>NZ_CM191262.1:0-4332500 GCF_041475705.2 Xanthomonas sp. NCPPB 3761
ATGGATGCTTGGCCCCGCTGTCTGGAACGTCTCGAAGCCGAATTCCCGCCCGAAGATGTCCATACCTGGTTGAAACCCCTGCAAGCCGAAGATCGCGGCGACAGCATCGTGCTGTACGCCCCGAACGCCTTCATCGTCGACCAGGTTCGCGAACGGTACCTGCCGCGCATTCGCGAATTGCTGGCGTATTTCGCCGGTAATGGCGAAGTCGCGCTGGCGGTTGGTTCGCGTCCGCGTGCGCCGGAGCCGGCTCCGGCACCCGTGGCGACGCCGAGTGCGCCGCAGGCTGCACCGATCGTGCCGTTCGCCGGCAACCTGGATTCGCATTACACCTTCGCCAACTTCGTCGAAGGCCGCAGCAACCAGCTGGGTCTGGCGGCGGCGATCCAGGCGGCGCAGAAACCCGGCGACCGCGCGCACAACCCGTTGCTGCTGTACGGCAGCACCGGCCTGGGCAAGACCCACCTGATGTTCGCGGCCGGCAATGCGCTGCGTCAGGCCAACCCGGCCGCCAAGGTGGTGTACCTGCGTTCGGAACAGTTCTTCAGCGCGATGATCCGGGCGCTGCAGGACAAGGCGATGGACCAGTTCAAGCGCCAGTTCCAGCAGATCGATGCGCTGCTGATCGACGACATCCAGTTCTTCGCCGGCAAGGACCGCACGCAGGAAGAGTTCTTCCACACCTTCAACGCGCTGTTCGATGGCCGCCAGCAGATCATCCTGACCTGCGACCGCTATCCGCGCGAAGTGGAAGGCCTGGAGCCGCGGCTGAAGTCGCGGCTGGCCTGGGGCCTTTCGGTGGCGATCGACCCGCCGGACTTCGAGACCCGCGCGGCGATCGTGCTGGCCAAGGCGCGCGAGCGCGGCGCCGAGATTCCCGACGACGTGGCCTTCCTGATCGCCAAGAAGATGCGCTCCAACGTGCGCGACCTGGAAGGCGCGCTCAACACCCTGGTGGCGCGTGCCAACTTCACCGGCCGCGCGATCACGGTGGAATTTGCCCAGGAGACGCTGCGTGACCTGCTGCGCGCCCAGCAACAGGCGATCGGCATCCCCAATATCCAGAAGACCGTGGCCGACTACTACGGCTTGCAGATGAAGGATTTGCTGTCCAAGCGGCGCACCCGCTCGTTGGCGCGCCCGCGCCAGGTGGCGATGGCGCTGGCCAAGGAGCTCACCGAGCACAGCCTGCCGGAGATTGGCGACGCCTTCGCCGGCCGCGACCACACCACGGTGCTGCATGCCTGCCGACAGATTCGCACGTTGATGGAGGCCGACGGCAAGCTCCGCGAGGATTGGGAAAAGCTGATTCGCAAGCTCAGCGAGTAGGCCGTCGGCTGCCATCGGCGCCAGGCTGGAAAAAAGCGTGGAAACGTTGGGGTCAAATGCGGGAGAATCTGTGGATAACGTTGTGCCGCAGTCCGGCGCGAAAACTATCCACAGGTTTTCCGACCAGCTCAGGCGCACTAGTCCAATGCGTTTCAGGTGCTGAAACGTCTTTGGAAACAAATAGTTATGGTGGTTATCCGCTGAAAACGGCCCTACCATCACCACCAAGCTTTTGATTTATTCCATATCTTTTAAAGCATAGGGGCACAGAACCACATGCGTTTTACACTGCAGCGCGAAGCCTTCCTCAAACCATTGGCACAAGTGGTCAATGTGGTCGAACGCCGTCAAACCCTGCCCGTCCTGGCCAACTTGCTGGTACAGGTCAAGGATGGACAGGTGTCGTTGACCGGCACCGACCTGGAAGTGGAAATGATCTCGCGCACGCTGGTGGAGGACGCGCAGGACGGCGAAACCACGATTCCGGCGCGCAAGCTGTTCGACATCCTGCGCGCCCTGCCCGACGGCAGCCGCGTGACCATTTCGCAGACCGGCGACAAGGTCACCGTGCAGGCCGGGCGGAGCCGCTTCACCCTGGCGACGTTGCCGTCCAACGACTTCCCGTCCGTGGACGAAGTCGAGGCGACCGAGCGCGTCGTGGTGCCCGAAGCCGGGCTCAAGGAGCTGATCGAGCGCACCGCGTTCGCCATGGCCCAGCAGGACGTGCGCTACTACCTCAATGGCCTGTTGTTCGACCTGCGCGACGGCTTGCTGCGCTGCGTGGCCACTGACGGTCATCGTCTGGCGCTGTGCGAGATGGAATTGGAGAAAGCCGGTGGCGCCAAGCGCCAGATCATCGTGCCGCGCAAGGGCGTGACCGAGCTGCAGCGCTTGCTGGAAGGTGCCGATCGCGAGGTCGAGCTGGAAGTCGGCCGCAGCCATATCCGCGTCAAGCGCGGCGATGTGACCTTCACGTCGAAGCTCATCGACGGGCGGTTCCCGGACTACGAGGCAGTGATTCCGATTGGCGCCGATCGCGAGGTCAAGGTGGATCGTGAAGCGCTGCGCGCGTCGCTGCAACGTGCGGCCATTCTGTCCAACGAAAAGTATCGCGGTGTTCGCGTGGAAGTGTCGCCGGGTCAGTTGAAGATCAGCGCGCATAACCCCGAGCAGGAAGAGGCGCAGGAAGAGATCGAGGCCGATACCAAGGTCGACGATCTGGCCATTGGCTTCAACGTCAACTATTTGCTCGACGCACTTTCGGCGTTGCGCGATGAGCACGTGGTGATCCAGTTGCGTGACGCCAACTCATCCGCATTGGTGCGTGAGGCCAGCAGCGAAAAGTCGCGTCATGTGGTGATGCCGTTGCGTCTCTGACGCTCCGTTCCACGTGGAACACGGGAAGCCCGGCGGATGCCGGGCTTTTTGTTGGCGCCGCTCAAGGCTTGCTGTGTTTATCTCAGGCCGGTCTGGCTTTCGCCACCAAGTCCATCGCAGCCTGCGCCATTGCTATGGCGCGGGTTCTGAAGCGATGGTGCCCCCGACGCAAATCGTAGGCGCTAAACGTCGATGCGTTTGATCGACCAAACGCGCTCCCGCTCTCGCGTTCTTGTGTTCGCCGGACATCGGAACCAACCTTGAGACCGATACACATCGCGTTACAGAGTTCTCTGGTGCCGATTGGCGACCGGCGTCGAGCTGGTCATAGGCAAGACCCAACTCCCCACCACGAGTAAACGCCCGGCAATTGGTGGAATGGGCACCAGGCCCGCATGCCCGGCGCTGCGAGTTCGCAAATTTCCTCACACACACGCATGGGCTAAGCACCTAGCGACTGTATTCATTCCCAGCCAGTCTCGACCCCGCCCGATCCAATCCGGTTTCTTTTGCCCGGCTTTCGTTCCTCCCTACCGGCTGAGCTGTAGAGATGGCGAGAGCAAGTCTAGAAAAGGTATTTCGTCTCAAAATAGAACTTTTGCTTGAGGATGCCGGCTTGTCCGAGATGTGTTGAGGCCCGAGTGTGGCCGCCAGCGCCTATGTCGCGCATCTCATCCGGTTGAGGTTAACGCGTTCAGCTTTCCGCGTTTTTGACTTATGCACATCGCACTCTGCTTTTAAATCTATAAATAACTTAAGAGCTTTGTGGTGATGGTAGACGCAGATTTCGCGGAGAAATAGCTTAAGTTGCTGTTTTAAAGAGAGATTAGTAGGGCGAAACCCTGTGCTTATCGTCCCGATTTGTGGCTCACAAGCTGTGGATAAGCGACATTGCCTTCGTGGGCCCTGTTTTTATCCACATGTTATCCCCTGCCTATGCAGCCCTTCCTCTCGGCTCTGCATGCGCAGGCTTCATGCCGATCCCGTATCCTTCGACCCGACCGGCATGCCGGATTACAGCCCAGAGCACACCGATCGATGCATGTAGTGCGGTTGTCCATTCATCGGCTTCGCCGGTTTCACACCGTTGAGCTTCATCCGTCCAGTGCCCTGAATCTGCTGACCGGCGACAACGGTGCAGGCAAGACCAGTGTGCTGGAAGCGCTGCATCTGATGGCCTACGGCCGCAGCTTTCGCGGGCGCGTTCGTGACGGCCTGATCCAGCAAGGCGCCGACGACCTCGAAGTCTTTGTGGAGTGGAAAGAAGGCGACAGCGCGGCGGGCGAACGGACGCGTCGCGCTGGCCTGCGTCATAGCGGACAGGAATGGACGGGACGTCTGGACGGTGAGGACGTGGCGCAGCTGGGCTCTCTTTGTGCTGCGTTGGCGGTGGTGACGTTCGAGCCAGGCAGCCACGTGTTGATCAGTGGCGGTGGCGAACCCCGCCGTCGCTTCCTGGATTGGGGTCTGTTCCACGTGGAACCCGATTTTCTGACCCTGTGGCGCCGCTACGCCCGGGCGCTCAAGCAACGCAATGCGTTACTGAAACAGGGCGCGCAGCCGCGCATGCTCGACGCGTGGGACCACGAACTCGCCGAGTCCGGCGAAAGCCTGACCTCCCGGCGTACGCGCTACCTGGAACGCCTGCAGGAATGGCTGGTTCCAGTGGCAGACGCGATCGCGCCGGCGCTGGGGCTGACGGCGCTGGCCTTCGCTCCAGGCTGGAAGCGCCACGAGCTTTCGCTGGCGGATGCTCTCTTGCTCGCCCGCGAGCGCGACCGCCAGAACGGTTACACCTCGCAAGGCCCGCACCGCGCAGATTGGATGCCCAGCTTTCAGGCACTTCCGGGCAGGGACGCGCTTTCCCGTGGACAGGCCAAGCTCACCGCCCTTGCCTGCCTGCTCGCACAAGCCGAAGACTTCGCCTTCGAACGCGGCGAATGGCCGGTCATCGCCCTGGATGATCTGGGCTCGGAGCTGGACCGGCACCATCAGGGGCGCGTGCTGCAGCGGCTGGCGTCCGCCCCGGCGCAGGTGCTCATCACCGCAACGGAAACCCCGCCTGGAATTGCAGATGCGGGCGCGCTCTTGCAGCAGTTCCACGTGGAACACGGCCAGATTACGCCACAGGCAGTGTCCGACTGAGCCGCAACGGCCGGCACGGGCCGGCTGGTATAATTCGTCCGCTATCCCCCTTTTCCCACGGCGCGGAGCGGCTATCGCCGCCTTCGCCCGTGTTGTGGAGCCAACGGCACGCGCATGACCGACGAACAAAACACCCCGCCAACACCCAACGGCACCTACGACTCCAGCAAGATCACCGTGCTGCGTGGCCTGGAAGCCGTCCGCAAGCGCCCCGGCATGTATATCGGCGATGTCCATGACGGCACCGGTCTGCATCACATGGTGTTCGAGGTGGTCGACAACTCGGTGGACGAAGCCCTCGCCGGGCATGCGGACGACATCGTGGTGAAGATCCTGGCCGATGGCTCGGTGGCGGTCTCCGACAACGGGCGCGGCGTGCCGGTCGACATCCACAAGGAAGAAGGCGTCTCGGCGGCCGAGGTGATCCTCACCGTGCTGCACGCCGGCGGCAAGTTCGACGACAACAGCTACAAGGTGTCCGGTGGCCTGCACGGCGTGGGCGTTTCGGTGGTTAACGCGTTGTCCGAGCACTTGTGGCTGGATATCTGGCGCGACGGTTTCCACTACCAGCAGGAATACGCGCTGGGCGAGCCGCAATACCCGCTCAAGCAGCTGGAAGCCTCGACCAAGCGCGGCACCACGCTGCGCTTCAAGCCGTCCGTGGCCATCTTCAGCGACGTCGAGTTCCATTACGACATCCTGGCGCGACGCCTGCGCGAGCTGTCCTTCCTGAATTCCGGCGTCAAGATCACCTTGATCGACGAGCGAGGCGAAGGCCGTCGCGATGATTTCCATTACGAAGGCGGCATCCGCAGCTTCGTGGAGCATCTGGCGCAGCTGAAGTCGCCACTGCACCCGAATGTGATCTCGGTGACCGGCGAGCACAACGGCATCATGGTGGACGTGGCCCTGCAGTGGACCGACGCCTACCAGGAAACCATGTATTGCTTCACCAACAACATTCCGCAGAAGGACGGCGGCACCCACTTGGCCGGTTTCCGTGCGGCGCTGACGCGTGTGCTCAGCACCTACATCGAACAGAACGGCATCGCCAAGCAGGCCAAGGTCGCGCTCACCGGCGACGACATGCGCGAAGGCATGATCGCGGTGCTCTCGGTCAAGGTGCCCGACCCCAGCTTCTCTTCGCAGACCAAGGAAAAGTTGGTCAGCTCGGACGTGCGCCCGGCCGTGGAGAACGCCTTCGGCGCGCGCCTGCAGGAGTTCCTGCAGGAGAACCCGAACGAAGCCAAGGCCATCACCGGCAAGATCGTCGATGCCGCGCGCGCGCGCGAAGCCGCGCGCAAGGCGCGCGACCTGACCCGCCGCAAGGGTGCGCTGGACATCGCCGGCCTGCCGGGCAAGCTGGCCGACTGCCAGGAAAAGGATCCGGCCCTGTCGGAACTGTTCATCGTCGAGGGTGACTCGGCAGGTGGCTCGGCCAAGCAGGGTCGCAACCGCAAGAACCAGGCGGTACTGCCGCTGCGCGGCAAGATCCTCAATGTGGAACGTGCCCGCTTCGACCGCATGCTGGCCTCCGACCAGGTCGGCACGCTGATCACCGCGCTGGGCACCGGCATCGGCCGCGACGAGTACAACCCGGACAAGCTGCGCTACCACCGCATCATCCTGATGACCGACGCCGACGTCGACGGCTCGCACATCCGTACCCTGCTGCTGACATTCTTCTACCGGCAGATGCCGGAGTTGATCGAGCGCGGCTACATCTACATCGGCCTGCCGCCGCTGTACAAGCTCAAGCAGGGCAAGAGCGAGCTGTATCTGAAGGACGACGCGGCACTCAACGCCTACCTGGCCAGCAATGCGGTCGAAGGTGCGGCGCTGATTCCGGCCACCGACGAGCCGCCGATCACCGGCGAAGCGCTGGAAAAATTGTTGATGCTGTTCACCAGCGCCAACGAAGCGATCGCGCGCAACGCCCACCGCTACGACCCGGCCCTGCTCACCGCGCTGATCGACCTGCCGCCATTGGATGTGGAAAAGCTGCAGGCCGAAGGCGACCAGCACCCGACCCTGGATGCACTGCAGGCAGTGCTCAACCGCGGCACCCTGGGTACCGCGCGCTATCAGTTGCGCTTCGACCCGGGCAGCGACAATGCACCTGCCACCCTGGTGGCCATCCGCCGCCACATGGGCGAAGAGTTCACCCAGGTGCTGCCGATGGGTGCGTTCGAAAGCGGCGAGCTGCGTCCGCTGCGTGAGGTCTC
Organism: Xanthomonas sp. NCPPB 3761; assembly: GCF_041475705.2. Classification (NCBI taxonomy): domain Bacteria; kingdom Pseudomonadati; phylum Pseudomonadota; class Gammaproteobacteria; order Lysobacterales; family Lysobacteraceae; genus Xanthomonas; species Xanthomonas sp. NCPPB 3761. The sequence goes on from NZ_CM191262.1 coordinate 7,077, forward strand.
GTTGGCCTTGCACGACCTGGTGCGCGAAGGCGCCCAGATCGTGCGCGGCAACAAGAGCCACCCGATCACCAGCTTCGCGCAGGCCCACGCCTGGTTGCTGGACGAGGCCAAGAAGGGCCGCCAGGTACAGCGCTTCAAGGGCCTGGGCGAAATGAATGCCGAGCAGCTGTGGGAAACCACGGTCAACCCCGACACGCGTCGTCTGTTGCAGGTGCGCATCGAGGACGCGGTGGCCGCCGACCAGATCTTCAGCACCTTGATGGGCGATGTGGTCGAACCGCGTCGCGACTTCATCGAGGACAACGCGCTGAAGGTGTCCAACCTGGATATCTGATTCACCAGCACCGGCCAGCACGTCGCAACCGCGGCGTGGCGGCCGGTGCGGTGTTCGCAGGACGACGATGCGCACCGATCTTCCACCGCCCCCGGCGCCACGCACGGTTGCCGGCACGCCGCCGCTGCTGCCCGTACTCGTGGGTTTCTTGGTCGACGTACTCATCGCCGCCGGCCTGCTGTTGACCCTCAGCATCGCCGGCTTTGCGTTGTGGGGCGTGGTGCGTGGCTTCGGCCATGTACAGGCGGCCAAGGCGCAGGGCCTGACCCTCTCGCCCACCGAGGTCATGGCCGCCATCGGCCAACCCGGCGTGATGGTGCAACTGCTCACCGCGCTGGTCAGCACGGCCACGCCAGCGCTGCTGCTGTACTACTGGCGTCGCCGGGCCACCGCTGCCGAACGGACCGCTTCACGGGCTGCCGCACGCCGCGCCTCCACCTGGGGCTGGACCGCGCTGATCGCCGCTGCCGTGTTCCTGCTCAGCAACCTGGTCAGCGTGGCGGCCTCGGCGCTGGGCATCAAGCCGGTGCCCACCAACCTGCCATTGATGGAAGAAGCGCTCCAGCAATGGCCGCTGGCACTGACGGTGTTTGCGGTGGTCATCGCACCGGCTTACGAAGAACTGCTGTTCCGTCGCGTGCTGTTCGGGCGCCTGCTCGCTGCCGGCCGCCCGTGGCTGGGCATCGTGCTGAGCGGGGCGACGTTCGCGCTGGTGCACGAAGTACCCGGTATCAGCGGTAACGGCCCGGCCGCGATCGCGCAGCTGTGGCTGGTGTACGGCAGCATGGGGGCCGCGTTCGCATGGCTGTACTGGCGCACCGGCACGTTGTGGGCGCCCATTGCCGCCCATGGCATCAACAACGCCACGGCCCTGGCAGCGCTGTACTTTTTCGGGCTCGGCTGAGCTCAAAGCGGTCAACTACGAGAATCCAGCCGCAGCGGGGCGGCGCCTGGGCAACCAATGGATCCGTACGCTCTGGACAACCGATCGCTCCGGCCAGGCATGCGTTATCGGCTGCACGGAACCGTTTGACGAAAAGTTAAGACGAGCCTGCCAGAATGCCCTCATGGTTCTAGGGGGATCGAATGAAAGCTAGGCTGTTGATCGTTGTTGCCGTGCTTGCACTGACGGCGTGCGCCACCACAACTTCGCCAACCGGCCGCCGACAGGTGGTGGGCGGCGTATCGCAACAGCAATTGGACCAGCTGGGCGCGCAATCCTTTGCGCAGACCAAGGCCAAGGAAAAAGTCAGCACCGACGGCAAGCAGAACGCCTACGTGCAGTGCGTGGTCAACGCACTGGTAGCGCAGTTGCCGCCGCAATGGCGCCAAACCAAGTGGGAAACCGCGCTGTTCGTGGATAACGAAGCCAATGCCTTCGCCCTGCCTGGTGGCAAGGTCGGGGTCAACACCGGCATCTTCACCGTCGCCAAGACGCAGGATCAGCTCGCCGCCGTGCTCGGACATGAGATCGGCCATGTGATTTCGCGCCATCACGAAGAGCGCATCACCCGTCAGCTCGGCGCGCAGACGGGCCTGGGCATCATCGGCGCACTCGCCGGCGCCGCCTATGGCGATGGGGCGGCCAGCGCAGTCAATCAGGTTGGCGGTATGACCGCCCAGACAGTGTTCCTGCTGCCCGGCTCGCGTACCCAGGAAAGCGAAGCCGATGTGGTCGGCCAACGCCTGATGGCCCAGGCCGGGTTCGATCCGGCGCAGGCGGTGACGCTGTGGCAGAACATGATGGCCGCCAGCGGCAATCGCCAACCGCAATGGCTGTCGACCCACCCTGACCCCGCCAACCGCATCCGCGAACTGCAGGCCGACGTCGCCCAGCTCGAACCGGTGTACCAGCAGGCCAAGCAGAGCGGGCGCATACCGCGTTGTGGCTAGGGCTGCTAACGACATCCGTGCGGCCGCCGTTGGCCCGTACGAACACCGGTTCTGTGCAACGCGTGGCCGCCTACCCTGCTGGCACGGGCGCCGCCACGCTGGTCACGGTCTGTTAGCGACGCTAAGACATCCGTTCCCGCTCCTGATTGCCGCAACACAACATGGAAACCGTTTTCGGGAACTGAGACTTTCTGCTAAGTTTGCCGGCTCAGATTTTTCGTACAGCGCCCATTCCGCTTTTCGTACCGCCCGACGGCGGATCGTCCGAGGTGAAACATGAAACTGCTCAACCGCAAGCAAGCCCTGTTGTCCCTGTTCATTGCCGCGTCGCTGGGTGGGGCTGTCGTCACCGATGCGGTCGCGCAGTCGGACCGTTCCTCCGAGCGTGCCAGCCGCAAGTCCAAGAGCGGCAAGGCCGAGGAACTGTACCCCCAGTCGACCCGCCAGGCACCGACGATCAAGCCGTCCTCGAAGTTGAGCAGCAAGTTGCAGAAGCTGATCGAAACCTTCAACAAGGGCGAGGACTACCCAGGCGTGCGCACCCAGGCCGATGAGATCCTGGCCAACAGCGCTGCCAACGACGCCGACAAGGCGCTGGCCGCGCAGCTGGCCGCGCAGGCTGCCTACAACCTGGACGACACCGCCGGTGCCAAGAAGTACCTGCAGCAGGCCATCGGCCTGAACGCGCTGGACAACAACGGCCAGTTCCAGTCGATGCTGATGCTGGCGCAGTTGCAGATGCAGGACGACCAGCAGGCCGAGGGTCTGGTCACGCTGGACAAGTATCTGGAAGAGAGCAAGTCGCAGCGTCCGGAAGATCTGATCCTCAAGGGCCAGGCGCTGTACCAGACCGAGCGCTACAAGGAAGCGATCCCGGTGTTGAAGCAGGCCATTGCCGCTTCGCCCGAGCCCAAGGACAGCTGGAACCAGCTGCTGATGGCGTCCTACGCCGAAGCTGGCCAGACCGGCGAAGCCGTTGCTGCTGCCGAGGCGCTGGCCGCCAAGACGCCCAACGACAAAAAGGCTCAGCTCAACCTGGCCAACATGTACATGCAGGCCGACCAGATGGACAAGGCCGCAGGGGTGATGGACAAGCTGCGTGCCTCCGGTCAGTTGACCGAAGAGAAGGAATACAAACAGCTGTATTCCATCTACGCCAACACCGAGAACAAAGAAAAGGACGTCATCGCCGTCATCAATGAGGGTATGCAAAAAGGCATCCTCAAGCCGGATTATCAGACATACCTTGCCCTGGCCCAGTCGTATTACTACAGCGACGATGTACCGAAGGCGATCGAAAACTGGCAGATGGCCGCACCGCTTTCCAAGGATGGCGAGACCTATTTGAATCTGGCCAGGGTGCTGCATTCGGAAGGTCGCATCCCAGAGGCCAAGCAGGCCGCACAGCAGGCGATCGCCAAGGGTGTTAAAAAACCCGAAGACGCCAAGAAGATCATCAACCTGAAGTAAAAAAAGAAAATAAACCCCCGAAATCCCTGTGTTTTTAGTGGTTACAGGACTCGGGATTGGTATAAGCTTGGGAGTTCCTGCGGTGTCAAAGCCGTCCGAAAACCTGGGGATCATCACAGTGATCCGGGCCCCCACTGAAAGAGCCATTGGTGCATGACGGAACAACTCGTTATCCACAGGCATGACTACGATGCCGGGAACCAGGGTCTGAGCTGGGCCCGCATTATCGGCATTGCTTTTGTAATTGCTTTGCACCTCACTGCACTGATGATGTTGCTGATCCCTGCAGTGGCGCCGAAGGCTCCGGCAGAGAAGGAGCGCACCACCATGGTCACCTTGATGGATGCACCGCCTCCTCCCCCGCCGCCGCCGCCGCCGCCGCCGGAAGACAAGCCGCCGCCGCCGGTCAAGAATCTGTCGCCGCCGAAGCCGTCACCGGTTCCGCCGCCGCCGGAAGCTCCGGTCGTCGACGTTCCCGAACCGCGTCCGAGCGATATCGTCACGCCGCCGAGCCCGCCGAGCCCTCCGGCTCCGCCGAGCGACATTGGCGCCAGCGTCGATATCTCGTCCAAGAACATGAACCCGCCGAAGTACCCGCCGGCTGCATTCCGTGCCGGTGTCCAAGGTGAGGTCATCCTGATCGTGGATGTGGATGCCAGCGGCAACGTGACCAACGTGTCGGTCGAAAAGTCCAGCCGCAACCGCGACCTTGACCGTGCCGCGATGGACGCAGCACGCAAGTGGAAGTTCAACGCCTCCACTGTCAACGGGCAGAAAGCCGCCGGACGTGTCCGCGTCCCGGTCAACTTTGCTCTGAACTGATCCCACGGGCCGGCCACGGTCGGCCCAGGATCCTGTCTTCCTTTCGCTCCACCCTTCATCACCACACACAACAAAGGTAAGCGTCATGCTGCAGGAATTCTTTATCGCCGCCGCTGCAGGGGGCTCCAATCCGTCGGCCGCTCTGTCGCAGATGGGCTTCGAGCACTTGATCACTGAAATGACCTCCAGCCCCGGCGACTTCGCCGTGTCCTGGGTCGTGTTGATCACCCTGATCGCCATGTCCGCTGCCTCCTGGTACTGGACCGTCATCAACATCTTCCGTGCCACCCGCCTGAAGAGCGCGGCTGACCGCGTCACCACCGCTTTCTGGGATGCCCCGAATGCACAGGACGCCATCCGCGCCATGGAAGAACAGCCGGCTTCCGAGCCGTTCTCGAAGATCGCGCTGGACGCCGCCCAGGCTGCTGCGCACCACCAGCGTGCCGAAGGCAGCACCGGTGGCCTGGGCGAGAGCCTGAGCCGTTCGGAGTTCGTCGACCGCGCCCTGCGTCAGGCCGTGACCCGCGAAAGCACCAAGCTCCAGTCGGGCATGACCCTGCTGGCCACCGTCGGTGCGACCGCACCGTTCGTCGGTCTGCTCGGTACCGTGTGGGGCATCTACGGCGCGCTGATCAAGATCGGTGCAACCGGTTCGGCCTCCATCGACGCCGTTGCCGGCCCGGTGGGTGAAGCGCTGATCATGACCGCGATCGGCCTGTTCGTCGCTATCCCGGCCGTGTTCGCGTTCAACTTCTTCTCCAAGGTCAACAGCTCGGTGATCGCCAAGTTCGACACCTTCGCTCACGACCTGCACGACTTCTTCGCCACCGGTTCGCGCGTTCGCTAATCCGGTCGTCAAGAACGCCTTCGCAACGATTTAGACGGAGCCCGTTATGGCCTTCAGTAGTGGAAACAGCGGTGGCCCGATGGCCGACATCAACGTGACGCCCCTGGTGGACGTCATGCTGGTGCTGCTGATCATCTTCATCATTACGGCACCGCTGATGTCCCATAAGGTCAAGGTGGAGCTGCCAGAGGCCAACTTGATCCAGAAGGAAGATGCGGAGAAACGCGCCGCGCCGATCACTCTGGCCGTCAAGGAAGATGGGTCGCTGTACTGGAACGACGAGCCGATCTCCAAGGAAGCCCTGGAGTCGCGCCTGTCCACCGCTGCACAGCAGACCCCGCAGCCGCCGCTCAACCTGCGTGGCGACCGCACGACCAAGATGCGTACGATCAACGAGATCACCAAGATCGCGCAGGGTCAGGGCATGCTGGACGTCGGTTTCGTTGCAACCAAAGTGAAGGGGCAGTAAGCCATGGCATTTAGTACTGGTGGAAGCCGTGGGCCGATGGCCGACATCAACGTCACGCCCCTCGTTGACGTGATGCTGGTGCTGCTGATCATCTTCATCGTGACCGCGCCGATCATGACCTACCCGATCGCCGTGGATCTGCCGCAGCGGGTGCTCAACCCGCCACCGCAGACGACCGAGCCGCCGCCGCCGATCGAGTTGCGTATCGACGCCAGCAACCAGGTGTTCTGGAACAACAGCCCGACGCCGGTCGACGTGTTGCAACAGAAGATGGAAGAAGTGGTGCAGGCCGATCCGACCAACCAGCCGGAACTGCGCATCGATGCAAATCCAGATGCGGAGTACGAGGTGATGGCCAAGGTGCTGGCCGCTGCGAAGAACTCGCAGATGAAGAAAATCGGCTTCATGCAGCAGTAAACGTATCTGCAACACCGCAACACAACAGTCATGACGCGACTGCAACGCCACCGGAAACGGTGGCGTTTTTTTATGCGTGTCATCTGGGCGATCGGGCTGCGATATCGGCGGCAGCCATGCGATGGATGGCGAGGATGAAGAAGAAGCCGTTGTGGGCGTGCCGCCTATCGCGCGCGCCGGGCCCATCGCACATCAGTCCGATGCCGCTGCCATATCAAAGCAGGCGATGACTCTTGCCCCACGTGTCCCGAGGTCATGCCGAGTCCGTGCCGCCTGCCTGCGACGGCAAATTACCAGTGACCTGTTTGCGATCGCAGCAAACGAAGCCAACGCAACCTGCCTTCGACACACATACAAGCCGATGCGCGAATGCTGGTTGGGCACTGTGGATCTTCATCGCAAGTCGCTGTGGCCCAAGACCTCGCATTGCCATCTGTCCCTTTCCGCATGCATGGATTTTCTACGCGGACATCGATGCCTACCGCATGCCGGAATGCGCAAGCTGCGGGCGCCCGTCTTGTCGGCTGGTGAATTGCGGGAGACCACTGTGTATCTGTTCGACCAAAGACTGGCAATGCGAACTCTTCTTACAGACACACGCCACCACCAGCGGAGGTGTCCGCACTTGTGGTGGCCGCTCCAGCCCCTTCCCTATTGCTGCAGCAAGCGTCTGCTCGGCCGTGCAGCACCCACGATCACAGAACCGGAGGCAGTCATGGCTTTCAGTACGACAGGGAATCGGGGACCGTTGGCAGGCATCAATGTCACCCCGCTGGTGGATGTCATGTTGGTGTTGTTGATCATCTTTATCGTCACCGCACCGATGGTGACGCGGACAATCGCGGTGGATCTGCCGCAAGCCACCCACCAACCGCGCGTACCACTCCAGCCGCCTGCACCGATCGCAGTGCGGCTGGATGACGACGGACAGTTGTTCTGGAACGCCAGCCCGGTGACGTTGCAGCAACTTCAGTCCAGGTTGGTCGAGCGGTAATCCCCCCACTTTTAGCGGTCGCCAGAAGTGGAGCTAAGCGGCCATCGCCAACTTCATGGCAGGCGTGATGCCGCCGAGCGCCATATTCGGACGCTCGTGGTTGTACGTCCATAGCCAGCGGGTGGCTTTGTCCTGCACCTGGTCGATGGTGTCGAACAGGGTTTGGGCGAGCCAGGCGTAGCGGATGGTGCGGTTGTAGCGTTCAACGTAGGCGTTCTGCTGTGGCTTGCCCGGCTGGATGTGCTCGACCCGGATACCATGCCGCTGCGCCCAGGACAGCAACGCGCCACTGATGTATTCAGGGCCGTTGTCGCAGCGGATCACGGCGGGCTTGCCGCGCCACTCGATGATCTGCTCCAGCGATCGGATCACACGGGCTGACGGCAGCGACAGATCCACCTCGATCCCCAGCCCCTCGCGATTGAAGTCGTCGAGCACATTGAACAGCCGGAAGCTGCGGCCGTCGGCCAACTGGTCGTGCATGAAGTCCATCGACCAGACCTGGTTGATAGCCTCCGGCACCGCCAGAGGCTCGGGCCGCTCACGCACCAGCCGCTTCCTCGGCTTGATCCGCAGGTTCAACTCCAGCTCGCGGTAGATCCGGTAGACCCGCTTGTGATTCCAGCCAAAGCCCTTCACGTTGCGCAGGTACAGGTAGCACAGGCCAAAGCCCCAGTCGCGATGGGCGGTCGTCAGGCGGACCAGCCAGTCGGCGATCCGGGCGTTCTGCTCGCTGGCCTTGGCCTGGTAGCGGAAGCAGGTCTGGCTCACCGCGAAGGCCTGGCAGGCGTGGCGGATGTTCGTACGCCCGCTCGTGACTGCCGATTGGGCCATCTCGCGTCGCTGAGATGGCCTCACCATTTTTTTGCGAGCGCTTCCTTCAGCAGGTCGGTACTGAGCTGCGCCTCGGCGTACATCTTCTTGAGCCGGCGGTTCTCCTCCTCCAGCTCCTTCATGCGCGCGACCATGGACACGTCCATGCCGCCGAACTTGCTGCGCCACTTGTAGAACGTGGCCGAGCTGATGCCGTGCTCGCGGCACAGCTCCGGCACGGGCGCACCGGCCTGGGCCTGCTTGAGCACGGCGATGATCTGGCTGTCGGTAAAGCGGGACTTCTTCATGGAACCTCCTCGGGAAAGGGGACGAGAAAATTCCACTTCTGGCGTCTGCTAATGGGCGGGGGGATTACCGAGCAGATGCAGGCAACTGCAGGAAATCAACCGGAACTGCGCATCGCCGCCAGTGCGGACGCCGAGTATGCCGTGATGGCCAGCGTGCTGGCGGCTGCAAAGAACGCGCAAGTGCAGCGCATCGCCTTCGTGCAGTAGTGTTTCTGCAAGCACGTACTGCGCTTGGCCACGTGCAGTGCATGCAACATCGCGCGATGCGGTGGCCCTGGTGCCGCATCGCGTCTTCGGACGCGATAGGCATGGGAGTTCATCAAGGGTGTTCCTCACCGGCAACAATTGACCATCGCGAATCAAGCGCTCGTCGTGACGTTCCTGCGCAGCATCCACTTACGCGATGGTCGTTGTCGCCAACCCAGGCATCGATCACCGATGCCGACGTTACCGCATCAACTCAAGCGCTAACGTGGCCGCTACGCAGGATGTCCACGTACGCGCGCACGCTTGCTTCCAGTCCCTGATACAGGGCTTCGCTGATCAAGGCGTGGCCGATCGACACTTCCAGCACGCCCGGCACAGCGGCGAGAAAATCGCCCAGGTTGGCTTGCGACAAATCGTGCCCGGCATTGATGCCCAGGCCTGCGGCACTGGCACGCTGGGCGGCGTTGGCGAACAGCGCCAATGCGGTTTCGGCCTGGCCGCTGGCGTGCGCGTGGGCATAGGGGCCGGTGTACAACTCGATACGGTCTGCACCGAGCGTGGCTGCGCGGGCGATGTCCGGGTTACCCGCATCGACGAACAGGCTGACCCGGCTGCCCAGCCGCTTGAACGCTGTGATCAGCTCGGCCAGCTGCGTGGTGTCCTGCGCAAAATCGAAGCCGTGATCGGAGGTCAGTTGCCCGTCGCCGTCCGGCACCAGGGTGATCTGCTGTGGGCGCGTGGCACGGCACAATTCCAGCAACCCCGGGTAGCCTGCGCGCGGTGGCGCGAACGGATTGCCTTCGATATTGAATTCCACCGCCTGCGCGCGCGTGAGCGCACTGAGCGCCAGCACGTCGTCGGCACGGATATGCCGCTGATCCGGGCGCGGATGCACGGTGATGCCGTGGGCGCCTGCGGCAATGCAGGCGCGTGCGGCCTGCACCACGTCCGGGTCGGCGCCGCCGCGCGAGTTGCGCAGAACGGCGATCTTGTTGACGTTGACGCTGAGCTGGGTGGTCATGCGGTGATCAGGCCTGCGGCTCGCTGTCGCGTGCGGCGGCCAGGGCGGCCGACTTGCGTGCTTCTGCCAGCTCGCGCAGGCGGCGCAGCTCGGCCGGGTCGATCATGCTGCTGGTATCGCGCTGGGTGTCGCCCATGCGCGAGGCGAACCAGCCGCGCGTCCACAACAGCAGCAGCAACAACGCCACCAGCAGCGAAACCACCAGCAACCACACGTGCGGCGTGCTGAAAGCCAGCACCAGCGCACCCAGTGACATAAGCAGAAACAGCCAGTGCATGACGAGCTCCCCGTTCAGTGGCGGCAGTGTAGCGCCGCACCCGGCGCGGTTCCACGTGGGCACCGCGCCGTTGGTCAGAGCAGCGGCGACAGCAGCCTGGCGAAGGCTTCCGGCAGGCGCGAGCGCCATAACGGCCGGTGCCGCGCGAATTGCACCTCCTGCGCCTGCTGCAGATCGGTGCCGATCAGCCCGGCCATCTCTGCCGCCACTGCCTGGTCGCGGAACAGCATCGACAACTCGAAATTCAGCCGGAAGCTGCGGCTGTCGAAATTGGCGCTGCCGACGATGCAGACATCGTCGTCGGCCAGCAGCGCCTTGGTGTGCAGCATGCGCGGGCCGTACTCATAGATGCGGACACCGGCTTCCAGCAACTCGTCGAAATACGAGCGCGCCGCGTAGGTGACCAGGCGCGAATCGCTCACGCGCGGCACCAGCAGGCGCACGTCCAGCCCGCCGAGCGCGGCCGAGGTCAGCGCCATGCGCGCCGCTTCGCCGGGCACGAAGTACGGAGTGACCAGCCACACGCGATGATTGGCTTCATGGATGGCGGCGACCATCAGGCGGTGGATCGCTTCCCACGACGAATCCGGGCCGGACACCAGCACCTGCGCCTCCACCGTGCCCTGCGCGCGGGTGGGCATATCGTCCGGCCATAGCTGCTGGCCGTGGAAGGCCGCGCGGCCCTGGCCGGTGGCATAAAGCCAGTCCTCCAGGAACACCAGCTGCAGACTGCGCACCACATGGCCTTGCAGGCGCACGTGCAGATCGCGATACGCCTGCTTGCGTACCTGCTCGTTTTCGTCGTCGGTGACGTTGATGCCGCCGGTGAAGCCGATGCGGCCATCGATGACGATCACCTTGCGGTGGGTGCGCAGGTTCAACCACGGCCGCTTGAACGGCTTGAGCAATTGCGAGGGATGGAACCAGGCGGTTTCCACCCCGGCTTCGCGCAGCGTGCGCAAGGCGCGTCGGGTCATTGCCGAGGAGCCGATCGCATCCAGCAGCAGCCGCACCTTGACCCCGGCACGGGCACGTTCCATCAGCGCATCGCAAATTGCAGTGCCGCTGTGGTCGGGCTGGAAGATGTAGTACTCCAGGTGGATATGGTCGCGTGCGCCCCGGATCGCTTGGATGATGGCGGCGTACGTGGCAGCACCATCCACCAGCCAGTGCACTTCGGTGGCGCTGCTGGGCGCCAGCCCGGTGGTGGACTGGGCGATCTTGGCCAGCTCGGTGCAATCGGCATCCGGCGGACAGACGCTGCTGTAGCTCTCCATGCCCGAGCGCGAGCGCCCGCGCCGCAGCCGCTGCCGTTTGACCTTCTGCGGGCCCAGCCAGTAGTAGATCAGCAGCCCCAGGTACGGCAGTGCCGCCAGCGACAACACCCAGCTCAGCGTGGCCACCGGTTCGCGCTTCTGCAGCACGATCCAGCCGGCGATCCACAGCAGGTACAGCACATAGGCGGCCAGGAGGAGCGCTTCGAGGTGGGGAATGGTGGCCAGCCACTCCCACGCGCCCTGTGCAAGTGCGGGCATGCGCGGATTCTACGGGGCGCACGCGGCGTTGCGATGATCGCAGGCGGCCCATGTGCCCGACGCGGCGACGGCACCCCCCCCATTGCCGCGACTAGCGCCTTGCACGCCCTGCGCCCACCAGGCAGGAACGGCAGACCCTGCGCCGTTGACGTCGGCATCTTGCCCCTGCCCGTCGCACCTGCCTGGCACCCGCTGGCCTTCGATAGGTCACGCTACATCGAAGAGCGATAAAGCGCGCCGCAGTGCTGGTGGCAGCGCAAGCCGGCCGTGCCGACACGCTAGGATGAGCGCCGGAATGCAAGGCTGCCGCGCGAAGGCTGATGGATGTCCAGGACAACTCGCCTGTTTGAACTGCTCGGCCTGCTGCGCGCACATCGATTGCCGGTGTCGGCAGCTGCGCTGGCGTGCGAGTTGGGTGTATCGCAGCGAAGCGTCTACCGGGATATCGACACCTTGCGCGCGCTCGGTGCGCCGTTGGAGGGCCAAGCCGGCGTTGGCTATTGCCTGAAGCCGGGATTCTTCCTGCCATCGCTGGCGTTTTCGCAGGAGGAACTGGATGCGGTCATGCTTGGCCTGGATTGGGTCAAACAACGGGCCGATCCTGCCTTGGCCAGAAATGGTGAAAGCGCCCTGGCGAAGATCCTGTCTGCCAGAAAGCACGGCGATGGCGCCGGCACGGACATCGCGCCGCCGGCGATTCTTACCGCCGCTTCCACATCCGAGTCGGTCGATCATCCGCAGACCGCCGTGTTGCGCGACGCCATTCGTCGGCGATGCAAACTGGCGATCGGCTATGTCGATGCGCACGACACGCCGTCCGAGCGCATCGTCTGGCCGATCGCCCTGGTGTATTTCGACGACGTGCGCGTCCTGGCAGCCTGGTGCGAGCGCCGCTGCGCGTTCCGGCATTTTCGTGTCGATCGGTTGCAGGTACAGGCACTGCTGGAAACGCGTTACCCGCAGTCGCGCCAGGCGCTGGTGAAGCAATGGCGACAACAGGACCGCGACTGGCGTTCGTTACTGACAGTTTCTGGCACGGCGCAACGCTAGCGTGTGTTGGCCGCTTCCCTTGCGCGGAAGCCAGACCAAGGAGACTGACATGGTTGCGTTTTCACCCGATGCGCTCGCTGCATTCCTGGACAACGAGGACACCTCGGCGATCGTCATGTTGAACCTGATTCGCTTCCAGCCCGATGGCGGACGGCAGCGCTATCACCAGTACCTGCGGCTGGCCGAGCCGATCCTGGCCCGGTTCGGCGCGCAGATTGTCTTCAGCGGTGACGGCCTGCCGGTGCTGACCGCGGGCCAGGCACATCCGTGGGATGCGGTCACGCTGGTGCGGTATCCGGATCGATCCGCCTTCAAGCAGATGATTGCCGATGCGGCGTATCAGCAAGCCTTCGAGGTTGGACGTTCGGCCATTGCGCAGATCGTACTGCAACCCTTCCACGGCATCACCTTGTAGCCATCTGCCGGACGTGCTGCAGCGCGTGGCCGGCGCTGGCGCCATGGTCAGGTACTGCTGCCGGACGCGTTGTATGCGTCGGTGGTCGAGGCCGCTGCGGGTGGTGCAGACAGATCCGGCAGGATCAAAACAAGTCCAGCTGCGGCGTGTCCGGTTTGGGCGGACGGAACTGCGTGGTATCGAGCCTGGGCAGCCGACCGAATCCAAGCCGCCGATACGCGATGGAAAAACGCTGCGCGATCAGCTCTGCAAACGGGCCCTCGCCCACCATGCGCTTGCCGAAGCGGCTGTCGTAGTCCTTGCCGCCGCGCATCTGCTGGATCAGGCTCATGACGTGCCTGGCACGATCGGGATAGTGCAGCTCAAGCCACTCGCGCCATAACTGGGTGAGTTCGTGCGGCAGGCGCAGCAACGCGTAGCCGGCCGAACGTGCGCCGTGGGCTGCGGCCGCGTCCAGAATGCGCTCCAGTTCCTTGTCGTTGATCATCGGGATGACCGGAGCGACCAGCACGCCCACCGGCACGCCGGCAGCGTGCAGCGCCTGCATCGCGCGCAGTCGCGCGTGTGGCGCGGCGGCGCGCGGCTCCATCTTCGCTGCAAGACGATTGTCGAGCGTGGTGACCGAGAAATACACCGATACCAGGTTGTGCTGCGCCATCTCGGCCAGCACATCGATATCGCGTTCGATCAACGCCGCCTTAGTCACGAAGCTGACCGGGTGGCGGGCCTGCGCAAGCACTTCCAGGCATTGCCGGGAAATGTGCAGGCGCCGCTCGGCGGGCTGGTAGGCGTCGGTATTGATTCCCAGCGCGATCGCCGAGCACTGGTAGGACGGGCGTGCGATCTCGGCGCGCAGCAGGGCCGCCGCATTCGGCTTGGCGAAGATCCGCGTTTCGAAATCCAGCCCTGGCGACAGATCCAGATACGCGTGGGAGGGTCTGGCAAAGCAGTACACGCAGCCATGCTCACATCCCCGGTACGGGTTCACCGACTGCGAGAACCCGATGTCGGGCGAGTTGTTGCGGCTGATGATGCTGCGCGCGATTTCCTCGGCCACCACGGTCTTGGGACGCATGGCAGTCTCGCCATCGGCATCGGGCGCGCCCCAGCCATCGTCTATCTCGACGGCGGTGGTGACCGAGAAGCGACCGGGCACGTAGGCGGTGGTGCCGCGCCCCTTGATGACCGTGCGCGAGCTGCGGACATCCCGCTCGGTTGCCGCGCTCGCGCTGGGGAAAGAGTTCTTCTGCATCCAGTTAGTATTCTTACTAACGAGGCGCGGTGCAAGCGAGATGTACTGGACGAAGGAGCGAGCCGAAGCATTGCAATGCAGGGCGTACTCAAGCGCTGTGCAGTTGCGGGAATGGGGCGTCGGCAAAACAACAGCAACAGCCACCGCCGAAAGCCCCGCCGTTGCGAGTGCCCATTCCCGATTCCCTATTCCCCGCCGTAAAGCGCCTGCGCCGACTGAAACAGAATCCAGCTGGTGGCAATGAACTTGTCGCCCCCCACCGGGCGGTTGCCGCGGTGGGTGTGGGTGAAGGCGGTGGGAGCGATCAGCAGGCTGCCGGTGCGTGGGCGCGCCTTGCGTTGCTGGAACAGGAATTCGGTTTCGCCCTGCGCGAATTCCTCGTTGAGATACAGCGTCCACAGCAGATGCCGATGCAGCGTTTCGGCATTGGCATCGCGCGGATACAGCTCGCAATGCCAGTACGGGTAGCCGCCCTGGTCGGCGGTGTACCACTGCAGATTGATCGCGCCCGGGCGCAGGCAGGTGCGTGCCAGATCGCCCAGCGCCTGGTCGCTCATCTGCGCGATATCCTCGGCCACCAGGCGATGCGGTGTGCCATCGGGCGTGGTCACCTGCAGCATCAGCGGTGAAATCAGCGCTTGCGGATACTGCCGCAGATAGGTGAGCAGGCCCTCGAACACGGCCTGTTGCAGGCGGCTTTCCACTTCCGCCCATTCGGCCATCCCGCTGATGCGCAGATCGCGGCTGTGTTTGAGGTTTGGGAACACACCGCCGCCGATGCGGCCCGGATGCAGCTGCTGGCTCTGGCGCATGCGCTGCACGATGGCCAGGCAATCCTCGCGCGCGATGGCGTTGTCGGTGATCTGGATGAAGTCGGGTTGGCTCATGCGCCTGACCATAGCAATCCGGCGCGCCGGCTGCAGCGTTCGGCAGGCGTTGCGTGCCGGCGGGATCCGCGCGCGAGGTTGTCGGGATCACCAGTGCGTGTTGACGTGGGCCGTCGCGCAGGGTGGGCAAGCGCTGCGCCGAGGCGATCTGTCCTGCCCGCTTTGCTCTTTGCTCGTTGCTTGGTGCCGGCCGCCCGTGTCGTGGGTGGCGCGTGCAAGGCACCAAAGAAAAACCCCGCCGAAGCGGGGTTTTTCGTCACGCAACGCGTGCTGCGGCGATCAGAACTTGTAGTTGATCGAAGCGGCCAGCACGTCGCCCTTCACGTCGTAGCTGCCGGCCAGACGGTCGCCGGTGGCACTGCGGGTGTCGCTGGTCGGGTCGCTGGTGAACAGGTGGGTGTAACCGAAGTTGTACTCGGTCTGCGCCGACGGACGCCAGCTCATGCCCAGCGACACCCACTTGCGGCTTGCGTCCGGCACGCGCACGTCGCGGTGTTCGGCCGTGGTCGGGGTCTGGTCGTAGGCCAGGCCGCCGCGCAGGGTCACCGTATCGCTCATGCGGTAGTCGGCACCGATCGAGGCGAAGGTGGTATCGCGGTAGGAGAAGTCCAGCACGCTGTCGGGCTGGTTGGACGCGAAGTCCACGGTCACCTGGTCGAACTTGCTCCAGGCGGTGCGGGTCACGTCGGCCATGATCGACCACTGCTCGTTCACGTTGTGCGTGAAGCTGGCGGTGGCGCTGGCCGGCAGCTTGACGGTGGCGCGGCCCTTGGTATCGACGAAGGTACCCGGCGCGGCCACGCCCAGCACGGCGGCAGCACTGCCCGGCACGGTGAAGTCGGCGGTGCCGTCGGTGATCTTGTGTTCCACCTGCGAGCGGTAGCTGAAGCCGATGTGGGTGTTCTCATCGATGCTGAACAAGCCGCCCAGGGTGAAGCCCACTTCGGTGCTGTCGCCCTTGATGCGCGAGTAGCCATCGGCGCTGCCCGGCGCGAAGCCCGGCACGCGGCGCGCAGCCAGCACGCTGCCGAAGTCCACCGCGTTGGCCAGGTCGATATCCAGACGCTCGGCGAACACCGAGGCACCGAAGGACACGTACGGGTTCACGTCATAGGAGAATGCGACGTTGAAGTCGATCGCCTGCAGCTCGGTCTTGGTGCCGTGGTAGCGGCCGACCCAGTCGCGGTCGTATTCGGTCTTGAAGCCGAAGGGCACGGTCAGCGAGGTGCCCAGGTGCATGTTGTCGTTCTCGCCGAACGGCACGTGGAAGTACATCGCCGGGACCGGCGCGATCATGCCGGCGTCGCCGCCGTTGCCGCCGGAGACCGGAGCGCCGTTGGCGTAGGCCGCGGTGTCGGGCTGGAACTTGGCCGAGAAGCTGATGGCGCTGACGTCGGCCTGGAACAGGCGACCGTCCAGCTGGCGCATGCCTGCCGGGTTGTTGGCGATGATGGAGGCATCATCCGGGGCGCTGCCCGAACCTGCGAATGCGCGGCCGAGGCCCTTGGCGCTGTTTTCTTTCAGCTGGAACGCGGCGCCGTGCGCCTGACCAACGGCCAGCACGCCAGCGATACCGACGGCCAACAGGGTGGCGCGGCTGAGAGTGGAAGCGGTAGACATAAGTTGTAGCTCTCCGGATAAAGACTGCAATGGTCGGTTCAGCGCCCGCGTCCAGCACCAATCCTGTGCCCGGAGCGCGCCGGAGCCCCCCCCCCCCCCGACATACGACGCCGTACGCAGTATACCCATGACGATTAACCGAACAATAACGAGGCGCGCGCTGAACGTGCTGTCAGGTTAGGGTTGGGTTCAGCAGCGTGGACCGGCTATTGTCCCCGTCCGATGTTCGTCTCTCTCCCTTCCCGCAAGAAACCCACCCCGCGCTGGGCGGTGCCGTTGCTGTTCGCCGCGGTGTGGCTGGCGTATCTGTGGTCGATCAGCCGGCCGGGCGAGGCGCGCAATACCTTGTGGCTGGACTGGGGCGCGCTCTCCAGCGGGGTCTCCAATCTGGGCGACTGGTGGGCCACCTTGCGCGACGGCAGCGTGCTGCGCCTGTTCACCGCGCTGTTCCTGCACGCGGACTGGTCGCATCTGCTCGGCAACCTGGTGTTCCTGCTGATCTTCGGGCTGCCGGCCGAACGCATCCTGGGCCCGTGGCGGTTGTTGCTGCTGTTCCTGGTGGGCGGCGCGGCCTCCAACCTGGCGGCGATCTTTGC
This sequence comes from Xanthomonas sp. NCPPB 3761, assembly GCF_041475705.2. Classification (NCBI taxonomy): domain Bacteria; kingdom Pseudomonadati; phylum Pseudomonadota; class Gammaproteobacteria; order Lysobacterales; family Lysobacteraceae; genus Xanthomonas; species Xanthomonas sp. NCPPB 3761. The sequence continues at coordinate 24,304 of NZ_CM191262.1, forward strand.
CATCGGCACGCCGGACCGGGTGATCATCGGCGCCTCGGGCGCGGTGTCGGCATTGATCGGCACGTATCTGGCGCTGTTTCCCGGCGCCAAGCTGGGCGTGGTGCTGCCGCTGGGCGTGTTTCTGGAATTCATCCGGGTGCCGGCGCCGTTGTTGATCGGCGCCTGGGCGCTGCTGCAGGTGGTGTTCGCCTATATCGGGCCGGCGTTCGGCATGGTGGCGTGGTCGGCGCATATCGCTGGCTTCGTGTTCGGCATCGTGTACGGCCTGTACGTGCGCGCGGCGATCGCGCGGCGGCTGCGCAAGCGCCACGGTTTCTGAGGCGCGCAGCACACACGCTGTAGCCGCAGGCCGCCACCCGTGCGGCCGAGGTGCCGGCGCGATGCGGCGCACGTCGCTGTCCAGGCGCGCGCCTATAATCGGGCGCATGTCCAAGTCTCTGTACAAAGTCACCTTCCTCAATCACGGCAAGGTGTACGAGCTCTACGCGCGCGAGGTCACCGGCAGCCATCTGTGGGGCTTCAACCAGATCGGCGAGCTGGTGTTCGACGTGCACGACGGGCTGGTGGTGGACCCCACCGAAGAACGCCTGCGCGAGGAATTCGGCAATACCAAGACCTTGCACCTGCCGATGCAGAGCATCGTGCGGATCGAAGAAGTCGAGAAAAAAGGCCAGTCGGTGATTCGCGATGCCACCACCGGCGACAAGGTGGTCACCCCGTTCCCCTCGCCGACCAAGCCACGCTGATGCGCATCGTGGTGCCCGACGACGACCAGGGCGCCGTTGCGCAGCTGCCCTGCCTGCAGCAACTGCAGGGCCACCAGGTGCAGGTGCTGGGTGCGTTGGATGCGGAGCTCGATGCGCGCGCCGCATCTCTGGCCGACGCCGACGCGTTGGTGCTGATCCGCGAACGCACGCGGGTGGATGCGGCGCTGCTGCAACGGCTGCCGCGGCTGAAACTGATCAGCCAGACCGGGCGCGTCGGCGCGCACGTGGATGTGGCCGCGTGCACCGCATTGGGTGTGGCGGTGGCCGAAGGCGTCGGTTCGCCGGTGGCGCCGGCCGAGCTGACCTGGGCGCTGATCCTGTCGGCCAGCCGCCGGCTGACCGACTACCAGCATGCCTTGCGGCAGGGCCGCTGGCAGGCGCTTGGAGATCCCGGCTTGGGCCGCGTGCTGCATGGGCGCACGCTGGGCATCTGGAGTTATGGGCGGATTGGCCAACGCGTGGCCGGCTTCGGGCGCGCGTTCGGCATGCAGGTGTTGGTGTGGGGCGGGCCGGCATCCTGTGCGCAGGCAGCACGCGATGGGTTCGCGATCGCGGGCAGCCGCGAGGAACTGTTCGAATGCAGCGACGTGCTGTCGCTGCATCGGCGCCTGACTGCGCAGACACGGCACGACGTGACCGCACAGGATCTGGCGCGCATGCGCGAGGACGCGTTGCTGGTCAACACCAGCCGCGCCGAGTTGATCGCCCCGGGCGCCTTGCTCGCTGCGTTGGACGCGGGCCGGCCGGCGCAGGCCGCGCTGGATGTGTTCGAGCACGAGCCGGTGCTGGACCCGCGCGATCCGCTGCTGCGGCATGCGCGCGTGCTGGCGACACCGCATCTGGGCTACGTGGAGCGCGACAGCTACGCGCTGTATTTCGGCGCGGCGTTCGACAATGTGCTGGCGTTCGCCGCGGGCACACCGCGCAACCTGGTCAATCCCGAGGTGTTGGCCACAACGCAGCGGGTGTGGTTGCCCGCGGGCTAGCGCGGCCTTGAAGCAGCCGACCGGCCACGCGCTGCTGCCAGGTGCGCGGCCATCGATGTCGGGTGCCGCATGCACCACTCCCACACCGATCCCCGTGAGACCACCAAGCCCGCCTGACGACGGGCCGCGACGTTGCGGTGGCCGCTCTCAGTTGGCCGGTTCGCTGGACGTTGGCTTGTTTGCTGGCGGCGACGGCTGCACCGGTTCGGCTGGCGCTGCGGGCGCAGTGGCCGGCTTGGCCTTGCCTGCCGGTTCTGCCGGTTTGGCTTTGTCCGTGGTCGCCGGGCGCGCTGCCGCCGGCTTGGGCTCGGCACCGGTCTTGCTGGCGGCCTTCGCCTTCTGCGCTGCTTGCGCCTTGGCCTTGCGCGCGGCTTGCGCCTTGGCGGCGGAGCCGGGTTGCTTGAGTTCGGCCAGGGCTTCGGCGATCGGGCCGTCGCCCGGCAGCACGTCGCCGGCGCTGTAGCCCTCTTCGCCTTCGTCGTCGCCGCGCAGGTGGCCCGGTAAGGTGGCTTCGCTGTAGTCGGTCAGGCTGGCCGGCACATCGGCGTCGCCCGGCTGCGGTTCGGGCGTGAGCAGGACGTCCGGCACGATGCCGCTGGCCTGGATCGACTTGCCGCTGGGCGTGTAATAGCGCGCGGTGGTGAGCTTGACCGAGTCGCCGTTGTCCAGCGGCAGCACGGTCTGCACCGAGCCCTTGCCGAAGGTGCGGCTGCCGATGATGCGTGCGCGCTTGTTGTCGCGCAGCGCGCCGGCCAGCACTTCCGAGGCACTGGCCGAGCCGGCGTCCACCAGCACCACGACCGGTGCGCCATTGAGCAGATCGCCCGGGGTGGCGTCGAACTTGGCATCGCTGATCGAGATGCGCCCGCGCGTGCTGACGATATTGCCCTTGTCCAGCAAATCGTCGGCCACCTGCACGGCCGAGGTCAGCAGACCACCGGGGTTGCTGCGCAGATCCAGCACCAGGCCGCGCAACTTGCCGCCGGCCTGCAACTGCTTGAGGTTCTTCTGGAAGTCGGCACCGGTGTCGGCCTGGAAGGTGCTGATGCGGATGTAGCCGTAGCCCGGCTCCAGCAGCTTGCTGCGCACGCTGGCCACGCGGATGGTTTCGCGCTGCAGGGTCACATCGAACGGCTTGGGCGTCTTGTCGCGCATGATGGTCAACACGACCTTGCTGCCGGATTCGCCGCGCAGCGGCTCCATCGCCTTGCTGGCATCGATCGGCTTGCCATCGATGGCCACGATCACATCGCCGGCGCGGATGCCGGCGCGCGCGGCCGGGGTGTCGTCGATCGGCGCGATCACCTTGAGGGTGTTGTCCTGCTGCTGCAGCAATTCCACGCCGATGCCGTCGTAGGCGCCGGTGGCCTGTTCGTCGAAGGCTTCGGCATCTTCCTTGTCGAAATAGGTGCTGTGCGGGTCCAGGTCCGAGAGCAGGCCGCGCACGGCGGAGTGCATCAGCTTCTTGTCTTCGACCGGGTCGACGTAGGCCTGCTTGACCGCGTTGTAGACCGCCACGAAACGGCGGATCTCATCCAGCGGCACCTTGGACACAGCGGCTTCATTGGCTTCCGGGTCGTCCGCGCTGGCCTGGGCGGCGGCGGGGCCGGCCTTCTGCGCCCAACCAGGCGACGCGAACAGGGCCAGCGACAGGGCAACGGACAGGACGGCTACGCGCATGAAGCACTCCGACAAAGAGATAAGGCGCCCCGCAGCGCGGAGCTGACCGGATTATGCGCGAAGCAGCGGTAAATCCGCGTTGAATCGCGGCGGTGCGCGGCGCTCAGCGGCGTTGCAGCCAGCTCGATGGATCCACCGGCTGCCCGTTGCGACGCAATTCGAAATACAGCGCCGGCACGCCCTGCCCGCCGGAACTGCCGACCTTGGCCACCGCCTCGCCCCGTTTGATCGATGCGCCGGCATCGCGCAGCAAGGTGTCGTTATGCGCGTACAGGCTCATGTAGCCGTTGCCGTGGTCCACGATCAGGATCATGCCGTAGCCGGTCATCCAGTCGGAAAACACCACCGTGCCATCGGCCACCGCGGTCACGGTGCTGCCCTTGGGCGCGCCGATCAGCACGCCCTTGCTGGTGTGGCCATCGGGCAAGGTGGCGTTGAAGCGCGCCAGCAGATTGCCCACCACCGGCCAGCTGAGCCCACCGACCTTGGGCGCCGGTGCGTTGGCGACCACCTTGGGCGGCGTCTTGCCGGGGCGATCGGAACGCTCGGTCTTGCTGCGTTTGGCCTGCGCGGCGGCTTCGGCGGCAGCGCGTTTGGCGGCAGCGCGCCGTTCGGCTTCGGCCTTGGCGGCCGCCGCGCGCAGATTGGCGAGCAGTTGTTCCAGCGCCTTGGCGTCCTGGCCGATCGCCTTTTCGCGCTCGGCACGCTGTTTGTAGCGGTCGTCCAGTTGCGCAACGGTGGCCGCCTGTTGCGAGCGATCTTTCTGCAACGTGGCCGCTTGCGCCTTTTGCTGCGCGCGTGCGGCATCCAGCGCCTGGCGGCGGGTGGCGATGTCCTGTTCCACTTTCGCCAGGGCATCCAGTTGCGTGGTCAGGGCGTGGATGCGCTGCGCACGCGCGTTCTGCACATAGCGGTGATCGGCCAGCATGCGCGTGGCATCGCCCACCGTGTCTTGCGACAGCAGCACCTTCAACGGCGCATTGCGGCCCACCTGATCGGCAGCGCGCAACAATGCCGCCAGCTGCGTGCGCTGGCTCTGCAGGCCGCGCTGCAACTGCGCGCGTTCCTGCTGCAGGGTGGACAGATGCTGTTCCTGCGTGCGCATCGCCGCTTCGGTTTCGCTCAAGGCGCGTGCGGTCTTGGCCACTTTCTCGTCGGCCTGGCGTAACTGTTGCGCGGCGGTGCCGCGCTTGCCTTCCAGCTCGCGTCGATCGGCGCTGATGGTCTTGAGCTCATCGCGCAGCTGCTGCAGTTTGCGCTCGGTCTCGCGCTGGCTCTGCGCGTTTGCGCCAACGCTGCCCAGCAACGTGCAGGCCAGCACACCCGCCGCCAGCCACAGCCGTCCACGGCCGGTGGAAGGAGCGAGCGGCAGGCGCGGCAGCGGTGCGGACGAAGGGGGCAACGAAAGATCCAGTGACTTCAGGCAGGTGCGCGATTGTAGCCAAGCATGATGTGATCGCCGCCACGCCCCAGACAACCACCGCCGCGCGAGGTTCAGCATGAAGCCCCAAATTCTCCTCCTGGCACTGTCCCTGGTCTGCACGAGCGCCTGGGCCGACGAGGACGTCAGCAAGGTCAACGGCAGGATCAGCGCAGATGCCGGCAAGACCTATGGCGCCCTGGAAACGGTCAACGGCTCCATCGAGATCGGTGCCGGTGCGCAAACCAAGAACGTGGAAACCGTCAATGGCGGCATCCGCATCGGCGACAACGCGCGCACCGGTGGCGTGGAAACGGTCAACGGCTCGATCACGCTGGGCCAGAAAGTGACGGTGTCCGGCGGGCTGGAAACGGTCAACGGCAGCATCCTGGCCGAGCGCGGCAGCCGGATCAGCGGCGGCGTGGAAACGGTCAACGGCAGCATTGGGCTGGTGGGGACCGAGCTCGGCAAGGGCATCGAGACGGTCAACGGCGATATCACGGTCGGGGTGGGCTCGCATGTGCGCGGCGGCATCGAAGTGAGCAAGCCGAGCTTCGGTTTTTCGTTCCAGCCCTCGCGCAAGCCGCGTGTGGTGATCGGCCCGGATGCGGTGGTCGATGGGCCGTTGCACTTCGAGCGCGAGGTCAACCTGTACGTGCACCGCAGCGCCAAGATCGGCGCGGTGAGCGGCGCCACCGCGCGCAGTTTCGACAGCGACGTTGCGCCCAAGGACTGACCGAGGCCGCACGCACCTGCCGGTGCGTGCGCCGGAGCCAGGGCGCCTGCTCCAGATGCCCTGCCCTGCCCGTCATGCAACTGCAGCACACGCAGCCGCGCGCTCACCTCACCATGCGGCGCACGCTCTAAGATCGGGATTCCGCCGCACGAGGAGTTCCGATGCCCCGCAAGATCCTGTTGTGCCTGGCCGCGACGCTGGCCCTGGCCGGCTGCAAACGCGAACCCGCCGATGCGCCGGGCGCGCCTGCCGCGCAGACGCCAACCGATAGCGCGCCCAGCGCGCCGGTCAGCCGTCACACCTTCTCCCCGGACATGACTACCGGCGACTTCGCCGAACTGGTCAAGACACTGGCGTCGGACGACTTCGAAGGCCGCGGCCCGGGCACGCCCGGCGAAGAAAAGACCGTGACCTATATCCGCGACCAGATGCAGCGCATCGGGCTGCAGCCGGGCAATGGCGACAGCTGGTTCCAGGAGGTGCCGATGGTGGAAACCACCGCCGATGCATCCACCGCGCCCAGCCTGCGCAGCGGCGCGCAGACCCGCACCCTCGCCTTCGGCACCGACATCGTGGTCGGCACGCGCACAGGGCAAGCGGAGGTCAAGCTGGACAACAGCGAGCTGGTGTTCGTCGGCTACGGCGTGGACGCGCCCGAGCAGCAGTGGAACGACTACGCCGGCCAGGAGTGGAAGGGCAAGACGGTGGTGATGTTCGTCAACGACCCGGGTTTCCACACCGACGATGCCAAGTTGTTCGACGGCAAGCGCATGACCTACTACGGGCGCTGGACCTACAAGTTCGAAGAAGCCGCACGCAGGGGCGCGGCTGCGGCGTTGATCGTGCACGACACGCCCGGCGCCAGCTACGGCTGGGACGTGGTGAAACATTCCTGGTCCGGCCCGCAATACGACCTGCCGGCCAAGGACGACCCGGACCCGCGCCTGCCGGTGCAGGGCTGGATCAGTGCCGAAACCGCCAAGCAATTGTTCGCCGATGCCGGGCTGGACCTGGCACAGGCCTACAAGGACGCCAGCAAGCGCGGCTTCAAGCCGGTGCCGTTGAAGGCCAGCTGGTCGGTGGACCTGAAGAGCACCATCGCACAGAAGACCTCGCGCAACGTGGTCGGCGTGCTGCCGGGCACCAGCCACGCCGACGAGGCGGTGCTGTACATGGCGCACTGGGATCACCTGGGCAAGCATCCGGGCGAAAGCGGCGACAACATCTACAACGGCGCGGTGGACAACGCCACCGGCGTGGCCGGCATCCTGGAAATTGCCGATGCATTCGCGCACCAGGACCCCAAGCCGGCGCGCTCGGTGGTGTTCCTGGCGGTGACGCTGGAAGAATCGGGCCTGCTGGGCTCCAAGTACTACGTGGCCAACCCGAGCTTCCCGCTGGACAAGATCGCGGCGGTGATCAATCTGGATGCGATGTCGGTGGCCGGACGTGCCCGCGATGTCACCGTGGTGGGCATGGGCAGTTCGGAGCTGGAGGACATCCTCAAGCCGCTCGCCGCCATGCAGGGGCGCACCCTGCACGCAGAAGCCACCCCGCAAAGCGGCTCGTACTTCCGTTCGGATCACTTCAACTTCGCCAAGGCCGGCATGCCGGCGTTGTATGCCGATGGCGGCGAAGACCTGCGCGAGGGCGGCACCGCTGCCGGACGTGCCGCAGCCGAGGACTACGGACGCCATCGTTATCACGCGCCTGGCGATGAATACGATGCCGCCACCTGGAAGCTCGATGGCACCATCGAAGACCTGCAGGTGGTGTATGGCGTGGGCAAGGAAGTTGCCGCTGGCGACCGTTGGCCCAACTGGTACCCCGGCAACCCGTTCAAGGCTGCGCGCGATCGAATGATGGCCGGCAGGCCTGGCGCAAGCGCGGCGACCGCGCAGCCGGCCGACGCGTCCAGCACGGCCCCGCAGACGGACAAGGCCAAGTCGCCACACTAAGGCCGCCACGCCACTATTGCCACGCGGCGTGGCACGACTGCATGAGCAATCTGCCTTGGGCGCCCATTGTTGAAAACCATCTGTATGCAAAAGGCCTCCCACCGGAGGCCTTTTGCATTGTTGCCTCATGTGAAGCATCTGGCGATCAGCCGCACGACATTGCTCAGCTGTGCGCTTGCGCGATCATTAGCGTGCTGCATCGACGCGACAGGTCGGCCTACGGGTTGGCCGTGTGGTCACGCAGCGAGCGTGCATTCTGTGCGACGCTCGATCTACCCTGCCCGCCCGGCGCGCGAACGTGACGCCGCGCACTCAGTCGTTATCCACGCTCACCACGTGGCCGTCTTCCGGATCCACGTGCAGTTCGACCTTTTCCCCATTTCGCTTGGCATCGGCTTTCCACAGGCCATCCTTGAACTTGAGGTCGTGCACATCGGCATAGCCGCCGGTGGACAGCGATGCGCGCACGTCGGCTTCGCTGAGCTTGGAGGTGGTCTGGTCGCCGTAGACGCGGCCGGTCACCGGGTCGATATGCACGTCCACGTCCTTGCCGTCGCCGCTGCGCGCGTCTGCGGTCCAGACGCCATGCTCGAACTTGACGTCATGCACCTTGGTATAGCCCTTCGCGGTGAGCATGCTGGTGACCTCACCGGAAGTGAGCGCCTTGGTGGGCTTGTCGGCCGCCTGTGCCAAGGCGCCCTGCGACAGCAAGGCAAATGCGCCGATCAGTGCGGTCTTCATCAATCGCTGTGTCATGAGGATGCTCCTGCAGTGAAGTGTGCTCATGCTGGAGCGCCGCCTATCGCCATCAGGTGAAAACTGGCAAGCGGCCGCACCGAAAGTTCAGTTAGCTGAAACACCCAGGTGCTCACTCACCTGCGATGCACGCGATATTTACATCGAACCGGATGCTGCGGTTGAGCACGCATCGTCGTGTCCATCCATGCTGGAAATCGCCGCAATCTGCGCGCATCTCGTCATGCCCATGCGGTGTGCCCACGCGCGCTGTGTGCGTTCAGAAGCAAAGCCGCCTTGCGTCGGCTTCGTTTGGGATCAGCGTGTCGTGCGTGCAGCGGATGTGCTTGTTGCGGAAGTCGATGCAGCGGCGCTGCGCACCGCGGTAGCAGCAACCGGTGCGCGCGTGGCCAGTGCGGCCTGTGGCGACAGGATCGCCATCTGCGGCTTGTCGGTGCCGTCCTTGTTGGGATGCACGTTGTACGCATAGCTGAGGTTCCACCACGAACCGGCCGCCCACCAGGTCCAACCTAGCCACACATCTGCGTTGGCTTCCATATGCGCCAACATGCCTTGCAGCGCCTGGTTGCACACCGCATTGTTGGCAGTGCCGAATTCAGCCAAAAAGCCGCGCTTGCCGTTGGTGCGCAGCCACTGCGTAAAGTTGCGCAGGCGCTCGGCGCCAATGGTGCTGCTGACGCAGGTGCTACTGGTGCCGCTGGAATCGGCATCCAGATATTGATGCACCTCGAAGGCGTAGCGATTGAGCGGGTCGTAGATGGACGTCAGCGCGGTGGCGTTGGAGTAGCCATCGGTCGTGGGGGAATACCAACTGTGCGCACCGGTCCACAATGCGCCGGGTACCAGAATCAGGTTATTGGCACCGGTCCTGCGGATGGCATCGATGGCGGCCTGCGCTGCGCCGGCCCATTCGCTGGCCGAAATGTTGTTGGGCTCATTCATCAGCCCGAACATCACCGCGTTGTCGCTGTTGAACACCAGTGCGAGACGACGCCATAGATCGGTAAACGTGGTCACCGGTACTTCCGCGCTGCCGATCTTGTAGCCGTAATACTTGGCGTAGTTATGGATGTCGATGACCAGATACATGCCGGCTGCCTTGGCGCGTGCGACCGCCTGTTGCAGCAACGCAAGCTGTGCCGGATCCAGTTCCCCGCGTGCGGTGGGCTGCAGCCGTTCCCACAGGATCGGCAGGCGGATGGTATTCATGCCAACACCGGCGAAATAGGTGTAATCGCTGGCCGCGGCGTACATATAGTCCTTGTTGAGGACGCCGGGCTTTTTGGACGATGCGTATTCGGCACCGGACAGATTGACGCCGGCATAGGTGAGCGCGCGCGTCTGCGCGTGGGCCAGCGGCAGGCTGCCGAACACGATCAAAAACAGCGTAGAGCGCAGTAGCGCGCGCAACGAAAAACAGACAGCAGACATGACACAACTCCTCAGACGGGGGGCGATGCAGGTCAGTGCATGCGCGTTGCGCGCGATGCGCTGCATCGGTCTGAGTCAATGCATCAGCCGTGCCCAAATGCTGCGTGTCGTCGATCCAGCGCCGATATGCGAACTGCATCGCAGTCACACTCTGCAAGGCGCGTTGTCGAGATTGATAGGCCGCACAAAAGCGCGTGATATCGCCCGATATTTGCGTCAGTGCGGCATGCGCTCTTCCACGCTGTCGATTTTGCGTCGTATGGAAGCGTCTGCCGTCAGTTGCATGGCGTCATGTCCATGACGTTATGCCGCATTGAAACTGCCACCGAGACTGCAGGCATAGGCTGCCTCGATCCCTTCCGAGAAAAGACGGGCAGAGCGGCCAATCGCGGTAAGGCTCAGCCCGGTAGAACGCGCGTGCTCGCTACCGTCTAGAAACGTGATCTGTGTGGCGAAGATGCCTGCTGCGCCCGCGCGCGTCTGCCGTTGCGAACAGCAGCCAAGGCACCGGCGTGCAAGCGTCAGGCGGGCGCGGCGGGCGTTGGCGTGGACCACCTGCGTTGTGCTTTGCGCGCCATTCGCGCCTGCCTGACGACAACTCGCTACGTGCGTCGGTCGCGTTTAATCGGTAATCCGGCGCGCACGCGCGCTCAATATCGACATCTGCGGCTTGTCGCGCCCTTGCGCATCCGGTTGCACGTTGAACGGATACGCCGCGCTCCACCACGCGCCTGCCGCCCACCAGGACCAGCCGATCCACACATCGCTGTTGGATTCCATGTAGCCCAGCATGCCGTTGAGCGCGAGATTGCAGGTGACCGTATTGCCGGTGCCGAATTCGCCGAGAAAACCGCGTTTTTTGTTCAAACGCAGCCATTCGGTGAAGCTGCGCAGCCGTTCGACCCCGACCGTGGCGCTGACGCAACCGCCGCTGGTGCCGCTGGAATCGGCATCCAGATATTGATGCGCTTCGATGGCATACCGATTGAGCGGGTCGCGAATGGACGCCATCGCCACTGCATTGGATTGCCCGGCCACCGTGGAGTACCAGCTATGCGCGCCTGTCCATAACGCACCCGGCACCAGAATCAGATTGTTCGCGCCGGTTTTGCGAATGGTGTCGATCGACGCCTGTGCGGCCGTTGCCCACGCCTGCGGATCGATGTCGTAAGGCTCATTCATCAGTCCGAAGATCACGGCGTTGTCGTTCTTGAAGGCGATCGCCAGCCGTCGCCACAGATCGTTGAAAGTGCTGATCGGCACTTTCGTGCTACCGATGGTATGGCCGTAATACTTGGCGTAGTTGTGCACATCCACGATCACGTACATGTTGGTCGCCTTGGCGTTGGCGACCGCTTGCCGGATCAACGCCAGCTGCGCCGGGTCCAACTCGCCGCCCGCCTTTGGCTGCAGCCGTTCCCACAGGATCGGCAGGCGCACGGTGTTCATGTGCTTGCCGGCGAAGTAGGCGTATTCATCGGCCGCCGGATACCGATAGTCGATGTTGAGCACGCCGGGTTTTTGCGAGGATTTGATCTCGGCGCCGGAAAGATTGATGCCTGCATACTTCAGGCTGGTGGTGCTTTGCGCCTGCGCGAGCGGCATGGCGGCAAGCAATAGGAGAGACAGCGCGCGGCAACGCGGCCGGCGCGTACGCGTGATAGGGGATTTCATGGGGGAACTCCTGAGACTTCTGCGTGCGAAAGACGTGTACAAGGACGGCGCGCTGAGAGGGGCATGAGCTCGTGCGAGGTACGACAGCAACGCGTCCGTCACCAGACTAGGCGTATACGCCCGCACAAACTACGGTTGAGAGGGATCAATCGGCCAAGCTGTGCAGTGACACGCAGTTCTTGTGTTAGAGCGCGCACGCATGGCCCGAACGCACCGCACCGTTTGCACATGCTTCATGCGCGTGGCACACACCATGACCTGCGCGACGGCGTGCTGCGCATTGTGCGAATGCAGCTGCGTTGCAGGCAATGCCTGGGCACTGCAGCGCGCATCTGCCATCGCGAAGGGTTCCTGATTGATGATGCTGTGGAGCGGGGAGTGCGATGCCACGGCGGCCGGCAGTGCGCAGATATAGTGCGTTTCGCGCACGCGATAGCGCGTATTGGATGAGACCGCTTTTGCGATATCCATGTCGCGTGGCGCAATCGCATCGCACCAGCGCGTGCCAAGACGGCAGCGTTGCACGGCATTTTGCACAAGCGCATGGGAGACATGGCAAGCGCTCGATAGCTAGCCGTTGCACGCCATCGAAGCGCGCACACGGCAACACGTAGCACGTGGACTGGCGCAGGATTGCCGCTGCCTTCTGCTACACGCAGCGAGCCAGCAGCGGTCTGCCTTTCTCCGAAGCAGGCTGCCCCACGCGGTACACGGCAATGACAAAAAAAGTGGCCGCAACACGGGTTGCGACCACTCTTTAGCCTGCGCCGCCGCTTATTTGCCGGCGCGGCGTGCGTACTTGCTCAGGATCGCCATCTGCGGCTTGTCGCTGCCGTCCTTGCCCGGCTGCACGGTGAAGGGGTAGTCCGGCTTCCACCAGGAACCGGCCGCCCACCAGGCCCAGCCCAGCCACACGTCGCTGTTCTTTTCCATGTAGGTCAGCATGCCTTCCAGCGCCTTGTCGCAGACGGGATTGTTGGCCGTGGCAAATTCGCCCAGAAAGCCCTTCTGCTTGTTCTCGCGCAGCCACGAGGTGAAGCCCTGCAGCTTTTCTTGGCCGACCGAGTCGCTGATGCATACCGGCTTGGTGCCGCTGTAGTCCTTGTCCAGATATTGATGCGCTTCGAAGGCCAGGTTGTTGCCCGGGTCCTTGAGGATTTCCAGCGCCTTTGCGTTGGAGACGCCGTAGCTGGTGCTGCGCCAGCTGTGCGCGCCGGTATAGGCGGTGCCCGGCACCAGGATCAGGTTCTTCGCGCCGGTCTTGCGGATCGCGTTGATCGCTCCCTGCGCGGCATTGGCCCAGTCGGGTGCGGAAATGCCATTGGGCTCGTTCATCAGCCCGAAGATCACCGCCTTGTCGTCCTTGAACTCCAACGCCAGCCGGCGCCACAGGTCGGCCAACGCGCCGGCCGGCACATCGCTGGTGCCGATGCGCTTGCCGTTGTACGTGGCGTAGTTGTGCAGATCCAGGATCAGGTACTGCTTGTTGGCCTTGGCTGCCTCAAGCGACTTCTTGATCAGCCACAATTGGGCCTGGTCCAACTGGCCATTGAGCTCGGGCTGCACGCGTTCCCACAGGAACGGCAGGCGGATCGTATTCATGCCCTTGCCGGCGAAATAGCTGAAGTCCGAGGCGGCAGGGTAGGTGTAGTCCTTGAACAAGGTGCCGGGTTTCTTGCGCGAGTTGAACTCGGCGCCGGACAGATTGACGCCGACATACTTCAGGCCGGCGGTTTCCTTCCTGGGGCCGGGCGGCTCCTTGGCCTGGACCAACGGACCGGCGGCGAGCAAGGTCAGCGCGAGCGCGGCGATGCGCAAGCGGGGAAAGTGCGGGGGAGTGCGGAACATGGAAAGTCTCCTTCGGCATCGACGTGGGCGGCCGCGGGGGAGGGCACGGCCAGCGCAGATGGTGCAGCGCCATCTGCTGCTGCGTGAGTCTGGGAGCTCGCACGTTAGCGCGCCATTCACGCGCAACGCCCGGATTTGACCGCCTGCGAACAAGCGCAAGGCGCATCATGCCGCTGCGCTCGCGTTCGCAAGAGACCAGGTAAGACGCACTGTCGCAGGAGTGCGACATCTACGCGTTTTAAGCTATCGATCCCCTCTCCCCGTTGTTGGCGCGCCTCGCCGACGACGCAACACCCCGGAGTTTTCCATGAGCACAGCCCACGCCTACGCTGCCCAGGCCGCCGACCAACCACTTGCCCCGTTCGTGTTCGAGCGCCGCGCGCCCGGCCCCAACGACGTGCAGATCGACATCGCCTACTGCGGCGTGTGTCACTCGGACCTGCATACCGCACGCAACGAATGGCACAACACGCTGTACCCCTCGGTGCCCGGCCACGAGATCGTCGGCCGCGTCACGGCGGTGGGCAATGCGGTCACCGGCTTCAAGGTTGGCGACCTTGCCGGTGTTGGCTGCATGGTCGACAGCTGCCGCAGCTGCGCCTCCTGCCAGGAAGGCGAAGAACAGTATTGCGAACAGGGTTTCACCGGCACGTACAACGGGCCGATGTTCGGCGGCGGCGAGAACACCTACGGCGGCTACTCCGACCATATCGTGGTCGACCAGAAGTACGTGCTGCGCATCACCCACAGCGACAACCTGGCCGCGGTGGCACCGCTGCTGTGCGCCGGCATCACCACCTATTCGCCGTTGGCACACTGGAAGGTGGGTCCGGGCCAGAAGGTGGGCGTGGTCGGTCTCGGCGGCCTGGGCCACATGGCGGTGAAGATCGCCAAGGCGATGGGCGCCACCGTGGTGCTGTTCACCACCTCCGAAAGCAAGCGCGCCGATGCGATGCGCCTGGGCGCCAGCGAAGTGGTGATTTCCAAGGATGAAGCGCAGATGGCCGCGCAGTACAACACCCTGGATTTCATCCTCAACACCGTGGCCGCGCCGCACAACCTGGACCCGTTCCTCAATGCGCTCAAGCGCGACGGTGCCATGGTGCTGGTTGGTGTGCCCGAGCAGTCGCACCCGTCGCCGGCGGTGTTCAACCTGGTGATGAAGCGCCGCACCCTGGCCGGCTCGCTGATCGGCGGCATCCGCCAGACCCAGGAAATGCTGGATTTCTGCGCCAAGCACAACATCGTCTCGGACATCGAAACCATCCGCGCCGACCAGATCAACGAGGCCTACGAGCGCATGCTCAAGAGCGACGTGAAGTACCGCTTCGTGATCGACATGGCGACGCTGGATAAGGCGGCCTGATCGCCCCGCATTAGCTTGATGTCACTGCCTGCGTCTTCATTCGACGCAGGCAGTGGCGCATAAAAAACAGTGCCTGCTTAAGAAAGGGGCCACGCCACATGGCATGCCTACTCAATGGACTGTCGCAATCGCGACATATATTCGCCCAGCGTGAGCCCACTTTTGTCTACTTCTTCGGCAAGATATACGATCTTTCCACTCTTGTCTGCCGCCAGCTTCAAGGGCCCCGGCTTTTCATCGTTCGTCAGCACGAAGGCGCCAAACGAGCGGGCAGCTAAAGATGCATCAGCCTGATTATTACTCAACCCGGTCTTGCGTGAGCTTTTTCCGCGTAACTGGCACTTAATCTCTGGCAATGCATAAAATCTTCGATCTGCGTCGGATTGAAACGTGCCCTGTCCGAATCCGCCGTAAACTTGGGCTTTTGAGGGCAAGCCGTCAGATCCGAGGGTTTGGAAGCCGAATACTGATGCCGTCTTTATGGACGAACGCTCAATACTAGCAAAAATGTAGGCCTTGAGCGCTTCCTTTTTACCGCCGTCAGGGATCGCTTCAATTTCGATTTCTACTTCTCTAGTTAGGTGTAGCGTATATATGTCGGACGGAAGTTCAGTTGCGAGATCTATTGCCCTGTCATGAAGGTAGTTCCACGCGCAGCTATCGATATAGATGGCAATGGTCATATCTAAAATCTTAATTAAGTGAAGCGTGCAAAACGCAGCTCGATTACGAGACTCGAATGCTCAGCGCGCCAAGTACACATCTTCCGCGTACAAGCGCGTAACCCGAGGCAAACGGCTTGCCACTCGCTGGCCAGAGCTGCTCATAAGCCAGAAAATAATCTCCAGGCCGATATTGCTCCTTGAGCCACAACCAATCTTTGTTGGCATAAGCAAATGGCACTTGCGGCGCCTTTGTATTTTTAGCGGCGTACGTGAAACCAATCTGCTCCATCTGCACAATGGAAAGAGGCAAGCCATCAAACCGCAGATTGTCCGATTCTTGGCATGTGGCGGCCGGTGCTGCAATAGCGCTACTGGCTGTCAAGATAAGCAGACAGGTAACGAGTGACCTGAGCGTGGGGCCAGCGCCTCTCACGCCGTAGCCGGCTCCTTGACCTGCGCCTTCACTCCCAGCATCTGCACGATGCTGCCCGCCGCGTCGCGGCCTTCGGCCACTGCGGTGACCACCAGATCCGCGCCGCGCACGCAGTCGCCGCCGGCGAACAGGCGCGGGTTGCTGGTCTGGTAGGGCAGGCGGCCGTGGCCATCGGATGGGGCGACGATGCGGCCGTTGCTGCCGGCCTCCACGCCTTGCGATGCCAGCCAGTCGGGCAGGGTGGGCGAGAAGCCGAAGGCGATGATCACCACGTCCGCTTCCAGCAGCGATTCGCTGCCTTCCACCGGCACCGCATTGCGGCGGCCGCTGGCATCGGGCTCGCCGAGTTTGGTTTCCACCACGGTGACGCCGATGGCTTCGTCGTCGGCGCCGGATTCGATCGACAGCGGTTGGCGGTTGAACAGGAAGCGGACGCCTTCTTCGCGGGCGTTGGCCACCTCGCGTGCCGAGCCGGGCATGCTGGCCTCGTCGCGGCGGTAGGCGCAGGTGACCTTGGCTGCGCCCAGGCGGATGGCGCTGCGCACGCAGTCCATGCCGGTGTCGCCGCCGCCCAGTACCACGACGCGCTTGCCGTTGAGGTCGGGCAGGGCGAGCTGGTCTTCCCAGCCGGCGATCGGCCGGCCGTGTGGGTCGTTGCCGCTGACGATGCGGCTGTTGTGCACCAGGAACGGCAGCGCGGGCAGCACGTTCTTCAGGTCCTGCCCGGGCAGGCCGCCGTCGGTATAGCGATACGCGCCGGTCCCTAAGAACACCGCGTCGTATTCGGCCAGCAGCTGCTCGATGCTGACGTCGCGACCGATCTCCACGCCCAGGCGGAACTGCACGCCCATGCCTTCGAGAATCTCGCGGCGCTTGCCGATCACCGACTTGTCGAGCTTGAAGCTGGGAATGCCGAACTGCAGCAGCCCGCCGATCTGCTCATAACGGTCGTACACCACCGCTTCGATGCCGGCACGTGCCAACCGGTCCGCACACGCCAGGCCGGCCGGGCCGGCACCGATCACCGCCACGCGATGGCTGCTGGGCTGCACGTTGCCCAGGTCCGGTCGCCAGCCCATCTTGAAGGCGGTGTCGACGATGTATTTCTCCACCGCGCCGATGGTGACTGCGCCGAATTCCTCCAGCGTGCAGCTGCCCTCGCACAGGCGGTCCTGCGGGCACACGCGCCCGCACACTTCCGGCAGCGGGTTGGTGGAGTGGCACAGCGCGGCGGCTTCCTCGATGCGGTTTTCCTGCACCAGCTGCAGCCACTGCGGGATGGCGTTGTGCACCGGGCATTTCCAGCTGCAATACGGATTGCCGCAGTCCAGGCAACGGCCGGCCTGGTATTGCGCATCGGCCTTGTCGAACTTGCCGTACAACTCGCCCCAGTCGCCGGACGTACGCAGTTCCACCGGAATGCGCGTGGGCATGGTCCGCGGCAGGTCGAGGAATTGGAAGGCTTGTTTGCGGCTCATAAGAAAATCCGTGGCTGATTCCCTTCTCCCGCCTGCGGGAGAAGGTGCCCCGAAGGGGCGGATGAGGGGCGCAGGGGGCAGGGCCCTCACCCCCGCCCCCTCTCCCGCGCGCGGGAGAGGGGGCAAAAACTCAAGCAGCGCGGCGCAACGACTCGGTGAGCGACTCGATGCTGGCGGCCTTGGGTTTGACCAGCCAGAACTTGCCGATGTAGTCGCGGAACTCGTCCAGGATCTGCTGCGCCCAGATGCTGCCGGTGAGTTCGCGGTGGCGGCTGATCAAGGTGTGCAGGTGCTGGCGATGGTTCTCGAAGCCTTCGGCCGAGACGCGATGGATGTCGATCAGCTCGTGGTTGTAGCGGTCCACGAAGTCGCGCTCGATATCCAGCACATAGGCCAGTCCGCCGGTGAAGCCGGCGCCGAAGTTCAGGCCGACCTTGCCTAGCACCAGCACGATGCCATCGGTCATGTACTCGCAGCAGTGGTCGCCAGCACCTTCCACCACCGCCAGCGCGCCGGAGTTGCGCACTGCGAAGCGTTCGCCGGCGCGGCCAGCGGCAAACAGCTCGCCGCCGGTTGCGCCGTACAGGCAGGTATTGCCGACGATCGGGGTGTTGCGTGCCTCGAAGCGCGCGCCGCGCGGCGGACGCACCACCAGCCGGCCGCCCGCCATGCCCTTGCCGACGTAGTCGTTGGCTTCGCCTTCCAGTTCCAGTTGCAGGCCGCCGGCGTTGAAGGCGCCAAAGCTCTGGCCGGCGGTGCCGCGGAAGCGCAGGTTCAGCGGCGCATCGCTCATGCCGTGGTTGCCGTGCGTGCGCGCGATGGCACCGGACAGCCGCGCGCCGATCGAGCGGTCGGTGTTGTGGATCAGGAAGCGATGGTCGCCGCCGGTCTTGTGGGCGATGGCATCGGCGAGCAGGCCGTCCATCTGGGTCGCCAGGCTGTCGGGCGATTCGTACAGGCGCTGGGCCGCGCAATGGCTACCGTCGTAGCGCGCATGGGTGAGCAGGCGCGACAGGTCGACCTTGACGCCCGGGCGCGGCGACACCTCCAGCTGTTCGAGCAGGTCGGTGCGGCCGACGATCTCGTCCAGCGAGCGCACGCCCAGGTACGACAGCCACTGCCGCACTTCCTCGGCCAGCAGGCGGAAGAAGTTCTCCACGCGCTCGGGCAGGCCGGTGAAGTATCCGGCACGCAGGCGCTCGTCCTGGGTAGCCACGCCGGTGGCGCAGTTGTTGAGGTGGCAGATGCGCAGGTACTTGCAGCCCAGCACGATCATCGGCGCGGTGCCGAAGCCGAAGCTGTCGGCGCCGAGCAGTGCGGCCTTGACCACGTCCAGGCCGGTCTTCAACCCGCCATCGGTCTGCAGGATGGTGCGCTCGCGCAGGTCATTGGCCACCAGCGCCTGGTGCGACTCGGCCACGCCCAGTTCCCATGGCACGCCGGCATAGCGGATCGAGCTGACCGGGCTGGCGCCGGTGCCGCCGTCATGGCCGGAGACGGTAATCAGGTCGGCGCCCGCCTTGACCACGCCGGCTGCGATCGTGCCGACGCCGGCATGCGCCACCAGCTTCACCGACACCAGCGCGGTCGGGTTGACCTGCTTGAGGTCGTAGATCAGCTGGGCGAGGTCTTCGATCGAATAGATGTCATGGTGCGGTGGCGGCGAGATCAGGCCGATGCCGGGCTTGGCGTAACGCAGCCGGGCGATCAGCTCGTTGACCTTGTGGCCGGGCAGCTGGCCGCCTTCGCCGGGCTTGGCGCCCTGGGCGACCTTGATCTGCAGCACCTCGGCGTTGACCAGGTATTCCGGGGTGACACCGAAGCGGCCGGAGGCCACCTGCTTGATCTTGGAGCGCTTCTCGGTGCCGTAGCGGGCCGGGTCTTCGCCGCCTTCGCCGGAATTGCTGCGCCCGCCCAGCCGGTTCATCGCAATCGCCAGCGCTTCGTGCGCTTCCGGCGACAACGCGCCCAGGCTGATCGCGGCGCTGTCGAAACGCCGCAACACGTCCTCGGCCGGAGCGACCTGATCCAGCGGGGTCGGGGTGTCGGCACGCTTGAGCTGCACCAGATCGCGCAGCGTCGAGGCCGGGCGCGCATGCACCGCGTCCACGTATTTCTGCCAGTCGCCGGCATCGCCGGTGCGGGTGGCACGCTGCAGCGTCATGACCACGTCGGGGTTGTACATGTGGTACTCGCCGCCGTGCACGTACTTGAGCAGGCCGCCCACTTCCGGCTTGAGCTGGTCGTTCCAGGCGCGCACGGTGAGTTCGCGCGCCTCGGTGTCCAGCCGCGCCAGGTCCACGCCGCCGATGCGTGCCGGGGTGTCGGCAAAGCACAAGTCCACCACATCCGGATCCAGCCCGACGATCTCGAACAGCTGCGCGCCGCGGTAGCTGGCGATGGTGCAGATGCCCATCTTGGAGATGATCTTCGACAGGCCCTTGTAGATGCCCTTGCGGTAGCGGCGGCCGATCTGCGACTGCTCACCGCCCTTGCTCAGTTGCAGGATGCCGCGACGGCCCAGGTCGAACAGCGTCTGGTAGGCCAGGTACGGATACACCGCGGTGGCGCCGACGCCGAGCAGGCAGGCCATGTGGTGCGGGTCGCGCGCGGTGCCGGTCTCGATGATCAGGTTGACGTCGCAGCGCAGGCCCACCTTGCACAGGTGGTGGTGCACCGCGCCGGTGGCCAGCAGCGCATGCGCCATCGGCCGGTCCGGCACCGGGTAACGGTCCGACAGCAGCAGCATCACCGCGCCATCGCGCGCAGCCGCTTCCACCTCCTGGCAGATGCGTTCCAGCCCGGCCTTGAGGCCTTCTTCCAGGCTATAGGACAGGTCGATCAGGCGATTGCGCTCGACGTACTGCTCCATCTTCAGCAGCTGGCGCAGCTTGCGCTGGCTGAGCACCGGCGAATTGAGGATGACGTGGTTCACCGTCTCCGCACCGGCATGGAAGATGTTGGTCTCCCTGCCGAGCTGGGTGGTCAGCGACATCGCGATGCCTTCGCGCAGCGGGTCGATCGGCGGGTTGGTGACTTGCGCGAACGCCTGGCGGAAGTAGTCGTACAACGGCCGGGTCTGGCGGCTGAGCACCGCCATCGGGGTGTCGTCGCCCATCGAGCCGGTGGCTTCCTGCTCGGTTTCGGCCAGCGGGCGCAGCACCTGTTCCACTTCCTCGGTGCTGAGCTGGAACAGCTTGTGATAGCTGCGCAGGGTCTGCTCGCTGAAAGGTTCTTCCACCAGCGAGGGGTCGATCAGTTCGGTCTGCAGATAGGTCACGCCCTGCTGCAGCCATTGCTTGTAGGGGGCGCGCGCACGGTTGATGCGGTCGATGGCATCGGAATCGAGCAGGTCGCCGCGCTTGAGGTCGATGGCCATCATCTCGCCTGGGCCCAGCTTGCCCTTGCGTGTGATGCGCTCGGCCGGCAATTCCCACACGCCGGCCTCGGAGGCCACCAGGAAATGGCGGTCGGAGGTCAGCATCCAGCGCGCCGGGCGCAGGCCGTTGCGGTCGAGCATGCAGGCCGCGTAGCGGCTGTCGCAGGCCACGATGCCGGCCGGGCCGTCCCATGGCTCGGTATTGAGGCCGTAGAACTCGTAGAACGCGGCCAGGTCGGCGTCCTTGAACTCCAGCGACTGGGTCGCCGGCGGCACCAGGATGCGCAGCGCCTGCAGCAGGTCCATGCCACCGGCGATCAGCAGCTCCAGCATGTTGTCCAGGCTCTGCGAATCGGACCCGTGCATGGAGATCACCGGGCCGAATTCGGCGATATCGAAACGCGGGGTCTGCCACACCTTGCTGCGCGCCTGCGCCCAGCGTCGGTTGCCTTCGATGGTGTTGATTTCGCCATTGTGGGCGAGCAGCCGGAACGGATGCGCCAGCGGCCAGCGCGGCAGCGTATTGGTGGAAAAGCGCTGGTGAAACACAATCGCGCTGGAGGACAGGTCGCTGCGCTGCAGGTCCGGGTAGAACGTGCTCAGCTTGTCCGGCAGCACCATGCCCTTGTAGCTGATGCCGTTGGGCGAGAGGGTGGTGACGTAGAAATCCTGCACGCCCTGCAAGGCCTGCTCGGCGCGGCGGCGGGCCAGGAACAGTGCCAGGGTAAAGCCGTCTTCGGTCTGCTCCGCGCCGGCATCGACAAACACCTGCTCGATGCGCGGCAGGGTGTCGCGCGCCAGCTGGCCGCACACGCTGTCGTCGGTGGGCACCACGCGCCAGCCACGCAGCTGCACGCCAGCGCTGAGCAACTGGCGTTCCAGTTCGGCGCGACAGCGCGCCGCATCACTTGCGTCCAGCGGCAGGAACACCACACCGGCTGCGTAGCGCGTGCCCAGGGTGATGCCGGCATCGCGCGCAAGCCCGCGCAAGAACGCATCGGGTTTGCGGATCAGCAGGCCGCAGCCATCGCCGGTGAGTCCGTCGGCGGCGACACCGCCGCGGTGGGTCATGCGCGAGAGCGCCGCAATTGCGGTATCCACCAACGCGCGGGAGGGTTGGTCGTCCAGCTGGGCGACCATGCCAAACCCACACGCGTCGCGCTCATCGCGCACGCTGTTGTAGAGACCGTAGTCGTTGAGCCCTTGGCGAATGCGGGGGGCCATGTCTGCCTCTTTGCGATCTTAGGAGAGCGGCGACGACGTTGCAGCGCTCGATCCGTGGAGCGTTCGAAGAGGTCACCGGATGATCGACTAGACCACAGTTGATGCGGTGCCGCAATACACCGTTACAGCTGCAACGAGAACCGCTGCAAGCCCTTGTGCCAGCAGGCTTGGCGCCGGTCTTGCGCCCGACGCCAACACCGTATCAGCCGCAGCGCACCGAGGTGATCACGTTCTTGGCGTCCACTTCCAGATTGAGCCGTTCGCCGTTGAATTCCATGGTGGTCATCTGCCCGGGTTTGAGCACACGTACCGACTTGGCGCCGGCATCGCTGCGCGCCTGTTCGCCCACCGCATCGGTCAATGGCTGGCCCACCAGCGACTGCACCTGGGTGGCATCGCAGGTACCGATCGGCGGCGCGTCCGGCGCTGCATCCGGCGCGGGCGCAGCGGCTTGTTCGGCCGCGTGCTGGGCCTTGGCGGTGACGGCTTCCTGCTCATCGGGTTGCGGTTTGTTGCAGGCAGCCAATGCAGCCAGCATCACCAGGGTGCAGGTCAGGCGAGCAACAGGTAGAACAGCGCGCATCGATCACTCCAGCAAAGGGGGATGCCCAAGCATAAGCACAAAGTCACGCGACGGGCATGGCTTGCGCACACGGCGTTGTCGTAGCGTTGACGCAGCCTAGTCTTGCTGCGGCCAACAATCGCGGCCAGTCCCTCGACCTGTGCGCAATGAAAGCCAAACGTGTTGTTCGCAATGCCGCAGTCGCCGTCAGTACCGCCGGCAAGCTCGCGGCGGTCGCCACCGGCGCCGCCGTCGCCACGGCCGCCGTGGCAAGCGCAGCCGCTGTAGCGCAGGCCAGGGCCACCGCGCGTGCGGCCGGGCTGACCTACGTCAACGATCAACAGCCCGGCATCAGCCGCCGCAAGGCCGGCAAGAGCTTCAGTTACCGCGATGCCGACGGGCAGCGCGTTGCCGATGCCGAGACCTTGCAGCGCATTCGTTCGCTGGCGATTCCGCCGGCCTATACCGAAGTGTGGATCTGCGCCAAGCCCAACGGGCATCTGCAGGCCACCGGGCGCGATGCCCGGCGGCGCAAGCAATATCGCTATCACCCCGAGTGGGCGCAGGTACGCGGCGAGGGCAAGTTCGAACGCGTGATCGCCTTCGGCACTGCGCTGCCCAAACTGCGGCGGCGCTTGCGTCGCGATCTGCTGCTGCCGGGCTTCCCTCGCGAAAAGGTGCTGGCGATCGTGGTGGCGTTGCTGGCCGACACCCTGGTGCGCGTGGGCAACGCCGAATACGCGCGCAGCAATCGCTCCTACGGGCTGACCACGCTGCGCAACCGGCACATGGAATTTCTCAAAGGCGGACGCGCGCGGCTGAAGTTCCGCGGCAAGAGCGGCCAGGACCACGATATCGAAGTGGACGACAAGCAGCTGGTCAAACTCATCCGCGAATGCCAGCAGCTACCCGGCCAATCGCTGTTCCAGTACCGCGACGACGATGGCCAGCTGCAGCCGGTGGATTCGGGGGAGGTCAACGATTATCTGCGCGAGGCGATGGGCGAAGACTTCACCGCCAAGGATTTCCGCACCTGGGGCGGCACCTTGGCGGCATTGCAGCGGTTGGCACGCCTGCCCTTGCCCGAGCGCAGCAGCGAACGCGCGCTGACGCAGGTGCAGAACGATGTCATCCGTGAAGTGGCCGATGCCTTGGGCAACACGCCCTCGGTGTGTCGCAAGGCCTATATCGACCCCTGCGTGTTCGAAGGCTGGCGTGCGGGCCAGCTGCAGGCCATGGCCACCGGTGTGCGTGGCGAACGCCAGTGGGAAGCGGCCACGCTGAAGTTCTTGAGCGCTTCGCGCAGCAAGCTCAAGGCACAGGCGAAGTCTGCGGCAAGGCGCAAGTCGGCGTAAGCGCCTGAGGCTGACACGCCACGGCATTCGCCACAGCCAAGGTGTCGGCGTGCGCGGGCATCACGCACCGCGCGCGCGCCGGTTCCTGCGCGTCGCGCATGTCCGCCTGGCGACGATCAGCGGCGCGGTGTCAACCATTCCAGGTGGCCGTTTCGGGATGCAGACAGCGGCGAGTGCCGTACCGAATCCCGAATGTCGACTCCCCAATCCCTAATCTTCAGCCGCAATAAATGGCGGTAATGCTGTTGTTCGGGCCGGTTTCGATGGTGAGCTGATCGCCGCCGCTTTCGCTGGCGCCCTGGGCCGGGTCGGCCAGCCCGCTGGCGGTGGTGCCGCCGGTGGCGCGCTCGCCGCGGCGCACGATGACGCGCTGGCTGTCGCTATCCACGCGTGCACGTTCGATGGTCTGCGCCGCTGCCGCCAGACCCACCGCACCTCGCACCTTGTCGCTATGGCACTGGCCGGAGATGGCGCCGTCGATGGGCTGCACCTGCGCCACCTGGTTGGAGGCACAAGCCGACAACAACGCAGCGGCAGCGAGTGGGGCGAGGATACGGATCATCGGGAAGCTCCAGGGCAAGAATGCCGCAAGCGTGAAGGTGGTGTTGTCGGGATGGCATGAAGATGCTGCGCCACGCCTTGCGAGGACAGGCGCCACCTGGTTGGTCGCGCGCCGCCAGCCGGTTCTAGGTGGATGGTCGTGGCGCAGTGCGCCTCTGTGCGAAGGCCGACGACGGTGGATGACCGCGACCTCGGACGGCTTGCTGCGGCTGCCTGTGCGCGCGCTGCGATGGATGCCGCTGCCGCCGACAGACCTTCGAACCGGTGGCCAGACACGTGCAGCAGCACAAACAACGTCGGCCTGATCCGGGCCCTGCGCATTGCACAGCAAGCGCGAACCTCTGCGCGCTTGCTGCACCGCTGGCTGTGCCGCATGCGCTCACGCCGGCGCAGTCGCCTCGCGCACGAAGGCCTCATAGGTGCGCAGCGGACGTCCCAGCAGCGCCTGCAACTGCGTCACCGTGCCGTCTGCCGCATGCATGCCCAGGCGCTGGATGCCGGCCATCATCAGGCGCATGTCATAGGCCAGCCACGACGGGCCGTACGTCGCCAGCTGTGTCTCGAAGGCGGCCACGTCATCGCCGGCGTAGACGATCTCGCGCCCAAGCGCTGCGCTCCAGACCTTGGCAGCGTCCACGCCGGTCAGCGCCTGCGGACCGGCCAAATCGAGCGTGACGCGCGGCAGCGGACCGTCTGCACGGTCGCGGCGCAGCAGCTCGACCACGGCGATCTCGGCGATGTCGCGCGCATCGATCATCGCGATGCCCTGCGCGCCGATCGGCATCGGGTAGACGCCGTATTCGGTGATCGTCTGCTGCACCATGCCTTCGTTCTGCATGAAGTACGCCGGGCGCAGGATCGTTGCCGGAATGTCCAGGCTTTCGATCATGCGCTCGACGGTGTGCTTGCCGGTGAAGTGCGGCACGTTGGTGTACGTATCGGCATGGATGACCGACAGATACACGATGCGCTCGATGCCGGCTTCCTTGGCCAGGTTCAAGGCGATCAGCGCCTGGGTCACTTCGTCGGGCGTGACCGCATTCAACAGGAACAGGGTGCGCACCGATGCCAGTGCGGCGCGCATCGATGCGACGTCGGTGAGGTCTGCCACCACTTCGGTGACGCCGGCCGGAAAGGGGCGTTTGCCTTGCTGGCGGACGAGCGCCTTGACCTGCGCGCCGGCGTCGGCAAGGCCTTGGGTGACCAGGGAACCGACGGTGCCGGTGGCACCGGTGACGAGAATGCTCATGGTGAATCTCCTGCGTTGGATGGAAGGTTGGATCGGTGCCAAGCGGCCTGTGCGGTGTGCTGATGCCGGTGCGGCCGCTTGGTGGGTGGGGCAACGATATGCCGTTGCACTGCCAGCACGAAGACGCCAGGATGTAGACATCCCGTTTCAGATCTGGAACAGCATGGACCTCAATGCCCTGATCGATTTCGCGCTGGTGGCCGCCAACCAGGGGCTGGGCAAGGCCAGCCGCGCGAGCGGCAGATCGAAGGCGACCTTGTCGCGGCGCATCACCGAACTGGAGGAACAGCTGGGGGTGCGCCTGGTCGAACGCAGTGCGCGGGGACTCAAGCTCACCGAGGCAGGGCAGCAGTTGATGGAGCGCACCCAGGTGCCGCTGAGCGAAGTGGCCGAGGCGCTGACGGCCGCGCGCGAGGGGCTGACCACACCGCGGGGCCGCTTGCGCGTGGCGGCCCCGGTGTTGTTCTCCCAGTTGGCGATGGGGCACATCGGCGCCGACTTCTGTGCGGCCTATCCGGAGATCACACTGGAGGTGGTGGCCGAGGACCGTACGGTCGATCTGATGGAAGAGCAGTTCGATGTCGCCATCCGCATCAACCCAAGCCCGGACAGCCGCCTGGTCGGACGTTGCTTTGCCAAGGACCGGTTGGTGGTGGTGGCCGCACCGTCCATTGCGATGCCGTCTGGCGATGCGGTGCATCCGGTGCCAGGCGTGGTGATGTCGAGCTTCGAGCCCACCACCTGGACGCTGGATGGCCGGCGGTTGGTCCTGGAGCCGATTCCGCGGATGCGGTTTTCCTCATTCCTGATGGTGCGCGATGCGGTGATTGCCGGTGGCGGCGTTGCGTTGATTCCGCAGTCGATCGCCGGGGATCAACTGGCGCGCGGCGAGTTGCTGCAGTGGGGCACGATCTCCGGCGTGGAGCCGGCGTTGTGGGTATTGCACACCTCCAGGCGCCTGGCTGCACCGAAGGTGCGCGCCTTCGTGGATTTCATCTGCGCCCGCTATCCGGACGCGTCGTTGGTGTTGAAGGGGTAGGGCGGTGGCGCCTTTTTGTTGACGTGCGCCAGGTGCGCCGGCGCGTGGCGAGCTTCTGCGCGCAAGCGGTTGGCCGTGTCGTCTGGCCTTGGCAGCGGCAAACGAACGCCACGGCCACCCACACCTCCCCCTGCCATCCGACCTATTGACGACAGCTGTCGTCAGGCCTACGGTAGCGACAACTGTAGTCATGGAGAGCGCCATGCGTGGCAAGACCATCGGGGACCAGGAGCTGGCCCTGCTGCAATACATCGAAGAACAGCGGCATGCCAGCGTGGGCGAAGTGGCGGGGGCATTCGGTGAGCCGCGCGGGCTCGCGCGCTCCACCGTGCTGACCATGATGGAGCGGCTGCGGGCCAAGGGCTTCCTGCGCCGCAAGCAGGTCGAGGGTGTGTACCGCTACAGCGCCACCGCCGGCCAGGACGATGTGGTGCGCGGGGCGGTGGGGCAGTTCGTCGAGAAGACCCTGCAGGGGTCGGTGTCGCCGTTCGTGGCGTGGATGTCGCAACGTGCCGAAGTCACCGATACCGAACTGGCCGAACTCGAAGCATTGGTTGCCAAGCTGCAATCGCAGCGCAAGGAGGATTGAGTCATGTCGCCCCTGATCGAAGCGGTGTTATGGAAGCTTGGCGCCACCAGCGTGCAGACCGCGGTGCTGGTGTTGGTGGTGTGGGCGCTGTGCCGCGGCGTGCGCCGCCTGCCGGCAGCCACGCAGACCTGGTTGTGGTGGCTGGTGGGGGTGCAGGCGATGGTGGGCCTGGTGTGGAGCAACCCGGTGCAGCTGCCGGTGCTGCCCGCGCACAGCGTGACCACGGCGCTGGGCTCGGCCGACAGCCTGGCGCCACTGGCGAACGCCACCGCCGCGGCATCCACGGCCGCGCCAGCAGGCGTCGCCGCGCAGGCCACGCCGGTTGGCGCGTGGTCGAGCTGGCCGGTGGCATTGCTGGCGCTGTGGGCGGCCGGCGTGCTGGTGCTGACCGCCGGCACGGCGCGCGCGTATCTGCGCAGCCGTGCATTGGTGCGTGCGGCGCAGCCCTGCAACGACCGCGCTCTGGTGCAGGCGTTGCAGATGGCCTCCGAAGCACATGGTTTGTCGCGCCCGCCGGCGCTGCGGTTGTCGGCGCAGATCGATTCGCCCCAGTTGATCGGCCCATGGCAACCAGTGTTGTTGTTGCCTGCTGCACGGCTGCCGCACATGGCCGATGACGATCTGGACATGGCGCTGACCCATGAGTTGATCCACCTGCGGCGCGGCGATCTGTGGTGGGGACTGCTGCCGGCGCTGGCGCAGCACCTGTTCTTCTTCCACCCGCTGGTGCACCTGGCCGCGCGCGAATATGCAATCGCCCGCGAAGCCGCCTGCGATGCCGCCGTGGTGGCCGGACACCGCCATTGCCGCCACGACTACGGCCGCCTGCTGCTGCAACTGGGTGTGGCGCCGCGCCCACGCGGTGGCGTGGCAAGCGCCTCGCCGTCGTTCATCAGCTTGAAGCGCAGGCTGTCGATGTTGCAGCACACCCACGCGTTTCCGCGAATGGCCGCCACGATGATTCTGGCCACGGTAGCGGTGTGCGGTGTGTTGCCGCTGCGCCTGGTGGCCATGCCGGTGCCGGCACCGGTGACGTCTGCCGGCATGCAGCCGGTCGTGGTGACGGCCCCGGCAGCGCCACCTGCACAGGTCAGCAGCATGGCGGAGGCTGCCGAGGCCGCAGCGCCGATGCGCGGGTTGCCTGCACCGGCGGCGCCGGCTGCGCCTGCGCAAGCGGCCGCCCCTGCCACGCACGGTGTCATCGCCGATGTGCTGGGCGCCGAACCACTGCATGACGAGGACGCAGACCCGATAGACAGCGGCTGGAATCTCGACCTGGACCGCATCCGCCGCGATGCCAGCCGTGACGCGCAGGCCGCCGTGCACGATGCGCTCGCTGCCGACAACCACGATCTTGAACTGCAGC
The DNA here is from genome assembly GCF_041475705.2 of Xanthomonas sp. NCPPB 3761. NCBI lineage: Bacteria > Pseudomonadati > Pseudomonadota > Gammaproteobacteria > Lysobacterales > Lysobacteraceae > Xanthomonas > Xanthomonas sp. NCPPB 3761. The sequence continues at coordinate 52,826 of NZ_CM191262.1, forward strand.
AAGATCGCATGCAGGCCGCACAAGAGGCATTGCAGGACGCACGCGAAGAACTGGCCTCGTTGGGCCCTGAACTGGCGCAGGCCAAACAGGAGGCGCAACAGCAAGCACGCGAAGCCGAGCAGCAGATTCGCGAAATGACGCAGCAGCATCGTCAGGCGCAATACGCATATGCGGCTGCGGTGCGCCAAGCGGATGCGCTGTCGCGACACCAGGTCGAAATGGCCAAGCAGGCCGCCCTCCAGGGTCGCGCCGAGGCCGAACGCGGGCAACGGGAAGCGGCGCAAGCGCAACGGCAGGCAGCGCAAGCGCAGGTCGAGGCCGAAAAAGCGCGAGCAGAGGCAGACCAAGCGCAAGCAGAAGCAGAACGCGCGAAGTACCACTAGGCGCGATCGACCAAACGACGGCGCTCACTGTCAGGCGCGCGTGGTCGGGACCGGGAGTCGGCATGCACCACGCGCAGGTTCGGCGACGTATCGCTTCTGGCCTGCTCGCGACGCCAGCTGGCCGCCATCGCCGACAGCTGTTCGCACCGGCTTGCCGGTTGCCGCAGCGGTCCGATAGACAACGCCAGCGTCGCCGCTCGCGGTAGACCGCACGTTATCGCCGCGATGGGGTTCCGTTGGCCACGGCGCAGTAACGCGTGGCGTGCGGCCGGCTCCACCTCCGGCCGTGCACGGCCGGAAGACACGCGGCCGCACTCACGGCGGAGAACGTAACGTAGCGAGCAGTCGTCGGGTGGGCGTGGCCAGCGCGATCGCACATCGCAGTGTAGGCGCGGGACATGCCGACGCAGCACATCGGCCGCACCCACCGGGCGGTGAGTGAAGCCACCATTGTTGCTGTTTTTCCGCGCAGTTCTTGATGCCAAGCACCTGCCGGCGCGATGCGCTGGCAGCGCATCGGTCACGGCAGTACCCGCATCACACGGGCTCGCCACAGCCCGGCACTCCTGCGTCACGACGCCTGCGGCGTCGGCAACGCCGTGGCCGCGTGATCGCTGTTTCCATCCGCCGATGCGCACTGCTCAGGCGGCACTCAACTTGCTGTGCCCTTTCGTGGAGATCTCACATGATCCAGACCACTTCCCGCGTGCTGTGCCTGCGTTCGGCGTTGCTGTTGGCCGTTGCCGGCAGCGCGGCCATCGCACACGCCTCTGCCGTGCCTATGGTTATCGGCGCGCGCACCGCACCTGCTGCGCCGGTAGTTGCGGGTCTTTCTGCGCCTTCAACGATGCCGGTTGCTTCCATTGCCGATGTCTTGCCTGCCGGTGGCATCGCAACGGCTGCGCCGGTCACACCGCAGATGACCGTGGCACGAACCGCGCCGGTTGTCGCCGCAGCGCGCGCGCCTGCGATCACTGCGCTGGCGCCGACCGCTCCCATGGCACCGGCGCTTGCCGTGGCCGGTGCACGGGCGTCACCAGCAGCGCGCGCGGCCAACGCAGCACCTGCTGCACCTGCCATTTCTCCAGCAACACCGGTCGCTCCCACTGCAGCGGCTGCACCGGCGCGGCCGCGCATGGGCATGCAGACATCCTGCGGCCATGCCATTGCAAACGCGCAGGGCCAAGGCGATGCCTACGTGCTGGTGCATGGCGATCGCGAAGTGATGCATGGCACGCCCGATGATCTGCGCACGGCGCGCCGCTACGCTGGCGATGGACGACGCGTGCTGTGGTTTCGCGCCGATGGCAAGCAGTACCTGGTGCGTGATCCAACCTTGCTCCATCAGCTGGCTGTGGCGCATCTGCGCAGCCAGCAGTTGGCCGACGTTCAAGCCAGACTGGCCGCACGTCAGCAGGCCTTGAGCGAACGGCAGGCTGCACTCGCCGCTCAGCTGTCTGCGCACGCCGAGCCGCGCCTGCTGCAGGCCTCGACACGCACGGCGCCGGCCACGACCTCCACCGCGGCGCAGTCGCCCGCAACCCCCGATGCCCTGCAGGCGTTGGCCAGCCAGCAACAGGCACTGGCGCAACAGCAGGCCGTGCTGGCAAGCAAGCAGGCCGGTGCGTCCAGGCTGGCCACGCAGCAGGCATTGAAGGTACTGCGCGAAGCACTGAGAAGCGGTCTGGCAACCCGTCTCGGCGCTTAGTTGCACAGTGCCGGCCACGCAACAGCGCAAGCGACGATGACGGTGCGCTCGCCGATACTGTGCGCAGACACAGGCGGCGAGCAGGCCATGACGTATCGGGTACTGGTATTGGGTGGCTTCGGTCATTTCGGCGCACGCATCGTGCGCGCGCTGGCGGCAACGGCGCAGATCCATGTCATCGCGGCAGGGCGGCATCCGGGCGATGTAGCGAGCAAATGGCCGGGTGCCGCACCTGGCCGCATCTCCACATGCCGCCTGGATATCGATGCCAGCGACTTTGCCGCGCAGCTGGCGGCCACCGGTGCCGATGCGGTGGTGCATACCGCCGGGCCGTTCCAGGGACAGGAGTACGCGGTGGCCCGCTGCTGCCTGCAGGCCGGCATGCACTACATCGATCTGGCCGATGGCCGCGCCTTCGTCCGCGATTTTCCCGCAGCGATGGATGCCGTCGCGCGCCAGGCCCAGCGCGTGGCGATCAGCGGCGCCAGTACCTTGCCGGCGTTGTCCAGCGCGGTGATCGATGCCCTGTTGCCGCGCTTTTCGGCATTGCACGAGATCGGCATCGTCATCGCACCCGCACAGGGCACGCCGTTGGGTCTGGCCACGGTGCGTGCGGTGCTGTCGTATTGCGGCACGCCTTTCACCTGGTGGCAGGGCGGACGCTGGCAGCAGGTGGTGGGGTGGGCGCGTCCCACGCGCGTGCACTTCGCGCAGCTCGCCCCACGCTTGGCCTCGCCGTGCGATGTGCCCGATCACGACCTGTTGCCGCAGCGCTATCCCGGCGTGCAGACCGTGCAATTTCGTGCGGCACTGGAAGTGCCGTTGCTGCAGCGCTGCCTGGCCGGCGTTGCCTGGCTACGTCAACGCGGCGTGCCGCTACCGATGCAGCGCCTGGCCGCTGTATTTGCCAACGCCGGGCGCTGGTTCGACCGCTTCGGCACCGATCTGGGCGGCATGCGCGTGGAGCTGCGCGGCAGCTGCGATGGCACGAACGGGGCAAGCCGCCCGCTGGTGCTGCACTGGGACCTCACCGCCGCGATGCTGCACGGCCCGGAAATTCCCTGTTTCGCCGCCGTCTTGCTGATACGCAAACTTGCTGCCGGGCATCGGTTGCCGATCGGTGCGCATGCCTGCATGGGCCTGCTGACGCTGGCCGAGTTCGAGCAGGAATTTGCCGCGTGGCAGATGAGCACGGCGGTGACGCAAGCGCACCGCTAACCGGGCGGTGCACCGCACAAACCCAGCGCCAGGCCTTCGCCAAGCACACCAGGCGGAAACGAAGCGCTCGATGCACTGCGGGGAGTTTTGAAACCACGTCGCCGGCGCACGGCGCTGCGTCGCTGTCTCAACGCAACCTCAGACCTCGTACACCGTGCGAAACGCGTCCATGTCCTTGAACGTACAAAAATGAAAGCGCGGCACCGTGATCGGCCCCGCGGCTGCCAGCTGTGTGAGCCAGCCGCGCACCGCAGTGCGATACGCCGTTTGCTCTGCCACATCCAGCGTGTCGCACAGGTAGGCCAGCGAGATATGAAACTGGTAGTTGGTGTAGTCGGGGCGCTGCAAGCGTATCAGTTGCATCAGCGCTTGGCGCGCAGCTTCCAGTCGCTGCGCAGTTTGCGTGTCGGCCGGCTTCAACGGAATCAGCAGATTGTCGTTGCTGCCGGTCTTGGCTGCGGTCGGATTGACCAGGAACCGGCACGCGCCCAGCGGCGGCGCGGCGCGTTCCTTCAACCGTGACAGATAGGCCGCGTCGATATCGGCCAAGGCATGGTCGCGCGTCATATCGCTTGGCCAGGGGCCGCCCGCACGGTCGATCTCATTGACCCCGCCCAACAAGGTCACGTGGTAGCTGCTCGGCGGCAACAAGGTGAACTTGTGTGCAAAGCGCTGCTCGGGAAACTGGCGGTAGATATTCAGCACGCGGTCGAAGCTGTCGTAGCCATCGCCCTGTTGTTCCAGGTGACCCACAAAGGTATTGCCGGCGAACGGCATCGGTCGTCGCGAGCGCAGAAACTTGCGGCCCACATCCGCTGGTGGCGGCGTCATGGCCAGCGTGGGCAGACCGGTGGCCAGCAGCGAGGTGCCGGCGGCAGCCATCAGGTGGCGGCGGCTGATGCGTGTGTCCAGAAGCGACGACATGGGAAAAGCCTCAGAGTTTGACGTTGATGCCGAGCATCACGGTGGGTGCCATTTTCCAGGCCGATTGCACGTATTCCTGGTGGCGGCCGATGCGGTATTCGTAGCCCTGGCCGGTCAGGTTGAGCACATCCAGGCTCACTGCCACTGCCGGCGAGACGTCCCAGGCCAGCTTCAGGTCCAGACGGTCCAGCGGCTGTTGGTAGCGGTTGCGATAAAACTCCTGCTGGTTGCTGTAGTTGGGGTAGCGGTCGTCCCACAGCTCGCCGGTCCGGCTCCAGGCCAGGGTGCCGCGCAGCGGCCCACGGGCGTAATTCAGGGTCAGATTCCACAGCTGCTTGGGTTGCTGCGGCAGCACCGACAAGGTGGTGCGGCTGCCATCGCCGAGCACCACCGGGTAGTCCACGTCCAGGAAGGTGACATTGGCACCGACCGACAGCCCGGCCAGCGCGGGAAGCCACGGGCCCAGTTCCTTGATCGCGCCGAGTTCGGCGCCGCGCATGCGGACCGGCCGGTCGGTATTGCGCGGTTGGGTGACCAGCACCTGCTCGCCGTCGATGCTCTGCAGCTGGCCGTAACGGAAAATCTCGTTGTCGATGGTCTTGTGGAACAGCGCGATCGACAGCAGGCTGCCGCCATCGTCGAACGTCCAGTCGTGGCCAAGGTCCAGATTCTGCGAGCGACGCGGCTGCAGATCCGGGTTGCCCTGGTTGAGCGTGGGCGGGTTGCTGCCCAGTGTGAGCACGCCGCCGTTCAAGGCCATCTGGTCCAGGCGCGGTCGCCCGATCGAGCGCGAGGCGCCGAAGCGCAAGGTGCCGTTGGCACTGGTCTGCACCTGGCCGGCCAGCGATGGCAACCAGTTGCGGTAGGTGCGTTGCGCACTGACAGGCGCCCAGACGGTTCCGCTCAATTGTTGGCCACTGCTGCCAAAGCGGGTCTGCTCCAGGCGCACGCCGCCGGTCAACCGCCAGCGCTCGCCGCGCCACTGTGCTTGCGCGAAGCCGGCGCGCACCTGCTCATCCACCGTGTAGGTGCCGCTGTTCTGCGCGGTGGTGTCCACCACGCCGCGCGCCTGGCCGGACGCGGTCTCCCAGCGGGCGTCGGCCAGGTCCGGGTCGATGGTCAACATGGGCGCGTTGCAACCCAGGGCGCAGGTGGGATCGCCCAGCACATCGGCCAGCGAATAGGGCAACCCGCTCCAGGTCGTGCGCTGGAACGCGGTCTGCATGTGCGTGCGCACCTGTCGCAGGCCCCAGGCCAGTCCCAGCCCCCGGCTGTCGTCGTCCATGTTGCGACGTAGCTCCAGTTGCAGGTCGCTCACCCGTTCGGCGTAGGTGGTGCGCTCCTGCTGGTGGTTGAGGTTGGCGTAGCGGGTCGGGTCGTCGGCCAGTGCCGGGTCCAGGGCCGTGAATGCCGGCAGGGTGCCATTCCAATCGAAGCCGTAAGCCAGGCGGTTCTGCTGGAAGCGGTCCCAGGTCTGCGGGTTGTCCACCGTGGCGCGCGAGGTGCTTGCCCGCAGCGCGCCGCGCCACTGGCCAGGCAGCTCGGCCAGCAGTTCGCCGTTGATGCCGGACAGCCCCCGCTTCCAGCGCAGTTGCCCCAACTCGACGAGCTGGTTGAGATTGTCCAGCGTGCCGCTCTGCGGGCCGCTGCGGGTCAGGCGCGCGCTGTTCTGCACCTGGGCGGCCTGGGTATTGCGGTCGGAGGATTCGCGCTGGTTGAAGGTGTAGCCGGACACATGGCCGCTGAGCGGACCGTCCGGCTGCCAATCCACGCGCGCGGTCACGCCGCGCCGTTCGCGGGTGTTGTCGTAGTTGTACCAGCGCCGTTCGCTGGGCACCGCAGCGCCGGTGCCGCCATAGGCCGACGGCGCGCGCGTGCCATCGGCGTTGTACCAGTTCAGGGCGCCGCCGTTTTCCTGCTGCGGCACCGAAATCTCACGGCGCCAGATGCTGGCCGCACCCAAAAACGCGAACTGGCCGTCACGCCCGAAGCGCTTGCCCCATTTCAGCTCGCCTTCGCCCACCGGCGTGCGGCCGCCATAGCGGCTTCCCATGAGGTTGGCGCCGCCCTTGGCCGAGGCGGTCAGCAGGCCATCGGGCCGGGCAAAGCCGGTGGCGGTGACCAGGTTGGTCACGCCCCCGATCGCGCCACCATCGTTCTCCGGCAGCAGCGACTTCACCACATCGATGCGGTCCACGAAGTTCGCCGGCAGCACATCCATCAGCGCCTGGCGGCTACCGATGTCGTTGCTGGCGAATGCAAAGCCGTCGATCAGCATGCTGTTGTAGTTGCCGTTGAGGCCGCGCACCGTCACATAGCGCGGTTCGCCCTGGTACTCGACCGTGCTCACGCCGGTGACCCGGCGCAGCGCATCGCCCACATTGAAGTCCGGCAATTGCCCGATGCTGTCGGCAGCGACCGAATCCACGATGGTGGGCGCCGCCTGCTTGGTGGCGATGGCGCGCGTGTTCTGCGACTGGAACGGGTTGCGCACCTGCACCGCATCCATGGTCAGCGCGTCGGCTCCGCCGGACATGTCCGCAGCGGTGGATTGCCAGGGAAGCCAAGCGATCAAGGCCAGCCCCAGCGCCAGCGATAGCGCATGCGGATGCGGTGGGCCAGACAGGGCAGCGCAATGGGGTCGGGAAGGGGGATGCAACAGGCGCATGGCACGATACCAACGTCGATGGCCCCAACGCAGGGCCGCGGACGGATTAAATTAAGCTGCTTAATTAAAGCGATTATGACAACGACGGACGTTTCGCCCTGCATGCCCTCTTTGTTCGCAAACGTAGCCATTCGTTCGCATTACCGCCGTCGCAGCGATGGGCAGGCCGCCGGTTCCAACGAGCGCCTGCTGCTGGATCTGATCCGCAGGGCCGGGCAGTTCGAGCGTGCGGATCTGCCGCGCGCCAGCGGGCTCAGCGTGCCCGGCATCAAGGGCATCGTCGACCCGCTGGTGGCGCACGGCCTGCTGCAGTTGCGGCCCTCGCTGCGGCGTGGCCGTGGCCAACCGAGCGCGCAGGTGAGTCTGGTGCCGGGGTATGCATACAGCGTCGGAGTGTCGGTGATGGTCGATGGCTTTGCAGTGGTGCTGATCGACTTCGCCGGCCAGGTTCGTGGCATGCGCCAGCTCACGGCCTTCCCGCTGACGCTGGCGGTGGTGCGTGCACGACTGCCGGCCTTGGTGGAGGCGTTGCTACGGGCGGCCGGCGTGGATCGGCAGCATGTGTTCGGCGTCGGTCTGAGCATGACCGGCCCGCGCATCGGCGATGGCACACGGGTCAATCCGCCCTTGTCGCTGGCAGCGGAATGGATGCAGGTGGAGCTGGATCGGTTTGTCGCCGATTGCCTGCAGCTACCGGTCTGGATGGACAACGACGCCCATTGCGCCGCCCTGGCCGAGGCCGTGTACGGCATTGGCCGCCAATCGCCAGATCTGGTCTATCTGTCGATCTCCGACGGCTTTGCTGCCGGCGTGATTGCTGCCGGCAAGGTGCGCCGCGGCGCACATGGCAATGTGGGCGAACTGGGGCGCATCTCGGCCATCACCGGCATGGCGCGGCCAACGCTGGAAAGCCTGCGCCAGGCGCTGGCTGCCGATGGCCACGCGCTGCCGGACCTGCACACCATGCTGCAGCACTACGATGCGGCGTGGCCGCAGATCGACGCGTGGCTGGATGCAGTGCAGCCGACCGTGACGCTTGCGGTGGCGGCGATCATTGCGTTGATCGATCCGCGTGTGATTGTGTTTGGCGCGCGCCTGCCAACCGATCTTGCGCAACGGCTGATCGCCCGCATCGCCTTCGAACCTGCGCCGCGGCGGGGCGTTGCATTGCCGTATCCGACCCTGCAGGTCGGGCAGGTGACGGCGCATGCCACCGTGCTGGGCGCGGCCATGCTGCCGTTCAAGGAAACGCTGTTCTAGCGCGCGTCATGCGCGGCGATATGCGTGCCAAGCGCTGTGCACCGCTGCCAAACGAGGCATGCGCTGCGCGCCCACACAACGCGCGCAACGCAGGCATCGTTTCGCATCCCGGCGGTACTTTTCGCCTGATTTGCGAATTGTCATATGCCACGCGCTTTACTGGCCGCCCGCCGCGTTTTCGAGGTCATCATGCGTATCGGTCCTCTGCAACCTTCTGTCGCGCACACTGCTGCGGCGGCATTACCAGCGCACACCAGTGCGATCAGCCCGACGCAGGTGCCGCACATGCCGGGCGACACCCCGCCACTGCGAGAACGGCCGCGTCGCCGCGCCGGCAGCGTGCCCCCGCTGGTGCCACTGAACGACAGCGCGATGACCGGCAAGCCGGCCCTGGTGGCGCTCGACAGCGAATTCTCCGAGCAGCGTCTGGCCGAAGTGCAGGCGCGCCAGATCACCGTGCAGACACTGCAAACCAAGCTTGCCACGCATCTTGCGCAGGCCGGCACGGCGCTCAAACCCGACAGCATTGCGGCACGCTTTGCCGCCGGGACACTGGAACCGGTGTATCTGGATACCGCCGCCTTCAATGCCATGTCGCGCGGAATGCCCGCACGCGCACGTGCGGCGGCAGGCCCGGTGCTGATCGATGCGCAGCAAGGCCGCATCATATTCAACCTGCAACGCGCGTTTGCGCCTGGCGACACCTTCAGCGACGCGGCGCTTGCCGCGCTTGGCAAGCAGTTGAATCTTTCCGGCCACGGGCTGGCGACGCCGAACTGGCTGCAGCCTGCCGCGCGCGCGCCGGGGCGGCGCAAGTTGCAGCAAGCCGCGCGCTACCACGGCCACGAGGTGCCGGCCCGCGACGGTGGCGCCGGGTTCTTCAAGGCCAACGACCATCGTCTGCTGGAAGGCAAGCAAGCGCTGTTGCGCAATCATCGAAAATCGCTCGTGCACGACCACTACTTCGAAGCACCCAGCACGCGTGCGTTCGGAAAGGACGTCATGGTGCATCGCGGGCTGTTCGATAATCACGCCGGCATTCCGGAAAACTCGCTGGCGTCCATCGATCATGCCTACGAGCAGGGCTACCGCAATCTGGAGCTGGACGTCGAAGTCAGTTCCGATGGCGTGCCGGTGTTGATGCATGATTTCAGCATCGGCCGCATGGCAGGTGACCCGCAGAACCGATTGGTGTCGCAGGTGCCGTTTGCCGAGCTGCGTGAAATGCCGTTGGTGATTCGCAACCCGTCTGATGGAAACTACGTCAAGACCGACCAGACCATCGCCGGTGTGGAGCAGATGCTGGAGCACGTGCTCAAAAAGCCCGAGCCGATGTCGGTGGCGCTGGATTGCAAGGAAAATACCGGCGAAGCGGTGGCGATGCTGCTGATGCGCCGGCCGGACCTGCGCCAGGCTGCGGCGATCAAGGTCTATGCCAAGTACTACACGGGCGGCTTCGACCAATTCCTGTCCAATTTGTACAAGCACTACCAGATCAACCCGTTGCACTCGCAGGATGCGCCGCGCCGCGCCGCGCTGGACCGCTTGCTGGCCAAGATCAACGTGGTGCCGGTCTTGAGCCAGGGCATGTTGAACGACGAGCGCTTGCGCGGCTTCTTTCAAAGCAATGAGCAGGGCGCCGCAGGGCTCGCAGACACCGCAATGCAGTGGCTGGACAGCTGGACCAAGATGCGCCCGGTGATCGTGGAGGCGGTGGCCACCGACGACAGCGATGCCGGCATGGCCATGGAAATGGCTCGGACGCGGATGCGCCAGCCGGACTCGGCCTACGCGAAGGCCGCGTATTCGGTGAGCTACCGGTATGAGGACTTTTCCGTGCCGCGCGCCAATCACGACAAGGACTACTACGTTTACCGCAACTTCGGTGAACCCCAAAAGCTCACCAACGAGGCCTTCGGCGTCAAGCGCACCACGGCCGGCGCGATTCGCGACGATGGCGAAAGCCTGTTGACCGATCAGCCCGAGGCGGAATTGCTCGCCATCCTGGAAAACCGCACGCTGGCCCGGGGCCATACCGGCAACGAACTCGACGTGCCGCCGGAAACGCCCATCGACATCAACCGGGACGCGGAAATCGTGAAGCAGCGAACCCAGCAATTGCAGGCCAGTTCCATCCCCGCCTACCCGAACCACATCGCCGCGGTTCGCGAAGGCAAACAACACGATCACACCGCAGACATGGTCAATGACCCTGCAGCAGTGCGTGCGCTGGACAAGCGCGCCAAAGCGCTTGGTTTGCTGACCGACAAATACCGTGGCGCGCCTGTGACCCACTATCTCAATGAGCAGGCCAGGCAGACCGAGACGGATTGAGCCTTCTAACCTCACCGCTCCCACTGGCAGGTCGAGCGCTTGGGGCGGCATGCAGGCGCCCCAAGCCACGATCGGGCAACGTCAGGACTTGCGAGAGCTCATGCACCTGCACCGGCAAGCCAGCGCCCGAGCGATGGGGCGCCTGAGCAGGCGCGCTGCAGGGCACTGCATCCACGTGCCGCTGCGTGCGATGTCGCGTTACATGCATCTGCATCCGCACTTGCCTCCCATCGATGCATCGGTGGAGGCAAGTGCGTGATCTCTTCGGAGTAACCCCGCAGCCGCCTGCAGTGCGCCACCACTGCATTGGATGCTTTCCATCGCAAGCATTCATCCATGGCAGACGCGCCATATGCGCGTCACGCCGCAATGAATGACCGGACGGGTGGTCGTGGATTGCACAACGTGCGCCGAGCGCCCTGTAGTGGGGTCAGTCAAGCCGACGTTCTGCCCCGCACCACCGGCTCACCGCATTCGCATGACCCGATCAAGGCGTGCACGCCAACGTCAGCGCATTGCGCTCCTGCGCGTCCACCGCCACCAACCGTTGCATCAGTAGCGACAGCGTCACCACATCCTGATGGTTGTGCTCGGCCACGCGGCGCAGGTTGCGCGCGCTGCCGCCACGCAGGTAACTCAACCAGGCGGCCGGGGCCTCGGAGCCGGGCAGGTCGTCTTCGCGTACCACGCGCAGCAGTTGCCGTTCGATGGTGGCGAGCTTGCAGTTCTCCCAGGTGCCGCGATAGCGCCGGCGGGTGGGGAACAGCAGGTCCACATGGTCCAGTGCAGAAAGCGGGTCGCCGCGACGTGCCAGGCGGTAGCGCGTCTTCAGCAGCGGGGCGTCGTAGCAGCGACCGTTGTAGCTGGACAGCACGGTGCGCGGTGTCAGCCAGGTGCGGAACAGATCCAGCATCGCGCTTTCGGCCGCCATCGTGGACATCATCAGTTGACGCACGCGCAGGCCGCTGCCTTGCACGGCATCGACCATCCAGTCGGCCACGCCGATCATGAAGGCGCGGGTGCCGGTACCGCCGGCCAGGCCGGTGGTTTCGGTATCGAAGAACAGCAGGTCCATCGGGTCGACGGCATCGTCGCGTTTGGCGAAGGCCAGCGAGAGCGCCTCGGTGGGAATCGCCTGCGGCAGGAACGCCTGGATCAGATGCAGGCCGGGCGCGATCTCGTTGCCGGGCAGGGATCGGTCGGTGGATGGCGTGCGGACCGGTGAGTGCGCCGAGACCGCGCGCTCGCGCAGGCCGATCATCTTGCGCAGGCCGGCGATATCGGTGCGGCGTTGTACCGGATGTGCCGGCGACATCGCCGCGAGCGCGGCGGTCGTTGTGCTGCGCGCTGTCGGGCAGTGGCGTGCGCGATCGGCAGTCACGGCGCTGATTGCATCGCCATCGCCATTCGATGGCAGCGCTGGCTTGTGGCGCACATCGTGCTCCACCCACGCAAAGACCGATGCGTCGCGCGCGGGCGGTGCAGGCATGGGCGACTGCAAGGCGCGGCGGGTGAGCGTCGATGCGGCGCGCGCCGCGTCAGGGCCGCCGGACGCCGCGCCATGACCCGCAGCCGCGTTCCCTCGCAGCGGCAAGCGCGCAGCAGGTGACGCGGTGCTGGAAACCGCCGCCCGCTGTGCGCGTGTCGGCATGACCGCATCGTCGTTGCGCGCGGCAGGCGTCAGCCCGCCAACCTGACGGCGCAGCAGGCGCAGACGTTCCGCGCTGACGCCCGGCGCATGACCAGGCGCAGGCAAGGCGCCCTGCATGTCCGCGCCGGAAGCCGGCTGCGCGAGCTCACCGACAGGCGCGGTATCCGCGGCCTTCGCATCGACTGCCGACGCATCGTGCAGCGCATCGCCATCGCCAGCCTTCACCGGCGCAGGCACATCCACCTGCCCGGCCTGACGCCGCAACAAGCGCAGCCGGTCCGCACTCACACTCATGCAAGCACGTCCAGCGCCAGGTCGTCGTCCACCTGCATGGCATGTGGTAACGGTGCATCGGCATCGAACAACAGCGCCAGCACCGTGAGTGCCAGCGACTTCGGCGACTCGCCCTTGCCTTCCTCGTGCGCTGCCAGCACCGGGCCGACGCAGGCCGGGCACCCGGCGCTGCAATCGCAACGCCGTACCAGCTCGTCCGCGCGCTGCAGCAGCTCGGCCTGGCGCAGCCACAGCGGCTCGCTCAAGCCCACCCCGCCGGGGAAGTTGTCGTACAGATACACCGTGGGCACGAAGGCCTGCTGCAATTCCACCGTGGCCGCATCGCCTTCTTCCACGCCGCGCAGTTGCCCACGCCCGGTCTGGTCGGCCACCGCAAACCACGCGCCATCGCCATTGCCCACGGCCTTTTGCAGATCGCGCGCATCGGCCATCACCGCCACCGTGGCCACCACGTGCAGCGCGTAGGCCGCGCCCAGGAAGCCATCCAACGCATCCTGCTTGGACGCAAAGGCCTTGCCCAGCGTGGCCTGCGGCAACTGCCACCACACCGCGGTGGTGTGCAGTTCCTGGTCGGGCAGGTTCACCGGGCCGTAGCCGATGTTCTCGTGCGTGTAGTAGCGGATCTTCTTGTAGCCGGACACGCGCCGCACCACATGCACCTCGCCATGGTGGCAATCGCCACGGCCGGCCACACCGCCATCGAAGCGATCCAGCACCTTCAGCTTGGTGTAGTCGATGCTGTCGGTGTAGTAGTCCACATGCGTGCGCGTCACGTACGCCTTGCGGCCTTCCCAATCCAGCCGCTCCACCTGGTAGGGCGTGCTCTGCACCATGTGGATGGCGCCTTCGTACAAGGTGAGCGCAGCGGCCGAATAATCCACCTCGGCGATGATCTGCTGTTTGCCGTCGCTCTTGTCCACCACCACGAAGTTGCCATCGGCCACCGAGCGCAGGCTCACCGCATTGGCCGGGTAGCTGTCGGCGATCCATTCCCAGCGGTCGCCTTCCTGGTGGATCACTTCGCTTTCGGCCAGCGCTTCCAGGAACACCAGCGGGTCGATCGGGCCGAATGGCTCGCTGGCAATGAACGGCAATTCGAACGCCGCACAACGGATGTGATCGAACAGGATCAGCGGCTGGTCCGGCGCGGTGCGCGCATGTTCGGGCGAAGCATCGGCGAAGAAATCCGGGTGCCGCACCACGTATTGGTCCAGCGGTTGCGAGCTGGCCACCAGCACGCCCAGCGCCGGCTGCTGGCGCCGCCCGGCGCGGCCGAAGCGCTGCCAGGTGGCCGCCACGCTACCGGGGTAGCCGTTGAGGATCACCACATCCAGCGCGCCGATATCCACGCCCAGTTCCAGCGCCGAGGTGGAAATGATGCCGTCGATGTTGCCGGCGCGCATCGCCCGTTCCACCTCGCGACGCTCGGTGGGCAGATAACCGCCGCGGTAGGCACGAATCCGCGCCGGCTTGCGCGGATCGTGGTCGAAGATGTCTTTGAGGTACTTGGTCAGCACTTCCACCATCAGCCGCGTCTGCGCGAATACCAGCGTCTTCAGCCCGCTCTTGATGGCGATGCGCGCAATGCGGTTGCTCTGCGAACGCGCCGAGGCGCGCAGGCCGAGATCGGCATTGACCACCGGCGGGTTCCACAACAGCACATGCTTGTCGCCGGTGGGCGCACCGGATTCGGTGATGGCATGCACCTGCTCTTCGATCAAGGCCTGCGCGTGCGCATGCGGGTTGCCGATGGTGGCCGAGCACAGGATGAATTGCGGAGTGGCGCCATAGAACGCGCAGATGCGCTTGAGCCGGCGCAGCACGTTGGTGACATGGCTGCCGAACACGCCGCGGTAGGTATGGATCTCGTCGATCACCACATAGCGCAGGTTCTCGAAGAACTGCGCCCACTTGGTGTGATGCGGCAGGATCGCCTGGTGCAGCATGTCCGGGTTGCTCACCACGATATCGCCATGTAATCGAATCGCCTGGCGCGCATCGCCGGGCGTGTCGCCATCGAAGGTGAAGGCTTTCACGCCCAGCTCGCCTGCGCGGTTCAACTCCAGCAGCTCGGCCACCTGGTCCTGCGCCAGCGCCTTGGTAGGGAACAGGTACAAGGCCTTGGCGCCGCTGGTCATCGCCGCGCTCACCACCGGCAGCGTGTAGCACAGCGATTTGCCCGAGGCGGTGGGCGTGACGATCGCCACATGCTCGCCGCGCTGGGTGGCTGCCCAGGCGTCGGCCTGGTGGCTGTAGAGCTGGCTGATGCCGCGCGCCTGCAGCGCATCGGCCAGTGCGCTGGGCACATCGTCGGGGATCGGCGCGTAGCTTCCCGCGCGCCCGGGAATGGTGAAGCTGCCGGTGATGCGGTCGTGGTAGCGCCGTTCCAGGCGCTGCGTGAGCAGCGCACCATCGCGGCTGGGTCGGCCGTCGGTGGTGGCCAATGCGCGTTCGGCGGTTTCGGTGCGGGGAGCGAGGGCAAACGGAGGCATACGGCAAGGGCTCCCAAAGAGGGAGATCAAACGAAAAGGATGTCTCAGGGTATGAGACCGGCGCGCCTGCGCCCAGCCTGCCTCACTGAGCGGATTCAGCAAGCCGGGTATCCTGTCGCCCCCACGGCGTCACGGCTGTCTTGCACGCTGTGGGATCCCCCACATCGAAGAAACGCCGTGCCCGTGCCTGCCAACGTCACTGCTCCGCATTACAAGTCCGTTTCTGCCCGCCGCGCCGATATCGCGGTACATGCCGCCGGCCTGTTGCTGGCCATCGTGGGCGGCGCCTGGATGGTGGTGCGCGCGCACGCCAACCAGACCATGCTGCTGGCCACCTGCATCTACGCGCTGGGGCTGCTGGTGATGTTCGCCTGTTCGGCGGCCTACAACTTCGCCCCGCCGCAGCGCCAGCCGATGCTGCGCAAGTTCGACCACGCCGGCATCTTCGTCATGATTGCCGGCTCCTACACGCCGTTTTTCCTGGTGGCACTGGACGGCACCTGGCTCTGGGTGATGATCCTCAGTGTCTGGTGCGTGGCCTTGTTCGGCGTGTTCGCCAAGCTGTGCCTGCCCGGCATCGCCAAGGGCTTCTGGGTGGCGATCTACCTGCTGCTGGGCTGGGCCGGCATCGTGGTGATCAACCAGATGATCGCCGGGCTGGACAGCGCGGTGCTCTGGCTCATCGTCACCGGCGGTGCGTTCTACACGGTGGGCGTATGCTTCTACGTGCGCAAGTCCATGGTCTACAACCGCGCCATCTGGCACGCCCACGTGCTGGGCGGCGCGCTGTCGCACTGGTGCGCCATCTGGCTGTGCCTGCGGCCGTTGGCCGAGGCGTGAAGGCGCAGTTCGGCGTCTTTGCGCCGGCCGCTCGCCTCGCCCGAAGTGATACTGCAATGTCACGGCATGCGCACCGAACTTGTCACCACGCTCAAGCGTCAGGCAACCGAACTCCTTGCAGCTGCAGCGCGCGACAAGGAGCCAATCTTGATCACACAGTACGGTTCACCCAGTGCCTATCTGGTGGGTGTTGCCAGCGATGAGCGCATGCAGCAGCGCATTGCGCTGCTCGAAGGAATCGCCCGTGGAGAAATGGCAGTCGCGGAAGGCCGTACGCTGAGCCATGAACAGGCACGGCAACGCATGGCGCGATGGCTGAAATAATCTGGTCGGTGCCGGCATTGGCTGATCTGGACGCAATTGCCGACTACATCGCAATCGATAACGCACCCGCTGCAGCGGCGCGGGTGAAACGGGTGTTCGCGCAGGTTGAGCAATTAATCGAACGCCCGGACCGCGGAAGCCGGCCGCAGGAACTCACGCGCCAGCTATCGCCAGATTGTCGAACCACCTTGCCGCGTGTTCTACCGCGTGGATGGGCAACGCATCGTGGTGGTGCACGTCATGCGGTGGGAGCGCGCTTCGCAGGAACCGTCTTCACGCTAAGAGCGGCCAACAAAACCACGGCACAGCCGCCAGGCAGGTGCGGCTGGTGATCGGTGCGGCATGCACCACGCGACACTGCGGTAGTGAGTGCGCCGTCCACATCCAGCTGGCGACTGCTCGCCACGTTCTGGTAGCCGCTCTATGGCCGGCAGGCACTCCAAGCCCTGCCGCATCCCATCAGGCCACCACGCGCGGTGCCAACAGGTCGCCCAATCCCACACGGTGCAGCATCTCTGCGCGCAAGCGGTCGAGCACGGCAAAGCCCACGTCTGCGCCATCGCCCGCTGGGTCGATATGCACCCGGAACGGCCGCTTGCCGAACGGTGCGTTCACCACCTGCACGATCGCCTGCGCCACCTCGGCCACGTCGGCGTCTTCGGGCACCAGGCGCGCAAACGCCTGCTGCACCTGTTCGCCAAAACCTGCATACGGGCCGGCCTCGTAGGCCGCGGCGCGTGCGGCATCGTCCGGTGTGCCGGCATGGGCAAAGTGATTGGTGCCCTTGGTGAAGGCACCTGGCACGATGATCGAAGTCTCGATGCCCCAGCGCGCCAACTCGCGCGCGTACTGCACTGCCAAGGCATCCATCGCCGCCTTGGCCGCGAAATAGGGGCCCAGATACGGCGGTGTGCCGCCTGCCGAGCTGCTGCTGGACACCCACACCAGCAGACCCTGCTGCTGTGCCCGCAAGTGCGGCAATGCCGCGCGGTTGACCCGCTGCGTGCCCAGCACGTTGATGTCGTAGACCTGCGCCAGCTGTTCGGCGGTAAACGCCTCGGCCGGGCCGAACACCATGTGCCCGGCGTTGTGCACCACCACGTCCAGCCCACCGGCCTGCGCCACGATGGATGCCACCGCTGCGTCGGCCGAGGCCTGCGATTGCACGTCCAGCTCGACCGTGTGCAAGGCCAGCTGCCGCTTGTCCGCCAATTCGGCCATCGCCTGCGCCACGCCGGCATTGCGCCCGGCGGTATCGCGCATGGAGGCGTAGACGGTGTGGCCGGCGGCGGCCAGCGCTTGCGCGGCCAATCGGCCGAAGCCGCTGGACGCGCCAGTGACCAGGATGCGTTTGCTCATGTCAGTGCTC
Organism: Xanthomonas sp. NCPPB 3761; assembly: GCF_041475705.2. NCBI lineage: Bacteria > Pseudomonadati > Pseudomonadota > Gammaproteobacteria > Lysobacterales > Lysobacteraceae > Xanthomonas > Xanthomonas sp. NCPPB 3761. The sequence continues at coordinate 70,291 of NZ_CM191262.1, forward strand.
CTTGAAAGGGAAAACCAGCAGCGTGCGCACTGCCGCGCGCGACAGTGGGTCAGACCATGCCGCCGTTGGCGCGCAGCACCTGTCCGTTGATCCAGCCGCCATCGGGGCCGACCAGGAACGCCACCGCCGCCGCGATGTCGTCCGGGCAGCCAAGGCGTTCCAGCGGATTGGCCTTGGACAAGCGTTCGATCAATTCCGGCGACTTGCCGTCCAGGAACAGCGCCGTGCCGGTCGGGCCAGGCGCCACCGCGTTGACGGTGATGGCACGCCCGCGCAATTCCTTGGACAGGATCGCCGTCAGCGTTTCCACCGCCGCCTTGGTGGCCGCATACACCCCGTAGGTTTCCAGCTTCAGGCCGACCACGCTGGTGGAGAGGTTGACGATGCGGCCCCCGTTGCGCAGCCGGCGTGCGGCCTGGCGCAACGTGTTGAAGGTGCCTTTCAGATTGATCGCGATGTGTTTGTCGAACAAGCCATCGTCGCTGTCGGCCAGGGTGGCCAGCTGCATGATGCCGGCGTTGTTGACCAGCACATCCACGCCGCCGAACGCAGCCTCGGCGGCGGCAAACAGGCGCTCGACGGCGGCCGGGTCGCTGACATCGGCCTGCACACCGATTGCGCGGCCACCGGCCGCTTCGATGCTGCGCACCAGTTGATCGGCCTCATCCGCATGGCCGGCGTAGTTGAGCACGACGGCAAAGCCATCGCCGGCCAATCGCTGCGCGATGGCAGCGCCAATACCGCGCGAGGCTCCGGTCACCAATGCCACTTTCTGCTGCTGAGCCATGCATGTTCTTCCGTCATGCCGCGGGCTGCGGCGTTGCGGAAACTATCCAATGCAATGACACGACGATAATCACACTAAACTGCACAGCACTGTTTCCAGCGCCCGAACAGTGGGCAAGGAATGCCATGGATCGGTTCGACGCCATGCGCTTGTTCGTGCGGATCGTGGAGCGGCGCAGCTTCACTGCAGCGGCCAACGACATGGAAATTCCGCGCTCCACCGCCACCAAGGTGATTGCCGAGATGGAAGCGCGTCTGGGCGTGCGCCTGTTACAGCGCACCACGCGCATGGTGCGGCCCACGCTCGATGGCGAGCTCTCCCATCAACGCTGCATGCGCATCCTCGACGACGTGGACGATGCCGAAGGCGGCTTCCGCGGCGTGGCACCCAAGGGGCTGTTGCGGGTGGAAGTGCAGGGCACGCTGGCGCGGCACTTCCTGCTGCCCGGGTTGCCGGCGTTCTTTGCGCAGTACCCGCAGATCCAGCTGGTGATGAGCGAGAGCGACCGCTGGGTGGATCTGGTGGAAGAAGGCATCGACTGCGTGTTGCGCTATGGCCCGCTGCGCGACAGCGAACTGGTCGCACGCCGCGTGGCCATGCTCGAACGCCTCACCTGCGCCACGCCGCAGTACCTGCAACGTTTCGGCATGCCGGCGCAGCTGGAAGCGCTGGACCACCACCGCATGGTCGGCTTGCGTTCGATCACCACCGGCGTGGTCACCCCGCTGGAGTTCCAGACCGCGCACGGGCTGCGCACCTTCGCATTGCCCAGCCCGCTCAGCGTCACCGGTACCGAGAGCTATCTGGCCGGCATCCGGCTTGGCCTGGGCATCGCGCAGGTGCCGCGTTTCCACGTAGCGCACGACTTGCAGCAAGGCACGCTGGTGGAAATCCTGCGCGATACCCCGCCGCCGTCCAACCCGGTGTCGCTGCTGTATTCCCGCGCCCGTCAGCTGTCGCCGCGGGTGCGCGTGTTTCTGGACTGGGCCGCTGGCGAATTTGCCAAACAGGCGGGCGTGGCGCAGCCAATTCGATAGCCGCAACGGCGGGCTCTGTAGTGCGTAACCGGCGTGGTAGCGGCAGCTGGTTGGTGATACCCGCAGCACGCCGCGTGGCGGCAACCTGCACCCTCCGCATCGCTGCCAACATCGTCAGTTGCCGTGCGACGCGTGCCGGAGCGCCGCAGTCATCGGGCGCTGCAGTGGCGCGCTGCATCGGCATCGCCTGCGCAGTGCACCTGCGCAGACGCTTCACTGCTGTGGCACGCGCCCGCCCACACCAAACCCTCGCATCGGCAGTCCCGGTCGTTCGGGCGCGCGCCGCTGCACCCACATCTCGCCCATCATCCGGTCCAGCCCGCGGTCCAAGCCGGTCACCAACCCGGCGCCGGGGGTGAAGGTGAGTTCGCCGAAATACACCTGCCCGTGCTGGATATACCAATCCACCCGCACATAGTCGAAGTCGCTGGCCAGCACCTTGCTCAGTTCCAGCGCCTGCTCGAGCAGTTCCGGTGCACACGGCGGTGCGCGACCGTCGTCGCGGATGCGGTGAAAGGCATCGTGCAAGTTGCCGACGAAAAAGGTCATCGACAATTTCGGCGTGTCGAAGCGGCCGTAAATCACCTGCAGCACGTACTTGAAGGTGCCGTCGGCCTGGCGAAACATGTGGAACTTGTAGTCCACCGGCACTTGCTGTGCATCGCCGATGTATTTTTCCACCAGAATGCGTGGCGGAATATCGCGGTAATGGATCTCGCGCACCATGGCGGAAAAATCCGTGCGCATCCATTGGCCGCAACGCGCGATGATGCGGCGTTTCTGCTGCGCATCCGGCTCTTCGCGCACCACTTCCACCATGGCCGCGCCGTGGTTGGCCTTGATCACCGTCTGCTGCCACTGCGGCAAGCGCAGCAAGTCCTGCGGATCGGTGGTGTCCAGCAATAGCGGGATCAGATGCGCCTCGCCGATCTTGACCGCCACATACGGCCGCACCGCAAACTTGTCGGCCAACCGCTGATATTGCAGGTAATCACCGTGCACACACTTGCGGTAGAGGATCTTCTCGTTGAAGCATTTCGGCGCGTACAGATCCGGCAGGCGTCCAAACGTATGCAGGAAGTACAGCCGGTCCTGGTGCCGCCAGGGCAGCGTACGCACCAGGCTGCGCGCGCCCTTGCGCAGCAGGCGCTTGAGGTTGGCCGCATCTGCCGCGGTGCGCGTCAGAGCTGCCGGGCGACCGGTGCCTGCGGGCCGTGCCAACCCCGGCAGAAGCGCAGCCCATGGCTGGGCTGCCGCCCGCTCTCCACCCACCGGCTGCGTTTGCAGCCACATCCTGTTCTCTGCCACGGCAAGCTCCTTCTCGAATATGAGATGAACATCACGTTTTACAGTGATGGGCGCCACGGTATACGAGAAAAGTCCGACCTGCGTCACATTACGTCTCAAGCCGCCTTACTGTGCAAATCTGGCCGCGTTTTCGGTCCAATAACGCCGGATCCGCCCACGGTTGCGTCCGCTTTGATGCACTGCGGGAGCAGGCGCGAGGGCAACCACCAGGGCAACCGCAAGGGCAACCGCAGAGCTGGGGCACCTACCCACCGGCCGTCGATCGAACCAATGCCACTGGCCCGCATCGCGGGCACGGCCAAAGCGTTCAAACGCTGCCAGCCAGCCCAATGCCGCGTACTCGGCCGCCTGTCAGCCCGCTTCACCGCCAGCGAACGCTGCGATACAGATCGACGTGCGTCTGCTGCGCCTTCGCCACGTGCCACGGGCGATGCACGGCGTAACTACCAGGCGACGGCAGCGTGCAGCGGACTTGACCGCGTCATCGCTGCCACGCAAGGTGCAGGCGCAAGGCGCAAGGCGCAAGGAGCAACGCAGCTGCAGCATGTGCGCCCCGCACGTCTCGCACGCCGCCAGGGACAGCCCAATGAAATTCGCTAGCACCGCATTGATCGCGCTCACTGCAATGGCCCTGGGCAGCTGCACAGACACGCCGCCGCCAGCGCAAACGACCTCAGCCAGCGCGCCTACCGTCCACGTGCGCACCACCGGCCACGGCAGCGCACCGAACAAGCTGTCGCGGTCACCGGCGGCGCGTGTAGCGCAAACCCATGCCGACACAGCGCCATATCTGTGCCACCCCGGCTCAGACGCCTGCAGCGCTGGCGGCCCGCTGCTGGCCAGCTCGCAGGCCGAAGCGCGCTGGCTGATTGCCCACGGCTACCCATCGCCGGCCGAGCACGCACGCTTGAGCAGGATGGATCTGGCCCAGTTGCAGGCTCAATCGCTGGCGGGCAATCCGGCGGCCACAGTGCTCTACGGCAGCAAGACCGCGCTCAGTGGCCGCTTCGAGAGCGGCGTGGCGATATTGCGCAAGGCCGCAGCCACCGGAAATCTCTACGCCTACTCTGGACTGTCCGAGGCCTACAACGGCGACACTCCGCAAAAGAACCTGGTCGAGAGTGCGGCGTATCTGCGGCTCGCCTATCTGCTGGGCGATCGCAAGGCATCGGCAGCGATTGCACGACGCGACTTGAGTGACATCGAGAACGTCCTCGGGTAATCCCCCCGCCCATTAGCAGACGCCAGAAGTGGAATTTTCTCGTCCCCTTTCCCGAGGAGGTTCCATGAAGAAGTCCCGCTTTACCGACAGCCAGATCATCGCCGTGCTCAAGCAGGCCCAGGCCGGTGCGCCCGTGCCGGAGCTGTGCCGCGAGCACGGCATCAGCTCGGCCACGTTCTACAAGTGGCGCAGCAAGTTCGGCGGCATGGACGTGTCCATGGTCGCGCGCATGAAGGAGCTGGAGGAGGAGAACCGCCGGCTCAAGAAGATGTACGCCGAGGCGCAGCTCAGTACCGACCTGCTGAAGGAAGCGCTCGCAAAAAAATGGTGAGGCCATCTCAGCGACGCGAGATGGCCCAATCGGCAGTCACGAGCGGGCGTACGAACATCCGCCACGCCTGCCAGGCCTTCGCGGTGAGCCAGACCTGCTTCCGCTACCAGGCCAAGGCCAGCGAGCAGAACGCCCGGATCGCCGACTGGCTGGTCCGCCTGACGACCGCCCATCGCGACTGGGGCTTTGGCCTGTGCTACCTGTACCTGCGCAACGTGAAGGGCTTTGGCTGGAATCACAAGCGGGTCTACCGGATCTACCGCGAGCTGGAGTTGAACCTGCGGATCAAGCCGAGGAAGCGGCTGGTGCGTGAGCGGCCCGAGCCTCTGGCGGTGCCGGAGGCTATCAACCAGGTCTGGTCGATGGACTTCATGCACGACCAGTTGGCCGACGGCCGCAGCTTCCGGCTGTTCAATGTGCTCGACGACTTCAATCGCGAGGGGCTGGGGATCGAGGTGGATCTGTCGCTGCCGTCAGCCCGTGTGATCCGATCGCTGGAGCAGATCATCGAGTGGCGCGGCAAGCCCGCCGTGATCCGCTGCGACAACGGCCCTGAATACATCAGTGGCGCGTTGCTGTCCTGGGCGCAGCGGCATGGTATCCGGGTCGAGCACATCCAGCCGGGCAAGCCACAGCAGAACGCCTACGTTGAACGCTACAACCGCACCATCCGCTACGCCTGGCTCGCCCAAACCCTGTTCGACACCATCGACCAGGTGCAGGACAAAGCCACCCGCTGGCTATGGACGTACAACCACGAGCGTCCGAATATGGCGCTCGGCGGCATCACGCCTGCCATGAAGTTGGCGATGGCCGCTTAGCTCCACTTCTGGCGACCGCTAAAAGTGGGGGGATTACCCTCGCAGACGAGCGTGCGGCAGTGCTTTACCAGACTTTTGCCAAATCCCCGAGGCCGTCTCCCCGGCCGTTCGAGTGATGTCTGGCGGTGGGCGACACGTTGCCGCACGCCCCCGGACGCGTGGCCACCTGGATTGCATGCGCGAGCAGTACACGGTGATGCGGTGGCACGTCAGGAGTAGAGCTGCAGTCGTGCAAGCCACGGCACAACGCGCGAGCGTTATTGGCATGCAGGCATGCAGGCATGCAGGCATGCAGCTGGTCGGGCCTGCCAGTCATCATGACGCAGCAGCTGCAGCCTGGAGTCAGCTGGGTTCGCTAGCGGCAGAGGCTTTTGCGGCAAACAACCGCGCGCCAATCGCCCGCGCCGTGTCGAAATGCGATTGCGGAAAGGCCGCATCCGGCACCGTCAGCAGCTCGGAGGTGCGCACCGGCGCCCCGCAGAAATCGAAGATGCCGTGGGCGATCTGCGTCTTCATCGCACCGAAGTAGCCATGCCGCGCGTAGGTGCGCTCGTCCGCACCGCCAATGGCCAGCAGGTGCACATCAAGGTGCTGCAGCTTCTTCACGATCTTGCCATCGGCGCTTTCGTCGAACGCCCAGCCCAGCGTAAACACCCGGTCGATCCAGCCTTTGAGCAGCGCAGGAAACGACCACCAGTAAATCGGAAACACCAGCACCAGCGCATCGGCGCGATCCAGACGCGCGTGTTCGGCTGCTACATCCGGCGCGGGTGCCGCGCGCTGCTGAAAGAGTGCGACATCGGCCTGGTTGAAGCGCGGGTCGAAGCCTTCCTGCGCCAGATCGGCAACCTCGACCGTATGCGTTGCATCGGATGCCAGCACAGCATCGCGCACCTGCGCAGCCACTGCGTGCGTGTGCGAGCGGGGATCCGGGTGCGCAACAACGATCAAGGTATGCATTACGTGGGTCTCCAAGCGAAAGAGCGCTGTAGCGTACCTATACCTGCGGACCGTCGTACACACCTGTCATGCGGACTAATTACTCTTCCACTGGTAGTACGTCGCTGTGCTGATACCAACCTGGCGACAGACGTCCTTGACCGGCACGCCGGCGTCGGCCTGCTTGAGCGCCGTGACGATCTGCGTCTCGGTGAACTTTGAAGTGCGCATAGAAACTCCTGGCTGAGGTAACGATGCCAGAAATATCCACTTATGCGGTGTCTGTCAGGCTGGGGAGCTTACGTATGGAGCGTGCGCCTGTAACCCGGGAATTCCCACGGAAAGCGCCAGAAATGGCGAGAAACCCGAAGCTCCAAACGCGACTTTCCGGAACGATGCCACATTCCGCCCTGACAGGGCGGAAGGTGGCATCGTTCCGAAGAGTGGCTTTTGGAACTTCGAAATTTCGCCATTTCTGGCGCTTTCCGCGGGAATTCCCCGGTTTACAGACGCACGCTCCCCATCGCCGGCAGTAACTGCTTTCGCTTCATCCACAGGTTTGACAGCGCAAACAAGGTCAGCACCTGTGCCGTGTTCTTGGCCAGACCTCGATAGCGGACCTTGGTGTAGCCAAACTGGCGCTTGATCACCCGGAATGGATGCTCCACCTTCGCACGCACGCTGGCCTTGAAGTGTTCCCAACGCTGTTCCCGAGCACGCTCGCGTGTGTTGCCGATGCCCCGCATCGTCGAGGGCCTGGCGGCGATGAAGAAGGCAGCCTTGCAGTCCTGCAGTTCTTGGCGTTTGTCCGCCCCGGTATAGCCACTGTCGCCGAACACGCTGTCTTCTTTGCCATGCAGTAATGCGTGCGTCACCGTGACATCGGCGACATTGGCCGCTGTGCAATGGACATGGTGCACCAGTCCGGAAAACTCATCCACGCCGATGTGCGCCTTCATCCCGAAATACCACTGATTCGCCTTCTTGGTCTGATGCATCTCAGGGTCGCGCGCATGGTCGGCGTTCTTGGTCGAACTGGGCGCAGCGATCAGCGTCGCATCGACGATCGTGCCCGACCGCAGGCTCTGGCCCTTGCGCGCCAGGTGCGCGTTGACCGCGTCCAGCATCCGCGCGGCAAGGCCATGGGTTTCCAGCAGACGGCGAAAGTTGAGAATCGTGGTCTCGTCAGGAACATTGTCCAAGCCACCGAGCTGGGCAAAACGCCGCAAGGTCGGGATCTCGTGCAACGCTTCTTCCATCGCCGGATCGCTCAACGCATACCACTGCTGCAACAGATGGATCCGCAACATCGTCGCCAGTGCGTACGGCTGCCGACCTGGCCGCCCCGATACCGGATAGTGCGGCGCGATCAGGGCAAGCAGTTGCTGCCACGGAACGACCTGCTCCATCTCCGCCAGGAAAATCTCGCGCCGGGTTTGCTTACGCTTGCCCAGGCCCTCAGCGTCACCGAACGTCAGCTGCATGGATGAATCCTCTACATAAGGCGATAGTGTCGCGCATCTGCGGTGAGTTGATCAGACCTTCCTTAACTGCGGAAATACGGGCGTCAACAGTGCCATTTGCATTTCGGCCTGAATGTTGGAGAAATGCATTTCAATCGCGAGATTTGAGTCAAGAAATTTCGCAGAAATGATCTTGCGAATGTTTTGCAGTTGTGTGCAGACTTTATTTTTCATAGCGTGGAAGCGAAAAAATCCGTTCGTGGGCGAATCAAACGCTCTCAAACATCCTGCTCGTAACTAGAGCAGTAGATAATCACCTAACCTGATTGCTAGAACGACGAGGTGTTATGGTGAGCGGTGCGGCAGCGGTTTGCTTTTATGAGGTTTGTCCAACGGTCGACCAATATTGCCAACTTAGATTAATCGCAGGATTAAGCGAAAAGGCTAAAGAAGCTGCAGAGATGGCGTTGCCTAAGACCGTATTTGCAGTCTCCGGGTATCACTGTTGCGACTTAGTCGCAATGGGGAGGATTGTCGGCGATGGCGCCTGTCATCTCCAGCTCTGCGATATTGCTGTGCATCCTCGGCTGCAGCGGCAGGGTCTGGGGAGAGAGGTGGTGCTGAGGCTTACCGCTTGGTTGGATAAGAATTTGCCCCCCAGTGCTGAGGTGAGTCTGATTGCAAAAGGGGCAAGTAATCTTCTCTATGCGCAATACGGGTTTGTGCCGACCGCGCCAGCCGCGATAAGCATGTGCCGAAGATGCTGAGCGCGATTTGTGGGTTGGCACTATATAGAAAAATAAATTATTAGTATCGGTAAGCCCCGCTCCTAGCGGACGCCCGAGGTTGAGCTAAGGAAGGTCTGATCAACTCACCACAGATGCGCGATACTACCGCCTCATGTAGAGGATTCATCCATGCAGCTGACGTTCGGTGACGCTGAGGGCCTGGGCAAGCGTAAGCAGACCGCCGGGAGATCTTTCTGGCCGAGATGGAGCAGGTGGTTCCGTGGCAGCAACTGCTTGCTCTGATCGCGCCGCACTATGATCGCTGCGCCCAGTTCGACCAAGAACGCCGACCATGCGCGCGACCCTGAGATGCATCAGACCAAGAAGGGGAATCAGTGGTATTTCGGGATGAAGGCGCACATCGGGGTGGATGAGTTTTCCGGACTGGTGCACCATGTCCATTGCACAGCGGCCAATGTCGCCGATGTCACGGTGACGCACGCATTACTGCATGGCAAAGAAGACAGCGTGTTCGGCGACAGCGGCTATACCGGCGCGGACAACCGCCAAGAACTGCGGGACTGCCAAGCAGCATTCTCCATCGCCGCCAGGCCCTCGACGATGCAAGGCATGGGCAACAAACGCGAGCGTGCCCAGGAACAGCGTTGGGAACACTTCAAGGCCAGCGTGCGCGCGAAGGTGGAGCATCCATTCCGGGTGATCAAGCGCCAGTTTGGCTACACCAAGGTCCGCTATCGCGGCCTGGCCAAGAACACGGCACAGGTGCTGACCCTGTTTGCGCTGTCGAATCTGTGGATGAAGCGAAAGCAATTACTGCCTGCCCTATGGAGCGTGCGCCTGTAACCCGGGAATTCCCACGGAAAGCGCCAGAAATGGCGAGAAACCCGAAGCTCCAAACGCGACTTTCCGGAACGATGCCACATTCCTCCCTGTCAGGCCTCGTTGTTCAGACCTTCCTTAGGGAAACTCTGAACAATCCGTCCTGATCTGCCACAATCGATCATCGACCCGAGTAGACGATTTCGATGCAGCTGACCTTCGGCGACGCGGAGTACGACGGCAAGCGCAAGCGGACGCGGCGTGAGGTGTTTTTGGCCGAGATGGAGCAGGTCGTGCCGTGGAAGGAGCTGCTGGGGCTGATCGAGCCGCACTATCCGAAGTCGGGGCAACCGGGACGACAGCCGTATCGGCTGGAGACGATGCTGCGCATCCACTTTTTGCAGCAGTGGTATGCATTGAGCGATCCATCGGCGGAAGAAGCCTTGTACGACACGGTGTCGATGCGCCGTTTCGCCAAGATCGGCGGGCTGGATGAGGTGCCGGACGAGACGACGATTCTCAACTTTCGCCATCTGCTGGAGCAGCACGATTTGGCGCGCAAGCTGTTCAATCGGGTGAACGCGCATCTGTCGCGCAAGGGTCAGAGCCTGCGCGGCGGGACGATTGTGGATGCCACGATTATCTCTGCGCCCAGTTCGACCAAGAACAAGGACGGTGAGCGCGATCCGGAGATGCGCCAGACCAAGAAGGGCAACCAATACTTCTTCGGGATGAAGGCGCACATTGGAGTGGATGATGAATCCGGCCTAGTGCACCACGTGGAATGCACGGCAGCCAACGTGGCGGACATCACGCAAGCGCACAAGCTGCTGCATGGCAAGGAAGACACGGTGTGTGGGGACAGCGGCTACACCGGGCTTGAGAAGCGCGATGAGATCAAGGGCAAGCGCAAGCTACGCTACCTGATCGCGGAGAAGCCCTCGAAGCTGAAGCAGATCAAGAACAAGCGCGAACTGAAGTTGGCCAAGCGCTGGGAGCACACCAAGGCCAGCCTGCGTGCGAAGGTGGAACATCCGTTTCGGGTGATCAAGCGCCAGTTTGGCTATGCCAAGGTGCGCTATCGCGGCCTGGTCAAAAACACCGCGCAGGTGCTGACGCTCTTTGCGCTGTCGAACCTGTGGCTGAAGCGGAAGCAGTTGATGCCTGCCGTTGGGAAGTTGTGCCTGTAATGGGGAGAACGCCCCGAGAATGCGCTGGAAACAGCGAAAAACCGAAGGTGTGAGCGTAGTCAGCGCTACCGATGCGGGTCGACGCATCCTCTGGCCGCATTGATCAGACCATCCTTAGCGCTCGCTATCACCAAGTGCGCAGGAAAATTCGGTGCATCCAATTCCTGCAAAAATGCAACGCCCCGAGCGAGTCGGGGCGTTGGCGATCTTGCCGTGTTTGCTATTGCCCTGCTTGCGCCGCATCGTCGCGTGCAATGCATCAAACGCATGCAGATGCAGCATCGACAATCCCGGCAGCCATCAGCTTGCCGGCGATGCAACCAACTTACTTGGTCGATTTGACAGCGTCGCGCACGTCATCGGCCACTTCGCCGGCCTTGCGCTGCACCTTGCCGACATTCTTTTCGGCGGCGCCTTCCAGTTCGGTGCTCTTGTCGCCGGTGACGCGGCCGAGGGCTTCCTTGACCGAGCCCTTGACCTGCTTGGCGGCGCCTTCGATACGGTTCTTATCCATGGGATGTCTCTCATCGTTTGGGGAACCGGGCCAGTCTGTGCGTGGCGGTGTGAGCATGATGTGCGCTTGCGTCCGGATGCCCCAGTTGCGAATGCACTCAACGCGTGAGTGCATTCGTGCGAGCCGCTTGCATCCGGTAGGGCATGGCTGAGCCGAATCTTCAAACGCGCCCTGTGGACATGGTCATCGGCTGATTGGCGCTGGATGCTGCGGTAACCCAAGGCCGTTAAATAGCAGCACCTCACTCCACGCTCGCAGCCACCAGCCGCTGCCACAGGGCGGCGTTGGCCTGGCTGTCCGGTTCCAGGGTGGACAGGATGCCGAGCGCGCGATCTTCGTGCTCGGCGCCGTGGCGGGCGAGCATGGCCAGGGCGGCGGCGAGGCGGCCGTAGCGCAATGCCAGGCCGAGCGGGGTGGCGAGCAAGCTGGTGTCGTGTTCGGGGCGCTGTTCGTCCAGCGCGGTGCCGAGCTGTGGCGGCAGTTCCCAGGCGGTGGCAATGGTCTTGGCCACGGCGGCGGTGTGGCGCTCGACCAGGGCGGCGGCCACTTCCAGGCTGTAGGGCACGGCGGGGCGTTCGGCATAGGTGTCGCGCAATACGCGCAGGATCACCACCGCACCCAGGCCCTGCAACAGGCCGGCAAGTTGGCCGGACAAGGTGCCGCCGCCGCGTTCGCGCAGATAGGCGGCCGCGGCGGCCGCGGTGCGCAAGGCGTAATCCCACACGGCGGCGGGCAGGCGCGAGTAAAGCCCGCCATCCAGGCTCAGCACCGGCTGCATGACGGCCGCGGCGACGATCTGGCGCACGCCTTCGGTGCCGATATGCACGACCGCGCGCTCCAGGCTTTCCAGCGGGCCGCCTTGCGGGCGGTACAGCGCGCTGTTGGCGATGCGCAGCAGGTTGGCCGCCAGTGCGGGGTCTTGCGCGATGATTGCGGCGATGCCGCGGCCGGAGGCGTCGGGGTCGTTCACCGCACGCATCAGCTGCGGCAACAGGTGCGGGCGACGCGGCAGCAATTGCGGGCGCAGGTCAACATGTTCGAGCGCAGCGGCGACGGCGGCCAGCACCTCGGCCTGGGCGGGGTCGGCGGGCAGCGTGCCCTCGGCCAGCGATGGCGTGGCCATCACCGCCGCATACATGCGCCGCAACAGCGGGCGCATCGGTGGCGGTTCGATCTGCAACATCTGCGCAACGGGCGGCGGCACGGGCTGCTGCATCGGCGCGGCGGGCGATGGTTCCGGTGCAATGGGCGAGGGCGACGCTGGTGTTGTGGGCACATTCCCGGCCGACGGCGCGATGTCATCGGCGTTGGCGTCGCGGCGTCGCGCCAGCCACCACCACAGACCTCCGACGAGCACAACGGCACCTAGCAGTCCGGCGGCGAGCAGCAACACAGTGACAAGCATCATGGAAAAATCGTCCGATCAGTGCGGCGACTATCCGCGAAGCCGGTCGCGGCGGCAATGCGAGCGTGTGTCGCTGGGCATTGCCGCGGGGTCGATCGGCAGGCCGGTGCGCACATGCGGCAAGGCCATCATCGTGTCGTCGCCGCTCACGTAACGCATTGCGTACGGCAGCCAGCAGCCGGTGCCGAAGCAGTCGCGGCCCGGGCATGCGAGTGGCGCATGCGGGCCATGGCCTGCCGATGATGTGCAACCGCCGGTTCGTCGCTAGGATGAAGAGACGTTCTCTGCCCAGGCGAGTGCCCATGTCCACCGTCACGCTCCACCGCGTCATCCGTGCCAGCCCCGAGCGGATCTATCGTGCCTTCCTCCAAGCCGATGCGGTGGCAAAGTGGCTGCCGCCCAATGGCTTCACCTGCACCGTGGAGCCTTTGCATGCGCATGTCGGCGGTACCTTCCGCATGGCCTTTACTCATTTCGCCAATGGCCAGCGGCATGCGTTCGGTGGCACCTATCGCGAGCTGCAGCCCAACGTGCTGTTGCGCTACGACGATGCGTTCGACAACCCCTCGCTGCCCGGCACCATGCTGACCACGGTGCAGTTGCATACGCTGCCGTGCGGTACCGATCTGCACGTGGTGCAGGAAGGCATTCCCGAGCAGATTCCGCTGCATGCCTGCTATCTGGGCTGGCAGGATTCGTTGATGCTGCTGGCGCATCTGGTGGAAGCGCATCCGGAGCACTAGCTGCGCCGTTCCGCGCACAGACGGCGGTGCGCTGCAGCAATGAGGAGCGTGTCTTCAGACTGACCGCTGCGCTGCACGTGGCGCTAACGCGCTGCACGCCACCATGCGTCACCAGCTGTGCAGCCTTGGAGCATCTAGGCAGCTTAAAGGGTGCAGGCATCCGCAGTTGGACCATCTTCGCCGACCGACAGACACCGTGCATTGCGCGGTGTTTTCGTTTACGTGCAGGGGCCTGCCGTGATTTGCGCGCACGCGCGGCGTGGAGCAAGCCCTGCAAGCGACGCAGCGACGAAGGCCTGCGCTACAGCGTGCCCTGCTTCCACAGCTGCACGATTTGGGCCGGCGCATGTTCTTCGGGGATGCGCAGCGGCTCGCTGGCGCCGTCCCAGACGATGCTGAAATAGCGCCGGTCGCCACCGCCGGCCTGCGGCGCCGGCAGCGCGTGCGCCATGCACTGATCCAGCAGACTGCGCAGCTGCTCCCGCTGCGCATCGTCCAGCGCATCCATCGCCAACTGGCGCTCGCGGCGCATGGCCGGAAACGCCGCCACTCCGCCTTCGCGCGCCAGCCGCAAGGTCACGCCCGCTTCCACCGGTGGCCGTTGTGGGCTCATGCGCGCACGCCCACGTCGCGCCAGGCTTGCCGGACCGCCACGGCCTCGCGGCTGTCGGCGCCGTAGTCGGCGCTGGCCACGCTGGCGGTCAGATCGGCGAACGTGGCGAAGTCGGCGCCGGCGGCCAGCTCGCCACCAGTGAGCGCGCGATACCAGATGCGCCCGGTCTTCTCCCACGCCGCCCCACCGATTGCGACGGCGGCGCGATAGAACGCGTGATTGGGAATGCCGGAGTTGTAGTGCACGCCGCCATCGTCCTCTTGCGTGTCGACATAGCCGGCCATGGTGGCCGGCTGCGGATCCTTGCCCAGAGCCGGGTCATCGTACGCGCTGCCGGGCGCCTGCATCGAGCGCAGGCCCACGCCCTGGATGCCGGGCATCAGCAAGCCGGCGCCGATGATCCAGTCGGCCTGGTCGGCGCTCTGGCGCAGCGTGTACTGCTTGATCAGTACGCCGAACACGTCCGAAATCGATTCATTCAAGGCACCGGACTGGCCTTGATAGATCAGGTTGGCGGTGCGCTCGGTGACGCCGTGGGTGAGCTCGTGCCCGACCACATCCAGGGCGATGGTGAAGCGGTTGAACACCTCGCCGTCGCCATCGCCGAACACCATCTGCTCGCCGTTCCAGAACGCGTTGTCGTAGCCGCGCTCGTAATGCACGGTGCCGATCAGCGGCATGCCCGCCGCGTCGATCGAATTGCGCCCGTACACGGTCTGGAAGAAATCGTGGGTGGCGCCCAGGTAGTCGTAAGCTTCGGTCACCGCCACATCCTGGGTGGCAGGGGCACCTTCGTCACGCACCAGGGTGCCGGGCAAGGCGGTGCCTTGCTCGGCGTCGTAAATGCGCCGCTGTACCGCCTGGGCGGTCTGTTGCGCCTTGGCGTCTGCCGCCAGCGCATCGGTGCGTGCCAGCAGCCCCAGTGCGCGCTGCTGCCGTAGCTGCGCAGTGATGTGCCGCGACATCAGCGCGCACTGGCGCGCATGTGCGGGCGCGGCCTGCGCCACGTGTTCGAGCAGATACGGTGGCAGGATCCCGGCGCGGCGCGGGCTGACGAACGCGGACATAAGCGACCTCCACAATGGCTGCGCTGGCGACTATGCGGGCGACGGCTTTAGGAATTCGTTAGCCGGAGCCGGTTGCTGCGCGCAGTGCGGATCGCGCGGGGTGTTGCGTTCATTCCAGCTGCGACAGCGCCTGCGCAATGGGGGTCTGTCCGTCGATAAAGCCGATCGTTTTGCCGATGCTGCGCGGTGTGGCCAGTGCGGCGGCGATCACCTGCGCCACGTTGGCCCGCGAGACGCCGCCGTCGGCATCGCTGCCCGGGTCGCGGGTGATGCGGCCGGAGGGCGGGTCCAGCGTGAGCCGGCCGGGGCCGAGGACGGTCCAGTCCAGCGTGGTACTGCGCAGGTGCGCATCGGCAGCGGCCTTGGCCTGCGCATAGGCGAAGAAGCCATCGTCTGGCCCGATGCCGTGTTCCAGCCCGGCGCCGAGATAGGACACCATCACGTAGCGACGCACGCGCGCCTGCTCGGCCGCGTGCATCGAGCGAATGGCCGCATCGCGATCCACCGCATAGGTACGCGCCGCATCGCCGCCGCCCGCCCCGGCCGACCACACCACCGCATCGTGGCCGGCCAGTTGCGCGGCGATGGCATCGGTCTGTGCGTGTTCGATATCGAACACCACCGGCGTGGCGCCATCTGCAATCACGTCGTCTTCGTGTGCGGGGTTGCGGAACAGCGCGGTGACCTGATGCCCGCCTTGCACCAACAGCGGCGTGAGCAGGCGCGCCACCTTGCCGTGGCCGCCGATGACGAGAACTCGGGACATGCACCTCTCCAACAGCTGCGCGCCGGCATGGCGCCGAAAGCCGGCATCCTCGCCAATGCGGTGCTAAGGCGATGTCATCGCGTATCGGTACTGCCATGACGCGATAGGCGCATGCATCCGCATCTGCGCGCCGCAGACGTTGCTTGCTGCGTGGCGCTCCTCAAACACCCAGGCGCATGGCGATCGACCATGCCGGCCCGCATTCCCCGCAGCCGCCACATCGAGGACACTGGTGCGCCAGAGCTTGCGAGCGTTGCTGATGCCGATGTCTTCCGAATTACGCCCGCGCGTTGGTTGCGGTGCCTTCATCCAGCGAGCCGATGGGCGCTTGCTGCTGGTGCTGCGCGGGCGTGCGCCCGAGCAAGGCCATTGGGGGCTGCCCGGCGGCAAGGTGGACTGGATGGAAACCGTGGAAGCCACGGTGGTGCGCGAAGTGCTCGAAGAAACCGGCCTGCAGGTGCACCCGCAGCGCGTGCTCTGCGTGGTCAGTCACTTTGAGCCGGACATGGACCCGCCGCAGCATTGGGTGGCGCCGGTGTATCTGGCCAGCATCCAGGGCCCGGAACAGGCGGTGCTGCGCGAACCGCAGGTGCTGCTGGAACTTGGTTGGTTCGCACTCGATGCCCTGCCCACGCCATTGACCCGCTCGGCCATGCAGGCGGTGCAGCAGGTGCGGGCCGAGCGCGCCGCCACGCAGGCATGACTGCGTCACGGCGGCGCTGAGGCAGTCGTGCGGCAGGCATGTGCTGCGCCGCGCAGGCCACATGGATTTTGTCGCCACGCTCGGCTATTTTCTGCGCTGCCGGGGCGAGGGGACAGCACGCCCGGCGGATCGAATCGCACGGCCGGGATGCCGAACGACTGCGTGGCGCCCGGCCACTCATCAGGGGACACGAATGGAATCGCTCTATCCGCAAGGCCCGGCCGTGGTGCCGGAACAGCTCACTGCACCCAGCAGCAACTATCGCCGCAACGCCTGGCTGGCCATGCTCGGCCTGGGCGGTTTCATCGCCGTGTACCTGGGCTTGCTGGTGTGGTTCGGCTGGACCGCCTACCGGCTGGTCGCCGGCTTGCTGCAGGGTTCCGGTGGCGAGCAGGCGTTCTGGCGATGGGTGGTGGCCGCCGGCGCTGCATTTCTGGCGGTGTTCATGGCCAAGGCGCTGCTGTTCAACAAGCGCGCCGAACGCGACACCCGCGCTCTGGAACTCACCCCCGCCGAGCAGCCGGCGCTGTTCGCCTTCCTGTACCGGCTGGCCGACGATGCCGGCGCACCGCGTCCGCACAAGGTCTATCTGTCGGCGCAAGTCAACGCCGGGGTGTTCTACGACCTGTCGCTGATCAACCTGCTGCTGCCCTCGCGCAAGAATCTGGATATCGGCCTGGGGCTGGTCAATGTGCTCAACCTGGGCGAATTGAAGGCGGTGCTGGCGCACGAATTCGGGCATTTCGCCCAGCGCACCATGGCGGTCGGCCGTTGGGTGTACATCGCCCAGCAGATCGCCGCGCACATCGTGGGCAAGCGCGATGCGCTGGACCGCGTGCTGGCCACGCTGTCGCGCATCGACCTGCGCGTGGCGTGGATCGGCTGGGGGCTGTCGTTGATCGTGTGGTCGATCCGCTCGCTGGTCGAAATCACCTTTCGCGGCGTGGTATTGGCGCAGCGCGCACTCTCGCGCGAGATGGAATATCAGGCCGACCTGGTGGCCGCATCGCTCACCGGCAGCGATGCGCTGGTGCACGCCTTGCACAAGCTGGAAGCGGCCGATGACGGCTTCCAGCGCGCGCTGCGCTTTGCCGCGCGCGAATGCGCCCAGGACCGTCCGGTCAAGGACCTGTTCGCCATCCAGTCGCGCATCATCGAACACATGCGCGTGGTGTTGAACGACCCCGGCCATGGGGCGGTGCCGGCGGTGCCGAGCGAGGCACCGCCGATGCACCGGCTGTTTCAGAGCGACATCGCGCAGCCCTCGCAGATGTGGGCCACGCATCTGCCCAGTGCCGCGCGCGAGGAAAATCTCAAGCGCCGCTACATCGCCTGGCCCATCGATGCGCGCCCGGCCATGGAGCTGCTGCACGATGCTCAGGCGCTGCGTGAGCGTATTTCGCTGGGCATGTTCAACGGCCAGGCGCCCACCTGCGTGGACACTGCCATCTCGCTGGAGCAGTTGGAACGCGAATTCGCCGCGTTGTCGTTGTCGCGGCGCTACCAGGGGCTGTACCTGGGTCGCTCGTGCACGCGCACGGCGCGCACCCTGGACGAGCTGTATGCCACGCCGCTGCCGTCGGGCGATCTGCTGCAGGCGTTGGACGGCCTGTACCTGCCCGACGATGGCCAGGCGATCGAACAGCTGCGCGAGCGCGAGCGCGAGCGCCAACGCGCCACCTTGCAAGGCTTGATAGATGGCGGGTTGCGCGCCGCTGGCGGGGTGGTGACCTGGAAGGGCACGACGCTGTCGCGCACACAGCTGCCGGCGGTGATCGCCGAGCTGGACGACGAACTGCGGGTGCTGCGCGCACGCGTCAGCGGCCACGATCAGCGTTGCCGCAGCGTGCACATGGCGGCCGCCAACCGTATCGGCGGCGGCTGGCCGGCGCTGCTGCGCGGCTATCTGGCGGTGCTGCATTACACCGACCACACCATCGCCGATCTGGAAGACGCCAACCTGCTGTATCTGCAGACCTTTCATAGCGTGATTGCCGATGGCCGCGTTTCGGCCAAGGAATTGCGCAAGCTGGTGGCGGCCTGCAATCAGGTGCAACGCGCGCTGGGTCAGGTGTATGCGCAAGCCGGGCAGGTGCAGTTGAACGCGCCGCTGGCGCAGGCCCTGGACAAGCCGCAGTGGTCGCAATGCCTGCCGGAATTCGGTCTGGTCGAGGCCGACGAGAACAACATCAATGCCTGGATGAAGGCCGCCGGCAGCTGGGTGCAAGTCACCCTGGACGCCTTGGGCACGTTGCGCGATGCCAGCCTGGAAGAGTTGCTGCGTGCAGAAAATGCCGTGGCCGAGCGGCTGCGCAACGGCGACGCTTCGTCGACCGACGATACCCCTGCGGCGGCGCCGGCCGACTACCCGATCCGCCTGCCGGGCCAGATGCGCCAACGCGATCTGCGGCAGAACCTGTGGCAGCGCTTTCTGGCCGCCGACGGCGTGTTTCCGTCGGTTGCGCGGGTGGCGGTGGCCGCATCGATCGTGGTTGGCGTGTTGTGGGCCGGCGGTGCGGTGGGCATGGCCGAAGTGGTCGCCTACAACGGGTTGCAGCAGACCGTGACGGTGGCCATCGACGGGCAGTCGGCCACCCTCCCGGCCAATGACCGCCATGTGTTTCGCCTGTCCGAGCGTTCGACCCATCACGTCGAAACCCGCACGGCCGACGGCGCGACGATCGAAAGTTTCGATGCGCCCAGTGGCGGCCACGGCGGCCAGTTCGCCTACAACGTGGCCGGTGCCGCGCTGCTGCTGAACTGGCGCGCCAGCTACGGCTCGGCCAGCGAAGACACCACGCGCAGCCTGAGCACCACACGCTGGGAACGCACCCAGGCGCAGGACATCTTCAGCGAGCCGCCGCAGAAGGTCAGTGGCAAGGGCGGCCAGTACCGCGACGTGCTGACGGCCGTGTCCGGGCGTTCGCCACACGAGCTGCTGGGCGAGCTGGGCCCGGAGCGCGATCTGGCCCTGATCACCGCGCACGCACGCTGGGACGATGCGGGCTCGGCGTATCTGGAGCAGTGGATGGAACAGTTGCGCCGCACCGCGCCACAGGCCGTGCCTGCACTTCTGGCCGAGCGTCTGCAGCGCAACCCGCACGACGTGGTGGCGCTGCGGATGCAGCAGGACACCGCCACGCCCGAGCAACGGGCGCAGGTGTGCGGCGAGCAGACCGCCGCTGCGCAGGCGCACCCGGATGCGCCTGCGTTGCAGTACGCGGCGATCCGCTGCCGTAGCGATACCCCCGAGCGCGACCAGGCGTTTGTCGCCGCACAGGCGCGCTGGCCCAACGACCCTTGGCTGCAGCGCGCTGCAGCGGCCGTGCACGTCGGCCAGCTGCATCTGCCGCAGGCCCAGGCGCTCTACGAACAGGCAGCGCGCGCGCCGGCACTGGCCGACGAAGTGCTGCCGCTGTTGGCCCGTTTGCAGCGCTACCGCGGCCTGGCGACGGATCTGCCGGGCATGGCGCAGCAGTCGCCATCACTGGCATCGATCGTGGCACTGGAGGGCGGTGAGCGCACCCAGGGCACGCCGTACCACAGCTATTACGCCCTGGCCCACGGGCAACTGGACACGGCAGTGACAGAGGCGGCCGCCGATGCCGACTTGCAGGCGCGCATCGTCCGGCTCGCGGCCGCGTCCCGTGGCGCCAGCGCCGCATTGCTGCAGCGCGCGCGCGTGCTACCCGACAACGCCGGGCTCGACGCCATCACAGCACCAAGCGCCTGGGCACTGGCCGCGCGCGAGGGCTGGCAAACCGATGCGTTGCGCGCGGCAACGCTGCAAGGCACCGGCGAGGATGGCGCCTACATTGCGCGGTTCTTCGACGCGGTGCAGGCCGGCGGCAGCCAGCAGCAGGCCGAAGCGGCGTTGGGCGGCGTGAGCCTGGTCGGCCGCGGCCTGGCCTATACGATGGCCGCGGTGCTGCTGGGCCAGCGCTGCCCGGATGCATGGCGGCGTGGCGCCCAGCAGTTGCTGTTCGACAGCGAGCGTCCCTATCTGGGCTGATGCAATGCCGTTGTATGGCAATGCACCGGCTCAGGTGGGACGTGACGTCCCGCGCTCGAAACGCTGCCGAACGAAGCGCACGGGATGACACCGCGGTGCCGGGAGGGCGCCAAGCAACGAGCAACACCTGCGCTCGCCGCCGCGCGGGTGTAGACCGGCGGCGGCATACCTGCCATTGCTCACGCGCTGGCGAACCGCCAGCAGGCGCTACGCGTCCTCGCGCGCTTTTCGGCAAGCAACTGGCACTGCCGCCGTCACAATGGGATGGGCAGCACTAACGCGATGCTGACAGCGGCTAGGCGAAATCCTTACATCTTCTCGCCTAGGTTGAGACCGACTGGCTGCACGTGCAGCGTCAACATCGACCAGGAGAAATCGGATGAGTCTGCAAATTCCTCAGGGCGCCTTGGTAGTGGTGGCCGACGGCGGCGAAGCCCGCTGGTTCACCAATACCGGCAACGAAGCCAAGGTGGTGCTGCGTCAGCACGCGCGCACCGACGTGCAGAACGTCGATGACGACGGCCCGGCCGGCAAGGCGCCGCAAGACCTCACCGAAACAGACCTGGACGAAATGACC
Organism: Xanthomonas sp. NCPPB 3761; assembly: GCF_041475705.2. NCBI lineage: Bacteria > Pseudomonadati > Pseudomonadota > Gammaproteobacteria > Lysobacterales > Lysobacteraceae > Xanthomonas > Xanthomonas sp. NCPPB 3761. Next base: position 91,357 of record NZ_CM191262.1, read on the forward strand.
TTCGCCAAGCAGCTTTCGCATGCCTTGAACGATGGCGCCTTGAAGCACGAATACACGCACCTGGTGCTGGTGGCCGACCCGACTACGCTGGGCCGCGTGCGCCCACTGCTGCACAAGGAAACCCAGCAGCGCCTGGTGGGCGACCTGGCCAAGGATCTGACCAACCTGCCGCTGGAAGATATCCAGCGCGCCTTGTCGTAACCACGCGGAGCATCCAGACGATGGGCTTCGTTCGCCAGTACGCCACCCAGGCCCCGGAACGCAGCGCGGTGGAGGCACAGGCTGGCCTGCAGGTTCTGGAATTCGGTACCGACTGGTGCGGCCATTGCATTGCCGCGCAGCCGCTGCTGCAAAAGCTGTTGGGCGGGTATGAAGCGCTCGATTACCGAAAGATCGAAGATGGAAAAGGGCGGCCGCTAGGTCGCTCTTTTCGCGTCAAATTGTGGCCCACCATCATCCTGCTGCGCGATGGGCAGGAAGTGGCGCGCGCCGTCAGACCGCAAACGCGTGAGGATCTACAAGACCTGTTGTCGGCGCTGGATCCAGCCTGATTGCGCGCACCATCGCAGTGCCTTGAGATTGCTTGCACTGCGCTGAGAATGGCGAATGGAAGTTGGCGTGCGGTCGCCTGACACAGGCGCAGCAGTTTTCATCTTCGCCGTAACAAGTGGACATCCGATGCGTCGTGCGGCGTCACGCGAGGCCTGCGCGACCTCGTCGCAGCGGATGCGTACGTAGAGCGATCGGATATGCGCGCATCGCGCACCAACGCCAACGAATCGGCCAGAAAACAAGGCGTTTTTCGCGCCTGGCACCGTCGCGCCTGCATCAATTGTGCGTCTGTAGTAACATGACGCGCTTATCAAGCCCTTGGGCAATGCCCATCCCTTGGTCGTCTGTCCCGCAGCGTCGTTGAATCCACGCGACCGTCCGGGAATGCCTCCGGTGTCATCTGAGTGCACTGCGCTGCCGCGCTTGCGTGATGTGCCGTGTCCTGTGCGTTGCCAGGGCGAGTGGGCAGCGACGGCCTGCGCCCGGCGAGATATCCCAGGCGCACCTTACGGAGACCATAGATGCACGATGCCCGCGCGATGCGTTCGCACTTTGGCTGGTTCAAACGCCGCCGCCAGCTGCAACTGGATGACGTTACCGTGGTGGACCGCGGCATGCTGCGCAAGGCCGTCGGCGCTGCGGCGCTCGGCAATGCGATGGAGTGGTTCGACTTCGGCGTATACGGCTATCTGGCGGTGACGCTGGGCCAGGTGTTCTTCCCGGCAAGTAACCCCACTGCACAATTGATCGCTACCTTCGCCACCTTCACCGTGGCCTTTCTGGTGCGGCCGATCGGCGGCATGGTCTTCGGACCGCTCGGCGACCGTTACGGGCGCCAGAAAGTGCTGGCCGCCACGATGATCCTGATGGCGCTGGGCACCTTCAGCATCGGACTGATTCCGGCCTACGAGCGCATTGGCTTATGGGCGCCTGCACTGCTGCTGGCGCGCGTGCTGCAGGGATTTTCCACCGGCGGCGAATACGGTGGCGCGGCCACCTTCATCGCCGAATACGCCACCGACCGCAATCGCGGCCTGATGGGCAGCTGGCTGGAGTTCGGCACGCTGGGCGGCTACATCGCCGGCGCCGCCACCGTGACGGCCTTGCACATGAGCGTCACTCCGGCGCAGATGCTCGACTGGGGCTGGCGCGTGCCGTTCCTGATCGCCGGGCCGTTGGGGTTGCTTGGCCTGTACATGCGCATGAAGCTGGAAGAAACCCCGGCATTTCGCGCCTATACCGAACAATCCGAACAGCGCGAACGGCAGAGCGCCGCGCAAGGCCTGACCACGCTGCTGCGCCTGCATTGGCCGCAGCTGCTCAAGTGCGTGGGCCTGGTGCTGGTGTTCAACGTCACCGACTACATGCTGCTGACCTACATGCCCAGCTATCTCAGCGTCACGATGGGTTACGCCGAGAGCAAGGGCTTGTTGCTGATCATCCTGGTGATGCTGGTGATGATGCCGCTCAACATCGTCGGCGGCATGTTCAGCGACAGACTGGGCCGGCGGCCGATGATCATCGGTGCCTGCATTGCGCTGTTTGCGCTGGCCATTCCCTGCCTGTTGCTGATCGGCAGCGGCCACGATGGGCTGATCTTCGCCGGGCTGATGCTGCTTGGCCTGGCCTTGGTGTGCTTCACCAGTTCGATGCCGTCCACCTTGCCGGCGCTGTTCTACACGCCGGTGCGCTACAGCGCGCTGTCGATTGCCTTCAACGTGTCGGTGTCGTTGTTTGGCGGCACCACGCCGTTGGTCACTGCCTGGTTGGTGGAGCGCACCGGCGACCCGCTGGTGCCGGCGTATTACCTGATGGGTGCGGCGGCGATCGGCTTGCTGACCATGCTGTTCGTGCGCGAAACCGCGGGATTGCCGCTACGTGGCTCGCCGCCGGCGGTGGCCAGCGATGCCGAAGCGCGTGCCCTGTTGCAGGCCGACAGCCCGGTGACGGTGGATGCGCAGTTGCCGGTTGCCACCGCCGCGTCGATGGGCCAACCGCGCACCGCGTGAGTTGTCGGCAATTCGCACGGCATGCGTCCGTGGCTTCAGGCGCATGGCGTGCGGTTGCAGTAACCGGTTAGTTGATGCGAGACGCGATGCGGGCGATGGCGCGACGCATCACCGCCAACTTGCCGGCGGGCGACCGCCGGAACCTTCGAAGATAAAGCTCTGCGGGCTAGCAACCGTCGCGTGTTCGGAAGATGCCGAGATTTGTGAGTGGCCCGATGGTTCATCGCAGCGCAGGTGCACTTCACCGCTGCGTGCGAAGGCCGCAGCAACCGCATGGCGGTCTGCATAGCGGCCTTGTTGGCTGTCTTTGTTCGTCACGCACAGGATGGGTGGAAACCTTGCCAAGTTTGGCGTCCACACGCGGTTGCCGGTCATCGACCCAGCGCGTTGAACGATGCTGCAGCTCGCCGCTGCTACCTTCAGCATGCGGTGTGCGGGTTGTCCTCTGACAACGGAGACATGGGCATATCGGCCGACGGCGCACCTTCGCCGGTTTCCACATAGCGTTTGAGGCTGCTGCCGAGAAAGAAACGCCAGCCGCGCGCGCAGGCCTCCTTGCACGGCGAATCGCGATAGCCGGACTGCACGAAATCCACCTGCGTGCCCTGGCTGATGGAGCGCAGTTCAAAGCGCATCACCGTGCCTTTCCAGGCGTCGGTGTCGAGCATGTTGGAGGCGTGGCAGCGCCAGCACACCAGTTGGTGATTGGCGCCTTCGTCGATGCTCAGTTCCACACGCCAGCCCTGCCGGCTCCAGTCCAGCCGCACCAGATCGTCGGCCAGGCTCACTTCGCGGGTCCACCAACGCGCAAGCTGCTTGGGCTCTGACAACGCAGCGCAGACCACTTCCGGCGCGGCGGCAATGACGATGCTGTGGCGGATCTCGCAATTCATCTGCTGCGCATTTGCTACCTGGACGCCGATGATTGCTGCATTTTAACAGCCAATTGCGCTGCAGGCCCAACAGGGTCCAGTTCGCTTGTGCGGCACTCACATCGCGCTGGGTACCATCGGCCAGGTCCCAACCATGATGAGCAGGCATGACAACGCTTCCGATACCGGTGATGGACGCTGCCGCGCAGCGCGACCTGGCCACGGCCCACGCATTGCTGGAAAACCCCGGCGTGGCAGCGCAACTGGCCAATGCGCTGGGCGCGCCGATCGAGAGCCTGATCACCAAACGGCTTCCCAAGGTGGTGACCCGCAGCATCGATGGCGTGACCCGGCGCGCGCTGCAGGTGGCGATGAAATCGGCGTTACTGAGCCTGCGCGGCAAGGCCGATGCGCAGCAGCCGGCATCCACGACGCGGCATACGCTGGCGGTGGCGGTTTCCGGTGGCGCAGGCGGGTTTTTCGGGCTGCCGGGCTTGATGGTGGAGCTGCCGGTGACCACCACGGTGATGCTGCGCTCCATCGCCGATATTGCCCGTGCCGAAGGCGAATCGCTGGACGACCCGGACACGGCGCTGGCGTGCCTGGAAGTGCTGGCGCATGGCGGGCGCAGTGCCAGCGACGACGGCGCCGAATCCGGCTACTTCGCGGTCCGTGCGGCGATGGCACAGCAATTGAGTGCCGCGGCCAGCTACGTGGCCGCGCACGGCTTCGCCAGCAAGGGTGCACCGGCACTGTTCTCGCTGGTCTCGCGCGTCGCGGCGAAGTTTTCGGTCAATGTGGGCGAAAAGCTCGCCGTGCAGGCGGTGCCGCTGGTCGGCGCGGTCAGCGGTGCCACGCTCAATACCGTGTTCATGCGCCACTTCCAGGCGATGGCGCGCGGACATTTCATCGTGCGTCGGCTGGAGCGTCGCTTCGGCGAAGAGGCAGTGCGGCGTGCGTATGAGGCCTTGCCGCCACCGCGGTGATGCGTGCGGCTGCATGCGAAGCTCAGCATGGCTGCGCGCTCAGCGTGCAGTACCGCAGCCGCAGCCATGGGTGAGGCTGCTCAATGCAACACCACGCGCTGCGGGCAAAGGGCAGCGGCACCGTGTTCACCGAACGGTTGCCGCCCAGCGATGCTTGCCCGCGATAATCACCGCCACCACGACAGATGCCGATGATGCCCAAACCGTTTTCGCCAGCGTCCGCGCGCAACCGCGACCCGATTCTTGAGGTACTACGCCCGCACTTTGCCGACCGGCAGCAGGTGCTGGAAATCGGTGCGGGCACCGGGCAACACGCCGTGCATTTCGCTGCGGCGATGCCGTGGTTGCAGTGGCAGGCCAGCGACCACCTCGATCATCTTGCCGGCATGCGGCAATGGCTGGACGAGGCGGCGCTGCCGAACACGCCGCCACCAATTCCGCTCCAGGCCGTGCTGATACCCACGCCCGGGCTTGCACCGGCGCCCAGCTTGCCCGTGCTGCGTGACGGCCAGCGCGGCTTCGATGCGATCTACAGCGCCAATACCTTGCACATCATGGGCTGGCCGCAGGTGCAGGCCTTGTTTGCAGGCTTGCCGACGGTGATGGCGCCCGATGCGGTGCTGGCGATCTATGGGCCATTCAACCGCAATGGGCAATTCACCAGCGACAGCAATCGTGCCTTCGACACCATGCTGCGCGAGCGCGACCCTGCCTCTGGTCTTCGCGATGCCGAAGCGGTGGATGCGCTGGCGGCGTCGGTGGGATTGCAGCTGATCGACGACGTAGCAATGCCGGCGAACAATCACTGCCGCGTGTGGCGGCGGATGACGGTGGCCAGTTGAATCATCGGTTTGCCGAGCGTGGCCGATAGACAAGCCGCTGTCGATAATGCGCAGGCGTGCAGCGTGCTGCTGCGGCTAGACGCGCGCAGTGTGGCCAATGCCGCTATGCAAAGCAGTGCTTGAGTGCAGGAACCGGTAACGGTTTGGCCGCCACGCGTGGCGTTCATGGAATGACACGCCGGCGCGTGTGCTGCAATTTCCAACGCGCGTGTCCAGATGCAATGCGGGAACGACGCCAGCATCGGCAGTGCCTGCTCTGAATCACACGGCGATGCGCAGGACCACGCGTTGCGTTGCCACGGCAGGGTATCCCGCGCAGCCAAACGCGAGCTAGCTGCAACCCTGCCTGGCGTCGATTGTTCAAGCGCCCGCAGCAGTCACCTGCGGCGAAGCTCGCCGCCGCTCGAACCACCACAGCGCTGCGGCCGCGCCGGGCCAGACCAGCAGCCACGGCCAGCGCGCGCCGGGTTGGGCAGCAGATGTGGCGATGGGAATCGAAGCAGTGCCGGCCGCCATGGCGAGGGTGGCGAGGCGGCGTTGCTGCGCGTCAATGGCAGGTGCGTCGTTGGGCGCGCGGACATAGAGCCAGCGTTGCGAGGTGCCGGTGTGCAGGCGATGCCAGCCGCTGCTGGCGGGCCAGTAGCCGGCGCAGCGCGGCCCATTGCCATTGCGTTCCGGCAGCAATGGGTGGCGGGCCTGGTCAGGGGCGGTCACGAAAGCGTCGGCGTGCAGCTCGCACAGCGGCATGCGTTGTTGCGACCAGCCTTCCTGCACCGGGCTGGGCAGCGCACCGCCCGGGCGGGCAACGGCGGCAGACAACTGCGCCCAGAGCGCGGCGTGCAGATCGCTGCGGCCGGCCAGCACCAGCGCGAAGCTGTCTTCGACCAGGCCGATGCCGATGCGCCCGCGGCCTTGGGCGCGCCACCAGCCCAGGGCGCTGCCATCGTCGGCACGTGCGCCGACCAGGGCGTCGGTGGCTTGCGGTTGCAGGTCGCGACGTTGCAGCGGCGCCAGCGTCGGGGCGTCGCCAGGGCCGCTGGCAGGATCGGCCGCTGCGACCGGCGGCGAGAGCCGCTGCGGTGCGGACACCGGGCTGCTGGTGCCGCCGCCGATGACGGCAAGGCCCAGCTCGGCCAGGGCGGCGCGGGTGCCGGCATCCAGCGGCCCGTCGGTGCGCACCAGCACGCCCAGGCCGCGCTGGATCGCCGCGCGCACGGTCTGGCGCTGCGCAGGGCCCAGCGCCACCAGGCGGCGCGGGTCGACGATCAGCAGGTCCAGCCGGTCCAGGCTGGCCGCATCCAGCGCGGCGCCCTCGCCGAGTTGCACGCCAGGGCCGACCGCGATCTGGCTACGCACCTCCAGCCCGGCGTCGCTGGCCCAGCGGCGCAGGTACTTCAGCTCCGGCTGTGGTGCGCCGGCCAGCAGCAGCACGCGCGCCGACGGCATGGCCGCGATCAGGACCGGCACCTCCACGCGGCTGCGTTCGGCACCGGCGGCATCGCGTGCACGCACGACGAACAGCACCCGGCCCGGCGCGCGCGCCAGGCCGCGCAGGCGCACGCGGCCGGCGCGGTCGGCCACGGCGCTGTCCACCACCTGCCCGGCCGGATCGAGCAGTTCCACGCGCGCGTCGGCAAGGCCTTGCACCTGCGCAGCCACCGCGATGGTGTCGCCCGGGGCCACTGGCGGCGGTGGCGAAACCGCGACCACGCCGCGTGGGGCGGGACCGAGCTTCAGCCGCAGCGGCATGTTCAGGCCCTCGCGGTCGCGAGCGGGCAGGCCGCTGCCATGCACGACCAGCACCGTGGTGCCGGGTGCGTGCCGCAGCGCGGTGGCCAGGTCCGGTACGCGTGTGACGCCGGGTAACGCGGGCGCCTCCGGCAGGGCGACCCAGTGCGCCGTGTCACCCGTGGAGCGCTGCCCGACGGCGGTGCCGGCGGTGGCGACATGCAGTTCCGCACCGGTGCCGGCGCGCGGCGGGGGCAACAGCACCGGATAGAGCAATGCAGCGAGTAACGGTTGGGCGGCGAGCAGCAGCCAGAGCCGGGTGCGCGAATACGGCTGCCGGTGGTACGCGCGCAGCAGGCGCACGCAGCCGATGACGGCGATCAGCAGCAATGCCGCGCCGACCAGCCAGGGCAGCGAGAGCGTCATGGTTGCCGCTCCTGGCGCAATGCGCCCGCAACGCATTGTCCGTGCACGCGGCGCGGCGCGGCGTGCTCGCATGCGGGTGGCCTGCAGCTTGCGGCCGCGTGCCCGCAGCGGACGATGGCGCACCGCGGTCGCATCGAGAAGTTCATTGCTGCTGCTCCTGGCGCCAGGCATCGGCGGGGGCGCCAGGCACCGTGCCGAGTGCACCGCAGCTGGCTGCTTGCTGCCACTTCTACGCGCCACGTCGGTCCGCACGACCGGTGCACCGGAAGAAGGCGGATCAGGGTGGGACTCACGGCTGCATCTCCTGCCGCAGCGCATCCAGGTAGCGCTGGCCACGCGGGTCGGGCGCGGCGCGGCGATGCGGTGCTGCCGGTGGGGCGAGCAGGGTGCGCCAGACCTGGGCGCGCAGCTGGGCGCGGCAATGGGCGCAATCGGGTTCGGCGCGCAGGGTTTCCACGGCAGCGGCCAGGCCCAGCGGGTCGTGCAGGCGATCTTGCTGGGTCTGCAGCCACTGCGCGTAGCGGGCCAGGGTGGCAGCGGGCACCGGGGCGGCCTCGCCCAACGCATCCCACAGCTGCAGCGCGGACGGGTCCGGGTCCGGGCGGGTGTCCAGCCCGGCGGCGCGGTCGCCCAGGCCGGCGCGATCGCCGCTCAGCCGCCTGCTGGGGTCGATCGGCGGCAACTGCGTGCCCACGCGCGCCAGGTAGATGCGTTCGGCCTGCTGCACCTGCTTGATGAAGCCCAGCGCCTTGTTGGCGTACGGCAGCGCGCGCTCGGGGTGGCTCTGGCGCAGCTCGCCTTCGGACTGCCACATCTGGTCCAGCGCGGCGCGCAGCAGGGCGCGGGTTTGCGGGTCGAGCAGGGTGGCGGCTTCGGCGTGGTCGTGGGTATGGCCGAATTCGGCCAGCACGTTCTCGGACTGGCCGAAGCTGCTGCGCTCGGGCCGGCCGTTGCGGGCGTCATGGTCATGGTCGTGATCGTGGTCGTCCAGTGCGGCGGCGCCAGGTTCGGTGGCGTGCGCGTCGTGATCGTGAGGGTCGTGGTCATGCCCGGCCTGCGTGTCAGAAACAGCGGCGGGCGCGCTTGGCGCATCGGCGGTGGGCATGTCGGCGGTGGGTAAATCGTCGGCCGGGGCGTCGCTGGTGGGTGGCGCGTCGGCAGTCGGCGGGCCTTGCGGCGCACCTTCGCTTTCTTCGCCCAGGAACTGGCCATAGCGCAGCCGCAGCAGGCGTTGGTCCACACCGATGGCGTCGGAGCGCTTGAGGAAGGTGGCCGCCTCCAGGCGCGGTTGTTCCTTCAGCAGCGCCTGCGCGTCGATGATGATCTGGCGCTGGCTGCGGAAGTAGGCCGGCAAGGTCTGCTTGACGCTGGCTTCCAGACCGGCGGCCATGGTCTGTTCGGGCGGCGGCCAGCGCAGGATCACGCTGGCGCTGCGGCCTTCCTGCGGGCCGGGCTGGCGGGTGTCGTGGACGATGAGCTGGGCAATCAGGTCGTCGCCGGCTTTCACGCCCAGGGCTTGCGGTTGCAGGGTGGTGGCGAAGCTGCGTTGCCTGGCCGTGCCGCTGCCGGTGAGCGGGCGGCGCTGGGTGGTGAAGGTGATGTTTTCGCCGCTGCCCTGGGCCAGGGTGAGGTGCAACTCGGCGCTGGCGGCCACCGCGTAGTCGTCGCTGGCTTCGAAACGTAGCGTCCAGCTGCGGTTGGCCGGCGACCACAGCACCAGGCTTTGCTCGGGCGCGAGCACGCGCACCTGCGGTGGGCGGTCGGGCAGCACGTCCAGTCGATGCAGCCGGCGGTCGGCCGGCGCGCCGTCGATGAGGACGCGGTAGAGGGTGGCCCGCTCGGCGACCCACTGGCCGTGCCAGCCATCGCTGCCGCCCTGTCGGGCCAGCGCGACGGTGCGTCCGTCAGTCAGTCGCAGGGCCACGCTGCGCGGCGCCGGGCTGACCTGCAGTTGCCACTCCAGCCGCGTGCCGGCCGGCACCTTCGCCTCCAGGCCGGGCAGGCGCGCGGCGGGCAGACCGGTATAGGCGGGCGGGCTGCTGCGTAGCTGCGCGTGCCGCAGCGTGGGGGCGCCACTGCTGGCACGCGCGGCGGCAACGCGGTCGGTTGGCGGGGTGCGTCGAGTGGCCGGGGGGGGCCACAGCAGCAACGCGGCGCAGGCGAGCACACCCAGCACGCTCCAGGGCCAGGCGCGGCGCCACGGCCAGGCCGGGCGCAGGTCGCGTGGACGGCTACGCAGGCGCTGTTCCAGCCGTTGCCGTTGCAGGGTCTGCAGCGGACCGAGCTGGCTGGCAGGGGCGAACAGCAGGTCGCTGCTGTCTTCCAGATCTGCATCGCGGTCCAGCCGGCGGATCAGCCAGGCCTGGTCGAGCCGCCGCGCGGCCAGCAGCGCCATGCCGCCCAGTGCCAGCAGGCCCAGAAGCAGCAGCACCACGGCGACCTGTGCGCCGGCGCGCCACGCCAGCGCCGCCGGCACCGCTGCCAGCGGCAGCCCGAACAACAGCACGCCTGCGGCCTGTCGTCGCCGTGCCGCCTGCCACGCCCGCTGCAGCGCCGGCGTGCTCATGCGGCGGTGGCCCGGCGCGGTGCGGTGGCCAGCCAGCGTTCGAGCGCGAACAGCAGCAGCACCAGGCCGATCAGCCATGGCGCCAGCGGCCACGGTGCAGTGGTCAGGCGGCTGCCGGCATCGCGCTGCGGTTGCTGGGTCTGCGCCAGCGCGCGCTGTGGTGTGGGCAGCGGTTGCAGGGCGTCGTGCAGGCGGGTGGGAAAATCGGCATCCAGCAACGCCGGCAGTTGCCGCGGCTGTAGCGGTGCAGCCCAGCGCAGCACGCGTCCGCGGCCGAGCGCTGCGGCATCGAGCAATGGCGCGCCAGCGGCCGTCTGTTGCACGGGCTGCAGCGTCGCAGCGAGGCTGGGTGGAACGGGTGTCTGCGCATCCAGCAGCAGCTGCCCACCGGCTGCGACCCAGGCCATCACCGGCGCCGGCGGGGCGCTGCGCGACAGCCAGGCCACCACGGTGCCGGCGGCCCAGCGCGCAGGCTGCGCATCGGCCGGCGTGCCCACCGGCAGGCTGCCCGGCAGCGCCCAGGCGGCATGCACGGCGCGCAGATAGCGCAGGGCCGGCGCGGCGTTGTCGTCGGCGATCGCCTGCAGGCCTAGCGGCGCGGCAGCGGCGGCCGCAGCAATTGGCGATTGACCGGGTACGACCTGCCAACGCACCGGATGCGACAACTGCAGACGCTGCGCATCCAGCGGGCCCCACCGGGCCGGCACGATCACGCTGAGCGCCGCATCCGCCGGCAGGCTGGCATCGAGCTCGCGCAACAGGCTGGAGACCGGTGGTGCCGCGCCCGCAGGGGTGGCGGGTGTCTTCGGTACATCGGCATTCGCATCCGCATCGACCGGCGGGAAGCCCGGCGCCAGCCACAGCCATTGCGCGTTCGCGGCGTGGCCCAGCTGGCGTGCGGCAGCCACATCCACCCCCGGGCTGAGCGCAATGCGTGGGCGTGCATCGTCATGATCGCGTACGGCCGGTTCGGCCAGCAGCAGCGCCAGCGCAACCAGGAGCAACACGCGCACCAGCAGCAGCGGCCATTCGTCCAGACGCACGCGGTGACGTGGGCGCGGCATTGCACGCAACCAGCGCAGCGCGGCGAAGTCGGTCGGCCGGTGTTCGCTGCGCCGGGCCAGATGGATCAGCAGCGGCAGCAGCAACGCGGCCAGCGCGGCCAGGCCGGCAGGGAACAGCAACAGCAGGTTCATCGCGGCACCCGCCTGGCGACCTGCGTGCGGCCGATCTGCCAGCTCATCGCGGCGTGCCTTGCCCGAACAACTGGCGTAATGCCGCGTCGGGTGCGGCGTCCAGATAATGCAGTGCGTGCGCGATGCCGGCGGCCTGCCAGCGCGCCTGCTGCGCGCGCTGTGCCGCGCCGAAGCGTTGCAGATAATCGGCGCGCATCGCTGCGCCATCGCCCAAGAGTTCCTCGCCGGTTTCCGGGTCGCGGAAGCGGTGGCCGCCGCTGAAACCGAAATCGCGTTCGTCGCAGGTCAGCACCTGCAGTTGCATGACCTGGCGACGAGCGGCGGCAAGCTTTTCCAATGCAACGTTCAGCTCTTCGTCGAAGCCATCGCCGATCGACAGCACCAGCGCGTGCGTGGCGATGCGTTCCCACAGCGGGCGTACGGCGGCCAGGCCCGGCCAGCGCCCACCGGCCTGCAGTCCGTGCAGGGCCAGCCATAACCGGTCGCGCTGTCGCGGCCCGGTGCCGGCCGGCACTGCCACCAGCCCGCCGCCGTGCACCGCAAACAGACCGACCTGATCGCCCTGCTGCAGCGCGATCTCCGCAGCGCAGGCTGCCACCGTCGCCATTGCCTGCAGGCGCGTACTGCCGGGGCGCGCGTGGTCGGCCTGGCTGGCAGAGGCGGTGGCGTCGAGCAACAACCACAGCGTGAGCGGGCTTTCGCGCTCGGCTTCGCGCACGAAGAAGCGGTCCGAGCGTGCGTAGAGTTTCCAGTCGATCTGGCGCAGCGCATCGCCCGGTTCGTAGGCGCGGTATTGCGCGAATTCCAGCCCGGCGCCGCGGCTGCGGCTGGCATGTTGGCCGATGCCGTGCGCACCCTGCGCGTGGCGCGCACGCAGCTGCAGACCACGCAGGCGGCTGCGCACGTCGCTGGGAATCAATGCCGGCAGGTCTGCATTCACGCCGCGCGATGTCTCACGTCGGCAACGGCACGGCACGCAGCAATGCGGCGACCACGTCGTCGGCCGTGCGTTGTTCGGCTTCGGCGGCGAACGAGAGCAACAGGCGATGGCGCATCACCGGCGCCGCAAGCGCCACCACGTCTTCGCGGGTGGCTGCAAAGCGGCCGTGCAGCAATGCGCGCGCCTTGGACGCCAGCACCAGCGACTGCCCCGCACGTGGGCCGGCGCCCCATTTGATCCACTGGCGCACCGCGTCGCTGGCCTGCGGGCCGGGACGGCTGGCACGCACCAGGCGGTTGATCCAGGTCAGCAACTCCGCGCCCACATGCACTTGCCGCACGTGCTGCTGCAGCGCCTGCACGCTGGCCGCGTCCATCACCTTGGGCACCTGCGCGCTTGCGCTGCCGGTGGTCTGGCTGAGGATGTCGCGCTCTTCCTGTTCGCTGGGGTAATCCACGCGCACATGCAGCAGGAAGCGATCCAGCTGCGCTTCCGGCAGCGGGTAGGTGCCGGCCTGTTCGATCGGGTTTTGCGTGGCCAGCACGAAGAACGGTGCCGGCAGCGCATAGGTGGTGCCGGCATAGCTGACGGTGCGTTCGCTCATCGCTTCCAGTAATGCGGCCTGCGTCTTGGGCGGGGTGCGGTTGAGTTCGTCGGCCAGCAGCAGGTTGGTAAAGATCGGCCCCTGCTGAAAGCGGAAATGCCGATGCCCGGTGCCGTGGTCTTCTTCCAGCAACTCGGTGCCCAGGATGTCGCTGGGCATCAGGTCGGGGGTGAACTGCACGCGGCGGAACTGCAGTTCCAGCGCCTGCCCCAGCGAGCGCACCAGCAGCGTCTTGCCCAGGCCCGGCGCGCCTTCCAGCAGGCAATGGCCGCCGGCGAGCAGGCCGATCAGCAATTGCTCCACCACCGCGTCCTGGCCCACCACCGCCTGGGCCAGGGCCGCGCGCAACGTGCCCAGCTGGGAGAGCTGCGCGGCGAGGATGTCGTGGTTGGGGGCGTTCATACGGGAGATCTCGTTGGATGGCTGCTGATGTAGGAGCGCGCGTGCGCGCGATGCTTCACAGGTACATTTTCATCGCGTGCAAGCGCGCTCCTGCAGGGCGAACGACATGCGGCGATCAATTGGTCAACGCATACATCACGATGTTCACGGCGAACTTGGTGTTGTCTTCGGCCAGAAAACGCTTGTTGCGCCAGTCGTAATCCCATTCGCAGCCGTAATCCTTGTTGCTGTAGAGCACCCCGAGGCGACCATCGACGCTGATGCCCTTGAGATAATCGTGCACCAGGTCGTCGCCCCAGCCATTGAGCTCGAAACCGGTTGCCGGCGGGCCATCGGGGAAGGCGAAGAAGGCGCTGTAGAGCCGATGGTTCTTGGGCAGTTTCTGCAGCGCGCTCTTGCCGAAGATCGAGGTCATTTGCGCTTCGAACGAGGTGGCGAACAAACCATCGATATCGTGGTTGCAATCGTCCACGAACACGAAGCCGCCGTTGCGCACATAGCGCTCGAAATTGCGCCGCTCGGCCGGGTTGAACTCCACCAGCTTGTGCCCGGACAGATAGCAGAACGGCGCCTGCAACATGCGTGGGTCGGCCAGATCCAGCACATGTTCCTGCGGATCCACGCGCAGCTGGGTGTAGTCGATCAACGAGGTGATCAGGTTGGACGGCATGCGCGCATCCACATCCCAATCGCCGGAGTCGTAGCGCAACCGGGTAAACCAGAAATCGTAATTGCCACCCGCCCACGCGCGCCTCGGCAGCGCCAACGCAGCGGCGCTACCGAACAACAGGCCAAGGAAATGGCGACGCGTCGCGGACGCCGCAGAGGCCGGCAGGCCGGTAATGGGACGTGTGGGAAAAGCATCGGGCTGCGGAGAGCTTGCTTGGCTCTCCGAATCCCCAATTCCCAATCCCCAATCCCCAATCCCGGCCCTCAGTCACACCGCGTCCGACAACGAGGTAAACGTGAAGTCGCGTAGCCGCATCGGCGGAATCATCATCACGAAGTTGGATTCGTCGCCGGCCACGCGCACCGGCTTGCCCAACTCGTCGATGTTGTTGAGCATGATCACCGGCGATTCGTTGAAGCGGAAGTTCTTCACCGGATACTTGATCTGGCCGTTCTCGATGTAGAAGGTGCCGTCGCGGGTGAGCCCGGTCAGCAGCACCGTCTGCGGGTCGACCATGCGGATGTACCAGGTCCGCGTGACCAGGATGCCCTTCTCGGTGCCGCGCACCAGCTCGGCGATGTTCTTCTCGCCACCGGCCATCAACAGATTGCCTGGTTCGCCGACCGCGCGCTTGCCGTTCTTCTGCGCCCAGTAGCGCGAATACTGCAGGTTGGCGATCTTGCCGTTTTCCACGATGGACATCTTCTCGCGCGGCAGGCCTTCTTCGTCCCACGGCATCACCGCCGCACGCGGGTCCCACGGATCGGCGGTGATGTTCACGCGCGGGTCGTAGACCTGCTCGCCGAGCTTGTTGCCGCCGCCTTTCTTGGACAGGAAGCTGCGCCCCTCATCGGCGCGGCGTGCGTCGAAGAAATTCATCATGAAGGAGATCAGCCCCGCTGCCGCGGCCGGCTCCAGGATCACGGTGTACTTGCCCGGCTCCAGCGCCTTGGCTTCGGCCGAATCGCTGGCCTTGCGCATCGCAATGCGGATGTCCTGCTCGGCCTTGAAGTCGGCGGCGTCTTTCAGATTGCGGCCCACCCAGCCCGAGCCGCGGCCGTCTTCGGTGCGCACGGTGCAGGTGTAGTCGAAGCGCGCACCGCGCTGGTAACCGAAGTTGCCCTTGCTGTTGGCGAATGCGGTAAAGCTCTGGCCATCTTCCAGGAAGCCTGCGGCGATCAGGCCCTTGCCCTTGCACGGGGCGATCGAATCGGCCGCCACCTGCGCGCGGAACGCCGGATCGACCGCTGCGTTGGATTCGCTGAAGGTGGGGCTGGGCCTGTAGGTCTGCTTGTCGACCGCCGGCATGAACTCCGGATTTTCCGGAGCCAGCCGCGCCAGGTCTTCGGCGCGACGCACCACCCGTTCCAGCGAGGCGTCGTCGAACTCGTTGATGGTGGCAACGCCCACGCGCTTGCCGAATGCCACCTGCACCTGCAGGTCGGTGTTGTCGACGATGCCGCTGGTGGAAACGTTGTTGAGCGCAAAACGGATATTGCCGTCGATCGAGCCGGTGAGTGTGGCGGTGCACTCGTCGGCCTTGGAGAGCTTGATGACCTTGTCCAGAATGATCTTGGCCTGCGCTTCGGTAAGGATGCTCATGTGGGTTTCTCCTGTCAGCCGAGCGAGCGGGCGGTGCTGATGACGTTGATGCCATCGAAGCGGGCGGTGGACGAACCATGCGAGACCGCCGAGACCTGGCTCGGCTGGCCCTTGCCGTCGAAGAACGAGCCGCCCAGGCGGTAGTCGCGTTGATCGGCCACGGCGCTGCAGGCGTTCCAGAATTCCGGCGTGCGGATCTGGTAGGCCACGTCTTCGAGCATGCGGGTGATGGCGCCGTTCTTGATCTCGTAGAACAGCTGGCCACCGAACTGCGCGTTGTAGCGCTGCTGGTCGATGGAAAACGAGCCATCGCCGATGATGTAGATGCCGTTTTCCACGTTCTTGATCAGATCGCTCACGCTCAGCGGCGTCTTGCCGGCGGCCAGCGACACATTGGCCATGCGCTGGAACTGCACGCTCGACCACGAGTCTGCGTAGCAGCAACCATCGGAGGCGGTCTTGCCCAGGATATGCGCCTGATCGCGGATGGCCTGGTAGTCCACCAGCTTGCCGTCGCGGATCAGGTCCCACTGCTTGGTCTTGACGCCCTCATCGTCGTAGCCCACCGCGCCCAGGCTGCCTGCCTGCGTCTTGTCGGCGAGGATATGCACCTTGTCGCTGCCGTACTGGAAGCCGGCCTTGAGCTTGTCCAGCGTGGCGAAGCTGGTGCCGGCGTAGTTGGCTTCGTAGCCGAGCACGCGGTCCAGCTCCAGCGGATGGCCCACCGATTCGTGGATGGTGAGCCAGGTGTGCGAGGGGTCCAGCACCAGGTCGTACTTGCCCGGCTTCACCGACGGCGCCTTGAGCTTTTCCTGCGCCTGTTTGGCGGCAGCGATGGCGTCTTCCTTCATGTCGTAGGACAGGCCGTAATTGACCACGCCGTTGGGCGAGACGAACTTGCCGGAGGCGGCGCCATCCAGATATTCGTAGCCCAGGCTCATCGGCGCGGACAGGCCATCGCGGGTGCGGAACTTGCCGCTGGCCTTGTCGATCGCGGTCACGCTCATCGGCGCCCAGATGCGGTGCACATCCTGGTCGATGTTGGAGCCGTCGGTGCTGGCGAAATACTTCTGCTCGTTGACCACGAACAGCATCGAGTTGACGAAGTTGGCGCCAGCCGCGGTGGCTGCGGCGTTGACGCCGAGCAGCAGGTCCACCTTGTCCTTGATCGGCACTTCCATGGCGTTCTTCTTGATCGGCGTCTTCCAGCTCACCTCGCCCACGCCCGGCGTCGGCGCCAGTTGCACCGGCGTGCCCTGCACCTTGGCATTGGCCTTGGCGATCGCCGCCGCCTGCGCGGCAGCCTTGGCCACGCCTTGTTCGGTCAGCTCGTTGGTGGCGGCAAAGCCCCACGCGCCGCCCACGATGACGCGGATGCCGGCACCGATGGACTCAGTGTTGACCACGTTCTGCACCTTGTCCTCGCGGGTGATCACGAACTGGCGCAGATAGCGGCCGATGCGCACATCGCAATAGCTGGCGCCGGCCTGGCGCGCAGCGTTCAAGCCGGCATCGGCCAGGCGTTTCTTGCGGCCCGCATCGAAGGGTGTCAACAACTGCTCGGCGGCAATCGCCTTGCCGAAATAGGCCGGCACGATCAGCCCGCCCATGGTCAGCCCGGTGAGGGCCAGGAAATCACGTCGCTGCACGGGCAACTCCCCAATAGTCCCGCGCGGCGCGCAGGTGGTGTGGTGACACGCACATGGCTCTGCGCGCGGTATCCACCGATTCTTGCCGGCCGATGAATGCTGCGTCAAATGACTTTCGGCAGGGGTGCGTGTGCAAACGTTGGCCCGTACGAAGCCGGTGGCACTCCCGGCTTGCGTTGATGTGTGGCGGGCGCGGCTGGCGGTGTGCGAGGACTGTTGCAGCGCGTTGGATACGCAGACTGGTGTCTTCTCAGCAAAGCCGAGCAACAAAGAGCTTTACCAGACCACCGACCAACTGTCTGGCGCGGTGAGGCACCGTGCCTTCGACTGACCAGGGTCGGCGCATGCCAAGCGATTGCAACAGATGAAATCGTGGCGTTTGGATGCCTGCGGAAACTCAGGTGCAGAGCGGAGGATCTGTGCGCTCGCTGCAGGGCCCTTACCCGCCCCCCCTTGCGGGATACGCTGCAAGTACGTCCATGCAAGCTCCGTGGCGGCATGCATGCCGCCACGGGTCCTTCGACGGTGGGCGGGCAAGGGCCAGTCGCGTTGATCGGTGCGCACAGGTTTGAACAAGCGATCACCACATTAGCGACGCAGCGTCTTTGCTCTTCAACAAACCACCAGCCAACTGTCTGGCGCGGTGATTGCGGGACCGTTGGCGGTATGGATGCCGCCATCGAGCCCCATGGACGGGTTCACGGCGTGTCCCGCGAGCGGTGAGGACACCGCGCACTCGACCAACAGAGTTTGATCCAACAGGCAACCAAATAAAGCGACATTTTCGCGTGCTTCGAAGCGACATGACGATGCGGATGCACCATCTGCACAAAAACCAAGCCAGTTTCAACCAAGCCACCTGCCATCCAACGGTTGGCTGGCCTCACCCCAACGAACGCGCGGTATTGATCACGTTGATGCCATCGAAACGCGCAGTAGACGCACCATGCGACACCGCCGAGACCTGGCTGGGCTGACCCTTGCCATCGAAGAACGAGCCGCCCAGGCGGAAATCGTGTTGATCGCACACCGCGCTGCAGGCATTCCAGAATTCCGGCGTGCGGATCTGGTAGGCGCCATCTTCCACCAGGCGGGTGACCTGGCCATTTTCGATCTCGTAGAACAGCTGTCCGCCGAACTGCGCGTTGTAGCGCTGCTGATCGATCGAATACGAACCGCGCCCATGGATGTACAAGCCGCGCTCCACGTTCTTGATCATGTCGGCAACTGCCAACGGCATCTTGCCTGGCGCCAGCGACACATTGGGCATGCGTTGGAATTGCACGTTCGACCACGAATCGGCGTAGCTACAACCATCCGACGCGGTCTTGCCGAGCAGGTGCGCCTGATCGCGCGTGCACTGGTAGTCGACCAGGATGCCGTCCTTCACCAGTTCCCACTGCTTGGTCTTCACCCCTTCATCGTCGTAGCCCACCGCGCCCAGGCTGCCCGGCTGCGTCTTGTCGGCGACGAAGGTCACCGCATCGCTGCCCCAGCGGAACTTGGCATCGCGCTTGTCCAGGGTAGCGAAACTGGTGCCGGCGTAGTTGGCCTCGTATCCCAGCACGCGATCGAGCTCCAGCGGATGCCCCACCGATTCGTGGATGGTGAGGAACAGATTGCTCGGGTCGATCACCAGATCGTACTTGCCTGCCTTCACCGACGGCGCGGTGAGTTTGGCGCGTGCCTGCTTGGCCGCGGCGATCGCGTCCTCACGCGCATCGTAGCTGTGCCCGTAACCGATCAGCCCGCCTGGCAGCGGGTGCTTCTGGCTGGCATCGCCATCCAGATATTCGTAGCCCATGCCCATCGGCGAGGACAGTCCGTCGCGGGTGCGGAACTTGCCGCTGGCCTTGTCCACTGCGGTAACGGTGAACGGCAGCCACAACCGGTGCACGTCCTGATCGATATAGGAGCCATCGCTGCTGGCAAAATATTTTTGCTCATTGATCGCAAACATGCGCGAGGCCACGAAGGTTGCACCGGCATTGAGCGCAGCGGCGTTGACGTCCATCAGCAGTGCCACCTTGTCCTGCAGCGGCACTTCCATGGCGTTCTTCCTGATCGGCGTCTTCCAGCTGACCTGTCCGGCCGGCGTCACCGGCGCCAGCTGCACCGGCGTGCCGCCCAAGCGCGCATTTGCCTTGGCAATGACCACCGCCTGCCGCGTGGCGGTGGCCACACCATCGCTGGTCAGCGTGTTGGTGGCCGCGAACCCCCAGGCGCCATCGGCCAGCACGCGCACGCCCACGCCGCTGGATTCGGCATTGACCACGTTCTCCACCTGCGCCTCGCGGGTGATCACGAACTGACGCAGATAGCGCCCCACGCGCACATCGCAATAGCTGGCACCGGCGGCCTTGGCGGTGGTGAGCGCGGCATCGGAAAGGCGGCGGTTGCGTGCGGCATCCACTGGCGCAAGCAACTGCTCGGCGGCGATCAGCCGCGTATTGGGCAGCAGCAGCCCGGCGGCACCGATGCCGGACAGGGTGAGGAAGGTACGACGGTCCACGGCGGTTCTCCATTGAAGACGCGCGACACGGCCCCGCCGTGCCAGCCCTCGAGACTGGCCGTTGTGTGCGCTGGCGGTCAAGGGGCAATGGCAAGACGCCGAGAGGTGTGAGGCGAGCGCATCCGGTAGCGAGGCCGATGACCCACCACAACCTGCCCAGCAGGTGGCGATCGTCAAGCGTAGCGATGGCGCGTAGCACGCTCGTTGGCACGGTTGCCGATGCTGGCGACCGCGCTTTGCGCCCAACAAGATCTGCCTGATCAAGCGGGTGCCATGCCGATGTGCATTCCGGCATTTTGCGCCGCGCGAGCATCCGTCAGTCCCGCCTGTTTGCCTTTGACGGTGCGCAGCAGGCAACACCGCCACCCGTTGCGGCTAGGTGTTCTTAGGGTGTTTTCTGGCGCGCTGATACAGCCAGCCAGCGAAGGCCGCCCAGACAATGGTGGATCCGAAAAATAGCGGCGCAGATTTTGAAGAACGGGTCAGATCCGGGAAAAAGCCAGCCCAATAAATGTAGCAGTCGACGATAGCTGCACTGACTGCCCCCGCCAACGCCGCGTCGCGAGGACGCGCGGACTTCAGCGCGGGAATCCAGTGCAAGACGGGCACGCCCACCATCAAGAATGCAGGCAACCCCATCACGAATGACGTAACAAAAAAGATAAAAAGAACGACAAAACCGCCAAAAAAAAGGAACGGGATGAACAGGACGATGCCACTGAAAAATGAGGCGGCGAAGCACGCGTATATCGCGGCGGCGATAATCTTCAATCCCGCCTTCGTCAGCTGTGCCACGGTCAGCAGCAGCGTATTGCGCTGCAGCGGCTCCGTCATGCCTGCCGCATCGCAATCAAGGCCATGCTGGGAATCAATGTCAGCGCTCCACTGAGGAGGCGGTTGCTGCCACCAAGCCTGATTGCCTGGCGCGGCCTCACGCTGCCAGGTTGGAAGTTGCGATCAGATCCCCTTTGCTGAAATGTTCCCGGCCGGGATGAAAGAGCGCCGGGTGTGGCCAGGTAAATGCCGCTGTCGTGCTGACGAACACGAGTGGTTTGCCTTTCGGGCCGTATTCGATCACGAAACCGGCCAATTCCAACCCCAACGACGGCAGGACACCGCTGTTGTGACGCCAAAAGACGGCACGGGCTGCCTGTCCAGGTGTCCAATACACGTGTTTGGGATCGCCGCTGAATCGCGATATGTCCTGGAACCTGGCCGCGATGATGTCGGACGGCCCGATCGAGATAGCGCAAGCGCCCCCGGTGAAACGCGCACAACGGCGCACCGCGATGACGGAGCTGGTTGATTGCAAGGCTACCGGCAGGCAGCGAGTCTGCGGCGATTTCCTCGATAGGCCCCATGACCGCTTCGACCTCGGCAACTTGCGCTTGCGTCATGTCGAACTCGAGTGGTCCCACGCCGCCATTGGAAGTGCTAGTGCAGAGTGCCATCAGGGTGATCTTCCAGCCTCTTCACTGTCTGGAGCGCACAACGCGGCCTGGGAGGCGAGCCGTCGAACTACACCGGCGCCTCGAAAACCACGTCGCGCCGTGAATGGGCACGACGTGGTGTTGCTTACCTGCTCTGACTCGGCGCGCGATTGAAATAGGCCGTGCGCATCATCGGGTTGCCATCTTTGAAATACGCTTCGATTTCGGTCATGACTTTGCCATCGGCGCTGACCGTATAGGTGCGGGTGGAGGCGGGGACGCCTTGATACATCAGCTGCATCACCAGTACACCGGGCTCTGGCATTTTGACCGCGGCGCGGTCCACCAGATATGTACCGGACGCCCGACCCGGGGTGCCATCCAGCAGTAGCGTGGATTGCGCTTGCAGCTTCGTATCGTCGTGTTCGACGATTTCGGCATGGGTTGCCCACTTGTTGCCCGAGACCTGCTTGAACTGCAAAACGACACGTTTGGGGCGTACAGCTTCCGGCATCGGAAGGCTGCTGGTGTCCAGCAGCCAGGTTCCGACCAGTGGCGATGCGGGGGTCGGCGCGGAGAATGCGGGGGTGGCCTGCAACAGGACGGCAGCCACCAGTGCAACGCGTGCGGTTTTCATGAGAACTCCCTGATCCAGACGTGATCCTTGCGGGCAGTCGGCCGACTGTTGCAAGGCAGTGCGATTGGAATCGACTTCGCGTAGACCGTCCGGCTCCGGCTCCGGCCCGAGGGCGATACTCACTGCTGCCACGTGTGGAGTCAAATGACGACCCTTGAAGACATATCGCACCGGCGGCCCTCGTTTCCCATCGTCTGATGGGCGCTGCAATCAGCGGGCGCCATGAACCAAGACACCCGCACTAGGCGGGTGTCTTGTGGAATCCAGTGTGCATGCCTTGCCAGCTGCACTCGCAGCCCTACGCCTTATCGGCATCCAGGTGATAGCGCGTGGCCTCGGCTACTTCGTTCTTCGAGCCCAGGAACACCGGTACGCGCTGGTGCAATTGTGTGGGCTGGATCTCCAAGATGCGTTCGCGCCCGGTGGTGGCCGCGCCGCCGGCCCGTTCCACCAGCATGCTCATCGGGTTGGCTTCGTACATCAGGCGCAGCTTGCCCGGCTTGGAGGCGTCCTTCTTGTCCCAGGGGTAGATGAAGATGCCGCCGCGGGTGAGGATGCGGTGCACGTCGGCCACCATGCTGGCGATCCAGCGCATGTTGAAATCCTTGCCGCGGGCGCCCTCCTTGCCGGCCAGCAGGTCGCCCACGTAGGCCTGCATTGCCGGTTCCCAGTGGCGTTGGTTGGACATGTTGATGGCGTATTCGGCGGTGTCTTCGGGCACGCGCATGTTGGCCTGGGTCAGCAGGAAGCTGCCTTCCTCGCGCTCCAGCGTAAAGGCGTGGGTGCCGTGGCCCAGCGTGAGCACCAGCATGGTGCTGGGGCCGTAGATGCAGTAGCCGGCAGCGACCTGTTGGGTGCCCGGCTGCAGGAAGTGCTCATCGCCCGGCTTTTCCGTGCCCTTTGGCGCGCGCAGCACCGAGAAGATGGTGCCCACCGAGACATTGACGTCGATGTTGGAACTGCCGTCGAGCGGGTCGAACAACAGCAGGAAATCGCCGCTGGGGTATTGGTCGGGCACCGGCTGGCTGTGGTCCATTTCTTCGGACGCGCACGCGGCCAGATGGCCGCCCCAGGCATTGGCTTCCAGCAGGATGTCGTTGCTCAGCACATCGAGCTTTTTCTGTGCTTCGCCCTGCACGTTGCCGGTACCGGCATCGCCGAGCACGCCGCCCAGGGCGCCCTTGCTCACGGCGATGGAGATGCGCTTGCAGGCGCGCGAGACGATGGTGATCAGCTGGCGCAATTCCGCATCGATACGGCCGGCGTGTTGCTCTTCGATCAGGAAGCGGGTCAGCGAGGGACGCGACATGGGAACGGGCAGCCTGTGTAGGAAGTGGGCCGCCATTGTCGCCATTGCCGCGTTAGATTTCGATCACTTGATGCGCGGTTTGCATCGCCGGTGATCGAATATGTGCGAATGGGGCCGGTGATGGCGATGCTTGCCCCCATCCGCCCTTCGGGCACCTTCCCCCGTAGACGGGGGAAGCAAGCGGCGTCGCCGGGCAAAAAGAAACCGGGAGGCGTGCGCGCTCCCGGTTTGCAGTCCTTCCCTGCAGCTGCGTGCAGCGGCGGACGCTTACACCCGGCTGACAGTGGCCACGGCCTGGGCCACGTAGTCCAGGTTGCGCTGGCTCAGTGCGGCCACGCAGATGCGGCCAGTGCCGACGGCGTAGATCGCGAATTCGTCGCGCAGGCGGTCCACCTGCGTGCGGGTCAGGCCTGAGTACGAAAACATGCCGGCCTGGCGCTGGATGAAGTCGAATTCCGGCGCACCCAGCGTGGCGAGTTTTTCCACCAGCCCGGCGCGCAGGGAATGGATGCGCTCGCGCATTTCGGTCAGTTCCTGCTCCCACAGATCGCGCAGCTCCGGGCTGGTCAGCACGCCGGCCACCAGTGCGGCGCCGTGCGTGGACGGGCTGGAGTAGATCGTGCGAATGATGCGCTTGACCTGCGACTGCACGGCCTTGGCTTCGGCGGCGGTGGCCGAGACCACCGACAGCGCGCCCACGCGCTCGCCATACAGCGAGAACGACTTGGAGTAGGAGCTGGCCACCACGTAGCTGTCGATGCCTTCGGCCGCCAGCAGGCGCACCGCGTAGGCATCGGCCTCGATACCCTGGTCGAAGCCCTGGTAGGCGATGTCGACGAACGGGAACAGGTTGCGTTCCTTCAACAGCCCGGCCACCTGCTTCCACTGCTCGCGGCTCAGGTCCGCGCCGGTGGGGTTGTGGCAGCAGGCGTGCAGCAACACCACGGTGCCCGGCTCCAGCGTGGCCAGGTCGGCGAGCATGCCGTCGAAGTTCAGGCCATGGCTGGCGGCATCGAAGTAGGTGTAATCGACAACCTCGAAACCGGCCGCGCCGAACACTGCGCGATGGTTTTCCCAGCTGGGGTTGCTGATGGCGATGGTGGCGGTGGGCAGCAGCTTCTTGAGCAGGTCGGCACCCACGCGCAATGCGCCGCTGCCGCCCACGGTCTGCGAGGTCGCCACGCGGCCGGAGGTCACCAGCGCAGAGTCGGCGCCGAACAGCAGCTCCTGGGTGGCCTTGTCGTATGCAGCCAGGCCGTCGATGGGCAAATAGCCGCGCGGTTTGGCGTCTTGCGCCAGCTGCTGCTCGATCTTGTGCACGGCGCGCAACAGCGGGATGCGCCCGTTCTCGTCGTAATAGATGCCCACGCCCAGGTTGACCTTGTTGGGGCGGCTGTCGGCGTTGTAGGCCTCGGTCAGGCCCAGGATGGGGTCGCCTGGAACCTGTTCCACGTTTGCAAAGAAGGACACGGCAAGACTCGCTGAAGGACGAAAGAGTGGGGTACTTCCGGATCGTTGGCCGCTGCTGGGCCAAACCAACTCATCGTAGCAGCCCATGGCCGGCGTAGCATGCTTCGTTCCGTACGCAACAATGCACTGACAGTACGGATGAGGGACACTAGATGCATGTCCAGACTCACCTTGTTGGCCGCCGCCTGCGGCCTGTTCGCCACGGGCGCCACATCGCCCGTCCTGGCCGCTGATCCGGCGCCGCCCGCCGCCACCCCGATCCAGCGCCTGCCCACCGTGCAGGTGGACGCCGCGCGTGTGCGCGGGGTGGACGACTTCGACCTGCCGGCCTCGTTCACCGTGGTGGCGGCCGATGACGACAACCGCCGCGGCGCGCAGGTCTCCGAGTTGCTGGACGGCATCCCCGGGCTGGTGGCGCGCGACCGCCAGAACTACGCGCAGGACACCCAGCTGTCGATCCGCGGCTTCGGCGCGCGCTCCACCTTCGGCGTGCGCGGGGTGCGCCTGCTGGTGGACGGCATCCCGGCCAGCATGCCCGATGGCCAGGGCCAGCTGTCGCACTTCAACGTGCTGGGCGCGCAGCGGGTGGAAGTGCTGCGCGGACCGTTTTCGGCGTTGTACGGCAATTCCTCCGGCGGCGTGCTGCAGCTGTGGAGCGCCGACGGCCAGCCGGACGACCCGTGGCGGCTGCGCGCCACCTATGGCAGCAACGCCACCGTCAATGTCGGTGCGCAATTGCTCGGCCAGCAGGGCGCGGTGCACTACAACGTGGCGGCCAATCATTTCGACACCGATGGCTTCCGCGCCCATAGCCGCGCCAGGCGCGAGTCGGTCAATGCCAAGCTGGGTTTTGATCTCGCCGAAGGCCGCCGGCTGGACCTGGTGCTCAATTATCTGGACGCACCCGATGCCCAGGATCCGCTCGGTCTGACCCGCGCCCAGTTCAACGCCGACCCGGCGCAAGCCACCTCGGTGGCCACCCAGTTCAACACCCGCAAATCGGTGCGTCAGTCGCAGGCCGGTGCGATCTTCACCCAGCAATGGGACAACCAGACGTTGCGCTTGATGGCCTATGGCGGGCAGCGCAGCGTGGAGCAGTTCCTGGCGATCCCGGTGGCGGTGCAGCGCAACCCGCTGCATTCGGGTGGCGTGATCGATCTGGACAGCAATTACGACGGTGCCGACGCGCGTTGGGCCTGGCAGGGCGACGCGCTGGGCCGGCCCCTGCAGCTGACCGTCGGCGCCAATGTCGACCGCCAGCGCCAGCATCGCACCGGTTACGAAAACTTCCTCGGCGATACGCTGGGCGTCAAGGGCGCACTGCGCCGCAACCAGCGCGACCAGGTCGAGAACGTGGACCAGTTTGCGCAACTGTGGTGGCAGTGGAGCGAGCGTTGGTCGGCACTGCTGGGCGTGCGCCATAGCCAGGTGCGCTTCGACTCGGACGACCACTACATCGTCGGGCGCAATCCCGACGACAGCGGCCGGCGCGATTATTCGGCGACCACGCCGGTCGCCGGCATCGTGTTCCGTGCCGCGGAGGATCTGCGTTTCTACGCCTCGGTCGGACGCGGCTTCGAAACGCCCACCTTCAACGAACTGGGCTACCGCAGCGATGGCGGCGCCGGCCTGGCGCTGGACCTGGGCGCGGCCACCAGCCGCAACTACGAAGTGGGCAGCAAGTGGCGCGCGCAAAGCGGCGCGGCGCTGGAATTTGCGCTCTTCCGCGCCGACACCGACGACGAGCTGGCGGTGGCCAGCAATACCAACGGGCGCAGCACCTATCGCAACATCGGCGCCACCCGGCGCCAGGGTGCAGAGCTCAGCTGGCAACAGCCAATCGGTGCCGCCCAGCAGCTGCAGCTGGCCTATACCTTCGTCGATGCCACCGTGCGCGATGGCTACCTCACCTGTGCCAGCAGCGGCTGCGCCACGCCTACCGCAGTGGTGGCCATTGGTTCGCGCCTGCCGGGCGTGCCGCGCCAGCAGCTGTTTGCACGCTGGCAATGGCAGCCGGCGCAGTGGCAGTTCGCTGCCGAATCGGTGGCCTCCGGCGCCACCGTGGTCAACGACTTGGCGACCGAGCGCGCGCCGGGCTACGCGCTGGTGAACCTGGAAGCCTCGCGTCGCTGGACGACGACCTACGGCGCACTGCGCACCTTCGCACGCATCGACAATGTGCTGGACCGGCAGTACGTGGGCTCGGTCATCGTCAACGATGGCAACGGCCGCTATGACGAACCTGGCCCGGACCGCACCTACACGGTGGGCCTGCAGTGGGATTTCGCGCACTGAGTCCAGCCTGTCTGCGACGCGCAACCGCGCCTTGCCGGCTACCGTTTTTCATACAGTAGTTCGCTGCGGGCCGCTCGCCAGGCAGGGCCACGGCTAAGATCCCGGCAGACTGGTCCGGAAGCTGCGCCATGCGAACGACTGCGACGTCCCTGCCAAGTCGGCCGTCCGTGCAGTCGCCCGGCGCCGACGCCAGCGTGCCTGTCTGCGTTGCTGTCTCTGCCTGCCGCGAGCGCGACCGCGCAGGGGTTTCGCCGGCCTCGGCGCTTCGCCGGTCAGGCGTGTGCGCCAGGCGCCGCGTTCGGTCGCGGCAAACGCGACACCGTCCTCTGGCGCGCGCCTGCTGCAGATCGATGCGCAAACCTGCGATCTCGCCGCTGCGATTGCGCAGGTCGATGGTACAGTGGCGCAGTCGCCCGGGCAGGATGGGCAATGGGAGATGCACTGCTGCGTGGTGCTCGAATGCATGCGCGCCTGCGCCAGCGAAGCGTACACGGCGGATCTGGCGGCGGTCGCCGATATCGGTGGGCTCCATCTCGATGCGCCGATGTCCACGCCGCGGTTGAAACTGTGGGAGGGCGCGACGGACGAGGCGATCGTCGTGGTGCTGGGCTGTTCCGGCACGCGCCTGGATGCTGCGGACGATGTGTTATGCGACCTGAAGAGCCAAATCGCCCGGCCGCACGTCAATCTGTTGGACGAGCGCTTGCCGACGTTGGGCAATGTGGGCGCCGGCTGGCAGGAATGGTGGCAGTCCGAGGCGCAGCTGCCGCGCACCGACGGCGCTGTCATGAAGGACGTGCTGACACGTTATGCGGACCGCGCGCGGGGCAGCGGCAAGGCGCTGTCGATCTCATTGACGGGGCACAGCCTGGGCGCGGCCGTGGCCACGGTCGCCGGCTTCGATATTGCGCACTTCCTGCGTGCGGACGGGGTCAGCGGCAATGTCAGCGTGTATGCCTTCAACCCGCCACGCCTGGGGCAGGCGGGCATCGAGACGGTCTATATGGAGACACTGAAATCCAAGGACAGCGCACTGCGATTCGCGCTGCGCCAGTTCGTCCGTGCGCTGGATCCGATCCAGTCCACGCCGTTGTTCATGCATCACCCGCACTGGCACCACGACAGCGATGCTGCAGCCGCTGCCGAGCGTGACGGCAGCGGCTGCGGCGATCGCTTCGCGCAGTTCGTCACCTCTACCGACCAGCCGGCCAGCAGGATCAATCTGGCCGACAACCACGAATTGACGCTGTGGCGCCCCTATTTCCTGTCCACGATCCAACCGGCCGAGCTGCGGCGTATCTTCGCTCCCATGCAGGCGCAGCCGGCGATATCGAAAGGCTCGCGTCTTTCCCGCAGGGACCTGCTCGCTCCGTTCCTGCCGCGCCCTCGGCCATCGATCGAGAACGGGCCAGAGTGAGGCAGTGACGTCGTAGCCGATGCGTCGCCCAACATGCCTGATCTTGCTTGGCCGGTGAACGTCGCAGCGACATGCGCCGCAATGGGCGCGTTTCCCACGTTGTGCGTCTGCCAGCGCCGAACGGACAGGCGGTTGGCCGGGCATCTCGTCACGCAACGGGACGCTGCCGTCGGCCTGGCGCAGCCGCTCGGCCGATCCGCCGCGGCGCACCGGCGTGGCGCGGCGCGACAGCGAAAATCCGGCATCGCTGGCCTGGTGCCGGTTGGCTTGCGCTAAACCACCCTGCGTGCAGCCAGATCACTGCCAGGAACGCGTATCAGTCATCGCTCCCCGTGGAGGGCGCGCTTCCCGGCTTCTTGGCCGGCGTCTGATCATCGGCGGGAATCAGGCGCCCGGGCGCATCGCCAGCGCCGCGGTCTTCATAGTGTTCGGCGTCGCGCTTGCCATGCTGTTCGCCCGGCTGGGTGGGTTGGTCGCGTAAAGGGTCGCGGGACATGGTGGACTCCTGACAGCAAGATGGGCGAGCAGTTCACCGCGCCTGCGGTGAAGGGCACGCAAATCGCGTCGTGCAAGCGAATTTCTCACGCATGGCTCACGGCAGCGGCGTTACTGATGTCAGCCCCCCAATGCCGCACCGTGGAGCCGCCATGCGCCCCCAGGATCGCCGCCCCGACCGTCGCCTGTTCAGTGCCCATGTCGAGCCCGCTCCGCCCAGGCGCGCGCATCGCACTTCGCCCGTGCCGGACACCGCGGGCGTGGCGCAGGACTTCCATTGCTACAGCCTGGCCGACTACCAGCGCCGCCGCCGGCGTGGCGGGCCGACCTGGCGCGACCTATCGCCGGCCTATGCGTTCGCGCGGTTCACCCATGCCGCCGACTGGCCGCGTGGGGCCGATATCGATTGCGAGCAGGCCCTGGCTGCGCAGTGGGACAGCATGCGTGGCGCCTCGCGACTGGACTGGCCGCATGTGCGCGACATCGTCGAAGATGCCTGGCTGGCCCTGGACCACATTCCCGAAGCGGCAATTCATGGAGCAGCGCACTGATGGCACGACCGATCTGGACCGGCACCCTTTCCTTCGGCTTGCTCAACGTGCCGGTGTCGTTGATGTCGGGCGAGCGCAAGGTGGATCTGCATTTCCGGATGCTGGATTCGCGCGACAAAAAACCGATCCGCTTCGAACGCGTCAATGCCGACACCGGCGACGAGGTGCCGTGGAAGGAGATCGTCAAGGCATTCGAATACGACAAGGGCAGCTACGTCATCGTCGAAGAACAGGATATCCGCTCTGCGGCGCCGGAAAGCCATGAAACGGTCGAGGTGGAAACCTTCGTCGATGCCGCCGACATCGATCCACGCTATTTCGAAAAGCCCTACATCCTGGTGCCGGGCAAGAAGGCCGAAAAGGGCTACGTGCTCCTGCGCGAAACCTTGCGCGACACCGGCAAGGTGGGCATTGCCAAGGTAGTGATCCGCACCCGCGAGTATCTGGCGGCGGTGATGCCGCAGGGCGATGCATTGATCTTGTTGCTGCTGCGTTATCAGCAGGAGGTGGTGGACCCGCAGGACTTCAAACTGCCGGCCGGTGCGGTGGGCGAGTACCGCATCACGCCCAAGGAACAGGAGATGGCCAAGCAGCTGATCGAGTCGATGTCCGGCACCTGGCAGCCGGAGGATTACCACGACGAATTCCGCGGCAAGCTGGAAAAGATCCTGCGCAAGCGCATCCAGGAGAAGGGCGGCACGACCACCGTGGACGTCGAGCCCCCTCAGCATGAAGACGCCACTACCAACGTGGTGGACTTCATGTCGTTGCTGCAGAAGAGCCTGCAGGCCAACACGCGCACGCCAGCCAAGAAATCCAGCACGGCCGAAACGGCAAGCGCACCTGCGAAGAAAACGGCCAGCAAAAAAGCGGCGAAGAAGGCTGTCAAGAAGACCGCAGGCAAGGCGACCAAGAAGACTGCCGCCAAGAGCGCTGCACCCCGGCGCAAGGCCGGATAATCGGGCGCGCCAAGCGCACCATGCCTGGCGTGCAGCTGAGGTGGCGCACGTCCCGCAGCGATGCTGTGCACCTGGCGCCGCCAGGAGCGAGGTTGGGACTACCGGCGCCGTCCTCATCAGCCGGGCCGGTGGCGCCAGAGCAACAACACGCTGTATGAGCGTCGTTGAATGCGAGAGATCGACACCCGTTTCCGGGCTATCTGCGCCGGCAAGCGATGAGGTCAGGGTCGTTCGCCGCGTCCAGAGCGACGAAGAAAGTGCCCTGCCGCCATGCGTGCCTGACCGGTGCCTGGAATCGGCAGTGCCGCGCTGGTCTCGGCGCGCCCTGCACACCTGCCGGGCGACGGTCGCGACATTGCCAGCCGCTTCAGGGCGAGATCGTCTCTGCCCGCTCGCGCGTGACCCGGCTCAACGCGTCGGCACTGATGTCGGCGATGGACTGCGTGCCGGTCAGCGTCATCGCCACGCGCATTTCCTTTTCGATCAGGGTCAGCAGGTTTTCCACGCCGGCCTGGCCGCCAGCCGCCAGCGCGTAGACGAACGCGCGGCCCAGCAGTACCGCATCGGCACCCAGGGCCAGCATGCGCACCACGTCCAGCCCGCTGCGGATGCCCGAGTCGGCCAGGATCTTCAGCTCGCCCTTCACCGCATCGGCGATGGCCGGTAGCGCGCGTGCGCTGGACAGCACGCCGTCGAGCTGACGGCCGCCGTGGTTGGAGACCACGATGCCGTCGGCGCCGAAGCGCACCGCATCGCGTGCATCCTCCGGGTCCAGGATGCCCTTGATCACCATTGGCCCGGTCCAGAATTCGCGAATCCATTCCAGGTCTTTCCAGGCAATGGACGGGTCGAAGTTGGCGCCCAGCCAGCCGATGTAATCCTGCAGGCCGGTAGGGCTGCCGCGGTAGGCGGAGATGTTGCCCAGATCGTGCGGCTTGCCGAGCAAGCCCACGTCCCAGGCCCAGCGCGGGTGCGTCACCGCCTGCAGCATGCGCCGCAGCGCCGCGTTGGGCCCGCTCATGCCCGAGTGCGCATCGCGGTAGCGCGCGCCGGGCGTGGGCATGTCCACGGTGAACACCAGCGTGGTCACGCCCGCGGCCCTGGCCCGTTCCAGCGCATTGCGCATGAAGCCACGGTCCTTGAGCACATAGAGCTGGAACCACATCGGCCGTTCGATGGCCGGCGCCACTTCCTCGATCGGGCACACCGACACCGTGGACAGGGTGAACGGGATCCCGCGCGCGGCCGCCGCACGGGCGGCCTGCACTTCGCCGCGGCGTGCATACATGCCGGTGAGGCCGACCGGCGCCAATGCCACCGGCATCGCCAGGGTTTCGCCGAACAGCTCGGTGCTCAGGCGCAGATCCGACATATTGCGCAGCACCCGCTGGCGCAGCGCCACGTCGGCCAGGTCCGAGACATTGCGCCGCAAGGTGTGCTCGGCATACGCGCCGCCATCGATGTAATGGAACAGGAAGGGCGGCAGGCGTGCTTCGGCGGCGGCGCGGTAATCGGAAGCGGCGGAAATGATCATCGAAGACGGCACGGCAGCGGCGGGGGAGCCGCCGAGTGTAAGACGATCGGTGGAGCCGGTGGGTTGCCAGGCCCGCCGCGGCCGGGCCGCGAGATTGCGGGGCGTCTCGATGCCTGGCGTTGCCGCCTGCCGCACAGTCGCTGGCCTCACCACACCAGTGGCAGCAGGCGCCGGCTCTGCTTCGCATACGCCGGGTAAGCCACCGGAAACGCGCGCCGCAACGCGGCCTCTTCGATGCGAATGCGGTGCAGGAACACCCAGGTCACCGGCACCACGATCGCCATCACCGACAACGCATTGCCCATGCCCAGCGCCAGCCCGTAAAAGGCCAGCAGCGCGCCGGTGTACGACGGGTGCCGCAGCCAGCGATACGGGCCGCGACGCACCAACTGGTGATCGGGCTGGATGGTCACATCCACCGTGAACCAGCGCGCCAGCACCTGGATGGCCCACACGCGCAACGCCAGCCCGCTACCGATCAAGGCGCAGCCGGCCCACTGCAGCGACGCATCCCAGCCCTGCGGCCAGTGCGCCAGGCCGCTATAGGCCAGCACCACCGCAACAGCGACTGCTGCAGACAGCACCCGCCACAGGTGTTTCAGGGTGCCTTGATCGTGCACGCCACCATCGCTGGCGCGGCGACGACGGCTGAGCAGCAGCTCATAGCCACCCCAGACCAGGTTGAGCGCAACAAACAGACTGGAAGCAGACATGGTGTGACTCCGTGGCAACGCGGTGAGTGGATGAGGCCAGTCTGCGCGCGCACCACGCCCGTGCCAGGGGCCGCAGGTCATCGATCCCACCTGCCAGAAGTCACCTTCTGCCTGCGCACCATTGCCGAGCGCCTGCATGGCGGTCAGCATCGCCGCATGAACTCTTCCTTCTGCCACCTGTTACATCCGCTGCGTCTGGCCGCTGCGTTCACCATTGCCGCGGTCGCACTGTCGTTCATGCCCGATGCCTCTGCCCACGGTGCCTGGCGCTGGGGCGCGCTGGCCGGCTTCACCGCATTGTTCGTGTTGCACACCGTGTTGCCGCAAACGCATGCGCTGCGCACGGTGGCCACCCTGCTGCAAGCGGTGTTGGCATTGCTGCTGGTCTGGATCGAGCCGCGTGCCGGCACCGCGCCGGTCCTGCTGGTGATGCTGGTGGCGCAGGCGGGCATGACCTGGCCGCCGTTGCGCGTGCTGCTGCTGGCGCTGGCGTTGAATGCGGGCATGTACGCGGTGCTGGTGCACGCAGGCTTCGATCGCGCCTTGTTGATCGTGAGCATCTATGCCGGCTTCCAGGCCTTCGCCGCACTCACCGCGCATTACGCCCGCAGTGCCGAGCGGGCGCGCGACGCCTTGGCCTACGTCAACGCCGATCTGCTGGCTACCCGCGCGTTGCTGGCCGACAGTGCGCGCGATGCCGAGCGTTTGCGGCTGGCGCGCGAGTTGCACGATGTGGCCGGGCACAAGCTCACCGCCATGCGCATCAACCTGCGCCTGCTCAGCGCCGACCCGGCCCTGGCGCAGCGCGACGAGGTGGCGGTGGTGGAACAGTTGTCGGCCGAACTGCTGTCGGACATCCGCAACGTGGTGCAATCGCTGCGCGACGACCAGGGCCTGGACCTGCAGACTGCCTTGCGTGCACTGGCCGCCCCGTTCCCGCGCCCGGCGCTGCGCCTGCAGATCGATGCCGAGGTGCGTGTCACCGATGCGCGCGTGGCCGAGCTGCTGCTGCGGCTGGTGCAGGAGGCACTGACCAACGCCGCGCGGCATGCCGACGCCGATGAAGTGGCCGTGCACCTGCATTGCGCAGGCGCACAGTTGCACGTGGACATCTGCGACGATGGCCGCCGCGCCGAGCGCATCCGCGAAGGCAACGGCATTACCGGCATGCGCGAACGCCTGGCCGCATTGCACGGCCAGCTGGACCTTGGCCGCACGCCCACCGGCGGCATGCACCTGATCGCGAGACTACCGGTATGAGTTCACGTCGTATTGCCCTGGCCGACGACCAGATCCTGGTGCGCGCCGGCCTGCGCGAGCTGCTGCAGCAGCAGGGCGTGGAGGTGGTGTGCGAAGCCGACGACGGCCAGGGCCTGCTGGATGCGCTGGCCATCCATACGGTGGACGTGGTGCTCAGCGACATCCGCATGCCCGGCCTGGACGGCATCCAGGCACTGGAGCACCTGCGCGCCCGCGGCGACCGCACCCCGGTGCTGCTGCTCACCACCTTCGACGACAGCGACCTGCTGCTCCGCGCCAGCGAGGCCGGTGCGCAGGGCTTCCTGCTCAAGGACGCCGCCCCGGAAGACCTGCGCGAGGCGATCGAGCGCATTGCCGCAGGCGACACCTTGCTGCAACCGGTCAGTACCGACCCGGTGCGCGCCCGCTACCAGTTCCGCGACCAGCAGGCCCCGCGGGAGACCTTCAACGAACGCGAGGTGGCGATCCTGCGCCTGCTGGCCGGAGGCTATTCCAACAAGGAAATCGCCCGCACCCTGTTCCTGGCCGAAGGCACGGTGAAGAACTACGTCTCCACCATCCTGGAAAAGCTGGGCACCCGCGACCGCACGCGGGCGGTGTTGAAGGCGATCACGTTGCGGGTGATTTGAGGGCGGGGAATGGGGAATCGGGAATCGGGAATCGGGAATCGGGATTTGAGATTGGGGATTGGGGATTCGAGATTGGGGATTCGGAAAAGCGGGCAGGTGGGGATCGGATCGGAAAGCCCTAGAGCTAAAGAGAACCTAAGCCCCTCTCCCCCCGGGAGAGGGGTTGGGGTGAGGGTACGGCGGCAGACAGCCAACCCGGACAAGCCCAGCCATCACCTGAACTGCAGTCGGTCTCACCGGCGAATTCTGCCTGACATCCCAGACCGTGCGCAGCCTTGCACCGTCATCCTGCAACTACGCGCCACCTTGTCCCGCCGCAGAACGACCGAAGTCTGCTGCTGCCCGACACGACGCAAGCCCCTCTCCCCCCGGGAGAGGGGTTGGGGCGAGGGTACGGCGGAAGACAGCCAACCCGAACAAAGCTCAGCCATCACCTGAACTTGCAGTCGGTCTCACCGGCCGCTTCCGCCTGGCATCCCAGAACAGTGCGCAGCCTTGCACCGTCATCCTGCAACTACGCGTCACCTTGTCCCACCGGAGAAGGACCGAAATCTGCTTGCTGCCCCGACACGACGCAAGCCCCTCTCCCTCCGGGAGAGGGGTTGGGGTGAGGGTACGGCGGCAGACAGCCAACTCGAACAAGCCCAGCCATCACCTGAACTTGCAGTCGGCCTCACCGGCCGCTTCCGCCTGGCATCCCAGAACAGTGCGCAGCCTTGCACCGTCATCCTGCAACTACGTGCCACCTTGTCCCGCCGCAGAACGACCGAAGTCTGCTGCTGCCCGACACGACGCAAGCCCCTCTCCCCCCGGGAGAGGGGTTGGGGTGAGGGTACGGCGGCAGACAGCCAACTCGAACAAGCCCAGCCATCACCTGAACTTGCAGTCGGCCTCACCGGCCGCTTCCGCCTGGCATCCCAGAACAGTGCGCAGCCTTGCACCGTCATCCTGCAACTACGTGCCACCTTGTCCCGCCGCAGAACGACCGAAGTCTGCTGCTGCCCGACACGACGCAAGCCCCTCTCCCCCCTGGAGAGGGGTTGGGGTGAGGGTACGGCCTATACCACTTGCTGCCATTTCGCCCCAGACACGCTGTCCCGGGTGCCGAGCTTGTTCAGGCCTACATTGCTATGTGACTGTTTTATAAGTATTTATAGCCAGCCGTCAGCTTCGGCAAGCAACCGTAAGGTTGCCGTCAGGTCTGGCGCGAGGCCACGCACGAAGGTGATCCGGCGGCCAGCGACGCCGCCCGGGGACGCGCCGCGCTCCGGTCTTTGCGGAGTCCGTCATGCGTCTGGCCCGGTCGTGGTTCGTGGTGATCGTCGTGCTGTCCACCAGCGCCTGGGGGGCGTCGACCCAGGCCGAATTGCCGGTCAGTTGGCCCCGCGCAGCCTTGCCGACCCAAGCGGTCGCCGAACGCGACATGCGTGTCGTCGTGGGATGCGCGTCGGCAGTGCAGGGAACCGCTGCCCACGCCTGCGATCGACTGATCAGGCGCTTCGATGGAGCAGGTTGCCGGCAAGGTCTGGCGAGTCGCCCACGCCAGGTCGGCCAAACCGATGACCCTGAACGCGCGGGCATCGGCACGGGCATGTCCGGCACGTGGTCGAGCCGTGGCCAGATCAAGCCGGCTTTCAGCAACGAAACCGAGCGCGACGAGCGGCTGCGCAGGTCGGCCGACAGCTAGCCACGCTCCTAGGGTGACCTGGGATGCACCACGCCCGCAGCGGCGGCTAGGAGCGGGCGCCACGCAGTGCATGCGGCGCCAGATCGATGCCGCGGGCGGGCAGCAGCACGCCATCATCCTGCAGGATCGGGCGACACGCGCTAGACGCGCAGCAACACGGTCGATGCGAAGGAACGTATAAAGACGCAAGGCCGCATGGAGCGGCCATGCTGATGTGCAGCGTTGAGGAAGTGACACGATGGGCAGGTATCGGATTGGCTGCGCCGTTTTGGCTATCGCCTGTTTGCTCATGGCCGCCACCGGCTGTGCAAAGCAGCCGACGTTATCGTCGCGACTGATCGTGACCGTCGACGCGCCGATGCTGGAACAGGGGGGCGCGGTCATCGTATCGGCGCGTCCGATTGCCGATCGCGAGTGGCGCCTGCTTGAGGGCGCCAGGTCAACCAAGGCCGGGTACGAGAAAGAATTTCAAGTCACCGTCGCCTCGCCGGCATCGATCATCGAGCTGCATTACCCTGAAAGCGGAACCTATAGCTTCAAGCTTCAGCCGGCAGCACGTGCCAAAACACATCAACTCCAATCGCGTCGGGTGCTGATCGGCCAGGCCGACCTGACGGATCCGCAGACAAAACGCCAAGTGCATTGGCCTTCGATGAGTGTTGTCCATGTCAGCGGCAGCACCTATCCGGAAGGGTGGGCGCGCATTCTCGCGTCCACGTTCGACGTGCCTTTCAAAAGCGATGCGCCAGACAACTATGTGATATCCAGTTTTCCTGCCGGTCGCGTGATTGCCCTGACGCCCAAGGCCATCGATACCTACGTTCGGGACACCAACTGAGCACCTGCCTGCAGGCGCATCGCGCGTGCAGGAAGTCCGCTGCGGCCGGGTCCCTTGTCGTGTGCGCCTGAGCCATCGCTTGATCGCGCGGCGGCTCCCGTCCGGCGGCGAACCGTCGGACGGAAATGGA
Organism: Xanthomonas sp. NCPPB 3761; assembly: GCF_041475705.2. Lineage (NCBI taxonomy): Bacteria > Pseudomonadati > Pseudomonadota > Gammaproteobacteria > Lysobacterales > Lysobacteraceae > Xanthomonas > Xanthomonas sp. NCPPB 3761. The sequence goes on from NZ_CM191262.1 coordinate 128,267, forward strand.
CGCAAGGATCAGTGACGCCCGAATTCGGTCGGCGAAATTTCCGGGTCGTTGCCGACCTGGGGGTCGCAGCTGAAATGCGCGCCGGTGTGGGTATCTTTCACCACCACGCTGAAAAAGATCAGGGTCTGGTCTTTATTGGCATTGACCACCTCTACCCAACTGCCGTTGGGGTCAATTTTCGCCGGGCCGATCTGCCCCGTCGAATCGGAATTCAGCAGGCTGATGATCTTGAAGCGGTGGGGCACCGATTTGCAGAACGCATAGCGCAGGGTCACGCCCTGTTCGCCTTTGCCACAGATGAGCAGGTCCGGCGAGAAGCTGTAGAAGTAGGTGCCCCTGCCGGTATTGCCGCCGAAGCCCACGTGCGCCACGGTCAGTTCGATGGGGATGATCTTGGGATCGGTCATGACGTTGGTGATTCCTTGAAGAGCGGGGCATAGAGGGAAACGAATCCCGGGTGGCGGTAGCCCGCTTGATACAGCCATCCGAGCTGTTGCGTCACGGCAGCGCGCCGACCCAGATGGATCTGTGCGCGAATCCAGGGGTCGAGCAAGGTCTTGTCGCGACTATTGCCGATATCGGCGCCGAGCACTGCCACCGTGCGTTGCCAGGCGGCGCGTGCACCGACGTGATCGCCGCTGGCGTCCAGTTGTTCGCCATACCAAACCAGGGCATGCGCCAGCGCCGAGACGCCGAGCAGATCGGCGGGCCTGGACCGATGCAAGGCGTCCAGCCGCGCCACGATCGCCGCCAGGCTGGAGGTTTGCTCGCTGCCATGCAGCCCCTGCACCCGGTTCAAGCGCAGCGCAATGATGGCATCCAGCCATTGCCACTCCGGCAGCGGTTGTCGCTGCAGCACGCCTGCCAGCGTCTGCCGCGCCTGGGTGAGTTGGCGGGTGGCAGCATCGGCGCGCCCGTCCAGCGCGGCAACCCAACCGGCCTGCGCGTAGGCATGCGCCAGATCGCGTTGCCACGTCCGGTTGTCCGGCTGCAGCGCGACCAGCGGTTCCAGGATGTCCACGCTGGCCTGCGCGTCGGCCTGCGCCTGCGCAAGGTGGCCGCGCGCCAGCGCCAGATTGGAGGTGCGTAGCAACGAGGTGGCCATGCGCCGTCGCCACGCATTGGCATCCGGATCGTTCTTCACCAACACGCGCAACACCGCGATCTGCTCGCGGTAGCCTTGTTCTGCTGGCGCCAGCAAGCCCTGATTTTCCTGCGCAAGGCTTAGCCAAGACAGGCTGTCGACGAGTTCGTAGCGGACTGCCGCGTTATCCGGCGTGCGCGCCAGTACCTGGCGCTTGAGTGCGATGGAACGTGCAAAGAACTCGATCGCCGCAGTGGTGTGACCTTCGCTTCTGGACAAGGTGCCCAGGTTGTTCAGCGCATACGACAACTCCAGTTGCCAGCGCGGATCCTGTGGAGCTGCGCGTACCAAGTGTTCGCAGGCCCCCAGATACTGCAACCAGTGCGTACGCGCCAACGGCAGCTGCTTGGCCTGATACGCCAAATAGCCGAGCCAGTACGCGGCCTGTCCGGTTTCCGCCTGCGCTTCCAATGCATCTGGCGCCTGCGTGCGCGCCTGTTCGGCGGTAGCGGCGGCACGCGTGAACGCGGCATGGGCCTCTTTCACCTTGCCCTGGTTCATCAACACTTCGCCGGTGGTGCGCAGGGCACGGGCGTGGTTGATCAAATCACCGGTGTGCATCTCGGCACTGGGCAAATCTTCCAGATACCGCAGTGCACGGCTGCCCACGCTGTCGAGCAATTTCAGGTTGCCCACGGTGCGCAACTGCTCGGCCAGATCGCCCAGCATGTAGCCCACCAGTTGCTGCGCTTGATCGCGGCGTTGTTCGGCCACCTGCTGGGCCTGGCGCGCCCGCCAGCCGAGCAGCAGCGAGGCGCTGGCCAGCACCACCAGCAAGGTGGCGGCGGCGTACAGGCCGCGGCGCTGGCGTTGCGAGCGTTCGCAGGCGCGCAGGAAGGCATGTTCCAGTGCGTCCAGATCCTGCGGCATGCGTCGCGCAGCCTCGCGTGCTTCGCTCAGCGGGCGGCCGCTGTTGAGCAAGTGATCGCTGCGCCGGCCTTCGGCGGCCCAGCGTTGCGCCGCCAGTTGCAGCCGCTTGCGCGCCTGTAGCAGGCGGCGGTTTTCATGGATCCACTCGGCCGCACGCGGCCACTGCCGCAATAAGGCTTCGTGCGCGACCGCAAAGCCCGGCTCGCCGGCCACCAGCTCGCTGACGAACAAACGCGCATGCACGAACGCATCCACCAGCACGCGCGCTGGGCTGCTGGCCGGCAGGGCCGACCACAGCGCACGCCGCGCGGTGACGGCATCGCTGTCGGGGTGGATCACGCTCAGCAGCGCCAGCACCTCGCCCAGCGCGGCCTGCGCATCGGACGGCAATGCGCGAAAGGTCTGCTCGGCATGATGCGCCAGCGCGCCTTCCAGGCCGCCCAGGGCGCGATACGCGGCGAACGTCAGCACGCCGTCGTCGCTGCGCTGCGCATGCAGGGCATGCAGCAGATGTTGCAGCAACGGCAACGCATCGGGCTGGCGCGTGGTGGCATCGCGCAGTACATCGTCCAGGCGACCGGCACCGCTGTGGTCTTCTTCGAAGCGCAGCCCGGCCATCGCTGCCGGCACGCGGATGATCTGGCCGATCTCGCCATCGCGTGGCGGCAGCAGATCCACGTGCCCATCGCCGCGTTTGAGCTCGACGATGTCCGGCAGTGCATCGATCAGGCGCGGATAAAAATCGCTGCGGGTGAGCATCAGCACGGCCACGTGCGCGCTGGCGCACAGCGCGTGCATCGCTGCCGCCAGCGCAGCGCGGTCGGCGGCCGTGATGCCGGGCGTGGCCACCATCGCTTCGGCATGGTCGATGACCAGCAGCAGATGGCGCTGGGTGTGCACGTTCTCGCGCGCTGGGCCGGTTTGGCGCATCGCCTCGTCGATGGCCGCGTGCAGCGGCGCAGGTTGCTGCAGCCATTCGGGCAGGCGTGCCATCTGCGCCGGCGACAACACCGCGCGTTCGCCTGGTGCCCATTGCCCAATGCGCGTGCGAGCGTCTCCAGCACATCGCCGCCGCGGGATTGCGCCAGGTTGCAGTACGCCACCGCGATGGCCTCCAGCCCATCCAGGCCGCCGGGCTGGCACAGCAACGGCACCACGCCGGCGCGCAGCAACGAGGTCTTGCCGCAGCCGCTGGCGCCGCTCACCAGCACCAGTCCGCGCTGGCTGTGCAATTGCGCGCGCAACGCGCCCAGCACCTGCGCAATGGCGTGGCTGCGGCCAAAGAACACGTCTGCATGTGCCGGGTCGAATGCCTGCAGCCCCATGTACGGGTTGCCATGCGCCCACGCCTGCGTGCCGATCACCGCGCCGCGGTAATCGTCGGGAAACACCACCTTCGGCAACAGCCGGTAGCCACGCTTGCGGATGGTTTCGATAAAGCGCGGCTGGCGGCTGTCGTCGCCGAGCTTGCGGCGCAGCTGGGCGATGGTCTTGTGCACCGGGTTATCGCCGTAGAAGCTGCCGTGCCACACCTCGATCAACAACTGCTCGGCGCTGATGACCTCGCCGGCGCGCTCGGCCAGCGCGATCAGCACTTCCATCATGCGCGGTTCCAGCGTGATGGTCTGGCCGTCGTCGATCAGCGTCAGCCGCTCCGGCTCGACCAGCAATGGCCCAAGACGGAACCGCGGAACGGAGCCCAGCTGCGTGACGCGCTCGCTTCGAAGAGACATCGCTCAAATACCGGTCGCACAACTGGAAGGGGCCTCGACAATCGCCATCAGGCGCGGCCAGGCACGGCACGGCAGGCGAAAACGTAGCACAGCTCGCTGCCGCGAAAGTCGATTGTGGTCGCTGTTCGTTGCTGGGTGCGCGCAGGTGCTGGCGTCAGGCCGCCGTGCCGCGGACCTCCTGCGCTTCCATACAGCGGCGTGTGTTTACGCATCAGGCTGTTTCGCGCGCGCCACACGCACTAAGATGCCGCCAGCATCTTGCTGACCAGGAGTCCACGTTGATCATCCATCCCAAAGTGCGCGGCTTCATCTGCACCACCACGCATCCGCTTGGCTGCGAGCGCAATGTGCTCGAGCAGATCGCCGCAACGCGTGCGCGCGGCGTACGCACTGACGGCCCCAAGAAGGTGCTGGTGATCGGCGCGTCCAGCGGCTACGGCCTGGCCTCGCGCATCACCGCTGCCTTCGGGTTCGGTGCGGACACGCTGGGCGTGTTCTTCGAAAAGCCCGGCACCGCGAGCAAGGCCGGCACTGCCGGCTGGTACAACTCGGCCGCCTTCGACAAACATGCCAAGGCGGCCGGGCTGTATAGCAAGTCGATCAATGGCGACGCGTTTTCCGATGCCGCGCGCGCGAAGGTGATCGAGCTGATCAAGACCGAGATGGGCGGGCAGGTCGACCTGGTGGTGTATTCGCTGGCCTCGCCGGTGCGCAAGCTGCCGGGCAGCGGCGAAGTGAAGCGCTCGGCGCTCAAGCCGATCGGGCAGACCTACACAGCCACCGCCATCGACACCAACAAGGACACCATCATCCAGGCCTCGATCGAGCCGGCCACCGAGCAGGAGATCGAAGATACCGTCACCGTGATGGGCGGGCAGGATTGGGAACTGTGGATCGATGCGCTGGACGGCGCCGGCGTGCTGGCCGATGGCGCACGCAGCGTGGCCTTCAGCTATATCGGCACCGAAATCACCTGGCCGATCTACTGGCATGGCGCACTCGGCAAGGCCAAGGTCGACCTGGACCACACCGCGCAGCGCTTGAACGCACGCCTGGCCAAGCACGGTGGCGGCGCCAATGTGGCGGTGCTCAAATCGGTGGTCACCCAGGCCAGCGCGGCCATTCCGGTGATGCCGCTGTACATCTCCATGGTCTACAAGATCATGAAGGAGAAGGGCTTGCACGAAGGCACCATCGAGCAGCTCGACCGCCTGTTCCGCGAGCGCCTGTACCGCGAAGACGGCCAGCCGGCGCAGGTGGACGACGAAAATCGCCTGCGCCTGGACGACTGGGAACTGCGCGACGACGTGCAGGACGCCTGCAAGGCATTGTGGCCGCAGGTCACCACCGAGAACCTGTTCGAGCTCACCGACTATGCCGGCTACAAGCACGAGTTCCTCAAGCTGTTCGGCTTCGAGCGCAGCGACGTGGATTACGACGCCGACGTGGCGACGGATGTCGCCTTCGATTGCATCGAGTTGGCTTGATTGCCGGGATTAGAGATTGGGGATTAGGGATTCGCAAGGGCGGTGGATGGCTGCATCGCTGATCTTCGGCGGACCCGAACGTTTTGCGGCAAGGACAACCGGCACGCGATGCTGGTTGCCTTTGCTGTGACGAATCCCCACTCCCTAATCCCAAATCTCCGCCCCCAATGGACAAACTCATCGCCCATCTCGTCCTTGCCTTTCTGGTCAGTGGCGTCTGCGCCGTGCTGTTGCGGATTATCCGGATGCACGGCGCGCTCAAAGCACTGATCAATCTGCTGATCACCACGACCGTGGTCTGCGCCGTGGTGATGCAGGACGGCTCGGCACTGCCGTGGCAAAACGCGCTGTTGATTGCGTCGTTCTTCAGCATTCCGGCATCGGTCTGCGTGGTGTTGGTGAGTACCGCAATGGCATGGATTATCAACAAACGCCGCGCACGCAGACCGGCTTGAAACCCGTGAGCGCTGCAGACAACACCTAGCGAGCATCTGCCCACTGCCCGCAGACCACGCCTGCTGCCACACAACGCGTGCTCGTCATTAGAGAACGCGCGCTGTGATTAGCAACTTTAGAAAAAGCGCAGAAATCCAGCGCTCTTCCGATTCCCGATTCCCCAATCCCGATTCCCAGCGCGTCACCGCCGCACATCGAACCGCGCATCGCCCACGCAGGCCTGCACGTCGGCCACCGACAGCGGATTGAAGTCGCCTGGAATCGAGTGCTTCAGACAGCCGGCGGCCAGGCCGAAGCGCACCGTGTCCTCCAGCGACCATCCCTCGATCAGGCCGTGCAGCACGCCGGCCGCAAACGCGTCGCCGCCGCCAATGCGGTCGATGATGGGGGTGAGTTCTTCGCTGGGCGCACGCGCCATCGCACCGGCGCGCGGCACCAGCATCGCGCCCAGGCTGTGGTGGTCCACGTTGTGCGCCACGCGTTGCGTGCAAGCCATCAACTGCAGCTGCGGAAACGCCGCGAAGGCTTGCCGGGCGGCCGCTTCCACGCGCGCTTCCAGCGTGTCCTGGGCAAACTCGCCGCCCAGCACCACGCCAATGTCGCGGTAGTCGGCAAACACCACGTCCGCGCAGGCAAACAGCTGATGCAGGATGCCGCGTGCGTCGCCCTGCCAGCGTTGCCACAACTTGGGCCGGTAATTGCCGTCGAACGACACCTTCACCCCGGCCGCGCGTGCGGCACGTGCCGCCGCCAGCGTGGCCTGCGCCACCTCGGCGCCCAATGCCGGGCTCACCCCGGACAGGTGCAGCCACTGCACGCCGTCCAGCAGGGCCGGCCAGTCGTAGGCATCGGCCGGTGCCAGCGCAAACGCCGAGTCGGCGCGGTCGTAGATCACTTCGCTGGGGCGATGGATCGCACCGGTGGTCAGGAAATACAAGCCCATGCGGCCATCCACCCGCCGCACGTGGCGGGTATCCACCTCGTGCCGGCGCAGTTCGCCCAGCACCGCGGTACCCAACGGGTTGTCCGCCACCGTGCTGACCATGGCCACCTCATGGCCGAAATGTGCCAGCGAGACGCCCACATTGGCCTCTGCGCCGCCGCAGTGCACCTCCAGCCGAAGCTGCTGCAGCAGGAGCTCATGACCAGGCGCCCCCAGGCGCAGCAATAACTCGCCAAAACACAGGATACGGGCACGGCTCATGCGGCAATTACCTCGGCTGGGTGGTGCGTGACAGGTGGGGGCGCCGTCGTGCACTGGGATGACCATCGGTGTCATTCTAGCCGGCGCGAAATGCCGGCTGCTACGGCCATGATGCGACGTGAAGTGACGGCTTGCACCGGTTTTTCGGAAATTTGATGGCGTTTTCTGCTGCGCTGCAAGATGTTACGGGACGATTCAGCTGGTAACGTCGTTTTGACCAGCGGTGTCATTGCCGCGCTCAACCCGCTATTTCACATTGTTCATGGACCCTTGGGAGGGGAGGACATGCAATTTCGGACCACCAGCCGGAAGACACCGGTTACCTTGCTTGCGCTGTCGATCGGGCTGGCGCTGAGCGGCCAGGCTGCCGCACAAGACACTGCCCAATCGCCCGCCGAGCCCGCCGTCGACCTGGACACGGTCACGGTGACCGGTTACCGCGCCAGCGTCGAAAAGGCGCTGGACATCAAGCGCGGCGAAGCCGGCGTGGTCGATGCCATCGTCGCCGAAGACATCGGCAAGTTCCCCGACCTCAACCTGGCCGAGTCGCTGCAGCGCATTCCTGGCGTGGTGATCACCCGCGACGCCGGCGAAGGCCGCGCCATCACGGTGCGTGGCTTGGGCCCGGAATTCACCCGCGTGCGCATCAACGGCATGGAAGCGCTCACCACCGTGGGCGCCGGCGACCAGAGCGGCGGCACCAACCGCGGCCGCGGCTTCGACTTCAACGTTTTCGCCTCGGACCTGTTCTCGCAGCTGATCGCCCGCAAGACGGCCTCGGCCGATGTGGAAGAGGGCTCGCTGGGCGCCACCGTCGACCTGCGCACCGCGCGCCCGTTCGACTACAGCGGCTTTACGTTTGCCGCCAGTGGCCAGGCGGCCTACAACGCCATGGCCGAGAAGGCCAACCCGCGTGTGGCCGCGTTGATCGCCAATACCTGGGCCGACAACACCTTCGGCGCCTTGCTGTCGGTGGCCTACACCGAGCGTCAGGTACTGGAAGAAGGCTCCAACACCGGCCGCTGGGCCAATGGGACCAGCAACGGCAACTTCAGTGCGGCCTCGCCCTACGCCGCTGCGCGCTCGGCCGACGTGTATCACCCGCGCTTCCCGCGTTATGTGCAGATGGAACACGACCAGCAGCGCCTGGGCGTGACCGGGTCGTTGCAGTGGAAGCCCACCGACCGCACCACCATCTCGCTGGACGCGCTGTACTCCAAGATCGACGCCACGCGCGATGAGCATTACATCGAGGCCATCTCCTTCAGCCGCGGTCGCGACAGCGGCACGCCGCGGCGCGCCGACCGCGACGGCAAGCCGGCCACCATCGTGCGCAATGGTGAGATCCGCAACAACGCGCTGGTGTACGGCGAATTCGACAACGTCGATATCCGCTCGGAAAACCGCCACGACGAGTGGAACACCGAGTTCAAGCAGGTCAGCCTGGATCTGGAGCACCGCTTCAGCGATGCCTTCTCCGTGTCCGGCCGTGTCGGTACCTCGCGCTCGGCGCACGAGAACCCGGTGCAGACCACCATCATCATGGACAAGTACGACGTCGACGGGTACAGCTACGACTATCGCGGCAACAACCGCGCGCCGGTGCTGAACTACGGCATCGACCCGACCAATCCTGCCGGGTGGGAACTGGCCGAAATCCGCCTGCGTCCGCAGACGGTGGACAACGATTTCGATACGGCGCAGATCGACTTCAACTGGAACATCAGCCCCGGTTTCCGCCTCAAGGGTGGCGTGCTGGCCAAGGACTACACCTTCAGCACGGTTGAACTGCGCCGCGCCAGCGAAGTGTCGGTGCCGACCTTTGCCAATGGCACCCGCATCGTGCCGACGGACCTCACCGAGCAGGCCGGCCTGAAGGGCATCAACGGCAGCCCGTCCAACTGGGTCGTCCCCAACCTGGATGCAGTGGCCAACCAGCTCGGCATCTACAGCAACAGCGGCACCTATGCCGTGGCGCCACGTGCCAACAACACCCGCAGCGTCGAAGAAAAGGACCGCGGCGTCTGGTTGATGGGCGAGTTCTCCACCGACCTGGGCTCCATCCCGCTGTCGGGTAATTTCGGCGTGCGCTACGTGCGCACCGAGCAGGAATCCACCGGCTACGCGTTGATCAACAACGCACCGGCGCTGACCACGGTGGGCCGCAAGTACAACAACACGTTGCCCTCGTTCAACCTGGTGGCCGAGCTCGCGCCCGACCTGCTGCTGCGTCTGGGCGCGGCCAAGGTGATGTCGCGTCCCGGCCTGGGCAGCCTCACGCCCGGCGTGACCGTGGCCGTGGCAGGTGGCGCACGCACCGTGTCCGGCGGCAACCCGGATCTGGATCCGATCGAAGCCACCAATGTCGACCTTGGCCTGGAGTGGTACTTCAACGAAGGCGCGATGCTGGGCGTCGGCGTGTTCTACAAGGACATCGAAAGTTTCATCCAGACCGCACGCGAAGTGCGCCCGTATTCCAGCAGTGGCCTGCCGGCTTCGTTGCTGGATGGCACCGGCGCCAGCATCAACGACGACTTCACCTTCAGCATTCCGTTGAATACACCCGGTGGCGAGTTGAAGGGCGTGGAAGCGAACTATGTCCAGCCATTTACGTTCCTGCCGGGCAAGTGGGCCAACCTGGGCGTGCAATTGAACTACACCTGGGTGGATTCGCAGATCCAGTACCTGTCCAGCACCGGCGCTCCGGTGATGAAGAACGACCTGACCGGGCTGTCACGCTCGTCGTGGAATGCGACCTTGTTCTACGAGGGCGAGTCCTTCGCCGGCCGCATCTCGGCCACCAATCGTGACGATTACCTGACCCAGGCCCCCGGCACGGAAGCGGGATTCAACGTCGATGGCGTGCACGGCATGACCGGCACCACCATGATCGACGCCTCGCTGCGCTACAAGATCAGCAAGCAGCTGGAGCTGAGCCTGGAGGGCATCAACCTCACCAACGAAGCCTCCGACGAATGGGTGTGGTCGCCGCAAACCGGTGAGTTGCCGCTGCAGTACACCGAAACCGGCCGTCAGTACCTGCTGGGCCTGCGCTACAAGTTCTGAGTGCAGCCAAGGTGCTCCAGGTGATCTCTGCCCGCGACGGATATCGCGTCGCGGGCGAGAGATCGACGTTGCAATGCATCTGTACGACGCACGCTGGCCGCACGCCGCTGCACGCAACGCAGTGGCGCATTGCACCCCGCTCGCGTAGTGCACAACGCACCGCCCTGGTCATCAACGCGCATGCAGTGGTGACGAAGGTGCGATGCACGGGCACGCTGGCGCCGCGTAGGCTATGCAGGCCATCGCGGCGCCGGCCAAGACAGGTGGCAGACCCGTGCCGGCGTGGGGCTGCCAACACCATGCAGTATCGAATATTCGCCGCGCGGTGACCCCGTGCGGCGATGCTTTTTGAGGAGTCAGGCAGTGAGCGTGCAGAAGTGGTGGATGAGTGTGCTGGTGTTGATTGCGCTGCCGGTGTGTGCGGCCGCTGCCGATGCACCGGAGATGTTGTTCCGCGTCTCGGCCGACCAGAGCCTGCAGGCCGATGTCGCCCGCGGCGATGGCGTGCCCAACTTCCGCGACAAGATCGCGCTGGTGCCCACCGGCAAACGCGGCAACGCCATCGAATGGGCCGACGACGGCGTGCTGTCGTGGAATGCCCCCGGCAACCTCTACACCCAGCGCGGTACGCTCAGCTTCTTCTGGCGGTCGCGTTACCCGGTCGGCGAAGCGCCGTTCGTGATCTTCCGCGTCGGCTACGCCGACCACACCAGCTGGGACATGGCCTGGCTGCGCATCGACTGGAACGGCCACGGCTTCGACGCCTTCGTCACCGACGCCAACCTCGCGCGTACCCGCGTTTCGTTCAAGCTCGACACGCTGCCAAAGCCCAGCGACTGGACTCACATTGCGTTTGCCTGGGACGAAACCCGCGGCGTGCGCCTGTATGTGGACGGCAAGGAAGCTGCGCGCGCAGATTGCGGTGCGCCTTGCGCCAACGGTGGCGCGCTCGACTTCGACGCGGCACTGGACCAATTCGGCCTGGCCGGCCGGGTGATGTCGCCGCACCAGGTGCAGAGCCGCTACAACTTTTTGCGCGGCAGCGACTTCGACGAGATCCGCATCTACGACCGCATGCTCGATGGCGCAGGCGCCAGCGCGCTCGCACGCCTGCAAGAACCCACCACCGCACCCGCGATCGCTGCAGACGCGCAACACGCCGCCTTCCTGCATCGCTACGGCTGGGACAACGGCCACGCACCGCCTGCACTCACCGCACCGGTCACCCGCATCCGCAAGGTGGAATTCACCGACGCGCGCGACCTCAAGCAATGGATGTGGAAGGCCACCGACGGCATCGCCGAAACCACCTGGCCCGGCGTCTATAACCGCTCGCGCCTGCCCGGCCGCAACGACTACTTCCAGTTGCCCGACTGGAACACCTACGTCGAAGGCGGAAAAGCGCTCGACCTCACCTTGCCGGACGAGCCTTTCAACCGCATCGAGCTGCGCGGCGCCGCTTACGGCCAAGCCACGTACGCCGCGCCCAACGCACCACCGCAACCGCTGTTCGCACGTAGCCAAGGCGCGGTGCGCAGCGTGGACCAGTTCCCCGAGCGCCGCGGCGGCACGCTGCGCTTTGCCAACACCGCGCAGGAAACCCCCATCCAGGAAATCTGGGCCTACGACGTGCAGCCGGGGCAGGTGCCCAACGGCAGCGCGCAACTCAGCTACACCGTGCGCAGCGACATCCAGCCCGACTACGACAACCTCGCCCCCTTGCGCGCTGTCATCGCAGGCCGCTACCCGTCGGGCGAGCGCCAGACCGTGATCGCGCTGCCTACGAAGGCGCCCGCCCGCAAGCGCCCCAGCGACAAGGCCGCAGCAAGCGCGCAGCAACCCATCGTGCACATCCTGGTGCCGTCCAGCCTGGGCGACCCGCCGCCGGACCAGGCGCTGATGCGCAGCTGGTCCTACGGCTGGGAGAACATGCACGACGGCCTGGACGGCATCGCCATCACCCTGCCGGCGCTGAACCTGCCGGCCACCCACAACGGCAGCATCCCGCTCAACATCCGCATCAAGGACCCCATCTGGCCCGCGCGCGACATGATCGACGTCTCGGTCGCCGTCGCCCCCGGCCAGGCCCGCACGCTGTGGCTGGACCTGCGCGACAGAATCCTCAGCAACGACAGCCTGATGCTCAGCATCGCCGCCGCCGCACCCGGCTTCGACGCCAACGCGCTCGATGGCACCCAGCTGCAGCTGGTGTTCAAACCGCGCAATGAGGCCATCAAAGAGCACGTCGCCGACCGCTTCAACCAGGTCAAGGACAACTGGGGCTTTCTGGTGGAAGAACACACCACCTCCAAGCGCCAGCTGCTCTACAAACGCCTGGATGCCGACATCACCGATTTACTGCGCGTCGACCCGGACCACGCCCTCGGCCGCGAATACTGGAACGACATCAGCTACGCCAACCAGGGCACCTTGCCCGTCGAGATGCCCAGCGTGCCCAAGGGCGTGCCCGCCTGGGCGTTCTGGCAGCTGCAAGACCTCAGCGCCACCCGTCGCTATATCCGCTGGTGGATCGAGCAGCGCCAGGTGGCCTATGGCGATTTCGGCGGCGGCATCTCCGACGATTCGGACTTGGTGCAGCAATGGCCCGGCGTCGCGCTGATGGGCGTGGACCCGGACATGCTCAACGCCTCCATGCTGGCGCTGTCCGATGCCAACTACCGCAACGGCATGTTCACCAACGGCCTGTCCACCATCGAAACCGACGAGCTGCACTCGTATGAGGAAGGCATCAACCTCAACAGCGCCCTGCTGTACCTCAACTGGGGCGACCCGCGCACCGTCGAGCGCCTGATGGAAACGGTGAAAGCCTTCGACAACATCATCCAGGTCAACCCGCAAGGTCACCTGCTGTTCGCCAGCAACTGGTTCGGCGGCCGCAAGGTCTACCGCGAACCCAACTGGCAATGGCAAAAACCGTACTCCTTCCCCATCGTGCACCCGGCCATCCTGCTGGGCGGCTATAACGCCGACCCCAACAGCCGCCGCATCGTCACCGGCCTGGCAGACGGCTATCTCGCCCACGCCTACACCAACGCCAAGGGCAACTGGGCGCTGCCCAACGAGATCAACTGGCAAACCGGCAAAACCCGCGGCGGCGAACTGTTCGAAGGCAGCGGCGGCGCCGACACCTTGCACACCTTCTGGGCCGCCTACCGCTTCACCGGCGAAGATCGCTATCTCAAGCCGATTAACTACCGCGTCGCCAACAGCGGCCCGAATGGCCTCTCGCTGCTCAACGAAAACTTCCTCGACGTCATGGGCAAGCGCAGCGACTGGAGCGGCAAGCTCATCGATGCAGCAAATAAAGACGACGGCAGCGCCCCCGACTTCCCGCACCACGTGGCCTGGGAGCAAACTGGCAATCTCGATTATCTCGCCGCCATTTACCGCAGCGAGGCAAGAGAGAAACTGCAGAACTTCTACATGAACACCGAAGGCCACTGGTGGAGCGACCGCGTGGAATCCCCCACGGTCAACCTGCAACGCGAACGCCTAGGCGGCGTGGCGCTCAAGCGCAACCAGACCTACCCCGGCCACACCGTGAGCTGGCGCTTCAACGACCCAGAGGCCGCCACCCAAGTGGCCATCGCCATCCCCGCACCCCAGCAAGACCGCTTCACCGTCATCGCCTACAACACCTCGAATAAAAACCAGCGCGCCAGCATGACCGGCTGGAATGTCGCCCCGGGCCAATGGCGCATCACCCAGGGTGTAAGCAAAGGCAATGACGGCAAGCTCGACAGCAACGCCAAGACGCAAGAGGTCGCTTTCGAAAAAAGCGCATCCATCGACATCGACTTTCCAGCAGGCCGCACCACCGTCCTGCAACTCGAACGCATCGCAGCAACAACCCCGGTCGAACTGCGCCCGGACCTGGGAATCGGCCATGGCGATGTGCGGGTGACTGCAGACGCGATCGAAGTGACCGTGCACAGCCTCGGCCATGCCGATGCACCGGCGGGGTTCGTGGTGCTGGAGGATACGCGTGGCGAGTTGGCGCGGAGCGCGTTTCCGGCGCTTGCCGCGCCACGCAATCTGCAGCCAATCACCACCCAGGTACGCCTGCCACTAACCAACGCGGTAACTCTAAAAACCGCGCGCCTGCGTGTGCTGACCGAAAGCAACGCCCCAGAGATTACCGACCTCAACAATAAACTCGCTCTACCCACCCCGGCCAAGCCGGCAACCGCAAAAAATAGCCAATAACCCAGCACACCAACCCCTTCTCCCGCACGCGGGAGAAGGGGCCCGAAGGGCGGATGAGGGCAAACCCGATAAAGCCAACGATCAATCGCGCAAGCGCATTGACGCAACCCAAAAACTCGGCGAGGATCAAGTCACGCAGCATGTAACGCAGCCACAAAGCCACACATTTCTTCAGGGGGAAGAAACAATGTTGAGCAAGGCATGGAGCATCGTGGCACTGACTGTGGCCGCATTCGGTTTGTTTACGCCAACAGCGCAAGCGCGCGTCAGGGCCGCCTGCACGCACCACGCCACCAGTCACGGCGGTCACTACAGCGCAGGCCACGGTGCCTCGCACAAGGGTGGCAGCTACCGCAGGACGAGTACCAACAACCGCTATCGGCGTCACAAGTCCTAGCAGGCTTCAAGCCAACGCCACTTGGAAGTGCAGCGTAATGCAAGAACAAGAACGCAAAGAATGCGCTATCAAAAACTCCTGAAGCTGCTGGCCGGCCTTGCCGGTGTCATGCTCGCGGCGACAGGTGCACTGCTGGTGGCGCTGGTTGCAGCAGGCCAGGTACGTGAGGGACGGACGGGCGCATTGTCCATTGCAGAAGAACTTCATAATGTTTCGCTAGGACTTCATCAGCTAGACACGAGCAAGATCGACCCAGTCGTGCAAAAGTGGATTGCCACACTTGACCGCAACATGGATACGACTTGCGGCAGAACTGGGGCCGTCAAAGCCCGCATGTTCACGACTGATGACCAGATTGAAATATCTCACCCAGTTGATGAACTGGCGCATTGGTTTGACAGCGAAGATGGGCTAAAAAATTTAGTCAAGCCGACTCCGCTTCGCAGTGCAGCTTAATTTAGGCATTAGGCATGTGGAACAAGATTCAGGATAATCCATGAAAATCATTACAATCCCCGAAGGCGTATTGTGCCAATGGGAAGCAAAGAAGTACGTCGTGGCGAATCACTGCTTTGCGAACTGCTCACGGTTAGTGTTTCACCTTCCCACTATGGGTATCGGATACGTGCTTTGCTGGGTCAATGTTGATGGTCAAAGATATCCGCATGCCGTCATTAGTTGTGGCGATAATAATTTTGATCCAACACTTCAACGATCTACTCTTCAACGCACCTATGAGTTCGTGCGGCGCTACACGCGCGCGGAGCTAATCAAGATAATTACTGATGGCGGCGGAGAATACGATGATGCAAATGGAGTGATCAGCGGAATTCCTCCTGCCTTATGCGAAGACGGAACGATTGCTTGTGTTGAGGTTGAATTGTCAAGTCCGCAAACCTAGCAACATTCAAGGGGATGATACGCCCAGGGTTTCCTAGACATCTCATGGCCATGGAAAATAGTCGATTCGGAGATGTCTATGAGCAGCAAGCGGTATACGGATGAGTTCAAGATCGAGGCGGTCCGGCAAGTGACGGATCGTGGGTTCAAGGTGGCAGACGTCGCCGAGCGGCTGGGTGTCACGACGCACAGCCTGTACGCCTGGCTGCGCAAGTTCGGCAAGCCCGGCGTGGTACAGCGCGCCGAGGTGGACCAGAGCGCCGAGGTTCGGCGGCTGAAGGCAGAGTTGCGTCGAGTGACCGAGGAGCGCGACATCCTAAAAAAGGCCGCCGCGTACTTTGCCAAGGGGTAAAGGCAAAGTACGCCTTCATGCAAGCCCACTGCGGGGAGTTCAGGGTGTGTGCGATGTGCCGGGTGTTGCGGGTGAACCGGGCTGGATACTACGCGTGGCTAAAGTCGCCGGACAGTGAGCGCGCCAAGGAAGACGAACGCCTGCTGGGGCTGATCAAGCACCACTGGCTGGCCAGCGGCAGTGTGTATGGGCATCGCAAGATCGCCAAGGATCTACGCGATCTGGGTGAGCGTTGCAGTCGCCATCGGGTGCTTCGGTAATCCCCCCGCCCATTAGCAGACGCCAGAAGTGGAATTTTCTCGTCCCCTTTCCCGAGGAGGTTCCATGAAGAAGTCCCGCTTTACCGACAGCCAGATCATCGCCGTGCTCAAGCAGGCCCAGGCCGGTGCGCCCGTGCCGGAGCTGTGCCGCGAGCACGGCATCAGCTCGGCCACGTTCTACAAGTGGCGCAGCAAGTTCGGCGGCATGGACGTGTCCATGGTCGCGCGCATGAAGGAGCTGGAGGAGGAGAACCGCCGGCTCAAGAAGATGTACGCCGAGGCGCAGCTCAGTACCGACCTGCTGAAGGAAGCGCTCGCAAAAAAATGGTGAGGCCATCTCAGCGACGCGAGATGGCCCAATCGGCAGTCACGAGCGGGCGTACGAACATCCGCCACGCCTGCCAGGCCTTCGCGGTGAGCGAGACCTGCTTCCGCTACCAGGCCAAGGCCAGCGAGCAGAACGCCCGGATCGCCGACTGGCTGGTCCGCCTGACGACCGCCCATCGCGACTGGGGCTTTGGCCTGTGCTACCTGTACCTGCGCAACGTGAAGGGCTTTGGCTGGAATCACAAGCGGGTCTACCGGATCTACCGCGAGCTGGAGTTGAACCTGCGGATCAAGCCGAGGAAGCGGCTGGTGCGTGAGCGGCCCGAGCCTCTGGCGGTGCCGGAGGCTATCAACCAGGTCTGGTCGATGGACTTCATGCACGACCAGTTGGCCGACGGCCGCAGCTTCCGGCTGTTCAATGTGCTCGACGACTTCAATCGCGAGGGGCTGGGGATCGAGGTGGATCTGTCGCTGCCGTCAGCCCGTGTGATCCGATCGCTGGAGCAGATCATCGAGTGGCGCGGCAAGCCCGCCGTGATCCGCTGCGACAACGGCCCTGAATACATCAGTGGCGCGTTGCTGTCCTGGGCGCAGCGGCATGGTATCCGGGTCGAGCACATCCAGCCGGGCAAGCCACAGCAGAACGCCTACGTTGAACGCTACAACCGCACCATCCGCTACGCCTGGCTCGCCCAAACCCTGTTCGACACCATCGACCAGGTGCAGGACAAAGCCACCCGCTGGCTATGGACGTACAACCACGAGCGTCCGAATATGGCGCTCGGCGGCATCACGCCTGCCATGAAGTTGGCGATGGCCGCTTAGCTCCACTTCTGGCGACCGCTAAAAGTGGGGGGATTACCCATCGATTGATGCGCGCCGAGGGATTGCGTGCCCAGGTGGGCTATGGTCGCAAACCGCGCTTCCATGGAGGGATGCAGTGCAAGGCGGCGGCCAACCTGCTTGACCGACAGTTCGACGTGACCGAGCCGGACACGGCCTGGGCGAGCGATTTCACCTTCATCCGCACGCACGAAGGCTGGATGTACCTGGCTGTGGTGATCGATCTGTTTTCCAGGCAGGTCGTCGGCTGGGCGATGCGCGATCGGGCCGACACCGAGTTGGTCGTGCAGGCCTTGTTGTCTGCGGTGTGGCGGCGCAAACCCAATGCTGGTTGCTTGGTTCACTCAGACCAAGGGTCGGTCTACACCAGCGATGACTGGCAGAGTTTCCTGGCGTCCCATGGCTTGGTGTGCAGCATGAGTCGGCGTGGCAACTGCCACGACAACGCACCCGTGGAGAGCTTCTTCGGCCTGCTCAAACGCGAGCGGATCAGGCGACGAATCTATCCCACCAAGGACGCCGCACGCGCCGAGGTATTCGACTACATCGAGATGTTCTACAACCCCAACCGCCGCCACGGTTCAACTGGTGACCTGTCCCCTGTAGAGTTTGAACGGCGCTACGCGCAACGAGGGTCTTGAGTGTCTACGGAACCCTGGGCGTATCAATCCGTTGGCACAGTTCAACCACACATTTCCTAATAGGGAGAGCGTGCTTGGACTCGTGAAGACATTGAACGGCTCCTTGGCTAGCGACGGGCTCGACAATAGAATTCTCGAGCAGGTGTTCGACACTTATTGGCCTCAATTCGAGGGGCGATTTAATGCAATACTTGCAAACACTGAGACACAACCACCTTCAAAGCCTCGGCCAAAGGAGGATGTGCTCGGAGAAATTCTAGAAAACACCAGAATCATGAATTCGAGAATTCGCCGTCTCGAAAATGAGACGGAGCGCTATCGTATGCGAGAGATAGACATGCCGATAGATATGATTCATATACAGGCACTGGAGATGGCAAAAGCAGGCATGCCCTTTGAGATGATCATGGATAGATTCGGAAAACGCCTCCCGAAAAGTCTTCTTAAAGAGCTAATGTCTATCAACGAGCGCATCAAATCCGGCGAATGAATCTAAATACTTTTTCAAAGCGACCTGCTCCGCCGCCGCTTAACTCAGGCTTTAGGCCGTACATCAACTATCAAGAGTATTTGTGAAGAAGAGCATTGAAGTAAATGTTTCCGAGCACCATCTTTCAAATGACGGGAGAAGGAAGCATTTCTCACGCTGCAGAGAAAATCTGACAACAAATCAAGGGTTGACTCTAAAGAATCTGCAGCTAATGCTGAAAATGAAGATGAAGTAAATAAGTGCCTTAATTATGCAAAAAAGAGGTGCTTCGAGAGGCGCGCGAGGACATCCGTGAGGTAAATGTACGCTCATGTCAGTCGCAGCATGGTTGTGCCACCCTCGCTGTCAGGGGCGTGCTCTTTCTGGCGGGTGCAGCCGTTACAGGTGGCTTGTGGATTTTGTCAAAAAAATAGTACAAGCACGGCATAACAATTCGTTCAAGCCGAGCCCACATCAGGGCGTGGCCTAGAGCGTGTTATGAACTTTGAAATAGCGAAGAACGGGGTCAGGTTGAGTTTTTGGTAGACGATCAGCAGATGAATTTGAGCATGTTGATAACCTTCTTCGGCTGTTGGGTCATCCTCACAGCGAAGGAGTCGGCCCGCGCTGTTGTTGCTCCTGCGAGCGCTGCTGTTCTAGCGATTGTTCCCGCGCGCGATCTTGTTCCAGGCGTTGGTTGACGGATTCCAGTTGCGAAAAGCTTTCCTGCACCGGGCGTTGAGCTGCTTCGACAGTGGGCATATGTGCACGTAACATCGCTGGGTCATCCGGCCTGCCCTGCACCACGAAGACATTCTGTGCAGCCGTAAGATCCTTGGTCTTCTCGCTGAGCAAAACGTGGTCCACCCGGCTCAACTCGTTGTGGGCGTGTCCTAGATTTTGTGTAACCGGGCCACAGGCAGGAGACTGCCACCTAACCCGGAGACACCATGAGCCCACGCACACATGAGGTACCCGACGAGCTGCTTAGCAGCCTGTTGGTCAACTACACCAAACCCGAGGATCTGATCGGCGAGAACGGCCTGCTCAAGCAGCTGACCAAGCGGTTGGTGGAGCGGGCGCTGGACGCGGAGATGACCGAACACCTCGGTCATGACAAGCATGAGCCGGTCGCCAACGCGGCCGGCAACACGCGCAACGGACGCAGCCGCAAGACGCTCAAGGGCGAGTTCGGCGAGCTGCCGATCGAGATTCCGCGTGATCGCCACGGCAGCTTCGCGCCACAGCTGATCCCCAAGCACCAGACCCGCTGGGCCGGCTTCGATGACAAGATCTTGTCGTTGTACGCGCGCGGCATGACCGTGCGCGAGATCCAGTCGCACCTGGAGGAGATGTACGGCACCGAGGTGTCGCCGAGTCTGATTTCCTCAGTCACCGATGCGGTCGTCGAGGAGGTCAAGGCGTGGCAGGCGCGGCCACTGGATCCGGTCTATCCGATCGTCTATCTGGACTGCATCCACGTCAAAGTGCGCGAGGGCGCGGTGCGGGTCAAGGCGGTGTACCTGGCCATCGGCATCACCATGGGCGGCGAGAAGGAAGTGCTGGGCCTATGGCTGGCGCAGGCCGAGGGTGCCAAGTTTTGGCTGCAAGTCGTGACGGAGCTACGCAACCGCGGGGTGCAGGACATCTTCATTGCCTGCGTCGATGGCCTGAAGGGGTTTCCCGAGGCGATCGAGGCGGTGTTCCCGCAGACCACCGTGCAGCTGTGCATCGTGCACATGGTGCGGCACAGCCTGAACTACGTCTCGTGGAAACGCCGCGCCGAGGTTGCCGCCGATCTCAAGCGCATTTACGCCTGCGCCACCGTCGAGGAGGCCGAGCAGGCACTGACCGAGTTCGAGGCCAAGTGGGACGCCCAGTACCCGCCCATCAGCCAGTCATGGCGGCGCAATTGGTCACGACTGATCCCGTTCTTCGACTACCCACCGGAGATCCGCAAGGTGATCTATACGACCAACGCCATCGAGTCGGTCAACATGAGCCTGCGCAAGCTGACCAAGAACCGCGGCGCGTTCCCCAGCGACGAAGCCTTGATGAAACTGTTCTACCTGGCTCTGCGCAACATCACCAAGAAATGGACGCTGCCGATCCGCGACTGGAAGGCTGCGCTGAACCGCTTTACGATCCAGTTCGAGGGGCGACTTCCTCAGCGGTAACCCAAACCACGGTTACACAAAATTCTGCACACGCTCCAGGCTCTGCTCTTCGAGTGAACCATTTCATGGCTTGCCTCCATCGATCTTGACGCCGTTAACGCACTCTTGTTGACCATGTTGACCATGTTGGTCATTGGTTCGATAGATAAGCAATGAGACTGAGAAGATCTGATTCCCGCCGTTGATTGTGCGCCAATGCTGGCGTAGCCATCCGCCCTGGAAGGGGCGCTGGCCGCCGCGTGTGTATCCCATCCCTTCGAGCGCTTTGGAGAGTGCTTCCGCTTGCCAGATGCAGCTCGACGTAGGCACGCGCGTGGGATCGCCGTGGTTAGGCAAAGACACCGCAACTTCGATCCGCGAGAAGCCATCCTTCGTTGGGCGATGTGTCGCATATAGCGCATAGCCATCGGCCAGAGCGAGGTCTTTTGCTTCACGCCACGGGTATGCCGGATCAGACGGTGACCCAAGCTTGATGCCAAGTGCAGATTCCATTCGCTGGTAGTCCAGATCCGCTGGCACTGTCAGACCATCGATGAAGCGCAGCAGCCGGCGCTCCAGCTCTTGCGGAGTGGTGTTGGCAGAGACGGGATCGACACGGTTAACGGTGCTCTTGCCTTTCTCTGCAGAGGTTGGCGTCACTGTGGCAGCAGATGGCGTGCCTGCATCCCGTCCTGCTTCACCAGGCGCGCGAGCGCATGCACTTGGCAGCGCTAGTGAAAGCAGCAGCAAAGGGAACAGGCTTCGGAAGCTAACTTTTATCATCGGAATCCTACTCACGCGACATTGCGATGCTGGCCAATTGTCATTCGCGCCGTTGGTGTCCTGCACTACCGAGCCCGAACCTGAGTGGCGCGATGGTGATGGATAGCCAGGGGATGGAAAGCTTTTTGCTGGAGGGTGGGGATGCGTTTCGAATAGCAATCTCTAGGTTCAATCCAACTCTGACGCTGCTGCTTCAAACGTTGACGCAATGATCTTCCATCAACGCTTTCCAGATTGCCAGCATCAGCCAGTTGACATGTCACGCAGCGCGTAGCAGTCTTTTCGCCAAGGAGCGTAGAAACTCCTCGAACAGCGGTACCCACCTCCGTCAAACCGGTGGGTTTTTTGTGCCTGCAGATTCTTGCGGGCGCAACCGACGCGATGCCTGCGTCGGGAGGGCGGCTAATACAACACCCTTCGGGGAAATACGCCCGCCGACTGTTCGCGGTTTCTAACCTCCCGACATCCCGTCGCCACCCGGCGGCGGGGCCTGTTCGTCAAGGAGGGCTTTGCCATGCGTCGACCCACGTCCAGTCCCAAGCCAGCGCGCAAGCGCGCTACGGTGCCGCCGCCCACCGAGATCGGCTGGCACACCCTCGACCCCACGCTAAAGCCACCGCCGTACGTCGAGCGCACCCCCATCCCCGAGCCCCGCCCCGATCCCAGCAAGCCGCGTCGCCCAGGCCACCCACGTGCCCCGCAACACTGCACCGTCGGCTACGGCTACTATCCCGACAGCCACCAACGCATCCCCACGCTGCGCCTACGCGGCCGCTGGCTGGAAGAACTCGGCTTCACCATCGGCAGCAAACTCCACATCCGCATGCGCAACGGCGAGCTGGTCGTCACCGTAGCACCTGCAGAGTGACCAACCCGCCGCATCCCGCGCACGGCGCGTGCACCCCGCAATTGGAGAATTCGCATGGTGAATGACACCCTGGCCAGCACCTTCGACACATCCCCGCGCTTCGGCAGCAAATAGATGCCGCTGCAGGTCGAACGCGCGACCAACGAAGAACGGGGGTCAGGCTCACTTAATTTCGACCTGGCGAAGCTCTGCTCAAAGTAAATCCCTGAAACTTTATTCCAACAGATCTAGCCGGAATAAGCTAATTGATTTTCATCGCATACATGTTTGCTGCTGCCACTCCAGCGGTCTTGTCGAAATATATGATGGTGATTGGTAGGGGGTCGCCAGGCTGGCAGGTGCCCGGGCTACTGGGGATGCTCGGCAGAGTGGCCATGCCACTAGGCGTTACATTCAAGCAAGCTTTGGGCCGATAAATCAATTTGGATGATCCGGTAACGTCCACCTCGACACCTACGGGGTTAACTAGCGTGACTTGAATCTGGAATGAAGCTCCACGGGCGATGCCAATCTGGGCAGATGCTGCTCTTTGGAGCAATTCATCCTGAGAAGTTATCTTCGATAGCTCCCATTCTCCCACTAGCTGATTTCCGGAAATCGCTGCACGGATGGTCCAAGTAGGTGGAGCGTCGTTCTGTGCATGAGCGCGCATTGAGCTAGCGGCGAGAAGCAAAAAAATTAGGGCCCGGCTCGGCATACCTTTCCTCCAAATCCAGAATTAATATCAATGGGTAAGCCACGGGCATTGCGACTAGCAAGGCACTGCGATCTCACTCTCTCTCGAGCCAAGCGAACGAAGACGCCGCCAAATTCGTAGTACTGGTTAGGATACCCGGGGTCTGTTTTAAGTAGGCACGGTGCAATTTGGTCTCCGACCAAGTCCCAATCTTTCTGCGTTCCACATCCATGTGCCTCAAGCGCAGCCTTGAGGTCTATCTGAACGTGATTCCAGCCCATAGTCGAGAAACACTCTCTATCCGCGATCCACTTGCCACCAGGCACCACGCTCAACAGGCCCTGCATTGCACCACAGTTAGTCTCGACTATTGGCCAGATGCCATCCCCGTCTAGATAAGGCCTGGTGAACGCGGGGATCACCAAATCCATCCATTGGCAATTGTCCATTTGGCAGCGCAATTCACATGATGTCCTGGCGATGCACTCTTGCTGACTGTGAAAAAGACGACGGGGATCAACCCAGCTCTTTCGAGTTGCTTGAAGTTCCGCCACGCTTTCTCCGCATCCGAAAGTGCTATTTTCTGGATATCCTGGACAGGCGCTAGGAACACGCCAACATTCGCCTGTGTCGTAGTCCTTCACGACGAACCCCGGCCTACAGTTTGCACTTATAGCTATGCTTCGTACGTATGGAGCTGAACTGGATGGGGGGGATAGACCGTCGGGCCGATAGGTGTAGCATTCATGAGTGAAGTCAACACGTCCTATCCACTGCTGTGGGAACGGGTAATAGACAACGGGGAATGTTGTCACCTCAGCCCTTTCGCATTTACGCCGCCATAACGATTGAATCTCAGCCACATCCCAACCATCAATTTCGAGATAATCCGCGATGGCTCTAGATGCCGCCTCATTTTCTCCGGAATACATTCGGGTCCGATACCCAAACGGATCGCGTGATCTGCCATTGTAAATGTCGCACGGACCCGACTGGCAAACGGCAAAGTACTGAAGATTCTGCTTTGGGCTCTGCGCGATGGCTTGGTCGGCGACTAACAAGCCTATGAAGATAAAAATTGCCGTAAGAACATCCCTCACCGAATTGGCACAAAAAGCGTCTTGCATATTGTGTAAGCCTCGAATTGGTTCGGGAAATCCCCATTGATGTACCGGCCAACTATTTGCGTGAGAGCCTCTAGCCTTATTCGCGAACCCAGCCCGCATGATATTACATGGAATTCGTACGGCCCGCGAGACAGCCAAGGCTCCGCGGACATTCACTGTGAAAGGGTGGGCAAGCTTGTTTGTGGGGATAGATTGGCAGGCTGGGACTCAGAGAAATCTTGCGCGTATCTCATCGGCAGGGTTGCACTCTCGGTGTGCCACCACAGCAGTGGACACCCCAGCACACCCCTAGCAATCTCCAAAAAACGGGGTCAGGTGCAATTAATAGGCCAACTTGATAAGGACTAAGAGATGTAAGCCGAGTCGGCAGGGGCAGCGCCCTATAAACAGCCGAGCATAAGCGGCTTCTAATTTATCCACTGCTGCTACCAAGCGAAGTGGCAATGCTGCGTGTGGGGATTGACGGCAGGCAGGAAGTCAAAGAGGATCACGTCGTACCACGCTCAAGTAGATCAATATGAATAGGAAGCTAATGATCTTTATCCCAATTTGCTATGGATTCCTGACTTATTGGCTAACCCATTCTTGGCAGTCGACCCAATTCGCAAACGAAAATTTTGGATATCATTATCGTGACCTTCCTATTCTTTTTCTTTCTACTGCACCGTGGGTCATCGCTTATTTTCCGCTACGCTCCAAAATGCCAAAGCCTTCATTATTATTCCGCGCACTCCTCGGAGCAGCATCATGCTTGCTTATTCTCAATATCGCGTATCACGCTTACTATATCACCAAGTCACCCGCCACGACATTCGAGTTGCGGTTAATTGATAGGCTGGACTTCTGGCTTAGATTATTAGCGGGATTCGCCAAGCCGCTTGTATTGGTTGCATGTATCAGCTACCCGATATTTGCCGTCATCCGGATACTTAAGGATGGTCTGATCAATGCGGCCAGAGGATGCGTCGACCCGCATCGGTAGCGCTGACTACGCTCACACCTTCGGTTTTTCGCTGTTTCCAGCGCATTCTCGGGGCGTTCTCCCCATTACAGGCACAACTTCCCAACGGCAGGCATCAACTGCTTCCGCTTCAGCCACAGGTTCGACAGCGCAAAGAGCGTCAGCACCTGCGCGGTGTTTTTGACCAGGCCGCGATAGCGCACCTTGGCATAGCCAAACTGGCGCTTGATCACCCGAAACGGATGTTCCACCTTCGCACGCAGGCTGGCCTTGGTGTGCTCCCAGCGCTTGGCCAACTTCAGTTCGCGCTTGTTCTTGATCTGCTTCAGCTTCGAGGGCTTCTCCGCGATCAGGTAGCGTAGCTTGCGCTTGCCCTTGATCTCATCGCGCTTCTCAAGCCCGGTGTAGCCGCTGTCCCCACACACCGTGTCTTCCTTGCCATGCAGCAGCTTGTGCGCTTGCGTGATGTCCGCCACGTTGGCTGCCGTGCATTCCACGTGGTGCACTAGGCCGGATTCATCATCCACTCCAATGTGCGCCTTCATCCCGAAGAAGTATTGGTTGCCCTTCTTGGTCTGGCGCATCTCCGGATCGCGCTCACCGTCCTTGTTCTTGGTCGAACTGGGCGCAGAGATAATCGTGGCATCCACAATCGTCCCGCCGCGCAGGCTCTGACCCTTGCGCGACAGATGCGCGTTCACCCGATTGAACAGCTTGCGCGCCAAATCGTGCTGCTCCAGCAGATGGCGAAAGTTGAGAATCGTCGTCTCGTCCGGCACCTCATCCAGCCCGCCGATCTTGGCGAAACGGCGCATCGACACCGTGTCGTACAAGGCTTCTTCCGCCGATGGATCGCTCAATGCATACCACTGCTGCAAAAAGTGGATGCGCAGCATCGTCTCCAGCCGATACGGCTGTCGTCCCGGTTGCCCCGACTTCGGATAGTGCGGCTCGATCAGCCCCAGCAGCTCCTTCCACGGCACGACCTGCTCCATCTCGGCCAAAAACACCTCACGCCGCGTCCGCTTGCGCTTGCCGTCGTACTCCGCGTCGCCGAAGGTCAGCTGCATCGAAATCGTCTACTCGGGTCGATGATCGATTGTGGCAGATCAGGACGGATTGTTCAGAGTTTCCTTAAAAGCGGCGGCGACGGGGTCAGGTTCACTTCATAAGCCACCCAACTCGTTCCCAGCGGTCTCCCAACGACTAACCCACAAACGCCTGCCGATGATCGCGAACAAAATCATCGAAGGTGCGCGGCCGCTTACCGGTGAGCCGCTCGATCTCGAAGGTGGGATCGATATCGTGATGGCCTGCCACTACATCTGCGAATTGCACGGTCAGGCCTTTGGCCATCCAGGGTGAGTTGCCGGTCGCACGCATCAGCACGCGGAAGACCGGTGTCGGCAGGTCGAGATAGCGCACCTTGCGCCCGATGCCTTTCGAAAGGCGCGAGGTTACATCGCTCATATCGAGCGTCTCTGGCCCGGTGAGGAAATAGGTTGCGCCTGCGTGGCCTTGCTCGGTCAACACCGTCGCGGCTACGCGCGCGATGTCGCGTAGGTCGATCCACGACACGCTGCCGCGACCGGCAGCCATTGGGAACACGCCCTTGGCGATCGGACCCTTGAACCACAGGAAGTTCTGCATGTAAGCCGTGGGCTTGAGGATGGTCCACGCGATGCCTGACGCACGCAGGTGGTGGTCGATCAGCGCATGCGATTTCGCCCACGGCACCGGTGAGCGCACGTTGCAATCGGATGCCGACACTTTCACGATCCGGCCGATGCCGGCACGCTTGGCCGCATCGATGGCGGCGGTTTCCTGGGCCACTTGATCGGGTGTGGGCGGGGTGATGAGAAACAACGTGTCGCAACCCTGCATGGCGTTTTGCAGTGTGTCCGGCGTGTCGAAGTCGCCCAACACGGCGTCCATGCCCTTGCGCTGCAGATTTTCCACCTGCTCGTGCTTGCGGCACATCGCGCGAAACGGCGTGGCGGCTTCCTGTAAGAGCCTGCACAGTTCGCCGCCGATACCACCCGTGGCACCTGAGACCAGAATCATGATTGCATTACTCCTGCAGTTTGACGATGGAACTGGAAGTGCTGGGCGCATCACCCAGGTACTCCGAGATGACGGCGCTCATCTGCTCAAGCGTGCGGACGGCATCGCGGATGCGATCGGTGCCGATCCTGTCTGCAATTGCTTGATCGACGGGGGCCACGGCGTTTTCAGCGCCGTTGACGGCCTTGATGCCTGCGCGTGTCAGGACAACGAGCTTGGCGCGCAGGTGCTGCGGATTCGGCTGGAACTCGACCAGTCCATGTTCGGCAAGCACATCGACGATGCGCTGCACTGCCTGTCGGGTGAGTCCCATGTTGCGTGCGATGGAAGCAGCGGGCAGCGGCATCGGCGCGTAGCGCAGCGCGGCCAGCACCTGCCACCACGCGCTAGTGAGCCCCAGGTGAGCAACCAGCTCGTTGCCAGCGCTGACCAGGCGGCCGTTAGCTGCGAACACCGCCAGCGCCAACGCGCGGACATGCTCGTTGTCGGTCTGCATACGAAAGCTCTTTCTCAATTTGACAACATGCTGTCAATTGGAGAGTGAGCTGCGCGTGATGTATGGCGTAGGGGCCGGTTACGAGACGTGGGCCCACCACGAACGAAAGCGGGCCAAGCGGGTCACGCGTCTTGAGAGTGCATCTGCGCAATCGACGCAGACCGGCCGAGCATGCTTGGTGTCGAAATGCAGAGAAATTTGCCTCAAAGCCAAATAAAAAATAATCAACGCAATGGTTTTGATGGCCCATTGTCATTAGACGAGCACGCAGCATGGACGCAGCGGAGCACGCTGTTTTTCTGGCACCGCTGGAGCGCTGTGTCCCGTGGATGTCAGGCTTACTGATGCGGGAGGTCCGTTATCGAAGTTACGTGCTAGACCCAATGCGATCGGCTAGCGAGACGACCGGCGTCGAAAAAAGCGCCCGCCTCGGTGGCAGCGACGTAACTGTGGCAGCGACGTAACTGATGTATTCCTTAGTTGACATGTCGGCCTGCACTGTGGACTCGCTTCACCTGTGTGCCCCTGTCACCCGACGGCGCAGGCGATCACTCACGCAGAACGGCGGTGCCCCACTGACACACCACAGCCGCGCTTGTTTGATTTTCGTCAATTCCACCGACACATGAAATTCGCAGCGGGGGTGCTTGACTGCATGGGTCAAGAATCGTTGCGGAGTTGCGCATGAGTGCAGTCACGGGTGGCAGGGGCGGTCGGGCAGCGTGCCGGCAGGCGTCAATACGGCAAGGTTCGGTACGGATAGGTAATGGCGCGGCGTGTGGCGAGCAAAGGCTTGCACCACTGGTGAGCGGCAAGCATGCGCCGGCTCCGCTCGTAACGGCGCCCCTGCGCGCCGTTATTTGCTGAGGGGGCACCATGCGCATCTGTGTTCTCAATGAAGCACTGAAGGACTCCACCGGGCTGGAGCAGCGCTGCGTGGCGGCGCGTGAGGCCGGCTGCGATTACGTGGTGATGGCCGCACCCTTCGAGCGCGATGCCGAAGGACGTTTGATCGAGCCGGCGGCCGGTGCGCAGACGCAGGCGCAGCGCCTGCACGAGGCAGCGCAGGCGGCGCGCCACGCGGGCGTCACGTTGTTGATCGATGTGCGCCTGGACGAAGTGGGCGGTGCCAGTGCGGTGGTACGCGATAACCCGCAGTGGTTCCGCGCGCGCAGCACCACGGTCCCGGACCCGCGTCAGCCGCGTGCGACGCCGGAGGTGGCCGAAGCCCGCTTTGCCTATGCGCAGGAAGGCGCGGCGCTGGTGGAGTGGTGGAGCGCGCGCCTGTTGGAGTGGGTGAGCCAGGGCGTCGGTGGCTTCCGCCTGTTGCAGCCGCAGCAGGTCCCGGTACAGCGCTGGCGCGAGCTGATTGCGCGCGTGCACGCGCAGGCGCCGGACGTGGTGTTTGCAGCGTGGACCCCGGGCCTGGGGCTGGACGCATTGCAGCAGCTGGCCGGTGCCGGGTTCGATGCGGCGTTTTCGTCGCTTGCCTGGTGGGATGGTCGCGGCAGCTGGTTCTTCGACGAAGACAGCGCGCTGCGCGCGCTGGCCGCGCAGGTGGTCGCGGTGCTGGATGCACCCGATGGCAAGCGCGCCGCGGCGCCCGAGCAGCATTGGCAACTGGCGCTGGCGTTGGGCGGGGCATGGTTGCTGGACGACGCGCACCTGGCGCCATTGCCATCGTCGATCCGTGCCACCGATGGCCTGCCGACCAGCAATGCAGGCATGCGGTTGCGCCCGCTACTGCGTGAGGCGACCGGGCTCACCGCGGTAGCGATCGAGCCACGGCGCGGCTTGCCCTCCTTGTTATTGATCAATGGCGACACCCGGCATGTGGTGCCGGTGCCGGCCTCAGACCTGTTGCGGCTGCTCGGCGATGCCGAAGCCTTGGTGGCCGAAGATGGCCGCACCTTGTCCGGGGCCACGCTGGAAGCGCTGGAGCCGGGCGAAGTACGCGTGTACCGCAGCGTGCCGGCGCGCCATGTGCTGGCAGTGCCGCGCATGCGCCCGCGTGCGCAGGCCGCCGGCACCTGGCCACGCGTGTGCATCGAGTCGGTGACGCCGTCGGTGGATAACGGCCGCTTTCCGGTCAAGCGCACGGTGGGCGACCGCATCTGTGTTGAAGCCGACGCGTTCTGCGATGGACACGACCGCATTGCGGTGGCGGTGCTGTGGCGTCCGGCCGATGCCAAGGCCTGGGCCAGCGCGCCCATGCGTGCGTTGGGCAACGACCGTTGGCGCGCGGAGTTTCCGTTGGAACGCATCGGCACCTACGAATTCCGCGTGGAAGCCTGGCGCGATGTCTTCGCCACCCTGCACGCGGATCTGGAGAAGAAACGCGCTGCCAACACGGTATTGCCGGTCGATGTGCAGGAAGCGATTGCGGCCGTGCAGGCCGCACAGGCACGCAGCGACGGCGCGCTGGCCGAGCGCCTGCAGGCAGTGCTGACCCGTATCGGTGCGCAGAGCGAACCCTTGCAGCAGCTGGCCATCGTGCTGGAGCCGGACACCGCGCAGGCGATGGCGCTGGCCGACGACAAGCCATTCCGCTCGGAATACCCGGTCACCTTCCGGGTGGAATCGGAGCGTCGCGCGGCGCACTTTGCCAGTTGGTACGAGCTGTTTCCGCGCTCGCAAAGTGGCGATGTCAGCCGGCATGGCACGTTCGACGACGTCATCAAGCGGCTGCCGCACATCCGCGCGATGAACTTCGACGTGCTGTACATGCCGCCGATCCATCCGATCGGCCTGAACAACCGCAAGGGCCGCAACAACTCGGTCACGGCGGTGGAAGGCGAGCCCGGCAGCCCGTATGCGATTGGTGCCAGCGATGGCGGGCATACCGAGGTGCATGCCGAACTTGGTGGGCTGGACGGCTTCCGCCGGCTGATCCAGGCGGCGCGTGGGCACGGGCTGGAAGTGGCGCTGGATTTCGCGATCCAGTGCGCCCCCGACCACCCGTGGTTGAAGGAGCACAAGGACTGGTTCACCTGGCGCGCGGATGGGTCGATTCCGTACGCAGAGAACCCGCCCAAGAAATACCAGGACATCGTCAACGTCGACTTCTACGCCAGCGGCGCGGTGCCGGACCTGTGGAATACGTTGCGCGACGCGGTGCTGTTCTGGGTCAACGAAGGCGTCACGCTGTTCCGGGTCGACAACCCGCATACCAAGCCGTTCCCGTTCTGGGAATGGTTGATTGCCGATGTGCGCGGCCGGCGCCCGGATGTGGTGTTCCTCTCCGAAGCGTTCACGCGGCCAAAGATGATGTACCGCCTGGCCAAGTGCGGCTTTTCGCAGTCCTATACCTACTTCACCTGGCGCAACCACAAGCACGAGTTGCAGGCCTACGTGGAAGAGTTGAACGAGGGCGTGCCGCGCGAATGTTTCCGCCCGCACTTTTTCGTCAACACGCCGGACATCAATCCGCTGTTCCTGCAGACCAGTGGGCGCAACGGCCATCTGATCCGCGCTGCGCTGGCCACCACGCTTTCAGGGCTATGGGGCATGTATCAGGGCTTCGAGCTCTGCGAAGCCACACCGCTGGCGCCGGGCAAGGAAGAGTATCTGGACTCGGAAAAATTCCAGCTGCGCGCGTGGCCCGAACGGGCGCCCGGCGACATCGTCGATGAGATCACCCGCTTGAACCAGCTGCGCCGCATGCATCCGGAACTGCAGTCGCATCTGGGCACGCGCTTCTATCAGGCGCACAACGATCAAGTGCTGTATTACGGCAAGTTTTTGGATGCGGGTTACCTGTCGCGCAGCCGCAGCATGGTGCTGGTGGCGATCAACCTGGACCCGCATGCCGGGCAGGACGCCGATATCGAAATCCCGTTGTGGGAGTTGGGCCTGCCCGATCACGCCAGCGTTGCCGTGGACGATCTGTGGGACGGGCACCGCTTTGAGTGGCACGGCAAATACCAACACATCCGTCTAGAGGCAACGCGACCGTTCGCGTTATGGCGCATCCGCGCAGGAGAGGTCGCATGAATGCAGTGGCATCGTTACAAGCCGACGCAGAGCAGTCTGCGGTGGTTGCCGACCAGCGCTGGTACAAGGACGCGATCATCTACCAGGTGCACGTCAAGTCGTTCTTCGACTCCAACGACGATGGCATCGGCGATTTTCCGGGGCTGATCTCCAAGCTGGATTACATCGCCGAACTTGGCGTGGACACCATCTGGTTGCTGCCGTTCTATCCCAGCCCGCGCCGCGATGACGGTTACGATATCGCCGAATACATGGCGGTGCATCCGGACTACGGCAGCATCGAAGATTTCGAGCAGCTGGTGGCGCAGGCGCATGCGCGCGGCATCCGGATCGTCACCGAGCTGGTGATCAACCACACGTCCGACCAGCATCCGTGGTTTCAGCGCGCCCGCAATGCGCCAGCCGGCTCGCCGGAGCGCGACTTCTATGTGTGGTCGGACACCGACCAGCAATACGAAGGCACGCGGATCATCTTCTGCGATACCGAGAAATCCAACTGGACCTGGGACCCGGTGGCCGGGCAGTACTTCTGGCACCGCTTCTACTCGCACCAGCCGGATCTGAATTTCGATAATCCGGCGGTGCTGGAAGCGGTGCTGGAAGTGATGCGCTTCTGGCTGGATCGCGGCGTGGATGGACTGCGTCTGGATGCGGTGCCGTACCTGATCGAGCGCGCCGGCACCTCCAACGAAAACCTGCCCGAAACCCACGCCATCCTGCGCAAGATCCGCGCCACCCTGGATGCCGAATACCCGGACCGCATGCTGCTGGCCGAAGCCAACATGTGGCCGGAAGACACCCAGCAATACTTCGGCCAGAACGCCGACGAATGCCATATGGCGTTCCACTTCCCGCTGATGCCGCGCATGTACATGGCGATCGCGCGCGAAGACCGCTTCCCCATCACCGACATCATGCGGCAGACCCCGGAGATTCCGGAAAGCTGCCAGTGGGCGATCTTCCTGCGCAACCACGACGAGCTGACGCTGGAAATGGTCACCGACTCGGAGCGCGATTATCTGTGGCAGACCTATGCCGCCGACCGCCGCGCGCGCATCAACCTAGGCATTCGCCGCCGCCTGGCGCCACTGCTGGAGCGCGACCGCCGCCGCATCGAATTGATGACCTCGTTGCTGCTGACCATGCCCGGTACGCCGGTGCTGTATTACGGCGACGAGATCGGCATGGGCGACAACATCCATCTGGGCGACCGCGACGGCGTGCGCACGCCGATGCAATGGTCGATCGATCGCAACGGCGGTTTTTCGCGGGCCGACCCGGCGCAGCTGGTGCTGCCACCGGTGATGGACCCGCTGTACGGCTTCCAGGCGGTGAACGTGGAAGCGCAGATCCGCGACCAGCATTCGCTGCTGACCTGGACCCGCCGCGTGCTCAGCGTGCGCAAGCGCTACCAGGCCTTCGGCCGCGGCAGCCTGCGCTTCCTGTACCCGGGCAACCGCCGCATGCTGGCCTACCTGCGCTGCTATCAGGACGAAACCGTGCTGTGCGTGGCCAACCTGTCGCACACGCTGCAGGCGGTGGAGCTGGATCTGTCCGAGTTCGAAGGCCGCGTGCCGGTGGACATCATCGGTGGCGGCAGCTTCCCGCCGATCGGGCGGCTGACTTATCTGCTGACGGTGCCGCCGTTCGGGTTCTATGCCTTCCAGCTGGTGAGCGAAGGCAGGCTGCCGGACTGGCATGTTCCCAGCCCGGTACCGCTGCCGGATTACCGCACGCTGGTGCTGCGCAGCGATGCCGACGAAAGCGCTGCACTGCTGCCGCATCTGCCCACCCTGGAAGGGGAGATCCTGCCGGCCTGGCTATCGGCACGGCGCTGGTTCTCGGCCAAGGACCAGGCGCTGCGCAGCGTGCGCATCGCGCGCCGTACGCCGCTGCCGGGCGATGAGCCGATGACGCTGCTGGAGCTGGAGGTAGAGCTGGAAGACGGCCGCCACGAGCGCTACATGCTGCCGGTGGGCATCGTGTGGGAGCGCGAGCAGCCGAGCACGCTGGCCGAGCAGCTGGCGCTGGCGCGTGTGCGCCAGGGCCGCGAGGTGGGGTATCTCACCGATGCGTTTGCGCTCAAGCCCATGGTGCGCGGCGTGATCGATGCGCTGCGCAGCAACGCAGCGCTGGATTTCTGCGATGGCGACGATGCCTCGCAACAGGGGCAGGTCTGCTTCGAAGCCACCCCGGCACTGGCAACGCTGGACATCCCGCAAGATCCGGAAATCCGCTGGTTGTCGGCCGAACAAAGCAACAGCTCGCTGGTGGTCGCCGACAAGGCCGTGTTCAAGCTGCTGCGGCATGTGGCCGTGGGCGCGAACCCGGAGATCGAGATCGGCCGCCGCCTGACCGAGATGGGCTACGCCAATGCCGCGCCGCTGCTGGGCAGCGTCAGCCGCATCGACGGGCAGGGCACCGTCACCACCATCGCGTTGTTGCAGGGCTTCATCCGCAACCAGGGCGATGCCTGGCGCTGGACGCTGGACCATCTGGCGCGCAGCTTCGACGAATACGCCACCGCGCAGACCGACGAAGCGCGCGCCGAAGCAGTCGCCGGCTACGACGCCTTCGCCGCGGTGGTCGGCAAGCGCCTGGCCGAGTTGCACGAAGCGCTGTCGCGCGCCACCGACGATGCCGACTTCGCGCCGCAACGCATCGACCTGCCCACCGCCAACGATGTGGTGGCCGGGGTGGGACGCCAGGTCGAGGAGATGTGGGACACCGTCAATGCACGCCTGTCCGGCAGCGAAGACAGTGCCGAATGCGAGGCGCTGGAAGCGGTGCTGGCGCAGCGCCCGCAGCTGGATGCCCTGCTCGCGAAGGCGCCCAGCGTGCTGGCCGATTCCCTGCTCACGCGCGTGCATGGCGATTTCCACCTGGGCCAGATCCTGGTGGCCTTCGACGATGTGGTGCTGATCGACTTCGAAGGCGAGCCGGCCAAGCCGCTGGCCGAACGCCGCGCCAAGGCCAGCCCGCTGCGCGATGTGGCCGGCTTCCTGCGCTCGCTCGATTACGCCAGCGAAGTGTCGGCACGGGGCGAGGAGGGTACCGCCGCCCGCGCGGGCGTCGGGGTGGACACGCATCTGGACGAATTCCTGGTGCAATTCCGCCGCCGCTCCACACAAGCCTTCCTGGACGCTTACCATGCCGTGCTCGACGCCAGCGCCCATCCGTGGATTGCGCCGGCGGCGTTCAATGCAGCCACCTTGCTGTTCCTGGTGGAGAAGGCTTGCTACGAAGTGCGTTATGAAGCGGCCAATCGCCCTGGCTGGTTGATGGTGCCGATCGAAGGCTTGCGACGCATCCTGCAACGCGCACGCGCCGGTGCAGGAGACACATGATGAGTGGAGTAATGACAGCAGTGAGCAATCGATGGGATTCCGGCGTGGTACGCGCCCTGGCAGAGGCGCGCCACGGCGATGCGTTTGCCGTCTTGGGCGCACACCCGTCCGACAACGGGCGGGTGTTGCGCACCTATCTCCCCGGCGCCGACCGCGTCTGTGCGGTGCTCGACGACGGGCAGGTGATCGCGCTGGATGCCGGCCCGGAGCCGGGCCTGTTCGCCGGCGAGTTGCCGGCCCACGGCGGATATCGGCTGCGCATCGGCTGGCCCGGTGGCGAGCAGGAAACCGCCGACCCCTACGCGTTCGGCCCGCAGCTCAGCGATTTCGACCTGCACCTGATCAGCGAAGGCCACCATCTGCAACTGGCGGACGCATTGGGCGCCAACGTGGTGGAAGTGGACGGCGTGCGCGGCACGCGCTTTGCCGTCTGGGCACCGAATGCCTCGCGCGTGGCGGTGGTGGGCGACTTCAATAGCTGGGACGCGCGGCGTCATCCGATGCGGCTGCGGCACCAGGCCGGCGTGTGGGAGTTGTTCGTGCCCGACGTTGGCCCGGGCGCGCATTACAAGTACCAGCTGCGCGGCCCGCACGGGCACGAACTGCCGGCCAAGGCCGACCCGGTGGCACGCCGCGCGGAGCTTGCGCCAGGCACCGCGTCCATCGTGGCCGATCCCACGCCGCATCAGTGGAGCGACGACGGCTGGATGGCCACGCGTGCGCGCCGCCAGGCCCACGACGCGCCGATGAGCATCTACGAGATCCACGCCGGCTCGTGGTTGCGCGAAGCGGACGTGGACCTGGATTGGGATGGCCTGGCCGACCGCCTGATTCCGTACGTGGCCGATATGGGCTTTACCCATGTCGAGCTGATGCCGGTGAGCGAGCATCCGTTCGGCGGCTCCTGGGGCTATCAGCCCTTGGGTCTGTTCGCGCCGACCGCGCGCTTCGGTACGCCCGATGGGTTTGCGCGCTTTGTCGACCGCTGCCATCGCGAAGGCATCGGCGTGATCGTCGATTGGGTGCCGGCGCACTTTCCGACCGATGCGCATGGCCTGGCGCACTTCGATGGCACCGCGCTGTACGAACACGCCGACCCGCGCGAAGGCTTCCATCGCGACTGGAACACGCTGATCTACAACCACGGCCGCCGTGAGGTGTCCGGGTTCCTGATCGCCAGTGCGATGGAATTTCTGCAGCGCTATCACGTCGACGGCCTGCGCGTGGATGCGGTGGCCTCGATGCTGTACCGCGATTACAGCCGCAACGCCGGCGAGTGGATACCCAACATCCACGGCGGGCGCGAGAACTACGAGACCATCGCGTTCCTGCGCCGGCTCAACGAGGTGGTGCGCGAGCACACGCCGGGTGCGGTGATGATTGCCGAGGAATCCACTGCGTTTCCCGGTGTCACCGCCGACGTGGCGCACGGCGGCCTGGGCTTCCAGTACAAGTGGAACATGGGCTGGATGCACGACACCCTGCATTACGCCGGGCTGGATCCGATCTATCGCCGCTACCACCACGGTGAACTGACTTTCAGCATGGTCTATGCGTATTCGGAGCGCTTCGTGCTGCCGATCTCGCACGACGAAGTGGTGCACGGCAAGGGTTCGTTGCTGGGCCGCATGCCCGGCGATGACTGGCAGCGCTTCGCCAACCTGCGTGCCTACCTGGGTTTCATGTTCACCCACCCGGGGCGCAAGTTGCTGTTCATGGGCTGCGAATTCGGCCAGCCCACCGAATGGAACCACGACGCCGGCCTGCCGTGGCATTTGCTCGACGACCCGCGCCACCGCGGCGTACAGACGCTGGTGCGCGATTTGAACCGGCTGTATGTGCAATACCCGGCGCTGCATGCGCACGACGACGATCCGTCCGGGTTCGCCTGGGTAGTGGGTGACGATGCCGGCAACAGCGTGGTGGCGTTCCTGCGCAAGGGCAAACGCGGCGACGCACCGGTGCTGGTGGTGATCAACTTCACCCCGGTCGTGCAGCACGGCTACCGCATCGGCGTGCCGCAAGGCGGCCAGTGGCGCGAGGTGTTCAACAGCGACGCCGGCGTCTACGGCGGCAGCAACCTGGGCAACGGCGGCAGCGTGACGGCCGAGCAGCAATCCATGCACGGGCACGCGCAGTCGCTGCCGTTGCTGTTGCCACCGCTGGGCGCCATCGTGCTGACGCCGTATGGCTGATGCCGCCTGCGCCTACCATCGGGCAACTGGCCCGGTGGTGGGCGGCAGCTGCGTCATGCATCCAGCTCTTCTCGACGGGGTGGGTCATGCGCTGGCATCGTTTGCATTGTTGTGCTCCCACTCGGTTGCGATGGCATCGATCACTGCAGGCCGACACGCACATAGCACGTCATCCAGCAGCAGGTCGTCTTGATGATCGTGCGCAAACGCGGTGACGGCGAGACGGGCGCCGCCACGCGAATCGGCGTGATCTCCGATACGCACGGCCTGCTCCGGCCCCAGGCGCTTGCCGCGCTCGAGGGCTGCACGCAGATCATCCATGCCGGCGATGTGGGCACGCCGCAGGTGCTTGAGGCGTTGCGGGCACTGGCACCGCTGCATGCCATCGCAGGCAATATCGACGACAAGCCGTGGGCGAGGGGTTTACCGCAGACGCTGGATCTGCAGATCCAGGGCGTGCGCATCCATGTGCTGCACGATCTGAAGACGCTGGCACCGCAGGTGCAGGCCGACGTCGTCATCAGCGGCCATTCGCACAAGCCGCGGGTGCACATGCACGATGGGGTGCTGTACCTCAATCCGGGCAGCGCCGGGCCGCGCCGCTTCAGTCTGCCGATCAGTGTGGCCATGCTGTGGCTGGGCGATGGCGCGTCACGCGCGCATGTGCAGCAACTCGCGGTGGGCTGAGTCCGCTGACTCGGCATGCACACCGGCGGGGCCATGCTCGTGGGCCACGTTGTTGCAGGGAATTCCCATGAATACACGTCGCCAATTCCTTTCCGCTGCCGCGGCCGGTACCGCGGCATTGGCCGCTGCGCCGTTGATGGCGCAATCGTCGGCGCCGGGCAGCGTGATGCCCACGCGCGGAAACACCGAGGCGGGCGCATTGCCGACCAATCCGGTCGTCAAGGGCGCACGCTACCGGCCGCGCAGCCGTCTCGGCTTCGGTGGCGTGGCCATCGGCAATGGCTTTGCGCCGGCCAGCGACGCACAGAGCGAGCAGACGCTGGCAGCGGTATGGGAATCGGGCGTGCGGTATTTCGATACCTCGCCTTGGTACGGGCTGGGCTTGTCGGAGCGACGTACCGGCCATCATCTGCACACCCATCCGGCCGACGAGTACGTGCTGTCGACCAAGGTCGGGCGCCTGCTCACCGCGACCGACACGCCGCCCAAGACGATGTGGCAGCAACCTTCGCCGTTCGACTATCGCTACGACTACAGCGCCTCCGGTGTGCGGCGCTCGATCGAAGACAGCCTGCAGCGTCTGGGGGTGTCGCAGATCGACATCGCGTATATCCACGATCTCTCGCCAGAGAACGAAAAGGACCTGGGCATGCCGTGGGAGCGGCGGTTCGCCGAGGCGGTGAAGGGCGCGATGCCCGAGTTGACCAAGATGCGCAAGGAGGGCCTGATCAAGGCCTGGGGCTTTGGCGTCAATCGTCCTGAGCCGGCCTTGCGTGCAATCGAAGAGGCCGACCCCGACATCTTCCTGCTCGCCTGCCAATACTCGCTGCTCGACCATGCGCAGGCCTTGCATGACACCTTCCCGAAGATCGCAAGGCACGGCGCCTCGGTGGTGGTCGGTGCACCGTTGTTGGCGGGTTATCTGGCCGGGCGCGAGCGTTATCTCTACGACGGCACCATTCCGTCGTGGGCGCCTGCCAAGCGGCAGAAGGCGTTGGCCATTTGCGACAAGCACGGTGTGGATCTACGCACCGTTGCGCTGCAATTTGCCGCGGCCCCGAAGGTGGTGTCGGCCGTGATTCCCGGTGCACGCACGGCCGAGCAGGCCCGCGCCAATGCGAGCTCGATGCAGGTGGCGATTCCGTCGACGCTGTGGGAAGCGCTCAAGCGCGAAGGTGTGATCGAGGCAGACGCGCCCGTGCCCGCTGCACGTTGAGGCCTGAGCGCGCGCAACGCGTAGTGTTCCAGCGCGCCAGGCAATCAAAACGTCCCGCGTTGAATGAAGGGCGCTTGTTGATACAACACGCGCTCGCCACCACGCGGATCCAGTTCCAGGCGGCTTGGCGTATCGAACACCAGCGTTTCGCGCCGTTTCAAGGAAAATGGCTGCCAGTGCGGCGCACCGCGACGATTGGGGTCGCCATGCCGCGCAAACGCAATCAGCGCCTCGCTCATTTGCTCGGCCATGCGCTGCGCATCGGCACCATCGCCGGTGCGCGAGCCCGGCTGGCGCACGTTGTCGAATACCAGCGGAATATCCAGGGTATGGAAGGCACCGAACTTGCCGCCATCCAGGGGCGAACCCCAATCCAGTTGATAGACCCAGGTGGGCGCGCCCTGACGGGCACGTGCGTCGGCTTCTTCCACAGCGCCGCGCCACGAGCGGCCGGCGGTGGTGGCTGCGAAGAACACCTGCGACGGCGTGTACTGCGGATAGAGCCGCCGATATTCGGCGATGACCACCTGCGGCAACAGGTCCACGTATTGCTGCGCCTCCAGCCTGGCCGGCAACTCGTCCCAACTCAGCGCGAAATTCTTCGCATCGTGGCCGAGAAAGCCGCGCGTCTCGTCGCGCGTATTGCCGATCACCATCGGGATGCGTGCCGACTGCACCGGCGCGGTGGGCCAGAACGGATGCACCGGCACGTTGCGCGCATCCAGCACCGGGCCGAAATACAGCGCGGTGTTTTCCACCCGCGACGGGTCGCGCACCTGCGCGGCGGCCAGCAGTTGGGCCACAGGCAACGTGCGCATGCGCGCGATCTCATCTGGCGAGATCTTCAACGCGTCCAGCAGCAGCTGCGCGCGCTGGGTGGCCGCACGCGGCCCGGCCACGGTGACCTGTTGCCCGCTCATGGTCCAGGCGCGATGAAATAGCCCGCGCGCGGCCGGCATCGCCATCAGCGTGGCGATTTTGGCGCCACCGCCGGACTGCCCGAACACCGTGACATTGCCGGCGTCGCCGCCGAATTCGGCCGCATGCTGGCGCACCCACTGCAGGGCCTGGACCAGGTCCAGCTGCCCTGCATTGCCGGAGTCGGCAAAACTGGCATCGCCCAGCTGCGCCAGCGACAGATAGCCGAAGACGTTGAGCCGGTGATTGACGGTGACCACCACCACGTCGCCGCGCTTGCACAGGCGCACGCCGTCGTAGAGCGGGTCGCTGCCGGAGCCGGTGGTGTAGCCGCCGCCGTGGATATAGAACAACACCGGCCGCTTGCCGCCATCGCGCAGACCGGGTGTCCACACATTGAGGAACAGGCAGTCCTCACTGGTGGGCTCGCTGGCCTTGAGCTGTGGCGCCGCTGCACCGAAACCGTTGGCGTCGCGCACGTGCTGCCACGGCGTTTCCTGCAACGGTGCCTGAAAGCGCCGCGGGGCGGTGTCGCTGCCATACGGGATGCCCTTGAACACGCAGACGCCCTGGTCGCGATAGCCGCGCAGCGCGCCGCCACGCACGCGTGCCAGCGGCGCGCCCTCGTCGCGTGGCGGTGCACGTACGGCCGCGGCAGCGAAGCCGGGAAGCGTTGCTGCCGCTGTCGCGAACAGGCCACCACGCAGCAGCGTGCGGCGCCGCGTATCAGGCGAGGCTTGGGTGGTCATTGCGCCATCTCCTTCGCGGGTGCGGGTGAAGCGGGCTTGGCCACAGGCGGCTGCGGCTTGGTGACATGCGCGATCCAGGCTTGCGCCAGTTGCGGCCATGCGGACACGGTGAGACCGCTGCCGTTGGCGGTACCGAAACCATGGCCGCCCTGCGGGAACACATGCAACTCGCTGGGGACCCCGGCGCGCAGCAGCGCATCGTGCATCAGCAGGCTGTTGCGTACCGGCACCACGCTGTCGTCCTGCGCATGCAGCAGAAAGGTAGGCGGCGTGCGCGCGTCCACGTGCCGCTGCGGCGAATAGGCCTGTACCTGCGCCTGGCTCGGGGCGCTGCCGAGCAGACGGTCGCGGGAGCCTTTGTGCGCGTTGGCGCTGTCCATGTCGATCACCGGGTAGATCAGCAACTGGAAGTCCGGTCGCGCGCTCAGTGCATCGGCCGCGTCGATGGGCGAATACACCTGCGCGGCGTAGCGCGTGCCCAGGCTGGCGGCGACATGGCCGCCGGCCGAAAAGCCCATCACGCCCACGCGCTGTGCATCGATGCCATAGCGGGCCGCGTTGGCGCGGATCAGCCGCAAGGCACGTTGCGCATCGGCCAGCGGCACGTCGGCGCCGTTCGGGTGGCCTTCACCCGGCAGCCGGTAGCGCAGCACGAACAGGGTGATGCCGGCGGCGTCGACAAAGCCGGGCACCAGCGCGCTGCCCTCGTTGTCCAGCACGATGCGTTGGTAGCCGCCGCCAGGCGTGACCAGCAGGGCGGTGCCATTGGGCTGTTTGGGCCGGTAGACCACCAGATACGGCGTACTGACCTGCTGGATGTAGCGATCCGGCTGCGCCGGCTCGCTGCTGCGCTCGACGATGCGCTGCGGTTGCGGCAACGCCGTATCCCCCGGTGCCAGGCGCGTTGGCCACAGCGCGATCCGGCTGGCTTGTTCGGCGGCAGTGTCGGCGCTCGGTCGCTGGGCCGCCGGCGCCGGGCCGGCCAGCAGCGCGCCCAGCACAAGGACCGCCAGGCCATGCCGCGTGGCGCGCGAAAGCGCGGTCAAAGCACGCGTTTGGCGTGTCTGTTCCATTCACCCCTCCCAGGGCCACTTCGTCACCGCGACCACAATTGCCGCAGTGCACATTGCCAATGACACCGGTTTACCATATACAGCACACCGTGCCGCTGTCGATTGGCAGTGCAACAAAACACCTATCGGGGAGACACCCTTGAGCAACGACGCCGCCACTCCGCCATCGTCCACACCCGCGCTGTCCGCCATCGCCCAGCGCTTTGTGGAAGCACGCCGTGCAGGGGCATCGCTGCCCGACTTTCCCGGGCAAATCCCCGACGATCTGGTCACCGCCTACCAGGTGCAGGACATCGCCATCAGCCAGTGGCACGACCACGTCGTCGGCTGGAAGGTGGGGTATATCGCCGCCGAGCGCCGCGACGCGTCCGGCGACGAGCGTCTGCTCGGCCCGATCTTCTCCCAGAAGGTCTGGAATGCTACCGGTGGAACAACCGAGTTCCCGATCTTTGTCGGCGGCTTCGGCGCAGTGGAAGCCGAATATGTCCTGATGCTCGGCGCCGACGCCCCGGCCGAGCAGACCCACTTCACGCCGGAGCAGGCGGCAGAGCTGCCGGCCACGTTGTTCATCGGGGTGGAGATCGCCAGCAGCCCGCTGGCCACCATCAACCAGTTGGGCCCGCGGGTGGTGATTTCGGACTTCGGCAACAACAACGGCCTGATTCTGGGCCCGGAAGTGACCGATTGGCTGGCGCGCGACGAGGCTGCGCTCACTGCCCAGACGCTGATCGACGAAAAGGTGGTCGGCACCGGCGGGGCCACCACGCTGCCGGGCGGGCTGCGCGCGGCCTACGCATTCGCGCTCAGCCGTTCGGCACAGCGCGGGCGTCCGCTCAAGCGCGGTGATCTGATTGCCACCGGCAATGCCACCGGTATCCACGACATCGAAGTGGGGCAACGTGCCCTGATTCGCTTCGCCGGCATCGGCGATATTTCCTGTACGGCCGTGTCCGCCAGTTGACGGCGGTCCCCGTGACCAGACGCTTGGGAGGGCGCCAATGATCACACGCAGACATTTTCTTGGTGCCGGGCTCGGCGCCGCTGCCGCCGCCCCCTGGCTGGGTGCCGGCGCC
The DNA here is from genome assembly GCF_041475705.2 of Xanthomonas sp. NCPPB 3761. Lineage (NCBI taxonomy): Bacteria > Pseudomonadati > Pseudomonadota > Gammaproteobacteria > Lysobacterales > Lysobacteraceae > Xanthomonas > Xanthomonas sp. NCPPB 3761. Next base: position 171,025 of record NZ_CM191262.1, read on the forward strand.
ACCACGCCGATTCCCGGCGGGCAGTTGCTCACCGCCACCGACGTGCATGTCGGAGACTACCCCACCGTGGAAGCGGTGCGCTGGTTCGGCAAGCAACTGGAAGAACGCACCAATGGCCGGCTCAAGCTGCGCCAGTACCACTCCGGCCAGCTGGGCCGCGAATCGGAGGCGATCGACATGGCGCGCTTCGGCGCCATCGACATCACCCGTGTGTATTCGGGCGCGTTGAACAACACCTTCCCGCTCACGCAAGCGCTGTGCCTGCCGTACGTGTTCGACTCGGTACCGCATCTGCGTCGCGCCATCGACGGGCATGTCGGCGACAGCGTGCTGCGCAGCTTCGAGCAGCGCGATCTGGTCGGTCTTGCCATCTACGATTCGGGCGCGCGCTGCTTCTACAACACCAAGCATCCGCTGCATCGCCCGGAAGATCTCAAGGGCCTGAAATTGCGGGTGGCTTCGTCGGACATCTTCCTCAAGTTGATGCGCATGCTGGGCGCCAACCCCACGCCCATGTCGCTGGGCGAAACGTTTTCGGCGATGGAAACGCACATGATCGACGGTGCGGAAAACAACATGCGCAGCTTCCAGTCCAGCCGGCATTTCGAAGCCGCGCATTACTGGTCGCAGAGCGAACATTCCTACGCGCCGGACATCCTGGTGATGTCGCGCAGGAGTTTTCAATCGCTGAGCGCGGCCGACCGTGGCCTGGTGGTGGAACTGGCGCGCGCCTCGGTGCCGGTGATGCGCAACTTGTGGGATGCCTCCGAGACGGTGGCGCGCAAGCAGGTGATCGACTACGGCGTGAAGCTCAACCAGGTCGACATGCTGGCGTTTCGCGCCGCTGCCGCGCCGCTGCTGGCCGAATACCGCAAGCAGCCGGAGATCGAAGCGCTGTACCGCCGCATCCGCGATTTCGCATAGAGGTGTCCCGATGACCGAACCCGAAACTGTTGCCGTCACGGTCGCGCCGTTGCAGCGCGCGCTGGACCGCGTTTCCGACATTGCCATTGGCGTGGCCTCGCTGGCGCTGCTGGGTCTGGTGGTCGTGCAGGGCTGGCAGGTATTCACCCGCTACGTGCTCAACGACTCACCCAGCTGGACCGAGCCGGTGACCCTGTTGCTGCTGAGCACCGCACTGAGCCTGGGCGCGGCGGCCGGCGTGCATACCAATCGCCACTTCGGCTTCTACCTGCTGGGCGAACACGTGCCGCCGCTGGTGCGCAAACTGTTCGAAGTGATTCGCCCGCTGATGATCCTCGCCATCGGTGCGGTGCTGGCGTGGTGGAGCGCGGCGCTGTTGATCGATGGCCTGGATATCAAGATGGCCGGCGCGCAGATGCCGCAGAGCATCAACTACCTGCCGCTGTCCATCGGCGGTGCGCTGATGGTGCTGTTCGCCCTGTACAAGTTGTGGCGTGTGCTGCGCCCGGTCCATGTCGGAGGAGTGCGCTGATGGGCATCGCCATGTTGTTGGGCACCTTCGTGGTGCTGCTGCTGATCGGCGTGCCGGTGGCCTACGCCCTGGGCGCGGCGGCACTGGCCACGCTGCTGTACCTGGACCTACCCACGGTGGTGTTGGTGCAGCAGATTTCCGCCGGTAGCGGCTCGGCGTCGCTGATTGCGATTCCGCTGTTTATCTTCGCCGGCGAGCTGATGCTGCGCGGTGGCATTTCCGAACGCTTGATCGCCTTGGCTTCGTCCTTGGTCGGGCGTGTCCGCGGCGGTCTGGGCCAGGTCAGCGTGCTGTCGTCGCTGTTCTTCGGCGGCGTCTCCGGCTCGGCGATTGCCGATGTCTCGGCGGTCGGCGGTACCATGATTCCGCAGATGATCAAACGCGGTTACGACCGCGATTACGCGGTGAACGTGAGCATGACCGCCGCGCTGGTGGCCTTGCTGGTGCCGCCTTCGCATAACCTGATCCTGTTCTCGGCCGCGGCCGGTGGCGGCTTGTCGATTGCCGATCTGTTCGCGGCCGGCATCTTTCCCGCGTTGTTGATGACCGCCGCGATGATGGTGACCGGCTATGCAGTGGCGCGTCATCGCGGCTACGGCACCGAAGCCTTTCCTGGGTGGCGTGCGGTGGCCTTGCGCCTGATCGGTGCGCTGCCCGGCCTGGGGTTGGTGGGGTTGATCTTCATCGGGATTCGCGCCGGCATCTTCACCGCGGTGGAAAGCGCCGCCATTGCCGTGGTGTACGCCTTGATCGTCACCGCATTGCTGTATCGCCAATTGCGTTGGGCCGAGTTCTTCGCCGCGGTCACGCATGCCGCGCGCACCACCGGCGTGATCCTGTTCGTGATCGCCACGGCGGCCGTGTTCGGCTGGCTGCTGGCCTATCTGCAGGTGCCTGCGGCGGCGGTGAAGTTCCTGCAAGCCATTGCCGACAGCAAGAACATGGTGCTGTTGATGATCGTGGTGATGCTGCTGTTGCTGGGCATGTTCATGGACCTGGCGCCGAAGATCCTGATCTGCACACCGATCTTCCTGCCGGTGGTGAAGGCCTACGGCATCGACCCGATCCACTTCGGCCTGGTGATGGTGCTGGCTGGCGGTATCGGCCTGATCACCCCGCCGATCGGCTCGGTGTTGTTCATCGGCACCTCCATCGGGCAGATCACCATCGCGCAAAGCATGCGTACGATCTGGCCGTTCTGGCTGGCGGCGTTGTGCGTGCTGTTGATCGTGGCGTTTTTCCCTGAGTTGTCGCTGTGGCTGCCGCGCGCCCTGCGCGCCTGAGCCTGGGCGATTGCGTGATTGCGTCACTGGCAGACGGGTGATCGGTACGGCCTGTTCGCGTGGTATCGATCGCCTGCCCTCCACAGGCAGGCGCGTCGGGCATCGCTGCCGGCAGGAGGGCTCTGCCGCATCTGGTTAACCGGTGGCATGACGCACCATCGTAGTAAAGCCCGGCATCCGGGACTAGGAGAGAGCATGCGTGTGCGTCCCGTTTCATCCCGATGGCGTTGGCTGATGGCCGGCGGCTTGCTGCTGTGCGCCGGCCTGAGCGCGGCGGCCGACTGGAAGCGCGGCATCGAACACCAGCGCATCGCCGACCAGGGCAACGGCAGCTTCCTCAATCCGGTGCTGGCCGGCGACCATCCCGACCCGTCGGTGCTCAAGGATGGCGACGACTACTACCTCACGCTGTCGTCGTTCGATGCGTACCCGGGCCTGCCGATCTGGCACTCGCGCGACCTGGTCAACTGGCAGCCGCTGGGCCACGCCATCACCCAGAATGTGGGTGCGATCTGGGCGCCGGACCTGATCAAGCACGGCAAGCGCTACTACATCTATTTCCCCGCACGGCGGGGCGACCAGGGCGGGCGCAGCAATTTCGTGGTGTGGGCCGACGACATCGCCGGCCCATGGAGCGCCCCGATCGACATCGGCCTGGGCAAGTACATCGACCCCGGCCATGCGGTGGGCGAAGACGGCAAGCGCTACCTGTTCCTGAGCGGCGGCGATTATGTGCAGCTGTCCGATGACGGCTTGAAGGTGGTCGGCACGCCCAAGCATGTCTACGACGGCTGGAAATACCCGGAAAGCTGGGACGTGGAGGGCTACTCCCAGGAAGGCCCCAAGATCACCCGCCACAACGGCTGGTACTACATGACCACCGCCGTGGGCGGCACCGCCGGCCCGCCGACCGGGCACATGGTGATCACTGCGCGTTCGCGCTCGATCCACGGCCCCTGGCAGAACGCGCCCAACAACCCAATCACCCGCACCAGGAGCGCGGAGGAGCCGTGGTGGTCGCGCGGCCACGCCACCCTGGTGGAAGGCACCGACGGCCGTTGGTGGATGCTCTACCACGGCTACGAACACGGCTACTGGACGCTGGGCCGGCAGGCGCTGCTCGACCCGATCGAATGGACGCCGGATGGCTGGTTCGTCGCCAAGGGCGGCGATCTGGGCACCCCGCTGAAAAAACCCAGCGGGCAGGCGCTGCAGCACGGCATGGCGTTGTCCGACGATTTCCGTGCCGCCAGGCTGGGCCCGCAGTGGGCGTTCTTCAACCCGGCTGCCGATGAAGCCAAGCGCCTGCAGGTGGGCAATGGCGTGCTGCGCCTGCAGGGCAAGGGCACCGCGCCGCGCGATGCGTCGCCGCTGACGGTGATCGCCACCGACCCGGCCTACCAGTTCGAGGTGCAGATGACCGTGTCGCCGGGCGGGCAGGGCGGGGCGCTGCTGTTCTACAGCGACAAGCTCTACGCCGGCGTCGGCAGCAATGGCGAGAACTTCGTCATGCACCGCTACGGCGAGGAACGCCCCGGTACGCTGGCACCCAGCGCCAACGGCGGCACGCTGTGGCTGCGCGTCACCAACAACCGCCACATCGTCACCATCCACAGCAGTGCCGACGGCAAGACGTGGACCAAGTACCCGGTGCAGATGGAAGTGTCCGGTTACCACCACAACGTGGCCGGCAAGTTCCTGGCCCTGAAACCGGCCCTGTATGCCGCAGGCCCCGGCCAGGTGGAATTCCGCAACTTCCGCTACCGCGCCCTGGACTGACCGTTCTGCATCGGCGGGCATGTCGTGGCGCTGCCTGCCGTGGCAGGCCCGGCACGGCGGACCCGGTGCAGCGGCAGGCTTCGCTCAGGTCTGCCGGCCGTCTGGCCGGTAGAATCCAATCAACTTTACTGGTTGACCGCTATGCCCGCCCGCAAGATGCCTGAAGAGGGAATGCCTGGCCTGCCGAAGGGCCGGGTTGCAACGATCAACGACATCGCGCGGATGTCGGGCGTGTCCAAGAAGACCGTCTCGCGGATCATCAACAATTCGCCGTTGGTGCGGCAGGACACGCGCGAGAAGGTCGAGGCGCTGATGCGCGAGGTCGGCTACGCGCCGGATCCGCTGGCGCGCGGGCTGGCGTTCCGGCGCTCGTTCCTGATCGGCATGGTCTACGACAACCCCACTGCCCAATACATCGTGGACATGCAGTACGGCGCGCTGGACGCGCTGCGTGGTTCCAGTTTCGAGCTGGTGGTGCACCCCTGCGACAGCCGCAGTCCCGGTTATATCGAAGGCGTGCGCCGCTTTGCGCAGGCGCAGAAGCTGCACGGCGTGATCCTGGTGCCGCGCGCCTCCGAAGACCAGGCACTGGCCGACATGCTGGCCGAAATCGGGTGCCGCTACACCCGCATCGCCTCGATCGCGCTGGACACCACCTCGCAGACGGTGATCACCCACGACCGCGACGGGGCAGCGGAGGCGGCCGATTACCTGCTCTCGCTGGGCCACCGCGACATCGCCCTGGTCACCGGCCCCAGCGCTTACCGCTCCTCGATCGAGCGCACCTCCGGCTTTGCCGACGCGTTGGCCCGTCGCGGCATCGAACTGCCGCCCGAGCGCATCGTCGAAGCCGGCTACACCTTCGAATCGGGCGTGGCCGCCGCCGAAAAGCTGCTGCTGGGCAAGAAGCGCCCCACCGCCATCTTCACCGGTAACGACGAAATGGCCGCCGGTATCTACAAGGTGGCGCTGCGCGCCGGCATCAATATCCCGCGCCAGCTCTCGGTGATCGGCTATGACGACAGCTCGCTGGCCTCGCGGCTGTGGCCGCCGTTGACCTCGGTACGCCGCCACACCCGTGACACCGGGCGTACTGCCGCGGCGATGCTGATCCAGCCCGACAACGCGCCGCAGCTGCCCACCGCCAGCGTGCGCCCGCACCTGATCGTGCGCGACTCCTGCCAGCCGCCGGAAGATTGAGCGCCGCGCGCCGCGCGCCGCGCCCTTAGCCGGAGCTACGCGCCACGTTCTCGCCGGAAGAAGGAACACGCTGCGTTCGGCCAACGGCTGGCCCCCATCCGCCCTTCGGGCACCTTCCCCCGCAGGCGGGGGAAGGCAGTCCGCGGTCGCTGCTGTAAAGCCCCTCTCCCTGCGGGAGAGGGGTTGGGGTGAGGGTACGGCGGCAGACAGCCATTTAAGAGCCCAGGCCGGCGCTGACCGCCGGCAACCTTTACGTGCAGATTGCGCCTTGCCTCCCAGCACAGCGCGCAGCCTCGGACCCTATCCGGCGCCACGCGCCACCGTCTCCCGATGCCAGAAGGGAAGTGGACAGTCCTCGCCGCCCCACACCGTCTTTCGTGCACTGCGCAATGACACCGGTTAACCAGAGTCGGTAGACTAGCCCCCTGCAAGCCCATGTTCCCCCCTCGCTTGCCTCGGAGAAGTGCCATGTCCCTGTACTGCAAAACGCACTACGCCACCCATCCCGACGCCATCAAGGGCGCCAGCAACGACGCGCTGCGCGAGCTGTACCTGCTCGATGGGCTGTTCGTGGACGACGCGGTGACGCTCAAGTACACCCACTACGAGCGCTTCGTGCTCGGTGGCGCCGCCCCGCTGGGCAAGACGCTGGAACTGCCCAAACAGACCGAGCCGGCATCGGCCGCCGGGCATCCGTTTCTGGAGCGTCGCGAGCTGGGCATTCTCAATGTCGGCGCAGGCACCGGGACGGTGACCGTGGACGGTACTGCCTACACGCTCGGGCCGAAGGACGGCCTGTACGTGGCGATGGGCAGCACCGATGTCAGTTTTGCTTCCGAAGACGCGGCCAACCCGGCCCAGTTCTATCTGGCCTCCACGCCGGCGCATGCGCGCTTTGAGACCACGCAGCTCTCGATCAAGGATGCGGTGGCACTGGAGCGCGGCGCGCTGGAAACCAGCAACGAGCGCACCATCTACCAGTACATCGTGCCGGCCACCTGCCAGTCCTCGCAGCTATTGCTCGGCCTGACCGTGCTCAAGCCCGGCAGCGTCTGGAACACCATGCCGCCGCATCTGCACGACCGCCGCAGCGAGGTGTATTTCTATTTCGACCTGGGCGCCAACGACCGCGTCTACCACTTCATGGGCGAACCCGATGCGCAGCGCCACATCGTGATGCAGAACAACGAAGCGGTGGTGTCGCCGCCGTGGTCCATCCACATGGGCGCCGGCACCAGCAATTACGCCTTCATCTGGGCAATGGGCGGCGAAAACCTGGATTACACCGACATGCACGTGCTGGATATCTGCCAGCTCAAGTAAGGCCTGCATCCATGCGCCTGCATGCAGACGGCCGCGGCCATGACACCGCTGTGTTCAAGCCGGGGCCAGCAACGCCGGCGCGATGCAAGGGCTTGTGGCGCAACCCCACTCATAAGACGCAATCGTCCGCGCGCTGCGCGGCTCACAGCACACCACCGCACACCCAGCAGGAGCGATAAGGTAATGAGCAATCCGTTCAGTCTCGAAGGCAAGGTCGCACTGGTCACCGGTGCCAACACCGGCTTGGGCCAGGGCATCGCGCTGGCATTAGCCGAAGCCGGCGCCGACATCGCTGCCGCCGGCATCCAGGCGCCTACCGAGACCGAAAAAAAGGTCAAGGCGCTGGGCCGCCGCTTCATCGCCATCGAAGCCAACCTGATCAGCATTGAGCCGGTGCAGCGCATCATCGACGAGACCATCGCCGGCCTCGGCGGGCTGGATATCTTGGTCAACAACGCCGGCCTGATCCGTCGCACCGACGCAGTGGATTTCAGCGAGCAGGATTGGGACGACGTGCTCAACGTCAACCTGAAGTCGGCCTTCTTCATGGCGCAGGCCGCAGGCCGTCACTTCATTGCGCAGGGCCGCGGCAAGATCATCAACATTGCCTCGATGTTGTCGTTCCAGGGCGGCATCCGCGTGCCGTCCTACACCGCCAGCAAGTCGGGCATCGCCGGCATCACCCGCCTGCTTGCCAACGAATGGGCCAGCAAGGGCGTGACCACCAATGCCATCGCACCGGGCTATATGGCCACCGACAACACCGCGCAGCTGCGTGCCGACGAAGACCGCAACAAGGCCATCCTGGACCGCATCCCGGCCGCGCGCTGGGGCGTGCCGGCCGACCTGGGCGGTACCGCGGTGTTCCTGGCCAGCAGCGCGTCGGACTACGTCAACGGCGCCATCATTCCGGTCGACGGTGGCTGGCTGGCGCGCTGATCCAGATCGCACGGCGATGACGCGCACCCTCCAACGCGCGCCGCCGCCCCTGCTGTTGCTGCGCTGTGGTGTCCTTCTCCCGCCTGCGGGAGAAGGTGCCCGAAGGGCGGATGAGGGTCTGTCACACGCACATCAATCAACTGCCAATGTGCTTCGCGGCAATCTGCCTTGCCGACTGCATCAGCGCCTTGATCACTGCAACGAACAATGCGCCGGCAGTTGAAAAAACGGCAACCAAACGCACGCATCATCGCGACCTGGCAACAATCCTTTTAAGAATCTTCCCCAACCCAATCGGAGCATTCCCATGAAAATCGCACTCATGAATGAGTTTAGCCAGGCCGCCAAGAACCCGGTGATCCTGCAGCAGCTCAACGACGTCGCCAGCGAGCAGGGCCACAGCGTGTTCAACGTCGGCATGGACGGCGACAACGACCACCGCCTGACCTATATCCACCTGGGCATCGTCGCCAGCCTGCTGCTGAACTCCAAGGCGGTGGACTTCGTGGTGGCCGGCTGCGGTACCGGTCAGGGCGCGATGATGTCGCTCAACGCGCACCCGGGCGTGTTCTGCGGCTATTGCATCGAGCCGACCGACGCCTACCTGTTCGCCCAGGTCAACAACGGCAACGCGCTGTCGCTGGCGTTTGCCAAGGGCTACGGCTGGGGTGCGGAAATCAACGTGCGCTACATCTTCGAAAAGGCTTTCAGCGGCGAGCGCGGCATGGGTTACCCGGCCGAGCGTCGCGAATCGCAGCAGGCCAACGCCGGCATCCTGACCCAGCTCAAGCAGGCCACCGCCAAGTCGTACCTGGACGGCCTGCGCGCTATCGATCCGGAGCTGATCAAGCAGGCCGTCGGCGGCGAGCGCTTCCAGCAATGCTTCTTCGACAACGCGCAGGATGCAGAAATCCGCAACTTCGTTGCCGGCGTGCTGGGCAAGACCGAAGCGGCTGCTGCGTGAGTCACGCTGCACGCGCATGCCTGATCTTGTTTACAGAGCAGGCATGTGCCAGTGCCACGATGCAGCAGATCGTCTGAGCTTCATGCATCGCAAGCCCAAGCGGGCCCTTCATGGATAAATGCGCTTCATCAGGGGCATCGCTTGATCCGGCAATGTCGACCTTTGACGCCTCTGTAACTGGAGTGCCACTACGCGCACGCAGGCAACACGCCTGCACGCACGTCGGCCCTCTTCCGGCAGGGCGAAAAAGACAGGGCTAGCGCGCCATCGGCGCGCCCGCCTTCGAGCGCCCACGCTGCAAGGTGTGGGCGTGGGCTGGGCGCGGAGCGGGGGTTGGGGTGAGGGTACGGCGGAAGACAGCCAATCCAGGCAGCTAGACGCACGCGCCGAACCATCGACGAAACGGTCACACCATTGCATCGCTTACCAACGGCATCAACGCGTGGCTCTGCCGAGCCCAGTGAGCGCGCAAAGCGCAATTGCATCGCCCAAGACCACGCATGCGCCCCATGCGTCGATGCAAACCGCAACAACAGCAAGTAACCGCACGTGCACTCAGCGGAGCCCCTCATGCATCGACTGCTTATCGCCATGCTGTTGCTCTGCACCGGCATCGCCCACGCCGCGCCGCAGCGCATCTTCATCGCCGGTGATTCCACGGCTGCCGAATACGGTGCCGAGCGCGCCCCGCAAGCCGGTTGGGGCCAACTGCTGCAGGACTGGTTCGATCCGGCGCAGTGGCAGGTACACAACCATGCCAAGGGCGGCCGCAGTACGCGCAGTTTCATTGCCGAAGGGCGGCTGGATGCCATCGCAAAAGAACTGCAGCGCGGCGATGTCTTGCTGATCCAGTTCGGTCATAACGATGCCAAACGCGAAGACCCCACGCGCTACACCGATCCCACGACCGATTACGTGCAGTTCCTGCGCCGCTATATCGCCACTGCGCGCGACAAAGGCGCCACGCCGATCCTGATCACGCCGGCCGCCCGGCTGTTGTACGACTTCGGCGCGTTGCTCGACACGCACGGTCGCTACACCCTGGCGATGCAGCAACTTGCCGCGCAGGACCAGGTGGAGCTGATCGATCTCAACGCCAGTTCCAGCGACTGGATCCGCGCGCTCGGCGAGCAGGCCGCCAAACCGTATTTTCTGTTCGTGCCCGAACAGGGCAAGGCCGACGGTACCCACTTCAGCCGTGCCGGCGCGACCGCCATCGCCTGCCTGGTAGTGCAAGGATGGGTGCAACTGCAGCCGACGCTCAAGGCGCAGCTGCGGCGCGACGCCGATTGCGGTGCTGCGCCCGACACCGCCGCGCAACGCGCCGCACAACCGCATCCGTCGTTGATCGCACACGAACGTGATCTTGCGCGTCGCCAACCGGGCCCACACGGTGGCGCCGGCCCGACCACCGCCTATCCGTTTTTCGCCGACGCCCCGGATCTGACGTTCGTGCTGCGCAAGCGGGTGCTGCACAAAGGCGCCGGCATCGGCCTGCACTTGCACGACAAGGACGAGATCTACTACATCGTCAGCGGGCGCGGCTTATACGCGCTGGATGGCAAGCAATACCAGGTCGCTGCCGGCGATGCGTTGTTGACGCGGCCGGGCAGCACGCACGCCCTGCAGCAAACCGGCGAAGAACCGCTGGTGCTGTTGCTGACGTACACCGCATCCAAGTAAGTCTTGCGCCCAAGACAGCGCGGCTGCAACGAAGCGCTGCGTTTTTTCATAGGGGCTGCGTTGCAATCAGGCATGGCCAGCGTGCGGGTCGGTCTGCTTCCAAGCGCAAAAGGCTGCGGTGGATCAGCGACAGCAGACAGCCAATTGCGCCGGCCCACGAACCGCGTCAGTGGTGTTCGCCGCCGACATCCGGCGATGCAAGCGTTCCAGCACCCTCAGGCCTTGTCCACCCCATAGTGCGTCAGACCCAGGCGCGCCAGTTCGGCCGAACGGCGGTAGTAGACCTCTTCCCAACCATCCACGCGTTGGCGGTCGGTGTCGCTCATGGCATCGAGAATGTCTTCGATGCTGAGCAGATTCGGGTCTTCTTCCAGACGCTCGAACACTGTGCCCAGGCCTTCGATGGCCTGGCGCGCTTGCGCCGCGCCCATCGCGGCCAGCCCCCGCAATGCATCGCTGCGGGTCGCCGCATCCCAGCGGTCGAAATAGCGGGCGTAGCCGCTCTCGTTCATGTCCGCATCCAGCCGCGCCAGCGCGATGAGTTCGCGCTCACCCGGCGACAGCGCATCCATGCGCCCGCGCAATTGGCTGAGCTTGGCCTGCACACGGGCAGCGCGGCGGCGCCACAGCAATTCGGGCATGTTGAGCAGGCCTTCCGGGGTGGGGGGCGCCACTGCGGGCCAGTTCACCCCGAAGCCGTCTTCGGTGATCTGCCATTGCGCGCGTTGCGGCGGCGATGCCTTGAGCAGGAGCCGATGCGCCTGGATGGGCTCGTCGATGCGGATGCCGTTGGCCAGGGTGAACAGCAGGCGGGTGTCGTCCAGCTCCAAGCGCCGGATGCGCAGATGCGTCAGGTCCATTGAGCGAAGGCGATGTGGGGAGGTTCGACCTTAGTGCGCGTTGGCGGTGGTGTCGAGTCGGTGCAGGTCACGTCGCGCCAGCGTGCCCGCGGCACCGCCGCGTACGGCGGTTGGTGCCGCGCCAGCGGAGCCGCCGCGACCTCACACGTCGCCGTCGCGGCTCCAACCCTCGCCGCTGCCGCGCTGGATCACCCGATCGCTCGGCAGCACATCACCGGCCGGCACCTGCGGCTGTTGTGCAAGCTCGGCATAGATCGGGGTGAAGTCCGGCGCGGTGGCCTCCATCAGCTGCGCAAAACTGTCGATGACGAAATAGGTCTTCTGGAAGCTGTCGATGCGGTAGCGCGTGCGCATGATGCGTTGCAGGTCGAACCCGATGCGGTTGGGTGCCGGCGATTCCAGCGAATACAGCGATTCGCCCTTGGACGACACGATGCCGGCACCGTAGATGCGCAGGCCCTGCGGCGTGTCGATCAGACCGAATTCCACGGTGTACCAATACAGCCGGGTGAGGTTCTGCAGCGCGTCCGGGCCGATGCCGTGCGCCTTGACCCCGCCGCGGCCATAGGCCTGCATGAAGTCGGCAAACAGCGGGTTCATCAACAACGGCACGTGGCCGAACAGGTCATGGAACAAGTCCGGTTCGGCGATGTAATCGATTTGATCGGGCCGGCGGATCCACCAGGTCACCGGGAAGCGCCTGTTGGCCAGATGGTCGAAGAAATCCAGCTCCGGCAGCAGGCCCTGCACGCCGACCAGGGTCCAGCCGGTGGCGGCCTGCAACACCTGGTTGAGCGCATCGAAGCGCGGGATGTGCGTATCGCCCATGCCCATCGCGTCCTGCGCCTGCAGGAACTCGTCGCAGGCCCGACCGACCAGCAGCTCGCGCTGGCGCCGATACAAGGTGCCCCAGGTGGCGTGATCGTCGGCGCTGTAGCCGTCCCACGGCTGCTCCACCACCGCGATGGTGTAGACCGGCACATAGCCCTTGTCGGTGAGCTGGTTTTCGACGCGTTGCGGGGCGGTTTTCATGCAGCGGCACTTCCCGGGTGATCAGCCGTCACCTTAGCCGGATGCGCGCGCAACGGGATTGTGAATCTTGCGTGTCATAAGCGGATTGGCGCAAGATTCGTGCGTCTTGGTCTGCTGCTGCGCAACATATGGATCAACCCATCGCCCTGGACCGCACCGATTTGCGCCTGCTCGCCTTGCTGCAGACGCAGGGCCGCAGCAGCAATGCGGAGCTGGCCGTGCAGGTCAATCTGTCGGCGTCGGCGTGCCTGCGCCGCACCCAGCGGCTGGAGGCGGCCGGTATCATCGCCGGCTATGGCGCGCGCCTGGACGCGCGCGCGCTGGGGCTGGGTTTGCAGGCATTCGTGCGCGTGCAGCTGGAGCAGCACGGGCAGGCCGACATCGAGCATTTCGCCGAGGGCGTGCGCGGCTGGGACGAGGTGGTGGCGTGCTGGGCGCTGACCGGCGACATGGATTACCTGTTGCAGGTGCAGGTGCGCGACCTGGAACACTTCTCGCGGTTCCTGCTCGATCGCCTGCTCAATGCCACCGGCGTATCGGATGTGAATTCCAGCTTCGTGCTGCGCACGGTGAAGGCGCCGGAAGGTCTGCCGTTGTCGCATCTGGCCTGAGGTGCAGTTCAGCCATGTGGCGCTGGCCCAGGACGCCGCGCGCGCGCCGCAGCCGGCAAGGCGCGCCGCCGCTTCCCAGGCGAACGCAGAAACGTGCTGCTTGCCACATAAACGATAACGATTTACATTTACGTCACATCTTGGCCGCGTCCGGCCATGTCGTTCGTGTCGCATCGCCAGCCCGCGCAGGGTCAGCCAGCCGGTTCGAGTGGACGCCCGCGTGTGCCTGTGCCTTTCCCTGTTGCGTGACGCGCTGCGTCCGCAGCGATCGACGAGAACGCCCCATGTCTGCTGCCATCGCTCCCCTTGGCCTATTGTCTGCCGCGCTGCTGTGCGCGCTGTCGACCTTGGCTCCCGCTGCCCATGCCGCTGACGCCGCCGATGCGACCAACGCCACGACGCTCGACCAGGTCAGCGTCAATGGCACGGTGAGTCGCGCGCAACCGGCCACCACCACGCGGCTGCCGCTGACCCTGCAGGAAACCCCGCAGTCGGTGAGCGTGATCGGGTTGCAGCGCCTGGAAGAGCAATCGCTGTTCAGCATCGACGATGTGATGCGCAATGTGACTGGCGTCAACGTGTCGTTCTACGACACCCAGCGGCCGTTGTATTTCGCGCGCGGTTTCCAGATCACCGACTTCCAGGTCGATGGCCTGCCCACCTACAGCGGCGCCACCAATCAGGAATACGACACGGTCTTCTACGACCGCATCGAAGTGATCCGCGGCGCCAATGGCCTGCTCACCGGTGCGGGCATTCCCTCGGCCACGGTGAACCTGTTGCGCAAGCGCCCGGGCAAGGACTTCGACGCCTCGTTCGGAGTGAGTGCGGGCACCTGGGATTTCCGCCGCATGCAGGCCGACGTCAACGCGCCGCTGACCGAAGACGGACGCTTGCGCAGCCGCGTGGTGGCCGCCTGGCAGGATCGCGATTACTACTACGACCGTTACCACGACAACAAGATGTCGGGCATGGCGGTGCTGGAAGGCGACCTGACCGACAGCAGCACGCTGACCGTGGGCTACCAGCGCCAGGACAACAGCCCGGTCGGTTCGACCTGGGGCACGGTGCCGTTCTTCGCCGCCGACGGCTCCTTCGCCAACCTGTCGCGCTCGACCAACATGGCGCCGGAATGGACACGCTGGCAGCGCGACACCAGCACGGCATTCGCCAACCTGGAGCAGCGCTTCGGGCAGGACTGGTTGCTGCGCGTCAACGCCGCCCACACCAAGGGCGCCGTGCAGAGCCTGCGCGTCTACGGCACCGGTTACCCGGCCGCCGATGGCAGCGGCGTGTTTCTGCGCGCCAACGCTGGCGAAACGCAGGACACGCGCGATAGCGTGGACGTGTACCTGTCCGGCGGGTTCGCCTTGTTCGGCCGCCAGCACGACGTGGTGATCGGCGGCAGCTGGCAGGACCTGCAATCGACCACCTATACCCTGGCGCAGACCTATCCCGACGACTGGACCACCTGCGGCAGCGAACGGTGCTATTTCATTCCCAACATCCGTAACTGGAATGGCGACGCATCCGCGGTGAGCTACACGCGTACCGGCGCGCGACGCGACGCACGCACCACCCAGCGCGGCGTGTATGCCTCCACGCGCTTGCGGCTGGCCGATCCGCTGTCGTTGATTGCCGGCGCGCGGCTGAGCTCCTGGGAAACCCGCACCCAGGCGTTCAATGCCAGCGGCCGCTACACCGGCACCAGCGGCCGCTATGAAGTCAGCGACGAAGTCACCCCGTACGTCGGCCTGGTGTACGACATCGTGCCGGAGGTGTCGGTCTACGCCAGCTACACCGAAATCTTCAACCCGCAGAACTACCGCGACAAGGACAACACCCTGCTCGCGCCGGTGGAAGGGTCCAACCTGGAAGCCGGCATCAAGGCGCAGTTGTTCGATGGCCACGCGATGGCCACCGCCGCCGTGTTCGAAGCCAAGCAGGACAACTACGCGGTGCGCGACATGACCCAGCCGGAAGCTTCGCTGCCGGATGGCAGCTCAGCGTACATCGGCGTGGATGGCACCAAGAGCCGCGGTTGGGAAGTGGATTTCAATGGCGAAGTGTTGCCCGGTTGGACCATCAACGCCGGCTATACCCACGTCAAGGTGACGCGCGCGCCCACCGATGCGATCTACGCCAACCTGCCCGAAGACTATCTGCAACTCTCCACCCAGTGGCGCCTGCCGGGGACGTGGGACCGGTTGAGCATCGGCGGCGGCGTGAGTTGGCAGAGCGCAGTACGCGGCTTCAATATCGCACGCCCCACCGGCGACGGCACGGGCGCCACCACGCCGGTCACCGTGGTGCAGAACCCGTACGCGCTGGTGCATTTGAACGCCAATTACCGCATCAGCGAGCAGTGGACCGCCTCGCTGGCGGTTCGTAACGCGTTCGACAAGACCTATTGGGCGAATCTGGATTATCAGAACTACGGCGAACCGCGCTTTGTCAGCGTGTCGCTGCGTTGGCGGTATTGAGGTCGTGGGCGATGCAGACGCCTGAGTGAAGCATGCGGCCGAGCGATGCGCATTACGGCGCGATGCGTGCGGTGTGGTGACCGGGACGGCATCGCGAGCAGGTCGCTCCTGCAAGCGCGGTGCAACCACGTAGCAAGCGCAGTGCAACCACGCGGCAAGCGCAGTGCAGCGACGCAGGTCGTCGTTGTCGAGCCTTCGGCCACGACGCCATCTCGATGCCGTTTTGTCCTCAACTGCCACGACTCGGCCAAGCCCGCCGTCCGCACCAGCCACCACGTCGGGTGCAGGCCCCACGTGGGGTGCATTCGTTGCGACCAGGCACCCACCAGCACGCCCCTTGGCGCACACGCATGCCGCAACAGCGAGGGCTGCGGCACAGGCCATTGTAGGAGCGGCCCCGGCCGCGATGCCGTCCCGATGACATCCGGCCCGAGCACCCATGACATCCAGCGGACTCACTGTGCAGCTACATGCGACTGGCCGGCAGGCGTGCGTCACAGGCATCGCCGACGGAGTCCTTGCGTGCATGCGCGCCCCGCCCACGGCCGCATCCGGCCGCAATCCATTCCTCCAGCGCAGCCCACAGCCGCCTTACGGCGCCACGCAGCCCTCATCCTTGCCACGCAATTTTTCCCAACGCGAGCGTTGTTCCAGGCAGCGCTCGTACGCCTGTTGCTTGGCCGCCTTGGCCTGATCGGCGGCGGTCCGTACTGCGCTGCTGCGCGCGGCCTGCAGTTGCGCAATCTTGGCGCGAATCTGCGGCATCACCGCCATTGCGGCGCGCTCGCCTTCGAGGATCGCCGCACCGCGCTGGTTGAAATCGGCCGAGCCGATATCGTTGACCTTGGGGCGAATGACCACGTCGGCACGTTTGAGTTCGGCCTCGCCCAGGCGCTGGCCCATGATCGAGATCGACTGGTTCACCGTGCCCAGCAGGTCCCCCGGATTCTTGCCGCTGGCCTTGCTGGAAATATCCACCGCCACCACGAATTCGGCACCCAACTGGCGCGCCGCATCCACCGGCACCGGGCTGACCACGCCGCCATCGACGAAGTGATAGTTGCCGATGGTCACCGGCTCGAATACGCCCGGGATACTGCTGGACGCGCGCACCGCCTGGCCGGCATTACCGCGCACGAACACGGTACGTTCGCCATCTTCCAGACGCGTGGCGACCGCTGCGAACGGCTTGCGCAGTTTTTCGATCGGCTTGCCGCCGAGCTGTTCGTTGACGTAGTCCTGCAGTTTCTGGCCTTGCACCAAGCCACCGGAAAACAGCCGCACATCGCGGATGCTGGTCTGGTCGAGCGCGACGGCCTTTTCCTGCATTTGGAACGCATCCATGCCGCTGGCATACAACGCGCCCACCACGCTGCCGGCGCTGGTGCCGGACACCACCACCGGCGCAAAGCCGTTGGCCTCGAGCATCTTGATCACCCCGATATGCGCAAAGCCCTTGGCCGCACCGCCACCGAGCGCCACGCCGATCTTGATGGGCTTGGGGGCTGCGGCCGAAGGTGCCTGCACCACCGGCGCCGGTGTCGCCGGGCGCGGCTCGCCCCCGCAGGCGCCGAGCAGACCGAGCATGGACAACAGGGCGAGCGAGCGGGAGCAGCGGAGCGCGATCATGGCGAGAGCATCGATGGGAAAGGCGAGGGAGAATACACGCGCGCTGTCACTGCTGCGCTGGTGTGGCGTGAGTGGAATTCATTCGGAACAGCATCTTTTGCAGGCGTTGCACTTCCTTCTCCCCGCGGGACAAGGTGGCGCGCAGCGCCGGACGAGGGCAAGAGCGGCGCCTGATGCATTCCCATTCCACCTGTGGCTTCGCCCGGACCCTCACCCCAACCCCCGCTCCGCGCCCCAACCTCCCACCTTGCGGCGTGGACGCTCGAAGGCAGGCGCGCCGATGGCGCGCTCGCCCTGCCTTTTCGCCCTGCCGGGAGAGGGCTCCGGTTCCGTGCGGCGATGGGCCTGGCTGCGGCCAGGGTGCCGTCATTGCACAACGGCCCGGTCGCCTGCCTTCTCCCGCCGGGACAGTTTCCTGCTTCATGGAGCAGAAGCTGGCGCAACGCGCCGGACCAGGGTACGCCCCAGCACATGCCAGATGCCTGGAGCGACAAACGCCTCGCCACGCGCCTTCAGAAGCGAAACGACGCGTGCTTCGCCCCCCGAATCCAACTCGCCATCACGTCCGCCCGCCGCGACACCCGATCAAAACCGGTTATCGCCATCCAGCAAGCGGCCCAGGCCGCCCAGCACCGAGCCTTCGCCACGCTGCTGACCACCGCCTTGCGGGGCGGCCTGCAGCATGCGGCCGGCCATGCGCGAGAACGGCAGCGATTGCAGCCAGACCTTGCCCGGGCCGGTGAGGGTGGCCAGGAACACGCCTTCGCCGCCGAAGAACATGCTCTTCAGGCCGGCAACGCGGCGCACGTCCATGTCCACGCCGGCGTGATAGGCCACCACGCAGCCGGTATCCACGTCGATGCGCTCGCCCGGGCCCAGCTCGCGTTCGACGACGGTGCCGCCGGCATGCACGAACACCCAGCCGTCGCCTTCGAGCTTCTGCATGATGAAGCCCTCGCCGCCGAACAGGCCGGTAAGGATCTTGCGTTGGAAGGCGATGCCCAGCGACACCCCGCGCGCGCCGGCCAAAAAGCTGTCCTTCTGGCAGATCAGTTGGCCGCCATGCTCGGACAGGCGCAGCGCCAGCACCGTGCCCGGGTAGGGCGCGGCAAAGGCGACCTTGGCCTTGCCGCTGCCGGCGTGGGTGAACACGGTGGTGAACATGCTTTCGCCGGTGACCACGCGCTTGCCGGCCGACAGCAGCTTGCCCATCAGCCCGCCGCCACTTTGACCGGCATGCGAGCCGTCGCCGAACACGGTGTCCATCTGCACCGCCGCGTCCTTGTACATCAGCGCACCGGCCTCGGCGATGGCGCTCTCGCCCGGGTCCAGCTCGACTTCGACGAACTGCATGTCGTTGCCGACAATGCGGTAGTCGATTTCATCCGCGCGCCCGTGCATGCCGGTCAACGGCGGCGGTGCGCTAGCGCCGCCCTGCAGTTCGGTCAGCTGACGGGCCGACGTCCAGCCATCGAGCCCGTCGCGCCAGGCCAGCGCATCGGGGTGGCGCTGCGCGTGCGCGCGGGCGCTGGCATCGTCGAGGGGGCCGAGACGGTCGGCCTGTCCGGGGTTATGGAAATACCACTGGGCCATCGGGACGACTCCTGTCTGTGTGTGCGGCGAGTCTAAGCGCAGGCGCGGCGGCGGCGTCCCGTGTCCAAGGTCATGCCTGGAAAGCGTGGTTGTGAGGCGGTTATGCGCGCATCCGGCGCGCGCTTGGCCATCGCGCTGCCGAGCATCGTCGGCAGCTCGTGCAAGGACACGCCCTGCGCGAACTGCGGGCGGAGTGTCGGCTACTCGCCCACTGTCGCCCAACAGCGCTCGCCATCGCGCTGCACCCGCACCGGGCCGTCGAACACGGCCGACAGGCTGGCATCGGTGAGCAGCGCCTCACGCGTGCCGTCGGCCACCACCTTGCCGGCGCGCAGCAGGATCACCCGTTCGATCTCGGGCACGATTTCTTCGATGTGATGGGTCACCAGCACCAGCGTGATGCCTTGATGGGCGAGGTGCCGCATCGTCTCGAGCAGGTGCTGGCGCGCCACCAGATCCAGCCCGGTGGACGGTTCGTCCAGCAGCAACGCCTGCGGGCGATTGACCAGCGCACGCGCAATCAGCACCCGGCGGGTTTCCCCGGCCGACAGTTCGGCAAATTGCCGGTCCACGAGCGGCAATGCGCGCGCCAGCGCCAGCGCTTCGCGCGCGCGTGCACGCATGTCGTGACTGATCTCGCGATGTGGCGGCACCACATAGCTGGCGAAGAATCCGGAGAGCACCGCGCTTTCCACATCCAGCCCCGGCATGTCGGCCAGGTTGACGCTCAGATCGCCGGTGACGATGCCCAGTTGCGAGCGCAGGCGATCTACCTGCCAGCGCGTTTGTCCCAGCACCTTCACGGCGGGCTGGCCGTCGCCGCGCGCCAGCGGGTACAGCTCGCGCGTGATCAGCTTGATGAAGGACGATTTGCCGCAGCCGTTGGGGCCCAGGATCGCGGTGTGCTGCCCCAGCGCAATGCGCAGACTCAGCGCATGCAGCACCCGCACCTGGCCGCGCATCACGCTGGCCTGGTCGAGTTCGATCAGCGGGGCGGCGTTGGCGACAGCAGCAGAAACAGCAGCATTTTCGGTAGCAACAGTCATACGGGTGACAGCAGACGGAAGTGGGGACGGGGTCTGAATCGCTTTAGAAATGTAGGTGCAACCCTACGCATCCGAAGGGTGAAGTTTGCCGCGATCGCCCCCATCATGTCTGCATCAAATGGGGAGCGCTGCTGTGGAGATGCCGATGTTGTCCGATCCGATCATCGACTTTCTGACTTCCGGCGTGGCAGGGCTGGGCGTGTGGGGCATGCTGGCAGTACTGCTGGTGTTCACCCAGCTCACCATTTTTGCGGTGACCTTGTACCTGCATCGCAGCCAGGCGCATCGCGGTGTGGATTTCCATCCGGTCATCGCGCATTTCTTCCGGTTCTGGACCTGGCTCACCACCTCGATGATCACCCGCGAATGGGTGGCGATCCATCGCAAGCATCACGCCAAGGTCGAAACCGAGGAAGATCCGCACAGCCCGCAGACCAAGGGCATCTCGCAGGTGTTCTGGCGCGGCGTGGAGCTGTACCGCGAAGCACGCACGCAGCGCGCCGATATCGAGCAGTACGGCAAGGGCGCGCCTAGCGACTGGATCGAGCGGCATCTGTACACGCCGCATGCCAACGCCGGCCCGATTGCATTGGGCGTGATCAACACGGTGCTGTTCGGGTTGCCCGGCATCGCGTTGTGGGCGATCCAGATGGCGTGGATTCCGTTCTGGGCAGCGGGTGTGGTCAACGGCCTGGGCCACTGGTGGGGCTATCGCAATTTCGAATCGGCCGACACCTCCACCAACCTCACCCCGTGGGCGCTGTGGATCGGTGGCGAAGAATTGCACAACAACCATCATGCCTTCCCGAGCTCGGCACGGTTTTCGATGCGGCGTTGGGAGCTGGATATCGGCTGGATCGCGATCCGCGGCCTGCAGGCGCTGGGCCTGGCCAAGGTGCTGCGGGTAGCGCCGTCGCTGGATATTCGCCCCAATATCGCCGTGCCCGATGCCGACACGCTCAAGGCGCTGCTCTCGCACCGCTTCCAGGCCATGACCGACTACCAGCGCAACGTGCTCAAGCCGGCGTTGCGCGAAGAGGCGGCTGCCACCGGCGCCAAGCTGCGCGAGTTGCTGCCGCGTCGCCTGCGCAAGGGCCTGCTCGACGATGGGCGCTGGCTCAAGCCGGACGCGCGGGCGCAGTTGCAGGCCTGGGTGGCGCAGCGTCCGCGCATGCGCACGCTGGTCGAGTACCGTGCGCGGCTGACCGCGGTGCTGGAAGCGCGCAGCCACGATGCGTCCGAGCGGCTCCGGCAATTGCAGCAGTGGTGCCATGAGGCCGAGGCCAGCGGTAATGCGGCATTGCAGGCGTATGCGGCGCGGCTCAAGGGGTATGCGCTGAGTGGTGCGTAACCCGGGCGGCAGGCGCGCTGTGATGCGTGTACATCGGGTGCGTGGCGCGATAGTGCGGGCCGTGCTGGCCGTGTGGTGCGCCTTTCTGCCGGCGGTTGCTGCGCAGGCCCAGGTCCAGGACAGCCAGCAATATCTGCAGCGCATGGATACCGATGGCGATGGGCGGGTGAGCCTGGACGAATATCTGGCCTGGATGAGCTATGCCTTCGACCAACGCGATACCGATCACGATGGCGTGCTGCAAGGCGATGAACTGCCGGGCCGCCGCGGCAAGCCGATCACCCGTGCGGCGCATCGCGCCACCCTGATCGCGCGCTTCGCGCGGCAGGATGCCAATGGCGACGGCTACCTGAGCGCACGCGAATTGCTCGCGCCGCCCCGCTGATGCAAACCTTCGCGCGTGGCTGACGCTGCGTTCGGCAAGCTCGGCCGCATGTTCACTCTCGACCAGGTCAGCCGCCGCTACGGCCAGGCCATCGCACTCGATGCTGTCTCGCTGACCTTTGCCAGCGGCATCACGACCGCATTGATCGGCCCGAGCGGCGCCGGCAAGTCCACCGTGCTGCGCATGCTGGTCGGGCTGGAGTGGCCGGACAGCGGCACGGTCGCGTTCGACGGCACGCCGTTGCAGCGCGCCAATCTGCAGGCGCAACGGCAACGCATCGGCTACGTCATCCAGGAGGGCGGCTTGTTTCCGCATCTGGACGCGCGCAGCAACGTGACCTTGCTGGCACAGACGCTGGGCTGGACGCGGGAGCGCATCGATGCGCGTCTGGATGTCTTGTGCGCCCTGTGCCAATTGCCGACGGAGTTGCTGGCGCGCTACCCGGCCGAACTGTCCGGCGGTCAACGCCAGCGCGTGGGGCTGATTCGTGCATTGATGCTGGACCCGCCGGCCTTGCTGCTGGACGAACCGCTCGGCGCGCTCGATCCCATCGTGCGCTACGACTTGCAGGCGCAGATGCGCGAACTGTTCGCGCAGTTGGGCAAGACCGTGGTGCTGGTGACGCATGACGTGGCCGAAGCGGCCTATCTGGCCGACCACCTGGTGCTGATGCGTGCCGGGCGCATCGTGCAGCAAGGCACTGCGCGCGAGCTGCTGGAGCAGCCGGCCGATGCGTTCGTGCAGCGCTTTCTCAGCGCCCAGCGCAGCATTGGCGATGCCGCATGATGGCGCGTGCGCTCATCGCTGCGGTGCTGCTGGTCTGCAGTGTCGGTGCGCAGGCCGCGCAGGTCGCCATCGGTTCGAAGAACTTCACCGAAGCGGTCATTCTTGGCGAAATCGCCACCGCTGCCGGCAAGCGCGATGGTGTGGACGTGCAGCACCGCGCGCAACTCGGTGGTACGCGCATCCTGTGGCGCGCGCTGGAGACCGGGCAGATCGACGCGTATGCCGAATACACCGGTACGCTGGCACAGGAGCTGCTGCAACTGCCCAACGCCAGCCAGGCCGAGCTGCGCGCCGCACTCGATGCACGCGGGTTGGCGATGACCGATTCGCTGGGTTTCCAGAACACCTACGCCTTCGGAATGCAGCGCGAACGTGCGCAGACGTTGGGCATCGCCTCGTTGTCGGATCTTGCACGACATCCCACCCTCAAGATCGGTCTGAGCAATGAGTTCATGCAGCGCGCCGATGGCTGGCCGGGCGTGCGCGCGGCGTACGCGCTGCCGCAGGCCGCGACCGGGCTGGATCACGACCTGGCCTATCGCGCGCTGCAGAGCGGCGCCATCGAGGTCACCGATCTGTACAGCACCGATGCGGAAATTCCGTATTACCAGTTGCAGGTGCTGCGCGACGACCGCCACTATTTCCCCGATTACCAGGCGATTTTCGTGTATCGCAAGGATCTGGCGCAGCGCGCACCGGCGATGTTGCAGGCCTTGCGTGAGCTGCAAGGACGCATCGACGAAGCGACCATGCAGCGGCTCAATGCACAGGTCAAACTGGAGCGGCAGTCCGAAGCGGCGGTTGCCGCACATTGGTTGGGCATCACGCCAGCCTCTGAAACGGACTCGCGGTTGACGCGCCTGCTGCGGCATACACGTGAGCATCTGGCGTTGGTCGGCATCTCGCTGGGTCTTGCGTTGCTGCTTGCGCTGCCGCTGGGCGTGCTGGCAGCGCGGCGTCCACGCCTGGGGCAGGTGGTGTTGTCGTTGACCGGCGTGCTGCAGACGCTGCCATCGTTGGCGGTGTTCGTGTTCATGATTCCGCTGTTCGGCATCGGCGCCAAGCCGGCGATTGCCGCGCTGTTTCTGTATAGCCTGCTGCCGATCGTGCGCAACACCCACGCCGGGCTGACCTCGATCCCACGCGAACTGCGCCAGACTGCCCGCGCCATCGGATTGCCCGCGTGGACACGCCTGTGGCGGGTGGAACTGCCGTTGGCCCGCCGCACAATCGTGGCCGGCATCCAGACCGCGGCGGTGATCAATGTGGGCACCGCCACGCTGGGCGCGCTGATCGGTGCAGGCGGCTATGGCCAACCGATTCTCACCGGCATCCGCCTGGACGATATCGGCCTGATCCTGGAAGGCGCCATTCCCGCCGCGGTGCTGGCGCTGGTGGTGCAGGCCCTGTTCGAAGGACTGGAGCGTTGGGCAACGCCGCGTGGCTTGCGGATCAGCCAACGCGGTTGAGCGGCAGGGCAAGCCTGTTCACGGCTACGCCCATGCGGTTCACGACCACATCGATGCGTCGGAGCGGACCTGGCCGCGATGCGGCATCCCCGATGACGCCATGGCGCGGCCAGGCCTGCTCCTGCACGCAGGTGCCGCTTCATGCGCCTGGCAGCGCCTCAATCACCCGTGACAGTGCGTGTTCGGTGACACTCAAATGCGGCGCAATCCGTAGACGTCCGTGCCGCCGGGTGCAGATCACGCCGAGCGTGGTGAGGGTTGTCGCCACTGCGTCCAGCGTATCTGCCGGCGGCTGCAGTGCGGCGAGATGCGGCGCATGTCCGCGCGTGCACCAGCTGCCCAAGCCGCGCGCCTGAAGGGCGGCGTTCCAATGCGTGGTCAACTCGCCCAACGCGGCTGCGATGCGCGCCGGCTGCCACGCGTTGAGTTGTTGCAAGGCCACGGTGGCCATTGCGACCCGCAACGGGTCGGCAACCCCGCCGGCATCGAATCGGCGCGCACCGCTGCGGTACCGCGGCGCGCTGGCCACCGGGAATTCCCAACTGCTGCCTGCATCGCGGCCGATCCAGTGTTCTTCGATCGGCAGCCCGTCTGTGCGCCACTGCGGCGCGACCCATAGCCACGCCAATCCCATCGGCCCGAGCAACCATTTGTGCCCGACGCTGACCACGAAATCCGGTTGCCAGCGGTGCAGATCGGGTGGCAACACCCCCAGGCTCTGGCTCAGGTCCAGCACCAGGGCCGCTCCGCGTGCATGCACGGCGGCACTGATGCGGTCCAGATCCAGCATTCGCCCGTCCAGCCAGTACGCATGCGGCAAGCTCGCAATCCGCAGCGCAGGCGTGTCGGCAATGGTCTGCAGCACTGCATCGGTCAAGCTGCCGCCAGCGGTGGTGGGCACCGACACAAGATGCGCCCCGGTCTCTGCGCAGCGGCGCTGCCAGATCAACAGATTGGAAGGAAATTGCCCTTCCAGCACCAGCACTGCGTCGCCGGCCTGCACGGGCAGATTGCACGCGGCCGTGGCCAGGCCGTGCGCGGCCGAGGGCACCATGGCGACCGCATCGGCATCGCCGTCCAATAACGCGGCCGCAAGTCCGCGCACCTGCTCGATCTGCTGTAACCAGGTATCGAATGGCAACCGCCACGGTGCGGCCATCGCATCCACCGCGTGATGCGCCACTGTCTGCATGGCGCGCAACAGCGGACCACGCGACGCCGCATCCAGATAGATGACCCCGGGAGGCAGTGCAAATGCCTGCTGGCGCTGGGCCCAATCGAAGGGCCCAGCAAGCGTACTGGACAGAGATGGCGATGACATGCCCACAGCTTACCGCTGGCTGCCACGCTGCCGACACAGCACGTTCACGGGCGCTCCCCAAGCATATGGCGATGTCTGCACTCTCTCCTCTGCTTGGCCACCTCCAGCAACAGCAGTTGACGCTGCTGGAACGCTACGCGCAGACCCGCGCGCTGAGCGACCGTCTCGCCGCACCCTTGAGCGCCGAAGACGCGATGGTGCAGAGCATGCCGGATGCCAGCCCCAGCAAATGGCACCTGGCGCACACCACCTGGTTTTTCGAACGCTTCGTGCTGCAGGCCGATCCGGCGTATCGCGTGTTCGAGCCGGCCTGGGATTTCCTGTTCAACAGCTACTACCAGAGCGTGGGGCCGATGCATGCGCGGGCCCGCCGCGGCGTGCTCTCGCGTCCCTCGTTGCAGCAGGTTCGCGACTACCGTGCTGCGGTCGATAGGCAGATGCAGCAGCGCTTGCGCGAAGGCCTGCTCGATGCCCAGGCCTGCACCGTCGTGCAGCTCGGTATCCAGCACGAGCAGCAACACCAGGAGTTGCTGCTGACCGATATCAAGCACGCGCTGTGGAGCAACCCGTTGCAGCCGGCCTACCGTGACCTGCCCGCGCCGCCTGCGGCCGTTGCCAGCCCACTGCGCTGGCATGCGCGCGACGAGCAGGTCGTCCAGATCGGCGCGCCCGCATGGCCACAGGCCGACAGCTTCGCCTACGACAACGAATCGCCGCGCCATCGCGTACTGGTCGGTGCGCATGCGCTGGCCAGCCGTGTGGTCACCAACGCCGAGTTCCAGCAATTCATCGATGACGGCGGCTACCGCAGCGCCGGTGCCTGGCTCAGCGATGGTTGGGCGATGGTGCAGGCACACGGTTGGCAGCATCCCTTGTATTGGGATGCCGATGGCCGCGAGTTCACGCTGGACGGTTGGCGCATGCGCGACCCGCACGCGCCGGCCTGCCATCTGAGCCTGTTCGAAGCCGATGCGTTCGCGCGCTGGGCCGGTGCGCGCCTTCCCACCGAAGCCGAGTGGGAGCAGGCCGCGACCGGCGTGCCGGTACAGGGCAATTTCGTGGACACCGATGCGCTGCATCCGCGTGGCGCCGACGCCGTGGACACCGGTATCCAGCAGCTGTTCGGCGATGTCTGGGAGTGGACCGGCAGCGCGTATTTGCCGTATCCAGGCTTTACCCCGTGGCCCGGATCGCTGGGTGAATACAACGGCAAATTCATGAATGCGCAATGGGTCTTGCGTGGTGGCAGTTGCGCCAGCCCGGCCAGCCATCTGCGTGCCAGTTACCGCAACTTTTTCCCCTCCGATGCGCGTTGGCAATTTGCCGGCGTGCGCCTTGCCAAGGATCTGCCTTGAACGCAGCCGCCCATGCCATGCAACGCGCGCACGCCGCGCTCACCGATCTGCGCCCGCAGCCGGACGACATCACTGCCGATGCCCTGGCGGGGTTGTCGCAAACGCCCAAGACGCTGCCGTCGAAATATTTCTACGATGCGCGCGGCTCGCAGCTGTTCGAAGCCATTACGCAGCAGCCGGAGTATTACCTCACCAGCACCGAGCTGAGTTTGCTGGAAGCCAGCATGGGCTCGATCGCTCAGGCGATCGGCGCTGGCGTGCATGTGGTCGAATACGGCAGCGGCAGCGGCCGCAAGACCGAGTTGCTGCTGCAGGGCCTGCGCGATGTGGTGGCCTACACGCCACTGGAAATCTCCCGTACCGCGCTGCTGGAAAGCACCGCGCGGCTGGCCCAGCAATTTCCGCAGATCCAGATGTTGCCGGTGTGCACCGACTTCACCAAGCCGCTACGCCTGCCCGATGCGCAGCGCCCGGCGCGGCGGCACGTGGTGTTCTTCCCCGGCTCCACGCTCGGCAATTTCGCTGATGCGGCCGCGATCGAATTGCTGGACGCGATGCGCCAGACCATGGGCAGCGATGGTTGCGCCCTGATCGGTATCGATCTGGACAAGGACGCCGGGCTGATCGAGGCGGCCTACAATGATGCAGCCGGCGTCACCGCCGAGTTCACCCTCAACCTGCTGGCGCGGCTCAATCGCGAGATCGGGAGCGATTTCGATCTGGACGGTTTCCGTCACCACGCGGTGTATGTCCGTGAGCGCGGCCGCATCGAAACCTTCCTGGTCAGCCAACGCGCGCAGCAGGTGCGGGTCGGCGGCAAGGACATCGCGTTTGCCGAAGGCGAGGCGATGCAGGTCGAATACAGCTGCAAATACACCGACGCGCGTTTTGCCGAATTGGCTGCCGCAGCCGGGCTCAAGGTCACCCACGGCTGGAACGATGCCAAGGATTGGTTCGGCCTGCGCCTGCTGCGCCCAGTGTGATCCTGCGGGCTCGGCGTGCAGCCGCCCGATGATGCGCAGGTTGCCGCGTTGATCCGGCACCTGCTTGCGCAACGTCGTCCCGAGCAGTCTATCTGTCCCTCGGAGGTCGCGCGTGCCTTTAGCGATGACGCGGCGGTATGGCGGAGCCTGATGCCCCAGGTGCGTGCGGTGGCCGCAGCTGCCGCAAGCGCTGGTGTCGTGCGTGTCACCCAGCAAGGCAGA
This sequence comes from Xanthomonas sp. NCPPB 3761, assembly GCF_041475705.2. Taxonomy (NCBI): domain Bacteria; kingdom Pseudomonadati; phylum Pseudomonadota; class Gammaproteobacteria; order Lysobacterales; family Lysobacteraceae; genus Xanthomonas; species Xanthomonas sp. NCPPB 3761. The sequence continues at coordinate 198,778 of NZ_CM191262.1, forward strand.
ACCGTGCAGCTGCCCGATGTTCGCGGACCGATTCGGCTGATGCGCGGGCCGCGATTCGACTGAGGTTGGCCTGCGTACAGGAGTGGTCAATGACCAGGTCATGCGGGTGTATTGCTGATCGGATCCTCTCGGCCTTTACCTATCGAGCCCCCAGGGACGGGTTCACGGCGTGTCCCGCGAGCGGTGAGGGCATTGCGCCCTTGAGATCTTCGCGTCCGCCGCAAGGACCAGTCGAGATGGTCGATCGATGCATGGTCTCGAATGAAGCAGCCAACCAACTGTCTGGTGCTGTGTCCGCGCCAAGGATGTCGCGGCCGTGCCCGCTAAAACCATGCTGAGCGGTGCATCAGGCCGCCTGCACCACATGCAACGCCCTGGGATTGCGCCACTGCGCCAGCAGCGCCGCTTCGCGCGCCTTGGCTTCCTGCAGATGCGCATGCTTGACGTGGCCATAGCCGCGAATGTGTTCCGGAATGCTGGCGATCTGCGCGGCCAAACCCACGTTATCGGCATCCAGCCGTTCCAGCAGCATGTCCACGGTGGCACTGTAATCGGCAATCAGCTGACGCTCGCCACGCCGTTCTTCGCTGTAGCCGAAGACGTCGAACGTGCCGCCACGCAGGAACTTCAACCGCGCCAGCAGCTTGAAGGCGGTGAACATCCACGGCCCGTACTCGCGCTTGATCAGGTTGCCGTGCGCGTCTTTCTTGGCCAGCAGCGGCGGCGCCAGATGGAAGCGCAGCGTGTAGTCGCCCTCGAACTGTTGCTGCAACCGGCGCTGGAAATCGCCACGCGTATACAGCCGCGCCACCTCGTATTCGTCCTTGTAGGCCATCAGCTTGAAGGCGTAACGGGCCACCGCCTCGGTCAGTGCGCTGCTGCCGGGCACGCGTTGCAGCTCGTGCGTGCGTACGCGCTCGACCAGGCTGCGATAACGGTGCGCGTAGGCGGCATCCTGGTAGTCGGTCAGGAACGCGACGCGACGCGCGATGGCCTCGTCCAGCGAGTGCGCCAACTGCTCGTCGTCGAGCGGGGCGGCCGGTGCAGCGACCTCGCCATGCAGCGTGCTGCCGTCGGTCTGCGCCAACGCACGCGGTGCGCTTTGGCCGCTGAGATCGTGCTCTTCCCAGCGGCCTGGTCCGCGTGCATGCGGTGTCTCGCCATGCAGATGTGCAGGCGCGTCGGCATCGGCCAGACCCGCAGCGCGTTGCACCGCCGGCAGATCGATCGCCGCCAGGCGCCCCCAGGCGAACGCCTGCTGATTCATCGTCACGGCGGCACCATTGAGTTCGATCGCGCGCATCAGCGCCGCATGCGACAGCGGCACCAACCCGTGCTGCCAGGCGTAGCCGAGCACGAACAGATTGCTGGCGATGGCGTCGCCCAGCAGGGCGGTGGCCAGCTGCGTGGCATCCAGCAACAACGGCTCCTGGCCACCGAGCGCAGTGCGCACACCGGCGATGATCTCGGCAGCGGGAAACTGCAGGTCCGGCTGCGTGGTGAATGTGCCCGGCATGGCTTCGTAGGTGTTGAGCACCACCTGGGTGCGGCCATCGCGCACCTTGGAGAGTGCCCAATAATCGTTGACCACCACCATGTCGCAGCCCAACACCAGGTCCGCTTCGCCGGCGGCGATGCGCACGGCATGGATGTCGGCGGGCTGGCGTGCGATGCGGATATGCGTGGTCACCGCGCCGCCCTTTTGCGCCAGGCCGGTCTGGTCCAGCACCGTGGCGCCCTTGCCTTCCAGGTGCCCGGCCATGCCGAGCAGCGCGCCGATGGTCACCACGCCGGTGCCGCCGACGCCGGTGATCAGGATATTCCACGGCCGTTCCAGAGCGGTGCGCTTGGGCGGTGAGGGAAGCGTGTCCAGCAGCGTGCTGGCGTCGCGCCGCTTGCCCTTGCGCGGGGCACCGCCATGCACGGTGACAAAGCTCGGGCAAAAGCCCGAGACGCAGGAATAATCCTTGTTGCAGTTGGACTGATCGATCTGGCGCTTGCGCCCGAATTCGGTTTCCTTCGGCAACACCGACACGCAAAAACTTTTCTCGCCGCAATCGCCGCAGCCTTCGCACACCAGCGAATTGATCATCACCCGCTTGGGCGGATCGATCAGCTTGCCGCGCTTGCGACGGCGGCGTTTTTCGGTGGCGCAGGTCTGGTCGAAGATCAGGATCGACACGCCCTTGACCGTGCGCAGATGCTGCTGCACGGCATCCAGTTCACCACGATCGTGAAACGCGACCTCAGGCGGAAACAGGTCGCGTCGCCGCGTCCATTTGCCGATGTCGTCGCTGACCACCGCAATCTCATGGATGCCTTCGGCGCGCAGCTGATGCGCGATGTCGGGCACGCTGAGCGTGCCATCCACCGGCTGCCCGCCGGTCATCGCCACCGCATCGTTGTAGAGAATCTTGTAGGTGATATTGACGCCGGTGGCGACCGACTGCCGGATCGCCAGCGAGCCGCTATGGAAATACGTGCCATCGCCCAGGTTCTGGAACACGTGCGGGGTGTCGGTAAACGGCGCCTGCCCCGACCACGTCACCCCTTCGCCGCCCATGTGGGTGAAGGTGTCGGTAGCGCGGTTCATCCAGGTCACCATGTAGTGGCAACCGATGCCGCCCAGCGCGCGCGAGCCTTCCGGCACGGCGGTGGAGGTGTTGTGCGGGCAGCCGGAGCAGTAATGCGGCACGCGCGGGAACTGCGCACGTGGTAGCGCCATTTCCGCTTCCTTGGCGTCCATCCAGCGCAGCCGCTGCTGGATCGAATCGGTATTGATCGTGCTCGATGGCAGCAGGCGCAGGATGCGTCTGCCGATCACCGCCGCGATGGTGGCCGGCGTCAGTTCGCCGGTGGACGGCAGGATCCACGCGCCCTGCTCATCGTACTTGCCGACAATGCTCGGCCGCGCACCGGCGCTGGCCGGCCAGTTGTAGAACAGCTCCTTCATCTGGCGCTCGATGAAGGCCTTCTTCTCCTCCACCACCACGATGTCTTCAAGCCCCTGCGCGAACGCGCTGATCCCCACCGGCTCCAGCGGCCAGGTCATGCCGACCTTGTACACGCGGATGCCGATCTGCGCGCAGGCCTGCGCATCCAGGCCCAGGTATTCCAGCGCCTGCAGCACGTCCAGGTAGCTCTTGCCGGTGGTGACGATGCCCAAGCGTGCGTGCGGCGCATCCAGCACCACCTTGTCGATGCGGTTTGCGCGCGCAAAGGCTTGCGCGGCGGCAATCGCATAGCGATGCAGGCGCATCTCCTGGTCCACCGGCGGGTCTGGCCAGCGGATGCTCAAACCGCCCGGCGGCAGCGCGAAATCCTCCGGCAGCACGATGGTGCGGGCGAACGGGTCCACGTCCACCGAGGCGGACGATTCCACCGTTTCGGCAATCGTCTTGAAGCCGATCCAGCGCCCGGTGTAGCGGCTCATCGCCCAGCCGAGCAAGCCCATGTCCAGGATGTCCTGTACCCCGGCCGGGTTGAGGATGGGCATCATCGCGCTGACGAATTCGTCTTCCGACCCGTGCGGCAGGGTCGAGCTGCGGCAGGCATGGTCGTCGGCGGCCAGCGCCAGCACGCCGCCAAACGGCGAGGTGCCGGCGGCGTTGCCGTGCTTGAACACGTCGCCGCTGCGGTCCACGCCCGGCCCTTTGCCGTACCACATGCCGTAAACGCCCTGCACGTTCGCGCCGGGGAACAGGTTGGTCTGCTGGGTGCCCCACACCATGGTGGCGGCAAGGTCCTCGTTCAGGCCTGGAGTGAAGGTGACCTTGGCCGCGTCCAGGTGCTTGCGCGCCCGCCACAGTTCCAGGTCCAGCCCGCCTAGCGGGCTGCCGCGGTAGCCGCTGATGAAGCCGGCGGTCGCAAGGCCGGCGGCGTCATCGCGCAGGCGCTGCAGCAGCGGTAGCCGCACCAGCGCCTGCACACCGGACAGGTAGATGCGCCCATCGGTGCGCGTGTACTTGTGGTCCAGCGTGTAGTCCGCATCCACCCGGCCGAGCTCCGGCGTGTTGGCAGAGTCGGGAGAAGAAAGCGCAGCGGTACTGGTCATGGCGTGCCCGGAAAGGGTGGCTGGGCCCCGGTGCATGTCATCTGAAACTATCTGACGCACCCGACGGATTCCAAAACGGCGGCGCAAAGTGTAACAGTCAGCTTTTCCGCACCTATCCCTGTGCGGATGCGCAGCCGACGCGCTGCGGGTAGGATGGGGATGGGAAGGGGTCGTTTGCTGTCAGGGGAAAACACAGTGAAAAGGAAATACGCGTGGGCCGCTCTGGCCCTGCTCGGAGGGGTGTGGTCGTTGGCGCAGGCGCAGAGCTTGCCCAAGCCCAAGGAGTTCTATTTCGACGAAGATCGCGGTACCACCAAGGCCGTGGTGGCCGTACAGGGCCAGGGCGATGCAGTCGTCGACCGGCTGGCGGCGATGGTGCAACGCGACGCGCGTGCGGCCGATCCGCGCGCGCAGTTGGCGGCGCTGGCTTATGCGGGCGGGCGCACCCAGTTGGGCGATGAGTTGTATCAGGGCGCGCTGGCGCTGGTCTCCAACGGCAGCCAGCAGTACCGGGCCATCACCTGGAACTATGGGTGGGACCTGCTGCGTGCCGACCAGCCCGACAAGGCGCTGCAGCAATGGGCCAACCTGGCCAATGGCCGTCCGGCCACGCCGGAATGGCTGCCAACCACGGCTGCACTGGCGCTCTGGCGTGCCGGGCGCAAGCAGGAGGCGGTCGAGTGGTATGCCGCAGCCGTGCGCACCTGGCCGGACCGTTGGAGCAGCACCGCCAACTACGCCAGCCTGTTGCCGGAATGGCGCGAAGCCGACCGTGCCAGCCTGGCCGAGGTCTTCGCAGCCTGGCAGGCCAACCCGCCAGCGTTTCGGTAATGCCTCGCCGCGCTGCGGGAGTTCCTGCAGCGCGGGTCGTGCAGTGGATCCACGGGCTGCCGCCATTTGCCGATAAACCAGGCGCCATCTGGTGCGCCGGCCCGCCGCTTACCTGAAACCAAGACGTCTGACCTTGATGCCGTTCGCTCGGCGAAAGGCTGATCGGGTCTGCGCCTGTCGCAAGCACGGCTTGGAACCTTGGCTTGCTGACGTTGCGGGGTCGATGCGGGAGAGCAGAGCATGGGTCTGCGGCGTGGCTGCAGGGCCCTTGCCCGCCCAACCATCGCAGGACACGCCTGCAAGGACGTCCCTGTAGGCTCCGTGGGGGGGCGGGCCTCCATGCCGCCGAGGGTCCTGCGACGGTGAGCGCGCAAGGACCAGTTAAGGTGGTCGATGCGCAGAGTTAAAGAAACAGCCGGTCGAATGGCTGACGCTGCGTCCTTGCTCTTCAATCAAGTCACCAACGCGCTGTCTAGTGCGGTGTCCTGGCCGATTGCGGGGCCGTCGGCGGCATCGAGGCCGCCATCGAACTCCCAGGGACGGGTTCACGGCGTGTCCCGCGCGCGGTGAGCGTACCGCGCAGCCGACGCTGCGAATTTGCTGCAGGGTTTGTCCGCGCACCATCAAACACGGTGCAATGCCGTGTTTGTCCGACGCATCGTCTGGAACAGCGCAGGCGCCGCGTCTTCGCTCCGCTGGCTTCGGCATAGGGAAAGCATGCGGTAGTGGGAATTGCGCGGTGACCGAAGCTCGGGTGGCGTGCGCCTCGGATCAGCCAGGCCAACGCATCGTCCGATGCGCACCGTGCGCTATGCGATCCTGTGCATCGCATTCCAACGGACACGATCGCGCATGGCGGTAGATGCATTTGCCTTGATTCTGGCCATGTTGGGGCTGGGCCTGCTGTTCGCCCGCCTGCGGGTGTTGCCGGACAACAGCGCCGATGTGCTCAACCGCATCGTGCTGTACATCTGCCTGCCGGCGTCGGTGCTGACCTATGTCCCGCGCCTGCATCTGGATGCTTCGCTCGGTGGGGTGATTGCCACGCCATGGCTGCTGACCGCCATCATCGTGCCGTTGCTGTGGGGCTGCAGCCGCCTGTTGCGCTTCGGCCGCGCCGAATACGCCGCGCTGCTGATGTGTGTGGTGTTTACCAATTCCAGCTTCATCGGCTTTCCGATGGTGCGCGCGCTGATCGGCGATCACGCACTGCCGTATGCAGTGGTCTACGACCAGTTTGGCACCTTCGTGTTGCTGTCCACGTTCGGGCTGTACGTACTGGCCCGGTACAGCGGCGATACCCCGCCGACCGCACGGCTGATCGTGATGCGCGTGCTGCAGTTCCCGCCGTTGTGGGCGCTGCTGTTCGCCTTGACCCTGATGCCCGAGCAACCGCCGGCCTGGATCGGCGCGGGCCTGAAGAACCTGGCCGATGCGATGTTGCCGCTGGTGATGCTCTCGGTGGGCTTTTCGCTGCAGTTGCGCCTGCCTGCCGACGAACTCAGGCCATTGGCAGTGGGCCTGGTGTTCAAGCTGCTGTTGATGCCGGTACTGGCCTTGCCATTGTCCTGGGTGCTGGGCCTGCAAGGGCAGATGCTGCAGACCAATGTGCTCGAATCGGCCATGCCCACCATGATCACCGCCGCCGCGCTGGCCATTTCGCACCGGCTGGCGCCACGCCTGGCTGCAGCGATGGTCGGCTACAGCATCCTGCTGTCGTTGCTGACGCTGCCTGCGTGGGCCTGGCTGCTGGCGCGGCTGGTGGCATAAGGCGGTAACGCTGGCAGCAGCCAGAGCCCACTCGTACCGCGCGTACGCACGCACGCACGCGCTTGCGCTTGTCCGAGCCGTGGTACGCCAACGGCTGCACCATCGGCGCCATGCTGCAGTGCGACGCCGCGGCCGAGCCAGACGCGTGGACGATCCTGCGCGGTGCCAGGCTCCCATCGTTGCCACGCACAGCGGCGGCACCAGGGCTTGCGCTCATCGGCTGACGGTCTGTGCTGTCGTTGCCAGCCCCGCAGCAGTGCGTTTAACGCGTTTCGACTACTTCCTCACCTTGTCGCGGTGTACGCTGCCGGCCTGCTCCCGGAAGCGAGGCGTGCATGAAGACAGTCCTGGTGGCCGCCTCCAAAGGCGGCGTCGGCAAGACCACGATCGCCACCAACCTGGCCGCACATGCGGCGTTGCAAGGCCAGCGCACCGTGCTGGCGGATGCCGATCCGCAAGGCTCGTCCACCCGCTGGGCAGAGCGCCGCGCCAGCCTGGAAAGTGCGGTCTTGCCGATCGACGCCACCAAGCGCCGCAGCTGGCAGAGCGCCGTGCCGGACGGCACCGATACCCTGATCGTCGATGCGCCGGCCGGTGCCATGGCCGACGACTTGAGCGGATTTCTCGACCACGTTGATGCCATCGTGGTGCCGGTGTTGTCCTCGGCGCTGGATATCGAAGCGGTGGTCGGCTTTCTCAACACGCTGGCCAAGGTGCCGCGCGTGCATCAGCGCAAGCTGCCGGTGGGCCTGGTGCTCAATCGTGCCCGTCCCTGGACCCAGACCTCGCAACAGGCCGCCGACATGATCGGCAGCTGGCCGTATCCGCTGGTGACCCAACTGCGCGACACCCAGGCCTATGTGGTGATGGCCGGGCTGGGCCGCAGCTTGTTCGACTACCGCTCGGCGCAGGTGCGCGACCATCAACAGGACTGGGAGCCGCTGTTCAAGTGGCTCAAGAAGTCCTAGAACCGGAAAGTTCCCATGCGCGAATTGATCTTGTTGCGACACGCCCACGCCGAACCGGCCGATACCGGCCAGGCCGATTTCGATCGCCCGCTGTCGCCACACGGCATCGCCGAGGCCGAAGCGGCCGGGCGTTGGCTGCGCGAGCAGCGGCTGGTGCCCGACCGGGTGCTGTGTTCCCCGGCCCGCCGCGCCCGCGAAACCCTGGAGGCGGTGCTCGAGCTCACCGGCTACATCGAACAACGGCTGGACGAACGCATCTATGAGGCCACGCCCGGCACCCTGGCCAGCCTGGTGGACGAACATCGCGAGGCCGAGCGCCTGCTGCTGGTGGGCCACAACCCTGGCCTGGAACGGCTGGCAGCGCTGATGCACAGCGGCCAGACCGGCGATTACCGCGGCATGCCCACCGCCTCGATCGCGTTGCTGGCCTTGCCGCTGGACGCCACCATCGAGCCGGGCATCGCCCGCCTGACCGCCTTCTGGTGGCCTTGATCCGTGTCATCGTCGCTGCGCTGGTACGCCTGGCTCGCGCTCTGGGTCGTGTTCCCCTGCATGGCGCAGCAGAAGGTGCAGTCGATCGACCCGGCGCAATCGCGCTTCGGGTTCGAGATCAAGACACGCTTCGGGATGAAGATCGAGGGGTTCTTCCCGCGTTTTCGCGGTGACGTGGTGACGTTGGCCGATGGGCGGCAGCAGGTGCGCTTCCGGCTGGACGCCACTCAGGTGGAGATCCCCGGCAAGGACCGGTACACCAGCTGGATGCGCGGGGAAGATTTTTTCGACGTTGCGCAGTACCCGGTGGTCGAATTCGAATCGCTGCCGTATGTCGAGGAAGTGGTGAAGCAGGGCGGCGACATCGTCGGCAACCTGACCATCCGCGGAATCACGCATCTGGAAACGCTGCATGTGGTGCCGGCCGAATGTACGCGGCCGGGCTATGATTGCGACGTGATCAGTCGAGGGACGGTCCTGCGTGGACGTTACGGAATGAATGCGTGGCAGATGGCCCTGGGCGACAGGGTGACGTTCATTCTGCGTGGGCGCCTGCAGGAGGCGCGGCGCCCGTGACGTATCTGTTGAGGGTTTGCGTGCTGGCAACGTTGTTGCTCGGCACCGGATGCGCCAGCCTGTCACAAACCGAACGCAACCGTGCCGCCGGTGTCGCCGCTGCGGCACGCAGCACCGTGGTCAACTGCAGCCAGGCCAATCGCTGTGCGCAACCCTCGCCGTTGCGCGCGCTGGGCGGCGAGGCGATCACCGCCTCCACACCGGCGGCGCCGCGGCATTACGCCACCATCGTCGACCACGGCGAAGAATCGCTGGTGGCCCGGCTCAACCTGATCCGAAGCGCCACCCGCAGCATCGATCTGCAGACCTACATCTTCGATAAGGACGACAGCGCCCGCATGGTGCTGGATGCACTGGTGGACGCCGCCCAGCGCGGGGTCAAGGTGCGCATCCTGATCGATCAGTTGTCGGCGATCGCCGATCTGCAGATTCTCGGCGCGCTGGCCAGCAGCCATGAAAACCTGCAGCTGCGCATCTACAACCCCACCTTCGGCAAGGTCAAACTCAATTACTTCGACTACGCCGGCAGCGTGCTGTGTTGCTTCCGCCGCTTCAACCAGCGCATGCACAACAAGCTGCTGGTGGTGGACGACGTGCTGGGCGTGGTCGGGGGGCGCAATTACCAGGACGACTATTACGACTGGGACAGCGAGTACAACTTCCGCGACCGCGACGTGATTCTGGCCGGGCCGGAAGTGCGCGCCATGGCCGCCAATTTCGATGCGTTCTGGCGCGCCCGGCGCAGCGTCCCGGCCGAACGTCTGAACGATGTCGGGCGCCTGCTGCTGGAGCAGGGCGTGCCGACGATGCCGCCGGCACAGTTCCGCCGGCCCGACCGGGTGGCGCGGGTGGACCATGAAGCGCGCGACCCGCAATTCGTGCGCGACGCCTTCGTGACCCCGGCCATGCCGGTGCAGCGTGTGCTGTACGTGGCCGATCTGCCGCAAAAACACCGCCGGGAGCATGCGGCCAAGGCGGTGTCCACCGCGCCGGAACTGGATGGCCTGATTGCCGGCGCGCAGCAGGAAGTGCTGTTGCAGACCCCGTACCTGGTGTTGTCCGACCAGGCGCAGGCGATCTTCCGCACGTTGCGCAAACACCCGCAGCCGCCGCGCATCGTGGTGTCGACCAATAGCCTGGCCGCCACCGACAACCCCATCGTGTATGCGCTGTCGTACAAGTTCAAACGCCGCAACATGCGCGAGCTGGGCTTCAACGTGTACGAGTTCAAGCCGTTTCCGCTGGATGCCCCGGTGGATTACGCCAACCTGGTGCCGGACCCGCTCAACCCCGCGTCCGAGGTCAATCAGGACAGCCGCGCCAATCGCCTGATCGGCGGCAGCGCAGCGGGCAATGCGATGCGCGGCAGCAGCGGCCCGGACGGCAACGCCAGCGCGAGCGGCGGCAGCGTGCTGCGCGGCAGTGGTGGCGGCCGTGCGCCGGGCGGGAGCGAGGTCGATCGGCGCGTGTTGCGTACCGAAACGCGGCCCTCGTTCCTGGGCACGCGCGCGGTCAACAAGCCGCTGCCGGTCACCCGCGCCGGTGCGCGCATGGGCTTGCATGCCAAGTCGTTGGTGGTGGATCGCCGCATCGGCGTGATCGGCACGCACAACTTCGACCCGCGCAGCGAGAACTACAACACCGAAGCGGCCGTGGTGATCGACGATGCGCGCTTTGCGCAGGCGTTGGCTGCCAGCATCGAGCGCGATATCGCCCCGGAAAATGCCTGGACGGTGGCGCCGCGCGAAAAGCCGCCGGTGTTGGGCGGGTTGAACTACAGCGTGGGCAAGGTCTCCGAAGCCTTGCCGGTGCTGGACTTCTGGCCATGGCGCTACGCCACCAACTACGAGTTCCAGCCCGGCCCGGAGTGTCCGTTCCCGCTCAAGCGGCAAGACCCGCGGTTTCGCCAGTGCTATGTGGCGGTGGGCGATTTCCCGGAGGTCAATGTCGGCCCGAAGTGGCTGCTGGTGCGCATGCTGACCGCCTTCGGCGCCGGGCTGGTGCCGATCCTCTGATCGGCCGGCGTGCCGCGGGTGGCAGCAGCGGATGTGTAGTGATTGCACGTTGTGGTTGGATGGGCGCAGTTGGCTACAGATCGGCCCTAAGAGACCGGAAATCGCCGAAGCGGCTGTAGTTGCCACGGGCGGGGCGCGCGCAATGCATCGGCATCGCCAACGCATGCTGTCGGCCGCCAGCACACCCGCCCAGTTGCATCGCACGCCAGGCGCCTGGATGCTCTTGCGCTTCCCGCTTCCCGCTTCCCGCTTCCCGCTTCCCGCTTCCCGCTTCCCGCTTCCCGCTTCCCGCTTCCCGCTTCCCGCTTCCCGCTTCCCGCTTCCCGCTTCCCGCTTCCCGCTTCCCGCTTCCCGCTTCCCGCTTCCCCATTCCCCATTCCCCATTCCCCATTCCCCATTCCCCATTCCCCATTCCCCATTCCCCATTCCCCATTCCCCGCCCATGACCTTCCGCGAACCTGTCGATCTAGCCGCCCTCAATGCCGCCAGCCGCGATACCTTGATCGCGCATCTGGGCATCGTCTTTACCGGAGCCGGTGACGACTGGCTGCGCGCCACCATGCCGGTGGATGCGCGCACCAAGCAGCCCTATGGCCTGCTGCACGGTGGCGCCTCGGTGGTGCTGGCCGAAACCCTGGGCAGCAGCGCCGGCAACCTGTGCGTGGATATGTCCACCCAGATCTGCGTGGGGCTGGAGATCAATGCCAATCACCTGCGCGCGGCCACCCAGGGGCTGGTGACCGGCACTGCCCGGGCGGTCCATGTGGGGCGCAGCACGCAGGTCTGGGACATCACTATCGAAAACCCGGCCGGCAAGCGCGTCTGTGTGTCGCGGTTGACCCTGGCGGTGATCGCGCGCAGCGATGGCTGAGTTCGCCCGGCAGCGGCATGCATGGAACAGCGTCATCCGCTGCCGGCACTGCGCGGCGGCCACGCTGCTGTCACAATGGTCGCGCCTCCTTCCCCCGTTACCGGTTCCGTTCGTCGAATGAGCGAGTCATCCCTGGACGCCACGCGCGACGCTGGCGGCGCGTTGCGTTGGTTCCGGTACCTCTACCGGGTGCCACTGTTGTTGCTGCATCTGTGCCTGGGCCTGCCGGTCACCATGTTGTGCGTGGTGGTACCGGCGCTGGCACGGATCCGCATCGGGCACGACGACACCCTGGAGGAGCGGATGATCCGCTGGTGGCAGGGCACCTTGATGCGGGTGTTCGGCTTTCGGCTGCGCCGCTTCGGGACGCCGCTACCGGGCGCGACCCTGTTCGTGGCCAACCACGTCAGCTGGGTGGATATCTCCATCCTGCACAGCCAGCGGGTGATGGGGTTTGTGGCCAAGCGCGAAATCGCCGGCTGGCCGCTGGTGGGCTGGCTGGCGACCAAGGGCCAGACCATCTTCCACCAGCGCGGCAATACCGAATCGCTGGGCGGGGTGCTGCAGGAAATGCTGTTGCGCCTGCAAAGCGGCAAGCCGGTGGGGGTCTTTCCGGAAGGACGTACCCGTGGCGGTACCGAAGTGGGCCCGTTCCATGCGCGCATCTTCCAGGCAGCGGTGGAAGCCGGCGTGCCGGTACAGCCGGTGGCGCTGCGTTACGGGCTGCGCGGCAATGCGCAGGCGGTGGTGGCCTTCGGCGAGCGCGAGAGTTTCTTCGCCAATATCGTGCGCCTGCTGGGCGAGCCGTCGCGGCTGGCCGAAGTGCATTTTCTCGAGCCGATTCGCGCACTGGACATCGAAGGCCGCCGTCGCATGGCCGAGACCTCGCGCCAGCGCATCGTCGCAGCGATGGAGTCCTAGCCGACGATGCGCACGCGCCTCTCCCCTGCGGCCAGCCGCAACGCCGGTGCGATGCGCGCATGAATGCCTCCGATTACTTGCCGCCGCGCTGGCTGCGCAACCCGCACGTGCAATCGGTGCTGGGCAGCAGTGCCTTGCGGCGCATCCGCAGCCGCCAGTTGCTGGCCGCCAGCGGCGCGGTCACCAGCGAACATATCCTCGATGGCGGCGACGGTGTGCGCCTGCAGGGCTGGATGAGCGTCCCGCCCGGCGATGCGCCGCCACGCGGCACCGTGCTGTTGCTGCATGGCTGGGAGGGCAGCGCCGATTCCAACTACATGCGCCTGACCGCCGCGCGCCTGCTCGGTCTGGGCTATCAGGTGTTCCGGCTGAACTTCCGCGACCACGGCGGTACCCACCATCTCAACGTGGACCTGTTCCACTCCGACCGCATCGAAGAAGTGGTCAATGCCGCCGGCGATCTGTGGCGGCGTTTTCCTGCGCCGTTGCTGGCTGCAGGGTATTCGCTGGGCGGGAATTTCGCGCTGCGGCTGGCGCTGCGTGCGCCCGCCGCCGGCCTGCCGCTGGCGCGCGTGGCGGCGGTGTGCCCGTTGCTGGACCCGGCCGCCACCATGACCCAGCTGGAAAAGGGCCCGCAGTTCTACGACTGGTACTTCCGCCGTAAATGGCGCGAATCGCTGCTGCGCAAGCGCAAGCTGTTCCCCGAGCAGCACGGGTACGACGACGCCACCCTGGCGCTGGACATGCGCGGGCTGATGGCCTGGCTGGCGGTGAAACATACCGGGCACGGCTCGTTGGAAGCGTATTTCGATAGCTACTCGATTGCCGGCCAACGCCTGGCCAACCTGCAGGTGCCGGTCGACATCCTGATGGCCGAAGACGACCCGGTGATTCCGTTCGCCGATTTCGCCGCCTGGCAGTTGCCGGCGCATGCGCAGCTGGAAATCGCGCGCTGGGGCGGGCATTGCGGCTTTCTGGAAAACGCCCGCGGCGACGGCTTCGCCGAACGCTGGGTGGCTGAGCGGCTGGCCGCTGCCCGGTAGGTCGGCGCCGCAGCGCGCATCGTTACAATAGCGGTTTGTCCGGGACCCGCCACCGCCATGCAAGACGCCATTCTTCAAGCCCTGCGCCGCAATGCGGCCGACGATGCGGTGGCGCTGGCCCGCGAGTGGGTCACCAACGCGCCCGATCACGCCGCCGCCCACCGCTGGCTGGCGCTTGCGCTGCAGCAGCAGGGGCAGCCGGCGCTGGCGCTGGACAGCATCGATACCGCGCTGACGCTGACGCCCGAAGATGCCGACCTGCACCTGCTGCGCGCCGGCGCCTTGCTGGCCACGCGCGATCTGTCCGCCGCCGATGCCGCGCTGTCGCGCAGTACCGCGCTGGATCCGAATCAGTTCAATGCCTACGTGATGCAGGCGCATCTGGCGGTGGCCCGCGGCGATCTGGACGAGGCCGAGCGGCTCAGCCGCACCGCCGCGCGCCTGGCGCCGGAACACCCGCAATTGCTGGCGGTCGATGGCGTGGTGGAAATGCGCCGCGGCCACAGCGACCGCGCGCTGGCGCTGCTGACCCGCGCCGCCGAGCAGCTGCCCGACGATGCACGCGTGCTGTTTTCGCTGGGCTTTGCGTATCTGCAGAAGGAGCATTTTGCGTTCGCCGAGCGTGCCTTCGAGCGCGTGATCGAGCTCAATCCGCCGGGCACCGCGCTGCGCGCCTTCATTGCCCAACTGGCCCAACGCCAGGGCCGCCTGGACGACGCACTGGCGGCGATGCAGGGCGTGCTCGAGCAGCCCGGCGGCGATCTGCCGGCCATGCGCCGGCTGGCCGGCGAGATGGAGCTGCAGGCCGGGCGTCCCGACCAGGCCGCCGCGCACCTGCGCCTGGCGCTGGCGCACTGGCCGGCCGACCGCCGCACGTTGCACGCGCTGCTCACCGCCTGGGAGCGGCTGGGCGCGGTGGACGATGCGCGCGACACCCTGGATGCGGCGCTGGCCACCTCGGCCACCGCGCACGATCTGTGGCTGGCGCGCCTGGCGGTGGAGCCGGTCGGTGGGCCGCAGGCGCAGGCCGTGATCGAGCGCTGGCTGCTGGCCATGCCCGAACACCTGCCGGCGCTGGAAGCGCTGATGCGCGTGCACGACATGCAGGGCCAGGCCGACGAGGCGGAAATGGTGGCGCGCCAGATCGTGGCAGTGGAGCCGGGCCGCATCAGCGGCGAGCAGCGCATCGTCGAAGCCTTGCTGCAACGCGATCCGCCGGCGGCGATCGCCTGTGTCGAATCGTTGATCGAATCGCTGCCTGCGCCGCAGCAGACCGTGCTGCGGCCGTGGTTGGGCAATGTGCAGGACCGCGCCGGCCAGCCCGATGCCGCGCTGGGCACCTGGATGCAGTTCCATCGCGAACAGGCCCAGCATCGGCTGCCGTTGCCGCCGCAGGCAGCCAGGCAGCCGACGCAGTGGCCTGCGCTGGGCAGCATTCCCGATAGCGTCACCGCGCGCCCGCTGTTCGTGTGGGGCACGCCCGGGTCGCATGTCGAACGCCTGGTCGCGGTGATGGGCGCGGCCACCCCACTGGTGCGTGGCGACCGCTATGGCACCACGCCGCCATCGGATGCGCTGCAGAGCTACCGCACCCTCGAACAGTTGGCTTCCGGCGAATTGGCACCGACGGCGCTGGTGGAAGGCTGGAAGGCGCAACTGCCGCGCCGCGGCATCGACGACGGCAATGTCATCGACTGGCTGCTGTGGTGGGACAACACCCTGCTGACCGCGCTGCGCCCGCATCTGCCCGAGGGCCGGCTGGCGATTGCGCTGCGTGACCCGCGCGACATGTTGCTGGACTGGCTCTCGGCCGGTGCGTCGGCGCCGCTGGCGCTGCAATCGCCGCAGCAGGCCACCGACTGGTTGCTGATCGCGCTGGAACAGCTGGCCACGCTGCACGAGCGCGACCTGTACCCGCACCGCATCATCCGGCTGGACGGGATCGAAAACGACCCGCAGGGAATTTCGACGGCCCTGGAGCAGGCGTTCGGACTGAGCTTCCCGCTGGTCGAACCGCGCGGCCCGGCGCGGTTGGCCTCCGGCCGCTGGCGCGATTACCGCGGCGTGCTCGGCGCGCAGTTCGATCTGCTCACCCTGATCGCGGTGCGCTTCGGCTACCCGCAGGACTGAGGCGCCATCAACGCGGTCGCGCCCACGGCAGGTGGGCGTGGCCGCCGTCTCGCGCTGCTGCAGTGCATGCAGTCGCGGTACGAGCGCGGCGGTAAACCCGGCCGAGCGCATCAGAAGGTTCCATGGCCACGTCTTCCGCTGCGGCGCAGAGCCAGGCACCCTGATCCGTATCGCTTCTCTCGGAGACCCGCCATGCGTCTGACCAGCAACAGCATCGAAAACGGCACGCCCATCGCGGTGGAATTTGCCGCCGGCACGCCGGAGGGCTTTGCGCCCAACCGCAATCCGCACCTGGCCTGGCGCGAGGTGCCGGCCGGCACGCAGTCGTTTGCGCTGCTGTGCCTGGACCCGGACGTGCCGACCGTGCCCGAGACCGTCGGCCGCGACGACCTGCAGATTCCCGTCGAGCAGCCACGCACCGATTTTGTGCATTGGGCGATGGCCGATATCCCCGCCGATGTGCATGAGATCGCGGCGGGCAGCTGCAGCGACGGCTTCGTGGTCAAGGGCAAGCAGCAGCCCCCCGGCCCGGCCGGTGCCCGGCAGGGGCTGAATTCCTACACCCAGTGGTTCGCCGGCAATGCCGACATGGCCGGCGACTACCGCGGCTACGACGGCCCGTACCCGCCGTTCAACGACCTGCGCGTGCACCGGTATTTCTTCCGCGTGTTCGCGCTGGACGTGGCCAAACTCAGCCTGCCCGACAACTTCTCCGCCGCCGATGTGCTGTCGGCGATGCAGGGTCATGTGCTGGCCGAAGCGGCGTTGCACGGTACCTACACCTTGAACCCGTCGCTGCGCTGAGCGATCGCGCCGATGGCGGCGGTCGCTCCATCCCCCATGACGCCAGCCACGTTCGGCCGGCGTCGCAGCACAGGCAATCCCCCTTGAAAGCATTCCAGATTGGCAATCAAACCGGCCTTGAGAGCCTGGTCGCGGTCCAGATGCCTGAGCCGGTCGCAGGACCGGGTGAGGTCATCGTGGCTCCGCGACTGGTGGGCCTGATCAACCGCGACCTGCAGATCCTGAAGGGCACCTACGGCGGCAAGCTTGCGCCCACGCGCGTTCCGGTTGCCGAGGGCGTGGGCATCGTGACCTCCGTCGGCGCAGGCGTCAGCCAGGTCGCGCCTGGCGACCGTGTCGTCAGTGGGCACTTTCCCACCTGGCTGAATGGCAGGTTCGATGCCGAGATGTTCGCCCACGACCTGGGCGTGACCCACGACGGCTGGCTGGCCGAAAAGGTGTCGCTGCCTGCCGGTGCCCTGATCAAGGTGCCTGCGTCGCTGGAGGACGAAGATGTCGCTGCGCTGGCATCGGCCGCGGTGACCGCCTGGCACGCGCTGGTGGAAGTGGCCAGGATCAAGGCCGGCGACCTGGTGTTGTGTCTGGGAACCGGCGGCGTCTCGATGGCCGCACTCCAGCTGGCCAAGCTGCACGGGGCCCGTGTCGCCATGACCTCGTCCAGCGACGACAAGCTCGAGCTCGCACGCCGCCTGGGCGCCGACATCACCGTCAACTACCGCACCCACCCCGACTGGGCCGAGGCGGTGATGCAGCTGTCCGGCGGTGGCGCGGACGTCATCATCGAGACCGGCGGGCAGGACACCCTGGGGCAGTCGATCAAGGCGGCGGCCGCGAACGCGACCATCGTGGTGATCGGCGTTACCCCCGGCGCGTCTTCGCCGATTCCCGATTACGTGGCGTTGATCCGCAAGAACGTGACCATTCGCGGGATCGCCAACGGCAGCCGGGCGATGTTCGTGGACCTGCTGCGGGCGATCGAGCAGCACCGCATCAAGACCCTGCACAGCAAGACGTTCCGGTTCGATGAGGCGCCCCAGGCCTTCGACTATTTCGCCAAGGCGCAACACGTGGGCAAGGTCCTCATCCGGTTCTGATGCGAGGCACCGGCATCGCAGCGTGCGATGCCGTCGCCGGCTCCCCACTGCGGCTGCGCTAGCTGCCGGCTTCGATCATCTGGTCGAGCACGTAGACCGGTTTGGCGTCCGGCGCGCTGCCGGCCGGGTAGCGGGTCACGCGCAGCAGCGTGCGGATGCCGTCTTCATGCTCGAAACCCTCGATCGTGCCGTCGTAGGGCTGCCACGACGTGGCGGCCTCTGTGCCGGCGGCCGCGCCCGGCTCGTGCTCGCGCACTTGCAGGCAGCGGCGCGCAGGGTCCAAAACGCAGGGCACGGTCTCTGCGGCCACCTCGATCAACAGCGTCTGCCCCGGCCCGCCATACCGGGTGTCGGCGGTGGGCGTGCCGCTGAAGAGCAGCCGGGTGCCGTCGCTGCGGGTCAGGGTCAGGCGGGGCGCGGCCGCCGCGTTGTCCATGACCACCGCGAAGCGCCCGGACAACAGGTCGCTGGCCGCGCGTTCCTGCGCCATCCGGCGTGCATTGGCGCACATCCGTTTGCTCGAGACCACCCGGCCAATCTGCGCGTGCGCCTGCTCCACGCTGTAGTTGGCGCCCAGCGCGTTGCAGGTCTGGCTGACCTGGATGCGCTGAGCGTCGAAGTCCAGTTGCACTGGCGGCACGCCGTCCACGAACAGGCTGCGCAAGGCCGTGCCATGCGCATCGCTGGCCTGCTGCAGCTGCCAGTGCTGCGCACGCAGGGCGGTGCGCAACGGGACGTTGTCCGTGTCAGGAGGAGTGGCAACCGGCGCCCGCGCAGCGGCGTGGTTGGCGCCGGGCGGGTCCGGCGATGCACTCGACCCGCAGGCCGTCACGCCCGCCGCCAGCAGTGCAGGGGCGAAGAACACGGCACGCATGCGCAGCTCCCGGAGATCGATGCGTCAGTGATACCGCCAGCGTGCGCCCGGGGCAATGACCGGCGTCACGACGTGGACGCCCCGGAGCGCCAACCAACGACCGCGCGCACTGCCAGGCGGGCGCGGGCGCTGCCCGGAGCCGGCTGCTGTCGCCAGCCCGCTGCAGTGCCCAGCCTGCCGTCCACAATCTCTCGGGGGCGACGCTTTGCGTTCCTGGCGGCCCTGGCCCGCATGGCGCAACCATCGCGACCTGTAGGCCAGGTAGGGGCGGTCGGGTGTCAGCCCGCAGCCGCCGGCAACCACAGCAGCAGGGCGGCGCCCAGCAGCATGCGGTACACCGCAAACACCGTGAACCGGTGCTTCTTGATATAGCCCAGCAGCCACTTGACCACCACAAAGCCGGTGATGGTCGCCGCCACGAAGGCCACCGCCACGTCAGTCCAGTTTTCGGTGCCGAAACCGCCTTCCTTGTACATCTCCAGCAGCGCGTAACCGCTGGCCGCAAACATGGTCGGAATGCCCACCATGAACACGAAATCCGCCGCTGCCGAGCGCTTGCTCAGGCCCAGCAGCATGGCGATGAAGATCGTCGAGGCCGAGCGCGACGTACCGGGAAAGACACCGGCCACGACCTGCGCCAGGCCCACTGCAATGGCCACCTTCCAGGTCACCACATCGCGCTCGGGCAGCTTGCCGGCGAAGTGTTCGGCCACCAGCATCCATACCCCGCCGATCAACAATGCCCAGGCGACGGGTTGGAGCGTTTCGGGCAATTGCCAGCCGGCCTTGCGCACGACCAGCCCGACCACCGCGGTGACCAGGAAGGCCACGCCGACCTTGAGCACGTAGTCGCGGTTGGCGCGCTCGCCCAGGCCGGTGGCCAGGCCCCACAGGCGCTGCCGCAGCGCCAGGCAGATGGCCAGGATCGCGCCAGCCTGGATGACGATATTGAAGAAGTCAGAACGGCGTCCGAGCCATTGTTCGGCGATCAGCAGGTGGCCGGTGCTGGAGATCGGCAGGAATTCGGTGAGGCCTTCGAGAATGCCCAACAACAGGGCGGAAATCAGATCGGACATCGGACTGGGCAGGGGTGAGGGAGGCGCCAGGATAGTGCATTGCGGCATGCACCACATTGGTGCATCCGGTTTTACTTTTTGCACTTGAATAGTGCGATGTAGCTGTTACGGTCGCGAGCGATGTCAGCAAAATCAAGGGCTTGTGAAGCGCGATCGCTTGGCACGATCCCTGCTGTACTACCGCCCACGAGCCACTTAACTCCTGCTGAGGTTTCTTCCGATGTCCGTGGAAAATGTTGAAAAGCTGATCAAGGACAACAAGGTCGAGTTCGTCGACCTGCGCTTCGTCGATATGCGTGGTGTACAGCAGCACATCACCTTCCCGGTCAATATCATCGAGCCGGCGCTGTTTGAAGAAGGCAAGATGTTCGACGGCAGTTCGATCGCGGGCTGGAAGGGCATCAACGAGTCGGACATGGTGTTGCTGCCGGACGCGGGCACCGCGTACCTGGATCCGTTCTTCGCCGATCCGACCCTCGTGCTGACCTGCGACATCCTCGACCCGGCCACCATGCAGAGCTATGAGCGCGATCCGCGCGGCATCGCCAAGCGCGCCGAGGCCTATCTGAAATCCTCCGGCACCGCCGACCAGGCGTTCTTCGGCCCAGAGCCGGAATTCTTCATCTTCGATTCGGTGCGCTTTGCCAACGACATGGGCCACACCTTCTTCCAGGTGGGTTCGGAAGAGGCGGCCTGGAACACCGGCGAAAAATACGACGGCGGCAACAGCGGTTACCGCCCGGGCGTGAAGGGCGGTTACTTCCCGGTTCCGCCGACCGACAGCCTGCACGACCTGCGCGCGGAAATGATCAAGACGCTGGAACAGGTCGGCATCGAAACCGAAGTGCACCACCACGAAGTGGCCACCGCCGGCCAGTGCGAGATCGGCACCAAGTTCAGCTCGCTGGTGCAGAAGGCCGACGAACTGCTGACGATGAAGTACATCATCAAGAACGTCGCCTACCGCAACGGCAAGACCGCCACCTTCATGCCCAAGCCCATCGTGGGCGACAACGGCTCGGGCATGCACGTGCACCAGTCGCTGGCCAAGGGCGGCGTCAACCTGTTCACCGGCGACGGCTACGGCGGCCTGTCGCAGCTGGCGCTGTGGTACATCGGCGGCATCTTCAAGCATGCCCGCGCGATCAACGCCTTCGCCAACTCCGGCACCAACAGCTACAAGCGCCTGGTCCCGGGCTTCGAGGCGCCGGTGATGCTGGCCTATTCGGCGCGTAACCGTTCGGCCTCGTGCCGCATTCCGTGGGTCACCAACCCGAAGGCGCGCCGTATCGAAATGCGTTTCCCCGATCCGTTGCAGTCCGGCTATCTGACCTTCACCGCGCTGATGATGGCCGGCCTGGACGGCATCAAGAACCAGATCGACCCGGGCGCCCCGAGCGACAAGGACCTGTACGACCTGCCGCCGGAAGAAGAGAAGCTGATCCCGCAGGTGTGCTCCAGCCTGGACCAGGCCCTGGAAGCGCTGGACAAGGACCGCGAGTTCCTCAAGGCCGGCGGCGTGATGAGCGACGACTTCATCGACGGCTACATCGCGCTGAAGATGCAGGAAGTCACCAAGTTCCGCGCTGCGACCCACCCGTTGGAGTACCAGCTGTACTACGGCAACTGAGTTCCACCGCGGTGATGGCGGAGGCCCCCCTCCCACCTCCGCCATCGCCGCACATGTTCGATCGATCCAGGGCTCCGGCCGTGGATCACAGGGGTAACGAGAGAGCACATCGTTCGCGGCGCGCGGGCCTGACCTCTCCCACGAGGCGGATGCATGGCATCTGCTGGGGTCCGCGCAATCGCGAACGATCGGATGCCGGGGTAGGCATCCAGGTGACTGACACCGCCGGGCGGCGCAATGCCGGCCGGTTCTTTCCACCATTCGGGGTATGCGCATGAAATTGATCACCGCCATCATCCGGCCGTTCAAGCTCGACGAGGTCCGCGAGGCCTTGTCTGCAGCTGGCGTGTCGGGCATCACCGTAACCGAGGTCAAGGGCTTCGGGCGCCAGAAAGGCCACACCGAGCTGTACCGCGGCGCCGAGTACGTCGTCGACTTCCTGCCCAAGATCAAGATCGAAACGGTGGTCACCGACGACCGTCTGGACGCGGTGGTCGAAGCGATCCAGAACGCCGCCGGCACCGGCAAGATCGGCGACGGCAAGATCTTCGTCACCGCGATCGAGCAGGTGGTGCGCATCCGCACCGGCGAGATCGGCGCCGATGCGCTCTGACCCCACCACCCCCGGAGTTCGTATGAAGACAGCTCTTTTTGCCGGGTGGAAAGCCCGGTTCTACAGCGTGTGCATGCTGATGCTGTTCAGCGCGCTGATGGTGGGCGGCATGGGCAGTGCGCATGCGCAGTCCACCCCGCAGGTCACCCCGCTGCCGACCGAGCCGGTCACCACCGAACCGCTGCCATCGGCGCAGCCGGCCACCCCGCCGGCCGCCGCCGCCGAAGCCGCACCGGTAGTGGAAAAGGGCGATGTCGCCTGGATGCTGACCTCCACCCTGCTGGTGCTGATGATGGTGGTGCCGGGCCTGGCGCTGTTTTACGGCGGCATGGTGCGCGCCAAGAACGTGTTGTCGGTGCTGATCCAGGTCGCCACAGTCTTTTCGCTGCTGACCATCCTGTGGGTGTTGTACGGCTATAGCCTGGCGTTCTCCGGCGAAGGCGCGTGGATCGGCAACCTGGACAAGGCGCTGCTCAAGGGCGTCACCATCGAAACCCTGGCGGCGACCTTCACCAAGGGCGTGAGCTTGCCGGAATACGTGTTCGTCGCGTTCCAGGCGACCTTCGCCGGCATCACCGGTGCGCTGATCGTGGGCGCCTTTGCCGAACGCGCCAAGTTCGCCGCGGTACTGCTGTTCTCGGTGATCTGGTTCACCTTCGGCTACCTGCCGCTGGCGCACATGGTCTGGGCCACCGGCGGGTACCTGTTCGGACTGGGCGCGCTGGATTTTGCCGGCGGCACCGTGGTGCATATCAATGCCGGTGTTGCCGGCCTGGTCGGCGCCTATTTCGTCGGCAAGCGCGCCGGGTTGGGGCGTGAGGCGATCAAGCCGCACAACGTGACCCTGACCTTCGTCGGCGCCTCGCTGCTGTGGGTGGGCTGGTTCGGCTTCAACGCCGGTTCCAACCTGGAAGCCAATGCCGGTGCGGCGCTGGCCTTCCTCAACACCTTGCTGGCCACCGCCGCCGCCATCCTGGGCTGGTCGCTGACCGAGAAGATCATCAAGGGCAAGTCGTCCGCACTGGGCGTGGCCTCGGGCATGGTGGCCGGCCTGGTCGGTATCACCCCGGCCTGCGGCACCGTGGGTCCGTTCGGTGCGATCGTGATTGGCCTTGCCGCCGGCGTGCTGTGCGTGTGGGGCGTCACCGGTCTGAAGCGCCTGCTGGGCGCCGACGACAGTCTGGACGTGTTCGGCGTGCATGGCCTGGGCGGCATCATCGGCGCGATCCTCACCGGCGTGTTCTCGGCGGCCTCGCTGGGCGGCCAGAAGGGCGGCGATTACGACATCGTGCATCAGGTCGGCATCCAGGCGCTGGGCGTCGGGATCACGGTCGGCTGGATCGGCGTGGTGTCGGTGGTGGGCTTTCTGGTCGCAAAGCTGGTGTTCGGCCTGCGCGTCAGCGAAGAAGCCGAGCGCGAGGGCCTGGACATCACCTCGCACGGCGAAGCCGCGTACGAGTCCTGAGCATGCACACCCGCGGCCGCGCTGCCGCGGGTGGCGCCACGACCCGGCCGGGATCGCCCAGCCGGGTCCGTTTTCCCCGCCGCCCGTTGGGCGCGGAACCACTGCCGAGGTGCCTGCATGACCAGCCCCACGCCCATGACTGCCGGCGCGGATGCACGCTGGATCGGTGCGACCCGCCTCCGTCCGGCCCACATGGTGTCTCCGTACGCTTCGCTTCGCGCGACATCGATGCATGGCGCTGCGGTTTGCACTAAATTGGTGCAATGGTGACGTCCTCTTCCATGCCATCGCTGGACAGCCTGGGCACACCGGTCGCCTGGGCCGACCGCGAGGGCCGCGTGCTGGGGGTCAACCCGGCGTTTGCCCGCTGGCTCGGGGTCAGCGCACGGCGGTTGGTCGAACAGCCCCTGGCCGCGCTGGAAGTGCAGGGCGACGCGCTGGCGCGCTTTCTGCTCAACGACGAGCGCGACGTCTTGCGCCTGCACCGGCTGGCGCTGGGCCTGCCCAACGACGCGCCGCGCTTTGCCGAGGGCTGGCTGTCGCGGCTGGACGACGGCGGCTGGCTGCTGGAAACCCACCCGGTCGACGAATTCCCCGCGCTCGATCCCACCCACGCCCTGCCCAACGCCTTGAGCGCTGCGCTCAAGGGGCTGGCGCACGAGCTGCGTAACCCGCTGGCCGGGCTCAAGGGCGCCGCGCAGTTGCTGGCGCGCCGCGCGGCCGGGCGCGATGAAGACGAACGCGAACTGATCGAACTGATCGGCACCGAGATCGAGCGCCTCAACACCCTGCTCGAACGGCTGCTCTCGCCCACTCCGGCGCGCCCGCACGATCGCCTCAACATTCATGTGGTGCTCGAACGGGTGTTGCGCCTGGCCGAAGCCGAGGGTGGCTGGTCGGTGCAGGTGCAGCGCGACTACGACCCCAGCATTCCGGACATTCTGGGCGATGGCGACCGTTTGACCCAGGCGGTCTGGAACCTGGTGCGCAACGCCTTCCAGGCCGGCGCCACGCGCGTGACGCTGCGCACCCGCGTGGAGCACGGCCAGCGCATCCGCGACCGCGTGCATGCGATGTCGCTGCGGCTGGAGATCATCGACGACGGCGGCGGCGTGCCGGAAGAACTGGCCGAGCACCTGTTTCTGCCATTGGTCAGCGGCCGTGCCGA
The DNA here is from genome assembly GCF_041475705.2 of Xanthomonas sp. NCPPB 3761. Lineage (NCBI taxonomy): Bacteria > Pseudomonadati > Pseudomonadota > Gammaproteobacteria > Lysobacterales > Lysobacteraceae > Xanthomonas > Xanthomonas sp. NCPPB 3761. The sequence continues at coordinate 223,173 of NZ_CM191262.1, forward strand.
AGGCAGCGGGCTGGGCCTGGCGCTGGCCCAGCAGGTCTCGCGCGAGCACCACGGCACGCTGACCTATCGCTCGCGTCCGGGCCATACCGTTTTCACCCTGCTGCTGCCCGAGCTGGCCGGCGATCACGACAAGGAGCATCCACATGGCTGAGGCCGCCGGCGTATCCCACATCTGGGTGGTCGACGATGACCGGTCGGTCCGGTTCGTGCTGTCCACCGCCTTGCGCGATGCAGGCTACGCCGTGGACGGCTTCGACAGCGCCGCGGCCGCGCTGCAGGCGCTGGCCATGCGGCCCACGCCGGATCTGCTGTTTACCGACGTGCGCATGCCCGGCGAAGACGGCCTGACCCTGCTCGACAAACTCAAATCCAAGCACCCGCAGTTGCCGGTGATCGTGATGTCGGCCTACACCGATGTTGCCAGCACCGCTGGCGCCTTCCGCGGCGGCGCGCACGAGTTCCTGTCCAAGCCGTTCGACCTGGACGATGCGGTGGCACTGGCCGCGCGCGCATTGCCGGACGCCGATGCCGGCGTCGAAGAGATCCTCGCCACGCGGCTGGCCGAAGGCTCGGCCTCGTTGATCGGCGACACGCCCGCGATGCAGGCCTTGTTCCGCGCGATCGGCCGCCTGGCACAGGCGCCGCTGTCGGTGCTGATCAATGGCGAAACCGGTACCGGCAAGGAGTTGGTGGCGCGTGCGCTGCACAACGAATCCCCGCGTGCGCGCAAACCCTTCGTCGCGCTCAACACGGCTGCCATTCCTGCCGAATTGCTGGAAAGCGAATTGTTCGGCCACGAAACCGGCGCGTTCACCGGAGCGACCAAACGGCATATCGGCCGCTTCGAACAGGCCGATGGCGGCACGCTGTTTCTGGACGAAATCGGCGACATGCCATTGCCGCTGCAGACCCGGCTGCTGCGCGTGTTGGCAGAGAACGAATTCTTCCGCGTCGGTGGGCGCGAATTGATTCGCGTCGATGTGCGCGTGATCGCCGCCACCCACCAGGACCTGGAAGCGCTGGTCGAACAAGGCCGCTTCCGCGCCGATCTGCTGCATCGCCTGGATGTGGTGCGCCTGCAATTGCCGCCGCTGCGCGAACGGCGCGGCGACATCGCGCAATTGGCCGAAAATTTCCTGGCCATGGCCGGGCGCAAGCTCGACATGCTGCCCAAGCGGCTCTCGTCGGCCGCGCTGGAAGACCTGCGCCAGTACGACTGGCCCGGCAATGTGCGCGAACTGGAAAACGTGTGCTGGCGCCTGGCGGCACTGGCGACGTCGGACATCATCGACGTGGTCGACGTGGACGCCGCACTGGCGCGCGGTGGCCGTCGTCACCGCAGCGGTCGCAGCGACGGGCAGTGGGACGACATGCTTTCCAGCTGGGCCGCGCAACGCCTGAGCGAAGGTGCCCAGGGCCTGCACGCCGAAGCGCGCGAGCGCCTGGACAGGACCTTGCTGGAAGCGGCGCTGCAACTCACCCAGGGCCGTCGTGCCGCAGCCGCCGCCCGCCTGGGACTGGGCCGCAACACAGTCACCCGCAAGCTGGGGCCGGGCCGCAAGCGCCGCTGATCAGCCCGCACGCGGAGGTGAGCCCCTCTCCCACCTGCGTGAGAGGGAGTGAGGGGCACCTGCAAAAAGCCGGACTACGCGCAGGTGTTTGATCCACGCAGCGAAACAGGCGAGCTTGACGAGCATCGCGGCAGCACGCGTGCATGAACTCCTCGTTGTTTGCTCGCACGCGCCACTGTCTCGAGTATCCGGCGGCGCGCGACGCCGCCATCCGTCCTTCGAGCGGCTTCCCTCGCACGCGGGAGAAGGCAAGACAGTCGGGCAGGGCGGCATCGCTCTTTGCAGTCGAGTTTTTCTCCCGGCTGCGGGACAGGGGCGGTGCGAGCACGTTTGCGCATCTCCGGCCAGCGACACCTACCCCGTAAACTCGGGGGCTGTCCCAAGTGCATTTCATGACACGTGAACATGCACCCGCATAGGTTTCCAGCCTGATCAGGAGAACTGCTCGATGCGTTACCGGTCGCCCACGATCGTTGCCTTCACCGCGCTGGCGCTGGCCGCCTGCAGCAGCACGCCGCCGCCGCCCAAGGCGCCTCCGCCGCCAGCGGCGCGGGTGGTGCCTGCGCGCCCGGTGCAGCAAGCCGAGGCGGCGCTGGCATCTGCCTCGGGCAGCCTGGTCAGCGGTCGGGTAGTGCTGGTGCCGGCGCTGCAAGGCATTCGCCTCACCGGCACCATCGGCGGCTTGCGTCCGGGCGCCGTGTCCGGATTCCATGTGCACGAACGCGGCGATTGCAGCGCAGCCGACGCCAGCAGCGCCGGCGCGCATTTCAACCCGGCCGGTGCGCCGCACGGGCGTGCCGGTGGCGGCGCGCATCATCTGGGCGACATGGACAATCTGCGTGCAGACGCCGAAGGCGTGGCGCATCTGGACATGATTCTGTCCGGCATCAGTCTGGGCGATGGCGCCCCGACCGACGTGATCGGCAAGTCGCTGATCGTGCATGCCGACCCCGACGACTATCGCAGCCAGCCCAGCGGCAATGCCGGTGCGCGCCTGGCCTGTGGCGTCATTCGCGTCACCCAATGGGGCACGCCCCCTTCGCAGCCCTGAGTCGGGGCATCAACGGCTGCAGTTGCGGCCTTTCTTCAGGAGTACTCCATGCGCATTGTTCCGACCACATTGTTTCTGGCCACCGCCCTGGTGCTGACTGCGTGCAAGCGCGATGAACCAGCGCCGGCCGAGCCGGCACCCGCACCGCAGGCCAGCACGCCGGCCGAAGCGGCGCACGGTGGCGAACACGCCGCCTCCATGGTCACCGAAGCGGCAGCCACCACCACCGCGACCGCCGAGCTCAAGCCGACCAAGGGCAATGACGTCAAAGGCACGGTGACGTTCAAGACCGTCGACGGCGCGCTGCGCGTCACCGGTCAGCTCAGCGGCCTCAAGCCCAATACCGAGCATGGCTTCCATATCCACGAAAAGGGCGATTGCAGCGCACCGGACGGCAGCAGCGCCGGCGGCCATTTCAACCCGTCCCAATCCGATCACGGCAATATCAGCGCCGACCCGCACCACGGTGGCGACATGCCCAACATCACCGCCGACGCGCAGGGTAACGCCACCATCGACGGCCCGGTCTCCAGCAACGTCAATCTGGGCAAGGCCGACCAGTTCGATATCGCCGGCCACGCGGTGATCGTGCATGCCGACGCAGACGACTACAAAACCCAGCCCACCGGCAACGCGGGCGGCCGCCTGGCCTGCGGCGTGATCACCACCGACAACGCGCAGGCTGCCACGCGCTAACTTCCAATCCCCGGTCGCGATGAGACGCGGCTGGGGAAATCACTGGGTGGCTGACACGGGCTTGACCATCTCGCTAACACGGTTTTCAACTTGTGCGCAGTTCGTGGTGATCGACTCGCACAGGTAGTTGATCCGGGTAATTGGACGACGCTGACCACTTGGCTCGTCGGTGACTGTCTCGCTGCGCGTACGTATTACCGAGGGCGCCCACGGATGCGGAGGCATAAAAATCGTCCATGTCGTTACATCGGGTTGCTCGAGTTGGTCGGATGAAAGGATCTGCTCCATGACTTTCTTAAGACTGGTCGTGTAAACCTTTAAGCCTGGTGCGACCAGTTCCTTGTTCAATTCCACATCGTTCCGATTCGGCAGGTCGTTAAGAAATTGCCCTGCATGTGCATACTCCATCGGAAGGGTGTCGCGAACAGTCGTTCTCAATTCGTCGCTGTAAGACGGAGCTTTTACCTTTTGCTTTTCTGGAATAGAGGAGCCCGAAAAATTGAATTGCTCAGTAGTGAGCGCAGTTTGTGTTGGTGCGGATGAGGAGTCGCACGAGAAACGCCATTTACGCGCGGCATCGAGCACGGCATTGTCAGCGTCGGCATGGCCGCTACCTGTTTTTAGACTGACTTCCGTCCTGCCATCGGCGCCCGGGCGCAGGCTCAGTTCAACAGATCCTTTTACGCGCTCGCGTGTCAGTCGCTCAGGATAGATCGGCCGGTGCTCTCGCCATGAATCGCTGTCAAGCTTGCAGCGCGGCGCAGGAATTCGAACAGTCAATAACACCGTTCCAGGGGTGCCCTGGCAATGGTAACGCCAATGTTCGACTGCAGCCATTGCCGCGCGATCAACTAGTCTGTTGCGAGATGACCTGGAAACTGATGTGCCTTCAACTTTGTCGTCCTCATCGATGGTCGCAAGCACCTCTACTGTCATCTCGTAATCGAGGTGCAAATTGTACGAATCCAAGAAGGCAGGCGAAGCAGCCATCGAATCGGCGTCGACGGTTCAGTTAGATTGAGCAGGAGCGGATTCGGCTCTATGGATTACGCTACATGTGAAAAGTCCAGCGACTGCGACCAATCCAAATCGACGAGACTTTGCGTAATGCTTCATGTGTATTCGTCCGTGAAATCCGAGATAACTCAAGCGAGTTAACGGTAAGCGCTAGCTTGCCAACGCCTGCCGCGGATCCTGATCCGGCTCCACATGCACGTAGAGCACCGGTAGTCCGTGCGCCTCCAGCACCGCGGCCATTTGCCGTTGGCGCGAGAGGAATTGTTCGTAGACCCCACGCAGGCGCTCGCAGTGTTCGCGGTCGTGCGCGTAGTAATCGCACCAGCCGGCCGGATCGAACAGGGCAATGCGCACTTCGCCATCGACATAGCGCAGGACCGGTTCCGGCGCCTGCTCCAGCCACTCTTCGCTGGTGGGCGCGAGCAGGGCGGCTTCAATCAGCGGCCACAGCGGTGCCAGGCCCTGGTTGTCGTATTGCATCGACATCATCGCCGCCAGATCGTGCGCGGTGAGATACCGGGCATGTTCGATGCGCGCACCGAAGCTCTCCTGCGCCAGTAGCGCGGTATCGGCCTGGGCCATGCCCTGGGCCAACAGCACCTCCTCCATCGCCTCGGCCACGGTGGCCACGATCTGTGGGTCGCCGGTGAGCAAAAACGGCAAGACGCGCAGCCCACCACCGGTGAGCTGCGCATCGGCCTGGAACGGCAGCGGAATCTCGCCTTGCGCGTCGGCACCGAAGGCCAGCACCCGCGGGCCCTGGTCGCGCCCTGGCGCACGCGCCTGCAGCTCTTCCAGGCGCCGGTGCAGCGGCCAGCCCGGTCGCAGTACCTCGGCCGGATCGAAATGCGCCAATGCCACGCTCAACTCCAGATCACGGACTTCCGGGATCCATTGCGCCAAGTCGCGGCCGATGCGTTCGGCCAGCATGCCAGCCTGCGCGGGCGCCAAGGCGCCCCGCTCGGGGGCGCTTCCGCCGGTCAATTCCAGCGCCAGCACACCCATGGCGGTGACGCGTTGTTCGGTCTTGCTCATGATTCGCGGTTGGCCCATCACGGGGTCGAAGCTACACTGCGGCCATTATGCCTGCCGGCCCTGTGCAGGCCATGTCCCCGAGTCCTCCATGCCAGGTCAACCGATGCCCGCAGCCCGTCCCGTCGCCATTCTGGGCGGCGTTCGTATCCCGTTCTGTCGTCAGAACACCGCGTATGCGGATGTGGGCAACCTGGGCATGTCGGTGCGCACGCTGGGCGCGTTGGTCGAGCGCTTCGGGTTGCATGGGCAGCAATTGGGCGAAGTGGCGATGGGCGCGGTGATCAAGCACTCCGCCGACTGGAACCTGGCGCGCGAGGCGGCGCTGTCGTCGGGTCTGTCGCCGCTGACGCCGGGCATCACCCTGCAGCGCGCCTGCGGCACCAGCCTGGATTCGGTGATCACCATCGCCAACAAGATCGCGCTGGGGCAGATCGACTCGGGTATCGGCGGCGGCTCTGACACCACCTCCGAAGTGCCGATCGTGTACGGCAAGAAGTTGCGCGCACGGCTGCTGGCCGCCAACCGCGCCAAGGCCACCGGCGACAAGCTCAAGGCCCTGCTGCGCGGCTTCAAGCTGGCCGAACTCAAGCCCGAATTTCCCGGCGTGGCCGAGCCGCGCACCGGCAAGAGCATGGGCGACCACTGCGAAGACATGGCCAAGGAATGGAACATCTCGCGCGATTCGCAGGACGAATGGGCGGTGGCCTCGCACCACAAGCTGGCCGCTGCCTATGAGCGCGGCTTCTTCGACAGCCTGATCGCGCCATTCCGCGGCGTCTCGCGCGACAACATCCTGCGCGCCGACACCTCGCTGGAAAAACTCGCGACCTTGCGCCCGGCATTCGACAAGACCTCCGGCCGCGGCACGCTCACCGCCGCCAACTCCACCCCGCTCACCGATGGCGCCGCCGCGGTGCTGCTCTCCAGCGAAGCCTGGGCGCTGGCGCATGGCCACACGCCGATGGCCTACCTGCGCGATGCACAGGTGGCGGCAGTGGATTTCGTGCATGGCGAAGGCCTGCTGATGGCGCCCACCATCGCGGTGCCGCAGATGCTGGCGCGCCAGGGCCTGACCCTGCAGGACTTCGATATCTACGAAATCCACGAGGCCTTCGCCGCGCAGGTGCTGTGCACGCTGCGCGCCTGGGAAAGCGAGGATTACTGCCGCAATCGCCTCGGGCTGGATGCGCCGCTGGGTCGCATCGATCCGGACAAGATCAATCCGCTGGGCTCGTCGCTGGCCACCGGCCACCCATTCGCCGCCACTGGCGCACGCGTGGTGGCCACCGCTGCCAAGCAGCTGGAAGAACGCGGCGGCGGTCGTGCATTGATTTCGATCTGCACTGCCGGCGGCATGGGCGTGGTGGCCATCGTCGAGCGCTGATGCCGCCGGTGCGGTACGGGATTGGGCATTCGGGACTGGGGATTTGCAGAAGCGGCCGTTGAATCCTGCCGTTGCCGGTCCGCCATCCTTAATTCCATCGCTGTATGGCTAACAACGCGACGTCAGCTTCTGCGATGAAGTAGATGCCCGCTTGGCGCGCAGTCGCCTCGTTCTTCGGAGTGCAATGCGGCGGTAGGCACATCGCATACCGCCGCTGTTCCGACTACAGAATGCGATCGTCCGCCGCGTGCGGACCGAGTGGCGCGGTGTCGTCCGTGGTGATGACCGGCCCGCGCAACGACTGCTGTGGCATGCCCTCGATCACCGGCTCGCCGCGTGCGGCGCGCAAGGCATTGGCGTAGCAATGCTGTGCCGACAGCAGGTCGCCGGAGGCGGCAAACCCGTGTCCGAGCTCTTCCCAGGCCTCACCGCCGGCGCCGGCTGCGATGGCGCGATGCAGGAATTCCTCGGCCTGCGACCACTGCTGTTGATGCCGCGCAAGCCGCGCCAGGGTCAGCAACAGACCTGGGCTGTCGGGATATTGGGTGAGCCAGCGTTGCGCGCTGGCGCGGCGCGAATCGTATTTTTCCAACGGCAGCACGCCGTACAGGCGCACCAGCGATTCGTCCCATTGCGCGTCCAGCGCCTGTTCCAGGCTGTGCACGGCGGCATCGTCCCAATGCAGCACGGCCGCGCGCTGCGCATAGGCGCCCACCACTGCGGGAATGGTGCGTAATGCCTTGGGCAATGTTTCCCAGCGCTCGGCCAGTGCATTGGCGTCGCTGGCCTGCAACAGGGTTTGCTCGGCCAGCGTCGCTTCCAGCGTGCTGTAGGCATCGGGCGCCAGGACCGCCTGCTGACGCAGGGCGCCGAGCTGGCCATAGGCTTCGTCGGCGCGGCCGATCTGCGCCAGGGCGTGGGTGCGCAACAGCAGGCCGCGCGCCGGCAACGGCTGCGCGTTGGCGCTATCCAGTGCGTTGATCGCATCCACCGGGCGCTGGCGCGCCAGGTGCCGCTCGCCCTGCAACAGCGCATATCCTGTCGGGTCGCGCTCGGCCAGTTGCTTTGCAAGTGCGGTGGCCGCCGCCTCGTCGCCGCGCGCATCGGCCACGCGCACCGCGCTGGCCAGGGCAATGCCGCTCACCTCGTCGTCTTCGCTGGCACTGACCAGCAGCCGCTCGGCGCGCTGCCACTGGCCATGATCGGCAGCGCGCAGACCTTCGATCAAACGCGCACGGCCCTTGTTGCGGCGGTACTTGCCCCACACGCGGAAGGGCAGGCTGATCAACGTCCATAGCAGCCACAGCACCAGCAATGCGATCAGCAGGATCAGCAGCGCCTGCGGCATGGCGGCGTGATAGTCGTTACCGCCCACGCTGACAACGACATTGCCCAGGTCGTAGCTGTTCTGGTGCGACAGCCACTGTGCGCCGAGCACGCCCAGCGCCACGGCAACCAGCAGGATCAAGACGGTACGCAACACTTTCATTGGGTGGATCTCCCTTCACGCATGGCCTGCAGTTGCAGCAGGGTGGTGCCCAGCTCCGGCAGGCGCGGACGCAGTGGCGCTTGTTGCAGGCTGCGCAAGCGTGCACGCAGCTGACGACGTTGCGGCGAATCCGGCCAGAGCCGGGTGGCCCAGGTGTCCACGCGGCGCAGCGATTGCGCAAAACCGGCAGCATCGCCACGTTCGGCGGCCGCGCGGGCCAGGCTGATTTCGATCTGCACGGCATCGCGCGCAGCACGCCGGTCGGCGCCGGTCAGCAAGGCGTCGCCGCGGCTGGGACGGATGTCCACCAGCGGCGCCAGCGCCTTTTGCCACCACGGTTGCGCCGCGTCGCTGGCCTGTACGGTCTGTTCCGGCAGGCGCTGCAACTCGGCGGCCAAGGTGTCCAGATTCTTGCCGGCCTCCGCCTGCGGGCCGGCCCCGAGACGCTCCAGCGCATCGCGTTCCTGCACCAATGCCTGACGCAGATTGAGGTAACCGGGGTCGTCGATGCCGTTGAGTGCGCTGTTGGCCAGCGCATAGGCGCGCCGCGCGCCATCGGCATCGCCGGCGATACTCAGGCGCTGCTGGCCAAGCCGCAGCAGCAGCTCCACTTCATCCAGGCGCAGCGCCTGTGCGCCATGACGGTTGGGGTCGGCCAGCTTTTGCACGGTGTCTTCGAGCAAGGCGCTGCGCTGACTCAGGCCCAGCATCTCGTCGCGCAGTACGCGGTTGGTGGCCGACGCATCCTGCAGGCGCTCATTGGCCAGGCGCTGATCGCGGCGCAGCGTCTCCAGCAGTTGCTGGGTAGCGTCCCAGCGTTGCTGCTGCGCCTGCGCGGCCTGCAGTTGCGTTGCCTGATAGTTCTGCCACGCCCGCCAGCCCAGCAACAGCGCCACGCCGACGGCCGCCACGGCCACGACAAGCAGCAGCCATGCCAAGGGAAAGCGTCGCGCAGGAGCGGGCATTTCGGTCATTCGGACATCCTCGGGCAGTCACGACCGGCGCAGGCGCCGCAGTCATCGCACACAGCATGGCGTGCAGCGCCGGATGGCGGCAAGCTGTGCTTGAGTTCGCAGTTCAGCAAGGTCGCGGTGGTGTCATGATCGCCGCTTCGGCAGCAGCTGCAAGCTGCAACGGCAGCGGGCCTTGTGCGCGCATGCCATGCACGAAGCCAGCGGCGTGTGCGGCTTCGAGCATGCGATCGCTGGATGCCACCACAGGGCGCTGTTGCCACGCAGCGACCAGTTCGGCAGGCAGCTGCTGCAGAACCAGTGCCAGCGCTTCGGCGCTACTGAGCGCCAGCACGCTGCGCGCCAGCGCAAGCGACAATGCCTGGATGGCCGAGGCGCGCAAGCGCAGCGGGATGCGTTGATAGACATCGGCACGCACGATGCGCGCACCGCGCTGCTGCAGCGTTGGCGCCAGCATGCCGCGTCCGCCGGGGGCGGTGATCAGCCCGACGGCCTGTAGCGGCGCCTGCAGCAAGGGCAGCGCAAGCAGGCCTTCGCTGTCCATGCGCGCCGGCCGCACCACGCTGTCGATGCCGCAGGCGTGCAGTGCGCGCGCAGTGCCTTCGCCCACGCTGACCCAGTGCGCCTGCGCCGGGCGCTGCAGCGGCGCCAGACGATGCGCGGCCTGCACCGCTGCCGGGCTGGTGAAGATCGCAATCGGCGCTGCCAGCGCCTGCCGCAGCGCGTCCCGCGCCTGTGCGGTGTCGTTGGTCTGCAAGCGCCACGGCGACAGCGCAAGTACCCGTCCGCCATGCCGCGCAACTGCCCGCCGTAGCGGCGCATGTTCACCGCTGGGGCGTAGCGAGATCAGGGTCCAGGCAGCATCGGGATGGGCAAGGCCGGTCATGAGGTGATTATGCGAGAGCGCCGGTCACCAGCGGCGCACTGTCGCCGCATCCAGGGGCGCCAGTGCGAATCGTCGGCGAGTGCCGGCAACCGGAGCGATGGTGTTGGCATCCTGACCGGCGCCCTTCGACTCATTCCAGAACCTCTTGCAAGCGCTGGGAATCCGGTCACGCTCCTGGCCGACAACCGTGCTGGAGCGGCGAAGTGATCAAGTCCTACCTCATCAATATGCAGCGCAGCGGCGACCGGTTGCAGGCCATGTCGGCGCGCTTGGATGCGCTGGGCCTGCCGTTCGAGCGCATTGCTGCCGTCGATGGCGCTACGCTGACGGACGAGCAGATTGCCGAGTTCGTACGCGAGCGCCCGCTGGAAGGGTCGGGCGATGCCTTCAGCACCGGCCCGCGCAAGTGGACAGCGTCCAACATCGGCTGTTTTCTCAGTCACCAGGCAGCGTGGCGCATTGCGGCCGATTCCGACGACGCCTACACGGCGATTTTCGAAGACGACATGCATCTGTCCGATGCACTGCCGGCGTTGCTGGGCAGCACCCACTGGCTGCCGGGCGGTCCCAGCATCGTGCGGCTGGAGCCGTCCTACAACCGCATCAAGCTCGATGCCAAGGTGGCGGATGTCGCCGGGCGCCAACTGCGCCTGGTGCGGCCATCGACGTATCAGCATTGCTGGCCGGTGTGTGCCGGCGCGCTGATCATCAGCAGGGATGCGGCGCGATTGCTGCTGGCCGCACAGGCGCGCTGGCACACCATGGCCGATATTTTTTTGTTCGGCTGGAACGAGTCGCCAGTGGCGCATCAGTTGTCCACCTATCAACTCTCGCCGGCTGCGTGTATCCAGGACAAATTCTTCCACGCAGCTGCGGAAAACATCGTGTTTACCAGCACGATCGATGCGCCGCTGACGCACGCACAGAAGCGGCGCAGTACGCATTGGAAAGCCAAGGCCATCGCGCTGTTGCGCGTGGCGCAGGGCTATCGCAAGGTGGTCTTTGCGCCGTAGCGCGGTAAACAAATCGTCGCGCGCAGGCGTCGGCTATGCCTGGCGATTGCACGGTCGTTGGCGGGCGGTTTCAGGCATGGTGCGCTATCTGCAACGCCACCGGCAGGCACCGTGGCGGACACCGCTCGCTGACCGAGCGCGTGATCCGGGCTGGCCAAGATGTCGAGAGGTTTGTTGCACGCCACCAGGGCGATGCTGGCCCGCACATCGCAGGTGGCGATGACTGCATTCACCATGCGGTACCGCATGTCATGCAGGTGCACAAGAAGCTTGCAGCACATTGCGGCATGATGCCGCCCTTCGCCGTCTTTAGTCTTTGCCGATGACTCCTTCGTGCACGCTCGCATCCGCCCTGCAGTCGCTGCAGCAGCAGTTCATCGCCATGCCGCCGGTGCTGTCGATGGGCATCGCCGTTGACGGGTTGCACGATGGTGCGTTGCGCCTGCGGGCGCCGCTGCAGGCCAACGTCAACGACAAGGCCAATGCCTTCGGCGGCAGCCTGGCCTCGCTGATGACGCTGGCCAGCTGGGGCTGGCTGACACTGCAGCTGCAACTGGCCGGGCATCACGCCGATGTCTATGTCGCCGACAGCCAGCTGCGCTATGTCGCGCCGGTGTACGAAGACCTGGTCGCCAATGCCGAGCCGTCCGAGTTGGGAAGCTGGGAGGCCTTTCTGGCGACGTTCCGGCAGCGCGGCAAGGCGCGCATCGGCATGCGCGCGCAGATCGCGCTGGGCTCCGGCGCTGCTGCGGCCACCTTGAGCGGGCGCTTCGTGGCGTTTCCAAAACGGTAGGATGCCGGCTGGATCCGGGGGAATACGCATGCGTGCAGTCATTACAACGATCGTGCTGCTTGGGCTGGCACTGCTGAGCGGGGTGGCCGATGCCGGCAGCCGTGCCCAGGCGCGTGCGCTGGAAACCACCCAGGCCGCCTACACGGCCGCCGTGCGCTGGAACGATTTCGATGCCGCGCAGGGCTTCGTCGAGCCGGCCTATGCCCAGGCGCACCCGCTCAGCGACCTGGAACGCTCGCGCTACGAGCAGGTGCAGATTTCCGGCTATCGCGAAGTGCGCGTGGGTCAAGACCCCAATGGCGACCTGCGGCGCGAGGTCGAGTTGCGGGTGATCAACCGCAATACCCAGGCCGAACGGCTGGTGCGCAGCACCGAGCTCTGGCGCTGGAATCCCGAGCAGAAGCGCTGGTGGCTGGCCAGCGGCCTGCCCGATCTGTGGAAGGGCCAGTAGCCTGGCCCCTGCGCGCCGGGCGTCGCGTGCGCCAGCTGTGCGACAATTCCCGCCCGCTCGACTGACCCTGACCCCGTGAATTTCGAAGAGCTGCAGGCCTTTGTCGGCCGCAACCCCATGTTGTCGCTGGCCCTGGTGGGCCTGACCATCGCCCTGATCGTCACCGAGGTCGCGCGCCTGTTCCGCGGCTATCGCGCGCTCAAGCCGGCCGAGCTGACCCGTCTGATCAACAGCGAAAACGCGCTGGTGATCGACCTGTCGCCCACCGCCGATTTCGAGAAGGGCCATATCGCCGGCAGCCGCAACGTGGCGCTGGCCAAGTTCGATCCGGCCGGCAAGCTGCTGGCCAACGCCAAGGCATCGCCCGTGGTGGTGGTCTGCCGTAGCGGCAACACCTCCGCGGGCGCGGCCAAGACGCTCAAGAAGGCCGGCTTCGAGAAGGTGTACTGGCTCGAAGGCGGCGTGGCTGCCTGGCAGATGGCCGAGCTGCCACTGATCAAGGGCCGCTGATCCGCCTTGTGCGGCAACCGGCACGCCCCCATTGCTGGCGTGAGAGACTTGCGCTTTCACGTCCGCATCACTCAACGCTGCATCCACCGAACCGTTTCTGGAGTTAGGAATGTCCGACGAAATCCTCAACGGCGCCGCTGCGCCGGCCGACGCCGCTGCTGGTCCCGCCTTCACCATCGAAAAGATTTACGTCAAGGACGTGTCCTTCGAATCTCCGAACGCACCGGCCGTCTTCAATGACGCCAACCAGCCCGAGCTGCAGTTGAACCTCAACCAGAAGGTGCAGCGCCTCAACGACAACGCGTTCGAAGTGGTGTTGGCCGTGACCCTGACCTGCACCGCCGGTGGCAAGACGGCCTATGTGGCCGAAGTGCAGCAGGCCGGCGTGTTCGGCCTGGTCGGCCTGGACCCGCAGGCGATCGACGTGCTGCTCGGCACCCAGTGCCCGAACATCCTGTTCCCGTACGTGCGCACCCTGGTCAGCGACCTGATCCAGGCCGGTGGCTTCCCGCCGTTCTATTTGCAGCCGATCAATTTCGAAGCCCTGTACGCAGAAACCCTGCGTCAGCGTCAGAACGAAGGCACCTCGCTGGCCGATTCCGAGCCGGCCGGCAACGCCTAAGCGTTGATTGCGCCGATGAGCGATTGGACCCACAAGATCGCCGTTCTCGGCGCCGGTTCCTGGGGCACGGCCCTGGCCGCGCTGCTCGCCAGACACGGTCATCCCACCGTGCTCTGGGGGCGCGATGCGGCGATGGTGGACACCATCGACCGCACCCATGAGAACGCGCGCTATCTGCCGGGCATTGCATTGCCCGAGAGCCTGCGTGCCACCACCGACCTGCAGGCGGCGGTCGCCGACGCCACCTGGATCCTGGTGGTGGTGCCCTCGCATGCCTTCACCGAGACCATCCGGCTGATCGCACCGCTGCGCCCGGTCGGTGCCGGCGTGGCCTGGGCGACCAAAGGTTTTGAGCCCGGTTCCGGGCGGTTCCTGCATGAGGTTGCGCGCGACATCCTCGGCCCCAGCGTTCCGCTGGCCGTGGTGACCGGGCCCTCCTTCGCCAAGGAAGTCACGCTTGGCCTGCCGACCGCCATCACCGTGCACGGCGACGATGCGGCGTTTGCGCAAGTGGTGGCCGACGCGATGCATGGCCCCACCTTCCGCGCCTACACCGGCGACGACATGGTGGGTGCCGAGCTCGGCGGGGCGATGAAGAACGTGCTGGCGGTGGCCACCGGCGTGGCCGATGGCATGCAGCTTGGTCTCAATGCACGGGCCGGGCTGATCACGCGGGGCTTGAACGAGATGTTACGTCTGGCCGCGGTCATCGGTGCGCGCCCGGAAACCCTGATGGGCCTGGCCGGATTGGGCGATCTGGTGCTGACCTGCACCGGCGATCTGTCGCGCAACCGGCGCCTGGGTCTGGCCCTGGGGCGCGGGCAGAGCTTGGACGATGCGATCCGCGAGATCGGCCAGGTGGTCGAATCGGTGCAGACGGCCGATGAGGTCATGCGCCAGGCCGAACACCACGGCATCGAATTGCCGATCTCCAATGCCGTGCGCGCGGTATTGCACGGTGAAATCACCCCGGAAGCAGGCTTGAAGGAGCTGCTGGCACGCGAGCGCAAGCCAGAGTATCCGCAGACCTTGTTTACCTGAGAACGTCGACAAAACGTCCGCGCCTACTGCCAGGCCGTGCGTGGCCAGTGCGCGGAATCTTCGCGCACCAAGCTTTCAGTCTGGTTCCGCGCCCCCGCCACGCCCCCGGACGATTGCCCGCTCGGTTTTGTTCGCCGCGCCAGGTCCGGTAGTACCTCGGCATCCGTCGCGAAGATGCACAACACAACGCCCGGCAGTACCGGGCGTTTTTGTTTGGCTGCGTGGCACGTGGCGCAAGCACGGCCTTGGCGGATCAGGCGCCAGGTAGTTGGGGGCCCGACGCGAGCGCGGCCAACCCTGGTGGCGCAGGTACATCGGTGGCGAGCTTCCCTGTGCAAAGCGACGCGTGTCGTGACCTGCGTGCCCACACCGCCAACCGGTCGCCCAAAAGAAAGAAGCCCGGTCGGGGGACCGGGCTTCCAGTGCAACGCGGGAGAGAGATCGCGTTGCAGTCAAACGTGCGGCTTACCAGCTGAAGCGCGGGCCGACCGACCATTCCTTGTTGCCGTCGCCATCCATACGGATGTCGCCGTTGATGCCCCAGTTCTGGTTCAACTTCACCTGGGCGCCAAGGCGGCCGTAGAAGTTGTCGCCGATGTCGATGCCACGCTTCTTGGAGAAATCTTCGTAGCCAGCCAGGGCATAGACTTCGAAGTGCTCGCCGAAGGCGTTACGCAGACCGGCTTCAACGCTGTAGCCGTCGAAGTTGATGTTCGGGGTGTCCAGGTCCAGCTTGCGGTAGGCAACGCGCGCAACGAAGTCGGTGCTCGTGGCGATTTCGTGGTTGAAGCCCACGCCAACGCCCCACTGCTGGAAGTCCGAGTCGGTGTTCTCGAACACGTTGTTGTTGTCGTCAGCGTTCTGCTTGCTGTAATCGCCGAACACGTGGAAGTTCGGAGCGATGGCGTACGAGGCCTTCACGCCCCAACCGTCCGCATCGCGACCTTCGGTCGGAGTGCGCACATAGTCGCCTTCGACGAAGTTGTAGGAGAGGTTTTCAGCAGCGGAGGCCGCAAACGGCAGGGCTGCGAGAAGGCCGAGGGCCAGCAAAGAAGTCTTCATGATCGGGATACCTGTACTTATTTGATTGGACCGGCGCTGAGGCGGATGCCGTTCGCTGCCGAGATGTAAATTCTCCGTTATTCGATGGAACGCGACATGAATTTTGGACTGACCAGTTGATGAATCATCGCGCCAGATTCAGCTGCGCTTTCTGTGTCGCATGCGAATGCGCGTGCAGCACGCGCAAAACGTGATGCTCTAGCGCTTACATGGCACCGATGTAAGGCGTATGTGCCCAAACGCGATAGATCGCCTGGTTTCCAGCGTTTTGCGCGCCTCGCTACACGAGCACATTGCACTGACGCCCCCGCTGGGAGCATTGCACGCCTGTTGAACACACTTGCGGAGCTGCATCGTGGCGAAGAAAAAGACGTTGGCGCGCTTTCTGGCCGAGACGCTGCAGAGCGCCGGGGTCGAGCGGATCTGGGGCGTGACCGGCGACAGCCTCAATGGCTTGACCGATGCCTTGCGCGAGATGCAGACCATCGAGTGGATGCATGTGCGGCACGAAGAAGTGGCCGCGTTTGCGGCGGGTGCCGAGGCGGCGGTGACCGGCGAGCTGGCGGTGTGTGCCGGCAGTTGCGGGCCGGGCAATCTGCATCTGATCAACGGGCTGTTCGATTGCCATCGCAGCCGCCAGCCGGTGTTGGCGATTGCCGCGCATATCCCATCGTCCGAGATCGGGCTGAGCTATTTTCAGGAAACCCATCCGCAGGAGCTGTTTCGCGAGTGCAGTCACTTCGTGGAGTTGGTGACCAACCCGGCGCAATTGCCGGAAGTGCTGCATCGGGCGATGCGCTCGGCCATCCTGCAGCAAGGTGTGGCGGTGGTGGTGATTCCCGGCGATATCGCGTTGTTGGAGGTCGACAAGCATGTCTCCAGTGCGTGGCCGGCGCTGCGTCAGCCACGGGTGCTGCCTGCCGCCGAGGATGTGCAGCAATTGGCCGAGCTCCTGCAGCAGAGCAAGGCGGTGACGGTGTTGTGCGGCAGTGGCTGCGCCGGGGCGCATGACGCAGTGGTGGCATTGGCCGACACTTTGGGTGCACCGGTGGTGCATGCGTTGCGCGGCAAGGAATACGTGGAATGGGACAACCCCTTCGATGTCGGCATGACCGGCCTGATCGGCTTCAGTTCCGGTTATCACGCGATGCTCAATTGCGACACCTTGCTCATGCTTGGCACGGATTTTCCGTACCGGCAGTTCTACCCGAAGGACGCGACCATCGTGCAGGTGGATCGCGACCCGAGCGCGCTTGGTCGGCGCACGCCGTTGCAGCTGGGCATTGCCGCCGATGTGGGCGAAACCATCGCAGCGTTGCTGCCGCAGCTACAGCGCCGCGAAGAGCGTGGCTTCCTGGAAAAATCGCTTGCGCACTACCGCAAGGCGCGCGAAGGGCTGGACGATCTGGCGGTGCCGGGGTAATCCCCCCACTTTTAGCGGTCGCCAGAAGTGGAGCTAAGCGGCCATCGCCAACTTCATGGCAGGCGTGATGCCGCCGAGCGCCATATTCGGACGCTCGTGGTTGTACGTCCATAGCCAGCGGGTGGCTTTGTCCTGCACCTGGTCGATGGTGTCGAACAGGGTTTGGGCGAGCCAGGCGTAGCGGATGGTGCGGTTGTAGCGTTCAACGTAGGCGTTCTGCTGTGGCTTGCCCGGCTGGATGTGCTCGACCCGGATACCATGCCGCTGCGCCCAGGACAGCAACGCGCCACTGATGTATTCAGGGCCGTTGTCGCAGCGGATCACGGCGGGCTTGCCGCGCCACTCGATGATCTGCTCCAGCGATCGGATCACACGGGCTGACGGCAGCGACAGATCCACCTCGATCCCCAGCCCCTCGCGATTGAAGTCGTCGAGCACATTGAACAGCCGGAAGCTGCGGCCGTCGGCCAACTGGTCGTGCATGAAGTCCATCGACCAGACCTGGTTGATAGCCTCCGGCACCGCCAGAGGCTCGGGCCGCTCACGCACCAGCCGCTTCCTCGGCTTGATCCGCAGGTTCAACTCCAGCTCGCGGTAGATCCGGTAGACCCGCTTGTGATTCCAGCCAAAGCCCTTCACGTTGCGCAGGTACAGGTAGCACAGGCCAAAGCCCCAGTCGCGATGGGCGGTCGTCAGGCGGACCAGCCAGTCGGCGATCCGGGCGTTCTGCTCGCTGGCCTTGGCCTGGTAGCGGAAGCAGGTCTGGCTCACCGCGAAGGCCTGGCAGGCGTGGCGGATGTTCGTACGCCCGCTCGTGACTGCCGATTGGGCCATCTCGCGTCGCTGAGATGGCCTCACCATTTTTTTGCGAGCGCTTCCTTCAGCAGGTCGGTACTGAGCTGCGCCTCGGCGTACATCTTCTTGAGCCGGCGGTTCTCCTCCTCCAGCTCCTTCATGCGCGCGACCATGGACACGTCCATGCCGCCGAACTTGCTGCGCCACTTGTAGAACGTGGCCGAGCTGATGCCGTGCTCGCGGCACAGCTCCGGCACGGGCGCACCGGCCTGGGCCTGCTTGAGCACGGCGATGATCTGGCTGTCGGTAAAGCGGGACTTCTTCATGGAACCTCCTCGAGAAAGGATACGAGAAAATTCCACTTCTGGCGTCTGCTAATGGGCGGGGGGATTACCCCGGCAGATCCCGGCGAACCGCTGCACCCGCAGTTCGTGACCCGGTTGATCAGTCAGATTGCCGATCAGGATGCGGTGTTTACCTGCGATGTCGGCACGCCCACGGTGTGGGCGGCGCGTTACCTGCGCATGAACGGCAAGCGCCGCTTGCTGGGGTCGTTCAATCACGGCTCGATGGCCAATGCGATGCCGCAGGCGCTTGGCGCGCAAGCAGCATTTCCTGGTCGGCAAGTCATTTCGCTATCGGGCGATGGCGGTTTTGCGATGCTGATGGGCGATTTCATTTCGCTGGCGCAATTGAATCTGCCGGTGAAGGTGGTGGTATTCAACAACGCCTCGCTGGGATTCGTGGCGATGGAGATGAAGGCGGCCGGTTATCTGGATACCGGTACCGAGCTGCGCAATCCGGATTTCGCGGCGATGAGCAACGCGATGGGTATCCTGGGCATTCGTGTCGATGAGTCGTCGCAACTGGAGCGTGCATTGCGCCAAGTCTTCGCGCATTCGGGTCCGGCGCTGGTGGATGTGCGGGTCGCCACGCAGGAGCTGGCGGTGCCGCCGGCGATCAAGCTCGAACAGGCCAAGGGCATGGGCCTGTACCTGCTCAAGGCAGTGATGAGCGGGCGTGGCGATGAGGTCATCGCGTTGGTGAAGACCAACCTGCGTTAATTCAGTCGCACTCACGCACACTGGCTGTCCTCTTCAGGCCGCTTCGTCCATGCCCCGTTCGCTGCTACGGCAACTGTTGCTGATCTGGATGGTGATCGTGGCCGCCTGTCTGGGCGTGGCCACGATGTTGTACGGCCTGTATCGGCAGACCGAGGGAGTGCGGCTGGAGGAGGCGCGCCAGCAACTGGGCGGGCAATGCGCGCGCATCGTGCAACGCTATGCCGGGGCAAGCGAGGCGGCGCGTCGCGGCGACGATGGCGTGGGCCTGGCAGCGGTGGTGGTGCAGCTGGTACTGGCCGATGCGCCAGGCGTCGAAGGTGGCGTCTGGGACTTGCACAAGGGCTTTGTTGCCTACGCGTACCCGACCTACGACGGCAGCGATCACAAGACCGATATTCCCGCCGCGGAGTGGGCCAACATCGTCAACACGGCGCAGCAGAGCGTGACGACAAAGCAAGCGGCGCAGTACCGTCGCGACGGTCGCCGCGAGGTACTGCTGATCAGCGCATGTCCGTTGGCATCCGGCAGCGCGGCATGGACGATGACGCGGGTGCCGGCCAGCAAGGCCGACGCATGGCGGCCCCTGGTCGTCGGCATGCTGCTGATCTTCGCGATGGTGGCGATATCGGCCATCGCGCTGGGCGTGCTGGTGCGGCGCTGGAGCCAGCGCCTGCAGCGCATCCAGCAGGCGCTGGCCGCCGACACCGAGACGCCGCACATTCCGCCGACCGGGACGCCGGAACTGGACCGCCTGGGCGCGGCGGTCAACGACTATGCGCAGCGCAACGCGCAGGCGCTGGCGCAGACGCGCCGGCTGGCCGACGAGCTGTCGCGGCACGAACGGCTTGCCGCACTCGGGCGTATGACGGCCACTGTGGCGCATGAAATCCGCAACCCGATCGCCACGATGCGGTTGGCGCTGGAAAACGAGATCGCGCGCGACGATGCGACGCCGGACGATGCTGCGCATGGCGAGTTGATGCTGGGGCAGATTCGTCGTCTGGATGGCGTGGTCGAGAGCCTGCTCGGCATGGTGCAGCCGATCCGTCTGCACCTGGAGACGGTGGTGGTGCAGGACTGGCTGGCGACGCTGCTGGAGCCCAGTCCGTTACCGCCCGGCACGCCGCCGCCCCGCGTCCTGCTGCCGGCGGCGCCGTTGCGCTGGACCCTGGATCCGCAGCAACTGGGGCGTGCAGTGCACAACCTGCTGCGCAATGCCGCGCAGCACGCCGATCCAGGCAGCGAGGTCACGCTGCAAGCGGAAGCCGTGGAGGGCATCTTGCAACTGCAGGTCTGCAACCGTGGCGCGCCGATCGCAGAACCGATCGCTGCGCACCTGTTCGAACCGTTCGTCAGTGGCCGCGCCGACGGCAATGGCCTGGGGCTGGCGCTGGTGCGCGAGATCGCGCGCGCGCATGGCGGACACGCGCGCTACGCACATGCCGACGGACTGACCCATTTCATTCTGGAGTTGCCATGGCGCGTATCCTGATCATCGACGACGATGCAGCGTTTCGCACCACCTTGCAGGCCACCTTGCGCTCGCTCGGGCATACGGCGGTCGCCGCCGAGAATGGGCCGGACGGGCTGGCCCGGTTGAGCGAAGGCGGCATCGACATGGCGTTTGTGGATTTCCGCATGCCGGGCATGGATGGCATCGCGGTGCTGCGTGCGCGCCTGGACGATGCGCAGGCGCGGCAGGTGCCGCTGGTGATGCTGACCGCCCATGTGTCCAGCGGCAACACGATCGAGGCGATGACGCTGGGCGCCTTCGATCATCTGGTCAAGCCGGTTGGTCGTGCCGACATCGTGGAGGTGGTGGAGCGCGCGCTGCTCGGTCGCGCCGATGCGCGGGCTGCAGCGACAGATGCGTTGTCTGCGCCGGCCGAGGACGACGATGCGCTGGTTGGCCACAGCCCGGCGATGCGCACCGTGCACAAGCGCATCGGCCTGGCGGCCGCTTCTGATCTGCCGGTGCTGATCACCGGGGAAACCGGCACCGGCAAGGAATTGGCGGCACGCGCGCTGCATCGCGCCAGCCCGCGCGCCAGTGCGCCATTCGTTGCAGTCAACTGCGCGGCCATTCCGCTGGAGTTGATGGAGAGCGAGCTGTTCGGCCATCGCAAGGGTGCGTTTTCCGGCGCCAGCAGCGACCGGCGCGGGCTGATTCGCGAAGCCGATGGCGGCACGTTGTTTCTGGACGAAATCGGCGACATGCCACTGCCGATGCAGGCCAAGCTGCTGCGTTTCCTGCAGGAAGGCGAGGTGACGCCATTGGGTGGCAGCGGCCCGCAGAAGGTGGATGTGCGGGTGCTGGCCGCCACCCATCGCGACCTGGCGGCCTGCGTGGCCGACGGGCGCTTTCGTAGCGATCTGCGTTACCGCCTCAATGTGGTGCCGATCGAACTGCCGCCATTGCGCGAGCGTGGCCAGGACATCCTGTTGCTGGCACAGCACTTCCTGAGCGCCAATGCAGCGCATGCGCAGAGCCTGTCGCCCGCCGCGCAGGAGCGCCTGCTCGCGCACCGCTGGCCTGGCAATGTGCGCGAGTTGCGCAACGTCATGCAGCGCAGCCAGGTGTTGGTGCGCGGCGCCAGCATCGATGCGGCGGATCTGGAGGAAGCGCTGGGCGAGGCCGGCGAAGCGCCGCCAAATGTTGCGTCGGCGTTGACCGGCACCCTGCCCGAAGCGGTAGCGCAGCTGGAAAAACAGATGATCCAGTCGGCGCTGGAACAGAGCCAGGGCAATCGGGCAGAGGCCGCGCGCCGGTTGGGGATCCACCGGCAATTGCTCTACCGCAAGCTGGAGGAATACGGCCTGTGACACTCGCGCAGGCGTCGACCGCAGACTGCGGGACAGCTGTCCCCAAACCGGACAGGGTGGATGAAATGCAGACGTCTTTCTCCGGCTGTCGACCAATTAAAATCATTTCAAAACAAGCACTTATAAATTGGCACGATTGTTGCTTTGTCTCTGGTACGCGGCCCTTCCCCGCCGCGCAGGAGACATCCCCATGATGCGTCAGACTGTTCTTGCAATTGCCCTGGCCTGCACCATCGGCGCCGCCGCCGCACAAGTGGCCGCCCCGCCGCCGCCGCCGGCTCCCAATGGCCCGATCGGCGGTCCGCCAGCCCCGCCGACCCCGGTTGCCGCCACACCGGTAAGCGTGAGCGGCACCGTCGAGCGCTTCCTGCTCAATCCCAATGGCGACGTCGACGGACTGTGGCTGCGCGACGGCACTCAGGTCGGGTTTCCGCCGCATCTGTCCAGCGAGGTGAAGGCGGCCGTCCGTGCCGGCGACAGTGTCGTCGTGAAGGGCTTCCGCCTGGGCAATCTGCCGGTGCTGCAGGTCAGTTCGATCCGCTCCGGCCGTAGCGGCCGCGAAGTGGTCGACCGCCCGCCCACCTTCGGCGCTGCCCCGCCGCCGCCGCCGACCCCCGGCCAGCTGACCCCATTGCAGTCCGATGGCACGATCCATCGCCTGGTCTATGGGCCTGCCGGCGAGGTCAATGGCGCGCTGGTCAGCGATGGCACGGTGGTGCGGATGCCGCCGCATCTGGCGCTGCAGTTTGCCGATCTGCTACGCGTGGGCGCACCGCTGAGCGCCAGCGGCCTCGGCGTGGCCACCCCGGACGGCCGTGCGATCGAGGCGACCCAGTTGGGGCGTGATCGCTCCTCGCTGCGCGCGCTGTTCACCGCGCCGCGTCCGGACGGCCCGCTGCCGCCGCCCCCGCCAGGCGCTCCGGTTCCGCCGGCCGGCCGTTGAGTCGTACCACCCCTGACTTGTTCGTTGGTTTCCTCCGCTGGTCACGCACCCGCGTGGCCAGCGGCTTGACCGGCACTGCCGGTCCTTTTTCGGAGTAACACCATGCATTGGGTCGACCCTGATTTCCTCCCCGCCACCCGCGGCACCCTGGCGCGTTTCCTGCTCAACCCCAAGGCCGATATCGACGGCCTGCTACTCACCGACGGCACCGAAGTGCACACCCCGCCGCATCTGTCCGAGGCGCTGCTGAAGGCGCTCAAGCCGGGCAGCGCGCTCACCGTGCGTGGCCTCAAGCCGCGCGACGTGGAGATGTTGGTGGCGCTGGCGATCGATCCGGAAGGTGGCAAGCGCATCCTCGATGAAGGCCCGCATGGGCCGCATGCCAAGCCCAAACCCAAGCCACCCGGCAAACCGACCAAGCCGGAAGTGGCCCAGCACAGCGGCACCATCACCCGATTGCTGCATGGTCCGCACGGGCAGGTGCATGGCGTGCTGCTGGACGATGCGGTCACGGTGCGGTTTCCGCCGCATGCCGGTGGCGACTTCGCCAAACAGCTGGTGGTCGGCAAGCCACTGGTGGCCGAAGGCGAGACCAAGGCCACGCCGCACGGTGTGCTGATCCATGCCCATGCCTTGGGTGGCAAGGCGGCGACGCTGAAGCAGATCGAGCATCCGCCGCGCGGGCCCGCGCATAAACCCAAGCCCAAGCCCAAACACTAGGAGCCGGACATGCGGCCACCGCGCGCCACTGAGATGCTTGCCCCCTGGTCTGTCACGTGCGCCTTCGTGCGCGCTCGCAGTGGAGCACTGCCATGCCGATGACCAAGGCCAGGCCCCGTGGCACGCGCGCGCTGGAAGCACTGCATTTCAGCGTGGCCGATGTGCAGGACGGGCTGGGGCCGTTCCTCAGCGTGTTCCTGCAATCCAAAGGCTGGTCGGTGGCGGCGATCGGCACGGTGATGAGCGTGGGCGGCATTGCCGGCATGCTCGCCACCACACCGGCCGGCGCGCTGGTCGATGCCACCCGGCGCAAACGCGCCGTGGTGGTGATCGGTTGCCTGGCGATCCTGCTGGCCACCGCCTTGATCTGGCTGCAGCCCACCTCTTCCGGCGTGGTCGCCGCCCAGATCGCCTCGGCGTTGGCGGCAGCGGGCATCGGCCCGGCATTGACGGGCATTACCCTGGGGCTGGTGCACGCGCGCGGTTTCGACCATCAACTGGCGCGCAACCAGGTGGCCAACCATGCCGGCAATGTGCTGGCCGCGGTGCTGGCCGGCTGGTTGGGATGGCGTTATGGCTTTGCCGCAGTGTTCCTGCTGACCGCATTTTTCGGCGTCCTGGCGCTGATGGCCGTGCTGGCGATTCCAGCGGCGGCCATCGACCACCGCGCAGCACGCGGTCTTGCGAGCACCAACGGTGGCGATGCGCTGAGTGGGTGGCGCGTGCTGCTGACGTGCCGCCCGTTGGCGCTGCTGGCGGTGACGCTGGGGCTATTCCATCTGGGCAATGCGGCGATGCTGCCGCTGTACGGCATGGCGATCGTGGCGGCGCATGCCGGCGACCCGAGTGCGTTGACGGCCACCACCATCGTGGTGGCACAGGCCACGATGGTGGTGATCGCGCTGCTGGCGATGCGCTGGATCCGTGTGCACGGGCACTGGTGGGTGCTGCTGGTGGCGTTCATGGCCCTGCCGTTGCGTGCCTTGGTGGCGGCATCGGTGATCCATGGCTGGGGCGTGTTTCCGGTGCAGATCCTCGATGGGCTCGGCGCCGGCCTGCAAAGCGTGGTGGTGCCGGCGCTGGTCGCGCGGTTATTGCAAGGCACCGGGCGCGTGAATGTCGGCCAGGGCGCGGTGATGACGGTGCAGGGCGTCGGTGCGGCACTGAGTCCGGCGTTCGGTGGCTGGTTGGCGCATGCCTTCGGTTATCGCATCGCGTTTCTGAGCTTGGGTGCGATCGCGCTGCTGGCGGTGGCGTTGTGGGCTGGCTGTCGCGGCATGTTGCAGGCAGGGGCCTCCGTGCAGGCCGAGACAATGCTGTGACCGGTGCGCGGTGCGCGCAAGAAGGTGGCTACCGATCGCTGGCCGTTGCGGCTTGCGCGTTATCGACCGCACTGCGCGGGCAAGGGCGGGCAAGTGCGTGCTGTCCAGCGGCGGATCGCGTCGGCGAGAGGCCTGAAAGGCGCGCAGATGACGCGACGCGCAGCATCGCTTCGTGAGTCCGGATCGAGGCACTGTCGTTGGCCGTCTACCGATCGCCGCCAACACAGATGACGCGTCTTGGCGAGAGAGCAGATGCGACAGCCAGGATCTGCCCGCGCGTCCGCGATGCGGTCTTGCCAGCGGGCACGCAGGCGCATGCCGTTGCGCACGGTTCCGGCGATTGCGTGGCTACTGGCCGCCGGCGAAATTCCATTGCCGCCAGGCTTCGAACACCATCACCGCAACGGTATTGGACAGATTGAGGCTGCGGTTGTCCGGGCGCATCGGCAGACGGAGCCGGTGCTGCGGCGGAATCGACTCCAGCACCTCGGCCGGCAGGCCGCGGGTTTCCGGACCAAATAAAAACGCATCGCCATCGGCGAACTGCGGCGTGTCGTAGCGCACCGTACTGCGGGTGCTCAGTGCGAAGACGCGCTTGGGCGCGATCGCGGCCAGTGCGCTAGGCAGGTCGGTGTGCACCTGCAATGGCGCGTATTCGTGGTAGTCCAGGCCGGCGCGCTTGAGCTGCTTGTCGCTGAGGTCGAAGCCGAGCGGCTCGATCAGGTGCAGGCGCGCGCCGGTATTGGCGCACAAGCGAATCACATTGCCCGTATTGGGCGGAATTTCAGGCTGAAACAGGATGACGTCGAGGACAGGTGCTGGCATGCGCGCAAGTGTAGCGGCGGGCGTGCTTAAAGGCTGATGGCGGCGTTGACCAGCGCTTCCAGTTCGGCCGGCGAGGGCTGCAGCTGCGGCGTCGGCAGGTTCACGACGACCTGGCCCATCAGTGCACCGATGGCGCCAGCTGCCTGGCCGGTGACGCTCTGCGCGCTGACGGCAGCGCTGCGCACCACCAGATCGGCACGCTGTTCGGCCGAAGGGCGCACTTGCACCGCCGCCAGGGTGACGATGCGCGGGCCAGCCTGTTCGGCGGCCAGGGCGGCCACCTGCTCGGCCGAGGGACGCACTTGCACGGCAGTCAGGGTGCGAATGTCGCTATTGCGCTCCACTGTCTGCTGGGCGATCTGGTCGGCGGCCGGGCGTACCTGCACGGTCTCCAGGGTGGTCAGGCCGGTGGCCTGGGCAAGCCCGGCCAGGGTGGCGCCGGCGAGCAGGGCGGTGGAGAGGGCGATGCGCAGGGTCTGGGTCTTCATGGCGAGGTCTCTTGGTGTTGTTAGTCTGTTGTGTGGTAGTAAGGTGGTACACCGTTTCGGTATACACAAGAACTTTTGCGTGGTTTTTTATTTTGTTCAGCGAAGAGTCAGTTTCATCTCCTGCCGGCGGTTGCGAGATACAGCAAAGCAAATGATGTGCCAACCAAAGACCATTGTTTTTAAAGGGTTTTTAGATAATTGAAGGTGTCCGCGTCCGGACACCCGGACGCACTGCAGGACGCCGGACATCGCGGCCAGACAGGTATGAGCGCTCACGGCAGGGCGGTTCGGTGCGCTGAATGGGTGGATGGCGGGTACCACGGCGCGCCGGATCGCCAGCAGGCAACTGCGGCACAATCCGGCTTTCCCCACAGGTGTGATGACTTATGCGCGTGCTGATGCTGTCTGTTCTGGTTGCCACCACCACTGCGGCGTGCACCTGGGTGCCGATCGAACAAAGCGGCAAAAGCGTGCGGGTGCTGCCCGCAGGCCCTGTGCCAGCGGAGTGTCAGCAGCAGGGCGAAGTGGTGGTGACGGTCAAGAGCAAGGTCGGTTTCTACAATCGCAACCCACTGCGCGTGCAGGAAGAGCTGGAAACGCTGGCGCGCAACGAGGCCCCCGGCGCCAACGCCAATGCGGTGCAGGCGCAAGGCCAGCCGGCTGACGGCAGCCAGCGTTTCAACGCCTTCCGCTGCCCGTCGCGCTGAACCGTTGGGCTGGGGCGCAGGCGATTCAATTGTAAAGATGCGGTAAAACCGGCCAGCGGCTAGACTAGCGCCCCCTCGCCTGACGCCATGGCGCTACTTCGATGCTCTTCCAGAATGTCTCCATCGCGGGACTGGCGCATGTTGATGCGCCGCACACGCTGACTTCCAAGGAAATCAACGAACGCCTGCAACCGACCTACGACCGTCTCGGGATCAAGACCGACGTGTTGGGCGATGTTGCCGGTATCCATGCACGGCGCTTGTGGGACCAGGATGTCCAGGCATCGGACGCCGCCACCCAGGCCGCGCGCAAGGCGCTGATCGATGCCGGTATCGGCATCGAGAAGATCGGCTTGCTGGTCAATACCTCGGTAAGCCGCGACTACCTGGAGCCGTCCACGGCGTCCATCGTGTCCGGCAACCTGGGCGTGGGCGACCACTGCGTCACCTTCGACGTGGCCAACGCCTGCCTTGCCTTCATCAACGGCATGGACATCGCCGCGCGCATGCTCGAGCGCGGCGAGATCGACTATGCCTTGGTCGTGGATGGCGAGACGGCCAACCTGGTCTACGAAAAAACCCTTGAGCGCATGACCTCGCCGGATGTCACCGAGGAGGAGTTCCGCAATGAACTTGCCGCGCTGACCCTGGGGTGCGGTGCAGCAGCCATGGTCATGGCGCGCACCGAGCTGGTGCCCGACGCGCCGCGCTACAAGGGCGGCGTGACCCGCTCGGCCACCGAGTGGAACAAGCTGTGCCGGGGCAACCTGGACCGCATGGTCACCGATACCCGCCTGCTGCTGATCGAAGGCATCAAGCTGGCCCAGAAGACCTTCATGGCCGCCAGGCAGGTGCTGGGCTGGGCGGTGGACGAGCTGGACCAGTTCGTCATCCACCAAGTCAGCCGCCCGCACACCGCCGCCTTCGTCAAGTCGTTCGGCATCGACCCGGCCAAGGTCATGACCATCTTCGGCGAGCACGGCAACATCGGTCCGGCCTCGGTGCCGATCGTGCTGAGCAAGCTCAAGGAGCTCGGGCGCCTGAAGAAGGGCGACCGCATCGCGCTGCTGGGCATTGGCTCGGGCCTGAATTGCTCGATGGCGGAAGTGGTTTGGTAAAGCCGCACGGCCATCCAGAGATAGGATGGCCGCTTTAGTAGCGTGCAATTGCCTCGTCGCATCCCATTCCAGGCGCTGATTGCGCCGATGGCAGTCTCATCGCGTATGAGATTCCATATTTTTCGACATGTCGCTGGCATCATGTCGATTCTATCGACATGAGCGCATCGCATGGATCCCCAGCGTCCGTATAACGATCTGCCTCCGTTGCCGCCTGCGGTGGAGCTTGAAACCCGGGGATTGCTCAAGGCGTGCATCGAGGCACACAAGGCATTGGCATCGCTTCGCCAGGCCACCGGACATCTGCCAAACCCGTCTGTGTTGATCAATACCATTCCCATCCTGGAAGCACAGGCGAGTTCGGAGATCGAGAACATCGTCACCACCACGGATGAGCTGTTTCGTTACGCCGAGCATCAAGACGCCGCCAATCCAGCAACGCGAGAAGCCTTGCGCTATCGCACTGCATTGCAGGAGGGCTTTGTTTCGCTGCGTACGCGCCCGCTCTCCACCCGCACCGCAGAGATCGTGTGCACTCGCATCAAGAATGCAGAAATGCAGGTGCGGCGCGTACCTGGCACGGCATTGGCCAATCAGCAGACCGGTGACGTGATCTATACGCCTCCGGTCGGCGAAGCGGTGTTACGGAAGAAGCTGGCCAACTGGGAGCGCTTCATCCATGAGGCGCCCGAGATCGATCCATTGATTCGCATGGCTGTGGCGCACTATCAATTCGAGGCTATCCATCCGTTCACCGACGGCAATGGGCGTACTGGACGTGTGCTCAATCTTCTGATGTTGGTCGAGCAGGATCTGCTGGACCAACCTGTGCTGTACCTGTCGCGTTACATCATCGAGCGCAAGGCGGATTACTACCGCTTGCTGCTGGCCGTCACGCGCGACGGCGCATGGGCCGAATGGGTCGCTTACATGCTGGATGCGGTTGCCGATACCGCACGCTGGACCGGCGCCAAGATCGAGGCCATTCGCCAACTGCATGAGCGGGCATGTGAGTGGGTTCGCGCCGAGCGCCCGAAAACCTACAGCCGTGAGCTGGTGGATGTGCTTTTCAGCCAACCTTACTGCCGCATTCAAAACGTAGTGGATGCCGGTATCGCCAAGCGCGAAACTGCAGCGCGTTATCTTCGCGACTTGGTGGACATCGGCGTACTGCACGAGCAGCGCATGGGGAAAGAGAAATTGTTCCTACATCCGGCGTATCTGCGCCTGTTGTCCGACAATGCGCATGCAGCGCAGCGTTATGCGTTGCCGCAAAGAATCCAGCACTGATGCCAAGTAAGCAAAGCAGTGAGCTTGCATCGCCTGTCTTGCTGGAGCTTGTCGACATGCGCGAAGCCGTTGCCGTACATGCGCCAGGTCAGCGCCTGAGCCGTGCAGACCCTCTTGAACCACATCGGATACGTTTTGCATGAACTACCCCGGCTATCCCTTCACCCCCAAGCGCCTTGAGGTGCGACCCGGCGTTGCGATGTCGTATCTGGACGAAGGCCCGCGCGATGGCGAGGTGGTTGTCATGCTGCACGGCAATCCGTCGTGGAGCTATTTGTGGCGGCATCTGGTGAGCGGCCTGTCCGATCGCTACCGCTGCATCGTGCCCGATCACATCGGCATGGGCTTGTCCGACAAGCCGGACGATGCACCCGACGCGCAGCCGCGTTATGACTACACGCTGCAATCGCGCGTGGACGATCTGGACACCTTGTTGCGGCATTTGGGCATTACCGGGCCCGTCGCGCTGGCAGTCCACGATTGGGGCGGCATGATCGGTTTCGGCTGGGCGTTGTCGCATCACGCGCAGGTCAAGCGGCTGGTCATCACCAACACGGCCGCGTTCCCGCTGCCGGCGGAAAAACCGATGCCATGGCAGATTGCGATGGGCCGGCACTGGCGGCTGGGCGAGTGGTTCATCCGCACGTTCAATGCGTTCTCGTCCGGCGCTTCGTGGCTAGGCGTGTCGCGGCGGATGCCGGCAGCAGTGCGTCGTGCGTATGTGGCGCCATACAACAACTGGCGCAATCGCATCTCCACCATCCGCTTCATGCAGGATATTCCGCTGTCGCCGGCCGACAAGGGGTGGTCGTTGCTGGAGCGCTCGGCGCAGGCGCTGCCTACGTTCGCCGATCGCCCGGCCTTCATTGCCTGGGGCCTGCGCGACATCTGTTTCGACAAGCACTTCCTGGCCGGCTTTCGCAAGGCATTGCCACAGGCCGAAGTGACTGCATTCGACGATGCCAATCACTATGTGCTGGAAGACAAGCATGAGGTGCTGGTGCCGGCGATTCGCGCGTTTCTGGAGCGCAATCGGCTGTAGCGCATCGCGCCGGCACAGCGTGCGGGGACACGTCAGCTCACCGCACGCAATGACTGCAATGACTGCATCGACATCCGATGCAGCGCACCGGACATCTGGGTCATCTGCCTGCCGACGCTGTTGCGAGCACGACACAGGTGCTGCGCTACGTCTTACACCGGCGGCAGCGGATTGCGTTGCGCGTCGTCCACGCCGACCCAATCGGCATCGGTCAGCGCGTGCAGGCCGTGCGCCAGGCGCGATTTATCGCATTGCGCACTGCGCTGTCCGAATTCCAGCGAGGCCGGCACGGCCGCGCAGGACGACGGGCGGCGGTCGTGGATGCTGCAGCGGCTGTAGCGCCCGATGTCTGCGTCCAGCGCAATGCAGCGCGGCTGCGATTGCGAGGTGCCGCGCATCACCCGCTCATGCGTGCGTAGCGCCTCGGTCAGCTCGATCGGCACCCTGCCGCCCAATGCAGGATCGGCCTCGCTCCAATGGAAACTGACGCGGAAATAGGCGCAGCAGGCGCCGCAGGTAAGGCAGGGGTGTGCCATGGAATGCCGGGCCTGGCGCGGCGAAATCGCGTGGGAAGCGCGGCATTTTGACCGAACCGCGCCGTGATACAAGTAGCGTGCTGCGGTGGCCGGTTAGCGATTCAGATGCGCCGCCATGCCTGGGGACGCGGGGCTCCACGCGTGCCGTCGCGCTCTGGCATGCGCTGCGAACCTATTGCCGCGATCGGGTCGGCCACTGTCGCGCATCGATGCGTCATGGGCGCCGTGCGATGGTGAGCCGCGCTTGCCTCCCCCTGCGCCGCGCGTTGTCTCCAGGTAGCCTGCAGGCGGCCGGCGGCATTGGTGCATGGGTGATAATGCGCCAATGACGACCCTCTGCAATATCGCGGCCACCCTTCCGCAACTGGCGCGCGAGCGCCCCGACCAGATCGCCATCCGCTGCCCGGGCGGTCGCGGCGCCAACGGGTTTGCCGCCTACGATGTGACCTTGAGCTATGCCGAGCTGGATACGCGCAGCGATGCGATTGCCGCCGGACTGGCACGCCACGGCATCGGGCGCGGCGCGCGTGCGGTGGTGATGGTGCGGCCGTCGCCGGAATTCTTTTTGCTGATGTTCGCCTTGTTCAAGGCCGGTGCGGTGCCGGTGCTGGTGGACCCGGGCATCGACAAGCGCGCGCTCAAGCAATGTCTGGACGAAGCGCAGCCGCAGGCGTTTATCGGCATTGCGCTGGCGCAGCTGGCGCGTCGCCTGTTGCGCTGGGCGCGCTCGGCAAAGCAGATCGTCACCGTCGGCGGACCTTACGGCTGGGGCGGAGTCACGCTGGCACGTGTAGAGCGCGATGGCGCCGGCGCAGGCAGCCAGTTGGCCGACACCGCGCCCGACGATGTGGCGGCGATCCTGTTCACCAGCGGCTCTACCGGCGTGCCCAAGGGCGTGGTCTACCGGCACCGGCATTTTGTCGGGCAGATCGAATTGCTGCGTAATGCCTTCGGTATGCAGCCCGGCGGCGTGGACTTGCCGACGTTCCCGCCATTTGCCTTGTTCGACCCCGCGCTGGGGCTGACCTCGGTGATTCCGGACATGGACCCGACGCGCCCGGGCAGCGCCGACCCGCGCAAGTTGCATGATGCGATCGCGCGCTTTGGCGTCACCCAGTTGTTCGGTTCGCCCGCCTTGATGCGCGTGCTGGCCGAGTATGGCCAGCCGCTTCCCAACGTGCGCCTGGCCACTTCGGCCGGTGCGCCGGTGCCGCCGGATGTGGTGGCCAAGATCCGCGCGCTGCTGCCGGCCGATGCGCAGTTCTGGACCCCGTACGGCGCCACCGAGTGCCTGCCGGTGGCCGCGATCGAAGGCCGCACCCTGGAAGCGACGCGCAGCGCCACGGAAGCCGGTGCCGGCACCTGCGTGGGCCATGTGGTGCCGCCCAACCAGGTGCGCATCATTGCGATTGACGATGCGGCCATTGCCGACTGGAGCGGCGTGCGCGAACTGGCGACGGGCGAGGTCGGCGAGATCACCGTGGCCGGCCCCACCGCCACCGACACCTATTTCAACCGCGATGCGGCCACGCGCATCGCCAAGATCCGCGAACGTTGCGGCGATGGCAACGAGCGCATCGTGCACCGCATGGGCGATGTGGGGTATTTCGATGCCGAGGGACGCTTGTGGTTCTGTGGGCGCAAGACCCAGCGCGTGGAAACCGCGCAAGGCCCGATGTACACCGAGCAGGTGGAGCAGATCTTCAATGCGCTACCCGGTATGGGGCGCAGCGCGCTGGTGGGCGTGGGCGAGAGGGGCCGGCAGCGTCCGGTGCTGTGCTACGAACCGGACGCCTACGCCTGGATGTCCAGCCCGATGGAGCAGGAGGACTTCAGGCAGCAGCTGCGCAGTACCGCTGCTGCGCATCCGCTCACCGCCGGCATCGCCGATTTCCTGTGCCATCCGGGCTTTCCGGTGGATATCCGCCATAACGCCAAGATCGGCCGCGAAACGCTGGCGGTGTGGGCAGCGCAGCAGCTGCAGAAGAGCGGCTGACCACAGGGCGCGCGCAGTGGTGGGCGGGCGTGGATGGCCCACTCAGAAATCGCGCTCAGAAATCGCGGTGTGCGAGCGATCGATTCCGAGCACTGCACACTGCGCCGGACATCAGGCGCAATGTGCGTTGGTCGCTTCGGGTCGCCTGCGGCAGATTGCATGGCCGCGCGTCGAGGCAAGATCGCCAAGTCGGGTGTGGCCGGCTATGGTGTCGTCCCTCAGAGGCGAGGTGTGGTGCGATGAAGGTATTGGTGACCGGTGGTGGCGGCTTTCTTGGCCAGGCGTTGTGCCGCGGCCTGCGCGCGCGTGGGCACGAGGTGGTGAGCTTTCAGCGCGGCGATTACCCGGTGCTGCAACACCTGGGCGTGGGCCAGATCCGCGGCGACCTGGCCGACCCGCAAGCGGTGCGGCATGCCTTCGCCGGGATCGATGCGGTATTCCACAATGCTGCCAAGGCCGGCGCCTGGGGCAGTTACGACAGCTATCACCAGGCCAATGTGGTGGGCACGCAGAACGTGATCGAGGCCTGTCGCGCCAATGGCGTGCCGCGGTTGATCTATACCTCCACGCCCAGCGTCACCCATCGCGCCACCAACCCGGTGGAAGGACTCGGTGCCGATGAAGTGCCGTATGGCGACAATCTGCGCGCCGCCTACGCGGCGACCAAGGCCATCGCCGAACGTGCAGTACTGGCCGCCAACGGCGCCCAGTTGGCGACAGTGGCACTGCGACCGCGCCTGATCTGGGGGCCGGGCGACAATCATTTGCTGCCGCGCCTGGCAGCGCGTGCGCGTGCCGGGCGGCTGCGCATGGTCGGCGATGGCAGCAATCTGGTCGACAGCACGTACATCGACAACGCCGCGCAGGCGCATTTCGATGCGTTCGAGCACCTTGCCGTGGGCGCTGCTTGCGCAGGCAAGGCGTACTTCATTTCCAATGGCGAACCGCTGCCGATGCGCGAGTTGCTCAATCGCCTGCTGGCTGCGGTGGGTGCGCCGGCAGTCACGCGTTCGTTGTCGTTCAACACCGCCTACCGCATTGGCGCGGTCTGCGAAACGCTATGGCCACTGTTGCGTCTGCCAGGCGAGGTGCCGTTGACCCGTTTTCTGGTAGAACAGCTGTGTACGCCGCATTGGTACAGCATGGAGCCGGCACGTCGCGACTTCGGCTACGTACCGCGCGTCAGCATCGACGAAGGTCTGCAACGGCTGCGATCCTCATCTTCCAACGACATCGCCATCACCGGATAAAGACCGGCATATCCACAAGATACGTCTGCGCCGATTCGGCACGACAACTTTTGGATACCTTGCCATGCTGCATTACGCCATCATCTTTTTCGTCATCGCCATCATCGCTGCTGTGCTGGGCTTTAGCGGTATCGCCGGTGCGGCGACCAACATCGCCTGGATCCTGTTCGTGGTGTTCTTGATCCTGGCAGTGATCTCGATGTTCCGTCGCGGCAAGGTATAACGCTTCGCTGCGATCCGTCACGGCAGCGGCGCTGCCGGTTGGCGCTCACAGGGCCCGCGTCCGCAAGGACGCGGGCCCTGTGCGTTGTGGCAGCATGTGCCCGAATTTCGGCTGATTACCGCTGTTTTCCCTTAGACCGCACGTGCTTTCCATGGGCCAGCACGGCATCGCCGATCGCAGCAAATTCCGGTGACCAATGCAGCGCGCTGAAGGCGGTTTTGGCAGGCCTCGGATCGACCTCGCACACCAGCAGCCGCTGTCCTGCTGCACGCGACTGGCGGATGAGTTCGCCATGCAACTGCGTGGCAAGACCGCGCCGACGTGCGGGTGCGGCGATCACGATGCGATCGACTTCCACGAAGTGTGCAATGCGATCGGCCGTCCACGCGAAGTTCGCAGTGGCACGTTGCATCCTGATCCAGCGCGAGCAGCAAGCCGTCAGCCGGCGCGGCGATACGGATGTGCCAGGCCATGGCCAGCAACGCGGCGAGGCCATCGAATCGGGCAAAGACAAGCGGTGGCATCGGCGTTGTTGAGCGCAAGCGCCGCGTCGTGGTCGTGCGGCGGTACGGCATGTCGTGGCGGCAGCGCCATCACTGCGGTTGGACCGCACTGCGCAGCAAGTGGTCCTCGGCATGCCGCTGTAGTGCGAGCTCGATCAACCGCGTGATCAGGCTGCGATAGTCCAGCCCGCTTGCCTGCCATAATTTTGGATACATGCTGATGCGGGTGAAGCCCGGCAGCGTGTTGACCTCGTTGATCACGATGCGTCCATCGGCGCACAGGAACACGTCCACGCGTGCCATGCCTGCACAGTCCAGCGCCTGGTAGGCCTGCACCGCGACTTGCTGGATGCGCTGCTGGGTCTGCGCATCGATGTCAGCCGGGATCACGATCTCCGCACCGTGTTCGCTGATGTATTTGGTTTCGTACGAATAGAACGCATCATGCACCACCACTTCGCCACAGACGCTGGCTTGGGGCGCATCGTTGCCCAGCACGGCACATTCGATTTCGCGCCCGGCAATGGCCGCTTCCACCAGCACCTTGTGGTCGTAGGCCAAGGCCAGGGCGAGTGCAGCGGAGAACTGATCGGCGCTGCGCACCTGGCTGACGCCGACCGACGAGCCCTGGTTGGCCGGTTTGACGAACAGCGGCAAGCCCAACTGCGCGATCAACGCATCCACATCGGCCATTGCGGCGGTGTGGCGGTTGAAGCAGGTGAACGGCGCCACCGCCAGCCCGGCATCGCGCAACACGCGCTTGGCCATGTCCTTGTCCATCGCGACCGCCGAGCCGAGTACGCCGGAGCCGACGAACGGCAGGTTGGCCATGCGCAGCAGCCCCTGCAGCGAGCCGTCTTCGCCCAGGGTGCCGTGCACGATGGGAAACACCACATCGATCTGCGCCAGCGCCTGCTCCGGCTGGATCGGCCGCACCTGCTGCTGTTGCGCGCCCGGCAGCAGCGCTACGCCGCGGCCGCTACGATGCAGCGCAATGCGCGCCGGGTCGTCGGCATGCAGCAGGAAGCTGTCGGGGTCGTTGACGTGCCACTGGCCTTGCTTGTCGATACCGATCAGCACCGGCTCGAAGCGATGCGGGTCCAGCGCATCCAGGAGATTGCGCGCCGATTGCAACGAGACCTCGTGCTCGGCCGATTTGCCACCGAAGATGAGGCCGACCCGAATCATGCGCATTGCCTGCTCCTGCCATTCGAAGTGGACAGGATGCCTGTGGCGTATGCGCTGAAGGAAGTCTTGCTGCAGCCAGCCATGGCAAACAACGCCGGCGTGCCCAATGCGCCTGTCAATGCCCTGCCTTGCCCGGCGACGCCCCCTAGCAACGACCGCACAACCGCCACACCGGCAGCCGGCACACGTGCCACGCCGCCGTCAGGCAGCTGCGACATGCAGGGGCGGTAGAATGCGCCCATGCCCGGATCACTCTTCAATTCCCTCAAGCCGCTCGCCGGCCAGGCCCTGCAGGCAGCGCTCAACCGTGCGCTGGCGCTGGACCCCGATACCCGCGACGCCCTGCTGCCGCTGGAAGGCCAGCGCATCGCGCTGACCCTGGAGGCGCCCGCGCTGGCCCTGCAGATCCGCGTGCACGAGCGCCGGTTGCTGGTCGGCCCGGTCGATCCGGCACAGGAACCTGACCTGGCGGTGCGCAGCAGCCTGGCCGGCTTGCTCGGGCAACTGCCGCTGCTGGCCAATGCACGTCGCAGCGGCGCGCCGGCCGGTCGGCTCAAGGTGTCCGGCGATGCCGAGTTGGCGCGCCAACTGCAGCAACTGGCCAGCCGCTTCGACCCGGATTGGCAGTTGCCGTTCGTTGCGGTGTTCGGCGAGATTTTGGGCGTGCAGATCGCCGGTGCGGTGCGCGCAGCGCTGCAGCAGGCACGTCGCAGTGCGGTGGATCTGGCGCATAACGCGGCCGAATTCGTCACCGAAGAATCGCGCGATGTGGTGCCCCGCGCCGAGCTCGAGGCCTTCCATGACGACGTGGACGAGCTACGCGATGACGTCGAACGGCTGGCCGCGCGCGTGAGCCGCCTGCGTGCGAGCGGAGACGCGGCATGAAGGCGATCCTGCGGGCAAGCCGCATCGGCCTGGTGATCTTGCGCTATCGCCTGGATGCCTTGCTGGAAGGCACTCCGGCCGAGCGCTGGTTGCGTTTGGCCAAACCCTTCGTGCCGCGTGCCAGCGCCGAAATCGCCGCGCAATCGCGCGGTGCGCGGCTGCGCCTGGCGCTGCAGGAATTGGGGCCGATCTTCGTCAAGTTCGGACAGATTCTGTCCACCCGGCGCGATCTGATTCCGGCCGACGTGGCCGAAGAACTCACCTTGCTGCAGGACCGAGTCAAGCCGTTCGATGGCGAGGCTGCACGCCTGATCGTCGAAGCCGCACTCGGCCTGCCGGTCAGCGTGGCGTTCGCCAGCTTCGATACCGTGCCGCTGGCCTCGGCATCGATCGCGCAGGTGCATGCGGCCACGTTGCCGCCCGATGCCAACGGCGTGCGCCGCGAAGTGGTGGTCAAGGTGCTGCGTCCGGACATCGAACGCCAGATCGATGCCGATATCGCGTTGCTGCACTCGCTGGCCACCTTGGTCGAGCGCACCCATCCGCGCGCCGACAAGATCCGTCCGCGCGAAGTGGTGGCCGAGATCGAAGGCACGCTGGCCGCCGAACTGGACCTGCAACGCGAAGGCGCCAACGCCAGCGTGCTGCGTCGGTTCTGGGAAGGCTCGGACGATCTGTACGTGCCGGAAGTGATCTGGTCGCACACCGCCGAGCGCGCGCTCACGCTGGAACGCGTGTACGGCATTCCGTCCGACGACATCGCCAAGCTCGATGCAGCCGGTATCGATCGCAAGGCGCTCGCGGCCAAGGGCGTACGGGTGTTCTACACACAGGTATTTCGCGACAACTTCTTCCATGCCGATGCGCACGCCGGCAACATCTGGGTCGATTCGGATCCGCAGCGCCGGCTCAATCCGCGCTTCATCGCGCTGGATTTCGGCATCATGGGCCAGCTCTCGCAGGAGGATCAGTACTACCTGGCCGAGAACTTCATGGCGATCTTCCACAAGGATTACCGCCGCATGGCCGAGTTGCACGTGGAGGCTGGCTGGATGCCGTCCAACGTGCGCATCGACGAACTCGAAGCAGCCGCGCGCTCGGTCTGCGAGCCGTATTTCACCCGGTCGCTGTCGGAAATTTCGCTGGCGCAGGTGCTGATCAAGTTGTTCCGGGTGGCGCAGCGCTATGAACTGACGCTGCAGCCGCAGCTGATTTTGCTGCAGAAGACGCTGCTCAATATCGAAGGCGTGGGCCGGCAACTGGACCCCAAGCTGGACATCTGGGCGGTGGCGCGCCCGGTGCTCGAACGCATCCTGCGCGAGCGTTACAGCCCGCGCCGCGTGCTGCGCGAACTGGGCAAGCGGTTGCCGGAGATCATGACCCATGCGCCGGACATGCCGCGGCTGGTGCACAGCTGGCTGAAGCAGCAGGTGGAAGGCCGCCATCAGATCGACATCCGCTCGCCCGAACTGCTCGCCCTGGACCTGAGCCTGCGCAAGCTGCAGACCCGCGTGGTGACCGCCATCACCGGCAGCGGGTTATTGGTGGTCGCGGCCGTGCTCTATGGCCTGCATCCGGATGGCTGGTACCTGGGCACGGTGCCGGTGTGGAGCTGGATCAGCGGCGGCGCCGGTTCGGCCGCGCTGCTGGTTGCCTGGTTGCGGCGGTAGGGGACGACCATGCCTGACGCAACCGATGCCTTGGACGCGAGCACACCGGTGGCGGCGATGGCTGCGCTGGACGCGCCACCGCGCACGCAGGAATCCAGCTATCCGCCGGTGTTCGCCGCGCAGATGGGCGGCCGCCAGAAGCGCGCGCTGGGCGAGGTGTTCGGGCTGCGCAACTTCGGCGTCAACCTGACCACGCTGGCGCCTGGTGCACGTTCGGCGCTGCGGCACGGGCATTCGCAGCAGGACGAGTTCGTCTACATCGTCAGCGGCGCGCCTAGCCTGATCACCAACGCCGGCGAGCAGTTGCTGCAGCCGGGCATGTGCGTCGGCTTCCGCGCCGGCGATGGCGATGCGCATTGCCTGATCAATCGCAGCCAGGCGGTGGTGACGTACCTGGAAGTGGGCGACCGCAGTGCCGGCGATTGCGTGACCTATCCGGACGATGACCTGATGCTGGTCCCCCTGGCAGACGGCCAGCGCGCGTACCGGCACAAGGACGGCACGCCCTACTGAGCGCGCCGGTGGGGGCCATCTGTTGGCGTTGCACGATGGTCCAACATACGGCGATACGGGTATCCGCCTGCTCTGACGCTGGCGTGATTCGGGCAAGTGAGACGTCAGGCAGCCACGCACGCAGCAGGCAGGCATCAGCTGCGTGGGGAGCGCGCAGCGATCGCAGCGTACACGCGGTGCGGGCCGCAGCCGTTGCCGTGCGCGTGGCCTGGCGACAGAACAGTTGCAGTGTTCGCTGCCGGCAGCGTGGCGATGCAGTGGCATGCGGTGTCGGCGACGCGGATAATCCGCCGGTGAGCATATCCCCCAAGCATCTGCAGATTCTCTACCAGGACGATGTCCTGGCCGTGGTCGACAAACCCGCCGGCCTGATGGTCCATGACAGCAAATTGGCACGCGGGGAAGACGATTTCCTGGCCGACCGCCTGCGCGAGCAGCTGGGCAAGCCGATCTTCCTGGTGCACCGGCTCGACCGCGCCACCAGCGGCTGCCTGCTGCTGGCCTTCGATCGCGACAGCGCCAGTGTGCTGGGCAAGGCCTTGATGGCGGGCGAGGTGGAGAAACACTATCTCACCGTCTGTCGCGGCTGGCCCGCGGAGCAGCGCTTCATCGTCGACCATGACCTGGACGGCGGGCCGGGCAAGCCGGTCAAGAGGCCGGCGGTGACGCATTTCCAGCGTCTGGCCACCGGCGAGCTGGAGATTCCGTCCACCGGGTTCACCACCTCGCGCTACGCACTGCTGCGCTGTCAGCCGCAGACCGGCCGCTTCCGGCAGATTCGCCGGCACATGAAGCATCTGTCGCATCACATGATCGGCGACACCAGCCACGGCGACGGCCGCCACAACCGCAGTTTCCGCATGCTCGGCATCCACCGCATGTTGCTGCACGCCGAACGCCTGGAATTTCCGCATCCGGGCGATGGCCGGCGCATCAGCGTCACCGCGCCGCTGGATGCGGAATTTACCAAGGCGTAGGCGTTGTTTGATTGGGACATGGCGCAATTGCAGGCGATGCCACTCGCCCAGTGATGCGGGGGTGCGCAGCGGTCTGTCGACGCGGCAGTGGCGATCCGCAACGCGTCTGGTGAACCGTACCCTCACCCCAGCCCCCGCCCCGCGCTAGCAGCGCGGGCGTTCCAAGGCACGCGCACAAGCGGCGCCTCCTCGCCCGCAGGGAGAGGGGCGTTGCATGCGTATCGTGTTGTTTCTCGCGGCAGCGACGCACTCGTGTGAGCAAATACTTCCTTCCCCCACCGGGACATTGTCCCCCGTCATGGGGGAGAAGGTGCCCCGCAGGGGCGGATGAGGGGACGGGCAAAGCCTCGTGCAGTTGGTACCGCGAGGGCTTCGCCCCGTACCCTCACCCCAACCCTCGCTCCATGCCCCGGCCCGCGCCAGCAGCGAGGGCGTTCCAAGGCACGCGCGCAAGTGGCGCGCAAGCTGTGCCTTCTGGCCCCGCAGGAGAGGGCTTCACCAAAGCGCCCTATTGATCTAAATACCAGCAAGCCATGCTCTAACGATTCCCGATTCCCGATTCCCCGCCCCTCAGGGCTTCTTCGCCGGCGCCGGCTCGTTGACGATGGTCTCCAGATCCTTCTGCAGGTCGGCAAACAGCGGCAGCATCCTCTGCTGGATGGCGCCCATCAGGTTCTGGGTCAGGGCCGGGGTCTTGTCGAGCAGGCTCTGGCCGGCCGAGCTCTCGTAGAACTCGGCCATGGCCAGCACGTCCTCGCGCGAGAACGAGCGCTTGTAGATATCCACATACATCGGGCGCAGTTCCGACCACGACAGCGCCTTGCGCACGGTCTGGCGGGTGCGTTCCTGGATGCGTTGCAGCTGCGCCTGTTGGTCGGGGTCGAGCTGGCGCTGTGCGGTGACCTGGGCGAATTGCTGCTGCTGCAGTGCTTCGATCTGCGGCAGCATCGTGTCCAGCATGGTTTGCGCGCGCGAGGCGGCCAGCAGACGGTTGATGTCGGCATCGCTGGGCGCCTGCGCCAGTGCCGCCGGGGCGGCCACGGCCAGCAGGGCCGACAGCAGCAGCCGGCGTGCGAGGCGGCGCGTGGCAGCGAGCGAAGAAGTAGGTGTCATCGGAGCATCCTGCAAACGGGGGACCGGCCGCAGCATACGGGAAGCCGGCGTTCGCGCGCGCGTCCACGCCGCTGCCGATACAATCGGCGCACATGGCCAGCGACCCGATCCAGATCACCCCCAGCCTGACGATTCCGCCCAGCGAACTCGTCGAGCGCTTCGTGCGTGCCAGCGGCGCGGGCGGGCAGAACGTCAACAAGGTGTCCACTGCGGTGGAGCTGCGTTTCGACGTGGCTGGCTCGCCCTCGCTGCCCGAGCCATTGCGGGCGCGGTTGCTGTCGCGGCGCGACCGCCGCAT
Source organism: Xanthomonas sp. NCPPB 3761 (assembly GCF_041475705.2). NCBI lineage: Bacteria > Pseudomonadati > Pseudomonadota > Gammaproteobacteria > Lysobacterales > Lysobacteraceae > Xanthomonas > Xanthomonas sp. NCPPB 3761. Next base: position 264,477 of record NZ_CM191262.1, read on the forward strand.
GACGGCCGAGGGCGTGCTGGTGATCGACGCGCAGCGCTTCCGCACCCAGGACCGCAACCGCGACGATGCGCGCGAGCGGCTGGTCGAGATCATCAGTGCATGCCTGTCGGTGCCCAAGCGCCGGGTCGCCACCAAACCGAGTCATGGTGCCAAGCTGCGGCGGCTGGATGCCAAGCGGGAACGCAGCCAAATCAAGCGTGGACGCTCTGCGTCCCACTGGGAGTAAGCGTGAGTCAACCCGACCCGTCGTTGCCACCGGTAACACAGGCCAACATCCTGCTCCAGCCACCTCCGCCCCGGATGCCGCGCGCCCATGGCCGCTTCATCCGCTGGCTGGGCCGTACCGCCTTGCGCGTGACTGGCTGGCGCCTGCTCGGGCGGCTGCCCGACGAACCCAAGCTGGTCATGATCGTGGCCCCGCATTCGTCCAACTGGGACGGCTTCCTGGGCTTTGCGGCCAAGTTCGCGTTGGGTTTCGAAGTGCGCGTGCTGGGCAAGGCGCAGCTGTTCTGGTGGCCGCTGGGCCCGCTGCTGCGCAAGCTCGGTGGCATCCCGCTGGACCGCAGCTCGCCGCAGGGCACCATCGGCCAGGCGGTGCGGCTGATCCGCAACTCCGAGCAGATGTGGTACGTGATCACGCCCGAAGGCACGCGCAAACGCGTGGAGCAGTGGAAGGCCGGCTTCTGGAAGATCGCCTCCGATTCCAACGTGCCGATCCTGCCGGTGTATTTCGACTACCCCAGCAAGACCGTGGGCATCGGCGAGCCGTTCTGGACCGGTAACGACATGGCCGCCGACATCGCCGCCATTCGTACCTGGTACCGGCCGTGGCGTGGCAAGCATCGCGATACGTTGTGATGCGCGGGAGAGCAGTCGAAAAATTGCTCAGGAACTCCCGACCTACGTAAAGCGCGATAGAGGGCTTATGGACATTGAAGCCTGGGCATCGGCATACATCGCCTGTCAGCAAGATGGCTCGCGCGTAAACGAAAACCACCCGCTTTGGTGGGCGGTTGAAAGATTCATGGATGCGCCAGGCAGTGAGGAATCTTGGGCCGCGATTCTCGCAATCCTGGCCAAGAATCCTCCCAGTTCTGTGATAGGCGTGCTCGCAGCTGGGCCACTTGAAGATCTAATCCAGGATTCGGGGCTTCGCTATATTGAGCGAATTGAGCTGGAGGCACGGCGTAACCCGGGATTTCGTCACTTACTTGGTGGCGTATGGAAGAGCGGAACACCAGAGGTGTGGATGCGCGTAGAGGCAGCAAGAGGCGCCACTTGGTAACGCGTGACGGGTTGCTCTTGTCCAGTCCACTTTGCCAAACAGCTGACGCTGGCCGCCATGTCCGGCAACATCGGCTCACCCTAGACTTGCAGTAAGGAAGCATCATGATCGCTTCATCCGCACGCGCATTGTGTCTGTCGCTATCCTTCGTGCTTATCGCCGGCCCGGCGCTCGCAGCCACACCGATGCTGGTGATCCACGGCGGTGCGGGCGTGGAGAAATCCAGCCTCTCGGCCGACGAACAAGCCCAGGCGCGCGAGGCGATGCAACGCGCACTGCGCGCCGGGCACGCGGTGTTGAACCGCGGTGGCAGTGCAGTGGATGCAGTGGCCGCCACCATCACCGTGCTGGAGGATGCGCCGCAGTTCAACGCGGGCCGCGGTGCGGTGTTCACCCATGACGGCAAGAACGAACTGGATGCGGCCATCATGGATGGCGCCAGCGGCAAGGCCGGTGCGATTGCCGGCGTGCACACGGTCAAGAACCCGATCCTGCTGGCACGCAGCGTGATGGACCGCTCCAAGCACGTGATGCTGGTCGGCGACGGCGCTGAAGCGTTCGCGCGCGAGCAGGGCATCACCCTGGTGGACCCGGGCTATTTCCGCACCGACAAGCGCTGGCAGCAGCTGCAGAAAGCGCTCAAGGCCGAGGCCGGCGACCGCCAGGCGCAGGCCGAGCTGGATCTGGAGACCGCCAAGCATTTCGGCACCGTCGGCGCGCTGGCGCTGGACCGCGACGGCCATCTGGCTGCCGGTACCTCCACCGGCGGCATGACCAACAAGCGCTATGGCCGGGTCGGCGATGCGCCGATCATCGGGGCCGGCACCTATGCCAACAGCCAATGCGCGGTGTCCGGCACCGGCTGGGGCGAGTTCTACATCCGCGCCGTCGCTGCCTACGACATCTGTGCGCGCATGAAATACGCCGGGCAATCGCTGCAGCAGGCCGCCGAGACCGTGATCGACCAGCAGATCCCGAAGGCCGGCGGGGACGGCGGCGCCATCGCGCTGGATGCACAGGGCAACCTGGCGTTTCCATTCAATACCGAGGGCATGTACCGCGGCTGGATCGGCGCCGACGGCACCGCGCATGTGGCGATTTTCAAGGACGAGACGTTGTAACGCCGCCATCCCCAACCGCGGCCTTCCACCCAATCCAACGGCACATGCCAGCGGTCGCGAAACCCGCTAGCGTGCCTGGCTGCACTACCCACTCAGGAATCACACACCATGTCGCGTACCGTCGTTCTGGCCGCTGCCATCACCCTGGCACTGGCTGCTTGTTCTGGAAAAGAGTCGTCTGGCCAGGAGTCCACCACCGTGCCCGAGAAAACTGCCCCGGCCCCGGCCGCGGATGCTGCATCCAACCCCTTGCTGACCGCCAGCACGTTGCCGTTCCAGGCGCCGCCGTTCGACAAGATCCAGGACGCCGATTACCTGCCGGCGTTCGAAGAAGGCATGCGCCAGCATCTGGCCGACATCCGCAAGATCGCCGATAACCCGGAAGCGCCGACCTTCGACAACACCATCGAAGCGATGGAGCGCGGCGGCGAAACGCTCACGCGCGTGTCGCGCATCTTCTTCGGGCTGGTGCAGGCCGATACCAGCGACGCACGCCAGAAGATCCAGGAAGAGATCGCGCCCAAGCTGGCCGCGCATCAGGACGAGATCAATCTCGACCCCAAACTGTTCGCACGCGTCAAAACCATTTACGACCAGCGCGACACGCTGAATCTGGATCCGGAGCAGAAGCGTCTGGTCGAGCGCGACTACGAAGAGCTGGTACGCGCCGGCGCGCAGTTGTCCGATGCCGACAAGGACAGCCTGCGCAAGCTCAACGTGGAAGAAACCACCCTCTCCACGCAGTTCCATACCCGCCTGGTCGCCGCCTCGGCTGCCGGCGCGGTGGTGGTGGACGACAAGGCCAAGCTCGATGGCCTGAGCGAAGGCGATATCGCCGCCGCGGCCGATGCCGCCAAGGCCCGCAAGCTCGATGGCAAGTATCTGCTCACCCTGCAGAACACCACCCAGCAGCCGGTGTTGGCGTCGCTGAAAAATCGCGAGCTGCGTGCCGAGGTATTGAAGGCCTCTGAAACGCGCGCGGAAAAGGGCGATGCCAACGATACCCGCCAGACCATCCAGCGGCTGGCGCAGCTGCGCGCGCAAAAGGCCAAGTTGCTCGGCTTCGACAACTACGCCGCCTACAGCCTGGGCGACCAGATGGCCAAGACGCCGGATGCCGCGCTCAAGCTGCTGACCGACACCGTGCCGGCTGCCACTGCCAAGGCACGCCGCGAAGCGGCCGAGATGCAGAAGGTCATCGACGCGCAGAAAGGCGGCTTCAAACTCGCCGCCTCCGATTGGGACGTCTACGCCGAGCAGGTGCGCAAGGCCAAGTACGACCTGGACGAATCCCAGATCAAGCCGTATTTCGAACTGGACAACGTGCTGCAGAACGGCGTGTTCTACGCCGCCACGCAGCTATACGGCATCACGTTCAAGCAGCGCACCGACATCCCGACCTATCACGCCGATATGAAGGTGTACGAGGTGTTCGATGCCGACGGCACCTCGATGGCGCTGTTCTACACCGACTACTTCAAGCGCGACAGCAAGTCCGGTGGCGCGTGGATGGACGTGTTCGTCGAGCAGGACGGCCTGACCGGCGCCAAGCCGGTGGTCTACAACGTGTGCAACTTCACCAAGCCGGCCGCCGGCCAGCCGGCGTTGCTGAGCTTTGACGACGTCACCACGCTGTTCCATGAGTTCGGTCATGCGCTGCATGGCATGTTCTCCAAGGTGAAGTACCCCTCGATTGCCGGTACCAGCACCTCGCGCGACTTCGTGGAATTCCCCTCGCAGTTCAACGAGCACTGGGCGTCCGATCCGAAGGTCTTCGCCAACTACGCCAAGCACTACCAGACCGGCGCTGCAATGCCGGCCGAGCTGGTGGAAAAGATCAAGAAGGCCAAGACCTTCAACAGCGGCTACGCCACCACCGAATACCTGTCGGCCGCGCTGCTGGATCTGGCCTGGCACACCCAGCCGGCCGATGCGCCGTTGCAGGATGTGAGCAAGTTCGAAGCCGACGCCTTGAAGCGCTTCAAGGTGGATCTGGCCGAAGTGCCGCCACGCTACCGCAGCAGCTATTTCGACCACATCTGGGGCGGCGGTTATTCGGCCGGGTACTACGCGTACTTCTGGTCGGAAGTGCTCGACGACGATGCGTTCGAATGGTTCAAGGAAAATGGCGGCCTGACCCGCAAGAACGGCGACACCTTCCGCGCCAAGATCCTCTCGCGCGGCAACACCGTCGACCTGGCCACGCTGTACCGCGATTTCCGCGGCAAGGATCCCAGCGTCAAGGCGTTGCTGGAAAACCGCGGGTTGACCGAGTGAGCGACGTGCGTGCGTAGGCGATGTTTGCATGCGCAGGCATGCATGCCTGGCCAATGCGACTAGCAAACAAAGACGGGATGGCCACGGCCATCCCGTCTTTGTTTATGCGGATGTGACGCGCTACACGATGGTGCTGCCACTTTCAGGATCAGCATTCAGGTCTTCAACGCACCGTGCGCAGGGACATGCCAGAACGTGCCAGTCGTCTCCGACTGCCTGCCGCTGTAGTGCCAGACGCGAAGATCGAGACACGCAGATCGAGACACGCAGATCCAGACGCGTGGCAATGGCACTCGCGATGTCAAACAGACTGACATCGCCGATGTTTGCCTCACGCGGTGCACGCAGTCATCAGGATGCCGACAAGCATCACAAGCACGATGGCGTAGTCACACCCGCAACCCACGCCCGCCCGTCGCCCGCCGCTTACGGCGTTGCCACCAACCCATCCGATGCGGTGGCCGCAGCGTCCTGCCGCCACCAACGCACGCGGTTGCCAGGGGCATTCAGGTCCACGCGCTCGCCCATGCACGGGGTGATCAGTGCGACACCAGCGGAGTCGGCCAGCGCCACGATCCGGTCCAGCGGCTCCTGCCACGCGTGCAAGGCCAGGTCGAAGGTGCCGTTGTGGATCGGCAGCAGGCTACGGCCGCCGACGTCGATGAACGCCTGCAGGCTCTGCTCCGGCTGCATGTGCACGTGCGGCCACATCTGATCGTAGGCGCCGTTTTCGATCAATGCCACATCGAACGGCCCGAGCTGCTCACCGATGGTCTTGAAGTGCGGGCCATAACCGCCGTCGCCGCTGAAAAACAGGCGCAGGTCGCCTGCCTGGATCACCCAGGAACACCACAGCGCGCGCCCGTTGTCGAACAGCCCGCGGCCGGAAAAATGTTGCGACGGGGTGGATGTCAGCTGCAGGCCGGCAACGCGGATCGACTCCCACCAATCCAGCTGCCGCACCTTGGCCGGATCCACGCCCCAGCGCACCAGCAGGTCGCCCACGCCCAACGGGACCACAAACACGCCGACTCGGTCGGCCAGCGCGCGGATGGTGGCGCGGTCGAGATGGTCGTAGTGGTCATGCGACAGGATCACCCCAGCCAGCGGCGGCAGTGCGTCCAGCGCAATCGGCGGGGCGTGGAAGCGCTTGGGCCCGGCGAACGGCACCGGCGAGGCGCGTTTGGAAAACACCGGGTCGGTCAGCCACAGCCCGCCCGCCAGCTTCATCAGCAGTGTGGAATGGCCCAGCCGGTACAGGCTGCGATCCGGCGCGGCCAGCAGTTGCGCGCGCGTCAGCGGCTGCACCGGCAAGGGCGCGGCGGGCACCGTGGTGCGCGGCTTGCCGAACACCATGGCCCACATCAGGCCGAGCTGTTCGCGCAGGGTCATGACGGTGGTCGGCAACGGCATCGCATTACGGAAGCGGCCAGCGCGAAACTGTGGCGAATCGGCATACGGGGAAGGACGTGGGGAGGCCATGGGAAGTCCGAGCAAGACGTGGGAAAGCAAAAGGACGAGCAATCAGGCAACGGCGATGCAACAAGCACTGGGTGCAACTGGCGTCAGGATCGGCATGGACGGTTGCACAGGCAGGTTCCTACAGACCAACTGCGGCGAGATGACAGCGGCGGGCCAGCAGCACCAGAGTGATTACACTACACAGTGTAGTTTTATCTGCGTGAAAGTAAACTACCGGGTGTAAAATTACCGGATGTCGACCTTGTCTTCCTCACCGACCACACCCCAGCGCCTGACCGACCGCAAGCGCAACGCCATCGTCGAGGCCGCCATTGCCGAGTTCCGGCAGCACGGCTTCGAAGCGACCAGCATGGACCGCGTGGCCGCCACCGCCGGCGTTTCCAAACGCACGGTCTATAACCACTTCCCAAGCAAGGACGCCTTGTTCGGCGAGATTTTGCGCGGGCTGTGGCAGCGCAGCGCCGAGGCGGTGAATCTGGCGTATCGGCCCGATCAACCGCTGCACCTGCAGTTGATCGCGCTGCTGCAACAGAAACTGCGGTTGTTGGACGACCCGGCGTTTATCGATCTGTCGCGCGTGGCCATCGCCGAAGGCATTCACTCGCCGGCGCGCGCGCGCGAATTGTTGTCGCAGCTGGGCAGCAAGGAAGAGGGCACCACCACCTGGCTGCGTGCCGCACTGGCCGACGGCCGGCTGGCAGGGGTGGAGCCGGAATTCGCCGCGCAGCAGTTGCAGGCGCTGGTGAAGGGCTTTGCGTTCTGGCCGCAGATCACCATGGGCCAGCCGCCGCTGTCGCCGCAGCAACAGACGCAGGTGGCCGAATCGGCGGTGGCGATGTTTTTGGGGCTGTACGCGCGCAAGTGAGCGCGGGCGGCACGCTCACTTGTGCTCTTTGATTGGCCAACAAGCATTGCGAACAGTCTTCAGGTGGGCGCCGACAGCGCGCGCGGAACAGCAGTGCACGAGTGGTACCTGCCGATTCCGCGCGCCGACCGCGCCCGCCAGGCGGTGCGCGTAGGCGTTTCGGTCGCTGCGCTTAATCTTTGGACCACACCGCCAAGGCATACCCGTGCGGGTCGGCAAAGTGAAAACGGCGCCCGCCCGGAAATGCGAACACCGCTTGGGTGATGCGTCCACCTGCCGCTTCGATACGCGCCTGGCTGTGGGCCAGATCATCGGAGGCGAGCACCACCAGCGCGCCACCCGGTTGCGGCGTGCCATGGAAGAAACCGCCGCTCAGGCGGCCGTCGCGGAATTCGCAGTAGTCCGGGCCGTAGTCCTGAAATGTCCAGCCGAAGGCCTGGCCATAAAAAGCTTTGGCGACGGCGATCGAGTCGACGGCAAATTCCAGGTAATCGATGCGGTGTTGCGTGGTGTCGGTCATGGCGTGCTCCTGAGCGAGTGCACAGCATGCAGATAGCGCAGGCCGCTGGCTTGGCGAAAACGGCCAAGTCAGCGGGCGTGCTGCTGCACCAGTGCGCGCGGGCTCAGACCGGTCAGTTGGCGTGCATCGCGCACCAGATGCGGCGCATCGCCGTAGCCGGCGTGCAGCGCGGCCTCGGTCAAGTTGCGGTGCCTTCGCACGATCCGCAGAAAGCGCTGCAGGCGCAGGACGCGCTCCAGCGTCTTGCTGCCGTAGCCGAATGCGTCCTGGCAGCGGCGGCGCAGCGAGCGCTCGCTGATGCCCAATGCCTCGGTCAACGCGCTTAGCCGTGTCGGCGTGCCGACGGTGAGTTGTTCGAACAGCCACGCCATCTGCCGATCGCGCGCTGCGGCGTGCTGTTGGCACAGTGTCTGCAATATCTGTAACGGGTCGGCGCCGTCTTCCAGGCGATGCTGCCACGTGCGGCCCTGCACGCCCCACAGCGTTTCCAGCGCGACGCGTTGGTCGGCAATGGCGTGTAAGGGCAGCTGCAGCAGACCGGCCGCCACGCCCGCCGCCAGACGGACGCCGGTCAGCGTCGTGCCTGCTGCCACCAGTGCGGGATTGGCAGTGCGATCCGGCCCGGCAACGAATACTTCGCTGCCATTCCAGATCAGATCGACGCTGCCATCGGGCAACACCAGCACCGGTTGCGGCGTGTGACTGCCCTGGCGAAATTGCCAAGTGCACTGCAGCTGCGCGCGCAATGCAGGCGGTGCCGCGCTTTCGGCATAACACGGCTCAGCTGGGTTGGACATGATGGCGCCCTGCCTGGAAGCGGATGCGGGTGTGTGCAGTGCCGCAACGTGGAGCGTGCGGTGATTCAACACCGTGCGCTCGGCCCCAGCTCCGTTGCATGCACGATATCCGGCCTATCGCGGCACTGCAGCAGCATCGCGCCCTCATCATCGAGGCGAGTTGCTTGCGGCCAGCGCATCGGCGGCTGCGTGCCGTTTGCGCTGGAACCAGGCCACCATCGGCGAGGCCATCACCGTGGTCACCAGCGTCATGCCGAACAACAGCGTAAACAGGTCCGGCCCGATCACACCGCTATCCAAGCCGATCTTGATCACCACCAACTCCATCAGCCCGCGTGCGTTCATCAGCGAGCCGACAGTGAGACTGTCGCGCCATTGATGGCCACTCAGGCGCGCGCCCAGCGTGCAGCCGAGCAACTTGCCGCTTACCGCCACGCCGATCACCAGCACAAGTCCGCTCAGGCCGGCGCCGGCGAACGCGCCAGGGCTGGTGGCTTGACCGGCAACCGCAAACAGCACCGGCATCAGCAAGGTGATGGCCAGCGGTTCGATACGCCCGGCCAGATGCTCCAGCAGGCGGTCATCGCGCGGAAGGCAAATACCGAACAGGAAGGCGCCAAAGATCGCATGCAGCCCGATCCACTCGGCCAGCGCAGCGCACGCCAGCAGACCGATCAAGACCCATACCAGCGCGCTCGGTGCATACCGGCCGTCATGCGCGCGGGAGCGCAGCAGGCGCGCATAGGCAGGCTTGAGCACACCGAACACGGCGGCGATCAGGACCAACGCACCGATGGCCGTAAACGCGACGCCGCCATGCGCGTTGTTGCCGGTCAGGGTCAGCACGATCGCCAGGAAGATCCAGACCGTGGCATCGTCGATCACGGCCGCGCCCAGCGCCAGGCGGCCGGCCGGGGTGCGGGTCATGTTGCGGTCCTTGAGGATGCGCGCCAGCACCGGAAATGCCGTCACCGACATCGCCGCGGCGATGAACAGCGCGAACGGCCAGAAGCCGATGCCGGGCGGTGCGAAGCGCGGAAACAGCCACGGTGCGGCAGCCAGCCCGAGCAGCAGCGGCAACACGATGCCGGACACGCCCACCAGGATCGAGGCGCGCACTTGCGCCTTGGTGCCTTCCGGCGCCCGCAATTCCGCGCCGACCACGAACATGAAAAGCACCACGCCCATCGTGGCCAGGCCGGACAGCGGCGGCAGGCTGTTGGCGGCGAACAACGCCGTGTGCAGCTCGGGCAGCCAGGCACCGAAGGCGATCGGGCCGAGCAACAACCCTGCCGCCATTTCGCCGATGACCGGTGGCTGCCCAATGCGTTGCAACACCGCACCGCACAGGCGCGCAGCGCCCAGGATCACTACCAACTGCACCAGCAACAACGTGGTCGGATTCATCGCGTCAGCATTCCAGTGGTTGAGTCGGCCCAGCCTTCGCGTCCTGCAGGTCATCGGCCAGTCATTCCCCCCAACCGACGACGCGACGATGCGCGGCTTGCTCCGGCGCTTAAGTTTATGCGTGGCGACGCGCTGCGATCAGGTGGGCGATCAACGCACGCACGCAAAGCGTCCTGACGTGCGGAATAGATGGTCCGATGCAGGTAACAGCATCTTGTCGCGTTCGCTCGCATTGCTGCATGGCACACACATTCTGCGCGCTTGACCGAGCGTCTTCCGGCGGGTGCGCGTGATCGATGGCGCGATGCGTGCCCGCATTGCCGCGATGCCGGGCGATAACGCCGGGCCATAGCGAACGACTCAACGCTCCGAAGCGCCGCTCTCGTCATAGCCGCGCGGAGTGAACAGATCCGGCTGGATCAGCTCGATAAACGCACGTGCTTGCGGCGACAGATACTTGCCCTTGCGCACCACCACGCCGTAGCTGCGGGTCGGGAAAAAATCCTTCAGCGAGCGCGTGGCCAGCTTGTCGCGGTCGGCGTCGGTGAGGCAGATCGCGGTGACGATGGAAATACCCATGCCCATCGCCACGTATTGCTTGATCACCTCCCAGCCGCCCACTTCCAGTGCCACGGTGTAGGGCACGCGCGCTTGCTGAAAGACCAGATCGACCAGGCGGTAGGTCACCTGCCGGCGCGGCGGCAGGATCAATGGATATGGCGACAGATCCTGCAACGCGACCTCGGCCTTGCCGGCCAATGGATGATCGGGCGGGGTGATCAGCAATTGCTCGAAACGGTAGACCGGCGCGTAGTTGAGGTCGGCCGGCACGTCCAGCATCGAGCCGACCGCCAGATCCACCGCATCTTCGCGCAGCAGGTCGGTGCCATCGGCGCTGATGGCGTTGTGCAGGGTCAGCCGCACGTCCGGATGGCGCGCGCGGAAGTTGGCCACGATGCGCGGCAGCAGGTACAGGATGGTGGAGCTGTTGGCAGCGATATTGAGCTCGCCGGCATCCAGCCCGCGTACCTTTTCGCGAAAGCCCGCTTCCAGCCCATCCAGGCTTTCCACCAGTGGCTGCGCCATGTCGTACAGCAACTGGCCCTCGCGGCTGGGTGCCATGCGTCGCCCGGAGCGTTCGAACAGCGGCACGCCCAGATCGCGCTCCAGTGCCTGCAACTGCAAGGTCACCGCCGGTTGGCTGACATACAGCGCCTCAGCCGCACGTGAGACAGAACCCAGACGCACCGTCTGGCAGAACGCGCGCAGCGGCTTGAGTCGATCGGATTTGTAGGAAAATCGGGGGGTTGGCGCCATGCGGTTGCGCTGCGCTGGTCTAATATAAGTCAGGCTTATTTACAGCATTGATAAAACTGCTTTGTCAAATAGTTGCATCGGGCGCACGGTGCAGGTCCGGATGCACAAGGACCCCCACATGGCTGCCATCGCGTTTGCTCCCCGTCCCACCGACCACGCCACGCCCGGCATTTCGTTGACCACTCAGATCGCCAGCCAGGCAGAGCTGCTGCCGGCCGCCGCGCTGGCCCTGCTGGTCTCGCTGCACCGGGCGATCGAGCCCGGCCGCCAACAGCGCCTGGCCCAGCGGCGCCAGCGCCAGGCCGCCTTCGATGCCGGTCAGCTGCCAGACTTTCGGACCGATACCCAGGCCATCCGTGCCGGCGATTGGCGCGTGGCCCCCCTGCCGGCGGCGCTGCAGGACCGGCGCGTCGAAATCACTGGCCCGACCGACCCGAAGATGGTCATCAACGCGCTGAACTCCGGCGCCAAGGTGTTCATGGCCGACTTCGAAGACTCCACCGCGCCGACCTGGCGCAACCTGCTGGCCGGCCAGCGCACCCTGGCTGCGGCGGTGCGCGGTGACCTCAGCTTCGATGCGCCCAACGGCAAGCACTACGCCCTGCGCCCGGAGGCCGAACGTGCCGTGCTGATCGTGCGCCCGCGCGGCTGGCACCTGGACGAAAAGCACGTGCTGATCGACGGCCAGCCGCTGGCCGGCGGCCTGTTCGATGCGGCGCTGTTTGCCTTCCACAACGGCCGCGCGTTGCTGGCCAAGGACCGTGGCCCGTACCTGTATCTGCCCAAGCTGCAGAGCATGGAAGAAGCCGCACTGTGGGACACCGCGCTGGCGCATATCGAAGCGATGCTGGGCCTGCCGCATGCGCAGATCAAGGTCACCGTGCTGATCGAAACGCTGCCGGCGGTGTTCGAGATGGACGAAATCCTCTACGCGCTGCGCGAGCGCATCGTGGGCCTGAACTGCGGGCGTTGGGACTATATTTTTTCCTACCTGAAAACCTTTCGTGCGCACCGCGACCGCGTGCTGCCCGAACGTGGCCAGGTCACCATGACCCAGCCATTTCTGAAGGCCTATTCGGAGCTGTTGATCAAGACCTGCCACCGCCGCGGCGCGCATGCAATGGGCGGCATGGCCGCGCAGATTCCGATCAACCACGATGAAGCGGCCAACGAACAGGCCATGGCCCGCGTGCGTGCCGACAAGTTGCGCGAAGTGACCGCCGGCCACGATGGCACCTGGGTGGCACATCCGGCGCTGATTCCGGTGGCGATGAAACTGTTCGACGAACACATGCCCACCGCGCACCAGCAGCATGTATTGCGCAACGACGTGCAGGTGACGCGCGACATGCTGATCGCGCCCTCGCCGGGCAATGTCACCCGCGCTGGGTTCGAAGGTAATGTCGAAGTGTGCGTGCGCTATCTGGCGGCGTGGTTGGACGGCAATGGCTGCGTACCGATCCACCACCTGATGGAAGACGCCGCCACGGCCGAGATCAGCCGCGCGCAGCTGTGGCAATGGCTGCATCACGGCCAGCACCTGGATGATGGCACCGCCATCGATCACCACCTGCTGCAGGCGACCTTGCGCGCGCTGCCCGCACGGTTGGGAACCGCCACCGCGCTGCCCGGCGCTGCACGGATCGATGAAGCGATCGCCTTGCTGGAGGAGTTGAGCGGCGCCGACGAACTGGCGGACTTCCTCACTGTCCCGGCGTACCGCCTGATCGATTGATCTCACCCTGCGGCGACGCCTCGCCACCGGCGTTCCGCAGTTTCCACTTCAACGCACAACACCGCCCGTTGCGCACGCATGCGCAACGACGGCCTTGCCATGCCGCACGCCTGCCATTTTTCCTCGTTCCATCCGCCGTACCTCTCAGGAGAACGCAAGATGAGCACTACACTGCAAAGCGCCGAACAACTGCAGCGGGACTGGTCCAACAACCCGCGCTGGAGCGGCATCATCCGCAATTACAGCGCTGCCGATGTGGTGCGCCTGCGCGGCACCGTGCATGTCGAGCATTCGCTGGCGCGGTTGGGTGCAGAAAAATTGTGGACCTCATTGCATGCCACGCCGTTCGTCAATGCGCTGGGCGCGCTGACCGGCAACCAGGCCATGCAGCAGGTCAAGGCCGGGTTGAAGGCGATCTACCTGAGCGGCTGGCAGGTTGCCGCCGATGCCAATCTGGCCGGGCAGATGTATCCGGACCAATCGCTCTACCCGGCCGATTCGGTGCCGGCGGTGGTCAATCGTATCAACAACACCTTGCTGCGCGCCGACCAGCTGCATCATGCCGAAGGCAACGATGCCATCGACTTCCTGCAGCCGATCGTGGCCGATGCCGAAGCCGGTTTCGGTGGCGTGCTCAACGCCTTCGAACTGATGAAGGCGATGATCGAAGCCGGCGCGGCTGGCGTTCACTTCGAAGACCAACTGGCGTCGGTCAAGAAATGCGGCCATATGGGCGGCAAGGTGCTGGTGCCCACGCGTGAGGCGATCGAAAAATTGAATGCCGCGCGCCTGGCCGCCGATGTGCTGGGCGTGCCGACGGTGCTGATTGCCCGCACCGACGCCGAAGCCGCCGACCTGATCACCAGCGATGTGGATGCCAATGACCAACCGTTCACCACCGGGCAGCGCACGGTCGAAGGCTTCTTCAAGACCCGCAATGGCCTGGACCAGGCCATCAGCCGCGGCTTGGCGTATGCCCCGTACGCAGATCTGATCTGGTGCGAAACCGGCAAGCCGGACCTGGAATTTGCGCGTGCGTTTGCGCAGGCCATCCATGCCCGGTTCCCCGGCAAACTGCTGGCCTACAACTGCTCGCCGAGTTTCAATTGGAAGAAGAATCTGGACGATGCCACCATCGCCAAGTTCCAGACCGAACTGGCGAGCTATGGCTACAAGTTCCAGTTCATCACCCTGGCCGGCTTCCACGCTTTGAATTACGGCATGTTCCACCTGGCGCACGGCTACGCGCGCCGGCAGATGAGTGCATTCGTCGAATTGCAGCAGGCCGAGTTCGAGGCGGCGGAGAAGGGATTTAGCGCAGTCAAGCATCAGCGCGAAGTAGGCACCGGCTATTTCGATGCAGTGACGCAGGCGATCCAGCAGGGGCAATCGTCCACCACCGCATTGCGTGGCTCCACCGAAGAAGAGCAATTCCACAGCGACAAGGCGGCCTGATGGCTGGCAGTACCGCAATGCCGGTGGTACATGACGCTTTGCATTGTGGCAGCCCGCGGGCGCCGGGTTGATGCAGCTGCCTCTGCCGCAACGGACGTCGAGGACAGATTCAGCAGGCGCCACATTGCGCCACCCTGGGAGGGGGAGGGCTCGGGAAACCGAGCCCTTTTTTTCGCCCGATACCCGTCAATTCGTCTCTTTCTTCATGAGAAATAATGTGATCTGGTACTGAACAAAGGGGTCCTGTAGGATTTGTCGATAGGCTAATGTTGCAGGCTGGCCTAAGGGAAAACCGATGACTTGCCACAACACCGCAGGCGCACTCGAGCCAACGGGGAACGTTGCCAAAACGGTCCCCGACGGGCTGCATGCGCTGATGACCGCCGAGGAACTGGGGTTTTTCGCCCGTTTCGGTCGTTCGCGCGAGGTGTCCGCGGGCCAGTCGCTGTTCGAGCGCGGTGCGGTGGGCACGCAGATGTACATCGTCGTCAGCGGCCAGATCGACCTGGATTTCGGCGAGGACCTGATGCTCAAGCATCTGGGCCCGGGCGAGTTCTTCGGCGAGCTCGGCCTGCTGATCGGCGATCACGCGCGCAGCGCCGGTGCCAGCGCCTCCACCGACAGCCGTCTGATCGAGCTGGCACACGAGGATTTCCAGCGCCTGGTCGACCAGGATCCCTCGATGGTGGCGCACTTCCTGCGCCGCTCCATCGTGCGGGTGGTCAACAACGAACAGTTGCTGATCCGCCAGTTGCGCCGCCGCAACCACGATCTGGAAGCGGCGCTGGATAACCTCTACGTCACCTCGCACCAGCTCAACCACACCGAAGAACTGAGCCGGACCGACGAGCTCACCGGCCTGCACAACCGGCGCGGGCTGGCGTTGCACCTGCAGGAATGCCGGCGTGCCGGCCATGTACCGGGCGTGGGCCTGATCCTGATCGACTGCGACCGTTTCAAGCGCATCAACGACGAGTTCGGTCATCTGGCAGGCGACCGCGTGCTGCAGAACGTGGCGCATGCCCTGCGTTCGGTGATCGCAGAAGGCGACCTGGCCTGCCGTCTCGGCGGCGATGAATTCTGCGTGCTCGTCGCACAAGGCACCAGCGAGTTGGTGCACCACATCGGCGAATGCATCGTGCGCGCGGTGGAAGCGCGGTTGTGCAACGGCCAGGGCGAGCAAGGCTGCTCGGTCAGCGTAGGCTCGTGCATGATCGATGCGGACGCGGCCTGGAACGACTGGTACACGCTCGCCGACAGCGCCTTGTACGAGGCCAAGCGGCAGGGCGGCAATGTGCTGTGCATGCAGGAGACGCTGGCCCTGGATCAGCCGCCTGCAACCGGTCACCGCTGAACGATGAGCAGCCGCACCCACGCACGCAAGGACGCGTCGTCGGAAGCGATCCAGGCGCCGCGGCTGCGCACCTTGCTGTTGACCGATCTCTGCGATTCGACCGCGCTGGTCGAGCGTATCGGTGACAACGCGGCGGCTGCCTTGTTCCGCGAGCACGACCGCCTGGTGGTCAAGCTGCAGCAGCACTGGCGCGGCCGCCTGATCGATCGTTCCGACGGGCTGCTGCTGTTGTTCGATCGCCCCATCGATGGCCTGGGTTTCGCGCTGGATTACGCGCGTGGGCTCAAGACGATGGGCGATGCGCATGCGCTCACGCTGCGCGCACGCCAGGGCCTGCATGTGGGCGAAGTGCTGACCTGGCGCAACAGCGACGAAGCGATCAGCATCGGCGCCAAGCCGCTGGAAGTCGAAGGCCTCGCCAAGCCTACCGCCGCTCGCCTGATGTCGATGGCCCGGCCCGGGCAGATGTTGCTCTCGGCGGTGGCCGAGTCGTTGACCCATCGCGCCGCGCGCGAACTCGGCAACCGCGCCGACCGGTTGTTGTGGAAATCGCACGGGCGCTGGCGCTTCAAGGGCATGCCCACCGCGATGGAGATCTACGAGGTCGGCGAAGTCGGCCTGACTCCCCTGCGCATGCCGAAGAATTCGGCAAAGGCCTGGCGCGATGTGCCGCTGTGGCGCAGGCCGGCCGCGTTGGTGGCTGAGGTGGGGGTGGTGCTGGGGATCGGTTTGGCAATCTGGTTCTTTGCACGGCCGCAACCAGCGCTCGCGTTTGCAGAACGCGACTGGGTGGTTGTCGGGACGGTCCGCAATCTCACCAATGACGTGATGCTGGACGGAGCACTCGATCAGGCATTTCGGATCAGCCTGGAGCAGTCGCGATACGTCAACGTTCTCAGTGAAGACAGAACACTGAAACTGTTAGCACTGATGCGCAAAGATCCCGCCAAAGATCCGCTGGACCGCAAGAACGCGTCGGATGTCGCATTACGCACCGGTGCCAGAGCGGTGTTACTTCCTTCTGTGGGTTACGTTGGGGGGCGCACACGTTTCGTCGTGGAGGTGGTCGACCCGAAAACTCAGCAGACTGTTGCTGTAAGTACCGCATTCGGCTCAAATCCGTCGATTCTTTCTGCTGTTGATACAGTGACGGGCGAACTGAGGACGCAGCTCGGCGAAAACCGTGACAGTATTCGACAAAACAGTCCTGCCTTGCCGGATGTCACCACATCTAGTCTCGATGCGTTGCGCGCTTATGCACTAGGACAACAACGATACTCGGAAGGGAAATACGGTGCTGCTTTGGATTTCTTCCAGAAAGCAGTCGATATCGATCCGCACTTTGCGCTGGCCTGGCTTGGTCAAGTGCGCGCCCATTTTGCCAATGTCGATTACAAGAAGGCGACCGAAACGCTCAGAGTTGCTGAGCAATTCAAGTCCAGGCTCCCCCCGCGCGAGGCGCTTTACGTAAAAAGCTGGGGCGTGCAGATTCTCGATCCAGCGCAGGCGGCCGATTCCTGGATACAGATGGCGGAGTTGTATCCCGACTATGCACCTGCCCAGGCGAACGCAGCGATGGATTTGTTCGTCGCTAATCGGTTCGCTGACGCTCTGCCGTACGCGCGTGCTTCGGCGCAGGGGAAGTACGATCTTTCCAGCGTATCGCTCGATATGTATGGGCGTATCTTGCTGGCTCTTGGTCAATACGACCAAGCCGATCAGGCAGTGAGAAAGGCGGTCGGATCAGGATGGAATGGCGCGCTGCTGCGTCAGGCTGCTGTCGCGGCTGCGAAGCGTGACTACTCGGGCGCACGCGACGCGCTTGCTCGAGTCGACAAGACGAATTTCCATGCCGACATCACGCGAACCACTATCGCTCTTGATGAAGGGGATCTGCACGCGGCGGTCGCGCATGCCCAAGTCGGACTGAGCGCAGGATTGAACAGGAGAGGAACTGATCGGATCAACTATTACGTCCCGCTAGCGACTGCGTTGCTTGCCTCCGGGCAGCGACCAAAGGCCGCGGAGGTCGCCGAAGAGGGCGCAAGGTTGGCATTGCGGGATTTAGGGGCAGATGTCCCAATCGATAGGATCGACAACCTGTCCACCGCATTGGCTGCCGCGCTCATCATGGCCCGCGCCGGCGATACCCAAGGTGCCGCTAAGGTCCGGCAGCAGGTCAAGGTGGCGCCACTGGCCTACGCCAACCGCTTGGTGGTGGAACTGGGTGCGGTTGTCGATGCGGAAATTCTATTGGCCGAGCAGCGGCCAGACGATGCATTCCGCATGCTCAGTCCCTATCTGGATTCGATGTCGCGATTTCAGACAAGGGCAACCGCAATGCGCGCTGCCCGACTCGGACAGCGTAACGCAGATGCGCGGATTCAACACGACTGGATCCGCCAGCATCGAGGTTTGGCTTACGCGGAGATCGAATGCGGATACTGTCTGCAGCCGCTCAATCTGGTAGATCTGAGAACAGCAGAAGATTCGTGGATAGCAGAGGCGCAGGGGTAAACCTGCAGCGGGCTAAAAAGCTGTCCTTTATTTGAGCGTCCTATCGCCGTTGTAACCGGCATCCAGCTGAGGGACGATGTGTGAGGTCCCAGACGTCAGCATGGTGTTGATCTGCTCACGCGCACCTGCGATTACATCCTTATCTGCCAACTGGATATTGCATGCGCAATCGCGAACGAATGCCTCGATGTCGTCGCCAGGTGCGGCGATGTGCCCAACCTGTCGTAGTGCCTCTAAGGATGGTCTGATCAATGCGGCCAGAGGATGCGTCGACCCGCATCGGTAGCGCTGACTACGCTCACACCTTCGGTTTTTCGCTGTTTCCAGCGCATTCTCGGGGCATTCTCCCCATTACAGGCACAACTTCCCAACGGCAGGCATCAACTGCTTCCGCTTCAGCCACAGGTTCGACAGCGCAAAGAGCGTCAGCACCTGCGCGGTGTTTTTGACCAGGCCGCGATAGCGCACCTTGGCATAGCCAAACTGGCGCTTGATCACCCGAAACGGATGTTCCACCTTCGCACGCAGGCTGGCCTTGGTGTGCTCCGGTAATCCCCCCACTTCTAGCGGTCGCCAGAAGTGGAGCTAAGCGGCCATCGCCAACTTCATGGCAGGCGTGATGCCGCCGAGCGCCATATTCGGACGCTCGTGGTTGTACGTCCATAGCCAGCGGGTGGCTTTGTCCTGCACCTGGTCGATGGTGTCGAACAGGGTTTGGGCGAGCCAGGCGTAGCGGATGGTGCGGTTGTAGCGTTCAACGTAGGCGTTCTGCTGTGGCTTGCCCGGCTGGATGTGCTCGACCCGGATACCATGCCGCTGCGCCCAGGACAGCAACGCGCCACTGATGTATTCAGGGCCGTTGTCGCAGCGGATCACGGCGGGCTTGCCGCGCCACTCGATGATCTGCTCCAGCGATCGGATCACACGGGCTGACGGCAGCGACAGATCCACCTCGATCCCCAGCCCCTCGCGATTGAAGTCGTCGAGCACATTGAACAGCCGGAAGCTGCGGCCGTCGGCCAACTGGTCGTGCATGAAGTCCATCGACCAGACCTGGTTGATAGCCTCCGGCACCGCCAGAGGCTCGGGCCGCTCACGCACCAGCCGCTTCCTCGGCTTGATCCGCAGGTTCAACTCCAGCTCGCGGTAGATCCGGTAGACCCGCTTGTGATTCCAGCCAAAGCCCTTCACGTTGCGCAGGTACAGGTAGCACAGGCCAAAGCCCCAGTCGCGATGGGCGGTCGTCAGGCGGACCAGCCAGTCGGCGATCCGGGCGTTCTGCTCGCTGGCCTTGGCCTGGTAGCGGAAGCAGGTCTGGCTCACCGCGAAGGCCTGGCAGGCGTGGCGGATGTTCGTACGCCCGCTCGTGACTGCCGATTGGGCCATCTCGCGTCGCTGAGATGGCCTCACCATTTTTTTGCGAGCGCTTCCTTCAGCAGGTCGGTACTGAGCTGCGCCTCGGCGTACATCTTCTTGAGCCGGCGGTTCTCCTCCTCCAGCTCCTTCATGCGCGCGACCATGGACACGTCCATGCCGCCGAACTTGCTGCGCCACTTGTAGAACGTGGCCGAGCTGATGCCGTGCTCGCGGCACAGCTCCGGCACGGGCGCACCGGCCTGGGCCTGCTTGAGCACGGCGATGATCTGGCTGTCGGTAAAGCGGGACTTCTTCATGGAACCTCCTCGAGAAAGGATACGAGAAAATTCCACTTCTGGCGTCTGCTAATGGGCGGGGGGATTACCCTCCCAGCGCTTGGCCAACTTCAGTTCGCGCTTGTTCTTGATCTGCTTCAGCTTCGAGGGCTTCTCCGCGATCAGGTAGCGTAGCTTGCGCTTGCCCTTGATCTCATCGCGCTTCTCAAGCCCGGTGTAGCCGCTGTCCCCACACACCGTGTCTTCCTTGCCATGCAGCAGCTTGTGCGCTTGCGTGATGTCCGCCACGTTGGCTGCCGTGCATTCCACGTGGTGCACTAGGCCGGATTCATCATCCACTCCAATGTGCGCCTTCATCCCGAAGAAGTATTGGTTGCCCTTCTTGGTCTGGCGCATCTCCGGATCGCGCTCACCGTCCTTGTTCTTGGTCGAACTGGGCGCAGAGATAATCGTGGCATCCACAATCGTCCCGCCGCGCAGGCTCTGACCCTTGCGCGACAGATGCGCGTTCACCCGATTGAACAGCTTGCGCGCCAAATCGTGCTGCTCCAGCAGATGGCGAAAGTTGAGAATCGTCGTCTCGTCCGGCACCTCATCCAGCCCGCCGATCTTGGCGAAACGGCGCATCGACACCGTGTCGTACAAGGCTTCTTCCGCCGATGGATCGCTCAATGCATACCACTGCTGCAAAAAGTGGATGCGCAGCATCGTCTCCAGCCGATACGGCTGTCGTCCCGGTTGCCCCGACTTCGGATAGTGCGGCTCGATCAGCCCCAGCAGCTCCTTCCACGGCACGACCTGCTCCATCTCGGCCAAAAACACCTCACGCCGCGTCCGCTTGCGCTTGCCGTCGTACTCCGCGTCGCCGAAGGTCAGCTGCATCGAAATCGTCTACTCGGGTCGATGATCGATTGTGGCAGATCAGGACGGATTGTTCAGAGTTTCCCTAACGTGTCTGAGACGAATAATGCACGGAAGGCATCGTCGGTAGACAGTAGATCGATCAGGTTGCTTGCAACAGCAGGTTCAAGCTTCAGTATTGGCATCGCTGGCACTTCAGTGGGATGAAGTAACACATAGCGGCTCTAAGGGAGCTGGCTTGAGCGGTATCACGCATTGGCTCAAGTTAGGCAGCGGCGGGGCGTTATCCCTGGAGCAGAAATATCTGCACACGGTTACCTCAGATCGCTGGAGAAGATGATGCTGGTCAAGCGTTGCGCAATTGTCGTGCTGGAGCCACGTGAGACCGTGTCTTACACATTGGACAGTCTTCTACGAGGCGGCAATGGGCTGGACCATTCGATGCAGTGGTTTGCGCTCGCGCCGCATCTCGATGCCCCGGTGGCCGTGTCAGAAACTCAGCGGGCGTTGCTGGGTGAGCTTAGTCCCTCGCACGGGAGGACTCGCTTGCCATACGACAGTGAAGCGCTTGACGGCTTGATCGCGCAGGGCCTGGTGCTGGAGGAGCAAACGCAAGGCAGCAGGTTTGCCCAAGCCGATTCGCGTCTGAGGGCCTCGCACTGGCATCCGCTTGCCGCGGTGCTGCACGCATTTACGCGATGGGATGGGGTAGATGCGGTCAAGAACACCCGGGATTCTGGCACCGATACAGCGGTTGCAATGCGGCGTGTCTTGGGGCCTGCGCCCCCGGAAGTGTTGCCGGCAAATGACCATCGAACACTCATCGGCCTGCCGCCCATGGTCGCAAACGATTTCGACGACCTGCTGGGACGGCGTGTCACTTGTCGTAATTTCGATCAGAGCAGACCCGTTCCTCTACCGACGTTCGCCCACGTGTTGCAGCGGGTGTTCGCTGCTCATGCCAAGGTAAAGGTGGGCGATGACCTGGTTTTTCTCAAAAAGAGTGTGCCCTCCGGTGGTGGCTTGCATCCTATCGAGGCCTACATTTTGGTGAGGAACGTCCAAGATCTGGAATCTGGCGTCTACCACTATCGTGCAGATAGTCACGCCTTAGAGCGTATGTCAGGTCTTGAGTGCTCCGATGACTTCGTCATGCAGGCTGTAGGACAGCAACACTGGTTCGCAGACGCGCATGTGCTGGTTGCCTTGGTGCCGCGCTTTGATCGAACCTTCTGGAAATACAGGCAGCATGCCAAAGGGTATCGCGTGGTTGCGTTGGAAGCCGGGCACTTGTCGCAGACGCTGTATCTGGCGGCAACCGACCTCGGTTTGGGGGCGTTTATCACCGGTGCGGTGAACGAAAAACATCTCGAGCGCGCGCTTGGGTTGGACCCGACTTCGCAAGGCGTTCTCGCCGTATGCGGCTTTGGCTGGCGCGCCACGACCATGGTGACGGCAGAGCTGGATCCTGTGGGTGCGATTTGGTCCGCAGCGACTTGAGACGTATCGGACAATCGCGTGAGGCCAGTCTGCTCGCTTTCTCGCTATGTCCGAGCGTGTGCCGTCGACGTATTGGTAGCTGCCCTTGATACACCCGGTTTACCCGCCGATATCTGGCGCCGCTTGCTGACAATCCGAGCAGCGCTCCGGTGTTGCGTAGCACCTGCGAAGGCTGACGGCAGAGTGCCGTCGGCCTTCGTGTCCCGGCTAAAGCAAGTGCCGCGCAGGCTTACTTCCGAATCGCCTGCGTATGCGTCTTCAAGGCCTCGCTCAGGCCGTTGATCTTGTCCGCGCCTTCCGGGACGGTGATGCTGGAGCCTTCCAGATCCGCACCGATCGGTTGCACGCGGCCGCCCAGGCATTGGCTCAGGAAGCTTTCGGTCACTGCGTTGAAGGCCTTGCTGTTTTCCGGGCGGCGGAAGCCGTGGCCTTCATCGGGAAACAGCACATAGGTGACCGGAATGTTCTTGGCCTTCATCGCGTTGACGATCTGGTCGCTTTCGGCCTGTTTGACGCGCGGGTCGTTGGCGCCCTGGCCGATCAACAGCGGCTTGCTGATCTTGTCGACATGGGTCAGCGGAGAACGGTCGGTCAGCCACTGCTTGCCGGCTTCGGTGGCGGGGTCGCCCATGCGCCGGGTCAGCTGCTTGTAGAAGCTGGCCCAGTACGGCGGCACGGTGCCGAGCAAGGTGTTGAGATTGGCCGGGCCCACGATATCCACGCCGCATTTGAAGGCATCCGGGGTGAAGGTCATGCCGACCAGCGTGGCATAGCCGCCGTAGCTGCCGCCCATGATGGCGACATCCTCGGGCTTGGTGACCCCTTGCTTGACCGCCCATTGCACCGCATCGAGCAGGTCGTCGTGCATCTTGCCGGCCCACTCGCCATTGCCGGCGTTGGTGAACGCCTTGCCGAAGCCGGTGGAGCCACGGAAGTTCACCGACAACACCGCATAGCCGCGGTTGGCCAACCATTGCTCGTACGGCCCGTAGCCATAGCTGTCGCGCGCCCACGGGCCGCCGTGCACGAACAGCACCAACGGCACCGGCTTGTCGGCCTTGCCGTCGTGGTTGGCATCGGCTTCGGCCGGCAGGGTGAGGTAGCTGATCAGCTTGAGGCCGTCGCGTGCGGTCAGCTCCTGTGGCCACATCGGCACCAGCGGCTTGCCCTCCAGTGCCGGCCGCGCGGAGAACAGCTTGGTCAGCTTGCCGCCATCGGCGCGATCGTAGCGGTAGTAGGTGAGCGGGGTTTCCGCCGCGGAATAGCCCACGATCCAGATGCGATCATCGAGCGTGCGCGCGGCCACGCTGGCATCGCCGTCGCCCAGGGATTTGAGTTTCTGCAGATCCGCGGCAATGCCGTTGTCCAGCGGCTTCCATTCTTCGCGCAGGTAGTCGGTGGACACCGCCTGCACCGCCCCGGTCTTGGGATCGTTCAAGGTGGCGCCGACGTCGGCGCGCGGGCTTTCGAACAGCAGCGTGCGTGTATTGCTGGCCGTGTCGATGGCATACAGCGCTGCGGTATCGCGGTTGCGCGAATCCTGCATGTACAGCGTCTTGCCATCCTCGGTCAGGCCTTCCGGCGCCGTGTTGCTGACGTCCTCGAACGGAATGCGGTCCACGCTCTTCCAGCGGTTGCCATCGGGCACCAGCAACTCCCTGCCGGCATCGTCGGTGGCGCGCGTGGCGTAGCGCAGCTGGTAATCGCCATCGAGCAGGTACGCATCCAGGCTGTCGGTGTTCTTCTGTACCAGCGTGCGCTTGCCGGAGGCCAGGTCCACGCGATACAGGTCGTGCCACTTGGCGTCGCGGTCGTTCATGCCGACCATGATCGATTCGGGATGCTGCGCGCTGACCCGATACACCTCGGCATTGGTCTTCTTGAACGGGGTGAGATCCTTGCTGCTGCCGTCGGCCAGATCGACCGAGAACAGGTGGAAATCTTCATCGCCGCCGTTGTCGCGCAGGTACAGCAAGGTATTGGGTTGATAGGTCCAGAAGTAATTGCGAATGCCGCGTGCGGTGTCCTTGGTGATTGCGCGCGCCTGGTCGGGCGCATCCACCGGCGCAACCCAGACATTGAGCACGCCCTCCAGCGGCGCCACCCAGCTGAGGTACTTGCCGTCCGGGCTGATGCTGACAGTGGCCCGCTCGGGATTGCCGAACAGCGCATCGCGGGTAATCAGCGCAGGCGGCGCCGCGGGCGCTGTGGCAGCCGGTGCAGGTGCTGCCGCTTTCTCGGCAGCGGGCGCAGGTTTGTCGCTGCACGCAGACAGCGCGAGCAGCATGCTGGAAACAAGAAGCAGGCGTTGCATGGGCACTCCGGTGGCAAGGCGGCCAAGCCGGCCGATGTGCCACGCTAGCGGCAGCGTGCGCGCAGGCGAACGTGCCGTTGGTCACCCTGCCATGCGCCGCTACGCAGACGCGGACACAAATTCCACCAGCGCCGCACCGTCGTCCACCAGATCGCCTTCGGCCACCAGATACGCCTGCACGGTGCCATCGCTGGGCGCGTGCAGGGTGTGCTCCATCTTCATCGCTTCCAGCACCACCAGCGCCTGCCCTCGGGCGACCGGCTGGCCCACTGCTGCGGGCAGGGACACGATGCGCCCGGGCATCGGTGCGGTGAGGCCGCCGGCGTCCTGGGTAGGCTGGTCGGCTTCTGCCAGTGCATCGTGGTGACGGAAGACGGCCCGCTGCGTGGCCCCGATCAGGGTCAGCGTGGCACCGTCGCGCAGCACCTGTGCACGCCATTGCCGGCCGTCCATCTCCACCCGCACGCCCGTCTCATGCCGGTGGTAGCGCAAGGCATGTGTCTGGTCTGCATTGCCGACCTGCCAGCCATCGGCATCCGGACGCACCGCGAGTTGGCGGCGCTCGCCGTTCGCTTCCAGCACGATGCGCTGCGCCGCATGCGCACCGATGCGCCAACCATCGGTGTGCTGCCACGGCGAATGCGGATCGGCCGGATCAACGGCCACTGCCGGCACTGCATCGGCCATCAACACCGCTGCCAGGCACCACCAGGCGGTGTCGGGGCTACGCGCCTCCGGAAACAGCACGGCGTGTTCGCGCTCGATCAACGCGGTATCCAGATTGGCCGACGCGAACGAATCGGTCGCGATCAGGCGCGACAGGAATGCACTGTTGGTGGTGACACCTACCGCGTGGAATTGCGACAACGCCGCGCGCATGCGTGCCAATGCAGCCGGGCGGTCGGTATCCCAGACGATCAGCTTGGCGATCATCGGGTCGTAGTAAGGGCTGATGGTGTCGCCTTGCTCCACGCCCGCATCGATGCGCACATGCGCGCTGGCAGCAGGCATCCGCAACTGACGCAGCGTGCCGGTGGACGGTAGAAAACCGCGCTCGGCATCTTCGGCGTACAGGCGTGCCTCCAGCGCATGCCCGTGAATGCGCAACTCGTGCTGCCTGCGCGGCAAGCGCGCGCCAGCGGCAACCCGCAATTGCCATTCGACCAGATCGGTGCCGGTGATCAACTCGGTCACCGGGTGCTCCACCTGCAGCCGGGTGTTCATTTCCATGAAATAGAAATCGCCGTCCGGCCCGGCGATGAATTCCACCGTGCCGGCACCG
The DNA here is from genome assembly GCF_041475705.2 of Xanthomonas sp. NCPPB 3761. NCBI lineage: Bacteria > Pseudomonadati > Pseudomonadota > Gammaproteobacteria > Lysobacterales > Lysobacteraceae > Xanthomonas > Xanthomonas sp. NCPPB 3761. The sequence goes on from NZ_CM191262.1 coordinate 290,218, forward strand.
ACATAGCCCACTGCCTGCGCCGCATCCACCGCTGCCTTGCCCATCGCTGCGCGCCTGGCTTCGCTCATGCCGGGCGCAGGCGCTTCTTCCAGCACCTTCTGGTGGCGGCGCTGCACCGAGCAGTCGCGTTCGAACAGGTACACCACCTCGCCATGCGTATCGCCGAACACCTGGATTTCGATATGCCGCGGCCGCTGGACATATTTTTCCACCAGCACGTGTGCATTGCCGAATGCCGACTGCGCTTCGCGCTGGCAGCTGGCCAACGCGTCTTCGAAGGCGGCGCTGGCATCCACGCGGCGCATGCCCTTGCCGCCACCGCCCGCACTGGCCTTGATCAACACCGGGTAGCCGATGGCATCGGCCTGCGCACGCAGAAATGCCGGTACTTGTTCGTCGCCGTGGTAACCCGGCGTCAGCGGCACGCCGGCCCGCTGCATCAGTGCCTTGGCCGCACTCTTGTCGCCCATCGCGCGAATCGCCGCTGCCGGCGGGCCGATGAAGACGATGCCAGCGTGCGCACATGCCTCGGCAAATGCCGCGTTTTCCGACAGGAAGCCATATCCAGGATGGATCGCCTGCGCACCGGTGGCGCGTGCCGCTTGCAGAATCGCTTCGCCACGCAGATAACTCTGCTGCGCGGGGGCGGCGCCGATATGCACCGCCTCGTCCGCCAGGCGCACATGCCGTGCATTGCGGTCTGCATCCGAGTACACCGCCACCGTTGCAATGCCCAGCGTGCGGCAGGTGGCGATGACCCGGCAGGCGATCTCGCCGCGATTGGCGATCAGGATCTTGTCGAAGGGCGCTTGCGTTGCTGCGGCGATAGGGTCGCGCTGGGTCATCGGATCAGTCTCTGCACGTCGCCGTAGCGGCGGGTCGTCTTACGAAGATAAACGGCTTGTCTGTTTGCATCTGGACATCGAGCGCGAGCAGGTTGCCTGTTACACGGCATGGTGTCGCTGCAAGCCAACTGCGCGAACCTCCACGATTGCCGGCCCGCATATCCCAACCTCACGCCACAGCCTGCACACCGGCAGCGGGCGCCGCAGCACGCACAAGTGCGGCGGCGGTGCCCCCTGTACTCACATGCGAAACACACCAAAGCGCGTGGGTTCGATCGGCGCATTCAAGGCTGCCGACAATCCCAGGCCCAGCACGCGGCGCGTATCGGCCGGGTCGATGATGCCATCGTCCCAGAGCCGTGCACTGGCGTAATACGGATGTCCCTGCTGCTCGAACTGCGCGAGGATCGGCGCCTTGAACGCATCCTCGTCTTCGCCCGACCACGCGCCACCCTTGGCTTCGATGCCGTCGCGACGCACGGTGGCCAACACGCTGGCCGCCTGTTCGCCGCCCATCACGCCGATGCGGGCGTTTGGCCACATCCACAAGAAGTTCGGCGAATAGGCACGCCCGCACATGCCGTAGTTGCCCGCACCGAACGAGCCGCCGATCACCACGGTGAACTTGGGCACCTTGGCGCAGGCCACCGCCATCACCAGCTTGGCGCCGTCCTTGGCGATGCCGCCATGCTCATACTTGCGTCCGACCATGAAGCCGGTGATGTTCTGCAGGAATACCAGCGGAATGCCGCGCTGCGTGCACAGCTCGATGAAGTGCGCGCCCTTGAGCGCGGACTCGGAAAACAGGATGCCGTTGTTGGCAATGATGCCGACCGGGTAGCCATGCAGATGCGCAAACCCCGTCACCAGCGTACTGCCATAGCGCGGTTTGAATTCGTCCAGGCGCGAATCGTCGACGATGCGCGCAATCACTTCGCGCACATCGAACGGCTTGCGCGTGTCGGCAGGAATCACGCCATACAGTTCGTCGGCGGCATAGCGTGGTGGCAACGGTGCCTGCAGCGCCAGCGCTGCGGCAGGTTTGCGCCAGTTGAGCTGGGCGATGATGGTGCGCACGCGCGCCAGCGCCTGCAGATCGTTGTCGGCAAAGTGATCGGCCACGCCGGAAATGCGCGTATGCACATCGGCGCCGCCCAGGTCTTCAGCACTGACTACTTCGCCGGTGGCGGCCTTTACCAGCGGCGGGCCACCCAGGAAGATGGTGCCTTGCTCGCGCACGATCACCGTTTCATCGCTCATTGCCGGCACATAGGCGCCGCCGGCGGTGCACGAGCCCATCACGCACGCAATCTGCGGAATGCCGTTGGCCGACAGGTTGGCCTGGTTGTAGAAGATGCGTCCGAAGTGGTCGCGGTCGGGAAACACTTCGTCCTGCAACGGCAGGAATGCACCGCCCGAATCGACCAGATAGATGCACGGCAGCCGGTTTTGCTGCGCGATCTCCTGCGCACGCAGATGCTTCTTCACCGTCATCGGGTAATAGGTGCCGCCCTTGACGGTGGCATCGTTGGCCACGATCACGCATTCCACGCCGGACACGCGGCCGATACCGGCCACGACGCCCGCGCACGGAACCTGGTCGTCGTACATGCCATGCGCGGCCAGGGGAGCGATTTCCAGCAATGGGCTGCCCGGATCGAGCAAGGCATCGATGCGCTCGCGCACCAGCAGCTTGCCGCGTGCGGTGTGTTTGGCGCGTGCGGTGTCGCTGCCGCCACGGGCGGTCTGGGCGAGGGTGCGGCGCAGGTCGTCGATCACCGCGCGCATCGCCGCAGCGTTGTGTTGAAAATTCTCGCCGCTGACCTGCAGCTGGCTATCGATCACGCTCATGGTGGCTCCGTCAGGCGGTGCGTTCGAACAACTCGCGGCCGATCAGCATGCGCCGGATTTCCGAGGTGCCCGCGCCAATCTCGTACAACTTGGCATCGCGCCACAGGCGTCCGGTGGGGTATTCGTTGATGTAGCCGTTGCCGCCCAGCACCTGGATGGCCTGGCCGGTCAGCCAGGTTGCCTTCTCGGCGGCGTAAAGGATGGCGCCGGCTGCATCCTGGCGGGTGGTGCGCCCGGCATCGCAGGCGCGTGCCACCGCATAGACATACGCGCGGCAGGCGTTGAGCCCCACGTACATGTCGGCCAGCTTGGCCTGCATCAACTGGAAGGTGCCGATCGGCTCGCCGAACTGCTTGCGCTCGTGCACGTACGGCAACACCACGTCCATGGCTGCGGCCATCAGCCCCAGTGGCCCGCCGGCCAGCACCACGCGTTCGAAATCCAGCCCGGACATCAGTACACGCACGCCGCCGTTGAGCGTGCCGAGCACGTTTTCCGCCGGCACTTCGCAATCGGTGAATACCAGCTCGCAGGTGTTGGAGCCGCGCATGCCCAGCTTGTCCAGCTTCTGTGCGGTGGAAAAGCCCGGCATGCCCTTCTCGACGATGAAGGCGGTGATGCCGCGCGCGCCGGCGTCCGGGTCGGTCTTGGCGTACACCACCAGCACGTCGGCATCCGGGCCGTTGGTGATCCACATCTTGCTGCCGTTGAGCACAAAGCGGTCGCCGCGCGCATCGGCGCGCAGCTTCATCGACACCACGTCCGAACCGGAGCCGGCTTCGCTCATCGCCAGCGCGCCCACATGCTCGCCACTGCACAGCTTGGGCAGGTAGCGTTGCTTCTGCTCGTGGCTGGCGTTCTTACGTAGCTGGTTCAGGCACAGATTGGAGTGTGCGCCATACGACAGCCCGATCGCGCCGCCAGCACGCGAAATCTCTTCCATCGCCACCACGTGCGCCAGATAGCCCATGCCGCTTCCGCCGTATTCTTCTTCGACGGTCAGGCCGAGCAGGCCTTGCTCGCCGAGCAGGCGCCAGAGCTGGCCGGGGAACACGTTATCGTGGTCGGCTGCCGCGGCCAGCGGAGCGATATGGTGGCTGGCGAAGGCGGCCACGCTTTCGCGCAGCAGGTCGATCTCTTCGCCAAGCTCGAAGTTCAAGGACGGCACATGCATGCAACAACTCCACAGGGATCGGGATGTGCCGGGTGGGAGCGGGCGGGCCGCGCGGCGGATGCGGCCAGACTAGCGGTCCGCGACAAAAAAGTGAACTAAAATTCAACTATTGAACCCAGAATCACACCATGGCTTACCGACGCTCCGCCCTGATGGAAGAACGCCTGGCCGGCAACCGCGAGCGCATCCTGCACGCGGCCCGCGTCCTGATCGCCGAAGGCGGCTACCGCAATGCACCGGTCACCGCGGTGGCAGCGGCCGCGGGCGTCTCGACCGGGCAGATTTATCGACATTTCCCATCGAAAGCCGAACTTTTCGTAGAAGTTTTAAACGAGGCAGTACAGCGCGAGATGGCCATCCTGCGTGCCATTGCGGCCACCCAGGCCAGCGCAGCCGAACGTCTGCGTAGCGCAATCGCTACCTTCGTGCGGCGGGCGCTGGCCGGCCCGGCGCTGGCATACGCCTTCATCGCCGAGCCGGTGGAAAGCGAGGTCGACGCCGAGCGCATCCGCGGCCGCCGCCAGTTCGGTGAGGTGTTTCGCCAGCTGCTTGCCGAAGGCGTGGCGGCCGGGGAGTTTCCGCAGCAGTCGCTGGACGCCGCGGCTGCCTGCATCGTCGGCGCGTTCACCGAGGCCTTGGTGGGGCCGATCGCCCCCAGCCGTGGCGATCCGCACCAGGGCGAGCAACTGGTCGAAGCGATCTGCAGCTTCTGTCTGCGTGCGGTAGGGGCAGCGCAAGCGGGCAGCTGACAGTGCACTGACCACGCACGGAGATGTGCCTCCCAGATACAGCTGACTGTGCATATACTGTGCACCTACCCTGCCGGAGCCGTGCGATGGTCGCCGTTCTCAATCCCCTGGCCTTGACCGAACGCCTGCGCGTGCCGGACCGGACCATCTTGTCGCCGTCGGCCATGGCCGGCCTGCTGGATCTTTCGCAACAGGAACTGGCCGAGCTGGCCGGCGTGCATCGCAACAGCCTGCGCGTGCACCCGGAAAGCCCGCGCGTGCAGGACTTGCTGCGCAATTTGTCGCGGCTGCTGGTGGCGATGGCGCAGGTGCAACCGGACGAGCGCCAGGTGGTGTTCCACCTCAAGAACACGCCGATTCCGGCGTTCGAGTTCGCCACCTTGCTGGAAGTGGTCAAGCAGGGGCGCACCGACGATGCGCTGACCTATCTGCGCACGGTCGCCGCAGGGGCGGCCGGTTGAAGCTGAGCGCCCCGGCGCACTGCACGCTCTATCGCGCCTTTACCCCGCGCTGGGCCGCCGAACCGCTGAGCGGTGCCGGTGCGGCGCGCTCGGGTGGGCGTTTCAATCGCTTCGGCCAGCCGGCGCTCTATCTGTCGCTGCAACTGGAAACCACCGCGGCCGAATATGCCCATGCCGCCCCGTTCCTGCCACCGTTGACGCTGGTCAGTTACGCCGCCGATCTTCCGGCATTGGCCGATCTGCGTTTGCTCGATGCCAGCTGGGATGCGGTGTGGGCCGACTGGGCCGACGACTGGCGCAAGGCGCTGGTCAACAAGATCGAACCGGTGAGCTGGGTGCTCGGCGACCTGCTGCGCGAAGCAGAGATTCCTGGCGTGATCTTCCCCAGCATGGCGCGGCCGGCAGGCGTCAACGTGGTGCTGTTTCTGGACATGCTGCAGCCCGAGCGCGTGCTGCAGGTGCTTGACGATGGCCGCCTGCCGCGCGATGGCCGCAGCTGGGGTGATCCGCCGACCGTTGAGCTCGGCGATCCGGTCGAACGATGACGCGTGTTCCTTATGCTGGTCGTTGCCGCCGGGTCGGCATGCAAACGCACGCAGCAGGCATCTGACAGCTGCGCCCCACCTTCAACCAAGCAGCACCTGCACCACACCCGCCAGCACCGGTGCGGCCACTGCGGCCGGCACGATCGCGCCGCGCCGATACGGCAGCAGCCACAGCGACAACACCGCCGCACTGGCGGTCAACGTGCCCAGCCATAGCACTGCGCCGATGCCCCAACCCTGCGCATGCACCGCCAACGCGAAGGTGAGACACAGCAGCAACCACCCCACCACACGCAACTGGCGCGACCGTGTGGTGCCCAGCAGGCGGCCGCGCAACTGCTGCTGATGCTTGTCCATCGCCAGGCACAGCGCAGCAAAGCCGGAAAAATTCAACGCCAGCAACAGCAGCACGCTCATGCGCCTTCCTGGAGCGGCGCGGTCGGCGTTGCGGCAACAGCGCGCGCGCGTCGCGCCGAAGCCGGCTGCGGCGCTTTCCAACGCTGCAAGCGAAAGCCGGCGATGCCCAGGCACAGGCCCAGGAACAGGCACACCAGATCCACACCAGCCAGTGCCCATTGCCCGGCCGGCAGCGTCACGCCCAGGTGCACATCGGTGGTGAGTGCGTTGAGCACCGGCACCAGCGCGAACAACGCCGCGCCCAGATACAACTGCCAGCTCCACATCCCACGCCGTGGCCACGCGAATGCCGCCAGCAATGCCGTGGCCCACGCAGCAAAAAACACATTGGCCTCCATCGCTGCGCGCGCATCCAGGTTCACCGGCAACACGCGGTTGGCCCAGAAGAAACTGGCGAAGGCGATCGGCAAACCGGCCACGGTGCCGATATTGAGTGCGTCCACCAGGCGCAGGCCGAAGCCGATGCGCCCGGCTTTCAAATGCTTGGGGCGTTCTTTCACCGCCCACATCACCACCCCGCTGGCCACCATCAGGCAGCCCAGCAGGCCGGAGCCGAAAAACAGCGCGCGCAGCCATGGACCGGCGAAATGGGCCAGATGCAGACCCACCATCACCCCACGCGTCTGGCTGGCACCGCCCGGCGGCCCGCTGCGTTGCAGGCGCTCGCCACTCACTGCATCGAACAGGATGGAGGGCACGTCGGTGGACAGGTTGTCGGCCAATTGGCTCACCCCGACGGCAGCATGCGCATCGTTGGGCAGCGACACCGCCACGTTGCCTGCCTCGCCACCACGCCAGTCGCTGCGCGCACGTGCCACGAACTGCTCCAGCGGCAGCATGCGCGCCGGTATGCCCGCGGCCTTGCGCGTATCGGCCACACGATTGGCCGCCTCGTCGTAGAAGCGCATCTCATCGCCTGCATAGCGCGCCTTGATGCCCCACGGCAGGTACATGAACATCAAGGTCACGATGCCGGTATAGGTAATCATCGCGTGGTACGGCAACGCGGTCACCGCGCTGACGTTGTGGAAATCCAGCCACGACCGCAGCCCCTTGCCCGGGTGGAAGGTAAAGAAGTCCTTGAAGATTTTCTTGTGCGTGATCACCCCGCTGATGATCGCCACCAGCATGAACATCGCGCAGAACCCCACGATGTAGCGCGCCCACATCACCGGCACGTAGTGCAGGTCGAAATGCAGCCGGTAGAAGAATTCGCCGCCCAGCGTGTCGCGTGCAGCGATGTCCTTGCCGGTGGCCGGGTCGATGATGGCGGTGCCGTACAGTTGCCGGCGCTCTGCCGGTTTGCCGTCGGCGGGCGCGGGATTCTGCCAGTACATGCTCACCACCGGAGTGCGCGGATCCGGCAAGGTGATGTTCCAGCTCACCGCATCGGCTGCGTGTGTCTGCAGATACTGCTCGGCGCTGCGCAGTGCGGTGGCGGTGCTCACGGTAGTGGCGGGCAGTTCCGGGCGCATCCAGCGGCTGATTTCGTCGCGGTAATAACTGGCCGTGCCACCCATGAAGATCAGCAGCAAGACCCAGCCGACCAGTAGCCCGGTCCAGGTGTGGAGCCACGCCATCGATTGGCGAAAACCCTGCTTCATGCCGCGCTCCGTTGCAGCCACGCGGCCAGCGCAAACAGCAGCGCCGCCGGCACCGCGATGCCGGCCCAGGCACGCCACACGCTGGCGGTGGCGAAGGCCCACAACGGCGCACACGCGCACACCACGATCCCGATCAGCATGCTGGTCAATACCGCTTCGCTGCGGGGCATCGGCAACACCAGCGCCAGCGACAGATTGGTGGCGCTGGCCAGCGCGTAGCCACCGAAGATGGCTGCCAGCGTGCGCGCAAGCACGCCCAGCCAGGGGCGCCTGAACCAGCCAAGCGGCAGGGGCGATGCGCTGGACATCACGCCACCGCGCGCAATGGACGTGGAGCAAGCGCCACAGCGCAGCGCCACGTCGCCAGGCCGGGTGGGCCGGCAACCGCAAGTGGTTCCCGCTTATGCCGTAGGACGCGCAAGCCAGGAGTCGCCGCGGCGCAGCAGCGACGCCTGTTCCATGCGTGCACGGGAGCTGTGCCGACCATGCTTACTCGGCCAGGAACGTCAGCGTGCTGATGTGATGCACCATCGATACCTGCTTGCCGGCGATCTCGCGCTTCACCGGTTCCTTGTTGGTGGCCACCAGGATGTGGCGGCCCGCCCGCAGCGTGGGCAGCGTCACCTGGCCCTTGGCATCGGAGGTCAGCGTCTTCTGCCATTTCTGCGGGTCGATCACCGTCACGTCCACCTTGGGCAGTGGCTTATTGCGATACAGCACGGTCAGCGTATTGCTGTTGGCAGCGGTGGGGACCAGTTCGAAATCGAGCTTTGCAGCCGCTGTGGTACGGCCGGCGCGTGCGTAATAGCTCACCGTCTCGAAACCGCCGGCTTCGCCCTTCCATGGCTCGAACACGCTGTCGTCGCTCAACCACGCATCGCCGCTGCCGGCCAGCGGCGCGGTCAGGAACTCGGTCCCGCGCTGCAGTGGACCGGCCTTGCCGGTAGTGCCGAATACGCTTGGTTTGACGACGCGCTTGATCTCGTCTTCGCCGTGGTCCAGCGCGTCCTGCGCCGGCTCACCGAAGAAGATGCGCACCGGGCCGCTGCCGTCGCGCTCGATCCAGATTTCGTGGGCCTGGGCAGACAGGCTGATGCTGGCCAAGGCCAGGCAGGACAGCAGGAAGGATTTCATCGCGACGACTCCTCAAGGACGGGACCGGCGAGGCGAGAACCGCGCCACCGTGGTTGTTGGGAATGATACGCAATTCCCACAACGCAGACCAATGCGCGGTATGCGGCGCTGCGGCAATTGACCCGCCGAGGCGAGCGTGCCCACGCACAGAAGCATCCACCCACCGGGCACGCAGCGCCCATCGCTGCGAAAACTGTCATGCAGGCTGGTCAGACTGGCGCAAAGTGTGCTCTATACTGCGGCGCTAGCAGAGGTCTTCGACCAACAGCCAGGGGTGAGCGCGTGCGGAATTACGACCTCGAGTTCCTGAAAAAATTCTCGATGGTGATCGGTTTACTCGTGGTGATCACCCTGGGCCTGATCGCCCTGGCAGCGTATTTGCAACGCGCTATCCCCGACGAAGTCTCGCCCACTGCCGCAAAACGCGTGCTGCAACGCATTGCGCCTGCCGGCGCGGTCTATGCCGGTGCCACTGGCGCGTCCGCGCAGGCCGCAGCCCAGGCCGCAGCGCTGGCCAAGGCCGCCTCGCAGTCCGCTTACGGCGGTACGACCGACGGCAAGACCATCTTCAACAACCTGTGCACCGCCTGCCACACCACCGGTGTCGGCAAGGCGCCCACGCTGGACCATTCGCATTGGGATGCACGCATCGCACAGGGCAAGGACGCCTTGTACAAGCACGCGATCGAGGGCTACACCGGTCCGGATGGCGGCATCATGCCTCCCAAGGGCGGCAACCCGGCGCTGACCGAAGAGCAGGTACGCGCCACCGTCGACTGGATGCTGGGCAACCTCAAGTAGGGCTTGGCAGGTTGGCGGGGGAGGATGGGGTTGCGATTTCCCGCCTGGTACCGCGCATTGGCTGCGTGGCGTACCCGATCCAACGCGTCGCCCGCAGACGTGACCTAGGCGCTGCAGCACCGCATCAGTGCACGCGTTAGCCGCATCGCGGTTGCGCAGCGCACGTGCCTGGCGGTCATTCCCCCTGGTTTGCTAGCCTGTTTCCGCGCTTTTTCGTTATCACGCGCCGCCTTCCGGGCGGCGTTTGCGTTTGATCCACTCATCGGAGTCGTTCGATGTCGCCTCGCCCGCTGGTTGTGCTCGGTTTGATTGGTCTGTTGGCCCCGTTGCTGTGCAGCGCTGCCGATGGTGCCGCGCAGCGGCTCTCGATTGCCGACGTGCAGGGCGAAGACAGCCGCAGCCCGTACGACGGCCGCGTGGTGGAGGTGGAAGGCATCGTCACCGCCGATACGCGCGTGGGGCTGGCCGGCCTGTTCGTGCAGCAGCCCGGGTTCGAACCGCGGCGCTCGCATGGCCTGTTCGTTACCGGGGCCGGCAATGCCGAGCTGGCGGTGGGCGACCGCGTGCGCATCGTCGGCACCGTGCGCGAGGTCTCGGCAGGTGGCGAGGCGAGCCTGACCAGCGTGGACGCCAGCAGCATCGAGCGGCTTGCCAGCGGCCAGCCGGTGCCGGTGCGCATGCTCAGCGGCCCGCCGGCCAACTGGGAAGCGCTGGAAGGCGAACACGTGCGTATCGCCTCGCTCACGCTCAATGGCAGCGACCGCCTGGACACCTATGGCGAGCTGGTCGCCGCGTTCGGCGGACGTCTGTGGCAGCCGAGCGAGGTCGCCGCTGCCGGCACGCCGGCGTTCGCGCAGGTGCAGGCCGATAACGCACGCCGTCGCGTGTTGCTGGACGATGCGCGCAACGGCCGCAGCCCGAAGACGGTGTCGTATCTGCCGGCCGATCCGGTGTTGCGCAGCGGCAGCTTGCTCAAATCGGTCGATGGCATCGTCGATCAACGCTACGACGGCAACTACCGCATCCAGGTGCTGAGCCCGCTGACCTTGCCGGCGATGCCCACAGCCGTTGCACCGCAGGTGGGCGGCGATCTGCGTATTGCCTCGTTCAACCTGGAGAATTTCTTCAACGGCAATGGCCGTGGCGGTGGCTTCCCGACCAAGCGTGGCGCACGCACGCACGAACAGTTCCAGGCGCAGCTGGCCAAGCTGGTCGCCACCATCGTGCCCCTGGGCGCCGACGTGGCTGCGCTGATGGAAGTGGAAAACGACGGCAACGGCGCCGATGCGGCCGTCTCGCAACTGGTGGCCGCGCTCAACGCCGCCGGCAAGGACAAGGATTGGCAGTTCGTCGATACCGGCAGCGGCCCGGGCGAGGATGCGATCCGGGTCGGCATCCTCTATCGCAGCTCGCAGGTCACCCCGGTCGGCAAGCCGGCCACGCTGACCGGCGGGCCGTTCGAGAACCACAGTCGCGTGCCGCTGGCACAGGCGTTCCGCAGTGCGCGCGGCGCCACCTTCGTGGTGGTCGCCAATCACTTCAAGTCCAAGGGCTGCGGCAACGCCAGCGGTGCCGACGCCGATCAGCAGGACGGCCAGGCCTGCTGGAATGCCACCCGTACCGAATCGGCCAAGCGGTTGCACCAGTGGCTGCAGACCGACCCCACTGGGGCGCAGACCAAGCTCGCCGTGCTGCTGGGCGACTTCAATGCCTATGCGATGGAAATGCCGATGCGCAGCCTGCGCGCCAGCGGCTGGCAGGACGCGTTTGCCGTGGCCGGCGTGAAGCAGCCCTACAGCTACGTGTACGACGGCCTGAGCGGGCGGCTGGACCATGCCTTGCTCAGCCCGGCGATGGCCAAGCAGCTGCGTGGCGCGGCCGAATGGCATATCAATGCCGATGTCATGGACGCGGCCGGCTACCTCAAGCGCAACCTGCCCGGGCCGTGGCGCAGCTCCGATCACGACCCGGTGTTGCTGGGTTTTTCGCTGTAGCGCTGCCGATCATGGCTGTGCAGGCTGCGTGCGTGCCTGGGCAAATCGGGGACGAGCGTACTGCTGCAAACCGGCCGCTCATCGATGATTGCGTAGGCCGCCGTCAAGCCAAGCGGACGCGGCGGACGAGGACGCGAAGGTGATCACGGCGGCAGCATGCTGCACGCCGACGCCGACGCCGACGTGGTGCACGGCATGCATTGAGGTGTTCGAGCGCCAGCAGGGCGCGCATCGACCGGCGGATGCGTGTGCAACTTCACTTCCGCCTGGCGCCGCTCCAGCAATGGCGCCGTACGCCGAACGGCCGCTAGTTCGCGCACGCCCCATGTCGGCGACGCAGCCTCAGATTGAGCAGATGCGTGCTGGCCAGCAGCAGGCTGCCGGCGACCGTGACCGCTGTCTCCAGCGCATCGCCGACCAGGCCGCTCGCTCCAATCGCCAGCCCGGCCAGTCCGCACAGCGCCAGCACCCAGACCGGCGCCGGCAGCGCGTGCCGGCGATGCGTACTCCATAGCGCGTAGCCGCTCATCGGCACCGCCGCCGTGGCGAACACCACGTGGACCCACTCGGCCCGGCTCCAGGCGCCCAGCAGCGGCAGCGTGGCCGCCAGCAGCGGCAGGGCCAGGCAATGCAATAGGCACAACCCGGACAAGGCGATGGCCGAGCTGTCCAGCAGGGAGGCGGTGGCGCGCATCAGAAGCATCCGGTCGATTAATGTTATAGAGTAACACCTCTCTCCCGCCAGGCTCTCAGGATGTCTCTGTCCCCCAAGCGCGATGCGCGCCTTCCCGTCACCGTGTTGTCCGGCTTCCTGGGTGCGGGCAAGACCACCTTGCTCAATCGCATCCTGCACAACCGCGACGGCTTGCGGGTGGCGGTGATCGTCAACGATATGAGCGAGGTCAACATCGACGCGCAGCTGGTTCGCGAGGGCGGCGCGGCGTTGCGGCGCACCGAAGAGACGCTGGTGGAATTCAGTAACGGCTGCATCTGCTGCACGCTGCGCGACGATTTGCTGCAGGAAGTGCGGCGGCTGGCCGAGCAGGGCCGCTACGACTATCTGCTGATTGAATCGACCGGTATTGCCGAGCCGATGCCGGTGGCAGCCACCTTCGCGGTGCGCGATGCCGATGGTTTCAGCCTGTCGGACATCGCCCGGCTCGACACCATGGTGACGGTGGTGGACGGCAGCCGTTTCCTGGAGGACTTCGGCTCGGCTGCCACATTGGCCGAACTGGGCCAGCAGGCCGGCCCGGACGACACGCGCGGGCTGGTGCAGTTGCTGGGCGAACAGGTGGAGTTCGCCGATGTGCTGGTGATCAGCAAGTGCGACCGCATCGACGCGCCGCAGCGGCAACGCCTTCGCGCCGTGCTGCGTGCGCTCAACCGCGACGCGGCAATCGTGGATGCCGCGCACGGGGATGTGCCGCTGCAGCAGCTGCTGGACACCGGGCGTTTCGATTTCACCCGTGCGCAGCTGGCGCCGGGCTGGATGCAGGAGCTGCGCGGCCAGCACACGCCCGAGACCGAGGAATACGGCATCAGCAGCTTCGTGTACCGCGCACGCCGGCCATTCCATCCACAGCGCTTCGCGCGCATGGTGCACAGTGGCTTGCCGCAGGTGATCCGCAGCAAGGGCTTCTTCTGGCTGGCCAGTCGCATGGATTGGGTCGGCGAGTTGTCCAGCGTGGGCGGCGCCACCCAGACCAGCGCGGCCGGGTTCTGGTTCGCTGCGCGCCACCGTGTGGATGCGCAGGCGGTCGGCCAGCCGCTGCAGACGAGCGTCACGCCGCTGCCCTACACCGATATCGGCTGGCAACGGCAACAGACGCAGTGCTGGACCGCGCCACTGCCGCAACCGCACGAGGTGGGCGATGCCAACGAATACGCCGCGATGCAGCGGCTGTGGCATCCGCTCTGGGGCGACCGCCGCCAGGAGCTGGCGGTGATCGGCGTGGACATGGATGCACCGCGTACACGCGCCGCGCTGGACGCGTGCCTGCTCAGCGATCAGGAACTACGGCAGGGGCCGGCGCAATGGCAACTGCTGGACGACCCGTTCCCGCACTGGGCGCGTTGACGCCAGCACTGCTGCTACCTGCCAGGCGAGTTGCTGCCATCGGCAGCCTCATCGCGCTGGCGACATCCAAGTTTGAGGTCAACGGCGCGCCGTGTCGTGGCTGGCTCCGAGGCCTAAGCGGGCACTGGCGCCCGCGCATGCTTGCGCGCAACGAGGAAGTGCTCAATAGAAATAGCCGTTTTCGAACTGTTCCTGTTGGGCATCACGTTCGCTCTGCTCCATTCGCGCACGCTCCTGCGCGGTCGTGGGAATGCTGTCCATCAAGCGTGGCGCACCCATCCGGTGCAGCTGGTCGTCGGTGCGCTTGACGATCTCTTCCAGTGCCAGCACGTTGGTGTAGCCCTGCATCATGCGTTCCAGGCGTTCGATCTTGTCGGGCTCAGCACCGCTCTCCTTCAAGGATTCCAGGCGCCGCTGTGCGCGCGTGTGATACCTGGCCATCTTGGTCATGTCGATATTCTCGCGACGGACCGCAAGCAACGCACGGCGATTGGACTGCATCACATCCTGCTGGACCATGGCCAGCCGACTAGTGGTGGTTCTCGGTGCAGCGATCTTCTCCAATGGCGCCAGCGCCGCCAACATTCCATCGAGCTGCCGATCGCGCACGGCGTCGCGCTCGGCGATCAGGGCTGCACGCATCTCGAACACCGCTCGCTCTTCCGTGCCGGGGGCGCGGCGCTCTTTGTAGAGACGCTGCCTGATGCGGTGGCACTGCGCGTTCAGCGCGGCCAATTCCAGATTCATGTTGCGCACCGGGCGTGGCCGCCTGGACGGCGAGGGCCGCGCCGGTATCGCCGCGCTCGGGGATGCAGCCGGCGCCGGCCGCAGCGGGGGCATTGGCTGCTGCGGCTGCCGTAGCTGATCGCGCCTGGCTGCACTTGGAAGATGTTGTTGCCACGGTTGCCCGGGGCCGTCTTGAGGTCGTTGGGGGCGCTCTGCAGTGCGTGCCGTCGGCAGCGGCTGCTGTCTGAGCGTTGCGGTCTGCCTCGGTTCCCCACTGCGCGGCGCTGGCACTGCGGTAGGCGCCTTCCATCGTGCCTCGACGCGCGCCTGCGGTCGCGTTGAGGGTTGGCCTATTTCGCGCCTGGCACCGTGATGTGCGGGTGCGGGTGCAGGTGCAGGTGCAATCTGCGTAGGCTGGCTCTGCGCCGTTTTTGTGGCTGGCGCTGTCATGCACATCAACGGCAACTGTTTGCGTAGCGTTGCCAGCGACTTGCGTGCCGATGCCAGCATGCCTTGCCGCAATTTGGCCGCCCCCTGCGCGGTGCCGGCCTTGGGCGCGTAAGACAGTGGGTGCAACGAAGGCGTGGCCGCAGCGGACGTGTTCGGATCGGTGGCTGCCGGATTGAGCGGCTCCGGGGCAACTGGATGAGTGCTGCGAAAGAGCGAAGTCAGGCGCATCACAAACTCCCGCGGGAATGCACGCTCATGCTAGCGACCGCCAAGCGGCGCGGAAGGCCGATGGCGAACCGACGTCGCGCAGGCCGAAAGCCCGCGTCAACCCAGACCGATTCCCCAGGCGATCGCCGCGATGGCCGGTGCGGCCAGTGCCAGCCCCAACCAGCCGCGCAGGCCCAGGCGTTCGGCAAATCCTAATTTGCCCACCATTGCCCCCAACACGACCACACCCAGATTCATGCTGGCAAAGACGATCGCCGGGCTGTGCGGCAGCAGCTGGTGCGCACGTACGTAACAGAGAATGTTGCCGAAATTGAGCGCACCCAACAGCACGCCGGCTAGCATGCTGCGCGTGCTCAGGCGTGCGCCACGTGTCCAACGCACGCTCTGCACGCCAAGCATCAGCAAGAAGGCCAGCGCAAAGCACAACGTCAACGAGGTCAGCGATGGTGTCCCGGCCTGCGCGATGTGCTTGAGCAGCAGGTCGATGAGCGCAAAGCCCATCCAGACGCCAATCAGCCAGGGCAGGCCGGTTGTGCTCGGCAGTGGATCGGTCGCGACGTGCTGACGGGGGCGTCGCACGATGCACACGATGGCCACCATGCCCAGCGCAAGACCTGCCAGCTTCCAGCCATTGACCGGTTCGCCGAAAACGGTGAAGGCGGCGGCCAACGAGAGCACCAACGACAAGCGTTGCGCAACATCGGTGCGCACGATGCCGGCCACCGCGACCGACCGCGCCAGCACCAGGAAGATGGAGGGCAGCGCCACGGCCAGCAACAGCAATGCCAACCAGGGCGCGGTCGTGGAGCGCAGCGTGTCCAGCGCAGGATGCAGGACCAGCCAGGCCAGGAGTGCAGCGGTGGCGTAGTTCCAGGTAATGGCCTGAAACACGTCGATCCGGTGGCGTGGCGCAAGCTTCAACAGCACCGACACCAGGACACTGCAGACAACGGCAAACAGCAGAAAATGCATGGGCAACGCAACGAAGTGTGCAGGCAGGGCGATGAACGCGGCCGGCGGGGCGGCTATTATGCAGGCATGTCCAATCCTTCATTCCCCACCGAATCGGCTGCGTTGACCTTGGAGGGGCCGGTCGGCCCGCTGGATGTTGCGGTCGATCTGCCCGAGCCGGATGTTGCCGCACACGCGGTCACCGCCATCTTCTGCCATCCGCTCTCCACCGAGGGCGGCAGCATGCACAACAAGGTCGTCACCATGGCCGCGCGCGCGCTGCGCGAGCTGGGCATCACCGTGGTGCGCTTCAATTTCCGCAGCGTCGGCAATTCTGCCGGTGCGTTCGACCATGGCAATGGCGAGCAGGACGATCTGCGCGCGGTTGCCGACTGGGTGCGTGCGCAGCGGCCAGGCCATACGTTGTGGTTGGGCGGTTTCAGCTTCGGCGCATATGTTTCGCTGCGCGCCGCCGGCTCGCTCGAACCGCAGGTGCTGATCTCGATCGCGCCACCGGCCGGGCGCTGGGATTTCAGCGACATCCAGCCGCCGGCGCAATGGTTGGTGATCCAGGGTGATGCCGACGAAATCGTCGACCCGCAAGCGGTCTACGACTGGCTGGACACGCTGGAACAGCAACCCGAGCTGGTTCGGATGCCCGATACCAGCCATTTCTTCCACCGCAAATTGATCGACCTGCGCGGTGCGATCCAGCATGGTGTCCGGCGCTGGTTGCCGGCCGCCGTCTGACCGCGGCACGGCCCACGCGTATCGCCAGGCGATGCGCTGTTGAGCGGTCCGGGCAACAGCCGGCGGCCCGCGGAGAATGCAATGAGTGAGATGACCCCGTCGCAGCGCTACGCCGCCGGCGTACAACGCGGCGATTGGCGCGCCGACCCTGCGCAGCAGGCGGCCCTGGCGGAGCTGGACCGCATCCACGAGGCGCTGGTGGACAGCGCGCAGGATGGTTGGCTGGACCGGCTGTCGGCATTCTGGAAGAAGCCCGAGCCGGTGCGCGGCTTGTACTTCTGGGGCGGTGTCGGACGCGGCAAGACCTTTCTGGTCGATCTGTTCTACGACGGCCTGCCGATCAAGCAGAAATACCGCACCCACTTCCACCGTTTCATGCGCGGCGTGCACGAGCAGTTGCGCGAGCACGCCGGTCAAAGCGATCCGCTGGCACGCATCGCCCAGCAGTGGCGCGAGAACCTGCGCGTGCTGGTGCTGGACGAATTCTTCGTCACCGATATCGGCGATGCGATGCTGCTGGCACGCTTGCTCGAACGTTTGTTCGCCGAAGGCGTGACGCTGGTGACCACGTCCAACACCGCGCCGGAAAACCTCTATGCCAACGGCTTGCAGCGCGACAGTTTCATGCCGGCGATCGGGTTGTTGCAGAAGTTCTGCGTGGAGCTTTACGCCGAAGGCACCGAGGATTACCGCATGCGCGCACTGACGCGTTCGCCGGTGTATCGCGCGCCATTGGATGCACAGGCCGACGACTGGCTTGCGCAGCGTTGGGCCGAGTTGAGCGGCAACGCCGAGGCGCGTGCCGGCAATATCGAAATCGAAGCACGCAAGATTCCGGTGCGCGCACGCGGCAAGAGCATCGCCTGGTTCGATTTTGCTGCGCTATGCGAAGGTCCGCGCGGACCTAGCGACTACATCGAGATTGCGCGCGAATTCACCACCGTCTTGCTGGGCGGCATTCCGCACTTCGACCGCATGAACGAAGACGCCGCGCGCCGCTTCGTCAACCTGATCGACGAGCTGTACGACCGCCATGTCAATCTGGTCTGCACTGCGCAGGACGCACCGCCGTCCTTGTACAGCGGCCAGCGCCTGGCCGGTGCGTTCGAGCGCACCGCTTCGCGCCTGATCGAAATGCAGAGCGCCGATTACCTGGCAACGGCGCATCGCGCGTGAGCGGATGATGGGGTAGGCGAGGGCCTGCGCGGTAGCCATTGCCGTGCATGTGCGGCCGTGGCACTGCACTGCCGGTGAAGTGATCGCTCAACATCGGCTGACGACGAGGGTCGGGGTTGTTGCTGGTGCGTCTTTCAATTCCTTCGTGGATCCAATGAGGCGCCGCGGGGGCTGCCGGGCGCATCCGGCGATCGTGATGCGTGCAGCCGCATGTCACCGGCGGCTGGCCTCTTGCTTCCAGCGCTGATCCTCCTGCAGCGCGACTGCGACGGTCTCAGCTCCCAGTCAGCGTCCGACGTTCTGGCCGAGATGGCCGATGGTCCCTCACGGAGCCAAGCCGCAGAGGACATTCAGATAAATCGCTTGCAATTAGATCGTGCACTATATAAATTGCAACCATGGACACCACCACGGCCACCACCGCCCGCACCGATACGCTGCTGCAGCTCGACAACCAGCTGTGCTTTGCGTTGTATTCGGCCAACCTGGCGATGCACAAGCTCTACCGCGGCTTGCTGAAGGCGTTGGACCTGACCTATCCGCAATACCTGGTCATGCTGGTGCTGTGGGAGACCGACGAACGCAGCGTGTCGGAGATCGGTGAGCGCCTGTACCTGGATTCGGCCACGCTGACGCCGCTGCTCAAGCGCCTGCAGGCGGCCGGGTTGGTGACCCGCACGCGGGCGGCCAGCGACGAGCGCCAGGTCATCATCGCGCTGACCGAGACCGGCCGCGCGTTGCGCAGCAAGGCCGGCGCGGTACCGGAACAGGTGTTTTGTGCATCGGCCTGTTCGTTGGACGAACTGCGTCAACTCAAGCAGGAACTGGAGAAGCTACGCTCCAGCCTTGGCGCGGGATGAGCTCCTGGCGCGTCCCATTGCACACGTCGTACACGATTCAATCGTCAACTATTGAACCCCTCATGCGCCCCTAGCGCTCACCCTGGAGAACCACCATGGCCTCACCCGAAAAAGTCCTCTACACCGCCCACGCCACTGCCACCGGCGGCCGCGAAGGCCGTGCCGTGTCCTCGGACAAGGCGCTCGACGCAAAGCTGTCCACCCCGCGCGAGCTCGGCGGCGCCGGCGGCGATGGCACCAACCCGGAGCAGCTGTTCGCGGCCGGTTACGCTGCCTGCTTCATCGGCGCGATGAAGGCCGTGGCCGCACAGGACAAGCTCAAGCTGCCGGGCGAAGTAAGCATCGACAGCAGCGTCGGCATCGGCCAGATCCCGGGCGGCTTCGGCATCGTCGTGGAACTGCGTATCGCCGTGCCCGGCATGGACAAGGCCGAACTGCAGACGCTGGTCGACAAGGCCCATCAGGTCTGCCCGTACTCCAATGCGACCCGCGGCAATATCGACGTCACCCTGACCCTGGCGTAATGCAGGCCAGGCCGTGATGCGCAGCGCGTGTCACGGTTTCAACAACGGCCCGGCGCATGCGTCGGGCCGTTATGCGTTGTGCTCAAGAAGATTGCTGGCTCGCGCATGCGTCTCCAGGCAGGACGCGCCAGCGGGCACTTCGGCGTCGCCCGTGATGGCATGTGCCGCCCGCAGCGCACGCACCGTGTTGCATGGCGAGCGCAACGAGCAGACGCGCGCCAGGCAATACAGGCCGCTTAGCGCGTCGCCGTTGCCACCACGCTAATGGAGGCCGGCGCATCCGGTGGCTGCGGATGCGCGTTGAGCTCCAGCATCTGCAGGCGCTCGCCATTGAAGCGGTACTCCAGCGCTTGCTGCACCGCGTAGAGCGCTTGCGCCTGCACACACAGGCTGCGGGCCTGGGCCTGGAGCGCGTCGCTGCGGCCCTGCATCTGCTGCTGCATCTGTGCATCCAATTGGTCGCCGAGGCGTTCCATCTGCGCAGTGCGTCCGGTCATCACCGTCCACATCACGCTGCGGGTGAGGCTGCCGGCCAGCGCTTCGGCGGCATGTTCGACCTTGGCTTCGAAGCGCTCGTCGAACAGCGCCTGCTCCCATCGCCCGCGTCCGAGGGTACCCGCCACCTGTGCCCGTGCTGCCGTGCGCAATTGCTCGACCTTGCGTTGCTGGCGCGCGCTGCCGGACAGCACGTGCACCACGCCATCGAGCGCATCGAAGGTGATGTCGACGACCGACTGGGCGACCGCCGCCACCGCCGGCATCAACGCGCGCGTGCCTTGCTCCAGCTCGCGCAGGCGTTGCGCGTCGGCGGCGCTGACCGGCTGCGGCTGGCGGTCCACGTTGAGCTCGCCACCGTGGAAAAAGATCTCGCGCGGCAGGCCCTGTTTGCGGCGCAGCCAGATGCCGCCGGTGTCTGCCAGCACGTCGTAGGAGGTGCTGACATCGCATTGCTGCGAAGACAGCCGCGGGGCTGTGGCCTGGGCCTGCGCGGTGCAGGCCAGCAGCAGCCACAACGGTGCGAGAAACACGGTGCTGCGCATGGGAGTGGCCTTGGAATCGGGGTCTGCAGCATTGCGCGCGGTGCAGGTCGCAGCCATGGGAAGGAAGTCAGGGTGCCGTTGGTGCCCCCGACAGGCAGTGGCGGCGAAGCGTGAACCCGGTCGAGCATCGACGCACTGACAGCATTCAAACGACTAGCTCACTTGATTCTCACGGCTGATGGTGTGAATTATGTTGCACAGCAGCATCGGAGCCACGCAATGCTCGACCCACGCATCGAAAAGGTAGACCTGGCGCTTACCGAGATCGCCCAGGACCCATCGGAAAAGGTGGCGCTGTGGCAATGGGCATGCCGCGAGATGCTGCACGAGACGCTGATCGGCATGCACCAGCTCTCCCACCTGGCCGGCATCGCCCGACAGGTGGCCAACGACTGGCGCGAGCCGGTGGATGTCATCGCACCTGCGAAGCCCTACCTGGCTGCCTCGGCGCTCGCCGACCGCCGTCTGCCACAGGTGCTCGACGGCTTGGGCAGCACACACGACGACAACGACCGCGCCACCCTGTGGCGGTTGCGTTATGCGAGCCTGATCGCCTCGACCCTGCAAGGCATGCAGGCGCTTGCCGAAAAGCACCGCATCGACCGCCAGGCGATGGCGATCGGACCGTTGAACTAGCGGCAATCGGTCCGCGCCCTCGGAATCCTGCGTGTCTTGCACTTAGCAGCCGACGTTTGCGCGTCCGGCGGAACCGGCGCGCGATCGAACAGCATCACCGGATCATCTTCAACCCCAGGTTTTTGCACGGATGGTGCATGACGGTCTGGTCTTGCGCGCAGGTCGCCGTGCGGCGCAGCCGCATTCCACCGTCTGCCAACAACGTCTCGCGCAGGCGGGCCGCCACCGGCCTATCAGGGCGATGACGGCGCAGAAACGAAATCGATCAGGCAGCTGTTCGTCTGAATCGAAGTGTGTTCATCTCGCTCCCACAACAGGCGGGCGCCAACCGCGCCGATACCAGAAAGTCTGCCTTGCATTGGTTCGGGCGTTGGTGACAAAACGCTTCAGCCTTGCGTGAGGCGTTGGCGCCCAGCTCAGGGGCGGGCGACCCAATGCATCCAGGCGTGCTGCGTCTTTCAGGATCGCTGACGTCGTGCGCGGGGAGACCGGCTGTGCGTCATCCAGCCCGTAGGCTTGCCGTGCAGCATCGGCGGCCAGAGCCTTACGCGTCCGCGGCGCGAGCTCCTGCAGCCGCTGACGCGTACGTTCGGCCAGATCGGGGCCGATGACCGGAGTCGAGGCATAGACCTTGCGAGGTACTGGCGGGGTGCGAAGGACGCTCTCCACACTGCGCAGATGTGCATGGAACTCGGTTTGCGGATCCTCGATTTCGGCTTGCAATGCGTTGGTCCTGGCCAGCGCATCGATTGCACCCGGCTGGTCGAAGCGCTCAATCACAGTGGTATGTGTGCCGTATGTTCCGGCCCAGCGCGAATCCCTGAGCAGAACCGCCGGACCGTCGGACCACGAGTCGAGAACGACGGCCGAGTCGTCCGCCTCTGCCGAGCCCGGGGGCTGATACAGCGCGTACATGTGGGCGCAATCATCGTCAAAGACGTTCATTATCTGCCCGCCACTCTCCATGCGGACCGCATGCCGGCGCGTGTTGATCGCCGCGTTTTGGTCACAATTGCCTGCGCTGACAGCCAGCGCGCAACCTGCCATCAAATTGATGTCATGTTTACCGGGCCAGTAAGAGAGGAAACTGTAAGAGAGGTAACTACAGGTGGAGCTGCACCCCTTGCTGAGCCGTAAATCGTCATCGATATTTCCTCGTCCATGGTGCAAGGCCAGCCGCACCTCGTGCACCGTCTCCGTCGCATCGGCCAGGCGTTGACGGTCGCGAACGTCTTAGATGGGTCTGCCGCTGAGGCGCATGCCGAATTGGTAGGCGGCTTGCTGAACTTCGTGCGGCTGCAGGGTCAGTTTCCCGGAGCGCCCCCGCCTTGCACGGGGAGCGCCGAGTCTCGCCAAGCCCTGCAGGCTAGGCGGCACCGATGGCTCGGGTAAAGGCGTGGGGGCGGTGACCTGTTCTGAGGCAGGGCTTTCGGGATGCTCGGGCGACGCTGCCACGCTCGATCCCGACATTGCTGGCTTTGAAATGCATAGTCCCATGTCGCTCTCCGATCATGAACCCCGCACCCAGTGTGGCAAGGTGCGCGGCGAACGTTGCTGGTTCGCCGAAGTCGTGTGTGGGATCACGAATAAGTGGCGCCGGCGCCCCACGCATCGCATTGCCACTGGAATGGAGATCGCAAGAGCGAGCGGGTGGAAGGAGCGCGGTCAATCGCGTTAGGCGAGGGCGACCACGGCCTTGCCGAAGTTCTTGCCGCGCAATACGTCGATCAGGCCCTGCGGGGCGCTGTCCAGGCCGTGCAGCACGTGCTCGCGGTACTGGATCTTGTCCTCGCGCAGCCACTGGCCCATTTCGCGCAGGAAGGCAGGCATCAGGCGGATGAAATCGTGCTGGATGAAGCCGCGCACCGTCAGGCGTTTGCGCAGCACCTGGCCCATGAAGTCGGGCAGGCGATCCGGGCCGGGGTGGGCTTGCCCGCGGCTGTTGTAGGTGGCGATCACGCCGCAGACCGGGATGCGTGCGAAGTCGTTGAGCTGCGGCAGCACCGCATCGAACACCTTGCCGCCAACGTTTTCGAAATAGATGTCGATGCCGTCCGGCGTCGCGTCGCGCAACTGCTGTGCAAAGTCGTCGGCGCGGTGGTCCAGCGCCACGTCCACCTGCAGCGTGTCACGCAGGTAGCGTACCTTCTCTTCGCCACCGGCAATGGCGACCACACGCAGGCCCTGCAGGCGTGCCAGCTGCGCCACCGTGGCGCCGACCGGGCCGCTGGCGGCCGCAACCACCAGCGTTTCGCCCGGCTGCGGCTTGCCGATTTCATGCAGGCCCGCGTACGCGGTAAAGCCGGGCATGCCATACACGCCGAGCGCGGTGCTCAGTGGCAGGCTATCGTCCTTGGGCAGCTTGCGCAGGGGTGTGGTCGGGGTCAGCAGGGCATGCGTCTGCCAGCCACCGGATAGCACCAGCAGATCGCCAGGATGATAGTCGGCGTGATTGGATGCGATGACTTCGCCGACGGTGCCGCCTTCCATCACCGCATCGATGGCCACCGGCGCGGCGTAGGACGGGCCTTCGTCCATGCGGCCACGCATATACGGGTCCAGCGACAGGAAGCGATTGCGGACCAGAATCTGATCGTGGCCGGTCGGTGCGACGGCGACCTCTTCGATGCGGAAATTGTCGGCGCTGGGTTCTCCGTGCGGGCGCGATGCCAGCACGATGCGGCGGTTAATGATGGAGGTCATGGGGAATGGCTCGCGAGCAGTCCGCGCGTGCGCGGTCGGGTGAGCGCAGCCGCCGGTGCGGCTGCGCGAGGGAATGCGGTCATGGACGCAGCAGAGCGCATGTTCGGCAAACAACGCGACCTGCCCACCGATGCACTAACGGGATGCCGATGATTCCGGCGCGCTGGCGCTGTCCAGTTGCGCGATCTGATCGGCACTGAGCGCCACGCGTGCGGCTGCCAGCACATCGTGCAACTGGGTCACGCTGGTGGCGCTGACGATCGGCGCGGTCAGGCCGGGGCGTGCGATCAGCCAGGCCAGCGCAATCTGTGCAGGCGTGGCGTTGTGCGTCACGGCCAGATCGTCCAGCGCCTGCAGGATGCGCAGGCCACGCGGGTTGACGTACTGCTTGACCACCGATGCGCCGCGCGCGCTGCTCTTGCCGGCATCGTCGGCGCTGCGATATTTGCCGGTGAGAAAGCCGCTGGCCAGCGAGTAGTAGCTGATCACGCCCAGTTCGCGCTCGCGCACCAGCGGCTCCAGTTCGGCTTCGTAACCGGCGCGATCGTAGAGGTTGTATTCCGGCTGCAGGCTTTCATAGCGCGGCAGCTTGTACTGCTCGGAAATATCCAACGCATCGCGCAGGCGCGCGGCGCTGTAGTTGGACGCGCCGATCGCACGCACCTTGCCCTGTTCGATCAATCGGCCGAACGCGGCCAGCGTGGCTTCCAGCGGAATCGATTCGTCGTCTTCGTGCGCCTGGTACAGATCGATCACATCGGTCTGCAGACGCGTCAGCGAATCTTCCACTGCCGCTGCGATGTTGTCCGGCGACAGGCCGGGATGCTCGCTCCACTTGGCCACCTTGGTGGCGATCAGCACCTTGTCGCGCTTGCCGCTGCGCGCAAGCCAGCGCCCGATGATGGTTTCCGATTCGCCGCCGCGATTGCCGGGCACCCAACCGGAATATGCATCGGCCGTATCGATGAGATTGAAGCCGGCATCCACGAATGCATCGAGCAAGGCGAACGATGTCGCCTCGTCGGCACTCCAGCCGAACACATTGCCGCCGAAGACGATCGGTTGAACCTGCAGGCCGGAGCGGCCCAGTGCGCGGGGTTGGGTCATCGTGGATGATCCTGTTCGAACTGGCAACAGGATAGTCACGCATACCGATGTTGCGTGTGACATCTGCGTGGATTCAGCGTTCCGCCGATCGTCCTCAGCAGCTCACAGGATCTGAACATATCGGCGACGGGGAGGCCGCATCAGGCCTTGCGCGAATGCATGGCGGGCACATGGCAGGTCCCGGAGCGCATGCTAGGCTCGCGCTACTTTTTCCCCGGATGAGGGTGCTGCGATGATCCGCAACAAGCTGGCCTGTGCATGTGTGATGGGAGTGGTGGTGGCGATGAGCGCGCCGCTGGCGATGGCAATAAAGCCCGCCGACAGCGCGACCTTGCCGGCGCCCGACGCCGCATTGCAGGCGGCCATCGATGGCAACTGGCGCGACCGCGTGTACGTGCAGCGCGATCAATATCGCCACCCCGGTCAGACGCTGGCGTTCTTCGGCATCAAGCCGACTCAGACCGTCATTGAAATTACGCCGGGCGGCGGCTGGTACTCGGAAATCCTGGCGCCGTACCTGCGCGAAAAGGGCAAGTACGTGGCCGCGGTGGTCGACCCGGCATCTGCACCGGAAGGCCGCAGCCGCGAGTACGCGCAGCGTGCGCGCGATGAGCTGGAGAAGAAGTTCCATGCCAAGCCTGAGGTGTATGGCAAGCCGTCGCTCGTGTCGTATGTGCCCAAGTCGCCGTCCTTCGGCGTGGACAACTCCGCCGACCTGGTGCTGACCTTCCGCAACGTGCACAACTGGCGCATGGCCGGCAATGCCGAGGCGATGTTCGCCGGCTTCTATAAGGTGCTCAAGCCCGGCGGTGTGCTCGGCGTGGTCGAACATCGCGCCAAGGCCGATGTGCCGGCCGACGACAAGAGCGGCTACGTCGGCCAGGCACAGGTGATTGCAATGGCCGAAGCCGCCGGTTTCACCCTGGTGGGCAAGAGCGAGGTCAACGCCAACCCGCGCGACACCAAGGATTACCCGGGCGGTGTGTGGACGCTGCCGCCCAGCAATAGTCATGACAAGGCCGACGATGCCAAGTACCAGGCCATCGGCGAGAGCGACCGCATGACCTTGAAGTTCGTCAAGCGCTGACGCCTAACGTGCATGCCGACGCGTTGCGCGTCGGCATGCAGATGTTGGACGTCATCGGGTCGGTGCAGCGCCTTGCGCAACAGGATTGGCAATGTTGGTGTTGTTGAACAAACCCTACGGTGTGCTCTCGCAATTCAGCGACCGCTCGCAACCGCCCAAGCGCACGCTGGCCGAATTCGGCCTGCCGCCCGATGTGTACGCCGCAGGCCGTCTGGACCATGACAGCGAAGGCCTGCTGTTGCTGACCGACGACGGTGCATTGGCGCATCGGCTGACCGACCCGCGCCACAAACAGCCCAAAACGTACTGGATACAGGTGGAGGGCGCGCCACGCGCCGAACAACTGCAGGCGTTGCGCGACGGGGTGGTGCTCAACGATGGCCCCACCCGGCCGGCACGGGTGCGCATGCTCGACCCGGCACCGCAGCTGTGGCCGCGCGAGCCTCCGGTGCGGGTGCGCAAGACCGTGCCCGATGCCTGGCTGGAGCTGCAGATCACCGAAGGCCGCAACCGTCAGGTGCGGCGCATGACCGCAGCGGTGGGCTTGCCGACCTTGCGCCTGGTACGCGTGGCCATCGGCCACTGGCGGCTGGATGCGCTTGCACCTGGGCAGTGGCGCGCTGAAGAGACGGCCAGCGCGCGTCCGGGCCGTGGCCGGCGCTGAAGTGTTGCGTCTCTGGTGTGCGCGGCACGCGTGGCATGGCGCCAAGGCGTGTAGCCGCCGACAAGACGATCGCATCGCCGTCGGGCGCGATGACCGGAGCGTGTGACCGGGGAGATCGCTGTTCTTGTCTCCCGCTTCATCCAAGCCACGCATGGCCGACCGGTGTTCGTGGCGGTGATGGCTGCACCTTTACTGACCTAGACGACAAACGGCGTGGCTCCATCGATCGCCGACATCGGCGCATTGTGCTGCGCGCCGCCGTGCACGCCACCAACGAAAAACGCCACGGCACAAGGCCGTGGCGTTCGAGGTCTGCTTCGCGCGATGGCTTATTCGATGCCGTCGCTCGGGGTCACCGCACCGCGGCGCTGATAGGCCGCGCGGCGTGCGTTGGCATTGCTGGCATGTTCGCGATCCAGACGATGCACGTTGCCGCCCAGGACCTGCTGGTCACGCTGGCGCTTGCGATACACCGCATAGCCGATCAGGCCCAGGCCTGCGACCGCGGCGGCAACCGTCACGGCCGGGTTGCGCTTGACCAGCTTGCTGGCGGCCTTGCCACCGGTGCGCACTGCGCCGAGTGCGGCGCCGGTCTTGAGCCATTCGCTTGCGCTCGGTCCGAAATGACGCAGGCTGCTGCCAGCGTTGCGTGCCTGATCGCCCGCATTTGACGCGGCATGACGCAGCTGGTCGCCCGCAGTGCCAGCCAGTTCCAGGGCACGCTCCAGGGCGCGTTCGGTGATCACAGTCAGCTTGCTCATCGGAGGCGTTTCCTTTCTGAGTACGTGATCTGCAGTCTGTGCGCTGATGCGTATAGGCGGCGTTAGCGGGGCTGGGTGCCGTTTGGCTTACGGTTAGGTAGCGTGCCGCAGGAGATTCGAGCATCGGTTTCCTTCACCGCCGCCGCCGTTCCGTGCGTGTCAGGTGTCGCATGGTTTGGCTCGGTGGTCGCTGCAGCCGTCCGCGCCGCAGTGGACTTGGAGCGCCTGTCTGTGTCACCGCCGCCGCGGGTCGGTGCGCTTCAGGTGCCGCGTGGCTTTGCTCTGTGGGTCGCTGCAGCCGTCCGCGCCGCAGTGGATTTGGAGCGCCTGTCTGTTTCGCCGCCGCCGCGGGTCGATGCGTTTCATGTGCCACGCGGTTTTGCTCTATGGGTCGCTGCAGCCGTCCGCGCCGCAGTGGACTTGGAGCGCCTGTCTGTGTCACCGCCGCCGCGGGTCGATGCGTTTCAGGTACCACGCGGTTTTGCCCTATGGGTCGCTGCAGCCGTCCGCGCCGCAGTGGATTTGGAGCGCCTGTCTGTGTCACCGCCGCTGCGGGTCGATGCGTTTCAGGTGCCACGCGGTTTTGCTCTATGGGTCGCTGCAGCCGTCCAAGGATCGTCCGGCCACGGATGCCTGGGATACCGCCCCTTCATCTCTTTTTTGACGTCCGGATATGTATTGGCCCAGAAACTCTTCAGGTCCTGGGTCACCTGCAACGGCCGCCCGCCCGGGGACAGCAGGTGCAAGGTCAACGGGATGCGGCCGTCGGCGATGCGTGGGGTTTCGGCCAGGCCGAACAGTTCCTGCAGCTTGACCGCCAGCACTGGCGGCAGCGGTTGGCCGGCGTGGTCGAGGGCGTAGACGATCTGCCGCTCCATGCCCGATGGCACGCTGATGCGGGTGGGCGCATGGCGGTCGATCGATTGGCGGCGCTCCCAGGGCAGCGCGCTCTTCAGTGCTTCACCCAGGCTGTGCTCATCCAGCGCGTCCAGACGGGTCTTGCCGGCGAAGGCCGGGCGTAGCCAGGTGTCCAGCGTTTCCAGCAGCGCCGCATCGGAGAGATCGGGCAGCGCCAGCTCCGGCATCCATGTCCGCAACGACTGCACGCGGGCGCGCCACTGCTGCAGGTTGTCGGTCCACGGCAGGGCGTCCAGGCCGAGTTGACGCACTGCGTCGGTGAGCGCGGCTGCCGCGTGCGCCGGGTCGACGCGGCCGGCC
This sequence comes from Xanthomonas sp. NCPPB 3761, assembly GCF_041475705.2. Lineage (NCBI taxonomy): Bacteria > Pseudomonadati > Pseudomonadota > Gammaproteobacteria > Lysobacterales > Lysobacteraceae > Xanthomonas > Xanthomonas sp. NCPPB 3761. The sequence goes on from NZ_CM191262.1 coordinate 318,754, forward strand.
GGGCGGCTGTCGAGCACGATCCGGTCGAAGCTGGATTGGCGGCGGGCGACCAGGGCGCGCTTGTCCGCGTCCCACTGCACCACGTCCTGCTGCACGAAACGCTCGGGCAGGCTGCGACGCAGGTAGGCTTCATCCACCGGCGCGGCGCGCAGCAACAGCGCATCCTTGGCTTCGTAGCGCAGCTCGCTGGCCACCAGCCACGGTTCGCCGCGCAGATCGCTGTGCTCGAACAGGCGCGCGCTGCGGCCGTTGGCGAGCAGGTAGCGCAGCGGGTCGGCCGGGTGGCGGGCGGCGATGCGATCGGGGAAGGCATGCGATAGCAGGTCGCCGAGTACGTGCGCCTCCACGCTGGCGGGCGGGGCGCTGTCGCAGCGCAGCCGGCGCCGCCATTGTTTGGCGGCGCTGTCGATGGCCGCCAGGCCACCGCGATTGGCGTCGGTCGCGTTGCGGCCCTGACGAAACGCCGCCAGCGCCCGCCAACGCGCGGCCAGCCCATCGCCGCCCTGGCGCAGCGGATCGCGGGCTTCCAGCAGCGCGGCCAGATCGCAGGCCAGCGCCACACGCGAGGCATCGCCGGCCTGCGCCAGCATCGCCGCCAGGCGTGGATGCGTGCCCAGCGCGAGCATGCGCCTGCCGAGTGCGCTGACGCCGCCGCTTGCGGTGAGCGCGCCCAGCCGCTGCAGCAGCTCCTGCGCGGCCGCCAGCGCGCCACTGGGCGGCGCATCGACAAAGCGCAGCGCGCTGTTGCCCCAGGCGGCCAGTTCCAGTGCCAGGCCGGCCAGTTCCACCTGGGTGATTTCGGCGCGGCGCTGCGGTTCCAGCCGCTGCGACTGCGGCCACAGCCGGTAGGCCCAGCCGCTGGCCACGCGTCCGGCGCGCCCGGCGCGCTGGTCGGCCGAGGCCTGCGCAATGGTGGCCACGTCCAGCCGCGAAAAGCCGCTGTTGGGGTCGTAATGCGGCTCGCGCGCCAGCCCGCTGTCGATCACCACGCGCACGCCGGGCAAGGTGACCGAAGATTCGGCCACGTTGGTGGCCAGCACCACGCGGCGGCGGCCTTGCGGGTCGGGCTGCAGTACCTGGCTTTGCGCCTCCACCGACAGCTCGCCGTGCAGCGGCAGCACGTGCACCGCCGGATCCAGCGCATCTTGCAGGGCGCTATGCACGCGCGCGATCTCGCGCTGGCCGGGCAAGAACACCAGCACGTCGCCGGGATGCGTGGACAATGCGTGCTCCACCGCGCGCCGCGTCTGCGGCTCCAGCGCTTCGTCGCGGCGCGCCGGAAAGTGCGCAATCTCCACCGGGAAACTGCGCCCGGCACTGCTCAGCCGCGGCGCTTCCAGAAAGCTGGCCAAGCGTTCGCCATCGAGCGTGGCCGACATCGCCACGATGCGCAGGTCCTCGCGTACCTGCGCCTGTACATCCAGCGCCAGCGCCAGGCCCAGGTCGCCGGCCAGGTGCCGTTCGTGGAATTCGTCGAACAGCAGCACGCCCACGCTTTCCAGCATCGGGTCGTCCTGGATCAGCCGGGTCAGGATGCCCTCGGTGACCACTTCGATCCGGGTACGCGCGGAGGTCTTGTTCTCGAAGCGGATGCGGTAGCCCACGGTCTCGCCGACCGGCTCGCCGAGCTGGCGGGCCATGAACGTTGCTGCGCTGCGGGCGGCCACGCGGCGCGGCTCCAGCATCACGATCTTGCGGCCGGCCAGCCATGGCGCGTGCAGCAGTGCCAACGGCACCTGGGTGGTCTTGCCGGCGCCGGGCGGCGCTTCCAGCACCAGCCGCGGATGTGCGGCGAGACTGTCGCCAATCTGCGGCAACAACGGGGAGATCGGAAAAGCGGGGTCGGTCATGCGCGGGAAGGATACGGGCTGCGGCAGGCTGCGGCGACGATGTCGGGTGCGGCCGGACGGCAACTTGGATGGTGTGTGGTGCGCCATGCCGCCGTCTGTGGATCGATGTGCCTGCGTCAGGCGGATGCAGCGCAGGCTGTGCCTGCAGCACCATCAATCCCTGGAAGCGTGGGCGGCGACACATCGCCCTGGAACTGCTTGCCGAAGCATGTCTGCAGGCGCTGTCGCGCCCGCGTTGCGTGCAGGGTGTTCCGGTGCACCGGTCATCGATAACGTTGCGACGGCCAGCCTGGAGCGGAAGTGCTCGGAAGCGAAGCCGCCTGCCTTGGTGGGTGGGCACGGGCCCTGTGGCAGGCTCGCTGTGTCGAGGGCGCGGCGCCCCACCGCTTGCGGGACACGCCGCAAACCCGTCCATGGGGCGCGATGTCGGCATCCATGCCGCCAACGGTCACGCAAGCGGCGAGGGCAGCGCGCCGGACAGTTGGCTGGTGGTTGGTTCGAAAACAAAGGGCGCAGCGCAAGGCCATTGCCCGTTGCTTATTGAAAACGCTGCAGTACAAACAACGCGACGGGTCCTTGCCTGCCTGCCGTCGCGGGACCTTGCATGGCATGGATTCCGCGTAAGAGCTGACAGGGACGTCCTTGCAGCGTGTCCCGCGAGAGTGGGCCGGCAGGGGCGTGCAGCCCAGCTTCGGCTCATCTGCTTTACGCGTGATCTAAATCGCGCCGGCCAGTGTCTTGGGTAAACACGGCAACCGTACGTCGCATGGCATCGGGGTCGGACCGGCCGAGTCGGGCCACGCGCACCCTCCGGACATCAACCGGCTTCGCGCATCCGCGCGGTCAGGCCCTTGAGGAAGGCGCGCAGCAACTGGTCGCCGCAGGGGCGGAAATTCTTGTGGCCGGGCTGGCGAAACAGTGCGGAAAGTTCCGGCTTGGACAGCGGGAAGCCGGCGCTGGCGAAGATGGCATGCATGTCGACGTCCTTCAATTCGAAGGCCACGCGCAGCTTCTTCAACACCAGGTTGTTGCCGACGCGGGTTTCCAGCGGGCGTGGCGGCTGGCTCTCGTCGCGGCCGCGGAAGCGCAGCACCAGGCCATCCAGAAAACGCGCCAGCATCGCATCGGTGCAGGGCTCAAAGCCCGGCTCGTCTTCCTTCTTCAGCCAGGCCTGTACCTGCGGCTTGTCGAGCGCGAACTCGGGGTCGGCCAGGTGGGTGATGTCCACCACCTTGTCGTCGCTGAGGTCGAGCATATAGCGGATGCTGCGCAGTACATCGTTGTGGATCATGACCGTTCCGGTGTCCCGGCCTGTCGCCGGAAAGCGGCCATTCTACGGGGCTTGAGTGAAACCGGTCTGACACGGTGCGCAGCGGGTTCCCCGCGCTGGCAGTGCGATGGAAGCGCAGACCATCGTGCAGAAGGGCCCGAATGGTGTGTATTGCGGCACGACGCAGCGCTCAGCTGCCGCGGTAGGTGGAGTACCCGTACGGGGAGAGCAACAGCGGCACATGGTAGTGGCCGTCGTCGGCGATGCCGAAGGCAATCGGGATGCGGTCCAGGAACGGCGGGTCGGCCAGCGCCATGCCGGTGGCCTGCCAGTAGCGTGCCAGGTCGAATTCCAGCCGGTAGAGGCCGGGCTGCAGCGCGAGCGCGGCCAGGTCCGGGCAGCGGCCGTCGGGATTGGTGACGCCCTCGAAGCGCAGCGTATCGCCAGCGAACAGCCGCAGCGGCACGCCGGCGGCGGGGCGGCCGCTGGCGGTGTCCAGCACGTGCGTGGACAGCGTGCTCATGCCACCGCCTGGGTGGGCTGCGGCCATTGGCCGACGAATTCGGGTTGGTCGTAGGCCAAGTACTGGTCGACGATGGCCTGGCGGTCGTCCAGGAACAACTGGTCGGCCACTGCGCGGGCCAGCCGCGGCAGTGCCACCTTCAGCCCGGACAGTGCCGCGGCCGACGGGCCGTGATTGATCAGCGCCGAATAGTTGAAGGCGAACAGCCCATGCAGCAGCGCGGCATCGTCGGGCGTGCGCGGCAGCAGTTCGAACCCGGGTCCCAGATAGGGATGTGCGTCCAGCACCGGATTGGCCTGGCCAGGCGGTGGCCGATAGCGGTCGCCCCAGCAGGCGATGCGCCCGGACAGCGCGGCCAGTTCCGGACGTAGCCGCGGATCGGTGACCAGGCCGGTGGCGATGGCAAGGAAATCGAAGCGGTGTTCGCGCTGCGGCGTGCGCACGACGATCTCGCCGTCGCGCTCGGCCACGTCCAGCCACGGCGCGCCAAGGTGCAGCGCGAAGCCGGCATGCGCACAGGCGCGCTGGAAGGTGTCGTTGGTGGGTGGTTGGTTGTGCGCGAAGAAGCTAGCCATCATCCGATACTTGTCTGCATCCGGCAGTGCCAGAAAACGCGGAATGATGCCGGCCTGTTCCATGTGCCGGAACGGATTGATGCGCGGCAACTCGCTGCGGCGCACGAACACCTCGGCACTGGCGACGCCTTGTTCGAGCGCAAAGCAGGCGTTGTCGAAGGCCGAGGCGCCGCCGCCCAGAATGCCCACACGCTTGCCGGCCAGTGCGGCGAAATCGATGTGGCCGGAGGTATGCGCGTAGCGATGCGCGGGCAGGGCGCGGCTGATCCACTCGGGCACCACCCACTGGCCGCCGCCCTGGATGCCGGTGGCCAGGATCAGCTTGCGTGTGAGCAGGGGCGCGCCCATCGCCAGATGCAGGCGATGGATGCCCGGTGCGAGGTCCGGCTCAACCCGGACCAGGCGGGTGGCGTTGCGCACCGGCAAGCGCAGCGTTGTGCGATACCAGCGCAGATAATCCATCCAGCGCGCGCGCGGGATCTTGTCCAGCGCATCCCATGCGGCGCTGCCGTATTGCGCTTCCCACCACGCGCGGAAGGTGAGCGATGGCACGCCCAGATCGATCGAGGTGATGTGCTTGGGCGTGCGCAAGGTCTGCATGCGTGCGTAGGTCACCCACGGGCCTTCCTGGCCGGCCGGGTTTTCGTCGATCACCAGCACGTTGTGCACACGCTCGCGTTGCAGCGCGAACGCCGCTCCCAGGCCGCTCTGCCCGGCGCCGACGATGATCACGTCATACACATGCCCGCCCGGATGCACACGCGGTTGCACCCAGGCATCGCCGCCGTGGGCCAGGCATTGCAGGTCGTGGGCGAGGGTACGTTCGAGGTGGGCCAGGCTCATGGCAGTGCCTCCAGGCGCAGGTGCACGATCTTGCCGATTTCGGCAATGGCGGTGGCGATCTCTGCGTTGCGCGATGCGTCCAGGCGCTGCTCCAGCGCGGCCAGGATGCCGGCTGTGTCGTGCAGCCGCACACAGATCACGAATGGAAATCCGAAACGGTGGCGATAGGCCTGATTGAGCGCGTGGAAGCGCTTGAACTGGTCTTCGTCGAGCCGGTCCAGCCCGGCCGAAGCCTGCTCTGCGGCCGATGCGGCAGTGAGCGTGCGGTCGAGCGCGGCCTTGCCGGCCAGCTCGGGGTGGGCGCGGATCAGTGCGACCTGATCTTGCGGCGATGCGTCGTAAACAACCTGCATCAGGCCGCGGTGCACATCGGCGAACGGCCGTCGCCGCAGCGCACGTTCGATCACCCACGGCGAGTGCTCGAACAGGTCGCGATAGCGCGTCATGAAGGCGGCATCGTCCAGCCCGGGGTCGTCGACCACGCTCATGCGTGCGTGCCTTGCAGCGAGACATGCGCGGCCACCACCTTCCAGCCGTCGGCAAAGCGCACCCAGCTCTGGCTTTGCCGCCCGCGCGTACTGCTGCCCTCGCGAATGAATTCGGCGTGGGTGGTGGCGAAATCGTGGCCGAAGCCATGCACCTGCACATGCATCAGCCGGCGCTGCGGCGAGCCACCGCGGCCGCTGCGAAATGCGCGGATCGCATCGATGCCGTACAACACTTCGCCCACGCCATAACGCACGGTACTGGGCGCTGCATGGAACAGCGCATCCATCGCGGCGATGTCGTCGCCCATCAGCGCCGTTTCGTAGGCATGGAAGGCGGCCGTCACTTGCGCGATCACCTCCGGCAGATCGATCTCGGCGCTTGCGATGCTCATGCCGGATGCACCTGCAGCCAATGGCGCGCAATATCGATGCGGCGCGCAATCCAGGCATCGCCGCTGGCCAGCACATGATCGACAAAGCGCGCGAGCGCTGCCGCACGCGCCGGCTTGCCGACGATGCGCCCGTGCAGGCCGATCGAGAGCATGCGCCCGCCTTCGCTGCGCAACTGCTCGAAGCTGTCGCGCAGGTAGCGGAAGAATGGCTCGCCATCGGCAAAGCCGTTGTAGGCGACGAATTTCATGTCATTGGCATCCAGCGTGTACGGCACGATCAACTGCGCGCGGCCGTGGCGGCTGTCGTAGTACGGCACGTCGTCGGCGTAGCTGTCGGCGTCGTAGACAAAGCCGCCTTCTTCGGCGATCAGGCGGGCGGTGTTGGGGCTGGTGCGCCCCTGGTACCAACCCTGCGGGCGGCTGCCGGTGACGCGGGTGTGCACTGCGATGGCCTGCGCGATATGCGCGCGCTCGGTGGCCTCGTCCACGTGTTGATAATCGATCCAGCGCAGACCGTGGCTGGCGATTTCCCAGTCGGCTGCCTGCATCGCGGCCACCGCGTCCGGATTGGATGCCAATGCCTGCGCCACACCGAACACGGTCACCGGCACGTTGCGTGCGGTGAACAGCCGATGCAGCCGCCAGAAGCCGGCACGGCTGCCGTATTCGTAGAGGCTTTCCATCGCCATGGCGCGGGCGCCGGGCTGCGCTTGCGCGCCGACCATGTCCGACAGAAACGCCTCCGAGCCCGCATCTCCGTTGAGCACGCAGTTCTCCGCGCCCTCTTCGTAGTTGATCACGAACTGCACGGCGATGCGCGCGCCGCCAGGCCAGTGCGCCGCAGGCGGGCTGGCCCCATAGCCGAGCAGGTCGCGCGCGGCGTTCATGCCTGCGCTTCCGCATGCCAGGCGGCCAGTGCCGCTTCCACCGCCAGGCCGTGCGTGCAGGCATAGCCTTCGGCGCGCAGTACCGCTTCCAGTGCGGCCAGGGTGATCAGCACCTTGTGCTTCATCGCGTTGTAGCCCATCGCGCCGATGCGCCAGATCTTTCCCTGCAGCGGCCCGAACGCGGTGCCGATCTCGATCTCGAAATCCTCCCGCATGCGCCGGCGTACCGCCTCGCTGTCGATGCCGGGTGGTATCACCACGCCGGTGACATTGGTCATGCGATGCGCATCGTCGCCAAAGACCTCCAGCCCCAACGCGCGGATGCCGGCGCTGACCGCGCGCCCGGCCGCCGCATGGCGCGCGAAGCGCGCATCCAGGCCTTCCTGCAAGGCCACGCGTGCGCATTCGCGGGCGCCGTACAGCATGGTGGTGGCTTCGGTGTGGTGGTTGAGGCGCTTGTCCGACCAGTAATCCATGATCATCGCCAGGTCGAAATAATTCGAGACGATGCGCGGGCCGCTGCCGTTGGCGATGTCGTCGCGCACGATGCCGCGTTCGACATGGCGACGCGCGAAGATGGCCGCGGCCGCGCGCTCGGACACGGTGATCGGCGCCGAGCCGGATGGCCCGCCCAGGCATTTCTGCAAACCGCCGGTGACCACATCCACGTCCCAGCGATCGCTGGCGATGGGCATGCCGCCGATGGTGGCGGTGGCGTCCACATAACTCAGCGCGCCGGCTGCGCGGCACAGCGCACCGACGCCATCGAGCGGCTGCGCCATGGTGGTGGAAGTATCGCCGTGTACGGTGGCCACCAGCTTGGGTGCCACGCGCTCGATGGCCTCGGCAATCGCGCCCAGCGGCAGCACCTGGCCCCACGGCGCATCCACGCTGTGCACCTCGGCGCCGAGGCGGCCCAGGATTTCGGTGAGCAACAAGCCGAAGCGGCCGAAGTTGAGCACCAGCACGCGCTCGCCCTGGCTGACCAACGATACCAGCGCCGCTTCGATACCGGCGCGCGCGGTGCCATCGACCAGGAACGTCCAGCGGTTCTCGGTACCGAATAGCGGCCGATAGAGCGCCATCACCTCGTTCATGTAGGTGGTCATTTCCGGATCGAACTGCCCCAGCAGATCGGCCGCCATCGCACGCAGCACGCGCGGATGCGCATTGACCGGGCCCGGGCCCATCAACAGGCGCTGCGGGGGATCGAGTTCGCCGAAGGTGTGCAGCTGACGCAGATCAGGTGACAAGGGGATCTCCCAGATGGTCGATAAAGTGGCGCATGACCGCCAGCGCAATCTCGGCATCGGCCGGATCGACATGTTCGTCCGGATGATGGCTGATCCCGCCGGCGCAGCGCACGAACAGCATCGCCGTGGGACACAGCGCTGCCATCACCATGGCATCGTGGCCCGCACCGGAGACCAGGTGTCGCGGTGCGATGCCTTGCGCGGCAACCGCGTGTTCCAGGCGCGTGATCAGTGCCGGGGCGCAGGGGCTGGCGGCCAGCGTCTGCAGTGGCTCGATGGCGATGGCGACGCCGCGGTGGATGGCGATCTGCGCCAGTGCCTGTTGGATCTGCTGCACGGCGGCATCGCGGCTTGCATCGCTGCCGGCACGTACGTCCAGCGAGCAGTCCACACGCCCCGGCACCACGTTGGCGGCGCCGGGCGCCACCTGCAGCTTGCCGACGGTGGCGACCAGGTCGCTGCTGCCAGCGCGGGCGATCCGTTCGATGGCCAGCAGCGCTTCGGCCGCGGCGCTCAAGGCGTCGCGGCGCAGCGCCATGCTGGTGGTGCCGGCATGTCCGGCGCGACCTTCGAAGCGCAGCGCGAAGCGTCGTTGCGCGGCGATGGCGCTGACGATGCCCAGCGGCACTCCTTCCGCTTCCAAGACCGGGCCCTGCTCGATATGCGTTTCCAGATACGCCAGCACGCTGCCCGGGGCGCGGGCGGCGTGCTGCACGTGGGCGATGTCCAGGTTCCAGGCGGCCAGCGCACTGGCCACCGTGATGCCGGCGGCATCGGTGACCGCCAGCGCGGTGGGGTCGAGGGTGCCGGCCACCGCGCGGCTGCAGAACATGGAGGCGGGAAAGCGCGAGCCTTCTTCGTCGCCGAAGGCGATGACCTCGATGGCAAACGGCAGCCGGCGCCGCTGCGCATGCAGCGCGGCGATGCATTCGATGCCGAGCAGGATGCCGAGCGGGCCGTCGTAGCGCCCGGCATCGCGCACGCTGTCCAGGTGGCTGCCGATCAGCAGCGCCGGTGCGTCTGGCTGCGTGCCGGCGTATCGGCCCACCAATGTGCCCAGGGGATCGATGCGCACCTGCATGCCGGCCGCCTGCATCCAGGTGCCTACCTGTTCCACCGCGGCACGGTGGGCAGGACCAAGCCAGCCACGGAATAGCCCGGTATCGCTGTCGCTGTAGGGCCCAACGCCCAGCGCGTCGCAGCGTGCCACCGCACGCGCACCGCCAGGAGCAGCGAGGTCGGGAGCGACTAGGCGGGACGGCAGGGCAGCGGGCATCGACGGGACCAAACGGGGGGCTCGCGGAGGGCGCAAGTGCAGTCCGGGAGCAGGCGGGAGAGGTGGCGCCTCGACTATAGGGAGGCAGTCCTGTCGCCATCAAAGAGTTTTTTCGCGGGCTTGGGCTGCAAAAAATGCAACGCGGTGCCTGACCCGCTGGCATGGGGCTGCCGGCGCAGGCATGCCCCTGCGAGGACTTCATCCGGCGAACGCGTGCGCGTGCCAGCGGCCCGTAGGTCACGGTCTTGCCCGCACCCATCGTCAGCAACGCAGCGGACGCACCGCACCGCCGCGGGTGCCTGCATCACGCGCAGGCCATGCGAACACCCCGCGCGAAGGAAAACGTCGGGAAAAAAGCGCGCACGTGGGCGGAGACGGCTGGTCGTACAGTTCGGGAGGATCGCGCTGCAACTGCATCTGCCGATCGACTGCATGGCGCTGCTGCGGTCAGGCGCGCGTTCGCGCGCGTGCGGCAGCCAACGGCATGACCGGGCTGCCTGGCGCCGCTCAACCGCCGTCCGCACATCCAAGGTCGTGCCGTAATGCAGCCACGCACTCGTCCACGAACGTGCGCACCTTCGACGAGCCGCGGCGGCCTTCGACATAGACCACGTGTACCGGTTCGGGCGCGATCTCGAAGGCATCCAGCACGCTGACCAGCGTTCCGTCTTGCAGGTGTTGGCGAACCTGGTAGGACGGCACTTGTGTGAGGCCCCACCCATCCACTGCGGCAACGATGGCGGCGTTGAATGCGCTGACGCTCAGGCGCGAGGCAACCTCCACCTCATGCGCACGGCCATCCAGACGGAACGTCCACTTGGGCGCGCGTTCGGCCGCAGCGGTGGAAATCGTTGCGTGCTGCGGCAGCATGTCCGGGTGCTGCGGTATGCCGTGTTGTGCAAGATAGCCGGGCGAGGCGCACACCATGCGACGGACGCTGCCGACCGGGATGGCAGTCAGCGACGAATCGGGCAACGTGCCGATCCGGATCGCCACATCGATGCCTTCTTCCAGCAGCGGCACGACACGGTCCACCAGCAGGGCACGGGCGCGCATGGCCGGGTAGCGGCCGAGGAAGTGGGCCACGACAGGTGTCACATGCAGAGCGCCGAACATCTGCGGCGCAGTCACGGTGAGCAAGCCGCTGGGAAGCGCATGCAGGCTGGCGGCGCGGCTTTCGACATCCTCCAGCTCGGCCAACAGGCGCCGGCAGTCGCTTGCATACTGCTGCCCTGCCGCGGTGAACCGCATGGTGCGTGTGCTGCGCACCACCAGCAGCACGCCCAGCCGCGATTCCAGCTGCGCGATGGTGCGCGTGACCGTGGCGGTGGAAATGCCCAGATGGCGCGCCACACCCGCAAAGCTGGTGTGCTCGGCCAGCGCGGCAAACAGCGTCATTTCCTGGATGCGGTCCACCTGCGCCTCGTCTTCGACAATCACCTTCGACCGGGCACGCAGCCTAGCAGCCCGGTGTGATCAACCCCTGGATGCCGCATGCGCCATGCAGCGCATGCGAACGCAACAGTGGTTGCGGTATTGCGCGCGATGGAATGCTCCATTGAACGCCAGGGTGGTTCTCGTGCCAGGCCGGCGCACCTAGCATGGCCGCCATTGCACATGCGTTGCCGCACCCGCATCTGCGCCGCCCCATCCATCAACACCCACCGGCAACATGCGCCGTCGGTGGACGCGCGTCGCTCCATCCTGCAACTGTGGTGGATTGGCACCGCACTGTTGCTGGGGGCCGGCAGATTGCGTGCAGCCGACAGGTGCGGCGCCCACACCCCATGACTCGACGGAGGCAGCATGTCCCACGACACCACCCAGCGCGTCAGCTATCGCACCGAGCAGGTTGGCGATGTCGAGCTGTTCTATCGCCAAGCAGGGCGCAAGGACGCGCCGGTCCTGTTGCTGTTGCATGGGTTTCCCAGTGCCAGCCACATGTTCCGCGACCTGATGCCGTTGCTGGCAAGCCAATACCGTCTGATCGCCCCGGATCTCCCCGGCTTCGGCATGACCAAGGCACCGCCGCGTGGACAGTTCGATTACACCTTCGATGCGCTCTACAAGGTGATCGAAGGCTTTACCGAAGCGTTGGGACTGACGCGTTACAGCCTGTACCTGTTCGACTACGGTGCACCGGTCGGCTTCCGCCTTGCGGCCGCGCATCCGGAACGGGTGAGCGCCATCGTCAGCCAGAACGGCAATGCCTACCTGGAGGGCTTCAGCGACCAATGGGACGCCTGGCAGGCCTACTGGCGGGAGCCGAGCGCCGCCAATCGCGAGGCCTGCCGCGCATCGTTGTCGGCGCAGACCATTCGTGAGTGGCAATACGGCACCGGTGTCGCGCCCGGCACACTGTCGCCGGACGGCTACACCCTGGATATCGCCTACATGGCGCGCCCGGGCGCCGAAGAGATCCAGCTCGACCTGATTCTGGATTACCGCAGCAATGTGGCGGCGTACCCCGCATTTCAAGCGTATTTTCGTGTCCATCAGCCGCCGTTGCTGGCCGTGTGGGGCAAGCACGATCCCGCCTTTATCCCGGCCGGCGCGCAGGCCTACCGCACGGATCTGCCAAGGGCCGAAGTGCATCTATTGGAGACAGGGCACTTCGCCTTGGAGACGCATGCGCTGGAGATTGCGCACTACATCGGTGATTTCTTGTCGCGGACCATCGCGCCGTCGGCATGACGCGGGCCGTGGCCGATGCCGTCGTGGACGCTGCATCGCCATCGTGCGCCGAGGTCCGCCGGCGGCGGCCTGACACAGGATCGCTACCTGCTGCCGTCCTGGCGCGGCGTTGCACTCCTTGAGCATGTGTTTGGTCGTCCAGTGTGAGATGGCGGGCACTCACACTGGAGCAGACGGAACCGGGCTCAGTCTGCCGACAGCGAGCCAAGGGTGAATCCGGAAACCGCATTGACCTTGCCACGCCACAACACGCCACGGTTGCTGGGCAGCGGCTGGCCGCCCGGTGAGAAGCAACGCGCATCGATCAGGTGGATGAACTGCGGCGGCGTGCTGCTCTGCTGCGTGTCGTCTTCGGCATCGTAGATGCTGGCGTGGCTGGCAAACGCGCGACGGATATCCTCTTTTTCATCGGCATCGCCCGGATAGGCAGCAGAGAACTCCTGCGCGAACGCTTCGAAATAGCGCTTGCCGCTGACCAGCTGGCCGGAAATGACGATGCCTTCGACAAACAGGGTGACGCCGAACTGCACGTCCGAGGTGTTGGCAATGCCGACCAGCTTCTGCAGATACCAATCCACGCTCTGGCCATCGAACGCCAGCTTGACGTCTTCCAGCGACGGTTGATGTTGATCTTGGTCTGTCATGTTGCTCTCCTTGAGTGGATTGGACGACGCGTTAGCCGTAACGCAGATGTGGATGGCGCGCTCTTGGCGTGCTTAAGCATGGCACACGGATCGCCAAAGTTGCCGTGGTTGGGTTCGCTATCAAGGCTCCGGCACCGCGGTCCTGCGACACGTGGACGCTTTCATCCAGTGCGCGCGCATGTGCGCGTAGGGCGAGCGGCCGCAGCGGAACGACCACTGTGGTCACCACGCCGCCACTGCTCCATCCGAGCGCGGATCGCTGGCGCCACTCAGGAGGCCATCTTGCTCGCGCACCAGGGCACCGGCATGTCCCATCACCGCGCTGTACGCCGGCAGAAGTTCCACCGCATGCCCGGCATTGCGCAGGGCCTGCACCACGGCCGGGTCGAAGCGGTCTTCCAGCTTCAACGCCGTGCTGTCTTCGCCCCAGGTGCGGCCCAGCAGCCAGCGCGGTGCGCTGACCGCCTGCTGCAGCGGCATGCCGAAACGGGCGTAGCGGGAGAACACGGCGGCCTGGGTTTGCGGTTGGCCTTCGCCGCCCATGGTGCCGTAGGCCATCACGCGGCCGTCGTCGAAGGTGGCCAGCGCCGGGTTGAGCGTGTGGAAGGGCTTGCGTCCCGGGGCAAGCGCATTCCAGCCATCGGGGGCGAGGCGGAAGCTGCAGCCGCGGTTCTGCCAGGTGATGCCGGTGCGCGGCAGCACCAGGCCGGAGCCGAATTCGAAGTAGGTGGACTGGATGCAGCTGACCGCGCGGCCGTGTGCGTCGATGGCGCCGAACCAGACGGTGTCGCCTGCCAGCGAGGGCTGGGGCCACGGCAGTGCGGCGCGCATGTCGATGCGTGCGGCGAGCGTATCGAGTGCGGCGCTGTCGTCGAGCAGGGCTTGTGCGTCGAGCGTCATCCAGGCGGGGTCGCCGAGGTGTGTGTCGCGGATCAGGAAGGCCTGCTTGCTGGCTTCGATCAGCCCGTGCAGGTGCGCGTAGCTGTCTGCATCTTCTACCTCCAGGCGATCGAACAGCGCCAGGATCAGCAGCGAGGCAAGCCCCTGCGTGGGCGGCGCGTGGTTGTAGAGGCGCGCGCCCTGGATGACAACCGATAACGGCACGCTGGCGTCGGCGCGATGGGTCGCCAGGTCGTGTGCGCTGAGCGGGCTGTCCAATGCCTGCAGGTCTGCGGCGATGTCGTGAGCGATCGCGCCGCGATAGAAACTCTCCAGTCCTTCATCGGCGAGCCGCTGCAAGGTACGCGCGAGCTGCGTCTGGCGCAGCAGCGCGCCTTCGCGCAGCGGCGCGCCGCGCGGCTCGAAGATCTCGGCATAGGCGCCGGGTTGTGGACGCAGTTCTGCGCGCTTGCTGGCGGCCACCTGCGCGCCGCCCAGCGTGACCGGTACGCCGGCACTGGCGTGATGGATCGCATCGCTCAACAGGCGTTGCAGCGACACGCTGCCGTTTGCCTGCTGCAGGGCCAGCGCCCAGCCGGAGACGGTACCGGCCACGGTATTGGCCGCGCCAGGCCCGCGCCACGGAATGTGGGCATGGCCGCGATAGAAATCCAGTGTGGCCGCCTGCGCCGCGCGGCCGCAGGCATCGATGGCATGCACGCGGCCATCGGGTTCGTGGATGAGCCAGAAGCCATCGCCGCCGATGCCGGTCATGTGCGGGTAGACCACCGCCAGGCAGGCGGCGGTGGCGACGGCCGCTTCGATGGCATTGCCACCGTCGCGCAAGACATCGCGTCCGGCCTGTGCGGCAAGATGGTGCGGTGCGACCACCATGCCGCGGCGCGCGCGCGGGGTATGCAACATCAGCGTGGCTCCGGCGGTGGGCTGAAGGCGAGCAGGCCGTCGCGCTCGAGTTGCGCGGCCAGCGCAAACAGGCGGTCTTCACGGCCGGGCGCGGCGATCAGTTGCACGCCCAGTGGCAGGCGCCCGGGACGCGGCAACGGTGCGGCCAGCACCGGGCAGGCGGCCAGGCCGAGTGGCTGGGTGAAGATGCCCAGATTCGCGCGTGCAGAGACCGGCAAACCGTCGATCTGGATGGTGTCCTGGTCGATGCGCGGCGCCACGCAGGGCGTGGCCGGCGCGATGAGCACCTCCACCTGGTCCCACAGCGCGTGCATGGCATCGGCAAACCACTGCGCGAAGCGGTGCGCGTCGGCCACTGCGCTGGCGGGCAGCTGCAAGCCGGCGAGCAGGCGGTCGCGGGTGGCCGGGTCGAACTGCGCGCCGTGCGCGGTGAGCGCGCGGCGGTGACGATGCCCGCCTTCGGCAGCGGTCAGGACGAAGGCAGCGGCGCGCGCGCGTTCGGCCTCGGGCAGGTCGATCGACGAAACGCTGTTGCAAGCGGTGAGCAGGGCCTGCAGCCCGGCCTCCAGATCCGGATCCAGATTGCGTTCAAACCAGCCGCCCAACCGTGCGACGCGCAGGTTGCCGGCATGGCACGCAGGCAGCGGCTGCCCGCGCAGTACCTCGTAGACGCGGCGCAGGTCGGCCACCGAGGTGGCGAATGGGCCGACCACATCCAGTGCGTCGACAAACGGGAACACCCCATCGACGGGGACGGCGCCGTGCGTGGGGCGCAGGCCATAGATGCCGCACAACGCGGCCGGCACGCGGATGGAGCCGTTGGTGTCCGAGCCAAGCGCGAACGGCACCAGCCCGGCGGCCACCGCTGCCGCCGAGCCGCCCGATGAGCCGCCCGCCAGGTGCTGGAGATCGTGCGGATTGGCGGTGGTGCCGTAATGCGCGTTGACGGTGGCGAAGCCGTACGCGAATTCGTCCATGTTGGCGGTCCCCACCAACACTGCCCCGGCGTCGCCGAGCCGTCGCACCACCGCCGCATCGCGGCTGGCCGGCGGGCAGTGCGCGCGCACCGCGGCGCCGGCGGTGGTGACCTGCCCGGCGACATCGAACAGGTCCTTGACCACGAATGGCACGCCGGCCAACGCGCCCCCGTCGCCGCCCCCGGCAAGCGCTGCCTGCACGCGCGCGGCATCGGCCGCGGCACGCGCCGGCAGCAGGCGGGTGATGGCGCACAGCCGGTCGTTGGCCTGGTGGATGCGTGCCAGCGTCTGGGTGGCCAGTCGCGCGGCCAGCGCGGGCTGGCTGCGCGTGGTGCTGACGATGGAGGCGATCTGACCGCGTGGGCCGCCGCCATCATGTGCCGTTGCAGCCGGCGCATGGAAGCTGGCCAGCAATTGCGTGTGCCCGCGCAGCACTTCGGTATTGCGATCGACGCCGGCCTGCCACTGCGCTGGAAGTTGCATGGATCACCTGTTGGAAAGCGGGGATTAGGGATTGGAGAGGTGAGATTCGCTTGTTTGCTTGGCGTACGGGGTGTGCAACGTGCTTGCCGATGCGTTGGGAGCTGAAACGAAGCCGTTGGGATTGCGCGTCACCGTGAAAGCAGTCGCTGTTACCGCAAGGATTGCGGACGTGCAGCTTCGGACGTTCGATTTCATCATGCAGCAGCGGTATGACGCGTCCAGCTTTGCAAATGCGGGCCGGGGCGCTGGCGCAGTTGAGGCGAGGGTGCCACGGTGTTTCGAGATGTCTCAGGTTTTTGCTCCCGTATTGCTCACCAGCGACTCAACCGATGCAGCACTGTCATCCACATACCGCATCTTCATCGGCCCTGCGGGCCCCTTCTCCCGATGGCAGCAAGGGGAGCGGTAATCCCACCGCCGGTGGCTGCGGCGCGGTGAGGCGGTCGACCAGCAACTGCTCGAATGCCGGCACGTCCACCGCATGCACCACCGTCTGCGGCTGCTCGCCCAGCCCGGGCTGATACCCCGGTGCCCACGACACGATGTCGCCGTACCCGGCATCGAAGGCGGTGTTGGTGTCGACGTACAGCGTTTCGGTGCGCGTGGCCAAGTCGGGGCGCAGCCACACGGCGGTGGCCAGTTCGTCCCACATCGGAAAGCCCGGCTCGCGGCGGCGCAGTGCGTGGCCAATCGTGGTGTCGGCCGCACTCATGCGCGCCAGCAAGTCGGCGCTGAGTTCGGTCGCGGTGGACGGGTCGACCGGCACCATGGTGATCTGCCGCCACGGCGCACGCATGACGATGCTGGCCGCTTCCGGGTCCCAGCGGATATTGAATTCGCGTCGCGGCGAATTGACGAACTCGCGCGCGAATTGCTGCGCGCTCACGCTGTTGCGTTGCTGCCGTGGATTGAGGCTGCCGCCCATGTAGACCAGCTCGCGCGCCAACCTGGCAAAGGATGGGTCCAGCGATTGCGCCAGTGCCAGATTGGTCAACGGGCCGGTGGCAATGATGCTCACCTCGCCCGGGTACCGACGCACCATGCGCAGCATGAACAACGCGGCCGGCTCGTCTGCCGGGCGCACCACGCTGGGATTGCCCAACGCCAGATCGGGCACCACATCGTGGGCGTGATAGCGCGGCGCGCTTTGCACGGTGTCGCCGTCCACCCAGTGTTTGGTCCATGCGCCCTTCCAGACGAGTTTGCCGTACAGCGCTTCCCAGCGTTCGGTGGCCAGCTCGCTGTTGAGCAATGGATGCACCGGGCCTGGGTGCACTGGAATCTGCGGATGGCCAGCCAGTTCCAGCAGGCGGCAGGTGTGCGCCAGCACCTCATCGCGCCAGATATTGCCGCTGACGGCACTGATGCCCAGCACCTGTACCTCGGGCGATTGCAACAGCAGCAGTTGCGCGGGCGTGAAGCCGTCGATGTCGTCTTCGAGAATGACGCGGCGCTTGGATGAGGGGAGGTGCGGGTCGGTCATTGCGTTTTTGTCGTGGAAGGTTGAAGGCATTGCAGCGGCGATGGAGAGCGGCATTTGTAGGAGCGTGCCTGCGCGCGACGGGGCGTTACCGGTAAAGCCGGTCGCGCTCGGGCGCGCTCCTACGGTGCATATGTCATGTCGTTCGGCGCTATCCGTGTTGCAGCAACAGCGTGCGCTCGTACTGGGTCAGGTCGGTCTCCAGCTGCCATTGCAGCCGCGCCTTCTCGCTGCCGTGGCGGAATGCTCGACAGGCAGCATCATCTGTTTCGCGCTGCAACGCACTGGCGCAGGCCTGCGCACCTTTACCGTCGGCATCCCACAGGCTGGTGCCCGGCAGGAAGCTGTAGGTGAGGCCATTGCGGGCGAGTCGTTTGAGCGTGGGGTAGTCGATGCCTTGCTCCTGCATCGCGCGTTGGTACTCGTGGGTCAAGTCCGCACGCGAGACGCCGGCATCGTCGGTGGACAACACCACCGGCACGCCGGCACCCAGATACAGCGCCAACGGATGCGCTGGGCCCTTGACGCCCAGGATTACATCGTTGCTGGTGAGGTTGATCTCCACCGCGACGTGCTCTTCCCGCATGCGTTGCAGCAGTGCTTGGGCATCGTCTTCGTACGGCAGGTCCACGCCGTGACCGATGCGGCGCGCCCCCGCATCCACCGCCTGCCGAATATGCGAGCGCAGCTGTGCCGGCGGCACCAGCCCCAGCGCCAGCTCGCCGGCATGCAGCGACAGCGGCACGCCGCGATAGCGCGTTGCAAAGAAGCGGAACATCGCCATGTGCCGCGCGTAATCGGCCAATGCCACGGGATTGTCTTCCGGTGCGACGATGTTCAGCGCCACCGCACGGCTGCCGCCGGCCGCGATCAGCGCATGCGCCAGCGCCATCTGCCCGAACACCATCGGCTGCGGCAGCACGCGCAGCACGTAGGGAACATAACGGTAGTCGACCGTGCAGCCGGGGCGTGCATCGGCCTGGTCGCAACGCAGGACGCGCCGGACCTGCGCGTCGATGTCGGCAAGATCGCGTTGCGCGGCCTGCACCAGTGGCGCCAGGTCGGGCTGCAACGCACGCAGATTGGCTGGGTCGTCCTCGCCTTTCCACGGCAGCGACTGCATGTGCTTTGCAGCCTGGTCCATCTGCGGCGGGTTGGCGATGATCTCCACATACGGCACGCGGTCGCGTGCGGCCTGCTCCAGCACTGCGGCGACGGTGTCGGCGACACGGCTGCGCACCACCGCGTCGAACTTGCCGAAGGTGCTGAAGAACTGATCGTGGCCGCTGGGGTGCGTTGGGCCGGGCAGGAAGTTGCGCATCGACAGCGAATTCACCATCCGCCCGTACAGCGCGGCGTTGCGTGTCGCCAGGCCCCGCGCCGACTCCTGGCCGGCCCCGCACGGCGGCGCGCGCAGGCTCAGGTCGTCCAGTTGCACGCAGGCGCCATCGTCGCTGGCCCATTGCAGATAGTCTTCGGCATACACCGAACCGGACAGATGGTTATGCAGGTCGCCACCTTTCGGCATGGCCTGTAGCCAGGTGCGTAGCTGCGCCGGCTGCGCGGCCGCCTCGCGGAACAACTGCGCCACCTGCTGTTCGCGTTGTTGCGCAGGCGCAGGCGCAGGCCGTGCGTGCACGGCAGCGGGCAAGCACGCCCACACGCTCAGGATCAGACAGCGGCGAAGAAAGGGCATGCAGGAGACTCGTTTGGAGAGACGGTGGCGTGCGAAGCCGGCGACCACATAGCTTGCCCGCCAGCGCGATCCGAGGCCACCACGTACGCGCCGGTCAGCAGGCGTGGAACACCTGGAGGCACGCATCATCCCAGCGCATAGCGCAGCACGAACAAGCCCGCGATGGCCCAGGTGGCCGGGTGCACGTCACGCCAGCGGCCGCTGCCGAGTCTGAGCGCGGCATAGGTAATGAAGCCGAACGCGAGCCCCGTCGCAATGGAGTAGGTCAGCGGCATGGCGAGCATGCAGATGGCGGCCGGCAACGCGTCGCCCACATCGTCCCACCGGATCTGCGTGCATTCGCGCAGCATCACCGAGGCCAGGTAGATCAAGGCCGGGGCTGTGGCGTAGGCCGGCACCATCGCGGCCAGCGGCGAGAACAGCAGGGCAAGCAGGAACAAGGCGGCAACCACCAGCGCGGTGAGGCCCGTGCGCCCGCCCACCTGCACGCCGGCGGCGCTTTCCACATAGGCGGTGGTGCTGGAAGTGCCGAGCAGCGAGCCGGCCAGGATGGCGGAACTGTCGGCAAGTAGCGCGCGGTCGAACTGACGGCGCTGGGCGGGCGTGTGCAGCAGGCCCGCGCGTTGCGCCACCCCCATCAGCGTGCCGGTGGCGTCGAACATTTCCACCAGCACGAACACCAGCACCACATGCAGCACCGCAGCGAGCGCACCACCGCCGCCATGGCCGTGCAGGGCGCCGACGATATCCAGCTGCAGCAAGGTGGGCGCCAGGCTGGGCGGCAGCGCCAGGACGCCTTCGTAGCGCACCAGTCCCGACACCAGCGCCGCTGCGGTCACAGCCAGGATGCCGAGCAACATGGCGCCCCGCACGCGGCGCACTTCCAGCACGCCGATCAGCAGCAATCCGGCCAGTGCAAGCAGCGGCTCGGGCCGGTGCAGATCGCCCAAGGTCAGCAAGGTCTGCGGATGGGCCACCACCAATCCGGCCTTCTGTAGCCCGATCAGCGCCAGGAACAAACCAATGCCCACCGCAATGGCGCTGCGCAAGGTGGACGGAATGCCGTCCACCAACCAGCGCCGCGCGCCAGTGACGGTGAGCAGCAGGAACACGCAGCCTGAGACAAACACCAGCCCCAAGGTCTGCTGCCAGCTGTAGCCCAAGGTGCCGACCACGCTGAAGGCGAAGAACGCGTTCAAGCCCATGCCTGGCGCCATGCCGATGGGGTAGTTGGCCAGCACGCCCATCAGCAGCGAACCCAGTGCTGCAGCCAGGCAGGTGGCCACGAACACCGCGCCGTGATCCATGCCGGTGGTGGCCAGGATGTCGGGGTTGACGAAGACGATGTAGGCCATCGTCAGGAAGGTGGTGGCACCGGCCAGCATTTCGGTGCGCACGGTGCTGCCGTTGGCGGCGAGCGCAAAACCGGGCCAGCGCATCAGCAGGCGCTCGGGGCGTGCAGCCGGTTGACGGCAGGACAGATGAACATCGGCGGACATCTCATCGATACGGGGCGAATGGCGTGGCAGGGCCCGCATGCGGGCGGCCCATCTTGCCCTGTTGCGTTGCGCTTGCCACGGACATCGGGCACGGATTGCGCCGCAGGAGCGCACGCACACCGTAGCGCGGCAGCGTGACGCGGCAGCGCCCATCGTTGCGGCGTATGTCGCGGCAACGATGCAAGCATGACAGCACACATGCGGTGAGCGATGGCGCACTCCGTTGCGCGCCATTGTGAAAGGCACGCGAGACATCGGGCTGCGCGAGGTGACTGAACGACTGCAGTGGCACCGCGAACACTGCGTTCAAAGATCCAGTACCAACCGCGGCGTGCGGCTGCGCGAGCAGCACACGGTGATCTGCCGATTGGTGGCGCGTTCGGCGTCGCCGAGCACGCTGTCGCGGTGATCTGGCGTGCCAGCCAGCACGCCGGTCAGGCAGGCACCACACATGCCTTGTTCGCACGACAGCGGCACCTCGATGCCGGCATCGAGCAGAGCGCTGGCGATGCTGCCATCGGCCGGTACCTGCACCACGCGGCCGCTGGCGGCCAGTTCCACCTCGAACGCACTGTCGGCGTCGTGGGCGAGGCTGGGCGCGGGGGCGGCGAAGTGTTCGCGATGCAGTTGCGCCGCCGTCCAGCCATGCGCCTTCGCCAGCACGGTGAAGTGGTCCATGAACGCGGCCGGTCCGCACAGGTACAGCTGATCGCGCGTACGCGCCTGGCCCAGTTCCTCGGGCACATGCACGCGTGGGCTCTGCCCGCCATCGCTCAGATGCAGGTGCACCTGCCCATGCGTAAAGCCCTGTTGCAGTCGCTGCGAAAAAGCCACATCCGCATGCCGGCGCGCGTAGTAATGCAGCACGAAGGGCTCGCCGCGCGCCTCCAGTGCTTCGGCCATCGACAATAGCGGGGTGATGCCGATGCCGGCGGCCAGCAGCACGTGGCGCTCGCCCGGGTGCAGCGGAAACAGGTTGCGCGGTGTGGAGATGCGCAAGCGGTCGCCAGGCGCGAGCTGTTCGCACAGGTGCCGCGACCCGCCGCGCGAGGCGTCGGCCAGCTTGACGCACAGCAGATAGTGGTCGCGCACATGCGGCGCACTGGCGATCGAATATTGCCGAATCAGGCCATCCGGCAGATGCAGGTCGACGTGCGCGCCGGCCTCGAATGCCGGCAATTGCGCGCCCACCGGTTCCAGCCGAATGGCGCGCTGGCGGTGACCTTGGTCGACGACATCGGCAACGCGCACCTCATGCAGGCTCATGCGGGTGTCCTCGGCCGTCAGCGCAGGAAGAAGTCGCTATAGCCCTGGCTGCGCAGCCCGCGGCGATAGGCGATGGAACTGCGATCGGCGGGAATGTGCACTTCCAGCAGCGGGTCCAGCGGCAGATACTCCGGCCGTTGCGCTTCCACCATGGCGCGGTCTTCCTCGAACACGCGCAAGTTGAATGCATGCATGTCTTCCACCGGCAGATGGGTGTCGAAGTTGCGCGCGATCGGCACCAGCAGCCGGGTCTTATGCTTGGACACCGGGCTGGCCGCATTCATGATCACCAGCCGCTTGCCCGGCACCGGGAAGTGGATGGTGAGCGTAGCGGTGAACGGCAGATGCACCTCGAAATGACGCAGCCAATGGAAGTTCGGGTCCACCTCCGGCAGCGGCATGTCCACCGAATAGTTGGCTACCGTGCTCAGGTAATCGGCATTGAAACCGGTCGGCGTTTCGGTGGTGGTGTAGGCCGGCACTTCGCGCTTGTCTGGCTGGGCGAAGGTGGCGGTGTGCACGAAGGCGAAATGCGCCACGTCGATGAAGCCCTCCAGCTGGCGCGCGGCGCTGCCGGCGATGTCGAAGGCCGGGCACACGATCTGCTGAAAGCCGTCCTCGTCCCAACCCGGCATCGGCGGAATCTGCACCTCGGCCTCGTTCACCCCGGCCGGCTTGGCCAGGCACACCCAGACCAGGCCGTAGCGCTCGGCCACCGCATAGGTGTGCAGGCGCATCTTGGCCGGGATGTTCTGGCTGGGGCTGGCAGGGATATGGTTGCAACGCCCGCCCGCGCCAAAGCGCAGCCCGTGGTAGGCGCACACCACGCCGCCGCCATCGGCCTTGCCCATGCTGAGCGGCACGCCGCGGTGCGGGCAGACGTCGCGTGCGGCCACCAACTCGCTGCCCAGCCGGTACAACACCAGCGGCTCGTCCAGCAGGGTGGCCTTGAACGGCGCCTCGCTCACCTCGCTGCTCAGCGCCACCGCATGCCAGTGCTGGGCCAGGCGCTGCCAATCGGCGGCCTCGAAGGTGCAGTGCAGCGGCAGGGCGGGAACGGCGACATCCATGGGGCGGTCTCGGGCACGAGGCGGGAGCGGTGCCGGATTGACTCTAGGAAGCCAGGGGTGTGTGATCAAACATCGATTTTCAGCTTAGCCATTGCAAAAAATGCAACGCCAACCGAGCCCCGCCGCATGCTGACCTTTTCGCGCTTTACCCGGTATTTCATCGAAGTGGCCCGCTGCGGCAGCATCCGCAAGGCCTCCGAAGTGCTGCACGTGTCGGCGTCGGCGATCGACCGGCAGATCCTCAAGGCCGAGGAAGAACTGGGCGCGCAGCTGTTCGAACGCCTGCCCGGCCGGCTGCGGCTGACCGCTGCCGGCGAGCTGTTGCTGGTGGACGTGCGCGGCTGGGAGAAGGCCTACGCCCGTACCCTGGAGCGCTTCGACGAGCTCAAGGGCCTGCGCCGCGGGCATGTGGAGATCGCCATGATCGACGCGCTCAGCGAAGGCGTGGTGCCGGCGGCAGTGGCGGCGCTGGTGCAGGAGTACCCGGGCATCACCTTCAACCTGTCCACCGCGCGCAACCAGCGGGTGATGGAAATGGTGACCTCGGCCGATGTGGATATCGGCTTGCTGTTGGACCCGGTCAGCAGCGTGGACCTGGAAGTGCGCGCGTTTGCGGATATTCCGCTAGGCATTGCGATGCCGGTGGGGCATCCGTTGAGCAGCCGCACCGAGCTGCAGCTGAGCGAGACGCTGGAGCATCGGCTGTTGCTGCCGGCCGCCCCGTTGATCGTCGGCGAGCACGCCAAGGTGCTGTACCAGCGCCAGCACATCGACGTGAAGCGGCTCACCCACTGCAACGACGTGCGCACGCTGCGCGGCCTGGTGCGTGCCGGCGCCGGCGTGGGCCTGATGTCGTGGCTGGATGCCGCCCCGGACGTGGCCGACGGGCGGCTGGCCTTCGTGCCGTTTCGCCAGCACCTGACCAAGCCGATGACACTGGCGCTATGCGTGGCGCCGCAGCGGCAACTGTCGCGTTCGGCGCAACTGGCGATCCAGGCGCTGGCAGCGAAGATCGATGCGATGGCGGTGCCGGCGGTGGAGTAGCCCTCATCCGGCCCTCATCCGGCGCTGCGCGCCACCTTCTCCCGCCAGCGGGAGAAGGGAGATCGTCAATCCCGCCTTCCCCCGCCTGCGGGAAGGGAGATCGTCAACACCGCCTGCCTTCCCCCGCCTGCGGGGGAAGGTGCCCGAAGGGCGGATGGGGGCAGTCGGTCGGCACAATCAGCTAGCTGATTCAATAGGTGCGGCTTTCCTGCGCCCGGGCGTTCAAGCCCCACCGACGCCCCACCCTCATGCAGCGCTAAGCCTCCCTTCTCCCGCCTGCGGGGGAAGGTGCCCGAAGGGCGGATGGGGGCAGTTGGTCTGCACAATCAACGAGCTGCCGACCTGGGCCTGGCCATGCTGCGCCCGGGCGTTCAAGCCCCACCGGCACGCTTCCCTGCGCGGGCGCTGCACGCCACCTCTCCCGCCAGCGGGAGAAGCGAGGGGCAGCGGAGCTAACCTCTCGCTCGTTACACTTACGCGGCTCACCCCACACGATACCCGCAGCATGCAATTGATCGATATCGGCGCCAACCTCACCCACGACTCGTTCGATCGCGATCGCGATGCGGTGCTGCAACGCGCACGCGATGCCGGCGTGGCGCAGCTAGTGATTACCGGCGCCAGCCGCGAGCATTCGCCGCTGGCCCTGCAACTGGCGCAGCAACACCCCGGATTCCTCTACGCCACCGCCGGCGTCCATCCGCACCACGCGGTGGAATTCACCGCCGAATGCGAAGCGGAAATGCGCGCCCTGCAGGCGCATCCGCAGGTGGTGGCAGTGGGCGAGTGTGGGCTGGATTACTTTCGCGACTTTGCGCCACGCCCTGCGCAGCACAAGGCCTTCGAACGCCAGTTGCAGCTGGCCGCCGACAACGGCAAGCCGCTGTTTTTGCACCAGCGCGACGCGCATGAGGATTTCATCGCCATCATGCGCAGCTTCGAAGGCCGCCTGGGTGCGGCGGTGGTGCACTGCTTCACCGGCACGCGCGAAGAGCTGTTTGCGTATCTGGACCGCGACTACTACATCGGCATCACCGGCTGGCTCTGCGATGAGCGTCGCGGTGCGCATCTGCGCGAGCTGGTGCGCACTATTCCGGCCAACCGGTTGATGATCGAAACCGATG
Source organism: Xanthomonas sp. NCPPB 3761 (assembly GCF_041475705.2). NCBI lineage: Bacteria > Pseudomonadati > Pseudomonadota > Gammaproteobacteria > Lysobacterales > Lysobacteraceae > Xanthomonas > Xanthomonas sp. NCPPB 3761. The sequence goes on from NZ_CM191262.1 coordinate 343,891, forward strand.
CGCCGTACCTGCTGCCGCGCACGCTCAAGCCGATGCCCAAGGATCGTCGCAACGAGCCGATGTTCCTGTCGCATATTGTCCAAGAGCTGGCGCGCGATCGTGGCGAGGATGTCGCGGTGACCGCCGCCAACAGCACGGCCGCGGCACGTGCGTTCTTCCGCTTGCCGGAGCCTGCCAGCGCCACGAGCGGCTGACACCATGTCGCACTCGTGGCCGCAACGGCGCGCCGGTACCGCAGCGTACGCGCGCCGCATGCCGCGCCGGGCCGGCCGTACCTATCGGTGGTGAACGTAGTGCTGTTGCGCATGGATCTACCTGGATCGGGCCGCGCGGCAGTTACGCCGCCAGCAATTCCCACCCTTGCGCATCGCGCAGGCGCAGGCCGGGTTCTGGCGCGTCCACACTGATGCGCAGGCCGTCGGCCCAGGGCAGTTGCCGTTGTTGCGGAAACCACCGCCGGCGCTGGTCGACCACGATCAACAGGCCGTGGTCTCGCCCAAGGCTGCAAAGCCCTCCAGCGGCGGGGCGAAGGGTTGCAGGCCGAAGTGATGCGCCAGGCTGCGCGTCACCACCTCGACATTGTTGCTAGGCAAGCCGATTTCGCTCAGGCACAGCAGTTCTTCGCCGCCGAACTGGCCATCACCGGCTGCTGCATCCTGCAAGGCATTGCGCGCGATCAACTCCAGCACTGCGCCATCCGGCCCGGCGAAGTACACCGAGTGCGACTGCCACGCGCCGTCCAGGGCGAAGTGCTTGCGGCCGTGTGGATCGCTCAGCAAGGTGGCGCGTGCGCCAATCCACTGCGCAGCGGCTTGGAAGCGCGACGGGGCCACATTGAAGGCCAGATGCACGCTGCCCACCGGGTGCTGCGCCTGCACACACTCCAGTGTGCTCCAGCCGATGCGCACCGCGTTGCCATGTACGGGCAACTGCAGCACATCGCGGTAGAAGCGCAGGGTCAGGTCGGGGTCCAGGCAGGGCAGTACCAGATGACGCAGATGCATGGCGGCAATGTCGTTGGGAAACCGGCATTGAACGACCTCAAGCGCAGTTGAGGTCAAGCGCTTCATTCTGCGCCTCGTACCTGTAGTGAGTGAGTGCCAGCCCGCAGGCTGACCTGGCGGACTTTGTCTGAAATTGCTGGCATCTCCCAATTCCAATATTCGCAGCCATTCGCTGCCCGACAGGTCGCTTCATGGCAGGCCAGGCCTTCGCATCCGCAAGCGGGATTTCCGTCGGCGTGGACGCGGCATGCGCATCATTGCCTATGCTTTAAAAAAGCACGGGAGACGTAAAATGGGAAACTGTCTACGCATACCCTCTGCACACATGGCGCCAGAGGTGCGCGAGCATGACACCGCCGAAGCGTCCACCAGCAACCCCATGTCGCATGCAGGAAGCCTGACGGCCGGGCCGCAGGAGCACGGCGCCGTCGAGAGTTGCGCCGGAAGCCGGATTGCCGATATGTGGCTGTCATCCCTGGAGCGACCGGCCCGCAGATCTTCCGGGAGTAGAAGCCAATCCACTGCCCAGTCGCGCCTCCAGTCGAAGGCGGAGGAGTTGGCCGGGAAACGCCGATCGATGCTGCAACGCGCGATCATGCTGGATGACCAGTGGCGGCGCCTTCAGGAACGCTGCGCGGGAAGCAGCGCCGGCGGCCGGCAAGCATCCAATCTGAATATTCTCAAGGGAATCATTTCGCGGGACAAACAGGCGTTGGAGAGTATCGGCGATGAAGGTGGCGATATCATTGATGGCAGCCTTGACCGAATTGATCGCAACCTGCGGAAGTTTGAGAAAAAAATCAGCAATCAAAAAAAATTGGAATCACATCTTGCAAGAGCCAACGATTTCCTGGACCGGCTGAAACGCCTGAAAAACGAACTCTCAACTCGAGGCGATGACCAGGAACTCTTAAAAAAAATCGATTTGAACATACACGATCTGGAAACCATCTTGAATGAACTGACGGGTATCGATGCCAATGGTACCGGCATCGAATACAGCGGCTACCGCGGGAATACGATGGCGTACTTCGATAGTGTAACTGCAGCGCTCGAAGCGATGCTTCGAAGTCAAGATCCCGGCTATCAGGACTACATGCGACCCGCGCTGGCGGCTGTCCTCAAGGATGGTTACCCACCAAGCAGGCGGAGGGCGGTAAGCGCTTCTTGAACACATGCTGGCGACACCGGTGGCATTTCTTGAAGAGCAAACCTGCAGCGTCTCGATGGTCTGCATGGGACGGCGGTGGGTGTTCCGAAGCGGAGCGAGGTACATTCCGGCTTTGTTTTACTACACGAACAACAACCCGAGACCGCGTCAGACTTCGAGGGTCTGGAAAATGCCCGATCCCTACTCAGACGATGTCTGCAGTGAGCGCCGGCCTTCCGCGGTCGGTGCATGCAGTCGGCAGTGAGCAGTGCTTAGGGGCAACATCGTTCCAACGGCATCAGGCAAAAACGTCGCTGTAGCGTGAGTCGTGCTGCCAGCGCTAGAGCAACCTTGCCAGCGCCCACAAATGCCGCACCAACGGTGTGGTTTCCAATCCGCCCGGCGCGGCGGCCAGGGCCAGCCGCGCCAGCGGCATATGACCTTCGATATCCAGATAGCGCACGCCGGGCCGCTGCAGCTGCGCGGTGGAAGCAGGCACCACCGAGACGCCCAGCTCGGCGGCCACCAGGTTGATGATGGACGACATCTGCGGCGCCTCCTGGGTGATGCGCAAGGTCACGCCGGAGTCGCGGCAGGCGGCGAGGATTTCGTCGTACAGGCTCGAGCCGAAACTGCGCGGAAACAGGATGAAGGGTTCGCCAGCCAGCGCCGCCAACGGCGCACTGTTGCGCGTGGCCAGGGGATGCGCGGCGGGCACGGCGATCTTCATCGGTTCATCGGCAAAGCGCAGCAACTGCAGATCCGCTGGCGTGCTCAGCCCATAGCGCACGAACGCCGCATCCAGGCGGCCATCGGCCAGCCCGACCAGCAGGCTGGCGGTATTGGTCTCTTCCAACAGCAACTCCACCTGCGGCCACTTGCGGCGGAAGTCGCGAATCAGGCGCGGTACCACCGGGCTGAAGGCGGCCGAAGCAGTAAAGCCCAGGCGTAGCCGTCCGGACTCGCCACGCGCCACCCGGCGGGCGGTTTCGGCGGCGCGTTCCACATCGGCAAGCACGCGGCGCACCTCGCCCACGAACGCCTCGCCGGCCGGCGTGAGCTCGGCGCCGCTGTGAGTGCGCCGAAACAAGGGCGTGCCCAGCTCGCGTTCCAGGGTCTGGATCTGCTGGCTGAGCGGCGGTTGGCCAATGCCCACGCGCGCAGCAGCGCGGGTGAAGTTGCCCTCTTCGGCAACGGCGAGGAAATAGCGCAGGTGACGCAGCTCCATCTATCTGTTCCAGATATGGTAACTGCCACCATCATATATTGGACAGGGGGTGCGGACGGGCGAATACTCGCCTTCCCACGCTGCACGTGTATGGCTGTGTCCTCCTCCGATCCCCGCTTGGGCTTGTTGCCTGATCCATCCACGCCTTCCGGCAGTGGCGCCGACGCACCGGCAGCGATGCGTATTCGCCTGGCGCTGTTTCTGGCCGGCTTTGCGACTTTTTCACTGCTGTACAGCGTGCAGCCGCTGCTGCCGGAATTTGCGCATGCCTTCAAGGTGGACGCAGCGACCGCCTCGCTGCCGTTGTCGCTGGCGACCGGCGCGCTGGCATTGGCGATCTTTTGTGCTGGCGCCGTGTCGGAGAACCTGGGCCGGCGCGGATTGATGTTCGTGTCGATCGCTTTGGCGGCAGTCCTCAATCTGATTGCGGCGTTCCTGCCGCACTGGGGCGCGCTGGTGGTGGTGCGTACCTTGTCCGGCATCGCGCTGGGCGGGGTGCCGGCGGTGGCGATGGTGTACCTGGGCGAAGAATTGCCGGCCAGCAAGATGGGGGCGGCCACCGGCCTGTACGTGGCCGGCAATGCCTTTGGCGGCATGAGTGGGCGCATCGTGATGAGCGTGCTGACCGACCACACCGATTGGCGCACCGCCTTGGCGGTGTTGAGCGTGTTCGATCTGCTGTGCGCGCTGGCGTTCTTCTGGTTGCTGCCACCGTCGCGCAACTTCGTGCGCCGGCACGGCATCAACCTGCGCTTCCATCTGCGCGCCTGGGCCGGGCATCTGCGCGATCGCAACCTGCCGTTCTTGTTCGCGCTGCCGTTCCTGTTGATGGGTGTGTTTGTGTCCCTGTACAACTACGCCGGCTTTCGCCTGGGCGGGCCGGAATTCGGCCTGAGCCAGAGCCAGATCGGCATGATCTTCAGCGCCTATGTGTTCGGCATCGTCAGTTCCTCGGTGGCCGGCGCGGCGTCGGACCGGTTCGGGCGCGGGCCCGTGGTCACCACCGGCATCGTGCTGTGCGTGCTCGGCATGGCGCTGACCCTGGCGCACGTGCTGGCGTTGGTGGTGGCCGGCATCGTGGTGGTGACGATCGGGTTTTTCATCGCGCATTCGGCCGCCAGCGCCTGGGTGAGCCGGCTCGGCGGGGCGCATCGCAGCCATGCCGCCTCGCTGTATCTGCTGGCGTATTACGCCGGCTCCAGCGTGATCGGCGCGTTGGGTGGCTGGTTCTGGCAACACGGCGGCTGGGCCGCGTTGGTCGGCCTGTGCCTGACGCTGTTGATGCTGGCCCTTGCGTCGGCCTACGTGCTGCGCCAGCGTGCCGACGATGCACGCCCCTATGGCCGGTTCGCCCCGCATCCTGCCCGGGGCGAGTGACGCGCGACCGAGCGCTTCTAGCGCGCCCGCTTGCGCCGTGTGGTTTGCGCGGCTGAAGACATGGCAGCCGTTGCATCCGCGCCTGACTGCGCCAAGGTTGCCAACAGGCGCCCACGCTGCCGCTCAAGATCGGCCAGCTGGCGCTCGATCAGCTGTAGGCGCGCGCGATGCGCGTGTGCGGTGTCCGGGCACATCTGCGCGCCTTCCACCAGGCGCATGCACTCTGGGAAGCCAAGAATTTCATCCAGGTTGAAACCCGTCGCGATCAAGCGCTGGATCTGGCGCACCTGTGCAATGCATGCGTGAGGGAAGACCCGGTACCCGTTGGCACTGCGCGAGGATGTCAGCAACCCGTGCGCATCGTAATGACGGATCGAACGCACGCTGGCGCCGGTCTGTTGCGCCAGCGCGCCAATGCGCAGCAAGGGTTCGGAACAAGCGGCCATGCGCCAAGCATACGCTGCACGCACGGCTTGACCCTCACACTGATGTGAGGCTGCAGGATCGTCGCTCCCATTGCCTGGAGCTCTCCCCGATGTCTGTTCGCCTCTTGCCTGGCAGCCGCATGCTGCCGCTGCGCTGCCTAATGGCCTGTGTGTTGTCGGTGTGCTCGATGTTGGCCACAGCCAGCCCGGGCGTCGTTGCCGACGCACGCAGCTATACCGTGACCGCGCCCGATGGCGTGCGCCTGTCGGTGCAGGAGCACGGCGCCACCGACGGCCCGGCCATCGTCTTCGTGCACGGCCTGCTCGGTAGTCGCATCAATTGGGATGCACAGCTGGCCGACCCGCAGCTGCAGGGCTACCGGTTGATCACCTACGACCTGCGCGGCCACGGGCAGTCCGGCAAGCCGGCCGCCGCGTCGGCGTATCAAGAGGGCATGCGCTGGGCCGACGACCTGGCTGCCGTGTTGAAGGCCACCGATGCGCGCGAGGCGATCCTGGTGGGCTGGTCCCTGGGCGGCGCGGTGATCAGCAACTACCTGAGCCGATATGGCGATACCGGGCTTGCCGGCGTGGTGTACGTCGACGGTGTGATCGAACTGCGCGCCGAGCAGCTGGGCACGCATCCGGCGGTCTATCGCGATCTGGTTTCGCCCGACCTGCGCACGCATCTGCAGGCGGTGCAGGATTTCCTGCGGCTGTGCTTCGCCACCCAACCGCCGGTGCCGGTGTTCGAGAGCTTGCTGGCCAACGCATCGCTGGCCTCGTGGGACATGCAGCGTGCCGTGCAGGGCATGTCGATCGATGTCGCCGGCCTGCAGCGCACGCGCCTGCCGGTCCTGCTGATGTACGGCGTGCGCGATGCCCTGGTCGCCACCGAGCCGACCTTGGCGCGTGCGCGCCAGTTGCAGCCGCGCGCGCAGACCGTGCTGTATCCGGATGCCGGGCACGCGCCGTTCCTGGAGGACAGCGCGCGCTTCAATCGGGATCTGCTGCGCTTTGTCGAACACAGGCGCGCCGCGCCTTGAGCTCGGCTGCCACGGCGTGGCCGACCGCGCGGACGGATCGCACCAACTGCGCAGCCACAACGGGATGCCGTACCGTCTGCGTGCTGCATCCAGGGCGGCGCGTTGCGCGTATTCGGTCTGTCTCTTCACTCGTCGACGACGGTGTGATGTGCACAGCTATGTGCGACCAAGCACGCCGGTCTGGCGGCCGACACGGCGCCGCAGCGGGCCTGGCACGTGGCGCTGGCGCGACGTGCTCCCATGGCTTTCCGGAACGACCACATGACCGCTGTCCCTGCCCACGACGACCAAGCGCTACAGGACTTTATCGAGCGCCATCAGCGCCTGTTCGTGCTGACCGGTGCCGGCTGCAGCACCGATTCGGGCATTCCCGATTACCGGGATCTGCAAGGCGGCTGGAAGCGTCCACAGCCGGTGACATTCCAGGCGTTCATGGGCGAGCTGTCCACGCGGCAGCGCTATTGGGCGCGCAGCCTGGTCGGCTGGCCGCGCTTCGGTCTGGCGCAACCCAATGCCACCCATCACGCGCTGGCTGCGCTGGAAGCGCGCGGCCAGTTGGAAGTGCTGCTCACCCAGAACGTGGACCGCCTGCACCAGGCCGCCGGCAGCCAGGCGGTGATCGATCTGCACGGCCGGCTCGATGTGGTGCGCTGCATGGGCTGCGAGCGCCGCATGCCACGCACCGAATTTCAACTGTTGCTCGAGCAGGCCAATCCCGGCTGGGCAGCGCTTGAGGCCGCGCAAGCACCCGACGGCGATGCCGATCTGGACGATGTGGCCTTCGAGCATTTCGTGGTGCCGCCGTGCCCGGCGTGCGGTGGCGTGCTCAAGCCGGATGTGGTGTTCTTCGGCGAGAACGTGCCGCGCGAGCGGGTGGAGCGCGCCTTTGCGCATCTGCACGCTGCCGACGCCGTGCTGGTGGTGGGCTCGTCGTTGATGGTGTATTCGGGGTTTCGTTTCGTGCAGACCGCCGCGCGCAATGGCTTGCCGATCGCCGCGCTCAACTTCGGGCGCACGCGCGCCGACGCGCTGCTCACGCTGAAGGTGGAGCAGTCGTGCGCGCAGGCGCTGGCCTTCCTGCACGCGCCGCCGGACCTGCCGCGTGGGCGCAGCGTCAATGACGCCAGTGCGCGCTCTGCATGACGCAGTGATCCATCGCAGCGGTTGTGCCGGCGCGCGCGGCGCAGTGCAATAAGCACCCCATGTCAGCTGTGGATGCCGCCTTGAGCCAGTTGTTCTCTCCCATCTCCTTCGGTCCGCTCGCGCTCGCCAACCGCATCGTCATCGCGCCGATGTGCCAGTACTCGGCACAGGACGGCTGCGCCAGCGACTGGCACCGCATCCACCTGGGCACCTTGTCGCAATCCGGCGCTGGCTTGCTGATTCTCGAAGCGGCGGCCGTGGTGCCGGAGGGGCGCATCAGTTACGCCGATCTTGGTTTGTACGACGACGCGACCGAGCAGGCCCTGGCCGAGGTACTGCAATCGGTACGACGCTGGTCGCCGATGCCGATCGGCATCCAGCTGGCGCACGCCGGCCGCAAGGCGTCGACCGATCTGCCGTGGAAAGGCGGCGAGGCCATCGCACCCGATCATGCATATGGCTGGCAGACCGTGTCTGCATCGGCGCTGCCGTTCCGCGCGGGGCAGCCAGCGCCGCAGGCACTGGACGAGGCGGGGATCGATGCGGTGGTGGATGCCTTTGTCGCATCGGCAAAACGTGCCGAACGGCTGGGCCTGGAGCTGATCGAACTGCACGCCGCACACGGTTATCTGATGCATCAATTCCTGTCGCCGTTGAGCAATCAGCGCAGCGATGCGTATGGCGGGTCGCTGGAAAATCGCATGCGGCTGACGCTGCGCATCTTCGATGCGGTGCGTGCGGCAGTGTCGGAAAAAATCGCCGTTGGCGTGCGTATCTCGGCCACCGATTGGGTCGAAGGCGGTTGGGATGTGCAGCAGAGCATCGCCTTGTCGCAGGCGCTGGATGCACGCGGCGCGCACTACATCCATGTCTCCAGCGGCGGGCTGGATCCACGCCAGCAGATTCCGCTGCAGGCGGGCTATCAGATTCCGTTCGCGCAGGAGATTCGCGCGCAGGTGAACACGCCGGTGATTGGCGTAGGCTTGATCACCGAGCCGGCGCAGGCCGAGGCGATCTTGCAGGAAGGCCAGGCCGACGCGATCGCGCTGGCGCGTGGCATCCTGTACGACCCACGCTGGCCGTGGCATGCCGCTGCGGCACTGGGCGCCTCGGTCACGCCGGCACCGCAATACCTGCGTTGCGAACCGCGCGATGCGCGGGGCGTGTTCGCCACCTGATTTGCACCTGACGTCATACCGAACAAGGACACCGCATGCCGATAGGATTTCTGGGCTTGGGCACGATGGGCCTGCCGATGGCGCACAACCTGCTGCGTGGCGGGTTCGCGTTGAGCGTCTGGAACCGTGCGCCCGAACGCGCCCAGCCGCTGCGCGAGGCTGGCGCCACGGTGGTGGAGCAACCGCACGATGCCGCGCACGGCCCGCTGCTGTTTTCGATGCTGGCCGACGACAACGCAGTGCGCCAGACCTTGCTGGAGCGTGGCGTACTGGATGCGTTGCCGGCAGGCAGCGTGCACGTCAACATGGCCACCATCTCGGTGGCGCTGGCACATGAATTGACCGCGCTGCATGCCGAACGCGGTGTGGCCTATGTGGCCGCGCCGGTGCTCGGGCGTGTGGACGTGGCCGAAGCCGGCAAGCTCAATATCCTGGCCGCCGGCGATGAAGCGGCCGTGGCTCGCGTGCAGCCGATGTTCGACGCGCTGGGGCAGAAGACCTGGTACATAGGTTGCGCACCGGAGCAGGCCAATGCAGTGAAGCTGGCGGCCAACTTCTGCCTGGCCAGCGCCATCGGCGCCATGGCCGAAGCCAGTGCGCTGGCACGCGGTCATGGCGTGGATGCCACGCAATTTCTGGGCATGCTCACCAGCACCTTGTTCGCCGCGCCCGCCTACCAGGGCTATGGCCGGCTGATCATGCAGCGCCAATACCTGCCGGCGGGTTTCACCGCCACGCTGGGGCGCAAGGATGTGGACCTGGCCATCCAGGCCGGCGCCGACAAGCAGGTGCCGATGCCGTTGGGCGAGCTGCTGCGCGCAGGGCTGGACGAGGCCATTGCGCATGGCGACGGCAATGCAGACTGGGCGGTCCTGGCGGAAGTCTCGGCGCGGCGGGCAGGGCAGGTGGCCTGATCACCCTTGCGCAACGTGGATTGAGCCCTGCGCAGGGCGCTTCGCTTCGCGCCACGGCGGCCCACCGCTTGCTCACCTCAACATGCAGCAGACCTTCTAAAATGCCGGCTCGTTACAGCCGCCGCTCCAGGGAGGATGCGATGCGACACCTGCATATCACGCTCGGTTCGACCGAGCGCGCGCCGCGCGCACTGGCGTGCGCCGGTGGCACACGATGACCGACGCACCGGTCATCAACCAGGGCCCGGTGGGCCCCGACCATCCCGAGCACCCGGACCACTACCTGTTCGCACAGATCCGCGAAGCGGTCAGCGTGCTGGACGCCGAGTTGGGCAAGCCGGTGGACCAGGCGAGCGAGCGCATGGCCGCGCGCCTGCTGCCGCTGGCCAAGCAGCATGGCTTCGATCAGGTGGACTACGTGGTGCTCAGCCGCCATCTGGGCGAGGTCGGCGAGAACGTGTTCCTGGTGCGTGGCGAGCTGTCCGATCCCGCGCATCTGCGTGCACATATCACAACGCAGGAAGCCATGGAAACATCGGTGGACGCATCGCTTGCGCAGCTGGACGAGATCAATCGGCGGCTGATGCTGCGTTTGCCGCCGCGCTGAGAGGCGTTGCGACCTGCGTGGCGGTGCCGCGTCACCGGCCATCGGCGCGTGATGCGCTTTACTGCCGCGCTGCACGTCATTTTGGCCGCACGTCATCGTGCAGCACGAGCGCAACGCGACCACGGTCAGCGTTGAACATCGGCTGGACGGCACACCGTTTCCTGAACCTGTTCGCACTGCAAAAGTTACCGACGCAAGCACTGCGTCGGTGATGTCGTGCATTGGCTATCATGCGCCGATGCGCTCCGACTACATCCTCACCCTGTCCTGTCCCGACCGTACCGGTATCGTCTATCGCGTGACCGGGCTGCTGTTCGACCTGGCCTGCAACATCCTCGACGCGCAGCAATTCGGCGACGACGAAAGCGGGCGATTCTTTCTGCGCGTGCATTTCCACAAACCGGCAAAGACCGACATTGCCGCGTTGGAGCAGCGCTTTGCCGTGCTGGCCGACGAATTCCAGATGACATGGCAACTGCACGACGCACGCCGCCGCGCGCGCCTGCTGGTGCTGGTGAGCAAGCAGGGGCATTGCCTCAACGACCTGCTGTTCCGCATGCACAGCCGGCAATTGCCGGTGGACATCGCTGCGGTGGTTTCCAACCACACCGACTTCGCGCCGTTGGCAGCCTCCTACGGCATCGCCTTCCACCATCTTCCGGTGGGCGCCGACACGCGCGCCGCGCAGGAAGCGCAGCTGCTCGCCCTGGTCGATGATCTGCAGATCGATCTGGTGGTGCTGGCGCGCTACATGCAGATCCTGTCGCCGCAGCTGTGCCGGGCACTGGCCGGGCGCGCGATCAACATCCATCACAGTTTTCTGCCCAGCTTCAAGGGCGCGCAGCCGTATCACCAGGCGCACGCACGCGGGGTCAAGATCATCGGCGCCACCGCGCACTACGTCACCGAAGATCTGGACGAAGGCCCGATCATCGAACAGGACGTCGCGCGCGTGGACCACGCCATGACCCCACGCGACCTGATCCGCCTGGGCAGCGACACCGAGTCACTGGTGCTGGCGCGCGCAGTACGCCGCCACGTCGAACACCGCATCGTGCTCAATGGACATCGCACGGTGGTGTTTCGATGATGCGGGGAGTCGGGATTGGGGATTGGGGATTGGGGATTGGGGATTGGGGATTGGGGAATGGGGAATCGGGAATCGCAAAATCAAAGGCCAGGGGCTTGCCCCGGACGGTTCCGTTTCGCAAGCCGATGTGAACCACAAGCTTCAAACGCGAAGTAGAAAAGACATTAACAACGCCCCGCTCCCCATTCCCCATTCCCCATTCCCCAATCACGGCTCAAACCGATACCCCGCCCCATAGACCGAGCGGACCCAGTCCTCGCCGCCGGCGTCGGCGAGCTTGCGGCGCAGATTCTTGACGTGGCTGTCGACTGTGCGGTCGGTGACGATGCGGTGGTCGGCGTAGAGCCGGCCCATCAGTTGCTCGCGCGAGTACACCCGCCCCGGGGCGGCGGCGAGGGTGCGCAGCAGGCGGAATTCGACCTGGGTCAGGTCCAGGACGCGGCCATGCACGCTGGCGCGACAGGCGTCTTCGTCGATCTGCAGGCCCGGTGCCGGTGCGCCGTGCGGGTCGTGACGATGACGGCGCAACACGGCCTGGACGCGCGCCACCACTTCGCGCGGACTGAAGGGCTTGCAGATGTAGTCGTCCGCGCCGATCTCCAGGCCCAGCAGGCGGTCGATTTCCTCCACGCGCGCAGTGACCATGATCACCGGCACCGCGCTTTCCTTGCGCAGGTCGCGGCAGATGTCCAGGCCGCCGCGGTTGGGCAGCATCAGGTCCAGCAGCACCAGGTCCGGCTGCTGCGCGCGGAATGCGCCCAGCGCTTGCGCGCCATCGGCGATCCAGTCGTGCGAATAGCCGGCCGCATGCAGGTACTCGCCCAACACCGCGGCCAGGCGCGGTTCGTCCTCGACGATCAGCACATGCCCGAGCGGGGACGCGCTGCTCATGCGGCCAGCGCCGGCAAGCGCAGCACCATGCGCAGCCCGCCCAGTGCGGACGCCTCGGCGTGGATCGAGCCGCCGTGGGCCTCGGCAATGTTGCGGCAGATCGCCAGCCCCAGGCCGCTGCCGCCGCTGGCACGATTGCGCGAGGCCTCGGTGCGGTAGAAGCGTTCGAACAAACGCGCGCGCTTGTCTGCATCCACGCCTGGCGCGCTGTCTTCGACCACCAGCTCCAGCATCGCGCCGCGGCGCACGCAGCGCACCTGCACCGTGCCGCCGGCGTCGGTGTAGCGCAGCGTGTTTTCCAGCAGGTTGCCCAGCAGTTGCTGCAGACGGCGCTCGTCGCCGTCCACCTGCAGCGGGCCGGCATCGATCTGCGCCTGCAGCTGCAGCTGCGCGGCGGCGAAGCGCGCGCGCAAGCCGTCCAGCACGGTTGCCAGGATGACCGCCAGATCGAGAGGAGCGCGCCGATACGCCAGCGCACCGACATCGGTCAGCGACACGTCGTACAGGTCTTCGATCAGCTTGCCCAGCTGGCCGACCTGCTGGTGCAGCGACCCCAGCGAGTTGGGTGTCATCGGCCGGATGCCGTCCTGCAGCGCTTCCAGTTCCGCGCGCAGGACCGCCAGCGGTGTGCGCAGCTCGTGGGAGATGTCGGCCATGAAGTCGCGCCGCGCGCGTTCGTTGTGCTCCAGCGCTTGCGCCAGCAGGTTGAAATCGCGCGCCAGCTGACCCAGTTCGTCGCGCGCGGCGGCGTCGATGCGGGTGGCGTAGTCGCCCGCAGCCAGCAGGTGGGTGGCTTGGGTCAGGCCACGCAGGCGCCGCAGCAAGGTGCGCGACAACAGCCAGCCGAGCAGTGCGGCGACCAGCAGGCAGGCGCCGCCGATCGCCCACCACGCGCGTTGCTGCGCGGCGTAGAAGCGCGCGTCCGCCGCCGCCAGCGCCTTCTGGAACGGCAGCATCGCCATCCAGCCGACAGTGCGGCCACCAACCACCACCGGGCGCAGGATGTCGTGGCGGCCGACCTCCGGATTGCCGATCACCGGCCTATAGTCCTGGTCGAGCAGTGCGAAGCGAAACACCGCACCGGTCTGGTCGGAAATCGGCGGTGCCTCGCGCGGCGGGCCGGGGCCACGCTCCGGGCGCATCAGCACGAACCAGGCATCGGGGTTGTCGCGCACGAACTCCCAGCTGCCGTGCCGCGCGTATTCGGCCCTGACCCGCGGCAAGGTCTCCTGCATGCGCTCCACGCCCTGTTCGTTGAGGTAGTCCAGGAATTGGCGTTTGACGAAGGCCTGCACCGCGATGCCGTTGATCAGCAGTACGGCCACGCACGCGGCGAGGATGGCGAGAAACAGCTTGGCGGTGATACCCAGTTTCATCGAAGAGGTGATGCGAAGCGCGGTAACCGCAGCTGCTGCGTATTAGCCGGGTCGGGCCAGGGGAAATCAAGCGAATCGACGCCGCTGCCGGCAATCTCCAAATTTGCTGCACATTCGCGCCGTAGCGTGGCCACCTTCGGATAAACCGTGAGTTCGCCGCATGCTGCCCGTCGCCGCCCATCGTTTTCGCACTGCGTCCCTGCGCTGGCTGCTGCTTGCGGCCGTGGCCACGCTCATGGCCGCGTGTTCCTCCAGGCAGCCGCCGCAGATGCCGCAGACGCAGGTCGGCGTGCAGACGCTGAAGGTGCAGCGGCTGGCCGTGGACCAGACCTTGTCCGGCCGCACCGTGGCCTACGTCACCGCGGACGTGCGCCCGCAGGTCGGCGGCATTCTGCGCAGGCGGCTGTTCACCGAAGGCCAGGACGTCCAGGCCGGGCAGGTGCTGTACGAGATCGATCCGGCCAGCTACCAGGCCGCATACGACACCGCCAAGGGCGATCTGGCGCAGGCCGAGGCGGCGGTGTTGTCGGCCAGGCCCAAGGCGCAGCGCTACCAGACCCTGGTCGGGCTGGATGCGGTCAGCAAGCAGGATGGCGACGATGCGTTGGCCACGCTGCGCTCGAACGAGGCGGCGGTGGTCGCGGCCAAGGCGTCGCTGCAGACCGCGCGCATCAATCTCGACTACACCCGCATCACCGCGCCGGTGTCCGGCCGCATCGGCACCTCCAGCTACACGCCGGGCGCGCTGGTCAGCGCCGGCCAGAGCGAGGTGCTGGCCACCATCAACCAGCTCGACCCGATCTATGTAGACCTCACCCAGTCCAGCGCACAGCTGCTGCAGTTGCGCCGCCAGCTCGATGCCGGCCAGCTCAAGGCGGTGGATGGCAAGGCCGAGGTGACGCTGCAACTGGAGGACGGCAGCACCTATGCGCACACCGGCACGTTGGAGGTGGTGGATGCCGCGGTGGATACCGCCACCGGCACGGTGAAGCTGCGCGCGGTGGTGCCCAATCCCGAGCGCGTGCTGCTGCCGGGCATGTATGTCACCGCGAAGCTGTCGATGGCCGTGGACGAACAGGCCATCCTGGTGCCGCAGCAGGCGATCAGCCGCAACAGCAAGGGCGAGGCGTTGGCCATGGTGGTCGGCAGCGACCACAAGGTCGCGCAGCGGGTGCTGACCACCGGCGATGCGATCGGCGACAAGTGGGTGGTGCGCCAGGGATTGAAGGCTGGCGACAAGGTCATCGTGCAGGGCCTGCAGAAAGTGTCGGTCGGCGCCGAGGTCAAGGCCGTGGAAGCGAGCCAGGCCGCTGCGGCCGGCACGACCGCCAACGCCTCGCCATCCCCGCAAGGCGACGCCGCGGCGGCGCCCAAGGCCGACTGAGGAACCGCCATGGCCCGTTTCTTCATCGACCGTCCCATCTTCGCCTGGGTCATCGCCATCGTGATCACCCTGGCCGGCGCGCTCTCGATCCTGTCGTTGCCGCTGGAGCAATATCCCAACATCGCCCCGCCGACGATCAATGTCAGCGCCACCTACACCGGCGCCTCGGCGCAGACCGTGCAGAACTCGGTCACGCAGATCCTCGAGCAGCAGATGACCGGGTTGGACCATCTGCTGTACATGTCCTCCAGCAGCAGTTCCGCCGGCACCGCCTCCATCACCCTGACCTTCGACTCCGGCACCGACCCGGACACCGCCCAGGTGCAGGTGCAGAACAAGGTGTCGCAGGGCGAGGCGATGCTGCCGGAGGCGGTGCAGAGCAATGGCGTGACCGTCACCAAGTCCATGGGCAGCAGCATGTTCATGGTGCTGGCCTTCACCTCCGAAGACGGCAGCATGGACAGCACCGACATCGGCGACTACATGGTGTCCACGCTGCAGGATCCGATCAGCCGCATCAACGGTGTCGGCGGAGTCAACGTGTTCGGCTCCGAGTATTCGATGCGGGTGTGGCTGGATCCGGAGAAACTGCGCACCTACGCGCTGATGCCCGCGGACGTGAGCACCGCGATTGCGGCGCAGAACGCCGACGTCTCCTCCGGCGCGTTGGGCGCGTTGCCGGCGGTGCAGGGCCAGCAGCTCAACGCCACGGTCACCTCGCGCAGCAAGCTCAAGACCCCGGCGCAATTCGAGGCGATCGTGCTGAAGTCGCAGCCCGGCGGCGCCACCGTGTATCTGCGCGACGTGGCGCGGGTGGAGCTGGGGTCCAAGTCGTATGCCTCCAGTTCCAAGTACAACGGCAAGTCGGCCTCGGGCATGGGCCTTGAACTGGCGACCGGCGCCAACGCACTGGATGCGGCCAAGGCGGTGGAAGCCAAGCTGGAACAACTCAAGCCGTATTTCCCCGCCGGGCTGAAGTACGAGATCGCCTACGACACCACGCCGTTCGTGCGCATTTCCATCGAGGAAGTGGTCAAGACCCTGCTCGAGGCAATCGTGCTGGTGGTGTTGGTGATGTACCTGTTCCTGCAGAACTGGCGCGCCACCCTGGTCCCGGTGATCGCGGTGCCGGTGGTGCTGCTGGGCACCTTCGGCGTGCTGGCGTTGCTCGGCTATTCCATCAACACGCTGACCATGTTCGCGATGGTGCTGGCGATCGGTTTGCTGGTCGATGACGCCATCGTGGTGGTGGAGAACGTCGAGCGCCTGATGAGCGAGGACGGCATGTCGCCGCGGCAGGCCACCCACACCTCGATGGGGCAGATCTCCGGCGCACTGGTCGGCATCGCCCTGGTGCTGACCGCGGTGTTCCTGCCGATGGCGTTTTTCGGCGGCGCCACTGGCGAAATCTACCGCCAGTTCTCGGTGACCATCGCCGCAGCGATGCTGTTGTCGCTGCTGGTGGCGTTGACCCTGAGCCCGGCATTGTGCGCCAGCCTGCTCACGCCGGTCGCGCACGGTGGACAGGTGTCGCGCAAGGGCGTGCTCGGGCGCTTCTTCGCTTGGTTCAATGCCCGCTTCGACCGCAGCGCCGATGGTTATGGCCGCGGCGTGGGCAAGTTGATCGGCCATCGCAAACTCGGCGGGCTGGTCTATCTGATGCTGCTGGTGGTGATGGCGGTGTTGTTCTGGCGCCTGCCCAGTTCGTTCCTGCCCGACGAAGACCAGGGCATGTTGATGGTGATGTTCACCACGCCGGCCGGCGCCACCCAGCAGCGCACGCAGCAGTCGATCGATCAGGCCACCAGCTTCATCCTCAAGCAACCGGAAGTGGCGGGGATGATGACCATCTCCGGCTTCAGCCTTGCCGGCAGCAGCCAGAACTCGGGCATGGGTTTCATCAAGCTCAAGGATTGGGCGCAGCGCGACGCGCCTGCGCAGGAGATCGCCAACCGCATTACCGGCGCGATGATGGGCACGCTGCCGGATGCGCAGGTATTCGCGCTGTCGCCGCCGGCAATCAACGGCCTGGGGACCAGTTCCGGTTTCACCTTGCAGTTGCAGGACGTGGCCGGCAAGGGCCACGACGCGCTGGTCACCGCGCGCCAGCACCTGCTGCAGCTGGCCAACGCCGACAAGGACCTGACTGCCGTGCGCTTCAACGGGCTGGAAGATGCGCCCACTTACCGCGTGCAGATCGACGACGCCAAGGCCGGCGCGCTGGGTCTGAGTGCTTCGGACATCAACGCCACGCTGGCCACGGTGATGGGCGGCAGCTATGTCAACGATTTCCTCAACAACAACCGGGTCAAGCGCGTCTACGTGCAGGGCGAGGCGAGCGCGCGCATGCTGCCTGCCGACATCGGCCGCTGGTACGTGCGCAACAGCAGTTCGGAGATGGTGCCGTTTTCGGCGTTCTCCAGCAGCGCGTGGGCGTATGCGCCGCAGGTGCTGAGCCGCTTCAATGGCGTGGAGTCGATGGAGATCACCGGCAGCGCCGCCAGTGGCATCAGTTCCGGCGAAGCGATGAACGGCGTCGCCGGCTTGGTGGGCAAGATCGGCAAGGACGTGGGTTACGCCTGGTCGGGCATGTCCTACCAGGAGCAGGCCGCCGGCGCGCAGACCTGGATGCTGTACGCAGTGTCGCTGGTGTTCGTGTTCCTGTGCCTGGCCGCTCTCTACGAAAGCTGGTCGATCCCGATCTCGGTGATGCTGGCGGTGCCGGTGGGCATCGTCGGCGCACTGCTGGCAACGTGGCTGCGCGGGCTCTCCAACGACATCTATTTCCAGGTCGGCCTGCTGGCGACGATGGGCCTGGCGGCCAAGAACGGCATCCTGATCGTGGAGTTCGCCAAGGAACTGGAAGAGAAAGGCCAGCCGCTGATCGAAGCGACCCTGCATGCCGCGCGCATGCGCTTGCGCCCGATCGTGATGACCTCGCTGGCGTTCCTGCTCGGCGTGCTGCCGATGGTGGTCAGCAGCGGCGCCGGTTCCGGCGGACGCCATTCGCTGGGCACCGGTGTGTTCGGCGGCACGCTGGTCTCGACGCTGCTGGGCATCTTCTTCGTGCCGTTGTTCTACGTGGTGGTGCGCAGTGTGTTTCCTGGTAGGGCGTCTGATCGCGCGACAGCCGCCGAGACGTTAGAGGTGGCCCCGTGATGCGTTACCGCGTTGCAAGTGTGGCAGTGGCCTGCGCCATCGCCTTGAGTGGTTGCGTCAGCATGGCGCCGCAGTACGCGCGCCCGGATGCGCCGGTGCCCAGCGTGATCGGCGACACCGGCAGCACCGGCAACGCAGGCACCGGCATGCCGAATGTGGCCGCCCTGGATTGGCGACAGGTGGTGACCGATGCGCGTCTGCAGCAGGTGGTCGCGCTGGCGTTGGACAACAACCGCGACCTGCGCGTGGCGGTGCTCAATATCGAGCAGGCACGCGCGCAGTACCGCATCCAACGTGCAGACCTGTTTCCTTCCGTCGATGCCACGGTCTCGCACACCGCGCAGCGCGCCGCTGCAGCGACCAGTTTCACCGGCGCGCCGCAGATCATCCGCAGCGCCAGCGGTCAGGTCGGCATCAGCAGCTGGGAGCTGGATCTGTTCGGCCGCATCCGCAGCCTCAAGAACCAGGCCCTGGAAAACTATCTTGCCAGTGAGCAAACCCAGCGCAGCACGCGTCTGAGTCTGGTCGCTGAAGTGGCCAACGACTGGTTGACCGTTGCCGCCGACCAACAGCGTCTGGCCCTCGCGCAACAGACCCTGGACAGCCAGCGCCAGACGCTGCATCTGACCGAGCTGCAGCACGACAATGGCATCGTGTCCGGCCTGGATCTGGCGCAGATCCAGACCAGCGTGGAAAGCGCGCGCGCTGATGTGGCCAACTACACCACCCAGCTGGCGCAGTCGCGCAATGCCTTGAATCTGGTAGTGGGCACCTCGGTGCCGGCTGCATTGCTACCTGCCAGCGATGCGATCGAGACGGGCGTGGCACTGGCGCCGTTGCCGGCCCAGCTGGAATCACGGGTGTTGTTGCAGCGCCCGGACGTGCTGTCGGCCGAGCACACGCTCAAGGCCGCCAATGCAGATATCGGCGCGGCACGTGCGGCCTTCTTCCCCACCATTTCGTTGACCGCCAATGCCGGGCGCGGCAGCGATGCGTTGTCCAGCCTGTTCGATGGCGACCATACGTGGTCGTTCTCGCCCAGCGTGAGCTTGCCGATCTTCCGCGCCGGTGCGTTGAAGGCCGAACTGGATGTAGCCACCTTGCAAAAGGACATCACCATTGCGCAGTACGAATTGGCGATCCAGACCGCCTTCAGTGAAGTGGCCGATGCGCTCGCCGAACGCACCCAGCTCGAAGAACGCATGCATGCGCAACAGGCGATGGTGGCCGCCGCACAACGCAGCTTCCGCCTGTCGGATGCGCGCTATCGCAGTGGCGTGGACAGTTACCTGGTGGCGCTGGATGCGCAGCGCACGCTCTACAGCGCACAACAGACACTGATCAGCCTGCGGCTGACCGAGGCGAGCAATCGGGTGACCCTGTACAAGGTGCTCGGCGGTGGCGCCGATGCGCAATCGGTCGTGGTATCAACCCAAGCCCCGGCCCCGCAACGCTAGCGCCGGATGCAACGCGATGCCCGGCGCACGCACCGGCCATCGCACCGCAGATCAACCGGTCTTACCGGGCCGCATTCGCATTCATCACTGCATTGCGGTTGGCATCCAGATACTGCGCCGGGTCGCGCATGCCGGTGGTGTGGCATTGGCCGGTGGTGTGGCCGCGATTCACGCCCCCCGGCAGCTGCGCATTGACCTGCTCCACCGTGCCGTCTTCCGGATCGTTCAAGACCAGATCCGAGGCAGCGTTGCAGTAGTCGTTGGTGTACCAGTTGGTCTTGGCGAACGAGGTGGTGTAGTAGTTGACCTTGGCGCGCGCGTCGGCCGGAATGCCGGCCAGCCACGCCTTGGCGCCGTCGTAGGTCATGTCGCTATTGGTGCCGCAGCCCACGCCGAACCACGAACCCACCGCGGCCAGCACGCCGGACAGATTGGTGCCTTGATACGGCGTGCCCACCGATTGCATCACTCGCCCACCGCTGGCGTTATCCAGCCCGCTCCAGTAGTAGGTATACAGGTGCAACGCGGCCATGCCGCCCTGGCTGTGCGCGACCGTGGAGAACGACGACCATTGGCTGGCGAACTGCGCGATGCGCTGCGCGAACTGGTCGTTGCTGCGGTTCTGCTTGGCATCCAGGAACGTCGATGCATTGGTGAATTGCGCCTGCGGCCACACACCGTTGGAGCAATAGCCGTGCACCAGCACCAGTTGCGACGTGGCGGCCTGGGGCTGTGCCGTCGCCATCGCAGAAGCCAGCGCAGTGGGGCGCGGGCCCATGCGCATGCTCTCGTCGATCGCCGCGCTGGCGCGGGCGATACTGGCACGGCGCAACGCAGGTACTTGTAGCGGCAGCGTGCCGGCCTGCACCAGCGGAATGTAATGGTCCGGGTCTTCGATGCGTAGGTTGCGCAGCGTAAACGGTGCCCGCGCACCGGCACGCGCAATCCAGCGTTCGTCCAGACTCAGTGGCAACTGGCCTTGCTGCGGCGTCAGCATGCCGCCGATCCACGCCACTGGCACATCCCTGCCCTTGGCATCGGTGCCCCATATCTGGCCGAACACGCGGTAATGCGACGGCACGTTGCCACGCGCCGCGACCGGCAGCGCAATCGTCAGCCGCGTGCCCTCTGCAGCGCGTGCGCCCAGTGCATTGCCGAGCAGACGCAACGACGTATCCACCACCGGTACCACATGCTCGCTGGTCCGCACGAACGGCTGGCCAGCCTGGTCATGCCCATGCACGATGACCTGCGCAATCCAGGTGCCCTCGCTGGTCGGTTGGAACGTGCCGCCGTACACGCCATCGCCAGCGGCGCCATCGTCGTGCTTGCCGTCGTCGGCCATCGGCACGCTGCGCACACCGCCTTGCGGATCGATCACACGCAGGCTCGCCTGGTCGATCGTTCCGGCTTGTGCCGTCAGCAGCGTGGCGCCGCGTACATCGTTGCCGCCCAGCAGCGCATTGAGCGTGAGCGACCGGCCAACCTGCTGCTGACGCGTGCGCAGGTACGAAGCAAGCTGCGTGCGCGCATCGCCTTCCATCAGCACGTAGCCCCGCTGCGCCACCGGCGAGGACGACTGCAGCGTCAATGACCAGGCGCCGTTGCGCGCCGACTCCACAGCGTAGCGCATGCCGCTGGTGCCATGCTCGGCGCTGCCCAGCAGCGTGCGCTGCGCTTGCAGCGGCGTCGCCACCGCGGCGGTGCGCGCGCCGGCAAGCTCAGGTGCAGCCACCGCAGCATCCCAGACCTGATCGCCTGACAGCACCATGAAGCGCAGGCGCCCGTTTTCAACGGGCAAGTTGCCTTGCCAGCGTGCGGATTGACCGGCCGGTGCCAGTTCCACCGGCAGCAATGCACTCTTGGACAAGATCGCCGACTCGGCCGGATCTGGGGCACGCATTTGCGCGAACTCTTCCGGTGGACCAGCCAATTGTTTGGGCTGCAACTCGGCCGCCGCAAGCGGCGCACAGAGCAGTGAGAGGGAGCACAACAGCGACAATAGCGACGGCTTCGGCATGACAAGATCTCTCCGTGAGCATTGCAGAAGCGATGCCATCGCGCATGGCAACGACATCGGATGCAGCGCCCCCTCGCCGCGATTCGTCGATGGTTATACCGCGCTCTTGTGACAGGTCTGCTGTGCGCTGCAACACTCGCGGCGCTGCGCGCAGCTGGCCAGGAATCAACGAGCAAACAGGGTGATCGGAATGGCGGGTGCAGCCTTGGTGCAGGCAAAAGCACGCAGCGCTTGCAGACAGAATTCTGCTTCAATCTCGCGCACTGCCGCCGTAGAGGCCAGATTGCATTGGCCAACCGGGGATGCAGCGCATTCGGCTGATCTCATCCTGGCCGACCTCGCGGCGGACTCATGGCCCGACCAGCAACGGTGTGACCGCCTCGAGCCCGCGTTCACGAACACACAGACAGATTTGGTTTTACGCCTGATCCGCAGGCTCGGAGCCAACCAGACGCTGCGAGGCATTGCGAGAGCGATATTGCGCAACCCATTCCACCGACTGGGCGATGCCGCCGAACGGAAACAGGTGCAGGCGGACATCTCCATGCGCTTGCGTCAGGCGGCTGACGAGGCGATCGACAAAGCGATCTGGCCCCGCGTTCCCGAACAACTTGCCAATGGAGATGCCATGGTTCGAGAGCACCGACGCGCAGGCGCCGACGCCGCAGCGTGCCGCATAGCGTGCGAGGACAGCGACGCTGGCCGGGCCAGGCACGCCCACCCGCACCGGATGGCTCATGCCACGCGCGCGCAGCGCTTCCAGCCATGTCACCACGAGGTCGGCATCGAACCCGAACTGCGTCACGATCAGGGGCGCCATGCCGCGCTCCTGGATGCTGCGACACTTGCGTTCCAGTACGTCCCATTGTTCTGTCGTGCGCATGATCGGATGTCCCTCCGGATGACCCGCTACGCCGACGCTGCGGATGCCTGCGCGTTCAAACACACCGGTCTCGATCAGCGACACGCTGTCGGGAAACGGGCCCTTCGCAGTAGCGGGATCGCCCGCAATCACCAGGCAGCGGGTGACGCCGGCCTCATCGACCAGGCGCGCGACGGATGCCTGCAGTTCCTCAGGCGAGCCGATGCGACGCGCGGAAAGATGCGGTACCGGTTCGAAACCCAGGCCGCGCACCGTCCGTGCTGCGGCCAGCCGCGCAGCCTCGTTCTGGCCTGGCAAGTAGGGAATGAACATGGCGCAGCCAGGCACGATGCGCGGCGCTGCGTTGGTCAACGCGCCGATGTCCTTGACGCTGACCTCCAGCGAATAGGCGTCGGTAACGGTGCTCGCCAGGTGTGGCGTGTCGGTAGAAATCACGGGTCTTGCGGTCTTGTCATGATGATTGGGTGGCGTCGTCACACGCACCGATCGGCGGGAAGCAGCGCGGAATCCACGTGTGGTTGCGTGGCACTGGCGAAAGGCTCAGTCTTCCGGCGCGTCATCGCCGTAGAACTTCACGCCGAGTTGAATGCGCTTGCGGCCGCTCTCCACACGATGCCGATTGGTGTCGCGCAGGGAATAGACGCAACCGCAGTATTCCTGTTGATAAAAGTGTTCGCGCTTGCTGATCTGAATCATGCGCGAGGCGCCGCCGCCGCCCTTGCGCCAGTTGTACTCCCAATACATCAGGCCGGGATACCTGGCCGCAGCGCGGACGCCGCAGTCGTTAATCTGCTGCATGTTTTTCCAGCGCGAGATGCCCAGCGAACTGGTGATTACCGGAAAGCCGTGCTCGTGGGCATACAGCGCCGTGCGTTCAAAGCGCATGTCGAAGCACATGGTGCAGCGCACGCCGCGCTCAGGCGCGTTTTCCATCCCGCGTGCCCGCTCGAACCAGTTGTCCCGATCGTAGTCGGCATCGATGAAGGGCACGCCGAACTGTTCGGCAAAACGCACGTTCTCGTCCTTGCGCAACTCGTATTCCTTGCGCGGATGAATGTTGGGGTTGTAGAAAAAGATGGTGTAGTCGATGCCCGAGGCCAGCATCGCTTCCATGACCTCGCCAGAGCAGGGCGCGCAGCACGAATGCAGCAAGACCTTGGCGTGGCCATCAGGCAGTGGCAGTGGCATGCGCTGGGCAGTGGAATCCATCAGTGGGGTCCTTGCGTGGAGGCAGTGGCATTGGCCGGCGCACGCGCCAGTTCGATAAACGCGCGCAGGTAATCGATGCCGATGTCCGCCTCGCGTGCGCCCAGGTAGATCTGCTTGGGGATGCCGCGCGCACCCAGCCGCACCGGCACCACGTCCATCCTGGCCGCATATTCCTCCACCAGCCAGCGCGGCATGGCAGCCACGCCGCGGCCGCTGGCCACCATCTGCATCATGATGTCGGTGGTTTCGATGGCCTTGTGGCGCCGCGGGGTAACGCCGGCCGGCAACAGGAACTGGCTGTAGATATCCAGGCGCTCAAGATCCACCGGGTAGCTGATCAGCACTTCGCGCGTGAGCTGCTGTGGCTTGACGTAGGCCGCCGACGCCAGCGCATGGCGCTTGGCCACCACCAGCACCTGCTCATAGTCGAACACCGGCTCGAACCTGAGCCCTGGCTTGAACAGCGGGTCGGGTGTGACCAGCAGATCGATCTCGTAGCCGAACAAGGCGCCGATGCCGCCGAACTGGAACTTCTGCTTCACGTCCACATCCACATCCGGCCAGGTGGCCAGATACGGCGCCACCAACTTGAGCAGCCACTGGTAGCAAGGATGGCATTCCATGCCGATGCGCAGCGCACCGCGCTCGCCCTGCGCAAACTGCCCCAGCCGCTCTTCGGCCAGATCCAGCTGTGGTAGCACCCGGTTGGCCACCGCCAGCAGGTACTGGCCGGCCTGAGTCAGGCGGAGGCTGCGGCCCTCGCGCAACCAGATGTCGGTGCCCAACTGCTGTTCCAGCTTCTTCATGCTGTGGCTCAGCGCCGACTGGGTCAGATTCAGCACGCCGGCAGCGGCTGTCAGCGAGCCTTGCTGCTCGACCTGCTGGACGATGGTGAGATGGATGCGCTCAAGCATTCAATGATCCGAATTCATGGATTGTTGAAATAACACCATTTTACTTCATCGAATGCGAGCCCTAGCATCGGGTTCGTTGTTCAGTCGCTGCCGCTCGACGGTTCAGACCAATGCCCGGCCCATGGGTCGGACCGCCATCTTCCGGCGCGCTGCACGACATCCCCACCGTCAAGGTTTCCCAGCATGACTGTCAAACACCCACTCCGCGTCGTTGCGGTCTCCGGCGGGATGCAACGCCCCTCCAAGGCTGTCGCCCTGGCAGAACACCTGCTGGCGTTGATCGCCGATCAGGTGCCGTGCGAGCGCCATCTGGTCGAAATTGGAGCGTTGGCACCGCACTTCGCTGGCGCGCTCTGGCGGACCCAGGTGCCTGGCGCGGTGGAGCAGGCGCTGCGCCTGGTGGAGCAGGCCGACATCCTGGTGGTGGCAACCCCGGTCTACCGCGGCTCCTTCACCGGGCTGTTCAAGCATTTCTTTGATTTCATCGATCAAGACGCGTTGATCGACACGCCCGTGCTGCTCGCCGCAACCGGGGGCAGCGACCGCCATGCGTTGGTGATCGACCATCAGCTCCGCCCGCTCTTCAGCTTCTTCCAGGCACGCACCCTGCCGCTGGGCGTCTACGCCACCGACCGCGACTTTCTCGACTACCGCGTGCACAACGAGGCGCTGGCCGAGCGGGCCAGGCTGGCGGTACAGCGGGCATTGCCTTTGATCGAGCTGACCCGGCATGCGCGGTCCATCGCCGCGCAGGGCGTGGCTGCAGCCTGAGGGCCCAGCTCGCGATCGCCAGGAAACCGGAGCAGCAGGCGAGCGCGCACTGCTCCAATTCCCGGCCTGCATGCCGCCGGCATTCGCCGTTACGCAGCGCATGCGCGTTCCCATCTCAGAAACAAGGCAGCAGTTCGCAATGACTCACGCATTGAATTTCGCCATCAAGAGCCTGCGCTTCGATGAGGACTACCGTCCCTCGGCCACGACGCGCAATACCACCAATTTCGCCAACCTGGCCAGAGGTCAGCGACGCCAGGAAAACTTGCGTAACACGCTGGCGATGATCAACAACCGCTGCAACGACCTGGCGCACTGGGATAACCCCAACCGCGACCGCTATGCGCTGGAGCTGGACATCATTTCGGTCGAAATGCAGATCGGCGAACGCGCGCTGGACGATGCGTTCCCGTTGATCGAGATATTGAAGCCCACCATCGTCGATCGGCACACCGGTGCGCGCATCGACGGCATTGCAGGCAATAATTTCTCTTCCTACGTGCGCGACTACGATTTCAGCGTGCTGCTGCCCGCGCACAACCAAGACGCGTCCGGCTTCAACATTCCGGACGATTTTGGCGACCTGCACGGCAAGCTATTCAAGCACTTCGTGCACTCGCACGCGTACTGCGCGCATTTCCGGAAGTCGCCGGTCATCTGCATCAGCGTCTCCACCAGCAGAACCTATCACCGCACCGGCAACCAGCATCCCATCCTGGGGATCGAATACCGGCAGGACGCGTTTTCGTTAACCGATCAGTATTTCGAAAAGATGGGCCTCAAGGTGCGCTATTTCATGCCGCCCAACAGCGTTGCGCCCTTGGCGTTCTACTTTTTCGGCGACCTGCTCGGCGACTACACCAACCTGGAGCTGATTGGCACCATCGCCACGATGGAAACGTTCCAGAAGATCTACCGGCCAGAAATCTACAACGCCAACGCTGCAGCGGGGCCGACCTATCGGCCGAGCCTGAAGCATCAGGATTATTCGTCCACCCAGATCGTCTACGACCGCCAAGAGCGCAGCCAGCTCGCCGTGACGCAGGGCAGATTCACCGAAGAGCATTTCATCCGGCCCTACGGCAGCCTTCTTGCGCAGTGGGCGTCCAGCCACGCTTCCTAATCAACCAGAACCCACGATATCCCTCACCATGACCAAGCTGCTCCCCACCTCAACCGCCGGTAGCCTGCCCAAGCCGTCCTGGCTTGCCCAGCCCGAGACCCTGTGGTCGCCCTGGAAATTGCAGGACGCCGAACTGATCGAAGGCAAGCAGGATGCATTGCGGTTGGCGCTGCAGGAACAGCAGCATGCCGGCATCGATATCGTCAGCGACGGCGAACAGACCCGTCAGCATTTCGTCACCACCTTTATCGAACATCTCAGCGGTGTCGATTTCGAAAAGCGCGAGACGGTGAGGATTCGCGACCGCTACGACGCCAGCGTGCCGACCGTGGTCGGCGCGGTCAGCCGCCCAACGTCGGTGTTCGTGGACGATGCCAAATTCCTGCGTCAGCAGACCCGCCAGCCGATCAAGTGGGCGCTGCCGGGCCCGATGACGATGATCGACACCCTCTTCGATGCGCACTACAAAAGCCGCGAAAAACTGGCATGGGAGTTTGCCAAGATCCTCAATCAGGAGGCCAGGGAACTGGAAGCCGCCGGCGTGGACATCATCCAGTTCGACGAGCCGGCCTTCAATGTCTTCTTCGACGAGGTCAACGACTGGGGTGTTGCCACCCTGGAACGCGCGGTGGAAGGGCTGAAGTGCGAGACCGCCGTCCACATCTGCTATGGCTACGGCATCAAGGCCAATACTGACTGGAAGCAGACGCTGGGCTCGGAGTGGCGCCAATACGAAGAGTCGTTTCCCAAGCTGCAGACATCCTCGCTCGACATCATTTCGCTGGAATGCCACAACTCGCACGTGCCGATCGATCTGATCGAACTCGTCCGCGGCAAGAAGGTGATGGTCGGTGCCATCGACGTGGCAAGCAGCACGATCGAGACACCGCAGGAAGTGGCCGAGACGCTGCGCAAGGCGCTGCGCTTCGTCGATGCCGACAAGCTCTATCCCTCCACCAACTGCGGCATGGCACCGCTCGCCCGGCACGTGGCGCGCGGCAAACTCAGTGCACTCAGTGCAGGCGCGCAGATCGTGCGTGGAGAGCTGTCGGCTTAGTCCCGCTGCCACGGCAGTGCGCCACGTGCCGTCGGGCGGGCCTGGCATGCGCGCGAACGCAGCAGATGGCGGTCGTGTATGGCGTCCACTTCATCGCCAGCGGTTGCGCACGGGCGTCGCCGGAGCCTGATCGCTCCGGCGCCACGCGGGGCGCAACGCGCATGGCCCACGCATCTCATCGCAGGCCGCAGGATGCCCTTCCGGCCTTCAGCCGCTGCGTGCAACGCGACGGAGTGCATGCCAGGCCGTCAGTAGCGGCACCAGCAACGAGGTGACGATGACCGCGCTGGCCACCAGCGCTGTCGCAGCCGGCGCCGCGGATGCGAACTGCGGCGCCATGCCGGCGATCAGCGCCGGAGTGGCCACGGCGGCACCCGCCGTGCTGGAGGCGGCCACCCCGGCCGTGCCGTTGCCGCCGCCGATCCAGCGGTCGGCCAGTAGCAAGGGCAGCCCGGTGATCACGATGACTGCCACGCCCAGCAGCACCCCGCTTGCGCCGGTACGCGCGATTGTCGACAGATCCAGCGTGTTGCCGAGCGCGAAGCCGAAGAAGGGCACCATCGTCTTGGTCGCCTGTGCGAAGAACTGCCGCAATTCCGCGTCGAGATTGCCCAGCGCAAAGCCCAGCAACAGCGGCAGCACCGCACCGACGAACAGCCGTGGGTCGAAGCTGGCCAGGCCGCTGGCACCCAGGATCAGCATGGAGATCAGCGGGCCCGATTCCAGCGACATCAGCACCACCGCACCTGCGTCTTCGCTGCTGCCGTATTGCTGCATCAATGCGGCGTACAGCCCGCCGTTGGTCATGTCCATCGCAGCTACCAGCGCCAGGACCGACAGCCCGGCCAGCGGCCCGCTCGGCACACCGCCGATGGGAAGCAATGGGGCGCACAGCATTGCGATGAGCCAGGCCACCGCGATCTTGGTCAGCACCAGGCTGCCCGAACGGCGCAGCACCCGTCCGGAGGCGCGCAGCTGGATGCTCGCTCCCATGCAGAAGAACCACACCGCCAGGATCGGAACGGTGCCGCTGATCAGGCCGTTGCTGAAAGACCCCAAGGTACTGCCGGCCTGCGGCCAGAGCGTGTGGCAAAGCGCCCCGAGCAACAAGGGGACCAGCATCATCCCGCCAGGAAGCCGCTCCACCGTGGCCTTGATGCGCATCTGCGTTCCAGTGAGCGCGTCACCACGCGCGAGGCTGGCAGCATCGCGCAGGCACCTGCGTGCATGCAGATCCCGGCGCGAACGCACGCAGCCGCACACGAATACGCCGGTCATGACCGCCGCAGCAGCCATGACCGGCGCTGCCCACCTTGCTCAGTAATTGACCTGCAACTGCAGACGCAGCAAATCGCCTTCCACGACCGGATACGGCGCGGTGCTGACGTCGGTGCGCTTCATCTTCGAATAGGCGAACACCAGTTCCAGCGCATCCATCGGCTGCCATTCGACACCGGCTTCCACTTCGTCCAGGCGCATGCGCGGGGCATTGGTGTCGAACTTGGAGCCGCCGCGGTAGGTCTGCCATTTCAGATAGGGCAGCAGCGTGCCGTAGTTGAAATCGTGCTTGAACATGGCCTGCACATAGCCACCGCTCAACGAGCGGGTGCGGATGCGGCGCTGGGCCACATCCAGTTCCGGGCCACGGCCCACCGTCCACTCCGCCTGCAGGCCGAACGGCTGCGGGTAGTAGATGATGTGCGCAGCCACGCGCTGGTCGGTATAGCCACTGGGCTCGGTAATCGCCGGGGTAAAGCTGCGGCCACCGATGTTCACTGCCGCCGCAGTCGGTACGAAGCGCCCGCTGTACGCATCGGCGCCCACTTCCAGGTACTGGCCGTTGGCGAACTTGAACGGGTAGGTGGCGTGCACCACCGCGTGCATGCTGTCGTTACGCTCGGCACGGTTGGCGCCCTGGCCGTTGGACACACCGGCACCGATCACGCCGTAATCGCCCGAGCCTTTCAATCCCGACTTGACCAGGTCTTGGAAGCGGCCCTTGGCCACGGTAGGGCTGTAATAGAACACCGCACCGATATCGCGTTCGTCGCGCAGGCCCGAGTTGAGTGCATCGGCACGGTCCAGCGTGAGGCGGTTCTGGCTGGACTGCAGGTTTTCCCAGCCGTACGGCATTTTCGACTGGCCCACGCGCACGCGGTACTCGCGCTTCTTGTCGAAGAAGATATCGGCGTAGGCATCGCGCAGCTGCGCGAAGTTGGAGGTGGTCGAGCCGGTGGGCGTGCTGGCGAAGTCGGGCTGGAAATACAGCGACACATGCTCGTTGAGATCGCCGCTCAGCACCAGGCGCGCACGCCGGATGCCCAGGCTCTGGTCGTTGCCGATGAAGCGGTCGCCCGGCGCGCGCAGGTCCTGCGCATCGCCACCGATGCCCTGGTTGTAGCGGATCTGGGTGTAGCCGCGCAGGCTGAGTTTGTCGTACCACTTCTTGCCGGCGTCGCCGGACTTGGCCGGCGCTGGCGTTGCAACCGGCGCAGGCGCAGGTGCGGCCTGCGCAACGGCTGTGTCGGCGGGCGTGGCGGCGCCCAGCGCGGGCGGGAGCGGTTGCGCAGGCGTTGCCGGCATCGCCGACGCCGGCAGCTTGCCGTTTTCGTCCACCTGCACGAAGGTGCCCAGCTTGTCGCGACCTGGCGCCGGCTCGGCGAAGATCTGCTTGGTCTTGCGGTCGACGTACAGCTCCAGCTCGGCGGCCAGCGTGCTGCCGCTGGCGGTCGCGCTGAGGGCGCACAGAACAGTGGCGAGATTGCGTCTTTTCATTGGTCCGGCTCGTGCAAGGGAAACGGGTCGGCGGCTGCGTCGATCCGGTGCTGCCAAGAGGGCGGCTGCACGGCGTGGAAGCGCCTGCCAGGCGCCGGTCGTCCTGACGTAGCGGCAATGGCAGCAGTTATATTTAGATTTGATGTCAGTTTGGTGACACTGCCCGGCTTTGCTGCAGCGGGCCTTGTGTCACGGTCGTGTCGGGGCGATGGCAGTTATGCGACCACTGTGAGGCAAGCCCAGCTGCGCACGATGTGGTGGAGGCGCTCGTACAAAACTGCCTGCGGGAACGTGCGGCCGCAGCACGACGAGATTGCGCGCGCGCCATCCATGCTCCGACGTTGAGCATCGCCGATGGCTGCGCGGCAGTACCTGCTGGATTTGCCGGCGTGGGGCGCGCCTGCGCCACCCTTGCGTCTGGGCAAGCACCTGAGTGGCACAAGCATGTGAGCGGCAGCGGCTCGGTCACGTTGCCGTGTGTTGCGGCGGCGGTGCATCGCGCCGTGTCCAGGCTGTGCAGGTCTCCAGCGTGAGCAGCTACCAGGGTCACGTCGGCTCGATCACTGCACCATGCATTGACCAACGGCGATGCGCGCGGTTGCTGAGCGGCTGTTGGCGCAGCGCCACTGCCGATCGCCTCAACCGATGCCGCTGGTCCAACGCACTGGCGAACTTCCCGACACACCCGGCCACGCCGATCAGCCGGCCATCGCCGACGGTCGCATGGGGTGAAGCCGCACGGAGGTCGCCGTGATCCCAGGCGGTCACGGCACACCTGCGCAACCCTGCGCCAGCGATCACGTGCCGAACGCCCCGCCAGCGCCGTGGTCCCAGCGGTGGCTCAGCGCACTGCGAGTGCCGACGCCACCGCGTCGCGCAACGGCGTGGTGGGGCGGCCGATCAACCGACTCAGCGTATGGCTATCGTCGAACAGGTCACCGCCACGCGAGGCCGCCGAGCACTGCGCCAGCACCTGCGCAAAGCCGGCCGGCAGGCCGATCTGCACCAGCGCTGCCGCGTAATCGGCTTCCGGCAGGTCGTGATAGGCGACCGGCTTGCCCGACTGTTGCGCCACCTCGGCGGCGTACT
Organism: Xanthomonas sp. NCPPB 3761; assembly: GCF_041475705.2. Taxonomy (NCBI): domain Bacteria; kingdom Pseudomonadati; phylum Pseudomonadota; class Gammaproteobacteria; order Lysobacterales; family Lysobacteraceae; genus Xanthomonas; species Xanthomonas sp. NCPPB 3761. Next base: position 375,161 of record NZ_CM191262.1, read on the forward strand.
CGGCCATCGTGAAAGCGGTATCGCCTGCCAACTCGTATACCTGCCCGGCCTGTTGGGCATCCGAAGCCAGCACTGCTGCAGCGGCCGCAGCATAGTCGGCGCGCGTGGCGGCGCTGATCCTGCCGTCGCCCGCACTGCCGATCACTGCGCCATGGGCGACTTCCGCGGCGATCGAGCCGGTGTAGTTCTGGGTGTACCAGCCATTGCGCAGCAATGCGTACGGCACGCCGCTCTCGCGCAGCAGCGCTTCGGTGGCCACATGCTCGGCGGCCAGCGACAGCGTGCTGGTATCGGCATGCAGGATGCTTGTATACGCCAGCAATTCCACCCCGGCGCGCTTGGCCGCCTCGATCACGTTGCGGTGTTGCGGCACGCGCTGGCCCACTGCATTGGACGAGACCAGCAACACGCGGCCTACGCCGGCGAAGGCCGCGTCCAGGCTGTGCGGGTTCGCATAGTCGGCCTGACGTACCGCGATGTCGCGTTTTGCGAACTCGGCAAGTGACGCGGTATCACGGGCCGTTGCTACGATGCGGTTGGCAGGCAGATGGCCAAGCAGCGCTTCGACAACCAGCGCACCCAACTGCCCGCTGGCGCCGGTGACAAGAATCAGGGGGGATGCAGATGTCATGACGGGTTCCGGTAGGTTTGCATAAGAGATTTGGTCTACTATCTAGACCTAACTGGTCGCCCGCATAGTGTCAGCCCCGCGCGGGCTCCCGCAAGTAGGCAGTTTTGCTCCCCCTGGTTACCGTGAGATACCCCACGTGAATGCGATTGCCCTGTTCCCGCTGCCGCCTTCCCTGGAAGGACCCTTCGACGCTACCAAGTGCCCGGTACGCGATGTGCTCGACCAGATCGGCGACAAGTGGACCCTGCTGATCCTGCTGACGCTGATCCCCGGCCCATCCCGCTTCAGCGCCATCCAACGCGCCGTGCCGGACATTTCCAAGCGCATGTTGACCCAGACCCTGCGCAATCTCGAGCGCAACGGCATGATCACCCGCAAGGTCTACGCCACCAAGCCGCCGAGCGTGGAATACGCGCTCTCAAAGCTGGGCATCGCGCTACTCGGCCCAGTCTCGCAACTGCTCACTTGGGCGGGCGAGAACCACGGCAGCATCCGCGCGGCCCGCGAGCGATTCGATCGCGCGCAGCAGGCAGCAGTGGCGTTGGATCCCGACGAAGCGATGGCATAGGTGCACGCTGCGTCAGCGCGTTCAAGCGAATGCGGTGACGTGGTGCAGCAGCGCTCCAGTCGTGCGCTTCGACTGTCGGCCCTGACTGCAAAGTGCGCTCGCAAACGTCCGTGCTTGCCTCTCTCTCATGTGCGCTTGACGCTTGAGTAAAGCCGCGTTGTGAAGTGGCTTCAGCGCGAATGGTTACGCCGCATCGCCGAATTCGCGAAGATGCGGCACATACGCTGAGAGGACAGACACACAGAGGCACTCGGAGACGATGAGCCACTCGTGCATCGCGCCTAACGATGCGGTGACGTGCAGGAAGTGACCTGCAGTGCGATCCCGCCATCCTCCGGAAACGACTTTGTAGAGGACGTGGCCTGTAGTGAGTGGGCTTTCCCAGTACTCAAGCATGTCCCCCTCGTCCATCACCTGGAACGCCCGAACGAAAGGAAAGTGGAGCTCAAGGTAGCGATCGACCCCTTCCGGCGCCGCCACAACAATGCGCAGGCCAGAGCGAGTGCTGGTGATCTCGATGACGTCTGAGCCCTCATGCGGTAATCCCCCCGCCCATTAGCAGACGCCAGAAGTGGAATTTTCTCGTCCCCTTTCCCGAGGAGGTTCCATGAAGAAGTCCCGCTTTACCGACAGCCAGATCATCGCCGTGCTCAAGCAGGCCCAGGCCGGTGCGCCCGTGCCGGAGCTGTGCCGCGAGCACGGCATCAGCTCGGCCACGTTCTACAAGTGGCGCAGCAAGTTCGGCGGCATGGACGTGTCCATGGTCGCGCGCATGAAGGAGCTGGAGGAGGAGAACCGCCGGCTCAAGAAGATGTACGCCGAGGCGCAGCTCAGTACCGACCTGCTGAAGGAAGCGCTCGCAAAAAAATGGTGAGGCCATCTCAGCGACGCGAGATGGCCCAATCGGCGGTCACGAGCGGGCGCACGAACATCCGCCACGCCTGCCAGACCTTCGCGGTGAGCCAGACCTGCTTCCGCTACCAGGCCAAGGCCAGCGAGGAGAACGCCCGGATCGCCGACTGGCTGATCCGGTTGACGACCGCCCATCGCGACTGGGGCTTTGGCCTGTGCTACCTGTACCTGCGCAACGTGAAGGGCTTTGGTTGGAACCACAAGCGGATCTACCGGATCTACCGCGAGTTGGAGTTGAACCTGCGGATCAAGCCGAAGAAGCGGCTGGTGCGTGAGCGGCCGCAGCCACTGGCGGTGCCGGAGACGATCAACCAAGTCTGGTCGATGGACTTCATGCACGACCAGCTGGCCGACGGCCGCAGCTTCAGGCTGTTCAACGTGCTCGACGACTTCAATCGCGAGGGACTGGGGATCGAGGTCGACCTGTCGCTGCCGTCAGCCCGGGTGATCCGATCGCTGGAGCAGATCATCGAGTGGCGCGGCAAGCCCGCCGTGATCCGCTGCGACAACGGCCCTGAATACATCAGTGGCGCGTTGCTGTCCTGGGCGCAGCGGCATGGCATCCGGGTCGAGCACATCCAGCCGGGCAAGCCACAGCAGAACGCCTACGTTGAACGCTACAACCGCACCATCCGCTACGCTTGGCTCGCCCAAACCCTGTTCGACACCATCGACCAGGTGCAGGACAAAGCCACCCGCTGGCTATGGACGTACAACCACGAGCGTCCGAATATGGCGCTCGGCGGCATCACGCCTGCCATGAAGTTGGCGATGGCCGCTTAGCTCCACTTCTGGCGACCGCTAAAAGTGGGGGGATTACCATGCCACTGGATCTCGGAGCCGACAGGTTCTAGGGATGTCTGCATGCGGCCCAATGCCTCAATGACTTGCTAGCCGGCAACACTAACTGCAAGCAGCACGAGTTGCCAGCTGAGCAGCAGCACAGTGGGATAGAAGGTCAGTGCGAACCCCAGGGCCCTGGCGCCAGCACCGCCACTGTAGGTTGCGAAGAAGATCAGCCTCCCAAGCAAGAAGGCACAAGCGCATGCTGGAACTGCGGCTTGGATAGCGGGGCGCGTGCTTAGCAGGGCGGCGACGTAGACCGGGAGCGCAAACGCTAGCTGCTCCGTCGTGTTCTGAAGTAAGGATTGCAATGTCCTGGCACGAGCAGTGCCAACACTCAGTGCGCTCCCGTCGATGTCTGCGGGCGTAACGAAGCGGTGCTTGGCGATGCGCGCGATGGCGAGGAACATTGCCGCAGCGGGCAACAATAAGCCGGTACCTGCGCGCTCTGGTGCGTCCCAGCTCAAGAACGCGCGTGATGCCAGGAACACAACGAATAGAGAAGCAAGAAGTCCCGATGCCATGCCGAGGACCACTCCTCGTTGCTTTCTGTCTAGATGCACCATGGCTCGCTCTGCCGGCGAATGTTCGAGGTCACCTTGGCGCAGGCTTCATGCATTGATACGCCTTAGACGGTAGGTCATTTCTTCTGCGATTTCCGGGTCACTGCATTTCGCAAACTCTTCAATGACCGCAATCGACTGGGGTGTATCGATATCAGCGAGCGCATGGCTAAACCATTTCGCGATGACGCCTGGCTCGGAACACGTGTACTGAAACGTCTGAAACCCATTGGCAAGCACCTGTCGAATGTACGTAACGCTGGATGGGCTACGAAGTAGCTGGATCTCTCGCGTGACCTCTTGATGGAGTTCATGCCCAGGCATCACGAGCAGGCGATTGAACACGTCAACCTTCTGCTCCAGATCCGGAATGCTTTGAGCGAGAGAAAAGAGATCGTAGGTGGCTTGCCAATCGTTGTTGGCGATGGCTGTGGCCATCTCGCGCAGGACTTCTTCTTTGATCGCGGCCGAAGGTTGGCTCATGTTGGATTACCTGCGCCTAAGCTAAGCGAGCTGCGCGACCTGGATGTCGACCGAGCGGGCAGCTTATCCCGCGCAGGTTTGCATGCGTGCATGGTTAGGATCTACGAGGCTGCACCGATGGAGCCCGTGTCCTTGTAGCAGCCCAAGAGCGTGTGCTCGAACTGAACAATGGACACTGTCTTGTAATCAATCGTCTGGATGCGTGAGGCGGCCAGCGTTATCAGTGATGGCTCTGCACCGACAAGCCGCTGTTTGACTCCGAGGCTGAGCGGAAGTAGAGGGAAGACCCGCTGCGGGTCTCCGATCGCGATGAAGTCGTGAAGAGGTGCACCGCTGGTGCATTCGTACACGCTGAACCAGCAAGGGCGAAAGTCGCCAATCTCTCTGAGCTCCGAGCCACATTCGCTGCAGAATTTTGGCATGAGACTAACCCTGAGTTGAGCCACATTGCGGAGCCACGTCGGCTTGTACGAATTGCTAGGCACTTCCGCCGTGCCGCTCGGACCACCCCTTCCAGTAGTTGGAGCTTGCCTGAGCAAGCGACGCAGCAGGTAGTGTCTGGCCGGTATCGAGCGCGAGCTCCAGTGACCGATAGGCGAGCGTGAGTGTACCTAGGGTGGTGTAGATGGCCAGCGGTGCCTCACTGACAATCGAGAGCAGCTCGGGTGAGCGCTCAGCGATTTGGTGTGGGTCTTCCAGCACGGCACCATCATGATCTTTGAGCTTGAAAAGGGTGCAGCCCCTTAGCATGAGCACGAACCCTTCACCTTCTGGCTGGAAATACCTGCGCAGGTAAGGGAGTGAGACGGAGAGAATCAGATCACCGGGCACGATTCCCTCGGCCCGATCCAGGGAGCCGTCGTGGAGATAACCCCAAGCCGCCGTATTGCGCATGAGCCACTTGATACCTGAGTTAAAGCCGACCCGCCAGGCAGGTCGGGCTTGGTGAATGCTAGGCGCCGGCCGAACGAGTGGAAGCCCGCTCTGACTCTGCCCCGACTATCTCCGCTAGCCAGATGGTGTGCCCACCCGAGCCGGCACACTCGAGGGCGAAAGCAGCCTCACGGACTGGCTGAACCGCGCGCACCAGGATGACTCTTCCAAGGTCCGCCGGTCTGGGGAAGACCGCTGGCTGAAGTCTTCCTCTATCCGGCGACGTCCCCCCGATTTTGAGTAGCACCGCAGTTTGGAGTCCAATTCCCTACCCCGAGGAGATTGGACGTGAAGAAGCGCTTTTCCGAAGAACAGATCATTGGCTTCCTGCGCGAAGCCGAAGCGGGCGTGGCGATCAAGGACCTGTGCCGGCGCCATGGCTTCAGCGAGGCCTCTTACTACCTGTGGCGCAGCAAGTTCGGCGGGATGAGCGTGCCCGATGCCAAGCGGCTCAAAGACCTTGAAACGGAGAACGCGCGGCTGAAGAAGTTGCTGGCCGAGCAGCTGTTTGAGAACGATCTGATCAAGGATGCGCTGCGAAAAAAGTGGTGAGCGCGCCGGCGCGTCGTGCGCTGGTGCGCGAGTGGATGGGGTGCGGTGCCAGCGAGCGCCGCGCCTTGGCAGCGATCGGCATGAGCGCCAGCGCGCTGCGCTACTGCCCACGCGAAGATCGCAACGTTGAGCTGCGCGAGCGCATCGGTGCGTTGGCGCATCGCCATCGCCGTTATGGCGTGGGCATGATCTATCTCAAACTGCGACAGGAAGGCCGCATCGTGAACTACAAGCGTGTGGAGCGGTTGTACCGCGAGCAGCAGCTGCAAGTCCGCCGCCGCAAGCGCAAGAAAGTCCCGGTAGGCGAGCGTCAGCCGCTGCTGCGGCCATCGCAGGCCAACCAGGTATGGTCGATGGACTTCGTGTTCGACCGCACTGCCGACGGTCGGGTGATCAAGTGTCTGGTGATCGTGGACGACGCCACGCACGAAGCGGTCGCCATCGAGGTGGAGCGCGCAATAGCGGGCCATGGCGTGACGCGTGTGCTGAATCGGCTCGCCATCCGCCGCGGCTTGCCGCAGGTGATCCGCACGGACAACGGCAAGGAGTTTTGCGGCAAGGCGATGGTGGCCTGGGCGCATGCGCGTGGCGTGCAGTTGCGACTCATCCAACCCGGCAAGCCGAATCAGAACGCCTACGTTGAATCGTTTAACGGCCGCCTGCGCGACGAATGCCTCAACGAACACTGGTTCCCGACACTGCTGCATGCACGCACCGAGATCGAGCGCTGGCGCCGCGAATACAACGAGGAGCGACCCAAGAAAGCAATTGGCGGCATGACGCCCTCCGCGTATGCCCAACAGTTGGCCAACGCCGCTATCATCAACCCCGGACTCTAAACCTGGCCGCTACTCAGGGCGGGGGGACGTCGCAGCCTACGCACCGAGCAGGCGTATGTCAGTTGGATACGGCGCTTCATCCTGGCCGGCGGCAAGCGCCATCCGGCGCAGATGGGGCAGGCGGAAGTCGAGGCGTTCCTGACGCGGCTGGCCACTGATGGCCGGGTGTCTGCGGGCACCCAGAACCAGCGTTGGCTGCGCTGTTGTTTCTTTACCGCGAAGTGCTGCGCATCGAGTTGCCGTGGATGGAAAACCTGGTACGCGCCAAGCGGCCCAGGCGGATTCCGGTAGTGCTTTCGCGCGAGGAGGTTGCACGTTTGCTGGCGGTGCTGGAGGGGCCGTGCTGGCTGATGGCCAGCCTGCTGTACGGTAGCGGGATGCGGTTGATGGAATGCCTGCGCCTGCGCATCAAGGACGTGGATGCCGCGCGTGGCGAGATCGTGGTGCGCGATGGCAAGGGCGGCAAGGACCGCCGGGTGCCGTTGCCGCACAGCCTGCGAGAGGCGCTACCGCGGCAACGCGAACGCGCACTGTTGGTGCATGCGGCGGATCTGGCGGCCGGTGCTGGTCGGGTCTTCTTGCCGCACGCGTTGGCACGCAAGTATCCCAATGCCGACATTGAGCCGGGGTGGCAATATCTGTTCCCGTCTGTGCGCCGGTTGCAGGATCCGCGCAGCGGCCGGCCTGGCCGGCACCATGTCTCTGAAGAAATTCTGCAGCGTGCGGTACAGTCGGCACGGCAGCAGGCTGCATCGTCAAGCCGGCGACCTGCCACACCTTGCGGCATTCGTTCGCCATCCATCTGCTGGAGGCCGGCCACGATATCCGCACCGTACAGGAACTGCTGGGGCACATGGACGTGAGCACCACGCAGATCTACATACATGTGCTGGGACGCGGTGCGTCGCGGTTCGCAGTCCCTTGGATGGGCTCGGCCTCATGGGCGCCGATGGGTGAGGCGACCTTGCCGGCGGTGGTGCGTCCGCTCTTGGGTCGCAGGTGCTGCTCCGCTGCCGATGTGCTGCATGCAGACGGAACTATCAGCCGACGCTAGTGCAGTCGGCCGAATGTCTCAACCATCCAGCAACGCCTTATCTCGCACCGCACCCTTATCCGCACTGGTGGCCAGCAACGCATACGCCTTTAGTGCAGTAGTGACCTTGCGTGGACGCACTTCCACCGGCTTCCAGCCTTTGGCATCTTGCGCTGCGCGCCGCAGCGCAAGTTCCTCGTCGGAGATCATGAGGTTGATCGAACGCTGGGGAATGTCGATCAGGATCCTGTCGCCGTCGCGCACCAAGCCAATCGCGCCGCCTGCGGCAGCTTCCGGTGAGGCGTGGCCGATCGACAGGCCCGAGGTGCCGCCGGAGAAGCGGCCGTCGGTGAGCAGGGCGCATTGCTTGCCCAGGCCCTTGGATTTGAGATAGCTGGTGGGGTAGAGCATTTCCTGCATACCGGGGCCGCCTTTGGGGCCCTCGTAGCGGATCACCACCACATCCCCGGCAACCACCTCGTCGGCAAGAATGCCCTTGACTGCTGCGTCCTGGCTCTCGTACACGCGGGCATTGCCTTCGAAGACGTGGATGGATTCGTCCACGCCGGCAGTTTTCACCACGCAGCCGTCGCGCGCGATATTGCCGTACAGCACGGCCAGGCCGCCTTCCTGCGAGAACGCGTGCGCGACATCGCGGATGCAGCCGTCGCTACGGTCGGTATCCAGGCTGTCCCAGCGCGTGGCCTGGCTGAAGGCGATCTGGGTGGGAATGCCGGCCGGGCCAGCCTTGTAGAACGTGTGTACTGCTTCATCGTCGGTCTGGGTGACATCCCATTGCGCGATGGCTTCGGCCAGCGTGCGTGCGTGCACGGTGGCCGCATGTGTATGCAGCAGGCCGCCGCGCGCGAGCTCGCCGAGAATAGCCATGATGCCGCCGGCACGATGCACGTCTTCGATGTGGTACTTGGGCGTGTTCGGCGCGACCTTGCACAGCTGCGGCACGCGCTTGGACAGGCGGTCGATATCCTGCATGCCGAAGGCAACCTCGGCTTCCTGCGCGGCGGCGAGCAGGTGCAGAATGGTATTGGTCGAGCCACCCATGGCGATGTCCAGCGTCATCGCATTTTCGAATGCTTCGAAGGTGGCGATGCCGCGTGGCAGGGCGGTGGGGTCTTCGCCGCCGTACCAACGGTGACACAGTTCCACCGCCACGCGTCCGGCACGCAGGAACAGCTGCTCGCGGTCGGCGTGCGTGGCGACAACCGTGCCATTGCCGGGCAGCGACAGGCCCAGCGCTTCGGTCAGGCAGTTCATCGAGTTGGCGGTGAACATGCCCGAGCACGAGCCGCAGGTGGGGCAGGCGCTGCGCTCGAATTCGGCCACCTTTTCGTCGGAGGCGCTGTCGTCGGCGGCGATCACCATCGCATCGATCAAGTCGAGCTTGTGCTCGGCCAGCTTGGTCTTGCCGGCTTCCATCGGGCCGCCGGAGACGAACACGGTGGGGATATTGAGCCGCAGCGCGGCCATCAACATACCGGGGGTAATCTTGTCGCAATTGGAAATGCACACCAGCGCGTCGGCGCAATGCGCATTGACCATGTATTCGACCGAGTCGGCAATGATCTCGCGGCTGGGCAACGAATACAGCATGCCGTCATGGCCCATCGCGATGCCATCGTCCACGGCGATGGTGTCGAACTCCTTGGCCACGCCGCCGACGCGTTCGATCTCGCGCGCGACCAGCTGACCAAGATCCTTCAGGTGCACATGCCCGGGCACGAACTGCGTGAACGAGTTGGCGATGGCGATGATGGGCTTGTGGAAGTCGCCATCCTTCATGCCGGTGGCACGCCACAGGGCGCGGGCGCCGGCCATGTTGCGGCCGTGGGTAGAGGTTTTGGAGCGGTACTCGGGCATGGCGAATTCGACGGCTGATTGGCGAGCGGTGGCTGGTAATTAGAGCGCGTCGTGACTGTTGCTGCTGCAACCGTCACCGCACGCGCAGGTCCGCACGGTAGCACGCACGCCGGCGTGCACCTGAGGTGCAGCGTCGGGCGCTGCCGGCATGCCGTGCAGTTGCCGCTCATCGGTCATCGCGTTGCGGGCCTGCACATGCGCGGCGTCGTTGGCCTGTCATGTAATGCGATGTAAACGTATGCGTTCGGGCATGCAGTGGCGGGAGTGCGAACCGGCGCGCAGATCCGGGCGCCGGGGCGCAGCCACCATCGACAGGGACCGCTGCGGCCGAGGGGAGCTGTGCCGGCGAGGATCTTTCCAACGGCACCGCAGGAGGCGCCCCGATGTCCGACCATCCATCTCCACGCCGCGCACTCACGGCATCATCCCACTCCACTGCGCCACCGGTCGCTGGCGGCATCAGCCGCCGGCGTGTGCTGCAAGGCGCGGCCGGCGCCGCCGTCGTGGCCACCACCGGCTGGGCAGGCCGTGCAGCCGCGCAAAGCGCCAGCCTGCCGTTCGCTGGCCTGAACCTGTCCGGCTTGGCCTCCAATAGCTATGTGGAGAACGCCGAGATCGGCACGCATTACCGCGCCATCACTGCCCAGCATGTGGCTGCGGCAGGGCGCTGCCCGCTCTTCCGCCTGCCGACCACCGCCGCGCGCTTCACGCGTGGGCAGGGCGCGCCGTTGAACGAGAGCTACTGCACGCAGGTGCAGGACGCGCTGGACAACATCGCTGCGCGCGGCAAGCGCGCCATCGTGGAGTTGCACGATTACATGCGGCTGCCGCAGCGGGTGGCGGCCAAGAGCGGGTATCGACGCGATGCCAGCGGTGCAGTGGTCGACGCGCGCGGCAACCGCGTCGGCGATCTGGCGGCGGCCGGGCTGTGGGCCGACACCTACCCGCTGCGCAACTTCAATTACGTGGGCTATCTGGACAGTCGCGATCAGCTGCTCAAGCTCTACGAATACCGGGTGATCGGCACGCCGGGGTGCACGCTCTACAACGACGCCGGCTTGCCGGATCTGTGGGCGCGCATCGTCAACCGGTTCAAGCAGCACCCGGCGATGTTCGGCTGGGGCGTCATGAACGAGCCGTACCAGGGCGCCGAGCGCAATGCCGATGGCAGCGTGCTGTCGATGGCCGCACATTGGCAGAAGACCGCCACCGCCTGCTCCAAGGCCATCATCGACCGCGATCGAAACCATTTCGTGTTCGTGTGCGGCAACGGCTATGCCAGCGCCCGGCGCTGGCAGGACGATTCGATGGACCTGTTCGACATTCCGGACCCGTACGATCGCATCGTGTACGAGGCGCACAACTATCTCGACAGCAACGGCAGCGGGGGCGGCAACTGGATCGGGCCCGGTGGACGCAACGAGGTGATCCAGCCGGATACCGGCATCGACATGGTCAACCCGTTTATCCAAGCGCTGCAGCAGGCAGGCAAGCGCGGTTACCTGGGCGAGCACGGCTATCCGGCCGGCAACCGCAGCGCGGAAATCGCCACCACGCGCATGCTGGCGCATCTGCAGGCCTTCAACATTCCCAGCACGCAATGGTGCTTCGGCCCCGGGTGGCCGGACGACGACGTGCTGGGCATGAGCCGCGACGTGGGTGCGGACATCCAGGCCAAGTCCAACCTGGCTGCCGTGCAGGCGTTCTTCGACGTGCGCCTGTCCAGCTACATTCCGCCCCGCTAGCCGGTATCGCCGCCGCTGCCGGGAGGTGGCGGCGGTTTACACTGCGGCATGCACATGGACATTCCCTGCCGCGCCGGCTGCGCGGCCTGCTGTATCGCCCCCTCCATCAGTTCGGCCATTCCCGGCATGCCGCATGGCAAGCCGGCGGGTGTGCCGTGCGTGCAACTAGACGGGCAGGGGCGCTGCCGCCTGTTCGGCCTGCCGACGCGGCCAGCGGTCTGCACCAGCCTGCGTCCGTCCCAGGACATGTGCGGTGCATCGCGCGCCCAGGCGCTGGCCATGCTGAGGGCACTGGAGCACGCCACGCAGCCGTAGCCGCGCACACGCCCGGTACCGTCACGCACGCGCCAGGCGGACTGCCTGTGCTGCGGCTCAGCCGGCGGGTGAGGCGCCCAGGTATTGATCCTTGAGCCGCACGTAATGCTGCGCGGAGTAATGCAGGCTTTCGATTTCCTTGTCGCTGAGCGTGCGCGCCAGGCGCGCAGGATTGCCCAGCCACAGCTCGGCCTCTCCAACCACCTTGCCCGGGCCCACCACCGCACCGGCCCCGACAAAGCCATAACGTTTGACCGTTGCACCATCGAGCACGCAGGCGCCCATGCCGATCAGGCACAGGTCTTCGATGGTGCAGGCATGCAGGATGGTGCCGTGGCCGACGGTGACGTCCTCGCCGATCACGGTGGGGTAGCCGGCCTTGTTGAACGGGCTGTGGTGGCTGACGTGGATGATGGTGCCGTCCTGCACGTTGGTGCGCGCGCCGATCTGCACATGATTGACGTCGCCGCGAATCACGGTGCCCGGCCAGACCGAGACGTCATCGCCCAGGCTCACCTTGCCGATGATGGTGCAGGCAGGATCGACGTAGACGCGGGCCCCCAGCTGCGGGGTGTGGTCCAGGAAGGAACGAATCGGGGTCACGGCATCTCCGTCAAGTCAGCGTGCCGCCCACTGCGGACACGCCGCGGATGATACCTGCGCTGCGGTTGCTGCTGCGGCAGCGCGCCGCGCTGCAGTAACCAACGCACGAATGCACTGCGTGCAAGGTCGTTGGCAGACGTGGCCGGGTGGGTCGACGTGCAATGGATCGTGTCGCGTCGCCAGAGATTCCAATGTCGCGAACGGCAAGCCACGCGCTGCATGCGACGACATCGCAGCGCGGGCCACGCGCATCTACGCATTTCCGATAAGCGCACAGCGCTGCGGTCATCGGTCTTGAGCCGGCTGTGCAATCGGCTAGCGTGCGCAGGCGGTCGCAACACATCGCGCATCGGTGATTGCATGCATCGTGGCGCCGCCGCGCAGTCGGTCTTGCACACAGCGTCGTTCAACGGCGCCCGCAGCGCCTTCGAACCAACCCTCTCTCATCACAGGACATGCCAATGCCTCAGCACACTGCATCGTTCGGGCATTTCGTGCTGGAGCGCATGACGCCGTTTCAGTGGAGGGCCGTCGCGGTATGCGTGTTGCTGACGATGCTCGACGGCTTCGACGTGATGGCGATGGCGTTCACCGCACCGCATGTGTCGGCGGACTGGCAGCTGTCGGGCAAGCAGTTGGGCATGCTGTTCAGCGCGGGCCTGATCGGCATGGCGCTTGGTGCGCTTGGGTTGGCGCCGCTGGCCGACCGCATCGGCCGTCGCGCGCTGACGCTGGCGTGTCTGGCCATCCTGACCGTCGGCATGGGCTTGTCCGCACTGGCCAGCACTGCATGGCAGCTCGGAGCGTTGCGGCTTCTGACCGGTCTGGGCATCGGCGGCATGTTGGCCTGCGTTGCGGTCACGGCAGGGGAGTTTTCCAGCCCCCGTTGGCGCAACACCGCCATCGTGCTGCAGGTGACCGGCTACCCGGTCGGTGCCACGCTGGGGGGCACGATTGCCGAACTGTTGATGCAGCAGTGGTCGTGGCCGGCGGTGTTCGTGCTCGGGGCGGTGGCATCGTTGCTGTGTGTGCCGTTGGTGCTTGCATTCCTGCCCGAGTCGCTGGAGTTTCTGATCATGCGCCGGCCACCCGATGCCGTCGTGCGCTTCAACGCCGTGCTGGCGCGGATGGGAATGCCGCCGCACGACGCATTGCCGCCGCTACCGCCGCAGTCAGCCACGCAGGCACAAGGGTATCGGGCCCTGTTTGATGCTGCCATGCGGCGGCACACGCTGCTGATCGCGCTTGGTTTTTTCTCGCTGATGTTCGCGTTTTACTTCGTGATCAGCTGGACGCCGAAACTGCTGGTGACCGCTGGCGCGTCGGCCACGCAGGGCGTCACGGGCGGGGTGCTGTTGAATCTTGGTGGCATCGGCGGCGGCTTGCTGTTCAGTGGCTTGGCATCGTGCGTGCGGCTGTCGCGCCTGACCATCGGGTCCCTGTTGCTGATGGGCCTGGCGATGCTGGCCTCCGGCCTGTGCAGTACGCAGTTGAGCTGGGCGCTCGCCTTCGCCTTGCTTACCGGGGCCGCGATGTTCGCGGCGGTGGGCGGCATGTACGCCATCGTGCCGATCGTCTTCGACGCTGCGGTGCGCTCGACTGCGCTGGGCTGGGCGATCGGGGTGGGGCGCTTCGGGGCGATCCTGTCGCCGTTCTGCGCCGGGGTGCTGCTGGACGCCGGATGGTCGCCGGCCATGTTGTATCTGGCCTGCAGCCTGCCGTTGCTGTTCGCCGTCGTTGCCGTGCTGGCGATGCGGTTGCCGAACCGCTGAGCAACCCCGGAACAGCCGTGTCCGGCATCACATCCTGGCCCTGCGTAGACCCGGCCGCGGGCCAAAGAAATTGGGCCAGGTGCCGATAACACCGCAGACCGCCAAGTCGTGGCGGGCTTCCCTGGACATTGTGCAAACCAGCGCCGGCATGCTCAGAACCATCGACTCAGATCAACTCCGTCCCGGCATGTACGTGTGCAAGCTGCTGGGTGCGTGGGTGCACCATCCGTTCTGGAAGACATCGTTTCTGGTCGATTCCGACGATGTGGAGAAGATCCACGACAGCCGCATCGAGCAGCTGGTGATCGACACCGAGCGCGGGCTGGATGTGGAGGCGCCCACGAGCTCCGGCGCGTCCGCCGCACCGGCCGTGCCGCCGAGCCCGGCGCCTGCCCCGGCACCTGCGGCGCCCGAACCGCCGGAGCCTGCCGCCGCGCCGCGTGGCGTGCGCACCAACAGCGTGACCGCACAGGTCGGCATCGAAGCGGAGGTGGTACGCGCACGCCGCATCTTCGAAGACGGCCGCGACATGGTCGAGGCGATGTTCCGCGATGTGCGGCTGGGGCGCACCGTCGACACGGAAGCGGCCATGCCGCTGGTGGAAGCCATCAACGACTCGGTGCTGCGGCATCCGCAAGCCCTGATCAGCGTGGCGCGGCTCAAGACTGCCGACGATTACACCTATCTGCATTCGATGGCCGTGGCGGGGCTGATGAGCGGTTTAGCGCGCCAGCTCGGCCTGCCCGAATCGCAGGTGGTGGAAGCGGCGATGGGCGGCCTGCTGCACGACATGGGCAAGGCGGTGACACCGTTGGAAATTCTCAACAAGCCTGGCCGGCTCACCAACGAAGAGATGGAGATCATGCGCCAGCATCCGCTGGACGGCCATCGGCTGCTGGTGGCCGGCGGCGTGCAGAACGCGGTGGTGCTGGAAATCGCGCTGCATCACCACGAAAAGATGGACGGCAGCGGCTACCCGAATCAATTGGTGGGCGAGAAGATTTCGTTGATGTCGCGGATGGGGGCGGTCTGCGATGTCTACGACGCCATCAGCTCGGACCGCCCCTACAAACGCGGTTGGGATCCGGCCGAATCGCTCAAGCAAATGGCCTCCTGGAAAGGCCATTTCGACCCGGTGGTGTTCCAGGCCTTCGTGCGCCGGCTGGGCATTTATCCGGTCGGCTCGCTGGTGCGGCTGGAGTCGCAAAAACTTGCGGTGGTGATCGAACAGACGCCCGATGCGCTGCTCAAGCCCAAGGTGCGCGTGTTCTATTCGGCCAAGCTGCGCAGCCACGTGTTGGTGCAGGACATCGACCTGTCGCGTCCGGACTGCCATGACCGCATCGCGCAGATGGAAAGTCCTGCCGACTGGGGCTTCCGCGATCTGGAAAAGCTCTGGCTGCCCTGAGCGGGCTGCACAGGCAGTGAGCCGATAGCCGTCGCGATCATGCGCACGGTGCATCGTGTGTGCCGATCATCGTGCCCCCCTGGACAGAGGCGCCACGCGTCCATGCGATGCGCCTGCGTCCTGGCTGCGCCCGTGGCCGCCATGCCCGCGAGCGCTGGCTGCTAGCGAGCGCGACCATGCTGCGCTGCAGCTTGGCAATGTAGTTATGATCAATAACTGTTCAGGAACGCAATCACTTGCCGACTGGAACCATGTCTCAGCCTTGCCCGGATCATCGCCGCCCCCCATCCGCCGCAGCGCTGGTCCGCCGTTGCACGCTGCGTGCGTGGCAGGGTGGCCTGGCTGACACGCCGGCGGCGCGTGCACCGGCAGCGTGTCCGACCACATCGGCAGGCCCGGTGGCGTCTACAATGCGATGCACGCCGTCGATCGGCGTTGCGGATGCGGCGCATTGCGCGTACCGGTCCGCCCGCTGCCTCAGTCGCGAGAACCGCCATGCCCGTCACCGCCCTTGCTGCGCCCTTGCCCGATGCCGTCACCACGGTGGATCAGGCGCGGCTGCTGCGGTTGCTGGGGTATCGCATCACCCGCACCGAGTTGATGGTGCGGCGGATGTTTCAGGAGTGCGTGGCCGCGTTCGATCTCAAGCCGGTCGACTTCTCGCTGCTGATGCTGGTGGATGGCAACCCGGGCATCAACCAGCGCCAGATCGGCGATGTGCTGCACGTGTCGCCGCCGAATCTGGCGATCGTGGTGGCCAGGCTGGTCAAGCGTCGCCTGCTGCGGCAGGTGCGTGGGCGGCAGGACCGGCGCATGCAGCACCTTTCGCTGACCGCGGCCGGCGCTGCGCTGCTGACCGCCGCCGAGGCCGAAGTGCTGCGCATGGAACAGCAACTCAGCGCCGTGCTCGGTTCCAGCGAAGCGCCGTTGTTGCGCGCCCTGGACCGTCTGGATCGTCTGGACACGCCGTAACCCGCCTCCGTCGGCGGCCTGTCCCCCGGCAGCGATTCTCAACGAACGTTTCCACTGCACGTGCTGTGCGTCACGCGGCGCGCGCGCTTGCCTGACGTTGGTGATGTGGCACGCACCGCGTTCCTTTCCAATGCGGGAGATCTCTGCAGTGATTGAATCATCGGTGACGCGTGGTGCGGGTGTGGCGGCAGGTTGGCGGCTGCGCGCGTTGCTCGGCCTGGCGGCAGGCTTGGCGACGGGCGCGGCGCCTGCGCAAAGTGCGCCACAGAGCGCGGCGCTGACCAATGGCATCAATACCGGGGGCACCAGTTTCCTGGATGGCTTCACCAGCACCACGCCAGGCCTGGCGGTCGTCACCTACCTGCGGCACAACGCGCTGGATGCCATCAAGGACGCCCGTGGCAACGATATCCGGGTGTTCGACAACCCGCGGATCGATTCCACCGTGCTGCTGACCCAGTTCGCTTACGTCACGCCGTATCGATTATTCGGCGGGTCGCTGGGCATCACTGCGCTGGTGCCGCTGGTCAATCTGGATGCGTCTTTCGGCCGCAACAGCATTGCCACGCTGCGCGACAATGGCGCCGGCGTGGGGGATGTGACGTTCGGACCGTACCTGCAAATGCCACCGGTGATACGCAACGGGCGAGCGGTGTTCTCGCAGCGGTTCGAATTCGACGCCGTGGCACCGATCGGCAAGTAAGACGGCCATCGCGATCTCAACCAGAGCTCCGGTTACTGGTCGCTTATTCCAAGCTACGCATTCACGGTGCTTCCCACGCCCAGTTGGGAAGTCAGTGCACGCATCAACTACATCTACAACTTCCGCAGCGAGCGCCGTCCGAACTTGCCGCCAGGCTTCGACTTCCGCGATGGTCAGGCAGGCGATGCGGGATGGATCAATTTCGCCACGTCCTGGGACGTGGCACCGAAGCTGCGGCTGGGCATCAATGCGTACTACCTGACCCAGTTCCGCGACAACCGCACCAACGACCAGCGCGTGCCGGATAGCCGTCAACGCGCGTTCTATGCAGGGCCGGGTGGCGTGTGGGCTTTTGATGCAAAAAACATCCTGTTCGCCAACGTCTATCTACCGGTGGAAGTCAGGAATGCCGCGTCCGGCAACAACGTCAATTTCGAGTATGTCCATGTGTTCTAGCGCCGGCACGGCTGGCTCCTTCGGAGGATGGCAATGAATTTGCAGAACAAGACGATCGTGGTGACCGGCGTGGCGTCGGGCATTGGCGCGGAGGTCGCACGGCTGGCACGGTTTCACGGCGCCAAGGTGATCGGCGTCGATCGCATGCCCGTGCAGATGACACTGCACGGCTTTCATCAGGCCGATCTCGGCGACCCGGCATCCATCGATGCCTTGGTGAAGGCCTTGCCGGATCACATCGATGCCCTGGCAAACATTGCCGGCGTGCCGGGCACCGCGCCGCTGGATGTGGTGGCGCGGGTGAACTATCTGGGCTTGCGCCACCTGACCCAGGGGCTGCTGCCACGCATCGTTTCTGGCGGTTCCATCATCAATGTCGCCTCGATCCTGGGCGCCGAATGGCCGCAGCGTCTGGAGCTGCACAAGCAGCTGGCGGCAACCGACAGCTTCGACAGCGGCAGCGCGTGGCTGGCGGCGCATCCGGTAGCGCACGACACCTGCTACCAATACTTCAAGGAGGCGTTGATCGTGTGGACTTTGCTGCAATCGCGGCCCTGGTTCGCCGACCACGGCGTGCGCGTGAACAACGTGTCTCCGGGTCCGGTGTTCACCCCGATCCTGGGCGATTTTGCCGCCATGCTCGGCGAGGAACGGGTCAAGGCAGACGCCAAGCGCATGACCCGCCCGGCCTATGCCGATGAAGTGGCCGAGGGCATCGTGTTTCTCGCATCCGACGCTGCCCGCTGGATCAACGGCATCACCCTGCCGATCGATGGCGGGCTGGCTTCCACCACGCTGTAATCCCTACACGCTTTAGCAGGAGGCTAGACCATGAATGCTCTTTCCAGCGCAGCCGCCGCTGCGACCGACACGCCGGCGTGGCATGGCTGCATCTTCAATGGCGACTGGGTGCCCGGTCGCGGCGGCAGCTTGTCCATCCACGAGCCGGCAACCGGCGCCTTGCTGCATGAAGTCGGCAAGGCCGACCTGGCCGATGTCGCCGCTGCCATCGCACAGGCCAAGCAAGCGCAGCGTGCCTGGGCCGCAACACCGCCGCGCGAACGCGCGGCCGTGTTTCATCGTGCTGCGCAGGCGATGCAGGCACGCAGCGCCGAAGCCACCTTGCTGATTGCGCGCGAAACCGGCGGCATCCTGCCCAAGGCCCAACGCGAGGTGGACGAATCGGTGGTGTTCTACCAGCAGGCCGCTGCCATGCCGCTACAGGCCAGCGGCCAGATGTTGCCGACGGCATCCGGCCAACTCAGCCTCGCACGCCGCCTGCCGTTGGGCGTGATCGGGGTGATTTCGCCGTTCAATTTTCCGTTGATTCTGTCGCTGCGCTCGGTGGCGCCGGCGCTGGCGATGGGCAATGCGGTGATTCTCAAACCCGACCCGCGCACGCCCTACACCGGCGGTGTGATCATCGCGCAGGTGCTCGAAGACGCCGGCCTGCCGAAGGGCTTGCTGCACGTGTTGCATGGCGATGCGCCGATTGGTCAGGCGCTGGTGGAATCGCCGGATGTTCCGATGATTGCGTTCACCGGTTCCACGGCCGCCGGCCGCCGCATCGGCGAAATTGCCGGACGCCACCTGAAGAAAGTCTCGCTGGAACTTGGGGGGAACAACGCAGTGATCGTGCTCGACGACGCGGATCTGGACAAGGCTGCCTCGGCGGTCGCATTCGGTGCCTATATGCACCAGGGCCAGATCTGCATGGCGACCGGGCGTGTGCTGGTGCACCGCAATGTGGCGCAGGCACTGACCCAACGGTTGGCCGACAAAGCGCGCCATTTGCCGGTGGGCGACCCGGTCAGCGGCACCGTGGCGTTGGGCCCGATCATCGACCAACGCCAGCTGCAGCGCGTCGTCGACATCGTCGGCGATAGCGTGGCAGCCGGCGCGGTCGTGGAAGCTGGCGCCACCCATGAAGGCCTGTTCTACGCGCCCACCGTGTTGTCCAACGTGCGCCCGGGCATGCGCGCGTTCGACGAAGAAGTGTTCGGGCCAGTGATCAACATCACCGTGTTCGACACCGACGACGAAGCGGCCGAGCTGGCCAACCAAGGCGAGTACGGGCTTGCGGCAGGCATCCTGTCGGCATCGGTCGCGCGCGCGCTGGCCCTGGGTGAGAAGTTGCACACCGGCCTGCTGCATATCAACGACCAGACGGTGGCTGATGAGGTCGTCAATCCATTCGGCGGCACCGGTGCATCAGGCAACGGCACCAGTGTGGGCGGCCCGGCCGATTGTGAGCAGTACACGCACTGGCAGTGGCTGACCATCAAGAGCGACGTGCCGCAGTATCCGTTCTGAGCGCAATGGCTTGGTGATGGAGTGGCTGGTTCTGCCTCTCCATCGCTGCAGGATGACGGTCTGGGCTGAGCCTATTCGCCTTGGTCACTTGTGTAGGCCTGGCATGGCTTTTCTCAGATGCAGCCGGAAGCCTGGTGAGTCGAGCGTGCGGTGCCTCACCGCTCGCGGAGCACGCCGTGCATCCCTCCAGGGAGCCTCGATGGCGGCATCCATGCCGCCAACGGTCCCGCCATCGGCAAGGCCACCGCGCCAGGACGTTTGTCGGCAGTTTGATGTGGGATGCTCCTGATACGCAGACGCCGCTGCACCGCGAGCGGGCGTCGCCTGTCGATTGCACTGACAGGCCGGACCACTCGCCTGGTCCGTAGCCGCTCACCGTCGCAGAACCATTGGTGGCGTGGACGCCGCCACGAAGCTTGCGTGGACGTACTTGCAGCGTGTCCTGTGACGGTTGGCGGGCAAGGGTCTGCAGCAAGTCTGCAGATGCTTCTCTCTACAACGCGCACAGCGATTGAGTGACGTCGTTCGGTTGGTCGCTTCTGCTAACCGGCGCGAAAGCGCGTCGGCGAGCAACCGGCGTGCCGTGCGAAGTAGCGACTGAAATAGGCAGCGTCGAAAAATCCAAGGCTGGCGGCAATCTGTTGCACGCTCAGGCTGGTGTAACGCAGGCTGCGGCGTGCTTCCAGCATGATCCTGCGCTGGAGCAACTGCAGTGCAGAGGCGCCAGCCAGGCGCTGGCACAGCGCGTTGAGGTGACCGGGCGTCAACCCAAGTTGATCGGCATAGCGCGAAATCGGCCAGTGGGCGCGGTAGTGCTGGTCGATCAGGCCTTGATAGGCGCGCAGATGGCGCAGCGCCGGGTCGGCCTGCGGGCTGATTGCTGCGGCATGCCGGGCGCGTTCCAGTGCCGTACGCGCCATCCAGATGACCAGCTGCGCCGCGGCGGCCTGCGCTGCGACGTCATAGCCGACCGACCGGCGTGCGTGGTCCTGCGCAATGCTGCCAAACAATACATCCAGCCATTTGCGTGCAGGCGGCGCGTGCACAACGGCTGGCGCGGCCATGACCTGTTGCAGGAATGGCGCAGCGTTCAACGCGGCCCTGACCAGCGGCATGCACATGGTGATGACGTGCCCACGCACTGCCGGGTCGAAGCCAAAGCCATGCACGCAGAGCGGTGGAAGCCACACCACGCTGGCGCCGCGCAGGCGTTGCGTGCGCCCGTCCAGCTGCAGCGTGGCCGGCCCGCGTTGCACATAGACCAGTTGCGCTAAATCCTCGTGTCGGTGCGGCACGATCTGCCAGTCGTGCAGCCGGCTGCGTGCGGCAATCGATTCCCAATGCAGCAATTCCGCGGCATCGGCGTGTTGCTCGCCGTACAAGCCGAAGGCGGGGACGGCGGCGGGGTCGGGCACGGATGTGGCCATCGTCGAAAAGTCCAAGCACTGCAGGCAATCATCCCTTCAATGCAGCGCTTTGGCTACCGACACTGCACGCATCGTCATCCAGGCCAGGAGCAATGCATGCGAACGCAGGTTGCGATCATCGGCGCCGGCCCATCCGGCCTGTTGCTGGGCGAACTGTTGCGGCTGGCCGGCATCGACTGCGTCATCATCGAGCGGCAAACGCCCCAGCATGTGCTGGCGCGCATCCGCGCCGGGGTATTGGAGCAAGGCAGTGTGGAACTGCTGCAGCGCGCCGGCGTCGGCGAGCGCTTGCAGCGCGAGGGCCTGCTGCATCACGGCTTCGAATTGTCCCTGGACGGTCAGCGCGAGCGCATCGATCTGCTGCGCGGCTGCGGACGTGGCGTGACGGTCTACGGGCAGACCGAGGTCACCGCCGATCTGATGCATGCGCGCCAGCGCAGCGGGGCACCGACGTACTACAACGCGCAGGACGTGACCCTGTGCGGCGTGGAAGGCACCACGCCTGCCGTGGAGTTCACGCACGACGGCCAGCGCAAGCATCTCGAGTACGACTACATCGTCGGCTGCGATGGTTATCACGGCGTCAGCCGAGCCAGCATCCCCACCGAGCGGCTGCGTCTGTTCGAGCGCGTGTACCCGTTCGGCTGGCTTGGGGTGCTGGCCGATACCCCACCCGTGCACGACGAATTGATCTACGCACGCCATCGGCGTGGGTTTGCACTATGTTCGATGCGCTCGCCCACCCGTACGCGCTACTACATCCAGGTACCGGCCAGCGCGCAGGTGGAGGCCTGGAGCGATCAGGCGTTCTGGGACGAATTGCGTGCACGGTTGCCGCCCGCGTTGGCGGCGCACTTGGTCACCGGCGCATCGATCGAGAAGAGCATCGCACCGCTGCGCAGTTTCGTTGCCGAACCCATGCAGTATGGTCGCCTGTTCCTGGCCGGCGATGCTGCGCATATCGTGCCGCCTACCGGCGCCAAGGGGCTGAACCTGGCGCTTGGCGATGTCGGCCTGTTGGCGCAGCTGTTCGAGCGGTGGAAGACAAGCGGCGATGCCAGTGTGCTGGAACAGTATTCGACATTGGCCTTGCAGCGGGTGTGGAAGGCCGAACGTTTCTCGTGGTGGATGACCACGCTGCTGCATCGCTTCGATGACGAAGACGCATTCACGGCGCGGCTGCACGCAGCGGAGCTGGACTATCTGCTCGGTAGTGAGGCGGGACGCGCAACGCTGGCGGAAAATTATGCAGGTCTTCCGCTGGCCGCGCTGGCCGATTGATGGGGCGTCGGTGATTGCTTAACGCCAGACACCGCCTAACGAATCTCCATCATCGCGCACGGTGGCAGTAAGGATTCAATGCCGCCTTGGCTCCAGACATGCGATGCGTGCGCACAACAGGCTTCCACATACCGGCTTGCATGACACCCGTCAGCGCACATGCGTTGCTTCCGTGGCAGCCGACGCCCGCTCAATCGCAACACCCGGTCCATCCAGCACGTGGGGCACGGCACGCGGGTGGCCACCATACCGGTGATGTTTTTCTCACCAACTGTTGCGCAAGTGCCCAGGTACATTTTCAGGCGTCTAGCGGGCCAATCAACGGCCCCGGTAGGGTGGCGATGACGCGTTCATGCAGCTGTGCACACGCACGCGTCTTCCCCCCGCTCAACGGACACGTTGCTGGCCTCTCCGATGAGCGCAATGCCACTCTCCACCCAGGAGTACTCCATGAAGAAGTTGCTCTCCCGTGCCTTGTTGCTGGTCATGCTGGTCGCGCCAATGGCCGCGTTCGCGCAGACCGCGGTGACGGCCAATCCGAATCATCAGAAGATGCTGCTCGGCAGCACCTGGTATGAAACTGCCAACAAGCGGCTGGTCTACGATTTCTGGCGCACCGTGTTCGAAGCTGGCCAGGTGCAGTACGCGCCGATGTACATGGACAAGAACTACATCCAGCACAATCCGAACGTGGCCAATGGACGCGACGCCTTCATCGCCTTCCTGACCGCGTTCGTGAAGCCGACGCCGGTGCAGCCGCGGGTGCAACTGCCCTTGGTCGCCATCACCGCCGATGGCGATCTGGTCACCCTGGTGTCGGTGCGCACCTTGCCCAACCCCAACAAGCCCGGCACCACGTACACCACCACGTGGTTCGACATGTTCCGGATCGAGAACGGTCTGATCAAGGAACATTGGGACCCGGATACCATCGCTGGCCGTGCCAGCACCGGCGGCCAGTAATCACTGCTGCACACCAGGCTGCGTTGCCTAGCCTTGCGTGTGTCCTCGACGTAGAGGATTCGCTCGTCACAGCGCCCACCTCATGGTGGGCGCTGTCGTGTGGGCGAGGCCCGTGTCAGCTGATGCGGAACCCCATTGTCGCTTCCACTGCCTGCTGCCAGCCGGCGTACAAGGCCTCGCGCTTGTCGTCGGCCATGGCCGGTTCGAAGCGGCGATCCACCGCCCATTGCTTGGCGATTTCCTCGCGGCTGCCCCAGAAGCCGGTTGCCAGTCCGGCCAGATAGGCCGCACCGAGCGCGGTGGTTTCCGCCACTTCCGGCCGCAGCACTGGCACATTGAGGATGTCGCTCTGGAACTGCGCCATGAAGTCGTTGGCGATGGCGCCGCCATCGGCACGCAGTTCTTTCAGCTCGATGCCGGAATCGCTCTGCATCGCGGTCAGCACGTCGCGGGTCTGGTAGGCCATCGATTCGACGGCTGCGCGCACGAAGTGTTCCTTGGTGGTGCCACGCGTCAGCCCGAACACCGCGCCGCGGATGTCGCTGCGCCAGTACGGCGCGCCGAGGCCGACGAAGGCCGGCACGATGTATACGCCGTCGTTGTCGCCGGCACGCTCGGCGTAGGCTTGCGAATCGCTGGCCTTGCCCAGCATGCGCAGGCCATCGCGCAGCCACTGCACCACCGAGCCGGCGACGAAGATGGCCCCCTCCAAGGCGTATTCGACCTTGCCGTCGATGCCCCAGGCAATCGTGGTCAACAAACCGGCCTTGGAAGCCACCGCCTTGTCGCCTGTGTTCATCAGCATGAAACAGCCGGTGCCGTAGGTGTTTTTCGCCATGCCCGGCTCGAAGCAGGCCTGGCCGAACAACGCGGCCTGCTGGTCCCCGGCAATGCCGGCGATGGGCACCTGCTCGCCATAGAAGTACTGGGTCTGGGTCATGCCATAGACCTCGCTGGAGGAGCGTACTTCCGGCAGCATCTGCGCCGGCACATCCAGCATGGCCAGCAGTTCGGCATCCCATTCCAGGGTGTGGATGTTGAACATCATGGTGCGCGAAGCATTGGTGTAGTCGGTGACGTGCACCTTGCCGCCGGTGAGATTCCAGATCAGCCAGCTGTCGATGGTGCCGAATGCCAGCTCGCCGTTTTGCGCGCGTTCGCGCGCGCCTTCGACGTGGTCGAGGATCCACTTGACCTTTGTCCCGGAAAAATACGCGTCGATCAGCAAACCGGTCTTGTCGCGCACCATCTGCTCATGCCCGGCTTCCTTGAGCTGGGCGCAAATGTCCTTGGTCTGTCGCGATTGCCACACGATGGCGTTGTAGATAGGCTGGCCGGTGGCCTTGTCCCACACCACCGCGGTCTCGCGCTGGTTGGTGATGCCGATCCCGGCGATCGCGCGCGCATCGATCTGCGCGTTGTTGAGCAGCTCGGTGATGGTGGTATAGACGCTGGTCATGATCTCGCGCGGGTTGTGTTCCACCCAACCCGGCTGCGGAAAGATCTGGCCGAATTCGCGCTGCGCCACGCCGGCCACCTTGCCCTGGCGGTCGAACAACATCGCGCGTGAGCTGGTGGTGCCTTGATCGATCGCAAGGACGTACTGCTTTTCCATCGAAGATTCCTCGAACAATGCCGGCATTGGCGCACGGCGAGAAAGGTCGGTGCAGGCGATGACGACGCGTGGCCGTCAGGGTTTGGCCACAGATAACGTCATGCGTGGCCAGAGTGATCGTTGACTTCGCGCAGCACCATCACAGTGGATCGAGTGGTTTGCCGCCACCCTGCAGATGGCGCACCCGCGCCGGCAGGAATGGCAGGATCAGCCACTGATAGGCCAGCGCGCCGATCGGCCCACCGATCAACGGGCCAGCGATCGGGATCCACCAATAGTTGTCCTTGGCCGGCAACGCGGCCTCGCCCCAGCCGGCGAAATACGCGAACAGGCGCGGGCCGAAGTCGCGCGCCGGATTCATCGCCCAGGCTTCCAGATAGCCCATCGACGCGCCCAGCGTGGCGACCAGCAAGCCGATCATCAACGCGCCGGAGTTGGCAGTCGGTGCGGCCTCGTTGAACTGCTCGGTGATGGCGAAGATGCCGAAGATCAGGAACGCGGTGATGATGATCTGGTCGACCAGCGCATGCATCGGCGTGACCGCCAACCCCGGTGCGGTGAAGAACACCCCGGCTGCGCCGCCGGCTTCGCGGGTGAGCTGCTGCACCTGGTTGAAGTGATCGATCACCGGCCCGTACAACTGATAGACGATGGCTGCGCCCAGGAATGCGCCGATCACCTGCGCGACCCAGTAGGGCACTACCTTCTTCCAGGAAAAGCCGCGGAACAGCGCCAGCGCCAGCGTGACCGCCGGATTGGCGTGCGTACCGGACACCGAGCCGGTCACGTAGATCGCCAGCGTCACCGCCAGGCCCCAGGCGATACATACGCCCCAATAGGCGTTTTGATAGGGGCTGGGGTCGTACAGGATGTACATCGCCGCCACCGAATCGCCGAGCGCGATGATGATGAACATCGCGACCGCCTCGGAGATCAACTCACCCATGAGTTGCCGGCTCATGCGTGCATGCCCGCAAGGTCGGTGATGCGGATAACAGCGTGCAGCACGCTTGCTTGCGCGCAGCGGTGGTCGGTGATGCTCATCTGGGGTGCCCTCCACGTGACTTGGGTGATGCTGGCTGAAGCGCCGTAATACGTTGCCGGACGACCCGTCCTCGCCGACAACGCGGTGTGTTCAAGCAGAAACGACGTCGCGTTGCCGGATCGGTTGCGCCTGCAGATAGTCTTTCAGGCGCTGCCGCGCGGCCGCATCGATCCGCAGGCCGAGCTTGCTGCGCCGCCACAGAATATCGTCGGCAGCCACCGCCCATTCGTGTTCACGCAGGTAATCCACCTCGGCCTGATACAGGTCCGCGCCGAAGTGCGTGCCCAGATCGGCCAGGCTTTGCGCATCGCCAAGCAGCTGCTCGGCGCAGGTGCCGTAATTGCGCACCAGCCGCTGCGCGGTCGCTGCCGGTAGCCAGGGGCGCGCGCGGCCGACGCGTTCCAGCAAGCTGGCGATATCGCGCTGCTCGCCGCCCGGTAATGCTTCGCCACGCGCGGTCCACGCCGGCTTGCGTGCGCCCAGCGCGTGGGTCAGCCGGTCCACCGCCTCTTCGGCCAGCTTGCGATAAGTGGTGAGCTTGCCGCCGAACACGTTGAGCAACGGCGCACCCTCGGTGACCACTTCCAGCTGGTAATCGCGGGTCACTTCGGCTGCGTTGTCTTCGGCGTCGTCCAGCAACGGGCGCACGCCGCTGTAGTTCCACACCACATCGGCGGGGGAGATCTGCTGCTGGAAATACAGGTTCACCGCATCGCACAGATATTGCACTTCGGCCGCATCGATCTTCGGCGCGGCGGGGTCGGCCTCGTAGTCCACGTCGGTGGTGCCGATCAAGGTGAAGTCGTGCTCGTAGGGGATGGCGAACACGATGCGCCGATCCGGTTGCTGGAAGATGTATGCATGGTCGTGATCGAACAGCTTGGGCACCACGATATGGCTACCCTTGACCAGCCGCAGCGCGTGTTCGTGCGGCACCGCGGCGACGGTGTCCAGGAACGACACCGCCCAGGGGCCGGCCGCATTGGCGAGCGCGCGCGCCTGCACCGTGCGGCGGCGGCCCTGGCGGTCTTCGAGCTCGGCATACCAGAAGCCCGCATCGCGCCACGCACCGACGCAACGCGTGCGGGTGTGGATCTTGGCACCGCGCCTGGCGGCGTCCATGGCGTTGAGCACCACCAGCCGCGCATCCTGCACCCAGGCGTCCGAATACACGAAGCCGGTGCGCAGCGACTCCTGCAGCGGCGCACCGACCGGGTGCGTCCGCAGCGATAGCCGGCGCGAGCGCGGCAGGCTGCGCTTGCTGCCGCCCAGATGGTCGTACAGGAATAGCCCGGCGCGAATCATCCAGGCCGGGCGCAGGTGCGGTTGGTGGGGCAGCAGGAAGCGCAACGGCCAGATGATGTGCGGGGCCAGTCGCAGCAATACTTCGCGCTCGGCCAGTGCCTTGCCGACCAGCGCGAATTCGTACTGCTCCAGATAGCGCAGGCCGCCGTGAATGAGCTTGGTACTGGCGCTGCTGGTGTGCGCGGCCAGGTCGTCCTGCTCGCACAGGCACACCGACAAACCGCGCCCGGCCGCGTCACGGGCAATGCCGACCCCGTTGATGCCGCCGCCGATTACCAGAAGATCGTACATCTCGCCCATCGGTGCCTCCGTCCGGGCGCGCTGACGAGCGAACCCAAGTTGTCATGTTCGAACATATTCGAACATCGAACCTTGCGGCGGCGTGAAGATGGTTGGCGCCAACGCGACCAGGGACAGGCACGCAAATCGGCTGTGGAAACAGGGATTAAATACGGTTTATTTGGCGAACTCGGTGGTTCTTGGCGGCCATCGCATAAAAACGATCAAAAACGAACATCGGCCTCAGTCGATTTCGTCCGCGTCCGCCAGATGCACCCGGGTACCGGCCTCGGCCAGCACACTCGCCAGCTCCTGCGGCGGCGGCCGGTCGGTGAACCAGTCGTGCACCTGTGCAAGTGCGCCCAGCCGCACCATGGCGTTGCGGCCGAATTTGCTGTGATCGGCGGCCAGCAGCACGTGCCGCGAGTGCTCGATGATGGCCTGCGCCACCCGCACTTCCTGGTAATCGAAATCCAGCAGGGTGCCGTCCAGATCGATGCCGGAAATGCCGATCACCCCGAAATCCACCTTGAACTGGCGGATCAGCTCCACCGTCGCCTCGCCGGTCACGCCCTGGTCGCGCCCGCGCACCACACCGCCGGCCACGATCACCTCGAAGCTGGGGTTGGCGCTGAGCATCACCGCCACGTTGAGATTGTTGGTGATCACCCGGAGTCCGCGGTGCTGCAGCAACGCGCGTGCGACTTCTTCGTTGGTGGTCCCCAGGTTGATGAACAGCGAGGCATCGTCGGGAATGAAGCGCGCGACACGTGCGGCGATGTGCTGTTTTTCGCGGGCCTGCAGCGCCTTGCGTGCGGTATAGGCCAGATTCTCCACGCTGGAGGGCATGCTGACGCCGCCGTGATAGCGGCGCAGCACGCCCGCATCGCAGAGCAGGGTCAGATCGCGCCGGATGGTCTGCGGCGTCACCTCGAAGCGTGTGGCCAAACCTTCGACCTCGGCAAAGCCCTGCTGCCGCACCAGCGCCACCAATTGCTCCTGGCGCGGGTTCAATGCCGGCGCCGGGACAGTCCTGTAGTGAGTCGACTCCATGCGCAGATGATCGCGCATACGCGTGAGGATGCAAACACGGCAGCGTGCACGCAGCGCGCGACATGGGCTTGCGGGCGAACATCGGCCTGAAGCGGTGCACGCTTGACGATTGCCGGATGCGCTGCGCCCAGGCTTTGCGTTCCTGGACGCATCCGATTGCCCAGCAGGCTCGGCCAGGGCTTGGTAAGAATTATCGCCTTCGATGTGTGCTGCTGAAGCGCCAACGAGAAAGTTGCCAGCATGCGTGGACACGGCAGTGGGTTAGCCGATGCAACGCGGGCGCCGCAAACGCGTTCCTCGCTGAAGCCCAGTATCAACCGCAGCCGCCAGACGATACGCGCAGCGATGTGCGCCTGCCGCTGCACCCCGGCGAGATGTGAACACGCAGGAGTGGCTGGCCGCCAAACGGCTGGCCGGCCGGATTCAGCCCAGCGCGCTGCGATAGCCAGTATCGATGCTGATGCTGCCGCCTACCGCACGCGACACGCAGGCACACAGCTTGCGATTCTCCCGGCGCTGCTCGTCGCTGAAGAACACGTCGCGGTGGTCGATATCGGCGGAGCTGTCCAGCACGTCCACTGCACACAAACCGCATTCGCCACGGCGGCACTCGGCGATCAGCTCCACCCCGGCATCGGCCAATGCGTCCAGCATCGATTCGTTTTCAGCCACCGGCACTTCCAGGCCCAGCTCCGGCAACTTCACCACGAACGCCTGCGCAGGCACCCGCCCGCTATTGCCGAAGGTTTCGAAGTGCAGGCGCGCACGTGGCCGTCCGGCGGCGTGCCAGTGCTGGCGCACCGCTTCGAGCATGCCCAGCGGGCCGCACACATACACCTCGGCATTGGGCGACAGGCGCGCCAGTTCGGCAGCCAGATCCGGCGGGCCGGCGCTGTCGTCGCATTGCAATTGCAAACGTTCGCCCAGCAGTGCTTCCAGCGTGTCGACATACGCCATTGCGCTGCGCGAGCGGCCGGCGTACAGCAGACGAAACGCGCGATGCCGGCGCGCCAGCCGCTGCGCCATGCCGATGATCGGGGTGATGCCGATACCGCCGGCGATCAGCAGGATTTCCTCGCCGCTTTCGTCCAGCGCGAAGTTGTTGCTGGGCGGGGACATCTCCACCACGTCGCCCGGCGCAAGCGCCCACATCTGCAGCGAGCCGCCGCGGCTGTCGGGCATTTGCCGCACTGCGATCTGGTAGTACCCATCGGCACGCGGTTCGCCCACCAACGAATACGAGCGCACATCGTCGCGGCCATGCAACTGCAAACGGAAATCCACGTGGCTGCCCACCTCGAAGCTGCGCGCGGCGGTACCGGGATCGAGCACGATTTCGCGCACGCCCGGGCAGGCGTCGGCAATACTGACCACGCGGGCGCGATGCCACTGGGTGTCTTTACGCATGAAGGGCTCCAGGCAATGAGGTCTGTGGGCCGGCGCCGGCTGTGACGGGGCTGCAATGCGTCGCTGTGATCGATGACAGGGCGGTCCGCATGCGACGTGCTCAGCCCACCATGCGCAACGACAGATCCTGCGCGCGTTGTTCCTGCGCGATCAGGCGGTCGATCACGCGTCGCGCCCACATGCCGCCGGCATCGACGTTAAGGTTGTAGAAGGTGTGATCCGGGTGCGCATCGATGGCGCGTTGCTGCGCTTCCAGCACTGCTTCGTCTTCGCCGAAGACGCCTGTTACGCCCTCGCGGGTGAGCGTGGTCAGCGACTGGTCGTGCAGCGCGTAGTTGCGCATGAACGCCCAGAAGTAATGGCAGGTGGTGTCGGTTTCGGGAGTGATGGTGTTGAGCACGTAGCCGTTGACGCCCTGGCTGCGATCGCCCTCGGGCGCGCCGGTGCCGGCGATGGCCACGCCCACATCGATGGCGATGGTGGAGGGCGCCTCGAAACGGATGATTTGCCAGCGATCGACCTTGCCGCGGTAGTCCAGGTGGCGGGCGATCTGGCTGGCCCAGAACGGCGGCGGGTCGATATTGCGCATCCAGCGCGACACGATGACGCTGCGATCGCCATGCACCACATCGAATGGCGCTTCGGCCACTTCGTCCTGGCCGATGCTGGAGCCGTGCACGAAGGTCTCGTGGGTCAGGTCCATCAGGTTGTCCAGCACCAGCCGATAGTCGCACTTGGCGTGGATGGTACGGCCATCGCCGGCCCAGGCCGGATCGTGCGACCAATGCAGGTCGGGGATCAGGCGCGTATCGGCCTTGGCCGGGTCGCCCGGCCAGATCCAGACGTAGCGGTGTTTTTCGGCCACCAGGAAGCTGCGTACGCAGGCCGAGGGATTGATGGTGTCCTGCGAGGGCATGTGCACGCAGCGCCCCTGCGTGTTGTAGACCAGCCCGTGATAGCCGCACACCACATCGTCGCCGCGCAGCTTGCCCATCGACAACGGCACCAGCCGATGCCAGCACGCGTCTTCGAGCGCAACGACTGTGCCGGCGGTGGTGCGGTAGACCACCACGTCCAGGTTGCAGAGCTTGCGCGGGCTGAGCACGTGCTTGATCTCATGGTCCCAGGCAACGGCGTACCACGCGTTGAGGGGAAACAGCGGCTTGGACTGCGACATGACCGTGACTCCTGGGTATGTAGGCAACCTGGACGCGACGGGGCTCGCGCCGGCCTGCGGCTAGTTAGCGCGCATCGCAAAGCTGGCGTCTGCTTGCGAGCGAAGTTATGTATACACCGGAGACAATATGGGTGCGCCACCGGTCTGGCGAAATTGTGCGAATATCGATTCGAATCACCGATTATCGGATTGACCGTCCCGTCGGCTGCGCCTACCGTGACCCCACGCTCGCTGTGCTGAAGGGAACGCAATGGCCGAAATCGTCGCTCTCGCCGACGCGGTGTCGCAGCTGATCGCCGATGGCGACTGCGTGGCGATGGAAGGCTTCACCCATCTGATTCCGCATGCGGCCGGGCACGAAGTCATTCGCCAGCGCAAGCGCGCGCTGCGTCTGGTGCGCATGACGCCGGACCTGATCTACGACCAGTTGATCGGCGCCGGCTGCGCGACAGCGCTGCGGTTTTCCTGGGGCGGCAATCCCGGCGTCGGCTCGTTGCACCGGTTGCGCGATGCAGTGGAACACGCCTGGCCGCAGCCGCTGCAGATTCGCGAACACAGTCACGCCGATATGGCCAATGCCTACGTGGCCGGTGCGTCGGGGCTGCCGTTTGCAGTGCTGCGCGGGTATGTCGGTTCGGATCTGCCGCGCGTCAACGACAGCATCAGGTTCCTGCAGTGCCCGTATACCGGCCAGACACTGGCCACCTCGCCGGCCGTCAATCCCGATGTCACGGTGATCCACGCCCAGCAGGCCGATCGCCGCGGCAACGTGTTGCTGTGGGGCATTCTGGGTGTGCAGAAAGAGGCCGCGCTGGCAGCGCGCAAGGTGATCGTGACGGTGGAAGAGATCGTCGACAGCCTCGATGCGCCACCCAATGCCTGCATCCTGCCGCGTTGGGTTGTCGACGCGGTCTGCGTGGTGCCCGGTGGCGCCGCGCCCTCGTATGCGCATGGCTATTACGCGCGCGACAACCGGTTCTATCTGGCCTGGGATGCGATCGCGCGCGACCGTGCGACGTTCCAGGCCTGGATCCAGGCGCATATTCTCGACACCGACGACTTCGCCGGTTTTCAGCGCGTGTATGCACAGTCGCAGCAGCAGGTGGCCGCATGAGCGCCTACAGCACCAACGAAATGATGACGGTGGCCGCTGCGCGTCGCCTGCCCGATGGCGCGGTGTGTTTTGTCGGCATCGGCTTGCCGTCCACTGCCGCCAATCTGGCGCGGCTTACGCATGCGCCCGACGTCACCTTGATCTACGAATCCGGCCCGATCGGTGCGCGCCCGCAGGTGTTGCCGTTGTCGATCGGCGACGGCGAGCTGGCCGAAACCGCCGACACCGTGGTCTCCACGCCAGAGATCTTCCGTTACTGGTTGCAGGGCGGGCGCGTGGATGTGGGCTTTCTGGGGGCGGCGCAGATCGATCGGCACGCCAACCTCAATACCACCGTGATTGGCTCCTACGATGCGCCGAAAACACGCCTGCCCGGCGCCGGCGGCGCGCCGGAAATCGCAGCCAGCGCCAAGCAGGTGTTCATCATCATGCGCCAATCCACACGCAGCTTCGTTTCGAGTTTGGACTTCATCACCACGGTCGGGCATCTGGACGGGGGCGATGCGCGCGCGCCGGCCTGCCCGGCGCCGGCCCGACCGTGGTCGTCACCGACCTGTGCGTGATGGAGCCGGACCCCGTGACCTGCGAACTCACCGTGACCTCGTTGCACCCCGGCACCACGCGCGAGCAGGTCAGCGCGGCGACCGGGTGGCCGATCCGGTTCGCCGCCGACCTTGCATACACCACGCCGCCCAGCAGTGCCGAGCTGGACGCCCTGCGCGCGCTGCAGGCGCGCACCGATGCGGCGCATGGCGCGCAGGCAGCGGGAGCCCAGGCATGAGCGAGGTGTACCTGGTCGATGGCATCCGCACGCCGATCGGCCGTTACGGTGGCGCCTTGTCCAGCGTGCGCGCCGACGACCTGGGCGCAGTGCCGATCGCCGCGTTGCTGGCGCGGCATCCGCAGCTGGAGCCGGCCGCAATCGACGATGTGTACCTGGGCTGCGCCAACCAGGCCGGCGAAGACAATCGCAATGTCGCGCGGATGAGCCTGTTGCTGGCCGGCTTGCCGCCCTCGGTGCCGGGCAGCACGCTCAATCGTCTGTGCGGGTCGGGCTTGGACGCGATCGGCACGGTGGCGCGCGGCATTCGTGCCGGCGAACTGGATCTTGCCATCGCCGGCGGTGTCGAATCGATGTCGCGCGCACCCTGGGTGATGGGCAAGGCCGACGGCGCCTTCGCTCGCACCCAGCAGCTGGAAGACACCACCATGGACTGGCGCTTCATCAATCCGCGCCTGCAAGCCGTCTATGGCACCGAATTGATGGGCGAAACGGCAGAGAACGTGGCGCAGCGGTACGCCATCGCGCGCCAAGACCAGGATGCGTTTGCCCTGCGTAGCCAGCAGCGCGCAGCCGCGGCGCAGGCGGCCGGCTTTTTCGATGGCGAAATCACCCCGGTGGCCGTGGCCGCGCGCAAGGGCGGCGATGCCTCCACCGTCGAACACGATGAAGCGCCGCGGCCCAACACCACCGCCGAGATGTTGGCCAAGCTCAAACCGGTGTTCCGCCAGCCCGGTACCGTGACGGCCGGCAATGCCTCCGGTCTCAACGATGGCGCCGCCGCCTTGCTGCTGGCCTCGGCGCAGGCCGTGCA
Organism: Xanthomonas sp. NCPPB 3761; assembly: GCF_041475705.2. Lineage (NCBI taxonomy): Bacteria > Pseudomonadati > Pseudomonadota > Gammaproteobacteria > Lysobacterales > Lysobacteraceae > Xanthomonas > Xanthomonas sp. NCPPB 3761. The sequence goes on from NZ_CM191262.1 coordinate 408,944, forward strand.
GACGCATCGGCTGACGCCGCGTGCGCGCGTGCTGGGGTTCGCCTCGGCGGGCGTGGAGCCGGCGTACATGGGCATCGGCCCGGTGCCGGCCACCGAGCGTCTGCTGGCGCGCCTGAACCTGCGCATCGCGCAGTTCGATGCGATCGAACTCAATGAAGCCTTCGCTGCGCAGGCGCTGGCCTGCACGCGTGCATTGGGCCTGGCCGACGATGCCGCACACGTCAATGCCAACGGTGGCGCCATTGCGCTTGGGCATCCGCTCGGCATGAGCGGCGCGCGGCTGGCGCTGACCTTGCTGCGGCAGCTGGAGGCGGGCAACGGGCGGCGCGGGCTGGCCAGCATGTGCATCGGCGTGGGGCAGGGCGTGGCGTTGGCGATCGAGCGCCTGTGAACCGGCCGTTGCAACCTCCCTCGTCCTTGCCTCGCACCCATGTCGTTCTAGTCGTCTTGCTGCCGACGGAGATTCAAGATGCGCGATCCCACCGCTGAGCAACCTGCCATCGCCGCCGAACCGCTGCTCGGTTACCGCCGCAGCCGGCCCGGTACGCAGCCGGCCTACCTGCATCCGGCATACGCCTCCACCACCCTGCGCGGGCCCACGCGTGCGCCGATCGACCTGCCGGTCACGCTGTCGGAAGTCACCGGCCCGCGCCTGGACCGGCTTACGCTGGGCGCGCACGCGGCCGATCTCACTGCCGGTTTCAGTGGCGCGCCGCTGGGCGAGCGCATCATCGTCTCCGGCCGCGTGCTCGACGAAAACGGCAGGCCGGTCCGCGACAGCATCGTTGAAGTGTGGCAATGCAATGCGGCCGGCCGCTACCAGCACGCTGGCGACCAGCACGACGCACCGCTGGACCCCAACTTCCGCGGCACCGGCCAGGTGCTGACCGATGCGCACGGCCGCTACAGTTTCAAGACCATCAAGCCGGGCGCGTATCCGTGGCGCAATCACTACAACGCCTGGCGGCCGGCGCACATCCATTTTTCGTTGCACGGCGATGGCATCGGGCAGCGGCTGGTCACCCAGATGTACTTCCCCGGCGACCCGCTGCTGGCGCAAGACCCCATCTACAACTGCGTCGACGATGCGTTGGCGCGTGAACGCATGGTGTCCAGTTTCGACTGGGAAAATGCGGTCAGCGAATACGCATTGGCGTACCGCTTCGACATCGTCTTGCGCGGTCGCAAGCAAACGGTCTGGGAGTGACACGATGAGCCTGCATGCAACGCCGTCGCAAACCGTCGGCCCGTATTACCGGCTTGGCTTGGAGCCGCTGTATCGCCAACAGATCGCACCTGCGCAGGCCGCGGGCGCGCAGGTGCAGATCAGCGGTTGCATCTTCGATGGTGCCGGCGCGCCCGTGGCCGATGCGGTGCTGGAAGTGTGGCAAGCCGATGCTGCCGGCATCTATGCGCATGCGGCCGACCCTCGCTGCCAGGCGCACGACCCCAGCTTCGACGGCTGGGGCCGCGTGCCCACCGACGCGCACGGGCGTTTTTCCTTCAGCACCATCAAGCCGGGCAGGGTGGATGGCCCGGACGGCAAGCAGCAGGCGGCGCATCTGACGGTGCTGGTGTTCATGCGCGGCCTGTTGCGCGCGGTGTCGACGCGGCTGTATTTCGCCGACGACCCGCAGCTGGGCAGCGACCCGATCCTGGCGCTGGTGCCGGCCGAGCGGCGCGCCACCTTGCTGGCCCAGCCGCTTCCAGGTGGTGCCTACACCTGGGACATCCACATGCAGGGCGACGCGGAAACGGTGTTCTTCCGCTATTGATCCGCATGCCGATCTTGAAACGCCCTCTGTGTGCGGGGACCGCGCTGCATCCTGCCGGCACGCTGCCGCGCCAACAGCGCCCGACGCGAGAGGGCACAAGCGTCCACCGCTACCTAACCGCCCAGGTCTCTCCAGCGGCACGCAATGCGCCATGACGGCGCACGCACACGCATCAGGGGCGGCGCGCCGCGTGGCAGGCACGCGCGCGCAGACGCGCGTGCACGCACCGCAAGTACCATGGCCTCATTTCCTTCACTCCGGCAGTGCCAGGCGCGCCCGATGCATTGCCCTTTGGTCTAGTTGGCACCCTGGTACTTCGGTGCGATGCTGAAGGCACGCCTAGAGATGCAATGCATGAGCGCGACATCTTCGTTGTTGGGATCCTTGTTCGGCGCGCCTGCGTGCGAGGCCTTGTTCGATGATGCCGCACGCGTGCAGGCGATGCTGCAGTTCGAATCGGCGCTGGCGCACGCCCAGGCGCAGTGCGGGGTGATTCCCGCCGAGGCCGCGCAGGCCATTGCCGCTGCCTGCGATGTGCAGCACTACGACCTGGCCGCGTTGGCGCAGGCCACGGCGCTGGCCGGCAACCCCGCCATTCCGCTGGTCAAGGCGCTGACCGCGCAGGTGGCCGCACACGACAGCGCCGCCGCGCGCTGGGTGCACTGGGGCGCCACCAGCCAGGACGTCATCGATACCGGCACGGTGCTGCAGCTGCGCGCTGCGCTCGATCTGTTGCTGCCGCGTCTGCACGCCCTGTGCGCCGATCTGGCGGTGCTGGCCGAACGCGAGCGCGACACCGGCTTGCCCGGACGCACCCTGCTGCAGCAGGCCGTGCCGGTCACCTTCGGGCTCAAGGTCGCCGGTTGGCTGGACGCCCTGCAGCGGGCGCAGCAGCGCCTGCACGGCTTGCGGCGCGATGCCTTGGTGCTGCAGTTCGGCGGCGCGGCCGGCACGCTGGCCTCGTTGCAGGGCCGTGGCCTGGAAGTGGCGCAGGCCTTGGCCAGCACGCTGGCGTTGCCGCTGCCCGCGCTGCCCTGGCATACCGCGCGCGACCGCATCGTCGAGGTCGGCTGCGCCTTCGGCCTGCTGGCTGGCACATTGGGCAAGATCGGCGGCGATGTGGTGTTGCTGATGCAATCGGAGGTGGGCGAAGCGTTCGAGCCGGCCGCCGCCGGCAAGGGCGGCTCGTCGGCGATGCCGCACAAGCGCAATCCGGTTTCCAGCGTGGCAGCGGTGGCTGCGGCCACCCGCGTACCGGGCCTGGTCGCCACGTTGTTCAGCGCCATGGCGCAGCCGCACGAGCGCGCGGCCGGGCAATGGCATGCCGAATGGGACACCTTGCCCCAGATCGTCTGCCTCACCGCCGGCAGCCTGGCGCAAATGCAGCTGTGCCTGTCCGGCCTGGAACTGGATCGCACGCGCATGCAGGCGCATCTGGACAGCCACGGCGGGCTGCTCTACGCCGAGGCGGCGGTGTTCGCGCTCGCGCCACACCTGGGCAAGCCGCAGGCGCACGCCCTGGTGGAACAGGCAGCGCTGCGCGCGCAGGCACAGCAACGGCATCTGCGCGAGGTGCTTGGCGAGCACGCGCAGGTGAGCGCGGTGCTCACGCACGCGCAACTGCAGGCAGTGTTCGATAGCGCAAGTTGGCGCGGCATGTCCTCGGTCTGGATCGACCGCGTGCTGGCCGGATCTTCTTCCTGTTGACGGTGCCTCGATGGCTTATCTCCAGTTGCCCACGCATCGCCTGCATTACCGCTTGGACGGCACCGAAGGACGCCCCTGGCTGACCTTCTGCAATTCGCTGGGCACCGATCTGCACATGTGGGACGTGCAGATCGAAGCCTTCGCCCCGCAGTACCGCATCCTGCGCTACGACCGCCGCGGCCATGGGTATTCGGAGACGCCGCCCGGCCCGTATGGCGTGGCCGACCTGGGTCTGGACGTGCTGGCACTGTGGGACGCGCTGGAGATCGCACAAAGCGATTTCTGTGGCCTGTCGATCGGCGGCCTCACCGGCCAGTGGCTGGGCCTGCATGCACCGCAGCGCCTGCGCCGGCTGGTGGTATGCGCCACCGCCCAGAAGATCGGCAATGCCGCCACCTGGGAAACCCGCATCGAACAGGTGCGCAGCGAAGGCCTTCCGACGCTGATCGATGCCACGCTGCAACGCTGGTTTACACCGGAATTTGCCGTCAGCCACGCGCAGCGCCTGGACATGATCGCCGCTGCCTTCGTCTCCACTTCGCCGGCCGGGTACATCGCCTGCTGCCAGGCGGTGGCCGATGCCGATTTCCGTGGCGCGCTGGATGGGTTGAACCTGCCGCTGCTGGCGCTGGCCGGCGACGACGACCCGGTGTGCCCACCGCCTGACCTGCGCGAGATCGCCTATGCCGCGCCGGACGGTCATTACGCCCAGGTGCCCGGCCGCCACATCTGCAACCTGGAATCGCCGGCCGCGTTCAATCAGGCGGTGCTCGGCTTTCTTCAGGGTCAGTGAGCTTTCCCACCTTGCAAGGACCTTCCATGCACAAAGACGAACGTTATCAAGCCGGCATGCGCCAGCGCCGGCGCGTCCTTGGCGATGCGCATGTCGACCGCGCGCTGGCCGCGCGTAGCGACTTCACCGAAGAATTTCAGGACCTGATCACCCGCTATGCCTGGGGCAGCATCTGGACCCGCGACGGCCTGCCGGCCCATACCCGTTCGCTGATCACCCTGTCGATGATGATCGCGCTTGGCCACGACGAAGAATTCAAGCTGCACGTGCGTGCGGCGCGCAACAACGGCGTGACGCCTGCGCAGATCAAGGAAGTATTGCTGCAGGCGGCGATCTACTGCGGCGTGCCGGCCGCCAACCACGCGTTCGCGCTGGCCAGGCCGATCCTGGAAGAGCAAGCCGCCGAGGCCGGCGTAGCATCGACGGCGCAACCTCGGTAAGGTCGTTTCAGTGCGGTGGGCAAAACGATGGCGCTCAGCGTCCGGCGCGCGTGCTCGGTACTCGGTGCGGCGTGCACCACTCGTTCACTGTGGTGCCTGGCGCGCCATCCACGGTCGCCCGCCGACTGCGCGCACGCGTGTGTTGGCCACGCTCAATCCACTGTAACCGGAGACATCGCATGCTGCGTCGCTTGGTCTGCCTGCTGTTGTTGTCCTTGGTCACGGTGGCGCTGCACGCACAACCGCAACCCGGGCCCGGCACCGTGGTGTCGCAGGTGCGGACCGACGATGGCCAGACGCTGGCCGTGTGGTCGCGCGTGCCCGCGCAGCCGCGTGGCACGATCGTGCTGGTGCACGGCCGCACCTGGAGCGCATTGCCCAACTTCGATTTGCAGGTGCCTGACGAGCCGCGTGATGCGCGCTCTGTCCTTGCGGCGCTCGCGCAGGCCGGGTTTGCCGCGTACGCGGTGGATCTGCGCGGCTACGGCGGCAGCGCACGCGACCGCACGGGCTGGAATACGCCCGCCCGTGCAGTGGCCGATGTCCGCAGCGTGCTGGCCTGGGTCGCGCAGACCCATCCCGATGTGCCGCCGCCCGCACTGCTGGGCTATTCCAACGGCGCGCGAGTGGCGTTGCTGCTCGCGCAGCAGCAACCGCAAGAGATTTCCGCACTGGTGTTGTTCGGCTTCCCGGACGATGTGGATACACCACCCGCGTCAGCGGTTCCGGCGGATCGGCCCTTGCGCACACCCACCACGGCCGCTGCGGCCGGCGAGGATTTCATCACCGTCAACGCGGCACCACCGAGCGTACGTGCGGCTTACGTCGCCCAGGCGCTGGCAGCGGACCCGGTGCGCACCGACTGGCGCGCGATGGAGCAGTTCGCCTTCCACCCCGAGCAGGTCGCAACGCTTCCGGTCTTGCTGTTACGCGGCGTCGACGACCCGATCGCCACCCAGGCAGACAATGCTCATCTCTACGCACGTCTGCGCAGCGAAGATCGCAGCTGGGTGACCTTGCCGCACGCCGACCACGTGGCCCAGGTCGAAGACAGCCACGCAGCCTGGGTGGACGCGGTGGTGAGCTTTTTGCGCCGGCCGCGCTAAGCGCAGCGGACGGATGACTGCGCAGCCGCGAGGTGGGCGCGGCGCATGTTCGACCTGGCGCCTGCCAGTCGCAACTTCGGCGCCTGCACACATTCCGCGCCAGTGACGGATCGCGACGCTTCATCGCCGCTCCGAGCCGGTCGGCGCGCAGCACCGGGTGGCAAACGATTCGCACCTGGCGTGCACGCGCGTTGCGACCCGTCGCCCGCCTGAGCGTCGTCCCACGCCAGATGCGCGCTTGCAATTGCTTGAACTGTGCGATCGATCGCTGCACCGCCAGCGCTGACGCAATGCAAGCGCCAGGTTGCACGCTGCGCCGGCACCGCCTTGTCAGGCTCTAGCTCAACAAGGTTCCCAGCCGTTGCGCTGCCTGCTTCAGCGGTTCCAGCAACTGCGTTTGCATCGTCTGCAGGCTCACCCGCCCAGCCTGGGCGCCGATGTTGAGCGCGGCGATCACTTCGCCGCGCAGGTTGCGCACCGGCACGGCGATCGAGCGCAGGCCAATTTCCAGTTCCTGATCGGTCAGGCACATGCCTTCGCGGCGCGTGCGCGCCAGCACCTCCAGCAGCGCCGAGGCCTGGGTCACCGTGCGGTCGGTCCGCGGACGCAAGGTGGTACGTTCCAGATACGCCTGCAAGGTGTCGCCGGGCAGCGCGGCCAGCAATACCCGCCCCATCGAGGTGCAATAGGCCGGTAGGCGGGTACCCGGCCGGAGCCCGATCGACATGATGCGCACCGTTTCCGACCGCGCCACGTACAGCAGGTCGTCGCCATCCAGCACGCCCAGCGAACACGATTCGTGCAACTGGTCGCGCAGCCCGTCCAGAACCGGCTGCGCGGCCGCGGTCATCGATGACGACGCCGCGTACGCGCCGCCGATCCCCAGCACGCGCGGCAGCAACACGTAGCCACGCCCTTGCTCGCCCACATAGCCCAGCTTGGCCAGCGTATGCAGCACGCGCCGGACCGCCGCGCGCGAGATGCCGGTTTCCAGGCTGATCTGCGACATCGTCACTTCGCGCGCGTGCTGCGCGAACACGCTCAGCACCACCAGCCCGCGGCCTAGCGAGGTCATGAAGTCCGGATCGCCCTGGGCGGCGGCGATCTGCTGCATCAGTTCATGCGGCAGGCCACGCTCGCTGCCGGCCGCAACCACGGCGGCGGGACGTTTGCGGCGGCTGGAGGCGGGCTCGGGCATAGGAATGCGGCAGCGGACAGGTCCGTGCATGGTAAGCGCTCGCGCCATGGCATGCCCCGGCTCACACTCTGCGCGTGGGCATGTAAGCGCTTCACCCTGCTTGCCGCATAATCGTCGCTGGTTTGTGACGGATCGGTGCGCTTAGTCCATGAAAACCCCCAACGGCCTGCAGCCGCTGATCGACGACGGCGTCATCGACGAAGTGTTGCGACCACTCAAGAGCGGCAAGGAAGCCTCTGTCTACGTGGTGAGCGCAGGCGCCGAGATCCTGTGCGCCAAGGTCTACAAGGACATGGCGCAACGCAGTTTCCAGGCGCGCGTGCAGTACCAGGAAGGCCGTAAGGTGCGTGGCAGCCGGCAGGCGCGTGCGATGGGCAAGGCCACCAAGTTCGGCCGCAAGGAAGCCGAAACCGCCTGGAAGAACACCGAAGCCGACGCGCTCTACCAATTGGTGGATGCCGGCGTGCATGTGCCCAAACCGCGCGGCTATTTCCACGGGGTACTGCTGATGGACCTGGTCACCGATGACGCCGGTCACAGCGCACCGCGGCTGGGCGAGGTGGACCTGGAACCCGAGCAGGCGCGCGCCTTCCACACCAGCCTGATCGGCGATGTGGTCAAGATGCTGTCGCTGGGCCTGGTGCACGGCGATCTGTCCGAATACAACGTGCTGGTTTCGCCCGATGGCCCGGTGGTGATCGACTTTCCGCAGGTGGTCAGCGCCGCCGGCAACAATGCCGCGCGCGACATGCTGCTGCGCGACGTGCACAACCTACGCGACTGCCTGGGCCGTTTCGCGCCCGAGCTGCTGGACACCCATTACGGCGAAGAGATGTGGGCGCTGTTCGAAAAGGGCGAACTGCGTCCGGACAGCGTGCTCACCGGGCGCTTCAAGTTCGACACCCGCCGCGCCGATGTACGCGCCGTCCGTGCCTCGATCGAAGATGCGCGCCAGGAAAACCTCATTCGCCAGCAAGGCCGCGAAGCGGCTGCCGAAGACAACGACTAGGCAGCGCCACTGGCCGCTGCGCCGGCCGCCAGGTCCGCAGCAGCAGCGCATCGGTCGCGATGCAGTGCAGCAAATTCAACGCGCGCGCTGCGGTACCTGCACTGTCGTCGAGCGGCCGATCTACGCGTGGGTGGCCACTTTTCTCCCGCAATTCGGGACTTTTTGCACTCGTGCCGGGCCCACCGACCTTTCCGTCAGCACTAGTCAACGATTCGAATAGTGATGGTTCATAACAATCTGGCAAGCTCGACAATTGCTTATCGGAGAGTTTCGTCATGTCGTTTGATCCTGATGTCGTGCGCCTGTTCGCCCAGCTTCAAGAGGCGGCGCAGCCGCCCATGGAAACCCTGCCGATCGAAGGCGCGCGCGCGATGATGCGCGCGGTGGGCGCGCAGTTCGGCTTCCCCCGCATCGAAATGGCCGAGGTACGCAATCTGCAGGCCGATGCCGCTACCGGTGCAGTGCCGTTGCGCTTGTATCGCCCCACCGGGCTCGCGGCCGGCCCAGCCCCGACCTGCCTGTTCGTGCACGGCGGCGGCGGTCTGGTCGGCGATCTCGAGTCGCATGACGATGTGTGCCGGCACCTGGCGGCGCGTGCCGGCTGTCAGGTGCTGGCGATCCACTACCGTCTCGCCCCCGAGCACCCGGCGCCGGCCGGCGTGGAAGATGTCATCGCCACGTTGCATTGGCTGGTTGCGCACCCGGACACGGTCGGGGCCGATGTGCAGCGCCTTGCGATCTGCGGCGACAGCATCGGCGCCGCCATGGCCGCGGTTGCCGCACTGGCCGCGCGCGATGCCGGCATCGCCTTGCGTTGCCAACTGCTGGTCTATCCGCTGACCGACGCGCGCCAGGACAGCGGCTTGTATCCATCGCGCTCGCTCAACGCCGGCCTGCCACCGTTGACTGCGGCAGCGGTGGAATTCTTCAATCGCCATCTGCTGCCCGATATGGCGGTGGCCAACGACTGGCGTGTCTCGCCGATGCTGGCGCCGGATGTCGCAGGCGTCGCGCCTGCGCTGGTCGTGGTCTGCGACCGCGACATGCTTTACGACGAAGGCCGCGCCTATGCCGAGCGCCTGCGTGCGGCGGGAGTGGAAGTCACCCTGCACAGTTTCCCGGGCATGATCCACGGCTTCATCAACATGGGCAGCGTCTTGCGTGCCGCCGGTGAAACGCTGGACCTGGCGGCGTTGACGCTGCGCCAGCGCCTGCTGCCCGCGATCGAACGCAGGGCCGCCTGACAACCTGTGGCAGCCGTGCCCAGGCACGCGCTGCCGCAACTCCGACGGTGTCACTGTAGCGGCGGTGCGGGTGTCACGGCGTGCTCGCCCGCCTCGCAAAAGAACACCTGGATGCAGGCATGCGCCGGCCTGCATGCCGGCGCCGATGGGCGCTGCGAACCACGCGGAGTGTCGCAGTCGGCATCGGCTGCTCGTTGGCAATTCACAGGTAATCGAATCGGCCAGCGCATCGCAGCCCGGCGTCGATTGAACGCACCGCTTTCAACCTCGCCCTGCAACCGGCCCGCGCGCGCGGCGCTCAGAAATTGAAGCGGAACGTGGTCATCAAGACGTGGTTTTCCCGATCCACCGCACGCGTGTTGACGAACTGATGCAGGTAACCGACGTCGGCGTTGGCAATGGCATTGAATTTCCAGTTGATGCCGACAAACACCCGATTCTGATCGAGTCCGCGCTGCGCGCCCCATCGCGTCTGATCCAGATTGACGAACACTTCGTTGAACGCCACCCACGACAATTGCGGACTGAAGCCGCTGGGGCGCACCGCGCGGATCATTTGCCGCACGCGATACCCTTCATCGCTGAAGCCTTCGCGGTGACGCTGTTCCAGGCGCGTGCGGCTGGTAATGGTGATCTCGGCGATCGGATCGAATTGATATTGAAATTGCCCCCACCAGCGATTTTCGCGGTTGGATGGCTGCCCGGCCGGATGGCTGATGATGGTGTCGTACCCCATCCAGACGCTGGCCTTGGAGTTGAGCAGGTAGAACACCGCCGGGCGCAGGATCAATTGATCGAACTGCTCGCCTTCCTCGCGCCAGCGCGGATGCACATCCATGCTCCAGTACAGGTTTTCGACCGGCAGCTTGCCTTGCGCGTAGACACTCAGCCAGTAACGCCCGTCTTCTTCGGTCTTGGCATGCGCCGGCCAACTGCATGCCACTGTCAACAGCAGCAGGGCGCAGACGCTGCGGAAAAGTGCCGGCAACAACGTGCGAGATGCGTTCATGTGTCGAAATGTGTCGTCGTTGGCAAATCATAGCAATAACGCTTGAGCCCGCTTCAACCGTTCGGTCGGCTCAGGGCGCCTTTGCTCGTCCGCATGTTCGCGCATCGGGACACGCCATCGCTTCGCGATGACTGGCGCGGTCACCGCTGTCTTTACGGAATGGATGCCCCGACGATCGCTGACGACGGGCAGCGATCGTCGCGTCGATCACGCCACCTGGCTGCGGCGTGCGCGCTCCAGATGCACCAGCAGCAGCGAGATCGCCGCCGGCGTCATGCCAGGAATACGCTGGGCCTGGCCGATGTGTTGCGGGCGCACGCGTTCGAGCTTTTGCTGTACTTCGATCGACAGCCCGCGGACGCTGGCGTAATCGAAACCGTCCGGGATCGGCGTGGTTTCGTGACGTTGCTGACGCGCGATATCGTCGCGCTGGCGATCCAGGTAGCCGGCGTACTTGACGCTGATCTCGACCTGCTCGGCCACCTGCGCATCGGCCACGCCGGGCCCCAGGGTCGGCACCCGCATCAAGGTGGCGTAGGTGAGTTCCGGGCGCTTGATCAGATCCAGTACGTTGGTTTCGCGGCTGACCGTCACGCCCAGTGCGTCGGCCACCTCGCGGCCCAGCGCGTTGCCCGGTGTGGCCCACAGTGCAGCCAACCGCGTCGTTTCGCGTTGCACGGCCTCCTGCTTGGCCGCAAAGCGCGCCCAACGCGCGTCGTCCACCAGGCCCATCGCACGCCCGACGCCGGTCAGGCGCGCATCGGCATTGTCCTCGCGCAGCTGCAAGCGGTATTCGGCGCGACTGGTGAACATGCGGTACGGCTCGGTGGTGCCGTGGGTAATGAGATCGTCGACCAGCACGCCTAGGTAAGCCTCGTCGCGGCGCGGCGACCACGCCGGCAGCCCCTGCACCTGGCGCGCTGCGTTGAGCCCGGCCAGCAGACCCTGGGCGGCGGCCTCTTCGTAACCGGTGGTGCCGTTGATCTGCCCGGCGAAGAACAGCCCGCCCACTGCCTTGGTTTCCAGCGAGGCCTTGAGCCCGCGCGGGTCGAAGAAGTCGTACTCGATGGCGTAGCCGGGGCGGGTGATGTGCGCGTTCGCAAAGCCGTGGATCGAGCGCACCAGCGCCAGCTGCACATCGAACGGCAGCGAGGTGGAAATGCCGTTGGGATAGATCTCGGCCACCTCCAGCCCTTCGGGTTCGACAAAGATCTGGTGGCTGGTCTTCTCGGCAAAACGCACCACCTTGTCTTCGATCGACGGGCAGTAGCGCGGGCCGATGCCTTCGATCTGCCCCGAATACAGCGGCGAGCGATGCAGCGCGTTGCGAATGATCTCGTGGGTTTGCTCGGTGGTCTGGGTGATCCAGCAGCTGACCTGGCGCGGATGGTCGCTGACCTGGCCCATGAACGACATCACCGGCAACGGGTCGTCGCCAGGCTGCTCGGCCATCACGCCGTAATCGAGCGTGCGCCCGTCGATCCGCGGCGGGGTGCCGGTCTTGAGCCGGTCGATCGCGAACGGGCGCTCGCGCAGGCGCGCGGCCAGCGTGGTGGCCGGCGGATCGCCCATGCGCCCGGCCGCGTACTGGGTTTCGCCCACATGGATCTTGCCGGCCAGGAAGGTGCCGGCGGTCAGCACCACCGACGGCGCTTGGAAACGCAGCCCGGTCTGGGTGATGACCCCACGTACGCTGTCGGCTTCGCTGGCGCCGTGATGAATGATCAGATCGTCCACGGCCGCCTGGAAGACGGTCAGGTTGGGCTGGGCCTCGACGATGCAGCGGATCGCAGTGCGATACAGGTTGCGGTCGGCCTGGCAGCGCGTGGCACGCACTGCCGGCCCCTTGGAGGCGTTGAGCGTGCGCCACTGGATGCCGGCCAGATCCGATGCGCGTGCCATCGCCCCGCCGAGTGCGTCGATCTCCTTGACCAGGTGGCCCTTGCCGATCCCGCCGATGGCCGGGTTACAGCTCATCGCCCCCACGGTCTCAATGTTGTGGGTGAGCAGCAAGGTGCGCGCTCCTGCGCGTGCAGACGCCAGGGCGGCCTCGGTGCCGGCATGACCGCCTCCGATCACGATGACGTCGTAGCGATAGAAGGAGTCGGACATGGGCGTGGACCAGGAGCGGAAAAGGAAAAACGGCTGCGGAAGTATCGGCTGAAGGGCGGTTCAGGTCACTTGTTCGCTAAAAAAGTGACGTAAATCACATTATGCGCAAGTGACCCTCAAGTTGGCATGTTTCGTGCGGATATTCCTACTGCACCCGTCGTGGCATTGCGACATGGGCGCAAAGGCTGGAATTGGAACAGGGGCCAGCCGCGCGTGCGATGGGGTAGCGTAAGGGTCGGTAGTCGGGGGACTGCCGACCCTTATTTTTTTATTCCTGCCAGTCGGCGCACGCACCCCTCCGCTGCAGCGCCCGCCAGGCAATATCGAAACAAAAAGCAGAAAGCCCCGGCATGCCGGGGCTTTCTGCTTTTGTAGGCGCCGATATCCGACAGGGCCGGAACAGGGGGGATCCAGATTTCCCTGTCGGACATCGACATAAGTCGTTCAGTGGGGCTGGCGCGGTCAAAAAATGACGCGGCAGGTCACACAGAGCACCTAGCTTGCGGCCAATCGTCAGCTGAACGCAAGCCCCCAATATCGCCAAATGTGGGCCAGGTCGCAGTCAGCGTCTTACGGAATCTGTTCGCGTGTGTTTCGCGGAGCGGTTTGCCGTTGGATCTCGCGAATGACACGCGGCGGAGCGCCGATCCGCGGTGGCGGCCGCGACGGCGGAGCGCCGGTCGCCGGCGGGCGATTGGGTTGCTGCGGCCGCGAGCTGCCGGGGCGCTGCCCGTTGTTGAACGAGCCGTTCGGGCGCGGTGGACGGTACTGCGGACGGCGATCGTACTGCCGGTAGTAGTAGCCGCCACCACCACGATAGACCGGGTACACCGGGTAGTCGTACAGGCCGATCGACCCGGCGCCATAGCCATACGGCAAACCATACGGGTTGCCGTAGAAGTACGGGGAGTAGCCGGGCGGATAGCGATACTGCACGGCAGGCGCACCACGGTAATAGCCGCCCGACCCACCGCCGGTGTAGTCGTAGGTTGCGCAGCCGCTCAGGGCCAATAGCCCGGCGGCGAAGATCAGACGGAATTTCATGGATGGTGCCCTCCTGCAACCATGGTGCCACTGTCGAACCGATGTATTGAATCGGTCCTTAATTGTGCGGCATTGCGACGCTTTGTCATCGATCCAGCATGCGCGGCGGCAGTGCGTGCGACCCGTGAAGAGGAGGCGATACGTTAATCTTGCAGGCATGATCGAGACGGTCCCCCTTGCCCATTCCGACGTCCTGCAAGCCGCTGCGCGGATTGCGCCGCACTGCGCGCCGAAACCGTTGCTGACATCGCACGGCCTGGATGCGCTCAGCAGTGCGCAGTTGTTCTTCAAGGCCGAGCATCTGCAGCGCAGTGGCGCATTCAAGTTCCGGGGCGCCTGCAATGCCGTATGGTCGCTGCCGGATGCGCTGGCTGCGCGCGGTGTGGTCACGCATTCCTCCGGGAATCACGGCGCGGCGCTGGCGCTTGCCGCACGCACGCGTGGCATCGGCTGCCATGTGGTGGTGCCCGAGGGCGCGGTGGCGGCCAAGCTCGCCAATATCTCCCGGCACGGCGCCACGTTATGGCGTTGCGCGCCGACCATCGCGGCGCGGGAGCAGATGTGCGCCGAGGTGCAGGCCGGCAGCGGCGCCACGCTGGTGCACCCGTATACCGATCGTGCGGTGATCGCCGGGCAGGGCACCGCCACGCTGGAGCTGCTGCACCAAAGCGGCGGGCTGGATGTGCTGGTGGCGCCGGTCGGCGGTGGTGGGCTGGCGGCCGGCGCCGCACTGGCGCTGCAGGCGTCGCCGGACTGCGAGCTGGTGCTGGCCGAGCCTGCCGGCGCAGCCGACACCGCGCGTTCGCTGGCGGCCGGGCAGCGGCTGGTCGATTTCGTGCCCGATACCATTTGCGACGGCCTGCGCGGCACCTTGGGCGCGCCCAACTTCGCAGTGCTGCAGCGCGCCGGGGCGCAGGTGGTCACGGTGGACGATGCCGCGGTGGTGCAGGCCATGCGGCTGGTCTGGCAGTTGCTCAAGCAAGTGGTCGAGCCGTCTTCGGCGATCGCCCTGGCGGCGGTCCTGGCCCAGCCGGCACGGTTTGCCGGACGCCGGGTGGGGCTGATCCTGTCCGGCGGCAATGTCGATCTGGACGCCTTGCCTTGGGCCGCGGCGTGAGCAGGCGCTCGCGCGGGCTCGGCCTGTGGGGCTGGGGCTGGCGGTTGTGCATGCTGGCGCTGATCTGGCTGGTGGCCGTGGCAGGCTGGATCGTGTGGGTCGGCGACCGCGATCAGGCCGCGCCGGCCGATGTCATCATCGTGCTGGGCGCGGCGGCCTACGATGCGCGCCCTTCGCCGGTGTTTGAAGAACGCATCCGGCATGCACTGGATCTGTACGCGCAGGGCTATGCGCCGCGGCTGTTGTTCACCGGCGGCTTCGGCAACGGTGCGCGCTTTGCCGAATCGCAGGTGGCCAGGCGCTACGCGCTGCGTCACGGCATTCCGCCGGAGGCCATCGTGATCGAAACCACCTCGCGCACCACGCGGCAGAACCTGGAACAGGCGCGCACGCTGATGGAACGGCACGGCTTGCATCGGGCGATCATCGTCAGCGACCCACTGCACATGGCGCGCGCGCTGCGGCTGAGCCAGGAACTGGGTATCGACGCGCTGGCTTCGTCCACGCCGAGCACGCGGTTTCGCAGCTTCCACACCAGCTGGCGCTTCCTGTTGCAGGAGGTGTATTACTTCCACCGCGATCTGGTGGTGCAAGGGCCGTGACCGCAGGCCTATGATGCGGCTTTCCCAGCGGGCAGGTTCGAGCATGAGCGAGACCCATCGGCAACACGCCATTGGCCTGGTCCAGGCCTACTACGCAGCATTCAACCGTGGCGACTGGGACGGCATGTTGGCGTTTCTGGCCGAGGACGTCGCCCACGACCTCAATCAAGGTCCGCGCGAAATCGGCCGCAACGAATTTGCCGCGTTCCTGCAGCGCATGAACGACAGTTACCGCGAGCAATTGCGCGACGTGGTCGTCATCGCCAGCGACGACGGCACCCGGGTCGGTGCCGAGTACGTGGTGCATGGCGTCTATCACACCACCGACGAAGGCCTGCCCGAGGCCACCGGGCAGACCTATGTGCTGGTGGGCGGTGCGTTCTTCGAGGTGCGCGGCGACAAGATCACCCGCGTGACCAACTACTACAACCTGCAGGAATGGATTGCGCAGGTATCGCGCTGAGCGTATCGACCAGCGCTGCGTAGAAGCGCACCTGGGCGCAATAAGGCCTTACCGGCAATGCCTGGTTGCGCCCGGGTGCGCTCCTACGTGATTGGTGGGGTATCGCGGCCGGAGCTGCGCCTATGTAGGAGCGCGCTTGCGCGCGATGAGGCGTTACCGGCGATGCCGGTCGCGCCCAGGTGCGCTCCTGCGCGGGTGGGCGGGTTACAGCAACACGATTCCGACCACCACCAGGATGAAGATGCTCCACTTGAGCACCTGGTACAGCGGGTTGTTGCGTTCCTTCAGCGCCTTGGCCTTGAGGCGTGCGGCGTAGAAATAGCGGAACACGCGGTTGATGCCGCCGGTCTTGTCGCCTTCCTGGTTTGGCGAAGCGCCGGCCGAGAGCAGGCTGCGGCCGACAAAGCGGTTCACCGCCGCTGCCCAGCGCCAACGCATCGGGCGTTCGATATCGCAGAACAGGATGATGCGGTCCTGGTCGGTGTCGTTGCGCGCGTAGTGGATATAGGTCTCGTCGAACATGGTCCACTCGCCATCGCGCCAGCTGTGGCGCTGGCCGTCGACGTCGATGAAGCAACGGTCGTCGTTCGGTGTGGCCAGGCCCAGGTGCAGGCGCATGGAGCCGGCGAACGGGTCGCGGTGCGGGCGTAGTTCGCTGCCCGGCGGCAGCTCGGCGAACATTGCGGCCTTCACGGTGGGAATGGACTTCAGCAAGGCGGTGGTCTGCGGGCACAACTCGGCTGCCGACGGGTGCGCGGTGCCGTACCACTTCAGATAGAAGCGCTTCCAGCCACGCCGGAAGAACGAATTGAAGCCGATGTCGGTATAGCCTTCGGCAGCGCGGATCTTCTGCATCTGCTGCAACGCCACTGCTTCGTCGCGGATCAGTGGCCAGCTCGCGCGCAGCGGCGCCAGCTCGGGAAATTCCTTGCCCGGATCGATGAACGGGGTGGTCGGCACGCGTGAACACAGGTACATCAGCGTGTTGATCGGGGCCATGAAGGTGGAATGGTCCAGCAACTGCCGGCTGAGCCGGTGCCGCACGCGACCGCGGTAATGGATGTAGAGCGCCGATGCGATGAACAGCGCGATGAGGAGCCACTTCAACATGGGGGAGGCCGATTGGGGGCGGGGAGCCGCAAACGTAAGAGCGGCTTCCAACACGTGCACGCGCATTGCTGCGCGGTGTCGGTAGCCACCATCGAACAGATGAGCCGCAACCAAGGAAGTGCGGCCGGTCACTTCAGAATTCTAGCAAGTGTCACCGCCGAGCCTGGCGGCCGAGTATTGGCATGGGCGCAAGACTCTGTGTCTCACCGGCAGTGGATGCGCGATGGCCGGCGTTCTGTACCGCCGCTCAGTCGATGCGGCGGCGGATCGGGATGGCGCTGACCGGGACGCTGGCGACGTCATGCCCATGTTCGCGGATGGGCGCGCCTGGCGCCGGCGCCCAGGCATGGGCGTAGATCACTTCCCATGAGCTGGGCAGGGTGCCGTCCGCCCGCCGCAGCGGTTCGTAGGCAGCGCTGGCGGCTGCGAAGCGACCGCGTCCGGTCAAGGTGGCGCGGCGGTTGCTGAGTGCATTGGTTGCCCCCATCGCACGCAGTTCGCGCATCAGCGCGGGCAGGTCGTTGTAGGTCAGGGTGAACAGGTCGCGGTCCAGCACCGGGTCGCGGAATCCGGACATCAGCAGGGCGTCGCCGAATTGGGCGATCGGCGGAAAACGGCTGACGTGCGGGGCCGGGTCGGTCTGCGCAAAGGCCTCGCGCAATTCGATCAGCGTTTCCGGACCGAAGGTGGAGCACAGCAGCAGCCCACCCGGGCGCAGCGCGCGGCGGAAACCGGCGAACACGGCCGGCAGGTCTTCCACCCACTGCAGGCACAGATTGCTGAAGATCACATCCACGCTGCCGTCGGCGACCGGCAGCGCGCGCGCATCGGCGCACACCTGCGTGAACGGCTTCCACCAGCCCGCGGCCTTGCGCGCCTGGCGCAGCATCGGCATGGCCTGATCCAGCGCGATCACCTGCGCCTTGGGCCAGCGCTTCTTGATTGCAGCGCTGGCATGGCCGGGGCCGGCGCCGACATCCAGCACCACCTTGGGCACCTGCTCGCCCAGGTAGTCGAGCGATTCGAACAGGCGGGTTTCCGCTTCGCGCTGAAGTGCGGCGGCGGCGGTATAGGTGCTGGCGGCACGCGCAAACGCGCGCCGGACGTGGCGGGGGTCGAAAGTACTGGTCATGGCAAGGCTATTGTCGCCCCTGGCAGGGGCGGAGGGAATCGATCGGGCCTGCAAGGCGCCGCGCTAGAACGTGCCGGGATAACTGCCGCCATCGATCAACAGATTCTGTCCGGTGATGTAGCCGGCCTGCGCACTGCATAGAAAGGCGCAGGCCGCGCCGAACTCGTCCGGCTCGCCAAAACGCGCCGCCGGAATGCCCGCACGCTTGCGTTCGGCGACCTCGTCGACGGTGCTGCCCTGTTGCTGCGCGAGGGCGGCGAAGTTGCCGCGCAGGCGGTCGGTGGCGAACTGCCCGGGCAACAGGTTGTTGATGGTGACGTTGTCGGCCACGGTACTGCGCGCCAACCCGCCAACCCGCCAACCCGCCAACCCGCCGACGAAGCCGGTCAGGCCGGCGCGCGCGCCATTGGACAGGCCCAGGATATCGATCGGCGCCTTCACTGCGCTGGAGGTGATGTTGACGATGCGGCCGAAGCGGCGTGCGCGCATGCCATCGACGGTGGCGCGGATCAGTTCGATCGGGGCGAGCATGTTGGCGTCCAGCGCGCGTAGCCAATCTTCGCGTTCCCACTGGCGGAAATCGCCCGGCGGCGGGCCGCCGGCGTTGTTGATCAGGATGTCGACCTGCGGACAGGCCGCAAGTGCCGCGCTGCGTCCTTCCGGCGTGGCGATGTCGGCCACCACGCTGCACACCTGGCCGGCGCCGGGCAGTGCGCGCAAGGCATTGGCGGCGTGCTCCAGTGCCTCACGGCCGCGCGCGGCGATCACCACATTGACGCCTTCGCCGGCCAATGCACGTGCGCAGCCCAAACCCAGCCCCTTGCTTGCGGCGCAGACCAGCGCCCAGCGGCCAGCGATTTCCAGATCCATGCGAGATGTCCTCGATCAGCGATGTCGCATGATCGACGATCGGCTCATGGCACGGACGCAACGAAGCGTTGCAGCGCCTCGCTGACCTGATCTGCATGACCCAGAAACGGCGCGTGACCACCGCCGGCAATGGTGAGCGCCTGCGCGTGCGGGCTGAGCGCGGCGGCGGCATGCATGCCGGCGGCAGGCACCAGGCGATCGCGTTGCCCGGCGATCCACAGGCTGGGGCGTGCGAGTTGCGGCAGGGCGCGGCGCAGATCGGTGCGTTCGAGCAGGGTGAGGCCTTGCTGCAACGCCTCCGGTGCCGGTTCGCCGCGCGCGGTGAGCGTCTCGCGCAGGCTGCGCAGTTCGCTACGTGCATGCGCCGAGCCGAGCGTGTCCAGCGCCAGGAAACGCTCCAGCGTGCCGCGATAGTCGCGCGACAATTCGACACCGAATTGCACGAACACCTCGCGCTGGACGGCACTTGGCCAATCGTTGCCACGCACGAAACGCGGGGTGGCGGCAATCATCGCCAACCCGCGCACCTGCGGCAGGGTGGCGGCCGCATGCAACGCAAACAGCCCGCCCAGCGACCAGCCGAGCCATACCGCCGGCGGCGTGGCGGCTGCAATTTCTGCAACCACATACGGCAATGCCAACGGCGTGCTGTCGTCGCGACTGAAGCCGTGCCCGGGCAGGTCGACCAGATGCAGTTGATAGTGCGGTGACAGGCGCTCTACCAGCGGTGCGAACACGCCGCCGTGCAGTGCCCAACCGTGCAGGAGAACCAGCGCAGGCCCGTGGCCGATGACATCGATATGCATGCGCGCATTGTCGCCGATTGTGGCGTGCCGGCATGCATCGTGAAACTGCGCGCTGGTGATGGGGGGGCACGCAGATCCGATGTTGGGTGCAGCGCCCAGGCGTCAATGCGTGGCGGCTGCACGCAGTGCGACGATCTTTGGAGCCAGCAACGCCCATTGCGCACGCGCATGACCGCAGCGGTGCCAGCGCGCCGGCCAATGCCAGCGCCGTGCGCGCCGCGCCTGGATCGCCGCAGCCAGCCAATCGGGATCGAAACCATCCCAGACGCCAGCCACGCTGCGCAGATTGCCGATCAGTACCGGATGCACCTCATGCAACAACATCGTGCGCAATCGTTCCAGGGTGAAGGGCGAGGCAGCCAGGACGCACGCAATGCCGTCTTGGTCGCAACTGTCGTTGTCCAGGTACAGCCGCGACAAGGCTTCCCACACGCGCCGTTGCGCCACCGTGTCTGGGCCAGTCATCGCGAGTGACATGTCAGCACCCGGTTGCAATTGGATGCCGGCGCGCACCGGTTGCGCGGCTGGCCCACTGCAGGCAAGCCATCCCGCAATGCACGCTCAGCGCGCTGTTGTCGCCTGCCGTGCAGCTGTCTCGTGCAATCGCTGCAGTAGCTGAGTGGCCCGCGCGCGATTGCGCGCAGTCCGGCCACGCACGGCCACGTGCCTCAGGCAGAGGCACGCAGCGGCTGCCGACTGACCACATCGCGCGCCTGCACGATGGCCTCGATCAATGCCTGCACCTGCTGCGGCGTATGCAACGCAGACAAGGTGATGCGCAAGCGCGCCTTGCCTTCGGGCACGGTGGGCGGACGAATGGCGCCCACCATGAAACCTGCCTGTTCCAGTGCAGTCGACATCGCCATCACGGTTGCTTCCTCGCCGCATAGCAGCGGCTGGATCGGCGTGTCGGAGGCCATCAGTTCGAAGCCATGCTTGCGCGCGCCATCGCGGAACGCACCGATCAATTCGACCAGACGCGTACGCCGCCAATCGTCGCGACGCGCCAGGCGCACCGCCGCCAGGGTGGCCGCGACCTGCGCCGGCGGCAATGCAGTGGTGTAGATGTAGGGACGCGCGGTTTCGGCCAGATGGCGCACCAGCGCTTCTTCGCCCACCACCACCGCGCCGTAGCCACCGAGCGCCTTGCCCAGCGTGACCAACTGCAACGGCACTTCGGCCACGCCCAAGCCGGCATCGGCCACGCAACCGCGCCCTTGCGGGCCGAGCACGCCCACACCGTGCGCGTCGTCCACATAGAACAGCGCTTGCTGCATGCGTGCCACCAGGCTCAAGGCGCGCAGCGGCGCGACATCGCCATCCATGCTGAAAACGCCGTCGGTGGCCAGCATCGCCGCGCCCTCGGGCGCGCCCTTGAGCTGGCGCATCGCGCCTTCCACGTCCAGATGCGGATAGCGCCGCAACCGGCAGCCGGCCAGCCGCGTGGCATCGAACAGGCTGGCGTGATTGAGCCGGTCCTGCACGCAGACGTCGTCTTCTTCGCTGAGCAATGCCTGTTGCACGGCCAGATTGGCGATGAAGCCGCTGCCGAACAGCAACGCCGACGGATAGCCCAGCCACTCGGCGATTTCGCGTTCGAGCGTTTCGTGCGCGGTGTGGTGGCCGCAGATCAGATGCGAGGCGGTGGCGCCGGCACCATCGCGGGCAGCGGCATCCTGCAGCGCGGCGACCACTTCGAACTGTTGCGACAGACCCAGGTAGTCGTTGGAACAGAAACCGGTCAGCCAACGGCCATCGATCTCCAGCCGCACGCCATCGCGCCGGCCCACCTGTCGCCGCACCCGCACCCGTTCCTGGGCCACACGCAATTTACGCAGCGACGAAATCCGTTCGTGCAGATCGGGGCGAGCCATGGGGGCGTTCAACGGCAGGGAAGGTCCGCTAGCGTAGCGTGCCGGGCTCGGGGCGCCCAGCCGCCACCGACGACCGGTGCCCGGCACCGGGTCAGGCGGCGTGCTCGCAGGCCGCGCCGCGGGTGATCTCCGCATGGACGGTGCCGGGGTGATCGTGCTCGGCCGCATCGACGGTGATCTGCATCGGACGCAGGCCCAGGCGCTGGAACAGGGCCTGGTCGCGCTCGGTGTCCGGGTTGCCGGTGGTGAGCAGTTTTTCGCCGTAGAAAATCGAATTGGCACCGGCCAGGAAGCACAGCGCCTGCAGTTCGTCGCTCATCGCCTCGCGGCCGGCAGACAGGCGCACCATCGATTTCGGCATGGCGATACGGGCCACGGCGATCATGCGCACGAACTCGAACGGATCCAGTTGCTGGGTGCCATGCAGTGGCGTACCGGGGACCTGCACCAGCTGGTTGATCGGCACCGAATCCGGATGCGCCGGCAACGTGGCCAGCGCCAGCAGCAGGCCGATGCGGTGTTCGCGGGTTTCGCCCATGCCGACGATGCCGCCGCAGCAGGTCTTCAGGCCGACATCGCGCACATGCTCCAGCGTGTTCAGGCGGTCCTGGTACTGGCGGGTATGGATGATCGAGTCGTAGTAATCCGGCGCGGTGTCCAGATTGTGGTTGTAGTAGTCCAGCCCGGCATCCTTGAGCGCACGTGCCTGGCCGGCGTCGAGCATGCCGAGCGTGGCGCAGGTTTCCAGGCCCATGGCCTTCACCTCGCGGATCATGGCGGCCACCTTGGGGATGTCGCGCTCCTTGGGCGAGCGCCAGGCGGCGCCCATGCAGAAGCGCGAGGCGCCGGCGGCCTTGGCCTGGCGCGCCTTGGCAACGACCTCTTCGGTCTCCATGAGCTTCTGCGCGCTCACGCCGGTGTCGTAGCGCTGCGCCTGCGGGCAATACGCGCAGTCTTCCGGGCAACCGCCGGTCTTGACCGAGAGCAAGGTGGACACCTGTACTTGCGCCGGGTCGAAGTGCGCGCGATGCACGCTGGCCGCGCGATGCAGCAGCTCCGGAAACGGCAGATCGAACAACGCCTGCAGCTCTTTGCGATCCCAGTCATGGCGGAGGACAACAGACATCGGAGTTTCCTGACAGTCAGCGGCTTGGAAGCCAGGCAGTCTGGTGAGCATGGAAGAGGCTGTCAACTTCAATCAGGTCCGATCGGTTTACAGATGGCCGCAGCGGGTGCTGCGGCTGTTGCTGCCGAGCCTGTGTCTGGTCTGCGCCGAGGCCGGCACGCCTGACGGCGATCTCTGCCCCGCATGCCGCGCCGCCTTGCCCGACCACGGCCACGCCTGCCTGTGCTGCGCCACCCAGCTGTTCGCCTCCGACGCGGTGGCGCTGTGCGGGCAGTGCCTGCAGCACCCACCACCGCTGCAGCGGGTGCATGCCTGTTTTACCTATCGTTGGCCGGTGGATGGGCTACTGCGGCGGTTCAAGTTCCATCAGGACCTGGCGGCAGGCCGCCTGCTCAGCGAACTGATGGCTCGGCGCTGCGTGGGGCTGCCGCGCCCGCAGGCGTTGGTGCCGGTAAGCCTGCACCGGCAGCGCCTGCGCCAGCGCGGTTACGACCAGGCGCTGGAGCTGGCCCGACCGCTGGGCCGCGCGCTGCAGCTGCCGTGCCTGCCATTGCTGCGACGCGTTCGCGCGACCGCACCGCAATCCGAACTGGATGCGGTCGAGCGGCAGCGCAATCTGCGCGATGCGTTCGAGGCCCGCGGCGCCTTGCCGGCGCATGTGGCCTTGGTGGACGATGTGATGACGACCGGCGCGACACTCCACGCTGCGGCGAAGGCCTTGCGCAAGGCGGGTGTTCAACGGGTGGATGCCTGGGTCTGCGCGCGGGTGCCGTGACCTGGCCTGCCGGCACCGGGTGCGCGCGGCTTCGCCCGTACCCTCACCCCAACCCCTCTCCCGCAGGAGAGGGGCTCGCTGGCTGACAGGACAGCGCGGTGGATGGCGATGCGGCTTCGGTGGGTGGACGGCGGAGGACTAGACGAGGAGTCGAGCCGTCAAAGATGCCCGCATGCTTCGAACCCTCACCCGTAATCCCAACATCTGCTCTGTAATCAACAGAATCCCGAATCCCGAATCCCGAATCCCGAATCCCGAATCCCGAATCCCGAATCCCGAATCCCGAATCCCGAAGCTACCGCCCCGCCACCGCCACTGCGATGCCGACGAAGATCGCCAGGCCAACCCAGTTGTTGTGCAGGAAGGCGCGGAAGCAGGGGCCGCGCTCGCGGTGGCCGGCGATGCGGAATTCGTAGGCGACCAGCAGCGCCGCAACGGCCAGACTGGCCCAGTACGCCGCACCGAGATCGGCGCGCAGGCCGACCAATCCCAGCGTCGCGGCCATCAGCGCATACAAGATGCCTTGCGCGATCAGATCGAATCTGCCGAACAGGATGGCGGTGGATTTGCTGCCCATGCGGATGTCGTCGTCGCGGTCGACCATGGCGTACCAGGTGTCGTAGGCGGTGGCCCACAGGATGTTGGCCGCATACAGCAGCCAGCCCAGCAACGGCACGCTGCCTTGCACGGCGGCGAAAGCCATCGGGATGCCCCAGCCGAACGCCATGCCCAGATAGACCTGCGGCAGGTGGGTATGGCGCTTGAGATAGGGGTAGCTGGCGGCCAGGAAGACGCCGGGCACGCTCAGCGCCACGGTGAGCCAGTTGAGCGTGAGCACCAGTGCGAAGGCCACCAGCATCAGCACCACGAACACCCAGAGCGCCTCGCGCCCGGAGACTGCGCCGGTGGCCAGAGGGCGCGATTTGGTGCGCTCCACGTGCGGATCCAGCCAGCGGTCGGCGTAATCGTTGATCACGCAGCCGGCCGAACGGGTCAGCCACACCCCGGCGGTGAACACGAACAGCGTCCACAGCGGCGGCAGGCCATCGGCCGCCAGCCACAACGCCCACCAGGTGGGCCAGAGCAACAACAGGCTCCCGATCGGGCGGTCGCCACGGACCAGCTTCCAGTACTGGCCCAATCGCTGCGGCCACGTCAGCGCGCGCGCTGTGGGCAGTTGTTCGACACCATGCTTGCTCATGCGGCAAAGGGTAGCAGCGCGGCTCGGCCGTGGTCATGTGGGCGCGGGGTGGGCGCGGTACGGGCGGCAATCCTGGCGATGCCCTGCCTGCGCGATGGCCGGCTGTTCACGCGGTGCGGCTGGCCGCAGCAATCAAGGCTGGGAGCGGCCAGGGGCGGGCGTTGATGCGGGCGGGCTGCGGCAGGCGGTGCGGTTGCCACGCAAGCTTGGGAGTGAGCGCGCTCAGGCGCGTGCTCAAGCTCACTATCAGGTGGGGTGCTGAGCAGGCTTGCGTCTGGCAACGGCCGCTTGAGATGGCCACGCGGCTGTACGCGTGGCCCTGCGCGCTTGAACCTGGGCACGCGGTGTCGCACAGCGGCCGCCCGGGCCGAGACGCCGGCGTCATCACGTCTGGAGCGACGCCGCGGCTCGCCAGGACTCGCGTCGCCCGGCCCCATCACGCGCACGCCGGCTGTTCTGGCATAATGCGCGGCCAGGCGCTCGTAGCTCAGCCGGATAGAGTAGTGGCTTCCGAAGCCATTGGTCGGGGGTTCGAATCCCTCCGGGCGCACCAGTTCAGTTCCAGAGCTCGTGCTGGGATTAAGAAACCCTCGAGAGATCGGGGGTTTTTTGTTGCCTGTACAGCGGAAGGTCCACCCGGATCCATTGGCATCCAGGCTGATCGGGCATAGATGGGCGCACCCGCCCTCAACGCAGACACGCAGAAGATGGATGTCCCATGCAGTCAAGCGGCTTCATGGAACGCTGCAACGACAGCGACCAACGCGGCGTCCTGGAGAGGCACGGGTTCCGCATTGAGCGAAGCGAACAAACAGACCGCCGCCGTGTGGCTGGTTGCCGGCAGCCAATAACCACTGCATGGACGCGGCGGGCAAACACCCGCCGCGTTCTGCAATCAACATCACCAGCATGCCTGTTCGTTCTTGACTGCGGGGCGTGACATCGCCGCACACCAGGGCCTAACGGATGCCCCATTCCCCGAGCAGTACACGCGCCCGCCGCTCGATGAAGCGGTTCGCGTTGGCCTGGGCCTGTTCGGACTCCTTCTTGGCGTCTGCTTCGCTAATCACACCTTCATGCGCTTCGTCAAGCTGGGCCATCGCCCACTTGATCGCCGCATCCTGCGCCGCTTCTCCCTCCACATCGTGCATGGAGATGTAGGCCTTCAATGGCGGCCACATCTCCGCATGCCCGTTGAGTGCATTCCTGCTGCGCAGCAGCCTCTCCCTGGACAGCCCCAGGTCGGGATTTTGAAGAGCTTCCTGCAGCAGGTGCAGCGCCGTCTCGTGGTCCTGCGTGTGCATGAGCTTGTGCTTGAGCATCTCCGCAAACGCGGTTTTGACGTCTCCTCGCACGGCGGGCCCGAAACCGCCCACTTGCGTCATGCCATCCATGTTGAGCGTTTTGACGGTGTGGTCGCTCAAGAATTGACCGAAATTGCTGCGGAATTCGGGTGATCGAAGGGCCTCGGCCACCACCTGGTACAGTAAGGGCATTTCGGCCGCCGTGATGGCTGCGCCGAACATCCTGGCATTTTGCGCCAGGCCCTGCGCCCACTTGTCAAAACGCTCGCCCAGGTCGGCATCGACACTGCGCAACGCGCGCGTGAACTCGGGGACGCGGTTCCAGGACGACCCAGCCGCTTGTGCTGCCGGCACGGGCGCGCGCCGCCTTCTGTCGGCCAGCCGCTGTGCCGCGCGCTGTGCCTCGCGCTGCGCGCGCTCTGGGTCGCGGATCTGCAGCAATTGGTCTGCCAGATGCTCCGGTACCTTGATATCGCATCGAGCAGGCAGTCGGGCCAGCGACTGCGGAAGGGTCTGCAGCCCCGTGCCGCTCAGGTCCAGCAGTTGCAATTGGGCCAGGTCCCCCACGCTGTCGGGCAGCTCCCGCAGCGCGGCGCAATGTTTGAGCGACAGTTCCGTCAAGCCGCGCAGTTGCCCGATGTCCTCAGGCAAGTGCGCCAGGCGGCGGTTGGACGACAGATTGAGTTTTTCCAGCCTATGCAGCTGGGTGAGGCTGCCAGGAAGACGCTCCAGCTGGGAATTCGATGCCACCTCCAGCGATGTGAGAGCCTGCAGGGCGCCGATGTTTTCAGGCAATTCGCGAAAATGCGCAGAACGCGACACGCTCAACTCGGTCAACCGGCTCAGGTCGACGATGCTGGCCGGCAGGCGCGCATAGTGGCCGCCACTTAGCGTGAGGCTGCGCAGGCCCTGCATGCGCCCCATGTCCGCGGGCAACTCGTCCAACGGGATCAATGTCAACTGAAGGTTTTCCAGATTGGACAGGCGCGTCAACGAAGATGGCAGCTTTTTCAGATCCGGCGCGCCAACCACCTGCAGATCGCGGAGTTGGCGCAGCTGTCCCAGGCTGTCCGGCAGCGATTGAAGCCCGGTATGGAACAGCGTCAATTGCTGTAGTGCGTGGAGCCGACCGACCGCTTCAGGAAGCGTCGTGGCAGGCAGGCCATAGTTGAGGGCAAGCTCGGTGCGGCGGCGGGTCGCTGCACCGCGGATTGCCTCTGCTACGTTTTGCAGCACCTCCCGCGACGTATCCCTCTGCCCGTTGTGCAGGTTGTAGCCGGTTCGGACCCGCTCTGCCATCGGCAGGTTTTGCGCAAGCCACTGGTCGATGTCGTAGTCGATACTGCCCGGTGGTGCAGAAGAGATACCCGCAAGTGCAGCCGGCTGGCCCGACGGACGCAGAGGTGATCGGAAAGGGCTCCCGTGCCCTGGGTTTCCAGGCGTCGACGTGCCCGCCGCTGACGGGCTTTCGCGCCGTCGCGGCCGCGCGAGCAAAGGGCTTAGCAAGCCCTCCGGCCTGGAAGATTGCCGTGCAGGCCTGTCTTCAGCAGGCGCCTGATCGGCGGTATCGGTTCGCGGGCGAGAGCGGAGTAGGCGATTGACATTGAACATGGAGATCCATCCTGCGTATTCGGCTGAGTGCAGCGTTTGCGAAGCCAGGCTACGACGATGCACCTGCAATCGCTGCACCAAAGCGAAGCGGTTGCATCGCCTGACGAATCGGGCACCGCCTCGCAAGCGCGCCCCTGTGCTGCATACCTGCTCACCGACAGCGGTGGATGGTTCGGCGTTCGATCGCATCGGTCTTCGACGTGATGCACGCGATGGCGGCAGGCGATCGAGGGGGCGGTGTGGCGCATCGTTTGCGACGCAGTATTCACGCGCGTCGATCGTCTTCATTGCAAGGACGTAGATGATCCGGGGAGAGCGCCCGGCATCCCTGCGCCTGCAAGCACGTCACCGCCACAGCGGCGTCGCAACGTGCCTGCAGGCGCTTGGAGGCGCGCGCTGCGAATCTGCCAGGCGATAGCGCAACGCATCATCGCAGCGCGCGCTGCGGCACGTGGTGGCGGATCGACCGGCCTTGCCTCAAGGCCGGCCCTCTCGAGCGCCGACGCCGCGCTGCAAGACGTTGAGTGGATTATCGCCCTGCACAGTTATCGACGACGTATTCTGATGTTCCTCAGATTCTGGCGCATGTCTCCCTCGAAGTTGTTGGCAATGTTCGTGGGAATAATTTGCTTACCTACAGGAACGCCGCCCGACTTCTCCAGATTTTGGTGGATTTGTCCGTCTTTCTGCTGGTCCAACTTGTATTCTTCGTAATGCAGGCCCGCCAATACGGGCGTCTTGAGAATTTCAACCGATTTACTGATGGCGGTGCCGCCGACATAGCCTTTTGCGAACTCCGCGGCGCTCGGCCGTTCGGCCGCCGTTTTACCCGCACCTTTGGCCACGCCCTTGGCAGCTCCCTTTGCAGTTCCCTTGGCCGCACCCTCAGCCGTTCCCTTGGCCGCGGCTTCGGCAACGCCTTTGGCGACCCCCTTGGCTCCGATTCTGGCCGTGGGCCCGCCGACTGCTCCAACCACTGCCCCGGCCATATTGATGCCGGCCAGCTTCAACGCAAGCGACATGTCCCCACCTTGAATCGCGGTGTCGACTACCTGCGCCGCCTGCGCCTCGCTCTCCAATGCAATCGACGCCGCATCGGTAATTTCGCCGATGATGGGAATCCCATTCAATGCGCTGATGCCGACGGACATCCAGTCCAGGATCTTGCTGTCCCACTTGAGGAACTCGTGCAAGCCCTCCTGGAACACGCCGACGTCCTTTTTGGGCTTCTTGATCGCGGGCGGATCGTCCTTGCCCATCACCATGTCCGACACGGCCTTCTGCTGGTCGGGCGACGTCGCATCGTGCGTGACCGGGTTGTCCACGGTCTTGTTTGCCGCACTCATGTTGTCGTAGAACCGCCGGAAATCGTCCTGGCTGATCTTGCCCGAGTCGACGACATGGCCGCCGCCGAAGAAGCGATGTGGCTTCTTGTAGCCGGTGATCGAGTTGTTCAACAACCCGAACAGCAACGGATCGTTCAACAACTGCGTTGCGGCCTCTTTCACCGCGGGGTCGGCCTTGTCGTCCTTGGAGATCGTCTCGAGCTTGTCGCGGGTCACCTCTTTGCCGTCGCCGTAGAAGGCGTCTTGATGACTGTTGATGGTGTCCAGCGTCTTCTGCTCGTCCGCCGTCAGGTGAATCTGGGAGCTGGCTTTCTGCAGGAAGTCCGGTTTGCTCATCGAGCCGGAGTCTCCTGCCAGCGCTTTCCACTGGTCGGGATGATCGCGGAAATACTGTGCGGCGGCGATGACCTGCGGTGGGCATTTCTTGGTGCTGCTCTCGCCGTCCACCAAAGACTTGAAGGTATCCTGATTCAGATCGTCCGGCAGATAGTCCGAATAGCGGTACAGCTCACGCATTGCGTCGCTCTCGGTCATGACCGACGCCTTGGTCTTGTCCGGGCTGTCCGAGGCAACGTAGTTCTGGGTGTAGTTCTTCGCTTGCTTGTCGGCGTATTCGGCAACCTGCGCGTGGTGGGAGGCGAAGTTGCCGAGATCGCCGTCGGTGATCTTGCCGCCGCACTTGCCATCACCTTGCGAGCCGATCGCGAAGAACAACCGCGGATCGGACTGCAAGTCCGTCAATGCCTTCTTCAGATCCGGTGGAGTCGACGCGTCGTTGATCTTTGCATCCAGATCGGACCACTTGAGCGGACACCGATCCTTATGGCGATTGAGCGTGCTGACGATCTCCAGCTCGTTCTGGGTCAGCGTTCCACCATCCCAGGTGACCGATGAGCCATCGACGGCGGGGGGCGGCGTGGATCCCTTGATGTCCTTGGGGTTGAACTGGTCGTTCTTCCCGCCCATCGCCTTGACCTGCGGATGCGAATCGGAGAAATCCCAAAGATCCTGCGCCTTGATCTTGCCGCCGCACTTGCCGTCTCCCTGCGAACCGATCGCAAAGAACAGGCGCGGGTCCTGCTTCAGTCCCTGCAATGCGGCCTTCAGGTCGGCGGGCGTGGAAGGGTCGTTGATCTTGTCGTCGAGATTCTTGTACTCGAGCGGCATCTGATCCTTGTGGGCATTCAAGGTCGAAACGATCTGCAGCTCCGATGGAGTGAGCGTGCCACCGTTCCAGGTGACCGTCGAGCCTTCCAGCGCCGGCGGCGCATCCTTGCCCTTGATGTCCTTGGGATCGAAATCGTAGCCCAGCGATGGCCACGAGGTGCGCTTCTCGATCGGCTGGTTGGCTTGATCGTCCGATGCAGAGGACGGGGTGCTGGCATCGCCGCTTGGCGCGTTTGCCGGTGCATCGTTAAACGCATTGCTTGACGCACTCGTTGGCGTGTTGGTTTGGAGGGCTGCCAGCAGCTGGTAGATCAACAGAAAGATGTCGTCCATCGTCGACTGCAGATCGGAGTCGTCCTTGGACGAATCGGACCCGAACAGCTCCGACGAATCCGACTCGTTGAGAGGAGTACCCAGCAATTGGCTGGGGTTACTCCCGGTAGAAAGTGTATTGAGCGACATATAGGCGGCCTCGCAATAGCAGAATTGGCAGAGTACCTGCGTATAAGCATTGTCTTATACGGCCGCACGGGCGCGCCCGTGCGGTGTAGCCGTATGGTGCCAATGTGCGCACTGTCCATCTTGATCGACGAACTATTTTGGCGAAAAAAGCGCAAAGACCGATGCGTCGATGTCCTATTCAGGAACTTCTCGGTTGCGCGCAGCTGACCGGTAGACGCGTACCCCTGTTGTGGCCTGCAAAAACCATGACGATCGAGTTAATACGACGTTGGGTGTGCGATGCCGATAGCGTCGCGTGCTTCGATCGACACCCGCGCGCGCGCGCGCGCACGTCCCGCCGGTGGCGATCTGCTCAAATCATCCGCGTTCGGCGTCACGTTGCCGATGCCGTACCACATGCTAGCACCGTGGGCGCTGTGGCTACCGGCCTTGTGCGCGACAACCTTTGGCGCCGAGACCTGGATTCAGCGGCGAACACCAGGCCTTGCAGACGACTGCTCGCACGGCATGTCGTGACGTCGCACACCGATGCGTTGCAAGAATTGGTGTCATACGCATTGTTCGGAATATCCGGCTGCTCCGGGTGGAAATACACGCATTATCGTAATGGAGATCTCTGGAATCGAAGTCGATGATGTGCGAGGCGAGTTAATACCGATGTCATGCGCCGTGCGCATATAAGTCGCCAGGTTGCGAGGCCTTTCTGCATCGCCTTAGGGAAACTCTGAACAATCCGTCCTGATCTGCCACAATCGATCATCGACCCGAGTAGACGATTTCGATGCAGCTGACCTTCGGCGACGCGGAGTACGACGGCAAGCGCAAGCGGACGCGGCGTGAGGTGTTTTTGGCCGAGATGGAGCAGGTCGTGCCGTGGAAGGAGCTGCTGGGGCTGATCGAGCCGCACTATCCGAAGTCGGGGCAACCGGGACGACAGCCGTATCGGCTGGAGACGATGCTGCGCATCCACTTTTTGCAGCAGTGGTATGCATTGAGCGATCCATCGGCGGAAGAAGCCTTGTACGACACGGTGTCGATGCGCCGTTTCGCCAAGATCGGCGGGCTGGATGAGGTGCCGGACGAGACGACGATTCTCAACTTTCGCCATCTGCTGGAGCAGCACGATTTGGCGCGCAAGCTGTTCAATCGGGTGAACGCGCATCTGTCGCGCAAGGGTCAGAGCCTGCGCGGCGGGACGATTGTGGATGCCACGATTATCTCTGCGCCCAGTTCGACCAAGAACAAGGACGGTGAGCGCGATCCGGAGATGCGCCAGACCAAGAAGGGCAACCAATACTTCTTCGGGATGAAGGCGCACATTGGAGTGGATGATGAATCCGGCCTAGTGCACCACGTGGAATGCACGGCAGCCAACGTGGCGGACATCACGCAAGCGCACAAGCTGCTGCATGGCAAGGAAGACACGGTGTGTGGGGACAGCGGCTACACCGGGCTTGAGAAGCGCGATGAGATCAAGGGCAAGCGCAAGCTACGCTACCTGATCGCGGAGAAGCCCTCGAAGCTGAAGCAGATCAAGAACAAGCGCGAACTGAAGTTGGCCAAGCGCTGGGAGCACACCAAGGCCAGCCTGCGTGCGAAGGTGGAACATCCGTTTCGGGTGATCAAGCGCCAGTTTGGCTATGCCAAGGTGCGCTATCGCGGCCTGGTCAAAAACACCGCGCAGGTGCTGACGCTCTTTGCGCTGTCGAACCTGTGGCTGAAGCGGAAGCAGTTGATGCCTGCCGTTGGGAAGTTGTGCCTGTAATGGGGAGAACGCCCCGAGAATGCGCTGGAAACAGCGAAAAACCGAAGGTGTGAGCGTAGTCAGCGCTACCGATGCGGGTCGACGCATCCTCTGGCCGCATTGATCAGACCATCCTTAGGTACAGCTGTCGCGCCGGATGACTCACCGGATCGAAGCCGCCTCCGCTTCGCTTGTGTCCGCTCCGAAAGTGTGGCGCAGGTTTTGGTTAGCCGATTAGCCGTGCCCCAGCTTCGTGTGCAGCGCAGGTGGTTCGCTGTGCTTCGCTCGGGCGCGAAGCACGGCGCAAGACAATCTTGCCGCACACAATTGGTGCATTGGCACGACATGTTGGTGCATGAGTCCTACATCGAATATGTCCTCACGGAGTACCTCTGATGACGTTGGAATCGCACAATCGAAAATCAGCGAATACCGCTTTCTTTATCGGCCTGAGCGCATGTCTCGGCTTGCCGGGAGAGCTTGCGCAGCGGCTCGGCGAAGGCGAAACCATTCTGGGGCCAGCCGGCATGCTGTGCCGTGTCCATACGCAGGTAGAGCAAGACGAATTGATGGCCTTTCCGGAAGTGATCTTGCCCCTGGCGGCACGTGAATTCGGTGGCGACGAGGTGGTGACCCTGCTGTCGCTGCAGGAGCAGCTGCTGACCGAGTATGGTTGGCGGCTCACGCTCTCGGATCTTGGTCTGCTCTGCGTCTGTCCGCTGTTGCTCGTGCGCACGCCTGAAGAGGTGGCCGCTGCACTGGACCGTGGGCAGGTGGTTGCCCGTGTCGTGCTGGACGCGCTGGCGACGCAGGTCGATACGACGATGAAGGTGGCCTCATGAAACTCTCCAGCGATATCGGGACCGCTTCCAGTAGCTGTGCAACCTCGCGCCTTCCCGTACAACCAACGCAGACCGAAGATGTTGCTACCCTGCGGGAAGAACGGGCACCGACCGGCCCGCTTGCGGGCCTGGCCTCTTCAAGTGCGGCGCTGCGTGGTCGCCGCGCATCTTTGGCCGATCGCGCCAGGCCTCATGCAGATGAAGAAGGACCCATGCTCGGCGGATCACATCGGTCCGAGTCGTCGCAGTCGTCGGACGCAACCCTTTACACCGCGCAGATCGCGTCCCCACCTCCGGAAACCGAAACATCGGATGTGCCTGCCGCTGCGGCGACCTATGCCGAACGCAGCACAGCGGCGGCCGCCGAGGTAAAAGCGCAGCTACGAGCCCGCCTGGACGCTCTGCCATTTGCTGCGCCCTCGGAAGAGCAGGCTGCCCTGCAGGCCAGCTATCTTGAATGGGCGGACGCACGCGTGCAGGAACGCATCACCGCCTTCGGCCCGGGTGCCGGGTACCGAGCCGTTGGTGATATGAAGCCCGAAGGCACGAAAGCAACATTGCCGATCGTCTACGAATGTCTCAGGGCGTTCATCACCGGCGCGATGCGCAACCCGATCGGGCTGGCCACGGCTGCGGCCTACGTTGGCGCCCACGCGGCTGACGAGGAGCAACTGAGTGCAGCGACGCTTGCGCTTGCTGGTGCGACGGCGGGAACGGCGTCCTACACCGGCGATACATTGTTGATCCCGGCAATGGACCGCCGCGCGCGCGTCGCCAACTTGCCGAGGTTCCAGGCTATCGACCCCAAAATCCTGGTGCCCGATCCACCGCCAGTCATTCTGGAAGTCACCGCTGGGGGCAAGCGTTTCAGGCGCCTGGGCGAGAACAGTGCGCCGACGCTTGCCGAACTCAAGGCCCAGACCTACGACCGCCGCCTGGGGATCACTCAGCGCCAAGCGACCTTGGAGGATAGGTCACTCGATACCTTGTTGCTCAAGCCAGCGATCGATGGAGGGTTCAATGGCGCGCGGCGGAGCGGTAGTGCCCGGGGTTTGCTGACGCCGGCCGGCCAGCT
Organism: Xanthomonas sp. NCPPB 3761; assembly: GCF_041475705.2. Classification (NCBI taxonomy): domain Bacteria; kingdom Pseudomonadati; phylum Pseudomonadota; class Gammaproteobacteria; order Lysobacterales; family Lysobacteraceae; genus Xanthomonas; species Xanthomonas sp. NCPPB 3761. The sequence goes on from NZ_CM191262.1 coordinate 443,008, forward strand.
GGGGCTGAGCGCGCTCGCCAGTGGCGGCGCCGGGATCGTGCAAAAGGCATTGCTTGAAACAGGCAAAGCCGTGGCACGTACGGGGCAGATGAGCGTCCCGGATCTGCTTGGAGGACAGCAACGATTGAATCTGTTCGTATTGGCATTGCCCGACAAAACGCGCCGGCCTGCACAATGGTCCGACGCCGTGCATTTTCCGCCCAGGTATTTACTGGAAATCGGAAAGGAAGCCCTGGCTTTGGCAAGGCAGGGTTTTACCAGCGCGAACGCGGTCGTCACGACGGCGCGCGACCTGCTTGCTCGCCACATGCTGAGTAATGTGCTGGTCACCTTTGCGTCAGTTGGGGCTGGGCACATGATCGCGTCGCCGTTGCGTGGCTGGAGCAACCTCCCTGTTGCTGGCGAACTAATCAATTCCAAGGCTGTGGTCGTGCAGCAGGCCATACAAACCCTGTTCAGCGATATGTTATGGAATGCGCTCAAGGCCAAGAACGGCGCCAATACCTCCCAGGCGGCGCGCCTGGACAACGAACGTGCCGCGCTTGCAGCCGAGCATCAACGCACCATCGAACGAGCCTTTGAGGCCCTGGCCGAGCCCGTGGACCAGACGATCGTCAGGCTCTCGGGGCCGACACTTGCCGAGGCAGAGCGTGCCATGGAGGAAGGGGTGCGCGCTGCGCCTAGACCTGGGCCGCTTGGCCAGACACTGCGTATGGCCCTGGAGACATTGCGTACAGAGATCGGCAGGCAGTCCGTCTCGATCGCGACCATCGATGCGGTACGCACTGCACTGCGCGAGGGTTGGAGTCAAACGCTTAGCGGCGTACCCCGCGACGCGGCTACGCAGGCACTGTATGGTGAGCTGCAAACGCTCAAGCGTGCACTGCATGACAGCGAAGAACTTCGTCAGTGGCAGAGCGGGCGAGCATGAGCGCTCAGCTGCCGCTGATACTCAGGATGGTTGTCCGCCTCCGCCACAGACGTCACTGTCGTCGCGTCTGTGGCTTGATGGTGGTGTCTGGCAGGTTAGCCGTCACCAGCAAGGATGGAATGCCACGGCCACATACTTCGAGCCGCGTCGTAGGCTGCTCACTGCACGAGGCAGGCATTGCATCTGCGACTCGGCTGCGCAGTCGTTTCGGGACGCGCCGGCCTTAACGCGGAATCCCAACGCCGGAAAGAACTCGCCGGCAAAGCGGTCGTGCCCTCCGTTAGCGCCAACAGTACCGCTGCGTAAGCGGCTGTAGCGGCTGTGCACGGTGTAGAACATCAGCCCGCGCCGTTCTTTGGTCTGTGCAGTGTCGGCGATCGCGGTACGCTGGCAATGGAGGCCTACGATGTCTCCTACACCTGACGTCTACCGGGGCGCAAGCCAAGACAGATGGCAGAGATGCCAAGATCGAAGTGGCCAAGTGAATTTCACTCAGAGCCACTCGTGACATCGGGCAGATAGGGTGTCAAGCTGGGCTGAGGTGGCTGGCAAGCCAAGTTGTTGTGCCGTGGCTGATCGGCGCGGCCGCAGCCATGATTGACGTTGCGGCAATATGCCAACAAGCATGTATCAGGCGCGCAGCCACAGAAAATTGCCGGTTGCGATTCCTTCGAACATTTCGTCGTGCGCAACGAAGATATTATTGTTCCAGTAATGACCATGCTCGGCGTAGTGGGCAAGCAGATCGCATATCCATGATCCATCCACATCATCGTCCAGCGGCACGCGCACGATCAGGACGATGACGCCGGCATCATTCAGTCCAAGCTGTGCCTGGTCTTGCGCGTACACGGACAGATTGGCTTCCAACAAAAGCCGGTAAACCGTCAATGTCCGTCCGGCAGGTGGCAGCCCGTAGGAGATGCGCAGATACAGTGCCTGTTCCTGCACCTCGTCGTCGGGCTGTGGCGTCGGCTCGTGGAGGTAGACTTCAAACCCTTCTACCCAGAGCGCACGCCTGCTGAGCACAGACTGCACATCCGGTAGGCCCAAGGCCTCGCACATCTGTCGAACGATGGTTTCGAATCGTGCGCTGCTCATCGGCGGTGGTACATGCGCAGGACCCCCTACAAGCCCTGCGCATGCCTGTACCGGTTACTGGCCAACCAGCTGCTTCGCGTTGTCGCCTGCCTTGCCGATGAACTTGTTGAGCGCGACGTTGAAGTCAAGTTCGTTCTTCTTCATAGTTAGGTAGTTGTTCATGCGCTCCTGCTGGGCGGCTGAATCGCCAATGCTACCCATCAGATTATTCATCTGATTGCCCGACGCCTGAGTGGTCATGTGATTGCTCCATCTGCTTGAAAGGTCCGATGTGACCGCATCAACGCCCTGGCCGAACATTGACCCTAAAGATTGTATAGCTGGCATACAAATACTCCTTAGATAGGTAAACGCAACATGTAGCGCCTGTTGGCGCGTTTTGCTTGACCACCATGGCCAAGTAAATCGATGATCAAGGCATTCCGGAGATGTGTGCGACGATTTCGCGCGCGGCATTGATGCCGTCGTGCACCACGGTGAAGTCGTTGCGAACAACCTGATCGCTCGCGGCGGACCAGTGCGCATAAAGCTGTTGCGCTGTCGCGTGCAGGGCTGCCTCGATGCTGCGCAGCCGCTCGCCAGACACATCCATCGCCTTGGTTTGCAAAATCTTGCTCATATCCTGGGTGACCGTCTCGGTCATGGCATCGAACATAGTGGGCTCTCATTGCGCCGCCTGCTGCGGCAGGGATGTCATGTGCTTGGTACCGTCCGGCGTCTCGACATAATGCAGGCCGTCGGCGAGCAATGCCGCGTCGTAATTGTCCGGCAGCTTGATGGACGGATCTTGCTGGCTGATCTCCACGTGCAGCGCACGTACCTCAGGGCCCAGGTCGCTGCGGACATCGGCAATCCGGCGGCTTGAGCGTTCTGCGTAGTCGCTGCTGCCGGACACCGAGAAAATGCCATCGCCCTGGTAACGTACGCTGAGAGCGGGGTCAGCCAGGGTATCGCGCAGCGTTGCAACGACCTCGTCCACCACGGCCACGTTGACGGCAACGCCTGGATGGTAGCGATGCACCTGCGCACGCAAGCGCGCAGCATCGGCGCTACTGGGGACCAGGCCTTCGATCAGCACGCGCGTGCCGACGCGTTGGGCGTGCGCTTCGCGAAAACCGAGTTGTTTCAACAAGGCGTTGGCCTGGTTGACTGCATTTTCTGGACGCTGCGGGGGGGCGGCATCGGACAGAAATGCCGGTTGCAACGAGGGGATCAACGCCGCGGCAGAAAGCGCTAGCATGGCACCCACCGCAGTGCGCAGGACTTTGCGCCTGGACGCGGGCGGCGCCGGCGTGGGGGCTGGGGAAAGCAGCCGCTCCAGCAGCGCCACATCGTCTGGCCAATCGGCAGCAGCCTCGCCAACACACAGTACAAGGGGGCCGAAGCGAACTGGCTGAAACGCAACAAAAGATGTTTCTGGTAGCGTGTCGCTGCTATATCGGATTTGACCGTCATGGTCTACCTCGAGAATGAGTGAGCAACCAGGCCAATCGTCTATTCGGATATCGGTTTGGGGATCGCTCCCCAGGGTGTAACGACCTTGTGCCAAATCTAATCGTGCGCCTGCGTGGGTTCCTGTCAGTACGCGAAGCTGCATGGTCATGGGCGAACCTCCTGAGCCGCCTGTTGTGGTTGCTCAATCAGCAGTGTGTTCAGACGTGTGATGGCATGTGTACGATCGACCTGCCTGCGCGGCTTTTCCGCATTCAGCAGTATCAACGGGAGCAAAAGGTGAAAGTTGCGGAGTGCTGGCACTGGTTCCAGCTCTGATGGCATCAGCTCCATCAATCGCTTCCGTAAAGCCTGCAGATTTTCGGCCGGGGTGGCCCTGCCGGACGAGCGAAAATGCTCCCGCATCAATCTCCAGACCGTCGTGGTCAACGAGGCGAGGGCGGGATGCGAAACGCCGATGGCGCGTAGCTCGACAAGCGCAGCGGCAAGCGCGTGTCGCCTGACCATCGGATCGGCGTCGCGCGTCATCACATAGCGATCGAGAATGCCGTCGATGCGCGCACGTACGCCATCGCTAAAATCTGCTGGTGCGGCCGCCTGCCACGGTCCTGTCTGCGGATCGTCGGCATGCGCGTTGCGGCCACCGCCATGCTGATCGCCCTGGCCCTGCTCACGCCCCTGGGCTGCAACGACGGCCACGCTCACCCGTCCGCGCAGTACGCACTCGCGCTTGGCTTCGGCCTCTTCCTGCTCGGTGGCGTCGAATTCATCCTCCTGGCCGTCCAGCGACCGGATCCCGCGTCGTCGCCTGCGCGGTGGAGCAGGGCGCAGGCGCGGAGCTCGTGCCGCAATGTCGGTAGGCGACCCCGCGCTGGTGCCTGCCGCATCGGCATGATGATCGCCATGGTGATGCGAGCCGCCATGCTCGATGGAAACCGAGGGCCGCAAGGTGCCGGGCGAAATGCGACGGATCATGGGAATGCCGCCTGCATCAATGCCTGGCCGAACTGCATGATGGCCGAGGCGCCCCACGGTGCTGTTACGGCAATGGCAGCCACCACCACCACCAGCTTGAGCGCGAACGAGATCGATGCGTCCTGCAGCGACATCACCGCCTGGACGAAGGCGATCAGCAGCCCGGCCAGCGCAGCGACGCCGACCACCGGCAAGGACACCTTGAGGCAGAGCAGCAAGGCTTCGGAGGTAAATCGCACTAGATCGTCGTGGTCCACGGCGTCACCGATAGCTCAGAACCAGGCCATGAATCAGCATCGACCAGCCATCCATGGCGACAAACAGCAGCAGCTTGAACGGGATCGCCACGTTGGTCGGGGTGACCTGCGAAAGGCCCATCGCCATCAGCGCGTTGGCCACCACCAGGTCGATGACGATGAACACCAGATACAACAGAAACCCGATGCGGAAGGCTTCGGTCAATTCGCTGAGCGTGAAAGCCGGTGCCAGGACGAGCAGGTCGTCCGACTTGAGCGTGGCAGCCTTGTCCTTGGGCCAGATCTGCTGTGCGGAACGCATGAAAAAGGCCTTTTCGCGCTCGCGTGTGTGCTTGAGCAGGAATTGCCGGAACGGCTCCCTGCAGGCGTCGAGCAGCACCACCACGCGGCTGTTGTCCGATCCGGCACCGTAGTTCTGTGCGGCCTTGAACGCTTCCATGCCCACCGGCGCCATCACAAAGCACGACACCAGCAATGCAACGCCATTGAGGACCATGTTCGGCGGCACCTGCTGTACACCGATCGCATTGCGCAGCAGGCCGAGCACGACCACGATCTTGGTGTAGGAGGTGACCACCATCGCTGCGAAGGGCAGCAAGCCCAGCATGATGACCACCAGCAGCAGCGAGCCAACGTCAGGCATCTGCATGCGTGCTCTCCGACATGCTGAGGATCTGCACACCCAGATGTTCGCCCACTGCCAGTAGCCTGCCGGTGCCGATGGTCTGGCCGTAAACGACCAGGCGGATGTCGGCTTGATCGACGGGCACCGACAACTCCAGGATCTGCCCGGGCTGCAAACCCGACAAGGTCGATAGAGACAGCGCAAGTTGATCCACTTCCAGTTGCACCGGCAGTTCCAGTTCCGCCACATTGCTGGTGGACGGCGCGACGTCCGGCTCAAACGTATCGTGCTGCATGGTGGGGGTGGCCTCCAGAATCATCTGTTGCAGGTTCAAGCGCACCGGAGCGCGCAATACCGCGCCTCCGGCGATACCCCAGAGCACCTCGCCGCTGGTGACCGCCGCCGAGGCGGTGCAATGCAGCAAGACATCGCCAGGCCGCAGCGACTGCAGCACTGCCGCCGATGCGGCGCGCCCGCCGATGCGCAGGCGCGTGTTGACGCGCAGTGCAGCCAGCCAGGCTGGCAGCTGCGTAGGCCCGGCAAGTCCGTCGACTGCAGCCTGCAGCGTGGCCAGCAGCGACGCGCTTGCCGTCAGCGCAATCGCATCCAGATCGCCCAGCGTGATGCCGATGCCGTGGCAGTGGTCCGGCGCTGCATCGCGCTCGAAGCCGATCACCTCGGCAGCGCCCAGGCCGAGCGGCGCAAGCGCGCCCAGGCGATCGGCCAGCAACATTCCTGCGAGCGAAACGCGGAGGGCGTCGTCGTCCTCGTTCAATAGCGGCGCTAGGCCATCGCGTGCGGCAATCCGCATATCCATCTGGCCGGTGTCCAACTGCAGTCGCAGGCGGGCCGCATCACTGGGTGAGATGCGACGGCAATGCGTGACGAAGCCGCAGTGGCGTGCCGCGCGTGGGTCGCCGAACACCCTGCCCAGCTGTGCGCGCTCGGCCGCAACGCGCGTCAACGCCTGGGAGAGTGCACGTGCCGGTGGAGCCTGGCTCTGCTCGGTTAGCAAGATGGAGTTCCTCCAAATGGCTTTCTGTCGCCAGTGCCGCGTTAGACAACCTCGATGCTGATCTGGAGCGTGCTGCTCAGCGTGGACGTCAGCGCAGCCTCCAGACGCTGCCTTCCGCACCAAAGTACCTCGCGCGCGTCAGGCGAACGGGTATTGAAGCGAAGCGATAGCTGGTCCGGCGAAAGCCGCAAAAACAACGTGGTTTGTGCAACGACCTCTTGATCGATATCCAGCCAGGCTTCCCAGCTGCCTGCGCTGCGCACTGGCGTGGCGTTGCAGAACTCGGCCACGCGCAGCGCGATGTGGTCGATCGCCATCTGGGCGCGTTGCGTGCGTATCCACTCGGTCGCAATCTGTCGCCCTACGGTGCCATCGTCGGTGCCTTGCGACGGCGCCTGGTGTTTCGGCGCGTCGATACGGAATGGCGTGTCCGTTTGTATGGGTGCGCTGTCATGCGCCTCGGTGAAGCTCTCCTCGGCATCAGATTCCGGCCGATCTTCGTCGCACTGCGGTGACAACACCATGCAGGGAAGCGCGAGCTGGGCGCTGCGCAGACGCTGACGCAGTTGCAGGAAGCTGGAGCGCTGCGCCGACCGAGCAGGCGTGGCGGCAGCCGCCGGCCGCTGCAGTCCGCCGCTGACCGGCAGGATGCGCACAGGGCGGAGCGGCGGCTTGCGCATCACACCACCACTCTGCCGATCGGTTGCAGTTGCACCTCCGAACCCAGCTCCTGGAACGAGTAGACCTGCAGCCACGTCAGCCGTGCTTCGATCATGCGGCGCACATAGCGGCGGACGTCCATCGATGCCACCACCGCCAGCGGATGCTGCGCCTGATCGCCGACGATGCGTTCGACCTGTTCGACAAGCTGGTTCGCCTGCTCGGGCGGAAGTGCCAGGAAATTGCCGGCCGCGGTCGCGCGAATCGATTGCCTGATCAGTTGTTCCACCGCATGGTCGAGCATTACTGCGGGTAGCTGCCCGGTGCCTGCGGTTGCGGTGTGCGCAAGATAACGGCCCAGATCGCAGCGCACATACTCGGTCAACATCAGAAGATCCTTTTCCTTCGGACCCCATACCACCAGACTTTCCAGGATGCTCTTGATATTGCGCACCGGAATCCGTTCTTCCAGTAGGCGTCGCAACACATCGGCAATGCGCTGGGCGGGCATTGCCTTGTTCACCTCCGCAACCAGCCCCGGGTAGTCCACGGACACCTGCTCCAGCATCCACTGGGTTTCCTGGATACCGACGAACAAGTGCGCGCGTGCATGCAGGGGTGCGATGGCCTGCCGCGCCAATGCTGCCTGCATGTCATCGGTGTTCTCCAATTCGGCGCGTGTCTCGGGGACATCGTGAATCAGCACCTCGTATTGCATGTCGTGCAGGGACTCGCTCTGCCAGATCGCGATCCCGGGAAACGGCAAACCCAGCAACTCGACCAATTGGCGGCGCTCGCTTTCGATCGCCTGATCCAGCCGCGCAGGGTCCAGCTGAGCGGCCAGCTGCGGCGACAGCCGCATCGACAAAGGCGAGGCGAAATCGGGGGCGTTCTTGCGAATATGCGGCGCCTCGCCTTTGGCACCTTTCCGGCTCGTCGACGGCAACTTGCGCTGATCGGTACCGCTGATGTCGCGTTGCTTGCGCCAGATCGTATAACCGCCGGCGCCGACGGCCGCTGCCAGCAACAGGAACAGCACGGCCGGAAAGCCAGGGACGAACGCGAAGCAGGCCAGCAGCACGCTCGCTGCCATCAGGGCACGCGCGTTGCTGGTGAGCTGGCGGCCGATATCGAGCCCGAGCGAGCTGAGCCTGGTCTCGTTCTCGTTCGCCACGCGGGTGATCATGACGCCGGCAGCCACCGATATCAGCAGTGACGCGATCTGCGACACCATGGCATCGCCCACCGACAGGATCGCAAAGCGGTTAGCGGCGTCGCCGGCCGTCATGCCGTGGTACGTCACGCCGACCACGATGCCGGCCAGGATGTTGACCATGGTAATGACCAGGCCGGCGATCGCATCGCCCTTGACGAATTTCATGGCGCCGTCCATGCCGCCGTGCAGTTGGCTTTCCATGGCCAGCCGCGCGCGTTTGCGGCGTGCCTCATCTGCGGTCAAGTTGCCGCCACGCAGGTCGGCATCGATACTCATCTGCTTGCCGGGCATTGCGTCCAAGGTGAAGCGCGCACCGACTTCAGCAACGCGTTCGGAGCCCTTTGCGATCACGATGAACTGCACGGTGGTGATGATCAAGAAAACCACCAGGCCCACCACCAGATTGCCGCCGACCACCAACTCGCCGAAGCTCTCGATGATATGGCCCGCCTCGGCATGCAGCAGGATCGACTTTGTCGAGGCGATATTCAGCGACAACCGCAATAGCGTGGTGAACAGCAGCAGGGAAGGAAACGACGAGAGCGAGATCGAGTCGGGCACATACATCGTGACCATCAGCAGCACCACGCTCAGGGTGATGTTGATGCCCAGCAGCGTATCGATCATGGGCGTTGGCAGCGGCAGGATCATCAGCCCGATGACCGCCACCACCAGGGCAGCGATGGCCACTTCGCCGCTGTAAGCGAAATATCTTGTCGCGCGTACGCGGTCTCCTAGCATGGCAGAGCTCCATCACCGTCGTCGTGGTCCCGACCGAGCTCATCGACCCAGCGCAACACCACCGCAACCGTTTCGAACAAGGGCTCGGGAATTGCGTCGCCCAATTCAACCTGGTACAGCGCACGGGCAAGGGGCGGATTGGCGACGATCGGGATGCCCTGGTTATGCGCAAGGGCACGCAGTTCCAGCGCACCATCGTCCACGCCCTTGGCAACGACCTGCGGTAGGCCGAAGTCATCGGGCTCGTAGGCCAGCGCCACTGCGTAATGGGTCGGGTTGACCACCATCACCTTGGCCTTGGCGACGCGTTCGCGTGGGTCGCCGAAGACCAGTTCCTTGGCAAATTCCTTACGCTTGCCCTTGATTTCGGGATCGCCTTCGCTTTCCTTCAATTCGCGCTTTTGCTCGTCCTTGCTCATTCGCTTGTCGCGGATGAACAGCCAGTGCTGCACGCTCCAGTCTGCCGCGCCCACCAGTACGAACAGCAGCACGCCCAGTGCGAAGAGCATGCCCAGGGTGCGCCAGGCAATTTGGGCAATGTCGACCGGTGTTTCGTAGGCAAGCCCGATGATCATCGGCATGAGGGCGCGGATACCGACCCACAGCACCACCCCAATCAAGATGGCCTTGACGATCAGCTTCAGTAAGTTGATGAGACTTCGCAACGAAAAGAGTTTCTTGACCCCGGCAGCGGGATTGAGGGAATCGAACTTGGGCGCCACCGGTTTGAGCGAGGCATTCAGGCCGGTCTGGAACGCACCGCCTGCCATGCCAGCCACCAGGCACGCAACCAAGAACGGCAGCATCAACAGCAATCCCTGGATGCCGAGATGGCCGAGTGCGCGGTTTATCGCCGCTGCATCGCGTGTATTCTCCGGAAAATCGAAGCCGATCGTCATCAATGCGCGCACGTGATCTGCGAAGTAATCGCCGGCCGATTTCATCACCAATAACGCGCCGAAGAGCGCCGCGGCTGCAGTGACGTCCGGGCTGACCGGCACTTCCCCGTCCTTGCGCGCATCCCGCAGTTTCTTCTCGGTCGGCTTCTCGGTTTTTTCTTCCGACATTGCCTGCTCCTTCCGCGATCGCTGCGCCCCCGATTGTGGGCGGCTGTGGTCGAGCGATCCGCGTGCCAGGCGAATGTGTGGATAGCCTGGCGAAGCCGGAATGATTTGTTCGCCAGCGAATTCCGATATTCGTTTCCAAAAGGATCTGGCCGCCGTGGCGCGCGTAGCTTTCCCCACGTGTACGGTCCGCATTCCATTAAAACGAGGTGCAGTGTGGAGAAGATTCAATGTCCCGGGTCGGTCGTGAGTGGGCTCATCGAACTGATCACGGTCGGACTCACCCATGACAAGATTCAGGACGCTGCCGCGGTCCTGGCCGCAGTCCGGGTACTGCGGCCAGACCTGAAAGCGCTCGACACGTTCGATGCATGGATTTCGATCAAGCGCGGCAATTACGTGGAAGGCGCGCGCCTGCTGCGTGAGCTGGAGGGCGACGCCGGCTCCAAGCCGCTGTGCAAGGCCTTGTACGCCTGCTGCCTGTTCGCGATGGGCGACCAGTCGTGGCATGGCATTGCAGACGGGCTGATCGAAGAAGACGCCGATGCCGACGCCGTTGCCCTGGTCAAGGCGCTGTCCGGACGAAAAACCCCAACGGCCGCGCCGGCGGACGTGCCGGTCGAATCTTCAGCACCGATGGAAGTTCCAAATTCGCAATACCTGCGTGCCTGAGTGACGCCAGTCCCGACCCCATAGGAGTATGCGATGACGCTCATTCCTCCTGTCCAAGCGATTACCGGCGCCAGTGCTGCCACCGCCCAGGCGCTGTCGCCGGTGGCAGCGCCCAACCAGGCGCTGGTGAATCGCTTTCAAGCGCTGATGCAGTCCTCCAGCCCGTTGCCGCCCGCCATGCAGCGGGTGGGCAACCCGAGCATGATGAGCCGGGTGGTCGACGTGCAGAACGATGGCGTGCGCACCATCGCCGAGCATATCGATGCCTTCAGCATGCAGGCACCGACCATGGGGCTGCAGGAAATGGCAGCGCAGCAGATCAAGTTGATGCACGAGCTGACCATGGTCGGCTTCAACCTCAATGTCAGCGTCGGCGTAGCGCAGTCGGGAAAGAACGCCGTGCAGACACTGGTCAAGAACCAATAGCATGCGCGCGCTGAGATATCTGGTGGTGCTGCTGGTGGCGCTGCTGCTGTCTGCGTGCAGTCAGCAGCTGTATTCCGGGCTCACCGAAAATGATGCGAACGACATGCTCGAGGTGCTGCTGCATGCCGGCGTAGACGCGTCCAAGGTCACCCCGGACGATGGCAAGACCTGGGCGGTGAACGCACCGCACGATCAGGTGTCCTATTCGCTGGAGGTGCTGCGCGCGCACGGCTTGCCGCATGAGCGGCATGCCAATCTCGGCGAGATGTTCAAGAAGGACGGGCTGATCTCCACGCCCACCGAAGAACGCGTGCGTTTCATCTATGGCGTGTCGCAGCAGCTATCGCAGACCTTGTCGAATATCGATGGGGTGATCTCGGCCGATGTGGAAATCGTGCTGCCCAACAACGATCCGCTTTCCACCTCGGTCAAACCGTCCAGCGCTGCGGTGTTCATCAAGTTCCGCGTCGGTAGCGACTTGACCAGCCTGGTGCCCAACATCAAGACAATGGTCATGCACAGCGTGGAAGGACTCACCTACGAAAACGTCAGTGTGACGCTGGTGCCGGGTGGAGCGGAGAGCGATGCGCAGTTCACCGTATCGGCACCGCCGAAATCTTCACCGTGGCCGTGGTTGGCCGGATGTGCGTTGGCGTTGGGTCTGGCGGTTGCGGCGGCCCTGTATTGGTGGCCAAACCCGCAGGCGGGCCGCTGGGGCGGCTGGCAACGCCTGCGCGAGTTGACGAAAGGCAAAGCCGGGTGAGCACGGGATGGACAACACGCGGATCGACACTGCAGCACGATGTGTTCAGCGTTGGACGGACGCATTGGCGCATCTGGCCGAATCGCTGGACCCCGCACGGGTGGCGCATTGGCTTGGCCCGGTGGCAGCGTCGGGCTGGGCAGTGGCGCCCGTCTACCGCCGTAAGCGGGTAATCCAGGCGTGGTCGGGGTGGTCGGGAGTATCGCCGTCTGCACTCGGCCTGCAGGCGAATCAACTGGCCCTACTGACGGCCGCGCAATTGGCGCAGGTCCTGATCGCGCGGGCGCTGTTTTCGCGCGGGCTGGCCGTGCGCCGTTGTATCGAGCGCGAACGTCTGGACTGGCTCGAACAGTGTGTGGGGCCGGCCGTGCTTGAGCATGTGCGTCAGAACGCGTCCGCCGGCCTACCCGTGCCCTTGTTGCCACGCGATGCCGACCAGGCAGCGTGGGTCGGCGACGGGTGGCGTCGGATGCAGGCCGATGGCGTCTGGTCCAATCCGGTTGTTGCCAAGCTGCTGGCGCTGTCCTTGCCGTTGGACGCCGCGCAGGTGGCCACCGTCGCAGCAGACGGGGCGAGCGATGCGTTCCTGAGTGCGCTTCCCACCCTGATGCCGGAGGCGTCATGCGTCTGTGGTTGAGGTCAACGCCCGATGCGATCGGCCTGGAGTGCGATGTCATTCCGCGCGAGGCGCTGGCCTCGGTGTTGACGCTGGATGCTGCCACTGCCGAGGTGCACGCACGCTGCGAGCAGGCCCTGAGCCAGGCGCAGACACGGGCACAGACGCTGATCGACGAGGCCAAGCAGCAGGCCGAAGCGATCCTTGAGGATGCGCGCCAAAAGGCCGAGCGCAGCGCACGCCTGGGATATGCAGCCGGTCTGCGACGCCAGCTCGATGAGTGGAACGAATCCGGCCTGCGCCATGCCTTTGCCGCCGAAACGGCCGCGCAGCGGGCACGTGAGCGCCTGGCCGAGATTGTGGCGCGCACCTGCGAACACATCATCCTCGGACACGACCCTGCGGCGCTGTATGCGCGGGCGGCGCAGGCGCTGGAAGGTGCCCTGGACGAGGCCAAGGCCCTGCGCGTCAGCGTGCACCCCGACGCGGTGGACGCTGCGCGGCGCGCCTTCGATGCGGCCGCCACCGAGGCGGGCTGGACCCTGCAAATAGAGCTGTGCGGCGATGCCGACCTGGCCGTGGGCGCCTGCGTGTGCGAATGGGACACGGGCGTGTTCGAGACCGATCTGCGCGATCAGCTGCGCAGTCTGCGGCGCGTCATTCGTCGTGTATTGGCTGCACCGGAGGAGCTCGCGGATGCTGGCTGAGGCGCCCCTGCTGGAGACCACGCTCGAGCGCGAGCTGGCCACGCTCGCGTTCGGTCGTCGCTACGGCAAGGTGGTCGAAGTCGTCGGCACCATGCTCAAGGTGGCCGGCGTGCAGGTCAGCCTGGGCGAGGTGTGCGAGTTGCGCCAGCGCGATGGCAGCGTGTTGCAGCGGGCCGAGGTGGTGGGCTTCAGTCGCGATCTGGCGTTGCTGGCGCCGTTCGGCGAGCTGATCGGGCTGTCGCGCGAGACGCGCGTGATCGGATTGGGCCGCCCGTTGGCGGTGCCGGTCGGACCGGCCTTGCTGGGGCGCGTGCTCGATGGCCTGGGCGTGCCGTCGGACGGGCAGGGAGCCATCGCCTGCGACACCTGGGTACCGATCCAGGCGCAGGCACCGGACCCGATGCGTCGGCGGCTGATTGAACACCCCATGCCGACCGGCGTGCGGATCGTGGATGGCCTGATGACGCTGGGCGAGGGCCAGCGCATGGGCATCTTCGCCGCAGCCGGCGTCGGCAAGAGCACCTTGATGGGAATGTTCGCGCGCGGCACGCAGTGCGATGTCAACGTGATCGTGCTGATCGGCGAGCGCGGGCGCGAGGTGCGCGAGTTCATCGAGCTGATTCTTGGCGAAGATGGCCTGGCGCGCAGCGTGGTGGTCTGTGCAACCTCGGATCGTTCGTCGATCGAGCGCGCCAAGGCCGCCTATGTCGGCACCGCCATCGCCGAGTATTTCCGGGATCGTGGCCTGCGCGTCCTGCTGATGATGGATTCGCTGACGCGCTTTGCCCGTGCGCAACGCGAGATCGGTCTGGCTGCCGGCGAGCCGCCCACACGCCGGGGCTTTCCGCCATCGGTGTTCGCCGAGTTGCCGCGCCTGCTCGAACGTGCGGGCATGGGCGAGAGCGGCTCGATCACCGCGTTCTACACCGTGCTGGCCGAGGACGAGACCGGCAGCGATCCGATCGCCGAAGAAGTGCGCGGCATCCTCGACGGGCACCTGATTCTCTCTCGCGAGATCGCGGCCAAGAACCAGTATCCGGCGATCGACGTGTTGGCCAGCCTGAGCCGGGTGATGAGCCAGATCGTCCCATCAGACCATTCCCAGGCCGCCGGACGGTTGCGGCGCCTGCTCGCCAAGTACAACGAAGTGGAAACGCTGGTGCAGGTGGGCGAATACCGCGAGGGGAGCGACGCGGTTGCCGACGAGGCGATCGACCGGATCGATGCGATCCGCGACTTTCTCAGCCAACCGACCGACCAGCTCAGTGCGTACGAACGTACGCTGGAACAGCTGGCCAGCGTGACCGACGATGCGTGAGCCTGCCCACACCTGGTCGGTCCTGCATCAGCTCAAGGTGCGCCGCAGCGAGCGCATGCAGGAACGCCTGAGCGATTGCAGGCGTGCGCTGGAACACTGCGACCGCGAACTTGCCAGGTGCAGACAGGAAGCAGGCGCTTGCACCACGCGCTTGGCCGAGTGCGATGCCGCACTGTTGGACAAGGCCGGTGTAGGGGCGTCGATCGACATCGACACGATCCTGCAGCATGAACGCTTTCGCACCGTGCTGGTCGAGGCTTGTCGCGCCGCCGAGCAGGCGCAGGCAGCGGCGGATCAGTCGTTGCAGAGCGCGCGCGATGAACTGGCATCCGTGCAGCAGGCACTGAGCAAGCTGCAGGCACAGGCGCAGGTATACGCAGACAAAGCCGCCAGTGCGCGCCGCGCCCGGCAGGCGCAACGCGACGCGGCAGAAGAGGAAGACGCAATCGAGGCGCTGGTCGCGCTGCGTTCGCACCGCGCCGCGCAGAGGGGCGCCCGATGAACGACGTCACCGAAGCATTGCTGGCCCTTTCCTCGCAGGGCGTGTCGCTATTGGCCCTGCTGGCACTGTGCGGGGTGCGTGTGTTCGTGATGTTCATCGTGCTGCCGGCAACGGCGCAGGACAGTCTTCCCGGGATTGCGCGCAACGGCGTGATCTACGTCCTGAGCTCGTTCATCGCCTATGGGCAACCGGCCGATGCGCTGGCGAAGATCCAGACGGTCGGCCTGGTCGGGGTGGTGTTCAAGGAGGCCTTCATCGGTCTGCTGATCGGGTTCGCAGCATCGACGGTGTTCTGGATCGCCGAGAGCGTTGGCCTGCTGATCGACGACCTTGCAGGCTACAACAATGTGCAGATGACCAATCCGCTCAGCGGCCAGCAAAGCACGCCGGTGTCTACGGTGCTACTGCAACTGGCCATCGTGTCGTTCTACGCATTGGGCGGCATGTTGCTATTGCTGGGAGCGTTATTCGAATCGTTTCGCTGGTGGCCGCTGACCCAGCTTGGGCCGAACATGGGGTCGGTTGCCGAATCGTTCGTGATCCAGCAATCGGACAGCATGATGACCGCCGTCGTCAAGCTGTCCGCACCGGTGATGCTGGTGCTTGTGCTGGTGGATCTTGCGATCGGCCTGGTGGCGCGAGCGGCCGACAAACTCGAACCGTCGAACCTGAGTCAGCCGATCCGCGGGGTGCTGGCGTTGTTGCTGCTCGCCTTGCTGACCAGCGTCTTCGTCGCGCAATTTGGCGAAGCGCTTGGGTTCCTGCATTTCCAGCAGCAATTGCACGATGCCGCCAACGTCGGTGGTAAGGGAGGCGCGAGGCACTGATCTTTATTGAGACATTCCCGGCTTTGCACTTCCTACACTGGTCGTTACCGACTTTTTCACTTGCCTAGCAGAGGGAACGCCATGGCTCCTGCCTGTACCACCGCCCACCGCCGACGTGCTCCGATGGCCGCCGTCCTGATGCTCAGCCTGCTGCCGCTGCTGCCGCTGCTGTCGCCACATGCCGACGCCGCCCAGGTCCCGTGGCATTCGCGCACGTTCAAATACGTCGCCGACAACAAGGATCTCAAGGAGGTGCTGCGCGATTTATCCGCCAGCCAGTCCATCGCCACCTGGATCTCGCCGGAAGTGACCGGCACGTTGAGCGGGAAATTTGAAACATCTCCGCAGAAATTCCTCGACGACCTGGCGGCCACCTACGGCTTTGTCTGGTACTACGACGGCGCCGTGCTCAGGATCTGGGGTGCGAACGAATCCAAGAGCGCGACCTTGAGCCTGGGGACTGCATCGACGAAGTCGCTGCGCGACGCACTTGCGCGCATGCGCCTGGACGATCCGCGCTTTCCGGTGCGTTACGACGAGGCCGCGCATGTGGCGGTGGTCTCCGGACCGCCAGGGTATGTGGATACCGTTTCGGCCATAGCCAAGCAGGTCGAGCAGGGCGCGCGTCAGCGCGACGCCACTGAAGTGCAGGTGTTTCAGCTGCATTACGCGCAAGCGGCCGACCACACGACGCGCATCGGCGGTCAGGATGTGCAGATTCCAGGCATGGCCAGCCTGTTGCGCAGCATGTACGGCGCACGCGGCGCGCCGGTCGCGGCGATAGCGGGGCCTGGCGCCAACTTTGGCCGGGTACAGCCGATCGGCGGTGGGTCCTCCAACACATTCGGCAATGCGGCACAGGGTCAAGGCGGCGGAGCCAGCGGCATCCTCGGGCTGCCTTCGTCCTGGTTCGGCGGCGCCTCGTCGTCCGATCGCGTGCCGGTCAGCCCGCCGCTGCCCGGTAGCGGAGCTGCCGCGGCTGCGGGGTCGCCCGCCAGCGTCTGGCCGGAACTCAGCAAGGCACGGCGCGATGAATCCACTCCCATCGACGCCGGTGGTGGAGCAGAGCTGGCCTCCGATGCGCCGGTGATCGAAGCCGACCCGCGTACCAATGCCATCCTGATCCGCGACCGACCCGAGAGGATGCAGAGCTATGGCACCCTGATCCAACAGTTGGACAATCGGCCCAAGTTGCTGCAGATCGATGCCACCATCATCGAGATCCGCGATGGCGCCATGCAGGATCTCGGTGTCGACTGGCGCTTCCACAGCCAGCACACGGACATACAGACCGGCAACGGCAGTGGCAGTCAGTTGGGCTTCAACGGCGCATTGAGCGGCGCTGCCACCGATGGCGCGACCACCCCGGCTGGGGGCACCTTGACGGCCGTGCTGGGAGACGCCGGACGCTATCTGATGACGCGCGTGTCGGCGTTGGAGACGACCAACAAGGCCAAGATCGTGTCGTCGCCCCAGGTGGCGACACTGGACAACGTCGAGGCGGTCATGGACCACAAGCAACAGGCCTTCGTCCGGGTCAGCGGATACGCATCGGCGGATCTCTACAACCTCTCCGCCGGGGTGTCGTTGCGGGTATTGCCCAGCGTAGTGCCAGGCTCGCCGAACGGTCAGATGCGTCTGGATGTGCGTATCGAGGATGGCCAGCTTGGATCCAACACCGTGGACGGCATTCCGGTCATTACCTCCAGCGAGATCACGACCCAGGCGTTCGTCAATGAAGGCCAAAGCCTGCTGATTGCAGGCTACGCCTACGATGCCGACGAGACCGATCTGAATGCGGTGCCGGGTCTGTCGAAGATTCCGTTGCTCGGTAACCTGTTCAAACACCGGCAAAAGAGCGGGTCCCGCATGCAACGGCTGTTTCTGCTGACCCCGCACGTGGTGTCGCCCTGATGGTTCGCGAACAACCATCGGTGGGCGATCAGAGGTTCGCTGTGATGGCCTGACATTGGGTGCATGCCACCGGCCAAATCCTGCAGGAATCGTTTGGGGGAATCATCAGGCGGGCCAGGTGATTGGTGCGGATGTGTATCGACCAGGGTGCCTGAGACCGCCGTCTGGATGAGCATCGGTGGTGCCTGGAACCAGCATGTGTCACTCGCACATACTGATTCTGATGCGATACCCAAGCCTGCCTGGGCGATCACCTGGCAGGCTTCTGGCCTGCGCAAGACAAGATCCTGCCAGTCAGCTCGGCATCTGCGGTAGACGGCACGAGGGCAGAGTGGCGTCTACCTTGACTGGCAGCGATTACGCGCGATTGCAGCGAGATGCCTGGGCCGGCAGCAGTGTGCATGGCCGGTGCGGAGGTATGGAGGCTCTAGTCGAGCGACGATGGCGTGCGATTGAACGTTCAACCAAGGTCACGCCAGCAGCGAAAGCCCATTTGAGAAGGCGTGTCTGGAACAAGAATCTGGTGATCGCGTGCCGCGTTGAAGCCGGAGCGGCTCTGCTCGCATGCCGATGGCTGTATGTCAGGCACTTGCAGCGCAAAAGAGACAAGCGCGTGCCGATGTGGGTGGCGAAGGCTCGCCGTTACAGCAAGCGTGGTGCCTGCAGGCTGACGCATGAGGCGGCAGCCTGCAGGTCGTGGCCGGTAGGGGCGACCAACAGTTCGTTACTGCATCGATCCGGTGTCGCTCGCAAGGCTGACGCCGAGGCCGCCACCAAAGCCACCGCCGGCCCCGCCGCCGAAGCCACCACCATTCTGTGCCTGCAGAATGTCGCCGACGATATTCATCAGCATCTGGGTGTATTGCGAGGGGGAGCCGTTGGACTGCCCGGCCTGCTGCGGATTGCCGCCCTGACCACTTCCGCTCGTACCACCCTGACCCTGACCCTCATCAGCGTTATTGCTCTGCTGAAGCAGGGCCATGATGAGCTGGGTGAGCAGCTGATCCAGCTGCTTTTCCGAGATGCCCTGATTGCCCTGGTTCGAACCCGTTTGCGTGTTCTGGCTTGGGTCAACCTGCAAGAAGGACGAGTTGGCGCCGAGCTGTGTGTTCAAAGAATTCATCATGACGATTCCTCTCTGATTAACTGGGATTTGTCTTTCGCTCAACTGCCGGGCGTAAGCAACGGCAGTTGTGGGGCGCGTTTTTCGCCCCGAACGAACAGTAGAAGCGGCAACCTGGTATCGCCATAAATTTTGCGAAATTGCGCTTGTACGGGCGAAGAAGGCAAGTGAAAGATGTTTTGGGATCGATAAGAAAATCCCGGGCGCGTGGTTGAAGGACGTCTTTTCGCTTGCCTGCTAAGTGTTTCGTCGGTCCTGAGTAAATCACGTACAGGTGGCGTTATGGTGCCGCCGTCGAGCGTTGCGGGTCGTTGTGTGCCGGCGCTCTACTCCCCTGGAGACCTGTATTCAATCGAGATCGAGGTAACGGCAGATGAGCGAATCAACGATCGCATACCAGCATGTCGATCAACAATCCAATTGGCACTTGGGGCGCTCGTCCGGGCCTTCGCCAAAGCGACCCGTGCGCACGAAGAGATCCGGATGTGGTCGTCGGGCAGGAGCTGGTCCGCAGCGTATTTTGTTTGCAGCAGCACTGGCATGCGCGGCGCCTTTCGCACGTGCGGATTGCTTCGAGGAGGCCGCCGGCTATCAGCACGTCAACCCTTGGGTGCTGCGTGCCATTGCATGGCAGGAATCGCGCGGTCGTGCCGACGCCATCCATCGCAACAACAACGGCACGGTTGATTACGGGAAGATGCAGATCAACTCCATCCATCTGCGGCGGCTATCCAGCTATGGAATCTCCAGGGACGCATTGATGCATCCGTGCATCAGTGTGTATGTGGCAGCGTGGCGGTTGCGCGAGATGACCAACAAATATGGAAATACCTGGGCTGCAGTCGGGGCCTACCATTCCGAAACGCCGGGGGAACGCGATAAATATGCGCATGCCATTCATTCGATTCTGCTCAGGCGCGGCGTGATCGCCGACTAGTGCGGGGCGCCACTGCAGGCGTGCGTAGGTGCAGCCCAGGTGTGTGGAGAGGCCCGTGTGTGAGGTGGCGCAGGATCGTGCAAGACGGCGACACGCTGATACGGAATTATCTGCGGGAAATAGCGCGTTTACCCTGTCGTCGCGCATGCGGTGATTGAAGTGAGGTTAATCTCCGCCGTCCGTCGCCACCTAATGCCTTTCAGTCTGTGCTGGAGGCTGCGCGTGGCGTCATCACATAGCTGCCGCACACGCACTGCCGGTACGCCGGCAGCGCGTATGCGACGGTCGAGTGCTGCCCTGACCGACGGCTGCTCGATAGCCACCGCCGTGCGCGGTCACGCTGACTCAGCTTGGGTGCGAGCTGCTTCGGCCTCGCGAACTGCCGCTGCAGCCTGCCAGGTGCCGGCAATGATCTTGTACTGCATGCCGGCGGCCATGCCGGCCAACGCATTGGAGAGCAAGGCGCTGCGTGCTGGCGACAAACCGAGCCAGGTGCCGATCATGTTGACGGCTGTACCAAATGCGATGTTGGAATTGATGGCGGCGGTGCGGGCGACAGAATGGTCCATGACCCGCTCATAGTCCTCGCGCCTGGCCTTGAAGGTTGGTTCCCAGATCTGCTGCGTACCGGCTTCGTCGGCCTCGTGCTGGGTGACATTGAGCCAGTCAGCTGTCTCCAGACCGACATTCAAGGCTGCATTCACTGCTGCTTGCTGAAAGACGACGTTGGTCGCCTCTCCCATGTTGAAGGGCGACATCAGTCCCGCCCAGCGCTGCCTGGCCGATGCAAAGTCTGGTAACTCCAGCTCATTGGATGCCAGGTTGGTCAGGACGTTGGCCATGCCATAAAACCTGCCTGCACTGGTGACGTGGGGGTCGCTGACGCCACCGTTGGTAGGCGCCCGCATTCCCACCATGCGGAACGTCGCCTGGATGGCATCGCGAGCCGCTGCATAGGGGGCGACCTTGAGCTCACTGGCCAGCAGCCTGGCCGCCAGATCCGGTCGGCCAGAGGCCTTGCCTGCGGCGCCTATGGCGATATTGCTCAAGATGCCGACCAGCGCGAGCCGGGTGACCAGATCCGAATAATGTTGCTGCTCGCTCCTCTTGTGATGACGTTCGTCTTCGGACAGCGCTTCCCACTGTTCAAGATTAAGGTTGTGAAAGCCTCGGGCGGCGGCGTCGGGGTTACGGTTCTCGCGGTTGCGCCGCAGCGTATGCAGCGCCAGATGCAGCGTGCCCGACACCGCCTGCATGGCGACGACCGCTTCGGGTGGGAGTTGGCGAAGGGTGGCAAACAGTCCTTCGCCCAGCAACTCGCGCACGAACGTGGTTGGCCCCACGGAGGTGGTCTGGTGCACGAGATGTCCCAGCGCAGCGCCCAGGTATTGTGTGTCGAAGCTGATCGGCAGGACACCGCGCGCCGCAGCTGCGACCGCTGTCGCGGTGGGTCCAAGGATGGTGGTGACTCCACGGGTTGCACCTGCCCGGACCGACGCAGCCAGTGTGCCTAAGCGCGCAGCGCCCGTCGCTGAGGTGGATGCATGCGCTTGGTAACCATGTTGTGCAGCGTGTTGCTGGGGAAGCGCCGATGGAGCCGATGGTTCAAAGGAGTCTTCAGCGTCATAGAATCGCTCGCTGTCGCTGTCTTCCCTGCGCAGCGAAGCCTGCAGCCGCGGACTTCCATAGGGGGCAGACAGGTCTGCGTCAGTGGCGGTTTCGTAACCGCTGTCGCTTCCTGCGCTATTGCGTCGTCCCGAAGGTCTGGGTGGCAGGGCGGATAAGGGAGAATCGATCCTAGGCGTCGATGTATCGTTGCGTTGTTGTGCCGGTATCTCGATCACAATGTCGCCGCTTGTGGCCTGCGGTTGCTGGGAGGTACTGGCTGAAGAGATCTTCGTCACGGCATGTCCTCGTGTTGGTGGGATATCGGCATGCGTCGCCCAGGCTCGCATGCCGACTGATCGATGGCGCCGGACGATGGGTGCCTCATCAAGACGGGCGTGGCGGCGAGCGTTCTGATTGCAGCGGAAGATCGCTTCGTAGCCAGACGTGTCGACCTGACAATCGTGCGTAATGTGCGGCACGCCGACCCGGCATGGTGCATATGCTGTGCCTAGCTGGCCTTGCAATTACAGCGTGACTTCTTCGCTCGCACTCGAGGCGCCCAGGCGTACCTGCTATCCAGGGCCGCCTTGCGTGGTTTGTGTCATCGTCGTCGGCGAGCTTGAAATTCGCATAAATCCAGGAAATCTGGACGCGCGCCTTGCGAAACGATCATTCCACATCCGAACAATCAATTCGCGTGTGCGGGCAAGATATGTTTGATGCCGGCGCCGTCTTCGCACGGCCGAATACAGTTGCGCGTGTCCCGGCAGCGCTGCGCGATGCATCAATGGGTCCGACGCCGGCGCCCTGGTGCGGATTGATGGCGCAGTGGCGGGATCCGCTTGCTTGAGCGATCGTTCGGTGCGCGCGGTACGGACTTGCAAAGCAGGTGGCTGCATGGAAATCGGCAAGCCAGCCCAGGTGCAATCCGCCAAGGTTTCAGACATCTGTTTGGAGCGTCGCTTCGCCTACCACCACTGCGACCTATTTGGTTCTGCGCATATCCTTGCCCGCATGCAGGGCACACGCCACCGAGCGCGGCGGGCCAGGTCGAGCTTCGCTGGATCGGGGAATCAGGTGAATGCGTCGGTCCGCCGGTTAGGCCGCTGTCGAGCGATTCCGGTGCGACGATCAGGGAAAACTGCGGCAGGAGTTGCCTATTTTTCGAGGCCTGCAATTACGGTCATCGCACCTGCCCGGAACCTGAAGGGCCCGACCTGCGAATCCACCAGCAAACACGAGATATCGACACCCGAACGGTTCAAGGCGAGGCCGATTCGTTTGCAGCCGGCCCACCACATAATGCGGTGCTGCTGTTGGCAGCACACCAGACGCGTGTCTTCAGCGTTGCCTGTGCAATAGGGTAAGGCGTCAAGACTTACATTGCACCGGACTGGTTCGGCTCGGCTTATCTCTACGCGGGTCATCCGAGTTGCCGGTGAGTGGCCCGGAAGTCTGTGTCGCCGCTGGCGTAAGTGCCAGATCGTAGATCGATATCCCTTATAGACAGGGCCTGGTGCCTAGGATTGGAAGCGTTCGGCAGGCACCATTATTCAGAGCATTCGGCCCGCCGCAGGGTGAGTGCGACGGGCCGAAGTCGTTTAGGGCTCACAGCGTCTGGAGTGGCGCTCGGCGCATCGCGGATGACGTACCGCGATGCCGTCGGTGCAAGGGTTGGCAGCAGCCAGGGCGATGTGCCAACCTCCAGATCAGATCACAGCATGTCCGGCGGCGGCGCGGTGGCCTTGGAGTGCTGCTTGCCGCGTGCATGTTCGATGGCAGTGCGCAGCTTGCGCGCCGCTCCGGTCACGGCAGAGGCCGTCGTTTCGGCGCTGTTGGTGGCCGCAATCGGCGGCAGGCCGGCGACGTGTGCTTCGATGCTGCAGGTTCGATCCGCCGCGCCGCCGCGCTGGCCGTTCTCATCACGCAAATGCACTTCCACACGGGTGATGTCGCTGGCGAAATGCGCCAGCTGGGCGGTGCAGGTCTTTTCGACATGCGCCACAACAGACGGATCGTGCGGCACGTGCTTGTCGGTCTGGATCTGAATCTGCATAGAGGATCTCCTTCGCGGTCATCCGCTGCGTCTGCCGCAACGGTGGCTTGATTCTGCGTCAGCGGCGTGTTGTCGCAAAGTGACAACGCGGCATGCCCATTCATGCGCTAGCAGGGTCCTTTGCCGCCATCGTCGCGGTGCGGGGAGATCGTCCGATCGGTTCGCGGACGCGGACCTGCCGCGGCTGAACCACCGGCGCCAGCGATCGGCTCGATCGAGGGCGGTGCCTTAAGATGCCGGCACCCGCGGTTGCCCGCGCCTGTTCGATGCCTGCCTGTGTCCGAATTCCGATTTACCTGTGGTGCCCGCCAGGGCTTGTTGCGGCGTCTATTGTTGCTGGCCGCGCTGTGGATGGTTTGCGTTGGCGCGGCTGTGGCCCAGGACGAGGACACGGTGCTGGAGACCGCGCAGACCCAACTGGACAGCATGCAAAAAGTGCTGACCCAAGCCGAAGCGGGGATGGAAAAATCCGACACCGACCAGTTGCGCAAGCTGGCTGACGATGTCACCGGCACGCAGCGCCAGGCCCAGGATCTGGCGCGCTCGCTGGAGCCTCCGCTGAAAGAGCTGTCCGTCCGGCTGGCCGGCCTTGGCGAAGAGCAGAAGACCGACCCACCAGATCTACGCGACCAACGCCGCGCGCTCACGCGCGAGCGCAACGGGCTGGATGCCGAGCTCAAGCGGGCGAACCTGCTGGCACTGGATGCCAAGGATCTCGCCGACCGGCTCGAAGGCGAGCGCGCCCAGCGCTTCAGCGAGAAACTCTCCGCGCGCGCTGCCTCGCCGCTGTCGCCCGCGTTGTGGAATGAGATCGCGCAGGAATGGCCCGACGACCGCACGCGCCTGCAGGCGCTTTCCGACAAGGCCGTACAGGCGGTGCGCACCGGCACGGCGACCAACGGTATCGCCGGTCTGGTGATCGGGACGCTGGCGGCATTGATGCTGGCATTTCCGTTGCGCATCTTCCTGCGTCATCTGGGGCGGCGGTATGCGGCCTCGCGTGCGCCCGGTGGCCGCTTGCGGCGCTCCGGCCTTGCACTGTGGTTTTTGTTGGTCGGCACCCTGACGCTGGGCATGGCGGCATGGGCATTGGCCGAGAGCGTCCGCGCACTGAGTGAGCTGCCGACGGATCTGGAGCAGCTGCTGAGTGCATTTGTTGTGATCAGTTGCGTGTCGGCCTTCGTCGGTTCGCTCAGCGCCAGCCTGTTGATGAAGCACCAGCCCACCTGGCGTCTGTTCCCGTTGGACGATGCAACCGTCGATCGTTTGCGCGTGCATTGTCTTGCCACGGCCGCGGTGAGCTGGTTTAGCGGTATGGCGATCAGAATCAACGACGTGGCGCGCAGCAGCGGCGCATTGACGATCGCTACCGATGCGGTTGCGGCGCTGTTGTATGCGGGATTGATCCTGTCGGCACTGGCTGGCCTGACCCTGTCGTTGCGCGCTCATGCCGCAAACGTGGGTGCGGCCGATGCGGACAGCAGCGCACCGCCGCCGGTGGTGTCGCGTGGCGGCGGTTACATCGTGTTGATCCGTCTGCTGGGCCATCTGGCAGTGATCTTCGCGTTGGTGGCGGCCCTGTTCGGCTACATCAATCTGGCACTGTTCGTCAAGCAGCAGATCATCTGGATCACCCTGGTGTGCAGCGTGCTCGCGCTACTGGTGATGTTTGCCGACGACCTGACGACCTGGGTGTTCAAGCCGGAGAGCCGTTTCAGCCGTGCGCTGTCGCATGCACTGAATGTCGGCAGCGGGCGGTTGGTGCAGGTGGGGTTATTGATCTCTGCGGCAGTACGCGTGCTGCTGGTGCTGCTGGGTATTGCCGCGCTGGTGACGCCGTACGGCGCCAACCTCGCCGCAGTGACCGGCTGGTTGGAAAACGTTTCGCACGGGATTGCAATTGGCAAGGAACTTGTCATCACGCCCGGCGACGTGGCCAGGGCGCTATGCGTGTTCCTGCTCGGCATGGGCCTAGTCCATATCGTGCAGAAGTGGCTGCTCAACACGTATCTGCCCAAGACCGAACTGGATGCGGGAGCGCGAAATTCGATCAGCACGGTGGCGCGTTATCTGGGTTGGTTGATCGTGGCGGTGTGGGGGCTCACGGCGCTGGGTCTGGATTTGAAGCGATTGGCGCTGGTATTGAGCGCACTGTCGGTGGGTATCGGTTTTGGTCTGCAGGCGATTACGCAGAACTTCGTGTCGGGATTGATCTTGCTGGCCGAGCGGCCGGTGAAGATCGGCGATTGGGTGCGTATCGGCGATCAGGAAGGCGACGTGCGCAAGATCAGCGTGCGTGCGACCGAAATCCAGGTGGGCGACCGCTCCACGTTGATCGTGCCCAATTCGGAGTTGATCACCAAGAGCGTGCGCAACATGACGCTGTCCAATCCAATGGGCCGTGTGCAGTCGCAGTTCTCGGTGCCGCTGGAAACCGACGTGGCCAAGGTGCGCGACATGTTGCTGGCCTTGTTTGCCGAGCACGAGAAGGTGCTGGCCGAACCGGCGCCATCGGTGTTCATCGATTCGCTGGCCGGCGGGCACGTCAATTTCAATTCGTTCGCCTACGTGAGCAGCCCGCGCGATTCCTATGGCGTGCGCAGCCAGTTGTTCTTCGCGCTGCTGCAGCGCATGGCGACGGTGGGCATTGCATTGCAGTCGCCGCAGGAGATCCGCTTCAGTCGTGCAGGTGCAGCCGTGGCGCGCGAGACGGGAGACGGTGCGGCTGCGTCGGATGACTGAGCTGGCGAGGGCTGCGAGGGCTGCGCAGCGGTGAGTCGGTCGGCTTGCGCTGATTGCGCAGCCATGCCTGACTATCGCTGGATGCATCTCGGCGCATCAGGAGCGATCCGCCACCGGGATGTCCTTGACCAAGGCCAGATCGTCTACGCTGACGTCTTCGGTGTAGTCCAGCCAGGCGCGGATTTCCAGGTCTTCCACCGCATGTTCCAGGCCCACCGGCATGCGGATGCGCCCGGCGGCGTCGGGCACCACCCATTGCTGTGCCAGCACGACCTTACGTTCGGAGGACACCGCTTCCACCCAGAACGCGCGCGTGGGCCGGCGCTTGGCGTAGAGCTCGAGCATGTAGCGGCCTGCATCGGTCTTGCGCGCTTCCTGGGTGAGCATGATGGGCTGGCGCACGCGTGGACGCGGGCCCTGCTGGGTGGCCTCCAGCGGCGCGTCGACGGCGATGCCGCGGGTGAGGTCCGGGTCGCGATACAGCTTCATGCTCTGGTGGCGGTCTACGACCAGTGCGCACCAGTCGCCATCGGCCGAGCCGTCTTCGAACGCCGTGCAGCGATCCAAATAGGCCAGCGTGCCCTTGGAATGCGTGCGGTCGAACTGACGCGAGGTGTTTTCCAGGTACACCGTTTTCAGGTTGGTGTCCTTGTCGTATTCCAGCAGCACCGGTGGGCGCACCTGTTGCACGCCGACCACCACATCGCCATTGCCATTGATGCGCAGCATGCGCGTACTGCGCCCGGTCCACAGCGTGCGCGCGTAGGCCAGATAGCGCGGATAGTCCTTGCCGCTGTCGCGGCTGGCGGCAACGCTGGCGCTGGGCGGGGCATCGCTGGCCAGCAGCGAGCGGCCAAAGCCCAGCGTGCGCATGCCCGGTTCCAGCAACTGCAGCAGCGTTGCGCCCGAATCGAGCGTGCTGCCCGCGCGCGTGACGACCTGCTGTGGCGCGATGTCCTTGCCCAGGAATAGCAGCAGGTTCTCGCGCTTCTGCTTTGCCAGCACGTCGCTCAAATCGTTGGGCATCGCCAGATGATCCGAGGCGATGACGATGATGGTGTTCTTGCCATAGCGGCTGTTGCGGATGCGTGCGACCAGCTCGCCGATCAAACGGTCGCTGCACTTGATGGCGTGCAGCAGGCCGATATCGCCCAGTGCGCTGTCGTAGTGCTGACCCTTGCATGCCAACGGCAGGTGGCCGGCCGGGTGGTGCGTGTCCATGGTCAGCGTAGTCAGCATGAAGGGTTGGCCGGCGCGCGACAGCGTCTGGAAGCTGTCCCACGCATCGTCCAGCAACACGTCGTCGTGCACGCCCCATGCGGAAAAGTGCTTCTGCGCGACGCCCTTGTCGTGGAAATGGTGCACGTCATGCACCACGTCGAAGCCGTGGCTGGACAGGAAACGCCCCTTGCCCGCGAAGCTGGCATCGGCGCCGCCCACGTAATGGTTGCGGTAGCCCTGGTCCTTGAGGTAATCGCCCAGGCAGCGCGCTTCGGGCAGGAACATGCCCATGCGGTCCATGCTGTTTTCATCGCCCGGCGCGGTGGTGAGCGGCACGCCGCACATCGAGGCGACCATGCCGGCGATGGTCCAGCCGTTGCCTTCGGTGGAGGCGAGATTGCGCACGTCCACCGCTTCGGTCGCAAGCGCGCGCAAGTTGGGCATCAGGCCCGGAAACACCTGTTCGTCGAAGTAGGTGCGCTCCAGGCTTTCGCCATAGATCCAGACGATGTTCTTGCGCTTCTGCAACGGTTGCTGCGGCACCTGGTATTCCGGCACCACGGTGGCGTAATCGACCGGGCGCAGCTGGTAGTACAGGCGCTTGCCATCGCGATACAGCGGGCTTGCGGCGATGCCGACCAGCAACATGCCCACGAAGCCTGCGAACACGGCGCCGCCACCACGCGGATGCTGGAAGCGTCGTACCCGCACCAGCAACAGCGGGCTCAGCGAGAGCAACAGCATGCCGACGAAAACCGCGATATAGCCGGAAAAATCGCTGACGCCGGCGCCGTCCATGTCGGCGCGCAGGTGATACAGCGTGGCTGCATTGATGCCGTCGCCACTGAGCCTGTCGACCAATCCCCAGGCGCTGAGCAGCAGCAGAAAGAGCGACAACAGGCCAGCCTTGAGCCATGCCAGACGCGGAGAGGCGACCAACAGCCACAGCAAGAGCAACAACGAAACCAACAACATCCAATGCATGCGCAGCGTCCGTGGGGGAATGATGCGAGCGCGTCCCGGACGCCTTGCTCGCCATGTCCTGTGCGCCACCTGCCATGTGGCACCCGGATGACGGACTATGCCGCGCCCAAGCTGACTGAAATGTTTGTTGTGGCCAAGACCCGGCGACCTCTGACCCCGCATCGCCGGACAGCGGTTACGCATCTCCGCGCACCAAGCCGCACGGCGCTGCTGAAACGCAGGTGGCGCCGAGATGCAGTGCGCCCATGCGCGATAGTGGTTGTGCTCGCTGCGGCGTTGCCACCCTTAGCGAGAAGATGTGCGCAAGCGATGGTGCGCGCAGGACGCTTGCAGTCAGTTAGACCGAGCACGATGCAACGCGCGATGGTCACAAGCACCTGACTGCGGGGCACCAAGGCGCCCACTTGCTGCAGCCCGTGCTGACGACTAGCGGTGCCCGCGCTCTTCGCGCGCACGCACGCGGCGGTCGAACAGCAGCGCACTGACCACAATGCCCAGGCCCAGTACCACCCCGAGCAGGAACAGCACCATCGCAATGGCCGGATAGCCCCACAACTTCAAGCCGGTTTCGATGCGCATCATCTGCGCCGACGCCATGATCAGCGCGGCGGTGACGATGCCCGCCGCAACGCGGTTGGCGATCTTCTGCAGGCTTTCCATCAGGTGCGATTCTTCCAGCCCGGTGACGCGCATCTGCAGGCGGTTTTCCGCAGCCAGCGACAGGATCTCGGACATGCGGCGCGGTCCTTCGCGCACCAGGTGCTGCAGTTCCATCGCCTCGCTGGCCAGGTTGGCGGCGGACAGAGACTTCTTCAGGCGCGCGCGCATCACGTGCTGCAGATGGCGCTCGACGATGCGACGCGTATCCAGGGTGGGCGACAACGCGCGGCACACGCCTTCCAGATTCAGCAAGGTCTTGCCGAGCAGGCTCAATTCCGGCGGCGTCCGCAGGCCGGTCGAGGTGGCGATGCGCACCAGATCCAGCACCACCAGGCCTTCGGAGGTGGCATCGTGCGCTGCGTAGCGCGCGATCATCTGCCCGGTTTCGCGCTGGTAGCGCTCCTCGTCGTAATCCTCCAGCCGCGTGCTCAGCGCAATGGTCTCTTCGGCCACTTCCTCGCCGCGCCCATCGACTGCGGCAAACAGCAACTTGAGCAGGCGCTCGCGCAGGCGCGGCGGCACATGCGCCACCATGCCCAGGTCGAAGATGGCCAGGCGCCCGTCCTGCAGTACGCGCAAATTACCCGGATGCGGGTCGGCATGGATTTCGCCATGCACGAACATCTGGTCCAGATACCCTTTGACCAGTTCCGCGGCCAGGTCGTCCATCGGCTGTTCGGTGCGACGCAGGCCGGAGATCTTGTCCACGCGCACGCCTTCGGCCAGCTGCATCGTCAGCACCTTGCGGCTGCTCAGGTCCCACACCGGCTGCGGCACCCACAGCAAGGGGAACGGCTTGAGGTGCTTGCCGAAGCGCGCCAGGGTTTCGGCTTCGTCTTCGTAGTTGAGCTCGGCGCGCAGGGTCTTGCCGAATTCGCCCAGCCAGTCGGCAAAGCGCACGCGCCGGCCGATGCCGGTCAGGCGGTCGGCGGCGGTGGCGAAGCTCTTGAGCACGTCCAGATCCGAACGCACCTGCGCGGCCACTTCGGGTTTCTGCACCTTGATCGCCACTGGCGTGCCATCGCGCAGCGCAGCGCGGTGCACCTGCGCCAGCGAGGCGCAGCCCAACGGGACCGGGTCGAAGAACGAGAACGCCTTGTTGACCGAGACCCCGAGCTCTTCTTCGATGATCTGGCGGATGCGCTCCACCGGCACCGAGCTGGTGTTCTCCTGCATGCGCTCCAGCGCGGTGGCAAATTCCGGCGGCACGATGTCCGGCCGGGTCGACAGCATCTGGCCCAGTTTGACGAAGGTGGGCCCGAGCGATTCCAGGTCTGAGACGAACTGGTCCGGGGTGCCTTCTGCGGGCACTTCGTATTCGTTGATGGCCGCCGGGTCCAGGTTCATGCCAGCGAACACGCCCGAGCCGCGATAGCGCAACAACAAGCGCAGGATCTGCGTGCGCCGGCTCATGCCGCCAACCACGGCATGATCTGCCGGGCTTGCGGCCGGGGCGCGGTGCGGGTCGTTCTGACTCAAGGCCATCTCCGGGGGCGTCATGCAGGCGGCGAGTGTGGCCAGCGACGGGTCGTCGCGTAGTGAATCCGCGCGCTCCCGCACACCGCAGGCAAACTTGCCCAAGGCGAGTACGAACGGCCGCAAGCGCAGGCGCTGCGGTGCCTGCATCGCTCCGCCAACAGCGTGCAAACGACCGCGCAATGGCCGCTCATCACCCCACGCGGGTGCCGGATCGGCGAGAATTTGCGACCACCCTAGAAGGACCTCCGCATGGCCGGTGCCAGCCTGTTCACCCTGCTCGACGACATCGCCACGCTGCTGGACGACGTTTCCATCCTGACCAAGGTTGCGGCCAAGAAGACCGCAGGCGTGTTGGGCGACGATCTGGCGCTCAATGCGCAGCAGGTCACCGGCGTCACGGCCGACCGCGAATTGCCGGTGGTGTGGGCGGTGGCCAAGGGCTCGCTGGTCAACAAGATGATCCTGGTGCCGGCGGCGTTGGCGATCAGCGCGCTGGAAGCGTGGCTGCGCGGGCGCGGCTACAACGTCCCGTTGGTGGTGCCGCTGATGATGATCGGTGGCGCCTACCTGTGCTTCGAGGGCGTGGAAAAGCTGGCGCACAAGTTTCTGCACAACGATGAGCAGGAAGCGCAGCGGCATGCCGAACGCACCCGCGCGCTGGCCGACCAGAACGTGGACGTGGTGGCGTTGGAAAAGGACAAGGTGAAGGGCGCGATCCGCACCGATTTCATCCTCTCGGCCGAGATCATCGTGCTCTCGCTGGGCGTGGTCTCGGAGGTGTCCTTCGGGCAGCAGGTGGCGGTGCTGGTGGCCATTGCGCTGGCGATGACCATCGGCGTCTACGGCGTGGTCGCCGCGATCGTGAAGCTGGACGACCTGGGCCTGTACCTGACCAAGAAGGGCGCCGCGCTGGCGGCCCTGGGTCGCGGCATCCTGGTGGCGGCACCGTGGTTGATGAAGTTCCTGTCGGTGGCCGGCACGCTGGCGATGTTCCTGGTCGGCGGCGGCATCCTGGTGCACAACATCCCGGCGCTGCATCATCTGGTGGTGGATCTGGCCAAGTCGGCCGGCGGCATGGGCTGGCTGGTCGAAGCGCTGGGCAACATGCTGGTTGGCGTGGTCGCCGGTGCCGTCGTGCTGGGCGCGGTGATGCTGTTCCAGAAGCTGCGCGGGACCAAGCCCGCGCATTGATGCGCGGCGAGCCGCCAGACAAGCCCGCACGGTAAACGCCGCGCGGCGATTGCTCGGGCGCCCCGGGGTTCGCCGCCGATCTAATCGGCGTTGATCACCCGGTTCTTGCCGGCCGCCTTGGCGTCGTACATGGCGCGGTCGGCGCGGCGGATGACCTCGTCCTGGGTCTCGTCGGTCCCGCGGAGCGCCACGCCGGCGCTGAAGCTGATGAACACGCGCACGTCGTCATGCAGCAGCGAGCGCTGCGACAGGGCGCGTTGCAGGCGGACCACTGCCGCACTGGCTTCGAAGATGGTCGAGTCCGGCAGCAGCAGGACAAATTCCTCGCCACCGAAGCGGGCGATGGCGTCGGTGGTGCGCAGCACGGCCTTGGCCACCTCCACGGTGTGGCGCAGCGCGGCGTCGCCGCCGGCATGGCCATGGGTCTCATTGAGGCGGCGGAAGTCGTCCAGGTCCAGCATCGCCACGCACAAGGGCTGGCCACTGCGCTGGGTGCGCACGGCCTCACGCTGGAACAGTTCTTCGAAGCCGCGCCGGTTGAGCGCGCCGGTGAGTTGGTCTTCGCGCACTAGGCCGGCGACGTCCTTGAGCTCCTGTTCGAGCGAGGCGATGCGCTGTTCGGAATCTTCCACCTGCCGGCGTGCCGCGAGCAGTTCGTCGCGCGCCGCCAGGGCCTGCGCCTGCACGCCGGCGGTGTCCTGCAGCAGATCCTGCAGCAGCCGGTTGAGGTCGGGAATGCCGCGCGCCTCGCTGATCGCCTGCGAATACCCGGCAACGCGGTCGTGGTATTCGCCAGTGCTCGTGGCCATGCCGTCCAGCCGGTCGACAAAGGACACCATCATTTCGCGCATGGCGGTCTTGGACTCGGCGATGCCCTGTTTGAGCAGACCCTGCTTGTAGGTCACCTCGCGCAAGGTGCCGCGTGCCTGTTCGATGGAACTGACGTCCAGCGGCCCGGAAATCAGCTGCCGCACCACCGAGATCTGTCCCTGCAACCAGCTGCGATCGTCGAGGAGTTCGCCGACGTTCTCCAGCAATAGGTCGAACAAGCCCAATAACAGGTTCTGTTGTTCGCTGGCATCTTCGGCGCGCAGGCCGATCTGGTGGCTGAGTTCGCGCAGGCGCTGTTCCAGCGTGATCAGCTCGTGTCCCGGGCGCCAGTGGCGCAGTGCAGATGCCAGCGTTTGTGCCTCTTCGGCAAGCTCGGGGCTGCGTTGCAGCAGCGTGGCCAGGGCATTGCCCAGCGCGTGGCGCAGCAGGTCGCGCAGTTGCTCGGCCTCCGTGCGGCCTTCGGCCAGCGAATCGCCGATGTCGATGGTGCGGATGTATTTGTCAATGAGCTGGCGCAAGGCACGGCCATAGCCGGGCCAATCGCCGGCCGCATACGCCGCGCTCAGGCGCACGCCCATGTCGCCGAGCTCGCCATGCAGGCTGGCGATGCCTTCGGCGAACGCGAGCAGCAGCGCTTCGGGATGCGCGGCATGCGAAAACAGCCGTATCAGCAATGCAGTGGCAGCGGCCGGATCGTGTGCGCCGGACTTCGCCTTGGCCGGCACCAGCTGGTGCGCGGCCAGGCCGTGACCGCCGCGCTCGCCATTGATCACCGTCGGCAGGGCAGCGGCAGGGCGCGCGGTGTCCGTGCCGCCCCAGGGCAACAGGCGGCGCAGCCCGCCACGGGGGCGGCTTGGGTGTTCGGGCTGGTCTGCCATGCGCCAGGGTCTCGAGAGGTCTTGTGCTAACGCTCGATATCGGCGCGCGGCAGGGGCGCTTGAGCAAGCCGGGCCGTAGCGCGCACCGACGGCCTGCAGGCCAAACGCGAAGCGCTGTCGCGATCAACGAAGTGAAACGTCAATGAACCGGTTACCCAGATGAGGGCGAGCGCGGCCGAACGTTCCCGTATTCGGTGCATGTCACGGCCCACGCACCGATACGGGGATGTCATTGCACTGCAATGTGGCGCTTATGCCTTGCGGCATGCGCAACTGTGCGTAAAGGAATGTGGGCTGTCGCAGAAAAGTCAGCACGTGTTCACGCATATTTTATTTGGTCGGGGTGTAGATTCCTCTGCAAGGGCGACGTGGAGTCCGCGCGTTGCCCACGCTCCTCACTCGTAGCAAGTCGTCTGGCTGAATCGGCAGACGGCGGTTTTCGCTTCGCCGTTTTTCCGTCTCCACCCACATTACGACGGACGTTTAGATGGTTGCCATGATGCCGCTTCACGCTACCACCGCACGCTTAGAGCGCAGTACGCTGCTCCCGACTCTGAAAAAGAGCGGGCGGCCGCGCGATGCGCGTGGCCGCTTCATCCGCCACCACGAGCGCTTGCCGGTTTCGTTGGCAGACACGCGCGGCGCCTTGTTCGTGGTGTCGGAAATGGCGGACTTCATCAAGGCTGGCGGGTTGGGCGACGTGGCGGCCGCGCTGCCGCGCGCACTGCGCCACCGCTACGACGTACGCGTGCTGATTCCCGGCTACCGTGCCGTGCTCGAGCGCGCAGGCAAGGTGGAGATCGTGGGGCGCGTGTTGGCGCATGCCGCGCTGCCGGCCTGCGATATCGGCCGCATCGTGCAATCGGACGGGCTGCCGATCTACATCCTGTTGTCCAAGGAACTGTTTGAGCGCGACGGCTCGCCCTATGTGAGCACCAGCGGTTCGGAGTTCGAAGACAACGCGATTCGCTTTGCCACCTTGTCGCATGCCGCCGCGCAGATCGCGGCCGGCCATGCCGGCCTGGGCTGGAAGCCGCGCCTGCTGCATCTGAACGACTGGCCCTGCGCGCTGGCGGCTGGCTATGTGCGCTGGTCCGGCGGCACCACGCCGTGCCTGCTGACCATCCATAACCTGGCCTACCAGGGCCTGGTGCCGTATTCGATGGCCGCCGCACTGGGCATCCCCGCCGAGCGGGTGGCCGAGTTGGAGTTCTACGGACAGATGTCGTTCCTGCGCGGCGGCATCGTCAATGCCGACCACGTCAACACGGTCAGCGTCAGCTACGCCAAGCAGATCACCGGCCCGGCACAGGGCTGCGGCCTGGACCGGCTGCTGGCCGGGCGCGCCGCCAAGGGCGCGCTCACCGGCATCGTCAACGGCATCGACGCCAGCTGGGACCCGCGCACCGACCAATACCTGGATTCGCACTTCAGCGTGAACCAATGGCAGGGCCGCCAGGCCAACGCAGCGCAGGTACGCAAGGCATTCGGGCTGCGCGAGAGCACCGGCCCGCTGTTTGCGGTGGTGTCGCGGTTGGTGCATCAGAAAGGCCTTGACCTGATCTGCGAGGTGGCCCCGCAAATCGTGGCCGCTGGAGGCCAGATCGCGGTGATCGGCGGCGGCGAGCCGGAGATCGAACAGCAGGTGGCCGAGCTGACCAGGCGCTATCCCGGCCAGGTGGGCGCCTTCATCGGCTTCGAGGAAGGCCTGGCCCGGCGGATGTTCGCCGGTGCCGACTTCCTGCTGATGCCCTCGCGCTTCGAGCCCTGCGGCCTGAGCCAGATGTATGCACAGCGCTTCGGCTGCCTGCCGATCGCCCACGCGACCGGCGGGCTGATCGACACCGTGGACGACGGCGTGACCGGTTTCCTGTTCCAGCACGCCAGCGTCGAAGCCCTGCGCCGCTGCCTGGAACGCGCCTTCCGCACCTTCCGCCTGCCCAGCCTGCTGTCTGCGATGCGGCGCGCAGCCATGCTGCGTCCCAGCGGTTGGGACGTGGCAGGCAAGAAATACCTCTCGCTCTACGAACACACCGCTGCCACCGCGCCCGCGCTCGCGACGGTGCCATGAGCGAACGGCAGGGCGGGCAGGAGCAACGCGCGCAAGCGGACGGCATGACCACGGAAGGGATCTCGGAAATGTCGCAGACCCTGCAAGCCCTGGCCGATGGCTTGCCGGCCGATGCCTTTGCGGTCCTTGGACCGAAGCCGCTCGCCGATGGCCGCCGTCAGGTGCGCGTCTTGGCCCCGGGCGCCGAGGCGATGGGCTTGATCGACCCACGCGGCAAGCTGCTCGCGCGCATGCAGGCCAGCGCTATCGATGGCGTCTTCGAAGGCACTCTGGCGGTCGATGGGCCGTACCGGCTGCGCATCGTGTGGCCAGACCGGGTGCAGGAGGTCGAAGACCCGTACGCGTTCGCGGCCACGCTGGACGAATCGCTGTTGCTGCAGATCGCTGCCGGCGACGGCCAGGCGTTGCGCCGTGCGCTGGGCGCGCAGCATGTCCACTGTGGCGACGTGCCGGGCGTGCGCTTCGCGCTGTGGGCACCCCATGCCCAACGCGTGGCGGTGGTCGGCGACTTCAACAGCTGGGACGTGCGGCGGCATCCGATGCGGCAGCGCATCGGTGGCTTCTGGGAACTCTTCCTGCCGCGCGTGGACGCCGGCGCCCGGTACAAATATGCCGTCACCGCGGCCGATGGGCGGGTGCTGCTCAAGGCCGACCCGGTGGCGCGGCAGACCGAATTGCCGCCGGCAACCGCATCGGTGGTGCCCAGCGCCGCCACATTCGCCTGGACCGATGCGGCCTGGATGGCCAGCCGCGACCCCGGCGCCGTGCCGGCGCCGCTGTCGATCTACGAGGTGCATGCCGCGTCCTGGCGTCGCGACGGACACAACCAACCGCTGGACTGGCCAACCCTGGCCGAGCAGTTGATTCCCTACGTGCAGCAGCTCGGCTTCACCCATATCGAATTGCTGCCGATCACCGAACACCCGTTTGGCGGTTCCTGGGGCTATCAGCCGCTGGGCCTGTATGCGCCCACCGCGCGCCATGGCAGCCCGGATGGCTTTGCGCAGTTCGTCGATGCCTGCCACCGCGCCGGTATCGGCGTCATCCTGGATTGGGTCAGCGCGCACTTTCCCGATGACGCGCATGGGCTGGCCCAGTTCGACGGCGCCGCGCTGTATGAGCATGCCGACCCGCGCGAAGGCATGCATCGCGACTGGAATACGCTGATCTACAACTACGGCCGGCCGGAAGTGACCGCTTACCTGCTGGGCAGCGCGCTGGAATGGATCGAGCATTACCACCTCGACGGCCTGCGCGTGGATGCGGTGGCCTCGATGCTGTATCGCGACTACGGCCGTGCCGAAGGCGAGTGGGTGCCCAACGCGCATGGCGGCCGCGAGAATCTGGAGGCGGTCGCGTTCCTGCGCCAGCTCAACCGCGACATCGCCACGCAGTTCCCCGGCGTGCTCACCATTGCCGAAGAATCGACCGCCTGGCCGGGCGTGACCGCCGCGATCAACGAGGGTGGCCTGGGCTTCACGCACAAATGGAACATGGGCTGGATGCACGACACGCTGGGCTACATGCAGCGCGATCCGGCCGAACGTGCGCATCACCATAGCCAGCTCACCTTCGGGCTGGTGTACGCATTCGACGAACGCTTCGTGTTGCCGCTCTCGCACGATGAAGTGGTGCACGGCACCGGTGGCCTGCTCGGGCAGATGCCGGGCGACGATTGGCGCCGCTTCGCCAACCTGCGCGCCTATCTGGCGCTGATGTGGGCGCACCCGGGCGACAAACTGCTGTTCATGGGCGCCGAATTCGGGCAGTGGGCCGACTGGAATCACGACCAGTCGCTGGATTGGCACCTGCTGGATGGCGCGCGGCATCGCGGCATGCAGCAACTGGTGGGCGATCTCAACGCCGCACTGCGCCGTACGCCAGCGCTGTATCGCGGCCCCCATCGCGCTGAAGGCTTCGACTGGAGTGTGGCCGACGATGCGCGCAACAGCGTGCTGGCGTTCGTCCGCCACGATCCTGACGGTGGCGCACCGTTGCTGGCAGTGAGCAACCTCACCCCGCAACCGCATCACGACTATCACGTGGGGGTGCCGCGTGCCGGCCTCTGGCGCGAGATCCTCAACACCGACAGTGCCCATTACGGCGGCAGCAACCTCGGCAACAGCGGTCGCTTGGCGACCGAGCCGGTGGGCATGCATGGGCATGCGCAACGTCTGCGCCTGACCCTGCCGCCGCTGGCCACGATCTATCTGCAAGCGGAGAAATAACGATGAACCAGCGCAATGCGATCACACCGGCCTGGGGCGCCTGGCCGGCGGGTGAGGGACAGGTGCGCTTTGCGCTCTGGGCTCCAGAGGCCAAGAACGTGGATGTGGTCTTCGCCAACGGCGCGCGCAGCGCGCTGCAGGCGGGACAGGACGGTTTCTTCAGCGCCCTCATCGACTGCGCCGCCGATGCGCGTTACCGCTACAGCGTCGACGGCGGCGAGCCGGTCCCGGACCCAGCCTCGCGCTGGCAGCCCGAAGGCGTGCACGGCCCCAGCGCGGTACAGCCAACCGACGGCTATGCCTGGCAAAACACCCAGTGGCAGGGGCGGCCGTGGGACGAGGCGGTGATCTACGAAGTGCATGTCGGCACGTGCGGCGGCTATGCCGGTGTGCAGGCGCAATTGCCGCAGCTGGCGGCAATGGGCATCACCGCCATCGAACTGATGCCGTTGAGCGCGTTTCCCGGCGCGCACAATTGGGGCTACGACGGCGTACTGCCGTATGCACCGGTGGAAGCCTATGGCACACCGGACGAACTGAAGGCGCTGATCGATGCCGCGCACGGGCACGGCCTGATGGTGTTGCTGGATGTGGTCTACAACCACTTCGGCCCGGACGGCAATTACCTGCATAGCTACGCCGCGCCGTTCTTCAACGAAGACAAGCCCACCCCGTGGGGTGCGGCGATCGATTTCCGCAAGCCGCCGGTGCAGCGGTATTTTCTCGATAACGCGCTGATGTGGCTGCACGAATACGGTTTTGACGGCCTGCGCCTGGATGCGGTGCATGCGATATCGCCGAACGCGTTCCTGGATACCTTGCGCGAGACCATCGAGGCCAGCCTGCCGGCCGGGCGGCATGTGCATCTGGTGCTGGAAAACGAGGCCAACCAGGCCTCGCAACTGCAGCGTGGCTATACCGCGCAGTGGGACGACGACTTCCATAACGCCCTGCATGTGCTGCTCACCGGCGAAGAGGAAGGCTATTACGCTGCGTTCGCCGACAAGCCGACTGAACACCTGGCACGCGTGCTGGGCGAAGGGTTTGCCTATCAGGGCGAGCCGGACCCGCGCGGCCATGTGCGGGGCGAACCCAGTGGCGCCCTGCCGCCGCACAAGTTCGTGGTGTTTGCGCAGAATCACGACCAGATCGGCAACCGCGCCCGCGGCGAGCGGCTGACCGTGCTGGTGTCGCCGCAACGTTTGCGCGCGGCCTTGGCGCTGACGGCATTGACGCCGATGATTCCGCTGTTTTTCATGGGCGAACCGTGGGGCGCCAAGCAACCGTTCCTGTTCTTCACCGACTTGGGCCCGCCGCTGGACGAGGCGGTGCGCGAAGGGCGCCGGCGCGAGTTCGCGCACTTTGCCGCGTTCGCCGATGAAGCCCAGCGCGCCACCATTCCGGACCCGAACAGCCATTCCACGTTCGCGGCCTCGCGTTCGCCGATTGCCGATGCCGCGCATGGCGACGGCGCGCAGTGGGCAAGCTGGTTCAAGGCGCTGCTGGACGTGCGTCGTCAGTGGCTGGTGCCGGGCCCGGCGCAAGCGCGTGCGGTGCGGGCCAGCGTGCTGGCCGATGGCGCGGTGACGGCCACGTGGGAGCTGCCGGGCGGGCTGTGGCATATCGCCTTCAACGTGGGCAACCAGCCGGTGCCGTTGCCGCCGGTGCGCGGACGCGTGGCGCATGTCGAAAACGTGGCTGCCGATGCGCAGCACTTGCCGGTCGATGGCTTCGTCGCCTGGCACGAGGCGCAGGCATGAGTGCGCGCGACCCCGGCGGGGACGATCTCGGCACCCTGGCCGCCGCGGCTGGGGTCATGGTGGATTGGGTGGATGCCAGCGACCAGCCGCGGCAGGTCTGCGAGCAATCGGTGCATGCGGTACTCAGCGCGTTGGAATTGCCCGCCGCCACCGCGGCGCAACGCGCCGATAGCTTGCGCCGCTGCCAGGCACAGGCTGCTGAAGCCGCACCGCTGTTGACGGTGCAGGTGGGCGAGCCGCTGCCGTTGCGCGTGGAGGCGCATGCCAGCGGCCGCTGGACCGACGACAGCGGTGCCAGCGACGACGCACGCGCCGATGCGCAAGGGCACGTGCGCGCGCCGCAGCGTTTCGGTTACTGGACGCTGCAGATCGGCGCGATCACCCAGCAGGTGGCCGTGGCGCCGCCACGCTGCTTCAGCGTGGCCGATGCCTGTGGCCAGCCATCGCCGCGTGCCTGGGGCATGGCGCTGCAGGTGTATTCGGCACGCAGCCTGGACGACGGCGGTATCGGCGATGCCGCCGGCACGGTGGAATGGTTGCGGCACGCGGCCTTGGCCGGCGCCGACGCCCTGGCATTGAGTCCGGTGCACGCCTCGCGCCCGGTGACGGGCGGTTACAGCCCGTATTCGCCCAGCGATCGGCGCTTTCTCGATCCCTTGCATGCCGCACCGGTGCGCATCCTTGGCGAACTGGCGCTGGATGCAATCAATGCGGTGCCCGGCCTGCGCGAACGTTTCGATGGCTTGCACAACGCTGCATTGATCGACTGGCAGGCCTCGGCGCACGCCAAGTGGGAATTGCTGCGCCAGTTGTACACACGCGTTTCGCCCGATCATGCCGATCTGGTCGCCTTCCGCAACGCAGGCGGCGCAGCGCTGCAGGGCTTTGCACGCTTTGCTGCGCAGGACTTCGGCGACAACGATCCGCAGCTGCATGTGTTCACGCAGTGGCTGGCAGCGCGCAGCTGGTCCGATGCGCAACGCGAGGCCCACGAGCGCGGCATGAAGATCGGGTTGATCGCCGATCTGGCGGTGGGCTTCGACCCCAACGGCGCCGAAGCCGCCGCGGCCGCCGATACCGTATTGCGCGGTCTGGTGCTGGGGGCGCCGCCGGATGCCTTCAATGCCGATGGTCAGCATTGGGGCATCGGTGCGTATTCGCCCACCGCGCTGCGGCGCAGCGGCTACGCACCGTATATCGCGTTGTTGCGCGCGGTGCTGCGCGACCGCGGCGGCATCCGCATCGATCACATCCTGGGCCTGATGCGGCTATGGGTGGTGCCCGATGGCGCCAGCTCCAACGAAGGTGCGTATCTGGCCTACCCGTTGCACGATCTGCTCAACCTGCTCGCGCTGGAATCGTGGCGGCACCGGGCGATCGTCATCGGCGAGGATCTGGGCGTGGTGCCGCCGGGCATCCGCGAAGAACTCTCGCAGCGTGGGGTGATGGGCATCGATGTGTTGATGTTCACCCGCAACGACGATGGCGCATTCGTCTCGCCAGCGCTGTGGCGGCCGGACGCCATCGCCACCACCACCACGCACGATCTGCCCACGCTCACCGGCTGGCGCACCGGCTGCGATATCGAATGGCGGCGCAAGCTGGAATTGATCCAGCCTGCACAGGCCAGCGACGATGCCGCCGCGCGCGACAAGGATGTGGCACGGCTGGATGCCGCTGTCGAACACGCCGGCCTGAGCAGTACGCGCGACCCGCTGCTGGGCGCGTTGCGCTTCACCGCCACCAGTGTCTCGCCGCTGGCCTTGTTGCCAGTGGAAGACGCACTGGCCCTGGACGAACAACCCAACCTGCCGGGCACCGTCGAAGTGCATCCCAACTGGCGTCGACGCCTGCCCGATCCCTTGCCGCATGCGCGCCTGAGTTCGGCGCTGCAGGGCTTTGCCGAGGCGCGTCGCGTCGCGGCCGTTTCGGAACCGCATCCATGATCGACCTCCGCGCTACCGCCCGCCTGCAGCTGCATGCCGGCTTCACCCTGCACGATGCGCTCGCGCAGGTGCCGTACTACGCAGGCCTGGGCATCAGTCACCTGTACCTGTCGCCGATCGGCACGGCCGTGCCGGGCTCCACGCACGGCTACGACAACATCGACCCGACCGTGGTCAATCCCGAACTCGGCGGCGAAGACGCCTTGGTGGCGCTCTCGCAGGCCGCGCGCGAACACGGCATGGGCCTGATCGCCGACATCGTGCCCAACCACATGGCCACGCATGTGCAGAATGCGTGGTGGTGGGATGTGCTGCGCAATGGCCGCAGCGCCAAGCACGCCGACTGGTTCGACATCGATTGGCGCGCGCCTGGGCGCGACGGCAAACTGTGGCTGGCAGTCCTGGACCGCCCCTATGCGACGGCGCTGGCCGAAGGCCTGATCACGCTGGTGATCGACGACGACGACGGCAGCGCCGCGTTGGCACATTACGACCAGCGTTACCCGATTCGTCCGCAGACGCTGGACATCCCCGAAAGAGCCGCACGTGCGCAGTGGCTGCGCGACTACAACGACGGCGCCAAACGCGGAGACGGCCGCCTACACAAGTTGATCGAACGCCAGCCGTATCGCCTGAACTGGTGGCGCGTGGGCAACGACATGCTCAACTACCGCCGCTTCTTCGATATCACCTCGCTGGTGGCCTTGCGGGTGGAATTGCCGGCGGTGTTCGACGCGGTGCACGCGTTGCCGCTGCGGCTGGTGGCCGAAGGCCATCTGGACGGCTTGCGCATCGACCACGTGGACGGGCTGACCGACCCCACCGGCTATGTGCGCAAGCTGCGCAGCCGGCTGGATGCGGCCGGCCGCACGCGTGGGCTCAAGCCCGGCACATTGGGCCTGTACCTGGAAAAGATCCTCGCACCGGGCGAGCACCTGCCGGCCGACTGGC
This sequence comes from Xanthomonas sp. NCPPB 3761, assembly GCF_041475705.2. Taxonomy (NCBI): domain Bacteria; kingdom Pseudomonadati; phylum Pseudomonadota; class Gammaproteobacteria; order Lysobacterales; family Lysobacteraceae; genus Xanthomonas; species Xanthomonas sp. NCPPB 3761. The sequence goes on from NZ_CM191262.1 coordinate 485,456, forward strand.
CGTGCGATGGCACCACCGGTTACGACTTCATGGACCAGGTGGGCGGGCTGCTGCACGACGCGGCCGGCTTCAAGCCATTGGCGCGTGCCTGGCAGAAGCTGAGCGGACGCAGTGGCGATTTTGCGCAGGAAGAACGCACCGCCCGCGACGAGATCCTGCGTGGCCCGCTGCAGAGCGAATTCAATCGCGCCGTGGGTGCCTTGTCGGCGTTGGCGCGGCTGGATCCGCCCACGCGCGAGTTCAGCCCGCAGATGCTGGCGCGCGGCTTGTGCGTGCTGCTGCGCTGGTTCCCGGTGTATCGCACCTATGCCGGCGCCAAGGGCATCACCGGCAGCGAAGCGGAGCGTTTGCGCGCCACCGCGGCAAAGGCGCGCGAGGGGATGCCGGAATCGATCGTGGCGGCCGTGGATGCGATCGAGCGGTGGTTGCTCGACGATGCCGGCGCAGACCGGGCGCAGATCGCCTTGCGGCGCATCCTGCGCCGTCGCGTGGAGCAGCTGTCCGCACCGCTCAATGCCAAGTCAGTGGAAGACACCGCGTTCTACCGGCATGGCGTGCTGCTGTCGCGCAACGAGGTCGGCAGCCATCCCACCCATTTCGCCAACGACGCGGCCGAGTTCCACGCGCAGAATCTCGAGCGTGCCAAGCACTACCCACGCGCGTTGCTGGCCACCGCCACCCACGACCACAAGCGTGGCGAAGACCTGCGCATGCGGTTGGCGGTGTTGTCCGAGCAACCGCGCTGGTGGATCGAGCAGAGCGCCCAGTTCGATGCGCTGGCCGACGCGCTCCAATCGCCGGCCCTGGCTGGCGGCGACCAGCAGATGCTATGGCAAACCCTGGTGGCGGCGTGGCCGATCGGCCTGGGCGCCGACCAGACCGAGCCACTTGCCGGCTACGCCGAGCGCATCGCGCAGTGGCTGCTCAAGGCGGTGCGCGAAGCCAAGCTGCACACCAGCTGGACCGACGGCTCGCCGGCCTATGAGCAAGCCGTGCAGGCCACCGTGGAGCAGGTGCTGTGCAGCCGCGCCGGGCTGCCGTTGCGGCGCGCGCTGCTGCGCGCCAGCAACCACATCGCTGCCGCGGGCACGCGCAACAGCCTGGTGCAAACCACCTTGCGCCTGACCGTCCCCGGCGTGCCCGACCTGTACCAGGGTACCGAAGGCTGGGATCTGTCGCTGGTGGATCCGGACAACCGCCGTCCGGTGGATTACGCCCAGCGCCAGCAGTGGCTGCAGCAGGCGCGCGACTTCACCGGGTTGCTGCGCAGCTGGCGCGATGGCGCGGTCAAGGCACGCCTGACGGCGCTGTTGCTGCAGTTGCGCGGCGAATTTCCAGCGCTGTTTGCGAAGGGCGACTATCAGCCGCTGAATGTGGCGGTCAGCGGCGATGCGCAGGCGCTGGCATTCCGTCGCCAATACCGCGGTCAGTCGCTGGTGGTGGCCGTTACGCGGCTGGGCGCCGGGGTTGAGGGCGAGGGCGATCTGCCGTTGCTGGTGGCGCCTGCCGCCTGGGATCAGGCGTCGTTGGCATTGGGCGAGGGCACATACCGTAATGTGCTCGACGGCAGCACGCTGCAGCCGCAGCGCGGCCGTGTGGCGCTATCCACGCTGTTTGCACGTGCGCCGGTGGCAGTGTTGCTGTCCCAAGACAATTGATCCCCGAGAGAAACGTACGCAATGAATGACATGGAACGGCAGGCGCGGCTTGCCCAGTTGGCACGGGAAATTTGGGAGGCGGAGGGCCGCCCGGACGGGCACGCGGACCGCCATTGGGCCATGGCCGAGCGGCTGGTGGAGGCCGAAGAGCGCGCCGCCGAACAGGCCGCCGAATACGCGGCCACACCGATCGCTGCACGCCAGTAACGGCGTGTCTGGCAGCGTGCATGGGTCGGCCTGCTGCGGGCCGGCCCATGTGCGGCGGATCGCTCCGCCAGTGCAAAATCGCGCACCGTTTGCGTTCACCGTTCTAAGGAGTCACCGATGGCCACTCGCAAGTTCACCCAGCGCTCGCGCATTCGCGAAGGCCGTCCCAACCCGCTCGGTGCCACCTGGGATGGGTTGGGCGTCAACTTCGCGCTGTATTCGCGCAACGCCACCCGGGTGGAGCTGTGCCTGTTCGACGATCGTGGCCGCGAACAGGAGCGCATTGCGCTACCGGAATACACCGACGAGGTCTGGCACGGCTATCTGCCCGACGCACGGCCCGGCCAGTTGTACGGCTACCGCGTGCATGGGCCATATGCGCCCGATGCCGGGCACCGCTTCAACCACAACAAATTGCTGCTGGACCCGTATGCCAAGCAGATCGTTGGCGAACTCAAATGGGCGCCGCACTTGTTCGGCTACACCATCGGTCATCGCGACAAGGACCTGAGCTTCGACCGCCGCGACAGCGCCGCGTTCATGCCCAAGTCCGCCGTGATCGACCCAGCCTTCACCTGGGGCCAGGACCGCCCGCCGCAGACGCCGTGGAACCGTACGGTGATCTATGAAGCGCACGTACGCGGGCTGAGCATGCTGCACCCGGCGGTGCCGCCGGAACAGCGCGGCACTTTTTCGGCGCTGAAGACCGACGAATTGATCGACCACATCAGCTCGCTCGGCGTCACCGCCGTGGAATTGCTCCCCGTGCATGCGTTCGTCGACGATCAATACCTGCTGGAAAAAGGCCTGCGCAATTACTGGGGCTACAACACGCTGGGCTTTTTTGCGCCGCAAGCGCGCTACATGTCCACGCGCACCGTGGCCGAGTTCAAGCAGATGGTGGCGCGCCTGCATCACGCCGGCCTGGAAGTGCTGCTGGATGTGGTCTACAACCACACCGCCGAAGGCAACGAGCTCGGGCCCACGCTCTCGTTCAAGGGCATCGACAACGCCAGTTATTACCGCCTGGCCGACGATCGTCGCTTCTACATCAACGACACCGGCACCGGTAATACCTTCGACCTCACCAACGTCGGCGCGCTACGCATGGTGATGGATTCGCTGCGTTACTGGGTGCAGGAAATGCACGTGGACGGCTTCCGTTTCGATCTGGCCAGCATCCTGGGCCGCGAACGCTATGGCTTCGATCCATCCGGCAGTTTCCTGGATGCGGTGCGCCAGGATCCGGTGCTCAGCCAGACCAAGCTGATCGCCGAGCCGTGGGATATCGGCCCCGGTGGCTATCAGGTGGGCAATTTCCCGCCCGGTTGGGTGGAATGGAACGACAAGTTCCGCGACAACGTGCGCGCGTTCTGGCGCGGCGACGGTGGCCAGCTGGCCGAGTTGGCCACGCGCCTCACCGGCTCTGCGGACCTGTTCAATCACAGCGGCCGCCGTCCCACCGCCTCGGTCAATTTCGTCACGGCGCACGACGGCTTTACCCTGCGCGATCTGGTCAGCTACGAAGGCAAGCACAACCTCGCCAACGGCGAAGACGGCCGGGACGGCAGCGACCACAACATCTCTTCCAACTATGGCGTGGAAGGCGAGACCAACGATCCGGCGATCAAGCAGCTGCGTCGCCAGCAGATGCGCAACCTGCTCGCCACCTTGCTGTTGTCGCAGGGCACGCCGATGTTGCTGGCAGGCGATGAGTTCGGCCATAGCCAGAACGGCAACAACAATGCGTATTGCCAGGACAACGAGTTGACCTGGATCGACTGGACTGCCGCCACCAAGGCCGCAGCCGCCGACCAGGCCGCATTCGTGCGCCGATTGATCCGCATCCGGCAGCGCTACCCGTTGCTGCATCGCGCGCGTTTCTTCGACGGCAAGTTCGACGAAGCGCTGGGCCTGAAGGATCTGACCTGGCTGGCGCCCAATGGCACCGAGATGGATGAAGCCGGCTGGCACGACCCGGAAGCGCGTGCGCTGATGCTGCGCCTGGATGGCCGCTCGCCGACCACCGGCCTGCGCGAGATTGCCGCCAACGTGACCTTGCTGATGCTGATCAATGCCGCCTCCACCGCCGTGTCGTTCACGCTGCCGGCCATGCACGACGAACATTGGCGCGTGCTGGTGGACACCGCACGCCACGGTGGGCGTGTGGTGGCCGGTGGCAGCGAATGGAAGGCCCCGGCGCATTCGCTGACGCTGCTGGCGGTGGAGCGCGACCGCATCGTCAGCAGTGCGCGGATCGTCTCCGAAGGCGCGCGCTGATGGCGAGGGTGGCCTGATGGATGTCTTGTTGGCAGGGGCGACCGGCCTGGTCGGCAAGCACGTGCTGCAGCAATTGCTGGGCGATACGCGTTGCACCGGCGTGGTCGCGATCACGCGGCGGCCGCTGGCGCAGATCCATCCCAAGCTGCGCAACCAGGTGATCGACTTCGAACGGCTCGATCACTGGACGGCACCGCGCATGGAAGCGGCCATCTGTGCGTTGGGAAGCACGATGAAACAGGCCGGCTCGCGCGAGGCGTTCTATCGTATCGACCACGATTACCCGCTCGCCATCGCGCGCGCCGCCTGCGCGCAGGGCACCTCGGTCTTCGTGCTGAACTCCGCGGCCGGCGCCAATACGCAGTCGCGCATCTTCTACAGCCGCGTCAAGGGTGAGCTGGAGCGCGACCTGCGCGAGATCGGCTTCCCTTCGCTCACCTTCGTGCGCCCCGGCCTGATCGGCGGCGAACGCGAAGAGCGCCGCACTGGCGAACACATCGGCAGCGTCGTCCTCGGCGCACTCGGCCCACTCCTGCCGCGCCGGTTCCGCATCAATCCGGCCGAACGGATTGCCGTGGCGATGGTGTCTGCCGCGCTGGCACCGGCGCGGGGTGAGCACAGCGTCGAGGCAGCGGAGCTGGCTGGCTAACGCGAGGTGTCTGCCTAACTCAGGATAACGCTAAGAGAACAATGGTCTCGCCAGACTCGTAGTCATAGCAAATCTCAACGAGTCTGTTCGAACAATCGTATGCTTTGCTGAGATGCAGCGGAGCCCTGGTTCCTGATAACCTTCTTTGTCCGCGACAGGTTCGCCAAAAGGAAACGGCCATGCATTTGTTGATGAAAGGGACTTTGGTTTTGTTGGCTGGCGCATTGTGCAGTTGCACCGCGCCTGCGGGCAGCGGTGGAAAAGAGCCGCAAGCATCAACAGCGCCTTCCGCAGCTGCGAGTTCGGCAAAGATTCGGGAAATTTTGGTGGTGACCAAGGGAAATGGGGCCACAACCCAGAACCGGTCCGAGCCGGTAGGTCCTGACTCACCGATTTCAGTCACAGTGTCAGTCACCCATTCTGGGTCTGAGGTGCCATCTATTTCGCTGCGGTTGATCGATCTGAAGAATGGCCAGGTGCTAGGTGAGAAGGTTCAACCGGTAGCCGCGAATAGTGATTCGGCGCACTTCGAGTTCAAGCCTACTCAGCCTTGGTCTGAGGGGCGCCACTTGTTAGAAGCGCGGCTTGGTAAGACTGGAAAAGTAGTTCAGCGCGAGTTTGACGTGGTGCCAAGCCGGCCCGCTGGTGCTGCCGAAGTTGACGCTAAATCTTAACGCGTGTCGTTTGGTAGGTCTTCCAGTGCATACAAGAATGCATGCAAATCCTGTTGCTCTGCTGCAGTCAGCGAGATAGGTGCGCCACGAGCAAGGCTGCGGTAATAGATCTCGCGTTGGATCGCCTCTTCAAGGCTTCGAACGCTACCATCGTGCATATATGGTGGCGTGCGGGTGACGTTGCGTAGCGTTGGTGTGCGGTAGGCCGCCAAGTCATTGCCTTGGCCGCTGATTGCAAACCGTCCCAATGCGGCAATGTCTGGGTCTGACAAGACTAGCGCAGCTACTGGGACACCCTGCTCGCGCTTGGTTTTAAAGGATTCAATGGTGGTGCCGACTTGCCCAGCCATCCGATCCATCCCGACGTTGGAATGGTGAAACTGATTGTCCGTGAAAGCAGCCGGTGCTCCCTCCAATGCGTGACATGAGGAACATTCGGCTTTCCCCCGGAACACATCCAGGCCGCGGCGCTCTGCCGTTGTCAAGGCAGCGGTATTCCCCGCGACAAAAGCATCGTATCGGCTGCGGCCAGTGGTCACAGAAGCCAGGTAAGCCAAGATGGAACTGGAGATCCGTTCCTGGTCGACATGCTCATTGCCAAATGCCGCTTTAAACCGTATTCGGTAGTCCGGCTTCTGTGACACTGCCCTGATCACCGCACTCATATCGGGTTGAGCCATTTCGGCCTGATTGGTGAAGGCTGCCACCGCAGCTTGGTCCAGCCGCTCCTCGCGACCATCCCAGAAGAAGTGAGTGAAGTGAGGAAGGTCTTGCAAGCTCGGCACGTTCCGGGTGCCAGTGCGTTGACCATAGACAGTGGGAACCGCGACGTCTTGGGCAAACGCCTTGCTGGGGTCATGGCATGAGCTGCAGGCCAGTGTCTGATACGCCCAGGGTTCCGTAGACACTCAAGACCCTCGTTGCGCGTAGCGCCGTTCAAACTCTACAGGGGACAGGTCACCAGTTGAACCGTGGCGGCGGTTGGGGTTGTAGAACATCTCGATGTAGTCGAATACCTCGGCGCGTGCGGCGTCCTTGGTGGGATAGATTCGTCGCCTGATCCGCTCGCGTTTGAGCAGGCCGAAGAAGCTCTCCACGGGTGCGTTGTCGTGGCAGTTGCCACGCCGACTCATGCTGCACACCAAGCCATGGGACGCCAGGAAACTCTGCCAGTCATCGCTGGTGTAGACCGACCCTTGGTCTGAGTGAACCAAGCAACCAGCATTGGGTTTGCGCCGCCACACCGCAGACAACAAGGCCTGCACGACCAACTCGGTGTCGGCCCGATCGCGCATCGCCCAGCCGACGACCTGCCTGGAAAACAGATCGATCACCACAGCCAGGTACATCGGTAATCCCCCCGCCCATTAGCAGACGCCAGAAGTGGAATTTTCTCGTCCCCTTTCCCGAGGAGGTTCCATGAAGAAGTCCCGCTTTACCGACAGCCAGATCATCGCCGTGCTCAAGCAGGCCCAGGCCGGTGCGCCCGTGCCGGAGCTGTGCCGCGAGCACGGCATCAGCTCGGCCACGTTCTACAAGTGGCGCAGCAAGTTCGGCGGCATGGACGTGTCCATGGTCGCGCGCATGAAGGAGCTGGAGGAGGAGAACCGCCGGCTCAAGAAGATGTACGCCGAGGCGCAGCTCAGTACCGACCTGCTGAAGGAAGCGCTCGCAAAAAAATGGTGAGGCCATCTCAGCGACGCGAGATGGCCCAATCGGCAGTCACGAGCGGGCGTACGAACATCCGCCACGCCTGCCAGGCCTTCGCGGTGAGCGAGACCTGCTTCCGCTACCAGGCCAAGGCCAGCGAGCAGAACGCCCGGATCGCCGACTGGCTGGTCCGCCTGACGACCGCCCATCGCGACTGGGGCTTTGGCCTGTGCTACCTGTACCTGCGCAACGTGAAGGGCTTTGGCTGGAATCACAAGCGGGTCTACCGGATCTACCGCGAGCTGGAGTTGAACCTGCGGATCAAGCCGAGGAAGCGGCTGGTGCGTGAGCGGCCCGAGCCTCTGGCGGTGCCGGAGGCTATCAACCAGGTCTGGTCGATGGACTTCATGCACGACCAGTTGGCCGACGGCCGCAGCTTCCGGCTGTTCAATGTGCTCGACGACTTCAATCGCGAGGGGCTGGGGATCGAGGTGGATCTGTCGCTGCCGTCAGCCCGTGTGATCCGATCGCTGGAGCAGATCATCGAGTGGCGCGGCAAGCCCGCCGTGATCCGCTGCGACAACGGCCCTGAATACATCAGTGGCGCGTTGCTGTCCTGGGCGCAGCGGCATGGTATCCGGGTCGAGCACATCCAGCCGGGCAAGCCACAGCAGAACGCCTACGTTGAACGCTACAACCGCACCATCCGCTACGCCTGGCTCGCCCAAACCCTGTTCGACACCATCGACCAGGTGCAGGACAAAGCCACCCGCTGGCTATGGACGTACAACCACGAGCGTCCGAATATGGCGCTCGGCGGCATCACGCCTGCCATGAAGTTGGCGATGGCCGCTTAGCTCCACTTCTGGCGACCGCTAAAAGTGGGGGATTACCCATCCAGCCTTCGTGCGTGCGGATGAAGGTGAAATCGCTCGCCCAGGCCGTGTCCGGCTCGGTCACGTCGAACTGTCGGTCAAGCAGGTTGGCCGCCGCCTTGCACTGCATCCCTCCATGGAAGCGCGGTTTGCGACCATAGCCCACCTGGGCACGCAATCCCTCGGCGCGCATCAATCGATGCACCCGATGGCGACTGCAACGCTCACCCAGATCGCGTAGATCCTTGGCGATCTTGCGATGCCCATACACACTGCCGCTGGCCAGCCAGTGGTGCTTGATCAGCCCCAGCAGGCGTTCGTCTTCCTTGGCGCGCTCACTGTCCGGCGACTTTAGCCACGCGTAGTATCCAGCCCGGTTCACCCGCAACACCCGGCACATCGCACACACCCTGAACTCCCCGCAGTGGGCTTGCATGAAGGCGTACTTTGCCTTTACCCCTTGGCAAAGTACGCGGCGGCCTTTTTTAGGATGTCGCGCTCCTCGGTCACTCGACGCAACTCTGCCTTCAGCCGCCGAACCTCGGCGCTCTGGTCCACCTCGGCGCGCTGTACCACGCCGGGCTTGCCGAACTTGCGCAGCCAGGCGTACAGGCTGTGCGTCGTGACACCCAGCCGCTCGGCGACGTCTGCCACCTTGAACCCACGATCCGTCACTTGCCGGACCGCCTCGATCTTGAACTCATCCGTATACCGCTTGCTGCTCATAGACATCTCCGAATCGACTATTTTCCATGGCCATGAGATGTCTAGGGAAACTCTGAACAATCCGTCCTGATCTGCCACAATCGATCATCGACCCGAGTAGACGATTTCGATGCAGCTGACCTTCGGCGACGCGGAGTACGACGGCAAGCGCAAGCGGACGCGGCGTGAGGTGTTTTTGGCCGAGATGGAGCAGGTCGTGCCGTGGAAGGAGCTGCTGGGGCTGATCGAGCCGCACTATCCGAAGTCGGGGCAACCGGGACGACAGCCGTATCGGCTGGAGACGATGCTGCGCATCCACTTTTTGCAGCAGTGGTATGCATTGAGCGATCCATCGGCGGAAGAAGCCTTGTACGACACGGTGTCGATGCGCCGTTTCGCCAAGATCGGCGGGCTGGATGAGGTGCCGGACGAGACGACGATTCTCAACTTTCGCCATCTGCTGGAGCAGCACGATTTGGCGCGCAAGCTGTTCAATCGGGTGAACGCGCATCTGTCGCGCAAGGGTCAGAGCCTGCGCGGCGGGACGATTGTGGATGCCACGATTATCTCTGCGCCCAGTTCGACCAAGAACAAGGACGGTGAGCGCGATCCGGAGATGCGCCAGACCAAGAAGGGCAACCAATACTTCTTCGGGATGAAGGCGCACATTGGAGTGGATGATGAATCCGGCCTAGTGCACCACGTGGAATGCACGGCAGCCAACGTGGCGGACATCACGCAAGCGCACAAGCTGCTGCATGGCAAGGAAGACACGGTGTGTGGGGACAGCGGCTACACCGGGCTTGAGAAGCGCGATGAGATCAAGGGCAAGCGCAAGCTACGCTACCTGATCGCGGAGAAGCCCTCGAAGCTGAAGCAGATCAAGAACAAGCGCGAACTGAAGTTGGCCAAGCGCTGGGAGCACACCAAGGCCAGCCTGCGTGCGAAGGTGGAACATCCGTTTCGGGTGATCAAGCGCCAGTTTGGCTATGCCAAGGTGCGCTATCGCGGCCTGGTCAAAAACACCGCGCAGGTGCTGACGCTCTTTGCGCTGTCGAACCTGTGGCTGAAGCGGAAGCAGTTGATGCCTGCCGTTGGGAAGTTGTGCCTGTAATGGGGAGAATGCCCCGAGAATGCGCTGGAAACAGCGAAAAACCGAAGGTGTGAGCGTAGTCAGCGCTACCGATGCGGGTCGACGCATCCTCTGGCCGCATTGATCAGACCATCCTTATGTAAGCAATGCGCCGCTGAATTTTGTAGATCCGCTCGGCCTGAGGGAAGGAAGCCCGTCAAACGAAGCAAAACGGCAGCAAATAGCGCTGTGGGCACTTGGCAAGAATGGAAGCGACGCATGGGGGTACTATAAAAATCACTCGTCTCAGTACCCTTCACCTTCATATAAGTGTGCAGCATATGTGTGTGATGCACTTCAGGATGCGGGTGCGAACTCGAATGTTTCTGTGCCCGACGGAAAGGGTGGTAGGGTCGATAGATGTCCGACAGCGGCTGAGTGGGCTAAGGGAAACATAAAGGATTGGCGTACACTTGGGCCTTATGAAGAGCGCGAACCCGGCGATATAGCTGCAATAGCAAGAGGCGGGGAGGGGTATACAGGGCACGCAGCGATTGTTGTACATGACAATAATGGAGCAAACAGCACTATTGGCGCGCATGAATCAACTGTTGGGCCAGTTGGAGCAGATGGCTGGGGAGATTCTTCGATAACCTTTAAGAGGTACACGGGTGAATAAACTGAAGATATTTTTTTTCTTGCTTTTTCTTCTGGCGTCATCCGTAGCTTATGCTTCTGATGAGAGGGGGGAGTGTATTAGGAATGGAGTTGTTGTTGTCGAAATTGCGCGAAGCAAGGCTGATGAAGATCCGAAGATATTAATAAATGGAGTAATTGCTGCCAAGGGAAAGGAATTGTCTGTGATTCGAAATTCTTGTAGTAAATATATGATTGTGATGATTTCGCCAAAATCAACCATGCGTGATTTTATCGATTTCGGATTTTTGGCGTCGAAATCAGGGTTTGCTGAAAATTCCGACGAGTATCTTCCGTTCGTATATTCGTCCGATAGAACTCGTATGACTTACCTTAAAACCATGGCAGTAATTAGATTTACTGATGATCGTGAACAACTTGAGGAAATTGCAGAAATGCCTCCGAAAAAAAGCAAATTTATATAAAGATATATTAGTTATTTAACTGGCGGCACTTCTGTAAATCAATTTTGTAAATAATCCACCTAGATTTGACATCGCCATGACGCATGGGGCTGCCGACGCTTCTATGTCTAGCTCGCACATATCCAAGGTATTAGATAGCGCTTTATCCCCCCAGCGACTGCCCGCCATCCACGGCCAACACTTGCCCGGTGATCCAACTGGCCTGCGGCGATGCCAGAAACAACGCGGCATCGGCAACATGCTGCACCTGCCCGAAGCCACCGAACGGGATGCTGTCGCGGATGCGTGCGTAGAGCTCCGGCTCCTCGCGGCTGCGCGTGGCCCACAAGCCATCGGGGAACTCGATCGATCCAGGCGAGATTGCATTGACGCGAATGCGCTCGCGCGCCAGCTCTGCAGCCAGTGTGGTGGTGTAGTAGTCGAGAGCGGCCTTGGCGGTGGAATAGGCGATCGCGCGCGGGGTAGGGCGTTGCGCATTGATCGAGCTGATGTTGAGGATCACTGCTGCATCGCTGCGGCGCAAATACGGCAGCGCGGCGCGGTTGCAGCGCACCGCGGCCATCAGGTCGACATCCAGTCCGGCCTGCCAGCTTGCATCGTCGTTGCCATGTCCGAAGCCGGAGGCGTTGTTGATCACCACGTCCAGGCCACCCAATGCCTGCGCGGCGGCCTGTACATAGGCATCGATCTGGGTGGCGTCTGCCAGGTCGCAGGCCAGTGCGTGCACCGGAGTGCCATGCGCTGCCAGTGCGTCTGCAGCCTGAGCAAGACCGGCGGCATTGCGCGCGCAAATCGGAGCGTGTGCAGAATTTTGTGTAACCGTGGTTTGGGTTACCGCTGAGGAAGTCGCCCCTCGAACTGGATCGTAAAGCGGTTCAGCGCAGCCTTCCAGTCGCGGATCGGCAGCGTCCATTTCTTGGTGATGTTGCGCAGAGCCAGGTAGAACAGTTTCATCAAGGCTTCGTCGCTGGGGAACGCGCCGCGGTTCTTGGTCAGCTTGCGCAGGCTCATGTTGACCGACTCGATGGCGTTGGTCGTATAGATCACCTTGCGGATCTCCGGTGGGTAGTCGAAGAACGGGATCAGTCGTGACCAATTGCGCCGCCATGACTGGCTGATGGGCGGGTACTGGGCGTCCCACTTGGCCTCGAACTCGGTCAGTGCCTGCTCGGCCTCCTCGACGGTGGCGCAGGCGTAAATGCGCTTGAGATCGGCGGCAACCTCGGCGCGGCGTTTCCACGAGACGTAGTTCAGGCTGTGCCGCACCATGTGCACGATGCACAGCTGCACGGTGGTCTGCGGGAACACCGCCTCGATCGCCTCGGGAAACCCCTTCAGGCCATCGACGCAGGCAATGAAGATGTCCTGCACCCCGCGGTTGCGTAGCTCCGTCACGACTTGCAGCCAAAACTTGGCACCCTCGGCCTGCGCCAGCCATAGGCCCAGCACTTCCTTCTCGCCGCCCATGGTGATGCCGATGGCCAGGTACACCGCCTTGACCCGCACCGCGCCCTCGCGCACTTTGACGTGGATGCAGTCCAGATAGACGATCGGATAGACCGGATCCAGTGGCCGCGCCTGCCACGCCTTGACCTCCTCGACGACCGCATCGGTGACTGAGGAAATCAGACTCGGCGACACCTCGGTGCCGTACATCTCCTCCAGGTGCGACTGGATCTCGCGCACGGTCATGCCGCGCGCGTACAACGACAAGATCTTGTCATCGAAGCCGGCCCAGCGGGTCTGGTGCTTGGGGATCAGCTGTGGCGCGAAGCTGCCGTGGCGATCACGCGGAATCTCGATCGGCAGCTCGCCGAACTCGCCCTTGAGCGTCTTGCGGCTGCGTCCGTTGCGCGTGTTGCCGGCCGCGTTGGCGACCGGCTCATGCTTGTCATGACCGAGGTGTTCGGTCATCTCCGCGTCCAGCGCCCGCTCCACCAACCGCTTGGTCAGCTGCTTGAGCAGGCCGTTCTCGCCGATCAGATCCTCGGGTTTGGTGTAGTTGACCAACAGGCTGCTAAGCAGCTCGTCGGGTACCTCATGTGTGCGTGGGCTCATGGTGTCTCCGGGTTAGGTGGCAGTCTCCTGCCTGTGGCCCGGTTACACAAAATCTAGGACACGCCCGCAAATCGAAACATGTGCGCCACCACGCACGAAGCCTTCTGCGATCGCCAGGCCAATGCCACGGCTGCCGCCGGCGATCAGGACACGTTGCGGGCGTATTGCGGGGGTCGGCATGGCAGGCGCTCCATTGGAAACCAGCATTATCAGACAGCCGGGCAATGCACGGCCGCTGCGTGTATCGCTGACGTCGGCACCTTCCATGAAATAGTTGTGTACGCCCCGCACCTGTAGGTCTGGCTCGACCAGAGCAACGTCACCGGGCTGGCGTTCCAGAACAGCTGTCCGTCGGCATCCAGCCGCAATGCGAGCGGTGCAGGCGGCTCGAGTGGTACGCGCGGTTGGTGGGTGGCTTGCGGCAGATCCACCTCGATTGGTGACGCACCGCATTGCGCAGCGCCGCAGAAAACGGGCATGCGCAAACGCGCGCACCATCACCGCGAACGGTGGCGACCGCTGTCATATCGCTGCCATGTGCGATCGGCGTTGCATGCCCCGCGTGCCTCATCACTGCCGGCGATCAGCTCATGCGTTTTTGCTTGCTCGGCGCTAACCAAACGTTTACACATCGGCGGCGCGCTGCGGGCAAAACGTGCGAGTCATTCAGCGGGATTTGCACATGGAAACCCATATCACCGTGATCGGCGCCGGCTTCTGCGGCACCGCGCTGGTCCGTGCGCTGGCGCAGACGGCCGATGCGCAGGTACGCATCACCCTGGTCGGCGTGGCCGACACCTTTGGCAGCGGGATCGCCTACGGCGCAGCGCGGCCAGAGCATCTGCTCAACGTGCGTGCCAAGGACCTGGGTATCGACGCACAGGCGCCCGGTGCCTTTGCCGATACCTTGCACCTGGGCGAGAGCGGCCGGCTGGAATTCCTGCCGCGGCTGGCGTACGGCGACTATCTGCGCAGCGAACTGGATGCAGCAGTGAGCAGTGCGCAGGCGTCGGTCATGCGGTTATCGCAGGAAGCGGTGGCGGTGGAGCGCGTGCGCAAGGGGTTTCGTGTGTTTCTGGCCAATGGCGATGCCTTCCAGAGCGATCGCGTGGTGCTGGCGGTGGGCGCACTGCAACCGCAGGCGCTGGCGGGTATCGGCCCGCGCTTGAGCGTGCATCCACGTTACATCGGGTGGCCGTGGCAGGGCGATGCATTGGCGCGGTTGTCGCCAGACGACGATGTGTTGATCGTCGGTACCGGGTTGACCATGGTGGACGTGGCGCTGACCTTGCACACGCGCGGTCATCGCGGCCGCCTGCTGGCGATTTCGCGGCGCGGGCTGGCGCCGCAGGCGCATCTGCGCCAGCCCGGCGCTGCATTGGAATTGCCGCCGCATCTGCAGCGTGCGCTCAAGGACGCCGACCTGCGCGGCCTGCTGCGCGGGGTGCGTCAGCTCAGTGCGGTGGTCGACGATTGGCGTCGCGTGGTGGATGCGCTGCGCCCGCATTTGCAGCCGCTGTGGCAGCGCCTGGAACTTCCCCAGCGTGCACGCTTTTTGCGCCATCTGCGCCCGTACTGGGAAGTGGCGCGCCATCGCGTGGCACCCGGTGCGGCCGAACAGCTGGCGCAACTGCAGGCATCGGGCCAGTTGCAGATCGTCTCTGCGCGCCTGCTGCGGGCGCGCTGGGTGCCAGATGGCGTGGAGGCGGTGATCCGCCCGCGTGGTGCTGCCGACGCGCAGACCGGTCATTACGATGCAGTGATTCGCGCCACCGGACTGGACACCGACATCGATCGCACCAGCGATCCCTTGATCGCCGGCATGCGCGAAGCCGGTCTGTTGCGTGCCGATCCCTTGGGCCTGGGCGTGGACACCGATGCGCAACTGCGCGTGCGCGATAGCGCCGGTCAGATCGTGCCGGGACTGTATTGCGTCGGGCCACTGTTGCGGGGGCGTTACTGGGAAATCACCGCCGTGCCCGAGCTGCGCGTGGCCACGCGCGCATTGGCCGACCGCTTGTTGCTGGGCGCAACGCCAGCATTACAGCCCACGCCCGAGCACGTGCCGCGCGAGGTCAATGCGCGTTTGTAGGTGTGGCAATTGACGAGATCCTTGACGATCTCGACCGCGTATCGCGCCGCCTGCGCGTGCGCCGTGATGGCCGACATCTGGATCTGTGCGCGGCGTCCGCCGGCAAGCGCACTCATGCCGCGCGATGCGTAGTGTCGCGCGCGCATGCAGGCCGAACTGGGGCATGTTGGCGGTCCTGGGCGCATGCACGCCCGAGCCATCGCATCCCTCTCTGCCTGGAGTCCACCATGCCGCGTCTTGTTCCTGCCGCGCTGTTCGCCACGCTGTGCGCGTGTGCATTGCCTGCGCTGGCCACCGAATCGCTGAATAACCGTGCCGAAGTTGTCGCTGCCCTGGACGCCGGCTACGACGTCAGTGTGAGCACCGACCTTGCACGGTGCACGCCCGAAGAAGGCACGCCGGCCACCCAGACCCGCGGCGGCCGCCACATCGATGCCTATCGCATCACCGCAGACGGCACCCTGGCCTTTTCCGATGCGCATTTCACCGTGGCCAACGACGGCAAGCCGATCCAGCAATTCATGCGCTACCAATTGCGCCCGGATGACACGCTGCGCTTCACCACCTACATGTACGACTTGCCGGGCCTGCAGCAACGCGGGCCGGTGTTGGCATATCAGTGCAAGATCAATGCAGGTGTGCGCTTCCATGCCGATTGAGCACGGCTGGCAGGACATCCGCTGAGGCGGTTGGTAGCGCTTGCGGTTGCGTGCACCCGGCAACATCGGCAGCAGTGGGTGCCACCTGCGCAGACGCCATCAAGGTCGGCGTGGCGCGTCATTCACTCGGGTGCTGTCGTGGCGTCGTGGCGCCGGTTGCTGTCCACGGCGACAGCAATCGGACCCGCACCCGCACCACCGGCCTGCCAACCGCCGCCCAGCGCCTTGAAGGTCGCAACCGCACTACGCGCAGCCTCGGTGCGCGCCTGCACCTGCGCGTCGGAGGCGCGTAGCAGGCTGTCGTCGGCATTGAGCACTTCGATCAGGCTGACGGTCCCTTTTTCGTAGGCCAGCGCAGAGGCGCTGCGCGCCTTGCCGAGTGCATCCACGCCCTGCGTCAGCACCGCTGCTTGCTGCTCGCGTTTGATCAGTGCGGTGAACGCATTTTCGACGTCTTCGGTGGCGCGCAGTACCGCCAGGCGGTAGGCCGCCAGTTGTTCGGCTTGCTGGCCCTTGGCCTGCGCGATCTGCGCATTGATGCGGCCGAAGTCGAACAGCCGCCAGCGCAGGCCGAGCACGCCGGACGATTGCGCGGCGTCGCTGGTAAACAGGTTCGCACCGGAGATGGCCGTGGCGCTGCCAAGCAGGCCGCTGAGCGAAAATTTGGGGTAGTACTCGGCCATCGCCACGCCGATGCGCGCGTTGGAGGCGGCCAGCCGGCGCTCGGCCACGATCAGGTCGGGCCGGCGCCGTAGCAGGTCGCCGGGGGTACCGCTGTCGGCGATCTGCGGGGCCGGCGGAATGGGTCTGGTTGCCGACAGCTCGGTGCGGTGCGTGCCGGGTGGCACGCCAAGCATCACGTCCAGCGCGTTCATTGCCGCAGCCAGGCCTGCTTCCAGAGGCGGCACGCCGGCTTGCGCCTGCGCAAGCGCGCCCTGGGCCTGCTGCAGTTGCAGCTCGGCGGCCAGGCCCTTGCCGTGCAGCAGCGTCACCATCGAGAGCAGGCCCTGCTGGGTGGTCACCTGGCGCCGGGCCACGTCCAGTCGCGCCTGCAAGCCGCGGACGCTGATGTAGATATCGGCGGTCTGCGCGGCAACTGCCAGACGGGTGGCGGCAGCACCTGCTTCGGTGGCCTGGTAGTCGGCCATGGCCGCCTGGCGGCCGCGGCGCAGGCCCCCGAACAGGTCCAGCTCCCAGCTGGCACCCAGGTTGGCTTCGTAGATGCTGGCGTAGCGATCGAAGTTGGGGGTGCTGTCGAGCACCTGGCCTAGCGGTGTTTCCAGCGACTGGTAGGCGCGCGTGCCGCTGCCGCTGATGTTGCCGGCCGGTAGCAGCGCGGCGGTGGCGGCACTCAGCCCGGCGCGCGCCTGGGCCACGCGCGCCCCGGCTTGGGCCAGGTCCAGGTTTTGTGCCAGCGCCGCGTTGACGTAGCGGCTCAGGTCGGGATCGTTGAAGCCGTCCCACCAGGTCGGCAGGTTGGCGGGCACTGCGGCCTGGCGCTGTGCGATGTCTGCCTGGCCGATGTAGCGGTCCGGCAGTGGCGCGTCCGGCCGGGCGTAGTCGGGACCAACCGCGCAGCCTGTGACGAGGCTGGCGGCAACGAGCGCTGCGAGGGTGCGGAGTGACGACATGGCAGGGCCGAGTGACGGATGGTGAGTGACTATAGTACGAAATAGTCACTTTTGTAAGTCACACACGACGGCGCTAAGCTGTCGCGATGAGCAAAGCATCCAACTATCCCGTGTCGGGCCGCGGCCCGGCCGACCATGATGTCCGCGACCAGATCGTCGTGGCCGCCACCGAGCATTTCAGCCGCTATGGCTACGAAAAGACGGCCGTGTCCGACCTGGCAAGGGAGATCGGTTTTTCCAAGGCCTACATCTACAAGTTCTTCGAGTCCAAGCAGGCCATCGGCGAGATGATCTGCTCGCACTGCCTGGGGGAGATCGAGGCCGAAGTACTGGCCGCGGTGTCTGCTGCGGCCTCGCCGCCAGAGAAATTGCGTAGCCTTTTCAGGGCCATCATCGAGGCGAGCCTGCGGCTGTATTCGCGCGAGCGCAAGTTGTACGAGATCGCCACCTCGGCCGCGACCGAGCGCTGGCCGCCGGTCATCGCGTACGAGGGCCACATCCAGGCACTGCTGCAGGAGATCCTGGTGCAAGGGCGCCAGAACGGTGATTTCGAGCGCAAGACGCCGCTGGACGAACTGACCCAGGCCACCTATCTGGTGATGCGTCCTTACATCAACCCGGTGCTGCTGCAGCACAGCCTGGATCATGCCGGCGACGTGCCGCTGCTGTTGTCCAGCCTGGTATTGCGGAGCCTGTCGCCATAAAAACCGGTTGTGACTATTGACTGATTTGGTCACAAGTCTCAGGATGCGAGCCTTCATCCGATCGCTCCGGGATTTCCATGCGTCGCCGCCGCCTTGTCGCCTCTACCCTCTTTTGTGTCCTGCCGCTGGCGCTGAGCGCCTGCGGTGGCAAGGCGCAGACCGATCCACGCACCGCCGCACCGCTGGTACGGGCGGCCACTGTGGGCGACGCCAGCAGTGCGGCGCGCAGCTTCTCCGGCACGGTCGCGGCGCGGGTCCAGAGCGATCTGGGCTTCCGCGTGGCCGGCAAGGTGTCCGAGCGGCTGGTCGATGCCGGACAGCGCGTCAAGCGCGGGCAAGCGCTGATGCGCATCGACCCGGTGGATCTGCAGCTGGCTGCCCGTGCGCAGCAGGACGCGGTGGCCGCCGCGCGCGCCCGCGCGCAGCAGACCGCCGAAGATGAGGCCCGCTACCGTGATCTGCGCGGCACCGGCGCCATCTCAGCCTCGGCCTACGACCAGATCAAGGCCGCCGCCGATGCGGCCAAGGCGCAGCTGAGCGCCGCCCAGGCCCAGGCCGACGTGGCGCGCAACGCCAACCGCTACACCGACCTGCTGGCCGATGCCGATGGCGTGGTGATGGAAACGCTGGTCGAGCCGGGCCAGGTGGTCGCGGCCGGGCAGACGGTGGTGCGGCTGGCGCACGTCGGCCCGCGTGAGGCGGTGATCCAGCTGCCGGAAACCCTGCGCCCGCAGGTCGGCTCGGTGGCCCAGGCCACGCTGTTCGGCAACGCCGCCGTCAGCGTGCCGGCCACCTTGCGCCAGCTGTCCGAGAGTGCCGACCGGCTCACGCGCACCTTCGAGGCACGCTACGTGCTGGACGGCGCGCTGGCGCAGGCGCCGCTCGGCACCACGGTCAGCGTGCGCGTACCCGGCGGCACCGCCTCGGCGAACCAGGCCGGCCTGCAGGTACCGCTGGCCGCGCTGTTCGACGCCGGCAAGGGGCCGGGCGTGTGGGTGATTGCCGGCAACCCGACCAAGGTGAGCTGGCGGCCGGTCACGGTGCTGGGCCTGGACGATGACCACGCCAACGTTACCGGCAAGCTGGCACGCGGCGAGCGCATCGTGGCGTTGGGGGCGCATCTGTTGCGCGAAGGCGAGCAGGTTCGCATAGCCGGCGAAAGCGCGGCCGGTCGCAGCACGGCCAGTGCTGGCAGCACCGTCAAGGCGACAGGAGCGCAGCCGTGAGCGAGGGCCGATTCAATCTGTCGGCGCTCGCCGTACGCGAGCGCTCGATCACGCTGTTTTTGATCTTCCTGATTTCGCTGGCCGGCCTGGTCGCGTTTCTCAAGCTCGGTCGCGCCGAAGATCCGGCCTTCACCATCAAGGTGATGACGATCGTGACCGCCTGGCCGGGCGCCACGCCGCAGGAAATGCAGGACCAGGTGGCCGAGAAACTCGAAAAGCGCATGCAGGAATTGCGCTGGTACGACCGTACCGAAACCTACACGCGCCCGGGTCTTGCATTTACGACGCTGACCTTGATGGACAGCACCCCGCCTGGTGAGGTGCAGGAGCAGTTCTATCAGGCGCGCAAGAAGGCCGGCGATGAAGTGGCCAACCTGCCGGCAGGCGTGATCGGGCCGCTGATCAACGACGAATATGCCGACGTCACCTTCGCGCTGTTCGCGCTCAAGGCCAAGGGCGAGCCGCAGCGCTTGCTGGCACGCGATGCCGAGACCCTGCGCCAGCGCATCCTGCACGTGCCGGGCGTCAAGAAGGTCAACATCATCGGCGAGCAGCCCGAGCGCATCTTTGTCGAGTTCTCGCACGAGCGTCTGGCCACGCTGGGCGTCAGCCCGCAGGACGTGTTTGCCGCCCTCAACGCGCAAAACGCGTTGAATGCCGCCGGGTCGGTGGAAACGCGCGGGCCACAGGTGTTCATTCGCCTGGATGGCGCGCTCGACAGCCTGCAGAAGATCCGCGACACCCCGTTGGTGGTGCAGGGCCGCACGCTGAAATTGTCCGATATCGCCACCGTCGAACGCGGCTACGAAGATCCGTCCACCTTCATGATCCGCAGCGGCGGCGAACCGGCGTTGTTGCTGGGCATCATCATGCGCGATGGCTGGAACGGCCTGGATCTGGGTAAATCGCTCGACGCCGAAGTCGGCGCAATCAATGCCGAACTGCCGCTTGGCATGCGCCTGAGCAAGGTCACCGACCAGGCGGTCAACATCGACGCGTCGGTCGGCGAGTTCATGACCAAGTTCTTCGTCGCGCTGCTGGTGGTGATGCTGGTGTGCTTCGTCAGCATGGGCTGGCGGGTGGGCATCGTGGTGGCGGCAGCCGTGCCGCTGACGCTGGCGGCGGTGTTCGTGGTGATGCTGGCCACCGGCAAGAATTTCGACCGCATCACGTTGGGCTCGCTGATCCTGGCGCTGGGCTTGCTGGTGGACGACGCCATCATCGCCATCGAGATGATGGTGGTGAAGATGGAAGAAGGCTATAGCCGCGTTGCCGCCTCGGCGTACGCGTGGAGCCACACCGCTGCGCCGATGTTGTCCGGCACCCTGGTCACCGCGGTGGGCTTCATGCCGAACGGATTTGCCGCCTCCACGGCTGGCGAATACACCAGCAACATGTTCTGGATCGTGGGTATCGCGTTGATCGTGTCGTGGGTGGTGGCGGTGGTGTTCACGCCCTATCTGGGCGTCAAGATGCTGCCCGACTTGAAAAAGGTCGAAGGCGGCCACGCGGCGATGTACGACACGCCACGCTACAACCGCTTTCGCCAAGCGCTGGGCCGCGTGATTGCCCGCAAGTGGCTGGTGGCCGGTTCGGTGGTGGGACTGTTCGTGCTGGCCATCGTGGGCATGGGCATCGTCAAGAAGCAGTTCTTCCCGATCTCCGACCGCCCCGAAGTGCTGGTCGAAGTGCAGCTGCCGTACGGCACCTCGATCAACCAGACCAGCGCGGCGGCCGCCAAGGTGGAAGCCTGGCTGTCCAAGCAGAAGGAAGCGAAGATCGTGACCGCCTACATCGGTCAGGGTGCGCCGCGCTTCTTCCTGGCGATGGGCCCGGAACTGCCGGACCCATCGTTCGCCAAGATCGTGGTGCGTACCGACGACCAGCACGAGCGCGATGCGCTGAAATTGCGCTTGCGTGAAGCGATCGCGCAAGGCCTGGCATCGGAAGCGCGCGTGCGCGTGACGCAATTGACCTTCGGCCCGTATTCGAAATTTCCGGTGGCCTACCGGGTGAGCGGTCCCGACCCGACGGTGCTGCGCGGCATCGCGGCGCAGGTCATGCAGGTGATGCAGGACAGCCCGATGCTGCGCACCGTCAATACCGACTGGGGCGTGCGCACACCGACCCTGCATTTCAGCCTGGACCAGGACCGCCTGCAGGCAGTGGGGCTGACCTCGACCGCGGTTGCCCAGCAGTTGCAGTTCCTGCTGACCGGCGTGCCGATCACGCTGGTGCGCGAGGATATCCGCAGCGTGCAGGTGGTGGCGCGTTCGGCCGGCGATACCCGCTTGGATCCGGCCCGCATCGCCGACTTCACCCTGGCCGGCGGCAATGGCCAACGCGTCCCGCTGGCGCAGGTGGGCAAGGTGGATGTGCGCATGGAAGAACCGGTCATGCGGCGCCGCGATCGGGTGCCGACGATCACCGTGGGCGGCGATGTCGACGACCAGCTGCAGCCGCCGGATGTCTCGGCGGCGATCACCCAGCAACTGCAGCCGATCATCGACAAATTGCCCAGCGGGTATCAGATCAAGGAGGCGGGCTCCATCGAGGAGTCCGGCAAGGCCACCACCGCGATGCTGCCGTTGTTCCCGATCATGCTGGCGGCCACGTTGCTCATCATCATCCTGCAGGTGCGTTCGATCTCGGCGATGGTGATGGTGTTTCTCACCAGCCCGCTCGGCCTGATCGGCGTGGTGCCGACCTTGATCCTGTTCCAGCAGCCGTTCGGCATCAATGCGCTGGTGGGGTTGATTGCGCTGTCGGGCATCCTGATGCGCAACACGCTGATCCTGATCGGTCAGATCCATCACAACGAAGCCGAAGGATTGGATCCGTTCCATGCATTGGTGGAAGCCACCGTGCAGCGTACGCGTCCGGTGATTTTGACGGCACTGGCGGCGATCCTGGCATTCATCCCGCTTACCCATTCGGTGTTCTGGGGCACCCTGGCCTACACCCTGATCGGCGGCACGTTGGCCGGCACCGTGTTGACCCTGGTGTTCCTGCCGGCGATGTATTCGATCTGGTTCAAGATCCGGCCCGATCCCGGTAGTGGGAATAACGCACCGGAAATTGCCCAGCGTGCATGACGCCCCTCTGCGACGGTGGCCACGCTGCCGTCGCAGCGCGATGTCGCCCTCCATCGCCACCGCCTTCCAGGCGCACGCGCTGCAGGCAGCACGCGTACCGCCGATGTCTTTCTCTTGATCGAAGGAACCGCAATGCAACAGCAGACCGTTGTGCTGATCACTGGCGTGTCGTCCGGCATTGGCCGTGCCGCCGCAGAACACTTCGCCCGAACCGGCTGCATCGTTTACGGCAGCGTGCGTCACCTGGCCGGTGCCACGCCGTTGACGGCCGTGGAGCTGGTGGAAATGGATATCCGCGATGCCGCGTCGGTGCAGCGTGCGGTCGATGGCATCATCGCCCGCGCGGGCCGCATCGATGTGCTGGTCAACAACGCAGGCACCAATCTTGTCGGTGCCATTGAAGAAACCAGCGTCGATGAAGCGGCCGCCTTATTCGACATCAACGTACTCGGCATCCTGCGCACCGTGCAGGCCGTGCTGCCGCACATGCGCGCACGCGGCCAGGGCCGCATCGTCAATGTCAGCTCGGTGCTGGGGTTCCTGCCGGCGCCGTACATGGGTGTGTATGCCGCTTCCAAGCATGCGGTGGAAGGGCTGTCGGAAACGCTGGATCACGAGCTGCGCCAATTCGGCATCCGCGTGACGCTGGTAGAGCCTGCGTATACGAAAACCAGCCTGGGCAGCAATTCGCCGGTGGTGCAGGCCGCCATCGCCGACTACGACCGCGAGCGCGGCGTGGTGGCGCGGGCAGTCACGCACAGCATCGACACCGCGCCGGAACCGCATGGCGTGGCCGCCACGGTGGTGGAGGCGGCGCTGGGCAGGTGGCGCATGCGCCGCACACCCGCCGGGCAAGCATCGCTGCTGAGCAAGCTGCGCCGGTTCCTGCCCGCCAGCGCGGTGGACCGCAGCCTGCGCAAGCAGCTCGGGCTGCGATGAGATGCGTCAGGGCATCGGTGCGGCCGAAAACGCGAGGATTGGGCCGTACCGCGTGATTGCATCGTCCAGGCGCGCATGTCGCCATGTGGCGATTCTGCGGCGCCAGGCGATGCTGGATTCACCGAGGATGCCGGCTTGGCCTCACAATAGGCGGCCAGTTCCCACCACCGATGTCGCCATGCGCAAGACCTACCAGCTCAGCCTCGAAGGCAAGAACCGCGATCGTCTGCTGGAATCCAGCAAGCACGATATCCGCAAGTACATCCGCCGCGAGCGCCGCAAGGAGCTGCCGGCCGGCGCGGACTACTGGGACTTCGACATGCGCTTCGGTGTGGATGAAGCCAGTGCCGTGGCGCTGCCGCCGGCCGAGCTGATCCGCTCGATCAACGCACTCGTTGCCGACGGTGGCGAGCAGTTCTTCGTCGAAATCCTGCGCAAGCCGGGCAAGCGCACGCCACGCGCAGAGAGCGATCATGCGCTCGGCGATGGCGAGCTGGATTTCGAGCAGGATTGAGGTTTCGCCCTCGTCCCGTTGGCGGTGCACCGCTGCGGGACGAGGGGTTCCTGGCGCAATTTCTGACCGCATCGCATTGGACGGGTGAGGCGCCGGGCATCGCCGATGGCAACTGGCGGGCTACAGGAGGCCTGCGGTGCCCTGCGGTTGCGAGCGTTCCTGAGCGGTGCGCCGATGACGCGACCACCGGCCAAACCTGCTGGTGCGCGATAGCGGGCACTTACCGCTCGGACGCAGCGGTTTGCGCGGGCCGTGGCTAACTGACTGCCGTTGCGCCTGCGCGTTGCGTTTCGTTGGGCGGTTGCGCCTCACGCATGTTGTGCGCATTCGGCTGCCAGGCCCGGCGGTTGCTGGTCAGTCCGCGCCGCAGTGCGACGGTGTGGGCACCGTCATCACGCGCCGGTGCCACGGCTGCTCGCGACGGTGCGTCCGCTACTTCAGCCCGGCTTGTCAGCCTGCGCCTGCGCCGCGGCGCGTAATTTGTCCTTCTTGCTCGGCCGCTTGCCCTTGATGCCGCCGTTGTCATCCGCTGCACGCAGCGCGGTGCCGGGCGCATGGTCGGAGGCAGGCGCCTGGACCGGGGTCGGCTCGAAACCTTCGACCACACTGGTCGGCACGCGCAGGCCCTGGCGTTTTTCGATCAACCGCCACTGTTGGGCGCTATCTGCGGTGACAAAGCTGATCGCCACGCCGCTGGCACCGGCGCGTGCGGTGCGGCCGATGCGGTGGGTGTAGTCGACAGTGGAGCGTGGCAGATCGTAATTGAGCACCGCCGGCAGGGCGTCGACGTCGATGCCGCGCCCGGCCAGGTCGGTAGCCACCAGCACCTGTACCTCGGCCTGTTTGAAGGCGCGCAGCGTGCGTTCGCGACGGCCCTGGCTCAATTCGCCGTGCAGCGGCAAGGCGGCGATGCCGGTCTTGCTCAGTTTCTCTGCCACCTTGTCGGCGCTGTGGCGGCTGGCGACGAACACCAGCAGTTGCGGCCACGCGTGTTCCAGCAGCAGGTGACGCAGCAGCTGGGTGCGCTGGCCGGCATCCACTGCGATGGCGCGTTGCGCGATCGCCGGTGCGTGTTCGGGCGTGGCATCGATGGTGATGCGCAACGGATCGCGCAGCCGACGCTTGGCCAGCGACGCGATGGCGGCTGGGAAGGTGGCCGAGACCAGCACGCTCTGCCGCTGCGCCGGCAGCAAGGCCAGGATGCGATCGAGCTCGGCGCCAAAGCCCAGCTCGAGCAGGCGATCGGCTTCGTCCAGCACCAGCGTGCTTACCTGCGAGAGGCGCAGCGCGTTGTGCTCGACCAGATCCAGCAAGTGTCCGGGCGTGGCCACCACGATGTCGGCGCCGCCACGCAAGGCCAGCAACTGCGGATTGATCGAACTGCCGCCAGTGGCCACCACCGTCTTCAGGCGACGCGGAAGATGCGCGGCCAGCTGGCGCAGCGTGTTGTCCACCTGCGCGGCGAGTTCACGCGTAGGCACCAATACCAGCGCACCCAGCACGCGTGGGGCAGTCTCGGGTGCCAGGCAGCGTTGATGCAGCAATGGCAGCGCATAGGCCAGGGTCTTGCCCGAGCCGGTCTGCGCCATCGCAATCAGGTCGCGCCCGGCCAGCATCGGCGGAATCGCCTGCTGCTGGATCGGCGTGGGCGTGCGCACGCCGGCCTTGGCCAGCGCGATAGCAAAGAACGGCTGTAGCTGCGGCGACAGCGAGAGATCGGAAAAGGGCATGCGCCCATTATCCAGGCATTCGTGCCGCAATGGCCGGTGGTGCCGCACGCCAGGCTGCTGTCGGGTAATGCCTCGAACGTCCGTGATGAGGCGATGGCGACAGCAGCCATGTCTGGTATCCCAGCGCCGTCGATCGAAGACGACTCGCATGCGCTGGGCAAGCGCATTGCATGGGACGCCCGCCCACTGCGCAGCGCTCACAACCCTGCGCACCGACACCTCCACTGGCCCTTGCACGCCAATCGGCAATGGATCCTTTGCGGCATGGATGCCGCAGAAAAGCAGAGCCGGCTGCGCTCACCTGGCGGTGAGCGAGGGGGTGTGCGAGCTGCTCAGTTGGCCAACGCCAGATCGTCCAGCAAGGCGCGCAGGAAGCGCGCCGCTTCACCGCCGGTGGCGGCGCGGTGATCGAAGGTCAGCGACAGCGGCATCACCTTGTGCGTTTCCACGCCGCCCATCACCGGGGTGAGCTGGTAGCGCGCGCGGCCGGCGGCCACGATCGCCACGCAGGGCGGCACGACCACCGGCGTGGCGTAGCGACCGGCGAACATGCCGAAGTTGGACAGTGAGATGGTGTAGCCGCTCAGTTCGGACGCGGCGATGCTGCGGCTTTCCACCTGCTGGCGCAGCCGGTTGACGCCTTCGCGAATGCCGTGCGCATCCAGCATGTCGGCGTTGCGCAGCGCCGGCACGAACAAGCCTTCTTCGGTATCCACGGCAATGCCGATATCGACCTGGTGGTGCAGGGTACGGCTGAGGGCGTCGCCGTCGAACCAGGCGTTGAGTGCGGGCACGGCCTGGCAGGCGCGCACGATGCCGCGCACCAGACGCACGGTGACATCGTTGCCGGGCTGCCAGGCATGCAGGTCGGCGTCGTCGTTGAGCGTGGTCGGCACGACCTTGGTGTGTGCGTCGGCCATCACGCGTGCCATGTTGCGGCGCACGCCCTTGAGTTGCTCGGGCTGGCCCTTGACGCTGGTGCCGGGCGATTGGGTGCGCATCGGCTTGCCGCTGGCAGAGAGTGTGGAACGCGCCGAGCTGCCCTCATCCGCCCTGCGGGCACCTTCTCCCGCAGGCGGGAGAAGGGTCGCCGTCGCCGGTCGATTCCCGCCGTCGGCAGCCATGCCGGCGGCTCTGCCACCTTCACCGAGCGGACCACCTCTCCCACTGTCACCGAGCAGGCCACCTCTCCCGCTTGCGGGAGAGGTCGGCGCGCCTTGCACGCCGGGTGAGGGCCGCGCGGCCGAGAGTTGCGCGGTCCCGGCCGCTGCGGCCTGCTGCACATCGGCCATCGTCACCGTGCCGTCCGGCCCGGTGGCTTGCACCTGTACCAGGTCCACGCGCAGCTTGCGTGCGAGCGCCCGCACCACCGGCATGGCGCGCACGCCGCCGACAACGATGGCCTGTTCAGTCTGTACCGCATTGGAGCTTTGCATCGCACCGACCACGGTGCCGGCATCGTCGCGATCGCCGCTGCCCGTCTCACCGGCATCGGCAATCTCGCCGCCGTTGTCGGAGGCCACCACGCGCGCCGTGGGGCCGGCCGCGCTGTCGCCGGTGCTCGGCGTGGGTGAGTGCGTCGGCGCCGGTCCGTGCGAATGGCCGGTGTCTTGCCCGTCGGCGCGTTGCGGCTGCGAGGCATCGAGCGCGAACTGCGCCAGCACCGAGCCGGTCACGATCACATCGCCGGCGGCGCCGGCGAGCTTGACCACCGTGCCGGAAAACGGCGAGGGCACTTCGACCACCGCCTTGGCGGTTTCCATCGACACCAGCGGGTCGTCCAGGCGCACGCTGTCGCCCTCCTTGACGAACCATTCAACGATGGTGGCGTCGGGCAGGCCTTCGCCCAGGTCGGGAAGGTGGAAATTCTTGTTGTCGCTCATGGCAGGTTCTCTTGCGCGGCAGGCAGCTGCGGCGTGGTGTCGTCGAGGAGTTCAAGGTCGGCGGCCGGCAGCCAGCCCTGCGTGCCGTCGGCACGCTCGGACCACCACCAGCCACCGTGTTCGTGATGCAGCAACACGTCCTCGCCGGTCTGGGCATCGAGTTCGCGTGCGTCGTAATCGCGCAGGGCTTCGGCGCGGCCGTCCCCTAACGGGCGCAACCAGGCCAGCGGCGCCCAACCGGCGCGGCCGCTATCGGTGGTGACCCAGGCAAACGCCGGCCATTCTTCGTCGCGTACTCCCACGCCGACCTGTTGGCCTGCCTGGAAGCGGACCGGGTTGGCGTAGGCAGCGCGATGGTCGCAAAGCAGACGGGCGCGCATGTCAGCCGGCAGCCACCGCGCGACGTGCCGCGGTGACGATGCGCTCCACGCTCGGCAGGAACTTCATTTCCAGCCGGAACAGCGGGATATGCGTGTCGTAACCGGTCACGCGCTCGACCGGCGCCACCAGGTCGTACATCGACTGTTCGGCCAGGCGCGCGGCGATTTCCGCACCGAAACCGGCGGTGCGCGGGGCCTCCTGCACGATCACGCAGCGGCCGGTCTTGGCCACCGATTCGGCGATGGTCTCGAAGTCCAGCGGGCGCAACGTGGCCACGTCGATGACTTCGGCGCTGATGCCTTCGCCGGCGAGTTTGTCGGCCGCTTCCAGCGCCTCTTTCACTTGCGCGCCCCAGGTGACCAGGGTCACATCGGTACCGTCGCGCAACACGAAGCACACATCCAGCGGCAGCGCTTGCCCATCGTTGGCCACCACTTCCTTGTACTGGCGGTAGATGCGCTTGGGCTCCATGTAGATCACCGGATCCGGGTCGCGGATCGCGGCCAGCAGCAGGCCGTAGGCGCGCTGCGGCGAGGACGGCAACACCACGCGCAGGCCCGGCACGTTGGTGAAGATGGCTTCGTTGGCTTCGCTGTGATGTTCCGGCGCGCGGATGCCGCCGCCCCACGGCACGCGCAGCACCATCGGGCAATGCAGGCGGCCACGGGTGCGGTTGCGCAGGCGTGCGGCGTGGCAGATCAGATGGTCGACCATGGGATACACGAAGCCGTCGAACTGCGCTTCGGCCACCGGCTTCATGCCTTGCGCAGCCAGCCCGACGCTCAGGCCGGCAATGGTGGTTTCGTCCAGCGGCGTATCCAGCACGCGGTCGCTGCCGAAGCGTTGCTGCAGGCCGGCGGTGGCGCGAAACACGCCGCCGTTGACGCCGACGTCCTCGCCCAGCACCAGTACCGCGGGGTCGTGTTCCAGCTCCCAGGCCAAGGCCTGGGTGATGGCTTCGATCAGGGTAATGGGCGAACTCATGGCGATCTCTCCGCGCGTTGCCGCAGCGTTGTAAGGGGCACTGGCGTGCTGGGAGGTGTCGGCGGGCACATGGGTGAGCTCATCCATGGCGCGACTCCAGCGCCATCACCTCGGCGCGCTGTGCCAGCAACTCGGCCGGCGGGTCGCCGTAGAGGTAATCGAACATCGCTTCGACCGGCTGCACCGGCGTGTTGAGATAGGCGTTGACCTCTTCGTCCACGCGCGCGCTGCATTCGGCCTTCCAGGCGTCTTCCTGGGCGTCGTCCCACAGACCCTGCGCGGTGAGATAGCGGCGCAGGCGCAGCAGCGGTTCGCGCGCCCAGCCCTGCTTGACCTCTTCTTCGCCGCGATAACGCCGCGCGTCGTCGGCGGTGGTGTGGTCGGACAGGCGATAGGTCAAAAACTCGATCACCGTGCCGCCATCGCCGGCCAGTGCGCGCACGCGTGCCTGACGCATGGCTTCGAGCACGGCCACCAGGTCGTTGCCGTCCACCTGCAGGCAATGCAGGCCGCCGGCCAGGCCCTTCTGCGCAAGCGTCTGCGCACCGGTCTGCGCCGAGCGCGGCACCGAGATCGCCCAGCCGTTGTTGATCACGCACAGGATCAGCGGCAGCTTGTAGGCGCCGGCCGAATTGAGCGCGGCATAGAAGTCGGTCTTGGAGCTGCCACCGTCGCCGCAGCAGGCCACGGCCACCTGCGCTTTGCCCTGCAGCTTGAACGACAGCGCCGAGCCGGCGGCGTGCAGGCACTGGGTGGAAATGGGCACGCAGATCGGGAAGTCGATCGCCGCATCGGCATCGCGCGGATAGTCGCTGCCGCGCTCGTCGCCGCCCCAGTACAGCAGCACATCGCGCGGGCGCACACCGCGTTCGAACATGGTGCCGTATTCGCGATAGCTGGGTGCGAACACATCGCCGCTGCGCATCGAAGCGCCGATGCCCACATGCGTGGCCTCGTGGCCGATGCAGGCCGCATAGGTGCCCAGCTTGCCGGTGCGCTGCAAGGCGACCGACTTGGTGTCGAAGGTGCGCACGAACAACATGCGCTTGAACAGGGCGAGCAGCTGTTGCGGATTGGCGGCGTCGGCCGGAAGGTCGTCGCGGACCCATTGGCCGTCCGCGTCCATGTATTGCAGATAGTCGATCTGGAACTGCGCGGCTACGCTCATTGCGACGACACCTTCATCAAGAAGTTTCAAATGATATGAGTTGCCATGTTAAGGACGGCGAAGCAAAACGCTGTCCTGCACCGCAGCAGACCATCATGCTGGCTTGCACAAAAAAAGGGCGCGGACCAGGCCGCGCCCTTTGTCGCAGTAGAAAACTGCGACGTGTTGCACTGCGATCAGCGGCGCCCATCACCTCCGCCGATCGGGGTGACGATCAGCGCAGTGTTGTCGGCCGGGTTCGCGTCCGGCGATGCGGACGTGGCACTGGCCTGCACGCGGACCGCGCCTTCGGCCGGGATGGGCCGGGATGCAACGGTCAGCTGGAACACCGCCTGCGTGCCCGGCTGCATCGCCGCCGCAGTGCTGCAGACGAAGCGGGCACTGCGCAGCGAC
Source organism: Xanthomonas sp. NCPPB 3761 (assembly GCF_041475705.2). Classification (NCBI taxonomy): domain Bacteria; kingdom Pseudomonadati; phylum Pseudomonadota; class Gammaproteobacteria; order Lysobacterales; family Lysobacteraceae; genus Xanthomonas; species Xanthomonas sp. NCPPB 3761. The sequence continues at coordinate 515,804 of NZ_CM191262.1, forward strand.
TGCAGCTGCTTGTCGCAGCGCCAGCCGCGCGGCGGAACCAGCAGCGACAGTGCAGACACGGTATTGCCTTCGATCACCACGCCGGGACGCTGTGCCGGGGCGGCGCCGATGTTGTCCAGCAGCACCCGATAGCTGGCGTTGAAGGCGGTGGTCGGCAGGCTGGCCGGGCCATCGAGCCGTACTGCCAGGTCACTGCGCGGTTGCGCCAGCACGGCCACGCTGGCTGTGTCGGTGTTGTTGTCTGCTCGCGGATCGGGGGTCTGCGAAGCCACCGACGCTGCCAGCAGCAACGCGCGACCGGCCAGCGCGGCGCCGGCCTCCACCTGCACCGCAAAACGCTGCACATTGCCAGGCGCCAGCGACGCGATGGTGCAGGTAACCACGGTCTGCGCAGCGGTCTGCGGTGGTTGGCACGCCCAACCGGGTGCAGCGCTGACGCGCGGGCTGACCGTGGCATCGAATGCCAACGCCACCGCGGCAAACGCGGCGCTCTCCGGCCCGCGATTGTCCACGTCCACCGTGTACTCGATGCGCTCGCCTTCGGTGACCTCGGGACGCGCAGCACTCACCGCCACGCCCAGGTCCGCGTTGACCTGCTTGCTCATGCGTAACAACACCACGGTGGGATCGTGGTCGGACAGGCGCGTGGGCGTATTGGCATCGTTGCGCGCGGTGCCGGGGAAGTCGGCATTGATGCGCGCATGGCCTACCAACAACGAGGCGATCTGCGGCGTGCGCATCAGCGCATCGCTGGCCAGGATGTGGTCCAGCGATTGCACGTTGCCGTCGAAGGCGTACGAATAGCTCTGGTCGGGCGTGTTGAACCAGGTCAGGTCGGTGTAGTCCGGGTCGACCAGATCGGCGCCATCGCCGCTCACCACGGTCTGCGCATCCGGCGCCGGTTTGCCGGTGACGGTACCCATGGCATCCACATAGCCGTCGTTGAATTCGAAGGCGTTGAAGTCGCCCATGACCAGCACTTTTTCGTCAGGGTTCAATTGCTGACGCGTCTGCAGCAGGCGCGCCAGGTACTCGGCCTGCGCCTGGCGCTTGGCGCGGATGCGCATGCCGGCCGCATCGTCGGTTTCGGCGCCGTTGAGCGAGCGCTGATGCACCACGATGGCGGTCAGCGGCAGCACGCGGCCGTCCGCCTGGTGCACGTTGGCAGTGAGCACCAGCGGCGGGCGGTCGTTGAGCAGGCTGACGCCACCGGCCGGCTCGGTCCAGGTGGTGGTCTTGCCTTCCTGGGCGATGGAAAGCACTTCCACCCGCGGCATGCCACCGGCAACCTCGGCGGTCTTGACCAGGAAGCCGACATCGATACCGCCAACGTCATTGCCTTCCTGCAGATACGCCACGTACTTGGGATCCTGCTGGCCGGCGGCCACCGCGTCGGCATTGACGCGCGCAGCCAGGGTCTGCAGCACGCTGAGGTTTTCCATTTCCACCGTGCCCAGCACGTCGGGCGTATGCAGGTAGTTGCGGATCGCCAGCGAGGCCTTGTTGAGGCGGGCCTGGAACGCGGCCGGCGTGAGTACCGGTTCGCCGATGGCCGGGTCGTTCTGGTCGTCGAAGAAGCGCTCCATGTTGTAGGTCGCCACGGCCACGTCGTCGGCCTGCGGCAGCGGTGCGGGGCGTGGTTGGTCTGCACCGTTGCAGACCACCTGCGGGGTACGTTCGGGGTACAGCGTGTAGCGGCGGAAGCTGTAGTCCAGCGGGCCGACCACATCGAACACCTGGCAGCCGGAGGCCAGATCCAGGCGCTCGGCGCCGACGCCGGCACTGCCGACCGCGATCACTTCCGGGTTGGTATTCCAGCGCGGCACCCCGGCAGGCGAGCCGGCCGGCAGCGGGTCGGGCAATTGCACGCCCGGTTCGCGGAAGGCACGCGGCACGCCGGTGATCACCGCATGGAACACGCCATTGCTGCTCGCCGTGGCATTGGTCTCGTTGACGCTGCCGCCGGTGGGGGTATTGACGGTGAGGCTGGCGGCGGCCACGCGCATGCCTTCCAGCGCTTCGAGCTGATCAAAAGCACCGTTGGGGTTGGGGAAGTTCGCGCTCAACGCCACCGGCATCGGCAACGGGTTGCCGGTGGAATCGGCCAGCACGGTGACGCTGCCGCCGATCTCGGTCAGCGGTGGCTGAGTCGGGTCGGCGGTGGGTACGTATTCGATCACGGTGCCTTGCACGCGCACGCGGTTGCCGATGGCGGCCGCGTCCGGCGGTGCGCTGCCGGTATAGACGTACACGCCTTCGGAGGTGGCCGGGTCGGCGTCGGCTTCGCTATCGGGCGCCTGCAGGAAGAACCCGGCGCTGCGGCGTGCCGTCACGATGCCCGAGGTGGCCACCACCTGGCCCTCCAGTGGCGAACGCGCACCCTTGCCCTGGATGGCGTGGATCGGCAGCAGGCTGAAGTCGTCGTTGACGATGATGCCGGTGGCACTCAGCGTTGCCGGCAGCGCGCCGGTGAGGCCGCTGATCTGCAAGCGGAAGCTCTCATCCGGCTCCGGCGCGGCGTCGCCCAGCACATCGACGGCAATGGTGGCGCTGCGTTCGCCGGCGGCGATGCGCAGGCTGGTGGCGGGCAGGGCGACGTAGTCGCTGCCGGCGGTGGCGGTGCCATCGACGGTGGCGGCGGTGAAGCTCACCCCAGCCGCACCGGCCGGCTGGCTCAGGCTTAGCGTGAACACCAAGCTGCGGGTGCCGCTATTGCCTTCGGCCTGGCTGACATCGGCCAGCGTGGCGACCGGCTGGCCGCCGCCGCTGCACAGACGCGCGGGGCTGGCGGCATTGCGCGGGGCCGGCGCGCCGGTGGCGAAATCGGCTGCGTTGTTGTCGGTGTCGGTGCAACCGTCGTTGCCGCGCAGGACCGCCAGCGTGTTGCTGGGGGCCGGTGTGGGTGCGTTGCCTTCGGCGCAGCTGGCCGTGCTGCCATAGCCGACCAGGTCGGCATTGCCGGTAGGGCAGGTACCGCTCAGCGCGCCCGCCGTGGTGCTCAGCGCCACCTTGCCGGCGGTGCCGCTCATGGCCAGCGTGCCGGTGGCGTCGGGCGTGGGCAGCGCCACGCTGCCGCCGCTGCCGTCGGCCTGCTTGATCAGGTAATAGCCGCCGGCCGCGACAGTGCCCGCCAGCGGGGTGACCTGCCAGCTGCTGCCGGCGGCGGAGGCGTACTGCACCGACCAGCCATCCAGGCTGACCGGGGCACTGCCGATGTTGTGCAGCTCGATGAAATCGCTGCGGAGAGTGGCGCCGCTATTGCCGCCACCGCCGTAGACCTGGCTGATGACGACCTGGGCATCGGCGTGACCGGCCACGGCCAGCGCACACAAGAATACGGCTGCACGACGCTGCAACACATGCATGAGATGAGAGTCCCCTGATCCTTGAGACGTGAAACGCTCCCCTGGTCCGGCCACGTCCCTGGCCGGCAGCGCCGTTCGATTCTGCATGAATTTGCAGACCTAGGTTGACGATACGGTGACAGCGGCGCAGTGGCTGAGACCCCACCGCGCGCCTGCTGAGTGGTTCAGAGGTGAACGAAGCGGGCTCGACGCTGAGGCCTGCGCGTGCCAATCGTGCATACGGATTTTCTACGAGGCACCTGCGCAGGTATCTCGCTGGCCCAGATCCCCTCAAACGAATCCCGCCAGGGCTGCATGCAGCCAGCCAAGGCCGCCGATGGCCGTGGGCGAATACGCTTCGTCATCTGCAATCTGCAATCCGCCATCCGCCATCCGCCATCCGCCAATCCCGAATCCCGAATCCCGAATCCCGAATCCCGAATCCCGAATCCCGAATCCCGAATCCCCGCCGCTGCGCTACCCTGCGTGGCCCGATCTTCAGCGCGATGCCATGCCCGTCGACAAGAACCTGCGTGACCTGGAACCTGGCATCCACACCGACCTGGAGGGGCGGCTGACCTACGGCGGCTATCTGCGGCTGGACCAATTGCTGTCTGCGCAGCAGCCGCTGTCCGAGCCGGCGCATCACGATGAAATGCTCTTCATCATCCAGCACCAGACCTCCGAGCTGTGGCTGAAGCTGCTGGCGCACGAGTTGCGCGCGGCCATCGTGCATCTGCAGCGCGACGAAGTCTGGCAATGCCGCAAGGTGCTGGCGCGCAGCAAACAGGTACTGCGGCAATTGACCGAGCAGTGGTCGGTGCTGGAAACGCTCACCCCGAGCGAATACATGGGGTTTCGCGATGTGCTGGGCCCCTCCTCGGGCTTCCAGTCGCTGCAATACCGCTACATCGAGTTCCTGCTTGGCAACAAGAATCCGCAGATGCTGCAGGTGTTCGCCTACGACCCGCACGGTCAGGCGCGGCTGCGCGAGGCGCTGGAAGCACCCAGCCTGTACGAGGAGTTTCTGCGCTATCTGGCGCGCTTCGGTCACGCGATTCCGCAGCACTACCAGGCCCGCGACTGGACCGCCGCACATGTGGCCGACGACAGCCTGCGGCCGGTCTTCGAGCGCATCTACGAAAACACCGACCGCTACTGGCGCGAGTACGCGCTGTGCGAGGACCTGGTGGATGTGGAAACCCAGTTCCAGCTATGGCGCTTCCGCCACATGCGCACGGTGATGCGGGTGATCGGCTTCAAGCGCGGCACCGGCGGCTCCAGCGGCGTGGGATTCTTGCAGCAGGCGCTGGCACTGACGTTTTTCCCGGAACTGTTCGACGTGCGCACCTCGGTGGGCGTGGATAGCCGCCCAACGCAAGGCGGTGCGGACGCTCGGAACGATTGAGCAGGGCGCCCAGCCGAGCGGGAGCGAACACGTCTGATGAGGGGTCGAACCGAGCAGCGCGAGCAGCTGAGCAGGGCACGCGGCTCGGCGAGGCGAACGCTGCGCAGCGGTAGGGTGGAGCGCGCTGGAGCCCCTCTCCCGGCGGGGCGATCAGGCATTGCTGGCGGCGCGGGCGCGCGTGGATTGGCGCGCCCGCGCCGCCAGCGCGTGCCGGGGCGCGGAGCAGGGGTTGGGGTGAGAGTACGGGCTTCATCCTCTCGGATCAGCCAGCGCCGAGGCTGGTCCCGCAATCGGCACCAGCCACTGATACCGCACCCTCATCCGCCCTTCGGGCACCTTCTCCCGGTGGGAGAAGGGAATGCGGGCATGGTCGCCAGGTTCTCAAAGCCCCTCTCCTTTCGGGAGAGGGGTTGGGGTGAGGGTGCGGGTTCCATCCTCTTGGATCAGCCAGCGCCGAGGCTGGTCCCGCAATCTGCGCTACCCAGTGGTACCGCACCCTCATCCGCCCTCCGGGCACCTTCTCCCGGTGGGAGAAGGGATGGCGAGCATGGCCGCCAGGTTCTCAAAGCCCTTCTCCTTTCGGGAGAGGGGTTGGGGTGAGGGTACGGGTTTCGTCCTCTTGGATCAGCCAGCGCCGGGGCTGGTCCCGCGATCGGCACCAGCCACTGATACCGCACCCTCATCCGCCCTTTGGGCACCTTCTCCCGGCGGGAAAAGGGAATGCGGGCACGGCCGCCATGCTCTCAAAGCCCCTCTCCTTTCGGGAGAGGGGTTAGGGTGAGGGTACGGGCTTCATCCTCTTGGATCAGCCAGCGCCGAGGCTGGTCCCGCGATCTGCGCTACCCAGTGACACCGCACCCTCATCCGCCCTTCGGGCACCTTCTCCCGGCGGGAAAAGGGAAGGCGGGCATATTCTCAAAGCCCCTCTCCTTTTGGGAGAGGGGTTGGGGAGAGGGTACGGGTTTCATCCTCTTGGATCAGCCAGCGCCGAGGCTGGTCCCACAATCTGCGCTACCCAGTGGCCAGTGGTACCGCACCCTCATCCGCCCTCCGGGCACCTTCTCCCGGTGGGAGAAGGGAATGCGGGCATGGCCGCCACCTTCTCCCGGTGGGACAAGGGGGAAGGTGCGGCGACGCAGGAGGTAAGGGCGGTGGGCACTGCCGACGCAGACGCCCCGTACCATCCTGGGGCCTGGAAAAGGTCTCCGCCCCGCTGACGGCAGACCCATCGCACCCGCCAAATCCCGCTTACGCCACCCACGGTCATCAGGCCGCTGACTCCGGCGAATTTGACGCGTACATGACGTCTAAGTGATCCTCGCGCGTCGCCCGGGCTCGCCTCGGTGCACCCAGCCATCACTGAATACGCAAGGGACCTCTATGAGCGTTGACGCGACCGCGCCGACATCCGCCTCCAACCCGCCGCAGCCGCCGGCGCCCCCCGAGTTCCCCACGTTGCTCGGCCACCCCCGGCCGTTGTGGCTGCTGTTCATGACCGAATTCTGGGAGCGCTTCGCGTTCTACGGCATTCGCTGGGCGCTGGTGTTGTACATCGTGGCGCAGTTCTTCAATGGCGATGCCACCGGCCAGGCGCCGGCGGGGCGGACCTATGGCGCCTACCTGGCGCTGGTGTATGCGGCGGCGATCTTCGGCGGCTACGTGGCCGACCGCGTGCTCGGTTACCAGCGCTCGATCCTGGTCGGGGCGGCCGTCATGGCGACCGGTCTGTTCCTGATCGCCATTCCCGACCACACCATGTTCGAGATCGGCCTGGCCACCGTGGTGGTTGGCAACGGCTTGTTCAAACCGAACATTTCCACCATGGTCGGCAAGCTGTATTCGGTGGCCGATCCGCGCCGCGACAGCGGCTTCACCATCTTCTACATGGGCATCAACCTGGGCGCGATGATCTCGCCGGTGTTGACCCAGTTGCTGGCCGAAAAGGTGTTCGGCACCCAAGCCATGCCGTCCTACAAGATGGTGTTCATGGCCTCCGGGGTGGGCATGCTGATCAGCCTGGTGTGGTTCTGGTTCGGCCGCGTCCAGCTCAAGGGCATCGGCGCGCCGGCGCCGAACGCGCAGGGCATGGGCCGCGTGCTGATGGTGCTGGTGGGCTGCCTGCTGGCGATTCCGGGCGTGTACTTCCTGCTCGCGGTCGGCGCGGATGTGTTGCAGATCGTGCTGACCGTGCTGTTCATCGGCCTGTCGGTGATGCTGCTGGTGGAGGGCATCCGCGAAGGCAAGGTACAGCGCGACAAGGTGATCGCGATGCTGATCATCTTCGCCTTCAACGTGCTGTTCTGGATGTTCTTCGAACAGGCCGGCAGCTCGTTCACGTTCCTGGCCGACAACATCGTCAACCGCAATTTCGGCAGCTGGACCTTCCCCACCGCGTGGTTCCAGTCGGTGAACTCCATCGCCATCATTGCGCTGGCACCGGTCATTGCATGGATCTGGGTCAAGTCCGGCCGCTTCAATCCGTCGATTCCACGCAAGTTCGGCCTGGGCCTGCTGTTCAACGGCCTGGCCTTCCTGCTGCTGATGTTTGCGCTGTCCAGCCTGGTCAACGACGCCGGCAAGATCCCGTTCTGGACCTTGTTCATGGTCTACGTCATCCAGTCGGTCGGCGAGCTGTGCCTGTCGCCGATCGGTCTGTCGATGGTGACCAAGCTGGCCCCGGTACGCCTGGTCGGTTTCGGCATGGGTGGCTGGTTCTTGTCCACCGGCATCGGCAACAACCTGTCGGGCATTTTCGCCGGCCATGTCAGCGGAAACGAAGGCATGAGCGTGTCCTCGGCGCTGGGTGGGTATACGTTCGGGTTCTGGGCGCTGGTGGGCGCCGGCGCGTTGCTGTTCCTGATCGCGCCGCTGATCAATAAATTGATGCATGGTGTGAAGTGAGGAGAACAGCGATGCCGATCAAACCCCTTGTCTGTGGCCTGCTGCTGAGCGGTCTGTTGAGCGCCTGCGGGCAGACCAGCAGCCCGCAGGAGGCGCCAAAGCCGTTGGATACCTCGATGCAGAAGCCGCCCAGCGCCGATCCCAGCCAGCCGGTGTCCTCGGGCAACACGCCGACCGCGGCCGACATCGCCGCGGCCGCTGCGCTCAATGCGCAATACGACCCCTCGCGCGATCCGGCGGCCGATCTGGAGACGGCCAAGGTCGAGGCCAAGCGCGGCGGCAAGCGCATCGTGCTCAATGTCGGCAATGCCGCCTGCGAGCCCTGCAAGGCGCTGGACGAGTTGATGGGCGGCGATGCGGAGCTGCGCAGCTTCCGCGACGCGCACTTCGTGGTGGTCAAGGTCAATCGCGATGCAGCCAACGAGAACGCCGCCTTCCTGTCGGCGTTCGCCCAGCTCAACGATGCCCCGTCGCTGCTGGTGCTGGACAGCGACGGCAAGCTGCTGACCACGCAGTCCGGCCCGGAGTTGCGCAAGGGCGAGGGCTTCGACCGCAAGAAGCTGTTCGACTTCCTCAAGCAGTGGGCGCCACCGCAGGCCTGATTCTGCGCGGACGCGTCAAACAAGAACCCCCGCACTGCTGCGGGGGTTTTTGTTTTGCATCGTGTCGATGGCGATTGCCCTTGCGCGAACGCGGCCGGTTGCTTCGATGCGCGCAGCCTGGCGCACCGTGATGATGTCTTGCTGTCGAAGGTGGCGCACACCGGCATGTGAGGCTCTGCGGCGATGCGCGCTGTGCGAGCCACCCAAGCGCCGCTGCCGATCGCGCGCTTACTACCGATCGAAATCCCGCCACGACAGCGCCGCGGCACGGCATCGATGCCAGTGCTGCGCCGGCGCGGTGCACCAGCATCCATGGCAACTGGAGCAGATCCTGCGCAGCGCCAAGGCACCACGCATTCGCTCCCAGCGTGGCGCTGCTCAGTCCTTGCTGGCCATGCGCGGAAGACCGTCCTTGGCCAGCCGGTCGATCAGCTTTTCCAGCACCTGCTGTTCTTCGGCGCTGAACACCGACATCAGCCGTTGTTCCATCTCGTTGACCAGCGGCGCAACGGTCTCGTAGACCTGTCGCCCGGCCGGCGACAACGCCAGCATCGAGCGGCGGCGATCATCGCCGTGGGTCTCGCGGCGGATGAAGCCGCGCTCCAGCAGGCGCGCCACGGCGCGGCTCACTGCGACCTTGTCCATCGCCGTGCGATCGGAGACCTCGCTGGCCGACGAACCCGGATATAGCGCCAGGATCGTGATCACCCGCCACTCGGGAATCGCCATGCCGTAACGATCGCCGTATACCTTGGCAATGTTGCTGCTGATACGGTTGGACAGCACGCTCAGGCGATACGGCAGGAACTGCTCGAGGTTGAGCAGCACGGGATAGTGCGGCGGGTGGGGGCTGTCGAGATCGCTCATGTTGCACTGTGTCTTGATTTTGGTTTCATTTGCAACTACAAACCGAGGGTGGCCTGCGCATTCTCGCGGGTCTTCTGCTACTCCGCATAGCCCTGCGGCCCCCCAAGCGTGGAGAAAACGAAGATGAGCGCACAACCGAACACCACCGCAACCCGCCCCGATCCGGGCATGCAGGTCACCACCTTCGACAATCCGATGGGCATCGACGGCTTCGAATTCGTCGAGTTCGCCGCACCGGCCGGCCAGGGGGAGCAGCTGCACGATTATTTCCGCAAGATGGGCTTCAGCGCGGTGCTGCGTCACCGCAGCCGCCCCATTACCGTCTATCGCCAGGGCGGGGTCAACTTCCTGCTCAACGAAGATCCCGATTCGTTCGCCGCCGATTTCGCCGCCGCGCACGGCCCCTGCGCCTGCGGCTTTGCCATCCGTTTCCGTACCCCGGCCGAGACCGTGCTGCAGACCGTGCTGGGCAATGGCGGGGAAGCGGTGCAGAACAAGCCCGACACCCGCGCGGTGCCGGCGCCGGTGGTCAAGGGGATCGGCGATTGCATGCTGTACCTGGTGGACCGTTATTGCGAGGCCGGCAGCATCTATGACGCCGAGTTCGAACCGATCGAAGGCGCCGACCAGCACCCGGCCGGCTTCGGACTGACCTTCATCGACCACCTGACCCACAACCTGTATTTCGGCAACATGCAGCGCTGGTCGGACTATTACGAGCGCCTGTTCAACTTCCGCGAGATCCGCTATTTCGACATCAAGGGCGCCAAGACGGGGCTGGTGTCCAAGGCGATGACCGCGCCGGACGGCATCGTGCGCATCCCGCTCAACGAATCGTCCGACCCCAAGAGCCAGATCAACGAGTATCTGGACGCGTATCAGGGCGAAGGCATCCAGCACATCGCCTGCTTCACCGACGACATCTACACCAGCGTGGAAAAGATGCGCGCCGCCGGCGTGAGTTTCCTGGATACGCCGGATACGTATTTCGATGTGGTGGACCTGCGCATCCCCGCACATGGCGAAGACGTCGAACGCCTGCGCCGCAACAAGATCCTGATCGATGCCGACCCCGACACCAAGCAGCGCAAGCTGCTGCAGATCTTCACCACCAATTGCATCGGCCCGATCTTCTTCGAGATCATCCAGCGCAAGGGCAATGAAGGCTTCGGCGAAGGCAATTTCCAGGCGCTGTTCGAGAGCATCGAGCGCGACCAGATGAAGCGTGGGGTGCTTTGAGGGCGGGGATTGGGGATTCGCTATTCGGGATTGGTGTCAGGCGCTGCGGCTTGGTTGTTAACGCCAGGTTGCATCGTTGATGCCAAAGCGTGATGCGGTTTGAGGGCCAGGGTGGTGAGTCGCGATTGACCTCGGGGGCCGCAGTCTGGCCGCCAGTCGCATCAGCCGAGGTGATGCGAATCGTGGGTGCATGAGGGCCGGTTAGGCGGTGCGAAGCGTGAAGTGCATCGAGGGCCAGTCATGTTCCGGCGCGGTGACGCAAGCCGTGACCTTTCCGGCCATATCCCAGGGCAATCTGACTGATCAACGCAGTAAAGCCGCACGTGCTCGAAGCCCCTCTCCCGACGGGAGAGGGGTTGGGGTGAGGGTACGGTGGAGCGATGAAAATCAAACCGCCGTTACCCACGATTGCACTCGCCCACGCACGCGCATTGCGTCGCGATATGACCGACGCAGAGCGTGCACTATGGCGCGGTCTGCGTGGGATTCAGCTCCAAGGCTTCAAGTTCCGAAGGCAGCATCCGATTCCGCCGTACATCGCAGATTTTTGTTGCATTGAAGCCACGTTGATTGTCGAGCTGGACGGATCGCAGCATCATGCAGTCGGCGATCAAGCAAGAACGCAATGGCTGCAATCGAATGGCTGGGCGGTGCTGCGCTTCTGGAACAACGATGTGTTGCTTTCGCTGGATGCTGTGGTTGAGGCGATCTCCACGATAGTCGCGCCGCCGTACCCCCACCCCAACCCCTCTCCCGGTGGAGAGGGGCTTGAGCATTGCGCTTCTCTAATAACGCACCTCCCTGCAACGGTGGTGCCACAACCGAAGAGCCCACGCCCATGCATGACCAGACTTCCTACATGACCGGCTTCGGCAACGAGTTCGCAACCGAAGCGGTGGCCGGCAGCCTGCCGGTCGGGCAGAACTCACCGCAGCGCGTGGCGCATGGCTTGTACGCCGAGCAGTTGTCCGGCACCGCCTTCACCGCGCCACGCGGCGAGAACCGGCGCAGCTGGCTGTATCGCATTCGTCCAGCGGCCGTGCATGGCCGTTTCTCGCTGATCGAACAGTCCCAGCTCCACAACGACTTCGGCAGCGGCCCGGTGCCGCCGGACCAGATGCGCTGGAGTCCACTGCCGTTGCCGGCCACGCCCACCGATTTCGTCGATGGCCTGTACACCATGGCCGGCAACGGCAGCCCTGAGGCGATGACCGGCGTGGCCGTGCATCTGTACGCGGCCAACGCGTCCATGCACGGGCGATACTTCTACAACGCCGACGGCGAGCTGCTGCTGGTGCCGCAGCTCGGCCGGTTGCGGGTCTGCACCGAACTGGGCGTGCTCGAACTGGAGCCGCAACAGATCGGCGTGATACCGCGCGGTGTGCGTTTCCGGGTGGAACTGCTCGATAGCCAAGCGCGTGGCTATGTCTGCGAAAACTTCGGCGGCCTGCTGCGGCTACCGGATCTGGGGCCGATTGGAGCCAATGGCCTTGCCAATCCGCGCGATTTCCAGACCCCGTGTGCGGCGTTCGAGCAGTGCGACGGCGCGTTCGAGCTGGTAGCCAAGTTCCAGGGCCATCTGTGGCGGGCGGATATCGATCACTCGCCGCTGGATGTGGTGGCCTGGCACGGCAATTACGCGCCGTATCGCTACGATCTGCGCCGCTTCAACACCATCGGCTCGATCAGCTTCGACCATCCCGATCCCAGCATCTTCACCGTGCTGACCTCGCCCAGCGACACGCACGGCACCGCCAATATGGATTTTGCGATCTTCCCGCCGCGCTGGCTGGTGGCGCAGCACACCTTCCGCCCGCCCTGGTTCCATCGCAACGTGGCCAGCGAGTTCATGGGCCTGGTGCACGGCGTCTACGATGCCAAGGCCGAGGGTTTCGCGCCCGGCGGTGCGTCGCTGCACAACTGCATGAGCGGGCACGGCCCGGATGCGGCCACCTTCGATAAGGCCTCGCAGGCGGATCTGTCGCGCCCCGACGTGATTGCCGACACCATGGCCTTCATGTTCGAGACGCGTGCGGTGTTGCGCCCAACGCAGCAGGCGCTTGACGCCGCGCATCGGCAAGCCGATTACCAGCAGTGCTGGTCCGGACTGCGCGCCGCGTTTCAACCGCCGACGCCGGAAGACGCAACCTAGCGCGCTCAATACCTCGCAAGCAGTGGCAGGTGGTGCGGACGTTGCCCAGGCACGAAGTGCCTGGAGTGGACGGCGGCTAGCGGCCTGACCGAGTACCAGCCACCTCCGCCTGGCCGAGCAGCAGGCTTATCAGCTGCGCTCATGCCAGGCCGCAGCTACGGTGCTGCAGCTGCGCTGTCTGCGCGTCGGCGCTGTGATTGCCATTGGAGTTGCCGGTGCGCAGGCTGCTGTCGTTGCGGTGATTGCGGTGATGCGGCGATCAGCGCGAGCCCTCGCGGCGTGTTGCGCGACTCGGCAAGCGCCAGTTGGCGCGCGCTGGACAGGACTGCCAGGTCATGCGGCTTGCAATGTCTCCGGCAGCAGCTCGCCGATCCGTGCGCGGACGCGTTCGGCATAACTTGCCGACGTGATCTGCGGCAGCGCGTGCAACGCCTCGGCGATGGTCGTGCGGATCTGATCGTCGTCGCGCGCGGCGTGCAGTTGCCGATGCAGCGCAACGGCGAGGGCATTGCGTTGCAACTGCAGGATATCCAGCAGGTACAGGCGAGCATTGGTCGCTGCACGGCGACGCAGGCGCTGCAGTTCTTCTTCGCTGGGCCCAGCGTCGGATAGGGCCGCAGGTGCGTGGTCCGCGTCGGGCAGCGCGGCAGTGGCTGCCGTGCGCGTTTGACCCGCAACACCGCCTGCAGCGCTACCAAGATCCAGATACCCCATCGCGCACAGGCTTTGCAGCAAGCCGGTACCGTCGCTGTCCAGCAGCATGGCGAGCGTCGCCAGGTCGCGCTGGCCGTCGGCCAGGATCAACGCGCGCCTTTGCAGCAGCGTCAACGGGCTGCGGTGCGATTGCAGCGTGGTTAGGGCGAGCTCGGTCTTGCGTGGGATCATGGCGACGGTCCTGCGGAGCCAATAGCGTGACGCCCGCCAATGAAGCGCCGATGACATGGCGGCAACGGTGTGTCGCCACGCTCTCCACATGCTCGCGATGACGGCTGTGTACGCTGGAGCGCACCTCCAGGGAACGCACGCATGACATCCAGATCATTGGCACTGATGAGCGCATTGCTCGTCCTGGCCGGCTGCAACCGCGCCGATCAATCGCCTGCACCGGCCGCGTCCGCCAGCGCCGACCACGCACCGGTTGCGGCCGCTGACGACCAACCGGCGGTCACTGTGCCACCGGCCACGGCGCCAACAGGCACATTTCCATCGCACACCCAGCCGGACCCCGCTGCGCTTGCGCGCATGGACGGTTACGGCGACTTGCGCTTCGGGATGGATGCCAGCCAGGCGCGGGCTGCCTGGGGTGGCGATTTGCAGGGCGAAGCGGCAACCGATGATGGCTGTTACCTGCTGCGCCCACGGTGGGCCAGCGATGCGCGTCGCTTCGGTTTCATGTTCGAAGGCGGGCAATTGGTGCGCGTGCAGACCAGTGAACCGAAAGAGACGGCGCCGGGCGGCGGCAAGGTGGGCATGACGTTGGCGCAGCTGCGCGCGTTGTACCCCAACGGCCTGACCGAGCAGCCGCATAAGTACATTCCAGGCGCGCTGACGCTGCGCCTGCCCGACGCTGACACGCAGACCGCGCTGGTGTTTGAGACCGATGCAGACGGCAACGTCACCAGCTGGCGCGTGGGCAAGCCACCGCAGGTGGATTACGTCGAAGGCTGCGGCTGAACGCAACGTGCGATGGTGGTGGCGTCTTGCGCAGGCATTTGTATCCTGCGCTAGGGGAGGGCGTGCAATTGCTGCTGCGATACGACTGCTCGCCGCCATCTAGATCAGCCGCGCAATGGCGCGTGCGTCACGCTGCGGCAACGTCGACCAACATCGGCATCACCCTGATCGGCCCAAGCGTCGCGACCGGTGAGCGATGGCGGGCGGTCGCAGCAGTGCTCTGTGCAACGGCGGCACAGCGCTGCCCGTGATTGTTGAGCTGCGCAACACTGCAGGTGCATGCCCATGTGCGGTTGGCGAACGCACGCAGCGAGCGCGCGTGAATCGATGCCCCATGTGCTGATTGCCGCGCCAGTCGGTCGTGCCGTTGAGAAGGTCTTGAGCAGCAACGGGACCTTCCCGGAAAACGATCCACGCCGAGCAACAACGCCTCAGTCACCCTCAGACGCAGGTCCCGGATGCTGCTTCTCGCTTTCTTCGTTCTCGCCAACGTCGCCTTTGACCTGCGGCAACCCTTCCTGCTGCGCATCGCCGTGGTTGGGCACTTCCGGGCGGTTTTCCATCATCAACGACAGCGCTGCCTTGGCCATCAAGTGCGCGCTGATCGGTGCGGTGATGAACAGAAACACGGTGATCAGCAATTCGCGCGGTTGCGGGTCCACACCCAGAAACAGGTGGTAGCCCACCGAGGCCAGCAGCACGCAGCCCACGCCCAGTGTGCTGGCCTTGGTCGGTGCATGCAGGCGCTTGAAAAAATCCGACAGCTTCACCAGGCCGAAGGCGCCGATCAGGATGAAGAACGTGCCCGCCAGCAACAAGGCGCTGAGCAAGTATTCGGTCAGGGCGATCATTCGACGATGCTCCGCCGCAACACGTACTTGCTCAGCACCACGGTGCTGCCGAAGCCGAGCATTGCAATGACCAATGCCGCCTCGAAATAGATCGGCGAATCCAGGTACATGCCCAGCAGCATCAATTCGGCGATGGCGGTAACCGAGAGCGTATCCAGCGCCAGGATGCGGTCTGGCACGGTCGGCCCGCGCAGCAGCCGCCACAAGGCCATCAGGATGGCCAGGCCCACCGCATGCATGCAGATCACGATGGTCGATTCGATGAACATGTGGCCGGTCATGGAAAGATCTCCATCAGGGGCTTTTCGTAGCGGGTCTTGATCTCGGCGATCAAGGCCTCCGGATCGTCCAGATGCAGCACATGCACCAGCAGATATTTGCGGTCGTCCGACAGCGCGGCCGAGACGGTCCCCGGCGTCAGCGTGATCATGCTGGTCAACGCGGCGATGCCGTGAATGTTGGCGATATCCAGCGGCACCCAGATGAAACCGGGATGGATGCGCGCTTCCGGCCCGAGCACCTGGGCTGCGACCTTGATGTTGGAGCGCACGATGTCGCCCGCGGCGACCAGCAGCATGCGCGGCACCGAGCGCAGCGAGCCGATCTGTGCGAACTCGCGGTCCAGCCGCGCTGCGAAGATCGGTACCACCACGCCCAGCAGCACGCCCAAAACCCATTGCTGCGGGCCGAAGCTATCGCTGAGCAGCAGCCAGAACACGAAGACCGTCACGCTCAAGGGCGGCGAGGGGAACAGGCGGCGACGCAGTGGCAGAGGTGTGTTCATGGCTGCCTCCGTTGCGGCGTGGTGGCGCGTACCTGGTCCACATACGCGCCGGGGTCGCGCAACTGCGCGGCGGCCGCATCGGTGTAATGCATCAGGGGGCCTGCGGCGCCGGTCATCGCAACCAACCCGCCGAGCAACAGCACCGTGGCGGCGGTCTCCACCGGACGCATGCGGCCACGTCGCGGCGGCTGCAGTTCCGGCGCAGTTTCCGCCGCGGCCGGCACCCGCCAGAACAACCGCACGCCGGCGCGGGTGAGGCCGATCACGATCAGCAGGCTACTGCCCAGCACCGCAGTCCACACCGGTCCCACCAGCCCCTCAGGCACGTGTTGCAGCAATGCGGCCTTGGCCAGAAATCCGGACAGCGGCGGCAACCCGGCCACCGCGACCGCGGCAATCATGAACATCGTGCCCGGAATGGCTCGCCCGGGCAGCGGCGCCACCACTTCCTTGCGGTCGCTGGCACTGCCGCGGCGGCGGCGGATCAGGTCGGAAATCATGAACAACGCAGCGGCCACAAAGCTGCTGTGCGGCAGGTAATACAGCCCCGCGCCCAGCGCGCCGGCATCGTCCAGCGAAAACGCGATGAACAAGGTCGCTGCCGAAAATACCACCAGGTACGACACCATCACCCGCAGCCGCGATGCGGCCATCACCCCGAACGCGGCCATCAGCAGCGTCGCGATGCCCAGCCACAACAGCGCATGGCGACCGAAGCCTTGCAGCGCGCCGGCGCCGAACCACAACGACGATACCCGCAGCACTGCGTACAGCCCCACCTTGGTCATGACGGCGAACAATGCGGCCACCGCCGCCGGCGCTCGCGAATAGGTTTCCGGCAGCCACAGATACAGCGGCAACAACGCGGCCTTGCTGCAGAACACCAGCAGCAACAGGCCGAGCGTGGCCTTGGCCAGCGGCACATCCTGCGCCGGCAGATCGGCAATGCGCTGCGACAGCTCGGCCATGTTAAGCGTGCCGAACACCCCGAACAGCAGGCCCAGCGCAATCAGGAACAACGTCGATGCGCACACGTTGAACACCACGTAATGCAGGCCTACCCGCATCTGCAATCCGCGCCCGCCGCTGAGCAGCAGGCCATAGGAGGCGATGAGCATCACCTCGAAGAACACGAACATGTTGAAGATGTCGCCGGTCAGGAACGCACCGTTCAAGCCCATCAACTGAAACTGGAACAACGCATGGAAATGCGGTGCGCGCCGGTCCCAGCCTGCGCAGGCATGCAGCAGGCACGCCGAGCCCAGGATCAAGGTCGTCAGCAGCATCCACGCCGACAAGCGATCGCCCATCAGCACGATGCCGATGCGCGCCGGCCAGTCGCCGAGCAGATAGACCAGGATCTGGCCGTCGGCAGCGCGTGCGAACAGGGCGATGACCGCCGCGGCCAATAGGGCGATGCTGACCCACGCCACGCTGCGCTGCACGCGCGGCCCATAGCGGCGGTGTTCGACGAATAACGATGCCGACGCGCCCAGCATCGGGATCAGGATGGGCAGGATCAGCAGATGGTTCATCGCCGGGCCTGCCGCGTATCCGTGCCGGTGGCGGCATCTTCGTGCGCATCCACATGGTCGCTGCCATTGTCGCTACGGCTGCGGATCGCCAGCACCAGGCTCACCGCGGTCATCGCAAACGCGATCACGATGGCGGTCAGCATCAAGGCCTGCGGGAGCGGGTCGGTGTGATGCATCAGCTCGGCCGGCACGCCGTCGCGCAACACCGGCGCCTGGCCGCTGCGCAAGCGCCCACCGGCGAAGATCAGCAGGTTGGTCGCATACGACAGGAAGGTCATGCCCAGGATCACATCGAAGCTGCGCGCACGCAGCAGCAGATAGATCGCCAATGCGGTGAGGACGCCGATTGCGCTTGCCACTGCCAATTCCATCAATGCTGCTCCGCGGTGCGTGTCGAACGTTGGGTGGGGTCGATCTCGCCGCGCTGCGAACTACGCGTACGCGAGGGTTTGATCGTGCCCATCATCGACAGCATCAACATCGCCGCACCGAACACCACCAGGTACACGCCGGTATCGAAGCCCAGCGCACTGGCCAGTTCCAGTTCGCCCAATAGCGGCAGCGGAATTTCCAGGTGCCCGCTGCTCAGGAACGGCAGCCCGAACACCAGCGAGCCTGCACCGCTGACCAGCGCGCACAACAAGCCGATGCCGATCAGGCGGATGTAGTCGAAACCAAAGCGCGACTCGACCGAGGCCGTCCCCTGAATCACGTACTGCATCAGCAATGGCACCGCCAGCACCAGCCCGGCAATGAAGCCACCGCCCGGCGCGTTGTGCCCGCGCAGGAACAAAAACAGCGACACCGTCAGTGTCAGCGGGAACATGATCTGCGCCAGATCGGCCGGCACCGGCAACTTGATCGGCGGCCCCGGCATGGTGCGCTCCGGTGCCATGCGCGCGCGGCGCAGCAGGGCGTGCACCACCAGCCCGGCGATGGCGAAGACGGTGATCTCGCCAAAGGTATCGAAGCCGCGGAAATCCACCAGGATCACATTGACCACATTGCGCCCATACGCTTCGGGCAAAGCGCGCTGCAGCAGTTCGCCGGCGACCGAATGGCTGGGTTGGGTCATCAGGGTATACGCCAACGCCGCCAGACCCGCACCGCCGGCAATGGCAAGTGCGGCATCCCGCATCTTGCGCAGCCGCGCACGTTCGGGCAACGAGCGCTCGGGCAGATAGTTCATCGCCAGCAGCATCAGCACCAGCGTGACCATTTCCACCAGCAACTGCGTCAGTGCCAGATCCGGCGCCGACAGGAACACGAACGTCAGGCTGACCGCCAGCCCGGTGCCGCCGAGCACCAGCACCGCCAGCAGACGCTGCTGGTACAGGAACAGGCTGCCCAGGGCGCACGCGATCATCAACAGCCACACCATCCAGCCCAGCGCCGGCATCGGCATGGGGGCGGGCCATTGCGGCAATGTACCGCCTTGCAGGAACGGCATCAGCGCCACCACGACGGCGCTCAGCACCAGCAGCATCAACATGCGCTGCAGGTTGCCGTTGGTGACTGCGTCGGTCATGCGTGCGGTGGCAGCGAACAAGGCGCGCAGGTTCCATTGGAACAGCGCCTTGCCCGGCGAACGGTTCTGGATCGCGTAAAGATCCAGCGTGCGGCGCAACGCGATGTACAACAACGCACCGCCGACGATGCCGGCAACGCTCATCGCCAGCGGCAAATTGACGCCATGCCACAGCGCCAGGCTGTAGTCGGGCAGCCGGTCGCCCAAGATCGCGGTGGCACCGGCGCGCAGTACGGGCGCCACTGTCCACGCCGGCACGATGCCCACCGCCACGCAGGTCAGTACCAGCACGTCGACCGGAATCCGCATCCAGCGCGGCGGCTCGTGCGGCGTGGTGTCCAGCGCGCGCGGGCCTTCGCCGAAGAACGTGTCGTGCACGAAGCGCAGGCTGTACGCCACGCCCAGCAAGCCGGCCAGCAGCGCAGCGGTGCTGGCCAGGATGCGCATCAGTTGCGGCGCTTCGGTATCCAGCGCAACGGCGAAGAACATTTCCTTCGACAAGAAGCCGTTGAGCAGCGGAATGCCGGCCATGGCCAGCGAGGCGGTAATGGCCAGGGCGCTGGTCACCGGCATCAACCGACGCAGATTGCCCAGCTTGCGCATGTCGCGCGTGCCGGTCTCATGGTCGATGATGCCGGCGGCCATGAACAACGACGCTTTGAAGACCGCATGGTTGATGAGGTGAAACACGCCGGCCACCACCGCCATCGGCGTGGACAGGCCGAACAGCATCGTGATCAGGCCCAGATGCGAAATGGTCGAGTACGCCAGTACGCCCTTGAGATCATGCTGAAAGATGGCATGCCAGGCGCCCAACAACACCGTGATCGCGCCGATGCCGGTCACCGTGTAGAAAAACAGATCGGTACCGGCCAGCGCCGGATGCAAGCGCGCCAGCAAAAACACGCCGGCCTTCACCATCGTGGCCGAATGCAGATACGCCGACACCGGCGTAGGCGCCGCCATTGCGTGCGGCAACCAGAAGTGGAACGGGAACTGCGCGCTCTTGGTGAAGATGCCCAGCAACACCAGGCCCAGCGCGTACGGATACAGCGGGCTGGCGCGGATCACATCGCCGGCGGCCAGGACGGCATCGAGCTGAAAGCTGCCGACGATGCGGCCGATCATCAACACGCCGCCCAATAGCGCCAAGCCGCCGCCGGCGGTCAGTACGAAGGCCATGCGTGCGCCTTCGCGCGCGTCCTTGCGGTGCGACCAGAAGCCGATCAACAGGAACGAGCTGATACTGGTGAGTTCCCAGAACACCATCAGCAACAGCAGATTGCCCGACAGCACCATGCCGAGCATCGCGCCCATGAACAGCAAGAGATAGGCAAAAAAACGCGACGCGCTATCGCGTGCGCTCAAGTAGTAATGCGCGTAAAGCACCACCAGCGCGCCGATGCCCAGCACCAGCAGGGCGAACATCCAGGCCAGGCCATCGAGCCGCAGCGAGAACATCAGGCCAATCTGCGGCAGCCACGCGTGTTGGCTGGCAATCACTTCGCCGCGCAGCACCGCTGGCGTCGACAATGCCAGCACCAGCAGCCCGGCCAACGGCGCGGCCGCAGCCAACCACGCAGTGATCGAACGGGATGCGCGCCAGAGCAGCGCAGCGGCAGCGGCCATGACAAAGGGCAGCGCCAGCAGAATTTCCAACGAGAAAGGCATGCAGGGAACACAAGATTCGCGAGCAGGCCCGAGAGCTTAACAAACCGTTGACTGACGTCCGCGTCAACGCCGCCGGCGCGCATGACCCGCGATCGGCTTCACTGGGCCGCACATCGCCATGCCGCACTCGCTATGCTGGAGGCATTCATGCCTCGATAATTGCCACGTGACTGCCGCCAATCCCGCTCCGTCCACCGCTGCATCTGCGCCGCGCGCCCTGGTCTTCGGTGGCAGCGGGCAAATCGGCGAGCGCTTGCTGACCCGCCTGCTGAGCCGCGGATGGCAGGTGACAGCGTGGTCGCGGCAGCCGCGCGCAGCACGCGCCGGTCTGATCTGGCGCCAGGCCGATCTGGCCGTACCGGCAACCCCTGGCGAGGCCTTCGATGTCATCTTCAGCTGTGGCCCGTTGGACCATTTCGCCCGCTGGTATGCCGAAAACCCGGTGGTGGCGCCGCGCATCGTGGCGTTCGGTTCCACCAGCGTTGAGGTCAAGGAACACTCCATCGACGCGGCCGAGCGCGACGTGGCCCAGCGTCTGGCCACTGCCGAACAGGCGCTGTTTTCCACTACGCGCGCGCGCAGCGCCAGTGCCACGGTGCTGCGCCCGACCCTGGTCTACGGCGCGGGACGCGACAAGACGTTGACCCAGATCGCCGGTTTGGCGCAGCGCACCGGCGCGTTCGTACTGCCGGCCAACGCCACTGGCCTGCGCCAGCCGGTGCATGTGGAAGATCTGGCCAGCGCCGCTCTGGCGGTGGTTGGCCAGCCGGCCACCCAGCAGCGCAGTTATGCCGTGGGCGGCGGTGAAGTGCTGGCGTACACGCAGATGGTGGAGCGCGTACTGGAAGCGCTGCCACGGCCTGCACGTCTGTATCAGGTGCCGCCCAGCCTGTTCGGTCTTGCACTCATCGCAGCGCAACGCGTGGGCCGCCTGCGGGGCTTGAATGCCGCCGCACTACAGCGCATGCGCGAGGACCTGGTATTCGATCTGGAACCGGCGCGTCGCGATTTCGGCTATGCGCCGCGCGCATTTCGCCCACTGCCCGAGGAGCTTGGGATCGGCGAGTAAGGCCTAGCCGGTCTGCGGGCGTCGCTTGGCGGGCGGCGCTTAATAGCGCCACCCCAGCTGGCGATACGCCTTGGCCAGCACCCAGATCGGCCCGATCAGCAGATAGGTGAGATCGGTCAGGAAGCTCGGTTTGCGGCCTTCGATCTTGTGGCCGACGAATTGGGCAATCCAGGCCAGCACGAACACCGTCAGCGCGGTGGCCAACAGACCGGCAAGCCCGATGCGGCCTTCGATCAACCGGCACAGACAGCCGAAGAAGAAAAAGATCCCCAGCATGCCCAACCCCAGCGGGCGCGACAGCCGGTTGTAGTACGACCACGCCGCAAACATCGACAGCGCGGCCCACACGCCGCTGCTGAACCAGCTACCGCCGACCGGGATGCACCACAACAGCGCCACCACCGACCACAGGATCGCAGGCACGGCCAGCACGTGGATCTGCTGATTGGTCGCGTTTTGATGATCGTCTGAATAGCTGGCGAAATAGCGCTCGATCGGTCGCGCGGTCGTGGTGCTTTGGCTCATGTTCCCTCCCAGGAATGACCCAAGCATACGCGCGCGGATGGCGCCATGGCAGATGTATCCCCCGTCACGCCTTGGCGGCGCGACGAGGGTGCACCGTCAGTTCACCGAGACTGCGCTCCACGCCGCTGCTACCGCGCGGTATTGCGTGGACGTGCTGCCGTACAGATCGGTGGCCGCGCTCAGCGTGGCCCGACGGGCCGCCGCGTAGTTGGTGGACGAGGTCATGTAGACCGTCAGTGCGCGATACCAGATACGGCTGGCCGCGGCACGGCCGATCGCGGTGAGCGCCGTGGAGCCGCTGCAGACCAGACTGGTCGGGGTTAGGTTGTAGCTGGTGCCGGAACCGAATCCGCTCGGCACCACCGCCCCTTCGGCCAGCAGATAGTAGAAGTGATTGGCCACGCCCGAGCTGTAGTGCACATTGAGCGAGCCCAGGCTGCTGCTGTAGCAATCGGGCGATTTGCCATCCAGGCTAGGCTTGAACATATAACGCAACGCCAGTGTGCCGGTGCTGTTGTTGGGGATGATCTTCTCGCCAATCAGATAATTGCCCGGCTCGGCACTGTTGGCAGCGGAGTACTCCACCATGGTGCCCATGATGTCGGACGTGGCTTCATTCAGCCCGCCCGATTCGCCCGAGTAGGTCAGCGCGGCGGTCCGGCTGGTCACGCCATGGGTCATCTCATGGCCGGCCACATCCACCGACACCAACGGCGTGAACGTGCTGCCGTCGCCATCGCCGAAGGTCATGCAGAAACAGCTGTCCTGCCAGAAGGCGTTGTTGTAGCGGCTACCGTAATGCACCCGGCTCCGTGCACCGGCGCCGTCGTTTGCGATGCCTGTGCGCGAATGCGTGGTGCGGTAATAGTCCCAGGTCAACGCCACGCCGTAATGCGCATCGACCGCTGCGGTGACCGTATCGCCGGTGG
Organism: Xanthomonas sp. NCPPB 3761; assembly: GCF_041475705.2. Lineage (NCBI taxonomy): Bacteria > Pseudomonadati > Pseudomonadota > Gammaproteobacteria > Lysobacterales > Lysobacteraceae > Xanthomonas > Xanthomonas sp. NCPPB 3761. The sequence goes on from NZ_CM191262.1 coordinate 538,883, forward strand.
TGCCGCTGCCCCAGGCATTGTCGGCATCGGTGACCAGCGTGCCATTGCCGGAGGTGCTGTTGCGCATGTTGTAGGTCGCACCGCTGCCGCGACTGATATCGGTCATTTCATAGCTGGTACTGCTGCAGCGCGTCGTGTTCACCGTCACGCTGCCTGCATACAACGAACGTCCTGTACCAGCGGCGCTGGTGCCGCCGCTACACGCGGTATGCACCGTGTCCCATGATTCGAGGATGCGCTGGTTCACCGCATCGACGATGTAATGCATCTCGGTCGGCGTCTGGTCGGGTTTGACACCGCTGTAGATCACCTCGTACACCAGGCGCGGCGCGCCTTGGCGTGCATACAGCGCCAAACTTGCACGTGGCGCAGCATCCTGCGCCACATCGAAGTGCGATCCGGCCACACGCAATGCGGTTGCCGCATCGATACCCGGCACCAGGCTCGGACGCACCGTGGTGTCCATGGTCTGGCTCAATTCACGCATCACCCCACGGCGCGAGTGCACGACCACGTCGCCACCGATCACGGGCAGTCCCTGATAGGTACGATCGAAGCGCACATGCTCGGTGCCGTCGGCATCGACGATGCTGTCGCGTGCGATGAAGGCGTCGGCCGGCGCGCGATTGGCCAATGCCGACGCGTTGTTCCCCAATAACGATTGCGCGCGCGAAACGGCGGCATTGGCCGACAGATCCGCAGCGGTTGCGGCAGCAGAAAACGTGAGCGCGCAGCAGATTGCCGCGCCCAGGACATGGAATTGCATGACGACTCTCTCCAGAAAACGTGCAATGCAAAGACCGGCAGCCCCCGACGGCCGGTCGCCGATGGCACCTTGGGTGCCGGCAGCTACGCTTGCACAGTCACGAACTGGACAGTAGTAAAAATTACGGATGTATTGCGTTCTGTGCGCCCGGCCACTTTCCGCTGTGGCGTACATCGCAGAGGTGCAGCGGATGCAGGGTGTCATTGGCCGCTGCGGCCATGCATGCGCGCAACGCAGTGATTTCAGGCCGGGTTGCGCCGCATCGTTGCGCCGACGCAGGGGCGCTGCGGTATCCCATCGCCACGCGCTGGCCGTCGAACGATGGTCAGTTTGCGCGATGTCATTACTTCCGCGGCGCATGCGCAAACAAAAACGCCGGCCAATATCCTGGCCGGCGTTCTCTTGATCTATCGCCGATACATCAGCGACCTCCCATCGCAACCTTTTGCTGTTCTTGCTGGGCCTGTTGCTGCTGCGATTGACCAGCCAGCAACTGCGCGCTGGTTTGCTCAAGTGGCGGGGCAGGTTGGTTCAGGTCCACCGCCGCCCGGAAGCCCGGCGTGGTGCCCAAGACGAACGCCTTGCCGTCCTGCACCGTCACGTTCTGCAGCTTGTCGGCGCTGTCGATCCCATTCTGCTTGGCCTGCAGCGTGACATGTGCCGCGGTCTCGTTGGAGATCATGCTGGGCAGCTTGCTGCGGATTGCGTTCTGCAGCGCGTGGTCGGGATGCGATGCATCGTTAAGCGAAGGCCCTTTCGGCGCAGCAACCTGCGCCTCGCGGGTCTGCACCGGTTGCGCAGACAACGCTGCCCGCGTGTCGCGGCCAACAACACCGTCCTGCGGCAGCCCATGCTGCTTCTGGAACGCCATCACTGCCTCGCGCGTGTTATCGCCGAAACGCCCATCCTCGGCCAGCCGGTTGCCCTGCGCATCGCGCACGCCCAGGCGGTTGAGGTCCTGCTGCAGCTTTCCCACATCCTGACTGTTGTCGCCATGCCGCAAGGCACCTGTGCCGCTTGCCGGTGCTGCATGGGTGTTATGCGCACCTGCGTCATGTTGGCGACCCTGATTCCAGAAGGTCTCGGGACTGGTCAGTTTTCCGTTGGCATCGCGCAATTGGTAATGCACATGCTGGGCATATTGGCTTGCGCCATTGGGTCCACGTCCCCCCATCGTGCCGATGGCATCGCCTGCCGACAGCGTCTGACCTTCTTTGACCTTGACGCCATCCAGATGCAGGATCTCGTGCGAGTTGCCTTGTGCATCGCGAATCTTGACGGTGCCGTAGCTTCCGCCGGCAAAGGTCACCGTCCCGGCGACCGGCGAATGCACGGTTGGATGCTGCAGATTGCGTCCTGCCTGACCGCCCTGATAATTGAAGTCGGTGCCGCCGTGGTCGCGCGCGCTGCGGTGCTCGCCGTAATGCCCGGTGACATGCGGCGCGGTGCCGTTCTGCGGCGGAAGCATGCGCTCCATGGTGGCCTGGAACGACTGCGCGTTCGAACCGGCATGCGGTGTTTGCGCCGGTGTCGCATGCTGCGCAGGCGCGACAGTCTGTCCGAGCTGACCGTGTTCGAGCTTGTGCATCACATCGGGCGTGAGGTCGCGCTGCCAGCGCGCGAAGCGGCTTTCGCGACCAGCCAGTCCATTCGGCGGGTCGCCACCGTTGATCGCAACGCCTGCTGCATGCGCATCTTGCCTGGCCGCTTGCGGCACATTGTGCTGCCAGTACCAGGTTGCGATCCGCGACGCATTTTCCTGTTGCGCGGCCAGTTCGGGGTGCGCGACCAGGTCGAGTTTCAACGCTTCGCCGGCCTCGCGATACTGATCCTTGCCGGTGAGCTGGATGTAGCCGCGACCACGGTAAAGATAACCATCGCCGGGTTCGTTGTTGCCCATGCGTCCGCCATACATCAACTCGGCAAGTTTCTCCGGCTGGCCGCGCAATGCCTCCAGGCGCGCTTCTTCCAGCGCCTCCGGTCCTTCGCGCAGTGCGGAACGCACTTTCGAACTCACTTGCGAGGGGCCGCGGGTGTAGCGGAACCCTTCTTCCAGGCGATTAAGTCCGCCCGATTCGTGGCCTACCTGGGCCATGAAATTGGCCAATTCGGTTGGCCGGGTGATTCCCGCTGCATAGGCTGCCTGCAGCAGCCCTGTCTCGCGATCGGTTGCCATGGTGTAACTCCTCATTTCTCAGCAACATGAAAAACGGACCCATCCTTGTCCGCGTAAGCCATTACTTCCTTTTAATTTTGTTTTTGGGCTCCAGCCTCATCCAGCGCTGCGACTTTCTTGAGCGTGGCGGGGTCGAAGTCCTGGAACGTCACCGTTCCAAAATCCTTGTCGGTCAATTCCAGGGTGTTGTGTTGTTCGGTCTCGGTATCGGAAAGATCGCGCACAACCTTGTCCAGCAACCAGGTTTGCTTGTCTGCCGAATACTTGAACGTGAAGTCGTCGGCCCAGCGTTCGCGCGACCCGCCTGAAATGGAGATGGTGAATTGCCCGGGCTGGACGCGCGAAAATGCATACGGGTCGCCTGCCAGGCCGCCGCAGCGGGCACAGGGCACGATGCGATCATTTTCAGCGGCCTTTTGCATGCTGCCATCGCCGTTCTGGGTCAGCAGCAGGACGCGACGCGGCTGCCCTTCGCCGAGCTTTTCGTCACCGGTTGCCGGCGGAGAAATCACCACAAGTGCGTCCGAATGTCCGGCGCCAGTCAGGTCGCCGCGCTGGGTATCCAGTGCCTTCGATCCTGCTGGAACGAAGGAGTCTATCGTTGCCATGGGTACAGTCCCTTGTGTCGATGTGGCAGGGGGTGACGCGGCCGCGGCGGGTGATTGAGTCGCGGCCGTCGGTGCACTGGCGGGCGTGCCAGGCGCATCGGCGGCCTGCGGACCGTTACACGCGGCAAGCGCTACTGCCAGCACGGGGATGAGCAGTCTGAAGCGGGGCACGGCCGTCTCCTGATGTGGGGGGGGGTGCATGGCGCGGTGTTGCCTGCGCCGTTACAGCGACTGGTCGTCGACCTTGACCAGGGTCCAGCATGGGCGCTGGGCGAAGTGGTAGACCTGTTGATCGCCGCTGTCAGGTGTGCGGACCAGTACCTGACGACCGTCTGCATCCTCGGACACCACCACCTCGCGTCCCGCGGAGCGGGCCACGTCCAGATTCGGGATCACCGGCCATTGGACGTCGGCCAGCGCAACCTGGCGAGTGATTGGCGCCGGTTCTGGCTGCGCATCCGGATCGATCCGGATCATGGTCAGCGGGTCGGCCGTGGCGTTCTCCTGGGCCGCGATGTCTGCACTGAAGCTTTTTAGAAATGCAGAAAAGTCGGTCGCGGGGCAGGCTGTCGGCTGAGCGGGCGTGGCCGCCGCTGTAGCAGGCGTTGAGGCGGCAGGCGTGGCACTCGCTGCCTCTGCTGTCGCCGCGGGCATTGCCGCGCCTGCTAGCTCTGCTTGCGGTTTGCAGGCAACCAGCGCCAGGCTCAGTGCGAGGGCATGCAGGGACGTTCGTAAAAGGGCCAACGGATCCTCCTGATCGTATCGGGCGACGTGCGAGCGGGCGGAATGGTATCCGCGCATTGCGTGCAAATGCGTGAAGGCTGGCGGGGCGAGCGTGCAGCGGGCCGGCTGGCACGCGGCAGGCCCGCACCCCGGGAGAGTGACCGGTGTGCCAGTGGCCGATGCTCAAACGAATCCAAGGCCGATGATGGTCATCAACACAGGCCGGGTACCTCGATCCATCGCCAAAATCGTCACGCAGTGATGGATGGATTACCTTGAAATCACCCGTTGGCGTGAACAACTAAATTTCGTTGGAAAATACATCCAGTGCATCCGCACTCACCCAGCCTTGCGCGCAATTGCCAACGGATTGTCCTGGTGCCGCCGCGTGGCAGCCCTCACCACTTTCAGGCTTGATCTGCTTGATCGGCCTGTCGCCATAGGTTTTGCACAATGCGTTGTTCTTGCACTTTGCAATGGTGTCCGCTGGAATTGCGGCGACGTAGTAATAACGCGGGTTCTGTCCGGCGCGGCCGATCGCCTGGACGCAGACGAGCTGACCTTGGGTCAGGTTTGCCGTAGCCGTTGCGCTGCTGCCGGTGGTGGGCACCACGTTCATTAGATCTACTCCGTTCGCCTGGGCGACTCCGGCGAAAAATCCCTCATTGCCGCAATCGGGTGAAAACTCCACGTCATAAAAATCACCACGATCGACATTGCCTGCTGTGCATCCATTTGCAGCCTTCGCATCCGTGCAGCTGACGCCCGTGGCCTGTATCAATGCGCCAAGTCTGTCGTTGACCTGCGAAACCGCAGCTGTGTTGTTTTTCGCAGATGCTACTGGCACTGCTTCTGGAGCTGACGGGGCTGCAGATTGGCCGGCCGTGCAGGCGCCTAGCGCGAGCAACAAACTGGACAGTGCCGCATTGCGGAAGGCAGGCAACGTGCGAAAGAAGTGACTTGACCGAGCCATTGCGACCTCGTTGGGCAAGAGCGCACACCATCGTGGCGAGCATGGTGGAATGAATTAGATGCGATTGTGTGCAGTGCCCGTCATGAAGTTTCATGCACCACCGCCAGCTTGGCCTTGGTTGGCAGGCGACGGGCTCGCAACACGCCGATTATTTTCAGTGCTTCAGTCATGACGGCGTCTGCGTACTGCGCCGACTCGCCCCCTTCAATCGGGGGCAGGCCATCAATCCACCGAAATGTCCGCCAGCCGCTGCAGCGCTTCGGCATATTTCGCACGCGTGCGATCGATGACGTTGGCCGGCAGGCGCGGGCCGGGCGCGGTCTTGCCCCAGTCCAGGGTTTCCAGATAATCGCGCACGAACTGCTTGTCGTAGCTCGGCGGGCTGGTGCCCGGTTCGTATTGGTCGGCCGGCCAATAACGGGAGGAATCCGGGGTCAGCATCTCGTCCATGATGTACAGACGGCCATCGGCATCGGTGCCGAATTCGAACTTGGTATCGGCCAGCAGGATGCCGCGTTCGGCAGCAAAATCGGCGGCAAAACGGTAGATGCGCAAGGTGGCGTCGCGCACGCGTTCGGCCAGCTCGGCACCGACCGTCTTGACCATTGCATCGAAGTCGATGTTTTCGTCGTGGTCGCCAACCGCTGCCTTGGTCGAAGGCGTGAAAATCGGCTCGGGCAGTTTCTCGGCCTGACGCAGGCCGTCGGGCAATTCGATACCGCTGATCTTGCCGGTGCGCTGGTAATCCTTCCAGCCGCTGCCGATCACATAGCCGCGGGCGATGGCTTCCACCGGCACCGGCTTGAGCTTGCGCGTGACCACGGCGCGCTTGGCGTACAAGGCCGGGTCGACACCCTCGGGCAATACCTGCTCCACGCGGATGTCCACCAGGTGGTTGGGCATCAGGTGCTCGGTCTTGTGGAACCAGAAGTTGGATACCTGGCACAGCATCTCGCCCTTGCCGGGAATCGGGTCGGGCAGCACCACGTCGAACGCAGACAGGCGATCGGTGGCCACCATCAACAGATAGTCGCCCGGGGGCGCACCGGCGGGCAGGCGGTCGCGGGGAATATCGAAGACATCACGGACCTTGCCACGGTGACGCAACGGCAGGCCGGGCAGATCGGATTGCAACAGCGTGGTCGACACAGGCACTCCTAAGGACGTCGCTATGACGCTGTCCCCGGGACCCGGCGGGCCCGCGGGTAGGCAGCGGGCCGCGTAGTGTACGGCGCTTCGCCGCCGCCCGCAGAATTTATTGGAGCCCGCGCAGTGGGGCCTGTGCAGGCGCCGTCAGCCAGGCCGGGCGGGCGTTCGGGTAAGATCGCCAGCCCGCCTCCCGCCCCCGATCGCCCCATGTCCTGGTACGGAAAACTGCTCGGCGCATTGGCCGGCGCCTTGCTGTTTCGCGGGGCGCCGGTGGTGGGGCTGATGATCGGGCTGGCGATCGGCCACGCGGTCGACGCCGGCTGGTTCAAACGGCGCGCGGAAAATCCTTACGAAGCGCTGGGCCTGGAGCCGGATGCCACCACCGCCGAGATCGACCTGGCCTATCGCCGGCTGATGTCGCGCTACCACCCGGACAAGGTCGCCAACGCCGACCCGGAAGCCCGCCGCCAGGCCGAGAAGAAGGCCAGCCAGATCAACGCCGCCTACGACCGGATTCAGCGGCTGCGCAGGCGCTGAGCGAAGGGGCGCACCGACATCTGCTGCGTCCAGCAGTGCCGGACGTCAGCGCAGCGTGTTGTTCCCCCGGAAAGGCCTCACCCAATAAAACGCCTGATCGTCACGATCAGGCGCCGCGGGCACGCACGCACCCGGCTCTCAGAACCTGTAGGTCGCGGTCAGCCGCACCGCGTTGGTCGAAACATCGGTATCGGTCCGACGCAGGTCGGTACCGGCCGGATTGACGCGCAGGAAGGGGTTGGTGGCCGGCGCGGTGCCGGGGCCGACGCGCACGCGGGTGTCGTCGTCCTGCAGGCGGGTGAACAGATATTCCACGCCGACCGAGACCTTGTCGCTCAAGCGCCGTTGCAGGCCGATGCCGGCCTGGTAGCCATCGGCACTGTCGCCGCCACTGCTGGTGAAGCTGTTGGCGGTATTGCTGCTGGCAAAGCGGTGGTCGAATTCGCCACGCGCCACACCGGCGGTGATGTAGGCCAGGTAATCGCCCTGCGTGCCGAAGGCGTAGCCGATGCGCCCGCGCAACGCCGCGGTGCGGTTGAGCTGGCGGGTGAAGGTATAAAACGCAGGTGTCGTGCTGAAGGCGCTGACGCTGTCGTGGACATCGTTGCGGGTGTATTCGGCGACCACGCCATAGACCCAGTTGTCGGCCTGCCAGTCGTAGCCCAGCCGTGCGCCATATTCGGCACCGCCCTTGTCCTTGCTGCAGCCACTGGCCGGCGTGCGCCCCGCCGCTGCGCCACCGCAGAAACCGGGCGAAAATGCATCTGCACCGGTCACGGTGCTGACCTGGTCGCCGTCGCGGCCATCCAGATTGGTATCGAAGCCGAAGCGGCCACCGGAGACGCCGGCCGGATCGGCACCACCGGCATTGGCACCGATGGAAAAACCGGACCAGTCAGCTGGGCCGGATTGCGCCCAGGCCGAGGGCGCCAGGACGAGAAGGGCCAAAGCGGCGGAAGCGAGCGGGGTGGGTTTCATGCGGTCTCCTTGCATCTGGCGCGGCGCGCCGGTCAGGTAACTACGCGCTCGCGTCCGCTCCGGATGCACGTGGGCTGACTTGGGGGCGGCATTGCACAGCGGCAGAGCCGCTGGCGCCGCCGGCAGGTGCGCGATCGCGCAATGACTGCGAGCTGCCGGCCCCAGCCTGCGGTGGTAGCGGCGGCCTGCCCGCGGCGTGCGCCCCGAGCGCCCAGCGGCGTTCGGCTTTCCTCGCCGGGCCACGGTTGCGACAATGGCGCTCCTGCATTTTTCCGAGCTGCCCATGCAACCGACGGCGATCGCCCCGTCCATCCTGTCCGCCGATTTCGCCCGTCTGGGCGAGGAAGTGAATAACGTGCTCAAGGCTGGTGCCGACTGGGTGCACTTCGACGTGATGGACAACCACTATGTGCCCAACCTCACCATCGGCCCGATGGTGTGCCAGGCGCTGCGCAAGCACGGCATCACCGCGCCGATCGACGTGCATCTGATGGTCGAGCCGGTGGACCGCATCGTGCCGGATTTCGCCGAAGCCGGTGCCACCACCATCAGCTTCCACCCCGAAGCCAGCCGCCACGTGCACCGCACGATCCAGCTGATCAAGTCGCATGGCTGCCAGGCCGGGCTGGTGCTCAACCCGGCCACGCCGGTGGACATCCTGGATTGGGTGCTGCCCGAGCTGGACTTGGTCTTGGTGATGTCGGTCAACCCGGGCTTCGGCGGGCAGGCTTTCATCCCGTCTGCGCTGGACAAGCTGCGCGCGATCCGCCGCAAGATCGACGCGACGGGCAAGCCGATCCGGCTGGAGATCGATGGTGGGGTCAAGGCCGACAACATCGGTGCGATTGCCGCCGCCGGCGCCGACACCTTCGTCGCCGGCTCGGCCATTTTCAATGCGCCCGACTATGCGCAGGTGATTGCGCAGATGCGCGCGGCGGTGGATGCGGTGCGATGAGCCGGCCTGCGCCGCAGATCCGCAGCGCCACGCCTGCGGATGTGCCGCTGCTGCATGAACTCATCACCGCGCTGGCGGTGTACGAGCGCGAGCCGGATGCGGTCAAGGCCAGCCAGCAGGAGTTGCGCGCCAGTCTGTTCGGCGAAGGGGCCACCGCGCATGCGTTGATCTGCGAGCGCGACGGCCAAGCGCTTGGATTTGCGGTGTATTTCTTCAACTACTCCACTTGGCTGGGCCGTAACGGCTTGTATCTGGAAGACCTGTTCGTGCGGCCGGAAGCGCGCGGCAACGGCGCGGGCCTTGCGCTGTTGCGGCACTTGGCGCAGCTGGCCGTGCAGCGTGGCTGCGGGCGGTTCGAATGGTCGGTGCTGGACTGGAACCAGCCGGCCATCGACTTCTACAAGGCAGTCGGTGCGCACCCCATGGAGGGCTGGACCGTGTACCGGCTCGACGGCGAACGGCTGGCCGCGTTTGCGGCGGGCGGCTGAGCCGGGCGCGCCGGGAGGTCAGCATCCCGCAAAAGGAAGGCCGCTCCCGAGGAAGCGGCCTTCAAGAAAACTGGAGGCTGATCCTGCCTCCGCCCGTCGTCCCTGCTATGGCCTTCTATTCTCCTGGTTATCGATGACACCGCAATGACAGTGTCCCGGCGGCGCCCATTCACGATCTGCCCATTGGCCCACTGCTAGCCTGCGGCCATTCCCCTCACGGCATCGGCAGCGCGCATGGCCCCGTCCCACTGGCGTCTGATCCTCAATGGCAAGTCCACCGATAACCTGGACCTGCGTGAGGCAGTGGGAACGCTGCGCGAGCGCGGTATCCAGCTCGATGTGCGGGTCACCTGGGAAGACGGCGATGCCGAGCGCTACGTGGGCGAGGCGGTGGCCGATGGCGTGCACACGGTGGTGGCCGCCGGTGGCGACGGCACCCTGAGCGAAGTGGCCGCCGCGCTGGCGCACCACGAGGGCGATGCGGCCACGCTGCCGTCGCTGGGCCTGGTGCCGCTGGGCACTGCCAACGATTTTGCCACCGCCGCCAACGTCCCGATCGTCCCGCTGGAGGCGTTGAACCTGATCGCCGAGCGCGTCGCGCAGCCGGTCGACCTGCTGCGGATCGACGCCGACCATGGCCCGCACTGGTGCGCCAATGTGGCCAGCGGCGGCTTCGGTACCCAGGTCACGGTGGAAACCGACGAAGGCCTGAAGAAAATGCTCGGCGGTCTGGCCTATCTCATCACCGGCATGTCGCGGCTGGGCCGCATCGACCCGATCAGCGCCCGCTTCAGCGGCCCGGAGTTCAGCTGGGAAGGCGAATTCATCGCACTCGGGCTGGGGAACGGGCGCCAGGCCGGTGGCGGCCAGGCGCTGTGCCCGGAGGCCCTGATCGACGACGGCCTGCTCGATGTCACCATCGTCCCGGACCTCGACGGCGAGGTGGCTGCCACCCTCGGCACCCTGGTCACCGGCGGCAAACAGGCCGCGCTCGAACGCGTGGCCGTGCGCGCCCGCGTGCCGTGGCTGGAAATCGTCTCCCAGCAACCGCTGACCTTGAACCTGGACGGCGAACCGGAAACCTCGCGGCACTTCCGCATCGAATGCGTCCCGGCGCGGCTGCGGATGCATTTGCCTGCCGACTGTCCGTTGGTCGGTGGATGAGTGCGGGGAATCGGGAGTCGGGAGTCGGGAATGGGCAATCGGGAATCGGGATTCGGAAGAGCGCGATCGGCCCGCGCTGATGTGCGGTCGTCCGGTTGATGCATGCGCGCGCACCGTGCAGTGCCATGCCTCCACCATGAACGAGTCCGGTAGATCCGGACAATCGCATGCCAACCCAAGCGATGCCGGCTCAACGACGGCTTAAAGGCGGCGCTGCGGCTCAGCGGAGCAAACGATCGGTGCAACGCTGCGGCTAAAGCGGAGCAGCGCTGCGGCTGCCGGAGCGACGATCGGCGCAACGGGTTGGCTGCAGCTCAGGCGAAGTAGGGCGGCAGAAACGGAGCGGTGACAAGCACGCAGCCCTGAGCCCCTCTCCCGCCGGGAGAGGGGTTGGGGTGAGGGTCCCTGCGCCGACACTGGTGCCGCTGCCACGACCCAGGCCGCACGGGAATCAACCCGTGCAGCGCGCAACACCGACGCCTGTCGCCAACCGCAGGTTATTCGCACCAGATATTACCCGGTGCGCAAGGCTACGTCCGCCAACCCCCTTCCGTGCTTCGCATTCCGAAGCGCGTTGGCCGCGGCCTGCTGCCCTCGGCCGACACTTGCGCTACAGTACCCGCGTGTCCCGCCTGACGACTCCACGCTCCTTCTCTTCCGCTCGCCGCTGGTGGCGATGGTGGCCCGTTGCCGTCGTCCGCCCCGCCACAGAGTCCCGGAAGGAAAGTCGTCTTGATCACTGCAGAGCAGTTCCAGCGCCAGGCCGCTGAAGGTCACACCCGTATCCCCGTTGTCCGCGAAGTGCTGTCCGACCTGGACACGCCGCTGTCGGTCTATCTGAAGCTCGCCGACGGCGCCTACACCTATCTGTTCGAATCGGTCGAAGGCGGGGAGCGCTTCGGGCGCTACTCCATCATCGGCCTGCCGGCGCGGCGCGTGTACAGCTTTCGGGGCCACACGCTGGAGGTCAGTGAGCACGGCGAAGTCGTCGACACCCGGCAGGTCGCCGACCCGTTGGCCGAAGTCGATGCGCTGCGCGCCGAACATTCGGTGCCACAGCTGGATGGGCTGCCCGGTTTCACCGGCGGGCTGGTCGGCTGGTTCGGTTTCGAGTGCATCCAGTACATCGAACCGCGCCTGGGCAGCGGCGACAAGCCCGACGAACTCGGCACGCCCGACATCCTGCTGATGCTCTCCGAAGAGCTGGCGGTGTTCGACAATCTCAAGGGCCGTCTGTACCTGATCGTGCATGCCGACCCGCGCCAGCCGCAGGCCTATGTGCGCGCCAACCGGCGCCTGGACGAGCTGGCGCATCGCCTGCGCCAGGGCGGCGCCGGGTATCCGCAGGCGCAAATTTCCGACGCCATCGACGAAGCGGACTTCCATTCCTCGTTTACCCGCGAGCAGTACCACGCCGTGGTGCGCAAGGCGCAGGAATACGTGCGCGCCGGCGATATCTTCCAGGTGGTGCCGTCGCAGCGCCTGCGCGTGCCGTTCCGCGCGCGCCCGGTGGATGTGTATCGCGCGCTGCGTGCGTTGAACCCGTCGCCGTACATGTATTTTCTCGATGTCGGCGCTACCCAGGTGGTGGGCTCGTCGCCAGAAATTCTGGCGCGCCTGCGCGATGGCGTGGTCACTGTGCGCCCGATCGCCGGCACCCGCCCACGCGGCGCAACGCCCGAACTGGACAAGGCGCTGGAAGAAGAACTGCTGGCCGACCCGAAGGAACGCGCCGAGCACGTGATGCTGATCGATCTGGGCCGCAACGATGTCGGCCGCGTGGCCGAACCGGGCACGGTCAAGGTCGGCGAGCAGTTCGTGATCGAACGCTATAGCCATGTCATGCACATCGTCAGCGAAGTGACCGGCACCCTGAAAGCCGGCCTGAATTATAGCGACGTGCTGCGCGCCACCTTCCCGGCCGGCACCGTCAGCGGCGCGCCGAAGATCCGTGCGCTGGAAATCATCCGCGAACTGGAGCCGGTCAAGCGCAACGTGTATTCCGGCGCGGTCGGCTATATCGGCTGGCATGGCGATGCCGATACCGCTATCGCCATCCGAACTGCCGTCATCCAGGACGGCTACCTGTATGTGCAGGCCGGCGGCGGCGTGGTCTACGACTCCGACCCCGACCTGGAATGGCAGGAAACCATGAACAAGGGGCGTGCGCTGTTTCGCGCAGTTGCCCAGGCGGCGAAAGGCCTGTGATGGACGGGCAGGGTAGCGCTATGCGCATCAGCTTTCGCAACGACTATAGCGAAGGCGCGCATCCGCGGCTGTTGCAGGCGTTGGCGCAGGCCAGCGCCGAGCAGCACGCCGGCTATGGCACCGATCGGCACACAGCGCGTGCGGTTGCGTTGATCCGCAATGCAGTCGCGCAGCCGCAGGCCGACGTGCATCTGCTGGTCGGCGGCACGCAGACCAATCTGATTGCGATCAGCGCGTTCTTGCGCCCGCATCAGGCAGTCATCGCGGTGGAAGCGGCGCATATCGCCACGCACGAGACCGGCGCCATCGAAGCGACCGGGCACAAGGTGCTCACCGTGCCGGCGCTGCACGACAAGCTGACGCCTGCGCTGATTCAGCCGGTGCTGGCTGTGCATGGCAACGAACACATGGTGCAGCCGCGCCTGGTCTACATTTCCAACAGCACTGAAAGCGGCACCATCTATACGCGCGCCGAACTCGATGCGTTGTCGCGGTTTTGTCGCGCGAACGATTTGCTGCTGTACCTGGATGGCGCGCGTCTGGGTGCGGCGCTGACCGCCGATGGCAACGATCTGGATCTGCCGACCATTGCCACGTTGACCGACGCGTTCTATATCGGCGGCACCAAGAATGGTGCGCTGCTCGGCGAAGCGCTGGTCATCGTCAATCCCGTGTTGCAGGCCGACTTGCGTTATCTGATCAAGCAGCGCGGCGCGTTACTGGCCAAGGGCATGGTGCTTGGCGTGCAATTTGCGGCGTTGTTCGAAGACAGTCTGTTCTTCGAACTGGCCGCGCACGCCAACGGCATGGCGCAACGCCTGCGCGCCGGCCTGCTCGCGGCCGGTGCGCACTTCACCAGCGACTCGCCGACCAACCAGCAGTTCATCGCCGTCAGCGCGCAACACGCCGCGCAGCTGGCGCAACGCTACGACTTCGAGCGCTGGGAAGTGCGCACCGATGGCAGTCAGGTGATCCGCTTCGTGACCTCGTGGGCAACCACGGCCGCGTCGGTCGATCGGCTGTGTGCGGATGTTGCCGCACTTCATCGCGGCACGCCGTAAGCATGCGCACCAGAGGGAGCGAAACAGATGAAGCAACGCGAACGCCGGAATTTTGCCTATCCCGGTTCGCTCGATGCTGGTCAGGTGAGTGGCAGTCACGCCGCGCCATCACCGATCGCAGAGTCACCTGAAGCCGGCAGCCAGACCTTCACCCAAAACATCTATGCGGTCTTTCTGATCGCGCAATGAGTCCCCTGCCATGCTGCTGATGCTCGATAACTACGACAGCTTCACCTACAACCTCGTGCAGTACCTGCAGGCACTGGGCGCCGAGGTCACGGTGGTGCGCAACGACGCCATGAGCGTCGACCAGATCGCCGCGCTCAAGCCCGAGCGCATCGTCATCTCGCCCGGTCCGTGTACGCCCAACGAGGCCGGGATCTCGCTGCAATTGATCGAGCGGCTGGGTCAGACCACACCGATCCTGGGCGTGTGCCTGGGCCATCAAAGCATCGGCCAGGTCTACGGTGGCGATGTGATCCGCGCCGGCAACATCATGCACGGCAAGACCTCGCCGATTCGTCATCAGGGCAAGGGAGTGTTCGCCGGCCTGCCGGACAGCTACGAGGCCACGCGCTATCACTCGCTTGTTGTGGACAAGACCACCTTGCCGGACGCACTGGAGGTCACCGCCTGGACCGAAAATCCGGATGGTTCGATGGAAGAGATCATGGGCCTGCGCCATCGCCAGTTTCCGGTCGAAGGCGTGCAGTTCCATCCCGAATCGATCCTGACCCAGCACGGACATGCCTTGCTGAAAAACTTTTTGCAGCGGTGATAGTGTCTGCGCCTCGGCGTGACGCCCGTATCGCGCTGCGTCGCTACAACCCCAACGCAGAATTGCAGCGGCACTCAACCTGCGCACCGTACCGCGCAACGTAACGTTACCGCTGCACCGCCTTCCATCGCATCCGGATCACGATGAGCACACCCGACGACAGCATTCACTTCTACGAGCCGACGCAGGGTCACGGGCTGCCGCACGATCCGTTCAACGCCATCGTCGGCCCACGCCCGATCGGCTGGATCGGCTCGCGCAGCGCCGAGGGCATTGCCAATCTGGCGCCATACAGTTTTTTCAATGCCTTCAACTACATTCCGCCGATCGTCGGCTTTGCCAGCATCGGTCGCAAGGACAGCCTGCGCAACATCGAAGCCACCGGCGAATTCACCTGGAACCTGGCCACCCGCCCGCTGGCCGAGGCGATGAATGCCAGTGCGGCGATGGTACCGGCGGAGGTCGATGAATTCGATCTGGCCGGCCTGCAGGTGGCGCCATCGCGGCTGATCGGTGCGCCACGGGGCGCTGCCAGCCCGGTGAGTTTCGAATGTCGGCTCAGCCAGCTATTGCCGCTGCAAACCGCCGCCGGTCATGCCATCCAGACCTGGCTGGTGCTGGGCGAAGTGGTCGGCGTGCACCTGGCCAGGTCCGCGCTGCACGAGGGCATCTACGACCCGGCTGCGGTGCAGACGATTCTGCGCGCGGGCGGACCGGCCGATTACTACGAAGTGCAGCCGCAGGCACGTTTTCGCATGACGCGTCCGGGCCAATGATCGTCGCAGCTGCAACGGCAGTCGCGTCGCTCGGCGCTTGCGCCATCCTGCACTGATCGCGCGCGCTACAAGCCGCCTGCGTCTTCATCCATCACGTTCTGCCACGGTTGGTCCCATGCCCATCACTCCGCAAGAAGCCCTGCAACGCACCATCGAACACCGCGAAATCTTCCACGACGAAATGGTCGAGTTGATGCGGCAGATCATGCGCGGCGAGGTCTCCGACATGATGGTCGCGGCCATCCTCACCGGGCTACGGGTCAAGAAGGAAACCATCGGCGAAATTGCCGGCGCCGCCACGGTGATGCGCGAGTTCTCGCGCCGCGTGGAGGTGAGCGATCGCCAGCACATGGTCGACATCGTCGGTACCGGCGGCGACGGTTCGCATACCTTCAACATCTCCACCTGCGCCATGTTCGTCGCCGCAGCCGGCGGCGCCAAGGTGGCCAAGCATGGCAATCGCAGCGTCTCGTCCAAATCCGGCAGCGCCGACGCACTGGAAGCATTGGGCGCGGTGATCGAGCTGCAGCCCGAGCAGGTTGCCAGCGCATTGGCGCACACTGGCATCGGCTTCATGTATGCGCCAGTGCATCACCCGGCCATGAAGGTGGTGGCGCCGGTGCGGCGCGAAATGGGTGTACGCACCATCTTCAACATTCTTGGCCCACTGACAAACCCGGCAGGCTCGCCGAACATCCTGATGGGTGTGTTCCATCCGGATCTGGTCGGCATCCAGGCGCGTGTGCTGCAGGAGCTTGGCGCCGAGCGCGCGCTGGTGGTGTGGGGGCGCGACGGCATGGACGAACTCTCGCTTGGCGCCGGCACCCTGGTTGGCGAATTGCGCGATGGCCAGGTACGCGAATACGAAGTGCACCCGGAAGATTTCGGCATCGCCATGTCGGCCAGCCGTAACCTCAAGGTGGCCGATGCTGCGCAATCGCGCGCGATGTTGCTGCAGGTATTGGACAACGTACCCGGCCCCGCGCTGGATATCGTGGCGCTCAACGCCGGTGCTGCGTTGTACGTGGCCGGCATCGCCGACAGTATTGCCGATGGCGTACTGCGCGCACGCGCAGTCATCGCCGATGGCTCGGCGCGCGCGCGGGTCGACGCCTATATCGCCTACACCCGCCAGCTCGCCGTGCAGCCCTGAGCCATGCCGGCAACCGCCACGCAGCGGCCATCACCGGCCGGCATCCTCACAGCCGCGCTGGCATGCTGCGTGCTGGCGCGCAGCCGCGCTCCAGTGCGGCCGTCTTGACCGATAATGCCCGCCCGCCAGGACCCGATACGATGAGCGACATCCTCAACACCATTCTTGCCCGCAAGGCCGACGAAGTCGCCGAGCGCAGTGCGCGCGTGCCGCTGGCCGAGTTGATTGCGCGCAGCGCCGACCTGCCGCTCACGCGCGGATTTGCAGCCGCCATGCAGGCCAGCATCGCCGCAGGCGACCCGGCCGTGATTGCCGAAGTGAAGAAGGCCAGCCCGTCCAAGGGTGTCATCCGGCCGGACTTCCAACCGGCCGATATCGCGGTCAGCTACGAATTCGGTGGCGCGACGTGCCTGTCGGTGCTCACCGATGTGGATTTCTTTCAAGGCTCCGATGCCTATCTGCGGCAGGCGCGCGACGCCTGCACGCTGCCGGTGCTGCGCAAGGATTTCACCGTCGACCCGTATCAGGTCTACGAAGCCCGCGTGCTCGGCGCCGACTGCATCCTGTTGATCGTCTCCGCGCTGGAAGACGCCCAACTGGCCGATCTATCGGGTCTTGCCATGCAGCTGGGCCTGGACGTGCTGGTGGAAGTGCACGATATCGACGAGCTCGAGCGTGCGGTGCAGGTGCCGGTGCCGTTGATCGGCATCAACAACCGCAACCTGCGTACTTTCGAAGTGACGCTGCAGACCACGTTGGACATGCGCGCGGCGGTGCCGCGCGATCGCGTGCTGGTCACCGAGAGCGGCATCGTCACCCAGGCCGATGTGCAACGGATGCGCAGTCACGATGTGAATGCGTTTCTGGTCGGCGAGACCTTCATGCGCGCGGCCGAACCCGGCGAGTCGCTGCGTCAGCTATTCTTCGCGCATGACTGAGTCGTATCCCGTCCCGCGCGAAGACGCACCGCTGGTGGTCTTCGACTTCGACCACACCTTGTACGACGGCGATTCCGGCAGTCATCTGTTTGCCTGGCTGATCAAGCGCAACCAGTTGCGCCTGCTGGTTGCGTTGCTGGCCTCGCCCATTCTCGGCCCGATGGTGGCGATGCTGCCAACCCGGCGGCGTGGCGTATCCGGCTATGTGTGGATCGCCACGTTCGGCCTGCACCGCGCGCGCGAGTTCAACCGTTTCATCGACGCATACGTGCTCAAGCATGAAGCGCAGATCCGCCAGCGTCTGCTTCCGCATGCCTTGAAGGTCTTCACCCAACACCGCGCTGCCGGCGACCGTGTGGTGGTCGCCACCGGCGCACCGCCGGAGCTGGCGCGCGCCATTCTCGGTTTTGTGGCCCACCAGGACGTGCCGGTCATCGGCAGCCTGGTCGGCCCGCGCCTGGGCGCAGTCACCGCGCGGCGTCACTGCCATAACGAAGAAAAGATGCGCATGCTGCGCGAGCGCGGCTACGCCGATATCGCCATCGCCTACTCGGACAGCACCGCAGATCTGCCGCTCTTGAAGGCCGCGCGCGCGCCGGTGGTGGTCAATCCCAAGGCCAATCGCGAAGCGCTGTTCCGCCAGGTGCTGCCGACAGGCACGCCCATCCTCAACTGGGGTTGCCGCGACCGTGGCGGCAAGGCGCCGTAGGCGAGCGCGACATCCAGGCAGCCAGGTCGTTTCGCGCGGAGCGAGACAATTGCGCAGTCCAGCTTGCGATGGCGCATTCGGGCAGCGGATCGCACGGGCAAGCGGATGCGAGCTGTAATGCAACGAATCTTCAGGATCGTGACGCAGTCGCGATGCAGATCGTGCGGTTCGACGGCTCGAAGACTCTCTTATAAGAGGTATCGCGCAAAAGTGCCGCTGCAGGGGTCATGAAAGTGACGATGTCGGCACCGTCGCAATCGAATCAATCGGTGCCCAACCCGGCATGCAGCCAGTGCACAAGGCACTGGCTGCACAGCGCCGTCAGCGGGTGCCGTACAGCACGACGGTCTTGCCGCGTGCGTGCAGCAGGCCGTCGGCCTGCAACTTCTTGAGCACGCGGCCAGCCATTTCGCGTGAGCACCCGACCAGGCGTGCCAGCTCCTGGCGCGAAACACGCAGCTGGGTGCCCTGCGGATGGCTCATCGCTTCGGGCTCTTTGGCCAGGTCGTGCAGCGTGCGCACGATGCGGTCGGTCACGTCGAGGAAGGCCAGGCGGCTGGCTTTCCTTGTGGTATCGAGCAGCCGTTTTGAAAGCTGAACACCGATCGCATACAGAATCTTCGGCGCATCAGGCGACAGGCTGGTCTGGAACAGCTGCTGCAGCCGCTCGTAGCTGATCTCGGCCAACTCGCACTGGGTGCGGGTACGCAGGATCACCTCGCGGGTGTCGGATTCGATGAATAGCCCCATCTCACCGACGAATTCCCCGCTACCGAAGTAGCCCAGCACCAACTCACGGTCGTCATCTTCCTCGGCGATGATGCTGACCGAGCCGCTGATCACGTAGTAGAGGGTGCCGGCCGGGTCTCCTGGCCGGAACACATCGGTCCGGGTCGGATAGCGCCGTCGGTGGCTGTGCGCCAGGAAACGCTCGATGGTGCCCGCGTCCAGCGCCAGGGAAGGGGTAGCGTTACGTACCGTCGTAGTGACAACCGTCGTATTTCCTGGGCTCATGGTAGTTCCGCGTGTGATTCCTGAAGCTTAACGGCATGAGTCATGCAAGGTAAACCACTCTTAACATCGGCATTTCGTTGCTGGGATCTTTGGCTCATAATTGACTCCTTTCCCGCTTTCCATAAGGACAGACCGACGTGGTCAAGCCGTTGCCTCGTCTGAGGCTACAGGGGTTCAACAACCTCACCAAGGCGTTGAGCTTCAACATCTACGACGTCTGTTATGCGCGTACCGAAGAGGAGCGTCAGCGCTACATCGAGTATATCGATGAGCAATACGACGCCGATCGTCTGACGCAGATCCTGACCGATGTGGCCGAGATCATTGGCGCCAACATCCTCAATATCGCACGTCAGGACTACGATCCGCAGGGTGCATCGGTGACGATCCTGATCTCCGAAGAGCCGGTGATCGACAAGAAGCAGGCCGGCAAGGAGTTGATTTCCGATGCCGTGGTTGCTCATATGGATAAGAGTCATATCACTGTCCATACATATCCGGAAACGCATCCGCAGGAAGGCATCGCCACGTTCCGCGCCGACATCGACGTCGCGACCTGCGGCGTGATTTCGCCGTTGAAGGCGCTCAATTACCTGATCGAGAGTCTGGAATCGGACATTGTGATCATGGATTACCGCGTGCGTGGCTTCACGCGCGATGTGAAGGGCAAGAAGCATTACATCGATCACAAGATCAACTCGATCCAGCAATTTCTCGCCAAGAACGTGAAGTCGCGCTACGAGATGTTCGACGTCAACGTCTACCAGGAAAATATCTTCCACACGAAGATGCACCTGAAGGACTTCGACCTGGATCAGTACCTGTTCGAAGAGCGCGCCAAGAACCTCTCGTTCAAGGAGCGCATGAAGATTGAAACGCTGCTCAAGCGCGAAATCGAAGAACTGTTTCACGGACGCAACCTGAGCGAATAAACGCGGGAGCATCCTGTTGCGTGCTTGGTCGCAAGCGCGCAAACGCCACAAGGCGGGACGGCCCGCCACGCGATGACCTCGCGTTCCACAGCCGACGGCGGCCCAGTGTGCAAACACTGGGTCGCTTTTTTTTTGCCCATTTTTTCTGTGAGGAGTACCGCAATGCCCTGGATCTATCTGTTGCTGGCCGGCCTGTTCGAGATCGGCTTTGCCATGGGACTGAAATACAGCGACGGCTTCACTCGCCTGTGGCCGACCGTGCTGACGATCGGCCTTGCCGGCATCAGCCTGTGGTTTCTGACGCAGGCACTGAAGACCATTCCGGTTGGCACCGGCTATGCGATCTGGACCGGCATCGGCGCCCTGGGCGTGACCATTGCCGGTATCGCGCTCTTCGGCGATAGCGCCTCGTGGTCGCGCTTGGCGTGCATTGGTCTGATCGTGGCTGGCGTGATCGGGCTGAAGCTGGTCGGGTAGTCAGTCCCCCGGCGTTTGCGGCGCAAACCCCGGACTCCGACTCGGAGGCTGCCTATCCCCACGCCTTCGGCCGTGGCTGCACCCGCAATGCGGGCACAGCCCCGGCCGTTTGCTGCGCAAGCCTTGTGCCCCGACTCAAGGTCTGCTTCTACCCACGCCTCCGGAGCGCCCCTCAATAAAGGGGCCCTCCAGATGTCGTGCTGGGGAGGAATGACTCGCTGTGTCGGGTGCACGGGGTGCGGTTAGATTCCGGTCGCCGGTCGCCGGTCGCCGGTCGCCGGTCGCCGGTTCCCAGCGCCAATTCCCAATTCCCGACTAGAGGCGGTAGGCAACCGTCTTCATCAGCTTGGAGGCCAGGGCCATCGCGCTGGGGATCGGAGCGGGGAGCGGGCGGGCGCCAGCCTGCTCGGCCTGGTCTGCATGGCGGGCCTCGTCGATCTTCATCACGCGCAGGATGGCGCGGCTGCGCTTGTCATTCTGGGGCAGGGTTTCCAGGTGCTCGTCCAGGTGCGCTTCGACCTGGCGTTCGGTCTCGACCACGAACCCCAAGCTCCAGTCGTCACCGCGCAGCCCGGCCAGCGCGCCGAGCGCGTAGCTGCCGGCGTACCACACGGGGTTGAACAGGCTGGGGCGGCTGTCCAGCTCGTGCAGGCGGTCGGCGCACCAGGCCAGATGGTCCGTCTCTTCCTGTGCAGCTTCCAGCAGGTGGTGCTGGGTATGCACGTCGCGGGCGACGGCCGCCTGGCCAAAATACAGGCCTTGCGCGCACACCTCGCCGACATGGTTGATGCGCATCAGGCCGGCCGCGTGGCGGCGCTGCTCCGGGTCCAGAACGACGTCGGGTGTGTCGGCAGCGGGATTGGGGCGCTCGGCCGGCGGATTGCCGAAGACGGTATCCAGCGCGCGCTGGGCTTCGACCAGCAGCCGGTCGAGCGGACTATGCAGGCGGGTAGGGGAGATCTGGGTCATACGACGATTCTGGCCCCGCTCCGGCGTGCTGCCAACCGCCATGGCGCAGTCGTTGCTGCAACTTGCGCCGCCGACGAACGTCCCGTACAATCCCGCCTCTTCTGTTTCGCCTTCACAACGCGTGGCAAAGTTCCAGTGGTCATCGGCCGCTGCAATCCGCCCGACCACTCAAGAGTTTTCTCATGACTACGTTCACCGCCAAGTCCGAGACCGTCCAGCGCGACTGGTATCTCGTTGACGCCGCCGGCAAGACGCTCGGCCGTCTGTCCACCGAACTGGCCCGCCGCCTGCGCGGCAAGCACAAGCCGGTTTATACTCCTCACGTCGATACTGGCGATTACCTCGTGGTGATCAACGCCGAGAAGATCGTCGTCACGGGCAACAAGCTGAAAGACAAGAAGTATCACCGCTTCACCGGCTACATCGGTAACTTGAAGACCGAGAGCCTGGAGCAGGCGCTGCAGCGCCACCCGGAGCGCGTGATCGAAATCGCCGTCAAGGGCATGCTGCCGAAGGGCCCACTGGGTCGCACCATGTGCCGCAAGCTCAAGGTCTATTCGGGTGCCGAGCATCCGCACGCCGCCCAGCAGCCGCAAGTTCTGGATATCTAAGCATGGCTATCACGCAAAACTACGGCACTGGCCGCCGCAAGTCCTCCACCGCTCGCGTGTTCCTGCGCAAGGGCACCGGCAACATCACCGTCAACGACCGTCCGCTGGACGAATTCTTTGGTCGCGAGACTGCGCGCATGATCGTGCGCCAGCCGCTGGAACTGACCAAGAACACCGAAAGCTTCGACATCATGGTCACCGCTTCGGGCGGCGGCACCACCGGCCAGGCCGGTGCGATCCGCCTGGGCATCGCCCGTGCGCTGGTCGAGTACGACGAAACCCTGAAGTCCGAGCTGCGCAAGGCTGGCTTCATGACCCGCGACGCTCGCGAAGTCGAGCGTAAGAAGGTCGGCCTGCACAAGGCCCGTCGCGCCACCCAGTTCTCCAAGCGCTGATCCATCGCGTCTGGCGCATCCCGGTTCGCCGGGATGCCTGCTTCAAAAGCCCGGCCATGCCGGGCTTTTGTCGTTTCGGATCCGGGTGTCCGCTCTGTACGAGCGCGTGGCCAAGATCGCTTTGGAAACTGAGCGCAATGCGCATGCGCGCCGGTGCGTGATGTGCCGCCACCGGCACGGGGCAACAAAAAAGGCCCGATCTTTCGATCGGACCTTTGGTGTTTGGCTGCCCCGGATGGATTCGAACCACCGAATGCCTGAGTCAGAGTCAGGTGCCTTACCGCTTGGCGACGGGGCAATAAAACGTGTTGGCCCAAGATTACTGCATGCCGGTGAGGGCGTGAATACCTTGGTGGCTATGGGTGGACTCGAACCACCGACCCCAGCATTATGAGTGCTGTGCTCTAACCGGCTGAGCTACATAGCCTAGGGAGCCGGCAATTCTCACGATGCGCCGTGCTGTTGTCAAGCATTTCGTTTTCAGCTTGTGAGCCGGGCGTCGCCGTGGCAGAGTCGGTGGCAGTAGATTTTCAGGAGTCCGCATCGTGATCGATCCGGACGGTTTCCGGCCAAACGTCGGCATTGTGCTGATGCGGCAGGACGGTCAGGTGTTCTGGGCACGACGTGTGCGCAGGGACGGCTGGCAGTTCCCGCAGGGTGGCATGAACACCGATGAGACGCCCGTTGAAGCCATGTACCGCGAGTTACGCGAAGAAACCGGGTTGTTGCCCGAGCATGTGGAATTGCTCGGCGCCACGCCTGGCTGGCTACGCTATCGGCTGCCCAGCCGGGCAGTGCGCCGCAATGAGCGGCAGGTGTGTATCGGACAGAAGCAGGTCTGGTTCCTGCTGCAGTTCACTGGCGACGAGTCCCATCTGAAGCTCGACCATACCGACACCCCGGAGTTCGACCATTGGCGCTGGGTGGATTTCTGGTATCCGGTCGAGCACGTGGTGATGTTCAAGCGCGGTGTCTATGCGCGCGCGCTGCGGCATCTGGCGCCGCTTGCGCAGAGCCTGGCCGGCCCGGCGGCAGTGGGTGCGATGCCCGAACGTGCGCTGGAGGCGTGGTTGCCAGGCAGCAGCGCGGCGGGGCACGACAGCCCACGCAAGCGGCCACGCAAGCGCAACGGGACTCGCGCGTTGCGGATTAATAATGATTAACGGATGGAATTGACACCTATTCTCGTTTGCGGTGCAATCAGCTCCGGTCCTTTCCGGATCGTCAACGCCCGACCGATACTGTGTACGTCTGCATCTGTAATGGGGTCACCGACCACCAGATCCGCGAAGCGGCCGAGAATGGCTGCGCGAGCCTTGCCGAACTGACCATGCGCACCGGCTGTGGTTCCAATTGCGGCTCGTGCCTGGAGATGGCGAGCGATCTGTTGAACCAGGCACATGCCACCCGCGCACTGCCGTTGCCGCTCTTGGGGCTGGCTAGCGCTGCCTGAGGCAGTAATTCGGGACTGGGGTCCCGACGATTGCCGGTCCGCGATGTCCACGCGGTACCTGATGCCAGGTGTATCTGCCGGTCGGCACCGCAGATATCAGTAGCATCCTGCATCTGGTGCCACCTGCAGCGAAGTGGTTGCCCGTAGACGGACGGCACGCGACTGCAGTCGGTTGCCCCGCCTGATCCGTCGTGGCAGCTGGCAGCGGCCAGGCGCCTGGCATCTCCTTGCAGCGCGCGGCGCGTCCCGCAACTGATCACGATTCGCGTTCCTTCATACCCTGCGCCAACGCGCTAGAGTGCGGCCGGCTCACTGTCTCGGAGACATCGCATGAAGGGCGATACCAAGGTCATCGAGTACCTCAACAAGGTGCTCTACAACGAACTCACTGCGATCAACCAGTACTTCCTGCACGCCAAGATGCTGAAGAACTGGGGCCTGAAAGAACTGGCCGAGCATGAGTACAAGGAGTCCATCGACGAGATGAAGCATGCGGACAAGCTGTCCGACCGCATTCTGTTTCTCGAAGGTCTTCCCAATTTCCAGGCCTTGGGCAAGCTGCGCATCGGCGAGAACCCCACCGAGATGTTCCGCTGCGATCTGGCCCTAGAACGCGAGGCGGTTGTCGTGCTGCGCGAGGCGGTGGCGTATGCGGAGACCGTCAAGGACTATGTGAGCCGCCAGTTGCTGGTGGACATCCTGGAGTCCGAAGAAGAGCACATCGACTGGCTGGAAACCCAGCTGGACCTGGTGGCGCGCATCGGCGAGCCGAATTACCTGCTGACCAAGCTGGACGACTAAACGCGCCTCTGGTCGGGGTTGTCTTGTTTGGCCCTGACTAGCGGGTGCGCGGTACTGCTGCCGGTCGGTGTTCTCAGCGATTGTTCGCTGATGATGTGCTTCTACAGATTCTGTTGCCGGGTGAGCGCGCGCGGCTTCGTCAGTACCCTCACCCCAACCCCTCTCCCGCAGGAGAGGGGCTTTGGTGCCCTTCCGGGAATGGAGAGGCTTGAGCGTCCTTGCGTGTGAGAGGCGTTGAGCACCAGGGCGATTTGAGCATCTTCTGTTGCCGAGTGAGAGTGCGCGGCTTTATCCGTACCCTCACCCCAACCCCTCTCCCGCAGGAGAGGGGCTTTGGTGCCCTTCCGGGAATGGAGAGGCTTGCGTGTCCTTGCGTGTGAGGAGGCGTTGAGCATCAGGGCGATTTGAGCATCGCGCTAATGACTGCAGATGCTCGGTGCGTGGAGGCCAGATGGTCGGCATAGCGCTGTCGGCGCTTGCCTGGTGACGCTTGCTCTCGGCGACGCTCCAATTCCTGATGATGCTTGCTCGATGATTCGCCGCTCTTGTGGGTGGCGGCCTGCAGGCGCGCCAGCAGCCTGGCAGGACGACGACGCGCCGCCAGATGTAGCGATATCACGGATCCGCTCACCGAGCTGTCAGGGCAACCGTGGCCGCATGGCGGTCGTGGTCAGGGCGGCTCTACCCGAGCGTCTGCGCGTTCCGGATGGCATCCCTAAGCAGTTCGAAGCAGGTGACGGCGCCGGGCTTCTTCTGATGCTCCGACAGCGCTGATTGCGATTACGGATTTGCGGTGCTGGCGGTGGCTTGCAGGCGGGCAACCTGGCCTAGCAGCGCCAGGCGGGCGCGGGCGTATTCGGCGATGACCAGGGCGACCATCACCGAGGGGCGTTCGATGGTGCCGGTGCGGGCGGCCAGTTCGATGCGCCGGGCCGCGTTGGACACCGCCTGCGCACCGACGTTGGCGCTGGAGGACTTGAGGGTGTGGGCGAGGTCGCGCAGCTGCATGCTGTCGCGGTTGGCGGCGGCCGATTCCAGTTGTTCGATGATCAGCGGTGCGTCTTCCAGGAACAGTTGCAGGATGGTGATGGTGTCCGCGCCGGCCACTTCGTACAGCTCGTCGATCACGCTGTTGTCCAGGATCGGCAGTGCGCGTGCCTGCGCAGCGGCGCTGGCGCTTTCGGGATCGTGGGTTGCCTGGCCGGCGCTGCTTGGGCCGGGCAGCAGCGCCTGGCGCGGCAGCCAGCGCTGCAGACAGGCGTCGAGCTGTTCGCGTGCGACCGGCTTGGAAAGATAGTCGTCCATGCCGGTAGCCAGGCAGCGTTCGCGGTCGCCGGCCATGGCGTTGGCGGTCATGGCCACGATCGGGATCGGGCGGCCGCCGCTTTCGGTTTCCATGGCCCGCCAGCGCCGAGTGGCGGCGTAGCCATCCAGCACCGGCATCTGGCAATCCATGAAGACCATGTCGTAGCGGGTGGATTCCATGCTGGCCAGTGCAGCTTCGCCGTCGGTGGCGGTGTCGGCCTCGAAGCCAAGTACGGCCAGCAGCTTCTGCGCGACCAGCAGGTTCACCGGGTTGTCTTCGACCAGCAGGATGCGCACCTCGCGCGCATTGGCCATCGGTGGCGGCAACGGCTCGGGGATCATCGCCGCCGCCAGCGTGGTGACGTGGGCCGGCTTGGGCTCGGGCGGCAGCACCAGGGCGCGCAGGGTTTCGTCCGGGCTCTGGCGCGGCACCAGGGTGGCATGATCCTGCAGTTCGGCCGGTACCGGTTCTTCGCCGTACAACCAGATCAGCCGCGCGCTGTTGGCGTTTTCCGGGCGGGCGAGCGCGCGGTGCACCGCGCGCGCGCTGTAGCGCAGCGTGTCGTGGTCGGCGATGACGCAGCGGAAGCCTTCGCTGTCGCTGTGCCGGCGCACGCGTTCCAGCGCTTCCTGGGTGGTTTCCATGAGCACGTGCGACACCCCCCAGCTGTCGAGCAGGCGCTTGAGGCGTTGCGACAGGCGCGCGTCGGAGCTGATCACCATCACGCGTGCGGCGTCGGCACCGGTGGCTTGCTGGAGGTCGCCGATGACCTTGAGCAGCGGGATTTCGAACCAGAAGGTGGAGCCGCGCCCGGGTTCGGATTCCACCCCGATGCGACCGCCCATCAGGTCGATGATGCGTTTGCAGATCGCCAGGCCCAAGCCGGTGCCGCCGTACAGCCGCGTGGTGGAGGCATCGGCTTGTGCAAAGGAGCGGAACAGGCGTGCCTGCTGGTCCGGGGCGATACCGATCCCGGTGTCGCGCACCTGGAAGCGCAGCAGATGCTGGGCGCGCGTTTCGCCCAGGCGGCGCAGCTGGATATCGACGCTGCCGCGTTCGGTGAACTTGATGGCGTTGCCGATCAGATTGCCCAGCACCTGGCGCAGGCGGATCGGGTCGCCGCGCACCAGCAGCCGCACCGACGGTTCGATATCCAGGCTCAGGCGCAGCTGGCGGCCTTCGGCGGTGCGCTGGAGCAACTGGATGACGCCGTCGAGCAGCTCGCGCAGGTTGAAGGTAGTGATTTCCAGTTCGAGCTTGTTGGCCTCGAGCTTGGAGTAATCGAGGATGTCGTCGACGATGCGCAGCAGCTGCAGCGAGCTGCCGGTGGCGGTCTGCAGCATGTCGCGCTGATCAAGGCTGAGCTGGCCGCTGGAGATCAGCTCCAGCATCGGAATGATGCCGTTGAGCGGGGTGCGGATCTCGTGGCTCATGGTGGCCAGGAATTCGCCCTTGGCCAGGGTGGCGGCCTCGGCGGCCTGTTTGGCGCGCAACAGTTCCTGTTCGAGTTCGCCGTGACGCCGCAGTTCCTGCTGCAGGCGTTCGCGGGCCAGGTTGGCCTCTTCCAGGCGCTGTGCCAACGCACGCTGCGCCTGGGCGGCCCGGTGGGCGGCAAGCGCGGCGCACAGCCCGCAGACCACCGCCAGCACTGCCGAGACCGCGCTGACCGCGCGCCAGGGGCCTTGCAGCGACGACCACTGCAGACCTGCGCCTAGGGCGGCCGCCAGCGCGGCCAGCACTGCCAAGATGCTCCAGGCGCGGAGACCTGCTGCCCGCTCTCTCACTCAGAGCACCGCGCTCGTGAAGTCGAAGTCCAGTTCCTTGCCGACGGTCTGCACCAGGTTGCCCTGGATGAAGTCCACGCCGCTCATCCACATCGCAGCCGCTGCCTGCGGATCTTCGATGCGTTGGCCGATGATCTGCAGGCCGCGCTGGTGGGCGATGTCGATGACGCCGCGCAGTTCGTCGCGTACCGCCGCATTGCCGTGCGCATCGGCGAAACGGTTGGCCATGCGCACGAAGCTCAGCGGCAACTGGGCCAGCAGTGCATTGGCTTCGTCGCCGGGCTCGAACTGGCTGAGGCAGAACTGCACGCCGGCCGGCATCAACTTGGCGCAGAACTGCTCTACGGTGACGGCGTGGATCAAGGCATCGTCCAGGCGCAGATCCACGATCAGCGACTGGCCGGCCACGCCACGTTCGACCAGCGCCTTGAGCAACCAGTCGGCGAACGCGTCGCGCGCCAACGTGCGCGGCGATTGCGACACGAACAGGCGCAGCGGCGGGCTGGCGTGCTGGTACAGGTGCAGCAGGCCCAGCGCATGGTCCATGACCTGCTGGTCCAGATCGGCGATGCGCCCGGCGGCTTCTGCGGCAGGAATGACCTGGCCTGCCGAGAGCAGGGTGCCATCGGCCTGGCGCAGCCGCAGCAGCACCTGGTACTGCGCGGTGTCGCCGCCGGCCACGGCCACGATCGGTTGATAGGCCAGTTCCAGCTGTCCTTCGACCAGCCGCAGTTGTTCCTGCTGTTCGGCCTGGCTGGGCGCCAGGTAGGTCTGCACGCCGTCGCTGCGCAGGCGTGCCTGCAGCGCGGTGCGTTCGACCGCTTCCAGCGCGCTGCCGGTGTCGTCGAAGCCCAGGCCCAGCGGTGCCACGCCGATAGCGCAGCGCACATGCACAGATTCTTCTTCGCGCACCGGGAAGGCGTTGGCCGACAGCCGCTGGCGGATCTCCAGTGCCTGCTGTTCCAGGCTGGCTTCGGGCATCTCGACGGCCAGCAGCAGGAAGCTGTTGTCGTTCAGGCGCGCCAGCGGATAGGGCTGGGCGGCGCTGGCCAGGCGGTGCCCGGCCTGGGTCATCAGGCGCTCGTAGGCGGCATAGCCGTAGCGCTCGCGCAGACCGAGCGCACTGGCAATCTCGATGAAGAACAGGCCGCCGGACTGCTTGCGCTCCAGCGCGTCGGCGAGCAGGTCCATCACGTGGCCGCGGGTGGGCAGGCCGGTTTCCGGATTGCTGCGCACGCTGACCTGTTCGCCGGCTTGCTGCAGCGCCTGTTGGCGTGCGCGACGGATGCGGTTGGACACCGCAGCGATCAGATGGCGCGGGCGGATCGGCTTGGTGAGGAAGTCGTCGGCGCCGCTGTCGAGCACTTCGAACTGGCGCTCCGGGTCCGGGTCGCCGGTCAGGAACACGATCGGCAGCAACTGTTGACCGGGCTGCTGGCGGATCAGCGTGGTCAGGCGGATGCCGTCCAGCTCGGGCATGTGCAGATCCATCAGGATCAGATCCGGGTGATAGTCCTGGATCGCCTGCGGCACGCTGGCGGCGGTCATTTCGACCTGCGCATGCATGCCGGCGCCGTGCAGCACGCTCTGCGCAAACAAGGCCTGCGAGCGGTCGTCCTCGACGATGAGGACGCGGTAGGGCGCATCGGCGGCCACAGTGTCCTCGCCGTCGTGCGCCGCGGTGTGCGCTGCCGATGTGGGTAACGCCGTGGGCGCCGGTGCTGCGGCAACCCGTGCGCTGCCGCTGGCCGCCACCGCGCGCGGCGCCGCCACGGCCGCGGCCGGGTGGGCCGCCGCTGCAGTGGCAGGCGCAGGAATGATCGCCGCGCTCACCGGCACGGCGGTGTCGGCCGGCGACGCAACCTCATCGGCCCAGCGACGCCAGTGGTCGGCCGGCGGGGTCTCGGCGCGAAGTGGACGATTACGCGTGGCGGTGTCGTCACGCGTGGTGGAAGAAACCGGATCTCGGGCGGCCATCGATACTCCCTACAGTCGCTGTGATTATGCGATGAACTTCACGGTAGCGGGGAGCTGCGTGCAGTTGGCGTGGCGGCGGGGCGCATCGGCGCAACCAGCCGACGCATGCCGCGCCACAGCAATCGCCAGACCCACCACACCACCAGCCCCGCCAGCAGGCTGGAGCCCACCGCAAGACCCAGTGCCAGCCAGGGGTGCGCCAGTGCCAGTGCCAAGGCCGTGGTGGCGATGGCGTCTTCGGCCAGGGAGGCGACCCAGTTGCTGGCCGGTTCGGGCGAAGTGTTGAGCAGTGCGCGGGTGCCGGCCTTGAGCGTGTGGCTGGTGAGCGCCACGCCTGCACCGGCGGCCAACGCGCCTGCGCCCAGGTCGCCGTCGGGCGAGAGCGTTGCCGCGGCCAGGAAGGCACCGGCGGGCACGCGCGCCAGCGTCTGCAGCAGGTCCCAGCCCGAGTCCACGCCCGGAATCTTGTCGGCGAAGAATTCGGCCACTGCCAGCGCGCCGGAAGTACCCAGCACCCACCACGACTGCGCCGGATGCAGCGCCGGCGGCAAGTCGATCCAGCCCAGCAGGCCGGCCAGGCCGACGCCGAACACGGTGAGATAGACCCGGATGCCGGCCAGCCAGGCCAGCAGGATGCCGATCACGAACAGATGCGCTTGGCTCATGGCGCGGTTCCCTGCAAACAATTGCAGAACTTTGGGATAACCGCCGGTCCAGCGCCAGCGCGACGATTGTCGGGGCTCTGGCACACTACGCCGCCCATGATTGCGCCGGCCCGTCCGGACCCGATGCCCATGAGACCAGCCGCACGCGTACAGATCGTCCAACGTGCCTCCGGCGGTGGCCGTTCCAGTGGCCGCTGGTGGTGGCTGCTGGTCGCCATCGTGTGGCTGGCGTCGCTGGGTGGGGTGTGGTGGATGGCCACCCGCACGGCCGCCCCGCGGTTGGTGGAGGCCGAGGCAGCGCTGCAGCAGGCGCGACGCAGCCAGGCCCAGCAACGTCGGCAGATCGAGCAGTTGCAGCAGCGCCAGGTCAATCTGGCGATGTCGGACAAGATCAGCCGCGCGGCCAATACCGAAGTGCAGGCCTCTCTGGCCGAGCGCGACGAGCATATCGCCGCGCTGCGCGCCGACGTGGCGTTCTACGAGCGGCTGGTGGGCTCCACCGCGCAGCGCAAGGGGCTCAACGCGCACTCGGTGCAATTCACCGCCGAGGCCGGCGGCACCTGGAATTACAGCGTGGTGCTGACCCAGAACCTCAACCGTGGCGCAATCAGCCAGGGCCAGCTGCGCTTTGCGGTGGAAGGCGTGCGCGCCGGCAAGCTGGTGACGGTGAGCTGGAACGAGTTGCACCAGAAGCCCGATGCCGCCGGGCAGCCGTACTCGTTCCGCTATTTCCAGCAGCTGGACGGTAGCGTGATCCTGCCGAAGGATTTCACCCCGCAACGTGTCAAAATCTCCCTGAGCGGCGATGGGGCGCCGGTCAGTCAGACATTCGATTGGAAAGTCGCCGGCAACGGCGCGGGGGAGTAGCTCATGTTCGGAAACAAGTCCAACCGTGGTGCGCAGACCGTGGTCGATACCTTGATCGGGCCGCAGGTGGTCATCCGCGGCGACCTGATGTTCAGCGGCGGGCTGTATGTGGAAGGCCGCATCCTGGGCAAGGTGATTGCCGAAGACGGCGCCAGCGCGACCCTGACGGTGGCCGAGCAGGGCAGCATCGAGGGCGAAGTGCGTGCGCCGGTGGTGATCATCAACGGCCAGCTGATCGGCGATGTGCATGCGGCCGAACGGGTCGAACTGGCCGCCAATGCGCGCGTGCAGGGCAATGTGCATTACCAGGTGGTGGAAATGAGCGCCGGCGCACAGCTCACCGGGCGACTGATCCATGCCGCCACGGCCGGCGCAACCGCGGCGCTGCCGGCGCCGGAAGCCAGCCGTGCCGAGCCGGTCACGGCATTGCAGGCCGAAACCGCCGACGCCTGAGTGACGCATGCGCGGTGAATGCCGCGGCAGCCGATGCGGCGGCCTGGCTTGAAGTGGGGCCGTCTGGCCCCCATGCTGGCGCCATGAGTACGCTCGTTTCGCTTCCCACTGCCGCCCCGGCGCCGGACTACCAGTCCATCGACCGGCCACTGAACTTTTCCGTGGCCGCTGCCGCCAAGGTGCGGGAGCTGATCCAGGAAGAAGGCAACGCCGACCTGGCATTGCGCGTGTACATCCAGGGCGGAGGGTGTTCCGGTTTCCAGTACGGCTTCGAGTTCGACGAGAACCGCGCCGAGGACGACCTGGCCGTGGCCACCGATGGCGTGACGCTGCTGGTGGATCCGCTGAGCCTGCAATACCTGATGGGTGCCGAGGTGGATTACACCGAGAGCCTCACCGGCGCGCAGTTCGTGATCCGCAATCCCAATGCGAAGACCACCTGCGGCTGCGGGAGCAGCTTCAGCGTCTGATTGCGTTGGGATAGATGCGGATTGTTCGACGCATCTGGGTAAATGCGCCTTGCTGGCGCCTAGCGCGTGTTCCTGTGGTGCATCTGTATTAGTGACAGGCTGATTGCCGAACGTGCGATCGATCGCGGCAGCGTTGCGCGCTGTTTGCGCTAGATGTTGACCCGTTGGCGATGCGGTGGGCGCGGCGCAGATGGCGGGACTGGCCGGGTTGGCTTGTTTGTCCCGCGGTGCGGGCTGTGGTGAGGGCGGTGCATCGCTTGCCGCGCGGCTGCAGCGCGTCGGGCGACTGCCGGCCGCCATCACCAGAATGCGGCCAATGCGAGCTGCGTAGCGCGCGAATGGCGGCCGCTGGTCTGGCATGCGTGTGAGCGCCTTCACGTTGAGCAATGACTGCGGCAATCCTTCAGGACGATGGCAGCGCTGTGCGCCTTATAGAGACGCGTAGAACGGCGAACCGGCCGCGTAGTTGCGAGCCACGTGCGTCCTTCACGGCGCCTGCGCCACGCGCGGCGCCACAGGGTGCTTCAGTACGACGACAGCGCTGCAGCGAGTTGCTGGCTATCGATCGCGAGGCACGCACATGATTGCTTGGGTTGCGCCTGCACGCGCGCATAACGCGCTACGACATTTTCAGCGCTGCAGATTTCGCAGCGCGCGCGTCGGCTTCGTGCGTGCGTGATGGTGCATAGATCTAGATGACCATACTGCGTGCGTGCTTACCGCTGGCGCCACGATATGCGCGTTTTCTCCAGGCATTGCCGCTTGTCCACGCTGATCCACCGCAGGCGTGTGCGACACCGTGCTGATGCGCATGCCATGCCCTGCGTCGATTCCAAGCCGTTGCGCAGTGACCTCTCCCGCTCCTTCCGCACCTCGATCGGGCACCGGCACCGATCGAGTGTCGAGTGATTGCTGCGCGTCTGTTCCGTCCTTTCCCCCAGAGAGCATCACTTCATGTTGCAGACCAACTCCCGATCTGCGTTTGGCTTGGCGGCCCTGTTGGGCATTGCCAGCGCAGTGCTTACGCCTGGCGCGCAGGCCGCGCCCGCGCCCGCGCGCGGCACCTTGCTGACCAGCAATTTCCTGACCAGCTACAGCCGTGATGCGATCGGCGCGATGCTGGCCTCCGAGTCGCAGGCCGAACAGCCCAAATGCAATGTCCGTGTCGCCGAATTCACCTATGCAACCGTCGGTGTCGAAGGTGAACCTGCAACCGCATCTGGCGTGCTGCTGATTCCGGATGGCGAGCGGTGCGCCGGGCCGTATCCGTTGCTCGGTTGGGGACGTCCGACCGGAACGGTTCGCACCGAGGAGCAGGCCAAGGACATCCGCGATGCCAAGGGCAACGATCCACTGGTCACGCGCCTGGCCAGCCAGGGGTATGTCGTGGTCAGCAGCGATTACCTGGGGCTTGGCAAGTCCAGCTACGGTTATCACCCGTATTTGCACAGTGCCACCGAGGCAAGTGCGACCATCGATGCGATGCGCGCGGCGCGCAGCGTGTTGCAGCGCTTGAACACACCGCTGTCCGGCAAGGTGATGCTGTCGGGGTATTCGCAGGGCGGCCACACGGCGATGGCCACCCAGCGTGAGATAGAGGCGCATCTGTCCAAGGAATTCCATCTGGTGGCCAGCGCGCCGATCTCCGGACCTTATGCGCTGCAGCAGACCTTTCTGGACAGCTGGAGCGGCAGCAACGCGGTGGGCGAAAGCAGCTTCGGCATCATTCTTGGCAGCTATGCCATCGTCGCGATGCAGCACACGTACAAGAACATCTATCTGGAGCCTGGACAGGTGTTTCAGGATCCGTGGGCTGCCAGGGTGGAGCCCCTGTTCCCGGGCAAGCAAAGCCTGACCGATCTGTTCCTCGGCGACACCTTGCCAGGCATCGATCAACTCAAGGCGTATTTCCAGCCTGGCTTCTACCGCGACGTTGCCAGCAACCCCGCCAACCCGTTCCGCCAGGATCTGGCGCGCAACGATCTGCTGGCGTGGGCGCCGCAAACACCGACACTGCTGTGCGGTTCGTCCAACGACGCAACCATTCCGCTCAAGAATGCGCAGACCGCCATCGCCAGCTTCAAGCGGCGTGGCAGCAACCAGGTGGCATTGGTGGATATCGGCACCGGCAACTCCAGCGACAACTCGGCCTTCGTCCATCTGTTGACGAACGAGCCGTGCATCGTGGCGGTGCGGCATCAGCTGTTGGACAAGCAGCGCTGACGCCTCGGTCGTTGCTTGACCCTGCAAGGGGTTTGCAGGTGCGGGCGTATCCCAGGCCCGCACCTGCATGGTTCTTCACGGCCACCGGTGCAATGCACTGCCGTGACCATTGGCGAACGTGCGTGTGCTGACATGGCCGCACCTGCGCGCGGTCCGGTGATGGGCCGCGCGAGCTGCCGTGAACCACATCCATACCGGTGGCCAGCGCGGGCGGCGTCCGCGTCTGAACACGCACCGCAGGCGCGCTCGGTAGAGTGCGTACGATGGTTGCAGGCGCTGCCGATTATCGTCAGGCTTGCGCCGATGTCAGAGTCTCTTTTTTCATCTTCCGGTTTTGCCTTCACCCACGCGCCGCTCGATCGCGGCGATGTGTTGCGTGACGATCCCGACGCCCTGGCGCGTCTGTGGCCACAGGGCCGTGTGCTGTTGATTGACGCCAAGGGCGCGGCGCTGGCCGACGCCGATGGCCAGCCGCTGCTGCTGGATGGCGCCGAACTGGGCGACGGGCCGGAGGCTGCGATCTTCCTGGGTCTGCGCGATGCGACGGGCTGGTTTGGTGTGCCGGCCGACAGTGTCCCGGTGCAGGCGCCGCAGCGCATCGATCTGCGCCAGGCCGCTGCCGACTGGCCTGCCGAGATCGCCACCGCTTTCGCCTATGCGCGCGCGATGTTGCACTGGCAGTCGCGTACGCGCTTTTGCGGCGTCTGCGGCGGTGCGATCGCATTCCGGCGCGCCGGCTTCATTGCGCACTGCACGCAATGCCAGACCGAGCATTACCCACGCGTGGACCCGGCCATCATCGTGGCGGTCAGCGATGGCGCTCGCTTGCTGCTCGGGCGTCAGGCCAGTTGGGCGCCAGGACGTTATTCGGTGATTGCCGGGTTCGTCGAACCGGGCGAGTCACTGGAGCAGACCGTGGTGCGCGAAGTATTCGAGGAAACCCGCGTGCATGTGCAGGACTGCCGCTACCTGGGCGCGCAGCCGTGGCCGTTCCCGGGCGCGCTGATGCTGGGCTTCACCGCGCGCGCCGCGGCCACCGAGGTGCCGCAGGTCACCGGTGAGCTGGAAGACGCGCGCTGGGTGAGCCATGCGCAGGTCAGCGCCGCGCTGGCCGGCGAGGGCGACATCGGGTTGCCGCCGCGGATCTCCATTGCGCGGGCATTGATCGAGCAGTGGCATCGTGCGCATGGCTGAGCCTGGCCGGCTGTTGCGGTGTTGCAGCGGCGCTCGCGTCCGCTCGGCTAGACTCGGCTGAGGAGGCCTGCCCATGTTCACCACCCTGGTTGCCGTCGTCGTCGCACTCACGCTGGGTCATCTGGTGCCGGCGCAGGTGGCCAAGCTGCGCAATTTCGCCTGGTTTGGCCAATGGCTGCGCCGGCTGGACAGTTACGCGGCCGGGCGCGGTGCGTGGCAAGGGCGCTATGGCGTGCTGCTGGCCGTGCTACCGGCGCTGTTGGTGTTGCTGGTGCAATGGCTGCTGGACGATGTCTGGCACGGCTTTCTGGACCTGCTGTTCGGCGTGGCGGTGCTGGCCTGGACCTGGGGTCCGCGCGATCTGGATCGCGATGTGGAAGCGGTCATCGACGCCGATGAGCCGCACACGCGGCGCGAAGCGATCTCGCACCTGCAGGCCGCCGGCGGCAGCGTGCACGAAGACGCGCCATCGTTGGTGGAAGCGGTGGTGGTCAATGGCCTGCGGCGCTGGTTCGCGGTGCTGTGGTGGTTTTTGCTGCTGGGGCCGTTCGGTGCGGTGTTGTATCGGCTCACTGCCCTGGCGGTGGAAAGCCCGCTGGCCGTGTTGCTGCCGCCCCGCAACCTGGCCGGCGCACGTTGGCTGCTGGCGGTGCTGGAATGGCCGGTGGCGCAGTTGATGACGATGTCGATGGCGCTGGTGGGTAACTTCGACACCGTGTTCCGCGCCTGGCGCGAGGCGCACGGCAATCGCTGGTCGCTGGAACCGCATTTTCTGGGCGCAGTGGCGCGTGCCAGCGTCAGCGCCGAGCTGCGCGAGGAAGCGCACGACTACACCGATTCGGGCCTGGTGCCGGTGTGGCGCCGCCTGCCGGAAGTGCGCGATGCGATGAGCCTGGTCTGGCGCGTGCTGCTGCTGTGGTTGGTGGTGCTGGCGTTGTTGGTGATTGCCGGGTGGGTGCGATAAGCGGTGCACGCATTGCCAGTTGTGAGCACTGCAGAAGACTGCGCGCAGCGACTTGTGAAGCACCAACTGATCACGCAGCTGTTCCCTATCGGGCCTGCATCAACGCGATTCGAATATCGCGTTCAATCTGCGCAGTTGTTGGAGCAACGATCTGATCAGAGGCGGTCTCTTAGTCGTTACTGCAACCAGTGAACGATCTTTCCGGCGAGCAGCGCGGTAGCGCGGTCAGCTTCTTCTTCCAGCGTCACTGTGTTGTCCTTTCCGGCCTAACCCGGCGCCAGCAGCGTAAACGGGTACCACGGCAGGTTCCTTGCGATCCAGTACGCCGGCAAGGCCCATAGCCAGAATTTCGGTTCGGACATCACGGCCACCACCGGGGCGAACCAGCGCGCGCGCCAGCCGGCCTTCCAGGCGATCAGGCCGGGCAGGGTGAACAGGCCCAGCACCGCTGCCGGGTTCATCGCGAAGGCGCCGGGCAGATCGAAATGCACCAGCGCATACAGCGCGCGCGTCATGCCGCAGCCGGGGCAATAGCAGCCGGTCACGCCACGGAACACGCAGGGCGGGAACGGGCTGTTGCCCGCATTCGGATCGAAGCGATACAGCAACGACACGCCAAGGGCGGCCACGCTGGTGGCCGCCCCCAGTCCAAGCCAGTGGCGTGGACGCAGTTCCATTACTGCATGTGCTGCAACTGCTGCATGTAGTCCATGTAGCCCTGCATGCCGCCGGTGGCCACCATGCCGATGTTGATCAGCAGGCCGATCGCGGCCAGCACGCTGGTCACGATGCACCAGGTCTTGGCGGTGTTGGAGGCGCGACGTGCGCCGTCGATGTCGCCCTGGTTGAGCAGGCCGTTGACCTTGCTGGAAAACACGATCGCCACGATGCCGGAGATCAGGGCCGGGCAGCACAGGCAAAAGCCCAGCACGGTGGAAACGATCGCCCAGATCAGGTGATTCGGCACCGGGCCGGGGGCTGCGCTGGACGAGGGATGGATCGGCGGTGGCATGGCACTCATGGTGAAGCTCCTTGGGTGGTAAACAACAGCGAACTGATGGGTGAGTGGGGTGAATTATCGGGCGCCATGCGCGGCGGTGATGCGCCCGGTGTGCGCTGACGATGGCCGGATGGCCTGCGTGCAAGGGGTGGCGCGCGCGTGAGCCGGGGCCCGCGTGTCGGTCGCGGCAGCGGCCAGTCGCGCGACGCGACGCCGGATCTTTGCTCGCGCCAGCGAACTGGCGCTCCACCACGACTGAGCAGCGGACGAACTGCCCATCGCTGCCGGCACAGCCAGCCGCTGGAATGCGCGACACCCGCCGGTCACGGCAGACGCCTCAGGCGCGATGATGTTGAGCACAACGACGTCCCCCGGTACGGCCGGCCGCGTCCGCTTGGCGGCAGCGACGGCAAAGCGTGCAATGGCGCACAGGCTACTCGCGGCGCGCCATGGACGCAAAGCCTGCACCCGCTGGGCTCAGGGCTGATCCTGCCGCAGCGCGCGCACCTGTTGTTCGAGCAGCGCGGCACTGGCCTGATCGCCGGCAACCGCTGCCCCTGCCACCACTTCGATCCGCGCGCGCATCCGCCGCGGCACCCGCATGCGGCCCAGGCGCGTGTCGCGCCGGCTCCACATGCTCGACCACATGCCGCGCAGCGCCATCGGAATGACCGGCACGTTGCGGCGCTGCAGAATCTTTTCCACGCCGGATTTGAAGGGTGCAATTTCGCCATCCTTGGTCAATGCGCCCTCGGGGAAGATGCACACCAGCTCGCCATCGGCCAGTGCGGCATCGATGCGATCGAATGCCTGCTGCATCAATGCGGGGTCTTCGCGCGCGCCGGCGATCGGAATGGCCTTGGCTGTGCGGAAGATCCAGCGCATCACCGGGATGCGGAAGATCTTGTAGTACATGACAAAGCGCACCGGGCGCGGAATCACCGCCGAGAGGATCAGCGCGTCCATGTAGCTGACGTGGTTGCATACCAGCAGGGCGGCGCCCTCGTCGGGCACGTGCGCGTCGATGTCGCGCGCGCGCAGGCGGTACAACACGCTCACCAGCACCCAGCTGAGGAAGCGCATCAGGAACTCGGGCACCAGGGTGAAGATCCACAACGCTACCAGCGTGTTGGCAATCGCCAGTGCCAGGAACACCTGCGGAATGCTCAGGCCCGGCAGCGGAATCCGCACCCCGAACAGCACCACCTGCGGCAGCTGCAGCGCGATGCCGATCACCGCCGCGGCCACGATGAACAACGAGTTCTGGATATTGAGCCCGGCGATCACGCGCGACAGCTCGGCCTTGGGTGTGCGGCTCTGGATCAGCGCAAACAACGGCACCACGAACAGGCCGGTGAACAGGCCGATGCCGACCAGGTCGATGATCAGCCGCACGCTGCCGGGCTGCTGCACGAACTGGCCAATCGACAGGCCGGCGACCGGCGCCGCGCCAGGCCGGGCGAAGTACAAGTCCAGCAGGAAGGCGCTGATGCCGAATGCGCCCAGCGGCACCAGGCCGATCTCCACGGTACGCCCGGACAGCCGTTCGCACAGCAACGAGCCGACGCCGGTGCCGATCGAAAACAGCGCCAGCGCGAACACATACAGGTCCTGCTGGCCGCCCAGGTTGAGCTGCGCATAGGTGGGCAGCTGCGCGGTCAGCACGGTGCCGATGAACCAGAACCACGACACGCCCAGTACCGAGTTGCGCACCGCCAGCGTGCGTCGGGTCAGGCGCATGATGGCGCGCGATTCGGGAATGGGATTCCAGTTGATCTTCAACTTGGGCGCGCCGGCATCCACGCGCGGTACCAGCCGCGCCACCAGGTTGCCGGTCACCGCAATCGCAATCACCGCAGTGGCCGCAGCCTCCGGCCCATGACTGCCGGCGATCTGGAAGATCAGCCCGCCGAAGATCATGCCGCACAGGATCGAAATCGATGTCCCCATTTCGACCAGGCCGTTGCCGCCGGTGAGTTCTTCCGGCTTCAGCACCGAGGGCAGGATCGAATATTTCACTGGCCCGAACAGCGTGGACTGCAGGCCGGTGCAGAACAGCGCAACCAGCAGGATCACCATGTTCTCGGTGATGAAGCCCACCGCCGCCAGCGACATGATGGCGATCTCCATCGTGGTGGTGATCACGATGAGCTTCTGCTTTTCCAGCTTCTCGGCGATCTGCCCGGCCAGCGCGGAGAACAGGAAGTACGGCAGGATGAACAAGGCCGGCGCCAGGTTCGTATACAGCGTGCGCTGGGCGGCATCGATGCCGAGATAGAACAGCAGGCCGATGATGGCCTGCCGATAGACGTTGTCGTTGAACGCGCCCAGCGCCTGGACAGCGAAGAACGGCAAGAAGCGGCGCTGCCTGAGCAGGGCGAACTGACTGTGACCGGACATGCAGTTTCCTTTGCGAACGCGCGCAGCCTAGCAGGCTTCCATGGCGTGCTGGTGGATGGCGGCTGCGCTCAGCGGCTTCTACGTGCTGGTGGCCTGCGTTGCGCGAGCTGGGCGCGCAGCAAGGCCACGAAGGCGCGTGCGGCCGGGCTGGGGTCGGGCCGCCACACCGCGTAGGTCAGAAAGCGGTAGCGCTCCTTCAAGGCCACCGTGACCACGCCGCGCATGGCCTCGGCCATGGTCTGCGGGACGATGCCCACGCCCAGGTTGGCAGCGACCAGTTCGCGCACCAGATCGGCATGGGTGACTTCGTACTGCTGGCGTTGCCGCAGGCCCCCCTGCGCAAACGCAGCATCGATGATGCCGCGCACGCCGGCACCGGGAACCAGCCCGGCCATCGGTTCGTCATCCAGCTCGGCCAGCGCCACCCGCTTGCGCGCGGCAAAGCGGTGGCCGGGCGCCACGATCAAGGCCAGCGCCTCTTCATGCAGCAGCAGGCGCTGCGCCGGCACCGCAAGCTGCGGGCCGACACCGACCAGGGCGACATCCAGTAAGCCTTCGCCCAGATCGTGCAGCAAGGCCTCGCTCATGGCGGTGCGCAGATGCACGTCCACCCGCGCATGCGCGCTGCGGAACTGATGCAGCAACGCCAGCCGCCCACGCACGGTGCCCAGGGCCTGCGCCATTTCCTCGTGCAGGCGCTCGGCGGCGCGCAGGGTCTGGCGGGCGTTGTGCAGGAACACCTCGCCGGCGGCGGTGGGCCGCACCTGGCGGGTGCCGCGTTCGAACAGGCGTGCGCCGAAGGTCTCTTCGATCTTGGCGACCTGGTGACTGAGCGCCGATTGCACGGTGTTGCAGCGGCGCGCAGCAGCGGTGAAGCCGCCTTCGTCGGCCACGGCCACGGCAAATTCCAATTGGCGCAAGGTCAGCATGCAATCTCGAAACACGATGGCAATGGTGAAAACAATACATTGGAAAGATGCCTGCCGGCTGCCCACACTGTGCGCATTCCTTGACCAGGCAGCCGCCATGCAGACCGAGCCCACCTCCCACCCGCCCTTGCCCCGCCGCCTGGTGCTGCTGATGGCGGCCGCCACCGGGTTGGCGGTGGCGAGCAATTACTACGCCCAGCCGCTGCTGGAAACGCTGGCGCAGGCGTTCGGCATCCAGGTGCGCAGTGCCGGTGCGGTGGTCACGGCGGCGCAGCTGGCCTACGCGGCGGGGCTGCTGTTGCTGGTGCCACTGGGCGACCGGCTGGAGCGACGCGGCCTGATCGTAGGCCTGTTCGTCCTGAGCGCGCTTGGGCTGTTGGTGAGCGCCAGTTCGCACAGCTTTGCGATGTTGTTGGTGGGTACCATCGTGACCGGCGCCAGCTCGGTGGCGGCGCAGATCCTGGTGCCGTTCGCCGCCACGCTGGCGGCGCCTCACGAGCGTGGCCGGGTGATCGGGACGGTGATGAGCGGGTTGCTGCTGGGGATCCTGCTGGCGCGCACCGCCGCCGGCGTGCTGGCCGGCGTTGGCGGCTGGCATACGGTGTACTGGATCGCCTCGGTCGCGTTGTTGCTCACCGCCGGGCTGTTGTGGCGCGGGCTGCCGCGCCATCCCGGCAATGCGCAACTGGCGTATCCGCAGTTGGTGGGCTCGGTGCTGACGCTGCTGCGCGACGATGCGGTGCTGCGTTCGCGCGCGGTGCTGGGCGGGCTGATCTTTGCCGGCTTCAGCATGTTCTGGACCACGCTGGCGTTTTTGTTGTCCGGGCCGAGTTATGGCTACGGCACTGCAGTGATTGGCTTGTTCGGCTTGATCGGTGCGGCCGGTGCACTGGCGGCCAATCGCTCCGGGCATTGGTCCGATCACGGCCATGGTGACCGCGTGAGCTGGGGCGGGCTGGCGATGTTGCTGCTGTCGTGGGGCTTGCTGGCGTTTGCGCCGCAGTCGATCGCACTGCTGATCGTCGGCGTGCTGCTGCTGGATATCGCAGTGCAGGGCGTGCATATCGCCAACCAGAGCGTGATCTACCAGCGCAACCCGGCGGCGCGCAATCGCATCACCTCGGCCTACATCACCTGCTATTTCATCGGGGGTGCGGTGGGCTCGACGTTGGGCACGGCGGCGTATGCGCAGGCCGGGTGGATGGGGGTGGTGATCGGCGGCGCGGTCCTGGCTGCAGCGGCATTGGGTTGGGTGGGGCTGAGCGTGGCGCGCAAGCAATGGAAGTGAGCGCAACCGCTGGCGACAACGCAGCGAACGCACGAAGCCGGCGATTGCGCGGCATCACCATGTTCGACATCGCTTACCGTATCGAGGCTGCATGGTCGGCGCGGCGTCCACTCCGTGCCGCTGACGGCCAGACGTCCTGTGGCGCGCCGATACCGCGTTGCATGGCAAGCCTGGGCCGCAGCGCACGTTTGTCTCGACGCGCCACAGTACGCTTCGCACTCGTCTCAAGGGACATGACACGCCTTAGGCCTTGGCAGTCGCCAGACGCGGCGCGCGCTCTGCCGGTGCCGTTGTCACTGCCAGCGCGGCAGCGCGCAACTTGGGCAGCAGGCGCAGCGTCAATGCCAGCTGGTCGCGCACCAGGCGTTGCTTGGGCGGTAACTGCACGGGATGATGTTCCAGCGCCTCGGCGGTGGCCAGTTCTTCGCTTTCGTCGTGCGCCGGCAGCGGTTCCCGTTGGCCAAGGGCGCTGGCGATTTCGCTCAGTGCGCGCTGCAGATACTCGCCGGCCTGCGCGATGGTGGCATCGTGTTCGCCCTCCAGCGCGGCGCGGTGCGCACCCAGTGCCGACAGATAGCCGAGCAAGGTGTTGGACAGCGCCAGGAAGCGAAAGCCCGCATCCAGATTGCGCCGATAGCGGCCGGGTTCGCGCAGCATGTTGGATAACGCCACCGACAATGCGGCATCGGCGTTATGCATGTCGCGGCGCGCAATGCGGTAGGGCAGGTCGTCGCGCTTACCGCTGGCGTACTGCTCCAGCACCTGGGCCAGATATCGCGCGCAGCTGGCCAGCACCGTGGCCATCGCCTGGTTCAGCCGGCGGCCCTGCCAGTCCGGCAGGATCAGGAACGAGGCGGCCGCGGCAATCGCGCAGCCGATCAGGGTGTCGATCAGGCGCGGCCAGATCAGCACGAAGCCATCGCCCAGCAGGTTGAAGCAGAACAGCGCCATCACCGTGATGCCGGCGGTGGCCAGCATGTAGCGATCGGTGCGGGTGATGAAGAACACCAGCGCGCCGGCCAGCGCCAGCAACAGTTGCACTTCGGTGCCGGGGAACAGCTGCATCAGCGCCCAGGTGGCGACCAGGCCGATCAAGGTGCCGGCAATGCGCTGCACCAGCCGCAAGCGCGTGGCGCCGTAGTTGGGCCGGCAGACGAATGCGGTGGTGAGCAGGATCCAGTAGCCGTTGTCGGCATGGATGGATTGCATGATGGCGTAGCCCACCAACAGCGCGATGGCCATGCGCAGGCCGTGGCGGAACAGCACCGAGCCGGGCGTGAGTTGCTGCACCAGCCGCGCACCCATTTCGCGCAAGGTATGCGGCGAGGAATCGCGCAGCCGGGTGTCGAGGTTGTCGCTGGTGGAATCGGATTGCGCCGCTTCCGACAACCTGCGTTCGATGCTCTGCAGGTTGGTCACCAGCAGTTCCAGCGCGCCGAGCAGGCGGGCCAGTGCGGGGTCGGCGCGCGCGTGCAGATAGTCCAGCGATTGGCGCAAGTCTTCGGTGGCCAGGCGGCTGCTGTCGCCGTAATCGAACGGATGGCGCAGGCGAATCGCCTCGCCCAACGCTGCGCACGCCTTGCCTTGCAGGGCGAGCAGGCGCTGGCAGCGATACAGCACGTCGCTGTGGAAGAACGCGTCGGTCAGCGCTTCGTAGGGATAGTGCGAGGAGCTGGCGCGCTCATGGAAGTCC
Source organism: Xanthomonas sp. NCPPB 3761 (assembly GCF_041475705.2). Lineage (NCBI taxonomy): Bacteria > Pseudomonadati > Pseudomonadota > Gammaproteobacteria > Lysobacterales > Lysobacteraceae > Xanthomonas > Xanthomonas sp. NCPPB 3761. The sequence continues at coordinate 582,888 of NZ_CM191262.1, forward strand.
TGGGCCATGTAATACAGGCGGAAATACAGGCCCGATTGCACGCCCGGCCGCCCGGAGCGGCCGAAGCGGCTCATGATGGCGGTCTTGGCCGCATTGAGCGCGCCAACCACCTTGGCGTTCTGCTCGGCCAGCGCCAGCCGGCGTGCATGCAGGTCGCTCTGGCGCACCGGTTCGAACAGATCGGCCTTGAGCTTGAGGTAGCGGCCCAACTCGAAAAACAGCCGCGACAGCCGCTCGCGCACTGGGCGATTGGCGAACAGGATGGTCCACAGGATCGACAGCACGCCGTACCAGGTGGCACCGATCAGCAGCAGCGCCGCGCCGTGCCAGGCGATCAGCGGATCGTGGCTGCCATGCCGATCATGGCGTAGATCGACAAGGCCACCGTGGCCTGCGCGATCGAGGCATAGCGCTCTCCCAGCGCACCGAGCAGGGTCAGCGAGAACGTGGCCAACGCCATGCCCAGCACGAACGGTAATGGGTACGGAAACAGCACCACCACGGCGGCTGCGGCGGCGGCGAAACACAGCAGCGAGAGCAGCACCGATTTGATGCGGCCCAGCCAGTTGTCGTCGGTTTCGGCAATGGCGCTGGCAATGGCGCCCAGAAACAGCGCCGGCACCGCAGTGAGCTGTTGCCAGTGCCAGCACACGCCCATCGCCACCGCCAACGCGATGAACACACGCAGGCCATAGCTGGCCTTTTCATGAGCCCACAAACGGCTTAAGCGGGTTTCGAAGGAGGGAGTGGCCACGGTCTCTACAAGGCGGGGAGCCCGGGCATTATTGCCGCAGCTACGCGCTGCCGGTGTGGACGGCGGCTAGTTCTTTGTCAGTAGCCGGCAGCTGCGCGGACTGGAGCGGAGTGCACGATTGCGCCGCAACCCGCTGCAGGCGCCGCGCGCAGCCATGCGAACTGCGCATCCGCCCAGCTGCACGGGCGTCGTTCGCGCTTGGCGACCTTGCAACCTTTGGCTGCGCGCTTGAACAGCGCCTTGTCGGTGAGTACCAGCAAGCTGTTGCGCTGTTCTGCCGATACCAGGGGATGTTCGAGCTTGCCCCCTCCGCCCTTCGGGCAGCTTCCCCCGCCGGCGGGGGAAGGACACGGTTCAGCCCTGCGCCTGCCGCTCGCGGGCGATGGCCCGCCAGCCGATGTCGCTGCGCTGGAAGGCATTGGGCCAGTGGATCGGCTCGAGGCCGGCATAGGCGTTGCGCTGGGCGTCCCGCACGCTGTCGCCCAGCGCCGCAACGCACAGCACGCGGCCACCGGCGCTGATCACCTCGCCGGCGGCATTCAGCGCAGTGCCGGCGTGGAAAACCTTGGCGCTGGCCGGCACTGCGTCCAGCCCGGTGATGACCTCCCCGGTGACCGGGGTGTCCGGGTAAGGCTTGGCGGCGATGACCACGCCCAGCGACGGGCGCGGGTCCCACTGCGCGTGCGCGCCATCGAGCTTGCCGTCGATGGCCGCGTCGAGCAGATCGACCAGATCCGACTGCAGGCGCAGCATCACCGGCTGGGTTTCCGGGTCGCCGAAGCGCACGTTGAATTCGATCACCTTCGGCGCGCCGTGCGCATCGATCATCAGCCCGGCATACAGGAAGCCGGTGAACGGCACGCCGTCGGCGATCATGCCCTGCACGGTCGGCTCGACCACCTCGCGCATCACCCGCGCATGCACCTCGGGCGTGACCACCGGGGCCGGCGAGTAGGCGCCCATGCCGCCGGTATTGGGGCCGGTGTCGCCGTCGCCGACGCGTTTGTGGTCCTGGCTGGTCGCCATCGGCAGGGCATGTTTGCCATCGACCATCGAGATGAAGCTGGCTTCTTCGCCATCGAGGAATTCCTCGATGACCACGCGTGCGCCGGCATCGCCGAACGCATTGCCCGAGAGCATGTCGCGCACCGCCTCTTCGGCCTCGGCCAAGGTCATCGCCACGATCACGCCCTTGCCGGCAGCCAGGCCATCGGCCTTGACCACGATCGGCGCGCCTTTCTCGCGCACATACGCCAGCGCGGCGTCCACGTCGGTGTGCACGGCGTAATACGCGGTGGGGATGCCATGGCGGGCCAGGAAATCCTTGGCGAAGGCCTTGCTGCCTTCCAACTGCGCGGCCTTGGCGGTGGGCCCGAAGATGCGCAAGCCGGCGGCATGGAAGCGGTCGACCACGCCCAGCACCAGCGGCACTTCCGGGCCGACCACGGTGAGCGCGACGGCTTCGCGCTGCGCCAGGGCGAGCAGCCCGTCCAGGTCGTCGACCTTGATCGCGACATTGCGGCATTTGGCTTCGTTGGCGGTGCCGGCGTTGCCGGGTGCCACCAGTACCTCGCTCACACGTGCGGATTGGGCGATCTTCCAGGCCAGGGCGTGTTCACGGCCGCCGGAGCCGATGACGAGGATTTTCAAGGCAGTTGCTCGCTAGTACGGGGGAAGGGGCGCTACCTGCAGCCTTCGCGCTGCAGTGCGTTGGGAAACGGGTAGGTCCAGGTCTTGGTGTCGAGCGCGAAGACGTGCGTCTTGTCCAGGGCAACGCCGCAATCGCTGCCGTGCTCGTGGATGTGCAGCGGCCAGGTGCGCGCCTGCGGCGCGCTGTTGTCCACCTCCAGCGCGAAGTCCACGTCGAAGGCGTCGGCAAGACATTGCGCCTGGGTCTGGTCCGGCTCGCGCGCGTCGTCGTCGCAGGCCAGTGCGCCGCTGTTGTCGATGTGCGCCCGCAGCGAGCCGGCATTGACCAAGCCCTTGGGGCCGGGCACGACCAGATCCTGTGATTCGAGGATCAGGCCCTGGCCCATCCAGAAACTGTGCACGACAAAGCCGTAGAAATCGCTGCCCAGGCGCAGGACGTCCACGCTGCCGGGCTGGCCCGCGCTGCCGTAGCCGTCGGCGAGCCGTTCGGCCACGACCTTGAAACCGTCGCCATCGCCGCGCAGTACGAAGAAATCGATGAGCCCCGGAGTGCCGTGGCCGGCATCGCTGAGGTTGTGGCAGACCGCCAGCAGTTGCTGCACCTGGTCGCCCACCACCACCGGCTGTTCGGCGCAGACGTCGCTGTTGGCCTTGAAACCGTCGGCTTCGCCGCTCCACTGCGCGGCCAGGGCGGCCTTGGCGCCGTAGCGCATGCGCAAGAATCCATCCAGCCGCTCGGTGCGGCTCTGATGGGGGCCATTGCTGGGCGCTGCAGGTGCCGCGGCAACCGGCGCCGCAGCAGGCGCAGGCGCTTGCTTGCACGCGCTCAGCAGCACGGCGATGGCAACAAACGCGGCAAAACAACGCAAACGCTGCATCGACCTATCCTTGTGCCGGTGACATCAATGCCGGAAATGGCGCACGCCGGTAAACACCATCGCGATGCCGTGTTCGTCGGCGGCGGCGATCACCTCGCCATCGCGCATCGAACCGCCGGGCTGGATCACCGCCTTGATGCCGGCCGCAGCCGCAGCATCGATGCCGTCGCGGAACGGGAAGAACGCATCCGATGCCATCACCGAGCCGGCTACGGTGAGCTTGGCTTCCTCGGCCTTGAGCGCGGCGATCTTGGCGCTGACCACGCGGCTCATCTGCCCGGCGCCCACGCCAATGGTGCGGCTGTCCTTGGCATACACGATCGCGTTGGATTTGACGTACTTGGCCACGCGCCAGGCAAACAGCAGATCGCCCAGTTCTGCCTCGTTGGGCGCACGCTGGGTGACCACGCTCAACTCGCCCAGCGACATGCCGCGGTTGTCGGCCGACTGCATCAACAGGCCCGAGCCGATCCGCTTGGTGTCGTAGTTGTTGAGGCCATTGCCGTGCGGAATCTTGAGCACGCGCACGTTGGCCTTCTTGGTGGCGTAGTCCAGCGCACCGGCTTCGTAGTCGGGTGCGATCAGCACTTCGACGAACTGGCGGTCCAGAATGGCCTTTGCCGTCGCTGCGTCCAGGGTCTTGTTGAACGCCAGGATGCCGCCGAACGCGCTGGTCGGGTCGGTGGCGTAGGCCAACTCGTAGGCATCGCCGCAGCCCGCGCCCACCGCCACGCCGCACGGGTTGGCGTGCTTGACGATCACGCAGGCCGGCGCATCGAACTGGCGCACGCATTCCCACGCCGCATCGGCATCGGCCAGGTTGTTGTAGCTGAGTTCCTTGCCCTGCAACTGCTGGAAGGTGGCCAGCGTGCCCGGCACCGGGTACAGGTCGCGGTAGAACGCGCCGGACTGGTGCGGGTTCTCGCCGTAGCGCAGGTCCATCACCTTGACGAAGTTGGAATTGATCTGCGCCGGGAACGGGCTGCGCGTGGGCACTGCCTCGGCGCTGTCGGCCACGGCCGAGAGATAGTTGCTGATCGCCGCGTCGTACTGCGCCACGCGGTTGAACGCGGCCACCGACAGCGCAAAGCGCTTGGCCGCCGACAGCTGCCCGTCGTTTGCCTCCAACTCGGCCAGCAGGTCGGCGTACTGCGCCGGATCGGTGGCCACGGCCACGCGCGCGAAATTCTTGGCCGCGCTGCGCAACATCGCCGGGCCGCCGATGTCGATGTTTTCCACCGCATCGGCCAGGGTGCAATCGGCCTTGACCGTGACCGACTCGAATGGATACAGGTTCAGCACCAGCAGGTCGATCGGCACGATGCCGTGCTCGGCCATCACCGCTTCGTCGACACCGGCGCGTCCCAGCAAGCCGCCGTGCACCAGCGGGTGCAGGGTCTTGACGCGGCCATCCATCATTTCCGGGAAACCGGTCAGCTCGGCAACGTCTTTCACCGGCAGGCCGGCTTCGCGGATCGCCTTGGCGGTGCCGCCGGTGGACAGCAGCTCGACGTTGCGCGCCACCAGCGCGCGGGCCAGGTCGATCAGGCCGGTCTTATCGGAAACGGAGAGCAGGGCCCGGCGCACGGGCAGGAAATCAGAGGCCATCGGTGGGGGATGTCGTTGCGGAGCAGCCGATATTGTAGGCTGCGCCAGCGCTCGAATGGACTCAACACCCCGTATGGCTTCGATCTATGCACTGAAAGGACGCTTCCAGGCGCTGCTGCGGCCGATGGTGGGCGCGCTGTATCGCGGTGGCATCACCGCCAATCAGGTCACGCTGATCGCTGCGGCGGTGTCGCTGATGGTGGCGGCGGTGGTGTTGCGCGGCGGCCCCAGCTGGCCGGTGCTGTATCTGTTGCTGCCGGTATGGATGCTGGTGCGCATGGCCCTCAATGCGGTGGACGGCATGCTGGCGCGCGAGTTCGGCCAGCAGTCGCGGCTGGGCGCTTACCTCAACGAGCTATGCGATGTGGTGGCCGATGCGGCGTTGTACTTGAGCCTGCTTGGCGTGCCCGGTGTGAGCGCAGCCTGGCTGTGGATCTTCGCGCTCCTGGCCGCGCTGACCGAATACGCCGGCGTGCTCGGCCTGATGGTCGGCGCCAGCCGCCGCTACGACGGGCCGATGGGCAAGAGCGACCGCGCCTTCGTGATCGGCGTGCTGGGCGTTGGCCTGGCCTGTGGCTTGCTGGGTGCGCGCGGCGTCACCTGGGTCGCCATCGCCTTGAGTCTGGCCTGCATGGCCACGGTGTGGCGGCGGGTGCGCGCCGGGCTGGCGCAGGCGCCCGCAGGCACCTAGCGATCCAGTCCTGCAGCAATGCCGCTGGCCGCGCTGCTCTGTGGTGATCCCTGCGATTCAACCTTTCGATCTTTCAGGATGCTTCGATGCGCACAGTGCTAGAGCGCGAGTTCGTCAGTTTCGATGGTGTGCCACTGTTCTACCGGCATTGGCCGTTGCACGATGCCGCTGCGACCGGCACGCCGAAGGCGGTGGTGCTGCTGCATCGCGGCCATGAGCACTCTGGCCGTGTGATGCATCTGGCCGAAGAACTCGACATCCCCGACGCGCAGTTCTTCGCCTGGGACGCACGCGGCAACGGCCGCTCGCCCGGGGTGCGTGGCGATGCGCCGGGCTTCGACGCGCTGGTGCGCGATCTGGACAGCTTCATCGCGCATCTTCGCGCCACCCACGGCATCGCGGTGCAGGACATCGTGGTGATTGCGCAAAGCGTGGGCGCGGTGGTGGCCGCCACCTGGGTGCACGATTACGCCCCGCCGCTGCGCGCGCTGGTGCTGGCATCGCCGGCGTTCAAGGTGAAGTTGTATGTACCGTTTGCACGCGCCGGGCTGGCGTTGCTGCATGCGTTGCGCGGTAACTTTTTCGTCAACAGCTACGTCCAGCCGCAATGGCTCACCCACGATACGCAGCGCGTGGAAAGCTATCGCACCGATCCGTTGATCACCCGTCCGATTTCGGTGCGCGTCTTGCTCGGCCTGTACGCGGCCGCCGATCGCGTGGTGGACGATGCACAGGCCATTACCGTGCCGACCCAGTTGCTGGTCTCCGGTTCGGATTTCGTGGTGCATCGCGGCCCGCAGGACCGCTTCTACGAAAACCTGCGCGCGCCGATCAAGCAGCGTCACTGGTTGCCGGGGTTCTTCCACGACACCCTGGGCGAACGCGATCGCGCGATTGCCGTCGCGCACATTCGCCAGTTTGTCCAAGCGCGTTTTGCGCAACCGCCGGTACGTGCCGCGCTGCGCGATGCGCACCGTGCCGGGCCCAGTTTCGAAGAGGCCGAACGGCTGGCCTGGCCACCGCAGCGCAATAGCCTGCAGGACCTGCGCTGGCGTGGCGTGCGTGCCGGCCTGCGCCTGGGCGGCAAGCTTTCCGAGGGCATCGCGCTTGGGTTGCAGACCGGTTTCGATTCCGGCAGCACGCTGGATTACATCTATCGCAATCAGGCACGTGGTCGCGGGCCGCTGGGCCGCATGATCGACCGCACGTATCTCAACGCGATCGGTTGGCGCGGCATCCGCATCCGCGGCAGCCATCTGGGCGAATTGCTGCGCGATGCAGCGGCGCGCTTGCGTGGCGCCGGCAAGCCGGTACGCGTGCTGGACATCGCCGCCGGGCACGGCCGCTATGTGCTGCAGGCGCTGGGCAGCGGCGCACAGCGTGCCGATGCGATCGTGCTGCGCGACTTCAGCCCGCTCAACGTGACCCAGGGCACGGCGCTGATCCACACGCTGGGCGCTGGCGACATCGCGCGTTTCGAGCAGGGCGATGCGTTCGACCCGGCAGCGCTGGCAGCAGTGCAACCGGCGCCGACGCTGGCGGTGGTATCGGGCCTGTACGAGCTGTTTGCCGACAACGACCAGGTCGCGCGCTCGCTGGCTGGCCTGGCCGCGGCGGTGCAGCCGGGCGGTTATCTGCTCTACACCGGTCAGCCCTGGCATCCGCAGCTGGAATTCATTGCGCGCGCACTGACCAGTCACCGCGATGGCGTGGCCTGGGTGATGCGCCGACGCAGCCAGCAGGAGATGGATGGCCTGGTGGAAGCGGCGGGCTTTCGCAAGGTGGCGCAACGCATCGATGCATTCGGCATCTTCACCGTGTCGATGGCGCAGCGAATCGACGCATGAGCCAAGTTGCGCGCCCATTCGGCCGTGCCGCGCTGTGGCTGGCGTTGCTGGGGCCGTTCTTCTTCCTCAGCTACGGCCTGGCCAACACGCTGGCCGGGCGGGCGGCGCAGGTGCCATCGGTGGTGTTCGGCTGGGAACACGGCATGCCGTTCTGGCCGTGGACCATCGTGCCGTACTGGTCGATCGACGTGTTCTACGCGGTCTCGTTTTTTGTCTGCCGCAATCGCCGCGAGCTGGACACGCATGCACGACGCCTGCTCAGTGCCCAGCTGATCTGCGTGGCGTGTTTCTTGTTGTGGCCGTTGCGCTACAGCTTCGTACGGCCTCAGACCGAGGGCGTATTCGGTTGGCTGTTCGCGGTGCTGCTGGGCTTCGACAAACCCTTCAATCAGGCGCCATCGCTGCACATCGTGCTGCTGGTGGTGCTGTGGGTGCGCTATGCGCAGCATCTTTGCGGGGTGTGGCGCTGGCTGCTGCATGGCTGGTTCGCACTGATCGGGGTGTCGGTGCTGACCACCTACCAGCACCACTTTCTCGATATTCCCACCGGGCTCGCGGTGGGCTGGCTCTGCGTGTGGCTATGGCCGGAGCGGATCGCCGCACCGTTTGCGCAGGCACGGTGTGCACGCGACCTGCGTCGCTGGCGCCTGGCCGTGATGTATCTGGCCGGCGCGCTGGTCAGCGCTGCGCTGGCGCTGTGGAGCGGCGGTGCAGCCCTGTGGTTGCTGTGGATCACCCTGGCCTTGCTGCTGGTTGCGTTGAATTACGCTCTGCTTGGCCCGGGCGGATTCCAGAAGCGCAGCGATGGGTGTCTGAGTCTTGCCGCGCGCTGGTTGTATGCGCCATATCTGTTGGCGGCCTGGTGCAACTCGCGACTGTGGACGCGGCGTGCGCCGTCGCCGCGCGCGGTCTGCGATGGCGTGTGGCTGGGGCGGATTCCGTTGCCCGGCCAGCGCGACAAACGTGCCGCCGTGGTGGACGTGTCTGCAGAGCTCTCGTTGTACGCCGCGCAGGCGCAGGACCGTGTGGTGCCGATGCTCGATCTGGTCGCGCCGTCGCCGGCGCAGTTGCGCGAGGCCGCGCAGGCGATCGCGCAGGCGCAGGCGAACGGGCCGGTGCTGGTGTGTTGTGCATTGGGCTATTCGCGCAGTGCTGCCAGTGTGGCCACCTGGCTGGTGCGCAGCGGTCGCGCCCAGGACGCGGATGCGGCCATCGCACAGCTACGCACCGTGCAGCCGTCGATCGTGCTCGGGCATGCGCATCGCGCGGCTATCGTGGTGGCATGCGATGTTCATGAAGGCGACAACATCCCCGAACGGAGAGCGCAATGAATCCCTCCCCGCTGACCTTGGCGACCATGCGCGCAGTGCTGCGCCAGGGTGCAGCACTGGACCGCTTTTCACTGCTGCTGCTGGCGGCGGCCATCGGCTTGCTTGGCGTTGCGCAGGCGCCGCCCTTGATTCAGTGGAGCTATGCCATCAGCGTGCTGGCCGGCGTGGTGCAGCGCTATTGGGCGTTTCGCGTGGGCCTGGATGCCGACCTGCTGGCGGCCTCCATCGCGCATCTCGAACGCTGCGGCGGCAGCGAGCAAGACGCCGCGCACCAGCTCGATGCGGCCATGCATGCCATTGGCCTGGTGGCGAAGCGTGCACCCACCCGCGACTGGGCATCGCGCTGGACCGGCATGCGCCGCCTGCTGTGTTGGCAGTTGGCAAGCGTGGTGGTGCAACTGCTGTTGGTGGATGCGGCGCTCGCCCTCAGGATGTCCAGATGAACAACGCACCCGATTCCGCCCAGCGCGAACCGCGCCACGCCACACCCGCGCAGCGGGCGCTGTGGCAACGGCTGCAGGGCTATCGTTTTGGCCAGGACGAAGCAGCGTTTGCCGCCTTTGTTCGGCGCGTGGCCAAGCAGGCACAGTGCACTACCGCGCAAGCGCAGGTCTTGGTGGAGGAGTACCGGCGGTTCTGTTTTCTTGCCTGCACCGACACCCACGACGTCACCCCCAGCCCGTTGGTCGACCAGGTCTGGCATACGCATCTGACCGACACCCCCGAGTACTGGCAGCAGTTCTGCCCGCACGTGCTGCAGACCACGTTGCATCATCAACCCGGACGCGGCGATGCCGGTGAAGACGCGCAGTTCCAGGCGCAGTACCGCCAGACGCTGGAGCGTTACCGCACGCAGTTTGGCGAGCCGCCGGCGCAATGGTGGCCAGCGGCGCGGCTTCAGCAATCGACGTTGGATCCGCCGCATGAGGACGCTGCCGAACAGACCTTGCAGGCCTTGCGTGGAGCGCCGCAATTCGCTGGGCCACAGCGCGGTGTGCCGTATGCCGTCGTCGCGTGGGCAATCATCGCGGTGGCAGTGGGCATGGCCTGTCGCTCGGCCAATGGCGGGGCGCTGTCGCCGCTGCACTGGCGTGGCGTGTATTTCCTGCCGCTGTTCATCGCGCTGATCGGTCTGGCCTGGTCGATGGCGGCATGGTTGCGACGGGTGCTGCGCCGCGGTCGCACCGCGGCAGCAGTGGATGCCAGCGAGCTTGCATATCTGGGCGGCGGTGCCGATCGCGTGGCCGACCTGTGGTTCACCGAGTTACTGGTGCGCAATGCGGTGTATCTGGAGCGCGATGCCACCGAACCGGCGCGTTACTGGGTACGCTGCCACCGGCAGATTGCAGTGCCGCCTGCGCTGCAGCCGGCACTGGAAGCGGTGCGCACCACCGAAGACCCGGTGGGGGCCTTGCGGGCGTTGCGTGCGCTGGCCGCACCGCTGGAGCAGCGCTTGATCGACAAGGGCCTGTGGCTGAGCCAGGCGCGGGCACGCGTGGTGCGTCTGGCATGTACCGTGCCGGTGGCGCTGGTATGGCTGCTTGGCGTGTGCAAGCTGGTCATCGGCGTGCAGGGCAACCATCCGGTGGGCTATCTGCTGTGTCTGATGGTGCTGACCACCTTGCTGGTCCTGGGCTTTGCGCTGGTGCGCGTGCGGCGCACGCTCGGCGGCGAGGCCCGCCTTGCGACATTGCGTCAGACGCGGCGACGCGATGCCGCGCGTACCGGCGGCGATCCAGGCGAGGTGGTGGCGCTGTACGGCACTGCGGCACTGATCGGAACCCCGTGGGCCGACTACCACAGCTTGCGTGCGCCGCATGGTCACGCCGGTGGCAGTGGCAGTGGCAGTGGCAGCAGCTGCGGCGGGGGCGGTGGCGACAGTGGCGGCGATGGCGGTAGCAGCGATGGCGGCGGCTGTGGCGGCTGTGGCGGAGGAGGCGACTGATGCAACACCGACAGCAACAGCGGCAGCTGCACTGGGCGCGCGTGCTGCGCGGGCGTGGCGCCACGCCCAATGGCGTGTCGTGGGTGGGCATCGCATGTGCGGCGCTGGCCGGGCTGATGTTCTACATCGGCTTGAGCGCGCCTGCGCGCGAAGGAGCCATGCCATTGCTGCTGGCGGTGCTCGGGCTGCAGGGTCGGCCGTGGTGCAGCCGCATGGATGGTGTGCTGGCGCGCCAGGCGCGCATGGTCTCGCGCGCCGGTGAGGTCTACAACGACGCGCCCGATCGGTTGTCCGATGTGCTGGTCTGCGTGGGCCTGGGCTACGGACTGCAGTCTGGCCTGCCGTGGGCTGCGCACCTGGGGTGGGCGGCGGCGCTGTGCTGTGTGGCCACCGCGTATGTGCGCATGCTGGGCCTGGCTTGCGGCACGCCAGAGCCGCGGCAGGGGCCGATGAGCCGCGTGCAACGCATGCAGTGGTTGTCGCTGGCAGGCGCGCTGGCCTTGCCGCTGCAATGGATGGGCCAGCCACGTCTTGCGGCCTGGTTACTGATCGGAGCGCTGGCGGTGTTGATCGCCGGTGCCTTGCTGACGGTAGCGATACGACTGCGCACGATCGTGCGCACCCTGGAGCAGAGATGATTGCCCGTTTGATCGCGCGCGGCTGCAGCGGCGCCATTCGTACCCTGACCGGCGCGCGTGCGTTGTGGCGCGGTTGCGCGCCCTCCAACGAACGCCGCGTGTATTACGGCAACCACGCAAGCCACGGCGATTTCGTGCTGATCTGGTCATCGCTGCCGGCCAGCCTGCGCCGCGAAGTGCGCCCGGTGGCGGCGGCCGACTACTGGCGGCGCACCGCACTGCGGCGCTATCTGATCCATGCGGTCTTCAACGGCGTGTTGATCGAACGCGACCCGGCGCAGCGCACGCGCGACCCGATCGCATGCCTGTGCGATGCGGTGGATGCCGGCGATTCGTTGATCCTGTTTCCCGAAGGCACGCGCAACCCGGATGAGGGGGTGCTGCCGTTCAAGAGCGGGCTGTATCACCTGGCACGGCAACGCCCGGAACTGGAGTTCGTGCCGGTGTGGATCGATAACCTCAAGCGCGTGATGCCCAAGGGCAAGTGGCTGCCGTTGCCGTTGCTGTGTACCACCACCTTTGGTGCGCCGTTGCGCCTGGATGCGGACGAAACCAAGGATGCGTTTCTGGCGCGTGCACGTGCGGCGTTGCTGGCGTTGTCGCCGGATCAATTGGAGACCCGCGCATGAGCCTGTATGTGTATAGCGGGCAGCTGCAGCAGTCTTCGATGCATCAGCAGACGGTGTGGTTGTTCAGCGGTATCGCGCTGGTGCTGGCAATCGCCACGCTGATTTCCGAAACCCTGCGCTGGCGCGCACGCGAACGCCCCAGCGCCGTGCTGGACAACCTGGTCGCCCGCATCCGTGCGTGGTGGGTGATGGCCGCGGTGGTCGGCCTTGCGTTCGTGTTTGGTCGCGCCGGCGTGATCGGCTTGTTCGCGCTGGTGTCGTTGTTTGCGCTGCGCGAGTTCATCACCTTGACCCCGACTCGGCGTGGCGACTACTACGCATTACTGGCCGCGTTCTACATCGTGCTGCCGTGGCAATACGGCCTGGTGTGGACCGGCTGGTACGGCATGTACACCTTGCTGATTCCGGTCTACGCGTTTTTGGTGTTACCCATCCTGGCCACCATCGGCGGCGACACCACGCGTTATCTGGAACGCACCGCCAAAGTGCAGTGGGGCCTGATGATCTGCGTATTCTGCATTTCGCATGTGCCGGCGCTGTTGAACCTGGACATTCCCGGCTATGCCGGGCGCAATCTGCTGTTGATCGCCTTCCTGGTGATCGTGGTGCAGTCCTCGGACGTGCTGCAGTACGTGTGGGGCAAACTGGCCGGCCGCCACTTGATCGCGCCGAAATTGTCGCCGTCCAAAACGGTGGAAGGATTCATCGGCGGCGTGTTGTCGGCCAGCCTGCTCGGCATGGCGCTGTGGTGGATTACCCCGTTCGCGCCGTGGCATGCCTTCGGCCTGGCGTTGGTGGCCAACCTGATGGGATTTTTCGGCGGGTTGGTGATGTCGGCGATCAAGCGCGATCGCGGCATCAAGGATTGGGGCCACATGATCGAAGGCCACGGCGGCGTGCTCGATCGCCTGGATTCGGTCTGCTTCGCCGCGCCGGTGTTTTTCCACCTGATTCGCTACGGCTGGGCGTGATCGCCTTCAACATGGCTCGTCAGAAGATCGCAACATGTGCATCGCGTGCCGTTGGCGACCTGCAGCATCGGATCTGCGCAGCGCGTCGGTCGGCCGCCGCGTCTGGCCAACCGGAAGGCTGACCACACAAAACCACGCCGTGACCGGGAACCCGTGCCCGCACCGTCTAGCAGAAGCGCGCTTTTACGATTCCCGATTCCCGATTCCCGATTCCCGAATCCCGAATCCCGAATCCCGAATCCCGAATCCCGAATCCCAGGCCTACGTCAGCCCGTACTCCTTGAGCTTCTTGCGCAAGGTCGCCCGGTGAATGCCCAGCAGCGCCGCAGCGCGGCTCTGGTTGCCTTCGCAATGGTTGAGCACTTCCACGAACAACGGGATCTCCATCTCGCGCAGCACGATTTCGTAAACGTCGTCCGCGTCGCTGCCGTCCAGGTCGCGCAGATAACGGCGAACGGACTGGGCCACGTGTTCGCGCAGGGGCGACTTCGGGGCGCCACGACTGGTGTCAGGACGAGAGGGGGCTGCGTTCAAAGGAGGTTCCCAGTGTCACGAAGCCGGGACGCGTGGCCGGCGAGGGGGAGTGAGTCTAGCGCGTGACCTGATCGCTCGCCACGCCCACGTGGCGGTCGCGCCCGTTCACCGGAAGTCGAAACTGAAGGCGGCAGTGCTCGCGGCCGGCTCGCGCACCCGAAACGCGACCTGCACCGCCTGACCCGGCGCCAGCGTGTCCTGCGCAGGCGGCGATGGTCCCAGATACTCCTGCGGCGACAGGATGCGGGTGCCGATCACCCGGCCGTCGGCATCGGACAGCGACAGCTGCAGCCACGGCCAGGCCTGTGCCCAGCGCGCGTCGTTGCGGAAGCTGGCCTGGATCTGCAACACCCCGGCCACACCGGGCAGCGGGCGCACGTCGCGGTTGAGCAGGGTCAGCGCCTCCGGCTCGCGCCAGGCCGGCAGGCTGCAGCGCGCCAGCGTGCAGGCCGCGCCGACCAGCGGCCGCCAGCGCGCGTTGGCGGCCAGGTGCGCGCGGTCGGCGATGACGATCTGCACTCCGAGCACGCCGACCAGCCCGACCAGCAGCGCCCACTGGCGCCCGCTGGCGCGCAGCCGCGGCCGGGCGATGCCACGCCGCGCAAAGGCGGGCGCGGCCAAGGCGGGAGTGGGCAAGGGCTGCAATTGCGCAGCGGCGGTGCGGGGCGGCGCGACGCCGGCATCGGACGGCGCGTCCTCGCCTGCCGATGCGCTGCCCGCGTCGAACTCGGCGGCTGCCGGCTCGGGATGGCTGGCGGGCCGGTCGGGGTGCGACCGACCGCCGGTCGTGCCCGCGGACCGCTCGCTGGCGCTGGTGTCGGCTTGCGTTGCGGCTGCCGCTGTCGCCACAGCCGCTGTCGATCCCGCCGGCGCTGCTGGCGTTGCGACTGGAGCCTCGCCGGCGGTCATTGCTGCCAGCGTGCTCGGCGTGCCCGCTGCATCCCGAGACGACAGGTCTGCAGGCGCCGACGCACGGAGCGCGCGTTGCTGCGCGGAATGCAACGCGGCAGGTGCAGTCCGCGCGGTGTGGTCCTGGAGCGCGTCAGCACCGGCCGCGGCCAGCCCGTCGTCGCCCGCTTGGCCATCGCTGGCGGCCGACACCGGGCGAGGTGGATCGAGCATCCCATCAGGGACGTGTCCGGTTGCGGGCGCGGTCGCCGAAGCGGACGGCATCGCGCTGCCGGGCGCGGGCAGTTGCGCCTGGCCGGACACCGGCGCCTGGAGACCAGCGTGCCCGGGCGCAGCCGCTGCGCGCTGCGGCGATGGCGCCACCGCGGCAGCAGGCGATGGCACGTGCGGCGCCGGTAGCGCGTCCACCTGCGGCGGTGTTGCCGGCGGCAATGCGGGGCCCGCGGCCGGTGCGGCCTGCTCCGACGGCTCCCCAGGCGGAACCGCCGGGGTCGGAACCAGCGGCGGAGCAGCCGGCGTCGCACGCAGGAACGTGGCCAGGGGGCGGCGCGGTGGCGGAGTCTCGGACATCGGCAGGCGTGCAGCGGGAAGACCCCTATTCAACCACGCGCACGTCCACCGGCGAACCTGTGCCGACGGCGATGCGATCGAGCTGCAGCGCGCATGCCTGCAGGTGTTCGTCTCCGGCCCACATGGTCATGGCGCCGTCTGCGCCGATGTCGACGCAAGGCGCGCAGCGCATTCCTTCTCCGATAACGGCCGCCTCCACATCTACGCAAGCCGACGAATACGGCCAGGCGCATCCAGGATCAGGAGACGACAGCTAGCGGAAACACGGCCTTGGAATTTCGGCGCCGATCACGTCAGCTCGCCGATTCCCGATTCCCGATTCACCGCCTGCGCCGCGTCTTGCCTTCGGCCAGCAACAGATCCAACAGGCCGGCGCGCTGGCGCGGCGTCAGGGTGTCGAAACGCGTCAGCAGCACGCGTTGCTGGTCATCCAGGCGGCGGTACTGCGCCGGTTCTTCAGCGATGGCCGACACCGGCGGGCCAAACACGCGGTCGCCGCGGCCGGTGGCCAGGTATTCGAACGCCATGCCGCTGCGCCTGGCCAGGCCGATCAGGTTTTCCACCGACGGTGCGGTGCCTTCGGCCATCTCCCATTGCGCCACCGCGCTGCGGGTGACTCCCAGCTCGCCGGCCAGGGCTTCCTGGGTCAGCTTGGTGAGGCTGCGGGCTTCGCGTACTCGTTCGTACAGCTTGCTCACACGGCACCGTTGGAGGGCAGGCAGGGGCCGGAGATATAGCCCTAGCAGCGCCCCGAGATAGTTCGTATAACTTTCATATCGCCATATGTTTGCGATACTGTCTTTCGATTCATGATGGTCCCATCACAGCGAACTCAAGGAGGATGTTCATGGTCGAGCCCGCCGGTCGGAAATCCGATCCCCAGTGGCAGCGTTCGCCCCCGTCCGCCGCGCCCGCAGACGCGCCGTGGCCGGCCCATTCGCCGGTGGACCCTGCGGTCAGGCGTTTTCGTGGTGCGGCCCGGTATGCGATCTGGCGGCGTGGCGCCGCGTGGACTGCCGTGGCCGATGGTCCGCACTGGTCAGCAGCGCTGGCACCGCGTGTCTGGGCGCTACGCCAGCGGCACTGGCCGCTGCTGGCGGTGAGCGCGCCGATGCCCGTGGGGGCTGGCGCAGTGGCGCTTGCGGGTGTGCAGGCGTGGTCGCCCGTGGCTTGGACGGCGCTGCTGGCGGCCGAGGTGCTGCTGCGGGTCTGGGTGGCCCGGCAGGCCGGGCCGTGGCGCACGGCGGCGCTGCACCGCAACGGCTGGCAACCGGTGACCCGGTTGCGGGCGATCAGCGTGGCCGATGCAGTGACCACCGCGCAGATCCGCGCCGGCCGGCCACAGCGCTAGCCGGCATGGACGATCAGCCGGATCAGCCGGATCAGCCGCGGCGCACGCCGTCGATCCGCATCCAGTCTTCGTCGCGTTCGCAGCGCAACTGGTCGAACCAGGGGGCGTAGCGTTTCAGCAAGTCGTCTTCCTGGCCGTACAGGATGCCCGACAGCGCGATCCGTCCGCCCGGCGCCACGCGCGCGGCCAGGGTGTCGGCCAGGGCGTCCAGGGCCGAGGCCAGGATGTTGGCCACTACCACCTGGTAGGTCTGTACCGGTTCGTCTTGCGGCATGTAGACCGTCAGCTGCGCGTCCACGCCGTTGCGTTGTGCGTTGTCGGCGGTCGCCAGCAGCGCCTGCGGGTCGTTGTCCACGCCGACCGCGCCGCTGGCGCCCAGCTTCAGCGCGGCGACCGCCAGGATGCCCGAGCCGCACCCGAAATCGAGCACGCTGCGGCCCTGCAGCTCGCCGCTGCCTGCCAGGCTGTCCAGCCAGCGCAGGCACAGCGCGGTGGTTTGATGGGTGCCCGAGCCGAACGCCAGGCCCGGGTCCAGCCGCACCACGGCGGCATGCGGGCTGTCCGCGGCTTCGGGCAGCGCGTGATTCCACGGCACGATAAAGGTGCGTTCGCCAAACTGCATCGGCTTGAACAGGTCCATCCAGGCGCGTTCCCAGTCGCTGTCTTCGACCATGCGAAACGCCACCTGGCTCCAGTCCAGGCCCGGATCGAAGGCTTCCAGCGCTGCCAGCACCACCAGCGCGTCGCTGTCGCCATCGAACAGCGCGGTCATCGTCAGCCGGTCCCACAGCGGCATTTCGCCCACACCGGGTTCGAGAATGGCGCGCTCGTTGCTGGTATCGGCATCGGCGTCGAGCATGGTCACGGCCAGTGCGCCCACATCGTCCAATGCGTTCTGGAAGCGGGGAAGGGTGACCTCGGAACAGGAAAGCGTCAGTTCAAGAAACGGCATCGTGGCGTTGGGCAATTCGAAAGCACGCATCCTAGACCATTCGTGCCGGCGTGCCTGCCGCGCGGCAGGCGACGGCATGACGCAGGCGCCGTCGACCTGGGCGGTGTGTCTTCCCCATGCAGGCGGTGAAAAACGGCCTCGCCGATCAAGATGCGTCCGCTGCCAGGCGGACGGCGTGCTGCTGGCGAATGGACAATTGCCTGGTGTGGCGCTGCATGGACGCGTATCTGCGGTTGGATGTGCTGCCCTGCGGAGGGCGGTAGGCCGATGCCGCCGCACTTGGCGCTGAACCGATGATGCTGCCGAGCGATCGAGCACGGGCTTGGTCGACGGCCGCGTCGAGCAACCGGGGCGAGACGTTGCTTCCTTGCGCAAATGTGCAGTCGCGTGCGCAGGCAGCTGCCTTGTGTGCTGCCGTGTTCCGTCCTGCCGTGCAGCGCGATGCGTGTGGGGCGTCCACCCATGACACGACAGCGCTGCAACTGGGCACCGCCGCGTCGGCGAGGCGACGTTGCCAACTGGCAGGCTCGGTCAGAGGCGGCTCTCTTCAAGATGCGCTGCTATCGGATGCGCAGTCCGCAAGTCAACGCCGCATTCGGAATTTGCAACCGATCAACGCAGCAGCAAGCCGGCAAGCGGCCGAGCAACATCAGCACCAACACACCCCACAGCACAAGCAAACAGCACAGCGCAGCACACAGCACACAGCACACAGCACACAGCAAAGCGCAACCGAACGCATGCAGCGCGCCACTCACGTGCAGTCCGCGCAGGCCGTTACGCATGTCGCCCCATTCTCGACACCTCCACTGGCAGCGTCTGCTTGGCGGCGGCTGTGCGCGCGGGTGGGTGCTAGACTCCGCGCGGTCGCTGCGGGTGGTTCCGCGGCAGGGTCGCCGTCATCCATGCCGCTCGCTCGTGCCCGCCATCTCTGGCTGCTGCTCGCTCCCGCTGCGCTTGCGGCGGCCGCGTGGTGGCATGTGCGCGCGCAACCTGCCGAGCGTGATGTCGACCGCACGGTGCCGGTTGCTGCACAGGTGGCGCCGGTTGGCGCTGCCACACCGCAGCCGCACGCAGCGACCGAGCACAGCGCCGCGTTGCAGCTGCCGCATCGCGATGCGGTGGAAGCGCAACCGGATCTGTATCGCTACGCGCAGCAATTGCAGCAGCAGGTGCGTGCCGGCGATGCACAGGCCGGGTGGCGCTTGAGCCGTGTCTACGATTACTGCGCGCCCTATGCGGCCAGCCCGTCCGGCTATGCCGCCGATAGCGCATGGATCGCCGCGCAACACACGCCGGGAGTGGCAGCGATGCATGCCGCACGCGAGCGCCTGGCGCAGCGTTGCGCCGGCTTCGCCCCCGCCGACGGGCTGGGTCCGCGCATGGTTGCGCAGCAACGCCTGGCAGCGGCGCGCGCCGGCAGCCTGGCTGCCGAGGCCGCCCTGCTGGCGTTGGGCGAACCGTTGCAGGCATCGCCCAGCTACAAACGCGCGCTGGTGCAACGCGTGCTGGCCTCGCGCGATCCCGAGGCCTATCTGGCCCTGTCCCCCGCGATGGGCGCGCGGGCCAGCGGCGATGACAGCCTGCAAGGCTATGTGGCCGGCGATCAGTTCGCCGAGCTGGCCTGGCAAGTGGCTGCATGCCGGCTGGGGCTCGATTGCAGCGCCGGCAGCACCTTGGTCACCAGTTATTGCGCCAACGCGGGCATCTGCTCGCGCGACAGCGCACAGGATTTCGTGTCGTTCGTATTCGATGCCGCGGTGCCGCGGCAGGGAGCAGACAGGGTGGATGAGATGGTCGATACATTGGTCTCCGATCCGGGAGCGCAGTCATGAATTACCGTCGGTTGGCGCATGGCGCCAAGTTCTGGTTATGGGTGGCGTTGTTCGTGGCGTATTCGGCGGCGGCAGTGAGCATCGTGATGATCGATACCGCCGATCACCGGTACCAGCCGCTGTCGGTCAAATCCACCAGCGTCACCGCCGACGAACAGCAGCGACGGCATGGCGCAAGCCAGGTCGCTGCGGTGTACCGCGCCAGCAGTGCCATGCCGTTTTCCACCTTGCCGGCTGGCTCCACGTTCCAGGTGGTGTGGCCGGACGGTTCCACCGAAACCATGACCGTGGTCGACCCGTCATCGGCCAGCGGCATCGTGCCGGTGCCCGGCAGCCAGCAGGCGCCTGCGCCGCGGCGGTGAACGGTGCGGCGCGTTGCAGATCGACATTGCCGCAGCCGCTGCGTCTGCGGTAGCGCAGGCGGCGACGGCGGCTAGCTGCGGCTGCAGCTTTCCTCATTCTCACGTGTGTACACGACCGAGGGTCTGCAGATCGGATCCGGCGCTGGCTTGCGCCATCCGGGCGTCGAACCCTGGGGCTCTGTAGGAGCGCACCCGGGCGTGACTGGGCGTTATCGGTAAGTCCGGTCGCGCCCGGGTGCGCTCCTACGCATGGACCGGCTGGCGACGCGACGCAGTGTCGGCGCGATGCACCGGGGAACAACAAAAAAGCCCGGTTTCCCGGGCTTTTTTGCTTCATCGCTGCAGCGGCAGGCGCGATCAGGTCAACGCGATCGACTTGTTCTTGCGTTCGGCCAGGCGCTTTTCCAGGTAGTGGATATTTTGCCCACCGGCCTGGAAGCCCTTGTCGCGCATGATGCGCTGCTGCAGCGGGATGTTGGTCTTGATGCCGTCCACCACCATCTCGCTCAGCGCCACGCGCATGCGTGCGATCGCGGTTTCGCGATCGGGCCCATGCACGATCAGCTTGCCGATCATCGAATCGTAGTTCGGCGGCACCTTGTAGCCGCTGTAGATGTGGGTATCCACCCGCACGCCCGGACCGCCCGGCGGATGGAAGGCGGTGATCAGGCCCGGGTTAGGCATGAAGGTTTCCGGGTCTTCGGCATTGATGCGGCATTCGATCGCATGCCCGCGCAGCACGATGTCGCTCTGCTTGATGCTCAGCTTGTGGCCGGCGGCGATGCGCAGCTGCTCGCACACCAGGTCGATGCCGGTGATGCGCTCGGTGACCGGATGCTCCACCTGGATACGCGTGTTCATTTCGATGAAGTAGAACCGCCCGTTCTCGAACAGGAATTCGAAGGTGCCCGCGCCGCGGTAGCCGATGCGGATGCAGGCGTCCACGCAGACCTTGCCGATCTCGTTGCGCAGTTCTTCGGTGATGCCCGGTGCCGGCGCTTCTTCCACCACCTTCTGGTGGCGGCGCTGCATCGAGCAATCGCGTTCGCCCAGGTGGATCGCCCCGCCCTGGCCGTCGGCAAGCACCTGGATTTCCACGTGACGCGGATTTTCCAGGAACTTCTCCATGTAGACCTGATCGTTGCTGAAAGCGGCCTTGGCTTCGGACTTGGTGGTTTCGATCGCCGCCTTCAGCGCCGCCTCCGAATGCACCACGCGCATGCCGCGTCCGCCGCCACCGCCGGCCGCCTTGATGATCACCGGGTAGCCGATTTCGCGCGCCACCTTGGTGTTGGCGACGATGTCATCGCCCAGCGGGCCGCCCGAGCCGGGCACGCAGGGTACGCCGGCAGCCTTCATGGCGCGGATCGCTTCGACCTTGTCGCCCATCAGGCGAATGGTGTCGGCCTTGGGGCCGATGAAGATGAAGCCGGATTGCTCCACGCGCTCGGCGAAATCGGCGTTTTCCGACAGGAAGCCGTAGCCGGGGTGGATGGCCTGCGCATCGGTCACCTCGGCCGCGGCGATCAACGCCGGGATGTTGAGGTAGCTGTCGCTGGAGGCGGCCGGGCCGATACACACCGACTCGTCGGCCATGGCCACGTGCTTGAGGTTGCGGTCGACCGTGGAATGCACCGCGACCGTGCGGATGCCGAGCGTGTGGCACGCGCGCAGGATGCGCAGCGCGATTTCACCTCGGTTGGCGATGACGACTTTATCGAGCATGGGAATAGGGAGTCGAGAATGGGGAATGGGGAGATGCGGGCTTCATGGCGCGGCTCCGCGTCTGCGTAAGGCATTCATCAATGCAGTGAGCTTGGCGAAGACCTGGTCGACCTGCTGGCTGACAATGTCCTCGTCATCGGTGTTGCTATAGCCCAGTCGTACCGCGATCTGGACCTGTGTATCCAGCTCGGAGAGCGAGCCGCGCGCAATCGAGAGAAACCGCGCGTAATCGGGAGTGGAGCGCCGCGCTGCACCTTCGGCGATATTCGACGGGATGCTGACGGCCGCACGGCGCAATTGCGCCATCAGGCCGTAGCGTTCGTGCTCGGGAAAGACCTCGGTAAACCGATAGATCATTTCCACCAGCTCCATGGAATCGCACCACGCCTCCAGACGTTCATGAGGCCGCTTTGCCGATTCCCGATTCTCCACTCCCGATTCCCGGCTCTCAGCCAATCACAAACAACGGCTGATCGAATTCCACCGGCTGGCCGGTTTCGCCGAGGATGGCGACGATGGTGCCGGAGGCGTCGGCTTCGATCGGGTTGAACATCTTCATTGCCTCGATGATCGCCAGGGTATCGCCCACCTTGACCTGCTGGCCGACGGTGACGAACGCCGGCTTGTCCGGGGAGGGCGAGGTGTAGAAGGTGCCGACCATCGGGGCGCGCAGCACGTGGCCGTCCGGCAGTGCGGCGGCGTGCTTGGCGCCGCCGGTGGAGGCTTCGGTGGGCGAATGCATCGGCATGCTGGCCGCCGCCGGTGCCTGCGCCTGCACGGCCGGTGCGGGTGCGTACTGCTGCACCGGGGCGCTCATCACCTGGGTGCCCTTGGGCACGCGCGCCAGGCGCACGCTTTCTTCGCCCTCCTTGATCTCGATTTCGGCGAGATTGGATTCTTCGAGCAGGTCGATCAGTTTCTTGATTTTGCGGAGATCCATAAGGGCCTCTGGAAGTGAAACGGTGGGGAGTGCCGGCGGCTGCCGGCGGAATGGGATCAGGACGCCGACACGCTGGCCGAGGTCGATGCGGCAGGGGTCATGCGTCGCGCTCCAGGCGCGCGATCACCGCTTCCAGCGCCAGCCGGTAGCTGTCTGCGCCGAAGCCGCAGATCACCCCGTCGGCCTTGTCGCTGAGATAGCTGTGGTGCCGGAACGGCTCGCGCGCGTGCGGGTTGGACAGATGAATTTCCACGAACGGCAGCCCTACGCCCAGCAGCGCATCGCGCAGCGCTACCGAGGTATGGGTGAAGGCGGCCGGGTTGATCAGGATGTAGGCGGTGCCGTCCTCGCGCGCGGCGTGGATGCGCTCCACCAGCACGTGCTCGGCATTGGACTGCAGGCAGTGCAGCACGTGCCCGGCCGCTTGCGCGCGATCCACCAGGGCCGCGTCGATCTGCGCCAGCGTGGTACGCCCGTAAACCTCCGGCTCGCGGGTGCCGAGCAGGTTGAGGTTGGGGCCATGCAACAGCAGCAGATGGGCCATGGGATCCGGAAGAGCGGAAAGGCCGGAAGTCTGCGCGATGTCGCCGATGCTGTCCAGTTCGACGAACTTAGGTCTGTTTAAAACGATTGTTTTAAAATTCGAATTGTTTGGCTGGGGCGCTAATGGTGGCGGGCAATCATGCGCCGGAGGTCATGCTGCCGGGCCTGAATAGCCACAGGCCGCTGCGAGCGGAACCGGCAGCCGGCCCTGCGCATGCGGAGCAGCATCTGCGCCTGGTGCGATGCGGCGCCGTCCCGGCCGTCCAGCGGCAACAGTTGTTGTCGGCATCCTCTCCTGCCGGGCGTCAGAATGTTGTGCCGGTGGCAGCAATTCGGTGAGTGCCCGGTTTGTTCGTGGCAACGGCGCAGGAGGCGACGCTGCGGCAGGCTGCGATCTGCGCGCAGATCCAGGCGCCAGCAACGCGGCGCCTGGCCGAGCGGGGCCGGCGTGCCAGAGGAAGGCGATCGGCGCGATCGATCCCGTCCGCTGCCTCGCCTCATGCAACTGCCCGCCGTGCAGGCCGCGGCCGCTGTTGCCCGCGATGCATCGCATGCATCCGGGTTCTGGAGGTGTCAGGGGCACCGAACAGGCGACGCCGTGCGCAGCCTGGCGCCGCACCTGCCCCATGCGGGCATCGGCCAGTCAGATCTGCGGAGCGCCGGACGCGCGGGTCGCCGGCCAACAGGGGCCGGCCTCGCGCTTGGACGTGTCGCAATACGCCTGATGGCGCCGGCGCCGGTCTACATGGTGCGCAAAATCTTCGAGCTAGCCCGCCAACAGGCTGCCGCCGAGGTCGCCAGTGGCAGCGAAGACGCGCCTCACCGCGCTGCGCGGAGCAAGGCATCTTCGGTAATCGCGCCGGTCAGCACGGTCGGCAGGATCGCCGGCGGGGCGCCGGGGCCGTAGACCACGTACAGCGGCACGCCGACGGCCTGGTGCTGGTCCAGGAAGGTACTGATGGCGGGATCGACGTTGGTCCAGTCGCCCTTCATGTAGACCGCGTCGACGCGGCGCAACGCGTCGCGGAATTCGGCGCTGCTCAGCACGTTCTTTTCGTTGGCCTTGCAGGTTACGCACCAGTCGGCGGTCATATTGACGAAGACCACGCGGTTGTCGGCACGCAGGCGGTCCAGCAACTGCGGCGAGAACGCCACCACGCCATCTGCCGCGGTGGCTGCCGGCAGGCTCAGGCGCGTGACCGCGACCACCGGCACCAGTGCCAGCACCAGCATCGCCGTGGCCAGGCCCATGCCCAGGCGGTGGCTCTTCCAGCGGCTGCGCTCCAAGCACCACAACCCCAGGGCCAGCAGGGTGGCGCCGACCAGCATCAAGGCCAGCGCATCCACGCCGCGCTGCTTGCCCAGGACCCACAGCAGCCAGATCGCGGTGAGGTACATGGGGAACGCCAGCACCTGCTTGAGCGTTTCCATCCACGCCCCGGGGGTGGGCAGGCGCCGCGCCAGCGAAGGCACGAAGCCGATCAGCAGGAACTGCAGCGCCAGGCCCAGGCCCAGCACCAGAAACACCAGCATCGCCAGCAGCGCGGGCGCGGTGAAGGCGTAGGCCAGGGCCGTGCCCATGAACGGCGCGATGCAGGGGCTGGCGACCACGCAGGCCAGCACGCCGGTGAAGAAGTCGCCCAGCGGCCCGTTGCGCGCGGCCAGCGACTGGCCGATGCCGCCCAGGTTGGTGCCCAAGGTGAACACGCCCGACAGGCTCAGCCCCACCGCGAACATCAGATACGCCAGCGCCGCGACGAACCACGGCTGCTGCAGCTGGAAGCCCCAGCCGGCGGCCTGCCCGGCGGCGCGCAAGCCGATCACCAGCCCGCCGACGGCGGCGAAGGACACCAGTACGCCCAGCGAGTACCAGATGGCATGGCGACGCGCATGGCCGCGGCTTTCGCCGCTGTGCGCCAGGCCCAGCACCTTCAGCGACAGGATCGGCAGCACGCAGGGCATCAGGTTCAGCACCAACCCGCCCAGCAGGGCCAGCACCAGCATGCCCAGCAGGCCCTTGTCGGTATGCGGCGGTGGCGTGCGCTCCGGATTGCCGGCCGAGGCATCGGCGACCGGGCCGGCAGTGCTGGCAGCCGGCGCGGGCTCGACCGGTGCCTGGCCGGCGGCCAGCGGCGAAATCATCAATGGCGCAGCCTGCGCCTGGTTCTGCGGCGACACGGTGCCGGCCGGTACATCGAGGGCGACGCGGCGGGTCATCGGCGGATAGCAGATGCCGTCGGTCTGGCAGCCCTGGAAGGTGGCCACCAGGGTCACGTGGGCCGGATCGGGGTGGTCGCGCAGCAGCGGCAAGGTCACTTCGGCCTGGTCGAAATACACCACCACATCGCCGAAATGTTCGTCGCGATGGGCCTTGCCTTGCGGCCAGCGCGGCAGCCCGGTGCGCACGCCGCCGGCCCCTTCCAATGCCAGCGAGGTGCGGTCGCGGTAGATGTAATAGCCCGGCGCCGGGGTGAAGCGCAGCAGCAGGCTGTTGCCGTCGCCGACGATGGCTTCGAAGTTGAACGCCTGCTCGGCCGGCAGCGGCAACGCGTCCATGCCGGCGGTCTGGCCGGGGGCGCCGAACAGGCGCGGGCCGGTGGCGCTGCGTGGCACCAGCGCGCCCAGGTTTTCACGTGGCGCAGCGGTGGCCTGCGCCCCGGTGGCGTCGGCCGCGGGCAAATCGACGCGGATTTCGCGCCGCTGCGGCGGATAACACACGCCGGCATCGGCGCAGCCCTGGTACTGCACCTGCAGGACGGCGGTCTGCACCGCCGGGTCGGCCTTGCCGGCCAGGGTGGCCTGCAGTTGCCTGCGGTAGGTCTGCACCTGGCCGAAGAACTCGTCGTGCTTGCTCTCGCCTTCCGGCAGCGCCAGTTCGCCCGCGGCAAACCCCTTTCCGGACTTGACGCTGATGCGGTGGCGATACAGGTAGTAGCCCGGTGCGATCTTCCAATTCAGCGCGATGCGGTCGCGGCTGTCGGCAGTGGCGCTCAGCGCGAAGGCCTGGTCCACCGGCAGCAGGTCGGCTTCGGTCACGGCGGCCTGCGCGGGGGTGGGCGCCAGTACCGCCAGCGGCGCGGCGAGCAAGGGGGCGGCCAGGAGCGCGCAGCGGGCGATCCAGCGGGACAGAGACTTCATGGACGTCGGAATTCCTTGCGGGTTTCGGCCCGGACCCAATCGAGATACGCCGGCAGCCCGGCGCTGGCTTGGACAGCGACCGCCTCCGGCAGTTCATACGGATGCAAGGCCTGCAGCCGCGCGATGGCGTCGGGCAGGCAGTCGTCCCAGGTCTTGATCAGCAACTGCACCTCGGTGCTGCGCTCGATCGCGCCTTTCCAGCGGTACAGCGATTGCACGCCGGGCAGGACGGTGACGCAGGCGGCCAGCCGTTCCTCGAGCAAGGCCTGCGCGATGCGCTCGGCGCTATCGGCATCCGGGCAGGTGCTCAATAACAAATGGAGGGAAGGTGCGCTCATTGGACCTGGCAGTGTAATCCCCTGTTTGCGGGGGATCGACCGCCGATTCCGGAACAAGACGTTAACTTCGTGGGCCCGGTGGGGTGACGGGCTCAAGCGAACTCATGGTCGGCGCGCTGCGCCTTGGGGGTGTGCGATTCGCTCGCGCCCTGCCGTGCATGGCAGGGCGGTACCTGGGTTCGGTCGATGGGGGTGGGTCAAGGGCGTGGTGCCTGCCGGCGACACGCACCGTCTGCATCGGCGCCCGGCATCACGGGTTGGTGGACAAGCCGCCCCACGCGACCGCCCCGGCCTGCGCCTCTCTCGCCCCGCCGGGGTAGTCCAGACCAATTGGCAACCCGTTTGCGCGCACCGCCAGGCGGGTGCGCGCGGGGGCCCGGAATCGGGCAGGTGCCACGCGTACAGGGCGGCTCCGAGCGCGCTGTCCACTCCCGCCTGGCGGTGCGCGCGCCATATGTGAGCCGGTCTCAGTTGGCCAGCTGGCAACTGGCCGGCTTGGCCGAGTTGAACAGGCTGGCAGTGGCCCATTCGGGGTGATCCACGAACGGGTTGCGGTTGCCCTGGAAGCTGAAGATCACCTCGTTGCGGGCGCGCTCGGCATCGTCCGGCGGATCGGCCTGGTGCCAGGCCAGCAACGTGGACAGCAGGCCCATGTAGGCGGGCGAGGACGCGGTCTGCACGATCTTGCTGCGGTCGTCGGTGAGCTCCAGGTCCGGCTCGGACTGGCCGCTGGCTGCATCGGTGCCGCCTTCGTAGCGGATCGCCATGTACATCACAGCGCGCGCCATATCGCCCTTGCGCCGGCCCCACACCTCGAAGGTGCCGCTGTTGCCGTCCGGCGTGCGGACCCAGTTGGAATTGCCCGGGTAACGCCCGCTGCCGCCGCCACTGCCGTCGTTGACCTCGGTCACCCGCTCGCCGCAGCTGCCGGTGCAGGTGGCATAGGGCTTGTTGCCGCGGTCTGCGTTGAAGCTGGTGTCGGTCAGGTACAGCATGTGGGTGTCGGTGTAGGGCGCGTACGGCAGGCCGCGGTCGTCGGTGGCGCTGCCGAAGCCCAGCGAGTTGGGCCAGGTGTGCTCGCGGTTGTAGGTGAGTCCGCTGCCGGTGCCGGCCCGGTCGCTGACCTTGGCGTAGCTGCGGTTGCGGTAGGCGTCCAGGATGCGGCCGCTGTTGCTGGGATCCTCGTCGGCCATTTCCAGGATGGTCCAGGTGCTGGTGCCGCTGCCGCTGTACGGGTACACGGTGTGGCCGCGAATGGTGGTGTTGAGCGAGCAGCGCAGCTGGCTGGGGCTGGTGGTGTTCACCCGCGAGTAGTAGCCGGTGGCGCCGCCGCTGGCGGTGGCCACAGTGAAGGCGATGGACTGGTTGGCGGCCGGGCTCAGGCCGCTGGCATCGCGGATGGCGCTTGCGGTGATGGCCAACGTGCAGCGCTCGCCGCCGACCAGGGCAGTGTTGGTGGACAGCGTGAAGCGGGTGCCGCTGGTCGGGTATGTCAGTGCCACGTTGCCGGAGCTGGCGCAGCTCAGCGCAAACGCGCCGCTGCCCAGCGTCACCGCTTCGCTGAAGCCCACGGCCAGATCGCCGGCGGCCGGGAAGCCGGTGGCGCCTTGCGTCGGTGTGGTGCTGCTGATGGTGGGCGCACCGGTGCTGCCACCGTCGCTGCCGGCGAAGGTCTGGCCGCGGTTGCAGGCGCCGAAGGTCTGCGCCGCCGAGCCGGCCCAGCTGAAGTTGGCCGCGGTGGTGCCGGTGCCGGTCAGTTGCAGCGAACTGCCGACCGCGGTGCTGTTGCTCTCGCTCACCGGCAGGTTCTGGCTGGTCACGCCGGCCGCCGGGCCGCCGGGCCGCCGCTGCCGGTGATGGCGCCTTCGTAACTGAGGAATTGCACCAACTGCCCGTTGGGGTCGACCAGCGCCACGCCATCGTTGGGGCCGTTCTGCACGCCGTTGCTGGCGTAGCTCACCGTGGCGATACGCACCTGGCTGCCGCAGCTCACCACCGTGCCTGCCGGCACCGCCGTGTTGGCATACATCACTGCCGCACCGGGGGCGGCGCCGTTGTACAGGTAAATGCGATAGCCGCTCAGCGATTCGCCGGCGGTGGCCACCACTTCCACGCCTTCGCCGCTGTCGCCGGAGGCGCCCGCGTCGTCGTAGTGCAGTTCGTTGATGAAGACCGCGGCATTGGCGGAGGTGGCACCGAGCGCGAACGCGCAGGCCAGCGGAAGGGTGCAACGCAGGGACACGAAACGGGACGGCAACCTCATCGACAGCTCCTTGTGATCGGGGAATGCGTTCCCGACTTTAAGGCGCGCGCATGACAAGCGATGGAACCTGGTTCCATTTCTAGAGCGTGGCGGAAACGCGCGGGCCTGCGGTGGCAGCAAGGCATTCAGCGCCGCCGCCCCCGGCATGCCTTCCGGCTCTGGGCCATCGGCAGCGCGTCAATCGCCGTCAACAGGCATGGCCGTGCATTGTCCCTGGCCCCGCGCCGCACTCGTAGTGGCCTCTGGCCGAGACCGCCGCCGTCGAAAAATTTTTGCCGCCAGGCCTTGAAAGCCGCCCACGCAGCACAATCTCTGGCCCGCACCCGCTCTGTCGGGTTTTTTCCGCGCGCTGTGCTGGCAGTCGTCATGTGCGAGTGCTAACATCGCCGATAATTTCCAGGCCAATCAAACACTTAAGAGGTCTTCTCTATGAGCATCAAGCCGCTTCACGACCGCGTTGTAGTCAAGCCGATCGAAGCCGACGAAGTTTCCGCCGGCGGCATCGTGATTCCGGACTCCGCCAAGGAAAAGTCCACCAAGGGTGAAGTCGTCGCGATCGGCGCCGGCAAGCCGCTGGACAACGGCAGCCTGCGCGCGCCGGTGGTCAAGGTTGGCGACAAGGTCATCTACGGCCAGTACGCCGGCAGCAGCTACAAGTCCGAAGGCGTCGAGTACAAGGTGCTGCGCGAAGACGACATCCTGGCCGTCATCGGCTGATCAGGCGCTATGCGCCGGGAATCGGGAGTAGGGAATTGGGAATCGGTAGAGCGGCCAGCGCCCTCGCCATCCCGCCCAGCCCCGATATCCGCCCTTGATTGACCGATTCCCCATTCCCCATTCCCCATTCCCAATTTCCGGAGTAACAACCAATGGCTGCTAAAGACATTCGTTTCGGTGAAGACGCACGTACCCGCATGGTCCGTGGCGTCAACGTGCTTGCCAATGCCGTGAAGGCCACCCTGGGCCCGAAGGGCCGCAACGTCGTGCTCGAGAAGAGCTTCGGCGCCCCGACCATCACCAAGGACGGCGTCTCCGTCGCCAAGGAAATCGAACTGGCTGACAAGTTCGAGAACATGGGCGCGCAGATGGTCAAGGAAGTCGCTTCCAAGACCAACGACAACGCCGGCGACGGCACCACCACCGCCACTGTGCTGGCCCAGGCCCTGATCCGCGAAGGCGCCAAGGCCGTGGCCGCCGGTATGAACCCGATGGACCTCAAGCGCGGTATCGACCAGGCCGTCAAGGCTGCGGTTGTCGAGCTGAAGAACATCTCCAAGCCCACCACCGACGACAAGGCGATCGCCCAGGTCGGCACCATCTCGGCCAACTCGGACGAGTCGATCGGCAACATCATTGCCGAAGCGATGCAGAAGGTCGGCAAGGAAGGCGTGATCACCGTTGAAGAAGGCTCGGGCCTGGAAAACGAGCTGGACGTGGTCGAGGGCATGCAGTTCGACCGCGGCTACCTCTCCCCGTACTTCATCAACAACCAGCAGAGCCAGTCGGCCGACCTGGACGACCCGTTCATCCTGCTGCACGACAAGAAGATCTCCAACGTGCGTGACCTGCTGCCCGTGCTGGAAGGCGTGGCCAAGGCCGGCAAGCCGCTGCTGATCGTGGCCGAAGAAGTCGAAGGCGAAGCGCTGGCGACCCTGGTGGTCAACACCATTCGCGGCATCGTCAAGGTCGTGGCCGTCAAGGCACCGGGCTTCGGCGACCGTCGCAAGGCGATGCTGGAAGACATGGCCGTGCTGACCGGCGGTACCGTGATCTCCGAAGAAGTGGGTCTGGCGCTTGAGAAGGCGACCATCAAGGACCTGGGCCGCGCCAAGAAGGTGCAGGTCTCCAAGGAAAACACCACGATCATCGATGGCGCCGGCGACACTGCCGCGATCGAATCGCGCGTGGGCCAGATCAAGACCCAGATCGAAGACACCTCCTCCGATTACGACCGTGAGAAGCTGCAGGAACGCGTGGCCAAGCTGGCCGGCGGCGTTGCAGTGATCAAGGTCGGCGCCTCGACCGAAATCGAAATGAAGGAAAAGAAGGCACGCGTCGAAGACGCCCTGCACGCCACCCGTGCAGCCGTCGAAGAAGGCGTGGTCCCGGGCGGCGGCGTGGCCCTGGTGCGTGCGCTGGTGGCCGTGGGCGAGCTGAAGGGTGCCAACGAAGACCAGACCCACGGTATCCAGATCGCCCTGCGCGCGATGGAAGCCCCGCTGCGTGAGATCGTGGCCAATGCCGGCGAAGAGCCGTCCGTGATCCTCAACAAGGTCAAGGAAGGCAGCGGCAACTACGGCTACAACGCCGCCAACGGCGAGTTCGGCGACATGGTGCAGTTCGGCATCCTGGACCCGACCAAGGTGACCCGTTCGGCACTGCAGAACGCCGCCTCGATCGCCGGCCTGATGATCACCACCGAAGCCATGGTGGCCGATGCACCGAAGAAGGACGAGCCGGTGATGCCGGCCGGCGGTGGCATGGGCGGCATGGGCGGCATGGATTTCTGATCCACGCCACTTCGGCTGTTGCGTTAAAAAAACCCCGCCAAATGGCGGGGTTTTTTATGCGCGTCACTTGCGCATGCACGCGGCAGTTGCCGGTGACCGGCGCTCGTCCCTCAGGACGAAGGCGCTGTGCTGGTTGCGGCCTGATCCGGCGACCGATGCGCGTGCGCAGGCGAGCGTTGCTCAGGCGATGCACTGGCTGCGGCCAACGCGGCATCGTCGTTCGTCTCCTCGATATCGGCGATGTCGTCGATTTCGGTGATCGTGACGCTGCTGCTGGGCCTGGTCTGCGCCTGCGCGCCGGCGTCCTCGATCACCTGCAGGGCGATCTCGCCGACCCGCTGCGCGTACTCCTGTGCCTGGTCCGGCGACAGGCTCTGCACATATCTGGCCGTGTCTTCCACGTGCTGGATGAGCTCCTCGGGCGAGGACGGCATGCGGGTGGCGAGCGTGGTGCCGTCGGGCCCTCTGAACACCCGCATGACCTGCGCGCCGCCCCAGTTCATCGCCAGCTCTGCGCCACGCGCCATCGGGCCCGGCATGGTCATCGACATCAGCGACATGATCGCGCCGGCGTAGTAGGGCGATGCCGACGAGGATTCGATCAGGCTCTTGTCTGCCAAGGTCTTGGACAGTTTCTCCACGCCCAGGGCCAGCGCCATCACCAAGCTGCCGGAGCACATGGCCTTGAAGCGCTCCATTGCGTCCTGGCGGGTCGCATGTGCGTTGAGCGCCGACTGCATCATCACGGTCGTGACAAGGATGGAGTCGGCAACCAGGTCGACCGTGCCGATCCGATCCGGTTGGATCAGGTAGACCGTCAGCCCGGTCACTCCGGCCGCCAGCGTCGCCAGTGCCAGCTTGGGGGCAATGTCGTGGTTGGTGACCTGGCGCGGGATGGTGGCTGGCTGGTCCTGATTCTGGTTCTGGTCCACTTGTAGCGCAGTGCTCAGTCGCTTGCTGCATTGGTCCAGCGTCTCCAGCAGGTGCGTGCACTGGGCATTGAGCGTACGGGTGAGCTCGTGCCCTTGGCTCGGGTCGGTGAACGCGCGACGTGCCTGTTGAAACGCTTCTCGGCCGTTCTCCAGAGCGGCGCAGATCTCGTTGAGTTGCGTGCGCAGTTGCGCGCTGATCTGGCCGGGCGTCAGGCGTGCACGCAACCGCTGCGCCTGGCTTTGAAAACCGGCGCTTTCTGCAATGCTGGCGCCCAGGTGCGACACCTTGTGTTGCAGTCGATTGCCGAGCACGTTGAGGCTGTTCCAGAGGAAGGGCGTGAGCACCATCGCCGCGCACGCGGTCGATGCGGCCGCGGCAAATCCCGGGTTGTTTTCCACTGCTTCGGCCTGGTGCCGCATGGACGGGTTGCCGAATTTCTTGGGCAGTTCGGTGGTGAGGAACAGTCCGTTGAGCAAGATGGCGTAGAAATGCATTTCGTTGGCGTCTCGCCCCAGCTGCCCGCCCATCAGCGGGAACGGAAGTCCGTCGGCGGTGGGACGCAGCGCAGAGGCCGAAAGCGTCATCACGCCCTTGGTTGCCGCGGCGATGGAATAGGCGAAGGTCTTGGCCTGGTTGCCCAGAAACGGACTGGGGACGACCAGGGGCCACAGATTGACCAGGTTGGCCAGCGACTTCAGCGCCCGCCCGGCCGCAGGTGTGCCGTGCTCCAGCGGCTGCAGCGCGTCTTCCACGGCCTTGATGTCGCCGAGCAATTGCTGGCGGAAGCGTGCTTCCAGACCGGTTGCCGCTTCGATGACATCGCGCAGCTGGGTGATCTGCTGGCGGCACGCGGCCAGACTGTGCGGCGCCTGCTGTTCCGGGTCGGTGTGACGCACCATCTGCAGGAATGCAGGATCGTCCGCATGGATCTGCAGCATGGTGCGCAGATCCGCCAGCGACCAGAGATCGGACGCCCCCTTCGATACCGCAGCGTAAGCCTGCTGCACGCCGCTTGCCAATGCAGCGTTTGCGCGGGCGGCAAGCGAGGGGGCGGTGGACGGGCCGGCGGCGCGTTCGGGTGAATGGGCTGGCGGTTCAGCGTCGTGCGAGGGCACCGGCGAAGCGCCGTGCTCGGAGTCGGCGGTGGACGCGCGCGAACGGCTGCGCGGAGTGAGCGCCGACAAGCTGGGGTGGAGCGGCGTTTGCGTCGGCGACGTGGCGTCGGCGACCGGAGCGTTGTCGGTATGGGTGTCGTGCAATGGCGCCAGGGAAGAGGGGCCTGCGGTTTGCTGTTTCTTGATCTCCATGGTGGGTTTCCTTGATGGGAGGGAGCGGCCAGCGGGTACTGGCTGGCGCACATGCATCATTCGAACAAGCCTGCCCGGCCGGCATAACGCGATGCGAACTCCTGCGTTGCAGGAAGAACCAACCAGGCAGGACGGTGGCAACTTGTGATCGCATGACCTGTTGCACCTGCGCAGGGTCGAGTGCGCTGGGCGCGCAGAAATCGTGGTGGAGGTACCCCCAGCCGGCCGCATCGTCGATCGCCGTCACACTCTGTGACCTCCTGTTGACACCGATGTCATCGCAGCCTTAGCGTCGCTGGGCAGGCGTTTGCGCCGAGCGGTCGGGGGGCCATCGGACAAGGGGCAGCGGTGCACGCATCGCTGGCAGGCGTCGTTGCAGTGCACTGCCACGCCGGCCGCGTCCGGCCTCTCCCGGGGATCTTATGAACTGCCGCAGTCATCGCCTTGCCTTGTCGATTTCCGTCTCCCTTGCCGTGACTGCTGCGTGCGCGCCGCCGCTCATGGCCCAGCAAACCGAACCCGATGCCACGCGCGCCACCTCCACGCTGGATGCGGTCAGCGTCACCGGTTCGCGCATCAAGCGCGCGCAGGTCGAAGGTGCGCAACCGGTGGTCACCATCAGTGCGCAGCAGATCCAGCAGGAAGGCTTTGCCACCGTCTACGACGTGCTCAACAGCATGAATCAGCAGGGCTCGGTGGAAGCCGATACGCAGTGGGGCTCGCATACGCCCAACGCCTCGCCAATCAATCTGCGCGACCTCGGGCCGGGGCGGACGCTGCTGCTGGTCAACGGGCATCGCGTGGCCGATTACCCGCTGCCCTACGGCGGCGAGAGCAACTTCTCCAACTACAGCAATATTCCTTCCGCCGCAGTGGAGCGCATCGACATCCTCACTGGCGGTGCGTCGGCGATTTACGGCTCGGACGCCGTGGCCGGCGTGATCAACGTGATCCTCAAGCGCGACTATCAGGGCGACCAGGTGCGCCTGCGCGGCGGCACCGCCACCGAAGGTGGGCGCGACAGCTTCGACGTGTCCTGGGCCGGCGGGCGCACCGGCGAGAACTGGAGCCTGACCTATGCGCTGCAGGCCACCCGGCGCGACCCGTTGAGCGGACGCGATCGCCCACAGATGGACGATTCGGACGACATGTCCTACTCCAACTGGACCGGCCAGAACCGCCTGTACGGTTTCAATCCGTTCACCGGTTTGAGCCTGATCGATGCCAATACCAACGAGCGCCTGGCACCGCCGGCCGGCACCTGCGCGCGCTTCGGGGGCGAGTTCATCGACGCGCAGCGGCTGAGCTACAACCAGAACACCGGCGCGCTCACCAACGCCGGCGATTACTGCGGGGTGGCACGCGATTACGGCGACTGGGGGCTGGTCACCGGCAGCGAGGATTATTCGGCATATCTCTACGGCACCTGGAAGTTCGGCGAACACACCGAAGCCTGGGCCACGTTCTCTGCCAACCGCAGCATCGGCCGTTGGACCTACGACCCGCCGTACGCCTACCTGGGCCCGTTCCAGGACGCGGCCACCGGGCGTTCGTTGAACCTGATCCGCCAGCTCACCCGGCGCGAAGCCGGCGGCTGGGACCGGCTTGCCAACTACAACAAGGAGCAGTCCTGGGATCTGAGCGCCGGCTTGCGCGGTGTGTGGGCCGACCGTTTCGATTGGGAGTTCAGCGTAGGCCGCTCGCGCTACACCGTCGACGAATACATCCGCACCGTGGACACCGCGCGCGCCACCGACTACTTCCTCGGCAGCTCCCTCGGCACTGCCGCCGATGGCACGCCGATCTATGCGATCAACCAAGCACGCCTATACACCCCGTTGTCGTCGGACCAGTACGACAACCTGGTCGCCAAATCGCACAATTCGGCCTATTCGTGGGTGAATCAAGCCAGTTTCAGCGTAAGCGGCGATGTGGTGCAGGGCTGGGCCGGGCCGATCCGTTTCGCCACCGTGGCCGAAGTGGCAAAGCAGGGCTATCAACTCTCTCCCGACCCCTGTGCCAACGAATGCTACCCGGTGGACGTGGTGGACGTGGTGGACAGCGGCGGTGGCGAACGCATGCGCAGTTCGGCCGGTCTGGAATTCCAGATTCCGTTGCTCTCCACATTGAGCGCGAATGTGGCCGGCCGTTACGATCGCTACGGCAATTACCGTTCTTCGGCCGCCATCCCCACCGACGTGGGCACGCAGAGCGACACCACCTGGAGCGCGGGTCTGGAATGGCGGCCGGTGGAAAGCCTGCTGGTGCGCAGCACCGTGGCCACCAGCTTCCGCGCGCCGGACATGCATTACGTGCTGGGCGAACCCAGCTCCACCAATCAGACGGTGATCGACCAGTACCGCTGCATTTCTTCGGGCGCGTACCTGACCGGCGGCTGCAACGACGAAAACAACAACATCTTCTACACCGTGGACGTGAACCGCCGTGGCACTCCGGATCTGCGCTCGGAAACCGGCCGCTCGTTCACCGGTGGCGTGGTGTGGGACATCGCGCAGGGGCTGTCGCTGAGCGTGGATTACTACCGCATCCAGCTGGAGGAAATGATCAAGGACCTGGACCCCGACGAAATCCTGTCGGCCGAAGCCGGCTGCCGTACCGGCACCACCATCAGCGGCGGCACCTGGAACAATCCCGGCGGCGCGGGCTATTGCGACACCATCACCTCGCGCGTGACGCGCAATGCCGACGGCACCATCGCCAGCATCGAGCGCGGCCCGATCAACCTGGCGCAGATGGAAACCTCCGGCATCGATGCATCGCTGAAATATCGCCTTGCCACCGCCGACTGGGGCAACTTCCAGCTGTCGCTGGACTACAACAATCTGATCGCCTACCGCGAGCAGATCTACCGCACCGACAGCGACGAAAACCGCCGCGACGAACGCGTGCGCAGCCGCGTGCGTGGCAGCGTGCATTGGGACAACGGCGGCCCCTGGGACTGGACCGTGTACTTCCGCCGGATCGGTTCCGTGCGTGCCGTCAACTGGGGCACCTGCGAACGCTTCGACGACGGCTATCAACCCAGCGCCTCCGATGCGTGCCTGGTGACCGATACCGGCAACGTGCACCTGGGCGAAACCAGCAAGCGCTACTTCGGCCGCGTGGGCCCGGCGATCTACTGGAACCTGAGCACCGGCTACAAGATCACCGACCACGCCAAGGTCAATTTCTACGTCAACAACGTCTTCAACGAAGTGGGCTACGACCACAAAGAACGCTTCTACGGCTACGGCTTCTACAACACCACGCTGTTCAACCCGATCGGCCGCGAAGTGGCTGCCGAATACGTGTTTACGTTCTGAGTGACATGTGCCCCACTGTTCGCCATGGCCTCATCGCCGTGGCGTGCAGTGGTGTGTCACGGTGACGCACTCATGTACGCGGGAAAACCAGCCAAGACACCATGTCAGTCAAGTCGCGATGCGGCTCGGCGCAAGCTTGCCAACGCGCGCGCGGCAATGCCGCGCATCTGATCGCTCAAGGCAGCGTCGTGGATGGATCGCTGCCAGAACTGTTCGGCCATCTCCGCGGCGCGTCGCCATTGTGCGAATTGCCCGACCGTGGGTGGTGGACTCTCGATCTCCCTTGGCACGATTTCGCCACTGGATGCCGGCCGCAGCGCCATTGGCAACATGTCGTACACCGGCGCAAGCCGCAACGGCAGCGTGTCGGCAAGAATCAGCGCTGCGTTGCCCAGATGCATGTCGGTGTTGCCGATGAGCACGCCGAACCAGCTGATCACCTCAAGACGCTCGGAATCTTCCGAACTTAGCCAGCCATCGCGCTTGAGCAGCGGCGCAAGCGTGCGCCATGTACTGAACTCCGACTGCCCATAGAACGCGGTAAAGATCGCCATCAACGAGACAAAGCCGTGACGGCCCAGCATCGGGGTGCGATCGAAGCGCGTGGATTCGAGAAAGACGCGCTCGCCGGCCTGAAGCCGCTGCGTCGTTGCAGCTGCGATGCCACCGGCAAGTAGCACTTGGTTGGCAAGGTGCTCCATCTGCAGCAGGTCCGCCCAGCGCCGCCCGGCCGGCTGATCGATCCGATCGGAGAACTTCACAATGACCGGACGATACACACCATGTTCGCGCAGCACGGCGGTGAACTTCGGTTGCTCGCCTGCAGCGGACGAGCCGACGTCCTCGCCGCGCAGGGCGGCATCGGCATGCTGGAGATATGTCTGCGTGCGCGCTTCGATATCGACGCACTCGGGCTGATCGATCGACGACAGCGCGCGCGCCAGCGCATGCTCGCCAACGAGCAGGTCGCCGAGCTGGTCGTGACCATCGGCCAGTAGCGCGACGAGCGTGTCACTGGGCGACCACAGCATGAGATTTTCAGGGAGCCGCAACGGCCCGGAGACGCGACGTGCCAGATTGCGCCCGAGAAATCCTTGCGGGCGTTGGTCATCCAGAAACCAGGGCAGCGACTCGAACACGCCCAACTGCATCGGCGGATGCAGGAGCACCGGGTTTTCCTGCAGCAGCTCTACGAAGAAATGGTCGTGATGGAGTGCATGCAGCTGGCCCAACGCTACAACGCGGGCATGGCTGTCGATGCGATACAGCGGCCAGGCGCGCGCGCCCCGCACCTCGCCTGCGGCGGCATAACTGGTGGCGCGGGCGCTGCCGTAGCGCCGCACCGCGGCTCCTGCAGCCGCAACCAGACGCGAGAGCGTTGCTTTGCTCACGCCCAATCGCGCAGCAAGATCGGCGCCGCGCAAGGGGCCGTCGATGCGCAGCGTGGTGACCAGGCGTTCTACTGCTTCGGGCTGGGGCACGTAAATCACTCATGAAACGATTTATGAAACGATATATCAGGGTTGCCAGCGTAACAAGTACTTGACTTGTATGGGAAATTACAGGATCTAGAGATACATCGAGTATTGAGGTTGAAACGATACTTTCGGTGTTCCACGGCTGGAAACAGTGTCCGGAGCGCAGCCTTGCATTGAGCTGGCGGCTCCAGCGAGGCTTGAGGACTGACACGTCGGCAGTGCGGCATCGTTCGTGTCACAGCTCCCCCGGAGGCGGTGTGTGCGCATCAGCTTGCCGCGAAGCGCGGGCCTGAAACGCCCCTTGGTGTGCCGGGGTGAAGGTGCGCCCTGCACCTAGTGCGCCCGCAGTCGGGCGGGTGAACTTCCACGCCAGCGCCTTGATCGCACCGCGCCAGTGGCGTGCAGCACATCCCGCCACATTGCCGCTGCACGTAGGGCCATCGGCAGCTCAACAGCGATCGGATTGCGTTTTGTTGCCCTGATCAACCGTTGCTGCCATGCCTCTGACGACGCGCCGCGCCACGCAACCACTGCGTCGAGACACATGGTCCGTTGCCGATGAAACAGTGGCAATGCGAAAAAACGCGTGGTATGAATGCATCCCATGAACGCACCCCGCAGCCAGTTTTATTTTTGGTACTACGGTTTTCCGATGCCGCTGGCGGAGGAAGGATTGCGCTCACCCTGAAGGAAACTTCAGCAGCATTCCCGAAAAGCCGCCAGCGCACACCTGGCGGCTTTTTTGTTGCCGCCGCGCCTGGCTCCCCGATGCAACACCGCCCACCGAGACACTGTGATGCCGCCCGTAACCGATGACCTGCGTATCCGCAAGATCGAAGCCCTCGCACCGCCTGCGCAGCTGCTGTCGCTGCTGCCCTGCGATGAGCGCGCCTCCGAAACCGTGACCAACGCGCGCGCCGCGCTGCACGACATCCTGCACGGGCGCGACGATCGCCTGGCCGTGGTGATCGGCCCCTGCTCGATCCACGACCCGGTCGCGGCGATGGAGTACGCACAGCGCCTGCGCCCGTTGCGCGATCAGTTCGGCGACGCGCTGGAGATCGTGATGCGGGTGTACTTCGAAAAGCCGCGCACCACCATCGGCTGGAAGGGCCTGATCAACGATCCGGACCTGGACGGCAGCTTCCAGATCAACAAGGGCCTGCGCGTGGCGCGTGGCCTGCTACGCGATATCAACAATCTCGGCCTGCCGGCCGGCGTGGAATTTCTCGACATCATTTCGCCGCAATACATCGCCGACCTGGTGGCCTGGGGCGCGATCGGCGCACGCACCACCGAGAGCCAGGTGCATCGCGAAATGGCATCCGGGCTGTCATGCCCGGTGGGCTTCAAGAACGGCACCGGCGGCGACGTCAAGATTGCAGTGGACGCGGTGGGTGCGGCCTCGCATCCGCATCATTTCCTGGCCGTGACCAAGGACGGCCACACCGCCGTGGCAGCGACGGCGGGCAACCCGGATTGCCATGTGATCCTGCGCGGCGGCAAGCAGCCCAACTTCGATGCGGCCAATGTGGAAGCGGCCAGCCAGGTGCTCAATGCATCCGGACTGCCTGCGCGCCTGATGATCGATGCCAGCCACGCCAACAGCAGCAAGAATCCCGAGAACCAGCCCAAGGTCGTCGAGGACATCGCCAATCAGCTGGAAAACGGCGAAACGCGCATCGTCGGCGTGATGGTGGAAAGCCACCTGGTCGGTGGGCGTCAGGACCTGTTGCCGGGGTGTGAGCTGACCTACGGCCAAAGCATTACCGACGGCTGCATCGGCTGGGACAGTTCGGTGCAGGTGCTGGAACGCCTGGCGAGCGCAGTGCGCGCACGGCGCACGCGCCGGATTGCCGAGGCTGCGTGAGCTGAGGCGCAGCAGCCCCGGCAGACGCTTGCTGATGCTGCATGGGGCATCGCCAACGCGGAATGATTGCGAGGCAGCGCGTTGGCTGCTCTGCGGTGAGCGCGGGGCCTCGCGCGTCCCCCCATCTGGCTACGCGTGACCTTCTCCCGATGAGAGAAGGGTCTGGTGGCTGGCACGTGCGTAGATGCATCAAAGGTCGGCAACGGCGCAGGCAATCAAGTGGGTGCGCTGGACGCACGGCTACTGCTCGCCGAGGAGACAAGGCTGCGCTGGCGCGCCGCAACTATGCACGCGCGGCGCGTTGGACGTGGCGCCCCGCGTGCCGTCGGCGGCGACGATCAGCGACGACCACTAGCTGCATCGATCGGTTTGGTCGTGGGCGCAGGCGTCTGGCTGGCCGCTGCAAGCCAAGAACGTCGGGCCGGCGCAGGGAGCCGGCCCGACGGATTGGACACCACCCAGTGATGGCCCGTTTCGCGCAGTGACAGCAGGGGGAGAGAGCCTTCCTGTCACATGAAGCGAGCGGGCAGGACTGTTATCCACCTGGCACGTGACCCTGCGATGTCGCTGCATGTCGTGCGCAGCAATGAAGTTCGAGAAGCGTTAAACACCGGGAGGGCGCGATGGCAGCGGTGCGGCGCATCGCCGGTGCGGCACCGGTCACTGGCCGCGCGCCAATCTCCCAGCTCGCCGCCGATTCCCAATTCCCAATTCCCGATTCCCGATTCCCGATTCCCACAACGGCACCAGCCTTGTTCACGCCTCGCGGTCAGCGCAACCGGGATAGTGGCGGCAGACTCTTTCCTGCCTGCGCCCCATGCCCTCACTTCGCGACCGCTTTCAGCGCTGGCCACGGCCGTGGCGTCGTGCAGTGGGCGTGGTGTTGGCGCTGTACGCGCTGTATCTGCTGGCCGGCAACCTCTATCTCAATACCCCGTTGTTCGACGCCAGCACCAATCGGCAGCCGCACAAGTTCACCATGCAGACCGGCCCGGCACTGACCCTGTTCCCGGGCGAGGTCATTGCCTGGAACGTGCGCATGCGCGGGCAGGCCAACCGTACCGTGTACGTCTTCCATGCGGAGCGCGCGCATGCGCGTATCGCCCTGCTGGCCTTGTTTCGGCGCGAAGTGCGCCTGCCGTGGCTACATGCCACCGGCGTGAGCGCAGAAGTGGAAACCTCCGATACGCCCATTCCGCCACCGCCGCGGGGTCACCAGGGCTGGACGTTGCGCTTCGATGCAATCACCAGCAACAGCATTCGCAGCGCCCGCCTGGGCAAATTGCTGATCGCCGGGCAAGGCCACGGCAAGGTCGGTTTTCTGAAGCAGCTCAAGGGCGGGCCGTCGGAACTGTTTCCTTCCGAAGCGGGCTTTACCGATGCGGTGGTCAGCTACGACGGGGTGCAGGTATTCAACGGCGCGCAGCTGGATGCGCAGTTCCAGTTTCCGCGCCATTACCGCGACCAGGCACCGGGCCTGCGCAAGCTCGGCATCACCAACGCCCGGCTACAGCTGAAGGCCAACTCCGTGGCGCTGACGATCGATACCGGCGCGCCGCATGTGGACATCGGCAGCGGGCCATCGGCCGCGCGCGTGGAGGCCGATGTCCGCCTGGCCAGCGGCGCGCTGCAGCCGGGCAGCCGCGCGGTCTGGCGGCTGCCATTGCTTGCGGGCGTCGGCGCCACCGACCGCGGCATGCTCGCACTGCAACTGGATGTGGCCCAGGACATCCGCGTGCAGGCGCGGCTGCCGCGCGATGAGAAGACCGGCAGCGAGCTGCACGCCGATCTGCGCATCGCCGGGCGCAGCGTTCCGTTCGAACAGCCGGCGCAGCTGTTGCCGCGCCTGTCGGGGCAAGTGCGTGGGCGCTGGAAGTTCGAATCCTTGAACTGGATCGCCGAGCTGTTCGTGCGCAAGCCGTGGTTCCAGCTGGAAGGCGGCGGTCTGGTCGAAGCGGACCTGCGCCTTGCACAGGGCCGGCTGAGTGCCGGCAGCACGCTGGATATTCCGCGCGTGGAGGCGGTGGCGCAGGTGTTGGACACGCGCCTGGCCGGCGTGGCCAAGGCGCACGGGCGCATCGACGATGCCGCCACCCCGCAGGCGCATCTGTATGTAAGCATTCCCACCTTCAAGGCGGCACCGCGCGATGCGCCCAAACAGCTCCTGCTGGACGGCCGCAACCTGCAACTGGCCATGCATGGCGATGCCGAGCTGGCGCGCCTGAGCGACACGCTCAAGGCGCAGCTGCGTTTCAGCGATGCGCGTGTGCCCGATCTCACCGCCTACAACCGCTACCTGCCAGGCAATACCGCGCGCCTGCTCGGCGGTAGCGGCAGCCTGACCGGCGATGTGGCGCTCAATGCCTCCGGCGATGTCGGTACCGGCCATGCGAACCTGCGCGCGAAGGGCGCGCATCTGGCGTTGGCTGACGTGCAGATGCGCGGCGATGCCGAGTTGCAGGCCACGCTGCAGCGCGCCGACTTCAAGACCAA
Organism: Xanthomonas sp. NCPPB 3761; assembly: GCF_041475705.2. Taxonomy (NCBI): domain Bacteria; kingdom Pseudomonadati; phylum Pseudomonadota; class Gammaproteobacteria; order Lysobacterales; family Lysobacteraceae; genus Xanthomonas; species Xanthomonas sp. NCPPB 3761. Next base: position 625,204 of record NZ_CM191262.1, read on the forward strand.
GTTCTTCGACCTCAGCGGCACGCGTGTACGCCTGCGCAACATGCGCGTGGGCGAGGACGGCAAAGACGCCGACTGGTGGGGCGAGTTGCAAGTGGGGGCCGGCACCATCCAGGCCGAGGCACCGTTCCAGGTGGATGCCGACGCAGCCCTTCGCATGCGCGATATCGCACCACTGCTCTCGGTATTCGCCCAGCGCGCCGACTATCCGCGCTGGGTGCTGGGCTTGCTGGATTCGGGCGAACTGGATGCCACCGGTCGATTGCGTTGGCGCAAGCAGCAGGTGCTGATCGACGACCTGCACGCGGAAAACGCGCGCTTGTCGCTGCGTGCGCGGCTGGCCTTGAACGATGCGCAGCGGCGCGGCGATCTGTATCTGCGCTGGGGTGTGCTGGGTGCCGGCATCGAACTCGATGGCAAGCAGCGGCAGTGGCATCTGGCCGGCGCGCGCGAGTGGTATGACGCGCAGCCCGGACTGCTGCCGGCGGTCTCCAAGACCAAGTGATATGGTCGCCGGCGTGATCGTGCTGCGCCCTGCTCACGGCTGGCTTGGCACACTGTGCCCAGCCGCGTGCGCGGTCTTCAGGAGCCCGCCGTCATGACGATGCCTGTTCGCGCCCGCTGGCGCGCCTTGCCGCGCTTACTGCGATGGCCGCTATCGGCCCTGATTGCGCTGTACGCAAGCTATTTGCTGCTGGGCAATCTGTTGCTCAACACACCGCTTGGCCCGGCTGCGCTGAATCGCTCGCCCGATAAGTTCACGATGCAATGGGGCCCGGCGCTGACCTGGTGGCCCGGGCGTGTGGTGTTGTGGGATGTCGATCTGCAAGGCCATTCGGCGCGCACGAACTGGAGTGTCGGTGCACACCGGATGAGTGGGCAGATCCGGCTGCTGCCATTGCTGCACCGCCAACTGCTCGTGCCGGAGTTGCACGCGCGCGGTGTGCGTGGCGGTCTGCAGGCTGCGGTCGCAACGCCCGGGACGGTGGCGATGCGAGCGCCTGCGGCGATGCAATCGCCGCGTGCTGCTGTTGCGGCGGCGAAGGGGATCGCTGAGATGCCGGCGTCGGCAAACGCGGGGGCGCCCACCGCAACGCCCAATGTCGAACACACGGCGACGCCGCCGCCCGCGCAGCGTCTGCGCATCACGACTACGACGAACGCAACGCCCGCAACGCCCGCAACGCCCACCAACAGGACGCCGCAATCAGCCAGGCGCGCCGACGCTCAAGCCAGGACACCCAGGTCATCAACCGCCTGGACCCTGCAGTTCGACCACATCGTTGCCGAGCAGGTGCAGGCCGTGTCGCTGCGTCAGCTGCATATCGAAGGGCAGGGCCAACTGCAACTGGGCCTGTTCAAACAACTGCGTGGCGGGCCGATGGAACTGTTCCCCTCGCGTGCAGTATTCGAATCGGCGCGGGTGCGGTGGGGGCAGGACGAAGTGATGCGCAATGGACAGCTGCGTATCGAAGCCAGCATCGCGCGGCACGCACCGGATCAGGCAGGGGCAAGCGCGGTGCTGCAACTCACCGATGCGCTGATCGCCGTGCATGGCGACACCGCAGCGCTGGATATCACCCGTCATGCGCAGGGCCGGCACACGCTGGCGACGCGTGCCGGCAAGGGGCGTGCAGATGGCGAGCTGCGCTGGATACGCGGCGCCTTGCAGCCTGGAAGCCAACTGCAATGGCGCGCGCCGCTGCACGACAGCACGCGCGTGCCGTCCGCATTGCTGGGCGAACTGACGGCGCAGTTGCAGGTCGATCAGAATCTGCGGCTCAAGGTCAGCATGCCCGAGCCAGCCGATGCCGGGCTGACGCTGGACGCCGACATACGCGTGCAAGGTAGGCAACTGCCCGTGCACTCCCTGCGCAGCCTGTTGCCACGCACGTCCGGGCATGCACGGCTGCATTGGCAGCTGTCTTCGTTGAGCTGGATTGCTGCGCTGTTTCCGGATGTGGATTGGCTGACCCTGGAGGGCGAGGGCCTGGTCGACGCGGATCTGCGGATCGATCGCGGCCAGCTTGCTGCCGGCAGCCGCCTGCAGGTGCCGCACGTGCAAGCGCAGGTGGGCGTGATGGGGCATGCGATCACCGGACAGGCCAGTGCCGATCTGCGCGTGGACGCCGATGCCAGTGGACAGTTGCTGCCGGCGCTTGCACTGCAGATGCAGCAGTTTTCGATCGCGCATACCGATGCACCCACGCGGCCGTTCGTGCAAGGCCACGATTTGCGCCTGGATCTGCGCACACGCGCCGACGCGCACAACCTCAGCAGCCTGCGCGATGCCACCCGCGCGCATCTGGTGTTCGCCGATGCCCGCGTGCCGGATCTGCGCGCCTACAACCGCTATCTGCCGCAACAGCAACTACGTTTCGATGGCGGCAGCGGCGTGCTCAGCGGCGATCTGCAGATCGAGCCGGGTGGGCGCATTGGCAAGGGCGGTGTGCGCATCGCGGCGCGTGCAGCGCGGCTGCAGTTTGCCGGCCTGGCGTTGCGCGGCGATGTGGATGCGGATCTGCGCCTGCAGCGCGGCGATCTACGCGCCGAACAGTTCAGTCTCGATGCCAGCAGCATCCAGCTGCGCAATGTCGGATTCACCGGCCCGGATGGACAACGTCGCGATGGCTGGTGGGCGCGCATCGTGCTGGACGATGCGCGCATGCAATGGCGACAACCGGTGGGCGTGGATGGGCGTGTACGCATCCAGGTGCGCGATCTGGCATTTCTGATGGCGTTGTACGCGCGCGACCGCTCGATTCCGAACTGGATGCTGCGGCTGGTGGATGCTGGCCAGGCGCAGCTGACCGCACGCGCGCACTGGCAAGGCGAGACGGTCATCGTCGATCGGTTGCAGGCACATAACGAACGCTTCCAGGTCGATGCGCGCCTGCGCCTGCAGGGCACTCAACGGAGCGGCAGTCTGCTGGCCCGCTGGGGATTGCTGAGCGCGGCAGTTGGCCTGCGCGGCGACACGCCCGAATGGCATCTGCGCGGCGCGCCAGAGTGGTATCGCGCGCAGCCCGACCTGTTGCGCTGAGGCCCGCATGTCGCGCGCGCTGGCGTGAAGAAAAACACCAGTTCTGTACTGCCTGGTGTTGTTTTGCAGTGCAGCGTGCAAGTCCGATTCGGGGCGCGCACTATGATCCTGCATCCCGACGTGGGGGAGGGAGCAAAGCCCGCTGGCAGTTCGCTGCAAGCGGGCTTTTTTATGCCTGCAGGTTGCCGGGTCAAACGCCAACCGGCGCAATATCCGCTGCAAATGAAGGCCGCCCGCATGCCGTGGCTGCCGCCGGTCTGCATCGCGCAGAGCAGGCTTGCGTGGCTTGGAGCTGCGCTCGACACCTGGCGAGCCATCGTGCTGCTGGATGTGCACGGCGGGCTCCGAACAGTTTGTACGTGTGATTCCTGCCATCGCGGGCAATGGCCGCGTCCGCCTGGCGGTTTTCGTCAACCGTGCCTAGTGCCGCAACTCCAGCAGCCACAGCGTGCTGCCGCCGGTGATGAACAAGCGTTTTTGCTCCAGGTCGAAGGCGCAGTTGGACGCTGTCTCCGGCGTCGGCACCAGGCCGAGGCAGTGGCCATCGGTGTCGAAGACGCATACGCCCGCGCCGGAGCTGCTCCAGAGCCAGCCCTGGCGATCCACGCAAAAGCCATCCGGTAGGCCATCCGGCACCACCGCGAAGCGGCGCCGGTTGTGCAATGCGCCATCGCGCCAGTCGAAGGCGGTGATCTCCGGCGAGGTCGGGCCACCCTCGGGCGTCTGCGAGACATACAGCACGCGTTCGTCCGGGGAGAACGCCAGCCCGTTGGGGTGATCCAGGCCGACCATGCACTGCAGGGCACCGCCATCGGGCGGCAGCCGGTAGACGCCGTGATGGTCCAGCTCCTGCGGGCCCGGGCAGCCCTGGCTGGGTTTGAGCAGCCCGAACGGCGGGTCGGTGAACCAGATCGCACCGTCGTGCGCCACGATCAGATCGTTCGGCGAATTGAGCCGCCTGCCCTCGAATCGCCCGACCAGCAGATGCGCGCGCCCATCGACATCGCTCCGGGTGATCGCGCGGCGCCCGTGTTCGCAATGCACCAGTCGCTGTTGCGCATCCACCGCGTTGCCGTTGGTGAAGGCGGTGGCATCCAGCAGCACGTCTACCGCGCCGTCCTCGCGCCAGCCAAGCACGCGGCGGCCGACCACATCGCTCCACACCAGCGTGCGCTGTGCTTCCCACCAGGCCGGCCCCTCGCTCCAGGTGGCCTGGTCGTAGAGGGTCAGCAGGCGCGCGTTGCCCAGCCGCGCCGCCAGGGCGGCGTGGTGCGTGGTGGGGGGCGGGCAGTCGGCCGGCCGGGCGGCGCCGGGTGCACGCAGGCGGCAGTGGCGGTCCATCAGCGCGGCGCTGGATGGCCGAACGGATGCGCGGTGGCGGCGCCTGGCGATTGCGCAAACTGCACCATCATCTGCAGGCAAGGTTCATCGCCAAGTTGGCCGGAGCGATGGCCGCGCTGATCGCTGGTGCCCTGGTCCTGGCCGAAATGGATGTCGCCAGGGCCCATCTCCACGCGCGTGCCGTCGCCGGTTTCGATGAACCAGCAGCCGCGCAACGGAATCACCCACTGCGGGTGCGGGCTCTCATGCCAGTCGCCAACCCAGCCCACCGGCAGCACCGCGAACTGGATGCCGAGCACCTCGCCGGGAAACGGTCGCAACCACTGTGGCGCCGCACCGCCCCCCACGCTCTTGCGACCGAAGCCGGGCAGCTGCGATGCGTTGAGGCAGCTGTTGCCATCCGGCCCGGTCCATAGATGCAGGAAGGGCAGGCTGGGCGGCAATGCAGGATCGTTGCCATCGGTCTGAAGCGGAATCTGCGAGGGCAGCAGGTGGGCGGGCAAGGTGGTGGGCGACATGGCATGACCTCGTGCGAAAGCGGCAGTGCAGCATGGAGATCGTCAGGGCTGCGTAAGCGAGATGTTCAAAGCGGCGAAATGCTGCACGCCGCGTTGCAGTCGCGGTGCGGAATGTCGCGCATGCGTGTATTCCCTGCGTGGCGGGGATGCCAGAATCCGGTCATGCCGATGCCTACCGTTTCCATGTCTGCTGCGCTTACCGCCCTGATCGAGCGGGCCGTGGCCCGTGTCCGTCAAGCATTGCCCGCCGAGCAGCCATGGCCGGGCGGCGCGTTCGATCGGCAGCTTGCGCAGGTCGCACTGGCGAGCGAATTCGCGCTGGATACCTTGGCGCGGCAACCGGCATTGCTGCAGCACCTGACGCAACCCGATCCGCCGCCACTGCCATTACCGCAGCTCGATCCGGCCCAGCCACAGCTGTGGCCTGCGCAATTGCGACGCTATCGCAGCGCCGAGTCCACGCGCCTGGTGTGGCGCGATGTGCTCGGTCTGGACAGCGTGGAGGCGACTCTGGCCGGTGCCACCCAGCTGGCCGAACACTGCCTGCAATGCGGCCTGCACGCGCTGGAGCAGCAATTCCACACCCGCCACGGCAAGGTCGTTGCTGCAGACGGCAGCGTGCAACGCCTGGTGGTGTTCGGGCTGGGCAAGCTGGGCGGCGGCGAGCTGAATTTTTCCTCGGACGTGGATCTGGTCTACGCCTATCCGCAAGGCGGCCAATCCGATGGCGCGCGCGCATTGGCAGCGGAAGAATATTTCGCACGCCTGGGTCAGCAGCTGGCCAGGTTGCTGGACGAAACCACCGCCGACGGCTTCAGCCATCGCGTGGATCTGCGCCTGCGCCCGTTCGGCACCGCCGGCCGCGTGGCGTTGTCGTTCGCCGGCATGGACCAGTATTTCCAGCGCGAAGGGCGCGATTGGGAGCGCTATGCCTGGCTCAAGGCGCGCGCGGTGGCGGGCGATGTCGACGCCGGCGAAGCCTGGCTGGAAACGCTGCGTCCCTTCGTCTTCCGGCGGTATCTGGACTTCACCGCACTGGATGGCTTGCGCGAAATGAAGGCAGCCATCACCGCCGAAGTGGCGCGGCACGATCGCCTGGACGACATCAAGCGCGGGCCCGGCGGGATTCGCGAAATCGAGTTTCTGGCGCAATCGCTGCAGCTGATTCGGGGTGGACGCGAGCCGAGCCTGCGCGAACGCCGGCTGCTGCCTGCGCTGCAGGCGCTGGTGGCCGCAGGCCAGATCGACCAGGAGAACGGCCAGGCGCTGTCGACGGCGTATCGGTTTCTACGCCGGCTGGAAAATCGCCTGCAGATGTTGCGCGATGCGCAGACCCACGCATTGCCGCAGGCGCCGCTGGATCGCGAGCGCATTGCGTTGGGCCTTGGGTATGCGGATTGGTCCGCATTGCTGGACGCGCTGGCACCGCAGCGCACACGCGTGGCCGCGGAATTCGCCGAGCTGCTGGCTCCGCGTGTGCGTGCCACCGCACCGGATACGCTGGCCGATTACTGGCGCGCGCTGCCGGAAGGCGATGCGGCGCCGTTGGCGGGGATTGGCTTGCACGATCCCGATGGCGCGCACCAGGCGCTGGCCGATTTTGCGCAGTCCTCCGGCGTGCGCGCGTTGTCCGATAGCGCGCGTGCGCGGCTGGATCGGGTGATGCCGGCACTGCTGCACGCGGCCACCCGCGCCAGCCAGCCGGATGCGGCGGTGCGCCGCATGCTCGGCCTGCTGCAGTCCACCTTGCGCCGCACCAGCTACCTGGCCTTGCTCGACGAGCAACCCAGCGCGCTGGCACGCCTGGTCGATGTGCTCTCGCGCAGTGCGCTGCTGGCCGAGCGGCTGGCGGCGTATCCGCTGCTGCTGGACGAATTGCTCGACACCCGCATCAGCGGCCCGCTGCCGGATCGCGCAGCGTTGCACGCGGCCTGCGCCGAGACCTTGCACATCGACGACACCGAAGCGGCGCTGCGCGAGCTCAACGAGCGTCGGCTCGCACTGAGCTTCCGCATTGCGCTGGCCACGCTGGATGGGCGCCAGCAGGCGGTGGAGAGCACCCGACAACTGGCCTGGCTTGCCGAAGCGGTCGTGCAGACCGTGCTGCAGCTGGCGCGCAGCGACATGGCGGCCGCGCACGGACACGTGCCTGGCGGCAGCTTTGCCATCGTCGGCTACGGCAGCCTGGGCGGGCTGGAGCTGGGGTTCGGATCGGATCTGGATCTGGTGTTTCTGTACGACCATCCGCCCGCGGTGGAGGCCTCCGACGGCAAGCGCCCGCTGGAAGCCGGGCGCTGGTTTGCGCGGCTTGCGCAGAAAGTGATGGCATTGCTGGCTGCCGAGACCGGCGCCGGCCGGCTGTACGACATCGATGTGCGGCTGCGCCCGGATGGCGGCAAGGGCGCCCTGGTGTCCTCGCTGGCCAGTTACCGCGAATACCAGCGCGACCGCGCCTGGACCTGGGAGCATCAGGCGCTGGTGCGTGCACGCGCGGTGGCCGGCGACGCGGCGCTGTGCGATGCGTTCGCACAGGTGCGTTGCCAGACGCTGATGCGGGTGCGCGACACCGCGCAGCTGCACGAGGACGTGCGTAAGATGCGTGCGCGCATGCGCGCCGAACTGGATCGCAGCGATGCCGGCCGGCTGGATCTCAAGCAAGGCGCTGGCGGCCTGGTGGATCTGGAATTCGTGCTGCAGGCCGGCGTGCTCGGGCTGGCAGCGCAGCAACCGCAGCTGCTGGACGCCTGCGATACGCCCGCGTTGATCGACGCACTGGCGCGCACCCACTGGCTCCCGGACGAGCGCGCCGCACCACTGCATCAGGCGCACGCAACGCTGGTCGATGCCGGCCTGAGCTGCACGCTGGACCGCCGCCCACGCCTGCTCGCACCGACACCGGCCATCCAGCAGGCGCGCGGCATCATCTTCAACGCGGCACGCGGGCAGGGCCTGACGTTTCCGCTGGGCAAGGATGAAACAGCGCTGTAGGTGCAGTGGCGAGGACGCCGCTTTCGATGCGCCTGCAGCAAATGGCAGCAACGGTGCCTTGCTGTCCTGGCGGGATGCCCTGCACCCAGGAGCGTCATGCGTTCTACCGACGCGGCGCACTCCGCCACAGCAGGGCGCGAAACGGGCCGAGCAGGAACACGCCCATGCCCAGTTTTACCGCCAGATCGCCTGCGGCCCAGCTGATCCACGGCAGGCTCGCGCCGGCAAACGCGATGCTCCAGAAGAGGGTGGTATCCAGGGTGGCGCTGCAGGTGGTGGCCACGATCGGTGCGCGCCACCAGCTGCCGTCGCGCAGGCGGTCGAACACGCTGATGTCCAGCAATTGCGCCGCGATGAAAGCGCTGCACGAGGCCACTGCAATGCGCGGCGTCGCCAGCCAGATCGACAGCAGCACCGCCAGCGCGAACCCGCACCAGGCAACGTGGCGTGCAGCGCGTGGACCGAAGCGGCGGTTGATCAGGTTGCTGACCAGGAACGCCAGCGGATAGGAGAACGCGCCCCAGGTCAGCCAGTCGTTGATCGGGTATTGCACCAGGATGTTGGACAGCAGCACCACCGCGCCCATTGCCAGCACCGCCCAGAGCAATGCACGGGTGGTGAGCGGGGCAAATGCAGGTGGCGAGGCACGACGCATGGCGACACGGTGTTATGGGGCGCGCAATTATCGCTGCGACGGCAGGCCTGGACCAGCGCAGCGCTGCGCTCGCCGGCCATGGCCTCGGTGCGCAAAGACCCTTTCCCGTATTGCGCCGGCGCCTGGCGCCAGGGCGTGCCTGTATCGTCGGCGACGACGACGGGGCGCGTGCGCGCCTCGGCTGCAGTCGAAAGGCGCGCGCGCCTGCGTTCGTGGCGGCGCATAGGCTCGGCGGCAGTGTCGGCAGTGTCGGCAGGCGATGTGCAGAGCGGGGCAAGCCTGCGCCCCGGCATCGGGGCGTCATCGGTCACGCGTACACCTGACGCCCGACTGGCGGCATCGGCAGCACGCGGTGATCGCAAGGCGAGCCGCAGTCTCGGCGTAGCAAGTGGGGCCGTGAGCGGCTGCATGTGCGCGCAATGGGCGCTCGCAGGTGCTCGCGGCAACGGCGTGCAGCGTGAGACGGCCAGGCGGGCGAGCTGGCTTGCAGCGGCACCTGCAGCCGCAGACATGCGCACCTCGCTGGTGGCGACACAATCTCGCCCGCGGGTATTTCAGCGGTAGACATCGCACGTATCGTCCCGGCTCCCGACCCGCCGTCTGATTGATGGCAGTTCTTGCAAGCCCCGCGACCTGCCGATGCCGATGGAGATAGCCGCCGAATGTGCAGTGTCGCGATGATGCACTGGCAGCGTTGGGTCTTGCTGTCGTCTGTTGCAGCGGTCAGGTGTGCGTGTCGCGGCCGCCGCGGCCATCGATCGCGGCCGGCATCTGCTTTTCGTTCTCGTGTCGACATGATCGCGCCGTTGGTCGCGAGCGGTCGTGCGCGCCCCTGCGATGCCATTCGGCCTCGCTCACTGCTGTGCCCCCCGGAGAGATCCATGCTTACTCGCATCCGCTGTCGGCCGCTGCTGGCGGCCGTGTTGTCCGCTTCGCTCTTGGCCTTCGGCAGCGCCAGCGCTGCCACAACCGTCCCCGATGCCCGGCTTGACGCGATGACGGCCAGCTTGCGCGCAGCGCCCGTGTCCTTCGATGTGCATCTGCCATCACGCGACCAGGTAGCGCTGAATGCGCTGCTGGCCGACATCCAGGACCCGCTGTCGCCGCAGTACCACAAGTGGCTGTCGGCGGCCGAATTCCAGCGGCGTTTTGGTCCGGCGCCTGCGCAGCTCGCGCAGGTGCGCGCCGCCCTGCAGGCCGCACACATGACCGTGGTGCAGCAGGGGCCAACCCTGCATGTCAGCGCGAATGCCGACAGCGTGGAGCGGTTGTTTGCCGCGCCGTTGGTGGCTGATCTGAATGCCGGCCAGCAGGTACGCCTGGCGGCTGCCGCTCCGCTGCAGCTGCCGGCCGCGCTGCGTGCCAACGGTGTCACCGTCACCGGCCTGAGCCGTGGGCTGCCGGCGGCACGCATGGACTCGCGCATGCTGGCCGCCGACCCCGGCAACCGCACTGGCGGTGGCACCACCAGCTATTGGTACAACGATCTCAAGCAGGCCTACGGCTATCCGTCCTACCAGACGATGATCGGTGCGCCAGGCAAGCAACAGCGGCTCGACGGGAGCGGCAGCACGATCGCCGTGTTGATCGGCAGCGACGTGCTGGACACCGACATCGCCGCGATGTTCGACCACGAGCGCTTCAGCCGCTATGCCGCCAACCACGCCAATCCAACCCTGTATGCACGCCGCTATGTGGCCGGTGCCAAGCCCGGGGTGCAGGATGGCAATCGCGCTGCGGCGCGCGAGGCAACGCTCGATGTGGACATGGCGCTTGGCGGCGCACCGGGCGCGCACGTGCTGCTGTATGTGATCCCCGATCTGTCCATCGATTCCATCCTGGCCGGTTACCGACAGATCGTGCAGGACAATGAGGCCGACGTGGTCAGTTCCTCGTTCGGGTTCTGCGAACAGGTCTTCACCGCGGCCTATAACGGCAAGGACGCCACCTCCATCCTTGGCGTGTTCGATTCGGTCTTCAAGCAAGGCAACGCGCAGGGCATCAGCTTCGTCGCCTCCAGCGGCGACAATGCCGGCCTGGATTGCCCGGACACCCAATACCTGGTGGAAGGCAAGAACGGCCGGTACGTCCCCAGCGTGCATTGGCCCGCCGCCGATGCGTATGTGACCGCGGTCGGTGGCGGCAACCTGCTCACTGCCTACACGAAGGGCAGCCTGGATTCGAGCTACCTGAGCGAAAGCGCGTTTGCCGACCCGTTGCAGGCCGAGGACCCGTATGGCGTGGGCGCACTGCTCAGTGGCGGCTACTGGGGCGCCGGTGGTGGCGTCAGCACGCTGTTCCAGCGGCCGGCGTATCAGCTGCGCGCGCTGGGCGGCACGCGCACGTCGATGCGCGCATTGCCCGATGTCGGCATGCTGGTGGGTGGTTGCCCGGGAATCGCCGTGCATCCCTGTCAGCAGGGCACCAGCTCGGTGTCCATCTACGTGGCAGGTGCGCTCACCAAGTTGATCGGCACCAGCGTGGCGGCGCCGGAGTTCGCCAGCGTGGCCGCGTTGCTGGTGCAGAAGCAGGGCCGCCAGGGCAATCTCAACGATTACCTGTATCGCCTGGCCGCCAACGGCCCGCAGGCCTACCACCGCGGCATCCCCGGCAATAACGGGGTCATCGGCAACGATGTGCCGATCGCCGGCAAGTACAACTACACCACCGGCTTGGGAACCCCCATCGTGCGGCTGATGATCGGCGCGCTGGACGCGGCGCCTGCCGGCATTCCGCGTTCTCCCAGCAATCCGTAACGCAGCGCGGTTGGAGGCATCGGCGTCGTGGCAACGCCGCCGATGCAACGACGATCGCGCTGCGGTCGATCAGAGGTGGACCCGGCCTGCGGCGCATGAGTGGATGTCACCAGGTCTGGCTGCTGCCGTATGCGGCAGCCGCTTCTGTCGGTACGAACGCCAATGCTTTCCCTTGTCCCGTATGCACGGTCCAGCCGCTGCCTGCGGGGCTAGGTTGGAACCTCACCATTTCTCCGACACGGATCCTGGGCCGGGGTCGTCCTGGTGTGCCTGCCACTGCAGCACTGCGGTGTTCTCGGCTTGTTGCGGGTCCCGCAGGCGCACCTGGCGTGCACCCGCAGGCAGGGTGCCGACGGCTTGCACGCGCATTGGCGGCAGCTTGCCTGCGTGCGCCTTACGACGTGACGCGGCCATCTCACTCGATGCAGTGAGTGGTCCGGCAACAACGCAGGCAAACACACCGGACGCGATCAGCGCTGGCATGGCGAGAGACAGCGCCGAATAGAACTCGGATTTTTCGCCGGGTGTGGTCGCTTCGCCGGCATGCGCGCAGGGCAAGGTCAAGGCGGCGAACAGGCATGCGCTGGCAGCGAGAAACGGACGTGCATCATGGCGTTTCTCCAGGAGTAGGGGCGGCGCGTGCAATCGAAAGTTCCTTGTCCACCGCGTCGCGCTGATGCAGAAAGTCGAACACCGATTCGACCGTAACCACCGAATAATTGCCGGACACATGTTCGCTCACAGGATGATCGGTGATCGCCGCATTGGCCGCGACAAAACGCGCGCGATGCGCTGCTCAGGTCCAGATGCAGGGCGCTTGGGTGATAGCGCACGGTGCGCAGCCATGCCTGTGCGTCACGGCGGTTGGCAATCGCGACCGCCGGTGGCGCATCGGCCGCCAGCGCCGCGGCCAGCACTTCCAGCACCCCATTGGTTGGAGTTTTGATTCGGTGGAAAACGGATACGCCACGATGCTTTAGGGAAACTCTGAACAATCCGTCCTGATCTGCCACAATCGATCATCGACCCGAGTAGACGATTTCGATGCAGCTGACCTTCGGCGACGCGGAGTACGACGGCAAGCGCAAGCGGACGCGGCGTGAGGTGTTTTTGGCCGAGATGGAGCAGGTCGTGCCGTGGAAGGAGCTGCTGGGGCTGATCGAGCCGCACTATCCGAAGTCGGGGCAACCGGGACGACAGCCGTATCGGCTGGAGACGATGCTGCGCATCCACTTTTTGCAGCAGTGGTATGCATTGAGCGATCCATCGGCGGAAGAAGCCTTGTACGACACGGTGTCGATGCGCCGTTTCGCCAAGATCGGCGGGCTGGATGAGGTGCCGGACGAGACGACGATTCTCAACTTTCGCCATCTGCTGGAGCAGCACGATTTGGCGCGCAAGCTGTTCAATCGGGTGAACGCGCATCTGTCGCGCAAGGGTCAGAGCCTGCGCGGCGGGACGATTGTGGATGCCACGATTATCTCTGCGCCCAGTTCGACCAAGAACAAGGACGGTGAGCGCGATCCGGAGATGCGCCAGACCAAGAAGGGCAACCAATACTTCTTCGGGATGAAGGCGCACATTGGAGTGGATGATGAATCCGGCCTAGTGCACCACGTGGAATGCACGGCAGCCAACGTGGCGGACATCACGCAAGCGCACAAGCTGCTGCATGGCAAGGAAGACACGGTGTGTGGGGACAGCGGCTACACCGGGCTTGAGAAGCGCGATGAGATCAAGGGCAAGCGCAAGCTACGCTACCTGATCGCGGAGAAGCCCTCGAAGCTGAAGCAGATCAAGAACAAGCGCGAACTGAAGTTGGCCAAGCGCTGGGAGCACACCAAGGCCAGCCTGCGTGCGAAGGTGGAACATCCGTTTCGGGTGATCAAGCGCCAGTTTGGCTATGCCAAGGTGCGCTATCGCGGCCTGGTCAAAAACACCGCGCAGGTGCTGACGCTCTTTGCGCTGTCGAACCTGTGGCTGAAGCGGAAGCAGTTGATGCCTGCCGTTGGGAAGTTGTGCCTGTAATGGGGAGAACGCCCCGAGAATGCGCTGGAAACAGCGAAAAACCGAAGGTGTGAGCGTAGTCAGCGCTACCGATGCGGGTCGACGCATCCTCTGGCCGCATTGATCAGACCATCCTTAGCGCGTCTCATGCAGGCGGTGGGCGAGGTCGCCGCTGCCACTGGGCAGTGCGTGCAGACGTTGCTGTAATGCCAGGGTGAGAATGCCCACGCGCTGATCGCTGCTCAACGCACGCTCGCCGACGAAATTGCTCAGGCTTTCGATAGAGAGCTGCGAGGCATCGCTTTGCAGCGATTGAGCAGGTGCCGCACGCGCCAGATGCCATCGTCGTCGCGCACGGCGAACGCCAGGTGGCTGTGTTTCAGGCCCTAGCGGCTTAGGTCCGGCCCGCCGCGTGCCAGCAGCACCACCTTGGCGTCGGGCAACGCATCCAGTGCCTGCGCGGTGGAGCCGGCCAGGTCGAACATCGCGGCGGTGGCGTGCGGTGATGGTTAGCGCGGTACGCAGCGCGGTGCTGCTGCGATGGCGGCCAGCGGTAATGCGGCAAGGACCAGCAGTGCGATCGCCCGGCGCCGGGTGTGCCCCATCCATCGCGCGTCGATTGTCCCGGTCATGCGCAGCGTCCTGAGAGTGGCTGACAAAACGTAGCGAGCGGTCGTCAGGTGGGCGTGGACGGCGCACAGGAACCGGCGTGTACGCGTGGTACATGCCGATTCTGAACACCGGCCGCGCTCGCCTGGCGGTTGCGTAGTCGTTTTATTGGCCGCTCTGGGTCTCAGTGGCCCGCTGATGGGCCTTGGGTCATGCCAGCAGGCGCGCACGCACCTGCATGGCGATGCGCTCGGTTTCGCGCACTGCCACGATATCGACAGCGCCGGCGATAACTTCATCTGCCGGGCGCAAACGCTGGCGTTGTCGCAATGCGTGCAGGTAGTTGCCCACGCGCCCGCGTGCCTGTTCGCCGAACGCGGCGGCCACCGCCACACGGGTGGCGCAGGCTTCGGAGAGCAGGTTGACCGAATCGGCGCTGGCCACGATGGCATCGGCCCAGCCGAGCAGGCCGGCGTATGGGTTGGGCCCATCGCGCTCGTCGCACCACAGCAGATGCGGCAGGCCGGCGCAGGCCGCGCGCACCGTTGCGATTGCATCGCCCGGCGTGCGGCGCGAGATGGTCACCAGCAGGCTGCCGCCCAGCGCGCGCAGTTGGGCACGCAACGACGTGCACAGGGCCGCCAGCGCCTGTAGCGTCCATGGCACCTGGTCGGTGGGCCCACCGACCAGCAAGGCCAGCCGCGGGCCCGGCAAGCCGCCGATTGCGGGGAACGCGGCCCGGCCGGCCGCCAGCCACGCATCGTCCACCGGATGCAGGCTGCCGAGCAGGGTGAGTACGTTGCTGCCGCGCAGTGCATCGTGCTCGGGCACGACCAGCAGGTCCCAGTGACGCGGGTCCAGCCGCGGATCCAGGATCTGCACGCTGCGGCTGCCCTGGGCACGCAGCAACCGGGTCGCCAGCGCCGCCTGCCGGCCGCAGCCGATGACAAGCGCCGGGGGCTGCTGCAGTTGCCGGGCAAATTGCGCGCCGAAGGCCTGCCGTGCGCCGGGGAGCCGCCGCGGCGCCGCCCAACGCCACGGCGCGTTGGTCTGCAGGTGCAGGGGCTGACAGGCATCGGGCTGCAGTGCACGCGCCAGCGCTTCGGCCTGGCGCGCATTGCCGGCACGGCCGTCGCTCAGTGCCCAGGTCAGCCCCATCGTTTCAGATCCGACATAGATTTGTTTCAGATTGAACGCGTGTGGCGGCAATCGCGCCACTCTACACTGCGGGTCTTCACACTGGCGCCGACGCCGCAGCCTACCGTCGCACCACCCCTTCCCCTGGAGTGCTCATGTCCGACTCGCTCAACGCCGCCGCACTGGATCAGCTGTTCCGCACCGCCCGCACGCAAAACGCGTTTGCCGACACGCCGGTCAGCCACGAGGTGCTGCGTGAGCTGTATGAGCTGGTGAAGTGGGGCCCCACCGCGGCCAATAGCGGTCCGGCGCGCTTTGTATTCGTGACCAGCGCCGAGGGCAAGGCCAAGCTCAAGCCGGCGCTGTCGGAGGGCAATGCCGCCAAGACGCTGGCCGCACCGGTGACGGTGATCGTGGCGCACGACGAAGACTTCCACGAGAAGCTGCCGTACCTGTTCCCGCATGCCGACGCCAAGAGCTGGTTCGACGGCCCGCGCGAGGGCCGCACCGAATCGGCGTTCCGCAATGGCTCACTGCAGGGCGCCTACCTGATTCTGGCCGCGCGTGCGCTGGGGCTGGATGCCGGCCCGATGTCCGGCTTCGACAACGCCAAGGTGGATGCGGCGTTCTTCGCCGGTACGCCGATCAAGTCCAACTTCCTGGTCAATCTTGGCTACGGCGACCCGGCCGGGCTGTTCCCGCGTTCGCCACGCCTGAGCTTCGACGAAGCGGCGCGTTTCGAGTAAGGCGATACATGCGTGCCGGCTGCGGCGCAGCGCCATGGGCGGCGCGTGCCGGCCCGGCTACCGCGTGTGCCTGCCACGTTCAAGCGACGCAGTTGGCCGTTTGCCGGCCGATCGCTTGATCTGGCTCGCCGTGTCGACGTACATGGTGTCTTGCGTTTCCTGCAGTCCTCGTCCGTCTGCATCTGTCCCACCCGCGTTGATCCGACGCGTCTCTCATCCCATGGAGTTCCAATGAAGACCACCCACAAGCTGTTGCTGCCGCTCGCCCTGACCCTGGCCATTGCCGCCTGCTCCAAGCCGGCCGACAACACTGCCGCTCCGGCCGCCGAAACCCCGGCCGCTGCCACCGCACCGGCCGACGCCGCTGCTGCGCCGGCGCCGGCACCGGCGGCTGCCGCCTCGACCGCCCCGGCCGTGGAAGTGGCGTCGGGCACCTACACCCTGGACCCGTCGCACACCGACGTGCTGGCGCAGTGGAGCCACTTCGGCTTCTCCAACCCGAGCGCGCACTTCGGCAATGTCGACGGCACCCTGGTGTACGACGCGGCCGACGTGACCAAGTCCACGGTGCAGGTCACCCTGCCGCTGTCCGGCTTGAACAGCTTCACCGCCAAGTTCGACGAACACCTCAAGAGCGGTGACTTCTTCGACGCGGCCAAGTTCCCGACCGCCACCTTCAAGAGCACCAAGGTGGAAGCTGCCGGCACCAACAAGCTGACCGTCACCGGCGACCTGACCATCAAGGGTCAGACCAAGCCGGTCGTGCTGGACGTCACCCTCAACGGTGCCGGCGAGCACCCGATGAAGAAGGTGCCGGCCGCCGGTTTCGACGCCACCACCACCATCAAGCGCAGCGATTTCGGCCTGGGCCAGTACGCCCCGAACGTCAGCGACGAAGTGAAGATCCGCATCACCACCGAAGCCCTGCAGGCCAAGGCCGGCGATGCTGCGGCGAAGGATGCCGCAGCCAAGTAAGCGGTCTGGCTGCTGTCCAGGCAAAGGCCCGCTTCGGCGGGCCTTTGTCGTTGAGGGGGACGACCACGTGCGACCCGTCGGGTGTGGGCACGACATGTTGGGGCAGCCTGCGTGTCGGGGCGTGTCTTGGGAAGCGCCGCCGCGTACGGCATCGCCGGCAGCGTCAGCGGCGTGGACTCTGGCATCGGCAAACAGGTGGTCGCCGCGGCGTTGGGCAAACTTGATGCAGCGTCGCTGTCCGCAGATCGCGCCTTCGCCATCGCCGCTCATCCACTGCCAGGCGCAACGCACGGCAACGGAGTTGGCGGTTGTCATCCACGCGTCATCCGGTCCACGCAGGCTGGGCACATTTTTCTGGACCGGTGATGTCTGTCGTGCGCTTGGGTAGATCGCTGCTTCTGTTCTTGCAAGCGCAGCCTTTGCGTCGCCGCGGTGTCCGGCCTGGCGGCACGCGCACCGTCGGTGTGCGTGCCGTCCATGCACAGCAGTCTGTCGGTCGGTCTGGACGCGGGGTCGTGCTCGCGTTGTCGGCGACCTTCTGAGGCAAGCCATGCGTAATCGCTCTTTTGCCACGACGATGTGGCACGCCCTGCTGGGTCTGGCGCTCTGCCTGCCGATGGCAAAACCGGTTGTGGCAAAAGAGACCGCCGCCGCAACCGCGCACCTACGCCTGAGCATCGTGCTGGTGCGGCATGGCATCCGTGCACCGACCCAGCCCGGCAGCGAACTGGATCGCTACAGCGCGCAGCCGTGGCCGCACTGGCCGGTGGCCGAGGGCCAGCTGACGCCGCACGGACGAGCCGGCATGCAGGCGTTGGGCGCACGTTATCGCGCGCTGCTGGCGCCGCCGCTTGGGCTGCCGGCCCGTGGCTGCGCGGGCACCGAACAGATCGTCACCATCGCCGACAGTACCGCCCGCAACCACGCCAGCGCGCAAGCGCTGCTGCAGGGCATGGCGCCGGACTGCGCAGTGCACTACCAGGCCCTGCCGGAGGGCGAGCGCAATGCAGTGTTCGATGGCGGCAAGGCGTCCGCACCGCCGGTGCGGCTGGAGGCCGACACCCGTGCGCAGTTGGCGCAACTGCAGGCGGTGTTGAGCGGCTGCCAGCATGGGCGCTGTGTCGTGCCGCCGCCGGAGAGCCTGCTCTACGATCCGGCCACGCGCGACGGCTCGCCGGCCGCCGCCAGCACCCTCAAGCTGGCCGGTGGACTGGCCGAGGACCTGATGCTGGAGGACGTCGAAGGTTTCGATGCCGCACAGCTGGGCTGGGGTCGGGTGGATCGCGCCGCAGTGGCGCAGTTGATTAGCTTGCACAACGCCTCGTTCGCTCAAAGCAAGCGCCCGTTGCCGGGCGCCCGCGCGGCGGCGTCCAACCTGCTCGCGCATCTGCTGGCCACCGTGCAGGCAGCGGTTGGGCAAGCGCCGTCGGTGGCGGCCCTGGCGCCGCCGTCCACCCGCCTGCTGGTGCTGGTCGGCCACGACACCAATCTGGCCACGCTCGGCGGCCTGCTCGGTGTGGACTGGCATCGCAGCGATCGTCCCGACGACTATCCGCCCGGTGGCGCGTTGGTGCTGGACGTGCTCGAACGCGACGGCGCGCCGTTGCTGCGCGTGCGGACCTTGATGCCCAGCCTGGCGGCGTTGCGCAGCGGCCGCTTCGATGGTGATGCGCTGGCCTCGTCCACCCTGGTGCTGCCCGGCTGTCATGGCCAGTACCTGTGTCCGTTGCCGGTCGCGCTGGCCTGGCTGCATACGCGCATCGATCCGGCGCAGGTGCAAGCGGACTTGCCTGAGCTGCGCTCCTGGCCGGCGGGGTCGTGAGCTGGCGCTCATCGCGTGCCATCAATGAACGGAGGCCCTGACGCTGAGGGCCTCCACGATCAGGGGCTTACCTATAACGCCCTTGCGCTTTGGATACGCTTTGAACGTGTGTGGCTTGCTCCAGCGATAGCAGATACACCTGTACCCGCTGTTCGCCAAACGTCGCGGTCGTATTGCTCGCGATGTTCATCCGGTTGAGCGGGTTGCCGGACGCGTCTGCCAGAACCAACGCATAGATCGGTCCGAACCTGGGGTCAGTGCGAATCGTCGAGGCTTTTACACGATAGCTTCGGCGATCAGGCAGCTTGACGATGGGAGACAGCTCGCCAGGGGTGAGCTCCAACTCAACGTCTCTGCCGCTCAGGTCGCCACGCACTCTGATCTCCAACAACTGACGATCAGGGGCGACGAGGTGCTGGGGCGCTGGATCGCCCTGCTGCCCTGAGGACATGGCGAAGGGCGATGCTGCCAAAAGGGCGGTAACTGCTGCGGCTTTCAGGATGCGACGGCGATGAATTTCTGGGGAGTCTTTCATGCTTGCGTCTCGCTTATCGTGCCCAGGGGGAACGGCGGTTGCATGACCTGCGATTGCAGCATCCATCTTACGTGAGCGGGTTCAACCCGCAATCACCGCTGAGTCATCCGAGGTCGCCTTCCAATAGCCCTTGGCGCGCACATCGTCCTTGCCCACGCCCAGGTGCTCTTCCAGGAACTTGCGCATGGCGCGCGCACGCGTCGACTCGGCGCCGATCCAGTAGAACGTGTCGCCATCCTGTGGCTCGTAGTCGCGCAGGCTGTCTTCCAGCAGGGTGCTGCTGGCGGCTTCGAAGCCATTGCGCTCCAGCCAGTTCACCTGCACTTCGGCGGCGCTGAGCAGTTCCTGCCGCTCGGCGGCGTCGGCGATCTCGATGAACACCTGTGCGTGCATGCCGGCGGGCATCGCTTCGAGCCAGCGGCCAATCGCCGGCAGCGCGGTTTCGTCACCGATCAATACGTAGTGGTCATAGTCGTCGGCAACCAGGAACGAGCCGCGCGGGCCGCCGATTTTCAGTGGGTCGCCGGGCTGCGCGCGCGCGGCCCAACTGGAGGCCACGCCCTCGCCGTGCAACACGAAGTCGATGCTCAACTCGCCGCTCTGCGGATCGAAAGCGCGTGGCGTGTAGTCGCGCGCCGGCGAAGGCAGCGCGCCTTCCTCGTAGCGCGGGCCTTCCGGCATCATGGTCGGCAGCACGAAGGCGCCGTCGGCATTGGGAAAGAACAGTTTGACGTGATCGTCTGGCGCCTCGCTCTGGAAACCGGCCAGTTCGCCGCCGCCGAACACGATGCGGCGCATGTGCGGGGTGATCGCTTCGCAACGCAGCACCTGCACGGAGCGCAGGCGTGGGTCGCGACGGAGTTGGGTATTGGTGTGTGCAGCCATGGGGTGCAATTCCTGGAGGGCCGCAGGGATGCGCGGCGGTGCGGGAGAGGGATGGAGCGTTAGGAAATCACTGCGTGATCAGTCAATGAGGTGGTGAGTGGCGACCTGCCACGGTGATGCGCTGTCACCCAGCGCAGTGGCGTTGCCTTCTCCCTGCGCGAGACGTGTCCCGCAGGAGCAGATGAGGGGAAATGCGAAGCTGCGTGCAGTGGCATTGCCTGGAATCGAAGGCAGTGCCGTCGCTGGATCGACCTACGCAGCTCGCAGATCGCTGTCAGGCCGGCCCCAAACGTCACCGCACGACACCGGCTCAGTCGTCGTCGCGCTCCATGCCGTCGGCGGCGGCGTTGAGTAATGCAGCAATCCGCGCGGTCTCTGCCGCGTTCCATTGCCCGTGGCGCGCGAACAAACCATGTTTGATGCGATGAATCGCCTCGCGAATCGGGGCCGGCGTTTGCGACTTGATCAACTCGCGCGCGCGCCGATGGGTACGGGCCAAGGCGGCATCGAGCGCATCGCGTTGCTGTGCAACGTAGTAGCCGCCAGCGGCCGTGACCTGATAGCGCTTGCGGCCGGCATCCAGATCGGTATGCACCCAGCCGGCCGCTTCCAGCTGCGCCAGCGCCGGATAAATCGCCCCGGCGCTGGGTGTGTACAGCCCCTTGAACAGGGCGGCGATCTGTCGCATCAGCTCATAGCCATGGCACGGGCGCTCGGCAATCAGCGCCAGCAGCAGCAGGCGCAGATCACCGTGCTCAAGCGGGCGCACGCGTGCGCTGTCACTGCGACCACTGGCAGGCGCCGCATCGAGATCGGCCGATGGGCTGAAGGGGGGGCGCTTTTTCATTCGATATATCGAAGCATGGAGAAACGATATATCGAAGTGCGTTGATGCACAAGCGCCCGACTCTCGGGTGGGTGACCGCCCCTCCGGCGACGACCCGGATGCTGCAACGCGTCTAGACATGCACGGAATCCATAATTACGATGTAATTACTTTGACATTACGGGCTTGCCCCGGCGAGGCAGAGGCATGAGTCGACAGTGGGACACCCAGGCCGAAAGCCGGCGTCAGCGCTTGCAGCGGGCCGCCGCGCTGGCGCCGCAGGGCCGCGTGGTGGCTGCCGACGATGTGGTGGCGCTGCTGGAAGCGGTGATCGAGCCCGGCGACCGCGTGTGCCTGGAAGGCAACAACCAGAAGCAGGCCGATTTCCTGGCACGTTGCCTCACCGAGGTGGATCCGGCCCGCGTGCATGACCTGCACATGGTGCAATCGGTGCTATCGCTAGCCGCGCATCTGGACGTCTTCGAACGCGGCATCGCCAAGCGCCTGGATTTTTCGTTTTCCGGCCCGCAGGCAGCGCGCCTGGCCGGGCTGGTCAGTGAAGGTCGTATCGAAATCGGTGCCATCCACACCTATCTGGAGTTGTTCGGCCGCTACTTCATCGACCTGACCCCGCGCATCGCACTGGTCACCGCGCAGGCGGCCGATCGCCACGGCAATCTCTATACCGGCCCCAATACCGAAGACACGCCGGTGATCGTGGAAGCCACCGCGTTCAAGGGCGGCATCGTGATCGCGCAGGTCAACGAAATCCTCGACACCTTGCCGCGCGTGGATATTCCTGCCGATTGGGTAGATTTCGTGACCCAGGCGCCCAAGCCCAATTACATCGAACCGCTGTTCACCCGCGACCCGGCGCAGATCTCCGAGATCCAGGTGTTGATGGCGATGATGGCCATCAAAGGCATCTATGCCGAATACGGCGTGGACCGGCTCAATCACGGCATCGGTTTCGATACTGCCGCCATCGAACTGCTATTGCCGACCTATGCCGAATCGTTGGGGTTGAAGGGCAAGATCTGCCGGCATTGGGCGCTCAATCCGCATCCGGCGCTGATCCCCGCGATCGAATCGGGTTTCGTGCAGTCGGTGCACTCGTTCGGTTCCGAGCTGGGCATGGAGAACTACATCGCCGCACGCCCGGACGTCTTCTTTACCGGCGCCGATGGCAGCATGCGCTCCAACCGCGCGCTGTCGCAGACCGCCGGGCTGTATGCCTGCGACATGTTCATCGGCTCCACGTTGCAGATCGATTTGCAGGGCAACAGTTCCACCGCCACGCGCGACCGCATTGCCGGTTTCGGCGGCGCGCCCAACATGGGTTCGGATGCGCGCGGTCGCCGGCATGCCAGCGCCGCCTGGCTCAAGGCCGGGCGCGAAGCGGCAATGCCGGGCGAGATGCCGCGTGGGCGCAAGCTGGTGGTGCAGATGGTGGAGACCTTCCGCGAACACATGGCGCCGGCCTTCGTCGACAAACTCGACGCCTGGGAATTGGCAGAGCGCGCCAACATGCCGCTGCCGCCGGTGATGATCTACGGCGACGATGTCAGCCATGTACTCACCGAAGAGGGCATCGCCAACCTGCTGTTGTGCCGCACGCCGGAGGAACGCGAGCAGGCCATCCGTGGCGTGTCCGGCTATACCGCAGTGGGCCTGGGGCGCGACAAGCGCATGGTCGAAAACCTGCGCGACCGCGGCGTCATCAAGCGGCCGGACGATTTGGGCATTCGCCCGCGCGATGCCACGCGCGATTTGTTGGCAGCGCGCACGGTCAAGGACCTGGTGCGTTGGTCCGGCGGCTTGTACGACCCGCCGAAACGTTTTCGCAATTGGTAAGGGCACAGCATGGAAACCCTGCGATATCGCTTTGATGGCCAGCGCGGTGCACGCGCGGGGCTGGAACACGCGCTGGTCGGTGTCGTGGCTTCCGGCAATCTGGAAGTGCTGGTCGAGCGCGTGCCGCTCGACGGTGCCATGGAAATCGAGATCCTCACCGCCGCACGTGGCTTTGGCGCGATCTGGCAGGCAGTGCTGGACGATTTCGCCGCACGTCATCCACTGCGCGATGTGCGCATCAGCATCAACGATGTCGGCGCCACGCCGGCGGTGGTGAGCCTGCGCCTGGAACAAGCGCTGGATGTGCTGCAGGGAGAGGTTGCATGAGTCGCCGCAGCTATTCCGTAGGAGCGCACCCGGGCGCGACGGGCATTCCCAGTCATGCCCCGGTCGCGCCCAGGTTCGCTCCTACGCGCGTCGTCGGGAGCACCATTGTCGATCGTGCCGACCGCCGCAATCCCGTAGGAGCGCACCCGGGCGCGAAGGGCTTTCCCGGTACCGCTTCAGTCGCGCCCAGGTGCGCTCCTACGTGTGTTGTCGGGAGATATGTATGAGCACCACCATTCCCATGGCCGAGCGCAGCTATTACGAGGCCGATGCGCGCGAGCGCATCGATGGCGTGCTGGATGCCTGCAGCTTTCGCGAGTTCGTTGGCCCGCGTCGTCGCTTGATCAGCCCGCATCTGGCACAACTGGAAACACCCGGCGCCTTCGATGACGGCATCGTGGTGGGCGAAGGCACATTGCGCGGCCGCGATGTGTTGATCGCGGCGCAACAAGGCGCCTTCATGGGCGGCGGCGTGGGCGAAGTGCATGGCGCCAAGCTCACTGGCCTGCTGGAGCGCGCCGCAACCACGCAGCCGGCAGCGGTGCTGTTGCTGCTGGACACCGGCGGCGTGCGTCTGCATGAAGCCAACGCCGGGCTCATCGCCATCTCCGAAATCATGCGTGCCACCTTGGGCGCGCGTGCCGCCGGTGTGCCGGTGCTGGCCTTGATCGGCAGCGGCAACGGTGCATTCGGCGGCATGGGCATCGTGGCGCGCTGCTGCAGCGCGGTGATCATGTCCGAAGAAGGCCGCTTGTCGTTGTCCGGCCCGGACGTGATCGAAACCGTGCGTGGGGTGGAGGAGTTCGACGCGCGCGACCGTGCCCTGGTGTGGCGCGTCACCGGCGGCAAACACCGCTACCTGATTGGCGAAGCCCACACGTTGGTGGCCGATCGCATCGATGCATTCGCCGATGCAGCGTTGGCCACGCTCGATGCCCTCACCGAGGCGACCGGCGAGGCCGCATTGCAGGCGTTGGAGCATGCGCAGCAGCAGCTGGCAGCGCGCATTGATGCATACGGCGATTGCCGCGACGGGCTGGAGATCTGGAAGCGCCAGGGCATCGTCGATGCGCAGCGCCTGCCGCTGCTGGACACCGAGGCCTTCCTTGCCGCAACCGCAGATCGGAGCCTCCCATGGAACTGAGCCGCCTGCTCGACCAGCTGTTTCCGCTCGGTCACGCCATCGCGCGTAACGACGATGTGCTGACCGGCAGCGCAACTACTGCCGCTGGCGAGGTCACCGTGATCGGCACCGCCAACAAGCTCGAAGTGGGTGTCGACCACGCCTTGGCCTTGGCGGCCACCGTCTTGGCAAGCACGCGCGCCTACCCGCAGCGCCCGATCGTGATGCTGGCCGACACCGCCGGGCAGCGGCTGGCACGGCGCGATGAACTCCTCGGCATCAACGGTTATTTCGCCCACCTGGCACGCGCACTGGAGTTGGCACGCAGGCGCGGCGCGCGGCTGATCACGCTGGTCTACGGCGAATCGGTCAGCGGTGGATTCCTGTCGTTCGGGTTGATGGCCGACCATATCCATGCACTGCCCGATGCGCAGATCCGGGTCATGGATCTGCGCGCGATGGCGCGCGTGACCAAGCAATCGGTCGACACCTTGCAGGCATTGAGCAAGAGCTCGCCGGTGTTTGCGCCGGGCGTGGAAAACTACGTGCGCATGGGCGCGGTGGAATCGCTGTGGGAGGGCGATCTGGCGCAGGCACTGCTCGATGCATTGGCCGCGCCCACCGATGGCGACCAACGCCGCGCGCTCGGCGCGCAACGTGGGGGCCGCACCCTGGCGCGCGATGTCGCTGCCGCCGTGGCAGCAGGCGAGGCCTGAGCATGGCTGGCCGCCACGCCCTGGTGTGGTTGCGCGAGGATGCGCAGTGGCAGGCCGTCACGCCTGGCGCGCAGCCACGGTTGCAGCAGTGGTTCGCGGCCGGCCTGCCCGCGGTGGTGGCGCGTGGCGATGGCAGTCAGGCACCCGGCACCGTTCGGCTTGGCGTGCCGCTGCCGCCCGGCGAAGGCAAGCAGCGCCTGGCCCTGCACGCACACGCGACCGAGATCGCACGCTGCACCGCGCCACTGGCACTGGATGCGGTGATGCCGCATGCGCCGGTCGCGCTGCAGCCGGCACTGCAGGCCCTGCTCGCGCACGCGCAGGCGCACGCATTGCACACGCGTGTGTTCGGCAGCTTCGCCTGGCAAGCCCTGACCGGGCTGACCTATGTGCATGCGCAATCGGATCTGGACCTGCTGTGGCCCATCCACACTCCCGAGCACGCGCACGCGGTGGTCACGCTGCTGCAGCGCTGGGAGCAGCGGCACGGACTGCGTGCCGATGGCGAACTGCTGTTGCCCGGTGACCACGCGGTGAACTGGCGCGAGTACGCCGGCAACGCGCAACAGGTGTTGGTGAAATCCAACCAGGATTGCCGGCTATTGCCGCGTGCTGCGCTGTTTCCGGTCCGGAGTGCGGCATGAGCGCACAGCTGCAGCAAACCTGGGTTGACAATGCGCCTGCACCGCCACGCGATGCTGCCTACCGGCTCGGTCGTCTGGCAGTAGGCGCCCTGCATGCGGAGCTGGCCTGCGCGCCCAAGCCGGGTTTGGTGACGCCATTCGACAGCGGCAGCCACACCGACATGGATGCCGCCACCTTCATGCGCAGCCTGTTCGCCTTGCGTGGCTATTTTATCGCCATTGCCCAGGCCGGCATCGACCACGCGCCATTCGAGCGGCTCCGCGCGCTGGGCATCGGGGCCGAGTCGGCGATGTTGCGCGCAACCTGTGGCATCAATACGCATCGCGGTGCGATTTTCAGCCTGGGGCTGCTCACTGCGCAGGCGGCGCGCCTGTGGGTTGCGCAGGGGCGGCGGCCCACTGCAGAACACGTCTGCGACGGCGTACGCGCCTGGCGCGATGCATTGCAGGCTGCACCGTTGAACCCGCACAGCCATGGCCAGCGTGTGCGTGCGCAGTACCGCATCGGTGGCGTGCGCGAACAAGCCGCGGCAGGCTATCCAGTGCTGCGTGAGATCGCCCTGCCTGCATTGCGGACCACGCTTGCCGGTGGCGCCACGCGCGAGGCAGCGCTGGCGCAGACCTTGATGCAGCTCATCGCCCAGGTGGACGATCTCAATCTTTTGCATCGTGGCGGGGCGGAAGGCCTGGCATTTGCCAAGGCGCAGGCGAATGCCTTCCTTGCCGACGGCGGCATTGCGCATCCGCAATGGCGCGCACAGCTGCATGCCATCGGCCAGCAGTTTGTCGCCCGTCGCCTGAGCCCTGGCGGCAGCGCGGATCTGCTGGCCTGTGCATGGTTCCTGCATCGGCAGGAGCTGGCATGAGCCGTCCTCGCTCGCTGGCTGCAGCACATGTGGTGCATGCGCAGACGCAGTGCCGCAGCGTTTTGCTTGCAGCCACAGCGACTGCTGGCCTGCCTGTGGTCGCAACAAACCTCGCATGGTGCCCGCCAGTCCATCGCCGCATCCAGGTTACCCGGCACATTGCTCGCACGATGGAACACGCCAGCGCGCGCGCAGGCCATTCCTGCGAACTCGGTCAGGCCAGCGCATGAGCCTGGCCGTGCTCTGCCCTGGCCAAGGCGGCCAACACACCGAGATGTTCGCGCGACTGGGCGATACGCCTGCGGCAGCCGCCGTCATGGCCAGCGCACAGCGTGTGCTGGGCGTCGCACCACATACAGTGGCCGCAGATCCGGGCCGCTACGCCAATGCCATCGCACAACCGCTGGTCTGCGCCGGCACGCTGGCGCATTGGCAGGCACTGCGCACGCAGCTTCCCACGCCGCTGCTGGTGCTCGGTTATAGCGTTGGCGAGCTTGCTGCACATGCGGTGGCCGGCAGCATGTCCACCGACACCTGCCTGCAGCTGGCAGCGACGCGCGCCCGGCTGATGGATGCGGCCAGCCCGCAGCAGGCGGGGCTGATTGCGGTGATCGGTGTGCCCTTGCGCGCCCTGGAAACGCTGTGCCAGACGCATGGCGCAGCGCTCGCCATCATCAACGGCGACGATCACGCCGTGCTCGGCGGTCCGCGCGCCGCATTGCAGGCGCTTGGCGAGGCTGCCAGCGCACAAGGTGCGCGCGTCACCTTGCTGCCGGTGAGCGTGCCGGCGCACACGCCGTGGTTGAGCGAGGCCGCCGAAGGCTTTGCCATAGAACTGGCAAGCGCAGACCTCATCGCCCCCAAGCTGCGCGTCTTGGCAGGCATCGATGCACGTGCGGTCGGCACGCACGCCCTGGTGGTCGACACGCTGTCCAGGCAGATCGCACAGACCGTGCGCTGGTACGACGTGCTGGTGCAAGCCGCCGAACGCGGCGCACGCGTGTTTCTCGAACTCGGCCCTGGCAGCGCATTGGCGCGCATGGCGCGCGAGGTGCTGCCGGCGTGCGAAGCGCGCTCGGTGGACGAATTCCACAGTACCCACGGTGTTGTCGAATGGGTCACGGCTGCGTGCGAGCGCGCGGCATGACGATCAGGCAGGTGCTGCACACGGTGTGACCCCAGGGTGGCGGGCGGCCATCCGTGCTGTACGCGTATCAGGTGTCTGGGAGGGCGCATGACCCCGCAAATTGCAACGATTCTTGGCTTGGTGATCATGTTCATCGTCGCCACTGCATTGCCCATCAACATGGGGGCGGTGGCGTTCGCGCTGGCCTTCATCATTGGCGGCGTGTGGGTGGGGCTGGAGGGCAAGGAGGTGCTGGCCGGCTTTCCTGGCGACCTGTTCCTGACCCTGGTCGGCATTACCTATCTGTTCGCCATCGCGCAGAAGAACGGCACCATCGATTTGCTGGTGCATTGGGCGGTGCGTGCGGTGCGGGGGCGCATCGTCGCCATCCCGTGGGTGATGTTCGTCATTACCGGGTTGCTGACCGCCTTCGGTGCGCTGGGGCCGGCAGCGGTGGCCATCATCGGGCCGGTGGCGCTGCGCTTTGCCAAGCAGTACCGCATCAATCCGTTGATGATGGGGCTGCTGGTGATCCACGGTGCACAGGGCGGCGGTTTTTCGCCGATCAGCGTGTATGGCGGCATCACCAACAAGGTTGTCGAAAAAGCCGGGCTGGACGTCAGCGAGATGGCGGTGTTCCTCACCAGCCTGGGCTTCAACCTGATGATGGCGATCATCTGCTTCTGCGCCTTCGGTGGACTGAAGTTGATGCGTCGGCAGGAGCTGTCGCTGGCCGATGCGCAGTACGTTGCGGTTGGCGGCGACCAGGCGTCGCACCGCGGCTTTGCGATCGAAGGGCACGGTGCACTGGTGGCGCCGGGCGGCGGCACCCTGTCCACCGACCCGCTGGCATTGGAGGCGGTATCGATCACCCGCGACCGCGTGATCACCTTGATCGGCCTGCTCGGCCTGGGCGTGGCCGCGCTGATCTACAACCTCAACGTCGGCCTGGTCTCGATCACGGTCGCGGTGGCACTGGCGCTGATTTCGCCCAACGCACAGAAAGGCGCGGTGGATGGCATCAGCTGGTCTACCGTGCTGCTGATCAGTGGCGTAGTGACCTATATCGCCGTGCTGGAAAAATCCGGTGCGGTGGACTACATCGGTACCGGTGTCTCGCACATCGGCATGCCGCTGCTGGGCGCGCTGCTGGTCTGCTACGTCGGCGGTATCGTCTCGGCATTTGCCTCCTCGGCAGCGGTGCTGGGGGCCACCATTCCGTTGGCGGTGCCATTCCTGATGCAGGGCCAATTGGGTGCGGCCGGGGTGATCTGCGCGCTGGCAGTGTCCTCCACCATCGTCGATGTCAGCCCGTTTTCCACCAACGGCGCGCTGGTGGTGGCCTCGGCCGCCAAGGAAGAACGCGACGGCCTGTTCCGCCGCTTCCTGATCTACAGCGGCCTGGTGGTGTTGCTGGGGCCGCTGGCAGCGTGGCTGGTCTTCGTGGTGCCGGGCTGGCTGTGATGCGGGCCACACGCCACAGCGCAGCGGGGCGCCCACGTAGAATGGGCGCCCCGCCCCGATGCCGACAGCCTGCCCACCATGACCCTCGCTCCTGATTCGCGCGCCTCCAAAAAGCGCGTGCCGCTGTACGAGGAAGTGGCCGAGCGCCTGCGTCAGAAGATCTACGATTACGCGCTGCCGCCGGGCGAGTGGATCGACGAGCCGGCCCTGGCCGAGGAACTCGGCATCAGCCGCACGCCGCTGCGCGAAAGTCTCAAGCTGCTCGCTGCCGAAGGCCTGGTGCAACTGGATGCCGGCCGCGGCAGCCGGGTCACCCGGCTGACGCTGGAAGACCTCAACCAGTTGTTCCCGGTGATGGCGATGCTGGAAGGCCGCTGCGCGCACGATGCGGTCAAGCGCATCGACGCGGCCGGCGTGCAGCGCCTGGAAGAGCTGCATGCGGCGATGGAAGCCGCATCGGCGGCCGGCGATGTGGCCGAGTACTACCGCAACAATTACCTGATCCACGAAACCGTGCAGCAGTACGCCGGCAATCCGTGGTTGATCCGGGTGACGCACGATCTGCACCGCATCTTGAAGATGCACCGCGGTCGTCAGTTGCTCACGCCCGGGCGCATGGCGCAATCGCTGGCCGAACATCGCCAATTGATGGACTGCGTGCGACGTGGCGATGCCGAAGGCGCCGAGCGCACCATGCACGGGCATTTGCTGAGCCAGGGCCAGGCACTGGCTGCCTACGTGGCGGCCGGCGGCATGTTGAATGTACCGGCGCCGTTGCCGCGCTCGGGCGGGGTGTAGTTGTCTGCTTGAACGGGGCGGAGTGCTGCACTCTGCATCACGTGCGGCAGCTGGGGACTGACCCGGCCGATCAAGGGAGCCACGCCTGAGCGAGTCGCGCGCGGAGAGTGGCATGCGCGTGATGCTTGATGTCGAACAGGTGTTCGCCTGGCGGGCGAACAACTGAGAGTTTCACGGTCAGCACCAGGTATGCGTCACGCGGTGCGTTGCGTCACGAACATGCCCAGTGCTTCCAGGGCCGCGACGATGGAGGCAACCGGGGGCAAGTGTTCTGTGTCGTAGTCGAGCCGTACGCCAACGCGCAGGTCGCCGTGCGCCTGGGTGAGCTGCGCGCGGCCATACACGTCGGGCAGATAGAGCAGGACACCCCACGGCGCATCCGTGCGATGGGCCGCCGGTGCGAATCGCAGGATGGCATCGGCGACGGCATCCACGCTCAGCGCCTGCACGGTGAACAATTCGACAGTGGCGCGATCGATGCCGGAATCGAAGCTGACGAAGGCCGAGCGCAGGGCGGGGCCGGCAGCGCCCCAGTCCAGCGGGTCGGCCAAACCCTGCGGCATCCAGTACACGCGTTCGTCCTGGCGCGGCAGCACGAACAGTGCGCGGCGTGCGTGGCTGTAGAAGATCTTGTCGCCGTCGAGCGAGTACGCGAATGCCACGCCCTGAGCCGCTTCGTCGCGGCTCAAGGTGTGGTCCTCGCCCCAGAACTCATCGAAGTATTCCCGCACGAATGCCTGTTCGGCCGGCGTCTCGGCGATGATCTCGGCGGGCAGGCGCACGATCACGCGATTGTCGTAGGTGCCGGCCCCCCAACGGGTCACGTATTCGGCGTAGCCGGTCGTCAAGGGATGGCCCAGCCAGTCGGCAAGCATCTGCACATCGGCGTCGGTGGCGCGTTGCAGCTTGGGGGTGACCAGGTAGGGCGGCGGTGCGGTCATGGGCAGTCGCGGATCGTCGTGTCGCGGAGGAGACCGGACTCTATACAACGTGGATGCGTCGGCCGGTGTCTGCGGGTCGGGTCGGCGTTAGCTGCGGCACGGCGCCCAAACTCGCTTCGCTCAGACGAGGGTGCCTCCTCGGCCACGCATGACGACAGTGCTCGGCTCGCTTTGAGGCGACTTGGATGAAACCAACTGCGCAAGCAACAGCGACAGCAAGCCAACCGCAGGGCAGGCATATGGGTTCGCTGCCCAATCGGCGACCTGATCTCACATGCATTGCCTGTGACGGGGTATCTGCGGCGGCGCGCAACACGCGGCGAAACCACGCCGTCTACCCAACAGATGCGCGCGGCCATCGATACAGGCGGACCACGTCGTTGGCACACCTCGGGCCAGCGGCCGGCCGCAAGCTGTCGTCACGTCCTTCTCCCACCGGTGGGAAAAGGTGCCCGAAGGGCGGACGAGGGCGCGCCTGGTGCTAGCGCGTCCCCAGCGCAAGCAGGTCTTCCACCCGCGCGATCAGCTGCGTTCCGGCCAATCCGGCAAACACCTCCGGATGCGCGTAGCCCCAAGCCACTGCGGCGAACGGCAGGCCCACGACCTGTGCGGCCTCCCAGTCGGCGACCTGATCGCCCACGTAGACCGCTTGCGATGCAGTGTGCCCGGTGGCACGCAGCACACGACGCAAGGCGCGTTGCTTGCCCAGCAGATGCGCGCCGCCTTCGATGACGGCAAACCTGGCGCTCAGCGCTGCGCCGAGCGCGCGTTGCACGTTCTCCACGGAGTTGGACGACACCACGGCCAGCCGGGTGCCCGCGGCATGCAGCGCGCTCACGGTGTGGGCAATACCGGGAAACAACGCCACCGGCGGCGCAGCACGCATGAGCCGGATGAAGTCGGCTGCCACCCATGGCACGCGCCAGGCGCTCAGGCCCGATGCCTTGAGCAGTTCGCGCGTGCTGAGTCGACGGGCATCGTCGACCTCGTGCGCTTGTGCCGCGCGAAAGCCATGTCGCTCGGCCAGCAGCCGCTGCGTGCTCAGAAAAAAACCAAACGAATCGGCAAGCGTGCCGTCGAAATCAAAAATGATCAGTGCAGGCATGGCAACGCGCAGGAAAAGGCGTCATAGCCTAACCAAGGTGGTGCCGGCACCCGCGCACACAGGTCCCCACATGTGCGCGCAGGCGACGTCGGCGGCGCTGGAAACGCGGCGCGCAGGCGTCCGCTCAGAAGGAAGGCCCGCAGCGACCGTGCGGCGCGCGGTACAAGCCGCACCGCGCCTTGCCGCGCCCACACGGCGGTGAGCGCAGTCGCGAGTACAGCTGCGCTCAGGCTTCGGCGAAGTGCGGCACGATCGGCGTATCGCTCTGCGCGCTTTGTTCGATCACCTTGCGCTGCATCGCGGCCAGGTACGCGTCCAGCTCTTCGGTGGAGGCGAACACGTCGCTCAACGGCACCGCCTTGACCATGTCGAAGACCTTGCGGATCTGCGGTTGCGGGTTGCTCACCAGCACCTTGCCCTGGCGCTGGGCCAGCGCCTTGCGCGCCTTGAAGATGCAGCGGATGCCGGCGCTGGAAATGTATTCCAGTGCGCTCAGGTCCAGCACCAGCGTGGTGATGCGGGTGCCCAGCAACGGCGACAGCGCCACGTCCAGGTCCTGGTAGGTATGGGTGTCCAGCCGCCCGGTCAGAATGACGCGTTGACGGGTGTCTTGCGGCGGGTCGATCTGGATGGCAAGGGTGGTCATGACAGGGCCTCGGGGACAGGGGCGTACGGGTGCAGCAGGGTGACGCGCACGACGTTATATGCACCATCGCGGCGGTAGTCGATGTGATCGGCGAACTGATGGACCAAAAACAACCCCAGCCCGCCGATGGTGCGGTCGTCGAGCTCGTCGCTCACCTCGGGCATGGGCGCAGCGCAAGGGTCGAAGGCGCTGCCGGCATCGTGCATTTCCAACACCAGCGCCTGCGCGTCCAGCTGCAGCTGCAAACGCAGCGGCTGTGCGGCGCACTGGCCGTGGGTCAGCGCATTGCAGCCGAGCTCTTCCACGATCAATCGCACCTGGCCGATGCGCTCGGCGTGCAGGCCCTCGAGCGTGAGCGACTGTTCCAGCGCATCGTTGGCGCCGGCCAGTTGGGCCAGCGATGGCGCGATGGCCAAATCGAGCTTCATGCAGTCGTTGCCTTTCCGGGCGCGTCCCGGCCAGCGTGTGCGACCCGCCCAGCATGCTCCTGGCGCAGCCGGATCGCCAGCAGCGTGATGTCGTCGTAGGGATCGGCGGTACCGGTGAACCGGGCGATATTGGCGATCACCGCCTTGCACTGCGCTGCTGCGCTGCGGCGCGGGTGCAGTGCCGCCACGAGCCGTTCCAAACCGTAGCTGGCGCCGCGCTCGTCCATCGCCTCGGTCACGCCATCGGTGTAGCCCAGCAAGGTCTGCCCGGCGCTCATGCGGCCCTGCAGCACCGGGTAGGACTCCTGCGGCTCGATTCCCAGCGGCGCACCGGTTTCCAGCGGCAACGGGCGCGCCTTGCCATCGATATCGATCAACAACGGCGGCTCGTGTCCGGCGCTGGCCAGCCAGTAGTCGCCGCTCACCACGTTGATCAGGCCGCACAGCACGGTGGCGAACATGCAGGTCTCGTTGTTCTCGGCCAACCGCGTGGAGGCGGCAATCAAGATCGCGTCCGGGCGCGTGTACCGGCGCGCAGCAATCTCCAGCACGCTCACCGCGCGCGCCATGAACAAGGCCGCCGGCACACCCTTGTCGGAGACATCGCCCACCACGAACCACAGCAAGCCCGGTTCAGTTTCCACGAAGTGGTAGAAATCGCCGCCCACCGCCTTGGCCGGTTCCAGCCATGCGCAGGTTTCCAGATGCGAACTGGCGCGGTCGAAGGTGCGCCCGGAAGGCAGCATCGCCTGCTGGATCTCGCGCGCAATCTGCAGCTCGCTGTGCATGCGTTCGCGCGCGGCGGTCATCTCGCCGATCTCGGCGATGTGGTGGCGGATTGCATCGCGCGCGCTGTCGAAGGCGCGTGCCATCACGCCGACCTCGTCGTCGCGCTCGATGTGCTGCAACGGGTACTCGAATTCGCCGCGCCGGAAGTGCTCGGCGGTGTCTGTCAGTTCTTCGATCGGCCGCGTCAACTTGCGCGTGATCCGCCGCATCAACCACCACCACACCATCGCGCCCAGCAGCGCGGCCAGCGCCACCCACGCCGCCAGCCAGTTCAGGCCGGCCAGCACATAGCCTTCGGAGGCCGACAACACGAAGGTCCAGCCGCTGCGCCCCACCGCCGCGCTATGGGTCAGAAAGTGCTCGCCGTCGGGCGCGGTATGCGAAAACGAAATCGGCTGGCCGGCCGCCACGGCGCGCTGCAATGGCCGCAGATCCGGGCGCGAACGGGCCACGTAGGCCATGAGCGAATGGCGCAGATTGAGTGCCGGATCAGGGCTGAAGACCAGCAGGCCTTCCGGCGACAGCAGCATCGTCTGGATGCCGATATCACGCGGCAGCTGGTCGATGATCTCGCGCAGATGCTGCAGCGGCAGATCCACGCTCACCATGCCGACCGGCGCGGTATCCGGTGCATCGCCAGGCCGGCGCAGCGGCAGGTTGTAGCTGGTGTACAGGCCGCCGCCGTTGGCATCCAGGTAGGGCTCGGACCACCATGCGCGGCCCTCGCGCTGGGTGCGCAGATACCAGGGCATTGCGCGATAGTCGTAGCCCAGTTCCAGCGCGGATTTTTCCAAGACGTGGGTGCCGCTGCGGTGCACGTACCACACAAACCCGCTGTCTTGGGCCTTCTGCGTGCGTGGCGCAATGATCAGCCGCGCCGCTCCGATATCCGGGTCGCCGGTCAGCGTGGCCAGCAGCAACGCACGCAGATTGAACGGTTGCAGCCCCACGCCGCTACTGCTGGCGGCCAGCGTGCGCCCGCTCACCTGCACCGAATCGAGCAAGGCCGCCAGGCTGCGCGCAGTCTGTTCGGTCAAACCATCCACCTCGGTGCGCGCCGCCTCCACCAGCTCGGCGCGCGCGCCCAGGTAGAACACCCTGCCCAGCACTGCCAGCAAGGCCACCAGCACGGCGGTGGCAGCCAGCAGCACACGCATGCGCAAGCTGCGGCGCCAGGGCATGCGTGCGGCGACCGATGTGTGTTGCGGCAGTGATCGCGGGCGGTTGCGCATGGCGCACTCTTGGGGGCAGCAGCTGCGCTGGATGATGGCAGCTTTGCTGCCACGCACAACTCTTCCTGGCAGCCTCATCCTCACCTGGTCTCGATTGACCGGCCGAACGCGAGCGGACTAGATTGGCTGCCCCACTGCCACGGAGGCCGGCCTTGCGCCAGATGTTGACCCCCAGCCTGCTGGCCCTTTTGCTTACGGCCTGTCACCCCCCGGAGACCAGCATGACCCAGACCCACTCCCCCGCCACCGAGGCCACTGCAGCAGCCGACGTCCAGGCCGGCGGCCGCGGTCTTGCCAAGTTGAATCCGAGCCCGCGTCAGGCCTATGCGCTGACGCTCACATTGGACAAGGCGCCTGGTCCGTTTACGGCAGTGAACGGGTATGCACAGTACGACGTCAGCAACGACAGCGAATGCGGCCAGATTCATCCTGAAACAGGCGTTGGACAGCGCATCACGAGCAGCGAGCCGGTTGTGCTGAAAAAAGTCTCTGAGCAGGAATATCAAGGAATTATCTACCTCGATCTCATGCGTGACGAAGATTATTACGGGCGTGGGGTCTGTCACTGGGACATGACGGGTGCGCGGGTGTCCCTGAAGGCGACAGGTAAAAAAGAGGAAACTGCATTTCTGCCATTCATCGAGACCAAGGATGTCATTGCTGGCAAGCCGGTCACTTTGTACTTCTGGAAAGGCGGTTATCCCAAGGAAGATATTGCAGACTATGCCGATAATGGCTTGCCCTCGGCGTCGGATTTCAAGCCGGAATTGCGCGACCAGTTATTCTCGGTAACCCTTGCAGCCAAAGAGGTCTCGCCGTGAAACCGACCTCGCAGCAATACGCCATTCTTTCCAACGAGGGCTACGTCGATCACAAGGTCGGTAAGCGCGGCCCCGGCGAACGTGAGCGAGTGGATGTTGGTGGCGAGAGTTACGAAATCCTGGAGCACGTCAATAATCCAAGAACGGGCTATCAGGGAACGATCTATCAACGTGTCGGCGGCGGCGATATCGTCGTCGCCCACCGGGGTACCGAAGAAGTCCTGCGTGACGCGATGCAGGCAGATGGCTCCATGGTGCTTCAGTGCATCAATCCGCAAGCGGAGGATGCGATCGCCCTGACGAAAAGTGCACTTGGCTATGCAGCCAAGCAGGAGCAGCGCACCGGGCACGCTCCGGAGGTGACCGTGACTGGCCATTCGCTAGGCGGAGCGCTTGCGCAGGTCAGCGCGCACCACTTCGATCTGAAAGGAGAAACTTTCAACGCTTACGGTGCAGCGAGCTTGGCGTATCGCATCCCGGAAGGTGGCAACAGCGTGATCAATCACGTCATGGCCGCCGATCCCGTAAGCGCAGCATCTCCGCATTACGGAGAAGTGCGCATCTATGCCAGGCCCAACGAGATCGCAACGCTCAGTGCAATGGGCTACAGCAACAGCAGGTTGAATTTCCTGATTCCCGATTCGCCTGTGACATCTGCAGTCAGTTCGCTCGGTTCGCATACCATCAAAAACTTCCTGGATGAGCGATCTCCGCTTAATAACCCGCAGGCGCGTGAACTCGCGGATCAAAACAAGCGAATGATCAACGAGTATCGATCCGATCTGGACGAGATCCGGACTGGAATCACCTTGTTGAGTCGGGGTCCGAAGGGCCTCGGCCAAGACGCCATCGACGCCATCCGCGGCCCGCTCGCGCCGGGCGAGCCGGCCAAACGCGACGCACGCGAGCACGGCAACGGCCACACCTCCTTGCGGATCGATCAACCGGGACACGTGGGCAATGGCCTGTTCCAGGATGCCCAGCGCGGCGTGCATGCGCAGGACGCACGTGCCGGGCGCACGCCCGACCAGCACAGCGCGCAGTTATCCGGTTCGCTCGCATCGGAAATGCACGCCGCCGGTGGCCAGCGCATCGACGCGGTGATGATGAGCCCGGATGCCGCACGCACCTTCGCCGTGCAGGGCCGCGTCGACGACCCGGCACAGCTGCGCGTGAGCGTGGACACGATGACGGCAATGAATACGCCGCTGGAACAAAGCAGCCAACGCGTTGCCGAAAACGCGGCGCGTCAGTCGGTGGCATTGGAGCAGCAACAGGCGCAGACCCAGCAACAGCAGCAGGGCGCACGCGCCATGGGCTGAGTGGGGAGGCGTGGCGCTGCCGCGTTTGGGTGTGAAGTGACACATCACGCTGCAGCCGTGCCGCAAGCCACCCGCACGGCATCGCCACTATCCGGACGGCATCGCCACCATCGAATCTTGCATCAAGACGCCGGGCCTGCCCGGCGTTTTTGCGTTCGTTCGCGCAGTCACGCGCACCGCTGCTGCTGCATCTGCACAACAACTGGCCCGCACGACATGTGCGAACGCAAGGTTTTCCTGCGTCGAGCTATGCCACAACTCCCCCCATCTATAGCGGTCCCAACCGTGCTGTGCGGCCGTGCTTGAATCGCCGCGGATTTGCAGCGATGCGCGGCCAGGCACTGGCCACCCCGCGCACGCATACGAGGCAAGGCAGGGGATCACGCAAGGCGCCACCCGGCGCGACATCCATCGATCAAGGGAGCGTTCCATGACCATTTTGTGCAGGCACTACCACCGTGTATGGCTCATCCTGCTGCTGTGTCTGTGCAGCGCCGGCGTTAGCGCGCAAGGCATCGCCAAAGGCGCGGACGTCAGCTGGATCAACCAACAGGCCGCCAACAATCCGCCGCAGGTCTTTCGCGATGCAGCCGGCAACACCACCGACTTCATCAAGCTGTTCAAGGATGTTGGCGGCAACGCCATCCGCCTGCGCGTGTGGGTCAACCCGTCCGGCGGCTGGAACGATGGCCGCGACACCCTGGACAAGGCCAAGCGCGCCGCTGCGCAAGGCATGCGCATCATGATCGACTTCCACTACAGCGACAGCTGGGCCGACCCGGGCAAGCAGACCAAACCGGCGGCATGGGCCGGCCACTCCGTTGCCCAGCTCAATACCGATGTGTACAGCCACACCCAGGGCATCCTCAAATACCTCAAGGACAACGGCATCACCGTCACCTGGGTGCAGGTGGGCAACGAGATCAATAGCGGCATGTTGTGGAACGAGGGCAAGACGCCCAACTTCGCCACCCTGGGCCAGTTCATCAACAGCGGCTACAACGCCACCAAGGCGGTGTATCCCAACGCCAAGGTCGTCGTGCATCTGGCTAACGGCTACGACAACGCCAACTTCCGCTGGTTCTTCGACAACCTGCGCTCGGCCGGCGGCAAGTGGGACGTCATCGGCATGTCGCATTACCCGCCGGTTGGCAGCTGGCAGGATTACAACAGCCGTCTGGACACCAACATGCGCGACATGATTGCGCGCTACGGCAGCGATGTGGTGATTTCCGAGGTCGGCATGGACTGGCAGCAAGCGGCCACCACCCGCGCCATGCTCAGCAACCTGCTCAGCCGCAGCAGCAGCATCGGCGCGCGCGTCCTGGGCGTGTTCTATTGGGAGCCCAATGCCTACCCGGGCTGGCAGGGGTACACCATGGGCGCGGTCAACAACAACGGCCAGCTGACCGAAGCGCTGCAAGCGTTCTGACAGCACGCTGCTAGGGGGCGGCGCCCACCGCAGGAGATGTCCTGGCGCGAACCCAAAGACCACGCCATCCCGTAGGAGCGCACCCGGGCGCGACAGGCGCCACCGATAAAGCCCCTCGCGGCCAGGTCCGCTCCTACATCGGCGGCGCCCGCCGCGAGGGATGTCCTGGCGACGGCACTCAGCCGAACCCACAGACCCGCCATTGCGTAGGAGCGCACCCGGGCGCGAGGGCGTTACCGAGAAAGCCCCTCGCGGCCAGGTCCGCTCCTACATCGGCGGCGCCCGCCGCTGGGATGTGCTGGCGACGGCACCCAGCCGCACCCACAGACCCGCCATCGCGTAGGAGCGCACCCGGGCGCGAGGGCGTTACCGATAAAGCCCCTCGCGGCCAGGTCCGCTCCTACATCGGCGGCGCCCGCCGCGAGGGATGTCCTGGCGACGGCACCCAGCGCACCCACAGACCCGCCATCGCGTAGGAGCGCACCCGGGCGCGAGGGCTTCACCGATAAAGCCCTTCGCGGCCAGGTCCGCTCCCACATCGGCGGCGCCCGCCGCCGGGATGTCCTGGCGACGGCACCCAGCCGCACCCACAGACCCGCCATTACGTAGGAGCGCACCCGGGCGCGAGGGCGTTACCGAGAAAGCCCCTCGCGCCCAGGTGCGCTCCTACGGGTGGGCATGCACATCGGCCCACCCGGTACGGCAGCGGCCGTCCATCGCCCGCCGTAGGCCCTCATCCTTTGGTCGTACACCGGTCGCGCCAGCTGCGCCGGATCCTCGCTCCAGCCGGCAGCGATACCTCAGCCATCGCACGGCACCGTCCCATTCCATACGCACCCGTAGCGAGGAATGGCAACAGGTGCGTGCGGTACACTTGGGGGTTCACGAATTCACGATGTCGACACACCCGCGGGGTGTGTCCCCCCCGGGAGCGCTAATGAACTGGTTGAACGAAGTGCTGCACAACGATCCGAACCCGCTCGAGACCCAGGAGTGGCTCGAATCGATCAAGGCCGTCATTGACGTTGAAGGCCCGGAGCGCGCCCATCAGCTGCTGGAAGGCATGGTCGAACAGACCCGCCGCGCCGGCGCTTACCTGCCGTTCTCGCCCACCACCGAGTACGTCAACACCATCGCACCGGCCAACGAGGCCAAGAATCCCGGCGATTCCGCGCTGGAGTGGAAGATCCGCTCGATCATCCGCTGGAACGCCATGGCCACCGTCGTGCGCGCCAACCGCAAGCCCGGCGACCTGGGCGGCCACATCGCCTCGTTCGCCTCCAGCGCCACGCTGTACGACGTGGGCTTCAACCACTTCTGGCGCGCGCCTTCGGATAGCCATCCGGGCGACCTGTTGTTCATCCAGGGCCATAGCGCCCCGGGCATCTACGCCCGCGCCTTCCTGGAAGGCCGCATCAGCCAGTCCCAGCTGGACAACTTCCGCATGGAAGTGGACGGCCAGGGCATCTCCTCCTACCCGCACCCGTGGCTGATGCCCGAGTTCTGGCAGACCCCCACCGTGTCGATGGGCCTGGGCCCGCTGGCCGCCATCTACCAGGCGCAGTTCATGCGCTACCTGGAAAACCGCGGCCTCATCGAGAAGTCCGACCGCAAGGTGTGGTGCTTCATCGGCGACGGCGAGTCTGATGAGCCGGAAACCCTCGGCGCCATCGCGCTGGCCGGCCGCGAAGGCCTGGACAACCTGATCTTCGTGGTCAACTGCAACCTGCAGCGCCTGGACGGCCCGGTGCGCGGCAACGGCAAGATCATCCAGGAACTGGAAGGCGTGTTCCGTGGCGGCGGCTGGAACGTCATCAAGCTGCTCTGGGGCGGCTACTGGGACGCGCTGCTGGCCAAGGACACCGATGGCGTGCTGCGCAAGCTGATGATGGAAACCGTCGACGGCGAATACCAGAACTGCAAGGCCTTCGGCGGCGCCTATACCCGCGCCAATTTCTTCGGCAAGTACCCGGAAACCGCGGCC
This sequence comes from Xanthomonas sp. NCPPB 3761, assembly GCF_041475705.2. Taxonomy (NCBI): domain Bacteria; kingdom Pseudomonadati; phylum Pseudomonadota; class Gammaproteobacteria; order Lysobacterales; family Lysobacteraceae; genus Xanthomonas; species Xanthomonas sp. NCPPB 3761. The sequence goes on from NZ_CM191262.1 coordinate 665,662, forward strand.
ATGGTCGCCGGCCTGTCCGACGACGACATCTGGCGCCTGAACCGTGGCGGCCACGACCCGCACAAGGTGTATGCCGCCTACCACCAGGCCGTGAACACCACCGGCATGCCCACCGTGATCCTGGCCAAGACGGTCAAGGGCTACGGCATGGGCTCGGCCGGTGAAGCGCTCAACCCGACCCACCAGACCAAGAAGCTGGACGACGCGGCGGTCAAGCACTTCCGCGACCGCTTCAACATCCCGGTCACCGACGCCCAGCTGGAAGACGGCCAGGTGCCGTTCTACCACCCCGGCGAAGACTCTCCGGAAGTGCAGTACCTGAAAGAACGTCGCAGCGCGCTGGGCGGCTTCCTGCCGTCGCGCCGTCCCAAGGCCAGCAAGTCCTTCGTCGCGCCCACGCTCGACAAGTTCGAGCGCCTGCTCAAGGACAGCGGCGAGCGCAGCTATTCCACCACCATGTCGTTCGTGCAGAGCCTCAACATTGCCCTGCGCGACAAGGAGCTGGGCCCGCGCATCGTGCCGATCGTGGCCGATGAGGCGCGCACCTTCGGTATGGAAGGCATGTTCCGCCAGATCGGCATCTATGCCCCGTTCGGCCAGAAGTACAAGCCGGTCGATGCCGACCAGCTGATGTACTACCGCGAAGACCAGACCGGCCAGGTGCTGCAGCAGGGCATCAGCGAGCCGGGCGCCATCGCCTCGTGGATGGCCGCCGGTACCAGCTACTCGGTGTCCGACGTGCCGATGCTGCCGTTCTACATCTACTACTCCATGTTCGGCTTCCAGCGCGTGGGCGACATCGCCTGGCAGGCAGCGGACATGCGCACGCGGGGCTTCCTGCTCGGCGGCACCGCCGGCCGCACCACGCTCAATGGCGAAGGCCTGCAGCACGAAGACGGCTTCAGCCAGGTCATCGCCGGCTCCATCCCGAACGTGCGTAGCTATGACCCGACCTTCGGCTTCGAAGTCACCGTCATCATGCAGCACGGCATGAAGGCGATGATGGAAGACCAGATCGACGAGTACTACTACATCACCCTGATGAACGAGAACTACGCCCACCCCGGCATGCCGGAAGGCGCAGCCGAAGGCATCATCAAGGGCATGTACCTGCTCAAGGACGCCGGCAAGCCCAAGAAGGGCGAATTGCGCGTGCAGCTGCTGGGCAGCGGCACCATCCTGCGCGAGGCCATTGCCGCGGCCGAGCTGCTGGACAAGGACTTCGGCGTCACCGCCGACATCTGGTCCTGCCCCAGCCTCAACGAAGTGCGCCGCGACGGCTACGCCGTGGAACGCTGGAACCGCCTGCACCCGGAGGCCGAACAGCGCAAGCCCTACGTCACCCAGCTGCTGGAAGGCCGCCAGGGCCCGGCCATCGCCGCCACCGACTACGTGCGCGCCTTCGCCGACCAGATCCGCGCCTTCGTCCCGATGACCTACACCGTGCTTGGAACGGATGGGTTCGGTCGCTCGGACACGCGTGCGAATCTGCGTCGGTTCTTCGAGGTCGACCGCTACTACATCGCGCATGCGGCGATTGCTGCGCTGGCGAAGGATGGCAAGATGACGGGCAAGGATGTGGCCCGGGCGATCAAGCAGTACAAGATTGATCCTGAGAAGGCGAATCCTGTTGGGGTTTGAGTAGCCTTTAGTACAGGGGGCGGCCCTTGGCCGCCCTTTTTTTTGCTCCAAGGCAAGCGTTTATCATTTTGGTGTGAAATGAGAGCGTTGCGCGGCTTACTACGGTACTGTCATGGGCTCCACAAGTAGTGGAACAACATAATCAAAAATATTGATGCGTACAGGGACACTCGCATGGCTGGCAAGCAAAAGCAGACTATTAGGCAGCGGCTGAGGAGTATTTCGGCCCGTTCTAGCTTTCAAGCATTGAAAACACTAGGTGACATCCGTGCGGAGCTGCGTCCGGATGCGTACCGGCGGTTAAGGGATGAGTTAAAGGTCTGTGCGCCTGCTCACAGAGGACTGCTTGGCGCTTTTGCTTCTACCCCTAGGAGTCTTGCCTATAACGGACCGATTACGCCGGTCACGCTGGCAAATGAGATGAAATGGTCCCTCGTGATATTTGAGGGGAACGTGCATAGGCTCAACGCCTACCTTTCTTTGAAGCTCTCTGCGCAGGAGTCGTTAGCCGCTCAGGACTGGTCGAAGGTGTTAGCAATCGCCAACGAAGTTCTCCGTCAAACAGGCTGGAGCTTCTGGGCGTTGGACCTCAAAACTGCCGCCTTGCAAGCCTGTCATGGGCTTAGTGACGCAAAAGCATTTCTTCAAGGAGTAAGGGCTGAGTCAACGGATATGCCGCTTGCGCTGTATTCAACGATTCTTCTAGATCGCATTGACGACACTTTCTCGAGCGTGTGCAGAATTTTGTGTAACCGTGGTTTGGGTTACCGCTGAGGAAGTCGCCCCTCGAACTGGATCGTAAAGCGGTTCAGCGCAGCCTTCCAGTCGCGGATCGGCAGCGTCCATTTCTTGGTGATGTTGCGCAGAGCCAGGTAGAACAGTTTCATCAAGGCTTCGTCGCTGGGGAACGCGCCGCGGTTCTTGGTCAGCTTGCGCAGGCTCATGTTGACCGACTCGATGGCGTTGGTCGTATAGATCACCTTGCGGATCTCCGGTGGGTAGTCGAAGAACGGGATCAGTCGTGACCAATTGCGCCGCCATGACTGGCTGATGGGCGGGTACTGGGCGTCCCACTTGGCCTCGAACTCGGTCAGTGCCTGCTCGGCCTCCTCGACGGTGGCGCAGGCGTAAATGCGCTTGAGATCGGCGGCAACCTCGGCGCGGCGTTTCCACGAGACGTAGTTCAGGCTGTGCCGCACCATGTGCACGATGCACAGCTGCACGGTGGTCTGCGGGAACACCGCCTCGATCGCCTCGGGAAACCCCTTCAGGCCATCGACGCAGGCAATGAAGATGTCCTGCACCCCGCGGTTGCGTAGCTCCGTCACGACTTGCAGCCAAAACTTGGCACCCTCGGCCTGCGCCAGCCATAGGCCCAGCACTTCCTTCTCGCCGCCCATGGTGATGCCGATGGCCAGGTACACCGCCTTGACCCGCACCGCGCCCTCGCGCACTTTGACGTGGATGCAGTCCAGATAGACGATCGGATAGACCGGATCCAGTGGCCGCGCCTGCCACGCCTTGACCTCCTCGACGACCGCATCGGTGACTGAGGAAATCAGACTCGGCGACACCTCGGTGCCGTACATCTCCTCCAGGTGCGACTGGATCTCGCGCACGGTCATGCCGCGCGCGTACAACGACAAGATCTTGTCATCGAAGCCGGCCCAGCGGGTCTGGTGCTTGGGGATCAGCTGTGGCGCGAAGCTGCCGTGGCGATCACGCGGAATCTCGATCGGCAGCTCGCCGAACTCGCCCTTGAGCGTCTTGCGGCTGCGTCCGTTGCGCGTGTTGCCGGCCGCGTTGGCGACCGGCTCATGCTTGTCATGACCGAGGTGTTCGGTCATCTCCGCGTCCAGCGCCCGCTCCACCAACCGCTTGGTCAGCTGCTTGAGCAGGCCGTTCTCGCCGATCAGATCCTCGGGTTTGGTGTAGTTGACCAACAGGCTGCTAAGCAGCTCGTCGGGTACCTCATGTGTGCGTGGGCTCATGGTGTCTCCGGGTTAGGTGGCAGTCTCCTGCCTGTGGCCCGGTTACACAAAATCTAGGACACGCCCATCGAGCCGAGGCCAATTGTGGACGACGGCACCATCCGCATTGGCGAATCGTCTGACATCGTGCGGCAGGTGCAGCGCATATTGAATGCAGAGGGATTCCGAGGCGCAGATAACCAGCTGCTTCAGGAGGATGGTGTGTACCGTCTGTCGATGCAGCCGGCTGTCATCAGCTACCAGCAGGCCCGTGGCCTCTCTCCGACGGGAGATATCGATTCCGCGACGTTGCAGCAAATCGCTCCGCGTATATTTCCACCGGAGCTCAATAGGGACGATCACGATGCAGCGCCGACCTATCGAAATATCCATGGTTCCGCACCCACGCAAGATCCGCTTCATCGCCAGGCAGAAGAAGCCGTTCGCCGCCTTGAGCGAGGGCTCGGTCGAGAGTACGACGATAACAGCGCCCGCCTTGCAGCAAGCAGCGCGTATCTCGCGAAGGAAAACGGACTATCGCGGATCGATCACGTCGTACTGAGCGAGAATACAAAATCCGTGAGACAGGGTGAGAACGTTTTCGTGGTGGAAGGCGCGTTGAACGACCCCGCTCATAAGATGGCGCATATGAAGACAAGCGACGCGATTGCACAGCCGGTTGAGCAATCCTTGGCGCAATTGCAGTCGCTTGGAGAAACGCAGCGTCAACAGCAATCCCAGCAGCAGGAGCAGCAGCGCGAGCAATCGATCGCACCTCAACACCGCATGGTGTGAGGTTTATAGTTTGCCTGGCGTGGGGCTTCCACGCCTCCGCGAGCGGCGCGCTGTGCAAAGCAGGTACGCGGGCGACGAGGCGTGCCCAACGTTTTCGGGGGATGAAGACTAATTCGTGATGGAAAGAGGGGCTCTGGTCCGTTATCAGAGGTTCGGTACGGGTGACAAACGAACCGTTGCCCTGCAGCCTGATAGCGAGGTGCAGCAGATTTCAGCCGAGACATGTACAGGCACGGAGAGCGGCTTTTGAGCACAATCAGCGCAGGGTGCTGCACGGTTGGATCTTCAAGCCGCAAACGTTGCAAGAACTACGGCCCTGCTAGTGCCGGAGCGCAGTAATGCCCACTAGGTTTGCGCCGTCGGGCGGATGACCAGGCTGCCGACCTCGACATCAGCTGGCTGATCGATCGCATAGGCGATGGCGCGCGCGATGGCTTCTGCGGGCAGGCCGCTCGCCTCGGACTGCGCCGGCAGGGTTTGCCGCAGCGCCGGGTCGCTCACGGTGTCCAGTAACTCCGATTGCACCATGCCGGGCGAGACCTCGGTGACGCGGATGTGCGGCCCCGATTCCTGGCGCAGGGCCTCGCTGATGGTTCTGACCGCGTTCTTGGTCGCCGCATAAACGCCCATCGTCGGCACGATGCGTAACCCTGCTGTCGAGACCACGTTGATGACATGGCCGCTTTGCTGGCGCCCAAAGATCGGCAGCGCGGCAGCAATGCCGTGGAGTACGCCGCGCAGATTGACGTCGATCATCGCGTTCCACGCCTCCACTTGCAGGGCATCGAATCGAGACAGTGGGCTGATGCCGGCGTTGTTGACCATGACGTCGAGCCGCCCGAACTGCGAGCAGGCCAGGTCCGCCAAGGCCAGGACGTCCTCGTGCACAGTAACGTCGGTTGGCCGGTAGACCGCCTGCCCGCCGGATAGGGTGATTTGCCTGGCGACCTCGGCAATGCGCGCCTCCCGGCGTGCACCAAGCACCACCTTGGCGCCGAGCGCGGCCAGGTGAAACGCCGTGGCCCGGCCCATGCCGCTACCGGCGCCGGTGATGACCACGACCTTGTTTTCGATCGTCATTGCGTGCTCCATGGTGTGGATATGCCACCCACGGTAGCGCTGCGGCCTGGATGGATTATGCTTTGGCAACCATGATTTCGTCGCAATCGTCCAAGGATGACCCGCTCTCGCAGGTTCTGGCTGCGTTGGGCGCCAGGAGCGCCGGACTCAACCGCCTGGAAGCGCGTGGCGATTGGGCGCTGTCGTTTCCGGAAAAGCATCGGCTCAAGCTGGTCGCGGTGATACGCGGAGAATGTTGGATACGTCTTCCACGGCGGGCGCCCACGCGCGTTGTCGAAGGCGATGTGCTGCTGATCGGCAATACGCCCTACGTTGTCGCGAGCGATCCGCAACGCGCGCCTGTCGATGGCGTCTCGCGTTATGCCGGGCAGCAGAGCCTGCGTCTGGGCGATGGCGACGACACCGTGCTGCTTGGTGCGGGCATCCTCTTCAGCGGCGAGAACAGTGGCTTTCTGATCGATGCGCTGCCGCGACTCATGAAGATCCAGAGTGTCTCGCCATACGCCTTGGCCGTGCGCACGACACTGGATCTGCTCGATGCGGAAATGGGCCGGCATCGGATGGGCAGCGCCCGGGTCGCGTCGTGTCTTTCCGAAGTGCTGGTGGTGGAAGCCATTCGGGCCTACATGCACGCGCGTAGACAGGCGCACACAAGCTGGATTGGCGCACTTGGCGATCGCCACATCGGTGCCGCACTCGCGCTGATGCACGGCGATGTCGCTCACGCGTGGACAGTGGCCGAACTGGCCTTGCGCGTGGGCATGTCGCGCTCGGCGTTTTCGTCGCGCTTTTCGCAGAAGGTCGGGCAGGCGCCGCTCCACTACCTGACGCAGTGGCGCATGCTGTTGGCGCACAGGCTGCTTGCTGAAACCGCTCTGGATATCGCCCGCGTTGCCGAGCGCGTCGGCTACCAGTCGCCGAGCGCGTTCGGCCATGCGTTCAAGCGCATGTTCGGGGCGGCCCCCAGGCGCTTGACGAGGCCGAGCGAGACATAGCGCAGCAAGCGACCGGTTGTGGTGATGATCCGGAGCCTTGTTTGCTTGTCCTGCGGTGCTGATTGGAGAAGCAACCGTTGAAGTAGGTCGTGCGCGCGTCAACGTGTGCGCGTGGCGCATGCTCGGTGGCCGCAACGCCGATGCGAGGCGGCCTCACCGCGCACTGCGCAGCGGTGCAGACAGTGGCCTGCGCATCATCGCGACCGCTCGCCGTGAAGTGCGGCCTCATCCATGCGACGCCAACGCACGCTTGGTCTCCCACAGAGAAACTGGCATGTCTAACGAACCGAAACAGGCCCATGCCAGCCATTCGCGCCGTTTGGTGCTACGCACCGCGCTGCTGGGTAGGGCGGCCAGGATCCGCGCTGGCGCAACGGGCAACGATGCGCGTCCTGCAAGCGCGCGGCGCGCCAAGGTGGCCTTCGATGCAGCGCAACTGACGCTAGGCATGCTGGTGTTCGAAGGCTTCCAGCTGCTGGATGTGTTCGGGCCGCGGAGATGTTCGGCTATCTTGAAAGGAACGGTGCCAAGCCCCGGCATGGCGGCGACCGCGCTCACACGGATTCGCGTGCGCGCAGGTGATCGAGCAGCAGGACGTGCTGCACTGGCGGCATCGGCATATCGCGCTGCCCCTGATCCCATTGCTGCAGGAATGGGATTAGATATCCGCGATGCCAGGCATTTTGACGCGTGCGCGCGTCATTGCGTGCGCGCAGGCGCTCAGCCACCGCTGCCGCAGCGGCGTCGTCCCCATGTTCCAGATGGTGGAACACGAACGCCAGTAATGTGCTGTCGGGACTGGCAAGCAGCACATCCTGGGCGATTGCGCCGGTGCTGTCGCCTTCCTCCATCATGCGCATGACCATATCCAGGTCGCGATCGAAAAACGGCCCGGACAACTGCTGCGCGATCGCATCGAAGTAGCGCGCATCCAGGGTGGGAAGGGCGGCGGCCAGGCGGTCGAGGGCGTTGCTCAGCTGCGCATCGCTGTGAGTGGGGTCTAGTCTCCAGCCGCCTTGGTTGCCGACGTCCCCAGGGTTGAGCGTGTGGTTGCCGAGCAGCGGTGCGGCGCGATCGTATACATGCAGATCGTGCAGCTGTGTGGTGGCCGTACGTTGTTGCCAGTCCAGCAGCCGTGCGTGCTGCAGGCCTGCCTGGACGATCAACTCACCGTACGTCGCGTCGTGGGTGGCCCACAGACACTGGCGGCTGCCGTCGCGGTCGCGGGTCCAGCACCATTGGCATTGGGGTTGCTCGGCGACTGCCAGCCAACCTGCCTGCTGCAGCGCGGCGCTCAAGCGCTGCTCCACCAGCATCGGGACCAGTTCATGCACGCGTGCCAGCTGGCGGCGGGTCTTTTCGCGTGCGGCCAGCAAGGCGGTGGGCGTGCGCTTGGGCTGCAGGAAGAAGCGCAAGCCGGCGTCTTGCTCGATCTCGCCAGGCGCCTGGCTGTCGCTTGGGCGAGGCAGTGCGAGATCCTCCGGCACGCCACGCCGGCGCTTGAGTCCACGCCGCGCGGCAAGGCCCCGGATCGCCTGCAGGTCGTCGCAGGCCACCAAGCCGTCCAGCGATGGCGCCAGGCCGTCCTCGGCGGTGAATGTGGCATCGAGCCAGCCGTTGACCAGCAGGCCATAGAGGTCGGTGAACAACTCGCCATCGTCGGCCTGATCGGCAAGCGTCAGCACGTCACGGAACAAGGCGGAGACCGGCATGGCGTGGCCGGTTGCCGTCTGCTGGTAGAGCGCAGGTGCGTCTTTTTCCAGGTGCAGATAGCCCGTGCCACGATCGCTCTCCAACCAGCACGATGTCTCGGCAGCCCTCGCTTGGGCGCGCAGCGCTGCATCGTCGATGGCCTCCACCGGCGTGCGCACCAGCACGCCGTGGCGTAGCAGCACCTCGTGCATGCGCAACCAGGTCAGGCCGGTGTCGTAGCGCGCCTGCAGGTGAAGCAAGGCGTGGATGAGCGCGGACTGCTGCGCGGCGTCCTGTGCATTACGATCGACCAGGTGGATGGCGCGTTCGATCACATCCTCGATCGCATGCTGCGACATGGGCAATGTCCTTGGCGGGTCAGCGACACTGGGCAATATCGTAGCGGCTCCCGACAATCGATAAACGACTTCGCCGGCCCGAAGCGTTTCGCGAGTGCATGTAAGTCCGTCTCTGGCGCCCGTGTACTCCATCGCTGGTCGGGCGTACGCTGCCGACCACCGTCATCGGTTTAAGCTGCTGCATTGGCGACTTCAGTGGTGTGTCGTGATGGCGTGAAGGGCGCCTGGTTGCGTGCTGTTGAACGCACCCGCGGGCGCTTGGATCACAGCGCGGCGACGGCCAACCGCCGATCATTGCCTGCATGAATATCGCGAACCAGATCACGGCGCGCACCGTGACCGTCACCTCCGGCGATAGCGGGCGCGCGACTAGCTACGTCAATGTGGAGCTGTCGGGCCGCCCCGATCCACGGTGGCAATCGTGCTTCCACTTCGTCGTGCAGGGCCGCGATGGCTTCTACATGGAAGGCCGCCCGATCTTCGAACAGTCAAACGTGGAAGGTGTGGTGCGAACCGGGCACGTAGATGCCTTTCGGCACGAATTGCCGGAGGTTCTTGCGTTGACCAACACGCTTGCGCGCGCGCAAGCCATCAAGGATGCGGATCGGCGATAGGCCGCAGCCGATACGCAGGTGTAATCGGCGCCGCATCGCATCGACGCAGTACTGGTCGGATCCGGGTGCAAATCACCAATCGGTTGGTGCGTAATCCTTCAGGAACTGGCCCCACACATGTTCGCCGGTGTTGAAGCCGTGGATGATCGGGTCGACGATGCGCGCGGCGCCGTCGACGATATCCAGCGGTGGATGAAACCGTTCCTGCTGGACCTTGAGCGCGGCGATTTCCGCGGGGTCTTCGTCGGTGACCCAGCCGGTGTCCACACTGTTCATATGGATGCCGTCGTTCTGGTAGTCGGCTGCCGAGGTGCGCGTCATCATGTTCAGCGCGGCCTTGGCCATGTTGGTGTGCGGGTGGCGCGTGGTCTTGAAATTGCGGTAGAACTGGCCTTCCATCGCCGAGACGTTGACGATGTGCTTGTCGCGTTCGGGCGTGCGCAGCATCAGCGGCTTGAGCCGCGCATTGATGATGAAGGGCGCGATGGCGTTGACCAGCTGCGTTTCCAACAGCTCCACCGACGGCACTTCGGCCATCAGCAGCCGCCAGGAATTGCGGCCGCGCAGATCGACCTGCTGCAGGTCCTGATCCAGTCGCCCATCAGGAAACAGATGCTGTTGGCCTACCAGCTCGTCGTCCAGCAACGCGATCTGCGAGAGTTCGGCGGCACGGGTGAGGCCGTCGGCGCTGTCGAGCCCACGGCCATGCACGGCGGGCAACGCGGTGGCCGAGGCATCGCGGAGCAACTCCGGAGTGCGCAGGCCTTCGTACTGGCCGACAAGATTGCGCACGGTCTCCGGCAATTCGTGCAATGCGGCGGTTTCGCCGGCCATCATGTGGGCGTAGAACTGCGGCGGGCGACGCACGGTCTGGCAGGCGTTGTTGATGATGAAGTCCAGCCGTTCGCGTGTGGCCAGCAGTTCATTGCAGAACGCTTCCACGCTGGGGGTATGGCGCAGGTCCAACCCGAACACCTGCAGGCGATGACCCCACTGCGCGAAGTCCGGCTCCTGCGCATAGCGCGCGGCCGAATCGCGCGGAAAGCGCGTGGTGACGATCAACTCGGCACCGGCGCGCAGCAGCTTCAAACCCGCCTGGTACCCGATCTTGACGCGCCCGCCGGTTAGCAAGGCGACGCGCCCGCGCAGGTCGGCGGTTTCGGTGCGCTTGAAGAAATTCAGCTCCGCACAGGTGGGGCACATCTGGTCGTAGAAGTGATGCAGCTCGGTAAACTTCTGCTTGCACACATAGCAATGGCGCAGCTCGGGCGAATGCGTGGGCTCCGGCGCGGCAGTGGCGTTTTCGCCGTTGTGGGCATCGTGCAGGCCGGCGGCATGCGGCGGGAAATAGTTCGGCGTGCTGAACACCGGCTTGCGTCGTAGCGCGCGGATACCGCGTTGTTCCAGCAGCGCTTCGGCCTTGCGCACCTTTTCCTGGTGGCGCTCGCGCTCGCGCTGCTTGAGCAACTGCCGCCGCGCCTTCGGCTCGGGGTGATAGACCTTGGCGACCACTTGATGCAGCCGCACGCGGTCGGCTTCGGGCAGGGTATCCAGCACGCTGCGGTCGGCGTCGATGGCCTCCAGCACGTCCAGGGCCGCGCGCAGGCGGTCGGTCAGGGGCAGCTCGTCGTTGGGCACGGGTGGGACGTTGGTGTTCAAGGCAGATCCGGAATGGGCGGCTGGCAGCGGAGACAGGATGGCGGCAGCCAGCAGGCGAAGACGATGACAGGAGCGGGCGGGCAGGGCGCCGCTGCGCATGGCCGCTGGCCGGGACGTCGGCAGGCGGGCATTTTCGCCGATTGTGGGCGCTTGGCGCCAATGCGGGCGGCTGAGCGGGTCAGCCAGGCTGCTGCCGCGCGCCCGGCTGGCGCTCTTGGGCGCTGCTTGAGCGACGGGCTGTCGGTGAACGTCCTCAAGCTGCGCGGAGGATGCGACTGGTCGAATGTTTGGGTAATCTCCCGCCACACCGGCGCGGATTGCCGCCCGGGCTTTCAAGGGGACATCGATGAAGACTTCCATGCTGGCCATCGCGCTGGCCGGCTTGCTGTGTGCGTGCACCGTTGTGTCGCCCGATCCGGGGCAGCAGGCCGTGTTGGTGGATAAGCCCATGCTTTTCGGCAAGGGCGGCATCCGCCTGGACGATGTGCGCGAGCCAGGGCGCACTTACACGTGGCTGACCACGTCGGCCACCTATGTGGACGTGACGCCGCAGACCGTGCAGGTGGCGTTCGACGATTTTTCCTCCAGCGACAACATCCTGTTGGACTTTTCCACCCAGATCCAATACAGGATTACTGCGCCGGCGCTGTTGTTGTCCAGGTTTGGGCAGGATTGGTTCAAGAACAATGTTGCCAGCCAGTACGCGTCCATCGTGCGCGACCAGGTCAAGCGCTACGACATGACCAAGATGATGAGCGACCCCGACACCGCCAGGAAGATCGACGATTCGGTGACGCAAAATGTCAGCGCCTTGGTCAAGGAGCAAGGCCTGCCGATCCAGATCCAGAACATCACCCTGGGTCGCGCACGCCCGAATCCGGATGTGTTGCAACAGATGAATCTCACTGCCGCGCAGCAGCAGCGGGTCAAGACCCTGGTGGAAGCGACCACCGCAGAGCGGCAGCGCGAGCAGGAGCAAGAAGCCAAGGCCGACGCAGATAACGCGTATCGCAACCGCATGGGGCTGACGCCGGAGCAATACTTGGCCAGCCAGATCGCCGAGCTCAATGCCGAGGCCTGCAAGAAAGCGCAAGCGTGCTACATGGTGCCGTCGGGAACTGCGGTGATTGCAAGATAGGTGCGTCGTTTGCCTGCCCCAGGCGCAAGCGCAGGGTGATATCTGCCTGCACTCTTGCACGGTGATCGCCTGCCACGCTCGCACCCCATCGCTGCTCACGCAGCCTGCAACATCGGTGGGCTACGGTCACCTGCGGGTGTCGCGGCGGGAGAAAACACGATGGGTCTGTTGGTCGATGGACAATGGCAAGACAGGTGGTACGACACCAGCAAGAGCGAGGGCCGGTTCGAGCGCTCGCAGTCGCAGTTTCGCAATTGGGTCACGCGCGATGGCGGCGCCGGGCCGCATGGCCAGGGCGGGTTCCAGGCCGCTCCGGGGCGTTACCACCTGTATGTGTCGCTTGCCTGCCCGTGGGCGCATCGCACGCTGATCTTCCGGCGCCTGAAAGGGCTGGAGTCGATGATCGACGTGTCCATCGTGCACTGGCTGATGCGCGAGAACGGCTGGACCTTCGCCGATGGGCCGGGCGTCGTCGGCGACACGGAGCATCACGCGCGGTATCTGTACGAGGTGTACCTCAAGGCCGACCCGCATTACTCGGGCCGGGTCACGGTGCCGGTATTGTGGGACCGCGAACGCAAGACCGTGGTCAGCAACGAGTCGGCCGACATCATCCGCATGTTCAATAGCGCCTTCGACCAGATTGGCGCCGCAGAGGGCGATTTTTACCCGCAGCCGCTGCGCGCGCAGATCGATGCGGTGAACGCGCGTGTCTATGACACCGTCAATAATGGCGTCTACAAGGCGGGCTTTGCGACCACCCAAGCGGCCTATGAAGAGGCAGTGGTGCCGTTGTTCGAAAGCCTGGACTGGCTGGAGGCGCGTTTGAGCACACAACGCTATCTCTGCGGCGACCGTCTCACCGAAGCCGATTGGCGCCTGTTCACCACGCTGGTGCGGTTCGACGCGGTGTACGTCGGGCACTTCAAATGCAATCTGCGGCGCATTGCCGACTACCCGCAGCTGTCTGGATTCTTGCGCGAGCTCTACCAGATGCCGGGCATTGCCGACACCGTGAACTTCCAGCACATCAAGGGTCATTACTACCAGAGCCACGACACCATCAACCCCACCGGTATCGTCCCAATGGGGCCGCGACTGGATCTGGATGCGCCTCATGGGCGTGGCGGCTGATGTGCATGGTCGACATGGCGCGGCCGGTGCAGTGGCGTATGCTGCGCACCCACGCGATCAATAGGGCGACGTCATGCTCAATCATGTCATGGTAGGAACCAACGATATCGCGCGTGCGCGAGCGTTTTACGATGCAGTGCTGGGAGGCGTCTTCGGTGCGCCTGCGCCGTTCGTCAATCAGGCAGCGAGTGGGCATACGCGCCTGTTCTACCGGCACGTAGGCAGCACCTTTTGTGTGAGCGAGCCGATCAACGACGAACCCGCCAGCCCGGGCAACGGTGCAACGATTGGCTTCAAGTGCGACTCGCCGGAACAAGTGCAGCACTTCCACGACAGCGCGGTCGCTGCCGGCGGCATCTCCATCGAAAAACCGCCCGGTCTGCGTGAGAGCAGCATGGGTCCGACGTGGTTGGCTTACGTGCGCGACCCCGATGGAAACAAGCTGTGTGCGATCTATCGCCCGGCGTGAACGTGGCGTGTGGCGCGGTTTGTCGCAGGCATCGCTGGCTGGTTGGGGACCCGCGCGCTCAAGATGGCGCCTAAGCGCTGTGCGGCCATGGCCTGCGCAACCAGTGGCAGGCCGTTCGGCACCGCGCGTGAGCCAATGGAGATGCGTTATCGCTTGGCCGCATCGCGCATGATGAGCGTCGCCGCACCCACCGTGATCGCGTCTTCGACGACGCCGGTGCTGGTTTGGCCGTAGCGCTCGATCGCGCGCATCCGCGCATTGAAGGTGAGATAAGCGGCGGCAACTGCCGTCGTCGCGCCAAGCAGCGCAGCGATGCCACGTTGTTCGCGCGGCGCCAATGCCGTGCCGACGATCACACCGGTGGCAATGCGGGCGATCATGCCAGGCAGCACGATGCGGTCGGGAGCGGTCTTCATCTTGTCGCCGGCCAGCTCGCCGCCAGCCAATGCCAGCATGCCGGCCGACGCCAGTGGATTGGCGAGCAAGGCGGGCGCGCCATTGTCGGTAGGCAACTTGCCGGTGCGTGCAGCATTGGCGACGGCGGCCAGCGGCGTCATCGAGCGCATGCCGGCAACGGCGCTCATCAGGATGGAGTGGATCAAAGCCATGTGCACCTCTGCATGTGCTCGACCATCGCAGGCGAGATGCCTGCGCGTGGCACGCTGTTGTCGATCTGCGCAGACTAGGGCGGGGCGTGTGTGGGAGTTGGCAAGACGTTGTGCACGCCGCGCATCGGTTGTGCTCGCATGCCGGTGGCTGCCGCAGCAACGTGTGGTGTTGGTGGCTCACCACTGCGCTGCATGCCATCGCCTTGGCGCTTCAATCTCCCGGCGGTATGCCTTGCGTCAGCGCCCGCCCAGGTCGGCCGCCTTGCGCCCGAGTACCACCTTCAGGCCGTGGGTGATGCCGCGTGGCCCGACGCCCAGGTGGTCCGCATCGTGGAAAATCTCAAGCGTGAGATGCAACGACGGATCGCCACGCGCGCGCAACGCACGTGCCATGTTCTGGGTGTCGATGACGCTGTCTTCGTCTGGCGATAGCGCGCTTGTTCGTACTCGCCGATGTGCATGGGTAATCCCCCCACTTCTAGCGGTCGCCAGAAGTGGAGCTAAGCGGCCATCGCCAACTTCATGGCAGGCGTGATGCCGCCGAGCGCCATATTCGGACGCTCGTGGTTGTACGTCCATAGCCAGCGGGTGGCTTTGTCCTGCACCTGGTCGATGGTGTCGAACAGGGTTTGGGCGAGCCAGGCGTAGCGGATGGTGCGGTTGTAGCGTTCAACGTAGGCGTTCTGCTGTGGCTTGCCCGGCTGGATGTGCTCGACCCGGATACCATGCCGCTGCGCCCAGGACAGCAACGCGCCACTGATGTATTCAGGGCCGTTGTCGCAGCGGATCACGGCGGGCTTGCCGCGCCACTCGATGATCTGCTCCAGCGATCGGATCACACGGGCTGACGGCAGCGACAGATCCACCTCGATCCCCAGCCCCTCGCGATTGAAGTCGTCGAGCACATTGAACAGCCGGAAGCTGCGGCCGTCGGCCAACTGGTCGTGCATGAAGTCCATCGACCAGACCTGGTTGATAGCCTCCGGCACCGCCAGAGGCTCGGGCCGCTCACGCACCAGCCGCTTCCTCGGCTTGATCCGCAGGTTCAACTCCAGCTCGCGGTAGATCCGGTAGACCCGCTTGTGATTCCAGCCAAAGCCCTTCACGTTGCGCAGGTACAGGTAGCACAGGCCAAAGCCCCAGTCGCGATGGGCGGTCGTCAGGCGGACCAGCCAGTCGGCGATCCGGGCGTTCTGCTCGCTGGCCTTGGCCTGGTAGCGGAAGCAGGTCTGGCTCACCGCGAAGGCCTGGCAGGCGTGGCGGATGTTCGTACGCCCGCTCGTGACTGCCGATTGGGCCATCTCGCGTCGCTGAGATGGCCTCACCATTTTTTTGCGAGCGCTTCCTTCAGCAGGTCGGTACTGAGCTGCGCCTCGGCGTACATCTTCTTGAGCCGGCGGTTCTCCTCCTCCAGCTCCTTCATGCGCGCGACCATGGACACGTCCATGCCGCCGAACTTGCTGCGCCACTTGTAGAACGTGGCCGAGCTGATGCCGTGCTCGCGGCACAGCTCCGGCACGGGCGCACCGGCCTGGGCCTGCTTGAGCACGGCGATGATCTGGCTGTCGGTAAAGCGGGACTTCTTCATGGAACCTCCTCGAGAAAGGATACGAGAAAATTCCACTTCTGGCGTCTGCTAATGGGCGGGGGGATTACCCATGCACACCGGGGCCGGCAAATCGCCATGCGCGGCGGCACAGGTTGTTTCCTGCGTCGCGATCGCATGTTCGGGCTGCTCAACAGGCGAGGCGATCCGCACCGTGCAACAAGATCGGCACAGAGCCTTCAGTTCAGCCGCCCGATCGCACTTAACGCAGGTGTCTTGGCCATGTCGTTCGGGTTGGTGCCTGGCATGTCCTGTGGCACGGGCATGCCCTTGCTGCGGTAGAAATCGATCCAGTACGGTGAGATCTTGCCGGTCTGCAGGTTCTTGAAGTTCATCGGTTGCAGGGCAAACACGCGATGCGCGCGGAAGGCGCGCTCGATGAAATCCGAGCAGTAATAGCTGTTGTCGTTCTGCACGTAAGTATCGTTATACGGCTTGCCGAGCATGCGCCGTGCCTGGGCGATGGCATCGGGGATCGCAGGGCGATGCGTGCGGCCCAGCCGGTACACGACGATCTGCCGTTGCTTGGCGGTGGCCTCGTCGACGAATGCCTGCAGTGGTTGCTCGCGCGAGCCGTGCTCGTCGGCGTGCAGGACCACTGCCGCATCGCCTGCATGCGCCACCAGCGCGACATGGTCGAAACTGGGTTGGCCCTGCACGCCAGTTGCATCGTCGATGGCGCCACTGAGGCCAGTGCGCGCCGCGGTGACGAACAGCAGATCGCCATCGTGCACCTTCAGCGCCAGCGCCGTGGCGGGCAGTAGGGCGATGAGCAGTAACAACAGCGGTGCGATGCGCATGATGCGAGGCTTCATGACGAAGGGGCCGACATTATCGCTTGCATGTGGGCTTGGGGCGCCAACCGAAGTGTGGGCCGCTTGTCGTCATCCACGTCGAGCACCGACATGCAGGTGCTTGCCAGTCCTTGGGCCTGGTTTTGCTGATGCGGGCTGTAGACTGGCCATGCCAGCTGGCGTCGCCGCCGCCATCGCGTCGCGGCAACCCCTGTCCGTCTGGAGTGTTGTATGCGTGTGTCTTCTGCGTTGTCGCCGATCGGCCGGCTGTTTGCGTTGGCTGCATTTTTCGAAGGGCTGACCTGCGCCGGATTATTAGAGCTGCTAACAAAACGTAGCGAGCAGCCGTCAGGTGGGCGCGGACGGCGCGCAGGAACCGCAGTGTACGAGTGGTACATGCCGATTCCGAGCACCGGCCGCGCCCGCCTGGCGGCTGCGCAGTAGCTTTGGTAGCTGCTCTTAGTCGGCATGTTTCTGAAGGACTGGCTGCACAGCACCGAGCTTGTGGTCTGGGTGTTCGGGCGCCTGCATGGCGCGGCGTTCCTGTTCTATGTCGCGGTCAGCGTGATTGCCGCATTGCGGCTGCGCTGGCCGTGGTGGGCATGGGCCTTGAGTCTGCTGGCGGCGTTGCCGCCGCTGGTGACGGTGCCGCTGGAGCTGTGGTTCCGGCGTCTCGGCTTGCTGGGCCAGCGGCGATCTGCGCACTGATCCATTGTGCGCTCGGCGCGCGCGACGCTCTGTAATACGTTGGCCGGTGACGCTGGCCAGGCGGATCAAGCTGCCGGTGTTTCTTGCGGCCGGTGGCAAGGACGAGCGCGCCGATCGAACACGCCAAACGGATGGAGCGGGCACTCAAGGATACCGGCGTGCCGGCGGAATCGCTGTACTTCCCCAACAAGGGCCACGGGTTCTACACCGAGCCGCATCGACGCGGGTCACTCACGCGCGTGCTGGCGTTTTTGAGTAGACAAGCGAGTGGCAGCACGGCCAAGCCAGTGGCCGCCGTGTCATCCGGGTCTGCCCGGATGACAGTGTGGTCCGGCAACTTGGCGCGGTGACGCATTAGCCACGGACATGGCGCAGCATCGGCCGCCGCACCTGCACGCCGCTCAATTGGCCGGCATCGGCTTCATCTGATACTGCGCCGGCGGAGTTGCACCCAGCAGGTACTGCACGAAGTAATCCCAGCGGCGACGGGTGACGTACGGGGTGAGATCGCCGTAGCCGTGCTTGGCGTTGGGCAGCATCAGCATGTCGAAGTCCTTGTTGGCCTTGATCAAGGCATCGGCCACCAGCAAGGTGAGGTACGGCGGCACGTTGTCGTCCAGGGTGCCGTGCACCAGCATCAGCCGGCCCTTGAGTTTGCTGGCGTGGTTGGCGTTGGCCTGATCGTCGTAGTTGGAAGTGCCATCCTTGTTGACGATGTGCTCGCCGTGATACTTCTCGGCCCAATCGTCTTCGTAGCCGCGATTGTCGTGGTTGCCGCTTTCCGACCAGGCGACCTTGAAGAAATCCGGATAGCGCAGCATCGCGCCGGTCGAGGCGTTGCCGCCGCCGGAATGGCCCCAGATGCCGACGCGATCCAGATCGATCCAGGGATAGCGCCGACCCAGCTCCTTCAAGCCGGCGACCTGATCGGGCAAGGTGTTGTCGCCCATGTCGGCGTACCAGGTGTCGTGGAAGGTCTTGGAGCGCCACGGCGTGCCCATGCCATCGATGGCGACCACGATGAAGCCCAGTTCGGCCAGCGACTGGTTGTCGCCGTGGCCGGCCAGGAAGCTGCGCCCGCGCACCGAGCCGGTTTGCGGGCCCGGGTAGACGTAGTCGATGACCGGATACGTGCGCGTGGGGTCGAAGTTGCTGGGCTTGAACATCAATCCGTACAGCGTGGTCTTGCCGTCGCGTGCCTTTACCGTGATCGGTTCCGGGGGCACCCAGCCGGCCGCCTTGAGGCGCGTGATATCGGCGGTGGCCATCGCGCTCACAGTGCGGCCGTCGCCGGCCTCGCGCAGCAACGTGACCGGCGGCGTGACCGAGGTGGAATAGGTGTCGACAAAGCGTGCGCCATCGGGCGACAGCGCGATGCTGTGATTGGCCGGTTCGGGCGTGAGCAACACCGGCTCGCCGCCATCCAGGCTGACTTTCCACAGCTGCTGGTAGTACGGGTCCACGCCTGCGCTGCGGCCGACGCCGACAAACCATGCGGTGCGCGTGACCGGGTCCACGCGCAACAACTCGGTGACGTTGCCTTCGCCGGTGGTGATGGCGCGCTTGGGCTTGCCGGTGGCCAGATCGTAGAGATACAGCTGGCCCCAATCGCTGCGTTCGGAGAACCACACGGCCTCGTTGCTGGCCGGCAGGTACGCCCAGTTGGCGGCGACCTGGCCGCTTTCGTAATAGGTCTTGACGGTTTCGTCGAAGGCGGTGCGTACCGCGCCCGTGCCGGCATCGGCAATGCGCAACCAGGTCTGCTTGTGGAAGCGCGAGGTGGAGGCGAACGCCAGCGTCTTGCTGTCCGGTGCCCACTTCACATCGTCCCACAGGCCGGGCGAGCAACTCACATCGTCGCACAGCGTGGAGCGATGCTGGTCCGGCGGTGTTTTCAGGCGCAGCACGCTGCGGGTGGGCACGTCGATGATGACGCGCTCGATCATGGTCACGTCCTTGTCGCCGGCCAGCGGATATTTCCAGGCCTGCAGCTCCGGATGGCCAAGCTTGGTGCTGACCAGGTACATGTCGCCGGTCTTTCGCTGGTCCTGCTGGAAGGTGGCGATCTTGCGGGAGTCCGGCGACCACGCCACGATGGCATTGTCGGTGTGCTGCCAGCCGGCGTTATCGGTCGCGTAACCGAAGTTCTCCACGCCATCGCGGGTGAGCTGGGTTTCCTGGCCACTGGCAAGATCGCGCACCCACAGGTTCCAGTCGCGGATGAAGGCCTCGCTGCGCTTGTCCGGCGACAGCACGCCCGGTTCCGCTTTGTCCTTGGCGTACAGCTTGCTGCAACGCGCACGCGCATCGCAGACCACGGCGGTGTCGCGCACGGTGAGGCGGTAGCGACCATCGGCGGTGCGCTTGACCACCGGTGCGAAGGTGTCGGCCTTGAGCGGCTTGTCGCCGGTCTTCAACAGCGTGTTGAGCGAAGCGACCAGCGCCGCCTGTTTGAAGAGCGGTGCGGTCTTGCCGGTGCTGGTGTCCAGCTGCAGCAGCCGGTTGCCCTTGGCATCGTGATCGACATACACCACATGCGTGGCGTCCAGCCAGTCGATGCGGGTGAGGGCATGGTCGACCAGCGGCTGTGCGGCGTAGCTGATCAGCCGTTCGGCGCGCGCGTAGTCGGCCTCGTTGACGGCAGGAGCTTGCGCGCTGGCAAGTGCAGGCAGGGCGGCCAGGGCGATGGCGACGAACAGGTGCCGCGGCGGCAGCGGGGTGGTGGGCATGAAGACTCTCCGGGACGAAAGGAGCGCGCAATGCGGGCGGCGCGACCGTGCGATGCTACCGGCCACGTGGGCCGGGTGCCTCTGCCAGAAGTCGTGCCTGCGTGGGGCGTCCGTTGCGGGCCACACCCGGCTATGGGAGGGCACCGCGCGGCCCAGAAAGCAGGTCGGCGATCGAGCGGTTGCCCAGTGGGTCGCCCAGGCCTGGCACCGCGTGGGGCCAGGCCGGCCCCCGTCCTGGGCGAAGACACCCCACGGCACGTGCGTCGCGACTCGGTCAGCCACCGACTACGCGGCGACGCGACGCTTGCGCGATGCACTACGCTTCTCGCATGTCCCTGCAAGGCCATGCGGCCCGCTGCGGGGTGTCGAACCCACGCAACGTCGACTGGAGGCCGCCCGATGTCCTGGTTTCGCCGCTTGGCACTGTCCCGCTTCCTCAAGGCGCATCCGCCAGGCAAGACGCAGCCTGCCGCAACGGATCTGATTGCCGCATATGCGCCGGTGCTGCCTGCCAGCCTGCTCGAGCTATGGCGCAAAAAAGGGCTGGGGCACTATGGACGCATGCAATTGGCGCTGATCGACCCGCGGCACTGGCAGCCGGTGCTGGATCGCTGGATCGTCTCGCCACCTGACGCGGTGCAGCGTATTCCGATCGCGCTCACTCCCTTCGGCGCACTGCTGTACTACCGCAAGCTCACCGCCACCGACGAAGACGTGGTCTATGTGGATCCGGTCTCCAAGGCCACCGGCGATCTGAGCTGGAACCTGGAGGATTTCTTCAACAAGTCCCTCTGCGATGCGGCATTTTGTGATTCCCTGATCCCATCGGCCCTGCTTGCCGCCGCGCGCAAGGAGTGCGGCCCGCTCGCTGCGGGCGAAGTCTATGAGATCGATCAGTTGCTGTTCTCGATGCAGATGCTGCGGGTCACCAAGGTCGATGCGTTGGCGCTGCACACCCGGCTGCGCGACGCTGTCGACCGCCCGGCACCGGTGGCCGATATGCCCACCACCAATGCCGATGCATTGCCCGCAGAGCAGCGCTCCGTATTCGAGGGCATCTTCCCGCAACCACGGGCGAGCGACGACCTGCACGGCCTGTATCTGTCCTCGTATATCGATTGGCATCGCATGCTGGCGCTGGAGCCCGACGGGCAGTATCGCCTGCTGTTCTGGAAGATCGACCATCGCAGTCTTGCACGCTGCGATGTGCGTGCGTATTCGGGGCGCTTCGAGGTGACGCACACCGAGATGGGCGATCAATACATCACGCTGGACATCCGCCTGCGCCGCGATTCGAGCGGTAGCGATGCCAACGATGCGCAACTGCTGGTGATGCGCTCGGGTACCGACATGTTCCTGCTGCGCAGCGACGAACTGGCAGACATGGCCACGGCCATGGATGGCTCGAAAACACTCGGACGCAGCGAGTACTACTTCCGCAAGGTGGAGCTGACCGATGCGTTCGTCCCGGAGCCATCCGGCGGGCGCGCCGCGCCACCGCTTGCCGATCTTCCACACGTGTTGCAGCAACAGGTGAATGCCGAGGCGATCATCGCCACCATCACCCATGTGGACGAGATCGACCCGGACGCCGAAGACGACGGGGCCGGCACCGTCATGTGCACGCTGGACCGTGGCCAGGACGATGGCCTGCGCATGAACATGCCGCTACGCTCGCCACCAGCGACAGGGCGCGCCCTGTATGGCTGGGTATGGGAGATGGACCCTGCCGCGTGTCGTGCCGGCATCAGGTATCAACGCGGCAGCGATGGCAAGCTGGACCATGGCCCGGTGGTCGGCGATGTGTTGACCAGTCGCCTGAGCGGCGAATGAGGCGACAGAGCGCAGCGCCGGCAGCGCGGCAGCCCGTGCGCTTACTTGCTCATGCAGCGCTTCCAGCGCTCGTTCACCCGCTGTGCAAACCAGGCGGTGGTGAGCGTGCGGGTGATCTTGGGGCTTTCCAGGGTGATGCCGGGCAACACGGCACGCGGCAGCGGCTTGCCGGCGCTGCGCTCTGCCAACGCGAACACCTGGCGATACAGGTCGGAGTCGGCGAAATCTGCGCTGTTGCCGTCCTCCAGTGCGCGGCGGAGCTGGCGGTCGCTCATCGCCAACTGGTTGCCCAGGCTGCGTGCGGCGCGCTCGGTGCTGCCCGGCGCGTCCAGGCTGGCGCCCGGCGTAAGCAGGTCGCCGTCCAGGGCTAGCGCGATGCCGCTGGCGGTGCTCAGCGCGGCCTGGAAGGCGGCATTGCGGCTGGCGTACCAGCCGGCGTTGAAATCGGCGAAGCGGTACAGCAGCGCGTCGTAGTTGGCGGGATAACCCAGCAGATGCTGCGTACCGAACCACAGCCCGCCACGGCGGCTGAAGACGTCGTGGCGGATCGAATCGCCGGGCGGGTAGGGGTAGCGTTGCGCATGCTGCTCGGCGAAGGCGATGCTCACCTGCATCGGCCCGGCGGTATGCACGGGGTTGAACCCGTCGAACAGGCGCGCGCCCAAGGGCACGCTACCGGTGAAGTCTTCGAAGATGCGGCTCAGTTCCTGCTCGGTGCGCGCGGCAGCGATGCGCGTGGCATAGCTGCGCCCATCCGGCGAATTCAGACGCAAGGCGGCATCGACCATGAAGCCGGGAATGTGATGCGCGCTGGCGCGGCGGTCGATCTCGGCACGCGAGATCTTGCCCAGGTTGGGCACGATCGGGTTGGCCTGGTAGCTCGATTCCTGCTCGGTCACCGCCAGCACTGCGCAGATGTGCTCGGCACTGGTGTCCAACGCCTGCGAGGACAGCGCCACATACACATCGCTGGCCCAGCCGGCGCGGTCGGGCAAGGTTGCCGGCAGGCGCCGCGCGATATCGGCCTTGACCGCATCGGGCGAGCGTTGCGGTGCACGCGGGGCCTGTGTGGCGCAGGCCGACAGCAAGGCGACGGCGAGCAGCGTGAGCAGGCGGGGCAGGGATGAGATCACGGCGTTTCCGGAAGATCGAGGGGCGGCAGCTGCCGTGCGGCAGTTTACGCGGCCGCGCCGTGAGAGCTTCACTCCGCTGGCGCGCAAGGCTGCCATGTCGTGGCATACCGAAACCACGGCAAGCGGGGCAGATGGGTTGGGCTGCTGTCGTGGTGCGTCGGGTGCATGGGCCAAGCAAAGCGACCAAGCGGTCTGGTTGCCTTCTGCGCGCCGGTGCGATGGGCTGGGCTCTATCGTCATCCGAATTCAAGAGTGGCCCGCCTGGGCCGATAACGAACGCGAGCGCTTGCGCCTTGATCGCGTTGGCGGCCGTGTGCGTTGGTCATCATGACGCTCGCATCACATCGGAATGGGCGTTTGGCCTGAAATTTCGCTGGATTCCATCGCCATCCAACCGTGGGAGTGCCTGAAATGCCGCAGCAACCAGCAAGCCGCCACGTCTGCGCAGATGGCATCGGCCTGGCGTGCGCACGTTACGGCCCGTCGTCGACGTGATGACGCGATGAGCATGTTCGTGGTCCGGTGGCGGCATGGGCTCGCCGCGTTCGCCTTGCTGCTGGGCAGTGGCATGGCGTCGGCGCAGCCGCAGCCGTGGAAGACGATCGAAGCGGCGACCATCGACGACCCGGTGACGGCGTTGCAGATCGCACAAGGCGCACTGCAGCGGGCGAGCCGCGACCACGACGTGGATGCCGAGTTTTGGGCCTTGCTGGCGCAGGCACGCGTGCTTATTTCACTGGAAGACAGCGAACGCCGCCAGGCGGTGCTGACGCAGGCGCGCGGAAAGCTCGACCAGCTGCACGGCAGCACCCCGCAGGCATGGCTGTGGCTGGATATCGTGCAGGCGCTCAGCGATGTGCGCGAAAACCCCAATCGCGTCATGGTGGCGCGGCTGGAAGCGCTGCGCCAACGGGCCAGCGCGCTGGGCCGCAACGATCTGCTGTGCGAAGTGGAGGCGGTCGACATGTGGAGCATGCTCGCCTCCGGCAGCAGCGATGAATCCTGGAGCGCGGCGCAGGCCAGCTATCAATGTGCCGCGCGCGAAAACCTGCTGGGGCTGGAGCTGGATGCGTTGACGCAACTGGGAGCATTGGCCAGCCGCGTCGGTGGTCGCGCCGCCGAAGACAACGAAACCGAAGACTACCTGCAGCGTGCGCTGGCACGCCTGCACGACCAGCCGGCGCGCTTTCAGCGCAGTCTGGTCGAATTCGAGTTCGGCACGGCCTTGGCAACACGGCAACCGGAAGCGGCGCTGCTGCATTTTCGGCGCGCATTGGCGCTCAGCCGCGAACTGCGCGACCAGGCGGGCGTGGCTGCAGCGCTGACCAGCGCCAGCGAGGCCCTGATCGAAACCGGCGATGCCGCTTCGGCATTGACGATGGCCCGCGAAGCCCTGCCGCTGATGCAGCAACAAGGCAATATCGGGCGTGTTGCGGCATGTCACGCCGTCTTGCTGCAGGCCTTGATCGCGTTGAAGGCGCAGGGTCTGGACGCGGAAATCGTCGCTGCCAAGGCCGCAGACGATCCCAACCTGACCTTGAACCGTCGCGCGCAATTGGTCGACGCCATCGCCCAGGCACTGGCATTCCAAGGCCGCCATGCCGAGGCCTACCAGGAACTGCAACGCGCCAACGCGCTGCGCGCGCAGAGCCTGGACCGCCAGCGCGATACGGTGATGTTGCGCTTGCAGGCGCGCTACGAAGATGCACGCCGCGGCGCCGAAACGGCCGAGCTGCGCCGCCGCAGCGAGACCGCGCAGCTGGCATTGCAGGCGCGCGAAGCCGGCCAGCGGACGCTGTGGATCGCGTTGTGCGCAGCCTGCCTGTTGCTGCTCGGGGCACTGGTGGTGCTGGCCTTCGGCGCACGGCACCGGCGCCAGTTGTCGCGGCTGGCGATGCGCGATGAACTCACCGGCCTGCCCAACCGGCGCGCCATTCGCACCGAGGCGCAGCAGCAGATCGAGCAGGCCTTGCGCTCGCACACGCCGGGCATGCTGGCATTGATCGATCTGGATCACTTCAAGCAGATCAACGACGTGTACGGGCACGCCACCGGCGATGCAGTGCTCAAGGCGCTGGCCAATGCATCGCGGTTGGCCCTGCGTGGGCAAGACCGCCTGGGCCGCCTGGGCGGCGAAGAATTCCTGCTGGTGTTGCCGGGCTGTGGCGAAGAGGAGATTTCCACGGTCTTTACGCGCCTGCGCAGTGCGGTGGCAGCGATCGATATCGCCGGCCTGCCGCCCGACCAGCCGGTGCGCTTTTGCATGGGCGCGGTGCGCATCGTCGCCGACACCGGGCTGGATGCGTTGTTGAGCCAGGCCGATCTTGCGCTGTACGCCGCCAAGACCGCTGGGCGCGATCAATGGGCGGTGTGCTGATCCTGGTGCATGCGCCTGCGCTGGGACACCGAGGCGATGCTGCGGCACAATCTGCCGGCCGATGGCGACCACCGGTTGCCGTGAACCGATCGAACGAACCCAGGACCGCATGCGCACCGATAGCCGCCTTTCCCGCATGTTGCACGTGTTGCTGCACATGGCCAGAAGCCCGCAGCCGATGACCTCCGAGCAGATCGCCAGCATGCTGTCGACCAATGCGGTGGTGGTGCGCCGGACCATGGCCGGGCTGCGCAGTGCCGGCTATGTGCAATCCAGTCGCGGCCACAACGGCGGTTGGCAGATCGGCTGCGATCTGGCGCAGGTGACGCTGCTGGATGTGCATCGCGCGGTTGGCGGCCCGCACCTGTTCGCGATCGGTGCCGATCACCCGAATCCGCAATGTGGGGTGGAGCGTGTGGTCAACGCGGCAATCGCCGATGCGCTGGCCCACGCCGAAGCGCTGCTGTTGCAGCGCCTGGGTACGGTGACGCTTGCCGCACTGGCGAGCGAGTTCGATGCCTTGTGTAGCGCGAGGGCGCCATCTGGCGGCAACGCGACGGGCAAGCGCACGCGGCAGCGCTGAATCGCGTCACTGGAGACGCAGCACGATGCCCGTGGTGTCTCAGCTGTCAATTAATGTAACATCGAAAGATACATTATTCGACATCGATACCCGGGAGCGACCATGCAGCACGAGGTGATCATCATTGGTGGCAGTTATGCAGGGCTATCTGCCGCCCTGCAGTTGGCGCGGGCGCGACGCCGCGTCTTGCTGGTGGACAGCGGCCGGCGGCGCAATCGTTTTGCCGAAACCTCGCATGGCTTGCTGGGTCGCGATGGCGCATCGCCCGCGTGCATTGCCGATGAGGCGCGCGCGCAGGTGCTGTCGTATGCCAGCGTGCAGTGGGCCGACGGCGAGGTGGTCCAGGTCCGCGGGCAGGCAGATGGGTTCGAGGTCGTCTTTGCCGATGGCAGCGTGCATGCCGCCCGGCGGCTGATTCTGGCCATGGGGGTGGTCGATCGCCTGCCTGCGCTGGCCGGTCTGGCCGAACGTTGGGGCAGGCAGGTGTTCGTGTGTCCGTATTGCCATGGCTACGAACTGCAGCAGGGGCGCATCGGTGTGATCGCGACCTCCGCGCTTGCCGCGCATCAAGCTGCCATGCTGCCGGATTGGGGCGCTACCTGGCTGTTCTTGAACGACGCGCTGGTGCCCGATGAAGCCCAGCGGGCCCAGCTGGAGGCACGCGCGGTGCGTGTGGTGGCTGGCGCAGTGGCGGCGCTGCAAGGCGAGGGCGACACGCTGGAGCTGGTGCTGCACGACGACCAGAGGTTCGCATTGGACGGGGTATTCATCACCACCCAGACCCAGATCAGTCCGTTGGTGACGCAGCTTGGATGTGCCACCAGCGATGGGCCATTCGGTCGCCTTGTGGCCGTGGACGCAATGCAGGCGACGACAGTGCCGGGCATATTTGCCTGTGGCGATATCGCGAACCCGGCCGCATCGGTGGTGTTGGCGGCAGCCAGCGGCGCGATGGCTGGCGTCGCAACGCATCGCAGCTTGATCTTCGGCCTGGGTAGCTGACGATTGCGTCGGGAGCGATCGCGCGTGCACGCCAGTGGTGTGCGGGATGCTACTCAGCGCCGCATCGACAACTGACGCTGGTTCTGCGTTGGAATGCTGTGGCCGGCGCAAACGGCGGTGCAAGAGCGCCACGGCCGGTGACGAACGAGCGCTGCGCCCACCTGACGACTGCGCAGTGGTTGGTCGGTCTGCATTGGGGCGCGTAAACTTCGCTGCCATGTCGATCCAACTTCATGCTTGAAAAAACTTCGTCCATCACCGCCGCCGGCCTCTGAACGCAAGAGTTCACGCCTGACCGACTGGCTCGTGCGCGGCGTGGTTGGTGTCGCGGTGATCGCATGTTGCGGACGTTTTTGGCTATTGGGTGAGGCGGTCTTCGAAGGACGCTATGTCAGCGTGATGCGTGGCCGGCCGGCACGGATCTTTCTGGTGGACAGCGACCCGCATCGCTTCTGGATTGCTGTTGGCTGAGATGCGTTGTTGAGCTGCGTGCCGTTGGTGATCGTCGGCGGGTTTGCATACGCGGGTTGGAGGGCGCGCCGTCTGCGGTGATGGCACGGTTGGTGGCGATTGCAGTTTTCGTGCTGCATCGCCCGGCGTGTGCCTTGCCCGATCATGCGACGCCTCTGCCGCCGATACGCAGCAGTTGAAGCGGCGGTGCCAGGCAATCGCATGCAATGTGCAATCGCTGGTGTGCAGCGCGAAAGGCGTGTGGCGAACGCACGCTGACCAACACAGGCCAGATTCGTGCCACTCCCATGGCGCCCGCGCAACGATCAATGCGCTTGTTGCTTGCGCGCAGGTTGCCGCGCAGCGTGCCTGGGCCAGGTGTCGTAGCTGTAGACGAACTGCTTCTGGTCGGCCCCTGCGGTCGGGTCGCAATGCCAGGAGCCGGCGACACCGCCGGGTTCCAGCACGCCGCCGATCTCGCGTACCGCTTGCGCTTCGAAGGCGCAGATGGGCCCGTAGACGGCCACGTCCCAGTCCGGTCGCGACGTCGGATGCGCGTGCTGTACCAGCACGACGTCGCTGCCATGGAAGCGATGGACCTGCGCGACATGCCGACGATCGGTGCTGAAGTAGCAAGGTGCGCCGATGCCCAGCACAACGACCTCGTCATCGCGCACTACCGCGCACTTGCCCTGGTGTTCGCCCAGGTGGATCACACGCCCGCCCACCGTTGCGGTAGTCACCGGATAGCGCGTGGTCACTTCCGACATCGGCTGCGATGGTGCGCTTGCCGTTACCGATACCGTCTGCGCGCGCGTTGGTGCAGCAGCAACCAGCAGTAGCGAAACCAGCAGGGCAATGATCACGTGGGCGCGCATGCAACATCCATGTCGAGGGCGCGGCAGTATCGCAGATCCCTTCGGCGGCACGCTGCAACTGCCGCGGCAACCGTCATGCTGGCCTCGCGCACGCTTCGCGGGATCATGCAGTGCGCATGCGTGCTGTGAGTGCACGCTGCTTAGCATCTGCGGCTCGGTGATCGCACGGATCGTGTCGCCAGCGTCAATGGCACGGAGGCACCACTCAGCGCCGTGCCGGCAAGTTCGCCAGCACGCCATCCAGGGCAAGTTGCGTGGTGAAGCCGGCCTTGGCCAGACGCTTGCTCACTTCGTTGGGCACATCGCGCCCACTGGTGAGCTTGTTGGGCGCGCCGGTGTAGTGAAACAGCCGCCCGCCTCGGCGCAGCACGCGTGCCAGCTGATCGTAGAAGACCTGCGAATACAGCTCGCCAGCAATGCCGAAGCGGGGCGGGTCATGCAGGATGGCATCGAACGAATCGTCGGCCAGCGTGACGATGTGCTGCGCAATATCGGCATGGGTCAGCTGCAGGCGTCCGCCGGCAGCAGCGCCCTCCGGATCCGGCGACCACGGGTTGAGCGTGCGCAGCCACAGCACGTCGGCATTCTTTTCGAACGAGCGCAGCTGCGCGACCCCGGCCTCCAGGCAGCAGGCGGCGAAGTAGCCCAGCCCGCCGCAGGTGTCCAGCACGCTCTTGCCGCGCGGGTCCACCAGCGCCACCTTGCGCCGCGCATCCTCGAACGGCGACAGCTGCGCCGAGGGCAGCATCTTGATGCCATCGATCTCGAACGTGGGCGCGCCCCATTCGGTCGGCACCAGCTTGATCAATGCGCCGCTGTAGCGCGAGATCGGCGCGAAATCCTCGCCATCCCAGAAGTACAGCGTGCGCTCCTTGAGCTTGCCCGGATAGGGATAACCACGGCCGCGCCATTGCCAGGTCTGTGCATCGAGCTGGGCAGTGTCGGTGCTGCGGCCCAGATCGAGCGAGCCGGTCCAGTGAGCCAGACCACTGCCGCGCGCGGCAAGCAGCGCTTGGGCATCGGCGAGAACGAGTAAGGGGCCGGAGTAGTGGGGCACGGCTGACAGCTCTGTGTGCGGCGTGCGGAACATGCCGCAGCGCTGCAAGGAAGGGAGCGGCATCGTAACCGACCTGTTGCGGCCAGGCATCTGCTGCCGGGCCGCCCACCGCATGCGTCTGCCACCGAGGTCGAGTGCCTGCGCCGTTTCGCTGACACACGCCGCATCGCATACTGCAGGCAGTCCGTATCGACACCTCGTCGGATCGGCGTCAACCGAGGAGCGTGGGTCATGCTGAAGGGTGTGTTGTTGGGGTTCGCCTGTTATGCGGCTTATTCGATCAGCGATGCGTTCGTGAAGCTGCTCGAAGGTACGCTGCCGGTCTATGAAGTGCTGTTTCTCGGCGCGCTGCTGATGCTGCTGGCGGTGCCGTTCCTGAAAAAGCCAAACGACCAGCTGCGCGAGCTGGTGATGGCCAAGCAGCCGGCACTGTGGTTGCTGCGTGCGCTCACCGGCGCCATCGGCAATCTCACCTCGGTGATCGCCTTCACCACCTTGCCAATGGCCGAAGCATTCGCGCTGATCTTCCTGATGCCGATCTTCGTCACCGTGCTGTCGGTGATCTTCCTCAAGGAAGAAGTGCATTGGCGGCGCTGGTCGGCGGTGATCGTCGGGTTCATCGGCGTGTTGATCGTGCTGCGCCCGGGATTTCGCCATCTCACCCACGGGCATGTGGCGGCAATCGTGTGCGGCCTGGTCGGCGCCATCTCGGTGATCGCCTTGCGCATGGCCGGCCATAGCGAAAAGCGATTGACCTTGTATGGCGCTGGGGTGATCGGCCCGTTGGTGATGGGCGGGATCATGATGTTGCCCAGCTTCGTCTGGCCCACGCTGTCGCAGTGGGGCTTGTTGGCCGGCTACGGCTTGCTCGCCGGGCTGGCCGCCATCTGCATGATGTACGCCACGCGCATGGCTCCGGTCAGCGTGGTCGCACCGACCCAATACAGCCAGATGCTATGGGCCATCGCCTTTGGCTACCTGCTGTTTCATGATCATCTGGACTGGCCGATGGCCGTGGGCATCGCGCTGATCCTGGGCGCCGGTTTGTTCACCCTGGTGCGCGAGGAACAGGTGTCGCGTTGGTGGCGGCGGACGAAGATCGTGTGAGTGCTGCGCAGTACCGGCCGGTTGGCTGGCAGTGGGGCGGGATTCAAAAAAGCCTCGGTCCGTCAGGGGTCCAGACAGCGAGGCAGTTGCGATCCAATCCTGCATCCGGATCCATCGCTGACCAGAACCCGGTGCCGCACGCCGAACGCGCCAGCGCTCGATGAGGCGGGCATCGTCGCCGGCCTTGTTTCGACGCAGTCGCGCCGCGATAGACGTGTTGCCAACGTGGCCGCAGCGCGCCAGCGTACCGGCCGTTCTCGGGTCGGCGGCGTACCTCAGGGAAATTGTACGTTGCCGGGCTCGAAATACGGCTCGGAGCTACTGTATTCCGTCAGCGCGGGAATCTTGTCCGCGATGACCTTCCCGCGGATATCGGTGATGCGGATGGACAGCGGCTTGTTGCCGAGGCTTGTGCCTATGAAATGGTTGTAATCGGTCTTCGGCAGACTGGTCCAGGTGCTGCCTTGTTTGACTTCGAACTTGACCACCGGATAGGCGTGGTGTCGCACCTGGATCGCGGCCCAGTAGCGTGAACTGCCTTCTTTGATGCGGTACTGCACGTTGCCGGTAATCGGCGCGCGGACGACCTTCCAGCTGATCGGAATGCGCCCGTCTGCCGTGTTGCCGATCGCCGCGAAGGCATTGGGCGACAGATCCAGGCCGCCGGAGGCGCCCTCCGGATACAGGTCGGTGACATAGACGGTGGTCTTTCCCCTGGGGCCGGTCACTTCCAGATAGGCGCCAGCCAGCGCGGCCTTGATCCCGCCGAAGTTCAGCTGCGTGGAGTTGAGCGCGGTGATGAAGGCATCACTCGGAATGGGGTCCAGCAGGAGCGCGCCGCCAGAGTAGCCGGAGCCGGTCATGGTGGCAGTGCCGCTGAAAGTACTATTCCACGACTTCTTGCCGCTCGCATTCTTCGTGCTGTCGCCAGTTGTTGTGGCAATGGCGGGCATCACGGGCAACATGCCCCAGGCATGACGCAAGATCAGCAGTTTGTCTGCGCGGGGGCTGCCATCCGGCGCCAACAGGCCGCCGTTGTTGGCATTGCCAGTTTCCCAACTGCCGAGAAATGCGCTGCGCATTCCAGCGTTTGCCAAATAACCGCTCAATGCGGTTTGCCATGCTGGGTCGCGCGGGTCGCCATCGCCCAGTCCACCGCCGAGGCTGACGGGTACCACTGCATGGTCGAGTGCGAATTGGCCGAAGTCGCGTTGCCACATGGCGGGCAGTGCCTGCGCAAATCCGGGTGCGGCGAAGGCATCGGTCGTATCGCGATCCGGGCCCGCCAACTTCGGCATCAACACCAGGTGTCGGCGAGCGATGTCCAGCGGCACGCACGCGAACGGCTGAAGATTGCTGCCAGGCGCTTTGCGCCCTGGGTCACTGCACACCGCATTGCTGCCCACACCTTCCACACCCACGAACCAGCGCGGTGCCTGCGCCAGCACTGTTGCAGCTGCGCGCGACGCTACCCGGTTCCAATCCTGATCCGCCGCGTTTCCTGTCCAGCTGGCATTGCGGTAGCCGCTGCTGCCAAGGTCGATACCCAGGACATTGGCGTTGCCGCCATAGCGGCGTGCCAGCGTGACCAGGCCGCGCGTCCATGCCTGCCGCTGTGCGCCCAGGAGCGGTGCGCGGTCATCGCAACCTCCATCTGCAAACGCGAACATCACCTGCATCCCGCGCTGGGTTGCGGCATGCACCACTGTGTCGAGCAGTTGCAAGGAATCTAATCCGCGCAGCGTGGAATCGCCGGCAACTTCTGCAGCTGCCACAGGGACGCGTTGCAGAACAGCGGCGCAGACCGGCACCCGCACGGCATTAATGTCTGACGCCTGCATCCGATCCAGCAGTTGCGCCAGTGTGTTGTTGCGCATGCCGACGGCCGCCAACCCGGCGCGATCGAAGCCGGGCCAGGTGACCCCGCGAATGTGCAGCGTCTGACCCGTTGCATCGACAAGGGGAGCTTGCGTACTGACCTGCATCGCCGGCGCGGTGAGCGGGACGAGCGTTGCGAGCGCGATCAAGAAATGGAGGTGTGACAGCATGGACGTTTCCTAGAGTGTGTCATGTACGTTGAGATGCCTACGAAGCGGCCTGTGCGGTTGGAGACAAAAGGGCACAGCGCCCCGGCAACGCGCGCGATGCAGTCCCGGCTTGCCACAGGCCACTTCCCGACCGGGTTGGCCGGCAGCGGCACGGAGTGGGCGCTGCGCCGCTTGCCGTGGCGCTACCGAGCCTGTGCCATGCAGCGCCCGGTCCGCCGCCGACGGCATCTGCTCCGATGTCATCTCATTCGAAGCGCATACCGCGCTCCAGGCAGAGGTCGAGCAGCACGACAGCGATTGAACTGGCGGCCGCTAGGCGCCGCATCGTTGTTGCAGCGCTCCTGCCGCAGCCGAGGAGCGGTAGAGCACACTAGCCTCTACCGCTCTGTGGCAACGCAGTTATCGCATCACCGATGCGGCGTCGCGCTCACAGTGACCGAGCTCGCGCCTGCACCCGATGCGCCATTGGCCGTTACCTTGTAGTAGTACGTGATGCCGTTGGTGAGCGCCTGGTCCACATATGAGGGCGAGGTCAGGCCCGATGCGACGGTGATGGGAGCAGCGGCTGCGCCGGCAACACGTTGCACCGTGTAACCCGTGGCACCGGCAACGGGCGACCAGCTGAGCCTGACCTTGCCATCCCCTGCATTGGCGGTCAGCCCCTTCGTTGCCGTCGGCAGACTGGCGGGCACCGCGTCGGTCGAAGCCGACTGCAGCGTCACCTTGGTCGAGGTGCCGATAGCGGGATACGCGTTGGCGACCAACTGGACGAACTGCGTGTGGAACCAGTTACCGGCGATCGGCGCGTTCGGCAAGGCACCCGTCAACGTGCCGTCCGGCGTCGTATAGGTCGGGTCGCAGTATCTGTCGAAGCCCTTGCCCTGGTTGTTGGGAATGTACTTGCTGGAGCCGTCGGATTCGCCCGCTCCCTTGCCCCAGACATAGGCATGGATATGCCCGCCGGGTGCCGCGGTCGGCGGCATGCCGATCCCCGCACCGCTCTGATTGCACCAGTTGCCGCGATGGAGACGACGGTCCACGCGTCCGGAGTCCACGTAGGTGTTGATGTCATTGCCGCTGGCAGATGCAGGGCGCGCGCTGCCGCCCCAGCCGTTGCGACCGGTGTCGATCAGAAAGCCGATCTTGCTGGGCCAACCCGCGCCGACGAAGCCGTTGTAGAGGGCTTCCGCATAGGTCGATTCGTCGAAGAAACTGTTCCATTGATAGAAGTTGGACGAGCGAATGGGCTGGCCACCGATCGTCAGGTCCGGGTTGGGCAGGTTCGGCTCATGAAGCGGCGTGTAATTGGCGGTGTTGGTGATGAAGCCATCCGCACTGGCCAGACCGGCTGCCGTTCCCTGCACGACCCGTGTGTACAGCGAAATCGCAGGGCTACGGTTACTGTCCCACCCCAGCCAGCCGGAATGGCCGATATCGAGGTAATTGTAAACATTGGGAATGGCATGGAGCTTGTCGAGCGCGTACTTGATGGCGGCCTCGTAAATGCCGCTGGATGCCGCCTGGCCGCAGGCGGGCGTGCTTTGATTGGTGACAAGATTCGGAAGGCTGTCCGGCTCGATGATGTTGACGATCCGAAGATCCTTGTATTTCGGATTGGCCAGCGTCGATGCGATGACGTCGATGTATTCGGTCTTGTAGCGCTGCAAGCCGGCTTGCGTCAGTGGCAGCTCGCCGTTGGAGGCCAGCGCATGGCAGTCGCGCCCCGGCATGTCGTAAATGACAAAGCCGACCGTGATCGGCGTATTGGCCTTTTTCTGCGCCAATGCCGCATCCAAGTGGCCTTGCAGACTCAGGCGGCCGGCGTTGCGCGAGCCGCCATAGATCGCGTTGATCGAATCCAGCCAGACGGAGGTCGGATAGGACTTGACGACCTGCATCTTGGCTTTCAGTTGCACATCCTTGACCTTGACGATCGACGAGTTGACTTCCTTCGAATAATCGGGATTGACATACCCGCTCGCGCCGACGAACGGGTTGTCGACATGGCTCTGGGCGGATGCCGCAACGGGAATGAGCAGCGCGCCGGTCAGCAACGAAACGGCGAGCTTGGACGTGACGCAGGGTCGGAGGTTTGTCAAAGATGACATTGAATTTTGCCTTGAGATAGGAAGTGGTGAAACGGTGTGTAATAGCGAGATATCAAGATGTCGTGTGATTCGCTATGGCTGGTGGCTTCTCTCGATTGATGTCCGCTCGGGGTGAGTGATGCACGTGCGCAACCGAACGCGCCCCAGATGCGCGTGTGCATCGGTGGTCCTGCGCCGGGGCGATCGGCGCAGAAGATGGTGCGGCATGTCGCATTCAAGCGGCTCGCCGTATTCGCGCATCGGTCGGCGCAATGCGTCGATTCCGTTGCACGTTTGAGCGCAGCTGCAGCGGGGCTTGCGCCCACGCGCACCGTGCGATTGTGTGCCGCGTCGTTGCGGCTCATGACCGGTTTCGTCTACCTGCCTGCCACGACCATCGAACAGCATGGTCGGCGCATCGATCGACAATGGCAGCAGGCCTTGCAGGCAGGGTGTGGCTGAAGATGCATGGGAAGCTTTCTGGCGAGGCTGAGAATGTAGAAGGCCAGCATTGATGGCACGAATCCGTGCGCGTGCTCTAGAAAGCGAGCGCTACCATAAAGCGGATCCTGGAACTGTGGACGACTACGCTCACCATCCGAGAAAGGTGTGGCGTTATTGCAGATGCCGATTATGTGGAGACAAAAACGAAGACAGATGCAGATTATTCGGAAATTATCTTTACAAAGATAATCTCGAAAGTTATTTAATTCTGACAGAAATGGTTTGTTTTTTATTTTAGGAGAAGGGCGGAAAAGTATATTTTGCTGCATTCTGTTGAA
Source organism: Xanthomonas sp. NCPPB 3761 (assembly GCF_041475705.2). Classification (NCBI taxonomy): domain Bacteria; kingdom Pseudomonadati; phylum Pseudomonadota; class Gammaproteobacteria; order Lysobacterales; family Lysobacteraceae; genus Xanthomonas; species Xanthomonas sp. NCPPB 3761. The sequence continues at coordinate 700,990 of NZ_CM191262.1, forward strand.
TGTCAGTCCCGGCTGGCGTCGTGGTTCCAGGGCATTGCGCCACAGCTCCAGATGGCCGGTGCCTGGCGGTGAGCGTGAACCAGCGCGTCTGACCCGGATGCCGGTGTCGGAAGAACTCGGGACGGTTCGATGCGAGGTCGCTACGGTCGAGATGGCAGGCGTGAGCAGGTACCGGCAGACTGAGCTGCATGCAGTGCGAATTGCCGCCGCCGGGAGTGCGGTACGGCCTGGACGCTGGTTGCGGTCTTGGGCGGTGCAGGTCTGCGACGCGGGCCTTGCCCAGGTCGTCGCAGAGGACGTGCCCACCGCAGCCTCGCATCAGGCGCCCACTGGCACGCATGGGCGTGATCTCGTATGTTGACCAGCTTGCCCACTCCTCCGGTGCCGTGCCCATGTCTGACCCGTCCGCGCCCGATCATCTGCAACGCAGCCTGTCCAATCGCCACCTGCAGTTGATCGCCATCGGCGGGGCGATCGGTACCGGCCTGTTCATGGGCTCTGGCAAGACGATCAGTCTGGCCGGGCCGTCGATCCTGTTCGTCTATCTCATCATTGGCGCGATGCTGTTCTTCGTGATGCGCGCGATGGGCGAACTGCTGCTTTCCAATCTGGAATACAAGTCGTTCATCGATTTTTCCACCGACCTGCTCGGGCCATGGGCCGGGTTTTTCTGCGGGTGGACGTACTGGTTTTGCTGGATCATCACCGCCATTGCCGATGTCATCGCGATTGCGGCCTATGCGCAGTTCTGGTTTCCGGGATTGGCGCCGTGGATTCCCGCGATCTTGTGCGTGTTGTTGCTGCTGAGCCTGAATCTGGTCACGGTGAAATTGTTCGGCGAGATGGAATTCTGGTTTGCGCTGATCAAGATCATCGCCATTGCCGCATTGATCGTCACTGGCGCCGGGCTGGTGGCCTGGGGCTTCCACTCGCCCTCGGGCAACGTGGCCTCGCTGTCGAATCTGTGGAACGACGGTGGCATGTTCCCGATGGGCATTGGCGGGTTCTTTGCCGGCTTTCAGATCGCGGTGTTCGCCTTCGTCGGCATCGAGCTGGTCGGCACCACGGCTGCGGAAACCGCCGACCCGCGCCGTAATCTGCCCAAGGCGATCAATTCGATTCCGGTGCGCATCTTGATTTTCTATGTGCTTGCGCTGATCGCCATCATGGCGGTGACGCCGTGGCGGCAGGTGGTGGCCGACAAGAGCCCGTTCGTGGAGTTGTTCGTGCTGGCCGGCGTGCCGGCGGCGGCCAGCCTGATCAACTTCGTGGTGCTGACCTCGGCCACCTCGTCGGCCAATAGCGGCATTTTTTCCACCAGCCGCATGCTCTACGGCCTGGCCGAAGAACAGCATGCGCCCAAGGGCTTTGCCAAGCTCTCGCGTGCGGCAGTGCCGGCGCGCGGCCTGCTGTTTTCCTGTCTGTGCCTGCTGCTGGGCGCGATGCTGGTGTATCTGATTCCCAACCTGGTCACCGCGTTTACGCTGGTCACCACGCTGTCGGCGGTGCTTTTCATGTTCGTGTGGTCGCTGATCCTGTGCGCCTACATCGCCTACCGCCGCAAGCACCCGGAGCAGCACGCCGCCTCGGCGTTCAAGATGCCCGGTGGCGTGCTGATGTGCTACGTGTGCCTGGCTTTCTTCGCCTTCGTCATCGTGCTGCTGACCCTGCAGGACGACACGCGTCAGGCATTGCTGGCCAGCCCGGTGTGGTTCCTGCTCCTGGCCATTGGCTATGCGGTCAAACGCCGTGGGAACCGGCAGCGCTGAGCGATGGGTGCGGCACGCATCGTGTGCAGCGTGCGGTAGTGGCCGCACGCTGCGAGCGGTCATGTCGATGCGCGTGTACGCCGGATCAGTCGCCGTTCGGGTCAGAATGCGCCGTTTCGCCTTCCCCTGCCGGGCGCGGCGGCATTACGGCCGCGCCGGCGGGCAGACGCTGCAACGGGATCTGTTTCTTTGCTTTCCAGTGCGGGGTGACCGGTAGACCGTAGTGTTGAAAGAGCTTGGCGACGTTTTCGAGATGCTGTGATGTTCGGTCGGCATATTCGCTGAATCGCCCCGAATCGTTGTCGATGCACAGCGCGCCGTCCGGGTTGTAGTACAAGGTACCGCCGAGGCGCGCTTCGGGTAGCATGCGATTTTCCTGCCAGGGAGTCTTGTCCCAGGGTTGGCCGCCCACGAGCGTGACATGGCCTTGCGCGTATGGCTGTTTCTTCTTTCGCGCCTGCTTGCTTGTCATCGGCTCGTCCAGGACCACGCCAGGATGCCCTTCGCCGATGACCAGGCTGCCATTACTGGCGATGTTCCATTTGTACTCCACCTTCTTGTTGCGCAGATCGTCCAGGCGCAGCCGCTGAGCCAATGGCGTATTGGAAGGAGCGCCGGTTTCAGTCTGTTCGTGGAACGTGGGGGTGCTCCTGATGCGATCGATGTCGTCCTCGCTCAGCCCGAGATCGTTGGATAGTTTGGCTGGATCGAGACGATGCGGCATCTCCAGTGCCGGAGCGGTCGAGACGAACAGGCGTGTTGGATTGATCTTGACGTGCGCTTGGCCGCCAGCGGGCGTTTCTATTTCCCGAGACTGGCTCGGCGTCGGCTGGACATCTTCTTCCACGCCGCCAGTGGGCGCTTCTTTTTCCTGGGACTGGCTCGGCGTTGGCTGGATACCTCCTTTCAAGCTGGCAGCAGGCGTTTCTATTTCCTGAGACTGGATCGGCGTCCGGTGGACACCTCCTTCCAGTTGCTTTCCGCGCGCGGGCTGGGTGCTGCCGAACAGCGCATCGAGATGGCGGTTGTCTGCGACGAACGCCGGCGATCGCGCCTTGGCTGATGCGCTCCGGCGCAGGGGAGGCAGCCCGTGGAGCTGGGCGTGGCCGCGGAGTTGGATGTCGTCGCACACCGATGGAGCAGGTGGCAGATCACCATGGCCAATAGGCTCGTGTAGCCCGCCAGATGCCGAGCCGGAGATTTTCATGCGCGTACTCCTGGGATGCGTGAGCGGAAAATGTAAGGCAGCCAGAACGTGCAGACCGCTCACAGCAGAATCGATGTGCGATTTGGCGAAAGTTGTCGCTGCCTTGCAGGAACCGCACGGCGATTGCATGCGTGATCAGGTACGGCCATCGTCCGTCGTGGCCGTCGACGATGGGCATGTGTCGGCGTTGACGCCATGGTGGACGCGGAGGATGCTTGGGCTCTTTCATCCCACAGTCGATGCATGATCACGATCCACCCGATTGCCGGAACCCGGCACACCCCAGGTTGCTGGGTCGACCTGTGCCAGCCAAGCCCGCAAGAGCTGGCGCAAGCCGCCGAGAAAGTGGGGTTTGCCTTGCCCGATCGTGCGGCGATTGGCGAGATCTAATTCAGTAGCCGGGTGCGTCGCCAGGGCGATGTGTTGTTTCTCAATGTGCCGCGTTTCCAGGACGAGGACGGCCCCACCGCGCCGTTGGGATTTGCGCTGTCGCCCACCATGCTGGTGACCTTGCGCGAGCAGCGCATCGGCTCGTTGGAGGCGCTGACGACGCGGCTGGAACACGAACCCTGCCACAGCTCGGACGACTTGCTGCTACGCATGTTTGACCAGCTGGTTGGGCGCCTGGCAGACCGGCTCGAGGCACTGGAAGCGGCAGTCACCGAAACCACGCGGCAAGTGTTCGACAGCCCGCACAAGACCAAGGACCTGGAGCGCATGTTGTACCAGGTCGGCGACATGGGCCGACAGCTTGGCGGCCTGCACAACGCCGGGCAAGGCATGCTGCGCCTGGTCACCTATCTGGATGGCGCCGCCCCGGACTGGTTCGGGGCCGATGCAGCCAAACGCATCACCCTGCTGCACAAGGACCTGACCACCTTGAGCGAATTCCAGCAGCACATGGACGATCGCATCGAGTTCCTGCTCGACAGCGTGCTGGGCATGATCAACATGGACCAGAACAACGTGATGAAGGTGATGGCGGTGGCGTCGGTCGTCGGCATCCCGCCCACCGTGTTGGTCGGCATCTGGGGCATGAACTTCTCCTACATGCCCGAACTCAAGGGGCACGACCACTACTTCTGGGCGCTGGGCATCATCGCGCTGAGCGTGGTGGTACCGCTGGCGTGGTTTCGCAAGCGTGGCTGGGTGTGATGCATCAGCGCCCGTAAACCGTGGGAGCGCTGCTGGGCGCGCTATGGCGTTATCGGGAAGGCGCTCGCGCCCGGGTGCGCTCCTGCGGGATGCACTGGGCTGCGCAGCCTCGCTGCGCACCGCGTCGTGACGTGAAAACTGCCCGGTTGCATCGCGTGCAACCGGGCCGTGCGCATTGGTTACTGCCGTCGGGCGGCCTGGATCAGCCCTTGGCCTGGAAGCTGGCTTCTTCGTAAGGCTGCACCACCACCCAGCCTTCGCCGGCAAAACGCATCTGCAGGCTTTCACCCGAGCCGCGGCCGAATAGCGTGCCGATCGAGACGTCGGCGACCAGCTCCGGCGTCAGCGTGCCGGACCAGGCGACGGTGGCATTGGGGTCGGTGAACACCGGGCCGCTGGCGGCGGTGACCGGCAAGGTCAGCGGCTCGTAGTGCGAGGTGATCGCCACGATGCCGTGGCCACTCAGGCGCACGTTGAATAGCCCGCCCGAGAGCATGCCGGCCACTTTGCGCATCATGGTGATCTTGTGTTCGACGCCCGATTCGAACGCCAGCACATCGTTGCCGTTGACGAAGATCGCCTCGCCGTTCAAGCGCAGCAGCGTGACCATCTTGCCGACATCGGCCAGATACACGCGGCCCTGGCCTTCGGCCTTCATCAACTGCATGCCTTCGCCGCTGACGGCTTTTTTCAGCAGGTTGCCCAGGCCCTGTTCCAGCAGTCCCTCGCGGGTGAACTTGACGTTGCCGGTGCGCGCCACCATGGCGCCGGCCTTGGACCACACCATGCCGTTCAGGCGCACTTCCAGCAGATGCGGGTTTTCCAGTTCGAACGGATCGGGGCTGACGTCCTTTTCCTTGGAATGGGCGAGAAATTCATTGAGCGTGCGTACGGCCATGGGTCCGTCCTGGAGTGAAAGAGTGCGCATGATACGCGGCCGTCTGCGATGCAGTCGCGGGCAGGCACCGCGAGCCTAAGAGCGGCTAACAAAACGTCGCGAGCAGTTCTCAGGTGGGTGCGGACGGCGCACAGGATCCGGAGTGTACGAGTGCTACATGCCGATTCCGAGCACCGGCCGCGCCCGCCTGGCGGGTGCGCAGTCGTTTGGTTAGCTGCTCTAGGTGCTGCGTATCAGCACACGCGATGACAGCGGCAATCTGGCGATCGGCAAACGCGCTCGACGCATGCGGACGCACCAGGCGCGGATCGAAGCGCTGCGCTCCACGCGGCGTACACCCGCAGAACGCGTCGCCAGTGCGCAGGATCGCCATGGTGGCCCGTCTGCCACGGCTCGTGCGGGCAATGCCTCATTGCGCGCCTGCTCGCGTCGTGTCGCCAGCAAAGGCAGAGCGCGTCATATCGCCGCGACGGCGGTGCTGCGCATCGAAAACGTGCGCCGTCCGACGCCCCACGTCCGACACCCGACGGCAATGATCCGACCCTGCCGCTGCCACGCACTGCGCAGCAGCGGCACCGTCCTCAGCGCGCGGCGGCCTCGGGCTTGCGCACGCGCTTGGCAGGTGCGGCGTTGGCATCCTTGCCCGGATACAGGTTCAGCAGCATCAAGGTGACGCCGTTGGTCCAGCCGAAGCCGTCCTGCAAGGCGTATTCGCCGCCGCCGCCGCCGGCCGCATCGGTTTCCAGGCCGTACTTTTCGACCAGCTTGTGCTCGCGTGCGAACAACGCCTGCACCTGGGCGAGGAAACGCTCGCCGATGGTGCGTGCCAGCGCATCTTCGCCGTAGCGGCGCAGGCCGTCCACGGCCACCCATTGCAGCGGTGCCCAGCCGTTGGGTTCGTCCCATTGCTGGCCGGTCTTCACTGCGGTGGTGGCCAGGCCGCCCGGGCGCAGCAGTGTCTTGCGCACGGTGCTGGCGGTGCGCTTGGCATGATCGTCCGAGGCCAGGCCGGCGAACAGCGGGTACAGCGCGGCGGCGGTGACCTGGTTGCTCAGCGTGCGCGTCTGCCAGTCGTAGTCGGCGTAGTAGCCGGCGGCATTCCACAGATGCGCGTCGATGGCCTGCTTGCGCTGCTGTGCGAGTGCGGCGTAGTCGCGCGTGCAGTCTGCGCCCGGTTGCGCACAGGCCTGGGCCAGCGTGCGCTCCAGGTGGTAGAGCAGGCTGTTGAGGTCGATCGGGATGATGGCGGTGGTGCGGATGGTGCGCAGGTTCTGGCCGTCGGCCAGCCAGCGGCTGGTGTAGTCCCAGCCGCTCTCTGCACCGGCACGCAGGTCGCGGTAGACCTCGGCGGCCGGGCGGTCTTTCACCTCGGCAGCCGTGCGGGTGTCGTGCAGCCAGGCTTCCGGGCGTGGGGTGTCGCGCTCGTCCCAATAGCGGTTGAGCACGCTGCCATCTTCCAGGCGCACCACGTGGCGCGCGGCCTGGCCGGGCTGCAGGTCATCGCTGCCCTGCATCCAGTAGGCGTATTCCTTCTGCAACTGTGGCAGGTAGCGCTGATACACCGCCTCGCCTTCCACGCCGGCCTGCAGCTCTACCATGTAGGAGAAGAACGGCGGCTGCGAGCGGCTGAGGTAGTAGGTGCGGTTGCCGTTGGGAATATGCCCGTAGGTGTCGATCAGGTAGGCGAAGTTGTCCAGCATCTGGCGGCTGAGCGTGGTTTCGCCGCTCTTCACCAGGCCCAGCATGGTGAAGTAGGAATCCCAGTAATACACCTCGCGGAAGCGTCCGCCCGGCACCACGTACGGGTGCGGCAGCGCCAGCAGGCTGCTGTGCGGCGGCACGCGGTTCTGGCTGCGCACCAGCTTGGGCCACAGCAGGTCGATGTGCTCGCGCAGCGCGGTGTCCTGGCGGATCGCATCGGTCTGCACCGGCGGCGATTCCTCGAAATTGGCATCCACGAACTTACGCAGGTCGAAGCCGGGGTGATCGTGCTGCGCCAGATAGTCGGCGTTGATCAGCGCCGGGTCGCGCAGCGGCAGGAAGTCGACAAAGTGCTTCTGGTCATCGAACAGCTCACCGCGCTGCACGGCCTGGAACAGTTCCGGGTAGGCCAGGTCGGGCGTGGGCGGCGTGGGCGCCGGCGCATTGACGACCGGAGGCTCCAGCGGCGCGGCGGTCAGCGTGCCCGGCGCAACAAACATGCTCAGCGACAGGCCAAGCAGCGACGTGCAGCACGGGGGCGCGGCAGAACTCATGACATCTCCAGAACGGGCAGTGGCGTAGGGCATGGTAAACGACCGATGTGGCGGGCGGGACCGAGCGAGGTGCCGGCACGCCGACAGGCTTCGCACCGGGACGACTGGATTCAGCAAGCTGATCGGCGTGGTGCCGCAACGTGCGTCGATCCACGCATATCGGCGCGGCACTCAGGCAGCTTGAATGGTGGTGCGCCGGCGTCCCTGCAGCCTGGCCGTTGCAAGATGCGCGCCACTGGCGTGCCGGAAGACCGCCACCTGCCCGCGTTTGCGTTAGCGCTCGTTCTTGAGCAGGCGCTGCAATTCCAGCGCATTGGAGGTGGCGCACCCGGCTGCGGTGTTGTCGAAGATCACCCAGCGTTCGGGCGGTGGCTGCGTACTGCCCGGGTGGCTGGCGCGCACCGCCGCGGCCAGCGCCTGCAGTGCGGTGTGCGGGTAACTGCTGTAGTAGATGCGCGGGGCGCCATGCCAGCGCCAATACAGCGGTGCAGCAGTCGGGCTCGGCAGCGAGGCTGCGGGCACTGGCGCCGGGTCGGCGGCGCAGCGTGCAATGCGATGGCGCGCCAGCAGCGCCTGCGCAGGTGCGGCGAACCAGCTGGCGTGGCGCGGTTCGCAGACCACGCCGCCGTCCCAGCGCCGGCGCAGCATCGCGAAAAACCGCGCGGCCACCGCGGCATCGAAGGCCGCGCTGGGCGGCAGTTGCAGCAGCAGGCAGCCCAGTCGTGTTCCTAGCGCGCCGGCCTGCGCCAGGAAGGCATCCAGCAGCGGGCCGGTGCCGTGCAGGCGCGCGTCGTGGCTGATGCTGCGCGGCAGTTTGACCGAAAAACGAAAATCCTCCGGTACGCTGTCGGCCCATCGCGCATAGGTGCTGGCGCGGTGCGGGCGATAGAACGAAGAGTTGATTTCCACCGCGTCAAAACGCGTGGCGTAGCGCTGCAATACGCTGGCGCCTTGGTCGAACTGTGCGCGGTCGGCGGCAGGAATCGACCAGCCTGCGCAACCACAACGCACACGTGCAATGGCAGCGGATGGACGAGCTGGCATGGCAGGCAAGCCGAGGGTGGCAGCACTCTATGCATGCGCGTGCGTCAGGATGCCGTGTGCATCGCGCTCACGGGCGACTCACGCAGCGCTTCGATACTGGGCGCATGCCAGAAGGTCCCTCACTTGTCATCCTGCGCGAAGACACCCAAGCGTTTGTCGGTCGCAAGATCGTGCGCGTGTCCGGCAACAGCAAGCAGGACATCGCGCGGCTGGACCAGCAAAACGTGCTGGCACTGCGCAGCTGGGGCAAGCACTTTTTGATCGAATTTGCGCATTTCAGCGTGCGCATCCATTTCCTGCTGTTCGGCAGCTACCGCATCAACGAAGACAAGCCCAACGCGGTGCCGCGCTTGTGCCTGGAATTTTCCAAAGGCCAGCGGCTGAACTTCTACGCGTGCTCGGTGCAGTTCATCGAGCGTCCGCTGGACGAGATCTACGACTGGACGGCGGACGTGATGAACCCGCTCTGGGACCCCGCGCAGGCGCGCCGCAAATTACGCGCCGCCCCGGCATTGCTGGCGGCCGATGCGCTGCTCGACCAGACCATCTTTGCCGGCGTGGGCAACATCATCAAGAACGAAGTGCTGTATCGCATCCGCGTGCATCCGGAAAGCACCATGGGCGCGTTGCCGGTGCGCAAGCTCGGCGAACTGGTCACCCAGGCACGCGACTACAGTTTCGACTTCTACACCTGGAAAAAAGCCTTCGTGCTGAAGAAGCATTATCAGGTGCACACCAAGACCAGTTGCCCGCGCGACGGCGCACCGCTGCAGTACCGCAAGCACCTGGGCAAGGCCGGACGTCGCGCGTTTTTCTGCGAGGTCTGCCAGCGCCTGTACCGCGCCGACCAGGCCTGATGGGCGCCGTGCCGTGGCTCGGGAAGTGCTGGTCGGATCGGCGAGTGCCTGCTGATGGACTGCGGTCTGAGGGATTGCGGTCACCAAGCAGCAGTCCGTGCGCGCCGAGCTATGTGCGCCTGTCGTTGGCCTGCCAGTGATCGGATGGCGATGCGTCTTCGGTGAGCGTGCTGGCTTGACGGTGCATCAGCGTTCGAGGATGTGCATGGCGGTGTCGGATCTCGCGCGGGGTAGGCCGTTTTCGCGGCACTGGCGCTTGGCCTGCGTATCGCATGGCCGACGATTCGCTTTCCAGCTTCGCGGATGCTGTCGTCGAATCCGTTCACCGGCGCGCCCTCTGTTCGGCCCGTGGCGCACTGACGATTCGCTTGCGCCAACCTGCGGCGCAATGTGAATGGCGGCTGGCCCTTCCCAGCCAAACAACGAATTACAAACGCGCGCCGTCGCGCCGCCCGCTAGATTTGCGCGTCGCATACCAGGGTTCGCTGTGTGCGGCGTCGGCACTCTCATCTCATCGGTCTCCCGCATTGTGATTACCCGCAGGAAGGAAGCGCTTGTCCCGCATGTCGCCGCTGTCGCATGCACGGGCGCCATCCTGTTCTTTCTTGCCTGCCTGTTGCTGTACATGCCGCCGCCACGCGAAACCCCGCAACACGACGACACGTTGCAGGTGTATTTCGTACCGCGGCCGCAACAGACGCCGCCGACACCGCAGCAACCGCCGCAGGAGCCCGAGCGCAAGCCGCGGGTTGCCTCGGCCGCGCGTGCGGCGCCGCCGGTCACGCACACGCCGCCACCGCCGCGGCCGCCAGCCGCCGCCACTGCGCCTGTCAGCGATTCGATGGCGGCCCAGCTGTATACCCGCGACGGGCGCCTGCGCATGGCGCAGGTGGACCCGATGGCGCAGACCGGCAGCGCGGTGCCACCGGGGATGGCCGACGAACGTGCGCAGGCCAAGGCACGCAAGATCATGGAGCGGGTCAACCCGGTGCAGTACCAGCAAACCCGCTTCGCCAAGGACTGGAAGAGCGATGGCACCTTGGGCGATGTGGCGGTGCAGGAAATGAATCGCGGCATGAAGAAGTTCAACGACATGCTCAACGGGCCGCAGACCCAGGTCGCCAAGGCGCGTCCGCCGCCGGACGTGCGCTTCAATCCCGCGCTCGCCGGCAATCAGGGCGAGATGGGCAGCGAGGCGACGGGCGATGCCTATAAGTCAGCGCCGATTGCGCATGAAACCCTGCCCGACCTCAAGGGGGAAGCCAGCCGTCGCATCCGCGAGGCACTGGCGGCGCTGGAACAGCGCAGTGCGCGTTGCGACGCCTCCAGGCGCACATCGCTGTTGTCGCCGGTACGCACGCACCTGTCGGACCTGGAACGCGCCGAGCACGCCTTGAACAACGGCGCCGATCCGGTGATGGCCGCACAGATGCTGCCGCGTCAGGCCGACAGCGCCTACGACCTGGCCCGCCGCGCGCTGTGGTACGCCGATCGCCAGTTGAAGCAGTGCGCGCTGGGGTGAAAGGTGGGCTTGTGCTGCGGTGCAGACGCAGCTGGGATGCGGCAGTGTCATCGCGAGATGCGAAACTCAGTACCGCCTTATCGTTACCCCAACCCCCGTTCCACGCCCCGGCTCGCGCCTGCAGCGCGGCCGCTCCAAGGCACGCGCACGCCAGTGGCCTGCAAGCGATGCGTTTACGCCCCGCCGGGCGAGGGGCTTACATCGCTTCCGCCTTGCTTTGCAGTTCAAACCAAGCGGCGAGGATGAATTCACCGCGGAACAACTGACCGCGGGCGCTTCGCTTCAAACCCCGTCTTCTAGCGGAGAGGGATTGGGATGAGGGTACGTCTGCGAAGCAGCAGATCGATTCGCAGGCCTCAGGCCAGGCTCTGCCGGTAACGGTCCTTCTCTGCGCTCAGCGCGACTTCGGCGCGCAGAAATACCTGGCCGATCGGCTCGTCCGGGCGTGTGGATTGTGCCTGGCCCAACAAGACGGTCAGGCCCAACGCATGTTGTTGCTGGGCGATCTCGCGCAGGCTTTGCAAGGTGCGCTCGGCGTCGGGTCCGCGCAGCACGGCGATGAATTCCGCACTGTCGGTGACACGGTCGATGCTGTTGCCTGGCCCCTGTACCAGTGCCGCCAGGGCCTGGTCGAGCTGCTGCAGGTTGCGCCCGAGCAAACGTTCGCTCTGGCGTTCGGCCAGTGCGGCCAATTCCTGTACTTCCAGAATCACCAGGTGATAGCCGGTGTCGGCGACGGCCTGGCTGGCAACCGGGGCGACCGGCTGCAGGATGGCGTCGCGTTCGAGTTGCAGCTCGCGCTTGCGCTCGTCGAGCAGCCGCATGGCCACCCGTGCAAGCGCCTGCAGGCCGGTGCGCTGCAGCTCGGTGAGCGTGCGTGGCTCGGTGTCGAGCACGCAGACCGTGCCCAGTGCCACACCGTCGGAGGTGACCAGCGGCATGCCGGCATAGAACCGCGCGCCGGTGTCGCCGGTGACCACCGAAATATCGGCAAATCGAGTGTCCTTGCGCAGGTCCGGCACTTCCATCAGTTGCTCGGGGCTGCGGATGGCGTGGTCGCACACTGCCTGGCTCCGTTCGGTCTGCTGCAGGCCCAGACCCAGCTGCGCCTTGAACCATTGGCGGTCGCGGTCCACCAGCGACATCAGCGCGATGGGTGTGTCGCACAGCGACGCGGCAACCTGCACGACGTCTTGATAGGTGTCCTCCGGCAGGCTGTCGACGATGCGATAGCCATCCAGGACCTGTTGGCGAGAGGCTTCGTCAGCTACGGGCATGTCTTTCATCGAATCAGCCAGGCAAGCGCGAACGCGAAAGCGGCAAGCATACCGGCAGCGCCGGTAATGCGGCGTGGATGCCGCCCTGCAGACCGTGCAAGGTGAGACGCCAGCGCCGCATGCCGGCAGCGACCGCATGGGTCGTGCTTGCGAGGCGATCAGGCAGGGGATCGGGCAGGGCCACGATGGCGAACGACAGGCGAGGTGTTCAACATGCGCTGCGTGTAACGCACACTGGCGAATGCGCCTGGACCATCTGCACCACACATTGCATGGTGCCAGCGGTGTCCACCCGGCAGTTGCGCGCCAGGGTCATCGCTATTTCAACACGACGCGCACGAGCACGCCCTGCTGTGTCCTTGCTGCTGTCGAGCACGCCTGCAGGCAACGATCACAGTGCAGCAGGTGCATATGCGTTGCTGCTGTAGCGCCGCAGCTACGCGGGGGAATACTGCGGTGGCGACGCGCATTCCGGGCAGCGACTGACGCGCCGAACCACCACACGCCGCATCAGACATGACGCTGCCACACCGGCCACGCTGCGTGCAGCAGCGCAGCCGGTGTGGCAGGTGCGATCAGCGCTTGACCGGCTTGCCGTCCACGTCCAGCACCTGCACGTCACCCAGCTTGAGCGCACGCACGGGAGCTTCGATCTTCTTCAGGTCGCCGACGATCACCCAGGTCATCGCCTCCGGCTTGATGATTTCCTTGATGGCCTTCTGCGCGGCCGGCTGGTCGATCGCTTCCAGGCCCGGCTTGAGCGTCTGCACGTAGTCGTCGGGGCGGTCGAACTGCACGATGCCCTCGATCGCCCCGAGCACCGCGCCGGTGGTTTCGAAGCTGCCGGGCAGGGCGCGGATGCGCTGGTTCTTGATCTTCTCGATCTCGTCGGTGGTCAGCGGCTTGTCGCCGATGATGGCGGTGGCTTCCTTGAAGATCTCGTTGGCCGATTCGGCGGTCTTGTCGGTCTGCACCGGTGCCGAGAACAGGTAGGGCCGCTGGCCCTGCGCATCCATCATGCGGGTGCCGGCGCCGTAGGCCCAGCGCTTGTTCTCGCGCAGGTTCATGTTCAGGCGCGAGGTGAAGGTGCCGCCGAAGGCGCCGTTGGCCACACCAATGGCCAGGTTGTCCGGCGCCTTGGTGGACGGAGCCAGCAAGCCGGCCAGGATCACCGATTGCGGCGCATCCGGGCGGTTGATCAGGTACACGCGCGGCTTGGGCTGGGCGGCGACGTTGGCCAGGTTCTTCTTCGGCAACGCCGTGGTCGGGACCTTCCAGTCGCCGAAGGTGGCATCGAGTTGGGGAATGATCTGCGCCAGCGTGGTGTCGCCGGCCACCAGGATGCGCAGGTTGTCCGGACGTAGCCACTGGCTGTGGAAATTCTGCAGATCCTGCGCGTTGAGGCTCTTGATCGCCGCCTCGGTGCCGCTACCGGTGAGCGGGATGCCGTACGGGTGCTGGTTGCCGAACAGCAACGGCGGCAGCGCCCGCAGCGCCAGGCTGTTGGGCTGGGTCTTTTCCTGCGCGATACCGGACAGCCACTGGCCGCGGACGCGTTCGATGTCGGCAGCCTTGAAGGCCGGATTGCGCACGATGTCGGAGAACAGCTGCAGCGAGGGCTGCAGCTGGTCGTTGAGCGCGTCCAGCGAGGCGCTGCAGCTGTCCAGATCGCAGCCGACCGCCGTGATCGCACCCAGGCGCTGGCGGCGCTGCGCCACTTCCACCGAGTCCAGCGCGGTGGTGCTTTCGTTCATCAGCGCGGCACTGAAGCTGGCGGTGCCGAGCTTGTGGCCCTGGTCGGCGGCGTAGCCGGCGTCGAACAGCAACTCCACCTGGGTGACCGGGATGGTGTGGCGCTCGGCCAGGATCACCTCGATGCCGTTCTTCAACTTGCCGCGCTGCAGCGTCGGAAAGCTCAGGTCCGGGAATCGATCGGTCTGCGGCGCGCCCTTGCTGCGGTCCAGCGTGGAGGCGGTGACCTTGAACGTGCCCGCGGCCGGCAGCTTGGGCGCCGGCTTGCCGGGTTCTTCGCCACGTGCCACCACCGCCTTGTCTTCGGCGGCCGGGTCGAAGTCCTTGCCGGCCGGCAGCACGGTCAGCAGGTAATCGCCCTTGCCGAACCAGGTGGCCGAGGCCCGCTTGACGCTGTCGGCGGTGGCGGCCTGGGCGCGCTGCAGATCCTTCTTGTAGGCGCCCGGGTCGCCGCGATAGACCTGGCCCTCAGCCAGGATCACCGCCTTGCCGGTGAAGCCGCCGACCTTTTCCAGCCCGCGCACGAAGCCGGCGCGGTAGGCCACCTGCGCGCGCTGCAGTTCGTCGGCGGTGGGACCCTGGGCGATGAACTTCTTGAGTTCTTCGTCGATGATCGCCTCGACCTTGGCCGGGTCCACGCCGTCTTTCACGTCGGCCTGGATCTGCATCTGGCTGGACAGCGCGAACGGCTGCACCGAGGCGGAGACGTCGTCCACCAGGTTGTCCTGGTAGACCAGGCGCTGGTACAGCCGCGAGGTCTTGCCGCCGCCGAGCACGGTGGTTGCCAGATCCAGCTGGATGAGGTCGTCGGTGCCCAGCTGCGGTGCAACCCAGGTGCGGTAGATGCGCGGCTGCGAGACATGGTCGTGCTGCACGCCGCGCTTTTGTGTTGCCAGCGGGGTCACCCACGGCTGCTGGCGCGCCACCGGTTTGCCGGACGGGATATCGCCGAAGTACTGCAAGGCCTTGGCGCGCGCCTGCGCCACGGTGATGTCGCCGGCCAGCACCAGGGTGGTGTTGGCGGCGCCGTAATTGTCGTTGAACCACTGTTTGACGTCGGCCAGCGAGGCCGCGTCCAGATCTTCCATCGAGCCGATGGTGTCGTGCTGGTAGGGGTGGTTGGCCGGGAACAGGTTGGACAGGTTGTTCTGGTCCACGCGGCCATACGGGCGGTTCTCGCCCTGGCGCTTTTCGTTCTGCACCACGCCGCGCTGGGTATCGAGTTCCTGCTGGCCGATCGCGCCGAGCAGGTGGCCCATGCGGTCCGATTCCAGCCACAGCGCGGTATCGAGCGCGGTGGTCGGCACGGTTTCGAAATAGTTGGTGCGGTCGAACCAGGTGGTGCCGTTCATGTCGGTGGTGCCGACCTTTTCCAGCGGCGCGAAGAAGCTGCCCTTGTTGTTTTCCGAGCCGGAGAACATCAGGTGCTCGAACAGGTGTGCAAAGCCGGTCTTGCCGGCCGGCTCGTCGCCGGAGCCGATGTGGTACCAGATGCTCACCGCCACCACCGGCGCCTTGTGGTCTTCGTGCACCACCACGGTCAGGCCGTTGGGGAGGGTGAAGAGGGTATAGGCGATATCGGGAATGGCGCTGCTGGCCGCGCTCTTGGACAGGCTGGCCGGGGCGGCCGCGACGGCGGGGGCAACGGTACCGGTGGCGACACCGAGCACACCGGCGATCAACAGGGACAGCGGACGCAGCATGTGACACTCCAGAACAGGGCAATCGGCCGAGGGTAGTGGCTGCCCGGCGAGGCCGCAAATGCTGTTCGGCAGGGTGGCAACGCCGGCGAAGCTGGCATCGCTGCACTGGGCACAAGGGCAGGGTGGGTCTACGCCGCCCTCCAATTGGCGTCTGCACCCCCGGGTGCAGCAGCGACCCCGCTGCACCGCAATGCCGGCCGGTCCGCACAAACGAACGCGGCCGCGGGCGCTTAAGTTGGCGATCGCCTCGCCGTTACCTGGTGCGACCTACCTTGACCCGATGCTACCCGCCGACCACGCCATGACTGCCCCGTTGCCGCCCGTGCCGATCCCCGCCAACGACGCCCAGCGCGTGGACGCGGTGCGCCGGCTGGAGGTGCTCGATACCGAAGCCGAAGCCGAGTTTGACGACATCGCCTGGCTGGCCGCGCACGTGACCGGCGCCCCGATGGCGCTGGTGTCGCTGCTCGACGCCAACCGGCAATGGTTCAAGGCGCGCTGCGGTACCGACCTGGAAGGCACGCCGCGCAGCGTGTCGTTCTGCTCGCACACGGTGATGGGCACCGAGCTGATGGAAGTGCCCGATGCCGAGGCTGACCCGCGTTTCGTCAACAACCCGCTGGTGACCAACGCGCCCGGCGTGCGCTCGTATGCGGGCGTGCCGCTGATCGGCCGCGAAGGCTATGCCTACGGCACCCTGTGCACGCTCAGCACCCGATCGCGCGTGCTCGACGACCAGCAGAAGCAGGCGCTGATCCGGCTGGCGCGACAGGCGGTCAGCCAGCTCGAAGCCCGTCGCGATCGGCTGGCCGCACAGGCACAGCGGAAAACCCTGAGCATGCTGCTGGAAGCCATGCCCGATGGCGTGGTGGCCTGCGGCACCGATGGCCTGCTGCGCGAGTTCAATCACGCCGCGCGGCAATGGCACGGCGCCGACCCGCGCGTGCTGCCACCGGCGCAATGGGCGCAGCACTTCGATCTGTATACCGCCGACGGCAATACGCTGTTGCCCACCGACGCCATTCCGCTGCTGCGCGCCTGGCGCGGCGAGCATGTGCGCAATGCCGAACTGGTGATCCGCGCCAATGGCCAACCGGCGCGCAGCGTGCTGTGCAATGCGGACCCGGTGGTGGGCGACAAGGGCACCGCGCTGGGCGCGGTCTGCGTGATGCATGACATCACCCAGCTCAAGGACGCCTCGGCGGCGTTGTCGGCCGAGCGCGCACGGTTGCAGGCGCTGGTGGACGCCTCGCAGGACGTGGCGATCATCGCCTTCGATCCGCAGGGCCGGATCGAGCTGTTCAATCCCGGTGCCGAACAGTTGCTGGGCTATACGGCCGAAGAGGTCCTGGGCAGCGGCCCGGCACGCTTCCATCTGCAGGCCGAACTCGAACGCCATATGGCGACCTTGGCGCTGTCGCCCCCGTCGTACGTGAAGTTGGCCGCGGCTGCGGCCGGCGACATGCTGCGCGAGGAGCTGTGGACCCTGGTGCGCAAGGACGGCGAACTGCGCCGCGTGCGCCTGTGTTTCAACATCATCCACGATGCACAGCAAGGGTTGGCCGGCTACCTGGCCATGGCCATCGACGTCACCGCCGAGCTGCAGGCGCAGGCCGCCGCGCAATTGGCGGCAGAACGGTTCGCCGGTGCCTTCGAAACCGCGCCGCAGGGCATGGCCATCGTGTCGCTGGAAGGCGCCTGGCGCGACGTCAATCCGTCGCTGTGCAGCATCCTGGGCTACCCACGCGAGCAGCTGCTGCGCACCACCTTCCAGCAGATCACCTATCCGGAGGATCTGGATATGGACCTGAAGCTGGTGCAGGAATTGATCGACGGCAAACGCGACAGCTACAGCCTGGCCAAGCGCTACATCAGCCAGCAGGGCGCGGTGATCTGGGCGCAGTTGTCGGTGTCGCTGGTGCGCGACGGCAGCGGCGCGCCGGTGCATTTTGTTTCGCAGATCCAGGACGTCACCGAGCGCCATGTCGCCGCCGAGCGCCTGGCGGAAAGCGAAGCGCGGCTGCGGGCCATCAGCGATGCCACGCCGGCGCTGGTCAGTCAGTTCGATGCCAGCCAGCGCTGCCTGTTTGCCAACGAAGCGCACCGCGACTGGCTGGGCGTGGAGCCCGCCAGTCTGGTCGGCATGCCCATCACCCATCTGCTCGGCGCAGCGCTCAGCGTTCCCGCCCGCACCGCGCTGGCACAGGTGGCGGCCGGACAACGCGCCAGCTTCGAACATGTGCTGCGGATCGGCAGCACGCCGCGCGATGTGGAGATCACCCTGGTGCCGGAAACCCGCCGTTCGCGTGCGGGCATGCAAGGCTTCTTCCTGATGGCGCAGGACGTCACCGCGCACAAGACGCTGCACCGCCTGATGCACGAACGCGCCACCCGCGATGCGCTGACCGGCCTGCCCAACCGCCACGCCTGGACCGAGGCCTTGCAGGCTGCGGTGGTGCAGGCGAAGCAGTTGCAGCGCACGGTGGCGGTGATGTTCCTGGATCTGGATGGCTTCAAGCGCATCAACGATACCTATGGCCATCGCGCCGGCGACGCAGTGTTGGTGGAGTTCGGCCATTGTCTGCAGCGCGCGGTGGAAGGCCGTTACCTGGTGGCGCGTCTGGCCGGCGATGAATTCGTGGTGCTGCTGGACAATCTGCAGACGCCAGAGGCGGGCTGCGCCACGGTGGCCAAGCGCATCCGTCACGCCGCCGCTGCAGGTGCCATGTTTGGCGAGCAACGGCTACCGATCCAGCCAAGCATCGGCGTGGCCTGGCAGCGCGGCGAACAGGCCGATGCCGCCAGCCTGATGCATGCCGCAGACGAGGCGATGTATGCTGCAAAGAACTCGCCTGGTAAGACGGACGCTACGACGAACGGGCGGGTTAGCACGCGTTGAGTTGTTGGTCCTTCTCCAACGGCCGTTCCGGCAAGCATTGGGTGTTGCTTCTCATCCGTCGAAAGAAGGTGCCCGACGGGCGGGTGGGGGCGCAGCTGCTATGGATTCAGGTCTAGCAGGCTGCGGAAATACCTCTAGCCAGCATAGACTGTTGTCATCCCACCAACTGTAGATCATCAATGCGCGGCGTAGACGTTTTCAGCGAGCAGTTGTTCACGGTGAAGCGGCTGGATGACTTCATCCCGGGCACGCATCCGTTGCGCCCCGTGCGCGAGATGGTCAACGCGGCGTTGAGGCGCCTGGATGGCTTGTTCGAACGCATGTACGAGCCGAGCTACAAAGGAGGCCGCCCGAGCATTGCGCCGGAGAAGCTGGCGCGGGCCATGTTGCTGCAGGTGTTCTACAGCATCCGTTCCGAGTGTCAGTTGATGGAGCAGGTGCAGTACAACCTGCTGTTCCGCTGGTTCATCGGCCTGTCGATGGATGATGCGGTCTGGGTGCCAACGGTGTTCACCAAGAACCGCGAGCGGCTGATCGAGCATGACGTGGTGGTGGCGCTCTTCAACGATGTCGTGGCGATGGCTGACGCCGAAGGTTGGTTGTCGGGCGAACACTTCAGCGTGGACGGAACGCTGATCCAGGCCTGGGCCGGGCACAAGAGCTTTGTGCGTAAGGATGGGGCTGACGATGGAGATGGTGCCGACTTCCGTGGCACCTCGCGCAGCAACGACACGCATGCATCGACCACCGATCCCGACGCACGCCTGTACCGGAAGGGTAAGACAGCCAGCGAACTTCGCTACATGGGCCACACGCTCACGGACAACCGTCATGGCCTGATTGCCAATGCGCGAGTGACGCATGCCGATGGCCACGCCGAACGTGAAGCGGCCAAGGCCATGATCGGCGATGCATGCCAGGCCAACCCGGAAGGCGCACTGACGCTGGGTGCGGACAAGGGCTATGACGCGGCCGAGTTCGTCAAGGCCTTGCAGGAGATGAAGGTTGTCCCGCACATCGCGCAGAACACCAGCAACCGGCGTTCGGCGGTCCCGAACGCCATTGCCGCGAGCGATGGTTATGCGATCTCCCAGAACAAACGCAAACTGATCGAACAGGGCTTCGGCTGGGCCAAACTGATTGGACGCATCCGGCAGGTCATGGTGCGCGGCCTGGACAAGGTGGATCAGATCTTCGTGTTGAACATGACCGCCTACAACCTGGTGCGCATGCGCACCTTGGGACAGTTGCGCCTGCAGAGCGGAAAACCAGCATGAAAGGCAGCAAGATTGCACTGAATTGGACTATCGAGACCCCGAAACGGCTCGGCGACGGTCAATTTTTCACCAACGCATCCAGATCGGCTTTCCTGGACGATCATTTGTCGTTGATCTTCAGTCGTATTTCAGCAGCCTGCTAATGGGCGGGGGGATTACCGGGCACATGCCAAGTGGGGGAGCTTACGGGTCTACATCTGAGGATTCGGGGGAGCGGACAACTATCATGACCTGGGGAGAGGGGGCATCCAATTTGGATAGTGCACAATGACGCGCTATCGCCTCTCGGCTATCCTCAAAGCATGCCGAGCCGCTGCTCGGTGAAGGGTTCTCGGAGGGAAGAGATGCCGGAGCGTTTGCTAGCTAGGACAGAGCAGTATTACAGGCGCATATTGTATGGATCTGCGGCTGCGCTTTCGTTTGCAATTATTATTTCTGCGCTGCTGTTCGGAAGTGGGAGCATTGATCAGTACCGCGATCACCAGATGACTCAGTTTGTCAGGAAGAGTGAGGGCGTCCAGAATGAGGTAGACAAGCTGTCTGCCCGGCTTACTCAATTTGCCAGTCTCTATGAGAGCATATGGAAGCTACGTCAGACTGATGCGGTGCCGCTGCACCGATATGCGCATAGGTTGGTACGCGATGGTGGCGTGGTGGTGACCGATGGCGATCTGACGGCAATTCCTTTTACAGTTGTCAGTTCCTTGAACGGTCCGCAGGGTGAAGCACATCTGGCGATGGCATTGCGTGTGGTGCGAGATCTTTCTGGTGTTCCATCGATTGACGCAAGAAAGGTTGGCGTAACATTGGAAGGCTTCATCTACTCGCAGGACGCGCGATTTCTGGCGTCGTCACCGGTGATGTCGTTATCCGAGATGCAGCAGGCGCGTTCGCAGGGGCCTCGGGCATTCGTTGAGAGTCGCATCGGAGCGTTCGAGCAGCTGCTTGCTTCCATTCCACCAAATCAAGCTCGTCAGCTGCGCCCGCTATGGCTGCCTGCTGATAGTGGGGAGCGGCAAGTGCCGGTTTCCAGGCTCGCTGTACCGATGTACCAAGGCGACAAGCGCGTCCTGACCATGGCCCTGTCGTTACCGGACAAAGAGTTTATGCATTTTTTTCTGGGCCAGAATGGGCCAGACGGTCGATTCTTCCTCCTGAGTAAGGATGCACACCAGAACTTAGGCGATCAGCCGAGCTCGTCAGAAGAGCGTGCACTGCTCGCGCAAATAGATGCCAACCTTGCGATGGTCAAGCGCGCTGGCGCAGTTCCTCGCGCTTTTTACAAGGATGGTGTCTTTTACGTCGTTCAGCGTATTTCTGGCCCTGCGTGGATCGCGGTATCTGCCTACCCCTGGCAAGATTTGTTGCAAGGCCTGCGGAGAGAGTTCATCACCGCTACGCTGATCTGTGTGTTTGCTCTTGGATTCATATGGGCCTCTGCGGTGTACTTCGATCTGCGGATCACCAAGCCGTTATTGGAGAGCGCAGAGCATCTGATCGAAGCGCAGCATTTCAGTAAGGCAATCATCGATACATTGCCGATCGGCATCGGTGTGTACGCACCGGATACTGGATCCGTTCTGCTGGAAAATCCACTTGCACGACACATGCGCGGTGGCAAGAGCCTCGATGATGGATTGCGGTTCTATCGTCACGTCATGCAAGAGCGCTCTGTTGGAATGTCGAAGGGTGTCAGCCATTCCTTTGTCGAAGTGTTATGGACAATGGCTGAAGGCAAGAGTGGCTACATTGGCGTTGCATCCTCACAGACACGCTTCGAAGGTCGCCCGGCGGTATTGTTGGGTTTGGTGGACCTCAATGAGCGCAAAGCCAACGAGCGTTTGCTTGTAGAAGCCAAGCACACTGCCGACGAAGCGAATCGTGCAAAATCGATGTTTCTGGCGATCGTCAGTCATGAGATCCGCACACCGCTGCACGGCGCGATGGGGCATCTCGAATTGCTATCGCGCAGTTTGTTGGGCTACGAGCAGAGGGAGTGGGTTGAAATGATCCAGCGCTCCTTTGATGCTTTGCTTGGCTTGGTCAACGATCTGCTGGATTCTACAAAGCTAGAAGCCAACGCCTTGCAGATCAGTCCGGTGGCGATGTCGCCGAACCAAGTGGTCGAGAGCTGCGCGCGTAGTTTTGAAGCGGCGATCATTCGGTCAGGGGTCGCGTTCTACTGTCTCACCGACCCAGATGCGGATCAGGTGGTGGAAGGTGATGAGCAGCGTCTAACCCAGATTTTGCAAAATTTGCTTGGCAATGCGGCCAAATTTACCGAGAGAGGTTCGATCGCCATTTCATCGCGGCGTATCCGTCAGGAGGAAAGTGAGGTTTGGATACGCTTTGAAGTCAGAGATACCGGTATTGGGATTCCTGCAGCGATGCAATCAGCAATCTTCAAGTCGCTGGCTCAGGCCGACGACAGCATCAGCCGGCGTTATGGCGGCACCGGTCTTGGCTTGTTTCTATGCAGGAATCTGAGTCATTTGATGGGAGGGGAGATCAGCGTGCGCAGCGAACCGGGTGTGGGCAGCGTGTTCCGGGTCGATCTTCCGTTCAAGCCCACCGTGCGCACCGGTGCACAGGCGAGCCCGCTGCACGATGTTTCCGCCCAGGTAGTGTGTGGCGATCCGAGCTCGTACGCAGCGCTTGTGAAGCGCTTGCGGCATTGGGGGGCAACGGTGGTCGAGGGTGAGCCAGTCAATCAGCCGATCGATATCCGGTTGATCGCCCAACCACCCGGTGGCCAATGGCAGGCGCTCAGTGCGATACGCCTCCCGCGCCTGGGTACTGTGTCGGTGACAGTCAAAGGACCATTTGCTCCACGTCTACGCGGTCAGCACGTCGAGGTCAGTTCGATGACCTCGTCGGGACTGCTGGATGCGCTGATCCACCTGACTGGTGGCGTTGTGGTCTCGCCGGAGATGCCGCGTGCGGTGGCCAGCGATGAGTCGATCGGGCTGCAATTGGATATCTTGATTGCAGAAGACGATGCAGTGAATCGAACCCTGATCAAGCATCAGTTGGCCGCGCTCGGCTGCCAGCAGGTACGGATCGCTGTCGATGGCGTGGAGGCTCTGGAGATGTGGCTGGAGCGGCGTGCGGATCTGGTCATCACCGATCTGGGCATGCCAGGTCTGGATGGTGTAGGGCTGCTGCAGAAGCTACGCGAACTGGATCCGGAGGCGCGCGTCGTCGCCACTTCTGCCTCCGCCGCCGCAGAAATACAGGCAGATACCCAGCTGTTTTCCGATCAGTTGCAGAAGCCTGTGCTGCTGAGCGATCTACGCCGCGTGTTGAGGACGACGATGCTTAATCGACCAGATAATACGAAGATCAATGCCTCGCGCGAACCGGGTTCGGATGAACTCGACGTGCTGCTGCACCAAGCCTTCCGCGCCGAATGGGGTAAGGAGCGCGACCAGATTGAACAGGCTTTGTTGGAGCGTGATCGGGACGTGCTGTGTCGCCGGGTCCATCGATTACAAGGTGCGCTGATGGCACTAGGGCTCGATCAACTGGTCGACGAGGTAAAGCTCTTGCAGCGGCAGTGTGTGAAGGGAGACTGGATCACGATTTTCGCAAGTTGCCGGCAACTCATAGGCAACGTGGACACGCGAATCAAATAGCTTGCTGAATGCCTGTCTCAGTGTTGTTAAAATTTCTGCATCAGTGTCGCAAGTTCCGCATCGTTCTTAGCGCCTAGTTTCTTCATCGCAGCAACCTTCTGGTTGCTAATGGTCTTCGGGCTACGGTTGAGGCGCGCCGCGATCTCGATGATCGTTAGCCCTTCTGCGGTCATCCGCGCCACAGAGGCTTCCTTGGGTGAGAGTGTGCCGATGCCGATCGTGCGGCTCTTGCTGTAGCGCGTTGCCAACAAGGCTGCACTCAGGGCCGGTGGGATGTAGAGCGCGCCGGCGGCGACGTCACGCACCGCATTGGCTAGATTGCCAAAGTCCGCACGGCTTTTGCCGATAAAGCCGGCGGCGCCCAGTTCCAGTGCCGCCGATACGATTGCCGGGGACGAGTGTGCGCTCACCACTAGCAGGCGCATCGCCGGTGCCATGCGGCGCAGGCGTTGTAGCAGATGCAATCCATCCGCTTGGGGGTCGCTCTCGAACTCAAAATCGCACAAAAGCACGTCTACCGGTCGTTCCGCAATGTGGTCCAATAGTTGTTCGATCACATCGCAGCTGAAGACAATCTCCAGATCTAGCTGATCTTTAAGCACGCTCGTCACCCCGAGCAGCACGATCGGGTGATCGTCGGCAATACCTACTGTTATTCTGTGCATTTTGTACTGGTTCCAAATTGGTAGGTGTGTTTTTTGGGGACGAGGGGCGGCATACGTCACTGGTTGCCTGTGGTCTGCATCGGCGCGGCTTTAACGTTGGGCATCCGCCCATGTGTAAGTGGCCTATTGCCCATCCCGGAGGATGGGGGTAGTGGTACATACTATGCCATTAGTCATGCGGTGGGTTTGTTGTCGGGATGATTGAACTTGCAATCTTGCCAGATCGGCCATGCTTTTCGGTCTACAGCAGTTCCGGCATCGCCCATCAATCCAGTCCAAAAACGTCTGGGTCGTTCCGCGCAGCAATGCGCGCCAAGCACGGAAATGGTGCTGCCTGTAGGTGCGTAGCGAAAAGCATCTCAAGGGTAGTGCTTTTCAGGGTTTGTATGCTAAATGCCGTGGCCGCCTGGGCGCTGGTGTCCGGATTGGCGGCAGCTATGAAGCGGTAGCTTACGCAGCGTGGTGCTGTTGCGTCCAGACGACGCGGG
The DNA here is from genome assembly GCF_041475705.2 of Xanthomonas sp. NCPPB 3761. Taxonomy (NCBI): domain Bacteria; kingdom Pseudomonadati; phylum Pseudomonadota; class Gammaproteobacteria; order Lysobacterales; family Lysobacteraceae; genus Xanthomonas; species Xanthomonas sp. NCPPB 3761. Next base: position 725,393 of record NZ_CM191262.1, read on the forward strand.
TCACAGTTCAATAGTTTACAGACCTCACCAGCATCCGACCCGGATCTGTGATGTAGGTAAAAAATTTAAGTTATCGAGGAGCAATGCCGTGAGATTTATGCGTCAGCCGTCAGAGTGGTGGATAGCCGCTGGTCTGACTGCTATTTTAATTTTTGGGTTTGCGTGGATGGTTTGTTTGATCAAGGCCGATGCGCTATTGCATGCTAACAATGAAGAATATTGGCCTAGATCTCTACACAGCGAAGATGCGGCGCCTTGTCCGGCTAAGGTGGCTTTGAATAGCCATTCAATCAAATCCCGCTCAAGAGCTTGAAGTGATTCCATCGCGCGCAAGTGTTGATTTCCGGCATGGGTGGTTGTCGGATCAGGTGAAATCTCACGTTCGCCAATAACTCCACGAGCTATTCGGTGGACTCCCTATTGCGGGTGCTGGCTCGACTGTGAGTGGCGTTGCCTTGGAAATTTTTCCCGATCGTTGCTTCGTGCAATTGGCGTAATGCACGATGGTAGTTGCGACGCCAGTAGTCGCGACGTCGTACGTATGCATTAATAGTTATGATTAGTGAGGCGGTGTCGACTTAATTTCAAGCTATGCAGTAGTTCGAAATCAAGTGTGGTTCGCATTCTTTCTGGACTACAGTAGGGTACATTAGGTCGTCGGATCTGATGGTGGCTTGTGTGCGGTGCTAATTTTCTGCCCCGTCCCTCGCATAGAACGTTGTCAGCGTTCCGTGTACAGAGGCATGGAATGAATTGGTGCAGCCCTGTAGTCGCTCTGCCTTGAATTGGTAGGCATTGTTACCGAAATGCACATTTGATTGGCAGGCGTGTTCGCTTTTTGTTGTGTCATATGCTTTTTTTCAGCGTTTTTCCTTTCAGCCTCCGGCCTGCTTGGGTGAATTGCTTTGCTATTCTTAAGCTACGGCCAATTTCGCTGGGAAAGTTTGGATTCATGGTAGGCCCCCTTCTGAAAGGAAAGGGATCCCAAGCTGTAGTTTTATTATATGGGTAATTTCTTATGAAAATTCATGCACGCAGGACGAAAATTGCTCAGGCCACAGCCACGGCATTGATGCTTGGGGTGTTTTCGGCAAACGCCAGCGATGTCATCATTACTGGCCCTACGAAAACCTTCAGCGCAGGATTGTTCGGTATTTCGGATGATGTATATGTGGGGGGGCATGCTGACGGGGCCCTATCCGTAATGGATGGTAGTATTGCGTTCCGGAATAATTTGTATGTTGGTCGTTATGCCGACGGAGCAGGCACTGTTGATGTTGAAGGGGATGGCTCGCTTTTTTCGTTGGGAGCTTCCATTCCCCACCCGCAACCGGGTGACATCTCCGCGATTGGGCACACTATCATCGGGGGTCAGGGGGCTGGGGAGGTCAACATAAAAAATGGCGGTGTATTTCTATTAGATACCGATGGTTCGTTGACGCTCGGCGAAAGCGAGGGTGGGCGGGGAGTGGTGAATATTGACGGCGAATCTTCAATTTTAAGAACTGTCCCAAGCGATTTTTTTAGCAGCCAGCCGATCTTTGGAACGATGAAAGTCGGTGATTCCGGTAGCGGAATAATTAATATAACGAACGGTGGTTTGGGAGCTATCAATAGTCCACTAGAACTCGGAAGTCAAAAATCTGGCTATGGAGAAATAAATGTTTCCGGGGCGAGTGATTCGGGAATTGCAAGTAATATAACGGGGCCTCTCGGCACTCATACTAGTTCGATTATCGGGGTGGCGGGGAGGGGGGTAGTGAACGTCGATAATGGTGGCACCGGCGATTTCGGTATTCTTCATTTGGGTCTGTTCGCGGGATCCACTGGCACGCTCACCGCGACCGGTGCCAACTCTCTATTGCATGTGGTCCACGAGCTGTATGTCGGCGTTGAGGGTGAGGGGCAGACGTCGATCGAAGACGGTGCCAGCGCCACCCTTGATAGCTCCGTGTACGTCGGGCAACAGGCGGGATCCACGGGCACGCTGACCGTGACCGGTGCCAACTCCCTATTGCATGGGTTCCACCAGCTGTATGTCGGCGTTGAGGGTGAGGGGCAGACGTCGATCGAAGACGGTGCCAGCGCCACCTTTGATGGCTCCGTGTACGTCGGGCAACAGGCGGGATCCACTGGCACGCTGACCGTGACCGGTGCCAACTCTCTATTGAGCTCGCCTAACGGCTATGGTCTCTACGTCGGCGATGCGGGCGCTGGAACGCTGAACGTCGATAACGGCGGCACAGCGACGACCAAAGGGGACGCATACGTCGGAAATACGGGCACCGGGAGGGTGTCGATCAGCGGCGGCGGCATCTTCAATGTCGTCAATGGGACCGTACGCCTCGGCGCGCTTGCGGGATCCACCGGCACGCTCACCGTTGCCGGTACGAGCTCCCTATTTGACATGTATCTCGGTGGGAAGCCGCTCTACGTCGGCGATGCGGGCACCGGGGAGCTGTCGGTCAACGACGGTGCCAGTGCTGCATTTCATGGGAGTGTGACCCTCGGTCACCTCGCAGGATCCACTGGCACGCTTACCGTGACCGGTGCCAACTCTCTATTGAGCTCGCCTAACGGCTATGGTCTCTACGTCGGCGATGCGGGCACCGGGGAGCTGTCGGTCAACGACGGTGCCAGTGCTGCAGTTCATGGGAGTGTGACCCTCGGTCACCTCGCAGGATCCACTGGCACGCTTACCGTGACCGGTGCCAACTCCCTATTGCATGGGTTCCACCAGCTGTATGTCGGCGTTGAGGGTGAGGGGCAGACGTCGATCGAAGACGGTGCCAGCGCCACCTTTGATGGCTCCGTGTACGTCGGGCAACAGGCGGGATCCACTGGCACGCTGACCGTGACCGGTGCCAACTCTCTATTGAGCTCGCCTAACGGCTATGGTCTCTACGTCGGCGATGCGGGCACCGGGGAGCTGTCGGTCAACGACGGTGCCAGTGCTGCAGTTCATGGGAGTGTGACCCTCGGTCACCTCGCAGGATCCACTGGCACGCTTACCGTGACCGGTGCCAACTCCCTATTGCATGGGTTCCACCAGCTGTATGTCGGCGTTGAGGGTGAGGGGCAGACGTCGATCGAAGACGGTGCCAGCGCCACCTTTGATGGCTCCGTGTACGTCGGGCAACAGGCGGGATCCACTGGCACGCTGACCGTGACCGGTGCCAACTCTCTATTGAGCTCGCCTAACGGCTATGGTCTCTACGTCGGCGATGCGGGCGCTGGAACCCTGAACGTCGATAACGGCGGCACAGTGACGACCCCGGGAGAGTTACACGTCGGCAATACGGGCACCGGGGTGGTGTCGATCAGCGGCGGCGGCAACGTCACCACCCAAAAGACGCTGACGCTCGCGAGCAGTGTTGGCAGTGTTGGCTCTCTTGTCATCGGTGCTGCGGCCGGAAGTGACGCAGCTGCACCAGGAACCGTAGCGACGTCCGATGGCGCGATCCATGTTGGATTGGGCACTGCCAACTTGGTTTTCAATCATACCGCTACGAACTATGCATTCGATAAAAACTTAGAAGTACAGGGCGGCGGATCACTCAACCTCGATATTTACAGTGGACGCACCAAACTCACTACAGCGGCCTTTGACGGTAATACGACACTGACCGGTGGCGTGCTTGAACTCGGTAACTCGACCTCGCTCGGGCATGGCGACATTGCCTTCAACGGCGGGACACTCGATGTTGGTACGGACCTGACGCTGCACAGCGCTGCGTCGTTGACACTGACGTCGGGGGGCATCCGTGTTGACGGCAGCTCTTTGCCGGCGCCTACTGCGGATCCAGAAAACGCAACTTTCTTCACTAACAGCGATACGTTCGTTCAAGGCTTGATTTCTGCAGACACAATCACCGGTACCGCTGCCGCATTGACCTTAGACGGGGTGAATAGCAGTGACCAGACCGAGATCCATGGCAGCGACGGAGACACGGTAGGCACGGCGTCTTGGGGCTTTAAACTCGCTCAGCAAGGACTCACGCTCGGCATTGCTTCCGGCCTGACGAACGTGGACATTTACCAAGACAAGGCACTCTCGGTCAACCTGGCAGACAGCGGTTCGACGGTGGCAACCGTCGATGCAATCCTCAGCGGTGCGGGCGGGGTAGCGCTCAGTGCTGAGGGCGGCACGCTGACTTTCGGCAATGTTGCCAATGCGTATACAGGGAGTACGTCGCTGACGGCAGGTACCGTCGATGCGGCAACGGACAACGCGTTTGGCGCGTCGTCCAGCCTCGCCTTGGGGGAAGGAGCGACGTTGAACTTGCGCGGCCATACGCAGGCTGTGGGTGCCCTGGATACCGCCGATGGCAGCCTGCTCGATCTGGGCGGCGGGTCGCTTAGCGTGAAGGGTGGGGCGATTGCGGGGCGTCTTGCCGGCGACGGCGCATTGGTGTTCGTCGACGGCAACACGGCCATTACGGGCGCCAACGCAGACCTCCAAGCCGCAGTGAGCATTGCGCCGAGCGCTACGGCGATCCTTTCGCAAGGTAATGGGCTTGGGCAAGGCGACATCGCTCTTCAGGGTGGCTTGGTTTTGGGCGGAAGTGAGGCGACCACCTTGAGTAACGTGCTCACGGGTAGCGGGGCAGTGACGAATACCGGCAATTGGACGTTGGCGCAGGCCAATACCTTCACCGGGGGTACGACCGTAAGCAGTGGCCGTCTCACGTTGTTGACCTCTGATGCAGCAGGCGCGGGTGGCATTGTCAATAATGCTGTCTTGAATCTTGCGGGAACGGAAGACTCAACCTTGGCGAATGAGATTTCGGGTGCCGGTCAATTGGCAAAGACCGGAGATAACGCATGGAGAATAGAGCACAACAATGTGAACTTTACCGGCAGTACCGATATAACAAGCGGTAGGCTTGTGCTAAAGACAGCGGGCGCACTGGGCAGCAGTGCGATCAACAATGATTCCGAACTGCGACTCAGCGGGGTAACGGGCACGCTAGACAACAGCGTTACCGGTACAGGGTTGCTGATGGCCGCCGATGGCACCCAGGCGAACTTGTCCGGACTATCAGCTTTTGCCGGAACCTTGAATGTGGCCGGTGACAGTATGTTGACAGCGGCCGACACCGAGCTTTCGCAGCTGTCCTTGGGTATTGTCGATGGTACGTTGGCGGTGAATGCGGCTCAAGGGGAACCCCTTGGACTCGGCAATGCCTGGATGGGCGGCGGTGCATTTTTGCTGACAGCGGGTTCTGCCGATGCTGGCTATCGCCTGTCGGGGTTCGATGCGTTTACGGGCAAGGTAAGTCTGGTGAATGGACACTACACCCTAGATGGCCGCAGTAGCGGCATGTTTGGCGCAGCAACCCTGGTCTCGGGCGACGGTAACGTGCTCACGCTAGACACGAACGCGACAGGGGCGCTTGGCCTTGATGGGGGCACACTTGATCTGGCCGACCAGGCGCCGGTGACTGCCCAGTCCTTGGCCATGACGTCGGGCACCATCGAAGCCGATCTCTCAAGTGTCGAGCAGGGACAAATCAATGAGACGAACCTGTTCACCTCGGGCGATAATATTGAGCGCACGCTTGTCCATACCGTCTCTGGTCTGCAAGGTTCTGTCGCCGACCTGACGTTGCAGGATCGTAATGGACTGTCTTTGGATCCGTTGCGTGCGGAGTTGAAGGATGTCAGTGGCACTGGAGTGGGGCTTGGATCATGGGGGCTCAAGTTGGCGCAGGAGGCCAACGACCTGAACTTGGCTTGGGGCCTGCAGGGCGTAGATCTTTACCAGGACAAGGTGCTGGCGCTCAACGTGGCGGACGGCGGCTCGACAGAAGGAACCTTCAATGCTGTTGTCAGTGGCACGGGTGGTCTATCGCTTACTGCCGCAGGAGGCAGGGTCATCTTAGGTAATGTGGCGAACACCTACACAGGACCGACCTCGCTCCAGGCAGGGACGGTCGAGATTGCTACTGACAACGCATTTGGCGCAACCTCCGGGTTGGCGATGGCGTCGGGCACGACGTTGAACTTGCAGGGACATGCCCAGACCGTGGGGGTTCTGGACACAGTCGCCGGTAGTGCGCTCAACCTCGATGGTGGGTCGCTGACGCTGAAGGGGGGAGCGATCGCTGGTGTGTTAGCTGGCGACGGCGCGCTGGCGTTCGCCGACGGTAGCACTGCCATCACCGGGGGCAATGCAGCCTTGGGCGCTGCGGTGAGTATTGCTTCTACCGCAACGGTCACGCTTTCTCAGGGCAATGGATTGGGGCGCGGGGCAATTGCCATTAACGGACAGTTGGCGTTTCAAGATGCCAATGGCGTACTGGTCAACGCGCTCTCGGGGGGCGGGCGGCTAAGCATTGACCCTTCTGACATCACCCTGAGCGGCGATAATCGTCAATTTTCAGGAACCATGGAGATTGCTGATGCCGGATCTGTCCTTCGTGTCACCGGGCCTTCGAACTTGGGCGCTGCGGCGATCACCAATGCAGGGACATTCGTGGTCGATACCTCTGAGGATTGGTCGCTGAATAACCTTGTTACCGGAAGTGGTTCTTTCATTAAGGACGGCAACGGTGTTCTCACGACCGGTGCAACGCTGGAATCCACAGGCGCGATCACGGTCGACGGCGGAACGCTGGTAATGAGTCAGGGCAGTGGAAACGCAAGTTTGGTCCAAGTCAATACGCAAGGTGCCTTGGCGAGTTTCGCCACGATCGACGCTCCTGTGATCAACGCGGGGACGCTGAATGCGTTGAATTCTCTGGGGACTTATACGGACCATCTGAATCAGGACCTGCTGCTCAGCGAAAGTTTCACAAACGCTGGCTTGGTCGATCTTGCCGCAGTCGATTCCAATGCGGCGCCGGGTAATTCCCTGACTGTGCGTAACGGTTATGTGGGTAATAATGGCGTATTCCGGATCCGCGCGGTCCTGGGTGGCGATGATTCTCAGGCAGATCGCTTGGTTATCGACGGTGGAAGTGCAACTGGTCATACCAGTGTAATTGTTGATAATGCCGGTGGCGCTGGGGCTAAAACGTCAACAGGCATCGTTGTGGTTAAAACGGTCAACGAAGCGACTACCACCGCCGACGCATTTAGCTTGGATAGCCGCTCCACCGGTTATCGCGAGCGCTTCGGCACCATCGCGGCGGGCGCGTACGACTATACGCTCAAGCGAGGAGGGGCTGGTGGCGTTGCCGATGATTGGTATTTGATTTCTTCAAGCACCTTCCGCCCTGAAGTAGGTGTGTATCTGGCTAATCGCAATGCGGCGACATCAATGTTTGGTGTGCCTTTGCAGGCCCGGATAGGAAATGCATCTAAGCGTGCTGCTAGTGAAGAATTCGACACCCCATTTTGGGTGCGTGTGAGTGGCGGTAGTGTTTCGTACGACGAAGTTAGAGGTCAGAAGATCGGTCTGGATTATAGTAACTTGGTTACTGGCCTTGACGCTGACGTGGACATTGGGCTGAATGGCGCAACGCGCGTAGGTGCCATGGTCGGTTATGGGAACGCTACAACATCGTCTCGACTGTCGAGTACTGGCGAGCGTGCAGGCGGTAGGGTGCGGGGAGTGATGGGTGGGGTGTATGGCACTTGGTTCGCCAGCACTCAGGAAAATATTGGAGCATATATCAACAGCTCATTGCGTTACGGTAGGTATAGAAACCGGATTCAGGACAATGGTCTCGACGCAGAGTCCTACAATGCATCCAGTGCGTCTGCTTCTCTAGAAGGTGGCTATGGCTTCCGGTTGAATGATTCTGTCACTCGGCCGCTGTTCTTACAGCCGCAGGCCGAGGTGATCTATGATCACTATAAACAGGCTGAACGTACCGAGCTGTCCACGGGCGCGCGCGTGGTCTCAGAGAAACCCGATAACGTGAGCTACCGCCTGGGTTTACGACTGCAAGGTTCATTCAAATCTTCTGATGAGGTGATACAACCCTTTATTGCATTGAACTGGTACAACAATACAAACGCTGGCGCGGTGTCTTTCGATAGTCTGAAAGTTAATTCCGAAGCGGCTAGGCATCACTTGGAAGTCAGTGGTGGCACCGATGCAAGGGTGGGACATAACTTCGTAACCTGGGGCAGTTTGGGGTGGCAAGTCGGCTCTAACGATTATTCAGGCGTGATGATCCAAGGGGGCGTGAAGTATTCCTGGTGATCAGAATGAGTCGCCTCTGTTGAACTCCCAATCCTTATCCATTCCAAATTGGGGGCGCCTCGCAGTCTGCGATGGCAAGGCGGGAACGCCGCTGCGTGCCCGCCGCGTTGCAATCAACCTGCCGCGCAGAAGCCGAATTCGGCGGTTGCACCGGCAGCCAGGGTGCGGTTGAAGTCCACGCCGCTGGCCTTGAGCATGCTGCCGCTTTGCGACCAGGTGACGTTCCAGGCGTTATTGACGGTGCCGGTGACCGGCAGCGAGATCGCCCAGGTGCCGCTGGACGTGCCGGCGTTGGTGACCTGCACGCGATTGCAATAGCCACCGTTCCATTTGCTGTCCACGATCACCTTGGCGCTGAAGCCAGCGCTCGGGGTGGGAGTAGGTGTCGGCGTCGGCGTCGGCGTGGTGCTGCTCACCGTGCCCCACAGCGTCCGCAGCAGGGTCATCTTGTCTTCGCGCACGCTGGTCCAGGGTAATCCCCCCACTTTTAGCGGTCGCCAGAAGTGGAGCTAAGCGGCCATCGCCAACTTCATGGCAGGCGTGATGCCGCCGAGCGCCATATTCGGACGCTCGTGGTTGTACGTCCATAGCCAGCGGGTGGCTTTGTCCTGCACCTGGTCGATGGTGTCGAACAGGGTTTGGGCGAGCCAGGCGTAGCGGATGGTGCGGTTGTAGCGTTCAACGTAGGCGTTCTGCTGTGGCTTGCCCGGCTGGATGTGCTCGACCCGGATACCATGCCGCTGCGCCCAGGACAGCAACGCGCCACTGATGTATTCAGGGCCGTTGTCGCAGCGGATCACGGCGGGCTTGCCGCGCCACTCGATGATCTGCTCCAGCGATCGGATCACACGGGCTGACGGCAGCGACAGATCCACCTCGATCCCCAGCCCCTCGCGATTGAAGTCGTCGAGCACATTGAACAGCCGGAAGCTGCGGCCGTCGGCCAACTGGTCGTGCATGAAGTCCATCGACCAGACCTGGTTGATAGCCTCCGGCACCGCCAGAGGCTCGGGCCGCTCACGCACCAGCCGCTTCCTCGGCTTGATCCGCAGGTTCAACTCCAGCTCGCGGTAGATCCGGTAGACCCGCTTGTGATTCCAGCCAAAGCCCTTCACGTTGCGCAGGTACAGGTAGCACAGGCCAAAGCCCCAGTCGCGATGGGCGGTCGTCAGGCGGACCAGCCAGTCGGCGATCCGGGCGTTCTGCTCGCTGGCCTTGGCCTGGTAGCGGAAGCAGGTCTGGCTCACCGCGAAGGCCTGGCAGGCGTGGCGGATGTTCGTACGCCCGCTCGTGACTGCCGATTGGGCCATCTCGCGTCGCTGAGATGGCCTCACCATTTTTTTGCGAGCGCTTCCTTCAGCAGGTCGGTACTGAGCTGCGCCTCGGCGTACATCTTCTTGAGCCGGCGGTTCTCCTCCTCCAGCTCCTTCATGCGCGCGACCATGGACACGTCCATGCCGCCGAACTTGCTGCGCCACTTGTAGAACGTGGCCGAGCTGATGCCGTGCTCGCGGCACAGCTCCGGCACGGGCGCACCGGCCTGGGCCTGCTTGAGCACGGCGATGATCTGGCTGTCGGTAAAGCGGGACTTCTTCATGGAACCTCCTCGGGAAAGGGGACGAGAAAATTCCACTTCTGGCGTCTGCTAATGGGCGGGGGGATTACCCGATCACTTCTCCTTCGCCAAGCGCGGTGTACCGGCGCTGTCGTATGCAGCCGGCCAGGATTGGGAAGTGGGCGGCGTGGCGGCAGGAAAGGCGGCCGCCGACGACTACACCGCCAAGCGCTATCACCAGCAAGGCGACGAATGGAAGCCGGATTGGACCTTCGCCGGCGCCGCCCGCGATCTGGGCGTGCTGTATGCACTGGGCCAGCAGCTGGCCGACTCGCGCCAGTGGCCGAACTGGAGCCAGGATTCGGAATTCCGCGCCACCCGCGATGCCAGCGCGGCGGCACGCAAGTAAGACCGGCGCACACCGCCATTGCGCCAGGACCAGGGCGGCTGCCCTGGCGCAATGCGGCGTGTGCCATAGCGACATGCCGTGTTTGAATCGGCACGGCGCACGCGACACGGCAGGCTTGAAGATCGCCGAGCGCTCGCACACGCGAACGCTCCGCATCTGGAGGTGGCTGCCTGGCGCCAATAGTGAAGCTGTCACCAGGCGAGCCTGCGCATTGCTGCAGGGCCCTTGCCCACCCACCATCGCAGGACACGCTGCAAGTACGTCCCTGCAAGCTCCGTGGCGGCATCCATGCCGCCAAGGGTCCCGCGACGGTGGGCGGGCAGGGGCCGGTCGTGTTGGTCGGTGCGTACGGTATGGGCAAGCAGGACATGTTGGGTTGTCAACGTATCGCCCGCTCCAACCGAATGTCCTGAAACGGCGTTCATCGATCCCTTGATCAAGCTGTTGCATCAGCAAACAAAGGCCACGTGCGACGAGCCGCTTTCCTGGCCATCGATCAACTGTCTGGAGCGGTACGGACGCCGCAGACTCGACCAATCACGCGGTTGCCGCAGGCCTTGAGTGCGTCCGACCACCGCAATGGCTGGAACTCCACAGTGCCCCAAGCGATTTAGAGCGACCAACCAATCTCTTGCCCCAACCCTTCGAACGCATCGGCACAGCGCACCGCCAAAGCCCCGTCGCTGCAACCGATTGCACGTCATGGCACACCAATTGCAGTTCTCCAGCAGGATGGCCCAGCCAGCGGCCGTGACAGCGTCTGCGCTAGGCTGCAATCTGTTGGGGTTGCGTTCGGTCGGTGCGGCGTAGTCTGCCGCGCGGTCCTCGTGGGGGAGGACGAAGACCGTACGCGGCGTTCGTTCCTTTAACGGTCGATTCTTTAGGATGAGCTGCGAGGTGAGTTTGCAGCCAGGAGAAATTGTGCATCGGAGTGGTTTCAGAGCGTCTTGGTCTTACAGCGTCGGGCTCGCCCGACCGGCTGCGTGCCAGGCAACATCGCACTGCATGGCGGGGATGGACCCCCCGTGTCAGCCCGCACTGTCGTCCTCGCGCGACGGGCAGCCCTGATGGATGGCACCGTGACTCCTTCCCCGATAACGACTGCAATGCCCCCCGTTTCCGCCCTCGATGCCGGCACGCCCACGCTGCCGCCGGAAGCACCGCTGGCGATGCCCGAACAGAACTTGCGCGAAGGTCACCTGCAGGTGCGCCACCAGCGCACTTCGCCGCCCGGCATCGGCGTGCGCCGCTTCTATTTGATCGGCGGCACCTTCGCCACCACCGCCATCGCCGTATGGGTGATGCTCAGCGTGCTGTGGCCCGACGGCATCAGCGTGCTGGAAGGCTGCCTGCTCGGCCTGTTCGTGCTGCTGTTCGCCTGGATCGCCATGTCCTTCGCCAGCGCCGTGGCTGGCTTCGTCACCGTGGTGGCGCGCGCCGGCCGCAAGCTCGGCATCGACCCGGAGCAACCCCTGCCCACGCTGCGCTCGCGCACCGCGTTGCTGATGCCCACCTACAACGAAGACCCGCGCCGGCTGCTGGCTGGCCTGCAGGCCATCTACGAATCGGTCGCCGAGACCGGCCAGCTGGAGCATTTCGATTTCTTCGTGCTCAGCGACACCACCCGCGAGCATATCGGCCGCGCCGAAGAGCTGGTCTACAACGAGTTGTGCGACCGCGTCGGCGGGCACGGCCGCATTTTCTACCGACGCCGTGCCGACAACGCCGCGCGCAAGGCCGGCAACGTGGCCGACTGGGTGCGCCGCTTCGGCGGCAGCTACCCGCAGATGCTGATCCTGGACGCCGACAGCGTGATGACCGGCGACACCATCGTGCGGCTGGTCGCCGGCATGGAAAACAACCCGGACGTGGGCCTGATCCAGACCCTGCCGGCAGTGGTCAACGGCCAGACGCTGTTCGCCCGCATGCAGCAGTTCGGCGGGCGCGTGTACGGGCCGATCATCGCCTTCGGCGTGGCCTGGTGGCACGGCGCAGAAAGCAACTACTGGGGCCATAACGCCATCATCCGCACCCAGGCCTTTGCCGATCACGCCGGCCTGCCATCGCTGCGCGGGCGCAAACCGTTCGGCGGGCATGTGCTCAGCCACGACTTCGTCGAAGCGGCGCTGATGCGGCGCGGCGGCTGGGCCATGCACATGGTGCCGTACCTGCAGGGCAGCTACGAAGAAGGCCCGCCCACGCTGACCGACCTGCTGATCCGCGACCGCCGCTGGTGCCAGGGCAACCTGCAGCACGCCAAGGTGGTGAGCGCCAAGGGCCTGCACTGGATCAGCCGCATGCACATGCTGATCGGCATTGGGCATTACTTCACCGCACCTATGTGGGGCCTGTTGATGCTGATCGGCATCGGCATTCCACTGGCCGGCGGCGGTATCGACCTGGCCGGCGACCTGCCGTTCTCGCCCGCCCGTTACTGGCACGGCAGCAGCCAGGGCAATGCGATCTGGATCTTCGTCTGCACCATGTTCGTGCTGCTGGCGCCCAAGCTGCTCGGCTACATCGCGCTGCTGCTCAATCCGCGCGAATTGCGCGCCTGCGGCGGTGCCTTCCGCGCTGCGGTGAGCATCCTGCTGGAGACCGTGCTGGCCGCCCTGATGGCGCCGGTGGTGATGTACCTGCAGTCGCGCGGTGTGTTCGAGGTGCTGGCGGGCAAGGATTCGGGCTGGGATGCGCAGGTGCGCGACGACGGCAAGCTGTCGTGGCCGGCGCTGTTTCGCAGCTATGGCGGCCTGACCGTGTTCGGCCTGTTCATGGGTGCGGTGGCCTACGCGGTCTCGCCGGCGCTGGCCGCCTGGATGGGGCCGGTGATCGTCGGCATGGCGTTGTCGATCCCGGTGGTGGCGCTGACCTCGCTGCGTCGCAGCGGCATGGCGCTACGCCGCGCCGGCATCTTCTGCATTCCCGAAGAGCTCGACCCGCCCAAGGTGCTGGTGCGTGCCTCCGAATTGCGCCGCGCCGCCGCGCTGGAACCGTCGCTGATCTGAGCGTGCATCGGCGCTGGCCTCGGTGGCCGGCGCTGTGGCGGCATCGCATGCGGCAGGCCGGTGGCGATCGGCGGGCCTCGAGCCTCTGGCGCCAGCTGATCTGGCCCATCCCTCGCGCAAGGCATAATGCCCAGCCCGCAAGCGGAGCTGGATGATGCTGGAAGTGATCGAACGCGAGACCGGACCGAACCCGCAATGGAGCGTGCTGTGGCTGCATGGCCTGGGCGCCGATGGCAGCGATTTCGCCCCGACGGTGCCCGAGCTGGTACGCCCGCAGTGGCCTGCGCTGCGCTTCGTGTTCCCGCATGCGCCAATCCGCCCGATCACCATCAACAACGGCATGCGCATGCGCGGCTGGTACGACATCGTCGGCATGGATTTCGCCCAGCGCGCCGACAAGGCCGGCATCGCCGAATCGGTAGCCCAGGTCGAAGCCTTGATCGCCCATGAGCAGGGCCGCGGCATCGCGCCGGAGCGCATCCTGCTGGCCGGCTTCTCGCAAGGCGGCGCCGTGACCCTGGCCGTTGGCCTGCAGCGCAGCGTGCCGCTGGCCGGGCTGATCGCCATGTCCACCTATCTGCCGGATCCGGCCGCGGCCGCCAGCCAGTTGCAGCCGGCTGCCCTGCGCCAACCGCTGTTCATGGCCCATGGCACGGCCGACCCGGTGGTGCCGTTCGCGGCCGGCCAGGCCAGCATGCAGACCTTGCGCACGCTGGGCTTCGCACTGGATTGGCACACCTACCCGATGGGCCACCAGGTCTGCCTGGAAGAGATCGAGGCCTTGCGCGACTGGCTGCAGGCACGCTTCACCGCTGCCTGAGCCCATGGCCCAGCGCGCACCGCAGATCGCCTGGATGCCGGACCTGTGCCGGCTGCCGCGGTTGGGCGCGATGCTGGGCCTGGCCGAGCTGGTGGTGCTGGTGGTGACCTTGGTCCCCGATGCCGGCGCCGCGCGCAGCATCACGTTGTCGCGGTTCCTTTCCGCCAGCGGCCTGGCGCTGTGGCTGGCGTTGGCGGTCACCGTGCTGCTGTGCGTGTTGCGCCCCACCTTGTCGCGATTGCCGCCACGGCTGGGCGGGCTGAGCGCCTTGCTGATCGCTGCCGTGGTGGCGATGCTCGGTGCCGGCATCGTGCATGGCCTGTATGCGGCGCTCGGGCAGGTACCGCTGGGCGCGCGGGTCGGCTTCTGGCGGTTCACGCTCGGCAGTGCGGCCACGGTGGTGCTGATCACTGCGCTGGCGCTGCGCTACTTCTATGTCAGCGACCGCTGGGAAGCGCAGGTGCAGGCCAATGCGCGCGCCGAGGCCGATGCCCTGCAGGCGCGCATCCGCCCGCATTTCCTGTTCAACAGCATGAACCTCATCGCCAGCCTGCTGCGGCGCGATCCGGCGGTGGCCGAGCAGGCGGTGCTGGACCTGTCGGATCTGTTCCGCGCCGCCCTGGGCGCCGGCGAGGGCGTGTCCACCTTGCGTGCCGAATGCGAACTGGCCGAACGCTATCTGGCGATCGAATCGCTGCGCCTGGGCGAGCGCCTGCAAGTACGCTGGCACCGCCAGGAACCGTTGCCGTGGGAATTGCCGATGCCACGGCTGGTGCTGCAGCCGCTGGTCGAAAATGCGGTACTGCATGGCGTTTCGCGCATGCCCGAAGGGCGGTACGCTGTACCTGTCGCTGCGTCAGCGCGGCAACCAGCTGCAGATCCGCATCGTCAACCCGGCGCCGCAGCCCGGCACCCAGTTGCCGCTGCTGGCCGGCGCCGGGCATGCCCAGGCCAGCATCTCGCACCGGTTGGCGTTCCAGTTCGGCGCCGGTGCACGGATGGCGGCCAGCTGGGCTGAAGGCTACTATGCCTGCGAGATCACATTGCCGCTGCCGTGAGGGGAAAGTCACTGCAGCGAGGGGGAGTCCATGACGGCCACGCAAGTGCGGGTGCTGATCGCCGATGACGAGCCACTGGCGCGCGAGCGCCTGCGCATGCTGCTGGGCGAGCATCCGCAGGTCGAGGTGATCGGCGAGGCCGAAAACGGCCAGCAAGTGCTGCAGCAATGCGAACATCTGCACCCGGACCTGGTGCTGCTTGACATCGCCATGCCCGGCGTCGACGGCCTGGAAACTGCGCGCCTGCTGCGGCAAAGCCAGCCGCCGCCGGTGGTGGTGTTCTGCACCGCCTACGACCAGCATGCCTTGTCGGCGTTCGACGCGGCCGCGCTGGATTACCTGATGAAACCGGTGCGCCCGGAACGCCTGGCGTCTGCACTGGAGAAAGTCGCCACCTTCCTGGCCGGCCGCGTGCCCGGCACCGCGCCCAGGCCGCTGCGCACCCATCTGTGCGCACGCCTGCGCGGCAGCCTGCGGCTGATCGCCATCGGCGACATTCGCTACCTGCAGGCCGAAGAGAAATACGTCATCGTCCATCACACGCGTGGCGAGGACCTGATCGAAGAGTCGCTGAAGTCGCTGGAAGACGAATTCGCCGACCGCCTGGTGCGCATCCATCGCAATTGTCTGGTCGCCCGCGATGAGCTGGTGGAACTGCGCCGCAGCGGCGACGGCCAGGTCCACGCGGTGCTGCGCAACGTGCCGCAGACCCTGGAAGTGAGTCGTCGCTGCGTGGCCAGCCTGCGCGATCAATTACGGCAACTGTGAGTTCGGTGCCGGCTCCGGGATAATGCCGGCATGACCACGCTCCGAATCGCCACTCGCAAAAGCCCGCTTGCCCTCTGGCAGAGCGAACACGTCGCCGCCGCGCTGCGTCAACATCATCCCGGCCTGGAGGTCGTGCTGGTGCCGATGAGCACCCGCGGCGACGAAGTGCTGGACCGTTCGCTCGCCGCGATCGGCGGCAAGGGTCTGTTCCTGAAGGAGCTGGAGCTGGCGATGTTGCGCGGCGAAGCCGATTGCGCGGTGCATTCGCTCAAGGATGTGCCGATGGAACTGGACGAGCCATTCGTGCTGCCGGCCATCCTGGAGCGTGGCGACCCGGCCGATGCGCTGGTGTCCAATCTCTATGCCAGCCTGCAGGCGCTGCCGCTGGGCGCGCGCGTGGGCACCTCCTCGTTGCGTCGCCAGGCGCAGTTGCGTGCCGCGCGCCCGGACCTGGAATTGATCGACCTGCGCGGCAACGTCAACACGCGGCTGGCCAAGCTCGACAACGGCGGCTACGACGCCATCGTGCTGGCCTGCGCCGGCCTGCAGCGGCTGGGGTTGGAAGGGCGCATCAGCGCGCGGCTGGACGCGCCGGAATGGTTGCCGGCGCCTGCGCAAGGCGCGGTCGCGGTGGAATGCCGTGGCGACGACGCACGCATCCACCGCCTGCTGTCGGTGCTGGATGCCGGCCGCACGCGTGCCTGCGTGGAAGCCGAGCGGGCCATGAATCGCGCCCTGCACGGCAGCTGCCATGTGCCGGTGGCCGCCTTCGCGCGCTGGGAAGGGCAGGGTTTGTTCCTGCAGGGCATGGTCGGCAGCGCCAGCGACGGCCGCCTGATCCACGCCGAGGCGCACGGCAGCGCCGAAGCGACCGAAGACCTCGGCCGCCGCGTTGCGCAAGGCCTGTTCGACAAGGGTGCCGCGCAGCTGCTGGCCGAGCTGTAATCCGGGTCTGGAAACAGGCACCTGCCTGGTAGGCGCGGACCTGGCCGCAAGAGGCGTTATCGGGAAAGCCTCTCGCGGCCAGGTCCGCTTCTACAAGGTGCGGTTGCGGATTCGAGCCTCTGACCGATCGACCGCCGGCCCGGGTAGATTTGTCCGGCGGGCGCCGCTCCTACAGGGCGCGGTTGGGTTGTCGAACGTATGGCCCGATTGACCGCCACGTTGCGGGCCCGCCTTGCAAAGATTGCGCTGTTCGTAGGAGCGGACCTGGCCGCGAGCGGCTTTATCGGGAAAGCCCCTCACGGCCGGCGCCGCGCCTGCAAGTGCGCGGTACGTCGTCGGTCACCGGCGCAGTGCGTTGGTGCGGCAATGCCGCTGGCACGGCTTACTTGAACGTGTAGACCAGATTGACCGTGGTCAGCGTGTCGGTCTTCTTGTCGCCGTCGCTGACGTCGCTGTTGTGGCGCATCTGCCACGCCGCCTTCAACGCAAAGTGCGAGTTCATGCTGACCTGCACGCCGAAATCGTTTTGCGCATAGGTGTTGTACTCGCCCGATTCCACCAACAGCGTGTTGATCAGATCAGTGTTGTCGGTGACGGTGTACTTCAGGTCGAACAGGCCGCGGCCGATCAGGCCGGTTTCGTTACGGTCTTCGTCGCTGTTGTGCGCGCGACGCACACCCGGGCCCACCTGCGCATCCAGATAGAAGCGGTCGGCGTCGATCAGGCGCGTGCCATAGCCGATACCGAAGGTGGCCAGGCGGTCGTAGGTGGCGAAGTCGTCGTGTTCGTAGCGGCCGGTGGCAGTGAGCTGGCGGTGTTCGCCCAGCTGCAGGGCGCTGCCGACACTGCCGGTGTAACGCTCGGCGGTGGTCTGGCGCTCGCGCGTGGTGCTGCCGTCGTCGTTGGTGTTGGTGTACTCCGAGCTCGAGCGCAACGCGGTGGCATCCAGGCTATGGATCCAGTCGCCGTCGGTGTAGCGCAGGCGCACGCGGCCGTTGAGGCTGTCGGTGGTGCTGTTGCCATGTGCCGCTGCGTAGCCGAGCTCGCCGCTGCTGCCGCTCCACGGCGACGGCAGCACCACGGCGGACGGGTCTGTCGGCGCCGGTGCGACTGCCTGGGCCCAGACGGAGGGCGTGATCAACATCAGCGGCAACAGGGCAGACAACGGGACACGGCGGGACATGGGCAGCTCGCTTTGCAAGGCGGGAGAGGGGTGGAAGCGATTTCATGATAACGGACTGTGCGGTGACGTCATCGCCAAGTGAATATCCGCTTCATTGCCGGTTGGGCGCCGCAAGCGGCCTGGGCCGGTTCCGCGCCTGCGATGGCGCCACCGCGACGCCGATCCGAGGACGGTGGGCGATGTGGCCGAAGCGATTGGAGTCACCGAGGTGACCTGCGAGGTCGCGTTGTAGCGAAATAAGAGTGGCTCTGGGCTGTGCCTGGCGTAGACCGCAGCCACCTGCCTGGGCGCGCGTGCGCATGGCAGGCGGTTTGGCGATGTCATCGGGGCTTGCGGCCCGCTGCGGGGCAGGAGCCCGAGCGACCCGACTGCGCCGCGTGCAGGTGCTGCCGGCAGTGCCTTCCAACCAACGGCCTGGTGAACACTCGCGCCGCGCCGGCACGCTGTGAAGTTGCGACCAACCCAACAGCCGCTGGGTCGCACATCCGCCAGGCGCTTGCCGCTATCGGTCTGCCGTCGCAGCGCGATGCTCACCCCACCGCGCAAAGACTCGGACATAATCGGCCCATGGACCGCTACGAACGCATCAACTCCCTGCATCGCTTGCTCAAATCGGCACGCTACCCGGTCACGGTGGCGCGGCTGCAGGATGAGCTGAGCTGTTCCCGTGCCACTGTCTATCGCGATCTGGCGTTTCTGCGCGACGCGCTGATGGCACCGGTGGAAGGCGACGGCGAATCGGGCTTTCGCTATCTCTCCGGCGAAAGCGACCGCTTCGAATTGCCCGGCCTGTGGCTGAGTTCGGAAGAACTGCACGCGCTGCTGGCTTCGCAACAGCTGCTCGCGCGCACTGGCGGCGGAGTGTTGTCTTCGATGCTGGCACCGCTGCAGCAGCGCATCGAAGGACTGCTGGCTGCGCAGGCCGGCGTCTCGCAATGGCCGGTGGATCGGGTGCGGGTCATTCCACACCGCGGCCGCAAGCTGGACGAAGCCAGCTTCCGCACCGTGGCCTCCGGCGTGCTGGAGCGCAAGCAGCTGAGCTTCGACTACCGTGCGCGTTCCACCGACGAATCGACCAAGCGGACGGTGTCGCCGCAACGCATTACCCATTACCGCGACAACTGGTATCTGGACGCGTGGGATCACGGGCGCGACGGCGTGCGCAGCTTTGCGGTGGACCGCATCAACCACGCGCGTCTGCTCGATGCGGCGCCGCGCGATGTGCCCGACAGCGAACTGGACGAGCAGCTTGCCGCCAGCTACGGCATTTTTTCCGGGGCGCCGAAGGGGTGGGCGACCATCGTTTTCAGCTCCAAGGCCGCGCGCTGGGTTGCCGACGAACATTGGCATTCCAAGCAGCAGGGCCGCTTTCTGCCCGATGGCCGCTACGAGCTCAAGTTGCCCTACAGCAATTCGCGCGAACTGCTGATGGACGTGCTGCACTACGGCTCGGACGCAGAGATTGTCGAGCCCATGTCGCTGCGCGAGCAGGCCAAGGCGTTGTTGTCGCTGGCGCTGAGCAATTACGACTGAGCCTGGCAGACAGGCGACGCAGTGAACAGGGCCGCGGTCGCGGCAGGCACGTGCACGCGTCTGGAAGACGCATCGGGCCTGGTCGGCGCAGATGCGGTCGACCAGGCCCAAGGCCTGAGTCAAGCCAGGTTGCGAAGCGGGTTCGGCCTTATCACGCGTCAGGCCCCATCCTGCACCGCGAGCATCTGCTGCGGCTCCAAGCCCAAGGAGTGGGAGTCAACCAGATCCTCACCCTGATGCCACTGCTTCTCGACCCAGGCCTGTCCCCACCGATCCACCTCGTAAACCTCGAATGTGTCGCCGACCATCAAGACAAAGGCGATCTCGTTCCAGTTGCGGCAGGCGGCGGACAGTGGAATGGTGGAGATGCAGGACTTGGACACGCGTGCCGACTCGAACGACCAGGCCTCTGCTGTCAGTGGTCGTCTGTTCCGGCATGGTCCCCCTGGCACCTGAGTTAGCCGCGAAGCGGCGTCGGCCTGGACGCATTGTCAGGCCGCGCGACAGGCGCGATCACAGGCGCTACAGCTGCCATAGGCCGTGGTCGTTTCCACCGAGCAGGTAGATGGCACATCGACCCCGGCCGGGAAGTTCCATCGGTGGGACTGCGACCGTGCCGCCTGCCTCCACGATGGCCGAAACCGCCGACTCGATGTCTTCGACGCGCCAGTATGGGCGAACAACAGGCCGTTCCGACTCGCGCAGCGGTGCGCGAACACCGACGAGGCCGCCGCCCGCCAGGTTTGCGGTGCGGGCGTTGCCCAGTTTGGGCACCGGCTCGCCGAATTCGGCGCCCTGCACCGCATAGGCGGCGCAGACCGCCTCCAGGTCGTGTGTCACGATCTCCAAGTACTGGACCTTCATGCCATACCTCCCGGGGGATGACGTTCGATCGCGCTAACGCTTGTTCGGCACTTCAAAGCCCAGGCGGTCCACCTGCTCGCGCAGCTGCGGCACCCGCTTGAGTTTGTCGGTATAGATGGAATAGTCGTCGCGCATCTTGTTGACCAGCATGCGGTACTGGTCGCGGCTCATGTCCGGCTTGCGCGAGAAGATCCAGGCCAGGTCGCGGCCGGGGTAGGAGATCAGCATCCATGAGCCGTCGGGGGCGATTTCCAGGATGCGCTGCTTGGCCGGGATGACCTTGTAGAACCACACCCGCCAGTCGCGGTTGCCGCTGTCGGCATCCACCGAAGCGCGCGCATTGACTTCCTTTTCCGGTTCGCCGAACCCGTCGCGGTACAGATAGCGCACCGCCACCTTTCCGTCTTCGACCAGGGTGTATTCGTCGCGGCTGGTGACGTGGCCACGCTCGACCGCGTTGGGCATGCGCGCAATCACGTACCAGGTGCCCATGATCTTGGACAGATCGATTGCCGGCTCCGTGGCGGGCGTGTCCTTGGCATGCGCCACGGGCAGGCCGAGGACGAGCAGAAAAGCGAGGGCGATCGTAACGGTCAGGCGCATCGCAACATCACAAAGAGGCAATCGGAGCAGCACACTACCGCATGCAGGGGGCAAGTTCGCGTCAACGGTCGGGCCTGGCATCGGCGGCCGGGGACTCTGCGGCAGACGCCGGGCGGCCGGGGCCGGCTTGCGGGTCCGGATCAGGCGCTGGCGCCGCGGCCGGCTGGCTCCGCCAAGTTGCCTCGGCCCTGTGCCGCGTGCGGGTTGCCGGGCGCCGACGTCGCAGTGGTCAGCAGCACGCGTGGAGGCCCGTGGCGCGCGTGGGCAGGCGCCCTAACCGCGCCCCGCAGATGCCCGCGTCAAGGTCGCAGCCTGTGAGATGGGCTGCGGCAATCCTGCGCGCCTGTTGTGATCCTTCCTGCCACGGAGTGCCGCCATGTCGCATCGCCCTGCTTCCCGTTCCGAACGTCCCGACCCGCGCGTGCTGCGCCCGGTGCGGCAGCTCGCCCTGGCCGGGCTGGCCCTGGTGCTGGTCTGGCCGGCCGCGCGCGGCAGCAGCGAGTGGATCGGCTGGTTGCCGCTGTGGTTGGTCGGCATGCCGATGCTGGCATGGTGGAGCCTGCACCGGTTCGCCCTGCCGTCTTTAGCAGCGCGTAGCGCGCGCCGTGGTGCGCCCCGGCGGCGTGGCCCGCAGGCCCAGCGCCGGCGCAGTGCTTCGCGTACGGCGACACAGGCGCGCGCAGCCTGACCTTCGGCAGGGTTGGCCGGTGGGGCGCTGTGCTACGTTCCGGGCATTCGTTTTTCCGGAAACATTCATGTCCAAGTTCGCCTCGATCTGCCTGGTTGCCGGCCTGATCACCGCTGGCGCCGTCTCTGCAGAGGAACCCCCCGTGTCCAACGATCCCTACGCCTGGCTGGAAGATGTCACCGGCGCCAAGCCGCTGGACTGGGTCAAGGCCCAGAACGCCAAGACCGAGGCGCGCCTGGCCAGCACGCCGGCGTTCAAGCAGATGGAAACCAGCATCCGCGAAGTGCTGGATTCGGACGCCAAGATTCCCGGCGTGCAGAAGATCGGCGCGTTCTACTACAACTTCTGGAAGGACAAGCAGCACGAGCGCGGCCTGTGGCGGCGCACCACGCTGGACGAGTACCGCAAGGCTTCGCCCAAGTGGGAAACGGTGCTGGACCTGGATGCGCTCAACAAGGCCGAAGGCGAAAACTGGGTGTGGCACGGTGCCGACTGCCTGCGCCCGGACTACCAGCGCTGCCTGATCGCATTGTCGCGCGGCGGTGCCGATGCCGATGTCACGCGCGAGTTCGATCTGGGCAGCAAGCAATGGGTCAAGGACGGCTTTTTCCGCCCCGAGTCCAAGGGCGGGCTGGGCTGGATCGACCGGGACACCGTCTACGTGTTCACCGATTTCGGTGCCGGCAGCATGACCAGCTCCGGCTACCCGCGTATCGCCAAGCAATGGAAGCGCGGCACGCCACTGACTGCCGCCAGCGTGGTGTACGAAGGCAAGCCGACCGATATGTACATCGCGGCCATGCATGACGACACCCCCGGCTTCGAGCGCGATTTCGTCAGCCGTACGCTGGCCTTCTACAACGACGAGCTGTATCTCAAGGGCGCCGACGGCACGCTGGTCAAGGTGGACGTGCCCAATTCGGCCAGCAAGTCGGTCAAGCGCCAGTGGCTGACGCTGGAGCTGCGCGAACCGTGGACGGTAGCTGGCAAGACCTACAAGCCCGGCACCTTGCTGGCCACGCGTTTCGACGATTTCATGGCCGGCAAGCGCAACTTCGATGTGTTGTTCGAGCCCACCGACACCACCTCGCTGGCCGGCATGGCGTGGACCAAGTCGCATCTGGTGTTGAACGTGCTTGACGACGTCAAGAACCGTCTGAGCGTGATCACGCCTTCGCGCGATGGCTGGAAAAAGAGCGCATTCGTCGGTGCGCCGAGCTTCGGGACGGTGGATGTCGGTGCGGTGGACAGCGACGACAGCGATGCGCTGTGGCTCACCGTCACCGATTACCTGACCCCCACCACCTTGTCGTGGGTGGAGGTGGGCGCTGCGCCGCAGCCGCTCAAGACCATGCCGGCGTTCTTCGATGCCGGCAAGGACACCATCGAGCAGCACTTCGCCACCAGCAAGGACGGCACCCGCGTGCCGTATTTCCTGGTACGCCCGAAGGCCTTGAAGCTCGATGGCAGCGCGCCGACCTTGCTGTACGGCTACGGCGGTTTCGAGATCTCGATGACGCCCAATTACTCCGGTGGCCTGGGACGCGCGTGGCTTGAGAAGGGCGGCGTCTACGTGGTGGCCAATATCCGCGGCGGTGGCGAATACGGCCCGCGCTGGCACCAGGCCGCGCTCAAGCAGAACCGCCACAAGGCGTATGAAGACATGGCCGCGGTGGCCAAGGATCTGGTGGCGCGCAAGATCACCTCGACCAAGCATCTGGGCGTGCAGGGCGGCAGCAATGGCGGCCTGATGACCGGCAACATGCTCACCCAGTATCCGGAACTGTTCGGCGCGGTGGTCGTGCAGGTGCCGCTGCTGGACATGAAGCGCTACAGCCACCTGCTGGCCGGCGCCTCGTGGATGGCCGAGTACGGCGACCCGGACACCGACGACTGGACCTTCATCCAGACCTTCTCGCCGTACCACCTGTTCGACCCGAAGAAGACCTACCCACCGGTGATCTTCCTGACCTCCACGCGCGACGACCGCGTGCATCCCGGCCACGCGCGCAAGATGGCCGCCAAGATGATCGAGGCCGGCAAGGACGTGACCTACTACGAGAACATCGAAGGCGGCCACGGTGGTGCGGCCAATAACGCGCAGGCCGCGCATATGGCCGCGCTGGCCTACAGCTTCCTGTGGGAGCGCTTGGCCGACTGAGTCATCAGTAATGGTTGCACTGCGTTGATCGATACCGGCCCGCTGGCATTGCACAGCGGGCCGGAGCATTTGCGATGAGTGGCATTGGCAGTGTCTGGAGCGGCGCAATGCAACTGGATGATCTCGGTCCACGGATCTGCATTCTCGGGCCTTCCAATAGCGGCAAATCCACGATGGCGCAGGCGATCGCGCAGGCGCGCGATTGCGTGCCGGTGCATCTGGATCAGTTGCATCACCTGCCCAATACCGCCTGGACGCCTCGGCCCAGGCAGGACTTCATGGCACTCCACTGCACCGCAATCGCCAAGGAGCGGTGGGTGATGGACGGCAACTATCTCGGCTGTCTTGCGCAGCGTCTGGCGCGAGCCACCGGCGTTATCGTGTTGGATGTTCCAACCATCGTCAGCGTGCTGCGCTATCTGAGGCGAAGCTGGTGCGAGCCTTACCGTTACGGTGCGCTGGAAGGCGGCAAGAATCAGGTCACCTGGGCAATGCTGCGCCATATTGCGATCGTTGAACGTCGTAAACAAACAGAACTGTCGAGGTTGATCGAGGCTGTGGCCTTGCCGACAATCGCATTGCGCACGACAAGCGCTATCGACCGGTTCTATCGCGTCGAACGATTGCAGCGCCCCGACTGGCGCACTTAGACGACTTTGCGCGCGGTCTTTCAGGCAAACGATGCGGTGCTCCGGCCAGGACCCTGCCAGGGGTACATTGCGGAGACACGATGACGACCTACAGCCGCGTCAACCCACGCGCAATCCGTTCCACCGCCTGTTCCAGCCGCGGCAGGCTTTGGGTGTAGGCAATGCGTACATGCTGGTTGGCGCGGTAGTGGCCGAAATCGATGCCTGGCGTAAACGCAACATGCTCGGTTTCAAGAAAGTGCGCGCAAAACGCCTGCGCATCTTCAGAAAACCGGCTGATGTCGGCGTAGAGGTAGAACGCGCCTTGCGGTTCGACGGCACTGTCGAATCCCAGCGCCCGCAAGGCTGGTAGCAGGTAATCGCGACGCTGCTGGAATTCGACGCGGCGCGCTTCGAAGATGGCGATGCTCTCGGGCGTAAAGCAGGCCAGTGCGGCGTGCTGGGCAATCGTCGAGGCGCTGATGTACAGATTCTGCGCGAGCTTTTCCAGTTCCGGCACCGCGTCGGGCGGTGCGATCAGCCAGCCCAGCCGCCAGCCGGTCATGCCGAAGTACTTGGAAAAACTGTTCAAGACGAAGGCGCTGTCGTCCACCTCCAGCACGCTGTGGGCGTCCAGGCCGTAGGTCAGGCCGTGATAGATCTCGTCCACCACCAGATGGCCACCGCGCGCATGCAACGTCTGCGAAAGCGCAGCCAGTTGCGTGCGCGACAGCACGCTGCCGGTGGGGTTTGCCGGCGAGGCCACCAGGGCGCCCACGCTGTCGGCGTTCCAGGCGCGCTCCACCAGCGCAGGAGTCAATTGATAATCGCTGTCCGGGCCGACCGGAACCAATTGCGCGGCGCCTTCGACCAGACGCAGAAAGTGGCGGTTGCAGGGGTAGCCCGGGTCGGCAAGCAGCCAGTGCTTGCCTGGGTCCACCAACAGGCTGCTGGCCAGCAGCAACGCGCCCGAACCGCCGGGCGTGACCAGGATGCGCTCAGGGTCGATGCGGCAGCCATAACGCTGCGCATAGAAGCCGGCAATCGCCTCGCGCAGCGCCGGCAGCCCGCGTGCGGCGGTGTAGCGGGTGTGGCCGGCTGCCAACGCCGCCTGGCCGGCAGCGACGATCGGCGCGGCAGTGGTGAAATCGGGCTCGCCGATTTCCAGGTGGATCACGTCGTGGCCAGCCTGTTCGAGCGCGTTGGCGCGTGCCAGCAGCGACATGACATGAAACGGGGCGATGTCCTGGCTGCGGCGGCTATAGCCGCCTGCGTACGGAAGTGAGCAATCCATTGGTTCGATGATAGACCAGCATGACCTAGGACACATGACGCTCGGCGACGGGCTCTTCCACACTCGGGCGCTGGGATGGCATTGCGTTCATCCAATGGCCCCCAATCTGATGAAGCCCGTCCTCACTCTTCTGATCGCCAGCCTGATGACCACATCCCCTGCCTTCGCCGCCGTTCCGTCGCCGCCAGAGGTCGCCAAACGCCCGCATGTGGTCAAGGCGCCGTTCGGTGCGACCCGCAACGACGACTATTACTGGTTGCGCGACGACAAGCGCGAAGACAAGGCGATGCTGGCGTATCTCAACGCCGAGAATGCCTACACCGACACGGTGATGGCGCCGTTGAAACCATTGGAAGAAGCGCTGTATGCCGAGATCGTCGGGCTCATCAAGCAGGACGATGCCAGCGTGCCGTACCGCGAGCGCGGCTATTGGTATTACACGCGGTTCGAAACCGGCAAGGATTATCCGATCCAGGCGCGCCGCAAGGGCAGCATGGAGGCGCCGGAAGAAATCCTGCTCGATGTCAACCAGATGGCGCAGGGCAAGGGCTACTTCAGCGTGGGCGATGCCGCGGTGAGCCAGGACAATCGCATCCTCGCCTGGGCCGACGATGCCGTTGGCCGCCGGCAATACACCATCCGCTTCAAGAACCTGGAGACTGGCGAACTCTATCCGGACACCGTGGAAGGCGTCTCGGCCAATGTGGTATGGACCGACGACAACAAGACGTTGTTCTATGTCGAAAACGACCCGGAAACGCTGCTCACCGTGCGCGTGAAAAAACATGTGCTCGGCACGCCGTCCAAGGACGATGTGCTGGTGTACGAAGAGAAGGACGACAGCTTCTACATGGGCATTGGCCGCACCCGCGACGACAAGTACATCACCATCGAGGTCGAAAGCACGGTCTCTTCGGAAACCCGCTATGCGCTGGCCGCCAAGCCGGACAGCTTCAAGGTGCTGGCCAAACGCGAGCGCGATGTGGAGTGCCACGCAGACCATTTCGATGGCCGCTGGGTGATTCGCACCAATGCCGACGGCGCCAGGAACTTCAAGCTGGTCACTGCGCCCACCGATGCGAGCACACGCACGCAGTGGACCGATTGGGTAGCGCACGAGGACAACGTCTACATCGAAAACTTCGCGTTGTTCGACGGCTTCACCGCCATCGAAGAGCGTTCCGGCGGACTGGAGCGTGTGCGCTTGCTCAAGCGCGAGGGCAGCCATGAGTACGTCAAGGCCGATGAACCGGCCTATTCGATGGGGCTTTCGGTCAACTCCGAGCCAGACACCCCCTGGCTGCGCTACAGCTACACCTCGCTGACCACGCCGGCGACCACCTACGAGCTCAATACGCAGACCGGCGAACGCAGGTTGCTCAAGCAGCAACCGGTGCTCGGCTACGACGCCAGCAAGTACGTGACCGAGCGCGTGTGGGTGACGGCGCGCGACGGGGTCAAGGTGCCGGTGTCGCTGGTGTACAAAAAAGGCTTCAAGAAGGACGGCAGCGCAGCGCTGTTTCAGTACGCGTATGGGAGTTACGGCATGTCGATGGACCCGGCATTCAATCTGCCGGCGATCAGCCTGCTGGATCGCGGCGTGGTGTATGCCATCGCGCACATCCGCGGCGGCCAGGAAATGGGTCGGCAGTGGTACGACGACGGCAAGCTGCTGCACAAGAAGAACACCTTCAACGACTTCATCGATGTGACCCGTGGCCTGGTCGCGCAGGGTTACGCCGCCAAGGACCGCGTCGCTGCGTCCGGTGGCAGCGCGGGCGGCCTGTTGATGGGCGCGGTGGCCAATATGGCGCCGCAGGACTATCGGGTGATGGTCGCGCAGGTGCCGTTTGTCGATGTGGTCACCACCATGCTCGACGCCAGCATTCCGCTGACCACCAACGAATACGACGAGTGGGGCAACCCGGAAACCAAGGATTACTACGACTACATGCTGTCGTATTCGCCTTACGACAACGTGCGCAAGCAGGCGTACCCGGCCCTGTTCGTGGGCACCGGCCTGTGGGATTCGCAGGTGCAGTACTGGGAGCCGGCCAAGTGGGTGGCCAAGCTGCGCGACGACAACACCGGCACCCAGCCGATCGTGTTCCGCACCAATATGGAAGCCGGGCATGGCGGCAAATCCGGTCGCTTCCGCCGCTACCGCGAGTTGGCCGAGTCGTATGCGTTCGTGCTGGACCAGTTGGGCGTGAAGTAGCTGGAAGGCCGGGATTGGGGAGTCGGGATGCGGGATTGGTTGGAGCGGACGGCGTGGGCCGGCATCGCTGCAGGGCCGACGCACCAAACCGCAGCGCTGGCCGTATCATTTGCGCATGACGCGACCGACTCGATTCCGCTGGGCCTGGTGGTTGCTGGCCTACGCCAGCCTGGCCACCGGCATCGTCGGGATCTTCGTCCCGGGGCTGCCGACGACGGTCTTCATTTTGATCTCTGCCTGGGCGGCCTCGCGTGGCTCCGAACGCCTGCACAACTGGCTGCTGTCGCATCCGCGCTTCGGCCCGGCGATCGTGGAATGGCAGACCTATCGTGCAGTCAGCCGCAAGGCCAAGTGGATGGCGACGCTGACCATGACGGTCTGCGCCGCGATCATGCTGTGGTGCGTGCCGGTGTTCTGGGTCAAGTGCCTGTCGATCGGCAGCATGGCCGTGGTGGCGATCTGGCTGTGGTTGCGCCCCGAGCCACCGCCGCGCCCGCTGCCGGGCGCGCACTGAACGCAGCGCGCCAGCGAGCGCACGGCCATAACGGTGTTCTGGCTATACTTCGGCCCATGAGCATCATGTCCCGACCGTCTGTTCGCCTCGCACTGGTTGGTGCGACCTTTGTCCTGCTTGCCGCCTGCGGCAACAAGGGCCCGCTGGTGATGCCGCAGAAGCCGGTGCCGGTGGAAGCCCAGCCGGTGCCGCAGCCGCAGCCGGCGGATGCGTCGCAACCGCTGGACCAATCCACGCCTGCGCCGGTGGATGGCGACACCAAGCCCGCTTCCACCACCGACCAGCCCGCTAGCAGCGGCAATGAGCGCTGACGGTCGCAGCGGGCGTCTGCGTTTCACCAAAATGCATGGCGCCGGCAACGACTTCGTGGTGCTGGACCTGCGCGACGGTACGCCGCCACCGGATGCCGCATTGGCATCGCAGCTGGCCGACCGCCACTTCGGGGTGGGCTGCGATCAGATCCTGACCATCGAAGCGCCGCGCAGCGAAGGTGCCGTGGCAGCCTACGGCATCTGGAATTCGGACGGCTCGGCCGCGCGCCAATGCGGCAATGGCGCGCGTTGTGTCGCCGCCTGGCTGGTGCGCGACGGCACTGCCCAGGGCGAGCGCTTCATCATCGACAGCCCAGTGACCGCGCACGCGGTCGAGCGCCTCGACGGCGACCGCTACGCGGTGGCAATGGGTATCCCGCAATTCGAGCCCACCCAGATTCCGCTGGCCGGCTTTGCGCATGCGCGCGACGAATATGCGCTGCCGGTGCACGGTGAGACCGTGCGCTTTGGCGCGGTGTCGATGGGCAACCCACATGCGGTGGTCGAAGTCGGTCGCGTCGATGCAGCGCCGGTGGAACGGGTGGGCGCGCTGCTGCAGCAGAACGCGGCGTTTCCCGATTCGGTCAATGTGGGCTTCGTGCAGGTGGTCGACCCTGCGCATGTGCGCCTGCGCGTGTTCGAGCGCGGCGTAGGCGAGACGCTGGCTTGTGGGAGTGGCGCCTGTGCGGCCGCGGTGGTGTTGATGCAGCGCGGCCGTGTCGAGCGCGATATGCAGGTGTCCTTGCCCGGTGGCGATTTACGCATTCGTTGGCCCGGCGAGCAGGAGCAGGTGGTGATGTCCGGCCCGGCTGTGTTCGTCTTCGATGGAGAGTGGAACCGATGAGCGAGAACACGGACAAATTCGGCGCGCACGACGTGGCCACGTGGCTGCGACGTCACCCGACCTTCCTCAAGCAGTTCCCGGATCTGGCGGTGAGCTTGCTGGTGCCGCGCGACGACGGTCCCACCGCTTCATTGGCCACCTACCAGCTGGAAGTGCTACGCGACAAGAACCGCGAACTGTCGCGCCGCCTGCACGAACTCGGCAGCAATGCGCAGGAAAACGAGCGGCTGGCGGTGCGCACGCATCAACTCACGCTTGCGTTGATGCGCCAGACCAGCGCGGCCGACACGCTCAAGGCGATGGCAGCCTCGCTGGCCGAAGATTTCAACGGCGAACTGGTGCGGCTGGTGTTGCTCACGCCTGTCGATGCGCTGGACGCGGACTGGCTGCAGATCATTGCAATCGACGATGCACGCCTGGCCCCGTTCCGCGATTGCCTTCACGATGGCGAGCCCATTTGTGGCCGCCTGCAAGCGGAAAAGCACGCGCTGCTTTACGGCGCACAGGCAGGGCAGGTGCAATCCACCGCGTTGCTGCCGCTGCCGGGCATCGGCCTGATCGCGGTGGGCAGCAGCGATGCCAACCGGTTCTATCCCGGCATGGGCACGCTGTTCCTGCGCATGATGGGCGAATCGCTGAGCGTGGCACTGCAACGCTTCGACGCGTGAGGCCCATGGCTGCGCGTACCGAGGTTGGCGACATGGGGCCGCTGGTGGCGGCGCTGCTTCCGCGGCGGGGAGGGTGAAGTGCTGGCAGTTGGTTGTCTGTGCTGTCTGCAATCGCAGGGCGCGCAGTCCGCATGCTGGCTGCACACTTGTCTGCGCAAGCAGATGACGGCAATCACGCCGCGTCATCGGGAACGCTGACATGTCATCGATCGACGAGTTCCTGACGCACCTGCAGGTCGAGCGGCAAGTATCGGCGCACACACTGGATGCGTATCGGCGCGATCTTGCTGCCCTGGTTGCCTGGGCAGAGGAGCAGACGACCGCAGATGGCGCGCAGGACGCTGCAGTGCCTGGCGATCCTGCACAGTTCGATAGCGCGCATTTGCGGCAATTCGTTGCGGCAGAGCATCGACGCGGGCTGTCGGCAAAGAGCCTGCAGCGCCGCCTGTCGGCATGCCGCAGTTATTACGCCTGGTTGCTCAAGCATGGCCGCATTTCGGCCAGCCCGGCGGCGGCGCTGCGTGCGCCCAAAGCCCCGCGCAAGTTGCCGCAAGTGCTGGATGCCGACGAAGCCGTGCGTCTGGTGGAAGTGCCGACCGATGCGCCACTAGGCCTGCGCGATCGCGCGCTGCTGGAAGTGTTCTATTCGTCCGGGCTGCGCCTGAGCGAGTTATGCGCATTACGCTGGCGCGACCTGGACCTGGACAGCGGCCTGGTGATGGTGCTCGGCAAAGGCAGCAAGCAGCGCCTGGTGCCGGTGGGTTCGCACGCAATCGCTGCCTTGCGCGAATGGCGGCGCGACAGTGGTGCAAGCGCCGACAGCCACGTCTTCCCTGGCCGCGCCGGCGGTGCGATTTCGCAACGTGCAGTGCAGATCCGCATCAAGCAACTGGCCGTGCGCCAGGGCATGTTCAAGGACGTGCATCCGCATATGCTGCGCCATAGTTTCGCCAGCCATATCCTGGAATCGTCCGGCGATCTGCGCGGCGTGCAGGAATTGCTGGGCCATTCGGATATCGCCACCACCCAGATCTACACGCATCTGGATTTCCAGCACTTGGCCAAGGTCTACGATGCTGCGCATCCGCGTGCCAGGCGCAAGAAGGCTGCAGAGTGAGTGCTAGGCAATCAGCCGGCACGCAGGTAGAGGAAGCAGGAAGCGTCGCGGTGCGGTGCGTGACGTAGCGCCACAGACGCAGCAAGCTACTGCACGCATCCAGCGCATCGGCCACTTCCGACCGCGCTGATCGCCCCTCTCCCGCCGGGAGGGGGGTTGGGGTGAGGGTACGTGCGCCAGCGCGGCTTGCGCGTTGCGCATGGTTTGCGGACGGTGGCGTTAGGGTTGATGCGATCCCCGTAATGCGTTGCGGCAGGTGGACCTGCATGGTCGCGCGCAACCGTGTGGCTGTCTCGCAAGTGAGCGCCGCCACACCTGCCTGCGGCGGCTGGTCGCAGCGTGCTTGAACCCGGCAGTGGCGTCCCCACCTCCTTGGAAACCCTCGGAGGATCCATGGACCCTAGCCAGAACCCCAACATCGTTCACGCCACCACCATCATCTCGGTTCGACGGGGTGGGCATGTCGCCGTCGCGGGCGATGGCCAGGTCACTCTTGGCCATACGGTCATGAAGGGCAATGCGCGCAAGGTGCGTCGGCTCGGGCGCGAGGGTCAGGTGCTGGCCGGTTTCGCCGGTGCGGCGGCCGATGCGTTCACCTTGTTCGAATTGTTCGAAGCCAAGCTCGACAAGCACGGCCAGCTGACGCGCGCGGCAGTGGAACTGGCCAAGGATTGGCGCACCGAGCGCCGCCTGGGCAAGCTCGAAGCGCTGCTCGCGGTCGCCGACAAGGAAACCTCGCTGATCATCAGCGGTACCGGCGATGTGATCGAACCGGAAGACGGCATCATCGCGATTGGCTCCGGCGGCTCCTACGCCTTGTCGGCCGCGCGCGCGCTGCTGGCGCACACCGAGCTGGATGCCAAGGCCATCGCCACCGAAGCGATCAATATCGCTGGCGATATCTGCATCTATACCAATCGCAACGTGGTGGTCGAAGAGCTGTGAATCGGGAGTGGGGAATCGGGAATCGCAACAGCGGTTTGGTCCCCATGTCGTCGACCCAGGCTCTTGATCTTGCCCTTGCAATTCCCCTTTCTCAATTCTCGATTCCCCAATGCCAAATCCCGAGACTTCAACCATGACTCCGCGCGAAATCGTGCAGGAGCTCGACCGTCATATCGTTGGCCAGCACGACGCCAAGCGCGCGGTTGCCATCGCGCTGCGTAACCGCTGGCGCCGCATGCAGTTGCCGGAAGAGCTGCGCAACGAAGTGATGCCCAAGAACATCCTGATGATCGGCCCCACCGGCGTGGGCAAGACCGAGATCGCGCGGCGCCTGGCGACGCTGGCCAATGCGCCGTTCGTCAAGGTCGAAGCCACGCGCTTCACTGAAGTCGGCTATGTGGGCAAGGATGTGGAGCAGATCATCCGCGACCTGGCCGATACCTCGGTCAAGCTGTATCGCGAGCAGGCCAAGGTGCGCGTGCGCAACCAGGCCGAAGAGCGTGCCGAAGATCGCATCCTGGATGCATTGCTGCCGCGCCGCGCGGCCGGGATTGGGTTTGATCCGGAAGCGGCGCGCAACGAGCCCTCGTCGCAGGATAACGAAACCCGCATCAAGTTCCGTCGCATGCTGCGCAACGGCGAGCTGGACGAGCGCGAGATCGAGCTGGAAGTGGCCGTCAATGCCAGCATGGACATCATGACCCCGCCGGGCATGGAGGAAATGGGGCAGCAGCTGCGGCAGATGTTCGCCAACATCGGTGGCGGCAAGTCGCAAAAGCGCAAGCTCACGATCAAGGCAGCGCGCCCGCTGTTGATCGAAGAGGAAGCCGGCAAGCTGGTCAACGAAGACGATGTGCGCACCGCGGCCATCGAAGCCTGCGAGCAGCATGGCATCGTGTTCATCGATGAAATCGACAAGGTGGCCAAGCGCGGCGAAGCCGGCTCCAGCGGCGGCGATGTCAGCCGCGAAGGCGTGCAGCGCGATCTGTTGCCGCTGGTGGAAGGCTCCAACGTGTCCACCAAATACGGCACGGTCAAGACCGACCATATCCTGTTCATTGCATCAGGCGCGTTTCACCTGGCCAAGCCCAGCGATCTGATTCCGGAACTGCAGGGCCGTTTCCCGATCCGGGTGGAATTGACCGCGCTGACCAAGGCCGATTTCGTGCGCATCCTCACCGAGCCCAAGGCGGCGTTGATCAAACAGTACGAAGCCCTGCTGCAGACCGAGGGCGTGCACCTGAGCTTTGGCGCCGATGCAGTGGAGCGCCTGGCCGAGATCGCCGCGCAGGTCAACGAGCGGCAGGAAAACATCGGCGCGCGCCGGCTGCACACGGTGCTGGAGCGGCTGCTCGATGTGCTGAGCTACGAGGCGCCGGATCGCGACGGCCAGAGCGTCACCGTGGATGCGGCCTATGTGGATGCCCAGCTGGGCGAGCTGGTGCAGGACCCGGACCTGAGCCGCTACATCCTCTGAGCGCAGCGCACCTGCGCGCAGATGTCGAATGCAATGCATGGGTGGCATGTCGCATCCATGCATTGCAAACATGGCACGTAGGCATCACAGGACGATGCATGCTAGCTGCATCCTGTCAGCTGCAGTCAACGCCGGGTCGGTCGCGGGCGCGGCGCCCTCGTCGCGTGCAGGACACGCCGTCACTCCGGCCCTGGAGGCTCGATGGCGGCATCATGCCTCCACACGGTCCCGCAAGCGGCGAAGACACGGCACCACACAGTTGGTCGGCGCTCATCCAAAAAGCTGTCTGTCGTGCGGTGCGCATCAGACCTGTCGCCGATGCTGCAATGATCGAACAAGCCGCATCCAGCACTGCTGCTCCCATGCACGCCGACCATCTCGACTGGTCATTGCCCGCCCATCGTCGCGGGGCCTTGCGCGGCATGGGTGCGGCGTAAGAGCTGACAGGGACGTCCTTGCAGCGTGCCCTGCAATGGTGGGCGGGCAAGGACCCTGCAGCCGGGTTGCAGATCACCCTGCAACAAAGGCTCAGATCATCGGCTCTGCGATGGACCTTCAGCTAGGCAGCCGCCTGCACCGCATAGTCAACCTGCGCAATCCGGCAAACCGCTCAATCCTCGCCGATATCTTCGTTCCACACCTGCGGGTTGGCGGAGATATAGCCACCGAGCAGATCGATGCATTCCTGGCTCTGCAGATCGATCACATTGACGCCGTGCTCGCGCAACCACGCAATGCCGCCCTGGAAGGTGACCGATTCGCCGACCACCACCGTGCCGATGTTGAACTGGCGCACGAGCCCGCTGCAGTACCAGCATGGCGCCAGCGTGGTGACCATGATGGTGTCCTTGTAGCGGCGCTGGCGGCCGGCCTTGCGAAACGCGTCGGTCTCGCCGTGGACCGAGGGGTCGTTCTCCTGCACGCGGCGGTTATGGCCGCAGCCAAGCAGGCGCCCGTCGTTGTGATACAGCGCCGCACCGATCGGGATGCCGCCTTCGGCCAGGCCCTGGCGGGCCTCGGCAATGGCGGTGTCCAGCAATGCGCGGTAGTCGGGGGTGGTGATCATGCGAACTCCTGAGGGGCTGCGCCGGCAGGGCGCAGCATGTCGAGATGGGGAATGCCATCTTCCAGGTACTGCGCGGACGCAGGTGCAAACCCGTGCGCCGCGTAGAACGATTGCAGGTGCGCCTGCGCACCGAGCTGGATCGCGTGACCCGGCCACTGCGTGTGTACCAACCGGATGCCTTCGCGCAGCAGTGCATGCGCCAGTCCAGTGCCACGAAATGCTGCGGCAACGACCACGCGGCCGATGCTCGGTTCGGAATAACTCAAGCCTGGCGGTAGCACGCGCAGGTAGGCCGCCAACGCGGCGTCATTGGTGGTGCCCAGCACATGCAGCACGCCCGGATCGGTATCTTTGCCATCCAGTTCCGGATAGGCGCATTGCTGCTCCACCACAAACACATCCGTGCGCAGCCGCAGCAGCGCATACAGCTGCGTGGTGCTCAGTTGCGCAAACCGCAGGTGCTGCCAGTGCAGGGGAGGAAGGGGCATGGGGGGCATCGTTGCATCATAGCGGCTGTGCCGCGCTTGAGCTGCCGAGTCGTGCACGTGTGGGCGTGCTGGCCACGTCTCGCCGGCGGTATTGCCCACGCTCGGATAGAGGTTGATGCCTAGTCGACTGCGCTGTCGGTATCGACGGCCACCACCACCGACATGCCTGGCCGCAGCCGCGGCGCCAACGGCTGGTCCGCATCGACACTGATGCGCAGCGGAATGCGCTGGGCAATCTTGACGAAGTTGCCGGTCGCGTTGTCGGCTGGCAGTACGCTGAATTCGGAGCCGGCGGCCGGCGAAATCTCCTGCACGCTGCCATGCAGACGCGCATTGTCCAGCGCATCCACGGTGAAGCTGGCGCGCTGGCCGATCCGGATCCTGGCCATCTGGGTTTCCTTGAAATTGGCCACGATCCATAGCGTGTCCGGCACCAGCGACATCAGCTGCGTACCGTTGGTGACGTAGGCGCCCTGGCGCACGCCAAGCTGACCGAGCTGGCCATCGCGCGGGGCCAGGATGCGCGTGTTGTCCAGGTTGATCTGGGCCAGCTGCACGGCGGCCTGTGCATTGGCAACCGCCGCTTCCAACGCGGCGCGGTTGACAGTGACGCTGCGGGCGTTTTCTTCGGCGGCCTGCACGGCGGCACGTGCCTGCGCCACGCCGGCATCGGCTTGCGCACGCGCGGCAAATGCGGTGTCGCGGTCCTGCTCGGAGACCAGTTGCTGGCTGGCCAGCTGCTGCGTCCGCGCATAGGCCGAATGGGTGCGCTCGCGTTGTGCCTGGTTGCTGCTCAGCGCGGCGCGCTGCTCGGCGATCGTCGCTTCGGCGCTATGGCGTTGTTGATCCCAGTTGGCGAGGTTGGCCTGCGCGGTCTGCACCTGCGCCTTGGCTTGTTCGAGTTGCTGCGCATAGATGCGGTCGTCGATGCGTGCCAGCAACTGGCCGCGTTTGACGTGCGCAAAGTCCTGCACCGGTACCTGCGTGACATAGCCGCTCACCTGCGGCGCAATCACGGTGATCTGCCCATGCACCATCGCATTTTCGGTGCGTTCGATCGCACTGACGAACGGCGGCAGGCGCCAGGCATATAGCACCAACGCCACGCCGATCAGGGCAAGCCCGCCGAAGCCGACGACCCCGGCAAGACGGCGACGCCGACGACGTTGCGGGTCGGCAGGCAGGGAGGAATCTGCTGGTGTATTCATGGGCGCGCAGTGGGAGCAGGAGGAGGGGGCGAGACCGAGGGGCGCAGATAGCGGCGCCACACCAGCACGGACAGGATCCACACGCCGGTGGCGATGGCGATGCAGCCGATCAACAGGAATACGTCGTTGTACGCCAGCACATCGGCTTCGCGCGTGGCGACCGTGCCCAGCGTGCGCACGCCCTGGGCCTGACGCAGCGCCGGGTCGCCGATGCTGCGGCCATACAGGCTTGCGTAGGCCTGCACGCGCGCGGCCACCTGCGGGTCGGTCAGCACCAGATGGTCCACCAACTGGCTGGAATGGTATTTCTCGCGCACCACCTGCACGGTGCCGAGCAGGGCGCTGCCGAGCAGGCCGCCCATGTTCTGCGCCATGCCGAACAGCACGATGAAACTGATCAGGTTGCCCGGCTGCGCGATCACCCGGCCGATGCCGGCCACCATCGCCGGACCGATGAAGAACGTGCTGCCGAAGGCGAGCAGGAACTGGCTCGCATACATCTGTTCGGGGCGGGTGAGGCTGGTGGCATCGGCATCCATGAAGCAGCCCACGCAGATGGCCGCCACGGCGATGATCAGATGTTCGGCAACCGCGCCGGGTTGATCAGCCACGCGCTGGCGGCCACGCCTGCCACCGCGCCCAGCAGCATCAGCGCAAACAGGGTCTGCAGTTGCGTGTTGGCCAGGCCCAGCGTCTGGAAGAAGCCGATGGCGCCGGTGCTTTGTTCGGACAGCACCAGCCGGATCAACAGGATCGCCAGCCCTAGCCGCAGCATGTCCGCACTGGCCAGCCAGCGCGTGTTGATCATCGGATTGCGGCGGTTGTGTTCGATCCAGGCCGCCGTGCACAGCAGCACGATGGACGCGGCCAGCACCACGCCCAGCCACGGCGTACTGGTCCACCACAGCAGGCGCCCGAGCGACAGCACCGCGGCCAGGCCGGCGGCGCCGGCGGCGAACAGGCTGGAGGTGAGGAAATCCAGCGGCTCGAACACGCGATACCGGTCGCTCGGCGGTAACTTGAGCGCCAGTACGCAGGCCAGCGCAAACACCGCCAACCCGCACTCGAACAGGTACAGGCCTTGCCACTCGCCAAATTCCAGCAGGTCGGTGGAAAACACCCGCGCCAGCGGTAACGCCAGCTGGGTCATGCCCAGGCCCAGCACCACGGCCTTGAGCCGATATTTCGGTGGAAATGCCTGGATCACGTAATACAGGCCCAGCGAGCTGAGCGCGGCGCCCACCAGGCCGTGCGCGGCGCGCACGGTGATCGCCGAGCTCAGGCTGTGCACGAACAGATGCGCGAAGGCGATGAGCGCGTACAGCGCCAGGAAGATTTCGGTGAACCGGCGCAGCCCGAACTGCTGGCGGAACTTCACCAGCAGCAGGTTGGCCGACATGTTGGTCATCACATAGGCCGCCGGCAGCCACGCCATTTCGGTGGCGTAGGCGCCCAAGGTGCCTTGCAGATAGGTCAGGTTGGCAGTGACCAGGGCATTGCTCAGCCCTCCGGTGAGCGCCACCACCACGCCCACCAGCCCGTACTGGATACGCCGCCGGGTAGGGTGCAGGGGGGTGGAGGCCGACCCCGGCAGGGTGGGCCGCTCGTGGGGCTGCCAGTCGCGCTGGACGTACTTGTCGCGCACTGAATGCTCGCAGGGCCGGTCGCAGATGAAAACGCGATTGTGGTCCGGTTGCGGTCATGGTGGCGTCAGCAGTGCGATAATCCGCCCATGAGCGAATCCCCCTATACCTCCGGTACCACCCATTTCGGCTTTCGCGATGTCGCTGCCAAGGACAAGCAGAAGCTGGTCGGCGAAGTGTTCACCTCGGTCGCGCGTAACTACGACCTGATGAACGATCTGATGAGCCTGGGCGTGCACCGCGCCTGGAAACGCTACTTCGTGGCGACCGCGCAGGTGAAGCCAGGCGACCGCGTGCTGGACCTGGCCGGCGGCACCGGCGACATCGCCGTGCTGCTCAAGGAGCGCGTGGGCAACGAAGGCGCGGTGGTGCTGGGCGACATCAATGCCGGCATGCTGTCGGTGGGCCGCGACCGGCTGACCAACCGCGGGCTGGTGTCCGGTTTCGACTACGTGCAATGCAACGCCGAAGCACTGC
Organism: Xanthomonas sp. NCPPB 3761; assembly: GCF_041475705.2. Lineage (NCBI taxonomy): Bacteria > Pseudomonadati > Pseudomonadota > Gammaproteobacteria > Lysobacterales > Lysobacteraceae > Xanthomonas > Xanthomonas sp. NCPPB 3761. The sequence goes on from NZ_CM191262.1 coordinate 764,039, forward strand.
CGTTCCCGGACCAGAGTTTCGATCTGGTGACCATTTCCTTCGGCCTGCGCAACGTCACCGACAAGGACGCCGCCTTGCGCGAGATGTACCGCGTGTTGAAGGTCGGCGGCCAGGCGCGCGTGCTGGAATTTTCCGAAGTCACCGCCGAGTGGTTCAAGCCGATCTACGACTTCCACTCGTTCAAGATCCTGCCCAGGCTGGGCCAGCTGTTCGCGCGCGATGCCGATAGCTATCAGTACCTGGCCGAAAGCATTCGCAAGCATCCGCCGCAGGAATCGCTCAAGGGCATGATGGGCGAGGCCGGGTTTGCGCGTTGCCATTTCAAGAACCTGACCGGCGGCATCGTGGCCATCCACTCCGGCTACAAGATCTAGGCAGGTCGTTTCAGCCTGATGGGCGTCGGCGCGCAGAGCGTGCGCTGGCGCTCGCCCCCCGCGTGCACGGGATCGCTTGTTGCGGGGAAGCGGTGTCTCACATGTGTAGGCCAGCGAAGTTCTGAGAACTCCGTCGCGTTGGCTCCACACGCTCTCGGCGACACTAAACGCTCTTTTGCCGGAGAGTTGGATGCGCTTGTACGCCGGGCTCTCGCGCGTGTTTCCCCGCTCCTTCAGCGCCAAACTGCTGGCGGTGACCTTCCTGGGCATCCATCTGCCGTTGCTGCTGTTGATCGCCTGGTTGGCATCGCAGAGCGAACTGGACGGGCGCCCGCTGTGGTCGGTGGTCATCGTGGCATTGCTGGCCACGCTGGCTGGCACGGCACTGACCCTGGTCGCGCTGTATCGGCTGCTGGCACCGCTGCGCATCGCCGCCGATGCGCTGGATTCGTATTACGCCGATCAACGCCTGCCCACACTTCCGGAACAGGGTGACGATGAATTGGGCCGGCTGTTGCGCGGCATCAACCGCAGCCTGCGCGGTATCGATGCCGGCATGCGCGATCTCAAGAAACACGCCTTGTTCGACCCGTTGACCGAAGCGCTGAACCGGCGCGGCTGCGAACAGGCGATGCGCGATTCGGTGATCGCCTCCCAGCGCGAAGGCTGGCCGTTCGTGCTGTTCGTGCTGGACATGGACAACCTCAAGCAGATCAACGACCGTTTCGGCCACCTGGCTGGCGACCGCGTGCTGGTGCGCCTGGTGAACTCGGCCTACGGCTGGCTGGGCGCGCAGGACTGGGTCGGGCGCTGGGGCGGCGACGAATTCCTGATCGGCATCCATGCCAGCGAAGACGAAGCCACGCTCAAGCTCAACCAATGGCTCTCGATGCTCGAACGCGAGGATGCCGACGACGCGCCGCTGCATGTGAGCGCCGGCAGTGCGGTGTGCGAACCAGGGCTGGATGCCACCGAACTGTATCGCCGCGCCGATGCGGCGATGTACCGCGCCAAGTTCTCCGGTGGCCGGCGTCTGGTGCGCGACGGGCACGACGCCCCGCGCGGCCATCCGGTGACCTGACCTGGGCAAGCCGATTGCGGCAGCGCGTGGCAGGCCGTCGCGCGCATGGCCACCGATGACACGGGCAGGCTGCGGCACGGGGCGCTAAAATGTCCAATTCTCCTTGCTGCGGTGCCGTCGATGCGCTTCCCGTTCCTGTCGCTGTCCCTGGCCGTGTCCATCGCGCTGGCCGGTTGTTCCAATGACTCCACGCCGTCGGCATCCCCCACCGCGCCGGCCGCCACTGCCAAGGCTCCCGTGAAAGCAGACGCCCGCAACCACGACGAAAGTTCCTACGCCCAGCCGCAGATGGTGGTCATCAAGGACCTGGCGCTGGACCTGAAGCTGGATTTCGATGCCAAGCAGATTGGCGGCACCGCCACCTACACGCTGGAGTGGAAGGACAAGGCCGCCAAGCAACTGGTGCTGGACACGCGCGAGCTGAGCATCGCCCAGGTGCAGGCCGACGATGGCAAGGGCGGCCTGTCGCCGCTGCAGTTCGCCCTGGCGCCGGCCGACAAGACCTTCGGCAGCAAACTCACCATCGAAACGCCGAACCAGCCGGGCAAGGTGGTGATCACCTATCACACCGCGCCGACCGCCTCGGGCCTGCAGTGGCTGGAGCCGTCGATGACCGAAGGCAAGCAACTGCCTTTCATGTTCAGCCAGTCGCAGGCGATTCATGCGCGCAGCTGGGTGCCGTTGCAGGACACCCCGAGCGTGCGCTTCACCTATAGCGCGCATGTCACCTCGCGCCCGGACGTAATGGTGCTGATGAGCGCCGACAACGACCCCAAGGCGGCACGCGACGGCGATTACAGCTTCAAGATGCCCGAGCCGATTCCGTCCTACCTGCTGGCCATTGCCGCCGGCGATGTGGTGTTCAAGCCGATTTCCGCGCGCTCGGGCGTGTGGGCCGAGCCGGCCATGGCCGACAAGGCCGCCAAGGAATTCGAAGACACCGAAAAGATGATCGGTGCGGCCGAAAAACTCTATGGCCCGTATCGCTGGGGCCGTTACGACATGTTGGTGTTGCCGCCGTCGTTTCCGTTCGGTGGCATGGAAAATCCGCGCCTGACCTTCGCCACGCCCACCGTGATCGTCGGCGACAAGTCGTTGGTGTCGTTGGTCGCGCACGAACTGGCGCACAGCTGGTCCGGCAACCTGGTGACCAATGCCAGCTGGAAGGACATCTGGCTCAACGAAGGTTTTACCACCTACGTGCAGGGCCGCATCACCGAAGCGCTGTACGGCAACGAGATGGCCGAGATGGAGCGCGAGATCGACCAGGGCGATCTGCTGGCCGAAGTCAAAGACATGCCGCCGGCCGACCAGGTATTGGAGTTGCCGCCGCTGGCCCAGCGCGACCCTGACGAAGCATTGAGCCAGGTCGCCTACGTCAAGGGCGCGTGGTTCCTGCAGTTCCTGGAGCAGCGCTTCGGCCGCGAGGTATTCGACCCGTTCCTGCGCGGCTGGTTCGACGATCACGCCTTCCAGAGCGCCACCACCGATCAGTTCGTCGATTACCTCAAGAAAAATCTGCTGGACAAGCATCCCAACACGGTGAGCGCAGCCGAGGTGGATGCATGGCTGAAGCAGCCGGGCATTCCGGCCTTCGCCGCCAAGGCACGCTCGCGCAGCTTCTCGATCGTGGATACCGCACGCATCGCCTGGAGCGGCAGTGGCACCTTGCCGAACAAGCAGGTCACCGGCGAGTGGGGCACCCAGGAATGGGTGCACTTCCTCAGCGGCATGGGCGCCACGCTCAAGCCCGAGCAGCTCAAGCAGCTGGACGATGCGTACCACTTCACCGGCACGCCGAATGGCGAGATCGCGATGCGCTGGTATCCGCTGGCGATCCGCAGCGGCTACACCGACGCGCGCGCTGCCGCGGGCGAGTTCATCGAGCGCGTCGGCCGTCGCAAGCTGGTGCTGCCGATCTACGCAGAACTGTTGAAGACGCCCGACGGCATCGCGTTCGCCGAACAGGCTTTCGAAAAGGCCAAGCCCAGCTACCACCCGATCACCACCGCATCGGTGGCCGAGATGATCGCCAAGGCGAAGGCGGCGATGCCTGCTGCGGCTCCTGCACCTGCAACCGCACCTGCAGAAAAACCGGCGCCGACGCAGCAGTAGTTCGTCGCGCAACGCAGAGTCGTCAGTTCGGCGGCACGTGCAATACACCGGGAGCCTTGTGCTCCCGGTGTGTTGTCTGAGGATCCGGCGCGAACGCCTGCCGTCGTGCATGCAGCCTGCAACGCCGGGCTGCTATCGTTGTGGTGGTGTCCCACGCCTTTCGGAGTCGACGATGAAGTATCTGCTGAGCGCGGCCTTGTGCGTCGCCGCCTTGAGTGCCTGCACCGACCGCGAGGCGCAACGTCAGGCGCAGGCCACCGCGCAGGCGCAGGCCAAGGAAACCCAGGCCGATGCGCTCGCCAAGCAATATGACGAAGCGGTCAAGGCACAGAACTGGGACATGGCACGTGCGCACGGTGCGGCCTTGATCGAAGGCTACGCCGGCACCGCGGCTGCCACGCGTATCGAACCCGGCTATGCCGATATCAAGGCCAAGGGCGAGCAGGCGCGCGAGCTGCGCCGCATGCAGGCGTTGTGGCAATACTCGCAGGTGCCGGCCAAGGGCGGCACGCAGCGCTCGGCGATGATCGATGCCAAGCAACGCGTGGATGTGGATGGCAGCGGGCCCAAGCCGGTCAGCTTGGTGTTTCGCGATCATCCGCAGTGGAAGCGCCACAGCTACCTCGTGCTCAAGGCCGGCGATTTCAATTGCTACGGTGGCTGCAAGGTGCAGGTGGCCGCCGATGGCGGCGCACCGCGTGCCATGGCGGCGCACCGCCCCGATACCGACGAAGCCATTGCCATGTTCATCGACGATGACAAAGCGTTGTGGAAGCTCGTGCGCAACGCCAAGCGCATCAGCATCACCTTCCCGGTCAAGGCCGGCGCTACGCGCACCGCAGAGTTCGAGGTCGGCGGCCTAGACACCACGCAGATGCCCGGGTGGAAGTAGGTCGGCTCGCGGTGACATCCTGCCGTCCACCGAACGTGTGTGCGAACCGGTGCAGCATGACCGGGTTTGATCGACTGTGCAGTACCCCGGTGTGATGGTGCTGCGGCGCATCGGCACTGCGCGCTCGGCGCGGTCAGCGAAGCTGGTGCGCATTCGCTCGGTGGCAGGGGCGAGCGCGCATTGGAGTGTCCGCGCAAGCACAAGCCAACCGCGCGCTGCACCCATTGGCTTGGCGGTGCGTGCAGATGCGTTGTCGACCGCGTTGGGCGAGGTCGCTGGTTGCGCACTGCAGGTTGGCCGCGCAGCCGCCCGCTGCATCGCATCGATCGTTTTCATGTCTTTGCAAGGATGGACAGCATGACACTCGCCACGCGCGCTCCCGCGTTGTCCGACTACCGCCATTGGGTCTTCGACATGGACGGCACGCTGACCGAGGCTGCGCACGATTTCGCCTTGATTCGTCGCGTGCTGGACATCCCGCCAGAGGCGGACATCCTGCACCACCTGGCCGCGCTGCCGGCCGACGAAGCAGCGGCCAAGCATGCCTGGTTGCTCGAACACGAGCGCGCGCTCGCCCAGCGCGCACGCGCCGCGCCGGGTGCAGTGGCGTTGGTGCGCGCGCTGCATGCGGCCGGTTGCCGGCTTGGCATGCTCACCCGCAACGCACGCGAGCTGGCAACGATCACGTTGCAGGCGATCGGTCTGGACGATGCGTTCGCCTGGGACGACATCGTCGGGCGCGATGAGGCTGCCCCGAAACCTGCGCCCGACGGGCTGCGCTATTTCGCGCGGCGCTGGTCGGTGCAAGGCAGCGCGCTGGTCATGGTCGGCGATCATCACAATGACCTGGCCTGCGGCCGTGCCGTCGGTGCGTGCACTGTGCTGGTCAATACACCCGGCGACCCCTGGCCCGGTTTCGCCGACTGGCGCCTGCGCGATTGCACGCAGTTGCTCGCGCAATTGGAGAGCGAGGAGCGCGTTGCGCCTGTGCAACGCGGGTAACGCGCACACAGCGGGCATGGGAACGGTTGAATCCCTGCCGACGCCATGACGCGTCTTGAAGGGTGCTCGTCGTACCCGCATCCGCCTTTCGGATACCCATCTTCTGGCGAAAGAAGACATGCGTGGCCACACCGCGCGGTGTGGCCTGCATCGCGCACTGCCCTGCATCAGTGGTGCCACGATCTGAGCTGAGAACATGCTCGACGTTACCGAGACGTCATTCGACCGCCTGCACCACCTGTGTCACAGCACGTTCGGCGCAAACTGTGCCAAAACCGTGACAACGCGAAGTGCTCAGCTCGCCGTCATTACTCCCGACCCTTGCTGACTCGACGTGGTGCGGCGCACCAGTTGGCTGGCATGCCGTTTGCTCACGTCTCTCCCGACGTTTCCTGCGTCCGCATCGTAACGGCGGTGACAGTGCCTGCGTTGCGGGATGTTTCAACCGACTGGTTGTTCAAACGAGAGGGGTAGACGCACATGCACCAATCTTCCTGTCGCAGCGTACCCAGCGCTGCGCTGCTCATGCTTGCGCTGAGCGCCGTTTTGTCTGGCTGCAAGAAAGACACGCCGACCGAAACTGCAGCGCCGGCAACTGCTGCAGCACCTGCCGCCGCGCCCGCCGCTGCACCTGCTGCCGCGGTCGACACCGATAGCGAGTTCACCGCCACTGCCAGCAATGCGGACAACTGGGGCGGCGTAGGACGCGACTTCGCACTCACCCGGCATAGCCCGCTGGCCGAGATCAATCGCGACAACGTCAAGAATCTGAAGATGTCGTGGGAGATGAAAACCGACGCCACGCGCGGCCACGAAGGCCAGCCGCTGGTGATCGGCAGCATCATGTACATGGTCAGTGCGTATCCCAACAATGTGTTCGCCATCGATCTGGCCGCGCAGGACGACGGCGGCAAGGTGTTGTGGAAATACACCCCGCAACAGGACGAGCGGTCGGTGGCGGTGGCGTGCTGCGATACGGTCAATCGCGGCGCCTCGTATGCCGACGGCAAGCTGGTGTTCGGCAGCCTCAGCGGCGATGTGATTGCACTCGATGCCAAGACCGGCAAGGAAGTGTGGAAGCAAAAACTCGCGCACCCGGACAAGGGCGAGACCATCACCATGGCGCCGATCATCGCCGACGGCAAGGTGGTTGCCGGCATCAGCGGCAACGAGTTCGGCGTGCTCGGTCGCGTGGCCGCCTATAACCTTGCCGATGGCAAGCAGGCATGGTCCTGCGATGCGGCCGGTACCGACAAGGCGATCTGCCTGGGCCCGGATTTTAACAAGGCCAATCCGCAGCATGGCCAGCTCGGCGACCTGGGCGTCAAGACCTTTCCCAACGAAGAATGGAAGCGCGGCGGCGGTGCAGCGTGGGGTTGGTACAGCTACGACCCGAAGTTGAAGCTGGTGTACTACGGCACCGGCAATCCGGGCCTGTGGAGCCCGTCGTACCGTTGCGGCAAGACCTCGCAGGAGGAATGCAACAACGGCGAGCATGACAACAAGTGGTCGATGACCTTGTTCGCCCGCAAGATCGATACCGGCGAGGCGGTATGGGGCTACCAGAAGACTCCGTTCGACCAGTGGGATTACGACGGCATCAACGAGCCGATCCTGGTGGACCTCACCATCGACGGCAAGCAGGTTCCCTCGGTGGTGCAGTTCGACCGTAACGGTTTTGCCTACGTGCTCGATCGGCGCGATGGCACGCTGCTGCGCGCGCACAAGTTCGTGCCGGCCAACTGGGCCGAACGCATCGACATGAAGACCGGTCGCCCGGTCAAGGTGGCCGCGCATTCGCCGCTGGAACGCGGCAAGAAAGTGCAGGCCTTCCCCTCGGCGATGGGTGGCAAGGACCAGCAGCCGTGTTCGGTGGATCCGGCCAATGCGGCGGTGTTCTTCTGCGGCACCAATAACTGGCACATGGAGCTGGAACCGCAGGAGCGCGGCAACACCATGATGGGTCTGCCGTACGTGTTCGCCAACGTGATGATGAAACCGAACGAGCCGGGCGCGCTGGGCATCGTCAAGGCGTTCGATGTGGTGGAAGGCAAGTCCAAGTGGGAGATCAAGGAGAAGTACCCGGTGTGGAGCGGCACCCTGGTCACCGACGGCGGGCTGGTGTTCTACGGCACGCTGGACGGCTGGTTCCGCGCCGTGGACAAGGACACCGGCAAGAAGCTGTGGGAGACCAAATTGCCGTCCGGCGTCATCGGTAATCCCATCGCCTACAAGGCCAACGGCCATCAGTACGTGGCGGTGTTCTCCGGTATCGGCGGGTGGATCGGCTTGCCGGTCACGGCGGGCCTGGATCCGTCCGATCCGTATGGCGCGCTAGGTGCGGCGGGGCTGGCGTTCGGTGCGGGCTTCGACAAGATTCCGCTCGGCGGCATGGTCCACAGCTTCCGCATCGATGGTGCCGGCAAGACCGTGACTGCCACTGCCACTGCCACTGCCACTGCGGCCGCAGGCGGCGGTACCGCCAATGCAGCCGCGAAGACGGCACGATGACCTGCACGCAAGGCGTTGGACGCGCACCTCGGCCGCTTGCTGCCGGCGTGCGCGGCATCACCCGGCACCTGCAGCAGGTGCTGGTGCTGTGCAGCCTCGGACTCGTCGCCGCAGGCTGCACACGCGAGCCGTCTTCACCGGCGGCTCGCGCTTCTCATTCGGATGCGGTGCCCGCTGCGGCGCCGGCATCGACCAGCTCGCCGGTAACACCGCCGGCCGCGACCTCTGCGCCGCCGCCAGCACTGGACCGGCAGGTGCTGCGCGTCTGCGCAGACCCGGGCAACATGCCGTTGTCCAACAAGGCCGGCGAAGGCTTCCAGAACAAGATTGCCCAGGTCGTGGCCGATGCCATGGGCCGGCGCCTGGAATACGAATGGCGCACCTATTACCAGCGCGGGCTGGCACGCAGCACGATCAACGCGGGCCGTTGCGATGTGCTGATGGACCTCAACAGCGATTTCGAGCAAGGGCTGACCACGCGTCCGCTCTATCGCTCTACCTATGTATTGGTGATACGCAAAGGCGTGGATGTGCGGCCAGCGTCGCTGGATGACCCGGCGTTGAAAAAGCTGCGCCTGGGCGTGTTCCAGAGCTCGCCTGCGCGTCAGGCGCTGTACGAGCATGGCATCAGCGGTGAGGTGCAATACCTGTTCTACGATTCGGCCACCGCACCGGAAGAACACCCTGGCAAGCTGGTCGAACGGGTCGCTGCCAACCAGCTGGATGCGGCCGAATCCTGGGGCCCTGTGGCCGGCTATTACGCGCAGCGCAACAGTCTGGGAATGGTGCCCTTGAACACCATCGACGATGCGGTGCTGGAGTATTCGATGGCCTGGGCGGTGTCGCGCAAGAACGCAGAGCTGCGCGATGCGTTGAACACGGCGCTGCAGCAGAGCGCGGCGGCGATCAGCGAGATCCTGCGCAGGTATCACGTGCCGCTGGTGCGCTGCAGCGATTGCGTAGTGGCCGGCGATCTGGCATCGCACGGGCCGTACGTCACACCGGCACCAACATCCTCTGCCCCCAGCCCGGCGGCCTCGTCGCAAGAGTTGGCGCAGCTGCAGTTGCGCATCGCCGAGGGTGCAGACCCGAACCAGGAACTGGCGCATGCACTGGATGCGGGTGACGCGGTGCGTGCGGCATGGCTGCTGCGCCACGGCGCCGATGCCAATCACGCGAACCTGCTCGGGGAACCGCCGTTGCACCAGGCCATCCGCAACCAGGAGCCGGATCTGGTCGGCCTGCTGCTGGATGCCGGCGCACGCCTGGAGGCGCGCGACGCCAGCGGCTGGACCGCGCTGATGAAAGCCGCCTGGGCCAACGATGCCGACAGTGTCGGCAGGTTGCTGGCCAAGCGCGCGCCGGTGGACACCGTGTCCAGCGACGGCTGGAGCGCGCTGGAGCTTGCGGTGTCCTATGCCGACGTGGGCGTGGTGCAGGCGCTGCTGGACAAGGGCGCCAATGTGCGGCGCGCCAATCCCCCCGGATTCACGCCGGTGATGTTTGCGGTGGCACGTGACGACCCGGCCATTCTGGAGGCCGTGCTGGCGCGTGGCGCCGAGGTCAACCACGCCAATCAGGCGGGCGTCACGGCGCTGATGCTGGCTGCCGCGGCCGGGCGCGAGGCAGTTGCCAAGCGCCTGCTGGCCGCAGGTGCCGACCCGTCTGCGCGCAACCGCGAAGGCAAGACCGCTGCGGACCTGGCGCAGGCACGTGGCGATACCGCACTGGCCAGGCGACTCGCCGATGCCCGGCGCCCGGCGCCCAAATGATTGCGTCACCCGTCGCGTGCACCGGGATGCGCGGCGTTCCCTCCGATCAAAAAGGTTCGTTCATGCGCACGTCCATCCAACGTTATCTCGATCGTTCCGCCCGCGCACCGCTGTGCGCTTTGATGCTCAGCGTGGCACTGGCGGGATGCGGCAAGGATGCGCCGCCGGCACCGGCCGCCGCTGCGCCGCCACCGCCACCGCCGGCCGCCAGCGCACCAGCGCCTGCGCCAGTGGCCGGCAGCGCAGCGCCTGCGTCCTCACCCGCTGCTGCGATGCCAAACCTTGCAGCCGGACCTGCGCCGGATCCGGCCACGCCGGCCACGCCGCCCGCCACGATCGTGCCGATTCCCAAGGGGCCCGAGGTCAAGGTCACGCCCGAACTGGTCGCCGAAGGCAAGAAGATCTATTTCTCGGCCGGCTGCAATGCCTGTCACGGCGGGACCGGCGGCGGTGGCATGTGCCCGCCGTTGACCAACGACATCTGGGTGTACGGCAGCGACGACGACACCCTGCGTACGCTGATCAATGAAGGCACCGCGGCCATGATTACCCACGGCAAGACCCGCGTCGGGCACGAAAAGGTCGTCGGGCAGATGCCGCCGTTCGCGCCGGTGCTCAAGCCCGGCGACACCGAAAAATTGCTGGCCTTCATCCACTCGATCAACAAGACCGCGGGCAAGGCGCAATGAGGCCAGTATGCGCTCGCTGGCCGCGCGGGTTGGCAGCAGCGCTGCTGGGCATGCTGTTGTTGGCCGGCTGCCAGCGCGACGCTGCCACGCCGGCCTCCACCGCCGCACCCGCGACGACGGGCAAGGCGACACCGGCGCCGGCAACGCCGCCGGTGTTTGCGTATGTGCCCAATCAACGCAGCGGCACCGTCTCGGTGATCGATACGCACACCGATACCGTGGTGCGTACGCTCAGCGCGCAGGGCCAGCTCGGCAAGCGCTTGCAGCAGCTCTTGCCCGGCCCGCAGGGGCATCTGTACCTGATCGATGCCGAGCATCACCGGTTGGTCGAACTGGATGTCGCAAAAGATGCGGTGTTGCGCAGCGTGGACATCGGCGAGAACGCCGAAGGCATCGCGTTGTCGCCGGACGGCAGGCAGTTCGCGGTCTGCGTGGAAGGCCAGAATCAGGTGATGCTGATCGATGCGGCGCACTTCACCGTGCAGCAGGTGATCGCCACACGCGGGCAGGCGCCGGAGCATTGTGCCTACACCCCGGATGGCAAGTGGTTGCTCACCAGCAATGAAGGTTCCAACGACATGGACCTGATCGAGCTGGCCACGCATCGATCGCGCGGCGTGGTGGCCACCAGCGGCCATCCGCGCGGCATGGCGTTCGCGCCCGACGGGCACAGCGTGTACATCGCCCAGGAAACCGCCAACGTGGTGGACGTGATCGACCTGCAGACGCGCCAGCGTCGTGCCAGTCTGCCGGCCGGCATGCGCACCGCCGGCGTCGCGCTGTCGGCCGATGGCACGCGGCTGTATGCCTCCAACGGTGGCGCCGGCACGGTCAGCGTGATCGATCTCAATACCGCACGCAGCCTGGCCGAGATTCCGGTTGGGCAGCGCCCGTGGAATCCGGCGCTGACGCCGACCGGCGACAAGCTCTACGTCGCCAACGGGCGCTCCAACACCGTGAGCGTGATCGACACCGCCAGCTTGCGCGAACTCAACCAGATCCCCGTCGGCGAGCTGCCGTGGGGCGTGATCATCGCGCGCTGAGCGGCCGGCAGGCCGACGCGCGTCAGGGAGGCCGGATGAAGACACGCGCTGCGGTGGCCTGGGGTCCGCACCAGCCGTTGACCATCGAAGAAGTCGACCTGCAGCCGCCGCGTCCCGGCGAGGTGCTGGTGCGCCTGGTGGCCACCGGCATTTGCCATGGCGATGCGCATGCGTTGGCGCACGGCCATGTCGGCAGCTTTCCGGCGATCCTGGGGCAGGAGGGCGCTGGCATTGTCGAAGATGTCGGGATCGGCGTCACCAGCGTGCGGCCCGGCGATCACGTGATTCCGCTGTACATGCCCGAATGCGGCGTGTGCAAGTTCTGCCGTTCCGGCCGTACCAATTTGTGCCAGGCGATTCGCAGCAGCCAGGAACGTGGCCTGATGCCTGACGGCAGCAGCCGGTTTTCGTTGCACGGGCGGCCGATCCTGCATCACATGGGCACCAGCACGTTTTCCGAATACACCGTATTGCCGGAGATTGCAGTCGCACGCATCCATCCGGATGCGCCGCTGGAGCAGGCCTGCCTGCTCGGCTGCACGGTCACCACCGGCGTCGGTGCGGTGCTCAACAGCACGCATGTGCGGCCGGGCGATTGCGTGGCGGTGTTCGGGCTGGGCGGCATCGGATTGTCGGTGATACAGGGCGCGCTGCTGGCGCAGGCCGGCCGCATCATCGCCGTGGATATCGACCCTGCGAAATTCGCACTGGCACGCACGCTGGGCGCCACCGATTGCCTGGATCCGCACGACTACGGTGCGCCGATCCAGCAGGTGATCGTGGACCTGACCGATGGCGGCGCCGACCACAGTTTCGAATGCGTCGGCGATGTCGGCGCGATGCGGGCGGCGCTGGAGTGTTGCCACAAGGGCTGGGGCGAGAGCGTCATCCTGGGCATGGCCGACGACGCGCAGGAAATCAGCACGCGCCCGTTCCAATTGGTCACCGGGCGGGTGTGGCGCGGCAGCGCCTTCGGCGGCGTCAAAGGCCGCAGCGAGCTACCCGGTTACGTCGAACGCTATCTGCACGGCGATATCCAGCTGGCGCCGTTGATCACGCGCACGCTGGCGCTGGATGACATCAACCAGGCGTTGACTGACCTGCGTGCGGCGCGCGGCATCAAATCCATCGTGGCGTATTGAAGGAGATGCACATGGCAGCAGGCAGATGCAGGACAGCGACGCTGCATCGCAAGGGATTGGCAGGCGCATGCGCCATGGTCTTGCTCGCACGCAGCGCATTGGCCGTTGCAGCGGAAGCGCCGCAAGTCACCTGGTTGGACCGTATCGAGGTCACCGCCACGCCGATCCCCGGCACCACCATCGATGCGGCGCAATTGCCGTACATGGTGCAGTCGGCAAGCAATGCCGAGTTGTCGCGAGGGCGCAGCAACAACCTGAGCGATCTGCTGCAGCGGCGCTTCGTCGGCGTGGACGGCAAAGACGTGCAGGGCAGTGCGTTCCAGAACGATCTCACCTTCCATGGCTTTCGCGCCTCTGCCTTGCCGGGCGCTTCGCAAGGGGTGTCGGTGTATCTGGATGGCGTACGGTTCAACGAACCGTTCGCCGATATCGTCAGCTGGGACATGCTGCCCGAAGCGGCGATCACTGCGGTGACGTTGATGCCTGGTTCCAACCCGTTGTTCGGGCCGAACACGCTGGGCGGCGCGGTGGTGCTGTCTACCGCGTCCGGGCTGACCGCGCCGGGATTACAGGGCGAAGTGAGCATCGGCAGCGGCGCGCGCAAGCGGCTGGATGCCGGTTACGGCGTTGCGAGCGCCAACGGCTGGCATGGCTTTGTTGCGCTCACCGGCTTCGATGAAAACGGCTGGCGCGATGCCTCCGAGGGCCGGCTCGGCACCGTGTTCGGCAAGGTCGGTAAGCAAGGCGAGCGGACCGACTGGAGCCTGTCGCTGCTGCACGGGCGCAGCCGTTTGATCGGCAATGGTCTGCTGCCGGATACACGCTACACCGACGAAGGTCCGGAGCCGGGCCTGTACCGCGCCGATCGGCGGTCGGTGTACACCTCGCCGGATCTCACCCGCAATCGCAACACGTTATTGACCGCGCAGCTGGATCATCGTTTCGACGAAGATATCGCGTTGCACGCCCTCGCATACTCGCGCGTAGGGCGCCGCGACACCGTCAATGGCGATATTGGCGAAGACTATGAAGAGTTCGTCGAAGAATGCGCTTCCGGTTACGCCGCCGATGGCAGCGCACTGGATGCCGATTGCGATGTTGCCCGCACCGATGCCGAGACGCTGCACACCGGCGCGCTCAACACCACCCAGATGCGTCAGCAAGCACAAGGCCTTGCACTCAATCTGAGCAGGCAATGGGGCGCGCATGCGCTTACCGCTGGCGTCACCTTCGATCGTGGCCATGTGCGTTATCGGCAATTCGCCCGCGATGGCTGGGTGCAGCCCGACCGTTCGGTCGCTGCAGATCCGGCGACCGACAGCGCGTTCTTTTCCGGCGTGCGCGGCAGTACGCAGACATTGGGCGTGTTCCTCGCCGACACCTGGGCGCTGGACGATGCCACTCATCTCACCGCCGCAGTGCGCTGGAATCATGTGGTAGTGGACAACATTCTTTCCACCGCCGACGACGGCGATCGCCCACGCGAGCGCTTCGTTTATGCCAAAGCCAATCCGTCGCTGGGTCTGACCCATCGGCTCGCGTCGGCGGTGACGCTCTACGGCTCGGTCGCGCAGAACAGCCGTGCGCCCACCGCCATCGAATTGGGCTGCGCCGATCCCACCCAGCCGTGTCGGTTGCCGACCGGTCTGCAGGCCGACCCACGCCTGGAGCAGATCATCTCGCGCACCTACGAACTGGGCGCGCGCTGGACGCCATCGGCCGATCGCAATGCCACGCTGTCGGTCTACCGCGCCGACAATCGCGACGACATTCTGTTCTTGCGCGCACCGGACACGCAGTTGGGTTACTTCGACAATGTCGGCCGCATGCGTTATCAGGGCGTGGATGCGGCGCTGCATCTGCGCAGCGGCGATTGGCAGTGGTCGGCCGGCTACAGCTACCTGGATGCCACTTACCGCAGCGATGGCCAATTGCTGTCCGGCGAGCGTGTGATCGCGCTGCGGCCGGGACTGCGGATCGCCGCGCTACCGCGGCACAACCTCAAGCTCGGCATGGAGTGGCAACGCGATGCGCTGACGCTGGGCGTGGGCGTGCGTGCGGTCTCCGGGCGAGTGGCCAGCGGCAACGAAGATGGCCAGGTCGCCAATGCCGAAGAAGGCGAGGCCGCGCCGGAGCGTCTCGACATCGGCACCGCCGGCTATGCCCTGGTCGACCTGCAGGCGCGCTGGACCATCAACGCACGGGTGTCGCTGTTCGCCCGGATCGACAACCTCTTCGACCGCCACTACGCCACCTATGCCGCGGTGGCCGAAGACGTGTTCCCCGACGGCGAACTCGCACGGCCGCAGGATGCGCCAGTGGAAACCGGCCCGGCCCGGTTTCTCGCACCGGGGGTGCCCCGGCAGTACCTCATCGGCCTGCGCTGGGCGCTTTGAAGCGGGAAATCGGGAATCGGGAATCGGGAATCCGGAATGGATAAAAGCAGTGCGCTGACGCTCTACGATTCCCCATTCCCCATTCCCCATTCCCGATTCACCCGGTCTACAGCCCGTGCTTGCGCAACTTGCGATACAGGGTGTTACGGCTGATGCCCAGGGCGTCGGCGGTGCGGCTGACATTCCAGCGGTGGCGTTCGAGTTGTTGCTGCAGCACCAGCCGCTCGGCCTGATCCAATGCAACGCGGCCGGGCATATCGTCGGCCGCGACCGCACGCGCATCGACCAGGCAAGGTGCGCTGCCCGCGTCGACGATCTCCTGTGGAAGATTCGGCAGACGAATCACCTCGTCACTGCACAGCACGGCCGCCGTGCGCAGCACATTGCGCAATTGGCGCAGGTTACCCGGCCAGGCGTAGCTGAGCAGCTTGTGCAGCGCATCTTCGCTGATGCGCACGCTGCGCTCGCTGTTTTCCTCGCGCAGCAGGGTGCGGATCAGCTCGGCCTTGTCGCTGCGTTCGCGTAGCGGCGGCAGGTGCAGCACCACACCGTTGAGGCGGTAGTACAGGTCCTCGCGGAATTCGCCGGCGGCCACCATCTGCGCCAGGTCGCGGTGGCTGGCGCTGATCACGTGCAGTTCCAACGGCATCGCCCGGTCGCTGCCCAGCGGGGTCACGCTCTGTTCTTCGAGCACGCGCAGCAGTCGCGTCTGCAGCGGCAGCGGCATGTCGCCGATCTCGTCCAGGAATAAGGTGCCGCCGCTGGCCTGCAGCAGCTTGCCGTGGCGGCCTTCGCGCGCAGCATCGGTGAACGCGCCGCGCGCGTAGCCGAACAGTTCGCTCTCGATCAGCGCCTCGGGGATCGCCGCACAGTTCACCGCCACGAACGGCCGCGCCGCCCAGGGCGAGCCGCGGTGAACCGCCTTGGCGAACTCCTCCTTGCCGGTGCCGGTGGCGCCGCACAGCAGGATCGACACGCGATGCGCGACCAGCTTCAGCGCGTTGTCCAGGTTGTGGCGCATGCGCGGATCGGAGCCGACGTGTTCGCGTGCGTAAGCCGCCTCGCCTTCGCCGGCGGGAGTGGCGTGCGCGCCGCCAGCAACCACGTTGCGGCGCGGCGGCTGCGCCAGGGCGAAGAAGCGGCGTCCGTGGCAGGCACAGCGGATCGACCAGAGCGTGCTGGCAGCATTGCGCGCACGCTGCTCCACGGTGTCGAAGTCCAGCTGCATCACCTGCGAGATGTCGCGCCCGACCAGCAGGCTGCGATCGCCCTTGCCGAGCTGTTCCAGCGCCGCTTCGTTGACGGCCAGCACGCAGCCGTCGTTGTCGATCGCCATCAGCGCCTCGTGCAGCAGGCCGGCGAACTCCGGGCGGCTGTGGAAGCGCAGGATCCACGCATGCCGGTACTGCTCCAGGAAATACGAACGCGCGATCTGTGCCGCCGACATGCGCACCAACGCGCTGGTGTGGCGCTGTACCAGCTTGGTGTCGCGCGCGTCCGGCGTGGACGCATCCAGCACCGCCAGCAATTGCCCGTGCGGGTCGAGGATTGGCGCACCGCTGCACGACAGCGGCAGGTGCCGTGCCAGGTAATGCTCGCCGCGGTGCACGCCGAGCGCGCTGCGCTCTACCGCGCAGGTGCCGATCCCGTTGGTGCCCTGGTAGCGCTCGGCCCAGCTGGCGCCGCAGAACAACCCGGTCTGGCGGAATTCGCGCAACAGTGCCGGATCCTGCACGCTGTGCAGCAAGGTCGCCTCGGCGTCGGCGAACACCACGGCGTAGCCGCCGCCAGCGATCTGCTCGTAGAGGTTCTCCATCTCCACCTTGGCGATGCGCAGCACTTCTTCCAGCCGCTGCTGGCGCTCGCGCAGCCCGCTGCCATCGTGGACCATCGGCAACGGGGCAGCATCCGGACTCAGCCCATACTCGTCCAGGCAGCGCTGCCACGAGCGCGCCAGCGCCGGCGGCAGTGGTTCGATCTGGCGGAAGCGGCGCATCCGCACCAGCAGCGCGGACTCGGCCTCGGCAGCGGACGTGGGCCCGGCCGTGGCCTGCAGGAGGTTGGCGACAGTCACTTCCGACACGTGGCGCTTCCTCGGTCCCTACCCGGGGCCAGAGCGGCAGTGACGCATAAACCGGGGCGCGGCTCAAACCGCGGTGCAGCAAACGCCGGGATTGCAGATGCGTTGAATCGGATCGGCAGCGAGGTGGCGCGACGAATATCGCCGCTCGGCACGGCTGCGGCATGCACCGGCGCGGCGGTGAATCGCGCGCCTGCCGTCCCTACGCCATTGCTGGACCACCGCGGCTGGGCACATCCATGCCGCGTTCCAGCTCGGCTTGCCTGGCTTGTTGCAGCTCCTTGCCGATCGCCAGGTTTGCCGCCTGCAGCTTCTGGTCCGATTGCTCCACCGGAGTGTTGAGCGCCTGCTCAATGTTTACCGCGGCGCGCTTGTGCGCTGGATCGCGCGGGTCGCCCTGCACAACGACCAGGTAACCCTTGCTGCTCAACGTCACCTCGTCCGCGCGATCCAGCGCGTTGGACGCAAGCGGGAAGTCGTTGTGCGCAGACAGCCCGCGGTTGTCCCGGCAGGCGGCCAGGGCCGCTCGACTCAATCGCTCGCTGGCCTCGTCGTAGGGTTTGCCAATGTCTTTGTCGATCTTGCCGACGCCATCGCGGATCTGGTTGAGCAGGGTGTGGTTCTGGTGATCGGGATCGTTGGGGTTCGCTGGTGCCGAACGCTGTGGCGCCGGGCTTGCAGGAACCGGTGTTTCCTGCGCGTCACGCCGCTCGCGCAGTTGCGCCGGTGTTGGCACATGCAGCAACGTGTCGGTCGTGCCGTTCTTGCTCACCTTCAAGTCGACGCTTTGGTCGGCATTGCCGACGCGCTTGACGTCGCCACGTTCCACCGCGCTCCACTTGCCGCCGACGAAGGCCGTGCCATGGCCGTTGCCGTCGAAGACCGCGAACTCGTTGTCCGCGCCGAACAGGCTGGACGACTGTGCAGACACCTTGCCGCTCTTGTTCTTGACGTTGTAGCCGAAGGACGTGTCCTGATCTAGCGCAACGATCAGCTTCTGCGCCTGTCCGTTTTGCAGAAACAAGGTCTTGATCGCGTCGTACTGGTGACGCGCATCGGGATGCGCGGTGTCGTTTTTGAAGTCGATCGGGCTGCGCAGCGGATCGGCAGCAACCGCATTGAATGCGTTGTGCAGCGGGTTGCCTGGCTGTGCTGCACGCAGCTTGTTGAAGACCTCGGTGCCGGCGAGCGCATGATGGACCCCGGTCTCGATGTAGTCGGGAATGTCCTTGCCGTCCTTGACCTTGTTCGGCAGCATCGCATCGACCTTGCTGACCACCTCGTCCACGCTGGTCAGGCTGCCGTCCTTGATCCCATTGAGGATCTTCGGGTACTGGCCCTTGCCCGCCTGGTTCTCCAACTTCATGACCACGGTCGCGAACTTGGCTTGGTCGTCGAGGCTGGCATTCTTGTAGAGATCGGTCTGTTGCAGCTGGTGCAGCGCGCCGCCCGGGTCCTTGTTGCCGTCACCTGGACGCATCAGGCGCTCGACCTGCGTTCGGTCATGAGCGTGCACGAAGCTCACCCCGTCATCGGACGCCAGGAACTTGTCGAGATTGCCGCGCACCGTTTCGTCCAGCGCGCGATTGTTGTCCGCCTTGATGGCCTTGCCGTCGCGTTGCAGGTCGGTGGTCGTCTGGGCCTTTTCGCTTTCCGACAGCGTCAGGCTCGGCGTCTGCTTTGCGGCCCAGGTCTGATAGGCGGACACCAGGTCGGCGGCCACCTCCGGGTGTGCGCCGAAGTCGGTCTGCAGCGTGCCGATGGTGAAGCCGCTGTTCCCTACCGGCGTCATCTTGCCGTTGGCGGTGGTGCCGGCGAAGGACAGGTGGTAGGCCACGTTCTTGGGGCCGATGCTGCCCTCGGACGACACGCCGATCGCGAAATACGCCAGTGTCTTCAGTTCGGTATCGCTTAATTGCGGCTTGGTCGTGGTCGTGCCGTTACTTGGGTCTGCCATGTCCGTTCTCCTTAACGTTGTGCACCCTTGGATGGCGATCCGCGCTAGCCCGCCGCGCCGTCGCCGCAGAGTTTGAGGTTGGTGCGCGCAGCGTGGATCACCCCCAGGTAATCGTCGACGATCGCGGGGCTCATGCCGTCGGTGATGGCCTCATCGCTGCGTCTGGCGTCGTCGCGGTAGGGCGCCAGTGCCTCCAGGCACCGGGCATCGTCGCCTAGCCTGTGCTGGGTGATGGCGTAATCGTTGCGAATCGCCCCTTCGTCGCTGAAGCTGGAAGTGGCCAGGCAACTGCGGTAAAGCGGCGCCAGTGTCGTCTCTGCTTTCACATAGTCCTTTTGATCGTAGAGCGACTGGAACGCCTTGCGCGTGCGCTGCATGGCTGTCGGTTCGCAAGTGGCCGCCAGCGGCAGGTAATCGCCTTCGAAGCTGCCATTGCCGCCGCAATACTCCCGACATGCGTTTTCGCTGCCGCTCGCACCGCGGATCGCGGCGCCTGCCCCAGTCTTGGCGATCTCCAGGGTGCAGGCGCCCGGACGATCGCCGTCGTATACCGCCGCCTGGGTGCCGCGCAACTTGCCATTGAAGCTGCAACTGGCATCGGCGTTGAGCGTTTCCAGCGAGAAGCTGGCGGTATCTTGCGCCTCGGGCGCTATCGTGAGCTGCCCCCAGCCACGCTCTGTGGCGTAGTGGCCTGGCGAAGGCAGCTGTGGCGCACTCGTGGTGTGCGCGGGTGTAGCAGGCGAAGGGATGACGCCAGCGTGCCCGGTCTCGGTGGGGATTGAAGCAGCGGGGGAAGATGGCTGCCCGGCGTTGCCGCATCCGCACAAGGTGGCGATGCACAGCGCCAGGCAAAGGCGGACGGCGTTGTTCGTCTGGGTCAGGTTTCCGCTGGACGGAACACACACATTTCCCATGGCATCCTCCATTGACGCGAACCCGGCGAGCCTATTCCCTCGTCAGCGCCTCGGCAAGCGAAGCAGGGCGCCGGTCGGCGTTACAACGCGTAGCCGAACTGCTGCTTGAACTGGTCGTTGAACTCGGCGAAGTCGAAGCGCTGGTTCTGGGTGCCCGGGTGTTCCACTTTCAGCGCGCCCATCAGGTTGCCCATGCGGCCGATGGTCAGCCAGTCGTAGCCGCCCTGGATGCCGTAGATCAGCCCGGCGCGGAATGCATCGCCGCAGCCGGTCGGATCCACCACGCGGCGCTCGTGCGCCGGCGGAATGTCGTAGGTTTTTTCCGGCGTATGCACCAGCGCGCCCTTCGGGCCCTGCGTGGTGATGTAGGCCTGCACGCGCGAGACGATGTCTTTTTCGTCCCAGCCGGTGTGCTCCTGCAACAGGTTCGACTCGTAGTCGTTGACCACCACGTACTGGGCCTGTTCGATGAACTGGCGCAGCTCCGGGCCGTTGAACAAGGGCATTGCTTGGCCGGGGTCGAAGATGAAAGGAATGCCGCCGGCAGCGAACTCTTCCGCGTTCTGGATCATGCCTTCGCGCCCGTCCGGGCCGACCAGGCCCAGGCTCACGCCCGGCACATCCTTCACGTGGTTTTCGTAGCTGCGCATCATCGCGCCCGGATGGAAGGCGGTGATCTGGTTGTTGTCGTGGTCGGTGGTAATGAACGCCTGCGGGGTGAACAGGTCCTCGATGATCTTCACCCGCGACAGGTCGATGCCCAGCGTTTCGAAGTGTTCGCGGTACGGGCCGAAATCCTGGCCGACCGTGCCCATCGGGATCGGCGCGCCACCGAGCAGATGCAGGTTGTAGGCGATGTTGCCGGCGCAGCCGCCGAACTCGCGGCGCATGCGCGGCACCAGGAACGACACATTCAGGATGTGCACCTTGTCCGGCAGGATGTGGTTCTTGAACTGGTCCGGAAACACCATGATGGTGTCGTAGGCGAGGGAACCACAGATCAGTGCGGACATCGAGTCGGGCCTTTGCGTTGGGAAAACCCGCCAATTGCCGGGCATGGCAGCGGGACGGCGCGTGCGCCGCGGCGCAAAGGGTAACGGCTGCGGCCGATCAGGGCCAGAACCGCATGCCATGGCCGGCGTGACCGCCACATGAAAACGGGGGCGAAATCGCCGATTTTTCCTTGCTCACCCCGGGGGGGATTGCTAGGCTAGCCGACTTCGTTTTCTGCCCAAAATTTCGCCAGTCTGGCGGCGGGCACGCGACTTACCCAGGAACGACTCCCTCGATGTTCAAGAAACTCCGCGGCATGTTCTCCAACGACCTGTCCATCGATCTGGGCACGGCCAATACGCTGATCTACGTGCGCGGACAGGGCATCGTGCTGAACGAGCCGTCGGTGGTTGCGGTGCGTCAGGATCGTGCAATAGGCGGCACCCGCTCGGTCGCTGCAGTCGGTGCGGAGGCCAAGCAGATGCTCGGCCGTACCCCCGGCCACATCACCACCATCCGTCCGATGAAGGACGGCGTCATCGCCGACTTCACCTACACCGAGGCGATGCTGAAGCACTTCATCAAGAAGGTGCACAAATCGCGCTTCCTGCGCCCCAGCCCGCGCGTGCTGGTGTGCGTGCCGGCTGGCTCCACGCAGGTCGAGCGCCGCGCCATCAAGGAATCTGCGGAAGAGGCCGGTGCGCGCGATGTCTACCTGATCGAAGAGCCGATGGCCGCAGCGATCGGCGCCGGCATGCCGGTGACCGAGGCGCGCGGTTCGATGGTCATCGACATCGGCGGCGGCACCACCGAAGTGGCGGTGATCTCGCTCAACGGCATTGTGTATTCGCAGTCGGTGCGTGTAGGTGGCGACCGTTTCGACGAGTCGATCACCAACTACGTGCGGCGTAACCACGGCATGCTGATCGGTGAAGCCACGGCCGAGCGCATCAAGCTGCAGATCGGCTGCGCCTACCCGCAGGACGAGGTGCAGGAGATGGAAATCTCCGGCCGTAACCTTGCCGAGGGCGTGCCGAAGATGATCAAGATCAACTCCAATGAAGTGCTCGAAGCGCTGCACGAGCCGTTGTCGGGCATCGTCTCGGCAGTGAAGCTGGCGCTGGAGCAGACCCCGCCGGAACTGTGCGCCGACGTCGCCGAGCGCGGCATCGTGCTCACCGGTGGCGGCGCGCTGCTGCGCGACCTGGACCGCCTGATCTCCGAAGAAACCGGCCTGCACGTGCAGGTGGCCGACGACCCGCTCACCTGCGTGGCCCGCGGCGGCGGCCGTGCGCTGGAGCTGGTGGACATGCATGGCAATGAGTTCTTCGCGCCGGAGTAATGGAGCTGGGAATGGGGAATCGGGAATGGGGAATCATGAAGGCATTCCCCGCCTACGGCCCTGAGCGGTTGCGACGCGATCCCGCCCCTGTGAGTTTTCGCCTCAATCGTTTCGGGGACAGCCGACTGCTTCCCGATTCCCCATTCTCGATTCCCCATTCCCGGCCCTGACAGTGCCCTCCTACGCCGGTCCTCCCGTCGCCTCCCGTCCGGGCGAAGTCACCTCCACGCTGCGGCTGCTGGTCTATCTGGTGCTGGCGGTGGTGCTGATCGCGCTCGATAGCCGCGGTGGTTGGCTGAGCCAGGTCCGCATGCAGGCCAATCTGTTGATCCAGCCGATCTGGGCGGTGGCCGGGCTGCCGGGACGCATCGGCTCGCAGGTGCGCGACAACGCCGCAACGCATGCGCAACTGGTGGAAGAGACCCGGGATCTGCGCAATCAGCTGTTGGTCGCCAATGCGCGCCTGACCCGGTTGCAGACCGCGGCCCTGGATAACGCGCAACTGCGCGAACTGCTCAACGTGGCCGAGCGCCGCGGCCTGGATGTGCAACTGGCGCCGATCCTGAACATCGATCTGGATCCGACGCGCCAACGCCTGCTGCTGGACGCCGGCAGCCGCGAAGGGGTGGTGCTGGGCCAGGCGGTGATCGACGCCGGCGGCCTGATGGGGCAGGTGATCGAAGTCACCCCGCTGCATTCCACCGTGTTGCTGCTCACCGACCCCGACCACGCAGTGCCGGTCAGCGTGGCGCGCAATGGCGTGCGGCTGATCGTCTACGGGCGCGGCGACCGCCTGGAACTGCGCGACATCCCGCTCAGTGCCGGCGTGCAGGTGGGCGATGAAATCGTCACCTCGGGCCTGGGCGGCCGCTTCCCGGCCGGCTTCCCGGTCGGCAAGGTCTCCGAATTGCATCCCGACGACACCCACGCCTTCCTGGTCGGCGAACTGACCCCGGCCGCCAAGCTCGATCGTGGCCGCGATGTGTTGCTGCTGCGTGCCGGAAAGCCGTTGCGCGTCGTGCCGGTGGCCGGGATTGGGGATTCGGGAATGGGGAATGGCAACGGCAACGCCGCTGCGTCAGTAAATGCGCCGGTGACCGCGACACCGCGCACTCCGGCGGCCGACGGCTCCAACGCAGTGGTCGATCCGGCCCGTACGACAGCGGGCATCGGGACCGCACCCCGCTCGCAACCGACGCCGGCACTTGCCGTGTCCGGCGCCTCAGGCGCGCAGCCAGCAGGGGTAGGGACCGGCGACTCGGGAACCAGGAACGGCAGCAGCGCGCCAGCGCCAGCGGGTCGGGCGCCAACTACCGCACCGACGCGTGGCGCTGCCTCTAACGATTCCCGACTCCCGATTCCCGATTCCCGTCCGGCTCCGCAGGAGACGGACCAATGACCCGCATGCGCAACACCTGGATCCTGCCAGCGAGCATCTTCATTGCGCTGGTCCTGGGCCTGCTGCCGTTGCCGATGGTGGTGCAGCCGCTGCGGCCTTACTGGCTGGCGTTGGTGCTGGCGTACTGGGTGATCGAGGAACCGGACCGGGTCGGGCTGGGCCTGGCCTTCGTGGCCGGCGTGCTGGCCGACCTGCTGTATGGCGGGCTGCTCGGCGAACAGGCGCTGCGGCTGGTGATCATGACCTTCATCCTGCAGCGCTTCCGCGCGCGCATGCGTTTTTTCCCGGTCTCGCAGCAGGCGCTGGCCATTGGTGGGCTATTGCTCAACGACCGCATCGTGTCTTCGGCGGTGCACCTGGCCGTGGGCGAGCCGACCTTGCCCTGGAGCTACTGGTGGGCGCCGCTGCTGGGCATGGCGCTGTGGCCGCCGTCGTTCGTGGTGCTGGATGCGGTGCGGCTGGGCAAGCGGGGCAAGAAATAAGCCATGCACGGGCGCCGTCATCCCAAGAATCCGCATGCGGAGGCCGAACAGTTCCGCCGCCGCGCGGTGCTGGGCTTTGCGATGGTGGTGATCTGCCTGGTGGGCCTGGGCGGCTGGTATTTCAAATTGCAGGTGCTCGACCACGAGGTCTACGCCACGCGCTCGGAGGCCAACCGCATCAAGCCCAAACCGGTGGTGCCCGGGCGCGGCATGATCTACGACCGCACCGGCCGGCTGCTGGCCGAAAACGTGCCGGCGTTTCGTCTGGACGTGACCCCCGACAAGGTCGCCGACATGAACGCCATGCTGGACGCGCTGGGCAAGGTGATCCCGATCGCGCCGGAGGATCTGGAGCGCTTCAACCGCGAGCGCCGCGCGCGCCGCAGCTTCCTGCCGGTGACGCTCAAGCTGCGCATGAGCGATGAAGAAATGGCACGGTTCGCGGTGGAGCGCTGGCGCTTTCCCGGCGTGGAGCTCGAGCCGTACCTGACCCGGCGTTATCCCTACGGGCCGTTGTTCGCGCACATCATCGGCTATGTGGGCCGCATCGACGAAAAAGACCTGGCGGTGCTGGGCGAGGGCAATGCTGCGCTCACCCACATGGGCAAATCCGGGCTGGAGCGCTACTACGAGCAGGATCTGCGCGGGCAAGTCGGTTACGAGCAGGTCGAAACCAATGTCCAGGGTCGCGCGATCCGCACCGTCGGCCGGGTCGCGCCGCAGTCCGGTGCGGATCTGCGGCTGTCGGTGGATGCGGACCTACAGCGCGCGATGGTGGCCGCCTTTGGCGAGCACGAAGGGGCGGCGATCGCGATGGACCCGCGCACCGGCGAGATCCTGGGCATGGTCAGCCTGCCCAGCTACGACCCCAACCTGTTCGTCAACGGCATCTCGCATACCGATTTCAAGATGCTCAACGACAACCCGTCGCGGCCGCAGTTCAACCGGCTGGTGCTGGGCGGCGTGGCGCCGGGCTCTACGCTCAAGCCGTTGATCGCGTTGGCCGGCCTGGACAGCGGCCTGCGCCGGCCGGAAGACCGGGTGCTGTCCACCGGCATGTTCTATCTTCCCGGCGTCAGCCGCGGCTGGGGCGACTCGCACCGCGGCGGCCACGGCTGGACCGACCTGCGCAAGTCGATCGCCCAATCGGTCAATACCTATTACTACCGCCTGGCGGTGGACATGGGCATCGAGCGCTTCGACCACTACATGGGCGAATACGGCTTCGGCCAGCCCACCGGGGTGGACCTGCTCGGCGAGATCGGCGGCATCCTGCCTTCGCCGGCCTACAAGTACAAGACGCGCAAGGAGCGCTGGTATCCGGGCGACACCGTCAACATCGCCATCGGCCAGGGCGACTGGAAGGTCACCCCGCTGCAGCTGGTGCGCGGCGTCTCGGCGATCGCCAGCGGTTTGCTGCTGCGCCCGCACCTGGTGCTGGAAGAACGCACCGGTTTCGATCATCCCTGGGAGCCGATGATCCAGCCGCCCGGCAAGCCGATCAGCCAGAACCCGGCGCATCTGCAGGTGGTGCGCGAGGGCATGATGGACACCATGCGGCCCGGCGGTACCGGCTATGCGATCACCCCGGGTGCGCCGTACCAGATGGCCGGCAAGACCGGCACCGCACAGGTGGTCAGCCGCAAGGGCGTGGCGGCGGTGGACCCGCGCAGCCTGCCGTTACACCTGCGTCACCGCGGCCTGTTCGTCGGTTTCGCGCCGGCCGACAACCCGGTCATCGCGGTGGCGGTGGCAGTGGAAGGCGGCGGTTTCGGCACCAGCTCGGCCGCGCCGATCGCGCGCAAGATCTTCGATGCCTGGCTGCTGGGCAAGATGCCCGCCGGTCTGGAGCCGCTGGACAGCGAGCTCGGCATGACCGCGGTGGGTGTCAACCAGTTCGAAGCCGGTGTCACCGACGCGCGCGCAGCCGGCGACGCGGCCGCTGCCACACTGGACGAGCTACCGGTGGTGATCGGCCAGAGCGCCGTTGCGCTGGACCCCAACACCCCCGCGCAACCGATCGTGCCGGATGTGCCGGACGCGGTGCAGGAGACCGACCATTGAGCGACATCCTGCGCTGGTTGGTGGACATGGCCGCGCGCTTTACGCGCAGCCTGGACTGGGTGCTGTGCCTGGCGCTGGGGGGGCTGATGGCCATCGGCCTGTCGGTGCTCAAGAGCGCCGGCGGCACTGCCAATGGCGAGCATCTGATGCTGGCGCAGGGCATCCGCTTCATCATCGGGGCGGCGGCGATGTGGGGTATTTCGCGCATGTCGGTGCTGCGCCTGCGCGCCTGGACGCCGTGGGTGTACGGCTTGTCGATGCTGCCCCTGCTGGCGGTCTTCGCGCTGGGCACCGGTAAGTACGGCCGGCAGTGGCTGGACCTGAAAGTGTTCTACCTGCAGCCGGCCGAGCTGCTCAAGATCAGCTTGCCGATGATGGCGGCCTGGTATCTGCACCGCATGCCGCTGCCGCCGCGCATTTCCACCGTGCTGGTGACCGGCGTGATTATCGGCGTACCCACCGCGCTGATCATGCTGCAGCCGGACTTCGGCACCGGTGTGTTGATCGCTGCCAGCGGCGTGTTCGTGCTGCTGCTGGCCGGCCTGCCGTGGTGGTGGGTGGCGGTGGGTGTGGGCGGTGTGTCTGCGGCTGCGCCGGTGGCGTGGTTCTGGCTGCTGCGGCCGTACCAGAAGGACCGCATCATGATGTTCCTCAACCCCGAGAACGACGCGCTTGGCGCGGGCTGGAACATCATCCAGTCCAAGATCGCGATTGGCTCGGGTGGGTTGAACGGCAAGGGCTGGGGCCTGGGCTCGCAATCGCACCTGAACTTCATTCCCGAACAGACCACCGACTTTGCGTTCTCGGTGCTCAGCGAAGAATTTGGCTGGATCGGCGTCGCCACCGTGCTGACCTTGTACCTGATCGTCATCGGCCGCTGCCTGTGGATCGCCTCGCAGGCGCGCGACACCTATTCGCGCCTGGTTGCCGGCGCCACCGGCCTGGCGTTCTTCGTCTACGTGCTGGTCAACGGCGGCATGATTTCCGGCCTGCTACCGGTGGTGGGCGTGCCGATGCCGCTGATGAGCTACGGCGGCACCTCGGCGGTGTCGTTGCTGGCCGGCCTGGGGCTGGTGATGGCGGTGAAGTCGCATCGCCCGGTGCATGGTTACTGAGGCGTGCCGATTGCGTGGGTCAACGCATAAGGCGGTAGGTGCGGAGACGGCAACTGGAACTGATTGGCAGCGCTTATTTGGGGAGCCAAGCGCAAGCGATCCAATCTGAACGAATCGTCGAGCCTTGTAACTCCTTGCCTGATTTATCGCCTCGGTATGGGTGCTATTCGATAGGGAGCAGATCGGACAAACCGCATTCGTGGCGATACCGCTCCAATTCGACGTTATGGCGTGATCCTGTAATCTGGCAGGCAAAAATGTCCTGAAAACACGCTAAGGATGCGAGCATGGAAGGCATCGAGTTATGAGCGGAAAGATCAAAATTGGCGTCGCCACCGGATTGTTGCTGTTCGCCTTGACGTTGGGGCTTTTTTTCTCAGGCCAGTTGATCTTGATGCTGTTGAATGTGGCTGGGCCGCTCAGCGTCGGCACCTACTGGTCTTACGTCAACGCGCTCGACCTCCCGCAGTTCGCTCCCTATGCCACCAAGATCAAGCTCGCTGGCGCCCTCGGCTTCGGCGTGCCGCTGCTGGCCTGGATCGCGCTGCTGATTCCGTTGTTCAAACCGAAGGCGGCCGCCTTGCATGGCGATGCGCGCTTTGCTTCTGGCAGTGATCTGGCCAAGAAGGACATGCTCAAACCCTCGCCAACCGGCATCGTGGTCGGCAAGCACGGTGGCAAGTTAGTGCGCCTACCTGGGCAGCAGTTTGTGATCCTGGCCGCGCCCACGCGTTCCGGCAAGGGGGTGGGCATCGTCATTCCCAATCTGCTCGACTACCAAGGCTCGGTGGTGGTGCTGGACATCAAGCAGGAAAACTTTGACTTGACCTCGGGCTGGCGCAAGAGCCAAGGCCAAGAGGTCTTTTTGTTCAACCCCTTTGCCGAAGACGGGCGCACGCACCGCTGGAATCCGTTGAGCTACATCTCGCCCGATCCCGCCTTTCGCGTGTCGGACCTGATGAGTATCGCGGCGATGCTCTATCCAGACGGCTCTGACGCCCAGAAGTTCTGGGTGAGCCAAGCGCGCAACGCCTTCATGGCGTTTACGCTTTATCTGTTCGATAGCCTCGATGATCAGATCAAGCGTAAGCATCCAAAAGAGATGTGGATGTTCCCAACGCTTGGGATGCTCTATCGGGTGTCGTCTGGGGATGGGAGCGACTTGAAGGGCTACCTCAAAAAGCTCTCGCAGCGCGACTTCCTGGGGCGCGATGCCAAGATGGCCTTTGACAATTTACTCTCGCAAGCCGAAGAGACGTTCGCCTCGATCATGGGCACGTTCAAGGAGCCGCTCAACCAGTTCATCAATCCAGTCCTGGATGCATCGACCAGCGACAACGACTTCCTGCTGACCGATGTGCGCAAGAAGAAGATGAGCATCTACATCGGCATCCAGCCGAACAAGCTGGCCGAAAGCCGCTTGTTGATCAACCTGCTGTTTAGTCAGCTCATCAACCTCAACACCAAAGAGCTGCCGCAGAACAACCCGGCGCTCAAACACCAGTGTTTGCTGCTGATGGATGAGTTCACGTCCATCGGCCGGGTCGACATCATTGCAAGCGCGGTGAGCTACATGGCTGGCTACAACATTCGCTTGCTGCCGATTATCCAGAGCATGGCGCAGCTGGACGCGACCTATGGCAAGGATGTCTCGCGCACCATCATCACCAACCATGCCTTGCAAATCGTCTATGCCCCGCGCGAGCAGCAAGACGCCAACGACTATTCGGACATGCTCGGCTACACCACGGTGCGCAAGAAGAACAAGTCGCACACCAGTGGCAAGCAAAGCAGTGTGTCCTACTCCGAAACCGAGCAGCGCCGCGCATTGATGCTGCCGCAGGAATTGAAAGCGATGGGCTTTGACAAGGAGGTCTTTCTCTATGAAGGCATCCCGAGCCCGGTGCTCTGCGAGAAGATCAAGTATTACGAAGATACCTACTTCACCAAGCGCTTGTTGCCGAAAGTGAAGATCGAAGCCTTACAGATGGTCCCCGCATGAGTGATAGCACACCTTCCAATAAGCCTAAAAGTCGATTGAAGGCTGATGGCAGTCACAGTCAAACGCTGCTGCGTGATCTGGCATTGATCAATGCGCGCACTGTGCAGCAGTTGGGGCCATTGCAACCAGGCGCGTCCGTGGCAACGCCTAATCGCAAGCCCAATCTTCCACGTCCAACGCCACACCTCAATCAGGATGCTGTCATGACTCAGACCAACGATTCTTCGCCTGATTCGATCGGTGCACGACCACCAGTGTCACAAGGGTTGCGCGAAAGCTTCAAGGATTAACCCCGATCACATCGCGCGGTTGGAAAGCGCGCTCCAAGAGTCGGTCGATAAGCCATCGCCGATCACTCCGCCATTTGAGTTTGCGATTTGGGCGATCGAGGGCTGTCTTGATACCTTTATCGACGAATCACGTGAAAAGCTCAGGGTTGCAGAACAAACGGGCGACCCAGAAGCAATCGCACTGGCGAAGGCAACGCATCTACTCATGCTTCATAGCGTCGCTAAGGAAACTCTGAACAATCCGTCCTGATCTGCCACAATCGATCATCGACCCGAGTAGACGATTTCGATGCAGCTGACCTTCGGCGACGCGGAGTACGACGGCAAGCGCAAGCGGACGCGGCGTGAGGTGTTTTTGGCCGAGATGGAGCAGGTCGTGCCGTGGAAGGAGCTGCTGGGGCTGATCGAGCCGCACTATCCGAAGTCGGGGCAACCGGGACGACAGCCGTATCGGCTGGAGACGATGCTGCGCATCCACTTTTTGCAGCAGTGGTATGCATTGAGCGATCCATCGGCGGAAGAAGCCTTGTACGACACGGTGTCGATGCGCCGTTTCGCCAAGATCGGCGGGCTGGATGAGGTGCCGGACGAGACGACGATTCTCAACTTTCGCCATCTGCTGGAGCAGCACGATTTGGCGCGCAAGCTGTTCAATCGGGTGAACGCGCATCTGTCGCGCAAGGGTCAGAGCCTGCGCGGCGGGACGATTGTGGATGCCACGATTATCTCTGCGCCCAGTTCGACCAAGAACAAGGACGGTGAGCGCGATCCGGAGATGCGCCAGACCAAGAAGGGCAACCAATACTTCTTCGGGATGAAGGCGCACATTGGAGTGGATGATGAATCCGGCCTAGTGCACCACGTGGAATGCACGGCAGCCAACGTGGCGGACATCACGCAAGCGCACAAGCTGCTGCATGGCAAGGAAGACACGGTGTGTGGGGACAGCGGCTACACCGGGCTTGAGAAGCGCGATGAGATCAAGGGCAAGCGCAAGCTACGCTACCTGATCGCGGAGAAGCCCTCGAAGCTGAAGCAGATCAAGAACAAGCGCGAACTGAAGTTGGCCAAGCGCTGGGAGCACACCAAGGCCAGCCTGCGTGCGAAGGTGGAACATCCGTTTCGGGTGATCAAGCGCCAGTTTGGCTATGCCAAGGTGCGCTATCGCGGCCTGGTCAAAAACACCGCGCAGGTGCTGACGCTCTTTGCGCTGTCGAACCTGTGGCTGAAGCGGAAGCAGTTGATGCCTGCCGTTGGGAAGTTGTGCCTGTAATGGGGAGAACGCCCCGAGAATGCGCTGGAAACAGCGAAAAACCGAAGGTGTGAGCGTAGTCAGCGCTACCGATGCGGGTCGACGCATCCTCTGGCCGCATTGATCAGACCATCCCTAAGGGCACATGGAAGGGGCAGAACTTGATGGATTATTTTGGCTTCCCAAGTTCGAATTATCCCAATGGTCAAAGCCAGCGCATCACGCAGGACGTTGAAATGACACAGGAAACTGTTTCTTCTGGCTGACTTGGCCGCTTATTTTGAAGGAGCGCAAGAAAATTCATAGCGCCCCCCACCCGCGCGACATCTGTTAAGGAAACGCATATGAGCGTTCCGCCTGAATCCCGTTATGCCGTCCTGGCGCGTCGTGTCGTCGAGACGTACGCGGCGCAGCTGCTGCGCGATCTACAGATCATCAACGAGCGCACGGTGCGCGAGCTTGGCCCGCCACCGCATGGCGGGCTGCCCGTGCAGGTCAAGCGCAAACCCAAGCCGGCGCCGTGGGTGCAGCCGGTCCCTGCATTGGATGACAATGCGCACACTGCGCCGCACGTGCCCATGCCTGAGAGGAAAGACCCTGCCATGTCCAAGCCCATGCCTCCCGCCATTGAAAACGGCTTGCCTGCGCCTCCTGTGCCGCAGAAATTGCGTGAGCTACTGAAAGACTATCCTGAGTTGATTCAGCGCTTGCAGGAGGTTCTCGACGATTACAGCAGGAAGCCCAATCGACTAATGCCATTCGATGGGGCCATCTGGGCGCTCGAAGGAAGACTTGATTCGTTTTTCTCCGAAGCACGCGAGGAACTCGAAGCCGCTTATGCCAAAGGTGATCCTGAAGGAATTGAAAAGGCTAAGAAGAAAAGATTTGCTGTTGGATACAGTCGCTTGAATAAGGGGCCAATGTCTGAATTAGCCTCTTACTTTGAAGGAGCGAGGGATCAAGTGATAAGGAACGCAAGGCCATGAGTGATTATGCGCTCCCCCATGATGAGCACAGGAAGATTCTCAATGAGGAAATTTTTCCAGATAGTGGCTTGTTAAAAAAATCGCCATTTGATCGCCCCACTGCCATCATCCTGGGAGGCCAACCGGGTTCAGGGAAGGGACGACTTGCCGAAGCAGCCGAGCTTGAGCTCAGCGGGGATGCAGTAAAGATCGATCCAGACGAACTACGCGACTTCCACCCCCAAGTAAAAGCTCTACGCAACGCCCACCCCTACACCTGGTCCGGCTACACCCACCCCGATGCCAGTCAGTGGGCCGACGAACTGCTGCAGGCCACCATCGAAGGCAAAAAGAACCTGATCTTCGACACCACGCTCAGCAACGGCCAGTGGAGTTCGGAGCTGATCAAGGATCTGCAATCGCGTGGCTACACTGTCGAGGTGCGCGCGATGGCGGCGCACAAGCTGGAAAGCGAGCATGGCGTCGATTCCAGGTTTTCTCAACAACTGGATCGGGAAGGTTACGGCCGCTACGTGCCCGAAGGCGCCCGCGAGGCGATCTATGCAAAGTTGCCGGTCAGCCTGGATACCGTGCACGCGCAGACCAGCGCACCCATCCGTATCTTCAACCGCCAGGGTGCCGAGGTTTACGATAGCCGCACCGACGCACGTCCGCCCGGGCAGGCACTGGAAGAGGCGCGCAATGCGTGGTTCAAGGATCCAGCGGTCACCCAAGCACTGCGTGAAAGCTGGCAACAACAGGTCGATTGGCACCGCGATCTGCCGGCGCATGTGCAGGACATCCCCAACGCCACCCCTGCCGTTCAGGAGCACGTGCTCGCTGAGCACGCCGAGCTGCACGTCAGTGACGGCGTGAACGGCCGGCTGGAAGGCATTGCCACCATTGATGAACTCGTGCGACCAGGCGCGCCGCCTGCACGCGTGCCTGTGCCCGAGCCGGAGATCCCGGGCCTGCGTCGTGCCGGGATGACAGCAGGGCTTGCGGGTTTGGGCGTTGCCGCGACCGCCTACGACGCGTCGCAAGCCGGAGAGCGTGTTGGCACGCTGTTGGCACAAGACAACCTCACCGCTGCGCGCTCGGAAGCGTTGCACTTTGCTGCGCGAGGCGCGGGTGGCTGGGCCGGAGGTGCCGCCACCGCTGCCGTTGTTGGCACCACCGGTGCCGGCCCTGTCGCGCTGGTGGTGGCCGATGGTTATCTGTTCAGTGCCGCTGCCGACAAGGTCGTGACGCTTTGGGACAACCGCCAGATCAATACGCAGACCGACAAGCAGGGCGTGAGCTGGGAGTTCAACGGCAACCAGTGGCTTCGCCAAGAGAAGGCCGACCTGCAAGACGATGGCGTGGATACGCCACAGAAGCAGGGCATGTTCGCGCTGCCTGAAAAAGCGCGCGAGCTGAACTATCACGCCAGTAGCGAAGCGACCGAGCAGGCGCTGGGCAAGGTGCAATCCCGTAATCCCTATGTGCAGCCATCCAGTGATGCTGATGCGGCGCATCTTTACGCACGGGATTGGCGGCATGATCCGGCGAGTGGCCAGTGGTCACGCATGATCGCCGACGAAGTCGACCGGAACGATCGACCTGTCTGGACAGCTGATCCAGCGAGCCCTGAGCGCAATGCTGCACTGGACCAGCAGGCAGCTCAGGTGGTGGACGCCAACATTGCCCGTGGCCCGGCTGCGATTGCAGCGACCTATCAAGCTGCTTATCAGCGCAATGGCTGGGACGACTTCGGCCCTGTGCCAGCGGCCGTGCAGGCTGCCTTGAACCCGGATTCCTTGCAAGCATCAGACGGCAGGCAGTATCAGCGCGATACCCAGGGCAAGTGGCGACATGATGGTGTTGCTGCCGAAGGCAATGTCCCGTTAGAACTCAATGCAACGCGCGAACGCTTGCAGCCGGCCTTGGAGCAGCATGCGCAGGCAATGGCACAGATGCCGGCAAGGCAAACGCCAACGCTGCAGCAGCAAGATCAGGCCAATACCGAAGCGACATATGCCGCTTATGGCGTTGCGCCCAATGCCCAGACTGCAGGGGCGATCCAGCTTGCGGTGCAGAAGACCCGTGAGGCAAACGGAATCGATGCAGCAACCAGCTCTTTGGCATTGGAGCGTGATGCGACCGGCCAGTACTCGGTGGACAGTCCCATCCAGCATTTGAGCCGTGACGCCGATGGTTTAGTGCGCGTTGCGGCAACCACCAGCACTGATGAGATCCATCAGGCACTTGGGCAGCTGCAATCAGTTCGGCAAGAGCAACCACCTTCGACGGGTGCACCCGAGCTGCGCATTGACGCGCAATCGCCCCAAGAGCGCGATGCCTACGATCAAGCATTGCGCGAAGCCAATCGGCAGGGCGTTTCCACGCAAGAAGCGCAACAGGTCGCAAGCTTCGCGGCAACCACCTTTACTGCTCCGCGTGTAGACGAAACCCAAGCGCCTCAGGCAGCCATTGATGCGCAGCGGGATCGAGATATTGCACGCGCCGCTGAGCAGCCTACTGTTGCTGAGGCCGGCGCGCCTGCTCCTGTCGTGGCGGCTACATCCGTCAACGCGTCGCTGCCAGAAGACGTGCGCCCGGTTGCCAAGCCTACCGAACCGAAGCCCGAGTCTGTCCCACAACGCGAATCCCAAGAAACCCGAACCCTGAGGTTGCCGCACCCTCGGCAGCCGGCGCAGTCCAGCCGAAGGCAGAGGCAGTGGCGCCAGCTTCTGCAAGCGCATCTGCGCCGAGTGTCGGATCGCCTTCATCAGCTCTCACGTCTAGTGAGGAAACCCCAACCCAGGCAACTGTTCCAACGCCGTCGGCATCAGGTGAGGTGGAAGGGTTGCGCCTGGGCGACCGGGGACAAGAGGTCGAGTTCTTGCAGTATCGCTTGCAGCAAGTGGATGCCCGGGGTCCGGATGGCCAGGCCGTGCCGCAAAACGGGCACTACGGTCCAGAGACCGAACATGTCGTGCGGCAGTTCCAGCAAGACCAAGGGTTGCCGGCAACGGGCATTGTCGGCCAAGACCTGGATGCGGCGCTGTCTCAGGCGCAAGGCGCGCGCCGAGATGGCTTGGAATCCACAGCGCCGGCTTCGGCAAATGCGGCGGTGGAGCAGAGCGGTGAGCATCAAGCCAGAGTAGTCACACCACGGAACGAAGCGCCATCGGCTGTTCCATTTCAGGCAGAACAGCAAGAGGCGATGCAGGCGTCGTCGCCGGCAATGCCAACGCCAACGCTGAGCGAAGTGCCGGCACAGATCGTCTTGCCTGAGCGTCAAGCCGCTATCTCTGCGTCTTGGCCTAGCTTTGGTGGTGCAACCGCCCGCTCGAATGCGCACGAACACGAGAAGGATCGGGTCGAGCAAGCGAGACCCTCCCAAGATGCCGCTCAGCAGGCGTTTCCCTCTAATCATCGGGATTACGCGTTGTTCTCTGCCATCCAGGCACAACTTCCGAAAGGCACTTCCGATGAGAAAACGGCCGAAATGCTCCATGCCGTCAAAGAGTCAGGGATCGAGCGTGCGGATGAATCCGCAAAGTGATCATCCAAGACGATGTCGCGTTCGTCTTTGGCAAAACGCCCGGGTTCCACTCGGAAACCGCGCTCAACACGCCATCGCCTAGCATCAATGAGACCTTGCAGAAGACGGAGGCAATGGATCAACAAAGGGCGCAGGAGATGGTGCAATTCCAGCGCGAGCGCGAAGAAATCGACAAGAACCCGACAGGCCCAGTGATGACACTTGCTGCGCGCTCCCAGCAACACGCTACGTCCCCAGTTTCAAACGGAGATGGTGGGGGAGATGGTTGACGCAGGTCGTCTTCGCAGTGCGTTGTGTGGATGTCTGGATCCCGCTGCCTGTCGCGTCTCGCTGTTTATGCCTCCAAACTTGAAAGGTTAATGAGGATGCCGGCAGGTGCCCGGCTTGGACGTGATGACGGCCGTAAAGACGCACTGGCCGGTGCACGGATACAGACGTGAGAGTGTGCCGCTTCGCTGCGTCAGTGCCGTTCCCGCGCATTTCTTTGCGCGCATGCAATGTCGCAACGGCGATCGATGCGACACTCGCATGTCAAACGCTGACACGCTTTCAATCGCGTCGCGTTTTTGCGCAGTGCATTGCAACGCCGATACACCGGCGTAGGCTTGCTTCGTTCGTGTGGCGCCGGGTTCGCGCGCGCTCTGCGTGCACGGACAGTGCTCCGTAGAGTCAGCCACTGCATTGCAGCGTTGGCGGCTGCACCGAGTCGCCTGAACAAGCGCGTGCCATTCCTTTTTCGGGTGATCTCTTCCATGAAACTGCTAACCGCCGCCATCGGCGTTGTCTGTCTATCGCTCTGTGCGCAAGCCGGCGCCGTTACGTTTGCTACCGGCGATACGCGCGCGGTCGCGCAACCGGCGATTCCCGCCACTTGCCAGCCGTCCTTGAAGGCCAGCCAGACGCCGGCCGGGCGGCAATTCGACGCCGCGCTGGAAAGCGCGCCGCCTGATACCAAGGCCATCCAGGCCGCGCTCAACGCCTGCAAGAATGGGAGCGTGCTGTTGACCAGCGGCAGCGGCAACGCGTTTCTGACCGGGCCGTTGTCCATCCCGGCCAACGTCACCCTGGTCATCGACCAGGGCGTCACCTTGTACGGCTCGCGCAACCCGGCCGACTACGGCAGCGGTTGCGGCATTGCCGGTTCCAAGAGCGGGGCTTGCCTGCCGTTGATCAGCGTCAAGGGCAACAATGCAGGCGTGATGGGCATCCGCACCGGCGGGCGTCAGGGCACCATCGATGGGCGCGGCGATCAGACCATGCTGGGCAAGAGCACCACCTGGTGGGAGTTCGGCGAAAACGCCAAAAAGGCCAACCAGGTGCAGAACAGCCCGGACCTGATCAAGGTGCAGAATTCCAGCGATTTCACGCTCTATGACGTCAACCTGATCAATGCGCCGTACTTCCATTTCTTCTCGCATATCGTCAATGGCCTCACCGTCTGGGGCGTGCGGGTGAAATCGCCCGCCAGCAGCCCCAACACCGACGGCCTGGATCTGGACAGCGTGGTCAACGCCACCATCCACGACAGCGATGTGATGGGGGGCGACGACTGCGTGGCGATCAAGACCATTGCCTCCAGGTCGGCCAACATCACCGTGCGCAACAGCCGCTGCTATGGCACGCATGGCATCTCGATCGGCAGCGAAGTGATGTCCGGCGTCAGCAACGTGCTGGTGGACAACAATGCGCTGGTGTCCACCGACGATGCAGGTAACCGCAGCACCGACAACAATGGCCTGCGCATCAAGACCAGCATCGTCAAGGGCGGGCCGGTCAGCCAGGTGACTTATCGCAACACCTGCCTGTACGGGGTGACCAGCCCGGTGGTGATCAATCCGTTCTATGCCAGCGGCAGCAGCGGTACCACGCCGACCTTCAGCGCCATCGTCGTGGATGGATTGCGCAGCGCCAACGACGCCGGCGGCAAGGGATGGATCCTGCGCGGCTACGATGCGCAGACACCGCTGGATCTGGTGCTGGCCAATGTGGCCATCGGAAGCACCTCGGTGACGGTGACCGCCAGCAATGCACAGATCGGGCTCAGCAACAGCGCGCTGACACCGACCGGCACCGGAGTCACCACCGGCCCGGTACAGGTCAGTGGCGCGATCCCTGCCTGCTCGGGCGCTCCCGGTTTCCCGGCACTGTGAGACCGGCGCGGCCCTCCAACGGCCGCGTCGGACCGGCGGCTACCGCACAGCGCTGCACCCGCCGAGGTGGCGCAGTTGCGAACGCGTCTTCCGCAATCCACGCCGCATGCGCAGCTGCCATGCAGTTGCACGATTAGCATGCGTGAGACGAGCCGTCGCTGCCTGACCTGGACGAGCGCAGGCGACGACCGCGCTGACGAGTTGCCGTTCCAGGGTTATGCCCATCAGCCAGCCAGAGCCAATCCCACGGCCCGGCATCGGCCTAGCCAAACCATACGACCCGGTCTTGGCCTTGGCCCACAGCAACTTCCCAAGTTTGCCTCGGGGTGCAGCCTCAACCCTAAACGTAAAACTCCGTTTCTATTCTCGACTCATCCCACTCCCCACTCCCCACTCCCCATTCCCCATTCCCCATTCCCCATTCCCCATTCCCGATTCCCGATTCCCGAATCCCGAATCCCGATTCCCGAATCCCGAATCCCGAATCCCGAATTTGCTGCAACACCCCTTGACTTGATCCAAAGTCTTTGCGTTTCATGGCCTTATTGCCAGAAGTTCATCTGATGTCTGTTACCCTCGGCCGATGATTCGACGCACCCTGACCTGCCTGCTCACCCTCGGCCTTGTCGCCTGCGCGACCCAGCCCAGCCCTCCGCCCCCGCCACCGGCTGCCAGCGCGCCGCCGGCCAAGCCGCCGATTGCGCCAGTCGCGTCAGCCACGCCGGCCAGCGCTGCCGCCGAGGCGCCCGCGCTTCCGCCAGTGGACCTGACCCCGGTGCCGTTCGAGATCGCCCGCGCCAACTTCGTGCGCGACACCTCGGCCAGGTACGGCATCGATGCCGCGCAGATCGAGGCGACCCTGGCGCAGGCGCAGTTCAAGGACGCCATCGTTACCGCGATGTCGCGCCCGGCAGAACGGGTCAAGCCGTGGAACGAATACCGGCCCATGTTCATCACCCAGGCGCGCATTGATGGCGGCCGCAAGTTCCTGGCCGAACACCGTGCCGAGCTGAGCAAGGTCGAAGCCGCCACCGGTGTGCCGGCACAGGTGATCGTCGCCATCATCGGCGTGGAAACCAGCTACGGCAGCAACGCCGGCAAATACCGCGTGCTGGACGCGCTGTACACGCTGGCGTTCCGCTATCCGCGCAGCGGCGACCCGGCCAAGCTCGAACGCGAAGTGCGCCGCGAACTGTTTTTCCGCGATGAGCTCGGCCAGTTGTTCGCGCTCGCCAAGGAAGAGCAACTCGACGTCACCACCCTGATCGGCAGCTATGCCGGTGCGATGGGCATGGGCCAGTTCATGCCGTCCAGCTATCGCCAGTTCGGCGTGGATTGCGATGCCGACGGCAAGCGCAATCTGTTCACCGACTACAACGACGTGTTCGCCTCGATCGCCAATTACTTCGTCAAGAAGGGCGGCTGGGTGCGCGGCGGGCAGGTCGCGGTTCCGGCCACGCTGGCCGCCGGGCACGAAGAATTCAACCCGACCGACTGGTCGCCGGTGTACACGCTGTCCGACCTGTCGGCACGCGGCTATCACCCGAGCGCACCGGTGGTGGCCGGCAGCACCGCCACCCCGATCAGCCTGGATGACGCCAACGGCAAGCAGTACTGGCTGGGCTTCCAGAACTTCTACGCGATCACCCGGTACAACATTTCCAAGATGTATGCGATGGCCGTGTTCCAGCTGTCCGAGGCCATCGCCGGCAAGGAGTTACCCCCGGCATGAACAGCATTGCAGGCCCCAAGTGGCTGATCCCGATGGCGCTGATGCTCGGCCTGGCGGCCTGTAGCAGTGCACCGAAGAAGACTGCCGGCGGCACCGGCAGCGGCGCGATCAAGGGTGTGAAGGTCGAAGGCAAGGGTCCGGCGTATGTCGCCACCGGCTGCCCGTCCACCTCGCCGTATGCGCCCGCCAAGGAAGACCCATCCACGCGTGGCGATTACACCGCTGGCGGCTTGTACAAGCCCGGCGTGAAAGACTCCACGCCCGATCATGTGCCCAATGTGGCCTGCATCCCCGAGCCGTTGGTCACCAACGAGCCGCGCTCGGCGGTGGGCAATCGTTCGCCTTACGAAGTGCTGGGCAAGCGCTACGTGGTGATGGACAACCCCGGCGACTATGTCGAACGCGGCACCGCCTCGTACTACGGCAACAAGTTCCACGGCCGGCTGACCTCCAACAAGGAGGTCTACGACATGTACGCCTTCACCGCCGCGCACAAGACCTTGCCGCTGCCCAGCTTTGCGCTGGTGACCAACACCGACACCGGCCAGTCGGTGGTGGTGCGCGTCAACGACCGCGGCCCATTCCACGACGGCCGTGTGATCGATCTGAGCTACGCCGCCGCGGTGAAGTTGGGCATCACCGGCAAGGGCACCGGCAATGTCGAAGTCCGCGGCCTGACCGAAGCCGACAA
The DNA here is from genome assembly GCF_041475705.2 of Xanthomonas sp. NCPPB 3761. Taxonomy (NCBI): domain Bacteria; kingdom Pseudomonadati; phylum Pseudomonadota; class Gammaproteobacteria; order Lysobacterales; family Lysobacteraceae; genus Xanthomonas; species Xanthomonas sp. NCPPB 3761. Next base: position 804,034 of record NZ_CM191262.1, read on the forward strand.
CGGCAACCTGCTCGCCAAGCGCCGCAGTGGCCAGGCAGCGGTGACTACCGCCGTTGCCACGGCGCGGCCGGCTGCCGCCGCCAGTCAGATCGATGGCCTGGTGCAGCGTCTGCCCGCCCGCACCGTGCCGCCGCGTGCCGCGGCGACCGCTGCCGGCACTGCGGTTGCCACACCTGCCGCTGCATCCACTGCCGGTGCGCCGGTCATTGCGGCCGGCGAGCGTTGGCGCTACCGCGTCGCCGATTCGCGCCAGCCTGGCAATGCCGACAACTTCGATGCCTGGATGAAAGCGCAGGGCGTGCGCGTGGCAACAGGCAAGCCGGCTGCTGCGGCCCCGCGCCCGGCCGCTTCAGCGTCTGCCGTCGTACCCGCCGCGGCGCCGCCCGTGGCGGTTGCGGCGGTCAAGCCGTCCGAAAACACTGCCTCGCGCCCGCTCAAGGCCGAGCCAGCGCCCGCCAAGGCACCCAGCGTGGCCGAAGCTGCGCTCGGCGACATCCTGCTGCAGGTCGCCAGTTTCGCCAGCCGCGAAAACGCCAACCGCGCACTGTCGCAACTGGCCTCGGCGGGGATTGCCGGCGCCAGCGTCAGCGACATCGTCAGTGGCGGGCGCACGCTGTGGCGGCTACGCGTGAATGCACGCGACCACGCAAATGCCTCGGAGATTGCCCAGCGCATCGCCGGTCTTGGCTTCGGTCGCCCGCAGATCGTGGCCAATTAACGGCGGGCGAGTCGGTGACTGCGTCGGCCAATGACGCGCGAGCGCATGCGTCACTGGCGCGCCAGCCACCTAGGTCATCTTGCTTGAACGCCAGCGCGCCGGTGACTGCATTAGCCCATCAGCCACGGCGCAGCAGGCGCTCGCGCTTGCTGCGTCGGCTGTCATGGAACAGCTGGGACGCGCCAGATTGGTTGGCAGACATTGCCTCTCCACAGTGCGGGCGCGGCCACGGCCGGAATTGATACGCCCCTGGTGCACTTCGAGACCCATCGCTGTTGCATCCAGCCAACCGCTCAGCGCCACAGTCGCCTGTTCCAAGGTCGCTCCAAGCGACGCCGAAGCTGTGGGTGGCGCCTCCGGCAGCGCGCCGCAGGCGCCACGCGCATGGCGCCATCGCTGAACTGTGCAAGCGCTCGCATCTTGCAACGCGTCGCCCTGATCGCCGTGGCGCCTTACAATTTCGCTTTGCCCAGCTTTCGGGCCCGTCAGGAGTCGTTCTTCAATGAAATTCCGCTTCGCCGCCGCTGCCGTGGCCACGTTCGCCTTCGGCCTGGTCTGCGCCCAGACACCTGCGCCGCAGCCGACTCCTGCCGTGGCTGCCGCCCCGGCCGCCTTGCCGGTGCCGCCGGCGCCCGCCCCGGCCGTGTCCAAGTCCTGGATCCTGATGGACTACGCCACCGGGCAGGTGCTGGCCGGTGAGAACATCCACCAGCAACTGGCGCCGGCCAGCATCACCAAGGTGATGACCTCTTACGTGGTCGCCGCCGAGATCAAGAACGGCAAGGTCAAGCGCGACGATCAGGTCATGATGAGCGAACGCGCCTGGCGCGAAGGCGGCGCCGGCACCGACGGCAGCTACAGCGGCTTCCCGGTCAACCAGACCGCGCGCCTGGAAGACATGGAAAAGGGCATGGCGATCCAGTCCGGCAACGATGCCGCCATCGCGCTGGCCGAGCACGTGGCCGGCAGCGAAGAAGCCTTCGCCTCGCTGATGAACAGCTACGCCGCCAAGATCGGCATGAAGGATTCGTACTTCGTCAACGCGCACGGACTGAGCGCCGAAGGGCATCACTCCACCGCCTACGACCTGGCCCTGCTGGGCCGCGCGATGGTGCGCGATTACCCGGAGACCTACGCCTACAACAAAATCAAGGAATTCCAGGTCGGCAGCATCAAGCAGAGCAACCGTAACCGGCTGCTGTGGCGCGATCCGGCGGTGGACGGCATCAAGACCGGTCACACCTCCGAAGCCGGCTACTGCCTGCTGAGCTCGGCCAAGCGCGGCGATCAGCGCCTGATCGCCGTGGTCATGGGCGACAGCTCCGAAGAACAGCGCGCCACCGATAGCCTGGCGCTGCTCAACTGGGGCTTCCGCTTCTTCGAAACCCACAGCCTGTACGCGCCCGGCAAGGTCGTCACCAAGCAGAAGGTCTGGAAGGGCCAGCAGGACGAAGTGCAGCTCGGCGTGGCACAGCCGCTGCTGGTCAGCCTGCAGCGCGGCCGCTACAACGACCTCAAGCCCAGCATGGAAGTGCCCAAGAACCTGCAGGCACCGATCAAGCAGGGCCAACAGGTCGGCACCGTGAAGGTCAGCCTGGACGGCAAGGTCATCGCGCAGGCCCCGCTGGTCGCCATCAACGCCGTCGAAGAGGGCGGATTCTTCAAGCGCCTCTGGGACGCGTTCTGGATGTGGTGGGAATCGGAGTGATCCAAAGAAAAAGCCGGCGAAAGCCGGCTTTTTCTTTGCTGGGATTGGGGATTGGGCATTCGGGATTGGCAAATGCCAGAGCAGCATCGAATCGCCAGTAGTCCGCTCCCACGAATCCCCAATCCCGACTCCCCAATCCCACCCCTCAAAGCATCCGACTGATCGTAAAACTGCCATACACCGGCGTTTCGCGCTGGGTGTCGAATTCGCGGGTGCGGTGGTAGCGGGCGAGGGCGAATTTCCAGCGGCCGTACATCACCGCCAGGCCGTAGCCCACATCGCCGACGAACGGGCGCTTGTCCACGCTGTGGCTGTTGCGGAAGGTGTTGCCGTCCAGGGTGATGTCGCGGATCACCCAGCGCGCATCGGTGGTGACGAACAGGTGGCCGGACCAACCGCTGGCGCGCCCGAGCCGGCTGGGGGCGGTGTTTTCGCCCGCGGGGCGGGTCGGGGTGCTGCCGAAGTCGTCCGGCAGCTTCCAGCCAAAGCGGGCCTCGCCGCCGGCATCGGCCGGCCAGCGATGCATGCGCTCGTGCACCAGGTTGATCAGCGGCTCGTTGTGCAGCTGGTTGTCCCAGCCCTGGAATTTCTCGTCGCCGAGCGCATCGTGGATCGCATCCTGTGCTTCCTTCGCAAGCGCCCACGGGCCGACAACGCCGACCTGCAGCTGCGTGGTGCGCAGATGTGCATCGTTACGCGCGTTGTAGCCGAAGCTCGCCAGCAGGATGCCGGCATACGGGCGGTCGTCCGGGATGACGTCGCGGCGGGTGTAATCGGTCGGAGTGAAGATCGCCTGGCCGATCGAGAACACCATGTTCTGCTGGTCGAACTCGCCCGGGTGCAGCCGCTCCAGATAGCTGTTGACCCACCGCGCAGTCCGCGGCAGGCATGGGTCGTCGGTGTAATCGACCAGGTTGGGCGACACCAGCGTCAGCACCGCACCGTTGGAATATCCCTGGTCCTGATCTTCACCGCCGAACAAGTCGTTATCGACACGGAAGTTCACCGCAGGCGGCGTGCGCCCAAGACGGCTGGAATCGCACTGATCCGCCGCCAGGGCCGGCAACGACAGCCCGGAAAGAGAAAGCAGCAAGGCAGCAGACAACGCGCGCGGTCGGAGCATGGAAGGCCTGGGGAGGTGAGCTGGAATCGGAAAAATGCCTGCGTCTTCTGTTGCGCCGTGTGAAGTGTGTGGTCGCCATTGCAGCCTCTGCCGCTTCGGCTTGCGCCCGCGCTGCCAACCATCCATGGCTGCGTTCGGTTCAGCAGCGTAGTTGCGTCACATTTTCGGAAGGTTTGGCGCCGCTTGAATGGCGGCACTACAGACAAGCCAAGCGTGTTGGTCGGTTGCAGAGGCTTGGGTTTGCCCATCGCCGGCCCGATAATGGGGCGATGGATATCAGCACCGACAACCCCGACCACGGCTTTCAGTTTCCCGGCACCTTCGAGCTCAGCGCCATGGGCACGGCCGAGCGTGGGCTGGAAACCGAGCTTCCGCGTCTGCTTGCCACCACCGGCGTGGAACTGCTGCAAGAGAGCGTGAGCTGGAAGCATTCTTCCAGCGGAAAATATGTTTCGGTCAAGATTGGCTTCCGTGCCGAAAGCCGCGAGCAGTTCGAGGCCGCACATCAGGCGCTACGCGATCATCCGGAAGTGAAGTGGACGCTGTAGCGGCCGAGCCTGTGGGCAGCTCCCTGGCTGGCTTGGCTGCGCAATTGCGCGACCTCGGCCAGCAAGACTACGCGCCCGTGTGGCGTGCAATGCAGCGTTTCACCGATGCGCGTGATGAGCATACGGCCGATGAGGTCTGGGTGGTCGAGCATGCGCCGGTGTTTACGCTGGGTCAGGCCGGCAAGCCCGAGCATGTGCTGGCCCCGGGCGAGATTCCGGTGCTGCAGGTCGATCGCGGCGGGCAGGTCACGTATCACGGTCCCGGCCAGTTGGTCGTTTACCCGTTGCTGGATCTGCGCCGGCTGAAGATCGGCGTGCGCGATTACGTCTGCAAGATCGAGCAGGCGCTGATCGATACGCTGGATGAGTGGAACATCGCGGCCGAGCGCCGCGACGGTGCCCCCGGGGTGTATGTGGGCGGGGCCAAGATCGCCGCGCTCGGGATCCGCGTGCGGCGTGGCTGCACCTTCCACGGGTTGTCGTTCAACGTGGACATGGACCTGGAACCGTTCCACCGCATCAACCCGTGTGGCTACCAGGGCCTGCAGGTGACCTCGGTGCTAGACTTGGGCGGCCCCTCCGGGATGGACGCCGTCAAGGCGGTGCTGCTCGACCAGCTGGCGCGCCAGTTCGGCCTCGTGCTGCAGCCCGTTTCCGCATTGCCCGACCTTTCGCTTCCGGCCTGAGCGCCCCGTATCGTCATGACCCAGCCTATCGCCCGTTCCATTCCCTTGCAGGTCGTCTCCGGCGACACCGCCGCGCCTGCGCCGCTGCAGACCGGCGTCAAGCAAATCGGTGGCGACAAGATCAACCGCTCGCCGGTGCAGTTCGTCGATGCGCCGGTGCTGCGCAAGCCGTCGTGGATCCGGGTGCGGATTCCCTCCGGCAATGCGGTACAGAACCTCAAGGCCAAGCTGCGCGAAAACCGCCTGGTCACGGTGTGCGAAGAAGCCAGCTGCCCCAACATCCACGAATGCTTCAGCCACGGCACCGCGACCTTCATGATCCTGGGCGAGGTGTGCACGCGGCGCTGTTCGTTCTGCGACGTGGCACACGGCCGGCCCAAGCCGCCGGACGCGAGCGAACCGGCCAGCCTGGCCGCCACCGTGGCCGACATGGGCCTGAAGTACGTGGTGGTGACCAGCGTGGACCGCGACGATCTACGCGATGGTGGCGCGCAGCATTTCGTCGACTGCATTTCGGCGATCCGGGCCAGTTCGCCCAACACGCGTATCGAAATCCTGACCCCGGATTTCCGCGGCAAGGGCCGCATGGACCGCGCGCTGGAGATCCTGGCGCTGAGCCCGCCGGACGTGTTCAACCACAACATCGAAACCGTGCCGGACCTGTACCCGAACGTGCGCCCCGGTGCGGACTACCAGTGGTCGCTGACGCTGTTGCAGCGGTTCAAGGCGCAGCATCCTTCCATCGCCACCAAGTCCGGCATCATGCTGGGCCTGGGCGAGACGATGGAGCAGGTGCAGGCCACGCTACGCGACTTGCGCGCACACGACGTGGACATGATCACCATCGGCCAGTATCTGCAGCCGACGCCGCACCATCATCCGGTGATGCGTTACTGGACGCCGGAGGAATACAAGGCGCTGGAAGACTATGGCAACGCGCTGGGCTTCAGTCATGTCGCCTCCGGCCCGATGGTGCGTTCGTCGTATCACGCCGATCGGCAGGCTGCGGGCGCAGGCGTCGCCGCCTGAGTCGGCAACAGGCGATCGGCGGCTGCCGCGCCGGGTGCGCGATCGATGCTGGAGTCTGCCCCGCGTCGCGGGTCTGTTCGATGCAGGCCGGTCCCGCATGTTGCCGGTAGACCACTGACCGAGCAGTCGCGGCGTGCTACCGCCGGCCACATCGCAGTGCCCAGCAACGACAGCCCCTTGCATCGCGCGGGGCTGTCTCGCCTCTGGTCCATGCGGCGCGCAGCCGCAAGGTACGGTCTCGTTCACAATCTGCTACGGGCCCGGCGCTAGGCTGATTCAGCCAGCGGATGACAACGCCAGCAACTTTCGGCACTGTCATGCTGTCTGATCCGTTCACCGCCCTTCTTTCGTCGGCCTCGTGCCGAGAGCCATTCGATGACCTACAACGTTTCTTCGTGCATGAAGGCCGGCCTGCTGGCGCTGGTGTTGACCACTCCGATGGCCTTGCTCGCACGCGCCGATACCGCGCTGCCCGCCGCTGCCACGCCCGACCAAGCGACGGCCACCAAACTCGTCTACGGCCTGCTCTCCGACAGCCGCTATGCCTACCGGCCGCGCACGTTGGACGAGGCGATGTCCAAGGACGTGTTCAAGCGCTACCTGGAAACGCTGGATGGCGGCAAACAGTTCTTCACCCAGGCCGATATCGACAGTTTCGCGCCGCTCCAGGCCGGTGTGGGCGATGCGTTGCGCGGTGGCAACCTTGAGCCGGCGTTCCAGGTGTTCTCGGTCTACAAGAAGCGTGTCGATCAACGCGTCAAGTATGCGCGCGACCTGCTCAAGCAGGACTTCGATTTCAGCGGGAACGACAAGTTCGAATACGACCGCAAGGACGTGCCGTGGGCTGCAGACGACAAGCAGTTGGACGTGCTGTGGCGCCAGTCGGTGATGAACGATTGGCTGCGCCTGAAGCTGGCCGGCAAGAAGCCCGACGACATCCGCAAGACGCTGGACAAGCGGTATGTGGCACTGGCCGATTCGGTCAAGCAGCTCAAGGGCGAAGACGTGTTCCAGTTCTTCGTCAACGCCTATACCAATGCCGTCGACCCGCACACCGACTACTTCACCCCGCGCACTGCCGAAACGTTCAACCAGCAGATGTCGCTGTCGCTGGAAGGCATTGGCGCACAGCTGCAGAAGCAGGACGACATGGTGGTGATCCGCGAGGTGATCCCGGGCGGTCCAGCGGCGGTCGATGGCACGCTCAAGCCGGGCGATCGCATCGTCGGCGTTGGGCAGGCCAAGAATGGCGCGATCGAAGATGTGATCGGCTGGCGCATCGATGACGTGGTGGCCAAGATCCGCGGCAGCAAGGACACCCAGGTGCGCCTGGAGTACATCCCGGCCGAGTCGGGCATCGATGGCAAGCACCGCACGGTGACCCTGACCCGTCAGAAGGTGCGTCTGGCCGAACAGGCTGCCAAGGGCGAAACCATCACCTTGCCGGCCACCGGCAGCGAACCGCAGCGCCGCATCGGCATCATCAAGTTGCCGGGCTTCTACCAGGATTTCGAGGGCCGTCGCCGCAATGCAGCCGACTATGCCTCGGCCACGCGCGACGTTGCCAAGCTGCTGGCCGGCTTCAAGACCGACAAGGTCGATGGCGTGGTGCTTGATCTGCGCAACAACGGCGGTGGTTCGCTCGACGAGGCGATCGAACTGACCGGCTTGTTCATCGAACAGGGCCCGGTGGTGCAGGTACGCGAATCCGGCGGCCGCGTCACCGTCAATGGCGACAGCGACCCCAAGGTTGCCTGGGACGGCCCGCTGGCCGTCTTGATCAATCGCGGCTCGGCGTCGGCATCGGAGATCTTTGCCGGTGCGATCCAGGATTACGGGCGTGGGCTGGTGATCGGTGAAACCAGCTTCGGCAAGGGCACCGTGCAGAACATCGTCGACCTGGATCGCTGGCCGGCTGCCGAAGGGCAGCGGTATGGGCAGGTCAAGCTGACGATCGCGCAGTTCTTCCGCGTCAGCGGCTCCAGCACCCAGCACAAGGGTGTGGTGCCGGATATCGCCTTCCCGGCCAGCGTGGATGCCACCGAGTTCGGTGAGAGTACCTACGACAATGCATTGCCGTGGACGCGCATCGCCGCTGCGCCGCATACCCAGTACGGCAATTTCGCACCGTTGCTGCCCAAGTTGCAGTCCCTGCACACTGCGCGCGTCGCCACCGACAAGGAATTCCAGTGGTGGGAAGAAGACGTCAAGCAGTTCCGCGACGAAAAGGCCAAGAAGTACATTTCGTTGAATGAGGCCGAGCGCGTTGCCGAGCGACAGAAGCAGGATCAGCAGCGCAAGAACCGCCAGCAGATTCGCAAGCAACTCGGCCTGCCGCTGGATCCGCTTGCCGAAGACAGCGACGACGGCCTGACCGGCAACGAGCGCGACATCGTCAAGGACACGGCACGCGAAAAGGCCGCCGAAAAGCGTCCGGATCCGCTGCTGCATGAGTCGGCGGCGATCCTGGCCGATGCGCTGGGCTTGCTGTCGCAGGACAAGCCGTTGTCGGCCCAGGTGCTGCCGAAGTCGACTGCACCGGGACGTTGGGCAGACTGAGCCGGGTTGCCGATTCACTGCATGAGCGCCACCGCTTGCCGGTGGCGTTTTCATTTAGGCAGCACCGTTGCCGCTGGCAGTGTCTCAGGCGATCGCCTGCCAGCAGGCCTGCAGGCCGAGCAACAGCAAGGTGCCGAAAAATATCCGACGGAATGCTTCGGCAGAGATGCGGCGTCGCAGCTTCGTGCCGGCCCACACTCCCAGCGCGGTGGGCAGTAGCGCCAGCAACGATGGCAGGCCAGCCGAAAGCGGCACGCCGCCGCGCCAGACCAGCGCCGTCGCCAGCGCAAGCGTTGCCGTACCGAAGCACGCGGCCAGTGCGCGGATCAACACCTCGCGTGGCAGGCCCAGTGCAGACAGGTACGGCACCACCGGGAGAACCAGCACGCCGGTGGCACCGTTGAGCAGGCCACCGACCAGGCCGATCAGCGGGCTGCCCCAGCGCTCGTGACGTGGCGGCAGGGTCCACTGCCGGCGGGCAAGCCCCAGTAGGGCGTAGGCAACCAACAGGACCCCCAGCGCGCCGCGCAGGTAGCGCGGATGACCGCCAATCATCAACCCGGCGCTCAACCACGTGCCCGCCACCACCATGGCCAGCACCGGCCACAGGCGCCGCAACAGCACGGTCGCAGCGGGCCCCCAGGCCTGCTGCAGATTCGTCACCAACGAAGGCAGCACCAACAGCGCGGCGGCCTGGCTGGGCGGCAGCCACAGCCCCAGCAAACCCATCGCCACGGTGGGCAGCCCCATGCCGGCCACGCCTTTGACCGCGCCGGCCAGCAGGAATACCGCGGCAACCATAATCAATTGCGAAACGTCTTCTTTCATGGGACGCAGGATCGATGCGGCAGCGGTGTCCGGCAAGCTGTCTTTGTTTGAGGCAGACTTCGGCCACGCCGAAGGCTGGAGATGCAGATGCAGGTGGAATTCATCGACTTGCGGATCTTTGTTGCGGTGGCAGACACCTGCAGCATCACCGCCGGCGCCGACCGCGTGGCGCTATCGCTGGCGGCCACCAGTGCGCGTGTTCGCGCGCTGGAGCTGCAGGTCGGCGCGGCCCTGTTCGAGCGCGGCCGGCGAGGCGTGACGCTGACCGCCGCCGGCCAGGTCCTGCTGCGGCATGCACGGGTGCTGGCACGGCAGGAACAGGCCATGCGCAGCGAGCTTGGCGATTACGGACTTGGTGGACAGGTCACCCTGCGATTGGCCGCGAACACCGCCGCACTGTCCGAATGGCTGCCCGAGTGCGTTGCGGATTTCTTGCTGGCCCACCCACGGGTGGACCTGACCCTGGCTGAATGGGGCAGCGAGGAGGCTGCCGATGCCGTGCGCGACGAACGTGCGGACCTGGCCGTGGTGGCAGGGCATGCCGACTTCACCGGCCTGCAGTGGCGTCCGTTTCGGCAGGATCGCCTGGTGGTCGCGGTGGCCGCCAGCCATCGGCTTGCCGGCGCAGACAGCCTGCGCCTGGCCGATATCGCGCCGATGCAGTTGCTGGCGTTATCGGCCGACAACGCCTTGCAGCGCCACCTGCGGACGCATCTGGCCCGTGCCGGCGTGCAGCTGCGCATCCGCGCGCGCGTGCCGGGTATCGAAACGCTGTGCCGCATGCTGGCACGCGGCGTGGGCGTGGCCATCGTGCCGCACGCGGCGCTGGCCTGCTCCAGTGTCAGGCAGCAGCTGGCGGCGGTGCCGCTGGAGGAAACCTGGGCGCGGCGCGAGCTCTCCATCATCTGGCGCGACCGCCCTTCGGCCACCTTGCAGGCCTTGCTGGAATGGCTGCACGCCAGCGCAGCGAACGCCGGGATTCATCCGGCTTGATCGCCGCGGCGCTGCATGCACCGGGTGGCTTTGTCACGGCCGGCGTGCGCGCCCGCTACTGCTACTGCTCTTGCACGCGCTTGTCCTCAGCGTGGCCAGTCGAACTCGGCCATCACCGGATAATGGTCTGACGGCAGGATGCCGCCTGGACGATCATCCAGGGTTGCGAAGCGGGAAGGACGCAATCCGCGATACAGGATCCAGTCAATGCGCCGGGTCGGGTGCGTGGTGAAATCCTGGAAGGTGTTTTCCGGCCCGCTGCGCTTGCTGGCCTGTGCACGCGCATCGCGAAGCACTGCGGTGAGCGTGGGGTAGGTGATCGTGTCCGGATCGCTGTTGAAGTCGCCGGTCAGCACCACCGGGATAGCGGCGGGCAACTGTGCGATGCGCGACAGGATCAGGCGCGCGCTGCGCTCGCGGGCGGGCTCGTCCTCATCGCGATACGGAAAGTGCGTGTTGAACAGATAAAAGCGGCGTTTGTCGCTGATGCGCTCGAACAGCGCCCAGGTGGCCATGCGTGGCAGTACATTGCCCCAGGTGATGCTGCCGGGGCGTTCGGGCGTGTCCGACAGCCAGAAGTTGCCCGACTCCACCACCTTCAATACACGCGCGTCGTAGAACACGCCCATGTGCTCGTCGCTGTCATCGCCGCGCCGGCCCTGGCCGAACCAGCGGTAGTCGGGCAACTGTTCGGCCAGGAAGGCCGCCTGTTCGCTCACCAGTTCCTGCGTGCCAAACACGTCCGGATGCGTCTGTTTGATCAACGCGACCATGGCCGCGCGACGCACTTGCCAGCGTTTGTCGCCATCGGTATCGGCCGGCACGCGCACGTTGAACGACATGACCCGCAGTGGCGCAGCCGGCGTGACGGCCAGCGCAGGTAAGGCGAGACACAACAGTGCAGCGAGGGCGAGAAGGCGGCGCAGCACCTGCGCGATGGAGCGTGGCATGCAGGGAAATTCCTTGAGGAAGCAAGAGCGCCGAGTCTAGCCAGAGATGATGACCGCTGCGTCACGGCGCCGAACAATGACGCGTAGACGATCGGCCGCTTGACGCCATCGTGCATCGGCGTAGCATTTGCACCAGGCCGGCGGATAGACCGCCAGCTCACCACTCAACCGTGAGGGATTCTCATGGCAACACCGTACGACTATCTCGTGTTTATCGGGCGTTTCGAGCCCTTTCATAACGGCCACGCTGCCGTCGCCCGCCACGCGCTGGGCAAGGCGAAAAAGCTCATCGTGCTGATCGGCTCGGCCGACACGCCCCGCACCATCCGCAATCCTTGGACCGTCGCCGAACGTGCGGTGATGATCGAATCTGCGTTGCCGGACGAAACGGCGCGGCTGATCGTGCGCCCGCTACGCGATCATCTCTACAACGAAAGCCTGTGGATTGCCGAAGTGCAGCGACAGGTTGCCGAAGCGGTGCACGCCGATGGCGGCACGCTGGATGCGAACATCGGCCTGATCGGCATGGACAAGGATGCCAGCAGCTACTACCTGCGTGAGTTTCCGCAGTGGCCGCTGGAAGACGTGCAACATACCGCGACGCTGTCGGCCACCGAATTGCGCCGCTATCTGTTCGAAGCCGGCGATATCGGCTTCCACGGCGGCCTGTTGATGCTGCGCGGCAATGTGCCGGCGCCCGTCTACGACATGCTGGAAGCATTCCGGCGCAACTCGCCCAGCTACGCGCAGCTGGTGGCCGAATACCGCTTCATCGAGCAATACCGCGCTGCGTGGAAAGACGCGCCATATCCGCCGACATTCGTCACGACCGATGCGGTGGTGGTGCATTCGGGGCACGTGCTGCTGGTGCGCCGTCGCGCCGAACCGGGCAAGGGGTTGTGGGCCTTGCCCGGCGGTTTCGTCGGCCAGGAGGAAGGGCTGCTGGATTGCTGCCTGCGCGAGTTGCGCGAGGAAACCCGGCTCAAGCTGCCGGTGCCGGTGCTCAAGGGCTCGTTGCGTGGCAAGCAGGTGTTCGATCATCCCGAGCGCAGTCAGCGCGGACGCACCATTACCCATGCGTTCCATTTCGAGTTTCCGGCCGGTGAATTGCCTGCGGTGCGCGGTGGCGACGATGCCGACAAGGCGCGCTGGATTCCGATCGCCGAAGTGATGGCGATGGGCCCGCGCCTGTACGAAGACCACCTGCATATTCTTGAATTCTTCCTGGGCCGTGGCTAACGCGCAAACGACGACCTGCTGCCGCGATGCCAACAGGCCGCACATGCCGTGACCGCTTGAACCATGACCTCCCGCCGGCGGACAGACCGCCGGTTCATTCGACGCGAAGGAGCTTCCGTCATGCATTACCTCGATAACCTGCTGCTCAATACCGATAGCTACAAGGCCAGCCACTGGCTGCAATATCCGCCCGGCACCGATGCGTCGTTCTTCTATGTCGAATCGCGCGGTGGGCTTTACGAGCAGACCGTGTTCTTCGGCCTGCAGTCGATCCTGAAGGAAGCGATCAACCGCCCGGTGACGCACGCCGACATCGACGATGCGAAAGACTTGCTGGCGGCGCATGGAGAGCCGTTCAACGAAGCCGGCTGGCGCGATATCGTCGACCGGCTGGGGGGGCAGTTGCCGATCCGCATCCGCGCGGTGCCCGAGGGCGCGGTGGTGCCAACGCACAACGTGCTGATGACCATCGAGTCCACCGACGCCAAGGCGTTCTGGGTACCGTCGTATCTGGAAACCCTGTTGCTGCGCGTGTGGTACCCGGTGACGGTGGCCACGGTGAGCTGGCAGGTCAAGCAGACCGTTCGCGACTTCCTGGAGCGTACCAGCGACGATCCGGAAGGGCAGCTGCCTTTCAAACTGCATGATTTTGGCGCGCGCGGCGTGTCCAGTCTTGGCTCGGCCGCATTGGGCGGTGCCGCGCATCTGGTGAACTTTCTCGGCACCGACACCTTGTCGGCATTGCTGCTGGCGCGTGCGCATTACCACACGCCGGTGGCCGGTTATTCGATTCCCGCCGCCGAACACAGCACCATCACCAGCTGGGGCCGCGAGCGTGAGGTGGATGCGTATCGCAACATGCTAAAGCAGTTCGCGCACCCGGGTTCGATCGTGGCGGTGGTGTCTGACAGCTACGACATCTATCGCGCCATTGCCGAGCATTGGGGCACCACCTTGCGCGAGGAAGTGATCGCCTCCGGCGCAACGGTGGTGATTCGTCCGGATTCGGGCGACCCGGTGGACGTGGTCGAGCAGTGCCTGCGGTTGCTGGACGAAGCGTTCGGGCATCAGGTCAATGGCAAGGGCTACAAGGTGCTCAACCACGTACGGGTGATCCAGGGCGATGGCATCAACCCCACCTCGCTGCGCGCGATTCTGGAGCGCATCACCGCCGCCGGCTATGCCGCCGACAATGTCGCCTTCGGGATGGGCGGTGCGTTGCTGCAGAAGGTGGACCGCGACACGCAAAAGTTTGCGTTGAAGTGCTCGGCGGTGCGTGTGGACGGGCAGTGGGTCGATGTCTACAAGGACCCGATCACCGACCAGGGCAAGCAGAGCAAGCGCGGCCGCCTGACCTTGCTGCGCAACCGCAACGATGGCAGCTACCGCAGTGCTCTGCTCGATGAGGTGCACACCTACCCCGACAGCGAAGACGCGCTGGTCACGGTGTGGGAAAACGGTGTGCCGCAACAGGAGTGGACGTTGGAGCAGGTGCGCGCGCGTGCCAACGCGGCACGTCGCTGACGCGCGGCGCGCAGGGTTGGCCATGCACGCTTCCATTGACGACATCTCCTTGTTGCCTGCTTCGGCGCTGCTGACGCGTCTGCGCGCCGCAGCACCCAACCTGCAGCGGCGCGTGCCGCTGCAGGACGAGGCCAGTCGCTGGCATGCGCTGCGTATCGACGCGCGCACCTATCGCGCGGCGTTGCCGATCACCTTCACCCCCTATGCCTCGGTACGGCCCTGTTCGGCGCGCTGCGGGTTCTGTTCGGAAAATCTGCGGCAGCACGGCGGCGGTCGCGCGGCAGCGACGTTGCGACCTGGGCCTGACTATTTCCAGCAGTTGAGCGCTGTCTTGCAGCTGCTGCGCGAGGTGCCGCTGTCGTATTCGTTGTCGGGTCTGGAAATGACCGACGATGCGGCATGGTTGCAGACCTTGCTGCAGACCCTGGCAACCACGCCCAACGGCCCGCGCGTCGAGCAGCGCGTGCTTTACAGCAATGGCGCCGGGCTGGCGCGTGCGCACGGTGCGCGCTTGATCGAAGCGCTGGTTGAGTTCGGGCTGTCGTGGGTCGAGTTGTCGCGTCACCATCCGTTGCAGGAGCGCAACGACGCGATCATGCGTTTCCGCCCTGACGAGCCGATCGCCGATGTGGCGACCTTCGTACAGACGGCACGGCGGCTGGCAGCACGGCTGCCGCTGCGACTGGTCTGCATCGTGCAGCGCGGTGGCGTGGACAATGCAGACGCCATTGCGCAGTACATCGCGTGGGCACGCAGCTGCGGCGCCAGCCAGGTGATCTTTCGGGAATTGTCGCGGTTGGACGATGCCTATCGCAGCAACGGCACGCTGCGCTACATCGACGAACACCGCGTCGGCGTGGACACGTTGCTGGACCAGTGCATGCAGCAGCCCTGGTGGTCGCGCTGGCAACCCGATGGCCTCACCGAAGGCTATTACTTCTGGAATGTGCGGCTGCGCGATCAGGCGGGCTTGCAGGTGGTGTTCGAAAGTGCCGACTACGCCGCGATGCATGCGCGCCACGCGACCGGCGATCTGTACAAGCTGGTGTTCTTCGCCAACGGCCGTCTGTGTGCGGGTTGGGACCCGGATGCCGACGTGCTGTGGGAACCCACTAATGGATGAGTTCGATCGGCGCAGCTGGTGGACGCCGGCCCCGGACGAGGCCGCCTGGGCACTGCCCGACGATCTGCGCGCGGCCGACCCGCTCGGCGCGCGCGATTGTGGCTGGGTCAATCAGATGCGCCCGTTTGTGCGCCATTTCAGCCGGCCGGGCGAGCAGGTGTTCGACCCGTTCTGCGGCTTTGGCAGCACCTTGCTGGCGGCCGCGCTGGAAGGCCGCAACGCGCATGGCATGGAAATCGATCCGGCACGCGCGCAGTTGGCACGCACGCGTCTGGCGCGGCATGCGGTGGAAGCCCCGGTGGTGGTCGGCAGCCTGGCCGATATCGCGCCGGCGGCCCCGATCGACCTGTGTCTGACCAACGTGCCGTATTTCGGCTGCCACTGGCATGGTGACGTGCTGCCTGGGCAGCTTTATGCGAGCAGCGATTACGCCAGCTACCTGACCGGCATGCGCACGGTCTTCCATGCGCTGCGCAAGCAGATGCGGCCAGACGGCGTGGGCGTGGCGATGGTGCAGAACGTGGTGGTCGGCGGCCGCGTGATTCCGCAGGCCTGGGATCTGGGCCGCATCCTGGCCAGTCTGTTCACCCTGCGCGAGGAGCGGGTGCTGTGCTATCGGCGTGCGGGCGCAGCGCTGGGGCATGCCGAGACACAGAGCAATCGCAGCCACGAATACGCGCTGATCTTTCAGCATTGTCGTGCCCGGCTGGACCTGCAGCAGGCCGCGCAGTTGTTGCAGGCGGTGCAGGCACAGGGCCTGCCGGTGGTGGTGCATGGCAGCTACGCGCGCTGGCTGGCGTCGCCGACCCTGGTGCCCCAGGGCCCGGCCGATCTGGACCTGATGCTGCGTGGCGAACAAGCGCTGTGGGACCGCCTCACCCTCTGGCTGCAGCAGCAGGGCTTCGCGTTGAGTCTGTGGGGCGAACCGTGCCGCGCGCCGGTGGCACTGGCGGTGGTGCGCGCCCACCACTACCTGCGCGCCGAGCGCATCGGTGCCGATGGCCGCCGTCTGCAGGTAGACCTGCAATTGCCAGTGGATGAACCGCCGTTGCCCTGATCGGGCAAGCCGACGCCGCGCGCACATGGGTTGCCGCTATGCTCTGTGCCGGTTTTGGATGCCGGAATCTTCCTATGTCTTGTTCTTCCCTGATCGCGCGCGGCGCACTGCTCGGCGCATTGGCAACCCTGGCCGGCTGCGGCGGCAGCAAGGGCGACACGATGCTGATGCGCGAGTCGTTCAATTCCGACGACACCTATTCGCGCAGCGTGGCGGCCAGTTCGCCGCAAGCCTGCGAGGCGGCCCGGCGAGTGCTGTTGAGTCAGGGCTACGCCGTCACGCGCGCCGATGCCGCAGCGGTGGAGGGCAGCAAGAACTTCCAGCTCAAGGAAGCCGACCAGAGCGAACAACTCAACCTGCGCATTTCCTGCGCCAGCCAGGACGGCGGCAAGGCGCAGGTGTTCGTCAGTGCGTTGCAGGACCGTTACGCGCTGAAGAAGAGTTCCACCTCGGCCAGCGTGGGCGTCGGCGTGCTGGGCTCGTTATCGTTGCCAGTCGGCAGCAGCGGCGATTCGCTGGTGCGTGTGTCCAGTACCACGGTGCAGGATGCGGCCTTCTACAAGCGCTTTTTCGAACGCCTGAATTCGTATCTTCCCAAGGTCACCGAAGCGGTACCTGCTGCAGTGAGTGCAGCGCCTGCGCCTGCGCCCGCACCTGCGCCAGCAGTAGCGCCGGCCGCCGCGGTTCCGGCCGCGAACACCACGCCTGCCGCGACGCCCGCAGCTCCTGCCGCGGCTCCCACTACGGTTGCACAGCCTCCGGTTGCGCCATTGCCCGTGGAAGCGCAGGACCCCCCACCGGCACCGGCGAAGGTGCCGCAAACCGAGCCCGCCACGCAGCCGTGACGGAGCGGTTCACGCTCCGCTCCAAAGCCTGAATAGCGGGCGGCGCGCTTCACGTTATGTTCTCGACCCAGCGGCCAGAGTGCGCCCATGCCTCGCCGAGCGGGCGAGAAACGTGGAGAACAACGATGAAAATGCGCACCTCCCTGCTGGGTATGTCCCTGATCGGCCTGATGGCGACGAGCGCGTTCGCACAGGCGCAAAACTACGCGCATCAGCAGCGCTATACGGAAGCGGACGAAGGTCGCAGGTTCAACGACGGCACCCGCGTGCGCTGCCGCAACGTCGAAGTGCAGAAGAACTCGACCGACCCGAACCGCATCGGCGGTACGCTGGCCGGCGCTGCAATCGGTGGCCTGCTCGGCAACCAGGTTGGCGGCGGTAACGGCAAGAAGCTGGCGACCGTGGCAGGCGCAGCGGCCGGTGGCGCGGCGGGCCGCACCATCCAGGGCAACCGTCAGCAGGCCAACGGCAATCGCCAGGTCGAGCGCGTCTGCGAACGTCGCTGAGCGGCTGATGCAATGGGCCTGAGTTAATCCTGCAAGCCCCGGCCACGCCGGGGCTTTCTACGTTTGAGAATGGCGTTGTGCCGACGATTCATTGCGTATGTCATCGATGAGTGTTGTCCACGCGCATCGCAGTTCTTCATTGTGCTCACCAACGGCGTCGATGCCGCCACGGTATGCGCGCCTGCGCCGGCTTGCCGCGCTGGCGTGTGCAGGCGGCTTGCTGGCGGGGCAGCTGCTGCAGGTCGCCCATGCTGCGCCAAGCCAGACCGCAAATGCTGCCAGCGCAGATTGCGTGGAAGCATTGCTGCGACGGCTGGGCTGGACCATCCATCGCGCCGCGGTGCGCGAACCGGTACTCACACGTGGTGAACCGTGTACGCACGGCACGCTTGCGCAGGCGCAGGCCGCCGGGGATCTGCAGCTGACGCTTCCAGCCGGTTGGGACACGCAACAGCGCCGCGCAGCGCTGACCGCCGTGCTGGACGATGCAGCCACGCACTGCGCCTATGCGTTCGAACTCGGTGCAGCCACCCGCCGTGCGGTCACGCAATTGCAGAACAACCCGCGCTACCGCTTCTCGGCGGTGCAGCTGGGCTGGGTCGGATTCGGCTGGCGTGGCGCAGCCGCGCAGGGCTGGAGCGGTTTTCGCAGCTTCGGTCGCGGGTATCAGCCGCGCGGCAGCAATGCGCAGGCGCTGGATGCGTTCTACCGCGGCCAGGTGCGCTCCGAATGTGGCGTCGGCCGACAGGTGGCTCAGCTGGCCACCCAGCGCGAGTTGTTCGGCGATGCCGGGTTCGATAAGGCGTTTACGCCAGGCGAATTGTCGATCGGTACATTCCTGACCTTGCACGACACCGACAGCATCCTGCTCGGTGCGCATGCCGGTGAATTCTTCGCCGACGGCAAGGCAGTGAAAACCTCACAACTCGGGCGGCAGGCGTTCGTGGGCGCACCAGGCTTCATCGCGCATGTGTTCGACACGTCTTACCTGGATGACATCCACAATCAGGCCGAGAATTTCGTGGTGGTGGATGTCAGCGATGCAGCCGCGCAGGCG
This sequence comes from Xanthomonas sp. NCPPB 3761, assembly GCF_041475705.2. NCBI lineage: Bacteria > Pseudomonadati > Pseudomonadota > Gammaproteobacteria > Lysobacterales > Lysobacteraceae > Xanthomonas > Xanthomonas sp. NCPPB 3761. The sequence continues at coordinate 822,527 of NZ_CM191262.1, forward strand.
CTGGCGCGGCACGGTGGCTTTGCGTACTACGACGCGCGCAACCGGCAGATCTGGGAATTGGCCAAGCAGTTGCGTGGGCCTGGCAAGCGCCGCTTCGAGCGCCTGCTTTACGAGCGCGATGCAACGTTGCGCGCCACGCTCGACCCGCAGCAGCAGACCCGGCTGCAGCAGCTGCAGATGCTGCTGGATGACCCGTTCTACCAAGGCTTTTTGGTCTATGTGCACCCCAAGGGCACCAAGCCGATCGGCTACCACGTGGCACGCCTGCTCGACCGTAACCCGCGCACCCCGTATGCCATCGACCTGACGTTGCACAATCTGCGCACCACCTTGTATTGGCGGTGGATCGACTGGCAGCTGCAGCAGTGCAGCGCCGCCACCGTCGCGGAACAATCCATTGAGAATTCCGCCACGCCAGCGTACGCCGAACGTGGCACCCTGCACTGATCAGATCATGAGGAGCGATTATGGAACTGGGTATGGTGGGACTGGGCCGCATGGGCGCCAACATGGCCGAGCGTTTGGTCAATGGCGGGCATCGCGTGCATGGCTACGATCCAGGCGCGAACGCGCGCACCAGCGCGCAAGCCAAGGGCATCGTCACCGCCGATGCGCTGGCAGCGCTGGTGTCGGCACTGCCGAGCCCGCGCGTGGTGTGGTTGATGGTCCCGGCCGGCAAGATCGTCGATGACACGCTGGCGCAGCTGCTGCCCTTGCTGCAGGCCGGCGACATCGTCATCGATGGCGGCAATTCGTACTACAAGGATTCGCAGCGGCGCGCAGCATTGCTGCACGCCAGTGGCATTGCGTTTGTCGATTGCGGCACCAGCGGTGGCATCTGGGGCCTGCAGGAAGGCTATAGCTTGATGGTAGGTGGCGACGAAGCGGCGGTGACGGCGTTGCACCCGATCCTGGCAACGCTCGCGCCGGCGCCGGACAAGGGCTGGGGACGCGTTGGCCAGAGCGGTGCCGGCCACTTCACCAAGATGGTCCACAACGGCATCGAATACGGAATGATGCAGGCCTACGCGGAAGGCTTCGCGCTGATGCAGCACAAGGCCGAATTTGCGCTGGATCTGCACCAAGTTGCCGAAATCTGGCGCGATGGCAGCGTGGTGCGTTCGTGGCTGCTGGATCTGACGGCCGATGCATTGACGCACAACCCGACCATGGCCGGCATTGCGCCATTCGTGGCCGATTCGGGCGAAGGCCGCTGGACGGTTGCCGAAGCGATCGATCTGGAAGTCTCTGCACCGGTCATCACGTTGTCGCTGATGGAGCGGCTGCGCTCGCGCGACAAGGATTCGTTTACCGACAAACTGCTGGCGGCGATGCGCAACCAGTTCGGCGGCCACGCGGTGATGACCACGACCTCGGCAGCGCCGACGATCGGTAGCAAGGACGCGTAAGGACTTGGATGCAATGACGGTGCGCGCCTGGAGTGCGGCGCGCACCGCTGGAAGTGGGCAACCGTCTCAGCGTTATTAGCCGCGCGCGGCATCCAACCACTGCACTTGGCCGTCCGCAGCGCTGCGTTGCGCCAGGTCCACCAACTGCATCAGCTGCACCGCATCGCTGCTGCTGACCGGCGCCGCGCCGGTGCCTGCCAGCGCGTCGCGGAAGGCGGCGTAGCACTGCCGATAGTCGCCAGGCAGGTTGTCGGGCTGATGGGTGTGGATGCGGCCTTCGTCATCGACGCGGGTGAGCGTGCCCGGCAAAGGGTCCACGCCCCAGCCGACCGTGCCGGGGCGACGGCCGGCGCGCAGCTGGTCTTCCTGCGTATCCAGGCCGTGCTTGAGGTAACTGCCGCGCGTGCCATGCACGGCGAAGCGCAGGCTGCCATCGGCCACCAGCGACCCTGCGTGCAGAATCACGCGCAGCCGAGGGTAGTGCAGGGTGACGTGGAAATAATCCACGCTACGCGCCTGCTCGCGCTGACGTTGCAGATCCGCGCCAATGCCCTGCAGCATACCGAACAACTGCATCGCCTGATCGAGCAGATGCGGGCCCAGGTCGTACCACAGTCCGGCACCGGGGCCATCGCTCTCGCGCCAACGGTCGCGGACCTGCGGGCGATAGCGGTCGAAGTGCGAATGAAATTCCACCACCTCGCCCAGCTGGCCTTCTTCGATCAGCCGGCGCACGGTGAGAAAGTCCGCATCCCAGCGGCGATTCTGGAACACGCTGATGATGCATCCCGCCGCATCGGCGGCATCGACCATCTGCTGCGCCTGCGTCGCATCCAATGCAAATGGCTTGTCCACCAGCACATGCTTGCCGGCGGCCAGGGCGCTCAGCGCGAAGGGGGCATGGGTGTGGTTCGGGGTGGCCAGCACTACGGCATCCAGTGCGGGATCGGCCAGCGCACTGTCGAGGTCGGCCACCACGGTGACGCCGGGAAAATCGGACTGCGGCTGTTGTGGCTTGGACGACACCACGCTGTGCAACTGCAGGCCGGGGGTGCTTGCGATCAGCGGTGCATGAAAGGTGCGGCCGACATAGCCGTAGCCGACGACGGCCAGATTGAACTGTTTAGGCATTGAAAACGGTTCATCGCAACGACGGAGGGAGCCCGCATGGTATTGCACCTGCCCGTGTGCGCAGGGTTCACAACCTCTGCATGCAACGGTCACGTCTGCTCGACGAGCGCCACCGCAAGCTGCGCCCACATTCAACAGGAGGTGCTTGGTATGAAGAACATGACGCATGCACGCAAGCTGCTGGCTCTGTCGCTGTCGCTCGGTCTGACCCTCGGCGCGTCGCAGGCATTTGCGGCACCGCAGGAACATGCCGACCACAAGGACCACGCTGCCGGCATGAACGAGTCCAAGAAGCCGGTCACCGACACCTGGATCACCACCAAGGTCAAGGCCGATCTGCTGGCCACCGACAATGTCTCGGGTACCGACGTGAAGGTCGAGACCAAGAACGGCATCGTGACCCTGACCGGCGCGGTTGCCACCCAGGCCGAGCATGACAAGGCCGTTGCCGTTGCCAAGGGCATCGAGGGCGTCAAGAGCGTCAAGTCGACCGGCCTGAAGGTCACCGCTGCGAAGAAGTAAGCGCAGCTGCTGCGAATGCCGGGTCGCCGAGGCGAGGCGGCGACCCGAGCACCGGGCGCACTCCACGGAGTGCGCCTTTTTTCGTTTTGAGGAGGTGTCAGCTGAGCCGATGGTCGGCAACGCACTCGCGCGGTTTTCACGCATACTGCACGTATGCTATGCCTATTCAGCTATGTCGTAGGCTGACATGATTTCTCTGAATCATTAATCTGGCAAGCTGCGTGATCGGAGACAATGCCGATCAGTCCTTGGCCCTGCAGTGAGCGGAATTCGGTCCAGCAATGCAAACAACGGTCCAAGCAGACAAATGGGATCGCTGGCGCCTGCCTTTGTTGGCGGTTGCCGTATTCCTGATTGTGGTGGTGCCCTCACTGTTGCTGCAGCAAATGGCCCGCAACGCGAACCAGGCTGCGTCGTGGGTGTCGCATAGCCAGCAAGTGCAGGAGACCGCACAGCGCCTGGAGGCGGCGATGCGCGATGCCGAATCGGCGGCGCTGATGCGCTCGCACGGCGTGGAGCGCGAGGCGCTGAACGAGCGCATGCGCCGCGGCCGGCGCGAGGCGCTGGCCGCCGTGCAGCGACTGATCGAACTGACCAAGGACAACCCCGCGCAGCTGGTACGCATCGGGCGTATCCAGAGCACCATCGAACGGCGCCTGTTGTTGGCCGAGCGCATTGCGGTGACCACCGCGCCGGAGCAAATACGCGCGCTGATCAACGACATGACCGTGAACAACCCGATCCGTGTGCTGATCGACGACCTGCAAAGCGCCGAAGGCCGGTTGCTGGCGCTGCGCAATGCGCGCGCCGAGACCGAGCGCTTGCATTACGCAGTGCTGAGTTGGGCGGCGCTGGGGGTGCAGTTGCTGCTGCTGGGCACGGTGACCTGGCTGCTGCAGCGGCAGATCCGCCGCCGCCTGGCGGCCGAGCAGGAATACCTGCGCGCCAACGGGCGCGCCAGCTCGGTGCTGCAAACCGTGCGCGAGCCGATCGTGTTGCTGGATGCCAGCCAGCGCATCGTGTTGCATAACCCGGCCTTCGCCGACCTGTATGGCCTGGAAGAGCGCGGCAACGAATTGATGCCACTGGAAGAGGTGGGCGAGGGCGTCTGGCGCGATGCGCAGATCCATCAACGGCTGGCGGACGTGTTGTTGCGTGGACGCGAGTTGTGGGACTTCGAACACGAGCAGCGCGCCGCCGACGGCGTGCTACGCACCATGTTGATCAATGCACGCCGCATGCCGTTGCCCGACAGCACCGACGAAGACGTGGTGCTGATGACGGTGAGCGACATCAGCCTGCAGAAGGCCGCGCAGTTGCGTATCCAGGAGCTCAACCGGCAGATGGAAGGCAAGGTGGAGCAGGTCTCGGAAGTCAACCGCGAGCTGGAAGCCTTCAGTTACTCGGTCTCGCACGATCTACGCGCCCCGCTGCGGCACGTGGCCGGATTCTCCGACAAGCTGGCGCGCCACCTGGGCGATGCGGCCGACGAGAAGTCGCGCCATTACATGGAAGTGATCAGCAGCTCGGCGCGGCGCATGGCCTCGCTGATCGACGATCTGCTGGTGTATTCGCGCCTGGGCCGCGGTGCGCTGCGCCTGCAGGCGGTGGACATGCAGTCGCTGGTGGCCGAAACGCGTGCGATCCTGGATTCCAGCGTGCAGAGCGAGAACACCGGCCACCGGGTGGAATGGCATATCGCACCGCTGCCGGTGCTGGTTGCCGACGAAAACATGATGCGCCAGCTGTGGATGAACCTGCTCGGCAATGCGGTCAAGTACAGCGCCAAGCGCGAGGTGGCCAAAATCGAGGTCAGCTATACGCCGATGTCCGACGGCGGCCACCAGTTCAGCGTGCGCGACAACGGCGCCGGTTTCGACATGGAATACAGCGGAAAATTGTTCGGTGTGTTCCAACGTTTGCACAAGGCCAGCGAATACGCTGGTACCGGCATCGGACTGGCCAGCGTGCGGCGCGTGTTGACGCGTCACGGCGGCCGGGTGTGGGCCGAAGGCGCCGTCGACGAGGGCGCCACGTTTTATTTCGTGTTACCTCCTGCGCTTGAAGCGCCCAACCAAGAGTTCATTGCATGACCGCCATCCGTACCATTCTTCTGGCAGAAGACAGCCCGGCCGATGCGGAGATGGCGGTCGACGCCTTGCGCGAAGCCCGCCTTGCCAATCCCATCGTGCACGTCGAAGACGGCGTGGAAGCCATGGACTACCTGCTGCGCCGTGGCGTGTTTGCCGACCGCGAGGAAGGCCTGCCGGCCGTGCTGCTGCTGGACATCAAGATGCCGCGCCTGGACGGGCTGGAAGTGCTCAAGCAGGTGCGCAGCGACGAAACGCTCAAGCGCCTGCCGGTGGTGATCCTGTCGTCCTCGCGCGAAGAAAGCGATCTGGCCCGCAGTTGGGACCTGGGCGTGAATGCCTATGTGGTCAAGCCGGTGGACGTGGACCAGTTCTTCAATGCGGTCAAGACGCTCGGCACCTTCTGGGCGGTCATCAACCAGGCACCGGAGCTGGACTGAACCATGCCGCATGAGGGGGGCAACCTGGAGCAGCTGAAGATCCTTCTGGTGGAAGATTCACCGGAAGACGCCGAGCTGTTGTCCGATCAGTTGCTCGAGGCCGGGCTGGATGCGGCATTCGAGCGTGTGGACAGCGAGCCGTCGCTGCGCGCCGCGCTGGATGAGTTCCAGCCGGACATCGTGCTGTCGGACCTGAGCATGCCGGGCTTTTCCGGCCACCAGGCGCTGCGCCTGGTGCGCCAGAACGGCGCCACGCCCTTCATCTTCGTCTCCGGCACCATGGGCGAGGAGACCGCGGTCAAGGCGCTGCAGGATGGCGCCAACGACTACATCATCAAGCACAATCCGACGCGCTTGCCGAGCGCGGTAATCCGCGCGATCCGCGAGGCGCGCGCCGATCTGGAGCGCCAGCGCGTGGAAAGCGAGCTGATGCGCGCACAGCGTCTGGAAAGCCTGGCGATGCTGGCGGCCGGTTTGAGCCACGACCTGCGCAATATCCTGCAACCGTTGTTGATCGTGCCCGACCTGCTGGCCGGGCGCACCGACGACCCGCAGCTGCGTCAGCTGGCCAACGTGGTGGCCGAATGCGGCCGGCGCGGGCATGAGATGGCCGAGTCGATGCTCTCGTTCGTGCGCGGTTCCAACAAGCCGCGCGAGCAGGTCTCCATCGCCAATCTGTTCCAGGCCGTGCAGATGCTGCTCAAGAGCAGCCTGCCCGACGGCGTGCGTCTGCAGATGGACACCATCGCTGCGGACCTGACCATCGAGGCCAACTACACCGAACTGCAGCAATGCCTGCTCAACCTGGGCTTGAACGCGATCCAGGCGATGCCGGAGGGCGGCCGACTGATCCTGGCAGCCGATCGCTACGATGCCTCGCGCGTGCGCATGAGCGTGTCCGACACCGGGGTAGGCATGAGCGACGAAACCCGCGCGCGCCTGTTCAGTCCTTTCTTCACCACCAAGGCCGATGGCACTGGGTTGGGACTGATTTCGTGCAAGCGCATCATCGAAAGCTATGGCGGCAGCATCGTGGTCGATAGCCGGCTGGGCGAAGGCACGCGCTTTGACATGATCGTGCCGATGCGTGCGGTGTCGGCGGCGGTGACCGAAGCCGAACTGCCGCTCCCGCTTGGTCACGGGCAGCGCATTTTGCTGGTCGATGGCGAGGCAACGCGCCTGTCGCTACTGGGCAATGCGCTCTCCAGCCAGGGTTATCAGCCGCAGCTGGCCAGTGATGGCGCCGCGGCACTGCAATTGGTGCAGCAGCATGCGATGCCGGATCTGGTGATCATCGACAGCGACATCATCCTGCTTTCGGCAGTGAGTGTGCTGCTGAGCATGCAGGAGCTGGGCTACCAGGGGCCGGCGATCGTGCTGGAAGATGTTGGCGCGCCGTTGCAGCGTGCGCATTTCCCGGCGGATCTGCCAGTGCATGTGCTGCGCAAGCCGCTGGAAATGCGCCGGGTGTTCCGCGCCGTTTCGCATGCGCTGGAAGTGGCCTGACACTACGTTTGCGCGCACCCGGTGCATGCGTCGATGGATGCAACACGATTGCAACAGTTGACGTCCACGCCGGCCGCGTGCGCGAATAACGTATGACCACCGTGCTTCTCAGCCTCGGCAGCAACGTCCAGCCGACCCACTACCTGCGCTTGGCTGTCGCCGCCCTGCGCGCGCGCTTCGGCCAGATCGTCGTGTCGCCCGCGTACCGCACGCCCGCGGTGGGCTTCGATGGGCCGGACTTCGTCAACAACGCGGTGGTACTGCAGACCGATCTGGATCTGGACGCGCTGGATCGCTGGCTGCATGCACTGGAAGATGCGCATGGACGCGATCGCAGCGGCCCGCGTTTCAGCGACCGCACCCTGGATCTGGATGTGGTGTTCTTCGGCGACCGTATCGTCGAAGGCCCCGGGCATCTGCGCATCCCGCGGCCCGAACTCAGACACGCATTCGTGCTCAAGCCGCTGGCCGACATCGCGCCGGACTTCATCGACCCGCTGAGCGGGCAGACGCTGGCAGCCCTGTGGCAGGCGCATCCGCAGCACGGCAGCGCGTTTGCCACGGTGGAGCTGGATGCGGCTGCGCCGCAGTTGAGCGTCACGCAATAGCGCTGTGCAGGCAGCGCGGCTGAGCGCGGCCGGGCAGGCGCGCAGGTCGCGCGATGACGGGCGTCACTGTCTGGCAGTGACGCACGCCGGCGAGGTCGCAGCCGAGCTCACGTGCATGACACAGAGAGCGTCCCTGCGCAGCGCAAGCGCGCAGGCCACCGAAGCGGCGTTCAACTGAGCTGGCGGCCACCATCCACATGCAGGGTATGGCCGGTGACGAAGCTGGCGTCGTCCAGCAGCCAGCGCACCGCTTCGGCAATTTCCTCCGGCGTACCGATGCGCGCCAGTGGCGTCCGCGCGAGCAGCGCCTGCTTGGCGTCGGCGGATTTGCCTTCTTCCGGCCACAGGATGGCGCCAGGCGCGACCGCGTTGACGCGCACCTGTGGCGCCAGTTCCAGCGCCAGCGACCGGGTCAGCATTTCCAGCGCGCTCTTGGAGGCGCTGTAGAGCGGGTGGTTGCGCATCGGTTGCTGCGCGTGCAGATCGGTGAGGTTGACGATGGCCCCGCGCCGCTGGCGCAACTGCGCGGCGGCGGCTTGCGCGATGAAGAACGTCGCGCGTGCATTGACCGCAAACAATTCGTCCCACTGCGCTGCCGTGGCCGCGCCCACGGGGGTGGGGTAGAACGCCGAGGCGTTGTTGACCACGCCATCCAGGCGACCGAAGGCGGCAAGGCAGTCGGCCACCAAGTGCGCAGGTGCGTCGGGCAATCGCAGATCGGCGTGCAGGGCGTGTGCGCTGCCGGCACGCTGGGCGCACAGTTCGGCCACACGTGCGTCCAGCACCTCGGCGGAGCGGTGTGCATGCAGCGCAACGCGGTAGCCGGCAGCATGCAGCGTGGTGGCGATCTGCGCGCCGATGCGGCGGGCTGCGCCGGTGATCAACACCACCTTGGAACTGTCTGTCATGGCGTACTCGCTCGGCGTTGCGGAGGGCTCGGCTATCCTGTGCATTGTCCCCGCAACCGGTGCCCGCATGCACGCCGACCTTCCCACACCCGATCCGGACGCGCTGGCCCATAGCGACCGGTTGGCTGCGCACGTACGCGCCGAAATCCAGGCCGCCGGTGGTGCGATTCCGTTCTCGCGCTTCATGGAGCTGGCGCTGTATGCGCCGGGCCTGGGCTATTACAGCGCCGGCGCCAGCAAGTTCGGCGAGGCCGGCGATTTCGTCACCGCCCCGGAATTGGGGCCGTTGTTTGCGGCCACCGTCTCCGGCGCGTTGGCGCCGGTATTGCAGCAACTCGGGCCGCAGGCGCGGGTGCTGGAAGTGGGCGGCGGCAGCGGTGCGTTTGCCGAAGTCACGCTCAAGCGGCTGCTGGAACTGGACGCGTTGCCCGAGCGCTACGCGATTCTGGAGCCCAGCGCCGACCTGCGCGAACGTCAGCGCGAGCGGCTGGGGCGCAGCCTGATCCCGCCGGTGTTCGATCTGGTGGAATGGCTGGATGCGCCATTCCCGGACGATTGGGATGGCGTGCTGTTTGCCAACGAAGTCATCGACGCCTTGCCCACGCCGCGCTTCGCACTGCGCGATGGGCAGGTGTATGAAGAAACCGTGGTGCTGGATGCCCAGCAGCACTTCGCGCGTGGCGAGCAACCGGCCGATGCGTTGCTGAGCGCAGCCGTGCGTCACCTGGAGCGCTATCTGGAGCAGCCGTTCGCCGATGGTTATCGCTCCGAGCTGCTGCCGCAATTGCCGTACTGGGTCCAGGCGGTCGCCGGCGGTTTGAAGCGTGGCGCGATGTTGTTCGTCGACTACGGTTACCCGCGCGGCGAGTTCTATCGTGCGCAGCGCGAGGACGGCACCTTGCGTGCGTTTTACCGGCATCGCATGCATGAAGATCTCTACCGTTGGCCGGGTCTGCAGGATCTGACCGCATCGGTGGACTTCACCGCGTTGGCCGAGGCAGGCACCGGCGCAGGTTTCGAGTTGGCCGGGTATTGCACGCAAGCAAGCTTCCTGCTCGGCAATGGGCTGGACGCATTGTTGGCGCAGGCCGATACGCGCACCGATGAAGTGGGGCGCATGCGTCTGCGCGAACAGATCAAGCGGCTGACCCTGCCCAGCGAGATGGGCGAGCGCTTCCAGGTGATGGGCTTCTCGCGCGATGTCGATTTTGCCCCTGCATTCCTGTCCGGCGATCTGACATGGCGGTTGTGAGTTCGGCACTACGACCGTTTCATCGGCCGCGCTTGTGGGTGGGCTTGTGGGTCGCGGCGATCGTTGTGGTCATTGCCGTGTGCATGGGGCCGCCGCCGGAGTTTCCGGAGTTGCCGTCCAACAGCGACAAGGCCGAGCATTTCCTGACCTTCGCGCTGTTGTGTTGGGGAGCGGTGCAGTTGTTTGCCACCCGGCGCGCGCTGGCGTTGGCTGCGTTCGGATTGGTGCTGCTGGGCATCGGCATCGAAATCGCGCAAGGCGCGCTGACCACCAATCGCAGCGCCGACCCGTACGATGCACTGGCCGATACGCTGGGCATTCTCGCCGGGCTATGTCTGGCATGGACGCCATTGCGATTTGTGATGGTGCGGATCGATCGGCGCCTGTTTGGACGGCGGTGACGCTGCTTGACGAAGCCGCGGCAGGCCAGGTGCCTGCCCGCTGCGGTAAACGGAGCCGGGCGGCAGCGCGGTCCTGGTTGCCGGCCGCGTGTTGCCGCAGCGATCTAACGCGTCGCGCTGCACGACCGCTTGCTCCACGGCAGCGTGCCGCGGCCGCGGCGCGGCATCCGCTGCTGGCTGTGCGATGCAAGGTTGTGCAGTCGCTACGCTGCGTTGCGGACCAGTGGCTGGCACGTCGCCACAGCGACCGCGGCCGTTACAGCTTCATCCTCAGCCCGAGATACAGCTGCCGTCCGGCGGCCGGCGAGAACATGGGCTGCGCCTGTGCCCAGAAGAAGCTGTCGTACCACACGTAGGCATACGCGCGACCGGTGGCATTGCGGACCTGCATGTCCACGCTCCAGTTCGGGTTGATCGTGTAGCGCGCGGTGAGGTCGAGCGTCGCAAAGCCGCCGTACTTGCCTGCCACGTTGCGTTCCTCGAGGTAGTAGTCGCCCTGGGCGCGCCCCTGCAGGCCCAGTTGCAACGCCTCGGTCGCGCGGTAGTCCACGCCGATGTTGCTGATGTAGCGGGGCGTGGCGATGACTTCGTTGCCTTGCAGCGACAATGCGGCGGCACGGTCGTCGCGCGTGATCTTGGCTTCCTGGTAGGCATGCGACGCCCAGAGCGTCCATCGATCGCCCAGCTGTGCGCTGATCTGCGCATCCACACCGCGGCGACGCGTCTTGCCCAAGGTCACGGTGGTGCCGGTGGCCGGCATGTTCGAGACTTCGTTTTCCGCATCCTGTTGCCAGACGGCGACGCGCGCCTGGCTGCCTGCAAATGGGCTGAATTTCATGCCCAGCTCGACGCCGGTGTTGGTGGAAGGGCGGATGCCGGCTTGCCCTGGGGTGAGATAGGCCGGGGCGGTGGAGCCGGTCAACACCTGGAAGGTACGGCCCCAGTTGGCGTACACGTTGGTGCTGGGCGTCAGGGCGTAGATCACGCTGAGCTTGGGCTGCCCGATGCTGCCGTAACGCTGCAGCGGTGCGCGTACCGCACCCGGCAGCTGGGTGTCGCCGTCGAAGCGGTCCACGCGATAGGCCGGCACCAGCTTCAGGGCCTCGACCGGCTGATAGATGGCCTGTACGTAGGCGCCCCAGTTGTCGAACGTATAGCGGTCCGCGTTCTGGATGCGCGCCGGCGCTGCGGCAAAGTCGGTGGGCTCGGCATAGTTGAAGCGCTCGCGCCGGTATGCATTGTCTTGATGTTCGTAGTTGATGCCGCCTTCCAGGGTCAGCAGGTCGTTGGCGCGCAAGGTCAGGGTGTTGAGCATGCCGACCTGCGTTTCGTTCCAACGCCGACGCTGGCGCGGCGCATTGCCGGTGGGCAGGTCGCTGAAGGTCACCCGGCGGTCGTCTTCGTAGCGGTTGTAGTAAAGCTTGCTGCCCAGGAACAGGGCGTCGGTCAGTTTCAGGTCCAGATGCATGCCCAGCTGCTGCATGTCGCGGTCGTCGCCATCGTTGCGGTTGCGGCGGTCCGAGCTGCGCCGATCCGCCTGCAGCTCTGCTGCGGTCATGAAGCCCGGTTCGTCGGCCTGGTTGCGGTAGGTGCGTGCCGTCAGACCGATGCGCATGCCGTCGTCGAGGTTGCCGTAGAACCATTTGCCGCCCAGCACATACTTGCTGGAACGATCGTGCGCGCGATAGCCATCCGATGCCTGCGCGCCGATGAAGTAGTTCTGCGCGAATCCGTCGCGTTCGCGCCCGATCGCGATCTGCGCATCGCGGCTGGCGTAACTGCCGTAGGCCACGCGGGCATCGGTGTAGCTGCCGCCCTGGCGAGTGCCGAAGTTGATGTTGCCGCCGATGTTGTGCAGCCCATAGCGCGGATCGTTGGTGCCACGCACCACCTCGATGTAGCTGATTTCCAGTGGAAACAGCATGTCGATGAAGCGCTGGTTGCCGCTGTTGACGTTGCTGGGAATGCCGTCGATCAGGGTCTTGATCGCATTGAGATAGCCCTCGCCGTTGAAGGCGCGGAAGCTGACCTTGCCCGATTCGGCGCCCTGGCGGGTTTCGGTCAACTGCATGCCTGGCATCTGCCCCAGCAATTCCCAGCTGTAGGACACGTTCTTGTCCTCGATCTGGTCGGCGCCCAGGACATCCACCGACGTCAGCACCTGATGCGCACTGAGCTGGCCTTCGTGATGCTGATGGACGTCGACCTTGCCGAGCGTCAGTGCCGAATCGGAGGACTGCGCGCGTGCGTCGGCAGCGAACAGCAGAGCGGCGACAGTCGCCACGAGGGGATGGATCTTCATGAAGCGGACAAGACCTGGGGGCAATGGAATTATGTGTCAGAAATGACATGTTATAACATTTGCTGGCAAATTCAATTCGTGGTGTGCTGCTGCCGTCTTTGGCGACGGTCAGCAAAGAATCGTGTTGCAACGCGTGGTGCGCGGTTTGCGTATTGGCGATGCGCAGCGTGGGGAACCGCCAATAGCCAATAGCTACCGCACTGCAGGCGATGCAGGTGCTGTGCCGTTCCGCGCTGGCGGCCGACGTGGCCGATCCCGCCGGCGCGTTGTTGCCGTGCTTATGCGGGCATGCGCACTGCGCGTTCGCGCAGCCACTTGGTGGCCACCCACTTGTCGCCGGCCAATACCGGCGCACCGGCGTGCAGGCTGCGTGTCATCGGGTGCGGGCGGTCGTAGCTGAAAAACACTGCGTTGCCCTTGACTGCAGCGACATCCAGATGCGCATCGGGAAAGCGCGTCGCGCCGCCGCGTTCTGGCGTGTTGAGGTACATCACCAGCGAGGCGACGCGTTGCCCGCCGGCCTGCAGCAATACCGGGGTGCCCGCTGCGTCCGGGTCGAAGTAATCGTAATGCGGCCTGTATTCCGCACCGGTGGCGTAGCGCAGCACCTGCAACCCTTCGCCGTGATCGACTGGCCAGTCGAGCAGGCGCGCGATGCGCGCTTCGATACGTTGGCACAGCGCATCCTGGCCGACGCGCAGACACATGCTGTCGCTGGTGCGTGCTGCATGCACCACGTGCTCTCCGCTTGCATCGTCCACGGTGCGCGAGCGCGCCAGGCGCGGCTGGGCCAAGGCGATCAATGCATCGCATTCCTCGTCGGAAAGAAAACCGCCGAGTACCACCACGCGTGGCAGCAACAGGCTGACCAGCACGCGCACATCGCGGTCGCCCAACGCAAGCAGCGACGCATCGGTGTCCTGTTGCAACGCGGGCACGCGCACCGGCATCGGCAAGCCATTCGCTTGCGCGTGTTGCTGGATGTGCGCACGGACCAGTGCCTCGACCGCATCGATGGCGTCCTGCTCGTTCCAGCCCTGATCAAGCAGCGGCTGTAGCGCTTGCTCGGGCGAATGGCCGGCCACGGCTTGCGCCACGATCCAGTCGGCCAGCGGATTGGGGATATCTGTGTGTGTCATGGCTCTACAATGCATGTCGTCGTGTGGCACTCGTATGTCAATTGTGTCGCGGTAAGACAAATGAAACAGACGCCCACTATAAAAGTGACGGGGATCTTGAACGTGCTCGCCACTGCAGTGCGCGGAACGCCACCAATTCTTGACGACTCCTCTTCATACCGGACCCTTTGACCTGGAGATCAGCCGCATGGCCGTTCGCAACAGCAGCAAGACACTTCTCATGACGTTTGGTACCGCACTGGCGCTGTCGGCCTGTGGTGGCGGAGCCGACCGTGTCGCCTCGCCAGGTGAAGGCGCATTCCCGCCGGCACCGGCCCCCGCGCCGACGCCGGCGCCCACGCCTGCACCAACGCCGGCACCTGCACCGAGCGGCCCGGCCGCCGATTGCCCGAGCGGTTTTTCCAATGTCGGCACCATCGCCAACAACACGCTACGCGCCTGCCAGTTGCCGGAAACCATCAATGGCAACCTGGTGGTGCCGGCGCGCGCGGGCACCGTCTACTCGATCAGCGGCCGCGTCAATGTAGGTACCGACCGCGGTGGCAACGCCACCGCACCGGCAGCCGGCAGCACGCAGGGTGTTTTGACCATCGAGCCGGGCGTGACCCTGTTCGGCTCGGCCGGTAGCGACTACATCGTGGTCAATCGCGGTTCGCAGATCTTTGCCGAAGGCAGTGCGACTGCGCCGATCGTGTTCACCGCGCGTCAGGCGCTGGAGAGTACGGTCAGTGCCAACACCATCGGCCTGTGGGGCGGCATCGTGGTGCTGGGGCGTGCGGCGATCAACAACTGCCCGGGCACCACGGTGTCCGGTACGCCGGAATGTCAGGCGCAGGTCGAGGGGACTAACGCGTTCTATGGCGGCAACAACGCCACCGACAACAGCGGTTCGATGCGCTACCTGCGCGTGATGTATTCGGGCTTCGAAATTTCGCCGAATAACGAATTGCAAGGCATCACGCTGGCGGGCGTGGGCAGCGGCACCAAGCTGGATTATGTGCAGATCCACAACAGCTCCGACGACGGCATCGAATGGTTCGGCGGTACGGTCAACGGTAGCCATCTGGTCATCACCGGTGCCGACGACGATTCGCTGGATACCGATGCCGGTTGGAGCGGTGCACTGCAGTTCGGCATCGTGGTGCAGCGCGCCGGCGGCGGCGACCGCATGAACGAGTGGAGCAGCTTGCGTCGACAGCCGTATTCGCGCCCCAAGGTGGCCAACTTCACCTACGTGGGCAATGCGCGCGCCGGTGCGGCGATCATGCTCAACCAGGGCACGCAGGCCGCGTTCTACAACTCGGTGGTGACCCGCCCAGCCGGCGGCACCGGTGATGGGCTGGTGTGCTTCAACCTGGCCGATACCGACACGCTCGGTACCTTCAATTCGGTGTTCTTCGCCTGCCCGACCGCCTTCGGCAGCGACGCGCGTGCGGCCAGCCAGTTTGCAGCCGGCACCAACAATGTCGCCAATGGCGTGTCCACATTGCATAACACCTTCGTCAATGGCGCCAATGAATCCGCAGTACCGGCGTTCCAGGGCTTGAACGGGGTGAGCAGCTTCTTCCAACAGGTTAACTACATCGGTGGCGTGCGCGATGCCAACGACACGTGGTGGCAGGGCTGGACCTGCGGCCTGACCGCCGATCGTCCCTGCTGAGGCATGGCATCGCACGGCGGTCATCGGTCGCCGTGCGATGCGTCCAGCTTCATCTTTCTGTTGCCAGGGCTCCCACGATGCGAACCTCTGCTGTTGCCCGTCTTTCGCGGACGGGCCTGTCTCTTTCCATTTCCACCCTGCTGATGTCCGGCGCCGCCATGGCGCAGTCGACCACCAGCGATGCCGACGCCGGCAGCAGTACGTCCAGCGCGGCCAGTACCAGTGTGCCCAAGCAACTCGACCAGGTCGTGGTGCGTGGCGAATACATTCCCGAGCCGATGCTGCAAACCTCCGAAGTGGCCTCGTTCGTGACGCGCGAAGACATGGAGCGCACTGGCGACAGCAGCGCCGCGGTGGCGCTGACGCGTGTCACCGGGCTGAGCCTGTCGCGCGGCAAGTATGTGTATGTGCGCGGCCTGGGCGAGCGCTATTCGTCGGCGTTGTTCAACGGTTCGCCGCTGCCCAGCCCCGAGCCGATGCAGCGCGTGGTGCCGCTGGACTTGTTCCCCAGCGACGTGCTGGCCAGCGTGACCGTGCAAAAGACCTATTCGGCCGATTATCCGGGCGAATTCGGCGGCGGCGTGATCGATCTGCAGTCGATGGAAATCCCCGACAAGCCATTCCTGTCGTTGACCGTGGGTGGCGGTGCCAACAGCGTCAGCACCGGCGAAAAAGGCCTGACCTATTACGGCTCCGACGATGACGAGTGGGGTTTTGATGATGGTACGCGCAAGCAGCCTGCTGCCTTGCGCGATGCGATCAGGACCGGCCGCCGGGTCGATCTGGGCAGCTTTTCGCGCGAAGACATCCGCCGCATCGGGCGCAGTTTGAACGATGCCAACCTGTATGTGCTGCAGGAAAAGGACAGCATCGCTCCGGACGTCAATGTCGGCGGCAGCGCCGGTTACAGCATGGACGTGGGCGAGGCGAAACTGGGTGTTATCGCGGTGGCCAGCTACGACAACGAGTGGCGCACGCGCACCGGCAAGCAGCAGGACGGTATCTTTGTCGGCGACAGCGTCGAGTTCAATTCCAATTACGACTTCGCCACCACCCGCAATAATGTGCGCAGCAACGGCATGCTGGGGCTGGGGTGGGAATACGGCCGGCATGCCATCGGCTGGACCACGTTGTACGTGCACGACACCTTGAAGGTGGCGCGCAGCCGCGCCGGTCGCGACGAGCTGGCAGGTTTTGACGTGCGCGACGACAACACCGAGTGGTACGCGCGGCAGTTGATCAACAACCAGCTGCGCGGCACGCACGCGTTCGGCCAATACGATGACCTGAAGATCGAATGGCGGGCTGCAGTGGCCAACGCCAGCCGCGATGTGCCGTACGAAACCGGCATTCGCTACGAGCGGCTGGATGGTTACTGGGCGCACGACGCCTCGCGGGTGCAGAACTACACCCGCTTCAGCAAGGTCGACGACAAGGTGGCCAGCGGCGGCGTGGATGTCACCTGGCGCTTGCCGATGGAGCACGACCTCACCGTCAAGGGCGGCCTGGCCTATCTGGACAACGACCGCAGCGCGTGTAGCCGCGAATTCCGCTTCCTGGCGCTGGACGGCCCGCTGCCGTTCCTGAACCAGTATCAGCGCGTGGATTATCTGTTCTCCGATTACAACCTCAGCAACGATCTGCTGCGCCTGCGCGAAACCACCGGCAGTTTCGGTGCGGCCGCCTACGAGGCGACCTTGAAGGTCAAGGCGGCGTATCTGCAGGCGGAGGGCGAGATCGTGCCGACACTGCGCGCCACGGCGGGCGTGCGTTATGAAGACGCCACCCAGGCGGTGCATCCGTACGACATCTTCAGCGGCACGCGCCAGGACGGCGTGGCACCGTTGCAGAACAGCTATGCGCTGCCGTCGGCCACGCTCACCTGGAATTTTGCCGAGAACCAGCAGCTGCGCTTTGGCGCTTCCAAGACCATCGCACGCCCGCAATTTCGCGAAATGGCGCCACAGCAGTATCTGGACCCGGACATCGACCGCCAATTCTTCGGCAACCCGTTTTTGGTCGATAGCGAGCTGGTCAACCTGGATGCGCGCTACGAATGGTTCTTCGAACCGGGCCAGTACGTCACCGTCGGCGCGTTCTACAAGAACATCGACAAGCCGATCGAAGCCATCGTCAACGACGCCCCCGGCGGCGGCATCGTGCAGAGCTTCATCAATGCGCCCAAGGCCACGCTGTATGGCGTGGAGCTGGAGGCCAAGAAGTATCTGCAGTTGCCGATCGCTGCCGACGGGTGGGGCGACAAGCGCATGTTCGTGTCCGGCAACTACACGCGCACCAAGTCCAAGGTCAGTGCCAGCGATGGCGATACGGTGCAGCCGTTCGGCTTCAGTGCACCGGTGCAGGCAACCTTGTTCATTCGCGATGGCTCGGCCTTGCAAGGCCAGTCCGATGACATCGCCAACCTGCAGATCGGCGTGGAAAGCGAGAGCACGCACAGCCAGGCGACACTGATCGCCAACTACGTGGGCGAGCGGGTGTCCGCGCGTGGTCGCCCCGGGCAGCCTGACTACATCGACAAACCGGGCACCTCGCTGGATCTGGTGATCAAGAAGGGGCTGGCGTGGTCGGGCGATACGGTGTCGGTGAATTTTGCCGCGCGCAACCTGCTCAAGACCAAGTACCAGGAGTACCAGAAGGTGGGGAGCAACCGGGTGGACCTGTACACCTACCAGCCCGGCATCAGCTATGACATCAGTGTGACAGCGCGCTTCTGATTTGAGGTGCGGTTGCCCGTATCGCAAACGCCCGCTGTGCATTGCATGGCGGGCGTTTTGCATTTTCCATGTGGCGCCGTGTGTCGGTATTTGTCATCGGCTTCTTCGAACTGACACATTGTCGCCGCATTCTGTCATCCAATCGAAATCCTGAGACGGATGTCCGCTTTGCAGCGCGCCTGGCCCTCGTTGAATTCCTTGTTGCTGGCGCCGGGCGCTCGCACGGCGGTGGCGTGCGGCGTGGTTGCATTGCTGGTGCTGCAAGGTGTGCGCCTGTTGTGGCTGGTGCTCACGCCGATCGGGCCATTGGGCACTGCGCAGCGCACTTCGGTCACGCGTCCCGACGTGTCGGCATTGCGTCGCGATGTGTTCTATCGCATCGCATCCGACGCCAACAGCGATGGCATCGTGCTGCACGGCGTGCGTGCTGGCGGCACCCAGGCGGCCGCCTATCTCAGCGGTAGCGACGGTCGGCAAGGCGTCTATCGCGTAGGCGACACGGTTGCGCCCGGCGTGGTGGTGCAGGCGATCGCGGCCGATCATGTGCTGGTGCGCGCGGGCGGCAGTGTGCGTCGCATTGCATTGGGTGAATCCGCTGCTGCGGCAGCAGCGCTCCCTCCTGCAGCAGCGGGCCCCACCGCATCGGCTGCCGTCGCGGCAGCAGTGCAATCGAATGTCAGCGCGGCAGCAGGCACGAGCGCAGCCACCGCCGTCGACCCGCAGCAGTTGCTCGCCAGTGCCGGCTTGCGCGCCAGCGCCGATGGCGGCGGTTTCACCATCATGCCGCGCGGCGATGGCGCGCTGCTGCGTCAGGCCGGCTTGGCGCCGGGCGATGTGCTGACCCAGATCAATGGCCGCACGCTCGATGCAGAGCATCTGCGCGAGTTGCAGGAAGAATTGCGCGATGGCCAGAGCGCCACGCTGACCTACCGCCGCGACGGCCAGACCCACACCATGACCTTGAAGCGCCCGCAATGATTGCTGTCCGCCCGCTCTGGCTGCTCTCGGCCGCGTTGTTGTTCGCGCTACCCGCAGTGCCGATGACCGCACTGCATGCTGCCGATGCGCCGGCAGTGCGCCTGCAGGACGTGGACCTGCGCGCTTTCATCCAGGACGTCTCGCGCGCCACCGGCATTACCTTCATCGTGGACACGCGTGTGCAGGGCTCGGTCAACGTGGCGCGCGCGCAGGCGATGTCCGAAGCCGATCTGCTGGGCATGCTGCTGGCCGTGCTGCGTGCCAATGGATTGATTGCGGTATCCAGCGGGCCATCGACCTACCGCATCATTCCCGACGACACCGCCGCCCAGCAGCCGGGTAGCGCCGCCAACGGCAACCTGGGATTTGCCACGCAGGTCTTCACCCTGCAGCGCGTGGAAGCACGCAGCGCGGCAGAAATCCTCAAGCCGCTGGTCGGGCGCGGTGGCGTGATCATGGCGATGCCGCAAGGCAATAGCCTGTTGATTGCCGACTACGCCGATAACCTGCGACGCATCCGCACGCTGGTGGCGCAGATCGATACCGACCGTGCGGCCATCGATACGGTGACGCTGCGCAATAGCTCGGCGCAGGAACTGGCGCGCACCTTGACCTCGCTGTTCGGGCAAGGCGGCGAGCGCAGCAATGTGTTGTCGGTGTTGCCGGTGGAAAGCAGCAATTCCTTGATCGTGCGTGGCGACCCCGCGCTGCTGCAGCGCGTGGTACGCACCGCAGTCGATCTGGACGGGCGCGCCGAGCGCCGCGGCGACGTCAGCGTGGTGCGCCTGCAGCACGCCAGCGCGGAGCAATTGTTGCCGGTACTGCAGCAGCTGGTCGGGCAGACGCCAGGCAACGAGGCGCAGGCCGGGCAAGAAACACGTACCAATGCAGTGGATGTGGCCACCGCGAGCGGCGCGGCGCAGACGCAGGTGATCGCGCCGGCGGCAGGCAAGCGCCCGGTGATCGTGCGCTACCCAGGCTCCAATGCGTTGATCATCAATGCCGATCCGGAAACCCAGCGCGCCTTGATGGATGTGATCCGGCAGCTGGATGTGCATCGCGAGCAGGTATTGGTCGAAGCGATCGTGGTGGAGATTTCAGACACCGCCGCCAAGCGCCTGGGCGTGCAGCTGCTGCTGGCTGGCCGCAATGGCACGGTGCCCTTGCTCGCCACGCAATACAGCGGCGCGGCGCCAGGCATCGTGCCGCTGGCAGCGGCGGCAGCTGGCACGCGCAGCGGCAATGCCGACGACGATTCGGTGCTGGAACAGGCGCGCAATGTGGCTGCGCAATCGTTGCTGGGCTTGAGTGGCGGCTTGATCGGCCTGGCCGGGCAAAGCAACGATGCGGTGTTCGGCATGATCATCGATGCGGTCAAGAGCGACACCGGCTCCAACCTGTTGTCCACGCCCTCGATCATGACGCTGGACAACGAGCAGGCGCGCATCCTGGTAGGCCAGGAGGTGCCGATCACCACCGGCGAAGTGCTCGGCGCGGCCAACGACAACCCATTCCGCACCATCCAGCGCCAAGATGTGGGCGTGGAGCTGGAAGTGCGCCCGCAGATCAACACCGCCGGCGGCATCACGCTGGCGATCAAGCAGGAAGTCTCGGCGATTGCCGGGCCGGTCAGCGCGCAATCGTCGGAGCTGGTGTTCAACAAGCGCCAGATCGAAACACGCGTGGTGGTGGAAAACGGCGCCATCGTCGCGCTTGGCGGCCTGCTCGACCAGAACGACCGCCAGACCGTGGAAAAGGTGCCGTTACTTGGCGATGTGCCCGGCCTGGGCGCGTTGTTCCGGCACAAATCGCGCAACCGCGACAAGACCAATTTGATGGTGTTCATTCGCCCCACCATCATTCGCGATGCAGCCGATGCCCAGCGCATGACCGCGCCGCGCTACAACTACCTGCGCGAGCGTCAGCTGGCCGATGGCGATCCGGAAGCGGCGCTGGATGCGCTGGTGCGCGACTACCTGCGTGCGCAGCCGCCACAGCTGCCGGCCGGTCCGTCGTCCGTTGCGCCGGCACCTGCAACGCCACCTGCGCCCGGCGCGCGTCCCGTCCAGCGTTGATGCCATGAGTGCCGCCCGCCCCAGCATTTCCTATGCCTTCGCCAAGCGTCACGGCGTAGTGCTGCTTGGCAGCGACACCGCCGCGCAGATCGGTTTGCGCGAAGGTGGCGATGTGCAGGCCCTCATCGAGTTGCGCCGCGCGTTAGGGATGCCGTTGCAGGTTCGCACGCTGGCGCCGTCGGTGTTCGACCGGCATGTGTCGGAGATCTACGCCGATGCCGGGCTGGAGCAAGGCGTGCAGGTGGAAGCGCTGGATCTGCATGGCAGCCTGGATTCGTTGATCGACGACATCCCCACTGCCGATCTGCTCGAGAGCCAGGACGATGCGCCGATCATCCGCCTGATCAACGGCATCATCGCCGAGGCCGCACGGCTGGGTGCATCCGACGTGCATCTGGAATCCTACGAATCGCGCTTGCGCGTGCGCCTGCGCGTGGATGGCGTGATGCGCGAGGCGGCCACGCTGCCCGGACGCATCGCACCGCTGCTGGTGTCGCGCGTCAAGGTGATGGCGCGGCTGGATATTGCCGAAAAGCGCATCCCGCAGGATGGGCGCGTGTCGCTGGTGATGGGGGCCAAGGCACTGGACGTGCGGGTGTCCACGTTGCCCACGCGCGGTAGCGAACGGGTGGTGCTGCGTATCCTGGACAAGGAGCAGGGCACGCTGTCGCTGGCGCAGCTGGGCATGCCACCTGCGGCGATGCACACCGTGCAGCGTGCATTGCAGGTGCCCAATGGCATCGTGCTGGTCACCGGCCCCACCGGCTCTGGCAAGACCACGACCTTGTACGCGGCGCTGAGCCTGCTCAACGATGGCTCGCGCAATATCCTCACCGTGGAAGACCCGGTGGAATACGCCATCGACGGTGTCGGCCAGACCCAGGTCAACGCACGTGTCGGCATGACCTTCGCCGCCGGCCTGCGCGCGATCCTGCGCCAGGACCCGGACGTGGTGATGATCGGCGAGATCCGCGACACCGAGACCGCGCAGATTGCGGTACGGGCCAGCCTCACCGGCCATCTGGTGCTTTCCACCGTGCACACCAACGATGCGGTGGGCGCCGTCACGCGGTTGCGCGATATGGGAATCGAGCCGTTCTTGCTGGCTTCCAGCCTGCGACTGATCCTGGCGCAGCGGCTGGTGCGGCGCTTGTGCACGCAATGCCGCAGTGCACGGCCGATCGACGCCGGAACGGCCCACCTGTTGGAAGCGCCGGCCGATGCGGCGATCTACACAGCGGTGGGCTGCAACGCCTGCCACCACAGCGGATACGTCGGGCGCGTGGGCATCTACGAAGCCATTGCCGTGGACGATGCGATGCGCCGCCTGATCGGCGATAACGCCGACGAAGATGCATTGGCTGCGGTGGCCTTCGCGCGCGCACCGCGGCTGGGCGATGCGGCACGCGCGGCGGTGCTGCAGGGCCTGACCACGCTGGAAGAAGCACTGCGCGTCACCCGCCAACAGGAAGACGCGTATGCCGCAGTTTGATTACACCGTGCTCGATCTGCACGGGCGCAACCGGCACGGCGTCATCAGTGCCGACAGCGTGCACGGCGCACGTGTGCAGCTGGAACAACGGCAATGGGTGCCGGTGCGTGTGGAGGCTGCGGCCGCGACCGCCAGCACGGCTGGGCGAGCAGCGCGCTTCAGCGGCAAGGATCTGGTGCTGTTCACCCGCCAGCTCGCCACGCTGGTGGAGACCGCACCGCTGGAAGAGGCCTTGCGCACCATCGGCACCCAGTCCGAACGCCGCGGCGTGCGTCGGGTCACCAGCCAGACGCATGCATTGGTGGTCGAAGGATTCCGACTGTCCGACGCGATGGCACGCCAGGGCAAGGCGTTCCCTGCGTTGTATCGCGCGATGGTGGCCGCCGGCGAAAGCGCGGGTGCGTTGCCGCAGGTGCTGGAACGACTGGCCGATCTGCTCGAACGCCAGGCGCAGGTGCGCAGCAAATTGCAGTCTGCATTGGTGTATCCGGCGGCGCTGGCAGCGACGGCCGGTGCGGTGGTGATCGTGCTGATGACCTTCGTGGTGCCCAAGGTGGTGGACCAGTTCGATTCGATGGGCCGCACGTTGCCGTGGCTGACGCGCGTGGTCATCGGCGTGTCGCAGTTTCTGCTGCACGCAGGCATCCCGTTGCTGGTTGCCCTGGTGGTGGCGCTGGTTGCAATGGCACGGCTGCTCCAGCGCCCTGCGCTGCGCCTGGCCGCAGACCGGGTGCTCTTGCGTGCGCCGCTGCTGGGCCGGCTGATTCGCGATCTGCACGCCGCGCGCATGGCGCGCACCCTGGCGATCATGGTCAACAGCGGCTTGCCGTTGATGGAGGGGCTGATGATTGCCGCGCGTACCGTGGACAACCGCGCACTACGCCTGGCCACCGACAGCATGGTCACCGCGATCCGCGAAGGCGGCAGCCTGGCCGCGGCCATGAAGCGTGCGGGGGTGTTTCCGCCGACGCTGCTGTACATGGCCTCCAGCGGCGAGAACAGCGGACGCCTGGCGCCGATGCTGGAGCGTGCCGCCGATTACCTGGAACGCGAATTCGAGGCCTTTACCGCCGCCGCGATGAGCCTGTTGGAGCCGGCCATCATCGTGCTGCTCGGCGGCGTGGTGGCGGTCATCGTGTTGTCGATCCTGCTGCCCATCCTGCAATTCAACACTCTCGCGCTTGGCTGAGCGCGGCCTCTCATCTTGGAGATCCTCATGCAGTTCATCCACCCTCGTGCACGCGTTCGCTCGCTGACGGCACGTCGTCGCACGCGTGGCTTCACCCTGGTCGAACTGATGGTGGTCATCGTCATCATCGGCCTGCTCGCCACCGTGGTGATGATCAATGTGATGCCCAGCCAGGATCGCGCGATGGTGGAAAAAGCCCGCGCCGACGTCGCGGTACTGGAGCAGGCGCTGGAAACCTATCGCCTGGACAACCTCAGCTACCCGAGCACCGAACAAGGGCTGCAGGCCCTGCTCAACCCGCCGAGCGGATTGGCACGGCCGGAACGCTACCGGCAGGGCGGCTATATCCGCCGGCTGCCGGAAGACCCATGGGGGCATGCATACCAGTACTGGCGCCCGGGCCGCCATGGCGGCTTCGACGTTTACTCGTTCGGCGCAGACGGTGCCGAAGGTGGCGACGCCGATAATGCCGATATCGGCAACTGGCGCTGAGTGCCGGCCATGTCTGCAATGCTGGTCCCACCAGGGCAGTGTTCCCCGCGCCTGCGGATGCGCGTGGCAAACCGCAGCGCGCGTGGCTTCACCTTGCTCGAGATGCTTGCCGTGCTGGTCATTGCCGCGCTGGCCAGCACGTTGGTGGTGATGACCTTGCCGGATACGCGCCGCGATCTGCACGATCATGCCGACACGCTGGCCAGCGCGCTGATACATGCACGCGACGAAGCGATCCTGAGTTTGCGCATGGTGGAGGTCGGCATCGATGCCGGCGGTTACGGTTTCCGTCGCCAGGCGCAGCAGCAGTGGGTTGCCTTGGATCAAGCGCCATTTGCCGCGATGCGCTGGCCGCAAGGCATCCAGGCGCAGCTGCCCGCCGACAGCAGACGCGTGAGTGTGCGCTTCGATCCCACCGGTGCGGCCACACCGCAGCGCATCGCGTTGGGCGACGGCCGGCAACAGGTGCAGGTCGTGGTCGATGCCGCAGGCGTGGTGCAGGTTGATGCGCCATCTCGCTGACGCACGCGCATCAGGTGGATTCTCGCTGCTCGAACTGATCGTCGCGCTGGCGATCTTCGCCATGGCGGCGGTCGGCCTGTTGAACCTTTCCGGCGAGAGTACCCGCACCGCCGTGGTGCTGGAGGAGCGTGCGTTGGCCGCGGTGGTGGCGGAAAACCAGGCGATCGAGGCGACGCTGGCGCCGGCTGCCGCGATCGGCGCGCCTGCGCACGGGCAGGTGGTGCTCGGCGGGCGCAGCTGGGAATGGCAGCGCCAGTCGACGCCGGCCAGCGCTGCAGGCTTGTTGCAAATCCAGGTGCGCGTGCGCCCCGCAGGCCAGGCGCAGGAAGTTGCCGGTCTGACTATCCTGCGGAGCGCCGAATGATCCGCAAACAGCGCACGCGCGGCTTCACCTTGATCGAATTGCTGGTGGCGCTGGCGGTGTTCGCACTGGTGGCCGCAGCTGCGGTGATGGTGATGCGGCAGAGCATCGACCAGCGCGATGCCGTGCGTGCGCGGCTGCAGCAGATCCGCGAGTTGCAATTGGCCCATGGCCTGCTGCGCAGCGACCTGCAGCAGGCTGCCGTGCGCCGCACGCGCAACAGCGAGGGCAGCGCCGCACGCAGTGCATTTGTCGCCAGTGCGCCTGGAACGTACGGGCCGTTGTTCGGGTTTGTGCGACGTGGCTGGAGCAATCCGGACCAGGCGCCGCGTGCGTCGCTGCAATACGTGGAATACCGGGTCGTGGAGGGGCGGCTGGAGCGCAGCGCACGTCCTGCGCTCGACGGCGCGGCAGCTGGCACGCCGCAGGTGCTTTTGCGCGGCGTGCGTTCGGCGGCGGTGGCATTCCATTACCGGGCGCAATGGAGCGATGGCTGGAGCGGCGGGCTTGAAGCGTTGCCGGATGCAATCGCGCTGGAGCTGGACCTGGAGCACTGGGGGCGCGTGCGCCAACTGTTCCTGTTGCCGGAAGGGCGCACGTGATGGCACTGCACGCACCTGCCAGGCAACGCGGCGTGGCCTTGCTCACGGTATTGCTGCTGGTTGCCGTGATGACCTTGCTGATGGCGGCCATGCTGGAAGACCTGCGCTTTGGTCTGCGCCGCAGCGGCAATGGCCAGGCGATGACGCAAGCGCAGTGGTACGCGCTGGGCAGCGAGGCCGTTGCGCGGCAGCGCTTGCAGGCACTGTCCAAACGGGATCCGCTGCGCACGACGCTGGACGGCGGCTGGAACGACCAGACGATCCGCTTTCCGTTGGACGACGGCGCGGTGAGCGTGCGCCTGCGCGATCGCGGCGGTTGCTTCAATCTCAACAGCGTGGTCGTTGGTGCGCCCGAACAATGGCAGCGTAGCGATGAGGGGGCACGCCAATATCGTGCATTGCTCGAGGTGTTGGGCATCGCCCCGCAACAGGCGCATGCGCTGACCGACGCATTGGTGGACTGGATCGACTCCGACACACAGCCGGGCGCGCATGGCGCCGAAGACGAGCGCTACCTGCAGGCCGCCGTGCCACGGCGTACCGGTGCCACCTTGCTCGCGGGCGTCAGCGAACTGCGCGCCATCGACGGCTATACGCCGCAACTGATCGCGCAACTGCAGCCGTATGTCTGCGCATTGCCGGAGGGCCGCTTGTCACCGATCAATATCAACACGCTGCGCCTGGACGATGCGCCGGTACTGGTGGCGTTGACCGAAGGAGCGCTGGAACTGCCGGCCGCGCGACGGATCATTGCTGCACGGCAGGCCGGAGGATGGCGCGACATCAGGATGTTTCTCAGCCAGCCGGCACTGATGGAGGCCGGGCTGTCCAATGCGGTGCTGGAACAGCTCGAACTGCGCACCCGCTATTTCTCCCTCTACAGCCAGGTCGACCATGCCGGCGCGCAGGTCATGCTGGAAGCATTGCTGCAACAGGAAACGGCCGGCCGGGTCCGGCTGGTCGCGCGCCAATGGAGTTCTGACCAATGACCACCACCTTGTTGTTGCTGCCAACCGATGCAGGTGCCCAATCCATTGCGGTAGGTGTGGATGCGCAGGGGCAGGTGCAATCGGTGAGGCGGGCCACGACGCCGCCTGAGCCATCCGCGCGTACCCTCCTGGTGGTGCCGGGTGTGGATGTGCACCTGCGCTGGTTGCGCTTGCCTGGCCGTAGCATGGCGCAATCACGGGCTGCTGCGCGCCTGCATTTGGCCGAGCATCTGGCTGTCGACGCGCAGGCCTTGCATGTGGTGATTGCCGCTGGCGCGGAGGCTGATGGCACGCGCCTGGTCGCTGCAGTGGACAGCGTGGTGATGCAGCACTGGCTGGCGCGCGCAACGCAACTGGGCTGTGTTCCCGATGCGGTGGTGCCGGATTGCCTGCTGCTGGAGCCCGGTGCCGCTGCGACGGTCGCGGTGATGCACTGGGATGGCCGTTGGCTGATCCGCGGCGCACAGCTGGCCTGCAGTCTGGAGCCAGAGGCGGCGCGTTTGCTGCTGGGCGATGGTGTGCCGGCCGTGCTGCCGGTGCCCGATCCGACGCAGTCCATTGCCTGCTTTGCGCGCAACGCTGCCCACGTGCCGATCAATCTTCTGCAGCACCCGTTCGCGAACAAGGCCGCTGCTGAGCAAAAGTGCGCTCCGCGCCGTCTGGCGGTGTTGGCCGCACTGGTGCTGCTCTCGCCGGCACTGCTGTTGCTGGCGCAGACATTGCGCTACGAGATCGGTGCGCGTGTACTGCAAACGCGCGCCGCCACGCAGTTGGGTGTGCGCGATGCAGCGGCGGTGCCCGCCGCATTGCAGGCGCGTCGGCAGGCCGGCACGGCGACCAATCGCCTGGCGGTGCAACTGAGCACCTTGTTTGCCGCAGTCGATGCCCTTCCAGCGGCAGAACTGGATCAGCTGGACTACAACGCCGCACAGCCATTACGTGCGACCTTGCTGCACACCGATGACGCCAGCCTGCAACAGCTCTCGGCGCGGCTTGCGGATGCCGGCTGGCAGTTGGATCCGGGCAGCAGCCAGGTCGAAGACGGTCGCATGCGGACACCGTTTGCGTTGGAGCTATTGCGATGAAGGCAGCTGTGCAACGCGGCACGCACTGGTGGCAGGCACGGGCGCCGCGAGAGCGGCGCATGCTGGGCGTGATGTGCGCGGCATTGGCGGCCTTCGTGGGCTGGTACGCGCTCTACATGCCATTGCGCCACTGGCATGACCGGGCTTGGGCGCGCTATGCCGATGCTGCGCAGCTGGTGCTCGATGCATCTGCGCAGGCAGCATCGACCGGACGCGCTGCCGCACCGGGCCCAGCGGCCTTGGCCGAGATCATCGCAAGCAGCGCACGCGATGCCGGCGTCGACATCACCTCCCAACACCGCAGTGCCGCGGGCGGGGTGGAGGTGCAGATCGATGCCGTCAGCGCCGCCACGCTGTTCGGCTGGCTTGAGCGATTGCGACAGGCGCACGGCCTGGTGCCGACCCACCTGCGTGTGGCACGCGAGCAGGGTCAACTCCGCGTACGCTGCGGGTTTGCGGAATCGGGACCGTGACTCGCATGCGTTGGGCCTTGCTCTTGCTGTCGATGGCGGGTGTCGCGCTGCTGGCGTTTGTCCCGTTGCGCCTGGTGCTGCCGCGCGAGGGGCTGCCGTTTTCGGTGCTGGACGTGGAGGGCCCGATCTGGGCCGGCACGTTGCGGCAGGTGCAATGGCAAGGCGTCGCGTTCGGCGATGTGGCGGTGCGGCCGCGGGTCTGGTCGCTGGTGCATGGCGAACGTCAGGTGCAATTGCAGTCCGCACAGTTGCAACTGCTTTTGGTGGATGGCGCGCAACGCGGCATGCGTAATGCACAGGGCCAACTGCTGGTGCGCCAGCCGGGTGGCGTGGCGCTGATCGATCTGGCGTTGCAGTTGCAGCAGGTGGATCTGCTATTCGATGCCACCGGCTGTGTGCGGGCGCACGGGCGGGTCAGTCTGCAAGTGCTGGCAAGCGGCACGGGCGAGCTGCCCGGTCTGCCGCCGCTGCGCTTGTCCGGGCAGCCGGCATGCGTGGACAACGTTGCCGTGCTGACCTTGTTGCCCGATACCGCGTTGCCCGCCGGCGTGCAGGCCGAAGCACAGCTGCAACTCTGGCCCGACGGACGCTGGCAGCTGCAGTCGCGCGTCGATCCGGCGCAGGACGCGGTATTGGGTGTCGGCCTGCAGTTGCTGGGCTTCGCTGCCACACCGGAGCGCGGGTTGGTGCGCAACGACCACGGTCAATTGCGCAATTAGCGCCATCGCTGGCTGCGCGCCGTAGCGTCGGTTTCCCTGCACCATGCGCGTGCATGCGGCGCCGCTGGCGCATCCATCGCGGCCGATCCAAGCAACACGCCGGGGCATCCGCCGGAAGACGTTTCGCCATGGCGCGGTGTCGCGTGATCGGCATTCGTCAGCGCGCATGCAACCTGCGCATCAGCCCTGGGAGGCCTGCACGGCGCCGGCCAGGGGAGTGCAGCCGATCTGCCACGGCCCGATGCCTCGCCCGATCGGATGCATTCGGGGGCGCCCAGGGCCTGATGCACGCGGAGCGAATTGGTACTATATTGGACCTAACAAATCCAAGTCGGTCCGGAGGACAGGCAGTGGCCAGACCCAGAACCAATGCCAGGACGGACGACGACCCCAGGATGGACGCGCTGGCGCTGGAGGCTTCCGCACCGACGCCGCTGTACCTGCAACTGGCCGCCAAGCTCAGCGATGCCATTCGCGGCGGGCAGTGGAAGGCCGGCGAGGCGCTGCCGGCCGAGCGCCAGCTGTGCGAACGGCTGCAGATCTCGCGGGTGACCCTGCGCCAGGCGGTGGATGTGCTGGTCGAACAAGGCTTGGTCTCGCGCCGGCAGGGCGCCGGCACCTTTGTCACCACCCAGATCCAGCATCAGCTCAGCGGCCTGACCAGTTTCAGCGAGACGCTGCGCATCAAGGGCTATGAGCCGGGGACGCGCTGGCTGGAGCGGCGGCTGCGCCCGGCGCATGGTGAAGAGATCTTGCGGCTGGGCTTGTCGCCGGATGCGGCGGTGGCCTCGCTGACGCGTCTGCGCAGCGCCGACGACCGCGTCATGGCCTACGAGCACGCGGTGCTGCCGAAACGCATCGTCGCCGACCCGCAGCAGATCGGCGATTCGCTCTACAGCTATCTCGATGCGCAGGGCACGCCGGTGGTGCGCGCACTGCAGTACTTCCGCGCCATCAATCTGCCCGCACGGTTGGCCGAACACCTGCGCATGAAGACCGGCGAGGCGATTTTGCATGTGGTGCGCGTGGGCTATGCCCGCGATGGCAGTGCGATCGAATTGACCGACACCTATTGCCACAACGATTTCTACGATTTCGTCGCCGAACTGCGCCGCTGATGCCAACGGCATTCCTTACGACAACCTCAGAGCCAGCCGATCCATGACTACCGCCAGGCCCGCAAATCCCGTTGTCTCAATCGCCATCGTCGGCGTGCTGTTCTTCATCATCGGCTTTTTCACCTGGATCAACGGGCCGCTGATCACCTTCGTGCGGCTGGCGTTCGATCTCAACGAGGTCAACGCGTTCCTGGTGCTGATGGTGTTCTACCTGTCGTACTTCTTTCTGGCCTTGCCCTCGTCGTGGATTCTCAAACGCACCGGCATGAAGAAAGGCCTGGCGCTGAGCCTGGTGGTGATGGCCGTGGGCGCAGCAGGCTTCGGCCAGTTCGCCACGCAGCGCTGGTATCCGGGCGCGCTGGGCGGCCTGTTTGTCATCGGCAGCGGCCTTGCCCTGCTGCAGACGGCGATCAACCCGTACATCAGCATTCTCGGGCCGATCGAAAGCGCCGCGCGCCGTATTGCCTTGATGGGCATCTGCAACAAGATTGCCGGCATCCTGGCGCCGATCCTGATCGGCTCGCTGGTGCTGCACGGCATTGGTGACCTGTCCGCGCAGGTGGCCAGCGCCGATGCGGCAACCAAGGAAAGCTTGCTCACCGCCTTCGCCGCCAAGATTCACGCGCCGTATCTGGTGATGTCCGGTGTGCTGTTGCTGCTGGCCATCGGCGTGCTGTTCTCGCCGCTGCCCGAGCTCAAGCCCTCCGAAGCCAATGCCACGCCGGGCGCGAGCGGTGGCGTGGAGAAATCCAGCATCTTCCAGTTCCCGCACCTGTGGCTGGGCGTGCTGTGCCTGTTCGTCTACGTGGGCGTGGAAGTGATGGTCGGCGATGCCATCGGTACCTACGGGCACGGTTTCAGTCTCCCGTTGGACAGCACCAAGATCTTCACCTCCTACACATTGGGCGCGATGTTGCTGGGCTATATCGCCGGCCTGGTACTGATTCCGCGCGTGATCTCGCAGGCGCGTTATCTGAGCGTGTCGGCGGTGCTGGGTGTGCTGTTCTCGCTGGGTGCCTTGTTCACCGAAAACTATGTGTCGGTAGGCTTCGTGGCCGCGCTCGGCTTTGCCAACGCGATGATGTGGCCGGCGATCTTCCCGCTGGCCATTCGCGGACTGGGGCGCTTCACCGAAATCGGCTCGGCCCTGTTGGTGATGGGCATTGCCGGCGGCGCGATCATTCCGCAGCTGTTCGCCATCCTCAAGCAGCATTACGACTTCCAGGTCGTGTTCGCTGCGCTGATGGTGCCGTGCTATCTGTACATCCTGTTCTATTCGCTGCGCGGTCATCGCGTGGGCCTGCCGGCCCAGGCCAAGTGATCGCGGCGGCATGATGCGTTCCGACGGACAAGGTACATCCATGCGCAGGCCCACCATCAAAGATGTCGCCGAACGCGCCAAGGTCTCGTTGAAGACCGTGTCGCGGGTGATCAACAACGAGCCGTCGGTGATGCAGGCCACGCGCGCACGCGTGCTGCGCGCCATCGCCGATCTCGACTACGAACCCGACCCGTCCGCGCGCAACCTGCGTAGCGGCACGCCGTTCGTGATCGGCCTGGTATACGACAATCCCAACCCGTACCACATCATCGGCATCCAGAACGGCGTGCTGGCGGCGTGCCGGGAAACCGGCTTCGGCCTGCAGATCCATCCCTGCGATTCCACCTCGCCGTTGCTGGCCGAAGAACTGGCCGAATGGGTGCAGCGCTCGCGCCTGGCCGGCGTGGTATTGACCGCGCCGATGTCCGAACGGCCGGAATTGCTGGCCGGCCTGGCCGCGCGCGGCATCAAGAGCGTGCGCATCATCGCCTCCACCGACGACCCCGGCGACGGCCCGTGCGTTTATATCGACGACCGCGATGCCGCCTATGAAATCACCGAGCACCTGATCCAGCTCGGCCATCAACGCATCGGCTTCCTGTGGGGCGGCCCGCAACATCGCTCCAGCGGCGAGCGTTATGCCGGCTATGAAGCGGCGTTGAAGGATTACGGCATCAGCCTGGACAAGCACCTGGTGATTCCCGGCGACTACACCTTCGACGATGGCTTCCGTGGCGCACGCCGGCTGTTGTCGTTGCGCGAGCCGCCCACCGCCATCTTCGGCAGCAATGACGAAATCGCGGCAGGCGTGCTGGCCGCAGCCAAGTCCACCGGCATGAACGTACCGTATCAATTGTCGATCGCCGGGTTCGAAGACAGCCCGTTCTCGCGCCAGTCGTGGCCGGCATTGACCACTGCCAAGCAGGCCACCGACGACATCGCGCGGCATGCCGCACGCTTGTTGATCAGCCAGCTGCGCAGCGACGCCTACGACGACCAACCGGCGCAATTGCAGAGCCGCGGCTTCGTGCCGCAGTTGGTGGTGCGCGGCTCCACCGCGCCGGCACCTGCGTCCACTGGCAAACCCCTTCCTCCTGAATCTGCCTGAGCCACGATGAGCCTTCCCTCCGAAACCGAGACCTTGATGTTCCGCGAAGCGGCGCAGACCGCCGATGTGGTGGCTGCACAGTTCGGGCGTAATGCCGACACCATCGCCGCGCTTGCGCAGTCGCTGCGCCAGACACCACCGCCGTTCGTGGTGACCTGCGCGCGCGGTAGCTCCGATCATGCGGCCACCTATGCCAAGTACCTGTTCGAAACCCAGCTCGGCATCGTCACCGCATCTGCGTCGCCATCGGTGGGCTCGGTCTACGCGGCGCCGCTGCAGCTGCGTGGCGCGCTGTATATCGTGATTTCGCAATCGGGCAAGAGCCCGGATCTGCTGCGCAATGCCGAAGCCGCCAAGGCTGCCGGCGCGCGCGTGGTCGCCCTGGTCAACGTGGAAGATTCGCCGCTGGCGCAACTGGCCGAGGTGGTGATTCCGCTGGGCGCAGGCCCGGAAACAAGCGTGGCCGCCACCAAGAGTTATCTCGCCTCGCTGGCCGCGGTGCTGCATCTGGGCGCTGTGTGGAAAAACGACCCGGCCTTGCTGGCCGCGCTCGACGCCTTGCCGCAGCAGTTGCGCAGCGCGTGGCAGGCCGATTGGTCGGTGCTTACCGCTGGCCTGGTGCCTGCGCACAACCTGTTCGTGCTCGGCCGCGGGCTGGGCCTGGGCGCAGCGCAGGAAGCAGCTTTGAAGTTCAAGGAAACCTGCGGCCTGCACGCCGAAGCCTACAGCTCGGCCGAGGTCAAGCACGGGCCGATGGCCCTGGTGGGGCCGGGCTTCCCGGTGCTGGTGTTCGCACAGCCCGACGAAACCGGCGCCGGTACCCGCGCACTGGCCGAAGAATTCCGCGCGCGTGGCGCGCAGGTGTGGCTGGCCGCGCCCGGTGGTGATTTACCGCTGGCAGACGCCGCGCACCCGGCCTGCGCGCCGCTGCTGACCGTGCAGAGCTTCTATCGCGCGATCAATGCACTGGCGCTGCAGCGCGGCAACAATCCCGATCTTCCGCCGCATCTGAACAAGGTCACGGAAACCGTCTGATCATGCATGCTCTCGCGACTCAGGCACTGTGCAATGCACGCGTGCTCACCGACAACGGATTGCAGGATGGCCTGGTCGTGATGCTGGCTGGCACGCAGATCCAGGCGATCGTGCCGGCCGACGATGCGCGCGTGGCGCAGGCGCACACGCGCGTGGATCTGGGCGGCGCCACCTTGCTGCCGGGTTTCATCGACATCCAGGTCAACGGCGGCGGCGGGGTGTTGTTCAACAACGCACGCGACCCGCAGGCACTGGCCACCATTGCGGCCGCGCATCGTCGTTTCGGCACCACCGGCATGCTGCCGACCTTGATCAGCGACACCGCGCAGGTGATGGCCGAAGCGATCGATGCCACGCGCCAGGCCATCGCGCAAGGCGTGCCCGGCGTGCTTGGCATCCATCTGGAGGGTCCGTACCTGAGTCCTGCGCGTAAGGGCACGCACGACGCAGACAAGTTCCGGGTGCCGGACGCGCACGAGATTGCCGTCGATACCTCATTGGACAACGGCGTCACCCTGATCACGCTCGCCCCCGAGCGCGTGCCGGTGGAGGACATCCGCGCGTTCGTGTCTGGCGGCGCAATCGTGTTTGCCGGCCACACTGCGGCCACCTACGAGCAGGCGCGCGATGGCATTGCCGCCGGCGTCAGCGGCTTCACGCACGTGTACAACGCGATGTCGCAACTGGCCGGGCGCGAACCCAATGCCGTGGGCGCTGCGCTGGAAGACCTCAATGTGTGGTGCGGCGTCATCGTCGACGGCGTGCACGTGCATCCGGCCAGCCTGCGTGTGGCGCTCGCGGCCAAGCCACGCGGCAAGTTGCTGCTGGTGACCGACGCCATGCCGATGGTCGGCAGCGACAGCGCCAGTTTCGACCTCTATGGCGAAACCATCACCGCCGTGGATGGCATGGTGCGCAATGCCGACGGTGCACTGGCCGGCTCTGCATTGGACATGGCCACTGCCGTGCGCAACAGCGTGCGCTGGCTGGGCGTGGACCTGGCCGAAGCCGCGCGCATGGCCTCCACCTATCCTGCGCAATGCATTGGCCTGGGCGAACGCCT
The DNA here is from genome assembly GCF_041475705.2 of Xanthomonas sp. NCPPB 3761. Lineage (NCBI taxonomy): Bacteria > Pseudomonadati > Pseudomonadota > Gammaproteobacteria > Lysobacterales > Lysobacteraceae > Xanthomonas > Xanthomonas sp. NCPPB 3761. The sequence continues at coordinate 857,252 of NZ_CM191262.1, forward strand.
GGGACGCATCGCACCCGGCTACCAGGCCGATCTGGTACTGGTGGATGACGATGTGCAGGTGTTGGGCACGTGGGTGGCTGGGCAGCGCGATTAAGCGCCACTGGCAACACGATTTTGCCGATCTATGCATCGTGCGCACCGCATTGCGTGATGCGGTGCGTGGGTTGTGTTTGATCTTTGAAATGCAGGGCGTGCAGCGGGCCCTGCATTGAATCGGCGCATGTCGCATGTTGGGCCTTGCGTACCCGACCAACGCGCTCGTTGCCGCCAGCACCTGATGTGCAGGTGTTGTTGCAGGCCGCCGGAACTATGCCGGACGCTGGCGCCGTGCACGCCCTGAGGCAACGATGAAACCAGTCCTGCGGTGGAGAGGCTGTTGTCTGACCCGGCACGCCTGCAGCTGGCCATCGGCTATCGGACGACAGCGCAGCGCTTAAACCTCCGCAGGTTGTATGCGCATCATCCATGCTTGTATGGGCAACACACGCCGCGTGCGCAGACACTTTGCGCCGCAACATTCGGGTGCGCCGCCTTGTGCGAGCAGCGTCTAGGGCGCAGTGGTCTGCATCGACGCCAAAGACAGTGAGACAGCGATCACGCCATCATCCCGACATCTGCAGGGAAGGCGGTGTTTAGTGCATAAAAATAGAGGTATGCAGCAGCGGGTTGACACTGCCATCCACGGAAGGCACCTTCGCTGGTAACGTTCTCAGCAAAGACATACCTGCTCCACGTCTGAGAAGACGACAACCGGCCGTTGTTCCAGCGGTCCGGCGTTTACCCGCATGTCGTCATGCAATGCGGGCGGCTGCTCGTATCCGGCACAGGGGACGGATCACGGGCTAGGCACGCGCGTCGCGCGCCGTTGTGCAACCACGCGGTTGCCATCCGACATCAGTGATGAGGTCCACGCAATGCTGTTTTCCCGTATGTTCGTGTTCTCCCCTTGTGTTCCGTTATCTGCGTCCAACAACCTATTGCGCCGCTCACCATTGAGTGCTGCTGTCGGGCGACTGCTCATTGGTGGCGCCAGCCTGGCCTGCGTCGCAAGCCTTCCCGCAGTTGCGCAGGAGCAGCCCGCACCCGCGCAACAACAGACACCATCACAAACCAGTCCCTCGGTCTCCACCCTGGACGAAATCAAGGTGGTGGGTTACCAGGCCAGCCTGGGCAAGGCGCTCAACGTCAAGCGCAACGCCGACGCGATCGTCGATGCGATCAGCGCCGAAGACATCGGCAAGTTTCCAGATACCAATGTTGCCGAATCGCTGTCACGGTTGTCCGGTATCACGGTGGACAGGCAGTTCGGCGAGGGTGAGAAAGTCAGCATCCTGGGCACCGACCCGGCGCTCAATCGCGTGCTGCTCAATGGCCAGACCATCGCATCGACCAGTTGGGGCGGCGATCCCAACGATCCGGACAGTCGCTCGTTCAACTACAGCACGCTGGCGCCGGAGGTGGTCGGCTTGATGGAGGTCTATAAGACGCCCGAAGCGCGCATCGACGAGGGCTCCATCGGTGGAACCGTGATCGTGCATACGCGCAAACCGCTCGATCTGGATCGCAACACGCTCACCGGGACCGTCAGTTACGGCTACAACGATCGTTCCGACGAAGGCAAGCCGAACGCCTCGGCGCTGTACAGCTGGAAGAACCAGGACGAAACGCTGGGCGTGCTTACCTCGGTGATGCATTCGCAGCGTGTCCTGCGCCGCGACGGCGTCGAAATTTTCGGCTATGACAATGTGCAGGGCGCCGGGTTTCCACCAGGTGTGGTCGGCAGCAACACCGGCGTGTTTCCGACCTCGATCAACACGGCGTTGTTCCAGCAGACGCGCAAGCGCGACGGTGTCAGCGCAGCGCTGCAGTGGAAGCCGGATAGCGATTTCGAGCTCAATCTGACCGGTTTGTATGTCAAGGAAAGCTTCGACAACTACAACCAGAGCCGCTACGGCTATTGGGGTTCGACGCCGGGAGATGCGCAGGCCCTGGGCTTCGAAAACGGTATCGCCACTTCGGGTACGTTCGGCGATCAGTCCAACACCTATCTCGACGGCTATCTGCGCAATAGCCAGGTCAGCACCGGCAGCATCCACTTGCGCACCGACTGGCATGGCGATGGCTGGAATGCCTCCAGCCAGGTGGGCTACACCAGTTCGCAAGGCGGCGCCGAGCGTATCTACGGCATCCAGTTCCGCAATCTGGCTGGCTACAGCTACGCCATCGATGGGCGCCGTACCGCGATGGACTACAGCACCGATCCCACCAATGCGGCAGCGATGCAGCTCAACAACGCATCGGCCAGTCACAGCCCGCAGTACGACAAGGAGCGCTATCTGCAGCTGGATTTCGATCATGCGGTGGAGTGGGGGCCGTTTACGCAGATCCTCACCGGCATCAAGCTCACCAATCACGCCACCGGGCAATCGTCCTATAGCCGTACCTGGACCCCGAACGATGGCAGCACGCTGGCGGCATTCTCGCCGGGCATCACGCCGTCGGGCTATCTGGACGGGCTGTCGACCAGCGCCGACATGCAACGCTGGTCGACCATCAACAGTGGTGCGATCAGCCGGTATATCAGCGGACTGGAAGGCGATGATGGGCTGCCGATCAGCTATGCCGGCAACTACAGCATCCAAGAGCAGAACCGTGCATGGTTTTTGCAAGGCAATTTTTCCGGCGCGCGGTACCGCGGCAACATCGGCATGCGTTACGTGCATTCGCGTGATTCGACAGATGGCTACAGCTATGCACCGGGCGGCGGCTACACGCCGGTCAACTTTCTCAGCAGCTACGGCAAATGGCTGCCTTCGTTCAACATTGCCTACGACCTGCGCGACGACCTGATGCTGCGGTTTGCCGCCTCCAAGGTCATCGCGCGGCCGCGCTACACCAACATGACGCCATACGTGGCCACCGACGACACCACGCTGACGGCGTCGACCGGCAATCCGGGACTGAGCCCATACGAGTCGACCAACCTGGGCGCCTCGCTGGAGTGGTATTTCTCCGACAGCAGCTTGCTCAGTGGCGAATTCTTCTCGCGCGATATCTCCAACTACATCCTGACCACCGTGCAGGACCGTGTGTTTTTCAATAACGCCACCGGTGGATCGAGTACCTACCAGACATCGGTGCCGACCAATGCCGGCGATGCCAAGGTGCGCGGTGTGGCGCTCAATCTGCAGCACAATTTCGGCAATGGCTTCGGCGTGGTGGCCAACTACACCTATTCCGATTCCAACACCGACGGCGACTACAGCCTGCCTTACAACTCCCGCAACGCCTACAACATCAGCCCGTACTACGAGCAGGGCAAGTGGAGCGCACGGGTGAATCTGGGGTGGCGCTCGGAATATTTCACCCAGATTGGCCGGCTCAACGGGCAGCAGATGACCGACGCGTTTACGCAGGTAGATGCATCATTCGGCTACCAGGCCACCGAGCGGCTGCGCGTGGCGCTGGAGGCCACCAACCTGCTGGATGAAACCTACTTCAGCTACATCGCCAACAAGAACCAGCCGTACTACATCTACAAGAACGGTCGCTCTTTCATGTTGAGCCTGAACTTCAAGCTGTGATGCCCGGCCGCGGCGGCTGCTCGTGGGCAGCCGCCTTTATCTAACCGCGGAAATCGGATTTCCGGTGAATTACTGACGTCGGATGGGCAGGCTTTCGGTGCACCGGGTTGCTGCAATTCCGTCCTTGCTTGCGCCCCTACATCGCGTTGCACGTGAAAACAGGTGCGCGACACGCAGTCATGCACCGATTTTTCGTGCCGCCGCAATCGCCGCAATGCGCGCCTTTGCCAATGCTTCACCGATCTGTGGGCCTTGCAGGCCCTCGGCTGCCAGGTCGCGCGCGTTGATTGCCAGGGCCGCGGCGTGCAGTCGCTTGAGTTCTTCGCCTTGTGGGTACGCGGCCTCTTCGCTACCCAGACGGCCACGCTTGTCGGCTTCGCAGACCAGTGCCAGCTGCGCGATACGTTCCGGCCGGCGAAACGCATCGCAGCGCACCAGCAGCTCGTGCAGGGTGCGGTCGCGCAGCTCGGCCAGGCGATGCACGTTCAAGTGCTCGCGGCAGGCGGTGACGGCGAGCTGGCGATACTCCTGCGGCACCTTGAGGCGTTCGCACAGCGCTTGCAATGGCGCCACGCCGCGTTGTTCGTGCATGACGTGGCGCGGCCATTCCTCGGGTGGTGTGAGTGCCTTGCCCAGATCGTGGGTCAGAGCGGCAAAGCCCACCAGCGCGTCGCCGGGCGCGAGACGCGCGGCCATGTCGCTGACCATTTCCTGGTGAATGCCGGTGTCGACCTCCGGATGGAATTCGGCGCGCTGCGGCACGCCGTACAGCGCATCGACTTCCGGCAGGATGACCCGCAGCGCATCGGTGTCGTGCAGCGTGCGCAGGAACGCCGAGGGCTGCGCGCAGCCCAAGGCGCGCCGCAGCTCCTGCCACACGCGCTCCGGCACCAGGCTATCGAGTTCGCCGCTGGCGGCCATGTCCCGCATCAATGCCGCAGTTTCAGCAGCGACAGTGAAGCCCAGCGGTGCCAGCCGCGCCATGAAGCGCGCGGCACGCAATACGCGCACAGGATCTTCGATGAACGCCGGACCGACATGCCGCAAGACGCGCGCCTGCAGATCACGCGCACCGTTGTACGGATCGAACAATTCACCCGTTTCCTCATCGCGCGCGATCGCGTTGATGGTGAAGTCGCGGCGTAGCAGGTCTTCTTCCAGTGTCACCGATGGGTCGGCGTCCACCACGAAGCCGCGATATCCGCGGCCGGACTTGCGCTCGGTGCGCGCCAATGCGTATTCCTCGCCACTGCGCGGGTGCAGGAACACCGGGAAATCCTTGCCGACCGGCTTGAACCCCTGCGCTTCCATCTGCGCCTGATCGGCACCGACCACCACCCAGTCGCGGTCGCCAGCCGGCTGGTCAAGCAATGCATCGCGGACTGCGCCGCCAACAAGATAGATCTTCATCGGCGCATGATGCCCGATGCGCTGCGCTGGTCGAAATACTCCGCAGCTATAGCAAGGTTGCGTTAGGGCAGGCTTTAAGACGTCCCAGACCATGCTGGTCTGAGATCCAGCTGTTTTTTGGGTTGGATGCACGCTGCGGCTCGTTCGCCACAGGGTCATAGAGCTGCCGGTCGACGGGCTGTCTCAGCGTCCTTGTTTGCCCACCACTGCGGGGCATGCTGCAGATACATCCCTGCCGGTACCTGCGCGGCATCCGTGCTGCGTCAGGTTCTGTACGCAATGACGGCGCCGCGCACTCGCCAAGGCCCTGCAACCTTGCAGGTCGCCTGGCATCGCTCAATCCTGCGCGGCGTTATTGGCTGCCTGGCCCGGGGTGCAGACCGGCTTCAAACGCTTGTCCACCAGCTTGCCCATGAGCCGGTCGCTCAGCGGCAGCATGTCGCCGTTGAGGCGCCAGTCGTAGATCACGCTGAAGGCCAACACGCGTGCGACATAGTCGCGGGTTTCCTTGTAGCTGATGGTTTCGATCCAGAAATCCGGCTCGAAATTCGGCCGCTGCGACTGCCAGCGGCCGGTGGGGCCAGGGCCTGCGTTATAGGCGGCAATGGTGAGATAGGGCAGCCCGTAGGTGTTGAGCAGCTGGCGCAGGTACGCCGTGCCGATGGCGATGTTGGTGGCCGGCTCATAGAGGCTGCTGGCGCCTGCATAGCCGGGCAGAGCGATCCCCTTGGCGACGGCCGCGCCAGTGCCAGGCAACACCTGCATCAGGCCCATCGCGTTGGCCGGCGAGCGCGCGCGCGGATTGAAGATGCTTTCGGCACGAATTTCCGCAGCTACCCAGGCGGGGTCGATCGCATTCTTGGCGGCCTCGCGGCGAATGCTGTCGTCGTGGTGCAGCGGGAAACGCAACGAGTAGAGGCGTTGTTCGTCCGGCTGCTTGCCGAGCGCGAATACCGCACGGTCGAACCAGCCGTTGTCGCTGGCAACTTCCACTGCCAGACGACGCTGGGTGTCGTCGAAGCGGGTGGCGGCATCGTTCCATTCGGCCACGGCCCAACCGGGGCGGTCGATCTGAAATAGGGCAATCGCGCGGACCAAGGCCGGGTCGCGCGCAACAGCGGCCTTGGCCTGCGCGCTGTCGTTGGGCTCCCAGGGGCACAGCCGGTAAGGCTGCTGCAGGCGGTCGGCGGCCAGGAATCCGTGGAAGGTCGGCGATTGCGCGGCGGCGCGATACAGCGGCTGGGCGGCTGCAGCGGCGCCGGTCTTTTCGGCCAGGCGGGCTTCGAAGTACTGCCACCGTGAGTCGCTGCGTTGGCTCGCCGGCATCTTGCGAATTGCGGCCAACGCCGCCGACCAGTCGCCGCGCGACATCGCCTCGCGTGCACGCCATTCGTGCAGGCGCTCGTCGTAGGACGCTTCCGGTACGGCATTCAGCCGCCGCGCCGAATCCGGCAGATACGAGGCGACGGTCCACAACGCGATCTGGTACAGCACCTGCCCACGCTGCGCTTCGCTGAAGCCGAGCGCACTGGCAAGTTGCGGTAGCTGCTGTTCGGCGGCGTCGGGATCGCTCTTGGCCAGCTTGGCTAGTCCGTCGACGGCGATGCGGCGGCTGCGCTCGGTCTTTGGCCACCCTAGGGCGCGCGGGTGGGCCTTGTCGAGAAAGGCAGCGTAATCGATGGCCAGCGTCAGATCGGCCGCCGGCAGGCCACGCGCGGCAGTGCGCATCACCGCAGGCAGTTGTGCATCGGCAGCGGCTTCCACGCGTTCCCAGCGCAGCGTCGGCGTGAGTTCGCCGCGCGATTCCAGCCCGGCAACCACTGCATCGCAGGCGTCGGGCAGCGCCTTACCGTTGCGCCACAGCGTCAGCGCATCGCGGCTCCACTGTGCATCGGCCTTGCCGGTGGCCTGGCGCGCGGTCAGTTGTGCGCAGCGCAGGCCGACGTTGTCGGTGGGCTTCCAGTTGGCCAGCAGCGCGTTCCAGTCTTGCCGACGTGCCAACGCCGGCAACCAGGTGCTGCGGAAGCTTTCAGCCACGGGCTGGCCGGCGTAACGCTGCAAGAATGCTTGCGCCTGGGCATTGGAGACGGTGTCGATCGTGCGCTTGAGCGTGGCAAATTCCAGCCATCCATACAGCGGATGGCGGCTCAACGCAGCGAGCTGGCCGGCATCGGTCTGGCCGCGCTCTGCGGCCGCGATGGCATCGCGCATGGCAGTCAGTTGTGGGTCGAGGGTTTGCGCGTGCAATGCGGTGCTGCCAAGGCACAGCAGACCGATGAAAATAGTGGCAAGGCGGGGGGCATAAGTCATGGCGCGATGATACCCAAGCACGCCTGAGCAGCTGAGTGAATGCACGTCGCTCGCGCGTGATGGGAAGGCCACCTTCGTTGGCACGCGTGATGGGTAGAGCACGCAGGTATGTGCAGATAACACCGCGTCACCACCGCTGCTGCGCCGTTCGCTGCTGCACCGCCAGTTGCGGCGCGTTAATGTTTCGTTTAAGAATTGGGAAGGACCGCAGGGCACGGGGGCGTGCGGACACTCAAGAATCCTTCTGGAGAGAGAAAGGATGAAGCCTCTGATTGGCCCCCGTCGGTCATGCCTGGCCGTGCAGTTGTCGTTGTGTCTGATTCCCACACTCGCCTGGGCGCAACAGCCCGAAGCTGCACCGAGCACGCGTACGCTCGACAGCGTGCAGGTCACCGGCACGCGTATCAAAACCGCCGAATTGCAGGGCCAGGTGCCGATCCAGACGCTCAATCGCGCCGATATCGAACGCACCGGCCTGACCTCCATCGGCGAGGTCCTGCAGGAACTCACCGCGTCCGGTTCGGCGCTCAATGCCAAGTTCAATTCCTCCGACAACTTCGGCTTTCCGCCCGATGGCAGCGGCGTGGGTGCCGGCTCGGCGCAGGTGGATCTGCGCCATCTCGGTTCCAAGCGTGTGCTGGTGCTGGTGGATGGCATTCGCTGGGTCAACGAATCCTCTGCGTCCGGCGTGGGCTCGTCGACCGATCTCAACACCATTCCGCTGGCGATCGTCGAGCGCATCGAAGTGCTCGAAGACGGCGCCTCGTCGCTGTATGGCTCGGATGCGATTGCCGGTGTGGTCAACATCATCACCCGTCGCACGTTCGACGGTGCGCAGGTCACGCTCAACTACGGGCAGTACGGCAAGGGCGATGGCGCCAACCAGGGCATGGACCTGGCCTGGGGCACCAGCGGAGAGAATTTCAGCCTGTTCTTGGGCGCCAGCTACGTCAAGCAGGATCCGATCTATGCGCGTGATCGTGCGCAGGCACGCTTCCCGATTCCTGGCACCGGGCTGACCTTCGCCAGCTCGGCTACGCCGGATGGCCGCTTCCAGTTCGTCGATCCCAACACCGGCGTACGCCAGAACCTCACGCCCAATGCCGGCGTCGGTACACCGCAATACGATGGCAGCGGCGGTTGCACGCGCAGCGACGACTATCACTGCTTCGGCACCGCAGACCGCTACAACTTTGCCGAGCAGAACCTGTTGCTGACGCCGTCCGAGCGCAAGGGCGTGTTTGCGCAGTTCCGCTATTACTTCAACGACGACGTGCAGTGGTACGTCAAGGCGTTGGGCAACCGGCGCGAATCGACCAACCAGGCCGCACCGGAGCCCATCTTCCTCGGGCCCGATGCCGGTACCGGCAACCCGCTGGCCGACAACATCGTGATCTCCGCGCTCAATCCGTTCAACCCGTTCGGATTCGATCTGGATTCGGCCACCAATCTGATCCAGATCGGTCGCAGGCCGGTGGAAGGCGGGCCGCGGCGCTACGAGCAACAGGTCGATACCCAATATTTCGGCACCGGCCTGGTCGGCACGTTCGAAGGCGCAGGGCGGACCTGGTTCTGGGACGTCAACGGCATGTACAGCAAGAACAAGGCCGAGCAGACCAACTACGGCAGCTACAACCTCTACAACATCAACCTGGCGTTGGGCGACCCGGCTGCCTGCGCGGCCGTGGCCGGCTGCGTGCCGCTGGATATCTTCAGCGGTGCAGGCAGCATCACGCCGGAGATGTTGCGCTGGATCCAGCCGGTGGTGCGCGACCGCAGCCAGAACGAATTGAGCCTGTTCACCGCCAACCTCAGCAGCGAGTTGTTCCAGTTGCCCGGCGGTGCGGTGTCGTTCGCCGGGGGTTACGAATACCGCAAGTACGAAGGCGCCTATCAGCCCGATCCGCTCACCGTGGCCGGGCGTTACAACGGCGTGCCGTCGTTGCCGACCTCGGGCAGCTACGACGTCAACGAGGCTTATCTCGAACTCAATATTCCGATCTTCGCCAACTCGGCATTGGGCGACAAACTCGATCTGAATATCGCCGGGCGTTATTCGGACTATTCGACATTCGGTGGCGAGTTCACGCCGAAGTACGGGCTGCGCTGGCAGGTCACCGATGAGTTCGTGTTGCGCACCAGCTATGCGGAAGGCTTCCGCGCGCCCACCATCGGCGAGTTGTTCGGTTCGGCGGCGCGTGCGGACCTGCAGTTGTCGGACCCATGCTCGATCGGTCTGGGCGGCACTGCGCCGCGCGGCAGTGCGGCCAATTGCGCCGCGCTCGGCGTGCCTGCCGGCTACCAGCAGGCCAACCAGCAGATCTCGGTCACCACCGGCGGTAACGAGCAGCTGGATCCGGAGCGTTCGCGCAGTTTCAGTGCGGGTTTCGTCTTCAGCCCGGGATTTGCGAGCGATGCCAGCTGGTCCGACCGCCTCGATCTGGAGGTGACCTTCTATCGCCATCATGTGGATGGTGCGATCCAGGCGATCAATGCGCAAACGCAGCTGGATCTGTGCGTGGATACGCTGGATGCGTTGTACTGCAACGGCATCGGGCGGGCGTCCACCGGCGGCATCAACGCCTTCAACAACCGCTTGACCAACCTGGGCTCGATCAAGACCGACGGTTGGGACGTGGATCTGTTCTGGACCTTGCCGCAAACCGCATTCGGGCGCTTCAAACTTTCGTGGCAGAACACCTTGGTGGGCCGCTACGAGGCGCTGGGTGCGGCGGGGCAGCGACAGCCGCAAGGGCCGGGCATCGAGGTGGTGGACAGCGCAATTCCGGAGTGGACCAGCAACGCGGTACTGGATTGGTCGCTGGGCAACTGGACGGCTTCGTGGACTGCGCGGCACATTTCCAAACTGACCGAGCAGTGCGGTGATGCGGTGGAGTTTGCGGTGTGTTCGGATCCCTCGGCGGGAACCAACCGCCTGGATGCAATCACCTATCACGATGCGCAGGTGGGCTATCGCATCGACTGGCTCAAGGGCCTGCAACTCACGGCCGGCGTGAACAACGCGTTCGACAAGGATCCGCCGATCTGCTTGTCGTGCTCCCTCAATGGCTACGACGCATCCACCTACGACATCCCCGGCGGACGCTTCTGGTATGCGCGTGTGGATTTGAAGTTCTAGTTCAACCGCACTTGATCTGGTTGGTGGGCGCGTGAGTCGGTTGCAAGGCGTTGGGGCTCTTGCCTCACTGCAGGGCCCTTGCCCGCCCGCCATCGCAGGACACGCTGCAAGTACGTCCTTGTAAGCTCCTTGGCGGCATCCATGCCGTCAAGGGTCCCGCGACGGTGAGCGGGCAAGGACCCGTCGAGATGGTCGGTTTGCAGGTTTGCAAACAGGGCACGACGGGTATTGTTGGAATGGCTGCGTGGCGTATCAGCTTCCCAATCAGGGCGAGCCCCGGTAGAGCCTTTTGGAAAGCCACCGACTGACTTTCCAGTGCGGTGTCGTCACCGATTGCGGACCGTTGGCGGCATGGATGCCGCCAACGAGCCCCCCAGGGATGGAGTCACGGGGTGTCCGGCGAGCGGTGCGGGCACCGCGCAATCGACACAGCAGGCTTGAAGATCGCCACGCCCTCGCAACGCGCGACGTCAGGCCAGTCGGATGAGATGCCAGGCACTGAGCGCGCCCGCATGACTGCAGCGCGCTCGACTGACCGCCTGGCTCAGATCTTCGCGCGCTGCTCGCGCAAGCCGGTCAGTTGCGTGGTCCAGTCGTTCAAGCGCGCACGTTCCTGTTCGACCACGGCGGCCGGTGCGTTTTGCACGAAGGTGGCGCTGCCGAGTTTGCCGTTGCACTTGGCGATCTCGCCTTCCACGCGCTTGATTTCCTTGTCCAGTCGGTTGCGTTCGGCATCCATGTCGACCAGGCCTTCCAGTGGCACCAGCAACGTGAGTTCGCCCACGATGGCCGCGGCCGACGGCGGTGTGTCCTGGCCGGCGTCCAGCCAGTCGATGGTTTCCAGCTTGAGCAGGAACGATAGCTGCGAGGCGAAACGGGCAACACGCGGGCGGTCCTCGGCAGTGCCGGCTTGCAGCAGCAGGCGCACCTGCTTGGACGGCGGCACGTTCAATTCGCTGCGCACGCGGCGCAGTGCCGACACCATCGACTTGAGCCATTCGACATCGGCTTCGGCGGTTGCATAGCCGCTGGTATCGACATCACCAACCTGCGGGAAGCTCTGCAACGAAATCGTGGCGGTGGTGATGCCCAGGCGCGGCGCGACCTGCTGCCACAATTCCTCGGTCACGAACGGGGTGAGCGGGTGCAACAGGCGCAGCAACGACTCCAGCACATACAGCAGCGTGTGGCGCGTGCTGGCGGCCGCGTCGGTGTCCTGACCGTTGAGCGCCGGCTTGGCCAGCTCCACGAACCAGTCGCAGAACGCGTTCCAGGCGAATTCGTACAGCGACTGTGCGAGCAGGTCGAAGCGATAGTTGGCGTAATGCACGTGGGTTTCTGCGGTGGCCTTGTCCAGGCGCGCCAGGATCCACTTCTCCGCTTCGGTGCGCGGCTGCGGCACGCCGCTAAAGCGCGCACCTTCGGTGTTCATCAGCGCAAAGCGCGTGGCGTTCCACAGCTTGTTGCAGAAGTTCTTGTAGCCCTCGGCGCGGCCCAGATCGAACTTGATGTCGCGGCCATGCGTGGCGAGTGCGGCGATGGTGAAGCGCAGCGCGTCTGCACCGTGGGCGATAATGCCGTCGGGGAATTCACGACGCGTGGCTTTTTCGATCTTTTCTGCCATGCGCGGCTGCATCAAGCCATGGGTGCGCTTGGCCACCAGGTCCTCGATGCTGATGCCGTCGATGATGTCCAGCGGATCGAGCACGTTGCCCTTGGACTTGGACATCTTCTGGCCTTGCGCATCGCGAATCAGGCCGGTGATGTAGACATCGCGGAACGGCACCTGGCCGGTGAAGCTGTCGGTGGCCATGATCATGCGCGCCACCCAGAAGAAGATGATGTCGAAGCCCGTCACCAGGACCGACGACGGCAGATAACGCGCGAAACCGCGCTCGGCCATCGCCTGCGCATCCGGCCAGCCCAGCGTGGAGAACGGCCACAGCTGCGAGGAGAACCAGGTTTCCAGCACGTCGCTGTCCTGGTGCAGGGCGACGCCCGCGCCTAAACCGTGCTTGGCGCGCACCTCGGCTTCGTCGTGGCCGACGTAGCACTTGCCGGCCTCGTCGAACCACGCCGGAATGCGATGGCCCCACCACAGCTGCCGGCTGATGCACCAGTCCTGGATGTTTTCCATCCAGTGGCGATAGGTGTTGATCCAGTTCGGCGGCACGAACTTGATCTGGCCGCTTTCGACCAGCTCAAGCCCGCGCTTTGCCAGCGCATCCATCTTCACGAACCACTGGTCGGTGAGGTAGGGCTCGATCACCTGGCCGGTGCGATCGCCGCGCGGCACCTGCAGCTTGTGCGGCTTGGTTTCCACCAACAGGCCGAGGTCTTCCAATTCGGACAGCACCAGCTTGCGTGCGTCGTAGCGATCCAGGCCGCGGTAGCGGTCCGGTGCTTCGTCGTTGAGGGTTGCGGTGACGGTGAAAAGGTTGATCATCGGCAGCGAGTGCCGCACACCCACCTGGTAATCGTTGAAATCGTGCGCCGGCGTGACCTTGACCACGCCGGTGCCGAAGGCGCGGTCGACGTAATCGTCGGTGATCACCGGCACCTGGCGGCCGGTCAGCGGCAACACGATGCGCGCGTTATGCAGCGTGAGATAACGCGCGTCTTCCGGGTGCACCATCACTGCGGTATCGCCGAGCATGGTTTCCGGGCGCGTGGTGGCCACCACCAGGTAATCGCGGGTTTCGCGCAGCGTCTCGTTGCCGTCGGCATCGTGCTCGACGTGTTCGTAGGTCACGCCATCGGCCAACGGGTAACGGATCGACCACAGGAAGCCGTCTTCTTCGACGTTCTCCACTTCCAGATCGGAGATCGCGGTCTTCAGCACCGGGTCCCAGTTGACCAGGCGCTGGCCGCGGTAGATCAGGCCCTGCTCGTACCAGCGCACGAACGCTTCGTTGACCGCCGCCGAGGGCTGCGGGTCCATGGTGAAGGTGCTGCGCGACCAGTCGCTGGACGTGCCCAGCCGGCGCATCTGGCGCTCGATGGTGTCGCCGGATTCGGCTTTCCATTCCCACACCTTGGCGATGAAGCCCTCGCGCCCCAGCGAATCGCGCGTTTGCCCCTTGCCTTCCAGCGCCAGGTTGCGCGAGACCACCATCTCGGTGGCGATGCCGGCATGGTCGGTGCCCACCTGCCACAAGGTGTCATAACCACGCATGCGGTGATAGCGCACCAACGCATCCATCAGCGTCTGCTGGAACGCATGGCCCATGTGCAGCGTGCCGGTCACGTTCGGCGGCGGCAGCAACACGGTGTACGGCTCACCCTTGCCGGACGGTGCGAAATAACCGGCCGCCTCCCACTGCGCGTACAGGCGTGATTCGAAGGAAGAGGGGTCGTAGCTGGAGGCGAGGGTGGTCATAGTGGGGCTGGGATTCGGAATTCGGGAGTCGGGATTGGTTGCGTCATGGGGCCGGCGAGAATCACTGGCAACCCATTGATTAACTTTACTGTTGGTGCTGTGGAGCGAACATCGGCCGTCTTGGATTGGTCGTTGGATGCAGCCTCGGGACGCGCAGAAATCTGCTCTGACGAATCCCCAATCCCAACTCCCCAATCCCCGCCGCACTCACATGTCGTACTTGGTCAGTTCCAGGCCCAGGGCCTTGTACTGCTTCCAGCGTTCGCGCAGCGGTTCGCGGGCAGCGGGGTCGGCCGGCACCACTTCCAGTACGCGGTCGCAGGCGCCCAGGTAGGGGTCGTCGCGCAGGTTGATCACCAGCGGGCGCGAGGGGGCATCGAACTCCGGCGAGGCGATCAGCACCGGTGTCAGTTCGTCTTCTTCATCGGTGCCGGCAATCTGGTGCGGGATGTAGGCCTCGTCGTCGAACGCCCACAGCAGGTCGTCCAGCGCCTCGGCCTGCTCCGCATCGCGGGCCAGGATCAAGGTGGCCAGGTTGGCGTCGTTGGCCTTGCGCGCCAGCTCGCAGACCAGCCGCAGCGGTTCGTTGAGGAAGCGCGGCTTGGCGATCAGGTAGAAGTCGGCACGGGGCATCAGGCGGTCACAAGGCGGGAGGAGAGCAACACTTCGGTGGTCATGCCGGCGGCCGCGAACAGGGCCGCGCAGCCAAGCACGGCCAACAGCAGGCCGCCGAATGCGCGCAGGCGGCGCCCGGGTGGGCGCGAACGGTACAGGTACACCGGCAGGAACAGCACGGCCAAGGCCACGATGCCGATATTCATCCAGGCCGGTCGGCGGTAACCGAGCTGGCGGCTGTCGGCCGCCAGCCACACAAACAACAGCAAAAGCTGCACGACGATCCAGAGCAGATCGATGCCGGGGCTGGTCCAGCCCGACACCGCGCTGGCGGCTCCGTTCACGACGGAGAAGCCAGCGATGAGCGCCAGTGCAGCGCGCGGCGACATCAGGCCGCGCGATCCAGCAACCACTGGGTCAGCAGGCCGACCGGGCGACCGGTGGCCATGCCGCGCTTGCCTTCGTCGCTGGCCACGCCGGCGATATCCAGGTGCGCCCAACGCTGGTTTTCGGTGAAGCGCGACAGGAAGCAGCCCGCGGTGATCGCGCCACCCCAGCGGCCGCCGATGTTGTAGACATCGGCGAAGGTGGAATCCAGCAGGCCCTGGTATTCGTCCCACAGCGGCAGGCGCCAGGCGCGGTCGAACACGTGCTCGCCAGCGGCCAGCAGTTCGTTGGCCAGGTCGTCGTGCTTGCTCATCAGGCCGGCAGTCTGGTGGCCCAGCGCCACCATGCAGGCACCGGTCAACGTGGCCACGTCCACCAACGCTTCGGGGTTGAAGCGCTCGGCGTAGGTCAGCGCATCGCACAGGATCAGGCGGCCTTCGGCATCGGTATTGCCGACCTCGATGGTCTTGCCGGACATGCTGGTGATCACATCGGAGGGACGGTAAGCGTTGCCGTCGATGGCGTTCTCGACCGCCGGCACCACCACCACCAGGTTGATCGGCAGCTCGGCCTTGACCGTGGCCACGAAGGTGCCGATGACGTTGGCGCCACCGCACATGTCGTACTTCATTTCCTCGATGCCGCCCTGCGTCTTGAGGTTGACGCCGCCGGTATCGAAGGTGATGCCCTTGCCGACCAGCACATACGGGCGCGCGTCGCCGCCGCCGTTCCACTTCAGCACGATCAGGCGCGGGCGGTTGGCCGAGCCGCGTGCCACCGACAGCAGCGAGCCCATGCCCAGCGCGTCCATCTGCGCCTCGTCCAGGATCTCGGCCTCGGCACCCGGGAACTTGCCGGCGAAGGCCGCGGCGGTCTCGGCCAGGTAGGCCGGGGTGCAGTAGTTCGGCGGCAGGTTGCCCAGCTCGCGGGCGAACTCCACGCCTTCGGCAGTGGCCACGCCCACGGCGAGCGCGCGGGTGTCGTCGCCGGCGATGGCCAGGGTGGTCAAGCCGGTCTCGTCCACCTTCTTCTTGCCCAGCGTGGCGGTGTAGCGGTAGGCGGCGTGGTCGCTGACGGTCACCGCCTGGCGGATGTTCCAGGCGGCATCGCGGGCCTTGACGGTGAGTTCGGTCAGGGTGAGCAGGGCGGTGCCGACCGCGCCGGTCTTCAGCGCGCGGGTCGCATCGCCGACGGCCTTGAGATAGGGCGCCACGCCGAACTTGCCGGCTTCGCCCAGGCCGACCACCAGCACGCGCGGCGCGGTGACGCCGGGCAGGTCGTGCAGCAGCGTGGTGCTGCCGGTCTTGCTGGCCACATCGCCGCGCGCGACCAAGGCCGTCAAGCGGCCCTGACTGGCGCTGTCCAGCGCCTGGGCAGCGGGCGAAAGGGTCTTGTCGGCGAACACGCCAACCACGATGCAGTCGACGGCAGCGCTTGCCGGCGCGTCTTGGTTCAGGGTGAATTGCAGGGCCATTGATCAGATTCCGTAGGCAAATCCGTACAATCGCGGGCTGTTTACGCCAACCGGACTAGGCTGGCGGCGCCGCGAACGAATCCGAGAGTTTAAAACAAGCCCACCCCATGCCGAAGCTCGATCGATACCTGCTTAGCGATTTCACCCAGAGCTTCCTGGCCAC
This sequence comes from Xanthomonas sp. NCPPB 3761, assembly GCF_041475705.2. Lineage (NCBI taxonomy): Bacteria > Pseudomonadati > Pseudomonadota > Gammaproteobacteria > Lysobacterales > Lysobacteraceae > Xanthomonas > Xanthomonas sp. NCPPB 3761. Next base: position 873,713 of record NZ_CM191262.1, read on the forward strand.
CTTGATCGTGCTGCTGGTCGTCAGCGTTGGCGGTGTGCTGGTGGATATCCTCGGCAATATCGCCGACGGCCGCATCCCGGCGCGCTTGCTGCTGTCGCAGGTGGGGCTGCAATTCGTGGCGTATCTGCCCATTATCCTGCCGCTGGCGTTGATGCTGGGCCTGTTATTGGCGCTGGCCAGGCTGTACCGCGATTCAGAAATGGCCGTCATTACCGCCATTGGCGTCGGCCCCCGGCGCATGCTGCGGCCGATGCTGATGCTGGTGGTGCCGGTGGTGGTGGTCATCGGGTTGTGCTCGCTGTGGCTGGGCCCCTGGGCGAGCCGCACTGCCGAGGCGATGCTGGAAGATGCCAACCGCAGCGTGCTGATGGCCGGTCTGGAGTCGGGCCAGTTCACGCCGTTGTCCGGCGGTGGGGTGGTCTACCTGCAGACGATCTCTGCCGACGGCAAGGGCCTGGGCAAGGTCTTCATGCAGCGCCAGCAGAATGACCGCATTGATGTGGTCACTGCCGACCGCGGCGCGATGTTCTTCGAGGGCAAGACCGACTGTTACCTGCGCCTGGACGATGGCTACCGCACGGAAGGCCCGGCAAGCGGCGCGACCCTGGACTATCGCTTGATGAAGTTCGCCAGCAGCGATATCGCCTTGCCCGACCGCACCCGCGTGCACGATGCCAACGATCCGGAAGTGATGTGGACCACCCAGTTGCTGTCCGACGAGCGTCCTGCCGCGCGCGCCCAGCTGCATGAGCGCCTGGCGCCGCCGTTGCTGGCCCTGGCGTTTGCCTTGCTGACCTTGCCGCTGTCGCGCAGCGCACCGCGGCAACAGCGTTATGGCCGAATCATGCTGGCATTTCTGGCCTACATGGTGGGCACCAATCTGATGATCGTCGGCACCCAGTGGATCGCCAACGGCAAGACCCCGGCGGCGCTGGGCCTGTGGTGGTTGACGCTGCCGCTGCTGGCAGTGGCGGTGTGGGCGTATGCGCGCGATGGCCGTGTGCGTCGGCCGAGGGCGCGCGCATGAAGCTGACGCCGCGGGTCCACGATTGGTACGTCGGTCGCGTGGTGTTGTTTACCGTGCTGCTGACCTGGGCGGTGCTGCTGGGGCTGGATCTGGTCAACGCCTTCGCCAGCGAAGCCAAGAACATCGGGCAGGGCAGCTACACCTTCGGGCACGCGGTGGCGTACGTGGCCTACACCGTGCCGCGCCGGGCCTATACCTTGTTCCCGACGGCCGCGGTGATTGGCGCGCTGATGGGCTTGGGCCAGTTGGCCGCCACCTCCGAGCTGACGGCGCTGCGTGCGCTGGGCGTGTCGCGCAAACGCATGTCTGCCTCGGTCGTCGCAGCGATGGCGCTGCTGACCGCCAGCATGGTGATCAGTGGCGAAACCATCGGGCCGTGGGCACAGAACCAGGCCGACACGCTCAAGGCAAGTGCCCGCTTCAACAGCGATATGGCGTCTTCGCGCTACGCCGGGCTGTGGGCACGCGAGGGCGACACCTTCCTCAATGCCTTGAGTGGCGAAGAGAAGCTGCTCGATGGCGGTGGCACCGCGCTGGATCTGCACGATGTGCGGCTCTACCACCTCGATCCCAGCGGCAGGATGCAGCAATTGACCTACGCCTCGGTGGCCGAACACCGCGACGGCCGTTGGACCCTGCGCCAGGTCCGTCGCGACACCTTCCAGGAACGCTCGGTGCAGCGCGAGACCTTCCCCGAATTGCCGTGGCAAACGCAATTGAATCCTGCCGCGCTGGCCGCTGGCCTGGCCAAGCCGCGCAATCTTTCCGCGCACGAGCTGGAGCAGAGCATCGAATACCGTCGCCGCAATGGATTGGACGCGCGCGATTACGAAGATCAGTACTGGAGCCGGTGGTTCTATCCGCTCAATGTGCTGGCGCTGTGCATGGCGGCAATCCCGTTCTCGTTCGGCTCGCTGCGCAGCGGCGGCCTGGGCAAGCGCCTGTTCCTGGGCATTCTGTTTGCGCTGGGTTTCTGGCTGCTGCAGCTGTTCTTCGGCCGCATGGCCGGCGCCCTCAAGCTCGATTACCGCATTGCCTATGCGCTGCCGCCCATGGTGATGCTGGGTGTGTCGGCGTGGTTGTTCCGCAGGCGTAGCAGTTGAACCGCGCACCGCAGGCCCTGGTCGATACCGATCAACGCGCGCTTGCGCAGGCAGTCGGCGAGGTGCTGCATTATCTGTGGGATCCGATCGGCGTTGCGGGGGTGCCGCAGGCGCGCGATGAGTACGACAGTTATGTCCCCGAGATCTGCACGCTGTTGTGGCAGGGCGCAGATCAGGCAACGGTCGCCACGGCCCTGCGTGAGATCGCCAGGCAGCGCATGGGCCTTCACGGCACGGACGTTCTAGCCGAGCAGGCAGCCCGCCGTTTAATGGTATGGCGCGAGGTCATCACCCGTTAGGAATGGGGCGATACGTCAGGCGTATCGGCTGGCCGGTTCCGGCAGTTCTCTTGATTAGGCGAGCGCGGGTTCCACCTCGCACATCCAGGCATATCTCCGCCGAGACGGTCGCGTAGTGCAGTTGCCAGCACGTGCCGCTGAGGGGCCGGTAGGAATCTCACATGTGCCCCTGGCATCGGCAATCGGTAGCAACGTGCCGGCCCTTCCTCCGCAGCACGCTAGCTCGCCAGCATTCGCCAGCGGCGCGCTGGTCATGTTGCTAATGCTTGGCAATGCGCTGCAGCCGAGTCCCGCTCGCACGGTCGTGCCAGGTCAGCCGGTCGCGGTCCAGCCACGCCCACCAGAATCCCAGCCCGCCCAGCGCCAGCGACAAGGTGCCGACGGCATAGCGGATCCACAGCGCACGCCATGACACCTGTGGGGCGATCAAGCGCAGCCGCCAGGGGCGCATGCCCAGCGTCTGTCCGCCGCGTCGCCAGCTCACGGTGGCGTAGAGGCCTGCGGCGATCCAGCAGCACAGCCATAACAGCCACTGCCAGCCGCTGAAAGGGGCGATGTTTTCGCGTGCGGGGTGCCCGGCAAGCGTAAAGCCCAGCGTGAACACGGTGGAGATCAGCATCGACAGCGCCAGCACCGGCCAGGCGTCGTAGCACAGCGCCAGCAGCCGCCAGCCCACCAGGGCAGGGGCGCGCGCAACGCGAGGCGAAGGGATCGAGGTCATGGCGCGAGCATAACGGTCGCCAAGCACGGCGCAACGCCGCGCTGCAGTAGCCGCGCCCCGGTACTTGCGCGCGCTGACGCAAGGCGACAATCCAAGCACGATCAACCGCATCCTGGCACGAGGGCTGGTACCTAGACTCGGCGTGTCCAGTCGAGCGCATGCCCATGCCCGGGACCTGCCGGCCATGGGATCAACTGGCGACGGCATCGCCGCTGCCTTGCTGGCGTCGCGATCCGGATGACCTTCGCGCCTGCGGCCGAGGCGTGCTGATCACGTGCGACAATGACGCGCAGCGCCACATGTGCGCCTCTCGTGCGCAGGCAATACACCTCCCGGCAACGCCGCCCATCGGCTCTCAAAACGCACGCCGCGTTTTATGCTGTGGCGATGTCTGCCAGCAGCCCCGCCGAACGCCGCCAACTTGCCCGCCAACTGCCACCGGTGCAGGCGGCCGATGCCGGCGTGATCGAACGCTTTCTCGACCGGTTCTGGGCCGAGCAGGGCGTGGCGCGACAGACCCTGGAAAGTTATCGGCGCGACCTGGAAGGGCTGGCGCGTTGGCGCGACGGCGCGGGTGGCGGCTTGCTCGGCATCGACCGTGCCGCCCTGTTCGACTATCTGCGCTGGCGTGCCCAGGCCAATTACTCTCCGCGCAGCACGGCGCGGCTGTTGTCGACCTTGCGTGCGTTCTACGGGCTGTGCCTGCGCGATGGCGTGCGCAGCGACGATCCCACCGCCCTGATCGACCCGCCGCAACTGCCACGCTCGCTGCCCAAGGCCTTGACCGAAAGTCAGATCGAGGCCTTGCTGGCCGCGCCGGACGCGGACACCCCGGCAGGCCTGCGCGATCGCGCGATGCTGGAACTGATGTACGCCGCGGGCCTGCGTGTGAGCGAGCTGGTCAACCTGCCGGCAGTGGGGGTGAACCTGCGTCAGGGCGTGCTGCGGGTGACCGGCAAGGGCAGCAAGGACCGGCTGGTGCCGCTGGGCGAGGAATCCCAGCATTGGTTGGAGCGTTACCTGCGCGAGGCGCGCCCGCTGCTGGTCGCGAACAAGCCGGTGGCGGCGGTTGACGGGCAGGTGCCGTTGTTCATCGACGCCGCGCGTCAGCCGCTCAGCCGACAGCAGTTCTGGGCGTTGGTCAAACGTTACGCAGCGGTCGCCGGTATCGACCCGGACACGGTCAGCCCGCATGGGCTGCGGCATAGCTTTGCCACCCATCTGCTCAACCGCGGCGCCGATCTGCGCGCGTTGCAGATGCTGCTGGGCCACAGCTCGTTGTCGACCACGCAGATCTATACGCTGGTGGCGCGCCAGCATCTGCAGAAACTGCACGCCAGCCATCATCCGCGCGGTTAGTCGGCGCAGCGTCTCGCCATGGGGATGCGTGCAGGCCACGCGCTTGTCGCGGTTGCGGCAGAGAACTGCCAACGGGTCAACGCCGCGCTGGCGGCCGCATCGACAGCGCCAGCGGACGTTGGTGGTGCCTCGCCAGACACGTTCGGCGACCGCGGCGGCCTTGCCGGTCAGGCTGGCGCTGGCCGGCGCGACATCTACATGGTCATACCTGGTGCTGACGGTCAGCGCCGGACGCCACGCGGCGGTGCACTCCAGTAAAACTGCAGAGAGTGGCGGCGGCGCTTGCAGGCATGTTCAAGACGCCCTGCGACGGCGACTGTGCCGAGCCCACTGCCAGACCCGGCAAGCCGCGCGCTGCATTGCGTCTGTCCAACAGGTGCAGCAGTGGCTTGCCTGTCGCGTTCACAAACTGTGGCGGCCGGGGCCAGGCTTCATCTGCGCTGTGCGAGAATCCGGGCACCTCATTCCATCTGGATGCGTGAATGTATCGTCTTGCCATCGCCGCGCTGCTGGGCGCGATCAGCCTTACCGCCTGCGCACAATCCTCGCAGCCTGCGGCAAGTACTGCCGGCGCCAAGCCCGCCGCCGCGCCTGCCGCCACCGGCACGGTGGACCAACGCGTGAGCACGGCGCTCAAGGCGCTGGACCCGGACTTCAAGCCCGATTACATCGGTGCTGCGCCGTTCCCCGGCTTCCGCGAAGTGGTCGTCGGCGGGCAGGTGCTGTACGTCAGCGACGACGGCCGCTACCTGATCCAGGCGCAGCCGTTCGACATCCAGAACAAGCAGTTCGCCGCCAGCCCGGGCTTGCTGGCCTATCGCCGCAAGCAGCTGGACACCGTGCCCAAGGCCGACCGCATCGTGTTCGCGCCGGCCAACCCGAAGTACACCGTCACCGTCTTCACCGATGTGGAATGCGGTTACTGCCGCAAATTGCATAGCGAGATCGGCGAGCTCAACAAGCAGGGCATCGCGGTGGAATACCTCGCGTTTCCGCGCATGGGCCTGGGCAGCCAGGACCACAAGGAAATGATTGCGGTGTGGTGCGCTGCCGATCGCAAGCAGGCGCTCACGGCCGCCAAGTCGGGTCAGCCGGTCGCCTCCAAGGACTGCAAGAACCCGGTGTCGATGGAATACAACCTGGGCCAGCGCCTGGGCGTCAACGGAACGCCGGCGATCTTCGCCCCCGATGGCACCCAGCTCGGTGGCTACCTGCCGCCGGCGCAGCTGCGTGAGGCGCTGGAAAAGCGGGCCGTGAGCACGGCGGGCGGCAGCCGCTGATCCACATCGACGCGGCCGTGTGACGACGCGTCGGCGCTGGCCCTTGCTGGCTGGACGCTTGTCAGGGGGCCGGGATGCGTCTGCATTCCGGCCTTTTGCGTTTCGGGGGTGGCGTGGCTGGCTGGATCGAGCGGCCGGGCGGCGTCCGGCCGCCGATTCGTCGAGGCGGTAGTGCCGATCGGCTGCGTACGGCGTGCAGATGTCGCCACTGCCAACTGTCGCGCCTGCGCCAGTTGCAGGGCCACGATGACGGTGCGGATGAAGACAGTGGGAGCAGGGCGGGGCGCTGCCAACCGGCGCGTTAGCCAGATGGCCAGTCGCCAACGCGTTAGCCAGACAGCTAGTCGCCAGGTCGCTGCGCTCGTCCGCCCGTCACGATGGCCGCGCCGAACGAAACGTGGGCTGGTGGTCTTCGGCCTGATTCGCTGGCCGATTGCCTCCGCCGCACGCTTGACCGACGCCGACCCACCGGCTCCGTTACAATCTGCAGCCCCGTTTCTGACACGGTTCCCCGGACATGATGGTCCTCGAGGGCGCTTCCGCCCTTTCGCCGTTCCGCCGCGCTCGGCTCGAAACCCGCCTGCAAACCCTCGTTCCCGCGCTGCGTATCACTGGCGCCTGGCACGTGTACTTCATCCGTGCCGAGGCCGGGCAGTCGCCCGACCAGGCCACCTTGCAGCGGATCCTGCAGGCCAACGCCGCGCCCGCCGCGCGCGATGCCGATGCCTCCTCGCGTTACGTGGTGCCGCGCCTGGGCACCTTGTCGCCGTGGTCGAGCAAGGCCACCGAGCTGGTACGCGGGGCCGGGCAGCCGATCCAGCGGGTAGAGCGCGGCACCCGCATCGACCTGGCCGGCTGGCCGGACGACGCGGCCGCCCAGGCTGCCGTGGCCAAGTTGCTGCACGACCCGATGACGCAATCGCTGCTCGGCTCGGCCGCTGCCGCCGAGGCACTGTTCAACGTGCCCGATCCGGGCCAGCTGCAGCGCGTGCCGCTGGATGGGCTGGAGCAGGCCAACCGCGACCTGGGCCTGGCCCTGGCGCAGGACGAGATCGACTACCTGCGCGAACGTTTCGGCGCGCTGGGCCGCGACCCGGCCGACGTCGAGCTGATGATGTTCGCCCAGGCCAACTCCGAACATTGCCGGCACAAGATCTTCAATGCCAGCTGGACCATCGACGGCAAGCCGCAGGAGCGCTCGCTGTTCCGCATGATCAAGCACACCCACCAGCAGACCCCGCAGCACACCTTGTCGGCCTACAGCGACAACGCGGCGGTGGTGGAAGGCGTGCCGGCTGCGCGCTATCGCCCGGATCCGGCCACCGGCCACTACCGCAGCGAAGCGGTGCTGCCGTCGGCCTTTGCGATCAAGGTGGAAACGCATAACCACCCGACCGCGATCGCCCCGTTCCCCGGCGCGGCCACCGGTGCGGGCGGCGAGATCCGCGACGAAGGCGCCACCGGCCGCGGTGGCAAGCCCAAGGCCGGCCTGACCGGGTTCTCGGTGTCGCACCTGCGCATTCCGACCCTGCCGCAGCCGTGGGAAGCGCCGCGCGCGCTGAACCCGCGCATGGCGCCGGCGCTGGACATCATGCTCGACGGCCCGCTGGGCGGCGCCGCCTTCAACAACGAATTCGGTCGCCCGAACCTGCTCGGCTATTTCCGCAGTTTCGAGCTGGCCGAAGGCCCGGGCCTGACCCGTGCCTACGACAAGCCGATCATGCTGGCCGGTGGCCTGGGCGCCATCGATCGCAACCAGGTGGAGAAGCTGCGCCTGCAGCCGGGCGATGCGGTGATCGTGCTCGGCGGCCCGGCGATGCTGATCGGCCTGGGCGGCGGTGCGGCCAGTTCGGTGGCGGCCGGCGACAGCGCCGAGGCGCTGGATTTTGCCAGCGTGCAGCGCGAAAACCCGGAGATGGAACGCCGCTGCCAGGAGGTCATCGACCGCTGCGTGGCGCTGGGCGTGGACAACCCGATCCGCTGGTTCCACGACGTGGGCGCGGGTGGGCTGTCCAACGCCATTCCCGAGCTGCTGCACGATTCGGGCGTGGGCGGCATCATCGACCTGGGCCGCGTGCTCAGCGACGACCCGTCGCTGTCGCCGCTGGAACTGTGGTGCAACGAATCGCAGGAGCGCTATGTACTCGGCGTGCCGCAGGCGCGCCTGGAAGAATTCGCCGCCATCTGCGCCCGCGAACGCTGCCCGTTCGCCGCGGTCGGCGTGGCCACGGCCGAGGAGCGGCTGGTTGTTGGCTATGGAGTCTTCGACTCCGGGATTGGAGATTCGGGATTCGGGATTCGCAACGGCGCTTCCTCGGGTGCTGGAGTCGCTCCTGCTTCCAACCAATCCCCAATGCCCAATCCCCAATCCCAGCTCCCGATCAACCTGCCGATGGATGTCCTGTTCGGCAAGGCGCCAAAGATGCATCGCGATGCGGCGCATCCGGCCGCGCCGCAGTGGCCGGTGCTGCAGACCGCGTCGCTGGACCTGCAGCAGGCCGGTTTGCGCGTGTTGGCGCATCCCACCGTGGCGTCCAAGAGCTTTCTGGTCACCATTGGCGATCGCAGCGTGGGCGGGTTGACCGCACGCGAACAGATGATCGGGCCGTGGCAGCTGCCGCTGGCCGATTGCGCGATCACCCTGGCCGGTTTCGACACCTTCGAAGGCGAGGCGATGTCGATCGGCGAACGCACGCCGCTGGCGCTGTTAAACGCGGCCGCCTCCGCGCGCATGGCAGTGGGCGAAGCGATCACCAACCTGTGCGCGGCACCGGTGCAGCGGCTGGACAGCATCAAGCTCTCGGCCAACTGGATGGCCGCCGCCGGCCATAGCGGCGAAGACGCGTTGCTGTACGACGCCGTGCGCGCGATCGGCATGGAGCTGTGCCCCGCACTCGAACTGAGCGTGCCGGTGGGTAAGGATTCGCTGTCGATGCAGGCGCAGTGGCAGGTTGGGAATGGGGAATCGGGAATCGGGAATGGTGAAACGCCAGAGTCCTCCGCTTCCACCATTCTCGATTCTCCATTCCCTATTTCCGGTGAAACGCTGAAAAGCGTTTCACCCGTCTCGTTGATCATCAGTGCATTCGCACCCGTGGGCGATGTGCGCACGCAGCTGACGCCGTTGCTGCGCAGCGGTGAAGAGAGCGAGTTGTGGTTGATCGGGCTGGGAGGCGGCAAGCAGCGGCTGGGCGGGTCGGTGCTGGCGCAGGTGTATGCCGACGACAGCGCGCTGCCGGCGTTCGGCGGCGAGGTGCCGGACCTGGACGATCCGCAGCGCCTGCGCAGTTTCTTCGAATTGATCCGCGACGCGCGCGACAGCGGGCTGTTGCTGGCGTATCACGATCGCAGCGATGGCGGTGCGTTTGCTGCGTTGTGCGAGATGGCCTTCGCGTCGCGGCAGGGCCTGGATATCACGCTGGATGCGTGGGGCGACGATGCGTTCCGCAGCCTGTTCAACGAAGAATTGGGCGCGGTGGTGCAGATCGCCAGCGAAGACCGCGCCGCGTTCGCCGACCTGGTCGAGCGCCACGCATTGACCGAATGCGCGCAGCGCATTGCGCGTCCCACCGGCACGCCGCGCATCCGCGTGAGCGGGCAGGGCCGCGTGCTGGCCGAATGGCGTTGGGAAGAGCTGTTCGATGCGTGGTGGTCGGTGACCCATGCCATGCAGAAGCTGCGCGACAACCCGGACAGCGCCGATGAAGAGCGAGCGCTGGCACGCGATTTCAAGGCGCCAGGCCTGCGCCCGAAGCTGGTGTTCGACCCTGCCGACGATGTGGCGGCGCCGTTCGTGGCCACCGGTACGCGGCCCAAGGTGGCGATCCTGCGCGAGCAGGGCGTCAACGGGCAGATCGAAATGGCCTACAACTTCGAGCGCGCCGGTTTCCGTCCCTATGACGTGCACATGAGCGACCTGATCGAGGGCCGCGTGGACCTGCGCGAGTTCGTGGGCTTTGCGGCGTGCGGCGGTTTCAGCTACGGCGACGTGCTGGGTGCCGGTCGCGGCTGGGCGACATCCATCCTGGAGCGCTCGGCGTTGCGCGAGGCCTTCGCCGCGTTCTTCGCGCGCAGCGATACGTTCGCGCTGGGCGTGTGCAACGGGTGCCAGATGCTCAGCCAGCTCAAGGACATCATTCCCGGTGCCGAGCATTGGCCGCGCTTCTTGCGCAATCGCAGCGAGCAGTTCGAAGCGCGCACCGCGCTACTGGAAGTGGTGGAGTCGCCGTCGATCTTCCTGCGCGGCATGGCCGGCTCGCGGATCCCGGTGGCGGTGGCGCACGGTGAAGGGCGCGCAGAGTTCGATAGCGCCGTGGACCAGGCCGCCGCACGGGTGGCATTGCGTTACATCGATGGCGATGGCGCGGTGGCATCGCAGTACCCGCTCAATCCGAACGGTTCCCCTGACGGCATCACCGGGCTGACCAGCAGCGACGGCCGCGTCACCATCCTGATGCCGCACCCGGAGCGCACGCCACGCAGCGCAAACCTGAGCTGGTACCCGGCCGACTGGGGCGACGACTCACCATGGTTGCGGATGTTCCGCAACGCGCGGGTGTGGTGCGGTTGATGCCGTGCGGCTGATCGGCAGCCGCCGACGCATGATCCGACGGCCGTGTGCAGCGATGCGCACGGCCGTTGGCGTTTAGGCAGGTGCGTTGAATCTGCAATTGAAATCGGTTGCAGATTCAGCGCGAGCTGCCGCTACCACCACATGCGCGCGATGCGAGCAGCAGCCTTGCGCGGAGCCAAGCGTGTTCGCTGGGCTCGCCCGCCTCGACTGCGATCTGCCGGTGCGCTTGTGCCGCGCACGAACCACGCGATGGAGCGGTTCAAATAGCGATAGTCGCTCGATGAGCGGATGCACCATGCGCTGCAATCGAAACTGTTGAAACCTAATCTTTGCGTTAGCGGTAGCGAATTCGCGACTAAATAATAAAACGATACCTGGCCATTTTTTAGTAACTTTCAAATGCGTTGATTATGTATTCCGTATCGCTGATTTTGCGGTGTGTGACGGCAATCGCATTGACGGCTCTAATTTTCAACTAAATTAATTTAGCGTTATCGATCGTTCGATCTGCGCATCTGTGTATTTAATGCTTTGAATGTTCAGTTTTGGAATACTCCAAAGCTGGGGCGAGTGCGCGCGAATATAAAACCTCAGGGGGACCGTGTGATCTGTTCGTGCGGTGGTCGGTTTTTACACACACCAGACCAAATGGGGAGATAGGCGTTAATGAAGCGAATTTATTTGGAGACTGGTCGTGAGTCTTGTGCTTACGACCAAACGGTGACGCGTGTTCGCACGGTGGAAAATGCGCAGGGGAGACTGCCGCGCCACCATACCAACCGAGTGCTGGCCACGGCAGTGGCGATCGTGTTGTTCGGCATGGCCGGGGCGGCCGGTGCCGCGACGACACCGGCTGCAGCGATCACGCAGTGCCAGATGATCGAGGGCAGGCTACGGTGCCCGGGCGAGGCGGGCACGGTGGCTCAGGCCGCACCCGCAGTAGCCAACGACAGCGCCACGCAAGCGGCTGCACCATCCGCCGCCGATGCGCAGATCCCGGCGTACGCGGACGGTGAGGATGCGCTGGCGTTGGGCAATGCGAGCAATGCGCTGGGCGATGCAACCATGGCGTTGGGCGGTGGAAGCCTGGCGTTGGACCGCGACGCGACCGCGATCGGTCATAACGCTGCGGCCGCGGGAGAATCGGCAGTCGCCCTCGGCGGCGTTGCGACCGTGTTTGATTACGATGCCGACGGCTTCGTCATCGGCCAACGCGAACAGGCCACGCAGGCGTCAGGTGTGGGCGCCACGGCAGTGGGCGGTGGTGCGGTAGCGCAAGCCGCTTATGCCAGCGCCATCGGCAGCGGCGCCAGCGCCAGTGGCGTGCAGAGCACGGCGCTGGGGTATCGCGCACAGACTTCCGGCGACGGTGCCACCGCCGTGGGCGGGCTTTCCAGCGCCGGCGGCTTTCTTTCCACTGCCGGCGGTTATTCCTCGCGCGCCAGCGCAGATACCTCGACGGCGTTCGGTTACAGGGCGCGAAGCGACGGTGCCAGTAGCGTCGCCGTTGGCGACACCTCTTTAGCCAGCGGAGCGCAGAGCGTTGTCGTGGGCGGCGTCAGCAACTTCGGCTCGATTACCGCAGCGACCGGTCTTGGCGGCATTGCGCTGGGCTCGGGTGCGCAAAGCCAATCCGATTACGCGATTGCCATTGGCTACGATTCCAACGTATTCCCGAATGCGCCCGGCAATACCGATGCGGTGGCGATCGGGCACAGCGCCGGTTCGTTCGCACCACGCACCGTGTCATTGGGCGGCTTTGCCTTGGCGTCGGGCGATGGCGGCATCTCGATCGGCCACGGCAGCACCGCTTACAACGAAAACAGCGTGGCGCTAGGCGCGCGTGCCGCGACCTCGCAGTTCAATGGTGACAGCACCGTCATTGGCGCGGACGCGCAGGCCAACGGCGTGGATGCCGTGGCGATCGGCTACGGCGCGAAGGTGGGGTCCTGGCTCGACGATGCCTGGAATCGTTCGGCATCCAGCGCGGTTGCGCTGGGGGCGCACTCCTATGCGTTTCGCAGCAACACGGTGTCGGTCGGCGATGTGCAAGCCGGCTTGACGCGCCAGATCACCAGCGTTGCGGCCGGTACCGAAGCCACCGATGCGGTGAATGTGGCCCAGCTCGATACAGTGCGCGCCGCCACCTCACGCATCGATGGCTATCTGGCAGTAACGCCGGCCACGGACGCAACGGCGGCATCTGCGCAGGGGCAGGGCGCCATGGCGCTGGGTGGCGCAAGCAGCGCGCTTGGCGCATCTGCCACCGCAGTGGGCTTCAATGCCTCCAGCGTTGGCCAGGGCAGTTCTGCGTTGGGCAGCCTGGCGGTTGCTGCCGGCGAGCGCAGCGTGGCGGTCGCCTCCGGCAGCCGTGCCTCGGCCACCGGTGCTAGCGCCATGGGTGTGGACAGCAGCGCCAGCGGCGTGAACAGCACCGCGATGGGCCGGCAGACCAATTCCATCGGCGAAAATGGCGTTGCGTTGGGCTACAACTCCTTCGTGCGCGAAAGCGGCAGCAATGCCGTGGCGTTGGGTGCCAACGCGGGCGCCAGCGGTGCCGATTCGGTGGCATTGGGGTCTGGCTCGCGCACCTATGAGGCCAATACGGTGTCGGTGGGTAGCGGCAACGGTCGCGGCGGTCCGGCCACGCGCCGCATCGTCAATGTGGGGGCGGGCACGATCGCCAGCGCCAGCACCGATGCGATCAATGGCGGCCAGCTGTTCCAGTCGCTGAGCAATGCGGCCAGCTTCCTCGGCGGCGGTGCGGCGATCGGTGCGCAAGGCGTGTTCGTGGCGCCGACCTATGTGATCCAGGGCGCCAGCTACAACAACGTCGGTGCGGCACTGACGGCGTTGGACAGCAAGGTCAGCGAACTGGATGCACGCAGTGGCGGCACTGCCTCCGGCACCGTCGCACGCACTGCGTCGCTGCGCACCGCAACGGTGCCGGCCGTGGCGACGACTGCAGTTGGCGATGTGTCCAGCAATGTCGCAAGCACCGCGAGCGATGCAACGGCCGCTGTGCAGGGCACACCCACTGCCGCGGTGGTCGGCAGCATCACGCCGGCGGCCACGTCCACGGCAGTCGGCACGGCAGCAGTGGCCAACCACGTCACCGGCACGGCAATCGGCGGCAGCGCGTATGCGCATGGCCCCAACGACACCGCCATCGGCAGCAATGCACGCGTCAATGCCGATGGCAGCACGGCGGTGGGTGCCAACACGCAGATCGCGGCGGTGGCCACCAATGCCGTGGCGATGGGCGAAGGTGCGCAAGTGACCGCCGCGTCCGGCACGGCGATCGGCCAGGGCGCCCGTGCCACGGCACAAGGCGCCGTGGCACTGGGCCAGGGCTCGGTTGCCGATCGTGCCGACACGGTGTCGGTGGGCAGCGTGGGCGGTGAGCGTCAGGTGGCCAATGTGGCGGCCGGTACGCGTGCGACAGATGCGGTCAACAAGGGCCAGCTGGACAGCGGCGTTGCCGCCGCCAACAGCTACACCGACAGCCGCTACAACGCGATGGCCGACAGCTTCGAAAGCTACCAGGGCGATATCGAAGACCGCCTGCGCCGGCAGAACCGTCGCCTGGACCGTCAGGGCGCGATGAGCTCGGCGATGTTGAACATGTCCGCCAGCGTGGCCGGTATCGCCTCGCAGAACCGCGTCGGTGCCGGTGTCGGTTTCCAGAACGGCGAGTCGGCGTTGTCGGTGGGCTACCAGCGTGCGATCAGCCCGCGCGCCACCGTCACCGTGGGCGGCGCACTCAGCGGCGACGACCGGTCGGTTGGGCTGGGCGCCGGTTTCGGCTGGTAGCCGCAGGACGACCCCGCGGTTGCATGCATTCCCGCCGCCCGTTGCCGGGCGGCGCACTTTCTTCGTCATGCCCTTTCGCACTCACCTCGAAGGAATTCCATCGTGATCCAGAGCTCTTCTACGCAGGTCCTTGTGCTTGCCTGCTGTGTCCTGGCGGCGTCGTGCAGTACAGCGTTGGCCGCCACCGCCACCGCCACCGCCGATGCGGCAGCGGCCAGTGCCCAACGCCAACAGGCCATGGCCAATGCGCCGGTTGACAGAATCATCGTCCGCTACCGCAGCGGGCAGATCGGCACCGCGCGCGACATCGGCCGCAGTGCCTCGGCGGCAGTCGGTGCGGCCGCTTCGCGCGCCTCCATCCGTCTTGCGCCTGCTGCACGCACCGCTGCCACCGCAGCGCCAACCTACCTGCGCACGCTTGCCGCCGGCGGCGAACTGATCAAGCTGCCTGCCCAGCTCAGTCGTGCCGATGCCGACCGTCTTGTGCAGGAATTGAGCGCAGACCCGGACGTCGAATCGGCGCAGGTGGATTTGCGCATGTATCCGCTGCAAGCCAGCGGCGCATTGCCGAACGATCCGCTGCTGCAAACCAATCAATGGCATCTCATCGATCCGGTGGGTGGCATCAACGTCGCGCAAGCCTGGAAAACAACACAGGGCGAAGGCGTCGTCGTGGCGGTACTGGATACCGGCATCCTGCCCGATCACCCGGACCTGGCCGGCAATCTGCTCGCCGGCTACGACTTCATCACCGACCCGTTCTTTTCGCGTCGTGCCACGGCCGAGCGTGTGCCCGGTGCACTGGACCTGGGCGATTGGATTGCCGAAGACGGCGACTGCGGGTTGTTTTCGGTGGCCAGCGACAGCAGCTGGCACGGCACGCACGTGGCCGGAACGGTTGCCGAAGCCACCAACAACGCCATTGGCGGGGCCGGCGTCGCCTACAGGGCGAAGGTATTGCCGGTGCGCGTGCTCGGGCACTGCGGCGGGCGACTCTCCGACATCTCCGATGCCATCGTCTGGGCCTCCGGCGGTCACGTCGATGGCGTGCCGGACAACCGCGATCCTGCCGAAGTGATCAACCTGAGCCTGGGCGGTGGCGGCGCATGCGGTTCGACGATGCAGGCTGCAATCGATGGCGCAGTGGCGCGCGGCACCGCCGTAGTGGTGGCGGCGGGCAATTCAACTGCCGATGTCTCGACGATGGCTCCCGCCAACTGCGCCAATGTGATTGCCATTGCCGCCACGCGCGCCACCGGCGGCCTTGCCGATTACAGCAATTTCGGCCGGCAGATCGACCTGGCCGGTCCGGGTGGCAGCTCGATGTCCTTCGTCACCAACGATGGCCCGATCCGCAGCTTTGTCTGGCAAACCCTCTATACCGGCAAAACCACACCAACTTCCGGGCAGTTCACCTATGGCGGCACGCATTACGCCGGCACCTCGATGGCGTCGCCGCATGTGGCCGGTACCGCCGCATTGGTGCAGAGCGCATTGATCGCCGACGGCAAACCGCCGTTGTCGCCAGCCGCAATGGAGAGCCTGCTCAAGCGCACGGCGCGTCCATTCCCTGTGTCGATTCCGGTGGCAACGCCGGCCGGGGCCGGCATCGTGGATGCCGGAGCCGCGGTTGCCCGCGCATTGCGTCGTTGCGAGAGGGGCGATGTGGGATGTCAGGTGGATGCACAGCCACTGCGTAATGGCGTGGTCCAGAGCGGCATCTCCAATCTGTCGGGCGATGCGGGCGTGTTCACGTTCCAAGCGCAGGCGGGTGCGGTGCTGAGTTTCATCAGCTTCGGCGGCAGCGGCCAGGCGCAGTTGTACGTGGCATTCGGACGCGAACCCACCGCCACCGACAACGACGGCGCGTCCACGCGGCGCGGCACCAGCCAGACGGTGCGCTTCACTGCCCCGCGTGCCGGCACCTACATCCTCAAGCTGGAAGGCAGCGGTTTCGACGCGGTGAACCTGCTGGCGCGTCAATGATCCGACGCCCAGCCGTCGGTGCGGCGAGATCGCCATTTCCTTGGCGGTAAACGCCTGAACCACGGCCGCTCCGCGCACCGATGGACGGCGCATGCAGGGTGCGGGGCCTGTTGGCCGCAGGCCTGACCTGCCACCCCCTGCATTTTGCGCAACCAAGCCCGCTGGCGTCCTGCCAGCGGGCTTTTTTGTCTCTTCCCGTTGCGCCTATTCAGCCCTGAAATGTCTCGAAGGACATGATCTAGGTCGCTGTTTTCCAAAGATTTATCAAAAATCTAATAAAAGCAAGCAGAAGTGTGACTAAACGCGCACTTCTCTTCGCTTTCTGTCAAAAACTTGACGCCTGAAATGACGGCTGTTAACACTCCGCTCAGTTCTATGGTTGGGTAGCGTTCACTTTTTGACTATCCAGGAAGCCGGCGCAAACCGCTCCGCCGCAAGGCCCATAGCGCGAACAACTGCGGTCAATTGCAGGCTGGAACGCCTTCTGCCGCCGGGTGTTCGCCAAAAAACCAGTCCAACAACTCAGGAGTCGTGCGTCGATGAATCGGATTTATCGCAAGGTCTGGAACAAATCGCTTGGCGTGTGGGCCGTAGCCTCGGAATTGGCCAGCGGCGACAGTCCCGGAGCGGTTGCCTCAGCCGCATTCATCGATCGCCGCCAGAGCCTGGCACTGGCCGCCGCCATCGCCCTGGCGCTGGGCACCGGGTTGGCCTCGCCGCTTCCTGCCAATGCGCAATCGGTGGAAGTGGGCCGCGGCGCCGCGGCGCCGGCCAGCAAGGCCACCGCCATCGGTGGCAATAGCCATGCCAGCGCCACCGGTGCCGTGGCCACCGGCGCCGACAGCAGCGCCAGTGGCGTCAACAGCAGCGCGATCGGGCGCCAGACCAATGCGATCGGCGAAAACGCCGTGGCCATCGGCTACAACAGTTTTGTGCGCCAGAGCGGCGAAAACGGCGTGGCGCTTGGCGCCAATGCCGGCGTGACCGGCGCAAATTCGGTGGCGCTGGGCGCAGGCTCGCGCACCCACGAAGACGACGTGGTGTCGGTGGGCAGCGGCAATGGCCGCGGTGGCCCGGCCACGCGCCGCATCACCAACGTCACTGCCGGCGTCAATGCCACCGATGCAGTCAACGTGGCGCAGTTGCGCGACGTGGCCGATGTGGCCGAAGACACCGCGTTGTTCTTCAAGGCCTCTCCGGGCGAAGACAGCGTGGGCGCGTATGTCGAAGGCGACAGCGCCCTGGCGGCCGGCGACGGCGCCAATGCCACCGGCACGGCGACCACGGCACTGGGAACCGGCGCCAATGCGGTGGCCAACAACGCCACCGCGGTGGGCGCAAACGCGCTCGCGTCCGGGCAGAACAGCGCAGCATTTGGCCACAACGCACAGGCCAATGGTCCGGCGAGCGTGGCCGTGGGCGGCGCGGCGGTGGACGAAGACGGCGAGCCGTTGGTCACCAACGGCGGCGTGCCGGTCACCACCGGCGCCACCAGTGCCGGCGTCGGCGGCACTGCAGTCGGCGCCAGCGCCAACGCCGATGGCTTTGCGGCATCGTCGTTCGGCGTGGGTGCCTATGCGGCCGGTACGCAGTCTTCCGCGTTCGGTGCGGTCGCCAATGCGGCAGGCGATTACGCCACTGCGATTGGCACGCAGACCAGCGCCAGCGGCACCAGCAGCACCGCGGTCGGTGGTCCGGTCGATTACATCCCGGGTCTGGGCTTCTTCGTGCAGACCCAGGCCAGCGGCGAAGCCTCCACTGCGCTGGGCGCCGGTGCGATCGCATCGGGCACCTACACCACGGCAGTGGGCACGCTCAGCGAAGCCTCCGGCACCGAAGCCACCGCCGTGGGCTACTTCGCGTATGCACCGGGCGAAGGCGCAACTGCCGTGGGTCCGGAATCGTGGGCCAGCGGCGAACTGAGCACGGCGCTGGGCTATTACAGCACTGCCCGCGGCGCCAATTCAGTTGCGTTGGGCGCCAATTCGGTTGCCACGCGCGCCAATACCGTGTCGGTGGGTGCGGATGGCGCAGAGCGCCAGATCACCAATGTGGCGGCAGGCACCGAAGGCACCGATGCGGTCAATCTCGACCAGCTCACTGCGGTGTCCGATGTTGCATCCGCCACTGCGCGCTCGTTCGTCGCGACCGGCGATGGCACTGCGATTGCACAAGGCGCCGACAGCGTCGCTGCCGGTTCCAACGCATTGGCCGACAGCGACTACAGCACCGCGCTGGGTTCCAGCAGCGCGGCATCTGCGCAGGGTGCAACTGCCGTCGGCAGTGGCGCCAATGCCACCACCGACAACGCCACGGCAGTCGGCTTCAACAGCACTGCGGTGGCGCAGAACACCACGGCGCTTGGCGGCAACAGCAGCGCCTCTGGCGATGCCAGCACCGCAGTGGGCAGCGCAAGCCAGGCCACTGCCAGCGGCGCGACGGCGCTGGGTTACGAAAGCATCGCCAATGGCACGGACGCCACGGCACTGGGTGTGGGTAGCGTGGCATTCGGCGACACCAGCACCGCCGTGGGTGGTGCAAGCGTGGCCTTCGGGACCGACAGCGCCGCGTTCGGCGCCAATGCCGCGGCCGGTGGCACTGCATCCACGGCGATCGGTGCAAACAGCAGTGCCTTCGGCGAGCGCACCGTTGCGCTGGGCGGCGCCAGCAACGCGTCGGGCGACGACAGCATTGCGCTCGGCGCCAGCAGTCAGGCCTCTGCGCTGGGCACCACGGCCGTCGGCAGTAATGCCAACGCCAGCATTGCCAATGCCACTGCGGTCGGTTTCAACAGCAGTGCTGGCGACGACTACGCCACCGCACTCGGCGGCGACAGCAACGCATCGGGCTATTTCAGCACCGCCGTGGGCGGCACCAGCATCGCCAATGGGCGTGGTGCAACGGCCATCGGCTACGAAACCATCGGCAATGGAACTGCATCGACCGCGCTGGGGTTTGCCAGCGTGGCGTGGGGTGACGGTGGCACCGCCATCGGTACCGAAAGTCTTGCCTACGGTGACAACAGCACGGCAGTGGGCGCGAATGCGGCTGCGGCTGATACCGACTCGATTGCGGTCGGCACTTACGCAAATGCATACGGTCCGCGTGCCATTTCGCTCGGCGGCCAATCTGATGCGACGGGCGATGACAGCATTGCACTGGGTTGGGGAGCGCAGGCTGAAGGCGAGCAAAGCATTGCGCTCGGCGCGGGCGGTCAAGCCGATGCGTACTCCACGGCCATCGGCAGCTACGCCAGCGCCAGTGGTTCCTTTGCCACGGCCGTGGGGAACAACAGCCGTGCCGTTGATTACTACGCCACCGCGCTGGGTGGCGACAGCATGGCATCGGGATATTTCAGCACGGCCGTCGGCGGCAGCAGCGTCGCCAGTGGGCGCGGAGCAACGGCGATGGGCGTTGACAGTGCGGCGCGCAGTGATCGCGACACCGCCGTCGGTACCGAAAGTGTGGCCGATGGTGGCGACAGCACGGCGTTGGGCGCAAATGCGCGGGCACTCTACGATTCGTCGGTGGCACTGGGCGCAAATGCGCGGGCAGACAACTACTATTCGGTCGCGCTGGGCACTTACGCGCTTGCGACGGGTACAAGCGCCACGTCGATTGGCGGCCAGTCCTATGCGCCTGGTACCGAGAGCGTCGCGCTGGGCTGGCAATCCAATGCTTCGGGAGAGCAGAGCATTAGTCTCGGCAGCGGTGCGTATACACCTGCCGACAACAGCGTTGCGCTGGGTGCAGGTTCGCTCGCCGATCGCGCCAACACGGTGTCGGTGGGTGCAGCCGGAACCGAGCGGCAGATTGCCAATGTTGCGGCTGGCACCGAGGGCACCGATGCGGTGAATCTCGACCAGCTCAACGCCGTGGCTGGCGCTGCTGAGAACACCGCGCGCCTGTTCGCGGGCACCGGCACCGGCACCGCCGATGCGCAGGGCGAAGACGCGACCGCCGCCGGTTCCAATGCCACGGCCGACGGCGATTACAGCAGTGCGTTCGGGTCCAGCAGCCAGGCCACCGCGATTGGTGCGGTGGCCATCGGCAGCGGCGCCAGCGCCACCGCGCAATACGCCAATGCGGCCGGCTACAACGCAGCGGCCAGCGGCTTCGGCAGCGTGTCCAATGGCGCCTTCAGCCAGGCAAGCGGCGACTACGCCGTGGCGGTGGGCGGCGAGAGCGAAGCGGCCGGTGCGCAGAGCACCGCACTTGGTGCCGCCGCCGGTGCGTATGGTGATGGCTCGCTGGCAGTCGGTGCGCTGAGCGAAGCGCAGGGCAGCGAATCCACGGCCATGGGCTATTTCGCCAGCGCCAGTGGCGAATCGGCCACCGCCGTCGGTGCGGAGAGCGTTGCCGACGGCACCAGCGCGGCGGCGTTCGGCTTCGGGGCCGAGGCGACGTCCAACTACTCGACTGCGTTGGGTGGATATTCCAGCGCCAGCGGTTTCAACAGCACCGCGCTGGGTAATTTCAGCACTGCCAGCGGTTCGAACACGGTGGCCGTGGGTGGTGATGCCACCGCCACGGGCGCCTACAGCATCGCCGCCGGCCAGGGCAGTGTGGCCAGCGGCTACAACAGCGTTTCGGTCGGCGGCGCCTTGCTCGGCCTGTTGCCGACCGAAGCCTCCGGCGATTACTCCACTGCAGTCGGTGGCGCGGCGTGGGCACCGGGCCTCAACAGCACGGCGCTGGGCAATTTCGCTGAGTCCACCGGCGAAGGCAGCGTGGCGCTTGGCGCCGATTCGGTTGCCGATCGCGACTTCGCGGTGTCGGTGGGCAGTGCCGGCAACGAGCGTCAGATCACCAACGTGGCGGCCGGTACGCAGGGCACCGATGCGGTGAATCTGGACCAGCTCAACGCCGTTGCCGAAGCCGGTGCAGCCACGAGCAAATACTTCCAGGCCAGCGGCAGCGCCGATAGCGATGCAGGTGCCTACGTCGATGGCGATAACGCGCTGGCGGCAGGCGAGGGTGCCAATGCCACCGGTACCGGCACCACCGCATTGGGCGCGGGCGCGCAGGCAGTGGTGGACAACGCCACTGCCGTGGGCGTGGGCGCACTGGCTGGCGGCACCGGCGCGGCCGCATTAGGCAGCAATGCCCAGGCGGTGGGCGAAAACAGCAGCGCGGTCGGCGGCAACGCGTTGGCCAGCGATATCGGCGCCACCGCCAACGGTGCGGGCGCGCAGGCGATTTCGACCTACACCACTGCACTGGGCAGCGAAGCGGTGGCGTCCGACAATCAGGCCATCGCTGCGGGTTTCCTCAGTACCGCGTCCAATATCGGTAGCGCCGCCTTCGGTGGCTACAGCGAATCGACCGGCCGCCTGTCGTCGGCACTGGGCTATGGCGCGGTCGCGTCGAGCGACTACAGCACCGCCGTCGGCGCCGTTGCGTTGGCCTCCGGTGCCAGCGCCGTCGCCGTCGGCGAATTCAGCGAAGCCACCGGCGACGAGAGCGTGGCCGTGGGCGGCAGCACGTTCTTCGGGTTCATCCCGGCACGTGCCTCCGGCACGGGTGCGGCGGCATTCGGTGCCGGTGCCTGGGCCACCGCGGACTACACCACCGCCATCGGCTGGAATTCCTATGCCGACGGTGTCAATGCCAGCGCCTTGGGCCAGAGCGCGGCGGCGCTTGCCGACAACACCCTGGCGCTGGGCGGCGGCAGCCGCGCCGATGCGGTCGGTGCCAGTGCGGTTGGCGTGGATGCGTCGGCGACCGGCATCAACAGCACCGGCGTCGGTCGTCAGGTGAATGCCATCGGCGAAAATGCGGTGTCGGTGGGCTACAACTCCTTCGTGCGCCAGAGCGCGGTCAACGGCGTGGCACTGGGTGCCAATGCGGGTGCGACCGGTGCCGATTCGGTGGCATTGGGCTCGGGCTCGCGCACCTACGAAGCCGACACGGTGTCGATCGGTAGCGGCAATGGCCGCGGCGGTCCGGCCACGCGCCGCATCGTCAATGTCAGCGCCGGCCAGGCCGCCACCGATGCGGTCAACAAGGGGCAACTGGATGCACTGGCGGCCGATGTGCAGACCACCAGCGGCATGCTCAAGACCACCGGCGACGGCGTGGCCTCGGCCACTGGTGATCGCGCCACGGCGGCAGGTGCCGGCGCCACCGCCAGCGGCGCACGCAGCGTGGCGGTCGCCTCCGGCAGCCGTGCCTCGGCCACCGGTGCCAGCGCCATGGGTGTGGACAGCAGCGCCAGCGGCGTGAACAGCACCGCGATGGGCCGGCAGACCAATTCCATCGGCGAAAATGGCGTTGCGTTGGGCTACAACTCCTTCGTGCGCGAAAGCGGCAGCAATGCCGTGGCGTTGGGTGCCAACGCGGGCGCCAGCGGTGCCGATTCGGTGGCATTGGGGTCTGGCTCGCGCACCTATGAGGCCAATACGGTGTCGGTGGGTAGCGGCAACGGTCGCGGCGGTCCGGCCACGCGCCGCATCGTCAATGTGGGGGCGGGCACGATCGCCAGCGCCAGCACCGATGCGATCAATGGCGGCCAGCTGTTCCAGTCGCTGAGCAATGCGGCCAGCTTCCTCGGCGGCGGTGCGGCGATCGGTGCGCAAGGCGTGTTCGTGGCGCCGACCTATGTGATCCAGGGCGCCAGCTACAACAACGTCGGTGCGGCACTGACGGCGTTGGACAGCAAGGTCAGCGAACTGGATGCACGCAGTGGCGGCACTGCCTCCGGCACCGTCGCACGCACTGCGTCGCTGCGCACCGCAACGGTGCCGGCCGTGGCGACGACTGCAGTTGGCGATGTGTCCAGCAATGTCGCAAGCACCGCGAGCGATGCAACGGCCGCTGTGCAGGGCACACCCACTGCCGCGGTGGTCGGCAGCATCACGCCGGCGGCCACGTCCACGGCAGTCGGCACGGCAGCAGTGGCCAACCACGTCACCGGCACGGCAATCGGCGGCAGCGCGTATGCGCATGGCCCCAACGACACCGCCATCGGCAGCAATGCACGCGTCAATGCCGATGGCAGCACGGCGGTGGGTGCCAACACGCAGATCGCGGCGGTGGCCACCAATGCTGTGGCGATGGGCGAAGGTGCGCAAGTGACCGCCGCGTCCGGCACGGCGATCGGCCAGGGCGCCCGTGCCACGGCACAAGGCGCCGTGGCACTGGGCCAGGGCTCGGTTGCCGATCGTGCCGACACGGTGTCGGTGGGCAGCGTGGGCGGTGAGCGTCAGGTGGCCAATGTGGCGGCCGGTACGCGTGCGACAGATGCGGTCAACAAGGGCCAGCTGGACAGCGGCGTTGCCGCCGCCAACAGCTACACCGACAGCCGCTACAACGCGATGGCCGACAGCTTCGAAAGCTACCAGGGCGATATCGAAGACCGCCTGCGCCGGCAGAACCGTCGCCTGGACCGTCAGGGCGCGATGAGCTCGGCGATGTTGAACATGTCCGCCAGCGTGGCCGGTATCGCCTCGCAGAACCGCGTCGGTGCCGGTGTCGGTTTCCAGAACGGGGAGTCGGCATTGTCGGTGGGCTACCAGCGTGCGATCAGCCCGCGCGCCACGGTCACCGTGGGCGGCGCACTCAGCGGCGACGACAGCTCGATCGGCGTGGGCGCCGGTTTCGGCTGGTAAGGCGTTATCGCATCAAGCGCGGCGGCGCAAGGTGCGCCGCCGCGATCTGCAAGGCCTGAGGGGGCGGGCAAGGACCGTGGCTGGGCCGGCCAACGGATTCGCATGGAGTGATGGCCGTACCAGGGGTGGCCGACAAGGACGCAGCGCACCGCACCGCGGTGACGCAGCGATTGCGCCGGCTGCGCCAAGCCTGATTCACGAAAAATACGAAGAGGACTTCACCGTGATCGACAAGAATTTCCGTCTCAACCCGCTGACCGGCGCCATCCTGATGATGGCCCTTGGTGCCTCTGGCACGCTCGCTGCCGCCCCCAAACTGCTGGTCAAGGAACCGACCCACGCAGCCCCGGCCGGCGCAGCGTTCGGTAGCCGGTTGATCGTGCGCTACAAGGACAACACCGCTGCTGCAACCGATCGCAGCAGCAAGCTGAGCGCCGTGCAGGCCGCGGTGGGCCGCGTTGGCGCCAGTACCGGCGCGCGCAGCAGCGCTGCCGCCGCCAAGGCGACGTATGTGCGCAAGCTGGGCATCGGCTCGGACCTGATCAAGCTGTCCAGCACGCTGACCGCCGCGCAGGTGGACAAGGTGGTGGTCGAGCTCAAGAACGACCCCTCCGTGGCCGACGTGCAGATCGACCGCATGCTGCGCCCGATCGACATCAGCAAACGCGTTCCTGCCAACGACGTGAGCCCGCAGCTGGTTCCCAACGACCCGTTCTACGCCCAGTACCAGTGGCACCTGAGCAACCCCAACGGCGGCATCAACGCGCCGGGCGCCTGGGATCTGTCGCAGGGCGCAGGCGTGGTGGTGGCGGTGCTGGATACCGGCATCCTGCCGGATCACCCCGATTTTGCCGGCAATCTCCTGCAGGGCTACGACTTCATCACCGACGCCGAAGTCTCGCGTCGTCCCACCGATGCGCGCGTGCCGGGCGCACTGGATTACGGCGACTGGGAAGAGGCCGACAACGTCTGCTATGCAGGTTCGCAGGCGCAGGAAAGTTCCTGGCACGGCACCCACGTTTCGGGCACCGTGGCCGAGGCGACCAACAACGGCGTGGGCATGGCAGGCGTCGCGCCGAAGGCGACCATCCTGCCGGTGCGCGTGCTCGGCCGTTGCGGCGGTTACACCTCCGACATCGCCGATGCGATCGTGTGGGCCTCCGGCGGCAGCGTTGACGGCGTGCCGGCCAACACCAATCCGGCCGAGGTGATCAACATGAGTCTCGGTGGCGGCGAGCCCTGCGATTCGGCCACCCAGCTGGCGATCAACGGCGCGGTGTCGCGCGGCACCACCGTGGTGGTTGCCGCAGGCAACAGCAGCGAAGATGCGGCCAACCATTCGCCGGCCAGCTGCAACAACACCATCACCGTTGGCGCCACGCGCATCACCGGCGGCATCGCCTACTACTCCAACTACGGCAGCAAGGTCGACCTCTCTGGCCCGGGCGGCGGTAGCGTGGACGGCAATCCGGGCGGTTACGTCTGGCAGGCCGGATACACCGGTGCGACCACGCCGACCTCGGGTAGCTATACCTATATGGGTCTAGGCGGCACCTCCATGGCCTCGCCGCACGTCGCCGGCGTCGTGGCGCTGGTGCAGAGCGCGGCCATCGGTCTGGGCGAGGGCCCGCTGACCCCGGCTGCGGTCGAAGCGCTGCTCAAGCAGACCAGCCGCCCCTTCCCGGTGACCCCGCCGGCCAGCACCCCGATCGGCAGCGGCATCGTCGACGCCAAGGCCGCGCTGGAAGCCGTGCTGGAGGAGCCGTGCGACCCGGCCACCGAGAGCTGCGCGCCGAGCGCCATCGCGCTCACCAACAAGGCGCCTGTTGCTGGGTTGAGCGGTGCCGCCGGCAGCTCCACGCTGTACAGCTTCGACGCCAAGGCCGGCGCCGTGCTCAGCTTCATGACCTACGGCGGCACCGGCGATGTGTCGATGTACGTCAGCTTCGAGGCCGAGCCCAGCGCGACCAGCTACGACGCCAAGTCCACCCGTCCGGGCAACAGCGAAACCGTGCGTTTCACTGCCCCCAAGGCCGGCACTTACTACATCAAGTTGGTCGGCGCGGCGAGCTACGCGAAGCTGACGCTCGTTGCACGACAGTAAGTAGCGAAATAGTGTGACCGATGCCCCCGGCCAATCGCCGGGGGCATTGTTTTCCAGGGCGATTCAGATGCGCGCGGTTGATCGTCGCGGCAAACTGCTACAGTCGGCGCCGGACCAGTGGAGACGAGTGTGAACGCGGTTGCCGTCGATCCAATCGAGCATCGAAGTGCGGAGACGCGCATCGTCGATGCGCTGCTTGAACGCCGTCGTCTGAAAGATACCGATCTGCTGCGCGCGCGCCAGTTGCAGGCCGAATCCGGCATGGGCTTGCTGGCCTTGCTCGGCCGTTTAGGTCTGGTGTCCGAACGCGATCATGCAGAAACCTGCGCCGACGTCCTCGGCTTGCCGTTGGTGGACGCACGCCAGCTTGGCGACACGCCGCCGGAAATGCTGCCGGAAGTGCAGGGGTTGTCGCTGCGCTTTCTCAAACAATTTCACCTGTGCCCGGTCGGCGAACGCGATGGCCGGCTGGAGCTGTGGATCGCCGATCCTTACGACGATTACGTCATTGATGCGGTGCGTCTTGCTACCGGCTGCACGTTGCTGTTGCAGGTGGGCCTGCGTTCGGAAATCGATGACCTGATCGAGCGCTGGTACGGCCAGGGCCGCAGTGCGATGGGCACCATCGTGGAAACCGCCGATGGCGATGCCAACAGCAGCGACGACATCGAAGCGCTGCGCGATCTGGCCTCCGAAGCACCGGTGATCCGGCTGGTGAACCTTGTGATCCAGCACGCGGTGGAGCTGCGCGCCTCCGACATCCATATCGAACCGTTCGAAAGCCGGCTCAAGGTGCGGTACCGCGTGGACGGCGTGCTGGTGGAAGGCGAAAGCCCGCCGGCCAAGCTCACCGCCGCGGTGATCAGCCGCATCAAGATCATGGCCAAGCTCAACATCGCCGAGCGCCGGCTGCCGCAGGATGGCCGCATCATGCTGCGCGTGCAGGGCAAGGAGCTGGATCTGCGCGTCAGCATCGTGCCCACCGCGCATGGCGAAAGCGTGGTGATGCGCCTGCTCGATCGCGAAACGGTGGTGTTCGATTTCTACAAGCTGGGCTTTACCGAAGACTTCTTGCCGCAATTCCGCAAGGTGCTGGAGCAACCGCACGGCATCATGCTGGTGACCGGACCCACCGGCTCGGGCAAGACCACCACGCTGTACACCGCGTTGAGCCAGCTCAACACCTCGGATGTGAAAATCATCACCGTCGAAGACCCGGTGGAATACCAGATCGAAGGCATCAACCAGATCCAGGCCAAGCCGCAGATCGGGCTGGATTTCGCCAACGCGTTGCGCAGCATCGTGCGTCAGGATCCGGACATCATCATGATCGGCGAAATGCGCGACCTGGAAACCGCACGCATCGCGATCCAGTCGGCGCTCACCGGCCACCTGGTGCTGTCCACGCTGCATACCAACAACGCGGCCGGCGGCATCACCCGTCTGCTCGACATGGGCGTGGAGGATTATCTGCTCACCTCCACCATCAACGGCATCCTGGCGCAGCGCCTGGTACGCAAACTCGACCTGGCCAACGCCGAGCGCTACGCCGCCTCGCCGGAAGAAATCGCCAGGTTCGACCTGCGCCGCCTGCAACCGGAGGGCGAGATCTTCCTGTATCGCCCGCGCCCCTCGGCCACCGCACCTACCGGTTACCTCGGCCGCACCACCATCGTCGAGTTCCTGGTGATGAACGACGAACTGCGCCGCGCGGTGATGCGGCGCGCCGGCATGGGCGAAATCGAACAACTCGCCCGCCAGGCCGGCATGCGCACCATGTACGAGGATGGGCTGTCCAAGGCCCTGCGCGGCGAAACCACCATCGAAGAAGTCCTGCGCGTCACGGAGGATGCGTGATCGGTCAGGTCGCAGAAACGCGCTTGGCAGGCACTCGACCAACGACCCGCCAGCGCAGCAACCCGCCCGCTCCGCTGTGCGTGGAAAATGATATGTGCGCAGCGCCGCCAGTGCGCAGCGATGTGCTTTTGCCGAATCCCGAATCCCGACTCCCCAATCCCTGCCCCCCAGCCTGATGCCTCTCTACCGCTACAAAGCCCTCGACGCCCACGGCGAAATGCTCGACGGCCAGATGGAAGCGGCCAGCGATGCCGAGGTGGCGTTGCGTCTGCAGGAACAGGGCCATCTGCCGGTGGAAACGCGTCTGGCCACCGGCGAAAACGATTCGCCGTCGCTGCGCATGCTGTTGCACAAGAAGCCGTTCGACAATGCGGCGCTGGTGCAATTCACCCAGCAACTAGCCACGCTGATCGGCGCTGGGCAGCCGCTGGACCGCGCACTGTCGATCCTGATGGATCTGCCCGAAGACGAAAAAAGCCGGCGGGTGATCGGCGATGTGCGCGATACCGTGCGCGGCGGTGCGCCGTTGTCGTCCGCACTCGAGCGCCAGCACGGGCTGTTTTCCAAGCTGTACATCAACATGGTGCGCGCGGGCGAAGCCGGCGGCAGCATGCAGGACACGCTGCAGCGGCTGGCCGATTACCTGGAGCGCAGCCGCGCGCTCAGGGGCAAGGTGATCAACGCGCTGATCTACCCGGCGATCCTGCTGGCGGTGGTGGGCTGTGCGTTGCTGTTCCTGCTCGGTTATGTGGTGCCGCAATTTGCGCAGATGTACGAAAGCCTGGATGTGGCGCTGCCATGGTTCACCCAGGCGGTGTTGAGCGTGGGCCTGCTGGTGCGCGACTGGTGGATCGTGCTGGTCGTGGTGCCGGGCGTGCTGGGGCTGTGGCTGGATCGCAAGCGTCGCAATGCCGCATTCCGTGCATCGCTGGACGAATGGCTGCTGCGCCAGAAGGTGGTCGGCAGCTTGATTGCCCGGTTGGAAACCGCGCGCCTGACGCGCACCCTGGGTACCTTGCTGCGCAATGGCGTGCCGTTGCTGGCGGCGATCGGTATCGCGCGCAACGTGATGTCCAATCTGGCCTTGGTGGAGGATGTCGCCAATGCGGCCGACGACGTCAAGAACGGCCATGGCCTGTCGATGTCGCTGGCACGCGGCAAGCGCTTTCCGCGGCTGGCGCTGCAGATGATCCAGGTGGGCGAAGAGTCCGGCGCACTGGACACCATGCTGCTCAAGACCGCCGACACCTTCGAACTGGAAACCGCACAGGCCATCGACCGCGCATTGGCCGCGCTGGTGCCGTTCATCACGCTGGTGCTGGCCTCGGTGGTGGGGCTTGTCATCATTTCGGTCCTGGTGCCGCTGTATGACCTTACCAATGCAATCGGCTGAGAGCGGAGCTCGGTGCAACGGTGCAGTCGTCGCGTGCACACAGCCGGTGCCCGGAATCGACATGGAGCGCTCGTACACTGCATATCCTGCGCGTGTGCCGCGTCCAGCGGCCAACCGCGCGCAACGCCTTGTCGGCCACGCGCTTGACCGGGCAGCGTATTCATCACAACGTTCCGGTGACCGCACGACACCCATGCGGGAACCATTGCAATGCCCGCCGTGTCATCTGTTGGCGGCAGCATCCCTCATCGACGTGCAAGGAAATCGTTCATGATCAAGCGTTCCATCACCCGCAGTCCGTCGCGCGCAGGCCAGGCCGGTATGAGCTTGCTGGAAATCATCATCGTCATCGTGCTGATCGGTGCGGTGCTCACGCTGGTGGGCAGCCGTGTGCTGGGCGGTGCCGATCGCGGCAAGGCCAATCTGGCCAAGTCGCAGATCCAGACGCTGGCCGGCAAGATCGAGAATTTCCAGCTCGACACCGGCAAGTTGCCGAGCAAACTCGATGACCTGGTCACCCAGCCCGGCGACAGCAGCGGTTGGCTGGGCCCGTACGCCAAGCCGGCCGAACTCAACGACCCATGGGGCCACGCCATCGAATACCGCGCGCCCGGCGACGGTCAGCCGTTCGATCTGATCAGCCTGGGCAAGGACGGCAAGCCCGGTGGCAGCAGTTACGACGCGGACATCAAGTACCAATAAGCGCTCGCCATGCGCGTTGCGTGTCAGCCGTTGCGTCATCGGCATGGAGTGGTCGGCCCTGGTCGGGCACGCGCGCGTGGCACCTCGTTGCTGGAGATGCTGCTGGTGATCGCGTTGATCGCAATTGCTGGTGTGCTTGCCGCCGCAGCATTGAACGGCGGCATCGACGGCATGCGCCTGCGCACCGCCGGCAAGGCGATCGCCGCGCAGCTGCGCTACACGCGCACCCAGGCGATCGCCACCGGCACGCCGCAGCGGTTCCTGATCGACCCGCAGCAGCGGCGCTGGGACGCACCCGGCGGCCATCACGGCGATCTGCCGCCGTCGCTGGAAGTGCGCTTCACCGGCGCGCGCCAGGTGCAATCGCGGCAGGACCAGGGCGCGATCCAGTTCTTTCCGGATGGCGCTTCCAGCGGCGGGCGCATCGACCTGCAGGTCAAGGACGCCAGATGGCGCGTGGATGTGGGCTGGATCACCGGCGAGGTGCGTTCGGGCCCATTGCGGACGCCGGCGCCATGAGGCATCAGCGCGGTTACACCCTGATCGAAGTGATCGTCGCCTTCGCGTTGCTGGCGTTGGCGTTGAGCCTGTTGCTCGGGTCGTTGTCCGGTGCTGCGCGCCAGGTGCGCGCGGCCGATGAAAGCACGCGCGCCACCTTGCACGCGCAATCGCTGCTGGCCGTGCAGGGCATCGACAAGCCGCTGGAGCCCGAGCAGCAGCAAGGCACGTTCGAAAACGGCCACTTTCGCTGGTCGATGGACGTACGCCCCTACGACGAGCCACGGCGCAACCCGCAGGCACCGATGTCGCCCGGCGCGCACCGGCTGCTGCAAGTGACCTTGGTGGTGCGCTGGGGCGAGCAGCCCAACCAGATGCTGCAATGGCGCACGTTGCGGTTGGTGGCGGCCAACACGCAGGGCAGCCCGCCATGAGTCGTTCGCGCAGCGCCGGCTTCACCTTGATCGAAGTGCTGCTGGCCACGATGTTGCTGGTCGGTGGGTTGGTGTTGGCGTTTGCCACCTTGCGCTCGGCCAGTGCGGTGAGTCAGCGCGGCGAAGCGATCGCACAGCGCAGCGAGCGCGTGCGTGCGGTGGAAGAATTCCTGCGGCGCCGCCTGGCCGCCGCATTGCCGATCGCCATGGGCATCGATACCCAAAGTCAGCAGCCGATCCTGTTCATCGGCGAGCCGCAACGCCTGCGCTTTGCCGCAGACGTGCCCGATTACCTGGGCCGCGGCGGGCCGTATCTGCACGACCTGTCGGTGGCCGGCGATGGCGATCGGCGCAACCTGCTGATTGCGCTGACCATGCTACAGTCCGGCAAGCCGATCGAAGAAAGCAGCCCGCTGCCGCCGGAACTGCTTGCTCAAGGCGTGCAGCAGGTGAGTTTCCGGTATCGCGGCATGGATCCGCAAAACGGACGCCTGAGCGCGTGGCTGCCGCAGTGGGAGTGGCACGACCGCCTGCCGCTCATGGTGCGCATCGACATCCGCAGTGACGATGCCGCATGGCCGCCGATGGTGGTGGCGTTGCCGCAATCCAGCAACCCGGGAGCAGGGCAATGACGCGCGCGCGCGGTGCCGCGCTGGTGCTGGTGCTGTGGTTGATTGCGTTGCTCACTGCGATGATCGGTGCGTTCGCGCTCACCGCACGTGTGGAAGCGTTGCAGGGCAGCATGCTGCGCAACGGCGCGCAGGCGCAGGAATACGCGCGCTCTGGCCTGGAATACGCGTTGTTTCGCTTGCAGGATGCCGACACCCAGGCACGCTGGCGCCCGGACGGCCGGCGCTATCGCTGGCAGATGGACGATGCCAGCGTGGAGATTCGTATCACCGATGAAAGCGGCAAGGTGGATCTGAACATGGCCGAGCCCACCTTGCTGGCCGGTCTGGTGCGCGCGGTGGGCGGCGAGCAGGCCAGTGCCGGACGCATCGCCGGTGCCATCGTCGATTGGCGCGATGGCGATTCATTGAGCCAGCCAGGCGGTGGCGCGGAAGATCGCGATTACGCCGATGCCGGGCTGCCGTATGGCGCAAAAGACAGCCCATTCGAAACCCTGGGCGAACTGCGCCTGGTGCTGGGGATCGATGGCGAGCTGTATCGCAAGCTGTTGCCCAACGTCACGCTGTACAGCGGTCGCTCGCGGCCTGAAGCGCGGTTTGCGCCCGCCCCGGTGCTCACCGCGATGGGGCTGGACGCGCAGCAACTGCTGGCCCAGCGTGACGCGCCGCTGGGTTTGCCGGCCAACGAGGCGACGGTCGGTGGCTCGGGCACTTATAGTATCGAGAGCCGGGCGCGACTGAGTGAGGGACGCGAGGCTGTGTTGCGGGCGGTGGTTTCGACCAGCGCGTCTGCGTTACCAGGGTCGGCCTATACCGTGTTGCGTTGGGAAGAGGGAGCAGCAGTGCAATGACCGCATGGCGGGATACCTTGGGTCGTATCGGCGTACGCGCCATGCCGGGAGCCGGAGGCTTCTGGCGTTGGTGGCAACACTCGCTGCTGGCCTGGCTGCCGCAGCGCTGGCAATGGCAGTTGGGTCTGTCGCAGGCACGCCTGTTGTTGCAACAGGACGGTGACACGCTGCAGCTGCTGCGCCAGCGCGATCACAGCTGCGATACCCTCGCCAGCCTGCCGTGGCCGGTGCACCCGCAGGAAGTCAATGACGTGCTGCCGACCGCGCTTGAAGGCCTGCCGCGGCATTGGCTGTTGCCGGCCGCGCATGCGTTGCGCCGGCCATTGCGCCTGCCCGCTGCGGCAGCGGCGCGCCTGCAGGACGTGGCGCGTTTCGAGATCGATCGACAAACCCCGTTCACCGCCGACCAGGTGTATTTCGATGCGCGCGTGCTCGATGTGCGCGAAGACGGCCAGCTCGATGCCGAACTGGTGGTGGTGCCGCGACGCATGATCGATGGCCCGGCCGGCGTGCCGGACGCATGGAACAGTGCGCTGTCGGGCATCGACGTGACCGACGCCAACGGCCTGCCGTTGGGCGTGAACCTGCTGCCGCCTGCGCGCCGCCTGCGCCGCAGCGACCCGATGCAGCGCTGGAACCTGTTGCTGGCCGCCTCTGCGCTGGTGCTGCTGGCCGTCGCCGGCTGGCTGCTGCTCGACAACCGCCGCCAGGCCGCCGACGATCTGCGCGCCAGGGTGCAGGCCAATGCCGCGCGCGCGCGCCAGGTCGCTGCCGAACGGCAGCAATTGCTGGACCTGGTCGAAGGCGCGCGCTTCTTCCAGCAGCAACGCGCCACCCGCCCGACCTCGGTCGAAATCTGGGACGAACTGAGCCGGCGGCTGCCTGGTGGCACGTATCTGGAAAAATTTTCGGTCGAAGGCGGGCAACTGCAGTTGATCGGATTGAGCAACGAAGCCTCTTCGCTGGTGCGTCGTCTGGAAGGCTCGCCGTTGTGGCGTACGCCGTCGCTGACCGGCGTGCTGCAGAGCGATGCCGGCCGGAATGTCGACCGCTTCACCATCACTGCCGAGCTTGCCGGCCCCGATGCGAAGGAGGCGGCCGATGCCACGCAGCGTTAAGCGCGATCGCTGGATCGCTTTGGGCCTGCTGCTGCTGGTGATCGGCGTGGCCTACCTGGTGCTGGTGCATCCGTGGTTCACCCAACCGATGATCGCGGTGCAGGACGACCTGCAAGCGCTGCGCGAACGCGAACTGCGCGTGCGCGTGCAATTGCAGCAGGCGCCGGAAGTCAGCAAGCGGCTGCGGCAGGCGCGCCAGACGCTGGAGAGCCGCCCGGGCTTCCTGCCGGAAACCTCGGCCGAACTCGCCTCTGCCGGGTTGGTGCAGCGGCTGGAACGTGCGGTGGTGGAGGCCAGTCCTGGCAACCGCAGCTGCGCCATCAGCAACCGCTCGCCGTTGCAGCCGGAGAGCAAGAACCGCTTCACCCGCGTGGCGGTGCAGGTGCGTTTGCGCTGCGGCACGCCAGAACTGGCCTCAGTGCTGTACAGCCTGGAAAACGGCACGCCGCGCTTGTTCGTGGACAACCTCAACGTGATGGCGCAGCGCTACCAGCTCTCGCCCAACGAAAGCGGCAACGGACTGGATATCGCCTTCGAACTGGCCGGCTATCTACGCCCGGGCGCCAGCGCCGCACCGCTGAACAACGAGGCCGCGCCTGCTGCCCCCAACGCCGCGGAGGCCAGCAATGCGCCTTGACATGATCGGCCTGCGCACCTGGCTGCTGGCCACCGTGGTCGGTTGGGCACTGCTGGTGTGCGTGCTGGCCGTCGCCGGCCTGGGCAAGCGCGTGGAGCTGCTGCCCGACGACCCGGCGCTGGTGCAGCGTCTGCCCACGTTGCCGGCACCGGCGCCGGAGCGCCTGGGCGCATTCGAGAAATATTCGGAAATCGCCGCGCATCCCGCGTTTGCCGAGGACCGCCTGCCGCATCCGTTCTTCCTGTCCGGCAACGATGGCGGCACTGCCGCTTCCACAGTGCGCCTGACCGGTGTGCTGCTGACGGACAACTTCAAGATGGCGACGTTGACCCTGGACCCGCAGGATTCGGTGCGCGTGCAGCTGGGCGGCGAAGCGGTGAAGGGCTGGCGCCTGCTCGCCCTGCAGCCGCGTAGCGCCACCGTCGAAGGCCCTAGCGGCACGCAAACCCTGGAATTGCACGTGTTCAACGGCCAGGGCGGGCAGCCGCCCACCGCCAATGCCGCCGCACGCGGTGCCGCCACTGCCACCCCGCCGGTCCCGTCCCCCGACGCTGCCGCACTTGCCCCGCCGCAGCCGCCGCAACCGCAACCCGTCGCGCCGGTACAGCAGCCCGGCGGGCAGGCACCGCCAACCGTGCCGCCGCAGCGCAGCGATGGCGCGCAGGAAGCCCCACGCCCCTCCGACGATCAGATGCGTGCCATCCGCGAACGCATCGAAGCCCGACGCCGCCAGCTGCAACAGCAGCGCCAGAGCGGCTCTACCCCCGGTCAGACCCAATGAGTGAACGCATGACGTCGCGCCTGTTTCCCGTGTCCCTGCTGATTGGCCTGCTGGCCGGTTGCGCCACCACTCCTCCGCCGGACGTGCGCCGCAACGCGCGCCTGGATCCGCAAGTCGGCGCTGCCGGCGCCACCCAGACCACCGCCGAGCAGCGCGCCGACGGCAACGTCAGCGCCAAGCCCAGCCCGGTGATCCGGCGTGGCAGCGGCACCATGATCAACCAGAGCGCCGCGTCCGCGCCGTCGCCCACGCTGGGCATGGCCAGCAGCGGCAGCGCCACCTTCAATTTCGAAGGCGAATCGCTGCAGGCCGTGGTCAAGGCCATCCTGGGCGACATGCTCGGCCAGAACTACGTCATCGC
Organism: Xanthomonas sp. NCPPB 3761; assembly: GCF_041475705.2. Classification (NCBI taxonomy): domain Bacteria; kingdom Pseudomonadati; phylum Pseudomonadota; class Gammaproteobacteria; order Lysobacterales; family Lysobacteraceae; genus Xanthomonas; species Xanthomonas sp. NCPPB 3761. Next base: position 908,849 of record NZ_CM191262.1, read on the forward strand.
GCCCGGCGTGCAGGGCACCGTGACCCTGGCAACGCCCAATCCGGTCTCACCGGCGCAGGCCTTGAACCTGCTGGAAATGGTGCTGGGCTGGAACAACGCGCGCATGGTGTTCAGTGGCGGCCGCTACAACATCGTGCCGGCCGACCAGGCGCTGGCGGGCACCGTCGCGCCCAGCACCGCATCGCCCTCGGCCGCGCGCGGTTTCGAAGTGCGGGTGGTGCCGTTGAAGTTCATCTCCGCCAGCGAAATGAAGAAGGTGCTGGAGCCGTACGCCCGCCCGAATGCCATCGTCGGCACCGACCCGGCGCGCAACGTGATCACCCTGGGCGGCACTCGCGCCGAGCTGGAAAACTATCTGCGCACCGTGCAGATCTTCGACGTGGACTGGTTGTCGGGCATGTCGGTGGGCGTGTTCCCGATCCAGTCCGGCAAGGCCGAGAAAGTCGCCGCCGATCTGGAAAAGGTGTTCGGCGAACAGAGCAAGACGCCCAGCGCCGGCATGTTCCGTTTCATGCCGTTGGAAAACGCCAACGCGGTGCTGGTGATCACCCCGCAGCCGCGTTACCTGGACCAGATCCAGCAGTGGCTGGACCGTATCGACAGTGCCGGTGGCGGCGTGCGGCTGTTCTCGTACGAGCTGAAGTACATCAAGGCCAAGGACCTGGCCGATCGTCTTTCGGAAGTGTTCGGTGGCCGCAGCAACGGTGGCGATTCCAATGCGTCGCTGGCGCCGGGGTCGGAAACCAGCGTGCTGGGTGGCACGCTCGGCAATCGCGACAGCAGCCTGGGCGGCAGCTCCGGCGTGACCGGCGGCAGCATCGGCGACAGCGGCGATGGCAGTTCGTCGGGCAGCAGTTTCGGCACCAGCGGAAGTAGCAGCAGTGGTGGTTTGGGTAACGGCAGCCTGCAGCTGTCGCCGCGCAGCAATGGCAACGGCGCAGTGACGCTTGAAGTGGCTGGCGACAAGGTGGGTGTATCGGCGGTAGCCGAGACCAATACCTTGCTGGTGCGTTCCACGCCGCAGGCATGGAGCTCGATCCGCGACGTCATCGAGAAGCTCGACGTGATGCCGATGCAGGTGCATATCGAAGCGCAGGTGGCCGAGGTGAATCTGACGGGCGCACTGAGTTACGGCGTCAATTGGTACTTCGAGAATGCGGTGAATGCTGCAACCGATTCGAACACCTACGGCTTCGGCGGCGCGGGTCTGCCCAGTGCCGCAGGGCGCAACATCTGGGGCGATATCGCCGGCAAGGTGACCGGCACCGAGGGCCTCGCCTGGAGCTTCCTCGGCAAGAATGCTGCCGCCATCATTACCGCCTTGGACAAGGTCACCAATGTACGGTTGTTGCAGACGCCCTCGGTGTTCGTCCGCAACAACGCCGAAGCGACGTTGAATGTCGGTTCGCGTATCGCGATCAACTCCACGTCGATCAATACCGGCCTCGGTACCGACACCAGCTATTCGTCTGTGCAGTACATCGATACCGGCGTCATCTTGAAGGTGCGTCCGCGCGTGACCAAGGACGGCATGGTGTTCCTGGATATCGTGCAGGAAGTCAGCAGCCCGGGCGACCGTCCGGCCGCCTGCACATCGGCAACCGCCACCATCAACGCGGCCGCCTGTAACGTCGACATCAATACGCGGCGAGTCAAGACCGAGGCGGCGGTGCAAAGTGGCGATACCATCATGCTGGCCGGTTTGATCGACGACACCACGTCCGATACAAGCGACGGTGTGCCGTTCCTGAGCAAGTTGCCGGTTGTGGGTGCACTGTTCGGAACCAAGGGCAAGACCAGCAACCGTCGCGAAGTGATCGTCTTGATCACCCCATCGATCGTGCGCAACCCACAGGAAGCGCGCAATCTCACCGACGAATACGGCCAGAAATTCAAGGCCATGGAACCTCTGAAACCCAGCCAGAAGCCGCAATGAGTGCAGCGCTGCCGGTCGTGCTGGTGCCGGTGGGCACCGACGACGAGGCGCTGGATGCGTGCCTGGGCGCATTGGATGCGGCCACGCCCGCAGGAACACGCGTCTGGCTGGCCGACGATGCGCAGGCCGGCCCGCGTGGGCGCGCAGTGATCGAACATTGGCTGGCGCGCACGCAACTGCAGGCGCATCACACCCGTCGCCAGCGCATGCTGGGCGAGGTAGCGCATCTTGACGAAATGCTCAGCGCCTGCGGCGATGCCGACGTGGTGGTGCTGGGGTTGGATGCCTGCCCGTTGCCCGGATGGTTGCGGCAACTGACCGCGTGTTTTGCACGCGATGCCGCGATCGCCACCGCCACGCCATGGAGCAATGTGGGCGAGGCCTGCAGCTGGCCGCGGCTGGGCGAACTCAACCCGATGCCGGACGCATCCGAACGGCTTGCGGCTGCCTGTGCTGCGATGCCGCCGCTGCACCCGGAACTGCCGTCGGCGATCGGGCACGCGGTGCTGTTGCGCGGAACGGCGCGGCGCAAGGCCGGTGGCCTGGACGCCAGCAGTTACGGCTCGTGGTACGCGGCGCTGGTGGACTTGAGCCTGCGCATGGGTGGGCTGGGCTGGCGTAACGTGTTGTGCGAGACCGCCTTCGTTGCCTCCCCGCACGAAGGCCGCCCGGCCGAAGGCGACATGGACGCGCTGGCCACCCGCTGGCCGGCCTGGCATGCGCGCTTGGCCAATTTCCTCATGCACGACCCGTTGCGTGCGCAGCGCGACCAGCTGACTCGACTCCTGGCGCACCTCCCGCCCCCGGACCTGCAACGCGCGTTGTTTGAGGCCTAGAGTCGCCGCCGACGACACCTGCACACCGCCATGCGCGCGGCCATCGTCCGGGACTTACATGGATCACGCATGCACGAAGGCGTTTGTCGTCCGACCGTGTGGCAACTGCAGGTTCCACTCCGCTGCCGCACTTGCCTCGTCTCGCGATCGCGCCTGTCGCGTTACCGGATCGATGTCGTGATGTCTGCCATCGAGCAAGAGACCGAACCACCGCTCACTCGACAGTTGCGCCCCGTCGATACCCGCCGCAGCACCGCACCGATGCGTTCTGGCCGAACACGTCATCCGGCCTATCAAGCAGTTTCCAATCCCCTGTTGATGAGACCAAGGCCGCAGCAAGCCGCGCACACCACGAACGCAGCAATGCGGCACGCTCTTCAACGATTCCCGATTCCCGATTCCCGATTCCCGCCCTAAAAGGCAGACCGCGTCGGCGCGTCGGTCCGCACCACCACATCCAATGCGTCGTGGCGCCAGGATTCGATATCCAGTTCCACCGCGCGGCCGTCTTCGGCAAAGCTGATCCGCTGCAGCCGAAAACATGGCGTGCCGGGCGTGGACTGCAGCAGCATCGCCTGTGTCGCGTCCAATCCGGCCGGATGCATCGACAGCTGCGCGCGGCTCAGGAACAGGCCCAGCCGCTGGTTGAACACGCTCGACAGCGACCCGGCCAGATCGTGTTCGAGCAGGCCCGGCGCCCAGGCCGCGAGCACCACATTGGTTTCCAGCAGCACGGCGCGGCGGTCGATCCAGCGCCGACGTTGCAGGACGAACACCTCGTCGTACGGGCTGTCCAGTCGCAACGCCGCGGCGTAAGCCGCGCCTGCAACCTGCCGGGTGGCGCTCAATAATTCGGTGCGCGGCTTGCGTCCCTGCGCCGCCACGTATTGCATGAAACCGGCGATGCTGGTGGGGTCGTAGCGCACGCGCGGCGCGCTGACGAACCAGCCGCGGCGGTTTTCGCGATAGATGCGGCCTTCGGCTTCAAGCTGCTGCAGCGCTTCGCGCAGCGTGATGCGGGTGCAGGAAAATCGCTCGGCCAACGCGCGTTCCACCGGCAGGCGTTGATCCGGTCCCCATTCGCCGGCTGAGATTTGTGCGGAGATCGCTTCGGTGATGGTGTGTTGGCGCGACACGCTCATGCGGTCAACCGCAGGCGGAAGACCCAGGGCGTGAGCAAGCTAATGAGGTGGAAGGCATGCATGTTGCGATGGTAAAGAAGAACGCGCGCGCAAACCGCGACCGGCTTAGCGCGCGACAGCCAGGTTCTGGTTCTGTTGGGTTTTCCAGCTGTACCAGCCGTACACCGCAAGCGCCACGAAGCCTGCGTAGAGCACGGCAGTAGGGTACAGCCCCTTGCTGATGAAGACGCCGACGTAGACGCAGTCGAGCACGATCCACAATACCCAGTTGGCGATGCGCTTGCGTGCTGCCCACACGCTGGCCACCAGGCTGAAACTGGCCAGCGCCGCGTCCAGCCACGGCAGCACCGCATCGGTGCGGTAATTCATATAGGCGCCGAGCGCCGCAGCGAACGCCGCGCCGATGCCCAGCGAAAGCCAGCGTTCGGCGGACGGCATCGGCAGCGGGCGTATCCGTGTGTCTGCTGCGGTTCCGGCTTGCCAGTGCCACCATCCGTAGAGCTGGGTCAGCACATAGATCCCTTGCAGCAGCATGTCCGAGTACAGCTTCCATTGGTAGAACAGCCACGCATACAACGCCACCGCCACGATGCCCACCGGCCAGCACCAGCGAATGCGCCGCGCGGTGAGCCACACGCCCAGCAGGTTGATCACAACGGCGATGGATTCGAGCAGCGACATGCGGTACCTGGTGCGTTATGGGTCAACGTGTTACGGCGTAGGAGGCGTTGGGACGACGGTGCATACAGTTCAGCCCTGGAATACGGCACCTCGTCGTCCACGAACACAATCCGCAGGCGAGCTGGCAGCGCTGGTGACCGGCTGTCGACGCTGCCCGACAGCGCATTCCCCGTCGTTCCTGTGCATGCACGGCAGGGCGCGCACTGTGTGCCTACAGTGCAGGTTAGAAATCCACCTGCACCGTCAGCCGTGCGTTGCGCGGCGCACCGGGGAACAGATACGCATCGCCCTGATATTCGCCGGAATCGCGCCAATAGCGCTTGTCGAACACGTTGTCCACGTTCAAGCGCCAGGTGGTCGCCAGCCCGCCCAGCGCCGTGGCGTAGCGGGCACCGAGGTTGGCTACGGTGTAGGCCGGCACGCTGGCGTTGCCGAGACGGTGGGCAAACTTGCGCCCGCTGTATTGCACGCCCCCCAGCAGTGCCAGACCATCGATACCTGGCACGCTGTAATCGGCCTGCACGCTGGCGCGCAGCTTGGGCGCGTTGATCGCCTGATGGCCTTCGTACTCGGCAATGTCGGTGTCCTCCGCGCGCGCGCGGAGTGCCGCGACGCTGGCGAACAGACGCAGCTGCCGGGTCGCTGCACCGTCGGCAGACAGCTCCAGGCCACGGTTATGCAGGCGACCCTGCTGCACATAGAGCAGACCGCCATCGGCCTGCGGTTGGGTGAACTGGTAAGCCTGGCGGATGTCGAACAGGGCCGCGCCCAGGCGCAGGCCCCGCAGGTCGATCTTGGCGCCGGTTTCCAGCTGGTACGCATTGGTGGGCGGCAGGATCTCGTCGGCGTTATCGGCAAACCACGGCGCCGTGCCGCCTGCCGCCAGGCCCTTGGCGTAGCTGGCATACAGCGACATGTTCTGCTGCGGTTTGAACAGCAGCGCCGCCTGCGGCAGTACCGTGTCTTTGCGCGTGCGTCGCTCCAGCAGGCCGTCGCGATCGAAGCTGCGTTCGTCCAGTTGCACGTAGCGCGCGCCAAGCGACAGTTCCCACTGCGCACCCAGGCCGATCCGGTCGGCCATGACCAGCGCACGCTGGCGGCTGTCCAGACGGCGCTGCTTGGGATCCAGCGCAACATCCGTCTGCGCGAAGACGTCCGGGTCGCGATCGATGCTGCCGCTGCCGACGAATTCGTTGACCGAACCAAAACGGTCGATGGTGCGGCGCAGCCATTCGCCGCCGATGCTCAGGTGATGCTCCAGCGCGCCGGTCGCGACATGGCCTTCGAGCGTGGCACACAGCTGATCGTGCACGCGGGTGTCGTCGGGGCTGCGGTAATCGTAGATGTCGTACTCGCCCTGCGCGCTGAAGAAGTTCGGGGTGACGATGTCGGCGCAGCTTGCCGCGCCATAACAGCCCCAGGCGAATGCAGAGAAATCGTTGATCTTCGCGCGGCTGCGCGATGCTTCGGCGGTGGCGCGCCAGTCGTCGTTGAACTGGTAGGCGTAGCGCAGCTGCGCGTTGAGCGAATCCATTTCCACCGGCCGCGCCCAGGGCTGGTAGCCGAGCAGGCGGTGTACATCGATGTCGCGCGGTACCTGCGTGCCGCCCAGCAGTTGATAGCCCGGCACCGAGCGCTGTTGCCGGTGCTGATACTCCACGTCCAGCTGCAGCAGCGCCTGCGGGGTGATCTTCCAGTCGCCGGCCAGCGACAGGAAGTTGCGGTAGCCGTCGGCGTGATCGACATAGCTGTCGATGTCTTCGCGTGCGGCGTTGACGCGTAACCCCAGTGTGCGTTCGGCACCGAACCAGTCGCCCAGGTCGGCGGCGACATAGCGCGAGCCTTGTTCGTCGGTGCCCAGGGTCACGCTGCGCACGTGCTCGGGCCGCTTGGTGCGGTAGTCGATCAGCCCGGCCGGTTCGTTGACGCCCGATTGCAGCCCGGCCAGACCCTTGAGCAATTGCACCTGCTGCTTGTTTTCCAGTGCGATCGATTGTTCGCCCACCGCGCTCATGCCGTTGATGCGGTAGCTGTTGGCGGCATTGAGCGAATAGCCGCGCACAACGAAGTTTTCGTAATAGCCGATCGGCGCATACGCATCGCCGGCAGAGGCATCGGCGCGCAATACCTCACTGAGGACGCGCGCCTGACGATCGAGCAATTGCGCACGATCGATGACCGCGATCGAGGCGGGGGCGTCCAGCAGCCGGGTGGCGCCAAATCCGCTCAATGCCGTGCCGGTTTCCACGCGCTCGCCACGCACGTTGACCGCGTCCAGTTCGACCGCATCGGTGCCGGCTTGTTGCTGCGCCAGTGCAGGAGCGCAGCACAATGCCAGTGCAAGCGCGAGCGGGCAGCGGGAGAACAGGGGGAGGGCAACGGACATTGGGCAAGACTCGACAGGGAAGGGAAGGTGCTCACGGCAGCCGGCGCGCACGTGCGTGCAGATGCGCGAGCAGCTGCTGACCATCGGCGCTGGCGAACCAGTCCGCGTGGCCGAGCAGATAGCGGTGATAGGCGATGTCGGCATTGGCGGGCGAACGGGTGATGCCGGCGAAATATTCCATTTCGCTCAAGGCGAAGTCGGCATGCACGATCGGCAGCAGTGCGGCCAGGCGGCGCACCTGGTTTGCGTCCAGTGGCCGATGCTGCGCGTAGCCTTCCAGCAGCGCGTCGAGCTGGTCGAGCTCGGCCTGCGCGCGTGCGCCGGTGTCCAGCCGCAACCAGGGGATGAGGTTGCGTTCGATCGCGGTGGCCAGATCGAATAGCGCGCTGCTGCAATCGCTCAATCCGAAATCGAAGATGGCGCTGACGCGGGTCGCTCCGTCGTTGGTGTCCCACAGCAGGTTGGACGCATGCCAGTCGCCGTGGGTCCACAGCGGCGGCAGCGCGCCGGGCGCCGACAGCAGCGGCCACGCCTGCGCATGCCAGGGCAGCAGATGGGTGGCCAGATCGTCTGGCCATGGGCGGTCCTGCAGGGCTGCTGCCAGGTGCGGCCGCGTTGGCAAGGCATCGTGCAATGCCTGCAGCGGGTCTGCCTGCGCAAACAATCGCAGATTGGCGACCAGGACGCTGGTGGAGCGTGCCGGCGCATCGAAGCCCTGGGCCGCGCGATGCAGTTGCGCCAACGCAGCGCCGGCCGCCCGCGCATGCGCAACGTCGTTGAACGGTGTCCACGACAATGCATCGCGGTAGAGGTCGTGGCCCGCACCGACCCGCTGCACTTCGTACACCCAATCCTCATGCGCCAGCGCAGTGCGGCCCTGGGCGTCGTGCAGCACCTCCACCACCGGCACGCCTGCCCAGCGCAGATGGGCCATGAAGCTGTGTTCCTCGCGCAGCGCGGCCACGCTGCGCACACTGCAGTGGTGGCGTTTGACGATGACTGGGCCACTTGCAGTCTCCACGCAGGCCGCTGCCGAGAACGGCCGTGCGCTATGCCAGCGCACCTCGCGGAGGTGGCCCGCCGCCGCAAACCGCTGCAGCACGCGATGGATTTCATCGTTGGTCAGGACTGGCCAGTCCGGCAATGCCAGTTCCAGGCTCATGCCATGCACCTGATGCGGCACGTTCATGGCCCGCCTGCCGACAGACGCGGTAGCCTTGCCGCGTCGGAGAGTGGTATAGACCAAGTGATCAGGAGTAAAGCGGCGGACGCGCGGCGCGCGCCGTCAAGAACAAGAACGGCGCTGCCGGGCCGTTGTCGCATCGCATCGGCCATCAGGTCGCGGCGATGCAGGCAATGAAAAGGCAGCGCGAAACCGCAAGGTCGCTAACCGTCATCTCAACAATCAGGTGTGGGAGTGCACCAAAAGCAACCTGCAACCCGGCTGGCGATCAGGTGCATGCGGGCGATGCGCTGCGATGTGGATGTACACCTGGTACATGCATCGAGTGCTGCCCGCGCTTGCCTGGCTGCGCAGTCGGTTTACCGGTCGAACAAAGTGTGGCAACGGAGACCGCGTGCGGCTCCGGGCGCGCAGTATGCGCCTTGCGGCGATGGGTCGCCATGCTGCAAGGCGACCCATCGCCGGGCAGTGCGTGCAAGCGGTAGCGTGGCGCAGTGCCAACCGGGTCCGGACGCGAGGCAATGCGGCCGCGGCAGCGACTGTCGCGCCGCGGCATCGGCCAACGCAAGATGGCGCTGCGCTGCTTTGGCACCGGATAATGGCCGGATGACTCCCGTCCAGATCGCCGCCGTCGTCGTCACCTATGAAAGCAGCAGCACCATCGATGCGTGCCTGTCGCGATTGCGTGCGGCCGAGGGCATCAGCGAGATCCGGGTGGTCGACAACGCTTCCAGCGACGACACCCTGGAAGTGGTGCAGCGTCATGCCCTGGCCGATGCGCGGCTGCATTTCATCGCCAATCCCGACAACCCCGGTTTTGCGACTGCCTGCAACCAGGGTGCGCGCGATTCGCAGGCACCTTGGCTGGTCTTCATCAACCCGGACCTGATGGTCGCGCGCGATACCTTGCTGCAGCTGCACGACCGGGCGGCGGGGCATCCGGCGGTGCTGCTGGGGGTGGAGCAGGTGGATGAGCAGGGGCGTCCGGATGCGGCCGTGCGCCGCCGCGACCCGGACTTCGCCGCGATGCTGCGCGCGCCGCGTGCCGCCGCCAATCTGGCGGTGCCGGCCGATCCGTCGCAGGCCTTGCAGCCGGTGGATGCCATTTCCGGGGCGTTGATGCTGATGCAGCGCAGCCTGTTCGACCGGCTGGACGGCTGGGACGGCAGTTACCGTCTGCATGCTGAAGACCTGGACCTGTGCCGGCGCGCCCGCCAGGCCGGTGCCCTGGTGGCGGTGGCCAATGATCTGCAGGTGTTGCACGTGCGCGGGGTCTCCAGCCGCGCGCGGCCGTTCTTTGTGGAGTGGCACAAACATCGCGGGTTGTGGCGCTATTTTCGTAAATTCGAGGCCGATCGACGCGGGCTGCCGACGCGGCTTGGCGTATGGCTTGCGATCTGGATCCACGCAGTTGCCCAGGTGCCGCGTTTGTTGCAGAGCAAATGATCTGGATCGCGTTAAATTTGTGATAAATCGGTGATGGGTCGCCGGCCACAACTGTGGTACGTTTCGCCCCGAAGTGTGATCAACCCCAGCTTCCTGTCCCTCCCGGGTCCCCCATCAGGAATCGTGCAATGTCTTTTCAGAACGACCCGCAAAGGCGGGTACGTCGGTCGTGCGCTACCCCGTTGCAGTCCAGTTCGGTTGCCTCGTTGTGTCATCCCAGTCCAACCCATCCGCGTGCGCTGTCGGTCCTGGCATCGGCGCTTGCCCTGAGTGGTGTGCTTGCCGCGTTGCCGGGCACCGCATTGGCCGGTGCGTGGACCCAGCCGCAGGGCGACACCCTGGTGATCGTCAAGGCGCTGCATAGCGATGGCCGTGGCTGGTTCGACGACGGCCACCATCGCACGACATTCGGCGACGGCCAGCAATTCGACGGCAATGGCCGCAGCCGTCAGGACCAGCTCAACGTCTACGTCGAACATGGTCTGACCGAAAAGCTCAGCTTCATCGGCAACTTCTATTTCAGCGACGTGGGTTTCAGTAACCACGATGCCGTCAATGGCCGTCAGCAAACCACGACGACCGGTTTTGCCGATCAGGAAATTGGCTTGCGCTATGCGCTGCCGAGCGCACAGAACGATGTCTGGCGCAGTGCCGTCCAGGCCTTGGTGAGCGTCCCTGCATATGGGCGCAGCAAGACCTACCACCCGAACAATCCTTCCGCCAATTCCGACCCTGCGCTTGGTCTCGGCGACTATGGCCTCGAGCTGCGCTACAGCCGGGGGCGCGGTTACACGCTGGGCGGCCGCAACGGCTACGTCGATCTTGGGGGGGGCGGTCCGCCTGCGCGGAAGCGCGGCGTCGGACGAACTGCGGGTGGACGCGTCCACAGGTCTGAGTCTGACCCCGAGTTGGCTGCTATTGGGCGAACTCAACGTGATCCAGGGGTTGGGCAACGGGCGTGGCAACGTCGATGTTGCCGGTAGCGGTGGCGGCGTGGGCTTCGTCGCCACCGGCACCAACTACGATCTCACCAAGTTGCAGTTGTCCACGCTGTATACGGCGCCGGGTGGCAGTCAGTGGCAGGTGGGGTATCAGCAGCCGGTCATGGGCCGCAACACCGGTGCCGCGGGCGGGCCATTCGTGGCCGCCTGGTGGCGTTTCTAAGGGGCCGCACATGACGGTGACCTGCGAAACGGACGCGCTGGGACGAGCGCCGGACATCGGCCGCGAACGCGGCCTGCTGGGTCGTGCGCTGGTGTCGGCAGGCGTCATCACCGACGAACAGCTGCGCTCGGCGCTGGCCTTGCAGCAACGCTGGAATTCGCGCCTCGGCGATGTGATCCTGGCCCAGCGCGGCGTGCCGGCGCAGCGGTTCTACGCCATCGTTGCCGCGCACTTCGGGCTGCAATTCATCGATCTGGTGCAGCAACCGCCGGATCCTGCGCTGCTCACCCCCGGCGATCTGGATAGCTACGCGCAACGCCTGGTGTTGCCGTGGCGGCGCGAGGACGGTGTGCTGGTGCTGGCGGTGGCCGATCCGGACCCGGCCCTGTTCGCCTGGGCACGCGCCCATTATGGCGAAGACGTGCGCTTTGGCGGTACCGCCAAGTTCGACATCATCTGGAGCCTGCAGCGCTACGCCGACGAGCAGCTCACCGACAACGCGCTGAATCTGCTTGCAGCGCATGCGCCGACGTATTCGGCACGCCAGGTCATCACGCGCGGGCAGAAGTTCGCATTGTGGGCGCTGGCGGCGGTGATGCTGGTGACGTTGGTGCTGTTCCCGGTGCCGGCCTTGATCGCCGTCAACGTGCTGGTGGCGCTGGGCTTTCTGGCCACCTTCGGGTTGAAGTTGCTGCTGGTGTGGTTCGGCTCGCGCCATCGCATCGACATCAAGGTCACCGAAGACGAAGTGGCCGCGCTGCGCGATGACGACCTGCCGGTCTATACCGTGCTGGTGCCGATGTACAAGGAGCCGGAAGTCCTGCCGATTCTGGCCAACGCGCTGCGCAAGCTCGATTACCCGATCAGCAAGCTGGACGTAAAGCTGGTGCTGGAAGCGGACGACCTGGACACCATCGAAGCGGCCAAGAAACTCGGCCTGGAAGCGTTCTTCGAAATCATCCGGGTGCCGCCGTCGCAGCCAAAGACCAAGCCCAAGGCCTGCAACTACGCGCTGCACTTTGCGCGTGGGCAGCTGCTCACCATCTACGACGCCGAGGACAAGCCCGAGCCGGACCAGCTCAAGCGCGTGGTGGCGGCATTCCGCAAAGCCGAGCAGGATGTGGTGTGCATCCAGGCGCGGCTGAACTACTACAACGCCGACGAGAACTGGCTGACGCGGATGTTCACGCTGGAGTACACGCTCTGGTTCGACTTCTACCTGCCGGCGCTGGAATACCTGCGTATTCCGATTCCGTTGGGTGGCACCTCCAATCACTTCCGTCTGGACGTGCTGCGCAAGGTGCGCGCCTGGGACCCGTACAACGTCACCGAGGACGCCGATCTGGGCGTGCGGCTGATCCAGAACGGGTATCGCGTCAACGTCGTCAATTCCACCACCTTCGAAGAAGCCAACGTCAGCATCCCCAACTGGATCCGGCAGCGTTCGCGCTGGCTCAAGGGCTACATGCAGACCTGGCTGGTGCATATGCGCGACCCGGTGCATCTGTATCGCAGTACCGGCTTCAAGGGATTTTGGGGGTTTCAGTTCTTCATCGGCGGCGGCTTTTTCACCGCATTGGGTGTGCCGGTGCTCTGGGCGTTGTACGCGGCGTGGGCGCTGACCGGCACCACGATGTTCGAGCGCTTCTTCCCGCCGTGGCTGGCGGCGGTCTCGCTGGTCAATCTGCTGCTGGCCAATGCGTTCTTCATCTACATCACGCTGGTTGCGGCATTCAAGCGCGACTACTTCAAGCTGGCGCCATACGCACTGACGGTGCCGTTCTACTGGGCGTTGCAGTCGATTGCCGCCTACAAGGGTCTCTGGCAGCTGATCCACAATCCGTTCTATTGGGAGAAGACCACGCATGGCATCAGCAAGCATTCGGAAAACGAACGCCGCGCCGCACTCGAAGAGTGAGCCGGTTGCGAAGCGTTGCGAGAGCGGGCTGCCGGCGTTCCTCATCGCCGTGGTGGCGCTGTCGCTGCTGAGCCAGCCGTTGCTGGTGCAGTCGGTGGCCAGGGCGCCCGCGCTTGCGCCGGACATCGGCGTGCCGGCGACCGGGCTGTTGGCGTGGGCGGTCGATCTCACCTTGCATCGCTGGAATCTGCCGTTCCAGGTGTGGCCTTGTGTCGCGGTGGCTGCGAACGCGCTGTTCCTGTCGCTGCTGTGGCGCGATCTGGCTGGCGTGTTCGGGCGCGGCTGGGCCAGCGCGCTGACGCTGCTGGTGGGCTGCAACCCGCTGTTCCTGCTGCCGATCGCTGCCGGCGGCAGCCAGGCAGTGGGGTTGCTGGCCTTCTACGGTTTGTGCCGCACCTTGCGCCGCTTGCAGGCGCCGGTGGAAGCCTTCACCTATCTGCGCATTGCGGGCTGGTTGTGCATTTTGCTGTGCCTGGATCTGCAGACGCTGGCGCTGTCGACCATGGTCGCGCCATGGCTGCTGCTGGTCATGCCACCGCAGATGCTGCGCAAGGCGCCGGGCTCGTTCTACCTGGTGTGCTATCTGCCGTTCGCATTCCTGGTCGGCATGTGGGCCTACGTGAACCTGGTCGTGTTCAATGCGCCGTGGCCGACGCTATCCAGCATCGCCCAGGCCTCGCATCCGTTGCCGCTGCCCCTGGCCGGCCATGCCGACGGCTGGTTGCCGGCGGTGCGCTGGGGTGTGGCGGCGGTAGTGTGCTTCCCGGTGCTTGCGCTGGTGGCGCGGACGCGCAGCGGTGCGTTGGCGCGAGGCGTGGTGGCCAGTGCCGGCACCGTGATCTGTGCGGCTGCGTTGTCGTTCGTCTTCGGCTGGGCTGGTTTCGATGCGCTGCTGCTGTTGTGGGTGCCGGCGGCGCTGTTGCTGCGTGCGCTGCACGCCGACCAACGCGGCCAGGCGGCCGGATTGCTGGTGCTGGGCCTGGTTGGTGCGGTCTGGGCACAACCGCAGGGGTGGGGCAGCTGGACGCGTGGCGCAGCGCCCGACGAACAGGCCCTGATGCAGGGCGAGGCCGTTGTCATGACGACGCCGGTCGCGCTGCCGGTGCGTGCGGCGGCCGCTCCCGCCACGCACGATGCCGGTGTGATGCTGCCGGCGATGGCCGAGGGCGCTGCGGTGGCCCCGGCGGCAACGGCATCTGCCGACACTGCCCAGCCGGCCAACCCGGCAGCGGTCACGGTGGTGCCGCCGGACAAGAACAATGCATCCTTGCGTGCGACGGCGTGCTCCCGCCACGCGGCGCCGCCGAATGCCGAGGTGTCTGCTGCATGTTCAAGCGCGTTCTAAGCGTCGCAACGTTGATCGGCGTGTGTCTGCTCGCAAACGGGTGCAATGCCGCCGCGCCGACCTGGATGGGCGCCAACGTCAAGGTGTCCGCCAACGCCCCGTGGGAAAGCCAGGCTGCAGCGCGGTCGCTGGACGCGTTGGCCAAGACCGGTGCCAGCAAGGCGTTGCTGGTGGCGTTCGTGTGGCAGGCCAGTCCGCAGTCCAACGACCCGGTGCTGGGCAGCGACAGCAGTGTGGAGGCCATGCGCGCGGCGTTGCGGCAAAGCCTGCAGGCTGGATTGCAGCCCACGCTCAAGGTGCATGTCTGGATTCCGGGGCACTGGGCCGGCGATGCCGCGCCCACCGACCCGGCGGCCTGGTTTGCGGCCTACCAGCAGGCATTGCTGCCGTTGGCCAAGCTGGCCCAGGACGAACACGCCGAAGCGCTGGTGATCGGCACCGAGTTGCGCAAGTTGCAGGACGCGCCGCAATGGCCGGCGTTGGTCGCGGCGGTGCGCAAGGTCTACCACGGAAAACTGCTGTATGTGGCCGACGGCATGGAGCACGCCGAGCGCTTCGGTTACTGGTCGTTGTTCGATGCAGTGGGCACCAGCCTGTATCCGCGCCTGTCCGAAGCCGCCGATGCACGCAGCGCTGAAATGACCGCCGCGGCACAACGCCTGCAGCAGTTGGGTCAGCGCGTGGGCAAGCCGGTGTGGGTGGCCGAGCTGGGGTTGCGTTCGGCGCGCGGCAGTCTGGCCGCGCCGTGGGAAAGCCCGGAGCAGCGCACGGCCGCCGTCGATACGCGCCTGCAGCTGCAGGTGTTGCAGCAGTGGCGCAAGGTACTGCAGGCGCATGGCGTGGAAGGCATTGCGCTGTGGTGCTGGTATACCGACCCCAAGGCCGGCGGCCCGGGCGACAGCGACTTCACCGTGCAGGGCAAGCCGGCGCAGCAGGTGCTGGCACGCTGAGGGCGACTTGCGAACAGCTGCGTTCGCTGCACTGGCGGGGCGCGGCCAGTGCCCAGGATCGCCAGATACCGCCCGCACGCGCGGGGCTTCTGGCGCCGGCCTTGCACGTGATGCGGGCCCGCTTTGGTTGTCTGGTCGCGTTACATCGCGCTGCACGGGTATGGGGGCACCGGCGATGCGCGCGTCAAGCGGGCGCAGCCGCGCGTGCTGGCGTCACGTTGCATGCCTTCCGACTTCATCTTCCGTCAGCGGCTGCGTTGCGCAGGACGGACTGAAACGCGCTGGCCCTCCTTGGCGATCGCGGCTGTCTGCCTGAGGACACAGGTGCGGTGCGCGATCACGCGGCTTGCGCACTGCACGCGCTGCCATCGCCGCCAAGGGCATAATCCGGCGGCATGATCATCCATTCGCTGCTCGACACCGACCTGTACAAATTCACCATGATGCAGGCAGTGCTGCACCAGCACCCGGCAGCGCAGGTGGATTACCGCTTCAAATGCCGCACTCCCGGCGTGGACCTGGCGCAGTTCATCGATGAGATCTCGCGCGAGATCGATGCGCTGTGCCGGTTGCGGCTGCGCGAGGATGAAGTGGATTACCTGCGCAGCCTGCGCTTCATCAAGCCGGACTTCGCCGACTTCCTGGCGCTGTTCCATCTGGATCGCAAGTACCTGAGCCTGACCGCATCGGCCACCCATCCGGGCGAGATCGAGCTGACCATCCGCGGGCCGTGGCTGCACACCATCCTGTTCGAGGTGCCGCTGCTGGCGATCATCAACGAGGTATGGTTTCGCAATACCTCCGAGCCGGATTTCGAAGAGGGCCGCAGCCGCCTGCGCGAGAAGGTGGCGAGCCTGCGCAGCATGCCGGCCGGCTGCAAGATCGCCGACTACGGCACCCGGCGGCGCTACTCGCGGCAATGGCATGGCGAGTTGCTGCCGCTGCTGCGCGATGGCCTGGGCGAGCAGTTCGTCGGCACCAGCAACGTGTATTTCGCCAAGCAGTACGGTCTGACCCCGCTGGGCACGATGGCGCACGAGTATCTGCAGGCGTTCCAGGCGCTGGGGCCGCGGCTGCGCGATTCGCAGGTGGCGGCGCTGGAATCGTGGGCGCGCGAATACCGTGGCGATCTGGGCATCGCGTTGTCGGACGTGGTCGGGCTGGATGCGTTCCTGCGCGATTTCGATCTGTATTTCTGCAAGCTGTTCGATGGCATGCGCCACGATTCGGGCGACCCGTTCGAATGGGGCGAGCGCGTCATCGCGCATCTGCAAGCGCACCGCGTCGATCCCCGGGTAATCCCCCCGCCCATTAGCAGACGCCAGAAGTGGAATTTTCTCGTATCCTTTCTCGAGGAGGTTCCATGAAGAAGTCCCGCTTTACCGACAGCCAGATCATCGCCGTGCTCAAGCAGGCCCAGGCCGGTGCGCCCGTGCCGGAGCTGTGCCGCGAGCACGGCATCAGCTCGGCCACGTTCTACAAGTGGCGCAGCAAGTTCGGCGGCATGGACGTGTCCATGGTCGCGCGCATGAAGGAGCTGGAGGAGGAGAACCGCCGGCTCAAGAAGATGTACGCCGAGGCGCAGCTCAGTACCGACCTGCTGAAGGAAGCGCTCGCAAAAAAATGGTGAGGCCATCTCAGCGACGCGAGATGGCCCAATCGGCAGTCACGAGCGGGCGTACGAACATCCGCCACGCCTGCCAGGCCTTCGCGGTGAGCCAGACCTGCTTCCGCTACCAGGCCAAGGCCAGCGAGCAGAACGCCCGGATCGCCGACTGGCTGGTCCGCCTGACGACCGCCCATCGCGACTGGGGCTTTGGCCTGTGCTACCTGTACCTGCGCAACGTGAAGGGCTTTGGCTGGAATCACAAGCGGGTCTACCGGATCTACCGCGAGCTGGAGTTGAACCTGCGGATCAAGCCGAGGAAGCGGCTGGTGCGTGAGCGGCCCGAGCCTCTGGCGGTGCCGGAGGCTATCAACCAGGTCTGGTCGATGGACTTCATGCACGACCAGTTGGCCGACGGCCGCAGCTTCCGGCTGTTCAATGTGCTCGACGACTTCAATCGCGAGGGGCTGGGGATCGAGGTGGATCTGTCGCTGCCGTCAGCCCGTGTGATCCGATCGCTGGAGCAGATCATCGAGTGGCGCGGCAAGCCCGCCGTGATCCGCTGCGACAACGGCCCTGAATACATCAGTGGCGCGTTGCTGTCCTGGGCGCAGCGGCATGGTATCCGGGTCGAGCACATCCAGCCGGGCAAGCCACAGCAGAACGCCTACGTTGAACGCTACAACCGCACCATCCGCTACGCCTGGCTCGCCCAAACCCTGTTCGACACCATCGACCAGGTGCAGGACAAAGCCACCCGCTGGCTATGGACGTACAACCACGAGCGTCCGAATATGGCGCTCGGCGGCATCACGCCTGCCATGAAGTTGGCGATGGCCGCTTAGCTCCACTTCTGGCGACCGCTAGAAGTGGGGGGATTACCCCCGCACCAAGGTGCTGGTGTTCAGCGACGGGCTCAATATCGATAAGGTGATGCGGCTGTATCAGCACTTCCACACGCGCTGCCGGTTGGCCTTCGGGGTGGGCACCAGCCTGACCAACGATCTGGGGCCGACGCCGCTGCAGATCGTGATCAAGATGGTCCGCTGCAATGGCCAGCCGGTGGCCAAGCTCAGCGATTCGCCCGGCAAGAGCATGTGCGAGGACACGGGGTATCTGCGCTATCTGCGCGACGTGTTCGGACTGCCGCCGATGACAGAAGGTTGATCGATCAGGGCGATCCCGCAGGGGACTGACTGGCGGGTGTTCCCGCCCGCTACAGAAATTCCTTACACGCTGTCGGGGAATGCCCGAAAAAAGTGAGACGTAGCTCTCGATTCGGAAGTGGCGGCCGCTAACATGTCATCACACATGCATCACATCGGGTGCATGCGTCGCATGTGACGGCCCTTTTCCTTGCGAAGTCTGTTGAATGAGCGCACTCGACCCGCTGCCGCTATACCGCACGCGCAGTTGCTCCCGGCAATGGCTGGGGTTTGTGCGCGCGATGGCCGAGGAGTTCGGCGCCGAGTTGTCCGAGGACGATCTGGCCCTGTTGATGGCGCGAATCGGCCGCCGCTTCGCACGCGAACAGCGGCTTGCGCCGTGCGCCACGCTGGATGACGCGCAACACGCGGCCAATGCGGTGTGGGACCGCTGCGATTGGGGCCAGTGTGTGTTGGAGGAGTACACCGACCATGTGCAGATCCGGCACGCGGGGGCGCCGTTGAGCGTGGCGCTGCATGGCGCCGCGTGGAGCGATGGGTTCTTGCAGGGCGTGTACGAGGGGTGGTTTCGGCAACTGGGGATGCTGGCAGGTCTGGCGGTGCAGAGCGTGCCGAGCGACACCGTCGATGTGCGCCGCCTGGTGCTGGCGCGCACGGCATGAGCATGTCTGATCGGGCAAGGAGAGTGTGATGACAGCAAACAAGGGCAAGGACGCAACCCAACATGACGACGTGTCGGGCCTGTTCGCGCGTTTGGGGACGCCAGCGAGCCAGGGATACCACGATTTCGCCTACACCCAGCTGCCGCCGCGCACCTCCAGCCTGGCGCAGGCCGATGCGCCGGCAGCGGTCGAACCGATCGCCGTTGCGCCCGATCCCGTGCAGCCGCCGGTGGGAGTTGCAGCGCCGAGGCCGAGCTTGGGCATGCCGGCTGCCGTGCCGGTACCGGAGCGTGCGCCGCAAGCGGTCGTGACGGCAGCAGACCAGGTGCCGGATGCGCTCGCCCCGCTGCGCAAGTTGCGGCAGCTCGACGAACCTGCGCCGCGCGGCGTGCAGCCGGCCGATCGGCCGGCGCAGACGCCGTTGGAGCGCTTGTTCCAGCGCCTGTTGCAGGCCGACGCGCGCAGCTGCGCGCAAAGCCTGCTCAAGCGCCTGCGTTCGCGTTGACCTGTTGCCCATTGTTTCCCCGCTGCAGGCGCCGGTGCGCTTGTGGCTTGTTGTGCCGCACGCCGCCATGCCTGAAGGACGATTGATGACCGCTGCCAGCCGCCATTCCGCATCACCGCTGCCCACGCTGGCGACCTGGGCGCTGTGGTTGCTGGGTGCGTTGCTGCTGGTGTTCGTGGTGGCCGTGCCGATGGATGTGACCCAGCAGCTGGTGTTTTCCGGCGTGCTGTTCGCGGTGGCGCTGGCGGTGCGCAACCGCGGCGGGCGCGTGGTCATCCTGATGATGATGGGGATGTCGCTGGCGGTGTCGTGCCGCTACATCTGGTGGCGCATGACCCAGACCATGGGCGTGGGCAGCGCGGTGGATTTCATCCTCGGCCTGGGCCTGCTTGGCGCCGAGCTGTATGCCTTCGTGATCCTGGTGCTGGGCTACTTCCAGGTGCTGTGGCCGCTCAACCGCAAGCCGGTGCCGCTGCCGGCCGACCAGCGCCTGTGGCCCAGCGTGGACGTGTTCATCCCGACCTACAACGAGCCGCTGTCGGTGGTGCGCACCACCGTGCTGGCGGCCAGCGTGATCGATTGGCCGGCCGGCAAGATCACCATCCATTTGCTGGACGACGGCCGTCGCGACGAGTTCCGCGCGTTCTGCGCCGAGGTCGGCATCAACTACGTCACCCGCACCAACAACGCGCATGCCAAGGCCGGCAACATCAATGCGGCGTTGAAGAAGTGCAGCGGCGAGTACGTGGCGATCTTCGACTGCGACCACATTCCGACCCGCTCGTTCTTGCAGGTGGCGATGGGCTGGTTCCTGCACGACACCAAGCTGGCACTGGTGCAGATGCCGCATTATTTCTTTTCGCCGGACCCGTTCGAACGCAACCTGGACACGCATGGCAAGGTGCCCAACGAGGGCGAGTTGTTCTACGGCCTGCTGCAGGATGGCAACGACCAGTGGAATGCCACCTTCTTCTGTGGCTCGTGTGCGGTAATCAAGCGCACCGCGCTGGAAGAAGTGGGCGGCGTGGCGGTGGAAACGGTCACCGAAGATGCGCATACCGCGCTCAAGTTGCAGCGCCGCGGTTACCGCACCGCCTACCTGGCCGTGCCGCAGGCTGCGGGCCTGGCCACCGAAAGCCTGTCCGGCCACGTGGCGCAGCGCATCCGCTGGGCGCGCGGCATGGCGCAGATCGCACGCATCGACAACCCCTTGCTGGGACGCGGGCTCAAGCTGTCGCAGCGGCTGTGCTACCTCAACGCGATGCTGCACTTCTTCTACGGCTTGCCGCGCATCATCTATCTCACTGCGCCGCTGGCCTATCTGTTCTTCGGCGCGCACGTGATCCAGGCCTCGGCGTTGATGATCCTGGCCTACGCCCTGCCGCATATCTTGCAGGCCAACCTGACCAACCTGCGCGTGCAGAGCCGCTTCCGCCATCTGCTGTGGAACGAGGTCTACGAAACCACGCTGGCCTGGTACATCTTCCGTCCCACGCTGGTGGCCTTGCTCAATCCCAAGCTCGGCAAGTTCAACGTCACGCCCAAGGGTGGCCTGGTGGCGCGCAGCTATTTCGATGCGCAGATCGCCAAACCCTATCTGTTCTTGTTGTTGCTCAATGTGGTGGGCGTGGTGGCCGGCGTGCTGCGGCTGATCTATGTGGGTGGCAGTGGCGAGCAGCAGACCATCTGGTTCAACCTGGCCTGGACGCTCTACAACATGGTGCTGCTGGGCGCCACGATTGCCACCGCCAGCGAAACGCGCCAGGTGCGCAGCGCCCACCGCGTGCCGCTGGATGTGCCGGTCACCCTGTATCTGCCCGATGGCGGTGTGCTGCCGAGTCGCTCGGTGAATTTTTCCACGGGCGGCATGGCGATCACGCTCGCGCAGCCGCAGCCGATCGAGCCGGGCTTGCCGGTGCAAATCGGCCTTAGCCATCGCGGCGTGGAGCAGATCTTGCCGGCGGTGGTGCGCCAGGATCGCGATGGACAGGTCAGCATCCAGTTCACGCAGATGTCGATGGAGCAGGAGCGCTGGCTGGTGGCGTCGACCTTCGCGCGCGCCGACATCTGGCTGTCGCAGTGGGGCCAGCACGACCGCGATTCGTTCTGGCGCTCGATGGGCCAGGTGCTGGAAGCCAGTGCACGCGGATTCGGCCGACTGGGCGGGCATATCGTGGACAGCGCGCGGCAGGGCTTTCGTCCCAGGCGCCCGGTGGATCTGGAGTCGTGAGTGTGATGCGTGATGTTTCCCGTTCTTCTACCAGGGCGCCGCTGATGCGGATGTTCCCGGCCGTGTTGAGCTGTGCGTTGACCTTGCTGGCAGGCCTGGCGCAGGCGCAACAGTCCCTGCCTGCAACGCCATCTGCGCAGGCGGGTGGTCAGATGCAGGCAGCCACGCCTGCGCAGGTGCCCGTGGCCTTCGCAGCGGCGCCGTTGCCAGGCGGCAGCACGCGTGCGGCAACGCTGCGCGAGCTGGGCATCGACTATGAAATCACCTTGCGCGGGGTGCAGGGCAGCGCCGGCGTGCCCTTCAGCGTGCGCAGCGACGAGATCGTCACCGCGGCCACGTTGAATCTCAAATACAGCTACTCGCCCTCGCTGTTGCCCGACCTGTCGCACCTCAAGGTCACCATCAACGGCGTCACCGTGGCCACGCTGCCCACCGACAAGGCCAACTCCGGCAAGTTGCTCTCGGCCGATCTGCCGATCGACCCGCGCCTGGTCACCGATTACAACCAGCTCAACCTGCAGTTGATCGGCCACTACACGCGCGATTGCGAAGACCCCGACCACAGCAGTCTGTGGGCGAATGTGGATGCGGCCACCAGCCTGTCGCTGACCACCACGCCGCTGGCCTTGGCCAACAACCTGGCGTTGCTGCCGGTGCCGTTCTTCGATGTGCGCGACACGCGCCGGCTGGAATTGCCGTTTTATTTTCCGCAGCGCCCGGACACCGCCACGTTGCAGGCGGCCGGCATGGTGGCCTCGTGGTTCGGTAGTCTGGCCGGCTACCGCGGCGCGGTGTTCCCGGCGTCCACCGAGGCCTTGCCGGCGTCCGGGAACGCGGTCGTCTTCGCCACGCCCAGCACCTTGCCCGCGCAATTTGCGACCGCCGACAGCGGCGTGGCCGACATCCCCGGGCCCACCGTGGCCGTGCTGGCCAACCCGAACGATCGCAACGGCAAGCTGCTACTGGTGCTCGGCCGCAACAGCGAAGACCTGCAGCGTGCCGCCACCGCGTTGGCCTTGCACGCACCGTTGACCGGTGCGGTGGCCCGCATCGGCGACATCAGCGCGCCTGCGCCACGTCGGCCCTACGACGCGCCCAACTGGGTGTCGAGCGAGCGCCCGGTACGCTTCGGCGATCTGGTCACCCAGCCCAGCCAGCTCAACGTCACCGGCTATCACCCCGACCTGATCCGGGTCGGCCTGCAACTGCCGCCGGACCTGTTCGTATGGGAACGCGACGGGATCCCGGTTGCGTTGAACTACCGCTACACGCTGCCGGAGCAGGACAACAAATCCGCGCTCAATGTCAGCATCAACGAATCGTTCGTGACCACGCTGCCGCTGACCGGTCGCCCGTTCGCTCAATCCACGCCGATGCGCTGGTGGAACAGCCTGGGCACGCGCGGCAGCATGCCGGTGCATCAGGAACTGACGCTGCCGGTGGGCGCGTTTTCGGCCAACAGCCAGCTGCGCTTTCATTTCTTCTTCGATCGCCCGCAGGGCGAAGCGTGCAAGAACACCTTCCCGGATGTGTCCGGCGCCATCGATGCCGATTCCACCATCGACCTGAGCGGCTTCCACCACTACATGGCGATGCCGAACCTGGCGGCGTTCGCCAATGCCGGCTACCCGTTCACGCGCCTGGCGGACTTGTCCGAATCCACCATCGTGCTGCCCGACAATCCCGGCGATCAGGACCTGAGCAACGTGCTGACCCTGCTCGGGCATTTCGGCGCGTCCACCGGTTACCCGGCGCTGCATGCGCAGATCACTGGCGCCGGCGCGGTGCAGCAGCATGCCGGCCGCGATCTGTTGTTGCTCGGTAGCGCCGAATCGCAACCGTTGTTCAAGCAATGGCGCGCGTATCTGCCGATCGGCCAGGACGGGCGGGCGACCCGCTTTGCGCTGACCGACTGGCTGTTCGAACGACTGCCGCGCTTCCTCTCCTTCGATGCGCGCCGCACCGACCTGCCCACGACTGCCGAGATCGCCCTGCAGCCGCAGCCGGACGACGTACTGCTGATGGGCTTCCAATCGCCACTGGCAGCTGGCCGCAGCGTGGTCGCCTTCCAGACCGAAGACCCGGCCAACATGAGCCGCCTGTTCGAGGCCTGGTTCGACCCGACCCTGCTCAAGGATTTCCAGGGCAGCGTGGTGTTGCTGCAGCAGAAGAAGGTCACCAGCCTGGTCGGCAACCAGAGCTATTACGTGGGGCATCTGCCGCTGCCGACCTGGCTGCGCTGGTATTTCTCGCACCACCCGGTGTGGCTGGCCTTCACCGTGGTGCTGCTGGCGCTGTTGCTGGCCTTGGCCGCACGCGTGCTGCTGCGCAGGCACACGGCCGAGCGGCTCAACGACGGTGGCGGCGCATGAGCGCGCACGCACCTGGCGGTGGCATGACGCGCCGTCGCCTGCTGCATGCAGGCGCATTGGCTGGCGTGGCCGCGCTGCTGCCGGCAGCCGCGATGGCGGCGCCCAGCCAGTGCGGGCCGTGGCCGCTGTGGAGCGCCTTCGTCGACAAGCACATCCAGCCCGATGGGCGGGTGGTGGATTTTCTCAATCCCGATCAACGCTCCACCTCCGAAGGGCAGTCGTATGCGCTGTTCTTCGCACTGGTCAACAACGACCAGGTGCTGTTCGACAAGGTGTTGAGCTGGACCCGCCACAACCTGTGCGGCGGCCGCCCGGATCTCAACCTGCCCGCATGGCTGTGGGGCCGCGATGGCAGCGGCGCCTGGCGCGTGCTGGACGCCAACACCGCCAGCGATGGCGAGTTGTGGATTGCCTATGCGCTGCTGGAAGCCGGCCGGTTGTGGAGCCGCCCGGGCTACCTCAAGGCCGGCCAGCAGATGCTGCAGCTGATTCGCACGCAGGAAGTGGCCGCGCTGCCCGGGTTGGGCCCGATGCTGCTGCCGGGCCGCACCGGCTTCGTCGACAACGGGCGCTGGACGCTCAATCCCAGCTATCTGCCGATCCAGATGCTGCGTCGTTGCGCCAACGCCGACCCCAAGGGCCCATGGGCTGCCATCGCCGCCAACAGCGCGCGCGTGCTGCATGACAGCGCGCCGGTGGGGTTTGCCCCGGATTGGACGGTGTGGGACGGCAAGACCTTCAATGCCGATCCCAAGCGCGGCACTGTCGGCAGCTACGACGCCATCCGCGTGTACCTGTGGGCCGGCATGCTGGACGCCGGCGAGCCGCTGCGCGCGCGCTTGCTGAAGGACCTGTCCGGACCGGCCGACCTGCTCGCCGCGCAGCAGACGCCGGCCGAAAAGATCGACACCGCGCGCGGTGTGGGCACCGGCGCGCTGCCGGTGGGATTTTCTGCGGCGTTGCTGCCGTACCTGAGCGCATTGGGCAAGCCCGCGCTGCTCAAGGCGCAGGCGCAGCGCGTGCCCGCCGCCACGCAACCGGCTGCCGCTGCATTGCCGTATTTCGAACGCACGCTGGCCCTGTTCGGACAGGGATGGCTTGAGAACCGCTACCGCTTCGCCGCAGACGGGCGCCTGTTGCCCGCCTGGAGAACCCCTGCATGCGCCGCCACGACCTGAAGCCGTTCTACCTCGCCGGTATGCTCGCGCTGTGCCTGCTCGCTGCACCGGCAGCGCAGGCGCAGACCAGCGCCACCCAGCAGCTGGTGGAGCAGGGCAACTACTGGCACGACCAGGGCCGCGACGATCTGGCCGCCGACACCTGGAAGAAGCTGCTCGGCATCGACCCGGACCAACCCGACGCATTGCTCGGCCTGGCCCAGATCGATCTGGCGCAGGGGCGCCAGTCCGAAGCGCGCAAGCGCCTGCAGCAACTCGAAGGCGCGCATCCGCAATCGCCGCAGGCGCAGCGCCTGCGCGTGGCGATCGGCGCGCGCGGCAGCAGCGGCGCGGGCGAAGATTCCAATCTGCGCAATGCACGCCGCGCCGCCTCGGCCGGGCGCTATGTGGAAGCCGCGCGCAGCTACGAAGCCGCCTTCGCCGGCAAGTCGCCGCCGCCGAACCTGGCGCTGGAGTACTACCAGTCGCTGGCGGGCACTCCCACCGGTTGGGAGCGTGCCCGCGACGGCCTGCGACGCCTGCAATCCAGCGACCCGGGCAATCCGTCCGTGCAGCTGGCGCTGGCGCAGGTGCTCAGTTACCGCGAACCCACCCGCCGCGACGGCATCGCGCAATTGCGCACGCTGGCCCAGCGCGCGGACGTGGGTGGGCCGGCACGCAGCAGCTGGCGCCAGGCGCTGCTGTGGCTCAATGCCGGCATGGCCGATGCGCCGCTGTACCAGGCATTTCTCGCCGGTACCCCGAACGATGCCGAAGTGAACGCCAAACTTGGCCAGCTGCGCGCGCAACGCACGGTGGCCGCCACGCCGGCCGATCCCAATGGCGTGCTGCTGGGCGAAGGCTTCCGCGCGCTGAGCGCGAACAATTTGAGCGCAGCCGAACAACGCTTCACCCAGGTCTTGCGTGCACGTGCGCGCGACCCCGAAGCGCTCGGCGGCCTGGGCTCGGTACGTCTGCGTCAGCAGCGCTTTGCCGAGGCGCAGGAACTGCTGCGCCCGGCCGCGGCCAGCAACGGCAAATGGAACAGCGCACTGGAGAGCGCGCGCTACTGGCAGCAGCTGCAGCAGGCCGACGCGGCGCGCGCGCGCGGCGATCTGGCCCAGGCGCGTCAGTTGCTGGAGCAGGCGGTGCAACTGCTGCCCAACGAGCCGGCCGGACACGTGGCGCTGGGTGACGTGCAGGCCGCCGGCGACCCGGTTGCTGCCGAAGCCAGCTATCGCAAAGCCTTGTCGCGCGATGCCGACAATGCCGGCGCGTTGCAGGGCCTGGTCGGGCTGTACAGCCGCCAGGGCCGCCTGCAGGAAGCCAGCGCGTTGTTCGACCGGCTGCCCGCGGCCGAGCGCGCCAAATCCGGTGGCCAAGCCTTGCTGCGCTCCAACGTGCAGCGCGCCCGTGCGCGGCAGTTTCTGGATGGCGGCGATGCGGTCAGTGCGCAGACCGAGCTGGAAGCGGCCATGGTCGAACGCCCCGGCGATGCCTGGATCCGTCTGGACCTGGCGCGGCTGTACCAGCAGGCTGGCCGCCCGGATCAGGCGCGCAGCGTGATGGACGGCCTGCTCGCGGTCCATGGCGACCAACCCGAGGCGCTGCACGCCAATGCGCTGCTGGCGCAGGAAAGCGGCGACTGGCAGGGCGCCTACGACAGCCTGGACCGCATTCCAGCCGCGGCACGCATGCCGGCGATCACCCAGCTGCGCGCCACCGCCTGGATCGAATTGCAGGCGCGTCAGGCGCGGCAGTTGGTCGCGCAAGGCAGGGTGGGCGAGGCGCAGCAGTTGCTGGCGCGTACCGAGACGGCGCTGGGCAATCAGCTCGACGATCCGCAACTGCTGGCCGCCCTGGCCGGCGCACATGCCGACGCCGGCAACACCCAGCGCGCGTTGGTGCTGGCCCAGCGGCTGGTCACCGGCGCCAACCCGCGCACCGAAGACCGCCTGCAATACGCCAGCGTGCTGCTGCGCGCGCATCAGGACGCCGAGCTCTCGGCGGTGTTGCGACAGCTGCAGGCCACCACCATGAGCCCGGAGCAGCTGCGCCGCTACCAAGGCCTGCGCAGCGCCTACACGCTGCGGCAGGTGGATGCATTGCGTGAGCTCGGCAATCTGGACGGCGCCTACGACGCGTTGTCGCCAATACTGGCGCAGCAGCCGGACAACCGCGATGCGCAGGCCGCGCTCGCGCGGTTGTACGTGGCCGCCGGCGAGCACCGCCAGGCGCTGGCGATCTACCAGCAGATCCTGCAGCGTCAGCCCAGCGATCTGGACGCGCTCACCGCAGCGGCCAACAGCGCCGCCGCGCAATCGGACCTGCGCAATGCAGAGAGCTATCTGCAACGCGCACTGGCGCAGGCGCCGGAGTCGCCGGAGGTGCTTGCAGCCGCCGGTCGCGTGTATCGCAGTGCCGGCAAGAACCGCAAGGCCGAGCAGTATTTCCGTGCAGCGCTGGCGGCGCAGCAGCGGCAGGCCGGGCAGCTCGACAATGGCCTGGCGTCTGCACGAGGCCCGGCAGCCGTCGCCGCGTCCGGTCGCCAGCTCAACCCGTTCTCCGGCATGACCGGCGCCATGCCGCGTTCGCCGGCGGGGCTGTCCGAACGCATGGACGCCGGCAGCGCCTACAACGACGTCGCAACCGCACCGGTCGCGTACGGCGCGCCGCTTGCCATGCAGCCCAGCGCCGCACGTGGCGCGACTGCCGCACCCGTCGATGCCGCCGATATCGGTCGCGACGCGTTGCCGCAACCGGTGCGCGCCAGCAGCGCGTCTTCCACGTTGCCTGCCCCCGGCAGCCGCTTGCGCGCTTCCACGCATGGCGCGCTGCCGCCTGTGTCGGGCAGCGATCTGCAACCGCGCAGCAACGCCGCGCACGCACTGCCTGCACGCAGCAGCGGCAACAGCGTGCTCGACGAATTGCGCGCCGTGCAGGCGGAAAACAGCGGCGGACTTGCCGGCGGCGCGCTGTATCGCGCACGCGACGGCGAAGACGGCCTGGGCCGTCTGGACGATATCGAAATGCCGGCGCAGGCCGAATTCGCCGTCGGCGAGGGCAAGCTCGGCGTCACGCTGACACCGACCGTGGTGGATGCCGGCACGCTCGGCACCGACTACGCCACCGCCAGCCGCTTCGGCACCGGCCCGCAAAGCGCCATCGGCGATGCACTGGCCGCCAACCGTGGCCCGATCGACACGCTGATCGATTCGCCGATGTATCAGCTGCTCGCCACCGAAGGCGATACCGCCGCCACGCGCGAACGCCTGCGCCGCTACACCTTGGATACCGGCCTGTTCAATGCGCTGTTGGTGGAGAACAACAACAGCAATGCCGCTGCGCTGGCTGCGTTGGCCAACGAGCCGCTGCCGGCCTACCTGCTCAGCATCAACGCTTCCACCACGCCGATTGCGCAACTGGCACGCGACATCCTGGGCAATGCCGCGCTCAGCGAACAACTGGGTGCCGGCGATGCGGCCGCATTGCGCGCACTGGCCGGCAGCACGGCCGCCGCGCAGCAGACGCCGGCTGGCCTGGCCGACACGCTCGATGCCATGGCCGCCAGCGGCAATGGCAGCCGCCGGCTCAGCCAGGACGACACCGGCGTGGGCGTCGGCGTGCGGTATCGCAATGGTGGTTTCAGCGCCGATGTGGGCAGCACGCCGATCGGGTTCCAGGAACAGAACCTGGTCGGTGGCGTGGGCTATCGCGGCGAGCTTGGCGACACCGTCAGTTGGTCGGCCGAGGCCTCGCGGCGTGCAGTCACCGATAGCGTGCTGTCGTTTGCCGGTGCGCAGGACGGCCGCAGCGGCCGCGAATGGGGCGGTGTGACCAGCACCGGTCTTTCGCTGTCGGCCACTGCCGACAACGGCCTGCTCGGCGGCTAGGCCAACCTTGCCGCGCACCGCCTGCAGGGCAACAACGTGGCCGACAACGACCATCGCCAGGTCGACCTGGGCTTTTACGTGCATGCGCTGGAAACCGAGCATCAATCGCTCACCGCCGGCGTCAATCTGACCACCATGCAGTACGACAAGAATCTCAGCGGCTTCACCTACGGGCACGGTGGCTACTTCAGCCCGCAGGACTATGTGGACCTGGGGTTCCCGGTGCATTGGAGCGGGCGCACGGCCGGGCAGGCGGTGAACTGGAAGGTGGACGCCAGCGTCGGTGTGCAGCATTTCAGCACCGACGCCTCGCCGTATTTCCCCACCGACCCGACCCTGCAACAGGCAGCCTACGACGCCGCGTCGCTGGCCGCGCTGCTCGGTCTGGTCAATCGCTACACCGACCCGGTGTATGCGGGCGAAAGCCGCACCGGGGTGTCCTACAACCTCAGTGGCGCGGCCGAATGGCAGGTGGCGCCGCAGCTGTTTCTGGGCGGGCGGCTGACCTTCAACAATGCACGCGACTACAACCAGTTCAGCAGCAACCTCTACTTGCGTTTCGTGATGGATCGCCTGGGCACTGCGCTGGGGCGTGCGCCGCAGGTGCTGACCTCGCCATATGCGGCGGATCGCTGATGGCGTGGCAAGCCTGATGCGGCGCTGATCGGATATGCAGCAAGTGCGTGCAGCAAGTGCGCGCAGCAGGTGTGCGCAGCGAATGCACGCGGCGGAGCATGATGCGACAGCTGGCTGCCGCGTGCATCGCGTTCGCGCCCTGACGTGCTTCCAGCTGTTGTTTTTGAGTGGCAGCAGCGGTGCGTAGAACGCTTGGCCTGCGCTGAACGCCACGATTGCGGACAAACGAACGGCGCCTCCCGGCGCCGTTCGCATTACCGCGTTTTACGCACCGCGTGCGGCGCTTATGGACGCACCTTGGTGGCGCAGACAAAGACCGCTGCCTGTTGCACGCGGCTGATCACGCCCTGGCTCTGCAGCTCGCGCGCGTGTTCGTCCATGCAGGTCAGGTAACCCAGGCGGTTGCCTGCATTCTGCGTCTTGCACAGGCTGCTTTCGGCAGACACGTTCGCGCCCGGAATCAGGCCGCCGGTTTCCACCGTCGGGACCAAGGTGTTGCAGGTGCCCAACTTGGCCAGCCCGGTGTTCAAGGTCCAGCCGATGTCGGCAAACAGCGCCGGGGTCAGGTCGATGTTCACGTGCGCCTGCACTTCCGGTGTATCGAACGGTTCCATCAAGGCATTGGGCTGCAGATCGGTATCGAAGTGCGAGAACGTCGAACCACCGGCCACCACGCTGGGCGAGTACAGCCGCGTGCGACCTGCGCTGTCGGTGCCCTGCAGCAGCTGCGGGTCTTCGTACAGCGCCGCGACCACCGCGGTGCTGCCCTTCAGACGCGCGCCATCGGCCTGCGAGACCATGATGGCGGGGATGGTGATGTCGGTGATCGGCGGTGCCGCATTGCCCATCGTCTGCACACCGGCCGCGTTGTTGGCGACGATCACGCCCACCGCGCCGTTGAGCTGCGCATTCTTCACCTTGATCGCGAACGCGCAGGTGCCGCGGTCGATCAGCGCCACCTTGCCGGCCACGTCGGCCGCATTGACGAACGGGGTTTCGCAGCCATCGCTGGCCGATGCGGCCGCCACGCCATCGTTGACCGTCACCACCGAACGGGCCGGGAAATTGGCCGCCGTGGCCAGCGGACCGAAGCTGGCAAAGCCCACTTCGAACTTGCCCGCCGCGCTGGCCGGTGCGGTGACGCGCAGCAACGTGCGCGGATCCAGGATCAACGCCGCCTCGCGATTCACGCGCGTGCCGGCCCATACCGTACGGCCGGGCGTGCGCATCGCTTCGGCGCGCAGGGCGTCGGTCATGGTCGGGTCGTCGAAGCGCTTGTTCTGGACGTTGTCGTAGGCCTGCGAGGTGTAGACGTCGGTCAGGCCGCTGCCCGAACCCAGCACGCCGGTGGTCTTGTTGAGAAAGCCTGCAGCGCCCAGGCCGTGGCCGATCTCGTGCATCACCACGTTGAGGAAGTTGATCTGGCCTTCGGGCGTCTTGCCGTCCAGACCCAGATACCAGCCGGAACCAGCCAGGCAATCGTCCTTGCCCAGGTCGCCGTTGAACTGCGAAAACACGTCGGCCGGATCGGCCGGATCCGGCACCAGGTCCTGCCCGGCGATCGCATCGCCCAGCGCGGACGGATACAGCGTATTGGCCTTGGCGCCGGGGAAGTTGTTGACGATCCAGTTCGGACCGGCCTGGCCCAGCGTGCCGCCGGTGGCGGTACAGGTCAGCCGTGCGAACGAGGCATACACCTTGATCTCGACGTTGCTCTGCAGCACCGCGCCCCACAGGTCCATGGCGTACTGGTAGGCGATGCGGCGTTGCTCGCCGACCGTGCGGCCCGGGTTGCCACCCAGTGGTGCGGCAGCGGTCGGGTCGTTCAAACCGACCACGGTGCCGGCATCGCCATTGATCAGCGTGACATTGGCTGCCCGCGCATGCAGCGGTGCCAGCGCGGCCGCCACGGCCAGGGACAACAGCAACAAGGGCTTATTCATGCGGCAGCGCTCCGTGCTCGGCGTGGGTGGGTTGGGTGGCGTCGGCGTCTTGGCTGTGTTCGATGACAATGCGCCCATCGGCTTGGCGGGTTGCCGTCAACGCACTCATTTGGGTGGCCGGCAACTTGCGCGCCACGGTGCCATTGGGCAGGCGCCGCTCGGTCGCGCGTGCGGCCGCTTCGGTCTGCGGAACCGAGCTGCGTGCGGCGCTACTGCGTGCTGCGGAGCCGGCAGCGGCCGCCTGTTGATCCAGCGCCGCGCTCTCGGCGTCGGTCAGTGGGCGCAATTTGCCGGTGGTGGGGTCGATGCCGACCTTGGAACTGCTGGTAGCCGCTTCCTGCGCTGCAGCGATCGCCGGCAGGCATGCGAGACACAACACACCGGACAGCATCCATCCGGGCTTGCGAAAGCTCATCATCGTTGGGGTTTCCTTGGGTCCAACAGGGGAAAAAACGCCGTGCTGACACCGGCGCTCGGGAGAATCCTTCCATTTCACTCTGTTCATGACTGAATCATGAATCCGTGATTCGTGTCAATCTTTTGACACATTCGCCGTGGAGTGCGAAGCGGCAACCTGAAAAAGTCATCGGCAGGGTCGCAGCCCTGGGAGTTCGCTGCCTTCGGCACCGGCACCGGCACCGGCACCGGCACCAAGGCGCCAGCGCACGCCATGGCAGCGCTCGGCATGCCCGGACGCCACTCATACACTGGCCGGTCTGGGCATCGTTCGGACATCCGTTGCCGGCGCCGCCCTCCATCAGCCAACCCAGCGCCAGGCCACCATGCACGCCGTCATCTACCACAATCCCGGTTGCGGAACCTCCCGCAACACCCTTGCCCTGATCCGCCACACCGGCGTCGAACCGCAGATCGTCGACTACCTGCAGCATCCGCCAAGCCGCCAGACGCTGCAGTCGCTCATCGCCGCTGCCGGCATCACGGTCCGCGAGGCCATCCGCCAGAAAGGCACGCCCTATCTGGAACTGGGCCTGGACGATCCCGCGCTGGACGATGCGGCGTTGTTGAGCGCAATGCTCGCCCATCCGATCCTGATCAACCGCCCATTCGTCCAGACCACGCGCGGCACCCGCCTGTGCCGCCCCTCCGAATTGGTGCTGGACCTGTTGCCGCCAGCCACGCGCGGCTTCGTCAAGGAAGACGGCGAACACGTGCTGGACGAGGCCGGTCGACGCATCGGCCGCTGACATGTTCGAGCCGGTCCAACCGGCGCGACGCTGGCGTTGCGCTGCCTCGCTGGCCGCAGCGCTGACGTTAAACGCAGCGGGCTTATCCACGGCACGCCGATGACCAAGGCAGCTGCACGCCTACTTCTGCATGCATCCGGCCTGTTGAGCGCGGCAAACACGGCCACGGCACGCACCGCGCGCTGGCGCGATCGCTGCCCGGCGTCGGCATGCAAACCCGCGGCAGCGACCGCACGTACACGGCAGCGGCTGCGTGCCTTTTGCACTACTTGCACCTGCTCGCTACCGGTTGTCAGCCGCTCTAGAATCCACGCCACGATCGTCAGGAGCACTCGCATGATTCGCGAAATTATCCGCATGGGCGACAAGCGCCTGCTACGCGTGGCGCCACCGGTCACCAACCTGGGCAGCGCCGAGTTGCACACGCTGGTGGCCGATATGTTCGAAACCATGGACGCTGCGCGTGGCGTCGGTCTGGCAGCACCGCAGATCGCGGTGGATCTGCAATTGATGGTGTTCGGTTTCGATGCCAGCGAGCGCTATCCCGAAGCGCCCGCAGTGCCGCGCACGGCCCTGGCCAACGCGCAGATCGAACCGCTGTCGGAAGAACTGGAGAACGGCTGGGAAGGCTGCCTGTCGATTCCCGGCCTGCGCGCAGTCATTCCACGCTATCGCTTCATTCGCTACCGCGGCTTCGCACCCGACGGCACTCCGATCGAGCGCGATGCCGAAGGCTTCCACGCACGCGTGGTGCAGCACGAATACGATCACCTGGTCGGTCGCCTGTATCCCTCGCGCATCGAGAATTTCGACACATTCGGTTTCGAAGACGTGCTGTCCTACGACCTGTGATGCATCTCTATAGTCCGCCGTCGATGGATTGATGCAGGTGCAGCGCACCTCGATATGCAGCAGGCGTGTGCGTGGGTAATGCATCTGCAGGAACCATGAGCTAGGGCACCTCGAGAGACATCGCGATAGGCAATCGTCGCTTGGCAAGGCAGGCCATAACCAGGCGCCCAGTTGCCAAGTACAGTATAAAAAAGGCGCCTTTCGGCGCCCTTTTTTCTACTCCGACGGCGACTTACTTCAACGCCTTGAAGCGCAAACGCTTTGGGCCGGCGTCGTCGCCCATGCGGCGGCGCTTGTCTTCTTCGTACTCGCGGTAGTTGCCCTGGAAGAACTCCACGTGCGAGTCGCCCTCGAAGGCCAGGATGTGCGTGGCGATACGGTCCAGGAACCAGCGGTCATGCGAAATCACGAAGGTGTTGCCGGGGAACTCCAGCAACGCATCTTCCAGCGCACGCAGGGTTTCGATGTCCAGGTCGTTGGACGGTTCGTCCAGCAGCAGCACGTTGCCGCCCTGCAGCAGGGTCTTGGCCATGTGCAGGCGACCGCGCTCGCCACCGGACAGCGAACCGACCATCTTCTGCTGGTCCTGGCCCTTGAAGTTGAAGCGGCCGATATAGGCGCGCGACTGGATTTCGATGCCGTTGATGTTGAGGATGTCCAGGCCGCCAGCGATTTCCTGGAACACGTTGTGGTTGCCTTCCAGTGCGTCGCGGCTCTGGTCCACGTAGGACAGCTGCACGGTCGGTCCGACCACGATCTCGCCGGAGTCCGGCTTCTCCTGGCCGGTAATCATCTTGAACAGGGTCGACTTACCGGCACCGTTGGGGCCGATGATGCCGACGATGGCGCCCGGCGGCACGATCATCGACAGGTTGTCGATCAACAGGCGGTCGCCGAACTTCTTGGACACGTTCTTGAACTCCATCACCGCATTGCCCAGGCGCTCGCCCGGCGGGATGAAGATCTCGTTGGTTTCGTTGCGCTTCTGGTAATCGACCGACTGCAGCTCTTCCAGGCGGGCCAGACGCGCCTTGCCCTTGGTGCGGCCGCCCTTGGCGTTCTGCCGCGACCATTCCAGTTCCTTCTGGATCGCCTTCTGGCGAGACTTTTCCTGGTTGTCTTCCTGCTTGAGGCGCTCGTCCTTCTGGGTCAGCCAGTCGGTGTAGTTGCCCTTCCACGGAATGCCGCGGCCGCGGTCCAGTTCCAGGATCCACTCGGCGGCGTTGTCCAGGAAGTAGCGATCGTGGGTCACCGCCACCACGGTGCCGGTGTAGCGCGCCAGGAACTGCTCCAGCCATTCCACCGACTCGGCGTCAAGGTGGTTGGTGGGTTCGTCGAGCAGCAGCATGTCCGGCTTCTGCAGCAGCAGGCGGCACAGCGCCACGCGGCGCTTTTCGCCACCGGAGAGCTTGCCCACGATGGCGTCCCACGGCGGCAGGCGCAGCGCATCGGCGGCCACGTCCAGTTGATTTTCCAGCGTATGCGCATCGCCGGCGGCCAGGATCGCTTCCAGGCGTTCCTGTTCCTTGGCCAGCGCATCGAAGTCAGCGCCTTCTTCGGCATAGGCCAGATACACCGCATCCAGCGCGGCCTGGGCCTGCAGCACGTCGCCCACGCCTTCTTCCACCGCCTCACGCACGGTGTGCTCGGGGTTGAGCTGCGGTTCCTGCGCCAGGTAGCCGACCTTGATGCCCGGTTGTGGGCGCGCCTCACCTTCGAAATCGGTGTCCACCCCGGCCATGATCTTCAGTACCGTGGACTTGCCCGCGCCGTTCAGGCCCAGCAGGCCGATCTTGGCGCCCGGGAAAAAGCTCAGCGAGATGTCCTTGATGATCTGCCGCTTGGGCGGGACCACCTTGCTGACGCGGTTCATGGTGTAGATGTATTGCGACATGGGGGCTCCGTGGACGCAGGCAGCCCGCCGGCCGAGGCCGGAGGCAGCGGAAAAGGGGTTGCGCCAATTATACGGGCAAGTGGCTTGGGTCGCGGCAGCACCCCTGCAGCTAAACGGCACCTTGCTTGCGACCTGAATAGGCTTTTTCGTAATCGATTCTAGCAAGAATGCGTTAAGGCGGTCCGCCTCTTAATGAAATTACGACACCGCGAACAGGAACTGTCATGAACCGCAAACGCATCGTTACCGTTGTGCTTTCCTCCATCCTGGCGCTGGGTGCCTTCGCACCTGCTGCGTTCGCCGGAGATTGGGACCGCGACCACGATCGCCGCGGCCCTGACCGTCACCATGGCCATGATCGACGAGACTGGCGCGATGACCGCCGTGACGACCGTCGCGAGTGGCGCCAGGACCGTCGCTACTACAGCAATGGCTATCGCGAGGGCTACCGCGATGCCCGCTACCAGGACCGCCGCTACGACCGCAATCGCGTCTACGTCTACGATCGTCCGGCGTACTACCGCGCCGGCCCGCCGCCGCGTCCGTATTGGGCCCGTGGCCAGCGCTACCACGGCCCGGTCTATGTGGTGAACGATTACGACCGCTATGACCTGCGCCGTCCGCCGTACGGCTACCGCTGGCAGCGCGACGACCGCGGCAATCTGCTGCTGGTGGCCATCGCCACCGGCATCATTGCCGACCTGGTGCTCAATAACTAAACGGGCGCGGCCGCCGGGTCCTTCCCGGCCGCGGCCGGCAATCGGTTCAGTCATCACACAAGGGCGCACCTTCGGGTGCGCCTTTGTCATGAACTCAGGGCGGGCGCACAGGCGGCGCTGGCTGCGCGATTGGTCACCCGTGCGGCGGGGGCTTACAATCGGCGACCCTATTGGCAATAGCTGCCCCGGAGCTTGGAATGTTCTCGCGCGATGTCCGACTGGAAACCTACGACCCCGAACTGGCCAAGGCCATCGCTGCTGAAGCCGGCCGCCAGGAGGATCATGTCGAGCTGATCGCCAGCGAAAACTATTGCAGCCCGCTGGTGATGGAAGCGCAGGGCAGCCAGCTGACCAACAAGTACGCCGAAGGCTATCCGGGCAAGCGCTACTACGGTGGCTGCGAGTTCGTCGACATTGCCGAACAACTGGCGATCGACCGCATCAAGCAGGTGTTCGGCGCCGATTACGCGAACGTCCAGCCGCACAGCGGGTCCCAGGCCAACCAGGCGGTGTATCTGGCGCTGCTGCAGCCGGGCGACACCATCCTGGGCATGAGCCTGGCGCATGGCGGTCACCTGACCCACGGCGCAAAGGTCAACGTCTCCGGCAAGCTGTTCAACGCGGTGCAGTACGGCGTCAACGAGCAGGGCCTGATCGACTACGACGAAGTCCAGCGCCTGGCGACCGAACACAAGCCCAAGATGGTGGTGGCCGGTTTCTCTGCGTATTCGCAGAAGATCGACTGGGCCCGCTTCCGCGCCATCGCCGACAGCGTCGGTGCCTACCTGTTCGTGGACATGGCCCACATTGCCGGGCTGGTCGCCGCCGGGGTGTACCCCAGCCCGATGGAACATGCGCACGTGGTCACCTCGACCACGCACAAGACACTGCGTGGCCCGCGTGGCGGCATCATCGTCGCCAAGGGCGCCAGCGAAGATCTGCAGAAAAAGCTGCAGTCGATCGTGTTCCCCGGCATCCAGGGCGGCCCGCTGATGCACGTCATCGCGGCCAAGGCGGTGGCGTTCAAGGAGGCGCTGGAGCCGGCGTTCAAGACCTATCAGCAACAAGTGGTCAAGAACGCCCAGGCGATGGCCACTACGCTCATTGCGCGCGGCTACAAGATCGTCTCCGGCGGCACCGAGAACCACCTGATGCTGGTGGACATGATCGGTCGCGATGTCTCCGGCAAGGACGCCGAAGCTGCGCTCGGCAAGGCGCACATCACCGTCAACAAGAATTCGGTCCCCAACGACCCGCGCTCGCCGTTCGTCACTTCCGGTCTGCGCCTGGGCACTCCGGCGATCACCACGCGCGGTTACCAGGAACAGGACAGCATCGACCTGGCCAACTGGATCGCCGACGTGCTCGACGCGCCAACCGACGAAGCCGTGCTGGCGAAGGTGCGCGATGCCGTGACCGCGCAGTGCAAGCGCTATCCGGTGTATGGCTGAAATGCCGGGATTGGTGATTCGGGATTCGGAATGCGCTAACCGCGCGTCCTTGCTTGTGCTGTTGCCAATCCCGAATCCCCAATCCCACATCCCGGCCACCTGATGCATTGCCCCTTCTGCCAGCACAACGATACCCGCGTGATCGATTCGCGGGTGTCCGAAGACGGTACGACGATCCGTCGGCGCCGTGAGTGCGAGGCGTGCGGCGAGCGGTTCAGTACGCTGGAAACGATCGAACTGAAGCTGCCCACCGTGGTCAAGAGCGATGGTGGACGCGAGGCGTTCGATGCACGCAAGCTACGCACCAGCTTCGACCGCGCGCTGCAAAAGCGGCCGGTGGCCGAAGAGCAGATCGAAGCGGCGGTGCGCGCGGTGGTGCACCAGCTGCGCATGTCCGGCGAGCGCGAAGTGGGTTCGCTGCGGGTGGGCGAATACGTGATGGTGGAGCTGCGCAAGCTCGATCATGTCGGCTATGTGCGCTTTGCTTCGGTGTATCGCAGTTTTCAGGACGTGGCCGATTTCCGCGAGGAAATCGAAAAGCTCGAACGCGAGCTGCCGGTCGGCAGCGAGCAACTGCCGCTGCTGGAAGCGGCATTGGAACGTGCCGGCAAACCCGGCAAGCGATGAGCGCGATGCGCATCGCCTGCGTTGCGCAAACGCCGCAATACCTGCCTGCGATTGCGCAAGCGCATCTACAGGCCTTCGGCGCGCTGTTGCCGGAATGGAATATCGATGAGGCGCTGCGCGAATTGCGCAGCCATGCGCGCGATGGCGTCATTCCGACCACCTGGGTGGCGCTGGATCAAACACAGTGGCTGGGTTCGGTGAGCCTGCTCGAAAACGACGACGCGCGCATTCGGCAATGGTCGCCGTGGTTGGCGTCGTTGTATGTGCAGCCGCAGGCGCGCGGGCAGGGCATTGGCGAGGCGTTGGTGGCGCACTGTGTGCAGGCCGCCGCGCAGTTGGGCGTGCCGCTGCTCTACCTGTATTGCCAGCCGGGGTTGGTGCCGTTCTACCAGCGCCTGGGATGGCAGACACATACCGAGTTCCTGCTGGGCCCGATGCAGATCGTGGTGATGCGCATCGTGCCGGGAGTGCCATGCAATGCGTGAGGCGACAACGACGGCCACTGCCGATGATCATCGCTGGATGGCGCATGCCTTGCGCCTGGCCGAACGCGGCGCCTACACCACCCGGCCCAATCCGATGGTGGGCTGCGTGATCGTGCGCGATGGCGTCTGCGTGGGCGAGGGCTTTCATCAACGTGCCGGCGGCCCGCATGCCGAAGTCTTCGCGCTGCGTGCAGCCGGTGAGTTGGCGCGCGGTGCCAC
The DNA here is from genome assembly GCF_041475705.2 of Xanthomonas sp. NCPPB 3761. Classification (NCBI taxonomy): domain Bacteria; kingdom Pseudomonadati; phylum Pseudomonadota; class Gammaproteobacteria; order Lysobacterales; family Lysobacteraceae; genus Xanthomonas; species Xanthomonas sp. NCPPB 3761. The sequence goes on from NZ_CM191262.1 coordinate 947,458, forward strand.
CGCGTATGTGACGCTGGAGCCATGCGCGCACTATGGGCGTACCCCGCCATGCGCGCTGGCCTTGATCGAGGCAGGCGTTGCGCGGGTGGTTGCGGCAATGGCCGACCCGTTTCCGCAGGTCAATGGCGGTGGGTTTGCGCTGCTGCGCGAGGCCGGGATCGACGTGCTGAGCGGCGTGATGCATGCGCAGGCGCGCACGCTCAACCAGGGATTTCTGTCGCGGGTGGAGCGTGGGCGGCCGTGGTTGCGGGTCAAACTCGGCGCCAGCCTGGATGGACGTACGGCGCTGGCCAGCGGCCAATCCAAATGGATTACCGGTGCCGATGCACGTGCAGACGTACAGCGCTGGCGTGCGCGTGCCGGCGCAATCCTCACCGGTGCTGGCACGGTGTTGGCCGACGATCCGTCGATGACGGTGCGGCTGGACGACGACACCCCGTTCGTGCCGCCGCTGCGGGTGGTGCTCGATGCCGGGCTGCGGACGTTGGCGTGCGGCAATATCCGTGCGGGGGACGCAGCGACGCTTTACCTGCATGACGAGTCGCTGACGCCGCCAGCGCACGACGATGCGGAGTTTCTCGGCCTGCCGCTGCAGGACGCACGCTTTGCGCTGCCGACGGTGTTGCAGCTGCTGGCTGAGCGCGGCATCAACGAGCTGCACGTGGAAGCCGGGGCGACCCTGAGCGGTGCGCTAGTGCAAACAGGATTGGTCGACGAGCTGCTGGTGTACCTTGCGCCGGTCCTGCTGGGCGACACCGCCAGGCCCTTGTTGGCCGGGCTCGGCATCGAGACGATGGCGCAGCGCTATCCGCTGCAGTTGGTGGAGACGCGGCAGCTGCAGCAGGACCTGCGGTTGCGCTATGTGCCGCTCTCCTCTGCCGCCTTGTAAGAGGGCGGGCATCTGCGCGCGGTCTGCTGTGAGGCAACGCCGCAGTCTGGCAGCGTGTCGCGCAAGTGGTCTGCCGCGTCGCAAGCGCACGTTGCACGTTCAAGCGAGTGAGCGGGGTGGGCGTCTGGGTCTGGCCTGGCCGCCATCCATGCCCATAACGCAGAAGGCCCCGCATGCGGGGCCTTCTGGATACCGCACGATGCCGCGATCAGAAGCTGGCGCGGACGCCGATGGTGCCTTGACGGTTGCTATCGTAGAACTGCATCTCGCCGACGATGCCCCACATCGGCGTCAGGTTGACCTGCAGCCCCGCGATACCAGCGGCTTTGCCCTCGTTCTGGCCACCGCCGTTAAAATGAAAATAGCCGGCTTTCAGCCAGGCTTCGGTGCGCGGCGAAGGTTTCCCACGGACACCTGCGGTGATGCGGGCCACATCCACGTTGGCCTTGTCGGAGTCGCTCGACGTGCTGCTGGAGACTTTCGCCTTCACTTCCAACTGCTGGTAAGCAGCGTCAGCCACGAAATCCAGCTTTTCGGTGAACTCCATGTGGTAACCGATGCCGATTTCCGGCTGAGTGATCGTGTACTTGAGCCGTAATTCGTCTTCATCACCGGGAAAGCCAAGATCGAAGCGCTGGGTGTCAGAGACGCGGCTGTAGCTGCCGAAGACGAAGACCTGCGGAGCAATCGCGAACGAGCCGCGCGCGTAGGCGCCGGACATTGCGTCCACGCCATCGCTCTTCAGGTTGGCATAGCCGGCTTCCACATAGGTGTAGCTCATTCCTTCCGCAGACGCGGCAAACGGCGCAGCAGCCAGCAGGGCAGCCAGAATCAGGGTGTTACGCATTGATGTCTCTCTCCGAATTGATGTCCGTGTCTCCACCCCGTTGCGAGGTGGAAAAGAACGACGTCTCCCGTCGCGGCGCGTAAATTAACAGATCCTTCACAATCCTGGCTATGGGGGATTTCCCCGACATGACGCAGTGTCCTGCCAGCCTTGGCCCACACTCGGCCATCGCGCCGAGGTGCCCTGTTAAACTGTGCGCGCCGGTTCGCCGGTACTCACGAACGTCTTCAGGGCGGGGTGCGATTCCCCACCGGCGGTAGGCGTGCGCAAGCACGCGAGCCCGCGAGCGCTTGCACTCCAGGGTTGAGCGAACCAACGCGAAATCCCTGATGTGCAAGGTCAGCAGATCCGGTCCGATGCCGGAGCCGACGGTATAGTCCGGATGAAAGAAGACGGCCACCGCGCAGCCTTGCGGCTGTGCGCGCGCGCCTGTTTGCTTTGCCTTGCGGCGTTTTTCGCTCAACTCCTGCGAGAAACGACTAAATGTCCATGCACTACCTGCCGCGCTGCGCCGCGGCCTTTCCGCGCTCCGTCACGGCAGCCTTGCTGCTGCAAGCGGGGGCACGCTGATGTTTACCGGCATCATCGAAGGCGTCGGCCAACTGGCGGCGCGACAGCCGCAGGGCGGCGATGTGCGTTTCACCTTCGCCACCGGCACGCTGCCGTTCGAAGCGGTCCAGTTGGGCGAAAGCATCGCGGTCAATGGCGTGTGCTTGACCGTGATCGCGTTCGACGCGGCCAGTTTCCAGGCCGATGCCTCAACCGAGACGTTGTCGCTGACCACCCTGGGTGCGTTGTCAGAGGGCGCACTGCTCAATCTGGAACGCGCGATGCGGCCCACCGACCGGCTTGGCGGGCACCTGGTCAGCGGACATGTGGATGGCCTGGGCCAGGTGCAGTCGGTCCATGACGATGCGCGTGCGCAGCGCTGGCGGTTTGCCGCGCCAGCGTCGGTGTTGCGCTATGTGGCCAAGAAGGGCTCGATCTGCGTGGACGGCGTGAGCCTCACCGTCAATGACGTAGACGAAGACGGCTTCGAGGTCGCGCTGATTCCGCATACCGTGGCCCACACCGCGTTTGCGCAGACTGCCGTCGGTGCGGCGGTGAACCTGGAAATCGATCTGGTGGCGCGCTATGTGGAGCGCCTGCTCGGCACGCGGGGGGCGGCATGAATTTCGCACCCGTTCCGGAACTGATCGAAGAACTGCGCGCCGGACGCATGGTGGTCATCGTCGATGACGAAGACCGCGAAAACGAAGGCGATCTGATCATGGCCGCCGAGTTGGTGAAGCCGTCGGATATCAACTTCATGGTCACCCACGCGCGCGGGCTGGTGTGCCTGTCGCTGACCCGCGAGCGCTGCGCGCAGCTGGGTCTGGCGCCGATGGTGCGCAACAACACCGCGCAGTTCCAGACCAACTTCACCGTCAGCATCGAGGCGGCCGAAGGCGTCACCACCGGCATTTCCGCCTACGACCGCGCGCACACCGTGCGTACCGCCGTACGCCCGGATGCCCGGCCGCAGGATCTGAGCCAGCCCGGGCATATCTTCCCGTTGATCTCCCAGCCCGGTGGCGTGCTGACCCGTGCCGGCCACACCGAAGCGGCCAGCGACTTGCCGATGCTAGCCGGGCTGGAACCGGCCGGTGTGCTGGTGGAAGTGCTCAATCCGGACGGCAGCATGGCGCGCCGCCCGCAGCTGGAAGTGTTCGCGCGCGAGCATGGGCTGAAGATGGGCTCGATCGCCGACCTGATCGCCTACCGGCTTGCCAATGAGCACACCGTCGAGCGCGTGGACGAGCGGCAGATCGCCACCGAGTTCGGCCCGTTCAAGCTGGTGACCTACCGCGACCGCATCGCGCACGACCTGCACTTTGCGCTGGTGCGCGGTCGCGCCGATCCACACACGCCGACGCTGGTACGCGTGCAGGTGGAAAACCCGCTGGCCGACCTGCTGCATTGGCAGCGCGATGACTTTGGCGTGGCAGCCACCGACGCCTTGCGCGCGATCGCCGCCGAAGGGCTGGGCGTGATGGTGGTGCTGTCGGCGCCACGCGACAGCGAATCGCTGCTGGCACGGCTGCGCCAGCAGCCCGAAGCCGCCGCCAATGCCAAGGACGTGAGTCAGTGGCGGCGCAACGGCGCCGGTGCGCAGATCCTGGCCGACCTCGGCCTGGGCAAGTTGCGCGTGCTGGGCACCCCTCGGCGCCAGGTGGGGCTGGCCGGGTTCGGGCTGGAGGTGGTCGAGTATCTGGAATGCCATGCCGGTGAAGGCGTGCGCTCGGTGCCGCCGTCCGCCGTTCCCTGACATGGCTGCGAGCCGTTGCCGCAGTTAACGGCCGGTCCCGGTGGTCTCGACCATCGGGTAGCCGGCGGTGCGCGGCTGTCAGCAAGCGCCGCGCGTGCCGGCGCTGAAGTGGCCTGGTGTCGGCTGCCGATTCCAGCCGTAGCCTGCCCCGGCCGGTTGCGCAGGCGCTAACGCCTGGGGGCGCTGGGCGGTGCCATCGATACCTTCGTCGATCGCCGCGCCCTGTATTGTCGAAGCGCATGGCCGGGTCTGCTTTGTCCGGCCCGGCCCACACGTGTCGGCCAGGCCTGGGCCCGGCAGCTGTTAAACTTCCCGCCCCCTCGAGTTGCCGACCCGCATGACCCACTACGAAGGCGATCTTCGCCCCACCACCGCGCGCTTTGCGATCATCGCCAGCCGCTGGAATGCCCGTATCACCGACGTGCTGGTTGCCGGCGCGCGCCAGAGCCTGGCCGGCAACGGCATCGGCGAAGATGCCATCGACGTGATCCGCGTGCCGGGTGCCTGGGAGATCCCGATCGCGGCCAATCGCGTGGCGCAGTCCGGCCAGCACGGCGCGATCATCGCGCTGGGCTGCGTGATTCGTGGCGATACCCGCCATTACGAGCACGTGGCCGACCTGTGTGCCGAAGGCCTGATGAGCGTGCAGCTGCAGACCGGCGTGCCGGTGCTCAATGGCGTGCTGGCGGTCGAGCGCGTGGAAGATGCCGAAGCCCGTGCCGGCGGTAGCCACGGCAATAAGGGCGAGGAATGCGCGCTCGCAGCGCTGGAACTGGTGAATTTGATGGAGTTGTTGCCATGAGCAAGCCCAGTGGGCATTCGCGCCACGGCCGTCGCGACGGCATCGACCCGGTGCTGCGGTCGCGCGCACGTCGGCGCGCCTTGCAGGCGGTCTATGCCTGGCAGATCTCCGGCGGTTTCGCCAAGCAGGTGATCGCCCAGTTCGCGCACGAGCAGGCGCACGAAGTGGCCGATCTGGCGTACTTCGAGAACCTGGTGGAAGGCGTGCTGAGCAACCGTGCCGAGCTGGATACCGCGCTGACGCCGTATCTGGATCGCAGCGTGGAAGAGGTCGATGCGATCGAACGCGCCGTGCTGCGTCTGGCCGCCTACGAGTTGCTGTACCGCCAGGATGTGCCGTACCGCGTGGTGATCAACGAAGCGATCGAAACCGCCAAGCGCTTCGGCTCCGAGCACGGCCACACCTACGTCAACGGGGTGCTGGACCGCGCGGCGGTGGAGTGGCGCAAGGTGGAGTCGGGCGCCTGAAGCGCCGAGATTGGGCATTCGTGATTCGGGATTTGCAGAGATTGACGGTCCTACCGATGCGCGTTGCAACCGTGCGCACTTGAGCGGTTCGACCGTTGGGGTGAGCGGCCATGCCCGCTCTGCATATCGTTCGATGGTGCAGCTAAGCCGCGATCTTGCCGCATCTTGCAAAGCCCGCTGCCACGAATCCCGAATGCCCAATTCCTAATCCCAGCCCTTCAAATGCCCGAATTCGATCTAATTGCGCGTCTGCGTGCGCGCATTGCGGCGCGTGCCGATGTGCCGTTGGGCATTGGCGACGATGCGGCGTTGCTGCAGCCGCCGGCCGGCGAGCAGTTGGCGATCACCGCCGATACGCTCAATGCGGGCGTGCATTTTCCGCACGAGACGCGTGCTGACGACCTGGGCTGGAAGACGCTGGCTGTCAATCTTTCCGATCTGGCGGCGATGGGCGCGCAACCGCGTTGGTGCACCTTGTCGCTGTCGTTGCCGCACGACGATGCGGCATGGGTGGATGGGTTTGCCGACGGCTTCTTCGCACTGGCCGATGCGCACGACATTGTGCTGGTCGGTGGCGACACCACGCGTGGGCCGCTCTCGTGCGCGGTGACGGCGATCGGCAGCCTGCCGCCGGGCGCAGCACTGCGGCGCGACGGCGCGCGCGTTGGCGATGACGTGTGGGTGACCGGCGCGCCGGGTGAAGCCGCCGCCGCGTTGGCGTTGTGGCAGGCCGGCCAGCTGGATGTGACCTGCGCGGCTACCGACCCGTTGCACGAGCGCTGGCGCGGCCGCCTGCTGCGTCCGCAGCCACGCGTGCAGGCGGGGCTGCGCCTGCGCGGGCTTGCGCATGCCTGCGTGGACATTTCCGATGGGCTGCTGGCCGATCTGGGGCACCTGTGCGAGCGCAGCGGCATGGGTGCGCGTCTGTTGCTTGCGGCCTTGCCGGCGATGCCGCGCAGTGCCGGGATCGACGTGGTGCAGTGCCTGGGCTGGCAACTCGGCGGTGGCGACGATTACGAGCTGTGTTTCACCGCCGCGCCGCAGCATCGCGATGCCGTGGCGCAGGCAATGGAATTCGCAACGGTGGCTGCAACGCGCATCGGCCAGATTGTCGCCGCGCCCGGTGTGGTGGTGCACGACGCCGAAGGCAACCCCTGGCACCCACCGCAGCGCGGCTATCAGCATTTCGTTGGCTGATGCATGGGGTTGGAGCGTGTGCAGTGGATACGGGCGGTGTCGGTGCGCTGCGCTGAGACGATGCTGCTGCATTGATCGCTAGGTGCCGTAATCGCTGCGTGCCGTATTGGATTACTGCGGTGGCGCCTTTTGCGAAGTTGGGTAAGGCGCATCGGGAACAACGGGTGCTGCCAGCGCCCTCATCCGCCCTCCGGGCACCTTCTCCCGCAGGCGGGAGAAGGCAGCGTGCCTGCGTGATCCTGCCAGTCCTGCACGATGAGTCCATGCCGGCCGAGCTAGGCGCGATGCCGCATCTCGCTTCCTAACTCCCGACTCCCGACTCCCGAATCCCGAATCCCGAATCCCGAATCCCGAATCCCGAATCCCGAATCCCGAATCCCGAATCCCGAATCCCGAATCCCGAATCCCGAATCCCGAATCCCGAATCCCGGCCCTTGAGCCATACCGTACCGTCTGGTACGTTCGCCACGTTCTCCCCCCCAACCACGGATGCATCGCAGTTGCCGCTGGGCCATCCCGGCTCGGCTTTGCGTGGGAGAAGCAGCATGAGCAAGCGTTGGATCGGGAGCATCGCCGCACTGGCGTTGCTGTTGGCATCGGCGTCGGCCGTGGCGGGCGCCTTCAGCAAGACCTATGAACGCATCCCCGGCTGGGACGGGGCCCAGATGGGGGCATTGGTGCTGGTGCCGCAAGGGCAGGGCGCCGGGCCGTTTCCGCTGATCGTGATGCCCGCCAGCTGGTCGTTGCCCAACCTGGAATATCTGGGGCGCGCCACCCAACTGGCCAGCGACGGCTATGTGGTGGTCAGCTATACCTCGCGCGGGTTCTGGGATTCGGCTGGGCAGATCGATATCGCCGGGCCGGACACGGTGGAAGACGTCAGCGCGGTGATCGACTGGGCGTTGGCGCATACGCCGGCCAACCCGAATGCGATCGGCGCGTCGGGCATTTCGTACGGGGCAGGCATCAGCCTGCTGGCGGCCGAGCGCGACCCGCGGATCAAGGCCGTGGCCGCGCTCAGCGGCTGGGCCGATCTGGAAGCGTCGCTGTACTCCAATCGCACGGTCAGCCAGCAGGGCGTCGGGCTGCTGGTGGGTGCAGGCGCACTGACCGGCCGGCCCGGCCCGGATCTGGCGCAGATCGGCGCACGCGTGGCGCAAGGCGATTACGACGGCGCGGTGCAGGGCTTCCTGCCGCAGGCCGCCTCGCGCAGCCCTGCGACCGATGTGGCAGCGCTCAACGCGCGCGGTACCGCGGTCTTGTTGGGAAATGCCTTCAACGACGGATTGTTTCCGCCGAACCAGACCATCGCCTTCTTCAACCAGTTGCGTGGCCCCAAACAATTGCTGCTCAGCCAGGGCGATCACGCCACCGCAGAGCTGCCTGGCGCATTGGGATTGCCGAATGAGATCTATACAGCGACCACGCGCTGGTTCGATCGCCACCTCAAGCAGCTTCGCAACGGCGTGGATGCAGAAGCACCAGTGCGGCTGTCCCCACGTGCGGGGCAGTGGCTGGACTATCCGGACTGGGTGTCGGTCCAACAGGCCACGACACAGCTGGGTCTGTCCGCACCAGCCGGCTTGCTGAGCCCCACCGGTGGATTGACCGACGGGACGTCCAGCGGTTGGCAATCGCGCATCGCCACCGACGTGCCGACGGTGGCCGATTCCGGGGTGGTGCTGGTCAGCGGTTTGCTGCAAGGCATCGGCCTGCCGGTGAGCACCTCCATTCCGCTGGTCAACCGCGCCGGTGCCGCGGTGTGGGTGGGCTCGCCATCGAACAGCACCCGGCGCCTGGCCGGTAGCCCGTCGCTACGCGTGACCGTGGTGCCCAGTCAATCGAAGGTGAGTCTGTTCGCGTATCTGTACCGCATGGATGGCTTGGGCGTTGCGCAACTGATCACGCATGCACCGTACTCGTTGCGCAATGCCACGCCGGGCCGCGCAGTCACCCTGGACTGGCCATTGCAGGCGGCGGCAACCGAGATTCCGGCAGGGCAGCGGCTGGTCTTGGTGATCGACACCCGCGACGCGCGCTATACCGATGCCAGCGAGGGCGGCGGTACGGTGACGTTCACCTCGCCAGCGGCAGCGCCATCGGTATTGAACCTGCCGCTGCGGTAACGCGCGCCGGGACCTGACAGCTGCAGCGCTGCGCTTTTGCCGCAGGTCCTTGCCAGCATCCGCGCAGACGCTGCAGCTAGATCCTGGCAGCTTTAGGGCGCGGCAGCCATGCCGCGCAAGCTGCGGCAACGGTGCGCTTGCAGGGGGCCGTCCAGTTGATCGGTCTCTACGTGAGAGCGATGCACGAGGGCATCGCGGGCCTGCAATGCATTTCTTCACCACGATTGCCCGGCACTCGCGTGCATCGATGAGCTGGGAGGCGATTCGGAACAGCGAGGCAACGGTCATGTACACGCCCTGCGTTCGGTTGGCTGCCGCACGCTCGATCTTCTGAGGTTCAGTCGATTCACGCGAAGCCCGTCGCCAAAGACCCGGCGCCCGGAACAGAGAGACGCTGATGGCCAGCCAAAGTGGTTCAGCCCTCACGCAGAAGGTACAGGGGGCAGCACCGCTCGTGACGCTTCTCGTTTACCGCTACCTGATCTTCGCGGGCCTTGGCCTGCGGCCAAGACCCCCGAGATCAGCCGCTACGGGTGATTTATGCGGAATTTACGCGATGGCCAATTCAGGTCCATAGCGACTTTACGCGGCCCAGGCAGAGACTGCGCAGGTTGGCGGAGCGGTTCCGCCGTGGACGATTCCGATGCATCCCTTGACCTGTCTGCTCCATCGGCGCTGCGCGCACGGTGCGGCAGCGCTTTGCCATGTTGGCACGCACACGCGTCCTATGCCGTTGCACATCGCACTTACCGCGCCGCCGTGCGCGCAGATAGGGGAGTGACCGACATGCCTGCCTGGTTGTCCCTGTTGTGCGGCGTGGCCGTACTCGTTGCTGCTGCGTACCTGCTGTACGTGGTGCTGCGGCCCGAAGACTTCTGATCCGAGTGCGCTCCAATGACTGAAACTTTTCTTGTGTACGCGCTGGCCATCGTGCTGGCGTGGCCTCTGGGCCGTTATCTGGCTGCCGTGATGCGCGGTGCACCGATGCGCAGCGACGTGCTGTTCGGCTGGATCGAACGGCCGTTGTACGCCTTGCTTGGCACGCGTCCGCAGCAGGGCATGTCGTGGCGCGGGTACAGCATGGCATTTCTGCTCAGCAACCTGGTCGTCGGTCTGCTGACCTGGGTGGTGTTCATGACCCAGGCGTGGCTGCCGTTCAACCCGGACGCCATCCCCAACATGCGCTGGGACACCGCGCTGCACACCATGGTGTCGTTTCTCACCAATACCAACCAGCAGCACTATTCTGGCCAGGCGCAGTTGTCGTATCTGGCGCAGATGACCGGCATCGTCGGCCTGCAGGTGGTGACGCCGATGATGGGCTTGGCGTTGGCGGTGGCGACGCTGCGGGCGTTGTTCGGTGGACGTGCAGCCAAACAGCCGTCGATTGCTGCACCGGTTTCGGAGGCGATGGCCGTGATGGAGGCATCGGAGCCGGAACTGACGCGTCCAGGGCGCCAGCACGGCGGGTCGGGATTGGAAGCCCTGCCTGACGCAGACGTCGGCAATTACTGGGCCGACGTGATTCGCTCCAGCGTGCGCGTGTTGTTGCCGCTGTGCCTGCTGTGGACTGTGCTGCTTGGCTGGCAGGGCGTGCCGTCGACCTTGCAGGGCGCGGCGACCGCGACGCCGTTGGATAGCAGCGCGGGCATGCCCAAGCAGACCATTGCGGTGGGTCCGGTTGCAGCGATGGTGGCGGTGAAACAGCTCGGCACCAATGGCGGTGGCTGGTATGGCCCCAATAGTTCGGTGGCGCTGGAAAACCCCACGCCGTTGAGCAATCTGCTCGAAACGCTCGCGTTGGTCCTGCTGCCGATGAGCGTGGTGTTCATGGTCGGCTATCTGACCGGGCGCAAGCGGCTGACGGCGTTGGTGTTCGGCACGATGTTGACGATGTCGGCCGCGTCCACCGCATTGTTGCTGTGGTCCGAAGCGCATTCGGCCAGCGCGAACTCGCCGGCGCTGATGGAAGGCAAGGAAGTGCGCATCGGTGCCGATGCCTCTGCATTGTGGGCGGCGTTGACCACGCAGACCTCCAATGGTTCGGTCAATGCGATGCACGATTCGTTGGCGCCGTTGAGTGGCCTGGTCACGCTGGTCGACATGCTGATCAACGCCATCTGGGGCGGCATCGGCTGTGGTCTGCAGCAGTTCGTGGTGTATCTGTTGCTGAGCGTGTTCCTGGCCGGTTTGATGACCGGACGCACGCCGGAGTTGTTCGGCCGCAAGATCGAATCGCGCGAAGTGCAGTTGCTGGCGCTGTTGATCCTGCTGCAGCCGCTGGTGGTGTTGGGCTTTACCGCAGTGGCGCTGGCACTACCGGCATTGACTGCCAATTCCAACCCCGGCTTCCATGGCATCAGCCAGGTGTTCTACGAGTACACCTCTGCATTCGCCAACAACGGCTCGGGTTTCGAAGGTCTGGGCGATGCCACGTACTGGTGGAATCTGAGCTGCTCGGTGGTGCTGGCGCTGGGCCGGTATCCGGCATTGATCCTGCCGTTGATGGTGGCCGCACGCATGGCAGTCAAGCGGCGTGCGCCGGAGTCGGCCGGCAGCCTGCAGGTCGAAACACCCACCTTTGCGCTGACCCTGATGGCAATCGTGATCGTGCTGACCGTGCTGCAGTTCATGCCGGCACTGGTGCTGGGTCCTATCGCTGAACACCTCGCCCTGGCGGCGTCCTGAGAGTTTTGAGCAATGTCTACGATCGATACGACTGAAAAACGCGCGCGCGGTGACGCAGCGTTGTTCGATGCCGCCGTGCTGGTTGCGGCGATGCGTGCGGCCTTTGCCAAGTTGGCGCCGCGGCATCTGCTGCGCAGCCCGGTGATGGCGGTAGTGATGGGTGGCACGGTGTTGGCGGCGGTGATCACCGCCAGCGGGCATTCGCATGCGGGCTTCGGCTGGGCGGTGACGGCGATCCTGTTCGTCACCGTGCTGTTCGGCAATTTTGCCGAAGCCATTGCCGAAGCGCGCGGCCGCGGCCAGGCGGCGTCGCTACGGCGTGCGCGCAAGGACCTGGTGGCACGCAGGGTGGAAACCGCACTCGGTGGCCGCGAAACGCGCGTGCCGGCAGCGGAGTTGCGTCCGGGCGATTACGTCATGGTGTCCGAAGGCGAATTCGTGCCGGCCGATGGCGAGATCGTGCGCGGTGTTGCCACCATCAACGAAGCGGCGGTGACCGGCGAATCGGCGCCGGTACTGCGCGAGGCCGGCACCGATCGCAGCGGCGTGATCGGTGGTACCCGTGTGCTCTCTGACGAGATCGTGTTCAAGGTCACCGCCGAGCCCGGGCACAGCTTTCTCGATCGCATGATTGCCTTGGTGGAAGGCGCCAACCGGCAGAAGACGCCGAACGAAATCGCGCTGACCTTGTTGCTGGCCGCGATGACGCTGACGTTCTTGATCGTGGTGGCATCGTTGCCGGCGATTGCGGGCTTTGTCGGTGTCACGCTGGATCCGCTGCTGCTGATCGCGTTGCTGGTGTGCCTGATCCCGACCACCATCGGCGGGCTGTTGCCGGCGATCGGTATCGCCGGCATGAACCGCGCGCTGTCGGCCAATGTATTGGCCAAATCCGGCAAGGCGGTGGAAGTGGCCGGCGACGTGGATGTGCTGCTGCTCGACAAGACCGGCACCATTACCTACGGCGACCGCCAGGCCACCGCGTTCCATCCGCTGGCTGGCGTGGACCGCACGCAACTGCGCGATGCGGCCATGCTCGCCTCGCTGGCCGACCCCACGCCGGAAGGCAAATCCATCGTCAAGCTGGCGCGTCAGCAAGGTGCGGTCGCAGTGGAAGCAGAGGCGCAACCGAATGCGGATCCCTCCGCAACAGACCGCGCATCCATGCGCGGGGTGTCTCACTTCATCGCGTTCACCGCGCAGACGCGCATGTCCGGTGTCGATATCGGCGGGCGCAGCATCCGCAAGGGCGCCGGCGATGCGATCGTGGCGTATGTGCAGGCGCAGGGCGCGACGGTCTCGCCGGAGCTGCAGGGCCGTATCGAGGAAGTCGCACGTGACGGTGCCACACCGTTGGTGGTGGCCGAGGGCCGGCATGTGCTGGGTGTGGTCGAGTTGAGCGACGTGGTCAAGCAGGGCATCAAGGAAAAGTTCGCGCAGTTGCGTGCGATGGGCATCAAGACGGTGATGATCACCGGCGACAATCCGCTCACCGCTGCCGCAATCGCCGCCGAAGCCGGCGTGGACGACTACATCGCCCAGGCCCGCCCGGAAGACAAGCTGGCACGCATCCGTGCCGAACAGACAGGCGGACGGTTGGTGGCGATGGTCGGCGACGGCACCAACGACGCCCCGGCGCTCGCGCAGGCCGACGTGGGCCTGGCGATGAACTCCGGCACGCAGGCGGCCAAGGAAGCCGGCAACATGGTGGATCTGGATTCGGATCCGGCCAAGCTGCTGGCGGTGGTGGAAGTGGGCAAGCAGCAGCTGATCACGCGTGGCGCGTTGACCACCTTCTCGCTGGCCAACGACGTTTCCAAGTACTTCGCGATCCTGCCGGCGCTGTTTGCCGCCGCCATCCCGTCGATGGCCGCGCTCAACGTGATGCAGCTCTCCAGCCCGCGCCATGCGGTGCTGGCGGCCCTGATCTTCAATGCGTTGATCATTCCGGCATTGATTCCGCTGGCATTGCGCGGCGTGCGTTTTCGTCCTTCCAGCGCTACCGCGCTGCTGCGCCGGAACATGCTGATCTACGGCGTGGGTGGCGTGTTGCTGCCGTTCGCTGCAATCAAAGTGATCGATCTGGCGCTGGTCGCCGTCTTCGGCGCCTGAGTTGCGTGTGAAGCCCCTTTCTACTTCCGGGAACATGTCCATGTCTTCTTCCTTGCCGTTACGCGACGACGGTGTCCTGCGCGGTTCGCTGATGCTCGCGGTGTTCACCTTGTTCGGGTTGGGTCTGGCCTATTCGCTGATCGCCACCGGCATTACCGGGGCGCTGTTCTCCGAGCAGGCCACCGGCTCGCTGGTGCGCGTCGATGCGCGCGTGGTTGGTTCGGCGCTGGTGGCCCAGCCGTTTACCGATGCGCGCTATTTCCAGCCGCGGCCGTCGGCGGCCAAGTACGACCTCACCGCCGCAGCCGGCAGCAACCAGGCCCGCTCCAATCCTGATTTGCTGGCCCGTATCGCGACCACGCGTGCGCAAGTGGCCGCACGCGACGGTATCGCGCCAGAGGCCGTACCGGGCGAGCTGCTGACGCAATCCGGCAGTGGCCTGGACCCGCACCTGAGCCCGGCCGGCGCACAGGTGCAAATCTGCCGCGTGGCCGCCGCACGCGGCTGGCCCGAGCAACGCGTTGCTGCGCTCGTGCAAGCGGCGACCGAAGCGCCACAGTTCGGACTGCTTGGGCAGCCGCGGGTGAATGTGTTGGCGTTGAATCTGGCGCTTGATGGAGCTGGGAATGGGGAGCCGGGAATGGCCAATGGTGTGAAGCAAGCGCACTAGGAACATCACGCAGCTGTACGCTCTGCGATTCCCGATTCCCGATTCCCGATTCCCGATTCTCGATTCTCGATGAACGACGCCCGCACCCAGCAAGCCGACGCCCTGATCGGCGAATTACAGCGCGAACACGGTGGGCGGCTGACGGTGTTCCTGGGCGCCGCGCCCGGGGTCGGCAAGACCTACGCCATGTTATCGCGGGCGCGCGAGCGCCTGCGCCAGGGCATGGATGTGGTGGCCGGCGTGGTGGAAACGCACGGGCGCAGCGAAACCGCGGCGCTGCTGGAAGGCTTGCCGCTGCTGCCGCGGGCCCGGGTCAGCTACCAGGGCCGCATGCTGGAGGAACTGGATCTGGATGCCTTGCTGGCGCGCAAGCCGCGGCTGGCCCTGATCGACGAGCTGGCGCACCGCAACGTGCCGGGCAGCCGCCACGAGCGGCGCTGGCAAGACATCGTGGAGCTGCTCGATGCCGGCATCGACGTCTACACCACGGTCAACATCCAGCACCTGGAAAGCCTCAACGACATCGTGCTGCGCATCACCGGCGTGCGCGTGTCCGAGACCGTGCCCGATGCCGTGTTCGACCGCCTGCGCGACATCGTGCTGGTGGACCTGCCGCCACGTGAGCTGATCGAACGCCTGCAGCAGGGCAAGGTGTATCTGCCCGAGCAGGCCACGCAGGCGTTGCAGGCGTTTTTCTCGCCTTCCAACCTCACCGCGTTGCGCGAGCTGGCGATGCAGACCGCCGCCGACCGCGTCGACAGCGATCTGCGCGATACCCAGGCCGCGCGCGGCCTGCCTGGCACCGCCGCGTTGCGACGCCGCGTAGTGGTGGCCATCGATGGCCGTGGCAGCTCGGATTATCTGGTGCGCGTAGCGCGGCGCCTGTCGGAGCGGCGCGATGCACCGTGGACGGTGGTCACCGTACAGACCCGCACCGTGGCCGATGCGGCCTGGCAGCTGGAAATCGATCGCGCATTCGCGCTCGCCCATCGTCTCGGTGGCGACACCGCGCTGCTGCACGGCGCCAACGTGGCCGATGCCTTGCTGGATTTCGCTTCGCAAAACGGCATCTCCACCCTGGTGCTGGGGCGCACCCGCGAGCGCCCGCTGGCGCGCATGTTCAACCGCACGCTGACCCAGCAATTGCTGCAACGTGGCGCGCATTACGAATTGGTCATCGTCAGCTCCGCCGATGCGCGCGCACGTGCGCGCAAACGCTGGCGCAATCCGCGCCAATGGCTGCAGCGTTACGACATGGCGTTCGCTGCGATCGCCGCAGCGGGCGCGGTGGGGGTGGCGTGGTTGCTGCAACGCTGGACCGACATCGACGACCTGTCGATGGTGTTCATCGTCGCGGTGGTGCTGGTGGCCTCGCGCACGCGCATGGCCGCTGCGGTGGTTGCCGCATTGCTGAGTTTTGTCGCCTACAACTTCTTCTTCATCGAACCGCGTTTCACCTTGCAGATCAGCGCGCGCCAGGGCGTGGTGACGGTGTGCCTGTTCCTGATCGCCGCGCTGGTCGCCGGCCGGCTGGCCTCGCGCCTGCGTAGCCAGGTACTGGCCTTGCGCGCGGCCAATGCGCACGCCAACGCGTTGCAGGCGCTGGGCCGCCAGCTCAGCACCGCCGCCGATCTGGGGCAGGTGCTGGAAGCCGGCCGTCGCGCGCTGACCACTGCGCTGGATGCCGACGTCTGGCTGCGCCTGGAGCAGCGCGAAAGCGACGCGCCCACCAGCCTCGGTGCGCTCGATCGCAGCGCCGCCGATTGGGCCCAGCGCCACGGCCAGCCCGCCGGACGCTTCACCGACACCCTGGCCGGGGCGCAGTGGTGGTGCCTGCCGGTGCGCCACGAGCGCGGCACCCTGGGGGTGGCCGCGCTGCGCTTTCGGCAGGCTCTGCAACGGCCCGGCCTGGAACAACGCCGCCTGGCAGAAGCGATGGTGGAAGACATCGGCCAGGCCGCGTTGCGCACGCGCCTGGTCGCCGATCTGGAGGGTGCGCGCGTCAGTGGCGAAACCGAGCGCCTGCGTTCGGCCTTGCTCTCGTCGGTTTCGCACGATCTACGCTCGCCGCTGGCCTCGATGATCGGCTCGGCCAGCAGCCTGGCCAGCTACGGCGATGCGATGGACGCGCACGACCGCCACAGCCTGCTCGACACCATCCAGCTCGAAGGCGAGCGGCTGGATCGCTACATCCAGAACCTGCTGGACATGACCCGGCTTGGCCACACCGGCCTGACCTTGAATCGCGACTGGATCGGCGTCGACGAATTGATCGGCTCGGCCACCCGCCGCCTGCAGCGCTACCAGCCGGAGGTGCGCCTGCAACTGCACCTGGCCGCCGACCTGCCGGCGATCTGGGTGCACCCGGCGCTGGTGGAACAGGCCATCTTCAACGTGCTGGAAAATGCGGCGAAATTTTCGCCAGCCGGCGTGCCGGTGACCGTGCAGGCACAGCTGCGCGCCGGCGCATTGCAGATCGACATCGGCGACCAGGGGCCGGGCATTCCCGAAGACGAGCGCGCGCGGATCTTCGACATGTTCTACAGCGTGGAGCGCGGTGACCGCGGGCGCAACGGCACCGGCTTGGGTCTTGCCATCTGCCAGGGCATGATCGGCGCACACGGGGGTAGCGTGGAGGCATTGGCAGGCGCGCATGGTCACGGCACCACAATCCGCATTACGCTGCCGCTGCTCGTTCCCGCCGCGCCACCTCGCCCCGATGCCGACTGACCTCACCGCCATCCCGCCCGCCCGCGTGCTGATCGTCGACGACGAGCCGCAGATCCGTCGTTTCCTCGATATCAGCCTGCGTGCGCAGGGCTACCGCGTGCTGCAGGCCGGTACCGGCGAAGAAGGCCTGGCCTTGCTGGCCGGGCAGGGCGCCGAACTGGTGGTGCTGGACATCGGCCTGCCCGATCGCGATGGGCATGAAGTGCTGCGCGAGATCCGCCAGTGGTCCAACGTGCCGGTGATCATGCTCACCGTGCGCGCCGGCGAAACCGAAAAGGTCGCCGCGCTCGATGCCGGTGCCAACGACTACGTCACCAAACCCTTCGGCGTGCAGGAACTGATGGCCCGCATCCGCGCGCTGCTGCGCCAGGCCGGCGCCGGCAGCACGGTGGAAGAAAGCGTGTTCGACGATGGCCGGCTGCATATCCATCTGGGCCTGCGCGAGGTCACCCTCGACGGCGAGCCCGTGCCGCTGAGCCGCAAGGAATACGCCTTGCTCGCACTGCTGCTGAAACACGCCGGCCGCGTGGTCACCCAACCGCAGTTGTTGCGCGAAGTGTGGGGCCCCACGCACGAAGAAGACACCCACTACCTGCGCATCCTGGTCGGCAAATTGCGCCAGAAACTGCAGGACGATGCGGCCGACCCGCACTACATCGTCACCGAGCCGGGCGTGGGGTTGCGGTTTATCGGGGGGATGCGTTGAGCGAATCAGGTGCGCCGGGCGTAGGTGGTTGCCGGCATCACGCAACGTGTTGCTGCCGGTAATCGACGATGCCTTCGACGTACAGGATCATCTGCGCGCACAGCTGCAGTCCGTGGTACCAGGGAAGGAAATCGTTGAGTGGAAGTCCGGCCATTGCAGCGTCAATGGTAAAGCTGCGCCATCGGACAGGAAGCTTGCTTTTGCTGCCGAAGTTCCAGGCGTTGTTGTGGCTGAAGGCGTTGCGTAGGTGCATTGCGAAGGCGAACCAGTCTTGGTCGCGCAAATTATTGAATTCGTTCTTTGCCGCAGCGTAATCCGCAGTGGCCGCCACGCTCTCCGAGAACATGCGCGCATAGGCCGCGTCCATCGTCGAACGCGCCAGGCCAGCGTGCACGGCAGCGCTGAAGGTGATGCGGTAACCGTTACGGGTCGGTCCGGGTGGAGCGTCGCCTTGGGTAATGGTAAAGCCCGATTCGGTGATATGGATGCGATGCCGCGCGATGTCCGGACCGGTTTCCGGCGCGGTCAGCAGCGCATAGCCAGCGGCGCTGTAGTGGAACGCATCGCGTGCGGTCGGCAACCGTTCCATCGCCTGGTTGCGGTGTGGATCGAGCGCGTTCCGAAGAGTCTGGTTCATGGCGTGAGGCTCCATCGGACTGTCACTGCGCGGGCGATGAAGGCAACACCTTGCCCGGATTCAAGATCCCATCCGGGTCCAGCGCGGTCTTGATCGCGCGCATGGCGGCCAGTGTTGCTGCGCTGAAGGCCTGGCTCATGAAATCGCGCTTGGCCACGCCGATGCCGTGTTCGCCGGAAAGGGTGCCTTCCAGCGATAGCACTAATGCGAACAGCCGTGGCAATGCAGCATGCGCGCGGGCGTTTTCGCTGGCATCGTCCGGGTCGTACATGATGTTGACATGCAGGTTGCCGTTGCCGGCATGGCCGAAGGCGACGATAGGCAGTGCGAATTCGGCGGCAAGCGCTTCCACGCCGGCAACCAGTTCGGGGATGCGCGACACCGGCACCACCACGTCTTCGTTGATCTTGCCCGGCTTGATGGTGCGCAGGGCAGGCGACAAGGCGCGGCGCGCGGCCCACAGCTTGTCGCGCGCACTGCCATCGGCGGCCACGTCCAGGCTCAACACACCCTCGCCATCGGCTGCGTCATGCAGGGCCTGCAGCGCGTAGGGCAAGGTGTCGTGATCGCCGTCGGCTTCGATCAACAGCATGGCGCCGGAGTCAGGCACATCGCTGCCATTGCGGCGTAGCAGCGCAATCGCGCTGGCATCCATGAATTCCAGCATGGTGGGCGTGGTCGGTTGCGCCATGAGCCGCGACACTGCGGCTGCGGCGCTCGACGCATCGCGATACAGCGCGCGCAAGCCGGCTTGCGCAACTGCGCGCGGGGTCAGCTTCAAGGTCGCCTCGACGATGATCGCCAGGGTGCCCTCGCTGCCGACCAATAGATGTGTGAGGTCGTAACCGGTGGAATTCTTGGTGTACGCGCCGCCGCAGCGGATCACCTCGCCGGTGCCGGTCACTGCGACCAGGCCGAGCACGTTGTCGCGGGTGGCGCCGTACTTCACCGCGCGCGGGCCGCCGGCGTTGGTGGATAGATTGCCGCCGACGCTGCAGATCTCCGCACTGGACGGGTCCGGCGGCCAGAACAATCCGTGCGGCTGCAGCGCCTGTTGCAGGTCGCCATTGAGCAAGCCCGGTTGCACCACCGCGCAGCGGTCTTGCGGACGCAGGGCCACAATCTGGTTCATGCGCGCCATCGACACCACCACGCCGCCGGAAAACGGCACTGCCGCGCCGGTGGTGCCGGTGCCGGCGCCGCGCGCCACGATCGGCACGCCGTGCGCACGGCAGGCCTGCACGATCGCCACCACCGCATCGGTGTCGTGCGGCAAGGCGACGGCAGCAGGCAATGCCCAGCGGCGCGAATCGTCTTCGCCGTAGCGGCGGCGCGCATTCTCGCCGGTCAACCAGCCATCAGGCCCCAGGCGCGCGGCCAACGACTCGGCAAGTGCGGTAGGAATTACATCGGTCATGACATGCGATCCTGTGGTGCCGCGCGCTGGATGCATTTCCACCCCAGCACGGCGACGGTGAGCGGCAACCAGACCCAGCGCAGCTCGGAGAGCAGCGTGTCCAGGCCGCGCGCATTGAAGAAGCCGCTCGCAAATGGCGACACCCGAATCGGCCGCCATGGTGCGAACCAGCGCGTCTGGCTCCACGGCCAACCCAGCGCCACGCCCAGGCCGCCGGAGGTCATCGCATCCAGCAGCGGGTGCGATGCGGTGCAGACGAACAAAAACATGGACGCCTGCACGGCGTCCGCTCGCAACAGGCGATGTAATGCAACGCCGAGCAACGCCATCACGGCGGCAAACAGCAGCGAGTGGCTGGCACCGCGATGGCCGAACGCATCGGCGTAGGGAATGTGCAGCGCGAACGCCAGTACATCGGCATCGGGCAGCATCGCCGTCGCCATGCCGGCCGCGAGCAGGCGTGGCGATATGCGGCCGCGTTCACTGGCGCACCACAGCGCCAATGGCACGGCTGCGTGGGTCATGATGGTTGGCATAAAACGTTGGCGTGAGCGTCGGTGGCGGTCAGCAATCGTCGGCGCGGAATGCGTCGCGGATCCAGTGCAGTATCGGCGGTTCGCCGCTGGCATCGATCACATCGAAGCGGCACGGCAGCGCGGCCAGGGCCGGGTGAGCGCCGAGAAACAACTGCGCGGCCAGCACCAGCTTGCGACGTTTGCGCCAGTCCACCGATGCCGCGCCGCCGCCGAAGCGGTCGTCGCGCCGGTAACGCACTTCCACGAACACCAGCGATGGCCCGTCGCGCATCACCAGATCCAGTTCGCCGCCGCGGTAGTTGGCGTTGCCGACCACCAGTCGCAGCCCGGCCTGCTCCAACAGCGCGCGTGCGGCCGCCTCGACCGCCGCACCACGCTGCTGGCGCGCCGCCGGCATGGCTCAGCGGCCGTCGGCGATCGGCGTCGGGCGGCCACCGCTGAAGGTGGACCAGGCCGGCGTGCGCAACACATTGCCGAAGCCATCCAGGTGCAGGGTGCCGGTGGCGCCGCGCAGGCCGCCATCGGTGCCGGTGGCGAGTTTTTCCAGGTATGCCGTGATCTTCCAGGCGTCGTAGCCGAACGCGAACAGGCGGGCAGCCGGGCCGCGTGCACTGGGCAGGGTGCTGGCCACCTGGCTGACCGCCGGCAGGCCGGACACGCCCAGGGCGGTCCAGGTTTCGCTCGGGTAGACGATGCCATCCAGCGCCAGATCGTCTTCGGCCTTGCCGGTGCCGGCCACCAGTTGCGAGGTGCCCACGCGCGACTTGCCGGCGAACCCGGCCAACGCCAGCTGCGGCGCCAGCGCACGGGCGGTGTTGCCGCGTACTGCCAGGAACACCGCGTCGGCGGTGCCGTAGTTGCGCAGCTGCGCGCCGATGTCGCCCGGCGCATCGGCCACGCTGATGCTGCCGGCCACCGTGCCGCCGCGTTCGCTGAAGCGGTCGCGGAAGGCCTTGATGGTGCGCTTGCCGTTGTCGTCGCTGGTGCCGACGATCAGCACGTTGCGGCGTTCGCGCGAGAGCAGGTATTCGGCGGCCATGATGCCGTCGTCTTCTGGCGCCAGCGAGAAGCCTGCACTGCCGGTGGGCGGGGCCTTGTTGTCGCTCGGCCGGTTGAGTGCCAGTACCGGCACCGCGAGCTGGCCACGGGCGAACAATGCGCTGACTTCGTCGCGCCCCAACGGGCCGACCACGTAATCGACACCAGCGTTTACTGCCTTGTCGTAGGCGGCATTGGCACCGGCGGCGGTGCCGGCGGTGTCGAAGAACTGCACCTCCGGGCGGCGGCGGGTTTCGGCGTAGTAGCCAGCCAGCAGGCCATCGCGTACCGGCGCGGCGGCGGTGGCCAGGTTGCCGGTGATCGGCAGCAGCACGCCCAGCTTGACCGGTGGGCGGTAGCCATCGCGCTCGGCCGGCGGGCGCTTGCTGGTATCGAAGCCCCACTGCGCATCGCGCTCGAAGGCGCGCGGCAACGCCAGGCCGCGGCTGATCAACGCGCGCCCGGCAAAGTTGTACAACGGGTCGCCGGCCGGCAGCGCAGCGGTGCGGCCCTTGAGGGTGGCGTCGTCGAGCGCGGCAAGCAGGCGCACGATGGCGCGCTGGTTGTCGCTGCGCGCGGTGCCGGTCAGGCTGGCATCGGCGCGCGCGCGGTCTGCGGCGGCACCGAACAGGTCGCCGGTGGCTTCCAGCGCCGCAGCGCGGGCCACCAGCCAGCGCGTCTGCAGCGGCTGGGTCAGCCCCTGCGGGCTGTCGCCCAAGGCCTGCAACGCCTGCGCGCCCTGCTTGTCGAGCACCGCCAGCTCGCCGGTGAGCAGCCCGAAGCGTGCGCGTTCCTCGCCGCTCAGGTGGCGCGCGTTGACCTGCGCCAGCAGCGTGCGGGCCCGCGCATCGTCGCCGGCGTCGTGCCAGCCGAACGCCGCGGCCGCCAGCAACCGGCTGCGCTGCGCACCGCTGGCACTGGCGGCCTCGGCTTCCAGCTGCTGCGCGGCGTCGCGCGGTTTGCCCTGATCCAGCAGTGCCAGCGCAGCGCTCTGCGTCGGCGAGGCGGTTGGCGTGACGCTGCTGGTGGCGCAACCGGCGGCCAGCATCACCATCAGCGAAAGGGCAGAGATCCTTGCAACACGCTTGTTCATTTCAGATCCATTGGACAGGGGCCGCCGGGGGCGGACCGTTAAAAACGCTACGATTCTACCCTTTGCCCCCGGAACACCGCTGATGACGTCCCCTGGAACCCTGCACGTGGTCGCCACGCCGATCGGCAACCTGGCCGACCTGTCGCCGCGCGCGCAGGAAGTGCTGCGTGGCGTGGCCGCGATCTGCGCCGAAGACACCCGCCATACCCGCCAGTTGCTCGGCCATTTCGGCATCGATCGCCCGCTGCTGGCGCTGCACGACCACAACGAAGACGCGATGTCCGAGCGCATCGTGGCGCGCCTGCGCGAAGGCGCGTCGCTGGCCATCGTCAGCGACGCCGGCACTCCGTTGGTCAGCGACCCCGGTTTCAAGTTGGTGCGCGCCGCCCGTGCCGCCGGCATCAAGGTCAGCCCGGTGCCCGGCGCCTGCGCCGCGATCGCCGCGCTCAGCGTGGCCGGCCTGCCCAGCGACCGCTTCGGTTTCGAAGGCTTCCTGCCGGCCAAGAGCGCCGCCCGCCGCGAGCGCCTGGCGCGGCTGGCCGGCGAGACCCGCACCCTGGTGTTCTACGAGTCCTCCCACCGCATCGTCGAATCGTTGGCCGACCTGCGCCTTGCCTTCGGTGACGAGCGTCCGGCAGTGATCGCCCGCGAACTCACCAAGCTGTTCGAAACCGTGCTCGACGGCAGCCTGGCGCAGCTGCAGGCCCAGATCGAGGCCGACGACAACCAGCGCAAGGGCGAATTCGTGGTGATGGTGCAGGGCGCCGCCGATGCCGCCGACGGCCACCTCGCCGAAGGCCGTCGCGTCTACGCCAAGCTCGCCGAGCACCTGCCCCCATCCACCGCCGCCAAGCTGGCCGCCGAGCTGACCGGCGCGCCGCGGAAGGCGTTGTATGGCGGCAATGGTTGACGCAGAGACTGCCGAAGACAAGAAGAAGGCGCTGGAGTTGCGTCAGTTTCGGTGCGTCCTCGATGTATGGCCGGAAGCCTTTCCATCGCCTGTGAGCGAACTGGAGCAGCCCAAGGAACCCGCAGCCGATATTCGTTTTCGAATCGCGGACGGCTCCATCTACGCCGTCGAGATCACGCGATTGTTGCGCTCCGAAGGGCAGGAGCGAGCGCTTGCAAGGGAAAAGCTGCTGCTCGCGCTGAAACCTCGAATTGCGCGGCTTTTGCCAAAGGTGCAAGTGAGTTTGAGCTTTGCAGACGGTCCGCTTCCCGCACTTGCGGAGGCCGTCGAGCAGATCGAGTGTCTGCTTCGCCTGCATTCGGGGGTGAAGCAGCCGCGCATTGTTATGAGAAGCGGGCTTCCGGCGTTTGTCAGCCACGTGCAGTTGTGGCCGTCCGATCAGGAAGGGCTCTTATCAGGCGGCAACTTTGAGGTAACCGCTCTGGTCAAGGACCGAGTAGCGGAGTCCATTACCCGCAAGAACACTAAAATCAGCGGATATCGCGCACACGCGGATGCTGTCGCACTCTTGATCTATTGTCCGATGGCTCCTTCGCTCGCACAGCATGCAATACCAGCGGAGGCGACTGGATGGTCGTTTGCGCACGAGTTCGATCGTGTCGTTCTCTACGCCGAAGAAAACGGCAGGCGGGGCATCATCTGGCGATAGCGCGTATAGTGCGCCCCGGCGGAGTCGGCCAGACAGTCGCGTCACTCGCAAGAGTGCCGAGGAAAGTCCGGGCTCCATAGGGCAAGGTGCCAGGTAACGCCTGGGCGGCGCAAGCCGACGGACAGTGCAACAGAAAGATACCGCCTACGTTCCCTTCGGGGAGCCGGTAAGGGTGAAATGGTGCGGTAAGAGCGCACCGCGAGTCCGGTAACGGACCGGCACGGCAAACCCCACCTGGAGCAAGACCAAATAGGGATCCATTGGCGTGGCCCGCGCTGGATCCGGGTAGGTTGCTTGAGCGCTGCGGTGACGTAGCGCCTAGACGAATGACTGTCCACGACAGAACCCGGCTTACCGGCCGGCTCCGCCGCCTTGCTTTGGGCATCGCCCAAAGCTAAGGCGCCCACGTTTCGTACCGCCGCAGGCGGTACAAAACGCGGGTCCCGCTCCGGGCATTCCACATCCCCGCGGCTGTCGCCGCGCCCCCTTGACTCAAGGGGGCTTGCAGGTAGGCCGTTGGTCGAGGCTTAGGTCGTTGGTCGAGCTCTCGCTACGCGTCGCCGCCTTCGTTCGGCGTTCGCCCTTCTCGAAGGCGCCCACGTTTCATACTGCCGCAGGCGATACAAAACGCGAGTCCCGCTCCGGGCATTCCACATCCCCGCGGCTGTCGCCGCGCCCCCTTGACTCAAGGGGGCTTGCAGGTAGGCCGTTGGTCGAGGCTTAGGTCGTTGGTCGAGGCTCTCGCGACGCGACCGACTCCCTTCCACCGCGTGCGGGGGAAGGTGCCCGAAGGGCGGATGGGGGCATGCAAGCGAATGGGGGCATGCAATTGGCAACGCCTGCAGCCGCATACGGCACTAGCCGAACGAGCAGGTGAGCAGCGCGTCGAGGGCGTCGATGATGATCTGGCCCTGGTCTTTCGATGGTCCGCCGGCATTGGCGTGAACATCGAACTGGACGGTCACCGCGTGGAAAACCCGTCGGCGAAGGAGTTGTGCACCTCGGTGAAGGCCTTCCATTCGCTTGCCGCGCGTTGCAGCGCACGCGCGCTCGCGCTGAGGCTGTCGCGTTCCTTGGTGACTTACTCGGTCAAGGATCTTCCGCACTTGCCGAGAGCTCGCCGGTCATTGCGCGGGCTTGCGCCGCCAGGTCGGTCTTGCTGGTCGGATGCAACGGTTTCTTCGGCGCAGAAGCCTCGTGATAGCAGTGCGTGCGTCCACTTCTCGGCCATGCGCATGCTTGTGGCTTGTCAACGCGGGCCAGGGATCTCCAGGCGTGTCTCGCCCTGGAAACTCCCATTCGGCCCGAAGCGTCGTTCGTGGATAAAGCCGTGGCCGTCATGGTCCACCGCAACGATGGTGCTGGCGCGGGTCCCGTAGCTGGGGCCGCCGATGAAGGCGGCCGAGAGCAGGCGTTCGGTGGGCAGGTCCACGCCGGTCTGCGGTAGCGCAGCGTCGGCGGCGATGGCCGGATTGCCCAGGGCGGTCCACAACGGCTGCAGGTCTTCATCGCCGTCGGCGCACCAGCGGTGCAGCACCTTGGTCAGCGCAGCGGTCTTGGGCCACGGCGCATCCAGCGGCCCGTTGGACATGCCATGGATGCCCGCAGCCAGCTGCCGCGCCAGTGGCGGGTGGTTGCTCAGGTGCTCGCAACGGTCGGCGTCGCACAGCAACAGGTTGAAAGGTGGGAACTGGTGGGCGGCACCGGCCAGTGCGTCGGCGTAGGCAGTGGCGCTCAGGCTGCCGGATAGATAGTCGCCGATCAGATGCCCGCGCGAGCGCCCCGAGGCCGTGGCGAGCGGGTCACGCACGTTGGTGACCACCGCCGCGCGTCCATCCCGACCCAGGCCAACCCAACTGCCACCGGAGCGCAGGTCGCGGCCAGCCAGCACGTTGTCGGCCGGCGCCGCCCAGCGCGCCAGTGCCGCAGTGGGACGTGCGTGGAATTCGTCGCGGTTGCCCGCCAGCAGCAAACGCCAGCGCGGGTGGACTTTCCAGGCAAGGGCGACCAGGCACATGCCACCGATTGTCACCTTGTTTGCGCAGTTGAGATACGCCGCTGGCGCAATGTGAAGTGAGACGGCAGTCGGGTTTACATGGCCTTCACCGCCCTGAATTTCCGTTCAATCTCAAAATATGAGACGAAACAGCAACTTGTGGATAACCTTTGAACAAGTCTCTAAAGAGTGCCGCAACTCATTGATGCAACTGGCGATTTGCGGCCTTGAAAACTGTTGACAACCTTTGACGCACTGCTAAGGTGGGCAACGGAGGGAAAACCAGGTGTTTTGTGGTTTTTCGTGGTTCAATGATCCCCCAGCGGGTATTCGAGGTTGCATTCGGTGTTTCAGGGCGAGACTGCCATCACGGTGGACGACAAGGGGCGTATGGCGGTGCCAACCGCATACCGCGACCTCGTTGCGCGTGTCAGCGGCAATCGTCTTGTCCTCACCTACAACCCGTTCGAAGCCGGATGCCTGTGGCTCTACGCGGAAAAGGAGTGGGAGCGGGTGCGCGACGACGTGATGTCCAAGCCCAACACCCAGCGCGTGGTCCGTACGCTGCAGCAGAAACTGGTGGGTTCTTCGGCGGTGCTCGAGTTGGACGCCAACGGCCGTCTGAGCATCCCGGCCAGCCATCGCAATGCGGTGGGCATCGAGAAAAAGGCCGTGCTGCTGGGCATGGGCGACAAGTTCGAACTCTGGAGCGAGCAGGCACATCGCGCACTGATTCAGCAGACATTGTCTGACGGGGATCTGGGCGATGAATTGCTCGATCTCAGGTTGTGAGCCGGGGTGCCCGGATGCGCGGTGAAGCGCAGCCCGGTCACCCGGTGTCGCAGCCGCCGGCGGCCCATGTGCCGGTGCTGTACACGCAGGTTCTGGATGGCCTGCAGGTGACCGAAAACGGAACGTATCTGGATGGCACATTCGGGCGTGGCGGGCACGCACGCGGCGTGCTGGAACACCTTGGACCGGGAGGTCGACTGCTGGTGATGGACAAGGACCCCGAAGCGATCGCAGTGGCCGAACACAGCTTCGGCGGCGATGCGCGCGTGTCCATCCATCGCGGCAGTTTCGCCACGCTCGGCCAGGTGGTCGCCGCGGCCACCGTCGACGGCATCCTGCTGGACCTGGGCGTGTCTTCGCCGCAGCTGGACGTGGCCGGGCGTGGTTTCAGTTTCGGCAAGGACGGCCCGCTGGACATGCGCATGGACCCGGACGGCGGCCAGAGCGCGGCGCAGTGGCTGGCGCAGGCCGGCGAGCGCGAGATCGCCGATGTGCTGTGGACCTATGGCGAAGAACGCCAGAGCCGCCGCATCGCGCGCGCCATCGTGGCGCGTCGCGACGAACAGCCGCTGCTGCGCACCGCACAACTGGCCGAGCTGATCGCATCGGTGATGCCGCGCGGCGACAGCAAGACGCATCCGGCCACGCGCAGCTTCCAGGCCATCCGCATCCACATCAACCGCGAGCTGGCCGATCTGGAAGCCGGGCTGGACGCTGCGTTGGACGCGCTCAAGCCGGGCGGCCGGCTGGCGGTGATCAGCTTCCATTCGCTGGAAGATCGCATCGTCAAGCAATTCATGGCCCGCTACGCCAAGGCCCCGCCGAGCAACCGCCGCCTGCCCGAAGCGCAGCCGTTCGTCCCCACGTTGCAGCTGATCAGCGGCGCGATCAAGGCCGACGATGCCGAGTTGAACGTCAACCCCCGCGCCCGCAGCGCGGTGTTGCGGGTGGCCGAGAAGCTGGGAATGGGGAATGGGGAATGGGGAATGGGCAAAGGCGACAGCGCCGCTGCTTCCCGATTCCCGACTCCCGATTCCCGATTCCCGGCGTCTCAAGGAGACGCCGCATGAGCCGCTTGCTGCTCGTCGTGCTGCTTGCCTGCAGCATCGCCTCGGCGATCGGGGTGGTGTACATGCGCCACATGCATCGCAAGCTGTTCGTGCAGTTGTCCAAGCTCGAACACACGCGCGACGAACTGAATATCGAATTCGGCCGGCTGCAGCTGGAGCAGGCCACGTGGGCGGAAAGCAACCGGGTCGATCAGGTCGCGCGTGCGCGCATCGGGATGAAGTTCCCGGAGACCAACGACATCGTGGTGGTGCGCCCATGACCGGTCGGCAGAACAGCCGTTTCGCACGGCGCAGTCGCCGCCAGGACGGCGCACATGCAGGTGCGTCTGTGACAAAACGGCAGGACAGCCGCTTTGCACGGCGAAGCCGCCCGCAGGGTGGCGCACATGGAGGTGCGTCTGTGACAAAACGGCAGGACAGCCGTTTTGCACGGCGAAGCCGCCCGCAGGGTGGCGCACACGGAGGTGCGCCATGAAGGCCGGTCGCAACCGCCCCCGTAGCAATTTCAATCTCCGTGGTCGCCTGACCCTGGTCGGTATCGCGCTGGGCCTGTGTTCGGTGACGCTGATCGGGCGCGCGGCCTACGTGCAGCTGGTCAATCGCGATTTTTACCAGCGTCAGGGCGAAGCGCGTTACCTGCGCGAACTGCCCATCGCCACCTCGCGCGGCATGATCACCGACCGCAACGGCGAGCCGCTGGCGGTGTCCACGCCGGTGGAATCGATCTGGGTCAATCCGCAGGAACTGCTGCGCAACCCCGACCGCATTCCCGAGCTGGCAAAAGCGCTCGGGCAGCCGCTGGACGAGTTGAACGCCAAGCTGGCACAGAAAGCCGGCAAGGAATTCATGTACCTGCAGCGCCGGATCAATCCAGACAAGGCGCATGCGATCGTCGATCTGAAGATTCCTGGCGTGTTCTCGCAGCGCGAGTTCCGCCGCTTCTATCCGCAAGGCGAGGCGATGGCCCACGTGCTGGGCTTCACCAATATCGACGACCGCGGCCAGGAAGGTCTGGAGCTGGCGTTCGACGAATGGCTGCGCGGCAAGCCCGGCTCCAAGAAGGTGGTGCGCGATGCGCGCGGCGCCATCGTGGAAAGCGTGGACCTGGTGCGTCCGGCGCAGCCAGGCAAGGACCTGACGCTGAGCATCGACCGCCGCATCCAGTTCCTGGCCTACAAGGAACTGCGTAACGCCTTGGTCGAAAACAACGCGGCCGGCGGTTCGATGGTGGTGATGGACGTGGCCAACGGCGAAGTGCTGGCGATGGTCAACCTGCCGACCTACAACCCCAATTCGGTGACCGGCATCAATCCGTCGGCGCGCCGCAACCGGGCGGTCACCGACCTGGTCGAGCCGGGTTCGACGATGAAGCCGCTGACGGTGGCCACCGCGCTGACCGCCGGCGTGGTGACCAAGGACACCGTCATCGACACCAACCCCGGCTACATGTCGGTGGGGCGCTTCACCATCCGCGACGTGCCGCGCAACAACGGCGTGCTCAACGTCACCGGCGTGATCACCCGCAGCTCGAACATCGGCGCGGCCAAGATCGCGGCCAAGGTGCCGGACCAGACCTTCTACCAGTCGATCCGCAACTTCGGTTACGGCAGTGCGCCGCATAGCGGGTTTCCCGGCGAATCGGCCGGCGTGGTACTGCAGCCGTCGCGCTGGAGCGGCCCGTCCAAGACCACGATGTCCTACGGTTACGGCCTGTCGGTGACGCCGCTGCAGATTGCGCAGGCGTACGCTACGCTGGGCAACGGCGGCAAACTCACTCCGCCGACCTTCGTGCGTGGCCAGCACAACGAAACCCGTCAGGTGATCACGCCGGAAGTGGCGCGTCAGGTTATCGACATGATGGAGACCGTGGTCACCCAGGGCGGCGCCAAGGGTGCGGCAATTCTGGGGTACCACGTGGCCGGCAAGACCGGCACGGCGCGCAAGAATGGCGCCAACGGCTACGAGCGTGGGCACTACAACGCCCTGTTCGCTGGCTTGGTGCCGGCCACGCGCCCGCGCTTTGCCACCGTCATCGTGATCAACGATCCGCAAGGCAAGGTGTATTACGGCGGTCTGGTGTCGGCGCCGGTGTTCCATCGCGTGATGGAAGGCGCGCTGCGCCTGATGGACGTGCCGCCGGACGATATCCAGTCGTGGCTGGCCGCACAGGCTGCCGGCAAGACCGGCCAGCCGGTGGCCAAGCCGCAAGCGGCCGAACCGGATCCGGCGCTGGTGCCGGACCCGGTGGATGAAGTCTCCGCCGGCATTCCGACCGCACTGGCGCCTGCGCCGGCTGCCGCGCCAGCGCAGCCCGCGCCATTGCAGGAGAGCCGCCAGTGAGCCGCTGCATGGCGCTTTCGCAGTTATTGCCGGACGTGGCGTTGACGCACGACGTGCAGGTGTCCGGGTTGGTGATGGATAGCCGTGCCGTGCGTCCGGGCGACGCCTTCGTGGCGATCGCCGGCTTCGGTGCGCATGGTCTGGGCTTTGTCGAACAGGCGCGCGCCAATGGCGCGGCGGCAGTGTTGTTCGAGCCGCCGGCGCCCGACGGTCTGCCGGTGCCGGCCGATGCGATTGCCGTGCCCGGTTTGCGCGCGCGCCTTGGCGTGATGGCCGATCAATTTCATGGTCGGCCGTCGCAGGCGATGCGCATGGTCGGCGTTACCGGTACCAACGGCAAGACCTCCACCGTGCAGCTGCTGGCGCAGGCATTGACGCTGCTCGGTACGCCCACCGGCACGCTCGGTACGCTGGGCGTCGGTCTGTATGGCGCGGCCGTGCCGACCGGCTTCACCACGCCGCTGGTGCTGCCCACGCATGCCTTGCTGGCGCAATTGCGCGATGAGGGTGCGCAGGCCGTGGCAATGGAGGTCAGCTCGCACGCGCTCGATCAGGGACGTGTGGATGCGGTGCACTTCGACGTGGCAGTGTTCACCAACCTCACCCGCGACCATCTCGATTACCACGGCGACATGGCGCAGTACGGCGCGGCGAAGGCCAAGCTGTTCACCCGCGCTGGCTTGAAAGCCGCCGTGGTGAACCTGGACGATACGTTCGGCCACACGCTGTTCGCTGCGCTCGATCCCGCGCTGCGCGCGATCGGTGTGAGCTCGCGCGCGCATTCTGATGCCAGCGTGAGCGCGCAGGCACTGCAGCTGGACCACAACGGCATCAACTTTGCGTTGAATGTCCAGGGCCAGGTGCATCCGGTGCATTCGCCGCTGCTGGGCCGTTTCAACGTGGACAACCTGCTCGCCGTGGCCGGCGCGTTGTGGGCGATGGAGTTTGCGCCTGCGCAGATCGCCAGCGTGCTCGGCCAGTTGCAGCCTATCCATGGCCGCATGAACCGCCTTGGCGGCGCATATGGCGCGCCGTTGGTGGTGGTCGATTACGCACACACGCCCGACGCGCTGGAACAGGCATTGAGCAGCCTGCGTTCGCATGCGCAGGACCGCCTGATCTGCGTGTTCGGCTGCGGTGGCGAACGCGACACCGGCAAGCGCCCGCAGATGGCGGCGATTGCCGAGCTCAAGGCCGACGTGGCGATCGTGACCGACGACAACCCGCGTGGCGAAGACGGCGATGCGATCGTGGCCGATATCCTGCGTGGCTTCGCGCGACCGGATGCCGCCATCGTGCAGCGCGACCGCGCCGCTGCGATCCATCAGGCCATCGGCATGGCCAGCCCATCGGACATCGTATTGATCGCCGGCAAGGGCCATGAGCCATATCAGGAAGTTGCCGGTGTGCGGCATGCCTTCGACGACGCCATCGTGGCAGCCCAGGCGCTGCTGCCGCGGACCGTCCTGGGAGTGCGCCCATGAAGCTCACGCCCCTGTCGTTGATTGCCCACTGGGCCGGCGGCGAGCTGCATGGCGAGGACGCCATGATCGATGCGGTCGGCAACGACACCCGCACGCTCGCCGACGGCAGCCTGTATGTAGCGCTGCGCGGCGAACGCTTCGATGGGCACGAGTTCGCCGCCGAGGCGGTGGCGCGCGGCGCAAGCGGTTTGCTGGTCGATCGCCTGCTGCCGGCGTTGAGCGTGCCCCAGGTGGTGGTGGACAACACCGAGCTGGCATTGGCGCGCATCGCCGCCGGCATGCAACGCGACCGCGCCACGCGCGTGCTTGCGCTGACTGGCTCCAACGGCAAGACCAGCGTCAAGGCGCTGCTGTTGTCGATCCTGACCGAAGCCGGGCGCGTGGATGGCACCACCGTGTACGCCACGCCGGGCAACCGCAACAACGAGATCGGTTTGCCGCTGGCGGTGATCGCCGCGCCCGACGATGCGGACGTTGCGATCTACGAAATGGGCGCCGGCAAGCCGGGCGATATCGCCTATCTCACCGAGATTGCACGACCGCATGTCGCACTGGTCAACAACATCGCACCGGCGCATCTGGAACGTCTGGGCAGCCTGCTCGGCGTCGCACAGACCAAAGGCGCCATCTACGCCGCATTGCCTGCCGAGGGTGTGGCGGTGATCAACGCCGACGACGCGTTCGGCATGTGGTTCGAACAGCAGTTGCAGACCCAGCCGGTGCGCGGACGTCGCATCTTGCGCTATGGCTTGCAGGCCAGTGCCGAGATCACGGCGCGTCAACTGCGTCTGCACACCGGCGGCGCGCAGTTCACCCTGGTGACGCCGCAGGGCGAGGCGCAGATTGCGCTGCCGTTGCCGGGCCGCCACAACGTGCTCAACGCACTGGCGGCAACCGGCCTTGCACTCGGTGCCGGCATCGCCTTGCCGGTGATCGCGGCCGGTCTGGCACAGGCACGCGCGGTGGCCGGCCGGCAGATCGCCCAGACCTTGCCCAACGGCGTGGTACTGATCGACGACAGCTACAACGCCAACCCGGGCTCGCTGGATGCGGCCATCGATGCCTTGGCCGCCGCACCGGGCGAAGGCTGGCTGGTGCTGGGCGACATGCGCGAACTCGGCGCCGAAGGCGTCGCACTACACGCCGCCGCGGGGCGTCGGGCGCGCGCGGCCAAGCTGCAGCGGTTGTATGCGCTGGGCGAGCTCAGCGCTGCCGCAGCGCAGGCATTCGGCCAAGGCGCCCGCGTGTTCGCCACGCACGCCGAGTTGATCGACGCCTTGCAGGCGGATCTGGTCGATGCCGCCAGCCAGCAACAGCAAGTGCCGCAGCACGGATCAGGAAATACGCAGGAACATGCAGTGATTCACCAACCGCAATCGCCATCCACCAACGCGCTTCCGGGCGTCGCCTCCATCACGATCCTGGTGAAGGGTTCGCGCGGCAGCGCGATGGACCGTATCGTCACCGCGTTGCTCGCACCGGCGGAGGATGCCTCCCATGCTGCTTGAGCTGGCCCGTTGGCTGCAGCAACTGGAGAGCCTGTTCGGGCTGTTCAACTATCTGACCTTCCGCGGCATCCTGGCGGCGCTGACGGCGCTGTTCCTGTCGTTATGGATGGGGCCTGCGGTGATCCGCAAGCTGGCCCAGTTCAAGGGCGGCCAGCCGATCCGCCAGGATGGCCCGCAAACGCATTTTTCCAAGGCCGGCACGCCGACCATGGGCGGTTCGCTGATCTTGCTCACCGTCACCTTGTCGGTGCTGTTGTGGGGTGATCTGCGCAACCGCTACGTGTGGTTGGTGCTGGCGGTGATGATCTGCTTCGGTGCGATCGGCTGGTACGACGACTGGATCAAGATCGTCAAACGCGACCCCAATGGGTTGAAGTCGCGCTGGAAGTATCTGCTGCAGTCGATCTTCGGTCTGGCCGCTGGCTTGTTCCTGTACTACACCGCCGATGTGCCGGCGGCGATCACGTTCTACATTCCCATGTTCAAGTCGATCGCGCTGCCGCTGGCCGGCGTGAGCTTCGTGGTGATCGCCTACTTCTGGATCGTGGGCTTCTCCAATGCGGTGAACCTCACCGACGGCCTGGATGGCCTGGCCATCATGCCGACCGTGCTGGTGGCCTGCGCGCTGGGCGTGTTCGCGTATGCCTCCGGCAACGTGGTGTTTGCCGAATACCTGAAAATTCCGCTGATTCCCGGTGCCGGCGAGCTGATCATCATCTGCTCGGCGATCGCCGGCGCAGGCCTGGGCTTTCTGTGGTTCAACACCTACCCGGCGATGGTGTTCATGGGCGACATCGGCGCGCTGTCGCTGGGCGCAGTGCTCGGCACCATCGCGGTGATCGTGCGTCAGGAGATGGTGCTGGTGATCATGGGCGGGGTGTTCGTGATCGAAACGCTGTCGGTGATGATCCAGGTGGCCAGCTTCAAGCTGACCGGCAAGCGCGTGTTCCGCATGGCGCCGATTCACCACCATTTCGAGCTCAAGGGTTGGCCGGAGCCGCGGGTGATCGTGCGCTTCTGGATCATTTCGGTGGTGCTGGTGCTGATCGGCCTTGCCACGTTGAAGGTGCGCTGATGAACGACATGTCCCGCCAGGCCACGCGACTGGACGCCATCGGCGGCCGCTACGACCCGTGGCTGCTCGGGGCCGCCGTCACGCTCGCGTCGCTGGGCGTGGTGATGGTGGCATCCAGCTCGATCGAGCTGGAAGCCAGCCCGTTCTACTACCTGACCCGCCACCTGCTGTTTTTGGGCGGCGGCATCGCACTGGCGTTCTGGGCGATGCGCACCGAGCTCAAGACCATCGAACAGCACAACCAGATGCTGTTGCTGGCCTGCTTTGTGCTGCTCGTGGTGGTGTTCGTGCCTGGCCTGGGCAGCACCGTCAATGGCGCCAAGCGCTGGATCAACCTGGGCGTGTCGCGGTTCCAGGTGGTCGAATCGGTGAAGGTGTTCTACATCATCTGGCTTGCGAGCTATCTGGTGCGGTTCCGCGACGAGGTCAACGCGACCTGGCAGGCAATGCTCAAACCGGTATTCGTGGTCGGCTTCTTGGTCGGCCTGTTGCTGCTGCAGCCGGACTTCGGCTCCTCGATGCTGCTGTTAAGCGTGACCGCCTGCATGCTGGTGCTGGGCGGTGCGCCGATCGGGCGCATCATCCTGCCGATCCTGCTGCTGCTGCCGGCCCTGGTGGCATTGGTGATCTTCGAGCCGTACCGCATGCGACGCGTGACCTCCTTCATGGACCCGTGGGTGGATCAGCTCGGCTCCGGTTACCAGCTGTCCAATGCGCTGATGGCCATCGGCCGCGGCCAGTGGACCGGCGTGGGCCTGGGCGCTTCGGTACAGAAGCTCAACTACCTGCCCGAATCGCATACCGACTTCATCTTCTCGGTGATTGCCGAGGAACTGGGCTTTGTGGGTGTGTGCGGGGTGATCGGGCTCTACGCGCTGCTGGTCGGTCGCGCCTTCTGGCTGGGCATGCGCTGCGTGGAAATGAAGCGGCATTTCTCCGGTTACATCGCCTTCGGCATCGGCCTGTGGATCGCAATGCAGAGCTTCGTGTCGATCGGCGTCAACCTCGGCATCCTGCCGACCAAGGGGCTGACCCTGCCGCTGATTTCGTCGGGCGGTTCGTCGGTGCTGATGACCTGTCTTGCGATGGGTGTGCTGCTGCGAGTGTCCTACGAGGCCGATCGCGCCGAGCGCCTGCGCAGCAAGTTGTCTCCGCAGGGCGCGGCCAGCTCGCCCGCCGAGCCGGCCGAGCAGGTGGTCGATTCGGCGCCGCCGGCGTACACGCCTGCGCGCACGCCGCAGCGCGATACGGCCGCTGCACCCGCACCGGCCGCCGCACCGGTTGCCGCCGCCTATGTCGCACCGGCGTCGGCCATCCTGCGCGGCACCAGCCGCATGCAACCGCGTGTGGAACCGACGTTCGGGAGGATTGCGTGAGCGTTTCTGCGAGTGCCGCGCAAACGTCCGCACAGTCGTCTGCGGTGCTGCGGCCGGTCATGATCCTGGCTGGCGGCACCGGCGGGCACATCTTCCCGGGCCTGGCCGTGGCCAAGGTGCTGCGCGCACGCGGCGTGCCGGTGACCTGGCTGGGCGCCGATGGCGCGATGGAAACCCGCCTGGTGCCGCAGCACGAGATTCCCATCGATACGCTGGCCATCAGCGGCTTGCGCGGCAAGGGCGTGGTGAAGCTGCTCGGTGCGCCGGTGCGGGTGATGCGCGCGGTGCGCGCCGCCGGCTTCGTGCTGCGCAAGCGCCAGCCGCGTGCGGTGATCAGCTTTGGCGGCTTTGCAGCCGGCCCGGGCGGCCTGGCCGCGCGCCTGCTCGGTGCGCCATTGCTGGTGCACGAACAGAATCGCGCCCCGGGCATGACCAACAAGGTGTTGTCGCGTTTCGCGCGCCGCGTGCTGACCGGTTTCCCGGGCAGCTTTGCTGGCGAAGAAGCGGTGGGCAACCCGGTACGCGCAGAAATCGCTGCGTTGCCGATGCCGGCCGATCGTTTGGTCGGTCGCACCGGCCCGGTACGCGTGCTGGTGCTGGGTGGTAGCCAGGGCGCGCGCGTGTTGAATCAGGCGGTGCCCGCAGCGTTGGCTGCACTGGGTCGCCCGGATGTCGAGGTGCGTCATCAGTGCGGCGAAAAGCTGCGCGCCGAAGCCGAAGCGGCTTATGCACAGGCAGACGTCAACGCCAGCGTCGAACCCTTCATCGCCGACATGGCCGCTGCCTATGCCTGGGCAGATCTGGTGGTGTGCCGCGCCGGCGCATCCACCCTGGCCGAACTGTGCGCCGCCGGTGTCGGCAGTGTGCTGGTGCCGTTTGCCGCCGCCGTCGACGACCATCAAACCCGCAATGCCGAATACCTGGTCGGCGCCCACGCCGCCGTGCTGCTCAAGCAGGACGAGCGCCTGGCAGTGCACTTGCAGCAGGTGCTGCAGACCCTGCTCGCCGACCCGGCCCGGCGCCTGTCGATGGCCATCGCCGCCCGCAACCTGGCCAAGCCGGACGCCGCCGAGCGCATCGCCGACATCATTCTGCAAGAAGCCGGGAGTGGTGAATCGGGAATGGGGAATGGGCAGAGCCCAGAACAAACGCAGGAACACATCTTGATGCACGCAGACAAGCGCACCGACCAAGCATCCGTCGCCGCTGGCGCTCAGCTCCATACGATTCCCGATTCCCGATTCCCGATTTGCGACACCGCAGGAGGTGCAGCGTGATCCGCCGTCTGCAAGACAGTGGCGATCTGGTGCGGGCGTTCCCGCGCGTGCATTTCGTCGGCATCGGCGGCACCGGCATGAGCGGTATTGCCGAGGTGATGCTGACGCTGGGCTATGAAGTCTCCGGCTCGGACAACGCCGACAACGCGGCCACGCGCCGGCTGGCCAAGCTGGGTGCGCGCGTGATGCGCGGCCATTCGGCGGCCAACG
Source organism: Xanthomonas sp. NCPPB 3761 (assembly GCF_041475705.2). Classification (NCBI taxonomy): domain Bacteria; kingdom Pseudomonadati; phylum Pseudomonadota; class Gammaproteobacteria; order Lysobacterales; family Lysobacteraceae; genus Xanthomonas; species Xanthomonas sp. NCPPB 3761. Next base: position 984,468 of record NZ_CM191262.1, read on the forward strand.
TGCTGGGCACCGATTGCGTGGTGGTATCCAGCGCCATCCGCGAAGACAACCCCGAGCTGATGGAAGCGCGCAGCCAGCGCATTCCGATCATGCCGCGTGCGGCGATGCTGGCCGAGCTGATGCGTTTCCGGCGTGGCATTGCGGTGGCCGGTACGCACGGCAAGACCACCACCACCAGCCTGGCGGCTGCGGTGTTGAGCGAAGGTGGCCTGGATCCGACCTTCGTCATCGGCGGGCAGCTGCTGGCCGCCGGTGCCAACGCCAAGCTCGGTGGCGGCCAGTGGCTGGTCGCCGAAGCTGACGAAAGCGATGGCAGCTTCCTGCGCCTGAATCCGTTGATGGCGGTGATCACCAACATCGATGCGGATCACCTGGAAAACTACGGCAACGATTTCGCCCGCGTGCAGGCCGCATTCGCCGAATTCCTGCAGCGCCTGCCGTTCTACGGCCTGGCGTTGCTGTGCATCGACGACCCGGAAGTGGCCGCGCTGGCCGGCAAGACGCCGCGCCACGTGATGAGCTACGGCATGAGCGAAACCGCCGACGTGCGCGCCGAAGATGTCGTGCAGGACGGCCCGCGCATGCGCTTCACGCTGCGCCTGCCCGAAGGCACCACCACGCCGGTGACGCTTGCGTTGCCGGGTCGGCACAATGTGCTCAACGCGCTGGCGGCGGCTGCAATCGGCTGGCAGCTCGGCGTGGCGCCGGAAACCATTGCGCGCGCGCTGGAAAATTTCGCCGGCATCGGCCGTCGTTTCAACGATCTGGGCGAAGTGACCACCAGCAGCGGTGCACGGGTGCGCGTGGTCGACGATTACGGCCATCACCCGCGCGAACTCGAAGCCGTGTTCGCCGCCGCGCGTGGCGGCTGGCCGGACAAGCGTCTGGTGGTCGCCTTCCAGCCGCACCGCTATAGCCGCACCCGCGATCAGTTCGACGCCTTTGCCGCAGTGCTCAGCACGGTCGATGCGCTGGTGTTGAGCGAGGTCTACCCGGCCGGCGAAGCGCCGATCCCTGGTGCCGATTCGCGTGCACTGGCACGCGCCATCCGGGCGCGCGGCCGCAGCGAACCGGTGGTGGTCGGCCAGATCGCCGGCCTTGCCGAAGTGTTGCCGGACGTCCTGCAAGATGGCGACTTGCTGTTGATGATGGGCGCCGGCGATATCGGTTACGTGGCCCAGCACATCATCAACAACGGGTTTGCCGGAGAGCAGGCATGAGCGCGGTGATCGGCAACGCCCGCACCAGCGATCCGGCAGTCTTCGGCCGCGTCGCCGTGTTGCTCGGCGGCACTTCGTCCGAGCGCGAGGTGTCGTTGAATTCCGGCAGCAATGTGCTGGAAGCGCTGCGCGCACGCGGCGTCGATGCACAGCCGGTCGACGGCATTCCGGCGTTGGCCAAGGCCTTGGTCGCACAGCAGTTCGATCGCGTATTCAATGTGCTGCACGGACATAACGGCGGCGGCGAAGACGGCATCGTGCAGGGCCTGATGGACGCCTTCGGCGTGCCGTACACCGGCTCGGACGTGCTGGGTTCGGCGCTGAGCATGGACAAGATCCGCACCAAGCAGGTGTGGCTGTCGCTGGGCCTGTCGACGCCGCGCTATGCGCGGCTGGCTGCTGGCGTGAGCGCCGAGGACATTCACGCTGCTGCTCAACACATCGGCTTGCCGGTGATCGTCAAGCCGGCCAATGAAGGGTCCAGCGTCGGCGTCAGCCGCGTGTTCGACCAGGCGCAGCTCGAAGAAGCAGTGACCCTGGCAGCGCGCTACGACGGCGCGCTGTTGATGGAACAATTGATCGAGGGCGACGAACTCACCGTAGCCGTGCTCGGCGACACCGCCTTGCCGTCGATCCGCATCGTGCCCAAGGGGCAGTGGTACGACTACAACGCCAAGTACATCGCCGAGGACACGCAGTATCTGTGCCCGGGGCTGGAAGGCGAAGCCGAAGCGCAGATCCGCCAGCTCGCGCTGGACGCCTTCCGTGCTGCCGGCTGCCGCGGCTGGGGCCGCGTGGACGTGATGCGCGATGGCCGCAGCGGCCAGCTGTACCTGCTCGAAGTCAACACCGCGCCCGGCATGACCAGCCACTCGCTGGTGCCCAAGGCCGCCCGCCAGCTCGGCATCGATTTCGAAACGCTGGTCTGGCGCGTGCTGGAGCAGACGTTGTGAAGCAGGGAATCGGGAGTCGAGAATCGGGAATCGCAACAGCGGCAGCCGGCCGTACGCCGCTGTTGACGATTCCCTATTCCCGATTCCCCATTCCCGCGCGCGGAGCGCGCGCATGAACGCCACCCTGCGCATCCTGGCCTGGTTGCTCGCGCTGGCATTGGTCGCGCTGCCGGTGGTGGCCGTGCTCAATGGCTGGGTCGGCGCCGAGCGCTGGCCGCTGGCCAAGTTGCGGGTGTCCGGCGACTTCAAGCGGGTGCCGGCAGAGGAGTTGCGTGCGGTGGTGTTGCCGTATGCGCGTGCGGGCTTTTTTGCGGTGAAGTTGCAGCAGGCGCAGGACGCCATCGCGCGTTTGCCATGGGTGGAAAGTGCGCAGGTGCGCAAGCGTTGGCCGGACGTGCTGGAAGTGCACGTGACCGAGCACAAGCCGTTCGCGCGCTGGGGCACCGACCGCATGCTGTCCGAGCAGGGCCGGCTGTTTCGCACCCCGCCGCTGTTGAAGGATTTCAAGTTGCCGCAACTCGGTGGGCCGGACAGCAAGACCCAGGACGTGGTGGCGCTGTACAACGAGTCGCGCGCGCTGTTCGCACCGACCGGGCTGGATGTGGAGCGTCTTGAAATGGACGCGCGCGGCAGCTGGTCGCTGGGACTGAGCAATGGCGTGCAGATCGTGGTCGGCCGCGACGATGCACGCGCACGCTTGCAGCGCTTCGCCCGCGTGCTGCCGCAGCTGTCCGATCCACAACGCCCCATCGCCCGCGCCGACCTGCGCTATACCAACGGATTTACCGTTGAAAGGCGAATGGAGAATGGGGAATCGGGAATGGAGAAGAAGCCCAAGCAGGCATCGCCCGCTGCGACTCACGCACTTGTTCTCAATTCTCCCCGCATTCGTGCACCGCTGTTGACCATTCCCCATTCCCTATTCGCTATTCCCGGCTTTAAGACATGAACCGCAAAGGCGACAAATCCCTCATCGTTGGACTGGACATCGGCACCTCCAAGGTCGTTGCGCTGGTCGGCGAATACTCGCCCGGCAATCCGATCGAAGTGATCGGCATCGGTTCGCATGAATCGCGCGGTCTCAAGCGCGGCGTGGTGGTGGATATCGAATCCACCGTGCAGTCGATCCAGCGTGCGGTGGAAGAGGCCGAGCTGATGGCCGGCTGCGAAATCCGCTCGGTCTACGCGTCCATTTCCGGCAACCACGTGCAGTGCAAGAACTCGCCCGGCATCGTGCCGATCCGCGATGGCGAAGTGACCTGGAGCGATCTGGAGCGCGTGCTCGATGCCGCCAAGGCGGTGGCCATTCCGGCCGACCAGCGCATCCTGCACGCGATTCCGCGCGAGTACGTGCTGGACGATTCGCAGGAAGGCATCCGCAACCCGGTCGGCATGACCGGCGTGCGCCTGGAGGTGCATGCGCACCTGGTGGTGTGCGCGCAGTCGGCCGCCGCTAACATCACCAAGTGCGTGCAGAAGTGCGGCCTGCAGGTCGACGATCTGGTGCTGTCCTCGCTGGCATCGTCGGTGGCCGTGTTGACAGCCGACGAACGCGAGCTGGGCGTGGTGCTGGTGGACATCGGCGCCGGCACCACCGACCTGGCGGTGTACGTGCAGGGCGCGATCTGCCACACCGCTTCGTTGCCGATCGCCGGCGACCACGTCACCAACGACATCGCGCACATGCTGCGCACGCCCACGCCGGAAGCCGAGCAGATCAAGGTCCGCTACGCCTGCGCGCTGGCGCAGCTGGCCACCGCCGAAGAAAGCATCCAGGTGCCGTCGGTGGGCGACCGCCCGCCGCGCCGCATGCCGCGCCATGCACTCGCGCAGGCGGTGCAGGGCCGTTACGAGGAAATCTTCGAAATGGTGCAGGCCGAACTGCGTCGTTCGGGCTTCGAAGAAATGGTGCGCGCCGGCATGGTGCTCACTGGCGGCGCCTCGAAGATGGAAGGCGTGGTGGAACTGGCCGAAGAAATGCTGCAGATGCCGGTGCGCGTGGGCATTCCGCAGCACGTCACCGGCCTGGGCGAAGTCGTCGGCAACCCGGTGCACGCCTCCGGCGTGGGCCTGCTGCTGATGGGCAGCCAGATCGAACATCCACGCCGCCCGTCGATCCCGACCGGGCGCGCAGGCAGCTTGTTCAAGAAATTGAAGAATTGGTATCGCGGTGAATTTTGAATCGGGAATCGGGAATCGGTTAAAGCAAAGCAAAGCGGTTGCAGCAGGATTGAGTGGAGAGCGGTAAGAGTGGGCAGGGCGTAGTTTTTTTGTGGTTCCGCCGAGGAAACAGTGGTTGGAGCGAAGGTGTTTCGCTGTTGCGATTCCCCATTCCCAACTCCCCATTCCCGGCATTCAAACAACAACATTCGCCGACATGCGGGTGTTGGGCTGGCGAACGGAGCAATCCGATTCCCCATTCCCGATTCCCCATTCACGGCATCTAAAGAGGACACTGACATGGCACATTTCGAACTGATTGAAAAAATGGCTCCCAACGCGGTCATCAAGGTCGTGGGCGTGGGCGGCGGCGGCGGTAACGCGGTTGCGCACATGGTCAACACCAATGTCGATGGCGTGGAATTCATCACCGCCAACACCGACTCGCAGGCGATCAAGAACTGCGGCGCCAAGCTGCAGCTGCAGCTGGGCACCAACGTCACCAAGGGCCTGGGCGCGGGCGCCAATCCGGAGGTCGGCCGTCAGGCGGCGCTGGAAGATCGCGAGCGCATCATGGACGCGCTGCAGGGCGCGGACATGGTATTCATCACCGCCGGCATGGGCGGCGGCACCGGTACCGGTGCCGCACCGGTCGTCGCGCAGCTGGCCAAGGAAATGGGCATCCTGACCGTGGCCGTGGTCACCAAGCCGTTCCCGTTCGAAGGCCGCCGCCGCATGCAGGTGGCGCTGAAGGGCATCGAGGAACTGAGCCAGCATTGCGACTCGCTGATCACCATCCCCAACGAAAAGCTGATCACCGTGCTGGGCCGCAACGCCACCATGATCCAGGCGTTCCGCGCTGCCAACGATGTGCTGCAGGGCGCCGTGCAGGGCATCGCCGACCTGATCGTGCGCCCGGGCCTGATCAACGTCGACTTCGCCGACGTGCGTACCGTGATGTCGGAAATGGGTCTGGCCATGATGGGCACCGGGTCGGCACGCGGCGACGATCGCGCGCAGGCCGCCGCCGAAGCCGCCATCCAGAACCCGCTGCTGGACGATGTGAACCTGGCCGGTGCGAACGGCATCCTGGTCAACATCACCGCCGGCCCGGACTTCACCATGTCCGAGTTCGACGAAATCGGCCGCACCATCGAAGCGTTCGCCTCGGAAGACGCCACCGTGGTCGTCGGCACCGTGCTGGACCCGGACATGCAGGACGAAGTGCGCGTGACCGTGGTGGCCACCGGCCTGAACCGTGCGGTTGCCCGTCAGACCCAGCGTTCGGACCAGCGCGCGCCGATCAAGCTGGTGCGCAATGCCACCACCGGCCAGCCGGAGTTCGGCGATTTCGACACCACCAGCGGCGATGCGGTGTCCAAGGCGGTCGGCGGCAGCATGGGCCTGGGCCTGCGTCGTCCCAGCAGCGACTCGGTCGGCGGCGGCAGCCACAACAGCGGCGGCGCCTCGACGCCGGCGGCAGACCTGCCCAACGATTACCTGGATATCCCGGCGTTCCTGCGCCGCCAGGCCGACTGAGGATCGTCGGCTGCGTCGCCACGGTGACGCAGCCCGTCCCGCCCGGAATCCGCTTCGGGTTGCATTGCCATGTCATGTCTTTCCTGCCGGATCGGTGCCGATCCGGCAGCTTTTGTTATCGCGTGACTGACTGATTACGGTCGCCGTCACGCGCCACTTGTTAAAATTCGGATAATCTCAACAAATTAGACAGTCGGTTCAGCGTCTGTCTGCATTGTTCATCCAGACTTCGCATATGACCCAGCAACGCACTCTCAAGAACACCATTCGCGCCACCGGCGTCGGCCTGCACAGCGGCGACAAGGTGTACATGACGTTACGGCCGGCTCCGGTCGATCATGGCGTGGTGTTCCGACGGGTGGACCTGGAACCGGTCGTCGAAGTGCCTGCAGATGCCGAGCTGGTCACCGAAACCACACTGTGCACCGGGCTGACCTGCAACGGCGCCAAGATCCAGACCGTCGAACACCTGATGTCCGCACTGGCGGGCCTGGGTGTGGACAACGTCATCGTCGAACTGTCCTCGGCCGAGTTGCCGATCATGGATGGCTCGTCCGGTCCGTTCGTGTTCCTGCTGCAGTCGGCAGGCATCGTCGAGCAGAGCAAGCCCAAGCGCTTCATCCGGATCAAGCAGACGGTGGAAGTGCGCGACGGCGACAAGGTGGCGCGCTTCGAGCCGTACGAAGGCTACAAGCTGGGCTTCACCATCGAATTCAATCACCCGATGATTCCGGCCAAGCAGTCGCGCCAGGAGATCGATTTCTCTACCTCGGCGTACGTCAAGGAAATCTCGCGCGCCCGCACCTTCGGTTTCATGCGCGACCTAGAGTATATGCGCGAGCGCAATCTTGGCCTGGGCGGTTCGATGGACAACGCCATCGTGCTCGATGAATTCCGCGTGCTCAACGAAGACGGCCTGCGCTACACCAATGAATTCGTGCGGCACAAGATCCTGGACGCCATCGGCGACCTGTATCTGGCTGGCGGCGCCATCCTCGGCGCCTACGAAGGCTTCAAATCCGGTCACGCCCTCAACAACAAACTGGTGCGTGCGCTCCTGGCCGACCAGGCCGCCTGGGAATGGGTCAGCTTCCCGGAAGGCACCGAGCAACCGCCGGTCACCTACGCCAGCCCCGTTTACGCCTGATGTCGGGGAATGCCCTAGTCGGCGTTCGAAGTGTGAAATCGGTCGAATTTTCGGGCCATTCTTAACACTTATTTAAGACTTCCCTAACTCCTGCGGGCCACATGCCCGCTAGGATGCGTCGGGTCGCGTGGTCTTCGCAACTCGTTCACGCACTGGCGGCCGCCTCGGATGGGCGGCAAGGCTTCACCGTTTGGTCGGTAACGCGTCCTGCAGGGAAGCCAACGCGTCGCGCAAGCCTTTGTGCGTCGCCTCGGACACAGGGTTAGGACGGTCGCGGTTCTGCTGCGTTGGGGAATGCAGCGGCACGGTTGCGGTCTTGACGGTCACCGCGGTGGCCTTCAGTCCGACGGATCGGGCGGCATCCAGGATTTGGGTCTCGGCAAGCCGCACCTTGGCATGCCAGACCGGCGAATCCACCAGAAAAACAAGCTGTTCGCCTCGGACATTGGCCAACCGGCAACGGGTCGCCAGATGAGGTGGTAACAGGGGGCGCAACTGCCGGTCCAGCGCATCGAGCCACAAGGCTCGGCGCAAGGGGTCGCCAGCCTTTTCCCCCAGCGCGGCCTCGATGGCCGGTTGTGGAGTGGAAGGGTTGCGTGCGTTGGACTTGGGCTTGGACATGACACTCATATGGCGTTGAACAAAGTTGTAATCAAATCTCGGCAGACCCGGGCCCAGCGTGTGGCCCGACAGTTCCAGGACTTTGCAGCAGATCGGCCGATGGTGGTGCTTGGTGCGGTATTGGGCCTGGGCATGCTGATCGGCGTCGGTGCCAGCACCGCGACCGGCATGGTGACCAATTCGGCGTTGCAGGCCAAGGTCGCGCAGCAGCAGGCCGAGCTGGCCCAGGCGCAGCGCGCCTCGCAGGCGCAGGTCAATGCACTGGCCGCGCGCCTGGGCGAGCTGCAGGCGCAGGCCACCCGCCTCAACGCGTTGGGCGAGCGCCTGACCGAAATGGGCAAGTTGAAGGACGGCGAGTTCGACTTCGACGAGCCGGTCGGCGTCGGTGGCGGCGATGAGCCGGTCAGCGACATGCCGGTGAAAGACCTCAAGCAGACGCTAGGGCAGGTGGAGCAGCAGTTCTCCGCCTCCGGCCAGCAATTGAACGTGCTGGCCTCGCTGATGTTCGATCATCAGCTGGAGCAGAATTCGGTGCCCTCGCGGATGCCGATCCGCAACACCTACATCACCTCCGGTTTCGGCGGTCGCGCCGATCCGTTCGACGGTGGTTCGGCCTTTCACAAGGGCGTGGACTTCCATGCCAACGTGGGCGACCCGGTGCTGTCGGTGGCCGACGGCGTGGTCAGCTACGCCGGCGTACGCGGCGGTTACGGCAACGTGGTCGAAGTGGATCACGGCAATGGCTATGTGACCCGCTACGCGCACAATTCGCGCCTGGTGGTGAAGGTGGGCGATCTGGTGCGCGCCGGCCAGCAGGTCGCGCGTGCCGGTTCCAGCGGCCGCTCCACCGGTGCACACGTGCATTTCGAGGTCTGGGCGGACGGGCGCGTGGTCAATCCGCGCAAGTTCCTGGGTGAAGCCACGCCGGTGGGACGTCAGGGGCGCGGTTGACCAGGGCGCGGGCCGCGCTTGATTCGTGAAGGCCCGCCCCAAGCTACAATAGGGTGTTGCCATCGACAGGGCGCAGTGCGCCCTGTTTCGTTTACGGCGGTCGGGTCTGTGGGGACCGGCGTCGGTCAAACCGTTCCTTTTCAACCGGTTTCTTCAATGATCAACAGTCTGCTTACCCGTGTCTTTGGCAGTCGTAACGAACGCCAGCTGCGCCAGCTCAACCGCCTCGTCACCCAGATCAATGCGCTGGAGCCGACGATCGAGAAGCTCTCCGACGCCGAGCTGCAAGCCAAGACCCCGGAGTTCAAGCAGCGGCTTGCCGGCGGCGAGTCCCTGGACAAGATTCTTCCCGAAGCGTTCGCGGTATGCCGCGAGGCCAGCCGCCGCGTGCTGGGCATGCGCCATTACGATGTGCAGCTGATCGGCGGCATGGTGTTGCACCTGGGCAAGATCGCCGAGATGCGCACCGGCGAAGGCAAGACCCTGGTGGCCACGCTGCCGGTGTACCTCAACGCGCTGCAGGGCGAGGGCGTGCACGTGGTCACGGTCAACGACTACCTGGCGCGCCGCGATGCCGCGCAGATGGGCAAGCTGTACAACTGGCTGGGCCTGAGCGTGGGCGTGGTGTATCCGGGCATGCCGCACAGCGACAAGCGTGAAGCCTACGGCGCCGACATCACCTACGGCACCAATAACGAATTCGGCTTCGATTACCTGCGCGACAACATGGCGCTGTCGCGCGCCGACCGTTACCAGCGCAACCTGCATTACGCGATCGTCGACGAAGTCGACTCGATCCTGATCGACGAAGCGCGCACCCCGCTCATCATCTCCGGCCCGGCCGACGAATCGCCGGAGCTGTACATCCGCGTCAATCGCATCGTGCCGCAGCTGACCAGGCAGGAAAGCGAAGAAGGCGAAGGCGATTTCTGGATCGACGAAAAGGGCAAGCAGGTGCATCTGTCCGAGGCGGGCATGGGCCACGCCGAAGAGCTGCTGTTGCAGGCCGGCATCCTGGAAAATGCCGAAGACGGCCTGTATGCCGCGCAGAACCTGAGCGTGGTGCACCACCTCAATGCGGCGCTGCGCGCGCATGCCATCTATCAGCGCGATGTGGACTACATCGTGCGCGATGGCGAAGTGGTGATCGTGGACGAATTCACCGGCCGCACGCTGTCCGGGCGTCGCTGGTCCGACGGCCTGCACCAGGCGGTCGAAGCGAAGGAAGGCGTGCCGGTCCAGCGCGAGAACCAGACCCTGGCCAGCATCACCTTCCAGAACCTGTTCCGCATGTACAAGAAGCTGTCCGGCATGACCGGTACGGCCGATACCGAAGCCTACGAATTCCAGAGCATCTACGGCCTGGAAGTGGTGGTGATCCCGACCAACCGCCCGACCGTGCGCAAGGATCATCCGGACCAGGTGTTCCTCAACCGCAAGGGCAAGTTCAACGCGGTGCTGGCCGACATCGAAGATTGCGCCAAGCGCGGCCAGCCGGTGCTGGTGGGTACTACCTCGATCGAGACCTCGGAGATGCTGTCCGAGCATCTGCGCAAGGCCGGGGTGAAGCACGAAGTGCTCAATGCCAAGCAGCACGAGCGCGAAGCCACCATCGTGGCCAACGCCGGCCAGCCGGGCGCGGTGACCATCGCCACCAACATGGCCGGTCGCGGTACCGACATCGTGCTGGGCGGCTCGTTGGAATCGGAGTATCACGCCCTCGGCGAAGATGCCAGCGAAGACGCGCGTTTCAAGATCAAGACCGAGTGGCAGCGTCGTCATGACGCGGTCAAGGCGGCCGGCGGCCTGCACATCATCGGTACCGAGCGCCACGAATCGCGGCGTATCGACAACCAGCTGCGTGGCCGTGCCGGTCGTCAGGGCGACCCGGGTTCGTCGCGCTTCTATCTGTCGCTGGAAGACAACCTGATGCGCATCTTCGCCTCGGACTGGGTCCAGAAGGCGATGAGCATGATGGGCATGAAGGAAGACGACGTCATCGAAGATCGCCTGGTCAGCCGGCAGATCGAAAAGGCGCAGCGCAAGGTGGAAGCGCATAACTTCGACATCCGCAAGAACCTGCTGGATTTCGACGACGTCAACAACGATCAGCGCAAGGTGATCTACGCCCAGCGCGACGAATTGCTGGACGCCGAGTCGGTCAAGGACAATGTCGACGGGATTCGCGGCGATGTGATCTACGATCTGGTCGCACGCTTCGTGCCGCCCAATTCGGTCGACGAACAGTGGGACTTGAAGGGTCTGGAAGCCACGCTGGAGTCGGAGCTGGGCATGACCTTGTCGCTGACGGACATGGTGCGCGCGCAGGAAGAAATCGATGCCGAGCAGATCGCCGCCAAGGTGCAGACAGCGGTGGATGCGCATTTCGCCGAGAAGGAAGCGGCGATTGGCGCGGACACCATGCGCGCGTTGGAAAAGCACGTGATGCTGACCGTGCTCGACCAGGGCTGGAAGGAGCATCTGGCCAAGATGGATTACCTGCGCCAGGGCATCTACCTGCGCGGTTACGCGCAGAAGCAGCCCAAGCAGGAATACAAGAAGGAAGCCTTCGAGCTGTTCTCCGAGATGCTGGAGAACGTCAAGCGCGAGGTGATCAACCTGCTGGCGCGCGTGCGCATCCGCAGCGAAGAAGAAGTGGCCGAACTGGAAGAGCAGGAACGTCTCCAGGCGCAGGCGCGCTTGATGGCCTCGCAATTCCAGCACCAGGAGGCGGGCGGCTACGGTGCCGACGAGGAAGTGGAGCAGATGCAGGGCGGCAACGCGCCTGTGCCGGTGTCGCAGGTCACCCGCGACGAACCCAAGGTGGGCCGCAACGACCCATGCCCTTGCGGTAGCGGCAAGAAGTACAAGCATTGCCACGGTCAGCTCAGCTGATGCTGAGCTGACCGTGGAGCAGCCCGCGCCGCGGGCTGCTCACCAGGCGCCCGCGTAGCGGACGCCTGGCGCACGGTCCTTGCTTCCGATCCCCGGCGCCTTCGGCGCGCCCCCCTTACCAAGGGGGGCTTTGCTTTCGGAACTATCGCGATACTTTTGCAAGCCACGAGGTTACGCAGGGAAGGGCGGGGTTGGTTTGCCGTTGAGGCGGAGGTTGGGATTCGACACCGGCAATGCTTGTGCAACGCCTGCGTTAGCCAATCCCGCATCCCGCATCCCGGCCTCATTGCGCTGTACCGCTCACTCGCGGCACTCTTGCAGCCATGCCTGATTCTCTTCGATCCATTCACGTCGTTGCCGGCGTGATCACCGACCCCCGCGGACGCATCCTGCTGACCCGCCGTACCGAAACCCGCGACATGCCTGGCCTGTGGGAATTTCCGGGTGGCAAGCGCGAGCCTGGCGAGACCTCCGAACAAGCGTTGGTGCGCGAGCTCAACGAAGAGCTCGGCATCGAGGCGCAGGTGGGCGACTGGGTGATGGAGGTACCGCAGCTTTATCCGGACAAGCGGCTGCGCCTGGAAGTGCGTCATATCACTAGCTGGAAAGGCAGCCCGCGCGGCCGCGAAGGCCAGGCCATGACCTGGGTGGCGGCCGACAAGCTGGTCCGCTATTCGATGCCGCCGGCCGATGTGCCGGTGGTGGGCGTGCTACGGCAGCCGGACCGTTACCTGATCACGCCCGAGCCGGAGGACGAGGCGCGCTGGCTGGAGAGCCTGGAGCTCGCATTGCAGAACGGGATCACCCGGATCCAGCTGCGTGCGCGGCAGCTTGCGCCTGCGCGTTGGCAGGCGCTGTTGCAGCAGGTGATGCGCTTGCGTGGCCGCACGCGTGCGCAACTGCTGCTCAATCGCGATATTGCGCTGGCTGCGGACCTGGGTCTCGGCGTGCATCTGGGATCGGAGCAATTGGCCGGTTTGCAGGAACGCCCGCTGCCGGCAGAACAGCTGGTGGCTGCGTCGTGCCATGGCCTGGACGACCTGCGTCACGCCCAACGGCTCGGCTGCGACTTCGCGGTGTTGGGCCCGGTGCAGGCCACCGCTTCGCATCCGGGTGCCACACCCATCGGCTGGGACGGTTTCGAAACCTTGCGCGAACAGGTCTCGCTGCCGATCTACGCGCTTGGCGGTATGCAGATCGAGGATCTGCGCGAGGCGCGCGCGCACGGCGCGCAGGGCATCGCGGCGATCCGTTCGCTGTGGCCGCAATGAGCGCACCGCAGCGTCTGACGGCCGAACCGTCAGCGCAACGCCCTCGCTAGCTGCCCCGGCGTGCAGCGGTCCTGCGGTGATCCCGCGCAGCCGGATGCCACGCATACGTTGCTAGAACGTCACCCAGAAGCAGTTGTATTGCCTGCGCAGGCGCAGCACGCTGCGCGCCGGCGTGCCGCTGGCAAGGTTCTGTTCCAGCCGTAGTCCCCAGGGGCGCGGGCGGCTGGGCGGGGTGGGGAGCGGCGCATCGATGGCACTGCCATCCAGCGACGGTGTGGGCGTGGTGGTGTCCGCGTCCCAGCTCGGGGTGTCGCTTTGCGGATACATCGGCACGATGTCCAGCAACGGGCGCTGCACGATGGCTTCCAGGCGGCTCAGTACTTGATTGGCGGCGGCATCGGATTGACCGCTCCCACAGATACAGGCTGGACAGGCGGTTGACGTCGCGGCTGTCCACTGCCAATTGCAGCAACGACACCAGTTCGCTCAGCCGCCGCGGGCAGCCATAGCGATACAGGCCGGTATTGCCTTGCGGGCGGATGGCTGGCGGTGCGCGGCTGGCCGCGCCGACGTCTTCGCAACGCCGGTCGGTGAACAGGGTTTGCCCATCCGGCGCGACGCAGCGATGGATTTCCTGCGCCTGCACGCGCGCGGCGGGATAGGCGCAGAGCAAGAACAATAGGGGCAAAAGGCGATGCATCGACGCAGCGTAGCCGGGCGCGTGTGAGCTGGCGATATGCATGCGCGCGGGTGTGCGAGGGCGAGGATTGGAATGCGAAGCAGGTGCTCAGCGTCCGAGCAGCTGCAACACCTGCGTGGTCGGCTTGGCCAGATTGAGGGTGTAGAAATGCAATGCCGGCGCGCCGCCTGCGATCAGGCGCTCGCACAAGGCCGCCACGACCTCTGCGCCGAAGGCACGCACCGCGTCGGCGTCGTCGCCGTAGGACTGCATCTTCTTGCCGATCCAGCGCGGGATCTCTGCGCCGCACTGCTCGGAAAACCGCCGCAGCTGCGAGAAATTGGAGATCGGCATGATGCCGGGAACGATCGGTATCTCCACGCCCAACCGCTGCACTGCGTCGCGGAAATGAAAGTAGGCATCGGCGTTGTAGAAATACTGGGTAATGGCCGCATCGGCGCCGGCATCGACCTTGGCCTTGAAATAGCGCAGGTCGCTGAGCGCGTCGGCCGCCTGCGGATGGGTTTCCGGATAGGCGCCGACCTCGATCCGGAACGCGTCGCCGTGCTCGGCGCGGATGAAGGCAATCAGGTCCGAGGCGTAACGCAGGTCGCCCGGATGGCCCATGCCCGACGGCAGGTCGCCACGCAGCGCGACGATGCGGGTGCAGCCGATGGCCCGATACAGCTTGAGCAGCTCGCGGATTTCCTGCCGGCTACCGCCGACGCAGGACAGATGCGGCGCCGCTTCGAAGCCATGTTTCTGCTTGAGGTGGCGCACTGTCTCGGAGGTGTAGCTGAGCGTGGAGCCGCCGGCGCCGAAGGTGCACGACACGTACTCCGGCGCGTAGCCCTTCAACCTGGCTGCAGTGCGGTCCAGTTGCGCGCGCTGATCGTCGGTCTTGGGTGGGTAGAACTCGAAACTGAGATGCGTCATCGCGGCGGTTCCGGCGGATCGTCCGGGCATAATATCGCTTCATCGCGATGAATGCATATCTGGCTGCAACGATTCCGATGCGCCTTGTCGCGGGGCGGGCGAGGGCGGCAGCACGCGGAATGGCAGGTTGGCATAGCCGGCGCGGCCGGCGTTATCGCGCACTTCCACGAACAAGCGGTAATTGCCCGGCGGTGGTGCGATCAGGCGCACCTCCTCGCCTGTCCCATGTGCGCGGTTGCGACCACCGGCCACAGGGGGCGGTGCAATGGCGGCATCGACCAGCGGTGGCACCGTCTCGGGGTCGCCACCGATGCTGCGTGCGGTGCTTTCGCTGCGCACATGCCAGTCGTAGTGCAGTGCGGATGCGCCGCTGGCAACAATGCGTGCGGTCACGGCCTGGCCCGGACGAAGGCTCACGCTGTCGATGGCGCGTTGGCCAGCCAGAGTGAGCGACGATACCGCTGGCGCCCGCTTGGCCGGCCACTGGCCGGTCCACAGCCACTGCAACGTGTCCACGCTGGGCGTGGCCTCGCCCGATGACAGGAACAGGCCATACCAGGTGGGCGTGCGCTCCTGCTTGTCGCCCCACAGGAACACGAACGAGCCCAGCCCCTGCCGGGTGTCGCTGGCGATGTAGCTGCGGTAGCGTTGTTCCAGCAAGCGCGCCTTGCGCGTGCTGTCGTCTTCGATCGGTGCGCCCCAGGTGGTGGTCGGCGATTCCCAATGCCCGGTGGGGCCCCACTCGGTGACCACGTAAGGGCCGCGCCAACCGCTCTCGTGCAGCTTCTGCGGCAGCGCTGCGATTTCGCCGTAAAGCTGCACGGCGATCAGGTCCAGTGCCGGCGCGCGCGTCCTGAGTCGGTCGATGAGTTGCTTGTCGAAACCGGCCAGGGTGGTGGTGACCGGATGATCCGGGTCGAGGGCATGAATCGCCTCGGCGATCTCGCCGACCGCATTCCAGACCTTGGGATTGGTGTAATCCAGATTGAGTTCGTTACCGACCACCCACATCAGCACCGCCGGATGCGTCGCCGATTGCCGTACCTGCGCAAGCACGCGCTGCAGTTGCTGCTGCACTGCCGCTGCATCGTCGTAATCGAAGCCGTGTCGCTGGTTGCCGATCTCGATGCCGACCGCCACCTTCAGGCCGTTGCGTTGTGCGCGATCGAGCAGGGCGCGCTGGCGCTGCGGATCCGGATCCACGCGCCAGGTGCGTAACGCATTGCCGCCGCGTGCGGCCAGCGTCTCCATGCTGCCATTGCCCAGGCCGGCACCCTTGATCACGAAGGGAGCGCCATCCACCAGCAAGCGGTAGCCGTCTGCTTCCTGCGCAATGCGCACCTGCGCCGCGCTTACCTGCGTGCTTGCGGACAGTGCGAGCGCGCAGACGGCGATGAGATGCGCATTCCATGGAAGTTGCATGGCGACTCCTGGTGGTTGGCAAGGCACCAGCATAGGCCGGGACACCGTGGTGCGGGCGGCCGCGCAGCATCTGCCTGGTTGGGGTTGCTTACGGGAAACCGCAGTCGGTTCTGGGGCCGCGGTTGCTGCAATCGCGCGCCGCTTGCGTGCTTGAACCTGCGGCGTATTCGGTGAGCGCAAGCGTGTCGCGGCGCCGGGCTGCAATGCGACATGCAGGAAGCGGCGGTGGGCTTGGCACCAAATCCTGGCGTGGGATTTGGTCGCATTGGCGCTGCGTCGACGACCTTGCGTTTGTGTTGGCAGCGCATCCAGGGTGGAGGCGTCATGTTGCTGAGCGATGTTGCAGCACGCTTGTTCCCTCGTCTCAGGCGTGTTGTCGAAACCCGGCCAACCACTGCATGCGATATGTTGTGGGCGGCTGTCGATTCGACGGACGCAAGACGGATGGCATCTGCAGTGCGGGTGTATGGCATCGCTGCAGCCGCCCGATTGCGCATGCATCCTTGCGATGCTGTCGACAACAAGCGCTTACCGATGCGCACGCTCTCCTTCGAACGCAACGCAGTATCACGACGTTGTCGAACACCCACCATCGCGCGCTCGCTTGCCCCCTGTAGCGGCGGCGACATCTGCAAGTAAACATGAGATGCATCTGCGCCAGGCGTTGACGCCTGCACGCCTACACTGGACGCACTTTCCATGGAGCGCCTTCATGAGCGATACCACGATGACCGCCATCGCCATCCGCGATGGCAAGGGCGACGCCGACGCGCTGTACGCCACCGAGCAACCGCGCCCGCGCCCTGCGCCGGGCCAGGTGCTGATCCGCGTGCATGCCGCCGGCATCAATCGCCCCGATCTGCTGCAACGCGCCGGGCACTATCCGCCGCCGCCTGGCGCGCCGGAGACGCTGGGGCTGGAAATCGCCGGCGAAATCGTGGAGCCGGCTGGTCGCTGGAAGGTGGGCGACCGCGTGTGTGCGCTGCTGGGTGGCGGTGGCTACGCACAATACGCCGCCGTCGATGCGCGTCACGTCCTGCCCATTCCCGCCGGCATGGATCTGGTGCACGCCGCCGCGTTACCGGAAACCATCTTTACTGCCTATGCCAATCTGTTCGAACACGGCCGGCTCGCGGCAGGCCAATGGCTGCTGTTGCATGGCGCAACCTCGGGCATCGGCGTCACGGCGATCCAGATGGCCAAGGCGGCGGGCGCGCACGTGCTGGCCACCGCGCGCTCGGCCAGCAAGGCGGCACAGGCGCGCGAGTTGGGCGCCGATGTAGCGATCGATTCCACCACTGCCTCGTTTGTCGAAGTGGCCAAGGCGCACGGCGGTGTGGACGTTGCGCTGGACATGGTGGGCGCCGCGGTCTTCGCCGACACCCTGGAAGCGCTCAACCCACACGGGCGCATCGTCTATATCGCCTCGCAGGCCGGCGCCGCCATCGAGGTGCCGATTCCGGTGCTGATGCGCAAGCAGGCGGTCATCACCGGCTCGACGCTACGCCCACGCAGTGCAGACGAAAAAGCCCGGTTGGCCGCGGAAGTGGAGCGCGTGGTGTGGCCCTGGATCGAGCAGGGCAAGCTGCGCGTACTGCTCGACAAGCGCTTTGAGCTGAGCGAAGCGGCCGCGGCGCATCGTTACCTGGAGCAGGGCAGTCACCTGGGCAAGGTCGTGCTGGAGATGTAGAGCGTTGCCGCCGGCATCCACCAGATCGGCGCCAGCGGCTGCAGGCGTCGTGGGCCCGGCGATCGGCAAGCGCCGGCCACGCCACTGCGCAATCGTGCAGGTATCTCGGCACGAGGTTCGCGTGTCGGTTCGCGGTTGCATCGTTTCACGCACACAGAGTTCGCACTGCTGCGTCTGAAAGCACTGCCGCCTCGTGAGAATCCGCGGCCTATTCACTCACGATCAATGGCGGCAAACGAATGATGACGCGCTCTTTCGCTCAGGCTGTCCTGGCCTGCGCCGTCGCGCTGGGTATGACCGCTATCGCGCAGGCAGCCGAACCGGCACCTGCGCAAGGCGCCGTCGGCGGCGTGCTGGCGCCGCAACGCATCCTGCAGGTGGGATTGGTGCTCAAGCCGCAGGTGTCCATGCGTCAGCAACAGGCGGCGGTGGAGCAGTGGTTGACCCGCGATGGCGGCGATCCGCTGTTGCGCGACCAACTCGCTCGTGCAGCGGCCGCTTCCACCCGCGATATCGCACAGGTCAAGGCCTATCTGAGCCGGTATGGCATCACCGATGTACGCCCTGCCACCGATGGCCGCCTGCTGCAAGTGCGCGCGACAGCCGCGGCGTTGCAGGCCGCCCTTGGCGCCCCGCTGCGTGCGGTGAGTGCCGATGGCCGCGTCGGCGTTGCCGCCGCGCAGGGCGCGGTTGCAGTGCCGGCCGGCTTGCAGGCCGTGGTGCAAGGTGTGGTCGGCCTGGACGGTACCGCCGGGGCCAAGGTCGCGCCGCATGGGGCGCCGCTGAGCGCTGCGCGCGCATCGTTGTCGAACAGTAACGCCGTGACGGCTGCCAGCAGCGGCGGCGCGGAAGTCGTGCGCCACAGCATCGAAGAGCTCAATAGCGCCTATGGCGCCGATATGCTGGCACCGGCCAGCGATATCGTCGGTGCGGTCATTGCCGCCGGCAATCTGGAAAATACCCTCGCGCGGCTGCAGAGCTTCCAGGCGCTGCACGGCCTGCACACACCGGTCACGGTGGTGACGGTGGGCGACCCCGGCGCACCGGGGTATCAGTCCAATGCCGCCAGCAAGGATTCGGAAGTCGAGTGGGACATGGATACCCAGTTGCTGGTCGGCAGCGCCGGCGGGTTGAAGCGCCTGATCATCTACAACATCCCGGATTTTTCCTGGAACAGCATCATCGACGGCATGGCGCGCGCGGCCGACGACAACCTGGCCCGCGTGGTCAGCATGTCGATCTATGGACAGGAACTCCAGGTCAACGACGCGGCCTTCCAGGCCATGGACGCCAGCCTGACCAAGGCGGTGCGCCAGGGGCAGAACGTCGTGATCTGCAGCGGCGACGACGGCGTCTACCTGCCGCTGAGCGCACGCGCCAACGCGCCTTATTACGATACGCTGGCGGGGCGCCCGGACCTGCGCCAGGTCGGTTGGCCGGCCTCGCACCGCTACGCGATTGCGGTGGGCGCCACCGAGTTGCTGACCCAGGGCGGCAACCCCGGCCGCTATGCCTCCGAGCGCGTCTGGAATGCCGGGGTCGGCCGCCAACTCAGCCAGGGCGGCGTCAGCAAGATCGCCTACGCGCCGCAGTGGCAGCGCACCCTGCTGCCGGGGCAGACGGCCTCCGGCTACCGCGCAGTGCCCGATGTCAGCTTCAATGGCTCGTTCTACAGCAGTGCGCAGATCCGCGGCACCGATGCACAAGGCAACGAGGCTGCCTGGTATGTGTGGGGCACCAGTGCCGCCACCCCGACCTTCGCCGGCTATATCGCCCGGCTGTTGCAGTCGCATCCGAATCTGGGCTTCGTCGCGCCGCAGATCTATCAGTACGCGAGCCAGCGTCACGATGCACAGCGCGCCCATGACGTCGTGGTCGGCAGCAACGGCCTGTATCGCGATGGATACAACGCGAGCTACGGCTGGGACTACGCGTCGGGCTGGGGCAGCATGAACATCGGCGACTTCGACCGTTTCCTGACGCAGGCAGCGCCGTGACCTTCACTGCGCGATGAGCGTGCCGCGCGTGCAGGACTCCAACCTCTGCCACTGCGCTCTTGCGTACGCCGCTGCCGCTTGGCGGGGCGGCTTACGGTCGGCCACCGCTGCGATGTGGTGCCGTCGGGGTCGATGACGAACGCCGCGTCATCATCGTCGCCATGGTCCGGTCGCAAGCCTGGCGCACATGACGGTGGCCGCCGTGCTTGTAGCGCAGCGCGATGGACGGCGTCCACCGCCGAGGCATCGGTGGCCGCAAATTTGAGGTGGATGCCGGCCCCTGGGCGCACTTTGCGGCCTGACGCTGCTTCAAGGCCGGGCAGTCTTCGCCGCCGGGCCTGCCATAGCCGGCCGCCTGGTCGCGCGTGCCCGGTGTCAGATCCGACCACACCCCGAACATAGCCAAGCGCGCCCAGCGTTGCGTCGTAAAAGGCGCCGGTTGGTCAGCACGCCGCTGCGCGCTGTTCCGTCATGCGCAGCGCCACGCCGCAATCGCCGACCTCGCTGCGGAGGGTCAGCGGGGGCAGCGATCGCGCGAACGCCCAGCGCAACGTGATGCAACATCGGTGCAGCCTTCAAGGGCGACGGCACATCGGCATGCCGGCGGCGATGCTGGTCTGCATGCGGGCCTGCATCAATCGCCGGTTGCAACGCGTGTCTGTGGCGTGGCGGTCAGGCGTCGTGCGCGTTGCTGCGGTGCCCGGTGTGCGTGGAGCGCGTCATGCCATGCGTGGTGCAAGCAGGCCGGCCCGTACGCAACGACCAAGCGCGCAGGTATAGCAAAACAAGCAGGAGCGATGTCTCGCGGTGGGTCGCGCCCTGACCTTACACTGCGCCGTCGCGTGGGCTCCCCGCATCGCGCCCCTGCAGCGTTGCCCAAGCAGGATGCGTGAGCAGGCGCTTGCGCTGCTTGCCACCTCCTACCAGCACGAAGGTTTCGATGAAGCATCCAGACGCATTGCTTATTGCCCTTGTCGGGATCGGCAAGATCGCCCGCGACCAGCACGTGCCGACCATCGCGGCGCGCGAGGATGTGCAACTGGTGGCCACCGTGAGCCGGCATGGCACGGTCGACGGTGTGCCCGCCTATCACACCCTGGAAGACGCATTTGCCGCCCAGCCGCAGATCGAAGCGGTGGCCTTGTGCACGCCACCGGTCGGACGGCACGCATTGGCGCAGGCCGCGTTGATGGCCGGCCGCCATGTGTTTCTGGAAAAGCCGCCGGCCGCCACGCTCGCCGAAATTCATGACCTGCAAGCCGTGGCGCAGCGTGCGCAACGTACCCTGTTCACCAGCTGGCATTCGCGCTGTGCCGCCGGTGTCGCGCCTGCGCGTGCCTGGTTGGCCGACAAGCAACTCGTGCGCGCGCACATCACCTGGAAGGAAGACATCCGCCACTGGCATCCAGGCCAGGACTGGATTCTGGAACCCGGCGGCATGGGGGTGTTCGACCCGGGCATCAATGCGCTCTCCATCGCGACCCATCTGCTGCCACGCAGCTTGGCGCTGCGCGACGCCGAGCTGCACACCCCGGAAAACCGCCAGGCACCGCTGTATGCCAGGCTCGCGTTCGTCGACACCGCAGGACTGCCGGTGACGGCCGAATTCGATTTCCTGCAGACCGGGCACCAGCGCTGGGATATCGAAGTGGAAACCACCGCGGGCCTGCTCGTGCTCAGCGAAGGCGGGGCCAAGTTGAGCATCGATGGGCAACCGCAGGCGCTGCCTGCGGCCAGCGAATACGACGGCTTGTACGGCCGCTTCATGCAGCTGATACGCGCGGGCCAATCGGAAGTGGATATTGCACCGTTCGTGCACGTGGCAGATGCGTTCATGCTTGGCGCACGCCAGGTCACCGCAGCGTTCGCCTGGTAGGTCGGTCAGTCCGCTCGGCCGACGGCGAACACCGCCGGTCAATGCAAGTGGTGCTGCGGCCGGATGCTATCTGTGCAAGTTATTCGGGGCACGCAGTCGTGCGCCGCTGCCAACGTCGTTCGCCCATCGCGATGCGCAGCGCCGCACCAAACGCGCCGACTGCAACGCATGGCGTCGGTCCATCGATGCGAGTGCGCATGTGCGCTGCACCCAATGGCCTGCTGGCGGCGCAGTCGATCGGCGCCAGCCCGCAGAGACAACGAAGCCCCCGTACGCCGGTTTGCGTCGGGGGCTTCGCCTTGATCGTATTGCAGCGTTCTCGTGCGAGGTCGCACGATACGCCGCACTCACCGTTTCAAGCGACGAGAACACTGCAACGGCGTGTCATCGCCAGACTGTGGCGGTTGCTCAACGGCGCCACATGCGCGCGCCACGCGCCGGCAGGGTAAAGGTGTAGGAGCTGCTGGAAATGCGCACCACGTTGCCCGAGCCCAGCGCGTCCACGTAATCGGCATTCCAGTACAACACGCTGTTGTTCATTCCCACCGTGGTGGTGACCGGGTTGCCGCACTTATTGATGCCCACGATGCCCAAGCTGCCGCGACGGAACAGGATGTGGCAGGAGCTGGACGACAGGACCTGCATATCGGTGCCCTGCACGCCGTTATGGAAGCCGATCATGCGGCGCAGGTCGTCGCGGAGATAGGCGTTGACCCAGCGGTTGTCGCCGCTTTCGTTGTTGTCGGTATAGATCATCGGCATGCCGCCATTGCGACCGATCAGGTAGGCATAGGCCAGCGTTTCATCCACCGGGTCGAGAATCGCGTAGCGGAAGCCGGCGTTGTTGGGAATGTCGTGGGTCACTGCAAAGGTCACGGCGCGGTTGCCCGGCAATGCCTGGCCCGACGCGGCGGGGTCCACCAGCTGCTGCATGCTGGCGCCAATGGCGAACGCATTGCGCACCGCATTGAACAATGGAAAGTCGTAGGCCGCATGCGGCGTGGATTGCAGATACGGCGCCAGGAACTGGTCGTAATCGCCATTGCCCGTGCCGCCGCCGGTGATCACTTCGCCGAAGACATACACACCCGAGCCGATGCCGGCATCGAAGACGCGATTGAGATGGTCGAAGGTCATATGCTTGGCCGCATCCACCCGGAAGCCGGTCACGCCAATGCTCTTGAGCGCCTGCAGATAGGCGCGCTGCTGCTGCACCACCCAGTCGTTGCCGATCAAATCCGGCAGGCCTGGATCGCTGCCGCCGCCGCAGATGCGGTAATTGCGCACCTGGTAGGCGTCGTTGTAGTTGCTGATGCATTGCGCCGGGCCGAAATCGCTGGCGCTGAGGAAGTTCGACTGCAGCGTGCCGAACAGACGCAGCGCATCGTAACGGCCGGGGTTTGCAGCGTACTGCGACAGCACCGCGCTGCCCGGGTAATTGAGGTCCGAACGCGTGGCCGCTTCGTTGGCCATGTGGTTGAACACGATGTCGGCATAGGTTTCCACGCCGTTGTTGGCCAGCGCCTGGACCATTTTCTTGAATGCGGCGGTGTCGCCGAGCGGGTTATCGATCAGGCGGATGTCCTGGGGTTGATAGCGCGCCCACCAGGCACTTCCTTCGGAGCGGTACGCGGGGGCCACCAATACCTTGCGGTAGCCGGCATCGGCAATCTGCTTGGCGCGCGCTTCGACCGTGGCATACGGCCAGTTGAAGGCATGCAGGATGACATCGGCCTGCGCGTTGGCAGTGGTCAGCAGCAGGACCAATGCAGTCAGCAAGAGACGTGCACCGCGTTGCAGCAGTGAAGGTGGAGCATGAGCAGGCGTGTTGCGCATCGGATCGATCTCCAGTGGTAAGCGCAGGCCGACGCGCAGTGCGCGATGCCCGCATCAAGGCCTCCGGCCCCTGTTCCGGAAAGCGCGCGCACGGCGTGCAGCGCGCGGTGATGCTAAGCGCGCATCGCGGCGCAGCATGGGTATTGTGCATACGTATTCACTGCAGCGGGCCAGCAAACTGGGCGCGGGGTTGGGCGCCAACGGCGCGATTGGTCGCAAAAATCAGTGAACCACGCGGCCGTTGCCATCTCGCCCGCACTGGCCGTATCGAATCAAGACCTAGCGATAGCCTAGTCGCATCGTCAGCATGCGGCGCGTGCAACGTGGCCGGCGCATCTGGCTAGACCGTCGCTGGTGACATAGAACAGCTGCTTGCACTGTTTGCCGTTGGCATCGTGCACGTCACCTTTGCACGCCACGCTGCCTTGTCCGGCAACGCCAAGGTGCCGATTTTCGGCTGCACGCTGCATCCCCATCGCGCCGAGCAACAACGGCTCATCGCAGCGGCGATGAGGCCGAGCATGCGGCGGGTTGCGACGTGCAGCGGCACGGCCGCGATCCTGACGCAGGCGATACCAACGGCTCGGCCCGGCTGCGACGATGAGGCGGCGCTGGCCGCGTTAAACTAGCTGCCAGTCCACTGCCCGGCCTCCCAATGCGCAATCCATTGCAAGAACAGCTGCTCAAGGCCGGCCTGGTGAAAAAGGCCCAGGTGGACAAGGTTGCGCGCGAACAGGTCAAGCAGCGCCATGCCAAGGGCGCGGCGGTGCAGCCGGCGGCGACGGACAAGGTCGATGCGGCGCGCCTGCAGGCCGAGCGTGCCGAGCGCGATCGTGCGCTGGCCGAAGAGCGCAACGTGCAGGTGCGCCGACAGGAGGTGCTCGCGCAGGTGCGGCAGATCGTGGAGACCAACAAGGTCAAGCGCGAAGGCGAGATCGACTACCGCTTCAACGACGGCAGCGTGATCCGCAGCGTGCTGGTCACCACGACGCTGCGCAGCCAGTTGGCCAGCGGCGCGCTGGTGATCGTGCGGTACGGCGATGGCTTTGAGCTGATTCCGCGCGCAGCCGCCGACAAGGTGTACAGCCGCGATGCCGATGCCGTGGTGCTGGACCACGGACGCAACAGCGCGCCGGCCGCGCCCGACAGCGATGACGACTACTACAGCCAGTTCAAGGTGCCGGACGATCTGATCTGGTAGCGCCGGCGAACTGCCGCATTGGGTGATTGCTGGATGGGGTCAGCGCCACCGCAGGCGCGACAATGCTGCATGCTGCGCACCTGCATGCTGTGGGTGCGTGTTCGCGGACCGCCGGAAACCAGGCCAGGCACTCGCGCCAGGCCGATCGCCACGCGGTTGGTGGATGCTGATCAACGTAGTCGTGCGAGCGCCTGCGCGCTAACCTGGCGCTCTTTGTCGCCGCATAGCCCGCCCATGTCGATCGTCTTGACCCAGTTCGCCCGCACCCGCTTGTTCCCGCGCGATGGGCGTCGCAATGCCATCCAGGACTGCACGCCGGAGCAGTTCGTCCAGCGGCTCAACGATGAGCCGCCGTTACGCGTGATCGAGGGCTATGCACCGTTTTGTCAGTTGCATGTGCACCGCAACTGGACTTCGACCCGCTGCCTCACCATTCCCGTCACCGATGACAACCGGCACCTGCTGCGTTCCGGCTACGAGGCGCGCAGCACGCAGGAATTGGCCGTGCTGGTGCGTTGGTTCGAAGGTGTCGAGCCACCGGTGGCCGCGTATCTGCTGCCCATCCTCTACAGCCGCGACCAGTTGGCCAAGGAAGGCACGCCCATCGAGGCAGACTGGGGCGTGGTCGGTTGCCTCTACACCGCAGAGCCGGACGAAATTCCGATGGCACCGATCACCATGTTGCGCAATGCCTTGGGCGTGGAAGAGGGCGGCTCGGGCACCCCGCTGGACCGCGATGCGTACCGGCGTAGCGTCGCGTTCTGGGAGCGCAATGCCAATTGGCGTGGGTGAGCGGTTCGGTAGCAATGCAATGGCCGAGGGCCACGCGCCACCGGCGCGATTCAGTACCAACCGCATGGCTCCAGCGCAGTCGCCGCAGACCTGATTCGCATCGGCAGCCTGCGGGTTGTCGCATCGGACGCCGCATTTGGCCTGGCGTGACCCAAGCGGGTCGCACCGGTTACAGGGCAGTCGGCGGCAGGAAGGCCTCTTCGGCGAGCCTTTCCAGGTAGTTGCGCATGCGGTGTTCGATCAAGGCCGGCTCCGTTGGCAGCGGACGCACCGACGCGTTCCCGGCGCGTCGAGCATGGACGCGGGGATACGGCAGCGCCGGCACTGGCAGATCGAGAAATGCACACAGGCGTTCCCAGTGCGTGTCGGCGTCGGCGTCGAGCACCAACAGGCGAGACGGCGGTACGCGCGCGATCACGCCCTGGTTCCAGCGACGGAAGTATTCGGTCATGAAGTCGCGATCACCGAGGTGTGCCTGGATGTCGCGACGCAAGAAGCGGCTCACGCGTTGGCCATGGGCGCCAAATAGCGACGGCACGCTGCCGTCGCCGGAGAAGATCGTTTCGCTGACCGAGTCGAACCACGCGTCGGGGTCGCGCATGGTCAGGATCACCTTGGCGCGCGGAAAGTGTGCGGACAATTCCTCCCAGAAGCAGCAACCGGGATAGTCGGTGGTCGCCGCATAGCCGCCGAACAGTGCATCCCAATCCGGGTGCCCGTCGATCGCCGCCTCCCAGCGCGGTAGGTCTCGACGCAGATTCGCTGCCAGTTCCATCGCGTGATAGCAGCGGCCCACGCCGAGCTGCTCGAGTGCCAGCTTCAGGGAGAGGGTGCCAGTGCGGCCCAGGCCGGCGCCGATGAGTTGCAGGCTCACGACGTCCGCGCTTGGCCGTGCGCCAGCCACTGCGCTGCGTCTTCGCCGAGTTCCGCATGTGCGCGTTGCACATATGCGTGATTGAGCGCGTCCGGCAGGGCAGTGCGCCAGCGACCGTTGCGACCCTGGTTGAAGAACGCCTTGCCGCCTTCGCGCCACAGGCCGGCGCCCTGAGGCACGTACCGCGCTGCATGCTGTCGCATGTAATCGAAGCGGCAGTGCGCCACGATCGTGTCCCATTTGCCGGGTGGAACCGGAATGTCGAGGAAGGCGGCGATGCGGCGGACCTGCCCGGACAGGTCGTCGAGCAGGTCGTTGTAGTGAAGCTGCAGCACGTTCGCATCCTCGCGTCGCTCCCACCACGAACGTACGCCTTCCCATAACGGCCAGAATGGCGCTCCATCATGTTCCAGCCAATGCGCCACATAGGCATCGCGCGTCAGCTGCGGCGGCGGCAGCACGCGCAGCTTGCCGGGTTCACCACCGCCAGCGTCCAGACGTGCCTGCGCATCCTGGCTCACCGCGCATTGATGGTCATACAGACTCAGTGCAATGTCGCGTCCATCGCGGCCGATATACAGATATTTGGCCAGCGTGGTGGTGACCAGCGCATCGGCCGGCAAGTGCGTCTTCATGAAGCGTCGATGGCTCTGCGCGTCCAGCAGCGCGAGCTTGGTTGCCTTGTCCGGATAAACGCCGTCGACCCAAGGTGAAATGGCCGAAACATCGACCTCTGCTTCGCCGCCGAAGATCAGTTGCGCCACGATCTGCTGCAGCCAGGTCGTGCCGGCCTTGGCGTAACTGGCGATCACGATATCTCCTTCGCGCAGAGATAGATCGTTCCAGACGCTGGAGTCGAAGAATCGATGTGGATATTCCCTGAGCTTTTTGCGGATGTGTAGATCGGTCATGCGGCAGTGCCTAGGCGAGATGCGATGCCCGGTCGTGGCCGCAGTGCGATGCGCACATCCAATGGTCGTAACACGAGCGCGGGAAAAGGCGTGGGGCGAGCATCGGCAGCCAGATGCAGGCTGCGCGACCGCAACACGGTGGCGATGACCGCGGTCATCTGGGTGAGGGCCAGCATGCTGCCGATGCAGCTGCGTGGGCCGCCGCCGAATGGAAAGTAGCTGTAGCGCGCCAGCGAGTGCGTGGCGGTATCGTCTAGCCAGCGGGCAGGCAGGAACGCCTCGGGATCGGGGAAATGACGTTCGTCGCGGTGCACCACCCATGGGCTGATCAGCAGCTGGGTGCCGCTTGGAACGTGGAAGCCGTCCAGGGTGGTGTCGCGTTGCGCAATCCGCGCGGTCATCCAGGCCGGCGGATACAGGCGCATGGCCTCTTTCACGCAGGCCCGCGCATGCGGCAAGCGGTCGAGCAACCCGGTGCCGGTTGCGTTATCAACATCGTCCAGTCCTTCCGCTTCCTGCGTAACCTGCTGCGCCACGTGCGGATGCTGCGCCAGTAGCAGCAAGGTCCACGTCAGTGCGGCCGCCATCGGTTCCAACGCGGACATCAGCATCGCCGCAGCTTCGTCGCGGCACCAGTGGCTGTCACCCTGTGCAGCGTCGGCCAACAGCAGCGACAGGACCGATGCTGCGTGGGGTGGCTGCTGCCGAGCACGCATCAAAATTTGGTCCAGCGCCAGTTGAAGCTCGTCGCGTGCGCGGCGCATGCGCTGTCGATGCGCCGATGGCCACCACATCGGCACCAGGGATTGATGGCGCGTCTGCTGCAGGATCGTATCGATCATCGGCAGCATGCGCAGCAGGTCCGGTGCATGATCCGGATTTCCAAGGAGAAAGCCGGCGCCCAATTGCGCACATAATCTGGTCATCAGTGTGCGCATGTCCTGTGCAGCGACACACTCGTCCTGTTCGCGTAGAAGCGCCAACGTGGCAGTCGATGCCTGCACTGCGGAGTCGCGCACCAAGGCGGCACGAAATGCAGGCTGCAGTGTCTGCCGCCTTTGGCGCCAGACGACGCCACTGCTGTTCATGACCGAAGCGGGGAATGCCGCGCGCCGCGCGACCGGGTCGGGATCGGTTTTTCCGTAAAGCGTCCCATCGTCGCTCAACACCGTAGCGATCGTGGCCGGCGCGGCGATCAGGTATGTGCGTTGGGCGACCCTGACCACGTCGCCATGCGCGCGCGCACACGATTGCAGAAATGCCAGAGGATCTTCGGAGAACTGCCGGCGGTTGCCGAACGCCCAGTGCCCAACCGGGCCGGGTGGGATTGCGTGCCCACGACCTGAATTCATGCGCATTTGGGTGTGGCCGACGACGAAGCGGACGGCGCGTTGTGGACGGAGCGGGCCGATGGCGAGGCCACGCTGTCACGGGAGGAGGTCTCGCTTCCTGTGACAGCTTGGGGGGTTAGTAGGTGTAGATGTAACCGAGCTTGCGACCCCCGATGGCCTGGATCCAGCGCGACAGAGCATGAAAAAGACGGTTCATCACAATCTCCTTATAAAACGATCGATGGGAACAGCACGCTGATCTATGTAGAAATTATTCAAAAACGATGTTGTTTGAACAGGGTTCAATAAATTGCATATGCCCTGCATGGGTCAAACCGGATTGCGCAGATCTGTCGCGGCATGCGTAGTAATTTCGAGTCGTTGTCTCGGCCGCGAACGCTCACGCCTGCATCGCCGCGTACTATCCCCGAAATGTTCCGAATGCGAGCGCGCAGGATGCCCGGTTATTCCCAATACGATCGGATGGCGGCGTTTTACGACAGCATCCATGATCGTTGGCCGACGCAGGCACTGCAGCGGTGCGTGCAGACTTTGGCGGATCTTGCCGATGGCCGTGCGTCGCTGGAGTTGGGCATCGGCAGCGGGCGTATCGCACTGCCGTTGGCCCAATGTGGCGTGCCGGTGACCGGCATCGACAATGCGCGCGCAATGCTTGACGCGTTGCGTGCCAAACCTGGCAGCGATCAGCTGCAACTGGTCCGCGCCGATTTTGCCGACATGCCGTTGAGTGGTCCGTTTGGTCTGATCTACGCGGTGAACGCGTTCGGCTACCTGCTCACCCAGGCCGAGCAGGTGCGCTGCGTCGTCAATGCCGCGCGTTGCCTTGCGCCCGACGGCATGCTCGTGATCCAGACCGCGGTACCTGGCGCCGAAGTGTTCGACGGCAATGGAAAGATAACCCAGGTACTGGATATTCCGGAGTCGCAGCACGAGGGCGCTGCCGTGATGCTGGTGTGCTCGCAACCCGAGCCGGTGCAACAGCGGATCGATCAACGGGTGGTCGTTCTGAGCGAGGATGGCACGCGCATCTTTTCCGAACGCCGGCGTTATGTGTGGCCGTCGGAACTCGACCTGATGGCGCAGATCGCCGGTTTGCGACTGCATACGCGGTGGGGTGGGTGGGGCCGCGAGCCGTACGATGCGCGCAGCCGCATCCAGATCTCGGTGTACGTGCGGGCGGATACACGCAAAGAGCCAGGCACCGGTTCTGTTTCACTGTGAGCAGTAAAGAGCGGCTTATTCCTGCAGGCGGATTCTTGGAGTGGTGCTTGCGCGGGCTCTGTGGGTGGAGGCGCAGGCCAACGTAATGCAGGCGTGGGACAGCATCTCAGCCGGGAGAAGTCCCCGCCAATCACAAACAAAACGGGCGCCTTGCGGCGCCCGTTTGTTTGCATCGCGATGGTTCGCCGATGGATCAGTAGCGATAATGATCCGGCTTGTACGGGCCAGCCACGTCCACGCCGAGGTAGTCGGCCTGGTCCTTGGTCAGGGTGGTCAGCTTCACGCCGATCTTTTCCAGGTGCAGGCGCGCGACTTCTTCATCCAGGTGCTTGGGCAGGATGTAGACCTTCTTCTCGTAGCTGTCGCGCTTTTCCCACAGGTCGATCTGGGCCAGGGTCTGGTTGGCGAACGAGTTGGACATCACGAAGCTCGGGTGGCCGGTGGCGCAGCCCAGGTTCACCAGGCGGCCGTCGGCCAGCAGGAAGATCGCGTTGCCGTTGGGGAACACATACTTGTCCACCTGCGGCTTGATGTTGATCTTCTGCACGTCCTTCAGCGCCTTGAGCGCATCGACCTGGATCTCGTTGTCGAAGTGGCCGATGTTGCAGACGATGGCCTGGTCCTTCATCGCCTGCAGGTGCTCGACGGTGATGATGTCCTTGTTGCCGGTGGTGGTGACGTAGATGTCGGCCCGGCCCAGGGTGGATTCGATGGTGTTGACTTCGAAGCCTTCCATCGAGGCCTGCAATGCGCAGATCGGGTCGATTTCAGTGACGATCACGCGGGCGCCATAGGCGCGCAGCGAGGCGGCACTGCCCTTGCCGACATCGCCGTAGCCGCAGACCACGGCGACCTTGCCGGCCAGCATCACGTCCATCGCGCGCTTGAGGCCATCGGCCAGCGACTCGCGGCAGCCGTACAGGTTGTCGAACTTGCTCTTGGTGACCGAGTCGTTGACGTTGATGGCCGGGATCAGCAGCTTGCCGGCTTCGGCAATCTGATACAGGCGGTGCACGCCGGTGGTGGTCTCTTCGGAGACGCCCTTCCAGTCCTTGACCACGCGGCCCCAGTAACCCGGGCGCTCGACGGCCACGCGCTTGAGCAACGCCTTGATGACGCCCTCTTCGTGCGAGGAGGCCGGCTCGTCCACCCAGGTGCTGCCGTTTTCGAGCTCGTAGCCCTTGTGGATCAGCAGGGTGACGTCGCCGCCGTCGTCCACCACCAGCTCGGGGCCGGTGAGGGTGCCGTCGGGCAGGGTGAAGGTCAGCGCGTCCAGGGTGCAGTCCCAGTACTCTTCCAGCGTCTCGCCCTTCCAGGCGAACACGGGCGTGCCGGTCGCGGCGATCGCGGCGGCGGCGTGGTCCTGGGTGGAGAAGATGTTGCACGAGGCCCAGCGCACATCGGCGCCGATGTCCTTGAGCGTTTCGATCAGCACCGCGGTCTGGATGGTCATGTGCAGCGAGCCGGTGATGCGCACATCCTTCAGCGGCTTGGTCTGCGCATGCTTGCGGCGGATCGACATCAGGCCCGGCATTTCGTGCTCGGCGATGTCCAGCTCCTTGCGGCCCCAATCTGCCAGGGAGATGTCGGCAATCTTGTAGTCGGTGTGCGGGGTGATCTTTGTGACAGCGTTCATGCAATGGCTCCGGTAGGCAAACGAATGTCTGCAATGCCGGGCGCCGTTGAACGGTAACTGCTGGTCGAGCCTGGCCGTATTGCCTGCACCTTGTGGTGCAGTGAGCGGATCAGTCCGCCCTACCGGTCGCAGCGCCCCTCGACGAGAGTGCCCGATTATATCGGCAGCACCCCCGCGCGGCATGAATTGCGGCCCACCCCCTACCAACGGCAGGGGAGCGGCCGGCAGGCGGCTGCTATGGTCCGGAGTCGATCATCGGCGGGGACGGACAATGCAGGCGAAACGGCATGCGCAAGGCTGGCGGCAGCACACATGGGCGTTGGCAGGAGCGCTGGCATTGAGCGCACCGGTGCTGGCCGGGGCGGCTAGCCCGGCAGCAACCGGCGCGGCAGTCGTGCAACCGGGCCCTGCGCCAGGCAGCAATTACCGACTGCCGTCCAAGGCGCTGCAGGCAGTGGTGGACGCCCCGCGTGCGCCGCTGCTGCAGCTCTCGCCCAGGCGCGATCTGGCCGCGATGCTGCAAATGCCGGCACTGCCTGACATCGCCGAGGTGGCCCAGCCGGAGCTGAAGCTGGCCGGCCTGCGCATCCATCCGAAGACCTTTGCGGCCAGCCGCTTTGCGTTCGCCAGCAAGCTGTGGCTGCTGTCGGTGGCCGACGGCAGCGAGCGGCAGATCGCCGGGTTGCCCTCCCCGCTGTCGCTGGCCGATCTGAGCTGGTCGCCCGACCAGCGTTACCTGGCGTTTCGCCGCGAAGATGCCGCCAGCGGCGCCAACGAGCTGTGGTTGGTGGACGTGGCCGCCGGGCAGGCGCGCCGGCTGGTGGCCGGCCTGAACACCAGCGTCAACGACGACTTGCGTTGGTTGCCCGATGGCAGTGGCCTGCTGTTGCAGCAACAGGTGGCAGGGCAGGGCGCGCCGCCGACCCGCGACGCGACGCCAACCGGCCCGGCGACCCAGCAGACCAGTGCGGCTGCCGGGGTGCGCTCGCTGCCCACCTATCAGGACCTGTTGCGCAACGAAGCCGATGCGCGCGTGTTCGAGTACTACGCCACCGGCCAACCGATCATCGTCACGGTGGCCGGGCAGGTGCGCCCGATCGGCACGCCGGGCATCTATCTCAACCTGTCGGTGTCGCCGGATGGCCGTTACATCCTGAGCGAACGCATCGAGCGGCCGTTCTCGTATCTGGTGCCGGTGGACAACTTCGCGCGCCGCATCGAGGTGCTGGACCTGCAGGGCAAACCGGTGCGCCAGATCGCGCAGCTGCCGCTGGTGGAAGGCCTGCCGACCGGTAACGACGCGGTGCCGACCGGCGTGCGCGACATCGCCTGGCGGCACGATGCGCCGGCCACGCTGGTGTGGGCCGAAGCGCAGGACGGTGGCGACCCGGCACGCGAGAGCAAGGTCCGCGATGCGGTGCGGATGCAGGCCGCGCCGTTTAACCGCGCACCGGTGACGCTGGCGCAGCTGGGCAGCCGCTTTGAAGGCATTCAATGGGGCCGCGGCGACTTGGCGATCGTGAGCGAAAGCTGGTGGAAGACCCGCCGCACCAAGCAATGGCGCCTCGCACCGGATCAACCGCAACGTGCGCCCGAACTGTTGTGGGACCGCTCCTCGCAGGACCGCTACAAGGACCCGGGCACGCCGGCGACGGTGGCCGATGGCAAGGGCCGCCCGCTGCTGCAGACCAGCAGCGATGGCAACAGCTTGTTCCTGTTCGGCAAGGGCGCTTCGCCGGAGGGCGACCGCCCATTTGTCGATCGATTCGATCTGCGCAGCAAGCAGGCCACGCGGTTGTTCCACTCGCAGGCGCCGACCTATTCCGCACCGCTGGCCTTGCTGGACGCACAGGCCACGCAACTGCTGCTCAGCCGCGAATCGCCGGAGGAACCGGCCAACTATGTCGTGCAGTCGCTGGGCGATGCGGCGCCTGCACCGCGTGCGTTGACGCACTTCGCACACCCGCTGCCGCAGTTGCGCGGCGTGCAGAAGGAGCAGATCCGCTACAAGCGTGCCGACGGCGTGGACCTTACCGCCACGCTCTTGCTGCCGCCCGGTTACGACCCCAAACGCGACGGCCCGCGGCCGCTGCTGATGTGGGCCTACCCGGGCGAATTCAAAAGCGCCGACACCGCCAGCCAGGTCACCGACTCGCCGTACCGTTTCAACGCGATCAGCTACTGGGGGCCGCAGGCGTTTCTGGCGATCGGCTACGTGGTGCTCAACAACCCGAGCATGCCGATCGTCGGCGAAGGCGATGCCGAACCCAACGACACCTATGTGCCGCAGCTGATCGCCGATGCGCAGGCCGCCGTGGACGAAGTGGTGCAGCGTGGCGTGACCGACCGCGAGCACGTCGCCATCGGCGGGCATTCCTACGGTGCCTTCATGACTGCCAACCTGCTTGCGCACACGCGCCTGTTCAAGGCCGGCATCGCACGTAGCGGCGCCTACAACCGCACGCTCACCCCGTTCGGCTTCCAGGCCGAAGAACGCAATTACTGGCAGGCGCAACCGGTGTACCAGGCGATGTCGCCGTTCAATTACGCCGACAAGATCAAGGCCCCGCTGCTGCTGATCCACGGCCAGGACGACAACAATACCGGCACCTTCCCGATCCAGAGCGAACGCATGTTCGCTGCGATCAAGGGCCTGGGCGGTACTGCGCGCCTGGTACTGTTGCCCAACGAATCGCATGCGTACCGCGCGCGGCAATCGATCATGCAGATGCTGGCCGAAAGCGAGCAGTGGTTGACGACCAATGTCGGCGAGCCGGTGAAGGATGCGAGCGCTTCACGCACACGTTGATCGATGGCGCGCTGGCACCGGTAGGAGCGCACTTGCGCGCGATGCGGCTTGATCGATAAGGCTTCTTCGCGCCCGGGTGCGCTCCTACAGCAACCGCGGCTGGGGGCGCACCGGCAGCATCTGCTGAGCCGTGCAGATCAGTGCTGCGATCACCCGTAGGAGCCGGCTGGCCCGCGGGGGCGTTATCGGGAAAGCTGCACCGCGTAGAGCGGGCTTGCTCGCGAGGGCATTACCGGGAAGACCCCGTCGCGCGAGAGCGCGCTCCTACGAGAGCCCTCGGATACGCGCATTGGCACACGATGGTTGGTGTTGAAACCGTCACCGTCGTCGCGATCATCTAATTCTTTTGGGTTAGTCTTCGACGACTTTGCGCTTGAAGAGGGTGTGCGTTTCCGATGAACGAGTACCGCAGCAGTCTTGTGTTCGCTACCCCCGATCTTCCCTTGCGCGACGATGTGCGTCGGCTCGGTGCACTGGTGGGCGATCTGCTCGCCGAGCAGGTCTCTGCGGAATTCCTCGATGAAATCGAACGCGTGCGCACCACCGCCATCTCGCGGCGCGAAAGCGATGCGCCACCTTCCACGCTGAGCGAACAACTCACCGGGCGGGCGCCGCGCGACGCCGAAGCGCTGGTGCGCGCCTTCAGTACCTATTTCCAGGTGGTCAATATCGCCGAGCGCGTGCACCGCATCCGGCGCCGCCGCGAATACCAGCGCAGCGGCACCGACACGCCGCAGCCCGATGGCCTGCACGACGCGTTGCGCCGCCTCAAGGCGCAGGGCGTGACCCTGGACGAACTCAGCCAATGGTTGCCGCGCATCGATGTGGAGCCGGTGTTCACCGCGCATCCCACCGAGGCGGTGCGCCGCGCGCTGCTGGAAAAAGAACAGCTGATGGTCGCCAGCCTGGTCGACAACCTGGACGGCATGCGCACGCCCAACGAACGCGCCAGCGATGCCGCGCGCTTCCGCATGGCCCTGACCGCGTCGTGGCAGACCGCCGATTCCTCGCCGGTGCGCCCCACCGTGGACGACGAGCGCGAGCATGTGGGCTTCTATCTCACCCAGGTGCTCTACCGCGTCATCCCGGTGATGTACGAAACGCTGGAACACGCCATCGAAGAAACCTACGGCAGCGTGCCGGCATTGCCGCGTCTGCTGCGTTTCGGCACCTGGGTGGGCGGCGACATGGACGGCAATCCCAATGTGGATGCCAACACCATCGCCGGGACGCTGGACGCGCAGCGGCGCGCAGTGCTGGACCGCTATCAAAAAGAACTGTGGCAGCTGGCCAGCCTGCTCAGTCAGTCGACCCCGCTGGTGCAGGTCAGCCCCGAACTCACCGCACAGCTGGAACGCTACCGCGCACTGCTGCCCGAGGCCGCCGCGCGTTCGCGCCCGCGCCATGGCGACATGCCGTACCGCCTGCTCAACGACCTGATGCGCGCACGGCTGCAAGCCACCGTGGACGATGCCGAAGGTGCGTATGCGGCTCCATCGGAGCTCGAACATGATCTGCAATTGATCCTAGACAGCCTGCAGGCCAACAAGGGCCTACATGCTGGGTGGTTCGCGGTGCGGCGTCTGCTGTGGCGCGTGCGCAGCTTCGGGTTCCATCTGGCGCGGCTGGACGTGCGCCAGGAATCGAGCGTGCATGCGCGCGCGGTGGCCGATGCCCTGGGCCAGGCCGACTGGGATGCGCAGGACGCCACCCAGCGTGCTGCCGTGCTCGGCCCGTATGCCGCAGGGCAGGAGCCCCTGCCGCGCGTGGACGATGAAGGCAACGCGCGTCTGGATGCGGTATTCGCCGCGCTCGCCGATGCACGCACCCGCCATGGCGCCGATGCATTGGGCAGCTACATCATCTCGATGGCGCATAACCGCGCCGACGTGCTGACCGTGCTGGCGCTGGCGCGGCGTGGCGGCTTGGTCGACGACGCCGGCGCGGTGCCGCTGGATATCGTGCCGCTGTTCGAAACCGTGGACGACCTGCGCGGCGGTACCGGCACCGTGCAGGACCTGCTGGCCGACCCGGTGTATCGCCAGCATCTGGCCGCGCGCGGCGATACCCAGATGGTGATGCTGGGCTATTCGGATAGCGGCAAGGACGGTGGCATCGCCGCCTCGCGCTGGGGCCTGCAACGTGCGCAGGTCGAGCTGCTGGAAGCGGCGGCCGAGTTGGGCGTGCGGCTGACCTTCTTCCACGGCCGTGGCGGTTCGATCGCGCGCGGCGGCGGCAAGACCAGCCGCGCGCTGGATGCCGCACCGCGCGGCAGCGTGGATGGCCGCCTGCGCGTCACCGAGCAGGGCGAGGTGATCCACCGCAAGTACGGCATCCGCGCGTTGGCGCTGCGCTCGCTGGAGCAGATGACCGGTGCGGTGCTGTTGTCCAGCCTGCGCCCGCGTGCGCCCGCGTGCGCCCGAGCCGCGCGAGGCGCGCTGGCGCCCGGTGATGGATCTGGTGGCCGAGCGCAGCACGGTGGCCTACCGCGCCTTCGTCGGTGCGCCGGAGTTCATGCAGTACTTCCGCCTGGCCACGCCGATCGATGTGATCGAGCGCATGACGCTGGGCTCGCGCCCGTCGCGGCGGCTGGGCCAGGACGCGGCCTTGTCCAACCTGCGTGCGATTCCGTGGGTGTTCGCGTGGAGCCAGGCGCGCGCGGTCATTCCGGGGTGGTACGGCGTCGGCAGCGGACTGCAGGCCGCGGTGGATGCCGGGCATGAAGACACCTTGCGCGAAATGGCGCAGGACTGGCCGTTCTTCCGCACCTTTCTGGACGACATCGCCATGGTGCTGTCCAAGGGAGATCTGAATATCGCCGAGTTGTTCTCGCGCTTGTCCGGGGACCTGCACACGCGGTTTTTCCCGCTGATTCGCGACGAGCTGGCGCTGACCAAGGGCTGGGTCAAGGCGCTGCTGCAACAACAGTCGCTGTTGCAGCACGACCCGCGGCTGGCGTTGTCGATCCGCTTGCGCAACCCGTACATCGATCCGATCAGCGTGCTGCAGGTGGACCTGCTGCAACGCTGGCGGGCAACCGACGGCGAAGACGAAGCGCTGCTGCGTGCGCTGGTGGCCTGCGTCAATGGCGTCTCGCAAGGCGTGCAGAACACCGGTTGATCGCATGGCCGGCTGCAGGGGCGGGTAGGGAGCAGATCCACCGCAAGCCAGCGGCAACCACGCCGTTGGTCGGACAGCGCGGGGATTGAACAAGCGGACTCTGGCGTAAACGGACAAATCTGTCCGATAATGCCGGCATGATGACTTCCCGCCCCGATGCCGCGCTGCGCCGCCGGCAGATTCTCGATGCCGCCGACGAGGTATTCAGCGAACACGGCGTCAATGCCCCGCTGGAGCTGGTGGTGGAACGCGCCGGTCTGGGGCGCGCCACGCTGTACCGCAATTTCCCCGACCGGCTGGCGCTGCTGACGGCATTGATGGCGCGTGGCCTGGATGGGCTGGAGCGTCTTGCCGCCGATCTCGCCGACCGCCCGGATGGCCTGGCGGTGCTGCTGCACGACGTCGCCGAGCACATCGCCCAGTCGTCGCCGCTGGTGGATTTCTGGCGCTCGATCGAACGCGCGCACCCCGCGGTGGAGGCCGCAGACCGGCGTGTGGTCGGCATCTTCCTGCCGTTCGTGCATCGCGCCCGCGACGCCGGGCTGTGCCGGGCCGATGTCGACGAGGAGCAAGTGCTGCTGGTGATCGACATGCTGGGCAGCTGCCTGCGCGGCAACGACGAGGCAGAACGCAAACGGCTTGCGCATCGCTCGGCCGACCTGTTGATGCACGCGCTGGGCATGCAGGTGCCCGCAGGCGGCACGCGGTGACACCGGCCACACGTGCCCGCATCGGGCGCTGGACCCTGCGCGTTGCGCTGGTGCTGGCCGCCGCATGGGGCGGACTGGCGATTTATTACGCACTGACCGGCAATGCCTTCGTACGCGCCGGATGGGTGGCCTCGTGGTGCGCGATGGCGGTGGCAGCGTTATGGGGGATGCGTTGTGGCCGCGAGAACTGGGCCCTGGTGGGCATCTTCAGTGCCGCGTTCGTGGTGCTGGCAGTGTCGTGGTGGATGATGCAGCCCAGCCAGGATCGCGACTGGGCCGACGATGTCGCCCAGCGTCTGCAGCCGCAGGTGCACGGCAACATCGTTACACTGCATAACGTGCGCAACTTCGATTGGCGCAGCGAGACCGACTATGTGCCGCATTGGGAGACGCGCCACTACGACCTGAACCGCCTGGTCAGCGCGGATCTTGCGCTCTCGTACTGGATGGGCCCGGCGATCGCGCACACGCTGGTGTCGTTCGGCTTCGACGATGGTTCGCACGTGGTGTTTTCGCTGGAAATCCGTAAGGAACGTGGCGAATCGTTTTCTGCGTTGGGTGGATTCTTTCGCAGTTTCGAAGAAACCCTGGTCGCCGCCGACGAACGCGACATCCTGCGCGTACGCACCAACGTGCGTGGCGAAGACATGTACCTGTATCGCCTGGCGATTCCCAAGGCGGGGTTGCGCCGCATGTTCATGGGGTATGTGGAACTGGCCAACCAACTCGATCGCAAGCCGGCGTTCTACAACACGCTCACCAGCAACTGCACCACGATCGTGTTTGCGCTGGTGCGGCAACTGCAGCCCACGCTGCCGCTGGATCATCGCCTGCTGCTGTCCGGCTATGTCGACGAATATGCGTACGACCACGATGGCCTGATGCCCGGTTATTCCTTCGCCACCTTGAAGCAGCGCGGGCATTTCACCGCGCGCGCGATCGCCGCCGACAAGGCCACGGATTTTTCTGCGCGCATCCGTGCCGGCATGCCGCTGGTACCGGCGCCAGGCACAACAGCGATCACGCCGCGATGATGCCGCGCATGCCCCGATGTCGTGCCGCTGCATTCCTGGCGGGAGCGCTGGCAACCGTGTGGTTGAGCGGCTGCGCCATGGTGACCGTGCAGTCGCGCAATAACGGCGACTACATCGCGCAAACGCGGGGCGATGTGCTGAGTACCGGCCAATTGAGTCAGTCCGGCAGCGAGACCTTGCAGGTTGCCGGCTTGCAGCCCAAGGCCTGCCGCGCTGCGCCGCTACCGTGCCTGCAGCAGCTCACCAGTGAGGCCGGTATCGGCGATGAGCGGCGCTTGGCCACGCAGGCAGAACTGTGGACCGCGCGGGCCATCGCACTGAGCGGGCGCAACCCCGCCACGATGAGCGATGCCGCGGTGGAAGCCTGGCTGGAAGCGGCGCGGCATGCGTATGCGTACTTGTTTTTCACCGCGCGTGCGCCCAGCGCGCGGGCGTTCGAGAACCGCCAGTCGCAGGTGCGCGATTATTACAATTACGCCGTGCAGCAGGTGGTGGAGCGCTTGTTCGCACGCGCGCAACAAGCCGGGCAAGCCACCCCGGCATCCACCGCGGTCGGGCGCTGGCAGCTCGACGTCGATTTGTCCGCCTACCGGCTGCCGGGCGACGGCAATACACCGCGTGCGATCTTTGCCGCCTCGGCGCTGCGCTTCAATGGCCTGCGCAGCACCTACCGGCGCGATGGATTCGGCGCCGAGCTGGTCGCGGAAGTGGACCCGCAAGTGGTTGGCGACCCCGCTGGGCTGGCGTTGCAGCAGGCCGTCGCGGCGGGTGCAGCGCCCGATCGCCCGTTACCGACGTTCAGCGAAATGCCGTACGCGCCGGCAACGATATTGCTGCGTTTCGAGGGCCAGACGCTCGCTGAGGTGTTGCGCAGCCACCTCGCTACCTTGGTGCCGTACGACCCGTATCGCCAGAACGAAGTGGTGCTGCATGGCCAACGCGTGCCGCTGGCGGGCAACTTCACTGCCGCGTATGGATTGTGGCTGGCCAAATCCGGATTTGCGGAGCAGTCGCTGCGGTCGATGCTGGGCAGCGCACGCGGTATCGATCGTCCTCACCTGTATCTGATGCAGCCCTACGATCCCGACCGACGCGTACTGCTGATGCTGCACGGTCTGGCCAGCAGCCCGGAGGCATGGGTCAATGTGGCCAATGAAGTGATGGGCGATGAAACGCTGCGCCAGCGCTACCAGATCTGGCAGGTGTATTACCCGACCAACGCGCCGATGGCGATCAACCGCGCGGAAATTCAGTCGCTGGTGGAACGCAGCCTGCAGCACTTCGATCCGTCCGGCAGCGCGATCGCCTCGCACGAGATGGTGTTGGTCGGGCACAGCATGGGCGGGGTGATCGGGCGTCTGCTGGTGTCGTCCTCTGGCGAGCAGTTATGGGATTCGCTGCTGCAGAACTACCGGCTGGACGGCGAACGCGGCGCGCGTATCCGCGCCAAATTGTGGCCGTTGCTGCACTTTTCGCCGATGCCGCAAGTGGACCGCGCCATCTTCATTGCCGCGCCGCATCGCGGTACGCCACTGGCCGAGGGCGGGCTGGGGCGGTTTGTCGGTAAATTGATACGCCTGCCGGGCGCGTTGCTGGATCGCTTCGGCGATGTGATGCAGGACCTGGCCAACAGCGAACGCGACGATCCGGGCGGCCCTCCCCGCCGCAAAGGCCGCGCGCTGGTACCCACCAGCATCGACAACCTGCGCGACACCGATCCGTTCGTGCGTGCCACGATGGATCTGCCGATCTCTCCAGACGTGCAGTACCACACCATCATCGGGCGCGAGAAACCGCAGGTGCCGCTGGTCGATTCCGACGACGGCCTGGTGCCGTATCGCAGCGCGCATCTGGACGGCGCGGCCTCGGAACTGGTGGTGACCTCCTGGCACAGCGTGCAGGAAACGCCGCAGGCCATTCTGGAGATTCGTCGCATCCTGCATGTGCAGTTGCAGGCAGAGCAGCAGGCCTCGCACGCGCCGGGCCGCTAGGCTGCCGGGCGGGCGGCTGCAGTTCCGCGTGCTCCACCGGCGGCACCGGCATGCAGCCTGCAAGCCCGCGTCTTAGCGCCATGTTGACCGCGCGCATGCTATCAGGCGGGTCTGGTACAGGCTCGAACAAGGAAGAGGCGATGCGCAAGCTGTCGGCGATGTTGTGGGTAGCGGTGTTGTTGGCCGGATGCGGGCGTGGCGAAGCTCCACAGGGTGCAACCACTGCTGCCAGTGCAATGGCCGCTGCACCGGTGCAGCCTGCAGGCACGTCCCACGCTGCAGTGGCCGCCGAACAGGCCGCACCGGAATTTCCGGCCATCCCCACCATCGTGGTGCCCGAGATCGTTGGCGTCACTGCCGCGCAACGTGCACTGGAAGCATCGCTGCAGGACATTCTCGACCCGATCGAAGGCGTCAGCGTCGCCCCGGCACGCTGCGGCGATGGCGGTACCCTGATCACCGATGCCGGCATCACCAGCGTCGACGCCAACGGCAACCTGGTGCGCAATGGCGAGGGCGGCCTGTTCGATCTCAAGGCCGACGGCAGTGGCACCGCCAACTTCGAGGGCGGGTTGGTCAACGTCAATGCCGACGGCAGCGGCACCATCAATGCGACCGGCGACGGTGGGTCCGGTGGGGCGCTCATCGATGTGCAGTCCGATGGTGGCGGCACCTACAACGGCCCGGCCGGCTTGATCAGTCTGGACGGCAAGGGCGCCGGCACCTGGAACAGCGAAAAGAGCGGGCTTGTCGACAATCGCGGCGATGGCAGCGGCACCTGGAACGGGCCACGCGGGCTGGTCACCATCAACGCCGACGGCTCGGGCACCTGGAACGGTCCCGATGGCCTGGTGCAGAACCACGGCGACGGCACCGGCACGGTTGGTACGCCGCCGCGCGAAGTCCGCATGCCGCCGCTACCGAAAGTGCCGCCGGCAGGCCGCTTCCCGCCGCTGCAAAAGTTCGCACCGCCCGGCGTACCCTGCGGCTACCTGATCACCTTGAACGACCGCATCCTGTTCGACTTCGACAAGTCCGACATCCGCCCCGACGCGGCGCGCGTGCTCGACACCCTGAGCGCCGCACTGAGCAAGGTCACGGCAACGGACATGCAGGTGCGCGGGCACACCGATGCCAAGGGCAGCGATGATTACAACCAGGCGCTGTCCGAGCGCCGCGCCAATGCCGTGCTGGCGGCGTTGCGCGCCCGTGGCGCCGCGCAGTCGGCCAACGCAAAGGGCTATGGCGAATCGCAGCCGGTGGCGCCCAATACCGTCAACGGTCAGGACAATCCGGGCGGGCGGCAGCTCAATCGACGGGTGGAGATCTTCCTGCGGACCTGATGCAGGCGCGCGGCGGGGAGAACGCTTGACCGCACGGTACGGGCTGCCTTGCGTGCCACCGTGATGCGTGTCGGTCGCAGGCTGGCGGGTGGCCGAAGGCCGCTGACCACACCTGCCGTTCGCGCGTGCGCAATCGTCGGATGATTTTAGATGCGTGTCTGCGCCACCACCAGGGTCCATGCATCCACGGTCCATGCATCGCATCGCTGACGCATGCCCTGTTGTCGGTGGGTGTGCGCGCCAGGCAGGCAGCGCACACCTTCGACAAATTTCGCCTCCATACGGCAACGACTGTGCCGATTTGCGCATGCGTCGCGCGCATTTGTCATGTTCGCAAACACGGTCACCAAACTGACATACCGCATCACCACCATGCGCGGCGCCTGCTCGCAGGTGTGATGCAGTTCGCCTTCGCTGGCTGCGTCGCTTCCCCACATTCGCGGCGGCGCAGCCTTGGCGCGTGTCCATGGCGCGCTGCTGCATTCATCGGATCCAATCATGATCGTTCGTTGTTCGCTGTTGCGTCCTTCGCGGTTGTCGCAGGCGCTGTGTTTGTCGTTGTGCGCCCTGTGCGGCCACGCCGCGGCCCAGGAGACGCAAGCCATTACGCCCGCACAGGGCGAGATGGCTACGCTGGACAAGGTTACTGTCGCGGCCACGCGCTATAACGCAACCGACATGCAGATGGCCGCCACCAATACCGTCAACGTGTTGTCGGCCGACGATCTCAAGACCACCGCCGTGCACAATGTCGCCGAAGCGCTGGGCCTGATGCCGGGCGTCAACGTGATCAATACCGGGCAGTCGTATTTCGGCGGCATCGACGGCGCCGCGCGCGGCGAAGGCATGTTTTCATCGGTACGCGGCCTCAATGCCGAATACAACGTCAACCTGATCAATGGCATCAACGTCGCCCAAGGCATGCCGTACAGCCG
Organism: Xanthomonas sp. NCPPB 3761; assembly: GCF_041475705.2. Taxonomy (NCBI): domain Bacteria; kingdom Pseudomonadati; phylum Pseudomonadota; class Gammaproteobacteria; order Lysobacterales; family Lysobacteraceae; genus Xanthomonas; species Xanthomonas sp. NCPPB 3761. The sequence continues at coordinate 1,027,590 of NZ_CM191262.1, forward strand.
CGGCGTGCAATTGAGCCTGCTGCCGCCCTCGGGCCTGCAGACCATCGTGTTGAACAAGACCTCCACCGCCGACATGGACGGCGATGCGATCGGCGGCACCATCGATTACCGCACGCCCAGCGCATTCGATTCACCCGACCGCCAGGGCGGCAGCGTGACCTTGAGTGGACGCCTGGAAAGCCGTGCACGCGACTACGGCGATTCCGGGCTGGGCAGTGGCGCAGCCGGCGATTGGCACGCGCGTTTCGGCGATGCCGGGCAGTTCGGCGTGTCGGTCAGTGCGTATTACGACGAGCGCCATTTCGTGAACAGCGAAGTGGCCTCTGCCTCGGCGGCACGCAACGATGGCGCATGGAAATTCGCGCGTGCCGATGCCAGCGGCAAGCTGGCCGCTGGCGCCGACCCGCAAGAGGCCTTGCAGAGCACCGGCGTCAATATCGGTTACTCGCAGGGCGATACACGCCGCTACGGCGGCAACGCGGCCTTCGATTGGCGCGTGGATCCCAGCTTGCATCTGTATGCACGCATGACCTATGCCTTCGCCAAGACCGAGCAGAACGCCGGCTACACGCAGTTCGTGCCGGCCAGTGTCAGCTTCACCCAGATCGGCAGCAGCGGCGTGTATCAGCCGCAGATCAACCGCGTTGCAGTGCGTTACTGGTACGAAACCAACCCCGAGCAGGCCGACCTTGCCACCGTGCAGTTCGGCGCAGAAAAACAGCTTGGCCATTGGACGTTCGCACCGAACATCTTCTACGGCACCGGCAATAACGACCGCCCGGATCATGTGGAAATCTCCGCGCGCAACGACCAGTACAGTTCGACCAACTTCGCCTATGGCGCCAACCGTTTCATCAGCTACGACGGCGACGGTTTCCCGATTCCCTTGCTCACCCCGGCCATGCAGGCGCAGGCCTCGGACGTGGGCAGCCTGTATGCGCGGCGTACCGGGCAGATTTCCAAGCAATACAGCGGCCAGGACAAGGGCGGCGGCAAGTTCGACGTAGCATATGACTTCGATGCGGGGCTGCTCAGCCGCATTGCCTTTGGCGTGAAGTATGTCGACAGCTCGCGCAGCTTCACCGACCGCGATTGGACCAACGCCAAGTACACCGATGGCACCTTGCTGCGCGATACCGGCCTGATCGCTCAGCGCTACGATGCGGTCTATCCAGGCCAGTACGCGTTTCCCACCGTGCGCCTGAGCAATGCTGCGCTCAACGACCTGATCGCACGCACGCTCACCCCCGCCAGTTTCGACAGTTGCGGCCAGTTGGCCATCAACAACCTCAACTGCAACACCATGCGCGCGACCGAAGCGGTGAGCGCTGCCTATGCAATGGCCACCTTGCGCAGCGGTAACTGGGAAATCCTGCCCGGCGTACGCTTCGAACATACCGCCATCACCAACACGTTCTGGGCGCAGCCGGCCGCCATCAACGGTGCCGAGCAGGTCGGCGCATTCGCCAATAACCACACGCGCTACAACGTCGCCTTGCCCAGCGTGTTCGTCAATTACCGGCCCGATGGCGATGGCGCGGTGTATCGCGGCTCGGTGTGGACCAGCTACACGTGCCCGGCCTTCGTGCAGCTGGGCGGCGGCCGCTCCACCGACATCTCCAGCGATGGCCAGACCACCATCACCGAAGGCAACCCGGATCTGAAACCGATCAAGTCGCTCAACGTGGACCTGTCGGGCGAATGGCAGAACGACAGCGGCGGCCACGCCATGCTGGCCGGCTATTACAAGCGCCTCACCGATTACATCTACGAGAGCGGTTCGAACGCCGCCAATGCCGGCGAAAGCGAAAGCGGCACTATCCGTTTCGTGCGTCCGCAAAACGGCGGCGACGGCCGCGTGCTGGGCATCGAAGCGGCCGTGCGGCAAACCTTCCAGGGCCTGCCCGCACCGCTGGATGGCTTCGGCATCGGTGCCAACATCACCCGCCAGACCACGCGGGTGGACCTGGGAGAAGAAGGTTTCGCGCACGAACGTATCCAGAACGCGCCGAACCTGCTCGCCAATGCGGAGCTGTTCTACGAAAAGGGGCCGTGGTCGGTCAACCTGAGCTATCACTACTCCGGCCAATACGTGTCGGTGTACGACTATCTCAATCAGGGCGCAAACTGGGACAACCTGTGGATCAAGCCGATCACCCGCGTGGACCTGCATCTGGGCTATGCACCGAACGATCACCTGCGCGTGGATCTGTCGGTGGCCAACCTCACCAAGCAGCACAGCTACTGGGCACACGTCGGCCACGAGACCGATGCGATCTCCGACATCGTCGATTCCGGCATGACCAGCCTGTTGACCGCCAAGTATGTGTTCTGAGCGCGCACGATTCGCATGCGCCGACCTGCCAGGCGCGCAGCAAGATGCAGATGTCATGACGGACGCGCGGCATGGCGCAGACCGCGCACGCGCTTGCGATGGAACGGGGCAGTGGGCATTGCAACGCGCGTTGCCGGCCAGCGGTGGGGAGCTGGGATGGGCTGCCCGCGTTGTCGCGAGCGTGGGTGCCGCGATGGGGATCGCGGCACCCACGCGGCAGGCAAGGCGCAGGCAGTGGGTCGGCATTGCACCGAGGGCTTGTACGCCCCGTGGCACGCCGGTGGCAACCGGCAGCGTGCTGTGCCTGGTGTTGGCGGCTGCGTTGGCGTTGGGCGGCTGCACCGCATCGATCCCGAGCGTGTCCACAGCGCGCGCATCCACACGCAGTGGCGATCAATCGAACGGCACCGCCGGCAAACAGGTGGGCACCGAAGCGCCGGCATCCGCGCAGACCGCGCAGCTGGAGCGCGTCGTGGTGGTGTTCCGGCATGGCGTGCGCGCGCCGCTGCAAGGCGAGGCGGCCGCCGCGCACTATGCCGACCAACCCTGGCCGCAGTGGTCCACGCCTGCCAGCCTGCTCACTCCGCATGGTCGTCAAGGCGTGCGTTTGAGTGGCGAGTATCTGCGCCAGTGGTTGGTGCAGCAGGCGCTGTTGCCGCGCCGTGGGTGTCCGGCAACCGGCAGCATGTCGGTGTGGGCCAATACCGATCAACGCACCATCGAGAGTGGCGCCCTGCTGGCCGACGCGCTCGCACCCGGCTGCGGCGTCGTCGCCGGGCATCGGGAGGCTGGCAGCAACGACCCGCTGTTTCGACCGATCGAAGCCGGCACGTTGCCGTTCGATGCGGCGGCAGCGGTCGCATCGATCCAGCAACAGACCGGAGGCCCTGCCGCCTTGCTGCAAGGCCATGCTGCCGAGCTGCAGGCACTGCAGCAGATTCTGGGCTGTACGCGCACGCCCTGCGATTTCGCGCAGATGCCTTCCACGCTGGCGCCGTCGGCGAACGGGCGTGGGCTTAAGTTAGGCGGGCCAATTGACCTGACCTCCGGCACCGGCGAGGTGTTGCTGCTGCAATACGCAGAGGGCCTGCCGCTCGCGCAGGTCGGTTGGGGCCGTGCGACGCCCGAGCGCCTGGCCCAGGTCTCACGCTTGCACGCATTGCTGTTCGACATTTACGCACGGCCGCACTACATGGCCTCGCGTTCGGGCGCACCGCTGGCGCGCGAGGTCTTGCAACGTTTCGGCGACGCGCAGGCGCCGAAGGTCTCGGTGTTCGTCGGCAGCGACACCCACATCGCCGCATTGAGCGGCCTGCTGGATGTGCATTTCCATCTGCCCGGCTACGGCGCCGACGACCCGCCACCGGGCGGCGCCTTGTTGCTTGGTCTGTGGCGCGAACCCGGCGGCGAGCGGGTGGTGCGCGCCCAATACCTGGCCCAATCGCTGGATCAACTGCGCACCCTGGCACCGCTGGATCTGGCCCATCCGCCGCTGCAGCAGGAACTGTCGCTGGGCTTGTGCGCTCCGGAGCAACGTATGGCCTGCCCATTGGCGGATTTTGCGATGGCGCTCGAACAGCAGTTACAGCTCGATCGATAGCAACAGGTTCGCGACCGCTGTTCTGCGGTGATCCACATGGCATGTGGCTTCGCCCCGTACCCTCACCCCAACCCCTCTCCCGCGGGGAGAGGGGCTTGAGCGGCGGCGGCGTCGTTGTCCCTTCTCCCGCAAGGCGGGAGAGGGTGCCCCGTAGGGGCGGATGAGGGCGCGTGCGCAGCCACGTGTGATTGGGCGGATGAGTGGCTTCGCCCGTACCCTCACCCCACCCCTCTCCCGTGGGGAGAGGGGCTTGAGCGGCGATGGTGTCGTTGTCCCTTCTCCCGCAAGGCGGGAGAAGGTGCCCCGTAGGGGCGGATGAGGGCGCGTGCGCAGCCACGTGCGATTCGGCAGGTGAGTGGCTTCGCCCCTTACCCTCACCCCAATCTCTCTCACGCGGGGAGAAAGACTCTATTTCGTCACGCCCGTACGCGTGCGGGTCCGCCGTTAGCCGATGCCTTCGCAACCTGCCACTTCCTGGCGTGGGCAACCCACCGACGACCCCAAAACCGCAACTGGGCCGCATCAGCGGCCCAGTCGTTATGCGTCTACCTAGCTCCCGCAGGAGCGGGGCGATTATTTCAGCTTGGCGGCCGCACGCAGTGCGTCGGCGCGATCGGTCTTTTCCCACGAGAACGAGGTCGCGCTGTGCTGCGCGCCGGTGCCGTCGGTGTAGGTGAAGTCCTTCGGCTTGCGGCCGAAGTGGCCGTAAGACGCGGTCTGCTGATACATCGGGTGGATCAGGTCGAGCATCTGGATGATGCCGAACGGACGCAGGTCGAAATGCTTGCGGATCAGCTTTTCGATCTGCTCGTCGGCAATCTTGCCGGTGCCGAATGTGGTGACCGAAATCGAGGTCGGCTCGGCCACGCCGATGGCGTAGGAGACCTGCACTTCGCAACGGTCGGCCAGGCCGGCGGCCACCACGTTCTTGGCGACGTAGCGCGCGGCATAGGCAGCCGAACGGTCGACCTTGGACGGATCCTTGCCGGAGAACGCGCCACCACCGTGACGCGCCCAGCCGCCGTAGGTGTCGACGATGATCTTGCGACCGGTCAGGCCGCAATCGCCCACCGGGCCGCCGATCACGAACTTGCCGGTCGGGTTGATGTGGAACTTGGTGCCCTTGTGCAGCCACTTGGCCGGCAGTACCGGCTTGAGGATTTCCTCGCGCACCGCTTCGATCAGGTCCTTCTGCTTCACGCCCGGGTCGTGCTGGGTCGACAGCACCACCGCATCGATCGCCGTCGCCACGCCGTCTTCATAGCGCAGGGTGACCTGCGACTTGGCGTCCGGACGCAGCCAGGACAGCGCCGAGTTCTTCTTCTTGCGGATCTTGGCCTGCTGCTCGACCAGGCGGTGCGAGAGATGGATCGCCGCCGGCATGAAGCTGTCGGTTTCGTTGGTGGCATAGCCAAACATCAGGCCCTGGTCGCCCGCACCCTGCTGCTCGGGGTTCTTGCGATCCACGCCCTGGTTGATGTCCGGCGACTGCTTGCCGATCAGGTTGAGCACGCCACAGGTCTCGCCGTCGAAGCCGACCTCGGAGCTGTTGTAGCCGATGTCCAGGATGACCTTGCGGGTCAGCGCTTCCAGATCGATCCAGGCACTGGTGGTCACTTCGCCGGCCACGATCGCAACGCCGGTCTTGACCATCGTCTCGCAGGCCACGCGGGCGCGCTTGTCCTGGGCCAGGATGGCGTCCAGCACTGCGTCGGAGATCTGGTCGGCGATCTTGTCCGGATGGCCTTCGGAGACCGATTCGGAGGTGAACAGGTAGCTGGACATCAGGCTTATATCCCTTAATTCGGATGAAAAGATGGGTGCGGATGATACACGCCCCGTGTGTCGGTTGCATTGTGCGCCTGAATGGATCGCTTTGGGGTTAAGCCGACGTCGGTCCCCTGGCCGGAAGCACGGACCTGTGCATTGCGGTGACGATTAACTGGCCGGTGACGCAGCGGTACCGGCCGGCCGTACGCCGCGTCGAACATCCCGATCCGTGCATGTCCGGCCTGCTAGCATCGGCCGATGGATTCATTGACCCAGATCGTTCTTGGCGGCGCCATCGCTGCCGCCATCGCGCCGCCCGGACAGCGGCGTGCCGCCTTGTTGGCCGGCGCGGCACTGGGCACCTTGCCCGACCTCGACTCGCTGGCATTGCTGCCGCTGACCGACGACCCGGTCACCCTGATGACCGTGCACCGCAGCGTCAGCCATTCGTTGTTCGTGCTGCCGCTGGTGGGCTGGTTGATCTGGTGGCTGTTCCGCCGCTATGGCAACGGACGCGTGGCCAGCGCACCCACGCGCTGGTTCTGGGCGATCCAGCTGGCCTTGATCACGCATCCGCTGCTGGACGCGTTCACCGTCTACGGCACCCAGCTGTGGTGGCCGTTGCAGCCGCATCCGACGATGTGGTCGAGCGTGTTCATCATCGACCCGGCATACACGTTGTGGCTGTTGCTCGCCTGCGTGGTGGCCTGGTTTGCGCGCGCGCGCCCGTTGGCGCAGCAGGTGCTGGTGATCGGGCTGGTGGCGAGCACCGCGTATCTGGGCTGGTCGTTGATCGCCAAGCAACTGGTCGACCGCCAGGCCGATCGTGCGCTGGCGGCGATGGGCCTGGCCGATGCGCCGCGGTTCTCGGTGCCGATGCCGCTCAACGCCTTGCTGTGGCGCGTGGTGGCGATGACGCCCAACGGCTATGTCATCGGCGAGCGTTCGTTGGTGGCCGACACCGGCCCGATGCACTTCCGCGGGTTTTCCAGCAATACCCAGGCATTGCGCGAAGTGGCCAGGTTCGATTCGGTGCGTCGGCTGACCTGGTTCAATCGCGGTTTCATGCGCGCGCGCCTGGTCGACGATGACCTGATGCTCAGCGACCTGCGCATGGGCCTGGAGCCGGACTACAACTTCAACTTCGTGGTGGCCCATCGCGACAACGGGACGTGGCAGCCGATCGTGCCGCGGCAGGTGCAGGCGGCGTACCGTGCGCCGGTGGCCCGCGATCAGATTGGCGCGGTGCTGGGCCAGATGTGGCATCGCATCTGGCACGAGCCCCGCAGCACCGTGCTGACCGGCGACCTGGAGCCTGTCGGCGCTCCGGTCGTCGCGCCGGCATCGGCAACTCAATAGACCGTGGCGCGCGCCTGCACGAACGAATAGAAAAACACGGCGTCCGGGTCGCTGTGCACCTGCGCCAGCTCACGGCGCATGCCATCCACGGTGGCGGCCTCGACCGCGCCGGCCTGCAGCAACTGGTCGGCCGCCGATAGCAGCACTTCTTCCCAGAACCCGATCATGGTCTTGCGCCGGCCCGGTTCGCGGTTGTCCAGATGCAGCGTCTTGATCTGCGTGTGCACATCGCGAAAGCCCCCGGCCAGCAACAGGTTGCCCAGCTTTGCACCGACGAACGGGTCGCCGCCCTGGTCGTGCTGGAAATCGTTGAATGCCATCCAGTAGCGCCACAGGTTGGGCGAATACGGATGCAGCAGGAACGAGGCATTCATCACCTCGGTCACGTACACCGGCGAGCCGGGCAGCAGCACGCGCCGCACTTCGTTGAGCACGCGCGCAGGCGAGGGCACGTGCTCGAGCACCCAGCACAGAAACGCTGCATCGAACTGGCGCGCTTCGAACGGCAGGTCGCTCGCATCGGCCTGCTGCAGGGTGTAACGCGCGCGGCACCATGCCAGCCGTTCAAGATTTGCGCGCGCCGCACCCAGTTGCGTCTCGCTCAAGTCCACGCCGGTGACATGCAGCTCGGGAAAACGGCGCAGCAGGATTTCGGTCTGCGCGCCGACGCCGCTGCCCACTTCCAGCAGGCGCCGCGCGCCGCTGTAGTCGATCTGATTGAACAGCGTGGTTTCCAGCAAGCGCGCCTGTTTGAGCAGACGCGCCTGTTCGGTGGCGGAAAAGCCGTGCAGATAGGTCGGGGTGTCGCTCGTTGCGCTCATGCGTGCGGCTCCAGCAGGACAGAAAACCTCAGGCAGCGTCCGATAGTGCGGGCGGCACGCCGGCGATCAAGGCATCGAAGTAATCGCGCGTCAGGGCCAACTGCGCGTCGGGGGTTTCGGCGCGATTGACCACCGCCCGGAAGTCGGCGCTTTGCGGGTGGTCCTTGGCGTACCAACCCAGATGCTTGCGTGCGATGCGCACGCCTTGCGGTTGGCCATAAAACGCGTGCAGCGCCTCCAGGTGGCCGAGCAAGGTGTCGCGCACGAACGCCAGCGACGGCGGCGGCAATCCCTCGCCGGTGGCCAAAAAATGCGCCACCTCGCCGAAGATCCACGGGCGGCCTTGCGCGGCGCGGCCGATCATCACGGCATCGGCGCCGGTCTCGCGCAGCACCTGGGCGGCTTTCTGCGGCGAGTCGATATCGCCATTGGCAACCACCGGGATCTGCAGCGCGGCCTTGATCTGCGCAATCGTCGCGTACTCGGCGCTGCCGGTGTAATGCTGGTCGCGGGTGCGCCCGTGTACGGCGAGCGCGGCGATACCGCAGTCCTGCGCGATACGCGCGATCGTCGGGCCGTTGCGGTGGTCGCAATCCCAACCGGTGCGGATCTTCAACGTCACCGGCACGTTCACTGCCTGCACCACCACGGTCAGGATGCGTGCCACCAGGTCTTCATCGCGCATCAGTGCCGAGCCGGCCCAGGCATTGCACACTTTCTTGGCCGGGCAGCCCATGTTGATGTCGATCAATTGCGCACCGTGGTCGACGTTGTAGCGCGCTGCCTCGGCCAGTTGCTGCGGCTCGGTGCCGGCGATCTGCACGCTGATCGGGTCCGGCTCGCCGGCATGGTCCATGCGGTGCAGCGATTTGCGCGTGCCCCAGAAGCGCGGGTCGGAAATGGTCATTTCCGACACCGCCAGGCCCGCGCCCAGCCGCTTGCACAGCAGCCGGAACGGCTTGTCGGTGACGCCCGCCATGGGCGCGAGGATCACCTTGGGGGCGATGGAGTAGGGGCCGATCTGCATGCCACTAGTGTAACTTCAGCGACGACAGCACTTGGTGCTGCCAACCCTGCGGCGGCCGGGCCGGCATGGCCGGCACCGCCGCTGTGGTATCGCTTACTGCGAGATGGCCAGATTATCCAGGTACAGCTTGGCCTGGGTGCCTGCACTGGCGCGGTACTCGACCACGTTATCGCCGGCACTCAAGCTCGCCGTCAGCGGACTGCTGGCCCAGTCGCTGGCCGAGCTGGTCTGGGTGAAGGCCGGGGTGCCGACACGCACGCCGTTGACGTACAAGTCTACGGTACCGACGCTTGCGCCCGGTGCGGAATAGCGCGTGGCCAGCGTGTAGGTTCCCGCCTGCGGTACATTGATGGTGGTCCTAAGGCGCGCGCCGGGGTTGCCGCCGAAGTCGACATAGCCCAGTCCCTGGTAGTTGTGCACCGCGCCGGAGACGCCATTGGCGACAAGACTGCCGACGCGCTGGAAATCGAAGTTCTCCGCTTCGTATTGCCGCACACCGGTATAGGCGGGCGGCGCGGCCGGTGCTTGCAGTGCCGTGACCGCCGCGGCGCTCGCGCGTCCGGTGGCCGAGCCTGAGCACTGGATGGTGATGTCCAGCGGCCCGTTGTGGGCGACGTTCAAGGTCAGGCCGTCGCCGCTGGGCGTGGCGGTCACGGTACTGGCCTGATGCTCGCCGCGATCGGCGAAGGTGTACGTCGGCGTCGTGCTGGCGCCGCTGATGGTGATGGTGTCGTTCTTGAGCGGGCCGGTTTCGGAATCGAAATTGGTCAGGTAGATCGATAGCGCGTCGGCGGACTCCTTGACCACACCCGTCGTGTAGGGGCCGTAGGTCATGTTGAGCGCGGCGCAACTGTTGTACTTCAGGTTGACCGCGCCGCTGGCGGTCCTGTTGGTCTTGTAGGGGTTGTAGGTGACCCAGGTGTTGTCCTGACGTGCCACATAGAGATCGCCGGTGGATTCCTGCGGGAACAAGGCATTCAGTTCCTGGGTCTTGGCGGCGATGGACGGCCAGCGGGTGGCGTACTCGCTGCGCTTGACCTGTACGGGAAAGGACTTGGCAAGGTCGTCGGTCAACTGCCAAACGGTCGGGATGGCGGGGTAGCGCCCGGTCTTCTTGTACCAGCTGTGCTGGTTCAGATAGGTGCCGTCGTCGTCCATCAGGTACAGGCCGGAGAACAGCGTTTCCGGCGATGAGTACAGGCTCTGATCGTTGCCGCTGGTGGTGTCGTCGACCACCACCACCAGCTTGGTCCGGTCGATCACCTCCTGGCGATCGAGGATGTGCAAGGTGCCGTCGAGGATCTTGCGGTAGACATCCATGTGGATGTTCTTGAACTGCGGGAAGAACTGCCAGCGCCGCGTGGTGTAGCCGTCGGCGGTGGTCGCGTTTGGCAGGCTTTGGACGGTATCGGTCCAGATCAGTTCCGGGCCGTCGAAGTAGGTTTCGCCGGTCAGTGTCAGGTGCTCGATCAGATGCGGCGCGCCCGCCGCCAGAGGGTAGGCGCTGCCATCGGCGGCGTACCAGCCGCTGCTGTCAGGGCGGATGCCGTAATGGCCCGCAAATCCCGACAGGAACATGCCCAGGCTGACGCTTTCGATGTCGTGGTAGCCGTAGTTGGCGGTGAATTTTTCTTGGATGATGAAATTCTTGGCATAGCTGCCGAGGGCGGTGCGCAAGGCCTCATTGCGCTTGACCATCGCCAGCGGGTTGATGTTTGCGCCCCAGAAGCCGCCGGTGAAGCTCACCGCCAGATAGCCGCCGTACTTGTTGGTAAGCTTGAGCAGGTTGGCCCAATGTTCCCAGCGCTGCGCTGCCGAGACCGAGCAGGCTTCGTCGAATCCCCAGAACTGCTCGGCATAGTTGAAACCGAGGAAGTTCGGGTAGTCGCGGAAGAACTCACCGTAGACCGTCGATTCGAGATCGGTGCCGTTGGGATAGTCGGGGAAGTGGCTGAAGCCGCCGCTGGACGGTTGGACCATCGCCCAGACACCGTTGGCCGCCGCTGTCTTGATCCACGAGCGTGCCGTCTCGATCCCGTTCGCCACCTGGTTCCAGTTGCACTGATTGTTGGTGGCGCCTTTGTGACTGATCGAGAGCGAGATCAGCAGTACCGTATAGGGGCGCAGGTCTGCAGGAATCAGGTCGATGATCTTCTGCGGATCGGCGGCGTTCCAGGTGTCGGCATGGATCACGAACATCGGCTTATCGGGTGCGAGGCTGCGCCGGAATGCTGGATCGGTACTGGCGCTCGCCGTTGCCGTGGACGCCTGCATAGCGGTTGGCGCCATGGCGCGGGGGGGGCACTCACGGTGACCGTCGCCGCCGGCGATGGGGTCGCAGCGGTGCCGGCATCGGCGGCATCCTCGCCGCCACAGGAGCTGAGCAGGCAGGGAAGTAAGACGCAGGGCAGCAGGAAAGGCGTGCGCGATCGACGCAGGATCATCGGTTGTTCCGTTGAGCTTGGGGGACAAGGCCAGGCACACGCGTGACTGCCAGTGCGTGACGCGGCAGTGCGCCAGTCGACGATGCAGACGCATCTCGGCAAGCCGCGCCGCCAGAGCGTCCTCGCATGACAACAGGCAATGGTGGTGGTGCGCCCGGTGGTGCGGCGATAGTAGGCAAGCGCAGACAACGCGCTAGCGCGTGCAGCCGATCAGCACGCTTTATGCGATGCGCTTTCGTTTTTCGAGCACGGAAAACAGCACCGGGTCACATGGCGTCGCGATGGCGCAGCCGGTGGCGTGACGTTGGCAGCAGGGCGTGCGCAGCGCGGCGAGCACAACCATGCGCTCGTTGCAGCGTCACATCGTCCGGCGCGATGCGGTGCCATGCAGTGCGACGCGGAGCGACGCAACTAGCCGCTTGTCGCAATCGTCATGGAGCGCGAGGCATGCGCGCGCGTTCTTGCAAAAGCCTGGGCACGCCAATCAGGGTGCGGCATCGGGGGCATGCGCGTGTGGCGCACGCCAATCGCGGTGAACCGTGGTCTCAGTCGTCCGCGCGCAGCCGCGGCATCGACACCGCCGCACCTTCCACCTCGGTGGAGCGCGCCGCGTAACGGGTGGCGAAGCGCACGTGGGTTGCGAAGCTGGCAGCCGGCAGCTGCGCCAGCGAGGCAACCAGCGCACCGTTGAAGGCGTCACCGGCACCGGTGGTGTCGATGGTCTGCGCGCTTTCCGCGCCCACGCGGTAATGCGCCTGGGCATCGCCGCGCAGTTGTTCTTCGGCGTGCGAAATGAAGGCGCCCACCGCGCCCAGCGTCACCACCACGGTACCGCCCGGCAGCAGCTTGCGGCACAGCGAATGCAGCGTATTGCCGTCCAGCGCGGCGACGTCGTCGGCATTGATGCGCTCGCCGACATGGCGACCGAGCAGCGCGGCGAATTCGGTTTCGTTGGGCGTCAGCACGTCCGAGAGCTTGAGCAGGCCGATCGATGTCGGCGCATTGGCCGGCGCGGCATTGAGCACCGTCAGCACGCCGCATTCGTGCGCCAGCGCCAGTGCAGACTCGACCGTCTCGGCCGGAGATTCCAGCTGCGCCAGCAGCACTTTCGCTGCAGCCACCAGCGGGCGTTGGTTGTCGATGAAGGCCGGGCTCAACACGGCGTTGGCGCCGGCGCCGATCACGATGGTGTTGCGGCCATGCCCGTCGACGTAGATGCCGCCGGTGCCGGTCGGTTCATTGCTGGGCTCGGCGATCAGCGCAAAGCCATCGTGCGCGGCCAGCGAGCGCGCCAACGCACCACCGGCGTCATCGCCCAGTGCGCACAGGAAATGCGTCTTGGCGCCAGCACGTGCGGCCGCAACCGCCTGATTGAAGCCCTTGCCACCCGGGCCGGTGCTGTAGCGCCCGGCGATGGTCGCGCCCGGCACCGGCAAGGCATCGCAGCGCCACACGTGATCGACATTGAAGGACCCGACAACGACGACCGAACTCATAAATACCTTGCCTTGAATGACTGACTTGAAAGACTGGATGAAACGCGGCGTGCAGTGATTAGACCGTCACGCCGATGAACCCGCACCGCCTCAACCGAAATGCGACAGCACACCGGCAATGGTAGCGGTCATGAAGGTGGCGATCGAACCGCCGAGCACCGCGCGCAGGCCGAACTTGGCCAGATCGTGACGACGTTCCGGCGCCAGCCCGCCGATCCCACCGATCTGGATCGCGATCGAGCTGAAATTGGCGAAGCCGCACAGCGCGTAGGTGGCGATCAGGCGGCCCTCGGCGCTCAGGCCCACGCCCGGCACTTCGCCCTTGACGATGCGCGACAGCTCGCTGTAGGCGACGAACTCGTTGATCACCACCTTCTGGCCGATCAACGAACCGACCGTGGTCGCATCCACCCACGGGGTGCCGATCACCCAGGCGATCGGCGCCAGCACGTAGCCGAAGATCGTCGACAGGTTGGTCGGGCGGCCCAGCAGCGCGGCGGCGCCGGTGACCTCGCCCAGCCAGGTCAGCGGTGCGTTGATCAGCGCAATCAGCGCGATGAAGGCCAGCAGCATTGCGCCGATGTTCAGCGCCAGGCGCAGGCCGTCGCCGGCACCGGCCGCAGCCGCATCGATGACATTGCTGGTGGTTTTTTCCACTTCCATCTTCACCGTGCCGCGGGTCAGCGGAGTGCCGGTTTCCGGCACCAACAGCTTGGCGACCACCAGCGTGGCGGGCGCGGCCATGATGCTGGCGGCCAGCAGATGCTTGGCATAAAACGCCTGCTGCGCCGGATCGCTGCCGCCGAGCATGCCGACGTATGCAGCCAGCACGCCACCGGCGATATGCGCCATGCCGCCGATCATCATCGTCAGCAGCTCGGACTGGGTCATCTTGGGGATATACGGGCGCACCGTCAGCGGCGCTTCGGTCTGGCCGATGAAGACGCTGGCGCACACGCTGGTGGTTTCCGCACCGGAAACGCGCATCACCTTGGTGATTGCCCACGCCATCGCACGCACCACCATCTGCATCACGCCCAGGTGGTAAAGCACGCCCATCAGCGCCGAGAAGAAAATGATGGTGGGCAGCACCTGGAACGCAAAGATGAAGCCGTAGCTGTCGATGTTCATCAGGTTGCCGAAAATGAAGGTGGACCCCTCATTGACGAAACTCAGCACCTTGACGAAGCCCTTGCCCAGCGCGTCGAACACGTCGCGCCCGCCCGGCACCAGCAACACCAGTGCGGCGAACGAAATCTGCAGGGCCAGACCGGTGGCGACCAGCTTCCAGTCGATCGCGCGGCGGTTGCTCGAAAACAGCCAGGTGATGCCGATGAGCACCGCCAGACCGAACAGGCCGAAACCGATCCTTCCCAAACCTTCGACCATTCCAATCCCCGGGCTGCTGATGGCAAAACGGGAAGCCTAGAGCAGGGGGTGACAGGGGGCAAGGCGAGGGGCATTCAGATGGCCTCGGTCGGCCCACAGACGAGAGGCGGCGGGCTCGGGCAGGCCCGCGTTGGTGCGCCGTGGGACCGTGCTTGCGCAAAGTCGGGAGTTCGCTTGGACGAGATGGCGGCATTTCACAGCGTGGCGGCGCGGCTGGTGGCTGTCGTGGCCGCGCCCGGATGAGGTCTTCACCGTCATGCGTCAGCGTTCGAGGAAACTGCCGCGCAGCCTGCAGTGGCTGAAGCGCGTGATTCGATCTACTGCTGCGACTGCTACGGCTGTCGTTGCTGCATCCGCTTCATTGGGCGGGGTGTCTCTGGCGCAGATGGCCTGGGACTGTTGGCGTTTGTGCGGGAGTGCTGCTGACCGCTGCACGCATGTCCGCCGGCGTCATGCGTTGGTGTATCCAGGCACGGTGCCGCATCCGGTGTCGGGGCACGCCGTCAATCCGTCCATGCGGCTGGCTGGCGCATGCATGCCACCAATGGCCCCACCCTGATTGCGACGCCACACGCCGGCGATTTTGCCTGTTATCGGCAAGCAGTCGCTGCAGCAAGGCGTCGCGTCTGTCACCTGTGGATTGATGGTGACGCATCGCGCATGTAGGTGTGGAAACGCCCATGCGAGCCGAAGCATTCGGTGCGAACAACCACCAACGGCAGACCAGCGCCGACGCAAGCACCGATCACGGTGCATGCGCAGTGCAGGCGGTGCTGCGAACAGGCAGTCGAGCCGAGGAGAGGCCGATGCACCGCGCCGTACACGCCGCGCGCTGTGCCTGCCCGACTACACTGCGCACTTCGGTCCGGGGCAGGTGCCCTGGAGGTTGCGGGAGTTCGCCATGCTTTACCGTCGTCTGGGTTCCACCGGGCTGCAGCTATCGGCCTTGTCGTTCGGGGCCTGGGTCACTTTCGGCAAACAGATCGGGCGCAGCGAAGCGCGCAATCTGATTGCCGCCGCCTGGGACAACGGCATCAACTTCTTCGATAACGCCGAGGTCTACGCGCGCGGTCGCGCCGAGGAAGTGATGGGCGATGTGATCGCCGATCTGCGTTTGCCGCGCGATGGCTTTTGCGTGTCGAGCAAGGTGTTCTTCGGTGCGGTCGACAGCCCGCGGCCGACCCAGCGCGGGCTGTCGCGCAAGCATGTCACCGATGCCTGTCACGCCGCGCTCAAGCGCCTGCGCGTGGAGTACCTGGATCTCTATTACTGCCATCGGCCCGATCCGGAAACCCCGATCCAGGAAACCGTACGCGCCATGGATGCGCTGATCCGCCAGGGCAAGGTGCTGTACTGGGGCACGTCCGAATGGAGCGCCGCGCAGTTGCGCGAGGCCATTGCCATTGCCGAACGCGAACATCTGCATGCGCCGGCGATGGAACAGCCGCAATACAACCTGCTGCACCGCGAGCGGCTGGAGCGCGAATACGCGCCATTGTGCGAGAACGGGCTGGGCACCACGATCTGGTCGCCGCTGGCCTCGGGCCTGCTGACCGGCAAGTACAACGCGGGCGTGGAGGCCGACAGCCGGCTGGGCCAGCCGGGCAACCAATGGTTGCAGGACGAAGTGCTGGGCGCGCCGGAAGCGCGCCGGCTGGAGCGCGCCCGCGCGTTCTGTGCGGTGGCGGCCGAGCTTGGCCAGTCGCCGGCGCAGTTGGCCATCGCCTGGTGCCTGCGCAACCGGCATGTGTCCAGCGTGATCCTGGGCGCGAGCCGGGTCACGCAGCTGGAAGAAAACCTCGGTGCCCTGGACACCCTGGATCAGGTCGATGACGCCGGCTGGGCGCGGGTGGAGTCGAGCACGCGCTGAGCCTGGGTCGATCGAGTGCTGCGGTGGATGTCTTATGGCGGTCGCCGCAGCTGAACCATCGACACCCATCGATTTGTGCCATGAATCGAAAATCAGAGAGCAATTCAAAGATCAAGCGCATCAAATGAGAATGGCTCTTGATCATTAAATGAGAATGGTTATTATTTGTCTGGCCAACCGACTGGAGAACCAGATCATGACCGCTCACTCCGTGCTGCTTCGCTCCGAACCGGTCAATCTGCGCGACCGCGCCACGCCGCGTGCCGTGCCCGCCGAAGACCTCATCAGCAGCGAGGCGCTGCTCAAGGGCCGGCGTGAAGTGCTGATCCAGCATGGCGATCGCGTCTATCGCCTGCGCCACACCAGCAACGACAAGCTGATCCTGACCAAGTAATTCCAGCCACGAGCTGGGCTGCGCACAGCCATTGTGCGCAGCCGCTGCCGCAACGCTCATCGTGCGCCGTGAGTGCCGATGACGCGATCCTGCTCCGCGCGCAACGCTCGATGGCCATCGCATCCCATCTGCCGCACTCGCTCGATGCGTGTGCGCAAAGATCGCAGCGGGCGCTGCCGCCGCCGCCCGCCACTCCACTCCCTCTTCCCTGCCGCGCGCGGCCTATGCCGCAACGCGCGCTGCCGGGGACGCGTAAAGGTTCCGGATGATCCGCCTGCATCCGCTGGTGGTCGCGCTGTCGCTGGCGCTGCCTGCTATTTCCCTGTGTGCCCGTGCTGCCGAACGCGATGCCGGAGCGGAGGCTGCGCGTGAGGTGCACGACTTCGATCGGCTACAGGTCACCGCCACACGCACCCAGCGCGCACTGGTGGATGTGCCCAGCACGGTGGATGTGATCGATCGCGAACAGCTCGACAACCAACTGGTGCGCGAACTCAAGGACCTGTTCCGCTACACGCCGGGGGTATCGGTCACCAGCACCAGCGGCCGCTTCACCGGTGCCAGCGGCATCCGCATCCGCGGGCTGGATGGCAACCGCGTGGCGATGTTGGTGGATAACGTGCCGGTGCCGGACAGCTTCAGCTTCGGCAGCTATCTCAACGCCAACCGCAACTTCGTCGACCTGGAAACGCTCAAGCGCGTGGAAGTGGTGCGCGGACCGGCCAGTTCGTTGTACGGCTCGGACGCATTGGGCGGTGTGGTCGCCTTCGTCACCAAGGATCCGTCGGACTATCTGAGCGCCGCCAAGCACAGCTACGTCGGCCTGAAGTTCGGCTATGAAGGCGACTGGAACGGTCTGTTCGCCGGTGCCACCGGCGCGTTCGGTGGCGAACGCTGGAGCGGCATGGTGGCGGTGAGTCATCGCCAGGGCCAGGAGGCGCAAAACCAGGGCGATCACCGCAGCCGCGATTTCACCCGCACCGCGGCCAATCCGCAGCGCATCGATGGCCGCAGCGTGCTCGCCAAACTGGTGTATGCCCCAAGCGCGCAACAGCGCTTCAAACTCACGGTCGAAGGCAACGAAGACGACGGCAGCATCGATGCATTGACCGGCGTCGACACGCGTAGTCCGACGGCGTCGCTACGCATCCTGTCGCAGGAAGGGCGCGATCATCAGACCCGTGCGCGGGTTTCGCTGCGGCACGAAGTCGATGCGCTGGATTCCGTGTTGGCCAACGATCTGCAGTGGCAGCTGTATCGCCAGGACAGCGAGAGCCTGCAACGCACCAACGAACTGCGCGGCAACAACACGCGCCGGCATAACGAGCACACCTTCGATCAGCGTGTTTACGGGCTGCTGGTCAACGCGCATAAAGCCATCGACACCGACATGCTCAGTCACCAGATCACCTATGGCCTGGATGGCACCTGGACCGATACGCGGGCCAAGCGCGACGGCTATTCGGTCAACCTGGCCAATGGCATGGTGAGCGAGCGCGTTGGTCAGGACGTGTTTCCGGTGCGCGATTTCCCGATGAGCGAAACCACCAAGCTGGGGTTGTATGCGCAGGACGAAATCGGCTTGCTCGATGGACGCTTGTCGCTGACCCCGGGTGTGCGCGTGGATTATTTCCGCCTGTCGCCGCAGGTGGACGCCATCTTTCGCGAAGACAATCCGGGCGTGGCCGTCGAGACCATCGATCAAACCCAGCTCTCGCCCAAGTTCGGCGTGGTGTGGCGGTTCTCCGATGCATGGTCGGCGTACGCCAACTATGCGCATGGCTTCCGTGCGCCGCCGTACAACGACGTCAATATCGGCTTTACCAATCTGCAGGCGCGCTACACCGCCATCGCCAATCCGGACCTGAAGTCGGAAACCAGTCGCGGTGGCGAACTGGGGCTGCGTTTCAACGATGCGGTCGGCTATGTCGGGCTGGCCGTGTACTACACCGATTACCGCAACTTCATCGAATCGTATGCGCCGGCCGGTGTGAATGCCGACGGGCTGGCGCTGTTCCAGTCGCGCAACGTGGACGATGTGGTGATCAAGGGCGCAGAAGCGCGCGCGGGGATCGATCTGGGCGCGCTGGCCGGTTGGCAGGGGTGGTCGCTCAACAGCGCGGTTGCCTATGCGGAAGGCGACAACCTCACCGACAGCACGCCGCTCAACTCGGTCGACCCGTTGCGCGGCACGCTCGGCGTGGCCTTCGACAACGATGCCTGGGGCGCGGAATTGATCGGTACCTTGGTGGCCCGCAAACGGCGCCCGCAGCTGGATAGCTATTACGTACCGGCCGGCTACGCCACGCTGGATCTGATGGGGCATTGGGAATTCGCGCCCGGCGCCAAGCTCACTGCCGGCGTGTTTAATCTGGCCGATCGCCGTTACGTGGACTGGAACGCGCTGCCCAACGGCACGCTGGCCAGCAGCACGGTGCTGGACCGCTTCACCGGCGCCGGGCGCACTGCCTCGGTCAGCCTGGCCGTGAGCTGGTAGCGGCCATGCCCAACCTCCGCGCAATCCCGTCGTCCCTGCATGCACGTGCTACCCGCGCGGCACTGCCGCGACCACAGCAGTTGGCGGCGCTGGGGACGGTGCTTTGCCTGTATCGGCCCACGTTGGGCAACGAACTGGATGGTTGGCAGCACGCAGTCGCTGCAGCCGCGTCCCGTCGGGTGGACAGCGATGGCGTGCACGAAAGTATTTGGTTCTTCGATACGGCAGGACACTGCTGCTGGCGGCTCTGCCTGTTGCCCGACAGCGATTTCCTGGGCTGGGACCGCCTGGTCTTGCGACTGCCGCCACTGCCAATGAACATGCACGAACTGGGCGTCGGCGAACGGCTATGGCGCCGGCTGGCCGGACGCATGCGCGGTGATGCATGGCGCGTGAGCGCACTACGCTTGCAGCCTGCGGCCAGCCGCGATCACCCCATCACCGCCAGCTTGGTCACCGTCTCTGCACTGGGCGCCGAGGTTGCTGCACGGCTGGCACGCGAAGAGGGTATCGACGGCCGCGTGGTCGTGGACGACTGTTGCTGCGCCCGCGCTGCGGCACTGCGTACTACCGCTGCAAACGCATGCAGTTCCGATCCCACCGACATGACGACGTCGCTGCTGCGCTTGCGCCGTTGACGTCCCCACGGTCACAACCGAGAGTTCCAATGAGCCGACTGTTTCCCCGCTGTCTCGCCGCCACGCTGAGCCTGTTGCCGTTGATTGCCGCCGCCGACGCCCAGCGCGATCGGCAAAGCATCTTGGCGATGCAGGGCGAATACGCGGTGGATTTCGCGTTCGACGAAACCGTGTTGCTCAAGCCTGGCTACGAGCGTGCATCGGCCATGCGCAGCGGCGCCAGCGAAGTGGTCATCGTGGTGGAGGATTCGCCGCGCAAGCTGGTGCTGCAGCACGTGCTGGTCGACGAAAAGAGCGGGCATGTGACCAAGCATTGGCGGCAGGACTGGACCTTCGAGGCACCGCAGCGCTTCGAATTCACCGCCGACCAGACCTGGACGGTGCATGCGCTGGCGCCGGCCTTCACCCGCGGTGCCTGGACGCAATGTGTGTATGAAGTCAGCGACGCGCCGCGCTATTGCGGCACCGGCCGCTGGGACTACGCCGATGGCCACCCCACCTGGACCAGCGATCCGAGCTGGCGCCCGCTGCCGCGCCGCGAGTACACCCGGCGTAGCAACTACAACGCGCTGTCGGTGATCAACCGCCACACGCTCACGCCGAACGGCTGGACCCACGAACAATTCAACACCAAGGTGTTGCGCAAGCCGGACGGCACCCAGGAAGCGATCGCACGCGAGTTCGGCTTCAACGATTACCGCAAGACCACCGAGGTGAATTTCGCCCCGGCCTACGCGTACTGGAAAGGCACGCAGGGGTATTGGGCCAAGGTGCGCGCGCGCTGGGCCGCATTCCTGCAAACACCACCGGGCCTGCATCTGAAAACCAAGCCGGACGGCATGGCGATGATCGTGCCGATGTTCGAGCAGGCCGAGTCAGTGCAGAAGGGCAAGCGGGTCAAGGACGCGCAAATCGATGCGGTGTTCGCGCAGTGGGTCGAACCGGCGAACTAGGCACCCCGACGCCGTAGGAGCGCACCCGGGCGCGATATGGCATTCCCGGGAAGGCCCATCGAGCCGCGGGAGGCTCTTGCGAGGTCGACCCCGGGTGCGCTCCTACGAGCGAGACGGCGCTTGCCTTTATTCCTTGAACATCAGAAACGCGGCCACCAGGATCAGGCCGAACGCGGCCCAATGGTTCCACTTCAGCGACTGCCCCAGGTAGAAGGTGGAGAAACCGGCAAAGACCAGCAGCGTGATCACTTCCTGCATGCCCTTGAGTTGCGGCGCCGAATACACCGCGCTGCCCAGACGGTTGCCAGGCACCTGCAGGCAGTATTCGAAGAACGCGATGCCCCAGCTGACCAGGATGGCGATCATCAGCGGCGTGGTCTTGTACTTCAGGTGCCCGTACCAGGCGAAGGTCATGAACACGTTGCTGGCAATCAGCAGCAGGACCGGGTACAGGTAGGCGGTGAAGGGGGCAGTGGGCATGGCGGCGAGCGGCAGAGAACGGGGGCCGAAGCATAAGCCAACCTCGTTAAGCGCACGCGACCGTGCCGCCGGGCCCGCTCTAGCGCTGCATGCCCCAGCGGCGCACCGTGAGCCGCTCGATCGCCTGGAACACCACGCCCTCCACCAGCAGTCCCAGCACGATCACCATCGCCAGCCCGGCGAATACCTTGTCGGTGTAAAGCTCATTGCGGTTCTGGAAGATGTACCAGCCCAGGCCGCCCTGGCCGGAGGTGGCGCCGAACACCAGTTCGGCGGCGATCAGGGTGCGCCAGGCGAACGCCCAACCGATCTTCAGCCCGGACAGGATCGCCGGCAGCGCTGCCGGAATCAGCAGTTGCGCCACATAGCGCGGGCCGCGCAGGCCGTAGTTGCGTCCGGCCATGCGCAGCGTGTCCGGCACCGCCTGGAAGCCGGCGTAGGTGGTCAGCGCCAGCGGCCACAGCACCGAGTGCACCAGCACGAACACCAGGCTGCCGGTGCCCAGCCCGAACCACAGCAAGGCCAGCGGCAGCAGCGCAATGGCCGGCAGCGGGTTGAACATGGCGGTCAGCGTGCCGAGTACATCGCGGCCCCAGCGCGTGGAGGCGGCCAGTGCGGTCAGCACGAACGCCAGCAGCACGCCCAGCGCATACCCCTGCGCCAGTACCCGCAACGAGGCACCCACCCGGCGCAGCAGTTCGCCAGACAGCAGCCCGTCGTAGAACGCGTGCGCGGTCTGGACTGCGCCGGGCAGCATCAGGTCGTCGCCGACCAGCCGCGCGGCGATTTCCCATGCCGCGACCAAGACCGCCAGCACCCATGCCTTGCGCAGCCATGGCGGTGCCTGCCGACGCGTGGGCGTGGTCGCGGCAACCAGGGCAGGGTCCAGCGGCGTCAGCGCCACTTCGTACTCGGGCCGTACCGGTGGAATCGGCGGCAATGCGCTTGCGGTGGTGTCGCTCATGTCAGCGCCTCGCGCTGGCGCAGGGACGGGCGACGCAGCGGTGCCACCTTGTCGTCTTCCAGCGTTTCATCGGGCAGGTCGAACAGCAGCCGGTGAATGCGTTGCGCGGTCTGCTGGAACGCCACGCTGCCGGCGCTGTGCGGGCCAAAGGCATGCGCATTGAGTTCGGCACGCACCTGGCCCGGGTGCGGCGACAGCAGCAACACGCGGTTGCCGACCACCAAAGCCTCTTCGATGGAATGGGTGACGAACAGTAGCGTGAAGCGCAATTGTTCCCACAATTCCAGCACCTGCTCCTGCATGCGCGAACGCGTCAGCGCATCCAGTGCCGCGAACGGTTCGTCCATCAGCAGGACACGCGGGCGCATCGCCAGGGCGCGTGCGATGGCCACACGCTGCTTCATGCCGCCGGACAAGGTGTGCGGGTAGGCATCTGCAAATCCGCCCAGCCCGACCTGCGCCAGACTTTCGTCTGCCCGCTCGCGCGCTTCGGCGCGACCGAGTTTGCGCGCCGCACGCAGCCCGAACACCACGTTCTCGCGCACGGTTTTCCATGGCGCCAACTGGTCGAATTCCTGGAATACCACCACCCGGTCCGGCCCGGGACCGGTGACCGCATGACCGTCCAGACGGATCTGTCCTTCGCGCGGGGCAACGAAACCGGCAACCGCCTTGAGCAACGTGGATTTACCGCAGCCTGAAGGCCCCAGCAGCACGAAGCGGTCGGCTTCGTGCACGTCGAAGCGCACGCGATGGGTCGCGCGCACCACGCGCTGGGCGGAGGCATATTCCAGGCTGAGCTGATCGACCTGCAGCAGGGGCATCGACATCGCTCAGCTCCCGCCCGCAATCAGCGGGTCGTCGAAAAAGTAATCGCCCACCTTGCCGGGCGCCTGCTTGATCGCCCCGCTGTGCTGCATGAACTTGCCCAGCCCCAGCGTGTTCTGCGGTGCCACGGTGAACTGCACCTTGGGGTCCTTGAGGATCTGCAGCACCAACGCGCGGTCGATGCCCGAGCCATTGCGGCGCAGGAAGATGTCTGCCGCCTGCTCCGGATTGGCAGTGACGAACTTCGCTGCCTGGTCCAGCGCCGCGACAAACGCGCGGTAGGTCCTGGGATTGTCCTTGCGGAATTTTTCGGTGGCATACAACACCGTTGCCGACGACGGCCCGCCTTCGATCTCGTAGGAACTGGTGACGATATGCGCGGCCGGGTTACGCGCCAGTTCCTGCTCCTGAAACGGCGGGCTGGCGAAATGCGCGGTGATTTCGGTGCGGCCACGGATGATCGCCGCGGCGGCATCCGGGTGCGGCAATGCCACCTGCAGCGCGTCGAGCTGATGGGTGCCCTTGCCGCCCCAGCGTTGTTGCGAGGCATGCTGCAGAAACCGCGACTGCACCGAGACACCCGTTGCCGGCACCGCAATGCGGTCCCTTGGCGTGAAATCGCCGATGGACTTGATGCGCGGAGTGTTGCTGATCAGGTAGTACGGGAAATTGCCCAGCGATGCGACGCCACGGACATTCTGGCGGCCGCGCGTGCGGTCCCAGATCGTGAACAACGGCCCGACACCGGCACCGGCGATATCGATCGAACCGGTCAACAACGCATCGTTGACTGCCGCCCCGCCGGAGAGCTGCAGGAACTGCACGTCGATATCCACACCGGCGGCCTTGCCCTGCTGTTCGATCAACTTTTGGTCCTGCGCCACGTCCAGCAGCAGGTAAACGATGCCGAATTGCTTGGCGATCCGCAGCTTGCCTTCGGCCTGCGCCTGCGCGCTGTGCACCAGCGGCAGCGCGGCCAACACCAGCAGCGCGATGCGCCGCGAAAAACGCCGGCGCGGCACAGGAGCGTGGGAAGAGACAGTCAAACGCATGCGGCGCTCCAGACGAGAAGGGGAGGGAACAGGTGCAGGCTCAGAACGGCGCATCGCCTTCGATGGTGGTGCGGTTGAGCCGACGGCGCAGATGATCCGGCGTGCCCGCAGCCAGATGCATCACCGAACGGTTGTCCCAGAACACCATGTCGTGCGCCTGCCAGCGATGCCGATACACCAGCGCAGCATGCGTGGCGTGTTCGAACAACCTCTGCAATAGCGCGCGGCTTTCGTGCTCGGGCAAGCCGACGATGCGAGTGGTGAAATGCTCGCTGACGAACAGCGCCTTGCGGCCGGTTTCCGGATGCGTGCGCACCACCGGGTGCTGCACCGGCGTGACCTCGGCAATCTGCTCCGGCGTCAATGCCGGGCGCCACGGATTGCGCGCTCGCAACTCCTCGTACTTGGCCAGATAACTGTGTTCGGCACGCAGGTCCTGCACCGTGCGTTTGAGCGATTCGGGCAGCGTTTGCCATGCCAGGTGCTGGTTGGCAAAGAGGGTGTCGCCGCCTTCGCTGGGCAGCTCCTGCGCATGCAGTAGCGATCCCAGGCTCGGTGTTTCCTTGTAGGACAGATCCGAGTGCCAGTAATGCCCGGCATCGCCCAGCCCGATCGGCTCGCCGTTCTCCTTGATGTTGGACACCACCAGCACTTCCGGGTGCCCGCGCAGTTGAAAGTTGCGCAGCACGTGGATCTGCAGCGGCCCGAAGCGACGGCTGAATTCCACCTGCTGCGCCGGTGTGATGCGTTGATCGCGAAACACCAGCACGTGGTGATCCAGATGCGCACGGTGGATACGCGCGAAGGTGGCGGCATCCAGCGGTTGCGCAAGGTCCAGGCCGATCACCTCGGCGCCCAGCGGAGCGTCGAATGGCACGATCCGGACGCTGGAGGTCTGCACGGGGGAAGACGCATCGCGCGGCGTGTGCACACGCGTTGCGGAAGTGATGCTGGCCATGACGTGGCACCTCGACGGCAACGAAAGGCCGCCTGGGCCGGCGGCCGGACACACCACTCTAGGCAGTCGTGCCACCGCTGCGAACGTACGATTTGCAAGGTACTTATGCGCTGCAGACATATGCAGCGCTCACCGACGCGCGAGGCCTCTCGCCCCGGTCGCCACAGCGTCCGTTGCCTGGCGTGCAGCACCGCCACCAAGCCACCCGCCGCATGCCGTTACCCGCATGCGACGGTTCTTACCCGCACTTACTCGCTTCGCAATGCCAGCGCCGGCGGCGTGGACAGAATGCGCCGGGTGCCCGACCAACCCGCCAACAGACTCAACGCCAACCCGAACGCGCCGCCGAGCAGCAGGCGCGGCCAATCCGGCGTCAACGCCATCTCGAACGCCTGCTTCCCCACGACCGCGCCGATCACGGCCGCAGCGGTCACCGCCAACGTCGCCGCCAGCACGCCGAGCGCGCCGAATTCCACCAGGACCGCCCCGCGTAACTGGCCACGGCGTGCGCCCAGGGTGCGCAACACAGCGCTGTCGTAGCGGCGTTCGCCGGCGGTGGCCTGCAACGCGGCCAGCAACACCAGCACGCCGGCCAGCAGGCTGAAGCCCATCACCAGTTGCACCGCCTGTGCCACCTGGTCGATGACCTCGCGCACGCGGCCCAGGATGGCATCGATATCCAGCAGCGAAATGTTCGGATAGTCGCGACTCAGCGCCGCCAGCTTGGAGGCATTGCCCGGCGGCAGGTGGAAGGCGGAAATCAGGTTGTACGGCGCATCTCCGACCGATCCTTGATTGAGCAGCAGGAAGAAGTTGACCCGAAACGAATCCCAGTCCGCCTTGCGGATGCTGGTCACGGTGAACGTGCGTTGCTGCTCGCCCAGCAGCAGGGTGATGCGATCGCCCAGCTTGAGCTGGTAGCGCTGCGCCCAGCCTTCTTCCACCGAGGCTTCCGCCGCGGTGCTGTCGGCCGCCCAGAACTTGCCCTGCAGCAGCGTATTTGCCGGCGGAAACGCGTGGCGCCAGGAAAAATTCACCGGGCGGTTGTCGCCGTCGCCATCGTCGGCCGGGTCGCGGTCGCCACGCACCGGCGGTTTGTCGTTGATGGCCACCAGGCGCCCGGTGGAAAACGGCTCCACGGCCGCATCATTCACCCCCAGACCGCGCAGCGTCTGCAGCACCGGCTGGGTTTGTTCGGGCTGGATGTTCATCAGAAAGTAGTTGGGCGTATCCGCCGGCAGGCGGTCGCGCCATTGAGCGAGCAGGCCCGGGCCGACCACCGCCAGCAGCAACAGCGCGCACAACGACAGCGACAGCCCGACCAGTTGCACCACGCTCAGGCCGCGGCGCCGTGTCAGCGAGGCCAGGCCCAGTTTCCAGGCACCGCGCAGGCGATGCTGGATCGGCCGCAGCAACGCGAGCAGGCCCAGCCCCAGCAACATCGCCACCAGTGCCAGCGCGGCCAGGCCGCCCAGCACCCAGCCGGCCAGCACCAGATTGCCGGTGGCATAGACGGTGAGCGCGAGCGTGGCGGCCAGTGCTGCGCCGTACACCAGCAACGAGCTGGGCGGCACGGCAGCAAAGCTGCGGTTGAGCACGCGCATCGGCGGCACGTTGCGCAGCCGCAGCAGCGGCGGCAGGCCGAAGCCCAGCAACAGCACCAGGCCGATGCCTGCACCGGCCAGGGCAGGGGTGGCCTGCGGCAGCGGCAGCCGGTTCGGGATCAGGCTGCCCAGCGCCTGCACCAGGCCTTCCTGCGCGAGCATGCCAAGCCCGATACCGACCAGGCAGGCCGGAATCGCCGTCAGCAGCAGCTGCAGCGACAGCATCGCCAGGATGTCGCGTTGGCGGGCACCCAGGCAGCGCAAGACCGCCACGGTGTCGATGCGTCGCATCGCGAACCGGTTCGCCGCCAGCGCAGTCGCCACGCCGGACAACAGCACGGCCAGCAATGCCGACAAGGCCAGGAAACGGCCGGCGCGATCAAACGCCGCACGCATGCCGCGTTGGGTGTCTTCGATACCGACCAAGCGGTACTCGCTGGCGCGGGGTTTCAACCAGGCACGCAGATCGGCGATGGCATCCGGTGCGCCGGCGAACATCAGCCGATAGGAAGCGCGGCTGCCGGGGCCGAGCAGGCCGGCGCCGTCGATATCGGCGCGATTGACCAGCAGCGGCGGCGCGAGCTGCATCAGCTCACCGGAGGCATCGGGCTCGGCGCGCAACACGCCGGTGATGGTCAGATGGCCGGCACCGAACTCCAGCTGCTCGCCCACGTGCAGGCCCAGTGTTTCGAGCAGGCGCGGATCGGCATAGGCCTGGCCCGGCGGCGGTGCGCTGGCGGCGCGACCTTCCGTGCCGGTGCCGTCCCTGGACACCAGCAACTGCCCGCGCAGCGGGTAGCCGGCGCCGACGCCGCGGATATTGGCCATCTGGCTGGCATCGCCATGGAACAACACGCTAGGGAAGCTGACCATGCGCGTGCTCTGCAGGCCGCGCCGTTTGGCTTCTTCGGCAAAGTCGGCCGGGATTTCCTGCCGCCCGGTCACGCCCAGGTCGCCGCCAAGCACTTCGGCCGCACTGGAGGTCAGTGCGAGCGTCACCCGGTCGACCAGGGTGCCCACTGCGGTCATCACCGCCACGCCCAGCACCAGCGCGGCGAACACGGTCAGCAGGTCCCCGGCCAGGAATTCGCGGCGCACCGCGCGCGCGGCTTGTCGCACGACGTTCATGCGGCCGGACCGGTCTGTGCGTGCAGGCGGCCGCTGTCGATGCGGTAAATATGGCGACAGCACTGCGCCAGCGTCATGTCATGCGTGACCAGGACCAGCGTAGTGTCGCTGGTGGCGTTGAGCGCGAACAGCAGGTCGCTGATCTGCGCACCGGTGGCCTGGTCCAGGCTGCCGGTCGGTTCGTCGGCGAACAGGATGCGCGGGCGGGCCACGAAGGCGCGCGCCAGCGCCACGCGTTGCTGCTCGCCACCGGACAGCTGGCGCGGATAATGCCGCGCACGTGCGCTCAGGCCCACGGCCTCCAGCACTTCGCGCACCCGCGCCGGATCCTCGCGCCCGGCCAGTTCCAGCGGCAGTGCGATGTTTTCTTCGGCAGTCAGTGCCGGCAGCAGGTGAAAACTCTGGAACACGAAGCCGACGTCGCGGGCGCGTAGCGCAGCGCGGGCTTCTTCGTCGAGCTGGCCCAGGTCCTGGCCCGCCAGCGCGATGCTGCCGCGGCTGGGCAGGTCAAGCCCGGCCAGCAGGCCGAGCAGGGTGGTCTTGCCGGAACCGGACGCGCCGACGATGGCGATGCTGTCGCCTTCACTGACCGTCAAGCTCACGTTGTCGAGGATGTGGAGCGTTCCCTCCGGGCCACTGACGGACTTGCCGACCTCGCGAACGTCGATGGCGGTGCGGGTGCTGAAGCGGGGGGCCAGACTGTCGATGAGGAATCTCCGAATGCGTGAAAGAACACTGCGATATGGCGTGCTGGCCCTGTGGCTGCTGACACTCTCCCTGCTTGCGCCGGGGATTGCCTCTGCCAAAAGTCCGGTCGCCACCGCGCCGATCCTGGTCGTCGGCGACAGCCTGAGCGCTGCGCACAACATCCCGGTGCAGTCAGGCTGGGTGACCTTGCTGGACCAGCGCCTGAAGCGTGACATGGCGACGCCCCCGGCAGTCGTCAATGCCAGCATCAGCGGCGAAACCACCTCCGGCGCGCTGACCCGGCTGCCGGGCCTGCTGGAAAAGCACCGCCCCGGCGTGGTGGTCATTGAGCTCGGCGGCAACGACGCGCTGCGCGGGCTGACCCCGGCCCAGCTCAAGGGCAACCTGGAAAAGATGATCCAGCTCAGCCAGCAAGCCGGCGCCAAGGTACTGTTGCTCGGGATCGACGTGCCGCCCAATTACGGCCCAGCCTACCGCGAGCGGCTCAAGGCGACCTATGCGGACCTCTCCAAACAGTACAAGACCGCGCTGGTGCCGTTCTTTTTGGAGAAGGTCGCGCTGCAGCCTGGCCTGATGCAGGCAGACGGCTTGCATCCCACTGCCGCCGCGCAACCGAAGGTGCTGGAGACGGTATGGCCGGCGTTGCGCCCGCTGCTCGGCCGCTAACGACGGGGCAGCGCAAAACGTTATCCAGTCTTCACGCCCTTTCCACCGTCGATCCGGCATGTTTCACAAAGCTGAAGACCGAGGAAAGTCCATGCGTCAGACCAAGGAAACGTCCGGCCTCGTGCTGGTCGTCGAAGACAACCGCAATATCTCCGAAATGATCGGCGAGTACCTGGAAGGCCGTGGCTTCGAGGTCGACTACGCGCAGGACGGCCTGGATGGCTACCGCCTTGCCGCGGAGAACAGCTACGACGTGGTCGTGCTGGATCTCATGCTGCCACGCCTGGACGGCATCGAAGTGTGCCGCCGCCTGCGTAACGACGCACGCAAGTCCACCCCGGTGTTGATGCTGACCGCCCGCGACACGCTGGACGACAAGCTCACCGGCCTGGGCTTTGGTGCCGATGACTACCTGACCAAGCCGTTCGCAATTCAGGAACTGGAAGCGCGCCTGCGTGCCCTGATCCGCCGCGAGCGTCGCCAGGTGGGCTCGGAAGTGCTCAAGGTCGCCGACCTGGTGCTGGACCCGGTGAGCATGCGCGCCACCCGTGCCGGCACCGAGCTGCAGCTCTCGCCGATCGGCCTGCGCTTGTTGACCATCCTCATGCGCGAATCGCCGCGCGTGGTCACCCGCCAGGAAATCGAGCGCGAAATCTGGGGCAATGGCCTGCCGGACTCGGACACCTTGCGCAGCCATTTGTACAACCTGCGCAAGATCATCGACAAGCCGTTCGACCGTCCGCTGCTGCACACCGTGCAGAGCGCCGGCTATCGCATCGCCGACATCGCCCAACCGATGGCGTGATGTCATGTGCCGGCCGCCGTTCTGGCGGCCGGCTGCCTGCGGTGCAGGCGCTCGCGCGCCGATCGATCTCCTGTGCTGCCGGCTGGTTGCACGAAGGACTCACGGAGGCGCTGCCTATACTCCGGCGCTCTTCCCTGGATGCAGCAATGCCACACGGGCTCCCGAGAAAAATACGTCTCGCCTTCCTGCTGCAGGTCGCGCTGGCGAGCCTGGCGCTCGTGCTGGCCGGGTATCTGGTGTCGTTCGTCATCAAATACAGCCTGGTGCGCACCGTGCTCGCCGACGAGGCCGTGCATTTCTGGCAGATGCAAAAGAGCGTGCCGGACAATCGGCCACCGAATACGCGCAACATCCAGGGCTATTTTTCGCCTGCCGGTGCTGCCCCCGCCGCTGCGCCGGCCGCGCTGCGCCACCTGTCTCCGGGTTTCAGCGAAGTGGCTGCCGCCGATGCGCTGGTGTATGTCGATCAACGCCCGGAGGGGCGGCTGTATCTGGTGTTTCCGCGCTCGCGTGCCGCGCATCTGACCTTGTGGTTCGGTGTGGTGCCGGCAATCGTGGTGCTGGTGGCGATCTATGGCGTGTCGTGGTTCACCTATCGGGTTTCCAAGCGGCTGGTCTCGCCCATCAGCTGGCTGGCGCGGCGTGTGTCGCATTGGGATCCGCGCAACCCGGATGTGGACGAACTGGCTCCGGAGCGGCTGCCTGCCGAATTGCAGGGCGAAACACGCCAGCTGGCCGCCGCGCTGCATGCGCTGGGGCTGCGCGTCAGCGAGCATGTCGCGCGCGAACGCAATTTCACCCGCGATGCCAGCCATGAATTGCGCACTCCGCTCACGGTGATCCGTGTGGCCAGCGACATGGCCTTGGCCGACGACGAATTGTCCGCACGCACGCAGCGCAGCCTGCGCCGCATCCAGCGTGCCGGCCACGATATGGAAGCGGTGATCGATGCGTTCCTGATCCTGGCGCGCGAGGCAGAGATCGACCCGCAAAGCGAAAATTTCGATGTGGCCGAGCTTGCCAGCGAAGAACTGGAAAGCGCCCGCGAACTGCTCGGCGACAAACCGGTGTCGTTGCGCATGGTCGGCGACCGCAGCCTGCAGATGTTTGCTCCGCCCAGGGTCATGCGGGTGGTGCTCAGCAATCTGTTGCGTAACGCCTGCGCGTACACCGATACCGGCAGCATCGAGGTCGAGGTGACCCACGACCGTATCGTGGTCCGCGATACCGGCATTGGCATGAGCGAAGAGGCGCGTGCCCGCGCGTTCGAACCCTTCTTCCGCGCCGATCCCACCCGCCCGCAAGGCACGGGGCTTGGCCTGTCGATCGTTCGTCGGCTGTGCGATCGCTTCGGCTGGCGTATCGAACTGCAGAGCGAAGCCGGGGTCGGGACGTCGGTGGCGGTGATCGTTGCTTAAGGCGGCACTCGGGGTCTTGGCGCGTGCTGATAACGCCTTGCTGCCGGTCAATAGGCAGGCAGCGATGGCAGGAAGACCACGCACGGCTGCTGCACGCGCGATTGGCTAACCGCTTCGATCACTTTACTGGCCGCTCGGCAGCCGGAACGCTCGACTTGGTGCCAACAGTGCAGCGCCCCCGGTGCATGCATGCCAGCAGCGTGTTTAGCGACGTTGCAGATGCTTGGCATCGCCGGTATCTCTCGCGCACCGCAAACCCCATCGCCGCGTGCCGAAACCGCAGGCGCCTACGACAGTTGTGTCTCAAAACAGGCCAGCAGCCTGCCGCCACGATAAAAACGCGCCGCCATGGAGCGGCAGCCAACCTCGCGCCTGCAGCCGGCCGATCCGGCGACAGGCGTGCCGGATCGGCTCGGTTGCGTTCTAGCGTTGTTCCAATACCGGTGCCACGACCTTGCGCCAGATCGCGTACCCATCGGCCGTCATGTGCAGCCTGTCGGCGCGGAACAGTTCTGCGCGCGGCTTGCCGCTGGCGTCGAGCATCGGAGTGTAGATGTCCACGAAGTCCACCCGCGGCAGGGGAGCGAGCGCCTCCTTGATCAGGCGGTTGGCCGTGATCACCGCCGGCAGCAACTGCGCGCGCGACGGGCTGGGCTTGATCGACAGATAGCTGATGCGTGCCTCGGGCAGGTCGCGGCGTACACGTGCCACGAATGCCAGCACGTCATCGCGCACCTGTTCGGGCGTGCGGCCGCTGTTGAGATCGTTGTCGCCGGCATACAGCACAACCTGGCGTGGCGCGTATGGAATCACGATGCGGTCTGCGTACCAGGTGCTGTCGCGCACTTCCGAGCCGCCGAAGCCGCGATTGATCACCGGTTTGCCAGGAAAATCCTGCGCCAGCGTTTCCCAGAACCGGATCGATGAGCTGCCGACGAACACGATGCCGTGCTTGGGCGGAGGCTGGCGCGCGTCGCTCTCGGCGAAGCGTTGCATGTCTTGTTCCCAGGCGGCATTTGAAACCTGGGCCGGCACGGCCGGAGCAGTGTGCAGGGCGTCGGCGTACGCATGGCCGGACAGAAGGGCGAGGGCGCACAGCACGCTGCGCAGGCGATGGATGGTCATGCAGGAACCTTCAACAGTGAAGCGGGCTCCCATGGTGCGCCAGGCTGGAAGCTGAGGGCAAACCTGCAGGCAGCTGGCGGGGCGGGGCGCCACGGTGCAAGATTCGCACTTTCCCCAGCAGCGACCATGCCATGCGTTCGACTTGTTCCCCTTTTCGCCCCTGCGGCAGGACGCACTGACGCATGGCCGATCAATTGGGGCACGTCCCGCGCGGTCCGCGCCGCATGCTCAAGGCGGCGATCTGGTCATGGCAGGGATTGCGCGCGGCGTGGCTGCACGAATCCTCGTTCCGCCTGGAGGTCTGTCTGGCAGCCGTGCTGATACCGCTCGGTCTGTGGCTCGGGCAGTCGGGACTCGAGCGCATTGCACTGATTGCACCACTCTTGATCGTGCTGGCGGCCGAACTGCTGAACTCTGCCATCGAAGCGGTGATCGAACGCTACGGCCCGGAACACCACATATTGGCCGGGCGTGCCAAGGACATGGGTTCGGCGGCGGTGTTCGTGCTGCTGATCAATGTGCTGCTGTGCTGGGGATTGATCTTGCTGCCGCGGCTGTGGTGACGCGCGGCAGGCAGGGCGAACCGGGCAGGGAGGTGTGCATGCGGGCTTGACTTGGCACGTGGCATGCTCGGGCCCTCTTCCAACGGAATCGCCTGCATGCCTGTCCTGATTCGCGCCCTGGTGTTGCTGATCCTGACCGCGTCGCTGTCCGGTTGCGGCTATAACGCGATCCAGCAGAAGGAAGAAGGCGTCAAGGCCGGTTGGTCGGAGGTGCTCAATCAGTATCAGCGCCGTGCCGATCTGATTCCCAACCTGGTGCGAACGGTGCAGGGCTACGCCCAGCAGGAACGCCAGGTCCTGACCGAGGTGACCAATGCGCGCGCGCGCGTCGGCCAGATCCAGGTCAACGCCGATGACGAAGCGTCGTTGAAGCAGTTCCAGCAGGCGCAAGGCGAATTGGGTAGCGCGTTGTCGCGGTTGTTGGTGGTCAGCGAAAACTATCCGCAGCTCAAGTCGGACCAGTCGTTCCGCGATCTGCAAGTGCAGCTAGAAGGCACCGAGAACCGGATTACGGTAGCGCGTGGCCGCTATATCCAGACCGTGCAGGACTACAACACCTACATCCGCTCGTTTCCGCAGGTGATCACGGCCAAGATCTTCGGATACCAGCCCAAGCCCAATTTCAGCGTGGAAAACGAAGCGCAGATCTCGCGGGCCCCGCAGGTGGATTTCGGTACGCAGCAGGCGCCGCAGCAACAGCCCGCGCCGCAGCCTGCGCAGTAATCAGCTGCTGTACGTGTCCGGCGCCTGTGCAGTCGTTGCCAGCAAGCGCGGTACGCGCTGTCGAACGACGCACAGGCACCTGCCACGGCAACGCATGCCGAGGTGCACATCGGTCCGAATCTGCAGGCCAGACCGACAGAGGGGAGCGCTGGCTTCTCGCCCATCGGGGAGGGGGGAAGTGAAGGGAAGGCGCCAGGGCGCGCAGTCGTTCCGACCACCCGTGGCCTCGCTTCGGGCGCACCCTTTCTGCAAGAGGCAATGTCCTGCAGTGAGAAGGAATCGCAAACCCAGCGCTGATCGACGGTCAGCGCACATCAGCTAGGAGTCGGCAATGCGGCGATTGTGTGTGCGAGTGGTGTGGATGATGGCGTTGCTGCTGCTGCCGGCATCGCTGCTGGCGCAGGAGTTGGCTGCCATCCCGCCGCTGCGCTCGCCGGTGGTCGACGTCACCGGCACCCTGGATGCGGCGCAGATCCAGCAACTTGAGCAACAGGCGCTGGCCTTGCAGCAGCGCAAGGGCGCGCAGCTGCAGATTTTGATCGTGCCCACCACGCAGCCCGAAGCGATCGAGCAATACGCCCAGCGCGTGTTCGACCAATGGAAGATCGGCCGCCAGGGCGTGGACGACGGCGTGCTGCTGCTGGTGGCCAAGGACGACCGTCGCGTGCGCATCCAGCCAGGTTACGGGCTGGAGGGCGCCATTCCGGACATCACTGCCAATCGCATCATCCAGGAGTATCTGGCGCCGCGCTTCCGCGAGGGCGATTACGCGGGCGGCATCACGGCGGCGACCGCAACACTGGCTGGCCTGGTCGAGGGCGAGGTCCTGCCGGCGCCGGTCAGCGGGCATGCCGATGGCGGCAACGGCACGGGCGGCGGTGGCTGGATCATGGCGCTGTTTATCGGCTTCGTGGTGGCGATGGTGGCGCGCGGCATCCTGGGCGCGCTACCGCGCCCGCTGCGCGCGCTGCTGACCGGCGTTGCCGCTGGCGGCGCGGCATTGCTGTTGACGTCGTTGCTGTTCGCCAGCGCAGGTGCGGCGGTGATCGGTCTGCTGGCTGGTTTGGCCTCCGGCTCGCCGGGCCGCTTTGTCGGTGGCGGTGGCTGGGGTGGCGGCGGCTTCGGTGGATTTGGCGGCGGCGGCCGTGGCGGGTTCGGCGGTGGTGGTGGTTGGGGCGGTGGCGGCGGGTCATCAGGAGGCGGTGGCGCCTCGGGGAGCTGGTAATGCGGTGGCTCAGGCATCTTTTCGCGCCCTCGGCGCAGCGCATCTTTCCAGCCGCATGCATGGATTCCATTGCGGCGGCGGTGACTGCGAGCGAGCGCTCGCACACCGGCCAGATCATGGTCGCGGTCGAGGCTGACCTGCCACTGCAGGCATTGTGGCGCGGACACAGCGCACGCCAGCGCGCCGAGCAGGCCTTCGCGCAACTGCGGACCTGGGATACCGAAGCCAACAACGGGGTGCTGATTTACCTGCTGCTGGCCGACCACGCCATCGAGGTGGTGGCAGACCGCGGCCTGCGCAGCCGGGTGCCGGAAGCGCGTTGGGCAGAGGTGTGTCGGCGCATGCAGCAGTTCCTGCGCGAAGGCCAGCACGAAGCGGCGGTCCTGGCCGGCATCGAGGCGGTGACCGAGCTGTTGGCCGAGCATTTCCCGGCCCCCGACGGCGCGCAGCATGAAGACGAGCTACCTGACCGGCCGCGGATCTTAGGTTGAGCGCGTACGAGGTGTCAGAATAGCGGCCTCGCTCTATGTGATACGCGGTCCGCATGATCTATTTGCACGCCATCGACCCCATTGCCTTCTCGCTCGGCCCGGTGCAGGTGCACTGGTATGGCTTGATGTACCTGGCGGCGTTCTTCTCTGCCTGGGCGCTGGGCCGTTCGCGCATCCTGCGCGGTCGTCTGCCTGCGGTAGACATGGATGGTTTCTCCGATCTGCTGTTCTACGGCATGCTCGGCGTGGTGTTGGGCGGGCGCATCGGCTACATGCTGTTCTATGCGTTCGAGACCTTCCTGGCCAATCCGCTGATCCTGTTCAAGGTCTGGGAAGGCGGCATGAGCTTCCACGGTGGCCTGCTCGGCGTGTTGATCGCTTGCTGGCTGTGGGCGCGCAAGCACCGGTTGCACTTCTTCGATGTGATGGACTTTGTCGCCCCGCTGGTACCGCTGGGTCTTGGTTTCGGGAGGCTCGGCAATTTCGTCGGCGGCGAGTTGTGGGGAAAATTCACCCAGGCCGGCTGGGGCGTGATCTTTCCGCATGCGCCGGAGCTGGCCGACCGGTTGCCCGCGCAGATCCAGGCGCAGTACGCCGCGGGCGCCTTGAACCAGTTCGCCCGCCACCCCTCGCAGCTTTATGAAGCTGCGCTGGAAGGCGTGGTGATGTTCGTGGTGTTGTGGACGTTCTCGATGAAGCCGCGCGCACGGTATGCGGTCTCCGGCCTGTTTGCATTGCTGTATGGCGTGTTCCGTTTCATCGTCGAATTCGTGCGCGTACCCGATGCACCGATCGGCTACCTGGCCTTCAACTGGCTGACGATGGGCCAGATTCTGAGCCTGCCATTGATTGCGGTTGGCCTGGTATTGCTGGCGATGTCGCGCCGCGCGCCGGTGTTGCAGCCGGTGCTGCCGGCGCCTGCGGGCGTGGAGGCTGCCAAGTGAAGCCGTACCTGGAGTTGTTGCAGCACGTGCTGGAACACGGCGCGGAGAAGTCCGACCGCACCGGCACCGGCACGCGCAGCGTGTTCGGCTGGCAGATGCGCTTCGATCTCAACGACGGCTTTCCGTTGGTGACCACCAAGAAGCTGCACCTGCGCTCGATCATCCATGAGTTGCTGTGGTTCCTGAAGGGCGACACCAATATCGGCTACCTCAGCGACCACCAGGTGCGCATCTGGGACGAGTGGGCCGACGACAACGGCGATCTGGGGCCGGTGTACGGCAAGCAGTGGCGGCGCTGGACTGGCCCGGACGGCGTCGAGATCGACCAGATGCAGTGGCTGGTGGATGAAATCAAGCGCAATCCGGATTCGCGTCGCCTGGTGATCAGCGCCTGGAATGTCGGCGAGCTGCCGCAGATGGCGTTGATGCCGTGCCACAGCCTGTTCCAGTTCTATGTGGTGAACGGCAAGCTCAGTTGCCAGCTCTATCAGCGCAGCGGCGACATCTTTCTGGGCGTGCCGTTCAATATCGCCAGCTATGCGCTGCTGACCCACATGGTGGCGCGGGCCACCGGGCTGGGCGTGGGCGATTTCGTGCATACGCTGGGCGATGCGCACTTGTATTCCAATCACTTCGAGCAGGCACGCGAGCAGCTGACGCGCACCCCGCGCGCGCTGCCCATCTTGCGTTTGAATCCCGATGTCACCGACCTGTTCGCGTTCCGCTTCGAAGACATTGCCATCGAAGGCTACGACCCGCATCCGGCGATCAAGGCGCCGGTGGCGGTCTAGACTCAGCCTGGCCCATAACTGACTAGGCGCCTCATGCAGAAGATGAGTCTGTGCATTGCGCTTGTATTCTGCCTGCTGACACCCGTGGCGGAAGCCCGGAAAGTGGCGGGACTGTCTCCAATCGAGCAGTCACGTCAAATCTACTTGCGAGTCTTTCAGCCGCCCTTGCACCAACAGATGGTGCAAGGTTCGATAGACGACTTGCTCAAGGTGACGGAAGCCCAAGCGAAATCCAAGTGGCAAGATAACTGTCCTGAAATGCAGCCTGCGCTGTCTTCGATGCTGGATAGGCAGTTGCGTCCGTCACTCGAAAGGATGATGAACGATCCGGCGCTCGCAGAGAGCATCATCGCGGCCATGCAAACGACACTCTCCGCGAGCGAGCGCGTCATGGCGACGGCGGCTCTAGACTCCGGAAACGACTTGGTGGCCACTCAATTGATCTACAACAACCAAGCGCTCGCACTGGAAGTGGGTGCGATCATGGAAAATACGTTGCGGGAAGCTCAGCCAGCCCTGATGGAGCTGGTCAAGAGCGGAAGTTTGAGCTTGAGGCCGATTGCCGAGATGTGCGATGCGCGCTTAATTCAAGGCCAGGGCAAAGAATGAAACTTTCGCTGATCGTCGCCTTCGACCGCAACAATGCCATCGGCCGCGATAACGATTTGCCATGGAAATTGCCGGACGATCTCAAGCGCTTCAAGGCGCTGACGCTGGGCAAGCCGATCCTGATGGGGCGCAAGACGGCGCAATCGCTGGGGCGTGCGTTGCCGGGGCGATTGAATCTGGTGCTGACCCGTTCGGGGCAGGTGCCGTTCTACGGCATGCAGGCGGTCGCATCGGTGGAGCAGGCGATCGAATGCGCCGTGCAGGAGGGGGCGCAGGAGCTGTGCGTGATTGGTGGCGGGGAGGTGTATCGCCTGACCATGGAGCGTGCCGATCTGCTGGCCGTGACCGAAGTGGACACCGCAGTGGATGGCGCCGACACGCATTTTCCGCCGATCGACCCAGCGGTGTGGTCGCCGGTGAGGCGCGAGTTACATGCTGCCGACGCCCGGCATGCCCATGCGTTTTCGTTCGTGGACTACGAACGCCGCTGAGCGATGCCGTGTCGCGCCCGGCACCGCGATGGCGACGGGCGCCTCGCGCGCTCAGTCCTGTGGCGGATCGACCGGCGGCTTGGGGCCGGCCGCTGCGTTCCCCGCATTGCCGCGATTGCCGCGCGAACGCTGACGTCCCTGTCGCTCACGTGGACGCCGCGGCGCGCGTGCGGCCGGTGCCGGCCCGGTCACTTCGCGTCCGGGCACCTGCACCACGCGTAGTTCATCGCTATCCAGCTGCAACGCCGTCAGCTTGCCGCCCCAGACCGCACCGGTATCGATCGCATGGACGCCCTGGGTGATCGTCAGACCCAGCGCGGACCAGTGCCCGCAAACGATCTTCAGGTCGCGCTCGACCCGACCCGGTACTTCGAACCAGGGATACAGGCCCTGTGCCTGCGTCCCCGGCGTGCCCTTGTCGTCGGTGGCGATACGCCCACGCGGGGTGCAATAGCGCATGCGGGTGAACAGATTGATGATGGCGCGGCTGCGGTCGTAGCCGCTCAGGCCAGGCGACCAACCCGGCTGGTCGCCGTACATATTGCGCAGCAGCTTGCGATAGCCGCCGCCCTGCAGTTGCTGCTCGACCTCGCGTGCGTGTTTTTCGGCCATCTGCGTGGTCCACTTCGGCGCCAGCCCGGCGTGGATCATCATCCAGCCCAGCGCGCGGTCCACGTGCGCCAGCTTCTGCATGCGTAGCCAGTCCAGCAGCGCATCGCGATCTTCGGCCATCACGATGCGCAGCAGATCCGGATTGACCTTGCGCTGCTCTTCTTCCGAACGCGCACCGATCGCCAGCAACGACAGGTCGTGATTGCCCAGCACCACCACGCTGTGCGCGCGCAATGAATGCACCAGACGCAACGTTTCCAGCGATTGCCCGCCGCGGTTGACCAGGTCGCCGCAGAACCACAGCGTGTCCTGGGCGGGGTCGAAATTGATCTTCTCCAGCAAGCGCTGGGTGATGTCGTAGCACCCTTGCAGGTCGCCGATGGCCCAGACGCTCATTGCGTGCGCTCCCTCACTCCAGCATTCATCAGTGCAGCGTCCTGGGCACGCTCAGCACGAAGGCGGCGATCGGGGCGATAAATTCGGTGCCATCGTCGGCCACCATGTCGTAGTGGCCTTGCATCTGTCCCTGCTCGGTCTCCAGCAGCACGCCGGAGGTGTAATGGAAAGCCTCGCCCGGGCGCAGCCACGGCTGTTCGCCGACCACGCCTTCGCCATCCACCTGCTCGGTGCGACCGTTGCCATCGGTGATCTGCCAATGGCGCGCGATCAGGCGCGCAGGCACCGCGCCCGCATTCTGGATGCGGATGCTGTAGGCAAAGGCGTAGCGGCCTTCGTCCGGGGTGGATTGATGGGCGAGGAAGCGGGGCGATACCTCGACCTCGACCCGGTAGCGCGGATCATCTTGCATGGCGAAAGTCTAAATAAAACGGTGTGGGAGCGGCGCTCAAGCCGGCTCGACATTGGCCAGCCGGATGAAATCCGCGACCTCGAGTTGTTCGGCGCGTGCATCCGGTCTCACCTGCGCAGCCTCGAAATGGGCCGGCTCGCAGATGGTGGACA
Organism: Xanthomonas sp. NCPPB 3761; assembly: GCF_041475705.2. Classification (NCBI taxonomy): domain Bacteria; kingdom Pseudomonadati; phylum Pseudomonadota; class Gammaproteobacteria; order Lysobacterales; family Lysobacteraceae; genus Xanthomonas; species Xanthomonas sp. NCPPB 3761. The sequence goes on from NZ_CM191262.1 coordinate 1,067,328, forward strand.
GGGCATTGCGCAGGGTCTTGCGGCGCTGCCCGAACCCGGCGCGCACCACATCGGCGAAGCGGCGGCGGTCGTTGATCTGCACCGTGGCCGGGTCGCGCGGCACCAGCCGCACCACGGCCGAGTCCACCTTCGGCGGCGGCCGGAACGCACCCGGCGGCACCACGAACAGCGCAGTCACCTCGCAATACGCCTGCAGCATCACGCTAAGCCGTCCGTACACCTTGCTGCCGGGGCCGGCGGCCATGCGGTCGACCACTTCCTTTTGCAGCATGAAGTGCATGTCGGCCACGGCAGCGGCATGGTCCAGCGCATGGAACAGGATCGGCGAGGAGATGTTGTAGGGCAGGTTGCCGACCAGGCGGATCGGCGTGCCATCGGCCAGTGCAGTGAAATCCACGCTGAGCACGTCGCGGTGAATGATGCTCAGCGCGCCGATCGGTGCGGCCGCTTCGGTCAACGGCGCGATCAGGTCGCGATCGAATTCGATCACGGTCAAGGCGCCATGCTTGCGCAGCAACGGAAAGGTGATGGCACCCTGGCCCGGGCCGATCTCGACCAGATGCTGGCCGGCGCGCGGGTCTACCGCCTGCACGATGCGGTCGATGTAATACCGGTCGGCAAGAAAGTGCTGGCCAAGCGACTTCTTGGCCGGTGCGCTGAAGGAAGAATTCATCTGCGCAGTTTAACGGAGGCCGCGCCTGCACGCGGTGTCGTCGCGCACCCGTCGGGCCTGGCGGATAGACGGCAGGCACCATGCGGCATGCTCGCAGCGCGCAAGCACACGGGGTGTTAGCGGCGCGCCGCCAAGCGCGCGCACAACGCAGTGGCTGCCATCAGGCTGGAGGGGTCTGCGATTCCGCGGCCGGCCAGTTCCAGCGCAGTACCGTGATCCACCGCAACGCGCGGGTAGGGCAGGCCAAGGGTGATGTTCACTGCCTGCTCGAAGCCGCTGTACTTGAGTACCGGCAGGCCCTGGTCGTGATACATCGCCACCACTGCGTCGAAACCACGCAGTTTCTGCGGCAGGAATGCGGTGTCCGCCGGCAACGGGCCGATCAGCTGCATGCCCTCGCCGCGCAGCTGCTCCAGCAGCGGAATGACGATATCCAGTTCCTCGCGGCCCAGGTGACCGTCTTCGCCGGCATGCGGGTTGAGGCCGAGCACGGCGATGCGCGGGTGCTCCAGGCCGAAGTCGCGCTGCATCGCTGCGTGGGTGATGCGCAGGCACTGCAGCAGCGCATCGGCGGTGATGGCATCGGCCACCGCACGCAGCGGCAGATGGGTCGTCACCAGCGCGACGCGCACGATGCTGTTGGCCAACATCATCACCACCGGGCAACCGGCTTGTTCGGCCAGCAGTTCGGTGGTGCCGGTGTAAGCAATGCCGCCGGCATTGATCACTGCCTTGTGCACCGGGCCAGTGACGATTCCCTGCAACCGGCCGGCGAGGCAGTCGCCGGCCGCGCTGCGCAGACCGGCGATCACCGCTGCGGCATTGGCCGGGTCAGGCGCGCCGAAGCGCGTTGCCACGGCTTGGCGAACGGGATGCAGCGGCAGGTCGCCAGGCGCGCGCGCGGGCTGGTCGGGATCGAGCAGCCGCACAGACAACGAGAGCGCCGTGGCGGCGCTGTGCAGGGTATCTGGGTCGGCGTAGGCAATCAGATGCGCGTCAGAGCGCGGCTGCTGCGCGAGCCGGACGCAGAGTTCCGGCCCGATTCCGGCCGGCTCGCCTGGCACCAGCGCGAGCGACGGGACCATCATGCTATCCGGCTGCCCGGTCTCAGCGCGTCGGCTTTGCCGGCGGCGGCGAGGGCGCTGCCGGATCTGCCGACTTGGCCGGAGCGGCAGTGGCATTGTCATCGGCGCGGTCGCCGGTGCGGTAGCTCACATACGCTTCGCCACGCAGCTCCTGCAGATAGCGGTTGTACTCTTCTTCCAGCTTGCGGCGACCGATGGTTTCACGCACCTGCGCGCGCTGGTTCTCGGCGCTCACGTCGGTCTGACGGCTGCCGACGCGCTGCACGATGTGCCAGCCCGCCTGGGTCCGGAACGGTTCGGAGACCGCGCCATCGGTCAAGCTTTCGACCTGCTTGCCGAAGTCCGGGCCGAATGCGTCGGCTGGGAACCAGCCTAGATCGCCACCCTGGCCGCGGCTATTGGTGTCCTCGGAGGACTCCTTGGCCGTCGCCTGGAAATCGGCACCGCCCACGATGCGCGCGCGAATCGTATCGATCTTGGCCTTGGCCTGCGCCTCGGTCTGGTTGTCGCCGATCCGCACCAGGATGTGGCGTGCGTGGTACTCGGTGACCATCTTCTTTTCGCCGCCGGCATTGGCGTCGCGCATTTCCACCAGTTTGAGCAGCTGGAAACCGCTCGGGCCGCGCAGCGGGCCGGCCACCTGGCCAGGCTGCATGTCGCGGATCAGCTGCGCAAATGCGTTCGGGATTTCATCCAGGCTACGCCAGCCCAAATCGCCACCTTCCAGCGCATTGGGGCTATCGGAATAACGCACCGCAGCGGCCGAAAAATCCAGCTCGCCCTTGTCGATCAAGGCCTTGACGCCATCGACCTTCTTCTGGCCAGTGGCGATCTGCTCGGCAGTTGCGCCTTCCGGCAAGCCGATCAGGATGTGCGCCAGGTGGTACTGGCTACCGGTGGCGGCCTGTTGGGCCAGCGCAGTATCCACTTCGCCTTCGCTCACGCTGATGCGGCTCTGCGCAAAGCTTTGGCGCAGGCGCTGCACGATGATCTCGTCGCGCACCGAGGAGCGGAAATCGGCGTAGCCCATCCCGTCGGCGGCCAGCTTCTGGCGCAAGCCGTCCACCGTCGTGCCGTTCTGCTGGGCGATGCTGGCGATGGCGCGGTTGAGTTCTTCATCGCTGACACGGATGCCGTTGCCATCGGCACGGCTGACCTGCAGCTTGACCAGCACCAGGCGCTCAAGGACCTGGCGCTGCAGCACATCGTCTGGCGGCAGCTGGTTTTCGCGACCGGCGTACTGCGACTTGACGTTGCGCACGGCGCGGTCGAGCTCGCTCTGCAGCACCACGTCTTCGTCGACGATGGCAGCGATGCGATCCAGCGGCTGGGATTGCTGTGCCGAGGCCAACGGCGAAACCGTGCTGGTGATGGCCAGCAGCGAGGCAAGAACAACAGAGAAAGGCTTGGTCATGGAATCAGGTTCGGATCGTAATCGTCCGGATTGGTCGTGGTGTTGCTGGGCGGGACCAGGTAGAGGTCGTCGCGGTAATAGCCGAGAATAGCACGGCGCAAAGTGCGGTCCGTGTTCTGCCCGAACGAGCTCAAGCCCTTCAGCACGAACTCGATCTGGATCGAGTTGTCCATCTCCCCATCGCGGTTACGCACGAACCGGCGCACCAGTCCGCGCACCGCCAGGCAGCAGCTGTCCCATTGCACGCCACCGATGATTTCCAGCGGCTTGCGGTCCAGCAGAGAGTAGTAATACCGACCGACCGCGCTCCAGCTGGGGTTGATCGGGTACAGGAAGGAGAAATCGGCCTGCTTGAGCTGGTCGCTGTTGTCGGTGAGGTTGCGACGGTAGCGATACGCCAGATTGATGATGCCGTCGTTGTTGAGCAGATAGCGCGTGCGCAGGCTGGCCAGATCTTCCTTGCGCGAGTTCGGGTTCCACTGGTAGGTGGCGCCCATCGACCAGCGGTCGTTGATCATGTAGTTGGCGTCGGCCACCCAGGCGGACTTGCCCTGGTCGATGGTCTGTTCGCTGCCGGCTGCCGCGTTATTGCTGTTGTTGATGGTGACCAGCGAATCGCTGAAGTACAGGATTTGGCCCGCACTCAGCGAGAGCTTTTCGCGACCATCGTCCTGGCGCAGCCAGCGCGAGGTCACCGCCAGGGTCAGCTGGTTGGCATCGTTCTGGCGGTCGGCGCCGGTGTAGCGGGTGTCGCGGAACAGCTGCCCGTAGCTGAAGGTGAACGGACGGGTGTCGAACACCGGCAGATCGTCCTGGTCGCGGTATGGCACGTACAGGTAGTACATGCGCGGCTCCAACGTATTGAGATAGTTGGTGCCGAACAGCGAGGTTTCGCGATCGAAATACAGGCCGGCGTCCAGCGAGGCGATCGGCAGGCTACGCGACGGCGAGCGGTTGCCAGTCGGTAGGGTTTTGGCCAGCGTGGAATCCAGCTGGTACGCGGTGTAGCGCCATGCCACGGTGGGCGTCAGGAACCATGCTGCGCCCGACAGCGGCATCGAGATGTACGGCTTGACGTCCAGGCGCGCGCCGCTGCCGTATTCCTTGTTGCGGATATTGGTACGGACGTACTCGTCGTTATCGTCGCGGTTGTTTGTTTCGCCTGGAGCGCTGGGGCTCGGAGGCTGGACGAAGTAGGAGTCGTCATGGGTGAAGCGCACCGCCTCGGCATAGATGCCGGCCTCGAAAATGCCCAGCGGCTTTTCCCAGGTGAAATACGCACGCGGCTGCCGGTTATAGGGCAGGGCCTGCTCGTCCAGCGTGTAGTCGGTGAGCTGCCAACGGTCGGCCATCAGGCCTGCGGTCCAGGTTTCGCCGGTGCCGTAGATGCCCACGGTGCTCTGCAGGCTGGAAGCCGAGCCGATGCCGTTCAGGCGACTGGTGAAGTCCTCGACATAGCGCGTGTCGCTGACCCAGGAAATGCTGCTGCGCGCCTGCCAATTGCTGTTGACGTTGTGGTAGCCGCTGTAGAACACGCTGCCACGGTCCTTGTCGCGCAACTTGTCGTTGGGCAGGTAATTCCCGGTGACTTCGCCGCGACCGCCCTCGTACAGGTAGCGGAATTCGGTGCCGAACATGAAACCGCGCTTGCTCATGTAACGCGGCAACAACGTGGCGTCGTAGTTCGGCGCCAGGTTCAGATAGATCGGCTGCAGGTAATCGAAGCCGTTACGGCCGGACAGGCCGAATTGCGGAAACAGCAGGCCGGTCTGGCGGCGGTCGTCGATCGGGAACTTGAACCACGGGAAGTACAGCACCGGCACCTTGCCGATCTGCAGCACCGCGTTACGCGCGGTACCGAAACCTTCCTCGTTGTCGACGTCGATCTCCGGCGCGCGCACGCGCCAGATCGGCTGCGAGGGGTCGCAGGTGGTGTAGGTGGATCGATGCATCTGCCCGACCTGGCCCTGCAGGTCCACCGATTCGGCGTCGCCATTGCCGCGGCGCTCCACCAACTGGTACTGGATGTTGGTGACCTTGTGGGTGTCGGTATCCTGATTGCCTTCGGCGCGGTCGGCCACCATGCGGAACGAGGTGTCCTGGTACCGGACATTGCCTTCGGCGATGTAGTTGCCGGTTTCGGTGTCCATGCGCAGGTTGTCGGCACCCAGGAACTGGTCGCCGCGCTTCAACGCGACATTGCCCTGGTATTGCGGGGTGGTGCTGGTGCCGGAGAGCTGGTCGCCTTCGACGTCGGTCGGCAACTGCTGGCGCATCTCGGCCGCCTTGGGGTCGGCGGCGGGGGCGCCGTCGAAGCCGGGTAGCGGGTCTACGGCCGGGCACAGTCCCCAGTTCAACGGCTTGTCGGCAGCCATGGCCGGGAGGCAGATGGCGATGCTCAAAGGCAGGGGCAGAAGGCGGAGAGCTCGGCGCACGCGTGGGTTCAACCAATAAAATGGCGACTAGCTTGCCGCATACCCCGCATAGGGGCAATGAAGAGCGCCGGCGCCGGGTGGGCGAGGTTCATCGCACCCGGTGACGCGACCGGCGCCCTGGCCGGGGTTCAGCGCAGCGCTGCCACGTGCGCCACGCTGCTTTCGCGCAGCGCCTGCAGGTCGTAGCCGCCTTCCAGCATCGAGACCACGCGGCCGCGTGCATGGCGGTCGGCCAGAGTGCGCAGCGCGCCGGTGAGCCAGGCGAAATAGGCGTCGTCCAGCATCAGGTCGGCCAGCGGGTCGGATGCCAACGCCTAAATTCATTGCTGTACATACAACGCCTCTATGGGTTCAAGGCGTTGTATGAGTCTATCTCAGTCTCGTTTATCCTATCTCAGTGACCAAAGAACGCCATTTCTGCCGCTAACTCTAAATAAAACAGCAAGTGCCCCATTAGTGCTTAACGACAAGTACGGGTCTGTTCCCTGTGTGCCAGTGGACCAAACGGGACTACCTGCAGAATTATATATTACAAAATTCCCGTCGCCTTGCATGACTGCATTCTCTCCTGATCCTGCTGTCCCAGATTGCCATTTAAGAGAGCCGCCAGCATAAAGCTCTAGATTCCCTGAAGCAGTGAAATCAAGTCGTGCAGATCCGTTGGATGTCTGAAAGCTGCTACCTTTAGTAAAAACTGTTCCAGGAGGAAAAGCTATTCCATCTAGCCCGTTTGGAAAGTCGCCAGTGGCTCTCCAGGCCGGGCCGAAGCCATAGACCACCAAATTTCCATCATCTTGAACTGCAAAGTAAGCGTCCTGAACCATCCCTACAACCGAGGACGGAGCGCATGTTCTAAAAAGAGATCCGCCAGATGCGCCATTATTTTGCAGGCCAGCGCACCTTGATGGCCTTGTCCCGGTTGCGCCCGTAGGTAAAAAGCTAAAGGAGTCTCCTTGAGATACTTGGCCGCTACTTGCCACCCATGTCTGCCTATTATCTGAATTTCTATAGAGCCTTAATGAGCCATCAGCAAGAAATTTGAGTGAATATGCGCCATTGGGCGACGTCAGGGTTTCTTCTGGGACTAGTCGATTCCCTTGGTTGAGCTGGCCCGGGAAGTTTGCGCGCAGCATTTGGGCATTGACTTGCCCACATGCAATCGTAGCTGCTAGACACAATGCAATATTTAACTTTCTCACTTTTTATCCTTTAAAAGTAAATTGAGAGTGGTTTGCTGCAAGAGAACTCTAACATGAGCAATTGAGCATTCTGCAAGCGCCTGCAGGTCGTAGCCGCCTTCCAGCATCGAGACCACGCGGCCGCGTGCATGGCGGTCGGCCAGGGTGCGCAGCGCGCCGGTGAGCCAGGCGAAATCGGCGTCGTCCAGCATCAGGTCGGCCAGCGGGTCGCGCAGATGCGCATCGAAGCCGGCGGAGATCAGGATCAACTGCGGGCGGAAGGCATCGATGAGCGGCAGCATCTCGTCTTCCCAGACATTGCGGAAGCGCAGCCCGTCGCTGCCCGGTGGCAGCAGCAGGTTATGGATATTGCCGACGCCGCGCTCGTACACGCTGCCCGAATGCGGATACAGCCCGGACTGGTGGGTGCTCAGGTACTGCACGGCGGGGTCGCGTTCGAAGATCGCCTGGATGCCGTTACCGTGATGGACGTCGAAGTCCACGATGGTGATGCGTTCCAGCCCATGCCGGTCGCGCGCATGGGCGGCGGCCACGGCGATGTTGTTGAACAGGCAAAATCCCATCGACACCTGTGCGGTGGCGTGGTGACCGGGCGGACGCACGGCGCAGAAGGCGGTGCGGGTCTGGTCCTGCATCACCGCATCGACCGCGGCGATGCCGGCGCCGGCGGCGCGCAGGGCGGCCGCGCGCGAGGCCGGCACCATGCGCGTGTCCACGTCCAGCTGACGATAGCCGTCGAAGGCGGTTTCCAGTACCGCATCCACCTGCTCGCGCTCGTGCACGCGGCACAGGTCGCCCAGCTTGGCCAACGGCGCTTCGCGCCAGTCCAGATCCGGGAATGCGCCGCGCAGGGCCTGGACCACCGCTTCCAGGCGGGCGGGGCTTTCCGGGTGCTCAGGGCCGGCGTCGTGACCGAGGCAGGCGGGATGGGTAAAGACCAACATGGGGCAACTCTAGCCTCTGTGCCGACCCGGGCGCATGCTCAACCGCGTCGGCGGTCGTGCCGCCACAGGACTTCCTGCCGACCATCGGCACGCGCCAGCACGCGCGCCAGCACGAACAGCAGGTCGGACAAGCGGTTGAGGTAGCCGATCGCCTCGCTGCGCACCGCTTCCTGGCGCGACAGCGCAACGGTCTCGCGCTCGGCCCGGCGCACGATGGTGCGGGCCAGATGGCAGCGAGCGGCGGCTTCGCCACCTGCCGGCAGGATGAATTCCTGCAGTGCGGGCAGCGTCTGGTTGAAGGCGTCCAGCTGCGTCTCCAGCGCCTGGATGTCGGTCGCGTCGATGGCCGCGTGGCCGGGGATGCAGAGCTCGCCGCCCAAGTCGAACAACTGATGCTGCACGGTGGTCAGCAGTGCGGCGATCGGCTCCGGCACGCCGGGTGCGGCCAGCAGCACGCCGATCGCCGAATTGGCTTCGTCCACGGTGCCGTAGGCATTGACGCGCAACGCATCCTTGCCGGTGCGGCTGCCGTCGCCCAGGCCGGTGCTGCCGTCGTCGCCGGTCCGGGTATAGATGCGGGAGAGTCGGTTGCCCATGGCTTAGCCGGCGTAGGGCTGGCGACGCGGTGCGGACAGACGCTCGGCAGCCACCTGGATCACCGCGGCAGCCGCCACGTACAGCGCGGCGCTGCGCAGATAGGGCCCCAGCCAGTCGGTATAATTCTTGAACCAGCCGGCCACGGTCGGGTCGGCCACGCTGGCGCTGATCCAGTAGAAGCTGCCCTGGGCGATCAGCTGGCACAGCGCCACGGCAATCAGCAGGGCCGGCACCAGTCGCGCCAGCGCGCTCCACTGAGCGCCGTGGTAGTGCCGGCGCAGCCACACGCCGCCGGCCCACAGCGCGAAATACGCCGGGATCAGGCACCAGTACGCCGGCGACACGCAGTAGTGCTGCCAGAAGCTCAGGCCCTGGCCGGTGATGACCAGCCAGTCCACCGCCACGGCCAGCAGCATCAGCAGCGGAAATGCCAGCTTGGTACGTGCAGCCAGATGGAATCCGCCGATGAAGAACACCGCCCAGGACGCGTCCGGAACCGGCGCGAAGTGATTGATCCGGGTGGCCGCCATCAACGCGGCGAGCAGACTCAGAATCAGGGTGTCGTGCGAGCGAGACGTCATGCGCGAGGCGGCCGGATTGCAGGCCCTGGAGTGTAGCGTGGAAGTGGTGCTGCCCGCGGCTTGGGTAACGGCAGCTGCACGATGACTGCGCAATGCCAAGCGGGCGTGGCCGGCGCCCGGAATCGGCCTGCGCCACGCCTACATCGCCGTTTCTGGGCGCGCCATCCACGCCCGCCTGGCGACTGCTCGCCACGCTTTTCCGGCCGCTGCATGTGTTTGGGGAGCGCATGAAGCGTTGCGCTGCGCGCGAGCCATGCACGGCGCAGGTGGCAGCGGGCGCGGCAAGATGTCCCGCCCTGCGTCGGCAACGCGCAGGGGGCGAAGGCTTATCATGTGGGAATGACACATCCCCATGACGTTCTGATCGTTGGCGGCGGCCTGGTCGGCTCCAGCCTTGCGATTGCGCTGGACCGCCTCGGCCTGGATGTCGGGCTGGTGGAGGCCACCCCGGCCGGCACGCCGCCGGCAGTGTTTGATCAACGCAACCTCAGTTTCGCCGCGGCCACCGTGAACGCGCTCGGTGCGCTCGGGGTGATGGCCAAGCTGCGCAGCCCGCCCGGGCCGATCCGGCGCATCCATGTCAGCCGCGCCGGGGACTTCGGCCGCGTGCAACTGGACGCGGCCGATTATGGCCGCGACGCCTTCGGCCAGGTGGTGGTGGCGCGCGACTTCGGCGATGCCCTGCAAACGCGTCTGGACGAACTGACCCATCTGCGCCGTTACCGGCCCGCGCGGTGCATCGGCATAGAACCGGTGCAGGACGACCTGCGCGCGGTGCGCCTGGCTACCGATGCGGGCGAGCAACGTGTGCAGGCCAAACTGGTGGTCGGCGCCGACGGCAGCCATAGCGCGGTGCGCGAGCTGCTGCATATCGGTACCGATACCCACGATTTCCTGCAGACCCTGTTCGTGGCGCGCGTGCGTGCCTCACGACCGCCCGATGGCACGGCCTGGGAGCGTTTTGGCGAACATGGGCCAACGGCGCTGTTGCCACGCGGCGACCGTCATTACGGTGCGATCCATTGCGTGGCGCGCGCCGAGGCCGAAGCCGTGGCTGCGCTCGATGACACCGGCTGGCTGGCGCGCCTGCAGCGTGCAGCCGGCTGGCGTGCCGGGCGCATGGTCGCCACCGGCGAACGCAGTGCCTATCCGCTGGTGCAGGTGCTGGCCGACAGCCTCATCGCCGAGCGCGTGGTGCTGCTGGGCAATGCCGCGCAGACGCTGCACCCGATCGGCGCGCAGGGCTTCAACCTGGGGCTGCGTGATGCGCTGACGCTGGCCGAATTGATCGAGCACGATCGCAGCGATGCCGGTGCCGGTGCGTTGCTGGCCGAGTATCTGGCGCGGCGGCGGGTGGATCGCGAGCACACCATCGGGTTTTCCAGCGGTCTGGCGCGGCTCACCGGCAACCCGGCACCGTTGCTGCGGCCGTTGCGTAGCCTGGGCTTGTTTGCGGCCTCGCAGGCGGCCCCGCTGCAATCGATGCTGGTGGGCGGCGCCATGGGCTTCCGTGGCGATCTGCCACAACTGTGCCGGGGCAGCGCATGAGCCGGCGCAGCATGCGCGAGGTGGTGATCGTCGGCGGTGGCGTCGTCGGCGCCGCCTGCGCGCTGGCATTGAACGATGCCGGCCTGCGCGTTGCCCTGATCGAAGGGCGCGAGCCTGCCCGCTGGCGCGCCGAGCAACCCGATCTGCGCGTCTATGCCTTCGCTGCCGACAATGCCGCGTTGCTCGACAGCCTGGGCGTGTGGAATGCGGTGCGTGCCGCGCGCGTGCAACCTTATCGGCGCATGCGGGTCTGGGATGCGGGCGGAGGTGGCGAGCTGGGCTTCGACGCCGACACCCTGGGACGCGAGCAACTGGGCTGGATCATCGAAAACGACGTGCTGGTGGACCGCCTGTGGGCCGCCGTGCACGCGGCCGGCATCGAAGTGCATTGCCCGGCACGCGTGGTCGAGCTGGAGCAGGACGCCGCCAGCGTGCGCCTGCGCCTGGACGATGGCAGCCGGCTGGAAGCGGCAATGGCCATCGCTGCCGATGGTGCGGCATCTACCTTGCGTGAACTCGCCGGGCTGCCGGTCTCCCGGCATGCCTACGCACAGCGCGGCGTGGTTGCCTTCGTGGAAACCGAGCACCCGCATCAGGCCACCGCCTGGCAGCGCTTCCTGACCACCGGGCCGCTGGCCTTCCTGCCGTTCGCCGATGGCCGCAGTTCGATCGTGTGGACCTTGCCCGATGCCGACGCCGAGCGCGTGCTGGCGCTGGACGATGCCAGTTTCTCGCGGGAGTTGACCCAGGCCTTTGCTGCGCGCCTGGGCGAGGTACGCGTGGTGTCGGCACGCACCGCCTTCCCGCTGCAACGGCAGCTGGTGCAGCAGTACGTCAGCGGCCGCGTGCTCACCTTGGGCGATGCCGCGCATGTGGTGCATCCGCTGGCCGGGCAGGGCGTCAACCTGGGCCTGCGCGATGTGGCGGCGTTGCGGCAGAGCGTGCGCGAGGCGATGGCCAAACGCGCCGATTGGGCCGCGCCGCATCGCCTGCAATGTTGGGCACGTACCCGGCGCAGCGAGAACACCGTGGCTGCCTACGGCTTCGATGCGATCAACACGGTGTTTTCCAACGACGACATGCACCTGACCTTGTTGCGCGGATCGGTATTGGGCCTGGCCGGCAAGTTGCCGCCGTTGGTCGATGTGCTGTGGAAGCGCGCCTCCGGCGGCGCGTGAGCCAAGCGCGCCAGCCGCCGACATCGGCAGCGGCTGGCTGTCATGCCTTGATATGCCTTTGATGCTATAGCGAAGGCAGCAGGTTCCATACGACGTGCGTGGCTGCCGTGGCTACAGTCGCGCCATGACCTCGTCTGCGCCTCCTTCGTCCAAGCCGGCAGTGTTGTTGTTGTGCGGCCTGCTGTGCGATGCCGCCATCTGGCAACCGCAGCGCACCGCGCTGCGCGATCTGGCCGATATGCAGGTGATGGATTTCGCCGGCTTCGACAGCATTGCGCAGATGGCCGCGCATGTCTTGGCCGTTGCGCCGCCGCAGTTTGCGCTGGCGGGACATTCGATGGGCGGGCGGGTCGCGCTGGAAATCATGCGCCAGGCGCCCGCGCGCGTGCTGCGGCTGGCCCTGCTGGATACGGGCATCGCGCCGCGCCGCGAGCGCGAACGCGAAGAACGACTGGCATTGGTGCGACTGGCGCACGCCCAGGGAATGCAGGCGCTGGCGCAGCGCTGGCTGCCGCCGATGCTGCACCCCGATCACCGTGCCGATGGCGAATTGATGGATGGCTTGATGGCCATGGTGCAGCGGCAAAGCGCGCAAAGTTTTGCCGGGCAGATCAACGCCCTGCTGGAACGCCCCGATGCGGCACCGGTGCTCGCGCACATCACATGCCCGACATTGCTGGGCGTCGGGCGGCAAGACGCGTGGAGCCCGTTGGCGCGGCACCAGGACATGGCGCGACACATTCCGCAGGCGCGGTTGGCGATCTTCGAACACTGCGGGCACATGGCGCCGGTGGAAGCCCCCGCTGCCGTCAGCGACGCGCTGCGCGACTGGTTGCAGGCCGCGTGATGGCGCGCCCGCCGAACGCGTGGCACGAGGTGGCCACTGCTGCGCAAACACGCAATCCGCCGGGTATCGAGAGTGCGTGGTCACGCCTTGAGGAACGCTGCATGCACGAAGACGTTTCGATCATCATTGCCTGCGAGCAAGCGATCCGCCGGTTTGCGCTCTACAACGATCGCCATGATCATGCCGGTCTCGCCGCGTTGTTCACCGACGATGGCGTGTTCGCGCGCCCCAGTGCACCGGATGCGCCCGTGCGGGGGCGCGAGGCCATCTTGCAGTCGTTTCGCGAGCGTGCGCCGCGCACCACGTGCCACCTGATGCTCAATACCTTGGTCAGCGTCCAGTCGCACACGCTGGCGCATGCGCACAGCCACGTCCTGCTCTACACCGCTGACGCTACCTCCGCAGCGCCGCCGTGGACGGCGCAAGCGCCGGCATTGCTGGGCAGCTTCGAGGATGTGCTGGTGCTCGAGCAGGGACGCTGGTTGTTCCAGCAACGGCTCGGGTCACTGCTGCTGCGGGTCGGCGCCGGCTGAGTCGGCGCATCCGGGCGGCAGACAACTTCGTGACTCACCGCTGTCCTGACGGCGCATGCCGCGTGCCGCCGTCTTCCAGTCCCACGTTCTCCCCCTCCCCGTCGCGTTGCATCGCAGTCATCCATTCCCTTTGCATCGGAGATTCGCCTAGTGGAACGCGTCCGTTCGTCTGCTCGTTGTGGTTCGGTGTTGCCGCGTGCGCTGTCGCCTCGTCAACCTGCATTGATCATCGCTGCCTTGCTGGCCGCAGCGTCGCCGGCAGCGTGGGCGCAGGCTGTGCCGGAAACCGCGGCGCCACCCCAAGGCATCAATCTGGGTGGCACCAGTTTCTTGGATGGCTTCGGTTCCATGCAGCCTGGATGGACGGCCATCGAGTATCTGCGCTACTACGATTTCGACGCGATCAAAAATGCCAACGGCGACAATTCGCCGGCGTTCCGCGACCCCAAGGTTGGCGTCAGCGTCGCGTTGACCCAGCTCATCTATGTCACGCCCTACACCTGGAAAGGCGGTTCGTTGAGCTTCAATGCGATCGTGCCGCTGGTCAATTACGACACCTCCGTCGCTGCCGATAGCCCGGTGCGCTTGAGCAGCAATGGCTTGGGCATGGGCGATATCTCGTTCGGGCCGGCGCTGCAGATGCCACCGGTGATGCGCGATGGACGGGTGTTCTTCTTCCAGCGGTTTGCCATCGATGCCTTCGCGCCCGTGGGCAAGTTCGATCGCGATATCGCCATCAACCAGAGCACCGGTTTTTGGTCGGTCGCACCGCATTGGGCCTTCACCGTGCAACCCAGCGACACTTGGGAAATCAGCGGGCGGCTGAATTATCTCTACAACTTCCGCACCAGCCGCGCAGGTGGCGTGCCGCCGATTCCCGGGTTCCGTTTTCGCAATGGCCAGGCCGGCGATGTGCTCTGGGCAAACTTCGCCAGCTCGGTCAAGGTCACCGAGCAATTGCGTCTGGGCATCAATGGGTATTACCTGCAGCAGTTGAAGAACAACCACACCAACGACCAGGGCGTCCCCGACAGCAAGCGCAGGCAGTTCTATGTTGGCCCCGGGTTGTCCTGGCGGTTCGACGAAAAGAACCTTCTCAACTTCAATGTGTACCTGCCTATCGAGGTGGAGAACTCGGTGGCAGGCAATAGCTACAACCTGATGATCGTGCACTCGCTGTAACGCGCGCCGGTCATGCATCCCGCATTGCCGGCGCCGCGGTGCCGGCAATGCGGGATGACGCGGATGCGATGCGTCACGCGAACGAACTCGCGCTGGAGGTCTGGCCTCATCGCTCAAGCGGGATGCTTGGCACGCAGGGCATCGACGAGCAAAGCGCTCGTCTCACAGTCCCATGCTGTGCCGTTGCGTGTTGGCATGTTCGCGGAACAGCAATTCGGCGCGTGCGCCATCGCGTTGTTCGATGGCCGAGACGATGGCGCCGTGTTGCCTGTGCCCGTAAAACAGATCGTCGTAGGCGAGCGCAGCAGTGCGTTGGCCGAACACGACGTTGACCGGGCTGACGAACGGCACCAGTGTGCAGCGTTCCACGGTTTCGGTCAGGATCGGCTTGTTGGCCGCCTCCACGATGGCGCGATGGAAACGGGCATTCATTGCGCCATACGCCTGCTCGTCGTCGGCACAGAGATTGCGGCTGGCCAGGATGCGGTCGCCTTCGCCCAGGCAGGCGTGCAAGGTGGCGAGCAATTCGGCGGCGGCGCCCCGTTCGGCGATGGTGCGCGCGGCCATGCCTTCCATCACTGCGCGCACCGCCAGTGCATCCAGGCTTTCCTGCTGGCTGAAGCGCCGCACGGCGTAACCACGGCTGCCTGCCTGCACCAGCAGGCCTTCCTGGCATAACGCCGGCAGGGCCTGACGGATCGGCGTGCGCGAAATCGCCAGGCGCTCGGCCAGCGCGGCTTCGGTGACGCGCTCGCCCGGCGCGAAGGTGCCGCACAGGATCAATTCGCGTAGCTGCTGAATCGCTTGCAATCGGTGGTTGTTCGCCATTGGCTCCATTCTCTCGCGCCATACCGCAGCGCACGTTCCTTCGACAGGGAAAACTTGCAATTACTTGTATAAAAACCTTGCGGATGAGATCGCTTGATGGCAATTTGGATCCCAAGGATACCGTTTTGGCAATCCGGAGTCGTTGGTCGTCCTTTGTTGGGATCCATTGCGTTGCAGATCCCCAATCACCCACTGACGCGCGCCTGCCCTGACCGGGGCCCGGCCCGCGTCGCAGGAGCGGAACATGGCAAGCATCATCGGCGGTATCGGAACCTCGCACGTTCCCACCATCGGGGTGGCCTACGACAAGGGCAAGCAGCAGGACCCGGTGTGGAAGCCGTTGTTCGACGGCTACACGCCGGTGGCCGCGTGGCTGGCCGAGCAGCAGGCCGACGTGCTGGTGTTCTTCTACAACGACCACTGCACGACGTTCTTCTTCGATCTGTATCCCACCTTCGCGCTGGGTGTGGGCGAGCGCTTTCCGGTTGCCGACGAGGGTGCGGGGCTGCGCAACCTGCCGCCGATCCGCGGCGACGTGCAGTTGCAGGCGCATATCGCCGAATGCCTGGTCAATGACGAATTCGACCTGACGGTGTTTCAGGACAAGCCGATCGACCATGGCTGCGCGGCGCCGCTGCCGTTGCTATGGCCGCATGTGCCGGACTGGCCGGGCACGGTGGTGCCGATCGCCATCAACGTGCTGCAGTACCCGCTGCCAACGGCGCGGCGCTGCTATCGCCTGGGCCAGGCGGTGCGCCGGGCGATCGAATCGTATCCGGAAGATCTTCGGGTGGTGGTGGTGGGCACCGGTGGGCTATCGCACCAGATCCATGGCGAGCGCACCGGGTTCAACAACACCGAATGGGACATGGAATTTCTGGACCGGTTCCAGCATGCGCCCGAGACCCTCACCGATCTCACCCACACCGATTACGTGCGCCTGGGCGGTGCGGAGAGCGTGGAGCAGATCATGTGGCTGGCGATGCGCGGCGCGCTGGATGGGCCGATCCGCAAGCTGCATCAGAACTACTACCTGATGACCACCACCGCGATGACCGTGGTGCTGTACGAGCCGGGCGAAGAAGCGGCCGGCGCGCCGCGTTCGGCCGATCTGCTCGCGCGCGCTGCCGCTGCGGCCTGAGGAGGTGCTGATGAATCCGCAAACCCAGGGCATGGAGCAGATCGGCGGTACGTACCTGTTCGATCTGCGTACCAGCAATCGCGCGCTGCGCCTGAACCGCTTTTTCTGGCACATGATCCGCGCCCCGTGGCGCGATCGTTTCTTGCAGGATGCAGAAGTTCTGATGCAGGAAGCCGAACTCACCGAGCAGGAGAAGGCGCTGATCCGTGCGCGCGACTGGCTGGGCCTGGTGCAATACGGCGCCAACTTCTTCGTCATCGAAAAATTCGCGCGCGTGGTGCGCATGACCAATCTGCAGGTCTACGCAATCATGCGCGGCGAATCGTTCGAAGACTTCATGCAGACGCGGCGTGTGCCCCATGCGCGCTGAGCTGGGCGCAGTGGCCGTGCGCCGCATCGTCGCATTACCCGACTTCCCAACCCAAGGTCTTCCCCAATGACCATGTCATCCGTGTTCTTCGAACACCGCATCAAGGTGCGGCACCTGCGTGTCATCGAGGCGCTGGACCGACAGAAAAGCCTGTTGCGCGCCTCACGCGTCTTGAATGTCACCCAGCCCGCGCTCACGCGCGCCTTGCAGGAGATCGAAGAGATCGTCGGTGCGCCGCTGTTCGAGCGACATTCGCGCGGCGTTCGCCCCAATGCGATGGGCGAGGTGCTGGTGCAGACGGCACATGTGGTGCTGGGGCAGCTACGACGCGCGCAGGACACCTTCGAAGGGCTGCTGCAGGACGATGCGCTCACGATCACCGTGGGCGCCTTGCCGGTGGCGGCCAGCGGTTTGCTGCCGGCGGTGCTGGCCGCGCTGTATCGCACCGAACCGACGCTACGGGTGCGCCTGCTGCATGGCCGCACCGATGAGCTGTTGCCCAAGCTGGCCGGTAACGAGATCGATCTGGTGGTCGGGCGGTTGTATCCGCTGGCCCGCTACGACGCATTGATTCGCAAGGTGTTGTACCAGGACCCGATCGCGCTGGTGGCGCGCAGCGACCACCCGCTATTTACCAATGGGCCGGTACGCATTGCCGAGGCGGTCGCGTACCGGCAGGTGCTGCCGACCCTGAGCCAGCATGTGGAACGCGACGTGGCGCAGGTCATGCGCGAGCATGGTCTTGCAACGCGCGACCAGTTGCGTTCCAGCTCGGCCAGTTTCACACGCGAGATCCTGCTCGGCACCGACAGCATTGCGGTGATGCCGAGCATGATGGTGGCCGGCGACATCGCACGTGGCGAGTTGCGTGCCTTCCAGCTGCAGCAGCCCTCGCAGGCACGCGCAGGTGGGGTGATCTATCGCGATGGCGCCGCAATCCACAAGCCCGGCGTGCGCTTGCTGATGCGCGAGCTGGAGCACCAGCTGGCCCTCATGGCCGAGCAGGGCGCGGTGTGGGTGGACGACCGCGTTGGCGAAGACGATGTATTGCTGGATGCGTCTGCGTGAGCGCATAAGGCTTGCGCAAAGCGCGGCGCTTGGCGATGCATGCTGGGTTGCATCGACGGCCAGGGGCCATCGAGCGTGGCTGCATACATCGGAACGTGCGCCGCGCCACAGCAATGGGCAGCCCAGGCTGCCCGTCGTGCCGTTGGCGGTGCGCATTCGCGCCCCTGCGACAGCACCTCAGGTGTCACTGGCCAAGGTGTCCTTCAAGCGCGCTTTTTGTAATTTGCCGGTTGCCGTGCGCGGCAGGGCGTCCACCACGCGCAGATGCTTGGGCACCTTGTACTTGGCCAGGCGTGCGGCCAGATAGTTGCGGCTCTCCTCCAGGTCCGGTGCCGCAGCGGCCGGCACGATCGCCAGATAACCCACCTCGCCCCATTGCGGGTCGGCCAGGCCAACCACCGCGCACTCGCGGATGTCCGGATGGTCTGCGAGCAACGCTTCGATCTCTGCCGGATACACGTTCTCGCCGCCGGAAATGAACATGTCTTTCTTGCGGTCGACGACCCAGAAGAAACCGTCGGCATCGCGCTGCACGATATCGCCGGTACGGAACCAGCCCTGCCCATCGAGCACGTCGGCGCTTGCCTGCGGATCGCGCCAGTAACCGGGGCTGAGGTTGGGGCCGCGCAAGAGCAGTTCGCCGGGAACGCCCGCTGGGCAGTCGTTGCCGTTGTCATCGACCACGCGCGTGCGCACTGATGGCGTCGCGATGCCGGCTGCGCCCAGCTTGTTGCGGATCACATCGCAATCCACCGACATGCCGAACACCGTGCCGGCTTCGCTCATGCCGAAGCCGCAGACCATCGGGATGCCATCGTCCAACCAGCCAAGCAGATCGTCGCTGGCGTGCGGCGCGCCGCCGCTGACCAATGCGGTGAGATGGCGCAGCGCTGCCGCATCGAAGCCGGGCTGCTGGCGAAATGCCTGCATCATCTGCGGCACGCCGACGTAATGCGTGATTCCCAGCGATGGATCGGCAAGCCAGCCCAACGAGCGTTTGGGCTCGAAGCCATTGGAGACCTGGATCGAACCGCCCACCGCTAGCGCCGAGCGCACATTGGTGACCAGGCCGATGATGTGAAACATCGGCGCTTCGCACAGAAAGCTGCTGCGCGCATCCACGCGTGTGGTGACGCCGAAGTTATGCGCGGCATGCTGCAGGTTCTGCTCGCTGAGCATCACGCCCTTGGGCTGGCCTGAGGTGCCGGAGGTAAACAGGATCAGGCTCACACGCTCCGGCGGAATCGATGGCGTGTCGGCAGGCTCCAGTGCATCGGCGCTCCCGATAAAACCTGCCAGGCTTTCCATGTCCGTGCGACCGGCAGCGACATCGTCGCCCAGCAGCACGCGCGGCTCTGCGCGTTGCAGCAGCGCATCGAGCTCGCTTGCGCTCAACCGCCAGTTGAGCGGGACATAGATCGCGCCGACCCGCCCGCAGGCAAAGTGCAGGGCCACCTGCCACACCGAATTGCGCGCCAGCACGGCCAGCCGCTCGCCATCGACGCAGCCACGCCGACGCAGCAAGGCCGCCAGGCGGCCCACCAACGCATCCAGTTCGGCGTACGTCCATTCCAGGCCCTGCACCAAATCGCGTGCGGCAAGCTGATGCGGCGAGAGACGGGCGTGGAAGGCGATCGAGTCGGTCGGCATGGCCATGGCGCGGTCTTCTGGAAGAGTGGGAGGTGACTGGGTGTGGGTGCGAGTGCTGTGTGCGAAAGGTTGAGACGTCGCGCAAAACGTGGTGCGCGAACGGCCGGTGCCGCCATACGCATGCCGGCGCACGGCAGGCAAGCAGTGTGGAATCGGTTGCTGGTGTGCATGCCAATACCCAGGCAGGCGCGCGTTGCTTGGGCTGTGCGCTAGCTCAGGTAGACGGTCTTGGTTTCGAGGAAGGCCTGCAGGCCTTCGATTCCACCTTCGCGGCCGATGCCCGAGTGCTTGAAGCCACCAAATGGCATGCTGATATCGACCCACATGCCGTTGATTGCATGGCTGCCGCTGCGCACGCGGCGCGCGATGCGATAGGCGCGTTCGGCGTCTTCGCTGTAGATGGTGCCGTGCAGGCCGTAGTCGCTGGCATTGGCCTTGGCGATGAGGTCGGCGTCGTCGTGGTAGTCGATGAAGCT
This sequence comes from Xanthomonas sp. NCPPB 3761, assembly GCF_041475705.2. Lineage (NCBI taxonomy): Bacteria > Pseudomonadati > Pseudomonadota > Gammaproteobacteria > Lysobacterales > Lysobacteraceae > Xanthomonas > Xanthomonas sp. NCPPB 3761. Next base: position 1,087,077 of record NZ_CM191262.1, read on the forward strand.
CACCACTGGTCCGAAGATCTCCTCGCGCGCAATGGTCATGTCCGGCGTCACCTCGGCAAACACCGTCGGCTCGACGAAGAAGCCGCGCGACAGGTGCGCCGGGCGGCCTCCACCCATGACCAGGCGTGCGCCCTCGGCGTTGCCCTTGGCGATGTAGGACTGCACACGTTCGAGTTGGCGGCCCAGGGCCAACGGGCCCATGCCGGTGTCTGCCGCAAACGGGTCGCCCAGTTTCACGGCGCTCAATGCCGCGCAATACGCCTGCAGGATTTCTTCGCGGCGCTGCGCCGGCACCAGGACGCGCGTCAACGAGAAACACACCTGTCCGGCGATCGGCATGGAGTAGGGCACCAGGCTGGGCAGCACCTTGGCGAGGTCGGCATCTTCAAGCACGATCGCTGCCGATTTGCCGCCCAGCTCCAGGCCAACCCGTGCCAGACGCTCGGCGCAGGCGATGCCGATCGAGCGGCCGGCCTGGGTGGAGCCGGTGAAGCTGACCTTGTCCACGTGCGGGTGGCGGATCAAGTGCTCGCCCACCTCGCGGCCGGCGGGGAGCAGGTTGAACACGCCATCGGGCACGCCGGCGGCGCTGATGCACTCGGCCAGGATATAGGCATCGATCGGCGTTTCCGGCGAGGGTTTGGCCACCACCGTGCAGCCGGCAGCCAGCGCGGCGGCGACCTTGTAGCACAGCAATACCAGCGGCGCGTTCCAGGGCGTGATGGCGGCGACCACGCCAACCGGCTCCTGCACCACATGCACGCGGCCACCATTGGGGCGCACGCGCGGTTCGACGAATGCGTGGGTGGCAATCAGATCGGCGTAGTAGTCGAACAAATCCGGCGCCTGCTGAAGCCGATGGTGGCGCCCACCTGGCCGGTCCATGCTTCGGCCAGCTCCGGCATGCGTGCACGCAAGTGATCGGCCACCCGCTTGAGCACCACGCTGCGCTCTTGCGCGGAAAGCTGCGGCCAGGGGCCATGGTCGAATGCGCTGCGTGCAGCAGCGATGGCCGCTTCGGTATCTGCGTGCGAGGGCTCGGTGTAGCACAGCAGCCGTTCTTCGGTATGCGGCGCGATCACATCGACAGTGCGATCGCCGGTGCTTGCGCGCCATTGCCCATCGATGAACAGGCCCAGGGGACTGCGCGCGGCGATCCCGCGCAGCGTTTCGGATAAGGCTTCCATACTCCCTCCTCGGTGCAGAAAACCACTGGCAGCGCCAGCGATGCATGCGCAACGCGCATCGCTTGGACGCCGTAGGACGCGCTTACGCCCGGTGCTTGCTGAGGTCGTACTCGCCCAGGCCAGGCTTGTAGCTCTTCTCGTCGATGAACTGACGGATGCCTTCCTTGCGGGCGTTGTTGTCGAACGAGTTGGCCGCTTCCTGCATGCGCACCAGGTAATCTTCGGCCTCGTCGTAGGTCATGGTGCCGACGCGGCGTACCGCATCCTTGGCGTACTTGAGTGCGACCGGGTTCTTGCGCAGCAGCAGCTCGGCCACTTCGCGGGTGCGGGCTTCCAGGCGTTCCAATGGCACGCTTTCGTTGACCAGGCGCCATTCGGCAGCCTTCTTGCCATCTACCATTTCACCGGTCAGCGTCATCCACATCGCATCGCGCATCGACAGCAGTTCCACCGCGACCTTGGTGACGCCACCACCGGGCAGGATGCCCCAGTTGATTTCCGACAGGCCAAACTGCGCCTCATCGGCAGCAATCGCCAGGTCGCAGGCGAACAGCGGGCCGAAGCCACCGCCGAAACACCAGCCGTTGACCATGGCGATGGTCGGCTTCTGGTACCAGCGCAGACGACGAAACCAGCCGTACGATTCGCGCTGCGAGCGCCGTACGCCGCGCAGGCCCTGCGCTTCGGTTTCGCGGAAATATTCCTTCAGGTCCATGCCCGCCGACCAGGCAGTGCCTTCGCCGCCGAGCACCAGCACGCCGACGTTGTCGTCGAACTCCAGCTCGTCCAGCACGTCCATCATGCGGCGGTTGAGCGCCGGGCTCATCGCGTTGCGCTTGTCGGGGCGAGCGAACTTCACCCAGGCGATGCGGTTTTCGATGCGAACCGATACCACGTCATGCTCGTTCAAGCGGCGTCTCCTTCGAGTCGTGAGAGTGCTGATGCGTTGATGGGCTCAGAGCGCTTCGGCCAGCGCGGTGTCTGGCACGGCGGCGCGCTCCAGTGCAGCGCTGGCGTTCAACTTGCAGAGCAGGCGCAGCAGGGTTTGTTGCTCGCCGGCCTGCAGGCCGGTGCAGGTGCGTTCGCCCGCGCGCGCCAGGCAGCCCTGTGCAACCAGCAGCGTGCGCTCGCCCGCGTCGGTCAGGTACAGGCCCTTGCTGCGACGGTCGCGGCCGGCGAGGCGTTCGATCAGGCCTTGCTCGGCCAGCGCATTGGCGATCTTCATGCCGGCGGCGCGGTTGACCAGCAGCCGGTTGCCCAGCTCGGTCTGGTCGCAGCCGGGTTGATCGCGGATGTGGATCAACGCGGTCACGCGCGCCGGGGTCAGCTGCAGTTCGGCCAATTCCTGGCGCGCGGCGTGGCTGGAGGCCAGGGCGGCGAGTTGCAGCTGGTAGCCAAGGTCGGCGGCAAGTGAAAGGCAAGCGGTCATCGATCCGTCCAGATTGTATCCGTCAAATACAATCTAGCCGACCGAAGCGGGCGCTGCAAAGGGGGGCGACGGCATGATGCGAAGCACAGTGCGCGGCTGCGTAGCAGCGCCGCGCCTGCCGTACGACGGTCAGCGAATCAGCCAGCCGGCGAGCTGTTCGCGGGTCAGGTAACCGCTGTGACGGGTATCGAGCGCGTCGAATTCATCGGCCAGGGCAGGGTTGGCCTGCGCCTCTGCACGGCTGATGCGGCCATCGCCATCGGTATCCATGGCTTCGAAATCGATGCGATAGCTGCCGACCACGCTGCTGGGCTGGATCGAACGCACGATCACGCTGGATTCGCCGCGCGGGCGTTCCAGTTCGGTTTGATGGGTGACCTCGCCACTGGACAGCGGCTGGGTGCGGATGGCACTGGGCACGTCGATCAGCGGCATGCTGCTGGCGGGCGTGGGCGCCTGTTGCGCCTGTGCGGCAGTGCAGAGCAAAAACGACAGCGTGGAAACGAGTGTGGCAAGACTGCGGGTGGTCATCAGATCCCCCTGATGCGGAACAGCCCACAAGCATAGAGCCTGGCGGCCTGTTGCGCTGGGCGTGACGGGGGCGCTGCGCTTGGCGGCCGGGAGACGTTGCTGGAGTGTCACAAGCGGCGAACATGCCTTGTCGCGCTGCTGCGCAGTCAGCGTGAGGCGAGCACTGCGCATCGCATCGCGCAGTGCTCTGGTGAGCGCCACTCAGCCGGGGATGAAGGGGAACACGATCTTCAGCAACCCCTTCAGGCCGCCCTCCGCGGTGCTCGTCACCGCCTTGGCACCCAGGCTGTTGAGTGCGCGGCGCACGTCGTCCCAGCGCACCTGCGCGATGTCCTTCTTGAGCAGGTCCGACACCTCTTCTGCGGTGGGCGTGAGTTTCTGCAAAGCGCGCACGGTGGCTTGCGGATCCGGTTGCAGGTAGCCCCAGCGCTCGGCGATTTTCAGCAGCGTGTCGAAACGCACCGCGACCACTTCGCGGTTGCGTTCGTACACCGGCAGCGCACCGACATCCAGAATGGCTTGTTCGAACTGTTGCGCGTCGTCGGGGTGTTCGATGCGCACCGCCAAAAAGCCTTCCTTGCGGCTGCGTTCGCTGACATGTTTTGCGCCGGAGCGCAGATTGTCTTCGGTGAGCACGTTGGCGACGATCCGCTGCATCGCCGCGTCACCCTCTTCGGGCACCAGCGAGCGCCAACGCGCATAGCCATCGCGCCGCAGCGCCTTGACCTTGGCCGACGTCACCCGCAACTGCAATGCGACCGCCGCGTTGGAGCTGTTGCGCGAGATGGCGCCATCGCGTTCGAGCAGCACGAAGATCAACAATTCCAGGTCACGCTTGGTCAGCGACTGAAACCCCTGCAACAGGGTCAGGCGCAGAAATTCGCTGCCGAAGGCGGCCGCGTCCTTCAATTCGATCGGTTGCATGGGGAGTCCTCCACAGGTGACCTGCAGCATGCCAGGACGCTGTTGCGCGGCCTGAGAACCAATGCGACGTACACGCCAGTTTCAGTGTCCGGTTTCGCGCCCGCGACGATCGGACCTGAACGTTTCAACTGCGCCACGATCCTGCAAGGTGACGAACACCTGCTTGCCATCGGCACCGCCGAAGGCCACGTTGCTGGCCTTGCGTCCCTTCAATGCAACCGTGCGCAGCAGCTTGCCCTGGGGCGACACCACTGCAATCTGCCCGGCATCGTAGCGGGCGATGTACAGATTGCCGTCGGCATCGCAGCGCATGCCGTCCATGCCGAAATCGGCAAAGCTGATCAGCAGCCGTTTGTTGCGCAGGCTGCCGTCGCTGCCACGGTCGTAGACCCACACCTTGCGCGACATGCTTTCGTTGACATACAGGTGCTTGCCGTCGGGGCTGACATCCAGGCCGTTTGGCGTGGTCATCCCTGCTTCCAGCAAGCGCACCGCGCCGTCGCGGCCGATGTGCCACAAGCGCCCGCCATTGTCCTTCCAGTTCGGATCGCTGGCGTAGAAGCTGCCATCGGGCGCCAGCGCCAGATCGTTGGGGCCGTCTGCTTCGGGCAACGCCGCGAAGGTACTCACCGCGCGCGTTTGCATTTTCACCTGCAGGATCTTGTGGCCGGTGTAATCGGCGACATACATGGTGCCGTCGCGAAAGCGGATGCCATTGCCGGTGCTTCCCGCGGGCAAGGTGGCGAACACCTCGGCACGTGCGCTGCCGTCTGCCTGCAGCGCGATGCGCGCGATGGTGCCGTCCTTGCCCAGGTTCACCGCGTACAGCGCGCCATCGGGACCAGTCGCCGGGCCTTCGGCATTGTGTGTGAATGCGCCATCGCCGATCAGATCGCGCGCAACGAAGGGCGTGTCGGCAGCGATGGCGAGCGAACTGGACAACAGCAGTGCCAGCGGCAAACAGCGAAGATGGGCAGCGAGGGTCATGCGCAATGCTCCGGATGTGATCGCCAGCAGTGTGCCAGAACGTGCAGCGCGACCATGGCGGTGATCACACCCGATCAAGTAAGGTGCGCGAGCAGTACGCCCACACCCGCGAAGGAGGTTTGCATGTCCGTGGAATCGATCACACGTCGCCGCTTGCTTGCCGCCTTTGGCGGTGCAGGCATCCTGCTCGCTGCACCGACGTGGGCAGTGCCGAAGAAAAAGCCCGGAAAACCGCTCAATGTCGCGTTGGTCGGGTTGGGCAGTTATGCCAGCGAACAGCTCGCGCCCGGCCTGGCACTGACCAAGCATTGCAAGCTCGCCGGGATCGTCACCGGTACGCCGTCGAAGATTCCGCAGTGGCAATCCAAGTACGGCATCGCCGACCGCAATGTCTACAACTACGAGAACTTCGATCGTATTGCCGACAACGACGACATCGATGTGGTGTACATCGTCACGCCCACGCATCTGCATGCACCACTGACCCTGCGTGCGGCTGCTGCAGGCAAGCACGTGTGGTGCGAAAAGCCGATGGCGATGCATGCCGGTGAATGCGAGGCCATGATCGCTGCCTGCAAACGCAACAAGGTGGCGCTGACGATCGGCTACCGCATGCAGCATGAACCCAATACGCGGCGCGTGATTGCGATGGCCAGCGAGAAACCGTTCGGCGCGATGCAGCGTGTGCGTGCCGAGGCCGGGTACAACGGCTACCAAGGCACCGCCAAGGCCGACCGCCCGTGGCGGTTGCGCTCGCAGTTCGGTGGTGGCGCGATGTACGACATGGGCGTGTATCCGCTCAATGCCGCCCGCTATACAACCGGCGCCGAGCCGCTGGCAGTGACGGCCAAGCGCTGGACCGACCGACCCGATCTGTTCGATGAAGTTGACGAGCACATGGACTTCACCCTGGAGTTTCCCAATGCGGTGCGCGCCGAGTGCAAGACCAGCTTCGGCAAGAACATGAATGTGTTGCGCGCCGAATGCGAGCGTGGCTGGTACGAGTTGTCGCCCTTCCAGAGCTACCAGGGCGTGACCGGCAGGGCCAGCGATGGGCGCGTATTCGACGCCAAGGTGCCGCATCAGCAAGCGCTGCAGATGGACGAAGACGCGCTGGCGATCATGAACGGCACACCATTACGTGCGCCGGGCGAAGAAGGCCTGCGCGACATCCGCATCGTCGATGCGATCTACCGTTCGGCGCGTGAGGGCAGCAAGCGCATCGTGCTGTAAACGAGCCGGTTCCGGCGGCTAAGTGCCGCCGGGGCCACCGCAATAGCAGGCAGTGGCCCAGAGCCGCCAGGCATGGCAGCACACAGCGGCCAACACATATCCTGACTGTGGAGCGAGCAAGCGGCCAATCGGCCGCGGTGCGTCACGCCCGCAATCAATGGCCGACAGCTGCAAGCAGCACACCAGCGGCAACCAGCGGCCGCAGAAATGTCGATTCAGTGAGAAGAGCAAGCGTCAATTTCGCAAAAGCGAGCCGCGCCAGCAGGGAGGCAATTTCTACTACAAGGCACGGAACCAACCATCACGAGGATTCCCGCTGCACGCCTCAGGCGCGCTTCAAAGCCTCAGAGCATCGCTGCAGGAATGATTCAAGCGCTCAGTGAACGTCGCGCGGTGGTCGAAGGAATCGACGACAGCATACACAGCCGAACCGGCCAACCGCTTTTACGATTCCCGAATCCCGAATCCCGAATCCCGAATCCCGGCCTCACTCCCGCATCGCCAGCACCGTGATCTCCTCGCGATCGTGATACAGCTGCTTGGCGCGCACGATCAATGACTTTTCTGCCTGTTGCTCGAACAGGTCCAGGCATAGACGGGTCTCGTCCCAGCGCTTTTTCATCGGCAGCTTGAGGTTGAAGATGGTGTTGCGGCACCAGCCTTCGCGCACCCAGGTGGCCATGCGTTCGGCCACGCGGCGCGGTTGCTCGACCATGTCGCAGACCATCCAGTCCAGCGGTTGCGCAGGCTTCCAGTGAAAGCCGTCGGCACGCAGATGCTCCACCAGCCCGGTCTCCAGCACATGCTCGCGCAGCGGGCCGTTGTCCACGCTGGTCACGTGCACGTGCTGCCGCGTCAGTACCCAGGTCCAGCCGCCGGGCGCAGCGCCCAGATCGGCTGCGCGCATGCCCGGCTTGACCCGTGTGTCGCGTTCTTCGGGCGTGAGCAGCGTCAGCAGGGCTTCGTCGAGCTTGAGCGCAGAGCGCGAGGGCGCTTCCGGCAGCAACTTCAGGCGTGGAATGCCCAGTGGCCACGGCGCGCTGTCGGCGCTGTCGGCCATCGCCAGCACGGCGTGGTCGCCGTCGAGAAAACAGACGTGCAACCGCGGTTGGCGCAGTTGCGGTTTGTCGGTGAGCAAGCCGGCCTTGCGCAGGGCCGGGCGCAGCGCATTGCCGAAGCTGCGCGCCAGGCCCGCCAGCGGCTTGCCCGCGTCCGAATCCGGGTGTTCCACCCACAGATCGCCAAAGCGCTGCTGCCCGTCCAGCGCGGCCAGGATCGGCGTGATCCGGTCCTTGGGGTCGATGCCCTTCAGCTCGGCAATCACCACCAGCTTTTGCCGGGCGAAGATCAACTCGCGCCACTGCAGTTTTGCTGCAAGTTGTGCGGCGTCGTCGCAGACGAACAGCACATAGCCATCGTTGCGTTGGGTGCGCGCATAACCGGCGATGCCGACGAATGCCGCGCGCGCGCTCAGTTCTGCGGCCAGCTCAGGTTCGAAACCCTGCCGGCAATAACACAGCAGGCCGCTCATCGCTGCACCTGCCCGGCGCCCATTGCGCCTGCGACATCAATAATGGTCACCGCCGCCCTCGCCGTAGTTGCGCAGCACGGTACACGCCTGGTCGCGCAGCACGTCGCGCACGACCTCGATGCCGCGACGAGTCAGTTCGCCCACCCAGTCGGCCGGCAACGGGCCTTCGTCGAATTGCGTCAGCGCCATCACGTCGTCGGCGCGCGCGCCGATCAGCAGGCGATCGATGCCGGCCCATACGGTGGCGCCGTAGCACTGGCAGCACGGCTGCGCGGAGGTGGCCAGCGTCACCGGCGACAGCACATCGTTCAAGCGTGGCGTCTGCAGGCGCTGTTGCGCGAGCATGTAGGCCATGTTTTCGGCATGCGCCAGCGAGGTGGTCTGCGGCACCACGCGGTTCACTGCCGCGGCGATGATGCGGTGGTCCGGGCCGAACACCACCGCGCCGAACGGGCCGCCGCTGCGCTCGCGCACATTCATCCGTGACAGCTCGATCGCCAGGGCCACCTTGTCCTCATCGCTGGGATAGGCGCGGCTGTCGTCGACATGCGCGTGGATCCAGTCGGGCAGGGTGAGGTGGACGTGCGCGTAGAGCATCAGTGGACCATGTCTGTAGGGGGAGTGGCGGGGCGCAGTGTATCGGCCTGCGCGTCCTTTGCGGCACATTGGCCGGCCACGCACTGGCAGGCGCTGATCTCGCGGAAGCCGCACACGCTCATCATGCCGCCAGCCTGGCATTGCGCCAGCACGCCTTTGGGGTCGGTGGCGCTGTTGACGTTGACGCAGGCCGGAAACGCACCGCAACAGTTGCCGACATTCTTCACCGTGCAATCGGCATCGGTGCGGCAGGTGGTGGTGACGACGACCGCCTTGCCGGCTGCCGGGCCGCGTGTCGAGTCGGTCGCCGCAGGTGGCGTGGCGGTATCGGCCGGTGGTGCGGCCACGCAGCCAATCGACCCAAGACAGGCCAGCAGCAACAGCGTGCTCAGACACCGGGACAAAAGACGGGACATGCGGCCGCTCCGATCAGGATAGGTGAGCGGCCATGGTAAGCCCCGGATGCGCGGAATGTGGCGCGCGCAGGATCAGCGACAAAATCCCGCAATCCAGGTCTTGCGCGCATTGCGGCTGATGACGCTGGCGATGGCGTCGGCTGTGATCGAGACATGCCTGCAGTCTTGGAGCAGCTAACAAAACCATTGTGCAGCCCTCATGCGGGCGCGGCCGGTGCTCGAATCGGCACGTGCCACGCGTCCACTCCGGTTCTCCGTACCGTCCGCACCCACCTGGCGACTGCTCGATACGTGTTGTCAGCCGCTCTTGGTGAAGTCAACGCCGTCTGCGCAGTGACCGGTGGCAGCGCGTGGCAAGGTCCAGTTGCTGCATGCTTTCGTCGCGGCGATCGCTGGGCAGATCGTCATCTAGCCGACCCGGAAGCAGCGTACAGAACACCTCGGCCGGAGTCGCCGCGTCCGAGATGGGCGGCTGCGGCGAGCAGGCCGCCAGGCCGATCGACAGCGAAAACACCGCGCCGCGCAAGATATTTGCAGGTGGGCGTAAGCATGGTTGCGGGAGGCACATGGCAGCATCGCTGGCTGACACAGCCTGCACTCTAGGCCGCCGCGTGCATCAGGTACCGGCGTCATTTCGCTTGCGCATGCAGTGCTGCGCACCACAGCACGCCGACCAGCAGGCAGGCGATGGCGGCCAGCTCCAGTGGCGTGGGCAGGCGCATTTCCCAGGCGAAGCCGTACAGCAGCGCAAAGACCGTCTCGAACACGATCATCTGCCCGACCAGGGTCAGCGGTAGCACGCGACTGGCACGGTTCCACAGCGCGTTGCCGATGATCGAGGCCAGGATGCCCAACAACAGCGACACGCCCCAGAAACTGGCCCACTCGAGCGGTGCATGCGTTGCACTGCCGATCAGGGCCACCGGTGCCAGCAACAACGCCAGTGCGCCGGTGACCACGCCGGTGAGCAACGACCAGTCGCCGCCGGACAGATCCGGGCGCCGCCGCAACCAGCGCGCATTGGCGATCGAATAGGCCGACCACGACACCAGCGCACCCGCCGCACACAGCAGGCCGGCGATCCGGGTCAGCCGATCGCTTGCCTGCTGGCCGGAATCGTCCTGCACGGTATCCAGTGCCACCAGTGTCACGCCGATCACGCACAGCACGCAGGGCGCGGCCAGACGCCGCAATTGCACCGCACCGGCGGCCCGCGTCCCGATCACGGTCACCACCACCGGCAACAGCCCGATGATCAATGCCGTTGCCGCGCCGCCTGCCCACTGCACGGCGCTGCCAAGCAGCACGTAATAAACCAGGTTTCCCATCAGGCTCAAGCGCACCAGCGCCCACCATTCGGCAGCGCCCAGCCGGGCAGCGGTCTGCCGCGCGCGGGGCGCCAGCAGCAAGGCCGCCACGGCGCCATACGCGAGATACCGCGCCACCGCCAACTGCAGCGGCGTAAAAGCGCCCAGCAGTTGCGGTGCCAGAAACACCAGCCCCCACAGCGCGCCTGCGCCGATTCCGCAGGCGACACCCACCATCAAGCGTTCACGCATCGTGCCGTTCCTCAGGGCGTGTATTGCAGCGTGCCGTGCGGCAGGGCGTTGATCAAGGCGAGCGCTGCAGACAGATACAACCCCGCCACGCCGCAACGGTGCGCTGTTCCAGCCGCTGTGATGTCGTTCGTCACACGCATAGCGCCGCGTGCGAACGATTGCGCTGCGCAATCAGTGGCATGGCGTCGCGGCACCTGCGCGACCGCCACGACCGTGATGGTCTGCAGATCCACGGCATGGCGGCCAGTCTGCTGCGCATCGGCGCTGCGGCGGCGAGGGTGCGTGATAACGCAGATGCCGCCTCTGCAGCCGCACAGCCGCCGACCCATCTCGCTGGCAGCGACGCCCTGCTTGCAAGAGCGCCGCTGGCTGTCCTGCGCGCTTACTTGGTCCAGGTATCGCGCAAGGTCACGCTGCGATTGAAGACCGGTGTGGCCGCACTATGGTCGCGACGGTCGGCAACGAAGTAACCGGTGCGTTCGAACTGGAACGCCTGCTCGGGCGCTGCCATCGCTGCACTCGGCTCCACGTAGCCGCGCACGTTGCGCTTGGATTCGGGGTTCAGGTAATCGCGGTAGGTCTTGCCTTCGGATTCGTCGTCGGGCTTCTCCACCGAAAACAGGCGGTCGTACAGGCGGATTTCCGCTTCCACCGCGTGCGCGGCGCTGACCCAGTGGATGGTGCCCTTGACCTTGCGGTTGGCACCTTCCATGCCCGGTCGCGATTCCGGATCCAGCCAGCCGCGTAGTTCGACGATCTCGCCGTCGGCGTTCTTGATCACCTCGTCCACGCGCGCAATGCCTGTGCCGCGCAAGCGGATTTCGCCGCCCGGCACCAGGCGCTTCCAGCCCTTGGGCGGAACCTCGGCAAAATCCTCGCGCTCGATCCACAGCTCGCGCGCGAACGGCACCTCGCGTGTGCCGAAGCTCTCGTCCTTGGGGTGGTTGGAAAATTGCAGCGTTTCGGCGTGGCCTTCCGGCAGGTTGGTCAGCACCAGCTTGAGCGGGTCGATCACGGCCATGCGGCGCGGCGCCGCTGCGTCCAGATCCTCGCGCAGGCAACCTTCCAGCACCGAGAAATCGATCAGCGAGTTCTGCTTGCTGATGCCCACGCGGTCGACAAACAACCGCATCGCCGCCGGCGTGTAGCCGCGGCGGCGCAGGCCCTGCAGCGTGTACATGCGCGGGTCGTCCCAACCGTCCACCAGTTGCTCTTCCACCAGCGCGGTGAGCTTGCGCTTGCTCATCACCGTGTAGTTGATGTTGAGCCGCGAAAACTCGATCTGCCGCGGCTTGGCCGCTTCGCGCGGCAAGCCCTTGTCCAGCAGCGGCTGCAGCAGTTCCGGGTGACCGGCCAGGTCCACCTTGTCCACGCACCAGTCGTACAGCGGGCGGTGGTCTTCGAATTCCAGCGTGCACAGCGAGTGGGTGATGCCTTCCACCGCATCGCCGAGCGAATGCGCGAAGTCGTACATGGGGTAGATCGGCCACGCATTGCCGGTGTTCTGGTGCTCCACATGCTTGATGCGGTACAGCGCCGGGTCGCGCAGGTTGATATTGCCGCTGGCCATGTCGATCTTGGCGCGCAGCGTGCGCGCGCCGTCGGGGAATTCGCCGGCACGCATGCGCGCGAACAGCTCCAGGTTTTCTTCGACGCTGCGCTCGCGGAACGGCGAATTGCGGCCGGGCTCGGTCAGCGTGCCACGGTACTCGCGCACCTGTTCTGCGGACAGGTCGCACACGAACGCATGGCCATCGCGAATCAGCTTCTGCGCGGCCAGGTAATACACCTCGAAATAATCCGAGGCGTGGCGCAGCTGCGCCCACTCATAGCCCAGCCAGCGCACATCGTCCTGGATGGCGACCACGAACTCGGGGTCTTCCTTGGCCGGGTTGGTATCGTCCAGGCGCAGATTGCACAGCCCACCGAACTCGGCCGCCAGTCCGAAATCCAGGCAGATCGCCTTGGCATGGCCGATGTGCAGGTAGCCGTTGGGCTCGGGCGGGAAGCGGGTGCGGATGAGCGTGTGCTTGCCGCTGGCCAGATCCTCGCGGACGATCTGGCGGATGAAGTCTTTCTTCTCCGCCGGGGCGGTGGCGTCGGTGGCTAGGGTGTCGGACATGCGCGCATCAGCAATAGGTAAACCGCAAGTTTAGGCGGTGGCACCGGTTAGGGGTAGGCGCGTGCGGCGGCGGGGTGGCGTCTGGGCGTCGATTTGCGTGTGGCTTGGTGCCCAATCGCCCCTGCAGGCCGTGTCGGGGTTGCGAGGCTTCTGGCGTCGCCTGCCTTCACGCTGCAACCCATGGGCACGCCAGGCGGTGCCGACGGACCGGGCGAGCAGCCGCGGTGGGCGCGCCCTTCGCGCAACAACTACGGTGCCAAAGCCGCTCTCACTCACGCTTGGCCTCTTCGCGCTGTTGACCCGCAAACACGGCCTTGCGCGCGTGCTGCAGGACAGGGCATGCCGTGCGGCCCGGCATGGCTGGCGGGCATCGGCCGCGACGCGTACGCTGCGCCGACCCCGTTGGAGCGCTCGAGCCCATGCCACTGCCCCGTCTGGTGATCGGCGACAAAACCTTGGCTTCCTGGTCGTTGCGGCCGTGGCTATTGTTGCGGCACTTCAAGGTGCCGTTCGAGGAAGTCGCGCTGCCACTGGCGACGCCCGAATTCCAGGCGCGTATTGCCGGGTATTCGCCGACCCGCCAGGTGCCGGTGCTGTGGGACGACGCCCTGCATGTGTGGGATTCGCTGGCGATCTGCGAGTACATCAACGAGCGCTGGCTGGACGGGCGCGGCTGGCCGGCCGACCTGGCCGTGCGCGCACAGGCGCGCGCTGCCGCGGCGGAGATGCATTCGGGCTTTGCGGCCTTGCGCAGCCAGCTGCCGATGAATCTGGCCCGCGCGCCGGGTCCTGCCCAGTGGGATGCGGCCGCCGAGCGCGATATCACGCGCATCCAGGCGCTGTGGGCCAGCCTGCGCGCCGAACACGGCCATGCCGGGCAGTTCCTGTGTGGGCAGTTCGGCATCGTCGATGCGATGTATGCGCCGGTGGCGCTGCGTTTTTCCAGCTACGGCGTGCCGTTGTTTGAAGCGGCCGGCGATTATCTGGCGGCGCTGGATGCGTTGCCGGCGCTACGCGACTGGCGCAACGGCGCAGCGCGCGAACGTGCGGAGCGTGGCTGAAGATGCAAATCGCCTACCGCGCCAGTCACCTCATCGATGCGCATCTGGCCAAGCACGCGCTGGAAGATGCCGGCATCACCGCGTTCGTCTTCGGGGAATCGCTGCTGGGCGGTGCCGGCGAGCTGCCCGCCTTCGGCGTGCTGCAGGTCTGCGTGGCAGATATGCAGTTGACTCAGGCCCAGGCGGTGCTGGCAGAGATCGGCTTGTGCGGGCAGGTCACGCGGGCGCTGTAGCGTTGAACGCGCTGGGCGCCCGTGCAATGCCTGGCGTAGGAGCGCACCCGGGCGCGACGGGCATTGCCGGGAACATCCGTCGCGCGCGGGTGCGCTCCTACGAGGAAATCGCGCGATCGCGCGCCCATCAACTCTGCTGACGCCACCCCGGCGGCGCTGCATCCGGCGCGGCCAATGCGCGCAGGCGCTTGAACAACACGGTGGTTTCGGCCACGTTCCAGACCCGCAGTGCGACCTCGAAGGTATCCAGCGGCTTGGTCAAAAAGTCCTTGGCGCCCAGGCCCAGTGCGCGGTGGCGCGCGCTGCGGCTGGGGTCGGCGGTGAGCACGATCACGGGCAGGAACTGGCCGGGGTCTGACAGCCGCGCCAGCTGTTCCAGCAGCGCGTAGCCGTCCAGCTCGGGCATCTTCAGATCCAGCAGGATCAGGTCCGGCGCAAATGCCGAGACCAGGCCCATGACCCGGAGCGGATCGGTGGTGGCGATCACTTGCTGGAAGCCTTCGCGTTGCAGCAGGTCTTCGAGCAACCGCACGTTGGCCGGCTCGTCGTCGACGATGAGGATGCGGGAACCGAGGATTTCATCGCGTGTCATGCCAGCAATCCGTCAAGCACAGTGAAGAATTCCGCCACATCGAGCGGCTTGGTCAGATAGGCGCGCACGCCTTGATTGCCGACGCGCGCCAGCGTGGCGGTCGTGGCATCGGCACTGATCACCACCACCGGGATGGCGGCCAGCGCCGGCTGCGCCTGCAATTCGCGCAACAGCTCTTCGCCATTGCCATCGCTCAGGTGCAGGTCCAGCAGGATCAGATCCGGCGCGCCGTGCTGCAATAGCGCACGCGCCTGCGCCAGGCTGGCCGCTTCGAGCAGTTGCCACTGCGGGCGACGCTCGGTGAGCGTGCGGATCAACGCCTGATTCGATGGGTTGTCTTCGATACTCAACAGCCGACACACGCCGCTGCCGGCACTGCTCGGCGGCACCAGCGGCCGTGCCGGTTCGCTGTGCTGATGCTCGCCCTGCGGCAGGGAAATCCAGAACCGCGCGCCATCGCTGCTGCTGTCCACGCCGATCTGCCCACCCATCGCCTCGATCAAGCGCTTGCTCAGCGCCAACCCCAGCCCGGTGCCTTCCACCGCAGAGCGCTCGGCGCCCAAGCGCTCGAACGGTGTAAACAGGCGTTCGATCTGCGCCGGGGTCAGCCCCGCGCCCTGGTCGGCAACCGTGATACGCACTTGCTCGCCATCGGCATGCGCGCTCACCTGCACCTTGCCGCCAGTACGATTGAACTTGACCGCGTTCGACAGCAGATTGAGCAGCACCTGGCGCAGCCGCTGCGCATCGGCGCGCACCGTCCACGGTCCATCGATGGAGGCCGGTTGCAGTGCAATGCCATGCTTGTCGGCATCCGGCGCGATCAGTCCCAAGGCTTCGTGCACGGCCGCGCGTACCGAGACCGGCTCCGGGCTCAGATCAAGTTGATCGGCTTCGATACGCGCGATGTCCAGCAGCTCGGTGATCAACCCGAGCAAGTGCCTGCCGGCACCCAGAATGTGCTGCAGGTGCCGCCGATGACCCGGCTCGGGCAGATCCATTTCCAGCACCTGCGCATAGCCCAGGATCGCATTGAGCGGAGTCCGCAGTTCATGGCTGCTGCGCGAGAGAAATTCGGTTTTTGCGCGGTTGGCGGTTTCGGCCTCGCGCCGCGCCAGCTGCGCTTCGGCTGCGCGTGCGGCCAATAGTTCGCTGGCTTGCGCCAGACGCTGCCCGACCTGGCCCAGCTCGTCGCCGGCACGCGGTTGCGGTGCCAGCGGCAGGCCTTCGCCCAGCCGGTCGGCGTTGGCTGCCAAGGTGCGCAGGCGCCCGGACAATGCCGAGGCGAACCATGCCACCGCAAAGACCGCGCCCAGCCCGCCCAGCATCGCCGCGCTCAAGGTGATGATGAGGTTGCGCTGGCGCAGCCCCTGCGCCTTGGCGGTACGCACCTGCAACTGCGCGGTTTCGTAGTTGCGCAACTCGCGCAGTTCCGCACGCAGGATGTCGAGTTTGTATTTGCCATCCCACAGTTGCCGGATCTCTTCTTCGCGGCTCAGATCCGGTGCCAGCAATCTGCGCCAACCCTGCATTTTTTCGGCAAAAAGCGGCTTGATGCGCGCAAAGCGCCGCGCCTGGCTGGGGTCGGTGATGCGTTGCGAAAGACGGTCGGCCACGCGCTGCAGCCGCGGCTCTGCATCGCGGTACGGGGTCAGGAATTCATCGCGCCGTACCAGCCGATAGCCGCGCACGCCGGCTGCGGTTTCGGCCAACAGCGCGTGCGCTTCGTACAGGTCGCTGAGCACTTCCAGGGTCTGGCGCACGTCGTTTTCGGCGGCGATGTTCTGCCGTTCCACGCTGTAGATCGCCATCAACGCAACGGCCAGCAGCAGCAGCGGCAGGGTGACCACCGCCAGGCTTTTGCGGGTAATCGGCCAATCGTTCCAACGCACCGCCAATGCATTCATAGCGCAAGTCCGGATTGGACCGCGTACACCGCGGCCTGGGTGCGATCTTTTACCTCAAGTTTCTGCAGGATTCGCTCCACGTGCACTTTGACCGTGCCGGGAGAAATCCCCAGTTCAGCTGCGAGGGTCGCGTTAGTGAGTCCGCGCGGGAGCAACGACAACACCTGTTTTTCGCGCTTGCTCAGCGCGGCCAGACGGTCGTCCTGCAGCGGTTTGCGCCGCCGCGTGGCAACCGGTTTGGCCGGTTCTGCCACCATCGCCGGCAGCAGCAGCGCGAACGCCTGCAGCGCCTGCACGTCGTCATTGCCGGGGGGCGGGCGGCCGTCGCTCCAGGCCACGCAGAGCATGCCGTGCGTGGTGCCCAGCGCGTGGATCGGTACCCTGGCTTCGCGCATATCGGACGGGCGTGGCGGCATCCACCAGGCCGCTTCATGGCCATCGCCCGCGGCGCTGGCCCCGGGCGGCAATGCCCGGCCGCGGCTGGCCAACACTTGCGCGCGCGGGCCGCGCTGCGCCAGTACCGCGCCGTGTTCCAGGCCCAGCAACAACAGCACCCGCCCGAGGACTGCATCGCAGGCCTGCTCGGGGCTCTGTGCCTGGCGCAGTGCAACGGCTGCTTCCCACAGCGCCTGCCAACGCGCGCTATCGGAGGCCTCGCGACGCAAGGTCAGGCGCCAATCGCCAGCATTGGTAGGGGTTTCCATAGGTTCGCTCTAGGCCGATCAGCATATTTGAGTATATGCCACTCGGCAGAATTGTTGGGGCTGCTTGATTTCGATACTGGCCCTGCCTGCTGAGGCACCCCCATCAATCACACGGAGATTTCCCATGCGTCGCACCCTCTTCTCTCTGGTTCTGGCTGTGGCTGCCACCCCGGCGCTGGCTGGCGGCGTGATGCATTACACCGACAAGGCCAAGCTGCCGGCCGGCGGCGAAGAGCGCGAAGTCGCTGCGCTGTTCGACACCTGGAACGCGGCGCTGGCCACCGGCAACCCGCACAAGGTGGCCGACCTGTACGCACCGGACGGCGTATTGCTGCCGACGGTCTCCAACGAAGTGCGCGCCTCGCGCGAGCAGATCGAAAACTACTTCGCGATGTTCCTGACCAAGAAGCCGCAGGGCGTGGTCAATTACCGCACCGTGCGCGTGCTCGACGACGACAGCGCCGTGGATGCCGGCGTGTACACCTTCACCTTGACCGACAAGGCCGGCAAGAAGAGCAACGTGCAGGCGCGCTACACCTTCGTCTACGAAAAGCGCGACGGCAAGTGGTTGATCATCAACCACCACAGCTCGGCGATGCCGGAAGTGGACACGCGCGCGACAGTTGCCAAGGCCAAGTAATGCGGCGCGGGCGACAGGCGCTGGCCGGGCAGGCTTGAAAGTGGCTCTGGCCGGCGCCATCCAGCAGGCAATCCTCACGATTGCGGAGTTGCACCATGCTGGGAATCGGCGCCTTCAAACAACGTATGCCACGCCCGGGCGAGGCACTGCCTGGGCGCGAGCAAGCGCTGCCGCTGCATAACACGCACCTGGTCAACGGTCATCCGTTGCGCGGGGAATTCACTGGTCTGGCCCAGGTGCAATTCGGGCTTGGCTGCTTCTGGGGCGCAGAACGCAAGTTCTGGAACGTGCCAGGGGTTTACACCACGGCAGTGGGTTACGCCGGCGGGCAGACGCCGAACGCGACCTATTCGGAAGTGTGTTCCGGGCAGACCGGCCACACCGAAGCGGTGCTGGTGGTGTTCGACGAACAAGCGGTGTCGTTCGCGCAATTGCTGCGTACGTTCTGGGAAAGCCACGACCCCACCCAGGGCATGCAGCAAGGTAACGATGTCGGCACGCAATATCGCTCGGCGATTTACTGCACCACGCAGGCGCAGTACGACGCCGCGCTTGCCAGCCGCGATGCGTATCAGCAACAACTGACCGCATCCGGGTACGGCGACATCACCACGGAGATCCGTTTCCCGGCGCCCACGTTCTACTACGCCGAAGACGATCACCAGCAATATCTGGCCAAGCACCCCAATGGTTATTGCGGGCTTGGCGGCACGGGAGTGAGCTGCCCGATCGGGCTGGATGCCTGACGGAAAGGCGGGCCGGATTGAAACGTTGCCATCCACAAAGATCGTGGCAGCGTGCCGATGGCCGACAGTGACCGGCAGCGTTATCACGATCAGGCACCGCATGGGAGTGCGTGCTAGGCAACTTGAATGGCTGCGTCGGAGACGGCGTGGCCATCTTTTTTTGCGGCGTTCTCGCCAGGCATGCCGCTGATGGCGCGGTGTGTTCGCAGGCGAACCGGCGCGGTGAAGCTGCGCCGCAAATCGCAGTTGCGTGCTGCCACGGCACGCGAGGCGTAAAAACCGGTTGCGTACCCAACCTGGCGCTCGTTGCGCCAGCATTGGAGGCAAGTCGCCAGGG
This sequence comes from Xanthomonas sp. NCPPB 3761, assembly GCF_041475705.2. Classification (NCBI taxonomy): domain Bacteria; kingdom Pseudomonadati; phylum Pseudomonadota; class Gammaproteobacteria; order Lysobacterales; family Lysobacteraceae; genus Xanthomonas; species Xanthomonas sp. NCPPB 3761. The sequence goes on from NZ_CM191262.1 coordinate 1,105,813, forward strand.
CGCGCGAAAGACCGGTTGGCGCATCGGATGGTCAGCCGATGCAGCGCATCAACCATGCCGGCGTGAATCGGGTGGATTAAACGAATTCTCCGGCAAACATGCCGCGCAACTGGGCGAGCGTGTCGATGCGCTCCGGATGCAATTGCCGCATGCACGCCAATGCGAAATTCACCGGGCTGGTGCCGGGTGCGGTGATGACGCCGTCGGCGCTGACCACCTTTTCGTGGCGATAGTGCGCAGCGCCTGCGTACGGCACCACGTGCTCCTGCAAGAAGGCCAGCGCGTTGCTGGTGTGCGCGCGCTCATCGAGCAGGCCGGCATAGGCGAAGGCGAGGGTGGCACCGCAAATCGCCGCGACCGGGCGCTGCTGCTGCACGCGCTCGACCAGCAAGCCGCTCAGACCGGGAATTTCGCCGGCCTGCCAGCGTTCGCTGCCGGGCAGGATCCACAGATCGGCCTGCAGTGGCGCCAGATCGGAAAGGGCGAATTCCGGCGTGATGCGCACCCCGCCGATGGACTGCAGCGGTTGTCCGTCGATACTGGCAATGGCGACCTGGTCGCCGAACCATTCGCGTGCTGCCGGCAGCACCACGCCGATTTCCCAATCGGCCACGCCGTCGACCATCACCACTGCAATGTTTGCCATTGTCCGTTACGCCAGTTGAGGGAATCCGGATTCTAGGCAGTGCGCGCGCAGCGGATGTAAGCGATATGTGGAGGGCTGGGCTCAATCGGTCCTGGCGTGACACGGCGCGGGTATGGCGTGACGTTGCCGCGCGGTCTTCTGTCTGTCATGCAGCGGCGCTGATATGCGGTTGCCGTTGATCCCCGGCAAAGCCGGCTGCGCACGCCGACGCCCGCGAGCTGCCGCACCGGTGTCCGTTATCGGCACGCAGACCGGCTTGCCCGCACATCTCCATCTAGACCCAAGTCAAAAACGACAACGCCCGCAGCCAAGCAGCTGCAGGCGTTGTGAGCACAACAGGCGCGCTGCGTGATCAGCCAGCGAGCTTGTCGGCAATGGTCTTGCGCAGTGCGTGCAAGTCCTTGGCGAACGTGTCGATGCCGCCGGCCAGCTTCTCGGTGGCCATCGGGTCGGCGGCCAGGCCCGAAGCGAAGCTGTCGCTGTCGATCGGGGTGAACTGGGCATTGTCGGCCTTGGCCGGGGAGAGCTTGCGCGGCAACTCGCCGTGCTCGGCGTCGAGCTTTTCCAGCAGGTCCGGCGAAATGGTCAGGCGGTCGCAACCTGCCAGCGCTTCGATCTGCGCGGTGGAGCGGAACGAGGCGCCCATGACCACGGTGGACGAGCCGCGCTGCTTGAACTCGTTGTAGACGGTGCGCACGAAGACCACGCCCGGGTCTTCGTCGATGCTGGCCGGGGTCTGCCCCTTGCCCACGTAGTAGTCCAGGATGCGGCCCACGAACGGGGAGATCAGGAACACGCCGGCTTCAGCGCAGGCCAGCGCCTGCGAGCGGTTGAAGATCAGCGTCAGGTTGCAGTCGATGCCTTCTTTCTGCAGCTGACGGGCGGCTTCGATGCCTTCCCAGGTCGCGGCGATCTTGATCAGGATCTTGTCCTTGGACACGCCGCGCTCGGCGTACATCGCAATGAACTTGCGCGCCTTGGCGATGGTGGCCTGGGTGTCGTGTGCCAGATCGGCGTCGACTTCGGTGGACACGCGCCCCGGCACCAGTCCGGCCAGCTTGACGCCTACGCCGATGGTGAGCCGGTCGGCGACTTCGTTGACGGTGGCAGTGCGATCGTCGCCGCCGTGCTCGCGGCCCCAGGCCAGCTCGCGTTCGATCAGGTCGGCGTAGACCGGCAGATCCAGGGCCTTTTTGACCAGGGTGGGATTGGTGGTGCAGTCGACCGGCTGCAGGCGCTTGATGGCGTCGTAGTCGCCGGTATCGGCAACCACAACGGACAGTTCACGCAGCTGGGCGAGCTTGGAGGGGGATGCAGTCATGCGGGTTCTCTCGAATCGTGGAACGGGTCGGGGATAGGACGCAGCGCGCTACGTTAGCGCGCCGCGCGCCGGAAGTCGCCCGCCGCTGCGGGTTGGTCGTGCACGGCAGTCACGCGCAGGCGCAGGTCGCGTCCGTCGGGCGTGCGCCAATCGATGCTCTGGCCGACCGACAGGCCGAGCAATGCGCTGCCGACCGGCGCAAGCACCGAGATGCGGCCGTGCTGCACATCGGCTTCATGCGGATACACAAGGGTGAGCGTATGCCGTTCGCCATGCAGTTGGTCTTCGCAGTCGATGCGTGAGTGCATGGTGACAACATCGCCGGGAATCTGGTCGGGCGGCAACACGCGGGCGCGGCCCAGTTCGTCGCTCAGCGCAGTGGCGGCGGGATGCTTGTTGAAGGTTGGCGAATCGAGCAATGCCTCGAGCCGGGCAAGGTCGTGGCTGGATACCAGGATGGATGGCGGCAAGCCGCTGTGGTGTTGCGAAGTCATGGCAGTCTCCTGACGAATACGGCTTGCCAACACGGCAAGCGGCACTGGCAAGATGAGGGCGCCGGCGGCTGATGGCAATGGATGGTGCCAAGCCAGGACACCGTCAGGGCCGCCAGGCAGTCGCTGCGGGCCTGGGGCGGCGAGCAAGCGCTGCGGTTGGGTCAATTGGAGGGGATGGCATGACGGCCGCTGCACACGAGCCTGCTCCCAGCGCATGCCGCAAACGCCGCACTATCGGTGTCAAGCAAGCGAACAAGACGCTGCGCGTACATTGCATGGTCGCGTGGGCAGCGCGCCGCCGCCAGCCGCGTCGAGCAGGCAGCGGCGGATTGATGCGCCGCCAACCTTGGGCAAGAGGGCTGCGCACAAACACAAAGCGACGCTCGCGCGCCGCCCATTTCCAAACCTCCAACCACAGCCAAAGCGATCGCAACCGCGATACGCTTTTACGATTCCCGATTCCCGATTCCCGATTCCCGATTCCCGATTCCCTAAGCCGCAACCGCCTTCGGTCCCGTTGCCGGCTGATCCAGCGTGAACAGGCTCTCGGGCAATTCCTTGAACAGTTGCGAGAGCTGCTCGAGAAATGCGGTCATGGCCGAACTGCGGCGCCACGCCATCGCGATGCGGCGGCTAGGCTGCTTGTCTTCACGGAAGCGGATCAGGCGGATGTTCTCCGAGCGCGCAACAGGCGGCTTGACCGCCAACAGCGGCAGCAAGGTCACTCCGACATTCGCCGCGACCATCTGGCGCAAGGTTTCCAGACTGGTGGCCTGAAATTCGGATTTTTCCAGCGCGCCTGCCAGGTGGCAGACATCCAGTGCCTGGTCGCGCAAGCAGTGGCCATCTTCCAGCAGCAACAGGCGCTGCTCGGACAGGTCATCCAGGGTCATGCTGTCGTGGCGCGACAGCGGGTGGCCTTCGGGCACTGCCAGCACGAAGGGTTCTTCGAATAGGAATTCGGCATGCAGCTGGTCGTCCTGCAATGGCAGTGCAAGCAGTGCGGCATCCAGGCGGCCTTCGCGCAGCTGGTGCATCAGCTGATCGCTCTTTTCTTCGATCAGCAGCAGTTCCAGACGCGGAAAACGCTGGCGGATACGCGGTACCACGTGCGGCAACAAATACGGGGCCAGGGTGGGAAAGATGCCCAGGCGCACCGTGCCCGCTTCCGGGTCCTGGCTGCGGCGTGCGGCTTCCTTCATCTGTTCCACCTCGGCCACGATGCTGCGCGCGCGCACGGCGGCTTCGCGGCCGGCCGGGGTCAGCATGACCTTGCGCGGTGCACGTTCCACCAGCGACACGCCGAGTTCGTCTTCGAGTTTCTTGATCTGGGTGGACAGCGTGGGCTGGCTGACAAAGCAGGCCGACGCAGCACGGCCGAAATGCTTGTGGTCGGCCAGGGCTACCAGATATTTCAGGTCACGCAGATTCATATGCAGCAGCCTTCTTTGCGGTGACGGGGAACGACTGGCGCGTGTTGCAAGCTTTGCGCCTGGGTCGGCGGGGCGCCAAGCAGGCGCTCGCTTATGCCGCCTGGGCCACGCTGTCGGCAGTGGCCGGTGCGCTGGTGCGGATCAGGTGGTCGAATGCGCTCAACGCGGCCTTGGAACCTTCGCCCATCGCGATCACGATCTGCTTGTACGGCACCGTGGTGGCGTCGCCCGCGGCGAACACGCCGGGCACATCGGTCTGGCCGCGGTCGTCGACGATGATTTCGCCGCGCGGCGACAGCGCCACCGTGCCGCGCAGGAACTCGGTGTTGGGGAGCAGGCCGATCTGCACGAACACACCTTCCAGCTCGATGTGCTGGATATCGCCGCCGGTGCGGTCCTTGTAGACCAGGCCGGTGACCTTCTGCCCGTCGCCCAGCACCTCAGTGGTCTGCGCGCTGGTGATGATGCGCACGTTGTGCAGGCTGCGCAGCTTGCGTTGCAGCACTTCGTCGGCGCGCAGCTTGTCGTCGAATTCCACCAGCGTGACATGCGCCACGATGCCAGCCAGATCGATCGCCGCTTCCACGCCGGAGTTGCCACCGCCGATCACCGCCACGCGCTTGCCCTTGAACAACGGGCCGTCGCAGTGCGGGCAATACGCCACGCCCTTGTTCTTGTACTGGTCTTCGCCGGGCACGTTCATCTGCCTCCAGCGCGCACCGGTGGACAGGATCACGGTCTTGCTCTTGAGCGAGGCGCCATTGGCCAGCTTGATTTCGATCAGGCCGTCGGCACCGGCCGGAATCAGCTGCTCGGCACGCTGCAGATTCATGATGTCCACGTCGTACTGGCGCACGTGCTGTTCGAGCGCAGCGGCCATCTTCGGGCCTTCGGTCTCCGGCACGGAGATGAAGTTTTCGATCGACATGGTGTCCAGCACCTGGCCACCGAAACGCTCGGCCGCCACGCCGGTGCGGATGCCCTTGCGCGCGGCATAGACTGCTGCTGCCGAGCCGGCCGGGCCACCGCCCACCACCAGCACGTCGAAGGCTTCTTTCGCGGCGATCTTCGCAGCGTCGCGCTTGGCGGCGTTGGTGTCGAGCTTGGCGACGATCTGCTCTAGCGTCATGCGGCCCTGGTCGAACAGCTCGCCGTTCAAGTACACGGTGGGCACCGACATGATTTGGCGGGCTTGCACTTCGTCCTGGAACCAGGCACCGTCGATGGCCACGTGCTTGATGCGCGGGTTGAGCACGGCCGCCAGGTTCAGCGCCTGCACCACGTCCGGGCAGTTCTGGCACGACAGCGAGAAATAGGTTTCGAACTGGTAGTCGCCCTCCAGGTGCTGCACCTGCTCGATCAGCTCGGCAGCGGCCTTGGACGGGTGGCCGCCCACCTGCAGCAGCGCCAGCACCAGCGAGGTGAACTCGTGGCCCATTGGCAAGCCGGCAAAGCGCAGCGAGATGTCCTGGCCCGGCGTGGTCAACGCGAACGAGGGCTTGCGCTGGTTGTCGTCGCGGTGGATGTCCAGGCTGATCTTGTCCGACAGCAGGACCAACTCTTCCAGCAGGTCGAGCATTTCGCGCGAGCCGGCACTGTCGTCGATCGATGCGTTGATTTGAATCGGCCGCGTCACCCGTTCCAGGTAGGCGGTCAGCTGGGTCTTGAGATTGGCATCCAACATGGAGAACTCCTGGGAATGGGCAAGGGGAGGGCATGGCGTCGCTGCGCTGAGGCAGGTCGCCGGGAAGGAAGGGAGTGAACCGCAGCCGGCGCGAGGTCGGGATGCGTGCTGGCGGCGGCTGGCGGGCAGCCCGGCACCGGCTCCGGTTCACCCCCGGCCCAATTTGGGCCGGAGATGCTCCGACCTTGCGACAGGTCGGAGGGGACGGCCGGCTTAGATCTTGCCGACCAGGTCCAGCGACGGAGCCAGGGTCTTGGCGCCTTCCTTCCACTTGGCCGGGCAGACCTGGCCAGGATTGTTGGCCACGAACTGCGCCGCGGTCAGCTTGCGCAGCGTCTCGGTGACGTCGCGGGCAATGGAGTTGTCGTGGATTTCCAGGGTCTTGATCACGCCTTCCGGATTGATGATGAAGGTGCCGCGCAGCGCCAGGCCTTCTTCTTCAATGTGCACGCCGAACGCGCGGGTCAGCTTGTGGGTCGGGTCGCCGATCAACGGGAACTGCGCCTTGCCCACGGCCGGAGAGGTTTCGTGCCACACCTTGTGCGAGAAATGCGTGTCGGTGGTGACGATGTAGACCTCGGCGCCAGCCTTCTGGAAGGCGGCATAGTTGTCGGCGGCGTCTTCCACTTCGGTCGGGCAGTTGAAGGTGAACGCGGCCGGCATGAAGATCAGCACCGACCACTTGCCCTTCAGGCTGGCCTCGGTGACTTCGATGAAGTTGCCGTTGTGGTACGCATTCGCCTTGAACGGCTGGACCTGGGTGTTGATAAGAGACATTGAGTTTCCTCGTGCGGTGAAAGGGGGCGGGGGATGGAACAGGCGCCATGGTAGGCAGGATCGATAGATCCCTCAAATCGATTGATGGAATTAAATAGATAGCCTGTGACTATCAACTCGTCAGATGGCATCTAGCGCAGTCGCAGTGCACGCCATGGTCGATAATGGCCAGCCGATGTTGCGCGTAGGTGAACAGCCCGTATGTCCGACGATATTGCCGCCATTCCCGCCGATCAGTTGCTTCGCCGCGCGGCCGGGCGGATTGAGCGCTGCGATGCCGAAGCACTGCTGCTGCACGCCTTGGACCGCGATCGCGCCTGGCTGTTCATGCACGGCCGCGATGCGGTGCCTCTATCGGTCGCGCAGGCCTTCGGCGCCTTGGTGCAGCGCCGCGAAGCCGGCGAACCGGTGGCCTATCTGACCGGCTCGCGCGGGTTCTGGACGCTGGACCTGGCGGTCTCGCCGGCCACGCTGATCCCGCGCGCCGACACCGAAGTGCTGGTGGAGCTGGCGCTGGAGCGCCTGGACACCATGCCAGGCCGTCGTGTCGCCGATCTGGGTACCGGCAGCGGCGCGATCGCGCTGGCGATCGCCAGTGAACGTCCGCAGGCGCAGGTGATCGCCACCGATGCCAGCGCCGCGGCGCTGGCGATGGCCCGGCGCAATGCAGACAGCCATGGCCTGCGCAATGTCGATTGCCGGCAGGGGAGCTGGTATGCGCCGCTGGCGGGGGAGGCCTTCGATCTGATCGCCAGCAACCCGCCGTATATCGCCGCGCACGACCCGCACCTGCAGCAGGGCGACCTGCGCTACGAACCGGCCAGCGCGCTGGCCTCGGGCAGCGACGGGCTGGACGATATCCGCCTGATCGTGGCCGATGCGCCTGCGCACCTGCAGCCCGGCGGCTGGTTGCTGCTGGAACATGGCTGGGACCAGGGGGCGGCGGTGGCCGAACTGCTGGCCGCGCGCGGCTTCGCTGCGGTGGCCACGCATCAGGATCTGGAGCAGCGCGATCGCGTGACCTTGGGGCGCTGGTCGCCAGCTGCGGGCCAGGCCGGCTGAGCAATTGCCGTAGCGCCATTCTCGGCAGACCGACCGCGCGTTCCGACGCGGAGCACGCGCGTTCGACAGGGCGGTCGTGCGTATGCGCCCGCCTGCCGGTGAGCGCTGAAGGTTGATGTGCTCTTCAGGGCCTTGCCCATCACCGCGCATCCGCCTTTTCGATCGCAGGGCGTTGCCCGTGTGCGGGCGCAGCAGCCGATACACTAGCGGTTTCCCGCAGGACCGACGCATGCGCACGCTCTATCCCGAGATCACGCCCTACCAGCAGGGCAGCCTGAAGGTCGACGACCGCCACACGCTGTATTTCGAGCAGTGCGGCAATCCGCAGGGCAAGCCGGTGGTGATGTTGCATGGCGGCCCTGGCGGCGGATGCAACGACAAGATGCGGCGCTTCCACGACCCGGCCAAGTACCGCATCGTGTTGTTCGATCAGCGCGGTTCCGGCCGTTCCACGCCGCATGCCGATCTGGTGGACAACACCACCTGGGATCTGGTGGCCGACATCGAACGGCTGCGCACGCATCTTGGCATCGATCGCTGGCAGGTGTTCGGTGGCAGCTGGGGCTCCACGCTGGCGCTGGCCTATGCGCAGACCCACCCGCAGCAGGTCACCGAGCTGGTGCTGCGCGGCATTTTCCTGCTGCGCCGTTTCGAACTCGAATGGTTCTACCAGCAAGGCGCGAGCCGGCTGTTCCCGGATGCCTGGGAGCACTACATCAACGCGATTGCGCAGGACGAGCGCGGCGACCTGATCGCTGCCTTCCATCGCCGCCTGACCAGCGACGACGAGGCCACGCGGCTGGCCGCCGCCAAGGCCTGGAGCGTGTGGGAAGGCGCCACCAGCTTCCTGCATGTGGATCAGGACTTCGTCACCGGGCATGAAGACGCCCACTTTGCGCTGGCGTTCGCGCGCATCGAAAACCATTACTTCGTCAATGGCGGTTTCTTCGAGGTCGAAGACCAGTTGCTGCGCGACGCGCATCGCATTGCCGACATTCCCGGCGTGATCGTGCACGGCCGCTACGATGTGGTCTGCCCGCTGCAAAGCGCCTGGGACCTGCACAAGGTCTGGCCGAAGGCGCAGCTGCAGATCAGCCCGGCATCGGGGCACTCGGCGTTTGAGCCGGAAAACGTCGATGCCTTGGTGCGTGCCACCGATCGTTTCGCCTGATCGCAGCGGCGCGCGTTGCGATGCGGAGGATCGTTGATTGCCTGCACGGTGCGCGCGTCACCCGATGTAGGAGGGGTCGCTCGCGAAGGACTCGTTTTTCGTAGGAGCGCACCCGGGCGCGACGTGCTTTATCGCTAACGCCCATCGCGCCCGGGTGCGCTCCTGCCTGGGTATGTGTTGTTGATCGTCGCATGTCGCATGTCGCAAGACGGTTATCGTTGCAGCAACCCATCGGCCAACGGTGGAAGAAGGCGCGCCAATCGTTGCGCCCACGCCGTTTGCCCGGCGGTATCGGCAATCAGGTCCTGGCGGATTTCCAGTTCCACATGCAGCAGGCCGCGGCCCTCGCCATACACCGGAATGGCGTAATCGGTGGCGTCGCTGACCGCATATGGCTGGTTGTCGCCGACCACCAGGTCGGGTTCGGCACGCAGCGCCTGCAACAGGCGATGCGCCAGCCGCGTGTCGCGGTGGTAGAGCACGCCGGCATGCCAGGGCCGCGCGTTGCCGGCCATGACCGGGGTGAAGCTGTGCATCGACACCAAGACGGTCGGTTGATGGCGGTGAGCACGCGCATCCAGCTCGGTGGCGATGCGTGCGTGATACGGCGCGAAGATCGCCGCGATGCGCTGCTGCCGGTCGCCGTCGGTCAGGTGCTGGTTGCCCGGAATCAGGGTGCCATCGCTGACCGCCGGCATCAGGCTGGGTGCGTCGTACGGGCGGTTGCAATCGATCACAAGGCGCGAATACGTCTGCGCGATGGCGAACGCATCCAGCGCCTCGGCCAGCCGCTGGGTGACCTGCGCAATGCCGATATCCCAGCCGATATGGCGATCCAGTTCGGACTGCGGCAGGCCCAGGTCGGCCAGCCGCGCCGGCACGCGCTGGCCGGCGTGGTCGGCGATCAACAGCCACGGCGAGGCGGCCTGCGCGTTGTACACGGTGAACGGCGCCGGATCGTCGGCGCCGAGCAATGGTTCGATGGCTGCGTCAGCCACGCGGGGTGCCGTCCAATGCATGATCGGCCAGATACAGGCCGGCCCACAGCTTGGGGTCCATCTGATAGCCCTCGGCCATCTTCTGCACCAGCCAGGCGCCGACCTGCGCGCGCGGGATTGCGTGCACGGTGATGTCCTCACTGGCATCGCCGCCGCCGTCGCCGACCTTGCGCAGACCGGTGGCGCGCACGAAGGCGATCTTCTCGCTGCTGGCGCCGGCCGAGGTGGGGCCGATCATCAGCACTTCGGCATGCTCGGCGGTCCAGCCGGTTTCTTCTTCCAGTTCGCGGATGGCCGACAGCTCGATCGATTCATCGGCATGCACATCGCCCACCAGCCCGGCCGGCATTTCGATGGTGCGCGCCTGCAGCGGCACGCGGAACTGTTCGACGAACAACATCGCATCATCCGGCGTTACCGCCACGATGATCGCCGCCAGGCCGCCGGCATGCACACGTTCGGAATACTCCCAGGTGCCACGCACGACCATGCGCTGGTACTTGCCTTCGTAGACCACGGTGGGCGGGGTGTCGTGTCGGTTCATGGGCGGGGACCTTGTGCCAGGGAAACGGGAGGAAACGGTGCGGGGGCGCCGGTGCTGGCGGCCAACAGGCGGCGCCGGGTGAGCGGGCCGAAGCGCAGGCTTTCGCACAACCCGGTGAGCATGTCCGCATCGGCGTGGGCACGCGTGAAGCCGGCCTCGGTGAGCGCCAGCGGCGCGTCGAGCGCGATGGTGGTGAGCTGACGCCACAGCAATGCGTGTTCGCGCTGTTCGCGCAGCCGCACCGCCATTTGCGCCGCGCCGCGCAGGCGCAGGAAGGGAATTTCGTCGATGCGCTCCAGCAGCGCATCCAGGCTGCCGAAGTGCGCCAGCAGCACGGCTGCCGACTTGGCGCCGATGCCGGTCACGCCGGGGATGTTGTCGATGGCATCGCCGCATAACGCCAGGTAGTCGGCGATCTGGTGCGCATGTACGCCGTGGCGCGCCTTGACCCCATCCATGCCCCAGCGCTGGTTGCGCGCGTAGTCCCACTGCTCGTCATGCTCGAGCAATAACTGCGACAAGTCCTTGTCGGCCGACACGATCACCCCGCGCAAGCCGTGCGCCCGCACGCTGTGCAGCGCGCTGCCGATCAGGTCGTCGGCCTCGTAATCGCGGTGGGCCAGCACGCTCAGCCCGAGTGCTGCGCACAGCGCCTTGCAATGCGCGAACTGGCGTCGCAACGCATCCGGCGCGGGCGTGCGGTTGCCTTTGTAGGCCGGGTAGATCGCATGCCGGAAGCAGCTGTCCAGGGCTTCGTCAAAGGCAATGGTGATGTGCTGCGGGTCTTCGCGTTCGAGCAGGTCCAGCAGAAACCGCGCAAAGCCGTGCACCGCATTGGTCGGCCAGCCCTGCGCATCCTGGAATTCGTCCGGGATGGAGTGCCAGGCACGGAACACGTACAGGCTGGCATCCACCAGATACAGCGGGGACGGGCGCTGGATCGCCAGCGGCGCAGCGTCGAGCGGGTTGGTCGGTGTGGTCACGGCGTCCAGTCGCGCAGCAACGCACGCGGGTCCGGGCGCTCGCGTTCGGGCACCTGCATGCGCGGCGTGCCGATATGGATGAAGCCGGCGATGCGTTCGTTGTCTTGCAGGCCCAGGTAGCCCGTCACCGCCGGGTCGTAGGCCATCCACGCGCTCAACCACTGCGCGCCGAAGCCGTGCGCCTGGGCAGCCTGCAGCAACGCGAAACAGACGCAGCCGGCGGTGAGCAGTTGCTCCTGCACAGGTACCTTGTGCTCGGTGCGCAGCGAGGCGATCACCACGATCACCACCGGTGCGTCGCTGAAGCGTCCACGTTCCTTGGCAAGGGTGGCCGGCGATGCCAGCGGGTCGGCGGCCAGGGTGCGCTCGGCGAGGAACTCCCCCAGCGCAGCGCGCGCGTCACCGCTGATGCGCAGAAAGCGGAACGGCACCAGTTTGCCGTGGTCGGGCACGCGCACCGCCGAGGTAAGCATGCGCAGCAAGGTGTCTTCATCCGGCCCGGGCGCGCCGAGTTGTTTCGGCCCGGGCGCGCCGAGTTGTTTGGAGGGTACCGAACGGCGCGCGTCCAGCGCCTGGAGCGAATACGGTGCGTGCATAGATCCGGGTTGGGGCAACGAGGTATCGAATTATAGACGGCCGCTTCCCAACGCTCGCTGCAGCATGGCCGGTGGGGCCGTGGCTCTGCCGCGATCCACCTTCCGTACTCGCACCCATCTGGATTTCATCCACCGCGCAGGTCGCGGATTGTTGCGGGCAAGCCGTCTGGGATCAGCCCAATCTCCGGCGCCTGATGGTCGGCGACCGGCGGCGTGGGCGGCGGTGCCTCGCCTCACCGGCGGAGCTGACGATGCCGATGCTGCTGGAACGCCTGCGCCTTCAACGATGGCGATATCTTCCATGGCGCGATGCAAGGCGTGGCGGATGGTCCGGAAGCGTCCGCGAAGCTGAAGGCTTAACACCCGCACGCGCAGAATGACCGCCGGCAAGCTCCACCGCGACGTTGCGAGCTAGGATGGCCGCTTGACACGCAAACCCTGGGCGGTCACGAGTAAAGTGAGTAACATGTCACACTTAATGGATGCGCGAACCGCCTACCATGCACGGGCGGAATTTGGGGCCGCGTCTGTTTCTTCTCGTTTTGAAATTTTCACGCCTGCAGAGGCGGGGAGCCTTTGCGCATGACTTTTCAGCCCAGTCCGTCGGGACATCCGGGCCGTGACCAATGCTTGCTCGAGCAGGCGCACGACGTGTTCGTGCCGGCGCTCGCGCAGGTGTTTGCTGCTGCAGTCGCGCATTTCGACGATGTGCTGTTCGACCGTGCCGAATCCGCTGGCGCGTCACAGTTGCTGTTTCTCGATGGCATGCGCGAATTGCGCCGCAAGCGCGAAGACGTTGCACGCCAGTTCCGTCAACAGCTGGAAGACGGCTGGCAGGCGTTGGTGCTCGGCACGCCGTTGTCGGCCGAAGTGGTGCTGGCCGGCGACATGGGCACCGGCCCGCTGAGTCTGGTGCCCGAGCACGTGCTCGAATCGCGGCTGGCAGTGCGCAATCTGGCCACGGTGTTGTTGCGCGATTTCAAACAGGTGCTGGCGCGGGTGGACCGCCGCCTGGGCTGGATCGCCGGCGGGCTGGAGCTGATGGCCGATACCAACCCGATTGGCCCCGAACATCTGGGCGTGGCGATCCACGAAGCCTTCGCCACCTGCGACCTGGCGCCGGAAGTGCGACTGGTGCTGATCAAGCTGTGCGAACGCGATCTGGCCGAGCCGATCGGCAAGTTGTACGCACGCCTGGACGAAACCCTGGCCAAGGCCGGGGTGATGCCGGAAATTTCGCAAGCCAAGCGCGCGCCGCCGCGCATGCAGCCGCGGGGCGAAACGCCGGAAGAGCGCGGCCAGGCAGAGGCGCAGGGCGCTCATGCCGAGATGGGCGGCGACGATCAGGGTGACCAGTACGCACCGGCCTGGGCCAACCGTTTTCTCGACCGTTGGGCGCACAGCCGCGGCCGCATGCAGGCTGCGACGCAACGCGGGCATGCCGACGGTGGCGGGGCTGGCGGCACGGACGGTGAGGCCGACCATCCCGGCGGTAGCCAGGGCATGCTGCTCGAGGCGCTGCACGAGTTGCTGCAACAGACCCGCAGCGTGCGCGACACCGCCGCTTCTGCCGCCACCGTCGCGGTTGGGCAGCAACGCCCGTTGAGCCAGCGCGAAATGATGTCGGTGCTGTCGCTGTTGCAGGCCACACCCAGCGCGACGCTGCAGGCGGCCATCGGCGACGACACCGAATCGCTTGCGCAGCGCTTGAAGAACGAGGTGCTTTCCAGCGCTACGCGCCTGGGCGTGGACCCGGCTACCGCAAAGCTCGACCCGATGGACGAAGACGCCATCGACCTGGTCGGCATGCTGTTCGACGTGATGCTGGATGAGCGCGATCTGGAAAATCGTTCGCGCGAAATGATCGGCCGCCTGGTCGTGCCGTTCGTCAAGGTCGCGCTGCTGGACCGCAAGATGTTCGTGCAGAAGACCCATCCCGCGCGGCGCCTGCTCAACTCGCTGGCCGAGGCCTGCGAAGGCAACAACGGCGACAGCGCTGCCGAGCGCGTGCTGATGGGCAAGGTGGAAGAGATCGTCGACCGCCTGGTGGCCGAATTCAACGAAAACCTGGCGATCTTCCTCACCCTGGAAGAAGAATTCCGCGACTTCCTGTCGCAGCACCGGCGCCGGGTGGAAATTGCCGAGCGTCGTGCCACCGAAACCCAGCGCGGGCAGGAAAAGCTCGAGCTGGCGCGCAGCCGCGCGCTGTTGGAACTGGAGCAGCGTGCGCCCGAAGACGCGGGCCTGCCCAAGGCGGTGGATGACTTCCTGCGCCAGCCGTGGCTGCATCACCTGACCATGGCGATCCTGCGCGACGGCGAGGAAGGTCCCGGCACCATCGAGGCCCTGGCGCTGGCCGACGGCGTGCTGGAAGAACTGGCCGAAGCGCGCCGTCATATCGTCGGCAAGCCATGGCTGCAGGTCTGGCAGCCGGCGCTGCATCGCGTGTTCGCCAGCGTGGGCCTGCACGGGGATGCGGTGGTGGTGGCGATCACCGCCTTGCACGACACCTTGCAGGCGATCGCCGAAGCGCGCCCGGAACTGGAAAAAGCCCTGCCGGAACTGCCGCAGGTCAATCTGCCGCCACCGGCTGCCGAAAGCGTCAGTGTGGTGCTGGGTGCCGAAGCGGTCGCGCAGAGCATCGACAGTGCCGATGCCGAACGTTTCCGCGCAATGGATATCGGCACGTGGCTGGACTTTGTCGACAAGGACGGCAAGGTGCAGGCCGGCAAGCTGTCGTGGGTGAGCCCGATTTCGCAGCGCCTGCTGTTCGTCAATCGACGCGGCGTGCGTTTCTGTGTCGCTTCGCCGGAAGAACTGGCGGTGATGGTACGCCTGGGCCGCCTGCGCGAGCACATCAACGACGGCGCTTTCGACAGCGCGATGCAGGGCGTGATCGATCGCCTGGATCCGTTGCAGAACAACAGCACGGTGCACTGAGCGGTCCTATACGCAGTCGTCGCTGCCTGCGGGCGTAGACGATTGGAACGCGTGCGCTGCGCGGGCGTCGTCCGGTACCACTGGCAGGCGCACCGCGCTCTGCATGGCGTCGCCGCGACTGGGCGCAAGACCTGAGCAACGCATGGCTGTGCAGGTGCTGGTGCTGAAAGAAAGGGCCGCTGGCGCGCCGTGTGGCCGCGACGCCGGAAACGGTCAGGAAACTGGCCGCGCCCGGTGCCGCCGTGTGGATCGAGCCGGGGCCGGCCGGGCCAGCAGCATGCACGATGCCGTGTATCTGCAGGCCGGTGCGCAGCCTGCCTGCGCCGGCGCCATGGCGCAGGCCGAGATGGTGCTATGCGTGCAGGCGCCCTCTACCGACACATTGCTTTGCTGCAAACCGCACCCGGCGGTGATCGGCATGCGCTGGCGCCGGACACGGATCCGGCGCGCGCAGGCATTTACCGCGCGGCAATCGATTGCGTTTCCACTGGAGCGCCTGCCGCGTAGCCCACGCGCGCAATCGATAGATGTGTTGCGCTCGCAGGCCGGCATGGCGGGTGACAAGGTGGTACTGAGTGCCGCGTAACTGGCACCGCGTTTCTTTCCGATGCTGACCACCGCTGCCCGGCACCATGCGCCGTGCAAGGTGTTGGCGATACGGAGGGTGCGTTGACGCTCGGCCGGGACGACGAGTTGCTGGCCAGGACGCAGTGGTCGGCGCCGGCAGCGACCGCCACTTAGGCGTCGCAGAAAGTTCGGTGCACGCAATCCAACAAGGGCAACGCGCTGCGCATCACGACCCATCGTTGGCCCGGCGCTGAAGAGCGCCGTTCTGGGCCGGTTGAGGTTTGGCGCGGTCAGGCATTTCGTCGTTGTCGTTGCAATGAGCGACGCAGCAAGACCATCGATGCCAGTACAGGTGCTGGCGTACGTGCCGTTTGCTGCGACGTCCTGTCGCTGCGTGCGCTACAAAACGTCTGCGGCCCCGCGTATGGATATTCGAGGTGCGCAGTTTGCGCATCGCTGCAGTGGCTGGCCTTGGCATGCTGCAAGTTGCCAAGCGCGACGGCTAGTCAATGTCCACCGCCCATTGCAGCACTGCGCGGCGCTTGAGCAAGCGCAATCTTCCGCCGGCTCCGCTGCGCACTCCTGGGAATCGTCAGTCCTCGACCGGTGGATGCTCGCGCAACCAAGCGCTGCGCTCGGCCGGGCTCATCTTCTGCCAGCGTTGCTGCAGTTCGTTGCGCTGTTGCGGATTGAGCGTGCGCATGCGGTCGAACAAGGCCTTGGCCTCGCGGCGTTGCTCCGGACTCATGTTGCGGAAGCGGTCCATGCCGGCCTTGGCCTGCTTGCGCTGCTCGGGCGTCATGTCCAGCCAGCGGCGCGCGTGCCGGTACATCCTGGGGCGTTCTTCGGGCACGTCGTTCCAGCGCTCGCGCAGCGCATCGATCATGACCTGGCGCTGCTGCTTGGTCAGTTGGTCCCACTCGGGCATGGGGGTCTCGTCGCGCGGGCCCTGGCCGCGTGGGCCAGGCGCGTCCATGGGCGGACCCGGGGGCGGAGGTCCGGGCGGGCCGTCCTGAGCCAGCGTGGAGGCGCATGGCCCGGCGCACAGCAACAGGGTCAACAGCAGGCGGGTGGTGTGGGTCATCGTGCTTATTCCATGGCCAGGGCGGTGTCGGAGCCGAGCCAGACATACAGGTCCGGGTTCTGGGCCAGCAGGTCGTCTGTCTCGGTGGTGGCGCTGGTACTGGCAACCGGCGAGGTCGGCGCGGCGCCAGATGAGACGCTTTGGCTCGGATGCAGCTGCAGGCCGATGCCGATCGCCAGCAGGCCCGAGCATGCGGTGGCCAGCAACCAGTAGCCACGTCGGCTGCGCGTGGGTGCCGAGGCGTGGCGGGCCTGGCGCAGGCGCGCCAGTGTCTGCGGCGGCAGGCTGGTCAGCGCGGTGGCATGCAGCTGGCGCAGCTGCGCATCCAGCCGGGCGGTGTCGTGGGAGCGGTTCACAGGAAATCCTCGAACTGTTTTTGCAACGCGTCGCGCGCGCGCGACAGGTGGGTTTTGACCGAGCCTTCGGAGCAGCCCATCGCCTTGGCGGTGGTGGCCACGTCCAGGTCTTCGAGCACGCGCAGGGTGAAGGCTTCGCGCTGGCGCGCCGGCAACGTGCGCAATGCATCGACCAGCCGTTGGTAGGCCTGTTGATGCTGCTGTTCGTCGACCGGCCCGGTACCGGGGTCGGCCCAGTCGATCGGGCCTTCGTCGTCGGCGCGCTCGGTCGGTGCCCAAAACTTCAGGCGAAAGCTGCGTCGCCGCTGCAGGTCGATGATGCGGCTGCGCAGGATGCTCCAGAACAGCGGCGTCCATTCGTCGGCCGGCCGTTCGCGGTAGCCCAGCAGCTTCACCATGGCGTCCTGCACGGCATCCAGCGCATCTTCGCGGTGCCGCAAGCCGGCCTCGGCAAAACGGAAGGCACGCGGCCCGATGCCGGCCAGAAAGGCATCCAGCGACACCGGCGCGGTGGCGGCCGATGCGGTCGTAGCTTGCGGATCGAAAGGAGTTCCCACCAGCACAGCGTAGCTTCCGCGGAGACGATACGACGTCAACGGACGAGCGCGGATTCGGTTGACAGGCGCCCGCACGGACGCGGCGTGGGTACGGTCGGCGGGCTGCACCGGCCAGCGGAGCCAGCGACGATGAGCGACGGATTCGTAGCGTTGTACATCTTCATGCTGGCGGCCATCGCCGGCCACGTGATCATCTCGCGGGTGCAGGTGATGCTGCATACGCCACTGATGTCCGGTTCCAACGTCGTCCACGGCATCGTGCTGACCGGGGCGATGATGGTGCTGGGGCATGCCGACACCACGGTGGAAAAGCGCTGGGATGTGTCGCAGTGGCGCTAGGTGCCGGAAACGCGGCGGGGCTACGTGGTCACCGCGCGAATGCTGGAGACGTTCAAGTCCAGCAAGACGCCGCCTGGCAGGGATAAGTCACGAACGTCTGCACTGCCGAGCAAGCCCCACGATGGGCTTGCCAGGCGGAACGCATGGCAAGTGTCTCCGTGACGGTTGCCGGGGCTGGAGTGGCCGCCGTATGGGCGCCTGCGCCCGGAGCAAGAGTGGCGAGCAAGGCCTAGAGGGTGCGCGCGATCCTGAAGCGTCCGTTGTGCGCTGGCGTGGCGGCGACGCTAGTGGCCTCGGACATTGAGGTCATCGTCAGGATTGCGTGTGCGTTCCATCGCCGACCCGCTCGACAGCGTTTGGCCGGCGCCTCCCACCAGCGCCGATCCCTCCCTCAACAGCCGGCCTGCGCTCGTCGCGCTGCGCAATTTGGTACAGATGGCCAAGCCCAGTTGTTCCACTGACACGCCAACGGTCCGGCAATCGGCTAGGGGCCCTGTCATCGTGCCGACTCAGCGCGCCGTCCACCACGCCAGCACCAGCGCGGTGGCGTAGCACAGCAGGTCGAAGCCGTTGTTGGCCAGTTGCAGCAAGGTCCAGGCCAGGCCGGCGCCCATCTTCTGTGCCGAGGTCCACGGGTCCAGGCCGAGCGGTCCGCCCAGTTGGGCCGAGGCGATGCCCCAGTTGGCGCCCGCGATGATCAGCGCCGTCGCCACCATGGCCACGCCGATGCGCAGGCGGCCTGCAGGCAGCGTGCCCAGGCGCAACATCCAGACGATCTCCAGCGCGGCGACCACGGCCATCCAGCCGGCCTGGTTGCCCAGGGCCAGGGCGATGAGCAACCAGGCGATGAGGGCGGTGACGCATCCCAGCAACAGGAGCGGGGGCCAGAGCCAGTGGGCCGTTCTGGCGGACGCGGTGGTGGGCGGCATTGGAGCTCCTGACAGTGCGCACATGATAGAGCGCGCGCCGGCCTTTGCGACGCACACCACACCACGACGGTGCGGCTGATGGAATGCAGCGTCGTTCCCGGCTGGCGCGGTGGCCGGCGGCGGTGGCGTCGCGGTCGGCTAGAATGGCCGACTTGCGCGCGACCTGCGCGGCCCCATATCCAGCCCATGTATTCCCGTAGCAGCGAACCCGTCCAGTTCGAACGCGATTGCGATGCCGTCATGGTGCCGCAGGGCGATTCGGTGACCCTGCCCGCCGGCAGTTACGGCTATATCACCCAGGCGCTGGGTGGCAGCTATACCGTCTTCGTCGAAGGCAATCTGTTCCGCATTGCCGGCAAGGATGGCGATGCGATCGGCAAGGAGGCCCCGCCGGGGCTGGAATTGCCCGCCAATGCCAGCGACGAAGAGGTGGAAGCGCTGGTGTGGCAGCAGCTGCGCACCTGTTTCGACCCGGAGATTCCATTCAATATCGTCGATCTGGGCCTGGTCTACGAAGCGGTGGTCAGCCATCGCGAGGAAGACGATCAGCGCCGGGTCGACGTCAAGATGACCTTGACCGCGCCCGGTTGCGGGATGGGCGAAATCCTGGTCGACGATGTGCGCAGCAAGGTCGAAATGATCCCGACCATCGCCGAGGCCGACGTCGAGCTGGTGTTCGACCCGCCGTGGGGCCGGCATATGATGTCCGAAGCGGCCCGTCTCGAGACCGGCATGCTCTGATCGTCACGCGCCATGTCCACGATGTGGCGCTGCGTCCTTTCGCCCGCCATACAGGAATCTCCCGGTGTCCGTGTCCTTCGCTTCCACCCGTTCTCCGTCGCCGCGCAGCGCCGACGAACTGTCCGTGATCCTGGCCGCACCCGGCTTCGGGCTGCATTTCACCGACCACATGGTCGCCATCTCCTGGAACAACGAGCAGGGCTGGCACGACGCGCAAGTGCGCGCGTACGGCCCGTTGCAGCTGGATCCGGCAGCGTCGGTGCTGCATTACGGCCAGGAGATCTTCGAAGGCATCAAGGCCTACCGGCACGCCGACGGTTCGATCTGGACCTTCCGTCCGCAAGCCAACGGCGAGCGTCTGCAGCGGTCGGCGCGCCGTCTGGCGCTGCCGGAATTGCCGGTGGACCTGTTCGTCGAATCGCTGCGCCAGCTGGTGGCCGTGGATAGCGGTTGGGTGCCGTCGGCGCCGGAGACCAGCCTATATTTCCGCCCGTTCATGATTGCCGATGAGGCCTTCCTGGGCGTGCGTGCGGCACACAAGGCCTCCTATTACGTGATCGCCAGCCCGGCCGGCCCGTATTTCGCCAAGGGCGTGGCGCCGGTGTCGATCTGGTTGTCCACCGAATACGCACGTGCGGCCAAGGGCGGCACCGGTGCGGCCAAGTGTGGCGGCAACTACGCCGCGTCGTTGTTGCCGCAACAGAAGGCCTATGCCCAGGGCTGCTCGCAGGTGTTGTTCCTGGACCCGGTGGAAGGCAAGTACATCGAAGAACTCGGCGGCATGAACGTGTTCCTGGTTTACAAAGACGGCACGTTGGTGACCCCGGAACTGTCCGGCAGCATCCTGGAAGGCATCACCCGCGACAGCATCCTGCAATTGGCCCGCGACCGTGGCATGCAGGTGATCGAGCGCAAGGTCGCGATCGACGAGTGGAAGCAGGGCGTGGCGTCGGGCGAGATCGCCGAGGTGTTCGCCTGCGGTACCGCGGCGGTGGTGACCCCCATCGGCGAGCTGAAGGGCGAGGGGTTCGCGGTGGGCGATCTGTCCGCGCCCGCGGGCGAGGTGACCATGTCGCTGCGCCAGGAACTGACCGATATCCAGTACGGCCGCGTGCCGGACCGCCACGGTTGGTTGGTGCGTTTGTCGTAAGCAGACATAGTTCGTCAAACAACGGCCTCCGTGTGTCAGCGCGGGGGCTTTTTTGTTTGCGCAACAGCAAAAAGACCATTTTTCGACCGTGAACCGGTCGAATTCAGCATGAGTTGTATGTGATTCAAATCACACAATGACATTTTAATTTCGAAAATTACCAACTCCGTATTTTCCAGTTCGGTTTCTTTGGGATAGGTTCGCTGAACGGATCGATAACAGGGGCGGTCCGGGGCACTGGGCCGGTCGCCATCGCGACGGTTTCGGAACTACCGCTTCGGCGGTTCTCTTGACTGGAAGGGAATTCGATGTCTAACGCGTCGTTTCGTCCGCGCCACCGAGCGCTCTGCATCCTGGGTGCTTCGGCACTGACCTCGCTGCTGCTGGCAACGCCGGCGTTCGCCGGCGATGTCTACCTGGGTGGCCTGGCCACCGCGCAGACCCACCAGAAGTTCATCGTGACTTACAAGGACGGCAGTAGCGCCCTGAACAGCCCCAGTGTGTTGACGAGCTCGTTGCGCACCGCTGCACGTGCGTTGCCGGCCAAGGCCGGCAAGCCGTTGGGCCTGAACAGCGTGCGTCGCCTGGCAGTGGGACCGGAACTGGTTCAGGCCGACCGCGCGCTGGATCGCGCCGAAGCCGAAACCCTGATGCGCCAGCTGGCTGCCGACCCCAACGTGCAAAGCGTGGAAGTGGACCAGATGCTGTACCCCACGCTGACCCCCAACGACAGCCGCCTGTCCGAGCAGTGGGCCTTCGGCACCACCAACGCCGGGCTCAACATCCGCCCGGCCTGGGACAAATCCACCGGTGCCAACGTCGTGGTTGCGGTGATCGACACCGGCATCGTCAGCCATCCCGACCTCGACGCCAACATCCTGCCCGGCTACGACTTCATCAGCGATGCCACCGCCGCGCGCGACGGCAACGGGCGCGACAACAATCCTGCCGACGAAGGCGACTGGAACTCCACCAGTGGGTGCACCACGTCCAATTCCAGCTGGCACGGGACCCATGTCGCCGGCACGGTGGCGGCGGTGACCAACAACACCACCGGCGTGGCCGGCACCGCGTTCAATGCCAAGGTGGTACCGGTCCGCGTGCTCGGCCGTTGCGGTGGTTCGCTGTCGGACATTGCCGATGCCATCATCTGGGCTTCCGGTGGCACCGTGAGCGGTGTGCCGGCCAATCCCAACGCCGCCGAAGTCATCAACATGTCGCTGGGCGGCGGTGGCACCTGTTCGTCCACGATGCAGAGCGCAATCAACGGCGCAGTCTCGCGCGGTACCACGGTGGTCGTGGCGGCCGGCAACAGTGCCGCCAACGTGTCCGGTTCGTTGCCGGCCAACTGCGCCAATGTGATCGCGGTGGCGGCCACGACCTCGGCCGGTGCCAAGGCCAGCTATTCCAACTACGGCAGCGGGATCGACGTTTCCGCGCCAGGGTCGGGCATCCTGTCCACGCTCAACAGCGGTACCACCACGCCGGGCAATGCCAGCTACGCTTCGTACAACGGCACCTCGATGGCGGCGCCGCATGTGGCCGGCGTTGTGGCCTTGGACGGGTGGCCGCCCACCACGTTGACGCCTGCCGCAGTGGAAACGCTGCTGAAGAACACCGCCCGCGCCTTGCCGGGAGCCTGTTCGGGCGGTTGCGGTGCGGGCATCGTCGATGCCGATGCGGCAGTGACGGCGGCCATCGCCGGCAGCAGTGGCGGTGGTGGTGGAACCGGCAACACCTTGACCAACGGCACGCCGGTGACCGGCCTGGGCGCGGCCACCGGCGCGGAGTTGAACTACACCATCACGGTGCCGGCCGGCAGCGGCACGCTGACGGTGGCCACCAGCGGCGGCAGCGGCGATGCAGACCTGTACGTGCGGGCCGGTAGCGCGCCCACCGACACCGTCTATGCCTGCCGTCCGTATCTGGATGGCAACGCCGAAACCTGCAGCATCACCTCGCCGTCGGGGACTTATTACGTGCGGATCAAGGCGTACAGCACGTTCTCCGGCGTGACCCTGACCGCCAGCTACTGACACGCTGGACCGCTGCACGCGTTCCCTGGCATGGCCGCCAGGGAACGCGCTTCTTGACTTCACCCCATCTGCGATACCTCGCCCAGGTCTGCCGTTTCGGCAGGCGCAGGCGACGTGTTGCCGCTTGGCCGGAATGGACACCGGTCAGTCGCTCCGACGGGCCTGGCGCCCGTGCAGTTTCCGGCTCCGAACCGCAGCGTGCGGCAACGGGCCGGCCCTCCCGCCGCAGCTGCGGCACCTCTCCAATAAGGAACGATCGATGTCCAATGTGTCGCAACGTCGTGCGCCCACGCGCGCGCTGGTAGTCCTGGGTGTTTCTGCGCTGACCTCGCTGCTGGCCGTGCCGGCGTTCGCCGGTCAGGTCAATCTGTCCGGGTTGGATTCGCAGCCCACCCTGGACCGCTTCATCGTCAAATACAAAGACGGTTCCAGTGCGGCGGTCAGCCCGACCTCGATGCGCGCATCGCTCAATTCCGTGGCCGGTGCAATGCCAGCACGCGCCGGCCGTGCGCTGGGCCTGAACCACGTGCGCCGCACGGCGCTGGGTTCGGAAGTGCTCAAGACCGACCGTGGCCTGGACCGCGCCGACGCCGAAACCCTGATGCGCCGCATCGCCGCCGACCCCAGCGTGGACTACGTGGAAGTCGACCAGATCATGTACCCGGTGCTGACCCCCAACGACACGCGCCTGTCCGAACAGTGGGGCTTCGGCACCTCTTCATCCAGCATCAACGTGCGCCCGGCTTGGGACACCGCCACCGGTACCGGCGTGGTGGTGGCCGTGATCGACACCGGCATCACCAGTCATCCGGATCTCAACGCCAACGTGCTGCCGGGCTACGACTTCATCAGCGATGCCACGCGTGCACGCGACAACAACGGGCGCGACAGCAATCCGGCCGACCAGGGCGACTGGACCACGGCCAACCAGTGCTTCTCCGGTTCGCCGGCCGCCAATTCCAGTTGGCACGGCACCCACGTCGCCGGCACCATCGCGGCGGTCACCAACAACAGCACCGGCGTGGCCGGCACCGCATTCAACGCCCGCATCGTGCCGATCCGTGCGTTGGGTGCCTGCGGCGGCGCCACCTCCGACATCGTCGATGCGATCGTGTGGGCCTCGGGCGGCACCGTGTCCGGCGTGCCGGCCAATGCCAACCCGGCCGAAGTGATCAATATGTCGCTGGGCGGCAGCGGCAGCTGCTCGAGCAGTTACCAGAACGCGATCAACAGCGCGGTGTCGCGCGGCACCACCGTGGTGGTGGCGGCCGGCAACAGCAATGCCAACGTGGCCAACTTCACCCCGGCCAGCTGCGCCAACGTGATTTCGGTGGCATCGATCACCTCGGCGGGCGCGCGTTCGAGCTTCTCCAACTACGGCACCGGCATCGATATCTCCGCGCCGGGTTCGGCGATCCTGTCGACCTTGAACAGCGGCACCACCACGCCGGGTTCGGCCAGCTACGCCAGCTACAACGGCACCTCGATGGCGGCCCCGCACGTGGCCGGCGTGGTGGCGCTGGTGCAGTCGGTCGCCAGCCGTCCGCTGACGCCAGCGGCGGTAGAAACGCTGTTGAAGAACACCGCACGTCCGCTGCCGGGCGCCTGCTCTGGCGGCTGCGGCGCGGGCATCGTCAACGCGGCCGGCGCGGTCAGCCAGACCCCGTAAACCTGCGCCGACGACCCCGCTGCCGGCGCGCTGCCGGCAATGCGTCGGGTCTTCTCCGACACCCGTGTCGGTGGTTCGGAAATCTGCACTGCCCCGCTCTGAGCGGGGCAGTGTGCGTTCGGGAAGCGGCAATGGCCGCAGCGCCGGCCAGGGCCGCCAGCGCTGGCTGAATGAAGCGCGTGCCAGCGCGACGTGGCCGCTTCAGCGCGCCCGGTCGCACGCCGATAGCCAGCCCACGTGAGGCATGCAACCTCTGCATGCACGCGCATCGGGCACGGCGCAGCGCAGTGGCGTCAGCGCGTTGCCAACCGGGTTGCAAGATCCTTGGGGAGGGATGGAGTCATGCCGTATCACTCAATGGGCGCACTGCGCCGCGTTGCATTCGCCTGTGCGCTGTCGTGCACGTTTCATGCCGCCGCTGGCGAGGTCAGTCTGCAAGGGTTGAATTCCAGCAGCACCCATCAACGCTTCATCGTCAGCTACAAGAACAGCGTTGGCAGCAGCCGGGTGACAGGGTTGTCTGCGCCATGGGCCGACATTGCGCGTGCCGTGCCGCAGGCACGCGGGCAGGCGCTGGGCCTGTCGGCCACGCGCCGGCTCAGTGGCGGGCCGATGTTGTTGGTGGCCGACCGCAAGCTGGACCGCGTGGATTCGGAAAGCCTGATGCGGCGCCTGGCCGCCGACCCGGCGGTCAGACGCGTGGAAGTGGACATCCTGATGCGGCCATTGCTGGTTCCCAACGACCCGGGCGTGCCGCAGCAGTGGGCGATGGGCGCGACCGCCGCCAGCCTCAATATCCGTCCGGCCTGGGACCGTTCCACCGGCAAGGGCATCGTGGTGGCGGTGATCGATACCGGCATCACCAATCATCCGGACCTGGCAGCCAACGTGCTGCCCGGCTACGACTTCATCGTTGATCCGGCCACGGCGCGCGATGGCACTGCGCGCGATGCGAACGCCGCCGACCAAGGCGACTGGGCCGCGGCCAACGAATGCGGGCCTGGTGCGTCGGCGTCCAATTCCAGCTGGCATGGCACGCACGTGGCCGGCATCGTGGCGGCGGTGGGCAACAACGCGGTGGGCGTGGTCGGTACCGCGTTCAACGCCAAGATCCTGCCGTTGCGGGTGCTGGGCCGCTGCGGCGGCTACATGTCCGATATCGCCGATGCGATCGTGTGGGCGTCCGGCGGCAAGGTCAGCGGCGTGCCGGCCAACCCGAATCCGGCCACGGTGATCAATCTGTCGCTGGGTGGCGCCGGCACCTGTTCGGCGACGTTGAACAACGCCATCGCCGCAGCCGTCACGCGCGGCAGCGCGGTGGTCGTGGCCGCCGGCAACAGCAATCTGGACGTCTCCACCAGCGTGCCGGCCAATTGCGCCAACGTCATCGCCGTGGCGGCCACCACCTCGGCCGGCGCCAAGGCCAGCTTCTCCAACTTCGGCAAGGGCGTGGATATCGCCGCGCCCGGGCAATCGATCGTGTCCACGCTCAATACCGGAACCACGGCGCCGGGCAATGCGGCCTATGCGGTGTATAGCGGCACCTCGATGGCGGCGCCGCACGTGGCTGGCATGGTGGCGCTGATGCAGTCGGTTGCCCTGAATCCGCTGACGCCGGCAGCGGTGAAGGCCCTGCTGAAAGCCAGCGCGCGGCCCATGCCGGTGGCCTGCACGCAGGGGTGCGGGGCCGGGCTGGTGAATGCCGATGGCGCGGTGGCGGCGGTGATCGAATCGACCACCTTGGCCAGGAATGTGGCACGCACCGGGCTGAGCGCAGCGCTTTCCGATTCGCTGTATTACCAGGTCAACGTGCCGGCCGGCACACGTTCGCTCAAGGTCACGCTCGCCGGTGGCAGCGGCAATGCCGACCTTTCGGTACGGGCCGGTGCGTTACCGACCGACGCCGCGTACAGCTGCCGCAGCGTGTTGCCGGGCAACGGCGACAGCTGCACGCTGGCCGCACCGGCCGCGGGTGTCTATTACGTGCGCCTGAAGGCAGCGCTGGGCTTTTCCGGCGTCAGTGTCACCGCAGCGTATTGAGTGGTTCCGGCGCGGCGTTGCCGTGCCGAACACGCGCGGCATGGTGCTCTGGTTCGGCAATGTTGCATGCAGTGCGGAAGACATCGGTGGAAGATCGACCTCACGCAGGCGATCTGTCAGAGCCATCGCGTGCGTCGCGTCCCAAACGCGTAACGCGCATGCCAACCGGCCTGCGCGCATCGCGTCTACGCGTTCACTCGCAGAGCGCGCAGGCGCGTGCGGCGAGCGCTTGCATCAGCTGGTTGCCGGGCAATTCCAGCAGCAGCCCGCGCTGGCCGGCGTTGATCCACAGTGCCGGTGCATCCAGCGCGGTGATTTCGACCAGCACCGGCACCTGTCGTTGCTGGCCGAGCGGGCTGATGCCGCCGACCTTGTAGCCGGTGCGCCGTTCGGCATCGGCCACCTCCATCATGCGTGCCGACTTGCCGCCGCAAGCGCTGGCCAGTTTCTTCAATGACACCCGGCGATCGCACGGAATCACCACGCACACCGGCGTGTCGTCGACCCATGCCATCAGCGTCTTCAACACGGTATGCGGCTGCAGGCCCAACGCATGTGCGGCCTGCAATCCCTTCGCATCGGCATCGGCCTGGTAGTCGTAAGGATGCAGGACATAACCCACGCCGGCCGCGTCCAGTGCCTTGGTGGCGCGGGTGGCCTTGCTCATGCACTCAGACCGATTCGAAGCGGTTGGCGGCCACGTTCTTGCGCACCTTTTGCGGATTCCAGATGCGGCCGTTCATGGCGATATACACGCCTGCCGGTAGCGATTGCACTGCACCGACGGCGCAACCGATATTGAATTCGGCATCCGAGCCGCGAAAACGCGCCGGATTCAACGCGCCGGTCATCACGATGGTCTTGTCGGCGATCGTCTGCAGCACCTTGCCGGTTTCCACCATCGAATCGGTGCCGTGGGTGATCAACACGTTGCGGGTGGGCTGGGCGGCGATGGTGGCGCGGATCAGTTCGCGGTCGGCATCGGTGATGTGCAGCGAATCCTTGCGGATGATCGGAATCACCGAAAAACGAAACGTCACGCCCAGTTCTTTCAGAATCTGTCCGATCTGCGGGTCGCCGATCTGGTAGTCCGATTTGTCGTCGAAGTAGATCTTGTCGATCGTGCCACCGGTGGTGACGATCAGGAGGTCTTCCATTGCTGCGGATCCTGTAGGGCTAACGCGGGGCAAGCCGCGCGCGGGCCGCCATGATACCGCCCGGCCAGGGGGCTGGCAGTACGGCAGCCATCGCAATAAACAGCGGGGTCGAGACGTGCGCCTGGTAGCCGAATGCATGGCGGCGCTGCGTCCGATCGAAATGGCGTGGCGCAGGCGCACGCCGACGCGCCCAAGGGGACTGCCTGTTCCAGGTGCAGCGCGTGTTGTGCAGGCCGGGCGGGGCCCTGGCCATGTCGTGCTTGCGTCGCGTCAGCGCGCAGCTGGCGCTGGGACTGAACGCGTTCCTCAGCGGTGCCTGTGCCCAGCTTCCACATGCCGCAGCGCAAAACGCAGTGTGATCGGCGCACCCCTACGCTGCGCTAGGCGCGTTTGCTACGTCACGGACTCAACAAAGGGGCATGGCGGAAATTGACTTGACATGTATGCGGTCGATAGTCGGCGAGCCGTCGGTACGCATGCCCTCGGCATTCCCCTTCCCGGAGAGCCTCATGAACAAGTCCTTGTCGATGTTGCGCGCGCTCACCTGCGTGATGGCCGTGCTGCTGGCGGGCCACGCCGCCGCGCAGACGGTGACGATCACGCCTACGCAGACCTACCAGACGGTGCGCGGGTTCGGCGGTATGAATGGCGCCGGCTGGATCAACGACCTGACACCCGCGCAGGTGGATCTGGCTTACGGCAGCGGCACCGGGCAGATCGGGTTGTCGATCCTGCGCATGCGCATCGACCCCTCCAGCTCAGGCTGGGCGACCCAGGTGCCGACGGCAACGCGCGTGCATGCGCTGGGCGGGCTGGTGTTCGCAACCCCCTGGACCCCGCCGGCCTACATGAAGTCCAACAACAGCCTGACCAATGGCGGCAAGCTGCTGACCAATTACTACGGCGCCTATACCCAGCACCTGCTGGATTTCGCCAATTACATGTCGGGCAAGGGCGCGCCGCTGTATGCGATTTCCCTACAAAACGAGCCGGATTGGCACCCGGATTACGAATCGGCCGATTGGAGCGGCAGCGACTTCGTCAACTACCTCGTGAGCCAGGGCAGCAGGTTCGGCAGCCTGAAGGTCATCGTCGGCGAGTCGGTGGGGTTCAACTTTTCCATCACCGACCCGGTCCTCAACAACGCCACGGCCAATCAGGCCACCTCCATCGTGGCCGGCCATCTGTATGGTGCGAAGCCGCGCGACTATGCCTTGACGCGCAGCAAGGGCAAGCAGGTGTGGATGACCGAGCATTACACCGACAACACCGATGGCAACGCATGGCCGTCGGCATTGGGAGTGGCCAGCGAACTGCACGCCAGCATGGCGGCCAATTTCAATGCCTACATCTGGTGGTACATCCGGCGCAGCTACGGGTTGATCAGCGAAAACGGCGCGGTGAGCAAGCGCGGCTATGCGATGTCGCAGTTCGCACGCTTCGTGCGGCCAGGGTCGGTGCGCATCGGCGCTACCGAACACCCGTATAGCGATGTCTCGGTGACCGCCTACCGCACGCCGGACAACAAGCTGGTGGTGGCGGTCAACACCGGCACCGGCCACCAGCAGCTGGACCTGACGCTACCGTCCGGCACTGCCACGCAATTCGCCAAATACAGCACCTCGAGCACGCTCAATGTCGGGTTCGGCGGCAACTACAGCGTGGTCAACGGCAAGACCTCGCTGTATGTCGACCCGCAGAGCGTGGCCACGCTGGTCGGAAACTGACAGCGGCCTCCGAAACGCCGCACGTCTTCGTCAGGTGGCGCGGACCGCGCGCAGGGACCGGGGTGGAGGCGTGTGCACGCCGCCCTGATCGCCGGCCGCGTCCGTCTGACGATGATTGCAGTTGGTTGGGTAGCTGCGTTGGGGTGGTCGCGGCTGACCACCTCGACCGGACGCATGCCCAGCCGCATCGCGCAGCTGCGCGCGCGATTTGTTCGACTCGCCGATCAGCGTGGCGGGCGTTTCCTGCCAAAGCGCGCCGCCATGCCGGGGCCGCCGACCAAGCCCACCACCGCCAGGGCGAGCAGCAGTTCCAGCCATGCCATTGCACGTGCCTGCGGCTGGCTCCAGGCGGCCATGACGCCATGGCTGAACCAGCCCAGCGCGAACACGCCGGCCCAGAAGCGTGCACGCGAGCTGCGTACGGCCAGCACCCCGGTCAGCGCGGCCGGCAGCACGAACACGATGAGCGCGGCCAGTGGGCGCGGGTCGTCGTGAAACCACACCGCAAACAACGCTGCCAGCGCCAGCAGCGCGGCGCTCAGCAACCAATGCGTGGCGCGCACGCTCACGGAGTTGCCAGCCGCCGCGCGACATCGGCCACCCGGCGGCCCAGCGCACGCGCCAGCAGCGCTTCGTCCTCGCTCGGTTGCGGGTCGCCGCCAGCGCCGGAGACATGGCTGGCACCATAGGGCGTGCCGCCACTGGTGGTGTGGCTGAGCGCAGCTTCCGTAAACGGAATCCCCACGATCAGGCAACCGTGATGCAGCAGCGGCAAGTGCATCGACAGCAAGGTGGATTCCTGGCCGCCATGCATCGACGCGGTAGAGGTAAACACGCCCGCCGGTTTGCCGGCCAGGGTGCCACTGGCCCATTCGGCGCCCAGGCTGTCGAGGAAATGCTTCATCGGTGCGGCCATGTTGCCGAAGCGGGTGGGGCTGCCCAGCAACAGGCCGCTGCACTCGGCCAGATCGGCACGGTCTACATAGGGCGCGCCTTCGTCCGGGACCGGCGGGGCGCTGGTCTGGGTGACCGCAGCCACCGGTGGGACGGTGCGCAGCCGCGCGCTCATGCCGGGCACTTCGCCGATGCCGCGTGCGATCTGCCGCGCCAGCCGCGCCACCGAACCGCCCCGGCTGTAATACAGCACCAGAATCTCCGCCATCGTGTCGTTGCCGCCTGTGTGAGTTGCCGCAGTATCGGCCAAGCCAGCCTGTTGCTGCACGCCGCAGCTGCGGCAAGGCCGCGATGACGGCGCATCGGGTACCCTTGCGCGATGTCGCGTGTGAACAAACTCCACCAATGGAAAGAACGCCTGCGCGACCGCGCGCGGACGGTGAGTTTCGGGCGCTTTCTGTGGCGCCGCTTCCTGGACGACCGGCTGTTCCAGGCCGCCGCCTCGCTTGCGTACACCACCGTGTTCGCGCTGGTGCCGCTGGCGATCGTGGTGTTCGGGGTGCTGTCGGCGTTTCCGGCCTTCAACGAATGGAAGGACGCGCTGACCGACTTCATCTTCAACAATTTCGTGCCTGGCGCAGCGCGTTCGGTGCAGAACTATCTCAATCGCTCGCTGGAAGACCTGGGCAAGTTCACCGTGGCCGGCATGGTCGCGCTGGTGGCCTCGCTGCTGATCACCCTGCACAGCATCGAACAAACCTTCAACAGCATCTGGCGGGTCGCCGCCGCGCGCCCCAAGGTGACGCGCTTCCTGATCTATTGGACGGTGCTGACGCTGGGCACGATGCTGGCCGCCGCCGCCATGGCGATGGCGGCCTACGTGTTCGCGCTGCCGCTGTTCCGCACCACCGAAGGCCAGTGGCTGGCCGAATTCGCCTGGCGGCTGGCGCCGATGGCGGTGGAGTTCGTCTGCATCGTGCTGATCTACCGCGTGGTGCCGCAGCACGTGGTGCGGCTGCGGCATGCGCTGCCGGGCGCGCTGCTGGCGGTGATCCTGATGGAAATCGTCAAATGGGGGTTCGGCTTTTACCTGGGTAATTTCCAGACCTACCAACGCATCTACGGCGCGCTGTCGGCACTGCCGATCCTGCTGTTGTGGATCTACCTGAGCTGGGTGTCGGTGCTGCTGGGCGCCTCGCTGGCCTCGTCGATGTCCGCCTTCCGTTACCAGCCCGAGGCCATGCGGCTGCCCCCGGGTTTCGAGATCTACGGCCTGCTGCGTCTGCTCGGTCGGTTCCGCCAGGCGCGCATCCACGGCGATGGCCTGGACGAAGACCGCATCCTGGCGCTGGAGCCGATGCTCACCGACACGCTGATGCAGGAACTGCTGTGCGAGCTCAAACGCATCCGCCTGCTGCGTCGCGACGAGCGCGGGCAGTGGCTGCTGGCGCGCGATCTGGATGTGGTGCCGCTGGCCGAACTCTACGAACACTGCCAGCTGCGCGTGCCGATCGAAGACCGCCCGTTGCCGTGCCGCGACGATGCCTACGGCCAGGCCGCCGCCGCGGCGCTGGAACAGCTGCGCCAACCCTTGCGCAGCGTGCTGGCGCAGCCGGTCGGCGACCTCTACACCCACCTTCCCGGAGATCCCGCATGACCGTGCGTCTTGCCCGCAGCGCCTGCGCGCTGCTATTGCCACTGCTGTTGCTGACCGCCTGCAAGCCGGCCAGCGAGGCCACTTCCGCTGCCGGCAACGGCGCTGCGCCTGCCGCCACGCCCCAGGCGCCGACCACGCCCGCCACGCCGGCCGACCCGGCTGCACCGCCCAACAGCTCGGTGGTGCAGCAGACCGCCCAGATGCCCAAGCTCTCGCTGCCGACCGTAACCGGCGAGACCTACGACCTGGCCGCGCACCGCGGCAAATGGGTGGTGGTGAATTTCTGGGCCACCTGGTGCGCGCCGTGCCTGAAGGAAATGCCCGAACTGTCGGCGCTGCACACCATGCGCGACACCGTCGAGGTGGTGGGTCTGGCCTACGAAGACATCACCAGCGCCGACATGCAGGCGTTCTTGAAGGACCACCCGGTGTCGTACCCCATCGCGATCCTCGACCCGTACCAGCCGCCACAGGACTTCGCTACCCCGCGCGGCCTGCCGATGACCTACCTGATCGGCCCGGATGGCAAGCTGGCCAAGCAATTTCTTGGCCCGGTGACCGCACGCGATATCGAAGCGGCCGTCGGCATCACCGGCAAGGCGGGTTGATGCAGGCGGCGCGTTTTGTGGTGAGCGGCGTGGTGCAGGGCGTGTGGTACCGCGCGTCCACCCGTCAACGTGCAGTCGCACTTGGCCTGGTCGGACATGCCCGCAACCAGGCCGACGGCAGCGTTGAGGTAGTCGCCGCCGGTAGCGCGGCGGCGCTGGACGCCTTGGAAGCCTGGCTATGGCAGGGCCCGCCGGCTGCCACGGTCGCGGCGGTCACGCGCACGGCCTGCTCCGTTCCGCCGACTGAAGACTTTGTAACTGGGTGAGCGCGCGCCACTGAAGCAGGGCAACAGAGTTGGGTTGCCTCGCCGATAACCCTGTCAACGCGATCAGGCGTGCACGGGGAATGTAATGGCCGCTCCATCTCAAGACCGCAACGACGGGCACGACCTGCCCGCGCATCGCCGCAACCGCCAGATGGCGCAGCTGGCGCCGTGGCTGTATCTCGGTTGCCTGCTGGGCAGCGGCTGGTTGCTGTTTCAGCACCCGCAAACCCGTGTGCTACCCACCGGACAGGCGGCAACCAGCTGGCTGCTGGCCTGGATCTTTACCGGCATCGTGATCGGCGCGGTGGTGTGGAGCCTGCGTCTGGCACGCAAGGGGCTGGCTCAGCCTGCGGCAAGCTACCCGCTGTCGGCGCGCTTGCCCGATTCGTGGGCCGATGCCTACGCCGCACTCCTGCGCCCGGCCACTGCCGCTCCGGTGGCCGCGGTCAGGCCGGACCCGGCCGGCGCCCAGCGTGGCGCGGCCTGGCATCGCTTCGGCGGCGGCATGCTCAGCGCGGAAACCTTCGACCCCAACGACGCCACCCGCGCGCCTTGGGACGGGCTGGATGCGCAGTCCTGCATCGTGCGCCTGGACGATGTGCGTCAGGCCTGGCACAACGCCGCCGCCAACCGCACCCTGCAGCAGGAGCGCCGTTACTGGCTGGATGTAGTGCTGTCGCTGCTCGACCACGGCGTGATGCGCCCACTGCAGGACGGCTACCTGCCCGACACCGCCGCGCTGCGCACCGAACGCTTCCTGTTGGGCGCCGATGCCGGCCCGATCGTGTTGTCCGAGGTGCCGGCATTGTTTGCGCGGCGTCTGGCGCTGGCCATCGAAGCCATGCCGACCGCCCAGCGCGAGGCCGCTGGCGTGCAATGGCGTCTGCTGCAGCAACTGCATGCACTGGTCGCCGAAGGACGCATGTTGGACGAGCGTTCGCAGGTGATCCAGGTGCTGGCATGGAACCCGGACGTGGACCTGGACCAGGTCGAAGTGGCCTACATCCTGGCCGCCGAATACCGCGAAGGCATGCGCGACTGGCTGCGCCGCGCCGCGTTGGTGCGCCTGCCCGATAGCGCGTTGCGCCTGGACGAAGTGCTGCTGTCGTCCTGCAGCCCGCTCGGTGCGCAGGCCGACGATGTGGACTACATGGAAGCGATGCGTCCGCTGCATCGCGGCTTCATGCAATTGTTCAGTCAGCGCCTGAGCCAGCTGGTGCTGCAGGCCGAGCAGGCCGAACGTCAGGCCGGCCTGCACCCGCTATCGCGTGCCACCGCGGCCAGCGACGAAATCTCTCAGGACTGGGCGGCGTAATCGTCGATCGGTTCCAGCACGCCATAGCGTTCCTTGTGCAGCTTGCCGGGCAATGGCGGCAGCTGCACCCGCGCATCGGGCACCGCGGTGTCCGGTAGCCGATCCAGCAGATCGCGGATCAGGCTCAGGCGGCCACGCTTCTGGTCGTTGAAATCCACCAGCGTCCACGGTGCATCGGGCGTATGCGTGGCCTCCAGCATGCGTTCGCGTGCGGCGGTGTAGGCGTCGTATTTGGTGCGCGACTGCAGGTCCACCGGCGAGAGCTTCCAGCCCTTGAGCGGGTCTTCGCGGCGTTCGGCAAAGCGCTTTTCCTGCTCGGCCTGGTCCACGCACAACCAGTACTTGAACAGCAGGATGCCGTCGTCGACCAGCATCTGTTCGAAGCGTGGCGCCTGCTCCAGGAACAGGTCGTACTGCGCGTCGGTGCAATAGCCCATCACCTTCTCGACGCCGGCGCGGTTGTACCAGCTGCGGTCCATCAGCACCAATTCGCCGCCCGCCGGCAGGTGCGTCACATAGCGCTGGAAATACCACTGCGTGCTTTCGCGGTCGTTGGGTTTGGGCAGCGCCACCACCCGACACTGGCGCGGGTTGAGGTGGCTGGCGATGGCCTGGATCACGCCGCCCTTGCCGGCGGTGTCGCGGCCTTCCACCAGCACCAGGGCGCGCTGGTTGGTGTGGCGCAACCAGCGCGCCATGTCCACCAGCTCCAACTGCATTGGCGCCAGCAACTTTTTGTAAGCCTTGCGTTTCAGGTGCGACATGCGCGTTCCAACACCAGTGGAAAGCGCGCAGGCTATTGCCCCAGGCGTGGACGCAATGTCGCCAGATTGCACGGCTTGGTGCGGGCATCCAGCTGCGCACGCACGATCTTTTCCCAGGCCGTGCGGCAGGCCGAGGTGGAGCCGGGCAGGCAGAACACGAAGCTGTGATTGGCCAGCCCGGCAAAGGCGCGCGACTGCAGCGAGGAGGTGCCGATTTCTTCCACGCTGATCGCGCGGAACATCTCCCCGAAGCCAGGCATGAGCTTGTCCAGCAACGGGGCGATCGCTTCCGGGGTACTGTCGCGCCCCGTGAAGCCGGTACCACCGGTGATCAGGATGCCGTCGACCTGCGCATCGGCAATCCAGTTCGACACGATCGCACGCATGCGGTAACGGTCGTCCGGGCACAGTGCACGCTCGTGCAGCACGTGGCATTCGTGGGTGAGGGCATCGGCCAGGTAATCGCCAGAGCGGTCGTCGGCCAGGGTGCGGCTGTCGGACACGGTCAGCACGCACAGGCGCAGGGGAATGAATTCGGGAGTGGAAGGCATGCGTGCAGCCTAGCGAGCGTGGACGGCCGGGTACAGCGTTATGGTGTGAAGTTGCATGAACCAGGTGACTAAAGGGTGTTGGCTAACGCGTCGCGGTTAGCCCCTCTCCCTGCGGAAGAGGGGTTGGGGTGAGGGTACGGTTTACCGATGCCACCGCCTCAGCCGCATGCTCATTCGGCGCTACGCGCCACCTTCGCCCCCGCATGAAGGAGGGCAATGTCGCGACGGGAGACGGCACTACAGCATCGCTGCTTGTTCGCAGCGCTTGGCGGTGCCTTCCACCGCTCATCTCACGCAACACGTGGGAGCTGCACCCAACGACCGAGCCTGGAGCCGGCCAGCGAAACGACCGGGGGCGCCAGATGGTACGGCCGATGCCCGGAGACGCAGCCCATCGCTCGTCCACTCCAGCTTCGGCACACCGTATGCCCGAGTAGCGACTGCTCGCGACAGCTGGCGGCGCTCTAAACCCCCAACCACCCACTGCGCCGCGCAATACCACGCAGCAGCGCGGCCAGATCATCCGCAAACCCGTCCATATCGAAAACGCCGCTGCGCAGGCGTTGTTCCGCCACCCGAGCATGCACGCCACGCAATGCCTCTGCATCGCTCGCCAGTTCGATCGCCTTGGCCACAAACGCAGCATCATCGGCAACATTCATGTCATCCAGCCCCAGATGATGATTCAGGCTGCCGGCCACACGCGCGGCAAACGTCTGCCCAGGCGTGGTCAAGACCGGGCAACCTGCCCATAACGCATCGGAGGCGGTAGTGTGCGCGTTGTACGGGTGCGTATCCAAAAACAGATCCGCGTGTCGATAGCGCGCCAGATACTGCCGGTGCGGCAGTTTGGGCATGAAGACCAAGCGCTGCGCGTCCACGCCCTGTGCCTGCGCTGCTGCACGCAATCGCGCATCGGCCTGGCCCGGGCCGGACAGCAGCCACAGCACGCTGCCGGGCACCGCGCGCAACACCGCCAGCATGCGCGCCATGCTGCGTGGATTGAGCTTGTAACTGTTGTTGAAGCAGCACAGCACCACCGCATGCTCCGGCAGCCCGCACTGCACGCGCGATGGTGGTTCGTCCACCGTGCGCGAGGTGTCCGATGGCTGGAAGGCGCGCGGCAGGCGCAGCACCTGTTCGCTGTAGAACGGCTCCAGCGACGTCGGCAACGCAACGGCATCGCCAAGCACATAGTCCATCCACGGCGCGCCCGAGGTGCCCGGATACGCCAGCCAGTTGAGCTGTACCGGTGCCGGCCGCAATGCGAAGACTTCCGGTCGTCCGCCACCGCCCCAGCCACGCAGATCGAACAACAGATCGATGCCCTGGTCGCGGATATGGTGCGCAGTGGCCAGATGCCCCAGCGCAGTGACATCGTGCATGCGCGTTGCCTGCGCCAGGCGTGCGCGAATGTCGCTGCCATCGTCCGGGCTGGTTGCAAACAAGTGCACCTGCAGGTCCGGTTGGCGTCGCTGCAACGCTTCGAACAAGGCCACCGTCAGCAAGCCCGTCGGGTGCGCACCAAAGCCGTTGGACACGAATCCGAGTTGCAGCGCGCCGCGGCTGCGCAGCGTTGCCGCTGGCAGCGGGCGCACGGAGGAGGCAATGACCTGCGCGCGGGTACGGGCGCACGCCAGTTGTTCCGCGGCGCTGGCGTCCTCGCTCAGGAACGCGAAAGGCTCCACGGCCGCCTGGCCTTGCGTCACTGCAGTGCGCACCTGTGCAGCCAGTGAGTCCAGCTCGCGCCAATCGCATAGGCGGCGCCGCCAGTTGAGCAGTTGCGCGGTGATGTAGGGTTCGTCGGGCAATAGCCGATGGGCGCGCGTATAGGCGGCCGCGGCCTGTTCCGGCTGGCCTGCATCTTCGAGCGCGTGCCCAAGCCACAGGGCGATCCCCGGATGCTGCGGTACCAGGTCCGAGGCTTGCTGGAGCAGCGTGGCCGCTTCGGCATGGCGCTGTTGCGCCCAGCGCACCCGTCCCAGCCGCGCCACCGCTTCCGGATGGCCCGGATGCAGCGCCAGCGCGCGCTGCACGGCTGTTTCGCCGGCAGCGGTGACGCCCATGCCCAGCTCTGCATCGGCCAGCATCAACCAGGCGACGAAATCGCCCGGCTGGCGTCGCACTTGCTCGCGCAGCTGCAGCAGCTCGCGCGGCACTTGTGCACTCACGGGCTATCGCTCAACCGTGCCAGTTCGTCGGCTTGATGTTCGTGCAGCAGCCGCCCGATCAATGCATCCAGGTCGCCTTCGATGATGTTGGGCAGGTCGTACAGGGTCAGCCCTTCGACGCGATGGTCGGTGATGCGACCCTGCGGAAAACTGTAGGTGCGGATGCGCTGGCTGCGGTCGCCGCTGCCCACCTGCAACTTGCGCGTCTGCGCTTCGGCTGCTGCCGCCTTGCTGCGTTCGGTGTCCAGCAGCTGCGCCTTCAGCCGCTTCATCGCCTTGTCGCGATTGGCATGCTGGCTGCGCTCGGTCTGGCATTCCACCACCACCCCGCTGGGCACGTGGGTGATGCGGATCGCCGATTCGGTCTTGTTGACGTGCTGGCCGCCCGCACCGGACGAGCGAAACGTGTCCACCTTCAGATCGGCCGGATTGATCGTGATCTCTTCCACGTCGTCGGCTTCGGGAATGATCGCCACCGTGGCGGCCGAGGTGTGGATGCGGCCTTGCGATTCGGTTGCCGGCACGCGTTGCACCCGATGGGTGCCGGATTCGAATTTCAGGCGCGAATACGCGCCGCGCCCGACCACGCGCGCCACCACTTCCTTGTAGCCGCCGTGCTCGCCGGGGCTGTCGGATTCGATTTCCACCTTCCAGCCCTGGCGCTCGGCGTAGCGTGCGTACATGCGGAACAGGTCGCCGGCAAAGATCGCTGCCTCGTCACCGCCAGTGCCCGCGCGCACTTCCAGGAACAGGTTGCCGTCGTCGCGCGGGTCGCGCGGTACCAGCAGCGCGGCCAGCTGTGCATCGAGGTGTTCCAGGCGCGCCTGTGCAGCGGCCATTTCCTCTTCGGCCAGCTCGCGCATCTCCGGGTCGTTGCGCAGCGCCTCGGCCGTGGCCAGGTCGGCCTTGGCGCGCGCCTCCTCTTCCAGCGCCACTGCCACCGGCTCCAGTTGCGACAGTTCGCGCGAAAGCGTACGGAACGTGTCGTTGTTGCCCACCACATCGGGGTCGGAGAGCAGGTGCTGCAGTTCTTCGCGGCGCTCGGCCAGCGCTTCGAGCTTACGGCGCAGGGTCGGCGTCATCGGTCCTCACGATCGGGGTAGCTATGGGGGGATGTTGGTAACCCGGTTTTTCCGGAAACAGCCGGTCGGCCGCGGTGGTCAATTCCAGGTCGTTGTTGAGCGCGGCATCGCGTAGTGCGGCGGTGGGCGGATGCAGCAGGCGGTTGGTCAGCGCATGCGCCAGCTGCTCCAGCACTTCGTCGGCCGGTTTGCCGTTGTGCAACTGCTGGCGCGCCTTGGCCAGCAGCTCGTCGCGGGTGCTATCGCCAAAGGCGCGCAGCCGCTTGAGCGGTGCCTGGCGCGCGTTGGCCTGCAAGGTTTCGACATAGCGCGCCACTTGCAGGTCGATGATGGCTTCGGCCTGGTCGGCCGCTTCGCGGCGGCCACGGCGGTTGTCTTCGACCGCGCGTTCCAGGTCGTCCACCGTGTACAGGTAGGCGTCGCTCAATTCGCCCACCGAGGCCTCGATATCGCGCGGCACCGCCAGGTCGAACAGCAGCATCGGCTTGCGCTTGCGTGCGCGCAATGCCTGTTCCACCTGTGCGCGGGTCACCAGCGGCTCACGTGCAGCGGTGGCCGAGAACACCACATCCGCCTCGGCCAGGTGGCGTTCCAGATCGGTCAGCGGCAAGGCGAAGCCGCCATGCTGGCTGGCGAGCGTCTGCGCGTGGGCCAGGGTGCGGTTGGCGATCAGCAGGCGGCGCACGCGGCCTTCGCTCAGATGCTTGGCCGCCAGTTCGATGGTTTCGCCGGCACCGATCAGCAACACCGTCGATTCGTTGAGCCGGGCAAACGAGTCTTGTGCCAGCCGCACCGCCGTGGATGCGACCGACACCGGATTTGCGCCGACACGGGTGTCGGTACGCGCGCGCTTGGCCACCGAAAAGGTCTGTTGGAACAGCCGGTCCAACCCGCTGCCCAGCGTGCCGTGCGCCCGCGCCACTGCCCAGGCGTCCTTCACCTGGCCGAGGATCTGGGGTTCTCCCAATACCATCGAATCCAGCCCGGTGGCGACACGGAACAGATGACGCACCGCCTCGGCTTCCTGGTGCTGGTACAGATAACCGCTCAGCCCGGGCGCGTGGGTTTCCAGCCAGGTGACCAGGCTGTGCGCCTCCTCGGCCATCGCATACAACTCGGTACGGTTGCAGGTGGACAGCAGCGCGGCCTCGCTTACCTGGGGCAGCGCACGCAGCGATTCGAGCGCGCGCGGCAGCGCATCACCTGCGAACGCCGCGCGTTCGCGCAGGTCCACAGGTGCGGTCTGGTGATTCAGTCCGAGCACCCACAACGTCATTGTTCAGTTGCTTGCGATAAGCTGGCGGCCATTCAGGGCCCCATTTTACGGCCCGGTTGCCCCCGATGCCTGTACCGATTCGCATCCTGTGTGTTCTTCTGCTGGTCGCAGTCTCCGCCAGTGCCACCGCAGCACCCAAGAAAGCACCGCCCGCTCCGCTCCCAAGCAGTGCCGGTACTTCGTCGCTGGAGCCGGTGCTGGCCGGCGAATTCGCCTTGCAGGGCGGGCAACTGGACGATGCCGCGCGCGCCTACCTGGACGCCGCCAAGGCCGAAGCCGGCGATGCCGGGCTGGCCGAGCGCGCCGCCCGCATCTCCATGCTGGCCAACGACGACCCGCGCGCGATCGAAGCGCTGGCGTTGTGGCGCGCCCGCGCGCCGTCGTCGATGTCCATGCGCAGCACCGAGGCCTCGCTGGCCCTGCGCCGCAACGACCTGCGCACCGCGCGCCGCGACCTGCTCGGCCTGCTCAAGGAGCCCGACCCGCGTGGCTGGCGCTTTGCGCTGATCGCCCTGGCCAACGGCGGCCGCGAGCCGGAAGCCTCGGCCGACGTGCTCGAAGACCTGGTCAAGGCCGGCGCCATCCCGAATCAGATCGAAGCCTGGCAGGAATTCGGCCGGCTCGCGCTGCGCATGGAGCGCCCCGCGCTGGCCAAGCGCATCGTCGACGAGGTGGTGCGCCGCTTCCCCGAAGAGCCGCGCGTGGCCTTGCTGCACGCCACCCAGTTGCAGCAGGAAGGCAAGAACGACGAAGCGCTGGCGCTGCTGAAGAATATCGAACCGCAGGCGGTCAAGGACTCCGAGCTACGCGGCGCACTGGCGTTCGCCTACGACGCCATGGGCCAGACCGAAGCTGCGGCACGCGTGCTTTCGACCGGGCCGCAGGACACCCAGACCTATGGCTTGCGGGCCTCGATGCTGGCCAAGGAGAAAGACCGCAGCTCGCTGGAGGCGCTGTACGCCGAGCTCAAGAGCAACGCCACCAAGCCCGATCCGGACCGCCGTCTGCTGCTGGGCAAGATCGCCGAATTCCTCAAGCGCTACGACGAGGCGGTGGAGTGGTATCGCGGCGTGCCGGGTGGTCCCCAGCTCAGCGAGGCGCGCCTGCGCGCCGCCAGTGCCTTGTACGAACTGGGCCGCAAGCCCGAAGCGCTTGCCGAAGCCCGCGCCCTGCAGGGCGACGCCAGTGCCGACGATGACGCGCGCCGCGACGCCTACGTGCTCGAAGCCGAACTGCATCAGCGGGCCGACGATGCACTGGGCGAACTGGACGCCTTCGAACGTGGCCTTGCCGCCTACCCGGACGACAGCGCGTTGCTGTACGCCCGCGGGCTGGCCTGGGAGCGGCGCGACGATGTCCCGCGTGCCGAGGCCGATCTGCGCAAGATCCTGGTGACCGAGCCGGAAAACGTCGCGGCCCTGAACGCGTTGGGCTACACCCTGGCCGACCGCACCACCCGCTACAAGGAAGCGTTGGCGCTGATCGACCGTGCCCGCACCGCCGACCCGGACAACCCGGCCATTGTCGACAGTTATGGCTGGGTGTTGTACCGGATGGGCCGCACCAAGGAAGCGCTGGTGCAGCTGCGTCGGGCCTGGGCGCTGGTCAAGGACCCGGAAATCGCGGCCCACGTGGGCGAAGTGCTGTGGGTCAGCGGCAAGCAGGACGAAGCGCGTCGCTACTTCGATGAAGCGCGCCGTCTCGACCCGGACAACCGTGCGCTGCAGCGCGTCGTGGAAAAGTTCGGGCTATGAGCAAGGTGCGAACGCTGGCCCTGGGCGGGCTGGTGCTGGTCGGCCTGTCGGCCTGCGTGAGCGTGCCGCGCGGGCAGGGCAGTGCGGCGGCCGTGGTCGATCATGTCTCTGACGATGCGCGCCAGGCTGAAGCCGCTCGCCAGGCCTGGTTGCAGGCGCATCCCAACTGGTCCTTCCAGGGCCGGGTGGCGATCAGCAAGGACCGCGACGGCGGCAGCGGCCGCATCGATTGGCAGCAGGACGGCCCACGCTACCGCGTGCAACTCAGTGCGCCGGTCACCCGGCAAAGCTGGGTGCTCACCGGCGACACCACCAGCGGCGCCGGCCGGTTGGAAGGGCTGGACGGCGGTCCGCGCAGTGGCCCCGATGCCGAGCAGGTGCTGCTGGAAGCAACCGGCTGGACCATCCCGGTCAACCAGATGCCGGACTGGGTGCGCGCGCTGCGCATCGCCGATGCGGGTGCCGCGCGCGTCGATGTGGATGCGGCCGGGCGCCCGCGCACCGTGCAGCAGGACGGCTGGACCATCGATTTCCTGGCCTGGGCGCCGGCCGGCGTTGGCCAGCCCGAGCTGCCGCAGCGGATCGAAGCCCGCAAAGGCCAAGCAAAGGTGCGCCTGTTGGTCGACCAATGGACCGTATCGCCCTGATGGACGTGCCGGGAAGCGATTGGTCGGCGTGGCCCGCGCCGGCCAAGCTGAATCTGTTCCTGCAGATCACCGGGCGCCGTGCCGACGGCTACCACCTGCTGCAGACCGTGTTCCGGCTGCTGGAGTGGGGGGACACCGTTCATCTTCGTGTGCGCCGCGACGGTCAGATCCGCCGCCTGGGCGAGAGTTTGCCCGGCGTTGCCGAAGACGATGACCTGGTGGTCCGCGCCGCGCGCCTGCTGCAATCGGCAACCAACGCCCAGGCGGGCGTGGAGATTCGGGTCGACAAGCGCATCCCGGCCGGCGGCGGTTTTGGCGGCGGCTCCTCGGACGCGGCGACCGTGCTGGTCGCGCTCAACGCCTTGTGGGGCCTGGGTCTGGCGGCCGATGCGCTGGCCGCGCTGGGCTTGCAGCTGGGCGCAGACGTGCCGGTCTTCGTGCGCGGCCGCAATGCCTGGGCCGAAGGCGTGGGCGAACAGCTGACCCCGATTTCCCTGCCGGAAGCGGCGTATCTGCTGGTCGACCCTGGCGTTCATGTGCCGACCCCGGCGTTATTTCGATCACAGGAATTGACGCGGGATGCTGCGCCCGCGAAAATATCGGACTTCGCTTCCGGTTCCCTGCTCGACAATGCGTTCGAGCCGGTCCTGCGGCGCCGCGAACCCGCCGTCGAGGCGGTGTTCCAGGCGCTTTCCAGGGTCGGTACACCGCGTTTGACCGGGTCGGGAAGTGGTTGTTTCGTCGAGTTCGCCACGCGCGCTGCTGCAGAGCAGGCGCTGGCGCAGTTGCCGGGCAGCCGGCGGGCGTGGGTGGTGGAGGGTGCAGCGCACTCGCCATTGCTCGACGCGCTGGACGCGACACAGGTTTGATGCAGGGGCGTCGCCAAGAGGCCCAAGGCACCAGGTTTTGATCCTGGCATTCGTAGGTTCGAATCCTACCGCCCCTGCCAGTTTGTCGAGAAAGGCAGGTCCGCCTGCATCAGGTTTCACTGCAGATCCTTCTGCAACATCTCGCGCATCCTTGCGCGGGACTCGAACGAAAGCCCGGCATTGGTTCGGCTTTGTCCTGCTCCACCATCGATCCGCACGCTCTTCGCCGCCGCCCGAGAGATCTCATGCAAGACCAACGTAATCTGCTGGTGTTCTCCGGCAAT
The DNA here is from genome assembly GCF_041475705.2 of Xanthomonas sp. NCPPB 3761. Taxonomy (NCBI): domain Bacteria; kingdom Pseudomonadati; phylum Pseudomonadota; class Gammaproteobacteria; order Lysobacterales; family Lysobacteraceae; genus Xanthomonas; species Xanthomonas sp. NCPPB 3761. The sequence continues at coordinate 1,148,952 of NZ_CM191262.1, forward strand.
GCCAACAAGCCGCTTGCCCAGAGCATCTGCAAGGAACTGGGCGTTCGCATGGGCAAGGCGTTGGTCACGCGTTTTTCCGACGGCGAAGTGCAGGTAGAGATCGAAGAAAGCGTGCGTCGGCAGGAAGTGTTCGTCATCCAGCCGACCTGCGCGCCCAGCGCCGAAAACCTGATGGAACTGCTGGTGCTGATCGACGCGCTCAAGCGCGCCAGCGCCCAGTCCGTTACCGCGGTGATCCCGTATTTCGGTTATTCGCGCCAGGACCGTCGCATGCGCTCCTCGCGCGTGCCGATCACCGCCAAGGTGGCTGCCAAGATGATCTGCGCCATGGAGGCGGACCGCGTGCTGACGGTCGACCTGCATGCCGACCAGATCCAGGGTTTCTTCGATGTGCCGGTCGACAACGTCTACGCCTCGCCGCTGCTGCTGGCCGACATCTGGCGCGCCTACGGCACCGACAACCTGATCGTGGTGTCGCCCGACGTGGGCGGCGTGGTGCGCGCACGCGCCGTCGCCAAGCGTCTGGACGATGCGGATCTGGCCATCATCGACAAGCGCCGTCCGCGCGCCAATGTGGCCACCGTGATGAACATCATCGGCGACGTGCAGGGCAAGACCTGTGTGCTGGTCGACGACCTGGTCGACACCGCTGGTACCTTGTGCGCCGCTGCCGCAGCGCTGAAGCAGCGCGGCGCGCTCAAGGTCGTGGCCTACATCACCCACCCGGTGCTTTCCGGCCCGGCGGTGGACAACATCAACAATTCGCAGCTCGACGAGCTGGTGGTCACCGACACGATTCCGCTGAGCGAAGCGGCGCGCACCTGCGCCAAGATTCGTCAGCTGAGCGTGGCCGAACTGCTGGCCGAGACCATCCGCCGTATCGCCTTCGGCGAATCGGTCAGCTCGCTTTACGTCGACTGATGCCCCATTCGGTGCCCGATTCCCGGGTGCCGCCACACGTCTCACCTGGTCGCGGGTGAGACGCTTCATCGCCGCGAGGCGGTGTTCCAACCAGGTAGTGAAATCCAATGGCAAAGACTCATGAAATCAAGGTCGAGCGCCGCGCTGACGAGGGGAAGGGTGCGAGCCGCCGCCTGCGTCATGCTGGCGTCATTCCGGCCATCGTGTACGGTGGCGAACTCGAGCCGGTCAGCATCCAGCTCAACCACGAGCAGATCTGGCTCGCCCAGCAGAACGAGTGGTTCTACTCGTCCATCTTGGACCTGAACCTCAATGGCGACGTGCAGCAGGTGCTGCTGCGCGACATGCAGCGCCATCCGTTCAAGCAGCTGATCATGCACATCGACTTCCAGCGCGTCAGCGCCAACGAGAAGCTCAGTGCTGCCGTGCCGCTGCACTTCATCAACGAAGCATCCTCGCCGGCCGGCAAGTCGAGCGAAGTGGTCGTCACCCACGAACTCAACGAAGTCCAGGTGGTTTGCCTGCCGAAGGATCTGCCGGAGTTCATCGAAGTGGACCTCGGTGCACTGGAAGTGGGTAACGTGATCCACCTGTCCGAAATCAAGCTGCCGGCCGGTGTCGAAATTCCGGAGCTGAAGCTGGGCAAGGAACACGACGTGGCCGTGGTTGCTGCCAAGCACGTGCGGATCGAGGAAGACGACGCTGCCGGCGAAGAAGGCAGCGAAGGCGCCGAGACCAAGTAATCCGTCGGCCGATCCCTCGCATTGCGCGGGATCGGCTGCGGTCACTGGCATGTCTGCACTCCGCCTGATCGTCGGGCTCGGTAATCCGGGTCCGGAACACGCGCAAACCCGGCACAACGCCGGGTTTCGTTTCGTCGATGCCCTCATCGAGCGCGGTGGCGCCCGCTGGGCATTGGACAGCAAGCTGTTCGGCGAGACCGCCAAGGTCGAGATCGCGGGACAGCCGGTTTGGCTGCTCAAGCCGGCCACCTTCATGAATCTCAGTGGCAAGTCGATCACTGCCGCATTGCGATTCTGGAAGATCGAGCCCGAACACCTGCTGGTCGCCCATGACGAACTGGATCTGGCGCCCGGTACCGCGCGGCTCAAGTTCGACGGCGGTCACGGCGGGCAAAACGGCTTGCGCGACACCATCCGCCTGCTCGGGCACGGCAAATTTCACCGTCTACGCGTTGGCATCGGTCATCCCGGTCATAAGGACCGCGTGGTGCCCTGGGTGCTGGGGCGGGCAGGGCGCGAGGACGATGCGGCGATCGGCGCTGCGGTGGACGCCGCCATCGATGTGCTGCCGCTGGCGATGGAAGGCAATTTCAATGAAGCGATGAAGCGCCTGCATACCAGCAGGGATGCGTGATTGGGGATTGGGGATTCGCGGCCATGTGGCATGACGAATCTCCAATCCCGAATCCCAAATCCCGGATGTGACCCATGGGTATCAAATGCGGCATCGTCGGCCTGCCCAACGTCGGCAAGTCGACCCTGTTCAATGCGCTGACCAAGGCCGGCATCGCTGCGGCCAACTTCCCGTTCTGCACCATCGAGCCGAACGTCGGCATCGTGCCGGTGCCGGATCCGCGTCTCAATCAGCTGGCTGACATCGTCAAGCCGCAAAAGCTGATTCCTACCGCGGTCGAGTTCGTCGATATCGCCGGCCTGGTGGCCGGCGCGGCGAGTGGCGAAGGTCTGGGCAACAAGTTCCTGGCGCACATCCGCGAAGTCGATGCGATCACCCACGTGGTGCGTTGCTTCGAGAACGACGACGTCATCCACGTCAACAACAAGGTCGACCCGATCGCCGATATCGAAACCATCGATACCGAACTGGCGCTGGCCGATCTGGACAGCGTGGAAAAGGCCCTCAACCGTGCCGAACGCAGCGCCAAGGGCGGCGACAAGGATGCAGCGGCGCGCAAGCCGGTGCTGGCCAAACTGCAGGCCGCGTTAGCGGACGGCAAGGCAGGTCGTGCCGCCGGTCTGGACGAGGAAGAAAAGGCGCTGGTGCGTGATCTGTTCCTGCTGACGCTCAAGCCGGTGCTGTACATCGCCAACGTGCTGGAAGACGGCTTCGAGCACAATCCGCACCTGGATGCGGTGCGCGCGCATGCGGCTGCCGAAGGTGCCGAGGTGGTGCCGGTCTCGGCGGCCATCGAAGAAGAGCTGTCGCAGCTGGACGATGCCGATCGCGACAGCTTCCTGACCGATCTCGGCCTGGAAGAGCCGGGCTTGAATCGCGTCATCCGTGCGGCCTACACGCTGCTGGGCCTGCAGACGTATTTCACTGCAGGGGTCAAGGAGGTGCGTGCCTGGACGGTCAAGGCCGGTTCGACCGCGCCGCAGGCTGCTGCCGTGATCCATACCGATTTCGAAAAGGGCTTCATCCGCGCCGAAACGATTGGTTTCGATGACTTCATCAAGTACCGCGGCGAAACCGGCGCCCGCGATGCCGGGCGCCTGCGCCTGGAAGGCAAGGAATACCGTGTCCAGGAAGGCGATGTGCTGCACTTCCGCTTCAACGTGTGATCGGCTGTGCGTGGCGCCCGACGCCGCGTGTCGTTGAGAGTGAAGGATTGCTCAAAATTTTTGTTGACACCGCATGCGTCCCACAACAAAATAACTGGCTGCTTCACCCCGAACCGAATTCGCCTCGCGGCGCACAGGTCCGGTAGTAAAAGCTGGAGGGATACCCAAGCGGCCAACGGGGGCAGACTGTAAATCTGCTGGCTTACGCCTTCGGTGGTTCGAATCCACCTCCCTCCACCAGTTTCACGTTGTGGCATGCAGTTCCCGGTGCGGGAGTAGTTCAACGGTAGAACCTCAGCCTTCCAAGCTGATGGTGCGGGTTCGATTCCCGTCTCCCGCTCCATTGAACGCAAATGCATGGCATAATGCAAAACTCGCTCACGTAGCTCAGTCGGTAGAGCACCTCCTTGGTAAGGAGGAGGTCGAAGGTTCGATTCCTTTCGTGAGCACCATTACTCAATCGTCTTCAACTCCAAACGATTACCGAGACACGCACCCATGGCAAAAGCTAAATTCGAGCGCACCAAGCCGCACGTGAACGTCGGCACCATCGGTCACGTTGACCATGGCAAGACCACGTTGACCGCTGCGCTGACCAAGATCGGTGCCGAGCGTTTCGGTGGTGAGTTCAAGGCGTACGACGCGATCGACGCGGCGCCGGAAGAGAAGGCGCGCGGCATCACGATTTCGACCGCACACGTCGAATACGAATCCCCGACCCGCCACTACGCGCACGTCGACTGCCCCGGCCACGCCGACTATGTCAAGAACATGATCACCGGTGCGGCGCAGATGGACGGCGCGATCCTGGTGTGCTCGGCCGCTGATGGCCCGATGCCGCAGACCCGTGAGCACATCCTGCTCTCGCGTCAGGTCGGTGTGCCGCACATCGTCGTGTTCCTGAACAAGGCCGACATGGTCGACGACGCCGAGCTGCTCGAGCTGGTCGAAATGGAAGTGCGCGAGCTGCTGAGCAAGTACGATTTCCCGGGCGACGACACCCCGATCATCCATGGTTCGGCGCGTCTGGCGCTGGACGGCGATCAGAGCGACATCGGTGTGCCCGCGATCCTGAAGCTGGTTGAAGCGCTGGATTCGTTCATTCCCGAGCCAACCCGCGACGTCGACCGTCCGTTCCTGATGCCGGTCGAAGACGTGTTCTCGATCTCCGGCCGCGGCACCGTGGTGACCGGTCGTATCGAGCGCGGCATCATCAAGGTGGGTGACGAAATCGAAATCGTCGGTATCCGCGATACGCAGAAGACCACCGTCACCGGCGTGGAAATGTTCCGCAAGCTGCTGGACCAGGGTCAGGCAGGCGACAACGCCGGTCTGCTGCTGCGCGGCACCAAGCGTGACGACGTCGAGCGCGGCCAGGTGCTGTGCAAGCCGGGTTCGATCAAGCCGCACACCGAGTTCGAAGCCGAAGTCTACGTGCTGTCCAAGGACGAGGGTGGCCGTCATACCCCGTTCTTCAAGGGCTACCGTCCGCAGTTCTACTTCCGCACCACCGACATCACTGGCGCTTGCCAGTTGCCGGAAGGTGTGGAAATGGTGATGCCGGGCGACAACGTGAAGATGGTCGTGACCCTGATCAACCCGGTCGCGATGGACGAAGGTCTGCGCTTTGCCATCCGTGAAGGCGGTCGTACCGTCGGCGCCGGCGTGGTTGCCAAGATCATCAAGTAAGCGCCTGTATCCAGCCGCCTGTTGGCGGCTGGATTCAAACGAATGGCGGGCCGGCTGAACCGCGGTCCGCCTTCGTTGTCTTAGGGTTTGCGGTAAACGAGTACATACGCCAGTAGCTCAATTGGCAGAGCAGCGGTCTCCAAAACCGCAGGTTGGGGGTTCGAGTCCCTCCTGGCGTGCCACTCCTCTTTCCGGCCCAGCGACTCGGGTCAGATCGGTAACTAGAGCCGGATGAATAGCAAAATCGAGCCTTCCAAGAGCGCGTCCTCTAGCGCTGATGTCGTTAAGTACGTTGTTTCCGCTGCCCTGGTGGTTGCGGGGCTTTTTGTGTGGTTCTGGTTTTCCGCTCCCGAACGCGCGACCCAGCTGGGCGCGTGGACGCCGCAACTGCGTGCGTTGGCTGTCATCGTCGGGTTGGTGGCGGGTGCATTTGTGTTTTTGGGTACCGGCAAGGGCCGGGAGACCCGCGAATTCTTGTCCGAGTCCAGGTTCGAGTTGCGTAAGGTTGTCTGGCCGACGCGCCAGGAAGCTATCCGCACCACCTGGGTCGTCATTGTTGTTGTAATCATTCTGAGTTTGCTGTTGGGCGGCTTCGACTTTGTCATCCAGAAGCTCACGCAGTGGTTCCTGGCTCGTTGAGGAGAATCAAGCAGTGAAGCGTTGGTATGTCGTTCACGCCTATTCAGGCTTCGAAAAATCCGTTGCGCAGGCATTGCGCGACCGTATCGCGCGTGCCGAGATGGAAGATCGTTTCGGCGACGTGCTGGTGCCGACCGAAGAGGTCATCGAAATGCGCGCCGGCCAGAAGCGTCGGTCCGAGCGCAAGTTCTTCCCCGGCTACGTGCTGGTGCAGATCGAAACGCATGAAGAAGCCGGTATTCCGCGCATCGACAACGAAAGCTGGCACCTGGTGAAGGAAACTTCCAAGGTGATGGGTTTCATTGGCGGCACCGCCGACCGTCCTCTGCCGATCCGCGACGAAGAGGCGGATGCGATCCTGCAGCGTGTGCAAGATGGCGTCGAGAAGCCGCGTCCGAAGGTATTGTTCGAGCCGGGCCAGATGGTGCGCGTCACCGAGGGTCCCTTCAACGACTTCAACGGCGTCGTCGAGGAAGTCAATTACGAAAAGAGCAGGCTGCGTGTTGCCGTGCTCATCTTCGGCCGCTCCACGCCGGTCGAGCTTGAATTCGGTCAGGTCGAGAAGGGCTGACCCTGTGGGCGCCGGCTAGGCGCTCGCCCCAAATGTTGCTATAGTGCGCGGCTCGCTGTCCTGGCGAACCGCCTGGAACCAATGGCTGCCGCATGGCGGCCGTCTGCGTGTGGTCAACAAACGTGAAGCCGGGACACGTGAATCCCGGTCCGATGGGGAGCCTGCAGGTCAGGCGCTAGCACCCGGAGAGTATTGAAATGGCTAAGAAGATTACTGCTTTCATCAAGTTGCAGGTCAAGGCCGGTCAGGCCAACCCTGCGCCGCCGGTTGGCCCTGCACTGGGTCAGCGCGGTCTGAACATCATGGAATTCTGCAAGGCATTCAACGCTGCGACGTCGAAGCTGGAGCCGGGTCTGCCGACGCCGGTGATCATCACCGCGTATTCCGACCGTACCTTCACGTTCGTCACCAAGAGCACCCCGGCCAGCGTGCTGCTCAAGAAGGCCGCAGGCGTGAGCTCCGGCTCGAAGCGTCCTAACACCGACAAGGTGGGCAAGGTGACGCGCAAGCAGCTGGAAGAGATCGCCAAGGTCAAGGAAGCCGATTTGACGGCAGCCGAACTGGAAGCGGCGGTGCGCACGATTGCGGGTTCTGCCCGCAGCATGGGTTTGACGGTGGAGGGCTAAGAGATGGCACAGAGCAAACGCGTTAAGGCCATTACGGCCGCTGTCGTTCCGGGCAAGACCTATGCCTTCGAAGACGCAATCAAGATCCTGAAGACCGCCACCAAGGCGAAGTTCGTCGAGTCGATCGACGTTGCCGTGCGCCTGGGCGTGGACGCCAAGAAGTCCGACCAGCAGGTGCGCGGTTCCACCGTGCTGCCGGCCGGTACCGGCAAGAGCGTGCGCGTCGCAGTGTTCGCACCGGCAGGCGCCAAGGCTGACGAAGCTCTTGCCGCTGGCGCCGAGGCGGTGGGCATGGACGATCTGGCCGAGAAGATGCAGGCCGGCGATCTGAACTATGACGTGGTCATCGCGACCCCGGACGCCATGCGCGTCGTCGGTAAGCTGGGCACCCTGCTGGGTCCACGCGGCTTGATGCCGAACCCGAAGGTCGGCACCGTGTCGGCCAATCCGGGCGAAGCGGTCAAGAATGCCAAGTCGGGCCAGGTGCGCTACCGCACCGACAAGGCCGGCATCATCCACTGCACCATCGGCAAGGCCAGCTTCGACGACGAAGCGCTGAAGTCGAACCTGCAGGCGCTGTTGCTGGATCTGGTCAAGGCCAAGCCGGCGACCTCGAAGGGTACCTACCTGCAGAAGGTCTCGGTCAGCTCGACCATGGGTCCGGGCGTGACGGTCGACCAGTCGAGCCTGTCGCTGAAGTAAGCGAATGCGTCCGGCGTCATGCGCCTGACGTATTTGGCAGTACAGCATTGTTTTTCCGGCCCGGGTCACCGTGTGCTGGGAGTCCGTTCCCTCCTTTGGGGCAACGGACATTTTGAAGGCGATCGCCGGCACGTCCGGCGGTAGCCGTCAAAGACCGCAGGCGCGGTCAGCGCAGATCGACGACGGGCAGGGATGCTCGCACTGGCAAGGAGTCGCCGTCGATGCAGCGGGATCGCTTAATTGGTTCGTTTCGAGCCGGCCGGCGTAGATGGTGTCGCCCTTCTGGAGCTTTCTGGTTTACGCGCGTCTGGGACATCCCGGATCGAGTCCACTCCAGGTCTAGAACGGCCACCAAAGGAACATCGGTCGATGTTCCCGGCTTCCAGGAAGGAGGCTGCCCTGGACCGCGACCGGCAGGAGCCGCGAGCGGAGTAGTTTGAAGCCGGGATTAGCGATTCGGCATTGGGGATTTGCAGGGGCTGCTTCATGGCCTCCGACGAATCACCAATCACCAATCACCAATCCCGGCTTTAACGGAGGAGTGCAATGGCTCTCAATCTGTCCCAGAAGCAAGAAGTAGTCGCCGAGCTGGCAGACATCGCCGCCAAGGCCCACTCCCTGATCGCCGCCGAATACGCTGGCACCACGGTCTCCCAGATGACCGCGATGCGCAAGCAGGCTCGCGAAACCGGCGTGTTCTTGAAAGTTGTCAAGAACACCCTGGCTGCGCGCGCCGTTGAAGGTACTGATTTCGCTGTCGCTGCTGACAAGCTGGTCGGTCCTCTGCTGTATGCGTTTTCGATGGAGGAGCCCGGCGCAGCCGGTCGCCTGATCAAGGAATTTGCCAAGAGCAACGACAAGCTGCAGGCCAAGGTCGTGTCCATCGGCGGGGAACTGTTCCCGGCTGGTCACGTCGACGTGTTGGCCTCGCTGCCGACCCGTGACCAGGCCCTGGCCATGCTGGCCCGCGTGCTGTCCGAACCGGCTGCCATGTTCGCCCGTGCCGTCAAGGCCGTTGGCGACAAGCAGGGTGGTGGCGACGAAGCTGCCGCGCCGGCTGCCGAGACTGTCGAAGCTTGATGTCCTAGCGTTTGCTAGAACCCCAATCCAGAAAATCATTTAAAGGTAATCACAATGTCCCTTACCAACGAACAGATCGTCGACGCCATCGCCGAGAAGTCCCTGATGGAAGTAATGGAGCTGGTCAAGGCCATCGAAGAAAAGTTCGGCGTCTCCGCCGCTGCCCCGGTCGCTGCTGCTGCAGCCGGTCCGGCCGCCGTGGTTGAAGAGCAGACCGAGTTCACCGTGGTGCTGACCAGCGCCGGCACCAACAAGGTTGCCGCGATTAAGGCTGTCCGCGGCGTGACCGGCCTGGGTCTGAAGGAAGCCAAGGACCTGACCGAAGCCGGTGGCGTCCTGAAGGAAGGCGCTTCGAAGGACGAAGCCGAGAAGATCAAGAAGGAACTGACCGAAGCTGGCGCGACTGTCGAAATCAAGTAAGCAGTACCTTGCATCGCCAGCGTTTCATGGTGATGCACTGAAGGCTGGGAGCGTAAAGCTCCCGGCCTTTGGCCGTTGATGGAAAGCCGGGATTTGAGATTCGGCATTCGGGATTCGAAGGCGGCCTTCGCTAATCCCCAATCCCGTCATCCCCAATCCTCGCCTCACCGAGTTGGTAGTTGGAAGTAGCGGGAGAAGGCGTGCTGGTGCCGGCAATACCAGCGACTTCCAACTGACAATTTTGTTATTTCAGGGCCGCCGCGATGTGGCCCCCGCAGCCTAGGGTGAAGACCTCATGACGTCTTATTCGTTCACCGAAAAAAAGCGTATCCGCAAGGACTTCGGTAAGCAGCGCTCGATCCTCGAAGTGCCGTTTCTGCTTGCCATCCAGGTGGATTCCTACCGCGAATTCCTGCAGGAAGACGTGGAGCCGAACAAGCGTAAGGACCTCGGTCTGCACGCGGCATTGAAGTCGGTGTTCCCGATTTCCAGCTACAGCGGCAACGCTGCGCTGGAGTACGTCGGTTACAAGTTGGGTCAGCCGGTGTTTGACGAGCGTGAATGCCGTCAGCGCGGCATGAGCTATGGCGCGCCGCTGCGCGTGACCGTGCGCTTGGTGATCTACGACCGCGAGTCGTCGACCAAGGCGATCAAGTACGTGAAGGAGCAGGAGGTCTATCTCGGCGAAATTCCGCTGATGACCGGCAACGGTACCTTCATCGTCAACGGCACCGAGCGCGTGATCGTCTCGCAGCTGCACCGCTCGCCGGGCGTGTTCTTCGATCACGACCGTGGCAAGACCCACAGCTCGGGCAAGCTGCTGTACAGCGCCCGCATCATTCCGTACCGCGGTTCCTGGCTGGATTTCGAGTTCGACCCGAAGGATGCGCTGTTCACCCGTATCGACCGTCGCCGCAAGCTGCCGGTGTCGATCCTGCTGCGCGCGCTTGGCTACAGCAACGAAGAGATGCTGGCCGAGTTCTTCGAGATCAACACCTTCCACATCAACCCGGACGAAGGCGTGCAGCTGGAGCTGGTGCCGGAGCGTCTGCGTGGTGAAACGCTGAACTTCGACCTGGCCGACGGCGACAAGGTCATCGTGGAGGCGGGCAAGCGCATCACTGCGCGTCACGTCAAGCAACTGGAAGCCGCCGGCGTTGCCGCACTGGCCGTGCCGGACGACTACCTGGTCGGCCGCATCCTGTCGCACGACGTGGTCGATGGCTCCACCGGCGAACTGCTGGCCAATGCCAACGACGAGATCAACGAAGACCAGCTGGCTGCCTTCCGCAAGGCGGGCGTCGATGCGGTTGGCACCCTGTGGGTGAACGATCTGGATCGTGGTCCGTACCTCTCCAACACCTTGCGCATCGATCCGACCAAGACGCAGCTGGAAGCGCTGGTCGAAATCTACCGCATGATGCGTCCGGGCGAGCCGCCGACCAAGGAAGCGGCGCAGAATCTGTTCCACAACCTGTTCTTCACCTTCGAGCGCTACGACCTGTCCACGGTCGGCCGCATGAAGTTCAACCGTCGCGTCGGCCGCAAGGACGTGCTGGGCGAGTCGGTGCTGTACGACAAGAAGTACTTTGCCGAGCGTAACGACGAAGAATCCAAGCGTCTGGTTGCCGAGCACGCCGACACCTCCGACATCCTGGAAGTGATCAAGGTGCTCACCGAAATCCGCAACGGTCGCGGCGTGGTCGATGACATCGATCACCTGGGCAACCGTCGCGTGCGTTCGGTCGGCGAAATGGCCGAGAACGTGTTCCGCGTGGGCCTGGTCCGCGTCGAGCGCGCGGTCAAGGAGCGTCTGTCGATGGCCGAGTCCGAAGGCCTGACCCCGCAGGAGCTGATCAACGCCAAGCCGGTGGCTGCCGCGATCAAGGAATTCTTCGGCTCCTCGCAGCTGTCGCAGTTCATGGACCAGAACAACCCGCTGTCGGAAGTGACGCACAAGCGTCGCGTCTCCGCGCTGGGTCCGGGCGGTCTGACCCGCGAGCGCGCCGGCTTCGAAGTGCGCGACGTGCATCCGACCCATTACGGCCGCGTCTGCACCATCGAAACACCGGAAGGCCCGAACATCGGCCTGATCAACTCGCTGGCCGTGTTCGCCCGCACCAACCAGTACGGCTTCCTCGAGACGCCGTACCGTAAGGTGCTGGACGGCAAGGTCTCCGACGACGTCGAATATCTGTCGGCGATCGAGGAAAACGAGTATGTGATCGCCCAGGCGAACGCGCTGACCGACGCCAAGAACATGCTCACCGAGCAGTTCGTGCCGTGCCGGTTCCAGGGCGAATCGCTGCTGAAGCCGCCGTCCGAAGTGCACTTCATGGACGTCTCGCCGATGCAGACCGTGTCGGTCGCAGCGGCGCTGGTGCCGTTCCTCGAGCACGACGACGCCAACCGCGCACTGATGGGCGCCAACATGCAGCGCCAGGCCGTGCCGACGCTGCGTTCGCAGAAGCCGCTGGTCGGTACCGGCATCGAGCGTGCGGTTGCGCGCGACTCGGGCGTGACCGTCAATGCGCTGCGTGGTGGCGTGATCGAGCAGATCGACGCAGCCCGCATCGTGGTCAAGGTCAATGAGGCAGAAATCGGCGGCGGCACCGATGCCGGCGTGGATATCTACAACCTGATCAAGTACACCCGCTCCAACCAGAACACCTGCATCAACCAGCGTCCGCTGGTGAATGTGGGCGACGTGATCGCGCGCGGCGACGTGCTGGCCGACGGCCCGTCCACCGACATCGGTGAACTGGCACTGGGCCAGAACATGCTGATCGCGTTCATGCCGTGGAACGGCTACAACTTCGAAGACTCCATCCTGCTCTCCGAGCGCGTGGTGGAAGAGGATCGTTACACCACGATCCACATCGAAGAGCTGACCTGCGTTGCGCGCGACACCAAGTTGGGGCCGGAGGAAATTTCCGCCGACATCCCGAACGTGTCCGAGCAGGCCTTGAACCGTCTGGATGAAAGCGGCGTGGTGTACATCGGTGCAGAAGTGCGCGCCGGCGACATCATGGTCGGCAAGGTCACGCCGAAGGGCGAAAGCCAGCTGACCCCGGAAGAAAAACTGCTGCGTGCAATTTTCGGCGAGAAGGCGTCCGACGTGAAGGACAGCTCGCTGCGCGTGCCTCCGGGCATGGACGGCACCGTCATCGACGTGCAGGTCTTCACCCGCGACGGCATCGAGAAGGACAAGCGTGCGCGTCAGATCGAAGAGTCTGAAATCAAGCGCGTCAAGAAGGACTTCGACGACCAGTTCCGCATTCTGGAAGCGGCCATCTACGCGCGTCTGCGCTCGCAGATCGTGGGTAAGGTCGCAAACGGCGGCGCGAACCTGAAGAAGGGCGACACCGTCACCGACGCGTACCTGGACGGGCTGAAGAAGTCCGATTGGTTCCAGCTGCGCATGAAGGACGAAGACGCTGCCGACGCCATCGAGCGTGCGCAGAAGCAGATCCAGGCGCACGAGAAGGAATTCGAAGCACGTTTTGCCGACAAACGCGGCAAGATCACCCAGGGCGACGACCTCGCACCGGGCGTGCTGAAGATGGTCAAGGTGTTCCTGGCCGTGAAGCGCCGCATCCAGCCGGGCGACAAGATGGCAGGCCGCCACGGCAACAAGGGTGTGGTCTCCAACGTGGTGCCCGTGGAAGACATGCCGTACATGGCCACCGGCGAGTCGGTCGACATCGTGTTGAACCCGCTCGGCGTGCCGTCGCGTATGAACATCGGCCAGATTCTGGAAGTGCATCTGGGTTGGGCCGCCAAGGGTCTGGGTCGCAAGATCCAGCGCATGCTGGAAGCCCAAGCCGCCGTCAGCGAACTGCGCAAGTTCCTCAACGACATCTACAACCACGACAACGCGATCAATGCCCAGCGCGTGGACCTGTCGCAGTTCAGCGATGAGGAATTGCTCAACCTGGGCAAGAACCTGATCGACGGCGTGCCGATGGCGACCCCGGTGTTCGACGGCGCCAGCGAAGCGGAAATCAAGCGCATGCTGGAGCTGGCCGACCTGCCGCAGAGCGGTCAGACCCAGCTGTACGACGGTCGTACTGGCGAAGCGTTCGATCGCAAGACCACGGTCGGCTACATGCATTACCTGAAGTTGAACCACTTGGTCGACGACAAGATGCATGCGCGCTCGACTGGCCCGTACTCGCTGGTGACCCAGCAGCCGCTGGGCGGCAAGGCGCAGTTCGGTGGTCAGCGCTTCGGCGAAATGGAAGTCTGGGCGCTGGAAGCCTACGGCGCGGCCTACACCCTGCAGGAAATGCTGACGGTGAAGTCCGACGACGTGCAGGGCCGCAACCAGATGTACAAGAACATCGTCGATGGTGAGCACGAGATGGTCGCGGGCATGCCGGAATCCTTCAACGTGTTGGTGAAGGAAATCCGCTCGCTGGCGATCAACATGGAACTGGAAGAGTAAGAGCCGGGCCCGGTCAGGGGCCTGCGACCCGGAAGTGGCGAGCGCTCAGCGCGTTCGCTCTTCCCGGGTACGGTGTCCTGATCGCAGTCCCGTTCGAAGCTGTTCGCGTTTCATCTCAGATACGAAATTCCTCCGACCCGGAGATATCAAATGAAAGACCTGCTCAACCTCTTCAATCAGCAGCGCCAGACGCTGGATTTCGATGCGATCAAGATCGCGCTGGCGTCGCCGGACCTGATCCGTTCGTGGTCCTACGGCGAAGTGAAGAAGCCCGAAACCATCAACTACCGTACCTTCAAGCCCGAGCGGGACGGCCTGTTCTGCGCCGCCATCTTCGGACCGATCAAGGACTACGAATGCCTGTGCGGCAAGTACAAGCGCATGAAGCACCGTGGCGTGGTCTGCGAAAAGTGCGGTACCGAAGTCACCCTGGCCAAGGTGCGCCGCGAGCGCATGGGTCATATCGACCTGGCCTCGCCGGTTGCGCACATCTGGTTCCTCAAGTCGCTGCCGTCGCGCATTGGCTTGATGCTGGACATGACTCTGCGTGACATCGAGCGCGTGCTGTACTTCGAAGCCTATGTCGTCACCGAGCCGGGCCTGACCCCGCTCGAGCGCCGCCAGCTGCTGACCGAAGAGCAGTATCTGACCGCGCGCCAGGAGTACAACGACGACTTCGACGCCGCCATGGGCGCCGAGGCCGTGTATGAGCTGCTGCGCACGATCGACCTGCAATCGGAAATGACCCGTCTGCGCGAGGAAATCGCCAGCACCGGTTCGGAAACCAAGCTCAAGCGTTTGACCAAGCGCATCAAGCTGATCGAAGCCTTCCTGGAATCGGGTAACCGTCCGGAGTGGATGGTCATGACCGTGCTGCCGGTGCTGCCGCCGGATCTGCGTCCGCTGGTGCCGCTGGATGGCGGCCGCTTCGCGACCTCGGATCTGAACGATCTGTACCGCCGCGTGATCAACCGTAACAACCGTCTGCGTCGCCTGCTGGAGCTCAATGCTCCGGACATCATCGTGCGCAACGAAAAGCGCATGCTGCAGGAATCGGTCGATGCGCTGCTGGACAACGGCCGTCGCGGTCGTGCCATCACCGGCACTAACAAGCGTCCGCTGAAGTCGCTGGCCGACATGATCAAGGGCAAGCAGGGCCGGTTCCGTCAGAACCTGCTCGGCAAGCGCGTGGACTATTCCGGCCGTTCGGTCATCACCGTCGGTCCGTACCTCAAGCTGCACCAGTGCGGCCTGCCGAAGAAGATGGCGCTCGAGCTGTTCAAGCCGTTCGTGTTCGCCAAGCTGCAGCGTCGTGGCCTGGCCACCACGATCAAGGCCGCCAAGAAGCTGGTCGAGCGCGAAGAAGCCGAAGTCTGGGACATCCTGGAAGAAGTGATTCGCGAGCATCCGGTGCTGTTGAACCGCGCGCCGACCCTGCACCGCCTGGGCATCCAGGCGTTCGAGCCGGTGTTGATCGAAGGCAAGGCCATCCAGCTGCATCCGCTGGTCTGTACGGCCTTCAACGCCGACTTCGACGGCGACCAGATGGCTGTCCACGTTCCGCTCTCGCTGGAAGCCCAGCTGGAAGCGCGTGCGTTGATGATGTCCACCAACAACATCCTGTCGCCGGCCAACGGTGAGCCGATCATCGTGCCGTCGCAGGACGTGGTGTTGGGTCTGTACTACATGAGCCGTGCCCTGGAGAACAAGAAGGGCGAAGGCATGGTGTTCGCCAACACCAGCGAAGTGAAGCGCGCCTACGACAACCGCGTGGTCGAACTGCACGCCAAGGTCAAGGTGCGCATCACTCAGGTGGACGTGGAAGCCGGCGGCAAGCGCAGTAGCGGCACCTCGATCGTGGATACCACGGTCGGTCGTGCGCTGCTGAGCGAAATCCTGCCTGAAGGCCTGCCGTTCCAGCTGGCCAACACCGAGATGACCAAGAAGAACATCTCGCGCCTGATCAACTCCAGCTACCGTCTGCTGGGCTTAAAGGACACCGTCGTGTTCGCCGACAAGCTGATGTACACCGGCTACGCCTACGCGACCCGCGCCGGCGTGTCGATCGGTATCGACGACATGCTGATCCCCGACGAGAAGAAGGGCATCCTCACCGAGGCCGAAGCCGAAGTGCTGGAAATCCAGGAGCAGTACCAGTCGGGTCTGGTCACCGCCGGCGAGCGCTACAACAAGGTCGTGGACATCTGGTCGCGGACCAGCGAGCGCATCGCCAAGGCGATGATGGACACCATCGGTACCGAAAAGGTCGAGAACGCCAAGGGCGAGACCATCGACCAGAAGTCGATGAACTCGCTGTACATCATGGCCGACTCCGGTGCCCGTGGTAGCCAGGCGCAGATCCGTCAGCTGGCCGGTATGCGCGGCCTGATGGCGCGCCCGGACGGCTCGATCATCGAGACGCCCATCAAGGCGAACTTCCGCGAAGGCTTGAACGTGCAGGAGTACTTCAACTCCACCCACGGTGCCCGTAAGGGTCTGGCCGATACCGCGCTGAAGACGGCGAACTCCGGTTACCTGACCCGCCGCCTGGTCGACGTGGCGCAGGACGTGGTGATCACCGAAATCGATTGCGGCACCACTGAAGGGTTGATCATGACCCCGATCGTGGAAGGCGGCGACGTGGTCGAGCCGTTGCGCGAGCGCGTGCTGGGCCGCGTGGTGGCCGAGGACGTGTACCTGCCGGGCAACGACGAAGAGCCGATCGTCACCCGCAACACGCTGCTCGACGAAGCCTGGGTGGCCAAGCTCGAAGACGCCAGCGTGCAGTCGGTGAAGGTGCGTTCGACCATCAGCTGCGAATCCTCGTTCGGCGTGTGCGCACGCTGCTACGGCCGCGATCTCGCACGTGGTCACCAGGTCAACATCGGCGAAGCGGTCGGCGTCATCGCTGCGCAGTCGATCGGTGAGCCGGGTACCCAGCTGACCATGCGTACGTTCCACATCGGTGGTGCGGCGTCGCGTGCGGCTGCGGTGGACAACATCACCGTCAAGACCACCGGTTCGGTCAAGTTCAACAACCTCAAGTCGGTGGCGCATGCCAGCGGTTCGCTGGTTGCGGTCTCGCGTTCTGGCGAACTGTCCGTGCTCGATGGCCATGGCCGCGAGCGCGAGCGTTACAAGCTGCCGTACGGCGCGACCATCACCGCCAAAGACGGCGATGCGGTCAAGGCCGGGCAGAGCGTTGCCAACTGGGATCCGCATAACCACCCGATCGTGTCGGAAGTGGCCGGTTTCATCCGCTTCATCGACTTCGTCGACGGCGTCACCGTCATCGAGAAGACCGACGAGCTGACCGGTCTGGCGTCGCGCGAAATCACCGACCCGAAGCGTCGCGGCGCACAGGCCAAGGAGCTGCGTCCGATCGTGCGCATCGTCGATGCCAAGGGCAACGACCTGACGATTCCGAACACGGATCTGCCGGCCCAGTACCTGTTGCCGCCGCGTTCCATCGTCAACCTGCAGGACGGCGCTGCCGTCGGCGTGGGCGACGTGGTTGCCAAGATCCCGCAGGAAGCGTCCAAGACCCGCGACATCACCGGTGGTCTGCCGCGCGTTGCCGACTTGTTCGAAGCACGCAAGCCGAAGGACCCGGCGATCCTGGCAGAACGCTCGGGCATCATCAGCTTCGGTAAGGACACCAAGGGCAAGCAGCGCCTGATCATCAAGGATACCGATGGTTCGGAACACGAAGAGCTGATTCCCAAGTACCGCCAGATCATCGTGTTCGAAGGCGAACACGTGACCAAGGGCGAGACCGTGGTGGACGGCGAGCCGAGCCCGCAGGACATCCTGCGCCTGCTGGGTGTCGAACCGCTGGCCGCTTATCTGGTCAAGGAAATCCAGGACGTGTATCGCCTGCAGGGCGTGAAGATCAACGACAAGCACATCGAGGTGATCACTCGCCAGATGCTGCGTAAGGTCGAGATCGTTGATCAGGGCAACAGCAAGTTCCTCAACGGCGAGCAGGTCGAGCGCCAGCGCGTCATCGAGGAAAATGCCCGCCTGGTCAAGCGCAACGAACTGCCGGCCAAGTACGATCCGGTGTTGCTGGGTATCACCAAGGCATCGCTGGCCACCGAGTCGTTCATCTCGGCGGCATCGTTCCAGGAGACCACCCGCGTGTTGACCGAGGCAGCCGTGCGCGGCACCCGCGACAACCTGCGCGGTCTGAAGGAAAACGTGATCGTGGGTCGCCTGATCCCGGCCGGTACGGGTCTGGCGTACCACGCCGGACGTCGCAAGGCCTCAGGTCTGACCGACTCGGAAATGGAAACGCTGTCGGGCAAGCCGGCAGTCGCCGAACCGGTCGCCGCAGTGGCCGACGCTGGCGCGGACGAGGAGTAAGCGCTCCGACGGCGGTCGCAAGATCGCCGTAAGCCAAGCGAAAAGGAGGGCAGGACGCCCTCCGTTTTCCGGCCTTGGATGGGCCAGCAGGTTCAGATTTCGTGAAGTTGACGGAGTTTCTTCCTGCCAGCTATACTTCTCTGTCTCGGTGGGCCGGTCTCGGCCTGCTTTTGTTTTCGTGCAGGCCGTGTCGGCCTATCAATCAGAAGAATCAACTGATGACGACGATCAATCAGCTGGTCCGCAAGCCTCGGCAAGCGACCACCTACAAGAGTGCCTCTCCGGCACTGGACAAGTGTCCGCAGCGCCGTGGCGTCTGCACACGCGTCTATACCACTACCCCGAAGAAGCCGAACTCGGCCCTGCGTAAAGTCGCCAAGGTGCGTCTGACGAATCAGGAAGAGGTCATCAGCTACATCGGTGGTGAAGGCCACAACCTGCAGGAGCACTCCGTGGTCCTGATCCGCGGTGGCCGCGTCAAGGATCTTCCCGGTGTGCGTTATCACACCGTCCGTGGTTCGCTGGACGCCGCCGGCGTCGCCAAGCGTCGTCAAGGCCGTTCCAAGTACGGCGCCAAGCGCCCGAAGAGCTAAGGAAACACTCAAATGTCCCGTAAAGGTTCTACTCCGCAGCGCACCGTCCTGCCAGATCCAAAGCATGGCAGCGAAACCATTGCCCGCTTCATCAACATGGTGATGCAAAGTGGCAAGAAGTCGGTTGCTGAGAAAATTGTCTATGGCGCAATGGACGTCATTGGCGAAAAGAATCCGAATGCCATCGAACTGGTGCAGAAAGCACTGGACAACGTGGCCCCGGCTGTCGAAGTTAAATCGCGTCGCGTCGGTGGTGCTACCTATCAGGTGCCCGTCGAAGTGCGTTCCTCCCGTCGCATGGCGCTGGCGATGCGCTGGTTGATCGATTCCGCGCGCAAGCGTGGCGAGAACACCATGCCGCGTAAGCTGGCTGCAGAACTGTTGGACGCCTCGGAAAGCCGCGGCGGCGCGATCAAGAAGCGCGAAGAGACCCACCGTATGGCGGAGGCGAACAAGGCGTTCGCACATTACCGCTGGTGACCTCGGGGGCCTTGGTAACGGGGCCCTTCAGCACCATATGAGTGCTGTTTGCGACGCATCTTGCGTCGCATCCAATCCGAAGGCCGCCGAAAGGCGGCGTTCGGCCATCCGAAATCCAAGAAATTGAGAGGCTCCCCGTGGCCCGCACCACCCCTATCGAGCGTTACCGCAACTTCGGCATCATGGCCCACATCGATGCCGGCAAGACCACCACGTCCGAACGCATCCTGTTCTACACCGGTGTGAGTCACAAGATCGGCGAAGTCCATGACGGCGCTGCAGTGATGGACTGGATGGAGCAGGAGCAGGAGCGTGGTATCACCATCACCTCCGCTGCGACCACCGCGTTCTGGTCGGGTATGGACAAGTCCATGCCGCAGCACCGCTTCAACATCATCGACACCCCCGGGCACGTCGACTTCACCATCGAAGTGGAGCGCTCCTTGCGCGTGCTCGACGGTGCGGTGTTCGTGCTGTGCGCCGTGGGTGGCGTGCAGCCGCAGTCCGAGACCGTGTGGCGCCAGGCCAACAAGTATTCCGTACCGCGCATGGCCTTCGTCAACAAGATGGACCGTACCGGTGCCAACTTCGACAAGGTCGTTGAGCAGCTGAAGGCCCGTTTGGGTGCCTATGCCGTGCCGATGCAGGTGCCGATCGGCGCCGAAGACGGCTTTGAGGGCGTGGTCGACCTGCTGAAGATGAAGGCGATCCATTGGGATACCGCATCGCAGGGCACCACCTTCGAATACCGCGACATTCCGGCCGACCTGGTCGATGTCGCGACCGAGGCACGTTCGTTCATGGTCGAGGCGGCTGCAGAAGCCAGCGAAGACCTGATGGACAAGTACCTCAATGAGGGCGACCTGAGCGAGCAGGAGATCCTGTCGGGTCTGCGCGAGCGCACCTTGAAGGTGGAGATCGTGCCGGTGTTCTGCGGCTCGGCGTTCAAGAACAAGGGCGTGCAGGCCATGCTCGACGGCGTCGTGCATTTGCTGCCGTCGCCGGCGGACCGTCCGCCGGTGCAGGGTATCGACGAAGACGAGAAGGAAGACACGCGCGCTGCGACCGATACCGCGCCGTTCTCGGCGCTGGCGTTCAAGATCATGACCGACCCGTTCGTGGGCTCGCTGACGTTCTTCCGTGTCTACTCGGGCACGCTGAACTCCGGCGACCAGGTCTACAACCCGGTCAAGTCGAAGAAAGAGCGCGTGGGCCGCATCCTGCAGATGCACTCCAACAATCGCGAAGAGATCAAGGAAGTGCGCGCGGGCGACATCGCCGCTGCCGTGGGTCTGAAGGACGTCACCACCGGTGACACGCTGTGTGCGCAGGACAAGATCATCACCCTGGAGCGCATGGTGTTCCCGGAACCTGTGATCTCGATGGCGGTGGAGCCGAAGACCAAGTCGGACCAGGAAAAGATGGGCATGGCCCTGGGCCGTCTGGCGCAGGAAGATCCCTCGTTCCGCGTCAAGACCGACGAAGAATCCGGCCAGACCATCATCTCGGGCATGGGCGAGTTGCACCTGGACATCATCGTCGACCGCATGCGTCGCGAGTTCAATGTCGAGGCCAACGTCGGCAAGCCGCAGGTGGCCTACCGCGAAACGATCCGCAAGTCCGACGTCAAGTCTGATTACAAGCACGCCAAGCAGTCCGGTGGTAAGGGTCAGTACGGTCACGTGGTGATCGAGCTGTCGCCGATGACCGAGGAAGAGCGCAAGAGCGACAACGTCAAAGACGATTTCTTGTTCGTCAACGACATCACCGGCGGCATCATTCCGAAGGAGTTCATCCCCTCGGTTGAGAAGGGTCTGCGCGAGACGATCACCAGTGGTCCGATCGCCGGCTTCCCGGTGGTGGGGGTGAAGGTCAAGCTGGTGTTCGGCTCGTACCATGACGTCGACTCCTCGGAAATGGCGTTCAAGCTGGCTGCATCGATGGCGTTCAAGCAGGGCTTCGCGAAAGCCAGCCCGGTGTTGCTGGAGCCGATCATGAAGGTCGAAATCGTCAGCCCGGAGGATTACCTGGGTGACGTGATGGGCGACGTGAGCCGCCGTCGTGGCGTGTTGCAGGGTCAGGACGACAGCCCGTCGGGCAAGATCATCAACGCGATGATCCCGCTGGGTGAAATGTTCGGTTACGCCACTTCGCTGCGCTCGATGAGCCAGGGCCGTGCGACGTTCTCGATGGAATTCGACCACTACGAAGAGGCACCGGCCAACATCGCCGACGCCGTCACCAAGAAGGGCTGAGTTCGCTCAGCCGCTTCTCACAAATTTTTCAATTAGAGGTAGTTAGTCATGGCAAAAGCTAAATTCGAGCGCACCAAGCCGCACGTGAACGTCGGCACCATCGGTCACGTTGACCATGGCAAGACCACGTTGACCGCTGCGCTGACCAAGATCGGTGCCGAGCGTTTCGGTGGTGAGTTCAAGGCGTACGACGCGATCGACGCAGCGCCGGAAGAGAAGGCGCGCGGCATCACGATTTCGACCGCGCACGTCGAATACGAATCCCGGACCCGCCACTACGCGCACGTTGACTGCCCCGGTCACGCCGACTACGTCAAGAACATGATCACCGGTGCGGCGCAGATGGACGGCGCGATCCTGGTGTGCTCGGCCGCTGACGGCCCGATGCCGCAGACCCGCGAGCACATCCTGCTCTCGCGTCAGGTCGGTGTGCCGCACATCGTGGTGTTCCTGAACAAGGCCGACATGGTCGACGACGCCGAGCTGCTCGAGCTGGTCGAAATGGAAGTGCGCGAGCTGCTGAGCAAGTACGACTTCCCGGGCGATGACACTCCGATCATCCACGGTTCGGCGCGTCTGGCGCTGGACGGCGACCAGAGCGACATCGGCGTGCCGGCGATCCTGAAGCTGGTCGAGGCGCTGGATTCGTTCATTCCGGAGCCGACCCGCGACGTCGACCGTCCGTTCCTGATGCCGGTTGAAGACGTGTTCTCGATCTCCGGCCGCGGCACCGTGGTGACCGGTCGTATCGAGCGCGGCATCATCAAGGTCGGCGACGAAATCGAAATCGTCGGTATCCGCGACACCCAGAAGACCACCGTCACCGGCGTGGAAATGTTCCGCAAACTGCTGGACCAGGGCCAGGCAGGCGACAACGCCGGTCTGCTGCTGCGCGGCACCAAGCGTGACGACGTCGAGCGCGGCCAGGTGCTGTGCAAGCCGGGTTCGATCAAGCCGCACACCGAGTTCGAAGCCGAAGTCTACGTGCTGTCCAAAGACGAGGGTGGCCGTCACACCCCGTTCTTCAAGGGCTACCGTCCGCAGTTCTACTTCCGCACCACCGACATCACTGGCGCCTGCCAGCTGCCGGAAGGCGTGGAGATGGTGATGCCGGGCGACAACGTGAAGATGGTCGTGACCCTGATCAACCCGGTCGCGATGGACGAAGGTCTGCGCTTCGCCATCCGTGAAGGCGGCCGTACCGTCGGCGCCGGCGTGGTTGCCAAGATCATCAAGTAAGCAATGCCTGCAGCACGGCAGCTTCCGCTACCGTGTCGCTGGAAGGAAAAGGTCGGCGAAAGCCGGCCTTTTTCTTTGTCTGCGTGTTGGCGAAGTCCCAGCTTGGCGCGGGAATGCAGTTGCCGATGCAGAGAGCGATCAGAGAAAACAGGGCGTCTGCGCCACTCATAACGCTGCGTTAGAAGGTCGGCGAAAGCCGGCTTTTCTTGTCTGCGTGTTGGCGAAGTCCCGGCTTGGCGCGGGAATGCAGTTGCCGATGCAGAGAGAGATCAGAGAAAACAGGGCGTCTGCGCCAATCATAACGCTGCGTTAGGTGGCTGAGTCGGTGCGCGCGCAGATCGCACCGGCGGCATGATGATGAATCGGCGAGCCGGCTGTCATGACGTAATGCGGCATGGCGCGCAGATGGCGACGATGGTCAGCGAATACCGTTGATCAAGCCGTTTGTCGGGTCCTTGAGAAGATTCAGGCCCGGCAATCCGAAATTGTCCAACTCCTGCTTGGTGGTTGCGATGTTCAACCCGACGATGGCCAATGTGTCCGGGTCCACGTCGACGCCCAGCGGCATGGCGGGGAACTGGACGTAGTCGCGGCTGGCATTCCACTGCGGGCTGCCGCCGATCGTTTGGAGGATGCGGTTGATATGGGTGCCGGCCGGATGGCCGAGCAGCTGGAAGGGCAGGGGCGCCTTCGGATCGGCGAAGGCGATCAGGTTGCTGACGCGGTCATCGCGGAATCCCACCACCAAGTCGCCATGCGCCAGGGTGCCAGTTGGACGCGGCTGCTGCGCCAGCTGTGCTTTGAGGTCGCGACGTCCCCCCGCCCTGAGTAGCGGCCAGGTTTAGAGTCCGGGGTTGATGATAGCGGCGTTGGCCAACTGTTGGGCATACGCGGAGGGCGTCATGCCGCCAATTGCTTTCTTGGGTCGCTCCTCGTTGTATTCGCGGCGCCAGGGGCGTGTCCTAGATTTTGTGTAACCGGGCCACAGGCAGGAGACTGCCACCTAACCCGGAGACACCATGAGCCCACGCACACATGAGGTACCCGACGAGCTGCTTAGCAGCCTGTTGGTCAACTACACCAAACCCGAGGATCTGATCGGCGAGAACGGCCTGCTCAAGCAGCTGACCAAGCGGTTGGTGGAGCGGGCGCTGGACGCGGAGATGACCGAACACCTCGGTCATGACAAGCATGAGCCGGTCGCCAACGCGGCCGGCAACACGCGCAACGGACGCAGCCGCAAGACGCTCAAGGGCGAGTTCGGCGAGCTGCCGATCGAGATTCCGCGTGATCGCCACGGCAGCTTCGCGCCACAGCTGATCCCCAAGCACCAGACCCGCTGGGCCGGCTTCGATGACAAGATCTTGTCGTTGTACGCGCGCGGCATGACCGTGCGCGAGATCCAGTCGCACCTGGAGGAGATGTACGGCACCGAGGTGTCGCCGAGTCTGATTTCCTCAGTCACCGATGCGGTCGTCGAGGAGGTCAAGGCGTGGCAGGCGCGGCCACTGGATCCGGTCTATCCGATCGTCTATCTGGACTGCATCCACGTCAAAGTGCGCGAGGGCGCGGTGCGGGTCAAGGCGGTGTACCTGGCCATCGGCATCACCATGGGCGGCGAGAAGGAAGTGCTGGGCCTATGGCTGGCGCAGGCCGAGGGTGCCAAGTTTTGGCTGCAAGTCGTGACGGAGCTACGCAACCGCGGGGTGCAGGACATCTTCATTGCCTGCGTCGATGGCCTGAAGGGGTTTCCCGAGGCGATCGAGGCGGTGTTCCCGCAGACCACCGTGCAGCTGTGCATCGTGCACATGGTGCGGCACAGCCTGAACTACGTCTCGTGGAAACGCCGCGCCGAGGTTGCCGCCGATCTCAAGCGCATTTACGCCTGCGCCACCGTCGAGGAGGCCGAGCAGGCACTGACCGAGTTCGAGGCCAAGTGGGACGCCCAGTACCCGCCCATCAGCCAGTCATGGCGGCGCAATTGGTCACGACTGATCCCGTTCTTCGACTACCCACCGGAGATCCGCAAGGTGATCTATACGACCAAGCCATCGAGTCGGTCAACATGAGCCTGCGCAAGCTGACCAAGAACCGCGGCGCGTTCCCCAGCGACGAAGCCTTGATGAAACTGTTCTACCTGGCTCTGCGCAACATCACCAAGAAATGGACGCTGCCGATCCGCGACTGGAAGGCTGCGCTGAACCGCTTTACGATCCAGTTCGAGGGGCGACTTCCTCAGCGGTAACCCAAACCACGGTTACACAAAATTCTGCACACGCTCACGACAGGGCGCCGGCTACGACAGGGAGTTCAGTCGTTGTCCATGCCGCCGTGTCTGCGCCCCGGCCCTGAATTCTGGCCAGTCCGGGACGGGTGCCACGGCAAGGTGGCGTCCGGAACGGGTTCATGTCCCCAGAGTCGCGAAGGGACTCACTCGGGAGCAGAACAGTGCGCTTGCAGACATCGAGGCGAGCCACTACAATGCGCGGCTCGGTGTCCCTGGGTAGGGCGCTGAGTTACAGCGAAAAGAACGGCAGGATGCCGCTCGTGTTCGCCAGACCGGGAAGGTCGCGTTGCATGGAGCACTCAACAACTCACGCGTTGTTGACCGTGCTCTTGTTGCGCATTATACTTCTCCGTCTGGGCAGGCCGGGTTACCGGGCTGCCTCAGTTTTTGGGCGGAGGAAATGCCCTCGCCAGCAGGATGCGCGGCGATTTCATCAACGTCAGGAATATCGGGGCAGGTATCCCAGAGGCCTTGCCCGTCGCTCTTTTAACGAAGGAAGCTTCCGTCATGTCGGAACAAAAGATCCGGATTCGGTTGAAGGCGTTCGATCATCGTTTGATCGACCGTTCGGCCAGCGAGATCGTCGAAACGGCTAAGCGGACCGGCGCGCAAGTGCGTGGCCCGATCCCGTTGCCGACCAAGATCGAACGTTACACCATCCTCGTGTCCCCGCACGCTGACAAAGATGCGCGTGACCAATACGAAACCCGCACGCACAAGCGTGTGCTCGATATCGTCGACCCGAACGACAAGACCGTGGACGCGCTGATGAAGCTCGAACTCGCGGCTGGCGTCGACGTCCAGATCAAGCTGACCTGAGGACTACGACCATGACGAAGAAATATTCGTTGGGCTTCGTGGGCCGCAAGGCTGGTATGAGCCGCGTCTTCACTGAAGACGGTCGCTCGGTACCGGTCACGCTGATCGAAGCAACTCCGAACCGCATCGCGCAGATCAAGACCGTCGAAGTTGACGGCTACAGCGCCGTGCAGGTCACCGTTGGCGCCCGTCGTGCCGCGCTGGTCAACAAGCCGGCTGCTGGCCACTTCGCGAAGGCGAAGGTGGAAGCGGGTCGCGGCCTGTGGGAATTCCGTGTTGAAGATGCCCAGCTCGGCGATTTCGCCGTCGGTGGCGAAATCAAGGCGGACATTTTCGAGGTCGGCCAGAAGGTTGACGTCCAGGGCGTCACCAAGGGTAAGGGTTTCCAGGGCACCATTAAGCGCTACAACTTCCGTATGGGCGATGCAACCCACGGTAACTCGCTGTCGCATCGCGCGCCGGGTTCGCTGGGTCAGCGCCAGACCCCGGGCCGCGTTTTCCCGGGCAAGAAGATGTCGGGCCACATGGGCGCCGTGCAGCAAAGCACGCAGAACCTGGAAGTGGTCAAGGTCGACGTCGAGCGTGGTCTGATTGCTATCCGCGGCGCCGTGCCTGGCGCAGCTGGTGGTGACGTGATCGTCCGTCCGGCGAGCAAGGCATAAGGAGAGATGACGATGGAACTCGTTATCACGGGTAGCAACAACAAGGTCTCGGTCTCCGATGCCGTGTTCGGTCGCGAATTCAGCGAAGATCTGGTTCACCAGGTCGTCGTCGCTTATCGCAACGCCGGTCGCGCCGGTACCAAGGCACAGAAGACGCGTTCGGAAGTTGCGGGCACGACCAAGAAGTCCAAGAAGCAGAAGGGCGGCGGTGCGCGTCATGGCGCGCTGACGGCTCCGATCTTCGTCGGCGGCGGCGTGACCTTCGCGGCCAAGCCGCGCAGCTTCGAGCAGAAGGTCAACCGCAAGATGTACCGTGCGGCCATCTGCGCGATTTTTTCCGAGCTGAACCGTCAGGGTCGTCTGATGATCGTCGACGCGTTCGACCTCGAAGCGACCAAGACCAAGGGCCTGATCGAAAAGCTCAAGGGCCTGGAAGTGGGCAAGCGCCCGCTGATCGTCACCGAAGAGGCTTCCGAGCACCTGTATCTGTCCGCTCGCAACCTGCCGTATGTGCAGGTGCGTGACGTGCAGGGCCTGGATCCGGTCGCTCTGGTCGGGGCCGATACGGTCGTGATCACCGCCGATGCGGTCAAGAAGGTCGAGGAGTGGCTGGCATGAGCAGCAACGAAAAAATCTTCAGCGTGCTGCGTGCTCCGCGAGTCTCCGAAAAGACCGCGCGCCTGCAGGAAATTTCCAACCAGTATGTCTTCGAAGTTTCGAACGAAGCCACCAAGGCCGATGTAAAGGCCGCGGTTGAGCAGTTGTTCGACGTCAAGGTCAAGGCCGTCAACGTGGTCAACGTCAAGGGCAAGAGCAAGTCCTTCCGTAACCGTGCTGGCAACCGTGGCAATTGGCGCAAGGCGTACGTCCGCCTGGTCGATGGTCAGTCCATCGACGTAACGGCCAAGGCCTGAGGTCCATCCCATGCCATTGATGAAGTTCAAACCCACCTCTCCCGGCCGTCGTTCCGCCGTGCGCGTGGTTACTCCCGATCTGCACAAGGGCGCACCGCATGCGGCGCTGCTCGATTCGCAGAGCAAGTCCGGTGGTCGTAACCACCATGGCCGCATCACCGTGCGTCATGTCGGTGGTGGTCATAAGCAGCACTACCGCATCATCGACTTCAAGCGCAACAAGGAAGGCATTCCGGCGCGTGTGGAGCGGATCGAATACGATCCGAACCGTACCGCTCATATCGCCCTGCTGTGCTATGTCGACGGCGAACGCCGCTACATTATCGCCCCGAAGGGCCTGAAGGTTGGCGACCAGGTCATTGCCGGTGCCAATGCGCCGATCAAGACCGGCAACACGCTGCCGCTGCGCAACATCACGGTCGGTACGACGGTTCACGGTATCGAGCTGAAGCCGGGTAAGGGCGCTCAGATCGCACGTGCTGCCGGTGCAGCCGTCCAGCTGGTCGCTCGCGAAGGCATCTATGCCACGCTGCGTCTGCGCTCGGGCGAAATGCGCAAGGTGCCGGTCGAGTGCCGCGCCACCATCGGCGAAGTCGGCAACGACGAGCATAACCTCGAGAAGTTGGGCAAGGCGGGCGCCAAGCGTTGGCGCGGTGTTCGCCCGACCGTTCGCGGTGCGGCCATGAACCCGGTCGATCACCCGCACGGTGGTGGTGAAGCGAAGGCTGGTCAGGGTAATCCGCATCCGGTCACCCCGTGGGGTGTTCCGACCAAGGGTTACAAGACGCGCAAGAACAAGCGCACCCAGCAGTTCATCGTCCGCGATCGTAGGGGCTAATCGACCATGGCACGTTCACTTAAGAAGGGCCCGTTCGTCGATCACCACCTTGCAAAGAAGGTGGAGTCCGCTGCGGGTAGCAAGAAGCCGATCAAGACCTGGTCGCGCCGTTCGATGATCCTGCCTGAAATGGTAGGCATCACCATCGCCGTGCACAACGGCAAGAACCATATTCCGGTGCTCGTCAACGAGAATATGGTCGGCCACAAGCTCGGCGAATTTGCCGTCACCCGGACCTTCAAGGGTCACGGTGGCGACAAGAAGTCGGGCAGGTAAGGAGAGATGACGATGGAAGCGAAAGCAATCCTGCGCACCGCGCGCATCTCCCCGCAGAAGGCCCGCCTGGTCGCTGACCAGGTGCGTGGTTTGTCCGCCGAGCGTGCGGTCAATCTGCTGAAGTTCTCGGACAAGAAGGCTGCACACCTGATCAAGAAGGTGGTGGAGTCGGCGATCGCCAATGCCGAGAACAATCAGGGCGCGGATGTCGACGAGCTGAAAGTCAAGACCATCATGGTTGATGAAGGTCCCTCCCTGAAGCGTTTCATGGCGCGGGCGAAAGGCCGCGGTACCCGCATCCTCAAGCGCACCAGCCACATCACTGTGGTTGTGGGCGCCGCCAAGTAAGCGGAAAGGAAAAGACCATGGGTCATAAAGTTCATCCGACTGGAATCCGCCTCGGCATCGCTAAGGACTGGAATTCCAAGTGGTACGCAAACAAGGCCGAGTTCGCCTCCTATCTGGCAGCCGACCTGAAAGTGCGTGAAATGCTGCGCAAGAAGCTCGCGCAGGCAGGTGTCAGCAAGATCTTGATCGAGCGCCCTGCCAAAACCGCCCGCGTGACCATTCACACCGCCCGTCCGGGTGTGGTGATTGGCAAGCGTGGCGAGGACATCGAAAAGCTGCGCAAGGAAGTGAGCGAGCTGATGGGCGTTCCGGCGCACATCAACGTCACCGAAGTGCGCAAGCCGGAGCTGGACGCGCAGCTGGTCGCCGAGTCGATCGCGCAGCAGCTTGAGCGTCGCATCATGTTCCGCCGTGCAATGAAGCGCTCGGTCGGTAACGCGATGCGCCTGGGTGCCTTGGGCATCAAGGTCAATGTGGCTGGCCGCCTCAACGGTGCAGAAATCGCCCGTTCGGAGTGGTACCGCGAAGGCCGCGTGCCGCTGCACACGCTACGTGCCGACATTGATTACGGTTTTGCCGAGGCGTCCACGACGTACGGCATCATCGGTATCAAGGTCTGGATCTATAAGGGCGAAGTCTTCGACTTCTCTCAGGTTGGCCAGGAAAAGCAGGACGACAGCCCGCGCAACGATCGTAACGATCGCGGCGACCGTGGTGACCGCCCGTCGCGCCCGGCTCGTGAAGCGAGGTAACGGCAATGTTGCAACCCAAGCGAACCAAATATCGCAAGATGCACAAGGGCCGTAACGACGGCCTGGCATGGAGCGGAAACGCCGTCAGCTTCGGCGAGTACGGCCTCAAGGCCACGGCGCACGGTCAGCTGACCGCACGCCAGATTGAAGCGGCACGCCGCACGATCAGCCGCCACGTCAAGAAGGGCGGCAAGATGTGGATCCGTGTGTTCCCCGACAAGCCGATCACCAAGAAGCCGATCGAAGTCCGCATGGGCTCCGGTAAGGGCAACGTGGAGTACTGGGTCGCGCAGATTCAGCCGGGCCTCATGATCTATGAAATCGAGGGAATCCCCGAAGAGACCGCACGCGAGGCGTTCCGCCTTGCCGCTGCCAAGCTCTCGGTGACCACCACTTTCGTGACCCGGACGGTGCGCTGATGGATATCAAACAACTCCGCGAGAAGTCGGCTGACGAATTGAAGGCCCACCTGACCGATCTGCGTAAGGAGCAGTTCTCGCTCCGTATGCAGCAGGTCACCGGCCAGCTGCCGAAGACCCACGAAACCCGCCGGGTGCGCCGCGAGATTGCTCGCGTCAAGCACCTGCTCGGCAGCACCAAGTAAGGACGGCCGCGATGAGCGACAATAACGAAAAGCAAACGCTGCGCACGGTCAAAGGCCGTGTCGTCAGCAACAAGATGGACAAGACGGTCACCGTGTTGGTGGAGCGCCAGGTCAAGCATGCTCTGTACGGCAAGTACATCAAGCGTTCGACCAAGCTGCACGCGCACGACGCCGACAATGCCTGCAACGAAGGCGACGTCGTGCGTGTGACCGAGATTGCTCCGATGTCCAAGACCAAGAACTGGCGGGTGGTGGAAATCGTCACCCGTTCGGCCGAATAAGGGAGATCTGAATCATGATCCAGATGCAGAGCTACCTCGATGTCGCCGACAATTCGGGTGCCAAGGAAGTGATGTGCATCAAGGTGCTGGGCGGCTCCAAGCGCCGTTACGCACATATTGGTGACATCATCAAGGTGACCGTCAAGGACGCCATTCCGCGTGGCAAGGTCAAGAAAGGCGAAGTCTACGACGCCGTCGTGGTGCGTACCCGCAAGGGTGTGCGCCGTCCCGACGGTTCGCTGATCCGCTTCGATGGCAACGCCGCTGTGCTGTTGAACAATAAGCAGGAGCCGATCGGGACCCGCATCTTCGGGCCGGTGACGCGCGAGCTGCGTTCCGAGAAGTTCATGAAGATCGTCTCGCTCGCTCCCGAAGTGCTGTGAGCGGAGGACATACACATGGCTAACCGTATCAAGAAGGGCGACCAGGTCGTCATCAACACCGGCAAGGACAAGGGTAAGCAGGGTGAAGTGGTGCGTGTGGACGGCGATCGCGTGATCGTCTCCAACGCCAACGTCATCAAGCGCCACACCAAGCCGAACCCGCAGGCAGGCGTTGCCGGCGGCGTGGTCGAGCGTGAAGCGTCGATCCATATCTCCAACGTCAATATCGTCAACCCGGCAACGGGCAAGGGCGAGCGCGTTGGCTTCAAGGTGCTGGAGGATGGACGCAAACTGCGTGTGTTCCGCTCCAGCGGTGAGGCGCTCGACGCCTGAGGAATGAGATCATGAACACTCGTCTCGAAAAGTTTTACAAGGACAACGTGGTGCCGGCCCTGATGAAGGAGTTCGGCTACACCAATCCGATGGAAGTGCCGAAGCTGGTCAAGGTCACGCTTAACATGGGCGTGGGCGAAGCCGCTACCAACAAGAAGATCCTGGAAAATGCGGTCGCCGACATGGCCAAGATCTCCGGTCAAAAGCCGGTGGTCACCAAGTCGCGCGTTTCGGTAGCATCCTTCAAGATCCGTGACGGTTGGCCGATCGGCTGCAAGACCACCTTGCGTCGCGCCAAGATGTACGAGTTCCTGGATCGCCTGATCAACATCTCGTTGCCGCGCGTGCGCGACTTCCGTGGTGTGTCCGGTCGCTCCTTCGACGGTCGTGGCAACTTCAACATGGGTGTGAAGGAACAGATCATCTTCCCCGAAATCGACTTCGACGCCGTCGATGCGATTCGCGGTATGGATATCGCCATCACCACCACCGCCAAGACGGATGCGGAAGCGAAGGCGCTGCTGGCAGCGTTCAAGTTCCCGTTCCGTAACTGACCGTCGAGGACATCCGAAATGGCAAAGACCTCCATGATCCACCGCGACATCAAGCGTGCAAAGCTGGCGAAGAAATTCGCCGGCAAGCGTGATGCGCTGAAGAAGATTCTCTCCAGTCAGGATGCGTCCTACGAAGAGAAGATCGATGCATCGACCAAGTTGCAGAAGCTGCCGCGCGATTCGTCGCCGAGCCGCCACCGTAACCGTTGCGAGCTGTCCGGTCGTCCGCGCGGTGTCTACCGCAAGTTCGGTCTGGGCCGCAACATGCTGCGCAAGGCCACGATGAACGGCGACGTTCCGGGCCTGCGTAAGGCAAGCTGGTAACAGCATTCCGGCCGCCCGCGGCCGGATTTGAACAGGATGGTTCTGTTCAACAGGAGAGTCCGACGCAAGTCGGGCTCTTTTGTCGTATACTTCCGCTTCTGTCTTGCCCGTAGGGGCCTGGCATAGCGTCAGGGTCCTGGCCCGTCCCCAGGAAAACACAAGATTTTCGCGAAAGCGGATATCGGTGCACTCAAAGGTACTCACATGAGCATGACTGATCCCATCGCCGACCTGCTGGTTCGCATCAAGAATGCGGCCGCGGTTGGTAAGCAGACGGTGAAATTGCCGTCGTCCAAGATTAAGGTTGCGATCGCCCAGGTCCTGAAGGACGAGGGTTACATCACCGACCTGCGCGTGACCCAGACCGAGAACAACAAGGCGGAACTGGAAATCGTGCTGAAGTATTTCGAAGGCCGTCCGGTCATCGAGACCCTGAAGCGTTTTTCGCGCTCGGGTCTGCGCCAGTACCGCGGCAAGACCGAGCTGCCCAAGGTCCTCGGGGGCCTGGGTATCGCCATCATCTCCACGTCGAAGGGCATCATGACCGATGCGCAGGCTCGCGAAGCCGGCGTTGGTGGTGAAGTTCTGTGCTTCGTGGCCTAAGGGAAGGAATCGAACATGTCCCGTGTAGCCAAGAAGCCTGTCTCCCTCCCGAAGGGTGTTGAACTCAAGGTCCAGCCTGGGCTGATCACCGTCAAGGGTCCGAAGGGCACATTGAGTCTGGTTAAGCCGGCTGGTGTCGAAATCGCCATCGATGGCGACGTTGCCACGCTGTCGGCTAATGATCCGTCGCAGATCGCCCTCACCGGCACCGTGCGCGCCATCCTGGCCAATATGGTCAAGGGTGTCTCCGAAGGCTTCGAGCGCAAGCTCGAGCTGGTGGGCGTCGGTTACCGTGCTGCCATGCAGGGCAAGGACCTGAGCCTGGCGCTCGGCTTCTCTCACCCGCTGGTGTTCGTGGCGCCGGAAGGCATCACGCTGTCGACCCCGAGCCAGACCGAAATTGTGGTCCAGGGCGCCGACAAGCAGCGCGTCGGCGAAGTCGCCGCCAAGATCCGCGGTTTCCGTCCGCCGGAGCCCTACAAGGGCAAGGGTGTGAAGTACGCCGGTGAAGTCATCATTCGCAAGGAAGCCAAGAAGGCTTAATGGCGAGTCCCTCGCAAGAGCCCGCACATTCATGTGCGGACTTTTGACAGGAGCGCGCTTTCCCTTCAGCTTTCGTAGGATAAATATCATGAGCATCAACAAGAACATCGCCCGTCTGCGTCGCGCCAAGTCCACCCGTGCGCACATCCGTGAGCTGGGCGTTGCCCGTCTGTCGGTGCTGCGCACCGGCCAGCACCTGTATGCGCAGGTCTTCACTGCCGACGGCTCCAAGGTGATCGCTGCTGCGAACACCCTGCAGGCCGACGTCAAGGATGGCCTGAAGAACGGCAAGAACAGCGACGCGGCTGCCAAGGTCGGCAAGCTGATCGCCGAGCGCGCCAAGGCTGCGGGTATCGAGAAGGTCGCATTCGACCGCTCGGGCTACCGTTACCACGGCCGCATCAAGGCGCTCGCTGACGCGGCCCGCGAAGGCGGCCTGCAGTTTTAAGTACTGCTGCGAAGGTGGTCATCGACCACCTTCGCGATACCGCCGGCAGGAAGATGCCGGACCGACCCGTTCTTTTGCAGCGGCATCGGGAACACCGCGTCACTTCACAACCATAAGCGGCTTCGAGCCGTACATACTCAATCAATCAAGGAATCAAGATGGCAGAAGAACGTGCACCGCGGGGTCGTGATCGCGACCGTAGCCGCGAAGAGAAAGTCGACGATGGCATGATCGAGAAGCTGGTCGCGGTCAATCGCGTCAGCAAGACCGTCAAGGGTGGTCGCCAGTTCACCTTCACCGCGCTGACCGTGGTCGGCGATGGTCTGGGCAAGGTCGGTTTCGGCTATGGCAAGGCGCGCGAAGTGCCGGTCGCCATCCAAAAGTCGATGGAACAGGCGCGCAAGAACCTGGCCACTGTCGATCTGAACAACGGCACCTTGTGGCATGCGGTCAAGTCGGGCCATGGCGCAGCACGCGTCTACATGCAGCCGGCTTCGGAAGGTACGGGCGTCATCGCGGGCGGCGCCATGCGCGCTGTGCTGGAAGCGGTTGGCGTGAAGAACGTGCTGGCTAAGGCCGTCGGTTCGCGTAATCCGATCAACCTGGTCCGCGCGACTCTGAAGGGTCTGTCGGAAGTGCAGTCGCCGGCACGCGTTGCGGCCAAGCGCGGCAAGAAGGTGGAGGAGCTCAACCATGGCTAAGGACACCAACAAGACCGTGAAGGTGCGCCTGGTGCGTGGCCTGCGTGGAACCCAGTCGCGTCACCGCCTGTCGGTGCGTGCGTTGGGCCTGAATAAGCTCAACGATGTGCGTGAACTGAAGGACAGCCCGCAGGTGCGTGGCCTGATCAATACGGTTCACTACCTCGTCAAGGTTGAGGAGTAATCCCATGACTCTGCGTCTTAATGACCTCAAGCCGGCCGACGGCGCCCGTACCGAGCGCACCCGCGTCGGTCGTGGTATCGGTTCGGGCCTCGGCAAGACCGCTGGTCGCGGTCACAAGGGTTCGTTCGCTCGTAAGGGTGGCGGCAAGATCAAGGCCGGCTTCGAAGGCGGCCAGACCCCGATGCAGCGCCGTCTGCCCAAGATCGGTTTCCGCTCCAAGATGGCGCGCGATACTGCAGAAGTGCTGTCGTATCAGCTGGACAAGCTGGATGCCGGTGATGTCGATTTCGCAGCGCTGCGTACGGCCAATTTGGTGCCGAGCCGCGCCAAGAAGGCGAAGATCGTGCTGAAGGGCGAGCTGAGCAAGAAGTTCGTGCTGAAGGGCGTTGCGGCAACCGCAGGCGCCAAGGCGGCAATCGAAGCTGCCGGCGGCAGCGTAGAGGAGTAATCGGCAGATGGCGCAGGCTGGCATTGGTAACCTCGGTGGCGGGCTCGGCAAGTTCACGGAACTTCGCCAGCGGCTACTGTTCGTCCTCGGGGCATTGATCGTCTATCGCATCGGCTGCTACGTGCCGGTGCCTGGCGTGAATCCCGATGCCATGCTTTCGTTGATGCAGGCGCAGGGCGGCGGCATCGTGGACATGTTCAACATGTTCTCGGGCGGCGCCCTGCACCGTTTCAGTATTTTTGCGTTGAACGTGATGCCGTACATCTCGGCATCGATCGTGATCCAGTTGGCCACGCATATCTTTCCCGCCCTCAAGGCGATGCAGAAAGAAGGCGAATCGGGCCGACGCAAGATCACCCAGTATTCGCGCATTGGTGCGGTGTTGCTGGCGGTGGTGCAGGGCGGCAGTATCGCGCTGGCACTGCAGAACCAGACCGCCCCGGGCGGCGCTCCGGTGGTTTATGCGCCGGGCATGGGCTTCGTGCTCACCGCAGTGATCGCGTTGACCGCTGGCACCATCTTTCTGATGTGGGTCGGCGAGCAGGTCACCGAGCGTGGCATCGGCAACGGTGTGTCGTTGATCATCTTCGCCGGTATTGTCGCAGGCCTGCCGTCGGCGGCCATCCAGACTGTCGAAGCCTTCCGCGAAGGCAATCTGAGCTTTATTTCGCTGTTGTTGATCGTCATCACGATCCTGGCGTTCACGCTGTTCGTCGTGTTTGTCGAGCGTGGGCAGCGCCGGATCACGGTCAACTACGCGCGCCGCCAGGGCGGTCGCAATGCGTACATGAATCAGACCTCGTTCCTGCCGCTGAAGCTCAACATGGCCGGCGTGATTCCGCCGATCTTCGCGTCCAGCATCCTGGCATTCCCGGCGACGCTGTCGATGTGGTCGGGCCAGGCGGCCTCGGGTGGGGTGGGGTCGTGGCTGCAGAAGATCGCCAACGCGCTTGGGCCCGGTGAGCCGGTGCACATGCTGGTTTTCGCTGCGCTGATTATTGGTTTTGCGTTCTTCTATACCGCGCTGGTGTTCAACTCGCAGGAAACCGCGGACAACCTCAAGAAGTCGGGCGCATTGATTCCGGGCATCCGTCCTGGCAAGGCGACCGCTGATTATGTCGATGGTGTGCTGACGCGTCTTACCGCAGCCGGTTCGTTGTACCTGGTGATCGTTTGCCTGTTGCCGGAAATCATGCGCACGCAGCTCGGTACCTCGTTCCACTTCGGTGGCACTTCGCTGTTGATCGCGGTAGTGGTGGTGATGGACTTCATTGCGCAGATCCAGGCGCACTTGAT
Organism: Xanthomonas sp. NCPPB 3761; assembly: GCF_041475705.2. Taxonomy (NCBI): domain Bacteria; kingdom Pseudomonadati; phylum Pseudomonadota; class Gammaproteobacteria; order Lysobacterales; family Lysobacteraceae; genus Xanthomonas; species Xanthomonas sp. NCPPB 3761. The sequence continues at coordinate 1,185,120 of NZ_CM191262.1, forward strand.
GTCGCACCAGTATGAGAGCTTGCTGAAGAAAGCCAACCTGAAGGGTGGGTCACGCGGCGGTCTTGCGCGCGGTTAAGTGGTACACTAGATCTTCATTGCGTGAAGACGGCCTGGTTCCCGGGCCACGATCTTCCGATCAGAAGGGCGGCTCGCGCGACGTCTCGCGCGCGGGTGTGACGGGGTGGTCCTGTGCGGGAGTAGCACAGGCGATTCGGAGCAGTTTTCTGGATCAACACCGTCCGGCGCCGGAGCGAGGGCACACTCCCCACGCCGGGTCCATGGAACCTCTGGTTCCACGGGCTTCAAAGCAATCCGAGGCCTTGCTATAATTCCGAGTTCACTTTTGATCCATCCTGCCGGATGGCGCCTGGGCGCTGTCGGGCCATCACTCAGTTGGAGAATCGCGTCATGGCGCGTATTGCAGGCGTCAACCTGCCAGCCCAGAAGCACGTCTGGGTCGGGTTGCAAAGCATCTACGGCATCGGCCGTACCCGTTCGAAGAAGCTCTGCGAATCCGCAGGCGTTACCTCGACCACGAAGATTCGTGATCTGTCCGAACCCGAAATCGAGCGCCTGCGCGCCGAAGTCGGCAAGTATGTCGTCGAAGGCGACCTGCGCCGCGAAATCGGTATCGCGATCAAGCGACTGATGGACCTGGGCTGCTATCGCGGTCTGCGTCATCGCCGTGGTCTCCCGCTGCGTGGTCAGCGCACCCGTACCAACGCCCGCACCCGCAAGGGTCCGCGCAAGGCGATCAGGAAGTAAGGGATAGATCATGGCCAAGCCAGCAGAAAAGAAAACGAAGAAGAAGATCAAGCGCGTCATCACTGACGGCGTCGCTCACGTCCACGCTTCGTTCAACAACACCATCGTCACCATCACCGATCGCCAGGGCAATGCACTGTCGTGGGCTACGTCCGGCGGCGCCGGTTTCCGTGGTTCGCGCAAGTCGACCCCGTTCGCTGCCCAGGTTGCCGCCGAGAAGGCTGGCCGCGCTGCGCTCGATTACGGCGTGAAGTCGCTGGAAGTGCGTATCAAGGGTCCGGGTCCGGGCCGTGAGTCGGCCGTGCGTTCGTTGAACAACGTGGGCTACAAGATCACCAACATCATCGACGTGACGCCAATCCCGCACAATGGGTGCCGTCCGCCGAAGAAGCGTCGCGTCTAAAGGGAGCGATAAGAAATGGCTCGTTATATCGGTCCTACCTGTAAGCTCGCGCGTCGCGAAGGCGCCGACCTTTCCCTCAAGAGCCCGGCGCGTGCGCTGGACTCCAAGTGCAAGCTTGAGCAGAAGCCCGGCCAGCACGGCGCGGCTCGCAAGGGCAAGCTCTCCGACTACGCCACCCAGCTGCGCGAAAAGCAGAAGGTCAAGCGTATCTACGGTCTGCTGGAACGTCAGTTCCGCAACTACTATAAAAAGGCCTCGACCAAGAAGGGCAACACCGGCGAGAACCTGCTGCAGTTGCTGGAAACCCGTCTGGACAACGTCTGCTATCGCATGGGCTTTGCCGTCACCCGTCCGGCTGCGCGCCAGCTGGTGTCGCACCGTGGCGTGCTGGTCAACGGTAAGTCGGTGAATCTGGCCTCGTACCAGATCAAGGCCGGCGATGCGATCACGCTGTCGGAAAAGGCACAGAAGCAGCTCCGCGTGCAGGAAGCCCTGACCGTGGCTGAGCAGCACGACATGACGCCGTCGTGGGTTGAAGTCGATTCGAAGAAGTTCAGCGGCGTGTTCAAGGCCGTTCCGGATCGCGCTGACCTGCCTTCGGATATCAACGAAGCGCTGATCGTCGAGTTGTATTCGAAGTAATTCACATTGGAGAACCTCCGGTACTGCCGGAGGTTCGCAGGAGACCCCGCAACATGACGGTTACCGCCAACCAGGTTCTGCGCCCCCGTGGTCCGCAGATCGAACGTCTTACCGACAACCGTGCCAAGGTCGTGATCGAACCCTTGGAGCGCGGTTACGGGCACACGTTGGGCAATGCCCTGCGTCGTGTGTTGTTGTCGTCGATCCCCGGTTTTGCGATCACCGAGGTCGAGATCGACGGCGTGCTGCACGAGTACACCACGGTCGAAGGTCTGCAGGAAGACGTGCTCGACGTCCTGCTGAACCTGAAAGACGTGGCCATTCGCATGCATAGTGGCGATAGCGCCACGCTGTCGCTGTCCAAGCAGGGTCCGGGTACGGTCACTGCGGCAGACATCAGGACCGATCACAACGTTGAGATCATCAACGGCGACCATGTGATCTGCCACCTGACCAAGGACACCGCATTGAACATGCGCTTGAAGATCGAGCGTGGTTTCGGCTATCAGCCGGCTGCTGCGCGTCGTCGCCCGGATGAAGAGACCCGCACCATCGGTCGCCTGATGCTGGATGCGTCGTTCTCGCCGGTGCGTCGCGTTGCCTACGCCGTGGAAGCTGCGCGCGTTGAACAGCGTACCGACCTCGACAAGCTGGTCATCGATATCGAAACCAACGGCACGATCGATGCCGAGGAAGCCGTGCGCACCGCCGCCGACATCCTCAGCGATCAGCTGTCGGTATTCGGCGATTTCACCCACCGCGATCGCGGTGCGGCCAAGCCGGCTGCCAGCGGTGTGGATCCGGTGCTGCTGCGCCCGATCGACGACCTCGAGCTGACCGTGCGTTCGGCCAACTGCCTGAAGGCCGAGAGCATCTATTACATCGGCGATCTGATCCAGAAGACCGAAGTGGAGCTGCTCAAGACCCCGAACCTGGGCAAGAAGTCGCTCACCGAAATCAAGGAAGTGCTGGCACAGCGCGGCCTTGCGCTGGGCATGAAGCTGGAGAACTGGCCGCCGGCCGGCGTCGCTCAGCACGGCATGCTTGGTTAATGCATCAAGGCATGGGCGTCTTCGGGCGCCCATGTTCGTTTTTCTACATCGACGGGTTAAAGCCTGCGATGACATCCGGTTCAAGGACGGCCGGCTCGGACCAACCGCAGTCCATTCAACAACGCCAGGATGGCGACAACGTCTCCCAGTAGTCTCAACATTCCTTAGGAAATCACACTCATGCGTCACCAGAAATCCGGTCGTAAGTTCAACCGTACCAGCGCGCACCGCGAAGCCATGTTCCGCAATATGGCCGCCTCGCTGTTCAAGCACGAGCTGATCAAGACCACCTTGCCGAAGGCCAAGGAACTGCGTCGCGTCGCCGAGCCGCTGATCACCATCGGCAAGGTCGATGGCGTTGCCAATCGTCGTCTGGCGTTCGCTCGCCTGCGCGACAAGGAAGCGGTGGGCAAGCTGTTCGTCGAACTGGGCCCGCGTTATGCGACCCGTCCCGGCGGCTACCTGCGTATCCTGAAGGCCGGCTTCCGTGCTGGTGACAATGCGCCGATGGCGTATGTCGAGCTGGTCGACCGTCCGGTCGTTGCCGAAGAAGTGGCCGAGTAATCGGATCGCCTCTGTAAAAATTCTCGAAAAAGCCCGGCACGCGCCGGGCTTTTTTATTGCCAGTCGAATGGGTTGGGTGCTGAACGCTGTCGGCTCTATCAGTCGGCCGGCGCGTGCTGCGCAAGCTGGAGCGATGCGGCTACGCAGGCGTGCACGGAAACGCGCCTGCGGCTTGGTCGACGCGTGTTGGTGCCCAAGGCCGCATCGGCGTCGCCGCGATTGGATGTTTCATGCGGTGATCCTGACCTCTGGAGTAATGCGTGCAGCGCTTGCTCGCCTTGTCGCGGCCATGCGGCAGATCCGCCCGGCGCCTCGCCCGAAGGGCCGCGTCGCCGTCATGCGGCGGATCCCGCCAGGCGCTTCACCCCATGGGCCGCGCATTCGAGCATGCGTGGTCACGGCCGTGGCGATGGCTGATAATCGACAACCTGACCCAAGGCAAGCAGTGACGATGAATCCATTTCGTTGGAGTTTCCGGGCGCAGTTTCTGCTGGGCTTTCTTGCATGCGCAGGATTGCTGGCTTACGCGATCTATGTGCAGTTGCATCTGGGTCTGGAGCCGTGCCCGCTGTGCATCTTCCAACGGATCGCCTTCGCGGCGCTGGCAGTGTTTTTCCTGCTCGGCGCACTGCATGGGCCGCGTGCCGCCGCCGGGCGCAAGGTCTATGGGGTCTTGAGTTTCATCGCCGCAGGCGTAGGCATGGGCATCGCTGCGCGGCATGTGTGGGTGCAGATCCGGCCCAAGGACATGATGTCTTCGTGCGGGCCGCCGTTGAGCTTTCTGAGCGAGACGATGGGGCCCTTCGAGGTGTTCCGCACCGTGCTGACCGGCACCGGCGACTGCGGCAATATCGATTGGCGCTTCCTCGGGTTGAGCATGCCGATGTGGAGCATGGTGTGGTTCGTGGGGTTGGCGTTGTGGGCGCTGTACGCGGGCTTCAAGGCGCGGCGTAGCTCGGTCCATCACTAACAGCTCCGGTGCGTTGTAATGCCCTGCGGCAGCCTGGTAGGCGTGCAGGGTCATCGTGATGGTCAACGGGTGCTGTGCGTCACCTAGGCGACGCTGATGCGTGATCGGCGGGTAGAAGGGGCGCCTGATCCGCTGCAGGTCAGGCACCTTGGTTCGTCGCAAGGTGGCCGGCCTGCGCTGCGCTGGGCCGGCGTGTCTGCTTCCAGGCCTTGATGCTGGACGCCGCCGCTGCCGCTTGCACGCGTCTGCGGCGTGTCGACCGCGAGCGCCAATGAGGACATCGAAGGCTTGACTGACTCCTGGGTCCTTCCGGTGACCAGCGTTGGTGGATCGCCGTTGGATCGCGGCACCGCTCGAATCAATAAGCCGATGCATGCGTCTGCCAAACGATGCGTATCCCGCATGCGGGCGGTACGCAGCGTGGCCAGCTGCTCGCTAGGCTCGGTCATCGGACTTCGGCAACGAATGGGCCGGTTTTGCCCCGTTCCATCCGTTGCCTTGCACCGCATCAGAAATCCTGTTGCAGGCTCACATAGACGCCGCGGCGCGGCGCCCACTGCGGCGCGAAGACGCCGATACCGCCGCCGTCGCGCAACTGGTAGCTGCGGTTGAGGACATTGACCGCGGCCAATTGCACGTGCAGCGGATGCGTATTGACGTCGAAGTCGTGGCCGACGCTGGCGTTCAACTGGAAGTACGACGGAAGCGAAGCGCCGTTGGGCACGGTGTCGGTATCGGTGCGCAAGCCGCTGCCGAACAGATAGTTGAGGCCGACCTTGCTGCCTTCGCTGAAGGCGTAGTTGATGCCGCCGGACGAGGTCAGCTTCTGGTCGTGATCCAGGTGGATCCAGTTGTCGTAGGTATAGGCCAGCGCATCCGGATCGAAATTGTACAGGCTGGTCATGACCCGCTTGCCCATGGCTTTGCTGTAGGCAAGGTTGAAATACGCCGTCACCGGCCCGTTGGTGTAGTCGGCACTGAATTCGGCGCCGCGGATGCGGCCATAGCGGTAATTGAAGGTGGAATAGATATAGGCGGCACCGAACTGGCCTTCGTCCTGGAGCCGGTCGGCCTTGCGGTAATAGGTGTCCAGGCCGAGCGTCAGATGGTCGGTGACCACTTGCGAGATGCCCAGGTCGTAGTAGTCGCTACGCTCGCTCAGTGGCGTGGTCGGGCCGTCACCGGCCGACTGCTGGTTGGTGGTGCCGTCGTAGAGCGCGATGTCGCTGGTGGAGATCAGCTCGCTGGCCGGTGGGGTGAAGTAACGCGCGTATCCGGCGTGCAGGGTGGTGCTGCCGCTGGCGCGCCAGATGACGCCCAGGCGCGGGCTGAGCTGACCTTCGGTCGCGCCGAAGGCCTTGTACTTGTCGCCGCGCAGCCCGTAATTGACGGTCCAGTCCTCGCCGATCTTCCACTCGTCCTGCAGGTAGAGCGCGTAGGTGCTGGCATGGAAACGGCTGCCGTCGGGAATGAACAGTGGCACGTTGCTGCTCTGGCTGCCGTCGTCGTTGGCGGGGAAGACATACGAATTGTTGCTGGCGATGGCGTGTTCGAAATTGCCATACACGCCGTAGCGCAGCGTGTGCGAGCCGCCCCATGGCGTTGCGAAGTCCGCCTGCACGGTATTGGCGCGGTTGCTGCGGTCCACCTGCGAGGCGATGCCGTTGAAGATCAGGTCGCCGGCAACGTCAGAGGAGAAGGCGACGTTGCTGTAACGCTGGCCGGCGGAGAGCTGATAGTTGGTGTCGCCGAGCGTGCCTTGCAGGGCCAGGGTGCCGAAGCGGGTGTTTTCGCGTTGATTCTCGTCCAGGCGCGAGGAGTCGAAATCGCTGGTGCCCAGGTAATCGAAGGCCGGCGTCTGCCCCGGATTGTTGGGGATCTGGAAGCGATTGTTCGCGTAGCCGACCAGCAGGCTGAGACGGGTGTTGTCGTTGACCAGGTAGGTCAGATCGGCGAAGCCCTTGCCCTGATGGGTTTTGTCATGGAGGGGGTTGAGGCTGTCGACCGGGTTTTCCAGGCCATTCTTGTTCTGGTCGTAATCGCCGCTGACGAACCAGCTCCAACGCCCGCTGCTGCCCCACAGCGAGGCGTTGGGGTTGATGGTGCCGAATGAGCCGGCGGTAATACCGACGCTGCCGCCATTGCCGAGCTCGGCACCGCTCTTGGTGGTGATGTCGACCACCGCAGCGGTGCGGTCGCCGAACTGTGCCGGCAACGCGCCATCGAGCAGTTTGAGGTTCTTGATGATGCGGGGCTCCAGGCTCTGGCCGAAGCCGGAGATGGATTCGGGAATGATCACGCCGTTGATGCGGTACTGCAGGTTGGCGTGGTCGCCGCGTACGTGGATGCCGCCGTAGGAATCCTGCACCACGCCCGGCGCTTGCAACAGGACCTGATTGAGTGGGGTCGCCGCGCCGAGCGGCAGGCGATCGATGTCGTCAGCGGTGATGGCGAATTGGCTGCTGCCGATGTCCGGCGACAGGGCATTGCGCGCCGCCTCGAGCTTGGCGATCACATTGACCGTGTCTAGATCGGTCGTGCGTTCGGCGTCGGCATCGGCATCGGCAGCAAACGCCATACCGATGGGGGCTGCCAGCAGGGCGGCGGTAATGGCGGCAGACAGGAGACGAGGAGTCATGGCGGTTTCGCGAGGCGGGTGAGGGGAGGTGTTGTTATGTTGTAACGTTGAGCGCTTTGGCGAGCGCTAGCGTAGGTCGAAAGTCATGGCTCGACAGGCCATGTTGTTTGCTGTTCAGGTCAAAGCGCTTGCGTGCGATAAGCACATTGGACGGATGCGGCGGTGGCAATTCGGTGCCACTGGCCTCCAGGCGCTTTGCGTAGCGTGCCGGCTCTGCGAACATCGCAGGCTGCCTAGGAGTCCTTTCATGAATCTTCCTGTTGCCACTTCCGCTACCGATTCGGCCGCCGCAGCGTGGGCACCGGACAGCTGGCGCAGCAAACCTGCATTGCAGCTGCCGGTGTACCCGGATGAGCGCGCGCTGCAGGCGGCCATGCACGAGTTGGGGCGGCTGCCGCCGCTGGTGACCTCGTGGGAAATCTTTGCGCTCAAGCGCCAGTTGGCCGAAGCGCAGGAAGGCAAACGCTTCCTGCTGCAGGGTGGCGATTGCGCTGAAAATTTCAGCGATTGCGAATCGGGCACCATCTCCAACCGGTTGAAGGTGCTGCTGCAAATGAGCCTGGTGCTGGTGCATGGCCTGCATTTGCCGGTGGTGCGGGTGGGGCGCTTTGCCGGGCAATACGCCAAGCCGCGCTCGGCCGACACCGAAACGCGCGATGGGGTGACCTTGCCGAGCTATCGCGGCGATGTGATCAACGCGCCGGACTTTACCGAGGCCGCGCGCGTGCCCGATCCGCGTCGCATGATCACCGCGCATTCGCGCTCGGCAATGACGATGAACTTCGTGCGCGCGTTGATCGACGGCGGCTTCGCCGACCTGCATCACCCCGAATACTGGAATCTGGACTGGGTGGGCTATTCGCCGCTGGCGGCGGACTACCAGAAGATGGTGGCCTCGATCGGCGACGCCGTGCGCTTCATGGAAACGCTGTCCGGGGCAGAGGTATACAACCTCAATCGCATCGATTTCTACACCTCGCACGAGGCCTTGTTGCTGCCGTACGAAGAAGGCCTGACCCGTCAGGTGCCGCGTCAGTGGGGCTGGTTCAATCTGAGCACGCACTACCCGTGGATCGGGATGCGGACGGCCGCGCTGGATGGCGCGCACGTGGAATACCTGCGTGGCGTGCGTAACCCGATTGCGATCAAGGTCGGGCCGTCGGTGCAGCCTGACCAGCTCTTGCGCCTGATCGATGTGCTCAATCCCGAGGACGAGCCCGGGCGTTTGAGCTTCATCCATCGCATGGGTGCGGCGCAGATCGCCGAGAAGTTGCCGCCGTTGCTGGATGCGGTCAAGCGCGACGGGCGGCGGGTGCTGTGGGTGTGCGATGCGATGCACGGCAATACCGAAAGCACCGGAAATGGCTATAAAACGCGGCGTTTCGACAATATTCGCAACGAAGTGGAGACCTCGTTCGATCTGCACGCGGCCGCCGGCACGCGGCTGGGCGGCGTGCATCTGGAACTCACCGGCGAAGATGTCACCGAATGCACCGGCGGTGCGCGCGAGCTCACCGAGCGCGATCTGGAACGGGCGTATCGCTCCAGCGTGGATCCGCGTCTGAACTACGAGCAGTCGCTGGAAATTGCGATGGCGATCGTGCGCAAGCAGCAACAGGTGGCCTCGCAGCCGCTGGGCGCATGATCGGCGTATGCGCATGACGTGATGCTCATGCCGCGTGCGGCATGCTCTGGCAGCCATCCCTCTTTCCCCCACAGGAGGAACGGTTTGACTGCCGATTGGAACGTCATCCGCGAATACGCAATTCCGCTCGGTGCCTCGCTGCTGGCGGGCATCGTCACCTGGTCGTTGATGCTGTGGCTGTTTCGCCGCATGCAGGGCCGCGACTACCGCCGCGCGCGCATCATTCGCGTGATCACGCTGCCGGCGGCGTTTATCCTGCCGTTGTTGTTTCTGGGGATCGCCACCGAAGCGACGCCGTTGGCCGGCAAGGCGCTGGCAGCGGTGCAGCATCTGCTGCACCTGGGAATCGTCGGCTGCGTCACCTGGCTGCTGGTACGCGCGGTGGCCGCCGGCGAGGCGGCGATCTTGCGCAGCAACCCGATCGAGGTGTCGGACAACCTCACCGCACGGCGCATCCAGACCCAGACGCGGGTGCTGAGCCGCGTGCTGATGGGCACGGTGATCTTGCTCGGCATTTCGGTGGTGCTGCTGACCTTCCCGCAGGTGCGCCAGATCGGCAAGACCTTGCTGGCGTCGGCCGGCATCATCGGGCTGGTGGCCGGTATCGCGGCCAAGCCGGTGTTCGGCAACCTGATCGCCGGCTTGCAGATTGCACTGACCCAGCCGATTCGCCTGGACGATGTGGTGATCGTGGAAGGCGAGTGGGGCCGCATCGAAGAGATCGGCAGCTCGTACGTGGTGGTACGGATCTGGGACGAGCGCCGCATGGTGGTGCCGCTGACCTGGTGGATCGAAAACCCGTTTCAGAACTGGACGCGCAGCAGTGCCGATCTGCTCGGCACCGCGTTTCTGTGGCTGGATTACCGCACGCCGATTGCAGCGGTACGTGCGGAGCTGGAGCGCATCTGCCACAGCGAACCGCTATGGGATGGCCGCGTGTGCGTGACCCAGATTACCGACACCAGCGACAACACCATCCAGGTGCGACTGCTGGTGAGCGCACGCAATTCCGGCGATGCCTTCGATCTGCGCTGCCTGGTGCGCGAACGCATGATCGATTTCCTGATCCGCGAGCATGCCTATGCCTTGCCGAGGCTGCGCGCCGAAATCGCGACGCAGGAAAGAACGCCATCACGCCCTGCCGAGCCGATTGCACAGGAGAGCGTGCGCTCGCCGGGTGCCGAAGACGGCGAGCCTGCGGCCAGCATCTAGCGCGGCCAAGACCGCTTGCACGGGCGCCAAGCGGTGCGGCCGGTGCTCGGCATCCGCATGTCCTCCGGTGTCTTCGCACTGTGCGCGCTACGTACGCATCAGGCGACTGCTCGCTACGGTTTGATAGTCGTTCTCGGGGCCTCGTATAGCGCTGGCTACCGGCGTCCAAGACGTACGGTTGGTAGTTATGAAGGTATCGGAGGGCACGGTCTTGGCGCTTGCAGTGGTTCGCGCAAGTACCGGCTGCGCTTGCATGCGTCAGTGCGGCGTCCAGTGCCAGCCGTGGCACGTGGTCATGCGTCGCCCAATCAATCCTTCTTGATCGACGCCCGTGCCGGCACGACGGGCACGGGTGCTGATGTGGCTGGATCGCGCGCACTCGGCGCACTTGGCGCATAGCCAGGCGTAAAGCGCGCATGGCTGCGTTGTTCGTAGGCATACGCCAGCTCGATCAGGCGCGGCTCGCTCCAGGCCGTGCCCATGAACAACAGGCCGAGTGGCAAGCCCTGGGTCTGCCCCATCGGCACGCTCAGGCTTGGATAGCCGGCCACCGCCGCGGCACCATAGCCGGCACCGGGGAAGGTATCGCCCTTGCCGAGCGTGGTGATCCATGCCGCGCCGGTGGTGGGCACGATCAAGGCATCCAGGCGATCTGCCTTCAAGGCTGCGTCGATGCCTTCCGGTCCGGCGAGCCGTCTGGCAGTGGCGCGCGCACTCAGGTACCCCGCATCGTCCAGACCGGGCGCTGCCTGCGCCTGTTCGAACAACTCCTGCCCGAAGTACGGCATCTCGCGCTGCGCCTGCGTGCGATTGAACGCAATCAACTGCTCCAGGCTCGCCACGGGCGCGCGGTGGTTCTGCAGATACGCGTTCAAACCGGCCTTGAATTCGACCAATAAGACCGTTTGCTCGGCAGCATCCCACTTGCCATCCGTGGCCAGCGCGGTCTCAACCACGGTGTCGCCGGCGTCACGCAGGGTGCGCACGGCGCGGTCGAGCGCCGCGGCGATCGCCGGGTCCTCGCGCAGCGGGTTGCGCAACAGGCCCAGGCGCGCGCCACGCAGGCTGTCGGGTTTCAGGTGGGCCAGGTAATCGACGCTGGTCGCCGGTGCCTTGGCGGTGGCCGGGTCCTGCGGGTCGGGTGCGGCGATGGCCTGCAGCACTGCAGCCGCATCGGCGACGCTGCGCGTCATCGGGCCGGCGGTGTCCTGGCTGGCGGAAATCGGGATGATGCCGTCGCGACTGACCAGGCCCACGGTCGGCTTGAGCCCGACCAGGCCGTTGACCGATGCCGGACAGGTGATGCTGCCGTCGGTTTCGGTACCGATGCCGACGGTGGCCAGGCTGGCCGCGATGGCCGCACCGGTGCCGGCACTGGAACCGCAGGGATTACGATCCAGCGCATACGGATTGCGCGTGAGCCCCCCGCGTCCGCTCCAGCCGGAACTGGATTGGGTGGAGCGGAAATTGGCCCATTCGCTGAGGTTGGTCTTGCTCAGGATCACCGCACCGGCGGCGCGCAGACGCTGCACCACAAACGCATCGCGGTCGGGGCGGAACTCGGCCAACGCGAGCGAGCCGGCGCTGTTGACCATCGGCAGCGCGTCGATATTGTCCTTCAGCAGCACCGGGATGCCGTGCAGCGGCCCACGCACGTGGCCGGCTTTGCGTTCGGCGTCCAGGGCGCGTGCGTCGGCTTCGGCCTGTGGATTGAGTTCGATCACCGAGTTGAGCCTGGGGCCGGCGCGATCGATGCCGGCAATCCGCTGCAGATACGCGCGCGTCAGTTGCAGGCTGCTGCTCTGGCCGCTGGCCATGCGCGCCTGCAGGCCGGCGACGTCGGCCTCGCTCAGATCGAACGAAAGGACGGTGGATGCGTTGGCAGCGCCGGTCGCAGAACGCGACGGATCATCGGCATGCGCACAGCCGCACAGCGCGGCAAGCAGCGCGAAGGACAAAGGAGTGAATCGCATGGAAGGTCGTCCCCGGGGAGAAGTTGCAGGCTAACGGCGCTGCGTCGGGGTGACAACGGAAGGACATGCCCGCCAACGGGCGGCAAACTCAGCGACTGCGGCGCCGCACCAGATCGCGTGCCAGCACGCCGACCACCAGCAGGTTGATCGCCAGCACGCCCCAGGCGGTCCAGCCAGGGTGGCGCACGATGGCGTAGATATCGAAAGGCAGATAGATGGCCGCCGACAGGCAGCCCAGCACCGAGGCCCACGCCTTGGCACGCCACAGACCCCAGGCTTCCACCACATGCAGCAGGCCATAGGCCAGCATGGCAGCAGCGGCCAGATGCACCGCATCGGGGCTGATGGTCTTGAGCAACGACGGCAGTGCGCCGTGGTCGGGGTCCAGATTGAAGCGGCGGATCAGGGTGATGACCGCGTTTTGCAGCGGGAGCGGGCCCAGAATTTCCAGGCCCGTCGCCGCCAACAGCGCAAGCGTTCCCTTGACCGCCTCAAGCAAGGCGATCACATGCAGTCCCGGATGCGCGCGCGGATCCGGGCTATAGGGTTTGTTACTCACGCGTCAGCTCAACAACTCAGCCCGAACGGCCGGCGCGCTTGCGGTCGCTTTCCGTCAGGAACTTCTTGCGCAGGCGGATTTCCTTCGGGGTGACTTCCACCAGCTCGTCGTCCTCGATGAAGTCCAGCGCCTGTTCCAGCGTGTACTTGATCGCCGGGGTCAGCTTGATCGCATCGTCCTTGCCCGAGGCGCGCATGTTGGTCAGCGGCTTGGTCTTGATCGCGTTGACGGTCAGGTCGTTGTCCTTGGAGTGGATGCCGACCAGCTGGCCTTCGTACACGTTGTCGCCTTCGGCGGCGAACAGACGGCCACGCTCTTCCAGCGGCCCCAATGCATACGCCGGGGTCGCACCCGGTGCGTTGGCGATCATCACGCCGTTCTGGCGCTTGGCGATGGCGCCCTGTTCCTTCGGACCGTAATGGTCGAACACGTGGAACAGCAGGCCCGACCCCTGGGTCAGGGTGCGGAATTCGTTCTGGAAGCCGATCAGGCCACGCGCCGGGATCATGTAATCCAGGCGCACGCGGCCCTTGCCGTCGGGTTCCATGTTCTTCAGCTGGCCCTTGCGGGTGCCCAGCTTTTCCATCACGCCGCCCTGGTGCTGTTCTTCGATGTCCACCACCAGCTGTTCGATCGGCTCCATCAGCTTGCCGTCGATTTCCTTGATGATCACTTCCGGACGCGACACGGCCAGCTCGTAGCCTTCACGACGCATGTTTTCGATCAGCACCGACAGGTGCAGCTCGCCACGGCCGGAGACCAGGAACTTGTCGGCGTCCGAGCCTTCCTCGACCTTCAGCGCCACGTTGTGCACCTTCTCGCGGTCCAGGCGGTCGCGCAGCTGGCGGCTGGTCAGGAACTTGCCGCCGGACAGGTCCTTGTTGCCGGCGAACGGCGAGTTGTTGACCTGGAAGGTCATCGAGATGGTCGGCTCGTCCACGGTCAGCGCCGGCAGCGCTTCGGGATGATCGAGCGCGCACACGGTGTCGGAGATGGTCAGTTCCTGGATGCCGGAGATGGCCACGATGTCGCCGGCCTCGGCGGTGTCCTGCTCGATACGCTCCAGGCCCAGGAAGCCCAGCACCTGCAGCACCTTGCCCTGGCGCTTCTTGCCTTCGCGGTCGATCACGCTGACCGGCATGTTCTTCTTCAGAGTGCCGCGCTGGATGCGGCCGATGCCGATCACGCCGACGAAGTTGTTGTAGTCCAGCTGGCTGATGCGCATCTGGAACGGGCCGTCCGGGTCCACGTCCGGGGCCGAGACGTGCTGCATGATCGCTTCGTACAGCGGGGTCATGTCGCCTTCGCGCACGTCCGAATCCAGGCTGGCGTAGCCGTTCAGTGCGGAGGTGTAGACGATCGGGAAATCCAGCTGCTCGTCGGTGGCGCCGAGCTTGTCGAACAGGTCGAACACCTGGTCGATCACCCAGTCCGGGCGTGCGCCGGGACGGTCGATCTTGTTGACCACCACGATCGGCTTGAAGCCCATCGCAAAGGCCTTCTGGGTCACGAAGCGGGTCTGCGGCATCGGGCCGTCCATCGCGTCGACCAGGATCAGCACCGAGTCCACCATCGACAGCACGCGCTCGACTTCGCCACCGAAGTCGGCGTGTCCAGGGGTGTCGACGATGTTGATGCGGTTGCCCTGCCAGGTGATGGCGGTGTTCTTGGCCAGGATCGTGATGCCGCGTTCCTTTTCCTGGTCGTTGCTGTCCATCACGCGTTCAGCCAACACGGTGCGTTCGGACAGGGTGCCCGACTGCTTCAGCAGGCAGTCGACGAGGGTGGTCTTGCCATGGTCGACGTGCGCGACGATGGCGATATTGCGGAGTTTTTCGATAGACATGCGGAAAGGGCCCCTGTCTGGCGCCAGTCTTGAGATGAGGTAAGCCCGACATTATAGCGGTTTCGTTGCGCTGCCGTTGCCGATTTCCCGAAGTCGATTCAGATGGCCCATTCAGCCAGCGTGACGGGCCACGCGCCGGGCGGGCGGGAGCGTTGAACGATGGTCGTACCCATGCGGTCGGCCACGCACCCGGGTGTATCCTAGCGGGCTATTGATCACCCCAGAACCTGCAAGGATTTCTATGTCCCTGATCGCCACTTTCGACACCTCCCGCGGCCCGATCGTCGTCGAGCTGTACCCGGACAAGGCCCCGCTGACGGTTGCCAACTTCGTCAACCTGGCCAAGCGCGGTTTCTACAACGGTCTGAGCTTCCACCGCGTCATCGCCGACTTCATGATCCAGGGCGGTTGCCCCGAAGGTTCCGGCCGCGGCGGCCCGGGCTACCGTTTCGAAGACGAGGCCAACAATGGCGTCGGTCACGAGCGCGGCGTGCTGTCCATGGCCAATGCCGGCCCGAACACCAACGGCAGCCAGTTCTTCATCACCCACACCGCCACTCCGTGGCTGGACGGCAAGCACACCGTGTTCGGCAAGGTCACCCAGGGCCTGGACGTGGTTGATAGCGTTGCCCAGGGCGACACCATCAAGACGCTCACCATCGAAGGCGACACCGACGCCGTGCTGGCCGCCAAGGCCGACCGCGTTGCGGAGTGGAACAAGATCCTCGCCGCCTGATCGCATCCCGTCGAACGGCCGCCATGTGCGGCCGTTCGCTTGTCAATGCGCGCCGCCCGGCCTTGCGCCCCGCCAGCGTGCGACCCCCACCAACGTTTTTTAGCAGAGGAAACACCCCATGAAAGCACCTGTTCGTGTTGCTGTGACCGGCGCCGCCGGCCAGATCGGCTATGCCCTGCTGTTCCGCATCGCTTCCGGCGAAATGCTGGGCAAGGACCAGCCGGTCATTCTGCAGTTGCTTGAACTGCCGATTGAGAAGGCCCAGGCCGCCCTCAAGGGCGTGATGATGGAGCTGGAAGACTGCGCGTTCCCGCTGCTGGCCGGCATGGTCGGTACCGACGACGCCGAAGTGGCCTTCAAGGACGTCGACGTCGCCCTGCTGGTCGGTTCGCGTCCGCGCGGCCCGGGCATGGAGCGCAAGGACCTGCTGCTGGCCAATGCGGAGATCTTCACCGCACAGGGCGCGGCCCTGAACAAGGTCGCCAAGCGCGACGTGAAGGTGCTGGTGGTCGGCAACCCGGCCAACACCAACGCCTACATCGCCATGAAGTCGGCGCCGGACCTGGACCCGAAGAATTTCACCGCCATGCTGCGCCTGGACCACAACCGTGCGCTGAGCCAGCTCTCGGCCAAGCTCGGCAAGCCGGTCGCCGGCATCGAGAAGCTGGCGGTGTGGGGTAACCACAGCCCGACCATGTACCCGGATTATCGTTTCGCCACCGCCGATGGCGCCTCCATCAGCGATGCGATCAACGACCAGGAGTGGAACGCTTCCACCTTCATTCCGACCGTGGGCAAGCGCGGTGCAGCGATCATCGAAGCGCGTGGCCTGTCCTCGGCCGCCTCCGCCGCCAATGCCGCTATCGACCACATTCGTGACTGGGTGCTGGGCACCAACGGTAAGTGGGTGACGATGGGCGTGCCGTCGGACGGCTCCTACGGCATTCCGGAAGGCGTGATGTTCGGCTTCCCCGTCACCACCGAAAACGGCAAGTACACCATCGTCAAGGATCTGCCGATCGACGACTTCAGCCAGAAGTACATCGACAAGACCCTGGCTGAGCTGGAAGAAGAGCGCAGCGGCGTAGCGCATCTGCTGGGCTGAGTTGTTCGGTCACTGCTGTCATGAAAACGCCGGGCATTGCCCGGCGTTTTTATTGCGCGTCGTGTGGCAGACGCCTGCGCGGTCAGGCCAGACCTTCGGCCTTGAGTGCAGCCTGCACATCGGCATCGGCCAGCATGCGTTGCACGAACGTCTGCAGCGCATTCAATCCATCCAGATTCACCGCGACTTTCTGCGCCCACAGCAAGGTGACGAACAGATACGCATCGGCACCGGTGTGGCTGTCGCTGGCAAGCCAGGTGCGACCTTGCAGATGCGCATCGACGCGCTCGTACAGCGTGCGCAATTTGCTGCGCGCATCGTCCTGGCTGCGTGCAATCAGCGCCGGGTCTTGCAGATACGCGGTGCTGCCGAAGATCGGCTTGAAGGTGGGGTGCACGTCGGCGTTGACGAAGGCGATCCACCGATTGATTTCGGCACGGCTGCGCGCGGTGCCATCGCCGGCCAGGCCGGTGAGCGGTGCGATGTCGGCGATGTAATTGAGGATGGCTGCGTTCTGCGTCAGTGCCCAATCGTCGACCAGCAGCAATGGCACGGCGCCTGCGGGATTCAGGCGCAAGTATTCGGGAGATTTCATCGTCGCCGCATCGACCACACTCAGCTCGAACGGCAGCCCCGACCAACGCAACACGATGTGATCTGCCAGCGAACAAGCGCCGGGCTTGGTATACAGCTTCATGGACGATACCCGCGGGAATGAAGATCCAAGCTTAGCGGGCAGACGACGCCGTGTGGAGCGCGCAGCGGGTAATGCGGCTTCAATAGGGCGCCGCTGAGTTGCCTTGTGGTCGCTGGAGCCGGTGTCCCGGTGTCGCGCCGATATGAATGGCATCACCGAGCTGGCCGCGCGCACGTGGCGGCTCCGGCTTGGTCAGGATCTTGTTTGCAACCCACCGGCTGTGCGAGACGGGGCGGTGCCTGATACGGCGTGCGGCCGCACCGACTGATTGCCCTGTGGGCGCTGTGTTCGTCGCGCTGCGACGCATGACTGTCTCGAGATGGGCGCTTGAAACGCATCAAACCCATCGGCACTGCATCTTGATGATCGGCGACTCGGCAACCTATGACGCTCGCAGGCGCCGCAACGCCGCGCGCTCAGGACGCGTTGCGCGGGCGCAGCGATTGCACGCGATAGAACGTGTGGTCGCCGATGGTGGCCACCTGATAGGCATTGCGCCAGCTGGGGCTTGCGATTGCGCTTGCGGCAAAGTGGCTGGCGCCCGGCACGATCTCTTTGCGTTGGCCAACCGGCAATGCCCAGTTGCGCTGCGCTGCCAGTGCAACACCCAATGCCTTGTTCCAGGCATCGTCGTTCTTCAACTGCGTGCCTGGCGCGACGATCGTCGGCGCGAACTGCTTGCGTGCAGTGACCACCTGGCACATCGAGTCGCCCCACAAACCGCTATCCAGGCGGCGCAGTGCAACTTCTGCAACGGCCTGCTGGCCACGCAAGGTCTGGTCGCGCGCTTCCAGATGGACGGTCGTGCTCAAACACAGCGAATCTGCGGCTGGCTGCGGCAACACATGCGACAGCCAGAGTATCCAAACAAGTTTCATAGAACTCCTTGCTCCGTATGGGCCGGTCCGCAGAGCATCCAATGTGGATGCACCAGTGCAGAGGGCTTGGCGTCATGGGGAGGCGACCTGCCACCGGTCGCCAAATGCTTCGGCGAAAGACCATCTGCCGAAGGCGCCCACCAAATGCGGTGGGTCAAAAAGTTGGCGCAAGGTAGGCGTCGATCACACAATCGCGGCTGAATGAGAGGGGTTGACGACGACGATTGCCCGCAACGCATAGCACTGCGCAACAGCGTCGCGTGCATCGCAACATCGAATCTGCGTCGCATCATTGCAGCGACTGTTGTGCTGCGTAAGTTCCTTGCCACATCGCGCGCGTTTGCGGCACTGCGCGCCGCTTGGATGATGGCACTGGTGGGCAACAGCGCCCGCCGGAAAAGTGCAACTTTCATATACGCGCTCGTCACGCGTTGTCGTGCTGGCTGGTGGCGTTGAGTAATTGAGTTTCGTACATCGACCGCGGATGCGCGAGAAAGACAAGCGTTGCGCATACCACAGAGATGGCGGAAGTGCTGCGCGTCCGAGCTGCAGCGTCGTGCTGCTCGATGGTGATTTATGCATCATCTTTGATGCGTATAGATGCGCAGTTGATGCATCTGCTGGTAACACCATCGGAAGCAGCGCAGACGCCAGCCGTTGCAGCGAAAGCTATCTGTCATTACGTCACGATTGCAGGCGTCGCATGATGTTCGAAAGATGCCTGGCGATGTTTCGAAAGCTCGTCGATCATTTCGATGCGCCAGTGGTGCGCGTTATTGCGTTGCGATTGTTTCCGGGTTCGCATGTTCAAGAGCACAAGAGCACAAGAGCACAAGAGCGCGAAGATGCTCAAGTGCAAAAGTGTCAGACACAAAATTTTTAAGACGAATGGGCGCCAAAGCGAAGGCGGCGCTGATGCGCATAATGCTGCAGCCAGTGCAGCACGCACTGTCATCAACGCGCGCATGCACCTTGCGAAAATCTCTGTCGAAGCGATAAGACATGCGGTGCGATCGCATCCCGTGAGCGCGCTGATGCTGTAGCGGAAACTGCAGATCGACAAAGCAAGCAGCAAGCGTTGACCTGAGCACGTTCTAGTTTCGATAAGAGCCCGTCTACCAGGCAGGCGCTTGTCGAAATACGCAGTCATGCAGGCACGCAAGATGGCAGGCGGTAGGGCGTGAGGCGATGATGCATCGGGCGCGTATCGCCGAGCCGCGCGACAAGAAAAAGATGGGCGTTGCAGACCGCCACATCCGCGTACACGTCGGCGTCGGTAATGCCGCATGCACGTCAGCCGTGCAGCCGAGCCCTCAGCACGACGACGGCGTCGTAGTGACGCCGTCGTCGAGAACCCCTTACAGGGTCGCGGCCAACCGACTTGCCTGGTTGATCGCGCGCTTGGCATCCAGTTCGGCCGCCACGTCCGCGCCGCCGATCAGGTGCGGCTGCTGGCCATTGGCTTGTAGCGCGGCCAGCAACTCGCGGCGCGGCTCCTGCCCGGCGCACACCACCACCGTACCGACATCCAGCAGCTGTTCGCTGCCTTCCACGCGGATGCGCAGGCCGGCATCGTCCACGCCCAGATATTCCACCCCGCCAAGCATCTTGACGCCCTTGGCCTTGAGCGTCGCGCGGTGGATCCAGCCGGTGGTCTTGCCCAGGCGTCCACCGGGCTTGCCGGGGCTGCGCTGCAACAGCCAGACCTGGCGGGCGGCGCGCTCGGGTTGCGGTTTGGTCAACGCGCCGCGCGCTTCGAAGCTGGGATCTACGCCCCATTCGGCCATCCAGCGCTGCGGATCCAGCGCTGGCGATTGGCCGGTGTGCACCAGAAACTCGCCGACATCAAAGCCAATTCCGCCTGCACCGATGATGGCCACCTTGTCGGCGGCTACGTGGCGGCCCAGCACCACGTCGAGGTAGCTCACCACCATCGGATGATCGGCACCGGGGAAATCCACCTTGCGCGGCTCGATGCCGGTTGCCAGCACGACTTCGTCGAAGTCTTTCAGATCGGCCGCCTGCACCGGGGTGTTCAAACGCAGCTGCACGCCGGTCGCTTCGATGCGATGGCCGAAATAACGCAAGGTCTCGTTGAACTCTTCCTTGCCCGGAATGCGCCTGGCGACATTGAATTGCCCGCCAATCGCATCGCTTGCATCGAACAAGGTCACCCGATGCCCGCGTTCTGCCGCCACCGTCGCGCAGGCCAGACCGGCCGGGCCGGCACCGACCACGGCAATGCGCTTGGGCGTGGCAGTCGGGGTGTAGTTCAGTTCGGTCTCGTGTGCGGCACGCGGGTTGACCAGGCAGCTGGCCAGCTTGTTGTCGAACACGTGATCCAGGCAGGCCTGGTTACAGGCAATGCACGTATTGATGGTATGCGACTGCCCGGCGCGCGCCTTGTTGGTCCACTGCGGGTCGGCCAGCAGCGGCCGCGCCAGCGACACCATGTCTGCGGCACCGTCGGCCAGGATGCGCTCGGCCACCTCCGGCATGTTGATGCGGTTGGTTGCCACCACCGGAATGCGCAGATGCGGCTTGAGTTTGGCAGTGACCCCGGCAAACGCAGCGCGCGGCACCGAGGTGGCGATGGTGGGAATGCGCGCTTCGTGCCAGCCGATACCGGAATTGATGATGGTTGCGCCGGCCGCTTCGATCGCCTGCGCCTGGGCCAGGATTTCCTGCCACTGGTTGCCGTCTTCGACCAGATCCACCAGCGACAGCCGGTAGATAATGATGAAGTCCGGCCCGCAGGCCTCGCGGATGCGCCGCACGATCTCCACCGCAAAGCGCATGCGCTTGCTCGCATCGCCGCCCCAGGTGTCGCGGCGCCGATTGGTGCGCGCGGCGGTGAATTCGTTGATCAGATAGCCTTCCGAGCCCATGACCTCGACCCCGTCGTAGCCCGCTTCGCGCGCCAGCCGCGCGGCACGCGCATAGGCGGCGACCTGCCGGTCCACTGCGCCGGCCGACAAGGCGCGCGGAGTGAACGGGTTGATCGGTGCCTTGAGCCTGGATGGCGCAACCGACAGCGGGTGGTACGCGTAGCGCCCGGCGTGCAGCAGTTGCAGGCAGATCTTGGCGCCGTGTTCGTGAACTGCGCGGGTGACCTGGCGATGCGGGCGTACCTCCCAAGGCCACGATAACTTGCCGCCGAACGGCTTGAGCCAGCCCACCACATTCGGCGAAAACCCACCGGTCACGATCAGGCCCACGCCACCGGCGGCGCGCTCTGCGAAATACGCCGCCAGCTTGGGGAAGTCGCGCGCACGGTCTTCCAGGCCCGTGTGCATCGAGCCCATCAGGACGCGATTACGCAGTTGCGTGAAGCCCAGATCGAGCGGGGTGAACAGGTGCGGGAAAGACAAGGCGGAGGGGCCGGTGGCGGACGACATGATGTGGATACGCTGGCGTACGGATTGCGCACGATGCCGGCAAACCGGCCTGGCGGCAAGTCCTGACGCATGCAGCGGCCCTGCCGATGCCGGAGACGCCCGGCCGGCAACACGCCCTCGCTTCTGCCCGCACGGGCGCGTGCCGATACGCAGGCGCCGCGCGCATCCAGGCATCGCGGCGGCGACCTGAGCCAGACCGCCGCCTTACCAGCCGGCCAGCACCAGCTTGCCGATCGTGCTGCCGCTTTCCAGTCGACGGTGCGCCTCGCGCAGCTGCTGCGCATTGATCGGCGACAGCGTCTCGGTATGCGTGGTGCGCAGCTCGCCGGCATCGATCAGGCTGGCCGCCCGGTTGAGGATGCGGTGCTGCTCGACCATGTCCTCGGTCGCGTAGCGCGCGCGCGTGAACATCAGCTCCCAATGGATGCCGATGCACTTGGATTTGTATGGGTCGCCGATCGACAACGGCCCGCGCGGCTCCACGATCAGGCCCACATGGCCCTGTGGCGCCAGCACTTCGCCCAGTGGCTGCCAGTAGCGGTCGGTGTCGGCCAGATTGAGCGCCGCGTCCACCGTTTCCAGCCCCAGCGCCTGCAGTTGCGGCTGCAGCGGTTGGTGATGATCGATCACGTGGTGGGCACCCATTTGGCGAACCCATTCGATGCTCTCCGGGCGCGAGGCGGTGGCAATCACCGTGAATCCGGCATGCCGCGCCAGCTGGATCGCGATGGAGCCCACGCCACCAGCGCCGCCGATGATCAGCAGATGCCTGCCGCGATTGCGTGCACCGTCGAATGAAAAGGGCATGCGCTGGAACAGCAGCTCCCATGCCGTCAGGGTGGTCAGCGGCAGCGCGGCTGCCTGCACGAAGCTGAGCGAGGTCGGTTTGCATCCGGCAATGCGGGCGTCCACCAGCTGGTACTGCGCATTGGTGCCCGGCCGCCCGATATCGCCGGCGTAGTAGACCTCGTCGCCGACCGCAAAGGCGGTAACCTCCGGGCCGACCGCCTCGATCACGCCGGCTGCGTCGTAACCCAGGATCTTCGGCGCCTGCAGCGGCTGCGGCTTGGGCGCGCGCACCTTCGTATCGACCGGGTTCACCGAGATCGCCTCCACTCGCACCAATAAGTCATACCCCGACGGCGCCGCAGGTGTCGGAAGTTCCATGTCAAGCAGCGATTCGGGATCGTCGATCGGAAGATAGCGGGTGAGGGCGACAGCTTTCATTGGAGCGCTCCTGAGCGGGAGGTTCAGGGTGCGTTGTGGAGCAAGTCGCTCGCAACCACCAACCCCACAATTCAGCTCGGACGGGGCTTGGCGTTCACCAATGTAGTTTTCGGTGCGGTCTGGAACACTGAAAACCGGTCAGCCCGAAAGCGTATTCAAGTGACTTAAGGATGGTCTGATCAATGCGGCCAGAGGATGCGTCGACCCGCATCGGTAGCGCTGACTACGCTCACACCTTCGGTTTTTCGCTGTTTCCAGCGCATTCTCGGGGCATTCTCCCCATTACAGGCACAACTTCCCAACGGCAGGCATCAACTGCTTCCGCTTCAGCCACAGGTTCGACAGCGCAAAGAGCGTCAGCACCTGCGCGGTGTTTTTGACCAGGCCGCGATAGCGCACCTTGGCATAGCCAAACTGGAGCGTGTGCAGAATTTTGTGTAACCGTGGTTTGGGTTACCGCTGAGGAAGTCGCCCCTCGAACTGGATCGTAAAGCGGTTCAGCGCAGCCTTCCAGTCGCGGATCGGCAGCGTCCATTTCTTGGTGATGTTGCGCAGAGCCAGGTAGAACAGTTTCATCAAGGCTTCGTCGCTGGGGAACGCGCCGCGGTTCTTGGTCAGCTTGCGCAGGCTCATGTTGACCGACTCGATGGCGTTGGTCGTATAGATCACCTTGCGGATCTCCGGTGGGTAGTCGAAGAACGGGATCAGTCGTGACCAATTGCGCCGCCATGACTGGCTGATGGGCGGGTACTGGGCGTCCCACTTGGCCTCGAACTCGGTCAGTGCCTGCTCGGCCTCCTCGACGGTGGCGCAGGCGTAAATGCGCTTGAGATCGGCGGCAACCTCGGCGCGGCGTTTCCACGAGACGTAGTTCAGGCTGTGCCGCACCATGTGCACGATGCACAGCTGCACGGTGGTCTGCGGGAACACCGCCTCGATCGCCTCGGGAAACCCCTTCAGGCCATCGACGCAGGCAATGAAGATGTCCTGCACCCCGCGGTTGCGTAGCTCCGTCACGACTTGCAGCCAAAACTTGGCACCCTCGGCCTGCGCCAGCCATAGGCCCAGCACTTCCTTCTCGCCGCCCATGGTGATGCCGATGGCCAGGTACACCGCCTTGACCCGCACCGCGCCCTCGCGCACTTTGACGTGGATGCAGTCCAGATAGACGATCGGATAGACCGGATCCAGTGGCCGCGCCTGCCACGCCTTGACCTCCTCGACGACCGCATCGGTGACTGAGGAAATCAGACTCGGCGACACCTCGGTGCCGTACATCTCCTCCAGGTGCGACTGGATCTCGCGCACGGTCATGCCGCGCGCGTACAACGACAAGATCTTGTCATCGAAGCCGGCCCAGCGGGTCTGGTGCTTGGGGATCAGCTGTGGCGCGAAGCTGCCGTGGCGATCACGCGGAATCTCGATCGGCAGCTCGCCGAACTCGCCCTTGAGCGTCTTGCGGCTGCGTCCGTTGCGCGTGTTGCCGGCCGCGTTGGCGACCGGCTCATGCTTGTCATGACCGAGGTGTTCGGTCATCTCCGCGTCCAGCGCCCGCTCCACCAACCGCTTGGTCAGCTGCTTGAGCAGGCCGTTCTCGCCGATCAGATCCTCGGGTTTGGTGTAGTTGACCAACAGGCTGCTAAGCAGCTCGTCGGGTACCTCATGTGTGCGTGGGCTCATGGTGTCTCCGGGTTAGGTGGCAGTCTCCTGCCTGTGGCCCGGTTACACAAAATCTAGGACACGCCCCCAAACTGGCGCTTGATCACCCGAAACGGATGTTCCACCTTCGCACGCAGGCTGGCCTTGGTGTGCTCCCAGCGCTTGGCCAACTTCAGTTCGCGCTTGTTCTTGATCTGCTTCAGCTTCGAGGGCTTCTCCGCGATCAGGTAGCGTAGCTTGCGCTTGCCCTTGATCTCATCGCGCTTCTCAAGCCCGGTGTAGCCGCTGTCCCCACACACCGTGTCTTCCTTGCCATGCAGCAGCTTGTGCGCTTGCGTGATGTCCGCCACGTTGGCTGCCGTGCATTCCACGTGGTGCACTAGGCCGGATTCATCATCCACTCCAATGTGCGCCTTCATCCCGAAGAAGTATTGGTTGCCCTTCTTGGTCTGGCGCATCTCCGGATCGCGCTCACCGTCCTTGTTCTTGGTCGAACTGGGCGCAGAGATAATCGTGGCATCCACAATCGTCCCGCCGCGCAGGCTCTGACCCTTGCGCGACAGATGCGCGTTCACCCGATTGAACAGCTTGCGCGCCAAATCGTGCTGCTCCAGCAGATGGCGAAAGTTGAGAATCGTCGTCTCGTCCGGCACCTCATCCAGCCCGCCGATCTTGGCGAAACGGCGCATCGACACCGTGTCGTACAAGGCTTCTTCCGCCGATGGATCGCTCAATGCATACCACTGCTGCAAAAAGTGGATGCGCAGCATCGTCTCCAGCCGATACGGCTGTCGTCCCGGTTGCCCCGACTTCGGGTAGTGCGGCTCGATCAGCCCCAGCAGCTCCTTCCACGGCACGACCTGCTCCATCTCGGCCAAAAACACCTCACGCCGCGTCCGCTTGCGCTTGCCGTCGTACTCCGCGTCGCCGAAGGTCAGCTGCATCGAAATCGTCTACTCGGGTCGATGATCGATTGTGGCAGATCAGGACGGATTGTTCAGAGTTTCCTTAATTGGGCTGCGGTTCATGCAGGTGCGATCCCCGAATTGGGCGCCCGGTCCTTTCCTTCATGAAGCTGTATACGTAGGATTGCTTGGCGTTGCGGGACCTGGTGATTGCTTTCACATGTTATATGACCGTTAACGCGATCTTCACCGAGGCCGGCTTAATCTGCGCCCCGATGGCTCTGGATGTGACGAGCATCTTTACCAAGCACAACGCCTCTATCGGTTTTATCTCCCAAAGAAGGAGCTGTATAAATGAACAAGAAAATTCTCACTGCCGCGTTGCTCGGCGGTCTGGCAGTTGCCCAGGCTGCTTCCGCGCAGGAGTTCGACGACCGTTGGTACCTGACCGGTAGCGCTGGCTTCAACTTCCAGGACAGCGATCGCCTGACCAATGATGCCCCGTTCGTCACACTGGGTCTGGGCAAGTTCGTCAGCCCGAACTGGTCGATCGACGGTGAGTTGAACTATCAGAACCCGAACTTCGATGCCAACCAGGATCTGAACTGGAGCCAGTACGGCATCTCGTTCGACCTGCGTCGCCACTTCATCCAGGAAGGCCGCGGCTGGAACCCCTACCTGCTGTTCGGTCTGGGCTATCAGCGTTCGGAAGAAGAATTCGACGCGACCCCGAACCCGGTTTCGCCGGGCCAGCAGAAGGACGGCAACTTTGCCGCCAAGGCTGGTGTCGGTCTGCAGACCACCTTCGACAAGCGCGTCGCCGTGCGTGCCGAGTTGGCCTACCGCGCTGACTTCAACGACCAGAGCGTTGCCGCTCCGCGCGAAGACTGGTTCGGTGACGTGCTGGCTTCGGTCGGCGTCGTGATCCCGCTGGGACCGGCTCCGTCGACCGCTCCGCCGCCGGCCCCGGCTCCGGTTGCTCCGAGCTGCGCCGATCTGGATGACGACGGTGACGGCGTCAACAACTGCGACGACAAGTGCCCGAACTCGCAGCCTGGCCAGACCATCGGTCCGGACGGTTGCCCGGTTCCTGTCTCGATCGACCTGAAGGGCGTGAACTTCGACTTCAACAAGTCGACCCTGCGTCCGGATGCCGTGTCGATCCTGAGCGAAGCGACCGAAATCCTGAAGCGCTACCCCGACCTGAAGGTCGAGGTTGCCGGTCACACCGACTCGAAGGGTACCGACGCGTACAACCAGAAGCTGTCCGAGCGTCGTGCGACCACCGTGTACGACTACCTGACCAAGAACGGCGTCGATGCGTCGCGTCTGGTCGGCCCGATCGGCTACGGCGAGAGTCGTCCGATTGCTCCGAACACCAACCCGGATGGTTCGGACAATCCGGAAGGTCGTGCGAAGAACCGTCGTACCGAGCTGAACGTCCAGAACTAATCGGACCGCTAGCTTGCTGCACACAAAACCCGGCCTTGCGCCGGGTTTTGTCTATGCAGGCCCCGGAAAAGCGCGCTCAAGCGCTGCCGATCCTGTCTGTGTTGCCATCCAGGCACGGTTCCTGTTGAAACAGCGTTCATCGCTGCCTACACTCGCCGCGTCAATACCACACTCATACCTGGAAGAACCCGATGCTGCGTACCGCTACGGCAGGACTGCTCTGTCTCGCTCTGATCCCCGCTGCCTACGCCGCTCCGAACTGCGCCGGCAGCATGGTGTCCCAGCCGCTGCCGTTGCCCGCCACCGTGGTTGCACCGGCGGCTGCCGAGTTCTACACCCGCAGCGTGCAGCTGGGCATGCCCACCGGCGTGCTGGCACAGCCCTATAGCAGCGACCAGTCGGTGGATCGCGTGCTGCTGCGCCTGCGCGTGGAAGGCTGCCAGGATCTGGCCAAGGTCATTCCGCCCGGCGGCACCGTCAACCCGAACGACCCGGCTGCCTACAAGGCCACCACCGCGTTCGACAACACCCCGTGGCGCTTCGACATGAGCCAGAACGGCAAGCGCATGACGGCAGAAGAATTCGATGCCTGGATGAAGGCCCGCGGTGTGCGCGTGGTCAAGGCACGCCCGGCCGCTGGCGCGGCACCTGCCGCGGCAGCGCCCGCAGCACCTGCGGCCGACGCCAAGTCGGTCGAAAACAAGTAAGCCCTGCGGTCGGGACGGCATGCCCCGGCGACCTGCGCCGGCACCGTCCCGGCAGCGTCAGCGCGGTGCGGGAGCGGCCGGTCCAGTGCGCACGTCTGCTGCCGCATCTGCCAATGCCGTGCCACGCCATGGGCTGGCGCGCGTGCTGTCCAAGCTCGGCGTGTGTTCGCGCACCGAGGCGGCGCGCTGGATCGCCGATGGCCGCGTCAGCGTGTCGGCCCGTGTGGTGCGCGACCCCGAATACCCGATCCGCGGCGATCAGCAATCGTCCATCACTGTCGACGGGCATCCGCTTGCGGGACCGGCGCGTTGCTATCTGATGCTCAACAAACCGCGCGGCATGGTCACTACCGTGCGCGACGAGCAGGGCAGGGACACGGTCTACCGTTGCTTCGATGGCGCGGGCTTGCCGTGGATCGCGCCGGTGGGGCGCCTGGACAAGGCCAGCGAGGGCCTGCTGCTTTTCAGCAACGACCCGCAATGGGCGGCGACAGTGACCGACCCGGCAACCGGGCCGGACAAGACGTACCACGTGCAGATCGATTGCCGGCCGAGTGCCGCGCAAATGACGCAACTGCAGGCCGGTGTGGCCGATCCCGATCTTGAGGGAGAGGGCGCGCTGTTGCGCGCCAAGCAGGTCAGCGTGCTACGCGAAGGCGAGCGCAATGCCTGGCTGGAAATCGTGCTGGACGAAGGCCGTAACCGGCAGATCCGCCGGCTGTTGGCCGCCATGGACATCGGCGTGCTGCGGCTGGTGCGCGTGGCGATCGGCGCGCTGGCGATGGGAGAGCTCGGCAAAGGCGCGTGGCGGATGCTGAGCGCCGAGGAAGTCAGGGCGTTGGTGCCGGCGGCGCACGCCAGCGCGCCAGACGCGCGCTGAGCAGGGCGCTCACCACCTCGACCGCACGCGCGTTGCCGGCGCCGTTGGCATCGTGGCGGCGCCCCTTGGCGTGATTGCAGCCGGCACAGGCCAGCGCCAGATTGCGCGCATCGTTGGCGTCCTCGCCCACCAGCGCGCACAGCGACGCGGCCGCGCGACGACCGAACCAGGCCTGCGGCACCACGTGTTCCAATGTGGTGTGGCCCAGCGGTTCGCCGTCGGCGCGCACCTGCAGCTGCCGACGGCAGTGCAGGCAGCGTGTCTCCCAATGGCCGTCGCGCAGCTGCGCCTGCGCATCGGTCTGCGCCGCCAACAGCAGCCGTTGGCGCAGCACCGTGCGCATGCTCAGGCGTCGACGACCTTGAGTTCGCGCCCGATCTTGATGAACGCTTCGATCGCTTGATCCAGGTGCGCGCGCGTATGCGCTGCGCTGATCTGGGTGCGAATGCGTGCCTGGCCTTTCGGAACCACCGGGAAGAAAAAGCCGATGGCGTAGATGCCTTCTTCCAGCAAGCGCTCGGCGAACTTTTGCGCCAGCGGTGCGTCGTACAGCATCACCGGGCTGATCGGATGTACGCCCGGTTTGACATCGAAACCGGCGGCGGTCATCCGCTCACGGAAATACCGGGTGTTTTCGACCAGCTGGGTGCGCAGCTCGCCGGCGGCGTCCAGCATCTCGAAGGCTTTGATGCCGGCGGCCACCACGTGCGGCGGCAACGAGTTGGAGAACAAGTACGGGCGCGAACGTTGGCGCAGCAGTTCGATCACTTCACGCTTTGCGGTGGTGAAGCCGCCCAATGCGCCGCCCATGGCCTTGCCTAGCGTGCCGGTGAAGATGTCGATCTTGTCCATCACCCCCTTGACCTCGGCCGAGCCGCGACCGGTGGCGCCCAGGAAGCCGGTGGCATGGCATTCGTCGATATGCACCAGCGCGTTGTACTTACGGGCCAGGGCCGTGATCTCGTCGAGCGGGGCGATGAAGCCGTCCATCGAGAACACGCCGTCGCTGGTGATCAGCTTGGTCTTGCAGCCGGCGGCGTCGGCGGCCTGCAGCTGCGCTTCCAGGTCGGCCATGTCGCAGTTGGCGTAGCGGAAGCGCTTGGCCTTGCACAGGCGCACGCCGTCGATGATGGAGGCATGGTTGAGCGCGTCGGAAATGATGGCGTCGTGCTCGCCGAGCAGCGGTTCGAACAAGCCGCCGTTGGCATCGAAGCACGCCGCGTAGAGGATGGTGTCCTCGGTGCCGAAGAACTCGGCGATAGTGCGCTCGAGCTGCTTGTGCAGGTCCTGGGTGCCGCAGATGAAGCGCACCGAGGCCATGCCGAAGCCGTGGCTGTCCAGCGCGTCCTTGGCGGCCTGGATGATGTCCGGGTGGTCGGCCAGGCCCAGATAGTTGTTGGCGCAGAAGTTCAGCACACGGCGGCCATCGGCCAGGGTGATCTCGGCCGACTGCGGACCGGTGATGATGCGCTCGGACTTGAACAGGCCTTGGGCCTGGATAGCCTCCAGTTCGGCGGCGTAATGGGCGGTCAGCGCGGCGGGAGCGGTGGTCATGGCGGTCGCAGTGGCAGAAAGAAGCGCAATTTTAACGATCACGGTGGCATACCACTACGTCATGCAATATCGGCATAAGCGGCGGCGCGGATGTCATTTCACCGCCTGCGTGCCGCTGCGCAGCATGGCATGCTTGCTGTTCAGCTGTGCTCAACCGGCCAGGAGATCGTCGTGACATACCCCCGTTTCCGTTTTGCCTCCCTTCTTTGCGCCTTGCTGGTCCTGGCCGGGCCGGCTGGTGCACGCGAGATCGGGCTGCTCAACGTGAGCTACGACCCCACCCGCGAGTTCTACCGCGACTACAACGCCGCCTTCGCCGCGCAGTGGAAACAGCAGCACCCGCAGGACACCGTCACCGTGGAAACCTCGCACGGCGGCTCTGGCAAGCAGGCGCGCGCGGTGATCGACGGCATCGAGGCCGACGTGGTGACCCTGGCGCTGGCCTACGACGTGGATGCCATCGCGCAGAAGGCCAAGCTGATCGATGCCGATTGGGAAAAGCGCCTGCCCGACAACAGTGCGCCGTATACCTCGACCATCGTATTCCTGGTGCGCAAGGGCAACCCGAAGAACATCCACGACTGGCCGGACTTGCTGCGCTCGGGCGTCGCGGTGGTGACGCCGAACCCGAAGACCTCCGGAGGCGCGCGCTGGAACTATCTGGCCGCCTGGGCGTATGCCGACCACATCTTCAAGGGCGACCGCGAGCGCATCCTGCGCTATATGCAGGCGTTGTTCCGCAACGTGCCGGTGCTGGATACCGGCGCGCGCGGTGCCACCACGACGTTCGTGCAGCGCGGCATCGGCGACGTGTTGCTGGCCTGGGAAAACGAAGCATTGCTGGCGCGCGAGGAACTGGGCAAGGACAAGTTCGAGATCGTGGTGCCGAAGTTGTCGATCCTGGCCGAGCCGTCGGTGGCGCTGGTGGACAAGAACGTCGACAAGCATGGCACCCGCGAGGTGGCCGAAGCCTACCTGCGCGATCTGTACGCGCCCGAAGGGCAGAAGCTGGCAGCCAAGCATTTCTATCGCCCGCGGCATCCCGAATTCGCCGATGCGGCCGACATGGCGCGGTTTCCAGACATCAAGCTGGTGACCATCCAGCAGGCGTTCGGCTCGTGGGAGAAGGCGCAGCAGGAGCACTTCGCCGACGGGGGCGTGTTCGACCAGATCCAGGCCAACAAGTAGGCGATGTCGATGTCGGTTGCACCCCACCCAGCGCCGTCATCGCGTCGACGCGTGATGCCGGGGCTGGGCCTGAGTCTGGGAATCACCCTGACCTGGCTTGGCCTGATCGTGCTAATCCCGCTGCTGGGCATCTTCATCAAGACCAGCGGGTTGGGTTGGGAAGGCGTGTGGAAGGTCTGGAGCGAGCCGCGCGTGCTATCGGCGCTGCGGGTGAGCTTTGGCACCGCGTTTGCGGCCGGCGCCTTCAACGCAGTGATGGGGACCTGGGTGGCGTGGGTCTTCGTGCGCTACAGGTTCCCGGGCAAGCGCTTTTTCGATGCGGTGATCGATCTGCCGTTCGCGTTACCCACGGCGGTGGCCGGCATTGCGCTGACCGCACTGTATGGCGGCAACGGGTGGGTAGGGCGCTGGCTGGAGGCGATCGGGATCAAGGTGGCCTATACGCAGCTGGGTATCGTGCTGGCGTTGGTCTTTGTGGGCCTGCCTTTCGTGGTGCGGGTGGTGCAGCCGGTGCTGGCCGAGAGCGATCGTGAAATGGAGGCTGCCGCCGCCACGTTGGGTGCCTCGCGCTGGCAGACCGTATGGCGGGTGGTACTGCCTGGGCTGTGGCCGGCAGTCTTGACCGGCTTTGCGCTGGCGTTTGCGCGCGGCGTGGGGGAGTACGGCTCGGTGATCTTCATTGCCGGCAACCTACCCAATTCCACGGAGATCGCGCCGCTGCTGATCACCATCCGGCTGGAAGAATTCGACTACGCCGGCGCGACGGCCATTGCCGCGGCCATGTTGTTGCTGTCGTTCGTGATCTTGCTGGTAGTCAATACGCTGCAGGCACGGCTGCTGCGCTATCAACGGAGGCCCGTATGAACGATGCTGTTTCATCGCTGCCCTCCATGTTGCCGACCCATGCCATGACCCAGCAGGCGCGTCGCATCAGCGATTCGGCTACCAACGAGCCGCGTTGGGTGCAATGGCTGATGATCCTGGGGGCCGTGCTGTTTCTGCTGGCGTTCTTGCTGCTGCCGCTGGTGCTGGTGTTCGCCGAGGCATTGCGTGGCGGTTGGGAAACCTTCCTGCGCGCGGTGGTCGACCCGGACGCGTTGTCGGCGATCAAGCTGACCTTGCTGGTGACGGCGATCGTGCTGCCGTTGAATCTGGTATTCGGCGTGGCCGCAGCGTGGGCCATCAGCAAGCATCAGTTCTGGGGCAAACGTCTGCTGGTCAGCCTGATCGACCTGCCGTTTTCGGTGTCGCCAGTGGTGGCGGGCCTGATCTTCGTGCTGATCTTCGGCCGCAGCGGCTGGGCCTGGCCGTTGATCGACGAAGGCTGGCATGTGCAGCTGCCGGCGCTGGGCGAATTCGTGATCCAGCTGCCGCGGATCGTGTTCGCGTTGCCGGGCATCGTGCTGGCGACCACGTTCGTGACATTCCCCTTCATTGCGCGCGAATTGATGCCGCTGATGGAGCAGCAAGGCAGCGACGAGGAACTGGCGGCATTGAGCCTGGGCGCGAACGGCTGGCAGATGTTCTGGCGGGTGACGTTGCCCAATATCCGTTGGGGCCTGTTGTACGGCGTGCTGTTGTGCGCGGCGCGTGCGATGGGCGAGTTCGGTGCGGTGTCGGTGGTGTCCGGGCATATCCGTGGACGCACCAATACGCTGCCGCTGCATTTGGAAATTCTCTACAACGAATATGCCTACAGCGCTGCGTTTGCGTGCGCGTCGCTGCTGGCATTGACCGCGCTGCTGACCTTGGCGCTGAAGACGTATCTGGAATGGCGACACGGCGATTCGCTGGCCGCCAACCACCGCCACTGAGGTGACCATGGGCATCCGCATTCACCGCCTGCGCAAGCAGTTCGAGACCTTTACCGCGCTGGACGACATCAACCTGGAAGTGCGCCAGGGCGAGTTGCTGGCCTTGCTTGGGCCCTCCGGCTCGGGCAAGACCACGCTGCTGCGGATCATGGCCGGGCTGGAGCATGCCGATGGTGGCCAGGTGCTGTTCGGCGACGAAGATGCCACCCGCATGAGCGTGCAATCGCGCCGGGTCGGCTTCGTGTTCCAGCACTACGCATTGTTCAAGCATATGGACGTGTTCGAGAACATCGCATTCGGCTTGCGGGTGCGCCGCGGCAACGAACGTTGGGCCGAAGCGCGCATCCGTGCGCGCGTGGAAGAGCTGTTGGCGCTGGTGCAACTGCAGGGGCTGGAACAGCGGTATCCCACCCAACTCTCCGGCGGCCAGCGGCAGCGCGTGGCGCTGGCGCGCGCGCTGGCGATCGAACCGCGCGTGCTGTTGCTGGACGAGCCATTCGGTGCGCTGGATGCGCAGGTGCGCCGCGACCTGCGCCGTTGGCTGCGCGAGTTGCACGAACGTACCGGCCTGACCACGGTCTTCGTCACCCATGACCAGGAAGAAGCACTGGAACTGGCCGACCGCGTGGCCATTCTCAACCGCGGGCGCATCGAGCAACTCGACACGCCGGCGATGATCTACGACAAGCCGGCCTCGCCCTTCGTGTATTCGTTCGTGGGCGCGGTGAACCGTATTCCCGGGGTGCTGGCGCAGGGGCAGATCCAGGTTGCTGGGCACGCACTGCCCCTGGCCAATGCCGCGCTGGCTGCAGGGCCGGTGGAGGTGTATGTGCGGCCGGAAGATCTGGTGCCCGACGAGGCGGGCTGGCCGGCGACGGTGGCGTGGTCGCAGCGCAGCGGCCCACGCCTGCGGCTGCGCGCAACGCTGGAACCGGCGGGCAACGAGGTGGAAGTGGAACTGCCGGCCTCGGCCGGCAGCTTTCAGCCGGGGCAGCAAGTGCGCCTGGCAGCACGGCAGTACGGGATATTTCCTGCGCAAGCAGGCGCCGGCTGAGATCGGTGAGCATGTAAGGGGATGTGCGAGGCGCGTTTCGCCTTTGCTGTGACCAATCCCCCCAATGCCCGATTTCAACCCTGGACATCAAGAATCGGCGCACGCGGTCGATGACATCGACACCTGATTCGCGCATGGGCTCTTGAGTGTGTGCGCTGGATCAAGCGAACGCGACTTTCATGTTGCGCTGCAATGACAGTTGGACTAATAAGTCCTTGCAGCCTCGCTTCGCGCCATCCCACCGTTCATCGCTCCAGGAGATGCCCATGAAGTCGTCCCCGCTCGCTTGTTGTCTGTCGTTCCTGCTACTAGGCGTTGCACCGCTTGCGCAGGCGCAGGACGAAGATGCGTCCACATCGCCGTTCAGTGGCACCTTTGCGGTGACCAGCGATTACCTGTTCCGTGGTATTTCGCAGACAAACGAAGAGCCTGCGTTTCAGGCTGGTTTGACCTACAAGACGCCATTCGGGTTGTACCTGGGGACCTGGACGTCCAACGTGGATTTCGGCGCCGGCGATCCGGATTGGGAAGTGGATGGTTTCGTCGGCTACAACACCGACCTGGGCACCCGTTGGAACTTCGACGTCATGATCAACCGCTATCAGTACCTGGGAGCGGGCGCATCCAACTATGCCGAGTTGATCACCAAGACCACATTCTTGAAGATCTATAGCGTGACGGTCGCCTACACCGACGATCTCTACGGCAGCAAGACCGATGGCTATTACTACGCCTTCGATGCCAATTGGACGTTGCCGTACGACTTTACGTTTGGCGCGCACGCAGGGCACAGCGTCTACACCTCGTCGCTGAGTCAGGTGGACCACGACTACAACGATTTCGGCGTCAACGTCGGCAAGACCTTCGGCCCGTTGGGTTTGAGCGTGGGGTATTACGACACCAGCAAAGCCGCCGAATTCGGCTTCGGGCGTCAGAATTCGCAGAACCATCTGGTGGCGACGGCGACCGTCACCTGGCCGTGATGGCGATGACTGAAGCAGCTCTGACAACCTGCAGGATCGTCGTCATGCGGGAAGCGTCGACACACTGAGTCTTTCGGCTCTGCATCCAGACTGGGTCAAGACTCGAGGCTTGGCTGGATTGTTTTTTTGAATGACTGCAGCCTGCGGATCGATCACGTGCGCAGCGGCCGATCTGCGGATCTTCGGCAGGGGGCTTGCCCCCTCACCATGGCGGGACACGCTGCAAGTACATCCTTGTCAGCGCCTTGGCGGCATCCGTGCCGCCAAGGGTCCGGCGACGGTAGCGGGCAAGCACCAGTTGAGATGGTCGGTGCGTAGAGTTCAAACGAAGCAGTCAGTAGACGATCGGCGGCAGTGTGCTTGCTCTTCGACAAAGCAGTCAGCAAATGATCTGCCGCGGTGTGTTGCTCTTCGTGAAAGCAGCCAGCATTCGATCTGACGCGGTGTGCTCGTCTTCGATGGATCCAACAGCAAATTATCTGATGCGGTGTCCTTGTCGATTGCGGGACCGTTGGCGGCATGGATGTCGCCATCGAGCCTACATGGACGTGCTTGCGGCGTGTTCCGTGAGCGGCGAGGCGCCGCGCCCTCGACCCACGAGGCGTTTATCCAGCCCCTAGCCGACCCCGCGTCTGTTGAGATGCTTCGCTAGCTCCTGAAAAAATCGCTCGCCGCATTCCTCAGCATGTGTAGGTCAGAAAACGCAAAAGGCGCCTCGCGGCGCCTTTCGCATATCTGCAGTGTCAGCCGATCAATTCCAGCTCAGCACGACCTTGCCGGCCTTGCCTTCTTCCATCAGGTCGAAGCCCTTCTGGAAGTCGTCGATCGGCAGCTGATGGGTCAGCACCTTGTGCAGCGGAAAACCTGACAGCACCAGCTGCGTCATCTTGTACCAGGTCTCGTACATCTTGCGGCCGTAGATGCCCTGCACGGTGAGGCCCTTGAAGATGATCTTGTCCCAGTCGCAACCGGCGCCACGCGGCATGATGCCGAGCATGGCGATCTTGCCGCCGTGGTACATGCAGTCGAGCATGTCGTTGAACGCGCGCGGGTTGCCGCTCATTTCCAGGCCCACGTCGAAGCCTTCCATGTGCAGGTCCTTCATCACCTCTTTCAGCGAGGTGTTGGCGACGTTGACCACGCGCGTGGCACCCATGTCGGCCGCCAGCTTGAGGCGGAAATCGTTGACATCGGTGACCACCACATTGCGCGCACCGATGTGCTTGCAGATGCCGGCCGCAATGATGCCGATCGGGCCGGCGCCGGTGATCAGCACGTCCTCGCCGATGACGTCGAATTCCAGCGCGCAATGCGCAGCATTGCCGTAGGGGTCGAAGAACGCGGCAAGCTCGGACGGAATCTGGTCCGGGATCGGCCACAGGTTGCTGGCCGGCATCACCATGTATTCGGCGAAAGCGCCGTTGACGTTGACACCGATCCCGACCGTGTTGGGGCACAGGTGCGGACGGCCGCCACGGCAGTTGCGGCAATGGCCGCACACGATATGGCCTTCGGCCGACACGCGCTGGCCGACCTGATAACCGGTCACTGCCGAACCGAGCTCGGCCACCCGGCCGACGAATTCATGACCGATGGTCAGGCCCGGCTTGATCGTGCGTTGGCTCCACTCGTCCCACAGGTAGATGTGCAGGTCGGTGCCGCAAATGGCGGTCTTTTCCAGCTTGATCAATACCTCGTTGGGGCCGGGCGTCGGCACCGGCACCTGCTCCAGCCAGATGCCCTTGTTCGCTTCGCGCTTGACCAGCGCCTTCATCGTCTGCGCCATCTGGCGGAACCTGCTGAGTGAAAGTAAGTCGGCGATTATAGGCGGGGGCCAGGCCGATGCATGTGGCGGTGCAAGAGCAATGGTCCCGGCGCAGTCTGGGCCGGTTGGTGGTGGTGATGTGGCGGTTGGCGGACAGGGCGCGTCTGTTGCCGGGCGTTGCCCCGATCCACCCTTCGGGCACCTTCCCCCGCAGGCGGGGGAAGCGCAGGGAAGCCGAGCGACAGGGAAGTCGAGCTACAAGGAAGTCGGCAAGCAGGGACGTTGAGAAGCAGGGACGTCGATAAGGAGGGAGGCCGCTGTGCAAGACCGGCCACCGCTTGGGGGAGGCAAAGGAAAAGCGGAGAAGGCAAAAGTCGATGAGGCCGAGAACGGCAAGGAAGACAGAAAGCAGGTGAGGCGAGATACGATAGGCCGAGCAAGCGCGAAGCTATGGGAACGGGCGCTGCGGACCGGCTTGAGGCGTCAAGACGCCGCCGGCCTGCCTTCTCCCGCGCGCGGGAGAAGGTGGCGCGTAGCGCCGGATGAGGGCGCTTTCAGGGGATGCAGCGCTACTTAGAACTTCACATCCAGGCTCATGAAGTACTGCCGCGGTGCGCCGACCACCATGGTCTGGTTGTAGCCGTCCGGATCGGAGGCGACGTAGCCGTTGGTGCCGGTGCTGGCGAAGTAGCGCTTGTCGGTGAGATTGCTGATGTTGAGCGCCAGCGCCACATCCGCCACCCCGCCGACACGCCCGAAGTCGTAACGCGCCCCGGCATTGAACAGCCAGTAGGACGGCACCTGCGAATCGTTGAGGAAGGTGATGTAGCGCTTGTCCACGTACTTGCCGTCCAGATCCAGGCGCAGGTTGCCGATCTGGTAGCTGGCGCTGGAAGAGAACATCAACGCCGGGATGCCCACCACGTCCTTGCCGGAGGTGGCGACCACGCCGTTGTTGAGGTAATCGTCCTGGTAACGCGAGCGATTCCACGACAACGAGTTCAACCAGCTCAGCCCTTCGGTCGGGCGCCACATCAGCGCCAGATCCGCACCGGCGCTGTGCACCGCGCCAACGTTGCTCAGGATCGCCGCGCAGGTCTGCACCGCGGTGCACGGCGAGGTGGTCAGCAGGCGGTTGGAAAACTTGGTGAAGTAGGCGTCGGCCGAGAGCTGGAACTGCTCGTCCTGCACGCGGTAGCCCGCCTGCACGGTCTGCGATTGTTCCGGCTCCAGCGTGGAGCGGCTGCGGTCGAAGGCGGCCTGCGAGGTGGCGAATGGGGTGAAGCCGAACGCCGCAATGTTCTTGCTGTAGGACGCGTACAGGTCTTGGCGTTCGTCGAGCTTGTAGTTGATACCCACCTGCGGCAGAAAATTATCTTCGGCGCGAATGCGGCCCTGTGCCAGCGCGGTGGTCGGCACCAGCGATTGCGCGCGCGTCGTGGTGTTGAGCGCTTTTGCGCCGTAATTCAGGGTCAGGCGATCATCGAGCAGGCGCACGGTGTCCTGCAGATACAACATGCGGGTTTGCGTGGTGTAGCGCTGCAGGAAGTCGCGACGGAACGGGGTCTGTGCTTCGTACACGTTGTAGAGCGAGGTGTAACCTTCGTTGCCGAGCGCGAAGTAGTTGCGGCCCTGCGTGGTGCGCGCGTTTTCTGCCCATGCGCCCACCTCCAGATCATGATTGCCCCACGACCATTTCAATGCGGTGGTGCCGCCGAAGCGATCCAGGCCGTAGTCGGTGGTGCGCATCGACAAAGGAACCTGTGCAGAGGTGGGCACATACGGCGTCACCCATTGGCCTTCGCCACGATTGCCGTGGTAATAGCCGCTGGCATCGAGCGTGGCGCCGCCGAAGACAAACGTGCCCGACAGGCCTGCCAGGTTGTCGCGACGCAGTCCGCCGCCGGCGTAATAACTGGCATCGAGCCAGCTGTAGTCGCTGGGCAGACCGGCCAGCGATTGCGGGTAGCCGTTGGCCACGCCGCTGGTGGCGCCGGTGTTCTGGTAGGCGCGCGCCATCTGCACGGCGGTGGCCCAATCCGGTTGCAGGTAATCGTAGTCCCAGCCGAGCACGCGCTGGCTGGTCAACGACAGATCCATGTAGTCGTATTCCTTGCGCCGCGAGGTATCGACGAACAGGCGCAGGCGGTTGCCGTCGCCCCACTGGTATACCGTCTTGAGATTGGCCTGTTCGGATGTCTGATCACCATAGCCCTTCCACTTGTCGGTGCTGGCATTGGCATACGACAGATACGCCGACAGCCCATCGCGATCGCCGGTGTCGGCGCGCACGAAGGTGCGGCGCGTCGCATCGCTGCCCACCGTCTGCACCAATCGCGCGCCGGGCGTGGTCTGTGGGTCGGCCGAGTAGAACTGCATGGTGCCGCCGAGATTGGTGTTGGAGGCGGTGCCGAGCGCGCCTGCCCCTTGCGCAATCTCTACCGAACCGAGGTTTTCCGAAATGATGGCGCGCGTGATGTGCAGGCCATTGGTCACGCCATAGCTCATGTTGCCCAGTGGAATGCCATCGAGCGTGTACCCCAGGCGGCTTTGGTCGAAGCCATGCAGGGTCACCTGCGTGGACCATTCGTAGGTGCCGAATGGATCGGCAGACTGGAACTGCACCCCAGGCAGTTTTTCCACCGCCTTGAACGCGCTGCTACCGGGCGTCAGCTGCTCGATGTCCTGCTGGCTGATGCGTTGCACCTGGCGAGTGCTGCCTTGTGACACCACGTTGATTGCATCCAGTTGCGTTGCATTGGCGGCGTCGGCTACAGGGGTGGCTGCCTCCGCTGCCGGAGCAACGGCAACCGGGTCAGCCGGCGAGGCGGCCTGCGAAACGACGGGAAGCAGCGTTGCCAGGGCAAGCGCCAGCGGAGTGACATGAAAGCGACGAGCGGAAGTCATGGGGGAGTCCTGTTCGGCCACGGCTGAGGGCGGACGCACGGTGCAAAGCCGGCGTTTCGCGACGCAGGGTGTCAACGGCTCATGAAACATTGATGACGGTCGCTGTCGCAAAACTGTCGTGCTCGCCCGCTATACGTGTGGTGTCCATCCGCGCTGCGCGGTGACAAAAGCACTACTTTTTTTTGCAGGTTCTGCCGCCATGACGCCTTCCTCTTCGCGTCGCGATTTCCTCAAGCGCGTCGCTGCGCTTACTGCTGCCGGCGCCTTGCCGTCTTCGATCGGCCGTGCGCTCGCGCTGCCGGCCAACTCGCGGACCGGCACGTTGCGCGATCTCGAACATGTGGTGATCCTGATGCAGGAAAATCGCTCGTTCGATCATTATTTCGGCGCGCTACGCGGCGTGCGTGGCTTTGGCGATCCGCGCGCGCTGCAGCTGCGCGATGGCCATCCGGTATGGAGTCAACCCACGTCCGATGGACGACGCTTGCTGCCGTTCGCGTTCGATTCGCAACATACCTGCGCGCCCTTGATCAAGAGTCTGGATCATTCCTGGAAGGCCGCTCACGGGCAGGACCCGGCACGCTGGGCCGAATACGATGCATGGGTACCGTACAAGGGCGAATTGACGATGGGATACTTCCAGCGTCACGACATCCCGTACTACCACGCGCTTGCCGACGCGTTCACCATCTGCGATGGCTATTACTGCTCGCTGCATGGGCCGACCAACCCCAATCGCATGTATCTGTTCACCGGTACCAGCGGCCCAAGCGTGGGTAACGTCGGCGCGCAGGCGGTGACCAATGACGACGATGGCAACTGGACCGCCGACATGGCGCGCGACAAGCCCGGCTACGCAGCACTGCAATGGACCACGTACGCGCAGCGCTTGCAGGCTGCCGGCGTGGACTGGCGCGTGTATCAGGAATACGACAACTTCGGCTGCAACTCGCTGGCGTATTTTTCGCACTATCGCGATCTGCGCACCGACGACGAACGGTACCGGCGTGCACGTGCGTGCGTGCCCGGTTCCACCGCGGACAACGCCGCCACCACCCAGGCCGAGCATCTGGTCGCCGCGATCGCTGCCGATGTGCAGGCCAATCGCCTGCCGCAGGTGTCGTGGGTCATCCCGCCCACCGCGTATTGCGAACACCCCGAAGCGCCGCCTGCCTATGGCGAGTCGCTGGTGGCGCGTCTGATCGATGCGCTCACTGCCAATCCAGAGGTGTGGGCCAAGACGGCGCTGATCATCAATTACGACGAGAACGATGGCTTCTTCGATCACGTGCCCGCGCCGTTGCCGGCATTGGACGCACGCATGGGGCGCAGCAATGTCGACACGCGTGGCGAGGTCTACGATGGCGTGCCGATCGGCCTGGGCATTCGCGTGCCGATGCTGGTGATCTCGCCTTGGACGCGTGGTGGCTGGGTCAACTCGCAGGTGTTCGATCACACCTCGGTCCTGCGTCTGCTGGAACGCCGCTTCGGCGTGGCCGAACCGAACATCAGCCCGTGGCGGCGTGCGGTCAGCGGCGATCTCACCAGCGTGTTCGACTTCCGCAAACCGGACGATTCGGCGTTGAGCGCGTTGCCGTCGGTCGACGACTATCGCGCACGTACCGCTGCCGTGCGCGACAAGCCGCTACCGTCTGTGCCTGCCGCCGCAACGATGCCGCGGCAGGAACCGGGGCAACGGCCGGCGCGCGCATTGCCGTATGCCTTGCAGGTGCATGCACGCGTACAAGAGGGCGCCGCCGTGCAGTTGCAGTTCGTCAACAGCGGCGCGGCAGCGGCGGCGTTCAATGTCTACAGCAGCGCGGCCAGTGGCGGCCCCTGGTATTACACCGTGCTGCCCGGCACGCAGTTGGACGATATGCCGGTTGGGGCCACGCACGAAGGTGCGTACGCGTTGCGCGTGCACGGGCCCAATGGCTTCTTGCGCGAGTTCGCCGGGCAGGTGCCAAGTGCCTCTGCGCCCTCGGCAGCGCCATGGGTGGAGGCGCGACAGGAGGGCGACGCCTTGGTGCTGGAAATCGGCAATGCCGGGCAGCGCGCCTGCACCGTGCAACTGCGTGCGCTGGACTACGCAGACCCAGGTACGCGCACCTTGCCGCTGGCTGCAGGCCAGCGCGAGACCATTCGCCTGGCGCTTGCCGCCAGCGATCACTGGTACGACCTGGTGGTGGAGCAACCGGGCAGCGCCTTCCGCCGCCGGCTGGCCGGGCACCTGGAAACCGGCAGACCCAGCCGCAGCGACCCCGCGTTCGGTCGCGTCTAGGCCGGCGCTCGGCCGCGGTACGCTGCAGGCGAATCCGCTGGCGCCTGCTGCGCGGCAAACGGGCGCGCGCGGAGAACACCCGCCGGCCCTGCCATCGGTCATGGGTTTGCCAGCGAATGCTGGCGTTACACTGTAACGAAAATAACCCGTGGGGCTGTCGATGCGTCCAAACCTGTTCGCTGTTTCCGTGCTGGTCACGCTGGCTGTCGTTTCGTCTGCACAAGCGGGCGAGGGGATGTGGGTTCCACAACAACTGCCCGAGATCGCCGGGCCCCCCCAGCAAGCAGGCTTGCGGCTTTCGCCGCAGCAGCTGGCCGACCTGACCGGAGACCCGATGGGAGCGGTGGTCGCCCTGGGTGGTTGCACCGCCAGCTTCGTCTCGCCGCAGGGGCTGGTCGTCACCAACCACCACTGTGCCTATGGCGCGATCCAGCTCAACTCCACCGCGCAAAAGAACCTGATCAAGGACGGGTTCAACGCCGCACGCCCAGCCGACGAGCTCAGCGCCGGTCCCAGCGCGCGTATCTACGTGCTCGATGCCATTACCGACGTCACGGCACCGGCAAAGGCAGCGATGGCCACTGCAGGCGAGGACGCG
This sequence comes from Xanthomonas sp. NCPPB 3761, assembly GCF_041475705.2. Taxonomy (NCBI): domain Bacteria; kingdom Pseudomonadati; phylum Pseudomonadota; class Gammaproteobacteria; order Lysobacterales; family Lysobacteraceae; genus Xanthomonas; species Xanthomonas sp. NCPPB 3761. Next base: position 1,227,177 of record NZ_CM191262.1, read on the forward strand.
CTCAAGCGCACGCTGGCCCTGGAGGATTTCAGCAAGCAGCAGATCGCCTCCTGCGAAGCCCAGCCGGGTTACCGCTGCCAGTTCTTCAGTTTTGCCGGGGGCAACGCCTACCGGTTGTTCAAGAGCCTGGAAATCAAGGATGTGCGCCTGGTCTATGCACCGCCCGGCAGCGTGGGCAAGTTCGGCGGCGACATCGACAACTGGATGTGGCCGCGCCATACCGGCGATTTCTCGTTCTATCGCGCCTATGTCGGCAAGGACGGCAAGCCTGCCGCCTACGCCAAGGACAATGTGCCCTACCAGCCCAAGCACTTCCTGAAATTCGCCGACCAGCCGCTGGGTGCCGGCGACTTCGTGATGGTGGCCGGCTATCCGGGCCGCACCAATCGCTACGCGCTGGCCGCCGAATTCGACAACACCGCCAATTGGACCTACCCGGTGGTCGGCCAGCAGTTGAAGGACGTGATCGGCCTGATCGAACAGGCGGGCAAGCACGATCCCGACATCCAGGTGAAATACGCCAGCACCGTGGCCAGCCTCAATAACTCCGCCAAGAACTTCGATGGGCAACTGGAAGGTTTCAAGCGCATCAATGCGCAGGCCACCAAGCAGGCCGACGAAGCGGCGGTGCTGGCCTGGCTCAAGGGGCAGGGTGCGGGCGGGCGCAAAGCGCTTGCCGCGCACGACACCTTGGTCAAGCTGCTCAAGCAGACCCAGGCCACGCAACAGCGCGACTTCGTGCTGCGCCAGTTCGACTCCACCGGAACGGTGGGCGCCGCGGTAACGCTGTACCGGCTGGCGCTGGAGCGTGCCAAGCCCAATGCGCAACGCGAATCCGGGTACCAGGACCGCGACCTGCCGTCGATCGAAGCGACGATGAAGCAGATGGAGCGCCGTTACGTGCCGGCCATGGATCGTCAGCTGCAACAGTACTGGCTCAGCCAGTATCTGAAGCTGCCGGCCACCCAGCGCATCGCCGCGCTGGACCGGTGGTTGGGCGGTCGCGATGCGGCGGCCGTGCAGGCGGCCGTGGGCAAGCTCGATGGCACGGTGTTGGGGAGCACGCAAGCGCGGCTGACGTGGCTTGCCGCCGACCGGGCCGCCTTTGAAGCCAGCACCGATCCGGCGATCCAGTACGCCGTGTCGGTAACCCCGGCCCTGTTGCAGATCGAGCGCGAAGACAAACTGCGTACCGGCGAGCAGCTCAAGGCGCGGCCGGTGTATCTGCAAGCCCTGGCCGACTACAGGAAGAGCCGGGGCGAGGCGGTCTATCCGGATGCCAACCTGTCGCTGCGCATCACCTTCGGCAACGTCAAGGGTTACGTCCCGAAAGATGGCGTGGCCTACACGCCATTCACCACCTTGGAAGGGGTGGCCGCCAAGGAGACCGGCGCCGATCCGTTCGATTCGCCCAAGGCCCTGCTGGATGCGGTCAAGGCCAGGCGCTACGCCGGGCTGGAGGACAAGCGCCTGGGCTCGGTGCCGGTCAATTTCCTGTCGGACCTGGACATCACCGGCGGCAACTCCGGTTCGCCGGTGATGGACGCGCAGGGCAAGCTGGTCGGCCTGGCGTTCGACGGAAATTGGGAATCGGTGAGCAGCAACTGGATCTTCGACCCGGCCATGACCCGCATGATTGCCGTGGACAGCCGCTATCTGCGTTGGATCATGACCGAGGTCGCTCCGGCGCCACAGCTGTTGCAGGAGCTCGGCATGCGCTGACGCCGGCAGCCGGCGCGGGGGCGGCAGGGGTTATCATGCGGTCCCGTTTCGCTGCGGCGAGCGGGCCCCTCCCCCAAGGAACTCCCAGCGCATGCGCATCCTGCTTGCTCGTCACGGCGAGACGCCGTGGAACGCCGAAGGCCGTTACCAGGGCCAGATCGATATTCCGCTTTCGTCCGTCGGCGAAGGCCAGGCGCGCGCATTGGGCGAACGGTTGCACACGCTGCAGATCGACCGCGCGGTGGCATCGCCGTTGTCGCGCGCGCAGGCCACTGCCAAGGCCGCATTGGGCGCTGCGCGCGCAGCGCTGCTGCAGACCGATGCCGACCTGCAGGAAATTGCGCACGGCGAATGGGAAGGCCTGCTGGCCAGCGAGATCAACGACAAGGACCCGGCACGTCTGCGCGCCTGGCGCGAAGAGCCCGATACGGTGTTGATGCCGGGTGGCGAATCGCTGCGTCAGGTGCTCGATCGCAGCTGGCGCGGCCTGGTGCGCGCTGCCGATGGGCTGGGCGCGGACGGCACCTTGCTGGTGGTTGCGCACGATGCGGTCAATCGCGTGATCCTGTGCAAGATCCTGGGCCTGCCGTTGTCCAAGCTATGGAGCTTCCGCCAGGCCCCGACCACGCTGAACCTGCTCGAAGGCGATGACGTGGAGCATCTCGAAGTGGTGCGACTCAACGACTGTGCGCACCACACACCGTTCTTTGGTGAGGCAAAGCATCGGGCGTTGTAGCCTTGGCGTGGCGTGTTGCGCTCAGGAAGAATTCCTGCAGTCCTCACGCTGCCAACATTCGGATGCTCGAGATGGATTTCCATGCATCGCTGCTTGCAATGCATGCGTCATCTTCAAGTTTGCGCGTTTGAAGAGGGCTGTCTGGTCCCGCGCTCCAGCGTTTGCCAGCCGCTGCACAGCCTGCGCATCTGTGCGTTTCTCTGAAGGATCAGTTCGGTGAGACCAAAGCTGTTCGCTTTGATGAAGGTTGCCTCTATCTTCGTGATGCTCGGGCTGATTCCGCCGAGCCTGCTCGCCACATTTATCCCCGTCGAGTTCCTTCAAGAGCGCTATTGGAAGTGGCCGGCCTTGGCGATGGGTCTCGCACTCACGGTGGTGCTGCGTAGACGTAACCGCCGCTTGGGTCGACCGACAGACACGGAAGGCGGCGGGCGCGTCCTTAGAGTGTTTATGTTCGTCGGGATGCCGGTAATGATGGGCTTTCTCTCCTGGCTGTTTCTGGCAAAAGCCATCCCCTTGGGGGTGACATTGCTGGTGGGGACGACGTTTGAGCAGGCATATGTCATGCAGACCCACCATCAGTGGAAGAGCGATTTTTGCGCATATCAATTGCGCGGTGGTCCGATGGAGCATGCATTTCCAGATCATCTTTGCATCAAGGAGGAGCTGTACCTGCGCTACCCAGAGCAGTCGATCGCGGTCACCTTGAGAGGGCAGCGCTCGGTCCTGGGTGCGCGGGTCACCGAGATCCACGGGCCGCAATGAGTGATTGAACGCGTGGCTTTTCTGGCAAGTGGTGTCTCTGCCATAGAGTGTCGTCGGTCGCTCCAAACATCCGTCAAGGTCACGCGAGGCATGCCGCCTGTGCGAACTGATGGCGCCCCATCCCGTGCATCGATCTGACCAAGCATTGCGATGCCTCTAGCACCGAGGTGGCGTGCGTTGCGCAGGCGCAAATGGCGATAATGTGCCCCTCTCTGCGCGGCTCTCCCCATGAACGCAACCCACTCTCTCTCCGACTGGCTCGCCTACATCGAGCAGCAGCATCCCAGCAGCATCGCGATGGGGTTGGAGCGCGTGCGCGAAGTGGCTGCGCGGTTGCAGATCGCCGCGCCGGCCAAGCACGTCATCGTCGTGGGCGGGACCAATGGCAAGGGCTCGACCGTGGCCTTCATCGAGGCGATCGGTCGCGCCGCCGGCTGGAAGGTGGGTGCCTACACCTCGCCGCATTTGCTGCGCTACAACGAGCGCGTGCGTATCGATGGCGAAGAGGCCAGCGACGCGCAGCTGGCCGCGGCGTTTGCGGCGGTCGAAGCAGCGCGCGGCGACACGGCGTTGACCTATTTCGAGTTCGGCACGCTGGCGGCGCTGTGGTTGTTCCAGCAGTCCGCGCTGGAGTTGGCGGTGCTGGAAATCGGCCTGGGCGGGCGCCTGGATGCGGTCAACATCGTCGATTCGGATGTGGCGGTGATCACCACCGTGGATATCGACCACACCGACTGGCTGGGCGAAGACCGCGAGGCCATCGGCACCGAGAAGGCCGGGATCATCCGCGCCTGGAAGCCGGTGGTGCTGGGCGAGATCGACCCGCCGTCCAGCGTGCTGCGTCGCGCCTACCAGCTCGGTGCCAATGCAATCCGTGCCGGCAGCGATTATTTCTTCGAGCCGATCGACTATTTCTTCGAGCCGATCGACACACAGCACGCCGAGAGCCCGCAAGCCGATGCGCCGCAGTGGCGTTGGCGCGATGTGGCCGTGACACTGGAACTGCCGATGCCGGCACTGCACGCGCCGGTGCAGTTGGCCAACGCCGCTGCCGCGATCGCCGCATTGCAGGCACTGCCGGTGGACGTGCCCGGCGCGGCCTGGGCGCAGGGCATCGGCAACGCGCACGTGGCCGGACGACTGCAGCGGCTTGAGGTCGATGGCGTGCAGATATTGCTGGACGTCGGCCATAACCCGCAGGCCGCGCGCGCGCAGGCCGCCGCGCTCGGTGCGCAGGCGCATGCCGGCAGCACCTATGCGATCTACGCCGCATTGGCCGACAAGGACGTGCTGGGCGTGGTGGAGGCAGTCGCTGCGCAGATCGACCACTGGGCGCTGGCGGGCCTGGAAGGCGCACGCGGCCAATCGGCGCAGGCGTTGCAGGCCCGGCTGCAAGGCAGTGCCGCCGCCCAGGCGCCGTGTCATCGCGATGTTGCCAGCGCAGTGCACGCGGTCCTGGACGCGGCCAGCCCCGGCGACCGCGTGCTGGTGTTCGGCTCGTTTCACACCGTGGCCGACGCGCTTGACGCACTTCATTCAGCCCGCTGAGGTCGTCGGGGTGGCGCCGGCCTTATAATCGCCGCGGCACCCCGCCACGCCGCCTCTCGTCTCTTCCGTGGATACTGCTCTGAAACAGCGACTGATTGGCGCCATCGTTCTGGTAGCGCTTGCCGTGATCTTCCTGCCGATGCTGGTCAAGGGCCCCGCGCCGTCGAGCGGTGTGGCCGACGTGCCGCTCGAGGCGCCCGCAGCGCCCGCCAATGGCGAGTTCGAAACCCGCGAATTGCCGCTGGTCACTCCGGGCAATGCACCGGCCGGTGGCGCGCTGGGCATGGCCGGCGCGCCGGCGCCGGTGCAGAACAGCCCCGACGCCGCCGATCTGGCCGCTCCATCCAGCACGCCCTCGGCTCCGGAAGTGGCTGCCGGCAACTACGCTGTGAATTTCGGTGCATACGCCACCAGCGCCGACGCCGACGCGGTGATTGCACGGCTCAAGCAGGCGCAGTTGCCCGGTTTCAGCGAAAAGACCCAGATCAACGGCCGCCCGGCCTGGCGCGTGCGCGTGGGGCCGTATGCCGACCAGGCCCAGGCCGAATCGGCCCGGCTGCAGGCAGTGAAGGTGCGCAGCGACGTCAACGCCCAGGTGGTGACGTTGGATGCCAACGCCGCTGCGCCGGCCCCCGTCGCCAGCGCGCCGGTGCCTGCACCTGCTGCCAAACCCGGCAGCAGCGTCGCTACCGCCGGCACCACCGCACCGACCAAGACCGAAAGCCTGCCGCCGGAGCCCGCCAAACCGGTGGTCGCCGCGCCCAAGCCCGCCGAAGTGGCCAAGCCCGCGCCGACCAAGCCCGAGGTCGCCAAGCCTGCAACCCCTACGCCTGCAGCCGCCAAGCCGGAGCTTGCCGCCAAGCCCGAGCCTGCCAAGCCGGTGGCCACCGCGCCGGTTGCGCCTGCGGCCAGTGCAGTCGGGTTTGCCGTGCAGCTGGGTGCGTTCGGTCGTGCCGAAGACGCCGATGCCTTGCGCGACCGCGTGCGCGCCGCAGGCTTCAGCGCCTTCGTCGAACAGGTGCGGACCGACAAGGGCGCGTTGAACCGTGTGCGTGTCGGCCCGGTCGCCAATCGCAGCGATGCCGAACAGTTGCGTGCCCAGGTGGCAGCCAAGGTCGGTATTTCCGGCATGGTGCGTCCGCATCCGTAACCGCCATGCCGGCCGCAAGCAAGCGCGGCCGCCGCGCAGGTGGCAGCCGCTCGTACACTGCACTACCTGTGGACCGTCACGTGTCTGCCAACTGCCTGCACTGCGCGCCCGCAGCTGCTGGATTTTCGAACGCCTCGCACCCATGGAGGGGAGGGCAATGACGACCGAGCCCAATTGCACTCACGGCGCGCGCGCCACGCGGAGAAGTTGCCCATGATCGACATGGTGCTGGGCGTCATCATTCTGGTGTCGGCCCTGTTGGGCTTGCTGCGTGGCTTTGTCGCGATCGTGGTGGGCACGTTGTCGTGGCTGCTGGCCGGCTGGGCCACCTTCATGTTCGGCGGCGCGGCCGCGCGCTGGCTGGCCGATGGCAAGCATCCGTCTGCGACCGAATCGTTCGGCGGTTACGCCATGGTGTTCGTCGGCGTGCTGATCAGCGTGGCGGTGATTGGCATGGTGATCCGCGCGGGCGTGGATGCGATCAAGCTCGGTGGCACCGACCGCATGCTCGGGTTCGGCCTGGGCGTGGTGCGCGGTGCGTTTCTGGCCAGTATGCTGGTACTGCTGATGGGCTTCACCCCGCTGCCGCGCGAGCCGGCATGGCGCCAGTCGGTGCTGCTGCCCATGCTGCAGCCGGGCGCGGGCTGGATGCGGGCGCAGCTGCCGGCCTGGCGAATGCCATCGATGGAGATGCCATCAATGGAACTCGGCAACTTGCCCACGGAGTTGGGGAAGTTGCCTTCGGCAGGCGATAATACGGACCTGGGCAAGGCACTTGGCGGTTCCGGGCTGAGCGACACCATCACCCGTGCGCTTGGCAAACCCGGCAAGACGGCTGGCGACGGACGCGATCCGACGCAGGCGATGCCGGCCAACATCGATCCGGCGCAGGTTCGCGGCGGAGAAAGCGACCCGGCTCGGGTCGAATCCCAAGGCCAGGCACGGCCACCTTCACAGTAACGGCGCAAGCCGAAGCGGAGAACGCGCACCATGTGTGGCATCGTCGGTATTGTCGGCAACCAGAACGTCGCCGGGCAGCTGTATGACGGCCTGACCGTCCTGCAGCATCGTGGGCAGGACGCCGCAGGCATCGCCACCGCAGACGGCACGCGCCTGCGCGTGCAGAAGGCCAATGGCCTGGTGCGCGACGTCTTCGACGAAAAGAAGATGGCGGTGCTGGAAGGCCGCGTCGGTATCGCGCATTGCCGCTACCCGACCGCAGGCTCGGAAGGCATGGACGAGGCGCAGCCGTTCTACGTCAATTCGCCCTACGGCATCGCGCTGGCGCATAACGGCAACCTGATCAACACCGAGGCGTTGCGCCAGCAGGTGTTCGAAGCCGACCGCCGCAACATCAACACTGATTCGGACAGCGAAGTGCTGTTGAACGTGTTCGCCTACGAGCTGGACGCGCAGCGCATGCTCACCCCCGAAGCGGCGATCCGCGCGGTGGCCGGCGTGCACCGCCGCTGCAAGGGCGGCTACGCGGTGGTCAGCGTGGTGCTGGGCCTGGGCCTGGTCGCGTTCCGCGACCCGCACGGCATCCGCCCACTGGTGCTGGGCAAGCGCGAGCATGCCGAAGGCACCGAATACATCGTGTCCTCCGAATCGGCAGCGCTGGATATCCTCGGCTACCAGCGCGTGCGCGATGTGCGCCCGGGCGAAGCGCTGGTGATCACCGCGCGCGGCGAACTGTTCTCGGAAGTCTGCGCCGCGCCGACCAACAACGCGCCATGCATCTTCGAGTACGTGTATTTCGCGCGTCCCGATTCGATGATCGACAACATCTCGGTGCACAAGGCGCGCATGCGCATGGGCCTGAAGCTGGGCGAAAAGATCCTGCGCCTGCGCCCGGACCACGACATCGACACCATCATTCCGATCCCTGACACCTCGCGCGATGTGGCGCTGGAGATGTCCAACGTGCTCGGCGTGAAATACCGCGAGGGCTTCGTCAAGAATCGCTACGTGGGCCGTACCTTCATCATGCCGGGGCAGGGCGAACGCCAGAAATCTGTACGCCGCAAGCTCAACCCGATCCACCTGGAATTCCGCAACCGCGTGGTGCTGCTGGTGGACGATTCGATCGTGCGCGGCACCACCAGCCGGCAGATCGTGCAGATGGCGCGCGATGCTGGCGCACGCAAGGTGTACCTGGCCTCGGCCGCGCCGCCGGTGCGTTACCCCAACATCTACGGCATCGACATGCCGGCGGCCGAAGAACTCATTGCGCATGGCCGCAGCGAGCTGGAAATCCAGGAGTTCCTGGGCTGCGACTGGCTGATCTACCAGGATCTGGAAGACCTGGAAGTGGCGGTGCGCGAAGGTAACCCGGACATCAAGCAGTTCGATTCCTCGTGCTTCAACGGCGAATACATCACCGGCATCGAGCCGGGGTATTTCGAACGCATCCAGCAGCTGCGCTCGGACGATGCCAAGAAGCGTCGCCGCGCCTGAGTCACCGAGGCGGGGCGGCCGCTTGGCCGCGCTGGTAGGCGTGCGGATGGCGTCGGCAGGGTGTGGCGACCAAAACGCTGCAGCCATCCACACGCTCGAGGGTGCGCGCCCGCACAACGGGCAGTGGCCTGCGGCCGAACGCGTGCAAGCGCAATCGGTGTCTGCAGCGCGCCATTGCCCCGTCCGGCCAACGGCATGAGCAGCGATCCGTTTGCAAGCGCGGATCTGTTCGACGCCGCGCGCCTGTGCCTGGACCAGGCCGACCCGCGACAGAAAGTCGCGCTGACCCAGCACTACGCAGCCGCCTTTCGCGAAGGTGTCCTGACGCTCGATCCGGCGGCGCCTGCGCCTGCGCCGATCCGCATGCCAGGCCGTCCGCCGGCGCCGCTGCTGGTGCATCCGCGCGACTTGCCGCGCCGTGGACTGGGCACGCCGGAAGGGCGCGCTGCGTTTATTCACGCCATTGCGCACATCGAACTCAACGCCATCGATCTGGCGTGGGATGCGGTGTACCGCTTTCGCGGGCTTCCCGCGGCGTTCTACGCCGATTGGGTGGCGGTGGCCGACGATGAATCGCGCCACTTCATGTTGCTGCGCGCACGATTGCAGGCGCACGACCACGACTACGGCGATTTCGCCGCGCATAACGGGTTGTGGGAAATGTGCGAAAAGACGGCACACGACGGCCTGGCGCGCATGGCGCTGGTGCCGCGCGTGCTCGAAGCGCGCGGCCTGGACGTGACACCGGCGATGATCGTCAAGCTTCGCTCGCTCGGCGACGCTGCCACGGCCGAGGTGCTCGAAACCATCCTGCGCGAAGAAGTGGCGCACGTGGCCGCCGGCTCGCGTTGGTACCGCTGGTATTGCGAGCAGGCCGGTGTCGAGCCGCGCGCACGGTTCAAGGCTCTGTTGCGCGAATACGCCGGCGGCTATCTGCATGGGCCGTTCAATCTGCAGGCGCGCCTGCTTGCCGGTTTCGACGAGGACGAGCTAGCCGACCTGGTGGAGCAGGCTGGCTGAGCGTGGCCTGCATGCGAGCTGCGAATTTGCGTTCGCGGCCTGTGTCGTGGATCTACCTGACGCATGCGTGCGCAGATTTCAATGACGCCACCCACGCCGCGTCACGTTCAACAGATTGGGGCGCACCGTCAACGCCCATGGCCGATGGGGCGGGCATCGATGCACGCTGCGCCGCGCATGACGACGTGGCGGCGCTCGCCATCTGCACCGACGCCGACGCCGAGGCGGCACGGTGTCCTGCAACACAGGCGAGGATCGACGCATCCATCGCGTGGCGGACGCAGTCACGTCCAAGCGCATCGATCTGTATGACGACGCAGGATCGCCGCGTTGTCCGGGAAGATGGCCTGTGCTGGTTTGACACGCTGCTTCCGAACGCGCGCTCCGTAGGACTGTGCGCTGGTTCCCGTTCGAGAGTTGCTGGAATCGCATCCAGGGATGGGTAAACATCACAGAAACATAATTTTCCGTTGCAACAACTTGCATTCGGTACGGTCAAACGCGCCCTAATGGCGTCCCGGGGACAGGGGTCCGGTGTTTCACATCCGTAACTTTCATGTCTTAGGAGAGAAAGACGATGAAGTCGAAGTCGATGTGCACCACGGTGGGTCTGATCGCCATGTGCCTGGCCGGCTCGGCCGCCGCTGCCGCAAGCCGTTGTATCAAACCGGCCCTGCGCTGAGCCGCAGTGCCACCGCTACCGCTGCAGCCGAACCTTCGCTGCAACGCCTGTTGAGCGCCCCGTCCACTGCCAACGCGCAGGTGGTTCAGCTCGACGCCGGCGCGGTGACCGCCTCGGAAAAATTGCTGGAACTGCAGCTGGATGGCCAGGCCATCACCGCCACCCAGGCCAAGGTCGATGCCCTGGAGGATGGCGACAGCGTGTGGTACGGCAATCTCGGTCCGCGTGCCGGCACCCGCGCACGCACGCTGTCTGGCGTGGACCCGCTGAACTCGGCCATCTTGGTGCGCAGCGGCGACACCGTGACCGGCACGATTCGCTACGCCGGCAAGCTCTACCGCCTGCGTCCGCTGGCCGATGGCCGCCACGTGCTGGTGCAGGTGGATGAGCAGCGCATGCCGCAGGAGCATCCGGCCGACTACAGCCTGCTGCCGAAGTTCGACATGCCCGGCGATGGACGCGTGACGGCTGCTGCCGCCTCATCAGGTAGCCCGGCCACCATTCGCGTGCTGGTGGTGGCCACCAACAAGGCCGTGACCGCTTACGGCGGCAACATGCAATCGCTGGTGCAACTGGCGGTGGCCGAAGCTAACCAGGCTACATCAACAGCAATGTCGGCATCACCTTGCAGCTGGCGCGCTACGAGACCATCAGCTACACCGAGACCGGCAACTTCACGACCGACCTGCAGCGTTTCCGCGTGACCAACGACGGCTACATGGACAGCATCCACACCAGCCGCAACACCTACACGGCCGATGTGGGAGTCATCGTGCTGGACAACAGCAGCTACTGCGGCCTGGCGTCGGGGATCGGCTCTAACGCCGCGAGTGCATTTGCGTCGGTGTACTGGAATTGCGCCACCGGCTACTACAGCTTCGCCCATGAAATCGGGCATCTGCAAAGCGCACGCCACGACGCCACCAACGACCCGAGCACCTCGCCGTACGCGTATGGCCACGGCTACCGTTACGGCAACAGCTGGCGCACCATCATGGCCTACGACTGCACCAGCGGTTGCCCGCGCCTGAACTACTGGTCCAACCCCAACATCAGCTACAACGGCGTGCCCATGGGCAATGCCAGCACCGCCGACAACCAACGGGTGCTGGTCAACACCAAGGCCACGATCGCCGCCTTCCGTTGAGTGTCTGCTGACCGATCCAAGCCCGGCCCGGCACCGCAAGTGCCGGGCTTTTTCAGCTACACCTGCGCGCATGGATCGCGCAGACTATAGGCATCGCCGGTGACTGCCGGCCCTGTCCTGTCGAGCGGAGCTCTCATGTCCACGTCCCTGCGCCACGCGCTCGTGTTCCTGGCCGCGCTGACGGTTGCCGGATGCAAGCAGCAACCGGCCGACCCTGTCGCCACGCAACCCCAACCTGCCGTGAGCGCACCGGCGCCGCCCCCCAGCGACGACGCGCAAGCCCGCGCGCTGCAGGCGCTCGAAGCCCGCTTGCAGGGCGACCATGTGTACCCGGATAACTGCATTAGCATCATGGCCGAGGACGGCGATGCGCCTGCGCCGGACACGTTCGATTTTGCGGTGCGCGAGCGCCATGGCGACAGCTGTCCTGGCGACCCGCAGACCAGCCCGGTACGCGACCGTTTCCGCGTGCAGGCCGATGGCACGCTGCTGTGGTACGACGTGGTGAATGCCGATTTTGTCGACTACGCCGAGCGTGCGCGAAGCCTGCAGTAATGCAGCGCGATCATTGATTGGCACGCCTGACGATGCTGCGCGCCTCGATCGGCAAGCGCTGTTGATCCATCGTTGCATCGCCGCGCGTCTGTGGCCTCAGGCGCGCTTTCGGTCTTGCGGTGTGCCTTGCGTGCAGCACTGCGTCGCTGCGCCTTGCCATGGCAGGCACGGCAGGTGGATCGGCCGCGTTACAACGCCAACTGCTCCAGCGACACGCCATCGGCATCCACGCGCAAGACCGATCCTTGCTCGTACCAGTCGCCCAGCACGATGCGCGTGCAGGTGTTACCACCGGCCTGCAGGGTATGGATGGCAGGGCGATGGGTGTGGCCGTGGATCAGCCGATCCAGGCCGTAACGCACGAAGGTGGCTTCCACTTCGGCCGGCGAGACGTCGGTGACGGTTTCGAAGCGCGACTGGTCGCCCTGCTTGAGTTCTGCATGCCGCGCCTGGCTTGCCGCGCGCGCCTGCTGCGCGAACGCGACGCGCGCGGCCAGCGGCTGGGCCAGGAACTGCGCCTGGAACACCGGGTCGCGCGTCTGCGCGCGGAAGGCCTGGTAGGCCGTGTCGTCGGTGCACAGCAAATCACCGTGCATCAGCAGCGTGGTGTGCCCGTACAGATCGATCACGGTGGGGTCGGGCAGGATCCGGAAGCCCGCCCGCTGCGCGTAGGTTTCGCCCACCAGGAAGTCGCGGTTGCCGGCCATGAAGAATACCGGCACCCCGGAACCTGCCACTGCATGCAGGGCCACCGCCACTGCATCGGCGGCGGTGGACGGGGTGTCGTCTCCGATCCAGGCTTCGAACAGATCGCCCAGGATGTAGAGCGCGTCGCTACCGGGGACCTGCGTGCGCAGGAATTCCAGGAACAACTCGGTGATCGCCGGCCGGGCCGGATCCAGATGCAGGTCGGAAATGAACAGGGTCGTCATTGCGCCATTGTACGGCGGCAGCGCGGGGCGGGAATCGGGAATGGAATCGGGAATCGGGAATCGGGAATCGCAGAAGCATTGCAGCTTCGCGGCGCTTGGTGTGCCAACTTGCAACGACACCGCAGGCTGGCGATCGCCATTCAGGCGTCCTGCAGGCCGCGCGCGCCGTGGGGCATGCGCGTGGGTGGGCAACCTTCCATCAGTTCACCGCGTACGGTCAGCGCAAGATCCCCGCGTACCGTCAGTACAAGATCCCCTCTCCCTGCGGGAGAGGGGTGGGGGTGAGGGTACGGGGCGAAGCCACGCGCTGGAGTCGCAATGCTGCGCTGGGGCTCTCTCGGCGTTTGCGAAAACACCCATCGACGGCGAGTGCATGAGGCTTCGAAGGTACCCTCATCGGCCCCTGCGCGGCCCCTTCTCCCCCACAAAGATGGCCAATGTCCCGAAGGGAGAAGGATGAAGCGAAGAGGTCTTGCTGCTGACTGGGCAGCGTCTTGGTCGCTGTCCGTTTGCCGTTACGCTTACCTGTCAGCGAGCCGCCATCACGCAACCCCCAGCGCTTATCCCAGCACCACCGGCAAGCCCCACAGCGACAGGCTGGCCAGCAGCACGCCGATCAGCGTGGCGGCCAGCACGTCGCTGGGATAATGCAGCCCCAGCACCACCCGCGAGAGCGCCACGCCGGCCGAAAACGGCACCAGCAAGGGGGCCAGCCAGGGGTAGTAGGCCAGCGCCACGATGCTGAAGGACACCGCGTGCAAGGTATGGCCGGAGGGGAAACTGAACTCGTCCAGCGGCGCCACCCATGCGCGAATCCGCACGTCCGCCGCATACGGGCGCGGACGCCGGGTCCAGCGTTTGAGCGCCTTGTACAACGTCAATGCAAGCACGCCGGTGGCGGCCATGTGCGCCGATGCACGCACGCCGTCCATGCCGTCGAGCACCACCAGCAACCCCATCAAGGCGTACCAGAACACGCCGTCGCCCAGCCGGCTGATGGTGGCGAAGACACGCCGTACCGGGTTGCGCCGGCACCACAGATTGGCGCGTCGGCACCAGCGCGCTTCGTGACCGCGCAAGACCTCAAGCCGCGTTGACGACATAACGCCCCCGTGCAGCACTGATTCCCAGCAACAAGGCTTCGAAATCGGAGACCACATTGTCCGGATGCAATTTCTTCATCGCCTGCGCCGCCGCCGTGCCCATGCGCTGGCGCAGTGCGTCGTCTTCGGTCAGCGCGACGGCGGCCTGGATAAAGGCCTCGTCGGTGTCCACCGCCGCGCCGGTATGGCCGTTGCGCAGATATTCGCGGGCCGCGCCGTAGTCGAAAGCGACCGTCGCCACGCCGCTGGCCATTGCTTCCAGCGTCACATTGCCGAAGGTTTCGCTGCGGCTGGGAAACAGGAACAGATCGCCGCTGGCGAAGTGACGCGCCAATGCATCGCCACGCTGGACACCGCAGAAAATGAAGTCCGGATTGTCGTGCGCAAGCTTCTCGCGCGCCGGGCCATCGCCCACCCAGACGAAACGCGCCTTCGGGCGGATCTGCTGCAGTTTGCGAAAGGCGCGTACAGCCAGCGGCAGATTCTTTTCGCTGGCAATACGCCCCACATAGATGGCGGCAAAGCCTTCGCCTTCGATGCCCCAATCGGCGCGCAATGCGACATCGCGACGGCTCGGATCGAATTGCTGGCTATCCACCGCGCGCGCCAGCAATTGCACGCGCTCGAAGCCATCGTCGCGCAGAAACTGCTGCAGCTCGCGCGTGGGCACCAGGGTGGCATCGGCCTGGTTGTGGAAGCGCCGCATCCAGCGCAACGCAGTGCCCTGCAGCCAGGCAGCGCCGTAGTCGGGCAGGTATTCGTCGAAGCGGGTGTGGAAGCCGGTGGCGACCGGAATGCCGAGCCGGCGGGCCGCGCGCATTGCCGACCAGCCCAGCGGGCCTTCCGTGGCCACATAGATCGCGTCCGGTTGCGTGCTGCGCCAATGACGGACGAGGCGTTGCGTCGCCGGGAGGCCGAATTTCAATCCCGGGTAGCGCGGCAACGAGGCGCCACGCACCAGCAGCGCATCGGTCGGCGCGGTATCGGCGCTCTGGCGTGGCCGCACCACATCTACCTGGTGTCCACGCGCACGCAGACCGGTTTCCAGACCATGCACGGTCAACGCAACACCGTTGACCTCGGGGGGGTAGGTTTCGGTAACGATCGCGTAGCGCATGCCCGTTCTCCCGTTTTGACTAGCTTCCGGGAGTGCGATGGCATTGATGTTACGCCGATAAGACGTGGCGGTGACAGCTGTGACGGGAATGGAGAATCGGGAATCGGGAATCGCAAAGGCAGCGTGCTGCTTCGGTTTGGCGCCATCAACACCAGTCAGAAACTTCTAAGAGCCCCGTGGCGGACTATTCCCGATTCCCGATTCCCGATTCCCGATTCCCGATTTCCGCCTGAGGCCGCAGGCCTCAGGTCACAAACGGTTTGAACGCAATTCCCAGCCCGGCCATGCTCTCGACTTCGCCGATCAGGTCGGCGCGCAGCAGCGGGCGCGAGTCGATCCAGCTTTGCGACAGGATCAGCGATAGCCGGGTGTCGTCGGCGGTGAGTTCCAGGGTCGGAATCGGGTCCGCCTCGTGTGCGCGGTGCAGCAATACCGCCAGTCGCAGCAGTGCGGCCTTGCGCCGGGTCGGCAGCAACAGGCGGTCGGGCAATGCATCGAAAGCGGTCTTGGGCACATTGCGCCGGTGCGTGCGTACCAGCGAGGCCAGCACCTGCTGTTCCTGTCGCGAAAAACCCGCGATATCCGAATGCTCCAGGATGTAGCTGCCGTGCACGTGGTACTGGCTATGCGCGATGATCAGCCCCAGCTCGTGCAGGCGCGCGGCGCGGCGCAGCACCTGCGCATCGTCGCCATCCAGTTGCCAGGATTCGCAGACCTGGTCGAACAGGCGGCAGGCGGTCGCTTCCACGCGCTGCGCCTGTACTTCGTCGATGCCGTAACGCTGCATCAGCGAGGTCACCGAACTGTCGCGCGGGTCGTTTTCGCCGCCGCGGCCAAGCATGTCGTACAGGATGCCTTCGCGCATCGCCGCCTTGCTGACCATCAGTTTCTCCAACCCCAGCGCCTGGAACGCCGCTTCCAGCACCAGGATGCCGCCGGCGATGATCGGCCGCCGTTCGGCCGCCAGGCCGGGCAGCTGGATGTCTTCGATACGCTTGGCCTTGAGCAACTCCTCGCGCAGCGCCGGCAGCGCCTGCGCGGTGATCGCGCCCTTGGTCAGCTTCATCGCCGCGCACATCTCGCCGATGGCCTTGTGCGTGCCGGACGAGCCGATCGCCTCATGCCAGCCCAGCGCCTTGTACTGGCCGGCGAACTGCTGGAACTCGGCGCCGATCTCGGTCAGCGCGTCCTTCCATTTCTTCTTGGACAATTTGCCGCCGGGAAAAAACCGCCGCGTGCTGGCAATGCATCCGGCCTGCAGACTCTCGCGTTCCAGCGTCTGAAACCCGCGGCCGATGATGAACTCGGTCGAGCCGCCTCCGATGTCGATCACCAGCCGGCGTTGGTCCGGCTTGGGCGGTTGCGCATGCGCCACGCCCAGATAGATCAGGCGTGCTTCCTCGCGCCCGCTGACCACTTCGATCGCATGGCCCAGCGCGGTTTCGGCCGGCATCAAAAACGCTTGCGGCGAACGCAGCTGACGCACCGTGTTGGTCGCCAGCGCACGCACGCGCAGCGAAGGCACGTCGCGAATGCGCTGGCCGAAACGCGCCAGGCATTCCAATGCGCGTTGGCGCGCTTCGTTGGAGAGCCCACCTTTGCCATCCAGGCCATCGGCCATGCGCACGGTCTCGCGCAGGCGATCGACGACGCGCAGCTGACCCATCAGGTAGCGCGCAATGACCATGTGGAAACTGTTGGAGCCTAGGTCGATGGCGGCAAGAAAATCGCCATCGCGCAGGGGCGGAATCGTGGGGGAGGGCATTGGCATGGCCGCATGGTAGCCGATGGGCTGTTGGCCACGTGAGAGGCCGTGCGTGCGCCCAGCCGACCGCGCACGCGATCGGTATTGCCAAGCGCTGGAAGCGGACGGTCAGTCGCCGTAATGGGCATGCCGCATGCCTGCGCAAGCGGCTTGCCACCTGGCGTGCGGCAATGAGCGCTCAGATCCGCTCGAGCAAAGTCATCTGCGCCGAATGCGCCGGCTCGCCCGGGGCAGGCGTGCGCTTGTGGTACACGCCCTCGGCGTCCAGCTCCCACGCGCTGACGTTGTCGTCCAGATAGTTCTGCAGCACCTCACGGTAGACGCGTTTGGCCAGGTCCGGTTCCAGGATCGGGAAGCAGGTCTCCACCCGCCGCAGCAGATTGCGTTCCAACCAGTCGGCACTGGCGCAGTACAGCTCGGCGGCCCCGTCGTTGCCGAACCAGTACACGCGGCTATGTTCCAGAAAGCGGCCCACGATCGAACGTACGCGGATGTTGTCGGACACCCCTGGCACCCCGGGGCGCAGCGTGCAGGCCCCGCGCACGATCAGATCGATCTGTACCCCGGCTTGCGACGCCGTGTACAACGCACGCACCACCTGCGGTTCGTTGAGGGCGTTCATCTTGGCGATGATGCGGCCCGGGCGACCCTTGCGGGCCAGCCGTGTCTCGCGATCGATCCGCTTCAACACGCCGGCATGCAGCGTAAACGGCGACTGCAGCAACTGGTCCAGCTTCATGCGCGGCGCAAGCCCGGACAACTGCTGGAACAGCATGTGCACGTCGTTGCCGATTTCGGCATCGGCGGTGATCAGGCTGATGTCGGTATACAGGCGCGCGGTGCCGCTGTGGTAATTGCCGGTGCCCAGGTGCACGTAGCGTTTGAGCTTGCGGCCCTCGCGGCGCACGATCAGCAGCATCTTGGCGTGGGTCTTGAAGCCGACCACGCCGTAGACCACCTGCACGCCGGCTTCCTGCAGTTTGTCGGCCAGGCCCAGGTTGGCTTCTTCATCGAAGCGCGCACGCAACTCCACCACCACGGTGACGTCCTTGCCGTTGCGCGCGGCCAGAATCAGCGCATCGACAATCAGCGAATCCTTGCCGGTGCGGTACAGCGTCTGCTTGATCGCCAGCACGTTCGGGTCGACCGCGGCCTGGCGGATGACGTCCAGCACCGCGGTAAACGCATCGAAGGGGTGATGCAGCAACACATCGCCTTTCTTGACGATCTCGAAGATGCCCTCGCTGTCGCGCAAGGTGCGCGGATTGAACGAGGGGTACTTGAGTTCGGGGCGCTGTACCAGGTCGTAGACCTGCGTGACGCGGCTCAGGTTGACCGGCCCGGCGATGCGGTAGACCGCGTTCTCGTTCAGGCCGAAATTCTGCAACAAGGTGCGCAGGATCGGTGCCGGGCAGTCGTGCGCGATCTCCAGTCGCACCGCTGGCCGGTAGCCGCGCGTGACCAGTTCATCGCGCAGGGCCAGCGCCAGGTTCTCGACTTCTTCCTCGTCCACCACCAGTTCGGAATTGCGGGTGACGCGGAACTGATACGAGCCCATCACCTGCATGCCCGGGAACAGCTCGTCGACGAATTCGGACAACACCGAGGACAGGAACACGAAGCTCTGCGTGCCCTCCGGCGACAGGCTTGCCGGCAGCTGGATGATGCGGGGCAGCGAACGCGGTGCGCGCACGATGGCCAGATGCCCGGCGCGCCCGAACGCATCCTGGCCTTCCAGCACCACCACGATGTTCAAGGTCTTGTTGAGGATCTTCGGGAACGGGTGCGCCGGGTCCAGGCCCAGCGGCGACAGCACCGGCATGATCTCGTTGCGGAAATACGCACGCAGCCAACGTTTCTGGCGCGCGGTCCATGCCGAACGGCTGAGCACGGCAACGCCTGCGTCTTCCATCGCCGGCCGCAGCACCTCGTTCCACGCGTGGTACTGCTGCTCAACCAATTTGGCGGCGCGATCGTGCACCGCGTTGAGGATGGCGGTCGGGCTCAGCCCGTCCGGCGCCGGCGGCAGCCCGAACTCCTGTGCGTGCCGCACGGTAGCTGCGCGGATTTCGAAGAACTCGTCCAGGTTGGTGCACGAGATGCACAGGAAGCGCAGCCGTTCCAGCAATGGCACCTGCTCGTCGAGCGCCTGCGCCAGCACCCGGAAGTTGAAGTCCAGTTGCGACAGCTCGCGGTTGATGTACAGCGCCGGATCACGCAACGGATCGGTGGCGACGTCGTCGCCGGGTGTGATGTCGTGCAGTTCTTTGGCGTGGCCCATGGAATCGATCGTCAAGACGGGTTGTGTTATTGCCTGGGGCGCGCAACGCAGGCAATGCGGCGCGTGGCAGACGCGTCCATCGCAGCGCGCTGCGGCGCGCACTGACTACATATCACGCCGAGCGTGACAGTGGCACCGATTGCTCGCGCTGCACGACGCGCGCAGGTACGAAATGACACGAGAATTCGCTGCCGCGTCCCACTTCGCTTTCGATATCCAGGCGCGCCTGGTGCAGCCCCAGGATGTGCTTGACGATCGACAGTCCCAGCCCGGTGCCGCCGCTCTCGCGCGAGCGGCTGCTGGACACCCGGTAGAAGCGTTCGGTGATGCGCGGCAGGTGCGAGGCGGGGATGCCATAGCCGGTGTCGCGCACGGCCAGCGCCGCACCGTCGCCTTCGCGCACGAAACGGATCGTCACCGTGCCGCCGCCGGGCGTGTAGCGCACCGCATTGGTGACCAGATTGGAAAACGCACTGTGCAGCTCCTTGTTGGAGCCGAGCAGGTCCACACCGGCCTCGTCGATCACCTCCACGGTGTGGCGGCCCTGGCTGTGCGCCTCGGCCTCGCGGCGCAAGGTCGACAGCATGGGCGCCATCGCCACGTGTTCTTCGCCGAGTTCTTCCTGCGATTCCAGCCGCGACAGCGTCAGCAGGTCTTCGACCAGCTGCGCCATGCGTTGCGATTGCTTGCGCATTTCCGCCAGCATCGGGCCCGAATCGGGGAAATCCTCCGGATCGAGCATGTCCAGATACCCGTGCACCACCGTCAGCGGGGTACGCAGTTCATGCGAGACGTTGGCCACGAAATCGCGGCGCACCTGTTCCAGCCGAAGCAGCTTGCTGACATCGCGCGCCACCAGCAGCCAGTAGTCGTCGGAGTAGGGGATCAGGCGCAGGTTCAGGCGCAGATCCGGGTCGGCCGGCGAGGCGGCATCCAGCATCGGCTCGGCATTGCGCCCGGCCGCCAGCCAGTGCGCCAGCGGCAACGGCTGCAGCCGCTCAACGATCGACACGCCCATGTCGCCGGGATGGTGCAGGCCGAGCAAACCGCCGGCTGCCTTGTTGAACCACTGCACGCGCTGACTGTTGCGATCCACGACCACCACCGCATCCGGCAGCGCCTGCGCCGCGGCGCGGTAGGTGCGCAACATTTCGATCAGGCGGCGCTTGCGCGCGCGCATCTCGTCCTGGCTGCGATACAGCAGCCGGTCCAGTTCGTTCCAGGCGCCGATTCCCGCCGCCGGCTCGGCACGCTGGCGTGCAGTGAGCCGGCGCAGCACCTGGCGCAGCCGCCAGTAATGCCAGGCCAGCACGCCCAGGGCGGTGAGCGTCAGCGCCATCCACACATGCCCGATCAGCACGCCGGCCACGACGGCAGCGCCCAACAACAGCGCAAGGGTGCCGAGCGTCTTGAGCCAGGCGGAACGGATGTGTTGAGGCATGGAAGGCGTTACCACGAAGCGTCAGGTAGGCAGCCGCCCGACCGGAGTGCGGCCGGGCGACTTTGCGGCACGTCAGGTCGCCGAGGAAAAACGATAGCCCGAGCCACGCACGGTCTGCACCATGTTTTCCAGCCCGAACGGTTCCAGCGTCTTGCGCAGGCGGCGGATATGCACGTCGATGGTGCGCTCTTCCACATACACGCTGCCGCCCCAGACATGGTCCAGCAGCTGGGTGCGCGTATACACGCGCTCGGGGTGCGTCATGAAAAAGTGCAGCAGACGATACTCGGTCGGGCCGATCGGCACCGGCGCATCGCCGGCGAACACCCGGTGCGCGGCGCCGTCGATGCGCAGCTTGCCTACCGCCACGCTACCGTCTTCGTCGTCTTCGCGGGTGCGCCGCATCACCGCGCGGATGCGCGCCAGCAGCTCGCGCGCAGAGAACGGCTTGACCACGTAATCGTCGACGCCGGCTTCCAGGCCGCCGACGCGGTCGTTTTCTTCGCCGCGCGCGGTGAGCATGATGATCGGAATCTCGCGGGTCAGCTGCTCCTTGCGCCAGCGCCTGGCCAGGTCCAGCCCGCTGGTGCCCGGCAACATCCAGTCCAGCAGGATCAGGTCCGGCACGCGGTCGGCGATGGCGGTCTGCGCCTCGCGGGCATCGCCGGCATGGATGGGCTCGAACTCGCCTTTGCGCAGCGCGAACGCCACCATGTCGCGGATCGCGGGTTCGTCATCGACGATCAGAATGCGTTTCTGCACGCGGGGCTTACCGTCTGGCTTTGGTTGATCGCCAGTAGACTACGGTTTTGTGACTCTAATGTGACATCGCCGAAGGCGCCTGCGCGGCGGCTGTGGAGCACGAAGCGGACTGGGCAGTTCCACTACCGGCAGGCGGCCGCGCGATACCCTTCCGTCGTGAACAGCCGGCGATGCGTCGGCGATCAGCGCGTGGACAAATCCGGGTCGCGGATACCCTGGCGACGCAGCTCCAGCACGGTTGGGGTGATCGCGGCAATGCGCGCATCCACGCGCGCCCGTGTCACATAGTCGAGATCCTTCTTTTTCAGTGCTTCCAGCTGGATCAATGCCTGTTCAGCGCGGCCGTTCAAGAACGCCGCCTCCGCATACGCTTCGCTAGCGCGCAATGGGTCGCCGGACAGCTCGCAGGCACGCGCGTAGCTCTGCTGCAGCAGCGGGTCGTCGCTGCTCCGGTGCAACAACGGCTCCAGCACCTGGCGCGCGCGCTGGCCGGACTCCTTGCTGGCCTGCTCGTTGAGCGCAGTGGCATAGGTCAGCGCGACCGCGCGGTTGTTCGGTAACTGCTTGAGCAGCGCATCGAAGCGGGCATTGGCCGCTTCTCGCGGACCCACGCGCGCCTGCGCCTCGCTCAGGCCCAGCGCCAGCCACAAATTGTCCGGGTGCGCCTGGAGCAGGCTGGCCAGCTCGGCCACCGGCTCGCCCGGCCGCCCGCCGCTGTTGCGCAGCCGCGCCAGCGCCAGGCCATAGCGCTGCGGATCGCTCAAGCCTTGTTTAGCGCTGCGGCGCAGGTTTTCGTACTCGCGAATGGCCGCATCCGGCGTGGCGGCGCTGAGCACGCGCAGGCGCTCCTTGGCCCAATCGAAACCCTGTTGGTCGGCGCCGCGGCTGAGCGCATCCACCGGCAACCGCAGCGCGTAAGGGAGCAGCGCGTTGCCATTGCGGCTGAGCGGCTCCGACAGCGATGGGTCGGCCGGGTCGACGCGCTCCTGGCGCGTCCCGCCCGGCACCGAGGTCGTCAGGACCACCGTGTTTTTCTTCATCTGCTCGGCGCGCGACTTGGCTTCGCTGATGCGGGTGACGGTCACCGGGTGGGTCTGCAGGAAATCCGGCGCGCTGTAGCCGCCCTCGTTGGCGCGCATCGCCACCGACATGCGCTCGAAGAAGCCGGCCATCGCGTCCACGTCGTAGCCGCTGCGCGCCAACGTGCGGATGCCCAGCCGGTCGGCTTCGGATTCGTTGGAGCGGGTGTAGTCGATCTGCCGCTGCTGCATCAGCCCCATCGCGCTGGTGATGGTGGCCATGGTGGCGTCGCCCTTGGAGTTGCCCCCGGCCTGCTGGGCTGCCACCACCGCCGCCAGCATGCCGAGCAGGATCGGAATCTGGTCGCGCTGCGCGCGCTCCACTCCACGTAGCACGTGCTGCTGGGTGACGTGGGCGATCTCGTGCGACAGCACCGCCGCCACTTCGTCCTCGCGCTCGGCGGTCAACACCAGCCCGGCATTGACGGCGATGTAACCACCCAGCGTGGCGAATGCGTTGATCTGGCGGTCGCGCAGCATGAAAAACGTAAACGGTTGCTGCGGTTGGTCGCTGTTGGCGCCCAGCCGGGTGCCCATGGTCTGCAGCCAGTCGGTGATCAGCGGGTCGTCCAGCACGTAGTCGTAGTTGCGCAACTCGGCCAGCATCATCCGGCCGTATTCGGCCTGGCGGGCCGGGGTCAGCAACTCGCCGGCCGACGAACCGATATCGGGCAGGCGGCTTTCCTGCGCAGGTGCCACACCCATGGCAACGGCCAGCGTGAGGGCAGTGGCGAGCGGTAGCAGGCGCAAGTGGAACTCCCAGGTGATGCGCGGAGCATGCGGGCAGCCCGGCGCAGAGGCGTGAATCATCGGTTAACCCACAGTGTTGCGGTGACGACATGGAAATTCCAGTCGCCCGGTACCATGTGTCAGACCTCACACCAACCACGGAGTTTCCCGTGAGCCAAGACCATACCGATCAGGACGCGGCCTCCGGCCCGCAGATCACCCTGTATTCCTCCGCCATCTGCCCCTATTGCGTGGCAGCCAAGAACTTTCTCAAGAGCAAGGGCAAGACCTGGACCGAGGTGCGGATCGACCTGGATCCGGCCGAGCGCGACAGGATGATTGCCCTGGCCAAGCGCACCAGCGTGCCGCAGATCTTCGTCGGCGACGTCCACGTGGGCGGCTACGACGACATGATGGCCATGCATCGTGCCGGCAAGCTCGAACCGCTGCTGGCGGGCAGCGCAGGCGGCCAGGCATGAGTGGTTCCGACGACGGCAGCGCCGACCGCCTGCGCGAGTTCACCGAATTTCGCCAGCGCATGAACCAGCGCATCCTGGCCGAGCCGAACCAGGTGGTGCGTCGGTTCTTCGCGCTCGACACGCAGACCTACCAGGCCGGCGCGCTGGACGTGAAGACCAAGGAACTGCTCGGCCTGGTCGCCTCGATGGTGCTGCGCTGCGACGACTGCATCAGCTATCACGTGGCTCAGTGCAAGGAAGCCGGCGTGAGCCGGGAAGAGTTCTTCGAAACCTTCTCGGTCGGCCTGGTGGTCGGCGGCTCCATTGTCATCCCGCATCTTCGCCGCGCGGTGGATTTCCTGGACCAGCTCGAAGGCGGTGCACAGACGCCGGCCCAGCACGCACACGACTGAGTGTGGTACCGAGGCGGGAGTGGGGGATTCGGGATTGGTAAAAGCGAGCAGGACACGCGCCGCCCGATCAGGCGGCGCGTTGCGTTTGGGCGCCAGCGGCTCTTGATGGCTGCGAAAACATAGCGGGCAGTCGTCAGGCGGTGTGGGCGGCATGGAGCAACCGCAGTGCGCGGAGGACGGATCCATGCCGATTCCGTGCACCGGCTTCCTGGCCACTCAGTCGTTGGATGGTGGCCCTTAGACCAGGTCGGTTTGGGCGCCTTCACCGGCATCGGGCATAATTGCCCCTGAAACCTCCTTGCGCCGCTCTGCCGGGTATTGCGGCTGGCGCTCCCCCCTTCAAGTTCGGAAACCCAACGTTATGACGCAGACAATCACGGTCATCCGCGGCGACGGCATCGGCCCGGAGATCATGGATGCCACGCTGTTCGTGCTCGACGCGCTGCAGGCTGGCCTGACCTACGAATACGCCGACGCCGGCTTGGTTGCGCTGGAAAAGCACGGCGATCTGCTGCCCGAGTCCACTCTGGCGTCGATCACCAAGAACAAGGTGGCGCTGAAAAGCCCGCTGACCACGCCGGTCGGCGAGGGTTTCAGCTCGATCAACGTCGCCATGCGTCGCAAGTTCGACCTGTACGCCAATGTGCGTCCGGCCAAGTCGTTCCCGAACACCAAGTCGCGCTTCGCCGACGGCGTGGACCTGATCACGGTGCGCGAGAACACCGAAGGCGCGTACCTGAGCGAAGGCCAGACCGTGTCCGAGGATGGCGAGACCGCGTTCTCCGGCACCCGGATCACCCGCAAGGGCTCCGAGCGCATCGTGCGCTACGCCTTCGAGCTGGCCAAGAGCACCGGCCGCAAGAAGGTCACCGCCGTGCACAAGGCCAACATCATCAAGTCGACCTCGGGCCTGTTCCTGAAGGTGGCACGCGATGTGGCCGCGCAGTATCCGGATATCGAATTCCAGGAAATGATCGTCGACAACACCTGCATGCAGCTGGTGATGCGTCCGGAGCAGTTCGACATCATCGTGACCACCAACCTGTTCGGCGACATCATCTCCGACCTGTGCGCCGGCCTGGTCGGCGGCCTGGGCCTGGCCCCGGGCGCCAACATCGGTCTGGACGCGGCGATCTTCGAAGCCGTGCACGGCTCGGCGCCGGATATCGCAGGGCAGGGCAAGGCAAACCCGTGCGCGCTGCTGCTGGGCGCGGCGCAGATGCTGGACCACATCGGTCAGCCGCAGAATGCCGAGCGCCTGCGCGAAGCCATCGTCGCCACCCTGGAGGCCAAGGATTCGCTGACCCCCGACCTGGGCGGCACCGGCAACACCATGGGCTTCGCCAAGGCCATCGCCAGCCGCCTCTGAGCACACTGGCAGACTTGCACAAAGAGAAAGGGCGCCTAGGCGCCCTTTCTTTTTGTTGGAAACCGGTCACTCGACGCCAGTGTCACGCGTTCAAGCGAGGGGAGCCACCGTTGCGATTCCCGAATCCCGAATCCCGGCTCAATTGCGCGACTGCAGCTTCGACAGCAGGCGCAGGAACTCGATGTACAGCCACACCAGCGTCACCATCAGGCCGAATGCGCCGTACCACTCCATGTGCTTGGGCGCGCCTTGCTCGACGCCGCTCTCGATGAAGTCGAAGTCCAACACCAGGTTCAACGCCGCCACCACCACCACGAACAGGCTGAAACCGATGCCGATCAGGCCCGAGTCGTGGATGAAAGGGATGCGCACACCGAACAGGCCCAGCACGATGGTCGCCAGATAGACCAGCGCGATACCGCCGGTGGCTGCGACCACGCCCAGCTTGAAGTTTTCGGTGGCCTTGATCATGCCGCTGCGATACGCGAACAGCAGCGCGAACAGGGTGCCGAAGGTGAGCAGGATGGCCTGGAACACGATGCCGTTGAAGCGTGCTTCGTACACTGCCGAGATCGAGCCGAGGAAGAAGCCTTCGATCAATGCATATAGCGGCGCCGTAATCGGTGCCCAGGTCGGCTTGAAGCAGGTAGCCAGTGCGAACACCAGGCCGCCGATCGCGCCGGCAATCATGTAGATGCGCGCGACAGGCAGCGGCATGCCATCGGAGCCGATCGATTGCGACCACGCGAAGGCGGCGGTGATCACCGCCATCAGCAACAACGCGCCGGTCTTGTTGACCGTGCCGTTGAGGGTCATCGCCTGACCGTCGCGGGTGACGATCGAGCCGGAGCCGGAGTCGAGGAACGTGGATTCCCGAAGGGCAGGGTTACCGCTACGCATGCGTGTTCTCCATGAAAATAGTGCTCACCCTACTGGCGAACGTGGTTGCGAGGATAGCTGATCGTTCAACTTACACAGGGTGATTGACAGCGAGGCCAATCATTCCCAAAATAGCCGACCTTTCGAGCCTTCGGGATTGAAAGGTCCCGCCGGGGTATAGCGCAGTCTGGTAGCGCGCCTGCTTTGGGAGCAGGATGTCGGGGGTTCGAATCCCTCTACCCCGACCATTCCGAGCTTTCGACGGCGTGGGAATGCGAAGTTCGGTCCGGGCGCCCGTAGCTCAACCGGATAGAGCACCGGCCTTCTAAGCCGGCGGTTACAGGTTCGAGTCCTGTCGGGCGCGCCATCGGCGGTACGGTAGGAAGCAGGTTTTCAGTGGTGGCTGTAGCTCAGCTGGTTAGAGTACTGGATTGTGATTCCAGATGTCGGGGGTTCGAGTCCCCTCAGCCACCCCACTGATGACAGGAAATTGCAGGAATGTTTGACCCCATGTGGCACGGGGTGTTGCAACGAAGCAAAAATGCACATACAATGTGCGCCCAGTTTCAGGGCCGTTAGCTCAGTTGGTAGAGCAGTTGACTCTTAATCAATAGGTCCAAGGTTCGAATCCTTGACGGCCCACCAATTAAAACAGCCACTTAGCGCAAGCCAAGTGGCTGTTTTTCTATGCGTCGGGAGAATTGCCGGGAAAATTGAGTGCCGATCACTGTTCAGATACCGAAGGCTGGCGTCGAGTGGATGGCGTTGTCGGTGGCCGTTGCTATCTTCGTGGTCCTCTGAAACGTCGCCCCCAAGGCGCGCACGGAGCGCAACTGGACGTGTACTTGCGGCCGTCATCGAGCTCAAGCTTTAAATCGTCAGTCAGCTCGCGGCGAGTGCTCGCGACTATGTGACGACGAAGTTATACATTTCTGGCGGATCAATTTTGGGTCCCCGCAATCACGAATTCTTGGAAAGTAGGCGTGATGCGTTCTATCCACTCCGGACGCCGGGCCACGAGGGGCCGCTCTACCCGCGAGCGCTTGAGCAGCGCACTGCCGGCACCTCTTACTGAGGGTCGGCCATGGGGCTTGGCTTTTGCATCCTGGTTGGTTTGATTGCACGAGCGACGTTGAAACTTAACCGGTCGTTCATCTTTGCTTGGCTAGGTTCCATCGCTCATCCGCACGGAATGCGTCAATGAGGCCTGCCAGAGCCACTCTGTTTCTGATCATCGCTACAGCCTGCGGTACTGCCCTCTGTGCCTGCGCACACTCCCAGGCCGCCCCCCTACAGCCGACCCCGAAGGAACCCAGCACCATGACGACGCATGAGGCTGACACAGCCAATCCCACTCTCAGTGCTGAAGAGATGGGCAAGCGGCTACTCAGCTTGATCGGAGGCCTGAAGTCTCGGGACGAGATCACCCTTGAAAGAATCCGGGATGTGATGGGCATCTCGCTGAAGCTGGAGCCAGGTGCGATCGGTGCCGGATTTCCGAGTGGTGATCTGGGAGGCGGCTGGCGCTACGTGTTCGATTACTTTCCTGAGTCGCCATCTAGCTCGAAAGGAGTCAAGTTGACGTTCGTCAACACGGCTAACCGGTTTGCCGACATGAGTGCCGTCTGCAGTCTCGATTTCGCCTATTACGACGCGTCGCTCAAGAGCATGGGTTTTGTCAGTTCGCCAACACACGGTCCAATTGGTCAGCTGGAAGATCTGCACTACGTCAAAGCCACGACAAGCGAGGCGGGGGGAGACATCGTTGTTTCCATTGTTCCGCAGAACGTAGTTGCCGGATCTAACGCCCGGTTGTGCATCAAATCGATCAGCACCCTGGGCTAGTCAAGGAAGAAGCACATGGCAGGTCCCAATCCCCAGCTCGAAGCGGCATTAGCTCAGTTCGCTGGGCAACAAGGCGTGACGCAAGATCAAGTTGCGCAGCTGCGAAACGCGATCAGCGTGGATGCTGCTCTTCTGGCGCAATTTGATCAGCAGGCGCAGGCAGGAACCCTACGTGGCTTTGCATTGCAGCCAGCCGGTAGTAGTGCGCCGAATCTGGTTGGGACGTACGACATGCAGAGCGCTGTCGTCACGCTGCCGGCGGCGAGCTTGCCCCCCGCTGGAACGATTGCGACCAGTGACTTAAAAGGCGGAGCGTGTGCAGAATTTTGTGTAACCGTGGTTTGGGTTACCGCTGAGGAAGTCGCCCCTCGAACTGGATCGTAAAGCGGTTCAGCGCAGCCTTCCAGTCGCGGATCGGCAGCGTCCATTTCTTGGTGATGTTGCGCAGAGCCAGGTAGAACAGTTTCATCAAGGCTTCGTCGCTGGGGAACGCGCCGCGGTTCTTGGTCAGCTTGCGCAGGCTCATGTTGACCGACTCGATGGCGTTGGTCGTATAGATCACCTTGCGGATCTCCGGTGGGTAGTCGAAGAACGGGATCAGTCGTGACCAATTGCGCCGCCATGACTGGCTGATGGGCGGGTACTGGGCGTCCCACTTGGCCTCGAACTCGGTCAGTGCCTGCTCGGCCTCCTCGACGGTGGCGCAGGCGTAAATGCGCTTGAGATCGGCGGCAACCTCGGCGCGGCGTTTCCACGAGACGTAGTTCAGGCTGTGCCGCACCATGTGCACGATGCACAGCTGCACGGTGGTCTGCGGGAACACCGCCTCGATCGCCTCGGGAAACCCCTTCAGGCCATCGACGCAGGCAATGAAGATGTCCTGCACCCCGCGGTTGCGTAGCTCCGTCACGACTTGCAGCCAAAACTTGGCACCCTCGGCCTGCGCCAGCCATAGGCCCAGCACTTCCTTCTCGCCGCCCATGGTGATGCCGATGGCCAGGTACACCGCCTTGACCCGCACCGCGCCCTCGCGCACTTTGACGTGGATGCAGTCCAGATAGACGATCGGATAGACCGGATCCAGTGGCCGCGCCTGCCACGCCTTGACCTCCTCGACGACCGCATCGGTGACTGAGGAAATCAGACTCGGCGACACCTCGGTGCCGTACATCTCCTCCAGGTGCGACTGGATCTCGCGCACGGTCATGCCGCGCGCGTACAACGACAAGATCTTGTCATCGAAGCCGGCCCAGCGGGTCTGGTGCTTGGGGATCAGCTGTGGCGCGAAGCTGCCGTGGCGATCACGCGGAATCTCGATCGGCAGCTCGCCGAACTCGCCCTTGAGCGTCTTGCGGCTGCGTCCGTTGCGCGTGTTGCCGGCCGCGTTGGCGACCGGCTCATGCTTGTCATGACCGAGGTGTTCGGTCATCTCCGCGTCCAGCGCCCGCTCCACCAACCGCTTGGTCAGCTGCTTGAGCAGGCCGTTCTCGCCGATCAGATCCTCGGGTTTGGTGTAGTTGACCAACAGGCTGCTAAGCAGCTCGTCGGGTACCTCATGTGTGCGTGGGCTCATGGTGTCTCCGGGTTAGGTGGCAGTCTCCTGCCTGTGGCCCGGTTACACAAAATCTAGGACACGCCCCGCGTTGGAGGAAAAATAAGTAGCTTAAGTGTTTGATTTCAAATGTTATTAGCGCTGACTCTTAATCAATAGGTCCAAGGTTCGAATCCTTGACGGCCCACCAAATAAAAGCACTTAGGCAGCCGCCTAGGTGCTTTTATTTTTCCAGGACCAAAAACAGGGTGCGCTCGTTGGGGCTCCTTTGAACGAATCGAGGCCAGCGATAACTCG
Source organism: Xanthomonas sp. NCPPB 3761 (assembly GCF_041475705.2). Taxonomy (NCBI): domain Bacteria; kingdom Pseudomonadati; phylum Pseudomonadota; class Gammaproteobacteria; order Lysobacterales; family Lysobacteraceae; genus Xanthomonas; species Xanthomonas sp. NCPPB 3761. Next base: position 1,256,981 of record NZ_CM191262.1, read on the forward strand.
GCGTCGCGACCACGCTGTTGCAGCTTGGCGATAGCGCCGGCACCGCCCATGTCTGGTCCGGTTGGATAGCGGCTTTTCAACGCCTTTGGGGCAACGCTCAACATCGAACGCCTGGCTGGAGCGCGCTTGCCGCAGTCGCCGTTAGGGATCGAGCCGGGTCAGTTCTTCAGCGATGCCAAAAGTCTCGCGGTGCGCCATTGCGGGGCCACGTCATGGCTGTGCTGAGCGCGTCGCGCGCCGTGCTCTGCGCGATCTACAAGAAGTTGCAGGAAGCAGCCACGTCACTCGCCAGCGCCCCCGTGCAAGGCCCGCAACGCAGGCGTCTGGCTTCGCTGATCCGCAGAACTGGCCCCGAGTCCGACCAGCCCGTTGAGGGGGAGCGACGTGATTCGTCCATCCGGGTCGATTTCTTCGATGCAATCACGCGACAGTGCCACGATCTGGCGATATCGGGCTGTCATCGCAAGTGCTGACTCCACGCAGAAATTAACGAAATTTTCGCAAATCCGGCTGCGACGTGCCGGCAGCGAACGGGCTTTGACTGGGTTCAGGCGGGTAGGCCGGCCGCCGATGGCCCTATGCATTGCGTGGAGCCTCAAGTCACCGCGCAAAGCAGCTCGTGCCCACTGCAGTCGTCACACGCCCAGGCTCGCAGCGCTTTTTCTTTACCGGCATCCCTGCAACAATAGCCGGGCATCTACGGCATTGCGAAAGTGGCGGAATTGGTAGACGCACCAGATTTAGGTTCTGACGCCGTAAGGCGTGGGGGTTCGAGTCCCCCCTTTCGCACCAATGCCGCGCGGCCGTGTGGGTTCCGGCCGCTGCACTTCCTGCAAACCGCTCGCTTGTGTCCGTAACGCCGCTGCGCGCATGCCGCTGGCAGCGGCCGCCGTTATCGGCGAAACTACAAGGCTAGGCGGCATTCTCGCCATCCGTTAACCCGCATCTTCCATCTCGTGCCGACGCTGTGCGCTGTCGGTGGCAGGAGTCAACATGCAAGCATCGATCGAATCCACCGGCAATCTGGAACGCCGCCTGACCTTCACCCTGCCGCAGGAGCGCCTGGAGACGCACGTCGGGGGCCGCCTGCGCGAGCTTGCGCGGACCACGCGCATCAAGGGCTTCCGTCCCGGCAAGGTGCCGACCAAGGTGATCGAGCAGCGCTTCGGTCAGCAGGTGCGTGCCGAGGCGATGGAAGGCCTGCTGCGTGAGACCTTCGATTCGGCCGTCCGCGAGCATTCGCTGCGCCTGGCCGGCAACCCGCGTATCGATCAGGGCGAGACCGATTTCGACTTCGTCGCCACCTTCGAAGTGGTGCCGGATTTCGGCGACATCGACGTGACCAAGCTGTCGGTGGTGCGTGCGACCGCTGAAGTGACCGATGCCGACATCGACCAGATGATCGAGAACCTGCGCCTGCAGCGCCGCACCTGGAATCCGGTCGAGCGCGGTGCGCAGGTCGGCGACCTGGTGGCGCTGGAGACCTGGTCGCAGGCTGGCGACGAGCGTCTGCCCGCCGAAGGCGTGGAGACCGGCAGCAGCGTGCTGGGTTCGGGCGTGATGTTCGACCAGATCGAAAAGGGCCTGGAAGGCCTGACCAAGGGTGAAGAAAAGACCCTGACCGTCGATTTTCCCGCCGAATGGCGCGTGCCGCAGCTGGCAGGCAAGACCGTGCAGGTGCACGTCAAGGCGGTCGAAGTCTCCGAGCCGGTCTTGCCGGCAGTGGACAAGGAGTTCATCAAGAGCTTCGGCGTGAAGAGTGGCGATGCCGAGCAGTTCCGCGCCGATATCCGCACCAACCTGGAGCGCGAGCTCAAGGGCGCGCTGATGAACCGTCTGCGCCGCGAAGTGGGCGAGCAGGTGATTGCCGCCTACGCGCATGTCGAAATGCCGCCGCGCCTGGTCGAGAACGAAGCCCGGTCGATGCTGGCCCAGCAGGTCGAGCAAGTCCGCCGCAGCGGTCGCGATCCGGGCCAAGTGCCGGCCGATGCGCACCAGGGATTCATGGATGCCGCCGCCAAGCGCGTGCTGGTCGGTCTGCTGGTGGGCGAGGTGGCGCGCCGCAACGAACTGCGCCTGGAGTCCAAGCGCGTCAGCGAAACGCTGCGTCTGATCGCTTCGACCTACGAAGAGCCGGAACAGGTCATTGAGATGTACCGCAACGACCCCCAACTGATGAACGGGCTGCAGAGCCGCGTGATGGAAGAGCAGGTGATCGACTGGATCGCCGAGCGCGCCCAGCACACCGAGCAGTCGCTGTCGTTCCAGGACGCCATCCGCGTCTGATCCGGCAGTAAGAGAAGAACCGCGCCCGCAGCTTGGGGGGCGGATGGCGAACACGGGCAGCGGCACAGGCCGCTGCCACAACGGGAAGACTGATGAGCATTGTGACCAAAGCCCTGAACCTGGTGCCCATGGTGGTCGAGCAGACCAGCCGTGGCGAGCGTGCGTACGACATCTACTCGCGTCTGCTGAAGGAGCGTCTGATCTTCCTGGTCGGTCCGATCGACGACCATATGGCCAACGTGATCGTGGCCCAGCTGCTGTTCCTGGAAGCGGATAACCCGGAAAAGGACATCAGCATCTACATCAATTCGCCCGGTGGCGTGGTCACCGCCGGCATGGCGATCTACGACACCATGCAGTACATCAAGCCGGACGTCAGCACCATCTGCGTCGGCCAGGCCGCCTCGATGGGCGCGCTGCTGCTGGCCTCGGGTGCGGCCGGCAAGCGTTACGCGCTGCCGAATTCGCGCGTGATGATCCATCAGCCGCTGGGTGGCTTCCAGGGCCAGGCGACCGATATCGATATCCATGCGCGCGAGATCCTGACCCTGCGTTCGCGCCTGAACGAGATCCTGGCCAAGCACACCGGCCAATCGCTGGAGACCATCGCGCGCGACACCGAACGCGACAACTTCAAGAGCGCGGTCGATGCGCAGGCCTACGGCCTGGTGGATCAGGTGCTCGAACGTCGTCCGGAAGAGTCGATCCAGCCGTCTTGATCGTCAAGTTATTGAAATTGCAGGAAAAACCGGCAGGGTCGGGCGGGGCGAATGTCCTCCCGACCCTGTGCTATTCTCGAAATCGAACCCCCGTGCATCGGGTGGGGTAACTGGGTAACAGAAGCATGAGCGAAGACCGCCAAGGTCGTTCCGGCGACAGCAACAAGATTCTCTACTGCTCGTTCTGCGGTAAGAGTCAGCATGAAGTCCGTAAGCTGATTGCCGGTCCCAGCGTATTCATCTGCGATGAGTGCGTTGAGCTGTGCAACGACATCATCCGCGAGGAACTCGAAGAGAAGGCGCAGTCGGCACGTTCCAGCCTGCCCAAGCCGCGCGAGATTCTCGAGGTGCTGGATCAATACGTGATCGGGCAGCTGCGCGCCAAGCGCACGCTCGCGGTGGCGGTGTACAACCACTACAAGCGTATCGAGAGCCGCAGCAAGAACGATGACGTCGAGCTGGCGAAATCCAACATCCTGCTGGTCGGTCCGACCGGTTCGGGCAAGACGCTGCTGGCCGAAACGCTGGCGCGCCTGCTCAATGTGCCGTTCACGATCGCCGATGCCACCACGCTGACCGAAGCCGGCTATGTCGGCGAGGACGTGGAAAACATCATCCAGAAGCTGCTGCAGAAGTGCGATTACGACGTCGAGAAGGCGCAGCAGGGCATCGTCTACATCGACGAAATCGACAAGATCTCGCGCAAGAGCGAGAACCCGTCGATCACCCGCGATGTGTCCGGCGAAGGCGTGCAGCAGGCGCTGTTGAAGCTGATCGAAGGCACGGTGGCCTCGGTGCCGCCGCAGGGCGGCCGCAAGCACCCGCAGCAGGAATTCCTGCAGGTCGATACCAAGAACATCCTGTTCATCTGCGGCGGTGCATTCGCCGGGCTGGACAAGGTGATTCAGCAGCGTTCCAACGACGCTGGCGGCATTGGCTTCGGTGCCAAGGTCAAGAGCAGCGAGCGCAAGCAGGAAGTGGGCAAGATCCTGGCCGAAGTCGAGCCGGAAGATCTGATCAAGTTCGGCCTGATTCCCGAGTTCGTCGGCCGTCTGCCGGTGGTCGCCACGCTGGAAGAGCTGGATGAGCCGGCGCTGATCAAGATCTTGACCGAGCCCAAGAACGCCATCACCAAGCAGTTCAAGAAGTTGTTCGACATGGAAGGCGTGGAGCTGGAGTTCCGCCCCGATGCCCTGTCGGCGATCGCCAAGAAGGCGCTCAAGCGCAAGACCGGCGCCCGCGGGCTGCGCACCATTGTCGAGTCGGTGCTGCTGGACACCATGTACGAGCTGCCGTCGCAGGAAAACGTCAGCAAGGTCGTGGTGGACGAGTCGGTGATCGAGCACAAATCCGAGCCGTATCTGATCTACCAGGCGCAACCGGCGCCGGCCAAGGCCGCGTCCGGCGACTGAGGCCTGGATGCCGTCGCGCCGGGCCCCGGCCTCGCTGGCGGATAAAGGGTTTCCGAACGCTACTTGCAACACCTCGCCGATGGCCCCATAACGGGGCCATCGGCTTTTTTTACGCCCCAAAACCCCCATTCCTGCGGAGTGCCCCATGGCCCAGTCCCAACCAGAAATTCTCGATCTGCCAGTGTTGCCGCTGCGCGACGTGGTGGTGTTTCCGCACATGGTGATCCCGCTGTTCGTCGGCCGCGACAAGTCGATGCGCGCGCTGGAGAAAGCCATGGAAGCGGACAAGCGCATCCTGTTGGTGGCGCAGAAGTCGGCCGAGACCGACGACCCGGCTGCCGGCGACCTGTATACCGTCGGCACCCTGGCGCAGGTGCTGCAGTTGCTCAAGCTCCCCGACGGCACCATCAAGGTGCTGGTCGAGGGTCTGTCGCGGGTCACCGTGGACAAGGTTGTCGAGCAGGACGGCGCATTGCAGGGGCAGGGCACCGAAATCGAGGCCAGCGACGCGCGCGAGCCGCGCGAGGTGGAAGCGATTGCACGGTCGCTGATGTCGCTGTTCGAACAGTACGTCAAGACCAATCGCAAGCTGCCGCCTGAGCTGCTGCAGACCTTGTCGGGCATCGATGAGCCGGGCCGCCTGGCGGACACCATCGCCGCCCACATCGGTGTGCGTCTGGCCGACAAGCAGCGTCTGCTGGAAATCACCGACACCGGCGAGCGGCTGGAACTGCTGGTCGGTCTGGTCGATGGCGAAATCGACGTGCAGCAGCTGGAAAAGCGCATCCGCGGCCGGGTGAAGTCGCAGATGGAAAAGAGCCAGCGCGAGTACTACCTCAACGAGCAGATGAAGGCGATCCAGAAGGAACTGGGCGACCTGGACGATGCGCCCGGCGAGCTGGAAGAGCTGGCGCGCAAGATCGCCGAGGCGGGCATGCCCAAGCCGGTCGAGACCAAGGCCAAGGCCGAGCTCAACAAGCTCAAGCAGATGTCGCCGATGTCCGCCGAGGCGGCCGTGGTGCGCAACTACCTGGACTGGCTGCTGGGCGTGCCGTGGAAGAAGCGCACCAAGGTGCGCAAGGACCTCAAGGTCGCCGAAGATACGCTGGACGCCGATCACTACGGCCTGGACAAGGTCAAGGAGCGCATCCTTGAGTACTTGGCCGTGCAGTCGCGCGTGAAGCAGATGAAGGGGCCGATCCTGTGCCTGGTCGGGCCGCCGGGCGTGGGCAAGACCTCGCTCGGGCAGTCGATCGCCAAGGCGACCAACCGCAAGTTCGTGCGTATGAGCCTGGGCGGCATTCGCGACGAGGCCGAAATCCGTGGCCACCGCCGGACCTATGTCGGTTCGATGCCGGGCCGCCTGGTGCAGAACCTCAACAAGGTCGGCAGCAAGAATCCGCTGTTCCTGCTGGACGAAATCGACAAGATGTCGATGGACTTCCGTGGCGACCCGTCGTCGGCATTGCTGGAGGTGCTGGACCCGGAGCAGAACAACTCGTTCAACGACCACTATCTGGAGGTCGATCTGGACCTGTCGGAGGTGATGTTCGTCGCCACCTCCAACTCGCTCAATATCCCGGGCCCATTGCTGGACCGCATGGAAGTGATCCGCATCCCCGGCTACACCGAGGACGAGAAACTCAACATCGCCACGCGCTATCTGATGCCCAAGCAGATCAAGGCCAACGGCTTGAAGCCTGAAGAGATCGAGATCGCCAGCGATGCGATCCAGGATATCGTGCGGTATTACACGCGTGAGTCGGGCGTGCGTAACCTCGAGCGCGAGGTGGCCAAGATCTGCCGCAAGGTGGTCAAGGAGATTGCGCTCGCAGGTCCGCAGCCGGCGGCCAAGAAGGCGGTTGCCAAGAAGGGCAAGCCGAAGGCGCTGGTCACCGTCAACGCGAGGAATCTGGACAAGTATCTGGGCGTGCGTCGCTTCGACTTCGGCCGTGCCGAAGAAGAAAACGAGATCGGTCTGGTCACAGGTCTGGCATGGACCGAAGTCGGCGGCGAACTGCTGCAGGTCGAGTCCACCTTGGTGCCGGGCAAGGGCAACCTAATCCTCACCGGTCAGCTCGGTAATGTCATGAAGGAATCGGCATCGGCTGCATTGTCGGTGGTGCGTTCGCGCGCCGAGCGGCTCGGCATCGACGTGGATTTCCTGCAGAAGCAGGATGTGCATGTGCATGTGCCCGACGGCGCCACGCCCAAGGATGGCCCAAGCGCAGGTATCGCGATGGTGACCTCGCTGGTGTCGGTGCTGACGCGGGTGCCGATTCGCGCCGATGTGGCGATGACCGGCGAGATCACCCTGCGCGGACGGGTATCGGCGATCGGTGGCTTGAAGGAGAAGTTGCTGGCGGCCCTGCGCGGTGGCATCCGCACCGTGCTGATCCCGGACGAGAACCGCAAGGACTTGGCCGACATCCCGCCGAACGTGACCCGCGATCTGAAGATCGTGCCGGTGAAGTGGATCGACGAGGTGCTGGACCTGGCGCTGGAACGTCCGCTCGCGCCGAAGAAGGCCGGCAAGGAAAAGGCCCGCAAGGCGGCTTCGCGGGTGACCGTGCGCGGCAAGTCGCGTAGCACACCGGGTACCCGCGTCAAGCACTAACGAGGGCTGTCTAAGCCTAGCCAAAACAAGCCAAAACCCGCGTCGTTATTGGGTTTTGGCTTGCGTGCTGTTGGGGGCGCTGGTATAAATGCACGACTCGTGGGCGCGGCAAAATGTGATGCGTCATGCGATACCACTTGTGTCGGGTTCTTCGCTTAGGGCAAGAGCGCCGATTGTCGATTCCGCGGCATCTGCCGCAAAGGGAGTTTCAAGAATGAATAAAACCGAATTGATCGATGGCGTTGCCGCTGCCGCTGACATCTCCAAGGCTGAAGCTGGCCGTGCTGTTGACGCGGTTGTGAGCGAAATCACCAAGGCACTGAAGAAGGGCGACGCCGTCACCCTCGTTGGCTTCGGTACCTTCCAGGTCCGTGAGCGCGCCGAGCGCACCGGCCGCAATCCGAAGACCGGCGACAGCATCAAGATCGCTGCTTCGAAGAATCCTGCATTCAAGGCTGGTAAAGCCCTGAAGGATGCAGTAAACTAATCGACTCGCTAGGGTGCTTAGCTCAGCGGTAGAGCGTCTCCCTTACACGGAGAGGGTCGGGGGTTCGAAACCCTCAGCACCCACCATTAAGCACCAGGCAAATGTTTCAAGCGCGGAGCGGTAGTTCAGCTGGTTAGAATGCTGGCCTGTCACGCCGGAGGTCGCGGGTTCGAGTCCCGTCCGCTCCGCCAGTTACACGCAAAGCCCCTGAGCAATTGGGGGCTTCGTTTTCTCCACGACATTCGTGCTGCGAATGGAGCGGAGGCAGATGTCCAAGTTTAAAGCGGAGCGGTAGTTCAGCTGGTTAGAATGCTGGCCTGTCACGCCGGAGGTCGCGGGTTCGAGTCCCGTCCGCTCCGCCAGTTATACGAAGCCCTCGGCCTTGTGCCGGGGGCTTTTTTTTGACCGTCGGTTGGCGGGTGTGGGTCCATTGGTCGTGGCGTCTTCACGTGCTGTCGCGCATCGGGCAGCGGCACGTGCTGCTGCATTTGACGGTGCTTCGGTCTGTGGCCCGAGTGGGCGCTGTTCACCCTGGACCAACTGATGCGCCACGCCGTCGTCACGGGCATTGGGCTGGGTGCTTGGCGCCAAGCGCGTTACACTGCGCGGCTCGCCCACAGGCCGTGATTTGCCAATGCTGCAGAAACTTCGCGACAAGACGTCAGGCTGGATCGCTACCGCCATCCTGGGGTTGCTGATGATTCCATTCCTGTTCGTCATCGACAACAGCTACCTCGGCGGTATTGGCGCCAACAACGTGGCTAAGGTGCAGGCGCCGCCGACCTGGTGGAAATCGGCACCGTCGTGGTGGCCGGTCTCGTTGCTGTGGCAGCACCACGAAATCAGCACGCAGGATTTCCGCGCGCGCTTTGAGCAGGCGCGCATGCAGGAGCGTCAGCGCCAGGGCGAGAAATTCGATCCGCGCACCTTCGAATCCCGCGAAAACAAGCTGCAGGTGCTCGACCAACTGGTCGACGAACAGGTGGTGCGACTGGGTGCGGAAGACGCTGGAATCGTCATCGGCGATGCGACCGTGCGCGATTACATTGCCAACATTCCTGCATTCCAGGTCGATGGCAAGTTCAGTCCCGACCAGTACCGCGCTGCGCTCGCGCAGGGCACGCCGCCGCGCACGCCAGCGCAGTTCGATACGCTGGTGCGCGATAGCCTGCAGCAGTCGGTGATCCCGCAGGCGGTGGCGGAGTCCGGCTTTGCGACCAAGTCCGAGTTCGAGCGCCTGCTCAAGCTGATGGGCGAGACGCGCGATGTGGAGCTGGCGATGCTGCCGCCACCGGCCGCAGACACCGCGCCGGTGAGCGATGCGCAGATCAAGCAGTGGTACGACGGGCATACGCAGGATTTCCGTCAGCCGGAAACCGTGACGATCGAATACGTGGAGCTCAACGCCGCCACGATGCCGCCAGCCACTGCGGCCGACGAGGCCACGCTGCGCAAGCGTTATGAAGACGAGAAGGCACGCTTCGTCGAGCCGGAGCAACGCCTTGCGTCGCACATCCTGATCAGTGCCGGCGCCGATGCCGCCGCGCAGAAGGCTGCCGAAGCGAAGGCTGCCAAGCTCGCTGCCGAGGCCAAGCAGCCGGGTGCCGACTTTGCTGCGCTGGCGAAAGCCAATTCGCAGGACCCTGGCTCCAAGGATGCCGGCGGCGACCTGGGCTGGGTCGAGAAGGGCACGATGGTCAAGCCGTTCGAGGACGCGCTGTTCTCGATGAAGGCTGGCGAGGTGGTCGGCCCGATCAAGAGCGAATTCGGCTATCACGTGATCCAGCTGCGTGAGGTCAAGGGCGGCCAGGGCAAGTCGTTCGAGCAGGTGCGCGACCAACTCGCTGCCGAGCAGCTCAAGGCTGACGCAGACAAGGCCTTTGCCGATGTCAGTGGCAAGTTGGTGGACCAGGTTTACAAGAACCCCACCGCACTGGAGCCGGCGGCCAAGCAGGTCGGCCTGCCGGTGCAGACGCTGGGGCCGTTCTCGCGCAGTGATGCCAGCGGTGTCGCCGCCAACCCGGCTGTGCTGCGCGCGGCGTTTTCCGAAACGCTGGTGCAGGACGGCACCGTGAGCGATCCCATTACCATCGCGCCGAACCACAGCGTGGTGTTGCGTGTGACCAATCACACTGCCGAACAGGCATTGCCGTTGGACAAGGTGCGCGACAAGGTGACCGCGGCAATCCGAGCGGACCGTGCCGAGAAGGCCGCCGCGGCTGCTGCCGACGCCTTGCTGGCACGCGTGCAAAAGGGTGAGACGCTGCAGGCGCTGGCCGACAGCGAGAAGTTGCAGGTGCAGCCGATCCCGGGGCTGCCGCGGACGGCGCCGATCCCGACCCCGGCTGCGAACCGTGCGATCTTCAGCGCGCCGCGACCGACCGAAGGCAAGCCGTCGGTGGGCAAGGTGGAGCTGGATGGCGGGCGCTTCGCTGTCTTTGTCATCAGCAAGGCGACGCCGGGCGATCTGAAGCAGATGCCGGCCGAACAGCAGACGATGCTGCGCGAGCAGTTGAGCCAGATCGACGGAAACAACGCTGCGCAGGCTTATGTCAAGGAAATGCGCAAGCGCTACAAGATTCAGATCGAAGAGGCCCAGCTCTAAGGTGGGATAATCGATCGGTAGAGAAAAGCCCGGGCAACCGGGCTTTTTCTTTGGGCGTTCGCCGTGCAGAACGGGCCGGCTGACGCTTGTCGCAGTCACACTCCCGTGCGGCGCGGATTGATTGGCCGGCAGCGTTGCGTGCCCGGATGGCTCACGGGAGTTGCGCTTGCAGTGCGCCAATCGCGGGGTTGTCGGCTAGTCACCTGACGATGTGGCAGTCGCCGCCTTTAACGCTCGATTGTGCGATGGTGCGCGCGGGCAGGGGTCCTGAAAGACATGCGAGGTGTACCGCCGATGATCTCCGGTGGCCGGGTCAGTTGAATGGCTAGGCACGATTGACCTAACGGGGAGCATCGCCAACGTCATGGCGCGCATTGCGTGGAGGTCTGCAGGCTTCGACTTTTGTCGGAGCTCAGCTTGCACGCCTAGCGCCAGGTCGGTTCCCCGGCGCGACACCCGCTAGGTGCTAGCTGTGCGTCTGCAACCCAGGTCACACTCGACATCCATCTTTCGCGACCGAAGCGGCCCGACCAAGACGGCTGGGTTGGTGAGCGAAGTTCAGGATGGACGCGCTCATACTGCTGGCCGCCTGCCTGCGCCCACGACGACGTTCAAGGTGCGCCGGCCCTCGGCGCGTCACTCAGGGCGAATCGTCGAACGACAGCACCATGCCAGGCTTCAGGATGGCGCTTTTGTCCAGGCCGTTGGTGGCGAGCAGGGTCGTCACGGTGATGCCATAGCGGCGTGCGATCGCCCAGGCCGATTCGCCATTGCGCACGGTGTGGGTACGTGCCGGCGAGGTCGACGCTTTGCTAATTGCAGAGGCGACGGCGGTCGGTGCCGCAGTGCTGGCGGCGCCAGTTCCAGTCTGGGCAGATGCGACCGCGGCGCTATTCGCGCCGGGCTGCGGCGGCGCAAGCGGCGCAAGCACGTGCACACCGCGCGGCGCAGCGCGTGCGCCAGCGAGGGCGGGATTCAGGCGCGCGAGTACTTGCGGCTCGATCGCGCGCTGTCCAGCCCAGGCGTTAAGGCTGGTGCCTGCCGGCAACGCATGTTCGGTGAGGACGGGTACCTCGCGATCCAGCGAGGTCAACAGGTTGCCCTGCTGTTGCGCGTGATCCAGCACGCAGGCAAGTGCGTGCAGTTTTTCCACATAGTCGTAGGTGACCTTGGACATGCCCGGCAATTCGGACGGGCGTGCGTTTTGCGCGTTCATCCCGGCGCTGCGCATTGCCTGCAGCACGCGGTACTCGCCGGCGTTGTAGGCCATCAGGGCCAGGCGCCAGTCTCCGCCGAACATGCCGTAAAGGGTTTTGAGATAGCGCACCGCCGCAGTGGTGGAGTCCACTGCCGACAGGCGTCCGTCGTATTGCGCACTGACCGGCACCTGGTGGTTGCGCGCGGTGGTCGCGATGAATTGCCACAGGCCGGCAGGACCGCTGCCGTTGCGGGCCCCCGGGCGGTAGCCGCTTTCAACGAATGGAATCAGCGCAAATTCGGTCGGCATGTCGGCCTTGCGCAACTCTTCGACGACATAACCGAAGAGCGGCAGGACATCCTGTGCATCGTCTGCCAGGCGGGCCGGGGCGCGCGAAAAATGCTGTTCCCAGCGGGCATCGCTATGCGCACTGTCGCAGCCGGGGTCGGCGCGGCCGTCGAGGAAGGCCGAAAAAATCTCGCGCCCGTTGCGGAGGCTGGGCGCGCTGGCTTGCGCGACCTGGCTACTTGCGGGGGCGGAGCTTGCGTCGTTGGGCGATGCGGCTGCCGGTGCAATGGCCGAACAGGCGGCCAGCACTGCCAAAACCAGGCGCCTCATGCGCGAAATTCGTCTTTCCAGCGCCGAAGTTCGGCGAAAACATCAACTTCGGAGGAAAGCGCGCCGGGTGCGCGCGTTGTCACTGCAGCGCGGATCTCGGGGCGGCCGGTGCGTAAGAACGGATTGGTGGCCAGTTCACTCTTGAGCGAAATCGGCAGGGTAGGACGGGCTGCATGACGCATGGCCTGGGCTTCCTGTTGACGGCGCTGCAAGGCAGCGTTGGTGGGATCGACGTGCAGCGCGAAGGCCGCGTTGGCCATCGTGTATTCGTGGCCGCAACACACAAGCGTTTCGCCAGGCAGGCAGGCCAGGCGCTGCAACGAGTCGAACATCTGGGGAGCGGTACCTTCGAACATCCGCCCACAGCCTAGGCTGAACAGGGTATCACCGCTGAACAGGTGACCGTCAGCGACGAAGGCGATGTGGCTGCGGGTGTGGCCGGGCACTTCGAGCACCTGGAACTCGACATCCAGCAGGCGCAAACGCTCGCCGTGACCCACCCGATGCGCGTCCGCCGGGATGCGTTCGTCGGCCGGGCCGAACAGCTCCAGGTCCGGCCAGCGCTGCTGGAGCTCGGCAACGCCGCCGATATGGTCGCCGTGGTGGTGGGTCAGCAGGACAGCGCTCGGCACCAGGCCCTGGTGCTGCGCGGCCGCCAGGACCGGCTTGGACTGACCGGGGTCGACAATGATGGCGCGGCCATCTGCAGCGATCAGCGCCCAGATGTAGTTGTCGTCGAATGCGGGCAGGGCGATCAGTCGCATAGAATTGGGACCATGCCTGCCCCGCCATTCTCCCGTCAAGCTGGCGTCTCATCCTGGTTTGAAACCGGCGCCGGGCGTGGCCTGCTTCAGCTGGAGCGTCGTCTGGCGTTGGAAGCGCTCCAGACACGGCCGTCGCAGCCGTGGTTGTGGCTGACGCCGACCGCCGACATGCCTGCGCGCGAGCTGCTGCAAGGGCGCGGTTTGCGGCTGCATCGCAGTGCCGGCCGCTTTGCTGGCGACGCACGCTGCGCGCTGCCATTTCCGCTGCCCACCGAGAGCCTGCAGGCGATCGTGGCGCAGCATGCGGTAGTTGGTGGGGCAGCGGATTTTCTGGCCGAATGCGAGCGTTTGCTGATGCCCGGCGGCCGTCTATGGCTGTTCACGCTCAATCCGATGAGCCCCTACCGCTTCCGCTGGGCGCGGCGCGGGCCGGTCGCGTTGCGCCCGGATCGCTGGCGCCTGCTGGCACAGCGTGCCGGTCTGCACAGCCTGCAGGCGGAGCGCTACCTGGGGCCGATCTGGCGCCCCAGCGGCGAGTCCACCGACCCCGGTCGGGCACCCTGGCGCGCGGTGTACCTGCTGGAAGTTGAAAAGCGCGCTGCCGCAGCGATCGGGCCGACACCGATTGCCCTGCCTGCCCGCTGGCCACAACCGGTGGCCACGATCTGACCCGTTTTTACGTTCAACTCTGGAACCTGATGAAATCCATTGAAGTGCATACCGATGGCTCCTGCCTCGGCAACCCCGGCCCGGGCGGCTGGGCGGCCTTGTTGCGTTACAACGGCCGCGAAAAGGAGCTGGCCGGCGGTGAGGCGGTGTCGACGAACAACCGCATGGAATTGATGGCGGCGATCATGGCGCTGGAAACGCTGACCGAGCCGTGCCAGATCGTGTTGCATACCGATTCGCAGTACGTGCGCCAAGGCATCACCGAATGGATGTCGGGATGGGTGCGGCGCAACTGGAAAACCGCCGGGGGCGATCCGGTCAAAAATCGCGAGTTGTGGGAGCGGCTGCACGCGGCCACCCAGCGCCATCGCATCGATTGGCGTTGGGTGAAAGGCCACAATGGCGACCCGGACAACGAGCGCGTCGACGTGCTCGCCCGCAATCAGGCCATCGCCCAGCGCGATGGTCTTGCGACATCGTAAGAGGACACATGCGTCAGATCATTCTCGATACCGAAACCACCGGCCTGGAGTGGCGCAAGGGCAACCGCGTCGTCGAAATCGGCGCGGTGGAGCTGCTGGAGCGGCGCCCGAGCGGCAACAATTTCCATCGTTACCTGAAGCCCGACTGCGATTTCGAACCGGGCGCGCAAGAGGTGACCGGGCTGACCCTGGAATTTCTGGCCGATAAGCCGCTGTTCGGCGAGGTGGTGGACGAGTTTCTTGCCTATATCGACGGCGCGGAACTGATCATCCACAACGCCGCGTTCGACCTCGGGTTTCTGGACAACGAGCTGTCACTGCTGGGCGATCACTACGGGCGCATCGTCGAGCGCGCCACGGTGGTGGATACCTTGATGATGGCGCGCGAGCGCTATCCGGGGCAGCGCAATTCCCTGGATGCCTTGTGCAAGCGTCTGGGCGTGGACAACTCGCATCGCCAGCTGCACGGCGCCTTGCTCGATGCCCAGATCCTGGCCGATGTGTATATCGCGCTGACCTCGGGCCAGGAGGAGATCGGGTTTGCCAGTGCCGATGCCGGCCAGCAGAGCGAAAGTGCGAGCGGCATGATTGCGTTCGACCCGGCGCTGCTGTTGCCGCGTCCGCGCGTTGCGGTGACCGCTTCCGAATCGCAGGCGCACGAGGCACGCCTGGCGCAGCTACGCAAGAAGGCAGGGCGTGCGTTGTGGGATCCGCCGGTCGAGGAGATTGCGGTCGCCGGCTAGGCGGCGATAAGCAATAGGCGAGTGGCAGGCGACGTTCTCAGGCGTAGCTCGCCCAGCCGCTCGCGACGCGCACTGCGCGGATCAAGATGCAAAGCGGCTGTTGAAATGCTCCAGCAGCGCGAGGTGTGCCTCAGTAACTGCGCACCAGGATCGCGGTGATGTTGTCCGAGCCGCCGCCATCCAATGCGGCAGCGACCAGGCATTCCACGCACTCCTGCGCGCTGCAGTCGGCCTGCGACAACGTGGCAGCGATGGCGGCATCGTCCACCTCTTCGGTCAGGCCGTCGCTGCACAGCAACAGCTGCATGCCGGATTTGAGTTCGCCTTGCATGATGGCGACATTCAGATGCGCCGGGTCGGTCACGCCGAGTGCCTGGGTCACCACGTTGCGATGCGGGTGCGCGCGTGCCTGCTCGCTGGTCAGCGTGCCCTGGGCGATGAGCTCCTGGACGTAGCTGTGGTCCTGGCTCAGCTGCGCCAGCCGGCCATCGCGCCACAGGTAGGCGCGGCTGTCCCCGACCCAGGCCACTTCGAAACGCTGGCCCAGCACGCGCGCGGCGACCACGGTGGTACCCATCGGCAAGGTGTCGTTGCAGCGGCGCGAAGTCTTGATGATCTCTTCGTCGGCGATGCGTACCGCCTGGGCCAGCGGGGTACCGGCGCGGACTTCTCGCACGATGGTTTCGCGCGCCAGTGCGCTGGCCACTTCCCCGCAGGCATGCCCCCCCATACCGTCGGCGACCAGCCACAATCCCAGCTCGCTGTCGCCGTAATAGGTGTCCTCGTTGAGGTCACGGCGCAGGCCGACATGGGTGAGGTGTCCGAATTCGAGCATGGGGCCGGGTCGCCAAGGAGAAGATGCGCCACCATCATCGCGGGCCGGCCGGTTAGCGGCAACACGCCACGCGCGGGCGCCGCAGCACCGGTTCACGCCTGGATGCGGGCAGGCACCGTCTGCGCCGGCCCGGGCCGCTTGTGGCTGGGGCCATGTGCCCGTATGATGCACGGCCCCAGGACACTGGGGACCATCTGGAGAGGTGGCAGAGCGGTTGAATGTACCTGACTCGAAATCAGGCAGGCGTTTATAGCGCCTCGGGGGTTCGAATCCCCCCCTCTCCGCCAGATTGAGGCGAGCAGTTGTGCCAGTGCCGCGTGAGTTTCGCCGGCGGCATTGGGGGGATGAGAAGCCCCGGGTTCGACAGGCAGCGCAGCTGCCTGCACGGCGAAGCCGCCCGCAGGGCGAAGGCACGTAGTGCCGAGTGAATCCCCCCCTCTCCGCCAGATTGAGGTGAGCAGTTGTGCCAGTGCCGCGTGAGTTTCGCCGGCGGCATTGGGGGGATGAGAAGCCCCGGGTTCGACAGGCAGCGCAGCTGCCTGCACGGCGAAGCCGCCCGCAGGGCGAAGTCACGTAGTGCCGAGTGAATCCCCCCTCTCCGCCAGATTGAGGCGAGCAGTTGTGCCAGTGCCGCGTGAGTTTCGCCGGCGGCATTGGGGGGATGAGAAGCCCCGCGTTCGACAGGCAGCGTAGCTGCCTGCACGGCGAAGCCGCCCGCAGGGCGAAGGCACGTAGTGCCGAGTGAATCCCCCCTCTGTCGCCAGATTCGCATCAGCCCCCGCAAGGGGGCTTTTGTTTATGTGTGGCAGTCGCCGGCCGCGGCGATGACTACAATCCGCCCGATCCCCCGTTGGAGGCCTGTCATGTCCGAGATCCTGGTGCCCGTGTCTTTTGGTGAGCTGCTCGACAAGATCGCGATCCTGCAGATCAAGTCCGAGCGCATGCGCGATGCGGCCAAGTTGGCCAATGTGCGCAACGAGCTGTCTGCGCTGGAAACCAGCTGGATGGCGCATCCGGCCGCCGGGCACGACATCGTGCGCCTGCGCGCCGAGCTCAAGGCCGTCAACGAGCGGCTGTGGGTGATCGAGGACGACATCCGCCTCAAGGAGCAAGCGCAGAGCTTCGACGATGCCTTCGTGCAGCTGGCGCGCAGCGTGTATATCGAAAACGACGAGCGCGCGCGCATCAAGAAGGAAATCAACCTGGCGCTGGGTTCTGCGTATGTGGAAGAAAAGTCCTATCAGGACTATCGCGCTACCGGCGTCTGAGCATGTTGACGGTTTGATCGCGCGGGTGGTCTGACAGCCCGAGTTGTTGCAGGAAGCGTATCCGCTCGATCGCACGCCCATTGGTGCGGGCGCCTCTGCAATTTGCCCGGCGCCTGATCGCCGAGCAGATTCAGGGCCAGTGATGAAGGGCTGGCTGCGTCGCCTTTGCGCCAACCGTGTGGCAGTCCGGCGGCGATTGATCGCCGATCTTCAACGCCGATGGTCGGCGCGATAGCGCTCAAAGGCGGCAATCGCGTCATCCACGGTGATCAGCGACATCACCTCGTCGAATTCGATCTTGGTTCCCCAGCTCAGCTGGTCGGCCGGTTTTTGCAGGAATTTGCGCGCGGCGTCGTCGTAGCGGTCCACGCAATAGCGCACGTCCGAATACGGGCCGCTCCGTCGCGGGTTGCTGGCGGCATGCAGGCCGAGCACCTTCGTGCCCATCGCATTGGCGATGTGCATCGGCCCCGAATCCGGCGTGACCACCAGATCCGCGCGGGCGAGCAGGGCGGGCAGCTGCTTGAGCGTGTCCTTGCCAACCAGGTCCAGCACCGGCGCATGCGCGTTGGCGATGATGGCGTCGGCGGTGCTGCGTTCCAGATCGCTGCGGCCGCCGCACAGCACGATCCGCCAGCCCTGCGCGGCGGCATGGTCGGCCAGCGCGGCATGGCGATCGGGATACCAGTTGCGACGCGCGTGGCTGGAGCAGGGTGAGATCATCAGCACCGGGCGACCATCGTCCTGCCACTGAGCCTGCGCCCAGGCGTGTGCGTCCTCGGGCACCGGCAGATCCCAGCGCACCTGGTTTTGGCGCAGGCCCAGCGGCTCGGCAAAGCTGCCGATGGCGTCGAGCACATGGATGCCGGGTCGATCTGCGATGCGCTCGTTGACGAACAGGCCGTGCAGGTCCTTGGAGCGGCTGCGGTCGTAGCCGATGCGTCGCCGCGCCGGCACGAAGGCCGACAGCACATTGGCGCGAAAGGCCACCTGCATCTGCAGCAAGGCATCGAAGCGGCCCAGCGGCGCCAGCGACCGGCGTAGCGCGCGCATGCCGGCCACCCCGCTGCGTTTGTCGTAGGCGTGGAATTGCACGCCGGGCAGGCCATCGAGCAATTTCAGCCCGGCCTTGTCGATGATCCAATGCAGTTGGGTTCCAGGAAGCCCCGCCTGCAACGTGCGTACCAGTGGCACCACATGGGTGACATCGCCCAGGGCGGACAAGCGCAGCAAACACAGCGATGCGGGCGTTACAGCCATGGTGTTGTTAGACTCGATAGATGGTTTCTTTCGATGCCACCGAAGCGCTGGCGCCGTACCGCGAAGGTCGCGGTTATGGCGCCATTTTGTTCGACCGCGAACGGCTGCGGCAAGCCGATGCCAGCCTGTTTTCGCCGCAATCGTGGGGCGACAGGGCGCGCCCGGTGGACGCAGGCGGGCGTGGCGGCGCGTGGTTCGTGGATGCGCCATTCGGCCATAGCGTGTTGCGGCAGTACCTGCGTGGCGGCATGGCCGCACGCGTGAGCCGCGATCGCTACCTGTGGAAAGGGGCAGGGCGCACGCGCAGTTTTGCCGAGTTCCGGCTAATGCGCGAACTGCTCAAACGCAAGCTGCCGGTGCCGCGTCCGTTGGCCGCCTGTTATCTGCGCGAAGGCTTGGGCTATCGCGCTGCGCTGTTGATGGAGCGGCTGGAAAACGTGCGCTCATTGGCCGACCACGCCCAGGTCGCCGGCCGCGGTGCGCCATGGGAGGCGACCGGCCAGCTGATTGCACGCTTCCATCGCGCTGGCCTGGATCACGCCGATCTCAACGCACACAACATCCTGTTCGACGCCGGCGGGCATGGCTGGTTGATCGATTTCGACCGCGGCGTGCTGCGCATTCCGGCCACGCGCTGGCGCGAGCGCAACCTCAAGCGGCTGCATCGCTCGCTGTTGAAGCTGCGCGGCAACCGCAGCCGCGAGGACGTCGACAAGGACTATGCGCGCCTGCATCGCGCCTACGAACTGGCCTGGGGCCGGGGCTACTGATGGACTGGGGCTTGCGCGTGCAGGGCGTTGGCAATGCGTCGGCGGTGGCGCTTGGCTCGCCGATGGCCACGCTCGAGCGCGCCGGTGCGCCCTGGCTGACCATCGATTGCGGCAGCGAGGGCCTGACTGCCTATCAGGCCCACTATGGCCAGCTGCCACAAGCAATCTTCATCACCCACGTGCATCTGGACCATGTCGGCGGCCTGGAACGGGTGTTTGTCGACAGTTATTTCTCCGAGCGCCGCGGACGCACGCGCCTGTACGTACCGGCGGCGGTCGTGCCGCTGCTGCAGCGGCGCATCGCCGATTACCCCAACGTGCTGGCCGAGGGCGGGGCGAACTTCTGGGATGCGTTTCAGCTGGTGCCGGTTGGCGATGCGTTCTGGCACGACGGCGTGCGGCTGGAAGTGTTCCCGGTACGCCACCACTGGCCCGAGACGGCTTACGGATTGCGTTTGCAAGGGGCGCTGGTCTGGACCGGCGATACCCGGCCGATCCCGGAAATGCTGAAGCGTTATGCCGACGATAACGAACTCATCGCACATGACTGCGGCGTTCACGGCAACCCGTCGCATACTGGCGTGGACGATTTGGAGCGGGAATACCCGCAGGACCTGTTGAGCCGCATGCTGCTGTACCACTACGCCAGCGACGCCGACGGCGATGTGCTGCGGGCACGTGGCCACCGCGTTGCCGTGCCCGGGCAATACCTCGTGCTGGCGAACCCGACCGCCGTGACGGTGCCCTGATGGGCGCCTTGCGGCTGCCGGATCTCGTGACGGCGCCGATGCAGGACCGCTATGGTCGCCCGCTGCGCGATCTACGCCTGTCGGTGATCGAAGCCTGCAATTTCCGCTGCGGGTACTGCATGCCGGCCGATCGCGTGCCCGACGATTACGGCTTCGACGCTCAGCAGCGCTTGAGTTTCGATCAGCTGGAAACCCTGGTGCGTGCCTTCGTTTCGGTCGGGGTCACCAAGGTGCGCCTGACCGGCGGCGAGCCGCTGCTACGGCGCGATCTGCCGAGCCTGATTGCGCGGTTGACCGCGATCAAGGGCATCGACGATCTGGCGCTGACCACCAACGGCACCTTGCTGGCCCGCCAGGCCGTCGCGCTGCGGCAGGCCGGGCTGCGCCGCATCACCGTCAGCATGGATGCGCTGGAGCCGGCGTTGTTCAGGCGCATGAGCGGCGATCGCGGCGAGATTGCGCAGGTGCTGGCCGGCATTGCTGCCGCCGAGCAGGCCGGTTTCCAGCGGCTGAAGATCAATTGCGTGGTACAGCGTGGTGTCAACGAAGATCAGGTGCTGCCGCTGGTGGAGCACTTCCGCGGCACCGGGCATGTGCTGCGCTTCATCGAATTCATGGACGTGGGCAGCTGCAATGGCTGGACCCCGGATGCGGTGGTGACCTCCGCGCAATTGCACGAGCGCATCCACGCGCGCTGGCCGTTGGTGGCACTGGACGCCAATTACACCGGTGAAGTCGCGCAGCGCCACGCGTTTGCCGATGGCGCCGGCGAAGTGGGCTTCGTCAGTTCGGTCAGCGTGCCGTTCTGCGGCGATTGCCAGCGCGCACGCGTTTCGGCAGACGGGCATCTGTATACCTGCCTGTTCGCCAGCCAGGGGCATGACCTCAAGCCGGCACTGGCCAACGGCGAGCCTGCGTTGGCAGCGCATCTGCGGCAGCGCTGGGGTGTGCGTGGCGACCGCTACAGCGAAGTCCGCGCCTCGGTGCCACGGCGCGGCAAGCCGGTCGAGATGTTCTTGATCGGCGGATGAGCGAGGACGTGCGGCTGGCGCAGCTGCGTGTCCTGTAACTGCGTCTGCTTGATCCGCACCTGCGTACCAATGTGCAGGTGGTGGAAAGCGCTGCTGGATCAGGCGTTTGTCGAGTTCGGTAAGCCGGCCGTCGGTACGTGCGCAGTGGGCGATCGCGACTTGCGTGCACCCGGTATTGCTGCCGAGTACCAGGTCGATGGCGTCGAACGCACGCGGCTGGCGCCGGGTCTGGCGCAGTTGCGCGATCGGTCGATAGCGCGTCGGCAGGAGATTGAGCGGCAGGCCTTGCGCAGCCCGCAGTGGCGAAACAACGCTGCTGGATGGCGGCTGCTGTTCCACCAAGGCACCCCGTTCACCGAGAATGCCGCATCCTGATGGCCTGTCTTCGCGTCGCTTCCCAATGCCTGCAAACTCCCGTTCCGCCCGCCTGACCCACCTCGACGATGCGGGGCTTCCCACCATGGTGGATGTCTCGGATAAGGCGGTCACCGCCCGTAGCGCCACCGCGGAAAGTCGTGTGCGCTTTCCGGCTGCCGTGGCCGCACAGTTGCGCGCCAATGGCTTGCGTAGCGCCAAGGGCGGCATCGTGGAGACGGCGGTGATTGCCGGCACCATGGCGGTCAAGCGCACGCACGAATTGATTCCGTTCTGCCATCCGCTACCGATCGATGCCTGCCGTTTCGAGATCGATTGGGCGGGCGAGCAGGTGCTGGACATCCGTTGCACGGTGCGCTGCGTACATCGCACCGGTGTGGAAATGGAGGCGCTCACCGGCGCCAGCGTGGCAGCGTTGACGGTGTATGACATGTGCAAGGCGTTGTCGCACGGCATGAGCATTGGTCCGACCAAATTGGTGTCCAAGCGCGGCGGCAAGCGCGACATCGGAGCGGCGCAATGACCGCCACGGTGACGGTGCTGTATTTCGCCAGCCTACGCGAGGTTGCAGGCATTGCCGACGAGCGTGTGCAGACCGGCGCGCAGGATCTGCGCGGCCTGTATGCAGAACTCGATGCGCGACATGGCCTGCGCTGGACCCCTGCGCAGTTGCGTGTGGCCGTGGATGGCGCATTCGCGCGCTGGGAAGATGCGCTGCGTGATGGCAGCGAAGTGGTGTTTATTCCGCCGGTGTCGGGAGGTTGAGCGTGAGCGAGCAGGGTGTTGCGATCTTTGCGCTTTCCGAGGTGCCGTTGCCGGTCGATCAGCTGCGTGCCGGGGTGGAACATCCGCATGCCGGAGCGTTCGCCAGCTTCGAAGGCTGGGTGCGCGATCACAACGAGGGCCGCGGCGTGGCCGGTTTGCGCTACGAAGCCTATGCCGCGCTCGCACAGGCCGAAGGGCAGCGCGTTCTTGACGAAGCAATGCAGCGATTCGCCATCGTGCACGCGCATTGCGTGCATCGCGTGGGCGAGCTGCGTATCGGCGACATGGCAGTGTGGGTCGGCGTCAGTGCGGCGCATCGTGGCGCCGCATTCGATGCGTGCCGCTACATCATCGATGAGGTCAAGGCGCGCGTGCCGATCTGGAAGCACGAGCATTACCTGGAAGGCGACGCGGGTTGGTTGCACCGCCAATCGCAGCCGTAGCAGGCGGATCCGGATCCGGCGCGCACCCGCGCGTGAGCCGGCGACCGGCGTTGCATAAGCGCACAGCGCAGCACGAGCTGACTGCTGCTTGTCGCTCGATCAAACGCGCGCAAGCCGAAGATCCGGCCAGCTCGCCTGGAGTCTTTCGAAAGTTGGGGTGGTGTCCCCGCCGGTTGACCTCGGCGCCCGCATCAATCGATACCGTTGCTGCCTTCCGGCCCTGGCGGGATTTTCGATCTAGCGTCGCGAGGGACCGACGGGGCCACCATAAGACGTGGGCCACGATGCCGTGGCCCTGGACCCGTGCAATCAGCTTGCAGAGTCATGAAACTGGCGGAGAGAGGGGGATTCGAACCCCCGAAGCGCGGTTTAGACGCTTACACACTTTCCAGGCGTGCTCCTTCAACCACTCGGACACCTCTCCGTACCTGCCGTGCGACCGGGTCGTCGGCAGGAGCGGGATTCTAGCCGCCGCAGGCGCCATTAACAAGGTAAAGGATCCGGCGGTCCGGCATGACCGCGTCCGCGCAGGCGTTTGGCCGGCCATCGCTGCTGTCCGGCCGTCCTCCGGTGGGTGGCGGCGCCGGAGCACCACGGCCGCTGAACGATCAACTTGACGCGCCATGGCACAATATCGGCTCAAACAAAGCCGGTTGCCCGATGTCTTATCTCGTTCTCGCCCGCAAGTGGCGCCCGAAGCGTTTTGCCGAACTCGTAGGCCAGGAACACGTGGTCCGCGCGCTCAGTAACGCGCTCGACAGTGGGCGTGTGCATCACGCGTTCCTGTTCACCGGCACCCGTGGCGTGGGCAAGACCACCATTGCGCGCATTTTCGCCAAATCGCTCAATTGCGAGACCGGCACCAGTGCCGATCCGTGCGGGACGTGCCCGGCCTGCCTGGACATCGACGCCGGGCGCTACATCGACCTGTTGGAGATCGATGCCGCGTCCAACACCGGCGTGGACGATGTGCGCGAGGTGATCGAGAACGCGCAGTACATGCCCTCGCGCGGCAAGTTCAAGGTCTACCTGATCGACGAAGTGCACATGCTGTCCAAGGCGGCGTTCAATGCGCTGCTGAAGACGTTGGAAGAGCCGCCCGAGCACGTGAAGTTCCTGCTGGCCACCACCGACCCGCAGAAATTGCCGGTGACGGTGCTGTCGCGCTGCCTGCAGTTCAACCTCAAGCGCCTGGACGAAGACCAGATCCAGGGCCAGATGACCCGCATCCTGGCCGCCGAGCAGATCGAATCGGACCCGTCGGCGATCGTGCAGCTGTCCAAGGCGGCCGACGGCTCGCTGCGCGATGGCCTGTCGCTGCTGGACCAGGCCATCGCCTACGCCGGCGGTGCGCTGCGCGAGGATGTGGTGCGCACAATGCTGGGCACGGTGGACCGCACCCAGGTCGGCGCGATGCTGCAGTCGTTGGCCGATGGCGATGGCGCGCGCCTGTTGCAGGTGGTGGCCGCGCTGGCCGAATTTTCGCCCGATTGGAGCGGCGTGCTGGAGGCCCTGGCCGAGGCATTGCACCGGGTGCAGGTGCAGCAGCTGGTGCCGTCGGTGGCCTTTGTCGGCGACGGCATCGACCCGACGCCGTTTGCGGCGCAGCTGCGGCCGGAAGTGGTGCAGCTGTGGTACCAGATGGCGCTCAACGGGCGGCGCGACCTGTATCTGGCGCCCAGCCAACGCGCCGGTTTCGAAATGGCAGTACTGCGCATGCTTGCCTTCCGCCCCGCAGCGGCGGTGCCCGCTGGCGGCTCGGATGACGGGCGCGGAGCCAGCGCAGGCGGTGGCGCGCGTTCGACCGCTGCCGGCGGCCAGGCTGCTGCGCCGGCAGCGGTAGCGCCGGTGACGGCTGCGCCCGCCGTAGTGTCCGCGCCTGCTGCGGTGACCGCCACGATGCCCGCTGCGGCAGTGGAGGCGTCCTTGCCGGCATCAGCGACCCAGGCAACCCCGACTCCGGCTGCGGCTCCCGTCGTCGTGCTTCCCTCTCAAGCGCCTCCTCCGACCGGCCGCACGTCGGCAGCCAATGCGCGTAATGACGACACGCCGCCGTGGGCCGTGGACGATGCACCGGTGCGGGCGCAGGCCGCGCCGGCGCACGACACCATGGCCGTGCTTGCGCCCGAAGCGGCGATGGCTCCGCCGTCTGCGCCCGCCGAGCTCGCGCAGCCCGATGCGATTGCGTCTGACGCTGCGGTGGAAGCTCCGGCTTCGCTTGTCGTGTCATTGCCGGTCGCGCTGGTCGATCCCTCATCGTTTGAAGAGCCAGCGCTGGTTGCGCCACCCACAACGGCCGCGCCCGCATCGGACTCGGCAACCGACGCGACGGCCCTGCTCGATGACGGCCGCATCGCCGATGCCGAGCAATGGCTGGAGCTGGTCACGCGCAGTGGCTTGAATGGCCCGTCGCGCCAGTTGGCCGCCAACGCCGCCTTTATCGGCCATCGCGATGGCGTGCTGCGGCTGGCGCTGGCGCCGGGCTTCGAATATCTCCACTCCGAGCGCTCCATCGCCAACCTTGCGCAGGCGCTGGCACCGGTGTTGGGAAATCCGCCGCGCATCGTCATCGAAACCGGTAGTGCCGATGTCGAAACCTTGCACGAGCGTGCCAACCGGCAGAAAGGCGAGCGCCAGAGCGCGGCCGAAACAGCCTTCATGAACGACCCGACGGTGCAGTTGCTGATCCAGCAGCAAGGCGCGCGTATCGTGCCCGATTCCATCCGCCCTTACGACGAGTAACGACCCATGCGTGGAAATATTGCCCAACTGATGCAGCAGGCGCAGAAGATGCAGGAGAACCTGCAGCGCGTCCAGGAAGAACTGGCCAAGCTGGAAGTCACCGGCACCGCTGGCGGTGGCATGGTCAGCGTGACGCTGACCGGCGCCAAGGAGTGCCGCAAGGTGCGTATCGACCCGAGCATCCTCTCCGACCAGGAGATGGCCGAGGATCTGATCGCCGCCGCCTTCAACGACGCCTCCAACAAGATCGACGCCGAATCCAAGGACCGCATGGGCTCGGCGACTGCCGGCATGCAGTTGCCGCCGGGCATGAAGCTGCCGTTCTGATCGAGGGGAATTCGGGAGTCGGGATTGGAGATTCGCTAGAAGCGACGTCGCTTTTGCATTCGCGAATCCCCAATCTCGACTCCCCAATCCCGGCCGCCCCATGTCCACTCTGCTCGAACAACTGATCGAGGCCTTCCGGGTATTGCCCGGCGTAGGCCAGAAATCGGCGCAACGCATGGCCTATCACGTGCTCGAGCGCGAGCGCGAGGGCGGGCGTCGGCTGGCCGCGGCCTTGGGCAACGCGGTGGAAAAGGTCGGGCATTGCGTGCAGTGCCGCGATTTCACCGAATCGGAAATCTGCACCATTTGCGCCAGCAGCAGCCGCGATCGGCAGCAGCTATGTGTGGTGGAGTCGCCGGCCGACCGCCTGGCGATCGAGCACGCCACCGGCTACCGCGGGCTGTATTTCATTCTGCAAGGGCGCCTGTCGCCGCTGGATGGCATCGGCCCGCGCGAACTGGGGCTGGATCGGCTCGGCGAACGGCTGGCTGCCGGCGAAGTGACCGAAATGATCATCGCCACCAACGCCACGGTCGAAGGCGAAGCCACGGCCCATTACCTGGCGCAACTGGCGCGCCAGCACGCAGTACGCCCGAGCCGGCTTGCCCAGGGCATGCCGCTGGGTGGCGAGCTGGAGTATGTGGACCGCGGCACCCTGTCGCATGCCTTCGGCACCCGCAGTGAGGTGCTTTGAGGGCGGGGAATCGCGAATGGTGAATAGGGAATCGGAGAAGCAAAGTCAGAAGCACGCGCGGTAAGCTTTTGCGATTCCCCAATCCCGATTCCCTATTCCCATCCCATGTCTGACACCCTCTTCGGCAAAATCATTCGTCGCGAAATTCCGGCCACCATCGTTTATGAAGACGACGAGGTGCTGGGCTTCCAAGACATCGCGCCGCAGGCGCCGGTGCATGTGCTCTTCATTCCCAAGCAGCATGCCTTTCCGACCCTGGACGATGTGCCACCCGAGCAGGCGCTGCTGGTTGGCAAGCTGGCAATCGCGGCGGCGACCTATGCGCGTGCGCAAGGCTTGGCGCAAGACGGCTACCGCATCGTGATGAATTGCCGCGAGCATGCCGGCCAGACGGTGTTCCATATCCATCTGCATCTGCTGGCCGGTGCGCCGCTGGGCCGCTTCGGCACGCCATGATGCGTCGTTGGATCACGCGTGGCGCGCAAGCCGCGTCAGGCGGCGATCGTCGCGCAGAGACAAAAACGCCGCTCCCTGCGAGCGGCGTTTTTGCGAGCAACGCAGGTTAGCGGCGCATTACCACCAGCCGCGGCCCCAGCCCCAACCGCCGCCCCAGCGCGGACCCCACGGATCGCCCCACGGGCCATACGGGTAAGCCGGCACGACTTCCACGTCGCGCACGACCGGCCACAGGTAGACCACATCGGCATTGACCTTGGGCAGCTTGTAGTCGTACTCGCCGATCTTGGTGGTTTCGTAGCCGTCGATCTTGCCGATGAAGGTCACTTCACGGCCCGGCTCGAACACCGCCGGATCGTAGAAGCCCGAGCGGCAGGCCAGGAAACGGCCATCGCTGGCATCCACGGCATTACGGTCGGGACGACCGCTGGCATTGAGCGGGCGCGAGATCAGCTCGAAGCAGGTCTGGCCCTGGCCAGGCGTGGTCTTGATGATCTTGCCACCCCAGCGCACGGACGTGCCGACCTGCGCGCTGGCGGTGGAATCGCTCGGACTGACCGCGGGGAACTGGCCCTGCAGCGGCTTGGGTGCGGTGGCGCAGGCTGCGAGCCCGAGCACAGCGATAAGAGGAACAAGAAAACGGGTACTCATGAGGAAGCTCCGGTTCGCGGGCGATGCTGCAGCAAATCTTTCAAGAGAGTGGCGCTGTCCGAATCAGCGCCAGCGTATCGCGCGGCAGCGAAACGTTGGCTGAGTGCCAACAGTGGCGTATTGGGGTGTGCGCGGGCGACACGTTGCGCCCACGCACCGGCCGGTTCGTGCGGTTCACGGGCAAGGCCGAGCTTGCGGTAGCGGCGGCTCAGTCGGTGCCAGGCGCGCAGCAACGGATCGCGCTCACGTTCGCCACGTGCCAGCAGCCAGCCCATCCACGCCAGCGCGCTCGCCGCGAACACGCCGAAGATGGCGGCCAGTTGCGAGGTGTCCAGGCGATCGATGCCGAAGGGTTGCAGCAGCCGTTGCTGGCGGTCGGCGTCGAAGGACAGCACCAGCTCGTTCCAGCCGCGCCGCAGCCAGTCGCTGACCTGGCCCAGGCTGGCCCATGTACCGAGGTCGGCGAAGTCGTTGCCGCCGCCGGCTTGCAGGCGATCTTCGAGCGTGTCGTAGATGCGTTCCGGCGCCACCGCGGCAGTGGGGTCCACGCGTACCCAGCCGCGCCCGGCCAGCCAGACTTCGGTCCAGGCGTGCGCGTCCATGCGGCGTACCACCCAGTAATTGCCCAGCCGGTTGTAGGTGCCGCCGGCGTACCCGGTCACCACGCGCGCCGGGATGCCGGCCGCGCGCATCAGCACCACGAACGAGGAGCTGAAGTGTTCGCAGAAACCGGCCTTTTGCTGGAACAGAAACTCGTCGACGCTGTTGCGGCCGAGCAGCGGCGTGTCCAGCGTGTAGGCGAATTCGCGGGTGATCCACTGCAGCGCGCGCTGCACCACCGCATCGTCGTTGTCGCCGGCCTCGCGACGCCATTGCCGTGCCAGCGTCAGCGTGCGCGGATTGAAACCGGGCGGCAGGGCAAGTGCACGCTTGCGCAACCGATCGGGCAGATCGGTATCGAAGCGCGTTGGCGGTGCCGATTGCAGGTCCCAGCGGGTCAGTGCGCTCAACGGCCGTTGCGCGAACAGTTCGTAGTCCGGGGATAACTCGGCGTTGGGCACGCCCTGGGTAGGCAGATCCAGCGACACCAGCTGGCGGCGATCGGTCGGTTCGTAATCCAGGCGATAACGGTAGGTTTGCGGACCTGCGGTGACCGAAGCGGGCTGGCCGCGGCCGGTCCAGCGCGCGCGCTGCCAGGTGCGGCCGTCGAAGTCCCACATCACCGGGCCGCGCCAGTAGCGCTGTTGCGGCGGCGGCGCCTTGCCGGCGAATTGCACGCGCAAGGCCGGGCTGTCGTCGGCCATCAGGTCGATCCATTCGCCCGGCGACATGTTGTCCGACAGGCCAGGCCGGGAGAGCGCGCGCTCGGGCACGCCCCACAGCGGCGCACTCAGGCGCGGCAGCAACCAGAACGTGGCCAGCGCCAGCGGCACGCCGATGGCAACCAGCTTGCCGATACCACGCAATTGCAGGCGCAGGGCCGGCGTGGCGGCGTGGTGTTCTTCGTCGGCCAGCCGCTGCATGCTCAGCAATGCGCTGACCACTGCCAACAATGCCAGGCCCATCGTTGCCGGGCCCTGGTCGAGCAGAAAGGCGGCAAACGGTGCGAACAACGCAAAACCCAACAGGCTGCGTGCATCGCGCAAGGTACGCAGTTCGGAGGCCTTGATCGCCAGCATCGATGCCAGCACCGCGCAGCCGGTGTCGCGGCCAAAGCGCATGCCGATCTGCCAATACACCGCCGCCAGCATGGCGATCACCAACAACAGCCGCACCGGCGCCATCAAGGTGCCGCGCCAGCTCAGCACGCCGACCAGCACCGCTGCCAACGCGACAGTGGCCGCAAGCAGGCCGGGCAACTGCAACAGCAGCGGCGTCAATGCCAGCCAACTGGTGGCCAGCACCCAGGCGCGGCTGGCCTGGCTGATCGGGAGGGCGGGCTCAGTCATGCGGAAGCAGGGCCAGGGCGCGTTGGCACAGGTGGTGGTGCGACGGTCCTTGTGCGGGACCTAACGGTGGCTGGCCGGGCAGCAGCAGGCGATAACGGCGCCCGTCGCGCTCGGCCAGGTTGACCCAGCGGGCAAGGCGCGCAATGCGGCGCTCGTACGGCAGCGCATTGAGCGCACGCCAGTCCAGCGTGACGTCGACTCCCAGTGGCTGTTCGTATTCGCGCACCAGGAGCGTGTCGCGACGGGCCGAGTGTTTCCAGGAAATCGTGCGCGGGGCGTCGCCAGCGCGATACGGGCGCAGCTGGTGCAGCTCTTCGCCTTGCGCATGCAGGCGCGTCTTGTTGGGCGAGCCCGTCCCATCGGGCAGCGCCGGACCCTGTTCTTCGGGCCTGGGGTAGGCCAGCAATGGCGTTTCCGGCCAGACCCACGACCAGGCGCGCACCAGGCCCAGCGGCTGGGTGCTGGACAGGCGGATGCGCTCGATATCCTGCCAGCCGCGGCGCTCGGTCGGCACCAGCAGATCGACCTCGGCCATGTCGTGCTCGATCAACGCGCAGAAGCCGCTGCTGTCCAGATGATCCAGCCGCAGCCCGCGCCGCGCGCGGGTATCGCGACGCGCCAACGACACCCGCATGCGCAGCGGCTCGCCGGCGACCACCGGTTCGGCCGAGACCGCTTCGATACGCAGCGCCGATAGCTGCAGGTGCGCCATGATGCTGCTGGCGATCCCGGCCGTGGCCAGCAACAGCGCCAGCAGCAGCGCCGGGTTGTTGTTGTAGTTCAGTGCGCCCAGCAGCATCGCCAGCAACAATGCGCTGACGAACAGCCCGAAGCGGGTCGGCAACACGTAGATGCGCCGCCGATCCAGCACGATCGGCAAGCCTTCCGCGCCCCGCGGCCGCGCCAGCAGGCTGAGTCGGCGGACGATGCCGCGCAGGTGCGCACGCACCTGGGTCAGTCCACCGGCACGCTGTGCAGCAACGCCTTGGCCAGTGCCGGCCCGGACGACGATTCGGCTTCCGGCACCAGCCGGTGCCCGGCCACGGCCACGAACAACGCCTGCACGTCTTCGGGCAGCACATGCTCGCGCCCAAGCAGCAGTGCATGGGCCTTGGCCGCGCGCAGCAGGGCGATCCCGGCGCGTGGCGACAGGCCTACGCGCACCCCGGCATGCTGGCGGCTACGCAGCAATAGGGCCTGCACATAGCCGATCAGCGCATCGCTGGTATGGATCTGGTTGACCACCCCGCGCAGCGCGACCACGTCGGCGTCGCTCAGTTGCGGGGCGGCCTGGGCAATCAGTTCGCGCCGATCCGTGCCCGACAGCAGCGCACGCTCGGCATCGGCGCTGGGGTAGCCCAGGCTCAGCCGCAGCAGGAAGCGGTCCAGCTGCGAATCCGGCAGCGGGAAGGTGCCGGACAGATCGACCGGGTTCTGCGTGGCAATCACGAAAAACGGCTCCGGCAAGGCATGCGTCACGCCATCCAGCGTCACCTGCTGCTCGGCCATCGCCTCCAGCAGCGAGCTTTGCGTGCGCGGCGGAGCCCGGTTGATTTCGTCGGCCAGCAGTACGTTGGTGAACACCGGGCCGGGGTGGAACTGGAACTGCCGCGAGGCGGCGTCGTAAACGGACACGCCCAGCACATCGGCCGGCAGCAGGTCGGAGGTGAACTGTACGCGCTGGAAGCCCAGCCCCAGGCTGGAGGCCATCGCATGGGCGAGCGTGGTCTTGCCCAGGCCGGGCAGGTCCTCGATCAATAAATGTCCTCCGGACAGCAAGGCCACGAATGCCAGCCGCACTTCCTGCGCCTTGCCCAGCAGCAGCGAATTGACCTGGTCTTGCGCGCGCCGCAGCGATTGGCGCAGCGCATCGGTTAGCATTTCCGTGGAACGCAGCGGTGTCGACATCACAATTCCGTAGGTGGAAAAGAAGAGTGCACAGGGCAATGCAGGGGGACCAACGCGCACATCGCACCTTCGTGATCCTGTGGACACTGGCGACAGCCGTCAAGCTATTGATCGCCGCACGCTTGCCGCTCTTCGTCGACGAGGCCTTCTACTGGCAGGAAGGCCAGCATCTGGCGGCGGCGTATTCGGATCTGCCGGGCATGACCGCCTGGCTGGCGCGGCTGGGCGTGGAGCTGGGCGGACATCATCTGTTGGCGTTGCGGCTGCCGTTTTTGGCCATTTCTGCGCTGATTCCCTGGTTGATCGCGCATATCGCCACGCGCTGGTTCGGCTCCACGCTGGGGTGGCAAGCTGGCAGCCTGACCTTGCTGATGCCGCTGTCGGCCACGCTGGGCATTCTGGCCGTGCCGGATGTGCCGATGGCATTGGCGGCGGTGTTGTGCATGGACGCCGGTGCGCGCCTGCTGCGCGAGGTCGATGCCACCAGCGCGCTGGAGCTCGCCATTGGCCTGGTCATCGGCGCGCTCAGCCACTACCGCTTTGTCGGGGTGATCGGGGTGGGCTGCATCGCATTGCTGTGCATCCCGCAGGGGCGTGCGGTGATGCGCGACCCACGCATCTGGATGGCACTGACCGTCGGCGCGGTGAGCTGGCTGCCGCTGCTGTTCTGGAATACCGACCACGACGATGCCGGGTTGCGTTTTCAATTGGTCGACCGGCACCCGTGGCGGTTCCAGATCGGCGGGCTGTGGTTCCTGCTGATCCAGACGGTGGCGGTGACGCCGCTACTGGCCTGGGCGATGGTCAAGGTGGGTCTGGCCGGCACCCGCAGCGGTGGCGGCTCGCGCGCGCAATGGCGCTATTTCGGTCTGCTCGGCGGCATTTCGACCGTGGCGATCTTCGTGCTGGGCTTCTTCAGCGATGCCGAGCGGATCAGCTTCCATTGGCCGCTGCCCGGCTATCTGGCGCTGCTGGTGGCAGTGCCGATGATCCTGATGCGGTGGCCGCATGCGCTGCGGCGTGCCGCCTGGCTGCTTGCGCTGCTCGGCATGCTCGGCGCATACGGCTACTACCTGGCGGTGTCGGTGCCGTCGATTCGCGCGCATGCCGCTGGCGAAAAATACTACCCGCGCAACTTCGCCGGCTGGAACGATCTGGCGCATGCGGTCAAATCCCGGTTGGCGCAGATGCCGCCAGGCACGCGCGTGCTGGCAGAAAATTTCAAGGTGGGCGCCGAGCTCGGCTTCCAGTTGCACGACGCCAGGATCGAGGTGCTGCGTGCCGACTTGAATGATAAGCACGGGCGCAGCGCGCAGCTGCAGCAGTGGGGCTTGCTCAGCGATGGCACGCGCACCGGGCCACGGCTGCTGGTGCTCTCGCCCAGCGATCAGCGCTACCGCGATCTGTTGAAGCGCTATCACGCCATCTGCGACATGGTCGGCCCGCTACCGCCACCGACGGTGGTCTCTACCGACCATGGTTATCAGCGCTTCCTGCTGTTCGCACTGCCTGCAAAACGCCAGCCCGGGCCGTGCGTGACCCCGGCGATGGCCTGGATCGACGCACCGCTGCCGAACGTCTTCGTGTCCGGCACGTTTGAGGTGCGTGGCTGGGCCTTCAAGGATGGCGTGGGGCTGGCGAATGTCGAGCTGCTACTCGACGGCCGCCCGGTGGCGAACGCCGACTATGGCAGTGCGCTGGACGTGCGCCCGTATTGGAAAATTTCCAACGACCCACAGCACCCCAACGTCGGTTTCACGGCCACGCTCGACACCCACGCCTTGCCGCCCGGCACGCACTGGTTGGGACTACGTCTGCACGGCCGCGACGGCAGCGTGGAAGATTGGTGGGAGCAACCTCTCACTGTCAGAGATAATGCCCAGTTGCAGCGATCAAGCGCCCACTAGAGCGGTCCGCAAGAGTCGCCACGCTGCTCAAGCAATCTTCTACGTCGTCCTGCTTCTCGGACCGAAGACGTAGCTGTCGGTGAGGAGTTGCAACCTGTCAGAGGTAACGGGCGAACCAAAAACGGTTGGTCGCGCTGGCGGTCGCTAAAATGCACCCACAGGCCATGTGCTTGGCTCCCCGTCGTGAGACGGCCGCTGCTAGCCGACAAGGCAATGAAGGAAAAGCAATCGCCGCGCAAATATAAGGCTTTATCCAGCGACTCCGGCGACCGGCTGGGAGCAGGCCGGGCTTAGGGCAGGCTCTCGCACCAGCTGCTGGTTGGTGCCAAGTGGTTCTATTGAGTGGTCGGCGTGCTGGCAATGGTCGTTGTCGCCCAGGGTGCTCTCTGCCGATCCATGGCGATTCGCAAACAACCTCCTGAGCCAGCCTTGGCCACGGACTGTACTTGCGGTGGGACAACGGACATCGTGAGGTCTTGCCCAACCTGCTGCGTCTTGCCGAGCTCAGATGGTTTTATCGAGATCAATGGCTGCAGATTCGGGTGGGTGTTGCGTCGGCGTTGCTGGCAGTGTGGATGCTGCGATGTCTGGTTCAAACTGAGCGTCTGGGTGCTACGGCATACGCCGCCGGACTGATTGGAACCCTGAGTGTCTTCTGGCTGGGAACGAACGGGCATTGGCGCATGCAGACGTTGCTCCCTCATGTCTTCGTGCTCCCAGGGTAAGAGGTAACCCCTGGTTTTTGGGCTTGCCTTCGCGTCTGGTGGTTCAAGCGGTTGACTCGATTCTGGCGCCCTGATTGCAAACGAGGTCTTGCGTTCTATTGGGTCATCGCTGTCGATCACTCAAGGCAGGTCAAATTCCGCTTGTCGTAACAACCGCGCCAGTGCAATCAGCGGCAGGCCCACCAAGGCGGTGGGGTCTTGCGAGCGGATCGCGTCGAACAGGCTGATGCCCAGGCCTTCGCATTTGAAGCTGCCGGCGCAATCCAGGGCCGGTTCGGCGTCCAGGTAGCGTTCGATCTCGGCGATGGTCAGCGCGCGGAGCTGCACCTCGGTCAGGTCCAGTGCGTGCAGCTGGCGTTCCGGGCCGACCAGGCTGACGGCGGTATGGAAGCGCACGGTTTGGCCGGACATGGCAGTCAGCTGCATCCGGGCACGCTCGCGCGTGCCGGGTTTGCCCAACGCCTGGCCGTCCAGGTCGGCGACCTGGTCCGAGCCGATCACCCAGGCGGCCGGGAAGCGGGCTGCCACCGCGGCGGCTTTTTCCACAGCCAGGCGGCTGGCCAGTGCGCTCGGGGATTCGCCCGGCTGTGCCTGCTCATCGACCTCCGGCCGGACGGTGTCGAACTCGAGCTGCAGGCGCCCGAGCAGCTCGCGCCGATAGACAGACGTGGAAGCAAGGATCAGGCGTGGCATCATGGCGCGCTACCGGGGTGGGCAGGGGAGTCTGCCGTTCCGCGGCCCATGCGGCAATCGCGTGAATGGGGTCATTTGACAGGGCTGCCGCGGGTCTTTAACATTCTGCGGCTTATGTCCGCGAACGTGCCCGAAATGCTGGATGCTTGGCGGATGGTCGCAGCGCGCAGGCGCTTCGATGGCCGCATCCCGCTCTCTGCGATGACCCGTCTGCAGGGAAGTCTTGTCGATACCGACGGCGAATGTGTCTATTCGCTTCAATTCGATCAAGACCCTCTGCTCAAGGTCGCCTATGTCGAACTCAGTATCGATGTGGAGCTTCCGCTGGCCTGCCAGCGCAGCCTGCAACGCTTTCTGTACCCGGTGCAAATCAGACAGCGTCTTGGTTTGATCCGTGACGAGGCCGACGAAGCTGCATTGCCGGCCGAGTACGAAGCGTTGCTGGTGCCGGAAGATGGCATGCTGCGGGCGGTCGACATGATCGAGGACGAACTGGTGCTGTCAGTGCCAGTGGTGCCGGTGGCGCCGGATAGCGAAGCGATCGACGCCGAATGGGTTCCGACCCAGGAAGAGCAAGACAAGGCCAGTCCGTTCGCGGCGCTGGCAGCGTTGAAGAAACAGTAACCGCCGCTGTTAAGGGCGGTAAGACAGGTCGAGGCGGGCGTAGAGCGTGCTGTTCGACTCAACAGACAAGTTATCGAACTAAAGTTGGAGCAATCCCATGGCTGTGCAGAAATCCCGTGTCACCCCGTCCCGCCGCGGCCAGCGTCGTTCGCACGATGCCCTGACCGCCAAGCAGCTGTCGACCGACCCGACCAGCGGCGAGATCCATCTGCGCCACCACATCACCGCTGACGGTTACTACCGCGGCAAGAAGGTGATCGCGACCAAGTCGTCGGCCGTCCAAGAAGATTGATCCGTGGCGCCCGCCGCGTTCGACGCGGCCGGGTGACTCTCGCTTCTTCAGGAGCCGCCGGTCACCGCGGCTCTTGCAACAGGGAACAGTATGAGCAAGCGGATCTATTCCAGAATCGCGGGCACGGGTAGCTATTTGCCCGAAAAGGTGTTGACCAACGACGACATGTCGAAGATCGTCGACACCAGCGATGAATGGATCTTCTCGCGCACTGGCATCCGTGAACGTCACATCGTTGCCGACGACCAGACCACCAGCGATCTGGCGTATTTCGCCTCGCTGAAGGCGATGGAAGCGGCCGGCGTGACCGCCGACGAGATCGATCTGATCGTCATCGGCACCACCACGCCCGACCTGATCTTTCCGTCCACGGCCTGCCTGCTGCAGGCGCGGCTGGGCAATGTCGGCTGCGGCGCGATGGACGTCAATGCTGCCTGCTCGGGTTTTGTCTACGCGCTCAGCGTGGCCGACAAGTTCGTACGCAGTGGCGACGCCAAGACCGTGCTGGTGGTTGGCGCAGAAACCCTGACCCGCATCGTCGACTGGACTGATCGCACCACCTGCGTGCTGTTCGGCGATGGTGCCGGCGCGGTGATCCTCAAGGCCGACGAAGAAACCGGCATCCTCAGCACCCATTTGCACGCCGATGGCAGCAAGAAAGAGCTGCTGTGGGATCCGGTGGGGGTCTCGGTGGGATTCGGCGAAGGCAAGAATGGCGGCGGCGCGTTGCTGATGAAGGGCAACGACGTCTTCAAGTATGCGGTCAAGGCGCTGGACTCGGTGGTCGACGAGACCCTGGCGGCCAATGGCTACGACAAGCACGACCTGGATTGGCTGATTCCGCATCAGGCCAACCTGCGCATCATTGAAGCCACTGCCAAGCGGCTGGAGCTGCCGATGGAGCAGGTGGTCGTCACCGTGGATCGCCATGGCAATACGTCGTCTGCGTCGGTACCGCTGGCACTGGACGAGGCGGTCCGCTCGGGCCGCGTGCAGCGCGGCCAGTTGCTGTTGCTGGAAGCCTTCGGCGGCGGCTTCACCTGGGGCTCGGCGCTGCTGCGCTACTGAGGTTTCTGCGTCCTGCGCGCAAATAGGTGCGCACGTCCACTCAAGCGGATTCGTGCATGGCGGGGGCGCGCGTCTTTACCTTGCAGCGGTGGCAATTTTGCCTCCCGGGGCGTGTGTACGGTTTCGGAGCGCTTGAATTTCCGTGACAGGCAGCGCCCAGTCCTAGGTCACGTGATTCGCTTGATTCGCCGGATGCGACCCGTTTGCGGGCCAGGGCGTCGGGCAGGCCGGCGGGCAGGTAAATTCGGCGCATGCACCCCGCCCACGACCCCGTCTTCGCCGCCTTGCTCACCGGTAGCTACCGGCGGTTTGCAGGCCGCCCGCTGGTCGCGGATCGACCGATCGAGCCCGATTGGCTGTATCGCGATGCGCCTTTCGCCCTGCTTGCGCACGATACCGATGCAGACCCGCGGTTTGTCTATGCGAACCAGGCGGCGCAGCGCGTTTTCGGCTACAGCTGGGGCGAGTTCGTCGGCATGCCATCGCGGCTATCGGCAGAATTGCCGGAACGAGCGGAACGTCAGCGTTTGCTCGATGCGGTCACCCGCGACGGCATCGTAAGCAACTACGCGGGTGTGCGGATCGCGAAGGATGGTTCACGCTTCCGGATCGCCGAGGGTGTGGTCTGGCAGCTGGTCGATGCGGACGGGGTGCTGCGTGGACAAGCGGCGGCATTCCCGCTGCCGGGGTAGGCAAGGCGCAGCTGGCAGCACTGGGGGCGCCCGGCCCTTCAGCTTCTTCGCTGGCGTTGCGGGCGCTGGCCGCGCGGCCTTCGCCGGCAGCGCTTTCATCATCGAACCCGAATAGCGGCGCGTCAGCGCGACTGTTGCCGTTGCGCGCACGGCCCGACCCCGCCCGGTGTGCGGTTTTGCGACGTGGCGACACGTCCGCGCGGCCAGCTGCATACGCGGCAGTACAGACGCCGGGGCGATTTCGCACGTATGATCCCGGCTCGATTTTTGTAGGCAGCAACGCGTGACCGAATCCACTCTCGCCTTCGTGTTTCCCGGCCAGGGCTCGCAGTCCTTGGGCATGCTGGCCGAATTGTCCGAACTGCACCCGCAGATTCGCGACACGTTTGCCGAAGCCTCCGAGGGCGCTGGCGTCGACTTGTGGGCCTTGTCCCAGGGCGGCCCGGAAGAAATGCTCAATCGCACCGAATACACCCAGCCCGCCTTGTTGGCCGCGGGCGTGGCGGTGTGGCGGCTGTGGACTGCCCAGCGCGGGCAGCGCCCGACGCTGCTGGCGGGACACAGCTTGGGCGAATACACCGCGCTGGTCGCGGCCGGCGCCTTGTCGCTGCACGATGGTGCGCATCTGGTGCGGTTGCGCGGCCAGTTCATGCAGGCTGCGGCACCGACGGGCGTCGGCGCGATGGCTGCGGTGCTGGGCGCAGAAGATGCCGTGGTGCAGGAGGTCTGTGAGCAGGCGTCCGGTAGCGACGTCGTGGTGCCGGCCAATTTCAATTCGCCCGGTCAGATCGTGATTGGCGGCCACGCTGCGGCGGTGGATCGCGCGCTGGCACTACTGGCCGAACGCGGCGTGCGCAAGGCGGTCCAGCTGGCCGTGAGCGTGCCATCGCACACCCCGCTGATGCGCGATGCCGCCAACCAGCTCGGCGAGGCGATGGCCGGGCTGACCTGGCACGCCCCGCAGATTCCGGTGGTGCAGAACGTGGACGCGCGCGTACATGAAGGCAACACGGCCATCCGCCAGGCGTTGGTGGAGCAGCTCTACCTGCCGGTGCAATGGACCGGCTGCGTGCAGGCGCTCGCCAGCCGGGGCATCACCCGCGTTGCCGAATGCGGCCCGGGCAAGGTGCTGAGCGGGCTGATCAAGCGGATCGACAAGAGCCTGGACGCACGGCCGCTGGCAACACCTGCCGACTATGCCGGCGCGCTCGACGCGTGGGCGCACTGATCCAACGCCGCTGCCGGTGGTGCCGGCATCCCTCGACGTTCGCGGCCACGGTTGCGGCGTCCCCCATCGAGGAACAGCAATCATGAGCAAGCCCCTGCAGGGCGAAATCGCCCTCGTCACCGGCGCCAGTCGTGGCATCGGTGCGGCCATTGCCGACACCCTGGCCGCCCAGGGCGCCACGGTCATCGGCACCGCCACCTCGACCTCCGGCGCTGCGGCGATCGGCGAGCGTCTGGCGGCCCACGGCGGACACGGCCGTGAACTGGACGTCACCGACGCGGCTGCGGTCGATGGCCTGATCGATGCCGTCGGCAAGGAGTTCGGCGCCATCTCGATCCTGGTCAACAACGCCGGCATCACCCGCGACAATCTGTTGATGCGGATGAAGGACGACGACTGGCAGGCGATCATCGACACCAACCTGACCAGCGTGTTCCGCACCTCCAAAGCGGTCATGCGCGGCATGATGAAGGCGCGCAAGGGCCGCATCATCAATATCGCCTCGGTGGTGGGCGTGACCGGCAATCCGGGCCAGACCAACTATGCCGCCGCCAAGGCCGGCATCATCGCGTTCTCCAAATCGCTGGCCAAGGAAATCGGCTCGCGCGGGGTGACCGTGAATGTGGTGGCGCCCGGTTTTATCGACACCGACATGACCAAGGCGCTGCCGGACGAGGCCAGGACCGCCTTGTTGCAACAGATTGCGCTGGGTCATCTGGGCCAGCCGGAAGACATCGCCAATGCGGTGGCGTTCCTGGCCGGCCCGACGGCCCGCTACATCACCGGTGAGACCCTGCACGTCAACGGCGGCATGTACATGCCGTAAGCGTGCGGCGCCGGGAGGCGCTAAGTGGCTGATCGGCCGGGAGTTGTGATGCAATGCAAGGCCCGGTCGCTTCCACTACACTATCCAACGCGGCCATCGCAGCAGCGATGGCATTTTGTGAGTCCCTCACAGGAGCACCGCACATCGTGTGCGGGGATCCTGAAACTCGAACCACCACTACTCCAGCTGGAGCGATATCCCCAATGAGCACCATCGAAGAACGCGTCAAGAAAATCGTCGTCGAACAACTCGGCGTCAAGGAAGAGGAAGTCACCACCAGCGCATCGTTCGTCGATGACCTGGGTGCCGACTCGCTGGACACCGTCGAGCTGGTGATGGCGCTGGAAGAAGAGTTCGAGTGCGAGATCCCGGACGAAGAAGCCGAGAAGATCACCTCGGTGCAGCAGGCGATCGACTACGTCAAGGCTCACGTCAAGAGCTGATGCGTTGTTCCTGATCGCGGCGGCGTGCATCAAGCCGCTGCCGCATCAGACATTCCATGGGGCCGCTGATGCGGCCCTGTGTTTTTCAAGTGTCACCCGCAAACCCCAAGCACCGTCCGTTCCGTGGTGAGGAGATCTGCAATGAGTCGTCGTGTTGTCGTTACCGGCATGGGCATGGTGTCGCCGCTGGGCAATGATCTGGCCACCAGCTGGGATGGAATCGTCCACGGCCGCTCGGGCATTGGCCCGATCACGCAGATCGATGCCTCGCAGTTCACCACCAAGATCGCCGGTGAAATCAAGAATTTCGACCCCACGCTTTTTGTGTCCGCCAAGGACGTCAAGAAGATGGATTCGTTCATCCACTACGGTGTCGGCGCCTCGTTCATGGCGCTGGACGATTCCGGCCTGGAAATCGACGAAAGCAATGCCGAACGCGTGGGCGCCATTCTCGGCTCCGGCATCGGCGGCCTGCTCGGCATTGAAGAGCAGACCATCAAATTCCATGAGGGCGGCGCGCGCAAGATTTCGCCGTTCTATGTGCCCAGCACCATTATCAACATGCTGCCCGGCCAGGTGAGCCTGATCAAAGGGCTGAAGGGCCCGACGTTCTCGGCGGTATCGGCCTGCGCCACGTCCAATCATTCGATCGGCACCGCGATGCGCATGATCCAGCACGGCGATGCCGACGTGATGCTGGCGGGCGGTGCCGAGCGCGGCTCCTCGCCGAGTTCGGTGGGCGGCTTTTGCGCGATGAAAGCGATGTCCACCCGTAACGATGATCCCACCGGCGCCTCGCGGCCGTGGGACAAGCAGCGCGATGGCTTCGTGCTGGGCGACGGCGCCGGCGTGCTGGTGCTGGAAGAGTACGAACACGCCAAGGCGCGTGGCGCGCGCATCTATGCCGAACTGGTCGGCTTCGGCGCCAGCTCCGATGCGTTCCACATGACCGCCCCCAGCGAAGACGGCGAGGGCGCGGCGCGCAGCATGGCGGCAGCGTTGCGCGATGCCAAGCTCAATCCCGAGCAGATCGGCTACCTCAACGCGCACGGCACCTCTACGCCGCTGGGCGACCTGGCCGAAACGATGGCGATGAAGCGCGCGCTGGGCGATCACGCCTACAAGACCATGGTGAGCTCGACCAAGTCGATGACCGGACACCTGCTCGGCGCGGCCGGCGGTGTGGAAGCGATCTTCTCGGTGATGGCGCTGCACACCGGCATCATCCCGCCGACCATCAACCTGGAAGAGCCAAGCGACGGCTGCGACCTGGATTACGTGCCGAACGTCGCGCGCGAGGTGCAGGTGGATGCGGTGATGTCCAACGGCTTCGGCTTTGGCGGCACCAACGGCACGCTGGTGTTCAAGCGCGTTTGATTCTGTAAATCGGTCGCGTCGCCGTCATCGGCGCGCGATCTGCCTGGCTGCCGCAGCACTGCCGGCGTGCGGGTTGATGTTCCATCCTGCGATCAACCGTTGATCCACTCCTCGCGTGCGCTGCGTACGGCAGCGGCGCGCCTGTACCTCACGCCATGCCGGACCGATGACGCTTACCCGATCACTGCATGCGGACATCGACCTGCTGGCGTTGCATCGGCTGTCACCGCAACGCTATCCGGCCCTGCTGGAATCCAGCGCTTCCGGCACCGAGCATGGTCGCTGGGATGTCCTGCTGCTGGCGGAGGGGCCATGCCTGCGGCTGGATCCGGACGGACGCACGCGCGATGGCACTGGGCAAGTGCTGGAGGGCGGTTTCCTGGCGGCGCTGGATGCCGCCTGGCAGGCCGAGCGGGTGCCGCACGCGCCTGCGAGCCCCTGGCCATTTCGCGGCGGTTGGGCGCTATTGCTGGATTACGAGTTGGCAGCGCAGGTCGAACCGATTCTGCAACTGCCGACGCGCAGCGATGGCGTGCCCACCGCGCTGGCCTTGCGCGCGCCGGCAGCGGTGCTGCGCGATCGCCTGCACGGGCGCTGCGTGGCGCTGGCAGAGCCGGGTCGGGAGGAGTTGTTGCAGCAGATCGGCGAGGACATTGCTGCCTGCGCCGCACTGCCGCCGCTGCCTGCCTGGGCCGGTCCGCTTGCGGTGGACGAAGATGCCCCCGAGCGTTTTACCGCGGCAGTGGAGCGCGTGCTCGATTACCTGCGCGCCGGCGATGTGTTCCAGGCCAATATCTCGCGCGCCTGGCACGCGGCATTCGCTGCGGTGGTCGATCCTGCCGCCTTGCATGCGCGCCTGCGTGCAGCCAATCCGGCGCCGTTCGCCGGCCTGTTCGTGGCGGCCGGGCGTGCAGTGGCCAGTTCTTCGCCCGAACGGCTGGTCTCGGTACAGGGCGATGTGGTGCAGACGCGCCCGATCGCCGGCACGCGCGCGCGGTTTGCCGGCGACGACGATGCCGCACGTATTCGTGAGCTGGTGGGGCATCCGAAAGAGCGCGCCGAGCACGTGATGCTGATCGATCTGGAGCGCAACGACCTGGGCCGCCTTTGCGCGCCGGGCACCGTGGAGGTGGACGAGTTGATGTGCGTGGAGAGCTATGCGCATGTGCATCACATCGTCAGCAACGTGCGCGGGCGCCTGCGCGCCGGGGTAACGCCCGGTGAGGTGATTGCCGCGGTGTTTCCCGGTGGCACCATTACCGGTTGCCCGAAGGTGCGCTGCATGCAGGTCATCGCCGAGCTCGAACAGACTGCGCGTGGGGCCTATACCGGCGCATTGGGCTGGCTCAATCGCGATGGCGACATGGATCTGAATATCCTGATCCGCACTGCCGAGGTGGCCGGTCGCCAGGTGCGGTTCCGCACCGGGGCCGGGATCGTGGTGGATTCGGATCCGCAGCGCGAGCTGGACGAAACCCGCGCCAAGGCGCGTGGCGTGTTGCGTGCGATCGAGCAGACATGAGCGCTTCAACGGGACATCACCGGCGCGCGGTATCCTGCGCGGCGCAGCGGCAATGACGAGGTGGGTGTGGCGGTGACTGGCAAACGCGGATGTCTGGCCGTGCTGGGCACGGTGTTGCTGCTTGCAGCGCTACTGGCGATTGCCGCCGTGGTGGCGTGGCGGCATTACCTGCACTTCGCCGATACCCCCGTGGCCGCGAGCGCGCCCAGCGTGGTGATTGCGCCCGGCGATTCGCTCAAGGCCACATTGCGCAAACTGCGCGCTGCCGGCCTGGCGCAGGGCACCGAGCTGGAATGGCAGCTGTTGGCGCGCCAGGTCGGTGCGGCCGGCAAGCTCAAGGTGGGCGAGTATGCGCTGTCGCCGGCGCTTTCGCCGCGTGAGCTGCTGACGCGCATGCGCCAGGGGCGGGTGATCCAATACCGTTTCACGATCGTGGAAGGCTGGAATTTC
Organism: Xanthomonas sp. NCPPB 3761; assembly: GCF_041475705.2. NCBI lineage: Bacteria > Pseudomonadati > Pseudomonadota > Gammaproteobacteria > Lysobacterales > Lysobacteraceae > Xanthomonas > Xanthomonas sp. NCPPB 3761. The sequence goes on from NZ_CM191262.1 coordinate 1,299,651, forward strand.
CGTCAGCTGCGCGCCGCCCTGGCGACTGCCACGCCGCTGCAGCATTCCATCAATGCGCTGGACGATGCGGCACTGATGGCCCGGCTGGGATTTGCCAAGCAGCATCCGGAGGGACGCTTCCTGCCGGAGACCTATGTGTACCAGCGTGGCGACAGCGACATCGATGTGCTCAAGCGCGCGCATGCGGCCATGGACAAGGCATTGGCGCAGGCCTGGGAGCAGCGCGCCCCGAACCTGCCGCTCGCCTCCCCGGAGCAGGCATTGATCCTGGCCTCGATCATCGAAAAGGAAACGGCGCTGGCCTCCGAGCGCCCGCTCATCGCCGGGGTGTTCCTGCGCCGCTTGCAGCTGGGCATGAAGCTGCAGACCGACCCCGCCGTGATCTACGGCATCGGCAGCAGCTACGACGGCAATATCCGTCGCCGCGACCTGACCACCGATACGCCGTACAACACCTACACCCGCACCGGCCTGACGCCGACGCCGATCGCCATGCCCGTGCGCGAGGCGCTGCTGGCAGCGGTGCGGCCGGCGCCCGGCGAAGCGCTGTATTTCGTGGCGGTGGGCGATGGCACCGGCGCGCACGCGTTTTCGGCCACGTTGGCCGAACATAACGCAGCGGTGGCGCGCTATCTGCAGCGCCGCCGGCTGCCGAGCACGCCGCAGACGGAGACCACGCCATGACCGCCGCATTTTCGCCCTGGCAGCAGCGCGCCTTCGACCAGACCGTGGCTGCGCTGGATGCGGGGCGGCTCGGACATGGGTTGCTGATCTGCGGCCCGGAAGGTCTGGGCAAGCGCGCGGTCGCCCTGGCCCTGGCCGAGCACGTCCTGGCCAGTTCGCCAGACCCGGCGCTGGCGCAGCGCACACGCCAGCTGATTGCCGCCGGTACCCATCCGGACCTGCAACTGGTCTCGTTCATTCCCAATCGCACCGGCGACAAACTGCGTACCGAGATCATCATCGAGCAGGTGCGCGAAATTTCGCAGAAGCTCGCGCTGACCCCGCAGTACGGCATCGCCCAGGTCGTGATCGTCGACCCGGCCGATGCGATCAATCGCTCGGCCTGCAATGCATTGCTCAAGACCCTGGAAGAACCCTCGCCAGGGCGCTACCTGTGGTTGATCAGCGCGCAGCCAGCGCGTCTGCCGGCGACCATCCGCAGCCGTTGCCAGCGCCTGGAATTCAAGCTGCCGCCCGCGCACGAGGCGCTGGCCTGGTTGCTGTCCCAGGGTGTGAGCGAGCGCGCCGCGCAGGAAGCGCTGGACGCCGCGCGCGGCCACCCCGGCCTGGCCGCGCAGTGGTTGCGCGAAGATGGCCTGGCCGTGCGGCGCGCGGTTGCGCAGGATCTGGAGCAGATCGCCAGTGGGCGCGCCGGCGCCGTCGATGTCGCGCAGCGGTGGACCAACGATGGCCAGGCCGACCAACGCCTGCGCCATGCCGCCGATCTGGCATTGGCACAGGCATCGGCCGGCTTGACCGATCCATCGCGGTTGCACAAGCTGGCGACCTGGTTCGACGCTGCCAACCGCACCCGCGATCTGCTGCGCACCACCGTCCGCGCCGACCTGGCAGTGACGGAATTATTGCTGTCCTGGCGCGAGGGAGAGCGCCAGCCACGTTCTAGGGGAACTCGATGAGTGCAATGAATGCACGCCAAGGCATTTTGTCGCTGGCGTTGAAAGACAAGCCAGCGCTCTACAGCGCCTACATGCCGTTCGTGAAAGGCGGCGGCATCTTCGTGCCCACGCCCAAGCGCTACATGCTGGGCGACGAAGTCTTCCTGCTGCTGACCCTGCCGGACTCCAGCGAGCGTCTGCCGGTTGCCGGCAAGGTCATCTGGACCACGCCTGCCGGCGCGCAGGGCAACCGCGCCGCCGGCATCGGCGTGCAGTTCCCCGACGGCCCGGAAGGCGAGGCGGTACGCAACAAGATCGAGACGCTGCTGGCCGGATTGACCACCTCGGACAAGCCGACGCATACGATGTAAGCGGCATGCGCAGGGGCAGGGGCAGGGCAAGATGCCCGTGAGGCTCGCGGTAGAGCTGCTACGTCATCGCGGCAGACCGGTGCGATGAGCGTGCGATCTGGGTGGCGTGAAAGAGAGCAGGTAAACAGTTGTTGACGACCGCCGCCGCTGCCCTATAATGTGCGGCTCGCGTCACCGGGCGGTTAGCTCAGCGGTAGAGCATTGCCTTCACACGGCAAGGGTCACAGGTTCGAACCCTGTACCGCCCACCATGAATTCAGTGTCAAACGAAAGCCGGCGAAAGCCGGTTTTTTCGTAGTTGCAGCGCATCAATCACAGGCTTGGTGATATGGCTGCGCGGCAGTCACCTTTCGATGCAGCGATACAGGCGGTCACCACCGCCAACTCGGCGGTATGGCATGCGATCGCTGGCTTCCGTGACATGCGGGAGGCCGGGAACGCAGGGGTCCCCTTTGAGCTCACTATCGATGGCCACTACATTGCTACCGAGCCATTTCCCGGTCTTGGCGTGAACCGGGCCTTTAAGGTTTACCCGGAACAGTTGCGCGAGCGCGCGCAGGAAGTGGTTCGATAGACCGCGCGTCAAGCAATCGTCGAAATCTCTGATGCCATGTGGAGGTATGCGTTGGCATCAGGCCTCAAGCGGAGCGATAAAAGTGAGCCCGCAGTTGTCTTGCTGCGCGCCTTGCGTAACGCATATGCCCATCGTAGGGATGACTGGGCTTTCGGTAAGGCAGAGCTGCCGCTTCGGTGGCGGCAGCTGGATCTTGTTCCTGGGATGCAGGGCCTAACAGTCAGCGAGACCATTTTTCTCAATGAACAACTGCTACTCATCAACGACGCGATCTATCTGCTCGATCCCGACAGCACTTTGACGAGGCAGGTTCATCGTTGAACTGGGCGCTGCACGGTTTGCTTGGCCTATCGACTGCGAGAGCAACCAGCTGCGGTGCTGGTATCGCCGTGCTTAACTGAGAGCGGAGTCCGGCACTATCCGCGACAGACGCTGCGTTTAAGCACTTTTCGCTAGGACGGGTGCCTTGCGAGCTCGACAGGGACTTGCCATCCTGCAAGGCCCCGGATCGAGATGGAGTGGCGATGAAGACGCTGCTTGGAAGTGCGCTGGTTGCGACGTTGCTGTTGGCCGGGTGTGCGCGCGACGTGGGCGAGCAATTCGTGGGCAAGTGGGTCAATGTGAAGTCGGAAAAGCACGTGCTGAGCATCGAGCACAATGGCGAGAGCTTCATCATTCGCGACACCCAGCCGGAGCTGTTCGGCAATGGCGTCAAGACCCGCAATCATCCGGCATTGCTGACCAAGGGCGTGCTGCAGGTGTCCAACGGGGTGGGCACGGTCAACTACGCGATCGATGAGGCGACCGGCAAGTTGAGCACGGGCGATACCGAGTACACGCGGGTCAAGTGACGGCAAGACGCTTGGTCAATGACTGCGATGGAGGCGCGGTGTTGCGGCAGGCGAGTTGATCGTGTCACCAGATAGCTGCCTCATGTCGTTTTGATTGCGGCGCACACGGTGGTCAGCGTGGGCTGGGCATCCATGCGCCGAGCGCGCATGCCATGCCGTCATCTGCCGCTTGAGTGTGGAGGCCGCGCATGCCTGTGTGGTCCGATCAGTCGTGCGAGTTCGCGCTTGCCCTATGTACGCGACGCCACCGCCTGCGCCTGCATCCAGCGCCACAGCGTGGTGCGCGAGACGCCGAGCGCTTGCGCGGCGAGGGTACGGTTGCCGTTGGCGCGGTCGAGCGCTGCGCGGACTGCGCTGGCGGTGAGCTGCAGGCGAGAAGTCGCCAAATCGGCATGCTCAAGCGGTGCGCCGCGGTTGTCGGGAGGAGTATCGAATAATTCCGGCGCCCAGCGTCCGAGTTGCTCCAAACTCAGGCTGTCGTGCGGTTTGGCTTTCCAGTGAATGCATAGCCGTTCCACCAAATTGCGCAGCTCGCGCACATTGCCGGGCCAGCTGTGGTGTTGCAGGCATTGCAGTGCAGCTGGCGATAGCGGCGATGGCATGCTGCCGAGTTGCTGGAAAAAATGCGCAAGCAATAAGGCAATGTCGCGGTGGCGGTGTCGTAGCGACGGTAGTGCAATGCGCAGCGCGGCAAGGCGATAGAACAGGTCGCGGCGGAAGCGGCCCTGTTCGACCAACTGCTGCAGTTCCTGCAGGCTGGCGGCAACCACGCGCACGTCGATCGCAACGGGCACGGTTGCGCCGACACGCAGCACTTCACGTTCTTCCAGGACGCGTAGTAGCCGGGTCTGCAACGGCATCGGCAATTCGCCGATTTCGTCGAGAAACAGCGTGCCGTCCTGCGCAGCTTCGATCAGACCGGTGTGGCCGCCGCGACGGGCACCGGTAAAGGCGCCGTCGCTGTAGCCGAACAGTTCCGCCTCCAGCAACGATTCGCTGATGGCGCCACAGTTGATCGCCACGAAACGGCCGCGGCGACGACTGCCGGCATGCAGTTGTCGCGCGACCAGTTCCTTGCCGGTGCCGGTTTCGCCGCTGATCAACACGGTGCCGGCATGCGGTGCGTAGAGCTGCACCAGATCGCGCACGCCCCGCATTGCGCTGTCTTCGCCCAGCAGGGCGTCGGCGCGTCGCGCGCGGCGAGGAGCGGTACGGCCGGCGACGCGATCGGTGCCTGGGGCGCCGCCCAGCGTGATGGCCTGTTCCAGCGCGTGACGCACCGAATCGGCCGAATACAGCAGCACGCCAGGCAGCCCGGCCTGCTCGGCGAAATCGATCGCCATGCCGGTCCCGACAATGACCTGGATGCCGCTGGCGCGCAGATCGGCGATGCAGTGGCGTGCGTCTTCGGCGGTGACGAAACGGCGGTGTTCGATTTCCAGATCGAAGCTGTGCTGAAACGCGCGGAACGACGGCACATCGGTGGCGTGGGTGACCACGCCGATGCGTGGCGCAATGCGGCGCGCACGCGCCAGCGCTTCCATCAGATCGAACCCGGTGGCCTGGATGGGTGCCAAGGGCAGCGCGAGCCGGCTGCGCAGGTACGCCGCATTGGATCCGCCGGCCACCAGCGCGTCGCAGCGCTCGCGGCGCAGGCGCTGGCCGATGACCTCGACCGCTTCGGCAAAGCCGAGGTTGATCTGCTCGATGCGCGCGCGCTGGTCGAACTCGGGAATGACATCGGCCAGCAGGCCGGTCAGGCGCGAGACGCTGACGGTCCAGATGATGGGCAAGGAGGCGTCTGCGGTTTCCGGGAGGACAGGGCTGCGCATGACGTTGTCGCGTTTCATAGGTGTTTCATAGTGGCTCATTTGTTGCATTCGTGCAACGGCTGGCCGGCAGGAGTCCATAGGAATCAATGGTTTGCACTTGGCATGGTGTTTGCGCCTGTACGGTTATCCCACTCAAGGAACCGCCATGACGCCCTCGTCCACTCCCTCCGCTGGCACGCGGTTTCGCGCAGCATTGGCTGCCGAATCGCCGCTGCAGGTGATCGGTGCGATCAATGCCAACCATGCGCTGTTGGCGCAACGCGCCGGCTATCAGGCGATCTACCTGTCAGGCGGCGGCGTGGCGGCCGGGTCGCTGGGGTTGCCGGACCTGGGCATCAACACGCTGGAAGATGTGCTGATCGACGTGCGGCGTATCACCGACGTGTGCGAGTTGCCGCTGTTGGTGGATGTGGACACCGGTTTTGGCCCGAGCGCGTTCAATATCGAGCGCACCATCAAGTCGCTGATCAAGGCGGGCGCGGGCGGCTGCCATATCGAAGACCAGGTTGGTGCCAAGCGCTGCGGTCACCGGCCGGGCAAGGAGATCGTGAGCCAGGGCGAGATGGTGGATCGGGTCAAGGCCGCGGCCGATGCCAAGACCGATGCGGCGTTCTTCCTCATTGCGCGCACCGATGCAATCCAGATGGAAGGCGTGGATGCGGCGATCGAACGCGCCATCGCCTGCGTGGAAGCGGGTGCGGACGGCATCTTCGCCGAAGCTGCCTACGACCTGGAGACCTACAAACGCTTCGTCGATGCGGTAGGCGTGCCGGTGCTGGCCAACATCACCGAATTCGGCAAGACCCCGCTGTTTACGCGCGACCAGTTGGCGCAAGCCGGCGTGGCGATCCAGCTGTTTCCGCTGTCGGCATTTCGCGCTGCCAACAAGGCCGCCGAGGCGGTCTATGCCGCAATTCGGCGCGACGGCCATCAGCAGGGCGTGCTGGACAGCATGCAGACGCGCGAGGAGCTGTACGAACGCATCGGCTATCACGATTACGAGCAGCGCCTGGATGCGTTGTTTGCGCGCAAAGGCGCATGATTGCGCGCTGCTGACCAACTTCATTGCCACCTCGCACGCCACGCCGCGACACCACACAGTTTGGGAGCTCATCGCATGAACGACACTGTCACTCCTGGTTTCAAGCCGAAAAAATCCGTTGCCTTGTCCGGCACTGCCGCCGGTAACACGGCCCTGTGCACGGTGGGGCGCAGCGGTAACGATCTGCATTACCGCGGTTACGACATTCTCGACTTGGCCACCACCAGCGAGTTCGAAGAGATTGCGTACCTGCTGGTGCACGGCAAGCTGCCCAACAGCGGCGAACTGCGTGGCTACAAGGCCAAGCTGCGCTCGCTGCGCGGTGTGCCGGCAGCGGTGAAAACTGCGCTGGAACAGTTGCCGCCGTCAGCGCATCCGATGGATGTGATGCGCACCGGCGTGTCGGTGCTGGGCTGTCTGCAGCAGGAAAAAGACGACCACAACCACCCGGGTGCGCGCGATATCGCCGACAAGTTGATGGCCTCACTCGGTTCGATGCTTCTGTACTGGTATCACTACAGCCACAACGGCAAGCGCATCGAGGTGGAGACCGACGACGATTCAATCGGCGGGCATTTCCTGCATCTGCTGCATGGCTTTGCGCCCAAGGACTCGTGGGTGCGCGCGATGCACACCAGCCTGATCCTGTATGCCGAGCACGAATTCAATGCGTCCACCTTCGCGTGCCGCGTGATTGCCGGGACCGGCAGCGATATGTACAGCGCCATCGCCGGCGGCATCGGCGCGCTGCGTGGCCCCAAGCATGGCGGCGCCAACGAAGTGGCGTTCGAAGTGCAGAAGCGCTACGACACCCCAGATGAAGCAGAAGCCGATATCAAGGCGCGTGTGGAACGCAAGGAAGTGGTGATTGGCTTCGGCCATCCGGTGTACACGGTGTCGGACCCGCGCAACAAGGTGATCAAGGAGGTGGCGCGCGAGCTGTCCGATGAACAGGGCAGCCGCAAGATGTACGACATCGCAGAGCGCCTGGAGAGCGTGATGTGGGACATCAAGAAAATGTTCCCCAACCTGGATTGGTTCAGTGCGGTGAGCTACCACATGATGGGTGTGCCGACGGCGATGTTCACCCCGCTGTTCGTGCTGGCGCGCACAGCCGGCTGGAGCGCGCACATCATCGAGCAGCGCGTGGACGGCAAGATCATTCGGCCCTCGGCCAATTACACCGGGCCGGAAGATCAGGTGTTCGTGCCGCTGGATCAGCGTTCTTGAGTCGCTATGAGGGCGATGCCGGCCCTCATAGCCTTATTCCCTGGTTTCCCCGTTCCCTCATCCGCCCGTCGGGAACCTTCTCCCGCTTGCGGGAGAAGGACAAAGTGAATGCAAACTGCTCGGCCGCCTTGTGATATCGCCAGCCATGAATAGCCAGTACCGCAAGCCCTTGCCGGGCGCCTCGTTGGATTACTTCGATGCACGTGCCGCCGTCGATGCACTGCAGCCCGGTGCGTATGCGAGCTTGCCGTACACCGCACGCGTGCATGCCGAGAACCTGGTGCGGCGTGCAGAGCCACACATGCTGGAGGCGTACCTGGGGCAGTTGATCGAGCGCAAGCGCGATCTGGATTTTCCGTGGTTTCCGGCACGTGTGGTGTGTCACGACATCCTGGGTCAGACCGCATTGGTGGATCTTGCGGGCTTGCGCGATGCCATTGCCGAGCAGGGCGGCGACCCGGCACAGGTCAATCCGGTGGTGCCGGTGCAGTTGATCGTGGATCACTCGCTGGCAGTGGAATACGCCGGCTTCGACAAGCAGGCCTTTGCCAAGAATCGTAGCGTGGAAGATCGGCGTAATGCCGATCGCTTCCATTTCATCGAATGGACCAAGCGCGCGTTCGAAAACATGGAAGTGATCCCGCCAGGCAACGGCATCATGCATCAGATCAATCTGGAGAAGATGTCGCCAGTGATCTATACGCTGGACGGCGTGGCGTTTCCGGATACCTGTGTGGGCACCGACAGTCATACGCCGCATGTGGATGCGCTGGGCGTGATCGCGGTGGGTGTGGGCGGATTGGAGGCGGAGAACGTGATGCTGGGGCGCGCCTCGTGGATGCGCCTGCCGGACATCATCGGCGTGGAATTGACCGGCCGGCCGGCGCCGGGCATCACCGCCACCGACATCGTGCTGGCATTGACCGAATTCCTGCGCGCGCAACGCGTGGTTGGGGCGTATCTCGAGTTCTACGGCGATGGTGCGCGTGCGCTGACCATCGGCGACCGCGCGACCATCTCCAACATGACGCCGGAATTCGGTGCGACGGCGGCGATGTTCTACATCGACCAGCAAACCATCGATTACCTGCGCTTGACCGGTCGCGACGATGCGCAGGTCGCATTGGTGGAAACCTATGCGCGGCATACCGGCCTATGGGCCGACGATCTGGCCACCGCGCACTACGAGCGCGTGCTGCAGTTCGATCTGGCGAGCGTAGTACGCAACATGGCCGGGCCGTCCAATCCGCACAAGCGCGTGGCCACCACCGAACTGGCGGATCGAGGGATTGCCGGTGCGTGGGAGCAGGTACCGGGGCAGATGCCTGACGGCGCCGTTATCATCGCAGCGATTACTTCGTGCACCAATACCTCCAACCCGCGCAATGTCATCGCGGCCGGTTTGCTGGCGCGCAATGCCAATGCGCGTGGCTTGACCCGCAAGCCGTGGGTGAAGAGCTCGCTGGCGCCGGGCTCCAAGGCAGTGCAGCTGTACCTGGAAGAAGCCGGTTTACTGCGCGAGCTGGAGCAGTTGGGATTCGGCATCGTGGCGTTTGCCTGTACCACCTGCAATGGCATGAGCGGTGCGCTGGATCCTGCGATCCAGCAGGAGATCATCGATCGCGATCTGTATGCCACGGCAGTGCTCTCGGGCAACCGCAATTTCGATGGGCGCATCCATCCGTATGCCAAGCAGGCGTTTCTCGCATCGCCGCCGCTGGTGATTGCCTATGCCATTGCCGGTACGGTGCGCTTCGATATCGAAAAGGATGTCCTGGGCATCGACGCCGACGGCGTGCCGGTCACGCTCAAGGACCTGTGGCCGAGCGATGCCGAGATCGATGCGGTGGTGGCGCGCAGCGTCAAGCCGGAACACTTCCGCAGCGTGTACGACCCGATGTTCGAGCGCAGCGTGGGGCACGGAATCAGCGTGAACCCGTTGTACGAGTGGCGCCCGGCCAGCACGTATATTCGGCGCCCGCCATATTGGGAAGGCGCGTTGGCCGGTGCGCGCACGCTGCGCGGCATGCGTCCGCTGGCCGTGTTGGGCGACAACATCACCACCGACCATTTGTCGCCGTCGAACGCGATCATGGCCGGCAGTGCGGCAGGGCAATACCTGGCGCAGATGGGCGTGCCGGAGGAGGACTTCAATTCCTACGCCACCCATCGCGGCGACCATCTCACCGCACAGCGCGCCACCTTTGCCAATCCAAAGTTGATCAACGAAATGGCGGTGGTCGATGGGCAGGTCAAGGCTGGTTCGCTGGCGCGTCTTGAGCCGGACGGCCAGGTGCTGCGCATGTGGGAGGCGATCGAAACCTACATGACGCGCAAGCAGCCGCTGATCATCATTGCCGGCGCCGATTACGGGCAGGGGTCTTCGCGCGACTGGGCAGCCAAGGGCGTGCGGCTTGCCGGTGTGGAAGTGATCGTTGCCGAAGGCTTCGAGCGGATCCACCGCACCAACCTGATCGGCATGGGCGTGCTGCCGCTGGAGTTCAAGCCGGGCACCGATCGCAAGACCCTGGGCATCGATGGCAGCGAAACCTTCGACGTGGTGGGTGAGCGCACGCCCGGCGCCACGCTGACCTTGTCGATCCACCGGCGCAATGGCGAGCAACTGCAGGTGCCGTTGACCTGCCGTCTGGATACAGCAGAGGAAGTATCGATTTACGAGGCAGGAGGCGTCTTGCAGCGGTTTGCGCAGGATTTTCTCGAGGCAAACAAGGCGGCATAGGGCAGCATCATGGCCGATTCGCGATTGATCCTCATGCTCAAGCCGCCACCGCAGGTGCTTGAAGCGATGGCCGGTGCCGTGGCCGCACACCGCCTCGATGCACTGCTTGGTGACGCGTACTTCGATCCAGGCAACTGGCATCAGTCGGTTTCGGATCGGTTTGAAGGGTCGGTTGCGCGTGCGGCAATGCTGCGCGCTGGCGATCGTCTCGATGCCCAGGCCGTTACGTTCTGCTTGAACCGGATCACCAGTCGCGGAACAGACCCGGTGCATTGGGCATTCCGGGCAGAGGGCGTTCCATTTGCCTTCGTTGCATTGCAGGCTGCCATCACAGCGGCGCTGCGTGCGGAAGGCCTACACGCAGGGGGCGGACATACGCCACACGTAACGATTAGCTATGCAGCGCCCGGTAAGCTCAACCAGCCAATTGTGCCCATCACCTGGCACGCCACTGAGGTGCTATTGGTCGAAGGCGGTGGGCGACCGTACCGCTATGTACCCATCGGATCCTGGCCATTGCGACCTGAGGGCCGCATGCCGGAGCAGGCGCAACTGCCGCTATGACCTGAGTCGGAAGGCGTGTTGCGATCCTTATGGTGATGCTTGGCCAGTTCGTACAGATGCATCACGCAACATGTTTCACATCACGTCCGCACGTCGTTTTCCAAGGAATATTCATGGCATTCGCTCCCCAACTCCGCATCCCCGCCACCTACATGCGCGGGGGCACCAGCAAGGGCGTGTTTTTCCGTCTGCAGGATCTGCCCGTGACCGCGCAGCAACCAGGGGCTGCACGCGATGCGCTGTTGTTGCGGGTGATCGGCAGCCCGGATCCGTATGCCAAGCAGATCGATGGCATGGGCGGGGCCACTTCGAGCACCAGCAAGAGCGTGATCGTCTCGGCCAGCACGCGCGATGGGCACGATGTGGACTACCTGTTCGGGCAGGTGTCCATCGAGAGTGCGTTCGTGGATTGGAGCGGCAACTGCGGCAATTTGTCGGCGGCGGTGGGGCCATTCGCCATCGCCGGCGGCTTGGTCGATCCCGCACGCGTGCCGCGCGATGGTGTGGCCACGGTGCGGATCTGGCAGGCCAATATCGGCAAGACCATCGTGGCGCATGTGCCGATGACCGATGGGGTGGTGCAGGAAACCGGCGACTTCGAACTGGATGGCGTGACCTTTCCGGCGGCCGAAGTGCAGCTGGAATTTCTCGACCCGGCCGACGATGCCGAAGGCGAGGGCGGGGCGATGTTTCCTACCGGCAACGTCATCGATCAACTGCAGATTCCCGGGCTGGGCACGCTCGATGCCACGCTGATCAACGCGGGCATTCCCACCATCTTCGTCAACGCGAGAGACCTGGGTTACACCGGGGCCGAGCTGCAGGACGCCATCAACGGCGACCCGCGCGCCTTGACCATGTTCGAGACATTGCGCGCGCATGGGGCGGTGCGGATGGGGTTGATTGCGAAGGTGGAAGACGCCGCGACGCGGCAGCACACGCCCAAGGTCGCCTTCGTGGCACCGCCAGCCGACTACACCGCATCCAGCGGCAAGCCGGTGCACGCGGCCGAAATCGATCTGCTGGTGCGTGCGATGTCGATGGGCAAATTGCATCACGCGATGATGGGCACTGCAGCAGTTGCGATCGGCACCGCTGCGGCCGTGCCGGGCACGCTGGTCAATCTGGCTGCCGGCGGTGCGGCGCGCTCGGCGGTGCGCTTCGGGCATCCGTCCGGCACCTTGCGGGTTGGTGCGCAGGCGCAGCTGGTCGAGGGCCAGTGGCAGGTGACCAAGGCGCTGATGAGCCGCAGTGCGCGGGTGCTGATGGAGGGGTGGGTCAGGGTACCGGCGCTTGTTGCCGAGGTTGGGTAAGCCTGCGCGGGGTGTTGGCGTGCGTGGCTGCACGCGATACATGCCTGGCGTGCAAGGCGCTTGCTTGGTGCTGGTGTGCGAGATGTGCATCGCGTCGGTCGGGCGCGCCTGCTCGCGAATGCGGCGCCGGCGTCGTGCTCCCTGCGTCAGCCGGATCTGCTCCGCATCGGCATCACGGGCGGACGCGTTGGAAGCCAACGCATCTGCGTTTGAGTCCGGCGTGTGTCCATATGCCGGATGGTGATTCCGATGCCATTGATCGATATTGCTGGCTTGCGCCCTAGGCAACTGGCGCAGGCCTGCACAGCGCAGGGCGACATGGCCAGCGTCGCTAACCGAGCGTGCTTTTTGCCGTCGTTAAAAACGCACGGTGCTGTTGCATTAATTCGAACGCTTTTTCGAATTCTGGAAACTTTTTCGCACGCGCTCTGCCATATTTGTGTAAATCGTGTTAATTCTGTTGCACCGCGGCACGCAGGCCGGGCCGCCCCGCCACCAGAATCCGGAGTTCCTCCCATGTCCGCCAGCCGGTCGCTCAAGATCAGCGCGCTTGCCGTTGCCGTCGTTTCCTTTCTTCCGCTCCAAGCCGCTGCCCAGCAGGCGCCCGGCGACGACGGCGTCGTGCGTCTGGATGCGGTCAAGGTCACGGTCGAGCGACGTTCGGAAGACTCCAAGAACGTGCCGGTTTCCGCATCGGTATTGCGCCCGGAATTCCTGGATGCCATCTCCACCAGCGGCTCGGACATCCGTGTGCTGGCCGGCAAGGCGCACAGCCTGAACATCGAATCGTCCAACGGCCGTGTGTTCCCGCGCGTGTACATCCGCGGCTATGGCAATACGGACTTCAACACCTATGCCTCGCAGCCGGTGTCGCTGATCTATGACGACGTGGTGCAGGAAAACGCCTTCCTGAAGGGCTTCCCGATCTTCGATCTGGAAGGCCTGGAAGTGCTGCGCGGCCCGCAAGGCACGCTGTTCGGCCGCAATACGCCAGCCGGCGTGGTCAAGTTCAATTCGGTCAAGCCGACCATCGGCGCCAATGACGGCTACGCGAGCCTGTCGTACGGCACTTACGGCACCATGACCCTGGAAAGCGGCCTGAGCATCGCGATGGGCGACCATTGGGCAGCGCGTCTGTCGACCCTGGGCCAGCGCCGCGACGATTGGGTGGAAAACCGCGACGGCCGCGATCTGGAAGGCTATACCGATTCGGCGGTGCGCCTGCAGCTGCTGTACCAGGCCAGCGACGACTTCAGCGCGTTGTTCAATGCGCATGCGCGCCATCTGGACGGCACCGCGCGGCTGTTCCGCGCCAACATCATCCAGCCCGGCACCAACCAGCTGGTGGATGGCTTCGATGCGGAAAAATCCTTCATCGATGGTGCCAACACGCAGGAACTGCAGACCTACGGCGGCAGCGCCAACCTGACCTGGGATCTGGGCGACGTCGCGCTGCACTCGATCACCGCCTACGAAGGGATCGGCAAGTACTACAGCCGTGGCGATATCGACGGTGGCTTCGGCGCGGTGTTCGCACCGCCGTCGGGCCCGGGCGTGATTCCGTTCCCGGTGGAAACCGCCGGCGGCATCAAGAGCCTGGATCAGTACAGCCAGGAGGTGCGCGCCGAATCGCAGTACGACGGCCCGCTCAACTGGCAGGCCGGCCTGTACTACTTCCACGACGATGTGGAAGGCGAAAACTACACCTACAACACGCTCAGTGGCGGTGATCTGGCCAGCTATCAGCTGACCCGCCAGCGCAACACCTCCTGGGCGGCGTTCGGCTCGTTGAACTACGCGGCCAGCGACCGTTTGAACCTGCGCGCCGGCATCCGCTACACCTACGACAAGAAGACCTTCGACGTGCTGGCGCTGGACCGCGTCACCCTGGTCGAACCGTCCAGCGGCGAGACCGACAACTCCAAGGTCACCGGCGATCTGGCGGCGACGTTCTCGATCAACGACGACGTCAACGTGTATGCACGTGCCGCACGCGGTTTCCGCGGCGCCAGCTTCGGCGTGCCGTCGGGCACTGCGCCGCTGACGGTAGCCGAGCCGGAGACGGTGGATTCGTTCGAGGTCGGCATCAAGTCGGACCTGTTCGACAATCGCGCGCGCCTGAGCTTCGACATCTACGATTTCCGGGTGAAGAACCAGCAGCTCACCGCGGTGGGCGGCGCGTCCAACGACATCCGCCTGCTCAACGCCGACAAGACCAAGGCGCGCGGTGCCGAGTTCGATTTCGAGGCGCTGCTCACCCAGAACCTGCGCGTGACCGCCGGCGGCGCCTACAACTGGACCCGCATCGACGACCCGAACCTGTCGGTGGGCATCTGCCGCACCTGCACCGTCACCGACCCGATCAACGCGGCCGGCCGCGCGGTGATCGACGGCAACGATTTGCCGCAGGCAGCCAAGTGGATGGCCAATGCCACCTTGCGTTACGGCATTCCGATGGGCAACGACGGCGAGCTGTTCTTCTACACCGACTGGTCCTACCGCAGCGAAGTGAACTTCTTCCTGTACGACTCCAAGGAGTTCACCGGCCAGCCGCTGGTCGAAGGTGGCGCCAAGATCGGCTACAACTGGGGCGCGGGTGCGTACGAGTTGTCGGTGTTCTGCCGCAACTGCACCAACCAGATCCGCGTGACCGGTGCAATCGACTTCAACAACCTCACCGGCTTCATCAACGACCCGCGCATCGTGGGTGCGCAGTTCCGCGCCAACTTCTGATCGGCGTTTTGGCGTAGCACTATCGAGCCGCCGGCTATCATGCCGGCGGTTTTTTTATGGTCGCAGGAGTGGATGCATGCAGCGTGGATGGCCAAACATGTGGTGGATGCTGGGGCTGTGGTGTGCGTCGGCAGTGGCATGGGCGCAGACACCTGCCGCCACTGCCGCGCAGCCGGCGCCCACGCCCACGTCGACGTCCTCCGAGTTGCTAGTGGTCTCTACCGATATTGGCGACGACATCGACGATGCGTTCGCGCTCGGGCTGCTGTTGCGTAGCCCGCAGCTGCAGGTGCTGGGCATCGCATCGGCATGGGGCGACACCAGCTTGCGGGCACAGCTGCTGCAGCGCCTGTTGCAGCAGGCCGGGCGCAGCGAAATTGCGTTGGCGGTGGGCGCACGCACCACCAGCGCGATTCCCTTCAGCCAGGCGCGCTGGGCCGCCAGGGGACAGTTGCCCGACAAGCTGCCGGATGCGGCCGCGATGATCCTGCAGCAGGCGCGCCTGCACCCTGGCAAGGTGACCTTGCTGGTATTGGGGCCGATGACCGACGCCGCAGTGGCGCAGCAGCGCGACCCGGCCGGCTTTGCCAAGCTCAAGCGCATCGTGGCGATGGGCGGTTCGGTGCGCGTCGGCTACGGCAAGTCGGCCTATCGGCCGGCCAGCGCGCCGGCGCCGGAGTACAACATCCTGGCCGATGTGCCGGCGGCGCAGCGGGTGTTCTCATCTGGTGTGCCAATCGTGCTGTTGCCACTGGATGCCACGCAGATCAGCCTGGAAGAACCCGAGCGCATCGCGCTGTTTGCGCATGGCGACGGGCTCACCGATGCGCTCACGCAGCTGTACTACCAGTGGCGCAACACCGACCAGCCCTGGGCCAGTGCCACGCCCACGTTATTCGATGTGGTGCCGGTGGCCTGGTTGCTGCGCCCGGCGCTGTGCCCGACCACGCCACTGCATCTGGACGTGGATGCGCAAGGCTATACCCGCGAAGGTGCCGGTACGCCCAATGTGCAGGCCTGTCTGCGCGTGGACAAGCCGGCGTTGATCGACCTGTACATGCGCACGGTGCTGCAGTTGCGCTAGGAGTGGCTGTCAAAATGTGGTGGGCGCCCGCTTGGTGGCGAGCGCAGTGGTTTTATTGGCTGCACTTTGGGATGCAGTCAAAAGCCTGTTTGGTCGTGCGTGCGGTGCCCTCACCGCTCGCGGGACACGGCGTGAACCGCCCGCAATCGGCAAGGGCACCGCGCCCAGACAGTTGGCTGGTGACTTTGTTGAAAAGACGAGCAGGCCGCGTCGTCAATTTGTTGCGTTTGGCCCTGCAGCAACTGCGAAGACATCGAGTGCGCGGTGCCCTCACCGCCTGCGGGACACGCCGTGAATCCATCCGTGGAGGCTCGATGGCGGCATCCATGCCGCCAACGGTCCCGCAAGCGGTGAGGGCACCGCGCTAGACAGTTGGCTGGTGGCCCACTGAAAGCGGGTCACGCGGCTCGCGTGCTGCCGCGGATCGATTGTTTGGCACTCGATGGACGCGACGACAGAACGAGCGAGGGCCTGCAGCCAATGCCGCAGTCCAGCTGCCTGCGCTAGGCGGCATGAGGTGGTTTGGCGGTCGCTCCAAGCGCAGGTGCCAGACCACTGCGCTCACTGCAGTCTGCCATCGCAACGCTCGCCAGCAGCGCACGCTTGCCGCCCATCGGCAAGCAGCCACGTCGTCGCATTGGCGCCATCAGCCAGATGCGCAGCGTCGCTATACTTGCGTTCTCACATTGCGAGTAGCACGAATGGACAGCCAGGGATCACGGATGATGCGGTCGGGCACGCGGCGGGTCGTGCTGTGGGCGGTTTTGCTGGCCGTGGCAATCGGCGCGGTGGCGTGCAAGCGCAACGAAAGCGGTCAGCTGCCCACCGCCAGCGGCGAGGCGATCAAGGCCGAAAAGCAGGCCATCACCGGTTTCGCGTTGGCGCGTGCCTATCCCGACCAGACCAGCGACGGCCTGTCGCTGGCACTGGAATTCTCGCGGCCACTGGTCGGCACGCAGGATTTCGATGCGCTGGTGCGCTTCGAAGAAAAGGTCGGCACCGGCGACAGCAGCTGGACGCTGTCCGAGGACGGCAAGACGCTGCGCTACCCGTACGTCGAAGCGGCCAAGGACTACACCGTACTGGTCGACGCCAACCTGCTGGCCGCCGACGGCAGCCGCCTGGGCAAGCCGCTCAAGCAAAAGGTCTACACCGGCGAACTCAAGCCTGTGGCCGGGTTCGCTTCGCAGGGCAGCGTGTTGCCGGCGCGCGAAAGCCGCGGCCTGCCGGTGGTGTCGGTCAACGTGCCGGAAGTGGACGTGGAGTTTCTGCGCGTGCGCGAAAAATCGGTGCCGGCGTTCTTCCAGCAGTTCCAGCGTGGCGGACGCCGTGGCAGCTGGGATCTGGAGAGCGAGTACAGCGGCAACCAGCCGCTGTCCAAGCTGGCCGACCCGGTGTATGTCAATCGGTTCATCCTTGGCGGCAAGAAGAACGAGCGCGTGCTGACCTACCTGCCGACGCAGGACATCAAGGAACTGCAGGAACCTGGCCTGTATTTCGCGGTGATGAAGCGTGCCGGCAGTTTCGAGAACGAATTCGACACCGCGTTCTTTACCGTCAGCGACATCGGCCTGCATACGCGCGCCTACAAGGACAAGTTGTTCGTACACACCGCCTCGTTGCAGAGCGGCGAGCCGATCAAGAACGTGGAGCTGCGCATCCTCGATGCCAAGGGCGAGTTGTTCCTGAAAGCTGCGACCGACGGTAACGGCAATGCGCTGCTCAACTACACGCTCGACGCCGGCCATGTGCTGACCGCACGCAGCAAGACCGACATTTCGCTGCTGCCGTTCAACCAGCCCGCATTGGATCTGAGCGAGTTCGCCGTGGCCGGGCGTCAGGGCGCGTGGTTCGATGTGTTCGCCTGGGCCGGTCGCGATCTGTATCGCCCCGGCGAAACCATGCGGGTGTCGGCGATCCTGCGCGACAACGACGGCAAACCGACCAAGCCGCAACCGGTGTTCCTGCGTCTGAAGCAGCCGGACGGCAAGACCTTCCGCGAGACCAAGCTGCTGCCGGGCGAGCAGGGCTATTTCGAATTCGCCCAGCAGATTCCGGCCGATGCGCCGACCGGCCGCTGGCAGGTGGAATTCCGCACCGATCCGGCCAGCAAGGACGCTGTGCGGGGCATGACCGTGCGCGTGGAAGAGTTTCTGCCCGAGCGCATGAAGCTGGACCTGGACAGCACGCAAAAAACCTTGAGCGCCGGCCAGCCGTTCAAGCTGGTGGCCAATGCCGCGTACCTGTACGGCGCACCGGCCGCCGGCAACCGTTTCACCGCCAAGCTGGCGGTCAGCGTCGAGCAGCATCCGCTGGAAGCGTTGCCCGGCTGGTTCTTCGGCGACCCCACGCTGGAGCTGCCGCGCGAAGCCAAGGACGTGATCGACACCGAGTTCGGTGGCGACGGCATCCTGCGCGAAGACATCGCATTGCCGGCCGAAGCCAAGCCGGTCAGCACGATTGCCGCGGTCGTTTCCGGCAGCGTGTACGAAACCGGCGGGCGCACGGTCACTCGCACCCTCAAGCGCGTGCTGTGGCCGGCCAAGGCCCTGGTCGGCGTGCGGCCATTGTTCGACGACAAAGACGGCACCGATGCCAATGGGACGGCGCGCTTCGAAGTGACCCGCGTGGATGCCGATGGCAAGCCGCAGCCGGCCAAGGGCCTGAAGGTCACGCTGGTGCGCGAGTTGCGCGATTACCACTGGAACTACACCGACAACCACTGGGATTACGACTTCACTCGCCGCTTCGAAAACAAGGACACGCGCACGCTCGATGTGGGCAGCGTCAATGCCAAGATCGATTTCCCGGTGGAATGGGGCGAATACCGCCTGGATGTGTTCGACCCGGCCAGCGGGCTGACCACGCGTTACCCGTTCCGCGCCGGCTGGAGCTGGAACGATGAAAACCGTGGCCTGGACGCGCGCCCGGACAAGGTCAAGCTGGCGCTGGACAAGACCGGCTACCGCGCTGGCGACACGCTCAAGGTGACGCTGACGCCGCCGCATGCCGGCAAGGGCGTGTTGTTGGTGGAAAGCGACAAGCTGCTGTACGTGCAGGACATCGACGTCAAGCCGGGCAGCAGCTTCGAGATTCCGGTGACCGAGGCGTGGGAGCGCCACGATGTGTATGTCACCGCACTGGTCTTCCGCGGCGGCAGTGCGCCCAGCAAGATCACCCCGGCACGCGCGGTGGGTGTGGCCTATGTGCCGATGGATCGCAAGGCGCGGCGGGTGGCGGTGGGCTTGTCCGCACCCAAGCAGATGCGTCCCGAGCAGCCCTTGCCGGTGACGGTGAGCGTGCCTGAACTGGCAGGCCAGGCCGCGCACGTGACCATTTCGGCAGTGGACGTGGGCATCCTCAACATCACCCGTTTCCCGGTGCCCGATGCCAATGCGCAGTTCTTTGCGCAGCGTCGTCTGGGGACCGATGCGTACGACATCTATGGGCGGGTGATCGAAAGTTTCGAAGGCGCCAGCGGCAAGCTCAAGTTCGGCGGCGACATGGCGCTGGAAGCCTTGCCGCAGGCCAAGCGTCCGACCGCGCGCGTGCAGACCGTCGACCTGTTTTCCGGCTCGGTCAAACTCGACGCCCGTGGCAACGCGCGCGTGCAACTGCCGGTGCCGGATTTCAACGGCACCTTGCGGGTGTCGGCGCTGGTGTACTCGGACACGCGGTACGGCAACCGCGACATGGAAACCGTCGTGCGTGCACCAATCCTGGCCGAGGCCAGCATGCCGCGCGTGATGGCTCCGGGCGACCGCAGCACGGTGACGCTGGACGTGCAGAATTTCACCGGCAAGCCGGGCGAATTCGACGTGCGTGTGGAGGGCATTGGCCCGCTGGCCATCGGCGAGGCGTCGCGTAGCGTCAAGCTCGGCGTGGACGCCAAGCAGACGCTGAGCTTCCCGCTGAGCGCCACCGAAGGCTACAGCGTGGCCAAGGTGCGCGTGCGCGTGAACGGCAACGGGTTCAAGGCCGACCGCAGCTACGAGCTGCCGGTGCGCGCCGGCTGGCCGCAGGTGCTGCGTGCGCAGACCCGCGTGCTCGATCCGCTGGCGCCGATCACCCTGGACAGCGGCTTTGCCGATGGCCTGATGGCCGGCTCGGTGACCACGCGCATGGTGGTCAGTGCGTTGCCGCCGATTCCGTTCGCCAGCGCATTGCAGGGCGCGTTGGAGTATCCGTACGGCTGCGCCGAGCAGACCACCAGCAAGGGCTATGCGGCGCTGCTGCTCGACGATGCCACCGCCAGGGCGCTCGGCACCAAGGGGCTGGAAGCGGCCAAGCGCCGCGAGCGCATGGAAGGCGCGTTCGGACGTCTGGCGTCGATGCAGATCGCCAGCGGGCATTTTTCGATGTGGGGCGACGATGGCTACGTCAACCCGGGACTGACGCCATATATCGCCGAGTTCCTGCTCGACGCCAAGGACGCTGGTTTTGCGGTGCCCGACACGGTGCTGCAGAAGGCGCTCAATCGCCTGAGCGAAGATCTGTTGTCCGGTGGCAACGAGTTCTATGGGCAGGACCGCCGCGACAACCTGAAGTTCGCCAATCAGGCCTGGTCCGGCTATGTGCTGGCACGCGTCAACCGCGCGCCGCTGGGCACGCTGCGTGCGCTGTACGACAACCAGCGCGACAAGGCGCTGACGGGCCTGTCGTTGGTGCATCTGGGCATCGCCTTGTCGCTGCAGGGCGATACCAAGCGTGGCGAAGCGGCGATCAAGGCCGGGTTTGCCAAGGACAGCAGCGAGCGTCCGCCGTACTTCGGCGATTACGGCAGCGCGATCCGCGACGACGCGTTGATGATGGCGTTGCTGCACGAACGCGGTTTGTCCAAGCCCGAGTACGACACCCGCGCGGTGGCCCTGGGCAGCGCGCTGGATGCACGTCGCGCAAGCGGTTGGTTGTGGCTGAGCACGCAGGAGCAAGTGGCGCTTGCGCGGTTGGGCAAGGCGTTGATGGTCGGGCAGGGCAAGCAGGTGTCCGGCAGCTTGACGGTGGGCGACCAGGTGCAGCAGATCGCACCGGCACGTGTGTTCGGGCGCAGTTTCGACAGTGCTGCCCTGGCGCGCGGCGTGCAGTTCGCACCGCAAGGCGAGGCGCCGATGTACGCCAGCCTGGAAGTGGCCGGCATTCCGCGCAGCGCACCGGAACCGGACACGCGCAATCTCAGCGTGGAGCGCAGCTGGTACACCACCGATGGCAAGCCGTGGACTCCGCGTCCACTCAAGGAAGGCGAAGCGTTGATCGTGCGCGTCAGCATCACTGCCAACAGCAGCATGCCCGACGCCTTGCTCACCGACCTGTTGCCGGCCGGTTTGGAAATCGAGAATTTCAATCTCGGCGATGCCAAGCAATGGGCCGACGTGGTGGTGGACGGCATCGGCATCAGCGAGCGGTCCAGCGCCGCCGACGTCAAGCACGAAGAATTCCGCGACGACCGCTATGTGGCCGCGCTGGCGCTCTCTTCCGGCAGCAAGGCGCAGGTGTACTACCTGGTGCGTGCCGTCACCCCGGGCACCTACACGGTGCCGCCGTCGCTGGTGGAAGACATGTACCGGCCGGAGCTGCGCGGTGTAGGCCGCAGCACGCCAGCCACGATGACGGTGGTGCAGCCGTAGGGCGACAAGGTAGGAGCGCGCTCGCGCGCGATGGGACGTACCGGTAACGTCCCATCGCGCGCGAGCGCGCTGCTACATACGGAGTTTTTTCACCGAAGCGAGTGTCCGGCTCCGATGCAAGCGTTTGCGTGGCTGGGCCAGCGTGCAGCGATGATCAACGCTATTTCCGCGGGACATCGTGCGCTTGGTCGTGGTCGGCACTCGCTTGCGAATCACTGCTACCTCCTCACCGTCACGAGGTGCCAGCGGCAACGCCTAGTCGACGATTTTCAGCTGGCCGCATCAGGGTCCCGTGCGTTCATCGCCACGCTGCCAGGAGCGCAAGCGCGCTCCTAAGAGCCCTAACTTCGCAAACCGCGACATCGCTGCGCATTGTCTTTTCGGTGCGACCTGGGTGACACACGAAGGTCATTTTTCAACTCTACGGTGGCGTGCTTTCTCATCGGCGCGGCGTTGGTGCCGCGCAACTAACGGGATTCCATGCAGCGCTTCGATCCGTACCGTGTGCACCTGTCCGTTCTCGCCGTGGCCATCGCCGCATGTTCGCCTGCAGTGCAGGCGCAAACCGCCGGCGCATCATCCGATGCTGCGCGCCTTGCGTCGCCAATGCCTCCGGACACGGCATCATCCAACGAGAGCCAGCGTCGTACAGAGACAGCGTCGGTGGTAGAGCACCGCTCCAACACCGACGCTACAGACACGCGCGGCGATGCAGCCGGCAGCGATGCGCCCGCCGCAGACGCGCCTGAAACCGGCGTAAAAACCCTCGATGCCATGCAGGTCACCGGCGTGCGCCGCGCCAACGCGGCTGCGGTGGAAAGCAAGCGCGCGGCGACCAATATCACCGATGTGATCAGCGCCACCGATGTGCGTGCCTTGCCCGACAGCACCATCGTCGAGGCATTGCGGCGCGTGCCGGGCTTGTCCGTCTTGCCTGCCACCGACAACGAGCATCCGCGCGATGAAGCAGCCACGCCGGTCTTGCGTGGCCTGGGGCCGTCGTACAACAACGTCACCATCGACGGGCTCACCATCGCCTCGCCCGGGACACCGAACGGTACGCTCGGTTCGATCACCCGCGGCGTGCGCCTGGACCTGTTGCCGGCCTCGATGGTCAGCGAATTGCAGGTCGTCAAGACCTTCACTCCCGACCTGGACCCCAACGCCACCGGCGGTGCGATCAACCTGAAAACCCGCAGCGCGTTCGAAAACGGTGGCAAGCCGTTCTTCAGCGCCGAGGCAGCGCTAGGCCACGCCAACGATGTAGGCACGCCGCGCGATCAGGACGACCCCGGTTATCGCTTGAACGCCACCGGCAGCCGCACCTTCGGGAGCGAGCAGCAGTACGGTGTCACCCTGTCTGCCAACTATCAAACGCTGAGCAGCTACACCGAAACCCATATGACCACCGACACGGTGCATTACGGGTTCTACGACAACAGCGGTGTCTTGCAGACCGGCGACAGCCTGGGCAATGGCTGGGCGGTGCCGCAGCAGGATAAATACTGGTACGTGCAGGATCAGCGCGACCGTTATGGCCTCACTGGCAAGTTCGAGATGCGGCCCAGCGCGGCGCTGGAAGCCTATGCCATGGCCGGTTACTACTATTTCAAGGACGACATGGAGCGCAACGAGGTCATCATCGATCCGCGCAACCGTGGCCGGGTCTTCAATCAGACCGCCACCTCCGGCAGTTATCCCGGTGGCGACATCGAGGTGGGCTATTCGAACCAGATCGTCACCACGCGTACCAAGGTTGCGCAGCTGGGAGCGATCTGGCGGCCCACCGATCGCCAACAGTTTTCCGCGCGTGGTGCGTGGTCGGATGCGACCTACGACGAGCCGATTCGCATGATCAAGTACGCCACCGGCATCACGCGCCCGGCACCGGTGCCGGTGGGCCAGACCGGCAGTGGCGTGACCATCAATGCCACGCCCGATTATGCGTTCAACTACGACACGTCCGGGTTCGACCAGCGCTTCGGCGTGTCGCCGCAGGCCTACAACAACCTGGACAATTACAGCCTGTCGTACTGGCGCCCGGACTATAAACGCACCGCCGCCGATCGCATCCTCACCGGTCGGCTCGATTACGGCTTCAATCAAGGCGAAAGCGATCAGGGCATTGGCTTTGCGGCAGGCGTGTCGTACACCACCGACAAGCCGTCCTACGAGATCTATCGCGTGGAGTACCAGCCCAATACGACGGCGCCAACGCTCGGTCTGGCTGACGTCGTGGGTACCGGCAGGGCGCCGATGCGCTATGCCGGTTTGAACCTGCTGAGCATCGACCCGAACAAGGCCAATCGCGTGCTGGCAGCCTTGCCGTTGAGCGCGTTCAACAGCACCGACCAGCAGGCCTTCAGCAATCAGGACAACTTCACCCATACCGAAAAAACCTTCGGCAGCTATGGCTTGGTGAGCTATCGCAGCGATCGTTTGAACGTGCAGGCCGGTGTGCATTTCGACAGCACCAAGCTCGACACGGTGGGCCGCCAGCGGCAGCTGGATGCGGCAACCAATCACTACGTGTACGTCGATAACCCGACCAGTGCGGATTACGACTATCTGCTGCCATCGGCGGTGATGACCTATCACCTGACCGATGCGCTGGACCTGCGTGCCGGTGCAAGCCGCACGCTGGGCCGCCCGCCGTACGATGCCTATGCGGCGCGTACCTCGATCGGCTTCGTCAATACGACAGACGCAGGCAACCCGAATGCGCAGGGCGTCACCGTCACCATCGGCAACCCGGATATCAAGCCGCGCGTGTCCAACAACCTGGATCTGTCGCTGGAATGGCGACTGCCCGGCGATTTCGATGCGTTCGCCTCCGCCGCCGTCTTCGACAAGCACATCCAGGACGAGATCTTTACGCTCTCGCGCACCGACAGCTTCACTTTCGACGGCACCACCTATGCGAATGCGTTCATCAGCACGCCGGCCAATGCCGCCAAGGCACGCATCCGCGGTGTGGAGTTCAACGGCATCGTCAACACATTAGGGCCGATCGCGCCGTGGTTGAGTGGCGTCGGTTTCAGCGCCAACGTCGCGTTGCTCGATGGCAGTCTGGACGTGCCCTACAGCGTCGGCAGCGGCAGCAGCCTGACCCAGCGCGAGCGCAAGCTCGACAATCTGGTTGGTCAGCCCGATTACACCGCCAACGCAACGCTGTTCTACAACACCGGCGGGCTGGAACTGCGTGCGGCCTACAACCGGCAAGGCAAGGCGCTGCGCTCCATCGTCAGCAATATCGACTGGCAGGACCTGTACTGGTCGCCGCGTTCGCAACTGGATTTCACCGCCACCTATGCGGTGAGCAAGCAGTTGAGCCTGATCGGCCAGGTCAGCAATCTCACCCACAGCCGCATCACCAGCGTGACCGGCCCAGGCGAGAATCTGCTCAAGGACAGTTACTCGGTGCCTACGACCTATTGGGTTGGTTTGCGGTTTACACCGGCGTTTTGACTACCTTCCCTCCTTTCTTCCTTCGGATTGCGCTACCCATGAAATCCTCTTTGTTGCCGCTACTGTTGCTGGCCAGTGGCCTGACCGGCCCTGCCGCTGCGGCATCCAGTACCGGCGCCGGTACGGCGATCCAGGCGCGCCTGGCCGATCCTGACGGCGGGATCTTCGTCGTCGCCCATCGGGGCTGCCACAACCCGGCTCCGGCGCACGGCTTCCCCGGCCATGCGCCGGAGAACTCGCTGGCCGGCCTGGAGCGCTGCGTGGCGATGGGCGTGGACATGCTCGAAACCGATATCCGCCGCGCCGGCGATGGCACCCTGGTGATGTTCCATGACGCCACCGTCGAGCGCACCACCGACGGCAGCGGCAAGGTCGCCGAGTTGACCTGGGCGCAGCTGTCGCGATTGCGGCTGCGCGACGACGAGGGCGGCGCCGATGCCGCACTCACCGACCAGCATCCGGTGCGGCTGGATCAGATGCTGGCCGCGGCCAAGGGCCGCATCATGCTCAATCTGGACGTCAAGGCGCCGATCTATGCCGAAGTCGCGGACGCGGTGCGGCGCGCCGGTATGGAGCGCCAGGTGGTCCTCAAGACCGAGGTCGGCGTGTACAGCCAGCCGCTGGCATCGCTGCCGCCGTTCGACCGTATCAACTTCACTCCGATCCTGCTCAATCCGCCGGGTACCGACGACTTGCTGAAGACCTTGCGTACCCAGCTGAGCGGCAAGGTGCGGCCGGTGGCGATCGAACTGCCACGGATCAGCGGCGAGCAGTTGCCCGCGCTGGCCACACTGGCCAAGCAGCAGCGCGTGCGGCTGCTGGTCAACACGCTGTGGGATGGCTTCGTCGCCGGTGCCGGCGGCGACGCGGATGCGGTGCGCGATCCGGATGCGGTGTGGGGACGGCTGCATCGCGCCGGCATCAGCGCGTTCCAGACCGACGAACCCGAAGCGCTGCTGCATTACCGCGCCTCGCTCGAACAACACTGAGCACGCACTTTGCCGCGCAACCGTCCGCAATCGGTCGGTGCGCGTCCACTTGCGGACGATGTGCCCCTGACTGGCCAGCGCGCTGTGTAGCGGTTTCAATGACTTATTACGCTTTGCGACCTGGCATGCCATCTGCTTTGCAATGGCCATGGATATCGCCAAGTCTCCACCGCGTTCGTTCTGGCGCCACCAACGCGGTTGGCTGGCACTGGCCATTGGCGTCACTGTCCTCGCTGCCGTGGCGGTAACGGTGCTCGGTGCCGGCCGCGCCGCGCCGCGGGTGGCGCGCAGCGAGCTGTGGATCGATGCCGCCACGCGCGGTCCAGGCCAAACGCTGATCCTGCAGCTGCGCAATCCCGAGCTGGACGCCGCACTGGATCGCGCCCACGCCGCGCTGGCCTGACCCAAAGCGAGATCGTCGAGGCGCAGCAGCGTAGCCGCGCCAGCATCGAAACCCAGCGCGTGGCGGAGCGTGGCCTTGCAGCGCTTTCTCGGCGGCTATGCGCGGCTGGCGCGACCACCGGCGCCGGTGCCGGCAGCACTCGCGCTGGCGCCAGGGTTGCGGCTGCGCGCCGATACCGACCAGCTCGAGCAGGTGTTGATCAGTCTGTTGCGCAACGCGTTGGAGTCCGGTGGAGTTGCACCGATCGTTCTGCGGGCGTGCGCCGATGGCGCGATGGCACGCATCGAGGTGCTCGATGGTGGTGCCAGATTGCCGCCCAGCGACAATTTGTTTGTGCCGTTCTTCACCACCAAGCCCGGTGGCTCGGGGATCGGTCTGGTGCTGTCGCGGCAGAGCGTAGACGCACAGAGCGGCAGCCTGGAGCTACGGCCGCGCAGCGATGCGCCGGGCAGTGTCGCCACGTTGTGGCTGCCGCTGGCGGCGGACGGCGCGGTGTGATGCCGGTGCCATGGCCTGCCATCGGATCGGCCCGTGCGGAAACGTCGCGCCAGCACGCCGCCTTGCCCATGAGGTTGCCGCAACGGGCAAAATAGCGGCTTCCATATGGGAGCACGCATGCTGCAGGACGACACCGCCGCCACGCATCCCGCGCGGCGAACCCGGCGCTGGACGCGCCTGCTGCCTTGGCTGCGCTGGGGTACGGTGGTGCTGTTGAGCGCGCTGTTGCTGCTGGACCTGGCCTTCCCGCTGCCGTTGCCCAAATCGCGCGACACCTCCACCCTGGTGGTCGCGCGCGACGGCACGCCGTTACGCGCCTTCGCCGACCGCAATGGCGTATGGCGTTACCCCGCCACGCCGCAGAGCGTGTCGCCGCTGTATCTGCAGGCGCTGCTGAACTACGAAGATCGCTGGTTCTGGTGCCACCCGGGCGTCAATCCGTGGGGTCTGCTGCGTGCCGGTGGGCAGTGGATCGGGCAGGGCCGCATCGTGTCCGGCGGCTCCACCCTGACCATGCAGGTGGCACGCATCCTGGACCCGCATACGCGCACGCCATGGGGCAAGGCCAAGCAGTTGTTGCGCGCGTTGCAGCTGGAAGCGCACCTGAGCAAGCATGAGATTCTCATGCTGTATCTGGAGCGCGCGCCCTACGGCGGCACCATCGAAGGGGTGGAGGCGGCCAGCTGGGCGTATCTGGGCAAGCCGGCCAAGGCCTTGTCGCATGCCGAGGCCGCGTTGCTGGCGGTATTGCCGCAGTCGCCCAGCCGCCTGCGCCCGGACCGGCACCCGGAAGCGGCGCAACGCGCACGCGACAAGGTGCTCGACCGCATGGTCGAGCTGGGCGTGTGGTCGCGCGCACAGGTGGACGATGCGCGCATCGAACCGGTGGTCACCCGCTCGCTCAAGCCGCCCCTGCATGCGGCCCTACTGGCGCAGCGCCTGCACAGCGCGCAGCCGCGTGCGGCGCGTATCGTCACCACGCTGGATGCGGAATTGCAGCGCACGCTGGAAGAGCGCGTGTCCACGTATTTTTCGCAGCTGCCGGAGCGCACCTCCGCGGCATTGCTGGTGGTGGATAACGCCACGATGGAGGCGCGCGCCTACGTGGGCTCGGCCAGTTTCGGCGACCGCAAGCGCCTGGGTCATGTCGACATGGTGCAGGCATGGCGCTCGCCGGGCTCCACGCTCAAGCCCTTCCTGTATGGCATGGCGCTGGACGATGGCTTGATCCATTCCGAAAGCCTGTTGGTGGATGCGCCGCAGAGTTTTGGCGACTACCGGCCCGGCAACTTCGATGCGGCGTTCAACGGCCCGGTGAGCGCGGCCACGGCGTTGCGGCTGTCGTTGAACGTGCCGGCGGTGGATCTGCTTGATCGCATCGGCCCGGCGCGCTTTGCTGCGCGACTGTCCAATGCCGGGATTGCGCTGCATTTTCCCTCCGGCAGTACGCCGTCGCTGGCGTTGATACTGGGCGGTACCGGCGCACAGTTACAGGACTTGGTGGGCGCGTTCGCCGCGCTCAATCGCAGCGGCATTGCCGGACGTGTGCGCTATACGCCGGACGATGCGCGTATCGATCGCCGCTTGATGTCGCCGGGTGCGGCCTGGATCGTGCGCGAAATCTTGCAAAGCAATCCGCGGCCCGGTTACGGCAGCGGCACGTTCGACACCACCGCACGCCCCGGCGTGGCGTGGAAGACCGGTACCAGCTACGGCTACCGCGATGCATGGGCCCTTGGCGGAACGCGGCGTTACACCGTCGGCGTCTGGGTAGGGCGGCCGGATGGCACCCCGTTGCCCGGTCAATACGGTGCGGTCACCGCATTGCCGTTGATGTTCGAAGTCATCGATGCCTTGCCCCGTAGCGCTGGCGACAGTGCGCCGTTGCCGATGCCAGCCACGGTGCAGGCAATCAACATCTGCTGGCCGCTGGGCGGCGCCGCCGATCAGACGCCACCGCCTCTGTGCGCACGTCGTGCCGACGCGTATGCACTCGACGGTGCCGTGCCGCCCACCTTTGCCGAGCGCGATGCGCGTCTTTGGCAAAGCGGGCAGGTGCGCTTCGAGGTCGATGCGCGCAGCGGTCAGCGGTTGTCGCAGGAATGCAGCCAACCGCATGCGCGTGTGCCGCGCGCGGTGGCGCGCTGGCCGGCATTGGTCTCGCCCTGGCTCAGCACATCCGAACGCGCCGCCGCGCAACTGCCGCCCTTGGCTGACGATTGCGTGCCGGACGGGCGCATGACCGGTGGCGGAGTGCTGCGCATCGACGGGTTGACCGACCGCGCCACGCTTGCGCGGGCCAACGACGCCGCGCGCCCGGTACGGCTGCAGCTACGTGCGCTGGGCAGCGAGGCGCGAATCGATTGGCTGCTGGATGGCCGCTGGATTGCGCAGACCAGCGGAAGACAAGGATTTCAGCGCGATTTCGAAGAAGTCGGGTTGCATACGCTCACCGCAATGGCCAGCGATGGCGCATGGACGCAGGTGCGCTTTCGGGTGTTGCGCTGACCGGATCACCAACCAGGTGCGACCGCCCGTGCTTGGCGGCAGACCTGCTGCGCGCGACAAACGGGTAGGAGCGCACCCGTGCGCGAAGAGGCCTTGCCGGAAATGCGTCATCGCGCCCAGGTGCGCTCCTACAAAGGCGTTGAGGGCTGCGGCGCGTCGGGATCTGTCCGCCTCGTAGGGGCGTGGCTCACGGGGCGCGATCGTATACGCGCAAGCTGCCGGCACAAAAAAAGACAGACAGGGCGCTCAAGGCGCTGCCCTGTCTGTCTCATCACCGAGTCGTTTTCAATTTCAACTCGCTGCGATCGTTCATCGCAACGCAGTGCTACATCGCAGAAATCAAAAACTCACTCGCCGATCCAGCCTTCCAGCATGTCGGCAAATTCATCGGCATGCTCTTCTTCCTGGGCGAGGATGCTTTCCAGAATGCGCTTGGTGGTGGTGTCCTTGTCGCCGATGAAATCGATCATCTCCCGGTAGCTATCAATGGCGATGCGCTCGGCGATGAGGTTTTCCTTGACCATGTCGCGCAGGTCGGTGCCTTCCTTGTATTCGGCATGCGAGCGCTTGGTCAGCGTGTCCGGATTGAGGTCCGGTTCGCCACCCAGCTGCACGATGCGCTCGGCCAGCTTGTGTGCGTGCTCTTGTTCCTGTTGCGCATGTTCCAGGAACTCGCCCTTCACTGCGTCGGCAAGCATGCCCTTGGCCATGAAGTAGTGGCGGTAGTAGCGCAAGGTGCACACGTATTCGGTGGCAAGCGCGGTGTTGAGCAATTCGATCACCTTCTCGCGATCGGCGTGGTAGCTCTCGGTGATGGCGCCGTCTTCGATGCTCTGGCGCGCGCGGGCGCGCAAGGTGGCAGTGTCGGTGATACCGGCGGGGGTATTGGTGGCTGGCTGATCAGACATGGCTGGCCGTTTTCCTTCTAAAGTGGATGGGAGAAATGGGTGCTCAATCCGGCAGATGCTGCAGCACGTAATCGGCTGCAGAGACTTTGAACTCGCCGGGTTCTTCAACAAACAACGCCTTGACCACGGCGTCGTCTGCATACAGCGCGTAGCGGCGCGAGCGCAGGCCCATGCCCGAGCCGCTGGCGTCGATTTCAAGGCCCAGGGCGCGCGCCAGTTCGGCGTTGCCGTCGGGTAACAGGTGCAGGCCGTCGGGGATCAACTGGCTGCGTCCCCAGGCCTGCATCACGAACGGGTCGTTGACCGCGGTGCACAGCACATCGATACCGCGTTTGCGGAATTGCTCGAAGTGTTCCACATAGCCCGGCAGGTGCTTGGCCGAGCAGGTGGGGGTAAAGGCCCCCGGCACCGCGAACAGCAGCACCTTGCGGCCTGCGAACAGGCTGTGGGTGTCGACGGCCTCGATGCCCTCGCGCAGGCGCTTGAGCACGACTTCGGGAATGCGGTCACCAACGTGGATGGTCATGCGGCGGGCTCCTGTGGCTGAACGGATTCTAGAAAGGGGCAGGGGAAAAGCGCGTCAACGCGCTTGAAATCCGTCCGGCCACGCCTATCTGACGCACATGGCCGGCGCACCTGCGCATCCCGCAGTCGCCGGCCCCGTCATCAACCTTTTGGAGGCTTTCAATGAACATCGTTCGTTATCCCCAATTTCCCACGCACGCGCTGCAGAACGAGATCAAGCATGTGTTCGATCGCTTCTTCGAGCAGAACGGCGACACCGACGAATCGGCGGTGGTGACCGCGCAGTGGGTGCCACGCGTCGACATCAAGGAAGAGCCGAATCACTTCGTGCTGTACGCCGATTTGCCGGGCATCGATCCGAGCCAGATCGAGGTGCAGATGGACAAGGGCATCCTGTCGATCAAGGGGGAGCGCAAGAGCGAATCCAGCACCGAGACCGAGCGCTTCTCGCGGATTGAGCGCCGCCACGGCAGCTTCCATCGCCGCTTCGCGCTGCCCGATAGCGCCGATGCCGATGGCATCACGGCTGCGGGCCATAACGGCGTGCTGGAAATCCGCATTCCCAAGCGCCCGGCCGCCACGCCGCGCCGTATCCAAGTGGGCAACGGTCAGAACACCAACGGCAGCACGGTGCAGTAAGCGCAATGAACCGCGCGGCGGCGCGCTGTGCAGGCGCGCGATGTTCGCCTGGCCGGCCTGTCCTGTGCGTGCAGGCTGGCCAGGCGGCCGGCAGTCCCGACTGGCCCCTCTGCCAGCCGAAACTGGCCGCCGCAGGACGCTGACCCTGGAGCGAGGCCGCCGCTTCGCTCTCCGGCGACAGTCGCGCCGTAGAATAGGCGCGGTTGCCCGCCCGGCTGCGAATAGATTGGCCAACAGCTCCCTGGCGTGACCGCTTGCGGACGCGGCTGGTATGCGAACCCGGCACGTACGTCAGTACGGGGCAGGGTTGCACGCCTTCCGCCCTGCATACGCGCTGTCCGCCGGAGCGTTGGCCGTTCGAACTGGCTCGTGGCCTCGGCTGCGGGCCATTTTTTTTCTAGAGGTGATTAGATGGAATTCAAGGATTACTACGCAACGCTCGGCGTGGAGCCCAGTGCAGGCGATGCGGAGATCAAGACCGCCTACCGCCGGCTCGCACGCAAATATCACCCCGACGTCAGCAAGGAAGCCGGCGCCGAAGACAAGTTCAAGGCGATCAACGAAGCCTACGAAGCGCTGCGCGACCCGGCCAAGCGCAAGGCCTACGACCAGTTGAAGGCGCAGGGATTCCGGCCGGGCGACGAGTTCCAGGCCCCGCCCAATTACGGCGGCGGGCAGGGCTTCGATTTCGAGGAGGTGTTCGGCAATGGCGGCGCCGGCGGCGGCTTCAGCGATTTCTTCGAAAGCCTGTTCGCCGGCCAGCGCGGTGGCCGGCCGCGCGGCCCCGGCGCCGGGCCTGGTGCCGGGGCCGGCCCGCAGGCGCGCGGCGACACCCGCGCCAAGCTTGCGGTGCCGTTGGAAGCGGTGCATTCGGGCGACAGCGTGCGCATCACCATCAATGGCAAGCAACTGGACGTGCGCGTGCCCAAGGGCGTGCAGCCCGGCCAGGTGATCCGCCTGAGCGGGCAGGGCAACGGCGGCGGCAACCTGTTGCTGGAGATCGAATACGCGGCGCATCCGCATTTCGAAGTGGACGGGCGCAACATCCTGTACACCTTGCAGGTCATGCCCTGGCAGGCCGCGCTGGGCACCACCATCAGCGTGCCCACCCTGGGCGGCTCGGTCGAATTGAAGGTGCCGGCCGATTCGGACGCCGGGCGCAAGCTGCGCCTGCGCGGCCGCGGCCTGCCGGGCGCCACCCCTGGCGACCAGATCGTGGAGCTGGAAATCCTCGCTCCCGCCCCCACCGACGATGCGCAGAAGAAGGCCTACCGCAACCTGGCCAAGGCATTCGGCGAGACCGTAGGCTAATTGATCGAAGGGCCGGATCAGCTGTGCGCGCACGAGGGTTGGGCGAGGCCACGCTCGCCCAGCGATGTGGCGGGTGATGTCGGCCCGCATCGTCGAATCTTGGCCACCCCCTCATCCGGCCCTGGAGAGAGGAGCTAGCCCCTCTCCTTTGAGAGAGGGGGTGGGGTGAGGGTTGGGTGCCCTGCAACCTGATCATCAACTCGATCTGCCTCCCTCGCATCGGGACCCCGCCTCATCCAGCGCATGCGCCCCTTGCCCTGCGATGAAAGGGGACAGGAGAGCGAATCGACGCGGTCGCTCGGTGCGTCCTGTATTGAATCCAGCCTGTCCTATCCAACGTAGTGGCTCCAGCGACTGGCAAAACAGCGCATGCTCCATCACCTCTGGCCTCGCTCGCAAACCACGAACCGTCACACAACTCACCTGGCCCAGCTATCGAAAGCGCGGCGGGCGCACTACACTCGCCGCGCACACTAGGGGAAACACATGGCACGCATTTTGATCGTCGACGACTCGCCGTCGCAGCTGCTGGGGATTCAGCGCATCGTCGAGAAGCTGGGGCACGAAACCATCACCGCCACCGATGGTGCCGCCGGCGTGGAAGCGGCCAAGGAATCGCTGCCGGATCTGGTGCTGATGGACGTGGTGATGCCCAACCTCAACGGGTTCCAGGCCACGCGCACGCTCAAGCGCGAGCCCACCACCCAGCATATTCCGGTCATCCTGGTCACCACCAAGGATCAGGACACCGACCGCATGTGGGGCATGCGCCAGGGGGCCCGCGCCTACATCACCAAGCCGTTCTCCGAAGACGAGCTGCTGGAAGTGATGGAGCGTGTGTTCAACCAGAAGGACGAGCCCCCGCAAGCGTAAGTGCACCGGCGAGCCGTGATCGAAGTCGGATTCCGGCAACGCAGATGGGGGATTAGGGTGGGATGTGCCAACCCTCTCTGCGCGCTGGGGAGCCCGCTGAGGGTTCGGCAGACCGGCGATGCGGAAGTCCACGTCGTCGTGCGCCATCGCATCGCAGCTGCACCTTCAGGCTGTGCCGAGCGCTACCTTCTGCCGATGAGCCAGGGGAGCGCCGTCGGGGTGAAGCGCGCAGCGCAACCGTCGTCGCCTGGGAACACCCTATGGTTGAAAGGATGAGCGCCCAGGACGCAATCGCCGCTGGGCCGCACGCGTGCGATCTCCCATCACCGTCCGCGCTCGACCCTGCAATCCAGGCACGCGCCCGGTCAGCGGTCTTCAGCCGCCCAAGACCCATCAGGTGCCGGCTGCGTCCAATAGATGCGCACGCAGCGCTCGGCAGGCGCAACCCATGCCTGTTGCAGCCACGTGCATCCTTGTCTCCAGGTCTTCATCGCAAAGACCCCCGCCGGTCGGCCGCTGCGTGTGTCCCAGCCGCCCGATCCGCCCCGCCGGCTAAACCAACCATGCATCGCACCGGGCCTTTCAAAACGGCGGGTCTGCCCCATCTAGTAGAATCGGCGCATCAAACAACATGGCGGCACTGCGGGACTGGCCCGCACAGCCCCTCGATCATGGAGCGTGCATGGCCTGGAACACACCCGGCAACAAGGGCGGAGACGGCCCGGACCCCAACCGTCGCAGGTCCTGGGGACCGCGTGGTGGTGGCAACGGTGGCGGTTGGGGCAATCTGCCCGCTCCGTTGAAGGAGCTGTTCGACGGCGGCGTGGGGCGCTGGATCCTGGTCGCGGTGGTGCTGATGGTGCTGTTCTCCAGCTTCCAGCTCATCGGCGAGCAGCAGCGTGGCGTGGTGCTGCGCTTCGGCCAGTTCTCGCGCATCCTGCAGCCCGGCCCGAACTTCAAGCTGCCCTGGCCGATCGAGTCGGTGCGCAAGGTCAATGCCACCGAGATCAAGACCTTCAGCAACCAGGTGCCGGTGCTGACACGCGACGAGAACATCGTCAACGTCTCGCTCAACGTGCAGTACCAGATCAACGACCCGCGCAAATACCTGTTCGGTTCGCGCAATGCCGATCTGGTGCTGGAGCAGGCTGCGCAAAGTGCCGTGCGCGAGCAGGTGGGGCGTTCGGACCTCAATACCGTGCTCAACAATCGCGGCCCGCTGGCGATCGCCTCCAAGGACCGGCTGCAGGCAGCGCTGGATGCCTATAACACCGGCCTGGCCGTCACCGGCGTGACCCTGCCGGATGCGCGCCCGCCGGAAGAAGTGAAGCCGGCCTTCGACGAGGTCAACGGTGCCCAGCAGGTGCGCGAGCGCCTGATCAACGAAGCCCAGGCGTACGCCGCCAAGGTGGTGCCCGAAGCGCGCGGGCAGGGTGCTCGCACCCGTACCGGCGCCGAAGGCTACAAGCAGGCCACCATTTCCAAGGCCGAGGGCGACGCCGATCGCTTCACGCTGTTGCAGGCCCAGTACGCCGGCGCGCCGGAAGTCACTCGCAAGCGGCTGTGGCTGGAAACCGTGCAGAAGGTGCTGTCGGAGAACCGCAAGGTCATCGGTAGCGATGGCCGCCAGGTCATCTACGTCCCGCTGCCGGCCGACGCCAGCAAGCCGGCCACTTCCGCTGGCAATGCCGGCATGCCGTCGATGGTGCCGCAGGACGTGCTGTTGAATCCGCCGCAAAGCGCCAGTAGCGAGGCCATCCGCAACCCGGAGCGTGGCCCGCGCCCGACCGGCCGTGAGGGAACCGAATAATGAAGAATTCGCTAGTCATCGGCCTGATCATCGCCGTCTTGCTGACCCTGATGGGCTCGGTGTTCGTCGTGCGCGAAGACCAGACCGCCATGGTGCTCAACCTGGGCCGTGTCGTGCGTGCCGACCTCAAGCCCGGTCTGCACTTCAAGATTCCCGTGGTGGAATCGGTGCGCGTGTTCGACCGCCGCTTCCAGGTGCTGGACACCGCTCCGGCGCGTTACTTCACTGCCGAGCAGAAAGATGTGAGCGTGGATTTCTTCGCCATCGGTTACATCTCCGATGTGCGGGCGTTCTATCGTGCGACCGGTGGCGAGGAATCGGTGGCCAACTCGCGCCTGGCCCCGATCATCACCGATTCGCTGCGCAACCAGATCAACTCGCGCACCCTGCAACAGCTGGTTTCCGGCGACCGCAGCGAACTGATCGCCAACCAGCTCAAGGGCATCAATGGCGCCATCAAGGGCCTGGGGATGCAGATCACCGACCTGCGCATCAAGCAGATCGACCTGCCGACCGACAGCCAGGTGATCACCGACGTGTACGAGCGCATGCGTGCCCAGCGCAAGCAGGAAGCGAGCAAGCTGCGCGCCGAAGGCGAAGAGCAGGCGCTGACCATCCGCGCGCAAGCCGACCGCGAGTCCACCGTGATCGTGGCCGACGCCGAGCGCGACGCGCAGAAACTGCGTGGTGAAGGCGATGCCGAAGCAGCCCGCATCTACGGCCAGGCCGGTTCCAAGGATCCGTCGTTCTATGCGTTTTACCGCAGCCTGGAGGCCTACCGCAGCTCCATGACCGACGGCAACGGCGTGGTGGTGCTGGACAAGAACGACCCGTTCCTGCAGTACCTCAAGAGCGACCGTTGATCGTTCTGCCTTGAAACATCGCTCTGCCTTGAAACAAGAACGCCCGCGTAATGCGGGCGTTTTTTTGTATGCGCCTGTCACCGCCGGGCAGACAGACGCGCGCGCCCATCGTAGGAGCGCACCTGGGCGCGACGGGCGTGCCCGGTCAGGCGATCGCGCCCAGGTGCGCTCCTACGCAGGACATATGTGGCCGACGGATCGGGCGCATGGCGCCTCGTGCTGCGCTGCTGATGGGTATGTCCGGAATCCGCAGCTGCCTGGAGCGCCTCTCCGCCGTGTTGGCCAGACTCGGCCCGTAGGAGCGCACCTGGGCGCGACGGGCGTGCCCGGTCAGGCAATCGCGCCCAGGTGCGCTCCTACGCAGGACATATGTGGCCGACGGATCGGGCGCACGGTGCTTCGTACGCTGCGCTGCTGATGGGTATGTCCGGAATCCGCAGCTGCCTGGAGCGCATCTCCCGCCGTGTTGGCCAGACTCGGCCCGTAGGAGCGCACCGGGGCGCGACGGACCTCATCGGTCGACCCCGCTGATGGCCTCTGACAGTCAGTCGCCACATGGATCCCTAGTGCAGAACGCGGTAACCGCCGATATCCCGCCTGGTCCAAGGCCATCAGCATCGTGGCATGGCCAACAGTGACTCTCCCGGGCATCGCGCGCTGCGCCGCGGCAGGCAGTCTTCGCCCAACAGCGCTTACCTGCTGACAACCGCGACATGGCAGCGTCGCGCCGTGTTCGCAGATTTTCTGCTTGCGGCCGCAGCCTGCCGGGCATTCACCGCAGCAACGCCTTGCGATGCCAGGCTGCTGGCCTGGGTGTTGATGCCGGATCATGTCCATTGGCTGCTGCAACTTGGAAGCGATACTGCATTGAGCGACGCGGTTTCACGCATGAAAGCCTGCTCAGCCCGCGCGGTGAATGCGCAGCGCCGGTCTGGTGCACCGGTCTGGAGCCGCAGCTATCACGACCACGCCTTGCGCACGGGCGACGATCTGCCCGCTGCAGCGCGCTACATCATCGCCAATCCGCGACGGGCCGGACTGGTGACACGGCTCGGGGACTATCCGTTCTGGGACGCCATCTGGCTCTGAGACACATCTGCCGTAGGAGCGCACCTGGGCGCGATCGTTTCCTGGTGGTGCCTGTCGCGCCCGGGTGCACTCTTACAAGTGGATGTATCGACCGCCGATCCGGGCAGCTCCCAGCTTTAGACCAAGAGCCAGACGGAGCGCCACAGCCAGAGCCCGTGAGCGCCACATCCTCCCGACCGTGCTGCTCCCACCAGCGCTGCGCCCCAGCGGTCGTGCCGCGGCCGGCCGGGTTCGTTTGCCAGCCCTGTGGCCGAACGTGTCCGAAAGGGTAGTGCACGCCACCGGAAACCCGGATAATGCACAAAAGCCGGCCGGGCACGCTCCAACCAGAGCACTCGGTTCGGCTTTTTCCGTGTCAGGGCTATCGCGCCACTGCAACGCTCCCCGATGGAGCCGCGCGCAGGGTGTCGCGGCCAACCCTGCAGCGGTCCCATCCCGCGGCCCCGATGGCCGCAGCAAAACTTAGGAGTTCACCCGTCATGGGTCAGTCAGTTGTCGTGCTCGGTGCCCAGTGGGGCGATGAAGGCAAAGGCAAGATCGTCGATCTGCTCACCGAGGAAATCGGTGCGGTGGTCCGCTTCCAGGGCGGCCACAACGCTGGCCACACGCTCGTCATCAACGGCAAAAAGACCGTCTTGCATCTGATTCCGTCCGGCATCCTGCGCGAGGACGCGCTGTGCCTGATCGGCAATGGCGTGGTGATCTCCCCGGCTGCCTTGATCAAGGAAATCAGCGAGCTGGAAGACGCCGGCGTGGAAGTGCGTTCGCGCCTGAAGATCTCCCCGGCTGCGCCGTTGATCATGCCCTACCACATCGCGCTGGATCAGGCGCGCGAGAAGGCTGCCGGCGGCAAGGCCATCGGCACTACCGGCCGCGGCATCGGCCCGGCCTACGAAGACAAGGTGGCGCGTCGCGGCATCCGCATCGCCGACCTGCATTACCCGCCGCAGCTGGAAGAGCTGCTGCGCACCGCGCTGGACTACCACAACTTCGTGCTGACCAAATACCTGGGCGTGGAAGCGGTCGATTTCCAGAAGACCTACGACGAGGCGCTGGCCTTCGGCGAGTACGTGCAGCCGATGAAGTCGGACGTTGCCGGCATCCTGCACGACCTGCGCAAGCAGGGTAAGCGCGTGCTGTTCGAAGGCGCGCAGGGTGCGTTGCTGGACATCGACCACGGCACCTATCCGTACGTCACCAGCTCCAACACCACCGTGGGCGGCGCACTGGCCGGTACCGGCGTTGGCGCCGATGCGATCGACTACGTCCTCGGCATTGCCAAGGCGTACGCCACGCGCGTCGGCGGCGGCCCGTTCCCGACCGAATTGGACGACGAAGTGGGCCAGGGCATCCGCGACCGCGGCGCCGAGTACGGCGCGTCCACCGGTCGCCCGCGTCGCTGCGGCTGGATGGACATCGTGGCGCTCAAGCGTGCGGTGGCCATCAACGGCATTTCCGGCCTGTGCATCACCAAGCTCGACGTGCTCGACGGCATGGAGAAGCTGAAGATCTGCATCGCCTACGAATATCACGGCAAGCGCACCGAGTACGCGCCGCTGGACGCGCAGGGCTGGGAAGAGTGCACTCCCGTGTACCTGGAGTTCCCGGGTTGGAGCGAGAACACCCACGGCATCACCGTGTGGGACGAACTGCCGCCCGCCGCACGCGCCTACCTGCGCGCGCTGGAAGAACTGGCCGGCTGCCCGATCTCGATCGTCTCCACCGGCCCGGACCGCGACCACACCATGGTGCTGCAGGATCCGTTCGCCTGATCGGCTGATGCGTGGTTGAACCGACGAAAGCCCTGCGAAAGCGGGGCTTTTGTTTGCACAATGCCATTGCGTTGCCTCATCCATGCGCCCCGCAACTGTGCGACGGCTGCAGATGAAGTGGTGTTGGCCGCGCACGCCTGATCGATGCGGGGCGTGTTCAGCATGGCGGTGTAGCATGCTCGCGCCAGTCGGGCCTGCCTTGCCCTGGCTCGATGCATGCGTGCCCTGTCGTTGCCGCAGCTTCTCTTTGACGTGGGTGTCTTCGCGTCTGGCAGGCAGGCGCATGACTTTCGGCAGTGTGTGGTCTTGCGGGCCGGCGCCATGATGCTGGCCGCTGTACTACTTCATTACTCTCTTTAGGAATGTCATGCGCCAGATCCTGGTGACCGCTATTGCGCTGGCCCTGGCCAGTACCTGGGCCATTGCGCCGGCTCACGCTGCTGTGGCTGCACCGGAGGCGGTCAGCGCATCGGCCGCGCAGGTCACCAGCCAGTTGCCGCGCACGGCCAAGCCCACCCACTACGCGGTGGAGATCACCCCGCATGCCGACAAGATGACCTTCGACGGCAAGGTGGCCATCGACATCGTGGTGCTGCAAGCCACCGACCGCATCGTATTGCAGGCGGCCAACCTCAGCTTCGCGCGCAGTACGTTGGCGCAGCGCAAGGGGGGCAAGCCGCAGATGGCCAAGGTCAGCACCGATGAGCAGGCGCAGACCGCCACCTTCGCCTTCGACAAACCGCTGGCACCGGGCAACTACGTGTTGTCCATCGATTACAGCGGTGTGATCAATACCCAGGCCAACGGTCTGTTCGGGCTGGATTACGCCACCGCGCAAGGCCAGCGCCGCGCGTTGTTCACCCAGTTCGAAAACTCCGATGCACGCCGCTTCATTCCGTCGTGGGACGAGCCCAATTTCAAGGCTACCTTCGACCTGGCAGTCAATGCGCCGGCCACGCAGATGGCGGTGAGCAACATGCCGGTCGCCTCGTCCAGCAATGGTCCCGGCGGCATGAAGCGCGTGGTCTTCCAGACCACGCCCAGGATGTCCACGTACCTGCTGTTCCTGAGTGTCGGCGACTTCGAGCGGGCGACGCGCAAGGCCGATAACGGCACCGAGATCGGCGTGATCGCGCAGAAGGGCAAGGTGGACCAGGCGCAGTTCGCACTGGATTCGGGCCGCGATGTGCTGCACGAATACAACGCTTATTTCGGCATTCCATACCCATTGCCGAAGCTGGACAACATCGCCGCACCCGGGCAGAGCCAGTTCTTCAGTG
Source organism: Xanthomonas sp. NCPPB 3761 (assembly GCF_041475705.2). Taxonomy (NCBI): domain Bacteria; kingdom Pseudomonadati; phylum Pseudomonadota; class Gammaproteobacteria; order Lysobacterales; family Lysobacteraceae; genus Xanthomonas; species Xanthomonas sp. NCPPB 3761. The sequence continues at coordinate 1,340,164 of NZ_CM191262.1, forward strand.
CGATGGAAAACTGGGGAGCGATCTTCACCTTCGAATACTCGCTGCTGCTGGACCCGGCCACCTCCAACATCGACGACAAACAGGGCGTTTTCACCGTTGCCGCGCACGAGATCGCGCATCAGTGGTTCGGCAACCTGGTGACCATGGCGTGGTGGGACGACCTGTGGCTCAACGAAGGGTTCGCCAACTGGATGGAGGCGCGCACCACGCACAAGCTGCACCCGGAGTGGGACATCGACAACACCGGCGCAGCCTTCAAGAGCCGCGCGGCGATGCAGCGCGATGCGTATGTCACCACCCACCCGGTGGTGCAGCACGTCGCCACGGTGGAGCAGGCCAGCCAGGCATTCGACCAGATCACCTACGACAAGGGCGAAGCGGTGATCGCCATGCTCGAAGACTATGTGGGCGCAGACAACTGGCGCAGCGGTGTGCGCAGTTACATCAAGCAGCATCAATACGGCAATGCCGTCACCGATGCGTTGTGGCAGCAGATCGATGCGGTGGCACCGGGCAAGCAGTTCACCCAGGTGGCGCACGACTTCACGTTGCAGCCGGGCGTGCCGTTGATCCAGGTCAGCGCCAGCTGCACGGCCGGCAGCACCACCGTGCAGCTGAAACAAGGCGAATACACCGTCGACCGCCCCAACAAACCGCCATTGCGCTGGCATGTGCCCGTCACGGTGCGCGGCGCCAATGGCACGCCGGTGCGCGTGTTGGTGGATGGCAGCGCGCAGGTGCAGCTACCCGGCTGCGATGCGCCTGTTGTGGTCAATGCCGGGCAGAAGGGGTACTTCCGCACGCTGTATGCACCGGCGCAATTCACCGCGCTCAGCAAGGGGTTCGACGCGTTGCCGGTGGTCGATCAGCTGGGTGTGCTGATGGATACCGCTGCGCTGGCACCGGTGGGCCTGCAGCCCGAGGCGGACCTGCTCGAGCTCACCGTCAAGGTGCCATTGGGTGGCTCGCCGGATCTGTGGAAAGTGGTGTCTGAGACGTATTCCAGCATCGATCGCCTGTTCGCCGACGACCTCAAGGCGCAGGCCGGCTGGCGGCGCTTCGCGCGGGCGCGGCTTGCGCCGGAGTTCGCCACGCTCGGCTGGGACGAGCGCAAGGACGATAGTGCGCAGACCAAGCAGTTGCGTGCCAGCCTGCTCAACAGCCTGAGCGCGCTGGACGATGCACAGGTGATTGCCGAAGCGCAGCGTCGTTTCGCTGCGTTCCAGGCCGACCCGGGCACGTTGTCGCCGGAGTTGCGTAGCACGGTGCTGCGCATCGTCGCCCGCCATGCCGACGCGGCCACGTGGGACGCGTTGCATGCCATGGCAAAGAAGGAAACCTCCTCGATGCTGCGCGACCAGTCGTATGCGTTGCTCGCCTACGCCAAGGACCCGGCATTGGCGCAGCGCGCCCTTGAACTTGCACTCACCGACGAGCCCGGCGCCACCACCGGTGCCAGCATGATCGGCGATGTCGCCAGCGAGCACCCGGAGCTGGCATTCGACTTCGCACTGGCGCATCGCGCCCAGATGGACACGTTGATCGACTCCACCTCGCGCGCCCGCTACTACCCGCACCTGGCCGCAGGCTCCAGCAAGCTGGAGACCATCGGCAAGATCAAGGCGTACGCCGACACGTACCTCGCTCCCACCTCGCGCCGCGATGCCGAAACCGCCATCAGCACCATCCAGACGCGGGTGACCTTGCGCGAACGGCGCGTGCCGCAGATTGCGGCATGGTTGAAGAAGCAGAAGGGCTAAGCAGTTGCATTGAAAAACAAAAAAGCCCGGTAATTCCGGGCTTTTTTGTTCGGTGCAGAGGCCGCCAGTGCAGGTGAAGCGGATTGGCCAGCAACAGTAGCGAAGGGATCCGATGAGCGACTGCCTGAAAAGCGCAGCGTGCGCGTGGTGACTGCCGAAGCCGGGGTCGCGTGTTTCCGAGTCGTGCTGCCGCTCTGCGCGCCGCGTCTGGCTTCGGCGCGCCTGCCGACCGGCTGCGGTTGACTGCGTGCATCACGCCATGCGCATCGACATGTTCTCGCGAACCCGATTGTCCATGTCTTGCTGCTGGCTCTGCGCCAGGGTTGGTTGCCGCTCCACGCTGGCCATTTCCAGCTGCTGCAGCGACTGCTCAACCGGCGTGCGCACCGCCACATCGGCAGCACGCACATGGCAGGCACCGGCCTGCGCATTGGTCATTCCATTGCAGGGTTTTTTGCGAACTATAGGCAACGCAGTGGCAACAGGATATGCAAGGCCAGGCCAGCGATTGCAGGTGCAATACGCCGCAAGACATGGGGCGACGATCATTGGCGACGCAACAGGATCATGCGCGTGAATCACGATGCTGGTGATGCAACAGCAACTCGCCATGCGTGTGGACGGAGGGCGTTTGCTGCCCTCCGTCGCGCGACGTGGCGAGCTGCAGTGCGATCAATGCAGACCTCGTTGCTTCATGCCCCGAATGCACCGTCGATCGTATGCATCGCGCCAGTCACAAAGCTCGCTTCCGGGCCCGCCAGCCAGGCCACCATGCCAGCCACTTCCTCGGCGCGGCCGTGGCGCTTGATCGCCATGAAGCTGTGCATCAGGTCTTTCATCGGTCCGTTTTCTGGATTTGCGTCGGTATCGATCGGGCCCGGTTGCACCACGTTGATGGTGATGCCGCGCGGCCCGAAGTCGCGCGCAAGCCCGCGGGCCAGCCCTTGCAGCGCGGATTTGCTTAGCGCGTAAGAGGCCATGCCTGGCAGCGGCATGCGGTCGCCGTTGACCGAGCCGATCACGATGATGCGGCCGCCCGGTGGCATCTGCCGCGCGGCCTCGACAGCGGCGTGGTAGGGCGCGTGTACGTTGATGCGGAACAGCCGGTCTACCGCGTCCGGATCCTGGTCCAGCGCATCGCCGAACAACGCAATGCCGGAGTTCACCACCAGCACATCCAGCGGCCCGCTGCGGCGCACTGTGGCGATGACCGCATCGCGATCGGCGCTGTCTGCCAGCACCGCGGTGCTGCCGGTTTCGCCGGCCAGGCGCTGCGCCGCCTCGGCAGAGCCGGCATAGGTGAACGTCACTCGCGCACCTTCGGCCACGAAGCGCCGCACGATCGCGGCCCCAATTCCCCGGCTGCCACCAAGCACCAACACCGACTTGTTCTTGAACGCTGACATGTACCTACCTCGCTATTAATGTAGCGAGCAATACATAATATATTTCGCTTGCCGTCAAGGGTTTTGTAACGATGACTACAGAAATCTCACGGGCCCGCGGCCGGCCGCGGGCGTTCGACGCGGAGCAAGCGGTCGCCACCGCGCAGCAGCTGTTCCATGCACGCGGTTACGACGCGTTGAGCGTGGCCGATCTCACCGCGGCACTGGGCATCAACCCACCCAGTTTCTACGCCGCCTTCGGCAGCAAGGCCGGCCTGTACGCGCGCATCCTCGACCGCTATGCGCAGACCGGCGCGATCCCGCTGCCGCAACTCCTGGACGCCGACCGACCGCTGGCCGACGCGCTGGCCGATGTACTGGAGCACGCCGCCCGCTGCTATGTCGCAGACCCCGCCGCCACCGGCTGCCTGGTGCTGGAAGGCACGCGCAGCAACGACGCGCAGGCGCGCGAGGCGGCCTGCGGTTTTCATGTCGCCGCCCAGGAGTTGATCCGCACCCACATCGCCCAGCAGCGCCCGGAAGACGCAGACCGGCTGGCGGATTTCGTCAGCACCACCATGGCCGGGCTGTCCGCCAGCGCCCGGCATGGGCAGAGCCTGGAGCGCTTGTTGGCGAGTGCGCGGCTGGCGGGGGAGGGGATTCGGGCGGCGTTGCGTGGGTAGGGCAGGGCGGGCGCGGCAGCAGATGGATTTCGATGGCGTGAGCGCACCTGCTCGCTAATCGAGGTGCGCTTGCCGCTACCCAGTACGGTCGATGGGCAGGTAGTACGAGATGGTCGTGATCGGCTGTCGCTCAGGCGAAGTCGTTGTCGGATGAATGGTGCGGCAAATCAGGAAGGACAGGGCAGCGCTTATGGGTCATCCATGCTTTAGGCTGGCTTTAACACAGGCCACTTCCATCTCTTTGTGCAATGCTGGCGATCACATGGAGCCGCACGCAGCGTATTGGTTGAACGTTCCGAACCATCCGAATTGCTGTTCACCCCGGACAGTCGCGCTGAGTCCATACCAGATGGCGTCTTTGCGGGATGCAGCGTCTATTTCAGTCCCAAAATGAGAGTGTCGCTGAACTGTTTTCGTCTGCGATCAGTGACTTGACCGAGCCTGCTCATACGGCCACAGTCCGGGTCGTTCGCCCTCTTCGTTCAAGGATGCCCATGAAGAAGCTGATGCAGTGCATCTTGGCAACCGCGCTGGTGCCCATCATGACGCTTGGGTGTGCACGGCTTTCGATGGAACAGGCTGCCGCAAAACCGCCAAGTGGTGCACACGAAGCATCGTCTTTTCCTCAGGCGCCTGCTGCCACGCCTTCACCTTGGGTGCCCTTCAAACTGGAACGGCAGATGGGCGCCGTCTGTGTGGATCGTACGCAATCACAGGGTTCCTCACCCGCACCTTTGCTAAGGGACGGATTTTGCAAAGGCCTGGCACCTGCGCATATGGCGCGTGCGCTGCTTGCCCTGCCCGCAGATATGGTTGACGCCTCGCTGCAAAAGCGCGAAGCCAGCTTGCGCGATGCCGTGTACGTGGCCGCACCCGGCTTGGGACGTCGTGCTGATTTCACCGTGGTTGCGGGTGATCTGACGATCCGTTCGTTCGAAAGTGCTGATCCCGAAAAAACGGTGTACTTGGTTTGGTCGGTGAAATGCGCTGCGGGCGAGGCAGGCCTCGCGTGCCAGTCAGGCAAGGGGCGAAAAGCGTATAGCGTCACCAAGGACGGCACCGCACGCGATGTCAGTGCAGCGGTGTTTCCGCCAGCGCCTAGCCTGACTGCAGAAGATGTTGCCCGGCGAAACGACCACGGCGGCTCGGAGCTTTTTCTGTTCGACGACAAGCTACCCGTGGCGCCGACAATGCGATGGTTGATGGAATTCGATCCTGACCAGCCGCTGGCCACCGATGACCCGAAGCGCGTCGGGTCTTACGCCCATTTTGGTTTTCTTCGTTGGACAGGCGAACGCTTCGAGCTGGTGGAACGGGTTCCCAGAGCGCAGTGGCCGTGCCGCCAGCAGCGCACAGGCGAACCGGCATGTGCGGATTATCCAGATGGTGAGGACCGTTTCATCAGCGAGTGACCACTTCTGCAAGGAGCAGCGAAATGGCGAGATCCAACGATTTAGACATCCGTGCGACTGCCGACCAGATTTCTGCGTTGTTCAACGCCAATCGGCAGGCCGAGGCGCTGCGCATGCTTGATGAGCGCAGACAAGGCCAGTCAGAGGTCGTGCGTGACGCACTGGATCGCTACGTCGGCGCAGCGTCCGCCGGTGCAATCGCCAATCAACAACACGGGCCGGTCGCCGTTGCGGATGCCAGTGTGCTGCAACGCTTGCAACTAGCCGCGTCAAACCAGCCAGCAATTCCGCCGCAGACGCAAATGGCTGCCTTGAGCGACTCACAGCGCTATGAAGTCTACGCCAGCATCGTACAGGTGAGAGGGAACGAAGCCGCGCGCGAGGCACTCTCGCGACCCAACGAGCGCGTGGTCTTAGGCCTTCGCCAGGAAAACTCAACGCTTGCGGCCATGCAGGATCGCGCGCATGCCGGAAGCTTGCGTAGCGACGATCCGGCAACCCCTGCCATCAACGAAGCTCAGGGCGGCACGGGCGTCTACAACGACCGCCTGGTCGTACTGTGGAAGGATGCCGATGGCACGCGTCATACGCAGGTCGCCCAGCAAGCAAGCACCGAGCCGACTGCACAGTACGATCATCATGCAGGCAACACGGGGCGGCGCCCGCTTGCGGAAGGCGGCATGGAGAACAGGACATTTGCACCGTCGCCGGGCTTTGAGAGCATCACCAGGCCCAGGAAGATCGAAGGCGAGGACGTCAATGCCGATGGCATCAGGGATCTCGGTCGCCTGAGCGAAGGCACCATCGAGATGCGGATGGGGCAGCACCCAAATGCCAGCCGGCCAGGCACCCAAGACAACGCATTACGCCCAAGTCAGGCTGCGGTGGAGGCAGGGCGGGGCGGGGTACAGCGGGATAGCAATGCGGACGGCTGGTTTGATCGAGCCGATCTCAACGGTGTGCAGGATCTCAACGACACCTTCAAGATTCATCGCGGTTCCAGCGGTAGTACGGATTCGGCTGGCTGCCAGACAATTCATCCAGCCGAATACGATGGGTTCATCGCCGCGGTTCAAGGCAACCCGGAAGACACGCTGGCAATACGTGCTGACCAGCACGACTCCTGGCCCGGTGCGGGAGCAGCAATTGGACCAGGGGCGAGGGCATGAAGGGGCACAGCCAGGACAGGAACAGCCGGGGCATCCGCCGGCCCAGCCGCAGCGGCAGCACGGCGGAGCTGCGGCGCCTGCGCCTGTGAGGCCACGGCAGGCAGACGCAGAAGATGCCCAGCCCGCGCCTCATCCATTGCATGCACAGGCGAGCATCTTGGTTGGCCGGTTGGACGCCAGCATGGGCCGCGCCAGCGATGCGCACAGCGAGCGGATGAGCGCCAGCCTGGCCAATCTGGCGAGTGAGCATGGGCTTGAGCGCATCGACCACGTGCTGCTGAGCAACCAGACACCGCGTGCAGCCGCCGGTGCCACCGTCTTCGTGGTGCAGGGCGAGCCCAGCAATCCGGCTCACTTGCGTGCCAGCATGCCCACCGACGTGGCCGTCAATACGCCGGTGGAGCAATCGCTGGCTAAGCTGCAAGAGCTCGATGCGCGTGCGTTGGCGCAAGCGCAGTGTCAGGCGCAAGAGAGAGGGGTGATGCAGGAAGAGGCTATCAAGCCACGAAGCATTGGGTGAGGGTTGGATTTTGCTTGTGACCTCTAGACCACTGCACCACGCGGCGTGTAGCTGAGACTGCCTGCACAAATACTTCGTTCGCCTCATTCCATATTCCGGAATATGGAATGAGGCGGCCTTGGGTGTGGAATTGAAGCCCGAGGATCTAGTAGTGCCACACAAGCAGGTGCACAGGCGGGCCGGACCTTGATCGGCGTATCTCTCAGATAAGTTCTGTGTATGAGCGCTTCTCAGGTGCGTCGCAGCGTCTAGTGCGCGGTGGCATCTGGCACATGCGAGCGTTGTGTTTCAGCGTCCACGGCCCATTGCGTCGGCTTAGGTCTGCAAAGAAAACCTTGAAGCTTGCGACGACGTGGAGGGCGCTGTCATCGAAGGCGCGCATCCATTGCCATGACGTGTTGTGCCGTCTGGATCTTGTTACCGTATGGATCACCCCCGCCAATGGACGCATTGACCGGCACGCGTATGGCAGCACGCAGCGGTGCCGATTGATCCCCGAATCAGCGCCCAGACTGCGCGCTTGCATGCACACTTACGTCACTTGTCTCTCAATCCCGCACTTCTAGGCCACGCCAATACACATCACATAACCCATCGGTTCGCGCTCACCTGTAACCGTGAGTGCTTCTAAAAGTAGTTACTTCTAAAAAGAAGCCAAGCGCTTCAATTTTTCATAGGTGCGATGCATCCGATCACGCGGCGGGAGCGGCGGTTCGGTAAAAAATGGGTCGCGCAGCAGGATCTCGGCCTTGGTGCGCTCGCCGGCGCCGTCGTCCAGCATGCTGTTGAAGAAGCGCACCACCGTGCGTTTGTGGTCGTCCGGGAGCGCCTGCAACGCATCCATGAAGGGGAAGGTGTCTGCAGTCTTGGCGCGATTGATCCCGATCATGCCCATGTTGTAGTCGGGGCGCTTGAGCACATGCACCAGCAGTTGCGCCACGCTGTAGACATCGCGCGCGTGCCTGGCAGGGCTGCTCAAGTCGTAGAAGCCCGGTGTGCCGCCGCGGTTTGGGTCGCCTTCTTCTGAGCCCAGCCCCATGTCGATCAGCCGGAAGATCTTCATGGGTTGGTCGTACATGACATTGTTGTGCGAGATGTCCTGATGCACGATGCCGGCGTCTTCGCAGCAGGCAATGCCCACCAGCACATCGGCCATCAGCTGCCTGGCCAGGCCGAGGTACTCCAATGCGGTGATGGTGCCTTGCTGCAGCGCCGTGCGTGCGCGGCCAATCATGCTGCGCACGCTGATGCCGTCGATTTTCTCCAGCAAAATGCCGAAGGTGTGTTCGATCTGCACCACGCCGTGGGCGCGCACGATATACGGCACTGCATCGACCGACCTGATCATCTGATACTCCTGGAAGATCATGGCTTTGCGCGCATCGATCCGTTGCTGCAAGCCCTGAGCGTCTGCAACGGTGACAGGGTCGTACAGTGTCGGTGGGATCGGCTGTTGCGAGTCCATGCGCAACAAGGCCTTGAAGATGAAGTCGCGGCCGCAATTTTGCCCGTCCTGCCAAAGATCTTCGGCCAGCCGAACTGCATAGGTCGAGGCGGAGGCGCCGGTGCCGACGGTCGGCAGTGTGTGCAGCGTTGCTGCAGTGCCTGCGTGCCCGCTTTCCAGCGTCACCTGGAGAAAACCGCTGTCTACATCCACGGCGCCGGGCTTCAACGCCGAGAGCTTCTGGATCAAGTCCGGGCGTTCGGATCGGCTGGTCAGCGATTTCACCAGGCGCGGGCTCAGCACCACGTGCTGCCGCGCGTGACGCATGTCGCTGACCAGCCGACGTGCGTAGCGCAAGTTCTGGAACGCGTCACTGCTGTCGGCGCCCGCAAGTGCCGCTGTGCGCGGCGGCGTCTCCAGCAGGCAGGCCCAGGTCGGTGAACCGGGCTGCGGGCTGAGACGGGGGCTGCGGCCGGTGACAGGCGTCGTTGGCGAGTCGCTACTGGATGAGGACCAGGTGTGCGGTGCCAGCGATGCCTGCAGGCGGGGCACCACGACCTCCAGGCGCTTGCTCTCGTCGGCGAGCACGCCGGTGGTGCTTCTTCTTTTTTCCAGCAGGTTGAGCGGATGGTCTGCGACAGGATGGGGCGGGCGGTGCTGCTCGGGCGCCTGCGCAGTTTCGGGCGCATCGCACTCTGCGTCTGCGCGCAGTGCCGTGGAAGGACAAGTGAAGTTGCCGGAGATCTGTTTCATGGTCGAGGCCAGTCTGGTCAACGATCCGGGGAGGTGGCTCTGGCGGTTCGCGTGCAACACGCGGCATGCGGCAGCTGGAGTGCGCCCGCTGGCATCGCGAGCCACTCAGCAGCGCAGCCGGCTGCGTCACCCTCGGCATCATTGAGGCAGTGGTGCATGCATCGGGTGCAATGCACGAAGCAGTGCAGGCGTGGGCGAAGTTGCGGCAGGGCTGCTGGTGTTGGCATTTGACGCGTTGGCTCGGCGCCTGCGGTGGTGGACAACGCACGCTTGCAACACGACCGCCAGCCACCCTGACCGCTTGCCTGCAGCGATGCGCTGTTGCGGGCGTGCACCGCCTGCGCGCTATGGCATGCGCAGCGCCGCTTGTTTCGTGTTCGGCAACGGCTTTTCGGCCGGATGCGTCATGCCCGATGACGCTGGGAAACAATGGAGCGCGTCGATAGCGGAGAAGTGACCATGCAACCTTTAGCATTGACGTCCGCCACGCGCCGAGGCGCCAGGCGCGAACAGCAAGAGGGCGCGACGGTGGCAGATGCCGGCCCGTCTGCACCGGCCAGCGACCCGCACGCCAATACGCAACTGGCGCAGAGCCTGCCGCGGCGGCCCGTGCGCGAGGCGCCGCTGAGGGCGCCTGGCACGCCGCGTGGCGTCCCCCTCGTCAATCTAGGGCGAACGATGGCCCATTTAGGCGCCGCCGGGGCCGCCGTATGGGGCGGGTTTGCGGCGCTCCAGGCACCTGCCGCGGCGGCGTACGGCTATCTCAACGATGATCTGTATTACAAGAATCTTGCTGTGGTCAGTGGCTACCAGGCAGTGGGAGCGCTGGCCGCATTCCTGGGAATGGGTCTGGCCGACGTATTGGCCGCGCGTTACGTGGAGGCGCAAAGCCGGTGGTACGAAGTGCCGACCAAGGCGCAGCGCGCAAGCGAGTTGGGAGCCACCGAGACCTGCCTGGATCAGGCGGTCGACATGGTGACCAGATTGGACGCCGACCCTCCTGGTCCTGCCATGGACGAAGGCGAGCGGCTGGTATTGGCCAGGGATCTGATGCACCTCATGACGGTAGAACGTTCCCGTCTGCCACCAGACCTATGGCGAGCAGCGAGCGGGGCCGGCAACGATGCGCACGGCCTGGTCACCCGGCTCCTACAGGCCGCCAGAGCACGTGCAGCGGAATAGGCGTCCACGTCGTCGGCAGCGTAAGCGCGCCTGCCGGCCAGGTGCTGGGGCGCGGCCCGCAAGCGCCGCACAGTGCTGCTTCGGGATGACATCGACGCCGACTTGCACATGGCGCGCGATTGCACCGTGTTCGATGCGCGGCACTAGATCATTAGCACATGGCCGGCAGTCGATCGTCCAGTAGGGCGCTTGGCCTGGATTGGTCATGAGTGCCATCCAATGCGTCAGGAACGTGGTGCGCGTTTCGCCTTCGGTCACGCCTGTTCGGCCAATGCCGTGCATTGGCGATTGCGCAACAGAACAATGGGATTCCATCCATCTAGGCGAGGTGATGTATGCATCCTGTGGCAATGACGACGGCAGTGCGCAGGGGTGCGAGGCAGGGCCAGGAAGAGAGGGCTGCCGAGTCCGATGCCGGCCCCTGTGCACGTGTGCACGACCCGCATGCCAATCCGCAGCTGGCCCAGGCTCTGCCACGGCGGCCTGTCCGTGAGGCGCCGCTCAGGCCGGCCCGGGGGGCTTTCGCCCACGGCGCGCAGCCGCAGGAACAAGCCGCCGGGTTGCGTGTGGCCCACCTCGTACACGACGCGGCGGAGACTGCTGCCCAGGGCGCTGGATTCGCGTTTGCGAGTGGCTTGGCCCAGTTTTATGTCTACGGGGGGCAAAGCGGCTTCGCGGTTGACCCCAGCTATAACGAGAGGGTCGCTTCGGAAGGTGCCAAGACGATGCTTGGCGCGGCGGCGGCATACGGTGGCTTCAAGGCCATCGAGTCGCTCGCTTCCTGGTACATACGCGCGCAAACGCCACGACAAAAAGCACTGCGGGCGCGGGAATTGGGGGCCACCGAAGCCTGTCTGGATGCGGCGGTGGAGATGGTGACCACGCCGGATGACGACAATCCCGGTCCTGCCATGAACGAAGGCGAGCGGATTGCGCTAGCCAAGGATCTGCTGCACCTCATGACGGTGGAGCGTTCTCGCTTGCCGCCGGAACTGTGGAACGCGGCCGGCGGTGTTGGCGACGATGCGCACCGTTTGGTCACCCAGCTTTTGCAGGCGGCCAGGGCCCGTGCAGCGGAGCAAGCATCGCCGTCTTCGGCAGATTGAATGCACGCTGGCAGCTGGCAGCTGTCGGGAGCGCGCCCGGCAATCGCCGCGCAGTGCTGCTTCGGACTACACCGGCGCCGACTTGAGAATGCCCGACAAACTCTCGCGCAGGATCAGCTGCAGATGCATGCGGTTGAGTTCCATGCCGCTGGTCATCACGCTGTGCAGGCCGCCGCACATGGCGGCAACGGCGAACACGCGGGCCTGGAATTCCTGTTCGCTGCTGGCGGTGTCGGTGTGGCCGCGGAGCAGGCGCTTGAGCAATGCGCTGAGGTGTTCGATCAGCGATGCGCTCTGCCGGCGCATGAAGGCGGCCAGCACCGGGTCGCGTAGCGTTGCCAGGTGCAGCTCCAGGTCGATGCGGGTGCGCTTGATATTGATTTCCTGCAGCAGCCAGTCTTCGAGCAGGCCGGCGATGAAGTCCACCACGTGCACATTGGCCGGGCGTTCCACCAGCCACATCTGACGGATGGCGCGCATGTAGTTGCGCTCGAGCAATGCGCGCACCAACGCGTCCTTGTCTTCGAAGCGCTGCAGCAGGCTGCCGCATGACAGACGGGTGCGTTCGGCGATGAGTTCGAAGCTGGTGGCCGAAAGGCCGATCTCGTCGATGCAGCGTTCGGCCGCGTCCAATACGTCGTCTACCAGGAGCTCTTCGCGCTGTTTTGCGGTGCGCAGCTGAAGGACGTTGGACATGGGCGAGCTAGGTGTTGGGGGCCTGCAGTATACCGAGCCAGGGTTACGCATCCGTTGGAGCCGCGCTGGTCTGTGCTATGGCGCATGGTTCTTGCAACGTGCGCGATGTGCGGGCTCATGCATGACACCGGTGGCGCGGCCGCGCACGGCCGCAGGCATGGTCGACCAGCTGTTCACGGCGGCTGTGCGACACGTGGTGCCGACGTGATGCAGGAGATGGGTGTGAGTGAGAACAGTGCGGTTGCGGGGGTGTCGGCGCAGTGGCCGGCGCGCTTGTGGGTGGTGCGGCATGGGCAAAGCGCGGGCAACGTGGCGCGCGATGTGGCCGAATCCAATGGGGCGACGTTGATCGACCTGGAGCATCGCGATGCGGACGTGCCGCTCTCGGAACTGGGCGAGCGCCAGGCCGAGGCATTGGGCGCGTGGATGGCTGGGCTGCCCGAACACGAGCGGCCGAGCTTGATCCTGAGTTCCACCTACGTGCGCGCGCGGCAAACCGCCGCTGCGGTGGCACGTGCGCTCGGCCAGCCGGCCGATGCGGTCAGCGTGGACGAGCGGCTGCGCGAGAAGGAATTCGGCGTGCTCGACCGCTACACCACGGCCGGTATCCTGGCGACGTTTCCGGCGCTGGCCGAGCAACGCAAGCTGGTGGGCAAGTTCTATTTTCGCCCGCCTGGTGGCGAGAGTTGGTGCGATGTGATCTTTCGGTTGCGCAGCATCGTGGGCGACCTGCAGCGCAATCATGTGGGTGCACGCGTGCTGATCGTGGGGCACCAGGTCATCGTCAACTGCTTCCGTTACCTGATCGAGCGAATGGACGAGGCCACCATCCTGGCCATCGACCGCGAAGGCGATGTGCCCAATTGTGGCGTCACCGAATATGCGGCCGCGGCCGATGGGCAATCGCTGCAATTGGTGCGCACCAAGTTCGTGCCGCCAGAGCTGGCCGACGAGCCGTGACCACCGAATCCGACCGCCCGGCCGGAGCGCGCTGATGGCCGCCGCACGCCTTCGCACGCTGACCGCTGCCGCACTGCGTGCGATGCCGCTGCCATCGCCCGGCGGCGACAAGGAGCAGCGGGGGCGCGTGTTGGTGGTCGGTGGGTCGATGCGCGTGCCCGGTGCGGCGTTGCTGGCCGGGGAAGCTGCATTGCGCGCGGGCGCCGGCAAATTGCAGATCGCCACCGCTGCCAGCGTGGCGCCGGCGATGGCCCTGGCGGTGCCCGAGGCATTGGTGCTGGGGCTGGGGCAGAGCGGGCAGGGCGAGATTACGCGCGGGCATCGTGCGTTGGACGCGGCGCTGGCCGCCTGCGACGCGGCCGTGATCGGGCCGGGCATGGCCTCGACGACGACGACAACGGCGCTGGTCAAGCTGGCCGCTGCCAAGGTGGTCTGTACCTTGGTGCTGGACGCCGGTGCGCTAGTGCGCAGCTTGCGTGCGCCGCCCGGGCGCCCATTCGTGCTGACGCCGCATGCCGGCGAAATGGCAACCCTCGCTGGCGACGACAAGGCCGCGGTGGAAGCGGCGCCCGGCGAATACGCGCTGGTCTTCGCGCGGAAAATGCGCAGCGTGGTGATCGTCAAGGGCGCGGACAGTTTCATCGCCGGGCCGGACGGTGCGTTGTGGGTGCATCGCGGTGGTGTGCCCGGGCTGGGCACCTCGGGTTCGGGCGACACCTTGGCCGGGTTGATCGCAGGTTTCGCTGCTCGGGGCAGCGATGCATTGACCGCAGCGCTATGGGGCGTATTCGTGCATGCAGCGGCCGGCAGACAGCTCGCAAAGCGGGTCGGCACGGTGGGCTTTTTGGCGCGCGAGATTCCGCCGGAAGTGCCGGGCATCCTGGACCGTTTGTCGCGTGGGTGATCAAGCCCTTTTCCAGACGGCAGAGGAGCATGTTGGCGCTGCAGCTGAGCCCCTCTCCCGCCGGGAGAGCGGTTGGGGTGAGGGTACGGTTGCCGGGATTGGTGCAGATTGACGTCTTATATTTCTCGCTGTTTGTAATGCATCACGCGCTGCCGGCAACGCCACGTGCGCACGTACCCCCATCCGGCGCTGCGCGCCACCTTCTCCCCCGTGAAGGGGGGGCAATGTCCCGCCGGGAAAAAGGAATGCTTGTGCTGCAGCCAAGCCCCTCTGCTGATGGAAGAACCAATGAATGCCACACCGCGTTGCGCTTGCGCTCGTTTGTCGTGCGATGCTGCGGCGCGTTGGTCGGTTAGGCTTGCGCGATCTACCTGGGAGGGTGCGCGGTGAAGCGAGCGATGACGTGGTCGGTGATGGGAATGCTGGGGATGGGGCTGGGCACGGTGGGCAGCGCGAGCGCCGCAACGGAAGCCGTGGCACCTGCCGCGGCTGCAGCAGCGCCAGATGCGGCCTCGCCAGCGACGCGTAGCGCTGGCGCATTGCGCATCTACACCAGCTCCCAAGGCGCCACGCAACAGATGCGCGCCAGCACGGCGGCCGCGCCTGTTGCCGGCCATGCATTGACCGAAAAAGAAAACTCCATCTTCGTCAATCCGCAGCGGCAGTTTCAGCAGGTGCTGGGTATTGGTGGTGCGATCACCGATTCCAGCGCAGAGACCTTTGCCAAGCTGCCCAAGCGTACGCAACGTGCGTTGCTCACGGCCTACTACGATCCGCAACAGGGCATCGGCTACACGCTGGCGCGTACCACCATCCATAGCTCGGATTTCAGCAGCGGCAGCTACACCTACATCAAGGAGGGCGACGCGGCGCTGAAGAGTTTTTCGGTCAAGCACGATGCCAAGTACCGCATCCCGATGTTGCGCCAGGCCATTGCGGCGGCCGGCGGCAAGCTCACCACGTTCGCCAGCCCGTGGAGTGCGCCGGCCTTCATGAAAGACAGCAAGACCATGCTCAAGGGCGGCAAGCTATTGCCCGAGTACGCGCAGGCCTGGGCAAGCTACTACACGCGGTTTATCGCGGCCTACGAAAAAGCGGGCATCCCCATCTGGGGCATCAGCCTGCAGAACGAGCCGATGGCGGTGCAGACCTGGGAGTCGATGCTGTTTTCGGCCGAGGAAGAACGCGACTTCCTGAAGAATCATCTTGGGCCAACCATGGCCAGCGCCGGCTACGGCGATCGCAAGATCATCGTGTGGGACCACAACCGCGACATGATGGTGCACCGCGCGCATGTGATCTTCGATGATCCGGAGGCGGCAAAATATGCGTGGGGCATGGGCTTCCACTGGTACGAAACCTGGGCCGGATTCGAGCCGATGGTGGAGAACGTGGCGGCAGTGGCGCAGGCCTACCCGGACAAGCACCTGCTGTTGACCGAAGCGGCGGTGGAAAAGTTCGACCCGGCCAAGTTGCAGTATTGGCCCAATGGCGAACGCTACGGCACGGCCATCATCAACGACCTCAATCATGGCGCAGTGGGCTGGACGGACTGGAACATTCTGCTCGACCAACAGGGTGGGCCGAACCATGTAGGCAATTACTGCTTTGCGCCGGTGCATGCCGATACGCGCACCGGCGAGGTGACCTATACGCCGAGCTATTGGTATATCGGCCACTTCTCCAAATTCATCCGGCCGGGCGCACGGCGGGTCAGCGCGGCCAGTAGCCGCAGCAATCTGGCGACCACCGCGTTTGTCAACACCGATGGCAGCCTGGCCATGGTGGTCATGAATGCCAGCGACGTGGCCATTGCCTACAATCTGTATGTGGGCGAAGCATCCAGCACGTTGGAGATTCCCGCGCACGCGATCCAGACGGTGGTAATGGCGCAGTAAGCGAATCGACGCAATGGTTCGAGCTGCGCTCTGGCGCAGCCGCATTCGCGAGGTGTCCGCCTCCGCCGACGGGGAAAAGCGTCTGCTGATGGCAGCCTGGTGCACGGGCGGGGACAGATGCTGCGCTGCGCTTATTCGCCCTCTACGGCCAGCGCTGCGTGGATCAGCGCGAGGTGGCTCAAGCCTTGCGGTACGTTGCCCAGGCCGGCGCCAGTGGCGGTGTCCAGCATCTCGGGCATCAGTGCGACATCGTTGCCCAGCTGTTCCAGCAACTGTTCGAACAAGCGCCTGGCTTCGGCACGCTCGCCGAGCAGCCCATAGGCTTCGACCAGCCAGAACGAGCAGGCGATAAATGCTCCTTCGCGTTGTTGCATGCCGCTGTAGCGGTGCAGCAATGCGTCGCTGCCGAGTTCTGCGGCAATGGCATCGCGGGTGGCGATCATGCGCTCGCGGCGCGGGCCGCCCAGCCCAAAGCGCGAGGCCAACAGCAGGCTTGCGTCCAGGTCGTCGGTGCCCGCGTAAAAAGTGTATGCCTGCTTGGCGTCGGACCAGCAGTGCGTGTCGATCCACTCCAGAATCCGCGCCTGCTCGCGCTCCCAGCGTGGCAGCATCGCGGTGGAGAGGTGGCCGGCTTTGGCCAGCTCGGTGGCGCGGCGCAGTGCCAGCCAGCATTCCACTTTGGACATGGTGTAATGCTGGGCGGTTTCCAATTCCCAGAAGCCGGCGTCCTTGCGCATCCAGGTGTCTGCGCATTCGTTGCCGAGCTCGAACAACTGACGTGCGGTTTCCTGGTCCAGGATGTGGCCTGCATCGAGGAAGCGCGCGGCCATTTCGAAGATATCCCCGTACAGGCACAGCTGCAGCTGGGTGTTGGCGGTGTTGCCCACGCGCACCGGGCGCGTGTTGCGATAGCCGGGAACGTCGATCACGCGCTCGTCGGGCACCAACGCGCCATCCAGGGTGTAGCAGGGGCGCACGCCGGGCCGGTGCTGGCGGATGGTGCGCATCAACCAGCTAAACGCGGCCTTGGCGTCGGCCAATGCACCCACGCGCAGGAAGGCCTTGGTGGTGTAGGCGGCATCGCGGACCCAGGCATAGCGGTAATCCCAATTGCCGTTTGCGCCAATCTGTTCCGGCAATGACGTGGTGACCGCAGCAGCGATGGCGCCGGTAGGCGAAAACCACAGGAACTTGAGCGCCAGCGCAGAGCGCACGACCGCATCGCGGTAACTCTTGTCGTAAGACAGGTTGCCGCTCCACTCGCGCCACTCCTGGTCGCTGCGCTCGATGCGCCCACCGATGTCTTCCAGCGCGGGCACTGGCAGCGCATCGTCTTCGGCGGCCAGCAGTGCTACGACCTGGGTGTCGCCTGCGTGGATCGCCAGCGTAACGTGCACGCCGCGGTCATCGCACCGCACTAGCTGCGCTGCACTCTCGTCGTAGCGCAGCATGGTCATGAGCGAACCGACGTGATGCACACGTCCGTTCGGCGTCTCGCTTTGCCAGGGGGTGGCTTCTCTGGCACGTGTGCCGGGCCGGTAGATCAGGTCGAAGACAACGCGGCCTTCGATGCCTTCGATGCGTCGCGCAAGTTCCGACCACGGCAGCCGGCCGGCTTCGCCGCTGTTGAGTGACTCGGTCAGGCGTGCGCTGCCGGTGCCGGTGCTGAAGGTCGTTTCGAGGATATTGCTGCCATCGCGGTAGTTGCGCTGCACGTGCTGCAGCTGTTGCGGCGTGAGGGCGAAATAGCCGCCTTCGCCTGCATCCAACAGGCGATCGAACAACGGCGGCGAGTCCATCTTCGGCACGCACCACCAATCGATGCTGCCGTCTGCACCGCATAACGCCACCGAGCGCCCGTCACCGATCGCCGCATAAGCGGCGATCGGCAAGGCGCCGGTGGCATCGCGTCGAAACTCAGCGCCGGGATGGCTCAAGACAGCAACAGGCCGCCAGTGGCACCGAACACTTCGCCGGTGACGTAGCTCGATTCCTGCGATGCAAGAATCACATACAGCGGCGCCATTTCCACCGGCTGGCCGGCGCGCTTGAGCGGCGTTTCAGAGCCGAAATCGGGAATCTTTTCCGGCGGCTGACCACCGCTGGGCTGCAGCGGCGTCCACACCGGTCCGGGCGCGACTGCGTTGACGCGAATCCCCTTCTCGGCGATCTGCTGCGCCAGCCCCTTGGTGAAGTTGACGATGGCCGCCTTGGTGGAGGCGTAGTCGAGCAGCGTAGGCGAGGGCTGATACGACTGGATCGAACCGGTATTGATGATGGAGGCACCCGGCGGCAAATGCGGGATGGCCGCCTTGCACAGCCAAAACATCGCATAGACGTTGGTCTTGTAGGTGGCGTCGAACTGCTCGGTCGTGATGTCCGCGATGTCTTTCACGGCGGTCTGCTTACCCGCGATGTTGACCAGTACATCCAGTCCGCCAAGCTCTTTCACCGCCCGATCCACGAGTTGGGTACAAAATTGCTCGTTCTTGAGATCGCCCGGAACGCTGATGGCTTTGCGCCCCTCTGCCTGGATCAGTTGCACGACTTCGGCAGCGTCCTGTTCTTCTTCCGGCAGGTAATTGAGCACGATATCGGCACCTTCGCGTGCAAATGCGATGGCGGTGGCGCGCCCGATGCCGGAATCGGCGCCGGTGATCAGGGCCTTGCGACCCTGCAGCCGACCAAAGCCCTTGTAGCTCTGCTCGCCATGGTCTGCCTTGGGCTGCAGCTCGTGGACAGTGCCCGGCGCTTGCTGGGTTTGTTCCGGAAATTGCGGTTGCGGGAACTGGGTCAACGGGTTCTGCATTTCGTACTGATTCTTGGTGCTGGATGCACATGCTCCTGCATTGGGGGAAGGGCGGGCACGCAGTCGTCGTGCGTACCGATGGCGGCCAGTGTGGAAAGCGGCGCGATGCATATCGGTGAACGAAAGTTGTGCATCGTGTGAATACGTGACCGCGGTGCATGCGGTGCCATCGCCCCGGAGACGTCGCATTCAGAAACTGACGCAAGACAAACGCATGCGTTGCGCAGGAGTCGACGACGCTGGCACCGCTGGCTGCATGGCAGCGGTGATCGAGCGCGGTGCATGCGGCTTGCGCATGCGGACCCACGACTGAGGCAGTTGGCCAGGGCCACTCCAGGGGCCGCAGACCAAATGTAGCGAACATTCGGTGGAGCCGCGCAGACACCTCATTTCCTGCGGGATGCATCCCTGCAGGATCATCCGGGCGCTACATCTCGCAACGGCGTTGGATCATTGCAGCTGCGCCGACATCGAATACGGCCGCTGCGCCGGGTCGGTGGCCCATCGCGGATTCGGTGTCGCCTGCATACGGAAACGCAGCTCGCCGCCAGCCTGGATTTCCTCGTGTGTCACATAAGCGCGGGTCAGCGGTTTGCCGTTGAGCGTGGCGCTGCCGACGTAGCTGCGTGCATCGCTCACGCCTTCGGCGATGATCGAGAAACGATTGCCATTGGGCAGGTTGAGCGTGGCACGCGGCAGGAACGGGCGGCCGATGACGTACTGGTTGCTGCCGGGCGCCACCGGGTAGAAGCCCAGCGTGGTGAACACGTACCAGGCCGACATCTGGCCGAGATCGTCGTTGCCGGCCAGGCCCTCGGGCCTGGCGTGATACTGGCTGCGCATGATCTGGGTCAGGCGCGCCTGCGTGCGCCACGGTTGGCCGGCATACGCATACAGATAGGCAACGTGGTGGCTGGGTTCGTTGCCGTGCGCGTACCAGCCGATCAGGCCGGTGATGTCTTCCATGTGCTCGAAGATCTTCGGGTCCACCGTGGCATCGAACACTGCATCCAGCCGGGCAAGCAAGTTGTCGTCGCCGCCATGCGCGGCAGCCAGCCCGGCCACGTCCTGCGGCACGTACCAGGAGTATTGCCACGCATTGCCTTCGGTGTAGTCGCTGCCGTAGCCACTGTCAGATGGGTCGAATGGCTCGCGGAAGTTGCCGGCGCGGGTGCGCGCGCGCATGTAGCCGGTGGCCGGGTCGAAGGCATGCTTCCAGTTGCCGGCGCGCTTGTTGAATTCTGCAGCGATGGCGGGCTTGCCGAGCTTGTCGGCCATGCGCGCGATGGTCCAGTCGTCGAAGGCATATTCCAGCGTCTTGGAGGCGGCTTCGCCTTCTTCGTCGATGGGCACGTAGCCCAGCTCGCGGTATTGCGCAATGCCATCGTAAGGGCCGTAGTTGGCGCTGGCGACCATGGCCTGCAAGGCTTCCTCTGCGTCGAAGCCGCCGATGCCTTTCATGTACGCGTCGGCAATCACCGGGACGGCGTGGTAGCCGATCATGCACCAGGTTTCCAGGCCGTGGAATGCCCATATCGGCAGGATGCCGTAGGCGCTTTCGCGACGCGAGGCGAGCAGGGAATTGACCACGTCGCTGCTGCGTTGGGCCGGCTGCACCAGGGTGAGCAGCGGATGCAAGGCGCGGTAGGTGTCCCACAGCGAGAAGGTGGAGTAGTTGGTCCAGCCATTTGCCTGATGCACCGCATTGTCCGGCCCGCGGTAGCGGCCGTCGCTGTCCATGAACAGCGTTGGCCCCAGCAGGGTGTGATAGAGCGCGGTGTAGAGCTGGGTGCGTTGTTGCGTGGTGCCTTGTGCATCGATCGCCGACAACGCCTGCGTCCATTGTGCGCGTGCATCGGTGCGTACGCGATCGAAATCGAAGCCAGGCACTTCGGCGTCGAGGTTGGCGATGGCGCCGGCCTCGCTGACCGGCGAGAGCGCCACCTTCACCACCAGCGGTGTGCCGTCGTTGGCCACGTCGAACACACCGACCAGTTGCCGGCCTTCGATCTGCGCGCGCTGCGCAGGATTCTTTTCGCCCGGTGGTGGGAAACCCTTGTATGGGGTGTCCTGTTCGGTGTCATGCAGTTGCGTGGCAGTGAGCGGACGCGAGAAGCGCATGGCGAAATACAGCTGCCGGCCGGGCGCCCAGCCGCGTGTTTCGCGAAAGCCGGTCACCGTGCCATCGCTGCGCACCCGCAGCCGCGACCACTGCACCTTGCCGGGGTAGTCGTACAGGCTGGTGCGCAGGTCGATGAGCACATGCGCCGGCGTGCCTTTGGGAAACTGATAGCGATGCACGCCCACGCGCGCGCTGGCGGTGAGTTCGGCGCGGATGTTGCGGTCTTTCAAGGTCACTGCGTAATAGCCGGGCTGCGCCTGTTCGCTGGCGTGGTCGAACTGCGCGGTATAGCCGCTGCCCGGCTTGCTGGCGTCGCCGCGTTCGAGCTTGATGTCGCCGGCCTGCGGCATCAGCAGGATGTCGCCCAGATCCGAATGCCCGGAACCGGAAAAATGCGTATGCGAGAACCCGACGATGGTGGTGTCGCTATGCCGATAGCCAGCTGCCCAGCCGTAGGCGTCCTTGCGCGGCTTGATTTGCGTATCCGGGCTCAGCTGCACCATGCCGAACGGCACCGTGGCACCTGGATAGGTATGGCCTTCGCCACCGGTGCCAATGAACGGGTCCACTGCGTCGAAGGCAGTTGCGGGCGTGCGCGGCGCCGCGTTGCCAAACACTGCGACGACGGCGGCAAGCACTGCCAGCCAACGAGCCCGACGTGGGGCGATCAAGCGAGACGACATGCCAAGTGCTCCAGGCGGATGCAGCGCCGGACCGTAGCACAGCTGAGCGGGCGCGCTACAGGTGAGAGGATGCGATGGCCATCGTGGTCATGGTTGGGTTCGCTGAGCAGGCGCGCGTGATCGATGTGGTGGCTTGGGCACGCACCGCGGCACATCTGGCGGCTGTCGTGCTGCATGGATGCCAGTCTGTATTCTCCGCGTGATCCGCGTTAGGCAATCGCCAGCGAGAACGCGCAACGGTCGCCAACGCAATCGCATACCGCAGCCATTTCCCTGCGCCGTGACGCCAGCACCGCCAAACCCGCCACTGCTGCAGTGGCGGCACCGATCAACACTTTGTCGCGGGGAGAGCGTGCGCGCAATCCGGGGAGCCGCCGGTCGCCACCGTCGATGCCGCGGCAATGCCAGGTGCTTGCCCGATGCCGCTGGACACGCTGGGAATCACCACGTGGGCAGGGAAGCAATGGATGCAATCTCTCCACGAAAACGAGCAGGCATGCTTGATCGCCGTACGTGAGAACGGTGCGGCGCTTTGTGTACCGCAGCGTGAAGCTGAACTGGTCGGGCTGGCGCCATGGGCGACGAAGGCGTGGCGCTGAAATCTGCTGCAGGCGCCCGCATATTGCGTTAATGGATTTGTTCAACGCTTCCATCGCACCGCTGCAGGTGCTGCACGACCAGCAAGGTGGCGTGCGCTATTGGCCGCAGCTGTTGCCGCCCGCACTGGCGCAGGCCGCGTTCGACGCACTGCGCGAGGGCGCCGATTGGCGCAGCCAGCGCCGCGAAATGTACGACCGGGTGGTGGAGGTGCCGCGCCTGCTGGCCTCGTATCGGTTGGATGACACATGGCCTGCGGGATTGCCGCTGCAGCGCTTGCTCGATGCGGTGCAGGCGGTGCTCCCGGCGCCGTATAACGCGGTGGGCTTGAATCTGTACCGCGATGGGCGCGATAGCGTGGCAATGCATCACGACGCGCTGCACACGCTGGTGGCACCGCATCCGATCGCGCTGCTGTCGCTGGGTGCACCGCGCCGGATGCAACTGCGCGCCAAGGACGGCAGCGCGCGGGCAGTCGCACTGGAGCTGGCAGCGGGGAGCCTGCTGGCGATGAGCCACGCCTCGCAACACACGCATGTGCACGGCATTGCCAAGACCACGCGCGCGGTGGGCGAGCGCATCAGTGTGGTGTTTCGCGTGCGCCCGGCCCAGCGCATGGCGGCCGGGCAGCATGGGCCACATTGGGAGCCTGTGCGGTCGTAGTGCACCGGCTTGGGCTCGATTGATGGGGCACCTCACAAAGTCACCGCCAGGTGCGCACAGGCGTTGATCTGCGGGATGCACCATGCGGACCCTGCGTTGGCCATGCGCGGTCTGCGCCTGGCGGATGATTGCTTGCCGGGTGTATTGGCCGCGCCGGATTTCCCCACGCCGAACGCGTGCGGTCTTCACCAGCTGCATGCGCCTGACCGGCCGCAGCACGCGCTCGCGTACGCTTGTCCGGTGTCTGCACGCTGTCGCGGCGATGCGTGACCATTTCGGGTGATTGTCATTGCCATCACCACTGCCCATGCTTGCATGTGACCCCCTAGCCGCGTCGCCCCTCCATGTCTTTGGACCAGACCCGCCACCATCAGATGTTTCCCGAGCTGGACGCGGGCCAGCTGTCGATCACCCGGCGCTTTGCCAGCGGGCCGGTGCAGCGGTTCGGCGCGGGCGATCCCGTGTTCGAGGTCGGCGATGCCCACGCGCCGGTGTGGGTGGTGCTGGAGGGCGCCATCGAAGTGGTGCGCCGCGACGGACTGGGCAACGAAAAGCCGATCACCCGGCACACGCCCGGCCAGTTCACCGGCGAGGTGAGTCAGCTGGCCGGGCGCGCGTCGCTGGCGGCCGGACGTGCCGGGCCGGACGGCTGCCTGGCGCTGCCCTTCGATACCGCGCATCTGCGCGCGCTGATGATCAGTTCGGCCGAAGTGGGCGAAGTGGTGATGCGTGCGTTGATCCTGCGCCGCGTCGGGCTGATCGAGGGCGATGCGTCCGGTTCGGTGTTGATCGGCGAGCCGGACGATCCGCATCTGACCCGTCTGCAGGGCTTTTTGACCCGCAACGGCTACCCCAACACGGTGATGGATGTCTCCGACGACGACGGCCGCGCGTTGGTGGAGCGCCTGGGCATCCAGGAACACGATCTGCCGGTGATGGTGTGCCCCAGCGGGCGGGTGTTGCGCCAGCCCAGCGATGCCGAAGCCGCGCATTGCCTGGGCATGACGCCGGACATCGACCCGGACAAACGCTATGACGTGGCGATTGTGGGCGCCGGCCCTGCCGGCCTGGCGACGGCGGTGTATGCCGCATCCGAAGGTTTGTCGGTGCTGGTGCTGGACCAGCGCGCCATCGGCGGGCAGGCCGGTGCGTCGGCGCGCATCGAAAACTATCTCGGCTTTCCCACCGGCATTTCCGGGCAGGCGCTGGCCGGGCGCGCCTACAACCAGGCGCTGAAATTCGGCGCGGAACTGGCGATTCCGATCGAGGCGGCCACGCTGGAATGCGGCCGCGACGATGGCGCGCTGAAGCTGGATCTGGCCGATGGCAAACAAGTGCTGGCCAGCACGGTGGTGATCGCCTCGGGTGCGCGCTACCGGCGCCCGGAGATCGAGGGGCTGGATCGCTTCGAAGGCCACGGTGTCTCGTACTGGGCCTCGCCGGTGGAGGCGCGCCTGTGCGAGGGCTGCGTGGTGGCGCTGGTGGGCGGCGGCAATTCTGCAGGACAGGCGGTGGCGTTCCTGGCGCCGCGGGTCAAGGAACTGCACCTGATCATTCGCGGCGATGGGCTGGAAAGCTCGATGTCGCAATACCTCATCGAACGCATCGCCGCGTTGCCGAACGTGCAGCTGCACACCGGTACTGAAGTGGCCGCGCTGGAGGGCGACCCCGAGCGCGGCCTGCAGGCTGCGGTGTTGCGCACGCGCAAGGACGATGCAACCACCCGCGTGGAGTTGCGGCACCTGTTCCTGTTCGTCGGCGCAGATCCCAACACCGGTTGGCTGCAGGATTGCGTGGACACCGACAAGCGCGGCTTTGTCATGACCGGCACCGCGCGTGGCGACGGCGTGCCGGCGTGCCTGCCGCTGGAAACCAATCGCCCGGGCGTGTTCGCCATCGGTGACGTGCGTGCGGGCTCGGTCAAGCGCGTGGCCGCCGCGGTGGGCGAGGGCGCCGCCGTGGTCGCGCAGATCCACCAGTACCTCGCACATCAGGCCAACCCGGTGCCGGTCTCCGAACTTGCCAGCGCCACCCAGGAGTCGACCAGCGCATGAGCCAGTACTGCCGCCATACCGATCAAATCAATCAGGTCACGCCCAGTGCGCGCGGCTGCGAAGAATGCCTGGCCATCGACAGCGTCTGGGTGCATCTGCGCCTGTGCCGCAGCTGCGGCCATGTCGGGTGTTGCGACGACTCGCCCAATCGCCACGCCACCGCGCATCACCATGCCACCGGTCATCCCATCATCGAAGGCTATGACCCGCCGGAAGGCTGGGGCTGGTGCTATGCGGACGAGGTGGAAGTGGAACTGCCGGATCAGACGCCGCAGCTGGGGCCGATTCCGCGGTATGTGTGAGCGGCGCCGCGTGGCGTTCGGCGGTCGCTGCTGGCTTGCGAGGCGGCGCTGGGAATCGGGAATCGGGATTGGGGAATCGTAAGAGCGGTTTCCGCACGTTCGATTGCCGCTGGTTGGGACGTTGTGCGCTTGCGCCTGCGTGTTGCGCTTGTTGGTTGGCGCGCCAGATTTGCGTCGTTCGTGCGCACCCGCACGCTCACTGCGGCCAATGCACCTTCGGTAGTTCTCCGATCTGCGGTCTGGCGAACAGATAGCCTTGCTGCAGGTGGATGCCCAGGTCGCGCAGGGTGCGGTATTCGTCGGGTTGTTCGATGCCCTCGGCGATGACGGCGATGCCGAGTTCGTCGCACATGCGGGTGACATGGCGCACGATGGCCTGGCGGCTGCGGTCGGTGTCGATCCCGCGGACCAGGGCGATGTCCAGCTTGAGCAGATCCGGCTGGAACTCGGCCAGCAGGCCCAGCCCGGCGTAGCCGGCGCCGAAGTCGTCGATGGCGGTCTTCATGCCACGCGCATGATAGGTGTGCAGGATGCCGAGCAGATGCGCCGGATCGGTGAGATGTTCCTGCTCGCTGACCTCGAAGATGATGGCGTCGAGCGGCCAACCGTGTTGCGCGGTGGCCGATAGCGTGGCGCGCAGGCAATGCTCGGGGTTATAGACCGCGTTGGGCATGAAGTTGATCGACAGCAGCGCCGGCAGGCCAATCTGCGCAGCGCATTCGATGGCCTTGATACGGCAGGCCTGGTCGAATGCGTAGCGATTGCGCTCATCCACTGCGGCCAGGATGCTGCCGGCCGACTCGCCGTTGATGCCGCGCACCAGCGCCTCGCCTGCGTAGATGCTGCGGGTGGACACGTCCACGATCGGCTGGAAGGCCATGGTGATCGCGGTGGGGAAGTCCTGGCCGTCGCGGCAGGCGTTGCAGACAGGAAGCATGGTCATGGCGTTGGGTCATCGAACGGCGTAGGTGCAGCCTAGACCTATCGGCCGCGATCGCGCAGCATTGAGCCTGAATCACTCATGGCGGTGTCCTCACCTGTCGGCAGTCGGGCTCGGCGATACTAGGCGCATCGCTCGCATCGGATGCCCCATGACCGCTCTCACCGAACGCTATGCCCTGGCCGTGGACTACGCGCGTATCGCGCACGCCGGGCAGGTGCGCAAGGGCACGCAGGTGCCCTACCTGAGTCATTTGCTGGGCGTCTCGACGCTGGTGCTGGAATGCGGGGGCGATGAGGAACAGGCCATCGCCGGCCTGCTGCACGATGTGGTGGAAGACTGCGGCGGCGGGCACGAGGCCTCGATCCGCGCGCAGTTCGGCGATGCGGTGGCCGACATCGTGATGGCGTGCACCGATGCCACTGCCGAAGACAAGGCCGAGGTGGACAACAGTGAGCGCGCACGCAAACGCGATTGGCGCGAGCGCAAGCAGGCCTATCTTGCGCACCTGCGCAAGACGCCCGAGCGCGCGCTGCTGGTGTCCGGCTGCGACAAGCTCTATAACGCGCGCAGCATCGTGCAGGACCTGGAAAATCCTGCCGTCGGTCAGGACATCTTCAATGTGTTTACCGCCGGGCGCGAAGGCACCCTGTGGTATTACGCCGCGCTGGAAGAGGTCTTCCGGACGCGCAATGCCGCCACCGCGCGGCTGTTCAGCGGCGCGGTGAGGCGCATGCATGCCCTGGCCGACACCGGCGCGCAGGTGTCCCCGGCGCATGCGCTAGGTTGAGCGCCGCAAGGAGACGGCGGTACGCGCCTCAGGCACGAGCAACCGACGCCAGGCGGCGGTAGCGACCACACAAGATGTGACTGCTACGCGCTGTCTACATCCATCTGACGAATGCGCCCCGCGCCTGGTTGGCCCCTGCATGCCATCTGCAGCGCCTGGCACCTGAGGTGTTGCCTGCGCTCGATCAGCATCGCTGACACCGGCTGCATGCCGCGCACGCTAGGCTGGCGTCTTGTCGATCTCTGGTTTCGGTAGTCATGTCAAACGCGACGTCTTCCACTGGCCTGGTGCGCGTGCGCGGCGCGCGCGAGCACAACCTCAAGAACGTAGATGTGGACATCCCCCGCGATGCACTGGTGGTGTTCACCGGCGTTTCCGGATCGGGCAAGTCGTCGTTGGCGTTCGGCACCATCTTTGCAGAGGCGCAGCGGCGCTATCTGGATTCGATCTCGCCGTATGCGCGGCGCCTGATCGACCAGGTAGGCGTGCCGGACGTGGATTCCATCGATGGCCTGCCACCGGCAGTGGCGTTGCAGCAGGCGCGCGGCGCGCCCAGCGCACGCTCGTCGGTGGGCAGCGTCACCACCATCTCCAACTCGTTGCGCATGCTGTATTCGCGTGCCGGCCAATATCCGCCGGGGCAGGAGATCATCTACGCCGACGGTTTTTCGCCGAACACGCCCGCGGGGGCATGCCCCACCTGCCACGGCCTGGGGCGCATCTATGACGCCACCGAAGCGACCATGGTGCCGGACCGAAGCCTGAGCATTCGCGAGCGCGCGGTCGCCGCCTGGCCGGGCGCATGGCATGGGCAGAACCAACGCGACATCCTCACCACGCTGGGCCATGACGTGGATGTGCCATGGCACACGCTGCCGAAGAAGACCCGCGACTGGATCCTGTTTAGCGACGAACAGCCGGTGGTGCCGGTCTATGCCGGTTACAACTTGGCCGAGGTCAAGCGCGCACTCAAGCGCAAGGAAGAGCCCAGCTACATGGGCACCTTCACCAGTGCGCGGCGTTATGTGCTGCACACCTTCGCCACCACGCAAAGCGCGCAGATGAAAAAGCGCGTGGCGCAGTATTTGCTCAGCACGCAATGCCCGCAGTGCGACGGCAAGCGCCTGCGCCGCGAGGCCTTGTCGGTCACCTTTGCCGGGCTGGATATCGGGGAGCTGTCGCGGCGCCCGCTGGACGAGGTGGCCGAGCTGCTGCGCCCCGCCGCCGAAGCCACGCCCTCCAACAGTACGCGCAAGGGGGCGCGCCAGCATCCGGAACAGGTGATCGCCGCGCAACGCATCGCCGCGGATCTGCGCGCGCGCATTGCCGTCGTACAGGCGCTGGGTCTGGGCTATCTCAGCCTGGAGCGCAGCACGCCCACCTTGTCGCCGGGCGAGTTGCAACGGCTGCGGCTGGCCACGCAGATCCGCTCGCAGTTGTTCGGCGTGGTGTACGTGATGGACGAACCATCGGCCGGCTTGCATCCCGCCGATGCGCAGGCGCTGCTGAGTGCGTTGGATCAACTCAAGGCGGCCGGAAACTCGGTCTTCGTGGTCGAACACGAAGTGGACGTGATCCGCCATGCAGACTGGATCGTGGATGTCGGCCCGGCAGCCGGCGTGCAGGGCGGGCAGGTGCTCTACAGCGGCCCGCCCGCAGGATTGGAGCAGGTGCAGGCCTCGTCCACGCGGCGCTATCTGTTCGGCGCACCGCCGCAGGTGCATCGCCAGGCGCGCGTGGCAAGCGCTTGGCTGCAGCTGCGCGGCATCACCCGCAACAACGTCCGCGCGCTGGATGTGGACCTGCCGTTGGGTGTCTTCACCACCGTCACCGGTGTGTCCGGCTCGGGCAAATCGTCGTTGGTGAGTCAGGCGCTGGTAGAACTGCTGGCCGCCCATCTGGGGCAGTCGCAGGCAGAGGACGAAGACGCCTTGGATCCGCTGGAGCGCGGCACGCAGGTGCCGTTGGGCGGCGCGATTGTCGCCGGATTGGATCAGGTGCGCCGGCTGGTGCGCGTGGATCAAAAGCCCATCGGCCGCACCCCGCGCTCCAATCTGGCCACCTACACCGGCCTGTTCGACCCGGCGCGCAAGCTGTTTGCGGCCACGCCGGCCGCACGCCGGCGCCGTTACGACCCGGGGCAATTCTCCTTCAACGTCGCCAAGGGCCGCTGTGCCACCTGCGAGGGCGAAGGCTCGGTGTACGTGGAATTGCTGTTCATGCCCAGCGTCTATGCACCGTGCCCCACCTGCCACGGCGCACGCTATAACGCCAAGACGTTGGAGATTGCGCTACGCGGTCGCAACATCGCGCAGGTGCTGGAAATGACGGTGGATCAGGCAGCCGTTTTCTTCGCCGACGATGCCAGCGTGCTGCGCCCGTTGCAGGTGTTGCGCGAAGTGGGGCTGGGCTATCTGCGTCTTGGTCAGCCGGCCACCGAGCTATCCGGTGGCGAAGCGCAGCGCATCAAGCTGGCGACCGAGCTGCAACGCGCGCAGCGACGCGACACCGTCTACGTGCTGGACGAGCCGACCACCGGCCTGCATCCGTCCGACGTGGATACCTTGATGGGCCAACTGCAAGGGCTGGTCGACGCAGGCAACACGGTGATCGTGGTCGAACACGATATGCGCGTGGCCGCCAGCAGCGACTGGGTGCTGGAGATGGGGCCGGGCGCGGGTGACGCTGGCGGCAACGTGGTTGTCGCAGGCACGCCGGCTGCGGTAGCTCAATATGTCAAGAGCCGAACAGCTGCATTTCTTGCGCCGTTGATCGTTTAGGCGACGCACGTCGCAACTGATCGATACGGTCGGAATTTCAGTGCGCCACGTTTCGCCATCGCGCGCGGCGCTTCGCATTCGACATTCCGCGCGATGCTCAGCGCACTACTTTAGGGGGTGAGCAGCGGGACGTTGAATGCCCGACGTGTCCGCAGCGATACATTCTGACGGATGTCATTTCTTCTGGGAGGGAGGACGATATGCGCTTAATCACAGCAAGGCAACAGCGTCACGCTCGGGGCGTGAGCGTGTTCAATTGCGTGCACACCCTGAGTTTGCCAGCGCCCGCGTGAGCTCGCTTTTCTGGCGGGCTCGCCGTCTGGCCTGAACTGGCAATGCGTCGGTGCGCCAAGTGAGGGCCTGGGCGTTGCCCGCGCCCATCGAGTGTTTCCGATCAAGCCGAATGGATTGCCTACGCATGCTCCGCGCACTGTCAGGCATCCGTGGGCCTGTCTTGATCGGGAATGCACATCTGCGGTACTTCACGCCGTGTGAGGCGTCGCCCTGCAGACGTCGCGCCGAGCATCCCATTTTTTTGGATAGTTCGATGACCACATCACACTCCATCGCTTCCTCAAGTGCGTCTCGGTCGCTGCCGGCACCAGATTCGGTAGACACGTCGGTGCCGACCACAGTCTCACCGCGGCCGCCTTTCCCTGAGTCTCCGGCGCATGCGCCGGGCGCCTTGCCGGTAAGGCGACGCGCATCCAGCACCTCAACCACCGCGGTCCGCCTGCGCAGTTCCCCGTCGCAGCACGGCCGACGTGCCAGCGTGCAGCTCGACGGCGCCTCCGCGTCGGATCGCGAGGTCGCTCGCATAATTGACGCTTGTCTTGCGCGTCGGCCGGCGATCCAGAGCGAATCGGCGCTAGGCGGCGGTGGACGTCTGCTGCGCTATGTGGCCGATCCCAAGGATCCGCGGATGCCACGCAACGAGGCGTTCTTCACCACAACGCCAGGTTTACTGATCGCAGGGTTGACCGTGCATCCGGACGTCGAACGCCGCACCGGCACGGCGCCGACCGCCGACCAGATCGCCAGCCAGCTTGCCGAGCCGCCGATTGGTCTGCTGACCGGTATCTGGCAGGCGACCGATGGTCAGTGTTTCACCTGTCGTGCTAACCAGCTGCATCGCGCCGATGCGCGTGGGCGCTGGGTACCGGTTCCGCTGCCCGCCGCGTGCGGTGCAGCTGCCGATATCCGCATGCTCGGCCTGCAGGCCGATGGCGCTGTGTATCTGCAGGCGGGTGCTCACTGCTGGCGCGCCGGCAGTGAGCAGATATCCGTCAGCGTCGACGATCTACCGGACGGCGCCGTGCTTCGTTTCGATGCCGATGGCAGGCCATGCCTGCTGCATGATGGCCTGTTCCGGCGTTGCGATGAGGATATGCCCGACCGGATGGTGGAGTTGTTGCGTCCGGTGCCTGGCGGCCCAGCCTTCGAGCCGACGCCTGCGGTGCCGGTCGATGTGCTGCCGCTGCCGCATCCTGACGCCGGCACCGCGTTGATGCTCGATGACAAGGGGCGCGTGTATGAGGCGGATCTGCGCGGAACCGGGCCGATCGCTGCACGGCGCCTGACCTTGCCGGATCGGCTGGAGCGCTCACAGGGATGGGCGGTCACGTCCATCGGGCTTGCCACCGACAACGGTGTGCATCTTGTGCTGGAAGACAGAACCGGGCACCGCATCGCGTTGCAACGGCCGGCAGGACAAGCGAGATTCCAGCCGGCGTTCATGCTCGACCGTCCGCTTCTGCTGATGCGCAGCGAAGGGCTGCAGCTGCCCGCCGATGAGGCGATACAGTCGCCGGTGGTGCTGGATGGACATGCCCGGCTGGGGCATTTGGACGGGGTGCTGCACTACTCGCCCGCGCCAGACCAGCCATGGGAGCGGCTAAAGCTTGCCGATGGCGCTCCACTCACCGGCGTTGTCTCGTTGCATACCGGAGCGCGTGGCTTCGTCGACCGTCGGCCAGTGTTTGCGTTGCTGGCTTCGCCGCCGCAACTGGTCGACATCACGCTTCCCGGGCGGACCACCTGGCTGGCGGCCGATGCTGTGCCCACCACGCCTTCCGGTGGGCCGCTCATCGTGGTGCCGGATGTAGTGGAGGTGCGCTGCAAGCCAATCGCCCATTTCGACGAAGAGCTTGTCCAGGCGGCAGTGCATGCAGATCGCAGCGCGGTAGTGATGACGGCGTCGGGAACGTTGCTCAAGGTGGATGCGGAAGGCAACCGCGGCAGCATCCCCCCGCTGCAACGCCCGCTGGCAATCGCGGTCGGGTTGGACGATGTGCTGTATGCGTTAGACCACCCTCACCAAGGGCCTGTGCAGCTATACCGGCTTGCAGAACACGGGCAGTGGGATGCGGTGCAGATCACCTTGCCAAAGACGCTGCCGCCACCGCGTGGGCTGCGCAGTACGCGTACCGGGCGACTCCAGGTGCAGTTGGGCGCGCGCTGGCACGCCGTGTTGCCAGCAATGACGGCTGCAGATGGCACCCTCCTGGCGGCACGCGTTGCCGCGTCTCCGTCACTCGAGGAAGTCGCCGCTGCCAGTACCCAGTCCGGTACCAATGCCCACATAAACCAGCAGCAGGCAAGTCGGATCAGTACGCCCGACCACGACGCGGCGATCAGCACGACCTTGCTGGGCACCACGTCCACCGATCCGTTAAGTTTGAGCTCGAATGTGCAGGTCCTGGTCGAGAGTGGTCGCGCTCAGGCCACCGCGTTCGCGCAAGTGATGACAGACATAGTCGGAGGTGCTGTGCGCACGCTGGCCGGATGGACCGGCGTGACACAGCCACCCACACCGCAGCAACAGCGACTTGCCGGCGTCCGCCAGGAGGCGATGCAGGCCCAGTCGCTTGCGCTGGAACTGTTCGAGAGTTTGCCTGTCCTGGCCGAGGTGCGTATTGCCGCTGCGGCGTCTGAGCGCCAACCGGTTGATGGGCTTTCGGCTGAACAGAATGCGCGCCTGGTCGCCTTGCGCGAAACGGCCTTGACCGGGCTGTTGCGCGATCTGCGCAAGATCGGATTCCGCGATGGCGCGCTGGCCGCTGATTTTTCCATGGCGGACGGGGCCTCCATCCAGCGGACAAGTTCGACTCCCAGCTATCGCGTCGCCGAACTTTGGCGGCGGGCGCGTTCTGCGGTCACTCGCGCTGTGGTGCAGAAGGATGATGACCTGATGCCCTCATTTGACCGTTGCATCGCTGCGCTGGCCGGTGGCGCAGCGCTACATCCGCAGGCACTGAGCGACATCGAGCATGCGCTGCTTGCCGAGTTGCGTGAGGTCGTCCATCGACTCAAGACCGCCAAGGTCGCTTTGCCGGCCCAGAAGGAGCAAGCCGCCAACGCAGCCGATGCGCCCAATGCGCTGCGCAGCGCCTGCCTGCTCGCAGGCTTGGTTGAGTACGACGCGCTGCTGGGCGTTCACGACGCGCAGGCGCTGGAGGCAGCCGACGCCAGGCGGCAGCAGTCCGGGTTGCATGCGCTGGCCAAGCTGGGGCTGTCGTCCTGGCGCGAACTGGAGGCATTCGATGACGTGGTGTCGACCTTTCGGCAAGAGGTCACTACTCCCGGCAGCGCCCGCCAGCTGCAGCTGCTCAAGAGTCTTGGTCTGCCGCAGGGGAGCGCCCCAGATGAAATGGCATCGCGCATGATCGATGTGCTGCAGGACCTGTTCAATCGCAGCACCTTCTTCTCGACTCGGGTGCGCTCGGCCGAGCTGCGCGGCTCGCTGGGGTCGGTGCAATGGATGCATGTAAATCCGATCAATGTCGGTATGGGAGGGGAGGCCATCCACGCGCTGGGCGTCGAGCGCATCGGCGATTCGAAGGACGGCGACGCGGGCTTGGTGGCCTTCTTCGTGCGCCACGCAAAAGCGACCGCGTCCGCAACCGCAGGCCTGAGCATTGATCTTGAACCGGGCCCGGGGACCGGCGGACATGTGTATGTGGACGCCCCGGGGCAAACAGTGTCTGCAACCTGGGGCGGCGCGGCCAATCTAGGCGTGGGGGGGACCTATCAACATGGCGTGGGCGCGGCAGTCATCCTGTCGCCGGACACCATCCCCGAATTTGCCAGACTGTTGTTCGACCGGTACGCCGGCGATACCACCTGCCTGTTACGTGCAGGTGTGAATGATGGGGCGATCGGCCTGGATCTGTTTGAAACCAACATCAACGCGTCGCTCAACGTCAACCTGGCTGTGAATCCCCTGGCAGTCAGGCATCCCTTCGGCGCGAAACAGCCCACCGCACAGGGCGCAGCCACCGGCAGTCCGCGCAGCGCGATTACGGTGTCGGTGCCGGTCGGCATGACGGCGCAGATCGGGGTGCAATGGAGCCAGATGGAATTGCATCTGGACCACGCCTGGCAAGACATCATCGGCCTGGAATTCCAGGGTCGCATCGGCATTAATGCCGAGGTCAATGCCGGCATCAATTCAGGTGGCACATTGACTTCGGTACTTGGACGCAATTTCAAACGGCTGGTCAATGCCGTCACCGGTGCCGGCACGCTGCAGCTGGCCGGTGTGCGAGTGGCGTCTAGCGACGTGCAGTTGCCAACCAACGCAATACTGGACGATACGCGCACCGGCCCGTTATTGGGCACTGCCAGCTACAAGCGCACCCTGGATACGAATGCCGCGCAGCCGGTGACGCGGCATCGATGGGACACGTTGCGCGCACGGCTCACGGCCGTTTTTCCAGAAAGCAGCGCCGAACTGAGCGCGATGGAGTATCCGTCCACGCCGGAAGAGCGCAGTGTCGTGCTGCGCAAGGCGCTCGAACGTATCCAGGGTCCCGACGCGCTGGCCATCGAAGCTGGCGCGGCACTCGGCGGAGCAGCCCTGGCGCGACAGCGGACGCTCGCCGCGCAAGCGACTAGTGCCGCGGCGGCATCGCTGTGGAAAGGCGGTACGGCGGCCGAGCGCGCGGCAGTGGTCGACATGCTGCATCAGCTGCGGCAGGAGGACGCTGCAGCCATCCAGCAGCGGGCGCGCGTGATTCCCGGCGCCCGCGTAGAGATCAACATGTTCGGACGCGAATCGCTCGACGCGGTAATCAGTCATGCCATCGGCCACTGCGCGCTGGGCGAGAAGATGCGCGACGTTGCCGAGATACGACGCAAGATTCCCGGGCTGGATGGGGCGTTGCGCAGATTCAAGGACATCCCGTATGTCAATCAGGTTCGTTTCGTGTTTGAGATGCGGCCGCAGGCGATGGTGGCGATCAACGACGCCCTAGCCGCCAGGCAGCATGCGCAGTCAGCAGCTGCACTGGGATTGCCGGTGTCCAGCGACGGGATGTCCTGGCAGGACGTTCTGGTTGCCGCGCAGCAATCGCCGGATCTGTACCGGCTTGCGGCCATCGCCGTTCACAATACCGACGAAAATCCGGTCACCAGTCGTGTCGGTCTGCCGCTGCTCAATGTGGTGTCGACGGCGGTCGCCTCGCACCAGTTGTTCGAGGCGGAGATTCAGTTCCGTTACGGGTTGTACGACCGCATCGAAGGGGCGGAAGTCCTCGAAGCCGGTGCGCGTGCGCTGCGCCGCCCCCTGGACCGTCTGCAGCAGGCCGGCGTGCAGGCGCTTGGGCAACCTCAGCGTGCGCAAGTGCCGCAACCGGGCAGGGTCTCCCCGCGGGCCGAGCGCCCAGGGTTACAGGAGGCGCGCGAGCTTGCATTTGAACGGCATCTGCAGACGGGCACGCCGCCGGAGGGTCCTCATCTACGCGCGTTGACGCGCGAATTGGCACGCCTGGAAGAACAAACGCTTGGAGTTGATGCGCAGCGCCGCAACTGCGCTGCGCTGATGGAGGCAGTGGGGCTCGCACAGGCCAAGGCAGGCGAACGCATCGACCGCTTGTTGGCCAGACTTGCGCCAACAGGCCAGGACATCACCGAAGCGGCGATCGCGCCGTGGAGCTTGCGCCAAGCGCTTGCGTCGTTGCACGCCTGCAGGGAGGTGGTGACACAGGCCGAGCATGCGCTTGACCAGGCGCACGGTCGCCTAAATCACCTGATGGCCGGGCGCAGCGCAATGGAGGAGATTGCGGTAGCTCAGCATGCGTTCGAATTACTGCGGCAGGCTGCACAAAGTGAGTCGTCACTGATTGCAGCGATCGACTACCTTCTGCGCCAGACTGCAGAGGCGTATGACGCGCAAGAGGCGCAACTGCAGGACCTGGACGACAGGTTGAACGACCTGTTGCAGCGTCTGGCGGATCTGCAGCGCGTGTCTGAGCTAGAGCGTCAGTCTATCGAACATGCCGAGCGCGATGCCGACATCCGACGCCAAGCGCTGCGGGTATTGCGCATGCATGCCACGAGCACCGATGCGTTGGCGAACGACACCGCCAGCGAGGATGAGGCAGTGCGGGTACTCGAAGAGGCGCAAACGAAACTGAGCAGGGTCCAGCAGCAATCGGCAGAGACACGCGATCGCATCGTTGCGCTGATGTCGTTAGCGCACGGCGTGCGCGCCAGGCTGGCTGAAGAATCAGATGCATTAGGCGACATCGATGCACAGACACGTGCAGCACGGCAAACCATGACACGTGCGCACGACCTCGGTGAAAAGGCGCGGGCTGCCATGCTGGCGATGTTGGGCGCACCCTTCGGCGACGATGCCGCGCCAGCGGCCGATGCCGGCGATGACATCACCCTGGCCGATGAGCAATGAGCCTGATGCGCCGGGCACGCTTGAATGCCGTCCTGACCGCGCAGGCGTACGCGCGATGCGCGGGCGCGCTGCATGACAGGAGGGCGCGAGACCGGCGGCGGGGCGCTGCGGGTTGGAGCGTCAACCAGGCGCGTGTAGCCGAGGATGATCGCGACGTAGCGATTATATAGATAGACCGTACCGATGGCCTGCGCAGCACGCTGGTCATCGCAGTGTGCATCAGCGCAGCTGTTCAAAACTGGCCGACACAACCGGTAGCGTCGGGCGGCCGTGTCACCCACATATCGAACAGCTCCCGCTCCAAGGTCGGCGGTGTGGCCGGATTAGCTCAGCGGCTCACCGGGCGCCAGCAGCGCCAGGTCGGCACGGCGCCCGGCTGCTACCTGGGGTCTGCAGCGCTCGGATAGCGGGTGGGCGCAGGTGCAGCGCTCCGCGGCCTGCGGCAGGCCGAGGTTTGTCATTCGGTGGCGTTCTTCGCCACTGGTCGCGCAACAGACCTGATAAGTGGCCGAAACCGCGTGCGCAACACAAAGGACCTGCAGACCGAACTACGGCATCAGTTCGATACACGGGTGGTGGAAGCCGTAGCGGCGGTGGTCGATTCGGAAAACGGCACTGGTCAGCAATTGCGGCGCGCATGCGCCCGAAGCATTGGATGCGCTTTACCTGCAGCTGGAAGACACCCTGGTGCAGCTGTTGCGCCTGCATGTGTGCAGGGGCCGCGGAATGTCGGCCGACGATTCGACCAAATCCTGCGCTTGCGACCAACCGACCTGAAAGCGTCGGCCAACAACGAGTTGGTCTTGAGGCGGCTGTTGCCTGCCAGATCACCATAGCTGTGGTCACGGTGCGCATAGGTGCTAGCGAGACATCAGGCAAGAAGAAGTCCGCGCGACGCTGATGCGGCGACTGGCATGTACTGCACCGCTCACACTCGACGCTGCACCGCTCCGATAACACGATGGGCCCAGTGCACCGAATGCATTGGGCCCATCGTCGTGACCCATGAGAGCAGCGGCAACGTGGCTGCGTTTTCGTAACCCGTCTTATCGCTGCGCCATGCATTCATACAGGCGCAACGTGCCACGCAGGTCAGTCCGCCATCACCTTGTCCGGTGTCATCGGTGTGCTGCGGATGCGCTTGCCGGTGGCGTGGAAGATGGCGTTGCAGATCGCCGCCGAAACGCCAACCAAACCGATTTCGCCGACACCTTTCGCACCCAGGCTGCTCACGACGCGGTCGTCTTCGTTCGCGAAGATCACGTCGATGTCGTGGATGTCGGCGTTGGCGGAAACGTGATACAGCGCCAGGTCGTGATTCATGAAGCGGCCGAAGCGATGGTCCGATTGGGTGTGCTCGTGCAGCGCCTGGCCAATGCCCCAGACCACGCCACCCACGATCTGGCTGCGTGCGGTGATCGGATTGAGGATGCGCCCGGCGGCAACGGCGCTGACCACGCGGGTGACCCGTACCGTGCCCAGTTCTTCGTCCACCCGGACCTCCACAAACACGGCGCCGTGCGTGGCACGGGTGTATTTGCGTTGCTTGAGTACGTTCGGCAGCAGGAGGAATTTATCTTCGATCTGCTCCAGCCCGGCAGTGCGCAGCAGGTCGCTCAAGGCGATGGCGCTGCTGGCATCGGCCCGCAATGCCAGCTTGCCGTCGGCAAAGAACACATCGTCAGGTCTGGCCTTGGCAAAGCGCGACTCCGGCAGGGCCTGTGCCAGGCGCAACAGGCGCCGGCGCAACTTCGCGCACACGCCATCCACTGCCGAGCCCACCGTCGTGACGTGCGAGGAGCCGCCTTCGATCGGCGCAACCGGCAAGGTGGAATCGCCAAGTTGAAACGTCACCTGTTCCAGCGGCAGACCCAAGGCTTCGGCAGCGATCATCGCCATCACCGTGTAGGTGCCGGTGCCGATATCGCTGGCCGCACTGCTGACCACCAAACTGCCGTCGGCATGCAGTGCCGCATGGGCGCGCGCGAACATCTGCATCGCGTCCCATTGCCCGGTGGCCATGCCCCAGCCCACCCACTCGCTGCCTTCCTTGCGTGCGCGCGGTTGCAAGGGACGTTGCGCCCAACCGAACCGCTCTGCCCCTTGCTCGTAACACTGGCGCAGCGCCTTGGTGGAGTAGGGCTTGTCGTCGGCCGGGTTGACCTCGGCGTAGTTCTTCAGGCGCAGTGCCAACGGATCGATGCCGACCTCATAGGCCAACTCGTCCATCGCCACTTCCAGCGCATGCACACCATGCGCGGCGCCGGGCGCCCGCATGTCGATCGGGCTGTATTGGTCCAGACTCACCAGCTTGTAGCCCAGGTGCACGTTGTCGCAGGCATACAATTGCCCGCTCCAGTTGACCACCACCTCCACGTAGTCTTCGATGCGCGAGGTTTCGGCGATGGCTTCATGCCAGACCGAACGTAGGGTGCCGTCGCGGTCTGCGCCGAGCTTGAGCCGCTGCAGCGTTTCCGGGCGGTGGCCGAAGGTGAACATCTGTTGCCGTGTCAGCACCACACGGACCGATCGATCCAGCAGGATCGACGCCATCACCGCCAGCGGCAGTTGATACTGCGGGCGCAGCCCGGAGCCGAACGCGCCGCCCACGTACGGGTTGCGCACGGTCACCTTGCGCTTGCTGAGCCCAAACACGTGCGACACATACCAACGGCTGTTCTGCGACCCCTGGGTTTTGTCGTAAATGGTGAAGTGGCCGTCGGCGTCGCGGATGACGGTGGAAGCGAACAACTCCATCGGGTTGTGGTGCTCAACGCCGCTGTAGTAGTCGGCCTGTACCTGGCACGCGGCATTGTCGAATGCGCTCTGCGGATCGCCCTTGTCTTTGGGCGGCGGCGAAAAACCGGCCTTCAACGGCTTGGGCGTGTGCGCACGGTCCAGGTTGGTCATCAGGTTGGTGTCGTGTGGATCCTGCAGCAACTCCACTTCCACCAGATGCGCCGCATGGCGCGCCGCTTCGAAGGTCTCGGCAACCACCAGCGCGATGGGCTGGCCGCTGTACAAGATCTTGTTGTCGTACAACGGACGGAACGGCGAACCGGCCGGCGCCGTCATGTCCTTGTAGAACAGGTCCATGCCGCGCATATGCGGGCGGTTTTTGTGGGTGACGATCTCCAGCACGCCGGGGACTGCGCGTGCTGCATCCAGATGGAAGGCAACGATCTCACCCTTGGCAATGCTGCTGTTGACCACCACCCCATAGGCCAGATCCGGCACCGGCCATTCGGCGGCATAACGTGCCTGTCCGGTGACTTTTGCGCGTCCGTCGATGCGCGTGACGCCGGTGCCGGTGGGGCGATAGCCTGTACCGCTGTCGGCAACCGGCGGGGTCAGCTCGCTGTCGGACAGGTCGGTGCTGCGTGCGTTCATGGCGATTCCTCCAGCGCACTGGTGCGCCCGCGGTTGTCGATGGTGCCCTCGCGCGCAACGCTCAATGCGCGCACGATGGCGCGGCGTGCCAGCGGCAGCTTGAAGGCGTTTTCGCCTTGCGGTTGCGCACCTTGCAGCAGCGTGTCCGCCAGGCGGCCGAAGGTGTCGGCATTGGCCGGCTGGCCGACCAGCTGTGCTTCTGCATCGGCATTGCGCCAGGGTTTGTGCGCCACGCCGCCCAGTGCCACACGCACGTCGCGGATGCTGCCGTCTTCGTCCAGATCCAACGCGGCCGCTACCGAGACCAGCGCGAACGCATACGAAAGGCGCTCGCGGATCTTGAGGTAGGCGCTGTGCGCAACGAAGCGCTGCGCATCGGGCAGATCGATATGCACGATCAATTCGTCCGGCGCCAAGGTGCTATCCAGTTCCGGGCGATCGCCAGGCAGGCGGTGGAACTGCGCGAACGCAATGTCGCGCTCTCCCCGGGCGCCCTGCACATGCACCACGGCATCCAGCGCAGCCAAGGCCACGCACATATCCGATGGATGCGTGGCGATGCAGTGCGCGCTGGCGCCGAGAATGGCGTTGTATTTGGTCAGCCCGCCAATGGCCGAACAGCCGGTGCCCGGGTCGCGTTTGTTGCAAGGGGTGGCATGGTCGTAGAAATACATGCAGCGCGTGCGCTGCAGCAGGTTGCCGCCATTGCTGGCCATGTTGCGAATCTGCGGCGAAGCGCCGGCCAGAATCGCCGCGCTCAACAAGGGGTAACGCGTTTCGACCTCCGGGTGATATGCGGTGTCGGCATTGCGCGCCAACGCACCCAGGCGCAGACCGCCATCGGGCTGGGCGCTGATGCTGTCCAGCGGCAGCCGATTGATGTCGACCAGGCTGCTGGGGCGCATCAGCTGCAGTTTCATCAGGTCGGTGAGATTGGTGCCGCCGGCGATGAAGCGCACCGGTGCCTGGGAGGGCACCGGCTGCGTGTCGCCGCTGCGCACTGCAATGGCGCCAAGTGCGGCATCGACGGTGTCCGGGCGTGCGTAGGTGAGCGGAATCATGCCGGCACCGTCCCGGGCGTCCACGGCGTGGCCGCGCTGTCGCTGCTGTCGCTGGGCATGCCCAGCACCTCCATCACGGCATCGGTGATCTGCGGATAGGCACCGCAACGGCAGAGATTGCCGCTCATCAGTTCACGCACCTGGTCGCGGTCGTGCGCCTTGCCTTCGTTGATCAAGCCCACGGCCGAGCACAGCTGCCCAGGAGTGCAGTAACCGCACTGAAACGCGTCGTTGGCGATGAAGGCGCGTTGCAGCGGATGCAGTGCATCGCCATCGTCCAGCCCTTCGACGGTGGTGATGTCGGCACCGTCCTGCATGACGGCTAGGGTCAGGCAACTGTTGATGCGGCGGCCATCGACCAGCACCGTACAAGCGCCGCATTGGCCATGGTCGCAACCTTTCTTGGTGCCGGTGAGGTCGAGGCGATCGCGCAGCAGGTCGAGCAGGCTCACCCAGGCTTCGAGCTGCAAGTGATACGGCTGACCGTTGATGCGCAGGTTGACTGGGTAGGTCGGCGCACTGGTGGTGGCAGTGGCCGGCGCCGTGTCATGGGCAGTGGCGGGTGTGGCAGTCATGCGAACCCCGTGGCGATGGCTGAGGAGAAGGACCACCACCTTGACGGCGCTGTGGTCAACGCAAAGTGACCATGACTGCGATTGGCACCGATGCGGCGCGGCGTACGCGCATTCAGGAGCGGCGTCGTGACCGCTACACGCTCGCGCCTGCATGGCGCGCGTGCGCAGGCGGGCATCGCGTGGAGTGCCACATGCTGCGCTGAATTCGTCAGCTTCCCGCGCGCGTCAATGCGGCGGTGTCCCAGCTGTTGCGACGTGCCGCCGTTATCCTGGCGGCATGAAGACGAGGTGGCAGCAATGAGCCGGCGTGGTGGCAGTGCGGATCTTCCTTTGCATGGAGGTCGCGTTCCGCGGTGGTTGGGTGAGCGGATGACACGGCTTGGCGCAGTGATGTGCGAGGCGATCGTGCACAGCTATGGGCGCGATGAATTGTTGCGGCGGCTTGCGCACCCGTTCTGGTTTCAGTCGTTCGGTGCGGTCATGGGCATGGACTGGCACTCCTCCGGCATTACCACCAGCGTGATCGGCGCACTCAAGCGCGGGTTGACGCCGCTGGCCGGCGAACTGGGCATTCATGTGTGTGGCGGGCGCGGCCGGCATTCGCGCGCCACGCCGTCCGAATTGTTGGCAGTGGGCGATGCGGTCGGGCTGGACGGCGCCGCGTTGGCACAGGCCAGCCGCCTGGTCGCCAAGGTGGACAGCGCTGCCGTGCAGGACGGCTTCGATCTGTACCTGCATGGCTTCATCGTCAGCGACGATGGCCGCTGGGTGGTGGTGCAACAAGGCATGCACGGGCAGCGCAAGCAGGCGCGCCGGTATCACTGGCTCTCCGAAGGACTGAGCAGCTTTGTGGATGCGCCGCATGCAGCCATCGATGGCGCGCATCAAGGCAATATCGTCAATCTCGCCGACCACCGCGCCGCGGCCTCGCGCGATGCGCAGTTGGAGCTGCTGCGCAGCACAGCGCCGGACCGGCTGGCCCGCCAATGGCAACGGATTGCGGATGTGGAGGCGCCTGGCGCGGCGCTTGCGGCGCAAGGTCCGCTCACCGGCGATCTATTCGCCGGCCACGCCTGGGACCCTGCACAACAACC
Organism: Xanthomonas sp. NCPPB 3761; assembly: GCF_041475705.2. Lineage (NCBI taxonomy): Bacteria > Pseudomonadati > Pseudomonadota > Gammaproteobacteria > Lysobacterales > Lysobacteraceae > Xanthomonas > Xanthomonas sp. NCPPB 3761. Next base: position 1,382,587 of record NZ_CM191262.1, read on the forward strand.
GCATCTGTGCATGCCCGATCATCATGATGTGCGCAGCGAAAACGTGATCACACGACGGCTGCACGCCAGCCTGGCCGCCGCCGCCGAAGCCGGGCCGCGCGATTTCACCGCGTTGCTGCAGGTGCCCGGCGTGGGGGCGCGCACGTTGCGCTCGCTGGCGATGGTGGCCGAGGTGATGCATGGCACGCCATGCCGTTTCAGCGACCCGGCGCGCTTTTCGCTTGCGCATGGCGGCAAGGACCGGCAACCGTTCCCGGTGCCCACACGCGTGCTCGACCACACCATCGGCGTACTCAAGCAGGCGATGCAGCAGGCCAAGCTAGGCAACGACGAACGCTTGCAGGCGATTGCGCGGCTGGATGCACAGGCGCGTCGGCTCGAAGCCAGTGCACAAGGGCCGACGGTGGAAAACTACATCGCGCAGGAACGTCGCGATTCGCATCGCTATGGCGGGCGCAGCGTGTTCGGCTGGGAACCGGCGCCGGAGGAGGCGCACACGGCGCAGCCGACCCAAGCGCATGCAGGTCGCCGATGAGCGTGCGCGCACATGGCAGCACGCCGGTGGCCATCGACGGACGTTGCTTCACCTATGTGTTCCCCTGCCAGTGGGAAGACCATTGCAAGATCGGTTTTTCGCGTGATCCGCTGGGGCGCATCGGTAGCCTGCATTCGCGCTGGTTCGATTTTTTCGATCTGGAGCACGGGCTGCTGGTGGAAACCGAACGCGAACGCGATGCGCGCGATCTCGAACTGCAACTGCGGCGCCCGCTGCTTGCGCACAACGCACCGGCACCGATGGCGATCCGCGCAGTGGCCGGTGGGCATACCGAATGGTTTCGGGGCGTGGGCGATGCATTGCAAGGTGCAGTCGCGCAACTGCAGCAGGGCGGGTATCGCGTGTTCGTGTTGCGCGATTGGCTGCAAGCGGCGATGGCCCAGCGTATCGATCGGCTCTACGACTGGGCCGCGGTGCAGTTGAGTGCGGACGAACTGGATGGCCTGGTCGGTCCTACGCCAGCACAACGTGCGCTGCGCGATGTACTCGATGGCTATCGCGCATTGGATTTTCCCATGCAGCAACATCTGCCCGAACACATTTGGGTTTGGTATTGCCGCAGCCGCTGAGCATGTTGCCAGCATGTTGACGTGCGTGGCCTCAGCATCGCCTCAACCCTGAGGAGTGGCTTATGCAGATTGCACAACTGACATTGACCGACGCATTCAAGGTGCTGTTTTCTGTGCGCCAGGTGCAAGCGGCCGAAATGGTGATTGCACCGGGGCAGGGCGAAGGCGGGCCTGGCAATCGCCACCGTGGTGCCGATCAATGGCTGTACGTGGTGGACGGCACCGGCGAGGCAGTGATCGAGGGGCAGACCCATGCACTGCAGGCCGGTAGCCTGATCGCCATCGAGCGCGGTGAAACCCACGCGATCCGCAATACGGGGAATACACCGCTGAAGACGGTCAATTTCTATCACCCGCCCGCCTACGATGCCCAAGGCGAACCCTTGCCAGCCGGTGAGGCGTCGTGATCGCTGGCGGTGGCGCATGTCGTTGCGTGGATCGGTCGCTGCGCATGCAGGACTTGGTAAGGCGGCAGGCATGCTTCAACGCCAGGTGAGCACCACGCCCACTGCGCATTGACGCCATGCTTGTTACATCGAGTTGCCATCCACAACAGGGGAAGTGCCATGCCACAGGCCAAGACACGCCGCGCTGCTGCCAAGGACAAGCGCGAAGGGAAATCGGCCAGCACCCAGGCCGGTGAATATGTCAAAGAAGAAATCTACCAGGTGCGCGACGGCGCGCATGGTGTGAAAAGCACCAAGCAGGCCATTGCGATCGGCTTGTCCAAGGCGCGCCGCGATGGCGTGGATGTTGCCCCGCGCAGTTCCGCGTCCAAGGCCACCAAGAAAAAAGCCGCGCAGGACAAGGCCGCGGCAACCTCCAAAAAGCCGGTGTCGCCTACGCGCTCGGCCGGTGCCAAGAAAGCCCTCAAGACCGCCAGCAAGGACACGACCGCCAAGAAGACGGTAGGCAAACAGGCATTGTCCAAACAGACCACGCGTGCCGCGAAAAAGCGCACGGCCAGCGACCGTTCGACGGCAGCAAAGAAGGCGGCAAAGACCAAGGGTCCGGCCGTACGCAAGGCCGCTGCGAAGAAAGCGGCAGCGACGCGCAAGCGTGCCGAATAAGGGGGCATGCGTCAGACAGTGGCGTCGATGCTGACCGAGTTGCGACGTTTAGATCCGCTACTTGCGCTCTCATGTGCCAATACTGGCGCGTTGATGCCCGGGGTTGCTTCAGCCGTAATAACCTTGCGGTTCGTGTACATGAATGTCTGCACGCAACCGCACGCGCGGCCGTAGCCACTGGGCGAATGCCGCTTCGCTCCACCCGCCATTGGCCAGCCCCATCATGGCAACGTATTTTTCTTCCTGCGAGGCGATGAGCTCGGCACCGTTGAGCAGCAAGAAGACCCGGTAGCACACATGGGCAGTCCGTTTGTTGCCATCCACGAACGGGTGATTGCGCGCGAGCCCATACGCCAGGCTGGCCGTCAGCTCCACCAGATCGGGCGCAGGGTCGCCATACGAAAACAGTTGTTGCGGGCGTGCAAGTGCCGAATCCAGTAGCGCTTCGTCGCGCACTCCGCTTGCGCCCCCGTGCTCGCTCAATTGGCGTTCGTGGATGGCCAATGCAAGCGCATGCGTGATCCAGACCAGTATGCGCGTGTTCACTTGGCCAGCTTGTTCAGCACTTGGCGATCCTCACGCATCACCTGCTCGGCCACATCCATCTGCGCGGCCAACGTCGGGTCGAATGCGGTCAGCTTGATGCCGTCGGGCGTTTCCAGTGCATAGAGTTCGTCGCCCTTTCCAAGCCGCAGGCGGGCCAGCAGTTCCTTGGGCAGGATGACGCCGGCGGAATTGCCGATGGCGGTGATCTTGAGTTTCATGGCGGCACTCTCACGTTGGTACGAAAGTTATAACCCTGTCGTTGGCCGGTCGCAAGCGGCGTGCTGAAGCGGCTCAGCAAGCCAGTCTCGCCTGCTGCGATCGATGGGTGTACAAATGTACACCTTGTCTCCTGCTGCTGCCGCGCCCCGATGCCATCGCTTTCCCCCCAACGTGCCGCCGTGCTGGCGTTCCTGCAGGAGCAGGCCCAGGCAGGCGTCTCGCCCAGCCTGGCCGAGATCGCGCAGGCCTTCGGGTTTGCCTCGCGCAATGCCGCGCAAAAGCACGTGCAGGCGCTGGCAGACGCCGGGTTGATCGAGCTGCTGCCCAATCAGAAACGCGGCATCCGCATGCCGGGTGGCGCCGGTCGCGATGCATTGCTGGCCTTGCCGGTACTGGGGCGAGTAGCAGCGGGCCTGCCGATCGGCGCGGATATCGGCCTGGAGCGTCAGCTCTGGCTGGACCGCGCGCTGTTCTCGCTGCGCCCGGATTACCTGCTGAAAGTGCAGGGCGATTCGATGATCGATGACGGCATCCTGGATGGCGACCTGGTGGGCGTCCACCGCAGCAACGAGGCGCGCGACGGGCAGATCGTGGTGGCGCGGGTGGATGGCGAAATCACCATCAAGCGCCTGGAGCGCGGCGCCGAACGGATCCGCCTGCTGCCGCGCAATCGCGCGCATGCGCCGATCGTGGTGGCGGCCGATGCCGACTTCGCGATCGAAGGGCTGTACTGCGGCCTGATCCGGCAGGGCTGAGATGAGCCAGGAGCCGGCGCGCATCAGACAGGACGGCAATGCGGCCGTGGCACTGCCGCTGGACGCCCTGCTGGCTGCGCGCACCGTCTGGCGTGCAGGCCAGGGCACGGCCACCGCCAATGGCGGTGAATCCACCGGGCATGCGGCGTTGGATGCGTTGCTGCCCGATGGCGGCTGGCCGCGGCGTGCGTTGACCGAGTTGCTGTTGCCTGCGCATGGCATCGGCGAAATCGCCTTGTTGCTGCCCACGCTGGCACGCATGACCGCCAGCAGCAGCCGGGTGGTGCTGGTCGCGCCGCCGTTCATTCCTTACGCGCCGGCTTGGCAGGCAGGCGGGGTGGTGCTGGAGCATCTGGAAGTGGTGCAGGCCGAGCCGCGCGACGCGTTATGGGCGTTCGAACAATGTTTGCGCAGCGGCGCATGCGCTGCAGTACTGGGCTGGCCGCAGACTGGCGATGCGCGTGCGCTGCGCCGGTTGCAGGTGGCGGCCGATAGCGGCAATTGCTGCGCGTTCGCACTGCGCGACCGCCGTCATGCGGTCAATGCATCGCCGGCGGCCTTGCGGCTGGAATTCCTGCCCGAGCGCGATGCCTGGCAGGTGCGCAAATGCCGCGGCGGGCAGGTGCCGTCGCAGCCGTTGCGGCTGGCGCATTGAGGCACGCGCATGTTGTGGGCCTGCATCTTGCTGCCGCAGCTGGCGCTGGACGCCGTCCTTCGGCGTCTGGAAGAGCCGCAGGCGCCACTGGCGCTGGTGGAAGGCCCGGCGCAGCTGCGCAGCCTGCATTCGGTCAATGCTGCCGCTGGCGCAGCTGGGTTGAAGGCCGGCATGCGGCTATCGGCAGCGCATGCCTTGATGACCCAGGTGCGCACCATCGATTACGACGCGCAAAACGAAGCGCGCACGCAGCGCTTTCTTGCGGCCTGGGCGTATCGGCATAGTTCGCTGGTCAGCCAGCAGTGGTCGCGCGCCATCGTGCTGGAAGCCGGTGCCAGCTTTCGCCTGTTCGGTCCCTGGCCACGCTTCGAGCGCCGCCTGCGCGATGAGCTGCAGGCATTGGGCTTCCAGCACCGGCTTGCGTTGGCGCCTACGCCGCGCGCCGCGCGCGTGCTGGCCGGCCTGCGCGACGGCATGGCGGTGACGCAATTGCCGGCCCTGCACAGCACGCTCGACAAGGTGCCTGTCCGCCGCGCTGCATTGCCCGACGATGCCGGCGAGCGCCTGCAGCACATGGGCGTGCGCACGCTCGCGGCGGTGCGCGGCCTGCCGCGCGACGGGTTGCGCCGGCGGTTTGGTGCGGGCCTGCTCGATCATCTGGATCGCCTCTACGGGCAGGTCGACGACCCACTGGAGTGCTACGCGCCGCCAGACCACTTCGACCATCGCGTGGAGCTGGGCTATGAGGTGGAAACGCATCCGGCGCTGCTGTTTCCGTTGCGCCGGCTGATCGGCGACCTGTGCACGTATCTGTCCATTCGCGATGGCGGCGTGCAGCGGTTTTTGCTGCGCCTGGAGCACGAAGAAGGCGCCACCGATGTGGAGATCGGCCTGCTCACACCGGAGCGCGCGCCGACCTTGCTGTTCGAGCTGGCCCGCAACCGGCTGGAGCGTGTGGAGATTCCGCGGCCGGTGGTGGCGATGCGCTTGCTGGCACGGCAACTACCACCGTTCGTGCCGGCCATGCGCGACCTGTTCGATCAGCGCGCGCAGCAATCGGTGGAGTGGCCGCAACTGCGCGAGCGCCTGCGTGCACGGCTTGGCGATGACGCGGTCTATCGTGTGTTGCCGGCCGACGACCCGCGCCCGGAGCGCGCGTGGCGTCGCGCCATCGGCGATGCGGTGCGCGAAGCCGCTGCGCCGCCGCGTCCGCCGCGCCCCACCTGGTTGCTACCGCAGCCGGTGCCGCTGCACGACCCGCACCTGCGCATCGTGTCCGGCCCGGAACGGCTGGAAAGCGGTTGGTGGGACGACGATGAAGCCCGTCGCGATTACTACGTGGTGGAGACTGCGCGCGGCCGGCGTGGCTGGGCCTTTGCCGCACCTGGCCGGGTAGATGGCTGGATGCTGCATGGGTGGTTTGCGTGAGCGCGCGCATGTTCGCGCGGTATCGGAGCAGGTACCGACTGTCTGGTGGTTGCGGCTGGGGCACGCGTGGCCGATGCCAGGGCTGCAGGCAAGACGCAGCAGCATCTGCAATGGTGCGATCTGCTGCGTGCTGCAAAAACCGTCTGGCGCAGCGCGCTGTTGAAGGCAGCCGTCCATGAGCTGGGATGACGCCATCGATGGCGTAGACCGCGACACGCCCGGCGGGCGCATGCCGCGCGCCTGGAATGTGGCCGCACGGTTGCGCGCGGCCAATGACGACATCAGCCATGCGCATGTTGCCGATGGCTTGCCCGCCTATGCCGAGCTGCACTGCCTGTCGGACTTCTCGTTCCTGCGTGGCGCCTCCAGCGCCGAACAGCTGTTCGTGCGCGCACAACACTGCGGCTACAGCGCCTTGGCCATCACCGACGAATGCTCGCTGGCCGGCATCGTGCGTGGTCTGGAAGCGTCGCGCGCCACCGGCGTGCGGCTGATCGTCGGTAGCGAATTCGCCCTGGTCGATGGCACCCGCTTCGTGCTGCTGGTGGAAGAGGCGAACGGTTATCCGCAATTGTGCGCGCTGATCACCACCGCGCGGCGCGCGGCCAGCAAGGGCGCGTATCGCTTGGGGCGGGCCGAGGTGGAAGCGCAGTTTCGCGATGTGGCGCCGGGCGTGTTTGCACTGTGGCTGCCCGGCGCGCAGCCGCAGGCAGAGCAGGGCGCCTGGTTGCAACAGGTGTTCGGCGAGCGCGCATTTCTGGCAGTGGAATTGCATCGCGAACAGGACGATGTCGCACGCCTGCAGGCGCTGCAAGCGCTGGCGCAGCAACTGGGCATGACCGCACTGGCCAGCGGCGATGTGCATATGGCGCAGCGCCGCGAGCGCATCGTGCAAGACACCCTGACCGCCATCCGCCACACGCTGCCGCTGGCGGACTGCGGCGCGCACCTGTTTCGCAATGGCGAACGCCATTTGCGCACCCGGCGTGCCCTGGGGAACATCTACCCGGAAGCGTTGTTGCAGGCCACGGTGGAGCTGGCGCAACGCTGCACCTTCGATATTTCCAAGATCAGCTACACCTATCCCAGAGAACTGGTGCCGGAAGGCCACACGCCCACCAGCTATCTACGCCAGCTCACCGAAGCCGGCATCCGCAAGCGCTGGCCGGGCGGCATCTCGGCCAAGGTGCGAGATGACATCGAAAAAGAGTTGGCGCTGATCGCGCTCAAGAAGTACGAAGCTTTCTTCCTCACTGTGCAAGATGTGGTGCGCTTCGCATGCGAACAGGACATTCTCTGCCAGGGGCGTGGCTCATCGGCCAATTCGGCGGTGTGTTATGCGCTGGGCATCACCGCAGTCAATCCCGACGAGACGCGTCTGTTGATGGCGCGCTTCCTGTCCGAAAAACGCGATGAGCCGCCGGATATCGACGTGGACTTCGAACATGAACGCCGCGAGGAAGTGCTGCAGTACGTCTACAGCAAGTACGGGCGCGAACGCGCGGCGCTGGCGGCGACGGTGATCTACTATCGCGGCAAGAGCGCGGTGCGCGATGTGGCCAAGGCCTTCGGCCTGCCGCCGGACCAGATTGCGTTGCTGGCCAATTGCTATGGCTGGGGCAATGGCGAAACACCGATGGAACAGCGCATCGAAGAAGCCGGGTTCGATCTTGCCAACCCGTTGATCAACAAGATCCTGGCCGTGACAGAGCACTTGCGCGATCACCCGCGGCATCTCTCACAGCATGTCGGTGGCTTCGTCATCTCCGACGAGCCCTTGTCGCTGCTGGTGCCGGTGGAAAACGCCGCCATGGCAGACCGCACTATCATCCAATGGGACAAGGACGATCTGGAAACCATGAAGTTGCTCAAGGTCGATTGCCTGGCCCTGGGCATGCTGACCTGCATCCGCAAGACGCTGGATCTGGTGCGCGGCCACCGCGGGCGCAATTACAGCATCGCCACGTTGCCCGGTGACGATCTGCCAACCTACAAGATGATCCAGCGCGCAGACACCGTCGGCGTGTTCCAGATCGAATCGCGCGCGCAGATGGCGATGCTGCCGCGGCTCAAACCTGCGGTGTTCTACGACCTGGTGATCGAAGTGGCGATCGTGCGTCCCGGGCCGATCCAGGGCGACATGGTGCACCCGTATCTGCGCAGGCGACAGGGGCGCGAGGAAGTGAACTATCCATCGCCGGAAGTGGAAGACATCCTCAAGCCCACGCTGGGCGTGCCGTTGTTCCAGGAGCAGGTGATGGAGCTGTTGATGCATGCCGCCGAGTACACCGAGAGCGAAGCGGATAATCTGCGCCGCTCCATGGCGGCCTGGCGGCGCGGCGGCGACATGGAGCAACATCGCACGCGCGTGCGCGAACGCATGCAGGGCAAAGGCTACGCCTCCAGCTTCATCGACCAGATCTTCGAACAGATCAAGGGTTTCGGTTCCTACGGTTTTCCGCAGAGTCACGCCGCCTCGTTCGCCAAACTCGTCTATGCCAGTTGCTGGCTCAAACGCCACGAGCCGGCTGCCTTCGCCTGCGGGCTGCTCAACGCGCAGCCGATGGGTTTCTATTCGGCCAGCCAGATCGTGCAGGATGCGCGCCGCGGCAGCCCCGAGCGCGAGCGTGTGGAGGTGCTGCCGGTGGATGTATTGCACAGCGAATGGGACAACACCCTGGTCGGTGGCCGGCCCTGGTGCAGCGACCAAGACCCAGGCGAACAACCAGCGATCCGGTTGGGCATGCGGCAGGTCGCCGGACTGTCGCAAGTGGTGGCGCAGCGCATCGTTGCCGCACGCACGCAGCGGGCGTTCGCCGATATCGGCGATCTGTGCCTGCGCGCCGCACTCGACGAAAAAGCACGTCTGGCATTGGCAGAAGCAGGCGCTCTGCAAGGCATGGTGGGCAACCGCAACGCCGCGCGCTGGGCCATGGCCGGTGTCGAGGCGCGCCGCCCCCTGTTGCCGGGCAGCCCGGAGGAGCGCCCGGTGGAGTTCGAGGCGCCGCGCGCAGGCGAAGAAATTCTCGCCGATTACCGCTTGGTCGGCCTGAGTCTGCGCCAGCATCCAATGGCGCTGCTACGGCCGCAGATGCGCCAGCGACGCATCCTGGGCCTGCGCGAATTGCAGGGCCGCCGCCACGGCAGCGGCGTGCATGTGGCCGGCCTGGTTACCCAGCGCCAGCGCCCGGCCACCGCCAAGGGCACCATCTTCGTCACCCTGGAAGACGAGCAGGGCATGATCAACGTCATCGTCTGGTCGCACCTTGCGCTGCGTCGCCGCCGTGCGCTGCTGGAATCGCGCCTGCTTGCCGTGCGCGGTCGCTGGGAACGCGTGGACGGCGTAGAGCATCTCATCGCCGGCGACCTGTACGACCTCAGCAACCTGCTCGGCGACATGCAGCTGCCCTCGCGCGATTTCCATTGACGCTTTTTAGGTGCATGGATTGCTGCTAGATTCCGCACTCGGTTTGCCTACAACACGGAGCAGTACATGCGGAAATGGATCATTCCTGCGGCCTTGGTGCTGCTGATGGCGGCCGGCACTGCCACGGCCCAGGTGGATGTCGGCGCCTACATCAAGAAAGACAAGTTCGCCGACATCAAGCTATCGCCCAGCGGCGCGTATTTCGCCGCGACCGTGCCGATGGAAGACAAGACCGCCCTTGCGATCATGCGGCGTTCGGACAACAGCATCGGCGCCACCTTCGTGCTGGAAAAGAACACGTACGTGAGCGATTTCGCCTGGGTCAGCGACACCCGCGTGTTGATTTCCATTGCACAGAAGTACGGCCTGCTCGACAAGCCGCTGCCGACCGGCGAGCTGTATGCCATCAATGCCGACGGCACCGGAGTCGAGTTGCTGGTGGGTTACCGCGCACGCGGTACCGGCCTTGGCACCAACATCAAGGTCAAGAAGACCGAAGCGGTGGCCGCATTCCTGACCGATCCCTTGCCCGACGACGACCGCAGCGTGATCGTGGCGATCTGGCCGATGTCGGGGCAGGATCCCTATACCCGCGCAGAAAAGCTCGACGTCACCACCGGCCGCCGTCTCCCGCTGGCGCTTGCGCCGATTCAGCGCGCCAGTTTCACCACCGACCATCATGGGCAGGTGCGCTTTGCGCAGGGGGCGGGCTCGGATAACGTGAGCAAGCTGTATTACCGCAAGGGCGCGGGCGACCAATGGGCGCTGATCAACGACGAGCAGGTCAGTGGCCATGTCGAAACACCGCTGGGTTTTTCGCAAGACGAGCGCATTGCCTACTTGCGCGTGCAAAGCGCCAACGGCCCCGATGCGATCGTCGGCTGGGACATCCAGGCCGATCACCGTGAGCAGCTATTGCGCGACGCGGTGGCCGACCCACTGGAGATCATCTACCGCAACGGCACCAGTATCCCGGTCGGCGCCATTTTCATGGCCGACCGCCCCCACACCCGCTTTTTCGACGAGCATGGTGTCGAGGCGCGGATGTATCACAGTCTGGAGGCGGCCTTCGCCGGCAATGCGGTGCGCGTGACCTCCAGCACCAAAGACGGTCGCTACGTGATGCTGGAAGCCTATTCGGGCAGTAATCCTGGCGACTTCTACGTGTTCGACACGCAACAGAACAAAGCCCAGCATGTGATCAGTCGGCGCGACTGGTTCGACCCCGAGCGCACGGCCACCGTGCAGCCGATTGCGCTGCAGGCACGTGACGGGGTGCCGCTGCATGGGTATCTCACGCTGCCGCGCAGCGGGGGCGACAAACAGCTGCCAATGGTGGTGATGCCCCATGGCGGTCCCTTCGAGATCTTCGACAGCTGGCAGTTCGACGACGATGCGCAGCTGCTGGCGCAAGCGGGCTATGCGGTGCTGCAGATCAATTTCCGTGGCTCTGGCAATTATGGGCGCCACTTCCAGCACGCCGGCGCGCGTCAGTGGGGCGGCACCATGCAGGACGATGTGACCGACGCAACGCGCTGGGCGATTGGCCAGGGGTATGCCGATGCACGCAAGATCTGCATCTTTGGCGCCAGTTACGGTGCGTACGCAGCCTTGATGGGTGCGGCCAAGGAATCGGGCCTGTATGCGTGCGCGGCCGGTTATGTGGGCGTCTACGACTTGCCGATGATGTTCACCAGCGGCGACATCCAGAAGCGCGGTTCCGGCGAGAACTACCTCAAGCAGTGGTTGGGTGATCCGGCCACCCTGGCCGCACGTTCGCCGGTCAATCTGGCCAAGCAGATCAAGGTGCCGGTGTTCCTGGCCGCAGGGGGCGAAGACGAGCGCGCGCCCATCCAGCACAGCAAGCGAATGGAAGCGGCATTACGCCAGGCCGGCACGCCAGTGGAAACGCTGTACTTCGACACGGAAGGCCACGGCTTCTACACCGAACCCCATCGACGCGCGTTCTACACCCAGTTGCTGGCGTTTCTGTCCAGATCGCTGGGTGGCGCCAAGGCCGACTGAGCGTCATCGAGACGGTCGCCTTGTCGAACTACCGAGTGCGCTTGCCTTTCCTGTCGGTCGGGCCAGCCGGTGAGGCCGTGCGCTGTACAGACCCAGCCAGAAGCCTGAGTGAATCGTCCTGCCGTCGGTCATTGGCAGTGAACCGGTCCGTGTTACACCATGCAGGTCCGCGCGGCCGCGCTGGCTTGTCTTTCACCCACGAGGCGATCATGAAGTTGGAGGCGTTGTTCGACCAGTTGCACACCTTGCCCACCGTGCCCGAGGTGGCGCAAGACCTGATCCGTCAATTCGACGATCCGCAGACCGATATCGATACGCTGGCGCACAGTATCGAGCGCGATCCGGTGATTGCCGCCAAAGTGTTGCGGCTGGCCAATTCGGCGCGCTTCCATGGCTTGCGCGATTCCACCAGCGTGGAAGACGCGGCCATGCGCCTGGGCTTCAACACGCTGCGCACGCTGGTGCTGGCGTCGGCGATGACGGGCGCGTTCCGGGCCGGCCCGGGCTTCGACCTCAAGGCCTTCTGGCGGCACAGTTTCGAAGTGGCCGGCATCTGCCGCCTGCTGGCGCGCCAGCAGGGGCTGGACCCGGAGACGGCCTTCACCTGCGGGATGATGCACAACATCGGCGAGCTCTTGATCCAGTCCGGTGCGCCGGAATACGCCAGCCGCATCAATCACGAAACCTCCTCTGCCGGTCATGCGGCCGAAGAGACCCTGCAACTGGGCTTCGGTTACCCGGAAGTCGGGGCCGAGCTGGCACGGCGCTGGCAGCTGCCCGTGCTGATCCAGGAAGCCATTGCGTATCAGGTCCGGCCCGCCGCGGCCCCGGACGGTGCACGCATGCCATTGCTGGTGGCCCAGGCGGTATTGGTCTGCGATGCGCTGCATGCGCATGGCGGCGCCACCGCGGAGGCACTGGAAGCGATACGCAGCCCGCTGATGGAGGGCGTGGATCTGGACGGGTTGTTCGCCGCGCTGCCGGAAGTCATCGAGGCCGATCGCGCCTTTGCCGAGTTGCTGCACTGACGCTCGGCAGGACGCGCTGCTGCGTCATTGCCGGCGCAGCAGCGCATGCGCAGTCGTGTGCGGCTTGCATTGCACGCGCGGTGTCCGCTGCTGCCATGCAGTGATCGCCGCGTCGGGCGCAGATTCCGGCAGGCGTCAGCGCGACTAGGCTCCGCTTCGCAGCAGCTGGCGCCAGGCGGCAGGCACGCCGCACGTGTATCGACGCTGGGGTGAACGTGTGTGGAAACGTGCCCGCGCGCTTAGCAGCAAACGCGCCGGATGCCGCTGCGATTGGACAGTTGTACCCCAGGCAGCAGCGCGTGCGTCGGGTCGCCCCGGTGGAGTCCACCCGCCACAGCACGCACACTGTCACGCCGCGTCGCAGCTGGACTCGCGTGGACACAGGCGCTAGCGTGGTGCGGATTTTTTGCCTACAGGGGAATGCCCAATGAGCCACGACGCGCAGCCGCGCCAGCTCACCTTCCGTGCCGTCGCGCTGGCCATCGTGCTGGCGGTCGTGCTTTCGGCCGCCAATGCCTACCTCGGCCTGTTCGCCGGCCTGACCATCGCCACTGCCATCCCGGCAGCTGTCGTGTCGATGGGTGTGCTGCGCCTGTTGGGCGGCGGCACCATCCTGGAAAACAATATCGTCCAGACCGGGGCGTCGGCTGGCTCGTCGATCGCGGCCGGGGTGATCTTCACCATCCCCGCGCTGGTGATCATGGGCTATTGGCCGGACTTCAAGTACTGGTGGGTGCTGGGCATCGCCGGCATGGGCGGCCTGCTGGGCGTGTTGTTCTCGGTGCCGCTGCGTCGCTCGATGATCGTCGAAGACCCGCTGCCGTTCCCCGAGGGCAAGGCGGCGGCCGAAGTACTGAAGGCCGGCGAAAATCCCGGTCCGGGCCTGAAGATTCTGGCCATTTCCGGCGCCATCGGTGCGCTGGTCAAGCTGGCTGCGGCCAGCGGCCTGCGCGTGATTCCGGACACCTGGGCGCAGGCCACCTACCTGGGCAGCAGCCGGCTGGTGGGCTATATCGGCACCAACCTGTCGCCGGCGCTGCTGGGCGTGGGCTACATCGTCGGTTTGAACGTGGGCATCGTGGTGCTGTCCGGTTCGATCCTGTCCTGGCACATCGCCATCCCGTTGTATCAGCAGTTCTTCATGGGCTCGGACCCGGCCCTGGCGCAGAGCCTGGTCGGTGCATCGGCTGCCGATGCAGCGTTCGGCATCTGGGGCGCGAAGATCCGCTACCTCGGTGTCGGCGCGATGTTGATCGGTGGTGTGTGGACCCTGTTTTCGCTGCGCAAATCGCTGTTTTCCGGGGTCAAGAGCGGTTTTGCGGCTGCGCGCAAGAGTGGCGGCGGCGTGGTCGCAGAGACCGAGCGCGATCTGCCGATGAAGTGGATGCTGGTGGCGCTGGTGCTGTGCACGCTACCGCTGCTGGGCCTGTATCAGGCCATCGTGCAGCAGTGGCATGTGTCGATCCCGATGACCATCATCATGATCGTGGCCGGTTTCCTGTTCGTGTCCGTTTCGGGCTATCTGGCGGGTCTGATCGGTTCGTCCAACAACCCGGTGTCGGGCATCACCATCTCCACCATCCTGTTCGCCTCGGCAGTGCTGGTGTTGCTGCTCGGCAAGAGCGGCCTGGTGCCGGTGGGCATCGGCGCTGCGCCGCTGGGCGCAGTGGCCGCCATCATGATCGGTGCTGTGGTGTGCTGCGCGGCGGCGGTGGGCGGGGACAATCTGCAGGATCTCAAAACCGGTTATCTCGTTGGTGCTACGCCTTGGAAACAGCAGTTGATGCTCGCAATCGGCGCATTTTCTTGCGCCCTGATCATGGGGCCTGTGCTGAATTTACTCGCCCAAGCATACGGGATCGGATCTAAGACGCTTCCTGCGCCGCAGGCAATGCTGATGGCATCGGTAGCGAAAGGACTCTTTGGCGGGCAGTTGCCGTGGGCTGTCATTACGATTGGTGCTGGCGTCGGTGCAGTGATCATCGCAGTAGACGAATACCTGAAGAAGACGGGAAAGCGTTTTCGTGTGCCGGTGCTCGCTGCTGCAATCGGTATTTACCTGCCGCTAGAACTGATGGTGCCGATCTTTCTGGGTGGTTTGATCGCTCATCTGGTAGAGCGCTACCACAAGATTCGTGCAGATGATGAAGAAGGCCGTGACCGCGTGCATCGTCCGGGTGTGTTGTTTGCCGCAGGCCTGATCACGGGAGAGGCCTTGATGGGTATTGGCATTGCATTGCCAATCGTGATTACCAAAAACAAGGATGTGTTGGCCTTGCCTGGAGGTTACCAGCTCAACCAGTGGATCGGCCTGGCGATTCTGGCCCTGGTCGGCTGGCTGCTGTATCGCATCGGCAAGCGCGGCGAACAGGCCGCCTGAGTGCGATGCCGGATGGCGCATGCGCCCAGCATGCGCCATCTGCAAGCCGGCGCCTGGTTGTGTGCGCAGCTTGATCCAGTACAGATGTGATGGAACGGGAAACAGCTGTTTGGGCCGCCGGTCTCTACCCGGCGAAGACATGCCAGCGCTGCAATGGCGCCAGGTCCTCTGTAAGACGGAGGGTGATTCGCCGTTTCGATTGCATGGCTGCGACTGCGTCCGACACACCGCATGCGAACCGTGCAGGATTACCGCATGCAGGGCATTTATGCCTGCATAGCCATCAGCTACCGCCATCGACATTCAATGTCTTTGCGCCGGCTTTACGCCCTGCGCAGCTGCCATGCATAGCGACTTTATGCCGCTGCTGCTTATCGTGCCGTCTTCCGCACAACGGTGCGCCCTGAGTGCTGCATGCCCGGACTGATCTGATCCCCATCACGCTGTAGAACGTGGCGCGCTCACGCTGTGCATGACCCCGCAAAGCCAGGCAAGTATCTGGCAGTGCAAGCCTGCGCACTTCCCTGCAGTGGGCGCGTGCATCGCATCGCGACCGCCTTGGCGCCGCCCTGAAAAACGCAGTTGCGCCGCCGCCGACCAGGCGCAGCGGCACCCTGCCGCGCGTCGTAACGCACCATATCCCACTCTTCAACGTTGCACGGTCATGCGATCCGTGCCGCGCTTTGCCCTGGAATCACCGCAATGCCCACCATCACCTCGCGCTCGTCCACCCGCAAGACACCCACATCGCTGCTCGCCATCATCGTGACTGCAGCGCTGAGCGGCCTCGCAGTTCAGGCGCAGGCGGGTAATCCCCCCGCCCATTATCAGACGCCAGAAGTGGAATTTTCTCGTCCCCTTTCCCGAGGAGGTTCCATGAAGAAGTCCCGCTTTACCGACAGCCAGATCATCGCCGTGCTCAAGCAGGCCCAGGCCGGTGCGCCCGTGCCGGAGCTGTGCCGCGAGCACGGCATCAGCTCGGCCACGTTCTACAAGTGGCGCAGCAAGTTCGGCGGCATGGACGTGTCCATGGTCGCGCGCATGAAGGAGCTGGAGGAGGAGAACCGCCGGCTCAAGAAGATGTACGCCGAGGCGCAGCTCAGTACCGACCTGCTGAAGGAAGCGCTCGCAAAAAAATGGTGAGGCCATCTCAGCGACGCGAGATGGCCCAATCGGCGGTCACGAGCGGGCGCACGAACATCCGCCACGCCTGCCAGACCTTCGCGGTGAGCCAGACCTGCTTCCGCTACCAGGCCAAGGCCAGCGAGGAGAACGCCCGGATCGCCGACTGGCTGATCCGCCTGACGACCGCCCATCGCGACTGGGGCTTTGGCCTGTGCTACCTGTACCTGCGCAACGTGAAGGGCTTTGGCTGGAATCACAAGCGGGTCTACCGGATCTACCGCGAGCTGGAGTTGAACCTGCGGATCAAGCCGAGGAAGCGGCTGGTGCGTGAGCGGCCCGAGCCTCTGGCGGTGCCGGAGGCTATCAACCAGGTCTGGTCGATGGACTTCATGCACGACCAGTTGGCCGACGGCCGCAGCTTCCGGCTGTTCAATGTGCTCGACGACTTCAATCGCGAGGGGCTGGGGATCGAGGTCGACCTGTCGCTGCCGTCAGCCCGGGTGATCCGATCGCTGGAGCAGATCATCGAGTGGCGCGGCAAGCCCGCCGTGATCCGCTGCGACAACGGCCCTGAATACATCAGTGGCGCGTTGCTGTCCTGGGCGCAGCGGCATGGCATCCGGGTCGAGCACATCCAGCCGGGCAAGCCACAGCAGAACGCCTACGTTGAACGCTACAACCGCACCATCCGCTACGCTTGGCTCGCCCAAACCCTGTTCGACACCATCGACCAGGTGCAGGACAAAGCCACCCGCTGGCTATGGACGTACAACCACGAGCGTCCGAATATGGCGCTCGGCGGCATCACGCCTGCCATGAAGTTGGCGATGGCCGCTTAGCTCCACTTCTGGCGACCGCTAAAAGTGGGGGGATTACCGGCGCAAGACGCGACCGAAGCGGCGCTCTGCACCGATCGGCCGACCAAGGCCAATGCCACCTGCACCGTACCGGCTGGCAACTGGCAGCTGGAAACCGACATCGGCAATCACACGCGCGACAGCCAGCCCGGCACACGCACAGAGACGGCGTACTTCACCAATCCCACGCTCAAGTACGGCATCAGCGACCGCATCGATCTGCAGCTCAATTGGGCGCCGCAGCTGCAGGTCAAGACCACCGACCGCGCGACCGGCGCGCGCAGCAGCCTGAGCGGCGGCGGCGATCTCTATCTGCGCATGAAGGCGCGTGTGTACGAGAGCGACACCGTCAGCGTGGCGCTGCTGCCCTTCGTCAAGGCACCCACCGCGCGCACCGGATTGGGCAACGACGAATGGGAGGGCGGCGTCGCATTGCCGATCAATTTTGCGCTGCCCAGCAGCTTCTCGCTGACATTCGGTCCGGAACTGGATTGGTTGGCCGACAGCGATGGCAGCGGCAAGCATGTCGCCATCGTCAACGTGATCAATCTGGCGCGCCCGCTGACACCGAAGCTGTCGATGGCGGTGGAACTGTGGTCCTCGATCAACCGCGACCCTGCACGGACCGCGGAGCAGTACTCGGCCGATATCGCGGCGTCGTATCTGCTCAATCCGCTATTGCAGCTGGACGTGGGTGCCAATTTCGGCCTCAACGACCGCACGCCCGACAGGCAGGTCTACGTAGGCCTGTCGCACCGCTTCTAAGAGCAGCTAACAAAACGACTGCGCAGCCACCAGGCGGGCGCGGCCTGTGCTCGGAATCGGCATGTACCACGCGTACACTCCGGTTCTGAGTGCGCCGTCCGCACCCACCTGACGACTGCTCGCTACGTTTTGTTAGTCGCCCCAAAGCGCCCAGCCGCCCGTGCCGCGTGCAGGCGGCATGGGTCAGGCGCGTGCGTGCGCGGCGCATCACGTCGCGCACGCATGACCTCCTGCCTTTGCGCGTGCGCCGCAGCAACGCCTACCATCCACGTTTTGCCGTTGCCGGAGAGCTCGATGAAGCTGCGTCACGCCGTATTGCCCCTGTGTCTGCTGGCTGCCCTGCCAAGCCTTGCCGCCGCGCGCGGTTTCGATGTGCGCGACATGGTGGCGCTGGACCGGGTGTCCTCGCCCACGCTCACGCCCGATGGCAGCAGCGTGCTGTTTGCCAAGCGCCAGGCCAAGACCGCCAATGGCAAGCCGGCCACCAGCCTGTGGGTGCGCAATCTGCGCACCCGCGATTTGTCTCCGCCCAAGCGGCTCACCCCGGAAGGATGGAACGTCAACAGCCCGGCGTTGTCGCCGGACGGCAAGACGGTGTACTTCCTCAGCAGCAAATCCGGTAGCCAGCAGCTCTACGCGCAGCCGATGGCCGGCGGCACCCCGCAGCAACTCACCGCATTTGCGGTAGACGTGGACAGCTACAAGCTCTCGCCGGACGGCAAGCGCATCGCCTTCAGCGCGGGCGTGTTCCAGGACTGCGGTTCTGACCTGGGCTGCACCAAGAAGAAGCTGGGCGAGCTCAAGAACAACAAGGCCAGCGGCGTGGTGTACGACCAGTTGTTCGTGCGTCATTGGGACACCTGGAACGATGGTCGCCGCAATACCTTGTTCGTGGCCGAGTTGCCTGCGGCTGGTGCGAAGGCAGTGGTCGGGGCATCGGCGATCAGCGCCACGCTGGCCGGCGACGCGCCGTCCAAGCCGTTCGGTGGCAACGACGATTACACCTGGTCGCCCGACGGCAGCAGCGTGGTGGCCAGCGTGCGCATTCCGCAGCCGCATGGCCCGGAAGCAGGGAAGAACGCCAAGGCCGGCGGCAAGCCCACCGGCAACGACGAGTCGTGGCAGACCAACTTCGATCTGTACCACCTGGATGCGAGCGGCAAATCTGCGCCGGTCAACCTGACCGCGGCCAACCCGGCCTGGGATGCCGGCCCGGTGTTCAGCACCGACGGCAAGACCCTGTACTACCGCGCCATGAAGCGCCCGGGCTTCGAGGCCGACCGCTTCGGCCTGATGGCGATGGATGTGGCCAGCGGCAAGACCCGCGAGATCGCGCCGAAGTGGGACCGCTCGGCCGGCGAAATCGTGCCGAGCGCCGACGGCAGCAGCCTGTACACCAGTGCCGACGATCTCGGCGAGCATCCGCTGTTCAAGATCGATATCGCCAGCGGCGAGGCCACCAAGCTGGTAGGCGAGGGCAGCGTGCACGCCCCGACGCTGGCCGGCAATACGCTGGCGTTTACGCGCAGCTCGCTCAAGAGTGGCGACCAGGTCTTCGTCAGCGACGCGCAAGGCCAGGGCCTGCGTGCGATCAGCCAGAGCGCCGGCGAACTGCTGCCAGAGGTGCAGTTCGGCGACTACGAACAGTTCCAGTTCAAGGGCTGGAACAACGACACCGTGCATGGCTACGTGGTCAAGCCGTACAACTACCAGGAAGGCAAGACTTACCCGGTGGCGTTCCTGATCCACGGCGGCCCGCAGGGCAGTTTTGGCAATGGCTGGAGCAACCGTTGGAATCCGCAGACCTACGCCGGCCAGGGCTACGCGGTGGTGATGATCGATTTCCACGGCTCCACCGGCTACGGCCAGGCATTCACCGACGCCATCAGCCAGCATTGGGGCGACCGCCCGCTGGAAGATCTGCAAAAAGGCTGGGCCGCTGCGCAGAAGCAATACGGCTTCCTCGACGGCGACAAGGCCTGTGCATTGGGCGCCAGCTACGGCGGCTACATGGTCTATTGGATGGCAGGCAACTGGAATCAACCATGGAAGTGCCTGGTCGACCACGACGGCGTCTTCGACAACCGCACCATGGGTTATGCCACCGAGGAACTATGGTTCAGCGAGTGGGAAAACGGCGGCACGCCGTGGCAGAACCCGGCCGGCTACGAGAAGTTCAACCCGGTGCTGCATGTAGACAAGTGGAAGGTGCCGATGCTGGTCATCCACGGTCAGCAGGATTTCCGCATTCCGGTCGAACAAGGCCTGGCTGCGTTCACCGCGCTGCAGCGCAAGGGCATCGATTCCAAGTTCCTGTATTTCCCCGACGAGAACCACTGGGTGCTCAAGCCGGATAACAGCATCTTGTGGCATGACACCGTCAACAGCTGGCTGAAGCAGCATATCGGCCAGTGACGGGCGACCGACACGCCGCCAGGCGCGGCGTGTCGGTTGCCTGAGCGAATGCGTTCTCTGGGCGATGGGCGCTGTCGAAGTCACCGTTCGGCAGTCGCATCCTGCCCGTCGCGGCTGGAAGGTAATCCCCCCGCCCATTAGCAGACGCCAGAAGTGGAATTTTCTCGTCCCCTTTCCCGAGGAGGTTCCATGAAGAAGTCCCGCTTTACCGACAGCCAGATCATCGCCGTGCTCAAGCAGGCCCAGGCCGGTGCGCCCGTGCCGGAGCTGTGCCGCGAGCACGGCATCAGCTCGGCCACGTTCTACAAGTGGCGCAGCAAGTTCGGCGGCATGGACGTGTCCATGGTCGCGCGCATGAAGGAGCTGGAGGAGGAGAACCGCCGGCTCAAGAAGATGTACGCCGAGGCGCAGCTCAGTACCGACCTGCTGAAGGAAGCGCTCGCAAAAAAATGGTGAGGCCATCTCAGCGACGCGAGATGGCCCAATCGGCAGTCACGAGCGGGCGTACGAACATCCGCCACGCCTGCCAGGCCTTCGCGGTGAGCCAGACCTGCTTCCGCTACCAGGCCAAGGCCAGCGAGCAGAACGCCCGGATCGCCGACTGGCTGGTCCGCCTGACGACCGCCCATCGCGACTGGGGCTTTGGCCTGTGCTACCTGTACCTGCGCAACGTGAAGGGCTTTGGCTGGAATCACAAGCGGGTCTACCGGATCTACCGCGAGCTGGAGTTGAACCTGCGGATCAAGCCGAGGAAGCGGCTGGTGCGTGAGCGGCCCGAGCCTCTGGCGGTGCCGGAGGCTATCAACCAGGTCTGGTCGATGGACTTCATGCACGACCAGTTGGCCGACGGCCGCAGCTTCCGGCTGTTCAATGTGCTCGACGACTTCAATCGCGAGGGGCTGGGGATCGAGGTGGATCTGTCGCTGCCGTCAGCCCGTGTGATCCGATCGCTGGAGCAGATCATCGAGTGGCGCGGCAAGCCCGCCGTGATCCGCTGCGACAACGGCCCTGAATACATCAGTGGCGCGTTGCTGTCCTGGGCGCAGCGGCATGGTATCCGGGTCGAGCACATCCAGCCGGGCAAGCCACAGCAGAACGCCTACGTTGAACGCTACAACCGCACCATCCGCTACGCCTGGCTCGCCCAAACCCTGTTCGACACCATCGACCAGGTGCAGGACAAAGCCACCCGCTGGCTATGGACGTACAACCACGAGCGTCCGAATATGGCGCTCGGCGGCATCACGCCTGCCATGAAGTTGGCGATGGCCGCTTAGCTCCACTTCTGGCGACCGCTAAAAGTGGGGGGATTACCTCCGGGCACACTAGTCCCAAGGAGACCGACGATGCGCAATAGCAAGTTCACCGAGCCCCGGATTGTTAACACGCTGAAGCAGATCGAAGGCGACCGCCAAGTCAAGGATGTGTGTCGTGAGCTGGGCATTTCCGATGCGACGTACTACGTCTGTAGGTCCAGGTACGGCTGCATGGGAGCTTCCGACGTACAGGGTTAACCCGGCGCACACTCAAGCGCGCCATCAGTGGGTGATCACGCTGTCGCGCAAAGTGAATACGCCAGGCATTACTGGGAGAAGCGGCCTATCGTTTTAGAGGATGCCGACTCACGCAGATACTATGTCGCATCGATATCAGAAGAGACGCAATCCAGCATCTATTATTTTCCCAATTCTCATATATACAAGTGAGCCGCACTGCCCAGGATTAGCGCCGGCGTATGCAGCAGCAGTCACAATCCCATACGCGGTAGATGAGCTCCACACCGGGCCGCCGCTGTCACCGCCGAAGCAAGCTAGCTCCTTTCCAACCATGACCATGTAAGCAGAATTATCACAATTCTGGCCATTACAGGCACCCGGCAAAAAGCCAAAACTTGTTGCCGATACCACTCCACAAGAAAACCCAGTATTTACCCCGCGATGACAAATTCGCTGCCCCACACTGGCCGTACCTGAAAATATTATAGCCTCGATACCAGCTGGATCAGTGGTCGATCCAGTAATTGACGATGATGCCTCATAACCTATGTTTGGAAAACTATGCCACTGCAAGTCATGACTGGCATCCCACATTTCTTTTTTGAAGTCCAGAATGGCAGTTACCTGTCCAGGTTGTCCGGCAGGAACCCAGTTGTAATAAACCATGGTATTTGGGCAATGGCCAGCAGTTAATACTCCCGGCATTTTTGTCGCAACATCTCTAACCATAAAGCCAGTTGTACATTGGTTGCCGTTCGAACCCTGAAGTATGTTGCCGCCCCGGAGGTATGCTGTGTTCCGCATCGGCCCAGGCATGAAATCTATGCGGACCGGATTCCCGAGCGCTCTTGCAAGTGCAGAAACCTCCTTCTTTATACCTTCCTTTTCCGGCTCCGGAACGTAGACATACAAGACAATCTCACCTGTTTTCTCATCATAAAAATAACCCTGTAGCCCGGGTATACTCTTGACAATGGCCTCCTTGTTCTCATTAATTATTTTTTGCACTTCCTCCATAGTCTTGCCAGCCCCGGTTCTAACTACAACAGGCACATCGCCAAACCTTGTCGATAGCTTTACTGGAGGAATCGGGTTATTACCTTTTAATCTGATAACATATCGGAAATCAGGTGAATCCTCCCAATAGGCACCTGCAAGACGATCTTTATAACGACTCGTTAAAGCTGCCAAATCTTTCGAGGAGCTTTCTTGAAGATTCACTCTTCTTGCTGCCTCAGAAGGACTTACCATAGCGCTCCATGCGTAAGCCTTGACTTCGTCACTCTCTACATTTACGCCACGGGACTGAGCAGCCGAATTAAGAGAAACAAGAGAAAAGCTTAAAAATACTATTTTTGCGGAAAATTTCATCCTAGTCTCCCTTGGATTTACCTGTAATTAATCTATAGCATGCATCAATCTGACGATCAACCCGAATCAATAAGCTGCCTGATTAGCCCTTGCCTTCAGCCGGCTGTCGCAGGATCTGCGTCGGGCTGTGTGGATGCTGCTGTCAGCTGAAGCTAATGAGGTGGTGTGATGAGCATCAATGCCGTGCAGTTCCAGGATGGATTGTCGATGCCTGATTTCGTCGGCGTCCTACGGCATCGAAGCCTAGTGCTATCGCGCGCTTTACAATTGGCGCTGGCCGCAAGGCTTTCGTTGCCTGTCTGCACCGGACCGGCGCGGTCACGCTTCAAGCGTGGGGTGCCATTTACTACCAATGCAGCGCGTGCCGGCACAATGTTCCAAGACACCAAGCTGCCGTTGCGCACCTGGATGCTGGCTGCACCTGCTTACCTCGACCAAGACGAATATGACCCCGCTGGCGCTGATGCGCCATCTGGGCATCAACTACAAGAGCGCTTGGCGGATGAAGCACAAGATCATGCAGGTCATGGCCGAGCGCGAAGCCATGCGCAGACTGACCGGTTTCTTGTAGATTGACGATACCTGTCTTGGCGGTGAGCGCAACGGTGGCACGGCCTGACGCGGATCGGAGAAGAAGCAGCCGTTCCTGATGGTGGTGCAAACAGATGCCACCTTCCCCGCACCACGCTTTGTGGTGATGGAGCCGGTGCGCAGCTTCAACAACATCTCGCGGCAGGACTGGCTTGCCGTCGCCTGGCGCCCGAACGCAAGGTCTATACCGATCCAATGGCATCACGCGCGCTGGATGAGCACGCTTGGAGTGAACCGGTTGCAACGCCGCTGTCCAGATCACGGGCCAATGCATCCCAAATGCGATTGCCGCAGCGCATCACGGGCATGTCAAACTAGCGCATCTTCCTCTTCCCAGTTCCCTGCCAGGACCGCAAGGACCGTTTGCATGCGCACGTCGTTCCGCCCCGCATTGTGGGCAATCGCTCTGATCTGCAGTCCTGCTCTGGGCGCTGCGTCGCGGCCGGCCGTTGCGCCTGCGCGCGCTTCGGTGGCGCTGCCTGCGTCGTCCGAGCAAGGCGGCGACGCGAGCGTGCCATTGCCGGCCGTGCTGAAATCCGGCATGGGGTATCGCGCGTTTGCGCAGGCGATGATGGAGCAAGGCTGGCAGCTGGTGGACCCACTTGCGGCCGATAGCTGCATGGCCGCTGGCGACTGCGAGATCGAGTTCGTTGCGCCCGGCGGCAGCGCGCGCCTGCGCGTGCAGGTGGGCTCACAGGCCGGTGCGGCGGTCGTGCAGAGCTGGCGTGCGCGACAGGTGCCGCTGGATCGTATCGGTAACCCGACCGCTGCGGCGGGAGATGCCAAGCCTGCACCGGCGGCAGTGGACGCAGGCAACAACGCACGCTGAGTCCTCCGGCCGTAGGCCGATCGCGCCTGCGGCGTATCATGGCGCGGCAGGGGCGGATCGTTTCGATCGCACACCTGGTTTGATGCGCTTTTCCCGGTCTCGAGCACCTTGCCCTGCATGAACCCTCTCGCATGAAGAGCATCGATCCTGCCGATCTTGAAGCCTTGTTCGATGCGGTGCCGGACGTGTTGTTCTTCGTCAAGGATCGCGAGGGCCGCTACACCCACGTCAACCAGACCATGCTGCGGCGGCTGGGGCTGAAATCGCGCAAGGAGCTGATCGGCAAGCGTGTTGCCGAGGTCTATCCCAGTGGACTGGGCGCCAATTACGCCAATCAGGACGAGCAGGTGCTGGCCGGCGAGGTGATCGACAACCTGCTGGAGCTCCACCTGTTCGCCAATCGTGAGCCTGGCTGGTGCCTGACCTGCAAGCGGCCGTTGGTGGTGAATGGCAAGGTGCAGGGCATCATCGGCATCTCGCGCGATCTGGGCCCGCAGGACGGGCACGAATCGCAGTACGAAAAGCTGCGACTTGCGCTGGCGTATCTCAACGCCAATTACGCGCAGAACGTCCGCATGCAGGCTCTGGTGGAGATCACCGGGTTTTCCATGTCCAAGCTGCAACGCTCGTTCCGCAAGGTCTTCCAGCTCACGCCGCAGCAGGTATTGGCCAAGCTGCGCCTGCAGATGGCGATGCATCTGCTGCACGGGAACAAGAGCCTCACCGAAATCGGCCACGCGTGCGGGTTCAGCGATCAAAGCGCATTCGCGCGGCAATTCAAGCAAGCGGTGGGCATGACGCCGCGCGAATATCGTGCGTTGGCGAATGCGCAGCAGTTTCCAGCCGAAACAGTGTAGAAGCGGGCAATCTCAACATGCCTGCACAAGACATGAGTTGAGCCTGAATTCTCTTGAACTGCCTGACGAGGGGTTCTTCAAACAAGCGCCCTGTCGCGCGCCGATACCGCGCTGCGCGCCTTGCAACAGCGCAGCCCACCCATGCAAGGGTAATCCCCGCTTTTAGCGGTCGCCAGAAGTGGAGCTAAGCGGCCATCGCCAACTTCATGGCAGGCGTGATGCCGCCGAGCGCCATATTCGGACGCTCGTGGTTGTACGTCCATAGCCAGCGGGTGGCTTTGTCCTGCACCTGGTCGATGGTGTCGAACAGGGTTTGGGCGAGCCAGGCGTAGCGGATGGTGCGGTTGTAGCGTTCAACGTAGGCGTTCTGCTGTGGCTTGCCCGGCTGGATGTGCTCGACCCGGATACCATGCCGCTGCGCCCAGGACAGCAACGCGCCACTGATGTATTCAGGGCCGTTGTCGCAGCGGATCACGGCGGGCTTGCCGCGCCACTCGATGATCTGCTCCAGCGATCGGATCACACGGGCTGACGGCAGCGACAGATCCACCTCGATCCCCAGCCCCTCGCGATTGAAGTCGTCGAGCACATTGAACAGCCGGAAGCTGCGGCCGTCGGCCAACTGGTCGTGCATGAAGTCCATCGACCAGACCTGGTTGATAGCCTCCGGCACCGCCAGAGGCTCGGGCCGCTCACGCACCAGCCGCTTCCTCGGCTTGATCCGCAGGTTCAACTCCAGCTCGCGGTAGATCCGGTAGACCCGCTTGTGATTCCAGCCAAAGCCCTTCACGTTGCGCAGGGGTAATCCCCCCACTTTTAGCGGTCGCCAGAAGTGGAGCTAAGCGGCCATCGCCAACTTCATGGCAGGCGTGATGCCGCCGAGCGCCATATTCGGACGCTCGTGGTTGTACGTCCATAGCCAGCGGGTGGCTTTGTCCTGCACCTGGTCGATGGTGTCGAACAGGGTTTGGGCGAGCCAGGCGTAGCGGATGGTGCGGTTGTAGCGTTCAACGTAGGCGTTCTGCTGTGGCTTGCCCGGCTGGATGTGCTCGACCCGGATACCATGCCGCTGCGCCCAGGACAGCAACGCGCCACTGATGTATTCAGGGCCGTTGTCGCAGCGGATCACGGCGGGCTTGCCGCGCCACTCGATGATCTGCTCCAGCGATCGGATCACACGGGCTGACGGCAGCGACAGATCCACCTCGATCCCCAGCCCCTCGCGATTGAAGTCGTCGAGCACATTGAACAGCCGGAAGCTGCGGCCGTCGGCCAACTGGTCGTGCATGAAGTCCATCGACCAGACCTGGTTGATAGCCTCCGGCACCGCCAGAGGCTCGGGCCGCTCACGCACCAGCCGCTTCCTCGGCTTGATCCGCAGGTTCAACTCCAGCTCGCGGTAGATCCGGTAGACCCGCTTGTGATTCCAGCCAAAGCCCTTCACGTTGCGCAGGTACAGGTAGCACAGGCCAAAGCCCCAGTCGCGATGGGCGGTCGTCAGGCGGACCAGCCAGTCGGCGATCCGGGCGTTCTGCTCGCTGGCCTTGGCCGAGCGTGTGCAGAATTTTGTGTAACCGTGGTTTGGGTTACCGCTGAGGAAGTCGCCCCTCGAACTGAATCGTAAAGCGGTTCAGCGCAGCCTTCCAGTCGCGGATCGGCAGCGTCCATTTCTTGGTGATGTTGCGCAGAGCCAGGTAGAACAGTTTCATCAAGGCTTCGTCGCTGGGGAACGCGCCGCGGTTCTTGGTCAGCTTGCGCAGGCTCATGTTGACCGACTCGATGGCGTTGGTCGTATAGATCACCTTGCGGATCTCCGGTGGGTAGTCGAAGAACGGGATCAGTCGTGACCAATTGCGCCGCCATGACTGGCTGATGGGCGGGTACTGGGCGTCCCACTTGGCCTCGAACTCGGTCAGTGCCTGCTCGGCCTCCTCGACGGTGGCGCAGGCGTAAATGCGCTTGAGATCGGCGGCAACCTCGGCGCGGCGTTTCCACGAGACGTAGTTCAGGCTGTGCCGCACCATGTGCACGATGCACAGCTGCACGGTGGTCTGCGGGAACACCGCCTCGATCGCCTCGGGAAACCCCTTCAGGCCATCGACGCAGGCAATGAAGATGTCCTGCACCCCGCGGTTGCGTAGCTCCGTCACGACTTGCAGCCAAAACTTGGCACCCTCGGCCTGCGCCAGCCATAGGCCCAGCACTTCCTTCTCGCCGCCCATGGTGATGCCGATGGCCAGGTACACCGCCTTGACCCGCACCGCGCCCTCGCGCACTTTGACGTGGATGCAGTCCAGATAGACGATCGGATAGACCGGATCCAGTGGCCGCGCCTGCCACGCCTTGACCTCCTCGACGACCGCATCGGTGACTGAGGAAATCAGACTCGGCGACACCTCGGTGCCGTACATCTCCTCCAGGTGCGACTGGATCTCGCGCACGGTCATGCCGCGCGCGTACAACGACAAGATCTTGTCATCGAAGCCGGCCCAGCGGGTCTGGTGCTTGGGGATCAGCTGTGGCGCGAAGCTGCCGTGGCGATCACGCGGAATCTCGATCGGCAGCTCGCCGAACTCGCCCTTGAGCGTCTTGCGGCTGCGTCCGTTGCGCGTGTTGCCGGCCGCGTTGGCGACCGGCTCATGCTTGTCATGACCGAGGTGTTCGGTCATCTCCGCGTCCAGCGCCCGCTCCACCAACCGCTTGGTCAGCTGCTTGAGCAGGCCGTTCTCGCCGATCAGATCCTCGGGTTTGGTGTAGTTGACCAACAGGCTGCTAAGCAGCTCGTCGGGTACCTCATGTGTGCGTGGGCTCATGGTGTCTCCGGGTTAGGTGGCAGTCTCCTGCCTGTGGCCCGGTTACACAAAATCTAGGACACGCCCCCACGTGGTTGAGTAAAGAAGAATTGCGTGCCAACACCTGGTTCACCAGCGCGGCATCGGGCATCCAACCTGCGGCAGACATGCCTTTCAATTGATCGCCCAACGAACGCAAGGACGCCGTGGCGGAGTCCACGTCGAGCGCGGCGTACCACTGCTTGACCATTTCCACTTCGGGCGTGGCTTGCCCGTCAAGCGCCTCGCCTATGGCCTGGATGACCATGGCATGTACGCTCTTCAGGCCTGTCGCATAACGATCGCTCATCACGCTTTTATGAAGCAGCACGTCCAGCGCGCTTGCCGGGGCCCGAATGACGTCTCCCCAACCATGCCGAAACCGCGGATCTGACGGCGCATCCTGCTCCCGGTCGTAGCGAAAGCCGGTCACGTCGATGCTGATGACCTTGTGGCGTGCATCTTCCCCGGAAACGACCAGCATATTGTCCGGGCCAAGATCAGACGCTTCACCCAGGGTCAGCCTGACCAACAACGAGGCGAACAGCCCATCCAGACCGTTGTGGCGCAGTGTGTCGACCAATGCCTGTTTGCCCGCACGGAGATTGACCGGATCGTTGATCCGCGCAAGCAGTGCGCGGTCTTCGGCCAGTTCATCCGCCTGCGCACCGCTGTCGGGCGCGGCGCTTTCGACACGGGCAGCGGCTTGCTTGGCCTGTGCAAGCGAAACCTCAGGCGGCAGAAACGCTTTGGTCAGGAACGTGTCCAGCGGCTGTGCATCATGGATGAGTCGCGAGGCGATCAAGGCGTTGCTGGGCGGTGTCAGCAGCGATGAGTCCGGAATGTGTTGCCGCGACAGATAGCGTTCTTGCAGCGCATTGACCAGATCCTGGGCGGCAGCGACGTTGATGACGTCAAACAGGATGGGGATGCCAAGGGGATTGCGTAATCGAGGATCAGCGGCAACCAGGCTGTCGTGAATCCTGCAGACATCGTCGATATCCAATGCCCCTGTCTTGGCCTTTTCCGCCATTTCTTTGCCTTTTTCGGTATCGAGAAAGGCATGGAAGGCCAGTGTCAGCCGTTGCTGCGTGGCCTGCTTGTCTATGGCGCCTTCAAGCAGCCTGGCTGCAGAGCCAACGATGTAGCCCAAACGCTTGGTGGCCTTCTCGACTTGCCCTTTCGCGCAACAGGCCACTGCTTGACCCAGCAGGCTTCGCGAAATTCCGGTTTTGACGAGGTGTTCCTGGCCATCGAGCATCCCGACCATGCCAACATCGCTGCCTCCCAATGTCGCCTTGGAGCGCGAGAAGACGACAGCACTTCCAGACAGGCGCATCGGGTCATGGCCGCCAATGTCGGCCTTGGTTGAGAGAAACGCGACAGGCCGAATAACCGAGAATATGGGCTTATCCGGCCGGTTTAGCCCGGGAGCCGAGGCAGGCGCACGTATGCTCCTGGTGCACGCGGTGTCCGGCGTCATGCAATCGGGCGCGGGGGCTGCGCCGGCCCGGGCCATGCTGCGGCGTGGCGTTAGTCCAGCCAATCGTGCGTCAGTGCCATGTTGCCGATCGTCGGCCGTTGCCGGGCTACGTGGTAACGCCGCGTCATCGGCCGCAGGGAGCGGCAAGCTTGCTGCGCCAGAGGTCGGGGTGATACGGGATTCCATACCATGCTCCAGTAACCAGCGGCACATTTTGCAATGCGGCCAATCACGAGCAACTCCATTTGGCGTAATCATCATCCGGTAAGCGAATATCGACCGAGCGTCATCATCGACGTTATCCAGACCCTACACACACGGCCCTGGACGCGCGCGACATGTAAAGTCGCTCGCGCCAGCGTGCTTTATCGCGGCTTGTCGCGAACATCGCGTGAATGCTCATGCTGCTTGCGCTATCGAAGCTTCGGCTAAAGCGAAACAATCGACGCCTGCCGTGGGAATGGCGCGCCGTACTTGCCGCTACTCCGCAAACGCGTGGTAGCGGCGAAAGCCGAGGGACGTAGCGCTCCAGTGCAGCCGGTGTGCCGTCCCTCGGTTTTAACCCGGGTTATTGGACCTTCCCGGGGTGCGGTTACGCCAGCATGCGCACCTTCGGCTCGCGTGCCCATTGGCGGGTTTTTGCTGCGGTGATGAATGCCTTGGTATCGGCAGCGGGAACGACGCCCGCATCCTTGCCCACGTTGCCGGCCTTCAACAACACCTGCGCGCCTTCGTCGAATGCGATGGCCTTCAGATGCGCCCAGGCAAAGCTCACAAAATTCAGTGCCGCCGATTCGCGTGTCAGCAGCTTGGCCGCTTCCGAGGACAGCAGCACCGCCACCGCATCGAAGACCACCGAGGGCGTGCCCGCCAGTTGCCCATCGGCGGCAAGCTGCTTGCCGTCGCTAAGCTTGGCGCCGCCGAGTTTGGGCGCAACGATCTTGACCGTCGCGCCTGCAGCTTCGGCCGCCTTGCGGACTGCCTTGATCGCTGCTGCGTCCGAGCCGTCGTGGATCAGGATGCCCACCGTGCGCCCTTTCAAGGTGTCCTTCATCTTGCCGATGACCTGCAAGGCAGGCGAGAGCGGCATGTCGATCGGCGCCACTGCCGCCGGGGGGGCTGGCGGCAGGGCCGTCATGCCCATGCCATCGGCCACACGCTGCGCCAGTTCCTGGTCGATGTGGCGCAGATGACCCACGATGGCCTCGCGCACGTGAGCGGTCTCCACCTTCGACAGTTCGAACACCAATGCCGAGGCGATATGCGCCTGTTCCGGTGCGGTCTGGCTGCGGAAGAACAGGCGCGCCTGGCTGTAGTGATCGGCGAAGCTTTCTGCGCGCACGCGGCCCTTGGCACCTTCTTCGGCAGGAGTTGCGTGGCTGGGGAAACCACGCAGCGCTTCACGCGGCGCATCGGCCTGCAGCGAGCTGGGCTCATAGGCAACGCGGCCCTTGGGCACGCCCATCTGCATGTGACCATCGCGCTGGTTGTTGGCGAACGGGCACTTTGGCGCGTTGACCGGAATCTGATGGAAATTCGGCCCGCCCAGACGGCTCAGCTGCGTATCCAGATAGGAGAACAGGCGGCCTTGCAGCAGCGGGTCGTTGCTGAAGTCGATGCCGGGCACGATGTTGGCCGGGCAGTAGGCAACCTGCTCGGTTTCGGCAAAGAAGTTGTCCGGCCAGCGGTCGAGCACCATGCGGCCGACGATCTGCAACGGCACCAGCTCCTCGGGAATGACCTTGGTCGAATCCAGATGATCGAACGGGAACGTTGCTGCCTGCGCTTCGGTGAACAATTGCACGCCGAGTTCCCATTCGGGGAAATCGCCGTTCTGGATCGCTTCGAACAGGTCGCGGCGGTGGAAATCCTGATCGGCGCCGGCGATCTTGACCGCCTCGTCCCAGATGGTCGATTGCAGGCCCAGCTTGGGGCGCCAATGGAACTTGACGAAGGTGCTTTCGCCCTTGTCATTGAGGAACCGGAAGCTGTGGATGCCGAACCCTTCGATCATGCGTAGCGAGCGCGGGATGGTGCGGTCGCTCATCGCCCACATCACCATGTGCATCGATTCGGGTGTCAGCGAAATGAAATCCCAGAACGTGTCGTGCGCGCTGGCAGCCTGGGGGAAACCACGGTCCGGCTCCATCTTCACCGCATGAATCAGGTCCGGGAATTTCATCGCATCCTGGATGAAGAACACCGGGATGTTGTTGCCGACCAGATCCCAATTGCCTTCCTTGGTGTAGAACTTCACCGCGAAGCCGCGCACATCGCGCGGCGTATCCACCGAGCCGGCGCCACCTGCGACAGTGGAAAAACGCGTAAACAACGGAGTTTTTTCGCCAACCTCGGTAAAGATCTTGGCGGTGGTGTACTGGCTCAACGACTTGGTGAGTTCGAAGTAGCCGTGCGCGGCACTGCCGCGCGCATGCACGATGCGTTCGGGAATGCGTTCGTGATCGAAGTGGGTGATCTTTTCGCGCAGGATGAAATCTTCCAGCAACGTCGGGCCGCGCGGCGTGGCGCGGAGCGAGTTCTGGTTGTCACCGACCGGAATGCCCTGGTTGGTGGTCAGTTGCGGGTGCGTGCCGCCTGCCTTCTGGTGCAACTCATCGCCAGTACCGCGCGCCCCATCGACGGTGGCGCTGACAGGTGCAAGGGCAGGGACCTGCGCGGATTTGCTGGGGGACTTGGCCATGGGAACTCCACTGTGGCGGGCTTGGGATGCGGGCTGAGCCATAAAGCCTGGGAGTGGCGCTGTTAATTGCATGTGTCTGCTTGCGAACGAAAACTCACATATGCCGCAAACATTGCGCGACGTCGCAGTTGCATGTGTTGCATCGATCACGCCGCGCGCGGCGCTATGCAGATGCGCACCAAGCGGACGCGACCATGTTGGGGGTTACAGGAGGTCGAGCGGCTGTTTGTGCGTAGGCGGCGCGAAGGCGCGATCAACCTCGGCAAGATCGTCTGCGTGCAATTGCAGCGTGCACGCCGCGGCGTTGGCACGCACATGCGCCGGCGTTCCAGATTCGGGAATGGCGATGACATTGCCGCTGCGGATCGCCCACGCCAGCGCCACCGCGGTGGCTGCAACGCCGCGACGCTCGCCGATGGCGTGCAAGACCGGGTGATCCAGCAACGCGCGGCTGCCAAGCGGCGAATACGCCATCACCGCCACCTCGTGCGCGGCGCACCATGGCAGCAGGTCGAACTCGATGCCGCGGCTGCCAGCGTGATACAGCACCTGGTTGACCAGGCAACGCGAGCCGCCATCGATTGCCCAGAGCTCCTGCATGTCATCGACATCGAAGTTCGACACACCCCAATCGCGGATCTTGCCGGCATCGCGGAGCGCTTCGAACGCATCCACCACTTCGGCCAGATCGCTGCCGCCACGCCAGTGCAGCAGATACAGATCCAGTGTGCGCACGCCCAGCCGTTGCAGGCTGGCTTCGCAGGCGCGCGCAATCCCGCGTGCACTGGCATTGCCGGGCAACACCTTGGACACCACGTAGGGAGGTTGCGTGCGGCCGATGGCCTGGCTGATCAATTGCTCGGCGCGGCCATTGCCATACATCTCGGCAGTGTCGATCAGTTGCATGCCCAATTGCTGACCGAGTTGCAGCGCTTCAATTTCCTGCTCGGGCGCATGCCGGCCCTGGCCCAGGTTCCAGGAGCCCAGACCTAACGCGGGCACGCAACGCCCGTTGCGCAGGCGCACCTGCGCGCAGGAAGGTGAAGACGATTCGGACATGATGGGCTCCTGTCTTGTTGGATTGAGGGTGACGACCGCATCACACCGGTGGCCTTGTCACTGCGACGATGGCTGCACCGATGTTGTCGCAGTGTCTGCACGCGCATCCCAGAACGCACAACGATGACGCTGCACGAAGTCGGGCGTGGCGCCGATCCTGTGCGGCGACAGCGTCAGCGGCGCGTCGCCATCAAAGCGCGGCCACGGCGGCCGCCCGCCACCGTTGGGATCGCCGGTGCGCGCGAATGCACCCCAGTAATCCTGCAGCGTATTGGCAAACGCCTGCTGCGCCGGACTGAACTGCGCCTGGCCACTGAGTACCCACGGACGCTGAAACAGATACACCAGTTCGGCGGCATGGAAAGCGCCCAATGCAGGCGAAAACGGCAGGCGTAACAGACCGTAGGGCGCATGCGGGTCGTCGAACTCGTAGGCGTACACCGGCGCATGCGTGCGCAATGCCTGCCCCAGCCGGCGTGCGGGGCAGGCGAAGCCGCCATCAGTCACGATGTCGGCGAACGCTTCCCAGCGCGATTGCGCGGCAATGGCTGCATATTGCGTCAGGACCGGGGCAGGCGAGGCATGCATGCGTTGCACGCGCGCTTCGTATCCGCTGCGCAGGTTGAGCTTGCCGATGTAGGACAGCAGTTGCGCAAACAAGCGCCCTTCGTCGCGATTGGTGCCGAGCAGTACTGGTACCTGCGCATGCCGGCCGCTGGCGATTGCCGCGGCCGGTGGCAGCGGCAACGCCTGGCCACCTGACATCGGCGCCCACGCATCGCTGCCGGTCAGGCCACGCCGCTGAGGTGCTGCATCGGCCAGCGTTTCGGCCGGCAATGCGCGCAGGCAGGCGGCCACATCGCGCGTGCGCGCGCAACCCACGCGTTGCGCCATGCGTACGCCGCCACTTTCTGCCTCGCGCTGCGGCACGCTGGAATCGCTCGCCAGGCAACTGCCGCTTTGCAGGATGGCGCGTCGAAACAATCCCGCCGCCCCGGGCGAAGCGAGCTGATAACAGATGCTCCATGCACCGGCCGATTCACCGAACACGGTGACATTGCGCGCATCGCCGCCGAACGCGGCGATATTGCCCTGCACCCAGCGCAAGGCCGCCTGCTGGTCGAGCAATGCATAGGCGCCTTCGCCTTCGTCACGCAGGCCTGGATGTGCGTAGAAACCGAACACGCCCAGCCGATAGTTGGGTGCCACCACAACGACATCCTGGCGCGCAGCCAACGCGCTCAGGTCGTAGTCGACATTGCTGCCCAGCTCCAGCGCGCCGCCATAGATCCACACCATCACCGCGCGTGGATGCGCAGGTGCCGGGCCGGGCGGTGCGTAGACATTGAGCGTGAGGCAATCTTCGGAGACATGCTTCTGCCCGAAGCGATAGCGCGGCAGGCAGGCCGGGCCGGCCTGGGTGGCGTCGCGGACCTGGGTCCATGCGGCTGGCGGTTGCGGTGCGCGAAAGCGCAGTGCACCTACCGGCGGCGCTGCGAACGGCACGCCCAGGAACGCGCGACCCTGTGCACTGGCCATCCCGCGCACCGGGCCGGCTGTCGTCTGCACCACCTCTGCACGCGCATCGGGCGCGTGCACCAGCGCCGGTACCTCGCCGGGGCGGCGCGGTGCGCAGCCAACCAGCAGGCAGGCTGCCAACAGGGCGGCAGCAAGGAAGTTCGGTTCACGCATGCGCCAGGGTCTGCTGTGGGATGAGAGCGTCCGCCATCATCCTGGTGGCACGTGTAGGCCAGGAAAACGGCTGGCAGTGCGATGGCATCTGGGCATTCATTCGCAGCGCAATAAAAAAACCCAGCCGCGTTACCGGCTGGGTTGTGTTGGCCGTCGCGGTGCGGCGATCAGGCCTCGGCGTCTTCCTTGTAGGCATCGACCGGGATGCACGCGCACATCACGTTCTTGTCGCCGTAGACGTTGTCCACGCGTGCCACCGGCGGCCAGTACTTCTGCTGCTTGAGGCTGGGCAGCGGGAAGGCGGCCAGTTCGCGCGGGTAGGCATGCGTCCACTCGCTGGCCGAGACCTGGGTTGCGGTATGTGGGGCGTGCTTGAGCGGGTTGTCCTCGCGGTCCAGGCGGCCGTCCTCGATGGCGCGGATCTCTTCGCGGATCTGGATCATCGCGTCGATGAAGCGGTCCAGTTCGTGCTGCGATTCGCTTTCGGTCGGCTCCACCATCAGCGTGCCGGCCACCGGGAAGCTCAGCGTCGGTGCGTGGAAGCCGAAGTCGATCAGCCGCTTGGCGATGTCTTCGGCGCCGATGCCGCTGGTCTTCTCCAGCGGGCGTACGTCGAGGATGCACTCGTGCGCGACCAGGCCATTGCGGCCGGTGTACAGCGTCTTGTAGTGCGGTGCCAGGCGCTTGGCGATGTAGTTGGCGTTGAGCAATGCCACTTGCGTGGCCTTGCGCAGACCGGCGCTGCCCATCATGGTCACGTACATCCAGCTGATCGGCAGGATCGAGGCCGAGCCATAACTGGCAGCGCTGACCATGCCGACGTCGCCTTCGCCGCCCAGCGTTCTTGGTAGGAACGGCGCCAGGTGCGATTTGACCGCACACGGGCCCACGCCCGGGCCGCCGCCGCCATGCGGAATGCAGAAGGTCTTGTGCAGGTTGAGGTGCGAGACGTCCGAGCCCCACTTGCCGGGCTTGGCCACGCCGACCAGCGCGTTCATGTTGGCGCCATCGGTATAGACCTGGCCGCCATGCGCATGCACCGCTTCGCAGATCGCCACCACGTCTTCTTCGAACACGCCGTGGGTGGACGGGTAGGTGATCATCAGTGCGGCCAGGCGATCGGAATATTTTTCCGCCTTGGCGCGGATGTCATCCACGTCCACGTTGCCGTTGGCATCGCACTTGGTCACCACCACGGTCATGCCGCACATCTGTGCGGAGGCCGGGTTGGTGCCGTGCGCCGACTCGGGGATCAGGCAGATGTCGCGATGGCCTTCGCCGCGTGCGCGGTGGTAGGCGCGGATCGCCAGCAGGCCGGCATATTCGCCTTGCGCGCCGGAGTTGGGCTGCAGGCTCACCGCGTCATAGCCGGTGCACTCGACCAGCATCGCTTCCAGCTCGTCGATCAGCTGCGCGTAGCCGGCGGATTGTTCGGCCGGTGCAAGCGGATGGATGGCACCGAACTCCGGCCAGGTCACCGGAATCATCTCGGCGGTGGCGTTGAGCTTCATGGTGCAGCTGCCCAGCGGGATCATGGTGCGATCCATCGCCAGGTCCTTGTCGGCCAGCGAGCGCATGTAGCGCAGCAGTTCGTGTTCGCTGTGATGGGTGTTGAATACCGGGTGGGTCAGGAACGGGGTGGTGCGCAGCAGGCCCGGCGGCAGGGCATCGGCGGTGGCGGCATCCAGCGCGTCCACATCGGCCGTGGCACCGAACAGCTGCGCCAGCGCGACCACGTCGGCGCGGGTGGTGGTTTCGTCCAGGCTGATGCCCACCGCTTCGCTATCGATGGCGCGCAGGTTGATTCCGGCCGCACGCGCACGGGCGTGGATGGCATCGGCATCGATCGCCTTGACGTGCAAGGTGTCGAAGAAGCGCTCGCCCACGGTGACGCCGGCGCTGCGCAGTGCGGCGGCCAGGATCGCCGCCAGGCGATGGGTGCGCCGTGCGATGCGGGTCAGGCCGTCGGGGCCGTGGTACACCGCATACATCGAGGCCATCACCGCCAGCAGTACCTGCGCAGTGCAGATGTTGGAGGTGGCCTTTTCGCGGCGTATATGTTGCTCGCGGGTCTGCAGGGTCAGGCGATACGCCGGGTTGCCGGCGGCATCGATCGACACGCCGATCAAGCGGCCGGGCATCGAGCGCTTGTAGGCATCGCGGCATGCCATGAAGGCGGCATGCGGGCCGCCGAAACCGAACGGCACACCGAAGCGCTGCGAGTTGCCGACCACGATATCCGCACCCCATTCGCCCGGGGCGGCGATCAAGGTCAGCGCCAGCAGATCGGTGGCCACTGCGACCAGGCCGCCTTGCGCGTGCACGGCCTCGGCCAGCGCAGCGTGATCGCCGATATGACCGAAGCTGTCCGGGTACTGCAGCAGCACGCCGAAGCACTCGGTTTGCAGCGCTTCTTCCGGCGTGCCGACACGCAGCACGATGTCCAGCGGCTCGGCGCGCGTGCGCAGCAGCTCCAGCGTCTGCGGGTGCACCGCGTCGTGCACGAAAAAGGTGTTGGACTTGGATTTGGCCGAACGCTTGGCCAGCGTCATCGCCTCGGCCGCGGCGGTGGCTTCGTCCAGCAGCGAGGCGTTGGCGATCTGCATGCCGGTGAGGTCGGCGCACAGGGTCTGGAAGTTGATCAGCGCTTCCATGCGGCCTTGCGAGATTTCCGCCTGGTACGGCGTGTAGGCGGTGTACCAGGCCGGGTTCTCCAGGATGTTGCGCAAGATTACCTTCGGTGTGTGGGTGCCGTAATAGCCCTGGCCGATGAAGTTGCGATACACGGTATTCTTGTCGGCGATGGCGCGGATCTTGGCCAGCGCTTCTTCTTCGGTGATCGCCTCGGGCAGCGCCAGCGGCGCCGGCGACTTGATGTTGCCCGGCACGATGGCATCGGTCAGCGCATCCAGGCAGGCGTGGCCGACCACGTCCAGCATCTGGGCGATTTCCGCGTCGTTGGGGCCGATATGGCGTTCGACGAACGCGCTGTGGTGTTCGAGGTCGCGCAGGGAAGACGGGGTCTGGGACATGGCGGGCATCCGGAGCAGAGGGCATGCGAAAGGTCGGAAGCACCACGACCGGTCTGACGCGCATGCGCGCGCCACGACCTGCCGCAGCGGCGGTCTTCCTCGCGCCCCTCTGTCCTTTTGCCTGAGAGTTTAGGAACGCGGCATGGCACCTGGCCTGCCTGCGTTCCGTGCCCCTTCGGCGCCGGCCGCGGCCGGTCTCTCCAGAGTTGTGTTGAAGATGGTATCGGGCCTGAGCGATTACGGGCTGTTGCGCCTTCGGCAGCGGCAGTGCCGCTTCTCCCACCGTGTTGCCTGGCTAGTATAGCCAGCGCCCGGCCGCTTGGCGAAACGCTTTTCGGCGCCATGACATGCCGGAGGCCGGGCGAGTCGCCTCGTCCGGCCTCCGGGATTTGAGCGGCCGCTGTTGCCCCCGCTACCGGGCGGTCCGGCAACGGCAGCGCCCGCTCGCTCCTGCCCGCGCAGGCGGATCAGTGGTGCCCGTTCTTGGGCGGCGGATCGTGCTTGGTATTGGCGCCCGGCGGGGGATAGTCCCCACCGCCGACATGCTTCCACAGACGCTGGTCCAGGGGCTCCAGCTGGCCCTTGGCCCCGGCGGGCCGCTGCAGCGCTTGCGCACCATTGGTTGGCGATTTTTTCGACAGGTTCATGTTGACGTCCTCACGGGTTTTCCCTTCGTACGCAGCGTCACGCCGCCCGAAGGGACGACTGCGTGACCGCCTCGGCCATCTGCCCGTTGGCCGGTGAGGCGACAGTGGTCGCTGGACCGCAGAGCCGGGGACAGCGCCATGCGATCCAGCGTGCGCGGGTGCCGTTGCGACCCAGGGCCGGCGCACGACGCTGTGTGCGCGGTAACGAACGTCGCATCTGCCAGGTCCGTGCCGGCACGTGCCGATGTGATGCCGGTCACGGCAAGCGCTCCCGACCGCCCGGCCGGAGCGCTGGCATTCGCAAAGCGCAGCGCCTTTGCGCAGCGTGTCCGCGTGTGCAGTGGCACGCGATGCAGGCTTGGCCGGCGATGCGTCTCGCCGGCATGCCGCCGCCGACCAGCATTGGATAGGGGAGGCGCGAGGTGGACTACCATTTCATTTCCGGGCTGCCGCGGGCGGGCTCGTCCTTGCTGGCCGCGTTGCTGCGACAGAGCCCGCACGTGCACGCCGATGTCACCTCGCCGGTCGCGCGACTGTACGCGGCGATGCTGATGGGCATGAGCGAGGAACATCCCTCCAACGTGCAGATCGATGACGCACAGCGGGTGCGGTTGCTGCGTTCGGTCTTCGACGCCTATTACCAGGATCGCCAGGGGCTGGGCACGGTGTTCGACACCAATCGTGCCTGGTGCAGCCGCCTGGCAGGGCTGGCGACGCTGTTTCCGCACAGCCGTGTCATCTGTTGCGTTCGCGATGTTGGCTGGGTCGTCGATAGCTTCGAGCGCCTGGCGCAGACCCAGCCGCTGCGCTTGTCGGCGTTGTTCGGCTACGACCCGGAAGACTCGGTCTCGATGCGCGCGGACCTGCTGACCGCACCGCGCGGCGTGGTGGGCTATGCGCTGGATGGGCTGCGCCAGGCGTTCTACGGCGAACATGCCGATCGACTGCTGCTGTTGCGCTACGACACGCTGGCGCAACGGCCGGCGCAGGCGATGGAGCAGGTCTACGCTTTCCTGCAACTGCCGGCGTTCGCGCACGACTATGCCGGTGTCCAGGCCGAGGCCGAACGCTTCGATGCCGCGTTGCAGATGCCGGGCCTGCATCGCGTCCGTCGCGGGGTGCAGTACGTCCCCCGGCGCAGCGTGTTGCCGCCGGCGCTGTTCGAACGTTTGCAGGAGCTGGCCTTCTGGGAACGCGGGCCCTCGCATGGAGCCCTGCTGGTATGAGCAGGCGCGTGGCTTGGCAGCGCACGGCGACGCGGCAGCATCGAGCAGGCAGGCAGCACGGGCGGGCGTCGGCGGCCGCCAGCGGATGACGACCCTGTTCCGACGCGAGGCGGTGGACTACCGGCAGCGCAGTCGGCTCGGGCCGGTGGTGCTGCGCCAGCATGGCGCGCTACGTTGGTGCGTAGGCCTGCTGATGGCAACCGTGATCCTGCTGCTGGCCGGATTCTTCCGCCTGGGCTTCGCGCGCAGCGAGACCTTGTATGGCGCGGTCGTCCCGGCGGGCGGACTGATCGCCGTCACCACACCGCAGTCGGGCGTGGTGGTGCAGGTCGGCGCCGTGCAGGGCCAGCGCGTCGCTGCGGGCCAGGTGTTGTTCGTGTTGTCGGCCGAACATCGCGACGATCGCGGGCGGCCGACCCAGCGCGCTGCTGTGGTGCTGGCCGAACAGCAGCGCCTGGCCGTCGAGGCGATGGCGCAGTTGCGTGCCCAGGGGCGTGTGCAGCAGCAGGCGGCTGCGCGGGCGCTGGCCGGCCTGCGCGACCGCCTGCAGCAGATCGACGTCGAGCTGGACTTGCTGCGCCATCGGCAGCAACTGACCCAATCGATCGAGCAGCGTTACCGCACCGCGTTGACGCGCGGCCTGGTCAGCCAGCAATTCGTCGATGAAAAACAGGCCGACGTGCTCGACCAACGCGCGCATACCCTGGAGTTGCGGCGCGAGCGCATGGCCTTGGCCGATGCGCTTGCGCAGGCCCAAGCCGAGGTGCAGCAGTTACCGTCGAACTTGCGCCAACAATTGGCGGTGGCCGGTGCCGGCCTGCAGGAGGATCGGCGTGCGGCGATCGAGCAGGCGGCCGCGTCGCGTTGGGAAGTGCGCGCGCCGCGTGCCGGCCGTGTGGCGCTGCGACCGCTGCAGCGTGGGCAGGCGGTCGCGCAGGGGCAACGCTTGGCCGATCTGCTGCCGACGTCGATGGCGACCGAGGTCGTGTTGTACGCGCCCTCCCGGGCCGCAGGTCTGATTGGGCTCGGGATGCCGGTGCAACTGCGCTTCGATGCCTTGCCCTACCAGCATTACGGTCAGTTTGCCGGGCAGGTGGTCGAGATCGCCGTCGCGCCCGAACCGCCGCGTGTCGACTCCACGTCGGTGAGCGAACCGTTGTACCGCGTGCGGGTGCGCCTGGCCGGGGATGCCGCGCTGCGTGCAGGACACACCGCGGTCCTGCGACCGGGTATGCGCGTGCAGGGCACGCTGGCATTGGAATGGCGGCGCTTCTCGCAGTGGGCCTTCGAGCCGCTGTCCAGCTTGCACGGTACGCTGCGATGAGCCGCTGGCAGGCGCAGTTGCGTCGCGCGTCCGGCGTGCGTGGGTTGCCGATGATCCTGCAGGGCCAGGTCGGCGAATGCGGATTGGCCGCCATGGCCATGATCGCCCACTATCACGGTTGCCACATCGGCCTGGCCGAGCTGCGCCGCCGGTTCCTGCTGTCGCGGCAGGGCACCAACCTGGCCAATCTGGTGGCGATCGCGCAGGCGCTCGGTCTGCAGGCGCGCGCGTTGCGGCTGGAAATGGACGCGCTGCCGGAGTTGCAGCTGCCCTGCATCGTGCATTGGGATCTGAATAATTTCGTCGTGCTCAAGCGGGTGGGCGCCCGTCGTCTGCAGATCCACGATCCGGCCAGCGGGCCGCGGAGCCTGACGCCGGGCGAATTCGCCCGGCATTTCTCCGGGATCGCGCTGGAACTCAGCCCGGCCGCCGACTTCCGTCCGCAAGCTGCGGCGCCGGCAGTGGCGTTGTCCTCGTTGATCGGTCGTGTCCACGGACTTGGACGTGCGGTCTGGCAGGTGCTTGCGTTGGCATTCGCGCTCGAGGTGCTCAGCCTGGGAATGCCGTTCCAACTGCAGTGGATCGTCGATCAGGCGGTGCCGTCGGCCGACATCGGGTTGATCCATGTCCTTGGCGCCGGGTTCCTGTTGCTGGTGGTCCTGCAATCCTGCATCGCCCTGCTGCGCGGATGGCTGATCGCCAGCGTGTCGGCACAGCTGGGTTTTCAATGGATGGGGCAGGTGTTCGCGCACCTGCTCGCGCTCCCGTTGGCGTATTTCGAGAAGCGTCACCTGGGTGGAATCCAGTCGCGCTTCGCCTCGATCGTGCAGGTGCAACGCACCTTGACGACCGGATTCACCCAGACCCTGGTCGATGGCGTGCTGGTGATCGGCACCCTCGGCCTGATGCTGGTCTACAGCGTCGGCCTCAGCGCGATCACGCTGGTGGCGGTGGCGCTGTATGCGGCGACACGCTGGCTGTGGCTGCGGAGGATGCGCGAGGCCGCCGCCGAGCAGTTGTTGTGGGACGCGCGCCAGCACACCCACCTGCTGGAGAGCGTGCGCGGCATCCAGGGCGTGCGGCTGTTCGGGCGCCAGCAGGTGCGGCGCATGGACTGGACCCATCTGCTGGCCGAACAGACCAATGCACAACTGCGCCTGGCACAGGGCGAGGTCTGGCAGTCGTCACTCCAGCGCCTGCTGTTCGGATGCGAGCGGGTGCTGGTGATCTGGCTCGCCGCGTTCGCGATCCTGCGCGCAGAGCTGTCGCTGGGCATGCTGCTGGCATTCATGGCCTATCGCGAGCAGTTCGCCATGCGCTTGTCCGAGCTGATCGATCGGCTGGTGGAGTTCCGCCTGTTACGCGTCCATCTGGAGCGGGTGGCCGACATCGTCCACCAGCCGCGCGAGGAGGCCGATCAGCGCATCGATGCGCCGGCCTGGAACGACACCACCATCGAACTGTGCGGCATCGGCTTCCGCTACGCCGACGATACCCCGGCGGTGCTCGAAGACGTCAGCGTGCGCATCGCCAGCGGGGAATGCGTGGCCATCACCGGCGCGTCCGGGTGCGGCAAGACCACCTTGGTCAAGGTGATCCTCGGGCTGCTGCAACCCAGTACGGGGCAAGTGAAGATCGGTGGGCGCCCGCTGAGCCTTGCGGCGCTGGCGCCCTATCGCGCCATCGTCGGCACGGTGATGCAGGACGATCTGCTGTTCACCGGATCGGTCAGCGAAAACATCAGTTTCTTCGACCCGGAGCCGGACCAGGCGCAGATCGAACGTTGCGCGCGCATCGCCGGCGTGCACCAGGAGGTGGAGCAGATGCCGCTCGGCTACGCCTCGTTGTTGAGCGAGGCGGGTACCGGGTTGTCGGGCGGGCAGCGGCAACGCGTCTTGCTGGCACGCGCGCTGTACAGGTCGCCACGTATCCTGGTGCTGGACGAGGCGACCAGCCATCTGGACGTGATGAACGAGCAGCGCGTCAATCGCGCCATCCAGGCAATGCAGGTCACCCGGATCATCGTGGCGCATCGGAGCGAAACCGTGGCCATGGCCGCGCGCGTCATCACCCTGGAGCAGGGCCGGGTGGTGAGCGATCAGCCGATCGCCGATTGGCAGCGGCTGCAGGAGCGCTCCACCGCAGCCGACTGATCGCTGCCGTTGGCCACTGGGCGCCGAGCACTGCCGGCGCCGTCATTGCCAGGTGCGCAGCCGCTCGGCTGTGCAGGATGAGATGCCGTGCTGGAACGAAGCGGACGCGGCTGCGATTTCCGTGCCTGCGTGCCGCGCATGCGCTCCATCGCTGGCCGCATGCGGTGGCAGTTGGCGTAAAGTGTCGGCTTCTTTGCCCCATGCCTGCCGCTGCGCTCGTTGGCCTGACCACCGCTGCCGGTGCCTGCGCGTGGGGAGTCCTCCGGATACCGTTGCGCATGACTTCTGCTGTTCCCTCCACCCGTCGCATGGCGCTGCTGCTGGCCGGGCTGGCGATGTTCGGCCCGTTTTCGATCGACACCATCTTCCCGGCGTTCTCGCAACTTGGCCGCAGCCTGGCGGCGGACCAGGTGGCGATCCAGCAGACCATCAGCGTCTATCTGCTGGCGTATGGCCTGATGAGCATCGCGCACGGGCCGTTGTCCGATGCCTGGGGCCGCAAGCGGGTGATCCTGGGCGGGCTGGCCTTGTTTGTCGCCGGTTCGATCGGCTGTGCGTTGTCGCAAGACTTGCCCACGCTACTGGCGTTCCGCGCGCTGCAGGGCCTGTCGGCCGGCGTGGGCATGATCGTCGGGCGGGCGGTGATCCGCGACCTGTTCCATGGCCCTGACGCGCAGCGGCTGATGAGCCAGGTGTCGATGATCTTCGGGATTGCGCCGGCCATCGCGCCGATCATCGGCGGCTGGATCCTGCTCAGTGGCGCCGGCTGGCCGTTGATCTTCTGGTTCTTGGTGGTGTTTGGCCTGGTGCTGCTCATCGCAACCCTGACCTGGCTGCCGGAGACCCACCCGGTGGAGGCGCGCACCCCGCTGCAGTTCAAACGCCTAATGCAGGATTACGTGCGCATCGGCTTCAATCCGCGCTTCCAGCGCCTGGCCGCGGCCGGGTCGTTCAATTTCGCCGGCATCTTCCTGTACATCGCCTCGGCCCCGGTGCTGATCATGCAGCACCTGAAGCTGGGCGAAGGCGATTTCGCCTGGCTGTTCATTCCCACCATCGGCGGCATGACGCTGGGCTCGTTCCTGTCCGGGCGCATGGCCGGGCGCATGCAGCCGGTGCGGCAGATCCGCATCGGCTTCATCTGCTGCGGCGTGGCGGCACTGGCCAATCTGGCCTACACCTTTGCGGTGGCGCAGATCGCGCTGCCGTGGGCGGTGCTGCCGATCTTCCTGGCCGGCATGGGCATGGCGTTGATCTTTCCGATCCTGGCGC
Organism: Xanthomonas sp. NCPPB 3761; assembly: GCF_041475705.2. Taxonomy (NCBI): domain Bacteria; kingdom Pseudomonadati; phylum Pseudomonadota; class Gammaproteobacteria; order Lysobacterales; family Lysobacteraceae; genus Xanthomonas; species Xanthomonas sp. NCPPB 3761. The sequence continues at coordinate 1,426,971 of NZ_CM191262.1, forward strand.
TGGCGGTGCTGGACATGTACCCGCAGCAGCGCGGCCTGGCGTCGTCGCTGCAGGCCTTCACCCAGTTGATGACCAATACGGTGGTGGCCGGGGTGCTGTCGCCGCTGCTGAGTGAACATCCGCGGCATCTGGCGATCGGCATGACCGGCTTTTTCTTGCTGGGCTGGCTATTCTGGCGCTGGGAGCGCCGCAGCGGCCGCCGTCTACGGCACCGCCAGGCCACCGAGGCAGTGCCTCTGGAGCCGGCCGACCACCTCTGACCTCACAGGAGCCTGCATGTCCACCGATTCCAAGTTGCGCCGTGATGCCCGCAAGCGCGCCGCCGAGCGCCAGCGCAACCAGGCCGCCGCCAATCCCGCGCCGGTGTCCCCGATCGAACCGCATGCCGAACTCCGCGACCAGCAACGCACCCTCTTGGCCGGCATCGTCCGCCGCGACGGCGAATGGGTGCTGGGAATGGATGGCCGCATCGCCGGCGAAAGCACCAGCGCCGCGCAGGTGCTGGCGCTGATCATGCGCGCGGCCGAGTTGCACGAACGCCAGGGCACCCCGGTGCGGTTGACCTACTCGGACGCCCTCAAGGACGCCGCACATGCCGAGGCCCGTGCCGACGGTATTGATACGCCCAGGGTTCCGTAGACACTCAAGACCCTCGTTGCGCGTAGCGCCGTTCAAACTCTACAGGGGACAGGTCACCAGTTGAACCGTGGCGGCGGTTGGGGTTGTAGAACATCTCGATGTAGTCGAATACCTCGGCGCGTGCGGCGTCCTTGGTGGGATAGATTCGTCGCCTGATCCGCTCGCGTTTGAGCAGGCCGAAGAAGCTCTCCACGGGTGCGTTGTCGTGGCAGTTGCCACGCCGACTCATGCTGCACACCAAGCCATGGGACGCCAGGAAACTCTGCCAGTCATCGCTGGTGTAGACCGACCCTTGGTCTGAGTGAACCAAGCAACCAGCATTGGGTTTGCGCCGCCACACCGCAGACAACAAGGCCTGCACGACCAACTCGGTGTCGGCCCGATCGCGCATCGCCCAGCCGACGACCTGCCTGGAAAACAGATCGATCACCACAGCCAGGTACATCCAGCCTTCGTGCGTGCGGATGAAGGTGAAATCGCTCGCCCAGGCCGTGTCCGGCTCGGTCACGTCGAACTGTCGGTCAAGCAGGTTGGCCGCCGCCTTGCACTGCATCCCTCCATGGAAGCGCGGTTTGCGACCATAGCCCACCTGGGCACGCAATCCCTCGGCGCGCATCAATCGATGCACCCGATGGCGACTGCAACGCTCACCCAGATCGCGTAGATCCTTGGCGATCTTGCGATGCCCATACACACTGCCGCTGGCCAGCCAGTGGTGCTTGATCAGCCCCAGCAGGCGTTCGTCTTCCTTGGCGCGCTCACTGTCCGGCGACTTTAGCCACGCGTAGTATCCAGCCCGGTTCACCCGCAACACCCGGCACATCGCACACACCCTGAACTCCCCGCAGTGGGCTTGCATGAAGGCGTACTTTGCCTTTACCCCTTGGCAAAGTACGCGGCGGCCTTTTTTAGGATGTCGCGCTCCTCGGTCACTCGACGCAACTCTGCCTTCAGCCGCCGAACCTCGGCGCTCTGGTCCACCTCGGCGCGCTGTACCACGCCGGGCTTGCCGAACTTGCGCAGCCAGGCGTACAGGCTGTGCGTCGTGAGGTAATCCCCCCACTTCTAGCGGTCGCCAGAAGTGGAGCTAAGCGGCCATCGCCAACTTCATGGCAGGCGTGATGCCGCCGAGCGCCATATTCGGACGCTCGTGGTTGTACGTCCATAGCCAGCGGGTGGCTTTGTCCTGCACCTGGTCGATGGTGTCGAACAGGGTTTGGGCGAGCCAGGCGTAGCGGATGGTGCGGTTGTAGCGTTCAACGTAGGCGTTCTGCTGTGGCTTGCCCGGCTGGATGTGCTCGACCCGGATGCCATGCCGCTGCGCCCAGGACAGCAACGCGCCACTGATGTATTCAGGGCCGTTGTCGCAGCGGATCACGGCGGGCTTGCCGCGCCACTCGATGATCTGCTCCAGCGATCGGATCACCCGGGCTGACGGCAGCGACAGGTCGACCTCGATCCCCAGCCCCTCGCGATTGAAGTCGTCGAGCACATTGAACAGCCGGAAGCTGCGGCCGTCGGCCAACTGGTCGTGCATGAAGTCCATCGACCAGACCTGGTTGATAGCCTCCGGCACCGCCAGAGGCTCGGGCCGCTCACGCACCAGCCGCTTCCTCGGCTTGATCCGCAGGTTCAACTCCAGCTCGCGGTAGATCCGGTAGACCCGCTTGTGATTCCAGCCAAAGCCCTTCACGTTGCGCAGGTACAGGTAGCACAGGCCAAAGCCCCAGTCGCGATGGGCGGTCGTCAGGCGGATCAGCCAGTCGGCGATCCGGGCGTTCTGCTCGCTGGCCTTGGCCTGGTAACGGAAGCAGGTCTCGCTCACCGCGAAGGCCTGGCAGGCGTGGCGGATGTTCGTACGCCCGCTCGTGACTGCCGATTGGGCCATCTCGCGTCGCTGAGATGGCCTCACCATTTTTTTGCGAGCGCTTCCTTCAGCAGGTCGGTACTGAGCTGCGCCTCGGCGTACATCTTCTTGAGCCGGCGGTTCTCCTCCTCCAGCTCCTTCATGCGCGCGACCATGGACACGTCCATGCCGCCGAACTTGCTGCGCCACTTGTAGAACGTGGCCGAGCTGATGCCGTGCTCGCGGCACAGCTCCGGCACGGGCGCACCGGCCTGGGCCTGCTTGAGCACGGCGATGATCTGGCTGTCGGTAAAGCGGGACTTCTTCATGGAACCTCCTCGAGAAAGGATACGAGAAAATTCCACTTCTGGCGTCTGCTAATGGGCGGGGGGATTACCGTGACACCCAGCCGCTCGGCGACGTCTGCCACCTTGAACCCACGATCCGTCACTTGCCGGACCGCCTCGATCTTGAACTCATCCGTATACCGCTTGCTGCTCATAGACATCTCCGAATCGACTATTTTCCATGGCCATGAGATGTCTAGGAAACCCTGGGCGTATCACTGCCCCTGATTCTGCTGTTTCAACCATTCGCTCATCGGCGCGAAGTACTCCAGCATCGGGCCGGCATCGAGTTTGTCGTTGCCGGTGAGTTCCTTGAGGGTGGTTTGCCAGGGCTGGCTGGAACCACGCTGCAGCATCGACCAGAACTTCTGCCCGGCGTCCTTGTTGCCGTAGAAGCTGCAGTCGTACAGCGGCCCCTGATGGCCGGCGGCCTGACACAGGCCTTTGTAGAACTGGAATTGCAGGATATGCGCCAGAAAGTAGCGCGTGTACGGTGTGTTGCCCGGCACGTGGTACTTGGCGCCAGGGTCGAAGAATTCTTCGCCGCGCGCGCCGACCGGCGCCACGCCCTGGTACTTGGCTTTCAGTTCCCACCAGGCCTGGTTGTAATGCTCGGGCGTGATCGAACCGTCGAACACGCCCCAGCGCCAGCGGTCGATCATCAAACCGAACGGCAGGAACGCCACCTTGCTCAGGGCCATGCGCATCTGCGAATTGATCAACGACTCGCGACCGGTCTGCTGCTCGCCCACCATGCCGATCGACTGCAGGTACTTGGGCGTCATCGCCAGCACGATGGTGTCGCCGATCGCTTCGTGGAAGCCGTCGTTGGCGCCGTTCTGGAACAGCGGGGGTAATGGGTTATAGGCCAGGTCGTAATAGATGTGGCCCAGCTCGTGGTAGATGGTGGTGAAGTCTTCTTCGGTCGGTTTGATGCACATTTTGGTGCGCACATCCGCGCCGATGTTTTGGTTCGCCTCGCCGCCCATGTTCATGTCCCAGGCGCTGGCGTGGCACACCACATCGCGGTCCAGCGGTTTGATGAACTGCGAGCGCTGCCAATAGGTGTCGGGCAGCTTGGGCATGCCGAGCGAGGTGTAGAAATCCTGCGCGCGTTCGGTCATCTGCTTGGCGGTACGCAGCTGCGCTTCGCGTTCGGCGTTGAAGCGTGCGGCCGCGCCACCATCGCCGCCGGCGTTGCGCGCCAGCACTGCAGTGAGGTTGCTTTGGTACTGCTTTTCCAGCGCGGAGGTGATGTCCAGATCGCCGGCCCCGGGGTAGGGCTGCAGCAGATCCCACAGATTGCTCCAGTCCTGCTGCCACATGTTGCCCATCAGGTGTGCCGGCAACAGGCCGCCGGCGACCTCGCCCTTGTCCTTGCCGTATTGCGTATCGAGTTTGCCGCGCGCATAGCACTGCAACTGCGCATACAACGGTTTGACCTGTTCCCACAGGCGGTCGGTTTCGCTGGCCAGTTGCGCCGGCGGCATGTCGTAGCCGCTGCGCCATAGCACCCCGACGTCGGCGAAACCAAGCCCGCGTGCGCCCTCGTTGGCCAGTTCCACGAAGCGTTGGTAGTCCTTGCGCATGGGCTGCGTAGTGCTGTGCCAGCCCTGCCAGGCGTCGAGTTGTTCGTTGTAGTCGCGGCTGCTGGCCAGCACTTGCTCCAACTCGCCGAGCTGGCGGCAGCGGCGCTGCTCGCCTTCGCCTACGCAGTAGCTGCCGGCGCCGTAATCGCCTTCCATCTTGGCCGCGATGCGGGTGAGCTCGGCCAGCTTGGCCGGGTCGCGCGGTGCAGGCAGGGCACTCATCAATTTCAGCAACTGCAGCGCACGCGCACTGTCGGCCGACATCGGTGTGCCGGCGTACTGCTTGGATTGTTCGATCCACCGATCCAGCTGCGCCAGCGAACGTTCGTTGGCCTTGGCCGCCAGCAACTGCGAATCGCCGTTGATATAGGTCGAAGACAGCCACTGCGCTGCAGTGGTTTCCGGATAGGCAGCCTTGTATTCGGCGCTGATGCGCGCAACGAACTGATCGGCGCTTTCGGCTGGCGCGGCCTTGCTCGCGACAGGCGTGTCCGGTGGTGCCGCATCCCGGCGGCAGGCCGACAAGCTCAGGGTGCCGGCAGCCACGGCCAAAGCCAGCAACAGCAAACGAGGATTCACGGGTGGTCCTTGCAGTGAAGTCCGGCGAAGGCTAGAGCGCGCCGGGTTTCAGGGCAAGGGGCAACGTACGCCACGCATGCGATGCGGCAGGCAGGCGCAGGCGTTGGCGATCAGCGCAGCGTCGTGCCGGTGCACTTGGCGAACAGGTCGCGCTCGGGCGCGTAGGCGCTGGTCTTGACCTGCATCAACCCAAGTACCGACGGGAACAGCGCATCCTGATCGGTGTATTGCCCTGCACGGTGGCGCAGGCAGGCTTCGTCCAGGCCGCGATCGCGCGCGAACTCCGGCGAGAACCACATTACCATCGGCACATGGGTCTGCTCCTTGGGCGCGATGGCATACGGAACGCCGTGCAGGTACAGGCCTTTTTCGCCGAGCGATTCGCCGTGATCGGAGAGATAGATCATCGCCGTGTCGTAGTCCGGCAGGCCGCGCAGCGCATGGATGGCCTGATTGAGGAAATGGTCGGTGTACAGGATCGAATTGTCGTAGGCGTTGACGATGTCCTGGCGGCCGCAGCTGCCCAGATCCGCGGTTTTGCACACCGGCTTGAAGCGTTCGAACTGCGCCGGATATCGCTCGAAGTAGCTCGGGCCATGGCTGCCCAGTTGGTGCAGCACCACCACGCGGTCACCAGGCTTTGCGCGCACCTGCGCAGCCAAGTCGCTCAACAGGATCTCGTCCATGCAGCGGCCATCGGCGCACAGGCCCGGTATGGTGGCATCGTCCAGCTTCTGGATGTCCAACCCGTCGCACACGCCCTTGCACCCTGACTGGTTGTCGCGCCACAGCGTCGAAATGCCAGCGTGTTCCAGCACATGCAGGAACGACTGATGGCCACGAATCATGTCTTCGTTGTAATCGCGACGGCCGTAGGGGGAGAACATGCAGGGCACCGAGACCTCGGTGCTGGTCCCGCACGAATGCATATCCGGGAAGTTGATCACCCCTGCCTGCGCCAGCTCCGGCGTGGTCTGGCGGGCATAGCCATTGAGACCCCAGTTCTGTGCGCGCGCAGTCTCGCCCAGCACCACCAGCAACAGGCGCGGGCGGCTGCCCGGCGCACGCGGCGTGGCCATCGCATCGTGCTCGATCGGCTGTTTGGGCGCGCGCTTGATCGGCGATTCGGATTTGAGGTTTTGCCGCAACGCCACGATGTAATTGATCGGCGTGGCCAAATAACGCACTTCGCGATGATTGCGCATCAGTGCGGAAATGTCCTGCGACGAGAGCATGGCGCCAGCAGCGCCCACCACCGCCACCACCAGCAGGAAACCCGATCGCACCAGCACCGCCTTGCCCACGCTGCGTGCGCGCAAACGGGTGCGCCACAGCAATGCGGCCGGAATCAGGAAGTAGCACACCAGCGGGAGGATCAGGCCCGGCGTGAGCAGCTCGCGCGATTCCTTGTGATCGGTATGCAGCACGTTGCGCAGCATGTCCGCATCCAGATAGACGTTGTAGCTGTCCATGTAGTGCGTGGCCAGCGCGGTAGTGAACAGCAATAGCGTCAGCAGCGGCTTTGCATTCCAGCGCCAGACCAGCACGCCCAGGAGCAGTGCATGCACGGCCACCAGCAGCGCCATCAACGAGATCGCAAACCCGATGCTGCCCGGATGCGTGGCCATGGCGGTGCGCCAGAACAATTGATTGCACACCAACGCAAAAAACAGGCTCGACAGCAGCACCAGCGCTTCGGTCGACACCGTCGGCCGCGTACTCCATGTCAGCGCGCGCAGGCCACTACGCTTGCGCGGTTCCGGTAACCAGGTACTCATGCTGCATCCCCCGAGAGCAACATCAATCCAAGCGCGCGACGCGGCCGTTGCAGCATCACGCAGTACAGTGCAAGTGCGCTCACCCAGCACACCGCCAGCGACCACAGGTCGTGCGAGAGAAAATGCGCGCCGCGCAGTTGTTGCGCAACACCGAAAATGAGACCTGCTGCCAAGCCTATGAACAAACCTGCAAACCGCCATGCAGGACGGAGCGCCAGCGCACAAAAATACAGCGCCACCCATGCGTAACCGGCACTGGCATGGCCGGCCGGAAAGCAACCGGACGCGGCAATGCCGTGGCGCGATTCGAATAGCCCGATCATCGCTTGCGTGCCGCCATAGCGGCTCAGATCCCACGGGCAATCCATCGCCGTCCACGACTTGAGCAATGACACCAGCGAGGTCGACAGTGCGACGGAGGCGGCCAGGTAGGTCAGCGGCCAGCGCAACACCTTCAGGCGTGGCCTGCACCACGCAAAGATGGCCAGCACCAGCACGCCGACCCCGGCTGCCGTGCTCAACCATTTACCCACGCGGTGGATCACGCCACTGGTGAACCAGTGGTCCTTGAGTAGCCAGTGCCCGCCTTCCAGCCGATACAGCGCATCGGCGATCCATTGGTCGCCATCGGCGCCCATCAGCAGCGCGCTCGCCAACAGGACGCAGGCAAGGGGCAGCCACAGATGGCGCACGAAGAAGTGCGTCTTCATGCCGCTGGCGGTATGCGCCACGGCCGGCGCACGGATGGGAAGCGTTGTCATCGAGATGGCGGCCTGTGTCAATGCCCGACATCTTCGAAACCCGGATGTCGGAAAGCGGTCGGACCGGGGTTGCTTGGCCGTTAACCCGAGGCCAAGCGTTCAGTCTGCATCGCCTTCGCTACCGGTCTGCTCGGCGTCGGACACGGTGGCGATGCAACCGGCATGCCACGCCGTGCCCGGCAGCAATTGCCATTGGTTGCGGTTGGACTCGCCGATATCGATGCGTTGCGCCGGATCGATACACGCCGGCACCGCCTGCTTGAGCACGAACAGCCAGCGGGTGTGTGGCGCTTGCGCAAGCCACGGGCCGGCCTTGGCCCACTGCTCCTGCCAGCTCGCCTTGAAGCCGAAATCGGTGACCGGGCGATCGGCCTGCAGCAGGTTCTGTTCGCGCCAGGCCAGCATGCCCAGCTGCGCGTCCGGGCCGATGCGCTGGCCCACGCGCTGCATCAAACCTGCGGACGAACTGTAGGGATCCAGCGCCGGCATCAACCCCAGGCCGAACATCGTCCACAGCGCGGCGGTCATCACCACCAGCGCGGTGCCCGCGCGTCTACCGCGCGACCATGCAATTGCGGCCAGGCCAACCACGCCCAAGCCGATCAACCAGAAACCCACCGGCTGCAGCGAGGCAAGCGCCATGCCGCGCTTGATTGCGGTGTTTTCGGCCCAGTGCAGATGCAGCGCAATGCCGCCGCCCAGCACCAGGCCGGCAACGGCAAGCAGCAGCACATACCCGCTCAGCAGTAGCCGCACGCCGCGCCGGCGCAACAACCCGGCCAGCAACGGCGCCGCGGCGATGCACAGCGCCGGCAGCATCGGGAAGATATACACCTCGCGCTTGCCCGGGCTGGCGCTGAAGAACAGCAACACCAGCACGCTCCAGGCCAGCAGCAGCACATAGCGGGGGTCGCCGCGGCGCAGTCGCCGCCACCAGGCCGGCAGCAGCCACGGCAACAACAGGCAGCCGGGTAGCCACAAGGTGGCGATCACCTGCAGGTAGTACCAGAACGGTTTGACGTGATGCCAGGCGTGCGCGTAGCGCGTGCCGGTCTGCTTGAACAACAGCTCGTGCGCGTAGGCATGCAACTGCGGGTCGTCGCTGTGCCACAGCGCGATGCCCAGCGGCCCCAGCCACACCGCCGTACCGGCCACGAACGCCGGCAGCACCAGTGCCCAGCTGCGTCCTGCCAGCGCGCGCGCCGGCAACACGCGCCAATGCGTACGCCGCAGCGCCATCCACGGCAGCAACAGCAGCAGCGGCAGAAAACCGACGCCCTTGGTCACCGTGCCGACGCCGGCAGCAAACAGGCCCAGCGTCCATGCGCGCCAGTCCGGCCCGCGCAGCAGGTGCCGCAGCATTCCCCACAACGACAGGGTGGTCAGCGCCACCAGCAACATGTCGATCTGCGCACGCTTGGCCATCAGGCCGAACTGCAGCACCGTGAACAAGGCCAGCACCGCATGGGCCGCCACGCGCCGGGTCCATAGCCGGCGCGCGATATCCCAGGTCAGCCACAGCGTGGCCAGCGCGGCCAGCAGCGACGGCAGCAGGAAGGCCACCGGCCAGTGCGGTACCAGTTCGTAGGTTGCCGCCTGCAGCCACATGAAGACCGGCGGTTTTTCTGCATACAACTCGCTGCCGCGGTGCGGCAACAGCCACTGGCCGGTCTCGACCATGGTGCGCGCGGCCAGCACGAAGCGCGGTTCGTCCGGCGGATTGGGTTGGCGCATGCCCAGCCCGGCCAGCAAGCTGACGAGGATCAACAGCAACGCGGCCAGCAGCGCGCGCTGGCGGGATGAGGAGGCAGCGATGGCAGGCGACACGCGCACGCCCTGAGTAGATGCGGGCAGACACTATCTGGCAAGTGGGTCGGAAATTTGTCGGAGCCGAGCCCGCGTGATCGTGCATCGCAGCGCAGGCATCGCCGTGCGCGGGTGCTGAAGCGCAACCGATCGGGAAGACCGTACCGGCGATGGCGGTTGCACTTGGCCGGCCTCGGTTAGGATGCGCACACTGTGCCTGCCAGGCGTCCTGGAACCCCGCTCATGCGGCTGCTGGTCATTGAAGACAACCGCAATATGGTTGCCAACCTGTTCGACTATTTCGAAGCGCGCGGGCATACCCTGGACGCCGCGCCCGATGGCGTCACCGGCCTGCACCTGGCCACCACCCAGCAGTACGACGCATTGATCCTGGACTGGATGATGCCGCGCATGGATGGACCGGAAGTGCTGCGCCGGCTGCGCGAGCAGCACCAGTCCGAACTGCCGGTGATCATGCTCACCGCACGCGACGAACTGCCGGACAAGATTGCCGGCTTTCGCGCCGGCGCCGACGACTACCTGACCAAACCCTTCGCCTTGCCCGAGCTGGAGGTGCGCATCGAAGCCTTGCTGGCGCGTGCGCACGGCCGTCGCCGCGGCAAGCTGCTGCAAGTGGCCGACCTGCGCCTGGACCTGGCCACGCTGGAAGCCACCCGCGCTGGCCAGGTGCTGCACCTGTATCCGGCCTGCCGCAAGTTGCTGGAAGTGCTCATGCAGGCCAGCCCGGCCGCGGTGACGCGGCAACGCCTGGAGCAATCGTTGTGGGGCGACGATCCGCCCGACGGCGACATGCTGCGCTCGCATATCTACGAGTTGCGTCGCAGCGTGGACGGCCCGTTCGCGCAAAAACTGATCCATACCTTGCCGCGGCTCGGCTACCGGCTGGCGCAGCTGGATGCGGCCGATGCACCTGGCGCTGGCGACTGCAGCGATGTCTAAACAGCGCCCGTTGGGTCGCCGCGTGCTGATGTGGTTGTTCGGCTACACGCTGCTGATGACGCTGGCGGTGTTCGGCACTGCGCAGTACCTGCACGAACGCGCCGAACATGGCGTGTGGCGCTCGCTGCTGAATTCCGAACTGGACAGCATCCTCGAGCGCAGCGTACAGAATCCGGAGTATCACTGGCAGGACTCGGACACCTTGCGGCTGTACCGCGTCGAGGATGTCGCGCGTACACCGCCGGTCTTGCGCACCCTGCATCCCGGCCTGCACGACGGTCTGGAGATAGCCGGTCGCCAGAGTGCGGTGATGGTGCGCGACACCGCGCATGCCGGCCGCCTGGCCCTGGTGCTGGACATCACCGATTTCGAAGCGCTGGAAAAATTCCTCACCCGCTGGATGCTGGCCGCCGGCATCGCGCTTATCGGCATCACCTTGCTGATGGGCACGTATGCGATGGCCCGGCTGGTGCGCCCTTTGGTGGAACTTGCGCGCGACATCGGCGCATTGCGGCCGGAGCAGCGCGCGCAGCAGATTGCGGTCGGGCCACAGGGCAGCGCCGAGTTGTACGTCATTGCCGATGCGCTCAACGATTATCTCGAGCGCAACAGCCAGTTCGTCGACCGTGAGCGCGCCTTCATCGACAGCGCCAGCCACGAACTGCGCACGCCCATTGCAGTGATCGGCAATGCGGTGGAGCTGGCGCTGGAGCAACCCGGCACGCCGCCGGCGGTACGCCACCAGCTGCAGCGCATTGCGCAAACCAGCGCCTCGGTCGAGCAGTTGATCACCTTGCTGCTGGTGCTGGCCAAGGACCCTGGCCGGCTGGTGCGCAGCAGCGATTCGGTGCGGCTAGATCAGTTGCTGCCGGACATCGTGGCCGATCACACGCACCTGTGCGCCGACAAGGATCTGCAACTGGTCATGGACCCGTTGCCGCCGTGCAGCCTGGTCGCGCCGGTCGCCATCGTGCAGACGGCCATCGGCAACCTGCTGCGCAACGCCATCGAAAACAGCGACCGCGGCATCATTCGCATCTCGCTGTCGGCGCCCGGCGTGGTCCGCATTGCCGACCCTGGCCATGGCATGACACCCGAAGAGATCAGCGCCATCTACACGCGCCTGGCGCGCGGCAACGCCCGCCAGGGGAGCGGCATCGGGCTGGAACTGATCGGACGGTTGTGCGAGCACCTGGGCTGGCACCTGCAGCTGGATTCCAACGCCGGGCAGGGCACGGTGGCCACGCTGGATCTCTCCGGCGCCACGGCAACGGGATCCTGAGGGCGATCACGCGACCGACTGCGCTCGCGCCGGATGGTGCGAGCGCAGTCGCTCCTGCAGGTGCCACACGTGCGCCGTGGCTCCTGCAAACGCCACACCGTCCTGGTGACCGTTCGCTGCTGACAGCTACTCGCTGCGATTGGGCCGGCGCTTGAACGCGCCGCGCTCGCTCAGACAGGCCACTTCAAGCAGGCAGCAGGCCGCGAGCGTCCAGCCAGCTGCGCGCGTCCTCCGCGTCGTGCTCGAACCAGGCGCGGGTGGAGCCCAGCCGATACGTATAGCCCCAACGGTCCATATCGGCCATCAGGCGCGCGCTGCCCACGCCGGGCAGTTGCTCGGCCAGCAGGATCTGCAGGTAACAGGTGGCGTCTTCTTCCTCCACCGAATCGGTGGCATCGGTATGCACCGCAGCGCGTTTTTCCGCAGGCAGCACGATCAGATGTCCGGCTTCGTGCAGGAGCGAATGCACCGGTGTGTCGTCGCGCACATACACATCGCAGCCGATGATGCCGGCCTCCGGTTCTCCCCAGAAACTGCCTGGAATCGCCGCGCCCGATTCCACACGATGCAGGCGCAAGCCATAGCGCGCGAGCAGGGCGGCAGGTGCGTCCAGGCCGATATCGGCCACGCACAGAACATCGGCGGCGGTGGGTGTGGCAGTGGGGGCAGTGGTCACGCGCAATGGCTCGCGGTCAGGTCACATGCGACAACGGCACCGTGCGAACCCGGTGCCGTTGTTGGCGCTTACTTGTCGCCGTCTTCCGGCAGGGCGACCGAGATGTCCAGCACGTCATGCTCGCCGTCCTTGACCAGATCAACCCGCACCGCATCGGCGTCGATGTTGACGTACTTCTTGATCACTTCAAGCAGTTCGCGCTGCATCAGCGGCAGGTAATCCGGCCCGCCGCGATGGTTGCGCTCCTGCGCAATGATGATCTGCAGGCGGTTCTTGGCCGTCTCGGCGGTGTTCTTCTTGCTCTTGAGAAAATCGAGCAGGCCCATGCTTACCCTCCGAACAGCTTGCTGAAGAAGCCTTTCTTCTCCACGGATGTGAATCGCATCGGGCGCTCCTCGCCCATGATGCGGGCGACTGCGTCGTCATACGCCTGGCCGGCCGGGGACTCGGCATCCAGGATCACCGGCTCGCCCTTGTTGGAGGCGTTGAGCACGTCGCCGGATTCGGGGATCACTCCGATCGCCTTCAGTCCCAGCACTTCTTCCACGTCGGTGATGCTGAGCATCTCGCCGCCTTCCACGCGGCCGGGGCTGTAGCGGGTCAGCAACAGGAACGCCGGCACGGCCTTGCCTTCTTCGGCCTTGCGGGTCTTGGAATCGAGCAGGCCGATGATGCGGTCCGAGTCGCGCACCGAAGACACTTCCGGATTGACCACTACCACCGCGCGGTCGGCGAAATACATCGCCAGGAACGCGCCTTTTTCGATACCGGCCGGCGAGTCGCAGACGATGTAGTCGAAGCCGTCGGCTGCCAGGTCCTTGAGCACCTTTTCCACGCCTTCCTGGGTCAGCGCGTCCTTGTCGCGGGTCTGCGAGGCGGCCAGGACGTACAGGTTCTCGAACCGCTTGTCCTTGATCAGCGATTGCTTGAGCGTGGCTTCGCCGTGCACGACATTGACAAAGTCGTACACCACGCGCCGCTCGCAGCCCATGATCAGGTCTAGGTTGCGCAAGCCGACGTCGAAGTCGATGACCGCCACCTTCTTGCCGCGTTTGGCCAGCCCGCAAGCCAGGCTTGCGCTGGTGGTGGTCTTGCCGACGCCGCCCTTGCCGGAGGTGACTACGATGATTTCAGCCAAAGGATTTCTCCGAATATTTCTGTGGTTGGGCCGCGTCAATCAAGCGCAGCGATCTTGATCTGATCCTGCTCCAGCCAGACCTGGACGGCCTTGCCACGCAGGTCCATGGGAACATCGTCCAGCACCTTGTAGTGGCCAGCGATGGCAACCAGTTCGGCGTGGAAGTCGCGGCAGAAGATGCGCGCGTCGGGGTTGCCCTGCGCGCCGGCCAGAGCGCGGCCACGCAGGGTACCGTAGATATGGATGCTGCCGTCGGCGATGACCTCGGCCCCGGCACCGACCGTACTGAGTACGGTCAGGTCGCAGTTCTCCGCGTACAGCTGCTGACCCGAACGCACCGCGGTGCGCTGCATCCGGCCCGGAGCCGGTCGCGCGGCCGCAGGTGCCGGTTCGGCACGTGCGGGCGGCGGTGGTGGCGGCGGACTGACCGCGCTCGGCTCGTACTGCGCGCGAAACTTGGCCAGCAGCGGCACGCCCAGCTGCTGGGACAGCAGGTCGATCTCGCTGGTGCCGTAGGCCAGCGCCACCGGCAGCACGCCGGCATCGCGCAGACCTTCCAGCAGGGACTTGGCCGTGGCCAGGTCCGGCACCTGCGACAGCCCGCCGAAATCCAGGATCACCGCCGCACGGCCGAACAACTTGGGCGCGCGGCTCACGCGTTCGCGCATTTCCTGCACCAGCCGCGGCACATCCAGCGTCCGCACGCGCAGGTTGGCAATGCCTACCTGGCCGATCTTCAGTTCGCCGGCCTGCTCGAAATCCACATTCACACTTGCCACAACTCAGCTCCCTGTCGATGGGCTAGCGGTGGTGGCGGCATGACGCGGCCGGCCCACCCACGGCAAGTGGTCGGGCAACTTGCCGCCATAGGTCTCCTTGACCCACCGATAGCTGCACATGTCTTTCATCAGCATGCTGGCGCGCACTTCCACGTCGGGCATGGTGTTCTGGCCAACCTCACGGAAGCCGAAGCTGCCATGGAACAGCAAGGCCGCGTCTGCGCCATGGTCCAGAAACACCTCGCACGCCAGCTGCGGGTAACGCAGCTCGGTATAGCTCTGCACATCGGCATAGAACGCCCGCCCGACGCCACCGCCGCGGCGGCGGCTGGCGACCACGATGCGGTCGATATAGAAGAATTCCGGGTGGCGGTCCCGAAACCAGGCGAAATTGCTGCTGTCGTGCGCACTGCCGCTTCCGAAACCGACCAGAAACCCGGCCAGGTTGCCGTCGCGCTCGGCGACGCGGAAATATTCGGCCTGCGCGTAGAAACGTTGCAGCTTGGTTGAATCCAGCGGCAGGATCGCCAGTCCGGCATTGTTGTTCAGGGCCAGGACGGAATCGAGCTCGTGCTCGCGCACGTCGCGGATGACGATCGACATTGGGACTCCGTGGGGTAACGCCTCGACCCGAAATCGGATCTGCGTCGGATTATTACATGCGGGGCCTGAAGCGGCGACCCGCCACACGCGATCGGCCGGCGCGCGGCAGGTGCCGGCATGCAACGGCGCGTCGGCACAGGCGCGGTGCGGGCCGGCATCCGCAACCCCGTGCACGCCGGCATGCATGACTTCCGGCAAGAGGGCAGCGCGGTCGCTTACGCCTAAGATGCGGACATGTTGGGATACCTCAGTCATACGCGCGTCCTGCGCTTCGCCGGCCTGTTCACCTGGGCGATGATCGTCATGCCCCTGGTGTACACGTACTGGCCGCCGGCCGAAGAGGGCGACCACCGCAGCGTGGCCGAGGCGGTGATGATGTCGGCATTCTTCATCGGCTTCGGCGCCAGCTACTTCTGGTTGACCCGCGGCTTGAACAGCGGCGGCCACGCGCACTGGTACGACCGGCTGATCCTGTTGCTGCTCACCATCTGCGCGCTGGCGGTGAGCTATCTGAGCGGAACCGGGCTCGGCAGCATCCTGATGATGGTGGCGGCCGGGGTGATCCCGTGGTTGCTGCCGCTGCGCGTGGGCGTGCTGTGGTTGGTGCTGAGCCAGCTGGCGGTGCTGCCGGTGTTCTACTACCTGCGCCCGGACTTCACCCTGTTCGCGGCGTTGATGCAGTCGCTGTTGTACGGCGGCTTTTCGATGTTCATCTTCGTCACCAGCCTGGTGGCCCGCCAACAGACCGATGCGCGCGAAGAGCAGCGCCGGCTCAATGCCGAACTGCGCGCCACCCGCGCATTGCTGGCCGAGAGCGCGCGCATCAACGAGCGCACCCGTATCTCGCGCGAGCTGCACGACCTGCTGGGCCACCACCTCACCGCGCTCAGTCTCAACCTGGAAGTGGCCGGTCACATCACTGAGGGGCAGGCCCAGGAGCACGTGCGCCAGGCGCACACGCTGGCCAAGTTGTTGCTCACCGATGTGCGCGAGGCGGTCAGCCATCTGCGCGACAGCGGTGCGATCGACCTGGAAGCGGCGCTGCGCCCGCTGGTCACCCAGGTGCCGTCGCTGGATATCCACCTGGATATCGCCCAGCCGCTGACCCTGGACGACCCCGAGCGCGCCCACGTACTGCTGCGCTGTACCCAGGAGATCATCACCAATGCGGTACGCCATGCCGGCGCGCGCAACCTGTGGATCCAGGTGCGCCGCGATGCCGATACGGTGCTGATCGATGCCCGCGACGACGGCCACGGCGCCGATGCGGTCGCGCCCGGCAACGGGCTGCGTGGCATGCGCGAGCGGTTGAACCAGTATGGTGGGCAGCTCGAAATTCAAACCCGGCGGGGTGACGGCTTTGGCCTGCGCATCGCTGTTCCAGGCGCGCCGGCACTGATGCCTGCGGCCGTGACTCAAGGAGTGTTGTGATGATCCGTGTGTGCCTGGTCGACGATCAAACCCTGGTGCGCCAGGGGATCCGCTCGCTGTTGGCGCTGGACGACGGCATCGAGGTGGTGGCCGAGGCCTCCGACGGCAAGCAGGCGGTGGAGCAGATTCCTCAGATCCAGCCGGACGTGGTGCTGATGGATATGCGCATGCCGGTGATGTCCGGGCTGGAAGCGCTGCAGATGCTCTCGCGCAACGGCACGCTGCCGCCGACGATCATTCTGACCACCTTCGACGACGACCAATTGGTATTGGCCGGGCTCAAGGCCGGCGCCAAGGGCTACCTGCTCAAGGACGTCTCGCTGGAACAACTGGTCGGCGCCATCCGCACCGTCGCCGAAGGCGGCTCGCTGGTGCAGCCGGCAGTGACCCAGCGCCTGCTGTCGGGCCTGGAGCACATGCGCAACGAGTTCGTCAGCCTGGACCGGCCCGATCCGCTCACCGACCGCGAGACCGAGATCCTGCGGCTGATGGCGAGCGGGTTCTCCAACAAGGAAATTGCCAACTCGCTGGGTGTGGCCGAAGGCACCATCAAGAATCACGTCTCCAACATCCTCTCCAAGCTCGGCGTACGCGACCGCACCCGCGCGGTGCTGAAGGCGTTCGAGCTGCAGCTGGTGTGAGATCGGCGCCGCACCGCCAAGCTCGACGCCGCGCCGGCCTGCAGCAAGGGCGGGGCTCGCATTCAGGACGCTGCAGCGCCGGTGGGGCTGCCAGACGGGCGGCCCGGTGCCGCCTGGCAGCTGCAACATCACACGCACGCAGCACGTGATGTGCATGATAGCGGCGCGCAATCGCCCAAACCCTTGTGCAGGTTGGGATTGCGCATCCCCCACGCGCTGCGTTGCGCGGTGAATGACACCGCAAGACCGCGCTACCCGTCGCACAACTGAACATCTTTCTCGAAGCCTGCTAGGATGGTGGCTTCGCTTCACTCAACCCGGCCGTGGGATCGGCCCCGGAGACCTCCTGAATGACCCGTATTATCGAGTTCCTGATCGCCTTGGGGATCGTGGCTGGCTTGTTTGTCGTGGTGGGCTTGGTGTTGCCCTCGGAGCGGCAGATGTCCGAGAGTGTTGAGACCAACCGCAGGATGACGATTGTTTACGACACCGTGAACAGCTTCCGTCGTTTCAAGGATTGGAACCCGCTTGTGCTGCGTGACCCGAAGATCCAGCTGAAGCTGGCCGGCCCGGAAGAGGGCAAGGGTGCACGCGTCGAATACAGCTCCACCGAGGGCTATATCGGCAACGGCAGCTGGGAGATCAAAAACAGCGTCAAGAACGAGCGTGTCGAGATCGCGATCGAAGATCCCACCAAGGGCTACGACAAGGTCACCAATTTCACCCTGGTGCCGACCGGCAAGAACAACAAGAACGTCAAGATCACCCAGGATTACAGCGTCAAGTACGGCTGGAACCTGTTCGGTCGCTATGCCGGTCTGTACGTCAGCCGCCACGTGGGCGACGACCTGAAGCTGGGCCTGTCGCGTCTTGCGACCGCGCTGGCCACCGTGCCGAACTTCGACTACCGCGCCGAGCTTGACGGCAAGCCGGTGTTGAGCGACCTGAAGATCGTCGATGTGCCGGCCGAGGACCTGTTGGTCGTCACCGCGGGCAACATCGATCGTGACAACGAGACGATCAAGAAGTCGATCAAGGACAACCAGGAGTGGATCAAGCGCGTGATGGATTCCAACGGCCTTGAAGCGGTTGGTCCGGTGCGCATCGTGACCACCGACTTTGCGTCCGACAAGTACGCCTTCGACGTGGTGCAGCCGGTGCGCAAGCGCGCTGGTGGTGCTCCGAAGACCGACGCCAAGGCCGACACTGCCAAGACCGACGCCAAGAAGGACGACGCGGCTGGCGCGGCACCTGCCGATGCAACCCCGGTGGCTGCGACCGGCGACGAGCTGAAGCTCAACATTCCGTCCGAAGCACCGGTGAAGTACCAGCGGGTTCCGGCGCACCGTTCGGCGTTTGCGACCTACGCAGGCCATATGGCCGGTCTGGACGCAGTGCGTAACTCGTTGCGTGCCTGGGCTGCCACCAGTGGCATGGACGTGACCGATCGTCCGTACGAAGCCTGGAAGGGCGGCGTGGACAAGTCCTTCACCCAGGACGGTACGTACGACGTCTACTGGGCCATCAAGTAATCGTCTCACCGCGATGAGCTGATCCAGACGAAAACGCGCCGCAGACTTGCGGCGCGTTTTTTTTTGCGCTGCGGCGCTGCCATGGAAGTTGCCTGCATGTCTTTGCTTGATCGTCGCAAGAAACACCCCTCGCTGCTGGCGTTCTGCGGTGGCCTGTTGGCGGCCATTGCCGTCGGTCTATCGGCCTATGCCTCGCACGGCGTTGCCGATGCGGTGGTGCAGTCGCGGCTGCAGCTGGCGTCCTTGTACGCATTCGGCCATGGCGCGGTCCTCACCGTGCTGGGCGCCACCGAAACGCGCGCGCTGGGCAGGGTGGGCTTGTACCTGTTGTTGCTCGGCACCTTGCTGTTTGCCGGTAGCCTGGTCGGGGGCGCGCTGCTGCAGTGGCCGACCACCCTGGCGCCGGTCGGCGGAGTTGGCCTGATGCTGGGCTGGGTGGTGCTGGCCATCGGTGCGTTGAGGCGCTGAGCATGCCGCGCCATGCCCGCGGATTCGATGTGGAGGCTGCGTTCGCGTACCTGTCCCGGCGCGATCGCGCGCTGGGCGCGTGGATGAAGCGCATTGGCCCGATCGCCCCGCAACCGGGGTGGCACAAACCCTTCGATCCGGTGGATGCGCTGGCACGCGCCATCCTGTTTCAGCAACTCAGCGGCAAGGCGGCGTCGACCATCGTGGCGCGGGTGGAAGTGGCGATCGGCGCGCAGCGGCTGCATGCGGACACCCTCGGCCGTATCGACGACGCGGCACTGCGTGCCTGCGGCGTTTCCGGCAACAAGGCGCTCGCGCTGCGCGATCTGGCGCGGCGCGAAAGCGAAGGCGAGATTCCCTCGCTGCGCAGACTCGCTTTCATGGACGAGGACGCCATCGTGCAGGCGCTGGTGCCGGTGCGCGGCATCGGCCGCTGGACGGTGGAAATGATGCTGATGTTCCGCCTGGGCCGCCCGGATCTGTTGCCCATCGACGACCTGGGCGTGCGCAAAGGGGCGCAGCGCGTGGACAAGCAGGAGCAGATGCCTACGCCCAAGGACTTGGCTGCACGCGGCGAACGCTGGGGCCCGTACCGCACCTATGCCGCGTTCTATCTGTGGAAGATTGCCGACTTCAGCGTGGCGACCAAGGTGCCGACACCGCGCTCGCAGGAGTAGGGCGCTCGCACGCGGGGCAGACGCGACGGGCGGTTGGGTCCAGCCGCGCTGCGTGGCGCATGACGTTCGGCCGGCTCATCGCGCCGACCAACACCAATGCCACGGTTCGTAGACGATGCCGTGCGGGTTGTTGCGTGGGTAACTCAGGCGGTAGCCGAATGCGTGCGCGTGGCTGCACAACCAGGCGAAAGCGGGCGTGGCTTCGAAGGACTCTTCGACCGGCGGCTCGCCCGGTGTGCCCAGATCCAGTGCGTCGCCGCTGTGGTGTTCGCTGAAACCCGGCGCTGCGTTGAGCGTCAGGATCTGCTCCAGGGTGAGCCCGCGCGCGAACTTGCGCTCGAAGATGCCCAGTTGGTAGTCGTGGCTGCGGTAGCCGGAAATCGCATCGAGCACGATGTCTGCGCGCAGCGCAGCCGCGCGCATCTGTCGCCATGCGCGTGCAGCGCTGGCACTGAGCCACAGCGGGCGGCCGAAGCGATCGCGTCCGGCAAACTGCAGTGCGGCCGGTTCGGCCATCAACTGCAGGCCGGTCCGTTGCACGTAGTCGTCGGCGGCGAGCCCGAGCTGGCTCATTCGGCGCTGCAATCCGTCGATTGGCAGCGTGGCGTCGTGTACCTGGCCGATGCGGCCGGTTGCGGTCTGCAGACGGTCCAATGCTTCGTCCAGGCCAGGCTCGCGTGCCAGCCGCGGGATCAGCGGCATCAGACCCTGCGGAAGATGTGCAGCCAGATAGCGCCCATCGCATTTGCGTCGCAATAGCCAGTCGGCCTGTGCCAGCACACGCGCATCCGCATTGCCGCGCGCGCGCAGCAGATCGGCCGGCCACAGCTCGATCGCGCTGGTATTGAGGAGTACACGTTGAAGATGACGCATCTACGCAGCTTAGCCGTTGCCAGGTGAGCGCTGCAAGTCCAGCCAGGCGCTGTGACCCCGCGCCGACCCGGACCGGGGAACCGCTACACCGGTGCGCAGTCGCGTCTGGATGATCGGCGGCGCATGATCAATTTTCGGATTTTTCTTTTTCGCCCTGCGGCTTCGGTAGCCGGCCAGCCTTGCGTAACGCATCGCGCAGCACGTATTCGATCTGCGCATTGAGGCTGCGCAATTCGTCGTCGGCCCAGCGCTGCACGGCGGCCAACAAATCGGCGTTGATACGCAGCGGGTAGGCTTTTTTTTCGCTCATTTGCCGTCTCTGCGGCCGCCGTGACGGCGCAGGTGCAGCACCATCGACACGATCAACGCGTTGACGCCGACGAGCATGCCGATCACCACCGCATAGATGCCGGCGCGGTTGTCGCCAGCCCAGTACAGGCATGCGGCGCCGACCAGAATCACCAGGCTGATCAACGCCCAGCGCAGGCCCAGCCCGCGTGCGCGGTCGTCATCGTCGGCGCCGATGGACGCGGCGATGGCCAGCGCGGGCAAGCCGGAAAGCGCAACCACCAGGGGCACCATGACATTCATCGGATCGATCTCAGAGTGGCTGACGGAACGTAAGCGAGCGGTCGCCAGGGGGGCGTGGAGGGCGCGCCCACAGGCGCAGTGTACGAGTGGCCGATTCCGAACAGTGGCTGCGCCCTTCCGGCGGTGAGAGCAGGCCTCCTGTTGGTTGCCCTCAGTACAACGAGCCGGCGTTGACTACCGGTTGGGTACCGCGATCCGAGCACAACACGGTAAGCAGGTTGCTGACCATATGCGCCTTGCGCTCTTCGTCCAGCTGCACCACGCCATTCTTCTGCAACTCCGACAGCGCCATTTCGACCATCCCCACTGCGCCGGCAACGATGCGCGAGCGTGCGGCGATGACGGCATTGGCCTGCTGGCGCTGCAGCATCGCCTGGGCGATTTCCGGCGCATAGGCGAGGTGGCTGATGCGCGCCTCGATCACATCCACGCCGGCCTGGGTCAGGCGCTCGTCCAGATGCCGCTTGAGCTGCTCGCTGATTTCGGCCGGATGGCTGCGCAGCGAGATCTGGCCGTCGTCGTGCTGGTCGTACGGATAGCTGGTCGCCATCGCGCGCAGCGCCGCTTCGGACTGGATATGCACGAAGCTTTCGTAGTCGTCGACGTTGTAGACCGCTTCGGAGGCATCCAGCACCTGCCATACGATCACCGCAGCGATTTCGATCGGGCTGCCATCCAGCTCGTTGACCTTGAGTCGTCCGCTTTCGAAATTGCGCACGCGCTGGCTGACGCGACGCTTGGCATAGAACGGCACATTCCAGCGCAGGCCAGCGTCCTTGACGGTACCGACGTACTTGCCGAACAGGCTCAGCACCGCTGCCTGGTTGGGCTCCAACGTATACAGGCCGGCCAACATGAAAATGCACGCCGCCGCGATCAGCACCGCGGCGATGAACGCCCCTGGCGTGACGCTGGTGCTGGCCATCATCGTCAGCACGTACCAGGCGGCAGCGAGGAGGCCGGCGCCTGCAACGAGGACGACAGGAATGCCGGGTAACGAACCGATCGGCTTCTCTTTCATGAGCGCGAGTCCTTATGGAGTGGTAAAATGATATCAATGTGATATCATTTAGACAACTGCCGTTCGTCGGCGTGGCAGCGGGCAACCGTTAGAATGGCGGCCCCTCTCGCTCTGGACCGCGCTCATGACCACTCTCGGCACGCCGTTATCGCCTTCCGCCACCCGCGTGTTGTTGTTGGGCTCGGGCGAACTGGGCAAGGAAGTGGCGATCGAGCTGCAGCGTCTCGGTGTGGAGGTGATCGCGGCCGACCGCTATGCCAATGCACCGGCAATGCAGGTGGCGCACCGCTCGCATGTGCTGGACATGCTCGACCCCGCCGCGCTGCGTGCGCTGATCGCCAGCGAGCGGCCGCATCTGATCGTGCCGGAGATCGAAGCGATCCATACCGAAACCCTGGTGGCGCTGGAACGCGAGCAAGGCCAGAAGGTCATCCCGACGGCGCGTGCCGCGCGCCTGACCATGGACCGCGAAGGCATTCGCCGGCTGGCAGCCGAAACGCTGGGCCTGCCTACTTCGCCGTATCGCTTTGTCGATACCGTCGAGGAGTATCGCGATGCAATTGCCGCGGTGGGCTTGCCGTGCGTGGTCAAGCCGGTGATGTCGTCCTCGGGCAAGGGCCAGAGCACCCTGCGCAGCGACGCCGATATCGATGCGGCATGGGCGTATGCGCAGACCGGCGGACGTGCCGGTGCCGGTCGCTGCATCGTCGAAGGCTTCATCGATTTCGATTACGAAATTACCTTGCTCACCGTGCGGCATGCCGGCGGCACTTCGTTCTGCGATCCCATCGGGCATTGGCAGCAGGACGGCGACTACCGCGAAAGCTGGCAGCCGCAGCCGATGTCGGCCGCTGCGTTGCGCCGCTCCCAGCAGATCGCCAAGGCCATCACCGACGAGCTCGGCGGCTGGGGCCTGTTCGGCGTGGAGTTGTTCGTCAAGGGCGACGAGGTGTGGTTCAGCGAAGTCTCGCCGCGCCCGCACGACACCGGCCTGGTCACGCTGGTCTCGCAGGAACTGAGCGAATTCGCGCTGCATGCCCGCGCCATTCTCGGCCTGCCGGTGGGCGCGCAGGACGGCGGCGTGATCCGTCAGGCCGGCCCCTCGGCATCGTGCGCGTTGCTGGCGCACGGCAATGGCGTGCCGGCGTTCGACAACGTGGCCGAGGCACTGCGCGACCCGGACACCGCACTGCGCTTGTTCGGCAAGCCCCGCGTGGACGGCCATCGCCGCGTCGGCGTCACCCTGGCGCGTGCGGACAGCGTCGATGCTGCGCGTGAGAAGGCGCGCGTAGTCGCTGCCGCGTTGACGATCCAGCTGCAGGCCTGAGCGCGTCAAGCCCGAAGCAGTGCAGCGCAACGCTGCATTGCTTCAACGCGCCAAGCGCGGCAGGCTTTGGTGCGCATTCTCACTGATGAGCCATGCCGCCAGCCGATCGGCCACGCGAGGCAATGCAACGCGATCGATTCACTACAAGCCGGGCTGCGCATCTCGGCACAGCCAGCCGCTCACTTCTGCGTCTCGCTAATCACCAAGCGCCGAGAACGCAGGCGTTATCAGGAATTCGCCATTCCGAATCCCTAATCCCGACTCCCCAATCTCAGCTACTCAGCCAGGTCGATCCACACCGCATGATGGTCGCTGCCATCGGCGATCGCCGCTTCCGGCGCGTTGCTGGCTGGCCAGAAAATGCCGCTGCCGATCAGGGTGAACTGGCGCGACGGCAGCACGTAGTCCAGGCGCATGGTGCCGGCCTGCGGGCCGAAGTCACCGGTGACCTGATGCGGGTCGCCGCTGTGGGCGATGCCCAGCGCGGCGTATTCGGCGGTTTTTTCCGGGCCGCCATCGCTGTGCGGTGTGGGGTACTGAAGCACGCGCGGGTGATGGATCAACGCGCGGATCGCCTCATGGCGGCCGGCACCATCGACCGGGTCGTTGTTCAGATCGCCCAGGATGACGAAGCGCGCATCGGCAGCCAGGCCGCCGCAACCGCCCTTGTCGTCGCACAGCCAGCGTTGGCTGTCGGGTGCGTTGTCCAGGTACGCGCGCCACAGCTGCAGTTCGTCGTGGTTGCGCGCGGCGTTGCGTTTCTCGGCACCGTCGAACACCGGCGGGGTGGGGTGCGACACCAGCGCATGCACGACACCCACCGGCGTGCGCACCGGCACATCCCAATGCGATTTGGACGACAGCCGCAGTTGCGCCCAGATGGCATCGCTGTAGTAGGACGTCTTGCTGGCCGGATCGATCGGCCGCAGTGCGCCAGGTAGCGCGCTCCACTTCAGCAGCTGGAAGCTCCGCACTGCCTGCGCATCGATCGGATAACGCGACAACACCAGCATGCCGTACTGGCCGGGATGCAGCCCATAGCCCCACGCGTCGTTGCCACGCGCGCGTCCTTCGCCGCCGGCGCTGCCGTTGTTGTCCAGATCCAGGCCGCTCGGCACGCCGGTATTGACCGGTGCCAGATAGCGGTATGGATAACGCAACGCCTCGCCGCCGCCCGGCTGGGCCACCTGCAGATAGCGTTGCTGGAACAGATCGGCAGCACGGTGTTCCGGGTCGAAGTCGAACTCGTTGAGCAGCACCAGGTCCGGGCGCACGCGCTGCAGTACCGCAGCGATCTTGCGCGCATGCGCGCTATCGCCCTGCAGCTCGCGTATCAGGCCGCCGGCCTCGTCCGAATACAGCGAGGTGTTGTAGGTGGCGATGCGCAGCTGTGCCGCGGCCGGCCGGGCGGCGAGGGTGTCGGTCTGCATCGCGGGCGAGGGCGCGGGGTGGGCGCAGGCCGCGCACAGGGCGGTCAGCGTGAGCAGCAGGAAAGGTTTGATCATTGCGAGATTCTCGCATGCGGGATGCGACACGCCGATGTCGCAATCCGGCGGTTCAGTCGGCCGATGCGTGGGCGGGCAAGCCGCGCCAGTGGCGGCCATCGTAGGCTTCCAGTGCACTGAAGCGGCGCTTGTAGTTCATTTTCGCGTGGCCATCGATCCAGTACCCCAGATACAGGTGCGCGCGTCGCTCGCGTTGCGCCCACTGGATCTGCTGCAGGATCGCGAACGTGCCCAGGCTGCACGCTGCCGCCGCCGGCGCGTAAAACGTGTAGACCGCCGACAACGCATGCTCGGTGACATCGGTCACTGCAACCGCCAGCAGCCGGCCGGGCAGGTGCGCGATGGCCGGTTCGCGAATCTCCAGAAAGCGCCCGTGCGACCAGCCGCCGATCAGGAACTGGTCGAATTCGGTGGCGCCATGTTCGTCCATGCCGCCGCCGGGATGCCGGTGCTTGAGGTACTGGCGATAGAGCGCCAGTTGTTCGTCGGTGCGCTCGGCGGCCACCACGCGGACCACCAGATCCTGGTTGCGCGCCAGGCAACGGCGTTGGCTGCGGTCCGGGTGAAACGCATCTACCGCGATGCGTACCGGCACGCAGGCACGGCACCGTTCGCAGTGCGGCCGGTAGACCAGGTCGCCGGAGCGACGGAAGCCCCATGCCAGCGCTTGCGGATAGATCGCCCCCAGGCGCGGATCGTGCGGGTCCAGCACCAGATCGCGCGCCTGCCGGTCGGACCAATAGCCGCAGGCATGCTCGCCGGTCTGGAACAGGCGCAGGTCGTCGTGGGTGTCGGCATGGATGGCCATGGCCGAAGGATAGCGCCTGCGCGTCGCAGCAGCGGCGACTGTCCGCCGGATGAATACGTCCGGCCTTGGCGTCAACGCGCGCAGCGATGGCTCGTTGATGGGGGTGTTGGTGGCAGCGCACGGATGATCCGCACGCACCACCCACGCGATGCGGCCCATGCAGGTGCCGCGTGTGGTTCCTATCTTCCAGGAGTGTCTCATGACGTCACGCAAACCCTTTCTCGCCCTGGCCGTGCTGGCCGCGCTGTCCGCTGGCACCGCATTCGCCGCCACCGTGCCGGCTCCCGGCGATGCGCCGCGGCCTGCCAAGCTCGACAAGAACGGCGATGGCGTGATCGACCGCAGCGAAGCGGCTGCCGATCCGACGCTGGCCGCGCAGTTCGATACGTTGGACACCAACAAGGACGGCAAGCTGTCGCGCGACGAGCGCCCGCATCATCGTGGCCCTGGGCGCGATGGGCGCGGCGGACGTGGCGGACGTGGCGAATGGATGGCCAAGCTCGATACCAACAAGGATGGCCGTATCAGCCGCGAAGAAGCCAAGGCCGCCCCCAAGTTCGCTGCACGCTTCGACCAGATGGATCTCAACAAGGACGGCTTCGTCGACCGTGCCGACCGTGAGTTGCGCATGCAGCAGCATCGCGACGCGTGGTTTGCCAAGGCCGATACCGACAAGGACGGCAAGCTGAGCAAGGCCGAGTTCGATGCCGCGTCCAAGTGGCGTGGCGGGCACGGACCGGGTGGGATGGGCAGGCACGGCGACGATGGCAAGCCGGCACCGGCCGCCGCACCTGCGACGAACCGCTGAGGCATCGCCGACTGCGGCACTCGTTGCGTATTGGCGAGTGCCGCTTGGGTGAGTGGTGAGTTCACCAGTTGTTTGCAGTACGTAACAAGGCGCCGATCGACCGCGCCCTTCCGCCTGGCGGGAGGGCGCTTGCGTTTGGGACAGACGCTGAGCGCGGGTACAACGCTCAGTCGTGCTTCCACGAGGTGGGAACCGGATTGGAGACGGTGTTCTTCTCCAGCGTGTAGGTGCCGTTCTGCTGCGCGATCGCTTCGCCGGTGTCGACGATGGCGTTCTGGATGAAGACATTCTGCTGCTCGCCGCGCACGAAGGTCAGCTGGTGGAACGCGGTCTTGTTGCCCCAGTCTTCCGAGGGCAGGGAGATGAACCGGATGGTGTAGGTCTGGTCGTCGAATGTTCCCTGCAGGACATAGACGCCGTAATGGTTCTCGCCCTGGGAAATGATTTTGTACATGCCGTTGCTGAAATAATAGATTTCCGCGTCGGGGAACGGCTTCTTGTCGTAGAGCTTGCGGTAGTGAAGCACCTGCTTGAAGGTGGGTGCTCCGAAACTCACCGACAGCGTCTTGCCATCGGGGGACTTGGTGAGTCCGTCCGCATGCGCGCTCATGCTGACCATCATCAGCAGACTGGTGAACAGACTTGCCTTCACTTCATGACTCCGTGGTCTGGTTGAATCCTGCCTGCTTATAGCAGCGCGGGCGTTGCCCGATCACGGCGATGGTCGGATACGAATCCATCACTTCGGATCATGGAGCGTTGCTCGCCGCGCGCCTCCCCTCGCACGCAGACTACATCGAGCCGGATCCATCGCGCACGCCACCAGGTTGCCGTATGCAGTTGTCGCGTCGGCGTGCGCTTGGCTCGGCGTCGGCGTGTCATCGTCTTGGAAAAGTTTGCCGCTGCCGAACCAGCGGTGATATCCGGTCGGCTCAGAGCATTCCTGACTGCATGTAGTGCCGCACGACGGGCACAATGACAGCCGCAGTGCTCACCAGCATCGCGCCGGGACTGAACATGCAGCGGTACAACAGCGGCGCCCGGGTGGCGCCGCGTCTGCGCGCATCGCGTTCGAGCATGGGGCGCATGACGCGTGGCAGGATGCGCAGGGATTGATAGTTGAGTACCGCCATGCCTGCGCACAGCGTCAGAACCGACACCCACGCGCCTGCGTGCAGGTATTTCAGCACCAACGTGCTGCCGCACACCAGCACCGAGGTCAGCGTGGTGACGTGCACGAACCGACGGATCGCCGCTGCCTCGCTGGCGGTCTGTGCGAAGCGCAGCAGGTACCAGTACATCCAGTAGGTACCGATCCCGGCAACCAGCACCGCGCACGCAGCGAACAGTGCCGGCATGCCGAGCCAGAGGCTGAGCGCGCCAGCGGCGCCGCCCCCACCCAGCGCCGAGCCGCTCAACCCGCTCGCGCCCAGTTTTCCCGCGCCTCCGATGCCCGTCAGCACAACCGCCGCGCTAGCCTTGCCCGGCGCGCCCAACAGGCTGGCCGAGCTCACTGCGCTGGCGAATGCCATGCCGGGTGCGCTGCGACGCGCGAACTCGCCGAACCGGCGCAGCAGCTCGCTGCGTACGCTGGCACGTGCGCGCGACAGGCGCTTGCGTACTGCTGCATCGCTGAGCCCAAGCAGCGAGGCAACCTGTTGCGAGCTCTGGCCTTCGCGGTAATACAACAGCAGCGTTTCGCGACTTTCTTCCGGCAATGCAGAAATGATGTCGAGCGCGGCGATCTCTTCTTCCACCTGCAGCAACTGCTCGGCGGGCGAGGGCGCCGGGTCGGCGGCCATCGCAATGGCAAGCTCGGCCGCTTCACCACTGAGCGCGCGATGGCGGTTGGCGCGCAGCCAGTCGCGCGCCAGGTTGCGGGTGATCTGGCGCAGCCAGGGCAGGAAGCTGGCCGGCTGATGCAGTTGCGCCAGCCGCTGCCAGGCACGCAGGAAGGCCTCCTGGGCGATGTCTTCGCTGGCTGCGATGTCGCGGGTGATCGCCAGTGCGATCGCAGTCACCGTGTTCTGGCAGGCAAGCACGATGCGCCCGTAAGCCTGCTGGCAGCCAGCCGCGGCGCTGGGCAGGTCGCGTTGCAACATCAGATTCAGCGTGTCGGCGTTCATCGGCGCAATCCATGTCCTGATGCCAGCATGACGCAGGCCGGCGACGGATGTGACCGCGCCGACGAGCATGCCTGCCGTACCAGCGGGTGACCGCGCTGGCCAGCCGCGTTCAGCGGGTCGGGTGGATCCGTACGCGCACTTCGTCGTCTTCTGCTGCCGGTGGTGCGCCATCTGGCGCTGGCGTCCGTTGCGATGCCGGCTGGGCCGCTGGTGCCAGTTGCGTCGGCGCGCTGCGGTGGCGCATCACCACCACCATCGCCACGGCACCGATCACCAGCAGCAACACCAGACGGATACGCCAGGCCCAGCTGCGCGCACTGGAGCTGGAGCCGTTTTCGCCCTCGCGGAAGGTGTATTCCACATTCGGCAGGTCGCGGCGTGTGGTGTCCAGCAGGCGCGCGTCGCGCAGCAGCTCGCGTGCGCGCGGCTGGTCGTTGGCATGCACGATCCAGACGGTGGGCTGCGCCTGGGCGTTGCTCTGCTCCAGGTAGCTGAACTGGCCGCCGCGCTTGCTTTGATACGAGCGGCCGTTGCTGATGCGGATCTCGATTCCCGCATCGCGCAAGAGATTGGCCACGCCTTCGGCGGTTTCGATACGTTGACTGCTGAAGATCTTGCGCATGGTGGAAAACGCCGTTGGGTCCGGAACAGATGGCGCCGTCGAGGCGCCAGTTCAAGATGAAACATCAAGGTGCGGTTGATGCGTCAGGTGATCGCATGCGCATGCCCATGGCAGGCAAGCATGCCAGCTTGCGGTGTCTGCAGTGCGCGGGAAGCGGTGGCCGGTTGCCTTCGACCCCGTCGGGGTGCGCACCGGCCTCACGCAGCGTGCCGCGCTGTCGCGGTGTGCGGTCTACCCCCTGGCCGGCACGGCAATCGCGCTGCCCTCAGGCACTACCCTGATCAGGCCTTCCTGCGTGGTGCTGGCCACCAGCACGCCGTCGCGGCTGAAAAACTGTCCGCGGGCCAGACCGCGTGCGCCCTGCGCGGTGGGGCTGTCGAGCGAGTACAGCAGCCAGTCGTCGGTACGGAACGGACGATGAAACCACAGGGCATGATCGAGCGAGGCCATCTGCACGTTCGGCGTGTAATAGCTGATGCCGTGCGGAAAGGTCGAGGTGCCGAGCAACTGGAAATCCGACGCGTACGCAAGCAGCGCTTGATGCAAGCCAACATCCTCGCCGATGGGATCGTTCAGGCGCAGCCACATCTGCTGGAACGGCGGGCGCTTGGGCGGCTTGAGTTCGTCGCGCGGAAAGACATGGCGAAACTCGAACGGGCCACCGCGCGACAGCCAGCGCTGCACCTTGGCCGGCAGCTTGGCCAACACCTCCGGTGCCAGCGGTGCGGCCGGTTCGATGTCTTCCGGTGGCGGTACCGCCGGCATCGCCGACTGATGCTCGGCGCCGTCTTCGCGCTCCTGAAACGAGGCGGCGCAGAAAAAGATCACCTTGCCGTGCTGGATCGCCGTGACCCGTCGCACCGAAAAACTGCCGCCATCGCGGGTGCGATCGACGTCGTAGACGATGGGGTGGTCGATATTGCCGGCACGCAGGAAATACGCATGCAGCGAATGCGCCTGACGCCCGTTTTCGACCGTGGCCTGCGCTGCCGACAACGCCTGGCCCAGCACCTGCCCGCCGAACACGTATTTGGTGCCAATGTCGCGGCTCTGGCCACGGAACAGGTTGTCTTCCAGGCGCTCCAGCGACAGCAGGCTGATCAGTTCGGAGACGACGGGTTCGGCGGTGGCGGACAAGGGGCTGGCCTGGGCATGCGACGGATTGCGAGTATACCGGCCCGCCCAAGGGGCGCCGCGGGGGCGGGGTTCAGGCCTTCTGCAGGCGCGCCACCAGGCCATGCAGCGCGGTCTGCGCATCCGGCGCGTACCAGCCATCGATGAAGCGCTCCAGCTGGATCAACTCCGGCGCCAATGCCGCACGCAGGTCGGCACGCGCAATCGCGCGCGTGGTCAACATCGGTTGGCGGGGAAGCTGCTGCAGCTCTTGCAGCCACGCCACCGCACGTGCGGTGACGAGCTCGCCATCGACCAGTTCGTCCACCAGTCCGATCGCGACCGCCTGTTCGGCCGGCAGCAGGTGCCCGGAGATCAGCAGGCGCTCGGCGCGATGCGCACCCACCACGCGGCGCAACAGGCGTTGGATCCCCTCTGGCGCAGCAAGGCCTACCTGCACTTCGTTGAGGCCGATCGTATAGGGTCTTGCGGTATCGGCACTGCGCGCCATCACCCGGTAGTCGCAGCACAATGCCAGCACGCAGCCGCCGGCCGGCGCATGCCCGCCGATGGCCGCTACCACCGGCACGCGGCTGTTGGCCAGCGCCTGCGCCGCATCGAAGAACGCGGTCCAACTAGCCAACAGCGCCGTGCGGTCGGTACCGTGCGCCAGCAGATGCGGCACATCCATGCCGCCGGAAAAAATCCGCTCGCTGCCCGACAGCACGATGCCATCGACTTCCTCGCCCGACTGCCGCACCGCGACGCTCAATGCCTGGCACAACGCGCTGTCCAGCGCGTTGACCGGCGGGCGCGCCAGACGGATTTCGCGAAGACGGCCATGGTCTAAGATCTGGATGCTCATTCGGGGCTCCTGGAGGTCAGGTCATGATAGACGGCAGTCGAAGCAGGCGGGGTAGGTGGGCCGGCGTGGTACTCGCGGCGTTGGCGCTGGCGGCAAGTGCGGGCGTGTCGGCGCAATGCCTGCCCGAATTCAAGAATGGCTGGATCCGCATCCCGCCGCCCGGTGGCATGGGCATGGCGGCCGGGTTCGGGCAATTTCATAACGGCTGTGTGCAGCCGCTGAAGATCACTGCTGCCAACAGCAGCGTATTTGCCGATGTCTCGTTGCACGAAACTACCCAGGTCAATGGCGTCAGCCGCATGCGTGCGGTGCCCGAACTGGCATTGCCTGCCGGCAAATCGGTGCCGCTGGCGCCGGGTGGCCTGCACCTGATGTTGATGGATGCCAATGCGCCATTGCAGGAAGGTGCGCAGGTGCCGGTGAGCTTTACCCTGCAGGACGGTCGCCAAATCAAGGCCACCTTGGAAGCACGCAAGCGCGCGCCCGGGTCTTGAGTGTCTGATGGCCGTTGCGCGCGGGCGCCGGCATTGAAATGAAAGCGGCGGCTCCACACGGAGCCGCCGCCGATCTTTCGCGCTGCTGCAACGTCAGCGAAGCAGCCGATGGGAATTCAGCTGCTGGCCGCGCGCACCGCATCCGGCAGCGCGGCGCTCTTGCCGGTCTGCGTATCGATCCACACCACGACCACGTTGCCATCGGAGTACAGCTTGCTGTCGTCCTTCTGGTCGAAGATGCGGTGGCCGATGGTCACGCTGCTGGTGCCCAGGCGTTCGACGAACAACTCGACGGTGATGTCGTTGGGCCAGATCAACGGTTGCTTGTAGTTGACGTTGGTGGCTGCGACCACCGGCGCGATGCGGTCGGTCATCGCCACGCCTTGCACGCCCAGCATCCAGCGCACGCGCGCTTCTTCCAAATAGGAAATGTACTTGGCGTTGTTGACGTGGCCCATGCTGTCCATGTCGCGCCAGCGCACGCTGATGGGGATGCGTGCCAGGATCTTGTGTTCGCTCATCAGCTTGCCTTCTTCTTCGCAGTCTTCTTGGTGGCAGATTTGGCGGCCTTGGCCACCTTCTCCGGTTTGATCTTGCGCGGCGGGCGCGCATCGGGCTTGTTGGCCATCGCCGCCGGACGCGTTTCGCGCGCCTTCACCGAGGGCAGCATCTTGGCCAGGAACTGCCCCGTGTAGGACGCCTTGTGTGCAGCCACATCTTCCGGCGTGCCGGAAATCAGGATGGTGCCGCCGCGATGTCCGCCTTCCGGGCCCAGGTCCACGATCCAGTCGGCGGTCTTGATCACGTCAAGATTGTGTTCGATCACCACCACGGTGTTGCCTTCGTCGCGCAGCTTGTGCAGCACGCCAAGCAAGGCTTCGATATCGTGGAAGTGCAGGCCGGTGGTCGGCTCGTCCAGGATGTACAAGGTGCGTCCGGTATCGCGACGCGACAGTTCCTTGGACAGCTTGACGCGTTGCGCTTCACCACCGGAGAGCGTGGTCGCGCTCTGGCCCAGCTTGATGTAGCTCAATCCCACATCGACCAGCGTTTCCAGTTTGCGTGCGATCGACGGCACCGGCTCGAACAGGCGCAGCGCATCTTCCACGGTCATCTGCAGCACGTCGCTGATGTTGAACCCCTTGTAGCGGATCTCCAGCGTTTCGCGGTTATAGCGCTTGCCGTGGCAGACGTCGCAGGGCACGTAGACGTCGGGCAGGAAGTGCATTTCCACCTTGATCATGCCGTCGCCCTGGCAGGCCTCGCAGCGGCCGCCACGCACGTTGAAACTGAAACGCCCCGGCGAGTAGCCGCGCGCGCGCGCCTCGGGCACCTGCGCAAACAGCTCGCGCAACGGTGTGAACATGCCGGTGTAGGTCGCCGGGTTGGAGCGCGGCGTGCGGCCGATCGGCGACTGGTCGATATCCACTACCTTGTCGAACAGGTCCAGGTTTTCGACTTCGCGATGCGGCGCCACGGTGTGCGAGGCGCCATTGATCTCGTTGGCCGCCAGGGTGAACAAGGTATCGTTGATCAGCGTCGACTTGCCCGAGCCGGACACGCCGGTAATGCAGGTCAGCAGGCCGGCGGGAATGTCCAGGTCGACATTCTTCAGGTTGTTGCCGGTGGCCCCGCGCAGATGCAGCATCATCTTCGGATTGGGCTTGTGGCGCTGCTTGGGAATCTCGATGCGGCGCTTGCCCGACAGGTATTGGCCGGTCAACGAGCGCGGCGATTTCAGGATGTCCTCCAGCGTGCCTTGCGCGCAGATTTCGCCGCCATGCACGCCCGCACCGGGGCCAATGTCCAGCACATGGTCGGCCAGGCGGATCGCATCTTCGTCATGCTCGACCACGATCACCGTGTTGCCCAGATCGCGCAGCCGCGTCAGCGT
The DNA here is from genome assembly GCF_041475705.2 of Xanthomonas sp. NCPPB 3761. Taxonomy (NCBI): domain Bacteria; kingdom Pseudomonadati; phylum Pseudomonadota; class Gammaproteobacteria; order Lysobacterales; family Lysobacteraceae; genus Xanthomonas; species Xanthomonas sp. NCPPB 3761. Next base: position 1,460,550 of record NZ_CM191262.1, read on the forward strand.
GCCGAGCAGGCGTTCGTTGTCGCGCTGGTGCAGGCCGATGGACGGCTCATCCAGCACGTACATCACGCCGACCAGGCCGGCACCGATCTGGCTGGCCAGACGGATGCGCTGCGCCTCGCCGCCGGACAAGGTGTCGGCCTTGCGTTCCAGGGTGAGGTAATCCAGGCCCACATCGACCAGGAAGCCCAGCCGCTCGCCGATCTCCTTGACGATCTTGGCCGCGATCTCGCCGCGCCAGCCCGGCAAGGACAGGCCGCGGAAAAAGTTCAGCGCTTCGTTGACCGGCAGCACCACCAACTCGGGCAACGGGCGGTCGGCGACGAACACATTGCGCGCCGCGCGATTCAAGCGCGTGCCGTTGCAGGCAGGGCAGGGTTGCTGGCTGACGTACTTGGTCAGCTCTTCGCGCACTGCCGGCGACTCGGTTTCGCGGTAGCGACGTTCCAGGTTCGGCAGGATGCCCTCGAAGCGGTGCTTGCGCGTGGTGCGCCCGCCCGCATCGGTGAAGTAGGTGAAGCTGATCACCTCATCGCCGCTGCCGAACAGCACCGCCTGGCGCACCTTGGCCGGCAGCGTGTTCCATACCGCGTCCACGTCGAACTTGTAGTGCTTGGCCAGCGAAGCAATCAGCTGGAAATAATAGGCATTGCGCCGATCCCAGCCGCGTACCGCGCCGGCCGACAGCGACAGCTCCGGATGCACCACGACGCGATCCGGGTCGAAGAATTCGGCCACGCCCAGGCCGTCGCAGCTGGGGCAGGCGCCCACCGGCGCATTGAACGAAAACAGCCGCGGTTCCAGCTCCGGCAGCGAGTAATCGCACACCGGGCAGCTGTACTTGGACGAGAACAGGTGCGGCGCCGCGGCCGGGTCGTCCAGCGACTGTACCGCCACCATGCCTTCGCCGAGCTTGAGTGCGGTCTCGAAACTTTCCGCCAGCCGTTGCTTGATGTCTTCGCGCGGACGGAAGCGGTCGATCACCGCTTCGATGGTGTGCTTCTGGCGCAGCGCCAGCGGCGGCACTGCATCGATTTCGTACAGCTCGCCGTCCACGCGCACGCGCACGAAGCCTTGCGCACGCAGCTGTTCGAACACCTGCGCATGCTCGCCCTTGCGCTCGCGGATCACCGGCGCCAGCAGCATGTAGCGCTGCTCCTGGTCCTGGGTGAGCATGTGATCGACCATCTGGCTGACGGTCTGCGCCTCCAGCGGGAAGCCGTGGTCCGGGCAACGCGGCTGTCCCACGCGTGCGTACAGCAGGCGCAGGTAATCGTAGATCTCGGTGATCGTGCCGACGGTGGAGCGCGGGTTATGCGAGGTGGACTTCTGTTCGATCGAAATCGCCGGGGAAAGGCCTTCGATGTGGTCCAGGTCCGGCTTTTCCATCACGCTGAGGAACTGGCGCGCGTACGCCGACAGCGACTCGACGTAGCGGCGCTGGCCCTCCGCATAAATGGTGTCGAACGCCAGCGACGACTTGCCCGAGCCGGACAGTCCGGTGATCACGATCAGTTTGTCGCGAGGCAGGTCGAGGTCGATGTTCTTGAGGTTGTGCGTCCGCGCGCCGCGGATGCGGATGAAATCCATCGCCATGGGGGATCCGATGTCGGGCCGGCGAACCGGCGGTGGTGCGAGCGTGCTCAGCAGGAATGAGTGGCAGTCGATCAGCCTACCCGCCGACCTAGGTGAGGGCAATTGCCCCAAATGCCAGTCTGCCGGGGCCGTTGTGGCGGCCGGATGATGCGTTCCACCGGCTCGGTTCGGGCCGGCAGCGGCGGACCTGCTTGCGACTTGACCCGAAACCGGCTAGGCCAGTACAATTCCGCTCCTGTCTGCCCCATGGGCAAGTCAGGCGACCATAATAACTACAGAGGAACACCTGGTCATGTACGCAGTTCTGGTAACCGGCGGTAAGCAATACCGCGTCGCGCAGGGCGAAACGCTCCGCGTGGAAAAGCTCGAAGTCGAAGCTGGCAACGAGATCAAGTTCGACACCATCCTGATGCTGGGCGATAGCGATGGCATCAAGCTGGGCGATGCGCTGAAGGGCGCCTCGGTCACCGCCAAGGTTGTGGCCCACGGCCGCGCCGACAAGGTGCGCATCATCAAGTTCCGTCGCCGCAAGCACCACATGAAGCGTCAGGGACACCGTCAGCACTACACCGAAATCGAGATCACCGGCATCGCCGGTGGCGACAAGAAGTAAGGAGAACCAGTCATGGCACATAAAAAGGGCGTAGGTTCCTCGCGCAACGGTCGCGATTCGAATCCGAAGTACCTCGGCGTGAAGATCTTCGGTGGCCAGGCCATCGACGCCGGCAACATCATCGTGCGTCAGCGCGGCACCCAGTTCCATCCGGGCGCCGGTGTCGGCCTGGGTCGTGACCACACGCTGTTTGCGCTGGTCGACGGCAAGGTGGAGTTCTCCACCAAGGGCCCGAAGAAGCGTCGTACCGTCAGCGTGGTTGCCGAGGCGTAATCGCCCGCTCCATGCAGGCCAGTTCGCCCGGCAACGCTGCCGGGCGAACGAGACGGAAAGCCCCGCTTCGGCGGGGTTTTTCGTTTGATGGCCGGGAGTGGGGATTCGGGACTGGGGATTCGCAACGGCGGATTTCGAGAGTCCCGATACCGCTGCTTCCTGCTGTCTCCGCGGCCGCCTGGCGGTGTCCTGCGGTGGTGTTACCAATCCCAAATTACGAATCCCAAATCTCATGAAGTTAGTCGACGAAGCAGAAATCCTGGTCACCGCCGGTAATGGCGGCAACGGCTGTGTCGGCTTTCGCCGCGAGAAGTTCATTCCGCTGGGTGGGCCCGATGGCGGCGATGGCGGTGCCGGCGGTAGCGTCTGGATCGTGGCCGACGAGAACGTCAACACGCTGGTCGATTTCCGCCATGAGCGCACCTTCAAGGCGCAGCGCGGCGAGAACGGCATGGGCCGGCAGGCGTACGGCAAGAGCGGCGAAGACCGCATCATCGTGGTGCCGGTCGGTACCGTGGTGATCAACGTGCAGACCGATGAAGTGATCGGCGACCTGACCCAGCACGGCGACCGCTTGCTGGTGGCCAAGGGCGGCAAGGGCGGCCTGGGCAATATGCATTTCAAGAGCTCGGTCAACCGCGCGCCGCGCCAGGCCACCACCGGCGAGGAGGGCGAAGAGCGTCTGCTCAAGCTGGAACTGAAGCTGCTGGCCGACGTCGGCCTGCTGGGGTTCCCCAATGCCGGCAAGAGCACCTTGATCCGCGCGGTGTCCTCGGCCACGCCGAAGGTGGCCGACTACCCGTTCACGACCCTGTACCCGAATCTGGGCGTGGTCAGTGTCGAGGCGTACCGCAGTTTCGTCATTGCCGACGTTCCGGGCCTGATCGAAGGTGCCGCCGACGGCGCCGGTCTGGGCACGCAGTTCCTGCGCCATCTGCAGCGCACCCGCCTGCTGTTGCATCTGGTGGACATGGCCCCGATGGATGGTGGCGTGGATGGCGTATCGCCGGCCGACCAGGTGCGCACCATCGAACGCGAACTGGAACGGCACGATCCCGAGTTGCTGAAGAAGCCGCGCTGGCTGGTGCTCAACAAGGCCGACCTGATGTTCGAAGACGAGGCGCGTGCCGCCGCAGAGAGCATCGTGGCCGAGTTGGGCTGGACGGAGCCGTGGTATCTGGTGTCCGCCCTTGGGCGTGACGGCACGTTCCCGATCATGAAAGACGTGATGGCGTTCTTCGACCGCCAGCGCGAAGACGAGCTCGATGCACGCGATGCGGGCTGAGTGCAGGCGCAGGCACACAAAAAACCCGGCCAAGGCCGGGTTTTTCTGTATTGCCGGAAGCCAGGCTCCCGGCAATGCGCCAACTGATCGCTTACGCGGCCTTGATGGCCTTGATGCGAGCGGTCAGGCGGCTCTTGTGGCGTGCAGCCTTGTTCTTGTGGATCAGGCCGCGGGCGCTGAAACGGTCGAGGATGGGCTGAGCAACGGCGAAAGCGGCTTCGGCGCCCGCAGCATCGTTGGCGTCAAGGGCCTTGATCACCTTCTTGACGGCGGTGCGCAGCATCGAGCGCTGACCGGTGTTGCGCTCATTGCGCACAATGGTCTGCTTGGCGCGCTTCTTGGCGGACTTGATATTGGCCACGGTGGTGGGTTCCTGAAAAATCGGTATGGTGGAAAAAGCAAGCGCGAAAGTATGATGGACCCGGATATGTACGTCAAGTCAGTTGTCAAGAGGGATGCAGCGTGAGCAAGCCCGGCATGTTGAGAGGCCTGCTCTCATTCAGCAGTATGACCATGATCTCGCGGGTGCTGGGCCTGATCCGCGACCAGGCGATTTCCACCACCTTCGGCGCCAATGCGGTGACCGACGCGTTCTGGGTGGCCTTCCGCATTCCCAATTTCCTGCGCCGGCTGTTCGCCGAAGGCTCGTTCGCCACTGCCTTCGTGCCGGTGTTCACCGAGGTCAAGGAGACCCGCCCGCATGCCGATCTGCGCGAGCTGATGGCGCGCGTGTCCGGCACCTTGGGCGGGATGTTGCTGCTGATCACCGCACTGGGGTTGATCTTCACCCCGCAACTGGCCGCGGTGTTTTCCGATGGTGCGGCCACCGACCCGGAAAAATACGGTTTGTTGGTCGATCTGTTGCGGCTGACCTTTCCGTTCCTGCTGTTCGTCTCGTTGACGGCGCTGGCCGGCGGCGCGCTCAATAGTTTCCAGCGCTTTGCCATTCCGGCGCTGACGCCGGTCATCCTCAATCTGTGCATGATTGCCGGCGCGCTGTGGTTGGCGCCGCGGTTGGACGTCCCGATCCTGGCGCTGGGCTGGGCAGTGCTGGTGGCCGGTGCGCTGCAGTTGCTGTTCCAGCTGCCGGCGCTGAAGGGCATCGACCTGCTGACGCTGCCGCGCTGGGGCTGGAATCATCCGGATGTGCGCAAGGTGCTCACCTTGATGATCCCAACCTTGTTCGGCTCGTCGATTGCGCAGATCAACCTGATGCTGGATACGGTGATCGCTGCGCGCCTGGCCGATGGGTCGCAGTCGTGGCTGTCGCTGGCCGACCGGTTCCTGGAACTGCCGCTGGGTGTGTTCGGCGTGGCGCTGGGCACGGTGATCCTGCCGGCGCTGGCCCGCCATCATGTCAAGACCGATCGCACTGCCTTCTCCGGCGCGCTGGACTGGGGCTTCCGCACCACCTTGCTGATCGCGATGCCGGCCATGCTGGGCTTGCTGCTGCTGGCCGAGCCGTTGGTGGCGACATTGTTCCAGTACCGCCAGTTCACTGCGTTCGACACCCGCATGACGGCGATGTCGGTCTATGGCCTGAGCTTCGGTTTGCCGGCCTACGCCATGCTGAAGGTGCTGTTGCCGGCCTTCTATGCGCGCCAGGACACCCGTACGCCGGTGCGGGCGGGCGTGGCGGCGCTGATCGCCAACATGGTCTTCAACTTCGCGTTGCTGGCGGTCGTGTACCAGATCATGGTGCCGCCCGAGCTCAAGGCGCAGGGTGTGATGCAGGCGCTGGGCAAGCAGCCGGGCCTGCATCTGGCGTTGGGTATCGCCAGTGCGTTGTCGAGTTATCTCAACCTGGGACTGTTGTGGTACTGGCTGGGCAAGTCGGGGGTGTACCAGCGCCGCCCGGGCTGGGGTGGCTATGCGCTGCGTCTGCTGCTGGCATGTGCGGCGATGGCTGCGGTGCTGTTGAGTCTGCTGTGGTGGCTGCCGTCGTTTACGCAGATGGACAAATGGAACCGCATCGGCTGGCTCGCGGTGCTGGTCGGCAGTGGCGGGGCGACGTATCTGGTCGCGCAGCTGGCGCTGGGGCTGCGGCCGCGGCATCTGCGCGAAGGCTGAGGCCACTGCCGAACGAATGCGCGGCACGGTCGCCTTGCACCGGCTGAAGGTTGCGCATCCCCGCGTATCGCACGCGGGACGCGCTGCCACGCCAAGGTGCCCATACGGCTTGACAGGCACGGCTATACTTGCAGGTTATGTATCAACGAGGGTCGGCCGGCGGGCCGGCATCTGTTTGGATCGAGGAATGAGCAGGCTGTTTAGAGACGTCGAAGGCGGGACGCTGTTCCCGCGCGGAAGCGTGGTCTGCATCGGCGCCTTCGATGGCCTGCATCTGGGGCATCGGACGCTGGTGCAACACGCCGTGGCGCGTGCCCGCGCACTCGGTGTGCCGGCCGTGGCGGTGAGCTTCGAGCCGCTGCCGCGCGAGTTCTTCGCACCTGCCGCGCCGCCGCCGCGTCTGACCCTGGCGCGCGCCAAGATCGAAGGCTTGTACGGGTTCGGCGCCGACAGCGTGGGCATGATCCGTTTCGACGGTCGCCTGTCCAAGATGAGTGCGGAAGATTTTGTGCGGCTGGCGCTGGTTGGCCGGCTGCGCGCACGCGAAGTCTGGATTGGCCCGGAATTCCGTTTCGGCCATCGACGCAGCGGCGACATCGGTCTGTTGCGTACGCTTGGCGAGCAGCATGGGTTTGTGGCGGGCGAGATTGCGCCGGTGCACCTGCATGGCGAGCGGATTTCGGCAACGCGGATTCGCGAACTGCTCGGCGCCGGCGAATTCGCCCATGCTGGCGACTTGCTCGGTCGCCCGTACGCCATCGGTGGCCGAGTCGTGCGCGGCAAGCAGCTTGGCCGTACCTTGGGCTATCCCACCGCCAACCTGCGCTTTCCGCGCACGCCGGCGTTGTCGGGGATCTATGCGACCTGGGTGCACGGCGTGGCCGAGCGGCCGTGGCCGTCGGTGTCGAGCTTCGGTACGCGCCCCACGGTAGCGGGTGTGGAGCCGCTGCTGGAAGCGCACTTGTTCGATTTCCAGTGCGATCTGTACGGCCGGCACATTGCCGTGGAATTCGTCGCCAAGCTGCGCGACGAAGAAAAATTCGATGGACTGGAGGCGCTGACCGTGCAAATGCACCGCGATGCAGAGCAGGCACGTGAGGTGCTGGCGGCGCAGATGCGTGCTGAGCACCAACCCTCAACGACGGCCAGTCCCTCGCAAGAGCCCGTAGACACTGCGAGTCCCTCGCAAGAGCCCGCACATCCATGTGCGGACTTAGAAAAAAATCCAGCGCAACGGTAGATTCCTGTGACCCAAGACTACAAAGCCACTCTTCATCTGCCTGCGACGGAATGTCCGATGCGTGGCGACCTGCCCAAGCGCGAGCCGGCGATGCTGGAGCGCTGGGAGCGCGAGGGCTTCTACGCGCAGCTGCGTGTCAATGCCGCTGGCCGCCCGTTGTTCGTGCTGCACGACGGACCGCCGTATGCCAATGGCCAGATCCATCTCGGCCACGCGGTGAACAAGATCCTCAAGGACATCATCGTCAAGTCCAAGTACCTGGCCGGCTTCGATGCGCCGTACATCCCGGGCTGGGACTGCCATGGCCTGCCGATCGAGATCGCGATCGAAAAAAAATACGGCAAGGTCGGCGTCAAGCTCGATGCGGCCGAATTCCGGCAGAAATGCCGCGAATACGCGACCGAGCAGATCGATCTGCAGCGGCGCGATTTCAAGCGCCTGGGCGTGATCGGCGATTGGGATAATCCGTACAAGACACTGGATTTCCGCTTCGAAGCCAACGAAATCCGCGCGCTGGCCAAGGTGGTCGATAACGGTCATCTGACCCGCGGCGTCAAGCCGGTGCACTGGTGCTTCGATTGCGGTTCGGCGCTGGCCGAGGCCGAGATCGAATACGCCGACAAGGTGTCGCCGACGGTGGATATCGCCTATCCGGCGCGCGACCCAGGTGCGGTGGCTGCCGCATTCGGCGCGAGCCTGCCGGCGGGCGTGGGCGTGGCGGTGCCGATCTGGACCACCACGCCGTGGACGCTGCCGGCCTCGCTTGCGGTGAGTCTGGGCGCGGAGCTCGACTATGTGCTGGTCGAAGGCCTGGCCGATCGCGGCCAGCCGCGCTGGCTGGTAGTCGCCGAAGCATTGGCTGCCAAGGCGCTGGCACGCTACGGCGTGGGCGAGGTGGTGGTGCACGGCCACGCCAAGGGCGCGGCACTGGAACAGATGCTGCTCAATCACCCGTTCTATGCCGAACGCGAGATCCCGCTGCTGCTGGGCGACCACGTGTCGGCCGAGGACGGTACCGGCGCGGTGCATACCGCACCCGGCCACGGCCAGGAGGACTATCAGGTCTCCAAGCAGTACGGCCTGCTGGAGCGTTACGGCGCGGCGCAGATCAACCCGGTGGACGGGCGCGGCGTGTATCTGCCGTCGACCCCGCCGCTGGGCGACACCGTGCTGGCCGGGCTGCATATCTGGAAGGCGAACGAGGTCATCATCGAGGCGCTGCGCGAGACCGGCGTGCTGCTGGCGGCCAGCAAGATGGAGCACAGCTATCCGCATTGCTGGCGCCACAAGACGCCGATCGCGTTCCGCGCCACGCCGCAGTGGTTCATCTCGATGGAGCAGGCCAACCTGCGTGCCGACGCGCTCAAGGCCATCGAAAACGTGCATTGGTATCCGTCCTGGGGCCAGGCGCGTATCGCCGGCATGGTCGACGGGCGCCCGGACTGGACCATCTCGCGGCAGCGCACCTGGGGCGTGCCGATCGCCTTGTTCGTGCATCGCGAAACCGGCGAGCCGCATCCGCGCAGCACCGCGTTGCTGCGCCAGGTCGCCGACCGCGTGGAGCAGGGCGGCGTGGATGTCTGGTACACGCTGGACGCCTCCGAGCTGCTCGGGAGCGAGGCGGCCGACTACGAGAAGATCACCGACATCCTGGATGTGTGGTTCGACTCCGGCGTGACGCACGAAGCGGTGCTTGCGGATCGTGGCCTGCCCAAGCCGGCTGACCTGTATCTGGAAGGTTCCGACCAGCACCGCGGCTGGTTCCAGTCCTCGCTGCTGAGCGGCGTGGCGATGGACAAGGTGGCGCCGTACAAGCAGTGCCTGACCCACGGCTTCACCGTGGACGAACACGGCCGCAAGATGTCCAAGTCGCTGGGCAACGGCATCGAACCGCAGGACATCATGAAGACGCTGGGCGCTGACATTCTGCGCCTGTGGATCGCCTCGGCCGATTACAGCAACGAGATGTCGTTGTCGCAGGAGATCCTCAAGCGCAATGCCGATGCGTATCGCCGGTTGCGCAACACCGCGCGCTTCCTGCTCGGCAACCTGCACGGTTTTGACCCGCTGCAGCACCTGGTGGTGCTGGACGAGATGGTCCTGCTGGACCGCTGGATCGTGCATCGCGCACACGAGCTGCAGGAAAAAATTGTGGCCGCCTACGCGCGCTACGATTTTGCCGAGATCGTGCAGGCGCTGCTGAATTTCTGCAGCGTGGACCTGGGCTCGCTGTACCTGGATGTCACCAAGGACCGCCTGTACACGATGGCCGAAGACGCACGCGGCCGCCGTTCGGCGCAGAGCGCGATGTACCACGTGGCCGAGGCGTTCGTGCGCTGGATCGCGCCGGTGTTGAGTTTCACCGCCGAGGAACTGTGGGGCTACCTGCCGGGCCAGCGTGCCGACAACGTGCTGTTTTCCACTTGGTACGACGGCCTTGCGCCGTTGCCGGCCGATGCTGCATTGACCAGTGCGGATGTCGACAAGTTGCTGGTCCTGCGCGAGCAGGTGGCCAAGGTGCTGGAACCGATGCGTGCCAACGGCGCGATCGGTGCGGCGCTGGAAGCGGAAATCACCGTGGCCGCCGATGCGCAGACCGCCGCGCGCTGGCAGCCGCTGGCCGAGGAGCTGCGCTTCTTGTTCATCAGTGGCGATGTCACCGTGACCGCGGCCAGCACCGACGACATCTTCGTCAGTGCGCAGCCCACGACCAAGGCCAAGTGCGTGCGCTGCTGGCACCACCAGGCCAGCGTGGGCAGCGACCCGCGTCACCCGGAACTGTGCAGCCGTTGCGTCAGCAATATCGAAGGTCCGGGCGAGCAGCGTCGCTGGTTCTGACGCCGCTGCGCCGGCGGCGCGTGGCGGGGATCTCGCCACGCACGGCCGGCCTCTGGCGCTGGCGCAGCCCGCGTCAGCTGCCGGGGTCGCCCTGGTCGCCCTGCGGCGCGGTGGCCATTCCGCCGTGCGCCTGGCTTGCTGAAGCTTGGGCATGCACCGGGGCGGGGCGGCGCGGCTGGTCGAGCCGCCCGTGCCATCCTTGTCCGCCTGCAGTCGTGCATCTGTCGTTTTCTGCCCCTGCCGTCACTGTCTCCCACCCAGGCGTCTTCTCCGGCATCGGAGGAGCGGCCACCAACTGCGATCCTTCGACATGAGTCAACGCCCCAATCCCTCGGCCCTGATCTGGCTGCTGCTCTCTGCGCTGGTGGTCGGCCTTGACCAGTGGAGCAAGGCCTGGGTGCTGTCCAGCCTGCCCGAGTACACCCCGGTGCCGGTGATCGACGGCTTCTGGAACTGGTACCGCACCTACAACACCGGCGCGGCCTTCAGCTTTCTGAGCGATGCCGGCGGCTGGCAGCTGTGGTTCTTCACTGCGTTGGCGGTGGGCATCAGCGGCCTGCTGGCGTTCTGGCTCTCGCGCACTGCGCGCGGGCAGTGGCGCAGCGCGCTGCCGTATGCGCTGGTGATCGGTGGGGCGATCGGCAACGTGATCGACCGGCTGATGCACGGCCACGTGGTGGATTTCATCCAGTGGTACATCGGCAGCCACACCTGGCCGTCCTTCAATATCGCCGACTCGGCGATCGTGGGCGGCGCGATCGGGATTGCCGTGTTCGGGTTGTTCGACAAATCCGGCAAGCAGGGGCAGGGAACCGGGAATCTGCGCTGAAGCCTGCCTGCAGGCGCGTGCCGCCCGGTCCGACCCCGCACGCCTCATTCCCGTAGAATGCCCGCCATGGATGTCCTGCTCGCCAATCCCCGTGGTTTTTGTGCCGGTGTCGACCGTGCGATCGAGATCGTCAAGCGTGCGATCGAGACGCTGGGCGCGCCGATCTATGTGCGGCACGAGGTCGTGCACAACCGCTTCGTGGTCGACGACCTCAAGCAGCGTGGCGCGATCTTCGTCGAAGAACTCGACGAGGTGCCCGACGATGCCACCGTGATCTTCAGCGCGCATGGCGTCTCGCAGGCGGTGCGCCAGGAAGCCGAGCGGCGTGGACTGAAGGTGTTCGACGCCACCTGCCCACTGGTGACCAAGGTGCATTTCGAGGTGGCGCGGCACTGCCGGGCCGGCCGCGACGTGGTGCTGATCGGCCATGCCGGGCACCCGGAAGTGGAAGGCACGATGGGGCAGTGGAGCCGCGAGCGCGGGGCGGGCACGATCTATCTGGTCGAAGACATCGAACAGGTCGCCACGCTCGATGTCCGCCAGCCCGATCACCTTGCCTACACCACCCAGACCACGCTGTCGGTGGACGACACCATGGGCATCATCGAAGCCCTGCGTGCGCGCTACCCGGCAATGCAGGGGCCGCGCCATGACGACATCTGCTACGCCACCCAGAACCGCCAGGACGCGGTGCGCGATCTGGCGCGCCAGTGCGATCTGGTGCTGGTGGTCGGTTCGCCCAACAGCTCCAATTCCAACCGCCTGAGCGAGCTGGCCCGGCGCGACGGGGTGGAGTCCTACCTGATCGACAACGCCAGCGAGATCGACCCGGCCTGGATCGTTGGCAAGCAGCATATCGGCCTGACCGCCGGCGCCTCTGCGCCGCAGGTGCTGGTCGATGGCGTGCTGGCGCGCCTGCGCGAACTGGGCGCGGCCGGCGTCTCCGAACTGGAAGGCGAGCCGGAATCGATGGTGTTCGCGCTGCCCAAGGAGCTGCGCTTGCGTCTGGTCAGCTGACGCCACGCCCTCCGGCAAGGCAAAGCACCTGCAGCGATTGACCCGAGGGGCGCTGCGCTCCTACAATTCACGGCTCGCCGGAATAGCTCAGTTGGTAGAGCGGCGCATTCGTAATGCGTAGGTCGTAGGTTCGATTCCTATTTCCGGCACCACGCTACAAGACTGGGTCGGCCTGTGCCGGCCCAGTTGCGTTTTGAAGCGTCGAGCGCCGTGTTTCACGCATTGCTCGCGTGTGTTGCAGCCACGCGGGCGCTTCCCGTTCGGCGAACGCAACGGCGCAATTCTTGCCTCGCGCTGCGCTGCGACAACATGTCGCACAAATTGGCGCGCTTTTATTGCGTCAGATCATTGCCAATGGGTTTCGTGCAGGTGCAGCAAAGACTAAAATTATCGCGCTAACCCGCGTCTTCGGTCTGCGCAGTCCATCTCCTCCAGGAAGACAGCTGCGTCGGGTACATCCCACGACGGATACGACGAACGAGGCTGGCGTTCCTTCGCACTTGGATCGACCGATGATTCCGCTGAAACAGCTCGGGCGTTTACTTCGTCCAGGTCTGATGTTGCCCTTCCTGCTGCTGGCAGGCTGCAACTCGGCCATCCTCAATCCGAAAGGCCAGATCGGCCACGACGAAAAGCAACTGCTGATCACCTCGGTGGTGCTAATGCTGATCGTGGTCATCCCGGTGATCGTGATGACGATTGCGTTCGCGTGGAAATATCGCGCATCCAACACCAAGGCGCGCTACGAGCCGGACTGGTCGCACTCCACTGCCATCGAAGTGGTGGTGTGGTCGATCCCGTGCGTGATCATCCTGGTGCTGGCAGTGCTGACCTGGCGTTCGTCGCATGCGCTGGACCCGTACCGGCCGCTGGATTCGGACGTCAAGCCGATCAACATCGAAGCGGTCTCGCTGGACTGGAAGTGGATGTTCATCTACCCCGACCAGAACATCGCCACCGTCAACGAGATCGCGTTCCCGGTGCACACGCCGCTGAACTTCAAGATCACTTCCGACACGGTGATGAACTCGTTCTTCATCCCGCACCTGGGCACCATGATCTACGCCATGGCGGGCATGGAAACCAAGCTGCACCTGGTGGCCAACGAGCCGGGCGAATACTTCGGCCTGTCGACCAACTACAGCGGCCACGGCTTTTCGAAGATGAGCTTCAAGGCGCACGCCGTCGATCAGGCCGGCTTCGAGGCCTGGGTGGCCAAGGTCAAGGCCTCGCCGACCGCGTTGAATGCTGCCGAGTACCAGGTGCTGGCAGCCAACCGCAACGACAAGGAACAGTATCCGGTCACCTACTACTCGTCGGTGCAGGACGGCATGTTCCGCTCGCTGGTCGACAAATACATGAATGGTCCGGGCCACAGTAAGGGCCACGGCGACCATCAGGCATCGGCTACGGAGCCGGTCGCCATGTGCACTTCTGGAGACAAGTGATGCTAGGCAAACTCACCATCGAGGCAGTTCCGTACCACGAGCCGATCATCATGGTCGCGCTGGGTGGTGCCGGCCTGCTCGGCCTGCTCATCGCGGGCGCCATCACCAAGTACAAGCTGTGGGGCTATCTCTGGAAAGAGTGGTTCACCTCGGTGGATCACAAGCGCATCGGCGTGATGTACATCATCGTGGCGTTGGTCATGCTGCTGCGCGGCTTTGCCGACGCGGCGATGATGCGCACACAGCAGGCGCTGGCCGGCGGCGGTGGCGAAGGCGTGCTGCCTCCGCATCACTACGACCAGATCTTCACCGCGCACGGCGTGATCATGATCTTCTTCATGGCCATGCCGTTCATGACGGGCCTGTTGAACCTGATCGTGCCGCTGCAGATCGGTGCGCGCGACGTGGCGTTCCCGTTCCTGAACTCGCTGAGCTTCTGGCTGTTCGTGGCCGGTGCGGCGCTGATCAACATCTCGCTGGGTGTCGGTGAATTCGCCCAGACCGGTTGGCTGGCGTATCCGCCGTTGTCGGGTCTGGAATACAGTCCGGGGGTCGGTGTCGATTACTACATCTGGGCGCTGCAGGTGTCCGGTTTAGGCACCTTGCTGACCGGCATCAACTTCTTCGTGACGATCATGCGCATGCGCGCGCCGGGCATGACCCTGATGCGCATGCCGATCTTCACCTGGACCGCGCTGATCACCAACATCCTGATCATCGCCGCGTTCCCGATCCTGACCGTGGCGCTGGCGCTGCTGGGTGCCGACCGTTACCTGGGCACGCACTTCTTCACCAACGACGGTGGCGGCAACGCCATGATGTACGTCAACCTGATCTGGATCTGGGGTCACCCGGAGGTCTACATCCTGATCCTGCCGGCGTTCGGCATCTTCTCCGAACTGATTGCCACCTATAGCCGCAAGCGCCTGTTCGGCTACACCTCGATGGTGTACGCCACCTCGTGCATCGGCGTGCTGTCGTTCGTGGTGTGGTTGCACCACTTCTTCACCATGGGCTCGGGTGCCAACGTCAATGCCTTCTTCGGCATCACGACGATGATCATCTCGATCCCGACCGGCGTGAAGATCTTCAACTGGCTGTTCACCATGTTCCGCGGCCGCGTGCACATGACCTCGCCGGTGCTGTGGACGATCGGCTTCATCATCACCTTCACCATCGGCGGCATGACCGGCGTGATGCTGGCGATTCCGGCCGTGGACTTCGTGCTGCACAACAGCCTGTTCCTGATCGCGCACTTCCATAACGTCATCATCGGCGGCGTGGTGTTCGGTTACCTGGCGGGCCTGACCTATTGGTTCCCGAAGGCGTTCGGCTTCAAGCTCAACGAGAAGATCGGCAAGGCCTCGTTCTGGTGCTGGATCATCGGCTTCTTCGTCGCCTTCATGCCGTTGTACGTGCTCGGCTTCATGGGCATGACCCGTCGCATGAACACCTACAACCACCCCGAGTGGGCGCCGTGGCTGTACGTGGCCGCGGTGGGTGCTGCGATCATCGGCATGGGCATTTTCTTGAACCTGGTGCAGATCGGTTACAGCGTGTGGAAGCGCAAGGAGCATATGGACTACACGGGCGATCCGTGGGATGGCCGTACGCTGGAATGGGCAACCTCCTCGCCGCCGCCGTTCTACAACTTCGCCGTGCTGCCGCATATCGACGACCGCGACCAGTTCTGGGCCGACAAGCAGAATGGCAAGGGCTGGGTGCGTCCGTCCAAGTACGAAGCGATCCACATGCCGCGTAACACCGGTGCCGGCGTCTATATCGGTGCCTTCAGTGTGCTGCTGGGCTTCGGTCTGATCTGGCACATCTGGTGGCTGGCCATCATCGGCCTGGTGGGCATGATCGGCAGCTTCATCGCTCGCACCTTCGATGACGACATCGATTACTGGGTGCCGGCCGACGAAGTGGAGCGCATCGAAAACGCACGTTTCGCCCTGCTCGAACAGCAACAGGCGGCGCAGGCCGCGAAGGTGGTATGACCATGGCTTCCTCGACCACGCTTGACCACGCCGCCCACGCGGGCGGCCACGATCACGACCACGAACATCACGACGGCGGTGGCAACACCGTCTTCGGGTTCTGGGTCTACCTGATGAGCGACTGCCTGCTGTTTGCCGGTCTGTTCGCCACCTATGCGGTGCTCTCCGGCGCCACGGTGGACGGGCCGACCGCCAAGGAGCTGTTCGATCTGAAGTTCGTGCTGGTGGAAACCTTCCTGCTGTTGTTCAGCAGCTTGAGCTTCGGCTTTGCGATGATCGCCGCGCACAAGCGCAAGATGGGCGGCCTGTACGGCTGGCTGGCCGTCACCGCGCTGCTGGGTATCGGCTTCCTGTGCATGGAAGTGTGGGAGTTCAATCACCTGATCCATGAAGGTGCCGGCCCGGGTCGCAGTGCGTTCCTGTCGGCGTTCTTCACCCTGGTGGGCACGCACGGTCTGCACGTGGCCTCCGGCTTGTTGTGGATGGCCGTGCTGGTGATCCAGATTTCCAAGAACGGCCTGACCGCGCGCAACAGCACGCGTCTGGCGTGCCTGAGCCTGTTCTGGCACTTCCTGGACATCATCTGGATCGGTGTGTTCACCGTCGTCTATCTGCTGGGAGCGCTGTAATGGGCAATCACCACCACACCGATACCGCTGCCGACGCGCATGCCGGCGGCCTGAAGTCCTACCTGATCGGCTTTGTGATGGCCGTGATCCTCACCGTCATCCCGTTTGCGATGGTGATGAGTGGCGCGTTCTCCAAGGGCGTCACCGTCGTCGTGATTTCGGTCATGGCCGCGGTGCAGATGTTGGTGCACATGGTGTACTTCCTGCACATGGACCGCACGCCGGAGCAGCGCTCCAACGTGCAGGTCGGCCTGTTCTCGCTGCTGATCATCGGCATCGTGATCGTCGGCTCGCTGTGGGTGCTGCACAACATGAACGTCAACATGATGCATTGAGACGGCGCTACGCCGGATCACAGCAAGGTGGAAGAAGAGGTCGCCAGTGATTGGCGGCCTTTTTTTTATGCGTCAATCGCCCGCAGCATGACCAATGGCATACGGTCAAGCACAGGCAGGCGCTTAGCATTATGGGCTTGCCTGTTCCAGGTCACCTGCGGAGTTGCGATGAAGATGCCCACCCTGTTGTCCGTGTCGTTGTTGGCGGCGTTGTCGCTGCCGGCAGCTGCGCAAACCGCACCGCCGCAGGACGTGCCGTTCGACGGCACCTTGAAGATCGACGTGGATGCCACCGATCTGGCGCACCGCATCTTCAAGGTCAAGACCACCATGCCGGCCAAGCCGGGCCCGATGACGCTGCTCTACCCGCAGTGGATTCCCGGCAATCATTCGCCGACCGGGCCGATCGACAAGCTCGCCGGCCTGGTGATCAAGGTCGATGGCAAGGTGGTGCCATGGAAGCGCGACCAATTCGACGTCTATGCGTTCAAGGTGGATGTGCCACAGGGCGCCACCGAACTGACGGCCGAGTTCAAGTTCCTCTCGCCGCAGGCCGGCAACCAGGGCCGGGTGATGATGACCCCGGAAATGCTCAACCTGCAGTGGAACACCACGGCGCTGTACCCGGCCGGTTATTTCGCGCGCAACATCAAGGCGCAGGCCAGCGTCACGCTGCCGGCCGGCTGGAGCTATGCCACGGCACTGGAAACCGATCGCCGCGTGGGCGACACGGTGAGCTTCAAGCCGATCGATTTCGACGACCTGGTCGATTCGCCGATGTTCGCTGGCAAGTACTACAAGCGCGTGGAACTGAGCACCGGCAAGCAGCCGGTCTACCTCAACGTGTTCGCCGATGAAGCCAAGTCGCTGGAGGCCAAGCCCGAGCAGATCAAGGCGCACGCCGCGTTGGTGCAGCAGATGGACAAGCTGTACGGTGCGCGTCACTTCGACCATTACGAATTCCTGTTGGCGCTGACCAAGAAGCTGGGCGGTATCGGCCTGGAGCATCACCGTTCCAGCGAAAACAGCGGCCCGCCGAATTACTTCACCGAGTGGGACAAGAGCTGGACCATGCGCGACCTGCTGGCGCACGAGTTCAACCACTCTTGGAACGGCAAGTACCGCCGTGGCGCAGACTTGGCGACGCCGAACTTCAACGTGCCGATGGGCGACAGCCTGCTGTGGTTGTACGAAGGCCAGACCCAGTTCTGGGGCGAAGTGGTGGCCGCACGTTCCGGCCTGTGGACGCAGGACCAGGCACGCGACATGCTGGCCGGCGTGGCGGCAACCTACGAGCGCGGCCGCCCCGGCATGGGCTGGCGCACGGTGCAGGACACCACCAACGACCCGACCATGTCGATGCGGCGTCCCAAGGCGTACCGCAGCTACCAGATGAGCGAGGACTATTACTCCGGCGGCCAGATGATGTGGCTGGAAGTGGATAGCAAGCTGCGCGCGCTGACCAACAACAAGCGTTCCATCGACGATTTCGCCAAGGCGTTCTTCGGCATGAAGAACGGCGATTGGGACGTCAATCCGTACACCTTCGATGACATCGTGAGCACGCTCAACGGCGTGGCCGCCTACGACTGGGCCAGCCTGTTGCGCGAGCGCATGGACGGGCACGGTTCGTTGAATGGCGGCATCGAAGCCAATGGCTGGAAGCTGGTCTACACCGACGAGCCGAACCTGGCGATCAAGACCTACGAGAGCAACGAGAACGACGTCAGCCTGACCTATTCACTGGGCCTGTCGCTGGAAGGCTCGGGCGAAGTCAACGAGGTGTTGTGGGACAGCCCGGCGTTCAATGCCGGCATCATCAACGGCAACACCCTGGTGGCCGTCAACGGCCGCGCCTTCAGCGCCGATGTGATCAAGGATGCGATCAAGGCGGCCAAGGGCACCACGGCGCCGATCGAGCTGCTGGTCAAGCGCGGCGACCGCTACGAAACCGTCCGCATCGACTACCACGGCGGTTTGCTGTACCCGCATCTGGAACGGATCGCCGGCAAGCCGGATCGCCTGAGCGAGTTGTACAAGGCGCGCTGAGTGGCGCACGCCCACGTCGTTGCCCGACGTGGGATCAGCGGAATCCAAGCGGCATGGCCGGTCGTCACCGGTCATGCCGCCGTTGTGTGAGCGCAGCCGGTCACCGCTTGCACTGCACATCAGCAAGCCGTCGACTTGCCCGAATCCCGAATCCCGAATCCCGAATCCCGAATCCGCAAAGCCCTGCGTCGCGCACACTGAGACCGTCAGCCACTATCCTGCTGCTTCAACAACGATGGGCAAGAGCGATGGCGAAGGCGAAAACGGCCTATGTCTGCGGCGAGTGCGGCGCCGAGTACACCAAGTGGCAGGGGCAGTGCACCGAATGCGGTGTCTGGAACACGCTGAGCGAAATCGTGCTCGAAAGCGCCACGCCGGGCGGCAAGGCATTGCCAGCGGCGTCGCGGCGTAGCGGCTGGGCCGGCAAGACCGAGGCGCCCAAGATCACTGCACTCAAGGATGTGCAGCAGACCGAGCAGGCGCGCGTTTGCACCGGTATCGGCGAGTTCGATCGGGTGTTGGGTGGCGGGCTGGTGGAAGGTGCGGTAGTGCTGATCGGCGGCGACCCCGGGATCGGCAAGTCGACGCTGCTGCTGCAGGCGCTGGCGAGCATGGCCTCCACGTTGCCGGTGTTGTATGTGACCGGCGAAGAATCGCTGGCCCAGGTGGCAGGGCGCGCGGTGCGCCTGGACCTGCCGCTGGAAGGCCTGAACGCCCTGGCCGAAACCGGCATCGAAAACATCCTGCAGCATGCCAGCGTGGCGCGGCCGAAGCTGATCGTGGCCGATTCGGTACAAACCTTGTGGACCGAGTCGTTGACCGCAGCGCCGGGCTCGGTGAGCCAGGTGCGCGAGAGCGCAGCGCGGCTGGTGCGCTACGCCAAGGAAATCGGCACCGCGGTGTTTCTGGTCGGCCATGTGACCAAGGAAGGCGGCATCGCCGGGCCCCGCGTGCTCGAGCACATGGTCGATGCGGTGCTGTATTTCGAAGGCGAGAGCGGCAGCCGGTTCCGCCTGTTACGCGCGTTCAAGAACCGCTTCGGTGCGGTCAACGAACTGGGCGTGTTCGCGATGGGCGAGAAGGGCCTGAAGGAAGTCTCCAACCCATCGGCGATTTTCCTCTCCGGTGGCAGCACCCAGCAGCCCGGCAGTTGCGTGATGGTCACCCGCGAAGGCACCCGCCCGCTGATGGTGGAGGTGCAGGCGTTGGTGGATGCCTCGCCGTTGTCCAACCCGCGTCGGGTGGCAGTGGGTCTGGAGCAGAACCGGCTGGCGATGTTGCTGGCGGTGCTGCATCGCCACGGAGGCATCGTGGTGGGCGATCAGGACGTGTTCGTCAATGTGGTGGGCGGCATCCGCGTGCAGGAAACCGCGGCCGATTTGCCGGTGCTGCTGGCAGTGCTGTCGTCGCTGCGCGACCGGCCGCTGTCCGAAAAGACCATCGCGTTCGGCGAAGTGGGCCTATCCGGCGAAATCCGCCCAGTGCCCAATGGCGAGGACCGGCTGAAGGAGGCAGCGACGCATGGCTTCAAGCGCGCCATCGTGCCCCGCGCCAATGCGCCCAAGACCACCAGCATCAAGGGCATGGACATCATCGCCGTGGAGCGCTTGAGCCAGGCATTGGAAGCGGCGGCCGACTGAAGCCGCGCGCCTTGCCGATGCTGCGATAGGCCGGGTTGGCGGCCGGCGAATGCGTCGGAAGCGCCGGCTGGCCATGTTCCGGAGCAGCCTGCCGCCATCGTTCCGGCCGGCTGCCGGGCGACCATCGAGCATCGTCCGGCTTGGTCAACCCTGGTGCGGCCGTGCTGCCGCTCAAGAGACGCTGGGTGCAGGGGGTGTCGCGTGACTTTCGGACCTGCTGCGGGACGCGGGCATGGCATGTGTCGCAGGGCGACCGGACGCCCGCAAACCGTTTGTCGGACAAACACCGGGATTTGCATTTGCTTGTCGAGAAAGCGTTTTCAGAAAGAGTGGGGCTATGGCAACATGCGCGGCCCGTTGCCCTGTGCACCGGATCACACACACTGCTCACTGCCGTTTTCAGGAGAATCACGATGGAATGGATGTTGCTGCCGCTCAAGCGTTACGCCGACTTCAACGGTCGCTCGCGCCGCAAGGAATACTGGATGTTCGCGCTGATGCAGTGCTTGGTGCTGTTCGTGTTTGGCGGCCTGTTTGCCGTCGCCGCATTGGCATTGGGGAACGAGAACGGCCCGGGTGCGCTGGCTTGGTTGATCTGTGCGGTCATGGTGATCGTTTGTCTGGCGTTGATCGTGCCCGGTATTGCAGTCACGGTGCGCCGCCTGCACGACCAGGACAAGTCCGGCTGGTTTTATCTGATCAGCCTGGTGCCGTACGTTGGTGCTTTCGTGTTGCTGGTCTTCATGTGCGTCGAAGGCACGCCCGGCCCGAACCAGTACGGCGAAAATCCCAAGCAGTAACTCGCCTTATGAACGCGGACAACGGCGCAGGAGTTTCCTGCGCCGTTGTTGTTTGTGCGTGTGCCAACCGTGCCATTGCGCGCTGTGCAGAGGCGGACGACCACCGCTAGGTGCGTAACAGTTGCCAGCAAGTCTGTGCTCAGCAGAGCGGGCGCCCGCATCGGACCCACAGAGATGGACGGCGCCGACACCGCGACATGCTTGAGGCGTCTTTCGCTGAGCGGTCCCGGCGCAGCAGGCAGTGCTGCATGTGATGCTGCCGCATCGCTTCATAGATGCGGCGATGTCGCTCGACCCTGATCAGCATGTGCGCTGCATGATGCAGCGAACGATGCCACTGCAGGCACATGGCCGGTACACCTGCAGAACTTGAGTGACGGCGCGGCATGCGGGCCGAGGGCGCGTGGAGGCCGCGCTGTCATCGATACCGTGCCGACGCACGTGGTGTCATCAAACTGTCTTCGCTGTAACGCAAACGAAACTGCGCAATGCAGGTCGCAGATGGTTCTCTGCAGCGGTGCCCTTGCTCAGCAGGCAGCTGCGTGATGTGCAGGGCCAAGACTTGGGCTGACGGCCTTGCTCATCGTCGTTGCCTCGGTATCGTGCAGCGCGAGCTCCAGCTTGTAGCCGTGCGAGTAGACGGTTCTGATGCGGACTGCGCTGCTGTCACTGCTCAGCTGCAGTTTCTTGCGCAACTTGTAGATGTGCTGCTCCATGGTGCGGTCGGTGAATTCGGTATGGCTGCCCCAGACCGCCTTGGCCAGCTGGCAACGCCGGAAGCACACACCGGGGCTGGAAAAGAGCAGCCAGGCAATCGAGAACTCGCGTGCGGTCAATACGATCGGCTTGCCTTCCAGATAGACGGTATTTTCATCGCGGATCAGCTGGTATGGACCAACGCTCAGGTGCTGCGTCTCCGGGCAGGCATGCGCCACCGGCGATATCGCCAGGGCCGCGCGCACGTGCAACTCGTGCGAATTGAAAGGCAGTGCAAGGACCTCCTGCGCGCCTGCGCGATACCAGGCCAGAATGCTGTCGGCGCAATCGAAACGTCCAAGCACGATCAGCGGCGTGGGCTGGCCGCTATGGCAGCGCTGCCAGGCCAGCAGTGAACTGTCATCGGCGGCGACGCAGCTGGCATCGAAGATCAGCAGCTCGCACGGCGAGTGCCGCAGCGAACGCAGAAGCTCCAGTTCCTCGGAAAACGTCGAGACGTTGCGCGCGAGCGGTACAAGGCTGGCATTGATCTGCGAGACCAAGCGCGCGTCCTGCGTCAACAGGAACACCGATCCGGCGTTGGAGGGGCAGTGATCGTTCATTCAGGCGGCCTTCGCGTGTCGTCGTACGAGCCACGCATGGGACGGGCGCCGGTACTGGTCGGCCAATGCCAGGACAAAATCCATCTTCAAAGATCGCTGCATCGTCGGACCAGTCGGTTGGCGGGGGAGTGTCCAGCGGAGCTGGCAGAATGGTATGTACCATTGCGGAGGCCAAAAGTTTCACGCTTGCATACGCGCCTTCGGATTTGTCGACAGCGGCTTTAGCTCGCGCTCATTTAGACGTAACAGAGCTCTTACAGAGAGGGCATGTCTGGTCCGCATGCATCGTTTGGCGCCGATGCGCGTGTCCAGAGACATCTCGGTTGCTGAGGTCTAGACCAATCTATTGCGATTGGTGCTGTGATCGCGCGTGACTGGAATAGCTCGGCAGTAATTGTCGCCATGTCATGCCTGCCCTTTTCGATCAAACGCCTCTCGGCATACCTGTCCGTACAGTTACTGGACATCGCATTCGATCATCGCCGACACGCATCGACGCGTCTTCAAGCAGCGCGTTCGCAGACGTTGTCCGACTGTACCGAAAGAGTGGCGTAGACCGGCGAGATCAATACTTGACCGCATGGCACGAAATGTCTGGCGTACGACAACGACGACGCGTTGCAAAGCGCTTTACGCCCGGAAGAAAACGCATCGACTGGATGATTGACAGAGTGAGCTTTTTTGATTTTTTCAAGGGCTCCGAGAGGGAATTTCTATTGGATCCGCTGCATACAATCGTTTGCGCCCGCGAGTTCGGCGCCTGTTGTCTTTTGCTCCGCCCCCCAAAGAGAGAGACCGGCATGATCCTTTCCACGTACTTTGCAGCGATCTCTGCGTTGTCTTACGCAGAACGTCTTCCTACCTATACGAGCAGGATGCTGGTTGGTGCTTGGCCACAGGGACTGCAACATCTCCAACAGCGACGCGACGGGCAGGGCGCAGCGGATGGCGCCGACGATGAGGTGAGCTTGTTCGGTGCCAGCGGCGATGCGCTGCTGATCCTGGAATATCAGGAAGAGGCCGAAGATGCCTATCGGCAGGCCTTGAAGGCAATGCGCGGGCATCAGCGCCAATTGCGCCTGCTGTCGTGCCGGAACACCGCCTGGTTGATGCTGAGCCAGCGACGCCTGAGCGCGGCGTTGAATTGTTTCGCTCAGTTGGCAATGGACCGCGAGACGCCGCCCAGCCTGTGCGGCGAGAGCCTGCTGGGCAAGTCGCTGACCCACTTCCATCTGGGCCAGAGCACGTTGGCCTTGCAGACCCTGGAGCGTGCCCGCGAGGTGCTGGCCGATCTGGAGAGCGGGGCGTCGGATTGGCTGCGGATTGCCACTGCGCTGCGTCTGGACATGATTGCGCAGCTGCGTATCCGTCGCTCCGACCGCATGAGCGACCATGTGTTCTGGCAAGCCACGCTGCGTCAGGAAGATGCCACGCATGCGTTCGAACCCAGCGACCTGCGCGCCTGCATTGCCGATCTGGCAGAGAGCATGCCGGTGCTGGCGCAGCGCATGCGGCATGTCCGCAGCCTGTTGCGTATTGCCGGCGGCGACACCTTCGGCTTCGACGCGCAGATCGACGCATTGCCGGCCGCGGCCACCGGCTGCCCACCGTGCGCACGTCAAGACGCGCAGGTAGAACTGGCGCTGGCGGCATTGGCGGTGGGCCGTGCCGATCTGGCCGAGCGTGCGCTGGCCGGTGCCGGTCGGCATCATGCGCCGCGCTGGAACCTGGAGTTCGAGTACTGCCAGGCCAAGATCAGCCAGGCGATGGGGCGCACCGAACAAGCGTTGCTGCTCTACAACCGCTACGCGCTGGGCGCGGTGCAGTGCCTGCGCAGCGAAGTGCAAGCACCGCGCTTGCTGGAAAGCGGCACCCCGGCGCACGTCAGCGACGATATCTCCGCCCGGTTGCCGGCCAAGTATCGGCGCGCCTACAGCTACATGATCACCAATGCGCATCGCTCGGATCTGTCGATCAACGAAGTGGCCGCGCAGATCGGGGTCACCGGCCGCGCGCTGCAGCAAGCGTTCAAGTCCGCCACTGGGTTATCGCCGACGCAGGTGCTGCGCCGTTACCGGATGCAAAGCATTCGCGACGAATTGCTGGCCGAAGGCGGCTGCGGCAGTGTGTTGCAGGCGGCCAGTCGCTGGGGCGTCGGTAGCCGTTCGGCGTTGGCCAAGGGCTATCGGCAGCAATTCAACGAGGCGCCGATGGAGACCTTGCAGCGGTAATTTCCGCAACCCACGGGTTGGTAGCGCTACCGATCCGTGGAGGGTCAATCCGGCGTGCGGTGCAGTGCGTCGCTGTACGCAACGGAGGGCAGGGATCAAACTGAGACGTGCGTGCAATGTGGGTTCCGGCTATCCTTTCCGGCTGGCACTGGCACCCAGGGGACGCGTCCGAGGATGGGCGTCGTCGCCGAGGAAACGACGACCGATCATGCAAGATCCCACCCCCGGGGCGACCGACGCCTCGCAGATCCGCCGGGCAGGCGTCGATCTCAATGGACTGATGTCGGTCCTCAGCAAGCACCTGTATTCCACCCCGGTGGTGGCGCTGCGCGAGCTGGTGCAGAACGCGCACGATTCCATCCTGCGCCGCCGTCTGGAACAGCCCGATTGGCACGGCGAGTCGCGCATCGAGGTGCATGCCGATACCGCGCAGGGCATCGTGCGCATCGTCGATACCGGTGCCGGATTGACCCAGCAGGAAATCCACGATTACCTGGCTACCGTCGGCGTGGGCTATACACGCGGGCTGCGCCAGGGCGGCCACGAGGACAGCGGCCTGATCGGCATGTTCGGGCTGGGCTTCCTGTCCGCCTTCGTGCTGGCGCGGCGGGTGACCGTGCGCACCACCTCCTACCAGTCTCCCACGCTGGGCCATTGCTACATCTCCAGCAACGCCGAGCAGTACACGGTCAGCCCGATTCCCGCGCGTGCGCAGGTGGGTACCGAGGTGGTGCTGGAATTGCACAGCGAGTATCTGGCGTTGGCGCAGGAAGGGCGGCTGCACGAGATTCTGTCGCGCTATTGCGCGCTGCTGCGCGAGCCAATCTGGATCGGCGCCGCAACCCAGCCGATCAATCCCGAGCCGCCGCCGTGGCGCGTGCAGGACGCCGTGCCGCTGCATCCGGTGCAGGCCTGGCGCCGTCAACGCGAATTCGCCGCGCGCTTTGAGCGCAATTTCGAGCCGTTGTGCTGCATGCCGGTGCGTGCGGAAGAGGGCAGCGATGCGGTCGGCCTGTTGTGGGTGCAGGACGGTGCGACCTACGGCACCAGCGACAACCGCAATCTCTCGGTGTTCCTGCGCGGCATGTTGCTGGATGACAACGCGCGCGAGTTGCTGCCGCCGTGGGCAGGCTTCATCGGTGGGGTGATCGAATCCAATCGGTTGACGCCTACCGCAAGCCGCGAAGACCTGCAGCGCGATACGGTCTATAGCGCGGTGCAGCACGCCTTGTCCGAGGCGTTGGTGCAGGGCCTGGCCGATGTGGCGCGCCAGCAACCGGAGGCATGGCGACGCATCCTGCTACGCCATAACGAAGCCCTGTTGGGTGCGGCGTTGTGCGACGAGCGCCTGTTCGAATTGCTGCTGGAACACGTGCGGGTACCCACATCGCAAGGCGATCTGCCAGCGCAGCAATTGCCGTCACGCGGTGCGGTGCATGTGATCCTCGATAGCGACAGCGGTTTCGAAGAAATGCTGTTCCGTGCGATGGGCGTGCCGGTGGCCTATGGCAACCGCTATGCGGTGGTGCCGTTTCTGCGGCGCTGGGCGCAGGTCAAGGGTGTGCGTCTGGTCGAGCTGGGCACCGAGCAGGGCAACCGCCAGCTGTTCCAGCTGGACACGCTGCCGGCCGACGAACTGGCCTGGCTGGAACAGCAGCTGGGCGACGGCGAAGCGTTGGTGCCGGCGCGTTTCAGCCCGCAGGAATTGCCGTTGGTGGTGGTGCCCGACCGCGAGGCCGAGCTCAAACGCCGCCTGGAGCAGGACGAAAACGACAAGCGCGTGTCCACCGCCGCGTTGCGCCTGGCGCGGCAATTCACCGCGCGCATCGAAGCGCGACAAACCCAGCGGCTGTATCTGAATCTGGATAATCCGGCGCTACAGGCCCTGCTAGGCGCGCAGCGCGCAGGCAATCGGCAGGCAGCGGTGGCGGCACGCTTGCTGCGTGCGCTCAAGGTGATCGTCTCGGCGCAAGGGCGTACGCAGCCGCAGCCGGGCAGTACCGAATCGGGTGCTTCCGATCTCAACAAGGCCTTCGGCGATTTCGCCGAGACCGTGACCCAAGTGTTGGCGCGCTGACGCGCCGCATCGCAGGAGCGGCACGATGGAAATCTGGAACTGGGTAGAAAAGCTGCAGGACGATCTGGGCGAAGCCGGGCAGCCGCAAAATGCGCAGCTGTTGACGCGGCTGACCGACCACATCTGCGATCTGCAGATCGACCGTGCCGAGGCCTTGTTGCCGGAGGCGCGTGCGCTGGGCAAGACGCTGGCCAACCCGTGGTTGGAGGTGTTCGTCGGGCATTGGGAAATGCGTAACCGGGTCGGCAACCTGTGCGAAGGCGAGCGTGCGCTGGGCGATGCGGTGGCGCTGTTCGAGCGTGCGCATCGCGCCGACGCAGTGGAGTGCCCGCAATCGGTCTGCGTGACCCAGGATCTGGCCGCGTGTTATGCCAACATCGATGGCCCGGGCTGGGTGGAAGAACGCATCGAGGTGTGCGACGAAACCCTGGGCCGCATCGACCCGAGCTGGTCGTGTTACCAGTGCCTGAGCTGCGAAAAAGCCGATGCATTGCTCGATGACGGGCGTGGTGAGGCGGCGCTGCAGTATCTGGAGCAGCAGTCGCAGACCATCCTGGCGCATGGCGGCGAAATCTACGACGGCGTGCCGGACATGCGCATCTCGATCCTGCTTGCGCTTGGGCGTGCGCAGGAAGCGCTGGCGCTGGTGGAACAGCGCGAACGCGACGCCGCGCGCGAAGGCGTCGAGTGGGCCAATTGCAGCCAGCCGCGGCGCCTGCAGAAAGCGCGCGCATTGGCGCTGTTGCAGCGCGATGACGAGGCCATGGAAGCGCTGCTGCCATGGCGCGAGATTGCGCCGCGGTATCGCCTGCACTGGCTGCGCGCGGTGGCGGTGCTGGTGACGCGCGCGCCCGAGCGCAATAGCTGGGACCTGGGCAGCCGCGTGCAGCAGATGCTCGACCATTACGCGCAGGTTGGCGCGTATCGCATCCTGATCGAAGCGGCCGAGCTTGCGATCGGGCTGGCACTGCAACGCGGCGCGGTGTGGACCGCGCAGCGGCATCTGGCGCTTGCGCGCGCGCATCTGCCCAAGCTGCGCCACGACCGCGGCGCAACGCAGTTGCTGGATGGTCTGTCCGCGCGCATCGATGCAGCGCCTGCGGGCGAGACTGCGCCGGTACCGGCCGAACACCTGCTGGAATGGTTGAACGCGCAAGGCGAGGATGTGGTGCGCAATCCCGAGCGCGAAGCGCAGTGGCTGCTGCAGGCCGTTGCGCAGTGCCCGGACGATGCCGAACTTGTCGATACCACCGCATCGGCCTTGAGCGCCTGTGCGGCCGACGAAGAAGCGATCGCACTGCTGTGGTCGTTCGTGCAGCGGCATGCCGATCGCGAAACCAGCCCCACGTTCCGCCTGATGAATCTGTTGCTCGGCCGCGGCGACGAAGCAGGTCTGCGCCGTTTGGTGCAGCTGTATCGCCCACAGGTGCCGGTGGCGGCGTTGTGGTGCGAGGCGCAGCTGGCGCAGCGGTTGGCCGATTGGCCGGCGCTGGAGCAGGCCTGCACCGCACTGTTGCAGCTGTCGCCCGGCTCGCATGGTGCGCGTGGGTTGCTGGCGCGCATGTATCTCAACACCGGCCGGTTTGCCGAGGCCGCCGCGGTCTATCGGCAACTGACCGAACTGCTCGAGGAGCCGCGCTCTGCGCATTGGGACCACATGACGGCCGCCAGCGCGGCGCAGGATTGGGACGCGGTGCGGGCCTCTGCGCAGGCGATCGGCATGGAGCTGAGCAACACCAGCGGCGTGGTCGAAGAAGCGTGGGGCTGGGTCATCGTGCGCTGCATCGACGACGGCGAAGCGGTGGAGTATTACGCGCGCCGTACCGGCCCGGTCACTGCACGCATCGTCGAAAACGCGCCTGCACATCGGCGCCAGCATGTCGGCGACTGGGTGGTGTTCGACGCAGAACTGTTGTATCCGCCGCCGGAAGACGAGGCTGAGCGCGAGCGTTTCGTGCCGACCTACGCGCAGGTGCATGTGCTGCAGGCCGGCGGTTATGCGAACAGCTGGCTGGTGGATGGCGTGCATCCCGGCGAAGACGCCATCAATGCGTTGCGCGAGGAGATCGAAGCGCGTGGCTGGACGCTGTGGCTGCACAGTCGCGACGACTATCGGTTGATCGACCCGGAAGACCCGGACAGCTTCGATCCGGAACAGGCCGGTTCGGGGTTGCCCGGGGTGCTCTTCACCGTGGCCTTGCCGGAAGCGGTTGCGCCGCTCGAACTGCATCGCGCCTTGCTCGCAGCGACAGCGCAGTGGCCGCACGCGATGTGCTGGCTGCGGCTTGCCGAAGCCTGCGGCCAGGATCCG
The DNA here is from genome assembly GCF_041475705.2 of Xanthomonas sp. NCPPB 3761. Taxonomy (NCBI): domain Bacteria; kingdom Pseudomonadati; phylum Pseudomonadota; class Gammaproteobacteria; order Lysobacterales; family Lysobacteraceae; genus Xanthomonas; species Xanthomonas sp. NCPPB 3761. Next base: position 1,489,147 of record NZ_CM191262.1, read on the forward strand.
CAGCCGCATTTGGACGCAGTGGAGCGCTACGGGCTATAAGGCAGCGATCGGCGTGATTGGATGGCAGGTGTCGCCGGGGTTGGGATGGACATTGGCGATCGTGGCGTGCGTTCGAGCGCCACGCTGGATGCGCGGCGCTGCATCCGGCGTCGAGAGCACGCGCATGGCTCTTCCACAACGCGGTGGCATTCGTGCCGGCACGCCCTCTCGCGTCTGACATGCCGCCACACCGGCGGCGATGACGCAAGTGCAGGCCCTGCGCGCAAGCGCAAGGCGCAGCGCTCTGCCACGGTCGCTTCTGCGGCGTTTGGTCCGGTTTGGTGTCCATCGTGCCGAGGAAGCTTGCCATGGCCCTGGCAATGCCGATCGGGACGCATTGCCGCAGGCTCATGACGCAGTGACGTGCCGTTGATCGGCCATCGCCAGGGCTGAGGGCGATGGCACGCTGCGGGTGGGGTTTTACCTTGCACGCGCAATGGCGCAGCGCATTTCCGCAGGCGTGGACCGGCGCACGTTCGGCGTGTGCGTCGCAATGTCACACTGCACGCGTGGGCCGGATGACTGCTACAGGTTGGCTCGCTGGTTGGCCAATCTGAATTGCTTTATTCTGCTGCGCATCGGCGTGGGGGCGCCGCGTCGGTCGGGCGCAGTCCAGCCCGCATGCCCAACCTCTTTTCTTTTGGTGGGTGATCTCATGGTGGCATTGCAGCAGCGCTCGATCGATGCGATTGGTGGCCAGGAACACGCGTTGTTGGCTGCGTGGTTGGAGTCCAGCCTGGGCAACGATGCGCGTCTTTCGCGGCAGGAGTTCGAAGCGCAGGCCGGCGAATTCCTGCGCTTGCTGGTGGCCTCGTTGAAGCACGACGGTAGCAGCCTGGACAGTGCCGAATGGAGCGAGGTGCGTCGCTTCCTGGAAAATCTCTCGCGCGACCGCGCCACGCGCGGTTTCGATTCGCAGGAAACCGCCAACTTCATCTTTTCGCTCAAGCGCGTGTTGTTTGCGCTGGTGCAGCGCGAATACGCCAGTAGCCCGGACGAACTGGGCAAGCAGTTGTGGGCGTTATCGGAATTGCTCGACCGCCTGGGCTTGTACACCGTGAAGGTTTTCCAGAAAACCCGCGAAGACATCATCGTGCGTCAGCAGGAAGAGATGCTGGAGCTGTCCACCCCGGTGGTGAAGCTGTGGGAGGGCGTGCTGGCGCTGCCGATGATCGGTACACTGGATTCGCAGCGCACCCAGGTGGTGATGGAATCGCTGTTGCAGCGCATTGTCGACACCGGCTCGGAAATCGCCATCATCGACATCACCGGCGTGCCCACCGTGGACACCCTGGTGGCGCAGCATCTGCTCAAGACCGTGACCGCGATCCGGCTGATGGGGGCCGACGCCATCATCAGCGGCGTGCGCCCGCAGATTGCGCAGACCATCGTGCATCTGGGCCTGGACCTGCAGGGGATCGTGACCAAGGCCAACCTGGCCGATGCCTTGGCGCTGGCGCTCAAGCGCACCGGCGTTGCCGTCAGCAAGGCAGACTGACATGGAGCGTATTCCGATCCTGCGGATGGGCCATCTGTTGCTGGTCACCATCCAGGTCGACATGCACGACCAACTGGCGCTGCAACTGCAAGACGACCTGTCCGAGAAGATCAGCGCCACCTCTGCGCGTGGCGTGTTGATCGACATTTCCGCGCTGGATATCGTCGACTCGTTCATCGGTCGCATGATCAGCACCATTTCCGGGCTGGCGACGCTGATGGGTGCGCAAACCGTGGTGGTGGGCATGCAGCCGGCGGTGGCGATCACCCTGGTGGAGTTGGGGCTGACCTTGCCGTCGGTGCGCACCGCGCTCGATGTCGAGCGCGGCATGCGACTGCTGCAACAACCCGATGCGGCTCCATGACGGCCGGCTCGCAGCCGGTGCGCACCGAGCAGGACGTGGTGCTGGCGCGGCAGACCGTGCGCAAGCTGGTAGTGCAGTGCGGGCTGCGCCTGGTTGATCAGACCAAGCTGGTCACTGCGGCCAGCGAGCTGGCGCGCAATACCGTGATCTACGGTGGGGGTGGCGACATGGACTGGGCATTGGTCGAAAGCGGCATCCGCAAGGGTGTGTGCAGCTGACGTTCCGCGACCAGGGCCCGGGCATTGCAGACCTGGAACTTGCGCTGACCGACGGCTGGACCTCCGGCAATGGCCTGGGGCTGGGATTGTCCGGCAGCCGGCGGCTGGTGGACGATTTCGTGCTCGATAGCGCAGCCGGCAAGGGCACCCGCATCACCATCACCAAATGGAAGTAACCATGACCGGCGCGCTCACCCAGGTGATCCGCGTCGAAGAGGGTACCCAGGTGGGGCAGGTGCGTCGCGAAGCGGTGGCGCTTGCACAGGCCTGCGGTTTCGATGAGGACGGCTGTGGGCGCGTGGCCTTGGTGGCGACCGAGTTGTGCACCAACTTGCTCAACCATGCCGGTGGCGGGCAGATGCAGCTGTGCAGCGTTGCCGGCCGCGATGGCCTGGGCATCGAGCTGTGCACGCTCGATCAGGGGCGCGGATTCGTGCTGGCCGATTGCCTGCCGGACGGGTACTCCACCGGCAGCACGCCTGGCAATGGCCTGGGCACGGTACAGCGACATGCCGCTTTGCTGGATGCCTATTCCGATGCGCGGGGGGCCGTGGTCCTGGCACGCGTGTATGCCGATGCCGAGAGCACGCCCGATCTGCCCTACGGCGCGCTGCGTATGCCGCTGCAGAACGAAACGGTGTGCGGCGATGGCTGGCATTTGGTGATCGAGGCGCAACGGGTGACCGTGAGCATGATCGACGGCCTGGGCCACGGAGCCGGCGCGGCCGATGCAGCCGATGCCGGCACGCGCGCTGCGGCAGCGGCCCGTGGCGAGCCGGGCGCACGCATCGCGCGCCTGCATGCCGGCATGAGCGGCACGCGCGGCGGTGCGGCGGCGGTCATGCAGTTCGATGCCGGCAGCGGCCAGGTGCGCTTTGCCGGGGTGGGCAACATCGTCGCTTCGTTGTGCGATGGCGATGGTGTGCGCGGCATGCCCTCGCACCCGGGCATCGTCGGGGTCCAGTTCCGCAAGGCGCAACCGTTCGACTTTCCACACGCCGCCGGCAAGTTGCTCATCATGCACAGCGACGGCCTGCAATCGCGCTGGACCTTGCGCGATCACCCGGGCCTGCTGTCGCGCCATCCACGCATCATTGCCGCGGTGCTGGCACGCGATTACGCGCGCGGCCGCGACGATTGCTGCGTGTTCGTCATGCGCTTAGGAGGCATGCAATGAATTCGACCACCGAGATGCCGGCAGCCGAGGCGATGGCTGAACTTGAAAGCTTGCGTCAGCAGAACCAGGCCTTGCGCGAAGAGCTGGAAGAAACCAACCAGGGCGTGCTGGCCTTGTATGCCGAGCTCGACCAGCAGGCCGAACAGCTGCGCGAGGTGTCCGAACTCAAGAGCCGCTTCCTGTCGTACATGAGTCACGAGTTCCGTACCCCGCTAGGCTCGATCCTGAGCATCACCCGGCTGCTGGAGGATGGCATGGACGGGCCGCTCAATGCCGAGCAGCTCAAGCAGGTGCGCTTTGTCAGCGGTTCGGCGCGCGAGCTCACCGAGATGGTGGACGACCTGCTGGACCTGGCCAAGATCGAGGCCGGGCGCATCACCATTTCGCCGGGCTGGTTCGACCTGATGGACCTGTTCGCGGCGCTGCGCGGCATGTTCCGTCCGCTCACCGATGTGGGCAGTACCACGCTGATCTTCGAGGATCCGCCGGTGCTGCCGCTGCTCTATACCGACGACAAGAAGCTGGCGCAGATCCTGCGCAATTTCATTTCCAACGCGCTCAAGTTCACCCCGCAGGGGCAGGTGCGCGTGTTCGCGCAGCTGGAAGGCGACAGCCATGTACGCTTTGGCGTGCAGGACACAGGCATCGGCATTGCGGCCGAGCTTCACGAGGCCTTGTTCGAAGATTTCGTACAGGTGGACTCGCCGCTGCAAAAACGCCTGACCGGCACCGGCCTGGGGTTGTCGATCTGCAAACGGTTCGCCGAATTGCTGGGCGGCCGGGTGGGGATCAACAGCGTGGTCGGGCAGGGTTCCGAATTTTACGTGGTGCTGCCGGTGACGCTGGCAGCGGAGGAGACACGTGGGCAGTAAGCACCACATTCTGGTCGTCGACGACAATGCGGTGACGCGTTATTCGGTGCGGCGCGTGCTCGAACACCATCAGTTCGTGGTCGAAGAAGCCGGCACCGGGACCGAGGGTCTTGCCAAACTGGCCGCGCAGACGTTTTCTGCGGTGGTGCTGGACGTCAACCTGCCGGACATGAGCGGCTTCGATATCGTGCGGACGCTGCGTGCCGAGCCGCGCACCGCGTTGCTGCCGGTGGTGCATGTCTCGGCGGCCTCGATCGCCACCGGCGACATGATCACCGGACTGGATGCCGGTGCCGATGCCTACCTGATCCATCCGGTCGACCCCAACGTGTTGCTGGCCACGTTGCGCACGCTGTTGCGCGCACGCCGTGCCGAGGAGGCGTTGCGGATCAGCGAGGCGCGTTTCCGCGAGATCTTCGAACACATCAGCGCACCGATTGCGGTCGTGGACGCCAACCTGCACATGCACCAGGCCAATGCCGCGTTCCAGCGCCTGATCGGTAGCGCCACGCCCGGCGCCGCGATCCGCGCCGCCGGGTTGGATCAGGCCGCCGCCGTCCACGCACTGACCACAGCGTTGGCGCAACGCGAGCGCTGGAGCGGCACCTTGTCGCTGCTGCGCGATGGCAAGCTCTGCGAAACCGAATGGCGGGTGTCGCCCTACCGCGAGCCGGATCTGGGGCTGTTGCTGGTGGAAGACGTTACCGAGCAGCGCCTGCGCGAGCGCGAACAGCGCCAGGAACTGGATACCGCCACCAGCGAGCTCGCGCATCAGATCGCGCAGCGCCAGCACACCGAAATCCAGTTGCTGCAGGCGCAGAAGATGGAAGCGCTGGGCAAGCTCACCGGTGGCATCGCGCACGACTTCAACAACCTGCTGACCAGCATCATTTCCGGGTTGGACATGATCCAGCTCGCAGTGGAGTCCAACCGCATCGAACGGGTGCCGCGCCTGGCCGAAATCGCCACCGGCTCTGCGCACCGCGCCGCTGCGCTGACCCAACGCATGCTCGCGTTCGCACGCAAGCAATCGCTGGACGCGCAGCCGTTCGACGTCAACACCCGTGTGCGTTCGCTGGAAGACATGCTGCAGCGCTCGATCGGCGAAAACATTGCGCTGGAGCTGGACCTTGCCTCCACGCCGCTGGTGGCCGTTGCCGATGCCAACCAGCTCGAAAACGTGGTGCTCAACCTGGTCATCAATGCGCGCGATGCCTTGAAAGGGCAGGGCACCATCCGCATCCAGAGTGCGGCCTACACCGCGCACAACGACCCGGAACTGGACGATGGCGACTATGTGGCGGTGAAGGTGATCGACAACGGGAGCGGGATCGAGCCGGCCATTCTCGACCAGGTGTTCGAGCCGTTTTTCACCACCAAACCCATCGGCGAAGGCACCGGTCTTGGCCTGTCGATGACCTACGGGTTCGCACGTCAATCCGGCGGCACCGCGCGCATCACCAGCGAGGTGGGGCATGGCACCACGGTGGCGCTCCTGCTGCCGCGCGGGCTCTCGGCCAACGAGATGCTGCCGGCACCGCCGCCCAGCGCGCCGCGCACGCGCAACGAGCGCATCTTGCTGGTGGACGACACCGATGTGGTGCGCATGATGGTGAGCGAAGTGCTCGGCGATGCCGGCTACCAGGTCATCGAAGCCGAGGATGCCAATGGCGCGCTGGAACACTTGCGCACCGAGGTGCACATCGATCTGGTGGTTTCCGATGTCGGCCTGCCCGGCATGAACGGGCGCGACATGGCCGATGTGGCGCGCACGCTACGCCCGGGCCTGCCGATCCTGTTCATTACCGGCTACGCCGAAAACGCGGTCACGCGGCAGGAATTTCTGGCAGAGGGCATGGCCTTGCTGCCCAAGCCTTTCAGCCTCAACGATCTGCTCAACACGGTGGGGCAGATGCTCGACAGCAGCGTCCTGGCGCGGGCGTAGGGCGTTAAGGCGGCCCCAAACGCACATGCGTGGCTGCGGGGTGGGCGCGGCCGGTGCCCGGACCACGCATGCAGCGCCGTTCCTGCACGCCGCTCAGCGCGCATACGCGTACGGCCCGAACGTGGCACCGAGAAAGCCACCGGCCGACTCGGTGCTGAGCACGCTTGCATCGCCTTGTTCGAGCAGCGTCTGCCACTGCCCCTGGCCGACGGCGTAATCCACGTGCACGCGTGCGGCATCCAGCGCAACGCGCAGTTTCACCGGTTGCGTGGCATCGGGCAGTGGCGCGCGTGCCAGTTCGGTGCCGGTGCCGGGCTGCTGCGGTCCGGCGCGGCGATACAGCACCACCGCAGCGCCGCTGGCCTCGCGCACCAGCATTGCTGCCAGGAAATTGCTCTCCTTGGCTACGATCGCAAGACCGGCCTGTTCGCCCGGTGCCAGCGCGCTGCCATCCACGCTGGCGACCAAGGTGGCGTGATGATGCTGCAGGCGATGACCCAGATAGGCCGGCTGACCACGTCCGATATCGCCTAGCGCAATCTTGGCCGGGGTCACGCGCAAGCCTTGCGCGCCGGGCTGATACCACGACGTCGTTGGTGGGTGGATGGTCATCCATTGCATCGGCACGCGCGCATCCCCGAAGCGCTCGCTCCACTGCATCGGCCCGGTGGTCGGCAGGGCCTGCGTGCCCGCCGGCAAGGGTGGGCGCGCAGCCACCGCAGGGACCGCGGCGCCGTGCGGCAGCACCACCGGCCATCCATCGCGCCACTGCACCGGCAACAGGAAGGTTTCCCGGCCCACGTTGTAGTGATTGCCCCGGTAAGGGCGCGTCGCGAGAAATACCGCCCACCATGTGCCGTCCTTGAGTTCGACGAACTGCGCATGCCCGGCCGAGGTGATCGGCGCAGTGCGCAATGGGTCCAGGTCGCGTTGGGTGAGGACCGGATTGCCGCTCCAGGTTTCGTATGGCCCGGTGATCTGGCGGCTGCGGTAGATCATCTGCGCATGCTGCTCGCCGGTGCCGCCTTCGGCCGCGGTGAGGTAGTAGTAGCCATCGCGGCGGAACAGGTGCGGGCCTTCGATGTGTTCGGGATTGGTCGCCGGCTTGAAGCCGGAATCCACGATCACCTGCCGGGTGCCGACCAACTTCATGCTGGCCAGATCCAGCTGCTGCAGCCAGATGGCGCGGTGCCCGTCGTAGCGCATCTTGCCAGCCGGCACGTCGTTGTTGACCAGCCAGGCGCTGCCATCGTCATCGAAAAACAGCGAGGGGTCGATGCCCTTGGCGTCCAGCCAGATCGGATCGGACCATGGCCCGGCCGGATCGGTGGCGGTGATCAGGAAATTGCCGCCATCGCAGTAGAAACAGGTATTGGCGATATAGAAGGTGCCGGCGTGGTAGCTGATGCTGGCGGCAAACAGACCGCGGGTCAGTTCGTCATTGCCGTAGTCGATCTGGGTTGCACGGTCGATCGCGTTGCCGATCTGGTTCCAGTGCACCAGGTCGCTGCTCTTGAAGACCGGCAGGCCGGGGAAGTAGCCGAAACTGGAATTGACCAGGTAAAAATCGTCGCCGACCCGCACCGCCGATGGGTCCGGATGGAAACCGGCCACGACCGGATTGCGGTACTGCGCGGCGGTTGGCGCCGGGCCGCCATCGTCGCCCTGGTACTCGATCTGCGTGATCAACGCGGTGCCGGCATGCGCCAGCTGACAGCTCACTGCGGCCAGCAGGCCGGTCAACCATGCGAGTCGTTTCAAGAGATCCCCTTGTGCCATGCCCTGGCGCAACGCCAGCAAGACACCAGCATGACAGCACGCAAGGCGGCGTGGCATGACGTTTTGCGATGCCAGCGCTGCGTGGTGGCATGCCTCCATGCGTGTAGCGGAGTGGGTGGATCGGGTGTTGCCACTTCGCTGCAACATTGCTGACATATCGTGCGCGCGGCGCCACGCGGCGCCGTCATCAGGCGTGCCGTGCCAAACGGCTTCGACGCTGTGTCATCACCTCGCTTCACTACTTAGGATCAATCCGCATGTCGTTGTACTCGCCTGTCCTTCCGTCGCCGGTGTCCGCTCGTGCACAGGTCGCTGCGCGCCGCCGCGCCGCCGTGCAGCGCACGCCGCTCGCACGTGCCTGCGCCGGCCTGTTGCTTGCCTCGTTGGCGGCAACCGCGTCTGCGCAGCAAGCGCCGGCGGCCCAGGGCGAAGCCAGCCCGACCGCGCTGGACACGGTCACCGTCACCGCCGAGCACCGCGAGCAGAACCTGCAGGACGTGCCGGTCTCGGTTGGCGTGGTGCAGGGCGCAGCGATGCGCGACTTCACCGCCGGTGGCGATGACACGCTGCTGGCGCTTTCCGGCCGCGTGCCGGGCTTCTATGCCGAAACCACCACCGGGCGCATCTTCCCGCGTTTCTATATCCGTGGCCTGGGCAATATCGATTTCTACCTGGGTGCCTCGCAGCCGGTGTCCATCATCCAGGACGATGTGGTGCTGGAGCATGTCGTGCTCAAATCCAATCCGGTCTATGACGTGGATCAGGTCGAAGTGCTGCGTGGCCCGCAAGGCACGCTGTTCGGCCGCAACACCACCGCCGGCATCGTCAAGTTCGATACGGTCAAGCCCGGCGACACCTACACCGGCCGCGTCAATGCCAGCTACGGCAGCTACAACACGCTCTCGCTGGATGGCGGCTTCGGTGGCCCCATCAACGACGTGCTGTCGTTCCGCGTATCGGCGTTGTACCAGCACCGCGACGATTGGGTGGACAACACCTTTGCCGGCAGCAGCGCCGATGGCACGCGCACGCCGCGCAAGGACGCGATGGGCGGCTACAACGACCGCAATGCGCGCCTGCAGTTGCTGCTCAAGCCCAACGATGCGTTTTCGCTGCTGGGCTCGGTGCACACGCGCGACTATGACGGCACCTCCACCTTGTTCCTGCGCAACGCGATCACGCGTGGCAGCGACAAGGTGGACGTGCCGCGCGACCGCGTGGCCTACGACGAGGGGCACGACAACCCGCAGGCGTATCGAACCGATGGCGGCTCGCTCAAGGCGATTTACGACTTCGGTGGCGTGTCGCTGACCTCCATCACCGCCTACGAAACCACTTCCGGCTACAGCCGTGGCGACACCGATGGCGGTGCTGCCGCCAATTACCCGGTCAATGGCGTGCCGAACGGCTTTGGCCAGTCGATGGGACAGATCCGCGACCTGGATCAGTACACGCAGGAATTACGCCTGGCCAGCGAAGGCGACCAGGCCCTGCAGTGGCAGGTGGGCGCGTTCTACTTCGACGGCCGCGACACCACCGATTTCTACCAGCGTGCCTATTTCCTGCAGACCGCCGCGCGCAACCCGAATAACTGGGTGCGCCTGCGCAATACCAATACCTCGTGGGCGGGCTTCGGGCAGCTCAGTTACAAAGCCACCGACGCGCTGACGCTGACCGCCGGCATCCGCCAGACCAGGGACAGCAAGGAAACCCGTCTGCTCAAGACCGCCGATACCGCGGCCGGGGTGGTGACCTACCGCGGCCGCCGCGATGTGCGCATGTCCGACACCCAGCCCAGCTGGGATCTGAGCGCGATGTATGAGATCGACCCGCAGCTGAGCGTGTATGCGCGCGTGGCGCGCGGTTTCCGCGGCCCCACCATCCAGGGCCGCAGCGCGGTGTTCAATTCCGATTTCACCACTGCCGATTCGGAAACCATCCTGTCCTGGGAAGCGGGCATCAAGAGCAGCCTGTTCGAGAACCGCCTGCGCCTGAATGTCAGCGGATTCACCTACACGGTCGACGATATCCAGCTCAACGGCAACGACTCGGACGGCAATGGCGTGCTGTTCAATGCCGACAAGGCCAAGGCCTACGGCATGGAAGCGGATCTGGACTGGCGCCCGATTTCCAACCTGTCGATCACCGCCGGCCTGAGCCTGTTGCACAGCGAAATCCACGACAAACGCGTCTATGCGCAGGCCTGCGCGCTCAATGGCGTGGTGGTGTGCACCGTCAACGACCCGACCATCCGCGTCGGTGCCAACACCTTCGCCCAGATCGACGGCAACCCGCTGCCCAACGCGCCCAAGTACAACCTCAACCTGGCCGCGCGCTACGACATCCCGGTGGGCAACGACGGCGCGTTCTTCGTGTCCACCGACTGGAACAAGCAGGGCCAGACCAGCTTCGTGCTGTACGACTCCACCGAATTCCGCTCCGACGGCAATTTCGAAGGTGGCCTAAAGCTGGGTTACACCGGTGGCTACGGTGCATGGGAAGTGGCGGCGTTCGCGCGCAACATCACCAACGAAAAGAACCTCAAGGGCGTGATCGAAAACTACATGGCCGCGGTCTACAACGAGCCGCGTGTGGTTGGGGTGTCGGTCAACGTCAACTGGCAGTAACGGGTTGATCGTCTGATCGCAGTCTCTGCGGCGTCTGCGCCGCAGTGATGTTTCCTGCAGGTGGAGAGGCCAGCTGAGTGCATGCGCAGCTGGCCTTCGGCTTGCGTCACCGCTTGCTCAGGACAGAGCGCACCCAGTTGACGATTTGCGCGCTGCTCACCGCACCGGAATGACGGCCCAGTTCCTGCCCACCCTGGATGACCAGCAAGGTGGGAATGCTGCGGATGCCAAAGCGCGTACCCAGTGCCGGATGCAGGTCGGTATCCACCTTGGCCAGGCGCACCTGCGGTTCCAATGCTGCGGCAGCTGCGGCAAATTGCGGCGCCATGCTCAGGCATGGCCCGCACCAAGGCGCCCAGAAGTCCACCACCAGCGGCAGTGCACTGCGTAGCGCATGCTTGTCGAAATCTGCAGCCGACAAGGCCACCGGCGTCCCCAGGAACAGCGGCCGATGGCAGCTGCCGCAGTTGGGTGCATCGCGCAGGCGCGTAGGCGCAATGCGGTTCATCGCAGCGCAACTCGGGCAGGCGATCAGCAGTGGTGCGTCGGTCATGTGGGTCTCCAGTCGGCGGTACTGCCTGCGCTGTCTCCTGCCATCGCTGGCCGCGCATGCTGCATGCGCCCAGTGTAGCGATCACCACAAAAGATTCCGTGCCCACTGCCAGCGGCAACACCAGCATGCGCAGGCCTGGCCAACGTCCTGCGGGCCGCCGTGCGCTGCAACGCTCAAGCCGATTGGCCCAACGCTACGATCGGCACGAAGCCACCGTAGACCATGCGCTTGCCGTCGAATGGCATCGGATTGACCGACGGGTCCATGCGTGGGTCTTCCATCATCTTGCGCATGCCCTCATCGCGGGTGGCCTTGTCCGGCCATTCGATCCAGGAAAACACCACCGTCTCTTCGGCGGTGGCATCGACTGCGCGATAGAAATCGGTCCATTGCCCCGGTTGGACATCGTCACCCCAGCACTCCACCACACGCAGCGCGCCGTATTCCATGATGACCGCATCGCCCATGCGGGCATGCGCGATGAACGCGTCTTTGTTGGCTGTAGGGACGGCAAGTACAAAACCATCGATATACGACATAACCACCTCCGCAGGTGGGATGCACGGTGTGCACCCGAGGATGACCAAGGAATGTCTGGTACGACCAACAACCGGAGAGCAGTGGGGCAGGAGCGTGCGTCCAGCGCGCTGGCCGCACGAGCATACGGTGCATGGTGCGCGACGGCACTGCTTGAGTTGGCTGTCACCCGGGCAGCCAGGCGCTCTGCCAATGCCCTGGCTGTCGGGCTCGCTGGCGCGGGGCGGCGGATCTGTCGTGGGCCGATCGATGGCAGCGCACTGCTAGCCTCTTGCTGGAGGCCGCGGCAATGCATCGGCCAAGATGCGTTGGTCGTACATCTGCGTGCGCACCGGCACTGCAGTTGCCGGCAAAGTGCCGCGGTCAGGCGGCCAGGTTGTGGCGGCGCAGTCGTGCTTCGAAGACCACGTCGCCGTCCTCGTTGCGCGCCTGCAGCGTGCCGCCGTGAGCCTTGACGAACTGGTCGGCGATGAACAGGCCCAGTCCCAATCCCTGGCTGGCATGGAAGCTGGCCTTGAACGGCTCGAACAGACGCGGCATCAGGCTGTCGGGAATGCTGCCGGCGTTGCGCACCGACAGGCGCAGGGTGTCGTGTTCGCGTCCATCCAGATGCACCTGCACCGGATGGCGTCCGCCATGCAGGACGGCGTTGCCGACCAGATTGGACACGACCTGCGCCAACCGGTCGCCATCGCCATCGCCATCCAGGTCGCCCTCGGTGCGCAGGTCGATGGTGGTGTGCGGATTGGCCTGCGCCACTTCGCCCACCACGCTATGCACCACCTCGCCCAGGTTGCACGGGCCGAACTGCATCGGCAAACCATCGGTGCGCAGGCGCGAAAAATCCAGCAATTGCTCGACCATGCGCGACATGCGGTGCGCGCTGTTTTCCAGGTGTTCCAGCGTGCGCGCCGCCGAGCTGTCGGCATCGACATCCAGGCCGAGTTTGTCGGCGCATAACAGGATCACCGACAGCGGTGTGCGCAGGTCGTGGGTGAGCACGGCCATCATGGTCTCGTTGAGCGTGAGCGCGCGTTCGAGCGAGGCATTTCTCGCCTTGAGCAGCCGCCGCTGCTGGTACAACTCGATGAACACGTTGACCTTGCTCAGGATGACGTGCGGCTCGATCGGCTTGTGCAGAAAATCCACGGCGCCGGTTTCGTAACCCTGGAAAGCGCGCATCGGATCGTTCGGCGAGGCGGTCAGGAAAATGATCGGCACGTGCCGGGTGCGCTGCGAACCGCGCATCAGTTCCGCCAGCGAAAAGCCGTCCATTTCCGGCATGTGCACATCCAGCAGCGCCAATGCCACGTCGTGTTCGAGCAGCAGTTCCAGCGCCTGCGCACCGGAGGCTGCGCACAGCACGCGGATGCCGTCGCGTTGCAGCAACGCTTCCATGGCCACCAGATTCTGCGGCACATCGTCCACGATCAGGATCTTGGTCGATTCTGAGTCGTCGCTGCTTGCAGCCAGGCCGGTCGCGGTGAGGTTCATGCGTGAAAAGCTTCCAGTCGGGTGCAGATGGCTTGCAGGGTCAGCACCGCATCGGCGCCGGCGTGGGCCAGAGCAGAGGCGGGCATCAGCGAGGCGGCGGCGTCATCCGGGCGCTGGATCCAGGCGGTACCGCCCACCGCACGCACCGCGGCCACCCCGGCGCTGCCGTCGCTGCTGGCACCGGTGAGCAGGATCGCCAGCAGGCGTTCGCCAAAGACATCGGCAGCCGATTCGAACAGCAGGTCGATCGCCGGGCGCGAAAACAGCACCGGCGCCTCCATCGACAACGCCAGGCTATCGCGGGTTTCCACCAGCAGGTGGTAGTCGGGCGGGGCGATGGTGACGGTACCGGACAGCAGCGGTTGCTTGTCGTCGGCCTCGCGCACCGGCAACGCGCAGCGCGCATCCAGCAGCTCGGCGACATGACTGGGGCGGTCGCGCGGCAGATGCAGCACGACCAGCACCGGCATCGGCAGATCTGCTGGCAGCCCGGACAACAACGCCTGCAGGGCCATCACCCCACCGGCGGAGGCACCGATCACGATCGCATCGAAATGCTGGGCTGCAGACGCGCGGCTCATGCGGCCTTCCGATACAGCCGCTGCTCGCGCGCGCAGGCTTCGAAGGCCTGCGCATGCGCACCGAACTGCAGCGACTCCTTGCTGCCCAACCCGAGAAATCCGCGATGCACCAATGCGTCGTAGAACAGCCCCACCGCACGATCCTGCAAGCTGCGGTTGAAATAGATCAGCACGTTACGGCACGACACCAGGTGGACTTCGGAAAACACCGTGTCGGTGGCCAAGCTGTGATCGGCGAACACGATATTGCGTTTCAGGCGGCGGTCGAACACTGCACCGTCGTAAGCGGTGGTGTAGTAGTCCGACAGCGAGGTGCGGCCACCGGCGTCCAGATAATTGCGGCTGAACTGCGCAATACGATCGATGCCATAGGCGCCGGCTTCGGCCATGCCCAGCGCTTCGGGGTTGATGTCGGTGGCGTAGATCACCGCCCTTTCCAGCAGGCCTTCTTCGTGCAGCAGGATGGCCAGGGACCAGACTTCTTCACCGGTACTGCAACCTGCCACCCAGAGCTTGATCGAGGGATAGGTACGCAATACCGGCACCGCATGCTCGCGCAGGACGCGGAAATAAGCCGGGTCGCGGAACATCTCCGAGACCTGCACGGTGAAGAACTGCATGGCCTGCGCAAAGGTGTCCGGCTCGTGCAGCAGACGGTGCTGCAGATCGGCCACCCGCACGCAGTCGAAACGCGCCATCGCATGACGCATGCGCCGCCGCAACGACGAGACCGCATAGTCGCGGAAGTCGTAGTGATAGCGCTGGAAGACCGCTTCCAGCAGCACGCGCAGTTCCAGGTCGAACAGCTCCACCGGGTTCATTGCCGCGAGCACCAGACGCGGCACAGCGAGACCAGCTTGTCCACGTCGATGGGCTTGGCGATGTAGTCGTTGGCGCCGGCTTCCAGGCAACGTTCGCGGTCGTCGGCCATGGCCTTGGCGGTCAGCGCGATGATGGGCAGATCCTGCCATTGACGGTTCGCTCGGATCTGCCGCATCGCGGTGATGCCATCCATCTCCGGCATCATGATGTCCATCAGGACCAGGTCCACTTCGTGCTTGGCCAGGTGCTCCAGCGCCTCGCGGCCATTGCGTGCGATCTGCAGCGTGACGCCCAGCGGTTCGAGCACGCTGGAGAGCGCGAAGATGTTGCGCACATCGTCTTCGGCCAGCAACACGGTGGCGCCGTCCAGCACCGCGTCGCGGCGGCGTGCTTCGCGCAGCAGGCGCTGCTGATCGCTGGGCAACGAGGCTTCCACGCTGTGCAGGAACAGCGTCACCTCGTCGAGCAGGCGTTCCGGCGAGCGCACGCCCTTGATGATGATGCTCTTGGAATACCGGCGCAGGCCCTGCTCTTCGTCGCGGGTCAGCGCGCGCCCGGTGTAGACGATCACGGGCGGAAAAGCGACCGCATCGTTGCCGGCCATGCGTTCGAGCAGGTCGTAGCCGCTGCCGTCGGGCAAGGCCAGATCGGTGACCATGCAATCGAATGTCGAGCCTGCCAGCTGGTCCATCGCCTCGGCAATGCTGCCGACCGCGACGATGTCCAGCTGGTCGCGCGCCAGCAGCAGTTGCAGGTTCGCGCGCAATGCGCTGTCGTCTTCGACGATCAGCAAACGACGGACTGCGCGTGCGTTGGTTTCTTCCAGCTGGCGGATCGCCCCGGCCAGCAGTTCGCGCGTGGCCGGCTTGATCAGGTAGCCGACCGCACCAAGCTCCAGCGCGATCTGGCTGCGTTCCAACGCCGACACCACGTGGACAGGTACGTGGCGTGTGGCCGGATCGCGCTTGAGGCGCTCGAGCACGCTCAGGCCCGATGCATCCGGCAAGCCGATGTCGAGCAGGATGCCGCTGGGGCGCAGCTCGGCGGCCAGGCGCAGGGCCTCTTCTGCGTTGGGGGCCACCACGCAATCGAAGTCCAGTTCGTGGGCCAGTTCCACCAGCGCTTGCGCAAAGCGGGTGTCGTCTTCCACCGCCAGGATCAGCCGGCCGGGGCGGCTGCGTTGGTTGCGATCGTCGTCGGCCCGCTGGATCGGTGCAGCATTGGGCGATGCGATCGGCACCGGCATCGTGTGGGCCACGGCACCACCGGATGCGCCGGATTGCGCACCCAGCGCGCTGCCGTTGCGTTGTTGCACGTGGGCTCCAGAGGCCGGGGCTGCGGCTACCACGGGGTTCGCAGCTGCATTGGCAGGGCCAAGCACTTCCGCAGGTGCGCCATCGGTCGGCAATTCCAGCGTAAAGCAGCTGCCGCGCCCCGGTTCGCTGTCCACACTGATGCTGCCGCCCATGCGTTGCGCCAGGTCGCGCGAAATCGACAAACCCAAACCGGTACCGCCATAGCGGCGGCGCGTGCTGCCATCGGCCTGACGGAACGCTTCGAAGATCACCTCGCTCTGTTCGCGCGCGATGCCGATGCCGGTATCGGTCACCGCGAAGCGCACACGGCCAGGCGCATGCGCCTGGACCGTCAAGCCGACCTTGCCGTGTTCGGTGAACTTGATGGCGTTGGCCAACAGGTTCTTGAGGATCTGCTGCAGGCGCTGATTGTCGACGACCAACTGTGCCGGCGCACCGGCAGCTGCCGTGATCTCCAATGCCAGGCCCTTCTGTCGCGCCAGCGGTTCGAAGGTTTCGCGCAGGCGTTGCAGCACCGAGCCGGTGACGACCGTTTCGTCGGCCAACTCCACGTGCCCGGCTTCGATCTTGGACAGGTCCAGGATGTCGTTGATCAGCGCCAGCAGGTCGTTGTTGGACGACAGGATCGCCTGCGCATACTTCACCTGCTCGGCGCTGAGCGTGCCGTCCTTGTTGTCGGCCAGCAGCTTGGCCAGGATCAAGGCGCTGTTGAGCGGCGTGCGCAACTCGTGCGACATGTTGGCCAGAAATTCCGACTTGTAGCGCGAGGCAGTGGACAATTCGTTGCTATTGCGCACCAGCTGATTCTGCGCGATCAACAAGGCCTGCTTCTGCACTTCCAGTGCCTGGGTGCGCTCTTCCAGCTGCACGTTGGTCTGTTCTAGTTCTGCCTGCTGCACTTCCAGGTCGCTTTGCGACTGCTGCAGGCTACGGCTCTGTTCTTCGAGTTCCTCGTTGGCCACGCGCAGCTCTTCCTGCTGGGTCTGCAGTTCCTCGCTCTGTCGCTGGGTTTCTTCCAGCAAGGCCACCAGTTGCGCGCGCAGCAATGCGGTGCGCAGTGCCAGGCCGATGTTCTCGCCGCAGCGTGCCAGCAGTTCTTCTTCGCGCGAGCCGGCGGTGCGTGGGTCGGTCACGCGCCCGAGCTCGATGATGCCGATCACCCGGTCGTCGGCAGTGATCGGCGCCAGCAGCAACTCCTGGCAGCTGCTCTGGCCCAGCCCGGAGGCAATCTGCAGATGACCGGCGTCCATTCCGCGGATGCGACGCACTGTGCCACGTTGCAGCACCTCGCCGAGCTGGCCGGCAGAGGTCGGCAGCGTCTGCGGCAGATCGGGCGGCAATGCCGCACCACCCGTGAGTCGCAGACGGTCGCCCTCGATGCGATAGAGCGCACCGACCTGCGCATCCAGCGTCTGGCACAGTGCGCGCACCGCCGCGTCGGCCAGCTCCTGCGGCGCCTGATCGCCGCGCAAACTGGCCTCGACCGTGTTTTCTGCCTGCTGCAGCCACAGTGCCAATTCGGCCTGCCGGCGTGCGCGGATCGCCTGCATCACCACCAACGCCATTGCCAGGAACGACACGCCGCCAATGCTGCGATTGACCGAGGAAAAACTCGAATTCGTGCTCGGTGGCGCGAGCTGAAAACCAATCGCAAGCAAGACACACGACAGCACGCCCACGATGAGCGGCACCTGCGGGCGGTTCTGAAACACGGTCACGCCCACTGCCACGAAGTAGGTCAGCCACACCGCATACCCCAGCGGAGTCACCAGTTCCATGCCCAGCGTTCCAGCCATCAAGGCCCCCGCGATGACCCAAATCCAGCGGTCGCGTGTGGTCGAGATGGTTTGCATAAGGTGCGTGGACCGAACTGGAAGGGCGGTCATGGTAGCCGATAACTTTCACGCACAAATCGCCGGGAATTTGACGCTTTTTGCTGCCGGGTTAGCTTGCACGCAGCCTTCACGCCGCTATCAATATGGTCCCGCGCTTTTCCGGAGAATCATCGCGCGATGGATGCGGAAACGGCCGTCGACAGCGCAGGGCCGCTTTCTTACGACAGCCGGCAGTGTCAGCTGTTGATACAGAGCGTGTCCGATTACGCGATCTACATGCTCGATATCGGTGGGCATATTCGCAGCTGGAATCCCGGCGGCGAGCGCATCAAGGGCTACAGCGCAAGCGAGGTCTTAGGCACGCATTTCTCTCGGTTCTACCTGCCCGAGGATGCGCAACGCGACGAACCCGGTCGCAATCTGGAAATCGCCAAGCGGGAAGGGCGCTTCGCTGCCGAAGGTTGGCGCCTGCGCAAGGACGGCAGCCGATTCTGGGCCAGCGTGGTCATCGAGCCGGTGCTCGAATTCGGCGTATTGGTGGGGTTTGCAAAAATCACCCGCGACCTGACCGAGCGCCATGAAGCGCAGCAGTTGCTGCAACAGGCGCAGCAGGCGTTGCTGCAATCGCAGAAGGTCGAAGCCTTGGGCCGGTTGACGCTGGGCATGGCCCACGATTTCAACAACCTGCTCACGGTGATGGTGACCAGCCTGGACCTGATTGCGCTGCGCGCTGGCGATGACGCGCGCACCCGCATGCTGATCGAAGTGGCGCAAACTGCGGTGGATCGCGGCACCTTGTTGACGCGGCAACTGCTCGCGTTCGCGCGCGGGCAGCAGCTGAACCCCGAGCGCCACCCCGTCAACGACATCGTGACCCGTTCGTTGGAACTGTTGCGGCGTGCCTGCCCGCCGGGTGTGAGCTTGTCGTTGCAGTTTGCCGACGCACTGCCGCATGTGCGCGTGGACCCTGGTCAGCTGGAGGCGGCGCTGCTGAACCTGGTCTTCAACAGTTGCGATGCGATGCCCGCTGGCGGCGGCATCGTGTTGCTCACTTTTGCTGCGCAACGATCCGAACCGTCAGGCCCACAAGGTCCAAGTTGCCCGTACGTGGCCCTTGCGGTACGCGACGACGGTCCGGGGATGTCCGCGCACGTTGCACAACGCGCCAGCGAACCATTTTTCACCACCAAAGATGTCGGCAAGGGCTCTGGCCTGGGCTTGAGCCAGGTCTATGGCTTCGCATCCCAGTCCCGTGGGTTTGTCGAGCTTGAGACCGCACCTGGACGCGGCACCACCGTCACCGTGTTTCTTCCGGCCGTCGAGGAGGCCGAGCATGACTGAATCCCTTCGCCTGCTGATGGTGGAAGACCAAGAAGAACTGCGCGAATTGATCGGCGAAGCGCTGCGCGATGCAGGCATCAGCGTCGACACCGCCGATGATGGTCACAGCGCATTGCGCATGGTGCGCGACAGCGGCCCGTACGATGTGGTGTTCAGTGATATCCGCATGCCCAACGGTATGTCGGGCATTGAACTGAGCGAGCAGGTGGCGCAACTGCTGCCGCAGGCGCGCCTGATTCTGGCCTCGGGGTTTGCCAAGGCGCAGTTGCCGCCGTTGCCGGCCCAGGTCGATTTCCTGCCCAAACCCTACCGCCTGCGCCAGCTCATCGACATGCTCAAGAGCACCCCGGCCAGCGCGTAAACGTCGACCGGACGTGCGGCATCGACGGCGCTGCTAGTTGCCTCGTCGATGGCGCCTTCAATCTGGAGTGTCACGCCGGCACGGCGACGTGACCACCAGGCACATCGGCAATGCAACGATCGCGCGCCTTTTGAAGGCGCGCCCGCACGCGGCAACGCGGCGTCCACACCGCCGGCAGTGCCCGACACGTCATGCGTCTGGGCAGCCCTGCGCATTGCATCCGATCGCTATTGCAGCTTGAGCATCACGATCGAATGCGCCGGCAGCGCCACGTTCACTGCCTTGCCTTGGACGCGTGCGCCCTTGAATGCCGCCGGCGCAACGGCCTGTGGCTGCGCATAGGTGTTGTACGTGGTGATCGCCGGTGCGGTCAGGATCTGTCCCTCCACCGCACGCAGGGCCAGCCCTTCCACCTGCACGCTTACAGTCGCCGCTGCGGTCGCGTCCAGATTGGTCAGTGCGAGATACACATGGCCATCTTTCGCCCTCACCGCCGAGCCGTGCACTGCCGGCACCTGCGTGTCGCCATGACGGTACTGCGGTGTCTGCAATTGCAGCGGCAGCTGCGTGGCGTCCTGGTAGGGCTTGTAGAGCGCAAACACGTGATAGGTCGGCGTCAGCACCATCTTGTCGCCATCGGTGAGGATCATCGCCTGCAGCACATTGACCATCTGCGCGATGTTGGCCATGCGCACGCGCTCGGCATGCCGGCTGAAGATGTCGAAGTTGAGGGAGGCCACCAGCGCGTCGCGCAGGCTGTTTTGCTGCTGCAGGAAACCGGGGTTGGTGCCGGGCAATGGCGCATACCAGGTGCCCCATTCGTCCACGACCAGGGCCACTTTCTTGGCCGGGTCGTACTTGTCCATGATCGCGCTGTGCTTGGTGATCAGCTCGTCCATCACCAACGTGCGCGACAATGTCTGGATCCACCCGGCTTCGTCGAACGTGGTCGAAGACGCGCGCGGCGGCCAGCCACCGGGAATGGTGTAGTAATGCATGCTCAGCCCATCCATGAACCTGGTGGCCTCGCGCATCATCACCTCGGTCCAGTGATAGTCGTCGTCGCTTGGGCCGGGCGCGATCTTGAGAATCTTCTGGTTGGCTGGCGACTTGACGAAGGTCTGGTAGCGGCGAAACACATCGGCTGCGTATTCCACGCGCATGTTGCCGCCGCAGCCCCACAGCTCGTTGCCCACGCCGAAGTAGGGGACCTGCCAGGGCGCATCGCGGCCATTGGTGCGGCGCTCATTGGCCAGGCTCGAGCGTGTCGGCGCGGTCATGTATTCGGTCCACTGCGCAATCTCCTCCGGCGCAGCATCGCCCACGTTGCCGGCGACATAGGCCTGGGTGCCGAGCAATTCGGTGAAGTCCATGAACTCGTGCGTGCCGAAACGGTTGGACTCCTCCACACCGCCCCAGTGCGTGTTGACTCGGATCGGGCGCTTGGCCGGCGTGCCGACGCCATCGCGCCAGTGGTACTCGTCGGCGAAGCAGCCTCCGGGCCAGCGGATGTTGGGCACGGCGATGGCTTTCAGTGCGGCGACCACGTCGTTGCGATAGCCACGCGTATTGGGAATCGGCGACTGCTCGCCCACCCACACGCCACCATAGATGCCGGTGCCCAGATGCTCGGCGAATTGGCCGAACAGTTGCCGCGACACCTGCGCGCCGGGCTGGTCCACGCGCAAGGTGCCGCTGACCTTGACCTCGGCAGCGAAGGCGGCCGGCACGCTGGCGAGCGAGGCGGCGACGAAAACGGCGTTCAACAGCTGCCTGCGCGATGCCTGCAATGCGGGGGAAATCCACTGCATCGGGTCGGTGCTCCTGTGCTGGTCGATGGTCGGGTGGGTGCTGCTGCGATGGGAAATGCGCGGCTAGCGTAGTGCCGGTGGCCGTTCTTTGTATTGCTGCAGCGCGAGCACTGCAGGCGAGCGCGGCAGTCGCTTCGCCGCCGCAATCGTCTCGCCGGCCAGGATGTGCGCAGCAGCATGGTCGGCAGCCACCGCATGCGGCTATGCTCCCGGGCTATCTCATCGGCAGGACGATCCATGCAGCGAGTGTTCGGGCAGTTGCCAGACGGTGTCGAGATCCACGCACTCACGTTACGCAGCGAGGCTGGTCTGCAGGCGGAGGTGCTCACCTATGGCGGCATCCTGCATACGCTGCAGTTGACGACCGCTCAGGGTGTGGTGCCGCTGGTGCTGAACCTGCCGGATCTACCCGCCTATGCTGCCGATGGCGACAGCCTCAACATTCTGGTGGGCCGCTTCGGCAACCGCATCGCCGGTGCGCGTTACACCCTGGACGGCGTCACCCACATGCTGGCCGCCAATGAAGGGCGTAACCAACTGCACGGCGGGCTGCGCGGTTTCGGGCGACGGGTGTGGAGCGTGCTGGAGCAGGCGCCGGACCAGGTGCTGCTGGGCTACGACTCGCCCGATGGCGAAGAGGGCTACCCCGGCAATCTGCAGGTGCGTGCGCGCCTGCGGCTTAACGGGTGGAGCCTGCAGCTGGACTTCGAAGCGCACTGCGATGCCGCGACTGCGTTGAACCTCACCCATCACCCGTATTTCAACCTGTCCGGCGACCCGCAGCTGCGTGCCGCAGCGCAGGTGCTGCGCGTGCCGGCCGATCGCTACCTGCCGGTGGATGCCGAGTCGATCCCCACGGGCCAGATCGCATCGGTGACCGGTACCCCATTCGATTTCCGCCAGCCTGCCGCGCTGGCCGACAACACCGACCCGGCACATCCGCAGATCGTCCTCGGCAAGGGCTATGACCAGTGTCTGGTGCTGGCCGCCGACGCGGACTGCGTTGCCGAGCTGTACTCCCCGCACAGCGGGGTGGCACTGCGCATCGGCAGCGATGCCCCGGCGGTGCAGGTGTACGAAGGCCAGCATCTGGACGCCCACCATCCCGGACTGGGGCGTGGCGTCTGCCTGGAGCCGCAGGACTATCCGGACGCCCCCAACCATCCCAACTTCCCGTCGACCATCCTGCGGCCGGGCCAGACCTACCGCCGCAGTATCAGCTATCGCTTTGCCCATGCTGGGCCGGACCAGCCGTGGGACGCTGTACGCGCCGCGCTGGATGCGTGAGAGATTTGATTTCAGCGCTGAGGAGTTAGCCGGGCTGCGTCGTGCGGGAGCGACCCGGCGCCGCTGATCGCAGCGTCAGTTCTGACCGTGCGCATCCTTCAGTTGCCGTAAGCCTGGGTTGCCAACGACCTGGCGTGGCCGAACCCGTAGCACGCCGCACAAGATCGATCCATGCGCGCGCGGTCGGGGCACCAGCCAGGATGTGCGCAATCCAGGCGATCGCATTTCGCCGTACGCGATTTTGAATCTGAGACGCTGGGCTAGGCCAACCGCGCTCAACGCGGCCCCAGCACCAGCTCGATGACGAACTTGCTGCCGAAGAACGACAGCACCAGCAGCACCATCGCGGTCAGCGTCCAATGCACCGCCTTGGTGCCGCGCCAGCCGTTGCGCCAGCGGCCGATCAGCAGCGCACCGAACACGATCCACGACAGGATGCTCAGCACGGTCTTTTGCAACAGCCGCTGCGCCAGGAAGTCCTGTACGAACAACAGCCCGGTCAGCAGGGTCAGGCTCAACAGCACAAAGCCCACCGTGATCGTGCGGAACAGCAGCGTTTCCAGCTCGGTCAGCGGTGGCAGCGCGCGCAGCCAGCTGTGGAAATCGCGCCGCCGCAATGCGCGTTCCTGCAGCCACAGCATGATTGCCAGCAGCGCCGCGATGCCCAGCGTGGCGTAGGCCAGCAAGGCCAGCCACGCGTGCAATTCCAGTCGCCAGCCCAGATCCGAGCTGGGTTCGTGGCCGTAAGCGTGGTAGCTGGCCAGCAGGATCGCCGACAGCGGGAACACCACCACGCCCACCGCCGCCATCCGCCCGCGGCCGCCGAACACCGCCGTCAGCGCAGCCATGCCCAGCCCGCACAACGACAGTGCCGCGAAGAAATGCATGTCCGGCCCGCCGGCGGTGCGCACGGCCACCAGCACGTGGTAACCGGCGTGCAACGCCACTGCAGCCAATGCGGGCGCCAGCCAGCGCGCAGGCGATTGGTTGCCATCGCGCAACACTGCCCGGGTGAGCAGCGCCGTGGCCAGCAGGTATAGGGCGAACGCGATGAGAACGATTGTCATCGTGGAAGTTTCGCATGGTGGGGCCGGGATTGGGGAATCGGGAATCGGGAATCGGGAATCGGGAATCGGGAATCGGGAATCGGGAATCGGGAATCGGGAATCGGGGAGGCCTGGGCCGTGGGTCGCTTGGGTTTTGCTGGTGGGCGGTCTCTCGTCGCGAGGGAGCGCCTGGTGAAGCAGGGTGCGCCTGGCACGCAGTAGCGCGGCTTTCGCCGGCCTTGCTGCCGTTCCTGCGCGTCCCGGTTCGGTCCCGGCTGATTGCCCGCCTCGCAGCACGGTCGAAGAGTTCCTCACCGGGCACCTTGCCGGGCCCATGCAGGCCGGGGCAGGCCGCCAGCCGGTGCCGCTATAATCGGCACCCGTTTCCCCTCCGCGGTCCTGTGCGCATGTTCGAGTCCCTTACCCAACGTCTCTCCGGCACCATGGAGCGCCTGCGCGGCCGCGGCCGCCTGACCGAGGAGAACATCCGCGAAGCCACCCGCGAAGTGCGTATCGCGCTGCTGGAGGCCGACGTCGCGCTGCCGGTGGTGCAGGCGTTGATCGAGCGCATCAAGGTGCGCGCGGTGGGCCAGGAAGTGCTCAAGTCGTTGACCCCGGGCCAGGCGCTGATCAAGGTGGTGCGCGACGAGCTCACCGCCGTGATGGGCGCGGCCGCCACCGACCTCAATCTCAACGTGCCGGCACCGGCGATCGTGCTGATGGCCGGTCTGCAGGGCGCGGGCAAGACCACCACGGTGGGCAAGCTCGCCAAGCACCTGAAGGAAAAGCGCAAGAAGAAGGTCATGGTGGTCTCGGCCGACGTCTACCGCCCGGCCGCGATCGAGCAGCTCAAGACCCTGGCCGACCAGGTCGGGGTGCTGTTCTTCGCCTCCGATGCGTCGCAGAAGCCGGTCGACATCGTGCGCGCAGCCATCAGCGATGCGCGCAAGTCCTTCGTCGACGTACTGCTGGTCGACACCGCCGGCCGCCTGGCGATCGATCAGGCGATGATGGACGAGATCAAGGCACTGCATGCCGCGGTCAACCCCACCGAAACCCTGTTCGTGGTCGATGCGATGACCGGCCAGGACGCGGCCAACACCGCCAAGGCCTTCGGCGAGGCGCTGCCGCTGACCGGCGTGGTGCTGACCAAGACCGACGGCGATGCCCGCGGCGGCGCGGCACTGAGCGTGCGCTACATCACTGGCAAGCCGATCAAGTTCGTCGGTACCGGCGAAAAGACCGATGGCCTGGACGTGTTCCATCCCGATCGCGTCGCCAGCCGCATCCTGGACATGGGCGACGTGCTGTCGCTGGTGGAGCAGGTCGAGCACAGCGTCGACCAGGAAAAGGCCGCCAAGCTGGCCGCCAAGGTCGCCAAGGGCAAGAAGTTCGACCTCAACGACATGAAGGAACAGCTCGAGCAGATGCAGAACATGGGCGGCATCCATGGGCTGATGGACAAGCTGCCGGGCATGGGCCAGATCCCGGACAACGTCAAGCAGCAGGTCACCGGCAAGGAAGTGCCGCGCATGATCGCCATCATCAATTCGATGACCAAGAAGGAACGCCGCAACCCGGCGCTGCTCAACGGCTCGCGCCGCGCCCGCATTGCCCGCGGCTCGGGCATGCAGCCGGCCGACGTCAACAAGCTGATGAAGCAGTATCAGCAGATGGAAAAGATGATGGGCAAGCTGGCCGGTGGCGGCATGAAGGGCCTGATGCGCAACATGAAGGGCATGATGGGCGCCATGGGCGGCCGCGGCGGCATGCCGTTCCGCTGAGCAACCTGCGCACGCCGCGCTGCGAAGCATTCGCAGGCGCGCAGTGTGTGCATCTTGCACTGGCCCTTGTGCCGGCGTGGCACACCACATCGAGGCGGATGGTCGTTCCGGCAGGTCTTGCTCTCTGGCGGTGCATCGCACTGGTTGTTGCGGGCATCGACCGCCTATTGCTCGCGCACTGCAGGCGTGCGAGTGGCATTGTTCGCCGCTGAAAATGTGGGCGACGCCACCAGTACCGCGCAGGCAATCGCTCGCCTGCTGCAGCTCGACGCAATAACCTGACGCGGCCTCCAGGAAGCCGCGCACCATGTCGCCGTGCGCAATTGGCGCCACTACTTCGTGGACGTGCTGTCTTAGGAAGAAGTGGGCCGGAGCTGGAACATGCGTGGGCGAGCGCAACGCCGGCCAGCTGCACGCAGCGTACCTGTCGTGCCGATGGCGATGCTGCCTGGCTTGCGCTATGCGAGCCACCGGCGCGGTGCCCCCAACCGGCTTCGGCGTTTATCGATCAGTGCTTGTGGCGCGCTTCTCTATAGCGTCCGCGGCGCCGGCGTACTTCGCGTTGGAGACTGTCTGGGTCGAAGAGTGATACCGGCAAGCATGCCGATGCCGGCGCATGCGCAGCGAACATCTGCTGCGCAGCCACCAACCGGGCGCCGCAGATGCTCGTGCCTGTGCCGGCATCGGCGTCCCTGCGTCGCGGTTACCATGTGGCATCTCATGGTGCGCGAAGTGATTGATGACCAGGTTTTCCAACGTCGATGCCTTTCAGCAGCGCTTTGGGCTGCGCTTGCCGATCCTGCTCAGCCCCATGGCCGGCGCCTGCCCGGTGCCGTTGTCGGCGGCGATCGCCAATGCCGGGGGCATGGGCGCGATGGGGGCCGTGTTATCGCAGCCGCACGACATCATGGCGTGGATGGCCGCATTCGGTGAGGCCAGCGCAGGGCCAGCGCAGGTCAATCTATGGATTCCCGACCCGGCACCTGCGCGCGATGCGGCGACCGAAGCGCGGCTGCGCGCGTTTCTTGCGCAGTGGGGGCCTGCGGTGCCGGAGACAGCGGGCGACGCGACACCTGCCGATTTCGACGCGCAATTGGACGCCTTGCTCGCCGCGCGGCCAGCAGTTGCCTCATCGATCATGGGTATCTTTCGGCCCGATCAGGTGGCACGTCTCAAGAATGCCGGAATCGCCTGGTTCGCCTGCGCCACCACATTGGACGAAGCCCTTGCGGCGCAGGCAGCAGGTGCCGATGCAGTGGTCGCGCAAGGGGCCGAAGCCGGTGGTCATCGCGGTGCGTTCGAGGCCGGCCGCGCCGCGCAACAGATGACCGGACTATTGGCGCTGTTGCCGCGCCTGGTCGATCGTCTCGATATCCCGGTCATCGCCGCCGGCGGTATCGCAGATGCGCGGGGCATTGCGGCAGCGCTGACGTTGGGCGCAAGCGCGGTGCAGATCGGCACCGGTTTGCTACGCACCCCCGAAGCTGCATTGCCGAGCGCCTGGGCCGACGCGTTATCTCAGGCAGAGCCGGAGCACACCCAGCCAACCCGTGCATTCTCGGGTCGGTTGGGACGCGCGCTGGCCACACCGTATGTCAGTGCAGCAAATGCTGCAGACGCACCACCACCTGCGCCATACCCGGTGCAGCGCGGGCTCACCGCACCGATGCGCCAGGCGGCCGCGCGCGACAATCGTCTGGATGCGATGCAGGCCTGGGCCGGCCAATCGGCCTGGATGGCGCCTGCGCAACCTGCTGCGCACGTCGTGACGCAGTGGTGGGAACAGGCGCAAGCGCTGCTGTGCCGTTGATCTTCTGCAATGGCGTAGCCGCCACCGCGCAGCAGCTCAGTGCTGCGGCGTTGAACAATTACGGCCACTTCACCACGCTGCAGGTGCGCGAAAACGCTGCGCTTGGGCTGGACCTGCATCTGCAGCGTCTGCAGCACGACAGCGCAGCCTTGTTTGGTGCTGCCGTCGATATTGACGCCATTCGCGCGCAGTTGCGCATTGCGTTGTCGGGTGCCGGCAGCACCGATGCGAGCGTGCGCATCACGGTGTTTTCGCAGGATTTCGACCTGCGCGATCCAGCGCGCGCCGTCGCACTGGATGTGTTGATCGCGCTCTCGCCCGCCGCGCAGACGCCCGCCACCGCTGTGCGCGTGCAGCCGGTCAATTACGTGCGCGAGCAGCCGCTGTGCAAGCACGTCGGCACCTTTGCGCTGCTGCAGATGCGCCGTCAGGCACTGCTTGCCGGGTTCGACGATGCGCTGCTGATCGATCCGCAAGGCCGGCTCGTGGAGGGTGCGTTCTGGAATCTGGGCCTGTGGCAGCAGGGCAGGGTCGTGTGGCCACAGGGGCCGGCCTTGCCCGGCACCCGGCAGCGTCTGCTGCAGGCCGGGCTGCAGGCGATTGGCATCGAGCAGGACACGCGCCCGGTCGCGCTGGGCGAGCTCCAGGCATTCGATGGCGGCTTCAGCTGCAATGCGCGCGGGCAACAAGCGCTGGCGGCGGTCGGGTCTGTGCAGTGGCCGGATGGCGCCGCCCAGCTGGCGATTTTGGAGCGGGCCCTGCAAACCCAGGCCTGGCAAGCGATCTGAGCGGTTCAGGGGCGGCTTGGCTTCGCCGCCGGAGCCCGCTATAATCGCCGGCTTACCGCGCCACTCTGGCGACTGGGCAACTAGGAAAACAACACCATGGTCAAGATCCGACTGACCCGCGGCGGCGCCAAGAAGCGTCCGTTCTACCACATCATCGTGACCGACGTGCGCAGCGCGCGCGACGGCCGCAACATCGAGCGCCTGGGTTACTACAACCCGGTTGCCCAGGGTGCAGAACCGCGCATCGTGCTGGACGTCGCACGCGTCGACCATTGGGTCGGCAACGGTGCGCAGCTGACCGACAAGGTGCGTAACCTGTATCGCGAAGCCAAGTCTCAGGCCGCTGCGGCCTGAACTTGAGGGCCGGGTGTCGCCACCTGGCCCAGAGTCGACGCAGATGAAGCAGACCGAGCGCCGCATCCTGTTAGGCAGGATTGTCGGCGCTTTTGGTGTCAAGGGCGAGCTGAAGCTCGAATCCTGGACCGAGCCACGGACCGCCATCTTCCGGTATCAGCCGTGGATCGTGCGCGCGCCGTCCGGACAGGAGTCGGTGGTCAGCGGCGTGCGTGGGCGCGATCAGGGCAAGAATCTGATTGCGGTGTTCCCTGGCGTCACCGACCGTGACACGGTCGAAGCCATGCACGGGACTGAAATCTACGTCGCGCGCAGTGCCTTGCCACCGCCCAAGCCCGACGAATATTACTGGGTGGATCTGGAAGAATTGCAGGTGGAAACCGTCGAAGGCGTCAAGCTGGGCACGGTGTCGCACCTGTTCTCCACCGGCTCCAACGACGTGGTCGTGGTGCGTGGCGATCGTGAGCGCATGATTCCGTTCGTGTTCCCGGATTTCGTCAAGTCGGTGGATTTCGAAGCCAACTTGATCGTGGTGGACTGGGATCCGGATTTCTGATCGAAGCCATCCGCTTCGCTCTTGCCTTACCCATTGCCGATTCCCGAATCCCTGCCAGTGCGCATCGACGTCATCAGCCTGTTCCCCGAGTTCATCGCGCAATGCGCGGCGTTCGGCGTGGTCGGGCGGGCGCAGGAGCGCGGCTTGCTGGAATTGCACGGCTGGAATCCGCGCGAGCATGCGCAGGGCAACTATCGCCGGGTGGACGACCGTCCGTTCGGTGGCGGGCCCGGCATGGTGATGTTGATCGAGCCGTTGCGGGCCTGTCTGGACGCCGTGCAGGCCGCAGACGCGCGGCCAGCGCCCGTGATCTACCTCAGCCCGCAGGGGCGTCCGCTCACGCAGGCGCTCGCCCGCGAGTTGGCGCAGTTGCCGCGCCTGATGTTGTTGTGCGGCCGCTATGAAGGCGTGGACGAGCGCTTTCTCGCGCAGGCGGTGGACATGGAAATCTCCATCGGCGATTACGTCTTGTCCGGCGGTGAACTAGGTGCCGCAGTGCTGGTGGACGTGGTGGCGCGGTTGCAGGACGGCGTATTGAACGACGCCGAATCTGCCGCCCAGGACAGTTTCGAAGGCCCGCAAGGCCTGCTCGATTGTCCGCATTACAGCCATCCGGCGACCCACGCATGGGGCGATGTGCCCGATGTGCTGCGGTCGGGCAACCATGCGGCAATCGCGCGCTGGCGCCGGAAGCAATCGCTGGGCCGGACCTGGCTGCGTCGTCCGGACCTGCTCGACGAGGCGGGGCTGGAGAAGAACGATCGCCGTCTGCTGGACGAGTTTCGCCGCGAACTCGTCCCGGACGACGAGAAATAAGGGCTCACCCCTAGCTCTTGCAAGATTGATTGGGGTACAATATGCGGCTTGCTGGCCAGCCTTGCGTCTGGCCCTCCTACGAACCTCGAGCAATCGCCGTGCGGCGACTGCCGGTCCAATATCACCAGACACGCGGTGCCCACCATGAGCAAACTCAACAAGACCATCCTGGCTGACTTCGAAGCCGCCCAGATCCAGCGCAAGCTGCCGGAATTCAACCAGGGCGACACCGTTGTGGTGAACGTCAAGGTGAAGGAAGGCAACCGCGAGCGCGTGCAGGCCTATGAGGGCGTGGTGATCGGTACCAAGAATGCCGGCCTGAACTCCTCCTTCACCGTGCGCAAGATCTCGCATGGCTTCGGCGTGGAGCGCGTGTTCCAGACCCACAGCGCCATCATCGACTCGGTCGAAGTGAAGCGTCGCGGCAAGGTGCGCGCCGGTAAGCTGTACTACCTGCGTGGTCTGGAAGGCAAGGCTGCCCGCATCAAGGAAGATCTGGCCGCCGCTGCGCAGGCCAAGGCCGCTCGCCAGGCTGCTGCCAAGGCGGAGTAAGCCACATTGGCGGGCCTGTCCCGCCACTGCCAAACAGCCGCCTTCGGGCGGCTGTTTGCGTTTGTGGGAATGGCTGTTCGATTGCGGCATCCACGCATGCTGCACACCGCGCCTTGAGCGAATGCGTCCAGCAACCCGTGCTCTCGATCAGGGTGGTCGAGGTATGGAGGCTGGCCACCCTGATCCCACGACGGTTGCAAGCGCATGCACCCGCGATGGCTGCGGACCGGACGGCACGCCTGCGGCAAACGCGACTAACGCTGCGGCGTCCGCGGTAATTGCTGCCCGCCTGGCGCATCGGTGAGCGGGGCCGGGTCGGCGACCGGCGAGGCCGGATGCGCCGGCACTTCCGCTGCTGCCGCAAGCTCCGACGGATGCGTGGGCGCGCTCAGCATGCGCGCCTTGCGCCAGCCGCCCCAGCGGTAATACGCCAGCGACAGCAGCATCGAACAGGCCGAACTGGTCGGAAAGCTCCACCACACCGCATCAGCGCCCAGATGCGGCAGCAGCACGTTGGCCAACGGCACGCGCACGCCCCATAGCGAAAACGCCAGGATCAACAACGGCGGCATCACCGCACCGGTGGCGCGCACTACGCCCGAGACCACGAAGCTGACACCAAACAGCAGGAACGACCAGATCGCAATGTGGTTGAGGTGCCGGGCAACCTCCAGCGTGGCGCTGCCTTCGGGCAGAAACAGGGCCAAGGTCCAGCGATCGAACAGGATCAGCAGCACGATCAGCAGGCCCGTCATCAGGAAATTGGCGGCGATGCCGGTACGTGCGACCGCATCCACGCGCGACCACAGGCCGGCGCCCACATTCTGGGCGGCCATCGACGAACACGCTGCGCCCACCGCCATGGCCGGCATCTGCACATAGTTCCATAGCTGCAATCCTGCGCCGAATGCAGCAGCGGTTTCGGTGCCGAAACCATTGACCAACGACAGCATGGCGATCATCGACAGCGAGATCATCACCATCTGCAGACCCATCGGCACGCCTTTGACGATCAACGCGCGCAGGATGGCTGGGTCGATGCGAAACAGCCGCACATCGCTCCGGCCCAGCCACAAGACATGGCGTTTCTTGCGTAAATACACCAGCAACCCAGCCAGTGCGACGACCTGCGCTATCAACGTGGCCCAGGCCGCGCCGGCAATGCCCAATGCCGGAAACGGGCCGATACCGAACAACAGCAGCGGGTTGAACACGATATCCAGCAGCACCGACAGCAACAGGAACCGGAACGGCGTGCGTGCATCGCCGGTGCCGCGCAAGGCGGCCGAGAGGAACGCGAACAGATACAGCGTGGGCATTGCCAGGAAGATCACCCGCAGATAGTCTTCGGCCAGGGTTTGCGAGGCAGCGGGCGTGCCCATGGCGCTCAGCAAATGCGGCGCCAGGTACCAGCCGAGCACGGCGATCACGGCCGACAGCCCGCCGAAAAAGCTCGCGCTGGTGCCCATCACCTTGCGCGCCTGGGCGATATCGCGCACGCCCATCGCCTGGCCGATCAGGATGGTCGAGGCCATGCCGATGCCGAACACCGAGCCGATCAGGAAGAACATGATGCTGTTGGCATTGGCCGCCGCGGTCAGCGCCTCTTCGCCGAGATAGCGGCCGATCCAGATCGCGTTGATCGATCCGTTGAGCGACTGGGCGATGTTGCCGGCCATGATCGGCAGTGCGAACAACAGCAGATTCTTGCCGATCGGGCCTTCGGTCAGGACAGCGGATTTGGGCATCGCAGTCGTATCGTCGCGCAGAAGGTGCGCACACTAGCATTGCCCGGGTGAGCCCGAATGCAGCGCACCTGCGGCGAGGCGGCGTGGGGCGCGCCGATCGTGGAGCACGCTGCGCGCCTTGTCTGGCAGCGGCATGCAAAGCAGCCGCAGGCGTGTGCGTGAATAGGCAATGCGGCAGGCGGGCCTGGCGAGGATGGGGATGCAGGTTTGGGCTGGCCGCAGCCATGGTCGGACGTGGTCGCCGGCTGGTCTGCCGGTGCGCCGGCCGATCGCTGCATCGCAGTTGGACTCCTATGGATGCGCCCGTTCGTCTAAGAGCGGCTAACAAAACTACTGCGCAGCCGCCAGGCGGGCGCGGCCGGTGCTCGGAATCCTCATGTACCACCCGTACACTCCGGTTCCTGCGCGCCGTCCGCGTCCACCTGACAGCTGCTCGCTACGTTTTGTTAGTCGCTCTAAGACCCGAATGCGCGAGCGCCATGCAGCCCAAAGCAGCGAGGACGCAAAGCCCACTATGCTGTCGCGATGGAAATTCGTGCGACCCGTTTGCTGCATCTGCTCGACGCCCTGCGCGCACGGCGTCGGCCCGTGGCCGGTGCCCAGCTCGCCACTGCGCTGGGCGTCAGCCTGCGCACGTTGTACCGCGATATCGCTACCTTGCGCGCGCAGGGCGCCGACATCCTTGGCGATCCCGGGGTGGGCTACGTGTTGCGTCCAGGCTTCCTGCTGCCGGCACTGAATTTCACCGAGGACGAACTGGAGGCCCTGAACCTGGGCGCGCGCTGGGTGGCGCGCCAGGCCGATCCGGAACTGGCGCAGGCAGCGCAGCGCGCGGTGGCGCGTATCACCGCCACGCTGCCCGGCAACTTGCGCGCATCGATCGAGACGAGCGGGCTGCTGGTGCCCGCGGCCGATGCCACGCAACCGCCCGCACCGTGGCTGCCGATCCTGCGTCGCGGCATCCGGCTCGAACACGTGCTGCGGATGGACTACGCCGATGCCGAAGGTACTGCCTCGCAACGGCGGGTCTGGCCGTTCGCGATGGCCTTTCTCGGCGGCTACGGCATGATCGCCGCGTGGTGCGAATTGCGCGGCGATTTCCGTCACTTCCGTGCCGACCGGGTGCTGGCCCTGGCCGACGACGGCGAACGCTATCCCTCGCGCCGGCATCTGCTGATCAAGCGCTGGCGCGCGGCGACCGGCTACGCAGCCGACTGCTGACAGCACCTGTCAGCAAGGCAGGACCAGACTGCAGGCTGTCCACCACCGAAGTCTGCCCATGTCCACCGAGATCGTGCTCTACACCCACCCATTGTCACGCGGCCGTGTCGCCCGCTGGATGCTGGAGGAAACCGGCCTGCCGTACCAGGCGGTCATCCTCGACTACGGCACCACGATGAAGGCGCCGGACTATCTGGCGATCAACCCGATGGGCAAGGTGCCGGCGCTGCGTCATGGCAACACGGTCGTTACCGAGAATGCGGCGATCTGTGCCTACCTGGCCGACCTGGTGCCGGAGCGGCACCTGGCGCCGCCGCCGGGATCGCCGGCGCGCGCCGATTATTACCGTTGGCTGTTTTTCCTGGCCGGCCCAGTGGAGGCGCTGCTGACCGCGAAGGAAAGCGGCGTGCTGGCACCGGCACGCAGCGCCGGCTACGGCCACGAAGCGGACCTTCTGCAGACCCTGGAACAGGCGGTCGCGGGCCGCGAGCATCTGGCCGGCGACCGCTTCAGCGCGGCCGACCTGTACATGGCGGCGGTGGTGGGTTTCTACACGCGTACCGGCATGCTGGAACCGCGGCCTGCGTTTACCGCCTTCGCGCAACGGCATGCCGCCCGGCCTGCGGCACTGCGCGCCAACGTCGCCGACGACGCGTTGATCGCGGCGCATCCAAACCCGGACATGCCGCGCACCGTGGCCACAGCGAACACCTAACGGAGGAGGGCATCCGCCGGCGGTGACGCCCTGCGGTGCAGGCCAGATCGCGCCTGGTCCTGCCCGCTTGAGTTTGGCAGCCGTTGCCCAAACATCTGTTGGGGCGCACGCCATTGGCGTGGAAGACTCCGGCAATCGCGCCGGCGTTTGCGCAAGATCGCAGCGTTGGCACGCATGCAATGCGTACTGCGCGAGCCACCGTACGACACGAGACCGCAAGACGAATGAATCTAGAGCTGGAACAGGCGATGACGGTCAGGCTGGATGTCTGGCTCTGGGCAGCGCGCTTTTTCAAGACGCGCAGCCTGGCCAAGAACGCCGTGGAGACCGGCAAAGTCGACGTGGCCGGCCAGCGTCCAAAGCCGTCGCGCGCGCTGCGCAGCGGCGAACAGTTGCGTATCGACCGCGGCGGCGAAATCTTCGAGATCACCGTTGCCGCGCTCAGCGATGTACGCGGCCCGGCGCCGGTGGCGCAGGCGCTCTACATCGAAAGCGATATCTCGCGCGAGGCCCGCGCGCAATGGCGCCTGCAGCGCGCTGCCGAGCGTACCGGCTACCGTGCGCCCGAGGGTAAACCGGACAAGCGCGCGCGCCGCCTGATCACGGCATTGGGCGATATCGACGCGTTGTAGCGCGCTGTCGCAACAAGCGCTTATGCAATAGACCCTGCAAACACAAACGCCCCGTTGATCGGGGCGTTTGTGTGCGGGCTCGCGCAGCTGCGTGTTGGCAGGTGCGCATGAGTGAAGACGCTTAGGCCAGATCGAAGCGATCCAGCTGCATCACCTTGGTCCAGGCAGCAACGAAGTCATGCACGAACTTCTCCTGCGCATCGGCGCTGGCATAGACCTCGGCCACTGCACGCAGGATGGAGTTGGAGCCGAACACCAGGTCCACGCGCGTGCCGGTCCAGCGAAGTTCACCGGTACTGCGGTCGCGGCCTTCGTAGGCATCCTTCGCCTCCGAGGTGGCCTTCCACTCGGTGCGCATGTCGAGCAGGTTGGCGAAGAAGTCGTTGCTCAACACACCGGGGCGGCTGGTGAACACGCCATGCTTCGAGTCGCCGACATTGGCGCCCAGCACGCGCAGGCCGCCGACCAGCACGGTCAACTCCGGTGCGGTGAGGGTGAGCAGCTGGGCCTTGTCGATCAACAGCGCCTCGGCCGGCACTGCGTAGCGGCGCTTGGCGAAGTTGCGGAAGCCATCGGCCACCGGTTCGAGCACGGCGAAGGATTCCACGTCGGTCTGTTCCTGCGACGCATCGGTACGGCCGGGTGCGAACGGCACGGTGACCTGGTGGCCGGCGGCCTGCGCCGCGTGTTCGACCGCCGCATTACCGGCCAGCACGATCAGGTCGGCCAGCGAAATCTTCTTGCCACCCGAGTGCGCGGCGTTGAAGTCGGCCTGGATGCGTTGCAGCGTCGCGAGCACCTTGGCCAGTTGCTCGGGCTGATTGGCCTGCCAATCCTTCTGCGGGGCCAGGCGGATGCGCGCACCGTTGGCGCCGCCACGCTTGTCCGAGCCGCGGAACGTGGAGGCAGACGCCCACGCGGTGGACACCAGCTGCGCCACGCTCAGGCCCGAGGCCAGGATGGTCTGCTTGAGCGCGGCGGCATCCTGCGCGTCGACCAGGGCGTGATCGACCGCCGGCACCGGGTCCTGCCACACCAACTCTTCAGCAGGCACATCAGCGCCGAGGTAGCGTGCGCGTGGGCCCATGTCGCGGTGGGTGAGCTTGAACCAGGCGCGAGCGAAGGCA
Source organism: Xanthomonas sp. NCPPB 3761 (assembly GCF_041475705.2). Lineage (NCBI taxonomy): Bacteria > Pseudomonadati > Pseudomonadota > Gammaproteobacteria > Lysobacterales > Lysobacteraceae > Xanthomonas > Xanthomonas sp. NCPPB 3761. The sequence goes on from NZ_CM191262.1 coordinate 1,524,753, forward strand.
TCGGCGAATTGTTCGGGATGCTGCTGGAAACGCCGCGAGATGGCTTCGTACGCGGGGTCGAAGCGCAGCGCTAGGTCGGTGGTCAGCATCGTCGGGCGATGCTTCCTGGAGGCGTCGTGCGCGTCGGGAATGATGGCGTCGGCGTTCTTGGCCACCCACTGATGCGCGCCGGCCGGGCTTTTGCTCAGCTCCCACTCGAAACCGAACAGATGGTCGAAGTAATCGTTGCTCCATTGCGCAGGCGTGGTGGTCCAGGTGACTTCCAGACCGCTGGTGATAGTGTCGGCGCCCTTGCCGCTACCGTAGCGGTTATGCCAGCCCAAGCCCTGGCTTTCCAGCTCGCCGGCTTCGGGTTCGGCGCCCACGTTGTCGGCCGGGCCGGCGCCGTGGGTCTTGCCGAAGGTGTGGCCGCCAGCGATCAGCGCCACGGTCTCTTCGTCGTTCATGGCCATGCGCGCGAAGGTGTCGCGGATGTCGCGCGCAGAGGCGATCGGGTCGGGGTTACCGTCCGGGCCTTCTGGATTGACGTAGATCAGGCCCATCTGCACGGCGGCCAGCGGGTTTTCCAGGTCGCGGGTATGCGGCACCTGGCTGTCGTCGTCCTTCACCAGCACCCCGTGCGCTTCGTCCACGCCGGGCGAGCCGCGCGAATAGCGGTCGTCGCCACCCAGCCACTTGGTTTCGCGACCCCAGTACAGATCCTGATCCGGCTCCCAGGTGTCTTCGCGACCGCCGGCGAAGCCGAACGTCTTGAAGCCCATCGATTCCAGCGCGACGTTGCCGGTAAGAATCATCAGATCGGCCCAGGAAATGGCCTGGCCGTATTTCTGCTTGATCGGCCATAGCAGGCGACGCGCCTTGTCCAGGCTGACGTTGTCCGGCCAGCTGTTGAGGGGGGCGAAGCGTTGCTGCCCACGTCCGCCACCGCCACGTCCGTCGCCGATGCGGTAGGTGCCGGCGCTATGCCAGGCCATCCGCACGAACAGCGGGCCGTAATGGCCGAAGTCGGCCGGCCACCACTCCTGCGAATCGGTCATCAACGCATGCAGGTCCCGCTTGAGCGCCTGCAGGTCCAGGCGCTTGAACGCGTCGGCATAGTTGAACGACTGGCCCAGCGGGTTGGATTTGCTCGAATGCTGGCTGAGCAGATCCACGCGCAGCTGCTTGGGCCACCAATCGCGATTGGTGGTTCCGGTACCGACGACGGCGTGGTTGAACGGGCACTTTGCTTCGGTGGTCATGGCAATCCTATGTGCATGGGCACTTGGGGAGCTGCGTGCCGAAGGTTGCAGACACGTGCTGTTGGAGTCGAAGTGGCGGATGGGGCTTAAGGCTGGGTCATCGGGGCTGCGGGAAGTTGCGAGCGATGCCGGCCTGGCGTGGCCGCTGTGTTTGTCGATGCTAGCGCCTGCCTGGAGGGCCCGGAATAGGTCGACCGCGAGCGGGCAGAGATCGCAGGGACACGCATCAGGCGGACTCATCACGGTGGCGTTGCGCACACGATAAGGAGCATCGATCATTTGGTGAATTCGAATTATTCAACCATATCGATAGCGTGCCACTATGGATAGCACGCCGGTGCCCAACCGGCGTGCCGCACGCCGATTGCATGGGGGCGGGCCGTCATCCGCATCTGCAACAGGGGCCGCCGCCCGGTTGACCTGCTGGCTCAGCGTTTGCCGAACAGGCTGCTGCCCAGCTTCATGACATCGCCCAGACCCAGCTGCCCGTCGCCGTCCTGGTCCAGTACGCTGGCCAGTAACCCGCCGGCACCGGGATGGCTGCGCGCCTGCTGATGTTCCTGTGCCAGCGCAGGCCCGAGCTGGCCGCTGGATGCGGCATCGCCGCCCAGAAAGCGCTTGGCCAGATACGCCATCACGATCGGGGCAAGCAGCTGCAATAACTGACTGGCCTTACTGGTCTCCAGCCCGGTGGCCTTGCCCAGGCCGGCAGCGGCCTGCGGCGCCTTATCGCCGAACAGATGGCCGACGATGCCGGCACCGTTGCCCTGCGCGCCGGTGGCCGAGCCACCCAATAGCGAGCCGAGCAAGCTGCCGAGGTCTGGACTGGCAGCATGGTCGCGTTGCAGTGCGCCCAGCAATGCGTCGGTGCCACCGGCCTGCTGGCTATTGCGGCCCAGCGCCCCCATCAGCAACGGCAGCGCGGCCTGCACTGCCGACTGCGCCTGCTCTGGCGCAATGCCCAGGCGGCCGGCGAGTTGCTGCAGCGGCGGCCCCTGCAACTGCGCAGCGAGCTGGTCGGTCAACGAAGCGGACATGGTCATCGGAAGGTTCCTGTCTGGCGAAGCGTTGCGGCAGGGTGCGCCGGTCGCGCCGACAGACTAATCCAGCGAGCTGCACATGACGCGCGTTACGCACGGCACGATGCAGGACTTGGCAGCCCGCAACCATGCCGTCACCACTTCCAAAATCAGCGAACAAATCCCGCAACGCAGCATCCAAATCGATTCCCGATTCCTGCCAGGCAATGCATCCGCACGCGCAGCAAGCGAAAGTCGCGCAGCTACGCTCCTACGATTCCCGATTCCCGATTCCCGATTCCCCAATCCCGACCCCTCAAAGCAACGCCTTCAACCGATACAACGCCTCCAGCGCCTGCTTGGGGGTGAGCTCATCCGGATCCAGCGCCTGCAAGGCTTCCTGTGCAGCGGAGGAGGGGGCGGTGAACAGCCCGAACTGTTGCGGCGCATCCAGCGCGGTGGGCGCCATCTGCGCGCTGTGGCTTTCGCCGCCGCGTTGTTCCAGTTCCACCAAGCGTCGGCGCGCCTGCGTCACCGCCGCCTTGGGCAGGCCGGCCAGCGCGGCCACCTGCAGGCCGAAACTGCGATTGGCCGGGCCATCTTTCACTGCGTGCATGAATACCAGGCGCTCGCCGTGTTCGACTGCGTCCAGATGCACGTTGGCGATGCCACTGGCGCCGCCGGCATGCGATTGGTCGGCCAGCGCGGTGAGCTCGAAATAATGCGTGGCAAACAGCGTGTAGCAGCGATTGGTCTGCGCCAGATGGCGTGCGACGGCATCGGCCAGTGCCAGGCCATCGTAGGTGGAGGTACCGCGGCCGATCTCGTCCATCAGCACCAGCGATTGCGGGGTGGCGTGATGCAGGATGTAGCTGGTTTCAGCCATTTCCACCATGAAGGTGGACTGCCCGCGCGCCAGGTCGTCGCCGGCGCCGATGCGGGTGAGGATGCGGTCGATCGGCCCGATCACCGCACGGCTGGCCGGCACGTAGCTGCCGATATGCGCCAACAACACGATCAGCGCGTTCTGCCGCATATAGGTCGATTTACCGCCCATGTTCGGGCCGGTGATCACCAGCATGCGGCGATCGCCGTGCAGGTCCAGATCGTTGGGTTCGAATGGTTGCTCGCGTACCGCCTCCACGACCGGGTGACGGCCGCGTTCGATGCGCAGGCACGGCGCGTCATCGAGCTCCGGTTGCGACCAATCCAGCGCCTGCGCGCGTTCGGCAAAGCCGGCCAACACATCCAGTTCGCTGAGTGCACCTGCGCAGCGCTTGAGACCTTCCAGCTCGGTGCCAAGCGCATCGAGCAGGCCTTCGTACAGCAGTTTTTCACGCGATAGCGAACGCTCGCGTGCCGACAGCACCTTGTCTTCGAAGCTCTTGAGTTCTTCGGTGATGTAGCGCTCGGCGTTGGTCAACGTCTGCCGGCGGCTGTAGTGCAACGGGGCTTTGTCCGCCTGGCCCTTGCTGATCTCGATGTAGTAGCCGTGCACGCGGTTGTAGCCGACCTTGAGCGTGGCGATGCCGCTGCTGGCGCGCTCGCGTTGTTCCAGGTCGATCAAGAATTGATCGGCATTGGTGGACAAACGACGCAGCTCGTCCAGGTCGGCGTCGTAGCCGGTGGCGATGACGCCGCCGTCGCTGAGCTTGAGCGGCGGGATCTCGGCCACTGCGCTGATCAACAGATGCGCGGTGGCATCGTGCTCGCCGAGTTCGGCATGCAGCGTCCGCAGGCGTGGCGAATCCAACGGCGCCAGGATTGCGCGCACCTTCGGCAACAGCGCCAGGCCATCGCGCAAGGTGGAGAAATCGCGCGGTCGCGCCGAGCGCAACGCCACGCGGGTCAGGATGCGTTCCAGATCGCCGAGCGCACGGAAGGCTTCGCGCAGATCGGCATCGGCACCTGCATCGATCAACGTGCCAACCGCATGGTGGCGCTGCACCAGCACATCGCGCAGGCGCAGCGGACGGTGCAGCCAGCGCCGGAGCAGACGCCCGCCCATCGGCGTGACGGTGCTGTCCAGTACGCCGAGCAAGGTGTTGCGGGTATCGCCATCGACGCGCGTATCCAGCTCCAGATGCCGGCGCGTGGCCGCGTTCATCGAGATGGCCTCGCTGGCCACCTCCATCGCGATCGAGGTCAGGTGCGGCAAGCGCTGTTTCTGGGTCTCTTCGACATAGCCCAGCAGCGCGCCGGCGGCAGCCGTGGCGCAAGGTTTGTCGTCGATGCCGAAGCCCGACAGATCGTGCAATTTGAAAAACGCCAGCAGCTGTCGGCGTCCGCTGTCGGCATCGAACAGCCACGGCGGCCGGCGCCGCACGCCGATGCGCCCGCGCAGGAAGTCCGGCCAGTTGTCTTCGTCGGGCACCAGCAGCTCGGCCGGTTCCAGGCGTGCGATTTCCGCTTCCAACGCATCGGCGCTGTCCACTTCGTTGACCAGGAAGCGCCCGCCGGCCAGATCGGCCCAGGCCAGGCCGTAGCCCTGCTTGCTGCGCGAGATCGCCATCAACAAGGTGTCGCGACGTTCGTCCAGCAGCGCCTCGTCGGTGACCGTGCCAGGCGTGACGATGCGCACCACCTTGCGCTCGACCAGCCCCTTGGCCAGCGCCGGGTCGCCGATCTGCTCGCAGATCGCCACCGACTCGCCCAGTGCCACCAAGCGCGCCAGATAGCCTTCATACGCATGCACCGGCACCCCGGCCATGGGAATCGGCGCACCGCCGGAGCTGCCGCGCTGGGTCAGGGTGATGTCGAGCAGCCGCGCGGCCTTGCGCGCGTCGTCGTAGAACAGCTCGTAGAAATCGCCCATGCGGAAGAACAGCAGCAGATCGGGGTAGTCCGATTTGGCTGCGAAGAATTGCTTCATGAGGGGTGTGTGCTCTACAGCCCCACTGGCGTTCTTGGTTTTTTCTTTTGTATCAGTGCTTTGCAAGAAATGTTCTTCCGGGATGTGGCGGTCAATCAGAGCCGATTTCGACGATTCGCGATGCCTTGTTGCACGGCGATTGCGACGACCCTTGATACGCCCAGGGTTCCGTAGACACTCAAGACCCTCGTTGCGCGTAGCGTCGTTCAAACTCTACAGGGGACAGGTCACCAGTTGAACCGTGGCGGCGGTTGGGGTTGTAGAACATCTCGATGTAGTCGAATACCTCGGCGCGTGCGGCGTCCTTGGTGGGATAGATTCGTCGCCTGATCCGCTCGCGTTTGAGCAGGCCGAAGAAGCTCTCCACGGGTGCGTTGTCGTGGCAGTTGCCACGCCGACTCATGCTGCACACCAAGCCATGGGACGCCAGGAAACTCTGCCAGTCATCGCTGGTGTAGACCGACCCTTGGTCTGAGTGAACCAAGCAACCAGCATTGGGTTTGCGCCGCCACACCGCAGACAACAAGGCCTGCACGACCAACTCGGTGTCGGCCCGATCGCGCATCGCCCAGCCGACGACCTGCCTGGAAAACAGATCGATCACCACAGCCAGGTACATCCAGCCTTCGTGCGTGCGGATGAAGGTGAAATCGCTCGCCCAGGCCGTGTCCGGCTCGGTCACGTCGAACTGTCGGTCAAGCAGGTTGGCCGCCGCCTTGCACTGCATCCCTCCATGGAAGCGCGGTTTGCGACCATAGCCCACCTGGGCACGCAATCCCTCGGCGCGCATCAATCGATGCACCCGATGGCGACTGCAACGCTCACCCAGATCGCGTAGATCCTTGGCGATCTTGCGATGCCCATACACACTGCCGCTGGCCAGCCAGTGGTGCTTGATCAGCCCCAGCAGGCGTTCGTCTTCCTTGGCGCGCTCACTGTCCGGCGACTTTAGCCACGCGTAGTATCCAGCCCGGTTCACCCGCAACACCCGGCACATCGCACACACCCTGAACTCCCCGCAGTGGGCTTGCATGAAGGCGTACTTTGCCTTTACCCCTTGGCAAAGTACGCGGCGGCCTTTTTTAGGATGTCGCGCTCCTCGGTCACTCGACGCAACTCTGCCTTCAGCCGCCGAACCTCGGCGCTCTGGTCCACCTCGGCGCGCTGTACCACGCCGGGCTTGCCGAACTTGCGCAGCCAGGCGTACAGGCTGTGCGTCGTGACACCCAGCCGCTCGGCGACGTCTGCCACCTTGAACCCACGATCCGTCACTTGCCGGACCGCCTCGATCTTGAACTCATCCGTATACCGCTTGCTGCTCATAGACATCTCCGAATCGACTATTTTCCATGGCCATGAGATGTCTAGGAAACCCTGGGCGTATCAAACTGGGATACGCGGGAACTCCTAGTGTTGCGAGTCCCTGGGGGCTAGACCGAGTCCAGCTGCCTAGTGCTGTCTCGATCGACAGCAAAGTGACCTTTAACTTTAGCGTTACCGCTCCAACGACGCCCGGTCAGTATCAGTTCGTATGGCGGATGCTTCAGGACGGGAAAGCGTCGTTCGGTGGGTTTGGATCCCAGACCGTGCAGGTCCTTCCGTCGCTCATCAAAGGGAACATCGACAGCGTCAACTACAGTTCAATCTCTGGCTGGGCGTGTTCAACGTATTTGAACCGCTCGGTCGATGTGCATATGTATCTGGGCGGTTCCGCTGGTTCTGGAACCTTCGCGGGGGCCACGGCAGCGACATTGCCAAGCGATGCCGGCATCGCTAGCGCTTGTAGTGCTTCGGGCAGCAACTACCGATTCTCATACCCCCTTGATGAGAACTTCATCATCCAGAACGGCGGTAAGGCCATTTATATCCATGGCCTGTCTCCGGTAGGAGCCTCAAACGACACCCTTTCCGGGTCGGGCGCAGTCGCCGTGCCTGCATCGGTGATCAAAGGGCGGATCGAGGGTATCCAGGACAACAAGGCGATTGTCGGCTGGGCGTGTTCTGCAGGACTACGCCGATCGATTGACGTCCATATGTATGCGGGCGGGCCCGCTGGTAGCGGCACGATTGCGGCCATCGCCAGTGCAAACCTTGCCAGCGAACCCGGCGTCGCCAGCGCCTGCTCATCGTCAGGGAGCAACTACCGCTTCTCAATTCCAGTTACCGAAGACCTGATCCGAAGCCAAGGCGGCAAGCCGTTCTATATCCACGGCATTTCTCCGGTCGGTCGGGACAACTCCCTCATTGATGGGTCGGGTGCACTCTCGATTCCTGCTATGCAGCGTAATGCTGCTTTCGTGTCTCAGAACATGCCTGCCCAGCTGCCAACCGGACGTTCTGTCACCGGGTCCGTGCGGTTCACGAACACGGGAAATGTCACCTGGCGCCAGGGGCAGGGATATCGGGCTGTGTTGGTTGGCGATGCGCGAGGATGGTCGCCAGGCGAAGTGGGCCTGCCATCCGATGTTCCGCCTGGCGGAAGTGTGGACTTCAACTTTAGCCTCCGCGCCCCCCTTGGTGCGGGCGGTTACAACCTGCGTTGGCGAATGCGCGATGGTAGCGGTGATTTCGGTAATGAATCCAGCAACCAGGTCGTGCAGGTGGTGGCGCCGCCACCGGTGGAGCATGGCGTTGGCCTGGCGGCACGTAGCTACGTCTACGATGCGAACCAGCAGCTGTGCAAAGTGATTGAGCCCGAGAGCGGGTCGACCGTCATGGCCTACGACGCGGCTGGCAATCTGGCATGGTCGGCCAGCGGCCTTGACCTCCCCAGCACGACCAGCTGCGACCTGGAAGCCGCTGCTGCCAGTGGCCGCCAGGTGGTGCGCACCTACGACACTCGCAATCGCCTCAAGACCCTGCGGTTCCCTGACAAGAATGGCAATCAGGATTGGTCCTACACGCCGGACGGACTGCCTGCACAGGTCACGACATGGAACGATGCCGGTGGCTCGTCTGTCGTCAATGCCTATAACTACAACAAACGTCGGATGCTGACATCCGAATCGTCTGGTCAAACCGGTTGGTATACCTGGTCCATCGGCTACGGCTATGACGGGAATGGAGCGCTTGCAAGTCAGGCCTATCCCACCGGGCTGTCAATCAACTATGCGCCAAATGCTCTTGGTCAGCCGACCGATGTGCGCGATCAATTTGGGAACGTCTACGCATCGGGTATTGGCTACTACCCCAATGGAGCGGCGCGGCAGTTCACCTATGGCAATGGTGTGAGCCACTCGCTCGTGCTCAATGGGCGTCAGATGCCCCAGCAGGTGCGGGACAACAATGTCGCTTCGTTTGAGTATCAATACGACGCCAACGACGTCCCCCCGATTTTGAGTAGCACCGCAGTTTGGAGTCCAATTCCCTACCCCGAGGAGATTGGACGTGAAGAAGCGCTTTTCCGAAGAACAGATCATTGGCTTCCTGCGCGAAGCCGAAGCGGGCGTGGCGATCAAGGACCTGTGCCGGCGCCATGGCTTCAGCGAGGCCTCTTACTACCTGTGGCGCAGCAAGTTCGGCGGGATGAGCGTGCCCGATGCCAAGCGGCTCAAAGACCTTGAAACGGAGAACGCGCGGCTGAAGAAGTTGCTGGCCGAGCAGCTGTTTGAGAACGATCTGATCAAGGATGCGCTGCGAAAAAAGTGGTGAGCGCGCCGGCGCGTCGTGCGCTGGTGCGCGAGTGGATGGGGTGCGGTGCCAGCGAGCGCCGCGCCTTGGCAGCGATCGGCATGAGCGCCAGCGCGCTGCGCTACTGCCCACGCGAAGATCGCAACGTTGAGCTGCGCGAGCGCATCGGTGCGTTGGCGCATCGCCATCGCCGTTATGGCGTGGGCATGATCTATCTCAAACTGCGACAGGAAGGCCGCATCGTGAACTACAAGCGTGTGGAGCGGTTGTACCGCGAGCAGCAGCTGCAAGTCCGCCGCCGCAAGCGCAAGAAAGTCCCGGTAGGCGAGCGTCAGCCGCTGCTGCGGCCATCGCAGGCCAACCAGGTATGGTCGATGGACTTCGTGTTCGACCGCACTGCCGACGGTCGGGTGATCAAGTGTCTGGTGATCGTGGACGACGCCACGCACGAAGCGGTCGCCATCGAGGTGGAGCGCGCAATAGCGGGCCATGGCGTGACGCGTGTGCTGAATCGGCTCGCCATCCGCCGCGGCTTGCCGCAGGTGATCCGCACGGACAACGGCAAGGAGTTTTGCGGCAAGGCGATGGTGGCCTGGGCGCATGCGCGTGGCGTGCAGTTGCGACTCATCCAACCCGGCAAGCCGAATCAGAACGCCTACGTTGAATCGTTTAACGGCCGCCTGCGCGACGAATGCCTCAACGAACACTGGTTCCCGACACTGCTGCATGCACGCACCGAGATCGAGCGCTGGCGCCGGGCGTGTCCTAGATTTTGTGTAACCGGGCCACAGGCAGGAGACTGCCACCTAACCCGGAGACACCATGAGCCCACGCACACATGAGGTACCCGACGAGCTGCTTAGCAGCCTGTTGGTCAACTACACCAAACCCGAGGATCTGATCGGCGAGAACGGCCTGCTCAAGCAGCTGACCAAGCGGTTGGTGGAGCGGGCGCTGGACGCGGAGATGACCGAACACCTCGGTCATGACAAGCATGAGCCGGTCGCCAACGCGGCCGGCAACACGCGCAACGGACGCAGCCGCAAGACGCTCAAGGGCGAGTTCGGCGAGCTGCCGATCGAGATTCCGCGTGATCGCCACGGCAGCTTCGCGCCACAGCTGATCCCCAAGCACCAGACCCGCTGGGCCGGCTTCGATGACAAGATCTTGTCGTTGTACGCGCGCGGCATGACCGTGCGCGAGATCCAGTCGCACCTGGAGGAGATGTACGGCACCGAGGTGTCGCCGAGTCTGATTTCCTCAGTCACCGATGCGGTCGTCGAGGAGGTCAAGGCGTGGCAGGCGCGGCCACTGGATCCGGTCTATCCGATCGTCTATCTGGACTGCATCCACGTCAAAGTGCGCGAGGGCGCGGTGCGGGTCAAGGCGGTGTACCTGGCCATCGGCATCACCATGGGCGGCGAGAAGGAAGTGCTGGGCCTATGGCTGGCGCAGGCCGAGGGTGCCAAGTTTTGGCTGCAAGTCGTGACGGAGCTACGCAACCGCGGGGTGCAGGACATCTTCATTGCCTGCGTCGATGGCCTGAAGGGGTTTCCCGAGGCGATCGAGGCGGTGTTCCCGCAGACCACCGTGCAGCTGTGCATCGTGCACATGGTGCGGCACAGCCTGAACTACGTCTCGTGGAAACGCCGCGCCGAGGTTGCCGCCGATCTCAAGCGCATTTACGCCTGCGCCACCGTCGAGGAGGCCGAGCAGGCACTGACCGAGTTCGAGGCCAAGTGGGACGCCCAGTACCCGCCCATCAGCCAGTCATGGCGGCGCAATTGGTCACGACTGATCCCGTTCTTCGACTACCCACCGGAGATCCGCAAGGTGATCTATACGACCAACGCCATCGAGTCGGTCAACATGAGCCTGCGCAAGCTGACCAAGAACCGCGGCGCGTTCCCCAGCGACGAAGCCTTGATGAAACTGTTCTACCTGGCTCTGCGCAACATCACCAAGAAATGGACGCTGCCGATCCGCGACTGGAAGGCTGCGCTGAACCGCTTTACGATCCAGTTCGAGGGGCGACTTCCTCAGCGGTAACCCAAACCACGGTTACACAAAATTCTGCACACGCTCCTGGCGCCGCGAATACAACGAGGAGCGACCCAAGAAAGCAATTGGCGGCATGACGCCCTCCGCGTATGCCCAACAGTTGGCCAACGCCGCTATCATCAACCCCGGACTCTAAACCTGGCCGCTACTCAGGGCGGGGGGACGTCGCCGTGTTCTCGGGCCAATTCCGCAGGGGTTTTCCATGCCAGTGCACTGTGGGGCCGCTCCTCGTTATAGAAGCGCCGCCACGCTTCGATTTCGCTCCGTGCATCGGCTAGGGACAAGAACCAATGCTCGTTCAGACACTCCTGTCGCAGCCGGCTGTTGAAGCTTTCCACCATCGCGTTGTCCGTTGGCGTGCCACGTCGGGAAAAGTCCAGCCCTACGCCGTTCTCATAGGCCCAGCGGTCCATCACCTTGCCGGCAAACTCACTGCCGTTATCCACTTTGATCGCTTCCGGCTTGCCTCGTTGAACGACCAGCCGCGCCACTGCGTCGGCGACATCGTCAGCGCCCAAGGACTGATCCACGAAGATATCCAGGCACTCATGCGTGAAGTGGTCCAGCACCGGCAGCAGCCGGAAGCGACGGCCATCGAACAGCGCGTCACTGACGAAGTCCATGCCCCACAGCGTGTTGGGCGCCGTGGCCACCTTGATCGGTTGCCGGCGACGACTACTGCGACTACGTCGCGGGCAGCAATGCCGCAACGACAGGCCTTCTTCCTTGTAGATGCGATGCACCCGCTTGTGGTTGTCCCGCCAGCCTTCGCGCCGCAGCATCACCGCCACGCGTTCGCAGCCATAGTGGATGCGCGTCTGCGTGATCTCGCGCATCCGCAAGCGGATGGCGCTGCAGTCGCGCGCCTTGGCCTTGTACGAAAACGCCGAGCGCGACATCGCCACGATCCGCAATGCGCGTCGTTCGCTCACGCCGAAGCGCTCCCTCAAGCGGGCAACCCAGCTGCGCTTCTGGGGCGCCCTCAGAGTTTTTTTGTGACCACCTCCTGGAGCATCGCCTTGTCCAGGCTCAGGTCGGCAACCAGCTGCTTGAGCTTGCGGTTTTCCTCTTCCAGCACACGCAGGCGCTTCAGCTCAGAGGGGCCAAGCCCACCGTATTTCTTGCGCCACACATAGAACGTCGCCTCCGCGATGCCCATCTTGCGGCACACCTCGCCAACCGCCATCCCCAGCTCGACCTGCTTGAGCGCGTACGCGATCTGCTCTTCGGTAAAATGCGACTTCTTCATCGCCTGATTCCTCGTGATCCACGGGGCCCATGCGAGGCGAAGTCTCTACTTTACGTTGGCACGGTTTTTCTGGGGTGGGTCAGTCAGCGCGGGTGCGCCTATTGGACGCATCAGAGGTCTGATATCGGACAAACCGTGACGTGTTCGATGTCCGTTTCCTCGTGGCGAGGGCGGGCCATGTCGACCCCGTCTCGATTTGCGGATGCGCTGCCTGGCACATCTTGGCGTACATCCCGGGCCGGCCTTACTGGCGACATGCAAGGCCGGCGACTTGCGTAGCCGGCCTCATGGTCTAACCATTTGTTATCGAAAGCGGTGAGCACATTCCCCGAATGGCGATCGGCCGGACGGGGAGGGTGCGCAAAGACCGTGGTGCGGGAGTGCGTGGTCTATCTCATCCCCGACACTCGCCACGCGCAACCGACGATTGCGCAATCGTCAGGGCAGTTGTGGTTGGAATGTCTGCCGGCTCAGAACTCCTGCCAGTCGGCACTGTTGCTTGAGACGCTTGCCACTGCCGCCTGCCTGGCAGGACGCTTGACCGCGGCCATGGCGAGCTCGCGCTTGGGCGGGGCCGCTGGCCTGCTTTTGGGCTGCAGCACGGCGGGCGCAACTGGGCGGATGGCGGCCGGCCGGTCGGCTTGGATCTTGAAGATCGACACCGCCTGGGTGAGTTCGCCGGCCTGTTCTTCCATCGAACGTGCGGCAGCAGTGGCTTCTTCCACCAGCGCGGCGTTTTGCTGGGTGGTTTCGTCCATCTGGGTGACGGTGAGGTTGACCTGTTCGATGCCCGCCGACTGTTCCTGCGAAGCCGCGGAGATCTCGCCCATGATGTCGGTGACGCGCTGCACGCTGGCAACGATTTCCGCCATGGTGGTGCCGGCGGTGTGCACCAAGGTGGAACCTTCTGCCACCCGCTGTACCGAATCGTCGATCAGGCTCTTGATCTCCTTGGCGGCCGCGGTGGAGCGCTGCGCCAGCGTTCGCACTTCGCTGGCCACCACGGCAAAGCCGCGGCCCTGTTCGCCGGCGCGCGCCGCTTCCACCGCGGCGTTGAGCGCCAGGATGTTGGTCTGGAACGAGATGCCGTCGATGACGCTGATGATGTCGGCGATCTTCTTGGACGAGGCCTCGATACCGCTCATGGTGCCGACGACCTTGCTGACGACGTCGCCACCTTGCGAGGCGACGCTGGCAGCGCCGATCGCCAGTTGATTGGCTTGGCGGGCGTGCTCGGCATTCTGGCGCACGGTGGAAGTGAGTTCTTCCATCGACGCTGCGGTTTCTTCCAGATTGGCAGCCTGCTGTTCGGTGCGCTGCGACAAATCCTGATTGCCGGCGGCGATTTCACTGGCGGCCGCGTTGATCGACACCGCCGAGTGCTGGATGCGCCCGACGATTTCGGCCAGCTGCGTGGCGGTGGCATTGGCATCGTCGCGCATCTGCGCGAACACGCCCTTGAAATCGCCGCTCATGCGTGCGGTCAGGTCGCCTGCAGCGATGGATCGCAGCAGCGAGGACAGCGACTGCAGGTTGCCGTCCGCGGTGGACATCAACTGGTTGAGGCTGTCGACCATGATGTGGAAGTCGTACTGGAAGCGGCCGGCATCGCCACGCGCGCTGAAGTCGCCATTGGCGGCGGACTGCGCAAGTTGCTTGATTTCCGCGTTCATCGCCGACAGGTTGGCCTTGACCTCGTCCATGGTCTGCGTAAGCACGGCTTTTTCGCCGGGCAATGCGTCCATGCTCACGCTCAGGTCGCCAATGGCATAGCGTCCCATGATGCGGGCGAGCGTGGTCTGCACCTCAAGATGCGAGGCAACCAGCGCGTTGGTGTCCTGTGCCATGCGGCCGTACTCGCCGGGGAACGCATCGGCGTCGATTCGGAAGCTGGTCTGTCCTTGGTCATGGCGCTTGGCCATGTCGGTCTGCGCGTGCAGCAACGACTGCAACTGCGTCTGCATGCCGCTCATGGCACGTAGCAGGCGACCGGTTTCATCTTGCGCGTCGGACTGCACCTGGTTGTCCAGTTGGCCCTTGGCAATGGCTTCGGCGGCCTTGGTGGCGCGGGCGAGCGGGTGGGTGAGGCTGCGGGTGATCAGCCAGGCGAGCAGGGCGCTGATGGTGACCACGGCCACGCCGCCGATAAACAACAGCCACTTGGCGCGGGTCAGCGACTGCACAGCGTCGGTGTAAGCTTGCTGGCTCTGCTCTTCCTGCCGGCTGACCAGCTGGCGGATCTTGTCCTGCCATGCGGCGTTGGCCTGACGCCCCGTCTCGTTGAGCAGTGCCTGCGCGGCTGCGTTTTCGTCTTTGGCCGCCAGTGCCATGACCTCATCATTGATCTTGCCGGAAATCAGGCGCTGCGCATCCATTTCCTTGCGAATCTTGCGGCCTTCTTCCGAGGTGGGCAGCGTATCGAGCTTTTCGCGCAGTTCCTTGTAGCGCAGGCGTTGCGCCTTGATCGCTTCCAACGCCTGCGTGTTGAGCGCTTCGCTGGTGGCCATGGCGTAGGTGCTCAAGGCGATCATGATCGACGAGTTGGCGTCCAGCTCCCATTGCCCATCTGGATCTTGGCCATACGATCCAGCACGATGAAATCCAGCTGCTTCCTGGCGCTGGCCATCGAGCTCAGCCCGGTCGCGACCAGCAAGCCGGAAAGCACGATCAGCAGGCCGAAGGCGGCGCCGAGACGGCGACCGACGGAATAACGTTGAAGTAAGGCGGTCATGCGGCAATCCCGGAATCGAAGTGGATGGGCGCCGTCCGGTCCGCTGCGTGAAGAACGCATGAAGGTAGGGCAGCATCGGGATAACGACAGGAAATCGGCAAACCTGACCGCCCGCGGTACCGCTCGGATTTAGGCCCGAGTTGTGAGCGTCGACGTTCAGGCCCCAGCGCCGGCAAGCGCTGCATCAGGACGTCTAATCATGGCAGAGGCTGCTTTCTGTGCCGTCATTGCTGACCTCTGCTGCTCATTTCGTTGCAGTTGTCGGGTCTGCTGCCTGCGACCTATCCGTGCGACACCCGCGCATGGAGGACTGCAATCAGGAATGGCGTGCCGCCGTCGACGCCCCGGGCGATCGGCTGGCCGCGCTGCGCCAGGCGCGCTGCTGAAGCCGATGCTGATGTCGCATCCGGTTCCACTTGTCTCGCCGAACACCTGATACGACCCGTCTTCCTGGATCGTCGTCCTTACACAGAGCAGGGCTGTCGCCGCGGTGGAACGACCGACGGATGAGCGCATGCCGGAACACCCAAGGCATCCAAAGCCACGTCTCGCGGGCTCTGAGCCCGGGTAGATTTGCGATAGGCGCGCCATCGCGTGTCTTGTTGTCCTGCTACATGTCGGCACCAGACGCGGCGCGGCGAAATCTCCGAATGACTGCCGGTTGGCCCGAACGATGGAAATTCAGCATCACCGCTCAGGGTTCTTTGCTGGAACTGGAGCCGATTCGGGCGCGCTTCCGCGATCTGACGCGAAAGCCGGCAAGGCACCGTGCGGCGAACCATTCGCCGTTGACCATGAACGCATGTCGCATGCTTCCACGTTCTTCGACGCCAGCCGGGACGGCGCCAGTGCGTGTGCGGTGCTTGCATCACCATCCGTTGCTGCGGGGCAGGACTCTTCGCCATTGGAAAAGCTAAGATCGAAACTTGTGCAAAGTCGGAAGTCGCCAATGATCGATCGTCGTACCTTTCTTGCCACGGGTGTGGTGGCCGCTGCCGCCAGTTTCGGCGCGTCGGCAGCGGGCATCGCGCCGGCGCCGCGCGCCAGCGGGCCGGCGCCGTGGGGTGTGGTGCCCAGCCCGCGACAGCTGCGCTGGCATCGGTGGGAGCAATACGCCTTCGTGCATTTTGCGATGAATACCTTCACCGACAAGGAATGGGGCTACGGCGACGAGGATCCGCGCAAATTCGATCCCAGCGATTTTTCAGCCGATCAGATCGTCGCCGCTGCCAAGGCCGGCAATCTGAAAGGGCTGATTTTCACCGCCAAGCACCACGATGGATTCTGCCTGTGGCCGACACGCCTGACCGAGCATTGCATCCGCAATTCGCCCTACAAAAACGGCAAGGGTGACATCGTCGGCGAGATGGCCGCGGCATGCCGACGCGCGGGCCTGGCCTTCGGCATCTATCTCTCCCCCTGGGATCGCAACCACGCCGAATATGGCCGCCCCGGCTATCTGGACTATTTCCGCAAACAGATCGTCGAACTCTGCACAGGCTACGGCGACCTGTTCGAGTTCTGGTTCGACGGCGCCAATGGCGGCGACGGCTATTACGGTGGCGCGCGCGAATCGCGCAAGATCGATGCGCCTGCGTACTACAACTGGCCGCGGATGATCGAGCTGGTGCATCGGCATCAGCCGATGGCATGTACCTTCGATCCGCTCGGCGCCGATATCCGGTGGGGCGGCAACGAAGACGGCATCGCTGGCGATCCGTCCTGGCCGACCATGCCCAATGCGCCATACACCCAGGAAAACGGCAATTCCGGCGTGCGCGGGGGAGCGCTGTGGTGGCCGGCCGAAACCAATACGTCGATCCGTCCGGGCTGGTTCTATCACGCCGACGAAGACGGCAAGGTGCGCAGCCCGGAGAATCTGGTGCGCTACTTCGACACCTCGGTGGCGCGCGGTACCAACATGAACCTCAATCTGCCCCCCGACCGACGCGGCCGCATCCCCGACCACGACGTGGCGGTGCTGCAGAGTTTCGGCGATGCGATACGCGCCAGTTTCGCCATCGACCTGGCCAAGGGCGCCAAGGCCAGTGCCAGCGCGTCGCGCGGTGCCGGGTTCGAGCCGGCGCGCGTGCTCGATCGCCAGCCGGACAGCTACTGGTCTACGCCGGATGAGATCACCACGCCGACGCTGACGCTGGAACTGTCGACGGCGCACAGCTTCGACCTGATTCGGTTGCGCGAATACCTGCCGCTGGGCGTGCGCGTTACCCGCTTCGCGGTCGAAGCCGAGGTCGATGGGCAATGGCGGCGGTTGGCCGAGGCGCAGTGCATCGGTGCACAGCGGATCGTGCGCCTGGAGCGCCCGATCGCCGCACGCCGGGTGCGCCTGGTCGTGCTCGAGGCGCCGGTCTGCCCGGCGATCAGCGAATTCGCCCTGTTCCGCGCCGTTGCGCCGGTGCCGGTCGCGCGCCCGGTGGCGAATGCGCCGGACGTGCTGTCCACCGCCGGCTGGCGCATCGTCGAAGCGAGCGCGCCAGGGGCGGAGAAGTTGCTCGACGACGATGCCAGCACGATCTGGATCACGCCCGCACCGACGCCGGGCCATCCCGTGCAGGCGACCATCGACCTCGGCGCGTCGCGTCAGGTTGCCGGGTTCAGCCTCACGCCCTCGCGCGCAGTGATGACCGGTGCGGCGCCGCCGAAGGGCTATCGCGCCGAAACCAGCGAAGATGGCCAGCACTGGCAGCCGGCCGGCGCCGGTGAGCTCTCCAACATCGCCTATGCGCTCTCGACCCAGCGGCTGAATTTCCCCGAGGTCCGCCAGATCCGCTATCTGCGGCTGTCGTTCGCGGAGACGGCGGTGCCCGCCGAGCGGCTGGCGATCGCAGGGATCGGTGCGTTCTCACGCTTGCGATAAGAGCGTGCACTACCGCGCGGCCGTGCGCCGCGTGGGAGGGTATCGCTGGGTGGCGACAGTTTCGCGCGTCGAACACGTCAAGCGACGCGATG
This sequence comes from Xanthomonas sp. NCPPB 3761, assembly GCF_041475705.2. Taxonomy (NCBI): domain Bacteria; kingdom Pseudomonadati; phylum Pseudomonadota; class Gammaproteobacteria; order Lysobacterales; family Lysobacteraceae; genus Xanthomonas; species Xanthomonas sp. NCPPB 3761. The sequence goes on from NZ_CM191262.1 coordinate 1,542,526, forward strand.
GAGAGGGCGCTGGCCGCAGTCGCACCATGTGGCGAACCTGAATCGTCAACCTGGCTTGCACGCCGTCGTTCCAGATGAGGCGCTATGGTGCGCGGCGCATGACGCAGGCGACCTGGTTGGATATGGAACAGAAACAACACGAGTGGATGCAGGCGGTGACCGAGGCGCTCAGCGATCTGCTGGCCGCGCGCGTGGCCCAGTCCACGCTGCTGGAGGCGATGCTGGTCTCGCATCCGGATCCGGTGACGCTTAGAAAGGCGTGGGATGAGTTGTCGTCCCAGCGCATCGCCTATGTGGCACAGAACAAAGCGCTGGCCGACGACCCGCGCCCGATGGATGCCCAGACACTGGAGCAGTTCCGCGCGTGGGAAGACAAGTTCAACCGCTATTTTCCGCGCGACCCGGCTGCCGGAAGTGCGCAGACCTGAGGCTGCCGATGTGACGCGAACGTAGGGGGCCGACCTGTCAGGGCTGCCGACGATGTGCGGGCCGTGGCCAAAGCCCGCATGCGATCTTTCTAGCCCGGGATCACCTGCTCGATCGTCGCCGCCAGCAAACCTACCGATGGACGGCCTGCGACGCGCGTATGGCGCCGCTACGCTGCCGAGGCCACCACTGGCCCCGGTCACGCAGCACGTTCGGTTGCCGTACGCGGCGATTGCGTTTCAAGCCACCGACGCGCGCGCTCGCGTGGGCTCGGCAGGCAGGCACAACGTGGATGCGGTCAGCCCAGGCGCAGCTGCCTGCAGCACGATGTCGCCGCTGCTGCGCGTGGTTTGCAGCAGCGCCGCACACAGGCCGTTGAACGCCTTGCGCCGCGGCGCCTTGTCGTCTTCGTGGCTGCTGGGATCGCCATTGCCGACACCAATCAGTTGCGCGGGTCCACGCAGCGTAAATTGCACCAGGTTGTCGGCAGTCGGTACCAGGCGGCCTTGCGCATCGAGGATTTCCACCTTCACCACGGCCACATCTTCGGCATCGGCACGTAGCGTGTTGCGGTCGCAGCTCAAGCGAATCGCTGCCGGCGTGCCCGTGGTTTCGCGGCGCTGGCTGAGGACCAGTTTGCCGCCGCGATAGCCGCGCGCTTCGATCATGCCGGGCGCATAGGCCACGCGCCATTCGACATGGCCGTAGGCCCGCACCTGCTGCAGGCCCTGGCTGACACCATTGACCAGCAGTTCCACCGCCTCGAGATTGCTATGGCACCAGACCGCGATGTGGCCGTTGTCGTCGGGCTGCAGCACGCCGTCCCAGTTCCAGTGCGGGAACAGATGCAGGACCGGTTCGCTGGTCCATTGCGCGCGGTAGTACCAGTAATTGTCTTTCGGAAAGCCGCAGCTATCGAGCACGCCGAATTGCGAAGCCACATTCGGCCAGCGGTTGTAGGGCGTGGGCTCGCCGCGATAGTCGAAGCCCGTCCAGATGAAGCCGCCGGCGATATACGGGCGTTGCGCGACATAGCTCCACCAGGCTTCGGCGGTGCTGGCCCACCAGGGGTGGTCCAGGTCGTAGGCGCGGGTATAGCCGCGTTGCTCGTCGCGCTGATAGTTGCCGCGCACCGACACGGTGCTGCCGGTTTCGCTGCCGTAGATCGGGATGTGGGGGTATTGCGCATGGAAGCCATCCATCTGGCTGGTGCGGTAGTTGAAGCCGACCACATCCACCACCTGGCCCACGCCGTCACCGAAACCTTTGTCCATGGCGAAGGTGGTGGGGCGGGTGGGATCGAGCTGGCGCACGCGTTGTTGCATGCGGGTCACGATGCGTGCACCGCGCTCGGTCACTTGCTGCGGTTCCTCGTTGCCGAGCGACCACAGGATGACGCTGGGATGATTGCGGCCACGCCGTACCATCGTTTCCAGTTCGCCCATGGCCTCAGGATCGGTCGACATGCGACGGGTTTCTTCGATCACCAACATGCCCAATCGGTCGCACAGCGCGAGCAATGCCGGGGTGGCCGGATTGTGCGAGCTGCGGTAGGCGTTGCAGCCCATCGACTTGAGCTGGCGCAGGCGCCATTCGTGCAGCGCATCCGGGATGGCGGTGCCCACACCTGCGTGATCCTGATGATTGTTGGTGCCGTGCAACTTGAGCGGTGCGCCGTTCAACAGGAAGCCGCGCTGTGCGTCGAAGGCGATGCTGCGCACGCCAAACGGCGTGACCAGCGCATCGACTGCAGTGCCATCGCTGTGCACGCTGCTGGTCAGGCTGTAGAGCTGGGGCGTGTCGATCGACCACAGCGCGGCCGGCCCGAGCGGCAAGGTCTGTTCGACCACCTGCAGCTGTCCGGGTGCGACGGTGACCACTGCGCTGGCCGCTTGCGCCACGGTGCGTCCATCCGGTGCGGTGATACGCGTCTGCACAATGCACTGGCGTGGCGTGGCGCCGTCGTTGCGCACTTCGGTGGAGAGTTGCGCAGTGGCATTGCCATCCTGCACGGTGCTGCGCACGAACACCCCGTCTTGCGGGATGTGGAGCGGGGCGGTCTTCTGCAGCCACACATGCCGGTAGATGCCGGCGCCTTCGTAGAACCAGCCTTCGCCCAGCGTGGCATCCACGCGGATGGCGATGATGTTGGGCTTGCCGTAGTCGAGCACGTCGCTGAGGTCGACTTCGAAGCCGCAATAGCCGCTGGCATTGCGGCCGACGATGTGCCCATTGCAGAACACGATGCACTCACGGAACACGCCATCGAACACCAGGGCGATGCGCTTGCCCAGATCGCTTGCCGGAATCTGCAATATGCGCCGATACCAGCCCACGCTGTTCTCCGGAAAGCTCGTGCCCAGCGGCTTGTAGCCGTGCGCGGCAGCCGGGTCTTCCTCGGTGATGGAGGCCGAGATCGGCTCCTGCCGAAACGGCAGGCCAACGGCCCAATCGTGGGGGAGATCCACCTGCTGCCAGTTACTGTCGTCGAATGCCAGTTGCGCGGCAGTGGCGGTGTCCTTGCCGGCCTTGGCGAAGGTGCGTTGGAACGTGCCGAACTCGAAATCGCGCGCAGCATCGCTGGCATGGCCCAGGTGGAAGCGCCAACCGAAGTCGAACAGCAGACGCTCACGCGGTGCCAGCGCTGCATCGCCCAGCGTTGATGCTGAGACTGCGTGTTTGGTCGCAGCCGGTGCAGCCGTAGCGCCGGCCGACGCCAAAGCGCCGGCTGCGCCCGCCGGCAGTGCGGCGCTCACCCCACTGGCCAGCATGCCGCGCAGCAACTCACGCCGATTGATGCCGCTCATGGTTGTGTCCTTTTGCCGGCTGCTGCGGAACCATCTGGTGTACTGGCAGCATGTTGGCTTGCGTTGGGCTTACTTGAGGCAGGCACGCCGGTATACGGGTGGCGCATGAAGTCGATCGCCGGCAGCACCTCGTTGTCGTGCTTGAAGTCGAAGAAGCTGGCGTTTTCCCACGACGAGCCGGTGCCCCAGCGCGTTTTGCAACGGCTGCTGGTCCATGCCGGCTCCCAATACACCACGCCCGCCCCGCCGGCATCGATGACCAGTTGGGTGAGGTCCACCATGTAGCGTGCCTGGCCTTGCGGCGTCGCCGGGTAGCCGGCAATCAGCGAGTCTTCGCCGAGCAGGTTGTGCGAGGTGTCGCCTGCGTCCAGCGTCCACGGGTACGCGGTTTCCACCACCACCACATCGGCGTCATAACGGCCGCGCAGACGCCTGATGGTCTTGCCCAGTTCGGCCATCGATTGCGTGGACCACTTGCGGTAGTAGCTGATGCCGATCAGATCGAAATCGGTGACGCCGGCCTTGGTGGCGTCGGCGAACCACGGCTGCACATTTTCCGGTTGGGCGATATGCAGCATCACCCGCGGCTTGATCGTCGAGCGCGCGCTCATGTCGCGCACCGCCTTGATGCCGGCGTTGAACAGCTTGGCGTTGCGCTGCCAATCGATCGGGCGCTTCTTGTCCCAGGGCGTGCTGTCCATCAGGTCGGAATTGCTTTCGTTGCCCACTTGCACGAGCTCGGGCATCAAGCCGGCGCGGTCGAGCGCACTGAGCGTGTCGTAGGTGAAGCCATACAGCGTACGCGCCAGCTCGTCGGTGTCGGTGATGCTGGCCCAGGCCTTGGGAATCAGTTGCTTTTCGCCGTCGGCCCAATCGTCGGAGTAGTGCAGATCCAGCAGCACCTGCATGCCGTGCGCGCGTGCACGCGCAATGGTCTTCTTCACGTCCGACAGGTCGCTGTACTTGGTCCAGCGCGCATCGTTCCACAAGCGCACGCGCACCAGATTGGCGCCGTGTGCGTGGAACAGTTCGAACGGATCGGTGACCACGCCGTTCTCGCGGTATTGCACGCCGCACTCTTCCATCTCGTTGACGTAGGACAGGTCCGCGCCGAGATACAACGTGGCGGGAGCCGGGGCGGCGTGTGCGAAGGTGGAAATGGCCAGCGCCAGGAGCGCGGGCGTCCAGAGACGGCGGGGTGAGCGCATGCAATTCCTCGACAGAGACAACGTGGAGCGGGCGACAGCATGCCGCAGGCGGCCGTGCTGCCGTGCGGCCGCTGTGCGCAGTCCAATCCTGGCGTGCAGACTGGATTGCGCACAATGGCTGCGATGTCATGCAGGTGTGCAGCCATCAGATCGGCTGCACAGCAGCCTGTGCAGCCGATCGGGCGATGCTCAGAACTTGTAGGTGGCTTCCAGCTGGTAACGACGACCGAACAGCTGGTAGCCGCCATCGTCCTGATTGGCCAGGCGATTGGGCTTGTTGTCGGTGTAGGCGCGCAGCGGCTCGTTGGTGAGATTACTGGCCTGGAAACGGAAGCCGAGCTGCTTGCTGTATTGCCAGTTCAAGCTCAGATCCACCGTGCCTTCGCTCTGCAGGCGCGCCAGCCGTGCGGCATTCCAGCCGTACACCACCGTGTAGGGGCTGTGGTACTTGTAGCCCACGCGCGCTTCGAAGGAGCCGGTGCTGTACCACAGGTCGAAGGTGCCGGTCTTGCGTGCCAGCCCGCTCAACGGCAGCGGGTTGTCTTCCGGCGAGAATTCCTTGAGGTTGGAATCCACCAGCGAATAGTTCGAGTAGACGCCGAAGTTTTCCATGTGCGGGATGAAGTAGAACGGCGTCTGGAAGGTGAGCTCCACGCCATTGATGTAGCCGCCACCACCATTGAACGGCGCGCTGACCAGGTAATCCAGGCCGTTGATCGTTTCGCGGTCGGTACGGTAGCCGATGCTCGAATCCACTTCCTTGCGATACACGGCCAGAGCGGCGAGCGCTTCGGTATGGAAGTACCACTCGTAGGAAACATCGACCTGGGTGGCCTTGAACGGGTCCAGCTGCGGATTGCCGCCGCTGCCGGTGAGCTGGCCAACGGTCACGCTGGGGTCGTCCAGGCGACGGCCGGTGCGCAGCTCGTCCAGCGGCGGACGCGCGATGACCTTGGCCACCGCAAAGCGCAGGATGCGCTGGTCGTCGATCAGGAAATTGAGCGTGGCGCTGGGCAGGACGTCGGTATATTCCTTGCTGCCGGTGCTGGGCTGGATGGTGCTGCCGACCGAATCGAAACCCTCGCTGGTGGTCTTGGTGTTGACCAGGCGCACGCCGACATTGCCGGTGACATCGGTGCCGAACAGCTGCGAACTGAAGACCGCCTTGGCGAAGGCTTCGCGCACGTCTTCCTTGACGTTCCAATGGTCGAGCAGTTGTTCGTCGAGCGTGCTCGGATCGAACCCGCCAAAGCCGATGCGTGCGATCTCGGCCATGTTGCCGCCGGTCAGCGTGGGCACGTTCAAGTCGGGCATGTTGACCGGGTAGATCAGGTCCTGATACGCCGAGATCGGCTGGTCGTAGCCGGACTGGTTGCTGAGGAAGCGACGGTTCTGTTTTTCGCGACGTGCGGCGCGTGCGCCGAACTCCAGCGAGGTGAACGGGCCGGCATCCACGGCGCGGCTGGCATTGAGTGCCAGCGCAGCGATCTTGTCGCGCAGGGCCTGCGGCTCGGTCTGCCCGGCAATGCCGTATTCGGGCGTGTCCGAGCTGGTGCTGATGGTGGGGGTGACGCTGCGGCGGAAATCGAACGAGATGGTGTCCGGATTGCTGCCGAAACGCACCGCCTGCCAGGTGTTGTCGCGCTTGGCCTGCGAGAACGACAGGTCGCTGCCCAGGGTCCACACATCGCCGCTCCACTTGGCGTTCAAGCCGCCGGCGGTGAGTGTCTTGACCTCGTTGTAGTGGCTGACCACATGGTCGACCTGCAGGTTGGAATTGGCCAGCGTGCCGGCCACCACATCGCCATCGACGATGGTGTAGGACGAGCCCGGCGTGGTGTATGGATTGGTGCTGCCGGAGAAGGTGCTGAAGGCCAGCCCGTTGAACCAGTTCTGCAACTGGTCTTCGTCGATTTCGATGCGCGAATACAGCCCGTCGAATTTCAATTCGAAATTGCCCGAGCGCCACTGCACGGTGCCCATCGCGCCGGTGCGGGTCTGGTCGATCAGCTTGAGCTGGTCGGTCGCGCCCCATGGGGTCGGGTCCACGCTGCCGTCGCCATCCACGTCGCGCGAGGTGGTGGCATCGGTATAGCCCCAGCTGCCGATCGAGGAGCTGGCGTTCTTCTGCTTCTGGTAGGTGGCGCCGAACGCCACCGCCAGGTTGTCGTTGAGCTTGTGCACCCAGCTGGCGCCGAAGCGGCTGCCCCACGGGCTATAGCCGTCCACATCCTTGGCGTGGTCGTAGAACACCGGGCCGGCGGTGCCGACGAATCCCGGCCCGGTGTAATCGAGCGGGCTGATGGTGGAGATGTCCACGGTGGCGGCAAGACCGCCGGCGACGAGATCCGCAGACTGGGTCTTGTAGACCTTGACGGTGGAGACGATCTCGGTGGGGAAGACCTCCCAACGCACGGCGCGATTGGGTTCGGAGGAAGCGATTTCGCGCCCGTTGACGGTGCCCATGGTCATGCGCGGGCCCAGGCCGCGCACGGTGGCCAGGCTCTCGTTGCCGCGGTCGCGGGTCCCGTTGACGCCGGGCAGCCGCACCAGCGCTTCGGCCACGGTGACGTTGGGCATCTGGCCCATGTTGTCGGCGGAGATCACTTCCACGACGTGATCGGACATCTGCTTGGCCTGCACCGCCTGATTCAGGCTGGCGCGCTGGCCGATCACGGTGATGTTGTCCAGCGTCACCGGCGTTTGGCCGTTGCCCGCAGCCGGGCTGGCGTCGCCTGCGGGTGGGGCGGCGGGGGCGCTGTCTTGTGCGTGCGCGCCGAACGCGGTCGCCAATACGCAAGCGATGGTGGTGCACAGGATGGCGCGCACTGGCGTGCGGCGCAGGCGCCGGCTGGCCGGATGGCCGGTATGGTGAACAGGCATCGGTTGATCCCTCCCAGGACAAAGTGACCGAAGACGGTGGTAGCTGCTGGTGCGGCCAGCCGCGTGGAGCGGGTCTGGCGCATCCGCGCGGGTGTGGTCGGTGGTGCTGTGCTGCGTGATCAGTGTTGGTCGTTTTTTTGCGTGACGCCGGAAGCGCGCTGCGTCGCGCTGGCGTCCCCTGTCTTGCATGTGTCCGCTTCAGGGTAGAAGCGCAAGCCATTCCATTCCAATGAAGCATTTTGCGGAAGCTATCTCGGCTTGGAATGCTGCGCTGCGGCACTCGCGCTTGCTTGGTCCCCGTCGGAGGTGCGGGCGGTGATGCGGCACAGGGGCTGTGGCATGGGGGCGGGTACTTGGCTGACTTGGGCTGATCCGATTGCCCGATGGTGTCGCCGCTTTTCCGACAGCGGCAGCCTCCAGATGGGCCGATGCAATCGACCCGGGGCAGTGTGTCTGTCGTTGCGATCGCAGGCCGACGCACGGCCACTTTCGATGACCAGGTTCAATTCCCACCAACCGGCCAACGCGCGCGCGCGGGCAGGCGCGGCAGCGCAGGGAAGGCGCGCTGCACGCAGTCGCTGCGTTCGCAGGTCAGGCAGCCCGGGCCGATCGGTACTGCATCGTCGACCGCGTTCAGATCCCAGCCGCGCGCATACACCAGTTGATCGGCGTGGCGCAGGTCGCAGCCCATTGCCAGGGCAAACGTCTTGCGTGGGCGGCCATACCCGGGCGGGCCGCTGCTGACCTGGCGGGCCAGCCAGAAATAGCGCCGGCCGTCGGGCATGCGCGCGATCTGGGTGAGGATGCGGTCGGGCTGGTTGAACGCCTCGTACACGATCCACAGCGGGCAGGCGCCGCCGACATGCGAGAAATGGAAATCGGTGGCCGAGTGGCGCTTGGATACGTTGCCGGCGCGGTCCACCCGCATGAAGAAGATCGGCAAACCGGCTGCCCCGCGCCGCTGCAAGGTGCTGAGCCGGTGACACACCGCTTCGAAGCCCACGTCGAAGCGGTCGGCCAACCATTCGATGTCGTAGCGTGAGGTTTGCGCGCTGTGCAGGAACGCGCTGTACGGCATCACCAACGCGCCGGCGAAGTAGTTCGACAGGCCAATCCGCGAGAGCGCGATGCGTTCGGCGTCTTCGAAACCGGCATCGGCAATGCGCGCGTCCAGCAGCGGCGCGCATTCCAGCAATGCCAGTTGTGCAGCCATCTGGAATGCCTGCTGCCCCGGCCGCAAGTGCGCCGGCAGCCACAGCACGCGCGCTTGCGCATCCATGCTGCGTTTGTCGTGGTGCAGGTCGGCGGCGTCCTGCACCAGCAGGCCATGACGATCGGCCAGCCGTTGGCGCAGCCGCAGCGGCAGATTTTCCGGGGTCAATCCGAGTTCGGCGTAAAGCGCTTCGGCGCGCTCGTCCAGCTCGGGCAGATAGTTGTGCGCGCGGTTGAAGTAGTCGCGCACCTGCTCGCCGGGCGATAGCGATGGGATTGCCGCGTGCTCGACCCCGACCTGCAGCTCCAGCGCAGCGTTGCGTTCGAGCAGCTGCTGATGGGCGCGGTGCAGGTCCAGCAGTGCCTGCGCTACCTGCGGCAGGTTGCCGGTGAGTGCGCGCAGCTCGGCCGGCAACAGCGTGTGGCCCAGGCTGCGCAGCGATTCGTCCAGCGGCTCGACCAGTGCGGCCGGGTCGTCCAGATCCAGCAGGCCGTCCAGGTCGCCCAGCGCGGTCTTGAGCCGCTGCTGGATGGCCAGCGTGAGCGGGCGCTGGTTGCGCTCGATCTGGTTGAGATAGCTCGGCGACAGTTCGAGCCGGCGCGCCAGCTCGGCCTGGGTCAGGCCATGGCGCTGGCGCAACCGCTGCAGGCGCAGGCCGAGCTGGTGGCGGAGTTGAGCATGCGACTGAGGCATTCGCAAGATTCGCAAGATTGTGTCGCAAGCTTAGCGCGATTAAGCATTTGTGGGCTGGGAATGGCGGGCGTCGATGCAAACAATGCGAAGCCATGGCCTGCGACGGCCCGATGTCCTTCTCAACGAGCGAGCCCTGCAATGCGCCAATCCGTCCCCCGCGTCTGCCTGTTGATCGATGGCGAGTTGGTGGTGTCCGCCAGCACGCAGTGGCAGGACGTCGTCAACCCGGCCGACCAATCGGTGCTGGCCCAGGTCCCGTTCGCCACCCCCGCCGAAGTGGATGCCGCCGTGGCGGCGGCCAGCCGCGCCTTCGTGACCTGGCGCAAGACGCCGATTGGCACCCGCGCGCGTATTTTTCTCAAATACCAGCAGCTGATCCGCGAAAACATGCCCGAATTGGCTGCGCTGCTGAGCGCCGAGCAGGGCAAGACCTTGGCCGATGCCGAAGGCGATGTGTTCCGTGGCCTGGAAGTGGTGGAGCACGCCGCGGCCATCGGCAACCTGCAACTGGGCGAGCTGGCCAACAACGTCGCCAACGGCGTGGACACCTATAGCCTGCTGCAGCCGTTGGGCGTGTGCGCGGGCATCACCCCGTTCAATTTCCCGGCGATGATTCCGCTGTGGATGTTTCCGATGGCAATTGCCACTGGCAACACCTTCGTGCTCAAGCCCTCCGAGCAAGATCCGATGGTGACCATGCGGCTGGTGGAGCTTGCGCTGGAAGCCGGCATTCCCAAGGGCGTGCTCAACGTCGTGCACGGCGGCGAAGACGTGGTCAATGCGCTGTGCGATCACCCCGACATCAAGGCGTTGTCGTTCGTCGGTTCCACCAAGGTGGGCACGCACGTGTATCAACGTGCCTCGCTCGCCGGCAAACGCGTGCAATGCATGATGGGCGCCAAGAACCACGCCGTGGTGTTGCCGGACGCCAACCGCGAGCAGACGCTCAATGCGATGGTCGGTGCCGCATTCGGTGCTGCGGGGCAGCGCTGCATGGCTGCCTCCACGCTGGTCTTGGTCGGTGAAGCGCGCGCGTGGATTCCGGAGTTGGTAACCAAGGCCCAGAGCCTGAAAATCGGCGCCGGCAACGCCCCGGGCACCGAGGTCGGTCCGCTGATTTCCTGCGCCGCGCGCGAGCGGGTGGAAGGCTTGATCGCCTCCGGCGTGGAGCAGGGCGCCACGTTGGAACTGGATGGGCGCGCGCCGCAGGTGCCGGGGTTCGAGCAAGGCAACTTCGTCGGCCCGACCATCTTTTCCGGGGTCAAGCCAGGCATGCGCATCTACGACGAAGAAATCTTCGGGCCGGTGCTGGTGATCCTGGAAGCGGCCACGCTCGACGAGGCCATCGCGCTGGTCAACGCCAATCGCAACGGGAACGGCACGGCACTGTTCACCCAATCCGGCGCGGCCGCGCGGCGTTTCCAGGAAGACATCGATGTGGGCCAGGTCGGCATCAATGTGCCGATCCCGGTGCCGGTGCCGCTGTTTTCCTTCACCGGCTCGCGCGCTTCCAAGCTCGGCGACCTGGGCCCGTACGGCAAGCAGGTGGTGATGTTCTACACCCAGACCAAGACCGTGACTGCGCGCTGGTTCGATGACCAGACGCTGGGCCATGGCGTCAACACCACCATCTCCCTCAAGTGACCCGATCGCCATGAATGCAGCCATCCAGCTCCACCCCAATGCGGCCGATCTGAACGACGAGCAGGAAGCCTTCCGCGCTGCCGCCCGCGACTTCGCCGACAAGGAACTCGCCCCGCATGCAGCGCAGTGGGACGCAGAAGGTCACTTCCCGCGCGAAGCCATCGCCAAGGCCGCCGAGCTTGGTTTTTGCGGCCTTTACACCGATGAAGGCGTGGGCGGCCTGGGCATGCGTCGGCTCGATGCGGCGGTGGTGTTCGAAGAACTCGCCACGGTGGATCCGTCCACCTCGGCGTTCATCAGCATCCACAACATGGCCACCTGGTTGATCGCCAGCTATGGCACCGAGGCGGTGCGCGCGCAATGGGGCGAGGCGATGACCAGCGGCGCCAAGCTGGGCTCGTACTGCCTGACCGAGCCGGGCAGCGGCTCGGATGCGGCATCGCTGAAATCACGCGCGCAGCGCGACGGCGACAGCTATGTGCTCAACGGCAGCAAGGCCTTCATCTCCGGCGCCGGCGCAACCGACGTGCTGGTGGTGATGGCACGTACCGGCGAAGACGGTGCGCGTGGCATCAGCGCCTTCGTGGTGCCGGCCGATGCGCCGGGCATCAGCTACGGCCGCAAGGAAGAGAAGATGGGCTGGAACAGCCAGCCTACGCGGGGCGTGAGCTTCGAAAACGTGCGTATTCCGGCCGAGAACCTGCTGGGCAAGGAAGGCGAAGGCTTCAAGATGGCGATGAAGGCACTGGATGGTGGCCGCATCAATATCGCCGCGTGTTCGTTGGGCGCCGCACAAGGCGCATTGGACGCGGCGCGTCGCTACATGGGCGAGCGTCGCCAGTTCGGCAAGAAACTGGCCGATTTCCAGGCGCTGCAGTTCAAGCTGGCCGACATGGCCACGCAGCTGGTGGCCGCGCGGCAGATGGTGCACACCGCCGCGCGCAAGCTCGATGCCGGCAGCCACGATGCCACCGTGTGGTGTGCGATGGCCAAGCGCTTCGCCACCGATGCCGGCTTTGCCATCTGCGACGATGCCTTGCAGATTCACGGCGGCTACGGCTATATCCGCGAATACCCGATCGAGCGTTTGCTGCGCGATAGCCGCGTGCACCGCATTCTGGAAGGCACCAACGAGGTGATGCGCATGATCGTGGCGCGCCACCTGCTCAATGGCGAGGAGGAATTGCGATGAGCGACTGGGAAGGGCGCCTCCACACCGGTCTGCAGGTCGAGCGCGACGGGCACGTGGCCATCGTGACCTTGAGCAACCCACCGGCCAATACCTGGACCGTGCACAGCCTGGCGGCCCTGCGCGACCTGGTGCGCGCACTGGATGCCGATCGCAGCATCTATGCGTTGGTGATCACCGGCGAAGGCGAGAAGTTCTTCAGCGCCGGTGCCGATCTCAAGCAGTTCGCCGACGGCGACAAGGCCAACGCACGCGAGGCCGCGCGCCGGTTCGGCGAAGCATTCGAAGCCTTGAGTGCGTTTCGCGGGGTGTCGATCGCCGCAATCAACGGCTATGCGATGGGCGGCGGGCTGGAGTGCGCGTTGGCTTGCGATCTGCGCATTGCCGAGCAGCATGCACAGCTCGCGTTGCCCGAAGCCAGCGTTGGCTTGCTGCCGTGTGCAGGCGGCACCCAGAACCTGCCGCGCCTGGTCGGTGAGGGCTGGGCCAAGCGCATGATCCTGTTGGGCGAACGCATCGATGCGGCAACCGCCCAGCGCATCGGCCTGGTTGAAGAAGTGGTCGGCAAAGGCGAGGCGCGCGCGCTGGCGGTTGCCTGGGCGCAGCGGGCCGGTAAGCAGAGCCCGGTCAGTGTGGCGGCCTGCAAGCAGCTGGTGCAGTCCACCCGCCATGGCACCCACGCAGCGGCCTTGATTGCCGAGCGCGAAGCCTTCGTGGATCTGTTCGAGCACGCGGACCAGGCCGAAGGTGTGGCTGCATTTCTGGATAAGCGCGCGCCGCAGTGGAGCCACCGCTGATGGTGCAGGTCAGCGCAACCGACGAGGCACCGGTGCTGTTCGGGCAGCGTGCATGCGCCGATGGGCATCGCATCGGCATTGCCACCTTGAATGCGCCCAAGACGCTCAATGGCCTGTCGTTGCAGATGACGCGGTTGCTGGATGCCCAGTTGCGCGCCTGGGCCGACGACGCGCAGATCGCATGCGTGGTGTTGCGTGGCGCTGGCGAAAAAGCGTTCTGTGCTGGTGGCGATCTGCATGGCCTGTACCAGAGCATGCGTGCGCACCGCGATGCGGTGCCCGACCGTGCAGCGCGATGCGCAGCGCCGCAGGCAAATGCGCACGCGGCCGCGTTTTTCGAAGAGGAATACCGGCTCGACTACCGCATCCATACCTATCCCAAGCCGCTGCTGTGCTGGGGCCACGGCATCGTGATGGGCGGTGGCATCGGCCTGATGTCCGGCGCCAGCCATCGCGTGGTCACCGAACGCTCGCGGCTTGCCATGCCGGAGATCAGCGTGGGGTTGTTCCCGGATGTGGGTGGCAGCTGGCTGTTACGTCGCGTGCCACAGGGGGCTGGCCTGTTTCTGGCGCTGACTGGCGCGCCGCTGGATGCCAGCGATGCCATTTACGCGGGATTGGCAGATGTGCGCCTGGAGCATGCGCAGTACGCGGCAGTGCTGGATGCGCTGGGCGCGCACGCATGGACGGGCAATGCCGACAACGACCGCACCCAGCTCAGCGCGTTCCTGCATGGCATTGCGCAACCGACCGCGCCGGGCCCGCTGCAGCTGCACGCACAGTTGATCGAACGCCTGGTATCCGGCGAATCACTGGAGCACGTTGTGACTGCAATCCTGGCGCTGCAAGCCGAAGACAGCTGGCTGCAGGCCGCGCGCGCCATCTTGGCGGCCGGTGCCCCGGGCTCGGCGCGGCTGGCGTGGGAGCTGCATCGCCACCCGGACACCGCGACGCTGGCCGACACTTTCCGTACCGAATACGTGGTCGCGTTGCATGCGGCGGCACACGGCGATTTTGCCGAAGGCATCCGCGCGCTATTGATCGATAAGGACCGCCAGCCGCACTGGCAGCCTGCATCGCTGGAGGAAGCCGATGCGCCGTGGGCCGCAGCCTTCTTTGTTGCGCCCTGGTTGCCTGCATCGCATCCGCTCGCCGATTTGGGGGCAGGCGAGTTGGGTGTGCAGTGAGTGGCTGGTGCCTTGCGACGTGCGTTCGGCCCACGCCGGATTGCATCGCGGTCGCCATGTCTACCTGGGTCGTGGCAGCTGGAACTGGCGGCGGCTCCGCGCACCAGCAATCGATGATGATCCCGGCTCTCTCTTGAAGATGGTCCTACTTTGGAAACCGACACCATGAGCAAGATCGCGTTTATCGGCCTGGGCAATATGGGCGGGCCAATGGCTGCCAATCTGATCAAGGCCGGGCATCAGCTGCGGGTGTTCGATCTCGCGCCGGCTGCCATCGATGCTGCCGCAGCGGCCGGCGCGCAGGCTGCCAGCTCCGCGCAGGACACGCTGGTCGATGCCGAGGTCGTGATCTCGATGCTGCCTGCAAGCCGGCATGTCGAAGGTGTGTACCTGGGCGAGTCCGGCATCCTGGCGCAGATCCCGGATGGGGCCCTGGTCATCGATTGCAGCACCATCGCACCGGTGTCTGCGCGCAAGGTGGCCGATGCGGCCAGGGCGCGTGGCCTGACGATGCTGGACGCCCCGGTCTCCGGCGGCACCGCCGGTGCTGCAGCCGGCACGCTGACCTTCATCGTCGGCGGCGCTGCCGATGCGCTGGAGCGCGCACGCCCGGTGCTGCAGGCCATGGGCAAGAACATCTTCCACGTCGGCGACAACGGAGCGGGGCAGGTCGCCAAGTTATGCAACAACATGGCCCTGGGCGTGATCATGGCGGCCACCGGCGAAGCGCTGGCGCTCGGCGTCGCGCAGGGCCTGGACCCTGCGGTGCTGTCGCAGATGATGGCGGTCAGTACCGGGCGCAGCTGGGCCACCGAGGTGTGCAACCCGTGGCCCGGCGTGCTGCCCAATGCACCGGCTTCGCGCGGTTATAGCGGCGGCTTCGGCAACGACCTGATGCTCAAGGATCTGGGCCTGGTTGCCGAGTCGGCAGTGCAGGCCGGCGTCTCGATTCCGCTCGGTGAGCTGGCGCGCAACCTGTATGCAATGAACAGCCAGGCCGGCAACGGGGCGCTGGATTTTTCCAGCGTGGTCAAGCTGGTCGCCAAGGTCTAGAGCCACCTGGCTCGCGCCGCGGATTGCTGGAAGGGCGGTGGCGGTGCTGACATGCTTCCAGACCATGACTGCATCCCTCTCGCGTTGCAGTAGCGCAACCACTGCGCCTTGTGCGGCACGCCGCACGGCTCGCGTGATGTGATGTCATTACGCGCAGGTGTAATAGTCTCCGCCATCGCGTGCGCCTAAGGTGCGCGCATTGCAGCAGACCACGACATCCATGGGACACGACCACAACCACGCACCCAGCGAAATCCGTCACGAAGCACCCTTGTGGTGGGCACTGGGGTTGACCGCCACCTTCCTGCTGGCAGAGATCATCGGCGCATTCGTGACCAACAGCCTGGCGCTGCTGTCCGACGCTGCGCATATGGCCACCGACACCGTCGGCCTGATGATCGCGCTGGTCGCGGTGCGTCTGAGCCGTCGCCCGGCCGACGCGCGTCGCACCTATGGTTATGTGCGGCTAGAAGCGCTCGGCGCGCTGGCCAATGGCGCGCTGTTGTTCGCAGTGGGCGGCTACATCCTGTGGGAGGCCGCGCAACGCTTCCGCGCTCCGCAGGACATCGGGTACAGCGGCATGCTGCTGATCGCAGGCTTCGGCCTGGTGATCAATCTGATCGCGATGAAGCTGCTGCACGCCGGCAGCGGCGAAAGCCTTAACGTCAAGGGCGCCTATCTGGAAGTCTGGAGCGACATGCTCGGCTCGGTGGCAGTGATCATCGGTGCCCTGCTGATCCGCTGGACCGGCTGGCAGTGGATCGACCCGGTGCTGGCTGTGCTGATCGGCCTGTGGGTCTTGCCGCGCACCTGGGTGCTGCTGCGCGAGGCGATCAACGTGTTGCTCGAAGGCGTGCCCAAGGGGATCGACCTGGCTCAGGTGCAGCAGGCGTTGACCAGCCACCCTGGCGTCGAGGACGTGCACGACCTGCATGTCTGGGCGCTGGCCTCCAGCACGCCGGCGCTCACCGCGCACATCGTGGTCAATGAGACCGCCGACCGCGACCGTCTGCGTGATGCGCTCGGCGCCCTGTTGCATGAGCGCTTCGATATCGCGCACGTCACCTTGCAGGTGGAAAGCGGCGACTGCGGCACTGAACCTTGCGGCACGCCCAAACCGGCGGCAGGCACGGGCCATGACGCGCACCATGGGCACGCTCATGCGCATGGGCACACGCATGGCGGGCATTCCCACTGATCGCCAGTGGCGCACGGGCGAGCATTCCGAGCCGGTAGCAATGCACCTTCGCCAAGGGTCGCGGCGCGATGCCGTCATCGGTGCGCCGCGGGCTTGCTGTCGCCCGGTCATCCAGGCCGTATGATCCGGACGGGAATGGCTGACGGGCGACACGTGGCATGGGGGGACAGGTCGAGCAGGTCAACGAGCAGATCGCCGCGCTGATTGCGCAGGCCGGTACGGCTGCATCGGCCGGTCAATGGCAGCAAGCCGAACGGCTGTGGGGACATGTCCACCAGTTGGCGCCCGCGCATCCGCACGCCTTGTACAGCCTAGGCGTCCATGCCCATCAACGTGGCGATGCGGTTGCAGCGCTGGAGTATTTGATGGCAGCGCGATCAAGCAATCCAGGCGATCCGATGATCGTATTGACCATCGCCGTGGTGAAGCAGGCGCAAGGCGATCTCGATGGCCAGTGGCAAGCCATCATCGCAGCGCTGGCGCTGGATGCGTATTTTTTGCCGGGCTTGCTGGCCAAAGCCGCATTCCTGGAAGCGCGCGGGCGGCCGCACGCGGCAGCCGGGGTCTATCGCGATGCGCTCGCCGTCGCGCCGCCGGAGCCTCAATGGCCAGCCGTGTTGCGCCGCAAACTGCTGCACGCGCAACAGGCGGTCGAGCAGGACACGCTGGAATTGGAAGCCAGGTTGCGGGCCGCATTGGAGATTCCGCGCACGTCAGTAGACGCGGCCCTGCACGGCCGCTGGGACGAAGCTGCGGCGATCGCGTGTGGTCGCACCAGGCCATTTCATTCCCAATCCAATCGCCTGCATATTCCGCGCCTGCCGGCGTTGCCATTTCACGCGGAAGCCGCATTCCCCTGGATCGACGAGCTGCAGCGTCATACCGATGCGATCACGCACGAACTGCGTGCCGTGATGGATGAGGACGCGCGTGGATTTGCTCCTTACATCGCCTACGGGCCCGACCAGCCGGTCAATCAATGGAAAGACCTCAATCATTCGCCGGCATGGAGTTCCTACCCGCTCTGGGCACACGGCCAGCCAGTGGAAGCGCATCTGCAACGTTGCCCGGCGACCGCGTACGCATTATCGCTGGTGGATGCGGCGCAGATCGATGGCGTCTGTCCGAATGCCATGTTTTCCGTGCTGGCGCCGCACACCACCATTCCTCCGCACCATGGCGAAACCAACGCCCGGTTGGTGGCGCATCTACCGCTGATCGTGCCGGAGCACTGCAGCTTTCGGGTAGGGTATGACTGGCGACGCTGGGAAGCCGGGAAAGTGCTTGTGTTCGACGATTCGATCGAGCACGAGGCACGCAACGACAGCGCGCAGGTCCGGGCAGTCCTGATTTTCGACGTCTGGAATCCGCTGCTCAGTCAGGAGGAGCGGGCAATGGTCAATGCCATGGAAGCTGCCATCGCAGCGCACCGGGGCGGATGAGCGCTTACTTGTTCGCTGATCAATCCGGGAGCGGGACGCCGGCCTTGCCGAGAGCGATGCGCAGCGGAGCAAGCTGCGTCGCATACGATCTCCAGCGTCCCGAAGCCTCGCCGTGCAAGGGGCGGCGGACTTGCCAGTAGCTTGCGGTTCGCACCGCACGTTCCGCCAGGTGGAAGTCCAGGCACGCCGGCTCCCAGGGCAGTTGCAGGAATTCCAGCAAGGCGCGCAGGGTCGGCTCGGGCGCGGCCACAAAGGCATCGTAGTCGAAGGTATGGATGCTGTCCGGGTAGAGCGACATCCAATGGTTCATCAAGTGGTGGTACGCGCCATAAAAATGCCCGATGTCTTCCAGCTTGCCCGCGTATCCGAATCCGTGCGGATTGAGCTGTTGCATAAAGATCGATAGCCCATTGTCCAACGGATGACGGCGCGTATGCACGATCCGTGTCGATGGGAACAGGCGTTTGATGAAGCCGATCAGCTGGAAATTGTCCGGGCGCTTGTCGGTGATGTAGCGCAGCTGCGCTTGGTCGGGAACGACTGCATCGAGGTGCCGCCGATAGCTGAGGGCGAGCTGCGCGAGCATCTGTTGCGAGAGCGTACTGACGGTTTGCGGAAACGGAGATAGCCTTTGCGCGACCAATCGGGGGAGCGCATCCATCTCGCCGCCCGCAGCAACTTGTGAGTGGCTCGACAGTGCATGCTCGATCAGCGTAGACCCGGAGCGAAACATTCCACAGATAAATAGCGCAGGCGTTGCGTCGTGTGCACCTGCATGCGGCAGCGGCGTAGATTCAACAGCCACGCGGTCGAATGCGGCCATCAATGCGTCGAAATGACGCTGCGTGCGTTGCGGGTCGTATGTGGGTACTTGCGCATAGGCGTGCCGGTTGGCAGCGGTGGCCGTATCGAATGCATGCCGATGCTGGCCAAGACGGTCGTAGGCATGGGCCAGCGCATGCAGCACGGTCGCCACAAGCGGCGGCTCCAGTCCTTGCACAGAGATCGCCTGGGTCAGGCCAATCATGCGCGGGTCGTCGACGGCGGTGGGTGGGTTCAGATGCAGCAACCTTGCAGCAGCCTGCAATTGCAGTGCCCGCGTCGCTGGATCGACCGGAGCGATGGCAAGAAGCTGCGTATAGGCGGCAATGGCATGAGCACGTGCGCCCAGCTCCTCGTGCAGATTGCCCAGATTCAACAGCGCGGGAGGATAGGCCGGCCGGCAATGTAGCGCCAGTTCGAGTTCTTGCAACGCCGCGGCGGCGTCATCGAGGTGCTCGCTGAGCAGTACTGCGCGATTGAGATGGATCTGCTCCGGTGCCGCCGCTCCGCATGCCAGCGCCTGTGCATACGCCTGTAATGCTGCAGGGATGTCGCCGGTGCGGCGGAACAGGTACCCCAGGTTGTACCAGGCATCGGCGGCGTGTGGGCGGTCCCGCACGATCGATTGATACGCAGCAATCGCCTGTTGCAGGTGACCTTGCTGCAGGAGGTGCGCTGCCCGCTGATCAGAGGTATTCAATGCGCTGTTCCGGCTGGCGATGCAGCAATTTGGACCATTGCAGCTTAGGTGGGGTGCACATGCCGTTCAATCGGTGCCGGGCAGCAAGCACAAGCGGCAATCCCACCGTCGTCCACTTGCCTTGTATGCTCGTCTGCAGGCGATGACCGAAGACCGACAGATGGCCAGACCGATGCAATGGGTGCCGATCCTGCTGAGCTGCGCAGGCAGCGTGTCGGCGCAGGAGCCTGCGACGCATGCATGCGCTTCGGTGATCGATCCACTGCCGCGCCTCGCCTGCTATGACGCCAGTTATCCCCCGTCGGTGGCGGTGCGGGCGGCGGAAGCCGACAGAGGCATGCGCGAATTTGGGCATCACGCGGCCCATGCGCCCGCAGCATCCACCACGCAGTCCGCCCCGTCCCAGGTGAGCGCGACCGTGCTTGCCGTGGCCTATCAAGCCGATGGCACCCGCCTGGTGTCGTTGGATACACAGCAGCGCTGGGCGTTGACAGAAGCGAGCAGTCGCGGTCATCTGGCCGAGGGCGAGCGTGTCGTGATTCGCAAGGCAGCCATGGGCAGCTACATGCTGGTGACGCCTGCGGGCGTTGCGCTGCGCGCGCGTCGTGTCGACTGAGCGGACGATGCAATGCATGGAGAGGAGAGTGGATTGACCGAGTTACAGCTGCGCAGCATCTTGCGGGAAGGGTACCAGTGGCTGCGCCAGGGCCGTTACAGCGAGGCGATCCATCTGGCAGAACGCGCCTGTCTGGAGTATCCGGACCAGGCGCATTTGCTGGAATTGGCCAGCGAAGCCCACCTGGCACACGGCGACCCGCACACTGCAGGCGAACGGATCGCGAGGGCAGCGGCGGTCGCGTCGGCACCGCTTGCTCTGTTGATCAAGTACGCCAGCCTGCTGGTCCAGCTGCGACGCCGGCATGACGCGTTGTCGGTCGCCCGACAAGCGCACGCCCTGGCTGAAACCGATGGCACGGCGTTGTGGCGGATTGGTGCGTTATACAGTGCCTGCCACGATGTCTGTGCTGCCCGCGACACCTACCAGCAGGCGCTTGGGCTGTTGGGAGAACCGCCACCGCTGTTGTACGACCTGGCCACCATGCAATTTTTTGGTGGTGAGTTCGATGCCGCAGAAACCACCCTGCAGCGCTTGCTGCAATTGGCGCCAGGGGCGGGCGATGCGCTGTATCTGCGCGCCACCTTGCGCCGGCAGACCGCGCAGCGCAATCATCTGGACGATTTGCGGCAACGGCTGCAACACACGGTGCTTGCCGAGCCCTCTGCCAGGGCGGCGGCACTGTATGCGCTGGCCAAGGAACAGGAAGATCTGGGGCTGCATGCAGACGCGTTCCAGACTCTTACCGCAGCTGCGACCGGCAAGCGCCAGACCTTGCAATACGATGTCGCTGCCGAATGCGCGCAGATCGCGGCGGTGCGCCAGTGCTACGACCAGACCGCGCTACGCGCGCTGCAACCCGGTCATGGCGGTGAAGGCCTCATTTTCATCGTCGGCTTGCCACGGTCGGGGACGACCTTGCTGGAGCGTCTGCTCATCCAGCACGGTGATGCGCGTTCGGCTGGAGAGCTAATGGATTTCGGCATGGTTCTGGGCGAGGCGACCGCCCGCGTCGTGTCGGCCCACCCAGGCCTGACGGCGGTGCAGGCATCGCTGAAAATCGATTTCGCTGCGCTCGGACAGGAGTACCTGCGGGGCGCCCGCGAGGTCGTTCATGGCCACCTGGTGGTGATCGACAAGATGCCGATCAACTATCTCTACTGTGGCCTGATCGCGACCGCGCTGCCGAAAGCGCACATCATCCATCTTGCACGCGATCCGCTCGATACCTGTTACGCGATGTACAAGACCTTGTTTTACAACGCCTATCCGTTTTCTTACGCGTTGGACGAGATCGGCGAGTATTACCTTGCCTACCGTCAAATCATGCAGCACTGGCACGCAGTGCTGCCGGGCAGGATTCTGGATGTGCATTACGAAGCACTGGTCAGCGAGACCGAACAACAGATCGCGCGCGTGCTGCACCACTGTGGGCTAGCCGCAACCGACACAGTGCCCGAGCTAAGCGCGGTGGCGTTCGTTACTGCGAGCGCAGCGCAAGTGCGCGGGGAGGTGCATCAACGTTCGGTGCGCAGCTCCCGCCGACATCTGGCAGGGCTTGCGCCGCTAGTGAAGCAGCTTCAGGACGCAGGGGTATCGCTCCCGCAGTTGAACGAGCTGGACGCCGCTATCGGTCAATGACGCTTCAACAAACAGGCGCGTCACAAGCGACCCCATCAGGTGCGATCCTAGACGCACTTATTGTGTGATCGCTGCACTTTTTTGGGGCTTTCTTGCACCAATCAGGAGCGATGCTGAACGGGGGTTTAATTATCTTCGACATCGTCTTAACATCGGGTCGGCAGCGTTTTTTCGGGCGCCGTTTCGCCTGCCGCTAGCCACTGTGAGCATCGCATCGCGATGCCTTGCCTACGCCGCCGCAGCCGTGATGCCTCTGCATCAATGCAGATGCATTGCAGTGTGCTGCGCTTATCCGTTCGGATCGTCGGAGAGAGAGATGAGATTGAAGACCACCAAACTGCGCGATGCCATCAAGATGTCGCTCACCGCCGGCGCAGCTGCGCTGGCATTGACTGGCACCGTGATGGCGCAGGAACAGCCCGCCCCGGAACTTAAAAGCCTGGACGCTATCAGTGTCACCGGCACGCGCATCAAGAGTCAGACGATGACTGCTTCCAGTCCGGTCGCAGAAATCAACAAGGAAGAATTCCAGTACACCGGCTCGACCAAGGTCGAAGATCTGATCAATCAGTACCCACAACTTGCTGCCTCGTTCGATAACTTCGCCAACAACGGTTCCCAGGGTTATGCAACGGTCGACCTTCGCGGGCTGGGCGCGCAGCGCACACTGACCCTTGTCAACGGCCGACGCATTCCCAAGGGAATCGGTGAAAGTCCGGATATCAGCATCATTCCTGCAGCGTTGGTGCGCCGGGTGGACATCCTGACCGGCGGCGCCTCTGCGGTGTACGGCTCCGACGCGGTTGCCGGCGTGGTCAATTTCGTGCTGGATGACGAATTTGAAGGTGTGAGCGTGGATATGGGCTACAACGGCTATCAGCACGACAACAGCAACAAGTTGATGCGTGGGCTGATGGACGAGGCCGGCTACGATTATCCCACCGGTAATTCCGGCTTGGACGGCATCTCCCGCAACGTCGACCTCGCGATCGGTGGCAGCTTCGGCGAATCCGGTCATGCAACCGCCTGGGCCACCTGGCGCGAGAACGATCCCTTGCTGCAAGGGCAGCGCGACTACTCCGCATGTGCATTGAGCAATCGCGGCACTGCCTGCGGCGGCTCCGCAACGGCTGATCCTGCAAATTTCTATGTGGTAGCGCCATCGGCCGGCGCGTTCTACGTGCAGCCTTCTGCCAGTGGAACCTGGTCGCAGGTCGCTTCGCCGAACCTCTACAACTTTGCACCGCTGAATTATTACCAGCGGCCGGACACGCGTTACACCGCCGGTACCAATATCAAGTATGAGGTCAACGAACACTTCAAGCCCTACCTCGAAACATTGTTCGTCAACCGCAAGAGTTCGACCCAGATCGCGCCCTCCGGTGCATTCTTCACCGACCTCAACGTCAACTGCGCGACCTCGGTGATCGGCAGCTTGTGCAACGATGTCGGCATTACCGACGACGAGTTCACCATGTATGTGGCCAAGCGCAACGTCGAGGGTGGCCCACGCATCACCGAGTCGGATACCAATAGTTTCAGCATCACGACCGGCGCACAGGGCGATATCAACGACAACTGGTCGTACGACGCCTCGTTTACCTACAATCGCAGTACCACCAAGTCGGAAAACATCAACGACTTCGTGACCACCCGGGTGCGCGATGCATTGCTTGGCTGCCAGCCGGGATCCTTCGACGGCTGCGTGCCGTACAGCGTCTGGAACGACAGCGTCACCGCCGAACAGGCGCAAGCATTGCAAGGCGTCGGCATCGTCAACTACGAAACCTCGATGCGTGTATTCAATGCGTACGTCACCGGTAATTTCGGCTATAGCCTGCCTTGGGCTGGCGATCATCCGATCAGCGTCGTTGGTGGCGTGGAAACCCGCACCGAAACCTTCAAGCGTGTTGCCGACAGCAATATGCAGACCGGCAACTTCACCGGCCTGGGCGGACCGACCTCCAACGTCTCCGGCGATATCAGCGTCAAGGAGCTGTTCCTGGAAGGCGCGGTGCCATTGCTGGCGCAAGCGGGCAGCCTGGACCAGCTGGACATGCAGCTTGGCTACCGCTATTCGGACTACGACATTTCCGGCGGCGTGAGTACGTACAAGGCGGGCCTGGGAGCGACCTTCGCGGATGGCAAGTACCATGTGCGTGCAGGCTGGAATCGTGCCATCCGTGCGCCGAACATCACCGAGCTTTACAACGAAAATACGATCGGGTTGTGGAGTGGTAGCGACCCCTGCGCCGGTGCCAATCCCACGTTTACCCAGGCGCAGTGCGCCAACACCGGCGTCACGGCCGCGCAGTACGGACGCGTGGCGGCCAATCCGGCGGGGCAGTACAACGAGATCGGCGGCGGCAACACCGCGCTGCAGCCGGAAACCGCCAATACCTGGACCATCGGATTCGCTGCCAGCCCGGTCAAGGGGCTGGATCTGAGCGTGGATTACTACGACATCAAGATTGACGATGCGATCCGGGCCATTGGTTCTTCCAACATCCTGACCGCGTGCGGTGTGACCGGTAATGCGGACCTGTGTAGCCGTATCCGCCGCAATGCCACGACCGGCGACCTGTTCCGCGGCAGCGATGTGGACACCTCCGGCCTGATCTTCAACTCCCAGGACAACTTCGGTTCGTTGCACTTCCAGGGCGTGGATCTGACGGCCTCCTATGCCTGGAGCATCGGGCCGGGACGCCTGACTGCCTCGATGATGGGCAGTTATGCCATCAAGCAGGAATACGAGCCGGTTCCGGGCGTGCAGCAGGTGACCTACGACTGCGCTGGCGTGGTGAACGTGGCATGCAACAGTGCCGAATGGCGGCATGTGCTGAGCACGCGCTACAGCTTCGATCGCTACACCGTTGGCCTGCGCTGGCGTTACATCGGTGAGCTGGACTACCGGAACACCGATGGCACCGCCGGTACCACCGACGTGCGCTTGGTCAATCAGGACAACAAGGTGTCGGCGTACAACTACTTCGATCTCTCCGGGTCGATGCAGCTGGGCGATTACGTCACATGGACCCTGGGTATCAACAATATCGCCGACAAGGAGCCGCCGCTGGTGGGCGGCAGCTTGACCTTCAATGCCAACTCGTTGGGTGGTTACGACCAGGCTGGACGCTATTTCTTCACCAGTGTGGGTCTGCGTTTCTGAGTCGCATTGCAGGGAGGGAAAAACGAACGGCGGGCTTCGGCTCGCCGTTCTTTTTTGTACCTGAGCCAAGCGCAGCGACCGCGCAACGATGCATCCTTGTACGCATCGTTTGCCGTTGCGATCCGTGCCTGCTTGAGGCCGAAGATGAGCGTGTGCGGCTTACACTGCCGCTTCCCGCAACAACGGCGAATCCCAACCCGGGCGCGGCGCGAAGCGTTCGCCGTAGCGTGCCTGCAGCGCCTGCAGGCGCTCCAGCAGCGCGTCTGCGCCAACGCTGCGGATGTACTGGATCGGGCCGCCGCGGAAAGGCGCAAACCCTGTGCCGAAGATGACCCCGGCGTCCAGCAGGTCAGCGTCTGCCACCACGCCGTCGTGCAGGCATGCCACCGCTTCGTTGAGCAGCGGCAGGATCAGGCGATCTTCCAGATCCGCCGGCGCGGTGTAACCGCTGGCAACCTCGGGTTTGACGGCGCGTCCGTTCTCCCACTTGTACAGGCCCTGGCCGTCCTTCTTGCCGCGCTTGCCGGCTTCCACGGTCGCCAGTGCCGCCGGGATGGGCAAACGCAGAAATGGTGCCAGCTCCGCCCCTACACCGGCCGCCACATCCAGGCCCACGGTGTCGATCAATTCGATCGGCCCCATCGGCATGCCGAACTTCACCGCGGCCTTGTCCAGTACCGGGCCGGGAATGCCTTCGGCATACGCGGTGGCCGCCTCGAGCAGGTAGGGGAATAGCACCCGGTTGACCAGGAACCCCGGCGTGCCGGCCACCGGCACCGGGAACTTGTCCAAGGCCTTGCAGAACGCCGCCAGGCGCGCGACGTTGGCCGGATCCAGGCCGTCGTGCTGCACGATTTCCACCAGCGGCATCATCGCCACCGGGTTGAAGTAGTGCAGGCCGGCAAATTGCGCCGGGCGCTGGATATGGCCACGCAATTCGGTCAGCGGAATCGACGAGGTATTGGTCGTCAGCAATGCATCCGGCTTGAGTTGCGGCTCGATCGATTGATACAGGTCGCGCTTTGCCTGCGGGTTTTCGATGATCGCCTCGATCACCAGATCGGCCTGGGTCACGCCCGCGCCAGCCAGGTCGCCGCGCAGACGCGCCGCCACTGCCGGCCGCTTGGCGTCGTCCTTGACGCGCTTGGCGAACAGCTCGCCGCCGCGCGTCAGCGCCGTATCGATAAAACGTTGTTCGCGGTCCTGCAACGTGACCTCGAAGCCCTTGTACGCCGCCCAGGCCGCAATATCGCCGCCCATGACGCCGGCGCCGATCACATGCACGTGGCGAATCGGGGCTGCTGCCACGCCGGCTGCGTCCTTGCCGCCCAGCGCTTTCAGGCGCTCGGTCAGGAAGAAAATCCGGATCAGGTTGCGTGCGGTCGGCGTGCTGGCAAGTTTGACCACCGCCTTGCGCTCGGCCGCCAGACGCGCCTGGATGCCGCTACCGCCCGCCCGCTCCCAGACGTTGATCAAGGCGTAGGGCGCCGGGTAATGCTCCTTGCGCGCCTTGCGCGCCACCTGCTTGCGCATCTGCGGCGCCAGGATCTTGCGTGCCAGCAGGGTATTGGTCGCCCATGCAGTGGCCCGCTGCTTGAACGCACGCGTGGTGCCGGCGAGCGCCAGGCTGGCTGCCACATCCACCAGCACGGCAGGCGCGGCGACCTTGTCGACCAGGCCCATCGCACGCGCCGCCTTGGCCGACACCGTGCGGCCGGTGAGCATCAGGTCCATCGCCGCCGGTGCACCGATCAGGCGCGGCAAGCGGGCGCTGCCGCCCCAGCCGGGGAAGATGCCGAGCTTGGTTTCCGGCAGCCCGATGCGGGTGCTGCCGTCATCGGACGCCACGCGGTAGCGGCACGCCAACGCGATTTCGGTGCCACCGCCCATGCAGAAGCCATGAATCGCCGCGACGGTGGGGCAGGGCAGCTCGGCCAGCTTCTGGAAGACCTGCTGCCCGCGATGGATCGCATCGTTGACCGTGCCCTTGCGATCGAATTCCTGGAATTCCTTCAGATCGGCGCCGGCGATGAAGCCGTTGGGCTTGCCGGAGCGCAGCACCACGCCCTTTGGCGGATCCAGTGCCAGCCGCTCGACCACGGCGCCCAGCTCCAGCAGCACCTCCTGCGAAAATGCATTGACCGGTGCGCCCTGCCGATCGAGGCTGAGCACCACCACGCCGTCCTCGCGCAAATCGGCCTGCCAATGGCTGAATCGGAGCCCGTCGAAACCTGGAAGCATGCGTCTGGCCATCCGGCAATAGAAGGAAAGGTCGTTATCATCCAGAGGTTGTTTCCTTCACGTCAAATACCCATACCTGTCGACAGGGGAGATCTGCGCGTTGCGCGTGGCGTCGCCAGCGGTGCATCGCTGCTGCTACCCTGATGCGTGACGGTCGTACGGATCGGTATGAACTTTTCTTCTCAATGGCGGTCTCATTGCCCGACTTCGGTGGGCTGACAGGAGTGCGGCCCGACATGGCCGAAGTCGATACACCTCAGGAGCTGGACCTGGAACTGGTCCGGCGTGTGCAGCGCGGCGAAGGTGCGGCGTTCGATGTACTGGTGCGTAAATACCAGCATCGGATCGTTGCGTTGATCGGGCGCTACATCGCCGACTGGAGCGAATGCCAGGACGTTGCCCAGGACACGTTTGTGCGCGCGTATCGCGCCATCAACAGTTTTCGTGGCGACGCCCAGTTCTATACCTGGCTGCACCGCATTGCCGTCAACACTGCCAAGAACCATCTGGTTGCGCACAACCGCCGCCCGCCCACCGACGACATCGAGATCAGCGATGCCGAACAATTCGATGGAGCGACCCGGTTGCGCGACACTGATACCCCGGAGCGTGAATTGATGCGACAGGAGCTGGAACAAACGGTGATGCGCGCGGTCCAAGCGCTACCGGAAGAACTTCGGTTGGCCATCACCCTGCGCGAGGTGGAGGGCCTGAGCTACGACGAAATCGCGCAAAAGATGGATTGCCCGATCGGAACGGTGCGCTCGCGCATCTTCCGGGCGCGCGAGGCCATCGACATCGAGCTGCGGCCTCTGCTGGAGACCGAAAGCGCTACCCGTGAGCGACACCGCGTATGAACCAGAACCCTGCCATGTCCACTACCGACAAGTTCGAACTTCACTATCGCCAGCAGCTGTCCGCGCTGGTCGACGGCGAGTTGAGTGCCGACGAGTCGCGCTTCCTGTTGCGCCGTCTGGCCCACGACGAAGAATTGGCCGGCTGCCACGAGCGCTGGCAGTTGTGCGGCGATGTGCTGCGCGGTGCGGCCAGTGCGCCCGCTCCGCTGGATTTCGCGGCGCGTGTGCGCAGTGCGATTGCCGCCGAGCCGGCACCGCAAGCCCAGCCTGCGGCCCGCCCGGGCGCTCGTTGGCGCTGGGGCGGCGGCGCAGCGATTGCCGCCTCGGTCGCGGCGGTTGCCTTGTTCCTGGCACGCGAGCGCCTGCCCGACACTGCCCAGCCCGCTGCTCAGACCCCCGTCTATGCCACCACTGCGCAGCTTCCGCCTGCCTCGCAGACCCCGCAGGTGCCTGTGGCACCCAAGGCGCCGGCCGCACCGGCGCCGGGGACGCCGGATCAGGTGGCCGCGCTTGCTGCTGCCGTGCCTGCCGCTGCGCTGGCCTCTACTCGCCGCGGCGCGGCAACCCGCAATCAGCAAGTCGCACGCAACGCCGCCGCGCGTCAGCAACAGGCGCCGACCCGCATGGTCGCTGCGGCAGCACCGGCATCCACGGGGGCCGTATCTGCGGTTGCGGCGACGCCGTCCAACCCGTTCACGCATCCGGATACCACGCTGCAGGCACGTCCGTGGCCGCGCGCGGCCTTGTCCGGGGCTGGCGAAAGCTCGCTCAATGCCAGTTTCCGCCAGAGCCGACCCGGCACGGCGTTCTATCCGTTCGAGCCCGCGCCGCAGGCAGTGACCAGTCCGGCGTCAAACCGGCCGGCACCGGCGCAGGCCCCGCAGGACTGACCCTGTCGCCGGCCTTCACCCGTTCGGCAATCTCCCTTCCGTTATCGTGCCGGGCCCGTGTCGCCACGCGGGTTCTGGCCCCTGTCGCCCTGCCATCGGAGGCAACCTGATGAACCATCGCATCCGCACCCAGATGTTCGGCCTGATCGCCATGACCCTGCCGCTGGCCGCCTGCGCGCAGCAGCCCGCACCCGCTGCCAAGGATCTCGCCCCGATCGCCGCCAACCGCAGTGCCACGCCGGCGCCGCAGCTGGTGGCGGGGCTGCCGGACTTCACCAATCTGGTCGAGCAGGTCGGCCCGGGCGTGGTCAATATCGAAACCACCATCACCCGCAAGGATGCCATGGCGCGTCAGCAGCGCAGCGGCCCGGGTGGCCGTGGCGGCGGTGCGATGCCCGACGACGATCAGATGCCGGAATTCTTCCGCCGCTTCTTCGGACCGGATTTCCAGATGCCGGGCGGGCCGCGGCAGGGGCCTGGCGGCGGCGATGACGACGGCGGCATCGCCGGCAAGTCGATGGGCTCGGGCTTCATCATTTCGGCCGACGGCTACGTCCTGACCAACCACCACGTGGTCGATGGCGCCAGCGAAGTGACCGTCAAGCTCACCGACCGCCGCGAGTTCAAGGCCAAGGTGGTGGGGAGCGACGAGCAATATGACGTGGCGCTGCTGAAGATCGAGGCCAAGGGCCTGCCGACCGTGCGCCTGGGCGATTCCAACACGCTCAAGCCGGGGCAGTGGGTGGTGGCGATCGGCTCGCCGTTCGGCCTGG
The DNA here is from genome assembly GCF_041475705.2 of Xanthomonas sp. NCPPB 3761. NCBI lineage: Bacteria > Pseudomonadati > Pseudomonadota > Gammaproteobacteria > Lysobacterales > Lysobacteraceae > Xanthomonas > Xanthomonas sp. NCPPB 3761. The sequence goes on from NZ_CM191262.1 coordinate 1,571,975, forward strand.
ACCACTCGGTCACCGCCGGCATTGTCAGTGCCACCGGCCGCAGCAATCCGTACGCCGACCAGCGCTACGTGCCCTTCATCCAGACCGACGTGGCGATCAACCAGGGCAACTCCGGCGGCCCGCTGCTCAATACGCGTGGCGAGGTGGTCGGTATCAATTCGCAGATCTTCTCCGCGTCCGGCGGCTACATGGGCATCAGTTTCGCGATCCCGATCGACCTGGCCTTCAGCGCGGCAGAGCAGATCAAGGCCACCGGCCACGTAAGTCGCGGCATGCTGGGCGTGCAGGTCGGTCCGATCGACTCGCTCAAGGCGCAAGGCCTGGGCTTGCCGGATAGCCGTGGTGCCCTGGTCAACGATATTCCGGCCGGCAGCCCGGCAGCCAAGGCCGGTGTCGAAGTGGGCGACGTGATCCGCGCGGTCAACGGCAAGCCGATCGATGTCGCCAGCGATCTGCCGCCCATGATCGGGCTGATGGCGCCCGGCACCAAGGTGACCCTGGATGTCTTGCGCGACGGTAAGCCGCGCAAGGTGACGGTCACGCTGGCTCCACTGCAGGACGGCGGCGAGAACGCTGCGCCGCGTACCGCCGCCGATGAGGCCAAGCCCAGCGCCCCGGCGAGCGTGGAATTGCTCGGCCTGCAGGTCGCCGATCTCACCGCCGCCGAGCGCAGTCGCCTGGGCCTGGAAGCGGGCGAGGGCGTGCGCATTGCCGCGGTCACCGGCGCGGCGGCACGCAGCACCCAGCCCCCGCTCTCGCCGGGCCTGATCATCGCCCGCGTCGGCCGTACCAAGGTCGGCAGCGTCGCCGAACTCAACCGCGCGCTATCCGGCTACAAGAAGGGCGACGTGATCATGCTGCTGGTGACCGACGGCAAGGCGACCAGCTACGTGGCCTTGAAGGCCGGCGGCTAAGGGCGGGAATGGAGAATCGGGAATCGAGAATGGCAAGGGCAGGAGCGTCTCCGCGAGCCGAGAGCTCACCTGGCTTTTCCGATTCCCCACTCCCGATTCCCAATTCCCGGCCCCAAGGGGGCCGAGCGTGCGATAATGCTGCGTTACCCTGACGACGGCTGCGCCGGCGCCCACCTCAATGTCCTCTGATTCAATGCGGAACATCCGCAATTTCTCCATCATTGCCCACGTCGACCACGGCAAATCCACCCTGGCCGACCGCATCATCCAGCTGTGCGGCGGCCTGCAGGCGCGCGAGATGGAAGCCCAGGTGCTTGACTCCAATCCGATCGAGCGCGAACGCGGCATCACCATCAAGGCGCAGTCGGTGTCCCTGCCGTACACGGCCAAGGACGGGCAGACCTACCACCTGAATTTCATCGACACCCCCGGGCACGTCGACTTCTCCTACGAAGTCAGCCGCTCGCTGGCTGCCTGCGAAGGTGCGCTGCTGGTGGTGGATGCCGCGCAGGGCGTGGAAGCGCAGTCGGTGGCCAACTGCTACACGGCAGTGGAGCAGGGCCTGGAAGTGGTGCCGGTGCTCAACAAGATCGACCTGCCCACTGCCGATGTCGACCGCGCCAAGGCCGAAATCGAAGCGGTGATCGGCATCGATGCCGAAGACGCGGTGGCGGTGAGCGCCAAGACCGGCCTGAACATCGATCTGGTGCTGGAGGCGATCGTGCATCGCATTCCGCCGCCGAAGCCGCGCGATACCGACAAGCTGCAGGCGCTGATCATCGATTCCTGGTTCGACAACTATCTGGGCGTGGTGTCGCTGGTGCGCGTGATGCAGGGCGAGATCAAGCCAGGGAGCAAGATCCTGGTGATGTCCACCGGGCGCACCCATCTGGTGGACAAGGTCGGCGTGTTCACCCCCAAGCGCAAGGAACTGCCTGCACTCGGCGCCGGCGAAGTGGGCTGGATCAACGCGTCCATCAAGGACGTGCATGGCGCCCCGGTCGGCGACACCCTGACCCTGGCCGGCGATCCCGCCCCGCATGCCTTGCCCGGCTTCCAGGAAATGCAGCCGCGCGTGTTCGCCGGCCTGTTCCCGGTCGATGCAGAGGATTACCCGGACCTGCGCGAAGCGCTCGACAAGCTGCGCCTGAACGATGCCGCGCTGCGCTTCGAGCCGGAAAGTTCCGAAGCGATGGGCTTTGGTTTCCGCTGCGGCTTTTTGGGCATGCTGCACATGGAAATCGTGCAGGAGCGCCTGGAGCGCGAATACAACCTGGACCTGATCAGCACCGCCCCCACCGTGGTGTATGAAGTGCTCAAGACCGATGGCACGGTCGTCAACATGGACAACCCGGCCAAGTTGCCGCAGTTGAACCTGGTGCAGGAAATCCGCGAGCCCATCATTCGCGCCAATGTCCTCACGCCCGAGGAGTACATCGGCAACATCATCAAGCTGTGCGAAGAAAAGCGCGGCACGCAGATCGGCATCAATTACCTGGGCAGCCAGGTGCAGATCAGCTACGAGCTGCCGATGGCCGAGGTGGTGCTGGACTTCTTCGACAAGCTCAAGTCGGTCAGCCGTGGCTATGCCTCGCTGGATTACCACTTCGTGCGGTTCGATGCCGGCCCGTTCGTGCGCGTGGACGTGCTGATCAACGGCGACAAGGTCGATGCGTTGTCGTTGATCGTGCACCGCAGCCACGCCGATCGTCGCGGCCGCGAGCTGTGCGAAAAGATGAAGGATCTGATTCCGCGGCAGATGTTCGACGTGGCGATTCAGGCCGCGATCGGCTCGCAGATCATCTCGCGCTCCACGGTCAAGGCAATGCGCAAGAACGTGCTGGCCAAGTGCTATGGTGGCGACGTTTCGCGCAAGAAAAAGCTGCTGGAGAAGCAGAAAGAAGGCAAGAAACGCATGAAGCAGGTCGGCCGCGTGGAGATTCCGCAGGAGGCCTTCCTGGCTGTCCTGCAGATGGATAAGTAGCCGGGATTTGGGATTCGTCGTTCGGGATTGGCAACGGCTCGCCCGCCTTCCTGCTGTTGCGAATCCCCAATCTCAAATCTCGAATCCCGTTCCGAAGGAACATCAATGAAATGGTTTGAAATCATCCTGGTTGTCCTGACGCTGGGCAGCGGCTTCATCTGGCTGCTGGACAAGCTGTTTCTGGCCAAGCGCCGTGCGGCGCGGGCCGGGTTGCTAGACAGCGAGCCGGCGATCATCGATTACTCGCGCGCCTTTTTCCCGGTGCTGGCGGTGGTGTTGATCCTGCGCAGCTTCGTGGCCGAGCCGTACAAGATCCCGTCCAGTTCGATGATGCCCAACCTGCTGATCGGCGATTTCATCCTGGTCAACAAGTTCGCCTACGGCTTCCGCCTGCCGATCACCAATACCAAGTTCATTCCCACCGGCGAGCCCAAGCGCGGCGACGTGGTGGTGTTCAAGCCGCCGCACGCGCCGGACCAGAACTGGATCAAGCGCGTGGTGGGCCTGCCGGGCGACAAAATCGGCTTCCACGGCGATACGCTGTACATCAACGACAAACCGATGCATTACACGGTCAAGGGCGAGTACATCGGCAAGGGCAAGGGCGCCGAGATGACCGGCACCACGCTGCTGGTCGAGGACCTGCCAGGCCGCACGCATACCGTGCTGGAATGGCTGGACCGCAACATGCCGGCCGGCCAGGGCGACTGGACCGTGCCGGCGGACAGCTATTTCGTGATGGGGGATAATCGCGACAACAGCGAGGACAGCCGGTTCTGGACCCAAACGCACTTTCTGCCGGAAGCCAATTTGCGCGGCAAGGCGTTCCTGATCTGGCTCAATTGCGAAGGGTGGTTCTGCAAGGGGAGTTTCGATCCATCGCGGATCGGGACTGGAATCCAGTAAATGCACGCACGGCGTGCCAGGGGAAGCACAATGAAGCGCAAGCAAAGCGGTATGACGTTGACGTCGTTCGTGGTGGTGCTGGCGGTGGTGGGGTTCGGTTTGTACATCGGGATGAAGCTGTTTCCGATGTATCAGGAGTACTACGCGGTGCGTACGTCGATGAAGGGCCTTGCCAACGAAGCTGGCAGTGCTGACATGGATCCGTCCAAATTGCAGGAAATGTTCTTCAAGCGGCTCGATATCAATGCGTCCGAAAGCGTGAAGCGTGAGAACGTCAAGTTCGAGCGGATCGAAGGCGGCTGGCGCATGAAGGTCAACTACGAAGTCCGTCGCGAGCTGGTTGGCAATCTGGATGTGGTCGGCAAGTTCGATACGGCACAGGATCTGACGAAGCGCGGTGTCGAATAGAACCTTCCAACGCGGTGATCCGATCGGGCACGCATTCGCCGATCCGGCTCTGCTCGCCCAGGCGCTGCGGCATCGCAGCGCCGGGACACCGCATAACGAGCGACTGGAATTCCTCGGCGACGGCATCGTCAACCTGCTGATCGCCGAGGCGCTGTATCAACGGTGGCCCAAGGCCGATGAAGGCGCATTGACCCGTGCACGTGCCGAACTCGTGCGCGAAGGTGCGCTGGCCGTGATCGGACGTACGTTGAATCTCGGCGAGCGCCTCACGCTGGGCCCAGGCGAGTTGAAGTCCGGTGGTCACCGACGTGACTCGATCCTGGCCGATGCGGTCGAAGCGATCGTCGCGGCCATCTATCTGGACTGCGGTTTCGAGCGTTGCCGTGCAGTGGTGCTGCCGTGGTTCGAAGCCTCGCTGGCGGCATTGCCGGTGGGCAAGGCAGAAAAGGATCCCAAGACCCGGCTGCAGGAATGGCTGCAAGCGCGGCAACTGCCGCTGCCCAATTACGCGCTGATCAGCGAGAGCGGCGACGAGCATGCCAAGCAGTTCCACGTCGCCTGCATTCTGGAGCAGCCCGTCGCCCGCGCCGAGGGCCGGGGCACCTCGCGTCGCCTCGCAGAGCAACAGGCGGCGACTCTTGTCATCGCACAACTGGATTCAAACACGTGAGCGAAACCTCTTCCCCCCACCGCAGCGGTAGCGTTGCGGTGATCGGCCGGCCCAACGTCGGCAAGTCCACCCTGACCAACGCCCTGGTCGGCGCGAAGGTCAGCATCGTCTCCAACCGGCCGCAGACCACGCGTCATCGGTTGCTGGGCATCGCCACCTTCCCGGAAGGGCAGCTGGTGCTGGTCGACACCCCGGGCCTGCACCGCGAGCAGAAGCGTGCAATGAACCGGGTGATGAATCGCGCCGCGCGCGGCTCGCTCGAGGGCGTGGACGCGGCGGTCTTGGTGATCGAAGCCGGCCGCTGGGACGAGGAAGACACGCTGGCGTTCCGCGTGCTCAGCGACGCCGGCGTGCCGGTGGTGCTGGTGGTCAACAAAGTCGACCGGCTCAAGGACAAGACCGCGTTGTTTCCGTTCCTGGCCCAGGTCAGCGAGGGGCGCACCTTCGCCGCCGTGCATCCGGTGTCCGCGCTCAAGCGCAAGGGCTTGGAGGCATTGGTCGGCGACCTGCTCAAGCTGGTGCCCGAGGCCGAGGCGATGTTCGGCGAAGACGAGATCACCGACCGCAGCCAGCGCTTTTTGGCCGGCGAACTGGTGCGTGAGCAGCTCATGCGTCAGCTCGGCGAAGAGCTGCCGTACGCCACCACCGTCGAGATCGAGCGCTTTGCCGAAGATGGCGCGCTACTGCGCATCGGTGCGGTGATCTGGGTCGAGCGCGAAGGCCAGAAGGCCATCGTGATCGGCAAGGGCGGCACCCGTTTGAAAGAAATCGGTGGCAAGGCGCGCCTGCAGATGGAGCGCCTGTTCGGTGCCAAGGTGTTCCTGGAAACCTGGGTGCGCGTGCGCGAAGGCTGGTCGGACGACGAGGCTGCGCTGAAGGCATTCGGCTACGAATGAGGCCGGGAAGGCCGCGACTGGGAACCCGGGACCGGAGACCCGGGAGCTGGGTCAGGCAGTTGGTTGGCATGCTGTCGGGGAGAGGTTTTTTCGCATGTTTCAACGTCGCGTGCGGCGATGACGGCAGTGGCTCGGCTCCCGGTCGCTGCGCCGCGCTGCGCGGCGACGGTCGATCCGGCGCTTTTTCCGAGGCCCCGGTCCAGCATCCCCAATCCTGGCTTTGCCTGCCGTGCTGATCGAGCACGCGCGCGGATTTGTGCTGCACGTACGGGCCTGGCGCGAGACCAGCCTGCTGGTGGAAGTGCTGACCGATCAACACGGGCGGGTGGGACTGCTGGCGCGCGGCGTGCAGGGGCCACGCAAGCAGGCGCTGCGCGCTGCCTTGCAGCCCTTGCAGCTGATCCAGTTCAGTGCCGTGCAGCGCGGCGAGCTGGCCCAACTGCGCCAGGCCGAAGCGCTGGATACCGCGCCGCGGCTGGTCGGCGACACCATGCTGGCCGGTTTCTATATCAGCGAATTGCTGCTGCGCCTGGCCCCGCGTAACGATCCGGTGCCTGAACTTTATGCCTGTTATGCGCAGGCACGTGCCCACCTCGCGTCCGATTTGCCGTTGGCGTGGGGGCTGCGCCGGTTCGAGCGCGACGTGCTGGAAGGGCTGGGGTTCGCCTTCGATCTGCAGCACGACAGCGACGGGCAACCGATCGACCCGGCAGCGCGGTACCGGCTGGATCCGCAGGAGGGCGCCTTGCGTGTGTTGAGCGAACGGCTAGCCCAGGATCGCCGCGAAACCGTCACCGGTGCGGCGCTGCTGGCGCTCGGCGAAGACGTCATGCCGGATGCGGACGACATGCCCGGCCTGCGGCGCAGCATGCGCGGCGTGCTGTTGCATCATCTGGGCGGGCGTGGCCTGAAATCCTGGGAAATGCTCGAGGACCTCGCGCGCCGTCGTTGATGGCGCGGAGTGCTGGAGGCGCACACGTGATTAGCGCTGGACAAAAGTCCAGCAGCGACCGGCCATAGCACTAGCCAGCAGCGAATTGAGCGAAGCGGGTGCTCGGAGAACCGACAGGCAGTCCTGCGCCCGTCGGTCTAGAACGCCATTCAGCCTGCCCCAGCCCACGAGTGCTCCTCTCGTCACCGACGTGGACCGGGCGAGCAGCAACGGCATACGCCTGCGTCGAGCCTGGCGCTGGTCCAGGCAGTCAATCGCCGGCAACTGGAGCCGGTGCCACCTGCATACGCAGCTTGATCGGCAAGACGATGATGCGTCAGTCGCGGCGCCGAGCCGGAAGCGCACCGACGCCGACGCCTGGCCCACCACGTCTGGCAAGGAGGTGCTGCGGTTGGTTCGCTCAGTGCAGCAACGCAGCCACTGCCGCATGGAACTGGGTGCGTGCGGTGCGCGAGTGCGGGTCGCCGCGCAGCAGGCGCACTGCGCCGGCAAGCCGCGCCGCGCCGACGAAGCCACAGCTGGCCTGCAATCGATGAAGATGGCTGCGTAATGCCTGTTCGTCGCTGATCTGCAAGGCCGAATCCACCGCATCCCGGGTGCCCGGCAGCTCGGCCAGGAACAGCTCGCGCAAGGCATTGAGATGGTGCTGCTGGCCGTTGAGCGCACTCAGCGCAGCGGTCTCGTCCCAGTCGCTGGCGGCGATGTCCAGCACGCCCACCGGGGCCACGCTGTAGCGACCGCGTGCCAGGCCGCGCCGCACCGCCTGCAGCAGGCGCTCGAAGGTCAGCGGTTTGACCAGCATTTCCAGAAACCCGTCCGATTGCAGGCTGTGCTGCATCGACATGGTGGCGTCGGCGGTGTGCGCCAGTGCTGGCACGTCCGGGTGCAGCAGGCGCAATGCACGCAGTAGCCCGCTACCGGTGCCATCGGGAAGGTTGACGTCGATCAGCCAGAGGTCGTGGCGACGTTCGCGCGCGCGGTCGAGTGCGGAAGAAAGGGAATCGGCGCAGTCGACCGTGGCCGGAAGACTTTCAAGGACAGCCTGTAAGAACCCGCGGCTGATCGGGTCGTCTTCCACCAGCAGTAGGCGTGGGTGGGGTTCCTGGCGTGTGGCCATGTTCATGCTGCCTCCATGTCAGCGATGCCGCGTCCTGATTTGTCGCGCGCAGCGGAAGTTTGCCTGTGTTTGTGGGGCGCGACAATTGTTGCGCCGACCGGCGCGGCCTCCATCGGTCGCATCTGCGACAATACGCACCCTTTTTGCCCGCAGCTTGTCGCCACGTGGCCAGAACCAGAAACCGTCTCGACCGTACCCCCTTCCAGACCGCGGTCACCGACCTGAGCCATGACGGCCGCGGGGTTGCCCGCCGCGACGGCGAGGGCGGCAAGGTCACCTTCATCAGCGGCGCCTTGCCGGGCGAGTTGGTGCGCGCCGAACCCACCGCCCGCAGCCGGCATTTCGATGAGGCCAAGACCGTGGAGGTGCTGGAGGCATCGCCGCAGCGGGTCACCCCGCGCTGCCCGCACTTTGGCGTCTGCGCGGGCTGCGTGTTGCAGCATCTGGAGGAGTCGCAGCAGATCGTGGCCAAACAGCGCGTGCTGATGGACAACCTGGAACGTATCGGTCACGTCACTCCGCAAGCCGTGCTGCCCGCGCTGACCGGCGACAACTGGGGGTATCGGCGCAAGGGCAGGTTCTCGGTGCGTCGCGTCGAGAAGAAGGACAAGACCTTGGTCGGCTTTCGTGAGCTCGACCCGCGGTTCGTGGCTGATCTGTCCGTCTGCTACACGGTGATTCCGCAGATCGGCGAGAAGATTCCCTTGCTTGCCGCGCTGATCGAAGGCATGGACGGCAAGCGCGACATTCCGCAGATCGAATTCATCGCCGGCGACGATGCGGTGGCCTTGACCATCAGGCTTATGCAGCCGCTCAGCGAGCGCGACCGCCAGGCTTGGGTCGCCTTCGCCCAGGAGCACGGCTTTGCGGTTTTCCTGCAGCCCGGCGGGGTGGACAGCGTGCATCCGCTATGGCCGCAGGACGTGCCGCTCTCGTTCCGCTTGCCGCAATGGGATGTGGAATTGGCGTTCCGGCCGCTGGACTTCATCCAGGTCAACGCGTCGCTCAATCAGAAAATGATCGCGCATGCAGTCGCGCTGCTGGAGGCCAAGCCCGACGACCGCGTGCTGGACCTGTTCTGCGGCCTGGGTAACTTCACCCTGCCGCTGGCACGCGTGGTGCGCGAGGTGGTGGGTGTGGAAGGCGATGCCGGACTTGTGGCACGGGCCAAAGAGAACGCCCAGCGCAATGGCCTGGACAATGCGCAGTTCTACGCCGCCGATCTGACCCAGGATCAGCGCAGCGCACCCTGGATGCGCCAGGGCTTCGACAAGCTGCTGCTGGATCCGCCACGCTCTGGCGCGTTGGAAGTGCTGCAGCAGCTGCCATTGAAGACGTTCGAGCGCATCGTCTATGTGAGCTGTCACCCCGGCTCGCTGGCGCGCGACGCCGGCTATCTGGTCAACGAGCAGGGCTTCACGCTGGTCTGCGCGGGCGCGATGGACATGTTCCCGCACACCGCCCATGTGGAAAGCATTGCGGTTTTTGAGAGGCGGTGATTCGGGATTAGGCATTGGGGATTGGCGAAAGCCAACACTTTCGCTCTGCGTCGCAACTGTCGTTTCGCGCATGTCGCTCGCTATTGCGTTCGGATTCGACTGCAATCTGTGGATTGATAAGATCTGACGTTTACTGGCACTGGTTCCTGCTTGAACCAATCCCCACTCCCGAATCCCCAATCCCATGCCTCTAGAAATCGAACGCAAATTCCTGGTCACCGGCGATGGCTGGCGCGATGCCGCGCATGCGGTGATTCCGATGGCGCAGGGCTATATCAACGATCAGGCGGCGCTACGCAGTGGGACGCAAAATGCCTCGGTACGGGTGCGGATCCAGGGCGAAAGCGCGTTTCTCAACCTGAAATCGCGCGAGGTGGGGCATACGCGGCAGGAGTTCGAATATCCGATTCCACTGGCCGATGCACGCGCATTGCTGGCGCTGTGCGTCGGCGGCCTGATCGACAAACGCCGTCATCTGGTCGCCTACCAGGGGCATGTGTGGGAAGTGGATGAATTCCTCGGCGACAACGCCGGTCTGATCGTGGCCGAGATCGAGCTTGAACGCGCCGACGACGCATTCGCCACGCCCGAATGGGTCGGGACCGAAGTCACCGACGACGTGCGCTATTACAACCTGGCCCTGGCCTCGCATCCATTCAAGCAGTGGAAAGAGGCTTTGTGATTCGGGATCTGGATTTGCAAAGGCAGGCGCGCAGCTCGGTACCTTGAAGGCCCGGTACGGGAGTTAGGATGGGCGATGCGTGAGAACAGATCGGTGCGCGACACCAGGCCGCCTAGCAGCGCTTAATCACCGCTCCCCCATTCGGCATCGGCAAACACCTCGCGATTGCATTATCCCGTCTATGCTTTGCCAATCCCCAAGAACGAATCCCAGCTCATGCGCATCGACATCTGGTCCGACGTAGTGTGTCCCTGGTGCTGGATCGGCAAACGCCGTTTCCAGGCCGCCCTTGCGGCACTTGGCGCGCAGGCGCCGGCCTTGGACATTCATTACCACGCGTTCCAGCTTGACCCGGATGCCGGCCTGGAGCCGACGCCCTTGCGCGAGGCCCTGGCATCGAAGTTCGGCGGTACGGCACGGGTCGAACAGATCCTGGCGCAGACCCAGGCCACTGCGCAGGCGGAAGGCTTGCCGCTGGATTTCGGCCGTGGGCAGGTGCAGGTCAGCACGCTGCGTGCGCATCGTGTGATCTGGCTGGCCAGCCACGAGGGCAATGTGGACGCGGTCATGGAAGCGCTGTTCCATGCGCATTTTGCCGAAGGCCAAAACGTGGGCGCGACCGACACGCTGGTGCGTGCCGGCGAGGCCGGCGGCCTTACGGCGGCGCGTGTGCAGGCGATGCTGGAATCGGACGAAGGCACCGTCGAGGTACAAGCGCAGCTAGCGCAGGCCGCCGCGTTGGGCATCCGTGCGGTGCCCAGCTTTGTGATCGACGGCCGCGCGCTGATCCAGGGCGCGCAGCCGCCGGAAAGTTTTGCGCAGGCACTGCTGCAACTGGCGGCCGAATCGACGCCAGTCGGCGGGCCCGACGCCTGCGGGCCTGACGGCTGCGCGGTGTGACCCGCATGCCTGCCGCATGCACCGGCACGTGCGCGATGGCATGACGCCGCCCGGGCGCGCGCAGACGATCGCCGTGATCGGCGCTGGGTTGGCCGGCTTGGCCTGCGCGCGGCAGCTGCAGGCGGCAGGCCATGCAGTGACGGTGTTCGATCAGGCCAAGACCCCGGGCGGTCGCATGCGCCACTACGGGACCGAGCAGTGGCAATGCGATCACGGAGCGCAGTATTTCACCGCGCGCGATCCTGCATTTGCAGCGGTCGTGGATGCCTGGACCGATGCCGGTATCGCCGCGCCCTGGCAGGCGCGTATCGCAAGCTGGGATGGCACGCAGTTGCGTCGATCCCAGAGTGCGCTGACGCGCTACGTGGGTGTTCCGGAGATGGCCGCGCCGGCACGTGCGCTTGCGGTGCAGTTGGATGTTCGCCTATGTGCCCAGGTGCGCGCGCTGCAGCGCAGCCGAATGGGTTGGCGCCTGTCGGTGTCGCAAGACGCTGCAGAGCATCTGTTCGATACGGTGGTACTGGCCGTCCCGGCGCCGAGTGCGGCTGCGTTACTCGCGCAAGTTGCGCCTACGCTGGCAACGATTGCCGAGCAGGTGCGCATGCAGCCTGCGTGGGCGGTGATGGCGCACTTCGATGCGCCCATCGATCCGGGCTATGACACGCTGTTCGTCAATGCCGGCCCGTTGCGCTGGGTGGCGCGCAACGCCAGCAAGCCTGCGCGTGTGGGGGCGGAGACCTGGCTGCTGCATGCAACGGGCGAGTGGAGCCAGGTGCATTGCGATGCCCAGCCTGGGCAGGTCATCGCCAGCCTCGTTCCGGAACTTGCCGCGCTCGGCTTGCCGATGCCGCAGTCCTGCGATGCGTTTTTCTGGGAAGTGGCCAGCAGCGACCCCGCATTGCAGCTCGGCTGCGTCTGGGATGCGCCGCTGGGCGTGGGGATGTGTGGCGACTGGTTGGCCGGCGGCAAGGTGGAGGGCGCATGGCAGAGCGCAATGGCGTTGGCCCGGCGCGTGTGTGCGGGCGATGTGCCGCACAGCGTCTGCGACTGACGCTGTGCCAAGCGGTGCAGAACTAAAGGGTAGTGCAGTGCAAGTCCATACCGCGGTCATGGCAGTGGTTCGTGCATGCGTGCGCGTCGATCCGAGTATTTTCTCGCGTTCAAGGTGTGCCCATGCGCCGCGTCGGCATGGACGCGCCCATGCGCCCCGCATCATCGGGCGCCACTGTGATGCATGATTCCAGCGCACTTATCGCGCAAACCAATCCGCAGACGCCGGCGCAGACGCTGCGCTTGATCCTGGGCGACCAGCTCAATCCGCAGCACAGCTGGTTCGCCACGCGCTATGCGGGGGTGGTCTATGTGTTGATGGAAGTGCGGCAGGAAACCGACTACGTACTGCATCACGCGCAGAAGGTCCTGGCGATCTTCGCGGCCATGCGCGCGTTCGCCGCAGGCTTGCGGCGTGCAGGGCATCGGGTGCGCTATGTGACGATCGACAACGCCAGCAACCGGCAGTCGATCCCGCACAACCTCGAGGCATTGATGGCGCATTACCGCGCCGACCATCTGGAGTACCAGTCCCCGGACGAATGGCGGCTGGACGAAGCACTACAGCACTGGAGCGCCGCGCAACCCTTTGCCACGCGCATGGTCGACAGCGAACATTTCCTGACCGCGCGCAACGAAGTCGCCGCCTGTTTTCGCACTGGCAGCCCATGGCGCATGGAAGTGTTTTATCGGCGTATGCGGCGCCAGCATCGCATCCTGCTCGATGCAGCAGGCGAGCCGGAAGGTGGGCGCTGGAACTTCGACCACGACAACCGTGCGCCGTGGCCGGGCCACCCGCCTGCCCCCCAGGATTGGCGCACGACCCACGATCACAGCGCGCTGTGGCGCACGATCCAAGCCGCCGGCGTGCGCAGCTTTGGCGCACCGAACGCGCAAGCCCTGCCATGGCCGCTGGATCGCGACGAAGCCTTGCAGCATCTGGACACTTTCATCGCGCATGCATTGCCCAATTTCGGCCGCTTTGAAGATGCCATGAGCACGCGTAGCCCGCGCCTGTTCCATTCGCTGCTCTCGTTCGCGCTCAACGTCAAGATGCTGCACCCGCACGAGGTGATTGCGCGCGCCGAAGCGGCATGGCGGCAAGGGCATGCGCCGTTGGCGGCGGTGGAAGGCTTCATCCGGCAGATTCTGGGCTGGCGCGAGTACGTGCGCGGTGTGTACTGGTCGCAGATGCCCGGCTACGCGGAATCGAATCGTCTCGACCAGCATGCGCCGCTGCCGCACTGGTTCTGGGACGGGCAGATCGGCATGCGCTGCCTGGCCGATGCGGTCGGCAATTCTTTGGCCAACGCGCATGCGCACCACATCCAGCGGCTGATGGTGATCGGCAATTTTGCGCTGCTGGCGGGGCTGGATCCGCAGGCCCTGCATCGCTGGTATCTGGGCGTTTACATCGACGCCTTCGAGTGGGTGGAGCTGCCCAATACGGTGGGCATGAGCCAGTTCGCCGATGGCGGCCTGCTCGGCAGCAAGCCGTATATCAGCGGCGCGGCCTACATCGATCGCATGAGCGATTACTGCGGTGGTTGCCGGTATCAACGCAAGTTGCGGGTCGGCCCGAACGCCTGCCCGTACAACGCGCTGTATTGGGATTTCCTGCAGCGCCAGCGCCCGCTGTTGGCCGCCAACGAACGCCTGGCGCTGCCGTACCGCCAGCTCGACGGGATGGCCCCCGAAGTGTTGGCACAAGTGCAGGCCCAGGCCGCGCATTGGCGCGCCCACCTCGAGGGGCTGTGAGCCTACCCGCAGCGCCCGCAGGGCGCGCAGCTGAATGCGCGATCTGACGCTGCCACGCGCATCTGCGACAATGCCGCGCTGCGCCACCATGGCGCCTGGCCCGGGAGTCCCCCAACATGCTTCTGATCGGCGTTGCCGGTACCGAACTCAGCGCACAGGAACGCGAATGGCTGCAGCACGATGCGGTTGCCGGCGTGGTGCTGTTCAAGCGCAACTTCGCTTCGCGCACCCAGGTGGCCGAGCTGTCGGCCGCCATTCGCGCCGCCGCGCCGCGCCCGGTGCTGATCTGCGTGGACCAGGAAGGCGGGCGCGTGCAGCGGTTTCGCGAAGGATTCAGCACGCTGGCGCCGTTGCAAAGCTTCGGTGCGCAGTACGCCCAGGACCCGGAGGCAGCACTGGCCGCCGCGCGCGCGCATGCGCAGTTGATGGCCAGCGAGGTCCGCGCCAGCGGCGTGGACCTGAGCTTTGCGCCGGTGGTGGACCTGGGGCGCGGCAACCGCGCCATCGGCGATCGCGCCTTCAGCGACGACCCGCAGATCGTGGCCACCTTCACGCGTGCCTATGTGCAGGCGCTGCACGGCGCCGGCATGGCCGCCACGCTCAAGCATTTCCCCGGCCACGGCACCGTGCTGGAAGATACCCACGTCGATCACGCCAGCGACCCACGGCCGCTGGAGGTGCTGCAGGCCGAAGACCTGGTGCCGTTCGTGGCGGGCATCGAGGCCGGCGCCGACGCCGTGATGATGGCGCACGTGGTCTACCCGCAGGTCGCGCCGGAGCCGGCCGGCTATTCGCAGCGCTGGATCGAGCAGATCCTGCGCGGCCAGATGAGCTTCCGCGGGGTGGTCTTTTCCGACGACATCGGCATGGCCGCCTCCTTCAGTGCCGGCGGCGTGGCGGGCCGGGTGCATGCGCATCTGGATGCCGGCTGCGACGTGGTGCTGGTGTGCCACCCGGAGCTGGTCGCCGAATCGCTGCAGGCCGTGCAGGGCCGCAGCCTCAATGCCGCTGCATTGATCGGCCTGATCGGCCGTGGCGCACTGGGCTGGGATGGCCTGCTCGCCGGCACCGACGCCTCATTTACCACTCCTCCTTCTGCCCATTTCGGAACAACTGCCTGATGTCCACGCTCACCATTTCCCAGGCCCTGGCCCAAGCCGATCTGCTGGTCGACCGTCCCGCCATCGATGCCGCCGTTGCCACCATCGCCGATGCGATCGCACGCGACTACGCCGGCGAAGTGCCGGTGTACCTCACCATCATGCACGGTGCGCTGCCGTTCTCGGGCCAGCTGGCGCTGGAGCTGGGCGCACGCGGGCAGGACCTGCAATTCGATTACCTGCATGCCACCCGGTACCGCGGCGAAACCACCGGCGGCGAACTGGTGTGGAAGCACCGTCCGGCCACCGCATTGTTCGGTCGCCGCGTGATCCTGGTCGACGACATTCTCGACGAGGGCTATACGCTGCAGGGCGTGCGCCAGTGGTGCCTGGAGCAGGGCGCCACCGACGTGCGCGTGGCGGTGTTGACCGTCAAGCGGCACGACCGTTGCGTGCCGGGCGTGAGCGCCGATTACGTGGGCGTGGAAGTGCCCGACCGTTACGTGTTCGGCTTCGGCATGGACGTCAACGAGCAGCTGCGCGGTATTCCTGCCATCTATGCGATGAAGCCGTAACGCTGCAAATCCATGCCCGCTTCGCTGCGGGCAGCTCGGCGCGCACGCGTGCGCTGCCCATCATGTCTTTCGCTGCAGAGGTCGGTTGTGTCCGCAAATTCCATCGCATTGGCCGTCATCGGCGGTACGGGTGTCTACAAGCTCGCGCAGCTGGACGATGTGCAATCGCACGAAGTCCAAACGCCCTACGGCGCGCCGTCCGGGCCGATTCGCGTCGGCATGCTGCTCGGCCATCGCGTGGCCTTCCTGGCGCGCCATGGCGAAGGCCATTCGCTGCCGCCGCACAAGGTCAATTACCGCGCAAACATCGCTGCACTGCAGCAAATCGGCGCCTCGCGGGTGCTGGCGCTCAACACCGTGGGAGGGATCACCGAACAGTTTGGCCCGCGCGTGTTGGCGTGCCCGGATCAGTTGATCGACTACACCTGGGGCCGCGTGTCCACGTTCTGCGAAGAGCCTGGAAGCGAAGTGCAGCACGTGGATTTCGGCCACCCGTATTCGCCGATGTTTCGCAGCAAGGTCATTGCGGCAGCCAAAGTGACCGGCGTCACGCTGGTGGCGGGCGGCTGCTACGGTGCAACGCAAGGACCGCGACTGGAAACGGTTGCAGAGATCGCACGCATGCGTCGCGACGGCTGCGATCTGGTGGGCATGACCGGCATGCCCGAAGCTGGGCTGGCACGCGAAAAAGGCTTGGAATATGCGTGTTTGGCGATCGTGGCCAACTGGGCGGCCGGTTGCGGCGACGCGCAGGAAATCACCATGGCCGACGTGTTGGCCAACGTCGATGCGGCTTCGTCCGGGCTGCCCGAGCTGATTGGCGAACTTGCACGCGGGTGATTGTCATCGGGGCATAAGCTTTGCATACTCGGCGCGTACGCACCGCCGTACACCACCCATTAATTATTGCAAAGGTCTCGCATCACCATGCCGAACGGTACCGTCAAGTGGTTCAACGACGCCAAGGGATTTGGCTTCATCTCACCGGAGGACGGCAGCGCCGATGTCTTCGCGCACTTCTCCGCGATCAATTCCAAGGGCTTCCGCAGCCTGCAGGAAGGCCAGCGCGTCAGTTATGACGTGACCCAGGGCCCCAAGGGTGCCCAGGCTTCGAACATCACGCCGGTCGAGTAATCTGACTCGATTGTGCGGTTGAAAAACCCCGCCACGGCGGGGTTTTTTTTTGCGCCGATTGTGCGCGGGCAGCGATCGCCAGACAGGGCAGGGACGATGCAACGAGCATTACGTATTGCGGTGGTGGGCTACGGAACGGCGGGGCAGGCATTGGCCGTGCTGCTCGGCGCCGACGGGCATCAGCTGGAGGTCTTCGAGCGCGCAGCTGCACCCGGGCCGGTGGGCGCCGGTTTTCTGCTGCAACCTAGCGGGTTGCAGGTGCTCTGGAACATGGGCTTGCTGTCGCAGGCGCTTGCGCATGGAGCGCCGGTGCGCCGTCTGTACGGCGACACGCCGTGCGGGCGCGCGGTGATGGACATGCAGTACCGCGATCTGGATCCGCGCCTGATGGGTGTGGGCATGCAGCGCGGCGCCTTGTTTACGCTGCTGCGCGAGGCCTGGCCGCAGCACGCGCAACTGCATGTGGACACGCAGATCACCGCGATCGACCACGCGGGCGTGCGCGTGCAGGATCAACGCGGGCAGTGGCATGGCCCCTTCGATCTGATCATCGCCGCCGATGGCTCGGCTTCCACGTTGCGTGCGCAGGCGCAGGGAACGCAGCTGGATCGGGTATATCCATGGGGGGCGCTGTGGTGCCTGCTGCCACGCGAAGACTGGCCATTCGTGGACGAATTGCGCCAGCGCTATATCGGCGCACGCAAGATGATCGGCCTGTTGCCGGTGGGCACGCGCCCGGGCGACGACACGCCGCGGCTGAGCTTTTTCTGGAGCCTGCCGTGCAGCGATTTCGTTGCGTGGGAACAGCGCGGCATTGCCGCCTGGCGCGACGAGGTGGCGCAGATGTGGCCGGAAGCACACGCGCGGCTTGCCACGGTGCAGGTGCATGGTGCACTGGCGCGCGCGAGCTATCGCGATGCGGTGGTGTCGCGCTGGCATCGCGGCCGCTTCGTGCTTGCCGGCGATGCCGCGCATGCGATGAGCCCGCAGTTGGGGCAGGGCGTGAACATGGCGCTGCTGGATGCATTGGCGATGCGCGATGCGTTGCGCGCCGGCGCTGATCTGGACGATGCCTTGCAGCGCTACCAGCGCGAACGCCAGGCGCATGTGGCGATCTATCACCGCTGGAGCCGCTGGCTGACGCCGCTGTTCCAGTCCGAACGCGATTTGTGGGCACATGGCCGCGATCTGCTGCTACGCCCGATGGGACGCGTGCCGGGTGGACGCGGGCACATGTTGCGTGTGCTCAGCGGCACCCAGCATGGCTGGTTCGGCAAGCTGGCGCTGGCGCCGGAATTCGTCGAGGCCCTGGCGCAGCCGGTCGCGCGGCTGGCCGACGCTAAGGCCGAAGCGGCTGCATCGTCGTAGCATCGGCCGATGCGTGCGTGGCAATGGCTAACGCACCGGCAGTGCCAGCGCATCGCCTTCCACGCAGGCAACCAGGCGCTCGCCTTCGGCCAGTGTCGGCACGATGCCTGCGGTGAACTGCGAGAACGCCGGCAGGATGGTGACGCGCTCGCGCAACCAGAACGCCGGCCAGCGCCGTGATAGCCCCGGCAGCTTGGCCAATGGATGCAGATGCCCGCACAGCACGTGGCCGGTGGGATGCGGCAACGGGTCATGACGCAACACGAACGGGCCATCTTCGACCTGTTCGCCGGCCGCTTCGATGTGCAGATCCGCAACGGCCAGGGCGCGGTCGTGGTTGCCGCGGATGGCGATCACGCGCAACGCGCAATGCCGTTCGCGCCATGCGCTCCAGCGTCGGTGCCAGGCGGCACGCGGCGCGGGTCCGTGCAGCAGGTCGCCCAAAATCCAGAGCGCCTGGACATCGCGTTGTGCCAGCAACGCATCCAGTCGCTCCAGATCGTGCGCGGTGCCGCCAGCCGGCAGGCCGATGCCGGCACGTCGAAACACGTCGGCCTTGCCCAGATGCAGGTCGGCGATCAACAGCGCACGTTGCGCCGGCCGATACAGCGCGCGTTCGCCGAGCAATTCCACGGTTTCGCCGGCCAGCTGCAGCTGCACGCTATCGCCCATGCTTGCGTTCCAGTTGTTCGGCAGCGCGCAATACGCGCGCCTTCCAGTCTTCGGTACTCAGTTGCCCGCGCACGCGTTCGGCCCAGAGCGGAAACGATAAGGGCGTGAGGCTGCGCGGCTTGCACAGGCGTAACTCACGTCGCGCGCAATCTTCCAGGGCATGCGCAAGCCGCGCCAGCTCGAGCTGGCCTTCGAACACTTCGCGTTCGGCCTGGGCGAGCAGCAGGTGATCGGGATCGAAGCGTTGCAACACGTCGTACAGCAAGCCGCTGGAGGCCTGCAACTGACGCAGGCTGCGCGGCGCCCGGCCAGGCAACGAGGGCGACAACAAGCCAGCCACGCGTGCGATTTCGCGGAACTGCCGGCGTGCCAGTTCGCCCAGATTGAGGCTGTCGCGCAGATCGTCGAACAGGCCCGCAGGTGACAGCAGGGTCTGCAGCGCATCGGCATCGATGTCGACATCCTGCGCTGGCGACAGCACAAAGCCATAGTCGTTGGCAGCGAAGCTGAAGGTATTGCGGTGGCGCCGGCCCCAACGTGCCGCGAGCAACGCGGCCAGGCCTTCGTTGACCTGCCTGCCGGCGAACGGGTAGACGAAGACGTGCCGGCCGTCGCGCGCCTTGACGCTTTCCACCAGCAGATGGTCCGGCCCGGGCAGCGAAGAGAGCGACGCCTGCAGGTGCAGCAACGGCGCCAAGGCCTGCATCTCCGGCGCGTCGCCTGGGTCGGCGAACACCGCTTCCACCTCGCGTCCCAGCGCCGACGACAACGGCATGCGCCCGCCCATCCATTTCGGCACCACGCCACTGCCGCCCTTGGCCACGCGCACGTAGGCGGTCATGTCTTCCAGGCGCACCAGTTCCAGCAGGCGGCCGGCGAACTGGAAGCGGTCGCCGCGGCGCAGACGGCCGACGAATTGTTCTTCCACCGCGCCCAGCCGCCCGCCGCGCAGAAACTGCACGCGCACGCTGCCGTCGCTGGTGATCGTGCCGATGGACAGCCGATGCCGCAGCGCGACGCGTCGGTCGATCACGCGGTACAGGCCGTCATCGTCGCGCACCACCTTGTGGAAGTCCGGGTAATGCGCCAGCGCGCTGCCGCCTTGCACGATGAAATCCAGCACCGCGTTCCACGTGGTTGTTTCCAGCGCGGCGAAGGCATCGGTACCGCGCACTTCCTCGAACAACGCATCGGCGTGGAAGCCGCCGCCGAGGGCGAGGGTGACACAGTGCTGCGCCAGCACGTCCAGCGATAACCGTGGCGGTGGACGCGCTTCGATATGGCCGTGCACCAGTGCGCGGCGTGCCGCCGCATATTCGACCAGCTCCAGCGCATGCGAGGGTACGCACACCACGTGGCCGGATTCGCCGGGGCGATGGCGTGCGCGCCCGGCGCGTTGCAGCAGACGCGCGATGCCTTTCGGGCTGCCGACCTGCAGCACCTGATCCACGGCCGGGAAGTCGACACCCAGGTCCAGGCTGGAGGTGGCCACCACGCAGCGCAGGCTGCCGTCGGCCAGCCCGCGTTCGGCGACCGCGCGTAACGCTGGATCCAGCGAGCCGTGATGCAGCGCGAGCGTGGCCAGATCCTCCGGCCACACCGCACTCAAGGCCTGATGCCACAACTCGGCCTGCGCGCGCGTGTTGGTAAACACCAGGCTGGTGCGCTGCTGCATGATCTTCTGCAGCACGCGCGCCAGTTGCGCCAGGCCAAGATGGCCCGCCCACGGAAACCGCTCGCCACTTTGCGGCAGCAGGGTTTCCAGGGTCATGGTGCGCGGTTTGACGCCGGAGACCAGCGCCGCCTCGGGGCGATGCGGCAACAGCACATCGCGTGCCTGCGACAAATTCCCCAGCGTTGCCGACAGCCCCCAGATGCGCAGTTGCGGCGTCCATCCGCGCAGGCGCGCAAGACACAGCTGCAGCAGCACGCCGCGCTTGTTGCCGAGCAGCTCGTGCCACTCGTCGACGATCACGCAGCGCAGCGCCGACAGCTGCGGCGCGGTATCCGGATACGACAACAGCAACGCCAGCGATTCGGGCGTAGTGACCAGCACATCGAGCTTGCCGCTGCGTGCCAGCCGCTTGTCGCGCGCGCTGGCATCGCCGGTACGCAGGCCCACCTGCCAATCCAGCCCTAATGCATCCACCGGCTCGCGCAGCGCGCGTGCAGTGTCGGCGGCCAGTGCGCGCAACGGCGTGATCCACAGCACCTGCAGATTGCGTTGTTGCTGGCGGCGCGCAGACGAGGCGGGCTTGCCTGGCTTGACCGGAGATTTACGCCCACGCGCGGCCAATGCCTCCAGTAACGGCCCGCCAAATGCCGCCAGTGTCTTGCCGCTGCCGGTAGGCGTATGCAGCAGGCCGGATTCGCCGTCGAGATACCGCTTCCACACATCGCGTTGAAACGGCAGCGGCGCCCAGCCGCGCTGCGCGAACCAGGCACGCCACTGTTGCAGTGGCGTGCCGTACGTGTGCTGCGTGACGCTCACCGCGCCAGTGCCTGCAGGGTGCTCAGATGATCGGCTTCGGCCATTGGCTTGTCGTGACGCCAGCGCAGGATGCGCGGGAAGCGCACTGCGATGCCGGACTTGTGCCGCGCGCTGCGGTTCACCGCTTCAAACCCCAGCTCGAACACATGCTGCGCGGTGACCGCGCGCACCGGGCCGAAACGCTCGGTGGTGTTGGCACGGATCCAGCGATCCAGCTGCAGGATTTCCTTGTCGTCCAGGCCGGAATACGCCTTGGCGATCGGCACCAGTTGGCCCTCATGCCACAGCCCGAAGGTGTAGTCGGTATAGAGCGTGCTGCGTCGGCCGTGGCCGGCTTGCGCGTACAGCAGCACAGCATCGATGGTAAGCGGGTCGATCTTCCATTTCCACCAGTCGCCGCGACGGCGACCGGATTGATACACCGAGCCGGCGCGCTTGAGCATCAACCCTTCCACGCCGCGTTCGCGCGCTTCCACGCGCACGTGCGCTGCGGCCTGCCAGTCGCTGACCTGCACCAGCGGCGAGGCAACGATGCGCGGGTCTGCAAGCGCGGAGAGCACGTCTTCCAGCAGAGCGCGCCGCTCCTGCAGCGGGCGCTCGCGCAGGTCTTCGCCCGCCAGTTCCAACAGGTCGTAGGCCACCACGCGCGCCGGTGCGGCGGCCAAGGTCTTGGGCCCGGGCTTGAGCCGCTGGATCCGCGTCTGCAACGCGGTAAACGGCATCGGCAGGGGCTGTTCGGGTTGCCAGGCCAGCAGCTCGCCATCGATGACGATGCCGTCCGGCAATTGCATCGCGGCGTGTTCGATTTCAGGGAAACGTCCATCCAGACGTTCTTCGCCGCGCGACCACAGTGCCGCTTCGCCAGCGCGGCGAATCAGCTGCAGGCGAATGCCGTCCCATTTCCATTCCAGCAGCCAGTCGTCGATGGCACCCAATGTTTCGACCTCCGCTTCCAGCGGCGAAGCCAGGAAGAACGGGTAGGGCTGCTGGCGGTCGCCGGGCAGTTCTTCGCTGGTCAACAGGTCTGCAAGATAGGTCGGATGCGGCCGCCAACTGCCCAGCATGCGCTGGGCAATGCGCGCGATGTCCACGCCCGACAATTCGGCCAGCGCCTGCTGCACGAGCCGTTGCGACACGCCAACCCGCAGTGCGCCGGTCAGCAGCTTGTTGAACACCAGCCGCTCGTCGAAGGCCAGGCTGCGCCACGCCTGCACGATGCAGGCCTTGCGGATGTCCACGTCCTGGTTGGCGATCGGCAGCAGCCGCTGTTCGATCCACTCTGCCAGGGGCAGGTCGGCCGCCTCGGTGACCGGGTCGTCCAGCAGCAGGGCCAGCGTTTCGGCCAGATCGCCGACATGGTCGTAGCTGTCGGCGACCAGCCAGTCGGCAACGCCGGCGGTGTCGGTGATCCATTCACGCAGCTCGCCGCTGCTGGCAATGCGCATGCGCGCACTGGCCACCTTGCCACCGGCCAGCAGATAGAGCGCCCATGCCGCATCCAGCGCGGGCGCCTCGCGGAAATACGCCACCAGTGCAGCGCGCTTGTCGAGCGTGCCGGTGCTGCGGTCCAGGGTGCGATACAACGCCGCGAAACGCCTCACGGCAGCGCCCGTGGCGCTGCGCGCCTGTCGGGAGCACGCAGTTCCAGTGCGCGTCGGGTAAACGCGGCAAGCACGCGTGGGCGCCGTAGCGCTCGCGGTGGACCGATGGTGGCCGCTGGTGCGCTGCGATGCACGCAAAACGCCAACGCATGACGGCGGAACGCGAGCGCACCGCTCAGGCGAATGCGCGGACGCGCGCGAACATAACGACGTGCGGGCAGCGGGTTCATTCCTCGGCTCCGAAATCGGTGCGGAAGGCTTCTGCTGCGACGCCGCGCTCCCGCAGGTGTTGGATCAATGCATCGGTATTGCCATGGGTGGCAATGACGCGCTGTGCGCCGGTTTCTTCGATGGTGCGCAGCAGGTCGGGCCAGTCGGCATGGTCGGAGACCACAAAGCCGCGGTCGTAATTGCGCCGACGGCGATTGCCGCGGATGCGCATCCAGCCCGAGGCAAAGCCCTGCTGTGCGCTGCGGAACCGGCGGATCCAGGCACTGCCGGCCGCCGATGGCGGTGCGATGACCAACTGCCCGGCATAGTCGGCGCCGCGCGCATGCTCGCTGACCGGCTGGGTGTCCAGCATCGGGATGCCTGCCTGGCGGTAGACCTCCACACCTACCGCGACCGCGCCATGCAGCAATGCCGGCTGCGTCTCCCACGCGCGCAATTCGGCCAATACGCGTTGCGCCTTGCCCAGCGCATAGCAATACAGGATGGCCGCTTCGCCGCGTTCGGCGCATTCGCGGCGCCAGGCGGAAATATCGGCCGCGACCTCGGAGGTGTCGGGCCAGCGATACACCGGCAGGCCGAACGTCGCCTCGGTGATGAAGGTGTCGCACGGCACCACTTCGAACGGCTTGCAGGTGGGGTCGGGCTGGCGCTTGTAGTCGCCGGAGGCCACCCAGACCTCGCCATCCACTTCGATGCGCACCTGCGCCGACCCCAGCACGTGTCCGGCCGGATGCAGCGACACGCGCGCACGACCCAGCTGAAACGTTTCACCATCCGCATGCGTGTGATAGACCTGTTCGCCCAGGCGCCATTGCAGGATGGACAGGCTCTCGCGCGTGCAGTGGTACTCGCCCATGCCGCTGCGGGCGTGGTCGCCGTGACCATGCGTGATCACCGCGCGCGGCACCGGCCGCCACGGGTCGATATGGAAGTCGCCTTGCGGGCAATACAGGCCCTCCGGCCCGAGCACCACCAGATCGCCGCGTGTGTGAGTTGTCTCATCGTTGCCGTTGCGCATGCGGCAACTCTGGCCAAGCCGGTGTGCAGATCCTGAGAATGGGAGCCGTGCGCTGGTGCGTTCGTGCAGCACGCGCTTACCGGCAGGTGCCACGACGTCGCGAGCAGCCGCCGGACGGGCGTGGACGGCGCGCAGAGGCCGGCGTGCAGAGGCCAGCGTGCAGAGGCCAAGGGTGCACGCATGGCACATGCCGGTCAGTTCACCGCCACGTTCGTCCGGCAGTGCGCGTTTAGTAGTGTTGGCAGCCGCGTGGATCGTGGACGCCTTAGAGCGGCCAACAAAACAAAGCGAGCGGCCGTCAGGTGGCGTCGACGGTACGAAGGAACCGCGGTGTACGCGTGGTACACACCGATTCCGGGCAACGGCCGCGCCCGCCTGGCTGCGCAGTCGTTTTTGTTAGCTGTTCCTAATGCCGCGTACGTCGCCCAGGCGAACGCACCGCGCTCGCTTCCACCGCCAGGGTGAAGCCGCGTTCTTCGCCGCCGTGCATGGCGCCGACATCGACCACCTGGCGACGGATCTCCTCGCCCTTACCGTTGCGCACCACCACCACCACCGTGTATTCCCACGGATCGCCGTCGGCCGGGTGGCGGATGGTGCCGTCGACCTTGAGCGGCACGATCGGCGCCGGCTGCGCGTGTTGCGCAGCCGCCGAATCGAAGCGCAGGTGGTGCTTGCACGCAGGGCAGACGCTGGCGCTTTCCAGGATCGTCGCCTTGCAGTGCGGGCAGCTACGCGTGGCGCCGGGCGTGCCCGGGCGAGGTGCACTCATGTGGCGTCGCTGTCTCCGCTGACGACCGGTTTGTTGGGCGTGACCGGCTTGCCGCCATCATCGCCCCAGCCGAAATCGGCCTGGCCGCGCATGCGCGCACCCGATGCCACCGTGAGGCTGCCGGCCTTGACGTCGCCAACCAACACACCGGATGTCTGCAGTTCGACCTGCGCGGCAGATTCGATGTTGCCCTCCAGCTCGCCGGCGATGATCACCTTGTTGGCGCGCACGCCGCCATTGAGCTTGGCGCCGCGTTCGATGGTCAGATCGCCCTTGACGTTGACATCGCCCTTGAAGCGGCCGGCCAGGCGCACATGGCCGGCGCCTTCGATCTTGCCTTCGATGCTGATGTCGGCAGCGATCAGCGACTCTTTCGCTTCGCTATGACGCTGCGTGGCTGCAGTTGCCGGTGCGACGCTGGGCGGTGCGGCGGCGGGCACCGGCGGTGCGGGACTGGTCTCGGCGGTGAACAGCCTGCCATCGGCAGCAGGAACCTCGGGAGTGACCGGAACGCCGTCTTTCTTATTGGGACCTTGATCGCGCCACATCGACATCGGACTGCCTCGCTTTAGGGGTCGAGGCCGACTATCGCCGCGCAACTGGATCTTTTGTGTGACGAACTTCGCAATCCGCGATGGACGGCGTGCGTGCCGAAGCTGTCGGCAAACGTCGCGGGCAGAGCCCAGGTGGGTGCGGCGTACAGGAGCGGCAGTGTCGCGCGACACATCGCGGACACGGCCGCACCGGCCTGGCAGCTGCGCCACGGCTTTGTCAGTTGCTTTCAGTTCGCACTGTCTGTCGCAGCACCGTGTCGCTCGGCCCGGTTGCGCCCAGCGCGCTTGGCGCGATACAGCGCTGCGTCGGCTTTCTGGATCAGGCTCGCACCCTGTTCGCCATCGGCCGGGAAACTGGCCATGCCGATCGAGGCAGTCACCTTCGGCAACGCGCGCGCACCGTCGCTGACCGCCAGCGCGGCGATGTAACCGCGGATCTGCTCGGCCACGCGCATGGCTTCCTCGCCATCGGCTTCGGGCAGAAGGACGGTGAATTCCTCACCGCCGTAGCGGCATGCCACGTCTTCGGCGCGCAGGCGGGTCAGCAGCACCTCGCCCACCGCTGCCAGCAACAGGTCGCCACCGGCATGGCCTTGGCTGTCGTTGAACTGTTTGAAATGGTCCACGTCCAGCATCAACACCGACAACGGCAGACCACGCCGTGCGCACCGCGCCAGCTCGTGGCTCAGCGATTCTTCCAGATAGCGGCGGTTATACAGCCCCGTCAGCGCATCGCGGATCGACTGCCGGCGCAGCGATTCGCGCAGGCGCAGGTTGCTCAGCGCCAACGACAACTGCTCGGCGGCCGCCTCGGCGATTTCCAGCCGCGGCATCGGTCCCGGGCCGGCTGCGGACAGGAACAGAAACCCGAGCTGGGTGCCTTGCGCCGACATCGGCAGGCACGCGGTGGTGACGGACGCATCGCGTGCGGGTTCTTCGATATGCGCACACAGCGCATCCCGGCCCAGGTCGTGGACGATATGCGGCTGGCCGCGGCGCAGCGCCCAGCATTGCTCCGGCGACAGATGCGGCGCACTGCGCACCAGCGGCTCGCCCCAGTGGCTGATCGCCTCGGCGCGGTCTTGCGAGGCGCGCAGCAGGTACACGCTTCCCGCCACGCCCGGCAGCAGGCTGGCCAGGGTACGGCTGCTGACCATCAACGCTTCTTCGGCACTGATGCAGCTCTGCAGCAGGCCGGTGTAGCGGCTGAGCAGGTTGAGGTCGGCGGTACTGCGCTGCAGTGCGTCGATGCTCTCGCCCAACTCGCGATTGGCTTGCGCCGCCAGCTGTTCGGCCTGCGCGCGATGGCGCAGTTCGCGCATCAACAGCGCATAGACCATGCCCACCACCACCAGCCCGAACGGAATGCCGGCCAGCGCCAGTGCCAGCAACAGGTTGGCGCTTTGTTCGCTGCTTCGCGCGCGCTGTGCCAGCAGTTCCTGTTCGCGCTGCACCATCGCCAATGCCTGCTCGCGGATCGCGCTGGTGGTGCGGAAGGCGCTCTGCCGGATGTCGGCACGTGCCGGCTCCAGCCCACTTTGCGTATAGATGTCGAGCACGTGCTGAATCTGCCGCAGGCGGGTTTCCACCAGCCGTTGCAACTGCGCCAGGTGCTGCTCCTGCGAAGGGTTGTCGACGATCAGGCGGCGCAGGTTGTCCAGCAGGATCGGCAAACGTTCGACACTGGTGTGGTAGTCGAGCAGGTAGGCGTCGTTGCCGGTGAGCAGGAAACCACGCTGCGCCGATTCGGCATCGAGCACGCGCGCCTGGATCTCGTCGACCCGCCCGATCACCTCGTGGGTATGCGACACCAGCGCGGCGTCGGCCAGCGAACGGCGGGCACCGACGAAGATGCCGATTCCGATGACGACGAAGATCAGCGCAGAAAAAATCAGCGCCAGCTGGTTGCGCCGGCGTGATGTAAAAGAAGAGGACATATGCGAATGCTAGCCTGCCGGCCTCGACAACACGAGCCACCCGTCGGCCGAGACAAGCGCGCCGGCACATGGCCGGCGCGTTGCGGGTGCCGCGAAAGAGGGGCGACTCAGTGCTGCGCGTGGTCGGCGTCGTGCTTGTCGGCGTTCTGTTCGGCCTTGTTGGCCATTTCACGCGTCTTGTCGGCTGTGGCATCGGCCGCATTGGCGGTGGCGCGGCTGGCGTCTGCGGCCAACTCGCGCGCAGCCACGCGTGCATCGGCAGTTGCGGCCTTCGCTTCCACTGCTGCACGGTCTGCGGCCTGTTCGGTCGCGGCGGCGGCGTGCTTGGCGGCAGACGCGGCATCGCGGCGCGCCTGCTCGGCATCCGGGCCCTGACAGGCAGCAAGGGTGAGGGCGGCGATGGCGCTCAACGACAGCATGCGGATCGTCTTCATGGGTGGTCCTGTTCCTGTTCCGGTGTTGGAAGCCGGAGCTTATGCAGGAGGCGATGCAGTCTGCGTCAATGCGCAGCCGGCCATTCAGCCACGGGGTAGACAGACGCAGTCGTGCAGGATGTTGGTGGTCATGCCGGCGGGTACGGCGTGCAAGGCCGGAATCGCAGGCAAAAAAAAGCCGCTGGAAACCAGCGGCTTTTTTCGAACTCGCTTGGAGTCAAGAAGTGATTACTTCTTGGCTTCTTCTGCGGTGTCCTTGGCAGCCTTGGCGGTGTCTTCAGCCGTCTTGGCAGCGTCGGCAGCCTGGTCAGCAGCAGCGTCGGTCGCGGCGCCCGAAGCAGCCTGGGCAGCGTCAGCAGCGGTGTCGGCCGAAGCAGCAGCGGTGTTGGCAGCAGCCTGAGCGGCGTCAGCCGACTGCGAGCCCGAGGCAGCAGCCTGGTCGGCAGCGGTCTGAGCGTCGGCAGCAGCTTCGTTAGCCGAAGCAGCAGCGTCCTGAGCCTGTTCCGGCTTCGAGCAAGCGGTCAGGGCCAGGCCCAGAGCCATTGCGATCAGCAGCTTGTTGATGGTCATTGTTTCAATCCTCGTCGTTAGATTAGGCAACGCGCTATTGCGCGCCCCCGACATGATGACGGCCACAAGACGAGTGTCAAGCGCACGCGCATTCAGTTTTGCAAAATCGCCGTTAAAGATAATTAAATCAATTCGATAGCGATGGCGGTCGCTTCGCCGCCACCGATGCATAGCGTTGCGATTCCGCGCTTGCCTCCGCGGCTGCGCAACGCGTTCACCAATGTCACCACCAAACGCGCGCCGGATGCGCCGATCGGATGGCCCAATGCGCAGGCGCCGCCATGCACATTGACCTTCTCGTGCGCGATGCCGAGTTGCTTGATCGGTGCCATCGCCACGACGGCGAAGGCTTCGTTGATTTCGAACAGATCCACATCGTCCAATTGCCAGCCGAGCTTGCCAAGCAGCGCTTGAATTGCAGCGACCGGTGCGGTGGTGAACCACTCCGGCTCCTGAGAATGGGTGACGTGGCCGACAATGCGCGCCAGCGGCGTCACGCCGCGGCGTTGCGCGTCGTCCGCGCTCATCAGGACGGTGATTGCCGCGCCATCGGAAATACTCGAGGAACTGGCCGCGGTCACGCTGCCGTCCTTCTTGAAGGCCGGCTTCAGCGTTGGAATCTTGGCCACGTCCGATTTGCCCGGCTGCTCATCGCTGTCCACGACGACTTCGTCCTTGCGTGTGGCGACCGTCACCGGCACGATTTCGTCGGCAAACGCGCCGCTGCGCTGTGCCGCCTGCGCGCGTTCCACCGAGGCGATCGCGAATGCATCCTGGTCGGCGCGGGTGAAGCCGAACGTCTCCGCGGTGGCTTCGCCGAACACTCCCATGGCCTGGCCGTCATACGGATTGGTCAGGCCGTCCCATGCCATGTGATCGACTGCCTGGAAATTGCCGTAGCGGTTGCCGGTACGCGAGTTGGGCAGCAGATGCGGGGCATTGCTCATCGACTCCATGCCGCCGGCCACCACGATGCTGGCCGAGCCGGCCTTGATCAGGTCGTGTCCCAACATGATCGCCTTCATGCCCGAGCCGCACACCTTGTTGATGGTGGTGGCGCCGGTGGAGGTAGGAATGCCTGCGGCAATCGCGGCCTGGCGCGCAGGTGCCTGGCCAAGATTGGCCGGCAGCACGCAGCCGACGATGACCTCGGAAATATCGGCAGGTGCGATGCCCGATTGCGCGAGCGCGCCCCGGATGGCAGCCGCGGCGAGCGTGGGTGCCGGTACCGCATTGAATTGGCCGAGGAACGAGCCGATGGCAGTACGTTTGGCAGCAACGATGACGATGTCGGACATGAGCAGATACCGTTTAAAGTGAAACGATTATCTGCCTCATGGCGGCGCCGCGCCAGCACGCGCCCCACGCGCACCCTTTCCGATTAAAGTGAGCAAAGCGTTATTCGGGCCCGATTGGGCCCCATCCATGGAATGGGTTCGGGGAGAACACAAATGAAGAAGCAAGACGTCGCCAGGACTGTACTGGCCTCGGCGCTGGCCGTTGCGTTGACCGCATGTGGCGGTGGTGGTGGCGGAGGTGGTATCCGTCCAAGCACTCCGGCCGCACCGCCGGTGACCTCGCCACCTCCGCCGCCGCCGCCAACATCGCCGCCGCCACCGGTGACGACACCCACCACGCCGGAGCCGGCGATCGATGCGCATCTGGCGCTGACCAACGCGCGTGCGGCGCAGGCGCTTGGCTTCACGGGTGCGGGGTACCGCATCGGCGTCATCGATACCGGCATCAATGCCAATCATCCGGCGTTGCAGGGACGCGTCAGCGACAGCTTCATCTATGTGGACCCACGCACCAACAACACCGCGGTGGGCGATGTGGTCGGGCACGGAACCGTGGTGGCCGAGCTGGCCGCCGGGCGTGCGGTCGGGCAATGGCCCGGCGGCATCGCGCCGGGCGCGGGCCTGGTGTCTGCGCGCATCATCAGCGACCGTGCGCCGGAGGATGACGGCAGCGGCGACGGCAACGAGGTCGATGGACCGCTTGGCCTGGGACCGGTGCACGCCGATCTGATCAGTGCCGGTGTGCGCATCATGAACAACTCGTGGGGCGGTCTGTACTGGAACGACCCGACGGTGACCAATCAGATTGCCCAGGAATACCGCCCCTTCATCCTCAGTAACGATGGGCTGGTGGTGTTCGCGTCGGGCAATGAATCGCGCTCGCAGCCCTCCGATACGGCGGCGCTGCCCAGTCAGCCTGGCCCCAACGGAACGCTGCCGGCGGCCGATCTGGAGCGCGGTTGGTTGGTGGTGGGCGCGCTGGATACCGCCAACCCGACGCAACTGGCGTCTTACTCCAACGCCTGCGGTGTGGCGATGCGCTACTGCCTGGTCGCGCCAGGCACGTCGCTGTTCATCGACCCGGACGCCACTGCCGGCAACATCCGTTATTTCTACGGCAGCGGTACCTCGTTTGCAGCGCCGCTGGTCTCCGGTGCGGCTGCGCTGGTGTGGCAGGCATTTCCGTATTTCAACAACGATCTAGTGCGCCAGACCTTGCTGGGAACCGCCACCGACTTGGGAGCTGCGGGCGTGGATCCGGTCTTCGGCTACGGCCTGCTCAACGTCGGCAAAGCAGTGTTGGGGCCGGCACGCTTCGATTGGGGCACGGTGGATGTCAATGTCACGACCTTGCGTTCGACCTGGGCCAACGCCATCAGTGGCACCGGTGGCCTGACCAAGCGCGGCACCGGCACCTTGGTATTGAGCAGCACGGCCAATGCCTTCAGCGGCGATACCCAGGTACTTGGCGGCACCTTGCAGACGGCCAGCTTGCAGAGTGCGCGCGTGAGCATCGCCAACGGCGCGCGCTTGGTTGGCGCGGGCAACGTCGGTGGTCGGGTCGACAACGCCGGGACCTTGCAGGTCAACGGCGCAACCGCCTCCATTGCCGGCAACTACACGCAGGCCAGCAATGGTCGCCTGGCGGTGAATGTGGGTGACCGTTTGAATGTGGCGGGCACGGCGACCATCGCAGGCGACCTGCAATTGCTCGGTCGGCGCGACTACGTCGTCAACAACACCACCTACGCGGTGCTGCAGGCGACCGGTGGTTTGCAGGGCACATTCGACACGCTGAGCAGCGGGCCGGCGGTGACCTTTCTGAGCGCCACGCGCAGCTACGACGCCAACACCGCGTATGTGTCGTTGCAGCGCATGGATGTCACCGCGGTCGCCGCGTCGCTGGGCGCGATCGGCACCGCATCGATGGATTCGGCCATCCGCGTCGAGCAGGCGTTCCAGCAGGTCGATGCGCAGCAGTTCCAGGGCAACGGTGCGCTCAGCGGCGGCTTCATTCGCGCTGCAGCTGCCTTGCAACAATCGCCAAACGCCAAGGCCGCCGCCGATTCGCTGCGCAGCCTGTCTGGCCGTGCGCATGCCGACTCTGCGGTGATGACCTTCGACACCATCGACCTGGGTCGCCGCGCACTGGCAGCGCATTTCGATGGGCTCTCGCAACAGCCGCGTCTGTTGGGCAACTGGCAGCGGGCCCTTGGCGGCCCGGGCGAGGGTGGTGCAACCACTTCGGGATTTGCCACCTCCGGCTGGATGATGGGCAACGATGTGCGCCTGGCTTCCGGTGCGGTCACCGGTTTTGCGTTCGGCGAAACACGCTCCAGCAGCCTGGGCGACCTGGATGGGGCACGCGGGCGCGATCGTCAGGTGCAGGCGCAGCTGTATTGGGGCACGACGTTGGGCGCTGCGTACACGCTGGGCCAAGTGGGCTTTGGCAACGTCAATCGGCAGATCGAGCGCACCCTGCAGCTGGGCGAAGACCGCAGCAGCGCCTTCAGCGACTACAGCGGCAGTTACCTCAGCAGCAATCTGGAAACCGGGTACCGCCTGGGCGATGCGCGTGCAAGCCTGACGCCGTATATGGGCCTGGATTACGTGCGTTTGCGCAGCGATGGTTTCCGCGAAAACGGCGGCGATGGCTTCGGATTGCGTGCCAACGCGAATACGTCATCGCGCACGCAGGCACTTGCCGGCGTGCGCTCGGCGTATCGCTGGCGCGGTCTCCAGCTGGGCGGCTATGCGGAATGGCAGCAGGCGCTGAGCAGCGACGGCTTGACGCTGGAGGCCAGCTTCGTGGGGGTGGATGCGTGGGCACCGCTGCGTGGCATGCAGCCGGCACGCTCGGGTGGTCTGTTCGGCATCACCGCTGCTGCACCGGTTGGCCCGCAGAGCCAGCTGCGTTTCGGTTACGACCAGCGGGTGGGCGAGCGCGGCGACGACCGTGCGCTGAGCCTGAAGTACAGCGCCGATTTCTGATCGGCGTGCATGACGCCCGGGCGCAATGCCCGGGCGTGGCGTTTTCAGCGGCAATCACCTACCACGGTGATCACCTACTACGCTGATCGTTATGCCCAATCTGTCCGTTTGCGGTTACTCGCCGCGCAGCTTGTGCAGGAAGCGCGGCGCAGTGCGGCCCAGCGGTAGTTTGAGCTTGCTGATGGACTCGATGCGCGCTTCGGCAATCCGGTCGGCCGCCTGCTGCGGCGAAACGTCCAGCTGCGTGGACAGATCGAAGACCTTTTCCAGGTTGTGATAGATGCTGCGGATCAAACGCATCGCGCGCTCGCGGTTGTAGCCGTCGATCTCCAGCGACACGTTCATCACGCCGCCCGCATTCACCACGTAATCGGGCGCATACAAAATGCCGCGCCGATGCAGCTCTTCGCCTATGGCGGCGCTGGCCAGCTGGTTATTGGCCGTGCCGCAGATGATCTTGGCCTTGAGTTGCGGCAGCGTGTCTTCGTTGATCGCACCTTCCAGCGCGCACGGGGCAAACACGTCGGCCGACACCTGATGGATTTCATCCGGGCGCACCGCTTCTGCACCGTATTCGGCCACCACGCGGTCCACCAGCGCCTGATTCAGGTCGGCCACATAGAGTTTTGCGCCGCGTTCCTTGAGCAGCTTCACCAGCTCCATGCCGATATGGCCCAGCCCCTGGATCGCGATGCTGGCCTTGCCGACTTCTTCGTGGCCGAGCTTGCGGTTGAGCGAGGCCATCAGCGCCTGCAGCGCGCCATAGGCTGTGAACGGCGCTGGGTCGCCGGAGCCGCGATGCACCTGATGCACGCCGGTGACGTACTCGCTTTCCAGGTAGATCTGCTCCATGTCGTTGACGTCCGTGCCGACGTCCTCGGAGGTGATGTAGCGCCCGCCGAGGGTGTCGACGAACCGGCCGAAGGCGCGGAACAGCGCTTCGGTCTTGTCGGTCCGAGGGTCGCCGATGATGACCGCCTTGCCGCCGCCGACATTCAGGCCCGCCAGGGCGTTCTTGTAGGTCATGGTGCGGCTCAGCCGCAGCGCGTCGTTGAGTGCCGCCTCGCTACTGGCATAGGGGCGCATCCGCACGCCACCCAACGCTGGCCCAAGGCGCGTGCTGTGCAGGGCGATGATCGCCTTGAGCCCGGCGTCGCGGTTGTGACAGAAAATCACCTGCTCGTGGCCGGTGGTATCGAGGGTTTCGAAAAGCATCGAAGGCTCCGCGGGGCTGCGTGATGTGCCTTCCCTGAAGCCGGGCGTGCACCCGTGCCGTGGGAAACAAAAAACGCGACGTTTGCAGATCCTGTCCGATCACGTCGCGCTGCAACATTTTAAACCACGTCGGCAGGGGGTTGTGTATGAATCTGTTCACCAATCCCGGTAGCGTTGCTGGCGGAACCACAGCGTCCCCAGCCATTTGCTGCCTGCGGTGACCGGCAGGCCGGCGTGCAGCGAATCGGCGTCCGGGCGGCCATCGGCATGCAGGTTGTCGAAGCAGACCAGTGTGCCGGGACGTGGCCGTACGCGAACGCCGGCGACCGGAAATTCGGTATCGCCACCGGCGCCGACGTCGTTGAGATAGACGCAGACGGTGCGCTGGCGGTTGCCGGCGGTGGGACGGTCGGCGGCGATCGTTCCGGGCGGCAGGTAGTCGCGGTGCGCGCGGTACTGCTCGCCCGGTGCGTAGCACAACACCGAGAGCGGTTCTGCGTGGGCGAGCGGGAGCTGCGCGCAGGCCGCCAACCGCGCCTGTGCGGCACGCGCGGCGAAGTCCTCGATGATAGGGTCCAATGTCGCACCGCGGCTGGTGCGGACCGGCGCGCGCTGGGTGCTGGCATCGTTGGGATCGATCACCTTCGAGGCACGCAGATGCGGTCGCGCCAGCAGCATGAGCAAGCGGCATTCGTCGGCCGACAGGACTGCGGCATATTCTTCGATGCGTGGGGCTGTGTGGCGTCGCACCGGGCCAACACGCGGCGCGAATGCGATGCGGTGATCGGCGGTGTCGTCTGCGGGGTCTGGCGGCGCGACGTCCACTGCCGGTAGCGCGGTCATGCCCAGGGGCTGCAGCTGCTGCATGAGCTGTGCAGCGGCATCGGGCTGGGGCGGCACGCCTTCGCCACGCAGCAGGCGCTCGGCCAACAGGGCGGCCGACACCGCATCGCCGCCTGCCGCCGCGCGTTCCAGCAAGGCCACGCACTGCCGTTGCCGCTCCGGATGCGCCACACGGCCGTGCTGGATGGCGATGGCGCGTAGCGCTGGCGGGTAGTCGGCAGCGGCTGCCGACTGCAGTCGATCCTGCGCAGTGCCGGCCAGGGCCAGCGGCTGCTCTCCCACCGCCAGGGTCGCCAGCAGATAGCCTGCTGCCGCAGTGCCCTGCCGCTCGGCCAGCTCCCAGTACGCCCGCGCCTGACCGACGTCCGCCTCGCAACCGACGCCATAGGCCCGCATGCGCCCGGCTTCGACCTGCGCCAGCGCATCGCCGGCGGCCGCGCTGCGCGAATACCAGGACAGCGCTTGTTCCGGTTGGCCGGCTCGCACCAGCGCCTGGGCCAGCGCGTTGATCGCGCCGGGTTGCTGGCGTTGCGCGGCGCGGGTGAGGTCTGCAAGAGAGGAGGGCTGCATGCGCGCATCCTAAAGTGGCCAACGCCCCGTAGCGAGCGGTCGTCAGGCGCAGGTTGGCGGCGCGCTCGGAACTGCAGTGTACGAGAGTGTACGAGTGGGACTGGCGATCCAGGGTAGCGGCGGCGTGCGCGCCCGCCTGTCGGTGAGCGCAGCGGTTCGGTCAGCCACGCCGGGTTGCACGTCCTGCATGCTCAGCGATCGGCAGACAGGGCCAATTGCGTCAGATACAGGCGCAAATCGAATTCCAGCTGGTGATAGTCCGGGGTCATGTGGTTGCAGAGCTGGTAAAAGGCCTTGTTGTGATCGGCCTCCTTCAGGTGCGCCAGTTCGTGTGCCACGATCATCTGCAAGAACGGTTCCGGCGCGTCGCGAAACACCGATGCGATGCGGATCTCGCGACTGGCCTTCAGGCGGCCGCCGTGCACGCGGGAGACCGCCGTATGCGTGCCCAGGGCGTGTTTGACCACATGCAGATGATTGTCGTACATCGCCTTGTGCAGGGTCGGCGATGAGCGCATGTAGCGCTCCTTCATCGCCTTGACGTACTCGTAGAGATGGCGATCGGTGCGGATTGCGTGCCGGTCCGGGTAACGCCGCGCCAGCACGGTGGCGAGCTTGTCCTGCGCGATCAGCTCACGCACCTGATCCAGGACGGCGGGCGGGTAGCCGGTGAGGTAGCGAAGAGTGTCCATGGCGATCTGTCGCGGGCAAGCACGCATGATCGCCGATGTGTCGGCTACTGACCAATCCACGCGTGCAGGTGCGTGACTACGCACCGGGCGCGCATGCGCGCTGAGAGTCGATGTGGCAGGCGCGTGCATCTGTTGCGCTCAGTGCGCTTTGCACGATGCGATGCGGATGTGGTGTTCGGTCGTGTACGGACGGCCCCGCGCGCTGCTGTGATGATGTCTCCACGAGCGCGCCCGCCTGCGTGGAAGCGGTGCCTGTTCTCTGAATGCACCGCATGTATTGCAGCGTGTGTCAGGCGTATTCACGAGTGCGGCACATTCGAATAGGTAGCGTGCAATGCATGTCTTGTGGCGCTGCGCCGCAAGCACACGATCGAACAACGGCACGGTGCCGATGAGGAGACAACATCATGATCAAGTGGGCCATCATTTTCGCAATCATCGGCTTGATCGCCGGTGCGCTGGGCTTCGGCGGCATGGCCGGCGCGGCGATGGGGATCGCCAAGTTCCTGTTCTGGGCGGGCATCATCATCGCCATCGTGCTGTTCGTGCTGGGCATGACGATTGCCAAGAAAGTGACCTGACGCAGATTGCACAGCCGGGCACGCGCGTTGCGGCCCGCTGTCCTGCCTGTGAAGCAAAAGAGCGGCCAATGGCCGCTCTTTTTTTACCGAAGCGCTGGCAAGCATGTCGGCTGCAGGCGACCTCAAGCGTGGTGCGCGAGCGCACGTCTGCCTTAAACGCCGGTATCGTCGGCAGTGGTATGCAGGGCGATGTTGAGTTGATCGATGGTCACGATCCAGTCGGCATCGTCGAGGCGTTCTTCACGCAATAGTTGGGATTGGGCAGGCGTCCAGAACGGCGCTTCTTCCAGGCGCATATCGCCCGGCAGCGGGGAATGCTCGGCAATGAAGCTGCGAATGCTGGCTTCGTCGGCCGGCAGGCCAAGCTGGGCGAAGAGTTCGGAAAACGGGTGGACGGGCTGTTCCATTGCTGTTCCTTCGTGGATGCGGGTGGCGGAGTGCCTGCTCACTGCCGCGCGTGCGGCCGGTGGCGGTGATTTGATGCTAGTTCAACCAGCTTGAGCGTACTGTGCACGTGCGGCTTGGATTTGCCTGCGCGAATGACCATATGTGTGTCCAGACCAGCGAGGTGAGCGACCATGGCGACCGGATGGGCGGGTGATGGAGCGGTACAGGACCAGATCGATGCCACTGTCGACGATGCGATCAAGCGCGCACGGAGTCAGCTGCATCAAGGGCCGAGTCTGACGCACTGCGAAGAGTGCGACGCACCGATTCCCGAGGCGCGTCGCAAGGCAGTGCCCGGCGTGCATTTGTGCGTGAATTGCCAAGAGGCGCACGACCAGGAGCAGGCCACGCAAAGCGGCTACAACCGTCGCGGCAGCAAGGACAGTCAGCTGCGTTGAGACAGCCAGCTGCGCTGAGGTTGATGGGCCATGCCCGCGATGCAGTCGCGACCGCGCTCACGGCATCCGGCGCCGCTATCGCAAGCCAACGCTGCGGTGGAGCCTGCCGTGGTCGCCGAAGGGTGCCGCTTGCCGACGCTGCCGTGTTTGCGTTCTGCCACTGGCGAGCTCGCCACCGTCACGCGTCTTCGCCTTGCGCCTAGTTGGCGTTGAAGCTGCCGGTCTCGCGCCAGCGACGCGTCGTACGCTGGAAAAACAGGCTGTTGGGGACTTGCAGTACGCTACCGGTACGCTCGCCGGTTTCTTCCAGCGTGGTGTAGATCACGTTGATATCGATCACACGTCCCTTCAAGCCGGGCTTGTCGCCGCCTTCGAGTACCTCGATGTGATCGTGCAGGCGAAATGGCCGCGTGGTGATGATCAGGAACGTGCAGAAAATATTGGACAGCACGCTCCATGCAGCGAAGAAGGCCACTGCGCCGACGGCTGCGAACCCGGTGAATGCGGTCCACAAGGTGCCACCCGAGACGCCGACGACCCGCAGCACCATCAGCAAGGCACTGACCGAAATGACGAAACTGCCGACGCGGCGGATACCGATCATCATTTCGGCCGGCACGCTGTAACGCGTGCACAGCCGCCGCAGCAATTGCCGGAGCAGCAGGCGGACCAGCGCGGCAACTGCCAGAATCAGCACGATCTTGACCGTCGGCACCGCAATCGCCAGCCATTCGGGATTCCAATGGGGCAACAGGCTGCGGATCATGGCGGGCAACGCATCGGCGGCAGACATCTCAGCGTGCAGGATAGAAAGGGGCATTCATTGTAGCGGGCCAACTCTGCGCTGTCGGTGTGCAGCGTGAATGCATGCGCGTCTGCGCACGTAGACGTGCCGCAGATTGCACGCGTTCAATGCGTGCATGCCCACATGCGCATGCAGGTGGAGTCGGCAGGTACACGCCTGGGGTGTTTGCGCGGATGCGGCGCAAGGCGCCAACGCCCCGCAGCGTTCGGTTGCCGCGCATCGGCAGCCTGTGCGAAGTCATTGCGCAGGTCGTCGCCACAAGCGACACGACCTCGCATGGAGTTACGTTCCTGCGTGATGCGTCTGCATGACAGCGACGTACCCCAGAAACAGACATGCCACCTTGCGGTGGCATGTCGATACAACAATCCAACTTCGCGGCACCATGCACTGCAACCTGCAGCGGTGTTGGCTGCGTCAGGCGGTTTTGTCGCCGTCATTGCGCGCCGGGCCGAAGTTGGTGGTGAGCACTTCGATCCGGCCGCCGGTCTTGCGGAACGCGGCGATGTCCGCAGCGATGCGCTCACGACTGAGCGGCTGCGACTTGCCTTCGCTGCGAGCGATGCTGGGCTGGGATTTCTGCTTGGTCGCGGGACGTGCCATGTGGCCTCCTGTAGCGGGGAAGTGCGGTGACACCGCGTGCGGCTAGGGTGGCGCGCGCGGAAGCGGTGTCGAGAGTGCGACGGCGTTCGGTGCGCCATTGCGGTGGCACGGTGTGCGTGCCATTGCAGGCAAGACGGCTGGGCGTCGAGCAGCAACCGCATATTCTAAGGGATGAGGTGGCAGCGCGTGTTAATCGCCCGACGAGTGGGCCTGTGCGGCGGCCCAGGCCAAGCCCTGGACCACACCGAATGACGGATCGCCATGCACAAGGCGCGATTCGGGGAACGCGGCGGCCACGGTCTCGCGGATGTAGCCCGCCCGCGACATGCCGCCGGTTAGGAACACCGTCGTCGGTGCGGCGGCCATGTCGGCGCGCACCTGTGCCAGCAGGCTCGCCAATTCGCCGAGATAGCTGGAAGCGGACGCAACCAATGCCTCGGCCTGCACGTCCACGCCCAGGCCGCGCTCGATGAAGTCGAGCGCGGCCTGGTGCCGATCCGCCTCGCTGAGCGCGATCTTGCAGGCTTCCACGCCGCGATACAGGCGCGCAGTGTTGCCGGTGTCCTGCAGGGCCTGCAGGCGCTTGTCGAAGGGGGCGGGCACGTCCTGGTACTTGTGCAGGCGAAATTCGCGCTGTCGCGTCATGTCCTGCACCATCGCCGCCTCCACGTAATGGTGGGTGGGCACGCGGGTGATGCCGCGGCCGAACAGTGGCATGTAGGCCGCCAGGCTCAGCGCCAGGTCGATATCGGTACCGCCACGCGCAATTCCCCAGGCACGGTGTACCTGCGGCGCAGCGCTGCCACCGACGCTGGCATGGGCAATGTCGGTGGTGCCGCCGCCGATATCCACCACCACGGTGTCGTGGCGGCTGTCGTGGCTGACGTGGTAATGCATCGCGGCCGCTGCAGGTTCTTCGAGAAAGTCCACATTGTCGAAACCGGCGGCGATCGCGGCGGTCTGCAGGATCTCCAGCGCCTGCGCATTGCCGGCCTCGCCGATCGAACTGCGGAATTGCACCGGCCGGCCCAGGGTGGCATGACGGATGTTGAGGTCGAACTGGCGCGAGGCAGTCAGCCGGATGTGTTCCAGCACATGGGTCGCGATGCCGGTAATGGTCTGGCGCGCGCGCGGATGCAGGTTGTAGCCCAGCATCGACTTGGGGCTCTGCACCAGGCTGCCTTCGCCTTCGAGAAAATACGCATCCAGCGCTTCATCGCCGTAAACGGCGTTCTGCAGCAGGGCAGCGGAACTGCGTGGCTCGCGTACCTGCTCTTCCATCCACTGCCGCCGCACGATGCGGATCGCGTCGCGGCGCAGGCTGTCGTTGTTGGGAGTGCGGCCGGCGGCCAATGCATCGCGGCGGCCCGAGTCGATGAGCCGCTCCACCTCGTACTCCAGCGCCGGCGTCAGGCTGAAATCGTCGGGGTCGCGCATGGTCTCGGGAAAATACACGGTGGTGCGGAACTGCAAGGCCTCGCCGAAGCGCACCGGCACCACCTGCCCATCGACGATTGCCGCCGCGGCGGAGTTGCTGGTACCGAAGTCGATGCCGAGTTTCATGCAGACAGGCCTGGAGAGCTGGCCGCGCACTTTACTACGCCTGCCGCGCCTGC
The DNA here is from genome assembly GCF_041475705.2 of Xanthomonas sp. NCPPB 3761. Taxonomy (NCBI): domain Bacteria; kingdom Pseudomonadati; phylum Pseudomonadota; class Gammaproteobacteria; order Lysobacterales; family Lysobacteraceae; genus Xanthomonas; species Xanthomonas sp. NCPPB 3761. Next base: position 1,612,227 of record NZ_CM191262.1, read on the forward strand.
CGTCGAGACCGGCAGCGTCGGTGATGCCAGTGGCCGAACACAGGCGTTGTGTCGGGCACTGGCCGCGCCGCAGCCACGCGGGTGCGGCGCGCGCTCCGGTCAGGCTGCCAGCTCGGCCACGTGACCGTCGTTCAATTCCTGCGTGGTGGCCTCGCGCACTGCCACCACCTCGACCGCAAAGTGCAACGTTTGCCCAGCCAGTGGGTGGTTGCCGTCCACGGTGACCTGGTCAGGGCCAACCTCGGTCACTGTGACCAGGACCGGGCCCTGCTGCGTGCGCGCTTCGAACTGCACGCCGGGGACCACCTCCACATCGGTCGGAAACGCATCGCGGGGCACCTGCTGGATGAGCTGCGCATGACGCGGGCCATAGCCTTGTTCGGGCACGACGTCGGCGGTGAGCGTATCGCCCAGCTGCTTGCCTTCCAGTGCCTGCTCCAGGCCGGGCACGATGTTGCCGGCGCCATGCAGATAACTCAGCGGGGTGTCGGGCGTGGAGCGGTCCAGCACTTGGCCGTTGTCGTCGGAAAGGGTGTAGTGAATGGTCGCAACGCGACCTTGGCTGATTTCCATTGGAAACCTCCATGACGGGTGATCGAGGGGAATGCATCGGCTGATTCACGATGCGAAGAGATGCCGCACGCACACCGTAGGCAATCGCACCGGATCATGCAACCGCAGCCGGGTTTGCGGTTGAGGCGGGGATCAGCTTGGCGGCACAACGCCATGACCAGGCTCACGCCGGCTGCGTCAGCGGATTGAAGCGGGGTGTGGGTCGGGCCGACCGTCCTCAGCGCGATCGGCGAGTTCGGCAATGGCGCTTGGTTAGAACGACACGCGCAACCCCGCAGCGACCGACAGGCATGTCCATCCCGACATCTGCATACCGCACGCTTCGGGTCTCCCCTTAGTCCGGCTCTGCGCCGCTCTCGATCTGCGCACGCCGTGCACGCCAGGTTTCCGGGGTCTGCGGCTTGATGAACAGGGCGGTGAGTTCGGGATGTTGCTGCTTGGCAGCGGCTTCGATCCGTCCGACGCAGGCCTCGATCTGCGGTGTGGTGCGACTGTCTTCGAACTCGGCGCTCAACGCGGCCACCACCTGGTTGGGGCCCATCTGCATGGTGAGCACGCCGTTGGCCGCACGCACGTCCGGATCGCTGGCGGCGATGCGCAGCAGCGAGTCGGTGACATGCGCATGCGCCGGCTCGCCGATCAGCAGGCCCTTGGTTTCGCGCGCCAGCAGGAACGCGGTAAATGCCAGTACCCCGGCGATGCCGATCGAAGCAATGCCGTCGAGTTCGGGCATGTCGAAAAATTGCGCACCGGCCAGGCCGAGCAGCGCCATCAGCAGGCCGATCAATGCGGCGCTGTCTTCCAGCAATACGGTGAAGGTGGTGGGGTCCTTGCTCTGGCGAAATGCCTGGAAATAGCCCATGCGGCCTTTCTTGGAGCGAAATTCGCGTACCGCCACCACCCACGAAATGCCTTCGAACACGATCGATACGCCGAGCACGCAGTAGGCAATCAGATGGCTCCTGGCCGGCTCGGGGTTGCGTAAATGCACGATGCCTTCGTACAGCGACACGCCTGCACCCATCGCAAAGACCAGCAGGGCGACGATGAAACTCCAGAAATACAGCTCGCGCCCATAACCGAACGGATGGGTCGGGGTGGGCGGCTGTGCGGCGCGGCGCAAGCCATACAACAGCAGCACTTCGTTGACGGTGTCCACCAGCGAATGCACGCCTTCGCTGAGCATGGCCGAGCTGCCGGAGATGCCGGCGGCGATGAACTTGGCCACGGCAATGGCCAGATTGCCCGCCAGTGCCACGTACACCACCACGTGCGACCCCTTGGTCTTGCCTGGGCCGTTGTCGCGGCCTGCGTCGCCCTGTTCGGGGCGAGGGGAGGGCGGGGTTGTGCGCGGGGAAGGGGACACTGGCTGATGGGACACGCGCGACCTACGGGGTATTCGACAAGCGCTGCACTATCGCGCCATCGCCGTGCCGGGTGCGTGATCGCGCACCCGGGCGGCTACAATCCACGCCCGCTTCGATCAAGGAATTGCATGCCTACCGTCCCCGCCTGTCCGCAATGCGGACTGGACAACACCTATGCCGATGGCGCGATGTCGATCTGCGCCGACTGCGGCTTCGAATGGAGCGCGGGCGAAGCCGCGGCAGACACGACGGTGGTGCGCGACAGCAACGGCAACGTGCTGCAGGCCGGCGACACGGTCACCGTGATCAAGGATCTCAAGGTCAAGGGCTCTTCGATTCCGCTCAAGCAGGGCACGGTGATCCGCAATATTCGCCTGGTCGAAGACGATGCCGAGCACATCGAGGGCAACTCGGAAAAGATCAAGGGCCTGGTGTTGAAGACCTGTTTCCTGCGCAAGGCCTAATGCGCGAAGCACCAGCTAGCTTATCTAGGAGCGCGCGTGCGTGCGCTGACGCAATACCAGCTAGAGCGACATCGCGCACTGAAACGCTTGCGGTGCGCTATGCCACTCGACTGGGTGTTGCACTTGCGGATGGGCGCTGAAAGCCGGTTGGGCTAGTCGCGCGGATACACCGCTGCCACCATGCAGCTCTGTCGCATGCGCGACAACATGCCGCCGCGCACGCTGCTGAGATCACCTTCCGCGCCAGCCCCGGCACGCGCGCCGGCAATGCCGATTTCGTCGAGTACATCCACCTTGTCACCCGGATTGCCGCAGGTCGCATTCAAACCCATCCCGGCGACGAAGCGGATCGGCGGCGCGCCGCTGAGTTCGCGGCAGCCGTCCAGCAATCGACCTGGTCGTGACGGTGCATCCCGGGATGAGGTGGCGGCATTTCCACCACCAAACCCTGGCTGTCGGGCCGCATAGGCAGCGGCGCACCTGCAAGACCGGCAGTTGCTTATCGGCCACCAGCCGGCACGCAGCGCATCGGCGTTACCCAGGCGACCGCACCATGCCAGTTGGCAGGTGCGGTCGCGTGGTCAGGTGCTGATCAGGCGATCACTCCGGCAATGCGGGGTAATCGGTGTAGCCCTTGGCACCGCCGCCGTACATCGTTGCCTGATCGATCTCGGCCAGCGGCGCGTTCTCGCGCAGCCGGCGCACCAGGTCCGGGTTGGCGATGAACGGGCGTCCGTAGGCGATCGCATCGGCGTAGCCGCTGCTGATGGCGTGTTCGGACATGCTGCGGTCGTAGCCGTTGTTGGCGATCCAGGCGCCGTCGAACTTGGCGCGCAGCGCGGCGTAGTCCAAGGCGATGTTGTCGCGCGGACCGCCGGTGGCACCTTCGATCACGTGCACGAAGGCCAGCCCGCCGATCAGGTTCAGGCGCTCGACCGCACGTTCGAACAGCGGCTGCGGGTCGGAGTCGTGCGCGCCGTACACCGGGGTCACCGGCGACAAGCGCACGCCGGTGCGTTCGGCGCCGATTTCATCGGCAATCGCCTGTACCACTTCGGCAAGCAGGCGGGTGCGGTTTTCGATATCGCCACCGTAGGCGTCGGTGCGCTGGTTGGCGCTGTCGCGCAGGAACTGGTCAAGCAGGTAGCCGTTGGCCGCATGCACTTCCACGCCGTCGAAGCCGGCATCGAGCGCGTTGCGCGCCGCGATGCGGTAGTCCTCGATCAAGCCGGGGATTTCTTCCAGTGCCAGCGCGCGCGGCTCGGACACGTCCTCGAATCCGTTCTTGGTGAAGGTCTTGCCTTCGGCGCGAATGGCGCTGGGCGCAACCGGCACTTCGCCCGGCGGCAGCACACTGGTGTGCGAGACACGGCCGACGTGCCACAGCTGCAGCACGATCTTGCCACCGCGGCGATGCACTTCATCGGTCACGGCGCGCCAGCCCTCGATTTGTTCCTTGGTGTAGATGCCGGGCGTATCGAGGTAGCCCTGGCCCAGCGGACTGATCTGGGTGCCTTCGGCCACGATCAGGCCGGCGGTGGCGCGCTGGCCGTAATACTCGGCGGCGAGCGGCGAGGGCACCTGGCCGGCGCCGGCGCGGTTGCGCGTCAGCGGGGCCATGATCACGCGGTTGGCAAGATCCAGTGCGCCCAGGCGCACCGGCGAGAACAAGGGGGATTGAGTGGATTTGGACATCAGCAGCCAGTCGAAATTGATCACGCGCCAGGCGCGACGCCGCGCCGATCGCGGTGCCCAGCAGCGATGGTGGCGGACTCGAGCAGATTCGAGCGATGCAGATAGGACACAGCGTCCCTGTCGCGTCGGATGCGCTGTAACTGTGATGGAGTGGGCGCTGGGGCTGAACCGGCCGTGGGCTCGCGCTTTCCTGCTCTGCTGCATTGCACAATAATAGGCCGCCCCGCCATTCCTGGAGTCGGGCATGACCGATACCGCTTTTTCCTCGTCACGCGTGTCCCGGCGCGATTACGTGCTGATCCTGCTTGCGCTGGCGATGGGCGGCTTCGCGATCGGCATCAGCGAATTTTCCACCATGGGCCTGATGACGCAGATTGCGCAGGGCTTGCAGATCACCGAACCGCAGGTCGGTCACGTCATCAGCGCGTATGCATTGGGCGTGGTGGTTGGTGCGCCCTTGCTGGCGATCCTGGGCGCGCGCTGGCCGCGGCGCACCTTGTTGCTGCTGCTGATGGTGTTCTATGCGCTGGGCAACGTGGCCAGCGCATTGGCGCCGAGCTACCACGCCATGCTGCTGTGCCGCTTTATTGCCGGGCTGCCGCACGGCGCCTACTTCGGCGTTGCGTCGCTGGTGGCTGCATCGATCAGCCCGCCCAATCAACGTGCCACTGCAGTGGGGCGGGTCTTGTTGGGGTTGAGCGTTGCGCTGCTGGTGGGCAACCCGCTGGCAACCTGGCTGGGGCAAATCGTGAGCTGGCGCTGGGCCTATGCGTCGGTGTCGGTGATTGCGCTGGGCACGGTCGCCGCTGTGGCGATCCTGTTGCCGCCGCAGCCGGAAGAGCCGCGCCAGCAGCCGCTGCGTGAATTGCGCGCGTTCAATCAGCCGCAGGTGTGGCTGGCATTGGCGATCGGGGCGGTGGGTTTTTCCGGCATGTTCTGCGTCTTCAGTTACCTTGCGCCGACCTTGACTGCGGTGACCGGCGTGACCGCAGCGCATATCCCGTTGGCGATGGTGGCATTCGGCGTGGGCGGGGTGCTGGGCAGCATCCTGGGCGGTTGGTTGTTCGACCGCATGCAGTTCCGCGCGGTGCCGGTGTTGCTGCTGTGGTCGATGGTGGTGATGTTGACGTTTCCGCTGGCAGCGCTGTCAGACGTGTGGGTGTTCGTCTCGATCGTGGCGGTCGGCACCATGGGGGCGTTGGCGCCTGCCTTGCAGACGCGTTTGATGGACGTGGCAGCAGAAGCGCAGACCCTGGCCGCAGCCTCCAACCATGCAGCGTTCAATACGGCCAATGCATTGGGCCCCTGGCTGGGCGGCATGGCGATCACGGCAGGCTGGGGTTGGACCTCCACCGGCTATGTCGGCGCGGCCACCGCGCTCGGTGGGTTGCTGGTCTATGCGGCGGCGGTGTGGCAGGAGCGTCATCAGCAGCGCACGGTGTTGACGAACTGCTGAGTGGTCGGTGCCGCAACGGGCAAGCGCTCGCGGCAACGTTCGCCACGCGGCAGCCACTTGCGTCGCGATGCGGCTATCCGCGGACCATGGCATCGCCACAGCCATCTCACATGGTAGAGGCGAGACTTGGCGCCCAATCAAGCGGACCGAACAGTGCCATGACCGAATTCACTCCACCGCCATGGAAGCGCGTCAATCCCAAGGGCAAGGCGAAGTCGACGCCATTGACCGACGCGCAAAAGGCAGCGGCCAAGCAGCGTGCCGAAGAAGCGGGACGGCCGTATCCGAACCTGGTCGACAACATGTGGGCCAGTCGCCAGCCGAAGTGATCTTGACCTGCTGTTGGCATGGATGAATTGCAATTCATCGCCTGCACGGCGGCGTGAGGAAGACGCCCGTATCGCTCACATATCGATTATGCAGGCGGGGCGAGGATCAGGCCGTACACAACGCGACGGCAATGCAATCGATCCATCGATTGACTCACCTTCCGCCGCATGCGCAGTCATCGCACCGCGCAGCGTCGGCCCATTCCAACAAGGAGCCACACATGAGCATTCAGAGCAAAACCGAGCATAGCCTCAACGACCTTATCGCCATCTCGCGCGACGGCAAGGACTTCTACGAAGAAGCCGCGGCCAAGGTGGGCGACGCAGAGCTGGCGACGCTGTTCCTTCGCATTGCCGGCGTCAAGACCGACATCGTCAGCAGCCTGAGCAGTGTGGTCACCGCCGCCGGTGGAACGCCGGAACAGCACGGCACCATGGTGGGCAGCATGCAGCAGTTTTACGGCAAGGTTCGTGCAACCCTGGGCGACACCAAGTACGGCTATGTGGCCGAGCTGGAAGAGTCCGAAGACCGTCTGTTGAAGGCGTTCGATCAGACCATCGCCGACCAGGACACCCCGGCCGCTGCACGCGAAGCCGCGCTGCGCCTGCTGCCGGAAGTGCGCGCTTGCCATGACGTCATGCGTAACCGCAAGCATGCGATGAAGAGCGCTGCATAAATCGAGTGCAGAACCGAAGTGCATCGTCACCGAACCGATGCAGCTCTGGGGTAAGACGATAAAGGCGGAAACGGGCAGCGCAGGCTGCCCGTTTCTTTTTGTGTCGTGGCACGGCGCGCGTGCCTGGCCAATGCCGCAATCGCAGTTCCACGCAATGCGGAACGGTTCCACATCCGCATCCTGCAATTCGGCATATTCGGTGCGCGTCGGGTCTGCTAGTATCCGCCGCCCTTCTTCAGGCAGGCGCGCGTTGCGCGGTCGTGGCATCCACCCATGAAGCAACAGTTCCTGTACCTGTCGTCGGCCGAGGCGCAGTTGTCGCTCGGGCTTGGAGAAGAGAAGACCACCGAACGTTTGTTTTTCGCGGTGATGGCCGATGCGCCCACCGCCGAGCATGCAGCGCGGATCGCCGACAGCCTGTTGCAAGGCGGGCACGCCGAAGGCAAGCCGCTTGCGCGCGAACGGCTGCATGTGACCCTGCATCATCTGGGCGATTACGCCGGTGGCCTGCCGCCCTCGTTGGTGAGCCGCGCCAGCCAGGCCGCGACGCGCGTGCAGATGGGCGCGTTCGAGGTGGAGTTCGATCGCGTCGGCACCTTCGGTGGCAGGCGCTCGCAGCTTCCCTGCGTGCTGCGTGGCGAAGAGCAGGTGCGCGGGCTTTACGAGCTGCAAGGCGCGTTGGGAAAGCAGCTGGCGCATGTCGGCATTGCCGGCGACGCGCAATACACGCCGCACATGACGCTGCTGTACTGCAATCAGGCGGTGCCGCAGCGGCGCTGCGATGCGCTTGCCTGGACCGTGCGCGAGTTCGCGTTGGTGCGCAGCTTTCTCGGCCAGTCGCGCTACCAGATCGAAGGCCGCTGGTCGCTGCGCTGATGGGCATGACCACGCGTACGCGGTAGCCTGCGGCATGGACATCCTCACGCCATTGCCATTGCACGCCGACCACCTGGCCGCGCTCGAACAGGCCTATGCCACGCCGCCGCGCGCTTACCACCACTTCGGCCATGTCCGCGCGGTGCTGCAGCACTACGCAGAGGTCGCCGCCGGGCCGGGCTGGCGCCAGCCGGTGGAGGTCTGGCTGGCGGTGCTGTTCCACGATGCGGTGTATCAGCCCGGACGCAGCGACAATGAAGCGCAATCGGCACGGATGGCGGCCGAATCCATCCCGCGCTGGTGGCCGCAGGCGCAGGTGGACGTCGAGCGGGTGCAGGCGCTGATCCTGCTCACGGCCCGGCATGGGCACGTGCTGCCGCAGGACGTGGATGAAGACGCCGCGCTGTTCCTGGACTGCGACATGGCGATCCTGGCCGCGCCCGCAGCGGTGTTCGATGCCTACGATCGGGCCATCGCCGAGGAGTATCGCGGGCACGTGCCCAGCGTGCTGTTCCGGCTCAATCGCCGCCGGTTCCTGGCCGGTGTGCTCAAGCAGCCGCGCATCTTCCTGAGCGACTACTTCCATACCCATCACGACGCCGCGGCGCGCGCCAATCTGCGCCGGCCGCTGGGGCGCTGAGCGGCCATGCCCTGGCCCGGCTGCATGCCCGGCTGAGTCCGATGCGCACGCTACAATGCCCGCATGCACGACAGCGCTGCTTCCAGCCCCGACCCACGCCCGATCGCCCCGCAGCCGCCTGCGCCCAACGAATGTTGCGAGAGCGGCTGCCCGCTGTGCGTGCACGATCTGTATGCCGAGGAGCTGACGCGTTACCGCCAGGCCCTGGCCGCGTGGGAGGCGCGCCAGCCGTTGCCCAGCCGCCCCGAAGCCCAATGAGCGCTGTCCCGCGCTTCGCGCTGCGGTCCGGAACGATTATCTTTGAACCACTTTTCCCGATGGTGCGACATGCGACGACTTGAAATATGGAGCGCGCTCTGCGGCGCGGCGATGTTGACGCTGTCGGGCATGGTCGCCGCGCAGGCGCCGGGACCGGTCAGCCATGGCCGTTTCGAGCAGGTGCCGGTGCTGATGCCAAAGGGCGAGCCGCAACGGGTGGTGATCTGGCTGGCCGGTGCCGGCAATGCCGCCAAGCGCCAGGCCCAGGCAGAAAGCCTGCGCGCCGACGGTGCGATGGTGGCGGTGGTGGATACCGCGCATCTGTACGCGGTGCTGCGCAAGGCCGGCGGCACCTGCACGTTCTCGGTTGGCGACGTGGAAAACTTCTCGCGCTACATGCAGGCCTTCTACCACATTCCCACCTACCGCCTGCCGCTGCTGGTGGGCGATGGCGAGGGCGCGGCGCTGGCCTACGCGATCGCTGCGCAATCCAAGTCGCATGTGCTGGCCGGCGTGCTGACCGACGGGCTGTGCCCGGCCACCGTGTCTAATCAGGCGATCTGCCAGCCGGGTGTCAGCCCGGGCACCAATACCCTGTTGCCGGTGCCGCTGCAGATTCCGTGGGTGCTGGCCGCCAGCCAGGACAAACGCTGCCCCGCGGCCACCGAGGAGGGTTTCCTCAAACAGGTGCCGCAGGCGCGAACCTTCCGGCGCTCCGCGCAAGGCGACATCCTGCCCGGCCTGCGTGCTGCGGTGCGCTCGTTGGGCGAGCAGAAGGGCGTGGCTTTGCCGCCGCCGCCGGGCGGTCTGGCGGATCTGCCGGTGGTGGAACTGCCGGCCAAGCCCGATGGCGACAGCGACGACGACACCTTCGTGATCTTCGTCTCCGGCGATGGCGGTTGGGCCGGCCTGGACGAAGAGGTGGCCGACGCGCTCGCCGCGCAAGGCATTCCGGTGGTCGGCCTGGATTCGCTGCGTTACTTCTGGACCGAGCGCACGCCGCAAGGCTTTGCCGACGACCTGGATCGCATTGCCCGCATCTATGCGCAGCGCTGGGATCGTCAGCGCGTGGTCTTGATCGGGTTTTCGCAGGGCGCCGACGTGCTGCCGGCGGCCATCAACAAACTGCCGGCGGCGACCAAGCAGAACCTGCGCATGACGGCGCTGTTGTCGGTCGGCAAGCTGGCCGACTACGAATTCCATGTCAGCAATTGGCTGGGCTCGGACGACGAGGGCCTGCCGATCGCGCCGGAGATACAGCGTCTGCCGGCCGGCACGACGGTGTGCATCTACGGCCAGGACGACGGCGATGCGCTGTGCCCGGACCTGCCCGCAAACGCGGCCAGGCGGGTCGCACTGCCGGGCGATCACCATTTCAAGGGCGATTACGCGACCCTGGCCAAGACGATCATGGACCAGCTGCACGCGCTGTCGAAATAAGACGCAACACCGGTTGCTTTGATGCGCGCGCCGACGTAGGGATGTCGGCGTCTTGACGCTGTACGTCGCTGCCGAAGGCGATGTACAGAAGTCCGATCATTCAATTCCGCTGCCGCGCTTTCCGCCCTAGCGATTCTTTTCCGCCGCCGGCGATGGCATGCGTGTAAGCGTCCGTAGCGACATGCGCAAGGTTGGTGAGCGGCCGCGGTGCCGCATCCGGTGTCGGGATGCGGGTGAATCCATCCATGCAAGCGCTCTGGCCGGATCCAGGCCAGAGCACGGTCCCGCCCTCGAATGCGGCACCGCGCCTTCACGTTTCGCGGCCGTTTCCTGGCAGGCCAGCATTGCAGGAACCGAGCGCGCCCGCGCTTCCGGCATCCGCAGTAACCAGTGCCGCCAGACCCGCAGGCCTGGCGCCAGCGTCCACCAGGCCTTACTCCTGCCGCCCAGGATCGGCCGAGATCAGGCGGGTGACATCCAGCAAGGCGGCCGGCAGATGCATGCCGCCGGGGGCGACCAGGTAGCGCGGGCGCCAGGTCGGGGCGAACTTCGACTTGAAGCGGCGCAGACCGCTGAATCCGTAGAAGCGCTCGCCGTGCCGCGCGACCAGGCTGGCGAAGCGGTTCCAGCGCCCGGCCAGGCGATGTTCGGCCAGGCCCGACAACGGCGCCATGCCCAGCGAGAACCGCGTGTAGCCGTTGGCCTGGCCCCACAGGAACAACTCGATGAACAGGAAGTCCATGGTGCCCTTCGGTGCCTGCGCGCTGTGCCGCATCAGGTCCACCGAGAGTTCGCCGCCGGCCGGTGCCCACCACACATTGGCGAAGGCCACGATCTGGCCTTCGGCCTCGGCCACCGCCACCGGGAAGCGACGCAGGTAATCCGGATCGAAGCTGCCCAGCGAGAAGCCTTTTTCTTCGCCGGATTTTTCTTCCAGCCATTGTTCTGACACCTCGGCCAGGCGCGGCAATACCTTCTCCACCTGTTCGGGCGGCAGCATGCGGAAGCTCAGGCCGCCGCGCTTGCCGCGGTTCCAGGCCTGGCGCAGGTCGGCGCGGTCGCGGCCTTCCAGGGTGAAACCTTCCAGCGGCACGATCGCCTCTTCGCCCAGCTTGACCAGGGTCAGGCCCATATCGAGATAGGTCTGCCAGTACCGTTCGCCGACCTGGTAGAACACCGGGCGCAGGCCCATGTGGTCGGCCTCTTCACGGAAGCGCCAGATCAGCGCGCACGCCACCTCCGGCGGGCCGACCGGGTCGCCCATGGAAATCAGCGAGCCGCCATAGCGCTGCATCATCACAAAGCCACGGCGCTGCTCATCCAACAAAAACGCCTTGTCGCCGGTCAGCGCCAGGCAGGCCTGGGTATCGGTGCTGGTGGCCAGGATCGGTGCCAGCGTCTGCAACGTCTGCGCATCGGCGGCCGGCATCGGCCTGCGCCCACCACGCAGCAGGCGCGCCATGCCGAACACGATCACGCCCACGCACAGGATCAGCGCGGCGCGCAATGCGCGCGGCGCATTGGCCGAGGTGGCGAACTGCCACCACAGATCGTTGCTGTATTCGACATGGCTGTAGACGAAGAACAGCAGCCAGAACGTGGCCACCAGCACCAGGCCCAGGTTGCTCAGCCAGCGCCACGACCAGGCTTCGTCCAGCAGCGCGCCCTGGCGATAGAACTCGCGCCGTGCCGCCCACAGCGCAACTGCTGCCAGCGCCGCCGACAACGACACCGAGATATGGCTGCCGCGCAGCAGCGCCAATGGCGGCAGCAGCAGGCACACGCCCAGCGCCAGCACCCAGGCCGCATGGCTGCGGCGCTGCAGGCCCTGGCCGATCAGCAACAGCATCATGCCGCCCAGGCTGACCAGCAGGTGCGAGGTTTCGATCAGCGGCAGCGGCGCCACTTCCTGGCGTGCGCGCGGTGTCGGCAGGGTGCCGTCGATCACCAGCGCGGCACCCACCGCAAACACCGCCAACGCCAGAATCTGCGGCAGCCACGGGCGCAGGGTCTTCCACACGGTGCGCGCGGTGCTGGCGCCTACGCGTACCGGCGCGCGCAGCCCGGAGGCGGCCGCCATGGCCACGGAGATCAGCAGCGGCACGATGTAATACGTGACGCGGTAAGCCAGCGCCGCCGCCAGGACCGCGGCAGGGGTCACGTGCGGCAGCAGTTTGAGCAGGCTCCACTCGAACACGCCCAGGCCGGCCGGCACGGTGGAGATCAGCCCGGCCACCACGGCCACCAGCCAGATGCCGATGAAGCCGAAGTAGCCGGTACCGGGGTCCGGCGGCAGCAGCACGTAGAACGCGGCCGCGGCCAGACCCAGCTCCACCAGGCTCAGTGCGGTGACGCCCAGTACCGTGGTGCGGTCCGGTAACCAGAACCGGAGGCTGCGGATGCCGAACTCGCGGCCCTGTTTGCCGACCAGCGCCAGCATGGCGCCGTAGCCGACCAGCAGGACGATGCCGGCGATGCGGATGGCCTGCGCGGTGATCGGCAACGCGCGCGCGGCCGCTTCCGGTTCCAGCAGCAATGCCAGACCCAGCAGCACCCAGGCCCCGAAGATGAAACCAAGTGTGCTCATCAGCACCACCTGGCCGATCTCGGCCAGGGTCAGGCCCACGCTGCCGTAGCCGCGCAGGCGCACGGCGCCGCCGGTGAGAGCGGCAAAGCCCAAAGTCTGCCCGACCGCATGCGCCATGAAGGCAGTGATGCCCACCCGTGCCGGATGCAACTGCTTGCCGGTGCGTTTGAGCCCCACCCAGTCGAAGCCGACCAGGCACGCGTAGCTGCTCAAGCCGAGCAGCAGCGTCAGTGCGATCTGCCCCGCACCCAGCTCACGGAACGCGTGCCGGATCTGGCGATAGCCGTGGTCGGTGAACTGCGACGACAGCGCATGCAGGGCCATCGCCAGGATCGCCAGGCTGATGATGACCGGCAGGGCGCGACGCCAACCGCTGGCGGAGCTTTCGGAGGACGTGGAGGTATCCGTCATGAGGGCAACGGGATCTGCTGAAAGGGAAGATGGATGCATGCACGAGATGTGCCGCGCGCGCGTTTGCAATGCATGGGCCGGTCGGGTTGAGGGTGCATGCCGCGTGGTTGCGAAGGTGCCGACATCCGGTGAACGCGTGGTTCGATCGTACCGACACAGTATCTGTGCGGGCCGGCCGCGCGCATCATAGGGCAAAGCCGCACACGCGTGCCGAACGAACACGACAGGACCGCCATGACAGTTGGAAGGCAGACAGGCTGCTGATGCGCAATCCACCCGATTCCCCCACGTTTGCGCCCCACGCGCGCGCCATGCCGCCGCGCTGGCGCGGCTCCGCCGGCCGCATCGCCGCGGCCGCGGGCATGGTCTTCATCGGGCTGGTGCTGGTGCTGCAATGGCTGCGCGGCGATCTATGGTGGGTGGATGCGCAACTGAGCGCCTATCTGCACGGCCCGTATGGCCTGTTGCTGCGCACCGCCTACTGCCTGTTGGCCGCCACGATGGCGTGGCTGGCGCTGGGCCTGTATGCGGCATTGGCGCCGGCCGCGCGCAGCCGCACCGTGCTGGGTTTGTTCTGGATGGCCGCAGTGGGGCTGTGCATGGTCTCGATCGGGGACAGCTGGATGCCCGAGCTGGCACCGGAGGCGGCGGCGATGGTGCATGTGCTGTCGGCGGATACGACATTTCTGTGCGTGATTGCCGCGGTGTTGCTGCAGTCGTGGTACTTCCGACGCGATGTGCGGTGGCGTGCGCACTTTCCTTCGGCCTTTCTGCTGGGCTGGGCCGCGTTTGCGGTGTTGCTGTTCCATGTCACGGTGACGAGCGCACCTCTGGGCATCAGCCAGAAGATCGCCATCGTACTGATCGTGGTGTGGATGGTGCGCGCGGGCACCGTGTTGGCGCGCTGCGAGCGCGACGGGGCTGCACGTCTGCCGCATTCGCGGGACAATGCAGGGGTCAATCAACCGTAGGAAGCCTGAAATGCTGCAGCGATTCGATGCGGGTCCGCGTATGTCCGAAATGACCGTCCATGCCGGCGTGTGTTACCTGGCCGGCCAGGTTGCCGAGGACACCAGCCAGGACATCACCGGGCAGACCCGCCAGGTGCTGGGCGAGATCGACAAGCTGCTGGCGCTGGCGGCCAGCGACAAGACCAAGATCCTGCGTGCGGAAATCTTCCTCGCCGACATCGCCGATTTCGATGGCATGAACAAGGCCTGGGACGAGTGGGTGCCGCACGGCTTCACGCCTGCCCGCGCCACCGTTGAAGCCAAGTTGGCGCGGCCGGAGTGGAAGGTGGAAATCGTGGTGACCGCTGCGGCGGGCTGAGCGCGCCACCGGGTGCGGCGCTTGAAGCGGCGCGCGATGGCACGCACCGCTTCAGCGCAACCAAGTGACTGCTGCGCGGTTATCGCAGTGCGCGCACGTACGCACGCGCGGTGCATGGTGGCCGGCAGTCATGTTCGCAACGACTGCCGGCGCTGCACTCAGCGCTTGACGAAGCGGTAATGCGCCACACCCCATTCGCGGCCCTGGTCGTAGCCGAACAATTCCGCGCAGGCCAGCCAGAACATCCGCCAGCGCTGCCACCAACGCTGCGCATCGTCGCCGTAGGTCTGCTTCAACAGCGGCATGATCTGGTCGCGGTGGCGGTCCTGGTTTTCCAGCCAAGCGTTGGCGGTCTTTTCGTAATGCTCGCCTGACAGCACCCAGCGTTGTTCGATCACCACATCCTGCTGGAAATGCAGCAGGGTATCGGCCGCCGGCATCAGCCCGCCGGTGAAAAAGTGCCGGCCCATCCAGTTGTCTTCGCCGGCCACTTCGAACGGGTAGGCCAGATCGCGGTGGCAAAAAATGTGCACGAACAGCTTGCCGCCCGGTGCCAGCCAGCTGCCGACGCGCGCGAGCAACTCGCGGTAGTTGCGCATGTGCTCGAACATTTCCACTGACACCATGCGATCGAAGTCGCCCGGTGGCAGGGTTAGCGCGTTGACGTCGGCAGTGATCACCTGCACGTTGCCCAGCCCGCGGATGCGGCACTGCTCAAGGATATGCGCGCGCTGCGGGCGTGAGTTGGAGACTGCCGTGATGCTGGCATTCGGATAGCGCTCGGCCATCCACAGCGTCAACGAGCCCCAGCCGCAGCCTAATTCCAGGATGCGCTGTCCATCGGCCAGCTCGGCGCGTTCGCCGTACAGCGCCAGCATGCGTTCTTCGGCGGCATCCAGAGTGGGCGTGGTGGCGTCCCAATAGCAGCTGCTGTACTTGAGCCGGCGGCCCAGGCACAGGGTGAAGAACTGCGGCGGCAATTCGTAATGCTGGCGATTGGCCGCATCGGTTTCGATCGCGATCGCGCTGGCGCGCAGGCTGTCGATGAAGGCGCGCTGGCGCTCGCCGTTGGCATCGGCATCGTTGCCGCGCTCATCGCGCAGGCGCTGCGCGCACAGGCGACGGATGCCGTAGCGCAAGATGGCATCGGGCAGCACGCCGGATTCGGCGAGCCGCGTGGCGAAGGCTTCTTCGGGCTGCGCGGATGGCGGGACGATAACGGTAGACATGCAACTCTCCAGGCAAATCAGGACGAAGGGGGAAGCGGAAAGAACGCGCTGGTGCTGCGCTGGTACTGGGCATAGTCCTCGCCACGCGAGCGCAGCGCCTGTTGCTCGGTGTAAGGAATGCCGGTGAAGCGATACAGAAACACGAACATCACCACCGGCCCGAGCGCGCACAGCGCTACCGGCCAAGGGCCTGCACCGACGGCCAGCGCCAGATACGCGAACCAGTGCACGAACTCGAAAAAGTAATTGGGGTGGCGCGAATAACGCCACAGTCCGGCGCGACAGGTCTTGCCGCGATTGGCCGGGTTGGCCTTGTGCGCCGACAGCTGCCGGTCCGCCAATGCCTCGCCACCGACCGCGATCAACCACACGACGATCGCGATGCCTGTCCATACGCTCCATTGCGCGTTTGGGTTGCTCGCTGCGGCCAGGAACGGCACCGCAAATAGCACCACCACCACGGCCTGGGCCAGGAAAAAGCCGAGGAACTTGCTCTGGCTGCCGTTCCAATGTTCGCGCAACGCGCGGTAGCGGCCGTCTTCGTGCGGGTCGCCGAACACGCGCACGCCCAGATGCAGCGCCAGACGCGCGCCCCACACGCCCCCAAGCACCGCCACCAGCACGCGCGGCAGCACCGCGCCATCGGACATCCACGCACAATACGGCGCAGCCACCGCCAGGCAGCCTGCCCACAACACATCGACCGGGCCGGCGTTGCCGCTGCGACGCTGCCATAGCCAGCCGATCACCATCACCACGCTTGCGAACACGCCCACATGCAGCAGCGGCCAGGCATTCATTGCAGTTCTCCAGTGGGGTCATCGGGCAATGGTCGCGCCAGCCGGCGTGCATACAGCGACAACACGCCGCAGGCCACGCCCCAGCCGATGCCCACGGCAAGCGCGGAATGCAGGTAAGGCGCTTGAAATTCCACCGCATGCCAGCTGCGTTGCGCCAGCCAGTACGAAAACGGCCCGAAGATGGCGCCCAGCAGCACCGCCAGCCACGGCTGCTGCATTGCCGTGGCCAACGAATGGTTGAGGGTGAGCGCAAAGCCCAGCCATAACGCCAGGATCCACGGTGGCGCCAGCAGGCTGCCCGGCCACGGCGCGGCGTAGCGCACCCAATTGCCCGCGGCGAGCGTGGTGTCCAGCAGCAAGCCCAGCGATAAGGCGGCCACCATCAACTGCACGTCGCCGGGCGCGCGTCGCGATGGCCACAGCTGGTACAGCGCAAATGCGGCCAGCACCAGCAGCGTTGGCCAGATGCGCGCATGCGCAGCGGAACTGACCGCTACCAGCCACAGCACCTGCAGGCCGAGGTAGTTGCCGAGCTGCTTCATGCGTCGGCGGCAAGGCCCGGTACGAACTGCGGCGGGCGCGCACCGGGCTTGCTCAGCCACAAATGCACATCGCCGATCGAGCGTTCCAGAAAACCGGCTTCGCAATAGGCCAGGTAGAACTCCCACATGCGGATGAAGCGCTCGTCGTAACCCAGCGCACGCACCTGCGGCAACTGCGCCATGAAACGCTGCCGCCACGCGCGCAAGGTCAGCGCGTAGCTCGGGCCGATGTCTTCCAGATTGAACAGGCGCAGATCACTGGCGCGCGCGATCGCGCCGGTCATCGCCGCAATCGAAGGAATGAAGCTGCCCGGGAAGATATGCCGCTTGATGAAGTCCACCGAGTGCAGCGCCTGTTTGTAGCGGTGGTCTTCGATGGTGATGGCCTGGATCAGCGCTTCGCCATCGTCCGCCAGCAGGCTGCCGACCTTGGCGAAGTAGGTGTCCAGATACTGGTGGCCGAT
Source organism: Xanthomonas sp. NCPPB 3761 (assembly GCF_041475705.2). Classification (NCBI taxonomy): domain Bacteria; kingdom Pseudomonadati; phylum Pseudomonadota; class Gammaproteobacteria; order Lysobacterales; family Lysobacteraceae; genus Xanthomonas; species Xanthomonas sp. NCPPB 3761. Next base: position 1,629,364 of record NZ_CM191262.1, read on the forward strand.
GGCTTCGATCATCTCGATCGAGACCACGCGGTCGAAGCGGCCTTCCAGGTCGCGGTAGTCACGCAACAGCACCGTCACCCGATCGCTCAGCCCTGCCGCGGCGATGCGTTGGTTGGCCAGCTCGAACTGCTCGCGCGAAATGGTGGTGGTGGTGACGCGGCAGCCGTGTTCGCGTGCGGCGTGCAGCGCGAAGCCGCCCCAGCCGGTGCCGATCTCCACCACATGATGGTGCGGCGCCAGGCGCAGTTTCTGGCAGATGCGTTCGAGCTTGCGGGTCGCTGCGCGCTCCAGCGCCGCTTCGCCCTGCGCCTCTTCGCCATCGACGAAGATGGCCGACGAGTACATCAGGTTTTCATCCAGGAACAGCTTGAACAGCGGGTTGCCCAGATCGTAATGCGCGGCGATATTGCGCCGGCTGCCGCTGCGGGTATTGCGCGCAAACGCATGCAGGCTGCGCATGGCCCAGCCGCCCAAACGCGCGGTGCCGGTCTCCATCGCGTCCAGCCGCTCGCGGTTGCGCAGCAGCAGCCGCATCAACGCCACCAGGTCGTCGCACTGCCATTGCCCGTCCATATACGACTCGCCCGCACCGACGCTGCCGTTGAGCGCCGCCTGCCGATAGAAGCCGGGATCGATCACGCGCAACTGCATCTGCAAGGCCTGCGCGCCAGTGGCCGTGCCAAGTGTGGTGACGGTGCCGGCTTCGTGCAGCTGCAGTTGCCCATCGCGCAACTCGCCAAGCGTGGCCAGCAGGCGCTTGCGCAGCAGGCGGTCCGTCCAGGAGGCCGCGCGCGGCGCAGCGTGATCGGGCAGGGACGTGGCGTTCATCGGGGTTCTCGCACAGGCGGGTGAGGGTGGTCGTGGACGGGGTTGCCGCGCAGCCACAGGCGCAGGGCCTGCCAGTGGATGGCGACCACCACCCACACCGTCATCAACGGATAGGCCAGCAACGTGCGCGCCAGGTTGCGCGCGGTGAGTGGTTGACGCTGCAGCACCAAGGTGGCGTCGAAGCGGCGCGTGCCGCTGTTGTCGATGGAGCCGCCGGCATCGTCGCCAACGGTGTCCAGCACATCCATGTGCACGCGCAACTGCGCATCCGGCACGCTGAAGCGCCAGTCGTAGCGGTGCTGCATGCCCATGAACGGCGAAACGTGGAAGCGCTTGTCGAAGCGCCACGCGTGCACATCGCGATGCGTGCGCGCCTGCGCGACCGGCAGCACGTAGGTGTGGCGCTGCTGCCAGGGGGTGTTGGTGATTTCGGCCACGATCCAGCGCAGGCTGTCGTGGCGATCGAAGCAATAGTAGAAGCTGACCGGGTTGAACACGTGGCCGAAATAACGCAGGTGCGTCAACAGCCGGATCGCGCCTTCGGGGCGCTCGCCAGTATGCGCCTGCACGCAGTCGCGCACGGCCTGCTCCAGCGGAATGTTGGCATCGCCCAGATAGTCGCTGCGCCGGAACTGCGCCAGATTGGCGCGCCCCACCGACCACAACCAGCGTCGTGCGAACACCTGGTCCAGCTCGGACAGATCCAGGTACATCAGGAACAGGCGATAGCGAAAGTGCAGCGCCTTGGGCATGAAGCGCCGGTGCCGCACCCAGCCGGTGTAGATCGCGCTGCGCAACGGCCCCGCCACGCGACCGGCACCGCTGCCCTCGGAAGGGGGCAACGGCACCGCGTCGTGGTGGGCGTCGCGCAGCAGCTGCATCACCAATCCACTCCCAGGCCATGCGCGACGTCCACGCCGCTGCGCAGGCCGTCTTCGTGGAAACCGAAGCCCCACGCGGCGCCGGCAAACCAGGTGTGCTGCACGCCCTGGATGTCGGCCTTGCGCGCTTGTGCCGCCACTGCCGCCGCGTTCTGTACCGGATGGCGGTAGCGCATGCGCCGCAGCACCTTGCCGGGGTCGATCTCGTGATTACGATTGAGGCTGACGATGAACGGCTGCGGTGACGCGATCGACTGCAGTGCGTTCATCCAGTAGCTCACCGTGCAGGCGGCATCCGGGTCGGCCGGCACGTGCGCGTTCCATGCGGCCCAGGCGCGCCGGTCGCGCGGCAGCACGCTGGCATCGGTGTGCAGCACGGTATCGTTGTCCTGGTAGGTGATGCCGCCCAGGATGTGTCGTTCGGCCGGCGTGGCGTCGCTGAGCAGACCCAGCGCATCGTCGGCATGGCAGGCCAGCACCACGTGGTCGAAATGTTCCTCGCAATGCGAAGCTTTCACTACTACGCCATTGGGCGTGCGGCGGATCGACTGTACCGGCGTGGACAGGCGCTCGATCACCTGCCAGCGCCGCCGCAGCGCACGCACATAGCTGTTGGACCCGCCACGCACCACCTGCCACTGCGGGCGCCCGCTCAGTTGCAGCATGTGGTGATTGGCCATGAAACCGATCAACTGGCCCATCGGAAATTCGAGAATGGTCTGCGAGGGCGAGGACCACAGCGCGGAGGCCATCGGCACCAGGTGCTGGTCGCGGAACGCATCCGAATAGCCGTGCCGCTGCAGATACGCGCCCAGCGTGCTGAAACGCTCGTCGCTGTGCAGTACCGCCGGTGCCTGGCGATAGAAGCGGCGCAGGTCGGCCAGCATGCCCCAGAAGCGCGGACTGAGCAGGTTGCGGCGCTGGCAGAACAGTCCGCCCAGGCTGCCGGCATTGTATTCGAGCCCGCTGCGTGCATCGTGGACCGAAAAGCTCATCGTGGTCGGCTGCGCGGCCACGTCCAGCTCGGCGAACATGCGGGTGAGCAGCGGGTAATGCTGCGGATTGAACACGATGAAGCCGCTGTCCACCGCGTAACGCTGACCGTCCAGGTCGATGTCGTGCGTGTGCGTATGCCCGCCCAGATAATCGGCAGCCTCGAATAGGGTGACCTCGTAGCGCCGCGACAACAACCATGCTGCACCGAGGCCGGCGATTCCGCTGCCGACCACGGCAATTCTGCCCTCGCTCATCGTTTCACCCGTTCGGCGCGCTGGGTGAGCAGCTTCGGCATCGGCTTGAGGTCCCACACCAGCCCCACCCACGACATCGCGGTGAGTCCGTACCAGGTCATGTCGTATTCCCACCATCGCAATCCCTGGCGCGCCGAGCCGGGAAAGAAATGGTGATTGTTGTGCCAGCCTTCGCCGAAGGTGAGCAGTGCCAGCAGCCAGTTGTTACGGCTGTCGTCGCGGGTGTCGAAGCGCCGGCTGCCGAAACGATGCGCCAGCGAGTTGATGGTGAAGGTGGCATGGAACAACGCCACGGTGGAGATCACAAAGCCCCACACCAGCAACTGCGCACCGCTGGTCTCCAGCGCGGGCGCAGCTACTGCCAGCCAGTTGCCGAGCAGGTAGAGGCCCAGCGCCAGCAGCACCGGCATCACGATGTCGAAGCGGTCCAGAAAGCGCAGTTCGGCAAAACGGCGCAGGTCGGGGATCACTTCCCAGTCGGTGCGGAAATTGCGCGGGGTCAGGAACCAGCCGGTATGGCTCCACCAGAAGCCGTGCTGCGCCGGCGAATGCGGATCGCGCCCGGTGTCGGTATGCCGATGGTGGTTGCGATGATGCGCCGCCCACCACAACGGCCCCCGCTGCACGCAAGTGGCCCCGATGGCGGCGAACACGAACTGCAACACCCGCGAAGTCTTGAAGGCGCGGTGCGAAAAATAGCGGTGATAAAACCCGGTGAGCGCGAACATGCGCAGCGCGTACAACGCCACGGCCACGCCCACCGCAAACCAGGACGCACCGACCCAGAACACCGCCAGGCAGGCCAGGTGCAAGGCGATAAAGGGCACCGCACGTAGCCAGTCGATGCGATCGGCACGCGCTTGGTCCAGGGGCTCGTCGGTTTGCGAATCCACCCAGCGACGCAGGCTGCCGACGCGTGCGGCCAGGCCGCCACGCGGCGGTGCGGTGGCGGGCTGCGGCGCTGCGGCGTCAGGGTCCAGGCCAGTGCTCGGCACGCGTGATTCTCCATAGGTAGTCGTGACCCAGTACGGACGCTGCCGGCAAACAGATGCACCAGGCCGCTTGATCGTCGCATGCATGGGTGGGGTTCGCTTGGCGTTGCGAATGAATCGCGCAGCTGCGCACACATTGCCCGCGCCAGCGCATACCGGCGTGGATGAGGCTGTTTTGGAAGGCCTCGCCTGCGACGTGCCCGCAGGCGAGGCTAGCGGCGCTGGATCAGGGAGCCATCGCCAGCGTGCTGATGCCGCCCTTGGCCACCACCGTACCTGTGGCAACGCCACCGGGCGCGCCACCCGGCGGCTCCAGCGTGACGGCCAGAATGGCTTCGTTGCTCAACATGGGCATCAACTGATCGGGAATCTGCGCACGGCGTGCACGTTGATCGTCGAAGGTACCCATCGAATGCGCCCTGCCATCGGGGGTGATCAGCCACAGCTCCGGCACCTTGTCGGCGGTGGCGGTGCGGTCCAGTGGCGTCACCGTGATGGTGTGCTTGTCGGCGTCCATCAAGGCCACATAACCAGGGCGACCGTCTTCGGTGGCCAGGGTCGAGGTCATGGCGATCCCGGTCGCGGCAGGGGGATTGGTCGCAGGCGGGGGGGGCGGGGTCTGCGCCACCTCGCCAGTGGGCGGCGGCTGCACCGGTGCCGGCGGCGTACGCACGTTGAGCAGGGCGAGCACGCAGACCGCTGCAGTGGCCAGGCCACCGACGCTGGCCCAACGCCAGAACCGCACGCTGTTCCACAACGGCGCCGCAGGCGCGGACGTACCGACCGGCGCTGCAGAAGGCACCGCGCGTAAGGGCGTATCGAAGCCCAGCGCCTGGCGCACGCGCACCCACACCTGATCCGGCGGCGTCTGCGCGACGATTTCTTCCAGCAGCGGCGACAGCAGCTCCTGCCACTGCAGCACTGCCTGGGCGAACTGGCCGTCGGTGGCGATGCGTTGTTCGGCCGCCAGGCGTTCTTCCGCGCTCAGCAGGCCAAGCACGTATTCGCCGGCAAGCACGTCGCGTGGCGGTTCCTGGTCGATGGGAAAGGGCGTACTCATCGTTCCAGACATGCCTTGAGTTTGGCCAGACCCCGACGGATCCAGCTCTTGACCGTGCCGATCGGCGTATCGGTGCGCGCGGCGAGCTCTTCGTAGGTGATGCCTTCGAAGAACGCCGTGCGAATCAACTCGCTGCGTGGCTGTTCCAGCTCGGCCAGGCAGTGATCGATGCGCCGGCGCGTGCTGGCGCGCTCGGTGCGATCCAGCGGCGAGGCATCGCTGGCACGCAGTTCGCCGGCATCGTCCAGCGCCACGTTGCGGCGCTGCGGCGCGTTGGCGCGCAGATGGTCGATGGCCTTGTTGCGCGCGATCATCGCCAGCCACGTGAGCCCGCGTGCGCGGCTCGGGTCGAACTGCCCGGCCTTGTGCCAGATCAGCGTGAACACGTCCTGCAGCACCTCTTCGGCTTCGGCACGTTGCGGGATCATCCGCAGGCACACGCCGAACAGCTTGGCGGAGGTTTGCCGATACAGCGCTTCGAAAGCATGCCGGTCGCCGCCGGCGGTTGCGGTCAGCAGGCGTCCGGTCTCATCGTCGTCGTGGCCAGGAATGGCACTCATGCGGTCGGGCGTTGGGTGAGGTGGGGGCGATGCTACCGGACTGGGCCGAGCGTGTCTTTCACTTACGCTGGAACCACAGCAGCACAGCAGCACCGCGGCAAGCAACAACAGGATCTCCACCCCGGCAAGCGCAACAGTGGGCGCAGAGACCGGCCACAAGCGCGAGAGCGAGACGCTGCGGAACAGCACGATGGGGGCATAGAACGCCAGGGCGACCACCAGGCCGGTGCGGGCTTGGTCGATCCACGCGAAGTAGCCGAACAGGAACGCCATGCCCAGCTGCAGCCCGCCGTAGATGACCAGATACTCCGACTGCCCGGCCGGCGAGAGCTGGGTATAGCCCACCGCCGTTGCGGTCTTGGCCGGAGAGAGCGTGCACCACACCGCCAGGACGAAATAGAGCACTGCATTGATCCAGAGATAGGCTTTTGCCACGATGCTGCTCCTGTACGGGGAATGGGTGCCCGGGCCGTTGTACGCAAGCGCGCGTGGTCGGACGTGAAGATGGCGCGGGCGTGCGTCACGAGGCGCTGCACGACGTGGCCAGCGGTTGCTCGCGCGCTTCGCGCAATTCCTCGGCACTGGCCGCGCGCGCAGGGGTGTCCGGGAACACGATGCGCACGTGCGGATAGCGGCCGTTCGCATCGCGCAGATTGCCGACCCCGCGGAACTCCAGCAGCCGCTTGTCGGCGAGCGAATAACGTACCTCCAGCGATGGCACTGCCGCGCCGTACCAGGCATCCAGACTGATGCGGAAGCGCCGCTGGCCGTCGGCATCGCCCAGGCGTTCGACCCGGAAGCCCACCTGCCGCTGCAGGCTGGGCAGCACGAAGTCCACCGTTTGCGGCGCGCGTGCGATGGCGTCCCACTGCTCGCGCAGATAGGCGTCGAACCCGGCATCGATCACCCGCGCGCCGGCGCCAGGCGGCAGCGCGGTGCGGCGTTCGGGTTTGCCCGGGGCGAGCTGATACATTTCGCGGACGCCGTCGCGTTGGCGCACGCCTTCGCGATATCCGTCGCGTCCATCGATCAGGCTGAAGTCGGGCGAGCTGCCGCCGCCGTCGACCTGCTTGCGCGCAAACGCTCGCCCGTCCGGGCAGCGGTACAGCACCAGCCGCCCGCCATCGTCGAGCAACCAGTGCGGCTCGCGATACCGCAACGCGCCGCTGTCGCCATCGAAGGCATCGCCGTCCACCCGCGTCACCGCGGCCGCGCCGAGCGGCAGGCTGCCCAGCACCAGCAGCAACAACGGCGGAATCGGCCGGCAACGGACGGTGAGCGCGGCGAGGGTGGCGGCAAGTGGACGCATCGGCAGATCCTCGATGGGAGTGCCTACCAATACGGGCGCGGCCGCAGCACGGATGCGCCGGCTGCGTCAGGACGTTCCTGACGGCGCTGGCGCGGTTGGCCTAGGAGTAGTTGGTGATGGCGCTGGCAGTGCTGCAGCGTCACGGCGTCGTGTGGCAACCGGTGGTCTTGCCGCATGGGCGAGCGAGAGTGACGACAAGCGTGGCGGCACATGCAAGGCGCGCGCGCATGGTGCAAGGTTTCGAACGGTGGGCGCACGCGCGCAGCGCGATCAGGCTGTCCTGCGCAGTCTGCGGCTAGCTCGTTGCCACCGGTCCGCAGCGTGGCGCCGCGACATGCCGGTGGCGCAGGTCTGCATGCGCATGCGACTGGCGCGCAGTCGATGCGGTCGTACCCCGGAGATTCGGACGACTGCCAAGCCGCTTGCGGCGGTGTCGGTGTTCTTGGTGCCAGCCTTCCAACCTGGATGCGGCAGCGCACTGATCGAGCGGGGCTCGCCTGCGTGTCGTGCAGCTCGAATCCGCCTGTCGCAGCGGGTGGTCATGCTGGCATGCGCGCCAATCCACGACCACGCAGGCACCGACTGGGCGCGGCATCGCGCTGGCGGCCGCGCTCAGCCGGTTGGATGCAACGCGATGCAATCCACCGGGCAAGCCGGCAGGCACAGTTCGCAACCGGTGCACAATGGCGCGATCACCGTATGCATGTGCTTGGCGCCGCCGACGATGGCATCCACGGGGCAAGCCTGGATGCACTTGGTGCAGCCGATGCAGTCGGCTTCCACGATCCAGGCCACCTGCGGCAGTTTATGTACCCCGCGACTGCGATCGTAGGGACGTGCCGGCACGCCCAGCACCTGCGCCAATGCGCGTGCCCCGGCATCGCCGCCGGGCGGGCAGTGATCGATCGACGCCTGGCCCTCTGCCATCGCCTGCGCATACGGACGACAGCCGTCATACCCGCATTGTCCGCATTGGGTCTGCGGCAGCAGGCGGTCGAGGCGTTCGACCAGATCGGGGCCAGGGGCGGGCGTCGCGGCCATCTCAGTGCAGCAAATTGCCGCGATACCAGCGTTGTTGCGCAAGTGCGAGCATCGGTTTGTCTTCGCGGCTGTCGCCATACGCGTGCACGCAGTCGTACCGATGCAATTGGTACTGACTGCGGATCCGCGCGACCTTGTGCGGCCCGCAGTCGCCCTCGGCATAGCGCCCGCTCAGCACGCCACCGGTGTGTTCGAGCCGATTGCAGATCAGCGACAACCCATGCCGGGTGCACCACGGTTGCAGATACAGATCCAGCGACGCCGACACCAGCACCACTTCATGTCCCTGCGCCTGGTGCCAGTCGATGCGTTGCATCATCTCCCCGCGCAGCATGCCCGGCAGCGCAGTGCGCGCGTACTCGGCGCCATGCGCTTCCATCTCATCTAGCGAGCGGCCGCTGAAAACCAGCCGCGTCACCCGCGCGCGCAGTGCGGCTGCAGACACCACGCCCATCCGGAACCCCAGCACCCATGGCCCCGCCTGCCATCTCGCCGCTGCCACCTGCGCCGGCGTTGCCACCTTGCGCAGGAAACGCCCATAGCTGTCGCAGGTGGTGATGGTGTGGTCGAAGTCGAACAGGGCCAGGTGCATGGGGGCTGGGATTGGGGAGTCGGGAGTCGGGAGTCGGGATTGGTTAAAAGCGCGGTGACTGATTGTTCCCTTCTCCCGCGTGCGGGAGAAGGTGCCCCGCAGGGGCGGATGAGGGCACGCGCGAAGCCACGTGCAGTTACAACGACACTAGAGCTTCGCCCCGTACCCTCACCCCAACCCCTCTCCCGCAGGAGAGGGGCTTCACGCTCCGGACCGCATGGAAACAGGAGCTTGGTATCGGGCTTCTTTAAAACCCCGCACTAGTCAAAGATCGACGACGCATCAAATTTGTCTTGGGTCAGCAAGTCAGGTTTGGCTTTTACCAATCCCAAATCCCATCTCCCCAATCGCGTTACCTGACAGGCATGCCCGGCTGCGCGCCGCTGTCGGCATCCAGCAGCGCCAGGGCGCCGCCGTCGAAGCCGGCCGACAGGATCATGCCCTCGCTGATGCCGAAGCGCATCTTGCGCGGCGCCAGGTTGGCGATGAACACCACGCTGCGGCCCACCAACGTCTCCGGCTCGCCGTAGCTGCCACGGATGCCGGAGAGGATCTGCCGCTTGCCCAGGTCGCCGGCGTCCAGTTCGAAACGCAGCAACTTGTCCGAGCCTTCCACGAATTCGCACACCAGCACCTTGCCGATGCGCAGGTCGAGCTTGGCGAAATCGTCGATGCCGATGAGGCCGGGATTGGTGGTTTGGGATTCGGGATTCGCAACGGCGGCAGGCTTTGCGTCAGCCTTGCTCGGTGCGGACTTGGTGGTCGCAGCAGGTGCCGCAGGTGCGGCCATCGTGTCTTTGGAAGCGTCGGTCATGGCGTCGATCAGCTTGGGGTCTATACGGGTGAACAGGGCGGTGTAGGGCTGGATCGTGTGCGCCGTGAGCGGGCGGACCACGTCTTCCCAACTGGTCATCGGTGCCGACAGGAAGGCTTCGGCTTCGGCGCAGGTACGCGGCAGGATCGGCTTGAGCGCGGCCACCAGGATGCGGAACAGGTTCAGGCCCTGCGTGCACACCGACTGCAGCTGCGCATCGGCGCCGTCCTGCTTGGCGATCACCCATGGCTTGGTGTCGTCGATGTACTTGTTGGCCTCGTCGGCCAGCGCCATGGTCTGGCGGATCGCGCTGGCTGCATCGTTGCGCTCGTAAGCTTCGCGGATCGGCGCCAGCGCAGCGACGAAGCGGTCGTACTGCGCGGCATCGGGTAGCGCCTCGGCCAGCTTGCCGTCGAAGCGCTTGCCGATGAAGCCGGCGCAGCGGCTGGCCAGGTTGACGAACTTGCCGACCAGATCCGCATTGACCCGTGCGATGAAATCGCCCAGGTTGAGGTCCAGGTCGTCCACGCCGCCGGAGGACTTGGCGGCGAAGTAGTAACGCAGCGCCTCCGGTTCCAGGCCCACGTCCAGGAAGGTCCGCGCCATCACGAAGGTGCCGCGCGACTTGGACATCTTGGCGCCGTCCACGGTCAGGTAGCCGTTGACGTGCAGGCGGGTTGGCGCGCGGTGGCCGGTGCCGTGCAGCACCGCCGGCCAGAACAGGCCGTGAAAATTGACGATGTCCTTGCCGATGAAATGATGCAGCTCGGTCTGGGTGCCGGCGACCAGATGCGCATCGAAGTCTTCGCCCATCTGCGCGCACAGCGTCTTGAAGCTGCACAGGTAGCCGATCGGCGCATCCAGCCACACGTAGAAATACTTGCCTGGCTGTCCGGGGATCTGGAAGCCGAAGTAGGGCGCATCGCGCGAGATATCCCACGCACGCAGGCCGCCTTCGGCATCCAGCCATTCCTTGAGCTTGGCCTTGACGCCGGGCAATGCCACGTCGCCAGCCAGCCACTCACGCAGAAAGCCGTCGAAATGGCCGACTTCGAAAAAGAAATGCTCCGAATCGCGCAGCTCCGGGGTGGCGCCGGAGATCACCGACTTCGGTTCCTTCAACTCGGTGGGCGCATACGTGGCGCCGCAGACCTCGCAGTTGTCGCCGTACTGGTCGGGGCTGCCGCAGTTGGGGCAGATGCCCTTGATGTAGCGGTCCGGCAGGAACATGCCCTTGGCCGTGTCGTAGAACTGCGCCACCGAGCGCCGGCTGATGTGGCCTGCCGCCTCGAGCTTGGCGTAGAAGGCTTCGGTGAGTTCGCGATTGACCGGCGAATTGGTCGAATCGTAATGGTCGAAGGTCACCCCAAACGCGGCGAAATCGCGCTCGTGGCTGGCCTGGATGTTGGCGATGAAGGCTTCCGGGGTCACACCCGCCTTCTCGGCGGCCAGCATGATCGGTGTGCCGTGGGTGTCGTCGGCACAGACGAACCAGGTCTTGTCGCCGCGCAACCGGCGCGCGCGCACCCAGATATCGGCCTGGATGTAGCCGACCAGGTGGCCAAGATGCAGCGGGCCGTTGGCGTACGGCAGGGCAGTGGTGACGAGTGCGGTGCGGGTCATGGCAGGCGTAATGCGGGGGACACGCGATTATCGCATTAGTCGGGAAAGGGGCGGGAATGGGGAATGGGGATTCGGGAATCGGTAGAGGCAGGGTAAGTTTCTTGCGCTGTTGATGGGCGCCGGCCGTGGGAGCGCAATGGCGCTCGCCCCTGCCTTTCAATTTTTCTCGCGGGCCGGCATTGCGGATTGGAGAACAAAAAAGGCGCCCCGAAGGACGCCTGCTCTGACGATTCCCGATTCCCGATTCCCGATTCCCGATTCCCCAATCCCCAATCCCCAATCCCCAATCCCCAATCCCCAATCCCGGCTACTCACGCACCCATGTCTGGGTACGGCCCAGCGCTTCGATGCCGACATAGCCGCGCATCTGCAACTTCTTGCCGCCATCGGTGAGGGTGATCTTGGACTTGTAGGTCTTGCCCTTGGCCGGGTCGAGTACCGAGCCGCCGCTCCATACCGCGGTGCCGTCGGGCTTGAGGCCCCACAGGATGGTCATGCCCTTGATCGGCTTGCCCTTGAGCGCGCCTTCGCACTTGTCGCAGACCGGGTTGGGCCCTTTGGACGACTGCAGGATCTCGACCACCTTGCCGCTCAGCGTGCCATTGGCGGCCTGCTCGATCTGCACCACCGATTTGGGCTTGCCGGTTTCATCGTCGATGGTCGTCCAGCGGCCCACCGGCGAATCGGCTGCATGGGCCATCAGCGAAGCGGCCGCCAGCGGCAGGGCGAGCAACAGGGTCTTGAAGGTCTTGCGCATGGTTCCCCTCCCAGGGTTTGCTAGGGCCGCCGTCGGCGGCCTGATCGCGAATGTATACCGCGGGGTATGGTGCGGGAAAGTCAGGGCGTTCAGTTTGAAACGGGGCAGTGCGATGCCGCCATCGTCTGCTCGGCCATGAGGCGTGTTCGTCCCTGCTGGGTGACGATGCGGAACATTTCCACCTCGCACTCCTGCCCATGCGACAGGATGGTGGCGACATAATCCTGGCCGGTCTCAGGGACAAAGCTGCGGCTTACGGTGCACAGCGGTGCGTTCATCACGCAGCGGTTGTCCATGCAGCCGCCTGCCGACAGGGACAGGGTGATCGGCTCGCCTGCCTTGACCTGCGTTTCGGTCACGTAGCGTCCTCCGCTGACGGCAACGGCAGGTATCCCGATCTTCTGCCCTGCGCCGGTGCCGAACGGACCGGGCCGCGAGCCTGGCGCAATGCCGGCGCCACGTAGCGTTCCGCCGACGCACGTGCGGTTTGGATAAAGCACAGGTGCGGGTCGCTCGGTGACCAGGCGGACACGCGCACGCGGCCCATCGCGTGGCGCATCGAAGGTCGACAAGGAAATCGTCGCGCTGCGTGTCATTCCGCAGCCGGCCAGAAGCGCGACCAAGGCCGTGAAGAAAATGCGTCTAGTCGGCATGGCACTCGCCTGAAATCGGAACAACTTCCAGATCCGCCGGGGCAGCGCCGGTCTTGACGTCGATGACGGTGAGCAGACAACGTTGGTCATCGTAGAGCTGGCTGGCGACATAGTGCTCGCCAGGCGCGGGCGTGAATGCCAGCAGGTTGGTGCAATTGCTTGTGGTCAGACTCCGACGACGCGAGTCGAGCGTTTGCACCATGCGTGCGCGTAAGAACAGCGGTCTGTCGGGGACAACCGAATACGCCTCGCGAGACTGATTGTTGCTCAACTTCCCAAGTACGCCGTTGACGGGCGGCGTCAGTGTGCCCAGAAATCCGCCATGGCCACCCTTTGCGCAGCTGGCATCGTCGAAGACATCGAAGTATTGGACCGGCTCGATCGGGATCGGGGCGGGCCTGGTGGGCTTGGCCAGCGTCAGGGTGGCGAACGGCTCGCCGGGTTTTGGCGCGACATAGCGCTTGGGGAAAAGAAAGCCGCAGCCGGCAAGCACGATCGCGACGGCGACAACGATGCGCAGGATGAAATGAAACATGCGTCAGGTCCGGCATGGCGTCTGTTGGTCTGTGCCGCATCCATGCCTGCGACGACGCTGCGGCGACATGCCGCCAGCGTCTCGATAACGGCCGCGCGCCCCTGCGCTTGAGTCACATGGTCGACACCTTCACGAGGCGAAGTTCGGCGCGTGATGCGACGGGCACGCGTGCCTCACTGCACTGCAGTTGCGGCAGGCACAGGCGCTAGCCGATCTCGTACAGCTCCAGCGGCAGCTCGTCCGGGTCTGCGAAGAAAGTAAAGCGGCGGCCGGTGTATTCGTCGATGCGGATGTCTTCGGTCGCCACGCCGTGGGCGTTGAGATGCGCAACCGCCGCGTCCAGGTCGTCGACACGAAAGGCCAGGTGGCGCAAGCCGCGCGCTTCGGGGCGGCTGGGCCGCAGTGGCGCGTTGGGGAACGAGAACAGCTCGATCTGCCCGCCGTCGGGCAGCGCCAGATCCAGCTTCCACGAGTCGCGCGCTTGTCGGTAATGCTCGTCGAGCACACGCAGGCCCAAAATGTCGCAATAGAACCGTTTGGAGACCGCGTAGTCGCCAGCGATGATGGCTACGTGGTGAATGCCGGCGAGCATCATGCGGGGCTCCGATGAAGTGCCGTCGACCAGCCGCGCGGTGCCGGCACGCTCGACGGCGCGTCGCACGTAAAGGCAAGGCGCCTGCTCGCGATGCGGAACGCAGCAGCGTCATCGCACGCAGGCTGCCGTGGCATCGGCAGGATTGTGGGCAAGTCCACAGCGAGCAGGCCGTGCGCGGATGGTTGCGAAGCTGGAAGGCGATGGTGCGGCATGTCGTAGGGCCGGCAGAAACCAGTCGGCAGCATAACCGCCCGCTCGTCAGCCGCAGGCCCCGGTTCACGGCGCGCGCACGGCTGTGCCCGTTTGCGCACGGTCGCAGGATGGCCGATCGACATCGGGCGGGAGCGATGCACTGCGGGTAACGCGGCGCCCTGTGCGTGCACATCGAGGACAGCACGGCTGATTTGCCAACGGCCACTGCACGGACCTGAAGTGCCGCATGCGCGATTCCTGGACGCAGGTGCGGAAGGGCAGCGCAGCGCTGTCCGCCGACATCCTCCGCGTGGCAGGCCGATCTCAGGGGTTTGCCGATGGGTTGCACTGTCGACGCAACCGATGCTGGACACCGATGTCGTACCGGTGCGCGTTTGCATGACGCCGCCGCGGCATCGTCCTTCCATGCCAACCGAGCCTGCCCATGTCCATTCTTGCGTTTCAACCGGAGTATCTCAAATCCATCCCTCAGGGCGTGCATGTGATCCGGCACCCGGCCGGCACGCTGCCCGATCGCGACGCGATCGTCGCGGCCTTGCCGCGCACCGGGCGGGGCACGCCGCAATTGCATTACGACACGCTGTGGATCGGCGGCGGCCACGGCGATGTCGACAACCAAGGAGCACCGACCAAGTTAAACGACTGCACAGGTATCGAAAAGGTCACGAGCTTCATCGAGGATCTGGTCACCATCGGCATCCGCACGCCGGCGCTGATCGTCGATAGCTGCTTTTCGCTGGCCTGGCTGCCGCAATTTGCTCCCTTGCTCACCGAGGACGGCATGTTTGCCGGCTGGTCGAGCATCTGCAACAGCAATCGCATCGAATCGCTGACATCGGGCCAGCTGCCCGCGTTAGTGGAGCAGCTCGAGACCGCGCTGGCGCAAGTGACCACAGCCGCGTCCAGCCAGGTGGTCTACCTCGCTCGCGACCGGGTGCTGATCCGCTATGCGCAGTTGACCGCGATCGAGGACTTGATGACTGCCGGCGATATCGCCGATGCCGAGGCAACCCTCGCCCGCGTGTGCAAGGCGACCTGGCAGGGCAGGCCGCTGATCGCCACCGACCAGCGCATCGAGGACCGCACGCGGTTCATCGAACGCCTGCACCAGCTCTGACCGGCCCGGCACCGTCGCCCATCCGGTCATCCACCCAACACCAGAGGACTTTCTCCATGACGACCTACACCAACAACCGCACCGGCACGTTCAGCAGTGCCAGCAACGCGATCCGCAAGCATGTGCTCGACGACTACCTGGCGGCGAAGATCGCCAACCATCTCGGCATCCGCCGCAGCGAGGTCAACGACCGTACGGTGATCCACGTGCCCGCCAACTACGCCAACAGCGAAGGCGTGATTTCGGGCATGGAACTGGTCAAAGGGCTGCGCGTGGACCTGCAGCGCGCGCAGGCCCACGACGGTAATGCCTACGCGACCTGGCAGGTGCAGTGGGGCACCGGCAGCAACGGCAAAACCGGCGGTGCCTATGCCGGCGTGTTGATGCGGGTGGCGACCGACTTCACGTTCGCCGAGTTCCGCCAGGCGATGAGCGAGAGCTTCGGCTACACACCGGGCGCCTATTGCCGGCTCGATCCCTGACCGGCACCACGAACGAACCGGTCGGCAGCATCACCGCCCGCCAGTCAGAGGCGGGCCCTGGCCCACGGCTGGCCCGCACACGGCTGTGCCCGTCTGCGTGCGCGTGGCAGGATGCAGGCTCCCCCGATCAGATAAACCCATGCCCGAATCGCCACCGAGCACCGCCCCGCAGTTCCAGCGCAGCATGCAGGTGCGCCATCTGGTGATGCTGTCGCTGGGCGGGGTGATCGGCACCGGCCTGTTCTTCAACACCGGGTACATCATTGCCAGTACCGGCGCGCTGGGCACGGTATTGGCGTATCTGATCGGCGCACTGGTGGTGTACCTGGTGATGCAATGCCTGGGCGAACTGGCGGTGGCGATGCCGCAGACCGGTGCGTTTCACGTGTATGCCGCGCGTTACCTCGGCCCGGCGACTGGCTATGTGGTGGCATGGTTGTACTGGTTGACCTGGACGGTGGCATTGGGCTCGAGCCTGACTGCCGCAGCCTTCTGCATGCAGTACTGGTTTCCGCACAGCCCGGCGTGGCCGTGGTGCCTGCTGTTCTGCGCGCTGATCTTTGGCCTGAACACGGTGTCGGCGCGCTGGTTTGCCGAAGGCGAGTTCTGGTTTTCGTTGATCAAGGTGATCACCATCGTGGTGTTCATCGTGCTGGGCGGCGCGGCGGTGATCGGTCTGTTGCCGTTGGCCGATGGTTCGCCCGCACCCGGGCTGCGCCATCTGCGCGCCGAGGGCTGGTTTGCGCATGGCACGCTGCCGATCTTGATGACGATGGTGGCGGTGAATTTCGCATTTTCCGGCACCGAGTTGATCGGCGTGGCGGCCGGCGAAACCGCCCAGCCTGCACGCGCGATTCCGCTGGCAATCCGCACCACGCTGGTGCGGCTGGTGGTGCTGTTCGTCGGCACGGTGCTGGTGCTGGCGGCGTTGCTTCCCGCCAAACAAGCGGCCGTGGACACCAGCCCGTTCGTGCGCGCCTTCGAGTTGTTTGGCATTCCATATGCGGCCGACATCTTGAACGCGGTGATCCTCACCGCGATCCTGTCGGCGGCCAATTCCGGCCTGTATGCAGCCGCGCGCATGCTGTGGTCATTGGCCGATGCAGGCACGTTGCCGAGCGGCCTGGCGCGCTTGACCGGCCGCGGCATTCCATTGCGCGCCGTGTCGCTGAGCATGCTGGGCGGCTTGCTGGCACTGCTCACCGGCGTGTATGCGGCCGACACCGTGTTCGTTGCGATCTCGGCGGTCTCGGGGTTTGCGGTGGTGGTGGTATGGCTGAGCATCTGCGCGGCGCATTACTGTTTCCGTCGCCAACTGCTGCGCGATGGCGTTGCGCTGGAAACGCTGGCGTATCGTGCGCCGTGGTATCCGTGGACCCCAATCCTGGGCTTTTTGCTGTGTCTGCTCGCCTGCATCGGGCTGGCATTCGATCCGCAGCAGCGCATTGCGCTGTGGTGCGGGATCCCGTTCGTCGCGCTGTGCTATGGCGCCTACGCACTGACCCAATGGCTTGCCGCCCGGAGACTGCACGCATGACGATTCTTCCACGCCAGCCGCGCGCCAATGCGCCTTTCAGCCAGGTCTTGCAGCACGACGGATATGTGGTGCTGGATGGCGCGCTGGCCACCGAGCTGGAACAGCGCGGCTGCGATCTCAACGATGCGCTGTGGTCGGCGCGCGTGCTGATGGAGCAGCCGGAGCTGATCTATCAAGTGCATCGCGACTACTTCGCTGCCGGTGCGCAATGCGCGATCACCGCCAGTTATCAGACCACGCCGCTGGGATTTGCCGCGCGTGGGCTGGATCTGGCGCAATCGCAGGCGCTGATCGCGCGCAGCGTGCACCTGGCCGCGCAGGCACGCGCCGATCACTTGCAACTGCAGCCGGACGCTGCGCCGTTGTGGGTGGCCGGCTCGGTGGGGCCGTATGGCGCCTATCTGGCCGATGGCTCGGAATATCGGGGCGACTACGTCCTGCCGATCGAACACCTGATGGATTTCCATCGTCCGCGCATCGCGGCGCTGGCGGAGGCTGGCGTGGATCTGCTGGCTTGCGAGACGCTGCCATCGGCCAGCGAAATCGTGGCGCTGCGGCAGTTGCTGCAACACGAATTTCCGCAGCTGCATGCCTGGTTTTCCTTCACCTTGCGCGATGCGGCGCATCTGAGCGATGGCACGCCGCTGGCGCAGGTGGTGCCGGCGCTGGATGCCTGCGCGCAGGTGATCGCGGTGGGCATCAATTGCATTGCGCTGGATCAGGCGACTGCTGCATTGCACAGCCTTGCGGCGCTGACTGCGCTGCCGCTGGTGGTATATCCCAACTCGGGCGAACGCTACGACGCCAGCGACAAGCGCTGGCATGCCGGTCACGCGGCTGCGCTCACGTTGGCCGACCAGCATGCGCACTGGCTGGCGGCTGGCGCGCGCTTGATCGGTGGCTGCTGTCGCACCGCACCGCGCGATATCGCCGCGCTGGCGGCGGCGCGTGCGCGGGGCTGACCCGACTTACGAACGCGCGCTCACCAGAGGCCAACCTGCCGTGACGGGGTCAGCAGCGTCCAACCACCGCAACCGCGCGTCACCCCTTCTGGGTGGCGATCCAGCGCTGGATCTTGTCCTGCAGGATATCCAGCGGCACCGAGCCGTCCTTGAGCACTTCGGTGTGGAAGGCGCGCACATCGAAGCGTGGGCCCAGCTCGCGCTGCGCTTGCTCGCGCAATTGCGCAATCTTCATCTCGCCCACCTTGTACGCCAGCGCCTGACCGGGAATGGCCATGTAGCGGTCCACCTCGGCTTCGGCATCGGCGCGGCTCATGGCGGAGTTGTCCACCATGTAGTCGATGGCCTGGCTCCGCGTCCAGCCCTTGCTGTGCAGGCCGGTATCGGTGACCAGGCGAATCGAGCGCCACAACGCGTTCTGCAGATAGCCGTAGTAGTTGTACGGGTCGTCATACAGCCCCAGCTCGCGGCCAAGCGATTCGGCATACAGGCCCCAGCCTTCGATGTAGGCCGTCTCGCCGCCCAGGCGGCGGAACTTGGGCAGGTCGGTCAGCTGCTGCTGCAAGCCCAGCTGGTAGTGGTGGCCGGGCACCGCCTCGTGCAGGTACAGGCTCTCGGCCTCCCAGGTCTTGCGCGAAGGCAGGTCCGAGGTGTTGACGTAGAAGATGCCCGGCGTGCTGCCGTTGCCGCTGGGGCGCATGTACGAGCCGCTGGCGGCCGATTGCGCACGCTGCGGTTCCACTGCACGGACTTCCAGCGCCGGCATGCCCTGGGTGTTGAACAGCCGCGGCACCGCCAGCTGCACGCGGCCCTGCAGGCTCCGATAGGTACCCAGCAACTCGGTGTCGCTGCGGAAGCCGAAGCGCCGGTCGGTCTGCATGAACTTGTAGAACTTGGGCAGGTTGCCGCGGAACTTGACCTGTTTGGCCAATGTCTGGATTTCGCCCTGCAGGCGAGCGACCTCATCCAGGCCGATCTGATGCACCTGTTCCGGGGTCAGGTCCGTGGTGGTGCTCTGGCGTACGTCGTAGGCGTACCACGCCGCGCCGTTCGGCAAGGCGGCCAGACCATCGCTGTCGCGGCAGGCGGGCAGGTATTCGGTGGCGATGAAGCCACGCAACGCGCGGTAGGCCGGCATGATGCGCACTTCGATCATGCGCTTGTACTCGGCAGTGATGCGCTGCTTGTCGGCCTCGGGCATGTCGGCCGGCAGGTTGCGCACCGGCCCCCAGAACAGGCTGTCTTCGGCATTGCGCGCGATGATCGCGTCCAGCTGCGGCAGCACCTTCTGCATCAGCACCTTGGGCTGCACCACGCCGGCCTGCATGCCGGCCCGCATGTTGGCGATGGCTTGCTCGAACAGGTCGGGAATACCGAGCGCACGCCGCGACCAGTTGTCGTAATCCTTGACCGTCTTGAACGGCTGCGCGCCGGTGCCCGAGCCCAGCACCACCGCGATGCTGGCGATGTTGTAGAACTGGTTGATCGGCAGCATCCAGCTGGGAAACTGCTCGGCGGCCAGCGCGCTGCGCGCATCGCGCACGAAGATCTGGTAACTGAGCAGGTCCTGGCCGCTCAGGCCGTCGGGGCCAAGCGCTTCGGCCTTGCCCAACCACAGCACGGTGAAGTCGTGCGACTGCTGGCGGAACGCCGGCGACAGGAAGTTCGGCAACTGGTCGTTATAGCGGCTCTCGCCCTGGAAGGTGGCCTGCAGCGGGTTGAGCTTGAGCGAGGCGTCCCAGTACTGGTCGTACAGCAGGTTGAGCTGCTGCGCCTTGGTCAGCACCACTGGCGCTGCAACCGCGCGTGGCCTGACCGTGGCGGCCTTGCTGCCCTTGCCCCTGGTGTTTTTGGCTGCTGGCTTGGCGGTCTTCTTGCCTTTGCTCGCCTTCGCGCGCGTTTGCGTGGTCTGTGCCTTGGCGGTCTTCTTCTTGGCCGCATCGGCCGGCGCCGCCAGCGACAGGCTCACGAGGGCGGCCATGGCCAGGGACAGCAGGCGGGAAAAGCTGAGGGGCATTACCGGCTCCGGAAACAAGCGAGCGGGGAGCTTGCCCGATCCGCACGGTTACGGCCACCCATTGGGGGCATACCGCCTATCGGCAATTCATGCGGCGCATGGGCACGGTGCTGCGCCCGCGCGATGTGGTGCGCTGCGACATGCCCAGCGAGGCGGCGTGCAGCCACAGCGCTTGGTAGGCGGGCGCGGGGCACCGCGATCAGGACCACTGTCGACCAGGTGCTGCCACCGCAGCCATTGCGGCGCGATGACCTGGCCGGGAGGGAAGCCCGGCTCAGTCGGCAGCGGCTTCTTCGCGCAGCTGCTCGGCGCGCTCGGCGCCCAGGTACGCCGTGATGCCGCGGCGTGCCAGATACAGCAGCGGGATCAGCAACACCGCAAAGCCCATCTTGTAGATGTAGTTGAGCGTGCTTACCGCCAGGAACTGGTCGATCGACCAATGCTGCGGGCCGAGCACGAAGGCGATGTAGATCACCACGAAGCTGTCCACCACCTGCGAGACCGCAGTGGAGCCGGTGGCGCGCAGCCACACGTGTTTTTCGCCGGTGACGCGGCGGATGCGGTGAAATACCGAGACATCGATCAACTGGCTGAACAGGAAGGCCACCAGCGAGCCGCCGATGGTCCACAGCCCTTGCCCGAACACTGCCGCGAATGCGGCCTGGTAATCGGGCACCCCCTGGCTCTGCGCCGCCGTGACCCACCAGCCAGCCGGCGCCAGCGCGATGGCCGCGAATGCGAACACGAAGCCGTAGCCGATCAGCGCCACCGCCACCCACGAGATGAAACGCACCCCGCGGCTGCCGAAGAACTCGTTGATGGTGTCGGTCATGATGAACACGATCGGCCACAGCAAGGTGCCGGCGGTGAAGCTGAGCGAGCCGCGCTGGCCGAACAGATTCCAGTTCAACGGCGCAATGCCGAGCGTGTCTTCCAGCGCGAAGATCTTGACGCCGATGAACTCGGCCAACGCGGCATTGACGCAAAAGAAGGCCGCCAGCGCGATGAACAGGCGTACCGCACGATCGTCGAGGGTGCGCACATGGGGCATGGTGTCAGCGATCCGCAGTCCGGGTGAAGGGAACCGATTCCGGCGCCACCGCGCCACCGGAAATGATGAAGCTCATCGCCTGATCCACGCTCCAGTCGGTGGGCGTGAGCAGCTCCACCGGCACGATTTCCAGGTAGCCGGAGGTGGGATTGGGCGTGGTGGGCACGTAGACTGCGGCCAGCTCGCGGCCGGTGCCCTGTTCCTTGATCACGCGGGTGACCAGGCCCACCGACTTCATGTCGCGATGTGGGAAATCGATCAGCACCACGCGCTGGGTGCTGCCGGGCTGGGTCTGCAAGATGTCCAGCAACTTGCGTGCGCTGTCGTAGACCACGCTGGCCAGCGGAATGCGCCGCATGATGGCCTCGAACCAGCGCAGCAAGCGCTGGCCGATCACGCGCCGGCTCAGGATCCCGACGAACAGGATGACTGCCACGGTGGCGATCAGGGCGATGGTGTTTTGCACCCACAGCGCCTTGAACCAGCCCAGATAATCGGGAAACGAGGCAGCGATGCGTTCGGACAACGGCACCACCCACGGGCTGCTGATGCCCGAAAGCAGCGAGAAGACGAACTTCACCACCACCCAGGTCAACCAGACCGGCAGCAAGGTGAGCAACCCGGTCAGAAAGACCCGTTGCAGGGAGGGGCGGACGTGGGGAGTGGGGGATTCGGACATCGACATAGTGTAGGCATTCGACCACGCTCGGTGGGGCTGGGGCCGGGGTTTGGCAGCAGGCATTCGCCATTGGCAAAAGTGTTTCGCGTGCCCCAAGCCGGCGCAATCCCATGATTCCGGTACCCACATCGGCACAGACGTGGCGGCACCCGTCGCCCAGCCGCAACGGGCAATCGGTGCAGCCTTCGTCGTTGGGAAAACATGCCGCGCAGTGGCGGACGAGGGGGCGGCGTCTGCCAGCGCCCGGATCTTCGACGACTGACTGGCACCATCGCCCATCGCCAGCGCGGTGTGGTTCCAGCACGCCGTGTCGTTGCCCACTGTTGCGCAGGTCGCCAGACACACGGCTGCCGATGGTCTGCGGCCCGAAAGAACGCAGTGCGTCTGTGCCCGTCGCAGGCCTGCGCCGATGGCACTAAGATGCGCAGCTCCCAGGGATGGATCTTTCGTACGTGTTCGCCAAATTTCTCAAAGCCGCCTTGCTCGGTGTCTGCATCCTGATCGCAGCAGTGCTGGCGCTGTATACGGTCTCCAGGCATTGGCCGATTCCCGAATCGCAGCGTCAGGCGTTGGCGCAGCTGCGCCAGCCGCTGCCGCCGTTGCGCGGGAGCAACATGTTCGGGGCGCTGTGGTCGCTGTCGTACGCGATTCCGGAGGCGCAGCGCGAGACAGTGCTGGCCCAGGACGTCGCGCGATTCAATCGGCTGCCGGAGCAGGCGGCATTTCAAAGCGCCGCTGCAGGCTATCGGCGCTTGCCAGGCTGGCCGTCCGGCGCGCCTGCGCTGTGCATGGCTAGCGCTGGCGGATGCTTGCAGCGCGTGCGCGAACAACCGCAGGCCTATGCCGCGGCGCTGGCCGCACAGGCACCGATGCTCGCGCGGATGCGCGCGTTGGAGCAACACGCCGACTACCGTAGCCCGTTTCGTCCACGTGTCGGTACGCCGTTGCCCGAACTGCCGCGCATGACGTTGTCGATGACGGCCAGCGCCTTGGACTTTGTCCAGGGGCGCACCACCCAGGCCTTGTCCGATGTCTGCACCGATGCACAGGTGGCCCGTGTGCTGATGCGCAGTAGCGACAATCTGGCAATCACGATGATCGGCGCGGCGATGTTGCGCGGCAATGCGCACCTGTTTGCCGACATGCTGGCCGAATTGCCGGCGCAGCATCCGCTGCCCGCGCAATGCGCCGCTGCCTTTGCGCCGCTGCCGGTGGATGAGATCGCGCTGTGTCACGCGTTGCACGGCGAATCGCGGATGGTGTTTGCGCTGCTGCAGGAGGATGCGTTGACGCAAGGCGGCCAATCGTCCTGGCAAGACCGGTTCCCGTTACGGTTGCTGGACTCCCAACGCACCCAGGCCTTGCTGGCGCCCACCTTTACCTGGGCCTGCAGCGCGCCGGTGCGGACCTTGCTGGCACAGGATCAGCCGGTTCCGCAAACGCTGATCCCGTTGCCCCAGACCGCATCGGTGGCCTGCGTCGCCAATGCCACCGGGTGTTTGCTGGCAAGCGTGTCGCATCCGGACTACCTCAACTATCAGCACAAGATGCAGGACACCGCCGCTGCATTGCGCGCGCTGTCGGCACTGCAGTGGTTGCGCGACCATCCTGCGCAGACAACGCCGCTGCCGCAGCGGATCGCCGCGCTACCGCCTGCGTTGCGTGGACAGGTGCGCCCGCTAGGCGCCGGAAACGACGGCAAGAGCCTGACGCTTCGGCAATACGCACGAACGGAGGGCGTGGCAGGGAACGATCGCTGGCCGTTGCCGGCCAGCGCGATCGCGGCCACCCAGGCAGCCTCATCGGCTCGATAGACAAGACGCTTTCTGCACTGCCAGGCACAGGTCGCAGCGCCGGCGCACGCGGTCTGCGCCTGCATGCGCAATGCGTGTATCCGCAGCGGCTGCCTGCCGCCACCGACGGACAGCCGTCAAAGCGGCGAGCAGTGCATGGTTGTTTCCCGCTGCCGGGCGCATGCGCCCTTGTTCGCTGGCATCGGCATGGCCCGCACGCCAAAAAACAACATGCCGCGTCCTTGCGGGACGCGGCATGTGATGATGCCACTGCAGGTTGGGGATGCATGACGCACCCAACCGCTGTGTCAGAAGCGGAAGTTCAACCAGCCCATCACGAAGGTCGAATCGCCGTAACCTGCCTTCTCCAGCGCGGGCCCGGCCATCAGGTGTTCGGCGCGGAAGGTCACCGACCAGTTCGGGTCGATATTCCAGGTGGCGTTGATGCGCGGCATGGTGCCGATGCGGCGCTCGCCGGTGTTCTGGGTGCGTGCGTAGGCGCGTGCCTGGTTGTTGTAGATCGCATCGCTGGTGGTCTGGCGCCACAGCGTTTCCCATTCCAGGTTCACGGTGAGCTTGGAGGTCGGGGAGAACGTCAACGTCGGTGCGGCAGTGACCAGGTTCACCGGCCCGAAGAACGTGGCCCAGCTGAAGTAGATCGTGTTGCCGTACAAGAAGTTGTTGTTGCGCAGCGTGCCGGTGCCGGAGGTGCCGCCGCCACCGGAGGCGATTTCGCTATGGAAGCCCAGGCGCGGCTTCCAGCCGGTTTCGCTCAGCGACCAGGCGTTGGACGTACTGGCCATGTAGGCGCGCAGGTCGCGTCCGCCGAAGCTGCCGCGCTGCACGGTCACGAACGAATCGGTGCGCAGCTTGCCCACATTGCCCCATAGGCGCAGGCCGTAGTAATTGCGGTTCTCTTCCGCGGTCTGGCGGCCCCACACCTGGTTGTCGTTGCGGAACTGATAGAAGAACGGCTCCAGGTACATCGGCTTGGCAGTCGCCAGGCGGTAGCCACCGACCACACCGCGAAAGTGCCGCGAGCGGTCGATGCGATCATCGCCGAGGCCTTCGGTGCCATCGATGTTGAAATTGAAATCGAACAGGTCAACACGCGTCCTGTCGCCGATTGCCCAAGCGCGTGCGCCGTTGAAGGTCACGAAGATATCGGTGTTGTCGCGCAGCGCCATCAGCGTGGTCGGGCCATCGACGAACACCTGGCGGCCGACGCGCAGGCCGGTGTCGGCGCTGCCGATACGGCCTTTCACGTCGAAGAACACCTGCTGCAGGATCGCGTTGTTTTCCTGGGTGCCGGTCTTGGTGCCTTCGTTGCGCCCGTCCAGGCTGCCATGCGCCAATTCCGTGTACAGGCGGAAGTGCTCGCCCACATGGAAGTCGGCGCCGAAGAAGGCGCGCAGTAGATACTGCTGCTGCGAATGGCTGCCGGGAATCAGGCCCGGATTGGTGATGGTATTGCTGCGCACGCGCAACTCGTTGCTGAGCGACACATACACATCGCCGTCGTCGTTGAGCGGGATGTACTTGAGCGGATCGAACGGACTCTTGCGCTTGGAAGGATCCTTCAGATACGACCAGTCTTCGGCCCAGCGCACCTGCCACATGTTGCCGCCTTGCTTGGCACCCCAACCCTGCGCTTCGAGCGGATAGCCCTTGGCGGTGGCCGGAGCGGCGGTGACCGGCGCTTTCGCCGGCTCGGCAACGGCCTGCTCGGCATTGGTCGGCGCCGGCTGCACCTGCGCTAGGCCAAGGCCCGGCAGCGCCAACCCGATCGCAAGGCATAGGCGCCGTGTGGCGCCAAAGGAAGTATCAGCCATGGCCGCCTGCGCCAAGCGTGTCGTTTGCATCGTATTCCCCGTCGAAAGTGAAAACCCCTAGGCGAAAGGTATCGGCAGGGGGGACACCGACTGTAGTAAAGCCGTGCCAGAAAGGCAGTAACCCAAAGGTTCTAAGCTCATGAACGCACTGGGTTTGCGCAGGCGGGCGCTAGTGGGGCGGGGATTGGGAGTCGGTATTGCGGATTCGCAACGGCGGCGCTGCTGCGATGGGGCTTGCTGCGATGGGGCTCGCTGCGATGACGACAGTCGCTCAAACAAGCTGGGGGCCACGGCTTTTTTGTTTTGACCAATCCCCAATGCCGAATCCCCAATCCCAGCACATAACTACCGGCACATTCACTATAGCTAGGTTCTACATAGCATCACCTTCAACCTAGCGGAGATGGCCGATGAGCGATCCGGATATCCACCTACGCAAATTTCAGAAGGAACTGAGTGCGGGCACTGTCTCATTGGCCTTGCTGGCCGTCCTGGCGCAGGCCGATACACCGCTGTACGGCTACCTCATCGCCAAGCGACTCGAGCGTCTGGAGGGCGTGCTCAGCGGCAAGCAGAGCGCCCTGTACCCGGTGCTGCGCAATCTGGAAGGGGCCGGGTTGCTGCACAGCCATGTCGAGCCCTCGGCCTCCGGGCCGCCGCGGCGGTATTACCGCATCACCGACAGCGGGCGTGACTGCCTGCGCGACTGGACCGCCGCCTGGCGTGCCACCCGAGATTCCGTTGATTCAGTGCTGGAGGGGACCCACTCATGAAGACAGTTGCACAGGCACACCCGTTGCCGACCACCATTGGCGATTATCTGCTGCAGCTGCGCCAGGCGCTGTCCGGTGCGGATCCGGCAATGATCCAGGACGCGCTTTACGACGCCGAAGAGTATCTGCGTTCGGAACTGGCAGAACAGAAGGGCAAGAGCGAGGCCGAGGTCATTGCCGGCGTGGCCAGCAGCTACGGCGCGCCGGAGGAAGTGGCAGAGATCTACCGCGAAACCGAAGTGACCGTGGCACGCGCACTGCGTCCCCCGGTGCCGCCGAGGCGGGCATCGTGGATCGGCACGTTCTTCGGTGTGGCCGCCGACCCCCGCACCTATGGCGCCTTGTTCTACATGCTGCTGTCGCTGCTCACCGGGGTGTTCTACTTCACCTGGGTCGTGACCGGCGCCAGCCTCTCGGTGGGAATGCTGATCCTGATCATCGGCGTGCCGCTGCTGGTGTTGTTCTTCGGCTCGGTGAGGGTGTTGGCGCTGGTGGAAGGCCGCGTGGTCGAGACGCTGCTCGGCGTGCGCATGCCGCGTCGCCCGCAACACCCGGGCCTGCAAGGCGGTTGGCTGCAGCGTATCGGCGCGATGTTCACCGATGCGCGGACCTGGAGCACGATGCTGTACTTCCTGCTGATGCTGCCGCTGGGCATTGTCTATTTCAGCGTGTTTTGCACGCTGCTGGCGCTGTCGTTGGGCCTGGCCGCTTCACCGATCGCGGTGCTGTTCGACAACGTCGCCGTGCTGACCTGGGATGGCGTGGACATCACCAGCGCCTGGCTGACGCTGCCGTTGTTCGCAGCGGGCGTGCTGTTGTTGTTCGTCACGCTGCATCTGGCGCGCGCGTTCGGCAAGTTGCACGGCATGTTCGCCAAGCACCTGCTGGTCAAGGGCGGAGAAGCGGCCGCGTGATGCGCCCGGTCGAGATGTCAGCGTGCTTAGGTTCGATGGTGGTGCTTGCTCGCCGGCACGGCGTCGCCTAGCGGTTGCACGCAGATCGAAATGAACATCCCCGGCATGGCCGGGGATGTTGTGTGGATCAGGCGCGCTTGCCGCGCTTGCCGCGCTTGCGGATCGGGGTCACGGTGGCCGGGTCGCGGCTACCGACCGGGTCGGCATCGTAGCGGGCGATGAATTCGCGCACTTGCGGGTACACCACCTCGCGCCAGCGACGGCCGCTGAAGATGCCGTAGTGGCCGGCGCCTTCCACAACCAGATGGCGACGATGCGCCGCATCGATGCCGGTGCACAGATCGTGCACCGCCTCGGTCTGGCCGAGGCCGGCGATGTCGTCCAGCTCGCCTTCGATGCTCAGCAGCGCGGTATTGCGGATCGCCGATGGCTTGACCAACTGGCCGTCCACCTTCCACTTGCCTTGCGGCAGCAGGAACTCCTGGAACACGACGCGAATGGTGTCCAGGTAATACTCGGCCGGCATGTCGAGCACGGCGTTGTATTCGTCGTAGAACTGCCGGTGCGCCTGCGCATCCTGCAGATCGCCCTTGACCAGATCGGTGTAGAAATCCCAGTGCGACATCACGTGCCGGTTGGGGTTCATCGACAGGAAGCCGGCGTGTTGCAGGAAGCCCGGATACACCTGGCGGCCATGGCCCGGATACGGGAACGGCACGGTGTGGATCAGGTTGTTCTGGAACCACTCGATGCCGTTTTCCGTGGCCAGGTTGTTGACCTGGGTGGGGCTGCGACGCGCATCGATCGGCCCGCCCATCATCACCAGCGAGCGCGGGGTGGGCTCGTCGTTGCTTGCCATCAGCGACACTGCAGCCAGCACCGGCACGGTAGGCTGGCACACGCTCACCACATGCAGGCGCTCGGCGCCGATATGGCGGATGAATTCCTGGATGTAGGTGATGTAGTCCTCGAGCCGGAACGCGCCGGCGTCCAGCGGCACCATGCGCGCATCCACCCAATCGGTCACATAGACCTTGTGGTTGCGCAGCAGGGTGCGCACGGTGTCGCGCAGCAACGTGGCGTGGTGGCCGGACAACGGCGCCACCACCAACACGGCGGGCTGCTCCTTCATCTTGCCGATCAGCTCGACGTGGTCGCTGAAACGCTTGAAGCGCAGCAACCGGCAGAACGGCTTGCTCAATACTTCGCGTTCGATGATCGGTAGCGAATGGCCATCGACCTCGACATCGTCGAGCGCCCAGGCCGGTTTTTCGTATTCCTTGCCCAGGCGGTGGAACAGCTCGTTGCTGGCGGCCATGCGCTCGGCACCCGGGAGCGAGGCCCACAGGCTGTCCGGGTCGGAAAACATCTTGGCGTTCGCCTGGGCCTGATGTACCCAGGGGGCTAGCAGATTGCGGGTCAGCTCATGCAGTTGATAAAGCATTCCACCCATCCGTGCGGTTTTGCTGCCGCGCAGCATACCGGTTTTGGCGCATTTGCACCTTAATGGGGCTGCGGACGGTTGAGGCTGCCATAAGATTGAGGGCAGGCGCGAGCGCGTTGATTTGCCGCGGTTTGGTTGCCGCAAGTGGTGATGCTTCGGACGGCTGCGCGCGCCGAAAGCGCGCGTTCGGCGCAGAACCCTGCGGCTGCTGGACGAGTCCCTCTCCTGTAGAGGAACACGTGAGGTCGGAGCGCAGCCCAGTGCACTCAAACTTCTTCAGCGCTCGATCTCCACCAGGCTTCGCACGTACCTCGTCCGCCCCTGCGGGGCACCTTATCCCGGCAGGAAGGAATCAAGCCGCTCAGCCTGCGAGGAAGGCTGCGTGCACTGAAGCCCCTCTCCTGCGGGAGAGGGTTGCGGTAAGGGGGCGCGGCGAAGCCACTCGCCACGCGTGCCGCAACCGGCCAACGTTTTGCTTAGCCGCGTTCCAGTGCAGAGGCCTCATCGGCCAACTGTGGCGACAACCAGCAATGCGAGCCGAGTGCAGCAAACCCCACGCTGGCGAAGCGGCGCCGATACCAGCGCGCCGGTCGCGCCTGGAAGCCGTCGTGATCGCCCTCGAACGCATCTTCTTCGGCGAAGGCTTCCAGAAACGCCACGCCCGCGCACATCTCGGCCAACCCCGGCAGGCCCTGGTTGAACTCGCGTGTGGGCACGTAATGCAGCACGTCCGAGCAGATCAGCAGATCCACCGGCGCGCACGGGCGCAGCCAGGCAAAATCGCCGAAGCGGGCAGGGTGGATCTGGCGACTGCGGCCATAGCGCTGCACCGCATAGGCGCTGCTGTCGAAACCCAGATAACTCAGCTTTGGCCGCAATGCCAACAACGGCGCGCGCCACGCGGCTTCGCCGCAGCCGACATCGAGCACGCTGCGGATCGGCCGTTCCAGATAGTACTCGGCCTGGGCCACGGCGAGTGCGACCTTGCGTCGCAGGCGTGCGGGGTCGGCCAGGCCGGCATCGCGATACCAGCGGCGGAAATAGTGGGCGTCGTACTGTTTGGGGTCGGACTGCTGCATGGGCTTGGCTGCTTTCGCGCGCGCGGATAGGTGAAAATGCGGGCCATCCTACGCGAGCCAGCGGAGCCAGCGCATGACCCTGTATTTGTGGATCAAGACCTTCCACCTGTTGTTCGTGATCGCCTGGATGGCCGCGGTGTTCTACCTGCCGCGCATTCTGGTCAACATCGCCGAAGCCGACAGCGACACCGCGGCGCGCGCGCGCCTGGTGTTGATGGGGCGGCGGCTCTATGCATTCGGCCACAGCATGCTCGGTCTGGCACTGCTGCTGGGCGCGGTGCTCTGGCAGGGCTAC
Organism: Xanthomonas sp. NCPPB 3761; assembly: GCF_041475705.2. NCBI lineage: Bacteria > Pseudomonadati > Pseudomonadota > Gammaproteobacteria > Lysobacterales > Lysobacteraceae > Xanthomonas > Xanthomonas sp. NCPPB 3761. Next base: position 1,659,042 of record NZ_CM191262.1, read on the forward strand.
CGGGTCATCCCGGATTTCCCGACGATGGTCGCCGGCGGCTGGCTGCACGCCAAGCTGTTTGCCGTGGCATTGATTCTTGCCCATTACATCGTGTCCGGCCGCTGGGTCAAAGGCGCCGAACAGGGGCGTGCAGTGCCCAGCGGTCGGGCATTGCGCTGGTTCAACGAAGCACCGGTGATCCTGCTGGTCGGCGTGATCTGGTTGGTGCTGGCCAAGCCGTTCTGAGCGCATTGCCCACCGCATCTGCGCACGCCTGACGGCACCGGTGCAAAGGCTGCTACTGCCGAAAAAATACGGGGCATTCCGGTGTCCCGCCGCGCATGCCTGCGGTGGTTCATGGAGGGACGGCCAGTGACGTGGAGATGTGCGCACCGGGCAAAAGGGCCGATGAATCTTAGGGTCTGCGCGAGCGCGACGATGAATTCATGCGCCTGAGGAGGGTTGCTTGAGCAGCATCTCCAGATACCGTTTCTGGTGTCCGGCAAATCCCTTTTTGCCGTATAGCGCGTAAATTTTGCCGAAGGCAGCATAGGCGCGTGCCTCATCCCCGAGCTGCAGCATCGCTTCGCCTTCGGTCATCAGCACGAGATGGTCGGTGTGGTCTGGGTCGTCGTACATCAGTGCCATCACCTGGATCCATCGAAGCACGTTTTCCTGATCGTGCAGGTCGGCGTAATCCTTGACAAAACTTGCAGACAGGCTTTGCGGGTAATAATCCCAGTTCGCCTTGGGTTCGGGGATCAGCGCCCACGCCTGTAATCCCAGGGCGAGCGATTCGGCCAGCGCGCCGCTGCGAAACCGCTGTGTCGATTGCTCCAGCAGACGATCGATCTCGGCTCTCAGACCTGCCTCGATTTCAGGCTTCCTTTGCATGGTGATGGCCTTGATCAGGTTGCCAAGCGATTGGTTGCCGAGCGATGCGATGTGCGTGACCTGCAGCTGCACGGGCGTCGTGTTGGCTGCTCTCAGGCGCCGGTGTCTAGCTCGCGCAGGCCCTTGCGCGCCAGGTCGACCCAGGCGCGTTGCTCGCGTTGGTAATGCTTGGGCGAGGCGGCGGCGTGACGCAGCACCTGCTCGTACGCCGCCCTGGCCTGGTCATTGCGTGCGATGCGCTGCAGCAGTTGTGCATAGCGCACGCGTGCTTCTTCGCCCGGATAGCCTTGGGCCAGCGTGTCGTATTCGTGCAGCGCAGCCTCGGTATCGCCGCTGCCTTCGACCGCGCGTGCATACAGCAGATGCCCGTCATGCGAACGGAAACTGGGGTTGGCCGCGATCAAGGCATCCAGGGTCTGCCGCGTCTGCTGCGGCTGGCCCAGCCCGAACTGTGCCTTGGCCAGGCCGAGCATCAGGTGCGGGTCATCGCGATAGAGCCCGCGCAAGGCGCCCTGGTAATGCTCGGCGGCCTGGGCGTAATCGCCGCGCGCCAGCAAGGTCTCTGCGAGCTGGCGGCGATTTTCCGGCGTGTCGGCCACATCCAGCCGGCGTGAGGCATCGCGCTGTTCGCGTTGCGGGTCCAGGGTGCTGCGCACGCGCTTGAGGCGACGGCGTGCATTGGGGTCGTTGCGCAGATCGGGGATGACCGCCACGCACACATAGACCAGCACCGCCAGCAACGAAAACGCCAGCAGCAGGAAGATCCAGTACAAGGGCCGCCCGCTGCGCACGACGTGGACGCAGCAGGCGGCTTGCAGCAGCAGTGAGATCAGCAGGAGCGGAGACATGCGGGTGTGGCGTCCTTTCCATGGCCGCGCACTGGGCGCGGCAGGCCTTCGTGCGCGAATCAATGCCCTTCGTAGGCACCATAGCTGCGCAGGCGCTCGTAGCGCTGCTGCAGCAGCGTTTCCACCGGGATCTTTTCCAGCGCGTCCATCTCGTTGAGCAGCACCGCTTTCAGGCGCTTGCCCATCTGTTCGGGATTGCGATGCGCGCCGCCGGTGGGTTCACGGATCACCTTGTCGACCAGGCCCAGGCCTTTCAGGCGCTTGGCGGTCAGACCGAGCTGTTCGGCGGCATCCTTGGCCTTGGCCGCGTCCTTCCACAGGATCGAGGCGCAGCCTTCCGGCGAAATCACCGAATAGGTGCCGTATTCCAGCATCAGGGTGCGGTCGCCCACGCCGATCGCCAGCGCGCCGCCGGAGCCGCCTTCGCCGATGACGGTGCAGATCACCGAGATTTTCAGCTCGGCCATTTCCAGCAGGTTGCGCGCGATCGCCTCGGACTGGCCGCGCTCCTCGGCACCGATGCCCGGATACGCGCCGGGGGTATCGATGAAGGTCAGCAGCGGCAGGCGGAAGCGCTCGGCCAGCTTCATCAGGCGCAAGGCCTTGCGGTAGCCCTCCGGGCGCGGCATGCCGAAGTTGCGTGCCACCTTGGTCTTGGTGTCGCGGCCCTTCTGGTGGCCGATGATCACCACCGGGCGGCCGTCGATACGGCCCAGGCCACCGACGATGGCCTTGTCGTCGGCATAGGCGCGGTCGCCGGCCAGCTCCTGGAATTCGTCGCAGATGGTGTTGATGTAATCCAGCGTGTACGGGCGCTGCGGGTGGCGCGCCAGCTGCGAGACCTGCCAGGCCGACAGATCGCGGAAGATTTGCGCGGTGCGCACGCGCAGCTTGTCGCGCAGCGCCCGCACTTCGGTCTCCACGTTGACCGCAGGCCCGGTACTGGCCTTGCGCAGTTCCTGGATCTTTGCTTCCAGATCGGCGATGGGTTGCTCGAAGTCGAGGTAGTTAGGATTCATGCAATGGCGTCGTCAACGTAAGGCGGGGAGTGTAGCTGAAGCGGTGTGGCTGGCCCGTACGGGGGCGTTGGGAGCGGAATCGGGAATGGAGAATCGGGAATCAGAGCAAGGTATCCGGGGCGCCCGCTGTTGCGATTCCCCATTCCCGATTCCCGATTCACTGCGCCCATGGCGGGCTGTACTTGATCTTCACCGTCCGCACCGCAGGGTCGGCACGCAGGCTGTCCATCAGCTGCTGGTCGATGCGCACCGAATGGGTGCCGTTGAGGTCGAGCATGCCGGCCACCCCGCCGCTGGGGGCGCGCAGCAGCAGGTCCAGGCGCAGGGGGGTCTTGCCGGGGCGGTGCTTGGCCAGCAGCGTGTCGATGCGCTTGAAGGCCTGCTTTTCGCGCAGGTCCAGGCGCAGCGACAGGCGCTGGGCGTGGTCTGCGCAGATCTGCTCGTAGTCCCAGCACTGGCGGATGCGCAGGCTGTAGCCGCCGTTGAATTCGTCCTCGCGCAGACCGCCCTTGACGATCAGGATGCGGTCGCGGGTGAGCAGGTGGCCGAACTCGGCCATCGCATCGGAGAACGCGCTGCATTCCACCCGGCCGCGGCCGTCTTCCAGTTGCACGAACACCTGGCTGTCGCCCTTGCGCCGCACGCCGACCACCTGGCCGGCAAGAATGGCGCTGACCTCCGGGCGCCAGGCGCGTTTTTCGCCATCGCCGCCGCCCCCGCCGCCACGCTGTTGCGAGGCCAGGATCTTTTCCAGCGCGCCCAGGTCGCAGCCGACCAGCTCGCGCACTTCTTCGCGGTGCGGATCGAACGGGTGGCCGCTGAGATAGAACCCCAGCGTTTCGCGCTCGCCGGTGAGCAACTGGCCCAGCGGCCATTCCTTGCTCTCGGGCAGGTCCAGGCGCATTGCCGGGGCGCTCGGGTCGGGCCCGCCGAACAGCGAGTTCTGGCCCGAGGCGCGCTCACGCGCCATCTGCTCGGTGGCCTTCATCACTTCAGGCAATTGCAGCATCAGCGAGGCGCGGTTCTTGCCCAGCCCATCCATCGCGCCGGCATTGATCATCGCTTCCAGCGTGCGCCGATTGAGCTTTGCGGTGCCCACGCGCGTGCAGAAATCCAGCAGCGTGGTATATGGGCCGCCGCGCTGGCGTTCTTCGACGATCGCCTCGCAGGCGCCCTGGCCGACGCCCTTGATCGCGCCGAGGCCGTATTGAATGGTGTCCGGGCTGGCCGCCTCGAACATGTACGCCGACTCGTTGACACGCGGCGGTTTGACGGTGAGGCCGAGGTTGCGCACCTCATCCAGGAAGCCCACCACCTTGTCGGTGTTGTCCATGTCCGAGGACAGCGTGGCGGCCATGAATTCGGCCGGGTAATGCCGTTTTAGCCAGGCGGTCTGGTAGCTGACCAACGCGTAGGCGGCTGCGTGCGACTTGTTGAAGCCGTAGCCGGCGAACTTCTCCATCAGGTCGAAGATTTCGTCGGCCTTGGCCGCGCTCACGCCGCCCTTGGCCGCGCCTTCGCGGAAGATTTCGCGGTGCTTGGCCATTTCGGCCGGCACCTTCTTGCCCATCGCGCGACGCAGCAGGTCGGCGCCGCCCAGCGAATAGTCGCCGACGATCTGCGCCATCTGCATCACCTGCTCCTGGTACACCATGATGCCGTAGGTGTCTTTCAGGATGACTTCGGTGCGCGGATCGGGGTAGACGATTTCCTGCTGCCCGTGCTTGCGCGCGTTGAAGTCCGGGATCAGGTCCATCGGGCCGGGGCGGTACAGCGACACCAGCGCAATCAGGTCTTCGAAGCGGTCCGGGCGCGCGTCCTTGAGCAGGCGGCGCATGCCCGAGGATTCGAACTGGAACACCGCGCCGGTATTGCCCGAGGCGAACACGCCCTTGTAGGTGGGCACGTCGTCGAGCGGGATGGCGGTGATGTCGACCGGGTCGATGCCCGCGCGCGCATGGCGCACGTTGATCGCCTTGACCGCCCAATCGATGATGGTCAGCGTGCGCAGGCCCAGGAAGTCGAACTTCACCAGGCCCACCGCTTCGACGTCGTCCTTGTCGAACTGGGTCACCGGGTTCTTGCCGCGGCCGTCTTCGTCGTGTTCGGCGAACAGCGGGCAGAACTCGGAGAGCGGATCGGGCGCGATCACCACGCCGCCGGCGTGCTTGCCGGCGTTGCGGGTGAGGTCTTCGAGCTGGCGCGCCAGATCCATCAGGTCGCGCACGTCGTCTTCGACCTGGTAGCGCTGGATCAGGTCCGGCGAGGCCATCTCCGAGTCCTTGCCTTCGCCCATCGCGTCCTTGAGCGTGATGCCCAGGATGTTGGGGATCAGCTTGGCCACGCTGTCGACCAGCCCATACGAGAAGCCGAGCACGCGCCCGGCATCGCGTACCACGGCCTTGGCGGCCATGGTGCCGTAGGTAATGATCTGGCTGACCCGCTCGCGCCCGTACTTGCGCGCCACGTAGTCGATGACCTCGTCGCGCCGGTCCATGCAGAAGTCGATGTCGAAGTCGGGCATCGACACGCGCTCTGGATTGAGGAAGCGCTCGAACAGCAGGTTGTACGGCAACGGGTCCAGGTCGGTGATCTGCAGCGCCCAGGCCACCAGCGAACCGGCACCGGAACCGCGCCCCGGGCCGATCGGGATGCCCTGGTTCTTGCCCCACTGGATGAAGTCGGCCACGATCAGGAAGTAGCCGGGGAAGCCCATCTTGATGATGGTGTCCAGCTCGAATTCGAGCCGGTCCACATAGTCCTGGCGGGTCTTGCCCGGCGCGATCGGGTTCTTTTCTAGGCGTGCGGCCAGACCCTGTCGCGACTGGCTGCGGATCCAGCTGTCCAGGGTCTCGTCTTCCGGCACCGGGTAGGCGGGCAGGAAGTAGGTACCCAGGCGCATCTCGATGTTGCAGCGCTGCGCCAGCGCATGGGTGTTGTCGATGGCGTCGGGGATGTCGGCGAACAGCGCCGCCATCTCCTCGCCGGATTTCATGTACTGCTGGTCGCTGTACTCGCGCGGGCGCTTGGGGTCGTCCAGCACGCGGCCGGAGGAAATGCACACGCGCGCTTCGTGCGCATTGAAGTCACTGGCGTACAAAAAACGCACGTCGTTGCTGGCCACCACCGGCAGCCCGCGCACGCCGGCGGCGTGCAGCGCGAACTGGTTGAAGCGTTCCTCGCCCTCGCGCCCGGTGCGGGTGAGTTCCAGGTGCAGGCCATCGCCGAACACGCGCTGCCAGTCGGCCAGCTGCTGCTCGGCAAGGTCCGCGCGGCCTTCGTTGAACAGGCGCCCGGCCAGGCTGTCGCGGCCGGCCAACGCAAACAGGTTGGCGTGCCCGGCCTGCAGCCATTCCGGATGGATCGCCACGCCGCCTTCGGGGCGGTGGCCTTCCATCCAGGCGCGGGTGAGCAGCCGCGACAGGCTCAGGTAGCCGTCGCGGTCGCGGCACAGCAGGGTCATGCGCCAGGGCGTCATGTCCGGGGTGGCGATCATCACATCGGCGCCGGCGATCGGCTTGATGCCAACCCCTTCGGCGGCCTTATAGAACTTGACCAGCGCGAACAGGTTGTTGAGGTCGGTGACTGCCAGCGCGGGCATGTCGAGTTCGACTGCCCGGCTCAGCAGGTTGGCCTGCTTGGCCTTTTTCGGGTCAGCCTGATCCGGTTTCTCGGGCACACGGATGGTGGAATCCGCCAGCGAGAACTCGGTGTGGACGTGCAGATGGACGAAGCGGGAAGTGGACATGCGGGACCGGAATAATGCGCGGTCAGGGTACCGGCGGGGGCGGGGGCGAACAAGGCTTGACAGCAGGGGGCCGGACCCGGGACCGGGGACCTGGAAAGGCGGGCACTCGTTGCTGCGCCGGCACTGCACAGGCATCGGAGGCCTGCAGGACCGATACGCGTGGAATGATGTGTGTCCGGAGCCACCGCGCACGTCATGCAATGTGCGGTTGTTCAGGCGCCGACGCGCAAGCGGACAGGCCGATGCCGACCCTGGCGTGTCCTACAACGACGCGACCAGTTGCCCGACCTGCAGCTGTTCCGGGGCATGGGTCGCCGGGCCCGGTTCACGGCCTTCCAGCGCCAGGCGCACCGGCGCAAAACTGCGCCGGTGTTGCGGGCATGGCCCGTGGGTTTGCAACGCGGCCAGATGCACCGGCGTGCTGTAGCCCTTGTGTTGATCGAAGCGGTATTCCGGGTGCCGCGTGTGCAGTTCGTGCATCAGCCGGTCGCGGGTCACCTTGGCCACGATCGAGGCGGCCATGATGGCGCGGTCCAGCGCGTCGCCGCCGATCAATGCCTCGGCCGGGCAAGGCAGGCCCTTGGGCACGCGGTTGCCGTCGATGCGCGCGAACCCGGCCACATGCGCCACGCCTTCCACCGCCCGCCGCATGCCGAGCATGGTCGCCTGGTAGATATTGATGCGGTCGATCTCTTCGCTGTCGATCAACACCACCGACCACGCCAGCGCCCGATCGACGATGCGCGCATACAGCTGCTCGCGCCGCTCGGCCGTGAGCTGCTTGGAATCGTCCAGCCCATTGATGCGCGGTTTGCCGGGATCGAACACCACGGCCGCGACGGCCACCGGCCCGGCCAGTGGGCCGCGGCCAGCTTCGTCGACGCCGGCGGTTAGAATCCGGGATTCGGCATTCGGGATTCGGGATTGGCCAAACAAGGGCGGCTGGCGGAGGTCGGTCATGCCGTTGCTCCTGACGAATCCCGTATCCCTACTCCCGAATCCCGGCCTTCCAGCAGCTCAGCCACCGCATCCGCTGCCCGCGCCGACGCATCACGGCGCAACTGCGCGTGCAGGGCCAGATAGCGCGGTTGCAGGGCGGCGACCTTGTCGGGGTGTTTGAACCAGTCCAGCAGTGCCACGCACAGTCGCTCGGGGGTGCAGTCGTCCTGCATCAGTTCCGGCGCCAGGTCGTCATTGGCCAGGATATTGGGCAGGGCGTAGCGGTTGACCTTGAGCAGGCCCAGCAGCTTGACGATGCGGTAGGTGAGCGGGGCGACCTTGTAGCCCACCACCATCGGGCGCTTGACCAGCATGGCTTCCAGCGTGGCGGTGCCGGAGGCCAGCAGCACCACGTCGGCGGCCAGCATGGCGGTGCGCGCCTGGCCGTCGAGCAGGTGCGAGCGCATCACTGGCAGCGACGAGCGTGAGAGCTGCTCGGCCAGCAGTTGCTTGCAGCCCGGATTGGCGGCCGGTACCAGCACGTGCAGGTTAGGCAGGTGCTCGGACACCAGCCAGGCGGCCTGGAAAAAGGTGTCGCCGAGCCGGCTGATTTCGCCGTGCCGGCTGCCCGGCAACACTGCCAGGACGGTGCTGGAGGCGGACAGGCCCAGCGTTGCGCGCGCCGCTGCGCGGTCGGCCTGGTAGGCGATATCGTCGGCCATTGGATGGCCGACAAAGCGTGCGTCCACGCCATGCTTGGCATAGATCGGCGGTTCCATCGGAAACAGGCACAGCACCAGATCGGCGCTGACCCCGATTTTTTCGGCACGTTTCTCGCGCCACGCCCACACCGATGGGCTGACGTAGTGCACGGTCTTGATCCCGCGCTGCTTGAGCCAGCGTTCCACCGGCAGATTGAAATCCGGCGCGTCGATGCCAATGAACACGTCCGGCTTCCACGCCAGCACCCGCTCGCGGAATGCGCTGCGCAGCTTGAGCAGGCGCGGCAAATGCCGCAGCACCTCGGTCAGGCCCATCACCGCCAGCTCGCTGGCATCGAACCAGGTCTGGCAACCGACCCCACGCATCGCATCGCCACCGATGCCCACGAATTCGGCATTCGGATAGCGCAGCCGCAGCTGCTCGATCAGCCCGGCGCCCAGGATGTCGCCAGAGGCCTCGCCAGCGATCAGGGCGATGCGGGGAGGGCGCGCATGCGCGCCGGGAATGGGGAGTGGGGAATGGGGAATCGGCAGAGCCGTCGGTTCGCTGCCGACTGACGCGCCGTTGCGCTGACCGTCCACGATTCCCGACTCCCGATTCCCGATTCCCTTCATCGCAACAACGGCCGTTCTGCCGCTTCGATGAACTCGAGCATTCCGCGCACATCCTCGCTGCTCTCGGCCTGCTCGGCCAGCTGCGCCTTGGCATCAGCCAGCGGCAGGCCGGCCACGTACAGCGTGCGGTAGGCGCGCTTGATCGCGGTGATGCGTTCGGCGTCGAAACCGCGACGCTTGAGCCCCTCGCTATTGATGCCGCGTGGCCGCCCCAGCGAGTCGCTGCCCACCATGGTGAACGGCGGGACGTCGCCGTTGGTCAGCGCGCCCATGCCCAGGAAGGCGTGCGCGCCGATGCGGCAAAACTGATGCGCGCCGGCAAAGCCGCTGATGATCACGTAGTCGCCAACGGTGACGTGGCCGGCCAAGGTGGTGTTGTTGGAAAACACGCAGTGGTTGCCCACCTGGCAGTCGTGCGCCACGTGCGTGTAGGCCAGCATCCAGTTGTCGTTGCCGACCACGGTGATGCCGCCGCCGCCGCCGGTGCCGCGATTGATGGTGACGAACTCGCGGATCACGTTGCCGTCGCCGATCACCAGTTCGGTGCGCTCGCCGGCGTACTTCTTGTCCTGCGGTTCGCCGCCGATCGCGGCGTGGCCGATGAAGCGGTTGTTGCGACCGATCCGGGTCGGGCCGTGGATCGAGCAATGTGGCCCCACCTCGGTGCCCGCCCCGATCTGCACATCGGCGCCGATCAGCGAGAAGGCGCCGACGCGGACGTCGTCTGCCAGCGTTGCCGATGGATCGATGACCGCCGTGGGATGAATCAAAGGTGTTGAATCGCGCATCGTGTCTTACTCCGAAAGCGGGTGATTACCTGGCGCCGGCGCACATCACCTCGGCACTGGCCACCACTTCGCCATCGACCTTGGCTTCGCCATAGAAGCATCCCACGTTGCGGATCAGGCGCTTCATCTGCACCTCCATGATCAACACGTCGCCCGGGACCACCTGCTTGTTGAAGCGGGCCTTGTCCACCTTGACCATATAGAACAGCTGCGACAAGGCATCGCGGCCCAGACCGAGCTGAGTCATCACCCCGCCGACCTGCGCCAGCGCCTCGATGATCAGCACGCCAGGCATCACCGGACGGTTCGGAAAATGGCCCTGGAAGAACGGCTCGTTGATGCTGACGTTCTTCTGCGCCACGATCCACTTGGTTTCCAGATCGAGTTCGAGGATGCGGTCGACCAGCAGAAACGGGTAACGGTGCGGGAGCAGCGTCTGGATTTGACTGACGTCGATCGGCAGTTCGTAAACGTGGTGGCTCATTCTTTCTCCTTGCCCACAGCCAGGATGCGCCTCGCGAGCACATCAAGCTGCTTGAAGCGCGCGGCGTTTTTGCGCCACGTGCGATTGTCGGTGAGAGGGGTGCCGGACGAATACTCGCCCGGCTCATGGATGGAATTACGCACGACAGACTTGCCGGTGATCACCACCTTGTCGCAGATCTCCAGGTGGCCGACCACGCCGACATGCCCGCCAAGCAGGCAATAACGGCCGATCTTGGCGCTGCCGGCAATGCCGGTGCAGCCGGCAATCGCACTGTGCGCGCCAATGCGGCAGTTGTGCGCGATCTGCACCAGGTTGTCCACGCGCACGTCTTCTTCCAGCACGGTGTCTTCCAGCGCGCCGCGGTCGATGCAGGTGTTTGCGCCGATTTCGCAATCGTCGCCGATGACCACGCCACCCAGCTGGGGCACCTTGATCCAGTGCCCGGCATCCATGGCCAGGCCGAAGCCATCGGCGCCGATCACCGCACCGGGGTGGATGCGCACGCGCTTGCCCAACCGCACGCGGGTGACCAGGGTGACGCGCGCCAGCAACTCGCTGCCCGCATCCACCACGCAGTCTTCGCCGATGATGCTGCCGGTGCCGATCACGCAGCCATCGCCCACGCGACTGCGCGCGCCGATGCTGACGAAGGGTCCGACGTGGGCGGTGGCCGAGACCTGGGCGGTCGGGTCGATCACTGCAGAGGCATGGATGCCCGGTTCGCGCACCGGTGCCACATCGAACAGTGCGGCGATCTTGGCGAATGCGGTATACGGGTCCTTGGCGACCAGCGCGGTGCCTTTGGCGGCGTCGGCATCGTCTGCACGCAGCACCACGACAGCGGCCTGGGTGTCGGCCAGTTGCGGACGATAGCGCGGGTTGGACAGGAAGCTCAGCTGGCCTGCGCCTGCGTGGGCCAGGGTGGCGACGCCGCTGACTTCGGTGGTGCCGTCACCGACGACGGTCAACCCGAATTGTTCGGCAATCGCACTGGCGGTCAATCGCATCAGGGTAAACCTCGCGTAAACGGTAAGTGACTGGTTTAACAGTGAGAAAACATCGCCAACAGTTGGCTAAACAGTCGAGCGTATTGCTTGCCGGGCCGCAACGATGCGGCGAATCCCAGGAAGAAACATATGAAAACTGTTCTCTCCATTTTCGGTAGCGTGATCCTGCTGGGCGCAATCACCAGTGCATCGGCCGACGATTTCGCGCAGCAGCGCACCAACGCGCTGAGCTTCTGGGACCAGCAGGTGCAATGCGTGGACACATCCGATTGGGGCGCCACCGCCACCTGCCTGGGCAATGTCTGGAACAACTACTTCTAAAGCTGTTTCGTACCAGTGTGTTCAAACAACAATGGCGGCCCGGGCATCCGGGCCGCCATTGTTGCGCGTGCCAATCTTAGAACTGGCCGCCGAAGGTGAACTGCAGACGCTCGATCTCGTCGTTGTCTTCCTTCTTCAGCGGGAATGCGTAGCTGATCGAAATGGGGCCGACCGGCGCGCGCCACAACAGCGCCACACCGGTGGAGGCGCGCAGCTCGTTGGCCTTGAAGTTGTCCACGCCGTTGTACACGTTGCCGAAATCGACGAATGCCGAAACGCGCGCTGACGGGCTGTCGAACAGCTTGGGGAAATACATTTCCACCGAACCCACGGTCTTGAACGAGCCACCCAGCGGCTGGCCGCGGGTATAGCCGTTGATCGCTTCCGAACGCGGGCCCAGGGTGTTGTCTTCGAAGCCACGGACCGAATTGGTACCGCCGGCGTAGAAGTTCTCGTAGAACGGCAGGCCGGTGGCGGTGACCGTGCGGGTGCTGCCATCCGGGTTGGTCAGCACGCGGGTGCTGTCCTTCCCGTAACTGTCGCCATAGCCCAGTTCGAAGCGCGTGTTCAACACCAGTGCCGGAATGATCGGCCAGTAGTTGGAGATCTGGTAGTTGAGCTTGTAGTACTCGACCGTGGAGCCGGGCAGGGTGGTTTCCAGGCCCACACGCTGGTACATGCCGCGGGTCGGCATGAAGAAGTCGTTGCGGGTGTCGCGTGCCCAGCCCAGCTCCGTGCGCCATGCATGGAAGGTGCGCGTGCCGATCGCATTGATGTAGTCGATGATCGCCTGCGGCGTGGTACCGGCGAAGGTCGTGATCTGGTTGCTGTCGATACCCACCATTGCCGAGACGGTGTCGTTTTCGGTGATCGGCACGCCGAACACCACCTGCGCCGAACCGTTCTTGCTGTTGAACTGCGCGGTGTTGAAGTCCGAGTAATCCAGCGCGCGCCAGGACAGGTTGTAGCCCAGCGATACGCCGTCGTCGGTAAAGAACGGGTTGGTGTAGGAGAACGCGTAGCGCTGCTGGTAGCTGCTGCGCGAAGCCTCCACTGCCACGCGGTTACCGCCACCCAGGAAGTTGTTCTGCGACAACTGCACCGAGGTGGTCACACCGAAGCTCTGCGAGTAGCCCAGACCGAACACGAAGCTGCCGGAGGTGGTCTCCTTGACGTTGTAGACCACGTCGACCTGGTCGTTGCTGCCGGGCACCGCGGGCGTTTCCACGTCCACGCTTTCGAAGTAGCCCAGGCGCTGCAGACGGATCTTGGAACGGTCGATCGCGGCCTGCGAATACCAGGTGTTTTCGAACTGGCGCATTTCGCGGCGCAAGACCTCGTCGGAGGTGCGGCTGTTGCCCTTGTAGAGGATGCGGCGCACGGTCACGCGCGGGCCGGGCACCACCTGCAGGTTCACGGCCACGGTGCGGTCTTCGCGGTTCGGGGTCGGGATGGGGTTGACCTTGGCGAACGCGTAACCGACGTTGCTCAGCGTGTTGGTGATCGCATCGGAGGTGTACTCCAGCAACGCACGCGAGAAGATGTCACCGGCCTTGGGAATCACCAGACGCTCGATGTCGGCCTGCGGCAGCACGGTGTCGCCGGTCACCTTGATTTCGGAAATCTTGTACTGCTCGCCCTCGGTGACGCCGGCGCTGATGAACATGTCGCGCTTGTCGGGGCTGATCGAGACCTGGGTGGAGTCGATGCTGAAGTCGACATAGCCGCGGTCCAGGTACCAGGAGTTGAGCTTTTCCAGGTCGCCGGACATCTTTTCCTTGGAGTACTGGTCGTCGCGGCGGTACCACGAGGCCCAGTTGTGCTCCTTGGATTCCCAGTTGTCCAGGATGTCCTCGTTGGCGAACTTTTCCGTACCGATCAGGTTGACGTGGCGGATCTTGGCCGCCTTGCCTTCCTTGATCGCAATGGCCACGTCGACGCGGTTACGGTCCAGCGGGCTCACCGTCGGGGTGATTTCCACGTTGTACTTACCGCGGTTGTTGTACTGGCGGGTCAGTTCCTGGGTCACGCGGTCCAGGCTCAGGCGATCGAAGGTGCCGCCCTCGGACAGGCCGATGTCGCCCAGGCCCTTGAGCAGTTCCTCGGACTTGATGTCCTTGTTGCCGGTCACGGTGAGCTTGTTGATCGCCGGGCGCTCCTTGACCGTGATCACCAGGATGTTGCCCTGGCGATCCAGCTGCACGTCCTCGAAGAAGCTGGTGCGGTAGAGCGCACGGATCGCGTCCGCCACCTTGGCATCGTCCACGGTGTCGCCGCGGTTCACCGGCAGATAGGTGAATACGGTGCCGGAGGCGATGCGCTGCAGGCCGTCGACGCGGATGTCGCTGGCAACGAACGGCTCGACGGCCAGAGCAACGGCCGGCAGGCTGAGGCCGGCGGCAAGAGCGAGGGCAAGCAGGCGGCGAGTGGGAAGACGCGTCATGTCACATCCGGTTGGAGTCGTATTCGGGTGTTGCTGGATGCCGGCGTATGACGACGACAACAGGCGGAAAGAGTGGAGCAGCTTCATCGTGGAACCAGGCCGAGGATGTCGTTGTAGAACGCCAGTCCCATCAACCCGGCCAGGACCGCCAGGCCGACGTATTGTCCGGCAATCATGGCCCGTTCGCTGATCGGGCTGCCCTTGATCAACTCGATAAGGTAATACAGCAGATGCCCACCGTCCAAGATCGGGATGGGCATCAGGTTGATGATCGCAAGGCTGAGCGACAGCAACCCGAGGAAATACAGGAACCAGTCGAGCCCGCGTTCGGCCGAGGCGTTGGCGGCGCGCGCAATGGTGACCGGGCCGGAGATGTTCTTGACCGAGGCCTGGCCGGTCAGCATGCGCTTCATCATGCCCAGCGAATCGGCGGTCATCCGGCCGGTTTCGCGGATCGCGGCCGGCACGGCGGCGAACAGCCCGTACTGCTGGCGGCTGTCGTATGCCGGAGCCGGGGCGGCGGCCGGACGCACGCCGATCATCCATTGGCCCTGCGGCGACTTGCGCGGCGCGATTTCCAGCGCCAGCCGGTCTTCGCCGCGCGCCACCTCGATCATGCCCGGCCCGCCGTGGGCGCCCAACGCCTGCACCTGCGGAATGATGTCCTCGGCCGAGCGGATCGGCTGGCCATCGATGGCCACGATGCGGTCGCCCGGCTTGAGCAGGCCATCGGCCACCGAGCCCTTCACCACTTCGGCAATCACCGGTGGCTGCAGCATGAACTGCCAGCCGATGCCGGCCAGTGCGGCCACGCGGCGTTCGTCGAAACCGACCGGCAACTGCGACAGCCGCAAGGTGTGTTCGCTGCTGCTCGCAGTGTCGGAGGCGGTCAGGACGCGGACATCGCGCCTGTCCATTGCCGCAGTGGTGAGCTGCAGGCTGGCATCGCTCCAGCTGCTCACGCTGCGGCCGTCGATGCGTACGATGCGCTCGCCGGCAGTCAGTCCGGCTTCGGCGGCCAGGCCATCGGCGCGACCGACGGTTGCCGAATAATCCTGCTTGCCTACCACGAACATCGCCCACAGCATCGCCATGCACAGCATCAGGTTGGCGATGGGGCCCGCCGCGACGATCGCGATGCGCTGCCACACGGTCTTGCGATTGAAGGCCTGGTCCTGCTCGGCCGGATGCACGTCGCCTTCGCGCTCGTCGAGCATTTTGACGTAGCCGCCCAGCGGGATCGCGGCGACCACGAACTCGGTGCCGTGGCGATCGCGGCGCATCCACAGCGGTTTGCCGAAGCCCACCGAAAAACGCAGCACCTTGACGCCGCAGCGCCGCGCGACCCAGAAATGCCCGAATTCGTGAAAGGTCACCAACACGCCCAGGCTGACGATCATCCACCAGACCGAACCGATGAAATCACCCATGTGTGCAGCTCGTGTGCGTGGAACGATCAGGCATGAAGGGCGTGATGGGCGAGGGCGCGTTCAGTGATTTGCCGGGCTTGCGCATCGGCAAAAAGCAGGGTGTCGAGGGAATCGGCATTGTGCCGCTGGAGCGTTGTCAGTGTGTGTTCGACCAACGCAGGGATCGCTAGGAAACCCACCTGGCCCTGAAGAAAGGCTGAAACAGCCACTTCATTGGCCGCGTTCAGGATCGCCGGGGTGGTGCCGCCGGCCCGTAATGCGTCCCAGGCCAGACGCAGACACGGGAATGCGGCGGTGTCGGGGGCCTCGAAATCCAGCCGGCCCTGGGTCAGCAGGTCAAGTCCGGCGACACCGGAGTCGACCCGCTCCGGCCACGCCAAGCCCACCGCCAGGGTGGTACGCATGTCCGGCAGGCCAAGCTGGGCAAGGGTAGAGCCGTCGACGAATTCCACCAGCGAATGCACCAGGCTCTGCGGATGCACCAGCACATCGATCTGCTCGCCCGGCAGTCCGAACAAGTGATGCGCCTCGATGACTTCCAGGCCCTTGTTCATCAGGGTCGCCGAATCCACCGAGATCTTCGGTCCCATCGACCATTTCGGGTGAGCGACGGCCTGCGCTGGCGTTACCGCCGTCAGCGCCCCACGGTCCCAGCCACGGAACGGACCGCCCGAGGCGGTCAGCACCACGCGGCGCACGCCACGACTGGCGTCGCAGGAGCGCAGGCACTGGAAGATGGCGCTGTGCTCGCTGTCGATCGGGATGATTTCAGCCCCGGCGGCGGCTGCGGTGCGGGTCAGCAGCTCGCCGGCCAGCACCAGGGATTCCTTGTTGGCCAGCAACAGGCGCTTGCCGGCGCGCGCTGCCGCCAGCGTAGACGGCAGCCCGGCCGCACCCACGATCGCCGCCACCACGGTGTCGCACGCATCGCTGCTCGCCAGTGCGTCCAGCGCCTCGGCGCCGGCATGCGCCTGGGTCGCCAGGCCCAGTGCGCGCAGGCCATCGCGCAGTGCCGGGTACAGCGTCGTCTCGGCAATCACCGCATGCGCAGGCCGGTGGGTTGCGCAGAGCGCCAGCAGCTCGTCGACCTTGCTGCCGGCCGACAGCACGCTGGCGCGCAGCCGCTCGGGATGGCGCGCGATCACGTCCAGTGCCGATGCGCCGATCGAGCCGGTGGCGCCGAACACGGCAACCTGACGGGGGGAAGAGCCAGCCATGCTTAGAATCCGAGAATTTCCTTGCCGAGTGCGAACACCGGCAGGGCAGCGAGCACGCCATCGATGCGGTCCAGCACGCCGCCATGGCCAGGAATTAGCGTGCCCGAGTCCTTGGCGCCGGCGTGGCGCTTGAGCAGGCTTTCGAACAGGTCGCCCAGCACCGATGCCAGTACCGCCAGCGCGGAGACCAGCACCAGCTGCGGCACATGCGCCAGGGTCAGCCCGGCCAGCCAGCCGAACGCGCAGGCAACCGCAATCCCGGCGAGCAGGCCTCCGAGCAACCCTTCGATGGTCTTGTTGGGACTGACCCGCGGCGCCAGCTTGTGCTTGCCGAACGCGCGGCCGGCGAAATACGCACCGGAGTCGGCCGCCCACACAATGGTCAGCGCGGTCAGCAACCATAGGTTGCCCTTGTCCGGGCTGGCATGCAGCAGCACCAGCGCCGCCCATGCCGGCAGCACCGCCAGGGTGCCGGCGGCCAGCTTGAGTGCGCGCGCCTGGCCGTTGCCGTGATCGGCGCCGAAGGTGAAAAAGCGCAGCCATAGCAGCGCCAACAGCCACCACGCCACGCCGACCAGCGACGCAATCTGGAACAGCACCATCGAGCCGGCCGAGGCCCACACCATCAGCACCATCAGCAGCAGATTGAGCATCAGCAGCACGGTGCGCGGCAGGCTGTCGTCGATGCCGGAGAGTTTGAGCCACTCCCACAGACCGGTCAGGAACAGGACCGCCGCCAGCGCTGCCAGCCATTGAGTGGGCAGCAGCACGATCGCGCAAATCGCGAGCGGCGCCATGATCAGCGCGGCAATCACGCGGGTCTTGGTCATGCGGAGGAGCTCTCCGTCGCCTTGTCGGCGATCTGTGCGCTGGTCAGGCCGAAGCGGCGTTCACGCCCGGCATAGTCGTCCAGCGCTTGCTGCAGCACGCCGGCATCGAACTCCGGCCACAGGGTTTCGGTGAACCACAGCTCGGTGTAAGCCAGCTGCCACAACAGGAAATTACTGATGCGGGTGTCGCCACCGGTGCGGATGAACAGATCCGGCGCGGGCAGGTCGGCCAGGGCGACCCGGCTGGACAGCAGTGCTTCGTCGATCTGCTCTGGCTGCAGGCGGCCGGCAGCCACGTCTTCGGCCAACGCGCGGGCCGCCGCGGCGATGTCCTGGCGGCCGCCGTAGCTGGCGGCGATGCTCAGCACCAGCCGCGAGTTCGCTGCGGTGCTGCGCTCGGCGCCGGCCATGCGGTCGCGCAATGGTGCGGCAAAGCGGCTGCGGTCGCCGATGAAGCGCACCTGCACGCCACGTCGCTGCAATTCTTCGACTTCGCGGTCGAGCGCATGCAGGAACAGCTTCATCAACGCATCGACCTCATCCTGCGGACGGCCCCAGTTTTCACTGGAAAACGCGAACAGGGTCAGCGCCGACACGCCTTTTTCAAGGCAGAAATCGATCGTGCGATTGACCGCGCGCGCGCCGGCACGGTGGCCGATGACGCGCGGACGCCGCCGACGCTGCGCCCAACGCCCATTGCCATCCATGATGATGGCAATGTGGCGCGGCACAGCAGCAGAGGAGACGGGATGCATGGCAGGCGATGCCACGATCAGACCGTCATCAATTCCTGTTCCTTGCCCTTGACGACCTCATCCACGTCCTTGATGGCCTTGTCGGTCAGTTTCTGGATGTCGTCTTCGGCGCTGCGGGCCTCGTCTTCGGTGACGGCCTTGTCCTTGAGCAGATCCTTGACTTGCTGGTTGGCATCGCGGCGGATGTTGCGGATCGCCACCTTGCTGTCTTCGCCCTCGCCATGCACGGACTTGCTGAGCTCCTTGCGGCGCTCCTCGGTCAGCGGCGGCAGGTTCAGGCGGATCACGGTGCCGACCACGGTCGGAGTCAGGCCCAGATCCGAGGCATAAATGGCTTTTTCCACGTCCTTGATCATGCCCTTGTCGAACAGGCTGATGACCAGCGAGCGGCCTTCGGACACGCTGATGCTGGCAACCTGATTCAGGGGCGTGTCGGCGCCGTAGGCCTTGACCTTGATGCCGTCCAGCAGCGCCGGCGAGGCACGGCCGGTACGGATGGTGGTGAGGGAATGGCGCAGAGCATCGATGCTCTTGGTCATGCGCGTCTGCGCGTCTTGTTTGATCTGGGTGAGCATCGCCGGAATCCGTGTGGAGCTGAATCCGGAGATTATAGCCGGGACTGAGGTTTCACGACTCGCGGGCCGTCAGCACCCGCGCAGCCGGTTCACTTGCCGCCCCTTTTTAGGTGCCGAGTCCGCGGGTTGGAGATCGCCGCACAGCTCGCGGACTGCGCCTTGCGATTCCCCAATCCCGATTCCCGATTCCCGATTCCCGCCTCAGCTACGGCCCTGCACCAACGTGCCGATCTGCTCGCCATGCAGGATGCGCAGCAGCACGCCCGGTTCGCTCATGCCGAAGATGCGCAGCGGCAGGTCGCTGTCGCGCGCCAGCGCGAATGCGGCGGTGTCCATCACTTCCAGGCCCTGCAGAATCACCTGGTCGTAGGTCAGGCTGTCGTAGCGCACCGCATCGGTGTGCTTCTTCGGGTCCTTGTCGTACACGCCGTCGACCTTGGTTGCCTTGAGCAGCAGGTCGGCACCGATCTCGATCGCGCGCAGCGCCGCGCCCGAGTCGGTGGTGAAGAACGGGTTGCCGGTGCCGGCGGCGAAGATCGCGATGCGGCCCTTTTCCAGGTGACGGATCGCGCGGCGACGGATGAAGTCTTCGCAGACATCGTTGATCTTGATCGCGCTCATCACGCGCACCTTGGCGCCAAGCTTTTCCAGCGCATCCTGCATGGCCAGCGCGTTGATCACCGTGGCCAGCATGCCCATGTGATCGCCGGTGACGCGGTCCATGCCGCTGGCGGCCAGGCCGGCGCCGCGGAAGATGTTGCCGCCGCCGATGACCAGGGCCACCTGCGCGCCGGCCTGCTGGGCTTCGATCACTTCATGCGCCAGACGATTGATGACCTTGGGATCGATGCCGTAATCCCCGTCCCCCATCAGCGCCTCCCCGGAAAGTTTGAGAAGAATGCGGCGATAGGAAAGTTCGGACATGGGAAACCTCGGGGGTGGGGGATCGGCAAACGCCGACAATTCTAGCGGAAGCCTGTCACCTGACGTGGTAAAAATTCCTTTGTCGGCAGTGGCGTGACCGGTTGCTCAGTGCGCGCGCGGGTTCGGCGGCGTTGGTACATCGGTCGCATCGTATGCGGTGACGCGGTTGCGGCCGCGATGCTTGGAGCGATACAGCGTGCTGTCGGCGGCCTGCAACAAATGGTCGATGCTGTCGAACTGGCGCTCGGCACCGCCGTGCGTGGCAAGACCTGCAGAGAACGTGATATGCAGTGGGCCGCCCTGCAGTTGCGCCATCGGCGTGCGTGCGGTTTCGGCCAGGATGCGCTCGATCACCATCAACGCCGCATCGGCGGGTGTATTGGGCAGGATCACCAGGAATTCTTCGCCGCCGTAGCGCGCCACCAGGTCGCTGGTGCGCACCATGCGTTGCAGCGTTTGCGCGAAATTACGCAACACTTCATCGCCGACCAGATGCCCGTGCGCATCGTTGACGCGCTTGAAGTCGTCCAGGTCGATGAAGGCGATCGACAGCGGCCAGCCCTGGCGCGAGGCCAGTTCGAACTCATGCGTCAGCGCAGTACCGAGCTGATGCCGGTTGAACACGCCGGTCAGCGCATCGCGGCTGGCCTGTTCGGCCAGGTGACGCATGCGGTTTTCCGATTCGTCGGCATGCCGGCGCGCTTCGGCCACGTCCTGCAATTCGCGCAGGCTACGCAGCATCGCCAGTTCACGCGCCTGCTCGAAGATCATCTGGATGTGCTCGGGCTGCGGCACGCGGATGTCGAACAGCGCCTCCAGTTCCGGCAGCGATTCGGCGATGCGTTCGATCACCTTCTCGAAGCGTTCGGCATCGAGCTCCAGCACGTCCTGGGCCTGTTGCTGCGCATGTTCGGTTGCGGCGACAGCACTGGCCGAAAGCCAGATATCGGCCAGGCGCCCGGACAGCGCCACGCAGGCCATGAACGGTTCCAGGCCGGCCGGTTCTTCTTCGCTCTGCGCAATCGCATTCTGCAGATACGGCGGCAGTTGCCACTGATGCGCCAGCCAGGCGCCGACTTCGGCATGCGTGGCGCCCAGCTGTTCGCGTTCGGCATTCAGCAGCGCGGTGTTGTCGGCGGCCTGTTCCAGCAGCGGCCCGTAGAGATCGGGCGCGCCTTGCAACAGGGCCAGCTTGCCGATGTCCTGCAGCAGGCCAGCCAGCATCAATTCTTCGGGTTTGCGGATGCCGTAGGCCTGGCCGAGGATGCGACTGGCCAGCGCGCATAGGCCGGCGCGGCGCCAGATGCGTTCATGCAAGGGGTGGGCGATGAAGGTGCTGCGCACGCCGTGCACCATCGAAAAGCCCAATGCCAGGCTCAAGGTCGCGTTGAGGCCGAGCATGGTCAGCGCCTGGCCGAGATTGTCGATGCGGCGGCGACTGGCGTAGAGCGGCGAATTGGCCACCCGCAGCATGCGTGCGCTCAATGCCATGTCCATGCCGATGACCTTGGCCGTGGTGGTCATGTCCACGTCCGGATCCTGCGCAAGTTCGATGATGCGCAGCGCAACCCCGGGCGGCGAGGGCAGGTTGCGGCAGTAGTGCAGGGCGGCCTGGAGATCTGGTTGCATGAGTCATCGCCAACAGTGGCCACAAGCATACAGCTGCGGTCGTTGAGTGGGGCGCGCCATGCTCGGCCATCGCCGCGCCACAAAACATGCGTGATGAACGCCAAAGCCTGGTCGGCACCTTCAGGTAACGGCAATGCCGATGACATCTGTAGAGTTGAGGCCGTTTGCCGCGGTGCCGGATGCGTCCGCTTCAGGTTCGCGCCCGTGTGCGGATGCGCGACCGATAGGCAAAAAAAAGCCGCGGCATGCCGCGGCTTTTTCCCGAGCGGGAAGATCAGGCCAGGCCGGCCTGCTTCATCACTTCGGCGGCGTAGTCTTCCACCACCTTCTCGATGCCTTCGCCAACAGCCAGGCGCTGGAAGCCGATCACGTCGGCGCCGGCGGCCTTGACTGCCTGCTCGACGGTCTGGTCGGTGTTGAGCACGTACGGCTGGCCGTACAGCGTGACCTCGTTGACGATCTTGCTGATCTTGCCGCTGATGATCTTTTCCAGGATGTCGGCCGGCTTGGCCTTGTCCTTTTCGGACATCTTGGCCAGCTCGATTTCCTTTTCCTTGGCGATGAAGTCGGCCGGCACGTCGGAAGCTTTCACGTGCGGCGGGTTCATGGCGGCGATGTGCATGGCGATGCCGCGCGCCAGCTCGATGTCGCCACCCTTCAGCTCGACCAGCACGCCGATACGGCCGCCGTGCACGTAGGCGGCGACGTTGTTGGCGCTGTCGATACGGACCAGGCGACGCACCTGCAGGTTCTCGCCGACCTTGGCGATGACCGCAGCGCGACGCTCTTCGATGGTCTCGCCGCTGTCGAGCTTGACGCTCTTGAGCGCTTCGGCATCGGCTGCATCCGAGTTCAGGGCAGCATTGGCCACGACTTCGGTGAAGGCCAGGAAGTTCTCGTCCTTGGCGACGAAGTCGGTCTCGGAGTTGACTTCGACCAGTACGGCCTTGCCGCCGGCCTGGGCGGTGGCGATGCGGCCTTCGGCGGCAACGCGGTCAGCCTTCTTGTCGGCCTTGGCCAGGCCCGACTTGCGCAGCCACTCGGCCGCGGCGTCGATGTCGCCTGCGTTTTCGACGAGTGCCTTCTTGCACTCCATCATGCCGGCGCCGGTGCGCTCGCGCAGTTCCTTGACCAGGGAAGCAGTGATTTCCATGGAATTACCTCATATGGACGAATGCGTGCGGCGGAAGTGATTCCGCCAGTAGGAGACGGTGCAGCATGCCGCCGCCCCCGTAGATGTATTCAGTCGCCTCAGCGACGGAGCGACAGGGCGCCGTCGGGGCTGCGGCCGCACAGCATGGTGCGGCCGCATTGCACGCCGATTACTCGGCGGCGTCGGCCTTCTTGTCGCCCTTCTTGGCCGGAGCGCGACGGCCCTTGCCTTCGTCGGCGGACTCGGCCGAGAACTCTTCTTCGCGAACAGAAGCGGCGTTCGGCGCAGCAGCCTTGCCTTCCAGCACGGCATCGGCAGCGGCGCGTGCATACAGCTGCACGGCGCGGATGGCGTCGTCGTTGCCCGGGATGGCGTAGTCGACCAGGGCCGGATCGTAGTTGGTATCGACCACGGCGATCACCGGAATGCCGAGCTTCTTGGCTTCCTTGATGGCGATGTCTTCATGGCCGATATCGATCACGAAGATCGCGTCGGGCAGGCGGTTCATTTCCTTGATGCCGCCGAGCGAGGCGTCCAGCTTCTCGCGCTCGCGACGCAGGCCCAGCACTTCGTGCTTGACCAGCTTGTCGAAGGTGCCGTCGGTTTCAGCGGCTTCCAGTTCCTTCAGGCGGGCAACCGACTGCTTGACGGTGCGGAAGTTGGTCAGCGTGCCGCCCAGCCAGCGCTGGGTCATGAACGGCATGTTGCAACGCTCGGCTTCTTCCTTGATGGACTCGCGCGCGCTGCGCTTAGTGCCCAGAAACAGCACGGTGCCGCGCTTCTGCGCAACCGAGGAGAGGAAGTTCATCGCGTCGTTGAAGAGCGGAACGGTCTTCTCGAGGTTGATGATGTGGATCTTGCCGCGCGCGCCGAAGATGTACGGCGCCATCTTGGGGTTCCAGTAGCGGGTCTGGTGGCCGAAATGGACGCCGGCTTCCAGCATCTGACGCATGGTGACTTGGGGCATTGCAGTAACTCCGTAAAAGCGGAATCGCCGTGCGCGGCTTGTTGTTGAAAAGTCCGCACATGGATGTGCGGGCCGTTGCGAGGGACTCGCATCAAATCGCACAAGATTCCGGGGTTGGGCTTCCCTGTTGCCTCCGCGACGAACCCCTTGTGAGGGCACCCCGGCGCGGATGGCGGCAGCAGGTGTGAATTCGTCGGTGACGTCCGACGTGGACGACGCAATGCGCAAGAGACGCAAAACAGCCGGCGGAGTATAGCTGGCTGGGTGATTTGGTGCAATTGGTATGGTTCTGAGGCAGCTGACAGGGATCGCTGGGAGATTCGGGAGTCGGGATTGGAGATTGGTTTAGAGCGGATCGCGAATGACCGGTCGTGTCGCACATGCCGAAGGACAGCGAGACCAGCAACGCTTTTGCGAATCCCCAATCCCCAATCCCGAATCCCCAATCCCGGCCCTCACGGCTCCAGGGCCAATGTACTCTCGATGTCGCTGTTGATACGCGCCACGAAGCGGCCGCTGCCTGCGGGCAGGTTGGCGGGCAAGGCCCATTGGCGGGTCTGGCCGGGGAGGACGTAGCCGGCCAGGTCGCCGCGGATGTTGCGGCGGGTGCCGCCGGCATCGATGTAGGCCAGGTCGGCCAGGCGTGCATGGCTGGAGCCGGAATTGTAGATACGCAACGCGCGCTGGCCGCCGTGCCCGGCCAGGCTGGCGTGCAACGCCGGTTGCGCTGCGCTGGCCTGGCTGGGCTGTGCAAACACCGGGGTGGAATAACGCAGCAGGTCGGTCTCGTTGCCGATCGCGTGCTGGGTCACGACAAGCCGGTAGCTGTCTTCGGCCTGGGTGGGGCTGGGGCCGAGGCGGATCACGCGCAGCAGCTGCCGCCCTTGCGGCGGAATTTCGAAGTGCGACGGGCTGACCGTGACGCCGGTGGCCGGCTCGAGGAGTTCGCGTTCGCCGTCCTGGCGCCAGCGGTAGAGCTTGGCGTCGGCACGCCATGGCTGTGCGGCCTGGTTGTAGAGCCAGACCGTTGCCTGGTCGCTGTCGGCCGGGATATGCGCGGTGGTCGGCGCGATGGCGATCTCGGCAGCGCTGGCGGCGCCGCTTGCTGCCACGCAGCCCAGGACCAGGGCCGAGGCCATCAGATCGCGAAGATAGCGGGCAGTGGCCATGCTCAAAACGCGATGGTGGTGATGCGCGCGGCGCCGGCGGGCATCGGCCCGGCAAGTGCGCTGGCGTCCTGGCCGGTGCTGGTGACGGCGGCTGCCTCATTGCTGCTGGGCGGCTCGGCAATCGCCATCGGCGTGCCCCTGGAGCAGCTGGCGCGCGGCGGCGCGGTACGCAGTTCGCAACCGCTGAGCAGGCGCAGGCCGATGTGCAGGGTGGAGTTTTCCGGCCCCTGCGCAGTGGCCGCGTTCGCCGCGGTAGAGGTCGCGGCGTAGGCAAGCGCAACCAGGGCCAGTCGTTTCAGGAGGGTGACCAGCGTCATGGAGGCAATCGTTTGCATTGGAGACGTAAGAAATAGCGACGCCCCCGATACGAACTTTATTAACTGTCAGTAAGTGATGGAGACGGTCACCGTGTCGGTGTAGGCGCCGGCAATCGGCAGCTGCGGGGCCGGCGCGCGTCCATAAACGGTGACCGTCTGGGTGGTGCCATTGCCGGTGCCGGACAGCGTGTCCACCCCGATGACGGTGCCCCACCGGCTACTGCGGCCGGTATTGCTGTAGAGCTCGTAGTTGACATAGTTGGCGCTGGTTGCGTGACGCATTCGCCGCACGCTGCCGCTGGCATTGCTGCCGTTGTCCAGGCCGATATTCCAGGCAGTGCGGTTGGTGCAGGCCAGGCTGATGGTGGAGGTGCGATCGATGGCGGCGTCGATGCTGCCGGCAATGCTGCCGAAGTCCAGATCGGTGGTGACGTAGGCATTGCAGCGTGCCGGCACAGTGGCCGAGGCAGTGAACGGGAAGGCGTTGCTGGCAGTCTTGGAGCCGGTGCCGCCGGCCGTACAGCTACTCGGCAGCGAGGGTATGCCGGTGATGCTTTCGTTGTAGGAGTAGCGCAGCACGGTGTCGGCGCCGCCAAAGCTGCTGGTGTGGTTGCCGACCGAGAGAATCTGGTTGGCCGGAATCCGCCCGTACACGGTGATGGTGGCGGTCTGCGAGCCGCCGGTGATCACCGGGACGTTGTAAGACAGCGTCAATGTCCGCGGCGAGGGGGCCGCCGACCCGGTGGCGCCCCAGATCTGCGTACGGGTTGCTTCGCTGTAGATCTGGAAATCCAGGCTGTCGCTGGTGGAGTTGAGCATGCGACGAGGCGCATACGCGCCGCTGCTGGCACTGCCGGGGCCAAGGTCCAGGCAGAGGCTGACTTGTGCATAGCCCAGCACGCTGAGCGCGGCGGTCGCGCAGGAAACGTTGAGGGTTGCCACCGCATCGGTGGTGCCGTTGGCCGCCACGTTGCCAAACGCCAACGGCGTGCCGAGGGTGACGGTGCAGGTGGTATCTGCGTGCGCCCGCTCGCTGGGCCCAAGCCACAGCATCGCGATCGTCAGCGCGAGCATCAGGCGCCAAAGCGTGGACATGCTCATGGGGTGGTCTGCTCGGGGATGCACTGCAGCGGACCCACCCGCGGGATGCCGCCCGGGTCGGCCGGATACGCGAACTGCGCAACGCAGCGGCCCTGGGGCAGGTCGACCAGGATGCGGTTGTCGCGTTGCAGGTTGTCCAGATAGGTTTCGCCGTCGTAGCCGACCACCACGCGTTCGGTACTGCCCTCGCGCTGTACCACGCTGCCGACGGGCAGCGGCGCGCCGTGCGCATCGTGCAGCACGATGATGGCGGCGCGCACGCGGGTAATGCCGAAGCGCACCGCCACGCCGGATTGCTGGCG
The DNA here is from genome assembly GCF_041475705.2 of Xanthomonas sp. NCPPB 3761. NCBI lineage: Bacteria > Pseudomonadati > Pseudomonadota > Gammaproteobacteria > Lysobacterales > Lysobacteraceae > Xanthomonas > Xanthomonas sp. NCPPB 3761. The sequence continues at coordinate 1,685,221 of NZ_CM191262.1, forward strand.
CGGTGTCACCGTGGTGTCGACACGGTCCACGCGCAGGTCTGCCGGCAGGCTCAGGGTGTCGATGGAGAGCTGGTTGCGCTGCCACGATTGCAACGGCGTCACCAGCAGGGTGCCGCGCGCGTCGGTGACGCCGATCAAGCGGTTTTCCAGCCGTACCGGAATACCGGGCTGGCCGTCGGTGGAAACCACCGCGAACGCGTCCTGGATATCGCGCGCGGCGAAGGTGCGGCCATTCATCCACACCAGGCTGCCGCTGGCGCTGGCATAGCCGAAGGTATCGCCATCCTGGGTTGCTGCGCCGAGGTTGTAACGACCGACCCGGTTCAACCAGCCCAGTTCGGCCAGCCCGCCGCTGGCATCGTCGCCGGCACGTCCTTGCAGGCGCCAGCCGATGCCGCCCAGATCGCCATCGCCAGGCAGTGGCTGGCCGACGTCGGCCACCAGGCCGGTGCGGTCGCCGTTGCGCTGCATCGATGCGCTGGCCTGACGCACTTCGCCGAAGGTGGTCGACAGCGACAGATACAGGCTGCGATCGCGGGAGACATCCAGATTCTGATTGCCCGATAGATTGGCCGCCCAGTTGCGCCCGAAATTGCGCGACCAGAACACGCTGGCATAGCGCGAGGTATCGCCCTGCGGATAGCTCAGCCGCACATAGCTGGTGCCGAGCGAACCGATCGGGTCGACGTTGACCCCGACTGCTGCACGGTCGCTGACGCGCGCTGGCAGGGCGCCTTGCAGCGCGCCCAGGTCGCGATAATCGCCATGGGTGCGCTGGCTGCCCAGATTGACGTTGAAACGCCGGTTGTTCCAGGCGTAGCCCAGCACGTACTGGCCGCCACGCAGCGCGTCCATCTCGCTATGCGCGTAGGCGGCATTGAACACACCGCCCACGCCAAGCAGCCACACACCGCCTGCGCCTGCGTTGATCACGCCACCGCCAGTTTCGGCATGCGCTTCGATCGTGAAATCCTCGCGCAGGCCTTTGCGAAAGGTGGCGCTGGCCACACGACGTCTGTCATACGAGAACGAGCGCACGCCGTAGTCGCGGCGCAAATGGCCGATGCCGGCCGACCATTCGGAAATGCCGCGCGCCAGCAGCTGCGGTGTGCCATAGAACGCAAAATCCAGCCGACGCACGCGTCCGAACGCATCGGTCACCACGATCTGTGCCTGGCCGGTGCCGCTGATGCCCGGTTGCGCGGCCAGCTGAAACGGGCCGGCCGGCACCTGGCCGCTGTACTGGCGCAAGCCGTCCACATACATCTCGACGGTGGAAGGCACTGCCGCTTCGCCGAGAAAGCTCGGCGTTGGCGTCAGCACCCGATACGGTTGCAAGGCGTAATTGCGGCCGATCTGCACGCCGCCCAGGCGGATCGAGCGGCTCCAGTCGACAAAGCCGCTATAGAAATCGCCCACGCTGAGGCTGGTGGCGCTGTCCGGGAAATCCATCTGCCAGGCACTGTCCAGACGCACCGCTTCGCTGCGCCAGCGGTTGTCCTGTGGGCGGTCGTAGGCCAGAAAGACCGCGGTGGTATCGACCATGCCGCGCCCGATGCCGAAGGCGCGCACCTCGGTGGCCAGCGACGCGCTGCTGACGCCGGCGTTGCGGGTGGCATACAGGTCGTAATTGAGTAGCATGCCTGGCGATGCGGTGGCGCTGGGCGGGGCCACTTCTTCGGCCTTGAGCACGGTAGTGGACAACGACAGCTGGGCCAGCGGCGCCTGCAACGCGAGCCGCTGCAGCGCGGCGTCGTAGCGCACTTCCACGTCGGGCAGGCGGTCCAGATCGACCACTTCGCCAGGCACGCGGTCGGCCAGGATGAAGCCGAGTTTGCGCAGGGTTTCCACCGAGCCGCGTAGCCGCCCGTCGACCAGTTCGAAGGGTGCCAAGCCGCGGTCGGCCTGGTTCAAGGTCACGTCCAGATACAGCGTTTGCGGCTGTGGCGTGGCGCTGGGTGGCGGCTGATCGGGAAGCGACGCCACTTCGGCCAGATCGCCGGCTGCGGCGCTGCCCAGGCAACTGGCGGTCGCAAGCAGCGTCATCGCCAGCCGCGCCGCATCACGGTGCCGTCGGCGCGGCCAACAAAGTACGTTCGTCAGCCTCACCATTGATCCTTGCGATGATGGTGCCGCGGCCGAACTGCGCCAGCGGCGCATCCAGCGACCAGCGCATGGTTTGCCCGGGCAGCACATAACCGACCAAGCCGTTCAATGCGGTCTTGGTTGCGCCATCGACCTGGTGCCGCAGGTCGGCGACCTGCGCATGGCCGGTGCCGGTGTTGCTGATCTGGATCTGCGCCTTGCCGTCGCTGCCGGCAACCACTTGCGCGCTCAGGGTCGGCGAGGGTTCGGCGTTGCCGGGCGGCAGCAAGAAGATCGGCACCGAGTAACGCAGCACGAACTGCATGCCTTTGCGGTCGGCATCGGCGCTGGGCAGCTCGTCGACGATGATGCGGTAACACTGCTCCTGTCCGCTCGGGGCAGGCCCGGCGCGGATGACCCGGATCAACTGGCGCTCGCCAGCGGCCAGGGTGCGCATCGGCGGGCTGACCAGCAGATCCTGGGTGGGATCAAGCTGATCCTGCCCATCGCGTTGGGTCCAGCGATAGGCGCGGGTCTGCACCTGGACCGGCGCGCTGCCGCTGTTGCTCAGCCACAGGCCGTCGGCGGTCTGCTGGGCGCTCAGGCTCAGCGATGTGGGCGCCAGCTGCAGGCTGGCGGCATGCGCCGGCGTCGGCAGGGCGCCGTTGGCCATGACCAGCGTCATCGCCAGCCCGGCCGACATCAGCCAGGCAGGTAAACGTGACAACGGGCGGTGATGCACAGGCATGCGCGGGCTCAATAGACGATCGTGGCAGTGATCGTGTCCTGATAGCTACCGGTCGCAGGATTGTTGGCCGACGGGTTGGTCACGCGACCGTAGACCGGGTAGACCTGATTCAGGCCGGTGGCGGTGCGGCTGAGCGTGTTGGTGCCGGTGGTGCTGCCCCAAACCGTGCTGCGGCCCAGATCCTGGTAGAGCTGGTAGGCGATGTAGTTGTTGGTGGTCACCAGCGCGTCGGTATTTTTCATGCGGCGGGTGGTGACGTCGTTGGCCGTGCCGGCATTGCTGCCCGCGCTCAATGCGATGTTGTACGGCGTCAACGCGGTGCACTGGGCCGTCACGCTGCCGTTGGCGTCCGCATTGGCGGTCGAGGTCGAGAGTACCGAGCCGAAGTCGACGTCCGTGGCGGACGCAGCGGTAATCGTGCAGGCCTTGGTGACCGCGATCTTGACGTTGAAGGTGGTGGTGTCTGCCGCGCTCGCGATGCCAGTGGTCGAGAGCAGGCCGAGCGATAGCAGGACAGGGCGGACAGTACGCATGGACATTTCCTTGACCGTTCTGGTCATTGATGACGCGACGAGTCGTCGCCTTCCCTGTACTGCATCAGCTGTGCCAAACATAACGCCGAATTCACACGCTATCTAGCTGTCTTGACTGGTTTTATTGATAAAAGTGCGATGTCTTACAGATGACTTCGTTAAGGCCTTTTTTGACGCTGCGTGCACGGCGTCACGCATGAATAGGCAGTTGCGACGGCTTTCCGTTGTGCGGTCCGCTTGCTGCCGGTTGCGGTGTCCACACAAAAAGCGCAGGCGCGGGTCGTTCAGATTCAGCCCGGATCGGCGATAATCGTGGTCATGAGCGTCAATCTGAAAACCAAAGAAGAAATCGAACTGATGCGCGTCGCCGGCCGCTTGGCCGCCGAGGTGCTCGATGTGGTGGCGCCGCACGTGAAGCCGGGCGTGACCACTGCCGAGCTGGACCGCATCTGCCATGACCACATCGTCAACGTGCAGGGCACCATCCCCGCCAATGTCGGCTATCGTGGTTTCCCCAAGAGCGTGTGCACCTCGGTCAACAACGTGATCTGTCACGGCATCCCGAGTGCAGCCAAGGTGTTGAAGGACGGCGACATCGTCAATATCGACGTCACCGTCATCAAGGACGGCTGGCACGGTGACACCAGCCGCATGTACTACGTCGGCACCCCGTCGGTGATGGCCAAGCGCTTGGTCGAAACGACTTATGAAGCGATGTGGCGCGGCATCCGGGCGGTCAAGCCGGGCGCCACGCTGGGTGATGTGGGCCATGCCATCCAGAAGTTTGCCGAAGCCGAGCGCTTCAGCGTGGTACGCGATTACTGCGGCCACGGCATCGGCAAGGTGTATCACGACGAGCCGCAGGTCATGCATTACGGCCGTCCGGGCGAAGGGCTGGTGCTCAAGCCTGGCATGACCTTCACCATCGAGCCGATGATCAACGAAGGCACCTACCACCATAAGACGCTGCCGGACGGCTGGACCGTGGTCACCAAGGACCGCAAGTTGTCTGCGCAGTGGGAACACATGGTTGCGGTCACCGAAGATGGCGTGGATGTGTTGACGCTGTCGGCCAATTCGCCCGCGCCGGTATGACGGACACGCCGGCGGAGCGACCCGACCCGGGCGTCGCCGGCGACGCGGACTGGGCCGCGCAGGCCCGTCCGCTGCTGGTGCATGCGGACATGCGCCTGTGCAAACGCTTCGATCAGGGCGAGCCGATCGAGCGTCTGGTGGCGCTGCGCGCCCGCGCGGTCGACCAGTTGATGCGCAATGCCTGGATGCTCTGCATGCCGGCCGATAGCGGTTTGTCGCTGCATGCGGTTGGCGGCTACGGACGTGGCGAATTGTTTCCGCGCTCGGATGTGGATGTGCTGGTGCTGGGCGACACCGCCGCGCAACAGCAGCACGAGCAGGCCCTGGCGCGCTTGTTTGCGCTGCTCTGGGATGTGGGCCTGCCGATCAGTCACGCGGTGCGCTCGCCGGCGCAGTGCACTGCTGCGGCCGCCGACCAGACCGTGCTCACTGCCTTGATCGAATCGCGCGCACTGGTGGCCGATGCCGCCGCGCGCGCTGCGCTGGCGACGGCGATCGCGCCGCCGCAGGTGTGGCCGCCGCGCGACTTCTTCCAGGCCAAGCGCGAGGAATTGCTGGCGCGCCATCAGCGCTTCGGCGACACCGCCGATAATCTCGAACCCGACATCAAGGATGGCCCCGGTGGTCTGCGCGATCTGCAGACGCTGGGCTGGATGGCCTTGCGCGCGTTCGGGGTCAAGGACCTGGAGGCCCTGGTCGGGCTGGGCCATGTCGGCTTCGACGAGGCCGCCGCGTTGCGTCGCGAGCGCGAAGAGCTCGCCCGGCTGCGTTTCGGTCTGCACATCGTGGCCAACCGGCCGGAAGAGCGGCTGCGGTTCGATTATCAGAAGACCCTTGCCGAACGGTTGGGGTTCGCCGACGACCCGGAAAGCCTGGGCGTGGAAAAAATGATGCAGCGCTTTTATCGCAGCGCTGCCTTGATCCGCCGCATCAGCGACCGCTTGTTGCAGCGCTTCGAAGAACAGTTCGATGGCGAAGCGACGCCGGAGCCTTTGGGCGGCGGCTTCAGCCTGCGCCGCGGCTACCTGGCTGCCGACGCCGAAAGCTGGCCGGATGGCGATGTGCTGCAGGTGTTCGCGCTGTTTGCGCAATGGGCCGCGCATCGCGAGGTGCGCGGACTGCATTCGCTGACCGCGCGCGCGCTGGCCGAGGTTCTGCGCGATCTGCCGGCATACGATATTGCCGATGCCACGGCCCGGGAACGCTTCATGGCATTGCTGCGCGGCCCGCGTGCGGTGGAAACGCTCAATCGCATGGCGCGGCTGGGCGTGCTGGGCCAGTGGATTCCGGCATTCGCCAGCGTTTCCGGGCGCATGCAGTTCGACCTGTTCCATGTCTATACGGTGGACCAGCACACCTTGATGGTGCTGCGGAACATCGCACTGTTTGCCGCCGGCCGCGCCGACGAACGCTTCTCGATCGCGCATGAAGTCTGGCCGCGTCTGCGCAAGCCGGAACTGCTGTTGCTGGCGGGCCTGTTCCACGACATCGCCAAGGGCCGCGGCGGCGATCACTCGGAACTGGGCGCAGTGGATGCGCGCGCGTTCTGCCTGGCGCATCGCCTGAGCGAAGGCGATACCGAGCTGGTGACCTGGCTGGTGGAACAGCACTTGCGCATGTCGGTCACCGCGCAGAAGCAGGACATTTCCGACCCGGAGGTGATTCACCGTTTCGCAACGTTGGTCGGCACACGCGAACGTCTGGATTATCTGTACCTGCTCACCTGTGCCGACATCGCCGGCACCAGTCCCAAGTTGTGGAACGCGTGGAAAGATCGGCTGTTGGCGGATCTGTATTTCGCCGCGCGTCGCGCGTTGCGCGAAGGCCTGGAGCACCCACCACCGCGCGAAGAGCGGCTACGCGAAGCGCGCGAATCGGCGCGTACCTTGATGCAGGCGCAAGGGCACGACGATGTCACCATCGATCGCCAGTTTGCCGGCATGCCGGACGAGAATTTCCTGCGTTTCCGTCCCGAGCAATTGGCATGGCAGGCGGCCTCGCTGATCGAAGTGGAGATCGGCCAGACCCTGGTCAAGGCGCGTCGCGCGGTGCCGGACAACGACGCGCTGGAAGTGTTCGTGTATTCGCCGGACCGCGATGGGCTGTTTGCGGCCATCGTGGCCACGCTCGATCGCAAGGGCTACGGCATCCATCGCGCACGTGTGCTGGACGCGCCACACGATGCGATCTTCGACGTGTTCGAAGTGTTGCCGCAGGAGACCTATGCCGACGGCGACCCGCAGCGGCTTGCGGCAACGCTGCGTCAGGTGCTGGCCGGCGACCTGCAGAAGGTGCGCCCGGCACGCCGTGCGGTGCCGCGCCAGTTGCGGCATTTCCGCTTCGCACCGCGGGTGGAATTCAGCGAAAGCGCCGGCGGCCGCCGCACCCGCATCAGTCTGGTCGCACCCGACCGCCCCGGCCTGCTTGCCGATGTCGCGCACGTGTTGCGCATGCAGCACCTGCGCGTGCACGACGCGCGTATCGCCACCTTCGGCGAACGTGCCGAAGACCAGTTCCAGATCACCGACGAGCATGACCGCCCGTTGTCCGAATCCGCCCGGCAGGCGCTGCGCGATGCGCTGTGCGCCTGCCTTGACCCTGTCTAGCTAGCAACTCCGGAGACCCCCATGGCCACCAGCAAGAAGACCGCGCGCAAGCAGAGCGCGACCACCACCGCAGCCTCCAAGCGCGCGACTGCAACGGGCGGCAAGGCCGCCAAGGTGCCGGCTGTTGCCGCCTCAAAGCCAGGTGCTGTCGCCGGCAAACAGGGCGCAGCAGCTGGCGTGGTTGGCAAAAAGGCTGCTGCATCCGATGCGGCAAGCTCGAAAACCGCTGCAAACAAGACGGGCGGCAAGACCGCAACGTCCGCTGCGCCGCGCATGGCCAAGCAGCCGACCAAAGTGGTTGCTGCACCGGCCGCAAAGAAGGCTGCGGCGGCAAGGAAGCTGCCGATTGCCGAGCAGGCCGTGCACAGCGCCGCACCGCAGGCCGGCAGCGACGAGCTCAAGCTGGGCATCGAAAGCGCATTCGAACGGCGCGCCACGTTGACCATCGACGAGATCGACGGTTCCACCCGTGCCATTGTCAATCGCGTGATCGACGGACTGGAAAGCGGGCAGTTCCGCGTCGCCGAGCCGGACGGGCAGGGGGGCTGGACCGTCAACGAGTGGCTGAAAAAAGCGGTACTGCTGTATTTCCGCGTCAATGAGATGGCGGTGATCGACGCCCAGCCGGCGCCGTTCTGGGACAAGGTGGAATCGCGCTTTGCCGGCTTCCATGAAGCCGAATTCCGCAAGGCCGGCGTGCGCGTGGTGCCGGGCGCAGTGGCGCGTCGCGGCAGTTATTTCGGCAAGGACGTGGTGCTGATGCCGAGCTTCACCAACATCGGCGCCTATGTTGGCGAAGGCACCATGGTCGATACCTGGGCCACGGTGGGGTCGTGCGCGCAGATCGGCAAACACTGCCATTTGTCCGGCGGCGCCGGCATCGGCGGCGTGCTCGAACCGCTGCAGGCCAGCCCCACCATCATCGAAGATCACTGCTTTATCGGCGCTCGCTCGGAAGTGGTGGAAGGCGTGGTCATCGGGCACCACAGCGTGATCGGCATGGGCGTGTTCATCGGCCAGAGCACACGCATCTACAACCGCGCTACCGGCGAGATTTCCTACGGCTATGTGCCGCCGTACAGCGTGGTGGTGTCTGGGCAGTTGCCCTCCAAGGACGGCTCGCACTCGCTGTATTGCGCGGTGATCGTCAAGCAGGTGGATGCCAAGACGCGCAGCAAGACCAGCGTGAACGAACTGTTGCGTGGTCTGGCGGATTAATCCGCTTCGCATCGGCAACAGCTGACGCGCAGCGCCGGTCGAGAGTGCGCCTTTGGCACTCTCGATTGCCGCAATCACCCGCGTGTCTCAGCGCGCTCGTGAGATCGCTTGCCGGTCGCGTTGCACGCAGTTCCATCGCAACCCCTTTCACGAAGTGAGGGGATCTGCACCGCCCTTTGGGATATGTCACATGACCACGCTTTACGGACTCAAAAACTGCGATACCTGCAAGAAAGCCACCAAGTGGCTGGATCGTTTTGGTGTGGCGTATACGTTTGTCGACTATCGCGATCACAAGCCGGAGCCGGACACCCTGGTGGCGTGGGCGGAGCAGGTCGGTGGATTCGATGCATTGATCAACAAGTCCTCGACCACCTGGCGGCAGTTGCCGGACAACCGCAAGGCGGCGGGCAGTGCGGCCGAATGGAAGCTGTTGCTGCGCGAATACCCGCAGCTGATCCGGCGGCCGCTTGTCGTCACCGACGAGGCCACGCTGCATCAGGGCTTTTCCGATAACGGCTTCAAGAAGCTATTCGGCGTTGGCTAAGCGACTGCGGATTTCGACGGTGCTGCAGACCGTGTTGCCGCTATCGTCGCGGCGCATCACGTCTGGCATGTTGATCGTGCCCGCATCGGCTGGGTAAGCGGTTCGATGTCGCACCGGCAATGACGCGACGACTGTCTGCAAACCGATTCGCTGCCACGACTGCAACTGCGATCAAACCACGCCGATCGATGCAGACGCGCTTTCCTCCATCAACGCCGCGATGCGGCTCTACTGCGGTGACGTTTCATGAGCGATGTGCTGGAGTTGACCTGTGACCTCATTGCACGTGCCTCGGTAACGCCGGCCGATGCCGGTTGCCAGGCCGCAATTGCGCAGCGCCTGCGCGCAGCCGGCTTCGGCTGCGAGCACTTGCGCCTGGGCGAGGTCGAGAATCTGTGGGCAACCCATGGCAGCGGTGCGCCGGTGCTGGTGTTGCTCGGGCATACCGATGTGGTGCCGCCGGGCCCGCGCGAGGCGTGGACCAGCGATCCGTTCGATCCGCAGATTCGCGACGGCGTGCTGTATGGGCGTGGTGCCGCGGACATGAAAGGCAGCGTGGCCGCGTTCGTGGTTGCCGCGGAGCAATTCGTCGCTGCCCACCCAACGCACCCCGGCACGTTGGCGGTGCTGTTGACTTCGGACGAAGAGGGCGATGCCATCGATGGCGTGCGCCGGGTTGCCGAGGTGTTTCGCGAACGCGGGCAAGCGATCGATTGGTGCATCACCGGCGAGCCTTCGTCCACCGAGCGCCTGGGCGATCTGTTGCGCGTCGGCCGTCGCGGCAGCCTGTCCGGCACGTTGACCGTGAAAGGTGTGCAGGGGCATGTGGCGTATCCGCACAAGGCGCGCAACCCGATCCATCTGGCAGCGCCTGCGCTGGCCGAACTGGTGGCGCGGCAATGGGACGACGGCTTCGAAAGCTTTCCGCCCACCAGCCTGCAAGTTTCCAACATCCACGCCGGCACCGGCGCCAATAACGTGATTCCTGGCGAGCTGCAGGTGGCCTTCAATCTGCGCTATACGCCGCATTGGGACGCGCCGCGCCTGGAGGCCGAAGTCACCGCACTGCTCGATCGGCATGCGCTGGACTACACGCTGCGCTGGCACCGCAGCGGCGAACCGTCCTACACCCCGGAAGGGCGGTTGCGCAGCGTCGCGCGCGAGGTCTTGGGCGAGTTCGCCGGTGCGCCGCCGGAAGAAAGCACAGGTGGCGGCACTTCCGACGCGCGCTTCATCGCGCCATTGGGCGCGCAATGCATCGAAGTGGGCCCGGTCAATGCCAGCATCCACCAGGTCGACGAGCATGTGCGCGTGGCCGACCTGCATGCGCTACCGGCGCTGTACCGCAGGTTGATCGAGCGCCTGCTGGTCGAGTGAGCGGGCCGTGCAGACGCCGTTGTTGCCACTGAAACAGTTGCGCCGGTACAACCGAACCGTTAGCGTCGGCGGCATGGTCACTCGCCTCGCCAACCTCAATAACGCCAACCGCAACAATCTGCGCGCGAATAATCGTGCGCGGCCGATGCGGGTCTGCGACTAGGCGACGTCCACCAAACGCCCAGGAACCAGAAAAACCCGCATCGGCCGATGCGGGTTTTTTTATGGGTGTCGATCCTTGCAGCACGCTCTCACCGGCCGCCAACCCCCGCAGTTCTTCAGGAGTGTTTCCATGTGTTCCATCTTCGGTATTTTCGGCCTGCAACCTGGTGACGACCTGCAGGCGCTGCGCCGGCAGGCGCTGGAATGCTCGCAGCGCCAGCGGCATCGCGGGCCCGACTGGAGCGGCGTCTACGTCGATACCGGCGCCATCCTGGTGCACGAGCGCCTGGCCATCGTCGATCCGGCGGGCGGCTCGCAACCGTTGCTCTCCGACGACGGGCAGCTCGCCTTGGCGGTCAATGGCGAGATCTACAACCATCGCGAACTCAAGGCACAGCTGCTGCAGCCGTACGCGTTCCAGACCGGCTCCGATTGCGAGGTGATCAATGCGCTGTATCGCGAAGATACGCCGGTCTCGTATCTCAACCGCCTCAACGGGATCTTTGCCTTCGCGCTGTGGGACAAGACACAAGGGCGCGTCATCATCGCGCGTGACCCGATCGGCGTGGTGCCGCTGTACTGGGGACACGACCGCGAAGGCCGTTTGCGGGTGGCGTCGGAACTGAAATCGCTGGTGGACGACTGTGCCGATGCCGCGCAATTTCCGCCGGGTCATTGGTACGACAGCGCCACCGGCGCACTGAGCCGCTACTACGAGCGCGCCTGGCGCGACTATGACGCGGTGGAAGGTGTACAGGTGCAACTGCAGGAATTGCGCGAAGCATTCGAGCGCGCCGTGCACCGTCAGCTCATGACCGATGTGCCGTACGGTGTGTTGCTCTCCGGTGGCCTGGATTCTTCGCTGGTTGCGGCCGTGGCCGCGCGCTACGCCCGTCATCGCATCGAAGAAAACGACACCACCGAGGCCTGGTGGCCACGCTTGCATTCGTTCGCGATCGGCTTGAAGGGTTCGCCAGATCTGGCCGCCGCCGAAGTGGCTGCCGCAGCGCTCGGCACCGTGCATCATGGTTTCGAATACACCTTCGACGAAGGCCTGGATGCATTGCCCGACGTCATTCGCCACATCGAAACCTATGACGTCACCACCATTCGCGCCTCCACGCCGATGTTTTTGCTGGCGCGGCGGATCAAGGCAATGGGCGTCAAGATGGTGCTGTCCGGCGAAGGAAGCGACGAGATCTTCGGCGGCTACCTGTATTTCCATAAGGCGCCGAACGCGCGCGAATTCCACGAAGAGCTGGTACGCAAGCTCGATGCGCTCAACAACTACGATTGCCTGCGCGCGAACAAGTCGATGATGGCCTGGGGCGTGGAGCCACGCGTGCCGTTCCTGGACCGCGAATTCCTGGACGTGGCGATGCGCATGGATGCCGGCTTCAAGATGATCGACAAGACCAGCAGCGGGGCCACGCGCATGGAGAAGGGCGTACTGCGCGAGGCATTTGCCGGCTACCTGCCCGAATCGATCCTGTGGCGTCAGAAAGAGCAGTTCAGCGACGGCGTGGGCTACGGCTGGATCGACGGACTGAAGGCGCATGCGCAGGCGCAGGTGAGCGATCGCGAACTGGCCGCCGCCGACCGACGCTTCCCGGTCAACCCGCCGCAGACCAAGGAGGCGTATTTCTATCGCAGTTTGTTCGAGCAGTTTTTCCCCGGTCAGGCGGCGGCGGAAACCGTGCCGGGCGGCAAGTCGATTGCCTGTTCCTCGCCAACGGCGATTGCCTGGGATGCGAGTTTTGCCGCGATGGCCGACCCATCGGGCCGCGCGATTGCCGGGGTACACGCGCAGGCGCTGGCGTCATAAGGCTGCAGTCACTAAAGCGGCCGGCCTGCATCGCTGCATGGCCGGCCGCTCAGTCAATTAGCGCGTCTTATTGCTCGTGACGCACGCAGTACCCATAGCGCTGCGGATCGATATCCACGCCGGCCATGTCGGCCTGGTTGTTGCGCCACAGGTTCGGCTTGAAGTCGGCCGAGGTGCAGTTGGCTGCGCGGTCCACGCCGATGGTGTAGGTAAACGGCGTGTTGGCAAAACGGTTGTTCTCGAACACGTTGTCCTGGCTCATGCTGTTGTCCCAGCACAAGATTTCCGGTGTGCGATAACGAATCGCGCAGGCCAGAAACACGCCGGCCACCTTGTTGCCGTCGAATTGATTGTTGCTGAAGCGGTTGCGCCGCGCGTCAGAGAGATAGATGCCCTGGCTGCCGTTGCGCTCGAAACGGTTGTTGCGGATCTCGCTGTCTTCCAGGTGCTCGGTGGTCAAGCCGGCGGCCACGTTGTCGTGGATGTAGTTGTTGACCATCGTGACCTTGGCGGTGCGGTTGAACGAGACGCCGTCCCAGATTGCGCCGGACACATCGTTGTTTTCGATGGTGATCTCGCGGGTGTCGTACTCGCTCAGCAGGCACGCGCTGCGGCACTTGTTGACCTGCAGGCCGGCAAGCCGGATCCCTTGTCCGGACCGCACCACCACCGCGCTATTGCTCAGGTAGGGGCGCTCGGGCATGAACTCCTTGTCGCCTGTGCTCGCGACGATCTGCATGTCTTCGATGCTGACGTTGCGGATCACCCCGGTGGGCTGCTGGTTTTCGTAATCGCCGACCACCAGCACCGGCTGCTGCACACCGTCGGCCATGCGCACGACGGTGCTCGGGCCCTGGCCGCGCAGGGTGAAGTTGCCGCGGTGGATCGAGACCAAGCCGTTGAGCGGGAACTCGCCCTTTTCCAGGCAAAGTACCGTCGGTTTGTCGCTCTGCGGCAGTTTGTCGATGGCTTTTTGCAGGTCCTGGCCAGGGCGTACCTTGGCGGTGCAGGCAGCCACAGGCGCATCCGGCGGGCCGGATTTGGCTGGCGGCGCGGCCGAGCAGGCAGTGGCAAACAGCAGTGGCAATAGGGCGGAAACGGAGCGGGCAAGCACAGGCATGCGGATTCCGGTCAGTGGGGGGGAAGAGGGCGATGTGCGGAGCAAGACTCCAATCGCGACGGGCTCTAGTGTGTCCCACCGAACGTTAAGTTCCAGCCCATGCGCAGCCGCGCGATTCGGCGCAGGTTCATTACCTTGCTGCAGTCGAGGCGTTTTTCCCATCCGAGAAGCCGCTGCGTTGAACAGCATCACATTGCGAACGCTGTCGTCAGCGCTCGATGTGTCTTGCATTGAACAGGTTCGCAGTTCCACGCCACGACTTGCGCCCGTCTTCAACGATGTTGCGTATGCAGGTGGTCGTGCGGGGTCAGACGCTGTGTGTCTTTCCAAACACGAGCAACACGTATGGAGCAGGTGGCAGCCGCACGCGCGATGCGCTGTGCACGTCGATCGCCCAGCTTGCCGGTGGCGTGCCACATACCCGCTGCGCGCGGGTCAGAAGCTGTAAGCCAGCTGCACGTAGATGCGACGCGGCTCGCCGGGGAAGTGGCCGGCGCGCGTATTGAACCCGCTTACCGCATAGACCTTGTCGAACAGGTTCTTGACGTTGATCTGCAGCTTCCACGCGTCCCACTGCGTCTGCCAGCTGATGTCGTAAATGGCATACGGTTTGACGCGTTGGCCATCCAGGCTGACGCGTTCGCCCACGTAGTCGGCACCGAAGGCGATCGCCGAGCGCCACATCGGCAGGTCGTAGCGCGTCCACAGGCCGAAGGTGTTGCGCGGTGCATTGGCGAAGCGATCGCCGGAGGCATTGGTGATGCCGTTGGTGCCTGCATCGAGCACGCGTGCATCGTTGTAGGCATAAGTGAGATTGAGCACCCAGCGCTCGGTCAGGTCGGCCAGCAGGTCGACTTCCAACCCTTCGCTGCGCACCAAGCCAAGCGCAGAGAGTTGATTGACGCCGTCGACGACGCGCCCGTTCGCCTGCACGATATTGCTGCGCTCGATGCGGTACAGCGCCGTGTTGAGGGTGAGTCCGCCATCGTTGAGCGCAGTTTTCAGGCCCACTTCCCATTGCGTGCTGCGTTCCGGTGCGAACGGGCCGCCCACGCTGCTGTCCTGATTGGCCGCGTCCTGCGGCAGAAAGCCGCTGGCATAGCTTGCGTAGGCGTTGATGCCGTCGCGTAACACCACGGTGCTGCCGACGCGCCAACTGAGATCGTTGCCGGTGACGCGCGAGCCACTCAGCAGGTCGTCGTCCTTGAAGCCGTCCCAGCGTAACCCGGCCATTGCATACCAGCGCGGCGTCAGCGTGAGTTCGTCCTGCAGATAGGCGCCATAGCGTTGACTGCGCGTGCTGGTGGCACGCCAGGGCAGGGCATCCAAACCGTAATCGTAGAAGCCGCTGCGGCCGTACACTGGGTTGAACAAATCGATGCCAGGCACCGGGCCACGCACGCGTCCGCTGTCGGCGGTGTTGGCGGTTTGCGCGCGGAAATCCGCGTCCAGGCGGTAGTAGTCCGCGCCCATCAGCAGCTTGTGATCGATCGCCCCGGTACTGGTGCGGAATATCGCGTTGACATTGCTGGAGATCGCATCGTTGTCGCGGTATTGATTGCGCAGCTGCCGGGTCATCCACTCGGCGGTGCCGTCGCGATCGCGGTCGATCAAACCCATCGGCTCGTGATAGATCTGATGCTCCTGGTTCTTGAACCAGCGCAGCGCCATGTCCACGTCCCACGCGTTGGACGGCGCAAACCGATACTGCGCAAGCGCCACCTTGGCACGCATGTCCAGGAAATCGGTGGGTTCGTTGTGATTCCAGCGCCGGTCGGTGAGGAAGTTGCCGTCGTTATCGACCGGCACGCCGCGCAACCGGTTGCCGCCCAGGTTTTGGGTGATGTCGGTGTATTGCAGGGTGAGCTCGCCGGTGTCGCCGAGATCGAAGGCCACCGACGCATCGCCGATCTGGCTCTGGCTGTCGGTATTCCAACGAAACCCGTCTTCGCCATCGGCATAGGCACCGATGCGGTGACGGATGCGGCCATCTGCGCGCGCGGGGCCGGTGGCCTCGAACGAGGCTGCGCCAAAGGATTGATTGCCCAGTTGCAGTTCGATGCGGCGCGCCGCCTGATGAGCGGGTTTACGCGTGACATAGTTGATCACACCCCCGGGTTCGCCACCGCCGTACAGCGCACCGGCTGGACCCTTGAGCACTTCCACCCGTTCGATGTTGAACAGCTGCGGCACCGAGAACCCGGCATACGGGTCGCCGCGCAGGCCGTCGTACAGCACGTTTTCCTGGCGGAAACCGCGCAAGGTCACGCCGGCATAGCTGAAGAAGCTGATGCCGCTGATGCTGCGATACAGATCGGTGATCTGCCGCGCAGCCTGGTCGTCGATCAACTCGCGCGGCAGCACCTGCACCGACTGCGGCACCAGCGCCAGCGGGGTATCGGTACGCGTGGCAACAGCTGCGTCTTCGGACTTGTAGAGCGTCTGCGCACGGCCGACGACATCCACGCCATCCAGCTCGGTCACGGCCGGCGAGGTTGTGTGTTGAGCCAAGGCTGGAGGGGCGTGCAGAGCGAGCGCAGCGGCGAGCGCGGTGACAAGAAGCGTGGGGCGCATTGGTCACTAATGGGAATGGTTATCAAGTGCATCTTAGCATGATGTGTTTGCTCAATCACGGAGACGGGATGCTGGGCGCCATGTTCGATGGCGTCTGCGCGCCCGTGTCCGGGTGCAGCCATGCGACGCGAAGATGCGGAGCGCGGAGACGCACAAGGCATGCGTGCGCAGCTTCCTTCTCCTGCCGGAACAGTGTCCCGCTCATGCGGGAGAAGGTGCCCGAAGGGCGGATGAGGGTACGTGCGAGGCCCCATGCACGCGCGAAGAGGTCCAGACACTCATGGTGCGCGATGGGCGTACCCTCACCCCAAACCCTCTTCCGAGGGGAGAGGGGCTTGAAGCGGCGATGCCGTTGACGTCTTCGTCCTGCTGCGCTGGACGCGGCGCAGCAGCGTTGCCGCCCGCTGTTACTGTGGACGCAAGTGCAGCGTGTAACGGGTGGCAGTGGGCAAAAACGGTGTGGGTCTGCCATGCACCCAATCGTCGTGCCCTGCGCCCCAGAACGGCGAGAACGGGTGGCCGCTCTGGCCGCCGGGCATGTGCACGATGCCGTCCTGCTCGTGGCCGGGCGAGACCACCATGCGCTCGGAGGCGCCAAAGGCCGGGCCTTGCACACGCGGCATGTCGCGGTCGCCCGGCAGTTGATCGGGCGGCATGCAGAGCCAACGCTTGGCCAGGGCGGGCAGTGCACGCGCGATGGGGTGGCAGATGGCGGCGGTGTTGCGCTGGCCCCAGGTGTGCTGGCCGCGCGGTTCGGTTTGGGCGTCTTCGGCGGTCACGTCTGACTGCGCACTGCGCGCAGCATCTTCGAGCAACTGGTCCCAGCTTGCGGCGGCGGGCGGTAGCAGGTTGGCTGGGCGCTGTTGCAGCAACGGCCAGACGATGCCCTCCAGTTGCGCACGACGTGGCGGCAGGAACTCCTCGCCAAGCGCGGCTTTTGCCGGCGCCAGCAGGCCGGCTTCCACCGCCTCGATGGTCTTGCTGCGAAATTCGCGCACGACGCGATAGCTGACCGAGCCAGTCGATGCGCGCCCATCCCAGTCGCGCGTGGCGTATGCGACCTGTTGTAGTGCCGGGTCTTTGCTTTGCTCGACCACGCTACGCAACAGGTGCCACCAGCGCGTGAGCAGCACGGCGCGATCGTCGAGCTGGATGGCGAGCAGGTCGCGTTCGTTGAAGCGCTGCTTTGCGAAAAGATCATCGCGAATCTGCTGTGCCCGCGCGCCAAGGTCGTAACCTGCGTTGCCAAGCGCTGCCAGTTGCTGCGTATCGACGATACGGTTGTTGGCGGTCCAGAGCCGGTGCGATGGCGGATCGATCAACGCCGGCGCAGCGTCGCTGCGCAGCGACCATGGCAGGCAGGTGCCAGACATCGAAGGCGCTGCAGCCAGCTCTGCAGCTGCGCCGGATGCTGTCTCAGGTGCGGGCGTCGATGTCGCCAATTCGGCAATCCCGCTCGGGCCGCACCCGGTGTTGCGGGCGGGGCGCGCGCCGATCAGGCGCCAGGCGATGCGTCCGCTGCGATCGGCAAGCAACAGGTTCTGCGCCGGAATGCCGGAGCGGTCGGCCACCGCGAACGCCGCCTGCAGATCGCCCGCTGTGCTCATCTGGGCGAAGTCCAGCCGGATCGCACCGGGCAACTGCGCTGCCCAACGCAATGCCAGCGCGCTGCCGTCGGCGTTGACGTGCAGCAGCGGTCCCCACGCCGCTTCGCGGACCTCGAACTGCACCGGCGCTGCGCCCGCCACGCGGATGGTTTCCACATGCGTGGTCAGTGCTTGCGGGTGACCCGGTGTGGGTGCAGGAATGCGCGCGAAATCCGCAGTGTCGATATAGCTGTTGGTAAACGCCCACGCCACATGCCCGTTGCTGCCCACGACCACCGCCGGCAGACCCGGCAGCGTGAATCCGGTGACATCCACCTTGCCCTCGGGCGCGTTGCTGTCTGCATAGCGCAGGCGTGCGCGGAACCAGATATTGGGCGCACGCAGGCCCAGGTGCATGTCGTCGGCAACGATGGCGCGGCCGTCGGCGGTGAGGCTGCCGTCTACCGCGAAGTTGTTGCTGCCCGGCGTCGGCGTTTCCGCGTGCGGCGCGGCAGGCGGATGCGGTAGACGGCGTAGATCCAGCGCGTCCGCATCCGGCAAGCGGGCGTCGCCCTGTGGCGGTCCGAACAATGGCGCGTCCCAACTGGAGCCCTGATGATCGAGCAGCGCCGCCAGCGCAGGCGGCACCACGGCACGGATGCGTGCGGCGGCCAGCTCGGTCTGGTTGCCGCTGTCCTGCAGGTCCGCGTACATCGCAAGGCCGGTGAGGATGGAGTCCTCCAGCGTCCATGCGCGCGGTGTCTGGCGCAGCAGCAGATAGGGCCAGGGCCGTACGCGCAGTGCCGCCAGTCCTGCGTTGACGCCATCGGTATACGCTTGCAATGCGGCGCGCTGGCTGCCGGTGGCGATGTCCAGGCTGGCCTGCACGCGCGCACGCAGACGGTGCACGCGGTTGCGCTTGTCCAGGTCCACGGCCTTGGCGCCAAACAGCTCGGACAATTCGCCGGCCGGTGCGCGGCGCATCAGGTCCATCTCGAAATAGCGTTCCTGCGCATGCACGTAGCCGAGCGCACGCATCGCATCGAGCTGGTTTGCTGCATCGATGGTGACCACGCCCAGCCGGTCGCGCTGCACGCTGACCGGCGCAGCCAGGCCGCCGAGCGCGCTGTCGCCGTCCAACTGCGGCAGGCTGCCGCGCATCAACAGATACAGCCCCAGGCTGGCCGCCAGGACCAGCAACACGATTCCCAGCAGCAGCCGGCCCAGCCATTTACGCATTGTCGGTTCCTTGGACCCCGGTGAAGTGTGGCCGGCGGACATGACCGTGGCGGGTCTGGCCGCAAGCGCAACTGAAAGTGATTCCGATTAGATCATTGCCCGGCGGCTTAGGGCACCATGCGCGCACTGCGTCGCTGGAGCACACCATGAAAGGCCATCCCGAAGTCGTCGATTACCTCAAGCAGCTGCTGCGCGGTGAATTGGCGGCCCGCGATCAATATTTCCTGCATTCGCGCCGGTACGAGGATCAGGGCCTGATGGCGCTGTATGAGCGCATCAACCATGAGATGGAAGAGGAAACCGAGCACGCCGACGCGCTGTTGCGGCGCATCCTGTTTCTGGAAGGCGACCCGGACATGCGCCCGGCCGAATTCACCCCCGGCAAGACCGTGGTCGAAATGCTCGAGCGCGACCTGGTTGTCGAGTACGAAGTGCGCGCTGCGCTCGCTGCCGGCATGAAGCTGTGCGAAGAGCATGGCGACTACGTCAGCCGCGATGTGTTGCTCAAGCAGTTGCAGGACACCGAAGAAGATCATGCGTGGTGGCTGGAGCAGCAGCTTGGCCTGATCAAGCGCATCGGGCTGGAGCTGTACCAGACCTCGAAGATCGACAAGGGCCACGTCGCCGGTTGAGTGGCGAGTGGCGTGGCAGACGCGGTGTGGCGCTCGGCGAGGCGGAGCGTTGCGCTGCCCATCAGGGAGCGCTGGGCAGGGCCGTTCTTCTTGCCCAGCAGAGGCGTTGACCGGCTGGGGCAAGTTGCCTGGGTTGATCAGTACAGGGTCGTTTCGCGGGGTAATCCCCCCGCCCATTAGCAGACGCCAGAAGTGGAATTTTCTCGTATCCTTTCTCGAGGAGGTTCCATGAAGAAGTCCCGCTTTACCGACAGCCAGATCATCGCCGTGCTCAAGCAGGCCCAGGCCGGTGCGCCCGTGCCGGAGCTGTGCCGCGAGCACGGCATCAGCTCGGCCACGTTCTACAAGTGGCGCAGCAAGTTCGGCGGCATGGACGTGTCCATGGTCGCGCGCATGAAGGAGCTGGAGGAGGAGAACCGCCGGCTCAAGAAGATGTACGCCGAGGCGCAGCTCAGTACCGACCTGCTGAAGGAAGCGCTCGCAAAAAAATGGTGAGGCCATCTCAGCGACGCGAGATGGCCCAATCGGCAGTCACGAGCGGGCGTACGAACATCCGCCACGCCTGCCAGGCCTTCGCGGTGAGCGAGACCTGCTTCCGCTACCAGGCCAAGGCCAGCGAGCAGAACGCCCGGATCGCCGACTGGCTGGTCCGCCTGACGACCGCCCATCGCGACTGGGGCTTTGGCCTGTGCTACCTGTACCTGCGCAACGTGAAGGGCTTTGGCTGGAATCACAAGCGGGTCTACCGGATCTACCGCGAGCTGGAGTTGAACCTGCGGATCAAGCCGAGGAAGCGGCTGGTGCGTGAGCGGCCCGAGCCTCTGGCGGTGCCGGAGGCTATCAACCAGGTCTGGTCGATGGACTTCATGCACGACCAGTTGGCCGACGGCCGCAGCTTCCGGCTGTTCAATGTGCTCGACGACTTCAATCGCGAGGGGCTGGGGATCGAGGTGGATCTGTCGCTGCCGTCAGCCCGTGTGATCCGATCGCTGGAGCAGATCATCGAGTGGCGCGGCAAGCCCGCCGTGATCCGCTGCGACAACGGCCCTGAATACATCAGTGGCGCGTTGCTGTCCTGGGCGCAGCGGCATGGTATCCGGGTCGAGCACATCCAGCCGGGCAAGCCACAGCAGAACGCCTACGTTGAACGCTACAACCGCACCATCCGCTACGCCTGGCTCGCCCAAACCCTGTTCGACACCATCGACCAGGTGCAGGACAAAGCCACCCGCTGGCTATGGACGTACAACCACGAGCGTCCGAATATGGCGCTCGGCGGCATCACGCCTGCCATGAAGTTGGCGATGGCCGCTTAGCTCCACTTCTGGCGACCGCTAGAAGTGGGGGGATTACCGCCACAACGTTGTTCGACACCATCGAGCAGGTTCAGGACAAGGCCACGCGCTGGCTATGGACGTACAACCATGAGCGCCCCAACATGGCGCTCGGCGGTATCACGCCAGCAATAAAATTGGCGATGGCCGCCTAGCTCCACTTTTGGCGAACGCTCAAAGCGGGGGGATTACCGCGGGAGCGCCGTGCGGGCGCTGGGACGCAGGGCGTCAACGATGGCGCGTAGCTGGCTTCGCGTGGCACGCGCCTGAGCGACGCACTGGGCCCGAACGTCGGCAACCCGAGGTCGCTGCTGCATTAGCGCCAGCCAGTGCAGCGTCAGGCCCGGGACAGGGGCCGCGCGTTACCCCGCCGGCACTCAGCAGCGTTGCAGGCGATAGACCGCAGTGGTCAGTGCGGTGACGCCCTCAGCGCGAAAACGTGGCTCCTGCTCGAGGATGTCGCGCTGTTCCAGCTGCTGCACCTGCCACTGCCCATCGAACAGCGCATGTACTTCGGCGGCATCCACCGCGAAGGGTGGGCCGGCTTTTTCGGCCTGCGGATAGTCCAGGGTGATCAGCAGCCCACCGCAACCGGCCGGCAGGCGTGCGTAAGGTCGTGTGCAGATACTGCCGGCGCAGTTCGGCAGGCAATGCCACCAGTGCTGCACGGTCATACACCGCCATGCAATCGGCCAGCACGCTGCGATCGAGTGCGAACGCGTCGCCACAGATGATCTCGATGGGGCCGGCGATGAAATGCTCGCCGGCGCTGCTGGTGTGGCGCTGCGGCTGCAGGCCCGCTTCGGCGAAGAATTGCGTCACGGCCAGCGGCGACAGCTCCACGCCCAGGACACGATGGCCTTGCGCAGCCAGCCAGTGCATGTCCAGCGTCTTGCCGCACAGCGGTACCAGCACGCGTGCCGCATGTGGCAGCTGCAGTGCGGGCCAGTGCTTCTGCAGCAGCGGCATGACCTCGTCCTGATGAAAGCCTGTCTGTCCGTCGTGCCAGCGTTGCAGCCAGAAGTCTGTATCCATGGTCTCGTCGTGTTGGTGCAGCCCGGTGTGGTACCGCGCTTAAGATAAAACGCGCCAGTGTGCGCCGCGCGGCAGGGGGCTCAGTGTTGCGGGTGATGGAGTTGGTTTTGCGGCCAGGCGCATCGATCAGATCGCCGGCTGCGTGGTTGCATGCTGGGAGGGGCCACGGAACTATGTTAGCTGCGTCAGTTCAGACGCTACAGCACTTGCCGCAATCAAATCGCGTGACGGGGTGATTCAACTGACTGGTAGACGCGCGATGAGCAGCAGTCCCTCTGCATCGGCGCAGGCCTGATCGTAATGAACCAGGCCACAAAAGTCCGTGTCGACCATGATGCCGTGGCCAAGATAGTTCCAGCTCTCTAGGACACGCCCCAGCAGCCTGAGGCGACCGCAGTGTCAGCCGCGCCGCTGCGCGCCGGGTGATTGAACCACCGTTACTGCACTTCCAGTCCCTCGAACTTTTGCCGCGCCTCAGCAGCTTGAGGTGACCGCAATGCTAGTCGCGCCGCGGCGCGCCAGACGAGTGAATCACCGTCACTGCACCTCCAGTCCATCCACCTTCTGCCGCGCCTCAGCAGCCTGAGGCGATAGCAATGTCAGTCGCGCCGCCGCGCGCCAGACAAGTGAATCACCGTCACTGCACCTCCAGTCCATCCACCTTCTGCCACCCTCTTGGCAACAACGATCCACGGCTCGCACGCGCGCCCACATACGTGTCCAGGTCCTTGAACGACAGGCTCATGGTGCGTGCGCCGCTGCGTACCAGCAGCGTGTTGCCCGGGGCGACCGCCACCACGGCCACCACCCGTTCGGTGCCGAGCTTGGCCTTGGGGATCTCGATGATCTTGTTGCCTTTGCCCTTGTCCAGCTCGGGCACGTCGGTGGCCGGTACCGCGAGCAGATTGCCGGCGCTGGTCACCGCGACGATGCGATCGGTTTGCGGGTTGCTGACCTGGGCCGGCGTCAGCACATGCGATCCGGTGGTCAGGTTGAGCATGGCCTTGCCGGCCTTGTTGCGGCCGGTGAGGTTTTCGAAACGGGTGACGAAGCCGTAGCCGTGCGACGACGCCAGCACGAAGCGGGTGGCGTTGTCGGCACTGGCCATGACCTGGAACGCCGCGCCAGACGCCGGCGAGAACCGCCCGGTCAGCGGCTCGCCGTTACCACGCGCCGAGGGCAGGGTGTGCACGGCGGTGGAATAGGCGCGGCCGTCCGAATCCAGGAACGCCACCTGGTGCGTGCTGCGGCTGCGGACCGCCGCCAGCAGGCCATCGCCATCGCGGTAGGACATGCCGGCCGGGTCGACTTCGTGCCCCTTGGCCGCGCGGACCCAGCCCTTTTGCGACAGCACCACGGTCATCGGTTCGCTGGCCACCATTTCGGTTTCGTCGATCGCCTGCGCGGCGCCGCGCTGCACCAGCGGCGAACGACGCGCATCGCCGAACTTCTTGGCGTCGGCAGTCAGTTCGTCCTTGATCAGCTTCTTCAACTTGGTCTTGCTTTCCAGGATCGCCATGATCTGCGCGCGTTCCTTGGCGAGCGCTTCCTGTTCGCCGCGGATCTTCATTTCTTCCAGGCGCGCCAGTTGGCGCAACTTGGTTTCCAGAATGTATTCGGCCTGTTCTTCGCTCAGCGCGAAGCGCGAGATCAGCACCGGCTTGGGTTCGTCTTCGCTGCGGACGATGCGGATCACTTCGTCCAGGTTGAGGAAGGCGATCAACAAGCCTTCCAACAGGTGCAGGCGACGCTCGACCTTCTGCAGGCGGTGGTTGAGGCGGCGGGTCACCGTATCGCTGCGGAAGCTCAGCCATTCGCTCAGCAGGTGCTTGAGGTTCTTGACCTGCGGGCGGCCATCCAGGCCGATCACGTTGAGGTTGACGCGGTAGCTGCGCTCAAGGTCGGTGGTGACGAACAAATGGCCCATCAACTGTTCGGCATCCACGCGATTGGAGCGCGGCACCAGCACCACCCGCACCGGGCTGGTGTGGTCGGATTCGTCGCGGATGTCTTCCAGCCACGGCAGCTTCTTGGCACGCATCTGCTGGGCGATCTGCTCGATCACCTTGGACGGGGAGACCTGGTAGGGCAGCGCATCGATGACGATGTTGGCGTGCTCTTTCTTGTAGGTGGCGCGCGCACGCACGCTGCCGTGACCGGTTTCGTAGATGTTCCGCAGGTCCGCAGCCGGCGTGATGATCTCGGCGGTGGTCGGGTAATCCGGGCCCAGCACGTGCTCGCACAGGTCGGCGACGCTGGCATCGGGATCATCGAGCAGCCGCAGCAATGCGCTGACGATCTCGTTGAGATTATGCGGCGGCACGTCGGTGGCCATGCCCACCGCAATGCCGGTGGTGCCGTTGAGCAGCAGATGCGGCAGGCGCGCCGGCAACCAGGTGGGTTCTTCCAGGGTGCCGTCGAAGTTGGGCGCCCAGTCGGTCGTGCCCTGGCCAAGCTCGCCGAGCAGCACTTCGGCGATCGGGGTCAGCTTGGACTCGGTATAGCGCATCGCGGCGAACGACTTGGGGTCGTCGGTGGAGCCGAAGTTGCCCTGGCCTTCGATCAGCGGGTAACGGTACGAGAACGGCTGCGCCATCAGCACCAGCGCCTCATAGCAGGCGCTGTCGCCGTGCGGGTGGTACTTACCGATCACATCGCCCACGGTACGCGCGGATTTCTTCGGCTTGGCGGCGGCATTCAGGCCCAGCTCGCTCATCGCGTAGACGATGCGGCGCTGCACCGGCTTCAGGCCGTCGCCCAGGAACGGCAGGGCGCGGTCGAGCACCACGTACATCGAGTAGTCGAGATAGGCGCGTTCGGCGTACTCGCGCAGCGGCAGCTGTTCGAAGCCGTGGAAGGTGGGGCGGGTCAGATCGGTCATGTAAAGCCAGGTCCTGCGTGAAGAGGAACCCACGCCGGGGCGCGGGCTCGAAGAGCGCCGATTATCCGGATGCGGCGGGGGATGCCAAGCCGCGCGCATGCGAGCCGGCCAGATAACGGGCGGGCGGGGCGCCGAAATGGCGATGGAACACGCTGACGAAGGCGCTGGGGCTGCTGTAGCCAAGCTGGTCGGCCACCTGCGCCACCGCATGGCCCTGGCTGAGCCGCCGCAGGCCTTCGGTCAGGCGGGCCTGCTGCCGCCACTGCGCAAAGCTCAGGCCGGTCTCGTCGCGAAAATGCCGGCTCAAGCTGCGCGGCGACAATCCGCCCCAGTCGGCCCAGGCGTCCAGCGGGCGCGGGTCGGCGGGCGTGTCGAGCAACTGGCGGGCGATCCGCAGCAGCCGGCGGTCGGCCGGCATCGGCAGGTGCAGGTGGTCGATCTGCACCTGGCATAGCTCGTCCAGCAGCACCGCAGCCAGGCGTTGTTGGGCGGTATCCAGTGGCGCCATGATGGCGCACTTGCCCCTCGTCGTTGGGGCGGCGGGTGTGTCGCCATAGGAGGGGCGTCTATACGGCATAAGCCGCTCCATCGCCAACTCGGCAATATCCGCTTGAGTTTGGCGGATTCGGCTTCAACATCACGCAGCCGCTGCACGTCGGAAGCCTTTCATGCCGCCGTATTTGGACTTCCAGACGTAGTAAGTCGCATCGGAAATACCTAGCTCACGGCACACATCCTTGACCTGGCGGCCACCCTCGACCTGTCTCAGCTTGGCCAAGATCTGGCTTTTGGTGAACTTGCTTTTGCGCATCATTGGTCTCTTTGGGGGCTAGTGTGCCCGGAGACCTCTACCTATGACTGGATCAATTTTACGGGAAGCTGACAGCTTAACCACACTTCCCGTTCCACTGCGCCTCGAACGGGAACCCCTAACACACTACTCTAACCCACCTCTCCGCCAAAAAAATTTATAAAAATCATCTTGCAGAGATAATTCCCGGCAAGATGATTTTATAATCAATAAAATACGGTAACTGAAGTATCCGTCGTCTGTGCACCATAATTACATTGCGGAGTTAGGCCTCCAGCGTCTGGCCCATTGCTATCCCATGGCGGGGATGAAACGCGAATCATATTTCGGTCATAGACAGCAATGTTGCTAAATGTTAACAACCCGCCGTCCGGAAACTCATTACAGCTAGCAACATCGTACACCTCAAGTGCCCCCCCGAAGATCAAATTCGGGTTTCCGTAAGGTGCAGTTGTTAGCCTTACACTACGCCCGGTGGTGATATTTTTCGTATCGATATTCCACTTGTTACAAGCTACACCGGCCGCACAGGTGGAATAAGTGTCGCCTACAATTTGATCACCTGACTTCGCAGGAATATAGTCACTAGTCCACACTGTCCCGTCTTTGCAACAATTCCAGCTACTGAGGTCCCAAGTGTTGGATTCACCTCGATACCCTAATACCGGCTGCAGAATTGTATCGCCTTGCATCCCAGGAAAAAAATAGATTGTTTGCTTTGATCGAGTTCTTGGATTCGGCGGAACCTTCCAACTAGCGACGATTCTCCCAATCGGTGTAGAGGTGATGTAGCTTCCGTCGGCTAGATAGTCATGCGAAATGGCCGGCGGGGGGACTGACTTGATTTTTGACGGCGAAGCTCTATCACTTGTTCGAGCAAGCTTACCCTCCAACGTTAGTCCATCAGGCCTAACGCGAATACCATCACGCGTAAAGTTATCCTGATTACATGTTTTCCGTTGCTCTAACGAGCCGGTGACGCGTTGGATTGCGCCATCGCTCGTGATTTGATCCCCCTCATGGACATGCTGGACGCAAGCAGGAGAAAAATAACCGAAAGGTGTTACCACGTAATCGGCAGGGACACCAACTGGTCTAGTTCCAAGGTTTCGCTCAGCAGCTGAAGCGAAGTCAGCTCCCGTAAACGAAGCAATCAAAATAAGACCTGCGGCAAACCTTCCCACGCTAAATTCAACGTGAGATCTTTTTAGAATTCCCATAAAAACCCCTTTTGAATTATGAAATAATATTACAGCCTTGCATATGCAGATCAAGATAAAATTAAAATTAAAATTTTCATGGAAATAACATTGCCAACAGCCAAAAATACAGCTAAATAAACTAGAAATATCACCACTGCAAAAGTAGAGCCCAGCGCCCCTATAGCTCGTCGCTTTCATCCACTTACGGCCAGATTCTCTCAGCTCCAATAGTGTGCCCAGAGCATATTTGCGAAGATTTGTTACTACTTGCGATTTTAAAAAAGCTTCTTCAGATTGCAGGCCTACATTTTACACCTTGCTCCTCTTGAGCTTACTAAAGGAGCGAAAGGTATAAAATATACCGTCAAACGCAATATTCTGATGGCTTCCTTCACTGCGGTGAGTGATACGCCCAGGGTTTCCTAGACATCTCATGGCCATGGAAAATAGTCGATTCGGAGATGTCTATGAGCAGCAAGCGGTATACGGATGAGTTCAAGATCGAGGCGGTCCGGCAAGTGACGGATCGTGGGTTCAAGGTGGCAGACGTCGCCGAGCGGCTGGGTGTCACGACGCACAGCCTGTACGCCTGGCTGCGCAAGTTCGGCAAGCCCGGCGTGGTACAGCGCGCCGAGGTGGACCAGAGCGCCGAGGTTCGGCGGCTGAAGGCAGAGTTGCGTCGAGTGACCGAGGAGCGCGACATCCTAAAAAAGGCCGCCGCGTACTTTGCCAAGGGGTAAAGGCAAAGTACGCCTTCATGCAAGCCCACTGCGGGGAGTTCAGGGTGTGTGCGATGTGCCGGGTGTTGCGGGTGAACCGGGCTGGATACTACGCGTGGCTAAAGTCGCCGGACAGTGAGCGCGCCAAGGAAGACGAACGCCTGCTGGGGCTGATCAAGCACCACTGGCTGGCCAGCGGCAGTGTGTATGGGCATCGCAAGATCGCCAAGGATCTACGCGATCTGGGTGAGCGTTGCAGTCGCCATCGGGTGCATCGATTGATGCGCGCCGAGGGATTGCGTGCCCAGGTGGGCTATGGTCGCAAACCGCGCTTCCATGGAGGGATGCAGTGCAAGGCGGCGGCCAACCTGCTTGACCGACAGTTCGACGTGACCGAGCCGGACACGGCCTGGGCGAGCGATTTCACCTTCATCCGCACGCACGAAGGCTGGATGTACCTGGCTGTGGTGATCGATCTGTTTTCCAGGCAGGTCGTCGGCTGGGCGATGCGCGATCGGGCCGACACCGAGTTGGTCGTGCAGGCCTTGTTGTCTGCGGTGTGGCGGCGCAAACCCAATGCTGGTTGCTTGGTTCACTCAGACCAAGGGTCGGTCTACACCAGCGATGACTGGCAGAGTTTCCTGGCGTCCCATGGCTTGGTATGCAGCATGAGTCGGCGTGGCAACTGCCACGACAACGCACCCGTGGAGAGCTTCTTCGGCCTGCTCAAACGCGAGCGGATCAGGCGACGAATCTATCCCACCAAGGACGCCGCACGCGCCGAGGTATTCGACTACATCGAGATGTTCTACAACCCCAACCGCCGCCACGGTTCAACTGGTGACCTGTCCCCTGTAGAGTTTGAACGGCGCTACGCGCAACGAGGGTCTTGAGTGTCTACGGAACCCTGGGCGTATCAATCTTGGTGCGGGAGCCTCCAACAGTGGCCATCCACGAGTCCGGGCTGCCTGAAATTGGCAGTAAGGGCCATGAGGAGTGAGCGCGCCGGAGGCTCGTTGGACAGCAGTTGAAAGAGGGCCAAATCGAATACCCAGGCAGTACCGGGCGTGTCCTAGATTTTGTGTAACCGGGCCACAGGCAGGAGACTGCCACCTAACCCGGAGACACCATGAGCCCACGCACACATGAGGTACCCGACGAGCTGCTTAGCAGCCTGTTGGTCAACTACACCAAACCCGAGGATCTGATCGGCGAGAACGGCCTGCTCAAGCAGCTGACCAAGCGGTTGGTGGAGCGGGCGCTGGACGCGGAGATGACCGAACACCTCGGTCATGACAAGCATGAGCCGGTCGCCAACGCGGCCGGCAACACGCGCAACGGACGCAGCCGCAAGACGCTCAAGGGCGAGTTCGGCGAGCTGCCGATCGAGATTCCGCGTGATCGCCACGGCAGCTTCGCGCCACAGCTGATCCCCAAGCACCAGACCCGCTGGGCCGGCTTCGATGACAAGATCTTGTCGTTGTACGCGCGCGGCATGACCGTGCGCGAGATCCAGTCGCACCTGGAGGAGATGTACGGCACCGAGGTGTCGCCGAGTCTGATTTCCTCAGTCACCGATGCGGTCGTCGAGGAGGTCAAGGCGTGGCAGGCGCGGCCACTGGATCCGGTCTATCCGATCGTCTATCTGGACTGCATCCACGTCAAAGTGCGCGAGGGCGCGGTGCGGGTCAAGGCGGTGTACCTGGCCATCGGCATCACCATGGGCGGCGAGAAGGAAGTGCTGGGCCTATGGCTGGCGCAGGCCGAGGGTGCCAAGTTTTGGCTGCAAGTCGTGACGGAGCTACGCAACCGCGGGGTGCAGGACATCTTCATTGCCTGCGTCGATGGCCTGAAGGGGTTTCCCGAGGCGATCGAGGCGGTGTTCCCGCAGACCACCGTGCAGCTGTGCATCGTGCACATGGTGCGGCACAGCCTGAACTACGTCTCGTGGAAACGCCGCGCCGAGGTTGCCGCCGATCTCAAGCGCATTTACGCCTGCGCCACCGTCGAGGAGGCCGAGCAGGCACTGACCGAGTTCGAGGCCAAGTGGGACGCCCAGTACCCGCCCATCAGCCAGTCATGGCGGCGCAATTGGTCACGACTGATCCCGTTCTTCGACTACCCACCGGAGATCCGCAAGGTGATCTATACGACCAACGCCATCGAGTCGGTCAACATGAGCCTGCGCAAGCTGACCAAGAACCGCGGCGCGTTCCCCAGCGACGAAGCCTTGATGAAACTGTTCTACCTGGCTCTGCGCAACATCACCAAGAAATGGACGCTGCCGATCCGCGACTGGAAGGCTGCGCTGAACCGCTTTACGATCCAGTTCGAGGGGCGACTTCCTCAGCGGTAACCCAAACCACGGTTACACAAAATTCTGCACACGCTCAGTTTAGGGCGTTTTTTGCGGGCCAAGTTGACCCGCCGCGCGCCAACGATTTCAGCCGATACTCGAACCCACACGGTACAGAGTGACCTGGCATGCAAATGGAATCTCCCGACACCACGACCCTCCGCGAACTCCAGCTCACGGCGCAGTTCGGCGGACTCCTCAGCACGTCTGATATTGCGCAGCTCCTGCGCTATCGCACGCCGCAGGCTGTGCGCAAGGCGCGGATCAGGGGCGCCCTGACCATCCCAATGCAGCAGCTCCCCGGTCGTCGGGGGCTGTATGCCACCGCCAGAGCGGTCGCCGTCTACCTCGAAGACCTCGCTTCCGACACCACTTCGGCTCCCCAGGAGGCCCCTATCGACGTACCCGTCAACCAGTAGTACCGAAAACCAGTAGGGCAGAAAGCACAAAGCCTAGGACCCTGGCAGGGGAACTAGGCTTCTTGTGGCACGCAGATTGAGATCCTGCGCAGCCATAGTGCCCCCCTCCCAAATCCATTGTCAACACGCCCCCAGGGCGTGAATGGGAGGGGCTTGCCCGGACCCTAGCAATGCCGCGGCCGCGGAGGGCAACGCTCGCCCCCGGCCCGGCACTTCCGGACAGATTCTATGACTCAGCACTACCTCAGGAGCGCGGCTTACCGCGATTTTTCCATCCACTCGATCTACGGCATGTCGGACGATGAGATCCATGCCATGTTCGCCCGCCTGCGCTGGGGCAGTAACTCCCACCAGGCATGCCCAGCCTGCGGTGCGTGGGCCCAGCACTACCGGCGGCCCGCGCGCCAGCAATGGCGATGCAAGGAGTGCGGCCGGGATTTCTCGGTA
Organism: Xanthomonas sp. NCPPB 3761; assembly: GCF_041475705.2. NCBI lineage: Bacteria > Pseudomonadati > Pseudomonadota > Gammaproteobacteria > Lysobacterales > Lysobacteraceae > Xanthomonas > Xanthomonas sp. NCPPB 3761. The sequence continues at coordinate 1,715,772 of NZ_CM191262.1, forward strand.
ACGTCGGCCACCGCCTTTTCCAGCAGGAAGAAGTCCCTGCGCAGCATTCTCCTGGCGACCTTCTATTACGCCACAGGGGTGAAGGGGTTGGCAGGCCTTGGATTGAGCCGGATGGGCGACTACTCAAACAAGGCCGCGCACGTCACCCTCGGAAAACTGCGAGAGGCGATCTTCCGGACCCAGGACTTCACACCGCTCACCGGCGTCGTTGAAATCGATGGCGGCTACTTCGGTGGAAAGCCTCGAAAGCCAAATCGTCGTGGACGCCGAAACGATCAGGCTATTGTTGATCGGATCGCCGGACGCCCGACCAAACGCCCATGGCATGCCAGCGGCATGACACGAACGAACTGGGAGAAGCGGAAGAACAAGCGTGTTGTGATGATCTTCCGCCAGCAAGGGCGACTGGGAGAAGGGGCTGTGCGCAGCATTGCCGCCGTTGCCAGATCGGAGAACGACAAGGATGCCGCGAAGCTGATCGCGCGTTACGTCAGCCCCGAAGCAATCATCATGACCGACGAAAGTCCCGCCTACGCGACCGTTTCAGCGACACACACCCACTACGCGGTCAGGCATAGCCAAGAGTACGTTTCGGTCGAGGGTGTCAACGAGAACCAGGCCGAGTCGTTCTTCAGCCGGCTCAGACGCTGGGAGTATGGGGTTTCGCACGGTGTGCGGCCGGCTTACCTAGCTGACTATGCGAACGAAATGGCGTGGCGCGAGGACGTCCGTAGGTTCTCAATCAGAACACAGGTCGAAATGCTCCTGGTAAAGGCCCTCACCGTGGGGCATTCGCGGTGGTGGCGCGGCTACTACCAGGGGAAACGGCGCGGGACTGAGATCCTAATGAATCAGGGCATCCCGCCGTCATCGGCGTCGGGCGCGAGTGCCCAGTAACCCTCTACGTTAGTGCTCGGGCTGTTCCGCCGGATGATCCTTCCGGCGGAACAGTGAGCCTGCAGACATTTGCGTACCCGTAGCCTGAGTTCCGCATATTGCACATTTCCGTCCACCGCCTTGCCCTGCGAGCCGACGAACAGCAGGACCTCAGTCGTAGACCGCCATTCACCCGCCGCCTCTCTCAGGCAGGCCAGGACGTTTCGGCTGATATGGCCGCGCTGTAGCAGCGGACCCTCACTCGACATTCGTACCGGTCGGATAACCTCCGGCGGCACGCAGATGTCGTGAAGGCCAAGAATGCGGTCCAGGGCTTCAAGATCCCTGCGCGTCGCCTCGACGCTGCTGTCTAGATCGGCCGCACGCTGACGAGCAGCGTCGGCCCTTCTCTGGATCTGGGCAATGTGGCCAGCGAGGCGGGCGCGCTTGTCGACAAGCCATTTCAGTGATGATGGGGTTCGGGTTTCCATGACCCCACGCTAGCACCAACAACTAACTGATTTCCTTGGGCAAGTGCGCCCTCATGGCGTCCAGTGGCTGATCCAGCGGCCAACTGGCGGCCCGCATGATGGCCTCGCGGGCCAGACCGGTCAGCCGGATCACCCCGCCTTGCGCAGGCAGGGCGGCGCAGGCATCCGGTCGCACGACCACGCCCCAGCCGCGCATCGGCCCGGCCAGCTCCACGGTGTGCTGCTGCCCGGGCGGCAGCCAGCCGGCGCAACCCGGTGGCAGCGATAAGGCGCCTTGTTCGGTATGCACGGTGAGCACGCCATGCTCCACGTACATCAGCTGGCCGCGGACATGCGCGTGCCAGGCGGTTTCCGGCGCCCACACCTCGCGCAGTTCGGCCAGGAACGCGATCAGCACCGGCCCATCGGCCTTTTCGAAACTGGCGCGTATGCCGGGCGGCAATGCGTCGATCTGGGTTGGCGGGTTTTCGATACTCATTGGCCGAATTGTATTACCGAGCCAGCACACGCGCCGCGTAAGGTGGCGATCCTTGCGTGCAGTTTGATCCCTGGCGGGATAATTGCGTTGACAAATATATTTTTCGGAACAAAATGTGCCGCATGAATGTTTCGTCTTCCGCCGCGCCGTCGTTCGGCCTGTTGCTGCGTCAGGTGCGCGATGCGCTGATGCGCCAGCTCGATGCCGAGATGAAGGGCGAACTGCCCGATTTCGGCTTCAGCCACTACGTGGGCCTGAAGATCTTGGCGGTGCGCTCGCCGTGCACGGCCAACGAACTGGCGCTGGCGCTGGACCAGACCCCGAGCGCGGTGACTCGCCTGCTCGACAAGCTCGAAGCGCTGGGCGCGGTGCGGCGTGAGCCGCATGCGCAGGACCGGCGCGCGCTGCAGATCGTCATGACCGAGCAGGGCGTGGCGCTCTGGGAGCGGCTGCGCCTGCGCGGCGAACGCGCCATCGAGCACGGCCTGCGCGACCTGTCCGCGGCCGAGCGCGAACTTCTCACCTCACTTCTTATCCGTGTCCGCGATGCACTCAACTCATGAACGCTGCTAGTTCCCCGACCCAGATGCTGCGCCCGCGCTCGATGCGCCTGGCGCGGCCGCTCGTTATCACCGCCCTGGCACTGGCGTTGGCCGCCTGCGCCAGCAGCCGTGGCCTGAATCCGCAGGGCGCCGTGCTGGATCCCGGCACGCTGCATGCAGAGCGCACCCTGGCGCAGCAAACCGCGCTGAGTCCGGCCGCGTGGCCGGCCAGCGACTGGTGGCGCGCGCTGGGCGATGCGCAGCTGGACGCGCTGATCGCCGAAGGCCTGCAGCACAGCCCCAGCCTCGCTGCGGCGGATGCGCGCCTGCAGCAGGCGCAGGCGCGTATCGGCAGTGCACAGGCCGAACGCGGCCCCAGCCTCTCGGTGTCCGGCGGCTACACCGGCCTGCAACTGCCTGAATCCATGGTCGGCGAAGAGCTCGGCGGCAGCTACGGCGGCAGCGCGCAGGTCGTGCTGGATTTCCGCTACGGCATCGATCTGTGGGGCGGCAAGCGCAGCGCGTGGGAAGCGGCAGTGGACCAGGCGCATGCGGCCGAAGTGGATGCGCAGGCGGCACGATTGAACCTGTCGTCGGCGATTGCCGAAGGCTATGCGCAGCTCGCGTACGCGTGGAGCCTGCACGACCTGGCCAATGACGAATTGAGCCGTGCGCAGAAGACCCTGGAGCTGACCCGGCAACGCCGCAGCGCCGGCATCGACAGCGAATTGCAGGTGCGCCAGGCGCAAGCGCGGGTGCCGGCCGCGCAGCAGCAGCTGCAATCGGCGCAGCAGCAGATCGACGAGGCCCGCACCGCATTGGCAGCCTTGCTCGGGCAGGGCCCGGATCGCGGTCTGGACATCGCCCGTCCTGCACTCGCTGCGGGCATCGCCACGCAGTTGCCGAGCATGCTGCCGGCCGACCTGCTGGGTCGTCGCCCGGACGTGGTGGCGGCGCGTTGGCGCGTGGAGGCGGCCGACAAGGACATCGCAGTCGCCAAGACCCGCTTCTATCCCAGCCTCAACCTCACCGCATTGGGCGGTGTGATCAACCCGGATGTGGGCAAGCTGCTGGAAAGCGGCTCGGTGTTCGGTCTGGTTGCGCCGGCGCTCAGCCTGCCGATCTTCGACGGCGGCAAGCTGCGCGCCAACCTGGCCGGCAGCGATGCGCAATACGACCTGGCCGTGGCCGACTACAACCAGAAAGTGATCGCTTCGCTGCGCGAAGTGGCCGACCAGGTCTCCGCCGTGCGTTCGCTGGAGCAACGCGCGCAAGCGCAGAACGATGCCGTGCAGACCGCCACGGCCGCCTTCGAGCTGGCCCAGCAGCGTTACCGCGCCGGCATCGGCAGCTATCTGGACGTGCTCAGCGTGCAGGAGCAGTTGCTCGTCGCACGCCAACGCATGGCCGGGCTGCAGTCGCAACAACTTCTGGCCTCGGTGAGGTTGCAGCGTGCGCTGGGCGGCGGATTCACGCCGCAGCCCGCAAGCGACACCGCCCACACCGCGCCCACTTCCGCACAACCGAATTCCTGAGACATCGACGATGAGCCAGACGACTTCAACTTCTCCTCAACCCGCACCGGCTGCGCCCAGCAAGCGCCGCGCTGCGCTGCGTATCGTGGCCATCGTGGTGATCCTGGCGATCATCGGCCTGGTGGTGTGGTACTTGCTGGTCGGCCGTTGGCACGAAGACACCGACGACGCGTATGTGCAGGGCAACCAGGTGCAGATCACCCCGATGGTGGGCGGTACCGTGGTCAGCATCGGCGCCGAAGACGGCATGCGTGTGGAGCGCGGCCAGTTGCTGGTGCAGCTGGATCCGGCCGATACCGAGGTCGCCTTGCAGCAGGCCGAAGCCAACCTGGCCAAGACCGTGCGTCAGGTGCGCGGTCTGTATCGCACCGTGGAAGGTGCGCAAGCCGAGTTGTCCGCACGTCAAGTCACGCTGCGCAGTGCGCGCTCGGACTTTGCACGGCGCAAGGATCTGGCCGCCACTGGCGCCATCTCCAACGAAGAACTGGCGCATGCCCGCGACGAACTGGCCGCCGCCGAAGCGGCCGTGAGCGGCTCGCGCGAGAGCCTGGAGCGTAACCGTGCATTGGTGGACGACAGCGCGGTGGCCAACCAGCCGGACGTGCAGACCGCCGCCGCACAACTGCGTCAGGCGTATTTGAACCATGCGCGCACCGGCGTGGTGGCGCCGGTGTCCGGGTATGTCGCACGGCGCTCGGCGCAGGTTGGTCAGCGTGTGCAGCCGGGCAGGGTGTTGATGGCGGTGGTGCCGCTGGAGCAGGTGTGGGTGGAAGCCAATTTCAAGGAAACCCAGCTCAAGCACATGCGCCTGGGCCAGGAGGTGGAACTGCATTCTGATCTGTACGGCGGTGGCGTGGATTACACCGGTCGCATCGAGAGCCTGGGCCTGGGGACCGGCAGCGCGTTTTCGCTGTTGCCGGCGCAGAACGCAAGCGGCAACTGGATCAAGATCGTGCAGCGCGTGCCGGTCCGCATTGCAGTGGATGCCAAGCAGCTGGCCAGCAATCCGCTGCGGATTGGCCTGTCGATGAAGGTCGATGTGAACCTGCACGATCAGCAGGGCAGCGTGCTGCCGACCAAGGTCGCCAACGGCGCGGTGTTTTCCACTGACGTGTATGCGCAGCAGCTCAAGGCTGCCGACGCCGACATCCAACGCATCATCCAGGACAACCTGCCCTCGCAGGCTGCCAGCAAGGCGGGCTAAGCCACCATGTCTTCGCAAGCTCCCACCGCGCCCGGCGGCCCGGCGGCACCGGCGCCGGCCGCCGGATTTCGCCCGGCCAGCGTGGCGTTGTGCACCGTGGGCCTGGCCATGGCCTCGTTCATGCAGGTGCTGGACACCACCATCGCCAACGTCTCGCTGCCGACCATCGCCGGCAACCTCGGCGCCAGCTCGCAGCAGGCCACCTGGGTGATCACCTCGTTCGCGGTCAGCACTGCCATTGCGCTGCCGCTGACCGGTTGGTTGAGTCGCCGGTTTGGCGAAACCAAGTTGTTCGTGTGGTCCACGCTGGCGTTCACCATCGCCTCGCTGCTGTGCGGTCTTGCGCAGAGCATGGGGATGCTGGTGGTGGCGCGCGCGCTGCAAGGATTTGTTGCCGGCCCGATGTATCCCATCACCCAGAGTCTGCTGGTGTCGATCTATCCGCGCGAAAAACGCGGGCAGGCGCTGGCGTTGCTGGCGATGATTACCGTGGTGGCGCCGATCGCCGGGCCGATTCTCGGTGGTTGGATCACCGACAACTACAGCTGGGAATGGATCTTCCTGATCAACGTGCCGTTGGGCATCATCGCCAGCAGCATCGTCGGTTCGCAGTTGCGGCATCGTCCCGAACAGCTCGAAAAGCCGCGCATGGATTACATCGGCCTGATCCTGCTGGTGGTTGGCGTGGGCGCACTGCAGCTGGTGCTGGATCTGGGCAATGACGAAGACTGGTTCTCTTCGGACAAGATCGTGGTGCTGGCCTGCATCGCGGCAGTGGCGTTGGTGGTGTTCGTGATCTGGGAGTTGACGGACAAGGATCCCATCGTCGATCTCAAGTTGTTCCGGCATCGCAATTTCCGCGCCGGTACCTTGGCGATGGTGGTGGCGTATGCGGCGTTCTTCAGCGTGAGCCTGCTGATCCCGCAATGGCTGCAGCGCGATATGGGCTATACCGCGATCTGGGCCGGCCTTGCCACCGCGCCGATCGGCATCCTGCCGGTGCTGATGACGCCGTTCGTAGGCAAATATGCGCTGCGCTTTGACCTGCGCATGCTGGCCACCATTGCCTTTATCTTCATGTCGTTCACCAGCTTCTTCCGCTCCAATTTCAACCTGCAGGTGGACTTCGGTCATGTGGCCACGATCCAGTTGGTGATGGGCGTGGGCGTGGCGTTGTTCTTCATGCCGGTGTTGCAGATCCTGTTGTCGGATCTGGATGGCCGCGAGATCGCGGCGGGTTCGGGCCTGGCCACCTTCCTGCGCACGCTGGGCGGTAGCTTTGCCGCTTCGTTGACCACGTATCTGTGGGCACGCCGTACCCAGGTGCACCACGCGCACATTACCGAGCATATTTCGGTGTACACGCCAGGCATGCAGGAGCAGGTGACCGCGATGGGGCAGGGCGACCTGCAACGCGGTGCGGCATCGCTCAATAACATGATCAACCACCAGGCCTCGCAGATGGGTTTCAACGACATCTTCTATCTGCTTGGATGGACCTTCCTGGCGATCATCTTCTTCCTGTGGCTGGCAAAACCGCCGTTCGGTGCCGGGGCCGGAAGTGCGGCGGCAGCTGGCGGGCACTGAGCCCACTATCGAGGGCGTTACGGCATCGGCGGTCAGGCGGTGCCTGTGACGTACAGCGGCAAGGGGCTCTTTCGCGGCGTCGAGCGGCTTGCCGATCTGGACACCAAGCAGCCGGTGACGCCAGCGCAACGCGTTGCTGCGTTTTCGGCGAGCAAGCGGTTCGACAGTACGCTGTCTTTCCACACGTATCGACGAACCGGCCACACCGCTGCACTCACCGGCCGATGGCGACATGCGGGCATGTGCCAATGCACGATGCACCGAAGACGCCGTGGCTGCCGATCCAACTTGAGCGGGTCGTCAATACGGCCGGATCCAATATTGAATGACCGCGTGAGGCCGCTTTCAGGTGCGCGCGATGGGCCGCTTGCGCAGGTGAGGTGCCGGGCGATCTCGCAAGGGTTGGGGTAGCATGCGTCGCTGCCAAGCGCGGCTCTGTTTTTTCGAGAGGGCCACGCGCGGCGTCGTGCGCGGGCATGCGGTCTGCGTTTTTCATCACACAAGGAAGCTTCGATGATGTTTCGATCCTCATGGCGTCGCGTCTGTGCGACGGCATTGCTCATCCCACTTCTTGCCCTCGCTGCCGTTGTGCAGACGCAGGCTGCGGCCGTACGTCCGGAGGTGGCCAAGCAGGCCAAGGCGTATAGCTCAAACGATGGCGTCAAGGTGTCGACCTTGCGCTACGGCCCGCGCGAAAAAAATCAGGCGCTGGTGCAGGTAACCGGTGCCGACAGCGAGATCGACGACAAGATCCTGCTGGCAACAACGGCCGCTACGCAAAAGGACACCCGCTACACGGTTCAGCTGAAAGGCCGTCCGTACGTGCTGCTGATCCTCGACGAAGGTGGTGGCGAGTTGTACCTGCCAGGTGCGGCGAAGCCGGCGCGTGTCGGCTATGACGCCGGTGTCTCGGAGCAGATCAATCCCGAGCATTATCTGACCGATTATCTTGAGCAGATGGCCGGCAGCAACTAGGCAACGCAACGCGCTGCAGGCCTGCGTGGCCAGGTCTGCAGCGCGGTCCGGTTTCAAAACACGGCAACATTGCCGCTTCGTCCGGTGCAGTTGCACGTCAGGGGTTTGCGATCATGGCAGGGGCGTCGTTCGTCAGATCATTGCAGTGCCTAGCGGTGCTTCTCGCATCGGTGCTTGCGTTGCCTGCCTTGGCCACACCCACATTGCAGTGCCCGGCAGCCTTGCACATCACCGATGGCACCTTGCAGAGCCCGGACCTGCCGGTGGGCGCGCAGCTCGGCGTCGACCCGCACCAGGCGCTGCGGTTATCGTCGATTGGCGTGTATTCGGGCCACCCCCGCGAGCGTGCCGCCCTGGTGCCGCGCAACGCGGAAGCAGCGCAGCCGCGTGGCTTGGCGCACTGGGTCTGGCGTTTCGATGATGCAGACCCGCACGGCATCTATGTGGTTTGCGCGTACGGTGAGGCAGTGCAGGTGTCCCTGCGCATCAGCGATGCCGCACGCATCTGCACAGGCACCTTGCGCAGCGACCCCATACCCGCAGCCGAGCGGAGCGCATCCTTCCACTGTGAGTAGCGCGCCCGACCGGATAGTCGAGCAGGCGGGGGCGTACTGTCGACCAGCGCATCGCGCTGCCTGTCTTGCACGATCGCCCAAACGCAAAAAACCCCGCCGAAGCGAGGTCTTTTACGATCTACCGTGAGTCGTGGTGCCCAGGAGAGGACTCGAACCTCCACGAAGTTGCCCCCGCTAGCACCTGAAGCTAGTGCGTCTACCAATTCCGCCACCTGGGCGACTCAGGGGGCGAATTGTGCAAGCTGGGCGCGAAGCTGTCAACGCACCCGGCACATTTTTTTGTCGCCCCGTACGCGGCACGGCAACCGAACCGGCCCGGTGCGCTCACGGCAACTGTGCCGCCTGCAGCGTGACCTGGGCAGTTTGCACCGGCTCGCTCGCCGAGCGCGCCAGCCGCACGTGGTACGTGCCCGCGGCAATCGTCCAGCGACGTGCCTTGGTATCGAAATCGGCCAAGGTCCTGGGCTCTGCGACGACCTGCACGCTGCGTTTTTCGCCAGGCTTTAGCGTGAGCTTCTGCCAGCCGATCAGGCGCAGCGGGGTGGCGTGGCCGTCGGGCAGGGTGATGTAGAGCTGCGGCACGGCGGCGCCTTCGCGCGGGCCGGTGTTTTCCACCTCGAAGCGGGCGGTGAGCTGGCTGCCGCGTGCCTCCACCTGCAGCCCGCCCATGCGGAACTGCGTGTACGACAGGCCATGGCCGAACGGGTAGCGTGGCTTCAGCTTGCGCGCGGCGAACCACTTGTAGCCGACGTTGGCGCCTTCGATGGCGTAGTCGATGGTGTCTTCGCCCGGCTTGGCCGGCTTGAAGCCCAGCCCCGGAATCGACGGACGCGGCAGCTGCGATTCGTCCACCGGCCAGGTCACCGGCAGGTGGCCGGAAGGATTCACCGCGCCGGTCAGCAGGTTGGCGATCGCCTCGCCGCCGCCGATGCCCGGATACCACGCCTGCAACACCGCCGGCACGCGTTCGGCCCACGGCATGCGCACCGGTCCGTTGGTTTCCAGCACCACGGTGGTCTTCGGGTTGGCCTTGGCCACGGTCTCGATCAACGCGTCCTGATTGTCGGGCAAGCGCATGTCCGGCAGATCCACCGATTCGGCGGCCCATTGGGTGGCGAACACGATCGCCACATCGGCCGCCTTGGCCGCGCGTGCGGCCGCGGTGCGGTCGGTGCCGTCCAGGTAATTGATCTGCACGTTCGGCAGTGCCGTACGCAGTGCCTGCAGCGGCGAGGACGGATGGATGATCACCGGGCCGGGCCAGGTGGTCGGCGTGATGCCCGGTACCGCGTTGCCGCCGTTGATGGTGTAGTCCACGCGCGAAGAGCCGCCGCCGGACATCACGCCCTTGTCGGCGTAGCCGCCGATCACCGCGATGCGGCGCACGTCCTTGGACAGCGGCAACGCGGCCTGCTCGTTACGCAACAACACGCTGCCTTCTTCGGCCACGCGCTGCGCAGCCAGAAGACCGGCCTTGCCATCGATGGATTGACGCTGGGTAGGATGATCGAAGGCGCCGTGCGCGAACAGGCTGCGCAGCACGCGCCTGACCATGTCGTCCAAGCGCGCGCGCGGCACCACGCCGGCAGACACCGCCATGCGTAACGGCGCATCGAAATACACTGCCGCGTCGAACACTTCGCCGGCCGATTGTTGATCCAGCCCGGCCAACGCCGCCTTGGATCCGCTATGCACCCCGCCCCAGTCGGACATCACGTAACCGGGGTATTTCCATTCCTGCTTGAGCACCTGGTTGAGCAGGTAATCGTGCTCGCAACCGTAGACACCGTTGATCTTGTTGTACGAACACATCACCGAGGCCGGGTCGCCGATCTTCAGCGCAATCTCGAAGGCCAGCAGGTCCGATTCGTGCATCGCCTGCTCGCCGATCTGCGCGCTATGAAAATTGCGCCGCGTTTCCATGTCGTTGAGTGCGAAGTGCTTCATCGTGGACAGCACATGTTCGCTTTGCACGCCGCGAATCGATTCGCCAACCATGGTGCCGGCCAGCAACGGATCTTCACCCGCGTATTCGAAATTGCGCCCATTACGCGGGTCGCGCTGCAGATTGACGCTGCCGGCGAGCAACACGTTGAAGCCCTGCTGCCAGGATTCGCGGCCCATGGTCTTGCCGCCGGTATACGCCAGTTGCCGGTTCCAGCTCGATGCGGTCGACGGTCCCGATGGCATCGCGGTGGCGTAATCGCCCTTGCGGATGCCGCCGGGGTTGGTCACGCCCACGCCGGCATCGGCCAGTTGCTGGGCGGGAATGCCCAGACGCGGGATACCGGGAACGTAGCCGGCCGAACCGAGCGCGCCCTCGGGCTTGGGAATCTTGTCGGTGCCCAGGCCGAAATAGCTGCGCAGCATCTGGAATTTTTCATCCTCGCTCATCTGCGCCAGCAGGCGGTCGGCGCGCTGGTCCGAGGTCAATGCGGTGTCCATCCACGGCTGCGAAGATGGCGCGCCCTGCGCGACTGCTAGCGGCGCGGCGAGGGCGATGCCTAGGCCCATCACGACCGCCAGGACCAGGGGGCGCGGACGATCCTTACGGAGTGTAAACGGTTTCATATCGAGCTGTGGCACGGGATTTCCTTGTGGTGCTGGTTCAAGACATAAGAGGGGCGCCAAAGTGCCCAGATCGGGAAGGCGCGATCATTCCGCGCCGACGCGTGCAGAATCGGCGGACGGTTAAAAGTCGGTCTGCGCGGTGCGGAGGACCGGGTAGAGCTGGTAGCGCTCATCCCACGATGCGTGGCGCTTGGCAAAAAATTCCAGCCGCGCCTGCGGGTTGTTGGCAAAGTCCGGATCGCTGGCGATGCGCTGTTCGAACTGCGCCTTCAACGCGGCATCGTTGGCGAGCATGTCGCGCGCGACGTCTTCGGCGACGTAGGCTTCCATGTATTCCTTGCGCTCGAACGCGGTATTGAAAAAGCCCCACTGCAGCAGCGAATCCGGCGCCTGCGGTTCCAGGATCGCCATCACCAGGCGCGCTTTGGGTTGGGCGATCGGCACGAACAGCGAGCCAGCCGGCACATCGCGGCTTTCATCGCGCCATTGCCCGCTGAGTTCGACTGTCTGATGGCTTTCGTTGGAGCGTGCCGCGAACTTGACCGCGTCGGCGCGGAAGGTTTGCACCGGCCGCTTCGCCGCATTGCCGATGGTCGTGAACTGGATGCCGTGCAGGTGCAGTTTTTCACCCACCAGGGCGGCTTGAGCGGCCGGCACCAGATAGCCGCCGCGCGGCGCATCCACCACCACATCGGGCTTGATCTGGTCGCGCAGCGGCACCTTCCAGACTTGCGGCTTGCTTTCGTCGTAGCGCGTCATCAGTGCGCCGGAAATCGGCGACGGTGTGCGCGTATACGCGTAGCCACGAAACGCCACGGTGCGTGCGTCTGGTCCCGCAGCGAAGCTCAACGGTTCGGTCGTGCCGGCCAAGCGCGTGGCGCGCTGATCGGCCGCCAGTGCATCGGCGCGCCATTGGGTGCCATGGCGTGCGGCCTGCTGCAACACCGAGACGATGGCGTTGCGGGTGATCCGCACGCGCGTGGGGTAATCCTTCCACGAATGCGTTTCTACCAACATGCCGAAGCGGTTGCGTAGCAGGAAATAGCCATGCGAAAAGCGTGGCGGCGACACATCATCGGCAAAGCCGGAACTGGGGTCGTCTTCGTGCACGAAGGACGGGTAGTACGGCAGCGGCAACGAGCCCTGTTTCTTCAAATCGGCAAGCACTGCATCGCGCCAGCGTGTGCCATCGCGCTGCAAGCTCGCATCGCCGGCATGCACCGGTTCCACCTGCACCGAGACGTCGTGCTCGAACTTGGCGCCGTCGGTGACGTGCAGGTCTACATACATCAGCGGGTCCCATTGCTGCACCAGTTGCAGCATGGCCTGCATTTCCGGCGCGTCAGCCTTGACGTAATCGCGGTTGAGATTGAGGTTCTGCGCGGTGGTGCGCCAGCCCATCTGCTCGGGGCCGCGCTGGTTGGGGCGGTTCCAGGCACCGAAGCGCTCATGCCCATCGACGTTGAACACCGGCACGAATACCCACACCAGTTTGTCGAGCGCGCCTTTGCCGGCCTTGCCGTCGAGCAACTCGCGCAGAGCAAGAAAGCCCGCATCCTTGCCATCGATCTCGCCGGCATGGATGCCGCCCTGGACCAAGACCACCGGCAGCGTGCGTTGCGCTGCCGATTGCGCGTCGAGCGCGCCGCTGGTGGAGGCGATCAAGGCCTTCATCGGCCTGCCCTCGGGCGTGGTGCCGAACTGGATGCAACGCACCGCCTGCGGGTAGCGCTGCGCAAATGCATCGCACAGTGCAATGACTTCGTCGTAGCGGCCCGTCTGGATGAAACCGCTGCGCTCTGCCTGGGTGGTCAGCGGCGCGGCAGCCAGTGCGGCGGGGGCGGCAGTCAGCAGTAACAGGCTCAGGGCCAGGCGAGTGAAGCGGGGCATCCAGCGGTCCAGTGTTCCAGGAAAACGTTTGCAATGTAGCCGAGCCGGTGTGCAAGGCCAATCTGCACTGCGTCATGGTCCTGCTGTGACTGGTGCCAAGCGCGGGTTTCACCTGGATGCGAGGCGGCTTTCCGTTGACCGGGTGGGCGGCATTCGAGGTAGACGCAGGCAATGCGGCTGCCGTGCGACGTTTGGCGCCATGGTGTTTTCGGCCGACCTGGACGACACCGGTCGCGCCAAGGTGAGGTCCGCCAGCCGCGTCCGCCCAGCGCCTGCGTCCGGCATGTTCGGGCGGCAATGGCGGCCGGCGGTCGGGCGCCGGTACGATAGGGCCTGTTTTCAGCACGACGGACTGCCTTTGACCACCTCCATCTCGCCAGGCGCTTCTGCCGGCGCGCGGCTGCCGCGACAGATTCCTTTCATCATCGGCAACGAGGCCTGCGAGCGTTTCAGCTTCTACGGCATGCGCAACATCCTGGTGCAGTTCCTGATCACCTCGCTGTTGCTGCAGGAAATCAGCGGGCCGGGGCGCGAAGCCGAGGCCAAGCACATCCTGCACAGTTTCATGATCGGGGTGTATTTCTTCCCGTTGCTGGGCGGTTGGCTGGCCGACCGCTTTTTCGGCAAGTACAACACCATCCTGTGGTTCAGCCTGGTGTATTGCGCCGGGCACGCCTGCCTTGCGCTGTTTGAAGGCAGCCGCGACGGGTTTTTTCTGGGTCTGGGCCTGATCGCGCTGGGCGCAGGTGGCATCAAGCCGCTGGTGGCCTCGTTCATGGGCGATCAGTTCGACCAGTCCAACAAGCACCTGGCCAAGGTGGTGTTCGACGCTTTCTACTGGATCATCAACTTCGGCTCGCTGTTCGCCTCGCTGCTGATTCCGCTGGCGCTGAAGAATCTTGGCCCGGCCTGGGCATTCGGCATCCCGGGCACCCTGATGTTCGTGGCCACGCTGGTGTTCTGGCTGGGGCGCAAGCGCTATGTCTTGGTGCCGCTGCCGCCGAAGGACCCGCATGGGTTCGGCGCGGTGGTGCGCACGGCGTTATTGACGCACACGCCCGGGCAGGGGCGTCCGGGCTTGATGCTGGCGGTCGTCTCAGTGTTGCTGGCGCTGGCCGGCTTCGCGCTGGTCGAGCAATTGGGCATCGTCGTGTGCCTGTGCATTGCGCTGGTGCTGTTGCTGGCCGGGATCGGCGGCGGGACCTGGTGGCAGCTGGAACGCGCGCGGGGCACCCATCCGGATGCTGCGGTGGAAGGCGTGCGTGCGCTGTTGCGGGTGTTGGTGATCTTCGCGCTGGTGACGCCGTTCTTTTCGTTGTTCGACCAGAAGGCCTCAACCTGGGTGCTGCAGGGGCGCGAGATGACCATGCCGGCCTGGTTCACCGCATCGCAGATGCAGGCGCTCAATCCGCTGCTGGTGATGCTGCTGATCCCCTTCAACAACCTGGTGCTGTACCCGCTGCTGCGACGTGGCGGCTGGGAGCCCACCCCGTTACGCCGCATGACCAGCGGCATCGCCTTCAGTGGCGTGGCCTGGATTGCGGTAGGCGCGATCCAGATGGTGATGGACGGTGGCGAGCCGATGCACATCGCCTGGCAGATCCTGCCGTACGCACTGCTCACCTTCGGCGAGGTGCTGGTGTCGGCCACCGGTATCGAGTTCGCCTACAGCCAGGCGCCGCCGTCGATGAAGGGGGTGGTGATGAGTTTCTGGTATCTCACCACCACCGTCGGCAATCTATGGGTGCTGCTGTCGAACCTGGCGGTGCGCAACGCGACGGTGACTGCGCATATCGCCGATACTGGGCTCAGCGAAGCGGCCTTCTTGATGTTCTTCTTCGCGGCCTTCGCGTTCCTGGCGGCACTTGCCTTCGGCTTGTACGCACGCCGGTATCGCATGGTCGATAATTACCGTACTGCCTGAGGTCTGCATGATTACCCTGATCCTGATCGCCATCACCGGCATCGTCTCGTGGATGGCGTTCAACAACCGCAAGTTGAGCGACCGGCTGATCTTGTGGCCGCCGGCGGTGGACAAGCACAAGCAATACGACCGCCTGGTGACCTATGGCTTCATCCATGCCGACCTGGGGCACCTGATCTTCAACATGATCACGCTGTTCTTCTTCGGCCGGGTGATCGAGAACGTGATGGCCCAGCTTACCGGCAGCGTGCTGACCTATCCGTTGTTCTATCTGGCCGCACTGGTGGTCTCGATCCTGCCCAGCTACCTAAAGAACCAGAAGAATCCGAATTACCTCAGTCTGGGCGCCTCCGGTGCGGTGTCGGCGGTGCTGTTTGCCTTCATCCTGCTGCAACCATGGACGATCATCCTGGTGCTGTTCATTCCGGCCCCGGCGATTCTGTATGCGGTGTTCTATGTGGGCTACAGCCTGTGGATGGACCGCCGCGGCGGCGATCGCATCAACCACAGCGCGCATCTGGCCGGCGCCGCGTTCGGCGTGATGTTCATGCTGATCATGGAACCGCGCGTGTGGCAGGTGTTTCTGGAGCAGCTGTCCAACCCGCGCTTCGGCTGAGCGCGATACGCTGCGGTTACGCTGCCAAGCTCAATGCACAGGACGCTGTCGCAGGTAGGAAGTGACGTTTGATTGCGCGCAGCGCGTCCCTTCTGCACGCCGAACGCGTGATTGCAGCTCGCGCGACGGGATGCCCAACGACTGCTGGGGTGTACGGACTGGCCCGTTGCGGTAAGCGGGTGAGAACCCGGTTTGGTAAGGCCCAGCCATGTCCTGCCGCGCAGTGGCACGGTCTCGACAGACGTGTTAGATGCGATCAACGACTGCACAGCGGATGAGACCGCTGTGCAGCGATGCGCCAGCTCAGGCCGCGTTGCGTTCCTGGTCGGCGCTGGATGCCACGCCGTACGCCTGCTGCAGGCGCTCGTACACCGTATCGTTGAGCTGCGTGAAATCCGGATTGTGGGTGTCGCCCTTGAGGGCGAACTGGAACAGGCCCTCCAGCAACGAGCTGTCGCTGTCTGCGCTGTGTCCTGCCGAATCGTTGTTCATGCGGTGGCTCCCTCGTAGGTAAGACGAAGACGTCGCTGCTACCGCACACCGGTTGCCGCGATTGCCTTCGGGTCAGCTATCGGCGCTGCCCGGACGAACTTGAGCGCGCGTTGCGCAAGCTGGGCAGCCGATCACAGCAGCGATTCACTTTCACGCAGGCGCGGCATCGCGCTGGTCACACTGACCACCACTTTTTGCTGGCGCAGAACTTGAGAGAGGCGTCGACAGTGCACGCAGAACACGATCCGGACCGGCAGCGTTTCAACATAGACACCGATGGACATCGCGCCGAGCTCGCCTATCGGCGCGAGGGTGAGATCATGACCATCACGCACACGCAGGTGCCGGACGCGGTCAGCGGACGCGGGATTGCCGCGGCATTGGTCGAGGACGCTTTGACATTCGCGCGGCAACACGGTTTGAAGGTGGTTGCGGCGTGCAGCTATGCCGATGCATACGTGCGGCGGCATCCGCAGTATCACGATTTGCTGGCCTGACCAGCAGCGGTTCTTTTCGTAACACGATTCATATCAGGGGAGCGGGTGGTAATGGGGCGGTTGCTTGGAGTCAAGGCAGTGCAGGGCTTGCTGGTGCTGGCCGTGTTGGCAGGATGTACGCAGCGCGCACCGACAACGGCAGAGCCAAGTGGGCCGGCCGCCGATGCGGCGCCCGCGGCGGCGGCGCCCGCAGAGCCGACCGTCGTACAGAGCGGCCCGCTGGAAGATGTGATCGAACATGCTCCGGCTTACATGGTGGGCATCAGCTATCCGCGCGGGCTGGATGCATATCCAGAACTCACTGCGCTCATTCGCGGGTATGCGCAGGATGCGCGTGCCGAACTGATGCAGGCAGTCTCGGGTCTGGGCAACGACAAGCCGCCCGCGCCGTATGAGCTGTCGCTGGCCTTCGAAACCGTGTTGCAGACCCCAGACCTGATCGTGATTTCAGCCGACGGCAGCAGGTACACCGGTGGTGCGCACGGCGAGCCGCTGGTGGCGCGCTTCGTCTGGTTGGTCAAGGAGCGCAAGCAACTGACCGCGCAGGCGCTGATTCCGGATCCGGCAGGCTGGGAAAAGATCGGTCGCGAGGTCGCGGCGCAATTGCATGCAGCAGCGACCCAGCGCGTCCAGGCCGATCGCGTGCCGGTAGAAGAGCAGGCTGAGCAGGTGGCTTCGGCCGATCGCATGATTGCTGAAGGCACCGCCGCGCAGGTGGAAAATTTTGCGCAGTTCGTCCCGGTGTTGAATGCAACCGGGCAGATCACTGCCGTGCGCTTTGTGTTTCCGCCCTATCAGGTGGGTCCCTACTCGGATGGCACGCAGATGGCAGAGGTCGCTGCCTCCACATTATTGCCTTCGGTCGCACCGGAACATGTACATCTCTTCGCGCGCTGAGGTGTTGCATCGCGCATGTTGTGATTGAATGGCCCGGCCATTCAGCAACGTACTCCAACGGGTGATATGAGTAGTTTCGACTCAACCGCAAGTCGCGTGGACCACACCTGCGTGCGTTATCCGGCATTCCCACGGGAGCCGGCAATATTGGTGAGACTGATCAAGCATCTCCACAAGCGCCTGCATACACTCGGGTGCGTGCGGCTCAAGCCTTATGGCATCAGTCCGCCGGAATACGAAATCCTGATGATGCTCTATGGCACACCTGAGCAGTCGATCACTCCGACCGAGGTGGCCGAGGCCGCCAGCGAAAAGCCGGCCAACATCACCCGGCTCACCGATCAGCTGTGCGAGAAAGGCCTGATCACGCGCACCAGCAGCCCCGAAGATCGGCGCAAGATCGTACTGACGCTGCGGCCCGCGGGCCTGGCCTTGATCGAAAGACTGTTGCCCGATGCCTGCACGCTGTTGGATGCAGAGACCGCCAGCATGAGCGAGGCCGAGCAGCTGCGTTTGGAGAAGCTGTTGAAAAAGCTCCTGGACGGGGTAGACGCGGTCGAACTCTAGGCACTGCGCGTTGCGCCTGCGACAAGGCGCTGCAACTACAGCCAGCAAAAAGCCGCCCTGATTGCCCGGGGCGGCGTTGTCATCTCATTGGTTCTCGAACAAGGACTTGCCGATACCTTCGCGAGCAGTCGGATGGCTCGTCTGGTGTCGGAGACCGGCATGCCCGCACGGGACATGCCGATCCTGTTGCCATGCACCCGGCCTGGTGACCGTGCGCGGATCGTGCAGCCGACTTATGGCTTGGACTGCGGCGCTTCCGGAGTGGCACCATCGCCGCCTTGCGCGCTGAGACCGCGCTTTTCGAGCAGCGGCTCGATCTGCGGCGCATGCCCGGCAAAGTTCTGGAACAGCTCCATCGCATCCACGCTACCGCCACGCGAAAGCAGGGTCTTGCGGAAACGATCTCCATTGGCGCGGCTCAGGCCACCGTGCTGCTTGAACCACTGCTGGGTGTTGGCGTCCAGCACTTCCGACCAGATGTAGGCGTAGTAGCCTGCCGCGTAACCGCCCATGATGTGGCTGAAATACGGGGTCTTGTAGCGCGGGGGCACTGGCGCGTAGGCAATGCCGTCCCGCTGCAGCGCCTTGGCTTCGAATGCCATCACGCCGGCAGCATCCGGCACCTGGCTGGCGCTGACCTGGTGCCAGTTCTGATCCAGCATTGCCGCACCCAGATACTCGGTGGTGGCAAAGCCCTGGTTGAACTTGGATGCGGCAATCACCTTGTCCAGCAACGCCTGCGGCATCGGGGTGCCGTTCTGATAATGCTTGGCGTAGTTCTTCAGGATGGACGGCTCGTCGGCCCACATCTCGTTGACCTGCGAGGGGAACTCGACGAAGTCGCGCGGCACGCTGGTGCCGGAGAAATACGGGTATTTGACGTCGGAGAACATGCCGTGCAGCGCATGCCCGAACTCATGGAACATGGTGGTCACCTCATCCCAGGTCAGCAGCGTCGGCTGGCCGGCCGGCGGCTTGGGAATGTTGAGGTGATTGGCCACCACCGGCTTGAAACCGGTCAGCTCCGACTGCGATACATAGGAATTCATCCATGCGCCACCGCGCTTGGATTCGCGCGCGTACATGTCGGCAATGAAGATGGCCAGCTGCTTGCCGTCGGCATCGAACACGTCGTAGACGGTGATGTCGTCGCGGTAGGTCGGCAAGTCGGTGCGCTGCTTGAAGGTCAGGCCGTATTCCTGGTTGGCCGCATAGAACACGCCGTTTTCCAGCACGTTCTTGAGCTCGAAGTATGGCTTGAGCTGGGATTCGTCGAAGTTGTACTTGGCCTGGCGCACTTTTTCGCTGTAATAGGCCCAGTCCCAAGCTTCGAGCTTGAAGGTCGGCTTGCGCGCGGCCTTTTGTTCCTTGTCGATCATCGCCTGCAGATCGGCGGCTTCGCGCTTGGCATTGGCCACCGCGGCCGGCGCCAGTTTGCCCAGCATCGCGTTGACCGCTTCAGGCGTCTTGGCGGTCTGGTTTTCCAGCGAGTAGGCGGCATAGGTGGGGAAACCGAGCAGCTTGGCCTTGTCGGCACGCAGCTTCATGATGCGCGAGACCAGCGCGGTGTTGTCGTACTGGCCGCCGTGGCTGCCGCGCGACACCGAGGCGTCGTAGATCTTCTTGCGCAGCTCGCGATTCTTCAGCTGGGTCAATGGCGGCTGGCCGGTGGTGTTGAGCAGGGCAATGACGTACTTGCCATCGAGTTTGCGCGCCTTGGCCGCTTCGGCGGCAGCGGCAATCTGCTCCTGCGACAAACCGTCCAGCTGCTTGACGTCATCCACGACCACCGCGGCAGCATTCACCTCGGCCAGCACGTTCTGGCTGAAGGTGGTGCCCAGGTTGGCCAGCTCGGCATTCATGGCCTTGAGCGTGGTCTTGTCGGCGTCGGAGAGCTTGGCGCCGTCGCGCACGAAATCGCTGTAGTACTTTTCGACCAGGCGCACGCCTTGCGCATCCAGCCCCAGCGTGGCGCGTTGGTCGTACAGGCGCTGGATGCGTGCGAACAGCTTGCCGTTGAGCGAAATCGCATCGCGGTGCGCTGCGAACTTCGCCGAATAGTCGGCCTGCAGTTTCTTGCGCGCATCGTTGGTGTCTGCGCCCACCAAATTGAAGAACACCGTGGTGGCGCGGTCGAGCGTGGCGCCGCTCTTTTCCAGCGCGATGATGGTGTTCTCGAAGCTGGGCTTGGCCTTCTGGTTGGCGATTTTTTCGACTTCCTTCAGCTGCTCGGCCATGCCGGCATCGAAGGCAGGTGCGAAATCGCTGTCCTTGATTTTGTCGAACTGCGGGTAATGCAGCGGCAGCGTGCTGTCGGCAAAGAAGGGGTTGGCTTGGGTGGCGGCCTGCGTGGCAGCGGGGGCGGCGATGCTGTAGGACGGCATGGCAAGTCCCAGGGCGGCGGCCAGGGCAAAAGCGAGACGGGTGGTCAAGAGAGTTGCTCCAAAGTGCGAACCCCCGAGGCTAACCCAGCCGGTCGGGACAGGCGTGTGACAAAAGGCATGGCTGCCAGGCCAAGACGACGCGAGCAGGCGGGCACAACCGTTGCTCGCGTTGCGAGGGTACGAGTCGATGCAAGCTGGGCCTGTACCGCCGGCGGACGTGTGCCGGCTGCACCCCTTGGCACCCGCGAGCTAGCTGTGTTCGGGCGGGCTTGCCGAGCTCCCAGGGCGTCTGCTTGACGCTCCCGACCTGCCGCGCCGCAAGCGATCTGCCGCACGGTTGCCTGCTGCAATCTTTCGGCCGCTGCGTGGCCGCCGTGCAGGCGGCTACGGTACGCTGCCCGTTTCGCACACCGCAGGGCAACCTTGAGCGACATCTCCACCTTCGCATTCACCGACCTGGAAGGCCGCACCCAGTCGATGCGCGACTACGCCGGCAACGTCCTGCTGGTGGTCAATGTTGCCTCCAAGTGCGGGTTTACGCCGCAATATGCGGGGCTGCAGGCGCTGTGGCAGTGTTATCGCGAACGTGGGCTGGTGGTGATCGGCTTTCCATGCGATCAATTCGGGCATCAGGAGCCGGGCGATGCGGCGCAGATCCGCCAGTTCTGCTCGCTCGACTATGCGGTGGATTTTCCGCTGGCAGCAAAAATCGAGGTCAACGGCAACGGCGCGCATCCGCTGTGGCAATGGCTCAAGCACGAACAACGCGGCGTGCTCGGGTCCGAAGCGATCAAGTGGAACTTCACCAAGTTCCTGATCGGTCGCGACGGCCGCGTACTGGAACGTTATGCGCCCACCACCAAGCCGGAAGCGTTGGCCGCCGACATCGAGCGCGCGCTGGGCGCGTGATCCGGCAGGCATGGTGTTGAACCGTAGGAGCGCACCCGGGCGCGACGGAGCTTTTCCCGTAACGCCTCGTCGCGCCCGGATGCGCTCTTACGACATCGGGTGCTTCAACGAAACGCCCCAACGTGCTGGTATTTCACCGGTGGCACGTCACTTTTCGACGAATGCGCGCTCAAACACGTAGTGCCCCGGCGTGCCGATGCGCGGCGAGGTCTGGAAACCGCGGCTATCGAGCAGGGTGCGCAGGTCGGCCAGCATCTGCGGGCTACCGCAGATCATGAAGCGGTCGTTGGCCGGATCCAATGTCGGCAACCCGAGCGTCTGCTGCATGCGCCCGTCGGCCATCAGTTCGGTCAAACGGCCTTGGTTGGCGAAGGCTTCGCGCGTGACCGCCGGGTAGTACAGCAGTTTCTCTCGCAGCAGGTCGCCGAGGAACTCGTGCTGCGGCAACTCGCGTTCGAAGTAATCGCGGTAGGCCAGATCCTGCACGAAGCGCACGCCCTGGGTGAGGATCACCTTGTCGAAACGCTCGTAGGTTTCCGGGTCCTTGATGATCGACAGCCATGGCGCCAGGCCGGTGCCGGTGCCCAGCAGATACAGGTTGCGCCCGGGGTGCAGGTCGCTGATCAGCAGCGTGCCGGTGGGTTTCTTGCCGACCAGCACCTTGTCGCCCGGTTGGATGTGCTGCAGGCGCGAGGTCAGCGGGCCGTCGGGCACCTTGATGCTGAAGAACTCCAGATGTTCTTCCCAATTGGCGCTGGCGATCGAATACGCACGCAGCAACGGACGCGTTTCGGTTTCCAGCCCGATCATCACGAACTGCCCGTTTTCGAAACGGAACCCAGCATCGCGGGTCGTGGTGAAGCTGAAGTAGGCATCGGTCCAGTGACGGACCTCAAGCACCGTTTCGGCGCCAAAAGCGGAAGACATACCGGTAAGTGTCGTGGGAAGAGTACCCGGCAATTCTACCTCAAGCCGGACAAATGAGATGAACTCTCATTTAGGCGCAGGGATTCGGGATTCGGGAGTCGGGATTGGGGATTCGCAATTTGCAATTCGCAAGAGCAGATCCTGGGTCCTGGGTCCTGGGTCCTGGGCGCGTCGGGCTCGCGGATGAGCCGGCAGCTCTTACCAATCCCCAATCCCGACTCCCGAATCCCGAATCCCGACCTCACCGATACCCCGCCGCCTGCAGTTCGAACAATTCCGCATATCGCCCGCCTTGGGCCATCAACTCGTCGTGGGTGCCGTTGGCCTCGATGCGGCCAGCAGCCAGCACCAGGATGCGGTCGGCCATGCGCACGCTGGAGAAACGGTGCGAAATCAGCACCGCGGTGCGGTTGTCCGACAGTTCCTTGAAGCGCTGGAACACCTCGAATTCGCTGCGCGCATCCAGCGCGGCGGTGGGTTCGTCCAGGATCATCAGCTGCGCATCGCGCATGTAGGCGCGAGCGATGGCGATCTTCTGCCATTGCCCGCCGGACAGATCCACGCTGTTCTTGAAGCGCCGCCCGATCAGCTGGTCGTAGCCGTCGGGCAGGCTGTCGATCAGCTCGCCGGCCATCGCGCGTTGTGCGGCGGCACGGATGCGCGGCGCGTCGTCCATCGCGTCCACCTGGCCGACGCCGATGTTTTCGCCAACGCTCAGGTGATAGCGCACGAAGTCCTGGAAAATCACACCCAGGTTGGCGCGCAAGTCGTCCAAATCGTAGTGACGCAGATCCTGCCCATCGAGCAGGATGCGGCCTTCGTCGGGGTCGTAGAGCCGTGCCAGCAGCTTGACCAGGGTGGTCTTGCCGGCGCCGTTTTCGCCGACCAGCGCCAGCACTTCGCCGGCGCGCAATTCGAAATCCAGGTGCCGCACCGTCCACTGTTCGGCATCCGGATAGCGGAAGCCGACATCTTCGAACACGAAGCCCTGGCGGATCGGGCGCGGCACCGGCAGCGCGTTCGGGCGCGAGCGGATTTCCGGCACGATGTTGAAGAACGAGTACAGATCGTCCAGATACAGCGCCTGGCCGGCGACCTGCGAAAAGCCGATCAGCAAGCCTTCCAGCAATTGCCGCAGGCGCAGGAAGCTGCCGGCCAGAAAGGTCAGGTCGCCGATGCTGAAGTCGCCGCGCACGGTGCGCCAGGCGATGTAGCCGTAGGCCATGTAGTAGCCCAAGGTGCCGAGCGCGGCCAGCAGCGCGCCCCACATTGCGCGCTTGCGTGCCAGCGCACGGTTGGCCTGGAAGAACTTGTCGGCCAGCCGGCGGTAGCGCGCAATCAGGAAGCGGTGCAGGTTGAGGATTTTGACTTCCTTGGCCGTCTCCACGCTGGCGCCGACCTGACGCAGGTAATCGAGCTGGCGCCGTTCCGGCGTCCACTGGAAATTGAGCGAATACCCCAACGCATTGAAGTGTGCCTCGCCGATGAAGGCCGGAATCAACGCAACCGCCAGCAGCACCATCAACCAGGGCGCGTAGACCACCAGGCCCACCGCCAGGCTGACCACGGTAATGGCGTCCTGCACCTGGCCGAACAGCTGGCTCATCAGGTTCATGCGGTTCATGGTCTGGCGTCGCGCGCGATCCAGCTTGTCCTGCCGGTCCGGGTCTTCGAAATCCTCCAGATCCAGCTGCGCGGCATGTTCCATCAGTCGCACGCTGGCGGCGTTGTTGAACAACTCCGACAGCAGCGCATCGGCGTAGCCGACCAGCCGGCCGAGCAGGTCCGAGCCGATCGCCAGCGCCAGTTCCAGCGCCAGCAGTTCCAGCAGCCGGTTCAGGCGGCCGCTGCCCAGGGCCTGCGCGAACGAGTCGAATGCCGACGGTTGGCCGACCAGATGGATCGCCTCGTCGATGATCAACTTGCCGATGTACAGCGTCGCCACCGGCATCAGCGCGCGCAGCACGCGCAAGCCGATGCTGCTGGCACTCAGCCAGCGGCTGGTCTGCCAGATCTGCTTCAGGAACGGCGGTAGATTGCGCAGCGCATCCAGGCGCTCGCGCAGGGTAGGGCCGGTACGGGGGGCGGCGGGCGCAGGAGCGCCGGAACGGGAAGCTGACATCGTATTAGTGTGCCGCGCCCGGCGTGGGCGCGGGGTGTTGGGCCAACCATAAGAAAGGGGCAGGGCCCAGGCAGGCGCGTGCTCGCCTCGCGGCGCCCAGGGCTCACCGTCAGCCGCCGCGCCGGCAACGGTCGGTGGATTGGTGGCTTGCCATCACCGCAGCAGGGCCGCAGCACTGCGGCGACCACCGGCGAAAGGCCGCATCGGTCAATCGCAGCGATAGACGCTGCACCCGGACGCGCCTGCGGTTTGCTCTAAAATGCCCGGATTGCACCCCCGCCAGCCGTAGAGCCAGCCGTGACCTCGATCAAGCAGGAAGACCTCATCCAGTCCGTCGCCGATGCGTTGCAGTACATCAGCTACTACCACCCGGTCGACTACATCAAGAACCTGTCCGCCGCCTACGAGCGCGAAGAATCGCCGGCCGCCAAGGACGCGATTGCGCAGATCCTGATCAACTCGCGCATGTGCGCCGAAGGCCACCGGCCGATCTGCCAGGACACCGGCATCGTCACCGTGTTCCTGGAAATCGGCATGAACGTGCGCTGGGACGACGCCACCATGGGCGTGGAAGACATGGTCAATGAGGGCGTGCGCCGCGCCTACAACCACCCCGACAACAAGTTGCGCGCCAGCGTGCTGGCCGACCCGGCCGGTAAGCGCGCCAATACCCGCGACAACACGCCGGCAGTGGTCAACACCAAGATCGTGCCCGGCGACCATGTCGAGGTGATCGTCGCGGCCAAGGGCGGCGGTTCGGAGGCCAAGAGCAAGTTCGCCATGCTCAACCCGTCCGATTCCATCGTCGACTGGGTGCTCAAGACCGTGCCGACCATGGGCGCCGGCTGGTGCCCGCCGGGCATGCTGGGCATCGGCATCGGCGGCACCGCCGAGAAGGCGATGCTGCTGGCCAAGGAAGCCTTGATGGAGCCGATCGACATTGTCGACCTGCAGGCGCGTGGCGCGGCCAACCGTGCCGAAGAACTGCGGCTTGAGCTGTACGAAAAGGTCAATGCGCTGGGCATCGGCGCGCAGGGCCTGGGTGGCCTGACCACCGTGCTGGATATCAAGGTCAAGGATTACCCGACCCATGCGGCCAACCTGCCGGTGGCGCTGATCCCCAACTGCGCCGCCACCCGCCATGCGCATTTCACCCTGGACGGCAGCGGCCCGGTGATGCTGGATCCGCCGTCGCTGGAAGACTGGCCCAAGCTCACCTACAACCCGACCAATGCGCGCCGGGTCAACCTGGACACCATCAGTAAGGAAGAAGTGGCCAGCTTCAAGCCGGGCGAGGTGATCCTGCTCAACGGCAAGCTGCTGACCGGCCGCGACGCTGCGCACAAGCGCATGATCGACATGCTCAACCGCGGCGAAACCCTACCGGTGGATTTCACCAATCGCTTCATCTACTACGTCGGCCCGGTCGATCCGGTGCGCGACGAAGTGGTGGGCCCGGCCGGCCCGACCACCGCCACGCGCATGGACAAGTTCACCCGGCAGATGCTGGAACAGACCGGCCTGCTCGGCATGGTCGGCAAGTCCGAGCGCGGCGATGCGGCGATCGAGGCGATCCGCGACAACAAGGCCGTCTACCTGATGGCGGTCGGCGGCTCGGCGTATCTGGTGTCAAAGGCGATCAAGGCCGCGCGCGTGCTGGCGTTCGAGGATCTCGGCATGGAAGCGATCTACGAATTCGAGGTCAAGGACATGCCGGTGACGGTCGCGGTGGATTCCAGCGGCGAATCGGTGCACAAGACCGGTCCGCGGCAGTGGCAGTCGCGGATCGGCAAGATTCCAGTGGTGGTTGAGTAACGGCGGCGATCGAGCCGGCTGCACCGCCGTTGCGCGGGTGTGGCCGGTGCCGGTGAGCTGCAGGCACGATGCGCGCATGCCGCATCGTGTCGAGGGCGTCGTGGTGCCGGTGCGCGCGCCGGTGCAGCAGTGATTGCACGGCACAGGTCTTCGACAGCGCGGTAAAAACAACGACAATCGCCGTGCGCCGCGCAGACGTCGCCCGCCTTGCGCGCCTGTCCCTACCGATCCCGGAGCCCCGCATGGTCGCCACGCTGTACCACTCCCCCAGCACCGCAGCGTTGGTGGTGCATTGGCTGCTGATCGAACTGGATATTCCGCACGCACTGCACCCATTGGATTTCGAACGCGGCGAGCACAAATCGCCGCAGTACCTGGCGCTCAACCCGGCCGGCGTGGTGCCCACGCTGGTGCTTGATGGCCAAGTGCTCACGGAAGCTGCAGCCATCGTGCTGCACCTGGCCGACCTGCATCCGCAGGCCGGGCTGGCCCCGGCAGTCGGCACGCCCGAGCGTGCGGCGTACTACAAGTGGATGTTCTTCTGCGCCAACACCCTGCAGCCGGCGTACCGCGCCTGGTTCTACCCGAGCGAGCCGGCCGGGGCCGGGCAGGCTGAGGCGGCGCAGATGCACGCCCGCCGCACGCTCGAAGCGGCCTGGGCCCAGGTCGATGCGCATCTGCAGGCCCACGGCCCATATCTGCTCGGGAAAACCGTGTCGGCAGCCGACTTCATGTTGACCATGCTGATGCGCTGGTCGCGCAACATGCCGCGGCCGACCGATACCTGGCCTGCGCTGCTGGCGCACGCAATGCGGATGAAGGCGCGCCCGGCGTTTCAGGAAACCTATCGCCGGGAGGGCCTGACGGACTGGACCTGAACCTGCGTCCGCGGACTGCGCCTTTTGATCGCAATCTCCATCCGCCCGTTTGGTCGCGTCCGCCACATAGTACGATCGCGACACCAACCACAGAGCAGGGGGCCTGGTCCATGTCGCATTCCGCATCGCGTCGAAAATTGCTTCAGTGCGCGTGTTGCGCGCCGATCGCGGCCGCTGCCGTGTCCGTGCCGTTCGCCTTGCGCGCGGCGCCGTCCAAGAAAACCGATTTGAATGCCGAGCAGGCGCTGCAGATTCTGCGAGACGGCAACAACGCATTCGTCGAAAACCGCCCCAAGAAAGTGATCTCCGACAGCAAGCGCCGCCTGGAGCTTGCGCTGGGCCAGACCCCGTTCGTCATCCTGGTGTCGTGCTCGGATTCGCGCGTACCACCGGAACTGCTGTTCGGCCGCGGCCTGGGCGAAATGTTCATCGTGCGCAACGCCGGCGATACCGTCGACACCACCGCGCTCGGTTCGATCGAATATGCAGTCAGCCAGCTCGGCGTGCCGCTGGTGGTGGTGATGGGCCACGAAAGCTGCGGTGCGGTGGTCGCGGCAGTGTCGGTCGTGGAGAACAACACGTTCTTCCCTGGCGCAATCGGCGCGATGATCGAGCCGATCGTTCCGGCGGTGCTGACCGCCAAGGCCAAGGGCGGTACCAACCTGCTGGCCGACTCGGTCAAGGCCAACGTCAAGCGTACTGTCGACCGCTTGCGCGCGGCATCCGAACCTGCACTGCTCGAACCATTGCGCGCCGGCAACGTGCGCGTGGTCGGTGCGTACTACACCTTGCAGGACGGCAAGGTGGACTTCTTCGACGTCTGAATCGAGCACAGGCACGCCTCGGCCAGCGCGACATGCGTTGGTCCGCGGGCAATGTCTTTCCGCATGGGTGTGCAGAAGAAAAAGGCCGACATGCGCACATGCCGGCCTGCGATTGATCAACTCGGTGCAGTTCGCCGTTTGACTGCGTTGCACGATGCGCCGGCCCGTGTGCCGGCGATCATCGGCAGCAGCGCTTGTCGTGAGCACCCTGCAACACCATTGGGCGCGGCCAGAGCGATCAAGCGACGTCGCCGGCAATGCGGACGGCGCGTTGGGCTTGCAACGCTGAAGCAGTACATGCGGCGCGTAGGGCTAGCAACGCTGAAGCAGTACATGCCGAACATCGGCTGCTGCCGCCTGGCGGCGAACGCAGCCGGTTTGCGCGCGGTGCCTAGAACCACTCCAGCAATGACACGCCCACACCGATGTAGGTTGCCTTGTGGTTGTAGTCGATCATGCTTTCGCCGTAGCCATCGAACACCTGTACATGGCCGCGCAACAGGTTGGTGATGGGAAAGCCGTAATCCAGCTGCACCGAGCCGTGCGAGCGGTCGCCGCCACGCAGCGAGTGGCGTGCGATCAGCGCCAACTCGTGGCCGTCCTTGTTGTACACCAGCGTGGCATCGCCGCGGCCCATGTAATCCTCGATATCGGGATTGTTGTCGTCGGCGCGGTCTTCCTTGATACGGAACCACGGGCGCAGCGTCAGCGCCCAGTTCTCCCGATCCAGCCCGAAATTCAGGATCACCCGGTTCCACGAACGCGACAGCGGGTCGGCACGCCCATTGGACATGTGATTGAGGCTGATGCCGCTCATGCGGCCCTTCCAGCCGAAGATGCTGTAGTTGTTGCGAAAGACCAGCATCGCTTCGGGCTCGTAATTGGTTTCGCGGAACGGGCGCGACGCATCGGCGTTGTAGGCCTGCCAGCGCGAGCTCTGGGTGTAGCCCATCCAGATATCGCCGTTGTCGCCGAACAGGTCTTCCACCACCTTGGTCTTGAAGCTGAGCTGGAACTTGAGCTCGGTGCTGTCCAGCTGCTGCGGCGTATCGAGCGAGTTGGCCGGATTCGGCGACTGCGGGGTGCGGTTGGTGTCGCTGGTCCAGAACGCCGGCAACAGGTACACCGGCTTGTAGCCGCGCAGCTGGAAGGTGCCCAGCTTGGAGTCCTTGGCCAGTTCCCAGCGTCGGTCCAGCAAGGAGCCGCGGCCGGCATTGGCCACGGCCTCTTCTTTCGGTTGGTCCTGGCCGTCGGCGCGGAAGAAATCGCCGACCCGGCTGATGGTGCGCGTATCGTCGGGCTTGGCGTCCTTCTGCTTGGCCAGTTGCGCTGCGGCGTCTGCCTCTGCAGTTTGCTGCGGCGTGTAGCCCAACGCCTTGTCGTAACAGGCCAGGCGAGCGGCATCGGAGGTCACCGAGGTGCAGGCTTGCGGCGAGGCCGGCTGCGGTGCGATTTCCTGCGCATGTGCCACTGGCGCGGCGGCCAGTGCGATCAGCATCAGGGGGCGGGTGTGGTGCTTGGACATGGGCGGTCTGGCCAAAGTGAAGGCGCCAGGCAGGCGCAGAGATCCCCAGCTTAACGGTCGCGTCTGCATACGCAGTGTGTACACGACGGCATAACATTCGATCGAATGGCGTCGCCCCAGCAATTGCCTGCAACCTGTTGCCGAAGGCCGGTATGCGCAGGGAGTGTTCCCGCCACGTGTCGGTCGAGTGAGCGCAGGTGGCTGTTACGCGCCTTCTGGAGAAGAGGCGTGCACCGCCGTCGAGCCGTTGCAAAGCCCTAGAAAAACCAGCCGATGGCGAACACGCCCAACATGCACAGGCCAAGCGCCAGCTTGGTGGCGGTGCCGAGCATGATGCCCACCCAGGTACCGAGACCGACCTTGGTAGCTTGGCCGGACTTGCGTGTCTGGTAGTACTCGCCGAGCCAGGCGCCTGCGAACGGGCCGACGAACAGCCCGATCGGCAGGAAGAAAATGCCTGCAATGCCCCCGATGACCGAACCCCACAATGCCATCTTGCTGGCACCTACCCGCTGCGCCCCGTATAGCGTGGCCAGGAAGTCGACCAGATACGACAGCGCGGTGATCACCCCCAGCACGACCAGCGTCACCCAGCCGATGTGGGTGAAATCGTCAGCCCAAGCGGCAACCAGCAGGCCGGCAAACACCAGCGGCAGGCCCGGCAGGGCCGGCAGGATGACGCCAGCCAGGCCGATCAGCACGAGCGCCGTGGCCAAGACGTAGTAGACAACGACGGTGTCCATGATGGTTACACAGGTCCTAATTCAGGCTTGACAAAAAGGTGCAAGGGGTGCTTGAAAATTCATTTTGTGCGGGTTAAGTTGCAGCCGCTGCTGTTTGCAAAGGTCACCGTGAATCGTGGCCTGATGCGGTAGATCGCCTGATCCGCTACATCCTTGTACCTCGCTTCCTCCTTGCAATCACAGCCACCACCGCTCGTCCATCACAGTGTCGTAGGGAGTCAGTCGAGATGTCCAACATCGAACGCGAAAATGGTGTCGTGAAGTGGTTCAACGATGCCAAGGGCTTTGGGTTCATCAGCCGCGAAAATGGCGAAGACGTCTTCGTGCATTTCCGCGCGATCCAGATCCAGGGCTTCAAGAGTCTCAAGGAAGGTCAGAAGGTCAGCTTCACGGTCGTGCAAGGCCAGAAGGGCCTGCAGGCCGATGCAGTGCAGGTGGTCTGAGCCGCTGCGCCAAGCGCATCAGCCACGCAACAAAAAGGCCCGTCACCGGGCCTTTTTGTTGTTTGCAACGGTGTCGTTCGCGGGACCTGCCAACTGGCGACGCAGTGGCAGGGCATAGGCCCCGCCGGGCGGAAGGATCAGCGCAGCACGACCTTGCCGTTGACCACGCGCACGTACGCGTTCTCGCGCACGCCAGCCAGGTCGCGCTGGTTGACCACGATCACGCGGCCGTCGTCCATGCGCACCTGCACGTCGAAGCTGGAGCTGGTGACGTTGTTCTGGATGGCGTTACCTGCCAGCGCGCCGGCAGCGGCACCGGCCACGGCCGAAACGTTCTTGTTGCCCGTACTGCCGCCGGTTTCCTTGGAAATCTGGCGGCCGGCCACCGCGCCCACGATGCCGCCAAGCACGGCGCCGGTGCCGGTCGGCGCGGTGCGGGTCGGGCCGACTTCGTCGATCCGGGTCACGATGCCGCAATCGACGCAACGCTGCGTCTGCGAGTAGCCCTGGTCATACCCGCGGTCGCCGCGATAGCTGCCGTATTGGGGTTGGGAGGTGGCGCAGCCAACCAGGGTCGCGGTTGCAGCCAGGCCAATGACGAGCAGTCGGGTCTTCATGAAATCTCTCCGGGGTGGTTCGAAAAGGCGGCCGGGGCCGCGGCGACGTCATCCTGTGATGGTCCAGGTGAACGGCCCGCCAACTACGGCACTGCAGGCTTAACGAAACCCGAGCGTCGTATTCATCAACCTTCAGCGAAAGTCGCGGTGGCAAGCCTCGCAGGCATCGGAGATGCGGCTGTGGAGTTGGCCCAGCTGCCTGCAATCGGTCAGCGTCACGCCCTGGGCCCGATCCAGCACGGCACGCAATGCCTGGGCGTGCTCGCCGAAGCGGCGGTCCTCGCCAATCGCGGGGAAGGCCGGCTCGACTTCGTCGGCCAGCAGGCGCAGCGATTGCAGTCGCCGCTGTTGCTGCGCCGGCATGCAGGCGGCGCCTGCGTCCGGTCGCAGCGTGCGTAACTGGTAGGCCATGATCTGCATCAGGCTGTCGGGCACCGGGTCGCGCCGCGCTCGTAGTGCGTTGGCCACCATGACCGTGGCGACCAGGCCGATCAGCAGGCCCAGCACCAGCATGAAGGCGTAGCGGGCCGCGCGGGACTGGGTGGGAGGCGGGGCGTGCATGAGGTGGCTCCTGGGACGCAACGTTCGTTGCGGCAGCGTGGGCGCGCCCTGAGCGGGGCGCGTAAAATAGGCCGATGAAAGCACAATGGCGTGAACGCTTTGCCGGTATCGACCGGCTATATGGGGTCGGCACGGTCGAGCGCTTGTCGGCGTGCCGCGTGGCGGTGGTCGGCATGGGCGGGGTGGGCTCGTGGGTGGTCGAGGCGTTGGCACGCACCGGGGTGGGGCACATCCGCCTGATCGATGCCGATGACATATGCGTGTCCAACACCAACCGGCAGTTGCCGGCGCTGGCCGGGCAGTACGGTCGCAACAAGGCGCGGGCGATGGCCGAGCGCTGCGTGGCGATCAACCCTGACATCGAAGCCGACGCGGTCGAGGCTTTCCTGACCTCGGGCAATATCGACACCTTGCTGGGTCAAGGCTTGGATCTGGTGATCGATGCCTGCGACAGCTTTCGGGTCAAGGTGGAAACCATTGCCTGGTGCCGTCGGCGCAAATTGCCGCTGCTGACCGTGGGTGCGGCCGGCGGGCGCACCGACCCCACGCTGGTGCGCGTGCGCGATGTCTCGCGCACCGAGCATGATGCGATGCTGGCGCTGATCCGCAAGAAGCTGCGCAGCGAATTCAATTTTCCCAAGAACCCGCAGCGCTACTTCGGCGTGCCCGCGGTGTATTCGCTGGAAAACGTCAAATACCCGCAGGCCGATGGCAGCGTTTGCGGCATCCGCCCGCAGCTCGATGCCGATGCCACGCTCAAGCTGGATTGCGGTGCAGGGCTGGGTGCGGCCACGCATATCACCGGGACCTTTGCATTCGTGGCCGTGGGCAAGGCGTTGGACATGTTGCTCAAGCCCAAGGCCGTGGCAGCGACGCCGGCGGCCGAGGCGGTTGCGGCGTCGTGATGTGGCCTGCGCGCTGTCGTGCTGGCCGTGGGTTTGTGCCGGTACGCACGCTGCGCTAGTGCGGTAGGCCGAACAGGCTGCGTGCGTTGGCCGATGTCTGCGCAGCAATGTGCGCAGGGTCTTGCCCGCGGAGCTGGGCGATGCAGTCCAATACCGTGCGCAGATACGCCGGCTCGTTGCGTTGGCCGCGGTTGCCGGCGTCGGGCTGATCCGGCGCATCGGTTTCCAGCAGCAGGTGCTGCAGCGGCATGCTGGCCACCAGCCCGCGCAAGCGATTGGCACGCGGGTAGGTCACCGGGCCGCCCAGGCCGATCATGAAATCCAGTTTCCACAACTGCTGCGCCTGCTCGGGGCTGCCGGCAAAGCTGTGCACCACGCCGCGCAGGCCACCTGTCGCCTTGATGCGGGCGATGACTTCCTCGGTGGCGCGGCGGGCATGCACGATCAATGGCAGGTCGAAGCGCTTGGCCAGCTGCAGCTGAGCATCGAAATAGGCGCGTTGCGCCTGCGCATCCAGTCCGTCGACGAAAAAGTCCAGGCCGCATTCGCCGATCGCGCAGGGCCGCTCGCGTTCGATCCACTCGGCCAGCAGCTCCAGGTGTTGGGGGCGGTGCTGGTCCAGAAACAATGGATGCAGGCCATAAGCGGGGTAGAGGCCAGGCGCCTGATCGCAGACCGCACGCAGGCCCGGCCAGCTGGCAGCGGTGATCGCCGGGACCACTTGCTGCATGACGCCCGCGCGGCGCGCGCGCGCGATCACCGCCGCGCGGTCGTGGCCGAACTCGCCTGCATCCAGATGGCAATGGCTGTCGATCAGCTGCATCAGTCGCGTCGTACCGGTGCCGGCACGGGCGCCTTGCGGGTTTTCCAATTGGCCAGCAGCAGCGTGGTCAGGCCGAACAGCAATTCGTCCAGGAACGGGATCGGGTCCGGCATCACCACGTCGATCAGAAACAGCGCGGCGGCCAGCTTGAACAAGGTGGGATAGCGCAGCGTGCTGGCCCAATCCAGCGCGCGTGCGGTCAAGGGATTTCGCATGCGAATGCTCCGGCTGTTAGAGATGCATGAAGTAACCGCTAGCTGAACTTAACCGCCGTGTTCATGAGCGAGCGCCTTTTCGTTCAGGGTTCCCATGCTGGAATCACGGCCGTCAACAACGCGGTGCGTCCGCAGGGAGCTGGTGATGAAGAGCAATACGACAACTATACTGGTCGCTGCTGGTGCCTTGCTGGTCGGAGGTGTCGCCACTGCCGCTTTC
This sequence comes from Xanthomonas sp. NCPPB 3761, assembly GCF_041475705.2. Lineage (NCBI taxonomy): Bacteria > Pseudomonadati > Pseudomonadota > Gammaproteobacteria > Lysobacterales > Lysobacteraceae > Xanthomonas > Xanthomonas sp. NCPPB 3761. Next base: position 1,749,400 of record NZ_CM191262.1, read on the forward strand.
ATGAATAACCGCCCATCGTCTGGCGATTTTGTCGCCAACGGCCAGCCGGCGCCGCGCGGCCTGGAATATGCCGATGTGGTCAAGGTTGCCCCCATCACCCAACGCGAGCCGCAGTACGCGCAGGTGATCAACAGCAACGCCGTCCGCGAGACCACCACCAGCACGTCGCCACGTGAAGTGTGCCGCGATGTCGTGGTGCAGGAGCGTCTGCCCGAGCGCGACGGTAACGTCGGCGGCACCGTGGCCGGTGCGGTCATCGGCGGCCTGATCGGCAACCAGGTGGGTGGCGGCAACGGCCGCAAGCTGGCGACCGCCGCAGGTGCGGTGGGCGGCGGCTTCATCGGTAACCGCGTCGACCGAAACCACGTCGGCGGCCGGGTCGTCGATCGCACCGAGCGTCAGTGCCATACCGAAAATGCCAACTCCTCGTCCTCGCGTGTGGTCGGTTACGACGTGACCTATCGCAATGCCGATGGCACCACTGGCACCATGCGCATGGACAGCAAGCCGGGCGAACGCATCTCGCTGGGCGACGCCGACAATGTGGTGGCCTATGACGTCACCTACCGCTACGACGGGTTCGAAAAGACCGTGCGCATGAACGACAAGCCCACCGGCGACCGTCTGCCGGTGGTCGATGGCCAGCTGGTGACCCAGATGGCATCGACGGCGGGCGACTCCAACGTGCGCCAGGACGGTGTGAGCACCCGGCAGTAACGGGTCAACCGCAGCGACACGCAGTCGGTGCAGTCGTTGGAAAAGAGCCGGCATTGCCGGCTCTTTTCGTTAGCGCCAGTGCCGGACTGGTGTTCTGCCATGTTGGGGCGGCAACTGGCGGATAATCGTGCCTTCAGCTTGCGATGGAAGCCAACATGCCGGTGCGCCCCGATGACCTGTTCGACGTACGCGCGCTGCTCACCGACGAAGAGCGGGCGGTGCAGGATGCGGTCGCGCGCTTTACCGATACGCGGGTGGTGCCGGCGATCGGCGATGCCTTCGATGCCGGCCGCTTTCCGCGCGAGTGGATTCCGGAGCTGGCGGAACTGGGGCTGCTGGGCGCCAGCCTGCCGGTGCGCGAGGGCGGTGCGGGCCTGGGCGCGGTGTCCTATGGATTGATCTGCCAGGAACTGGAGCGCGGCGACAGCGGCCTGCGCAGTTTCGTCAGCGTGCAGTCGTCGTTGTGCATGTACCCCATCCACGCCTACGGCAGCGACGAACAGCGGCAGCGCTGGCTGCCGGAAATGGCGGCCGGCCGGGTCATCGGCTGTTTCGGCCTCAGCGAGGCGCAGGGCGGGTCGGACCCGGCCGCGATGACGACCCGCGCGGTGCGGGAGGGTGATGGCTGGCGCTTGAACGGCGCCAAGCTGTGGATCACCAACGGCAGCATTGCGGGGCTGGCGATCATCTGGGCGCATACCGACGATGGCGTGTGCGGCTTTCTGGTCGAAACCGACAGCGCCGGTTTCAGCGCGCAGGACATCAGCCACAAGATGAGCCTGCGTGCGTCGGTCACCTCGGGACTGTTCCTGGACAATGTGTTCGTGCCCGAGCAGATGCGGTTGCCGCGGGCGGCTGGTTTGAAGGCGCCGCTGAGTTGCCTCAACCAGGCACGCTACGGCATTGCCTGGGGCGCGATCGGCGCGGCAGTGGCCTGCCTGCGCGAGGCGCTGGCCTATGCCGGCGAGCGCATCCTGTTTGGCCGACCGCTGGCCGCCACGCAAAGCGCGCAGATCAAACTGGCCGACATGGCGCGGCGGATTTCCACCGCCCAGCTGCTCGCGTTGCAGCTCGGGCGTTTGAAGGAGGCCGGGACGCTGCAGCCGGAGCAGATCTCGCTGGCAAAATGGAATAATTGCCGCATGGCGCTGGATGTGGCGCGCCAATGCCGCGACCTGCTGGGCGCGGCTGGCATCACCACCGATCATGTGGCGATCCGGCATGCGCTGAACCTGGAATCGGTGATCACCTACGAAGGCACCGAAACCGTGCATCAGCTGGTAGTGGGACGTGCGCTGACAGGACTCAATGCGTTTTGACGAGGAGTGGGGGCTTGATCGGCAAGGATGTGAGGCGACGCCTACGCGGCGTTTTCTGGACCGTTTGTTCGCTCGCGGGCATGGCAATCGCGCCAGCGCGGGCCAACGAGGCACCACGCATGGCGCCGACGCCGGCGTGGGTGGTGGCCGACGCCGTGCCCGACAAGGTGCCTGGCGCCACCGGGCTGCGTTATGAGCTGGTGTCCGACCAGGTCGATCTGACCGGCCGCGCGCCGCAGGCCTACCGCCGGCTCAGCTACACCGTGCAGCGCGCCAAAAGCCTGGAGGAAGCCGGGCAGATTTCCATCGACTACCAGCCGCAGTACCAGCAGCTGGAGCTCAACAGCCTGGATGTCTGGCGCGCCGGCAAGCGCATCGATATGCGCAGCCAGGCGCATTACGCCAAATTGCGGCGCGAGAGCGGCCTGGAGAATGGGTTGATCGATGGCGCGCTGACGCTGTCGATCACATTGCCGGATCTGCGCGTGGGTGACCGTGTCGACTATGGCGTGACCATCAGCGGCAGCAATCCGGTATTCGGCAAAGGCTATTACGACGTGTTCGAAGCGCGCTACGGCGTGCCGCTGGGTGAACGCCGGGTGCGGGTGCGCTATCCCGCCCAGTTGCCGATGCAGTGGCGCATCAGCGCGCCGGGGTTCGGCCGGAACGTGCGCACGCTCGATGGGGTGACGCAGTTGGACATCGGCGCCAGCAACATTGCAGCGGTGCAGGAAGAAAAAGATGCGCCGGACGATGTGGACCCGTATGGCGTAATCGAAGTCTCCACCGCCGGCAGTTGGGGGGCGGTGGCGGCCTGGGCGGCGCAGCTGTATCCGCGTGCATTCGAGCAGCCGCAGGTGGCCGCCAAGATGGCGCAGAGCCTGATGTTGCGCAGCGACGACCCGCAAGGTGCGTTGCTGCGCGCCGTGGCGTTCGTGCAGGGCGAGATCCGTTACGTCGGCCTGGACATGGGCGAAAACTCGCACGCCCCGCACGCGCCCGAAGTGACGCTGCGCAACCGCTACGGCGATTGCAAGGACAAGGCGACGCTGCTGATCGCACTGCTGCAGCTGGCCGGCATCCGCGCCGAGCCGGTGCTGGTCAGCAGCGACAAAGGGCATGGGCTGGAAAAGCGGTTGCCCAGTCCGTACGCCTTCGATCATGTGGTGGTGCGTGCGCATCTGCCGCAGGGCGAGGTATGGGTGGATGCCACGCGCGATCGCGAAGAGGGTCCGTTGGCACAGCGTCGGCCGCTGCCGTTCGTGCGCGGATTGCCCGTGCTTGCGGGGCAGGACACGTTGGTTGACGTGCCTGCGCCGATGCCTGCGTTGCCGCAGATCGAAGTGAATGAAGAAATTTCCATTTTGCTGCGCAAGCCGCAGCGCTTGGCAAGCTTCACGGTGGACACCATGTATCGCCAGGGCCGCGGCGAGCGTGTCGCCAGCAGCTTCGACGACGATGGTGCGCAGACGGTGGGCGAGCATTATCTGGAATTCATGCAGCAGTACTACACCGCGCTGACCCAGGTGCGCGTGCCGAGCATCGACGCTGCCGATCCGCTCAATGTGCGCACGCATGAGGCCTACCGGCTGGAGTGGCCAGCCGAGGAGGGCGATGAGCTGGGCTTCCCGTTGTTCCAGCTTGGCGAGTGGATGGATGCGTTACCGAAAGAGGCGCGCAAGAGTCCGCTGGCGCTGGGCGGCCCGCAGCTGGCGCGGCAGACCGTGCGCGTGCACAGCGACCCGGCGATCCAGGTGGAAGCAGACACGCAAGTGGTCGCCAATCCGTGGTTCCGCTTCTCGCGCAGCATTGCGATGCACGAGGGAAAGATGGTCATCGTGGGCGAATGGCAGCGCTTCACCGACCGTATTCCTGCCAACGGCGTGGCGCGTGCGGCTGCCGACATGGAACGCGCGCGCGACCTGTTGTACTTCAATCACGATCTCACGCCAAAGCGGCGCACCCAGCCTCCCGACTGGCGTGCGCTCAGCTATCCGCTGGCCGGCTTGGTGGCCCTGGTGCTGTTGCTGGTGGCGTGCTTTTTCTGGTGGCGCGGCGGTGGCCTGGGCGGAATCATGTTCGATCCCTATGCCACGGTGACGCGGATGCCGCAGCGCGTTCGGTTGCGCTGGAGCGCCTGGGCGGTGTTTGCGGCGACCACGCTGCTGTCGGCGTGGGTGTGGCTGCACGCGCTGCCGCTATGGGCCAAGGCCGGTGGTGTCATTGTCGTGATTGCAATCGCCTTGCTGGGAGGCGTGCTGCTCAAGCAGATCCTGCGTTGGATGGGCAGCGGCGACCCGCTTGGGCAGGTGTTGCCGGCGATGGCCGGCTGCGCCTTGCCGTGGCTGGTATGCCTGTTGGCGGCCGTGGTCGCGCTCAAGGGCCAGGTTGCATTACTGCGCACCGGCGCGACCGATCCGGCCGGCATGGCGCAGCTGGCGACATGCATCTTGCTGCTGATGCTGGGGGCGCTGTGGTGGTCGGTCTGCTCGGTGCAGGCCGCGGCCGCCGCTGTCGGCTGCGCGCGCACGCGTGCGTTCGGCGCCTGGGCGCTGACGGTGGCGGCGTTGGGCATCCTGATGGCGGTGTTGAGCGTGCCGGTGGCGGTGGTGGCCTTGGCCTGACGCAGGTCGGCGCGGCAGTGCATGCAAACCGGCATCGGTGCGCCGCTGTTGTGTGCGGGGCTTTGCAAAGGCACGCGGGGCTGTGACACTGCCAGCCCCCTCGTTGCTGTCGCGGAGCCAGCCAGATGTCGAGCGTGCGTCCCCCGTTGACCGTCCATGGCATGTCCAGTTCCGGCAATTGCTACAAGGTGCGCCTGCTGCTGGAACAGTTGGGCAGCCGCTATCACTGGGTCGAGGTGGACAGTGTGGCCGGGCAGACCCGCACGCCCGCGTATCTGGCCAAGAACCCCAACGGCAAGGTGCCGATGGTCGAGCGCGACGATGGCCGCGTGTTGACCGAATCCAACGCGATCCTGTTCTGGCTGGCCGAAGGCACACCGTATCTGCCCACCGATGCGTGGCAGCGGGCGCAGGCATTGAGCTGGATGTTCTTCGAGCAATACAGCCATGAGCCTTATGTGGCGGTGGCGCGGTTCATCAGCCTGTGGACGCCGCGCGACGCCGCACGCCGCGCCGAGTTGCCACAGCTGCGCGCACGCGGCGAGCAGGCGCTGGCGGTAATGGAGCAACATCTGCAGCAGCACGCCTGGTTCACCGGTAGCGACTACGGCATCGCCGATATCGCATTGTTCGCCTACACCCACTGCGCCGAAGACGGTGGTTTCGATCTTGATCGCTGGCCAGCGATTAGCGCGTGGTTGCATCGCGTGCAGGCGCTGCCGCGTTTCGTGCCGATGCCGGCCGCTGCATCGGTGGCGGCATGAGCCGTCTGCGCGATCTGCAGGTGGCTTGCCGGGTCAGTGCTGTGTGCCCGGCGGACGGCTGTCTTGACGCTCCCGCATCGGTATCGGCATGCGCCGTGCGTCTGCTCGGGCGGGTGCAACGCGTCAGGCGAGCCGGGCCCGCCCGCTTGGCCGTGGCCGGCCGGCAGGAGCGCTGACGATGTGCGGATTGGCAGGAATGTTGCTGGCTTCGCCGCGCCTGCATGGCGAACAGCTCGATGCGCTGGTGCGGCCGATGGGGGCCGCCTTGCGCCACCGCGGTCCCGACGATGCCGGCACCTGGTGCGATGCGCAGGCAGGCATTGCGCTGGCACATCAGCGCTTGAGCATTCTGGATCTGTCGCCGCTCGGCCATCAGCCGATGCGCTCGGCCGATGGCCGCTACGTGCTGGCCTATAACGGCGAGGTCTATAACTTCGCGCAGCTGCGCGCAGCGCTTTCCGCGCTTGGGCATCGCTTCCGCGGCCACTCCGATACCGAAGTGCTGCTGGCGGCCGTGGTGGAGTGGGGCCTGGATGAGACGTTGATCCGCTGCAACGGCATGTTCGCCATTGCGTTGTGGGACGAGCGCGACAACTGCCTGTTCCTGGCCCGCGACCGCGTCGGCAAGAAGCCGCTGTACTACGGGTGGGCCGGCGACACCTTGGTGTTCGGTTCCGAACTCAAGGCCTTGTGGCAGCATCCGGATTTCGACAACGGCGTGGATCGCGATGCGCTCACGCTGCTGCTGCGGCTGGGCTATATCCCGGCACCGGCCTGTATCCACGAGCACACCTTCAAGCTGATGCCCGGCCGGGTGCTGCGCATGGATGCGCAAGCTGTCGCAGCCGGTGCGGCCGCGCATCGGCCCGATCAGGCACAGCAACCGTTCTGGAATGCGCGCGAGGCGATGCAGCGCGCGCTGGCAACGCCGTTCACCGGCACCGATGCGCAGGCTGAAGACCATCTGGACAGCGTGCTGCGCGATGCGGTGGCCTTGCGCATGGTGGCCGATGTGCCGGTGGGCGTGTTCCTGTCCGGCGGCACCGACTCGTCCATCGTCACTGCGATGATGCAGGCGCAGAGCGCGCAACCGGTGCACACCTTTAGCATCGGCTTCGAAGGCTCGCACCACGACGAAGCGCCGCTGGCGCGCGAGGTGGCCACGCATCTGCGCACCGACCACACCGAACTCTATGTCAGCGGCGCCGACGCGCTGGCGGTGGTGCCGAACCTGCCGGACATGTTCGACGAACCCTTTGCCGATGCGTCGCAAGTGCCGACCGCGCTGGTCGCACGGCTGGCGCGCGGCGGGGTCACGGTGGCGCTGTCCGGCGATGGTGGCGACGAATTGTTCTTCGGCTATGGCCGATATCAGCGCGCACTGCGCAATTGGCGCATGCACGGCCTGGTGCCAGGCCCGCTGCGCCGCCTGATGGCGGTGGCAGCGCGCAGTAATGGGGAATCCTCGCGCACCGGCGGGCTCGCCGCGCTGGTGGCCGAGGCCGGCGCACGCGGCATCGGCGACATCTACCGCAACCGCATTTCGCGCTGGCGCGATCCGGCCGCGGTGGTGCTGGGTGCCACCGAACCCGACAGTTTCTATAGCCTGGCCGATCCGCTGCATGGGTCCGGTACGCCGGCCGACGCGATGATGCTGGCCGATTTTGCCGCCTACCTGCCGGACGACCTGCTGTGCAAGGTGGATCGCACCACCATGGCGGTGGGGCTGGAAGCGCGTGCGCCGCTGCTGGATTGGCGCGTGGCCGAATTCGCCTGGTCGCTTCCGCTGTCGCTGAAATATCGCGATGGAGTGAGCAAGTATCTGCTCAAGCGCGTGCTGTGCCGCTACCTGCCGGACGCAATGGTGTACCGCGGCAAGCGCGGCTTCGGTGCACCGGTCAGCGCATGGCTGCGCGGCGATCTGCACGGCTGGGCGGACGATCTGCTGGCGCACGGCGCCCTGCAGCGCGAAGGCGTGTTCGCCGCCGACAGCGTGGCCCGCCTGTGGCGCGACTTCAACGGTGGCGAGCGCAAATGGCATACGCATCTGTGGACGGTGCTGATGTTCCAGGCTTGGCAGGCACACTGGCGCGAACAGCGCGCGGCCGTGGTGCGCTGACGCCTGAGACTGGGGTCTGCACACGCGGCGGGGTGGGCAAAGCCGCCGATGCGCGTTGCCGCGCGCGCGTTTGCGTATTGCCGCTGCGGCGCAGATGCCGGCGGCGTTTCACCGGCCCTGAGCATCCGGCTGGGTAGGGTGGGGCCCTGTTTCCACGGAGCATTCCCCATGAGCAAGCTCACCATTGCCGTGCTGGTCGGCAGCCTGCGCGCCGAGTCGTATAACCGCCAGCTGGCGCGCGCGCTGGAGCATCTGGCCGGCGACAAGGCCGTGTTCCAGTACCTGGAGATCGGCGATATCCCGTTGTACAACCAGGACCGCGACGGCGATTATCCCGCCGAAGGCACACGGCTGAAGCAGCAGATCCGCGCCGCCGATGCGCTGCTGTTCGTCACCCCCGAATACAACCGCTCCATTCCCGGCGTGCTCAAGAACGCCATCGACACCGGCTCGCGCCCCTACGGCGATAGCGCGTTTGCCGGCAAGCCGGCGGCGGTGGTGGGCATCTCGGTCGGCGCGATCGGCACTGCCACCGCGCAGCAGCACCTGCGTAACGTGCTGGCATACCTGGATATGCATGTGCTCGGCCAGCCGGAAGTGTTCCTGCAATACAAGGACGGCCTGTTCGGGCCCGATGACCAGATCGCCAATGCCGACAGCCGCAAGTTTTTGCAGGGCTTCATCGACCAGTTCCTGGGCCTGATCGGGCATCTCAAGCGCTGAGTTGACCACAGCGGCGCCGCACGTCGATGCGGCGCCGTGCTGGGACTTGGGCGAGGGTGGAAACCCAGGCGGCGCAAGGGTCTCGGCATCTGCGACGGCCCGCGCGTAGAACGTGGATGCACCGGCTATACAGCAGTTATCCACAGAGTTGTGCATGGTCGTCGGCCGCGCCGATGACTATGCTTCCTGCCCTCGTCTCCCCGCGTCAGGTCTGTTTGTCCATGTCCGCTCGTCCTGGTTTCCGTTCCAAGCGCAGTCGCGATCGCGACGACGACGATTACGATCGTCCCGAGCCGCGTCTGGACCAGCTGCGGGTACCGCCGCATTCGGTCGAGGCCGAGCAGGCGGTGCTGGGCGGCTTGATGCTGGCGCCTGACGCGTTCGACCGGGTCAACGACCAGCTCACCGAAAACGACTTCTACCGACGCGACCATCGGCTGATCTACCGCGCGATTCGCGAACTGAACGAGAAAGACCGCCCGTTCGATGCAGTGACCCTGGGCGAATGGTTCGAGTCGCAGGGCAAGCTGGAGCAGGTGGGCGATGGCGCGTACCTGATCGAGCTGGCCAGCACCACGCCGTCGGCAGCCAACATCGCCGCGTATGCGGAAATCGTGCGCGACAAGGCGGTGCTGCGGCAGTTGATCGAGGTGGGCACCACCATCGTCAACGACGGCTTTCAGCCGGAAGGGCGCGACAGCGTCGAGTTGCTGTCTTCGGCGGAAAAGGCCGTGTTCAAGATCGCCGAAGCCGGCGCGCGCGGGCGCACCGATTTCGTGGCCATGCCCGGGGCATTGAAGGATGCCTTCGAAGAGCTGCGCAACCGCTTCGAAAACGGCGGCAACATCACCGGCCTGCCGACCGGCTACACCGATTTCGATGCGATGACCGCCGGCCTGCAGCCGACCGACCTGATCATCCTGGCGGCGCGTCCGGCGATGGGCAAGACCACCTTCGCGCTGAACATTGCCGAATACGCCGCGATCAAGTCCAAGAAGGGCGTGGCGGTGTTTTCGATGGAAATGTCGGCCTCGCAGCTGGCGATGCGCCTGATCTCCTCCAATGGCCGCATCAATGCGCAGCGCCTGCGGACCGGTGCGCTGGAAGACGAAGACTGGGCGCGCGTGACCGGCGCGATCAAGATGCTCAAGGAAACCAAGATCTTCATCGACGACACGCCGGGCGTGTCGCCGGAAGTGCTGCGTTCCAAGTGCCGCCGACTCAAGCGCGAACACGACCTGGGCCTGATCGTCATCGATTACCTGCAGCTGATGTCGGTGCCGGGCAACAGCGAGAACCGCGCGACCGAAATTTCGGAAATCTCGCGCTCGCTGAAAGGCCTGGCCAAGGAACTCAACGTGCCGGTGATTGCGTTGTCGCAGCTCAACCGCTCGCTGGAAACCCGCACCGACAAGCGCCCGGTGATGGCGGACTTGCGCGAGTCGGGCGCGATCGAGCAGGACGCGGACATGATCGTCTTCATCTACCGCGACGATTACTACAACAAGGAAAATTCGCCGGACAAGGGCCTGGCCGAAATCATCATCGGCAAGCACCGCGGCGGACCGACCGGTTCGTGCAAGCTCAAGTTCTTCGGCGAATACACCCGCTTCGACAACCTGGCGCACGACTCGGTGGGCAGTTTCGAGTAAGCGCTGCGGTGGATCGGCCGGGCAGTCGTACGGCGCCCGGCATCGCGCCATCGTTGCGCCCGCTGGCTTATGCTGCGCAGCCTCATCGTTCGCTGCCGAGCTCGTATGTCATACGCCATCGTCTGGTTCCGTCGCGATCTGCGTCTGCAAGACAACCCGGCCTTGCGCGCCGCACTCGATGCGGGGCATCACCCGATTCCGTTGTACATCGACGCGCCGCACGAAGAGGGCGAATGGACGCCTGGCGCCGCATCGCGCAGCTGGCGGCATCGCGCCCTTGCAGCCTTGGATGACGCGTTGCGTGCGCTCGGCAGCGGCCTGGTCATTCGCTCCGGCAACAGCGCGCAGGTGCTGGATGAGGTGATCGCGCAGACCGGCGCGGTGGCGGTGTACTGGAACCGCAAATATGAGCCGGCCACGCAGCCGCGCGACGCACAGATCAAGCGCGACCTGCGCGAGCGCGGCATCGAGGTGCAGAGCTGCAATGCCGCGCTGCTGTTCGAACCGTGGCAGTTGTCCACGCAGCAGGGCGGCCCGTACAAGGTGTTTACCCCGTTCTGGCGCAATGCGCTGACGCAGCTGCAATTGCCCGCCGCCATGGATGCGCCGCGTCGCCTGCCGCCGCTGCCTGCGAGCTTGAAGACCGATGCGCTCGACACGCTGCAGTTGGTGCCGGGCCTGCAGTGGGACCAGGGCTTTTGGGAGCACTGGCAGCCCGGCGAAGCCGGCGCGCACGAAATGCTGGAGATCTTTATCGACGGCGCGCTGTCTGGATATCGCGAAAACCGCGATCGCCCCGATCGCGTCGGCACCTCGCAACTGTCGCCGCATCTGCACTTTGGCGAGATTGCTCCGTGGCGGATTGCCAGCGCGCTGGAAGCGCAGCGCACTGCGCGCAATGGCGCGGAAATCGATGGCTATATCCGGCAGCTGGGCTGGCGCGACTTTGCGTATCACTTGCTGCATCACTTCCCGGACACCACCAACCAGAATCTCAATCCACGCTTTGCAGGATTCGACTGGGCAACGGTCGACCCGGTGGCATTGCAGGCCTGGCAGCGTGGCCGCACCGGCATTCCCATCGTCGATGCCGGCATGCGCCAGCTCTGGCATACCGGCTGGATGCACAACCGCGTGCGCATGATCGTCGCCAGTTTTTTGTGCAAGCATCTGCGCATCCACTGGATCGAAGGCGCGCGCTGGTTCTGGGACACGCTGGTCGATGCGGACCTGGCCAACAATACGCTGGGCTGGCAGTGGGTGGCCGGCACCGGCGCCGATGCGGCGCCCTATTTCCGCGTGTTCAATCCGGTGACGCAGGCAGAAAAATTCGACCCGCACGCGACCTACATCACGCGCTGGGTGCCTGAGCTGGGCAAGCTTGCGGTGAAAGAACGCTTCGCGCCGTGGTTGCATCCATTGGCGCTGGCTCGCTTTGCTCCGGAGTATCCGCGCCATCCAATCATCGGCTTGGCCGAGGGCCGCGATGCGGCGCTGGCCGCGTATGCGAGGTCGCGTGCCTAGTCGCCGCTGATCGATGCGCGTGTGCCCGTTTGCATGGTGCACACCGTGCTGTTTGATGAGTGAGTACAGGGCCTGCAACGCGCGTCGTTGATCGGCCTGCGCTGATTGATGTGGCGGTGCACGTGTGCGTGTCATGGCCGAAAACGTTTTCCTGAATGGCGCACCTGCTGCACATGGATTGCGGCGGTTTTCATCATGCGCCAGTCGCGTGGGCCTGTTTATCCTCGCGCACACGATTGAGTGCCGGATGGTCCGGCCATAGGAGAACACCATGTCCCCAGCAGCCACCAAGAGTCTTGCCGTTGCACTGGCCAGCGCCATTGCGCTGTCCGCTTGCGCCACCGGCGGCTCGTATGTGCAGCGCGACCAATACGGCGAGCAGACACAACAGCAGAATCGAACCGGCCGCAACGCGCTGATCGGTACCGCCATTGGTGTGGCTGCAGGCCTGCTCACCGGCGATAGCGCCACCGAGCGTCGTCAGCACGCGATGGTCGGCGCCGGCATCGGTGCACTGAGCGGTGCGGCGATCGGCCAGTACCAGGATCGCCAGGAGCGCGCGCTGCGCGAGCGCACTGCCAACACCGGGATCGAAGTACAACGCCAGGGCGACAACATCAGCCTGAACCTGCCCGACGGCATCACCTTCGACTTCGGCAAGTCGGCTTTGAAGCCGCAGTTCTACACCGCGCTCAACGGCGTGGCCTCCACGCTGCGCGAGTACAACCAGACCATGGTGGAAGTGGTGGGGCATACCGATAGCGTGGGTAGCGATGCGGTCAATCAGCGCCTGTCCGAAGAGCGCGCCAGCGCAGTTGCACAGTACCTGACGGCGCAAGGTGTGCAGCGCGAGCGCATGGAAACCATGGGGGCCGGCAAGCGTTATCCGATTGCCGACAACACCACCGACGCCGGCCGGGCCAAGAACCGCCGCGTCGAAATCCGCCTGATTCCCTTGCGTGCAGAAGGCGCTGCCAGCAATAGCGGCATGCGTTGAGGGGATGCAGTGAATCGTGGCGAGTCGGATGACTCACCCGCGATGTGCTGATGTACGCAAAACAGGCCGCGAAAGCGGCCTGTTTTTCTGCTGCATGGTGTGATCAAGAGCAGCTAACCAATCGCTCGGGTTTAGAACGGCTGGTCTGCACGGCTTTGAGGTCTCGATCTTCCGATGTCATCGGCGCTGATGTGTCGGCGCAACTGTGGAACTTCAAAGCGCGGATCTGAGTGTTGTTGCAGGGCCCTTGCCCGCCCACCATCGCGGGACACGCTGCAAGGACGTCCATGTAAGCTCCTTGGCGGCATCCATGCCGCTCAAGGTCCCGCGACGGTGAGCGGGCAAGGACCAGTCGAGTTGGTCGCTGTATTTGTGCAAGCGATTGATGCGTTCGCTAGCGATTTAAGGAGGCGCGGCTAGCTCGCAGTGCTCAAGCGAAGGTATCTCCACCACCTTTCCTACGATGGGCCGCTTTCCGAGCGACCGGCCAACGTTCTGGTGCGGTGTCCTCGCCGCGTGCGGGACCGTTGGCGGCATGGGTGCCGCCATCGAGCCCCCATGGATGGGTTGACGGCGTCCCGCGAGCGGCGAGGGCACCGCGCGCGTGACCGAGTCGGCTTTGCGCTCATCGGGTGATCGCATCCGACGACGCCACGACGGACGTCTGGATCTTTCCCAACTCACCGCTTACGGCAGTGAGACCATTTGCAAACCGACCGAGCTATCGTCGGCTGTACGCGTGTGGTGACAGAGATGCATTCACTGAGTTGCATCGATGAACTTATGGGCTGCGCCGGACGGCTGGCACCGCCGGCGCACGCTTGATCGGCCACTACGCCGTGACGTTTTCCAGAATCCGCTTCCCTTCAGCGCGCAACTGCGCGTCTGCGCCCACGTCGACTTTTGCATCGTGGTCGGCCTTTTGTGCGGCCAGACGGGCAGGGCACTGCGCCATCATGTAGTCCGCATCGAAGTTCATGCGCGTCACCAAAAAGTCCACGAACGCACGTACTTTCGGCGACACCAGTCGGCCACCGGCGAACACCGCGTTGAAGTCCACCTCAGGCCCGGTCCAACCGGCCAGCACGCGGCGCACCAGGCCCGATTGCACGAATGGCTTGGCCATCACATCGCCAGTCAGCAACAGGCCTTCGCCGCACAACACTGCACCGTTGAGCGCAGCCGGATCGTTGGCCACCATCAGCGGATTGACCGGGAAATCGCGTACGTCGCTGCCATCGCTGAGCGACCAGAAGAAGCGGTTGTTGTGCACGTTGCGGTTCTTGCGCAAGGCAAGCGTGCGATGGAATTGCAATTCGTCCGGATGCAGCGGCTCGCCATAGCGTTCGATGTAGGACGGGCTGGCGAATACCTGAGTGCGCAAGCTGCCGAGCTTGCGCGCCACCAGGTTGGAATCGGGCAGCGCGCCAACCCGCAATGCCAGATCGGCTTCGCCTCCAATCAGGTCCAGCTTCTCGTTGCCCAGATGCATGTCCAGCTGGATTTCCGGATATTGCGCGTGGAATTCGCCCAGCAACGGCGCGATCCAGGTAATGCCCAACGAATACGGCACGGTAAAACGCAACCAGCCACGCGGGCCAGATTGCAGTTGCCCCACCGCGCTTTCGGCCTCTTCCAGCTCGCGCGCGATGCGCTGGCAATGTTCGTGGTACACCGAGCCGGCTTCGGTCAGCCCGATGCGGCGCGTGGTTCGATGCAACAGGCGCGCACCTAGCCGGGTTTCAAGTTCCTGCACCTTGCGGCTGACGGTGGTCTTGGGCAGGCCAAGCGCATTGGCGGCGGCGATGAAGCTGCCTTGTTCGACCACCTTGACGAAGATCAAGGTGTCGTTGAGATCGTGAGTCATGGGATGCCTTCCGGGGGTCAGGAGGGATTAGACCGCTTACGGGACGATTATTCCCCTAAATCCGGACTAATCAAGTGCTGCTTTGAAGCCTAACTTATGCGGCATCCCTCCATGCAGGAGCACGGCCATGTGGTTGTGCAACGTCTTCGGCGTGTCTTCCAACAAGCGCAGTGCGATCGAAAACGCCTTCGATCCGGTCGTTTCCACGGAAAAACGGTCTTACGACAGTGCCTTGCGCGAATTCTCCAGCTCGCCACGGTGGCAGGCTGGCGGCGCGCCTGCGCAGCGAACTGGACTGCAGGCGCGCTGGGCGCGGCGCGGAATTATCCCGATCTCGGGAGCGAAAATCCCATGAGCGGGACGGTTCAATCCGAGACGGCCGTCATTGGCGGCGCGGGCAACGTGGGCATGGGCATTGTCTCTGCGTTGCTGGACGCCGGCATGCCAACGGTGGCGATTGGGCGCGACGCCGCCAAGCTGGACGCACTGCGCGCGCAGCACGGTCACTCGCCGCTGCTGGACATCGTGCAGGGATCGGTGGCCGACGATGCGTCCGCGCAGCGCCTGGCCACCGAACTGGCCCAGCGGCAACGACCGCTGGGTGCGGTGATCGCCAGCCTGGGCAGCCCGCCGAAGGCCGGGCGGCTGGTGGATCGGCCGGTGGCCGCCCTGCGTCGTCGCCTGGACCGCGACGTGCTGCCGCATCTGGCTGCCGCCCGCCACCTGCTGCCGCTGCTGGCCGAAGCCGACGGCGGCGGCCGCTATCTGCTGCTCGGCAGCCCGTGCGCGCTGCGTGCCTGGTCGGCGCATGGCGATCGGTCGGTTGCGGCCTCCGCCACGCGCATGCTTGCCCAGGTGTTGCACGAGGAAGCCAAGCCGTTGGGCGTGCGCGTGCAGTTGCTCTCGGTCGAGCAGCCGGTCTGCACGCCCGGTCGCGCCAAGGACGCCTGTCCGGAATGGATCCGTGCCGTGGACGTCGGCCGCGCCGCTGTTTCCCTGATCGCCGGACCTGGCCAGCCCGGACAAGCCATCGTGACCGTGAGTCGTCGCCCGCCGGCCGCACCGTCGGCGAGCCGGCTGGCCGGTCTGCAATTTCCCATCCCCACCCGAGAGATTTCCCCATGACCACGAACGCCACCCCGTTCCGTTTTCCCTTGCGTACCGTGTTGGCGGGCGCCGTGCTTGCGGTCGTGCTCGCCGGCTGCGGTAGCAAGGCCGCCGAGACCGGCGTACCGCCGCCGCCCAGTGTCAGCGTCGCGCCGGTGCTGATGAAGCAGATCAGCCAGTGGGACGAATTCAGCGGCCGCATCGAGCCGGTGGAAAGCGTCGAACTGCGTCCGCGCGTGTCCGGCTATATCGACAAGGTCAACTACACCGAAGGTGCGGAAGTGAAGAAGGGCGATGTGCTGTTCACCATCGACGAGCGTAGCTACCGCGCCGAGTTCGCGCGTGCCAACGCGTCGCTGGTGCGTGCCCGCACCCAGGCCACGCTGGCACGTAGCGAAGCTGCGCGTGCACGCAAATTGTCCGAGCAGCAGGCCATTTCCACCGAAACCTGGGAGCAACGCCGCGCTGCTGCCGATCAGGCCGATGCCGACCTGCAGGCCGCCCAGGCCGCGGTGGACACCGCCAGGCTCAACCTGGACTGGACGCGCGTGCGCGCTCCCATCGACGGTCGCGCCGGGCGTGCGATGGTCACCGCCGGCAACCTGGTCACGGCTGGCGACAGTGCCAGCGTGCTGACCACGCTGGTGTCGCTGGACGAGGTATTTGTCTATTTCGACGCCGACGAAGGTACCTTCCTGCGCTATTCGCAGATGGCCCGCAACGGCGAGCGCCCGGACGAACGTGGCGGCGAGTTGCCGGTGCGGATCGGGCTGGTCGGCGAGCAAGGCTTCCCGCATAACGGTCGCGTGGATTTCCTGGACAACCAGGTGACCCGCAGCACCGGCACCATCCGCGTCCGCGCGGTACTGGATAACGCGCAACGGCAATTCACGCCGGGCTTGTATGCGCATGTGCAGTTGCTGGGCAGCGGCCAGTTCAAGGCCATGCTGGTGGACGAAAAGGCCGTGCTCACCGACCAGGACCGCAAGTACGTGTACGTGGTGGACAAGGACGGCAAGGCGCAGCGCCGCGATGTGGAGCTCGGCCGCAGTGCCGATGGTCTGCGCATCGTGCGTAGCGGCCTGGCCGCCGGCGACCGCGTGGTGGTCGATGGCGTGCAGAAGATCTTCATGCCCGGCATGCCGGTGGACGCCAAGACCGTGGCCATGGCGCCGGCGGCGGACAAGCGCACCGCTTCCAATTAGGTATCGCCAACGCGCGTTGCGCGCCGTCGCGCCTTCCCGGCGACTGCGCGCCACCTGCCACGGCTGCACTGATCCATCGCTGCATCGCAGCTCATGACTGCCGGCCTCGTCATCAGGCCGGCCCGGAGCCGCCGTGCCGCGCCGCCACCCGGCGGCACCCTCTTTCAGGACCATCCCAATGGACTTTTCCCGTTTTTTCATCGACCGGCCGATCTTTGCCGCGGTGCTGTCGATCATCATCTTCGCCGCCGGCCTGATCGCCATGCCGCTGCTGCCGATCAGCGAATACCCCGAAGTGGTACCGCCGAGCGTGCAGGTGCGCGCGGTGTATCCGGGCGCCAACCCCAAGGTCATTGCCGAAACCGTCGCCACGCCGCTTGAGGAAGCCATCAACGGCGTGGAAAACATGATGTACATGAAGTCGGTGGCCGGCTCGGACGGCGTGCTGGTGGTCACCGTGACCTTCAAGCCCGGCACCGATCCGGACCAGGCGCAGGTGCAGGTGCAGAACCGAGTCAGCCAGGCGCAGGCGCGTCTGCCCGAAGACGTGCGCCGCCAGGGCGTGACCACGCAGAAGCAATCGCCGACGCTGACCATGGTCGTGCATCTGACCTCGCCCAAGGGCAAGTACAACTCGCTGTACCTGAGCAACTACGCCACCTTGAAGGTCAAGGACGAGCTGTCGCGCCTGCCCGGCGTGGGCCAGATCCAGATCTTCGGTGCCGGCGACTACGCCATGCGCATCTGGTTGAACCCGGACAAGGTGGCCGCACGCGGGCTCACCGCCAGCGATGTGGTCGCCGCCATCCGCGAGCAGAACGTGCAGGTCTCCGCCGGCCAGCTCGGTGCCGAGCCCATGCCCAACAAGAGCGATTTCCTGCTCTCGATCAACGCGCAGGGCCGCCTCACCACTGAAGAAGAGTTCGGCAACATCGTCATCCGCAGCGGCAACAGCGGCGAGATCGTGCGCTTGAGCGATGTGGCGCGCCTGGAACTGGGCGCCGGCAACTACACCTTGCGCTCGCAGCTGGACAACCAGAACGCGGTGGGCATGGGCGTGTTCCAGTCGCCCGGTGCCAACGCGATCGAATTGTCCGATGCGGTGCGCGCCAAGATGGCCGAGCTGGAAAAGCAGTTTCCGCAGGACATGGCATGGTCGGCCGCGTACGACCCGACCGTGTTCGTGCGCGATTCTATCAGCGCGGTAGTGCACACGCTGCTGGAAGCGGTGCTGCTGGTGGTGCTGGTGGTGATCCTGTTCCTGCAGACCTGGCGCGCTTCGATCATTCCGTTGCTGGCGGTGCCGGTGTCGGTGGTCGGTACGTTTGCGGCGCTGTATCTGCTGGGTTTCTCCATCAATACGCTGAGCCTGTTCGGCTTGGTGCTGGCGATCGGCATCGTGGTCGACGACGCGATCGTGGTGGTGGAAAACGTCGAGCGCAACATCGAAGAAGGGTTGAGCCCGCTGGCGGCCGCGCATCAGGCCATGCGCGAAGTGTCCGGGCCGATCATCGCCATCGCGCTGGTGCTGTGCGCGGTGTTCGTGCCGATGGCGTTCCTGTCGGGCGTGACCGGCCAGTTCTACAAGCAGTTCGCGGTGACCATCGCCATTTCCACGGTGATTTCGGCGATCAACTCGCTGACCTTGTCGCCGGCGCTGGCAGCGATGCTGCTCAAGTCGCACGACGCGCCCAAGGACGGTCCGTCGCGGTTGATCGACCGCTTGTTCGGCTGGTTGTTCCGCCCGTTCAACCGTTTCTTCAACACCAGCTCGCACAAGTACCAAGGTGCGGTGTCGCGCGCGCTGGGCAAGCGAGGTGCGGTGTTCGTGGTCTACCTGCTGCTGCTGGTCGGTACCGGTTTCATGTTCAAGCTGGTGCCCGGCGGCTTCATTCCGACCCAGGACAAGCTGTATCTGATTGCCGGTACCAAGCTGCCGGAAGGATCGTCGCTGGAGCGCACCAATGAGGTGATCCGCCAGATCACCCAGATCGCGCTGCAGACCGACGGGGTGGATCACGCCATTGCGTTCCCCGGCCTGAACCCGCTGCAGTTCACCAATACGCCCAATACCGGCACGGTGTTCCTGACGCTCAAGCCATTCAGCCAGCGCAGCCGCACCGCCGCGCAGATCAATGCGGAAATCAACGCACGCATCAGCCAGATCCAGCAGGGCTTCGCATTCGCCTTCATGCCGCCGCCGATTCTGGGCTTGGGCCAGGGCTCGGGCTATTCGCTGTACATCCAGGACCGTGCCGGCCTGGGCTATGGCCAGTTGCAGAGTGCGGTGAATGCGATGTCCGGTGCGATCTCGCAAACGCCGGGCATGCAGTTCCCGATCGGCACCTACCAGGCCAACGTGCCGCAGCTCGACGCCAAGGTCGACCGCGACAAGGCCAAGGCGCAGGGCGTGCCGTTGACCAACCTGTTCGACACGCTGCAGACCTATCTGGGGTCGTCCTACATCAACGACTTCAATCGCTTCGGTCGCACCTACCAGGTGATCGCCCAGGCCGATGGACAGTTCCGCGATAGCGTGGAAGACATCGCCAACCTGCGCACGCGTAATGCCAACGGCGACATGGTGCCGATCGGCAGCATGGTCACGCTGGGCCAGACCTACGGCCCGGACCCGGTGATCCGCTACAACGGCTATCCGGCTGCCGACCTCATTGGCGAGGCGGATCCGCGCGTGCTGTCGTCCACCGAGGCGATGCAGAAGCTGTCCAGCATGGCGCCGCAGGTGCTGCCCAACGGCATGAACATCGAGTGGACCGACCTGAGCTACCAGCAGTCCACGCAAGGCAACTCGGCATTGATCGTGTTCCCGATGGCGGTGTTGCTCGCGTTCCTGGTGCTGGCCGCGTTGTACGAAAGCTGGACGCTGCCGCTGGCCGTGATCCTGATCGTGCCGATGACCTTGCTGTCTGCGTTGTTCGGTGTGTGGCTCACCGGCGGCGACAACAACGTGTTCGTGCAGGTGGGTCTGGTGGTGTTGATGGGCCTGGCATGCAAGAACGCGATCCTGATCGTGGAGTTCGCCCGCGAACTGGAAATGCACGGCAAGGGCATCGTTGAAGCGGCACTGGAAGCCTGCCGTTTGCGCCTGCGCCCCATCGTGATGACCTCCATCGCCTTCATCGCCGGCACCGTGCCGCTGGTGTTTGGCCATGGCGCCGGCGCCGAAGTGCGCTCGGTCACCGGTATCACGGTGTTCGCCGGCATGCTGGGTGTGACCTTGTTCGGCCTGTTCCTGACGCCGGTGTTCTACGTGGCGCTGCGCAAGTGGGTGACCGGTCGCGGTCCCGCGACACCGCCCGCAGTTGCGCACGATCACGCCCACGTCAACGCCTGAGCGCGCATTACTTCCCCCTCCATACATTCGAAGGATTTACACATGAGCAATACCAAGATCGCACTGGTCACCGGCGCCACCCGCGGTATCGGTCTGGAGACCGTTCGTCAACTCGCACAGGCCGGCGTGCACACGCTGCTGGCCGGGCGCAAGCGCGACGACGCCGTGGCCGCGGCCCTCAAGTTGCAGGCCGAAGGCCTGCCGGTGGAGGCCATCCAGCTCGATGTCAACGACGACATCAGCGTTGCTGCCGCCGTGGGCACGGTGGAGCAGCGTCATGGCCATCTGGACATCCTGATCAACAACGCCGGCATCATGCTCGATGACCTGCAGCGCACCCCGTCGCAGCAGAGCCTGGAGGTATGGAAGCGCACCTTCGACACCAACCTGTTCGCCGTGGTCGAGGTGACCAAGGCCTTCCTGCCGCTGCTGCGTCGCTCGCTGGCCGGGCGCATCGTCAATGTGTCCAGCCTCCTCGGCTCGCTGACCTTGCATAGCCAACCCGGCTCGCCGATCTACGATTTCAAGATTCCGGCTTACAACATCTCCAAGAGCGCGTTGAACAGCTGGACCGTGCATCTGGCCCACGAATTGCGCGACACCGCCATCAAGGTCAATGCCGTGCATCCGGGCTCGGTCAAGACCGACATGAACGGTGGTGGGGAACTCGAGGTGGAGCAGGGCGCTGCCAGCAGTGTGCAAATGGCGCTGTTGGATGCGCACGGTGCCACCGGCAGCTTTACCCATCTGGGAGAGGTGTTGCCATGGTAAGAAACTTCCTGAGCGTGGCCTTGGCTGCGCTGGTGCTCAGCGGTTGCGCGGTCGGGCCGGATTACCGCCCCGATCCGCCCGCGGCGGTGACGCTGCAAGGCGCGCAGGACGCATCCTTCAGCACCGAATCGCCGGTCGGCAACTGGTGGTCGCAATTCGACGACCCGGTGCTGGAACAGCTGGTGCGCGACGCCTTGTTCGCCAACCACGACCTGCGCATCGCGGTGGCGCGCGTCAAGCAGGCGCGCGCGGTGTTCGTCGAGCGCCGTCTGGATCAGGCGCCGCATATCACCGCGCAAGGCAGCTTCGATCGTCGCGAACAGCAGCAGGTGATCGCCGGCAATCAGCGCTTTCTGACCGAGCAGACCACGCTTGGTCTGGATGCGGCCTGGGAGCTGGACCTGTTCGGCCGGCAGCGGCGTGCATCGGAGGCCGCGCGTGCCGACCTGGATGCCGAGCAGGCCAACCTGCAGGACGTGCAGGTCACCGTTGCTGCCGAAGTGGCGCGCAATTATTTCGAACTGCGCGGCACCCAGAAGCGGCTGGATGTCTCCAAGCGCACGCTCACCAACCTGCGCGACACCCAGAAGCTGACGCAGACGCGGTGGGATCTGGGTGCCGGCAGCGAGTTGGATGTGCAGAGCAGCCTGGCGCGGTTGAAGGCGATCGAAGCGGATATTCCGCTGCTGGAAACCGCCGAGGCGCAATACCGCCACCGTCTGGCAGTATTGCTGGGCCAGCAACCCGATGCCTTGGATGCCACCTTGGCCGCGCGCGAGATGCCGGCGTTTGCGCGGCCGCTGCCGCTGGGCGATACCGCCGGCTTGCTGCGTCAGCGTCCAGATGTGCGCGGCGCCGAGCGCCGGCTGGCGGCAGCCACCGCGCAAGTGGGCGTGGCCACGGCCGACCTGTTTCCGCGCATCAGCGTGAGCGGGTTCGTCGGCTTCCTGACCGGCGACGCGGCCAGGTTGACCGAAGGCAATGCCAAGGCCTGGTCGGTGACCCCGTCGATCAGCTGGGCCGCCTTCGATTTCGGCACCGTGCGCGCGCGGTTGCGCGCCAGCAAGGCGCAGGCCGAAGGTGCGTTGGCTCAGTATCAACAAACCGTCTTGCTGGCGCTGGAAGACACCGAAAACGCCTTGATCGGCTATGGCCGCCAGCAGGCGCGCCTGGCCATCGTGGTGGAGCAGGCCAATGCCGCGCGGCGTGCCGAGCAGCTGGCGCAGATCCGCTACCGCGAGGGCTCGGAAGACTTCCTCACCCTGCTGGACGCGCAGCGTACCCAGCTGGCGGCCGATGATGCGTTGGCGCAGGCCGAAGCGGCGGTGAATGTCGGCGTGGTCGGCGTGTACAAGGCGCTCGGTGGCTGGAAGCAGGATCAAGCGCCTGCGGCACCGGTGGCCGTGGTCGATCGTTGAACGATGCGCGCGGGGCGGCCAGTGGGTCGCCCCGCAGTTCTGGCTGCAGCGTCAGCGTTCAGCGAGGCGATCGAAGGTATGCAGTGATGGCGGGCGATACCGGCCATGCATCCGACGCCATCGGTTCGCTCGCCTCTCTGGCAGGTGCGCGACCGGCATTTCGTCAGCACCATCGCATTCGTGCCATGCATCAACCCATCTGCCAGGTGCATACGCCGACGCCGACGCATGCATACCGCCAGGCATCTATTCGGCGATCCTCACGCTGTCGCGTCCGCCGTTCTTGGCCAGGTACAGCGCTGCATCGGCACGCGAAAACCAGTCCTGCCAATGCGTTTCGCCATCGTGGCGCGCCGCGCCCAGCGACACGGTGATGCGCCCGCCGGGTCCGCGCAAGCCGTTGCGTATCACCTTGCGCAAGCGTTCGGTGGCCGCTTCCAGTTCGGCCAGCGAGCCGGCACGCAGCAGAACCACGAATTCTTCGCCACCAAAACGGAACACCTGGTGCGGGTCGCGTACTTCGAAGCGCAGGATGGTGGCCAGGTCCGAAAGCGCCGCGTCGCCGGCGGCATGCCCGTACAGATCGTTGACCTCCTTGAAGTGATCCAGGTCCAGGATGATCAGGCTGTTGAGCCGGTCGTGCGGTTGGCGTTGATCGATCTGGTGGGTCAGCGCACGTTCCAGCATGCGACGGTTGGGCAAGCCGGTCAGTGCATCCAGCGAGGCCAGTTCTTCCAGATGCACGCGGTCGTCCTGCATCCGCAGCGAAAACGCATAGCCCACCGCCAGCGTCACCAGCGTCACCACGATCGTCGACACGCCCTGGCCGGGGCTGGTGATCAGGCCGGGCAAGAACAACAAGGCGGCCAGCAGCGGCAAGCTCAACAACACCGCGCGCCGTGGGCCGCACAGGAAATAATTGGTGGCCAGCACCGGGAACAGCCAGGGCAGGGCGCCATCGCCCCCGGTCCAGCACGCCACCAGGCACCCGCCGACATTGATCGACGCCAGCCACACGCCGCCAGCGCCGGTGTCTTCGGCACTGCGCATCTGCCAGCCCCGCCATACCGCCAGCACGCCCAGCGCAGCGGTGACCAGACACGCAACTGCCTGACCGGTCATGGCCAGATACACCGCATAGAGGCAAAGCAACAGCGCGGTGATTGGCCCAAGCATCTTGACGATGCCGAGTCGAAAATCCCGCCGCAGGTGGAGGATCACAGGGAAGGTTCTATAGGAGTCGGCATCATTATCGGCGGAGCGCGGTCAAAGTTGAGCATGCCTTCATCGCCGCAATGGGTAGGAAAGTGAAGCGTTGCAGCGCAAGGCTTCGCACATCCTTGACGGCGTTGCCGCAAACGTATCGTTTTGGTTGTCGGAGTCTGCCATGCCCACCCGCGAAGAACTGGCCACGCGCCTGGACGCGTTGCAGGAACAGTTGCCCAAGTTGTCGGCAGATGAAGATGCGGATTTCGACTACCTGGATTTTCAGGCGCGTGCAGAAGCGATCCTGAGCAGCGCCGCGCAGGACGATGCCGCCTATGTGCGCACGCGTATCGACGGCATGCTGGCTGGTGCGGGATTGATTCCCACCGATGATGCGGGCCAGGCCTGCGGCTGAGGCCTCGTCTTGGCATGAGCCCAGGTGCTTGAGTGTTAGTCGCTGCAATGCGGGCGCTGGCGAACGATCCGAGCATCTTCGCGTAGATGCTCGCAACAGGGTCCGCAAAGCGCGCGCGATGCGGATCTGAGTGTGGACCGCGCAACACCCGTCTTTGGCAACGGGCCGCAGGAGCACGCCTGGCCGTTGTTCAGGCCACGAATGCAAGGACGTCCGCGCTCATCACCTGATTGCGGCCACCCTGCTTGGCGCGATACAGCGCCGCGTCCGCCCGTTGCACCAACGAAGCCACGGTGGCGGCATGATCGGGGAAGCTGGCCGCGCCGAACGAGGCGGTGACCTTCGGCAGACAGACGCCATCGCCCATCACCTGCAAGGCCTCGATGCTGGCGCGCAGTTTCTCCGCCATCATGCAGGCGGTTGGCAGATCGACCTCGGGCAGGATGATCGTCAATTCTTCGCCGCCGTACCGGCAGCAGATGTCCTCGCCACGCGTTTGCGCCAGCAGCAATTCGCCAATGGCCGCCAGTACGCGGTCGCCGCCGCTGTGCCCATGCAGGTCGTTGAACCGCTTGAAGTGATCCACATCCAGCATCAGTACCGACAACGGCAGCGCCCGGCGCGTGCAGCGCGCCAACTCGTGATTGAGGGTTTCTTCCAGATAGCGGCGGTTGTACAGGCCTGTCAGCGGGTCGCGGATCGACTGCTGGCGCAGCGTTTCGCGCAAGCGCAGGTTGTGCAGCGCCAGGGAGAGTTGTTCCGCTGCCGCCTCGGCCACGGTCAACGAGGCCAGATCGTCGGGGCCTTCGCTACGCAATGCCAGCATCCCCAACTGCGTGCCCTGCGCCGAGAGCGGAATGCAGGCGGTGGCCGCATTCGCCGGGAGGTTGACGCCGGCATGCTGGCATAGCATCCCGGCGCTGGCGTCCATCACCACATGGGTGCGGTCGCGGCGCAACGCCCAGCAGTTGTCCGGCGCGATGCTGGCGCTGGCGTCGTCGGCCATCTCGCCCCAGGCGACCACCTGTTCGGCACGATCGCGCGAGGCGCGTAGCAGGTAGACCGCGCCGGCGGCACCTGGAATCAGCGGCGCAATCGTGCGTGTGGTGATTTCCAGCGCTTCTTCGGCGTTGCGGCAGTTCTGCAGCAGCCCGGAGTAGCGTGCCAGCGCCTCCAGGCCAGCGGAGGTGCGTTCGAGTGCGGCAAACGACTCGATCAGGCGCTCGCTGGTCCGGCTGGCGTCGTCTTCGGCACGCGTGCGCCGTTCCAGCTCGCGCGACAGCAGGCGATAGGCCAGCAGCATCACCAGCAAGCCACTGACAATGCCGATCACGGTCACCCACAGCGCCCACTGTGCGCTGCGTGTGGTGGCCGCGTTGCGCCTGATCAGTTGCTGCCGTTCCAGCTCCGTCATGGTCTGCACCTGGCGGCGCAGCGATGAAGAGGTCTGGAACACCCCGCGCGCGATGGCAGCACGCGCGCCCTCCAGGCCTTGCGTGCGATAGCGATGCAACAGCTCGTCGATCTGCACCAGGCGCGCGTCCACCAAACGGCTCAGCACGACCACATTGCGCCGCTGCGTCGGGTTGTCCTGCACCAGGGCGTCCAGCCGCACGATGCGCTCGGGCAGGCGGCCGATCGCGTCGGCATACACGCCCAGAAAGGCCTCGTTGTCGGTCAGTACGTAGCCGCGCGCCGACGATTCCGCCGATAGCATGCCCGCCTGGATTTCGTCGATGCTGGCAATCACTTCCTGCGTGTGCGTCACCCAGCCGGCGTCCGATAACGAACGCTGCGTGGTGAGATATCCACCCACGCCGATCAGCACAAAGATCAGCCCGCCCACCAGCAGGGCCCCGGCAGCGCGACGTTTGGTTCTTTTGGTCAACACCGCGTTCCCCGGCACGATTGTCTGGTCGAGGCCGATGCAAGTCGCGTGCCTACGCTCCACTTCGCTTTGCCGAGTCAGCTGGCAGACGGCGCATTGCCCCCGGCCGCAGCATGGTGACGGTATGCTGGCAAGCAGTCACCGAAAAGGGCGCCCTTTGGTCATTTTTCTAGGCAACTACCAGCTCACCTGTCATGCCGCCAAAGGCGATACCCCCGCCCATGGCTGGGTTGCCGGCTGGGATATCGCACAGATCGGCATTGGCCGCGGCGCGAACCTGGCAGGCGCTGCGCTGTCGTCGACCTTTCCTGACCATCGCAGCGCCATGGCCGCCGCCCGCATTGCCGGCAAGGTCACGCTGGAAGCCATGCACGCCAAGGCGCAAGAACAGCGCGAGCACGCCTGAGCAAGGTGCTGACGGCTGGCACGCGATTTGCTCAGGTCGGATCAGGGCGCCGTCGAGCGTCCCTGGAGCAAGTTCAATGGAAGAGCCCAACAAAAGCGCCCTGGTGCTGCTGCAATTGGAAGCCAGTGCGTTGCTGGCCTTATTCGATCAACTCCGCGTTGATGCCGTCCCGCGGTGCGCAGACGCCGGAGGACTTGCAGACGCGGTCGACGGTGACCAAGAGCACCAACACGCAGTGCACGTCACTAACTGACGCAGCGCGCAGTCTCGCATTGGGTCAGGCAACACTCATGAAAAAGGCCGGGAATCCTCTGCATCGAGAATTCCCGGCCTTGGTCGGTCGTCTTAGGACCGTGGTTTGGTGGAGGTGGGCGGAATCGAACCGCCGTCCGGAAGCACTCCATCCCCAGCACTACATGCTTAGCCCTCCGTTAGATCTCGTTCCCAGGCAGCACGGTTGGCAAAGCGCACCTGGAAACCAGCCTGCTTTATCTGACCGGTAGCTGACAGGCAGCCACTACCGATGGTTCCGTGATAATGACCCTACACCTACGAGCACGGGCACAAGTAGGTTCGGGGGTTCGCCTTAGGCGGCTGTAGAACTACAACTAAAGCCAATTAAGCGGCGATAGCGAAGTCCGAACCGTAGTTGTCATCGTTGGCAACTAAAAGTTTGCTGCTGGATTAACGAGGAAAGCTGCCCCCTCGGCATGCGCCAAGCGACTTCGCGACCCCCGTCGAAACCAGTGCACCCCCGGGGAAAGCAGTAAAACGCTGACCGGCTCAGTGTAGGGATCGGCGCGCCCTGTCACAAGTAGTGAGATGCGCAGCGCTTACAGTGGCTTCAGTCCCGTACCGGACGGAACAGTCTGCAAACGAAGGAGCGATGCGATGGCGACAGGCAAGCCCCCACGTTCGAAACCTGCACGCGCGTTGCCGCGCAAGGCTGCTGCTAGCACGCAACATGCGGCGCGGCCGCGCGCGGCGCGTGCGCAGCAAGCCGGGGCCGAGGAGCCCGCGGCGACCCGCGTGCAAGGCAAGGCGCGTACGGTGATCTACATCCATGGCATCGGCAACAAGCCGCCGGCCGATGTGCTGCGTTGCCAATGGGACAAGGCCTTGTTCGGGCGGCCCATGGGTGAGCGCACGCGGCTGGCGTACTGGGTCAATCGCGAGCGGTATCCGGTGGCCGAGCCGGGCAATTGCGATGCGCGCGATGTGGGTCCGGCGCTCAATCAAAGCGTGCAGCGCGCCTTGAGTACGCTTGGCCTGGTGCCGGGCGAACAGGACCTGCACCTGTTGGCAGACGCGCTGGCGCAGAGCGAGCAGGAACGTGCCGATCTGCATCGGCTGCTGGACGAGCTTCAGGGCACCTCCGTGCCCGGCAGCGTGCAGGCCAAGGGGGCCATCGATGCGATCAACCGGGTGTTGCTACGGCTGATTTCCGCCGCATTGTTGCAGGACGTACATGACCTGTTCTTCGTGCCGGAACGTGCGGCGCTGATGCGCGAAAGTCTGGCGCAGCGGCTGCGCGCAGGCGGCGGGCCATTCGTGATGGTGGCGCACAGCCAGGGTTCGATGATCGCCTTCGATGTGCTGCGCCAGCTGAAGGCCGCCGACTGCGAGGTCAGTTTGTTCCTCACCCTGGGCTCGCCACTGGGCTTGCCGCAGGTGCGTAGCATGTTCAAGCGCTGGACCGGCACGCGCAAACTGCCGTTCCCCGAGTGCGTACAGCGCTGGATCAATGTGGCCGAAACGCGCGACCCGATCGCGCTGGACCCGGACCTCACCGACGACATCGCCAATGCGAAAGGACGTTTCGAAAACCTGGCCGCTGCGCGTTTGAATCCGGACTGGCAGCACAACCCGCATTCGGCGTCGGGTTATCTGTCGATTCCGCAGGTGCGCGCCGCGGTGCGCCAAGCCGTGGGTGTGGGTTTCGATCAGCCGGTGTCCAACGCAGTGCTGATCAAGGACCTCAGCGAGCAGCTCGAAGCGCATGGCCCGGAGTACCGACACGATGTGCTGATCGAACTGGATCGGCGCGTGTTGGGGCACGACCCCGCCGGTGTGCGCGCATTGCTGTTGCAGCATGTGCGTCAGGCCGCTGCGCGTACCACCGGCCTGAGCGGCGATGCGCTGGATGAGGCGATCGAGCTGGAAGACAGTCTGCAGCGTTTCGTGTCTGCGCGGCTGACCCGGTTCGAGATCGAATCGCTGCAGGATCGCTACCGCGCGTTGGGCTTTCGGCGGGTGTGGCGCGATGCCGGAAAACGCGCGTTGATCCATGTATCGGGCAATGTGCTGCATGCCGATGCGGCACGCACGGCGTATCGCGCGCGCGGGCAACAGATCGGTTGGGCGGTGATGGATACCGGCATCGCGGCCGATCACCCGCATTTTTTCGTCAAGGGTGAGCGCGACAACGTGGTGGCCCAGTGGGATTGCACGCGACGCGGTGCGCCCAAACGGCTGACCCGCGGCGATGGCACGGCGTTTACCCGGCTCGATCGGCATGGCCACGGCACGCATATCGCCGGCATCATCGCCGGCCAGTGCCGCGCGTCGATCCCGGATGCGAGCGGCACGCCCGGCCGTACGCTGGAAGTGTCCGGCATGGCGCCGGAGACCCAGTTATATGGCTTCAAGGTGCTCGACGATGCCGGAAACGGCCGCGACTCGTGGACGATCAAGGCGGTGCAGCAGGTGGCCGACATCAACGAGCGCGCCGGCGAGCTGGTCATCCATGGCGTCAATCTGAGCCTGGGCGGCTGCTTCGACCCGGAGAGCTACGGCTGCGGGTTTACGCCGTTGTGCAACGAATTACGCCGGCTGTGGCGGCAAGGCGTGCTGGTGGTGGTCGCGGCCGGCAACGAAGGCCTGGCCTGGTTGATGCGCAACGACGGTGACGCATATGCGGCCAACATGGATCTGTCGATCAGCGACCCGGGCAATCTGGAAGACGCCATCGTGGTCGGCTCGGTGCACAAGAGTAGCCCGCACAATTATGGCGTGTCGTATTTTTCCTCGCGCGGGCCGACCGCCGACGGCCGCAGCAAGCCGGTGTGGTTGCGCCAGGGGAGAAGATCCTGTCGGCCTACTACGGCTTCGACCCGAACGACCCGTCCAGCCTGATGGTGGAGATGAGCGGCACCAGCATGGCCGCACCGCATGTTTCCGGCTTGCTGGCGGGCTTCTTGTCGGCGCGCCGCGAGTTCATTGGCTTCCCGGACCGGGTCAAGCAATTGCTGCTGGATACCTGCACAGACCTGCAGCGCGACCGCTATGTGCAGGGCAGGGGAGTGCCGAATTTGATGCGGATGCTTGGAGCGACGTGATTCGGAGCCGTGAGTCGTGAGTCGGGATTGGGGATTGGGGATTGGGGATTGGCAAGAGCGGCGGGGCTAGCTTCGCCGCTCTGCATGTATGGATCTCAAGCCAGCAGTGCTAAAAGCCACGCAAAACCGCTGTAGCCAATCCCTAATCCCGAATCCCAAATCCCGGCCCCTCAGGCATCACGATTATGCCGCCGCATTACGCGCTGCTTGTCGCGCTGCCAGTCGCGGTCCTTGGCGGCGTCGCGCTTGTCGTGATTCTGCTTGCCCTTGGCGAGGGCGATTTCCAGCTTGACCTTGTTGCTGCTCCAGTACAGCGCGGTGGGCACCAGGGTGTAGCCTTCGCGCTCCACGCGGGTGAGCACCTTGTCGATCTCGGCCCGGTGCAGCAGCAGTTTGCGGTCGCGCCGTTCCACAGGCACCGTGTGGGTGGAGGCCTGGATCAGCGGCGTGATCTGTGCGCCGATCAGGTAGATTTCGCCCGAGCGCACATAGGCATAGCCGTCGACGATGTTGGCGCGTCCGGCGCGGATCGCCTTGACCTCCCAGCCCTGCAGTGCCAGGCCGGCTTCGTAGCGTTCTTCCAGGTGGTATTCGTGGCGCGCACGTTTGTTCAACGCGATGGTTTTCGTGGCCTTCGCGCCGTTTGCTTTATCCTTGGTCTGTTTCTTGCTCATCCGCCCATTGTCGCCGATTCGGTGTCGTCAAACGATCTTCCGTCTTTCACAAGTTAGCGAATGCCTACCATCCGTCGCAGCGCCCTGGTCGAACACAGCGCCACCCGCATGTTCGATCTGGTCAATGATGTCGCCGCCTACCCGCGCCGTTTCGGCTGGTGCGACGCTGCCAATGTGCTTGAGCAGGACCAGGCGCACATCGTGGCGCGCCTGGATTTGGGGCTGGGGTCGTTCCGCACCTGGTTCACCACCGAGAACATCCTCGAGCGCCCGGAGCGCATCGTCATGCACCTGCGCGATGGCCCGTTCAAGCGCCTGGAAGGCCTGTGGGAGTTCCAGGCGCTGGGCGAGGGCGCCTGCAAGGTGAGTCTGACCCTGGAGGTCGAAACCAGCTCGCGACTGTTGGGCCCGGCGCTGGCGCTGGGGTTTCAGGGCTTGGCCGACCGCATGGTCAACGACTTCGTGCGCGTCGCCGACCGCGGCGACGTTTAGGGTGCGCGCCGGCATGCGTATCGAGGTCGTGCTGGCCTGGCCGGATCGCTACAGCTCGGTGCAACTGGAATTGCCGCAGGGCGCAACGGTGGCCGAAGCCGTCGCCACGTCCGGTCTGGCGTTGGAGCAGGCCCCTGCCGCGCATGCGGTGCACGGACTGATCGCGCGACCGGAGCAGGTATTGCGCGATGGCGACCGGGTCGAATTGCTGAGGCCGCTATTGCTGGACCCGAAGGAGGCGCGGCGGCGGCGTGCCGGACCAAGCAAAAGAGCAGGCTCAAATCGCTAGCGATTCCCGGCGCTGCGAAGCAGGTCAGGTCGCTGCAAAGCCGGCGCTGCTGGCCGTTGTCTCGCAAATCAGATGTGTTCGATGAGTCGAACGAGCGCGCTTGGACCTACGACATGCCAGACAAGGCGCGATGGATCGGTCCTGGCGGCAGCCCTGCGAGGTCACTGAAGCGCCCTCTTGGCATCAGGCAAACGAAAAACGCATCCGTTCGAAGGGATGCGTTTTGGTCCGATCAGACGATCACGACACCGTCGAGCAGCGGTATCAACGGCCGCGTTGCTTCTTCTTGTCGCGTGCCAGGTTGCGGCCGAACTGCTTGGGTGCGGCTTTGGCCAGCTGCTCGTCCTGCGACGGAAAATAGTCGCCTTCCCAGCGCGCGACCTGTTCGTTCTCGAAGAAGACCGTGAAACTCTTGATCTCGGTACGCGCCAGGCGGTCCACGCGCTGCGTGGAGGTGTAGTCCCAGCGCTGGGCATGGAACGGGTCGGGGATCGAGGGCGTGCCCAGCAACGCGCTGACCTGCTGCTTGCTCTGGCCTACCTGCAGTTGCTCCACGGCGTTCTGTTTGATCAGATTGCCCTGGTAGATCGGCTGCTTGTAGATGATGCCGCAGCCAGCGGTGGAAAGAGCAATGGCGGCGACCAGCAGGAGATTACGCATCGGGGATTAAGTGCTGAGGAAATCACGCCGATGATACACTTCCGCCGGTCGCCGCGACCCGTTTGATGGCAGCTGGCGCTAAATCGCCAATGAACGGAGAACGTATGGAAACCCACGACCTGCGCAAAGTCGGGCTCAAGGTGACCCATCCGCGCATGCGGATCCTGGAATTGCTCGAACAGAAGAGCAACCAGCATCACCTCAGCGCAGAAGACATCTATCGCCAACTGCTCGACCACGGCGATGAGATCGGGCTGGCCACGGTGTACCGGGTGCTGACCCAGTTCGAGGCGGCCGGCTTGGTGCTGAAGCACAATTTCGAAGGCGGGCAGGCCGTCTACGAGCTGGATCGAGGCGGTCACCACGACCATATGGTCGACGTGGATACCGGTCATGTGATCGAGTTCGAGAGCGAGGAGATCGAGGCGCTGCAGCGCCAGATCGCCGCCAAGCACGGCTACGAACTGGAAGAGCACTCGCTGGTGCTGTACGTGCGCAAGAAGCGTCCGCGCTGAGTTCGGTGTCTGTGGAGATGTAACGACGGGGCGGCTTCGGCCGCCTTGTGCGTGCTGGGGCGTGTCGGTGGGTTTGCTGCTGGCCTATGCCCCATCCGCCCTTCGGGCACCTTCCCCCGCAGGCGGGGGAAGGGAGCGGTTGGTGGTCGGTTGCAGTGCAACCGACAGATTCAGTGCAACCGACAGATGCGGTGCAACCGACAGCTCACGCGTAGCCAGGCATCGCTCCTCCCGCTGGCGGGAGAAGGTGGCGCGCAGCGCCGGATGAGGGAAGATACCGTTGCGTCCGTTGCGCTTGTCGCGCCTGTCTTGGTCGCGTCGCGGAGGGCTCGCCCCCATCCGCCCTTCGGGCACCTTCCCCCGCAGGCGGGGGGAAGGGAGCAGGTGGTGGTCGGTTGCAGTGAAATCGATAGATGCAGCGCAACCGATAGATCACGCGCAGCCAGGAATCGCTTCTCCCGCTGGCGGGAGACGGTGGCGCGCAGCGCCGGATGCGGGGAAACACCGTTTGCGCCTGTTGCGCCTGTCGTGGTCGCGTCGCGGAGAAGTCACCCCCATCCGCCCTTCGGGCACCTTCCCCCGCAGGCGGGGGAAGGGAGCCTTGTCAGCCGGGAAGGGAGACTCGTGAGCGGGGGAGGGAACGGGGACTCTGAATTTGCGAGCGCTCGACGCGATCAGGCGCTCTGCAATAGCTTGCGAGCCGCTGCGCGTGCTTCCTTGCTCACTTCCACGCCGCCCAGCATCCGCGCCAGCTCTTCCTGGCGGGCCTGCGGGCCGAGCAGTTCGACCGCGCTTTGGGTCATGCCGTCCACCGGCGCCTTGCTGACCCGGTAATGCGCGTGGCCCTTGGCGGCGACCTGCGGCAGGTGGGTGACGCACAGCACCTGGCGCTCTTCGCCCAGCGCGCGCAGTTTCTGCCCGACGATGTCGGCCACCGCGCCGCCGATGCCCGAATCCACTTCGTCGAACACCATGGTGGGTACGCTGTCCAGGCCCAGTGCGGCCACTTCGATGGCCAGCGAAATGCGCGACAGCTCGCCGCCGGAGGCGACCTTGCGCAACGCACGCGGGGGTTGCCCGGCGTTGGCGGCGACCAGGAATTCCACCCGTTCGGCGCCATTGGGATCGGGGCGGGCGCCCTCGTGCGGCTGCAGCTGGATCAGGAACTGCCCGCCGCCCATGCCCAACTCGCCGATCAGCGCGGTGGTGGCGGCCGACAACGCCTCGGCGGCGGTGGTGCGGCTGTCGCTGAGCGCACCGGCCGCACTGCGCCAGGCGCCCGTGGCGGTTTCGATGTGCTTGTCGAGCTGCTGCAGGCGCTCATCGGCGCCGCGCAGGCTCTCGACCTCGGCAGCCAGATGATCGCGATGCGCGGCCAGCTCGTCAGGCGTGACGCGGTGTTTGCGCGCCAGGTCGTGCAGACGGCCAAGGCGGCGCTCCATCGCCTCGAATTGGGCCGGGTCGGCCTCCAGGTCGTCGCGCACGCGGTCGAGCAGGGCCAGCGCTTCCTCGATCTGGATGACGGCGCTGTCCAGCAGCGCGTCGACCTCGCCCAGGCGCGGTTCGTGCTCGGCCACGCGCGACAAATCGTGGCGGCTGTCCTGCAACAGGCCCAGGGCGCTGGCGCCGTCGTCGCCATTGAGCTGCTGGGCGACGCTGTCGCAGGCGCCGATCAGCGCGGTGGCGTGGGCCTGGCGACGGTGATTGACGTCCAGTGCGGCAATCGCGGCCGGGTCCAGGTCCTCGCGCTCCAGTTCGGCCAGTTGGTGCTCCAGGAAGCCGATCCGGTCGGAGACATCGCCCTGCGCCGACAGCGCATCGCGCTCGTCCAGCAGCGCCTGCCAGCGCTGGCTGGCCTGGCGCACCTGCTCGCGCTGGGCGCTGTTGCGGGCATAGGCATCGAGCAGGGCGAGCTGGCTGTGCCGGGCCATCAGCGCCTGGTGCTCGTGCTGGCCGTGGATTTCCACCAGCTTGGAGGCCAGTTCGGCCAGCTGCGAGGAGGTGACCGGGCGGCCGTTGATCCACGCGCGCGAGCCACCGTCGGCGCGGATGATCCGGCGCAGCTGGCATTGCGCCTCGTCGTCGAGTTCGTTGTCGGCCAGCCAGCCCAGGCCGGGATGCTCGGCTGGCAGCTGGAATTCGGCCGACAGTTCGGCGCGCTCGGCGCCATGACGGACCACGCCGCTGTCGGCGCGCAGGCCGGACAGAAAGCCCAGCGCGTCCACCATCAGCGACTTGCCGGCGCCTGTTTCGCCCGAGACCACGGTCATTCCCGGCCCGAATTCCAGTTCGGTGGCACGGACAACGGCGAAATCCTTGATCGAGAGGTGTCTGAGCATGAGGTCGAGTGTGAACGCTTTGGGGAAGCTTAGGGTGGCAGGGGCAAACGGGGAATCGGATGCTTGCCATCCCCGGGGCCAGACATTATCTATGCGCTGTCTCACCGGATGATCCCATGCGCGCGTCCCAGTCCCCAATGCTCGACCCCCGCGCCCGTCAGTTGCTGCGCACACTGATTGCGCGCTACATCCGCGACGGCGAGCCGGTGGGCTCCAAGACGCTGGCCCAGCATGCGGGCCTGGACGTCAGTCCGGCCACCATCCGCAATATCCTCGCCGACCTGGAGGACGTCGGCCTGCTCAGCTCCCCGCATACCTCGGCCGGACGCGTGCCGACCGCGCATGGCTACCGGGTGTTCGTCGACAGCCTGGTGCAGATGCAGCCGCCCGGCGAAGAGGAAGTACGCCGCCTGCGCGCGGAGCTGGCCAGCGGCAACGGCACGCAATCGTTGCTGGGCAGCGCCTCGCAGATGCTGTCGGCGATGAGCCACTTCGTCGGCGTGGTCAGCGCGCCGCGCCGCGAGCAGTTCGCGTTCCGGCATATCGATTTCGTGGCGCTGGATGCGCGCCGCGTGCTGGCGATCCTGGTGTTTGCCGACAACGAGGTGCAGAACCGGGTGATCGAGCCGCGGCGCGCCTACGAGCCTGTCGAGCTGGAACGGGTGGCCAATTACCTCAATGCGCAGTTCGCCGGGCGCGCGCTGGCCGACATCCGCGCCTGCCTGCTGCGCGAGCTGCGCATGGCCAAGAGCGAGATGGAACAACTGCTGGCGCACAGCGTGGACCTGGCCAGCGAGGCGCTGGTGCCGGCCGATGCCGACGACATGGTGATGGCCGGGCAGACCCGGCTGATGGGCGTGCAGGATCTGTCGGACCTGGATCGCCTGCGCGAACTGTTCGAGGTTTTCGCTAGCAAGCGCGAGATCCTGCAACTGCTCGAACGCACCATCCAGGCCCCGGGCGTACGCATCTTCATCGGCGAGGAAACCGGCATGGTGTCGCTGGAAGACGTCTCGCTGGTCACTGCACCTTACGCCGCCAATGGCCAGGTGCTGGGCGTGCTGGGGGTGATCGGGCCCAAACGCATGGCCTACGACCGGCTGATTCCACTGGTGCAGACCGCCGCCGACGTCCTGGGTGCGGCCATGGAGTCGCCCGGTACGCGATAACCGGCATCGATCGGCGCGATCGTGTTTGCTTGAAACGCGCGCAGGCGCCCATATACGGGGTGACGTTGGGGCGGGCGTTCCGCCTGCCCGGGAACTGCATATGAACCAAGACCACCCCGAATTCGACTCCGAAGACCTGTCCCAGAATCCACCCGAGACCGATCCGCTCAAGGCCGAGATCGAATCGCTGCGCAGCGAGATCGCCCTGGTCAAGGCCGACGCCTTGCGCGAGCGCGCCGACCTGGAAAACCAGCGCAAGCGCATCGCCCGCGACGTGGAAAACGCGCGCAAGTTCGCCAACGAGAAGCTGCTGGGCGAGCTGCTGCCGGTGTTCGATAGCCTGGACGCGGGACTCACCGCCGCCGGTACCGAGCCCAGCCCGCTGCGCGATGGCCTGGACATGACCTACAAGCAATTGCTCAAGGTGGCCGCAGACAACGGCCTGACCCTGCTCGATCCGGTCGGCCAGCCGTTCAACCCGGACCAGCACCAGGCGATCAGCCAGGGCGAGGCCGAGGGCGTCGCGCCGGGCCATGTGGTGCAGGTGTTCCAGAAGGGCTACCTGCTCAACGACCGCTTGCTGCGCCCGGCCCTGGTGGTCGTGGCCAAGCACGACTGACCCGCAGCGCCGGCTGAACTGCCAGGCGCAGGCATGAAACACAGATGTGCGCCGGTGGCTTGAACACCTGCGCACCACCCCCACATCTCAGCCAGACCCGGCGTCGCCGGACACAGCTAAAGACTCATCAGGAGCGTATCCATGGGCAAGATCATTGGTATTGACCTCGGCACCACGAACTCGTGCGTGTCGATCATGGACGGCGGCAAGGCCCGCGTCATCGAAAACTCCGAGGGCGATCGCACCACGCCTTCGATCGTCGCCTACACCAAGGACGGCGAAGTGCTGGTCGGTGCCTCGGCCAAGCGCCAGGCGGTGACCAACCCGAAGAACACCTTCTACGCGGTGAAGCGCCTGATCGGCCGCAAGTTCACCGACGGCGAAGTGCAGAAGGACATCTCGCACGTGCCGTACGGCATCCTGGCGCACGACAACGGCGACGCCTGGGTGCAGACCAGCGATGCCAAGCGCATGGCGCCGCAGGAAATCTCCGCGCGCGTGCTGGAAAAGATGAAGAAGACCGCCGAAGACTTCCTCGGCGAGAAGGTCACCGAGGCGGTGATCACCGTGCCGGCGTACTTCAACGACAGCCAGCGCCAGGCCACCAAGGATGCCGGCCGCATCGCCGGTCTGGACGTCAAGCGCATCATCAACGAGCCGACCGCCGCAGCCCTGGCCTATGGCCTGGACAAGAACGGCGGCGACCGCAAGATCGCCGTGTACGATCTGGGCGGCGGTACCT
This sequence comes from Xanthomonas sp. NCPPB 3761, assembly GCF_041475705.2. Classification (NCBI taxonomy): domain Bacteria; kingdom Pseudomonadati; phylum Pseudomonadota; class Gammaproteobacteria; order Lysobacterales; family Lysobacteraceae; genus Xanthomonas; species Xanthomonas sp. NCPPB 3761. Next base: position 1,786,314 of record NZ_CM191262.1, read on the forward strand.
TCGACGTCTCGATCATCGAAATCGCCGAAGTCGATGGCGAAAAGCAGTTCGAGGTGCTGGCCACCAACGGCGACACCTTCCTGGGCGGCGAAGACTTCGACAACCGCGTCATCGAGTACTTGGTCGATGAGTTCAACAAGGACCAGGGCATCGACCTGCGCAAGGATCCGCTGGCCCTGCAGCGCCTGAAGGACGCGGCAGAGCGCGCCAAGATCGAGTTGTCGTCCAGCCAGCAGACCGAAGTGAACCTGCCGTACGTCACCGCCGATGCCTCGGGCCCGAAGCACCTCAACATCAAGTTGACCCGTGCCAAGCTCGAAGCGCTGGTGGAAGACCTGGTCAAGAAGTCGATCGAGCCGTGCCGCACCGCGTTGAACGACGCCGGCCTGCGCGCCAGCGACATCAACGAGGTGATCCTGGTCGGCGGTCAGACCCGCATGCCGAAGGTGCAGCAGGCGGTGGCCGATTTCTTCGGCAAGGAACCGCGCAAGGACGTCAACCCGGACGAAGCGGTGGCCGTGGGCGCCGCGATCCAGGGCGGCGTGCTGGCTGGCGACGTCAAGGACGTGCTGCTGCTGGACGTGACCCCGCTGTCGCTGGGTATCGAAACCATGGGCGGCGTGTTCACCAAGATCATCGAAAAGAACACCACCATCCCGACCAAGGCTTCGCAGACCTTCTCCACTGCCGAAGACAACCAGTCGGCCGTGACCGTGCATGTGTTGCAGGGTGAGCGCGAGCAGGCCCGCTTCAACAAGTCGCTGGCCAAGTTCGACCTGTCCGGCATCGAGCCGGCCCCGCGCGGCATGCCGCAGGTGGAAGTGTCCTTCGACATCGACGCTAACGGCATCCTGCACGTCTCGGCCAAGGACAAGAAGACCAACAAGGAACAGAAGGTCGAGATCAAGGCCGGTTCGGGCCTGTCGGATGAAGAGATCCAGCGCATGGTCGCCGACGCGGAAGCCAACCGCGAAGAAGACAAGAAGTTCCAGGAGCTGGTGCAGGCCCGCAACCAGGCCGACGGTCTGATCCACGCCACCCGGACTGCGATCACCGAGCATGGCAGCAAGGTCGGCGGCGATGTGATCGGCAAGGTGGAAGCGGCGCTGTCGGATCTGGAAACCGCCATGAAGGGCGACGACAAGGCGCAGATCGAAGCACGCACCAAGACGCTGGAAGAAGCCGGCCAGTCGTTGTACGCAGCCGCTGCGGCAGCAGAGCAAGGCGGCAGCGCAGATGCGGCCAGCGGCAACGCCCAGGCCTCCAAGGCTGCCGACGACGTGGTGGACGCCGAGTTCACCGAGGTCAAGGACGACAAGAAGTAAGCCGTGATTTGGGAGTCGGGAGTGGGGATTGGCAAGCTCTAAAGCGCGCCTTCCCCATCCCGATATCCTTTACGCGTCGCGTCGCCAGGGCGGACCAGCACACGCTGTCCGCTTTTGCGTTTCAACGAATCTCAAATCACGAATCCCGAATCCCGGCTTATGAGCAAACGCGATTACTACGAAGTGCTGGGCGTTGCCCGTGGCGCCAGCGACGAGGAGCTGAAGAAGGCGTACCGGCGCTGTGCGATGAAGCACCACCCGGACCGCAATCCTGGCGATGCGGCTGCCGAAGCGGCGTTCAAGGAATGCAAGGAAGCCTACGAAGTGCTGTCCGATGGCAATAAGCGGCGCGCCTACGACGCGCACGGCCATGCGGCGTTCGAGCACGGCATGGGCGGTGGGGGCGGGCCGGGTGGCCCGGACATGGGAGATATCTTTGGCGATATCTTCGGCAATATTTTCGGCGGTGGCGCCGCCGGTCCGCGCGCTGCGCGACGTGGTGCCGACGTCGGTTACGTGCTGGAACTGGATCTGGAAGAAGCCGTTGCCGGCATCGAGCGCCGCATCGAGATTCCCACGCTGGTCGAATGCACGCCTTGCCACGGCAGCGGTTCGGAAGACGGCAAGGTCGAGACCTGCGGCACCTGCCATGGGCGCGGCCAGGTCCGCATCCAGCGCGGCATCTTCGCCATGCAGCAGAGCTGCCCGCATTGCGACGGCCGCGGCACGCTGATCCAGAACCCCTGCAAGACCTGCCACGGCGCCGGTCGCGTGGAAGAAGACAAGGTACTGTCGATCAAGGTGCCCGCCGGCGTGGATACTGGCGACCGGATTCGTTTGGCAGGCGAGGGCGAGGCCGGTCCGGCCGGCACGCCGCCGGGCGATCTGTATGTGGAAGTGCGCGTGCGCGAGCATGCGATCTTCCAGCGCGACGGCGACGATCTGCATTGCGAGGTGCCGATCCGTATTTCGCAGGCCGCACTCGGCGATACCGTCCGCGTGGCGACCCTGGGCGGCGAAGCGGAGATCCGCATCCCGGCCGAGACCCAGACCGGCAAGCTGTTCCGCCTGCGCGGCAAGGGCGTGCGTTCGGTGCGTAGCCGCAGCGAGGGCGATCTGTATTGCCGCGTGGTGGTGGAAACGCCGGTGAATCTCACCGCCGATCAGCGCGAACTGCTGCAGCAGTTCGAAGCCACGTTCACCGGTGAGGATGCACGCAAGCATTCGCCCAAGTCGGCCACCTTCATCGATGGCGTCAAGGGGTTTTGGGATCGGATGACGTCCTGACCCAGGCGGCGTGATGTCACGATGGCCCGGCGTGCGGCTTGCTGCACGTCGGGCTTTTTTTGGTTTTCCCGGCAGGTCGCACGCGACGTGGCCGATGTGCGACGACGCTGCAGATGCAACGCGATGTGCGCGTGAGAATGGCCGGTCGGCGCATGCTTTTCAGCAACGCCTCGGGGTGGGATTTCCAGGGGCGTGCACGCGCATGGCACCTGCGTTTGAAGCATCGTCAGTGCCTTCAGACGCCACGCTGCTGCCCGCAATGCGGGCCAAAGCCATCCCGATCGTGCATTCGGGCCCTTGGATTGCAGCATCGTCGATGCGCCTCCGCGTCTGACCTTGTGCAACGACGGTGTTGCCGATCGTGCTGCACTGGCGGCTTTGAGTCTCTGGCCTTGGTGTAGGTGACCGAATGCGCGTGTTCAACAGTGCCGTGCCGGCGACATCGTTCATCCACGACATCCTTGCAAGGTTGCGCGGATAATCGGTGCCATCCTTTCCAGCACGGCCGCCCGCATGAGCGATGCAACCGACAGCCACCTCGTCCATGGTCGCCGCCAGCGTCCGGACGGCCCTTCGCCGATCGATGTGATTTCGGTGCAATCGCAATTGGTCTATGGCCATGCCGGCAACAGCGCTGCGGTACCGCCGCTGCGCGCGCTGGGACTGCGTGTGGCCGAAGTGCCCACCACGCTGCTGAGCAACGCGCCGTTCTACGCCACCCTGCGCGGGCGCATCCTGCCGGCCGACTGGTTGGCGGATTTGTTGCTGGGCGCCACCGAACGCGGCTTGCCACAGCGTGCACGCATGCTGGTGTCCGGCTATTTCGGAAGCCTGGCCAACGGCGAAACCTTCGCCGACTGGTTGGCGCAGACCTTGCCGCAGGCCCAGCAGCTGCGCTACTGCCTGGACCCGGTGATTGGTGACACGCACACCGGCCCGTATGTGGAACCCGGGCTGGAGCGCGTGTTCGCCGAGCGCTTGCTGCCGCACGCCTGGCTGGTGACGCCCAACGCATTCGAGTTGGGGCGGTTGACCGGCTTGCCGAGCCTGCAGCAGGACGATGCCATTGCTGCCGGGCGCGCTTTGCTGGCGCGTGGGCCGCAATGGGTCCTTGCACATAGCGTGGCCGGTGCTGCGGGCGAGCTGGTGACCCTGGCAGTCAGCGATGCGGCGGTGTATCGCTGGGCCAGCCCGCACCTGCCGGTCGATGTGGCAGGCACCGGCGATGTGCTGATGGCCTTGCTGATTGGCTTCTTGTTGCGCGATGTGCCGTTCGAGCAGGCGGTGGGGCACGCGCTCAGCGGAGTGCATAGCGCGCTGGAAGCGACCCTGGCTGCGGGATTCGAGGAGTTCGACGTGCTGGCCGCGGCGCCGGCCGCACTTGCCGCGACGCCACGATTTGCCGTCGAGCGATTGGCATGATCGCGCAGCCGGTAGTCGGCATCGTCGGCATCGCCGGTGCGTATGGGCGTTGGCTGGCGCAGTTCCTGCGCACGCGCATGCAGCTGGAAGTGATCGGGTTCGATCCGGCCGACAGCGGCAGCATGGACGAAGCCACACTGGCGCAGCGTGCGGACGTACTGATCTTCGCCGCTCCGATTCGCCATACCGCCGCATTGATCGAACGGTATGTGGAACTCGCCGGCGCGCGCGCTGCAGCGCAGCTGTGGCTGGATGTCACCTCGATCAAACAGGCGCCGGTTGCCGCAATGCTGACCTCGCAGGCGGACGTGGTCGGCCTGCATCCGATGACTGCACCGCCAAAATCGCCGACCTTGAAGGGGCGCGTGATGGTGGTCTGCGAAGCGCGGCTGCGGCACTGGTCGGCCTGGGTGCAGGCCTTGTGCAGCGCGCTGCAGGCCGAATGCGTGTACGCCACGCCGGAGCACCACGACCGCGTGATGGCGCTGGTGCAGGCGATGGTGCATGCCACTCACCTGGCGCAGGCCGGCACCCTGCGCGACTACGCACCGCTGCTGGGCGAGCTGCGCGCGCTGATGCCGTATCGCTCGGCATCGTTCGAGCTGGATACCGCGGTGATCGCGCGCATTCTTTCGCTCAATCCCTCGATCTACGAGGACATCCAGTTCGGCAACCCGTACGTGGGCGAGATGCTCGACCGCTTGCTGCAGCAATTGCAGCAGCTGCGTGCGCTGGTGGCGCAGGGCGACGATGCCGCGCGTGCGCAGTTCCGCACTCAATTCCTGCACGACAACGCGCAAGCCTTGCAGCACGACGCGCTTGCAGCAGGCAATTACACCTACGAGCGCGTGGGCTACCTGCTGGCCGATCTCACCGAGCCGTTGACACTGAGCGTGTACCTGCCCGAGGACCAGCCCGGCTCGTTGCGCGCCTTGCTGCATGTGTTCGAGCGGCATGGAGTGAACCTGTCCTCGATCCACTCATCGCGCACGCCAATGGGCGAGTTGCATTTCCGTATCGGCTTCGAGGTGGCAAGCGATCGTGCCGCATTGGCGCAAGCAGCAAGCGAGATCGATCGCAGCGGGATCGGTCGGGTGCTGGAGCGTTCCAGTGGCTAGTGGCGCGACCAAGCCCGCCCATCGCGATCGATTTCATCCACACAGGGTGTGGATGAAACTTGCACAAGCGTGTGGATAACTGCGCCTAGCCCTTGCAGCGCAAGGGCCAGGTAGTGGGTGGTCAAAAATTGACCAGTGCCGCCTGAGTCAGCTAACTACATGACGGCGCCAGCTTCCGACCGCCGCCGTGCCACGAGTCGACACTTCTAATACGTCCTGATTCTTCGTGCGCCGCCCAGGGCTGCAAGGCGACCACGCGCGCAGGGTTGGCTGCCGTTCCTAGAGCGCGGAAAGGCGCAGCTCGCCGCCGTCGGTGACGAAGCGCTGCCCCTGACGTTGCAGATGTCGGCCGTCGGGAAGCTCGTAACGCGGCGCCGACTGTGGGTTTGCGCGCGGTTGTTGCTCGTCGCGAAATTCGATGATGACGTAGGGCTCGCCATCTGCACCGATTGCGGGAAATTGCCGGAAAGACATACGCACCTCCGAAAGTTCCTAAGGTTGCAGTGCAGAGTTCGATGGATCCGCACGCCCGGCGTCGAGCCGGTATGGCGAGCATGCGCACGCGAGTGTTACCCAGATGTCGTGATGCAGTGAGGTCTGCAAGATCTGGTGGTTGAGCTCGTCAGGCGAGGTGGCGATCGTGTCTGGCCGCTCCGACAAGCGGCTGGGTACGCGTGCGTTGCATGGGCGGCTGCCGCGATGGAGCAGACAGCTGCAGTCTCGGGCTCGACAAGGCTTCAGGCACGCTGAAACGTCGCTGGGCACAGCAGCCAGCAACCTTCGTGGCGGTTGAATGCGTCCGTCGCGTAGGCTTCGCTTGCACCCAACGGATGCCACGCTGCAGCATCGCGAAGTCACATGCACAACGGCGCGATGGCTGCGGCATCACCGCGTCCGCCCGACACACAGCCACCCCGTCAACGGCTCAGTTGCAACGCATCCCGGTCGGCGGTGGCCGCCGCCAGTTCGGCACGCGCGGAGGCGATGCGCGCCTGCGCATCGATCAGGCGTACGCGTGCGTCGTTGGCGGTCTCCTCGCGCTGGTTGACCAGGAAAAAGTCACCCGAGCCCAGCTCGAAGCGCCGCCGCTCGGCCGCGGCCAGGCGGTCTGCCAGGCCGCGTTCCTCATCGGCGATCTTGGCCAGCCGTTCGGCGGCATTGAGCGAGATGACGATCGATTCCACTTCGATCGAAATCTGGTCGCGCAGAAAACGGCTGCGCTGATCCAGCGCTTCGATCTCGGCGCGCGCTTCGGCCACGCGGCCCCTGGCGGCGCGGTTTTCCAGCGGCACGCTGAAACGGAAGCCGATGATGGCGTCGGTCAGCGACCGGTTCGGGCCGCCGACGCCGGGCGGGCCCAGATCCTTGCTGACTTCCACGCTGACATCCAGGCGCGGTTTGAGATCATTCTGGGCCAGCATCAGCCGTGCGGTGGCCTGGTCGATGCGGGTCAGCACGGCGCGGTAATCCGGGCGCTCCACCGGCGCGGTGATCTTGCTGGCGCCGGCCAGTCCTTCCAGCGCCGTGGTGTCGGCCGGCAGGCGTTCGGCGGACACGATCAGCGGCATGCCGGCGTCGTCGCGCAAATACAGCGACAAGGCGTTGGCCGCATTGGCGAAGTCCTGTTCCGAGCGCACTACCAAGGCGCGACGACGCACCAGATTCTGGTCGTTTTCGGTCAGCAGGATGGTGGGGCGCGCACCAAGCGTGACCTGGCGCGAAATCGCATTGCGGCGTTGCTCGGCCAGTTGCAGCAGCTCGTTGTAGGCGCGCAACTTCAGCCCGGCGGCGACCCAGTTCTGGTACGCATCCACGGCGCGCCGCTGCACGCCGATGGCCACCATTTCCGCCTCGTACTTGGCCACATCGATATCGGTGCTGGCGATACTGCGCTTGGTGCGGCGTTCGTCGATCACGCGGTCGCGCAGCAGCGCGTACAGCGCGCCGACCTTCACTTCGCCGCCGCGATCGGTATAGGACTTGTCCTCGTAGATCGGGAAGGAGCCACGCGAGGAGCGGTAGCCACCGTAGTAATAGCCGCCGTTCTCTTCGAACGGCCGCTTGACCCCGGTTTCGATCGTGCTGCCGTCGTAATAGCCGGCCTCGCGCGAACGGCCTTCAATGTCGAACACCGTGTCGAAGGCGCCATCGGCCGAGATACCCTTGCCTTCGGCCTGGCGCACCTTCGCCAGCGCTTCGACGATCTGCGGTGCGGAGCGTGCCGACGACTGCAGTACCTCATCCAGCGTCAGTGCAGCGGTCTGGGCGAGTGCCGCAGCGGGGCAGAGTGCGATCAACAGGACGACAAGACGGCCGATCATTTCTTGCCCGTCGCTTCGTCTTCGGACTTGGGTGCGGCCGGCTTGGCCTTGCTCTCTTCCTGCGTGGTCGCAGCCGGGCGCCGGCCGAATTCCAGCGGGAAGTTGTTGAGCTGGCGCCACAGTTCGTAGCCGACCTTGACCGTTTCGCCCTGCACCCAGCCGCGCACCTTGCCGCCCTGGCGGGCGAATTCCTGCGCCGGCCATGCCGGCTTGCCCGGCATCGGCTCCACCAGGATGCGGAACAGCCCATCGGGCGCGGCATTGGGGTCGATGGCGCGCACCCGGCCGTCGAACATGCCGTGCGCCACCGACGGCCAACCGCTGAACTGGATCGCCGGCCAGCCTTCGAACTCCAGCCGCACCGGGCGGCCGGGGCGGATCAGCGGCACGTCGCGGCCGTCGATGTACAGCTCGACCGCGCGTTCCACCCGTTCCGGCGCGATCACCGCCAGCACGGTGCCCGGCGAGACCATGGCGCTGCCGCTGGCGGCATTGAGCTGCTGCACGCGGCCGTCGCGCGGGGCGCGCACCAGCTGCGCAGACTGGCGATTCAACTGAATGTCGATGCGGGTCAGCTTGGCGCGCGATTCGGCCAGCTTGGCATCGGCTTCGGCCACCTTGATCTGGGTCAGCTCGTAGTCGCGGCGGCCGGCCAGGCCTTCGGCCAGCAATTGCCTGCTGCGCGCCACATCGATGCTGGCCACCGCACGCGACTGCTGGATGGCGGCGATTTCCGCCTGCGCCTGCGCGCGTTCGCTGGCCAGGCGGGTGAGCAGGTCCGGGTCCAGGTCGCCGACACGCGCGATCGGGTCGCCCTTGGACACATGCTGGCCGTCATGCACGTACCAGCGTTCGACGCGGCCCGGCACGAAGGCGGTGACCGGCTGCTGGCGGTCGCTGGGATCCAGCGACACGACCTGGCCCTTGCCGCTGGCGGTCTGCACCCACGGCGCCAGTGCCAGGATCGCCGCAGCGATGCCGATGCCGATCAGCAGCATCCAGGCCACCGCCTTGGCGATGCTGGGCGGACGCATCGCCGCCAGGGTGGGGAAGTGCGCCAGGCGATCAGGAGCGTGCGGCATGCGACACCTCCTGCGTGGATGCGATCAGCTCGGCACGCGTGGCGTAGCGTTGCTGGCGCTCCGGCTCCAGCCGGAACCAGCCATCCAGGGTGATGTCCTCCGGCCGCCCGGTGCACAGCAGCACCGTGGTTCCTGCATCCTTCAAGCGTCGCAGAACCTGGGTCAGGCGCTCGGCCGGGATCAGGTCGTACAGCTGCGACAGCATCAATACGCGCGGGCGCACCAGCAGTGCATTGGCCAGCTTCAGCGCCATGACCTCGCCAATCCACAGCGGGAAGCCGGACGCGGCAAGCCGGGTGTCCAGGCCTTGCGGCAACGCGGCGATGCGCGCGCGCAGGCCCACCGCATCGATGGCTTGCAGCATCGCTTCGGAGGTCACGTCGGCCGAGGCCATTGCCAGGTATTCGCGAATGGTGACTTCCACGATGGTCGGGCGGTCGAGCACGGTGACTTCCGAACGCAGCAGGTACATATCGAAGGTGGCCATGTCCGCGCCACCGACCATCACCAGCCCGCGGTCGGGAACGACGTGGCGCTTGAGCACCATGGCCAGCAGGCGCTCGGCACCGCCATCGGCCAGCGTGACCAGCTGCTCGCCGGCTTCCAGCGCGAAATCAAAACGCGCGCCCTCGATCACCACCCCGTCCAGGCGGACCCCGCTATTGCGCGGCGCCTCGCCGGCGGCAAGCACCGGGCGCTCCTGGGGGATGGCGTACAGCAGCGACAATTCCTCCGCGCTGGCCACCAGGTCGTAGAACGTGTCCAGGTAGCTGCCCAGCTGTGCAATGCCGTAGAACACCGCGCTCAGGATCAGTTCGGCTGCCACCAGCTGGCCGATCGACAGCTCGCCGCGCAGGATCAGGCTGCCGCCCAGCGCCAGCAGCGCCGCGCTGGCCACCGCATAGGTGAGCAGGAAGGCCAGCGTCTGGGTGAAGGTGTAGCGGAAGTGGCGCCGATGCCGGTCGACATAGTCGGCGGTCACCTTTTCCGAGCGATCCATCGCGAAGTTGAGATGGCGGCTGGATTTGTAGAACCCGTTGGAGCCGCCGACGCTTTCCAGCCAATGCGCGGCGTTGTGCTTGGCCTGGCTCAGTTCGACCGCCGAGCGGATCGAGCCGCGCGACCAGATCATCCAGATCGAGAAGATGGTCAGCAGCAGCAGCGCGTTGAAGCCGAGGAAGAACGGGTGATAGAAGCTGGTGACGATCAGGCCGACCGCCGACTGCAGCACGATGGTGAACGCACCGACCGCCAGGCTGGGCACTGCTTTCTGCACCACCACCAGATCGAAGTAGCGGTTGAAGACATCGCCGCGGTTCTGGTCGGCGAAGAACGGGTTCTGCGCGTGCACCGCACGCACGGTGATCTCCGCCACCACGCGTGCGAACAGGCGACGTTCGAACAGCGCCATCACCCACACCCGCATCGCGCTCAGTGCCGCCACCAGCAGCAGCAGGCCCAGCAACAGCCCGGACAAGGTCCACAGCGGCGTGGGCAGCGCGGTGTTGGCAACGCTGTTGATCAGCAACTGCACCGAGATCGGCGTGGCCAGCGACAGCAGGCTGATCGCAACGCCGTACACCAGGGTCAGGCGCACATACGGCATGTCCGGGCCGACAACTTCCGTCAGCCAGCTCGCCGCTTCCCGCCATCCAATCCGCTTGGCCGCCATTCGATATCCGTTGATGAGTTCAGTGAAGCATTGACGAGTTGCCGGCCCGCAAACAAGGCCGAAGCGCTTATGTGCCGCATAGGATTTTCCTATGCAGCCACCGCGCGCAGCAGATCGGCGATCAAGCCGAAGGCCGGTGCGCGACCGGCGCCCTGGCGCCAGAGCAGACCGATCTCCCTATAGTAGCGCCCGCCTTTGACCGGCCGAACCACCACGTCGTCGCCTTCGCGGATTTCCTGGCGCACGTACAGGTCCGGAAGCAAGGCAAGACCCATGCCCATGCCGGCCATCTGGCGGATCGCGTCCAGGCTGGTGCCTTCGTAATCGCGCAAGACATTGGCGCCCACCTCCATGGCGATCGCGGCAACCTGTTCTGCCAGTCGGTATTCCGGCATCAAGGTCAGCAAGTTGGCGCCGCGCAGGTCGGCCGGGGTGATGCAGGCCTTGGTGCGCAGCGGATGATCGGCAGCCATGGTCACATGCAGCAGTTCGCGAAACAGCCGCTCGCTGTGCAGGCCGCGGCCGGCTACCGGCAGTTGCGCGAGGACCAGGTCGTGCGTGCCGTTGCTCAGGTCGGCGGCGAGGTCGGTTGGCAGGCCTTCGCGCACATGCACGCGCAGGGCCGGATGCTCGCGATGCAGGCGTGCCACCAGGCTGGGCATCAGATAGGCGCCGAGCGTGGGCGAGACGCCGAGGCGGATGGTGCCGATCAAGGTATCGGCGGCGGTGGCGCGGACCTCTTCCAGATCGGTGACATCGAGCAGGATGCTGCGTGCGCGGTCGAGCAGCTCGCGACCGAGCGGGGTCAGGATTGCCTGCGCGCCGCGCTCGAACAGTGGCGCGCCGATGATCGCTTCCAATGCGCGGATCTGTTGCGACAACGATGGCTGCGAGACGCCCATCTGCTCGGCGGCACGGGTAAAGCTGCCGGTATCGGCCAGCGCGACGAAATAGCTCAGCTGGCGAAGAGTGGTTTTGGGGCGGGGCATGGGGTCACATCGGATTGCGTGGGAGCGCACGGCCGGCGTGGCCGGTGAGACAAGACGGGCCACGTGCGGCGGGCAAGTGCAGCGGCAGCGCGTCCGGCGAGGGTGGGCGAGCCGCGGTCACCGCAGTGTACGAGCGGCGCAGGCCGATGCCGAGCGAAGGCCGCGCCCGTCTCGCGGCGAGCGCAGGCGTTTCGCTGGTTGCGCCAGGTGCCATCGCTGGCACGACGGCGCCTGGCGGCGCTCATTGGTCGATGAACTGCAGCCGCGCCAGCTCCGCATACAGACCGCCTTCGGCGATCAACTGCGCATGCGTACCCTGCGCAACGATGCGCCCGGCATCCATCACCACGATGCGGTCGGCCTTGAGCACGGTGGCCAGGCGGTGCGCGATCACCAGCGTGGTGCGGCCTTGCATCAGTCGCTCCAGCGCCTGCTGCACGGCGCGCTCGCTTTGCGCATCGAGCGCGCTGGTGGCTTCGTCCAGCAGCAGGATCGGCGCGTCCTTGAGCAGCGCACGTGCAATCGCCACGCGTTGCTGCTGGCCGCCGGACAGGCGCGTGCCGCGCTCACCCAGTTCGCTGGCGTAGCCCTGGGGCAGGGCGCGGATGAACACATCGGCTTCGGCCGCCGCCGCCGCCGCTTCCACCTCGGCGTCGCTGGCCTGCAGGCGCCCGTAGCGGATGTTGTCGGCGGCGCTGGCGGCAAACAACGTGGGTTGCTGCGGTACCAGCGCGATGTGCTCGCGCAACAGGACCGGGTCGACCTCGCGCAGGTCGATGTCGTCGATACGCACCTTGCCGCTGTCCGGGTCGTGGAAGCGCAGCAGCATCGACAGCACCGTGCTCTTGCCCGCACCGGACGGACCCACCAGCGCCACGGTTTCGCCGGGGCTGACATGCAGGTCGAACCCGTCCAGCGCCGGCGCGTCCGGGCGTTGCGGGTAATGGAAGACCACCCGGTCGAAATGGATCGCGCCGCGCAGCGGCTGCGGCAAGGCCTGCGGCGTGGCCGGCGCCACGATCAGCGGTTGTTCGTCGAGCAATTCACTCACCCGGCCCATGCCGCCGGCGGCACGCTGCAACTCGTTCCAGACCTCGGCCAGCGCCCCGACCGAACCGCCGCCGATCATCGCGTACAACACGAACTGGCCGAGCGTGCCGGGCGTCATGCGGCCAGCAATCACATCGTGCGCGCCAAGCCACAACACCGCGACGATCGCGCCGAAGATCAGCATGATCGCCACCGCGGTCACGGTGGCCTGGGTGCGGATGCGCACCTTCGCGGTGTCGATGGCGGTCAACAGTGCCGTACTGAAACGTTGGCTTTCGTAACGCTCGCGTGCATGCGCCTGCACGGTGCGCACTGCGCCCAGGGTTTCGGCGGCCAGCGTATTGGCATCGGCCACACGGTCCTGGCTTGCGCGCGAAATCTTCTGCAGGCGGCGTGCGCCCAGCACGATCGGCAGCACTGCCAGCGGGATGCCGATCAAGGTGAAGCCGGCCAGCCGCGGGCTGGTGACGAACAGCATGACGATGCTGCCGATCACCGTGACCGAACTGCGCAAGGCCACCGACATGGTGGTGCCGATCAGCCCACGCAGCAATTCGCTGTCGGCCGACAGGCGCGACACCAATTCGCCGCTGCGGCTGCGGTCATGAAATCCGGCGTCCAGGCCGATCAGGTGCGCATACAGCCGCCCGCGCAGGTCGGCGACCACTTTTTCGCCCAGCAGTGCGACGAAATAGAAGCGCGCCGCCGTTGCCAACGCCAGCACGACCGAGACTGCGAACAGCAGCGAGAACGCCTGGTTGATCTGCGCATCGCCGGAGAAGCCTTGGTCGATCATGCGCTTGACCGCTGCGGGCAGGCTCAGCGTGGCGGCAGCGGAAATCGACAGTGCGACCAGCCAGGCGGCAAACAGGCCGCGCTGGCGTTGGACGAATGGCCACAAGGTGCGCAGGCTGCCCAGCTTCCGCAACGGGCTGGGACGTGCAGCGGCTGGCTCGGTCATGCGGCTTCCGGGGATGAGAGATGGACACGATTGCGAGTGGCGTCGCACAGGCGGGTTTTCAAGCCGGCGAGCTGATCGGCAGGCAGTTGCACGCGCAACGCTGCACCCTCGGCGTCGAAGTGTTCGTCCAGTTTGTCGGCATGGAAGGCCGCCAGCGCTGCGTGCACCAGGCCCAGATCGTCGAACCGGCACTGTACCTGCACCAGCGACAACGCGATCAATGGCTGTCGCGTTGCCAGCCGCAGGCACTCGGCCGCGGTACCGCCGTAGGCGCGCACCAGCCCGCCGGCACCGAGCTTGATGCCGCCATACCAGCGCGTGACCACCACCACCACCCGATCGAAGCCCTGGCCATCGATGGCGGCCAGGATCGGCCGGCCGGCGGTGCCGCTTGGCTCGCCGTCGTCGCTGGAACGGTAGTCCTGCCCGAACCGGTAGGCCCAGCAGTTGTGCGTCGCGTCCGGCACTGCCACGCGCTGCACGATCTCCAGCGCATGCGCGGGAGCCTCCAGTGCGACAGCATGGGCCACAAAGCGACTGTGCTTGATGTCCAGACTGTGGTGCGCATCAGCGGCGAGGGTATCGAGCATCGCCGCCATTCTATGCGAGGCGGTACGGCGGATTGCCGCAGCCATCGTGACTGCCGTTGCAAGCTGGCAACACCGCGCCGTGTACGTGCCATCGTGCTGCAGCACCTGCGCAGGGTCGCAGTGACGACGGGTGGTGCGCTCACCGTGGCATCGTGCTTGCCGACGCCGCTGCAGCGGCGACGTACGCCTGTCATTGTGGGTTGGGCGATCAGGGAGCGGCGCCTCGGCAACCCGGCCGACGCGCGGTGAGACGCCGTTTGTCTTGGCTGCCTTCGCTCACACCAGGGTGGAGCGCCGCTTCTCGTCGATCCACTTCGATGCCTGCGCCGGCGTGTAGTGCTGCATCCATTCGAGCATCTGCTCGATATCTGCGCCGTACCACAGGTCGGTGCGTTGATCTGGATGCAGGAAGCGCTCTTCCACCATGCGATCGATCATGCCGATCAGCGGCGCGTAGAAATCTTCGATATCCAGGAAGGCGCAGGGCTTGTTGCCGATGCCGAGCTGGCGCCAGGTCAGCATCTCGAAGATCTCTTCCATGGTGCCGAAGCCGCCGGGCAGGGCGACGAAGCCATCGGACAACTCGAACATGCGCATCTTGCGCTCGTGCATCGAGCCGACGATCTCCAGTTCGGTCAAGCCGCGGTGGGCCACTTCCCAGTCCGCCAGTTGCTTGGGGATCACGCCCGTGACCTGGCCGCCGGCAGCGAGGACGGCGTTGGCCACCGTGCCCATCAGGCCGACGTTGCCGCCGCCGTAGACCAGTCGCAGGCCTTGCTCGGAAATGCGCGTGCCCAGGGCAGTGGCGCGTTCGGCATAGGCCGGTTTGTTACCGGCGTTGGAGCCGCAATAGACGCAGATGCTTTTCATGGGATTCGGAATTGGGGATTGGGGATTCGTAAAACCGGGCGCGCTGCGTCGATGCCATCTAGAGGCCCGCCGAAATGAACGTTGCAGGATTGTTTTGACCGTGCCTGAAAAACATAACGCCGGGTTTTTAGCCCGGCGTCATGTGCTTGCCGGGAGATGATCAGGAGAGGGAGTCGTTTACGAATCCCCACGCCCGAATCCCGAATCCCGGTCTTAGTTGGCCTTGTGGATCGCGCGCTTGCTGACCGCCATGGCGGCGTCGTGGATCGCTTCGGACAGCGTCGGATGGGCGTGGCAGATGCGCGCCAGGTCGTCGGCCGAGCCGTTGAATTCCATCGTCAGCACACCTTCGTGCACCAGCTCGGACACGCCCACGCCCACCAGGTGCATACCCAGCACGCGGTCAGTTTCGGCATCGGCGATCACCTTGACGAAGCCGGCCGGCTCGCCCATGGCCACCGCGCGACCGATCGCCGCGAACGGAAAGCTGCCGGCCTTGTAGGCAACGCCTTCGGCCTTCAACTGCTGCTCGGTCTTGCCGACCCAGGCAATTTCCGGCTCGGTGTAGATGACCCACGGAATGGTGTCGAAGTTAACGTGGCCGGGCAGGCCGGCGATCAGTTCGGCCACCGCGATGCCTTCCTCGAAGCCCTTGTGCGCCAGCATCGGGCCGCGCACGCAGTCGCCGATCGCCCAGACGCCATCCACACCGGTGTGGCAATGGCCATCGACCTCGATCTGGCCGCGGTCGGTGACCTTGACCCCGGTGCCCTCGGCCAGCAGGTTCTTGGTCGCGGCCTTGCGGCCCACGGCCACCAGCAGCTTGTCCACGGTCAGGGTCTGCTCGCCGGTCGCGTCGGTGTAGCTCAGCACCACCTGCTTGGCGTCGCCGCTGCCGGTGATCTCGGTCTTGCTGACCTTGGCGCCCAGCTTGATGTCCAGGCCCTGCTTCTTGAATTCCTTCAGTGCGGTCTTGGCCACTTCGGCATCGGCCAGCGCCAGGAAGTCCGGCAGCGCTTCGAGGATGGTGACCTCGGCGCCCAGGCGCTTCCACACGCTGCCCAGCTCCAGGCCGATCACGCCAGCGCCGATCACCGCCAGGCGCTTGGGCACCGCAGTGAAGTCCAGCCCGCCGACGTTGTCGACGATGGTGTCGCCATCGAACTTGGCGAACGGCAGTTCGATCGATTCCGAACCGGCGGCCAGGATCACATTGGTGCCCTTGAGCTCGATCTCGCCGCCTTCGTGCTGGCTCACCTTGACGATGTTGCCCGGCTGCAGCTGGCCGAAACCGTAGTACGGGGTGATCTTGTTGGCTTTGAACAGCATCGCGATGCCGCCGGTGAACTGCTTCACGATCTTGTCCTTGCGGCCGATCATCGTGGGCACGTCCATCTTGGCGTCGTTGAAGCTGATGCCGTGGTCGCCGAACAGGTGACCCATGTTCCAGAACTGGCGCGAGGAATCCAGCAGCGCCTTGGACGGGATGCAGCCCACGCGCAGGCAGGTACCGCCCAGCGCCGGCTTGCCGTCCTTGCCCAGTGCCGCGTCGATGCAGGCGACCTTCATGCCCAGCTGGGCCGCGCGGATGGCGGCGTGATAACCGGCCGGGCCAGCACCGATGACGACGACGTCGAATTGTTCGCTCATTTCATTTGCTCACGGGAATGGGGAATAGGGAATGGGGAATCGCAACAGCGCATGCGCCTGTCGCGTGCCATCCAGGTCCAGGCGGGAATGGAGCGGGCGGTGGGCGCTTGTCCCATTCCCGACTCTCCATTCCCGATTCCCGGCTCTTACAGGCCGAACAACATGCGGCCCGGGTTCTCCAGCTGGTTCTTGATGTCTACCAGGAACTGCACCGAATCCTTGCCGTCGATGATGCGGTGGTCGTAGGACAGCGCCAGGTACATCATCGGGGCGATCACGACCTGGCCGTTCTCGGCGATCGGACGCTCCTTGATCGCATGCATGCCCAGGATGGCGCTCTGCGGCGGGTTGATGATCGGGGTCGACAGCAGCGAGCCGAAGGTGCCGCCGTTGGTGATGGTGAAGGTGCCGCCCTGCAGGTCGTCCAGGCCCAGCTTGCCGGCGCGCGCCTTGGCGGCGTAGTCGGCGATGCCCTGCTCGACGTCGGCGAACGACTGGCGCTCGACATTACGCAGCACCGGCGTGACCAGCCCCTTGTCGGTCGACACAGCGATCGAGATGTCGCTGTAGCCGTGATAGATGATGTCGTCGCCGTCGATCGAGGCATTGACCAGCGGGAAGCGCTGCAGCGCGTTGGCGGCGGCCTTGACGAAGAAGCTCATGAAGCCGAGCTTGATGCCGTGCGCCTTCTGGAACTCGTCCTGCAGCTCCTTGCGTGCGGCCGACACCTTGGCCAGGTTGACCTCGTTGAAGGTGGTCAGCATCGCGGTGGAGTTCTTGGACTCCATCAGGCGCTTGGCAATGGTCTTGCGCACGCGGGTCATCGGCACGCGCTCTTCCGGGCGGGCGCCCGAAGCCTTGCCGACGCCGCCGGCCTTGGCGAAGTTGACGATGTCTTCCTTGGTCACCGCGCCACGACGGCCGGTGCCTTCGACCTGCGACGGATCCACGCCCTGGGTGATTGCGGAGAAGCGCGCACCTGGCGGCAGCGCATCGGCAGCGGACTTGGACGCAGCCGCAGGCGCGGCGGCGGCAGCCGGTGCCGGAGCGGCTGCTGGCGCAGCAGCGGCAGGCGCCGGTGCAGCGGCCTTCTTCTCTTCAGCCGGTGCAGCGGCAGCCACGGCGCCTTCTTCGATGATCGCCAGGATCTGGTTGCTGGTGACCGTGCTGCCGGTGTCGAACTTGATTTCCTTCAGTACGCCGTCGACCGGCGAAGGAACTTCCAACACGACCTTGTCGGTTTCCAGGTCGACCAGATTCTCGTCGCGCTTGACCGCTTCGCCGGCCTTCTTGTGCCAGCTGGCGATGGTGGCGTCGGAAACGGATTCGGGCAGTACCGGAACTTTGACTTCGGTGGCCATTCGGGGAGCGTCCTAGGGTTTTCGTTCTTTGGGGAAGAGGAGTTATTCAGCGACTTGGTCGTTGAACGGGTTGAGCAGCGCATCGGCAACCAGCTTCTGCTGCTCGATGATGTGGTCGGCCATGTGGCCGGCGGCAGGCGAGGGCGAACGGGCACGGCCGGCGTAATGCAGGCTCTGGCCGCTGGCCAGGCAGAAGTTGAGGTGGTGGCGGATCTGGTACCACGCACCCTGGTTCTGCGGCTCTTCCTGGCACCACACCACGCCGGTGGCGTTGGCATAGGCCTTGAGCTCGGCCGCCAGCTGCGCGCGCGGGAACGGATACAGCTGCTCCACACGCAGGATGGCGACATCGTCCTGGCCGCGCTTGGTCTGGTCTTCGAGCAGGTCGTAATAGACCTTGCCCGAGCACAGCACCACGCGCTTGACCTTGGCCGCGTCGGCCTTGGCGTCCGGGATCAGGTGCTGGAATTGCCCGTCGGCCAGTTCTTCCAGGCTCGACACCGCCAGCTTGTGGCGCAGCAACGACTTGGGCGTCATCACCACCAGCGGCTTGCGGGTGGTCATGCGCATCTGGCGGCGGATCATGTGGAAGCATTGCGCCGGCGTGGTCGGCACGCAGACCAGCATGTTCTCCAGCGCGCACAGCTGCAGGAAACGCTCCAGACGTGCAGAGCTGTGCTCCGGGCCCTGGCCTTCGTAGCCATGCGGCAGGAACAGCGACAGGCCTGCGATGCGGCCCCACTTAGCTTCGCCGGCGGCGATGAACTGGTCGATCACCACCTGCGCGCCGTTGGCGAAGTCGCCGAACTGCGCTTCCCAGATGCACAGCGCATTCGGGTCGGTAGTGGAGTAGCCGTATTCGAAGCCCATCACCGCTTCTTCGCTCAGCAGCGAGTCGATGACGGTGGCGTCTTCCGGGTTCTGCACCAGCTGGCGCAGCGGCAGGTAGTAATCGTCGGTCTTCTGGTCATGCAGGATCGCGTGACGGTGGAAGAACGTGCCGCGGCCGGCGTCCTGGCCGACCAGACGCAGCTTGTGACCCTCGGCCAGCAAGGTGGCGTAGGCCAGGTTTTCCGCGAAGCCCCAGTCGCCAAGCTGGTCGCCTGCCGCCATCTTGACGCGATCTTCGTAGATCTTCGCCACGCGGGCATGCAATTCGACGCCTTCGGGGATGGTGGTGATCAGCTTGGCCAGACGGTCCAGCTGCTCGCGCTTGACGCGCGTGTCCACCGGATCGGCAGCGGTGCCGACCAGGTACTTGGACCAATCGATGGCAAATTCGTCCGGCTTGCGCTTGGCCAGTTCGGTGGTGTACTCGCCCGAATCGAGCTTGTTGCGGTAGCCGTCCACCAGGGCCTTGGCCTCGTCGGCGCTCAGCACGCCGTCGCTTTCCAGCTTGGCGGCATACAGCTCGCGGGTGGTCTTGTGCTTGCGGATGGTCTGGTACATCACCGGTTGGGTCGCTGCCGGTTCGTCGGCCTCGTTATGGCCCCAACGGCGGTAGCAGACCAGGTCGATGACCACGTCCTTCTTGAACTGCTGGCGGAATTCGTAGGCCAGCTTGGACACGAACATCACCGCGTCCGGATCGTCGCCGTTCACGTGGAAGACCGGCGCGCCGATCATCTTGGCCACGTCCGTGCAGTACAACGTGGAGCGGGCGTCGTCGCGGGTGCTGGTGGTGAAGCCGATCTGGTTGTTGACCACGATGTGCACGGTGCCGCCGACCGCGAAACCGCGCGCCTGCGACATCTGGAACAGTTCCATCACCACGCCCTGGCCGGCGAATGCGGCGTCGCCATGGATCAGGATCGGCAGGACGGCCTTGCGCTCGGCATCGCCGAAACGCTCCTGGCGCGAACGCACGCTGCCGACCACGACCGGGTCGACGATTTCCAGGTGCGAGGGGTTGAACGCCAGTGCCAGGTGCACCTGCTTGTCGGTGCCGACTGCGATATCGGCCGAGAAACCCATGTGGTACTTGACGTCGCCGGTGTGCGCGCGGTCGTCATGGGCGTGCTCGAACTTGCCTTCGAATTCGTCGAACAGCTTGCGCGGGTTCTTGCCCAGCGTATTGACCAGCACGTTGAGGCGGCCGCGGTGGGCCATGCCGATCACGATGTCCTTGACCTGATCGTTGCCGGACTGGCGAATGATCTCGTCCATCATCGGGATCAGCGAATCGCCGCCTTCCAGCGAGAAGCGCTTCTGGCCGACGTACTTGGTGTGCAGGTAGCGCTCCAGGCCTTCGGCAGCGGTGAGCCGCTCCAGGGTGCGCTTGCGGCTGGCCGCATCGCCGGCAATCTTGCCGCCGGCGTCTTCCAGGCGCTTGTAAATCCACTGGCGCTGGTCGAACTCCTGGATGTGCATGAACTCGGCGCCGATGCTGCTGGCGTAAGTCGCCTTCAGGCGCGTCAGCAGATCCTTGAGCTTCATGCGCGGCTGGCCACCGATGCCGCCGGTACTGAACTCGCTGTCCAGATCGGCCTGGGACAGGCTGTGGAACGGCAGGTCCAGGTCGGGCGGGTTGACCGGCGGGACCAGGCCCAGCGGGTCGAGCTGTGCGCCGAGGTGGCCACGGGCGCGGTAGGCAGTGATCAGACGGCCGACATTGCGCTCGCGCTCGTCGCTGGCGCCTGCGCCGGTACCGGCGTTGGCAGCTTGCTTGGAGGCGGTGAGGATATGGGCGATGGCCGCCGAATGCGGTACGTCACCGGCACCGCGACCTTCGAAACCATCGAAGTAGCTCTTCCACTTCGGATCGACACTGTCCGGGGCGACGAGGTACTGCTCGTACAGATCCTCGATGTAGGCGGCGTTGCCGCCGGCGAGCTGCGATGACTGCGCGAACTGCTTTAGGAGATTATCCACGATGGTAAGTCGGGTCTGCTGTGGGGATGATTGTGCGGAAGCGGCAGGGCGAGATGCCCCGTCGGTCGGTCTCAAATCTCGAAAAATTATACCCCCTTGCGCTAGTGAGGGGGCGTCTGCAAGCTGACCGGCGGGGTAGACCAATTGCGCGCGCGCCTACGTGCGAGCGGCGCTGTGGGGTCAGATGCCGAGCGCGCGCGGCTCGTTCCAGAGCGCGCTGCGCTCCCATATCTGCGCGAATTCGCGCTCCAACTGGCGGCTGCGCGCTGCACCCGACAGCCAGGTTTCGCCATCATCGAAGCGATGACCCGTTGGACGAAAGTAGTAGGCGTCGTCGCCGACAACATAGACCGATGCAAAACTTGCATCGACCGGGTCGCTGACCGCGCGGAACCGGAACACGCTGGGCAGGCGCTGTGCCAGGCGCAGCATCGCGCTGCTGCTGGCCGCGGCACTGGCGGTGTCTTGCACCAGGACATGTACACGCTTGTCGTGGCGGGCGGTGGCGAAACGACGCAGCGCGTCGAGCACCGCGGCGTTGTCGAACAGGGGCGGGTCCAGGGCGCGGGTGTAGATCAGCACCTGGCGGCGCGCGGCGCACAGCAACCCGGTGGTGGCGGCCAAGGCTGCGGTGAAGGAGTCCACTGCCATCGGGCCGTCGAGGCGACGGTGCACGACGGTACCGGGCGCATCGTGGGCCTGGCCAATGCGCTCGGGTGAGGAGAGGGTGCCAGCGTCGGGCAGAAAGCCCAGGCGCGCGAAGACCGCTTCCGCAGCTGGGCTGGGACATGCGCGCAGGCTAGGCCAGCCGTGCCGCCGTGCCGCGTCGACTGCGGCAGCGAGCAGTTGGTCGGCCACGCCACGGCGGCGCCAGTTGGGCAGAACGCCGAGGCGGTCGAGGCGGCGATCGGCGGTGAGCCGCACCGAGGCGATCAGCTGGCCCTCGTCGCGTACGGCCAGATGCAGGCTGAGCGGATCCAATGCATCCCACTGGACACCGCCGGTGGCGCCAGCGGTGTCGGTGGCGCAGGCCAGCCGCAGCGCACGCAGCGCCGCCGCGTCGGCGGCCGGGTCCAGCGTGACGATCTGCGGTCTGGCGTGCGCGGTCATGCAGGCTTGGTGGTGTCGTCGCTGTCGTCGGAATCGGTCTTGTCGGCGATCGCACTGTCGACGTCCTGCTCGGCTTCGGCATCGTCGCCGGGTTCGACATCGGCCTCCAGCGCCTCT
The DNA here is from genome assembly GCF_041475705.2 of Xanthomonas sp. NCPPB 3761. NCBI lineage: Bacteria > Pseudomonadati > Pseudomonadota > Gammaproteobacteria > Lysobacterales > Lysobacteraceae > Xanthomonas > Xanthomonas sp. NCPPB 3761. Next base: position 1,808,110 of record NZ_CM191262.1, read on the forward strand.
GCCGGGGTGTCGGCAGCGTCGGCAACCTGTTCGACATCGGCGTCGGCATCGATGTCTTCGTCCGCCTCCGGCGCGTCGTCCTCGGCATCGGCATCTTCGTCGTCGTGGTCGGCCGACACGCTCAGGGCATGCGCGTGGTCGTCTGCGAGGTCGTCCTCGGCATCTTCGTGGGCGCGCTGGTAGTGGCCCTGTGCCAGCAGCTCCAGTACCACCTCGCGGCCACGCGGGGACAACTGCGCGTACAAAGTGCCGTCGATCTCTTCGGCCGCGGCCAGACGGGACGCATCCTTGGCCGACAGCGCAAACTCCAGGCCGCTGCAGAACAGCGTGGCGCCGCGTTTGGCGCGCCGCCAGGCCAGCCGCGACCACGGGTGGCGGTGCAGCAGCACGCCTTCTTCCAGCGCCTGCTCGACCGCTTCGCGCGGGATCGGCTCGGGCGCCGGCACCACGTCGCCGGAGGCGCGGTAGGTGGTCATGAAGCGGCCGAACCAGTCGCCCAGGCGGTCGGGGTCGTTCATGCGCAGCGCATTGAGCGCAGCGACCACGCGGTTCATCGCGGTAACGTCGATTTCGTAGGGATCGGCCGGCACCTTGAGGTCTTCGTCGTGATAGCGCACGGCCTCGTCGGCATCGGCAATCAAGGTGTCCAGGTAATCGCCGATCAGCTCGGCCGAGGACGGTGCGCGGGTGCCGATGGAGAAGGTCAGGCAGGCGTCTTCGGCCACACCGTGGTGCGGGATCAGCGGCGGCAGGTAGAGCATGTCGCCCGGGCCCAGCACCCAATCGTGGGTGGGCTTGAACTCGCGTAGCAGCTTGAGCTCGACATCGTCGCGGAACGCCAGCGGCGTGGCCTTGCGGCCCTGGACGGTGCGCGCGTCGATCTGCCAGCGGCGGTGGCCCTGGCCCTGCAGCAGGAACACGTCGTAATGGTCGACATGCGCGCCCACCGAACCGCCAGTGGCCGCGAAGCTGATCATGATGTCGTCGATACGCCAGCGCGGCAGGAAGCGGAAGTGCTCCAGCAGGGCACGCACGTCGGCGTCCCATTTGTCCACGTCCTGCACCAGCAAGGTCCAGTCATGGTCGGGCAGTCCGGGAAAATCGGTTTCCTGGAACGGGCCGGTGCGCACGTCCCAGCCGTCGGTGGTGCGGTCGTGGCTGATCAGGCGTGCCAGCACGCCGTCTTCGCAGGCCAGCCCGGCCAGGTCTTCCGGCTGCAGCGGCGAGGCGAAATCCGCGAACGCATTGCGGATCAACAGCGGGTGCTTGTGCCAGTAATTGCGCAGGAAACGCTCGACCGGCATGCCCAGCGGCTGTCCCGGACGGGCCTGGACTTCGATGGCAAGTGGGGTCGCTTTACGTACGGCCATTTGGGGTCCTTACACGATGTAGAAGAGAGTGCGGTGCGCGGCATCGGCCGGCGCCAATGGCCTATTGTCGACTGCCCGAGCCGGATGTGCACCTGTGCGGCGCGCAACGTGCCCGCTCCGGTTCGCCGCTGCAGGGCTGGCCGGCGTTTCCGATCGCTTCTTCGTGTTGATGGCCTTGCCAGCGGCATGGTGGCGCCTGCCGCGCACGCCGATCGTCGCGTGCGCGGGTAGCGCACCAGCACGCATCACATCACTTTGTTGCCGCTGCCACGGTCGTCCAGTGCGGGTTTGCTGGATGGGTTGACGGTGTTGTCGTTGCCCGAAAACCGTACCTGTTTGACGGCGCGCGCCAGCACCAGATTCTTGTTGCCCTGGATATCCACGGTGTCGACATCGGTCAGATTGAGCGTGTTGTCGTGACCGCTCACGCTGAGCTGACCGAGTTGCTCGTTGAGCACCGTGAAGTTGCTTCCCTCCAGCCGAATGCTGCGTGCAGTGTCCAGATTCATCGTGCCACGCGAGGCGGTGATGGTGACCGTGCCGCACTCGCCGTGCAGGATCCATTCGCTGTCATTGCGGGTCAGCCGGACGTCTTTGCCGGCACAGTCTGCGCCGCTGGCCGGATCGGTCAGGGGAGTGGAGACCGCCGATGGCGCCTGCGCAGCGGGGCCCTCGCCGCCGCATCCGTTCAGTGCAAGGACGCTTGCCAGCGTCAACAGTGACAGTGCCGTGTGAGTGACGCGCATCGCCGATCTCCTGAAGGTGAGGCCGGCACGATAGCAGTGCGGTTGGGTCACCCATGTGCAGGCGCTGGCCGGGCGTCCAACCCGCCAACGATGTGGAGTGCGTCCGGTGCGAGGTGTCGTGGACTCGTTATCACTGGCCGTGATCGGCCTGCATCGACATGTGGTCATGTCGCTGCAGGCTCGCCGATGCAGCTTCGCCGATAAGGTCGATGACGTGACCCGCTGCGCAAGCTCGCACCGCGCGTGCGCTTCGGTCAGCTCAGATCGCGCGCGCCAACTGCTCGGCCAGGCCGGTGTAGGCGCCCGGGGTGAGCGCGCGCAGGCGCTGCTTGTCGTCTTCGGGCAGTTGCAGGCTTTCCACGAAGGCCTGCATCGAGGCGGCGGGAATGCCCTGGCCGCGGGTCAGCGCCTTGAGTTGTTCGTACGGATTGGGCAGGCCGTGGCGGCGCATGACCGTCTGCACGGCTTCGGCCAGCACTTCCCAGGCCGCATCCAGGTCGGCATCCAGGCGCTCGGGGTTGACGGTGAGCTTGCCCAGGCCCTTGGCCAGCGAATCCAGCGCGACCTGGGTGTGGCCGAACGCGGTGCCGAGTGCGCGCAGCACGGTGGAATCGGTGAGGTCGCGCTGCCAGCGGCTGATCGGCAACTTGGCGGAAAAGTGTTCGAACAGCGCGTTGGCGATGCCGAAATTGCCCTCGGCATTTTCGAAGTCGATGGGGTTGACCTTGTGCGGCATGGTCGAGGAGCCGACTTCGCCCTCTTTGAGCTTCTGCTTGAAGTAGCCCAGCGAGATATAGCCCCAGATGTCGCGCGCCAGGTCGATCAGGATGGTGTTGGCGCGGCGGCTGGCATCGCCGATTTCGGCCACATTGTCGTGCGGTTCGATCTGGGTGGTGTAGGGGTTGAACACCAGGCCCAGGCTTTCCACGAAACGCTGTGCGAACGCCGCCCAGTCCAGGTCCGGGTACGACACCAGGTGTGCGTTGTAGTTGCCGACCGCGCCGTTGATCTTGCCGGTCAGTTCGACTGCGGCGATCTGCTTGCGCTGGCGCTCCAGGCGCGCGACCACGTTGGCGATTTCCTTGCCCAGCGTGGTGGGCGAGGCGGTCTGGCCATGGGTACGCGAGAGCATCGGCTGGGCCGCCTGCGCATGCGCCAGGCTGCGCAGCGAGGCGACGATGCCGTCCAGGCTAGGCAGCAGCACCTCGCGGCGGGCCTGCTCCAGCATCAGGCCGTAGCTGAGGTTGTTGATGTCTTCGCTGGTGCAGGCAAAGTGCACGAATTCCAGTGCCGGCCCGAGCTCGGCGTCGTCGGTGAGCTGCTCCTTGATGAAGTACTCCACCGCCTTGACGTCATGGTTGGTGGTGCGCTCGATCTCCTTGACGCGGGCGGCATGGGTGACGCTGAAGCCATCGGCCAGCGCACGCAGGCGCTGCGCGGCGCTTTCCGAGAACGGCGCCAGTTCGGCGATGCCCGGCTCGCTGGCCAGTGCCAGCAGCCATTCGATTTCGACCTTGACCCGGGCCTTGATCAGGCCGTATTCGGAAAAGATCGGGCGCAGCGCATCCACCTTGGAGGCGTAGCGGCCGTCGAGCGGGGACAGGGCGAGCAGGGCGGAATCCGACATGGGCAAGGGAGGCAGCGGTGACGGTGGGGCCAGCATTCTACGCCGCCAGGGCCGCAGGCAGGCTCGCAGCGCTGCAAAACCGGTCCTCCAACCCGCGTCGGCGTGGGCTGAATGGCGGGCTATCGGCGCGGCAGAGAAGCCCCGACATGGCGCGAGCTGCACTTTATGGTAGAGCTCCCCGCGCTGTTCCGGCCTGCCATGCGCCCGATCTTCGCTCGCCTCGCCTTCGCGATCTTGTCCGCCGCGCTGCCCGCCGCCGCGCAGGATGCCGACTTCGCCGCGCAGGCGGCGGCGCTGTATCGCACCCCGCCCGCGATCGCCAGCTGCCGCGCCGGCGAGCTGCAGCCGGCGCAGCGACAACGCGTGCTGGCGCTGATCAACGACATCCGTCGGCTGCACGGTCTGGAGGCGGTCGACGACGACCCGGCGGCCGAGACCGAAGCCACCCAGGCGGCCTTGGTCATTGCCGCCAACGGCCGCCTCAGCCATACGCCGACGCCCCACTGGCGCTGTTATTCCGACACCGCAGCCAGGGGCGCGCGCCGCAGCCTGATCTATGGCGGGGTCAGCTCGCCGCTGCTGCGTTTTTCCAGCGCCGAACAGATCGTGATCGAATGGCTGACCGACGCCAACAACGTCAGCGCCGGTGGATTGGGGCACCGGCGCTGGCTGCTGGATCCGTTTCTGCAACGCGTCGCCTTCGGCATGGTGGCCGGTCGCGACGGCGCTGCGGTCAGTAGCGGTGCTGCGCTGCGCTTGGTTCCGACGGTCGGCGTCGCTGCGCGCACGCGCGAGGATTTCATCGCCTGGCCGATCGGCGAGTACCCGCGCCGCTACTACGTCGACGATGCGCTGTTGTCGTTCACCGCCTTGCCGGACCGCAAGCGCAAGTTCGCCAATCGCGATGTCGACTACGCCGATGCGCAGGTGCAGGTCCGCGAGCGCGATGGACGCCAACTGCAGGTGCGCAACCTGAGCGACGACCACGAAGGTTTCGGGGTACCCAACAGCCTGCAGTTCCGGGTGCCGCGCCTGCAGCCGGGTGTGATCTACGACGTGACCATTCGCGGGGTGCGGTTCGGCGGGCAGTCGCGCGATTACCGTTACTGGTTTCGCATCGGCCAATCGCCTGGCGCGTCCGCCGAATGACTCGACGGCTTCAGCTTGCCGCGTCGACGGCTTCGCCCACCGGACGCACCGTGACGGCCTGGATGCGGTGGCCTGCCATGCGCCGCACGGTCAGCAGGTGCCCATCCAGTTCCAGCGTTTCGCCTTCCTCCGGCAGGCGCTGCAGCTGATACAAAATCAGTCCGCCGACCGAATTGACGTGGTCCGGTGCGCTCAGATCCTGACCGAGCAGGCGTTCCAGGCGGAAGATCGAGGTGCTACCGGCGACCAGCAGCGAGCCGTCCTGGCCACGGATCGGGGCATCGCGCACCGCATGACGGTGCTCGTCCTCGATGTCGCCGACCACTACTTCCAGCAGGTCTTCCAGGGTGAAAAAGCCCAGGATGCGGCCTTCTTCTTCCACGCACAGCGCCAGGTGGGTGGTGCCGGTGCGGAATTGCTCCAGTGCGTTGGGAATCGGCGTTTCCAGGGTCAGCACGGTGGGCGGGCGCAGCAGCGGGCGCAGATCGTCCAGGTTCTGGCCGCGCGCCATCGCCACCAGCAGATCCTTGGTGTGCAGGATGCCCAGCACTTGCTCGCCATCGGCATCGAACCAGGGGTAGCGGCTGTAGCGCGACTCACTGAATTCGGCCAGCACCGCTTGCAGGTTCATGCCTTCGCGCAGGCTGCGCATGTGCTCGCGCGGACGCATCAGATCGCCGGCGACCAGATCCGGCAATTCCAACGCGTGGCTCATCAAGGCCAGCCCCTGGTCGGGCGTTGCGGCGTTTGGGTCCTGGCGGCCGACGATCAGCATCAATTCCTCGCGTGAATAACGATGCGAGTGATGTTCCACTTCGCCCCAGCCGAGCAGGCGCAGGAAGCGATTGGCGCTGGTATTGAGGACCCAGATGGCCGGGTACATCAGCCAATAGAAAACGTATAGCGGCGCGGCGGTCCACAACGACATGCGTTCCGGGCGGCGGATCGCCATGGTCTTGGGCGCCAATTCGCCCAGCACGATGTGCAGGAACGAAATCAGGCTGAACGCGATTGCCAGCGCAGTGAACTGTGCCGCTTCTGGCGACAGGCCCAGTGTGTCGAATAGCGGTTGCAGCAGATGCGCGAACGCCGGCTCGCCGACCCAGCCCAATCCGAGCGAGGCCAGGGTGATGCCGAGCTGGCAGGCCGACAGATACGCATCCAGATGCGCGTGTACACCGAGCAGCAAACGCCCGCGCCAGCCGTTGGTCTGCGCCAGGCCCACCGCTTGCGTGTGCCGCAGCTTGACCAGCGCAAATTCGGCGGCGACAAAAAACCCATTCAACAGCACCAGCAGCAATGCCACCAACAGCAGCAGGACGTTACCCCACATGGCCGCCTCCATGCGCTGCGGGAGCGGTACATCGGCATGCGACCGCATGTGCAGCGGCGACAAGCGGTGTCGCGGAAATCGATGCGGAACTTACGTTTCTACAGTCAGGCTCATCGCCCATGGCGGCTTGGTATCTCGTCAAGATCAGCAGGCAGTCTAGCCGACGGCGTGCGACGACATCGTCGCAACGCGGCGAGCGAGTATCGTAGACAGCCTCGCCAGCGTGGGTACGCCCGCCGCCAGCCATCCATCACCACAAATCAGCAATGTGCGGAGAGTGCAGATGAGCGAACGTTTCAGGACCGAACACGACAGCATGGGCGAACTGCAGGTGCCCGCCGATGCGCTGTGGGGTGCGCAGACCCAGCGCGCGGTGCAGAATTTCCCGGTGTCCGGGCAGCCGATGCCGCGCGGTTTCATTCGCGCGTTGGGCTTGATCAAGGCCGCGGCAGCCGGCGTCAACGCCGAGCTTGGATTGCTGCCCAAGTCGATCGGCAAGACCGTGCAGGCCGCTGCATTGCAAGTGGCCGAGGGTCGCTTCGATGCGCAGTTTCCCATCGATGTCTACCAGACCGGTTCGGGCACTTCATCCAACATGAATGCCAATGAGGTGATTGCCACCTTGGCCACGCGTGCCGGCACGGATGCGGTGCATCCCAACGACCACGTCAATCTCGGCCAGAGTTCCAACGATGTGGTGCCCACCGCCATTCGCGTGTCGGCCTTGCTCGCCGTGCAGGAACATCTGCAACCGGCGCTCAAGCATCTGCGCAAGACCATCGACAAGCGCGCCAAATCGCTGGACAAGATCGTCAAGACCGGTCGCACGCATTTGATGGATGCGATGCCGCTCACCTTTGGGCAGGAGTTCGGCGCGTGGTCGGCGCAGCTGAGTTCGGCGCAGGAGCGTATCGACGACGCGCTCAAACGCTTGCGCCGCTTGCCGCTGGGCGGCACGGCGATAGGCACCGGCATCAATGCCGATCCGCGTTTCGGTAGCAAGGTGGCCAAGGCCTTGTCCAGCCTGAGCGGAGCCAGGTTCCAGAGCGCGGAAAACAAGTTCGAAGGACTCGCCGCACAGGACGACGCGGTGGAGTTGTCCGGCCAGCTCAACGCGCTGGCGGTGGCGCTGATCAAGATCGCAAACGACCTGCGCTGGATGAATGCCGGCCCGTTGGCGGGACTGGGCGAAATCGAACTGCCGGCGCTGCAGCCTGGCAGCTCGATCATGCCGGGCAAGGTCAATCCGGTGATTCCCGAAGCTACCGTGATGGCGTGCGCGCAGGTGATCGGCCACCACACGGCCATCACCATCGCCGGGCAGACCGGCAACTTCCAGTTGAACGTGACGTTGCCGCTGATCGCCTACAACCTGCTGGATTCGATCACCCTGCTGGGCAACGTGTCGCGTCTGTTGGCCGACACCGCCATTGCCGGGCTGAAGGTGCGTCAGGAACGCGTCCGCGAGGCGCTGGACCGCAACCCCATTTTGGTGACGGCACTGAATCCGATCATCGGTTATGAAAAAGCCGCGGCGATTGCCAAGCGCGGCTACAAGGAGCAGCGCCCGGTACTGGATGTGGCAAAGGAAGACAGCGGGCTCGGCGAAGCGGAACTGCGGCGATTGCTCGACCCGGCGGCATTGACGCGTGGCGGTATCCAGGCCGGCGGTGGTGGCGGGGGGTGATTACCGCAGTGCTTGCGTAGAGCGCACTTGTGCGCGATGGGGCGTTATCGATGACGCCTGTCGCGCGCAAGCCCGCTCCTACAGGTTTGACGGCCTGGTCGTCGCCTGGCTAAGGTGCCCGAGCGTCAGTGCCGCTCGGCTTGCACGTTACTGAAACTCTCGCGATACGGCTGCAACGACGGAATTTCATCCAGCAACTCGCCACTGAGGGTCTGGATTTCCGGCGTAGCGGTCAGCTTGATCGACTTGTACTCCGGATCCGGACCGGCCTCGTTGACCGCCTGCTGACGCAGCATCTGCAGGTGGCCGAACAGCAGCTGCAGCTTGGCGCGTGTCGGCTCTTTCTGCGGCAGCGCGATGTCGTCGATCTTGAGCGTGCCGTCGGGGGTGATTTCGGCATTGGCAGCCGGCGGGCGGCGGATCATCACCGACTGCGTGGTGACCGCAACGCGCGGCTTGCCGCGTTCGGCGCGGCGAGACGACTGGTCGCCACAGGCAGCAAGCGTGCACAGCAGCAGCGCCATGCAGAGCATCACGAACTTGTTCATGGGGTCGATGGAATGAGGGGAGCGCACTAGTGTAATCCCGCCCCGGTCGTCGAATCGGCAAAGCGGCGGTTCGGCGCCTGCCAAAATGTCGCAGGGCGTCGTTCTGTTTGGTCGCCGTGCACGCATCGCCGGCTCGGAGCACATTCCGGGCCGGCCACTCAGCCACCGCACCGGCTGCGCAGGCGGTGCGATACGCAGTTGCCGAGCGTTGCTGAAAGAAGCGCTGCCACCTCCCTGCGAACGGTCGTCAACCAGGCGTGTGGCGCACAAGCGTCGCAGTGGACGAGCGGCACATGCCGCTCCGTGCGACGACCACGCCCGGCCGGCGGTGGGCGTGGTCGGTTTGTCGGTCGCTCTACGTGCGGCAATCGTCGATGTCGTGCTGCGTCAGCGTCGAATACGGCGCAAAGGCCGGCACCAGGTGCGCGGCTGCATCCTGTGCGGTGCGCAGCGTGGCCAGCTGATCGCAGATCTGCAGGGCCTTGTTCTTGAAGGTGTCTGCCTCGGCCTCGATCCTGTCGCCGATCTGGTCGGAGTTGCCGCTGAGCACGCCCTTGATCGCTTCGCCTGCCGCATGTGCGCCAAACGCCGCGCCCTGGGTGCCGATGTCGATGCCCTTCTTGGCCACGCCTTGCACCTGCGCGTAGTAGCTGCGCATCGCCTGACGTTGCGCCTGGTTCAAGTCAACCGGCTTGCCGTCGATGCTGAGCGCGCCATCGACGCTGATGGTGGCGGCCGGCAAGCCATCGCGCTTGAGCGTCAGGCTCTTGCCGATAAAGGTCACGCCGGCACCATTGGCCTGGCCGGAGACGTTGACGGTGGGTTCGGATTTGCCGCAACCCACCAGCAACACGCTCATCACTACCGCCGAAACAAGCACTTTCATCAGCAATTCCCCCACATCCTGAAAGAAGTCGTCATTTGTCTGCCGGCACTCGCGTGCTGCCGGTGACATCGCTCACACTGATATCGCCGCTGCCCTTGCGCGCCACGTTCAGATCGCCGCGCACCTTGCGGACGTTCAACGCGCCGGAAGCGACCGACTCCACGTTGACATTGCCTTGCACATCGCGGATATCGACATCGCCCGAGCCGATCGTGCCGATCTTGATGTTGCCTGCGACGCCGTGCAGCTTGACTTCGCCGGACTGCACTTTCGCCACCTCTGCCGCACCGTGCACCTCACGCGCCTTGAGGTCGCCCGAGCCCACTGCCAGCACGCGCAGGGCGCCCAGATCTTCCAGCTCGACATCGCCGGAACCCACCTTGGCGGTCACGCGGCCCTTGGTGTGACGAATCGTCATGTCGCCGGAACCCACGTCCGCGCTCACTGCGGCGGCCCCGTTGATCTGCGCATCGCCGGAACCCACGTCGAATTGCACCAGCAGCGTGTTTGGCACGCTGCCGCGCAGATCCAGGTAGGAATAGCTGTTGCCGAAGGAAAACCGGCGGTCATCGTTCAAGCTCACCACCAGCTTGTCGCCGACGCGCTTCTGGGTCACGGTCAGGCTCTTGAGCAACTCGGCCCTGGCAGCGCAGGCGCGCCCGCTCAGTTTTCCGCCGCCGCTGGGCGAGGCGTCCAGATGCAGGTCGTTGGAAGCGACCTCGAACAGGACCGACTTCACGCCGGTCAGCTGCAGGTCCAGGCTGCGCGGTTCGGAGAATTTGCACTGCTCCTCTGCCGCTGCAACACCGGGCAATGCGAGCAGGATGGCCAGGCTCAGGGTCAGGCGCATGGGACGTCCCTCAGGCTTCGGAGCGCCGACGGCGCAGATAGATGGAGGCGGCGATCAACGCAACGCCGATGGCTGCGCCGATCCAGATGTCAGGGCTGCCATACACACGTGTGCTATCGGTGTGCTGCAATGCCCACTGCACCAGATCGCTGGGGTTCTGGATCATGCTGCTGTCCAGATTGCCGCTGACGGCAAGTGGCGACCAGGTGCCGGGCAGGGCGCTGAGCAGGCCGCGATAGCCGACGACGTACCAGATCCAGCCGATCGGCAGCGACACGCCTGGCATCGCCGAGAGAATGCTCAGCATCACGCAGGCCAGCAGCGGAAACAGCACCGCCCACAGGAACGGCTTGCTGTTGGCCCAGGCCGAGCAGAACATCAGCCAGCCCACGGTCGGCAGCGCCCACAACAGGCTCATCGGAACGGTCTTCAGCAACAGCCACAGCAGCGAAAACGGATGCGAATGGGTCGCCAGCGCCCAGGGGCTGGGCACACCTGCAATCAAGGCGCCAACGATGGCGATCAACCACAGCGCCATGCCGACCGCCGCACCGATCGCGATGGAAATCAGCGGCGCCAGCAGCAACGCCCAGGCGGCCTTGGACAACACCGTCTGCACGTCCGACACCGGCAACGATTTCCAGAACAGCACGCTGCGGTCGCGGCGGTCGTCGTACAGGCTGCCGAGCGCATAGAAAAACACCACAAACGCCAGGACCACCGAGGCGATGCCGATGCCGCCCAGCAGCAGGCCGTCGCCGACCTGGCCCAGCGTGCGGGTGTATTCGGCCAGGTCGTCCATGGCGATGCTGTCGCCGACCATGTTGCGGCGCGCACTGATCGCACCGATCACCGCGCCCAGCAGCGCGAAGAACACCGCAATGCCGCCGGTGATGAACTGCGCCCACACGAAGCCGCCACGGTGCTCCCAATATTCGCGTTTGAGCAGCCAGGCGAAGGTGCGTGCGGGTGACGCTTGGTTGGTCACTGCATTCATGCGTAGGTCCCCTTCATGACCGCAACGAACAGGTCGGCTAGGCCGGGATTGCGGGTTTCGCCAAAACGGGCGAGCTGCTCTTTCGGCGCGCCATCGAACAACATCACGGTCTTGCCGAACGGCAGGCCGCGCTCGTCGATCGGTTTCAGGGCGCGCGCTGCATCCAGCTGGTCGGCACCGACCAGGACTTCGGTATAGCGCTCGGAGACGCTTTCCATATCGGCGGTGAGCACGATGCGGCCGTCGCGGATGAACATCACATCGGTGAGGATGTGTTCGATCTCCTCGACCTGGTGGGTGGTGACGATGATGGTCTTCTGCTCGTCGAAGTAGTCCTCCAGCAGGCGCTGGTAGAACTGCTTGCGGTAGAGGATGTCCAGGCCCAGGGTCGGTTCGTCCAGCACCAGGATGCGTGCGTCGATGGCCATCACCAGCGCCAGATGCAGCTGCACGATCATGCCCTTGGACAACTCGCGCACCCGCGATTTGCGGTTGAGCTGGGTATTGGCCAGGAAGCGCTCGCACTTGGCGCGATCGAAACGCGGATGCACGCCGGCGACGAAATCGATCGCTTCGCCGACCCGCAGCCAGCGTGGCAGCACCGCCACATCGGCAATGAAGCAGACCTCGTTCATCAGCGCGTTGCGCTGCGTGCGCGGATCCATGCCCAACACCTGCAACTCGCCGGCGAAATCGGTCAGGCCCAGCACCGCCTTGAGCGCAGTGGTCTTGCCGGCGCCGTTGGGGCCGATCAGTCCAATAATGCGGCCAGCGGCGATGGTGAAGCTGGTGTTGTCCAGCGCAAGCCGATGCTTGTAGGCCTTGCGCAGGCCACGTGCATCGACCACATGGTCGGAGGAGACGGCGGTCATGGTGTTTTTCCCTGTGGCAACAGATCGTCGATGGACAGTCCCAGGCGCTGGATCCTTTCCAGCACGGCGGGCCATTCTTCATTCAAGAAACGCTCGCGTTCGCTGCCACGCAGCTTCTGTGCGGCTTCCGGGGTCATGAACATGCCCAGGCCGCGGCGTTTCTCCACCAGGTTCTCGTCGGCCAGTTCCTGATACGCACGCGAGACGGTGATGGGGTTGAGTTGGTAATTGGCCGCCACCTGGCGCACCGAGGGCAGAGCGTCGCCGGGCTTAAGAATTCCATCGAGCATCATGGCAATCACCCGTTCCTTGAGTTGGCGGTAGATGGGAGCGCCGTCGCTCCACTGAATATCGTTCATGATCAGCTCCGTGGGCGCAGGGCCTGCGCGAAGGAGAAATAGGGCATCGACAGCGAAGCGCGCACATGCCGGCCAGGCCGGGAACGCGCTTCGGGGGGAGTTGTCGCGTTTTCCGTAACCGCCTCCGACACGCCATAATCGGCGCCGGACTCCGTCACCTGACTGGAAGCGGCTCCCAGGCAACCAATGGCAAACAGGGTGCTGCCGAACAGCAACAGCGGAACTGGTCGCGTGAAGCGTGTGCTGTTCATGCTTTCCCCTGCGTTGGATGACTGGTGTTGTATTCAACTATAACACCGACACGCAGGTAGTCAACTGTTTGTCATCCCCAACTGATGGCACCCCTTTATCGGTGCGCCGCCTCAACTCTCGAAGGGCATTGCTCATGTTGCTCAATCGTCTGCTAGCTCTTGTATTGACTGGCTTCTTTGCAACGTCCGCGTTCGCTGCCGGCACCCCGGTACTGGATGTGGAGTACCGGCCGCTGGCCGGCAAAACGCCGATCAACCTGAACCGTACCTACGGCGGCAAGGTTGTCATGTTGGTCAACACCGCCAGCAAGTGCGGCTTCACCCCACAGTACGAAAGTCTGGAAGCGCTCAACCAGCGCTTCGGCAGCCGCGGCTTCACCGTGCTGGGCTTTCCGTCCAACGATTTCCAGGGACAGGAACCGGGATCTGAGAAGCAGATCCAGGAATTCTGCACGCTGACCTATGGCGTGAAGTTCCCGATGTTCGAAAAGGTCCATGTGCTGGGTGCGCAGGCAACGCCGCTGTATCAGCGCCTGACCCAGGCCACTGGCGTGGCGCCGGGCTGGAACTTCCACAAGTATCTGATCGGTCGCGATGGCCGGGTGGTTGCGCAGTTCCCCAGCAAGATCAAACCGGACGATCCGAGCGTGCTGGCAGCAATCGAACGCGAGCTCAAGGCGCCGGCGCGCTGAGCGCAGCGCTCGCATCGCCGCGCGCGCGTGCGACAATGCGCATTCAGCGCCATCGGTGGCGTGTCTTTTCACTTTTGGGAAGTGCATCGAATGAAGATGGGAAAGCGCGGCGCGGCGGCGTCGTTACTGATGGTGGCAATGGCGGCGTCGATGCCGGCGATGTCGCAGCAACCGGCCGCAGCGGCCACCAAGGAGAAGCCAGCTTTGAATGCATCGTCTGATAAGAGCACGCGCGACAACGTCAGCTACGCCATCGGTATGGACGTGGCACGTTCGTTCGAGCCGATTGCTCAGGACATCGATGTGAACGCGATGCAACGCGCCATCGAAAATGCGTTCAAGGGCGGCAAGCCGCTGTTGTCGGATGAGCAGACCCAGGCCACCGATACTGCGCTGCGTACCGCGCTCGCTGCCCGCAACGGCCAGCAGGTGCCAGGCATGGCGCCGGGCGCCGCGCCGGCTGCGCCGTCCAAGGAAAATGTCGGCCTGATGCTCGGCGATCGTGCGGTTGGTCCGTCGCTGGCCGGCATCAAGGGTGAGATCGATCTGTCGATCCTGATCGAAGCGGTGCGTACCGTGTTCGCCAAGGGCACCACGCGTCTGACCCAGCAGGAGGCCGCAGCCACCATGCAGGCATTCGCCTCTGCCAAGCAGGGCGCTGCCGCTGCTAATAATCGTCAGCAGGGCAATGAATTCCTTGCCAAGAACAAGACCGAGAAGGGCGTGATCACCACCGCGTCCGGCCTGCAGTACATGGTGTTGCGCCAGGGCAGCGGCGAGCGCCCAATGCGGACCAGCAAGGTGCGTGTGAACTACGAAGGCAAGCTGCTCAACGGGCAGGTCTTCGACAGTTCCTACCAGCGCGGCCAGCCGGCGGAGTTCGGTCTTGATCAAGTCATTCCCGGTTGGACCGAGGGCGTGGCGTTGATGCCGGTCGGTTCGAAATACCGTTTCTGGATTCCTTCCAACCTGGCCTATGGCCCGAACGGCACGCAGGGCGGGCCGATCGGACCTGACGCAACGTTGACGTTCGATGTCGAACTGATGGGTATCCTTCCCTGATCTTCCGCGGCAGGCATTCCATTCCATGCGCGTTGCGATCTTCGGCACCGGCTACGTGGGTCTTGTGACCGGTGCCTGCCTGGCGGAAGTGCGGCATCAGGTGGTCTGCGTGGGTATCGATCAAGCCAAGCCTGATGCCCTCAATCGCGGGTTCTGGCCTTCTGCGACGAGGCCTTCGCTGCCCTGGAAGGCGCCGACGCACTGGTGGTGGTCACCGAGTGGAAGCAGTTCCGCAGCCCGGACTTCGGCAAGATCAAGCAGGCCTTGAAGGACGATGTCGTCTTCGACGGCCGCAACCTTTACGATCCGCAGCAGATCGAAGCCGCAGGTCTGGCGTACTACGCCATTGGACGAGGCCGTTCGCTATATGCATGAGCAACTCCCGCTGCACGACCGCGCGCTGGAAGCGCGGTTGATCGAATTGGAAACGCGCCTCTCCTTCCAGGAGCAGGCGCTCAACGAACTGAGTGAAGCACTTGCAGACGCCCGCTTGACGGGTGCACGCAATGCCGAATTGATCCGCCACCTGCTCGAGGACCTGGGCAAGGTGCGCTCCACGTTGTTTGCCGATGCAGCGGACGAACCGCCGCCTCCGCACTACTGATTGCAGATTGCCACCGCCATGAGCGATACCTTACGTGACCAGTTGCTTGGGTTGGGCTTCAAGTCCGCGCCCAAGCCCGAACGCAAACCCGATGCACGGCCTGCAGCGCGTGCACATGGCCATGCTGGCAAACCAGCACCCGGGGGCAATCGGCCGGGCCAGGGCAGGGGCCCGCAGCGGCCGCATGCCGCCGCGGCAACCGACGGCAATGGCGAGCGCAGACCCGCTGGCAGGCCCGAGCGTCGGCACGACGGCAAGCCCGGCACCGCGCCGCGTCCACCGCATTCCGCTGCAGACCGTCGTGGTCCCAAGCCGGCGCGCACGCGCGAAGATATCGATCTGGCCAAGGCCTATGCGATCCGTGCGCAGCGCGAGAAGGACGAGCGCATCGAAGCCGAGCGAGTGAAGCAGGAAGAAGCACGCCTGCGTCGCGAAGCCAAGGCCAAGCTCGAAGCGCTGGTGAAGGACAAGGGTTTGAATGACGCCGCTGCGGATATCGCCCGGCATTTTCCGTATGGCGGCAAGATCAAGCGCATTTACGTCACCGCCGATCAGCTCAAGGCGCTCAACGTCGGCGAGCTGGGCGTGCTGCAACTCAATGGACGCTATCTGCTGGTGACTGCCGAGCTGCTTGCCGAAGCCGAAGCGGTGTTCGCCCCATCGGTCGCCCTGAAGGTGGACCCGAACGCACCGGCGGGCGACGACCCGTACGCTGATCCGAAGTATCAGGTGCCCGACGACCTGGTCTGGTAAGGCGCGCGATGGGTGGTGTGTGGCGTGCATGGGCGCGCACCGGTGCCCATTTCATTGCATTTTCCGCAGGCAATAAGCGCGCAGCCACCGCGTGAGCCAGATGGCGGCCATCGGATGGTCGGGCGCACAATGCAGGTTGTCGCTTGATCATGGTGCTTCATGCAATGCCATCGGGCTCACCCTGACCGCTGGCACGGAACACAGCGTGCAGAGCGCCGCTCTACAAGCCGGTCACGGGCGGCGCGGCACCATGCGCGCCGTTCGTGTCGATGCACGCTGGGGCCTCTGCCGTGCCTTCGTCCCTGCCTGGTTGCTCCGTCCTGCCCATGGTGCTGCATATGTCCCTATCGTCGAAATACCTGAAATTCCACGTCGTGGCGGCCGTCGACATGCGTGCCCGCAGTCGCGTGCCGGTGCGGGCGCCGCGCCGAACGGCGTTCGCCGCGGTGATGCTTGCGCTGTGTGTCGCTAGCGGGCATGCCAGCGCGCAGTCAGGCGATGCGCCGGCGTTCGACCGGCCGGGCATTCCATTCGCTGCGGAGGCGTTGCAGCCAGGTGCGTTCGCCTGGGAGCAGGGCTTGCCGGATGCGAGTACCGATCGCAGCGACGGTCAGCGCACGACCCAATACACGGCCGACACGCTGCTGCGTCTGGGGCTGTTTCAGAATGTCGAGCTGCAACTCGGGAGCGACAGCTACAACTGGCAGCATGGCGCGGGTGCGCGGGTGCGTGGCGGCGGGGACAGCAGCGTCGGGTTGAAGGTGGCCTTGCCATCGCGTTCGGAGCACTTCCATTGGGCTGCGTTGGGCACTTACAGCATCCCGACCGGCAGCCCAGCCTTCAGCGACGGCTACTCGCGCGAACTGGGCGTGACTGCATCCTGGGATCTGGCGCAGCAGCGCGCCATTGCGTTGTACGTCAATTACGCGCGCGACGACGACGGGCACACCTGGACCTTCGCGCCCAATTACACGTTTTTCTCCGGCGACCATTTCAGCAGCTATGTGGAGGCGGGCGTGGATACCGGCAGCGCGCATTCGCGCGTGGCCGGCGCGGGTGGCGCCTGGCAGCTGCCGCATGCGATGCAGCTGGATGTGTCGGTGTTGCGGGGACTGACCTCGGAAAGCCCGGACTGGCAAGGTGGCATCGGGTTGTCGATCGCGTTTGAGTGAGCGGCGCGAACCGCCGCTGCCGGGTCGCTGGCCGGTCGGTGTACTGCTCTGGGCTCTAGTCCTGTGCGAATGCCGATGTTGCACTGCCGCATGCATTGGCTGCGCGGAAGAGGCCTAATTGGATCGATCCAATTTGATGCCAATACATGCGTCTTTCTTCCACCGCCAGGCTTGCCACGTGACGCCAGCCGAGCCGACACCCGGGATGACTGCGGACGGCGATACGCCGGGCGCGCGGCGCGGTGCGGTGACGTTACGCGATATCGCCAGCGCCATCGGTGTGTCGCGCGCAACGGTGTCGCTGGTGCTGCGCGGAAGCCCGCTTGTGCATGCAAGCACGCGCGCGCGCGTGGAGGCCGAGTTGGATCGGCAGAATTACGTCTACAACCGCGCCGCGGCGAATCTGCGCCAACGCACCTCGTCCAGCGTCGCGCTGGTCATCAACGATTTGTCCAACCCGTTTTTTGCCGAGTTCGCCGCCGGTGTGGACGAGGCGCTGGGCGCAGCCGGTTATGTCACCTTGCTCGGTAGCACCGGCGAATCGACGCAGCGTCAACAAGCAGTGCTGACCTCGCTGATGGAGCACACGCCGGCGGGCATCATCCTGTCACCGGCCGAAGGCAGCCAGGCGCAGGCGCTGACTCAGGTGCTCGGCCGCCAACGCAACGTGGTGCTGTTCAATCGCGAGGTGGAGGGCGCGCAGTGGGATCTGCTGGCGCTGGACAACGCACAAGGCGCGTTCGTGGCCTGCTCGCACCTGATCGCGCAAGGTCATCGGCGTATCGTGTTTTTCGGTGGTCATGCCGCATCCAGTTCCTGCCGGCAGCGTCGCGCCGGTTACGCGCGCGCGATGCAGGCGGCGGACCTGGAAACGCATTACGTCGAGTCGGCTCCAAATCGCCAGGACGCTGCAGTGTGCGGTGCGCGCTTGCTGAGCAGTGCGGCGCACGCCGCGACTGCAGCGGTCTGCTACAACGACAGCGTTGCGCTCGGTTTGATGGCGGCGCTGGCCAAGCACGGCATCGTGCCCGGCCGCGACTTTGCGGTGACCGGCTTCGACGATATCGCCGAAGCGGCGCTGTTCACGCCTGCATTGACCACCCTGGCTGCTGACCCGCGTGCGCGTGGCAGGCAGGCTGCGCAACTGGTACTGCAACGCATCGGTAGCCCGGGGCTCGCCGCACAACAGCTGACCGCCGCAGTCGCCTTGAATATTCGTGCGAGCAGCGCCTGCGGACCGACAACGCAGCTGTCATCACCTCCCCCGAGCGGTTCACCCGCCCATTCCCCCACCAAGGCCTCAGGCCGCTGACCAGGCAACTCCTATGGTTTCCCTTTCCACGCAATCCTCCGTGCCCAGCGGCAGCAAGGCGCCCGTCAATAACGGCGTCGCGCTGTCGGTGGTCACCACGATCTTTTTCATGTGGGGCTTTCTGACCTGCCTCAACGACATCCTGATTCCGCACCTGAAGGCGGTGTTCGAGCTCAACTTCGCGCAGGCGATGCTGGTGCAGTTCACCTTCTTCGGTGCGTACTTCCTGATGTCGTTGCCGGCTGGTTGGCTGGTGAATCGGTTGGGCTACAAGCAGGGCATCGTGGCGGGGTTGGCGGTGGCGGCGGTCGGCGCGCTGGGTTTCTGGCCGGCGGCGGAATTGCGCGTGTACGGCGCATTTCTCGGCGCATTGTTCGTGCTGGCCACCGGCATCACCATCTTGCAGGTGGCGGCCAATCCCTACGTCGCCTTGCTAGGTCCGGAGCGCAGCGCCTCCAGTCGCCTGACCCTGGCACAGGCACTGAATTCGCTCGGCACCGCCATCGCGCCACTGTTGGGCGGCTGGTTGATCCTGTCCAACACGGTGATGAGCGGCGACCAGCTGAAGGCATTGCCGGAAGCCGAGCAACTGGCTTACCGCGTGCAGGAAGCGCAGGCTGTGCAAGGCCCGTACATCGGGCTGGGTATCGTGCTGTTCTTGCTGGCGGTTTTCGTGTTCTTGTTCCGTCTGCCGGCGCTGACCGACGCCAGTGCACAGAAAGACGACAGCACGCATTCCTTGCTCGACGCCTTGCAACACCCGCATGTGCGTTTCGGTGTGCTGGCGATCTTCTTCTATGTGGGCGCAGAAGTGGCGATCGGCAGCCTGATGGTCAACTACTTCTCGTTGCCGCAGATCGGTGGGTTCACCGAGCGCGAGGCGACCAAGTATGTGTCGGCCTACTGGACGCTGGCGATGATCGGCCGCTTCATCGGCTCGGCGCTGCTGGCCAAGCTGTCGCCGCGCGTGTTGTTGTCGGTGTTCGCGGCAATCAATGCGCTGTTGCTGGGCCTGACCATGGCCAGCGGCGGCATGTTGGCGGTGTATGCACTGGTGGCGATCGGCCTGTTCAATTCGATCATGTTCCCGACCATCTTCACCTTGGGCATCGAGCGGCTTGGTCCGCTGACCGGGCGCGCGTCGAGCCTGCTGATCATGGCCATCGTCGGCGGCGCCATCGTGCCGTACCTGCAAGGGTTGCTCGCCGATGGCATCGGCCTGCATGAGTCGTTCGTGCTGCCATTGCTGTGCTACCTGTACATCGTGTTCTACGGTATCTGGGGCTCGCGTTTGCGCGGCGCACTGGCGGAGGCACGCGCATGAGTGCGACCAAGCATCAGGTGGTGTGTTTCGGCGAAGCGCTGATCGACATGCTGGCGTTGCCGCAGACCCACCCGGACCAGGCGCGTACCTTCGCGCAATATGCCGGCGGTGCGCCGGCCAACGTCGCCGTTGCGGTGGCGCGCCTGGGGGGCGCTGCGCATTTTGTCGGCATGCTCGGGCGCGACATGTTCGGCGATTTCCTGCTGCAAAGCCTGCAGCAATCCGGCGTGGCGACCGACGGCATCGTGCGCACCGATCAGGCCAAGACTGCGTTGGCGTTCGTTGCGCTGGACGAAGCGGGCGAGCGCAGTTTCAGTTTCTACCGTCCGCCGGCAGCGGACCTGTTGTTCCGTCCCGAGCACTTCGCTGCGGACGGGTTTAAGCAGGCAGCGGTCTTGCATGTGTGCTCCAACAGCATGACCGAGCCGGAGATTGCCCAGTGCACGCTCGACGGCATGCGCCGTGCGCGCGCCGATGGCGCCATCGTCAGCCTGGACCTCAACCTGCGCCCGATGCTGTGGCCGCAGGATGTGAACCCGGCGCTGCTGCTATGGGAGGCGCTGGCGTTGGCCGATGTGGTCAAGCTGTCGCGCGAGGAACTTGAGTATCTGGCGGGAACGCTCGACAGCGATGCCAGTGCGGTCACGCAAAAGCTGTGGCAGGGCAAGGCCAGTTGGTTGCTGGTCACCGATGGCGGCGGGCCGGTGCATTGGCAGACACGCACCGATTCGGGCCAGGTGCCGGCGTTCCAGGTGCAGGTGCGCGATAGCACCGCCGCTGGCGATGCGTTCGTTGGCGGGCTGCTGTATCAGCTGGCAATGCGTGCTGCAACGCTGGAGCAGCTATGCGGCGATCCTGCGGCAGTCAATGAGGTGATTCGGTTTGCTGCCGCGGTCGGCGCGCTGGCGGTGACGCGCAAGGGCGCGTTCGCGGCAATGCCGAGCATCGATGAAGTCCATTCCTTGATCCAGGAACAATCATGAGCCGTTTGCCTGCAACACCCGCACCCGATTTCCGTTCGGCTGACGTCTTGCGCCAGCACATCGCCGATACCATGGCGTTCTACCATCCGCGCGCGATCGATCCGGCAGGTGGGTTTTTCCAGTATTTCCGCGATGACGGTTCGATCTACGACGCCGGGCATCGGCACCTGGTCAGCAGTACGCGCTTTGTCTTCAACTACGCGATGGCCTACCGCGAGTTCGGCGATGCGGCGTACCTGCAGGCGGTGCGTCACGGGCTGGATTATCTGCGCAACGTGCATCGCAACCCGCAAACCGGCGGCTATGCGTGGACGCTGCGCGACGGCGTGGTCGAAGACGACATGAATCACTGCTATGGCGTGGCCTTCGTGCTGCTGGCGTATGCGTGTGGTTTGAAGGCCGGTGTCGATGAGGCGCGTGCGTGGATGGACGAGACCTGGCAGCTGCTGGAAAAGTACTTCTGGGACGCGCAGTTCGGGCTGTATCGCGACGAGGCCGACGCGCAGTTCAATTTCACCAGCTACCGCGGCCAGAACGCCAACATGCATATGTGCGAGGCGATGATTGCGGCGTACGAGGCCGGCGGCGAGCAGCGTTATCTCGATCGCGCGCTGGTGCTCGCGGAGAACATGACCCTTCGCCAGGCAGCCAAGGCCGATGGGTTGGTGTGGGAGCATTACGACCTGCAGTGGAATATCGACTGGGATTACAACCGCGACAATCCCAAGCACCTGTTCCGCCCCTGGGGTTTTCAGCCCGGCCATCAGACCGAATGGGCCAAGCTGCTGATGCTGCTGGATCGCTATGCACCGGCCGACTGGTTGCTGCCCACCGCGCAGCATCTGTTCGATGTGGCGGTGGAGCGCTCATGGGACACGCAGCGCGGCGGGCTGTATTACGGCTTCGATCCCGACGGGAATGTTTGCGACGACGATAAGTATTTCTGGGTGCAGGCCGAGTCGCTGGCCGCTGCCGCATTGCTGGCCCAGCGCAGCGGCGACGATCGCTACTGGCAGTGGTATGACACGCTGTGGGCCTATTCGTGGGCGCACATGATCGACCATCAATATGGCGCGTGGTATCGCATCCTGGATGCGGACAACCGCAAGTACAGCGATGAGAAAAGCCCGGCGGGTAAGACCGATTATCACACCATGGGTGCGTGCTACGAAGTCTTGAACGTGTTGCGGCAGGCTGCTTGATGTTGGCGTGATCCAAGCGCCGCCGCGCAATGCGGCGGCGTTGCAGCGTAGGAGCGCACCCGGGCGCGATGAGGCGCTACCGGGAAAGCCTCGTCGCGCCCGGGTGCGCTCCTACGATATCTGCGGTCTGCAGATGCCCCTTACTCCGGGTCGTAATCCAGGTTCGATGCCAGCCAACGCTCGGCCAGTGCCAGCGTGATGCCCTTGCGCTTTGCGTAATCGGCCACCTGTTCCTTGCCCAGTCGCCCGACCACGAAGTACTGGCTCTTGGGGTGGCTGAAGTAATAACCGCAGACCGCGGCAGTGGGCAGCATCGCGAAGCTTTCGGTCAGCGACATATCGGCGTTGCGCTCGGCATCGAGCAGATCGAACAAGGTGCGTTTTTCGCTGTGTTCGGGGCAGGCCGGGTAGCCGGGCGCCGGGCGTATGCCGCGATAGCGCTCGGCGATCAAGGCTTCGTTGTCCAGTGCTTCGTCCTGGACATAACCCCAGAACTCGGTGCGCACGCGTTGATGCAGGCGTTCGGCCAGCGCCTCTGCCAGACGGTCGGCCAACGCCTTGAGCAGTATGGAGTTGTAGTCGTCGTGCGCGGCTTCGAAGCGCGCCACATGTGCATCGATACCGATGCCGGCGGTAACCGCGAAGGCGCCGATCCAGTCCTGCTTGCCGCTGCTCTTTGGAGCGATGAAATCGGCCAGGCAGAAGTCGGGGCGGTCGATGGGCTTGTCGACTTGTTGGCGCAAGAAGTGCAGGAGTTGCCGGGATTGGGGAGTGGAAATTCGGGATTGGCTCTGCCGCTGCCAATCTCCAATCTCCACTTCCGAATCCCGGTGGTCCGTCAGGACCACCTCGACATCATCTCCGACGCTATTTGCCGGCCACAGCCCGAACACGGCCTTGGCCGTCAGCCACTTCTCTTCGACGATGCGCTTGAGCATGCGGCGCGCGTCGCGATACAGCTCGCTGGCCTGGGTGCCGACGATGTCGTCGCTGAGAATCGCAGGGAACTTGCCGGCCAGTTCCCATGCCTGGAAGAACGGCGTCCAGTCGATGAGTTCGATCAGCTCCTGCAACGGGTAGTCGCCGAATACGCGGATGCCTGGCTGGCGTGGGGCCGGTGGGGTGTAAGTGTCCCAATCGCCATCGAAGCGCTGCGCACGGGCTTTTTCGAGCGACACCAGGCGCTTGGCATCGCCGCGGTTACGGTGGCGTGCGCGGATTTCCGCGTAATCGGCATCGTTGGCGGCGACGAAGGCCTGGCGCAGGTCGCGCGAGATCAACGATTGCGCCACGCCCACGGCACGCGAGGCGTCCTTCACCCACACGGTGGGTGCGCTGTAGTGCGGGTCGATCTTCAGCGCGGTGTGCGCGCGCGAGGTCGTTGCGCCGCCGATCAGCAACGGAATGTCGAAGCCCTGCCGCTGCATCTCGCGCGCCACATGCGACATTTCTTCCAGAGATGGCGTGATGAGGCCGGACAGCCCGATCAGATCTGCGTTTTCTTCGCGTGCGCGATCCAGGATCACCTGCGCCGAGACCATCACGCCCAGATCCACCACATCGAAGTTGTTGCAGGCCAACACCACGCCGACGATGTTCTTGCCGATGTCGTGCACGTCGCCTTTGACGGTGGCCATGATGATCTTGCCGTTGGACTTGCCGACATCGCCGGTGCGCAGTTTTTCCGCTTCGATGAAGGGCAGCAGATAGGCCACCGCCTTTTTCATCACGCGCGCGGACTTGACCACCTGCGGCAAAAACATCTTGCCGGCGCCGAACAAATCGCCCACCACGTTCATGCCGTCCATCAGCGGGCCTTCGATCACGTCCAGAGGGCGTGTGGAATGTTGGCGCGCTTCCTCGGTGTCGGCTTCCACGAATGCGTCGATGCCGTGCACCAGCGCATGCGCCAGGCGCGCGCGCACCGGCTTGTCGCGCCAGGCCAGGTCTTCGACTTTCGCCGCCCCCTTGGTGCCCTTGTAGCGCTCGGCGATTTCCAGCAGGCGTTCGGTGCCGTCGCGGCGTCGGTTGAGGATCACGTCCTCCACGCGTTCGCGCAGTTCCGGATCCAGCTCGTCGTAGATCGGCATGCCGCCGGCGTTGACGATGCCCATGTCCATGCCGGCCTTGATCGCATGGAACAGGAACACCGAGTGGATCGCCTGGCGTACGGTTTCGTTGCCGCGGAACGAGAACGAGACGTTGGAAACACCGCCGGAGACATGGCAGTGCGGCAGCGTGTCCTTGATGATGCGGGTGGCTTCGATAAAGTCCACCGCGTAGTTGTCGTGCTCTTCGATGCCGGTGGCCACGGCAAAGATGTTCGGGTCGAAGATGATGTCTTCCGGCGGAAAGCCTACCTGCTCGGTCAGCAGCGTGTAGGCGCGCGTGCAGATCTCGACCTTGCGCGCGCAGGTGTCGGCCTGGCCTTGTTCGTCGAAGGCCATCACTACCGCTGCGGCACCGTAGCGCAACACCTTGCGGGCGTGTTCGATGAACACTGGCTCGCCTTCCTTGAGCGAAATGGAGTTGACCACGCTCTTGCCTTGCAGGCACTTCAATCCCGCTTCGATGACGCTCCACTTGGACGAATCCACCATCACCGGAATGCGCGCGATATCCGGCTCGGACATGATCAGGTTGAGAAAGCGCGTCATCGCCTTCTCTGAATCGATCAGGCCTTCGTCCATGTTGACGTCGAGGATCTGCGCACCGCTGTCCACCTGCTGACGCGCGACCTCCACTGCTTCCTCGTAGCGCTCCTCCTTGATCAGCTTGCGGAACTGCGCGCTGCCGGTGACGTTGGTGCGCTCGCCGACGTTGACGAACAACAGGTCCGGCGTAATGACCAGCGGCTCAAGGCCGGACAGGCGGGTGTAGCGGGGAGTGCTCATGCAAGGCTCTGCTGGACGGTGACGGCGCGGACGGTCTTGGTGGGGTGGTGCGCATGGCCGAACGATGCGGCGCGATGGAATGCGGCCCTCATCCGGCGCTGCGCGCCACCTTCTCCCGAAGGCGGGAGAAGGGCAGTGCGCTGCGCACGGAGCATCCTTGCGGCAAGCCGAGCAATGCGGATCCCTTTTCCCTCCAGCGAAGGACAGGGTGTGTACTGCGCATAGCGCTTCCTCGTGGCAGCCCAAGCGCTGCGCTGTCCTTCTCCCGCCAGCGGGAGAAGGTGCCCGAAGGGCGGATGAGGGCTCACTTGCCGCATCACGCCGCCAACTCCTGCGTGCCAGGCAATTGGCGCGGCGGAAGATCGGCGACCGCTTCGGCGATGGCGCGGATATGGTCGGGCGAGGTACCGCAGCAGCCGCCGACCAGGTTGAGCAGGCGGGCCTGTGCGAATTCGTGCAGCGTGGCCGCCATTTCTTCCGGCGTCTCGTCGTATTCGCCGAAGGCATTCGGCAAACCGGCGTTCGGATGTGCGCTGACATAGGCGTCGGCGATCTGCGCCAACGTTTCCACGTGCGGGCGCAACTCCTTGGCGCCGAGCGCGCAATTCAGGCCGATCGACAACGGCCGGCCGTGCGCGACGGAGGCATAAAACGCTTCGGCGGTCTGTCCGGACAAGGTGCGACCGGATGCGTCGGTAATGGTGCCGGAGACCATCACCGGCAAACGCCCACCGCGCGCTTCGAAGACCTCTTCGATCGCATACAGCGCGGCCTTGGCATTGAGCGTGTCGAAGATGGTTTCCACCATCAGCGTATCGGCGCCGCCATCGATCAAGCCCTCGATCGCTTCGCGATAGGTTTCGCGCAGCGCGTCGAAACTGGTATTGCGGTAGCCGGGATCGTTGACGTCCGGGCTGATGGAGGCGGTACGGCTGGTGGGGCCGAGCACGCCGATCACAAAGCGCGGTTTGTGCGGGGTCAACGCCTCCACTTCGTCGCAACAGGCGCGGGCGACCTGTGCGCCGGCCTTGTTCAACTCGTACACCAGATGTTCCAGGTGATAGTCGGCCTGGCTCACCGACGTGGCGTTGAAGGTATTGGTTTCCAGCAGATCGGCACCTGCATCCAGATAGGCACGGTGAATGCCGGCAATGATCTGCGGCCGGGTCAGCAGCAGCAGATCGTTGTTGCCCTTCAAGTCGTGGCCCTGCGGTACGTGTGCGTGGTCGCAACCGGGCGCGTGCACGTGCGCACTGTCGTAGCCGTCGGCAAAACGGGTGCCGCGGTAATCCGGTTCCTGCAGGTTGTGGCGCTGGATCATGGTGCCCATCGCGCCATCGATGATGAGGATGCGCTCGCGCAACGCGGCAGTCAGCTTGGCCGCGCGCTCGGGGTGCAGCCAGGGCAGCGAAAACGGGATTGGAGATTCGGAATTGGGGATTCGCGCGTGCGTCATGGCCCGGTACTCCGTGCAGCGGTGTCTTTGTTTTCCACCAATCCCGAATCCCGACTCCCAATTCCCGGCTTCACCGCAATCAACGAAATCACTTCGAAATGCGGCGGTCGTTTTTCGCGCGTCACCGTCTCCAGGCTGGACACGTCCAGCCCGGCTTTTTCGACGAACTTGCGCAACTCCTTGGCAGCAAACCCCAGATTGACGTGACCGTACGCATGCACCGCGGCGCGGTGTTCGTGCTTGGCCAGGCTGCACAGCAGCAGGCGGCCGCCCGGGCGTAGCACGCGCGCCGATTCGGCCACCGCCTGCGCCGGTTTGGCCGCATAGGTCAGCGCATGCATCAGCACCACCAGGTCGAAGCTGGCATCGGGGAATGGCAGCGCATGCATGTCGCCTTCGCGCACTTCCACATTGCGGAGTTTGCGCAGGCGCTCGCTGGCGGCCGCAACCACGCGCGCGCTGGTGTCGATGCAGATGTAGCGGGTGGCATGCGGTGCCACCAGCTCGGCCAGCACGCCGTCGCCGGAAGCGATGTCGAGTACGTCGCCGGTTTCCAGCAGGGGCAGGGCGGTGCGCGCCAGCGCTTCCCAGGTGCGTCCGGGCGAGTAATGCCGTTCCATGTCGCCGGCCACCGAATCGGCCCAGTTCTGGTCCGCGGCACGGTTGGCCAGCACGGCGGCCACGCGCTCGGCATCCTGGCGCAACAACGGATCGTCGCTGCCGGTGCTCAGCGCCAGCCAGAGCGCCCGCTGGGCCGGGTCCAGCGACACTTCGTCGAAGCGGTAATACGCCGACACCCCGGCGCGGCGGTCGCGGACCAGCCCGGCTTCCTTGAGTTTGGCCAGGTGCGTGGACACCCGCGGCTGCGCCAGGCGGGTGATGGCCGACAGCTCGGCCACGGTGAGTTCTTCCTGCTCCAGCAAGGCCAGCAGGCGCACTCGGGTGGCGTCGGCAAACACCTTCAGGCGGGCCGACCAGTCTTCCAGATCCATGAATATCTCTATATCGCGATATGGAGATATTTTCGGCCCGGCGGCAGGTGCGGTCAACTACATACGCATGCGAATGGTTGGCGCTACAATGGGGCCCAGCTCAGGCCTGAAGGGGTGCGACGTGGATTTCAGCTTTACCGAAGAACAATTGATGATCCAGGATGTGGCGCGCCGCATCGCCCAGGAAAAGATCGCGCCCAGCGCCGAGCACTTCGACCGTAGCGGCGAGTTTCCGCTGGAAAATATCCGCCTGCTGGGCGAAAACGGCCTGATGGGCATCGAGGTGCCGGTCGACTACGGCGGCGCCGGCATGGACCCGATCAGCTACGCGTTGGCGATGATCGAAATCGCCGCGGCCGACGGCGCGCATTCCACCATCGTCTCGGTCAACAATTCGCTGTTTTGCACCGGCATTCTGAAGAACGGCAGCGAAGCGCAGAAGCAGCTCTATGTGCGCGCGATTGCCGAAGGCACCCACATCGGTGCATTCGCGCTGACCGAGCCGCAGTCCGGTTCGGATGCCTCGGCAATGCGCTGCCGCGCGGTCAAGCAGGCCGATGGCAGCTTCGTCATCAATGGCAAGAAGAGCTGGATCACCTCCGGCCCGGTCGCCAAGTACATCGTCTTGTTTGCGGTAACCGAGCCGGACAAGGGCTCGCGCGGCATCACCGCCTTCATGGTCGACACCGACCGCGCCGGTTTTCACCGCGGCAAGACCGAGCCCAAGCTCGGCATTCGTGCCTCGGCCACCTGCGAAATCGAGTTTGCCGATTACGTTGCGCAGCCCGACGACGTGCTGGGCGTAGAAGGCGAGGGCTTCAAGACTGCGATGAGCGTGCTGGATGCCGGGCGCATCGGCATTGCGTCGCAGGCGGTCGGGATTGCACGCGCGGCGTATGAGGCCACGCTGGCCTACGTGAAGGAACGCAAGGCATTTGGCGCGGCCATCGGCACGTTCCAGATGACCCAGGCCAAGATCGCCGACATGAAGTGCAAGCTGGATGCAGCGCTGCTGCTGACGTTGCGCGCGGCGTGGTTGAAGGGGCAGGGGCAGAAGTTCGGTACCGAAGCGGCCGTGGCCAAGCTCACCGCATCCGAGGCGGCGATGTGGATCACCCATCAGGCCGTGCAAATTCATGGCGGCATGGGGTATTCGAAAGAAATGCCGCTGGAGCGCTACTTCCGCGATGCCAAAATTACCGAAATCTACGAGGGCACCTCGGAAATCCAGCGCCTGGTGATCGCGCGCGGCGAGACCGGCCTGCGCTGAAGTCGACCGCGCTCCAGCGCTGCCGCTACGCGCGGCAACGCTGGAGCGCTCTCCGCGACGCCAAGATCACCGAAATCTACGAGGGCACCTCGGAAATCCAGCGCCTGGTGATCGCGCGCGGCGAGACCGGCCTGCGCTGAGGTCGACCGCGCTCCAGCGCTGCCGCTACGCGCGGCAACGCTGGAGCGCTCTCCGCGACGCCACGATCGCCCAGATCCACAAAGGTGCTTCCGAAATCCGTAGTGGCCGCTCCGGCGTCGGTGTGTACCCGATCGCCAGGTATCGCTTGGTAGGAGCGTGCCCGCGTGCGGCGAAGCGTTGTCGATCAGTCCACATCGCGCACAGGTATGCTCCTGCGCCGGCTGGCGCGCGTGGCCTGGATGCAGTTGCCTTGCGTGAGCCGCCAAGCCGCCCGCACACATTCGCTATCGCGCAGCGCCTGAGCACGGGCGCTGCATGGGCACGCTTGTCGTTCGCTGCGCCCGCGGACCACAATCGCCGCTTCTTCCCGCTGCTGGTGCGCGCATGTTCCGGTCGTTGCACGCTGTGCTTTCCCGTCCTTTGCTGTCTGCCGTCGCGCCCGCGCTGGTGTGCTGCGCGCTATTGCTGGTCTGCGCCACGGCAGGCGCGCAGACCCCGCCTTCGATCGTGCCAACCGATCGTCTGCGCGAGTCCTGGTGGGCGCAGCGGCATGCGCAGGTGCTGGAACAGGTCAAGCAGCACCCGGATACCAAGTTGCTGCTGATCGGCGATTCGATCACTCAAAACTACGAAAAAGCCAAGGCGCCGGACGAAGACTTCCAACTGACCTGGCAAACCTTCTACGGCAGCCGCGGTGCGCTCAATCTGGGTTTCAGTGGCGACGGCACCGAAAACGTGCTGTGGCGGCTGGCCAATGGCGAAGTCGACGGGCTGCAGCCGAAGGTCGCGCTGGTGCTGATCGGCACCAACAACACCGGCCATCTCGGTCAAACTGCCGAACAGACCCAACTCGGTATCGATGCGGTGGTCGCGACGATCGAGCAGAAGCTGCCGCGCACGCACATCCTGCTGCTGAGCGTGTTGCCAAGCGATCTTTCCAGCGAAAAATCGCGTCGCGATGTACAGATCAACCAGGGCCTGGCTGTGCGCTACTGCGACAACCCGCGCGTGACCTATCTGGATATGAGCTCGGTCTTCCAGCGCGACGGCAAGCTGCGCACCGAGCTGTTCTACGACACCCGGTTCCGTCCGGCGGCCGGCGCCTTGCATCCGGACACGCGGGGGCAGCGCATGCTGGCCGAAGCGATCGAGCCCACGCTGGCGCGGCTGTTGGGCGAGCCACCGGTGAAGCCGGTGGCCGAACTCGGCCGTGACGCGGCGACCTCGCTGATGCCGGTCGACTGGCTGGAGCAGGACTCCTACGACTGGTACGCACGCCACCACGCAGCGCTGGCCGTTGCGCGCAGCCTGAAGCCGCAGGTGGTGATGATCGGCGACTCGATCACTCATTTCTGGTCCGGGCCGCCGCAGGCCACCCGTGTCAGTGGTCCGGAGTCCTGGCAATGGTTGTACGGCAAGCGGCCGGTGCTGAACCTGGGCTTCGGCTGGGATCGCACCCAGAACGTGCTGTGGCGCATCCGCCAGGGCGAACTCGACGGCCTGGATCCGCAATGGGTGGTGGTGCATATCGGCACCAACAATCTCACCGGCACCGCGCAGTCGCGCGCCAGCACCCCGGCCGAAGCTGCCCAGGGCGTTGAGGCGGTGGTCGCCGAGGTGCGTCGCCGCTTGCCCAACAGCAAGCTGATCCTGATGGCAATCATGCCGCGTGGCCGCAACGCCGACGATGCGCGGCGCGCACCGATCGCCGAGACAAACCGACTGCTGATTGCGCGCTATGCCAAGGATCCAACGGTGCAGTTGGTCGATATCGGCCCGAAGATGCTGCAGCCCGACGGCACGCTGCCCGACGCGTTGATGCCCGATGGCACTCATCCCAGCGAGTCCGGCTACCGCATCTGGGCGCAGGCGCTGCGCGACGCGGGGATTACCGCTGCGCCGTAACGGGGGCGGCACGCCGGGGCGTTCATGGAAAGGCGAGCGCGGCTGGTAAGTGGTGCAGTGCGGCCGTCCGCGCGCCGCTGCATCGTGCGGGCCGACAGTCGCGCTTGATTTTTAGCATTGCGCGGGCCCGCATTCCTTGCATGGAGCTGGTAACGGCCAACCGGCTCAAGCCGGGCCTTCTGCGTCTCAGGTACGGCCGGGCATGGCCTGGTCTGCGGTTTCAACGCCGAACGGCCGAGCCGGGGGCCGGGCCCCCGGCAAGGGCTTGGCGCGGCGCTCGAGTGCAGAGCACTGCGTGTTCGAACCCCAGAAACCAGAAGACCCCCGATTGCTCGGAGGTCTTTTTAAACTGGTGCCCAGAAGAGGACTCGAACCTCCACGAAGTTGCCCCCGCTAGCACCTGAAGCTAGTGCGTCTACCAATTCCGCCACCTGGGCAGGTGAGCCGTGAATTTTGCAGGCTCCTGGAAGCCTTGTCAATGGTTTCTATACGGCAATCCTCGGCGGTCGCGCCGGCCTTGCCGCCCATCTCGCCGCGCCACGCAGTACCATGTAGGCAATGACAAAGAAAAAAACCCCAGATTCCGATCGGCCGAGTCGCCGCAAATCCACCGGCGCAGGCGATTCCAGCACTGCCGAACAGCAGAAGTTGCCGGGCTGGATGCCAGACTTCCTGGTCCGCGCCGCAGCCGGCGCATCGACCAAGTCCGCCAACAAGCGCGCTGCCGACAAAGCATCCAACCCCTCCAAAGCCTCGCCGCAGCCGGCGACCGCGCCGCCTGCGCCGCGCGCTCCGCATCCGCGCAAGAGTGGCCCGTCTGCGCCGCCGCCGGAACGCTTCCAGACCGCTGCGCCTGCGACTGCCGAATTCAAGGATCCGCATGCAGAGCGCGAGGCGCTTCGGTATGCCGAGCCGATTGCCAGCCGCGAGGCCATCCTGCAATTGCTTGAAGCCTGCGACGGTCCGCAGACCGCCGAAGAAATTGCCGAGCAGCTCAATCTGAGCGGCCGCATCGATGCGTTGGGCAAGCGCCTGGCCGCAATGGTGCGCGAAGCGCAACTGGTGCAGAACCGCCGCGGCGGCTACGCGCCGGTGCAGCAGACCAGCCTGATCGCCGGTGTGGTCATCGCCAATCCGGAGGGCTTCGGTTTCCTCAAGCCCGACGAGGGCGGCGATGACCTGTTCCTGCCGCCGTTCGAAATGCGCAAGGTCATGCATGGCGACCGCGCGCTGGCCAATGTCACCGGCATCGACCGCCGCGGCCGTCGCGAAGGCGCCATCGCGCGCGTGCTCGAGCGTGGCATGTCGCGCATGCTGGGGCGTTTTTTCTATGAGCACGGTGTGGCTTACGTCGACCCCGACGACAAACGCATCCAGCGCAATGTGCAGATCGCCCCGGACGGTATCGGCGAGGCACGCGAAGGCCAATTGGTGGTTTGCGAACTGATCGCGCCGCCGGACGCGCGCCGCCCGGCGATCGGCAAGATCATCGCGGTGCTGGGTGACAAGCTGACGCCGTCGCTGGTGGTTGAAATGGCCATCCACGGCCACGAACTGCCGCACGAATTCCCGCAGGAAGTGCTGGACGAAGCCGCGGCCGTGCCGCTGGTGGTCGAGCCACAGATGATCGGTGGGCGCGTGGACCTGCGGCAGATGCCACTGGTCACCATCGATGGCGAAGACGCCAAGGATTTCGATGACGCGGTGTATTGCGAGTCCAACGCCGACGGCTTCCGTCTGGTGGTGGCAATCGCCGATGTGTCCAACTACGTGCGTCCCGGGACGCCGCTGGACGACGAAGCGCAAAAGCGTGCCACCTCGGTGTATTTCCCCGGCTTCGTGGTGCCGATGCTGCCGGAAACGCTGTCCAACGGCATCTGCTCGCTGATGCCCAAGGTCGACCGCATGTGTTTCGTCTGCGATATGCAGGTGGGCCGCGATGGCGAAGTGACCGGCTCGCGCTTCTACGAAGCGGTGATGAATTCGCACGCACGCCTGACCTATAACCAGGTGTGGAAGGCGGTGGGCGAGGACGATGCCGACACCAAGGCCTTCATCGGCCCGCTGTTGCCGCAGGTGCAGCGCCTGCATCAGCTGTATCACGTGCTGTCGAAGGCGCGCACGCAGCGCGGGGCGATCGAGTTCGAAACCTCCGAAGTGCGCTTCGTGCTCGACAACACCGGCGAAGTCACCCAGGCCGGCATGCTGGTGCGCAACGATGCCCACAAGCTCATCGAAGAATGCATGATCGCCGCCAATGTCGAGGCGGCGCGCTACCTGCTGAGCGTGCATGTGCCCGCGCCTTACCGTGTGCATGAGCGCCCGCCGGAGAGCAAGTACGAAGACCTGCTGGAGTTCCTCAAGGAGTTCCAGCTGAGCTTGCCGGCATGGAGCAAGGTGCGCCCCGGCGACTACACCAAGTTGCTGAAGAAAGTGCGCGCCCGCCCGGATGCGGCGTTGCTGGAATCGGTGTTGCTGCGCAGCCAGAGCCTGGCGGTGTATTCGCCGGAGAACAACGGCCATTTCGGTCTGGCGTTGGAGGCATACGCGCATTTTACCTCGCCGATCCGCCGTTATCCTGACCTGCTGGTGCACCGCGCGATCGCGCACGCGCTGACCGGCGCCAGCCCGGAAAAATTCATCTACACGCCGCGGCAGATGGCGGCACTGGCGCTGCAATGCTCCGAGCGTGGACGGCGTGCCGATGAAGCCGAGCGCGAAGTGGATGAGCGCTACCGCGCAGCGTGGATGGAAAAGCACGTCGGTGGCCAGTTCGATGGCGTGATCAGCGGTGTGACAGGATTTGGTTTGTTCGTGGAGTTGACGCAGTCCAAGGTCAACGGACTGGTGCATGTCACGCAGCTGCCGCAGGACTATTACCAGTTCGATCCGATTCGCAAGACGCTCAGCGGCGAGCGCCGTGGTCGCGAGTTCCGCCTTGGCGACCCGGTGCGCGTGCTGGTGCTCAAGGCCAGCATGGAGGAGCGCAAGATCGACTTCCGCCTGGCCGAAGAAAATGGCGCAGCGCCCGAAGCGCCGCTGCCGCCACGCGAGAAGCCGACCAAGCGCAAAAAGAAATCGTACTGAGATGCAGAACGCCGCTGCGGGCCGCCGAACGGCAGCCCGCCACGCGAGGTGGTGGTGACAAGAGCAGCCACCAACAATGGAGTGCGGGTGGTCGGGTGGGCGTAGGCTGCGCTGATGAACCGCTGCGTGCCGGCGCTTCCGGCCAGGTCCCCCTCCCACTACCGGCCGCGTCCGCTTGGTGATGAGCGCAGTCGTGTTATTAGCTGTTAGCGAAACAGGTGGGGCCGTTGCAGGGAAGCGGATCTGCAATGGTGTCCGTAATAGACTGACGCGGAGCAGGGCATGGACACTTCAAGCGAATATAGCGGTGGCTGCCAGTGCGGGGCGGTGCGGTTTCACGTGCGTGGTGCGTTGGTGGACGCTTCGATCTGTCATTGCCGCATGTGCCAGAAGGCATTCGGCGCGTATTACGCGCCGCTGGTGTCAGTACGAGGCACCGAGTTTCGCTGGACCCGTGGCGAGCCCAGGCGCTTCGCATCGTCGAACGTCGTGCAGCGCGGTTTTTGCGCCGACTGCGGCACGCCATTGACGTATGAGGCACCCGACGGCGTGGCAGTTGCGGCAGGTGCCTTCGATATGCCGGAGCGGCTGCCGCCGCATATCCAATATGGTTTGGATCGCAAGCTGCCCTTCGTCGATGGCCTGGCGCAGCTGCCCACGCGTCCACCCGAGGACGATGCCGCCGCGGAGGCTTTTTTGGCCAGCGTGGTGTCGCGGCAGCATCCGGATCACGACACTGCGCATTGGCCTGCGTGAGACATCGCCCTGGTTTGAGTGTGCTGCTGATCGCGGCATGCGAGCAGTAACGGTGAAACCTCGCTCGCGGCTGCCACTCGCCGCGGCAAGACGCGCAGGTGCACCGACTGGCAGGCATCCATCGGCACAAGGGGGGGCGCGGCCAGCATGCGGTCCAATGCAGGCATGCGCCATCGACCTCGGGCGCTGCGCGTCCAGTACCAGTGCCATCGCCGCATCGCGTCGTTGGCATCGCCGTGCTGCATGCCCCGGCCGTGACGTGACAGGCCGCAAGCCCTACCATTCCCCTTTACCTTTTCGTATGCCCGCGCAATGAGCAAGCAGAACCAGTGGATCGTCGGCGTCAATGCTGTCGCCTCGTCCGTCGAGAACGACGCCGACAACGTGCGCGAGGTGTTGATCGAGGCCGGCAGCAAGAACCCGCGCCTGACCGAGATCGAGGAACAGGCGCGCCGCAAGGGCATCGACGTGCGCCGGGTCAACACGCAGGCGCTGGACGGCGTGGGCGGGCAGGTGCGCCACCAGGGCGTGGCCGCACGCTATGCCGCCGCGCGGCTGTGGGCCGAGAACGAGCTGGAAGGGTTGGTCGAGGCCGCCGAAGGACGCGCGTTGGTGCTGATCCTCGATGGCGTGCAGGACCCGCACAACCTTGGCGCATGCCTGCGCAGTGCGGCAGCGGCGGGCGTCACCGCGGTGGTGATTCCCAAGGACAAGTCGGCCACGGTGAACGCCACCGTGCGCAAGACCTCCGCCGGTGCGGCCGACCGCATTCCGGTGGTGGCGGTGACCAACCTGGCGCGCTGCCTGCGCGACCTGCAGAAGCAGGGAGTGTGGTTGTATGGCTTGGCCGGCGAAGCAGAGGCTTCGTTGTATAGCGTGGATCTGCGCGGCAATGTCGGGCTGGTGCTGGGTGGCGAGGCCGATGGCCTGCGCCGTCTCACCCGCGAGCACTGCGATGGCCTGGTCAAGATCCCAATGCCCGGCGAAATCGAAAGCCTCAATGTGTCGGTCGCGACCGGTGTGACCTTGTTCGAGGCCGTGCGCCAGCGCCTGGGCACCTAGCGGCCTGCATGCATCAGGTGCGGGCGCAGGCGTGCCGGTCTACGTATCGCACGCGCGTTACGCGATGCACCGCAGCGCCAACGCTTGATCGATGCATTGCCGATGGGCAACTGCGCAATGTTCCGCGCAGATGCAGGTCGCGGGGCGCTGCCAGGCGCACGCGCAGGGAGTTGCAGCAAGGCTTTCCAGACCTGCGCAGACATGGTCGAACGCAGTGCGACGTTTTTGCCTACCATATCGCCAGCGAACGGCGCGTTGTGTGTGATGAACGATGGGGTGGGCGCCTGGCAAACAGGCGAGAGCAGTTGCGGCGTCCAGGCGTCAGCACGACGAAACAACAGACGCCAGCAGCGCTGGCTCGGTGTCGGCGCCTGCCTGCTGTTGGCGCTGTGTTCGCTTGTTGCGGTTGCCTCACCGGCCGGAACGGCACGCTTGCGCGATTACGCCATCGACAGCTGGAGTTCGCGCAACGGGCTCCCGCACAACTCCCTGCGCGACATCGCCCAGACCCGCGACGGGTATCTGTGGTTCGCCACCTGGGAAGGCCTGGTGCGCTACAACGGGCTGGAATTCAGCGTGATCGACCGCAGCACGCGCCCGGGGCTGCCCGATAACGGCGTCGGCGCACTCTACGTAGATCGCGATGGCGCGCTGTGGCTGAGCGATGCGCGTGGCAACCTGGTCCGGCATGCTGCCGATGGGCAATGGCGGCAGTGGCAGTGGCAGCGGCAGGGGCAGTGGCCGCAGGCGTTGATCCATGCCATGACCATGGACGCCGAAGGCCGCATGTGGCTATTGTTCGAAGGGCATGGGCTGGGCTGTCTGTGGCCGGATGGGCGCTTCGACTATTTCCCGCCGCACGATGACGCGCCGCTGCAGAGCAGCTTTCCGCGCATGGTGTTCGATGCGCGGGGGCGCTTGTTGATCGGCACCTTCGATGGATTGATCTACCGCGAACCGGATGGCCGCATGTACCGCGCGCCGGCTGCATTCGGGTTTCCACCAGGGTTGGCATGGCCGTATCGCGCGACGGACGGCACGGTGTGGGTGGTTGCGGGCGATCAGCTGTTTCGCCTGCAGGGCGAGCGCGCCGAGCTGGTGCATCGGGTGCCGGGGCAGGGCCACTTCACCGCGATGCTGCAGGATCGCCACGGCGATCTGTGGCTGGGCAGCGAAAACCAGGGGCTGCTGCGGATCGGGCCGTACGGCGTGGAGCATCTGCCGGCCGGCCGGCCGGCCGCAGCCTGCCGACCGGACGCATCGTCAGCCTGCGTGAGGACGCCGAAGGCAGTATCTGGGTCGGCGCCAATGGCGGTCTGTTCCGGCTGCGCGAGACCCTGTTCAGCAGCTACAGCCAGCGCGATGGATTAAGCGGGGACTACAGCCGCGCCATGTTGGAAGACCGCGACGGCAGTCTATGGATCGCCGGAACCGTCGGCCTGGACCGGATGCTGCCGGACGGGCGCATCGTACCGGTGCCGGTGGTCACACCCTCCGGGCGACGCCTTTCGGTGCTCAGTCTGGCGTTGGACCGGCACGGCGATCTTTGGGTGGGCACCTATGCCGATGGCGTCTTCGTGTTGCGCGCTGGGCACGTGCTGCGCCATTACGGCGAGGCCGAGGGCATTCCCAGCGGGCATATCCGCGCGATCGTGATCGACGACCACGATGCGGTATGGCTGGCAACCCAGCGTGGCGTGGTGCAGCTAGTGGATGGCAGGCGCGGGCCGTTGGCGATCGAAGGCCTGCCTGCCAGCGTGGTGACCGCATTAACCAGCGTCGATGGTGCGTTGTGGATCGGTTCGGTCGATGGTGCGGCAGTGCTACGCAACGGCAAGCTGCGCCAGTTGAATCTGGAAAAACTGGGCGGCGCGCGCAGCGTGTTCGGTTTTCAGACCATCGGCCGCGATGTGTGGATCTCCACCGACCGCGGCCTGTATCGCGAGCGCGATGGCGTGCTTGCACGCGTGGGTCTGGAGCAGGGCATGCCGGTGGATACGGTGTTCCAGCTCATCGACGACCGGCGTGGCAATGCATGGATCAGCAGCAATCGCGGTGTGCTGCGTACCGAACTCAAGACCCTCAATGCCGTTGCCGACGGGCATGGCACGCTCGCGACCGAACGCTATGGCGAGATCGATGGCATGGGCAATGCGCAAGCCAATGGCAGTTCCGGCCCCAGCCTGCTGCGGCGTGCCGACGGCACGGTGTGGGTGGTGACAGCTGGCGGTGTGAGCAGGGTCGCCCCCTCACGCCTGCAGCGCTTTCGCTAACGTCGCCCGCCGCCGGCAGTGATCGAGAACGTGCAGCAGGATGGTCAGCCGTTGGTGTGGCGCCAGCGCGCACAACTGGCTGGCGGGCATCGCTTGAACGTGTCCTACGTCGGCATGAGCTTTCTGCTGCCGGAGCGAATCGAGTACCGCACCCGACTGGAGGGTCTGGACACTAGCTGGACCGAGCGCGGCCGGCAGCGCAGCGTGGAATTCATCGGCCTGCCGCCAGGCCGGTATCGTCTGCACGTGGCTGCGCGCCATCCGGGTGGGGCATGGAGTCCGCACGAAGCGGTGTGGGCGTTCGAGGTATTGCCGCTGTGGTGGCAACGCCAGGATGTGCGCCTGGCCGTGGCGCTGGGGACGCTCTTGTTGCTGGCCTTGCTGTATCGCGTATTGCTGCATCGCTACAAGACCCACAACGCGCGCCTGGCCGAGCTGGTGCGCAAGCGCACCGAAGACCTGCAACGGCAGGCGCAGCGTTTGCTGCAGGCCAACCAGGAAAAGAGCGAACTCTTGACGCGTTTGCGCATCAAGTCCGATGTGTTCGAGCGCCAGGCGCATGAAGATGCGTTGACCGGGCTGCCCAACCGTCGCCATTTCGACGAAGCACTGGCGCGCGATATCAGCCGTGCACGGCGCAGTGCGCGGCCGCTGGTGCTGGCGATTCTGGATATCGATCACTTCAAGCGCATCAACGACCATTATTCGCACGCCAGTGGCGATGCGGTCC
This sequence comes from Xanthomonas sp. NCPPB 3761, assembly GCF_041475705.2. Taxonomy (NCBI): domain Bacteria; kingdom Pseudomonadati; phylum Pseudomonadota; class Gammaproteobacteria; order Lysobacterales; family Lysobacteraceae; genus Xanthomonas; species Xanthomonas sp. NCPPB 3761. The sequence goes on from NZ_CM191262.1 coordinate 1,846,455, forward strand.
TGCACGAGGTGGGAGTGCTCCTGACCGCGGCCGCGCGCGCCTCGGATCTGCCGGCACGCCTGGGCGGCGAAGAATTCGCGCTGCTATTGGCCGACACCACACTGGATGAGGCACAGGCGCTCTGCCTGCGCATCCGCGCGCTCTTCCATGCCCGCCACAACTGGGCCAGCGTCGAGGGCTTGCAGGTGACCTTCAGCGCCGGTGTTGCCGCGCTGCGCGACGACGACACCGGCTCGTCGCTGATGCAGCGCGCCGATCATGCCTTGTACGAAGCCAAGAGCGCCGGCCGCGATCGGATCTGTGTGGGTTAGACGCCGGGATTCGGGATTCGGGAATCGGGATTTGGGATTCGCAACGGCAGTGCAGGCGTTCCTTCTCCTGCACGAGAAGGTGCCCAGAAGAGCGGATGAGGGTACGGCAGCAAGCAGCAGTGCTGCGTCGTGATCAGACGGTTGCGGCTCGTGCTTGGTAAACGTACGCGATTGGCCGCTTCAATCCAGAAACCACGACGCTTCTGCCAATCCCGAATGCCCACTCCCGCATCCCGTCCTCACACCGGCCCGGGCCAGGCGTTGGCGATCTTGCAGAACAGGCGTGCGGTCTGTTCGGTGTCGTAGACCGCGCTGTGGGCGTCGGCGGCATTCCAGTCCAGTCCTGCGGCCTGGGCGGCGCGTGCCAGCACGGTCTGGCCGTAGGCCACGCCACCCAACGTCACCGTGTCGAATACGCTGAAAGGATGAAACGGGTTGCGTTTGTGGCCCACGCGCGCCACGGCCGCGTTGAGAAAATTCAGGTCGAAATGGGCGTTGTGGCCGACCAGGATTGCGCGCTGGCAGCCGTATTTCTTCACTGCCGCGCGCACCGGCGCGAACACATGATCCAGCGCGTCCTTTTCCTGTTTCGCGAAGCGGAACGGGTGGTCGAGCACGATTCCGGTGATTTCCAGCGACTTCGGGTCGATCTCCAGCCCGGGCGCCGGTACCAGGTGGGCGCTGGCGGTCTCGCCGGGAAAGAAGCGTCCATCGGCATCCATTTCGATCGGCACGCAGGCGATCTCCAGCAGTGCGTGCCTGTTCCAGTCGAACCCGCCGGTTTCCACGTCCACCACCACGGGCAGATAGCCACGAAAGCGGCGCGACATCGGCAAAAAGGAGGGGGCAGGCTGTGCATCGACCGGTTCGTTCATCCGCATAGCCTAGCAGGTCGCACGCCGGGCTCTGCCCTGGCTGCAGCTGGCACGCTCACACCGGCGGCAGCGCCGCCCCACGCGATCCGGTACATGACCTAACGCCACTGGCCTTGGCATGCATTGCCGCCCCACTGTCTGCAAGCGTGTTTCTCGAGCCGGGCGACTGCAGACCACGCAGCGCCAGTCGCCCCATACCGAAACGAAGAGGCCCGATCCGCGTTGCCGGACCGGGCCTCCCTAACGACACGGTGAGCGAGCGCTTAGCGAGCCGCGACGACGCTGGTAATCAGCCCGGTGGCCACTGCGATCAGCACGTACGTGTTGTCCACCCGACGCCATTCGTGCCCGCGCGGCGGCGGCTTGAGATGATGCTTGTGGTAGTCGGCAACGCGGCTGCCACGATGGTCCGGCGCCAGCCGCTCGCCGCGGCGATACGGCGGGCCGCGCCGGTCGTTGCGATGATCGTCGTGATGTGCGTTGCGGCGGTCGTCGCGATGGTCGTCACGACGGTCAGGGCCATGGTCGTCGTGACGCTGCGCGTCGCGGTCACGGTCGTGATCGAGGTCGTGCTGCTGCGGCGCTGCAAACGCTGCGCCAGAGGTCAGCAGCGTCAAGGCCATGAAAGATCCAATGAAGCGTTTCATCAGCGGACTCCTGCTTCACAGGAAATGCCTGTGCACCTGCACCCTAGAAGTTCCAAGCTGAATACGTAATGAGAAGGCCTTACGACACCTCGCCGGCACGACCGTCGGCGCGGTCTAGATGACGCCGGTGCTGCTGGTGTCGTCGCGCTTCACCCGCGGAGGCAAGGGCTGCTCGCCATGCACCAGGAACCATACGTTCTCGGCGATGTTGGTGGCGTGGTCGCCAATGCGTTCCAGATTCTTTGCCATGAACAGCAGATGCGTACACGGGGTGATATTGCGCGGGTCTTCCATCATGTAGGTGAGCAGTTCGCGGAACAACGCGGTGTACTGCGCATCCAGGCGTGCATCTTCGTCGCGGACGCGGATCGCCGCATCGGCATCCTTGTTGCGATACGCCTGTACGGCTTCTCGCACCGCATCGGCCGCCATCTGGCCGAGCGCGCGCAGGCCCACGGTCTGCGGCAGCGGCGGTGCGGAATTGAGCGCGATCGAGCGCTTGGCCACGTTGGCCGCGTAATCGCCGATACGTTCGATATCGGCCGGAATCCGCAGGCCTGCAAGAATTTCGCGCAGATCGCGCGCCATCGGGCCGCGCAATGCAAGTCGCATCACGTCGTGGCTGATCGCGTGCTCCAGCGCGTCGATCGCCTCGTCGTTGACCACGATGCGGTGCGCGGCATTGTCATCGCGACGCTCCACCACATCCAGTGCGGCTTCCAGCTGCGCCACCGCCGTCTCGCCCATGCGCACGATCTCGGCGACGAGACGGTGCTGCTCCTCGTCGTAGCTTTTGACGATATGGTCGTTGAGGTGCTGGTTCATCGTGATCTCGATTCGTGGCAGTGGTGGATGTCCGCCGTTACCTTGGCGACATGGCAGACGATGCAAATGTCGTGCCGGGCGGTGCGGCGGAACTGCGTCAATGCGGCGTTGCGCTGGCGCGCCTTACATCAACCGAAGCGGCCGGTGATGTAGTCCTCGGTCTGCTGCTTGGAGGGCTGCGAAAAAATGGTTTCGGTGCGGTCGTGCTCGATCAGGTCGCCCAGATACATGAAGGCGGTGTAGTCGGAGACGCGGGCGGCCTGCTGCATGTTGTGGGTCACGATCACGATGGTGTAGTCGCGCTTGAGCTCTTCCACCAGTTGCTCGATACGGCTGGTGGAGATCGGGTCCAGCGCGGACGTCGGTTCGTCCAGCAACAACACATCCGGGCGCAGCGCCACCGCACGTGCGATGCACAGGCGCTGCTGCTGGCCGCCGGACAGCCCCAGCGCGCTCTGCCCCAGCTTGTCCTTCACCTCGTCCCATAGCGCGCCCTGACGCAAGGCCTGCTCGACGCGGTTCTGCATGTCGGCCTTGGAGAGTTTTTCGTGGTGGCGGATGCCGTAGGCCACGTTTTCGAAGATGGTCATCGGAAACGGCACCGGCTTCTGGAACACCATGCCCACCTTGCTGCGCAGGCGGTTCATCGGGTACTTCGGCGACAGGATGTTTTCGTTGTCCAGCAAGACCTCGCCGCGCGCTTCCATCTTCGGGTACAGCGCGTAGATGCGGTTGAAGATGCGCAGCAAGGTCGACTTGCCGCAGCCGGAGGGACCGATCAACGCGGTGACGCGCTTTTCGGGGATCTCGATGTTGATGCTCTTGAGCGCGTGGTACTTGTCGTAATAGAAATCCAGATTGCGTGCGGCCACCTTCACCGGCGCCTGCGCCGTCGGCGCCCCCGTGGCGGCCGGAACAGCGATGCGATGCATCGGCTTGGCGTTTTGGAGATCGTTCATGTCGGGTGTCCGGAAGGAAAGGTCAGTCATTGGAGATCTTGTTGCGCAAGAGCAGGGCGCGCGCACCCAGGCTGACCAGCAACACGAACACGGTCAGTACCAGCGCGCCGGCCCAGGCCAGCGTTTGCCAGGTCTCGTACGGGCTGCCGGCGAACTGGTTCATGATCACCGGCACGCTGGCCATCGGCTGGAAGATGTTGCTGTTCCAGTACTGGTTGCCGAACGCGGTGAACAGCAGCGGTGCGGTTTCGCCACTGATGCGTGCCAGCGCCAGCAGCACGCCGGTGACGATGCCTGCCGAGGCGCTGCGGTATAGCACCTGCACCGTGACTTTCCATTGGGGAATGCCCAACGACAATGCCGCTTCACGCATCTGCGCCGGCACCAACCGCAGCATCTCGTCAGTGGTGCGCACCACCACCGGCAGCACGATGAAGGCCAGCGACAGCGCACCGGCGAATGCCGAAAAGCGCCCGCCGGTCTGCATCACGTACAAGGTGTAGACGAACAGGCCCAGCACGATCGACGGCGCCGACAACAGGATGTCGTTGACGAAGCGCACCACCACGCCGGCCTTGCGCGCGTTGCCGTACTCGGCCAGCCAGGTGCCGGCTGCAATCCCCAGCGGCGTGCCGATGGCCAGCGCCAGCCCGCACATCACCGCACTGCCGAAGAAGGCGTTGAGCAGGCCGCCTTCCTGCATCGGCGGCGGCGTCATCTTGGTAAACAGGTTGAGGTCGATGCCCGGCACGCCCTTGGACACCAGCGTCCACAGGATCCAGGCCAGGAAGAACAGGCCAAACAATGCAGTGACGCACGAGAGCAGCAACGCAATGGCGTTGGTGACCCGGCGGCGGTTGTAAAGCGATTGCGACACCGAAGCGGCGGACATCAGTTACCCTCCCGACGCGACAACTGCATCAGCATGAAGCGCGCGATGGCCAGCACGATGAAGGTCACGATGAACAGCACGAAGCCCAGCAGCAGCAATGCCGACCGGTAGGTTTCGGTGGCCTCGCCGAAATCGTTGGCGATCAACGCCGCGATGGTGGTGCCAGGCTCCAGCAGCGACGGCGATAGACGTACCGTGTTGCCGACCACGAAGGCCACCGCCATGGTTTCGCCCAGCGCACGCCCCAGCCCCAGGAACACGCCACCGATCACCGCCGAGCGGGTGTAGGGCAGCACGATGTCCCAGCTCACTTCCCATTTGGTCGAGCCCAGCGCGTACGCCGATTCCTTCAAGCGCGTGGGCACGGTCAGAAACACTTCGCGCATCACCGAGGAAATGAAGGGAATCACCATGATTGCCAGCACGAAGCCGGCCGTCAGCAGGCCGATGCCCAACGGCGGGCCCTGGAACAACGGGCCGATCAGCGGCAGCGTGCCGAGATGATCGTTGAGCCATGGTGTGACGTGTTCGGTCATCACCGGCACCAGCACGAACAGGCCCCACATGCCGTAGATGATCGACGGGATGCCGGCCAGCAATTCGATGGCGGTGCCCACCGGGCCACGCAACCAACGCGGTGCCACTTCGGTCAGAAAGAACGCGATACCGAAACTCACCGGCACCGCAATCAGCATCGCGATGACTGCGGTGACCAGGGTGCCGTAGATCGGTGCCAGCGCACCGTATTTGTTTTCGACCGGATTCCAGTCGGCCGAATAGAAGAAACTCAGGCCCTGCATCTGCAAGGCATGGCGTCCGCCCCACAGCATCGACAGTGCCGCGCTGCCGAGCGCCAACAGGACGAAAACGACCGTGGCGGCCAGCGCAAGCTTGAACAGGCGATCGGCGCGTGCGTCGCGCAGGTCGCGGCCGCGTGGCGCGGTCATCGCTTCGGGAATGGCGGTGGCATTCATTCGATTGGACTCGTCACCCGCGCAACGGCGGCAGCGTGAGACAGCAGGAACGGCGAGGCACCTTCAGGTACCTCGCCGCAGCGCAGCCCGCCGCATGGGCGGGTGCAGGGCATTACTTGAACTCGCTGCCCCAATAGGCTTCGATCTGCTTCACCAGCTCCGGCGGCAGCGGCACGTAGTGCAATTCGCTGGCCTGGGCCTGGCCGCTTTCCAGCGCCCACTTGAAGAAGTCCAGCGTCGCCTTGCTGCGCTTGGCGTCCTTGGGCTGCTTGTGCATCAACATGAAGTTGGTGGCGGTGATCGGCCAGGCCTTCTCGCCTGGTGCATTGGTGATCACCAGGTTGAAGTCACGGGCGTTGGCCCAGTCGGCGCTGGCAGCGGCAGCGGCGAAGCTTTCCGCATTCGGCTCGACCCACTGGCCGGCCGCGTTCTGCAGCGAGGTGTACGGCATCTTGTTCTGCAGCGCGTAGGCCAGCTCGACATAGCCGATCGAGCCCTTGATCTGCTGCACGTACGAGGCAACGCCCTCATTGCCCTTGCCGCCTACGCCACCCGGCCACTGCACCGAGGTGCCTTCGCCGACCTTGCTCTTCCACTCCGGGCTGACCTTGGACAGGTAGTTGGAGAAGTTGAAGGTAGTGCCCGACCCATCCGAGCGATGCACCAGGTTGATCTTGGTGGCGGGCAGGGTCACGCCCGGGTTGGCCGCGACAATGGCCGCGTCGTTCCACATGGTGACCTTGCCCAGGAAGATGTCGCCCAGCAAGGCGCCGGTCAGGCGCAGCTTGCCCGGGGCGATGCCTTCCAGATTGACGACCGGCACCACGCCGCCGATGGCCGACGGGAACTGGCCCAGGCCAGCCTGTTGCAGTTCCGTGCTGTCCAGGGGCTTGTCGGTCGACCCGAAATCCACCGTGCCGGCCTTGATCTGCGCAATGCCGCCGCCGGAGCCGATCGACTGGTAGTTGACCTTGTTGCCGGTGGCGGCGTTGTAGTCGGCCGACCACTTGGACACCAGCGGGTAGATGAAGGAAGCACCGGCGCCGGAAATCTCAGCGCCCTTGCTGTCGCTGGCGGTGGCGCCTGCGGTCGGCGCGCCCTTTGCGGCGTCTGCGGACGGCGCGTCCTTGCCGGGCGAACACGCGGCCAGGGCGAGGGCGATGGTGAGGGACAGGGCGGTCAGGCTGGCCGACTGCAATTTCATGGAAGCTCCGAGGCTGGATTGGCCGGTGTCTCCGGCAGACCACACTATGAAATGATGTTTTTGTTACACCTGCATGACAGCGCCTTCTGGCCAATGCATCACAAAAAAAAGACGCGGACCGCGGAGGGCGTGGCGCCCTCCGGGATCCGCGTCCCGGGGCCGACGCCGGGGAGAGAGACGGCGTCGTTCCTTTACGCGTTTTCGTGCTTGCCGCCGGGCCTTAGTGCAGGGCACCTGGTGGCCATTTCAGGTGGCCATGCAGGTCGCCGGCATGCACCAGAAAACCGCCCATGCGGTTTTAAAGCATGGCTTGCCCCACCTTGGCCGCTATATCAGGGGCCTGCGGCGTCCTTAGTGCGGCAGATTCTTGGCCCAGTACGCCTCGATCTGGGTCACCAGCGTGTCCGGCAGCGGCACGTAGTCCAACTGCTTGGCCTGCGCATCGCCCTTGGTGTAGACCCAGCGGAAGAAGTCCAGCGTGTTCTTCAGGCCCGCCGGGTTCTTCGGCTTTTTCTGCACCAGAATGAAATTGGTCGCCGTGATCGGCCAGGCGTTATCGCCGGCCGCGTTGGTCATCACCAGGTAGAAGTCCTTGGCTGTGCCCCAGTCGGCGCTGTTGGCAGCGGCGGCGAAGGTTTCATCCGACGGCTGCACGAACTTGCCGGCCGCGTTCTTCATTGCGGTGTAGGCCATCTTGTTCTGCAGCGCGTACGACAGCTCGACGTAGCCGATGCCGCCCTTGATCTGCTTCACGTAGGCGGCCACGCCCTCGTTGCCCTTGCCGCCGATGCCGGTCGGCCATTGCACGGCAGTCCCTTCGCCAACCTTGCTCTTCCAGTCCGGGTTGACCTTAGACAGGTAGTTGGTGAAGTTGAAGCTGGTGCCCGAACCATCGGAGCGGTGCACCACGGTGATCTTGCCGTCCGGCAGTTTCATGCCCGGGTTCAGCGCGGCAATGGCCGGATCGTTCCAGGTGCTGACCTTGCCCAGGAAGATGTCGCCCAGGGTCTTGCCGTCCAGCTTGAGCGTACCGGCAGCGACGCCCGGAACGTTGACCACCGGCACCACGCCGCCGATCACCGAGGGAAACTGCGCCAGGCCGGCAGCGGCCAGTTCTTCCGGCTTGAGCGGGGCATCGGACGAGCCGAAGTCCACGCTGGCCGCCTTGATCTGGGCGATACCGCCGCCCGAACCGATCGATTGGTAGTTGACCTGCTTCTTGGTGGCGGCGTTGTAGTCGGCCGACCACTTGGACATCACCGGGTAGATGAACGACGCACCGGCGCCAGTGACATCGGCAGCCTGGGCACACAGTGCCAGCGAGGCGGCGAGGACGCCGACGGCCAGACGGGTCTTGAAGGAGTGGATCACGGAACAGCTCCTGTAGCGAAGGGATGAGGACGTCCCGCCGTGGTGCCATTGCAGGGCAACGGCATGACCATGCGGTGTCTGGGAAATGACAGGCCGATGACGGCGTTGCGCCGTCGGATGTTCAAGCCGGCAGGAAGTGGCGGCTGCCACCGCGTGCGCTTGACCGAGCGCACGTGGTGGCGACGCACTTACCAGTAGAACTGCGCGCGTGCTTCGATGATCGACGGGTTATCGTCGACCAGGCCGCGCGTGGTGCTGTTGTAGCGCGTGCTGTCGACCTTGGCGTAGTCGAGCGCCAGCTTGAAGTTGGAGCGCCAGTACCAATTGGCGCCGACCGTCCAGATGTTCATCTTGCCGCCCAGCACGCCATCGACGAACGGGGTATTGCCGTTGGCGACCAGGTGGCCATCGTTGAGGTCCAGGGTGTCGTAGCGCACCGCCAGCTGCCACATGCCCGATGCCGGCTCGTTGGGCAGCGGGGTGGTCGGCACGCCAGCCTTGTAGCCCCAGGTTTCGCCGGTGAGGTTCCAGACGCCGCTCACGTACCAGCCGTCGCTCTTATAGTCGTGCGCATTGGCACCGATACGGTTGGCGTTTTCCTGGAAGTACTCGCTCTGCAGCTTGAACGGCCCGGTGATCCACATCGCCTCGGCACCGGCCACGCCGACGTTGTCCACATTGGTGATGGCGCCGCTGTCGATCAGGCGGACCGTGGTCAGGTCCGCGTCGGGGCGTGCGCGCAGGCGCAAGGTGTCGTCGTCGGTGTCGTAGGCCAGGTAGCTGAGGCCGAAGTGCAGCACGTTGCCGGTCTCGTTGATCGGCGCCCAGGTGCCGCGTGCGCCATAGCCGTTGCCGTGCGCCTGATTGCGGGTGAGCTCGCGGCCGAATGCACTGGCGGTCACGCTCCAGTTGTTGTCGCCCATGCCGTAGGCCACGCCCAACCGGCGCGAGATGCCATAGGTGTTGGTCACCGACGCCTTGGAGACGAAGTCGTTGTTCTTGGTGCTGGACAGTTCTTCCAGGCTGTTGGGCTGCTTGAACTGGCCGATCTGCAGGTAATTGTTCGCGTTGCCGCCGAACTTGTACTTGATGTTGTTATCCAGAAAGCGGCCGGTGCTGCGAATGGTGGTGCCACGGATGGTGACTTCCTTCAGCACGCTCGGGTCATAGCCGGCGACCCATTCGAAGTTGCCCGGGCCCTTGCCCTTGAGGACCAGCTCGGCGCGCCGGATGCTGAATTCGGAGTTGTCGCCATTGGCGCCGATCGGGCCGTTGAGGTCCTGCACATCGTTGTGGAACCAGTTGCCGTCGGCCTGGACCAGGCCTTCCAGCGCGATTTCCGAACCACCGATAACATCGATGGCGATCTCGGCGTGTGCTGCGGGGGCGGCCAAGGCCAGCAGCAGCGCGGAACCAAGCAGGGTGGGAGCGAGTTTCATAGATGCCTTGCGACCTGAGAAAGTGGGCGCAGGCTAGGGTGTGAAGGTTGCGTTAATGTGACAAAACAACAGAAACGTAATACGTGATTTTTGCCAATAAAGACAATAGTTTACGTGCGTTTCAACTATGTCATTGTGTGTCAAGAAGCTGAACGGAGGCGGTTTATGACAGCGCCCGGCGCCGACCTCAAAACCTTGAATATCCGGGCTGGCCCGCTGACGGCCTGAACTGGAGCCACGTCAGCATGAACACACGCGTCGGTTTGTGCGGCGCACCACTTGCATACGCGGCGTCAAAATTGTTAGCTTCGAGGCCATGTTTCCTCGATTCCTCCAAATGCTGTTGGTCTGCCTGCTCGCGCTCTCCGCGTGGTCGGCAGCCAACGCGCACGCGCGCATGCATGATGCGTTCGTGGGCGACGGCCTGGCGGTAATGGTGGATGCTGGCGAAGAACGCGATGCAGCAGAAGATCCGCAGGACGACGGCGAAGCACAGAGCCAAGTCGACACACAGCCTGCAGACGATATCCCCTTGCTCTCCCAAGCATGGCCGATGCTGGCGCGGTATTCCCCCTCGTGGCACGCGCATCACGCGCCGGCAAATCAAAAACGCGACCTGATCCCACAGCTGCGCCCTCCAAACGCACTGCTTGGCTGATCCACGCTGTCGCTGCACCCGGTGCGTTCCGCGCCGGATTCCCAATTGATTTGTTTGTCTTTGCAATTCGCGGTTTTGCCGCGGATGGCCATTCGTTGCCTAGAGGAATCTCCCATGGAAAGTTTGCTAGAAGGTTTTCGTCATTTCCGTAAGGAAGTGTATCCGCGCCAGAGTGCGCGCTTTCAGGAACTGGCAGGCGGCCAGAGCCCGCATACGCTGTTCATCACCTGCGCAGATTCACGCGTCATGCCGGAGCTGATCTTCTCCGCGCAGCCAGGCGAGCTGTTCGTCTACCGCAACATCGGCAATGTGGTGCCGCCGTACTCGCAGCATGTCAGTGGCGTGGTGGCAGCGATCGAATACGCGATCGCAGTGCTGGGCGTGCGCCATATCGTGATCTGCGGTCACACCGACTGCGGCGCGATGAAAGCCGTGCTCAAGCCGGAGTCGCTGGAAGACGTGCCCTCCGTGGCAGCGTGGCTCAAGCACACCGATGCGGCGCGCCATGTCACCGCGCATCACGGGCACGATCCGCAGAGCCAGGAGGCGCTGAGCTGCATGACCGAGGAGAACGTGGTCTCGCAGCTGGACCACCTGCGCACGCAGCCGGTGGTGGCAGCACGCCTGGCGGCAGGCACCTTGCGCATCCACGGCTGGATCTACGATATCGCCCATGGGGAGATCCGCGCCTTCGATGCCGAGAAGGGTGGCTTCCGGCCACTGCTGGCCGAAAGCACCCCCGAAGCCACCCCACGCCCGCGACTGCAGCAAGTCGTGCGCGCTGAACTCGCCTGACGGAGCCTGCCATGAACACATCAGGTATCGGCGGATATTTCCGTCAGGGACTGTTTGGGCGTGATTTATTGGCGTCTGTAGTGGTCTTTCTTGTCGCGCTGCCGCTGTGCATGGGTATCGCGATCGCATCCGGCATGCCGCCCGCCGCAGGCCTGATCACCGGCATCGTTGGTGGTCTGGTCGTCGGCTTTCTGGCGGGTTCCCCGCTGCAGGTGAGCGGGCCGGCCGCCGGCCTGGCTGTGTTGGTGTTCGAACTGGTCCGGGAGCATGGCGCTGTCGCGCTCGGGCCGGTGATCTTGGTGGCCGGCGCGATTCAGCTGATTGCCGGTCTGTGCCGCGCAGGCGTCTGGTTCCGGATGACATCGCCGGCCGTGGTGGCCGGCATGTTGTCGGGCATCGGCATCCTGATCGTCGCCTCGCAGGCGCACGTGTTGATGGATGCCGCGCCCAATGCCCGCGGCCTGGAAAACTTCGCTGCATTGCCTGGCGTGCTGTGGCAGGCCATCAGCGAAGGAGCCGGCCGGAACGCGCTGTTCGTGGGTCTGGCGACGATCGGGATCATCCTGGCCTGGGACAAGCTGCGCCCGCAGCGTCTGCGCTTTCTGCCGGGTGCATTGATCGCGGTGGTGGCGGTCACTGCGACCGTGCAGTTGCAGGGCTTGAACGTCAACAAGGTCGATGTCCCGACCAACCTGTTCTCTGCGATCAGCATCCCCAGCATTTCCGACATCTTCGGCGTGTTCAACCACACCTTGCTGGTCTCGGCAGTGACCTTCGCCTTCATCGCCAGCGCCGAAACCTTGCTGTCGGCGGCGGCGGTGGACCGCATGCATCAGGGCACGCGGACCCAGTACGACCGTGAGCTGGCGGCACAGGGCGTGGGCAATATGCTCTGCGGTTTCCTGGGTGCATTGCCGATGACCGGCGTGATCGTGCGCAGTGCGGCCAACGTGCAGGCCGGGGCGGCAACGCGTGCATCGACCATCCTGCACGGCAGCTGGCTGCTGGTATTCGCCATGCTGTTGCCGTGGCTGTTGCGGATGACGCCGGTGGCGTGCCTGGCCGGCATCCTGGTCTACACGGGCGTGAAGATGATCAAGATCGGGCAGGTCAAGGAACTGGCGACCTATGGCCGCGGAACGGCCGCGATCTACCTGGCGACCACCTTCGCGATCGTGGCCACCGACCTGCTGACCGGCGTGCTGATCGGCTTCGGTCTGTCGCTGTTCCGCCTGGCATTGCATTCTTCGCGTCTGAAGGTCGAAGTGCGCGAGCACGCCGACAGGAAGGACGAAATGCATTTGACCCTGCAGGGTTCGGCCACTTTCCTGAAGGTGCCTGCGATGGCGCGGACGCTGGAAAGTGTGCCGCCGAACACTGCGCTGCACCTGGATGTGGCTAAGCTGCACCACGTCGATCATGCCTGCATCGAGTTGTTGCGCGACTGGAGCCGCAATGCGGCCTCGCGCGGCTGCGAACTGGTGGTGGACTGGAAGGAGCTGGATCGACGTGTCGAAGGCCAGCCCAGGGTGGATGGCGTGCTGGTGGAACAGCGCGTCGAGCAGGCGAAAGCTGCGTAACGTGTTGTAAGCGCCCGGCGCTCGCGCCGGGTGACCCCCATCGTGATCGGGTGATGCATGGCGCCGAAAGACGCATCATCCGGTCGCGATTTTTTTTGGGGCCGGGATTCGAGATTCGAGATTCGAGATTCGAAAAGCTTGTGGCGCTGCGTTTGCTGCGTGTGGATCCGGGCCGCGGTTGCGTCGTTACTTCGGCGCTACTGCTGCATCAGCCCTTGGTTTTTGTCTGCCGCTCAGGCGTCGGTGGCGTCTTGTCACGGTAGCGGCACAGATCGTGGATGACGCAGCCCGGGCAATCTGGTTTGCGTGCCTTGCAGACGTAGCGTCCGTGCAGGATCAACCAGTGATGCGCATCGTGCAGGAACTCGGCCGGAATCACCTTGACCAGCTTGTCTTCGACGGCGCGTACGTCCTTGCCTGGCGCAAGACCGGTGCGGTTGGAAACGCGAAAGATATGCGTGTCCACGGCCATGGCGGGCTCGCCGAAGGCGGTGTTGAGCACCACATTTGCGGTCTTGCGGCCCACGCCGGGCAGCGCTTCCAGCGCGGCGCGATCGTGCGGCACGTCGCCGCCATAGCGCTCCAGCAGGATGCGGCAGGTGGCGATGACGTTCTTGGCCTTGGCGTTGAACAAGCCGATGGTGGAGATGTACCGCTTCAGGCCCTCCTCGCCGAGATCGAGAATGTCGCGCGGGGTGTTGGCCACCGGATATAGCTTGCGGGTCGCCTTGTTGACGCCGACATCGGTGGCTTGCGCCGACAGCAGCACGGCGATCAGTAACTCGAATGGAGCGGTGTATTCCAGCTCGGTGGTGGGGTGCGGATTGAGTTCGCGCAGGCGCTCGAACATTTCCTGTATTTCGGGCTTGCGCATGCTGCTGCCGCGACGCGCCGGTACCGTTGCCTGAGGGGTGTTCATGGCTGCGCTCCGCCAGCGGCCTTCGCCTTCGCGCGCGCCAGGATGGCAGCGGCCAGCGGCGGCAGTGCGGGCGTTGCCGGTTGGCTGGTTGCCGGGGCGGGAGCCCTGCGCGCATCGCGTTCGGCGGCGCGGCGTTGCAGGCGCGCCGCGCGCGCGCGATAGCGTTCGCGCGCGGCCCAGGCGTCTTGTAAGCGGCGTTGCGCACTCAGCAACGTGGCGCAGACCTGCGGGCAGTTGGCGTCCAGCGCATCGTGCTGCGGGTCGGGCAGATACGCCATCAAGCCGAGTGCCAGCGCACGATCCAGATCGTCGGCCTGCACACAATCGAACAACAGCAGCGGCAACGGACGCGATGCAGGAATGAGGTCGAGCGTCATGGCGATATCAACGATTGCGGAACTGGGCGGGGCGTTTTTCTAGAAATGCGCGCGTGCCCTCGCGCATGTCGTCGGTGGCGAACAACAACGCAAATTGCGCGGTTTCCAGCTGCAGGCCCTCTTCGATGGCGCATTCGCCGCCGAATACCACCGCATCGAGAATGCCGCGCAGTGCCAGCGGCGCTGCAGTTGCCAGGCGTTGCGCAAGCGCCAGGGTTTCTTCGTGCAGCACATCGGCTTCGACCACGCGATTGACCAGGCCAAGCTGCAGTGCGCGGGCTGCGTCGATCGGCAGGCCGAGCAGGCACAGTTCCAACGCTGCGGCGCGACCGGTCAGACGCAGCAGGCGCTGGGTGCCGCCAAAGCCGGGGATCAGGCCGAGATTGATTTCCGGTTGCCCCAGGCGCGCGGTTGCTGCGGCGATGCGCAGGTGGCACGCCATTGCCAGCTCCAGGCCGCCGCCCAGCGCAAAGCCATTGATCATCGCGATCACCGGCTTGGGCATGCGCTCGATCCGGCGCATCAGCTGCTGGCCCAGCAATGAGAATTCGCGGCCTTCAATCGCCGACAGATCATTCATTTCCGCGATATCCGCGCCCGCCACGAAGGCCTTTGGGCCGGCGCCGGTGAGGATGACGGCACGGACATCGTCAGCAGCGGCTGCGTCCTGGAACGCCCGATCCAGTGCCTGCATGGTCTGCTGGTTCAATGCGTTCAGTTTGTCCGGCCGGTTGACCGTAATCGTCCGGACGCTGGCGTGATCGGCGATCAGAATGACGTGATTGGACATGTGAACCCTTACGAACGTAAAAAAATAGTAAACACGGAACTTCCAAAAGCCTTGCTGGTCCTAGCTTTCGCGATAAGTAGCGGTTCGGTATCGCGGCCGCTATCCTAGCGCGTCATCTCAGGCGGCAGACCCGTCCTGTGCCACCACCCTGGAGAATTGTTTGATGAAGTTGCGTTCTATCGCGGTCGCTGTGGCGGCCCTGGCCCTGACGGGCAATGCACTGGCCCAGGACACGACGTCCGAGAAGGGCAAGTTGAGCTATTACTTCGGCTACGACTACGGCAACAACCTTGCCGAGCTTACCGGTCGCGGCGAGCAGCTCGACATCAACTCGGTGGTCAAGGGTCTGCAGGACGCCTATGCCAAGAAGCAGCCGGCGATCACTGCCGACCAGCTGAAGCCGGCCGTTGAAGCGTTCCAGAAGCGCGAGCAGGGCCGTGCCCAGCAGGCCAAGGCCGAGTACGACAAGGCCGCTGCAGCCAACAAGACCAAGAGCGATGCGTTCCTGGCCAAGAACAAGAGCACCGCCGGCGTGCAGACGCTGCCGAGCGGCGTGCAGTACCGCGTGATCGAAGCCGGCAAGGGCGCCAAGCCGACCCAGGCCAGCACCGTGCAGCTGGAAGTGGCCGGTCCGTTCCCGTTCGGCGACCGCGAGAAGGCACGTCCGGCGCAGCAGATCCCGGCCATCAAGGTCAGCGAAGTCGAAATGCAGGCCATGCGCGACACGCTGCTGCAGATGCCGGCCGGCTCGAAGTGGGAAGTGACCCTGCCGCCGGAAAAGGCCTACGGTGCCGACCCGCGTACCCCGTTCCCGCCGAACGTGGCCGTGCAGTTCGAGATCAAGCTGGTCAGCGTCAAGTAATTGCATGTGATGTTGCTGCGACAACGCCGGCCACCAGGCCGGCGTTGTCGTTTTGGTCTGGCGATTGTCTGAAGAGAACGATGCAACGATGCAGCGGCCGCAGGACCCAGCGATGAGCGGCAACGATGTCGGATCCGACGCGGATCCCGGTTTGGCTGCCGGCCCTCTGCCCAGTCCGTGTATCGGTGTATGTTCGCTGGACGCGCAGTCGCACTGCGTCGGCTGCTTGCGCAGCCTGGATGAGATTGCACGCTGGATGAGCATGAGCGACGCCGAACGCCAGGACTATCTGCACACGGTGCTGCCCGCACGCGCGCTGACGGCACGTCTGCCCGAATACGCGCAGCTGAGGCTGGCGCTGTATCCGCTGGATACAGCGCCAGCCGGGCCGGGTTGGAACCATGCCGAGCTGATCGACCTGACCGACGGCGACGCGTCTGCCGAAGCGGCGGTGCTGTGTGGGCTGGTGCCGCGCGAACAGGGCACGACGGTGTTGCTGACGCGGCGCACCGACAGCCTGCGCCATCACGCCGGGCAGGTCAGCTTCCCCGGCGGGCGAATGGAGCCGTCCGATGCCGATGCTGCCGCTGCGGCGCTGCGCGAGAGTTGCGAAGAAATCGCGCTGGGCGCGCAGCATGTGCATGCGATCGGGTATCTGGATCCGTTTGTGACGGTGAGCGGATTTCGGGTGACGCCGGTGGTGGCGGTCATCGACCCGGCGTTCGTGGCGGTGCCGCAGCCGGATGAAGTGGCCGATGTCTTCGAAGTGCCGCTGGCCTATCTGATGGACCCGGACAATCTGCGCAGTGTGGAACTGGAGTTCCGCGGACGCCCGCGGCGCGTGCTCGAATACGACTGGCCTGCCCACCGCATCTGGGGCGCCACCGCCGCCATTCTTCTCAATCTTCGTCGTCGCCTGGAGCAGGTTGCATGAGTGCCGATCCGAACTGGACCACGTTGGTCGATGCCGCCACGCTTTCGGCCGCGTTGCAGCATCCACAGCTGCGTCTGCTGGATGCGCGTGCCGCGCCACCGACCGCGCCAGACCCGCACGCAGCGCGCAAGGCGTACGCGCAGGGCCATTTGCCCGGCGCGCACTATGCCGATCTTGACCACGACCTTGCAGATCTGTCGCGGCCGGCGCAGGGGCGGCACCCGTTGCCGCATAGCCAGGCCTTTGCAGGGCGCCTCGGCGAATGGGGCATCGATCCGCAGAGCCAGGTCGTTGTCTACGACGCGGCCGATGGCAGCATGGCGGCCGCACGCGCGTGGTGGATGTTGCGGCTGATGGGCCATCGCCGGGTGGCGGTGCTGGACGGCGGACTGGCCGCGTGGCGGGCGGCTGGCTTTGCGGAAAGCACCGAATCACCTGCCTTGCGCAGCGGCGCCGCGTATCCCGGCCATTTCGACGCCACAGCGGTGGTGGATGCCGAGCAGATCGTGCAGCGCCTGCAGCAGGCGCCGGGCTGGTTGCTGGACGCGCGCGCAGGCGAGCGTTTCCGTGGCGAAGTCGAGCCGATCGACCCGGTGGCCGGGCACGTGCCCGGAGCGGTGAGTCGCCCGCTGGGGCTGAACCTGCGTGATGGCCGCTTCAAGCCAGCTGCCGAACTGCGCGCCGAGTTGTCCGCATTGCTGGGTGCGTACCGGCCCGAGCAGGCGGTGGTGATGTGCGGATCCGGCGTGACGGCATGCCATCTGTTGCTGGCATTGGAAGTGGCCGGGTTATCAGGAGCGCGCGTCTACGCCGGTTCCTGGAGCGGTTGGCTGCAAGACGCCTCGCGTCCGGTCGCGACCGGCGCCTGATTGCAGGCACAATGGCGGCAGGAACGGTGACCTGTGGGGACGCAGGTTCGCTGCGCGGAGCGCAGTTTCTTGCAGTGCTGGGTGAGCCATGCGGTTGCAGTTACGGGTTGGCGCGCTGTGCGTCGCGGTGTGGACGCTGGCTGCCTGTTCGGCGGAATCCTCCGCCGATGTCAGCGATACGCCTGTTGCCGCTCATCGAAATGCGGCGCAGCACGATGCGTACGAGGTCGCGCTGGAACAGGCGCGTGCGGAGCGGTTGAGGCAGCTGCGTGCGCCCGATGGGTGGCTGAGCTATACCGGTTCGGGGCGCGTGCGCGCCGGCCAGTACCGTGTGGGCAGCGACCCGCACAGCGATATCGTCCTGCCTGCCGGCCCTGCGCAGCTGGGGCAACTGACGCTGGATGCTGCGGGACAAATACGCTTTCGCGCAGATGGCTCCGCCGCGGTGACGTTCAACGGACAGCGCATCGGCGACGTACGTCTGCAACCAGAGCAGGCCGGGCAGCGCGGCGACCGGCTGGACGTGGGCGGCCGGCAGTTCTACCTGGTGCAAACCGGCGCCTTGTACGGCTGGCGCTTCCGCGACCCGGCAGCGCCGGCGCTGACGCAGTTCGACGGGCTGGAATATTTCCCCACCGATCCGCAGTGGCGCATCCAGGCGCAGTGGCAACCCTATCCCACGCCGCGCACGACCACCTTGCTGACCTCGATCGGTACGCCGCTCACCGTGGAGGTGCCGGGAGAAGCCGTGTTTTCGCGCAACGGCCACCACTACCGCTTGCGGCCGCTGCTGCAGGAGGATGGCCAGGGCCTGTTCTTCCTGTTCGCCGACCGCACCAGCGGCAAGGAAAGCTATGGCGGCGCGCGTTATCTGTTTGCCGCAGCGCCCCGCGATGGTCAGGTGGTCCTGGATTTCAACCTGGCCGAAAACCCGCCATGCGCACTGACGCCCCATGTGGTCTGCCCCATCGCGCCGCCTGAAAACCGCTTGGACGTGGCAGTGAATGCCGGCGAGAAGACCTACCGTGCAACCGAGCGTTGAGCGCGCGGCAATGGGCGGACGGTGTGCGAAGGATGAGGTGTTTGCGATGGGTCACCCAAGCATCCGAGAGCTGTCACGTGCGTGTTGTCCGGGCGTCGCTGTCTTTCGAGGGCGCGGCGGGCACGCAGGTTGAATCGCGTGTCGCTGCTGTCTGCGCTGTCGGGCGCGACCGGGCATGACCGGGCATGACCGACGTAACGCGGTGCCTCGTCACTGGCTGTAACTAAGGTGCATGAGCCGGAGTGTTTGCCTGCCGATGTTCTGCGCCAAGACCGCAACGCTGAAATCGGCATGCCAGATCTAGGACTGCAGATCCAGGCTGCGCGCGGCCGCACGCGCGGTTTGCCGAGTGGATGCCGATCCGGCAAGCACCTGCCGCGAGGGGTGCGTGGCCCGGTTTCTAAAAACGCCTTCTAACGCGGCGCGTGCGACCAGCTGACTGCCGCTTCGATGCGCGGCCACGGGAACAGTGGGCCGGGATCGAGCTTGCGCCGGATTTTGCGGGCCGGGTCGTCGCTGGCAGCTTCCTGGGTGGTATCCAGCGCCTGATGGCCGGCGATGCGCCGCACCGAAGGCAGCTGCTGCTGCAGCCATTGCAACAAGGTGATCAGCGCGGCGATCTGGGCTTCGGGATACGGTTCGGTCATCTGCTGATACCGCGAATCCAGCCAGTGCGGATAACGGCCGCGGTTGACCAGTTCGATGCCCAGCGTATGCGGGTTGTGGCCGCGCACATGATGCGCGACGCGCTCCAGCGCGACGTATTGCTGGATGCTGCCGTTGCGATCGAGGTAGTAATGTCCGCTGTTGCCGGTGCCGCTGTCATAAAGCACGCGTTCGCCGTATTCGCGTGCCATCGCCATGTCCGGCAATTCGGTGCAATGGATGACCACCATGTCGATCTGGGTGAGCGCGCGCTTGGCCAACCGCGATTCGTAGCACAGCGGCGCGTAGGTGATTGGCGGCGACGGCAAGACGGCATCGGACATGGAGCGGATGCTAGCATTGCCCGATGCCTTTGAATCCCGACAGCCCCCTGGGCAAATTGATGGCGACGCTGCCACAGACCGGTCAGGTGACCTGGATCGGCGTGCGTCCGGCGCGTGATGTGGCGATGCTGGAGGTGGACGTGGCGCAGGTCAGCACCGGTATGGGCCTTGTGGGAGACCGCTACAAGGGTGGCAGCGGCAAGCGCGGCGTGACCCTGATCCAGGCCGAGCATTTACCGGTGATCGCGGCGCTGTCAGGACACGCCACCATCGCCCCGGCGACGCTGCGGCGCAACCTGGTGGTGTCCGGCATTGCGTTGATCACGCTGAAAGGGCGGCGATTCCGAATCGGTGACATTGAATTGGAAGGCACCGACCCGTGCGACCCATGTTCGCGCATGGAAGATGCCCTGGGTGCGGGCGGCTACAACGCCATGCGCGGCCACGGTGGGCTGTGCGCACGCGTCTTGCGCGGCGGCGTGCTGCGCATCGGCGACACGGTGCAGGCGCTATGAGTCGCGGCCATTGCATCCTTTCGCACGGCTTCGAAAGTGGCCCGGACGCCTTGAAGGTGACCGCGCTGGCCAACGTGGCCGAGCAGTTGGGCTGGACCCATGAGCGCCCCGATTACACCGACCTGGATGCACGCCGCGAGGTGAGTACGCTGGGCGACGTGCGAGGCCGGCTGCAGCGCCTGCTGGACATTGCGCGGGCGGCGGCCGAGAAGGGGCCGGTGGTGCTGGTCGGTTCCAGCCTGGGCTCGTATATCGCCGGGATGGTGTCGTTGCAGGTGCCCACGCGCGGCCTGTTTTTGATGGTGCCGCCGACCAAGATGGGCCCAATGCCGGTACTGGACGCCGCACCGGTGCCGATCTCGATCGTGCATGCCTGGCGCGACGAGCTGATTCCGGCCGCCGACGTGATCGCCTGGGCGCAGGCAAGGCGTGCGCGCCTGCTGCTGGTCGACGACGACCATCGCCTGGCCTCGCACGTCGACGCGTCGGCACGCGCGTTCGCAGAGTTGTTGCAGAGCCTGTGATGCGCGCGGTTCCCAGCGATGGCGGCGCGCGGTGCCAGCGATGAACGTGTTGATCCGCGAAGCCACCGAAGGCGACGCCGCTGCCATCGAACTGCTGACCATGGTGGCCTTCATGCGCGCCGAACACAGCCGGCATGACGAGCACCAGGTGATTGCCGGTTTGCGCCAGGACGGCGCCCTGGCGTTGTCGTTGGTCGCCGACCACGACGGCTACGTGGTCGGGCATCTGGCCGTCTCGCCGGTGGCGTTGTCGGACGATTCGCCCGGCTGGTTCGCGCTTGGCCCGCTGGCCGTGGGGCCTGGCCATCAACGGCAAGGACTGGGGACGCGGCTGGTGCAGGCCGCGCTTGCCACGTTGCGCGAGCGCGGCGCCGCAGGCTGCCTGGCGCTGGGCGAGCCGGCGTTTTTTCGCCGCTTGGGCTTTGCGATCGAACCTGGCCTGGTGTTGCCCGGAGTGCCTGCATCGGAATTGCAAGCCCTGGCCTTCGGCGACCGGCTGCTGCCGCTGGCCGATGTCTCTTACGCCCCGGCGTTCGGGCTGGGTTGAGCGCCGGCTGCATGCGCCGGGCCTGTTGCGCGGGTGTCGCTGCCAGCGCAGCGGGTTAGACTGGGCGCGCTTCATCTTTTGAGGATTGGTCCGATGCGCCATTGATGCCGCCGTCGTGATGACGGCCTGACCCGCTGCTGGTCCGCTTGGATCGGCACGTGTGCTGGCATGCAATGGAGACCCGTATGACCTGTCCGTCGCTGACGCTGGAAGGCGTTGCGTATGCGCTGCCCGATGGCAGCCCGCTATTTTCCGATCTGAACATCCATATCGACCAACGCGTGACCGGCTTGGTCGGGCGCAATGGCGTGGGCAAGAGCGTACTTGCGCGCCTGCTGGCCGGCGAGCTGCTTCCCAGTGCCGGACGGTGCGTGCGCAGTGGCAGCGTGCATTACCTGCCGCAACGGGTGAGCGTTGTGCCGGGCCAGCGCATTGCCGACCTGGCCGGTGTCGCGCCGCTGCTGGATGCGTTGGACCGCATCGCCGCCGGCAGTGTGGCGCCCGCCGATTTTGAATGCGTGGGCGAGCGCTGGACTGCGCATGCGCACTTTGCCGCCGAACTGGAACGGCAAGGCCTGGGTGGACGCGATCCGCATGCACCGGCCGCGCAACTGAGCGGCGGCGAAGCGATGCGCGTGGCGCTTGCCGGTGCGTTTATGAGCCAGCCGGATGTCCTGATCCTGGACGAGCCCGGCAATCACCTGGATGGTCCGCAACGCCGGCGGCTGATGGATCAATTGCTGGCGTGGCGCGGCGGCCTGCTGGTGATCAGCCACGACCGCGGCTTGCTCGAGGCGATGCAGCGCATCCTGGAGTTGTCAGGACAGGGGCTGCGCAGCTACGGGGGCAACTACACGTTCTATGCGCAGCAGCGCGCGAGCGAGCAGCAGGCCGCCAGCGATCTGCTGGCCCAGCGCAAACATGCACGCGCACGCGGCGAGCAGGTGTTGCGCGCGCAGCTGCAGCGTCAACAGCAGCGCCAGGCACGCGGCGCGCGTACTGCGGGGCAGGCCAATCAGGCCGCGATCCTGCTTGGCGGGCAGAGGCAACGCAGCGAAGTCAGCGCAGGCCGGCTGCAACAGCAAGGTCGGGCCGAACAGGCGCGGCTGCGCGAGGCAGTAGTGCAGGCTGCAGCGCAGGTGCAGATCGATCCGGCGATCGCTGTGTTGGCGCCGACCTTGCCGGCCAACACGCTGCGGCGCCTGGCGACACTGCGGCAGGTGGAAGTGGCGCACGCGCGGTTGGGCGGGCGGCGGGTGGATCTGCTGCTGCAGGGACGGCCGCGGATTGGGTTGGTCGGCCCGAACGGCAGCGGCAAATCCACATTGTTGCAGCTGCTGGCCGGGCGCCTGCAGCCCAGCGCGGGGCATTGCCGGGTGCACGTGCCGGTGGCGTATCTGGATCAGGACCTGGCGCTGCTGGACCCGGCGCGCTCGGCCGTTGCGCAGCTGCAGGAGGCGAACCCGGCTGCGCCGGCCCACGTGCAGCGGCTGCGCCTGGCGCTGCTCGGGCTGGACCAGGCGCGGGCCGACTCGCCCTGCGGCCAGCTCAGTGGTGGCCAGCGACTCAAGGCGGCGCTGGCCTGCGCGCTGTACCGGGCACGGCCGGCGCAACTGCTGTTGCTGGACGAGCCGACCAACCACCTGGATCTGGCCTCGGTGGAAGCGATCGAGGCGCTGCTGCGTCGCCACCAGGGGGCGCTGGTGGTCGCCTCGCACGATGCGGCCTTCCTGCAACGGTTGGGCCTGCAGCAGCGCCTGGACACCGCGCAGGCGCAGTGGCGGCTGGCGCCGTGGTGAACCGTGCGGCGGGCGATCCGGGCGCCGGGCTGGTAATGCCGGCCGCGATGGCCGACCATTTGCGGCCCGTCCACGGCGGCCGCGGCATTGCCTACCCAGGCGCCGGCCCGCTGTCCTGCTTTCACGCTCGCCGCCGCGGCCAGCGTCTTTATCGATACCTGCCTACGTGAAATTCTTCGCATCCTGCGCCAAGGGCCTGGAATACCTGCTTGCCGACGAGCTGCTCGCGCTCGGCGCCAGCAAGGCCACTGCCACTATTTCCGGCGTCAACGTCGAAGGGGAACTGCGCGATGCGCAGCGCGCCGTGCTGTGGTCGCGCCTGGCCAGCCGCGTGCTGTGGCCGCTGACCGAATTCGATTGCCCGGACGAAGACGCGCTGTACGCCGGCGTAGCCGAACTGCCATGGGAGGCGCACCTGTCGGTGGGGCATACGCTGTCGGTGGACGCGCACGTGTCCGGGACCGCCATCACCCACGCCCGCTACGCGGCGCAGCGCATCAAGGACGCAGTGGTGGACACCATGCGGCGGCAGGGCCTGGAGCGCCCGTCGGTGGACGTGGAACACCCGGACCTGCGCCTGAACCTGTCGCTGCGCAAAGGCCGCGCCACCCTTTCGGTGGACCTGGGCGGCGGCCCGCTGCATCGCCGCGGCTGGCGCATGGCGCAAAACGAAGCGCCGTTGAAGGAAAATCTGGCCGCAGCGGTCTTGATGCGCGGTGGCTGGCCGCGCGCCCATGCCGATGGCGGCGGCTTGCTCGACCCGATGTGCGGCAGCGGCACGCTGCTGATCGAAGGCGCGCTGATGGCCGCCGACGTCGCGCCGGGTCTGCAGCGCTACGGCAGCGATGTACCCAGCCGCTGGCGCGGTTTCGACCGCGAGACCTGGCAGCAGCTGGTCGCTGAGGCGCGCGAACGCGACAGCGTCGGCCGTGCTGCGCTCAAGCAGGTGATCCATGGCAG
Source organism: Xanthomonas sp. NCPPB 3761 (assembly GCF_041475705.2). NCBI lineage: Bacteria > Pseudomonadati > Pseudomonadota > Gammaproteobacteria > Lysobacterales > Lysobacteraceae > Xanthomonas > Xanthomonas sp. NCPPB 3761. Next base: position 1,870,112 of record NZ_CM191262.1, read on the forward strand.
CGACATGGATCCACACGCCATCCGCGCCGCGAAAGAGAACGCGCAAGTGGCCGGCGTGGCCGAGGCGATCTGGTTCGGCGTGCGCGAGGTCGGGGAGTTGCAGACGCCGTCGCAGGCCACCGGCGTGGTGGTGTGCAATCCGCCCTACGACGAGCGCCTGGCCGCCGATGCGGCGCTGTATCGCCGCCTGGGCGACACCTTGCAGCGCGTCGTGCCGCAGTGGCGTGCCAGCCTGCTGTGCGGCAATGCCGAGCTGGCGTATGCCACCGGCCTGCGCGCGGGCAAGAAATACCAGCTGTTCAACGGCGCGATCGAATGCGCGTTGATCGTCTGCGACCCGATCGCGGTGCCGCGACGCACCCCGCTGGCAGCGCCCACCGCGCTCAGCGAAGGCGCGCAGATGGTGGCCAACCGGCTGCGCAAGAATCTGCAGAAATTCAAGAAGTGGCGCGCGCGCGAAGGCATCGAATGTTTCCGCGCCTACGACGCCGACCTGCCGGAATATTCGGCCGCCATCGACGTGTACCAGCAGGCCGACGGCGACCGGCGCATCTTCCTGCATGTGCAGGAATACGCAGCGCCGGCGACGATTCCCGAGGCCGATGTGCGCCGTCGTCTCAACGAATTGCTGGCCGCCGCACGCGAGGTCTTCGAGGTGCCTGCCGAGCGCTTGGCGCTGAAGTCGCGCGAGCGCGGCAAGGGCGGCAGCAAGTATGGCCGCTTCGAACAGCGCAACGAAATCGTCCACGTGCGCGAACACGGCGCGCTGCTGCGCGTGAACCTGTTCGATTATCTGGATACCGGGCTGTTCCTGGACCATCGCCCGCTGCGCGGCACCATGGCGCAGCAGTCCAGGGGGCGCCGTTTCCTCAACCTGTTCTGCTACACCGGCGTGGCCAGCGTGGAAGCGGCAGTGGCCGGTGCCGCGTCCACCACCAGCGTGGATCTGTCGGCAACGTACCTGCAGTGGTGCGCCGACAATCTTGCATTGAACGGGCTGGCCGGCAGCAAGCACAAGCTGGTGCAGGCCGATGCACTGGCCTGGCTGGAAGCCGAGCGTGCGCACTTCGATGTGATCTTCTGCGACCCACCGACCTTCTCCAACTCTGCACGCGCAGAAGATTTCGATATCCAGCGCGAGCACGTGCGTCTTTTGCGCGCGGCGGTGGCGCGGTTGGCGCCGGGTGGGGTGCTGTATTTCTCCAACAATTTCCGTCGCTTCAAGCTGGACGAGGAAGCGGTGGCGCAATTCGCGCAGTGCGAAGAAATCAGCCCGCGCACCATCGACCCGGATTTCGAGCGGCATGCGCGCATTCATCGCGCCTGGCGGTTGACCGCCTGAGTTCGCGCCGTTTGCGTCCGACGGCGCGCCGGCTTGGCTCGCCTAGGCGCCAGCGCAGGCAGTTGCCAAGGTGCCATGCGTACAGGCTCAGCAGCGCGTGCTCGCGACGACGCGACCGCTGCCGTGCACGCGGAGAGCCGGCGGGCATGATCGCAACGCACCCACAACAAGCCCGGCACAGGGCTGCGGTATGCTGATTCGCATGTTCTGGAGTCAACCATGACCGCATCACCTCGCATCGCTTTTCTTGCCAGCCCCGCCGAGCCGGCGGTGGCCGCGCGCGCGCGCCTTACGCAGCGCTATGGCGACCATGCCCTGGACAGCGCCGACATCGTCTGTGCGCTGGGCGGCGACGGGTTCATGCTGCAGACGCTGCACCGCCATGGCGCCTCCGACAAGCCGGTGTTCGGCATGAAGCTGGGCTCGGTCGGCTTTTTGATGAACCAGTACCGCGACAACGAGGACGACCTGCTCGAGCGCCTGCAGCGCGCCGAACCGGCGTATCTGCGGCCGCTGGAGATGCAGGTGCAGACCGAATCCGGTGCCAGTGCCGGCTCGCTGGCCTACAACGAGGTCTCGCTGCTGCGGCAGACCCGGCAGGCCGCGCATCTGAGCGTGGATCTCAACGGCCAGACCCGCATCGCCGAGCTGATCGGCGATGGCGTGATGGTGGCCACGCCGGCCGGCAGCACGGCGTACAACTATTCCGCGCACGGGCCGATCCTGCCGCTTGGCTCGCATACGCTGGCGCTGACGCCGATCGCGCCGTATCGCCCGCGGCGCTGGCGCGGCGCCATTCTCAAGGCAGATACCGAGGTGCGCTTCCGCGTGCTCGACCCCTACAAGCGCCCGGTCAGCGTCACCGCCGACTCGCACGAAATCCGCGACGTGGTCGAAGTAACCATCCGCGAATCCACGCAGCGCCAGGTCACGCTGTTGTTCGATCCCGAACACAATCTGGAAGAGCGCATCTTCAGCGAGCAGTTTGCGGTGTGAGGGGCGGGGATTGGGCAGTGTGGATCGGGTATTGGTAACGTCAACGGCATGTCTTGCCACCCGCCTATGAGCGTGCCGACCCGCTACGATGCAGCGCACGTCATTCAACGCCTGATCTCACCTTCTCGATCGCTGCTCCAAACAATCCCGAATCCCCAATCACGAATCCCGGCCCCCCAATGCCCGACAACTCCCCAAGGTTATTGACCGTCGCGGTGACCTCGCGCGCCCTGTTCGATCTCGAAGAAGGCCATGCACTGTTCGAGGCCGATGGAGTGGAGGCGTATTCGGCGTTCCAGCGCGAGCATGAGGACGACATCCTGCAACCTGGCGTTGCGTTCCCGGTGGTGCGCAAGCTGCTGGCGCTCAACCACGATGTGCCCGAGGACGCGCCGCGGGTGGAAGTCATCCTGCTGTCACGCAATTCCGCCGATACCGGTCTGCGCATCTTCAACTCGATCCAGCATTACAACCTGGGCATCGTGCGTGCCACCTTCACCTCGGGCGAGCCGACCTGGCCGTACGTCAAGCCATTCGGGACCGATCTGTTTCTCTCGGCCAATCCGGAATCGGTGCGGCGTGCGCTGAGTCATGGCATCGCGGCGGCGACCATCATGCCGCGCGCGCTGGGCGAACGCGCCGAGGCAGCGGCGGCAATCGTGGACAACGACGAAAGCCGTTTGTCGACGCAGCTGCGCATCGCCTTCGACGGCGATGCGGTGATTTTCGGCGACGAGAGCGAACGCATCTCGCGCGAGCAGGGCGTGGAAGCCTTCGGACGTCACGAGCGCGAACGCGCACGCGAGCCATTGTCGGTGGGGCCGTTCCGTAATTTCCTGTCGGCGCTGCACACCTTGCAGGCGGCCTTTCCGCCGGGTCAGGCCTCGCCGATCCGCACGGCGCTGGTCACCGCACGCTCGGCGCCGGCGCATGAGCGGGTGATCCGCACCTTGCGCGAGTGGGGCGTGCGCCTGGACGAGGCGCTGTTCCTGGGCGGGCGTCATAAGGGCCCGTTCCTGCAGGCATTTGGTGCGGACATCTTCTTCGACGACTCGCAGCACAACATCGACAGTGCGCGCCAGCATCAGCACGTGGCCGCCGGGCATGTGCCGCACGGCGTGGCCAACGATCCGCCGTTTGCCTGAACCACACACCCACGCACGCCAAGACGGGCTGCGTGGCGTTTGCGCTGGCGGATGCGGCAAATGGTCGTCATGACGGGACACCTATAGGCGCGCGTATCGCTAGGCGTCGCATCGGTTGCTGCCGACGGATACGTGCAGCATCCTGGCCGCGCTGTGGTTGCAGCGCCTGCCGTGCATTGGCGTGGGCAGCGTTGCGAAGCTTCGATGGGATTGGCCCGCTTGTCGAACTGGCGCATTGCTGCCTGAAGCGTGATCGCGAATGGATCGTGCGACCTGCGGAGCGGATTGGACGCGATAGTGCGCTGACAGCGAATCGTTGCCTCTAGTGCCATATGCGCAGCCGATGCGCATCAACCACTGTCTCGGCAGCTGTCCTTCGAGCGCTTGGACACACTCAATCGATCAACCACGCGGCAGTCCACCGTAGATGCAGTGGCGCAACGCCTAGCGTCCCTGGCCAGCTTGCGCGTTAGCCAACGGCAGGCGGATATCGGTCAGCCGCCATCGCAGGCCTTTCCGGGTCAACACGAACACCACCGGCGCGCCAGTGGCGGTATGCGTAGTTGCGGTAAAGCGGTGAGTGGACTCGAAGCGTTGTTCTGCGCCTTGCAGCGGCCGCGCGGGCGCTGGCGCGGCATAGGTGTCGGCGCTGACGGTGTCGCCGGTGACGCGGTTCCAGACGCTGTGGCCTTGCAGCAGCGCGCCGATCCCAATTGGCGTGACCAGGGTATCCACTCCCGCACCGCCGATGCCGCTGGCGAGCTGCAAGGCGAGCCCGCCGAGCAGGCTCGATTGCAGGCCGTTCCCGGCCTGGCGCACCAGGTAGTCGTCCAGTTGCGCCTTGAGGTTGACGCGCAGACTCGGGAAATCCACATGTCGCTCCAGCTGTCCGGCATCGCGGTTGGCCACTGCCTGGCTGATGCCGCGGATGGCCAGATATGGCCCCCCAACGACGTATCCGGTCAGCAGCACGATGGCCAGCACCGGAAGCAGCAACCAACGCCTTCTCATCGTGAGCATTCCGGCGCTGTTGGAGCCAGGAGAGTGGTCGCCAGACAGGCGAGGGCTGCGTAACGTCGCGGCGGTGCACGCAGGATCGGCGCAGCGCAGCACGATTCGCGTGCCAGGTGCGTCATCAAAATTCCAGGTCCAAGGCCGCACACAGGTAATCGACGAACGGCGCCAGGATCGCCAGGTCCGCCTCGATGGTCTGGCGCAGTCGCGGCCCGGTCATGATGCTGTCGTCCAGGTGACGCAAGTACGCCCAGTTGCGGTGCTTGAGATCGTCGATGAACTCGAAGTCGTTGGGGAACCCACGCGGTGCGCGCACCAGCTTTTCGCTGTCGTCCATGGTGAATTTGCGCAGCAGTTTCGGGTTGTGCGCGGCGGCCTTCCAACTGCCGGGGTTGTCGAAAATGAACTGGCGCAGCTTGCGCTGTGTGTCCGGCTCCGGATGCCACAGGCCGGCGCCGACAAAACTTTCGCCCGGCTGCAGATGGATATAGAACGAGGGCGCCGGCATCTGGCGGCGGCGCTCATGAAACAGGCGCGCGCCTTGCCAGTTCTTGTACGGCGACTTGTCGTTGGAAAACCGCGCATCGCGATAGATGCGAAACAGCGAGCCGCCCTGGGTCTTGGGATCGGCGCGATAGTGCTCGCTGACCTGTGCCAGTGCCGGCTGCAGATCGGTGATCAGCTGCAGGAACGGCTGGCGCACATGCGCCTCGTACTGATGCCGATGGTCGTTGAACCAGGTCTTGTCGTTATGGCGGGCCAGGGCGCGCAGGAACTTGAAGCTGGCGTCGGAAAAATAGGTGGTCATAGCGTGCGTTGGAGGTCCGAACCCCAGGCGGCGAGCTGGTCGAGTAGGGCTTGCTTGGTAGCATCGTCGGGGTGAGTACGCCGTAAATCCGCGATCTGCGCGTGGTATTGCTCCAGGGTGACTTCGCCCAGGCCGCGGTCTTCGAGCAGGCGCTGGCGGCGATACACGTTCCAGCGCTCCTGTTCCTCGAACGAGAGGGTCTGCGGCCAGTTGCGCGCGCGGTAGCGAAACAGCAGTTCGATCAGGCGCGGATCGCGAAAGCGCGCTTCCAGCGCGCCCAGTTCGTCCGGCGCGCTGGCGCGGACCTGCGCAAGCAGGCGCTTGTCGCCTTCGGCCAGAAATCCATCGTAGAGCGAGGCATCGGCATCGTTGACCGCCGTGGCCGCGGCGCGTTCGCTGCCGTAGACCTGGCGCACCTTCTCGGCAAGTTCGGGGCCCAATGCACGCAAGCGTGCCGCCTTGGCCACTACCGCGTCGTGATCCACGCCCAGGCGCTCGAAGTCTGCAGCGCGCAGATGCTGCCAGGCCACCAGCGCAGGCGACTTGTTCAGATGCACTTCCTTCAACGGAATGCGCTGTTCGCCTTCCGGTAGATCTGCGGCGCGGATGTACAGACGGTCGGCGATATCGTCGGGGCTCAGCCGCAACAGCACCTCCGGGTCGCCGTCCAGATCGAACACGATCACGCGGCTGTCGAAGCGCGGGTGGCGCGTCAGCGGCAACACCGCCGCAGCGCACAGGCGCGAGGCGGGGTAACGCTGCGAGATATGCAGCACCGGTTGCATCGCGATGACATCCAGCAAGGTGGCGGCAAAGCGCTTGTCGCGCAGGCGCAGCGCGTAGTCCCACAACTTTGGCTGGTGCTGCTGGAATTTGCGCGCCATGCCGATGGTGGCGTACACGTCCGACAAGGCTTCGTGCGCATCGCCTTCGCGCACATCATTGGCATCGGCCAGGTGCTCCAGCTTGAACGAGGTAGCGCCATCGTCGCGCTGTGGCCAGACGATGCCGTCCGGGCGCAGCGCATGTACCAGTCGCAGCACATCCAGCAGGTCCCAGCGCGAATTGCCGCCACGCCACTCGCGCTCGTACGGGTCGTAGAAATTGCGGAACAGGCCGCAGCGGACGAATTCGTCGTCGAAGCGGATCGAGTTGTAGCCCAGCGTGCAGGTCTGCGGCCGGCCCATCTGTTCGGCGATGCGGGCGAACGCCTCGGCTTCGGTGACGCCCTCGCGCAGCGCGTGCTGTGGGGTAATGCCGGTGACCATGGTGGCGTACGGAGAGGGCAGCAGATCGTCGGCCGGCTGCACGAAAAAGCTGATGGGCTCTTCGATCAAGCGCAACTGCGCATCGGTGCGCACCGCAGCGAACTGTGCGATGCGGGTGCGGCGTGGATCCTGGCCGAAGGTTTCCAGGTCGTAGAAGAGAAAGCTGTCAGGCATGCGGGTGCGACATCCAGATGCGCAGCGCACGGCGTATGCGCTGCCGATGCCGCCCAGTATCCCTCATCGCGGCAACGTCACGCTAAGAGCGGCCAACAAAACCACTGCGCAGCCGCCAGGCGGGTGCGGCCGGTGCTCGGAATCGGCATGTACCACGCGTACACTGCGGTTCTGAGCGCGCCGTCCGCGCACACCTGACGACTGCTCGCTACGTTTTGTTAGCCGCTCCAAGGCGTGGCCGTGCGGGAGGCGAGCCACCTCCAGCGGCGAAGCATTCGCGAAGCGGGCCGGGTGCGGCGTTGCCCGGTCCTAGCGACCACCCATGGAGCGGTTGCAAGGGCCTGGCAGCGGCAGGCACCGCGCCGAAAAGGCATTCGACCGGGCGCCCATCGCAAGCCGGCACGTCACCGTCGCCCTCTCAAGCATTCATGCCGTCCGCGCCTGGCAGGCGTCAATGCGCGCCGTCCAGCGGCTCCAGGCGTGCGTGCACAACCGCTTTCAAGGCAGCCCAGTCGATGCGCGACAGATCGCTGTGCCCGCGCGTGGCCTCCACCAGGATCTCGCGCTGGATCTCGCTGCGCGCTAGCGCAATCGAATAGCGCGTGCGCAGGAACGTCACCATGGTGTAGTGCGGCACGAAGCGGGTGGGCCAGCGCGCCTGCAGTTGTTGTTCGAGCTCGCGCTGCAGCAGGAAGTCGGGGTCGTCGACGCGGTCGCGCATTTCCAGGTAGTTCTCCAGCGCCATCTGCTGGATGGCGGCCGCATCGTCGCGACGCGCAGCTTCGAACGCCGCGAACGCGCTGGCCAGATCATCGTGCGCGTCCAGCTGATCTGCCAGCGCCACGCAATCTTCGAACGCGCAATTCATGCCCTGCCCATGGAACGGCACCATCGCATGGGCGGCGTCGCCGATCAGCAATGCGCGGCCATCCAGATGCCAGCGATCCAGGGTGAGGGTGCCGAGCAGCCCGGGCGGATGCTCTTCCCAATGCTCCTTGAGCTGGGGAATCAGCGGCAACGCGTCCGGGAAATCGCGTGCGAACAAGGCGAATGCTTCATCGCCGGTCCGCGTGGTGGCGAAGCTCGGCTCGCCGGCGTTGGGCAAGAACAGGGTGACGGTGAACGTACCGCCATCGTTGGGCAGCGCAATGCACATGTAGCGCCCGCGCGGCCAGATGTGCAGTGCGTTGCCTTCGATCCGGAATCCGCCACCCGGCTGCGGCGGAATTTCCAGTTCCTTGTACGAGTGATCGAGGAATTCGGTGCGTTCGCCCAGCGGCGATTTGCGCTGCATCGCCGCACGCAAGGCCGAGCCGGCGCCATCGCTGCCGATCAGGCTCTGGAAGTGGATCTCGTGCGGCTGGTCGTCGCGGTCGTCGATGAAGCGCGCATAGCCGGCGTCGAAATCCACGGTATGCAGGCGGCGGTAGAAATGCACGCGCGTGCCGGCCTGTTCGGCCAGGTCGAGCAGGGCGACATTCAGCGCGGCGCGGTGGATCGACCAGATCACCTCGCTGTCGTCGCGCCCGTAGCGTTGCAGCTGCGGTTGCCCGACCAGTGGGTGCACCATGCGTCCACGCATCATCACCGCCTTGGCCATCACCGCATCTTCGGCACCGGCCTGGCGCAGCGCATGCCGGCCGCGTTCGGCCAGCGCCAGGTTGATCGAACGGCCGGACTCGTAGCCTTTGATGCGCGGGTCGCCACGCCGTTCGTACACGGTGACCTGCCAGCCGCGACGCGACAGCAGGATGGCCAGCAGGCAACCGGCCAGACCGGCGCCGATCAGGGTCAGGGAACGCGGAGAAACTGGGCTCAATGCAATGTCCGGCAGCAGCCGGACGCAGCGCCGGCGAAAAGGGGAAGACAGCGACTGGCAACGACGGCGGCCGTGGCGGCGACGCCGGGCGGGAAGTGTACGTGGGCGCGCGGCGATTCCGCGTGCCGCACAGGCGCTCCGGTGGCACGGCAGTCAGACTGCCGCGCTCAAGCAGCCGCCCAGGCTTCCACCTGCTCCACGAAGGTGTGCAGATCGCTGAAACGGTTGTACAGCGGCACAGGCGCAATCCGGATCACGTCCGGTTCGCGCCAGTCGCCGAGCACGCCGGCCGCGTGCAGATGCTCGAACAGCGCGCGCCCCTGCGCGCGTCCGCCGGCCACCCGCAGCGAGAGCTGGCAACCGCGTCGTGCCGGTTCGGCCGGGGTGACGATCTGCAGCACCTGCGGCACCCGCGCGTGGATCAACTGCTCCAGATGCCCGGTGAGCTGTTCGGACTTGGTGCGCAATGCAGCCATGCCGGCCTGGTCGAACACCGCCAGCGAGGCGCGCAGCGGTGCCAGCGCCAGTACCGGCGGATTGCTTAGCTGCCAGCCTTCGGCACCGGGCGAGGGCACGAACTGCGGGTCCATGCGGAAGCGGGTCTGCTGCTCGTGTCCCCACCAGCCGGCCATGCGCGGCAGGTCGCTCTTTGCATGCCGCGCGTGCACGAAGCAACCGCCCACCGCGCCGGGGCCGGCGTTGAGATATTTGTAGTGGCACCACACCGCGAAATCCACGCCGTCGTCGTGCAGGGTCAGCGGGAGATTGCCCACCGCATGCGCCAGATCGAAACCCACCGCCGCGCCCTGCGCGCGCGCCAGCCGCACGATCTCGGCCAGGTCGAAGGCCTGCCCGGTGCGGTACTGGATGCCCGGCCACAGCACCAGGGCAAGGCGCGGGCCATGCTGCGCGATGGCCTCGGCAATGGCCGTCATCGACACGGTGCCGTTGGGTTCGTCGGCGTCCACTTCGATCAGATGCGTAGTCGGGTCCAACCCGTGCAGGCGCAGCTGCGATTCCACCGCGTGGCGGTCGGATGGAAATGCGCCGGCTTCGATCAGGATCGCGCCGCGCTCGGCAGTGGGACGATAGAAGCTCGCCATCATCAGGTGCAGATTGACGCTGAGGGTGTTCATCGCCACCACTTCGCCGGGTTGCGCGCCGACCACGCGCGCCAGGCCGTCGCGCACCAGCTGGTGGTAGGTCAGCCATTGGGTCGGGCCGGTGAAGTGACCTTCCACCGCCAGTGCGCCCCACTGGTCGAGCACTTCCTCCACCATCGCACGTGCTGCGCGCGGCTGCAGGCCAAGCGAATTGCCGACGAAATAGGTCTGATCGCCATCGCCGTGTTGCGGGAACACGAACGCATCGCGCAGGTTGCGCAGCGGGTCGGCGGCATCCAGTGCAGCAGCATGGGCGCGGGACAGCAGGTCGGTCATCGTCGGGCTCGCAACACGGATCAGGGCGGCAGTTTACCTGCCGGCATCGTGCACGCCGTCATGCACGGCTGACGCATCGGCCGAGGCCGGTCGGGCGGGGCGCAGCAGGTGGGTGAGCGTGCCGATGCTGTCGGTGACGCGGTCGATGGTGTCGGCCAGCGCGGCGGTGGTCGGGGAACTGTCGGGCAATGCGGCCAACGCATCGGAAAGCTGGCGCTCGGCGTTGCGCAAGGTCGCCGCGGCAGGGGTGCCGCCAGTGCGCAGGCAGTCGATCACCGCAGACAGCGCCTCATCGGCCTGCTGCGCAAAGATGGGCAACGCATCCAGCGTGGGCAACGGATGGCCATCGCGCAGCGCCGCTTCCAGCAACAAGCTGGCGCGGATCAGCCGGTTGCCATTGGCCAGCAGCGATTCGGCCAGCTTGAGCTCCTGCAGGTTGCGGCGGCTGCGCGGTTCGCCACGCAAACGCTCGATCGAAGCCTGCGCATTGGTGCGTGCAACACGCGCGGCGGCACGCGTATCGCTCAGGCCCTCCATCTGGCCGAGCAGCACATGGCGCAGGTGGTCTCGATATGCGCTGAGCAACTGCGCCAGCGAGGCGCGAATCTGCCGGCGTTCGCGCGTTGGCCACATCGCGTAGGCGACCAGCGCCAGCGCGCTGCCGGCCACTGTCGCCTGCAGGCGCGCGCCGACCGCTTCGCCCGGTGCCACCCCTTCGAAGGACAACAGCAGCACCAGCATGCCGGTCAAGAACGCCACGCCGATGCCGTAGTTCACCTGTGTCAGCAAACGAAATCCGAGGCAAAACAGCGCCAGCAGGGCCATGCGGACGCTGGCGCCGTCCATGGCCAGATGCGCGAGCAAGGTGGCAAGCAATAGCCCGACGAAGGTGCCGGCCACGCGCAACGCGCCAAAGCTGAAGGTGCCGCCGAAATCGGGCTTGAGCACGATGGCGGTGGTCATCGGAATCCAGAAGCCGTGCGGAATCTGCTGCCAGCGCTGGAAAGCGATGGCCAACGCCAGGCACACGCCGCAACGCAACGCGTGCCGGAAGGCGACCGACGACAGGTCCAGATTCGCGCGCAATGTGGCCCAGGTCGCGGCCGGCCGCAGCGCCGACGGCAGGCGCGCTTCGGCCAGTTGCGCCTGGATTTCGCCACGGCTGCTGGCCCAGTGCGCGTTGCGGACCAGCGCGCGCAGCTGGCCGCCCAGGCCTTGCGCACGCGCGACGGCGACACGCACCAGGCGGCGTTCGCGCGTGTCGGCGTTGTCGTGCTGAAACTGTGCCAAGGCGCCGACCAGATCGTCGAACCCCGTCATCGAGGCATTGGCTGCCTGCGGGTCTTCGCCCATGGTCATCGCGTGCGCGAGCTGTTCCAGCACGATGGCGCTACGCTCGAGCACCCGTTCGATTGCCGGGCGCGCCTGCGAGTCGGTCAGGCGCGTCTCGGCATCGGCCAACGACAGCAGCTCCAGCCGCACGCGATCGCACAGCTCGGCGATGATGCGAAAGCTCTGCACCGCGATCGCGCGCGAGCGATGCTCGCCGTGCAGCATCACCATCGCGTCGAGCACTTCCTGCGTCGCCGGCGGCGCTGCACTGGCATCCGGGCGCTGCCGCGCGATGCCGGCCAGCTGGCGCATCAGGTCTGCCAATGCAAAGCGTTCCGGGCGATAACGCTGCAGTGGCCACGCCGCCAACGCCAGCGCCACCTGCAGCAGGCCGCCAGCGAAAATCAGCGCGGCCACACCGGGTGCCTGCTGCACCGGCAGCCGCATGTCTGCGCTGACCACCAGCAGGATCATGCTGGTCAGGCCCACCCGCGCGGCGACCGGTCCGAGCGCCACCAGCAGGCCGCCGCCCAGGCCGAGCAACAGGCCGGCCAGCACCAGCGCCGGCGTATTGTGGCCGACCCAGATGCCGAGCAAGGCAGCCAGGCCGGCTGCCAGGGCTGCCATCAACATGCGTTGCAGACGCGCGCGATACGGCCCGGGCTGGTCGGAGAACATGGTATTGAGCGCGCCGCTGCACACCGCCAGGCCGGCGGCAACCTGCCCGGTCGCCACGCCGATCGCCAGCGGCAGGACGACTGCAAGGGTGTTGCGCAGCGCAACGCGCAAGGGCACGTCGCGTGGTTTGAGGTCGATCAGTGCGCGCAGCATGGTGCCGGTTTCAGAGCATGCGCGCGGCGAGCCTGCTGCGCGCAATCGCATGCCATCGCGCTATCAGTTTTCGATCGTCGCATAGCGCTCGGGCGCAGGATGCAGATGCCCGCATTGCGAACAGGTGCGCAGCGCCAGCGAACGGTAGAAGCGATCGAACACAGGCGGGAAGTCGGTTTCGATGTTTTTCAGCGGAAACATCGCTTCATACAACTTGTGGTTGCATTGCGGGCAATACCATTGCAGGCCGTCCCGTTCGTTGGGCAGGCGCTCGCGTTCGATCACCAGGCCGATCGAGCCGGCCGCGCGTTGCGGCGAGTGCGGCACCTTGGGCGGCAGCAGAAAGACCTCGCCGGCACGGATCGGAATGTCGCGCGCCACGCCTTCGTCCTGCACCTTCAGCACCATCTCGCCTTCGAGCTGGAAGAACCACTCCGGGCCTTCGTCGTAGTGATAGTCGGTGCGCGCGTTCGGCCCGCCGACCACCATGATGATGAAGCCATCCTGCTGGATGCACTTGTTGCCCACCGGCGGCTTGAGCAGATGGCGGTGTTCCTCGATCCAGGCATGCAGGTTGATTGGCGGCATCAGCATCGACGTTCCTCGGCAAAGAAGGTATCCGGCTCAGCCGGCCGCCGATGTCCGATGGACGCTGCGGCCGGCCACGGGTGCGTTCGGCTCAGCGCTCGGCGTGATCGGCCTGGATCTGCGCCAGCGCTGTGTCATAGCGTTCCTGCAGCAGCTCGGGGCGGTCGATCGACATGCCCAGGTCGTGCGCGCGGCCATCGCGCAGGCTGTAGACCCAGCCATGCACGCTCAATTGCTGGCCGCGCTCCCAGGCATCGTGCACGATGGTGGTGCGGCACACGTTGACCACTTGCTCGAGCACGTTCAGCTCGCACAGGCGCGCGTGCTGCACCGACAGCTCGCCGGCGTTGTGCAGGCAGGCTTCGTGCTTGTCGGCCACGTCGGTGACATGGCGGATCCAGTTGTCGACCAGGCCCATGCGCTTCTGGGTCAGGCTGGCGAACACGCCGCCACAGCCGTAATGGCCGACCACCAGCACATGCTTGACCTTGAGCACATCCACCGCGAACTGGATCACCGACAGGCAATTCAGATCGGTATGCACCACCACGTTGGCGATATTGCGGTGCACGAACACCTCGCCCGGCGCCATGTCGATGATCTGGTTGGCAGGCACGCGCGAATCGGAGCAGCCGATCCACAGATATTCCGGGGTCTGCTGGGTCGAGAGCTTGGAAAAGAATTCCGGATCCTCGCGGCGGATACGCTCGGACCAGGCGCGGTTGTTTTCAAGCAAGTGGTTAAGCTCGTTCATGCGTGCAGTATTCCAGAAAATGTGGTCGTGGCGGCTTCTGTGAGCGCCCAGGATGAATCAGCTTTCAGGCTTCCCAGTCTCGGCGAACGACCGATGTCCGGCCAGTGCACCCCTGGGGAAACTGGCGCCACCGATCAACTCAACAGGTGGCGCCGATGGCCGACTTCAACGCGTTCTTTCCGACCTTGCTCAAACACGAAGGCGGTTTCGTCAACGATCCCGTCGATCCGGGCGGCGCCACCAACAAGGGCATCACCCTGTTGACCTTCAAGGCCTGCGCGCAGAACCTGCTCGGCATCGAGCCAAGCCTGGCGAACCTGCGCGCGTTGACCGATGCGCAGGCGGGGGTCATCTACAAGGCGCAGTACTGGGACCGGCTGCGCGCCGATCAGATCGCGCTGCAGCCGTTAGCCAACATCGTGTTCGACTTCTACGTCAACGCGGGCAACAACGCGATCAAATTGCTGCAGACCGTGCTCAACAGCCAGACCGGCGGCGGGTTGGTCGCCGACGGCCGCATGGGGCCCGCCACCTTCGCGGCGCTGGCATCCAGCAACCAGCAAGACCTGTATGCACGCTACAAGGCCGGCCGCAAGGATTACTACCACCGGCTCGTCGCCGCGCGACCGGCGCTTGGCAAGTTTCTCAAAGGCTGGCTGGCGCGCGTGGATTCCTTTCCCGATTCGGTCTGAGCCGGTAACGGCCAGCGACACTTCCGACTGACGAGCCCGACATGGCGCAGATATCCCTCAATGATCTGATCGAAGCACTGGCCGGCGCGGTCATCGATGCCCAGGATCGGATCGAGCAACACCAGATGGCCAACCTGGGTGCGTTCTTCGACGAAGACAACCGCCCCAGAAGCGTCTTGATCCGCTTGCCGTCGCAGCACCCGGAAGCGGGTGAGAACGATGAAGACCTGTATCGGGCACCGCTGTTGCCGCTGGTGTCGTCCAACGTCCTGCGGATCAAGGATGTAGAGATCAGTTTCGATGCACAGCTCGGCGAACTCAGCGAGCTGGACGAAGCCGTATTGCCGGACTCGCTGGCGGTTCCGGCCGCCGTCGAAGACTGGCATCCCAAGCCGCCGGCGCTGCCGGGCCAGATCGGCATCGACCTCGGCTCCAACGCAAAAAATGCGCGAAACAGCGCGGTTCACGTCGTGTTGCGCGTGGAAGGCAGCGAGCCGACCGAGGGCGTGGCACGTCTCATCAATCGCCTTGCGCAATCGCAAGGTGTGTTCAAGACGGTCAAGGGGGAGTAGCTCCCGCGGTTACCGTTTTTCCTAAACAACCGTTCTTCAGGAGAACACCATGAGCGATATCGTCAACATGTCCGACCAATTCAAGGGCCTGCCGATGGCAGACCTGATCGGCGCCCCGTTGCGTGCAGCCTGCGATGCGCAGGTCATGCTGGCACGGGCCACCGCCGACTTCATCAAGGTCATCGGCTTTCTGCCGCCGACCGACCCTGCAGATCCCAACGGGAACGGCGGCACGCGCACCGCGCAGTTCAAATTCAAGCGCCCGGTCGAAGACCCCAGCGGCACCGGGATGGCCGAGGAAGAAGTCGAGATCGTCGTGCCGCTGCTGACCCTTGTCAACGTCCCCAACCTGAGCATTCAGACCGTGGACGTGACCTTCGATATGGAAGTCAAATCCTCTTTCTCGGAGAAGGAAGCCGAAGACAAGAGTCTTAAGGTGGATCTGGAGGCCAGCGTCGGCTGGGGCGTCTTCAAGGCCAAGGTCAACGTGCAGGGCTCTGTGTCCAGCCATAAGGAAAATACCCGCTCTTCGGATAACTCGGCCAAGTATCACGTCGCGCTGCACGCCGAAGATCGCGGCACGCCCGAAGGCCTGTCGCGTGTGCTCGACATCCTGCAGACCGCTGCGGCCCCACGCAAAGTCACCGCGCCCGTGCCGGTTCCGTAAGCGTCGCTGTTGCGTCCCGTACTTTTCCTAACCCGAGTCGTTGCCGATGATGGATTTGTCAGAAGTCAGTTTCATCAAGCGCATCGTCGTCGGCAGCGACAACCCGGCAAAAATGCAGACTGCCGAGCAAGTCGAGGCCGCGCAGCAGTTACTCAATCGCTGTCTCAGCGAAGCGCCCAGGGGAGCGATTCTCGGGGTCGAGAAGAGCTTCAATATCCTGCAGTTGGGCGAGCACCAGGTCGTGCTGCAATGGTTGTGCTACCACGTCGGGTTCAAGCGCAAGCCGGTCTGGCTGACGGAGGCTTAGATGGCACGTGCAAGCTATTGCCTTGACGCTTTCGTGGAGCTGCTCGACCAGGCTGTTCGACGCGCGCAACAGCGGTGCCGCCAGCGGCACGCCGCAGTTGTAAATGCCGCGGTGGCCGCCTGCGACCTGTGGGTGCAGTGCGTGGACGGTGAGCAAACGGTGCAGTCCGAAACGGCAACCCTGCTTTCCATTCCCGTCTGCCAATTGCGTGCGCTGCGGCTGCAGCAAATCAGCGAGTTTTCGTTGACGCTGCAAGTGCAGATAGAGCCGGTCACGCAGACCGACGGTGCCCCGGGGTTGGCATTGCGTGTTGCGCCGCCAGATGGCCGTACGCCGGGGCATACGCTGAAGATCAGCTACCAAGGAACCGAGCGTCCGCATGGCGTGCTTTGGTTCGATGGTGTCGCATTGAAGGAGTGGACGCTGCATCCGTTCATGGACGTGCCACTATCCGATCCAGGAGCGCAGCGGTGAGGCTGCTGCTATCGGACGCCGACGCCCGGGCGGTCGCCGAGCGGCTGGGGACCGATGTGGCCACCCTGCACGCAGATCTCCGTCGGCAGTCCCGGCGCAAGCTGCGATCCATCTTCATCATTTGCCTGGTTATTGTGCTGGTCATCGCTGCGTTCGGTGTGCTGAGCGGCAGCGTGATCGATCTTTCCGCTGTTTCCAATTTCTTCTCGGAGCTTTTTCATGTCTGGTCAACATCGGTATCGGCATCACATTTTGCGCATCACCTCGGCGCTTGCCCTGTGTCTTTCGCTGACTGCGGCGCAGGCAGCTCCCGCGGGCGGGATTCCGGCGGGTGACTGGCGCGGCATCCTGTCCGCCAGCGGCAGTACCGGCCCGGTCTACGTCCGTCTGAGTGCGCGCGCGCCTGGAGTCGAGGGTGCCCAGGTGGCGGATCTGCGATTCGGGCCTCCCTACAATTGCGCGCTCGAGTTACGCGCGCAGCCGGACGGGTACGCGTTGCTGTCGCGCAATGGCGGCAAATTCTGCGACGCGCTGGCCGGCGGGCTTGCCCAACTCCAGGTAGCGGAGAGTGGCGCGCCCGGGGTGCAGCTCACCTTGCCTGGCAGCGCCTCGCCGTTGGTCGTTGCCCTGAATCAGAGCAGTGCCGGATTGGCCGAAGCCGGGCGCTGGCGCGCGGCGGGGCTGATTTCCGCGCAGCTGGAGATCGTGGCCACCAGCGTCCGTCCGGGAGACGTTCTCGGTCGCCTGCGTTATGGCGCGCCACGGGATTGCCAGGTGGAAGTGCGCTACGCCGGGCGTGCCGCAGGTGCGTTGAATGCCTGGGTCGTGGCCAACGATAGAGGCTATTGCCGCCAGCTCAGTGACGCCCTGGCCAGTCTGCAGGTTCGTGCAGATGGCAGTGCCGAGCTTGCATTGCTGTTGAAGGGGCAGCGAGAGACGACGCTGTTCGAACGGATGCCTTGAGGTGTCGCAGCTGCGTGGCTGCCAGTAAGGACCTCATTTATGTGGAAGCGAGCCAATAGGCGCGGCGGCCTACGACAACGCGCAGTGGCCCGCCCGGTCCCGCCGGCGGAAGTCGGCGGGCCGGCATTTTCCAGCGTGCTCGAGCAACTGGAGCTCGAATGCCGGGCGATGGTGTCTTACGCACTGAAGCAAGGGCTGGCAATGTCTCCCGATCTGCCTGGCCGGCTGGCAGAGCTGCGCGTGATGCCTGGCGCTTCCTTGCACGGCGAAGCTGGCGCGCGCGAATTGGCCGGTCTGCACCGACAGCTGGTGCGTGCGATCCAGCCGGCAACGCCGCAGGCGGTGGTGCTGATCGAGCGCGAGCGCCTGCGCGGCGGTTGGTTGCGCTGGCTGGGGCCGATTCCGTTGATCCGCACCTTGACCTTGACCTCGGTCGGTTGCCTGGCCTCAGTGGTCGGGCTGGCGATGTCCAGCCTGGTGAACGAGCGCAACATCACGTTGGGCTTCCTCGATTCCTCGGGGAGCACGCTAGGCTGGAATGTGATGTTCATCCTGGCCTGCGCCGGACTCGGTGCAGCGTTTTCCGCGTTGTTCCAGGCCCATCGTTACGTTGCCGACGCGACATACGACCCGCGCTTCGATTCCTCCTATGCCGCACGTATGATCCTCGGTCTCATCGCTGGCCTGATCCTGGTGGAGTTGCTTCCGGAGAATCTCTTTGCCGAAAGCAGCCTGGGCGCATTCGGAAAGCCCGCATTGGCGATGATGGGCGGCTTCTCGGCAAGCGCGGTGTATCGCCTGCTGCAACGCATGGTCGAGGTCATGGAAACGGTCGTGCGCGGCGATTCCGGCCAACAAGCCGCCGCGATGCAGTCGCAGCGTGTGTCGGCCGAATCGGAGAGCATCCGTGCGCGGGGCGAACTTGCCGCAGGTCTGCTGGACCTGCAGCGTGAGATGCAGGCGGATCCGCGCCTGGATCAGGTGCGCCAGCAACTGACCGGCCTTGCCAGGCAGATGATGTCAGACGATTCGTGATCTTTCGCGCATGAGATGCGCTCATCACGCGCATGCGCTTTTTTCTGGCCGTCCGTGGAGTGCGGTTTGCCACAGCCTGCCGGACATCAGGTGGCAGCACGCTTTCGCGTCGTGCGGCATAGCTCGCTTCGGCGGTTGCGCAAATTGCATAACACACTTCAGGCAGGCGCACCCGTCACGGTGCCTCAGCGAGATCTGCAGCGCTGTCGATACCAGCATCCGAGGCTCGCCAAATCAGTTCAAGACCGATGGCCCGGAGATGAGCGTGTGACAAGCTCGCTCAAGTGCTCCTGCCGAGCATCTGCCGATTCGCTGCAGCGCGCCGCATGCAAGCCGCTGCACAGCGCGGTCCCCATTCGTGCACCAGAGGGTATGATGAAGACACGTATCGTCGTCGCTGCCGATCGCACCATCCTTGTGGAGGGGATGGTCGCTTTGCTGCAAAAGGTTCCCGGTATCGAAGTGGTAGGGCATGCGGAAGACGGCCTGGCATGTCTTCAGATCGCCGCCAGAGAGCAGCCTGATATCGTGCTGGTGGATGTGCTGCTGCCCGGCCTCAATGGTATCGATCTGACGCGGCGCTTGATGCAGCGCAGCCCCAATAGCCGGGCAATCTGTATCGCTCCGTCCGATGCCTGTACGCAGGCCAGCGCAGTCTTCGAAGCTGGCGCCAAGGCGTATCTGGCGCGAACCAGCCGCTTCGCCGAATTGCTGCGGGCGATTCAATGCGTCATCCAGGATCAGACCTACATCAGCCCGCAGATGTCGCGTTCGCTGATCGCCGGGTTGCGTCGAGCTGCCAAGGCCGATTCTGCCTACACCCGACTGACCTCACGCGAGCGGGAAATCGTGCAGCTCTATTCGGAGGGTCTGTCCACCAGGCAGATCGCCAACCGCTTGCATCTGAGCGTGAAGACGGTGGGGACGCATCGCGAAAACTGCATGTTGAAGCTCAATATCCAAAGCATCGCGCAGTTGACCCGTTATGCGATCGCGCAGGGCCTTTCTCCGCTTGAAGCAGCGATCGACGGTAGCGGCGAGTCATCCGAGGGATGCGTAGCGCAGCACATGCGCCGTGCTGGCTGAGGCGTCCTGGCAATGCACTGCGGTACATCGGCGTGGACA
This sequence comes from Xanthomonas sp. NCPPB 3761, assembly GCF_041475705.2. Lineage (NCBI taxonomy): Bacteria > Pseudomonadati > Pseudomonadota > Gammaproteobacteria > Lysobacterales > Lysobacteraceae > Xanthomonas > Xanthomonas sp. NCPPB 3761. The sequence goes on from NZ_CM191262.1 coordinate 1,889,457, forward strand.
CATTTCTGAGCGCCAAAAGCGCCGATTCGGCTGGCGCGCTCTCCAGGGCCGGCAATGGCAAGGCCGCCATGAACGACTGGCTGAGCGTGGTGTCTGATCTGCGAGGCCGCGCGTTCTGAGCCGATCGAACGCGCGATGCAGGCAGTCTTCGCGCAAAAGCACGTCGATTTAGAGCAGCTGACAAAACCACTGCGTAGCCACTAGGCGGGCGCGGCTGGTGCTCGGGATCGGCGTGTGCCACTCGTACACTGGGGTTCTGAGCGCGCCGTCCGCGCCCACCTGACGGCTGCTCGCTACGCTTTTTTAGCTGCTCTTGGAGAGCTATCGGTTTTGGTGAACATGTACGAGAACAGGCTCGCATTCGAACGCGAAGGGCGCAGTGCAGGCGCTGCAGATGAGTATGTCGAAAGATGCCGTTGCCGGCGCGCAAGGCGGCAGTCTGGAGTCGATTCGATGGCTGGAGCGAATGCTCGACATGACCGGGCCGGCAAACTACTGCTCATGCCATGAGCGTCGCGAAGGGCGATTTCTGGCGAAGTGGGGGACACCTGCAATGACCTGTGCGCGGGCCGATGCAGGCGTCGGTCGGCCGTGTGGCCGACGCGCCCCAGCCGTTTGGTGACTGGCCGTTCGAGGTGTAAATGCGGCCGCCTCAGCGCGTCGTATCGGCGTCAATCGCCGCCTGCATCAATGCTGCGATCGCGTGCGCGTCTTGGTCGGCTTGCTGCGTCAGGAACTGGGCGACACTGCGTTGATTGCCGGCCGGATGGTTCTGGCTCAGCTTGAAGGTGAGCTCGATGCGGCTTGGAACGAAGCGGAAGCCGACCAGCCCGCGCAATTGTCGGCGATGACTGTCGCGCTCCATTTCGAACTGCCAATCGCTGCCCACGCGCTGCTCGAAGTGCGCGCTCATGCGCGCAATCAAACTGCCCAACGCGTCTTCATCGCTCACCTGGCTGCAGCGTCCATGCAGGTGCGCAACCGCGTAATTCCAGGTGGGCACGCGCGCAGCTGCGTCCTTGTCCAAGTACCAGGTGGGCGAGACATAGGCATGCGGGCCCTGCAACACCATGACCGCATCGCCGAAAGTGCGTGCCTGCGGATTGGGGCGTGCCCAATGGCCTTCGATCACGACATCCTGGTCATCGCGCCGATACAGCACCGGCAGGTGCGAGATCACCGGCTGCCCATCCTCGCCCTGGCTGATCAGGGTGACAAATGCATCGCGCGCGAACAGCCAGTCCAGCAGGGCCAGATCGGTCTGCGCGAATGCGCGCGGGGCGTACATGTCAGGCGCGGCCGCCCATGTTCACGACCATGCGCGCACGCAGCTCGGCATCTTCGTTACCTTGGGGCGGCGAGACTTCATGCAGCGAGAAACCGCGGATGAGCGCGTCTTCTTCGTCCAGCCCGTCCAGTGCCACGAATTCGGCATCGAACAAGGCTGCGCGTGCGCTGTCTTCGCTGTCGTAGGGCAGCGGCTTGCCGTCGCTGTCCAGTACCTCGGCGGTGCCGGCTTCGTTGACGCGCAGGCGTGCCCAGATCAGCGTGCGGCCGATCGTGGCCAGCCACCAGGAGTCGCGGGCGCCCTGCAGGGTGTCGTCGTAGTTCGTCATTGCATTACCTTGGAAAGCAGGCCGAGCAGGGCCGCCATGCCCAGGCCGAAAAAGATGGTGAGCAGCGAGAGCCAGGCGGGTGTGGCCAGACCGGACAGTGCACTGTCGCGATAGCTGCGGTAACGGCGCGCCAACAACCAGCGCAACGCCACGGGACTGATGAAGGCCGTTTCGCCGAAGCTGGCCAACGCCTCCGGGTGGCGGTCGCGCATGTGCACCAGGGTCAGCGGCCAGAAGATCAGCAGTGCGGTGAGGCCTGCAACGGCGACACCGACAAAACACAGTGCGAAAAACAGCGTCATGCACTGTGCTCCGCAGGCGGGGCATCGTAGTGACCGATGATGTCGATGAGGCCAACGCTATTGTCGTTCAACGCATCCAGGGCTTCGGCAGGAATCCACCACTCGGTGTGGTGCGCGCCGCCGACTTTTTGAATGGCGTACTGTTCGACAAACGCTGCGCGTACCTCGAACTGCGCAACATAGCCAACCCCGCTGTCCTTGACGTTCCAGCGCGACGCGATTTCCTCGGCGTAGCGCTGGTTGGTGACTGGATAGAAGATCGGTTGCTCCGGCAACCGCGGCGGCCAGCGTCGGAAGCCGGAATCGCGCACCAATGCGTATTCCTCCGGCCCCAGCGGGCGGTACATCGTGACCGTGGCCTGCGCGGTCGTCACCTTAGAACTCCGCGCTGCCTGGCGCACGCGGGTAGGGGATCGCGTCGCGAATGTTGCTCAACCCGCACACGTACACCACCAGCCGCTCGAAGCCCAGGCCGAAGCCGGCGTGCGGCACCGAGCCGTAGCGACGGAAATCGCGGTACCAGCTGTAGTGCTCCTTATCCAGGCCGAACTGCGCCATGCGCGCGTCGAGCACATCCAGGCGCTCTTCGCGCTGGCTGCCGCCGATGATTTCGCCGATGCCCGGCGCCAGCACGTCCATCGCCGCGACGGTCTTGCCGTCGTCGTTCAAGCGCATATAAAACGCCTTGATGTGCTCGGGGTAATTGGTCACCACCACCGGGCGGCCGATGTGTTCTTCGGTGAGCCAGCGCTCGTGCTCGGTCTGCAGGTCCAGGCCCCATTCGACCGGAAAGTCGAACTTCTTGCCGGCGTTCTGCAGTAGCTTCACTGCGTCGGTGTAGTCGATCTGCTCGAACGGCGCATTGATGAACGCTTCGAGCTTGGTGATCGCGTTCTTGTCCACGCGCTCGGCCAGGAACGCCAGGTCATCGCCGCGCTCATCGAGCACCGCGCGGAACAGGTATTTGAGGAACTGTTCGGCCAGGCGCGCGTCTTCGGCCAGGTCCGCGAAGGCGATTTCCGGTTCGATCATCCAGAACTCGGCCAGGTGGCGCGTGGTGTGGCTGTTCTCGGCACGGAAGGTCGGGCCGAACGTGTAGACCTTGCTCAGCGCCAGGCAATACGCCTCCACGTTGAGCTGGCCGGACACGGTGAGGAAGGTTTCCTTGCCGAAGAAGTCGCGGCTGAAATCCACATTGCCGCTGGCATCGCGTGGCAGGTTGACCATGTCCAGCGTGGAGACGCGGAACATCTGCCCGGCGCCTTCCGCATCGGAGGTGGTGATGATCGGTGTGCTGATCCAGTTGAAGCCGTTCTGGTGGAAGAAGCGGTGCACCGCCTGCGCCAGGCAGTTGCGGATGCGGGTCACCGCACCGAACAGGTTGGTGCGCGGGCGCAGGTGCGCCACTTCACGCAGGAATTCCGGGGTCATCGGCTTGGGCTGGATCGGGTAGGTCAGCGGGTCTTCGACCCAGCCGACGATGTCCACGCCGCTGGCCTGGATCTCGAACGACTGGCCCTTTCCCTGCGACTTGACCAGCACGCCCTTGGCGATCAGCGAGCAGCCGCTGGTCAGCCGCTTGATCTCATCGAAATTGGGCAGGGTGTCGTTGGCCACCACCTGGATCGGAGCGAAGCACGAGCCGTCGGTCACGTTGATGAAGGCCAGTCCGGCAGATCCGCGCAAGGTGCGCACCCACCCCCGTACCGTGACTTCGCCGCCTTCCGGGAGCTTGCCCGCAAGCGCATGTTCAACGCTGACCACCGTCATGACTGTTCCTCGCCGTAGCGACCTTGAATGGCCTGCGAGTTTACTGGCTGCGGCTGCGCCGGCGCGAGCATCTGAACCGCTTGCCGGGCGCGGCGCTTGTTGCAGGCGCGTGCTGCCCCCATCTGTTGCGGACGCCGCCACTGAGCATTCCGCCTGGTTGTTGCGCCCTCGCTATACTTGCCACCATCGTTTTGGAGTGCCCTCATGGCCGTCAGCCTCACCCCCGCCGCGCTGGAGCGCGTGCAGCGTTTCGTGCAGCAGACCCCGGGTGCATTGGGTCTGCGCTTTGGCGTGACCAAGACCGGTTGTTCCGGCTGGGGCCATGTCACCGACCTGGCACGCGAGGCGCGTGACGACGACGTGGTCTTCGAGCAGGGCGGGGTACGCATCTTCGTCGACCCTGCCAGCCTGCCGCTGGTGGATGGCACCTGCATCGACTTCGGCAAGCACGGCCTGAGCGAAACCTTCACCTTCAGCAACCCCAACGCCACGGCCGAATGCGGCTGCGGTGAGAGCTTCACGACTGCAGACGAGCATCGCTGAGCCGGCCGCGCGCGTTATTCCTTCTCCCATCGGACATTGTCCCCCTTCATGGGGAGAAGGTGCCCGAAGGGCGGATGAGGGTGCGCCTCGGAACCTGTCAGCGTCTGTCATGGCAAACGCGTCGCCACGCGCCGTCAGAATTGAATCACCGACTGCTCCGCTGCCTCGCCCGGACCCTCACCTCAACCCCCGCCTCCGCGGCCCGGCCCGCGCGCGAGGCGCGGGTGCCCCAAGGCACACGCCCCAGTGGCGCGTAAGCCGTGCCTTCTCGCCACGGCGGGAGAGGGGCTTTGGAATGTCCTTGCCAGGCGGCTGGTTGCGGCTAAAGGCCTGAACTGCCATACTTTCCTGCTTCCTGCCCGATTCCGGGCGGGAACCCTTGCTCCACCGGCCGCTTGCGCGGACCACCGGGGAGCTGTCCGGCCCACGTGGCCACATCCGAAAGGTAAAACAACATGAGTCGTCATTACGAAGTCGTGTTCCTGGTCCATCCGGACCAGAGCGAGCAGGTCCCGGCCATGATCGAGCGCTACAAGTCGCTGATCGAGGGCGGTAACGGCACCATCCACCGTCTGGAAGACTGGGGCCGTCGTCAGCTGGCCTATCCGATCCAGAACCTGGTGAAGGCGCACTACGTACTGCTCAATATCGAAGTCGACCAGGCCGTGCTGAGCGAGCTGGTGGAAAGCTTCCGCTTCAACGATGCGGTGCTGCGTCACCTGGTCGTCAAGCGCGATGGCGCCGACACCGAGCAGTCGCTGATCATGAAGAGCAAGGACGAGAAGGGCGACAAGCCCGAGCGTAGCGAGCGTCGTCGTCGTGACGACGAAGAGGGCGAAGCGCCCGCCGCCAACGATAACGACGGCGACAACGCCGAAGCCGCTTAAGGAGCGCTGTCATGTCCAAGTTCTTCCGTCGTCGCAAGTTCTGCAAGTTCACCGCCGAGGGCGTCAAAGAGATCGACTACAAGGATCTCAACACCCTGCGTCAGTACCTCACCGAGAACGGCAAGATCGTGCCGAGCCGCGTGACCGGTACCAAGTCCAAGTACCAGCGTCAGTTGGCCACGGCCGTCAAGCGCGCGCGTTTCCTGGCGCTGATCCCGTACACGGACAACCACGACGTTTAATCCGAGTCCCTCGGAAGAGCCCGCACATCCATGTGCGGGTGATTAAATTGATAGACGCCTGGTGATTGGAGATGCGGTGTTGATCGTGCTTTTGCGATTCCCAAATCCCGATTCCCGAATCCCGTCTTTTCGGACAGCACCCGTTGCGCCGGCCACATGCCGGCGCTAACGAATAACGGAGTACCACCATGGATCTGATTCTTCTGCAGAAAGTGACCAACCTGGGCAACCTGGGCGACAAGGTCAGCGTCAAGCCGGGTTACGGCCGCAACTTCCTCGTGCCGCAGGGCAAGGCCGTGCCGGCCACCGCTGCCAACGTTGAAGCGTTCGAAACCAAGCGCGCCGAGTACGAAGCCAAGGCCAACAGCATCCTGGCCGAGGCACAGAGCCGCGCCACCAAGTTCGAAGGCGCCAGCGTCACCATCGGTGCGCATGCGTCGACCGAAGGCAAGCTGTACGGCTCGGTTGGCCCGCGCGACATCGCCGAGGCGTTCACTGCCGCCGGCCTGCCGCTGGAAAAGAGCGAAGTGATCCTGGGCGAAGGCGCATTCCGCAATGTCGGCGAATACGACGTTGTGCTGCACCTGCACGCCGATGTGGAAACCACGGTCAAGGTCATCGTCGAGTCCGACGCCTGATCCAGGCCGCATGTGTCACCCGAAGGGCGCCTTGTTAGGCGCCCTTCGTTTTTGGGGCGCCGCCGCCAGCACTGGCATGCCCGTTATACTCATGCCCCATTGCCGGTTCCACGGCCTGCAGATCTTATGGATCAAGGGCTTGGGCGCTGGCTTCACAGGAAAAGTGCCTGCCGGCCTCGTCCGCGCGGTGCCCGGAATCTCCAGCCCCCATGCGCCTGTCCACGATCAAGTTGTCCGGTTTCAAGTCGTTCGTCGACCCGACCACGTTGCACCTGCCCACCAACATGACCGGCATCGTCGGCCCCAATGGTTGCGGCAAGTCCAACATCATCGACGCGGTGCGCTGGGTGATGGGCGAAAGTTCGGCCAGCCGCCTGCGCGGCGATTCGTTGACCGACGTGATCTTTTCCGGCTCTTCGGCGCGCAAGCCGGTGTCGCAGGCGACGGTGGAGCTGATCTTCGACAACTCCGACCACACCATCAGTGGCGAGTTCGCCTCGTTCAACGAGATCTCGGTCAAGCGCCTGGTCAGCCGCGACGGCAATAGCGCCTACTACCTCAACGGCACCAAGTGCCGGCGCCGCGACATCACCGATCTGTTCCTGGGCACCGGCCTTGGGCCGCGCAGCTACTCGATCATCGAGCAGGGCATGATCAGCCAGATCATCGAAGCGCGCCCGGAAGACCTGCGCGTGTATCTGGAAGAAGCCGCCGGCATTTCCAAGTACAAGGAACGCCGCAAGGAAACCGAAACGCGTATTCGGCATACGCGCGAAAACCTCGACCGTCTGAGCGATCTGCGCGAAGAAATCACCAAGCAACTGGCGCATCTGCAGCGCCAGGCGCGGCAGGCAGAGCAGTACCAGGCATTGCAGGAAGAGCGCCGGATCAAGGATGCCGAGTGGAAGGCGCTGGAATACCGTGGCCTGGATGGTCGGCTGCAGGGCCTGCGCGAGAAGTTGAATCAGGAAGAGACGCGCCTGCAGCAATTGATTGCCGAGCAACGCGATGCCGAAGCACGCATCGAAACCGGCCGGGTGCGCCGCGAAGAAGCCGCCGAAGCGGTGGCCAAGGCACAAGCCGATGTCTACCAGGTCGGTGGCGCGTTGGCACGGATCGAGCAGCAGATCCAGCACCAACGCGAACTCTCGCATCGCTTGCACAAGGCGCGCGATGAGGCGCAGAGCCAGCTGCAGGAATTGACCCAGCACATCAGCGGCGACTCGGCCAAATTGAGCGTGCTGCGCGAAGCGGTGGCGTCTGCCGAACCGCAATTGGAGCAACTGCGCGAAGACCACGAATTCCGCCAGGAGTCGCTGCGCGAAGCAGAAGCGCGGCTGGCCGACTGGCAGCAGCGCTGGGAAACCCATAACCGCGACACCGGCGAGGCCTCGCGTGCCGGTGAAGTGGAGCGCACGCGCGTCGATTATCTGGACCGCCAGGCGCTGGAAGCCGACCGCCGCCGCGAAGCGTTGGTCAACGAGCGTGCCGGGCTGGACCTGGACGCATTGGCCGAGGCGTTCGAGCAGATCGAACTGCGCCACGAAACCCAGAAAACCTCGCTGGACGGCCTGACCGAGCAGGTCGAGGCGCGCAAGCACGCGCTTGCCGGGCTGCAGGAACAGCAACGCGCCAGCCAGGGCGAGCTGGCCGAAGTGCGCAAGCAGGCGCAGGCGGCGCGTGGCCGGCTGTCGTCGCTGGAAACCTTGCAACAGGCCGCGCTTGGCCAGGAGCAGGGCGCCGCAGTGGCGTGGCTGAAGTCGCGCGGACTGGATTCGGCCGCGCGCGTGGGCGAGCGCATCAGCGTCGAGAGTGGCTGGGAAAACGCGGTCGAAGGCGCCTTGGGGCAGTTGATCGAAGGCGTGCTGGTGGAAGCGCCGGAACAATTGGTCGACGCGCTGGGCGAGTTGGGCGATGGCCGCATCGCGCTGGTGTCCAGTGCGACTGACGATGCGAGCTTCGCGCCGACCTCGCTGGCCACCAAAGTGCAGGGGCCCATCGCGATCCGTCGGCTGCTTGCGCGTCTGCACACCGCCGAGGACCTGGACGCTGCGCGCACGCTGCAACGCAGCCTGCCCGAAGGCGATTCGGTGATCACCCGCACTGGCGAGCGGCTGGGCGAAGGCTGGGTGCGTGTCTCGCGCTCGGGCGCGGCCAAGCAGGGCGCGTTGCTGCGCGAGCGCGAGATTCAAGAGCTCCGTACGCAGATCGAAACCTTGCAGGAGCGCGAAGCCGAGCTTGAGCACCAGCTCTCCAGCTTCCGCGAACAACTGCTGGCGGCAGAGCAGCAGCGTGAAGACGCGCAGCGGCAGCTGTACATGGCGCACCGCAGCGTTTCCGAACTGGCTGGGCAATTGCAGAGTCAGCAGGGCAAGGTCGATGCCGCGCGCACGCGCATCGAGCGCATCGAAACCGAGCTGGCGCAACTACTGGAAACGCTCGATACCAGCCGTGAGCAGGCACGCGAGGCGCGCGCCAAACTCGAAGATGCGGTCACCTTGATGGGCGATCTGCAAGGCACGCGCGAAGCGCTGGAAAGCGAGCGCCGCCAGCTCACCGATGCACGCGATCAGGCGCGCGATGCCGCGCGCGGCGTGCGCGATGCAATGCATGCCTTGGCGCTGACGCTGGAGTCGCAGCGCACCCAGATCGCATCGCTGAGCCAGACCCTGGAACGCATGGACAGCCAGCGCGGGCAGCTCGATACGCGCCTGGAAGATCTGGTCGCCCAGCTGAGCGAAGGCGATTCGCCGGTGGAAACGCTGGAACACGAACATCAGGCCGCGTTGAGCGAACGCGTGCGCACCGAGCGCGCGCTGGGCGAAGCGCGCACCCTGCTCGACAGCATCGACAGCGAGCTGCGCAGCTTCGAACAGACCCGCCAGCAGCGCGACGAACAGGCGCTGGCGCAGCGCGAGCGCATTTCCCAACGCAAGCTCGATCAACAGGCGCTGGTGCTCAACGCCGAGCAACTGGAAGCGGCGGTGGTCAAGGCCGGCTTCGTGCTGGAAGACGTCGTCAACGGGTTGCCCGAGGCGGCCAACGTGGCCGAATGGGAAGCGGCCGTTGGCCAGATCGACGCGCGCATGCGTCGCCTGGAGCCGGTGAACCTGGCCGCCATCCAGGAATACGGCGAGGCCGCACAACGCTCGGAATACCTGGACGCGCAGAACCTGGATCTCAACACTGCGCTGGAAACGCTGGAAGAGGCCATTCGCAAGATCGATCGCGAGACCCGCGGCCGCTTCAAGGACACCTTCGACCGCGTCAATTCCGGGGTGCAGGCGCTGTACCCGCGCCTGTTCGGTGGCGGCCATGCGTATCTGGAACTCACCGGCGAAGACCTGCTCGATACCGGCGTCACCATCATGGCGCGCCCGCCGGGCAAGCGCGTGTCGAGCATTTCGCTGCTGTCCGGCGGCGAGAAGGCAATGACCGCGGTGGCGCTGGTATTTGCGATCTTCCAGCTCAACCCGGCGCCGTTCTGTCTGCTCGACGAGGTGGACGCGCCGCTGGACGAAGCCAATGTCGGCCGTCTTGCCAACATGGTGCGCGAGATGAGCGAGAAGGTGCAGTTCCTGTTCGTCAGCCACAACAAGGCCACGATGGAAGCCGCGCGCCAGCTCTCCGGCGTGACCATGCGCGAGCCGGGCGTCAGCCGCCTGGTCAGCGTGGACCTGGAAGAGGCCGCACGTTTGGCGGGTGCGGCATGACGTGCCATGCTTGTTGGAATATCGACACCTGTCACTCTTATGCGGAGGCACGCTGAATGTCCGACATGGCCATGATCCGGATCGGGATCCTGATCGCTGGACTGCTGCTGGTCGCGGCCATCTTCCTGTTTGGTCGCCCGAAGAAATCGCCGCAAGGGCGCCGGGTCGACAAGGACGAGGGCCAGCCGCGCGAACGGCGCGAACCGGTAATTTCCAGCGAGTTCGGCGTGGATGATGAAACTGCGCAGCGCGCAGAAGGCGTCGAGCAGAGCGAGCTCAACCTGGAAGGGCAGGATGCGGCCGGCGGCAACGAGGTGGGCAAGCGCCCGAACCAGGATTTCGACAAGATCGTGTCGTTGTTCGTGGCCGCCAAGGCAGGCCAGGTGCTGCGCGGCGAAGATGTGGTGGTGGCCGCCGAGAAGACCGGGCTGGTGTTCGGTCACATGAACGTATTCCACCGCCTGGTGGAAGGCCACCCGGAGCGCGGACCGATCTTCAGCATGGCCAGCATCCTCAAGCCCGGCAGTTTCGACATGGCCAATATCCGCGAGATGCAGACGCCGGCGATTGCGTTCTTCCTCACGTTGCCGGCGCCGATGACTGCGTTGGATGCCTGGGAAAAAATGCTGCCCACCGTGCAGCGCATGGCCGAACTGCTGGATGGCGTGGTGTTGGACGACAGCCGCAATGCGTTGGGTCGCCAGCGTGTTGCGCATATCCGCGACGAGCTCCGCGCCTACGATCGCCAGCACCAGGCACCGCCGCTGACCAAGTCGCCACGCTGGTGAGTTGACATGTTGAGCCTGCAGGGCGTGTTGGCGGTGGCGTTGCTGCTGGTGCTGTGGGCGATCTTGGCGATGCCGTTGTTGTGGATCTTCACCAGGATCGCCGCGCGCCTGCGCAAAAGGCCGCGCCATTCGCCCTGGCTGGTGGTGGGCTTTGCAGCCGCGATCACGCTGCTGGTCGCGCCGGTGCCAACGCCTTTCGTCAGCGTGTTCATGCCGCACGCCATCGCACTGCTGGATCGCCGCTATTACCTGCACATCCTGCAAGGCCCGCCGATGCTGCACGAGCTGCTGCTGTGGAACGCGGGCTCGATGGCGTTGACCTTCGTCATCAGCTATCTCTGGATCCGCCGTACGCTGCGCGCACCGGAGCCTGAGGTGTTGGATCGCTAGGAACTTAAAGCCCCTCTCCTGCGCCAGAGGGGTGGGTGAGGGTACGGGGCGAAGCCCTCGTGCAGCCGGACAACGCCAGGCTTCGTGCGCACCCTCATCCACCTTCGGGGCACCTTCTCCCCCATGAAGGAGGACAATGTTCCGAGGGAAGAAGGATTTACCCTTCAGTGCTTGGTGCTCAACGCTTGGCTTTGCCGAATGCCTCACGGAAGCGCAGCATTTCCGCTTCGGTCCCCACGCTGACGCGCACGCGCTTGGGCCAGATCGGCCAGCTGCGGCCGACGATAACGCCCTGCTTTTGCATCGAATCGGCGAACACGCTCGCATCGCGTTTGACGTCCAGTAGGAAGCAGTTGGCTTGCGAGGGCAGGCAGGTGTAGCCCTTGCCCTTGAGCCAGGCGATGGTCTCCTCGCGTACGCGGGAGTTCTCGGCGCGGCGGGTCTGCACCAGCAGCGGGTCGCGCAGGCTGGCGATGCCGGCGGCCATCGCCGGAACCGACAACGGGTTGCTGCCAAAGGCGGCAAGTTTGGTCTGCAAGCCAGGCGGGGCCAGGGCGGCACCCAGGCGCAGGCCGGCCAGGCCGTAGAGCTTGGAGAAGCTGCGCAGCACGATCAGATCCTGGCGCTGACGCACCAGATCGGCCACCGAGGGCTCGTTGCTGTAGTGGATGTACGCCTCGTCGACCACCAGCACGGCGCTGGCCGGCTTGTTGGCCAGCAACCATTCGATGTCGGCGCGCGGGGTGATGGCGCCGGTGGCGTTGCCGGGGTTGCACAGATACAGCATGCCGGCAGTCGGATCGGCCTTGGCCATCGCCTTGACGTCGTGTGCGCCGTCGGCACGCAGCGGCACCTTGCGCACGGCCACGCCGCGGGCGGTGGCGCTTTCGATCAGCGGGTCGAAGCTCGGGTCGGCCACCACCAGCCCTGCACGCGCGGACGTCAACAGGCTGCCGGCCCGGTTCAGCGCGTCCCGCGAACCGGGGAACAACGACAGATGATCGTTGGGCAGCTGCAGTTCGCCGGTCATCAGGTTGCGCAGATCCTGCTCCATCTCGACCAGGTAGCGGCCCGCGCGTGCCAGCGAACGCGTGGCAGCGTCCAAGGCGGCCGGGGCAGGCCCGAGCGGATGCTCGTTGAGGTTGAGGTAGACCGTGCCGGCCGCCGCGGCCACGCCGGGCGTGGCCGGCGCCGCGGCGCGCTTGCGGGCCGCCCCGGCCGCGGGTGCCAGCCCCAGTGCGGAAACCGCCACGCCGGTGGTAGCGAGGCTGAGAAACGAACGGCGCGAGACGGGCAACGACACGGGCGAACTCCAGAGGCGGCGGGCAAAGAGGGCGCCACGCTAGCCGGTTTGTGTCTGTCTGCCTATCGGGGAATTGCCATAAAACTGGTTCGACACGCGCTTGCAGGCGTTGGAGGGCAGAGGGCAAGTGGCGCGACGGCAGCTGGCGGCGATGACCGGGCGCCTGCCGGGCTCGCTGTCGGCCCGGATGCCGATGGGTGCGGGGGCACCTGGTGCGTCTCGACGCAAACGACTTCATCCATCGCTCAATCATCACGAACGGTATCCGCGCCGCTGACCTTGGCATCGGCATCGCCCGTTAGAATGGGCGGCCCAGAGCCAGCCCTGCGATCGTATGACTGCCAGCCCGGATCCCGCTCAGCGCATCGATGCACTGCGCCGTCGCATCGAAGACGCCAACTACCGGTATCACGTGCTCGACGAGCCGCAGATGGCCGATGCCGATTACGACAAGCTGATGCGTGAGCTGGAGGCCTTGGAGCGCGCGCACCCGGAATTGGCCAGTGCCGATTCGCCAACCCAGCGCGTCGGCCATCTGGCCGCCTCGCGGTTTGCCGAAGTGCGTCATGCCTTGCCGATGCTGTCGTTGGGCAATGCCTTCAGCGATGAGGAAGTGACCGAGTTCGTGCGGCGCATCAGCGAGCGGCTGGAGGTCAAGCAACCGCTGTTTTCGGCCGAACCCAAGCTCGATGGCCTGGCGATCAGCCTGCGCTACGAGAATGGCGAGTTCGTGCAGGGCGCCACGCGCGGCGATGGCGCCACCGGCGAGGATGTCAGCGCCAACCTGCGCACCGTCAAGGCGATTCCGTTGCGGCTGCGTGGCGAGGGCTGGCCGCAAGTGCTGGAAGTGCGCGGCGAGGTCTACATGCCGCGCGCCGCGTTCGAAGCCTACAACGCACAGATGCGTGCGCAGGGCGGCAAGGTGCTGGCCAACCCGCGCAATGGCGCGGCCGGCTCGCTGCGGCAGCTGGATGCACGCATCACCGCGCAGCGCCCGTTGAGTTTCTTTGCCTACGGCGTCGGCGAAGTGAGCGAAGGCGCACTGCCGCAGACACATTCGGCGATCCTGGCGCAGTTGCGCGCGTGGGGCTTTCCGGTCAGCGCGCTGGTGGAGGTGGTGCAGGGCAGCGACGGTTTGCTGGCGTATTACCAGCGCATCGGTGAGGCGCGCGACGGGCTGGCCTTCGATATCGATGGCGTGGTGTACAAGCTCGACGATCTGGCCGGGCAGCGCGAAATGGGCTTCGTCTCGCGCGCACCGCGTTGGGCGATTGCACACAAGTTCCCCGCACAGGAGCAGTCCACCACGGTGGAGGCGATCGAGATCCAGATCGGCCGCACCGGTGCGGCCACGCCGGTGGCGCGACTGAAGCCGGTGCATGTAGCCGGGGTGATCGTCACCAACGCCACGCTGCACAACGCCGACCAGATCGCGCGGCTGGATGTGCGCGTGGGCGACACCGTGATCGTGCGCCGCGCCGGCGATGTCATTCCTGAAGTGGCCGCTGTGGTGGCCGACCAGCGCCCGCCCGGTACCCAGGCCTGGCAGATGCCGACCCAATGCCCGGTGTGCGGTTCGCAGATCGTGCGCGAAGAAGGCCAGGCGGTCTGGCGCTGTTCCGGCGAATTGACCTGCCCGGCGCAGCGCAAGGAGGCGTTCCGGCATTTCGTCTCGCGGCGCGCGATGGATGTGGACGGTCTGGGCGAAAAATTCATCGAAGTGCTGGTGGATAGCGGCCTGGTGAAAGGCGTGGCCGACCTGTATCTGCTCAGCGTGGATCAGCTGCTGCAATTGCGCCTGATCAGCACCGCCGAGAGCCCGCACGCGTTTCTGCGCGAGGCGCGCGACCATCTGGCCAGCGGCGCATATGCGCAGCTGGAAACCAGCGTGGTCGGCATCGGCGTGGACCTGGCCGGCGAGCGCGAGGTGCCGCAGACCTGGCAGGCCGATCTGCTGCGCGCAGGCTTGCCGAGCTTCGACTGGAATCGCAAGAAGATCGCCACCAAGTGGGCGGAGAATCTGATCGAGGCGATCGAGACATCGCGCGACACCACGCTGGAGCGTTTCCTGTTTGCGCTGGGCATCGAACATGTGGGCGAAAGCACGGCCAAGGCCTTGTCGGTCTGGTTCGGCGATCTGGAACGGATCCGGCATCTGCCGTGGCCGCTGTTCAAGCGCGTGCCGGACATCGGCGGCGAAGTGGCGCGTTCGCTTGGGCACTTCTTCGATCAGGCCGGCAATCAGCAGGCCATCAATGACCTGCTGCAGCGTGGCGTGCGCATCGGCGATACGCATCCGCCTTCGCCCAAGCTGCGCGAGGCGCTGAGTTTTGCCAATTTGCTAGAGGATCTGGAGATTCCCAAGGTCACGCCAATCCGCGCCGTACAGATCGCGAACGCGTTCGGTTCGATCGATGGTCTGCGCAACGGCGGTCCTGAGCCTCTCCTAGAAGCGGGCTTACCGCAGCCGGTAGCCGAATCGCTCGCGGCCTGGCTGTTGGTATCGGCCAACGACGAGCTTGCGGTCAGGGCACAGAAAAAGCTTTCCGAGCTGCTGGCGGTGCTGCCGGAGGCCGGCGAGGAAAAGACCGGCCCGCTCGATGGCCAGACCGTGGTCATCACCGGGACCCTGGCTGCATTGACCCGCGATGCGGCCAAGCAGCGGCTCGAAGCATTGGGCGCCAAGGTTGCCGGTAGCGTGTCGAAGAAGACCGCCTTCCTGGTGGCCGGCGAAGAAGCCGGTTCCAAGCTCGACAAGGCGCAGTCGTTGGGCGTGGAGATCTGGGACGAAGCGCGTCTGCTGGCCTTCCTGGGCGAGCACGGCCAACAGCCATGAACACGGCGCAGCTGGATCTGGCCGCGCTGCAGTTGCGGGCGCGGCTCAACGCCACGATCCGCGAGTTTTTCGCCGAACGCGGCGTGCTGGAAGTGGAAACGCCGGTGCTTTCGGAGGCCGGCAATACCGAGCCGAATATCGAAAGTTTCAGTACGCGCTTCACCGGCCATGTCGATGCCGGCGCCCCGCTGCGCTGGTTGCGTACCTCGCCGGAATATCCGCTCAAGCGCCTGCTTGCCGCCGGCCTGGGCGATTGCTACGAGCTGGGGCGGGTGTTTCGCAATGGCGAAGCCGGTGGCCGTCACAATCCCGAGTTCAGCATGCTCGAATGGTATCGGGTAGGCTGGAACGATCGCAGTCTGGCGCAGGAGACCATCGAACTGGTGCGTCGCGCGCTGGCGCTGGTCGGGCGCCAGGCGAGGGTGCAGGTGCTGACCTATCGCGCGCTCTTTGTGCAGACGTTGGGCATCGACCCCGTGTGCGACCCGCTCGAAAGGCTACGCGCTGGCTTGCATGACGTCGCCATCGATCCCGTGGGCCTGACCCGCGACGATTGGCTGGACCTGCTGATGACCCATCGCATCCAGCCGGGCTTTGCCAGCGACACCCTGACGGTGGTGCACGATTGGCCGGCCAGTCAATGTGCGTTGGCTCGGATCCGCCACGATGACCCGCCGGTGGCCGAGCGCTTCGAGCTGTATCTGGGCAGTTTCGAGGTGGCCAATGGCTATCACGAACTGAACGATGCGCAGGAGCAGCGTGCGCGGTTTGAGCGCGACAACGCCGTGCGTGCGGCACGTGGATTGCCGCAGCTGCCACTGGACGAGCGCCTGCTGGCGGTGTTGTCGCAGTTGCCCGACTGCGCCGGTGTGGCGGTGGGCGTGGATCGCCTGTTGATGGCCTTGCGCGACACCACGCAGATTGCCGACGTGCTGGCGTTCGACTTCGCCCACGCCTGAGTCATCTGGCTGTCATCGGCGCCGTATTGCTATCTTCACATCGATGATGCTCTCATCTTCACGTCCACGGGGGCGCGGCGAAGATCGTTCGGGGTGAGGATTGTCGGCATGAAGTGGCTGGTCAGCTTATGCGGTTTGTGGTGCTTGCCGCTGCTGCTGCTCGCCGATGCGCGCGCGTCCGACCGCGCAGCCGGCGTGGTGCGCTGCGAGTCCAAGGACCTGGCGCGCGTGCACTGCGCGATGGAGACCGCCCAAGGCGTGCAACTGGTGCGCCAGCTCTCCGAAACCAGCTGCATCCGCGGTAGCGAATGGGATGTCGAACGCGATGGCGTGTGGGTCGAACAAGGCTGCCGCGCCGAATTCGCCGCAACCCGTGCGCAGACCGCAACGGTGATGCGCCGCGTGGTGCGCTGCGATTCCAATGGGGGCACCGTGGCATGCCCGGTAGTACTGCGTGGCGCGCCGGTGCGGCTGCTGCGGCAACGCTCGATGTGGCCGTGCAAGGAAGGGCGCACCTGGGGCGTTCGCCGTAACGAAATCTGGGTCTCGCGTGGATGCGATGGCGAATTCGAGGTGGGCGCAGAAGACGGCTCCGGCTTCGTCGCGGTGCCGCGCATGGTCACCTGCGAATCGAAGAAAAGCGCGCGCCGCACCTGCGGCGTGTCGGTGGAACGCGCGGTGCGCCTGGGCCGGCAGATGTCCAAGACGCCATGCGTGGAAGGCCAGACCTGGGGCTGGAGCCGCGATGGGGTGTGGGTGAACGACGGCTGCCGCGCCGAGTTCATCGTCGACTGAGAGCAGCCAACACGACATCGCGTGCGGTCGTCCGGTTGGCAGGGGCGACGCGCAGCAAGCGCCGGTGTACCCGTGGTACGAGCACCGGCCGCGCCCGCCTGCCGGCTGTGCAGTGGTGTTGTTCGCCGCGCCAAGACCGCGCGTTCGTGCAACAGCGCAGGCGCTGCGCGCGCCTTACAATGGACGCATGAACGACAGCGCCCATATCGATTACGCCCGCTACGACCACATCCGGCCACTGTTGTGGACCGGCGATGCCCTTGAACTGCTCGACCAACGCAAGCTGCCCTTCGAGGTGGCGCATGTGCGTTGCGACAGCAGCGATGCGGTGGCCGAGGCGATCCATTCGCTGGCCGTGCGCGGTGCGCCGGCGATCGGCATTGCGGCAGGTTGGGGCGTGGTGCTGGCCGCGCGCGACATCGCTGCCGACGACGGCAGCGCTGCGCTGCAGAAGCTCGAGCCGGCGCTGCTGCGGCTCAACGCGGCGCGTCCGACTGCCGTCAACCTGGCCTGGGCACTGATGCGCATGCGCCGGGTGCTGGGCGCGGCCGGCGCCGACTGGCGCGAGGTGCTCGCGCGCGAAGCGCAGGCCATCGCCGATGAAGACCTGGCCGCCAACCGCCACATGGGCGCGCTTGGCGCCGCGCTGATCGCCCCAGGCAGCGGCGTGCTCACCCATTGCAACACCGGCTCGCTGGCCACCGCCGGATTCGGCACCGCACTGGGCGTGATCCGCGCCGGCATGGCGCAACAACGCATTGCCAAGGTGTTTGCCGGCGAGACCCGGCCGTGGCTGCAGGGCGCCCGCCTGACCGTGTGGGAGCTGCAGCAGGACGGTATCGACGCCACCTTGATCGCCGATTCGGCGGCCTCGCATCTGATGAAATCCGGGCTGGTGCAATGGGTGATCGTCGGCGCCGATCGCATCTGCGCCAATGGCGATACCGCCAACAAGATCGGCACCTACCAGCTGGCCATCGCCGCGCGCCACCATGGCGTGAAGTTCATGGTGGTAGCGCCCTCGTCCACGGTGGATATGGCAACGGCCAACGGGAACCAGATCGAGATCGAGCAACGCGATCCCGGCGAGCTGTTCGGCGTGGGCGGGGTCAGGACGGTGGCCGACGGCATCCATGCCTGGAACCCGGTCTTCGACGTCACTCCGGGCGATCTGATCGACGCAATCGTCACCGAACGCGGCGTGATCGCGCAGCCGGACCTGGCGCGGATGCAGGCCGCCTTCGGCAGCTGAGCCCGGGGCCGCCCGCCCGGCTGCCAACACCGCCAAAACTCCCTGCAAGTGCTTGTTTCTGGCTGGTAAAGCGGAGGCGTCGGGAGGCCCTGCCGTGGTACAATCCGGCGCTTGAATCGATCGGCGGGAGCGTGGGGTCGGCAGCCTGATGCAAGGGCGCTCCCGACGCGGCTTTCCGGCTCGCCCGCCACCTCACATACGGAACCCGAATGGCAGAAACCGCCAAGGAAATCATCCAGGTCAACCTGGAAGACGAGATGCGCAAGAGCTATCTCGATTACGCGATGAGCGTGATCGTGGGCCGCGCACTCCCCGATGCCCGTGATGGCCTCAAGCCTGTGCACCGGCGCGTGCTGTACGCGATGCACGAGCTGGGCGCCCACAGCAACAAGGCCTACTTCAAGTCGGCGCGTATCGTCGGCGACGTCATTGGTAAGTACCACCCGCACGGCGACCAGTCGGTGTACGACACGCTGGTGCGCATGGCGCAGCCGTTCTCGCTGCGCTACATGATGGTGGACGGCCAGGGTAACTTCGGTTCGGTCGACGGCGACTCTGCTGCGGCGATGCGTTACACCGAGTCGCGCATGTCGCGGCTGGCGCATGAGCTGATGGCCGACATCGACAAGGAAACCGTCGATTTCCAGCCCAATTACGACGAAAAGGAACAGGAGCCGACGGTCATGCCGACCCGGTTCCCGAGCCTGCTGGTCAATGGCTCGGCCGGTATCGCGGTGGGCATGGCCACCAATATCCCGCCGCATAACCTGACCGAAGCGATCAATGCCTGCATCGCGCTGATCGACACGCCCGAGCTGGACGTCGAAGGCCTGATGGAATACATCCCGGGCCCGGACTTCCCCACCGCCGGCATCATCAACGGCACCGCCGGCATCGCCGCCGGCTATCGCACCGGCCGTGGCCGCGTGCGCATCCGCGCCAAGGCCGATGTGGAAGTGGCCGACAACGGCCGCGAGGCGATCGTCGTTACCGAGATCCCGTACCAGGTCAACAAGGCGCGGCTGATCGAGAAGATCGCCGAGCTGGTCAAGGAAAAGAAGCTCGAAGGCATCAGCGAGCTGCGCGATGAGTCCGACAAGGACGGCATGCGCATCTACATCGAGGTCAAGCGCGGCGAATCGGCCGAGGTTGTGCTCAACAACCTGTACCAGCAGACCCAGATGGAGGCGGTGTTCGGCATCAACATGGTGGCGCTGATCGACGGCCGCCCGCAGTTGATGAACCTCAAGCAGATGCTGGAGGCGTTCATCCGCCACCGCCGCGAGGTGGTCACCCGTCGCACCATTTTCGAACTGCGCAAGGCGCGTGCGCGTGCGCACGTGCTGGAAGGCCTGACCGTTGCGTTGGCCAACATCGATGAAATGATCGAGTTGATCAAGACCTCGGCCAATCCGCAGGAAGCGCGCGAGCGCATGCTGGCCAAGACCTGGCAACCGGGCCTGGTGGGCGCGTTGCTGGGCGCGGCCGGTGCCGAAGCCTCCAAGCCGGAAGATCTGCCGCCGGGCGTGGGCCTGATCCAGGGCTTCTACCAGCTCAGCGAAGTGCAGGCCTCGCAGATCCTGGAAATGCGTCTGCATCGCCTGACCGGGTTGGAACAGGAAAAGCTGACCGACGAGTACAAGCAATTGCTCGGCGTCATCGAAGGCCTGATCCGCATCCTGGAAAACCCGGACGTGCTGCTGCAGGTGATCCGCGACGAGCTGATCAATATCCGCGAAGAATACGGCGACGAACGCCGCACCGAGATCCGTCACAGCGAGGAAGACCTGGACATCCTGGATCTGATCGCGCCGGAAGACGTGGTGGTGACGCTGTCGCACGCCGGCTATGCCAAGCGCCAGCCGGTGAGCGCGTATCGCGCGCAGCGCCGTGGTGGCCGTGGTCGCTCTGCCGCAGCGACCAAGGAAGAAGATTTCATCGACCAGCTGTGGCTGGTCAACACGCACGACACGCTGCTGACCTTCACCAGCAGCGGCAAGGTGTTCTGGCTGCCGGTGCACCAG
This sequence comes from Xanthomonas sp. NCPPB 3761, assembly GCF_041475705.2. Lineage (NCBI taxonomy): Bacteria > Pseudomonadati > Pseudomonadota > Gammaproteobacteria > Lysobacterales > Lysobacteraceae > Xanthomonas > Xanthomonas sp. NCPPB 3761. The sequence goes on from NZ_CM191262.1 coordinate 1,909,515, forward strand.
TTGCCGGAAGCCGGCTCCAATGCGCGTGGCCGCCCGATCATCAACTGGATTCCGCTGGAAGCTGGCGAGCGTGTGCAGGCGGTGCTGCCGGTGCGCGAATACGCCGACAACCGCTACGTGTTCTTTGCCACGCGCAACGGCACGGTCAAGAAGACGCCGTTGAGCGAATTCGCCTTCCGCCTGGCGCGCGGCAAGATCGCCATCAATTTGGACGAGGGCGATGCGCTGGTCGGCGTGGCCTTGACCGATGGCGACCGCGACGTGTTGCTGTTCGCCTCCAACGGCAAGACCGTGCGCTTTGGCGAATCCACCGTGCGTTCGATGGGTCGTACCGCCACCGGCGTGCGCGGTATCCGTCTGACCAAGGGCGAGGAAGTGGTCAGCCTGATCGTGGCCGAGCGTGCCGGCGGCGTGGAAGAAGACATCGAAGGCGAGGAGGTCGATGACGTGGTGGAAGCCACCGATGCCGGCGAGTCTGCGGTGATCGAGGTCGCCGACGACGGCAACGTGGCCTACATCCTGACGGCCACCGAGAACGGCTACGGCAAGCGCACCCCGCTGACCGAATACCCACGCAAGGGGCGTGGCACCCAGGGCGTGATCGGCATCCAGACCACCGAGCGCAACGGCAAGCTGGTGCGTGCGGTGCTGCTGGGCGCCACCGATGAAGTGCTGCTGATTTCCGATGGCGGCACGCTGGTGCGGACACGTGGTTCGGAGATCTCGCGCGTGGGCCGTAACACGCAGGGCGTCACGCTGATCCGCTTGTCCAAGGGCGAAAAGTTGCAGGCGGTCGAACGCCTGGATGCGTCGCTGGATGAAGTGGATGAGGTGGTGGACGAAGCAAGCGCAAGCGTGAGCGACGCGCCGCCAGCCGACGCGTGATCGCATTGCCGCTGCCATGCACTTGACCAGAAACGCCGGTGAAAACCGGCGTTTTTTTATGCGCGACGTTTCTGGGGCGTCACGCTTTATGGCGTGCGCTGACATCTGCAACGCAGTGTCTTCATGCGTTCGCCGCAAAGATCGCAGCTCTTTCACTGGCACGGGTCGAAGGTTGCGGGTGGTGCGGCGGCGTTGCGTCGCCGCTGGTTCGAAGAGGAACAACTGATGACGATTCTGGATCGTCCTTCCGGTCGCGGCCATTCCTTCCGGTCGCGGCCATTGGGCGCTGGCGACCTTGGGAGGCGTGATTGCATTACTGGGTGCGGTACTGCTTGCCGGTGGCGTGTGGCTGGCTGCGTTAGGGGGCTCCTGGTACTACGCACCGGCCGGTGCGGCGATGCTCGTTGCCGGCGCGCTGCTGTTTCGTGGCCGCAATGCGGGCGCCTGGTGGTTTGCCGGCGTGGTGGCGGTTTCGTTGCTTTGGACGTGGTGGGAATCGGGCAGCGATTACTGGCGCTGGGTGCCGCGTCTGGGCCTGATCGTGGGCCTGGCATTGGTGCTCGCGCTGTTGCTGCCGAAACTGCAGCGCCCCGTGTCGCGCACCGTATCGCGCAGCCTGGCCGGTGCGCTGGCGGTGGTATTTGTGGTGGCGTTTGCATTGGCGTTCCTGCCGCATGGCGTGATGGAAGCCGACGGCGCGCTGGCGCATGCGGCAGGCGTGCTCGGTGGCCTGGTCACCCGCGACACATCCGCCCCGGTCGCGGCGTCCGGCGCACAGCCGGCCAACGCACCTGCCGATGGCGATTGGGCCGCGTACGGACGCAGCCAGGCTGGCCAGCGCTATTCGCCGTTGCAGCAGATCAATCGCGACAACGTGGCGCAGCTGCAGCAAGCCTGGCTTTTCCACACCGGCGATCTGCCCACCAAGCGCTGGGGTGCGGAAACCACGCCGCTGAAGGTGGGCGACAGCCTCTACCTGTGTACTGCACGCAACCAGGTGATTGCGCTGGACGCCGCCAGCGGCAAGCAGCGCTGGCGCTACGACCCCAAGGTCAAGGACGAGGCGATTCCGTACACGGCGGCATGCCGAGGGGTCTCGTATTACGAAGTGCCGGCGGCTGCCAACGCTGCGGATGCTGAAACAGCTGCAACCTCATCGGCGCAGCTATGCGGCACGCGCGTGATCGAAGGTACGCTCGACGGGCGCTTGATCGCGCTGGATGCACGCAGCGGCACGCCGTGCCCGGATTTCGGCAGCAACGGTCAGGTCGATATCACTGTCGGTATGGGCGAGACGCCGCCGGGCTATGTGTCGATCAATTCGCCGCCGGCCATCGTGCGCGGCGTGGTGGTCACCGGGCATCAGGTGCTGGACGGACAGAAGCGTTACGAGCCTTCCGGTGTGATCGAAGGCTTCGATGCGGTGACCGGCAAGTTGCGCTGGGCCTGGGATATGACCCATCCGGAATGGAACGGCGCACCGCCGCCGGGGCAGAGCTGGACGCGCGGCACACCCAATATGTGGACCACCGCCGCAGCCGATGAGCAGTTGGGTTATGTCTATCTGCCGATGGGCAATTCCACCGCCGATTACTGGAGCAGCTCGCGCACGCCGCAGGAGAACCGTTACGCGACCTCGCTGGTGGCGCTGGATGTCGCCACCGGCAAGCCGGTATGGAATTTCCAGACCACCCACATCGATGCATGGGATTACGACCTGGGCTCGCAACCGAGCCTGATCGACTTCCCCAAGGACGGCGTCAACGTGCCGGCGGTGCTGTTGCCGAGCAAGCAGGGCGAGCTGTACGTCCTGGATCGGCGCACCGGCAAGCCGCTGGTGGGCGTGGAAGAGCGAGCGGTGCCAGGCGGTGGCGTGGAGCCGCAGATGCGTGCCAAGACGCAGCCGTTCTCGCTGTATCACACGCTGCGCAAGCCGGATCTGACCGAGCGCGACATGTGGGGCATGACCCCGATCGATCAGTTGGTGTGCCGTATCCAGTTCCGCACCGCCAGCTACAAGGGCATCTATACGCCGCCGGAAGCGGACCGGCATTCGATCGAGTACCCCGGCTACAACGGCGGCTCGGATTGGGGCAGCGTGGCAGTGGACCCGCGGCGCGGCGTGATCGTGGCCAACTACAACGACATGCCCAACTACAACCTGCTGGTGCCGCGCGCCAAGGCCGACAAGCTGGGTTGGGCACCGCGCGATGAGGTGCGTGGCGATGCGGGCGGTGCAGAAGGCGCAGGCGACCCGCAGTCCGGCACGCCCTATGCGGTCAACGTCAATGCCGGCTGGCGTCTGCCGTTCACCAAGCTGTTGTGCAAGGAACCGCCGTACGGCGGCATCCGCGCCATCGATCTGGCCAGCGGCAAGACGCTGTGGGACCGCCCCTTCGGCAGTGCGCGCGGCAACGGCCCGTTCGGCATCCGTTCCGGCCTGCCGATCGAAATCGGGACACCGAACAATGGTGGCGCGGTGGTGACGGCAAGCGGTTTGATCTTCATTGCCGCAGCCACCGACGACCTGATCCGCGCGATCGATCTGGCCACCGGCAAGGAGCTGTGGCACGCCAAGTTGCCGGCCGGCGGCCAGGCCAACCCGATGGTGTACGAATACGGTGGCCGCGAATATCTGGTCATCATGGCCGGCGGGCACCACTTCATGGAGACCCCGGCAGGCGATGCATTGATCGCCTACGCGTTACCGCAGAAAGCGCAATGATGTCGGAGACGAGCGGGGGCGACTGCTAAAGACAGGCGCGTACGCAAACGCCATGCCACGTGGTTGGTGTCCGGAGTCGGAGTGTGCAATGCAGGCAGACATGCTGATTTCGCCCGCGCGTCGTCCGCCGGCAGCTAACGAGGGATCGCACCATTCGTCAGTGACTCAGGACCGTTGAAGCACGAAAAAGCGCACCGCAAGCGGTGCGCTTTTTTCTTGAAGCACATCTGTCAGGCGCTCAGCTATCTCGGCAAGACAACGCTGATCTGCCCAGCGCTTGCCCACATGATGCATCAGGCCGCACGCTTTCCCGATTCCCGATTCCCGATTCCCGATTCCCGAATCATCCAACGTTCGCCGCCACCTCATCATCCTGCACCGCATCGCGCACATCCTGCGCCAGCGTCGCCTTGACGATGATGGAGCGAATTGCGTCGGTGGCTTCGGACAGCGGCACATCGTTGCTCAGGCGCTGGAAGGTGTCGCGGCTGTTGTAGCCGGAGCCATCCTTCAGGTAATGCTCGTACATCGACAGCAGATCCTGGCAGGCGGTGATCAGCGCAGCGACATTGCCACGCACCAGCGCATGGCCAACCTGATCGAAGCTGTGCAGGCAATCGGCAAGCCAGTGCAGGTCGTAGCGCGCGGTGGCAGGCTCGGGTGCGTTGTGGCCGCGGCTGTAGGCGCTGTAGCGACGCAGGCTGCGTGCCACGCGCGCCACATGCGCGAACAGCGTGCCGATCTCGCTGGCGATATCCAGCCGCTGCACCAGCACCATGGGAATCACCTGGCCGGCCGCGGCTGCCTGCTGTTCGGAGGCGTTCTGCTCATGCTGGTCCAGCGATTGCTTGAGCACGGCATAACTGCGCTGCAGCGATTCCAGTTCCAGCGTGGTGGCCGCCGCACGCGCCTTCAGTTGCGACAGCGCCGCCTGGTAGCGGCCAAGGCTGTCCTGCGTGCTGGCAAGCTCGCCGGATTCGGCACGCAGCTGGCGGCCACGCACGAACGCCAGCCCGGTAGCGATCAGCGCCCAGAGTGCGAAGGCAGGCACCAGGTAGATCAGGATGCCCATGGGGATTCCTCGAAACGTTGCATATCTTGTCGGCCTGCAACGCGCAGACTTGAGGCTGATCCTTGGTGCATGCCCTGATCCGCGACATCGAGCTCAGACGCCGCAACTGCCTGCTTGCCGGCGCACAGGATCTGAAGCGGGAAGTGGTAGCCGGCAGAGGCCCGACAGCGGGCGCCTGCGGGTGGCGACTGCACGAAGCGAGTTTCGGGCGGGGCAGCCCTGCTGCTGCAGCGGTGCTGCCAAGCGTGACGCCGTTGGGCTGGATCAGCCCAGAATCCCCGGCAAATCCAGCCCTTTTTCCTTTGCGCAATCGGTTGCAATGGCGTAACCGGCATCGGCGTGGCGCATCACGCCGGTGGCCGGGTCGTTCCAGAGCACGCGTTCGATGCGCTTGTCGGCGGCCTCGCTGCCGTCGCAGACGATGACCATGCCGGCGTGCTGCGAAAAGCCCATGCCGACGCCGCCGCCGTGGTGCAGCGACACCCAGGTGGCGCCGCTGGCGGTGTTGAGCAGGGCATTGAGCAGCGGCCAGTCGGAGACCGCGTCCGAGCCGTCGGCCATCGCTTCGGTTTCGCGATTGGGCGAGGCCACGCTGCCCGAATCCAGATGGTCGCGGCCGATCACCACCGGCGCCTTCAGCTCGCCGCTGCGCACCATGGCGTTGAAGGCCAGGCCCAGCCGGTGGCGATCGCCCAGGCCCACCCAGCAGATACGCGCAGGCAGGCCCTGGAAGGCGATCTTTTCGGCTGCCATGTCGAGCCAGCGATGCAGGTGCGCATCGTCGGGGATGAGTTCCTTGACCTTGGCGTCGGTCTTGGCGATGTCGTCCGGGTCGCCGCTGAGCGCGACCCAGCGGAACGGGCCGATGCCGCGGCAGAACAGCGGACGGATGTAGGCGGGCACGAAGCCAGGGAAATCGAACGCGTTGTCGATGCCGGCCTCCAGCGCCATCTGGCGCAGGTTGTTGCCGTAATCGACGGTGGGCACGCCCAGTGCGTGGAAGGTGAGCATGGCGCGGATGTGGTTGGCCATCGACTCGCGCGCCGCCGCTTCCACTTCCTTGGGCGCACTTACGCGCTTTGCATCCCACTCTTCCACGCTCCAGCCCTGCGGCAGGTAGCCGTTGACCGGGTCGTGTGCGGAGGTCTGGTCGGTCAACAGATCCGGCTTGATCCCGCGCAGCAGCAGTTCGTCCAGCACGTCGGCAACATTGCCGAGCAGGCCGACCGACAGCGGCTTCTTCGCGGTGCACGACTCCTCGATCAGGCGCAGCGCCTCGTCCAGTGAGTCGGTCCACGTATCCAGATACCCGGTGCGCAGGCGCATGTCGATGCTGGAGCGGCGGCATTCCACTGCCAGGCAGGAGGCGCCGGCCATTACCGCCGCCAGCGGTTGCGCGCCGCCCATGCCGCCGAGACCGCCGGTGAACAGCCACTTGCCGGCCAGGTTGCCGGCGTAGTGCTGGCGGCCCATTTCCACGAAGGTTTCGTAGGTGCCCTGCACGATGCCTTGCGCGCCGATGTAGATCCAGCTGCCGGCGGTCATCTGGCCGTACATGGCCAGGCCCTTTTGATCGAGTTCGTTGAAGTGGTCCCAGTTGGCCCAGCGCGGCACCAGGTTGGAATTGGCGATCAGCACGCGCGGCGCATCGGCATGGGTGCGGAACACGCCCACCGGTTTGCCGGACTGCACCAGCAAGGTCTGGTCCTCGTCCAGACGCGTGAGCGCAGCAACGATGGCGTCGAAGGATTCCCAGTCGCGCGCGGCGCGGCCGATGCCGCCATAGACCACCAGTTCCTGCGGGCGCTCGGCCACGTCCGGGTCCAGGTTGTTCATCAGCATGCGTAGCGGCGCTTCGGTCAGCCAGCTCTTGGCGGTGAGCCTGGTGCCGGTGGCGGCGCGGATGACGCGGGTTGCATCGTGACGGGTCATGCCAGGTTCCTTGCAATCAACGGGTGGCCACAGGTGGCGCGGTGTCGGAAGAGGGCGCATTGGCGAAGTGCAGGCAGGCCTGCAGCACGTGGCGCAGGACTGCGCGCAGCACCACGGCGTGTACCGGCTGCCACGGCGTTGGCCAGTTTTCGGGAGTCAGGCTGTCCGGCTCGCGCATGTAGCCGCGGCAGGCCAGTTCCATCTGCAAGGTGTGCACGCCGTGCTCGGGCTGCGCGTAGTGGCGGGTGATCCAGCCGCCCTTGAAACGCCCGTTGCGCACCGTGCTGGAGCCGCTGCTGCGGCACAGGCGCTCCACCGCATCCACCAGGCGCCGGTCGCAGCTGCGGTCCTCGTTGCTGCCGATATTGAATTGCGGCAATTCGCCATCGAACAGATGCGGGATGAACGAGCGGATCGAATGCGCGTCGTAGACCACGATCTTGGCGTGCTGCGCGCGCAGGCGCGCAATTTCCTCGGCAAGCGCGGCGTGGTAGGGGTCGAACCAGCGCGTGCGACGCAACGCGATCTGCGCCTGATCCGGTGCCGCGCCATCGGCATACAGCGGCTGGTTGTCGAAGGTGGTGAGCGGGCACAGGCCGGTGGTGTTCTGGCCCGGATACAGCGAAGCCCCGCTCGGGTCGCGATTGACGTCGATGACCGAGCGCGAGATGGCAGTCCGCAGCGTGGTGGCGCCCAGCGATTGCGCGAAGTCGTAAAGCTGGTGTATCCACCAATCGGTATCGCGGCGCGCCAGCCACGGCGACACGAACTGGTCGGCCACGTCCTCCGGTAACTCGGTGCCGGTATGCGGAAAACTGATGATCAATGGCGCGTCGCCGCGGTGCAGTTCCAGCCAGCCGGGCAGGGCGTTCATCGCTGCGCTCCCTGTAAGCGTGCTGCGAGCGTGCGGCATGCGTTGCGCTGCTGTGCATTGCGGATGCGTCGCGTGCGCGCTGCCGCGTCACCGTTGGTGTGTGTGTTCGAAAAGATCGCCAAAGACTGCAGCTGCGGCCGCGACGATGCAGCGATTGATTCGATGCAGAAGCGCTGCCGACTCATACGTCCTGCTCCACACCCGGCAATGGGATCGCTACCGCCTGCGCCAACGCGCCCGAGCGCACCAATGCGCTGGCAGCCAGCAGATCCGGATGAAAATAGCGGTCGTCCTGCAGTGTCGGCACCTGCGCGCGCAACAGGGCACGCGCCGCTTCCAGCGCGGTGCTGGAGCGCGGCGGCGCGTGGAAGTCGCAGCCCTGCACGGCGGCCAGCAGCTCGATTCCGATCACGTGTGCGGCGTTCTCGGCCATCGCCAGCAAGCGGCGCGCACCGTGCGCCGCCATCGACACGTGATCTTCCTGATTGGCCGAGGTCGGAATCGAATCCACGCTGGCCGGATATGCGCGCTGCTTGTTTTCCGATACCAGCGCGGCAGCGGTCACCTGCGGAATCATGAAGCCGGAGTTCAAGCCCGGGCGCGGGGTGAGAAAGGCGGGCAGGCCGGACAGTGCCGGGTCGACCAGCATCGCGGTGCGGCGTTCGCTGATCGAGCCGATTTCGCACACCGCCAGCGCCAGCATGTCCGCGGCAAAGGCCACCGGCTCGGCGTGGAAGTTGCCGCCAGACAGCGCTTCGCCGGTATCGCTGAAGACCAGCGGGTTATCGGAAACGCCATTGGCTTCGATCTCCAGGGTGCGCGCGGCCTGACGCATCACATCCAGCGCCGCGCCCATCACCTGCGGCTGGCAGCGCAGGCAGTAGGGGTCCTGCACGCGCACATCGCCCAGCCGATGCGATTCGCGAATGGCCGAATCGGCCATCAGGGCGCGCAATGCCGCCGCAGTGGCGATCTGCCCGGGTTGCCCGCGCAGCGCGTGGATGCGCGCATCGAAGGGCGTGTCCGAGCCCTTGGCCGCTTCCACCGACAACGCACCGGTGACCAGCGCGGCCTGCAACACGGTTTCGATTTCGAACAGACCGGCCAGGGCGCAGGCGGTGGAAAACTGGGTGCCGTTGAGCAGGGCCAAGCCTTCCTTTGCACCCAGCACGCGCGGCTGCAGCTGCGCGCGTGCAAGCGCGTCGGCAGCAGGCAGGCGCTGCGCGCCGACGAAGGCTTCGCCAACGCCGATCATCACCGCGGCCAGATGCGACAGCGGTGCCAGATCGCCGGACGCGCCTACCGAGCCCTGGCACGGCACCACCGGCGTGATGCCGGCGCGCAGCATCGCTTCCAGCAACGCCAGCGTGTCCGGCTGCACGCCGGACGCACCCTGGGCCAGGCTGGTGAGCTTGAGTGCCATCATCAGCCGCACCACCGGCACCGGCGTGGGCTCGCCGACGCCAGCGGCGTGCGAGAGCACGATATTGCGCTGCAGGGTCTGCAGATCCTCGCGCTCGATGCGCACGCTGGCCAGCTTGCCGAAGCCGGTGTTGACGCCATACACCGGCTCGCCACGCGCGACGATGGCCTCCACCGTTTGCGCACTGCGCAACACCGCAGCAGCGCATGCATCGTCCAACGCGACGTCGGCACCGCGGTACAGCGCACGCCATTGCGCCAGCGTGACCTGGCCGGGTTGCAAGACAACAGAAACACTCATGACGACTCCGGATTCAGCACAGATGCCCGCGCCAGACGCGGGCATGAAGAGGATTGAAGCCCATGCGGTAGACCAGATCGGCCGGCGCATCGATATTCCAGATCGCCAGGTCGCAGTCCATGCCGGCGCGCAGCTGGCCCAGGCGCTCGCTACGCCCGAGCGCACGCGCCGCCTGGCGGGTGAACCCGGCGATGCATTCGTCCACGGTCATGCGGAACAACGTCGCCGCCATGTTCATCGCCAGCAGCGGGCTGGTCAGTGGCGAGGTGCCCGGATTGCAGTCGGTGGCCAGCGCCAGCGGCACGCCGGCCGTGCGCAGCGCGGCAATCGGCGGCAGCTGGGTATCGCGGGTGAAGTAGAACGCGCCTGGCAACAGCACTGCCACCGTGCCGGCGGCGGCCATCTCTGCAACGCCGGCCGGGTCCAGGTACTCGATGTGGTCGGCCGACAACGCGCCGTAGCGTGCGGCCAGTTCCGCGCCGTGCTGGTTGCTCAGCTGTTCGGCGTGGATCTTGATGCGCAAGCCATGCGCTTGCGCCGCAAGGAAGACCTGTTCGGCCTGCGCCTGCGAGAACGCCAGATGCTCGCAGAACACGTCCACCGCCTCGGCAAGCCCTTGCGCGGCGATCGCCGGAATCATCTGCGTGCAGACCTGGTCGATGTAGTGCTGCGCCTGCCCGCCAGGCGGCACGGCATGCGCGCCCAGGAAGGTCGGCACCACTTCCACCTTGCGCAGCGCGGCGAGTTGGCGCGCCACGCGCAGCTGCTTGATTTCATCGTCCAGCGTGAGCCCGTAGCCGGATTTGATTTCCAGCGTGGTCACGCCTTCGGCGAGCAGCGCATCCAGGCGCGGCAGGCTGGCGGCCAGGAGTGCCGCATCATCGGCGGCGCGGGTGGCGCGCACCGTTGCCACGATGCCGCCGCCGGCTGCGGCGATGTCGGCATAGCTGGCGCCGCGCAGGCGTTGCTCGAACTCATTGGCGCGATTGCCGGCGTACACCAGATGCGTGTGGCAATCGATCAGGCCGGGGCTGATCCAGCGGCGCTGGCAGTCGTGCGCACTGTCGGACTGCAGCGCCGGCGCCTGTGCGGCCGCGCCGGCGTAGACGATATGGCCGTGCCGGCAGGCGACGATGCCATCGTCCACGATGCCCAGGCCGCCATCGGCCGCATCCAGGGTCATCAGTTGCGCGTTGTGCCACAAAACGTCGCAATGCATGGCGCAGGCTCGTGGTGTCTGATATGTATATACAATAAGTTCGGCGATCGAGGGTGTCCAGTGGCAGACCAACAGGCGCAGGTGTTCTGGGCAGCCCGGGCCTTGTTGCCCGACGGCTGGGCGAGCGGCGTGCGGATCACGCTGTCACAGGGCCGCATCGGCGCGGTGCAGGTCGATGCGCCTGCCGCCCCCGCCGACACGCGTTGCGAGGTAGTGCTGCCTGGCCTGGGCAACCTGCATAGCCATGCCTTTCAGCGTGGCATGGCAGGGTTGACCGAAGTGGGCGGGCGCAGCGGCGACAGCTTCTGGAGCTGGCGCGAGCTGATGTACCGCTTCGTCGACCGGCTCGACCCGGAGAGCCTGCAGGCGATCGCCGAGCAGGCCTATGCGGAGATGCTCGAAAGCGGCTTCACCCGGGTCGGCGAATTCCATTACCTGCATCACGCGGCGAGCGGTGCGCCGTATGCGCAGGCCGGCGAAATGTCCGAGCGCATTGCCGCCGCTGCCGCCAACACCGGCATCGGGCTCAGCCTGTTGCCGGTGTTCTATGCGCACTCGGATTTCGGTGGTGCTGCCCCCAGCCCGGCGCAGCGCCGTCTGATTCACGACATCGACGGCTTTGCGCGCTTGCTGGACCACTGCAGGCACAGCCTGAAAGCGCTGCCGGATGCGGTGCTCGGGCTGGCGCCACACAGCCTGCGCGCGGTGACTCCGCAGCAACTGGCAGCGCTGGTGCCGCTTACCGATGGCCCCATCCATCTGCATATCGCCGAGCAACAGCGTGAAGTGGACGCCTGCCTGGCCTGGTCCAAGCAGCGCCCGGTGCAGTGGCTGCTGGCCAACGCGCCGGTGGACGCGCGCTGGTGTCTGGTGCACGCCACGCATGTGGATGCACACGAACTGGATGCGATTGTCGCCAGCGGCGCGGTGGTGGGTCTATGCCCGATCACCGAGGCGAACCTGGGCGATGGCGTGTTCCCGATGCAGGCCTTTGCTGCCGCGGGCGGGCGGTTTGGCGTGGGTTCGGATTCGAACGTGCTGATCGATGCTGCCGAAGAACTGCGCCTGCTCGAGTACGGCCAGCGCCTGACGCTGCGGGCGCGCAATGTCTTGGCGCAGGGGCCTGTGTCGAGCGGGCGTTGGCTCTACGACCAGGCCGGCCTGGGTGCCGCGCAGGCGCTGGGCCTTGCGCAGACCGGCATCGGTGTCGGCGCAGCGGCCGATCTGATCGAATTGGACACGGCGCATCCGGCCCTGCAGGCGCGCAGCGACGATGCATGGCTGGACAGCTGGCTGTTTGCCGCGCGTGGCAACGCGGTGCGCAATGTCTGGCGCGGCGGGCGCTGGGTGGTGCGCAACGGGCAACATGTCGACCGCGCCCGTATCGCCACACGGTTTGCCGCGGTGTTGCGCAGCCTGCTGGGTCAGTGACATTGGCCATCGCACGGCGGCAAGAGCGGTCAGGTGGATGCCCAGCGGCGCGCCGGAGTCGTGGTGTACGCTTCACACCCGCCGATTACCGGCCCCGGCCGCAACGGCCAGTGGCTGCGCCTGAATCGCTCCAAGCGGGTGCGCGCGCAGTGCCGCTCCTGGAGCCGGCGCAGACGCAGCTGCGTCGCCACAGCAGGTGCACGCAGTGCCCTCGTCCCTGCGGCGTGCATGGTGCATGCCGCAACGTGCAGCTGGCGCACGCTGCCGACCCTGCGGCATGCCGATTGAATCGCCGCTCTTTCCGGAGACCCGTGCTTTGACCGCCACCACCACCATCGTGCCTGGCACCTTGCATCAGCGCATCCGCCAGGATCTGGAACAACGCATCCATAGCGGCGACTGGCCGCCCGGGCACCGCGTGCCGCCCGAGCACGAGTTGATGGCGCAATACGGCTGTTCGCGCATGACAGTGAACAAGGTGCTCGGCTTGCTGGCCGATGCCGGCATGATCGAACGCCGCCGCCGTACGGGCTCGTTCGTGGCACGGCAGCACCCGCATCTGGAACAGGTGGCGCTTTCGATCCCGGACATCGAAGTGGAAATGACCACGCGCGGCCATGCGTATCGGTTCTCCTTGTTGTCGCGGCAGCTGCGCAACGTGCGGCAGCGCGTGCCGCAGGAACGTGCGCTTGGCAGTACCGGCAAGGTGCTGGAATTGCAAAGCGTGCACCTGGCCGACGGCCGCCCGTTTGCGCTGGAGCGCCGGGTGATCGACATCACCACCGTGCCCGACGCATTGGACCAGCCGTTCACGGAGGTGGCGCCGGGCAGCTGGTTATTGCGCAACGTGCCATGGACGCGTGCCGAGCACCGCATCAGCGCTGCCAGTGCCGACGCCGCGCAGGCCAAGCAGCTCCAGGCGGACGATGGCGCGGCCTGCCTGGTGATCGACCGCCACACCTGGCGCGGCGAGCTGCCGGTCACCTACGTGCGCCAGATGTTCTTGGGCGGTTCGTACGATCTGGTGGCGCGGTTCGCGCCAGGACTGCGCTGAGCTGATGTCGGCGGGCGAAGGGCGCGGTACCGCAGCGCTCGAGTCACTGCGGTTGTTGGCTGAATTGTCATCGGCCGTGTTGCAGTCGCTTTACGCCGAGATGGCGGCGACTGCGCGTTCGCAGGCATGTGCCCGGTTGAGCAAGCGCAGCGACGCTTCACCAAGACCGCAGCCAAGGTCTCAGTATCAAATCGTGCTGCACTGACGCCAGCGTACCGGCTCAGCGGTTCCCGGGCGGGGGTTGAGCTGCACGCGCACCGTGCGCAGGTACGGGTAGCGTTGCAGCTCGCGGCAAATCAGCGGCCATGCCGCGCTGTCTTCCACCGTCCGATCCACCACCAGGGTTGCCTGGGTCAGCCAGATGCCGCGCACCAGTCCCGGTGTCTGCGCCAAGGCCTTGGAGACGTCCCGCTGATAGCCCTGGATGGTGGCCGCATCCGGTTCTGCGCCGGCTGCCGGCGCGGCCGGGGTCGCAGGAGTGGGTGAGGGCGTCGGCTGGGCGGGACTGGCGGAGGCGGTAGGTGCCGCGACCACGCGGGCCGGTGCAGGAACAGGCGAAGACGCCGCGGTGCGCGATGTGGCCGGCGTCGGCGTCGGCGCCGGCGGGCGCAGCGTCAGCACCGCCATGACTGCCAGCGTCGCCAGTGCGGCACCGGCAATGATGCTGTGGCGGATCGCGCGGCGGCGCGCCGCACCGACCACGCCGGCTTCCACATCGCCAGGCAGATAGGGTTTGAGCAGCGGCCACAGACGCACACCGTCCAGCACTTCGATCGATTGCTTCTCCGCGGCGGCGATGCCTTCGCGCTCCATACGGCCTTCGGTCACCATCACGCCGCCGTTGGCACCGGCCAGCCGCGCCATCGCGCCCAGCTCGTTCACTGCCGCCACGCCGATGCGATAACCGCGCCCGTGCTTGCAGGCCACCAGCCGGGTGCCATGCTCGGTCTGCATCATGAAATCGGCGGTGGGCAGGCCATCCTGCGGCAACTGCGTGGGCTGCCATCCACGTTGATCCTGCAGAACGCGCAGCACCACGGCGGAAAAATCGCGCCAGTGCATGATGGCCAGCGCGCGTACGCCTTCATGCACTTCATTGGCGCGTCGTCGCACTAGCCACAGGTAGGCAGACACCGCCAGCCAGAGCAGCAGTGCGGCCAAGGGCGCCAGAATCCAGTAAGGCATGAGCATCAAGCAATGGCGCGTATAACGAATCGTGCGTGTAGAAGAATCCTTCGCGAAAGATTCGTCAATGGATCGTGCGCGGTGATATCGCGAGCCGTGATCCAGATAGCGAAAGACCCGCCAGTCCGAAGCCGTGAGGGGAGGGGAGCAAACGGACTTCGTAACGCAGGACTGGCGGGTCGTCCCCGATTGTCCAAAAAATCATGCTGCTTTGCAACATCGGGAGGCGGGGCTGCTTTGAAGTGCTAAGGCCTTGATTCACAAAGGCTGCACGAGTCCAAATCACCCTTCAGCAACGCCGCATCCTATGCCGTTCCATCGCCAATGCCTGGCTGCGGCCTGCCGAACACACCACTCAGGGTCGTTGTACGCACCGCCGCAGGGGGAACAGACAGTGACACCGCTCAAGGTGGCGAGTGCTAGGCGCTGGCCGGTGGGCAGACGTGTAGCGCGCACTTGCACCTGCACCTCGGCGATGACGCTCTTCGCCTCGGGCAACAGCCGCGCCGCCTCGTGACAGCGCGGCTGCTTCGCCGTGGTGCCTATTCCGGGTCGAACGCAGAGGGGTTGCCGGACGACGATGCCGCCCCGGCACCCGCGCCGCCAGCGCCGGTCGTCTCGCTGGCGGCCTGCGCCGCTTGGTTGGCGGTACGGTTGGCACGCTTGGTGGCCGCCGTATTGGCGCGGACCTGGGCTTTTAGCGACTCCACCTCGCGCCGCAGGTTTTCCAATTCTTCCTGCTCGGGGATGTTGAGCGTGCGCAGGACACCCTTCACGCGTTCGTCGAAGGCCTTGCCCAGTTTGTCCCAGCCGCGCACCGCGGTATCGCGTGCCTGCTCGAACTGGGTTTCCACCTCTTCGCGCAATTCGTCGACGCTCTCGGCTGCCCTGCGCTGGCCGGTGCGCTCATAGGCGGCGCCCTCGCGTACCAACGAGTCGAACAGCTTGCTGCCTTCGTTCTGCACGCGCCCGAGCGCGCCCAGGCCGGCAAGCCACACGGTCTGAGCCGATTCGCCAAGCCGGCGCGAGATCTGTTCCGCCTGCGCCTGGAAGCCCTGGGCCGCGTTGCCGCGGTTACCGTTCTGATCGTATCCGGTCGTCATGCGATGCTCCTGTAGGTTGCCAACGTGACATTGCATTCACCCTAGTGCCGACCCTGCATCGGGCAGGTGAAACAGTGCCCGATCAGGCGAGCTGAAAGCATCTACCCGCAGGCGCCCGGGCAGGTGACTTGACGCTGAAGCAGCGCAGACCCAGTCGCTCCGTCAGGCCAGTTTCTCGGCCAGCAAGCGACGGATTTCCGATTCCACCATCGGCTGCATCGCCGACAGCAAAAAGCCGAGCTCGGCGGTGACGTGCACTTGCTGCGGGAGCAGCGCGATTGCTCCGTCCACGCCCGCACGTGCGATGCGCAAGGTGTCGCCTTCCCAATGCGAAGCAACGCCGTAGCGATCGGCCAGCTTGCGCGCCGCCTCGTCGATGGCCGCGCGGGCCTGGGCCGGCGTCAAGGAATGGTCGTGGCGGATATCGATGCTGGACATGGGGGCGATGGGTCATGCGAAAAGTGAGGGCGCATTGTGCGCATGCCGGGGCTTGGCTCCAAGTGCGGCCGTGTGCGGTGGTGTTGTCGAGGTCGGAAATGCAGGTCTGCGAGCTGCGCTGCCATGGCGCCTGCTCAGCCGGCAGCAGCGCGGCCCTGGCGCCCGCGCCCGCGATCCAGCACGCTCCGATCAGGACCGATGGCCGCGCATGGGGACAAACCTGCTAGGCTGCGGCCGGTGCGCGACCTGCAAGTTCATTTCACCCACCGGCAGCAGCCGGATCATTCCCTCAAGCCCGGCGTCCACCGGATCGTCCGTCATCCCTCCGGCAGCGTGCGGGTGGTCGGCGATGCGCAGGGCGCGTTGCTGTTGGCGCAGTTTTGCCTGGACCAACGCGGCCTGTGGCTGCAGGTCGCCAACGGAATCCGCGGTATCCACGTCAATGGGCGCCCGGTGCGCCGCATGGCGCTGCTGCGTGCGGGCGATGCGATCTATGCCGATGGCGTGGAAATGCTGTTGCGCAGTGCCCCATCCAGTGCGCCGGCCAACGATATCCACGACGACGCGGCCAGCCTCGGCGAGGTCTGCCTGCTGTTGCGCGGCATAGGCGGCCGCCATCACGGGCGCAGTTTCACCCTGGATCGCGCGCGTCTGGTCGGCAGCGATGCCGCCGCCGATATCGTCATCGACGACCCGGCATTCGCGGCGCAGCACGCGCGTCTGGAACGGCACGGCGACCGTGTGCTGATCCGCGATCTGGGCTCGGAAGAGGGGAGTTGGATCAATGGCGTCCAGGTGCGCGACGGCTGGCTGCAGGCTGGCGATCAGGTCGTGTTCGATGCGCGCCACCGCTTCGTGGTGGAGGTGCCGCGGACGCACCACAGCACCACCTGGGATCTGCCCGATACCGAACCCCTGCCGCCGCCGCGTGCGGCTGCAGAGCCGACGCGCGCACCGGTGAAGGTGGCCCGCTGGCCCTGGTTGCTGCTCAGCGCGGTGTTGCTGGCGGCGGCGTTGAGCGCCTTGCTGTGGTTCGGCGCGCGCTGAGTTTTTTCCAGACGCGCCAGCCCAGCAAGACTCCAAGAATGCCGGCATACAGGGCCGGCTCGCGGATGTCGGATTTCACCAGCCACCAGAAATGCAGCACCGCCAGCAGGCCGATCGGGTAGATCAGCATGTGCAGGCGGCCCCAGTTGCGCTTGAGCCGGCGCATCCACCCCTGGGTGGAGGTGATCGCCAGCGGCATCAGCAACAACCACGCCGCAAACCCCACCGTGATGTAGGGGCGCTTGAGGATCTCCTCGAAAATCTGCGTCCAGAAGCCGTGCAGGTCCAGCGTGAGGTAAGCCGCCAGATGCACGCTGGCGTAGAAGAACGCGTACAGGCCCAGCATGCGGCGGAAGCGGATCACCACGGCCTGCCCGGTAAGTTGGCGCAACGGCGTGATCGCCAGCGTGATCAGCAAGAAACGCAGTGCCCACAGTCCGGTGCGGTGTTCGATCTCGGCCACCGGGTCGGCGCCCAACGCATCGCTGCCGCTTTGCCACACCTGCCAGAATTGCCAGCCGAGCAGGGCGATCGGCGCCAGCGCCGCGGCATGCACCAGGGCCTTGGCGGCGATCACGGAAGTGGATGTCTTGGCCATGCGATCTCGAAGAAGGAAACGAGGCTGAAGCGTAGGAGCGCACTCGGGCGCGACTGGCATGACCAATAAAGCCAGCCGCGCCCGGGCGCGCTCCTATACCGGGTCGATGTCAGAGTGTGCGTTGCCTAGAACCACTTCTTCAGGTCCATCCCCGCATACAGCGAGGCGACCTGCTCGGCGTAGCCATTGAAGGGCTTGGTCGCAATCCGCTCGGCAAACAGCTTGCTGGCGGTACCGGCAATGCGGCGCTCGGTCTTCTGGCTCCAGCGCGGGTGGTCCACAGCCGGATTGACGTTGGAAAAGAAGCCGTATTCGGACGGCTGCAGATCGTGCCAGGCGGTCTCGGGCATTTTTTCGACGAAACGGATTTCCACGATCGACTTGATGCTCTTGAAGCCGTACTTCCACGGCACCACCAGGCGCAATGGCGCGCCGTTCTGTTGCGGCAGCGGCTTGCCGTACAAACCGGTGGCCAGCAGGGTCAGCGGATGCATCGCCTCGTCGATGCGCAGGCCTTCACGATACGGCCAGTTGATCGAACGGTAGCGCACGCCCGGCATCTGTTGCGGGTCGGCCAGGGTGGTGAATGCGACGTACTTGGCCTTGGAGGTCGGCGCGAAGCGCTTGAGTACCTCGCCCAGCGGCACGCCCGTCCACGGGATCACCATCGACCAGCCTTCCACGCAGCGCAGCCGGTAGATCCGTTCTTCCGGCGCGATGCCCTTGAGCAGCTCATCCAGCGACAGGCTGCCGGGCTTCTCGCATTCGCCGCCCACCTTCACTGTCCAAGGCGACAGCTTCAGGGTCTTGGCCGCCTTGGACGGATCGGTCTTGTCGGTACCGAACTCGTAGAAGTTGTTGTAGCTGGTGACGTCTTCCAGCCGGGTCAGTTCCTCGGCCGTGCGAAACCCGCTGCGCGCCTGCGCCGGCGTCACCACGGTCTTGGGGGGCGGGGGCGGGTCGGCCTCGGCACAGCCGGCCACGCCCAGCGCGGGCGTCAACGCAAATAACTGCAGCAGCCGGCGGCGGTCGCGGTAAACGGCCTCATCGGTGATCTCGCTGGACGGCAAGTTGAAAGCATCGCGAAACGACATGGCAGGCTCCGGCAGTGGCTGCAACGTGAGAGTAACGAACCGGGACAAAAGTTCGCCTTGGCACCTGTCTACGTTACGTCAGGCTCAGTCAAAAGGATGCAGCTGCAACTTTTTTGTCCGCTGCCAAGCCCGATGCGCTGCGGCATACTAGAAGGCTAGCTCGACCAAGGTGTGCCATGACACGCGCGTTCAATTTCAGTGCCGGCCCTGCGACATTGCCGGAATCGGTCCTGCGGCAGGCGCAGGCAGAGATGGTCGAGTGGAACGGCGTCGGCGCCTCGATCGTGGAAATCAGCCACCGCAGCGCCGATTTCATGGCGGTGGCCGCTGCTGCCGAAGCCGATCTGCGCAGTTTGTTGTCGATTCCCGACGACTATGCAGTCCTGTTCACCGCCGGTGGCGCCACCACCATTCAGGCGCTGCTGCCGCTGAATTTTGCCGCGCCCGGCCAGGCGGCCGACTACGTGATCACCGGGCATTGGGGCAAGACCGCGATCAAGCAGGCGGCCACGTCCGTGGACGCGCGCATCGCCGCCGACGCGCAGGCCGATGGCTTCGTCGACATTCCCCCTGCGGGCAGCTGGACCCTGTCGCCGCATTCGGCCTATGTGCACATCACCGCCAACGAAACCATCCATGGCGTGGAGTTTCGCGACACGCCGGACGTGGGCACGTTGCCGTTGTTTGCCGACTTCAGTTCGTCGATCGCCTCCGAGCCGCTGGATATTTCGCGCTACGGGCTGATCTACGCCGGCGCACAGAAGAATCTCGGTCCGGTCGGCATTTCCGTGGTGATCGTGCGGCGCGATCTGCTGGAGCGCGCGGGGCAGCCGCGTGCGGACATCTTCAATTACGCCTCGCATGCCGCGCGCGATTCGATGCTCAACACGCCGCCGACCTGGAATTGGTACCTGCTCGGGCTGACCGTGAAGTGGATGCTGGAACAGGGCGGGGTGCAGGAGTTCGCGCGTCGCAATGCCGAGAAGGCCGCGCTGGTGTATGGCGCCATCGACGGCTCCGGCGGCTTCTATCGCAACCTGATCAAACCGGCAGTGCGTTCGCGCATGAACATCCCGTTCTTTCTGCCGGACGAGCAGCTGGATGCGCTGTTCGTCAGCGAATCCAAGGCAGCCGGGTTACTCGCGTTGAAGGGCCACAAGGCGGTCGGTGGCATTCGGGCGTCGCTGTACAACGCGATGCCGGTGGCCGGCGCGCAAGCGCTGGCCGCGTTCATGCACGACTTCCAGCAGCGTCACTGCTGAGTCTTTATCTACCTGCGGCGTCTGCCGCGCAGGCGCATGCGCTGACAGCGCACATGCGCCGCCATTTTTAGGAATGCCCCGCGATGGCCCCCAAGTCCAACAAGCCCACGGCCGCCACAGGCGGCAAGAAAAAGCCGACCAAGACATCGGTGCGTGCTTCAGACAGCAAGCCTGCAAACGCGCCGGCTGAAAAGGCTGCGATCAAGACCGCAGCACCGGTGCTGGCCGATGTGCGTGCCAAGATCGACGAGATCGACCGCAATATCCAGGCGCTGATTGCCGAGCGCGCCAACTTCGCCCATCAGGTCGGCAAGGCCAAGGGCAAGCTTGCAGCGGCGGTGGATTACTACCGCCCCGAGCGCGAGGCGCAGGTGCTGCGCATGGTGGTGGACCGCAACGAAGGCCCGCTCAGCGACGAAGTGCTGGTGCACGTCTACCGCGAAATCATGTCGGCATGCCTGGCCCAGCAGGAGCCGCTGAAGATCGGTTATCTCGGCCCGGAAGGCACCTTCAGCCAGCAGGCGGTGCTCAAGCATTTCGGTCGCTCGGCGGTGGGCTTGCCGATGGCGACCATCGAAGAAGTGTTCCAGGAAGTGGAAGCCGGCAATGCCGATTTCGGCGTCGTGCCGGTGGAAAATTCGGGGCAGGGCACCATCCAGGTCACCCTGGACATGTTCCTGACCTCCAACCTGAAAATCTGCGGCGAAGTCGAGCTGCGCGTGCATCAGTACCTGCTCTCGCGCAACGGTCGGCTGGAAGATATCGAACGCATCTATGCGCATTCGCAATCCTTCGCGCAGACTGCAGGTTGGTTGCGCTCGCATCTGCCCAAGGTGGAGAAGATCGCGGTGTCCAGCAACGCCGAGGGCGCTCGCCGTGCACGCAATGCCGAAGATGCCGCGGCCATCGGCGGCGAAAGCGCAGCGCACGTGTATGGCTTGAAGAAAGTCATCATGAAGTCGATCGAGGACGACGACGACAACACCACGCGTTTCCTGGTGATCGGGCGGCAGATCTTTCCTTCGTCCGGACACGATCGCACTTCGGTGCTGGTGTTCATCCACGACAAGCCGGGTGCGTTGTTCGACGTGCTCAGCCCGTTCGCACGCCACGGCATCAGCATGAACCGCATCGAGTCGCGGCCTTCGCATCAGGCCAAGTGGGAATACGGCTTCTTCATCGATCTGATCGGCCATGTCGAAGACGATGCGATGAAGCAGGCGCTGGCCGAGCTGAAAGCGCACTCAGCACAGATCAAGGTGCTGGGTTCGTATCCGGTGGCCATTCCCTGAGCGTCGACGCTCGCTTCCACAGTCCATGCTGGCGCGCCGCAACCTTGTATTGGCTGCAGCGCCGCAACCTTCTTCAAAGCGCATCGTCAGCGTTGGCGATGCCGTAGCCATCGGATCACATGCATGAGCAGCAGCACGCATCACTGGATCGCCCGACGCGGCACCGCACTGCAGGGCAGCCTGGCCATTCCGGGCGATAAATCGGTTTCGCACCGCGCGGTCATGTTCGCCGCGCTCGCCGACGGCGTTTCGCAGATCGATGGGTTTCTGGAAGGCGAAGACACGCGCTCCACCGCTGCCATTTTCGCCAAGCTGGGCGTGCGCATCGAAACGCCGTCGGCGTCGCGGCGCATCGTGCACGGTGTGGGTGTGGATGGTCTGCAGCCGCCGACCGAGGCACTGGATTGCGGCAATGCCGGCACCGGGATGCGTCTGCTGGCCGGCCTGTTGGCTGCGCAGCGCTTCGACAGCGTGCTGGTGGGAGACGAGTCGTTATCCAAGCGGCCGATGCGGCGCGTGACCGGCCCGCTGGCGCAGATGGGCGCGCGGATCCAGACGCAGGACGACGGCACGCCGCCATTGCACGTGCACGGTGGGCAGGCGCTGCACGGCATCGATTTCGTCTCGCCGGTTGCCAGTGCGCAGGTCAAGTCTGCGGTGCTGCTGGCCGGTCTCTATGCGCAGGGCGAGACCTCGGTGACCGAGCCGCATCCCACCCGCGACTACACCGAACGCATGTTGTCGGCGTTCGGCGTGGAGATCGATTTTTCGCCCGGTCAGGCCCGTTTGCGCGGTGGACAGCGTCTGCGCGCGAAAGATATCGCGGTACCTGCGGATTTTTCGTCGGCTGCGTTCTTCATCGTCGCAGCCAGTGTTGTGCCTGGCTCGGAAGTCGTGCTGCGTGCGGTCGGACTGAATCCACGCCGCACCGGGCTGCTGGCCGCGTTGCGCCTGATGGGCGCGGATATTGGCGAAGAAAACCATGCCGAACACGGCGGTGAGCCGGTCGCCGATCTGCGCGTGCGTTACGCGCCATTGCGTGGCGCGGAGATTCCCGAAGCGCTGGTGCCGGACATGATCGACGAGTTCCCGGCCTTGTTCGTCGCTGCCGCTGCGGCGAGCGGGCAGACCGTGGTGACCGGCGCTGCCGAATTGCGGGTCAAGGAGTCCGACCGCCTGGCGGCGATGGCTACCGGCTTGCGCACGCTCGGCGTGCGGGTCGACGAAACGCCGGATGGTGCCACCATCCACGGCGGCAGTATCGGCAGCGGCGTGATCGAAAGTCACGGCGACCATCGCATCGCCATGGCGTTCGCCATTGCCGGCCAGCTGTCCACGGGCCAGGTGCAGGTGAACGACGTGGCGAACGTGGCGACCTCGTTCCCGGGCTTCGACACCCTGGCACAGGGCGCCGGATTCGGTCTGGAAACCGCCGGGCACCGCTAACGCTTTGTCCGTCGCAGAATTGATTGGATCTCACGGTTCGATTGCTTGGATCTCACGGTTCGCACGGCTGGCATAGGAACGCGGCCGCTCGCGGGGCTGGGGATAGCCCGCATGGTGTAGCGCTTCCACTGCATGCGTGATGTGCCGCTCTTGCATCATTCATCAGCGACACGCTTGCTTGGAGGCGCGACGTGGGTCGAAACCAGGACCGCCGGTGATGTGCAGGCTAGCGCGTGCCCATCCGCAAGGATGCGCAGAACGTTCTGCCGGCGAGTCAGCAGCCAGAAAACGCGCCGCGACTTCTCTCACGTGCCGCAAAGAAGTCGCCGCGCTGCAGATCTTCAACGCTGCGCGGTGAATTCCACCGGCACCTGCACAGTGCTCACCACTGCATGGCCGTCGCGCGTGGCGGGCTCGAAGCGCCACCGACGCAAGCTCTCCATCACCGCTGCATCCAGCCGCGGGTCGTCGCTGCCGCTACGGTCGACGATGGTCACATCGCTGACTCGGCCCTGCACATCCAATTGCAAACGTGCGGTGCGGCTGCCTTGAATGCCGGCGCGTGCCACGCTAACCGGGTAGCTCGGCATTGCGTTGCCCGGAAGCGGCTTGGCCTCAACGCTGCTGACGGCTGGGCGAGCAGGCTGGTGCGCCACCATCGTCATCGCGCGCGGGCCATCGGTCGTCGGCAGGATTTGCCGACTCGCCGCCGGCAGCGGCCGCGTGTCGGTAGCGAACGACTCGTCGCTATGGCGCGCCCACCACCAGCTGGGGACCACGATGAGCAAGGCAACCAGCGTTGCCCACATCCAGGGCGAAGCGCCGTCGCTCGCCACGTCCTGGGGCCGCTCCACGGAGCGCCGGCCGTGTTGCGGTAGCGACGATGGGTGAGCGGATGAAGGATTCGAAGTGACGGACATGGCCGACCTCCTGGCGCATCTGCGGATGACGTGACCAGTCTGGTTGGCGCTACCTGAGGGACAGCTAAGGCGGCCAGCGGATGAAACGCTGGTGCTTGCTGGATGTTCAGCTTAGTCAAGCTGACATTGCGGCGCAGTTAAAACCACATGGTGTGTGTGCTGCGTAGCGTTAACCAAGGCTTGCTGCGCCAGGCTCGGGCACTCGCGATCCGGCGACACGCAACATGCCCGAGGGTTAGTTCCGCTTATTGCGCAGGCTTGAACTCGAATGGGATGTCCATGCTGCCAGCCACCGGCTGGCCATTGCGCTGCGCCGGGTGGAAGCGCCAGTGCCGCACCGCTTCCATCGCAGCACGGTCCAGATCGCGCGAGCCGCTGCGCTGCACCAGGGTCACGCCACCGGGATTGCCGGCGGCATCCACGTCGACCCGCACCACCACATCGCCAGCATCGCCGCGACGCAGCGCAGCCGACGGATAGCGGGGCGGCGGCATCTGGCCCTGGATCGGTACCGGGCGGTCGCCGCCAGCGACCGGCGCGTTGACCGGCGCGGCGCTTCCAGCGGCACCTGGCGCACCGGGTGCCGCATTTTCCGGCAGCGGCGTCGGTGCAGGTGGGGACGGTGGCGCGGTGTCCACGAGGGTGGGTGTTTCAGCTGGCGGCTTGGCCTGCGGCATGTCGCTGGCACCGTCCTGCGCGGGCAACGGCGCCGGCAGCGGCGCGATGGTGTCGTCGGCCTGCGCGCCTGCGGTCGGCTGCGCCGGCGAGGCTTTATAGAAGTCGTCCTTGCGGCCGGTGGCCCAGACCAGCAGGAACAACAGCAGGCCGGCAACGAAGGCGATGCCGGCGATTTTCAGCGTATGGCGGGGCAGACGCAGCACGATAGGGCGATCGGACGCAGGACGGGGCGCGGGCATAGGGCTCACCTGAAGAATCGTCGCAATTCTTGCATAGCCGTAGTGAATCGATCGCAGCAGCTGGCGGAACAGGCGATAATCTCGCGCTATTCCACTGACGCCCATATTCCGATGCTAGATCCGGCCCTGCTTCGCCAACACCCCGCCGACCTTGCCGAGCGCCTGCGCAGCACGCGCAGCTTCTCCCTGGACACTGCGGAACTGGAGTCGCTGGAGAGCGAGCGCAAGCGTATCCAGGTGCGCACGCAGGAACTGCAGAGTCAGCGCAATTCCAAGTCCAAGGCGATCGGGCAGGCCAAGGCCAAGGGCGAAGATGTGGCCGCGCTGATGGCCGAAGTGGCTGGGTTCGGCGATGAGCTTAAGGCGTCCGAAGATCAGCTGGATGCGATTCGCGCCAAGCTCGAGGGCATCGCGCTTGGCCTGCCCAATCTGCCGGCCGAGGATGTGCCGCTTGGCAAGGACGAAAGCGAGAACGTCGAGCAATCGCGTTGGGGCACGCCGCGTCAATTCGATTTCGCCGTCGAGGACCATGTGGAACTCGGCGCGCCGCACGGTTGGCTGGATGGCGAAACGGCAGCCAAATTGTCGGGCGCGCGGTTCACCGTGCTGCGTGGTCCTATCGCGCGTCTGCACCGTGCCTTGGCGCAGTTCATGCTGGACCTGCATGTGGGAGAGCACGGCTACGAAGAAACCAACGTGCCGCTGCTGGTCAATGCCGATTCGATGCGTGGCACCGGTCAGCTGCCGAAATTCGAAGACGATCTGTTCCAGACCGAAGTGGGCGAGTCGCGCCGTTATCTCATCCCCACCTCCGAAGTGCCGCTGACCAACATCGTGCGCGAGGAGATCATCGATGCCGAGCGTCTGCCATTGCGCATGACCGCGCATTCGATGTGTTTCCGCGCCGAAGCCGGCAGCGGTGGCCGCGATACGCGCGGCATGATCCGCCAGCACCAGTTCGAGAAGGTGGAGCTGGTCACCGCCTGCGCGCCGGAAGACAGCGATGCCGAGCATCAGCGCATGACGCGCTGCGCCGAAGTGGTGCTGGAACAACTCGGCCTGCCGTATCGCAAGGTGTTGCTGTGCACCGGCGACATGGGCTTTTCCGCGATCAAGACCTACGATCTGGAGGTCTGGTTGCCGTCGCAGAACACCTATCGCGAAATTTCGTCCTGTTCTAATTGCGGCGATTTCCAGGCGCGGCGCATGCAGGCGCGCTGGCGCAACCCGGTCAGCGGCAAGCCGGAGTTGCTGCACACGCTCAACGGTTCCGGCACTGCCGTGGGCCGCGCGATGATCGCGGTCATGGAGAACTACCAGAACGCCGATGGCTCGATCGATGTGCCGCAGGTGCTGCGTCCGTACATGGGCGGGCTCGAGCGCATCGGCTGAGTGCGGCTGACGGGAAGACGGCGCTCATCACCAGGCGGTGTGGGCGGTGTCCGGTGTGCTTAGAGCATTCGGGCACTGCGGCTGCCCGGCCAGATCCACGTCCATCTTGCGCGCGCGCTGCCCGTTGGTAGCCGCCACAAATGCGAGTGTCGAGTGCCGTGTGCGATTGGCGCACAGCGTTCGGGAGCGCGTGAGTGCGAGCTCCCTGGCTACTGGATACTGACGCGAAAAAAACGGGACCAGCGATGGTCCCGTTTTTCGTTGTCGGCATGTCGCATTCATGACGACCTTTCGACGCGTCAACGCGTCGCTCCCCAGGCTTACGCGCCCACAACAGCCTCTTCTTCCTCACCCAGCCCGGCCAGCGCCGAGGCCAGCGCATCGGCGCGATGCTGCGGCGAATACGCCACGCCCTCTGCACGCACGAAGCTGATGTCGTTAATGCCCAGGAAGCCCAACACCTGGCGCAGATACGGCTCCTGAAAATCGTTGGTCGGCTCGGCATAGATGCCACCACGCGCGCTGGCGATGATGACGCGCTTTCCGCCGGCCAGGCCTTCCGGACCATTGGCGGTGTAATGGAAGGTGCGCCCGGCGACTGCGATGCGATCGATCCAGGCCTTGAGTGTGGAGGGGATGGCGAAGTTGTACATGGGTGCGCCAATCACGATGACGTCGGCCTGCAGGAACTGCTGCATCACCGCTTCGGCGGCCGCGGCCTCTGCCGGATCGGCCTGCGCCAGCGTCTGCGCGCTCAGATGCGGAATCGGGTCGCGGTCGAGGTCGCGATACGCCACGTCCACCTCGGGATGAAGCCGGCGCTGCTGCTCCACGACGGCGGCGCTGAGCACGCGGCTGACGGAATTGGCGCCCAGTGCGCTGGAATCGAGGTGCAGCAGTTTCATGGCAGTGACCTGTGGCAAGCGGCAGCGCCGCGGAGGTGTGCAGGCTAGGTCGTTGCTCTGTTGGAATAAAGGTGATTAAATATCACGTATCGTTCTATCCATGGATACCTGCGCCATGCACGACCTGAATGACCTGTATTACTTTGCGATGGTGGTGGATCACGGTGGCTTTGCCGCTGCCGAGCGCGCGCTTGGCATCCCCAAATCGCGCCTGAGCCGACGCATCAGCCAGCTCGAGACCGACCTGGGCGTGCGCCTGTTGCAGCGCTCCACGCGCCGTTTCGCGGTGACCGACGTCGGCACCAGCGTGCACCGGCATGCGCAAACCATGCTCGCCGAGGCCCAGGCCGCGCGCGAGGTGGTGGATCGTCTCAGCGCCGAGCCGCGCGGTCTTGTACGTGTGAGCGTTCCTGTCTCGCTTGCGCAGATCCAGTTGCCCAAGTTGTTGCCGGAATTCCTGGCCAAGTATCCCAAGGTGCGGCTGCAGCTCAATATCAGCAATCGCCGCGTCGATGTCATCAACGAGGGCTACGACATAGCGCTACGCGTGCGCTCGCGCCTGGACGACGATGGCAGCCTGGTGATGCGCAGCTTCGGCCAGGTGCAGGAACTGCTGGTTGCCAGCCCCAAATACCTGGATCGCGCCGGGCGCCCTAAGGACCCCAGCGAGCTGGCCAACCACACCACCATGAGCACCAGCGAAGACGAAGCGCACCAGCGCTGGGAGCTGCACGGCCCGAACGGCGAAATGCGCCGCGTCGACCTGCAGCCACGCCTGGCCGGCTTTGACTTCCCGCTGCTGCAGTCGATGGCGCGCGACGGCTTCGGCATCACCATGCTGCCGGAAACCGTGTGCGCCGAAGCGGTGCGCAGTGGCGAGCTGGAAGTGGTGTTGCCGCACTGGTCGCTGCCGCAGGGCATCTGCCATGCCGTGTTCGCCTCGCGTCGCGGTTTGCTGCCGGCGGTGCGGGTGTTCATCGACTTCCTGGCCGAACACCTGCCGCAGGAGATCGAACGCTCGCGCCTGGATTGCGGCGGCAATTGCGCCGAGTTAGCGGAAAAGCTCAAGCGTGCCGCCGGCACGGCGCCGCGCTTGGTGGTGGCCGAAGCGGGCTGAGCGTCTGCGGCGAAGCCTGCCAAGGCCTGGGTTGGCCGCGGAGGCTGTCCGGCATATACGTTGGCAGTCCGCTAGCTGCGGGTAGCCAGTTCGCTGCAAATGTTCGGCAGGCTGCCTGTCTGCTCAGGTGTCTTCGGCCGACCGCACCGTGTAGCGGCCGAGCACCATGAGCGGCCCGATACGCTGCGCCAGCCAACTGCGGTAGTGTCACTGAGCAAAACGCGCCCGGGCATGCGAGAATGCGCGCCCGGGAGCGATCCTGGGAAGAATGAGCCGCACAGGATGTTCGTGCGGCGATAGCCAGGGCCACCCGCGCAAGGCGGGGCGCCCGCGTGACATCCGATCCCTTCGGCGGTCACGCGCAGCAGCATCGGAGAGATGGCCGAGCGGTTTAAGGCACCGGTCTTGAAAACCGGCGAAGGGTCAAACCTTCCGTGGGTTCGAATCCCACTCTCTCCGCCAGTCTCTTCCAAGTCATTGATTTTTAATATAAAAATCTGATTTGGTTCGATTGGAAGGCAGGAAGCATGCAGAGGAAACACTCGCATGCGCATCCCTCATCATTTGAGCCGGTCGTCCACTGGCCGCTGGTCGTTCGTCCAACGTGTGCCCATCGATTTGCAAACCGTGATGGGCTGCCGACTTATCAAACGCACCCTGCAAACGAAGGACTTGGCGCAGGCGCATGTGCGTGCGGTGGTGCTGGGGGCGGGCTATGCTCGACTCTTCGCACAGCTGACGGATCAACGTGTGTCCAAGATCAGCAAATCGGACGCTGACCTGCTTATTGCTCGACTGACGAGCGCCGAGAACCTCCAGGAGCTGACGCTCAGCCGTACCCGCCAACCGGATGGGACGGTGACCGAGCAGTGGCAGATCGACAGCCCAAGAGACCTGAAGTTGTATCGCCAGTTGATGGAGCTGGAAGCCAGAGGTGCGGCGACCGCTCAACCGCGGCTCCCAGTTGCCGCGTTCAACACATTCGGAACGTCGCATCAGACCACCCCGGCTCGGCAATCATCTGCGCCGGCTATCGAAACGATGACGCTGGGTAAGGCTCGGGACGCGTTCCTTGCCACCCTCAAGGGTTCGACGCTGCCCAAAACTTTCACGATCAAGAAGACGGCGGTTGAATCCCTGGTGAGCTTCTTGGGGTCGAAGGCAAAGGTCCATGCCATCACTCGCTCAGATTTGGCGCGGTGGTATCAAGACATGCGTGAGAAGGGCGCTTCCACTCCAACGCTCACGAACAAGCAGAGCTACATCGGTGGCAAAGGTGGCTTCTTCGAGTGGGCCATGGCGTCGGGCCACTACCCGAAGGGCGACAATCCGGCCAGTGGCCACGTCAGCTATTCACAGCGTGAGAAGCGGGCCCGGAAGAAGCTCGGTTTCAAAGCCTATGACAGGGCGCAGATCCAGGCCTTGTTCGCGCCCGAAGCCTTGGCCAAGCTGTCAGAGTCCGCGCGCTGGGCGTCGCTGCTTGGACTTTACACGGGAGCGCGGGCCTCGGAAGTTGGCCAGCTTCTGATCAAAGACGTGTTTGAAGAAGACGGCATCCCGTGCATCCGCGTGTCCGACGAGGGCGAGCACCAAAAAGTGAAGACTGAAGTGAGTCTTCGCACGGTTCCCCTCCATCCCGAACTGCTCGAAATGGGCTTCCTTGGGTGGGTTGGTGGAAAGCACAAGGCCGGTGAAACCAGGTTGTTCCCGGCTGCCAAGGCAAATGCCGTGAATGGCCAAGGCAACTGGATCACCAAAGCGTTCAGTCGGCATCTGGCTGAGGTGGGCAAGGGCTGGGAGCCAGCCAAGCGCGGGTTCCATTCGCTCAGGAAGACTTTTATTCAGGAGTTGCAGGGCGCTGGCGTGGTGTCCGAGTTGAGGGCGCAGATCGTCGGTCACGAGCTCGATGACGAGCATCATTCAACCTATAGCCGCGACTTTACAGTGCGTGAAAAGCTGGAGGGCTTGGAGGGATCATCTGCGGGCCTTAGAAGGTTAGGATTTGGTCTCGACTAAAAATCTCAGCCAGGCTTGCTGAGGAATGGAAGGGTTGTGGGTCGAACCTTTGGATCAGAGGATTGCAAGAAATGATACTTATCTGCAGAGTGAAGGGTCTCGATGCTAATGGTCAGTGGACTGTGGATTACGGCGTCCGCGCGGTTAGTTGGTCCACTCCTGGCGTAGTTTACGATGTAGTTGGGGACTTCGATAAGACACATGACACTTTCGGTGGGTTTGCCGTCGTTCCATCGGCGCGCGAAATGGAAGATTGGATTAGTGGTCGTAGCGTTCGATCCCCGCCTGCAACTGAACGAGATCCGCAAGATGTGCGATCAGAGAATGTGAATTTTATAACTTCGTGCATTCCGGAGTATTTCGATAGCGATAATAAAATCGCGGTCTGCTCTCTCCAGATTCTTGATGAGAAAGGAAGGCCGGTCGCTGGCCTGCCTATTTCATACGTGATCTTTAGCCCAGGCTCTAGCGGTGAGGTGGTAATCCCCCCACTTTTAGCGGTCGCCAGAAGTGGAGCTAAGCGGCCATCGCCAACTTCATGGCAGGCGTGATGCCGCCGAGCGCCATATTCGGACGCTCGTGGTTGTACGTCCATAGCCAGCGGGTGGCTTTGTCCTGCACCTGGTCGATGGTGTCGAACAGGGTTTGGGCGAGCCAAGCGTAGCGGATGGTGCGGTTGTAGCGTTCAACGTAGGCGTTCTGCTGTGGCTTGCCCGGCTGGATGTGCTCGACCCGGATGCCATGCCGCTGCGCCCAGGACAGCAACGCGCCACTGATGTATTCAGGGCCGTTGTCGCAGCGGATCACGGCGGGCTTGCCGCGCCACTCGATGATCTGCTCCAGCGATCGGATCACACGGGCTGACGGCAGCGACAGATCCACCTCGATCCCCAGCCCCTCGCGATTGAAGTCGTCGAGCACATTGAACAGCCGGAAGCTGCGGCCGTCGGCCAACTGGTCGTGCATGAAGTCCATCGACCAGACCTGGTTGATAGCCTCCGGCACCGCCAGAGGCTCGGGCCGCTCACGCACCAGCCGCTTCCTCGGCTTGATCCGCAGGTTCAACTCCAGCTCGCGGTAGATCCGGTAGACCCGCTTGTGATTCCAGCCAAAGCCCTTCACGTTGCGCAGGTACAGGTAGCACAGGCCAAAGCCCCAGTCGCGATGGGCGGTCGTCAGGCGGATCAGCCAGTCGGCGATCCGGGCGTTCTCCTCGCTGGCCTTGGCCTGGTAGCGGAAGCAGGTCTGGCTCACCGCGAAGGTCTGGCAGGCGTGGCGGATGTTCGTGCGCCCGCTCGTGACCGCCGATTGGGCCATCTCGCGTCGCTGAGATGGCCTCACCATTTTTTTGCGAGCGCTTCCTTCAGCAGGTCGGTACTGAGCTGCGCCTCGGCGTACATCTTCTTGAGCCGGCGGTTCTCCTCCTCCAGCTCCTTCATGCGCGCGACCATGGACACGTCCATGCCGCCGAACTTGCTGCGCCACTTGTAGAACGTGGCCGAGCTGATGCCGTGCTCGCGGCACAGCTCCGGCACGGGCGCACCGGCCTGGGCCTGCTTGAGCACGGCGATGATCTGGCTGTCGGTAAAGCGGGACTTCTTCATGGAACCTCCTCGGGAAAGGGGACGAGAAAATTCCACTTCTGGCGTCTGCTAATGGGCGGGGGGATTACCCAGGTGCTGCACATTCTTGGCGACACCGCGGTGCAGCCGCATCAGTTGAACGCCGATGCGCGCCCGGCTGGGCGCGATCTGATCTATCCGCCGCGGCAGGATGGCCTGTTTTCCGCCAAATAGGCGCCTGCGCTAAGTCCAAGCCCAGACGATCGCCGCAACCGCTGTGTGTGCATCGAACCCTATTCGTGCGGGCTCACAGCAGCGTTGCTTTGACCTTGAAGACTTCCACTGCGCGGGTGAGTTGCGTGGAGTGCTGCTCCAACGCATGCGCAGCGGTGCTGGCGGCTTCGACCAGGCGCACATTGTGTTGTGTGGTCTCGTCCATCTGCGCAATGGTGCGATTGACCTGTTCGATACCGCCGGCCTGTTCCTGCGAGGCGGCGGAGATGTGGGCCATGATGTCGGTGACATGTTGGACGCTGGTGACGACTTCGCCCATGGTGGTGCCGGCGGTGCGCACGAGGGTGGAGCCCTCGGCGACGCGTTGTACGGAGTCCTCGATGAGCCGCTTGATTTCTTTTGCTGCATCCGAGGAGCGGTGCGAGAGCGTGCGTACTTCCGATGCGACGACGGCGAAGCCGCGGCCCTGTTCGCCGGCGCGCGCAGCTTCGACCGCGGCGTTGAGGGCCAGGATGTTGGTCTGGAAGGCGATGCCGTCGATGACCGAAATGATGTCGGCGATGCGCCTGGACGAGGCCTCGATGCCGGACATCTGTTCAATCACCTGGCCGACCACGTCGCGACCGTCCGAGGCGATGGCGGCGGCGCCGCGCGCGAGCTGGTTGGCGCGCGTGGCGTGCTCGGCATTCTGCCTGACGGTAGAAGTCAGCTCTTCCATCGAGGCGGCAGTTTCTTCGAGGCTGGCGGCCTGTTGTTCGCTACGCTGCGCCAGCTCCTGATTGCCGCTGGCGATATCTTCTGCGGCGAAACTGATGCTGTTGGAGGTTGTCTGGATGCGGGTGACGATGTCGGTGAGGCGGTGCACGGTGCTGTTGGCATCGTCACGCACGGAGGCGAACACGCCGTGGAAGTTGCCGGACATGCGCACGGTCAGGTCGCCCTCGGCGATCGCACGCAGCAGCTCGGAGAAGCTGGCCAGGTTGGTGTCGGAGGTGGCCATCATGGTGTTGAGGTTTTCCACCATCAGGCGAAAATCGTGCTCGAACTTTTTCGGCTGACCGCGTTGCGCGAAGTCGCCGGCGCAGGCGGCCTGGGTCAGTTCCTGGATCTGCGCGCTGATGGCCTGCAGGTTGCGCTTGACCTGCTGCATGGTGGCGGTGATGGCGGATTTTTCGCCGGGATACTGCTCGATGTCCTGGGTAAGATCGCCGATCGCGTAGTTGCCCATGACCTCGGTCATGCGCAACTGGGTCTGCACGTGGGCGTGCACGAGTGCGTTGGTGTCTTGCACCATGTCGCCGTACTCGCCGGGAAAAAGCTGCGCGTCGGTGCGATAGCTGATTTCGCCGGCGTCGTGGCGCGCGGCCATGCTGCGTTGCGCGGAGATCACCTCCTGCAGGCGCCGCTGCATCTGCTGCATGGCGCGCAGCAGTTGCCCGGATTCGTCGTTGCCGGTCGTTGCGTCCTGACTGCGCAGGTCGCCGTCGTTGATGCGCTGGGCAAGGCGCAGCGACTGGCGCAGCGGCAGCACCACACTGCGTGTGAGCTGGAACGCGATGCCGGCGCCCAACAGCAGGGCGATGACGGTGGACATCACCATCAACATCGCGAAGCCGCGCGCGGTGGCAACGGCCTGCTTCGCGGCTTGGCGATTTTTGGTTTCCTGCAGGTCGATGAAGGCATTGATGCTGGCCAGCCAGGCGATGAAGGCCGGGCGCGCTTGCTGCAGCAGGTGCTGTTCTGCCTGCGCCTTGTCGGCCGCATCGCGGAACGCGCGCACTTGCGCGATCAGCGGCAGGGTGCGTTGCTCGATGGCCTTGATCTGCTGGAGAATGTCCTTCTCTTTCGCATCGGTCGAGTTGGCGATCATGTCGTCCAGCGGTTGCGCAGCGCGGGCGTAATCGGCCGCGAGCTTGTCGATCGATTGTTCGGCGGCGTGGCGGTTCGCGGGGTCGTCCATCAGCACGACATCGCGCAGAGCGATCGCGCGGTCGTGGACGCTGCCACGGAAGTTGATCGCATAGCGTTGCTTGACGCTGTTGACCTCGTTGATGGCGGTGAGTTGCTGGTCGATGCTGCGAACGCGTTGGATGCCGACCACGGTCAGGATCACCATCAACAGGATGATCGCGAGAAAGCCAAGGGCCAGGCGCTGTCCAATGCGCAGATTCGGGAAGAAATGCATAGGGGTTCGATCGGTGTTCCGACTGGCGGAAGAGCGGGGGAGTCCCGGCAACTGCAGGGAGACGAATACGCACGCGACACCGCAGGAGCCAGCGCAACGCCCGCCCCTGCAGTGGTGTCTCGGCGTGTTCGTTAGCGACCTCTAGCTTTGAAACTGAAGCCGCAGCGTCTGCCGGTTCAGGTGCCGTGGGGCTTTCGATGCGTGCCGCGCGATCTCCTCGCGCGCGCGTGCCGTGCTGCCGCGCTTGGCGCACCGGTACGTGTCAAGGGCGCTTAGGGGTAACGCGAGAGATCCGGCGCCTTGATCGCCGGCGTCATCCACTTTGCAGCGAGGTTCTGCACGCTTGGCTGGCTGGCGAGTTTGAGCGCGCCATGCAGCAGATGGATGCCGAGCCGGCTATGCGGGTTCATCAGGCGCGGGCCGATCTTCGGCACGCCCTGTGCCTGGTCGACCATCGGACGCATGGCGCTGGCGTAGGCAGCGAAGGCTGCGTCCAGAGTGTCGGCCTGGACGATTTCGTTGGCCAGCACATACGCGCCGGTCACTGCCAGGGTGGCCCCGATCCCGGCCAATGGCGTCGCGCACCAGGCCGCATCGCCGGTAAGCACGGTGCGGCCGCTGTGCCAGCGCGGCATGCGTACCTGGCGCAGGGCATCGAAGTAGAAATCGTCGGTGCCGTGCATGCCATCGAGCACGCGCGCCGCCTGCCACCCGGCATCGGCAAAGCGCTCGTGCAGGTAGGCCTTCTGGGCGTCGATGCTCCAGCCCTGTTCGCCTTCGGGTGGTTTCTGCAGCGAGAGCATGGCGCGCGTGGTGCCGTGCCGGTCGGGGCGCAACGAGATGCTGCGCCCGCCGGTGGTGTGGTACCAACGCCACAACCGGTCGTCGTCGGCGCTGCGCGGGATGGTGAAGTAGGCGATGGTCAGGTCCATCCAGCGCGGATCGTTTTCCCCGGGGAAGACCCGTTCGCGCGTCGAAGAGCCCACGCCTTCGGCGACGATCACTGCGTCGAAGCGTTCGCTGCATCCGCTTTCGAAGGTGACGGTTGCGGCATCGCTGCCGGCAGCGTCTTGGATGCTGGCGATGCGGTCGCCGAAACGGTATGCCACATGGCTGCGCGCGGCATCGTAGAGCAGGCGGGCCAGATCGCCGCGCAGGATCTCCAGTTCGGCGGTGGGGCCATCGCCATCGACGTCTTCGGTCTTGAAGGTGGCGACGGCCTGGCCCTGCGCATCGATCCAGGCGGTGCCTTCTTCGCCGGTTCCCTGGGCCAGCGCGGCCTGTTCCAGGCCCATGCGTTGCAGCACCTCTCGGCCGACACCACGCACATCGATGTTCTGGCCGCCATCGCGAAACCGGCTGGCGCGTTCCACCACGGTGACATCGAAGCCACGATGGGCGAGTGTCCAGGCGGCAGTGTTGCCGGCGATGCTGGCGCCGGTGATGAGGATGCGACGCGGCATTGCAGTCACCCAGGGCATGAAATATCAGGCGTGATATTACACGTCCTGGCCGTGACGCTCCATGTTCGCGATCAGCCGATGCATCAGTGCGACGGTCTGCTGCACCTCGTCGGCGGAAAAGCCTTCCAGCGCCACTGCGTTCATCCCCAGCAGCGCACGGCCGCCTAGTTCGGCAATCTTGCGCCCGCGGGCGGTGAGCGCCACCAGCGCGGCGCGGCGATCCTGCGGGGTCGGGGTGCGCTTGATGAGCTTCAGTCCCTCCAGCTTGTCCAGCAGTGCCACCATGGCCGGCTGCTTCACGGCCGAGGCGATGACCAGGTCGCGCTGCAGCATCGGGCCTTTCCAGGACAGCAGCATGATCGGAGCAATCAGCGCCAGCGACACGCCGTGCGGCCGCAGTTCGGCGTCGACCAAACGGTTGAAGACCCGCGCCGCATGGTTGGCCAGATACCCCGGCGCGACCGCAGCCTGCGGATGGATGAGTTCATTCTGATCAAGCATCTGTAAGACCGTGCGTTGCCCTGGAGCCATCGGGCAATGTTACGTCTCCTGCAGTGCGGCATGGCGCTCGATGCTGCGCGGCAACGCGCGCGCCCGGCGGCCTGGCTGCCAGGGCGATCCCGCGCTGCTGTGCAGCCCGATGACGGCAAAACCCCTTGCGCGCAGGTCGACGGCCGTACCGGCCGTGGCGTAGGCTGCGCGCTGCCGCACACGCAGGCGTGGAAGCTGCCTGGTTCAGTCGCCGCCTCCGGGAGTGGCTGGACGCCACCTGCCATAGGCCAGATGATGGGCGAGGACGCGCGGCTCCTGTGTTGCCGATGCGTCATGGGTTGCGGCGATCTGGTCTTTTCAACGGTTGGACATGATGTACGGATGGGTGATGGAGAAGCGCGCAGCAGGCGACCTCGCGGTCGTGCATGGTGCGTGCTGGAACGGCGACCTGCGTGTGGCCGCAATGCAGGGACGTCCTGCATGAATACGGAATTTCCGCACGGCAACAGCGTCATGGCGCAGGCGGTGCGCAGCCACGACTGGGCGGCCAGCCCGCTGGGACCCACCGCTCAGTGGCCATCGCCATTGCGCAACGCGGTCGATCTGATGCTGGGTTCGCCCGAAAGCATGTATGTGGTGTGGGGCGATGCGCTGACCTTTTTCTACAACGACGCCTACACGCCGATCCTGGGGCCGCGCCAGGCGCAGGCGCTGGGCGCGCCGTTGCGTGTGTTGTGGGCCGATGCCTGGGAAGCGGTGCGCGAGCCGATCGAGGCGGCATTCGTCGGCCAGGCATCGCGCTTTGAGGAAGTGCCGATCGGCATGAACCGCTACGGCGTGCCGGAGCAGACCTGGTGGACGTTCTCGTTCTCGCCGATCTATCTGGACGATGGCCGGGTGGGCGGCGCCTTCTGCGTCACCAATGAAGTCACCGCGCGCAAGCTGGCGCAGGCGCGGCTGGCCGACGAACACGAGCGCCTGATCCGCCTGTTCGAGCAGGCGCCGATGTTCATGGCCTTCCTGAGCGGGCCGCAGCATCGGGTGGAGTTCGCCAACCCGTGTTATTCGCGTCTGATCGGCCACCGCGACGTCATCGGGCGGCCGTTGGCCGAGGCGCTGCCGGATGCGGTGGAACAGGGACATGTGCGCCGACTGGACGAGGTGTACCGGTCCGGGCGCGCGTTTTCGGCCAATGCGCTGCCGTACAACGTGCAAGCCGTGCCCGGTGGTCCCACCGAGCGGCGCTTGCTGGATCTGGTCTATCAGCCGATCGCAGGCGCCGATGGCACCATCTCCGGCATCTTCGTGCAGGGCCTGGACATCACCGACCGCATCAGCCTGGAACGCGCGGTGCGCGAAGCCGAAGTGCGCAACCGGCAGATCCTGGACAGCGTGATGGACTACGCCATCATCGCCACCGATATGCACGGGCGGGTGACGTCGTGGAACGAAGGCGCGCGGCGCATCCTGGGCTGGAGCGAGGCCGAGATGCTCGGGGAAACGCTGCAACGTACCTTTACCCCGGAAGACGTCGAGCAGCGGCAGATGCTGATCGAGGCCGCTGCCGCACTGGAAAGCGGCAGCGGCATGGACGAGCGTTGGCACGTGCGCAAATCCGGCGAGCGGTTTTGGGCCAATGGCTCGCTGATGGTGTTGCGCGAAGAAACCGGCGAGGCGATCGGGTTCGTCAAGGTGTTGCGCGACCGTACCGCCGAGCGGCTGGCCAGCGAGGCGCTGCAAAAGAGCGAGCGGCGCCTGGACGCACTGGTACGCGCGTCATCGCAATCGATTTTTTCCGCCAGTGCCCACTGGCGCGACTTGCGCCAATTGGTGGGCGACGGCGTGCTGAGCGACGCGGTGTCGGCCACGCCCGACTGGCAGGCGATGGTGCACCCGGACGACCGCGCGCGATTGGCGCAAGCGCTTGCGCAGGCGACTGCCGCCAAGTCCGGTGTGGATGTGGAATACCGGGTGCTCGGCGCAGATGGGCAGGTGGGCTGGACCTTGATGCGCGCGATTCCGTTGCTGGATGAGCGCGAGCAGATCGCCGAATGGTTCGGCACCTCTGCCGACATCACCGACAAACGCGTGGCCGAAGAGCAGCTGCGGCAACTCACCGAGACGCTGGAAGAGCGTGCGCGAACGCAGCGCGGCGTTGTTGCTGGCCGAAGAGAAGCTGCGTCAAAGCCAAAAGATGGAGGCGGTGGGGCAGCTGACCGGCGGGCTGGCGCACGATTTCAACAATCTGCTCACCGCCATCAGTGTCGGCCTGGAACTGCTGCAGACGCGCATCGAACAGGGCAAGTACGACCGGCTGGAGCGCTATGTGGAAATGGCGCAATCCAGCGCGGCGCGCGCCACCGCACTGACCCAGCGGCTGCTGGCGTTTTCGCGCCGGCAGACGTTGGCGCCCACCGCACTGGATGTGGAGGCGCTGGTGCGCGGCATGCACGACATCATTGCGCGCACGCTGGGACCGTCGATCGCGCTGCAGCTGCATCCGGCGGACCAGGCGTGGCAGGTGCTGGTGGATGCGCCGCAGCTGGAAAACGCGCTGCTCAATCTCTGCATCAACGCGCGCGATGCCATGCCCGATGGTGGGCAGCTCACCATCAGTCTGCACAACCGCGCGCTGGATGCCGCCGCTGCCCAGCAGCTGGATCTGCCGCCTGGCGATTACGTGTGCCTGAGCGTGCAGGACACCGGAACCGGCATGACTGCAGAAGTCATGTCCAAGGTGTTCGAACCGTTTTTCACCACCAAGCCCATCGGCCAGGGCACCGGGTTGGGCCTGTCGATGATCTATGGGTTCACCCGCCAATCCGGCGGGCATGTACGCATCGATTCGGAGGTGGGTGTAGGCACCACCATGGCCTTGTACCTGCCGCGCTTCACCGGCGTGCTGGCGCAGGGCGAGGTGGCACCTGCGGATGCGCCGCTGCAGCGCAGTGCTGCGCACAGTCGCACGGTGCTGTTGGTGGAGGACGAGACCGCGATTCGTGTCTTGATCTCCGAAGTGCTCACCGAGGCCGGCTACCGGGTGATCGAAACCGCCGAGGGCAGTGCGGCGGTGGAGCGCTTGCGCTCGCAAGAGCACATCGATGTGCTGGTGACCGACGTCGGCCTCACCGGCGGCCTCAACGGGCGCCAGGTTGCCGATGCCGGGCGGCAATCGCGTCCTGCACTGCCGGTGCTGTTCGTCACCGGCTATGCGGCCAGTGCCGCGGTGAACGCGGGCCAGCTGGACGATGGCATGGAGGTGTTGACCAAGCCCTTCCAGGCCATCGAGCTGGAGCGGCGGGTGGCGCAATTGCTGGAGCGGCGCGCGCGCTAATCGGTGCCGGTGCTGCGGGTCGTCGGCTGCACCGGCATCGAGGCTTGCAACATGCATGTCGCGGCGAACACGGCGCAACGATGCTGCATGCGTGCGCGGTTGGGCCTGCCTAGAGCGCCGTGTGTACGATGCCCAGCAGATCGCGCAGGGAAAATGGCTTGGTCAACAGACGCATGCCGGTATCCAGAAAGTCGGCACGTCTGGCGATTTCGCCCGCGTAGCCAGTCATGAAGACAATGGGCAGCGCGGGGTAGAGCCTGCGCGCCTGGTCGGCAAGGTCGCGCCCGTTCATGCCAGGCAGGCAGATGTCCGATAGCAGCAGATCGAACGGACATGCCCTGGTGAGTTGCGTGAGCGCATGTTCGGCATCGGCGGACGCCACCACGTGGTAGCCCTCGTCGCCAAGGATGTCTGCAGCCATTTCGCGGATTGCGTCGTCGTCTTCGACCAACAGGATGCGTGCGTTGGGTGATGCGTGAGCCACTGCGGTCCTCGAGCGATCGCAACGCTGCGATGCTTCCAGACGCACGTTAGGCGCGCCCGCGTGACGGCGGCGTGGGATGCTGAGCTACGTTGGATTCATCATCGCTGCCAACGTCATGTGCCACGTCGGCGAATGATCAAAAGACACGGCAAACGTGGTGATTTGCGATACCTGCGGCAGCGATGCCGTGAATCGCGTCAAGTAAAGCAAGCTGATCAATTCAGTCGCGCCCACCGGCGATTACCACGCACGTGTTAAATTCAGTTCTATGAAGAACGTGACGCCAATGATCGCAAACCGCATCACCACTGGCAGCACCGGGCTCGACACTATTTTGCGAGGTGGGCTGCCTGCCAACCGCTTGTACCTGCTTGAAGGCCAGCCTGGTGCCGGCAAGACGACGCTCGCACTGCAGTTCTTGCTGGATGGCGCGGCCAGGGGCGAGAGTTGCCTGTATGTGACCTTGTCGGAAACCATCGACGAGCTCACGGAAGTGGCTGCCTCGCACGATTGGTCGTTGGAGTCCTTGCATATTTTCGAACTGGCATCTGCAGAGGCGTTCCTTGGCGAAGGGCGGCAGCAATCCATCCTGCATCCGTGGGAAATGGAACTGGATGGCACCATCAAGCTCATCCAGGCCGAAGTGGACCGGGTGAAGCCGATGCGGGTGGTGTTCGATTCGTTGTCCGAGTTGCGCCTGCTCGCGCAGGATTCGCTGCGCTATCGTCGACAGGTGCTTGCGTTCAAGCAATATTTCGCGCCGCGCAACATCACGGTATTTCTGGTGGACGATCTCACTGGCGAGCACGGCGAGCGGGATGCGCATTTGCACAGCCTGTGTCACGGGGTGATTTCGCTGGAGCGCACGACGCTGGAGTTCGGCGCGGCGCGGCGCCGCATGCAGGTGCAGAAATTGCGTGGCGTGGATTTCATCGCCGGCTATCACGACCTGGCCATCGTCACCGGCGGCATGCGGATCTATCCACGGTTGATCGCCTCCGACCACCACCGGCCATTTGTCGGCGAGCCGGTACCGAGCGGCGTTGAGCGCATCGATGCATTGCTGCACGGCGGCCCGTTGCGCGGGACCAGCACGCTGGTGACCGGGCCAGCCGGCTCGGGCAAGACCAATCTGGCCCTGCAGTTCGTGGTTGCCGCGTGCGAGCGCGGCGAGCATTGCTGCGTGCTGGAGTTCGACGAGCGCACCGGCACCTTGTTGAAGCGTGCCGAAGGCCTGGGCATGGATCTGCGCAAATATATGGATGCGGGTCTGCTGGAGTTGCATCAGATGGATCCGGCCGAAGTCACGCCGGGCGAGTTTGCCTGGACGGTGCGTGGCAGCGTGGAGGAGCGCGCATGCCGCATTCTGGTGATCGACAGCCTCAACGGGTATCTGGCCTCGATGCCGCAGGAAAAGCAGCTGATGTTGCAGATGCACGAGCTGCTGTCGTATCTCAACCAGAGCGGTGTGACCACGTTCCTGATCAACCCGCAGCAGGGGCTGGTCGGCAGCATGGGCACCAGCAGCACCCTCAATGTCTCCTACATGGCCGACACCGTCGTCTTGCTGCGCTTTTTCGAGGCGAAAGGACGCATTCGCAAGGCGTTGTCGGTGATCAAGAATCGCAGCGGCGCACACGAAGATGCGATCCGCGAACTGCGCATCGGCAACAGCGGTCTGCAGCTGAGCGAGCCGCTGGAGAAATTCCACGGCGTGTTGACCGGTACACCGCAGTTTGTCGGAGACGACGGCCCATTGCTGGATCGTCCCCTTGACTATCTGTGACGCGGACGGCTCCATCGTCCATATCGTCGCGCCGTTCGGCCGCGATGCGCACAGCATTGCCAGCATCGTTGGCGAACGCGGACTGATATGCCGGGTCCATGCCACGCTGGGCGCGCTGGCAGGCGACCTGCACGATGGCTCCGGCGTGGTGGTGCTGACCGAAGAAGCCATCCGTGGCGACCTGCATGCGCTGTCGAACATCCTGCAAGGCCAGCAGGCCTGGTCGGACATTCCGTTCGTGTTGTTGCGTACGCCGCGTGGTACGCACAACCGCCGGCAGGTGCGGCTGCCGGCCGACATGACCAACGTCATCGAGTTGGAGCGGCCGCTGAGCTCGGCCTCGTTGCTGAGCGCCATCTCCACCGCGTTGCGCGCACGGCAGAAGCAGTTCGTCATCCGCGACCAGCTGGCCCAGTTGGCCGAAAGCCGCGCCGCGCTGGCGCAGAGCGAGGCCGAACTGCGCCGTGTGACCGATGCGCTGCCGGTGCTGATCGCTTTCATCGACAAGAACCTGGTGTACCGCTTTGCCAACCGTTCCTACGAGGACTGGATTGGGGTGCCGCCTGCCAATGTGATCGGACGGCCGCTGGTGGATGTGGTGGGGCCTGCGGTGGTCGAACAGCGCCGCGCCTGGATCGAGGCCGCGCTGGCCGGGCAGACCCTGACCATCGAAACCAGCTGGCCGCATGCCGATGGCCGGCGCCGCGATGCGGAAATCCGCTACATGCCGCGCTTTGATGCAGACGGCAAGGTAGATGGATTCCATGTGTTCGCCACCGATGTGACCACGCGTGCGCTGGCGCTGGAATCGATCCAGCAACAGGCCAACCTGCTGGAAGCCAAGGTGGCCGAACGGACCGCCGAGTTGCAGCAGCAGATGCTGGCGCGCGAATCCAGCGAAGCGGCACTGCGCCAGGCGCAGAAGATGGAAGCGGTCGGCCAGCTCACCGGCGGCATCGCACACGATTTCAACAACATGCTCACCGGCATCTTGTCTGCGCTGGATCTGGCACGGCTGCGCATCGACCAGGGGCGCACCGAAGGGCTGGGCCGCTTTCTGGATGTGGCTTCCGCCTCGGCATTGCGCGCAGCTGCGCTTACCCAGCGCCTGCTGGCCTTCTCGCGGCGTCAGTCGCTACAGGCGCGGGATCTGCAGTTGAACGATCTGGTGGTGTCGCTGCAGGAGTTGCTGGCGCGCACGCTGGGCGAATCGGTGCGTCTGGAGATCGATCTCTGTGCGGAGCTGCCG
This sequence comes from Xanthomonas sp. NCPPB 3761, assembly GCF_041475705.2. NCBI lineage: Bacteria > Pseudomonadati > Pseudomonadota > Gammaproteobacteria > Lysobacterales > Lysobacteraceae > Xanthomonas > Xanthomonas sp. NCPPB 3761. The sequence continues at coordinate 1,951,951 of NZ_CM191262.1, forward strand.
CAGGCGTACGTGGACGAAAACCAGCTGGAAAGCGCACTGATCAACCTGGCCATCAACGCGCGCGACGCCATGCCCGACGGTGGGCAGCTGCGTATCGCAACCCGGCAGCTGCAGGTGGAAGATCAGCCGCTGGAACTCGGGCGTGGCATCGCCTTGGCGCCTGGGAATTACGTGGTGGTGTCGGTCGCAGACACCGGGACCGGCATGCCCGCCGACGTGCTTGAACGCGTGTTCGAACCGTTCTATACCACCAAGCCGATCGGCCAGGGCACCGGCCTGGGCATGTCGATGATCTACGGCTTCATGCAGCAGTCCAACGGCCAGGTGTGGGTGGAGTCGCAGCCGGGCACGGGCACCACGGTCAGCCTGTATCTGCCCGCCGGGGTTGCGGCGCAGACCGCAGCGCCGCAGACGCAGAGCGATGCGGTGCTGGCAGGGCAGGGCCAGCAGGTGCTGGTGGTGGAAGACGACGAGCAGGTGCGGCTGCTGGTCACCGAGCTGCTCAGTGAGCTGGGTTACCAGGCCGACGTGGTGGCCGACGCGGACGCGGCGCTGCCGATTCTTGCCTCGCCACGCCGGATCGACCTGCTGGTCACCGATGTCGGCCTGCCGGGACTCAACGGACGCCAATTGGCCGAGATCGCGCGGCAGTCGCGGCGCGATCTGCCGGTGATCTTCATGACCGGCTACGCGGAAACGGCGCGCGACCGTGGCGAATTTCTCGGCGAAGGCATGAGCATGATCGCCAAGCCATTCACGCTGGGCGAGTTCAGCGGAAAGCTGCACGATGTGCTGGGGCCTTCGGTCTGAGCACGGCTGGCGCGATGTGGCGAACCAGTTGAGCGTGGATGCTGCATGGGAGCGACGTGTACGAGTGGTCGCTTTCGCTCTCGGGTCACGCGCTGCTTGTCTCGCAATTGCACGGCCTTTCGGTGGCTGCATTCCAGCTGGCAAGGTTGCGCGAGACACTGCAATGCGATGACGGCGATTTGCCGCCACTGCACGGCACGATGCGTCGCGCTTGATTGTGCGATGCGCTGAGGCGGAGTGTTTGCGCCAGGTGCCGCGTCTATCGCGTGACCCGGCTGCTTGGCATGCTGCACGCGCTGTGCAATTGCACTGCGTTGCGGCCATCGCAATCAGACCGCAGCACGCAGGGGGCGTTGCTCAGCGCGTGCCACGCGCGGACTGCCGCGCGCTGGCCATCGATTCGGCCACCGCGATCTTGTCTGCCACCGCCTTCTGCATCGGCGATCCGGTTTCCAGCAAACCGTGCAGATGCCGCCAGTGCGCAGTGGCTGCGGCGAAGTCCTGCTGTTGAAAATCGCTGATGCCCAGCAACCAGAGCCCACGCTGGTTGTCCGGCTCGCGTGCGATCACCTGCTGCAAGCGTGTGCGCGATGCGGCGTCGATGGCGAAATCGTTGCGCGTGGCCATGTCCGCCGCCACCCAGCCCACAATGGCGGCGCTGATATCGGGAGCGATCTTGAGCGCTTGTGCATACGCCTCGCGCGCTTCGGCGGGTCGGTCGTTCTGCTCGAATGTCTTGGCTTGCTGCATGAAGCGATCCAGCGCCTGCGCCTGCGCATCGGCAGTGGTGCTTGCCGATTGCGCCTGCCCCGCAGCCGCAGACGGTGGCAGTGGGACGATGTGGGCTGGCTGCGCTGCATACACCTGCGTCACGATCGCCTCCGGCGCGCCCACCAGCCGATACAAGCCCGCCGTGGCCAGCGGCACGCCCAGTCCCAGCAGAATTGCCCAGCGGTAGCATGCATCACCGCTGCCGGTGGGGCGGCGCAGCAGTGGTGCCAGCAACAGCAGCAAGGCCAGCGCCACCAGCACGGCACTTGCGATATAAAAACCCGCCATCACCATTCTTCCTCCCCTTGCGGCGCCACCGGCGTCCCGGCACGCGCACGGTGACGCATGGTGTGGACGACCACGCCGGCACCTGCAGCCAACATCAGCGCCGGCCCGAACCACAGCAGCCAGGTGCCGCGTTTGACCGGTGGGTCGTACAACACGAAATCCGAATAGCGATCGACCATGTACTGCTTGATCTGCGCATCACTCTTGCCGGCCTGCAGTTGCGCGAACACCTGATGCCGCAGATCGCGCGCCAGGCTGGCGTTGGAATCGGCCAGGTTTTCGTTCTGGCAGACCAGGCAGCGCAGTTGCGCGGTCAAGCGCTGGAAGCGTGCTTCTTCGCTGCGGTTCTTGAACGGCAGCGGGTCCACGGCCTGCGCCGCCAGCGAGGGCGCCAGCAGCATGCCAAGCAACAACACCAGCAACAAACGCACACGGCGGCCGTGCGCGCGCCAATGCCAGCGCCAATGCAACACGCGTGTTTGAAGCGCCGAGGCCATCACGGTGTGCCCTTGCGCAGCGCGGCGATGGCCGGCAGCAACTCGTCGTCGATGGCATCCGGGGTCAGCACGCCGATGTGCTTGTAGCGGATCATGCCTTGGGCATCGATCAGGAACGTTTCCGGTGCACCGTAGACGCCAAAGTCGATGGCGGTCTGGCCGGCTTCATCGGCGATCACCACTGCATACGGGTTGCCAAGGCGCGCGAGCCAGGCGGTGGCATCGGCGGGCACGTCCTTGTAGTTGTAGCCGATCAGCGGCACGCCAAGCCGGCTGGCCTGGGCCATCAACACCGGATGTTCGTGCACGCATTCGGCGCACCAGCTGCCGAATACATTCAGCACGTAGGGTTTGCCCAGCAACTGCTCACGGCTGACGCGTTGCGCGGGCAGATCCAGCCGCGGCAACGAAAACGCCGGTGCCGGTTTGCCGAGCAATGGCGATGGCACCTCGCGCGGATTGTGCTGCATGGTCCGCAGGATGCCGACGCCGAACAGCGCCGCCAGCAACACAAAGCCCAGCAGGGGCAGCAGACGATTCACGGGTGCGATTCCTGTGCGATGACGAGCGCTGGTTGCGCCGAAGAGGCGGCCGCGGTGTGTGCAGTCACCGGCGCACGAAAGCGGCGTGCGCAGGCGCTGACAAAACCGCCGAGCATCATCAGCAGGCCGCCGGCCCAGATCCAGCGAATGAAGGGTTTGTAATACAGCCGCAGCGTCCAGTCGTCTTCGATGTGCTCATCGTCCAGTGGCTCGCCCAGGGCCACATACAGGTCGCGGGCGATGCCGGGATCGATCGCCGATTCGGTCTGGATCCGCTCGCTGCTGTACAGGCGTTTTTGCGGATGCAGTTGCGCGACGAGCTGGCCGCTGCGGCTGACCTGCACGCTGCCTTGTTCGGCTTTCCAGTTTGGCCCATCCACCAACTGCACCCCATCGAAACGGAAGCTGTAGCCGGCGATCTGCGCCGACTCGCCGGGCGACAGCCGCACATCGCGTTCTATCGACAGGCTTTCGGAGACCAGCACGCCGGCAATGAACACCGCCACGCCCGCATGTGCGATCAGCATGCCGGCCATTTCCGCCGGAAAGCGCCGCCCGCGCGGCATGTCGCGCCATCGTTTGACCATGTACAGCGCAGTGCCCGCAGCCACCCATGCGGCCACGCCCATGCCGGCGATCGCCTTGGCCTGGCCATCGGCAAACACACTGCCGACCAGGGCACACGCAATTGCGGCGATGCCGGCGCGCGTGCCAAGTGCTTTCAATGGTGCTGCTTCGGCCTTGCCCCAGCGCAGGTACGGGCCGAACGGCAGTAACAGCGCCACCGGCAACATCAACAACGGAAACAGCAGGCCGAAGTAGGGCGGCCCAACCGAGACCTTGCCCAGCGCAAACGCGTCGGCGATCAGCGGGAACAAGGTGCCCAGCAACACCATGGCCGCAGCCACGGTGAGCAGCAGGTTGCCCACGAGAATGCCGGTCTCGCGCGAGGCAGCGGCGAACGGTTTGCCGCTGGCGATCTTGGGCGCGCGCAGTGCATACAACAGCAACGAGCCGCCGACCACCGCAACCAGAAAGATGAGGATGTACAGGCCGCGGCGCGGATCGGCCGCAAACGCGTGCACCGAGGTCAGCACGCCCGAGCGCACCAGGAAGGTGCCCAGCAACGACAGCGAAAACGCCAGGATCGACAGCAGGATGGTCCACGCGCGCAGGCTGCCGCGTTTTTCGGTGACCGCCTGGGAATGGATCAACGCAGTGCCTACCAGCCAGGGCATGAAGCTGGCGTTTTCCACCGGGTCCCAGAACCACCAGCCGCCCCAGCCCAGTTCCGCATAGGCCCACCAGCTGCCGGCGACGATGCCGGCGGTGAGACAAGCCCAGGCCACATTGGTCCACGGCCGCGCCCAGCGCACCCAGGCCTGTTCCAGCTCGCCGCCGAGCAATGCCGCCACGGCGAATGCGAACGCCACCGAAAACCCGACATAGCCGGTGTACAGCACTGGCGGGTGGAAGCTCATGCCCGGGTCCTGCAACACCGGATTGAGCTCGTTGCCATCCAGCGGAATCGGCGACAGCCGCCCGAACGGATTGGAGGTCAGCAGGATGAAGGCCAGAAAGCCCACCGAGATCAGCCCCAGCACCGCCAGCACGCGGGCGGCAAAAGGCTGCGGCAGGTGCCGGCTGAAGGCGGCCAGCAGCACCGTCCAGGTGGCCAGGATGGCGATCCACAACAGCAGCGAGCCCTCGTGGGCGCCCCACACCGCAGCGAAACGGTAATACCAGGGCAGGGCGATGTTGGCGTTGGCAGCGACATAGCCCACCGAAAAATCCAGCGACAACAACGACCAGGCGAGCAGGCCGAACGCCATCCAGACGAACACCGCCTGGCCCACAGCCGCAGGCCGCGCGATGCCCATCAACGCGGTGTTGCCGCGCCAGACACCGATCAAGGGCAGTACGCCCTGGGCGAGCGATAACAGCAATGCCAGGATCAGTGCGATCTGGCCGAGCTCAGGCGTCATGGGCGGACCGCAAAGAGAAACGGAAGGGAATCATCGACGTGCGTGGTGCCCGCTGGCCGCGCTTCAATGCGGCGCGGCCAGCGGTGCGGCGGTGGCGGGAATCGGCTTGCCAAGGTGGCCCTCGGCCATCGCATCCTTCAGCTCTTTCGGCATGTAGGTCTCGTCGTGCTTGGCCAATACTTCGTTGGCCACAAAGCGCCCGGCCTGCATGCGCCCGTTGGCGATGACCGACTGGTTGTCGCGAAACAGGTCCGGAAGAATGCCGGTGTACTCCACCTGGGTCGCCGCGTGTTTATCGATGACGGTGAAGCTGACTTTCAGCGAATCGCTGGAGCGCTGGATCGAGCCGGCCTTGACCATGCCACCGAGGCGGAATTGCCGGTAACCGGCCGCTTCCCCCGCGCGTACCTGGCTTGGGGTGAACAGGTAGCTCATGTTCCGCTGCAAAGCGAACACGATGAGCGTGACGGACAGCGCGGCGGCGGCCAGTACGCCGATCACCAGCCACAGACGTCGCTTGCGCGTGGCGTTCATGGCGCGTCGCGCTCCAGTGCCGGTGCCGGTTGATCGCGTACACGCCGCGGTGCCTGCCGCTGCAACTGGCCGCGCAGTTCGCGCGGCAGCCGGCGGCGGCGCAGCCAGGGCGCTGCAAGATCGGCCAGCAGTACCAGCACGAACAATGCGTAGGCGGTCCACACGTACTGGCCGTAGCCGCCCATCGCCAGAAAGGTGCTCATGCGGTGCGCTCCGTCAACACGATGCGGCGGACCCAGTCCTTTCCGCTTTCCAGTGCCAGCAATTCCACTCGCACGCGGCCGAACAGGCTCGCAACGTAATAGCACTTGGTGGCCAGCATCATGGTCAGCAGCGGCCACAGCATGTCTGCGCTCATCTTGGAGGGGCCGAGCAGGCGCACGGTGGACCCCTGGTGCAGCGTGTTCCACCACACCACCGAGTAATGCACGATGGGCAGATTGACCAGACCCACCAGTGCGAGCAGGCCGGCGGCGCGCGTGGCCTGGCGGCGGTCTTCCACCGCGTGGTACAGGCCCAACACACCGAGGTACAAGAGCAGCAGCAGCAACTCGGAGGTGAGCCGCGCATCCCAGGTCCACCAGGTGCCCCACATCGGCTTGCCCCAGACTGCCCCGGTGCACAGGGTGATGAAGGTGAAGGCTGCGCCGATCGGCGCCGAGGCCATGGCGACCACCTCGGCCAGCTTGATTCGCCACACCAGCGCAATGAACGCCGACACGCCCATTGCCGCGTAGATGAAAAGACTCATCCAGGCACTGGGCACGTGGATGAAGATGATGCGGTAGGCATCGTGCTGCTGGTAATCCGGCGGTGCCAGTACCAGGCCGCCGTAGGCTGCGACCGCGCCGAGCAGCGCGGCCAGCCCCAGCGACCACGGGCGCACGCTGCCGGCGACACGATAGAAGGTCGGCGGCGAGCTGAGTCGATGCAGCCACAAGGGAATCCACTTGGCCATGCCGGTGCCGTCAGTTGGAGTGTTTGGCGTGAGATGCCAGCGCCTGCACTGCGGCGCCGGCGTTGACCTGCAACTGCCCGTCGGAGACCTTGCTGGTGCGCTGCATGAGTTCGCGCAACGCCTTGGCATCCATCGATGGTTGCAGCGACAACAGCAGCGCGGCCATGCCGCTGACATGTGCGGTGGCCATCGACGAGCCGGAGGTGAAGTCGTAGCGTCCGTTCGGTTGCGTGGTCAGGATGTCCTTGCCCGGCGCGCTGAGCACGCCGGGCATGGCCGGTGTCGCGCTGCTGCTGCGCACGACCAGCACGCCGGGTACGTCATTGGGAAAGCCATCCAGACGCCCGTTCGGTGGCATTGCCGCCACCACGATGCGGCCCTGTTGCACCAGCTGCTGCAGCATCTTGCTGAGCAGTGGATCGGCGGGGCCGCCCAGGCTCAGGTTGATCACGCGCGCGGAGCTGTTGTCGATCGCCGCCAGCGCCTTGGCCAGGGTGAAGGTATTGCAGCGTGCGGTGGCGCCGACCGTGGGCGCGTACCAGCACGCCTTGTAGATACTCAGCATGGCCTTGGGTGCCATGCCGACGATGCCCTGGTGATTGTTGCTGCCGGCGGCAATGATGCCGGCCACTTCGGTACCGTGCGAATCGGTGCTGGTCTTCACCGGTTTGTCGTCGACCAGATCGTGCACGTCGCGGATGCGCGCCTTCAGATCGGGGTGGTCGGTGTCCACGCCGGTATCGACGACCGCGATCACCACGCCGCGGCCCTCGGTCACGGTCTGCGCGCTGGCGGCATCGGTGTCGATGAAGCCGCGCTGCATGTCCACGTACGGGTCGTTGTAGCTGGACAGCGAGGTCGTCTTTTCCGACGCATCGGCGGAGAACACCGAAAAATCCTGCACTGGCTGCACCAGCTCCACGCCTTCGTCGTCGGCCAGTGCACTGACCAGTTCATCGCGCGACACGCCCGGCGGCGGTTGCAGCACGGCGCAATACAGGCCCAGCGAGGTGATTGGCCAGGCCGAGACTTCGCGCAGTTTGTAGCGCTGCTTGATGCTGTCCATGCGCGCGGCAGCCTTCTGGCCGGCGCCGTAATAGCTGGATGCGTAGCCGATCAGGCTGGAGCCGGCGCGGGCCGGTGGCGCGGCGAGCGGGTTGGCCACCGCCAGCAGGATGTCGCGGCTGCTGTCGGGCGTTTGCGCATCGGCCAGTGACGGGGCGTTGCCGGCAACATCCGTCGCCGGCTCCTGCAGGGCTGCGGCAGCGTGCGCGTTGGAGGGCGCGCCCAGACCGGTGAACGCGGCGATCAGGCCAATGGCGAACAGGCGATTCATGGGGCCGAGACGATCTCCGCCAGCCGGATGCCCGGGGTGGCGCGTAGTTGCTGCAGGGTCTGCTGCGGTTGCGCTGGGGGCTGCGGTGCGGCAGGCACCACGGTGTAGGCGCCCATTTCGTTAGGGCCGCCGACCACCTGCAACTGCTGCGCATGCAGCAGCCGGTCCCAGTCGGCCACGGTCATCCTTGCGTCCGGCACCACGCGGATGGCGCCCTGCGGCACCGGCAGGGCCGCGACGCTGCTGAGCGTGCGGTAGTCGTGCGATGGCGCGGGCGAGGCCAGCTTGACGCCCATCACGCCCAGCCCGATGGCCTGGACCAGCGCGGCGGCGGCCAGGGCGCGTACCGTCCAACTGCCGGAGCGGCGTGCAGCAGGCATGCGCGCAGGCGCGCTGTGCTGCTCCGGTGCATCCAGGCGGCCGAGCAGGCGTTGCAGACCGGCGCTCGGGTCCAGCTTCACTGTCGAGGGCAGCGCCAAGGCCTGGCGCAGGCGGTTCTGCTGGGCGAATTCGGCGCTACATGAGGCGCACTTGGCCACGTGCGCGATCAGCCAGGTGTTTTCTTCCTCGGTGGCACTGTCCAGCAGCACCGCCGGCATCAATTCCCAGGCGTGCGAGCATTCCTTGCCAGGCGCGATGAAAAACGTCTTCATTGCATGGTCTCCGTGTAAGGGGCGCCGCCGGCCAGGCCGGGCAGCACATTGCGTAATTTGACCCGGGCGTGGAACAGCCGGGCTTTGATGGTGCCCACCGGGCACTGCATGATGTCGGCCACTTCTTCGAGCTTGTGGCCGACGCCGTAGACCAGTTCGACCACCAGGCGCTGGTCCGGCGACAACCGTTCCATGCCCTTGTCCAGCCAGTCGCGCAGTTCGCGGTCGTCGTTGTCGTCGGCGCTGGGGGCGTGGTCTTCCACCAGGGCGGTGTCGTCGATGGCTTCGCCGTCATGCTGGCGCAGGCATTTGAGTCCGCAGCGGTAGGCGATGCCCATGATCCAGGTGGAGACCTGCGAGTCGCCGCGGAAGTCGCCGGCCTTTTGCCAGGCGATCCAGAAGCAATCGTTGATGGCCTCTTCGATAATGTCCGGGCGGCGGGTCAGCCGCGACAGGAAGCGGCACAGCCGGCCGTGATAGCTGTGGTACATGCTGGCCAGCGCGTCGCGATCGCCCCCGGCCATGCGGCGCAACAGCATGCGGTCGGTGGCATCGCCCAGGGTGTCGGTGTCATTCATCGGTGCAGGCATGGCGGGTAACCCACGTCAGTGCGCGCAGGCAGGCAAAAGGTTGCGTGTGGATCAGAAGGTTCTGGCGACCGTGCCCAGCCACGGCATGTCGCCGGGGCCGCCCTGCATGCGCGGGGTATTGCCGCTGGTGAGGATGCGCTCGGCTTTCAGTGTCCATCCGGCGCGGTTCCACTTCAGGCCCACCTGGCCGTACTGATAGCGGCCGGAGCGCGCTGCACCGTAGGCCATGGCCGGAAAGCGCGACGAGCCGGCACCGAGCGACAGGCTGACATCGTGGCGCAGCGGGACGTTGGCGGTGATGTCGAACGCCACGTTCCACGGCGACCGGTCGGCCCGCGGGAAATTGAAGGTGGACAGCGAAAACGTCAGCAGGTCGCGGTAGGACCAGGCCAGGCTGGCTTCCTGGCGGTCGAAGGTGCGCGTGGCGCGGTCGGTCGGGTAGCCGTAGTAGAGCAGGCTGGCCTGCATCTGCCAGCGGTCGTCCAGCATCCAGGCGCGCCCGAGCTGTGCGGTGACCGCGACCGGATCGCTCCAGGCCGGGGACTGCAGCGCCACCGAGGTGGACACCGACCAGCCGGGGGCGGGCAGCCAGTAGCCGGCGGCCTGCACGGTGACCTTGTTGGGCGCGATCGAGATGCCTCGGTCGATCAGGCTGGAGGTCAGGGCGACTGCACCGCCGAAGTCCTTGGCCAGGGCGCTTCCGCAGGCGCCAGCTGCCAGGGTGAGCAACAGCCACTGCACCAGCGTGCGGTGCCGGTGCGGTTGGCGACGCACCCGCGGTCGGCATGGTTGCTGGGCGGACGCGGCCGGCCGCGCTTCGCACCATGGGTGGCGTGCGGCACTGTCCAGCAGTGCGCCCACGCAGAAACCCGCGCGGGCGCAGTCGCGTCGCGGTCGGGAGGGGAGCGGCTTGGAAGCTGGAACGGTGGGCAATGGCGTGGGGCGGTGTGTCAAACAGGGACGCTATGGTGCCTCAGGTCGGCGGACGAGACCACCGCAGCGGCGGCGATTGCGTCCGGATACGCGAAGGCACCGCGTCGGGCAACGCGAATCCATCCTGGTCGGCCGGTGGCGGCCGCCTGCAATACCTGGCTGTGCGGCGGCCGCCACCGGTAGGGTGCCACGGCTGGGCGCGTTGGTAATCGACGCAGCCACGCCACCGGCGGAGCACGCGATGCAGGTGGTGCCCGCAGGACAGACGGCCGGGACCGCGGGCACACGCGCGGTGCGATTGGCGCGCCATCCGTCCGCCCCCTCGGGCGACGACGCGCCATGCCGCGTAGCCCGCGCCTATTTCAAGGTGTTGAGGTAGGCGATCAGTGCGTCAAGCTCCTTCGGGTCGTCCAGGCCGTCGTACTTCATCTTGGTGCCCGGCAGCGCCTTGGACGAGGACTGCGGCAGATAGGTCTTGAGCTGGGCCGGGGTCCAGGTCCACTTGCTGTTCTTGAGCACGTCGGAATAGCCGGCAAAGTCGGCGACGGTCCCGGCTGGGCGTCCTGCCACGCCGAACAGCGATGGGCCTTTCTTGTTCTTGCCCGGTTTGACGCTGTGGCACTCACCGCATTCGGTGAGGAAGACGCCAGCGCCGTCGGCGGCGTATGCCGAGGGCACGGTCAGTGCGCCCGCCAGCATCAGGCCGGCCAACGGGACGCACAACACGGAGAGTTTGCGGGGTGGGTTCATGTGGATCCGTACAGGTGCGGGAGGGATCAGAAGGCCAGGTTGACCGACAGGGTGAAGCTGTCGAGATCGCGCGGATTGGTGATCGGCGGGCCGCGGAAGACGTTGGAGGTACTGCCGTTGAACTTGTCGAAACGGAACCAGCCGGCGGACACGCGCAGGTTGGCCATCGAGGTGTAGGTGCCGTCCTTGCCGAACGGGGTCCAGTACAGCAGGATCAAATTGCTGGTGGTGTCCGGGATACCCACCGGCGAATAGCGCGCCGCATCGAACGAGCCGCTGTTGATCATGTGCGCGGCCAGCACGCCGTAGCTCTGCTTGAAGGCGTAGTTCATGCTGAGGGTCTGATCGCGCACGCTGCCCCGGTCCAGCGCCGGCATGGTCGGGTCGGTCGACATCAGCGGGCTGCCGTATTTGCGACGCTCGTAGATGTTGACGTAGGCCAGCGACAACACGTGCTCGCGGGTGCCGAGGAACTGGTAGGTCAGGTCGTAGCCGAAATCGGTGAGGTCGTCGCTGGGCCCGGTTCGCAAGGGCTGGCGGCGCGTATTGAGCGCGGTCAGGCCCACCGAGAAGAACTGGCGCTTCATGTCCTTCATGTAGGCAAGACGCGCGTAGCTGGTGCCGCTGAGCTTGCCCGGGTCGCCATTGACCGGCCAGCCGAGGCGATCCTGCGCAGACGGCGACAGCGCGCTGTAGCTGCCCACTTCGCCGTACCAATTGCGGTCATACAGGCCGTAGACGCTGGCGCCGATGACGCGGTTGGACAACGCCGAGGAGCTGAGCATGGTGGAGGCGCCGCCATTGGAGGCGGGGGTGAGCGTGGAGGCATTCGGCAACACGTGCACCGGATCGGAAATGCCCGGGTTGTTGTTGACGCTGACACCGATCATGGTGTCCTTGCCCGCCATCTGGAACGGTTTGCTGACAAAGCGCAGATCGACGTCGTCCAGGCGCGTGTCGAAGGTCGCATTGCCGCTGTTGTTGGAGCGGATCTTCGAATAGCCACCGATATTGTCGTTGAGGCGGCCGCCCAGATACAGATCGGCCTCGCGCAGGCGCGAGGTGCTGTCGCCGCGGCTGGGGTTATTGCGCGACCAGGTGAGCTGGCCGGACACCGGGATCTTGGTGCCTTCGCCATCGGTATCGGTAAAACCGCCGAGCTTGAAGCGCATGCCGTAGGGCGTGAGCGAGGGACCATACGAACCGACATGGCAATCGGCGCAGGACGAGCCGGTCTGGCGCGCGAACGAGGGAATCGCCTGCGCCTGCGTACTGGCCAGTAGCAACAAGGGGCCGGACACGCACAACAAGGACGTCAGGCGGGCGGTACGCGTCGCGGTGCAACGCGGGGCGGGCTGGAAAGCGGGCATGGAAAGTCCTTGTTCGACGGTGCGGGATGCAGCAGTGCGGGAATGGGCGAAGAAACGAATGACAGGCGGCCGGGAATGGCGGTTCATGCGTGCTTGCCCGGCAAGACGCGACGCAGCAGGCCGTCGCGTAGGACCAGGTGATGCCAGAGCGCGGCGCCGATATGCAGCAGCACCAGCGCCAGCAGCGCCCAGGCCGCATTCAAGTGCCAGGTGCCCAGGGTGTCGCCAAGGTCGCCATCCGGCGCGACCAACGCGGGCAAGGGAACGCCGAAGAAAGACACTTGCTTGCCGTAGGCGCTGCTCAGCGACCAGCCCAGCAAGGGCAGTGCGAGCATCAGGCCGTACATCGCCAGATGCGTGGCGCCAGCGGCCAGGCGCATCGGCAGCGACGCGGGCGGGCCGGGCGGCAATCTGCGCAAACGCAGGCGCAACCCGACGCGTAATGCAAACAGCACCAGCACCAGCAAGCCAAAGTGGCGATGGCCTTCCAGCAGCCACTGACGCAGTGCACGGCCATCCAGCTCGGCGCGCAGCAGGATCAGCGTGGCGGCCATGGCCAGGCACAGCACGGTGAGCCAGTGCAGCACGCGCATCGCTTTGGGCAAGGGCAGCACGCGCGCAGCTGCGGGCGCCTGTTCTGCCAGGGGCACGGTGTCTGTGCCGTTGACGGGAGCGCTGGCGGGCGCCGGGGGGGAGGAGCGCATCTGATCTGTCTTCCGGTGGTGGTGGTTGGTTTCCGGCTGCGCATCGCGCGGCCAGGCCTGGCTCCCCACGCCGGCCGAACGGCGGCCAGGTGAACGTGCACCGATGGGTGCGGCGATGTCGGAAAAAGGTTGCGTCGTGATGGCGAATGGTTCGCACGTGCCGCACACCGAAGCGCTGCGCCAGGGTCGGCTGCGCTTGCGCGCACAGCGCTTCGCAGGGCCGCGGCCGCGCGCAACCTTTCGCGTCACCCGACGCACTCAGGCATGTCGCACTACGTGCAGTCAGCGGTTACGCCTCTCCGATCATGGCTATCGAACGCATCCAGTTGCATACCCACGGTGACGATCGCGGCCTGCTCATTTCATTGGAGCAGCAGCGCAATGTTCCGTTCGAGATCCGCCGCGTGTATTACCTGTTCGGCACGCGCCACGACGTGCACCGCGGCCAGCACGCGCATCGCCAGCTCAATCAATTCGCCGTGGCCTTGCACGGCTCGGTGACGATCCTGCTCGACGAAGGCCACGGCAATGGCCCCAGCGAAGTGGTGCTGGACGACCCATCGCAAGGCCTGCTGCTCGGCCGCATGGTGTGGCGCGACCTGTACCGCTTCAGTGCCGACTGCGTGCTGATGGTACTGGCCGACCAGCTTTACGATCCTGGCGATTACATCCTGGATTACGACCAGTTCGTGAGCGAAGTGCGCAATGGCACCGCGCTGCAAGCCCGCAGGCTGGAAGCATGAGCGCACCGAAGCAACTGGTGATTGTCGGCGCGGGCGAGTTCGCGCAGATCGCCTGCGAGTACTTCCAGCACGACAGCCACTACACGGTAGCGGCCTTCAGCGTGGAGCGCGCCTTTCTGCTGCAGCCCGCAGTGGCCGGGTTGCCCGTAGTGGCGTACGAAGAACTGGAGCAACGCTACCCGCCGCAAGACTACGCGGTGTTCGTGGCGATTCCTGCAACGCAACTCAATCGCCTGCGCACCCGTTTCTTCCAGGATGTGGTGCGGCGCGGCTATCACTGCGCGACGTATGTGAGCTCGCGCGCATTCGTCTGGCAAAACGCGCAGATCGGCGCCAACTGCTTCATCTTCGAGGGCAATGTCGTGCAGCCGTTCACCCGCATCGGCGACAACTGCGTATTGTGGAGCGGTAACCATATCGGCCACCGCACGGTGGTGCAGGATCATGTCTTCATTGCCTCGCATGCGGTGATTTCCGGCTATTGCGAGATCGGGCAGGGCAGCTTTATCGGGGTCAACGCCACGCTCAGCGACAAGGTGCGCATTGCCGCAGACAACGTCATCGGTGCCTGCGCGCTGGTGACGCGACATACCGAAGCCGAGCGCGTGTACGTGGGCTCGCCGGCACGCGCGGTGGCGGGCAGATCCAGCTTCGATGTGGAGCTCTGAGCGGTGTTTGCCTGGAAAAAACGCGGGCTGGTGTTCGATGTCGCCCGCCATGGGGTGGGCGGCTGGATGCACCATGCCGCACTGACGCCAACACCGCATCGCCTGTCTGCTCAGGTGCTGCGTGTGTACGCCGGCTTTCGCGATGCGCAGGGCGTGAGCCGGATCGGCTACGTGGATGTGCGCGCCGATGCGCCAACGCAGATCGTCGGCGTCAGCAAGCAGCCGGTGCTCGACATTGGCCGTGATGGGTGTTTCGACGACAACGGCATGATCCTGGGCGATGTGGTGGCCGGGCCGGACGGGCTGTACCTGTTCTATGTCGGCTTCCAGCGCGTGGCCAAGGCCAAGTTCCTCGCCTTCACCGGGCTGGCGGTGTCCTGCGATGGTGGCGAGAGCTTCCAGCGCCGGCAGGAAACGCCGCTGCTCGATCGCGCCCCGGGGCGCAGCACGATTGCCGCGGTGCATTCGGCACGCTACGACGATGGCCGCTGGCGGTTGTGGTACGCGGTGGGCGATGACTGGGAAACGATTGGCGGCCAACCGTATCCGCGTTACCACATCCGCTACGCACAGACCGACGACCTGCGTTGCATTCCCACCGACGATGTTGTGTGCCTGCGCCCACGCGGCGACGAATACCGCATCGGGCGTCCGCGCGTGTACCGGTTCGGCGCGCGCTACCTGATGTATTTCACCCGTGGCGACCTGAAGGGCGGCTACTTTCCCGGTATCGCCTTCAGTGGCGACGGGGTGCACTGGGACCGCAACGATCGCCGATTGGGGCTTGCATTGTCCGATGAAGGCTGGGATGCGCAGACGCTGTGCTACCCCGCCTTGATTCGGCACGGCGAGCGCGTGTTGATGTTCTACAACGGCAACGCGATGGGGCAGGCGGGCTTCGGCCTGGCAGAGGCGGCGTTGCCGGTTGCGTTACAGGGCTGCGATGTTTTCGGTTAGGTCTTACGTGCCGGGCGATGCGCCGGCGTGGGACGCCCTGGTGGCGTCATCGCGCAATGGCAATCTGCTGCATCGGCGGGACTATATGGACTATCACGCCGAGCGCTTCGTGGATGCGTCCGTGTTGGTTGAACGTGGGGACGCGGTGGTGGCGGTGCTCCCGGCCAATGTGCAGGGCAGTTGCGTCAGCAGCCACGCCGGGCTCACCTATGCCGGGCTGCTGTCGTCGATGGCGCTGCGTGCCGGCGCCACCTTGCAGGTGTTCGAGCAGATTGCCGCGCACTACCGCGCGCTCGGCGTGCGCGAGGTCATCTACAAGCCGGTGCCGCATATCTTTCATGCCTACCCGGCCGAAGAACAGCTGTACGCGCTGCATCGGCTGGGCGCACAGCTGTGCCGGCGCGATGTGTCGTCGGTGATTGCGCTACGCGAGCGGCCTGCATTCAGTGCCGAGCGGCGGCGTTCCATTGCCAAGGCGCGCAAGGCTGGGGTGCAGGTCCAGCGCGGGACCCAGCTCGTCGAATTCCATGCGCTGCTGACCCAGGTCCTGCAGCGGCATGGCGTGGCACCGACGCATCGGCTGGACGAGCTTCAACTGCTGCAACGCCGGTTCGCGCAGCAGATCGTGTTGCATGAAGCGCGCGCTGATGGGCAATTGGTCGCAGCCGCATTGGTCTTCGACTTCGGCCGCTGTGTGCATACCCAATACCTGGCGGTCTCCGAACAGGGCCGCCGGCTGGATGCGTTGAGCCTGCTGCTGGCCGACCTCATCACCGATGTCTACGCGCAGCGCGACTACTTCAGTTTCGGTATCTCCACCGAACAGGGTGGGCAGGTGCTCAACGAAGGTTTGGTGGAACAAAAGGAACGCTTCGGCGCGCGTGCCGTGGTGCAGGATGTCTATCGATGGTTGATGTAATGGATGTGCCTTTCCTGGATTTGCGTGCAGTCAATGCACGCTATGCCGATGCGCTCAAGACCGCAGCGGCGCGTGTCATCGATGCCGGCTGGTATGTGCTCGGCCAAGAGCTGGTCGCGTTCGAGGACGAATTCGCCAGTTATTGCGGCACCACGCAGGCAGTGGGCGTTGGCAATGGGCTGGATGCGTTGGCGTTGATCCTGCGGGGCTACCGTGAGCTGGGGGTCTTGCGAGAAGGCGACGAAATCATCGTGCCCGCCAACACCTTCATCGCGACATTCCTGGCGATCAGCCAGAACCATCTGGTGCTGGTGCCGGTCGAGCCGGACCCGGCCACGTTCAACATCGACCCGGCAAGGGTGGAGAAGGCGATCGGGCCCCGCACGCGCGCCATCATGGCAGTGCACCTGTATGGGCAGTTGGCTGAGATGCAGGCCCTGCAGATCCTGGCCCATCGCTACGGCCTGCTGCTGATCGAGGATGCCGCGCAAGCGCACGGGGCAAGCGTCCAGGGGCGGCGCGCCGGTGCCTTCGGCGATGCGGCGGCCTTCAGTTTCTTCCCGACCAAGAACCTGGGTGCACTGGGCGATGGCGGCGCAGTCACGACCTCGGATGCACGTCTGGCCGAGTGCATTCGCGCGCTGCGCAACTACGGCTCGGAAGTGAAGTATCACCATCTCTGCCAGGGGGTGAACTCGCGTCTGGATGAAATGCAGGCTGCGTTCCTGCGCGTCAAGCTGGGCTATCTGGAGGACGAAATCGCGCTGCGGCGCGCAGTGGCGCAGCGGTATCTGCACGGTATCTGCAACCCGCTGATCATGCTGCCCGCGCCGGTAGCCGAGCAGCAGCACGTCTGGCATCTGTTCGTGGTACGCAGCCCGCAGCGCGATGCCTTGCAGGCACATCTGTTGCGGCAGGGCATCCACACGCAGATCCATTACCCGGTGCCGCCGCACCGGCAGCCTGCATATGCCTCGCTGGGCGAGGCCTGCCTGCCGCTGAGCGAACAGCTGCACCGGGAAGTACTGAGCCTGCCGATGGGGCCGGCGTTGGACGATGCAGCAGTTGTGCAGGTGATCGCGGCCTGTCAATCGTTCGGCAGCAACACATGAATCTGGTGCGCAGCAGCGCCTACACCGGCGTTGCGACGCTGGCCAAGCTGCTGGCGGCATTGGTGGTGGTCAAGCTGGTCGCCGTCTACGCCGGTCCGCAGGGCGTGGGCCGGCTTGGCCAATTCCTCAACCTGATGTCGGTGCTGACGGTCCTGGCCGGTGGCGGCATCAGTGCCGGCATCGTCACGTCTGTGGCGCAGTACCGCGACGATGCGCCCGCGTTGGCGCGCTTGCTGAGTGCGGCGCTCTCATACGCATTCTGCGCGGCCTGCGTGATCGCACTGCTGGCGATGGTGTTCAGTGGAGCGATTGCCGAGCGCCTGCTGGGCGATGCGAGCTACCGCCCGCTGATCTGCGTGTTGGCAGTCGCGCAACTGGGAATCGCACTGCTCAATTACACACTGGCACTGATCAACGGCTTCATGGATGTACGGCGGCTCGCCTTCGTGCAGGTGACAGGCGCCGTGCTGAGCGTTGCCTTGGTGGCGTGGCTCTCCAGCCGGGCGCAATTGCATGGGGCGCTATTGGCGCTGGTCCTGGGGCAGGTGCTGTGGCTGCTGGCGGCGGTCCCTGCGCTGCGGCGCAGCCCCTATTTTCAGCCTGCAATGTGGCGGATGCGCTTTGACGCGCAGATGATCCGTCGGCTGGCGGCATTTTCGCTGATGACGCTCACCTCGACACTGGTGTCGCAGCTGGTGACCATCGCGGTGCGCCATCATCTGGCGCTGCGGTTCGGTTGGGAGCAGGTGGGCTACTGGCAGGCGGTCAGCCGGGTCTCCGATGCCTATCTGCTGTTCTTCACCACCGCCATCAACGTGTACTACCTGCCCAAGCTGGCATCGCTGCAAGACGCTGCGGGTCTGGGCAGCGAGCTGCGCAGCGCGTATCGCTACGTCATGCCGGCGGTGATCGTGGTGGCGCTGGGCGTGTATGTAGGCCGCGATTGGGTGACTTGGCTACTGTTCGATACGCAATTTGCCGCTGCGGCGCCCTTGTACGGCCCGCAGCTGCTGGGCGATGTCATCAAGATCGCGGCGTTCGTGCTGTCGTACGTGATGCTGGCCAAGGCGATGACGCGGCTGTTCGTGATCTCCGAATGCGTGTTCGCAGCGAGCTATCTGGCGCTGGTGTACGTGTTCACCGCGTGGTTCGGGCTGATCGGTGCGATGTACGCCTTCGCCGCCAACTACGTGCTGTATCTGTCGTTCAACATCGTGGTGGTGCGACGCTATCTGGAGCGGGCAGCATGAACGATCAGGCGCCGGTATCGGCACGTGCACGCTGGCCGTTGGTGTCGGTGCTGATTCCGGCGTTCAATCATGCGCGTTTCGTGCAGCGTTGCCTGGACAGCGTCCTGGAAGACCCGTACCCATGCAAGGAGATCGTGATCATCGATGATGGCTCCAGCGATGCCACTGGCGAAAAGATCAGCCAGTGGATCAGCGAGTATGGGCATCGGCTACCGGTGCACTTCGTGCAACGCGAGAATCGGGGAGTTGCCGCCACCCTCAACGAACTGGCATTGCGTGCGCGGGGAGAGTATCTGCGGCTTGGTGCAAGCGACGATTACTTGTTGCCCGGCGGGCTGGACGCGCAGGTACGCTATCTGCGCGGACATCCGCAAAAGCTTGCGGTGATCGGCGATGCCCGCGTGGTCGATGCGCATGGCCAATTGCTGCATGGCAGCGCCATGCGCGATCTGCATCGGGTTGACAAGAACCTGTACTGCTCCGAGTCCGGCATCCGGCATGCGGTGATACGCCAGTGGGCAGTCGGTGGCGCGGTGACGCTGCTACGGCGCAGTGCGTTCGACGCGCGCAGCGGCTGGAACGAGTCGCTACGAATCGAAGACTGGGATTTCTTCCTGCGCCTGGCTGCAGGCGATGCGCTGGGCTTCATCGATCTGCCGGTATGCGCCTACCGCCTGCATGGCGGCAACCTCAGCAAGACCGCAAACGTGCCGGCACGCATCGCCAACCTGAGCGAATCGCGGCAAGTGGCGTTGCGCTGCGCAGCGTTGTTCGATGCGCCCGATCGCACACTGCTGCATGCGCAGGCGCGCTACATCGCAGCCAAGGTGGAATTCCTGCGGCGCCGGCCGCACCGTGTAGCCGCGCATCTAGTGGCCTATGCATGGTTGTCGCTGTCTGCCAGATGGCGTCCGAAACGTGCCGCGCGTGCGGTGGAGCTTGCATGAGCGCACTGTTGCGCCGCCCGGCAACCTATCTGGCATTACCCATGTTGCTCAGCTGCGCGTTGACGTGGCTGACCTATGCGCTACCCGACGGCTACCTGGCAGGCATCGTGCTGCTGGCGCTTGCGGCAGCGGCCACCTTCGCGCTCGACGCGCTGCTGCGCACACAGCTGCCGTCGGTCGAGCGCTTTCGCCACTACCGTTACGCCGGTACCCGCGATGCATTTCTGGCGATGGGGCTGGCCGTGGCGGTGACGGTGTTCTGTATCGCCGACGTGCTGTTGTTTCCCATTCCGTTGTTCAGCGATCCAGCGTCGTACGCCACCTTGAGCCCTGCGCGTGCGCATGTGCGGCACATCTCCAATATGTGCTGGATCCTGCTACCGATCGCCCTGCTGTGCGTGCGCCATCGCGGCTTGCGTGCGGCGATGGTGACGTTGGGGTTTGTATTTCCCATCGTGGTGATCGATCGCAACCGCATCTTCGCTGGCCTGTTCTCCTTCGTGCTGGTGATGCTGTTGCGGCGCGACCCGGCGCGTCGGCTGCCGTGGAAGACCATCGGCCTGCTGGTGCTGGCCGGTGGTGGCGTGTTTTCGATGCTCGGCGCGTTGCGCTCCGGTTCTATGGCCACCGTGGCGTTGCCGTTCAGTGCGTTCTACCGTGCCATGCCGCAGGGCGTGCAATGGCTGCTGCTCTACATCAGCGCAGGGCCTTATAACTTCGGTGCGATGTTGGCCAAGGGCTACGTCAACGCCAGCTTTCTGGTCAATCAACTGGTGCCGTTCAGTGGTTCGATCGCCACTGCCGGCACCAGCATTCCGCTGGACGCGCCCAATATCAATGTCGGCACCGAGTTCTTCCCGTTCCTGATGGCGTGGGGCGCCGCCGGTGCCTTGCTTGCGCTATTGGCCTTGTACGCCGGGCTGGTCTGGAGTGTGCGCCGGCTCCATGGCTCGCTGTCGATCTTTCACGTGCTGATCTTCCTGCGTATCGCCTATGCCTGCCTGATGTCGCCCTTTGCGCCACAGGCGTTCACCTGGACCAACTTCGGCTTCATCGCGCTGTGCCTGGTGCTGCATGTCTGCACGGTGCTGTTGCCCAGCCGCCTGTCCCCACATCCGTCTGCCGCGTAAGCGTGCAGCACGCCATTCATCGCCCCGTTGCAGAGCCGCGCCCATGCATCAACACGACGAAATCTACCTGATCGACCTGTGGCGCATCCTGCGCCGGGAATGGCGCTGGGCAGCGGCAGCGCTGCTCGTGGTGCTGGGCCTGACCTTCGCCTTCACCCGCCTGGCCAAACCGCAATGGGAGGCCACCGCGTGGATCCAGGTGGGCGAAATCGGCCCGACCCCTGCTGGCCGCGACCCCAAGGTCGAACCGTTTCAGCGCGTGATCGATCGCATGAAAACGCGGCTGTTTCAGGATGCGGTGCTGCGTCAGGCGCAGGTGCCGCTCGATGGCCGCGCCGCGCAGCTGTATCGCGGCAGCCTGAAGCCGGACCCCGACCCGTACGCCAACCTGATCGGCGTGACCATCCGCGCCGAGTCGGCGCAGCAGGCACGCACGCTGGCCATGGCCACCGTCACCCAGCTGCGGATGCTGCACGGCGACACCAACGCAGCTGCGCTGGAGCTTGCGCGCGCACGCCTGCAAGGCTTGAGCGAGGATCTACGCGCAGCCACCAGCAATCGCGAGCAGCTGCAGCGGCAGTTGCAGGCCGGGCAGGGAGCGGCTTCGGCCACACCCACGCAGGTACTGGCGGGCGTATTGCTGACCGACAGCAACACCACGATTCGCGCCTTGAAGAGCGAGCGCGACGACCTGGTTGCCCGGCTCACCACGCGTTACACCTACCAGACCTCGCTGGCGTGGCCACTGTACGTGCCCGACCGCCAGGCATTTCCGAACGCGATCACGGCTTGGGCAGCGGGCCTGCTTGCCGGGGCGGGACTGAGCGTGCTGGCCGCGGTGCTGCGCAATGCGGTGCGTCGTCGTGCGCGGACTCGTGCACCGGTTGGTGCGTGACGCTGCAGTGGGACCTTGGCGCAACCCGGGCGAATGGGTTTGCGCAAGCAGCAGGCCCCGGGCGATATGAGAACGAAGGTGAAGCCGTGCATCGCATGTGTCGCGGTAGCCAATGCCGGCATGTCGGGTGTGATTGCCTGAGCCAGCTCGGCCACCATCCACCGCGCTGCAACCAAACCGGCACCATCGCGCACTCACGGGTCTATCAAACGATGCCGCGTTGGGCGTTGCGACCGGAGAGCGTGGTGAAAACATCAGGACGGGTCTGGGAGGCTGCGCATGTCGTCACTCAGTGAGCATGCGGCGCGGGGCGGCACGGTCGCGCCGGAGCAACTGCTGGAAACGCAACGTGCGTTCGACAGCGTTGCTCCAGACTACGATGGCCCCCGCGGCAACAACGCGCTGATCCAGCGCATGCGCACCACGCTGTGGGACACGGTCGCGAGCGAGTTGCCGGTGGGGTCGCGGCTGGTCGATCTGGGCTGCGGTACCGGCCTGGATGCTGGCGAATTCGCACGCCGCGGATATTCCGTGCTGGCCACCGACTGGTCGCCGGCAATGGTCGAGCGCACCCGCCAGCGCGCTGCCACGCACGGGCTGCAAGAACGCCTCACCGCCGCACATGTCGGCATCCAGCAACTCGATCGGCTGGAGGGCAGCTTCGATGGCATGTACTCCAACTTCGGCCCGCTCAATTGCGCGCCGGATCTGCCGGCCGTCGCCGCGCAATGCGCGCGCCTGCTGCGCCCGGACGGCTGCCTGGTGTTTTCGGTGATCGGACGGATCTGCCCGTGGGAAATCGGCCATTACGCCTTGCGCGGGCGCTTCAGGCGCGCGGCGGTGCGTGCCGCCAAGGGGGCAATTGCGGTGGGCATGAACGGCCACACCATCTGGACCTGGTACCACCTGCCGCGGGAGTTCTACCGCGCATTCGAAAAGCATTTCGTGCTGGAAAGCTATCGCGCCTTGAGCCTGTTCCTGCCGCCACCGTATCTGGTGGAGTTTTGCGAGCGCAATCCACGCCTGTCCGAGCGCCTGGGACGCTGCGACGACCGGTGGGGCGGGCTGCCATTGCTGCGCGACACGGGCGATCACTTCCTGATCGTGATGCGCAAGCGCTGAGGGGAGCGGTCGATGGCCATGGCCGATGTCTGCCTGCACGGCGCACGCGCGATCACCCAGGCGGGTCTCTCGCGTGCCGCAGTGACCATCCGTGCGGGGCGCTTCGGCGGCACGCTCGGCGCCGGTACCGTGCGCATGGATCTGCAAGGGCATGTTTTGGCGCCAGGCCTGATCAATGCGCACGAACATCTGCAGGTCAACTGCGTACCGCCGCTGCCGCAGGCCGCACCGTTCCGCAACAGCTATGCGTGGATCGAGGCATTTCAAGCGCATTTTCAGCATCCGGACGTGGCCGCCGCACTGCGCGTGCCCAAGGCGGTACGGCTGCGCCATGGTGGTCTGAAAAACCTGTTGGCCGGCGCCACCTGCGTGGCCCAGCACGATCCATGGCAAGCCGCGCTGGATGAAGGCAACTTCCCGGTGAGCCTGCTGCGCGACTTCGGCTGGAGCTACGCGTTGGGCTGGACAGGCTACGGCCCGCCCGTACAACACAGCTTTGCCGCGACGCTGCCAGCGCACCCCTGGATGATCCATCTGGCCGAAGGCACCGATGCGGTGGCGCGTGCCGAGCTCGACGAACTCGACCGGCTCGGCTGCTTGGCCGCCAACACGGTGTTGATCCACGGCGTGGGCATGGGTGAACAAGATATCGAGCGGGTGATCGCGCGTGGCGCAGCCGTGGTGTGGTGTCCTTCCAGCAACCAGGCGCTGCTCGGCCGCACGCTCGATCCCTGGCGCTTGTGCATGGCCGGCCGGCTGGCGCTGGGCAACGATTCGCGCGTCAGCGGCGCGCGCGACCTGCTGGAAGAGCTGCGGATCGCCAGCGCGAGCGGGCTGGCACCGGACCAACTGCTTGGCATGGTCACCGGTGACGCCGCGCGCATCCTGCGCATGCCGACGCGTGGGCGCCTTGCGCCTGAAGCCATTGCAGATGTGTTGATCGTGCGCGACCGCGGTGGCGAGCCTGCCAGCAGCATCATCGGTTGCACGCGCAGCGACCTGCGTGCGGTGATTCGCGATGGCAAGCCGCGCATCGCCGATCCGGATTTTGCAGCGTGGTTCGACGCGGCCGGCATCCAGACGGTGCCGGTGTTGCTGGATGGACGGCCAAAATTGCTCGATGCCGCGCTGGCCGATCCGGCGGTGCTGGCGCTCGAACCCGGTCTTCAGCTTGTAACGCAGGAACAGCCGGCGCAGGCCGCCGCGCAGGTGACTCACGCGCTGGCTGCCAACGGGGCGCTTGCATGAGCGCAGTGCCGGTGCTCGAGCCAGCTGCCGCTTACGCGCTGTGGGCGCAGGCGTATCCACCGCACGCGCACAACCCGGTGATGCTGGCCGAAGAGCGCGCCATGCTCGCATTGATGCCGGCCAGCCTGCAGGGCCAGCACGTGCTGGACGCCGGCTGCGGCAGCGGCCGCTACATGCTGCATGCATTGCGCCGTGGCGCCCGGCGAGTGACCGGGGTCGATCTGTCGCCGCAGATGCTGCACCGTGCCGGTGCCGAGCTCGCACAGGACTGGCCGGCCGCACGCATCGCCTTGCAACAAGGCAGCCTGGATCATCTGCCGCTGGCCGATACGGTGGCCGACCTGAGCGTGTGCGGTCTGGTGGTGGGACACCTGCAACAGTTGTGGCCGGCGCTGGAAGAACTGCATCGCGTCACCCGTGTCGGCGGCATCGTGCTGTGCAGCGACGTCCATCCGATCGGCCACGCACTGGGCTGGCGGCGCGACTTCAAGGCCGATGGGCAGCGCTATGCGGTCCGCCATACCCAGCATCTCTACAGCCACTGGCATTGGGCATGCACCGCACTCGGGTTCGCGATCGAAGCCGTCTCCGAGCCGATGCTGGACCCCGCGGACATCCCGGCCGATGCGCGTTTCGACCAGATGGCGTTGCAGGTGCCGGTTGCGCTGGTGCTACGGCTGAGACGGGTCGCGTGAGCAGGATCTTGAACGCCGCAGTGGCGTCCTGTGCGTTGGGGAGTGCCCATCAGCGGCACGCTGCGGCCGCAGCGGTACACGGCAGCGACGTTGCGTCGATCTGCGTTCAAACACTGCCGGCCCAATGAGCCTGCACGTCGCACACCTGAACCTGGTTCCCACGCCCGATGGCCTGAGCGCGGAGCAGGTATTCGCCCAATGGCCATCGTTGGCAGACATCGCCGAAGCTGTCGCCAGTGCTGGCGTGCAGGTGTCGGTGATCCAGGCCTCTGCCTTGGACACCCGGATGCGCCGCGCGGGCGTGGACTACCGCTTCGCCGATCTGCACCAGCGTGGCAGCGCAGTCCGCGCGCGTACGCTTGCTGCATTGCTGCACGAGATCGCTGCCGATGTGCTGCATGTGCACGGTCTGGAATTTGCCGGCGACGCGCAGCGCCTGGCGTGCCTGCTGCCGCAGTTGCCGATCCTGCTGCAGGATCATGCCAACCGGCCACCACGCTGGTGGGCCAGACGCCTGTGGCGCGCACGCTACGCGGCCGCAGCCGGCATCGCGTTTACTTCGCTGGAGCTGGCGCAGCCGTTCGTGCGTGCGCGCCTGTTTCGCCGCAGCACGCAGCTGTTTGCCATCCCAGAATCCAGCAGCCGCTTTACCGCTGGCGACCGATTGCAGGCACGCGAGCAGACGCGCGTGCACGGCGACCCATGTGTGGTGTGGATCGGCCATTTCAGTCCAGCCAAGGACCCGCTCTGTGTACTCGACGCGGTGGCCATGGCGGCGCGTCTGTTGCCCGGTCTGCGGTTATGGTGCGTGTTCGACCAGGCGCCACTGCTGGCGCAGGTGCAGCAGCGCCTGCGTGCCGACCCACAGCTTGCCCGATGCGTCCACTTGCTCGGCAAGGTCGAGCACGCACGCGTGCAGGAACTGCTGCGTGCGGCGGATGTATTCGTGTCTGCCAGCCATGCAGAAAGTTGCGGTTATGCTGCACTGGAAGCCTACGCCTGCGGGTGCCTGCCGCTGCTGACGGCCATTCCATCGTTTCGTGCGCTCAGCGATGACGGCGCAGTGGGCGAGTTGTGGCCGGTCGGCGATGCATCGGCATTGTCGGAACTGTTGCTGCGCGTCAGTCGGCAATGCCCCTCGCGTGCACAGGTACGCGCCCATTTCGACGCGCGCCTGTCGTTTGCCGCGGTGGGCCGGCGCTGGGCGCAGGCTTATGCGCAATTACGCACGACCCCGCCGGAGCGCACTGCATGAAGCTGGCATTGGTGGTGCCAGGTGGGGTGGATCGGAGCGGGGAAGTCCGCGTGATCCCGGTGTTCCTGACCTTGATCGAGTGGCTGGCACGCAGCCATGACGTACACGTGTTCGTGCTGCATCAAGAGCCGCAACCGGGCACCTGGCACCTGCGCGGTGCCACGGTGCATAACATCGGCGCGCGCCGCACGCGGCTGCGCGCGATTGCCGCCATCTGCGATGAGCACCGGCGCGCACCGTTCGCCGTGATTCAGGCGATTTTTTCCGGCTACTGCAGCTTGATCGCGGTGACCGCCGCCAAGCTGTTGCGCCGTCCGAGCGTGGTGCATATCGCCGGCGGCGAGCTGATCGCCCTGCATCGCATCGGTTATGGCGGCCGCCGCAAATGGCGCGGGCGTCTGCGCGAGGCGGTGATCCTGCGGCTTGCCGACCAGGTCACGGCGGCCAGCGCGCCCATCATCGATTCGCTGCAGGCACTGGGCATCGCTGCGCAACGCGTGCCGCTGGGCGTGGATCTGCGCGCCTGGCCACCGGCAGCGCCGCGCGCCCGCACCGGGCCGACCGCGCGCCTGCTGCATGTGGCAAGCCTCAATCCGGTCAAGGATCAGGCCACCTTGTTGCAGGCAATGGCCGCGCTCAAGCGCGCCGGCGTTGCCTTCACCCTGGACATGGTGGGCGTCGACACCTTGGACGGTGCCATGCAGCGCCTGGTGCAGCAGCTCGGCCTGCAGCAACAGGTGCGTTTCCTCGGCTTCAAGACCCAGCGCGCGTTGCGTCCGATCATGCTGTCGGCCGATCTGCTGGTGCTGTCCTCGCTGCACGAAGCCGGGCCGCTGGTGCTGCTGGAGGCTGCCGTTGCGGGGATTCCTACGGTAGGAACTGCGGTGGGGCATCTGGTCGAATGGGCTCCTGCCTGCGCATTGGCGGTGCCGCTGGGCGACTGGGCCGGAATGGCAGAGGCCATCCGCCAGGTCCTCGGCGACGACGAACTGCGCTTGCGCCTTGCCTGGGCGGCGCAGTGCCGCGCCGTGCGCGAAGATGCTGCATTGACCACGCGCCTGTTCGAGCAGGTGTATCGCCAGCTGTGCGAGCAGCGGCCGCTGCCTCACCTGCGCTGATGTGCGCGGCAAGGCAGGGCGCTATCGTCGGTGATCTCGTGCGCCCGTGCTTCGAGTGAGGAGCATGCTGGCGACAACAGTCCTTGGTGCAGGCTTACGCCGGCTGCAGATAGCCATCCAGTGCCGCACGCACCACGTACAACATGTCTGTGCGCGGCACCGGTCTGGTCAGGCGCGTCACCAAGCGCCGCGCCTGGGTGTGGCGCACCCACGGCTGGTCCTGCAGCCATAGTTGGGTCTGCAGCATGTCGGCGCGCTCCCTGCGGCTTTCTGCCGAAGGCACCACACGGCTGTGCAGATACTGCCGGGCTTCGGCCAACGAACGCGACCATTCGATACCCGGCAGCGCCGATAACCAAAGATTCGAGCACGATGCGGCAGTGAGCGTTTGCCGGGCTGCTCGCATGCGCAGCAGCGCAGGACAGTCGGCATGCAGGCGCGCCATCACCGCGGCCGGCACCACAGCGCGGTAATAACGCTGCAGCAACAACAGTGGCGGCAACGCCCACCATGGCGGCATGGCGCTGTCTTCCCACAAGTGCTCCCAATCGCGCGGGCCCATGCGCGTTGCCAGCAATGCAAGGTCATGCAGATGCATCAGGCGAATGGTGCGGTGGCAGATGCCGCCGGCCGCATGCAGCAGCAGATGACACATCAATGCGCCGATCGATGGATAGGGGTTCAAGCCCGGTTGCGGCCGCTCCGGCTGGATTCTTGCGGTGATTTCCACAGTCCGCACCGGCAAGCGCTCCTGGATGCGCGTGTGCAGCTCGATATTGATCGGCGCATCGCGGTGTTCGCCCAGCCCGGCCACTGCCTCGCCGTGCTGCGGCTTGAAGACCTGGTGCTTCCACTGCTGGAAGGAAGCGACATAGCCGAGTTCGCACAACAACGCCGCCGCTGCCGGCGCGTCGTCGGGTTCCACCAGCAAATCGAGATCGGCCATTGGGCGGTCGCCAGGCAGATACACCCCCAGTCGATGCAAGGCGGTGCCCTTCAGACCCACCAGCGCGATGCCCACGTTGCGGGCAGCGGCATCGATACGCGTCAGCAGCAGCGCAATACGCCGATGGCGGTCCTCGACATGGCTGCGCTGTTCGCCCAGGAAGGCATTCCATTCGGCGTTCTGCCACAACGAGCGGCGCTGCAACAGTGGCGAAATGCCGTGCGCGGCCGCCGCCGCTGCCGCCAGCTGCCACTGCAGCCGGTCCCATTGCGGCACTGCATCGCCCGGCTGGGCGAGCTCCACAGCCAGCCGTTCGGTCGCCGTGTGCAGGCGGTGCTTGATGGTGCGAAGGGAAGGGGGCATGCGCGTGGTCCGGTCAGACAAAGTGTCGAAGGAAGCGTGTGGGAACGATCGAGCGCTAGCCCACCAGGACGGTGCGCAGTTGCCGTGGCTGATGCGCAGCACTGGGGGGCATCGGCTCGCTGCGGTGCCGGCTTTCACCGGCGATCAAGGCAGACCAGCGTGCTTCCAGTTGCTCCGACGCCTGCGCGAACGCATCCGCCGTCATCGCAGCACGCGCCTGTTGCAGATCGACCTGTGTGTGCAGCAGATCGCGGACGCTGCGATAGAACTCGGAGTCGTACGCCCCACGGAACATCATCGCCAGGTCGTCGCTATCCTGCCAATGCGTCTTGCTGCCCAGCTGATTCTTCACTTCCTCGTAGAACTTGGTGCCGGGCAGGGGATACGACACGCTGACTCCGATGATGTCCGGATTGGCCTGCGTCACCAGTGCGCGCGTGGCCAGGATGTCGTCGAGCTCCTCGCCCAGATAGCCCAGCTGGATGAAGAAGCCCACGCGGATGCCGTGCGTTCCCAGGTGCTCGCGCGCGGCAATGACCTCGCCGACCTGGGTGCCCTTGGTCATCTTGTCGAGAATGCGCTGGCTGCCGCTTTCCGCGCCGATCCAGGCCTCCACGCAACCGGCGCGCGCCAAGGCTGCGGCCATGCGTTCGCTGGCAAGGTCGGCGCGGGTCTGGATGGTGAAGGGAACCGTGCCATCGGCATCGCACAAGTGCTGCGCAAAGGTCTCCACCCAATCGATATGGAAGCCGAAGATGTCGTCGGCCATCCAGATATGGTCGGGGCGAAAACTGCGTTTGAGGTGAATCATTTCGGCGGCCACCTCTTCGGCGCCACGCCGCTTGTAGTGATTGCCCCAGATCGGCTTGGCGCACCAGTTGCAACGGAATGGGCAACCGCGCGAGGCGGCCATGTTCAAGCTGAAATGGCCATGCCGTTGTTGCCAGAAGTGCCGGTAGCGCGGCATGTCGACCAGGTCCCATGCCGGCAGGCCGCTCAGGCGTGCGTCCGGTGGTTGCGCGCCGGGGTGCACGCGCGTTGCCGCCGGCTGGCTGGCGGCAATTTGCGCAACCCCTGCCAGCCAATGCTCAGTGTCGATATCCGGCGTCGCTTCGATGCGTTCCAGCAACGAGATCAACGGGGCGATGCCTTCGCCGATCAACACCGCATGCGCGCCTGCGGCCAGGAACGCGTCCGGGTTGTCGGACGCATCCGAGCCGGCCACCAGCACGCGGCAGCCGGCGGCACGGGCCTGCGCGATCATGCGGCAGGCAGCCTCGCGCATCCGGCTCAGGCACATCTTGGTGAGGAAGTTGAAGTTGTCTTCGTAGAACACCACCAGCTCCGGCCGCGCAGCGTGCAGCGCAGCGGTGTAGTCCTCTACATCGTCGGCCAGCATGGCATCGAACAAGCTCACTGCATGCCCACGTTCGCGCAGCAGCGCTGCGATCTGCAGCGTTGCCAATGGCGGATACGGCTTGCCGCGCTCCCATTGCTTGGGGTCGTAACGCAGGAAATACGAATGACTGACCTGGATCTTTACCATCTGCACAAGGCTCTCGTTCTCTCGCCAGGCGGGCGCAGCAGCGGCGTGCGCAGGTACCGGCATTCGGCTCGGCAGTAGGTGCGCATGCATGGGGCTTTGGTTGCGTCGCGTTGCATGCGGGCACGGCTTGGGCGAGGCAACCTTTCTGCTAAAACGCGGCACCCATCGGCTGATTCAATGCATCGGATGAAGGCATGCCGCAGTCGGCTGCACGGGCGCAACACACGTCGTTGAGCGATGGCTCCGCTGCCATCGCCACACAGGCAGCCGTAGCGGCAGATCCGTTCGGCGAACATCGTCCGCGGCGGTTGGGCGTGCGCCGGCAGATTCTCGGGGCGCTGTTCCATTTCCAGAGCGATAGCCAAGCATTGTTGGCGCTTGTCGATGCCGCCTACGCGGGTTTGCCTGCGCATCGGCTGCCGGGCGCTCCGGAATTTCATGTCACGCTGGACCTGCTGCCGCGTGCGCCGGGCCGCACCGATGCCGAGCCGCCACCGGTGCGCACGCACGCCAGCGGCGGCCTGCTGTGTGGTGTCATGGACGCCTGCAATTACCTGATGCTCTCGGTGCCACAGCGCCGCGCGATGCTGGTGGTGTCCGAGGACATGCTTGCCCACGCGTATCACGTACGTTACGAATTGATCGAATTCGCCGTGTTCCTGCTGGCTGCGCGCGGCATTGGGCTGGTGCCACTGCATGGTGCTTGTGTGGGGCACCGCGGACGCAGCGTGTTACTGCTTGGCGCCAGCGGTGCGGGCAAATCGACCTTGGTCTTGCACAGCCTGTTGCATGGGCTGGACGTTGTCGCCGAAGACGGTGTCTTTGTGGCACCCGATAGCCTGCTCACCACCGGTGTGGCCAATTTCCTGCACCTGCGTGCCGAAGCGCTGGGCCTGGTCGATGCGCCCACGCGTGCGTGGATCAGCGCATCGCCAGTGATCCGGCGCCGCAGCGGCGTAGAAAAATTCGAGGTCGATCTCCGCCATCGCCACGCGCATCTCGCGCCCAAGCCCATGCAGTTGCATGCGGTCGTGATGGTGTCCAGGAAGCCTGCCATCGCATCGGCACAGCGCCTGATCGCGGTGCCTGGCGAGCACGTCGCCGCCTGCCTGGCCCACGATCAACCCTACGCCGCCTGTCAGCCCGGCTGGCAGCGCTTTGTCGAACAGGTGCAGCGCATCGGCATGTTCACCTTGCACCGCGGCACGCATCCGCAGGCATCGGTGGATGCGCTGCTGCAGCTGTTGCAATGAGTGGTTGTCTGCAAGCGTGCTGGAACGCCATCGGCCGGCAGATCCTCATCGCGCGCCAGCGCCTGCAGGTTGCGCACGCATGAGCGGCTGGCGATGACCGACGGCCGGCGCATGTGCGCGGTATTGCACCAGTTCGCGAGCACTCTGGTGCCGGCAGACATGCCGGCGATTGCACTTTACGTCGCCTTGTCGCTGGTTGCCGCGTTGGCCGGCAGCGTGGTGGCGGTGTGTCTACTGCCGCTGGTGCAGCCAGGTCACAGCGTGCAACTGGCGGGCTATCGCCTGGCCTTGCCGGGCGGGCTGGCGATGCAGGCGTGCGTGTTCATTGCGGTGAGCCTGCTGTTTGCCGTGCTGCGTTGGCAGAGCGCACGGCTGGCCGCGCAGTTGACCAGCCGCTATGCCATCGGCCTGCGCGCACGCGTGCATGCGGCATTGATCGATGCGCCATTGCCGGCCTTGTCCGGGGCAAGCTCGGCAGAAATCGCCAACGTGCTCACGTACAACATCGAGATCGCCACGCAAGGCTTCAGCGCCGTGCTGCAGCTGCTGGTCGCGGCCATCACTGCACTGGTGAGCCTGTGCATCGCGGTGCTGATCGCACCTGCGCTGTTGATCAGCGCCCCATTGCTGGCGGTGCTGGCCTGGTTGGGTCTGCGCTTCTCCAGCAGTCGCGCACAGGCACGCATCAGCCGCGCGTACGTGGCGGACATGACCCAGCTGTTCTGGCTGAGCGAAGATTTTCCGCGTCGCCTGCGCCACGTGCGCTCGTTTCAGCGCGAAGACCTCGAAACCCGCCATTACGAGCGCATTTCCGCGCGACTGGGGCACGGGTATGCGCAACAGCAAGCACTTGTCGCCGGCAGCCGCCTGCTGCTGGAACTTACTGCGGTAATCGTCATCGCCGGCATTTTGGTGCTGGCCAATCGATGGCAGGAGGGCGATCGTGCTGCGCTGATCACCGTCAGTCTGTTGCTCGGCCGTCTGTTGCCGTACCTGGTCACCACGCGGCAGAGTCTTCAGCAGTTGCGTTCTGCGTGGCCGGCGCTGCAGCTGTGGCGCCGCTATGTCGACCTGGGGGCTGCGCGGGTACATGTCCCGGAAACAATGGCCGAACCACTGCCGGCTGCGCTGCATATCGAACACATCGGGCTGGCGTTGCCGCTGCCCCAACGCGCGATCGAATCGATATTGCTGGTTCCAGGCCGGATGACCCTGGTGGTCGGTGCTTCCGGCGTGGGCAAGAGCAGTCTGATGGATGTGCTCTCCGGCCAGACGCCGCCGGCGCAGTTCGTGGCGCACATGGGCGGACGTCGGCTGACGTTCTCCGCGTATCGGCATCTGGTGCGGCACAGCGCCTACATCGGCCAGGGCGTGCGGCCTTGGCAGCACACAGTGCGCGAGTGCCTGCAGTGGGCGCTGCCCGATGCCTCTGATGCACGCATGTGGGAGACGCTTGCGGATGTCGGCCTGTGTGCACGGCTGCAGCGCGATGCGCACGGTCTGGACACGCCGATTCATGCGCAGGGCGGGCGCCTGTCCGGCGGCGAGTTGCAACGCCTGCTGCTGGCGCAGGTGTTGCTGCGTCGACCGACGCTGGCCGTCCTGGATGAAGCAACCAGCGCCCTGGATGCCGATGCCGAACATCAGGTGCTGAGCACCCTGCGCGCACGCCTGCCGCAAAGCGCGCTGGTGGTGGTGTCGCATCGCACCAGCCTGGCCGCGGTGGCAGACCGTACGGTGACACTGGGCAGCGCACCTCTCGAAACGGGACACGCCGGCACGGGGGAACTGGCAACGCACAGCGCACGATGACGCGTCATCGGCTGGCAACCAGTCGGGGCAATCACCCCGGGGTAGAGGGTGACGCAACGGCTTGTGGCGATGGAGCGGTGGCGGATCAGATCCGCCGGCTGCTGCCTGATCCGCTATTGCTGACAGAGCCGCGGCCGTTGCCAGGCACGCACCGAGGTGCGCCAATTCCCACCTAACACAGTGGCTTACACGCCTGGCGTTTGCGCGGGCGTTTCATCATCCTCACTCACCTGCAATGTCTTCCAGTGTCCGATTGCGCGTGCGCGGCCCGAATGCGGCAATCACGCTTGCCACGATCGACATGCTGAGCGCGATGAAGGCCAGCACCCCATGGCTGCCAACCTGCGTCAGCAACCAGCCGATCAGCACGCTGCTCACCGCCGTGGACAGGCGACTGAAGGAGTAGCAAAAGCCCACGGCACGGGCACGCAGGCCGGTCGGGAACAGCTCGGCCTGATAGCCGTGATAGGCAAAGCTCATCCACGCGTTGCAGAACGCGACCATCGCCCCGCACAGCACCATGCCGACGGCCTGATGCTGCAACGCAAACAGCCCGCCAAACAGAACAGCGCCCAGCGCCGATGCGGTGATCTGCCATTTGTTTTCCCAGCGCTGCGCAAAACGCAGCAGCAGCAACGGCGCCAGCGGGTAGGCCAACGAGATCGCAAACGCGTAGGCCAGGCTTTTGGTTACCCCGGCCCCGGTGCCTTGCGCCGAGATCAGCGCAGGCAACCAGTTGCCGAAACCGAAGAAGCCGATCGCCTGAAAGACATGGAAGACGATCAACATGCCGATGCGCCCGCGATACGGCGCACGCCACAGTGGCGTGCTGGGCATCACACCGGCCGGCGCGGGTGTGGCCGCCTGCGGTGCGGGCAGTGGCGCACCCACATCGCGCGTGCAGCGCGCTTCCAGTTCGGTCACCACTGCATCGGCTTCCGCATGGCGGCCGTGTGCGGCCAGCCAGCGCGCCGATTCCGGCAAGCGGCTGCGCAGCCACCAGATCGCCAGCGCGAACGCGCCGCTGAGCAATACCACCCAGCGCCAGCCGCTCACCCCCAGCGGCGCGGACGGCACCAACATCCATGCGGTCAGCGCGACCGTGGGGACCGCCAGAAATTGCACGAAAAATGCAAATGCAAACGCCGCACTGCGCATGTGCCGCGGTACCAGTTCGGACAGATACGTATCGATGGTGACCAGTTCGATTCCCAACCCGATACCGACCACAAAGCGCAGCACGATCACACCGCTGGCAGTGCTCTGCAGACCCATCGCCACGGTCGCCGCGGTGTACCAGATCAAGGCGAAGGTAAACACCGGGCGACGCCCGAACCGGTCGGCAAACGGGCTCAATAGCGCGGCACCGACAAACAGCCCAAGGAAGGTGGCCGCCGCGAATGCGGCCTGATCGGACATGCCGAACGCCCCGTCCGCGCCACTGGCAAAAATGCCGTCGCCAATCAGCCCGGGGCTGATGTAGGCGGTCTGGAACAGGTCGTACAACTCGAAGAACCCGCCCAGCGCCAGCAGCCCCACCAACCGCCACAGCGTGGCGCTGGCCGGCAGCCGCTCGATCCGGGCGGCGATCTGCGCCGAAGCCGAGGGCTGTTCGGGGGGGCGCTAAAGGACTCGAAGACATGGGCAGGCATAGGCGCGAACAGGGCGGCGTCATCATAGCCAGCGTCCGGATGCCACAGCGGGCGCGCTTCGTCGCGCAGTCGATGCGTTCGTCTGTCGCGGGAGGGCATTGGGTATTCAAGGTGCGCCCCGCCGACCAAGGAACAGCGCGCTGCACCGCAGCCGCAACCGCAGCGCCCCTGCCGGCAGCAAGCTCAACAACGCTGCTGTCGCGAGTCGGGCAGGGCCGTACGCCCGATGCGTTGTCCGACTGCTGGAATGCTGTAATCCCTCACGGCACCCAACAAGCCGCTGGCAATGCCGCCGGGCCAGCCCCATCTCTGGCATATCACTCTTCCCGGAGTCATTCGATGACCCCCATTTCCGTGCTCGATCTGGCGCCGGTCTGCGAAGGCAGCGACACCACCCACGCCTTCGCCAACATGCTCGATCTGGCCCAGCACGCC
The DNA here is from genome assembly GCF_041475705.2 of Xanthomonas sp. NCPPB 3761. Lineage (NCBI taxonomy): Bacteria > Pseudomonadati > Pseudomonadota > Gammaproteobacteria > Lysobacterales > Lysobacteraceae > Xanthomonas > Xanthomonas sp. NCPPB 3761. The sequence goes on from NZ_CM191262.1 coordinate 1,986,738, forward strand.
GAGCGTTGGGGCTATCAGCGCTACTGGCTGGCCGAACACCACAACATGCCAGGCATCGCCAGCGCCGCCACCGCCGTGCTGATCGGTCACGTCGCCGGCGGCACCAAGACCATTCGCGTGGGTGCCGGCGGCATCATGTTGCCCAACCACGCACCGCTGCAGGTGGCCGAACAGTTCGGCACGCTGGCCTCGTTGTATCCGCAGCGCATCGACCTTGGCCTGGGCCGTGCCCCGGGTACCGATCAGCCCACCGCACGCGCCTTGCGGCGCTATTTCGACAGCGCCGATCACTTTCCGCAGGACGTGGCCGAATTGATGCGCTATTTCGCGCCGGCGGTGCCGGGGCAACTGGTACAGGCGGTGCCCGGCGCCGGGCTGGAAGTGCCGGTGTGGCTGCTGGGGTCGAGCCTGTTCAGTGCACGCCTTGCCGCCGCGATGGGTCTGTCGTTCGCGTTCGCTTCGCATTTCGCGCCCGATGCCATGGACGAAGCGGTGGCGATCTATCGCCGCGAATTCCGCCCGTCCGCACAGCTCGCTAGGCCGCACGTGATGCTGGCCCTGAATGTGGTGGCGGCCGACACGCACGCGCAGGCACGGCGTCTGTTCACCACCCAGCAGCAGAGCTTCGTCAATCTGCGTCGCGGCAAGCCAGGCAAGATTCCGCCGCCCATCGACGATATCGACAGCTTCTGGCAGCCGCATGAGCGTGCCGGGGTGGAGCGTGCACTGGCCTGCACGGTACTGGGCGATGCCGAGCAGATTGCGCGCGGCGTGGCCGAGTTCATCGAGCGCCACACGCCCGACGAGCTGTTGTTCACCGCCAACATCTACGACCACACCGCGCGTCTGCGCTCTTTCGAAATCGCCGCGGCCGCGTGCCGCGAGCTGGACGTGACCTTGGCGTGATTCACGCCGCTTTGCGCGGCGATCCGCTGTGATGCATGCACATCCATTGGGAAGACCAGCATGCAATTTCAGGAACGCAGCGAGAGCATCAGGCAGTTGGCCGAATTGATTCGGGGAGTGGACATCGCGATGTTCACTACCGTCTCGGCCGATGGCAAACTGGTGAGCCGCCCGCTGGGCACGCAGGAAGTCGAGTTCGACGGCGACCTGTGGTTTGCCACCGCCGCCGACAGCCCGAAAGTCGCGGAAATCGCCGCCGATCCGCGTGTCAACGTGGCCTATGCGTCGGCCTCGAAGAACACGTATGTCTCGGTGGCCGGCACCGCGCGCGTGGTCCACGACCGCACCAAGATCGATGAGCTGTGGTCGCCGGCGATGAAGGTGTTCTTCCCGGGCGGCAAGGACGACCCGAACCTGCGCTTGATCCACGTGCGTGCCGAATCGGCCGAATACTGGGACGGCCCCAGCGGCCTGCTCGGCAAGGCGCTGTATTTCGTGATGACGGCGGTCACCGACGATACCGGGAGCCTGTCGGACAACCGCGTGGTCGACCTGAAGTAACTGCGTCGAAGACGACGCGCCGGACGCGCTGCGCTCAGCGCCAGGCGTCCGGCCACCAATCGCGAACCAGGTCCACCAGCTGATCGGAGGTGACGCCGAACACCGCCACCGAGATCAGCGCAGCTGCCCAGCCCACCAGCATCAGCGCACCGTCGCGCTCGAGCAGGGCCAACGCGAACAGCAGCAGGATCAGGCCGAAAATATAGTTGGTGAAGGGAATCGGCAGCGTCAGCAGGATGCCGACCAACACCAGTAGCAAGCCGGTGAGGAGCTGCGCCGGCATCCGGTCCAGCATGCCGTGCAACCGCGGTTTGAGCAGGCGATCCAGGCGCTGCAGCGTCGGTCCCAGTTTGGCCACGAAGCGTTGGCTGGTCCGACGGCGCGGCCCACGTTCACCGATGAAGCGCGGTACCCACGGCTTGCGCAGGCAGCACATCATCTGCAACCCGATCAGGATGGTCAGTGGTCCGCTGATGCCACCGGCGACGCCAGGGATCGGAATGAACGAGGGCAGGATCGCAAGAAACAGGAACACGCCGAAGGCGCTTTGCTGCAGGTCGGCCAAGATTTCGCGAACGCGCAACACCTGGTCCGGATCGCCTTCGCTGAAGGCTGCCAGCAAGCTGCGGATGCCTTCGTTGCGGTAGCGCATCTGCTCGCTGGCATCATCGCGCGGCGCACTGCCGTCACCCGACGATGTCATCGCTGTCCTCGTCGCCCACCCGGCGCAGCAGCAACTTGTCCACGCGCGCACCGTCCAGGTCGACGATCTCGATGCGCCAGCCGGCCCAATCGAAGAATTCGCCGGCCTGCGGAATGCGCCCGAAATAGTAAATGCACAGGCCCGCAAGCGTGTGGTAATCGCCTTCGTCGGCGTCGGGCAGTTCGGCACCGAGCACTTCGCGCAATTCTTCCACCGGCAGCGAACCGTCGATCAACAGCGAGCCGTCCGCGCGCGTGACCACCAGCGCGTCTTCGTCGGTATTTTCCACCGCCTGCAGACGGCCGACCACCGCGCCCATCAGGTCGCTGATGGTCACCAGGCCGCGGATCTCGCCGTACTCGTCCACCACCAGCGCCATCGACTGCTGTTCTTCGCGGAAAATCTCCAGCAGCTTCATCGCGTGCGTGGATTCGGACACGAACAAGGTGTCGCGCAGCGCCTGGAACAGGTGCGCGCCGTGGCCATCCATGCGCGTGACCAGCGATTTGACTTCCAGCACGCCGGCAATGTCCTGGTCGCTGCCGCGGTATACCGGGTAGCGCGAAAATTCGTGTTCGCGCATGACCTGCAGATTGCGTTCCGGCTCGGCGTTGGCGTCCAGCCAGGCGATGCGATTGCGCGGGGTCATCAGGCTGTCGGCGGTGCGATCGCCCAACCGCATCACCCGATTCATCATGTCGCGCTCGTGCGCGTCGATCACGCCGGCCTCGTGACTTTCTGCCACCAGCATGCGGATCTCTTCTTCGGTGACCGAGGCCGACTCGTCCTTGCCCATGCCCAACATGCGCAGCACCAGCCGGGTGGAGCGCGCCAGCACCCACACACCGGGCGCGGCGATCTTGGCCAGCCAGGCCATCGGCACCGCGACAACGCCTGCGATGTCTTCGGAATTGCGCAGCGCCAGCCGCTTGGGCACCAGCTCGCCGAAGATCAGCGTCAGGAACGTGATCAGCGCCACCGCCAGGGTGCTGCCGATCACCACCGAATACGGGCGCGGCTTGCCGACCAGTTCGAACGTGCCCGCCAAGGCCGGGAACACCCCCTGCAGCCAGCTGGCAATGGCTTCGCCGATCGCCTCGCCGCCGAACACGCCGGTCAGGATGCCGATCAGGGTGATGCCGATCTGAACCGTGGACAGAAAGTTTTCCGGGCTTTCGGCCAGTGCCAGGGCCCGCGCGGCGCGCTTGCTGGAACCGGCCATCTGCTTCAGGCGGCTCTTGCGCGAGGTCATCAACGACATCTCCGACATGGCGAAGAAGCCGTTCAGCACGATCAGGGCGATGACGATCAAAAACTCAACCACGGGCGTCTTCCCCGGTCAGTGAAGGGGAGGGCGGGAGAGCATTGGGGCTACCGGCGGGCGCACAGGCCGGGCGGCAACACGGGGGGATAGGGTCGTCTTCCATAGGGTGCACCCGAAGGCGCGCAGGCATGTTAGCAAACCCCAGGGTGGTTCGAGCCGGGAAATGTCGATGTGAAGGCCGCTCCCGGCGCGAGATACCCAGAGAGGTCATGGAACGGTCATAATTCGCGCCTGGCGCCGTCTCTCCCTCGACGGCAGGAAGTTGTCCACCCATGTTCTCGTTGCAGACCATCTTCGGTTCCGGCAAGCAGTTCTATGCGCTTCTGAACGAAGCGGCGCAGGCCGCCTACGACAGCACCAAGGCGTTGCACGCCATGATGCGCGAGTCCGACCGCCAACCGGCGCTGGACGCCTTCAAGCTGGCCCGCCTGCGCGAACGCGCCGCCTCCGACAAGATCGGCCAGGCGCTGGTGGACAGCTTCATGACCCCGATCGAACGCGAAGACATCGAGGCGTTGGGCTCGGCGCTGTACAAGATTCCCAAGCAGGTGGAGAAGTTCGCCGACCGCTACTCGCTGGCGACCAAGCACCTTGAACACATCGACTTCGCCCCGCGCGCGGCGATGCTGGAGCAGGCCGCCGCGGTGGTGGTGGAGATGGTGGCCGACCTGCCGCACATGAACATCGACCGCATGACCGCGCTCAACGACAAGCTGCGCATGCTCGAGAACGAAGCCGACCGGCTGATGCTGGAGCTGTATCGCGACATCTATTCCGGCCGCCTGGACACGTTGCAGATGTTCCTGCTCAAGGAGTTCTTCGAGATTCTGGAAAAGGCCATCGACCGCTGCCGCGAGGCCGGTGTGGTGGTCTACCAGATCGTGCTGAAGAACAGCTGAGGTCGCCGCGTGCTTACCTTAGTTCTGGTGGTGATCCTGGCCGCGTTGGTGTTCGAGTTCATCAACGGCTTCCACGACACCGCCAACTCCATCGCCACCGTGGTCGCCACCAAGGTGCTCTCGCCCGGCTGGGCGGTGATGCTGGCCGCCGGCATGAACCTGATCGGCGCGCTGACCGGCACCGCTGTGGCGCTGACGATCGCCTCGGGCCTGCTCAATACCAACGTGGTCGAGGTCACCCCGCAGGTGATCCTGTGCGCGCTGCTGGGCGGCATCATCTGGAACCTGATCACCTGGTGGAAGGGCCTGCCGTCTTCGGCCTCGCATGCCTTGATCGGTGGGCTGTGCGGCGCCGGCCTGGCCGCGGCGCACAACAACTGGGACGCGCTGATCTGGTCGGAAAACATCGGCAACTGGGCCAAGAACAAGGGCCTGTTGTGGAAGGTGTTCGTGCCGATGATCACCTCGCCGATCGCCGGTTTCGTGCTCGGCATCGCGGTGATGGTGCTGCTGTGGGCGATCATCGCCGGCATGTCCAGGCTCGGCGGCCCGATCGGGCGGCTGGCGCGCCCGCGCTGGGTCAATGCGTTCTTCGGCAAGGCGCAGATCGCCTCGGCCGCGTACATGGGCTATGCGCACGGCCACAACGACGCGCAGAAGACCATGGGCATCATCGCCATGACCCTGATCGGCGCGCAGTCGGCCGGCGCGCTGGACGACCTGCCGGGCTGGTTGTCGTTCCTGCATCCGGGCACCGGCCTGGCCGCCGGCGCCGGTATCCCGATGTGGATCGTGCTGACCTGCGCGGTGGTGATGGCCGCAGGGACGGCGTCGGGCGGCTGGAAGATCATCAAGACGCTCGGCCACAAGATGGTCAAGCTGCACCCCATCCACGGCTTTGCCGCAGAAACCAGCTCGGCGACGGTGCTCACCGTGGCGGCGCATTTCGGCATGCCGGTGTCCACCACGCACAGCATTTCCACCGCCATCATGGGTGTGGGTTTTGCCAAGAACCCGCGTTCGCTGCGGCTGGGCGTGATCGAGCGCATCGTCTGGGCCTGGATTCTCACCATCCCGGCTGCTGGCGGCGTGGCGTATCTGATCCTGATGCTGTTCGAGCTGTTCGGCTGGACCTGAGCGGTGCCGCGCTGCGGTCACGCACCGTCGGCACACTGCACTGCCGTTGCCGTATCGGCCTGCTTCCGGCAGGTTGCCCGCATGCCATGAGTGAGACCCTTTCCCGATGATGCTGGCCCTGGTGTGCGTGTTGTTCGGGTTTGCCTGGTTGATCGACCGCCGCGGACTGCGGCGGTTTTCCCGCGGATTGGGCTTGGCCAGCTTGCTGCTGGTGTTCGCGGTGGGGTGCGGTCCGTTGCCCTCCTGGATGTTGCAGCACCTGCAGCGCACCGGGGTCAACGACTTCAACGCGTGGGGCGCGCGCAACGTCATCGTGTTGCTGGGTGCCGGCACCGTGCGCCCGGAAGGTCGCGACGCGGTGGCCGAAGCCAATCTGTTCGCCTACGGCCGCATCGTCGAATCGGCACGGCTGTACTGGCAATGCCGGCACAGCGGGGGCGATTGCAAGATCGAGATCAGCGGCGGCGATGCACGCGGCCTGGGCCTGTCCGAAGCGGTGGTCTACCAGCGTGTCTTGTTGGGCCTGGGCATTCCGCGTGCAGATCTGATCATGGAGCCCTCGAGCATGAACACCTGGCAGAACGCGCAGTTCAGCCAGCCCTTGCTGCGCGCCTACCGGCCCGATCGCATTGCGCTGGTGTCCTCGGCCACCCACCTGCGTCGCGCAGACTTGTATTTCCGCCATTTCGGCATCGAGGCCACACCGGTGCGCGCCGACTGGCTGACCGCCACGTGGTCGATCCTGCCGCAGAGCTACAACTTCACCCTGGCCGATGTGGCCCTGCACGAATACCTGGGCATTGCGCGCTATCAGGTCTACCAGTGGTTGGGGTGGAATGTGCAGGCTAGCGAGCCTGGTGCGTTGTGATTGGGAGCCTGGATTTGGGATTGGGGATTCGTAACAGCTGGTGCGCTGCTGGATCTGCTTGGCTGATGTACTTGCGACGGTGCTTGCCAGTTCCAGATTGACGATGGCCACGCAGATGCGCGGCATTCAGAAATGGCGGGACTGCCAATGGCCTGGTCGCCGGCCGCGTGTGCGGCCGGCGCTGGCTGCGCTCAGCGCGTTTGGTACATCGCCTTGACGTCGCTGCGGAACGCGGCCTGGCTGTCGGCGCGGTTATAGAACATGTGGCCGCCGGGATATTCGCGCACCTGCACGCGCTTGCTGTCGCTGCCCATGGCCGGCATCTGGTCCACCGTCAGCACCGAACCCATGAACGGGCAGGAGAGGTCGTTCCAGCCGTGCGCGATCAACACGCGCAGCTTCGGATCGATCGCCACCGACTGACGCAGCTGGGTCACTGCGCCCTTGCGAAGCTCGTCGTTCCAGTCCCAGAGCTTGTTCACGTCGTAGTTGAGCGCGCGATATTGCGCATCGATCTTCCAGCCGACCACGCGGGTCACGAAGTCCACCATTGCGGTGGTGGTGGGCGCAATGATGCTGTCCAGCAGCGGGTCGTTGGCGCGTTGTTCGGCATCGTTGGGAAACGGATCGAAGGCGGTGACGTTGGAATCGTAACGGCTGCCCAATTCGCCCTTGTCACGAAACACCTCGCGCAAATAGGCCTGGGTTTCCAGGCGTCCGCCGGAGCGCCGCACGTACGCTGGGTCCAGCCCGGTCATGCGGGTGACCTGCTGCAGCATCGCCTCGGTAGCCTGCGGGTCGGTGCGTCCTTTCATCAGCGCCACCGCGTAATCGCCGCGGGTATAGTCGATCACCTGGCGCATCGCGCTGTCGCTGAGCTGGCCCTGGCGCTCCAGGTGCGCGGCAGCGATCGAGGGCAGCGTCAGCATCCATGCCAGGGGCGACACATCGCCGTTGTCGTCCAGGGTCGGGTTGAGATACGGCGACACCAGCACCACGCCGTTCATCGCCACACCCAGCTGTGTCTGCAGGTAGTGGGTGATGCGCGGACCGCGGAAGCCGCCGTAGCTTTCGCCGACCAGGTATTTGCGCGCCTGCAGGCGGCGGTTCTTTAGCAGCCAGTCGTAGATCACCCGCGAGAGGTATTCCACATCCGCCTGCGGGTTGTAGAACTGCTTCTTGGCATCGTCGTCGCCGATCAATGCGCGGCTGAAGCCGGTGCCGACCGGGTCGATGAAGACCAGGTCGGTGAAGTCCAGCCACGTGCCTGGGTTGTCGCGCAGCGTGGCCGGCGCCGACGCGCTGTCGCCTTCGGCGCCGACGCGCTGTCGCCTTCGGCGCCGAAACCGACGATCTTCGGCCCGATCGCGCCCATGTTGAGATACACCGATGCGGCGCCCGGCCCACCATTCAATGCGAAGGTCACCGGGCGGTCCTTGCCGTCGACGGTGTAGGCGGTGAACACCACCTCGCCCGTGGTCTTGCCCTGCGCATCGCGTACCGGCAACGTGCCGACCGTGGCGGTGTAGCCCAGGCTATGGCCGGCCACCCGTGTGCTCTGGCGCACGCTGGCGTCGGCCGGCAAGGGCGCCTGTTTGGCGGCAGCGGCATCGGGTTTGGCAGCGCTTTTATCGGCCTTGTCTGGCGCATCGGCCAGCGCTGGCCCGCTGAATAGCACGCAGGCCAGCAGGCCGGCACGGAGAAAGAAGGGCATGGGCATCGATGTGGGAGCAGGGAAGCGCCGATGCTAGGCTGCTGCAGAGCCCGGTGAATGTGCAGGAAGGCATGGATGTCGTGCGGACTGCCGCCTCAGGGGGCCTCGCCCGCCCCTTACCCCAACCCCTCTCCCGGCGGGAGAGGGGCTTGAGGCCGTGTACTCGTTGCCGCGCTCGATACAGCTCGACATTGCAGCAACGACGCGCGGAGGCGGCATCGCTGCCGGGAGTTAACGGCAAGGGGCGCTGATATTCCGCGACGGTGAATCGGACAGGATGTTTGCCGAGCCAAGCAGCCGGTTCCGGGGCCCACTTATGCCCCTTGCCGAAGCCGGCAACCGATCGCCCGCGCTTGCACGCACCCGCATGCCAACCCTCACCCCAACCCCTTGCCGACGGCAGAGGGGCTTTCGCTTCTCGGGGCTTCTGAAACTCCCGGTGTCCTCAAACTTCCAGCGAGGCCAGATCGCCCTTGGTTTCCAGCCACTGCTTGCGGTCGCTTGCGCGCTTTTTGGCCAGCAGCATGTCCATCAACGAACGCGTCTGCTCGCCGTCGTCGATGGTCAGCTGCACCAGCCGGCGCGTGTCCGGGTGGATGGTGGATTCGCGCAGCTGCTGCGGATTCATTTCGCCCAGGCCCTTGAAGCGGGTCACGCTGATCTGGCCCTTCATCTTCTCGCGCGCGATCTTGTCCAGCAGCGTGGTCTTTTCTTCTTCGTCCAGCGCGTAGAACACCTGCTTGCCTACATCGACACGGAACAAAGGCGGCATCGCCACGAACACGTGGCCGGCAGCGACCAGTGCGGGGAAATGCTGCAGGAACAGCGCCGTCAACAGCGTGGCGATATGCAGGCCATCGGAGTCGGCGTCGGCCAGGATCACCACCTTGCCGTAGCGCAGCCCGGTGATGTCGTCCTTGCCCGGGTCGCAACCGATCGCGATCGCCAGGTTATGCACTTCCTCGGAGGCCAGCACGCTGCCCGACGCGACTTCCCAGGTGTTGAGGATCTTGCCGCGCAGCGGCAGGATCGCCTGGAAATCCTTGTCGCGCGCCTGCTTGGCCGAGCCGCCCGCAGAATCGCCTTCGACCAGGAACAGTTCGGTACGCGACAGGTCCTGGCTGATGCAATCGGCCAGCTTGCCGGGCAGGGCGGGGCCCTGGGTGACCTTCTTGCGGACGATCTGCTTTTCGGTCTTCAACCGTGCGCTGGCGCGGTCGATGGCGATCTGCGCGATCTTCTCGCCGATCTCCACGTTCTGATTCAGATACAGGCTGAAGGCGTCGTGCGCGGCGCCTTCGATGAAACCGGCGGCTTGGCGCGAGGACAACCGCTCCTTGGTCTGGCCGGAAAACTGCGGATCGGTCATCTTCAGGCTGAGCACGAAGGTCACCCGGTCCCAGACATCTTCCGGTGCCAGCTTGACGCCGCGCGGCAGCAGGTTGCGGAAATCGCAGAACTCGCGCAGCGCATCGGTCAGGCCCGAACGCAGGCCGTTGACGTGGGTGCCATGCTGCGCCGTGGGGATCAGGTTGACGTAGCTTTCCTGCACCAGCTCGCCTTCCGGCACCCAGGCCGCGGCCCAGTCGACGATCTCGGTGTCTTTCTTCAGATTGCCCACGAACAGCTCGGCCGGCAGCAGTTCGTGCTCGGCCATCTCGCCTTTCAGGTAATCGCGCAGGCCGTTTTCGAAGTACCAGCTGTCCTGCTCGCCGGTGGCCTCGTCATGCAATTTGACGGTCAGCCCGGGGCACAGCACCGCCTTGGCGCGCAGCAGATGGCGCAGCGCACGCACATTGAACTTGGGCGTGTCGAAATACTTGGGGTCGGCCCAGAACCGCAGCCGCGTGCCGGTGTTTTTCTTGCCGACGGTGCCCACCACTTCCAGCTTGGACGCGGCATTGCCATCGCGGAACTCCATGCGATGCTCGCTGCCCTCGCGCTTGATGAACAGCTCGACCTTGGTCGACAGCGCATTGACCACGCTCACGCCCACGCCGTGCAAGCCACCGGAGAAGGTGTAGTTGCGATTGCTGAACTTGCCGCCGGCATGCAGCCGGGTCAGGATCAGTTCAACACCCGGAATCTTCTCTTCCGGATGGATGTCCACCGGCATGCCGCGGCCGTCGTCGGACACTTCGCAGCTACCGTCCTTGTACAGTGTGACTTCGACCTGCTTGGCGTGGCCGGCCAGCGCCTCGTCGACCGAGTTGTCGATCACTTCCTGCGCCAAATGGTTCGGGCGCGCAGTGTCGGTATACATGCCGGGGCGGCGTTTGACCGGGTCCAGGCCCGACAGCACTTCAATATCGGCGGCGTTATAACGGGTGTTCATGCATCTCGTTGGCACGTGAAACGACGCGCAAGTGTGGGGGCTGAGCCGATTTTTTGCACGCGACCGGCGTTCAGTGGAGGGCCGGGCAGCATTGGCTACCCTGGCGTTGGTTTCGGAATCAAACGTCCCCACCTGAGGATGTCACCGAAGCCAAAGAGGACGCCATGAAGTTCAAGCACATCCTGATGCTCACCCTCGGTGCGGCCGCAGTCGCAGCGCTTCCCGCCATGGCCCAGGCCGCTCCGCAGCAGACCGGACAGGGCGCGGCTGCCCAAAAGGCCGACGACGCCAAGGCCAAGACCGAAGCCGAGCGCAAGGCCGAACGCCGTGCCGCCGCTGCCGCGCAGAAGCCCAAGGCCGATAGTGCGCCGCGCGAGGAAGAGGAAGAAGAAAAGCCTGCACGCTGATCGCGCGGTCTAGCGGCCAGGTGCCATCGACGCCCCGGCATTGCCGGGGCGTTTGCTTTTTGGATAGGCCAAGTAGGGCGACTCAGCAGCGGCCCTGCTGGTCGTAGCCGGTACCGGGAATTGGCATGTGGTGCGCGTGCATTCCGGTTCCTGCATGAAGCTAGCAACTGCCCGTCGTGGCTGTCAGCCGCTCAGGGCGTGCGCGGCATGCGCTGTTTCAACCTGGGATGACCTTGTCGTCACGCAACCCTTGGGCATTCGCCCGTCACCCGCTAAACTATGGCTTTCCGGGAGGCTTCAAGCCCCATGACCCCCCTGATTTTCGTTACCGGCGGCGTAGTGTCCTCGCTAGGCAAGGGCATTGCCGCCGCTTCGCTTGCGTCCATTCTTGAAGCGCGTGGCCTGAAGGTCACGATGATGAAGCTGGACCCGTACATCAATGTAGACCCGGGCACGATGAGCCCGTTCCAGCATGGCGAGGTCTACGTCACCGACGACGGTGCCGAAACCGACCTGGATCTGGGTCACTACGAGCGTTATGTGCGCACGCGCCTGTCGCGCAAGAATTCGGTGACCACCGGCCGCATCTACGAGAACGTCATCCGCAAGGAGCGTCGTGGCGATTATCTTGGCGCCACCGTGCAGGTGATTCCGCATATCACCGACGAAATCCGTCGTTGCATCGACGAGGCCACGGCCGGGTACGATGTCGCGTTGATCGAAATCGGCGGCACCGTCGGCGACATCGAATCGCTGCCGTTCCTGGAGGCGATTCGCCAGGTGCGCACCGAGCGCGGCGCCGAAAAGGCCATGTTCATGCATCTCACGCTTGTGCCGTACATCGCGGCGGCCGGTGAGTTGAAGACCAAGCCGACCCAGCATTCGGTCAAGGAACTGCGCTCGATCGGCATCCAGCCGGATGTGCTGCTGTGCCGGTCCGAGCAGGCGGTGCCGGATTCGGAGCGCCGCAAGATTGCGCTGTTCACCAACGTCTCCGAGCGCGCGGTGATCAGCTGCCCGGATATCGACGTGCTGTATGGCATGCCGCTGGAGTTGCTGCGTCAGGGACTGGACGAACTGGTCATCGACCAGTTCAAGTTGCGCGACAAGGTGGCCGCTGCGGATCTGTCGGAGTGGGCGGCCGTGGTGGACGCGGTCAAGCATCCGCTGGACGAGGTCAACATCGCCGTGGTCGGCAAGTACGTCGATCACCAGGACGCCTACAAGTCGGTGGCCGAGGCGCTGCGTCACGGCGGCCTGCGTCAGCGCACCAAGGTCAACCTGAAGTGGCTGGAAGCGCAGGATCTGGAGGGCAGCGACATGTCTGCCCTGCAGGATATCGACGGTATCCTGGTGCCGGGCGGTTTCGGCGACCGCGGTTTCGAAGGCAAGGTGCAGACCTCCAAGTTCGCGCGCGAGCACAAGGTGCCGTATTTCGGCATCTGCTACGGCATGCAGGCGGCAGTGGTGGACTATGCCCGCCACGTCGCCGACCTGGATGCAGCCAACAGCACCGAGAACGATCGCCAATCGCCGCATCCGGTGATCGGCTTGATCACCGAATGGCGCACCGCCACCGGCGAAGTCGAAAAGCGCGACGAGAAATCCGACCTGGGCGGCACCATGCGCCTGGGCCTGCAGGAGCAGCGCCTGAAGCCGGGCACGCTGGCGCGCGAGGTCTACGGCAAGGACGTGGTGGCCGAGCGGCATCGTCACCGCTACGAGTTCAACAACCGCTACCGCACCCAGTTGGAAGATGCCGGCCTGGTGATTTCCGGCAAGTCGATGGACGACACCCTGGTGGAAGTGGTGGAACTGCCGCGCGATGCGCACCCGTGGTTTTTGGCCTGCCAGGCGCATCCGGAATTCCTGTCCACCCCGCGCGACGGCCATCCGCTGTTCATTGGCTTCGTGCGTGCGGCGCGCGAGAAAAAGGCGGGCGGGAAGTTGTTGAAGGAAGCGCGTGCGTGAGTTGTTCCTTCTCCCGTTGGGAGAAGGCAGTACTTCGCAACCGTACCTCACCCCAACCCCTCTCCCGGTGGGAGAGGGGCTCAAATCAAAAAGCGCGAGGCAGCTCCCTTTTCCCATCGGGAGAAGGTGGCACGAAGCGCCGGATGAGGGGGCGCCGCAACGCACTGGAAGATGGCAGCCATGACGCGCGCGTCGCTACGCGCCAGCCAGGGCAAACCATTTTGCTTCACCAGCACTTCGCAACCGTACCCTCACCACAACCCCTCGCCCGGCGGGAGAGGGGCCTACTCAATTAGGTGACCTGATGAAATTGTGTGACTTTGAAGTCGGCCTGGATCAGCCGTTGTTCCTGATTGCCGGCCCCTGCGTGATCGAGTCGATGCAGTTGCAGCTCGACGTGGCCGGCAAGCTCAAGGAGATCACCGGCAAGCTCGGCGTCAACTTCATCTTCAAGTCGAGTTTCGACAAGGCCAATCGCACCTCCGGCACCAGCTTCCGTGGCCCGGGCCTGGAAGAAGGCTTGAAGGTGCTGGACGCGGTGAAAAAGCAGATCGGCGTGCCGGTACTCACCGACGTGCACGAATACACCCCGATGAACGAGGTCGCGGCCGTTGTCGACGTGCTGCAGACCCCGGCGTTTCTGGTGCGCCAGACCGACTTCATCAAGAACGTCTGCGCCGCCGGCAAGCCGGTGAACATCAAGAAGGGCCAGTTCCTGGCGCCGTGGGACATGAAGCCGGTGGTGGACAAGGCCAAGTCCACCGGCAACGAGCAGATTATGGTCTGCGAGCGTGGCGCGTCCTTCGGCTACAACAATCTAGTCAGCGACATGCGCTCGCTGAGCGTGATGCGCGACGCCGGCTGTCCGGTGGTGTTCGACGCCACCCACTCGGTGCAATTGCCGGGCGGGCAGGGCAGCAGTTCCGGTGGTCAGCGCGAGTTCGTGCCGGTGTTGGCGCGCGCGGCGGTGGCGGTCGGGATTTCCGGCCTGTTCGCCGAAACCCACCCGGATCCGTCCAAGGCGCTGTCCGATGGTCCCAATGCGTGGCCGCTGGATCGCATGGAAGAATTGCTCGAAACCCTGATGGAGCTGGACACCGTCACCAAGAAGCACGGGTTTGCGCGCTTTGCGTGAGTTTTGATCGACGCGTAGCCGTTGCAGCGCACCGCCAGGATCGGCGGTGGCGCCACTGGCCGTGGGGCTGGTGGGCACTGGCCACGTCGATCGCGGCGTGGGCGTGCCTGGCGGTCGTGGCCGTTCTGTTTACCGCCAGCATCGGCATGCCGGGCGATGGCGACCATGCCATGCAAGCCACGCGGCTGCCGCTGCGCATCACGGCGATCATGGCCACGACGGCCGCCGTCGGGAGCCTGGTCACCGGCTCGGCTGCGTTGCGGTTGGGTCGCCAGCCGGGCGCAGCGATCGCCGCGCTGATCTTGCTGTTGATCTTGCTGCTGCTGTCTGGTGTGTCGCTGCTGGGCTTGATGGCGTAGCGGTCCGCCTGCGACGTGCTGCGTGTAGCGGCGACATGCGATTTGGCAATGGACCGGTGTGCAGCGATAATCCGGCAGCTTGTTTCCGGTGTACTTCCCCCCTTACTGGTAACCGAACGGACCTATGACCACTATCGCCAAGATCCTCGCCCGCGAAATCCTCGACTCTCGCGGCAATCCCACGCTGGAGGCCGAAGTCACGCTGGACGACGGTTCGTTCGGCCGCGCGGCCGTGCCGTCGGGTGCCTCGACCGGTACCAAGGAAGCGGTGGAGCTGCGTGATGGCGACAAGACCCGTTACCTGGGCAAGGGCGTGCGCCACGCGGTGGACAACGTCAACGGCACCATCGCCGAGACGCTGAAGAACTTCGATGCGGCCGACCAGCAGGGCCTGGACCGTCGCCTGATCGATCTGGATGGCACCGAGAACAAGGGCCGCCTGGGCGCCAACGCGCTGCTGGGTGTGTCGCTGGCTGCCGCGCATGCCGTTGCCGCCTCGCGCAAGCAGCCGCTGTGGCAGTACCTGTCCACCATTACCGAATCCGACGTGGCGCTGCCGGTGCCGATGATGAACATCATCAACGGCGGCGCGCATGCCGACAACAACGTCGACTTCCAGGAGTTCATGGTGCTGCCGGTCGGCTGCAGCTCGTTCTCCGAAGCGCTGCGCGCAGGGACCGAAATCTTCCATTCGCTCAAGTCGGTGCTCAAGGGCCATGGCCTGAGCACGGCGGTGGGCGACGAAGGCGGCTTTGCGCCGGACTTCCGCAGCAACGTCGAGGCGCTGGACACCATTCTCGAAGCGATTGGCAAGGCCGGTTACACCGCCGGCGAAGACATCATGCTGGGCCTGGACGTGGCCTCCAGCGAGTTCTACGACAACGGCAAGTACAACCTGGTCGGCGAGAACAAGCGCCTGACCAGCGAGCAGTTCGTCGATTTCCTGGCCGACTGGGTGGCGCAGTACCCGATCATCAGCATCGAAGACGGCCTGGCCGAAGACGACTGGGCCGGCTGGAAGCTGCTGACCGAGCGCGTCGGCAAGAAGGTGCAGCTGGTGGGTGACGACCTGTTCGTCACCAACCCGAAAATCTTCAAGCAGGGCATCGATTCGGGCACCGCCAACGCGATCCTGATCAAGGTCAACCAGATCGGTACGCTGACCGAAACGCTGGAAGCCATCGCGATGGCGCACGCGGCCAACTACGCCTCGATCGTGTCGCACCGTTCGGGCGAGACCGAAGACACCACCATCGCCGACATCGCCGTGGCCACCACCGCCACGCAGATCAAGACCGGCTCGCTGTGCCGCAGCGACCGCGTCGCCAAGTACAACCAGCTGCTGCGCATCGAGCAGGCGCTGGGGTCCGGCGCGCGTTACGCCGGCCGCGACGCGTTCGTTTCGATCAAGCGATAAGCCGTGCGCAACTGGCGCTGGCTACTGCTGGTGCTGGCGGTACTGCTGGCTTGGCTGCAGTACCGCTTCTGGTTCGGGCCTGGGAATTCCGGTGAAGTCATGATGCTGGAAGCCCAGGTTGCGCATCAGACACAAGACAACGAAGGTCTGCGCCAACGCAACCAGGCGTTGGCAGCAGAGGTGAAGGATTTGAAGGACGGCGAGGCGGCAATCGAGGAACGCGCGCGCAGCGAACTGGGCATGATCAAGCCGGGCGAGACGTTCTATCGCGTGGTCGAGGATGCGCCGCTGCCGGCCCCTGCATCGCCCGACGCGACGCCCCCCGCACAACAAGCGCCTGAGCCGATCGATCCGGTGGATCACCCATGACCGGGTCCATCTGGGCCATCGTGCCGGCCGCCGGGCGCGGCGCCCGTTTTGGCGGGCCGCTTCCCAAGCAATATCTGCCGGCCGGCGGTCAGCCGCTCATGGCGTATACGCTCGCGGCACTGGCGGCGCATCCGGCGCTGGCCGGCATCATGGTGGCAATTGCCCCTGGCGATGCCGATTGGCCCGGCTGGACCGCGGTACAGTCCAAGCCCGTGCTGACCTGCCTGGGCGGGGGAACCCGCGCAGCCTCGGTGCTGGCTGGCGTGCTGGCCCTGCCCGAAAGCGTGCGTGCCGACGATTTCGTACTGGTGCATGACGCCGCGCGGCCGAACCTGGCCCTGGCCGATCTGGACCGCCTGCTGGAAATCGGTCGCGGCGATCCGGTCGGCGCAATCCTGGCCGCACCGGTGCGCGACACGCTCAAGCGCGCTGGCGACGATGGCGGTATCGACGGCACCGAACCGCGCGAACGCCTATGGCGCGCACTCACCCCGCAGCTGTTTCGTCGCCATCAACTGATCCGTGGACTCACCGAAGCCGCGGCGGCCGGTGTCGAGGTCACCGATGAAGCGATGGCGATGGAGCGGATGGGGCTGCGCCCGTTGCTGGTGGAAGGCGCCGAAGACAACTTCAAGGTGACGACCCCTGCGGATCTGGCGCGCTTCGAATTCGAATTGGCACGCCGCGGCATGACCGTCGATGCCGATGCGCTGCCGGCGCAGGTCGCCGCTGCATCGGTCAACCCGCGCGCAGCTGCAGCGCAGCCCGCTACGGTCGGTAACGGCAACGACGCCTCTGAGAGCGGATAAGGCCACTGCGTTCACAGCCAGGAAGGCGCGAGAGCTGTGGCGGCACGGCATCTACGACGCGTTCGCTGCCGCTCCATGCGCGCTGCCCGTGTCTGACTGCCGACCGCTCGCTACGTATTATTTTCCACTTCAATCATCACAGGCCCTGCATGTCCTTCAATTTCCGAATCGGCCAAGGCTATGACGTGCACGCGTTCGGCCCTGGCGACCACGTGATGCTGGGCGGCGTGCGCGTGGCGCACAGCCATGGCGTGCTTGCCCATAGCGATGGCGATGTGGTGTTGCACGCCCTGTGCGATGCGATGCTGGGCGCGCTGGCGCTGGGCGATATCGGCCGGCATTTCCCGCCTTCCGATGCGCGTTGGAAAGACGCCGATAGCGCGCAGTTCCTGCAGCATTGCGATGGCTTGCTGCGCGAACGCGGCTGGCGAGTGGGCAATGCCGACATTACCGTGATCTGCGAGCGCCCCAAGGTCGGCCCGCATGCGCTGGCCATGCGCGAGCGCATTGCCGGCCTGTTGGCGATCGAACTCGATGCGGTCAGCGTCAAGGCCACCACCAGCGAACAATTGGGTTTCACCGGCCGCGGCGAAGGCATCGCCGCACAGGCCACGGTGTTGCTGGGCAGGATCGCTGCATAATTCTTGTCCCGCACATGCAGCGCTTGGCGCCGAAGCCGGCGCCGATGCTGCCAGACGCAATCACCGCGCCGAACCACTCGGCGCATAGCGCGCCAGCTCCGGCGCGAAGGCGAACCCCACCATGAGCGAGACCTCTTTGCTGCCGCGTGCGCATGGCGCCGCCGTGCTCAGCGCAGCGATGCGCAGCACCCCGGACGATTTTCAGGTCGACGAGCTGCCGGCATTCGAGCCCTCCGGCGAAGGCGAGCATCTGCTGCTCACCGTGCGCAAGCGTGGCCAGAACACGGCCTATATCGCCAAGAAGCTTGCGCACTGGGCCGGCATCGCCGAGATGGGAGTCAGCTATGCGGGCCTGAAGGATCGCCATGCAGTGACCACCCAGCGCTTTAGCGTGCATCTGCCCAAGCGCATCGCGCCGGATATCGCCGCGCTGGATGACGCGCAGATGCAGGTGGTCCACAGCACCTGGCACAACCGCAAGCTGCAACGCGGTGCGCTGCACGGGAACCGCTTCGTGCTGACGCTGCGCCAGGTGCAGGGCGAGCGCGAGGCGATCGAGCAACGGCTGCAGGCGATTGCTGCGCGCGGCATCCCCAATTGGTTCGGCGAACAACGCTTCGGTCGCGATGGCGCAAATGTGGCGGCCGCGCTGGCGATGTTCGGTCATGTGCAGGCTGCCGACGGAACGTTGCTGCCGGCGCCCGCATCCAGGCGGCGGCTGCGCAACGATCAGCGCTCGATGTTGCTGTCGGCAGCGCGTTCGGCCCTGTTCAATCGCGTGCTCGGTGCACGCGTGGCGCAGGACAGTTGGGATAGCCCGCTGCAGGGCGAGGCGTGGATGCTGGACGGCTCGCGCAGCGTGTTCGGCCCGGAGCCTTGGAGCGAGGCCCTGGCAGAGCGACTGGCGCGTTTCGATATCCATCCCAGCGGGCCGTTGTGGGGCGCTGGCGAGTTGCGCTCGGCCTATCAAGCCGCAGCGGTGGAGCAGGGCGCGTTGTCCGACCCGCTCTCCATGGCGCTGCGCCAGGGCCTGGAAGCTGCGGGATTGAAGCAGGAGCGCCGCGCGCTGCGCTTGCGTCCGCAGGGTCTGGATTATCGATGGCTGGAGTTGCAGACCCTGCAATTGGAGTTCGCGCTGCCACCTGGCTGTTATGCCACTGCAGTGCTGTGGGAATTGGGCGATATCACCGACGCCGGTCGCTTCAACGACGGCGTGCGCGCCGACGCATGATCGCGCGCGGCAGCATGGACGACGCCCCAATCAAGCTGTGCGCAGGAGCGGCCTCGGCGGTCACTGAGGCGACAGTGACCGGTCGCGGCCCCACGAAACGATAGCCAGCTGCACACGGCGCACAACAGGAAGTAGCTCGCGTCGGACCAGCCATGCGCGACAATCCTTCCAGGCAGCACGTCGCCACGCGCAATCGCTGCCGTTTGGCATCACTCGCGCGCAACCATCGGCCTATCGCCGCGCCAGCAATACCAGCAGCGCCCCGGTACCGCCCTGCGTCGGCGGCGCCGAATGGAACGCCAGCACATCGTTGCGTTGACGCAGCAGCCGGTCCATGAGGTTCTTCAGCACAGGCGCACCGTTGTCCGATTGCAGGCCCTTGCCGTGGATGATGCGCACGCAACCATGTTCGTGCGCGTGTGCTTCCAGCAGGAACTGACGCAGCAACGATTCGGCCTGCGCTGCGGTGGCGCCGTGCAGATCCAACTCGTCCTGCACCGAGAATTGCCCGCGTTTGAGCCGTTGAAACAGGCGGGTGGGAAGATTCTCGCGCCGATAGCTGGCGGTATCGCCCGCTTCCAGCGGCGCGCTGTCGCGCAGCAGGCGCGCAAATTCGGTGTGCGCTTCGGCGTCGTCGCGCTCGGCCATGCGCGCGCGCGGCTTGGGGCGCGGCTTGGCGTTGGCCGGTGGGGCGACTTCACGAATCGGCTTGACCGCGCCGATCGCTGCGCGGAACAAGGCGCCGTCGTCTTCGTCTTCAGGATGCGACATCTGCACAGCGTACCTGGTCCAAGCGCAGACGCACGCGAAGATCAAGCGCGAAGGCGCGGGACGCATCCGGTATCATGGCCCGGTTTTCCGAGGAGTCCCATGCGCGTACTGGTTAGCAACGACGACGGTGTCGACGCCCCCGGCATCCAGATTTTGGCCGAGGCGCTACGCCATGCCGGTCATGAAGTGATGGTGGTCGCGCCCGACCGCGACCGCTCCGGCGCCAGCAATTCGCTGACGCTGGATGTGCCGATCCGCACCCGCCGCATCGACGCGCAGACCTGCGCGGTGGCCGGCACGCCCACCGACTGCGTGCATCTGGCGCTGACCGGCATGCTGGATTACGACCCGGATATCGTGGTCTCCGGCATCAACAACTCCGCCAATCTGGGCGATGACGTGATCTATTCCGGCACCGTTTCGGCCGCGATGGAGGGCCGCTTCCTGGGCTTGCCTGCAGTGGCGGTGTCGCTGGTCACGCTGAATCACCAAGCGCACAACTACGAAACCGCCGCACGCGCAGCCGTGGAAATCGTTGCGCGGTTGAAGGCCGACCCGTTGCCGGCCGACACCATCCTCAACGTCAACGTGCCGGATCTGCCCTGGTCGGATGTGCTCGGTTTCGAGGTCACCCGGCTCGGCAACCGCCACCGCTCCGAGCCGTGCGTGCCGCAGCGCGACCCGCGCGGCCGCACCGTGTACTGGATCGGCCCGGCCGGTCCCGAGCAGGATGCCGGCGCCGGTACCGACTTCCACGCGGTGCGCACCGGGCGGATTTCGATCACCCCGATCCATGTCGATCTCACCCGTTACCAGGCGCTGGAGACCGTGGCCGGCTGGGTCGGCGGCCTGACCGCCGCGCTGGACGGCCCGGCATGACGCCCAGGCTGCGCCTGCAACCGGAATCGGTGGGGATCGGCATGACCTCGCAACGCGTGCGTGACCGTCTGGTCGAGCGCCTGCGCGAAGCCGGCATCCAGGACGAAGCCACGCTCAACGCGATGCGTACCGTGCCGCGGCATCTGTTCATCGATGAAGCGCTGGCCTCGCGCGCCTACGAAGACACTGCATTGCCGATCGGCCATGGCCAGACCATTTCCCAGCCCTGGGTAGTGGCGCGCATGACCGAAGCGGTGCTGCAGGTGACCCCGAGCAAGGTACTCGAAGTGGGCACCGGCTCCGGCTACCAGGGCGCGATCCTGGCGGCGCTGGGGTTGGAGGTCTACACGGTCGAGCGCATCGGCGACCTGCTGCGGCAGGCGCGCAAGCGCTTCCGGCACCTGGGCATGAATGTGCGCAGCAAGCACGATGATGGCCGCATCGGCTGGCCCGAGCATGGCCCGTACGATGCCATCGTGGTGACCGCTGCTGCACCGGCGTTGGTCGATGCGCTGGTCGATCAGCTGGCAGTCGGCGGGCGCCTGGTCGCGCCGGTCGGGGGGGCTTCCTCGCAATCGTTGGTGCAACTCACCCGCGCGGCCGATGGTGCGATCGAACAACAGGTTCTGGCCCCGGTCACGTTCGTCCCGCTGTTGTCGGGCATGCTGGATTGAATCCATGAGAGTTATTCGATGAAGATTTTCGGGCCGTTGTACGACGTGGCCATCCGTTGGTCGCGCCATCGCCGCGCACCTGCGCTGCTGACCGGTCTCAGCTTCGTTGAGGGCTTCATCTTCCCGGTGCCGCCGGAAGTGATGTTGGCACCGATGTCGCTGGCCGAGCCCAAGCGCTCGCTCTGGTTTGCGACCTTGAGCCTGCTCGGCTCGATCTGCGGCGCCCTGGTCGGTTATCTGTTGGGCCATTTCGCTTTTGCCGCGCTGCAGCCGCTGATCGAATGGCTGGGCTGGAGCGCGAAGATCCAGCAGCAGATCGAAACCCTGCGCACACTGGTGGCCGATTCGCCGTGGAAGGCGTTCTGGGCGCTGGTCCTGGTCGGGTTCACCCCGATTCCGCTGAAGATCTTCACCTGGGCCTCGGGCGTGGTCGGCGTGCCGATCCTGCCATTCATCGCCAGCATGTTGGTCGGGCGCGGCAAGCGCGTGTATCTGGTGGCCGGCGCGATCCGCCTGGGCGGGGCGCGGGCCGAAGCGGCGCTGCACCGCTGGATCGAGCCGCTGGGCTGGGTGGCAATGGCGGTTTTGGCGGTCGGCGCAGGCTGGTTGGTGTGGAAGACAACGAACGGATGAGCAAGACGCAGATGAATTCGGCACGCAAGACAGCAGTCATGCTCGCAGTGGCCATCGGACTGACTGCCTGTAGCAGCGCAACCGTGGTGCGTTCGCCCGGAGCAAGCGGTGGCGGGTCGTCGTCGCGCCCCAGCGCCGCGCCGCGCCCTTCGGTGCCGCGTCCGGGTGCCACGGTCACCGTGCAGCGCGGCGATACCCTGTACGCAATCTCGCGCCGGACCAATATCACCGCCGCGGATCTGGCCGCCTGGAATGGCCTGTCTTCCCCGAACACCATCTATCCCGGCCAGACGCTCAAGTTGTATCCGTCCGGTACCAGCAAGCCGGGTGGCAGCGCGCCGGTGGCTGGCGGCACCGTGGCGCCGCCGCGCCCTGCTGCGCCGATCGCCGCACCGGTCAGCAGCGGATTTTCCTGGCGTTGGCCGGCCGATGGCGTCGTGGTGGGCACCTTCGTCACTGGCGAAACCACCAAGCAGGGCGTAGACATCGCCGGCACCAGCGGCCAGGCCGTGCGTGCCGCGGCCGACGGCGTGGTGGTGTATTCCGGCGCCGGCCTGGTCGGCTATGGCGAGCTGATCATCATCAAGCACAACGACCAGTGGCTGTCCGCGTACGGTCACAACCGCAAGCGCCTGCTCAACGAAGGCCAGAGCGTCAAGGCGGGGCAGCAAATTGCTGAAATGGGCCGCAGCGGTGCCTCTCGCGACATGTTGCACTTCGAGATCCGCTACAACGGCAAGCCGGTCGATCCGCTGCTGTATTTGCCGAAGAAGTGAGATTGGGGAGTCGGGATTCGGTATTCGGGATTCGCAACGGCCCTGGGCTGTTCGTATCCGGATAGAGAGTGGGTTCTTCGGACTCACCACTTGGTGACCGATTGACGTTCTAGTCTGGTTTGGCGATTGAAGCGCAGCTTGCTGAAGCCCGCTCTTACAAATCCCCAATCCCGATTCCCGAATCGCGTCCCAAGCCATTCAGCCCGGCAGCACCATCGCCAACGCCACTCGCCGGCCTTCGCTGGCCAGGACGTTGTAGGTGCGTGCGGCGGCGGCATTGGTCATCGCCTCCAGGCCGATGCCGCGGGTCAGGCAGGCCGCCAGCACGTCGGTCTTGGGAAATAACTGGCGTTCGCCGGTGCCGAGCAGGATGACGGCTGGGCTGAGTGCCAGCACCGCCTCCATGTGGCTGGCCTGGAGCTGCTCCAGCGTCTGGACCGGCCAGTGCGCCACCAGCTCATCGGGCATCAGGATGAAGCTCTGCTGCAGGATCTGGTCGTTCACCTTGGCATGGCGGCCATCGGCCGCACGCAGCGCGTAGGTGTAATCGGGATGTTCCTGGCTTAAAGGCATGACGAACTCGTTGGCTCAGCCGCGCGGCAGCACGATCTGGCGCTTTTCCTTGCTGGGGCGGTACAGAATGGCGACGTGGCCGATGCGCTGTACCAGCGCACTGCCGGTCTGCTCGATCAGCTCGGCAATCAGCGCATCACGTGTCTCGCGATCCTCCGATGCCACCTTCACCTTGACCAATTCGTGGCGCTCGAGCACTTCCTCGAGTTCTGCCAGAAATGCCGGCGTAACCCCTTTGCCGCCGGTCTGCAGCAAGGCTTTGAGGTCGTGGGCCTGACCGCGCAGGAAACGGTTCTGGGCGGAGGTGAGAACAATGGACATGCAGGATCGAAGGGAAGCAAAGGGTGTTCAGGGTATCATGGCGACCCGTTCGGACCCCTTTGCCAATGCCTTCCCGCAGTAAAAGCAGCCAGCGCTGGCTCAAGGAACACTTCGCCGACCCTTACGTGAAGAAGGCCCAGGCCGAGGGCATGCGCTCGCGCGCGGCCTACAAGCTGGAGGAATTGCTGCAGCGCGACCGCCTGCTCAAGCCGGGCATGGTGGTGGTCGATCTGGGCGCGGCGCCGGGTGGCTGGTCGCAACAGGTGCGCAAGTCCATGGGCGACAGCGGCCGGGTGGTGGCGCTGGATATCCTGGACATGCCGGCCCTGGCGGGCGTGGAATTCCTTCACGGCGACTTCAGGGAGCAGGCCGTCCTATCCCAATTCGAAGCGATGCTGGGCGATGTGCCGGTGGACCTTGTGCTGTCGGATATGGCCCCCAATAAGAGTGGCATGGATGCGGTCGACCAACCGCGGATGATGCACCTGGCGGAGCTGGCCATGGAATTTGCCGACACCCATCTCAAGCCGGGCGGGGCATTTTTGATCAAGCTGTTCCAGGGTGTCGGGTCAGACGACTACATTCGCGAGCTCCGCCGCCGCTATGAGAAGGTGACGATTCGCAAGCCGGCGGCCTCGCGCAAGCGCTCCCCGGAAGTTTATGCGCTCGGTCAGGGCAAGCGTGTCCAGATCAAGTAAGCTGCCAATGACCATCGTATTTCAAGCATCGAAGAGTAGAGGGCACCGGAGCCAATGAGGATGAACGACTTGACCAAGAATCTGCTGCTGTGGGTGGTCGTCGCAGTTGTGCTGATGGTTGTCTTCCAGAGCTTCTCGCCGCGGATGGCGGGCGGCGTCGGTGCCGACTCGATCACCTACACCCAGTTCCTGAAGGAAGTGGACTCCGGGCGCGTCAAATCGGTGGATTACACCGATGAGACCAACCTGGCCGTCAACGCGATCCGCTTCAAGCGCACCGACGGCAGCGAAGCTACCGTCTACGGTCCGCGCGACGACAAGCTGGTCGACGTGCTGTACAGCAAGAACATCGAAATGACCCGCCAGAAGCCCTCGACCGGCCCCGGCTTCTGGTCGCTGGTGCTCAATTTCCTCCCCGTCATCCTGATCATCGGCTTCTGGCTGTTCATCATGCGCCAGATGCAGGGCGGTGGCGGCGGCGCGAAGGGTGCGATGAGCTTCGGCAAGTCGCGCGCCAAGCTGCAGGGCGAAGACCAGATCAAGATCACCTTTGCCGACGTTGCCGGTTGCGACGAAGCGAAGGAAGAAGTCGGCGAATTGGTGGACTTCCTGCGCGACCCGACCAAGTTCACCAAGCTGGGTGGCAAGATTCCACGCGGCGTGCTGATGGTCGGCCCGCCGGGTACCGGTAAGACCCTGCTCGCCAAGGCGATCGCCGGCGAGGCCAAGGTGCCGTTCTTCTCGATCTCCGGTTCGGACTTCGTCGAGATGTTCGTCGGCGTCGGTGCCAGCCGTGTGCGCGACATGTTCGAGCAGGCCAAGAAGCACGCGCCGTGCATTATCTTCATCGACGAAATCGATGCGGTGGGCCGTCATCGCGGCGCCGGTCTTGGTGGCGGGCATGACGAGCGCGAGCAGACCCTGAACCAGTTGCTGGTCGAGATGGACGGTTTTGAGGGCGGCGAAGGCGTGATCGTGATCGCGGCGACCAACCGCCCCGACGTGCTGGATCCGGCATTGCTGCGCCCGGGCCGGTTCGACCGTCAGGTCGTGGTTGGCCTGCCGGACGTCAAGGGCCGCGAACAGATCCTGCGCGTGCACATGCGCAAGCTGCCGCTGGCCGACGATGTCGTGCCGATGGTCATCGCCCGCGGTACCCCGGGTTTCTCCGGCGCCGACTTGGCCAACCTGTGCAACGAAGCCGCGTTGTTTGCGGCGCGTGGCAGCGAGAAGGAGGTCCGCATGGACCACTTCGACCGTGCCCGCGACAAGATCCTGATGGGTGCCGAGCGCCGCTCGATGGCCATGAGCGAGGACGAGAAGACCCTCACCGCGTATCACGAGGCAGGCCACGCCATCGTCGGCCGCCTGGTGCCGGAGCACGACCCTGTCTACAAGGTGACCATCATTCCGCGCGGCCGCGCCCTGGGCGTGACGATGTACCTGCCGGAAGGCGATCGCTACTCGATGAACCGCGTGGCGATCGAGTCTCAGCTGTGCTCGCTGTATGGCGGCCGTGTTGCCGAAGAGTTGATCTTCGGCGGCGACAAGGTCACCACCGGTGCGTCCAACGACATCGAGCGTGCTACCAAGATGGCGCGTAACATGGTCACCAAGTGGGGCCTGTCCGACGAGCTTGGCCCGGTAGCCTATGGCGAGGAGGAGGATGAGGTGTTCCTGGGTCGTTCGGTGACCCAGCACAAGAACGTCTCCGACGAAACCGCGCGCAAGATCGACGAAGTCGTGCGTTCGATCTTGGACAAGGCGTACAGCAAGACCAAGACCATTCTCACCGAGAATCTGGACAAGCTGCACGCGATGTCGCAGTTGTTGCTGCAGTACGAGACCATCGACGTGCCGCAGATCGACGCCATCATGGAAGGCCGCGAGCCGCCGCCGCCGGCGGGTTGGGGTAAGTCCGACAAGGACGGTGGCAATAACAACGACAAGGGGAGCCCGCGTCCATTGCCGCCCATCGCCGGACCCGCCGAGCAACTCTAAGCCGGCCATGTACTGATCTGCGAGGCATCCATCAAGGCCGGGGAGCGATTCCCGGCCTTGATGCGTTGTCGGGCTGCATCAATGCCCACGTGTGGGCGACCATCACCATCCCAGGAGACACTGCCGATGTTCGATACCGCCCTCACGCTGGATTGCGCCGGCCGCAGCCTGCGACTGGATGCACCTCAGGTGATGGGTATCGTCAATGTCACACCCGATTCGTTCTCCGACGGCGGCCAGCATGCGACCTGCGAGGCGGCGATCGCGCATGGGCTAGCGCTGGTGGAGCAGGGCGCTGCGGTGCTGGATGTCGGCGGTGAATCCACCCGCCCGGGCGCCACGCCGGTCTTGGTGGAAGAAGAAATGCAGCGGGTCATTCCGGTGATCGAAGCGCTGGCCCAGCGCACGCGCGTGCCGATCAGCGTGGACACGTTCAAACCGGAGGTCATGCGCGCGGCGGTCGCGGCCGGCGCCGGCATGATCAACGACGTGTATGCCCTGCGGTCGCCCGGCGCGCTGGAGGCGGCGTCGGACCTGCGCGTGCCGGTGGTGCTGATGCATGCGCGCAGCGCGCCGCATGCCATGCAGGATGCGCCGCACTACGACGATGTTGTGGGCGACGTGCACCGGTTTCTGGCCGAGCGCGTCTTCGCCGCCGAAATGGCCGGCATCGACAAGCGCCGGCTGGTCCTGGACCCGGGCTTTGGCTTCGATAAAACCACCGCGCACAACCTCACCCTGCTTGCGCAGCTGCAGCGGTTGCAGGAATTCGGTTTGCCGGTGCTGGCTGGGCTGTCGCGCAAACGCAGCATCGGCGAGCTGACCGGGCGCCAGATCGCCGCCGAGCGGGTGCACGGCTCGGTGGCCGCGCATCTGATCGCTGCGCAACATGGCGCGCTGCTGTTGCGCGTGCACGATGTGGCGGCAACCGTGGATGCGTTGAAGGTATGGAAGGCGATGGCGGCGATTCCCGTCCCGCGTGTCAGCGCGCCCGACGTGCCCACGATTCGTTGGCCGGACGAGGACTGATGCCTGTCGACCAACGCCCGCTGGCGATCGCCGTGATGGGCCCCACTGCCAGCGGCAAGACCGCGCTGGCGCTGGAAGCTGCACAGCGCTGGAATGGAGAAATCGTCAGCGTCGATTCGGCGCTGGTGTATCGCGGCCTGGAGATCGGTGCGGCCAAGCCGGACGCGGCGATGCGCGCGGCGGTTCCGCATCATCTGCTCGACCTGCGCGAACCCTGGCAGGTGTATTCCGCAGCGGAGTTCGCCACCGATGCCCGCCAGGCGATCGCACAGATCGTGGCGCGCGGCAGGTTGCCGATTCTGGCCGGCGGCACGGGGCTGTATTTTCGTGCGCTGCTGGAGGGCTTGTCGCAGCTGCCCGAGGCCGATCGAACGGTGCGCGCTTCCATCGCGGCCGAAGCGCAGCAGATCGGTTGGGCCGGCTTGCACGCACAACTGGCACGTGTGGACCCGGCTGCGGCAGCGCGCATCCATGCAACCGACCCGCAGCGGATCCAGCGGGCGCTGGAGGTCTACCGCATCAGCGGGCGGCCGATCAGCGAGTGGCAGGCGCTACCGCCAGGGCCGCGCCTGCCGGTGCGCGTGTTGAAGCTGGTCTTAGCCCCGCGCGCGCGCGCGGTACTGCATGAACGTATCGCACACCGGCTGGATGCGATGTTGGCGCAGGATTTTCTGGGAGAGGTACAGCGTCTGCGGGCGCTGCCGCAGATGCAGGCGGTGGCAGCGCCGCTGGATTTGCCAGCCGTGCGCGCGGTCGGCTACCGCCAGGCCTGGCAGTATCTGGACGGTGCTGGCAACCTGGCCGAGTTCCGCGACAAGGCGATCCAGGCGACCCGGCAACTGGCCAAGCGGCAGCTCACCTGGCTGCGCGGCGAGCTCGACGCGCGCTGGTTCGACCCGGAGCGTGACCGCCATCAATTGGAAGACGCAATTGTCGGCTTCCTCGCTCATCGTCCCGGTGTACGGCAGGCTTCGGGCGTGTAACATCCCGTTTCCGGGGCCGGCTGGGGATAGCAGGTGTCGACCGGAACAATAAGAACAATAATGAAGAGGATTTTTCGATGGCTAAGGGGCAATCTTTACAGGACCCGTTCCTCAATGCGCTGCGGCGCGAGCGGGTGCCTGTGTCGGTGTATCTGGTCAATGGCATCAAGCTGCAGGGCACGATCGAGTCGTTCGACCAATTCGTGGTCCTGCTGCGCAATACCGTGAGTCAGATGGTGTACAAGCACGCCATTTCCACGGTGGTGCCGGCGCGCAATGTGCGCGTGGGCCCTGGTGGTGGGTATGTGCAATCCAATGAAGGCAATCAGGCGGAAGATGACGACGTCGAGCAGTAACGGAGTAGTGCGTGTTTGATCGGTCCCGCAAGGGTGAACACGCGTTGTTGATACAGACCCACTCCGGTGGGCCTGCCGAAGACGATGTGATGGAGGAGTTCGCCGACCTTGCAAAGTCGGCGGGCGCCACGGTCGCCGCCACGCTCACCGCACGCATCGATAAGCCCAGCCCGTCGACCTTGATCGGTAGCGGCAAGCTGGAAGAGGTCAAGGCCGCAGCCGAGGCGACCGGCGCCGACCTGGTGCTGGTCAATCACACCCTGTCGCCCGGCCAGGAGCGCAACCTGGAGCGGTATCTGGAGCGGCGTGTGATCGACCGCACCGGGTTGATCCTGGACATCTTCGCGCAACGTGCGCGCAGCCACGAAGGCAAGCTGCAGGTGGAACTGGCGCAGTTGCGTCACATGGCCACGCGGTTGGTGCGTGGCTGGACCCACTTGGAGCGTCAGCGCGGTGGCTCCATCGGCCTGCGCGGCCCGGGCGAAACCCAGCTGGAAACCGACCGCCGCCTGCTGCAAAAACGCGTCGAACAGTTGCAGCAGCGGCTGGAAAAGGTCGAGGTGCAGCGCACCCAGATGCGTCGTGCGCGGATGCGCAGCGAATTGCCACGGATTGCACTGGTCGGTTACACCAATGCCGGCAAGTCGACGCTGTTCAATGTGTTGACCGGTGCAGAGGCTTACGTGGCAGATCAATTGTTCGCCACGCTCGACCCGACCGTGCGACGCATTGCGTTGCCGGGTGGCAGCGCGATCCTTGCCGACACGGTTGGCTTCGTGCGCGATCTTCCGCACGAGCTGGTCGCCGCATTCCGCTCCACGCTCTCGGAGGCGCGCGATGCCGATCTGTTGCTGCACGTTGTCGATGCAGCAGACCCGTTGCGCGAAGAACGCATCCTGCAGGTAGACGAAGTGTTGCAGGCCGTCGGTGCCGGCGATCTGCCGCAGCTGCTGGTATTCAACAAGATCGACAAGATCGAAGGCGCCGAAGTGCGCCACGACGCGCAGGACGGCATTCCCGACCCGGCACGCCGCGAGCGTGTCTGGGTGTCGGCGCGCGACGGGCGCGGGCTGGAAGAATTGCAGCATGCGCTCGGTCAGCGGTTGGACCTGCGCCACCTGACCGGCCAGCTACGGCTCCCACCGTCTGCCGGCCGCCTGCGTTCCAGGCTGCATCAGCTGGAAGTGGTGCGCAATGAGCAAATCGACGAAGAGGGTTGGTTGCTCGATGTCGATCTGCCGATGGTCGAGGCCGAGCGGTTGGCCGCCGGGCAGGACGGTGCGCCGCTGCGCGCGATGCTGCCGGATCGTCGCGAAGACTGGGAAGCGTGATGAAAGCGCGCAGTCGGTCGTGCACGACTGTGCGCTGCTTCAAAACGATTAGGGCAACGGCCTACCGGGTCGCTGTGCGGCAGTTGCCGGGCCTCGTCCTGGCCTGCAGAACTGACAGAAATTCCGTGTGAGTAGTGCGTACTGCAGAACGGTGCGGTCGTGCGCTCATGCGGCACGCCACGCCTGTCATCAGTGATCCGGCGCACTAGCCGCGGTGATTCGGCGGCCTGAAGGCGGCGCTGCGCGTTGACTCGTGCTGCCGGCAAGTCGGCGTACACACAAGCCCGTCCAGGCCCAGCGTGCGCATCGGCCGCATATCGCCACTGAACCTTGGCCACCTCGCGCCCAGCCGGAAGCGGCGCCAGCGGCAGACAGGCGCGACGAATTGGGCTAAAACGTCCGCTGCCCCCACCTTGCCGTGCCCATGTCTTTTTCCGCCGATTCCGAACTGCAGCAGCTGGCCGAAGCCCTCGGGCAGCAATTGCTTGCCGCGCGCGAGCGCCTGGTCACTGCCGAGAGTTGCACCGGTGGTTGGATCGCCAAGGCGGTGACCGATGTCGCCGGCTCCTCGCACTGGTTCGATTGCGGGATGGCCGCCTATAGCTACGAGGCCAAGCAGGCGCTGCTCGGCGTCCGCCCACAGACGCTGGAAGTGCATGGGGCGGTCAGTCGCGAAACGGTGATCGAAATGGTCTCTGGCGCCCTGGTGAATTCCGGCGCAAGCATCGCGGTGGCGGTGACCGGCATTGCCGGGCCTGGCGGTGGCAGTGAGGACAAGCCGGTCGGCACGGTCTGGATCGGCTGGAAACGTCGTGGTGGTTACGCCACCGCACAACTGTTCCAGTTCAATGGCGACCGCGATGCAGTGCGTCGTCAGACCGTCGCTGCGGCACTGCGTGGGCTGAGCGCGCTACTGTAGCGGTGGTCGGGTTCACTGGAGGGCGTTCGGCAACAGATCCGCGCCGCCCATTTTTCAGCGCAATCTCGTGCAGCATGGAAACCCGAACGCCGTGGCCGTGCGCAGTCCAAGAACTGGCTGCGGCTCGCTGTCGACACGCCGCGTCAGCACGCTGAGCGGATGCGTCGCTTGGAACATTCGGCAACGAGGCTGCGAAGTGACGATGGCGCAACCGAAGTGCAGCGAATCAGCGAACGCTGCCGTTGCGTATGTACCGCGCACCGCCTTGCAACCTGCGCTGAGCTTGGACGGGGCAAGGGCGCGACAGCGGAGGGCAGATCGGCTACAAACAAGGTCTCCTCACCGCCCAGGGTGCCAATGCCGTCGTTTCTTGCTCCTGTCCCATCGGTCGCCGCGTTGCAGGCTGCCGTGTACTGCAGCGTCACGCAGCGCCTGAGCGCAACGCGCTCGCGGGCGGTGCGCTGATGTGGGAAGCACTCGGCACGGTACGTGATCTTGGGCGTCTGCAGGAAATCGCCTCGGTCCTGATCCGCTACGGCTTCGGGGATGTGGTGCGTCGTATCGGCATGGCCGATGTGCTTGAGCGCGCCGGCAGGCTGTTGCATTGGCAGAACGCCGAGGGCCGTTTGCGCATGTCCGCAGCGATGCGCGTGCGGCGTGCACTGGAAGAGCTTGGGCCCACCTTCGTCAAACTCGGGCAGGTGCTGGCCACGCGCGTGGATCTGCTGCCACCGGAGTGGATCGAAGAATTGAGCGAGCTGCAGAATGCGGTGCCGGCGCTGCCGTTCGAGCAGATCCGCCCACAGCTGGTTGCTGCGCTGGGCATGGAGCCGGAAAGCATCTTCGCGCGCCTGGACGAACAACCGCTGGCGGCCGCATCGCTGGCACAGACCCATCGCGCGTGGCTGATCGATGGCACGCCGGTGGTGTTGAAGATCCGACGTCCCGATATCGGTGACACCATCGACGCGGACCTGCGCCTGCTCGCCCGGCTTGCGGAAATCGTCGAAACCCGTGCACCGGATCTCAAGCGCTACCGTCCTGCCGAGGTGGTGCAGCAATTTACCGTTTCGCTGCGACGCGAACTGGACTTCGCTGCGGAGGGGCGCAACGCCGAACGCATCGCCGCCAACTTCGCGCATGACGCGCACGTGGTGGTGCCGGCGGTGTACTGGGAGTGGACCTGCGAGTCGCTCAACGTGCAGGAGTTCATCGATGGGATTCCCGGCCGTGATCTGCTTGCCGTCGATGCGGCCGGCCTGGATCGCAGGGCGCTCGCACGTGCCGGTGCCGGCATCGTGCTCAAGATGGTGCTGCAGGACGGCTGCTTCCACGCCGACCCGCATCCGGGGAATATTTTCTACCTGCGCGACGGGCGCATCGCGGTCATCGATTTCGGCATGGTCGGGCGCGTCTCCGAGCAGCGTCGGTTTCAGGTCGCACAGCTGTTGCACGGCATGGTCAGCTACGACGCCGATGCGGTGATCGATGTCTTGCTGGAATGGGCGGGCACCAGCCTGGAGGTCGATGAGGCGCGTTTGCAGCAGGACATCGGCGCGTTCGTCGACGAGTATCGCGGCGTGCCGCTGAAAGAATTGCGTATTGGCGCAATGCTTGGCGATGTCACCTCCATCCTGCGCGATCACGGGCTGACGCTGCCATCGGATCTGGCACTGATGATCAAGGCGTTTCTCACCCTGGAAGGCATGGGGCGCCAGCTCGATCCGGACTTCGACATGGCCACCGAGGCGCGCCCATATCTGGAACGCGTGGTGTTGCAACGCTATGCGCCGCGCGCCATCGTGCGACGCGGCCGGCGGACGGTGACTGGTGCGATCGATCTGATCGGCGATCTGCCGCGCGACCTCAAGCGCCTGTTGCAAGCCGCACGCCGCGGCAAGCTGCAGCTTCAGATCGAAACACGCGCATTGCGCGAGTTCGGCGAGCAGGTCGACCGCGCCGCCAACCGCCTCACGATGGGGATCGTGACTGCCGCCTTGGTGATCGGCTCTTCGATCGTCATGAACAGCGTCGGCGGGAGCGCCAGCCGCTGGTTGCTCGCGCTGGGGGTGGGCGGTTTCATTGGCGCGGCGCTATGCGGCATCTGGATCCTGTTTTCGATCTGGCGAAGCCGGCGCTAGCGCCCTCAGCGCGCCGCATCCTGATGGGTGCGGGCAAGGCGCCGCGAACACTTGCGCAGGTGCTCGTTAGTAGTAATACTACTAACCATGGACCTGACCGATACCCAGCAAGCAATCCTGGCCTTGATCGCCGAGCGCATCGATGCCGATGGTGTCCCGCCGTCGCAGACCGAAATCGCGCGCGCGTTCGGCTTCAAGGGCGTCCGTGCGGCGCAATATCACCTGGAAGCGCTGGAGCATGCGGGGGCGATCCGCCGCGTCCCAGGTCAGGCGCGCGGGATACGGCTGGCCGGGCAGGGTGCGCAGACACGCGCGGCTCCGGTGAGCGAGGCGGAGCGCGACGACGTGCTGCGTCTGCCGGTGCTGGGCCGCGTGGCCGCGGGTCTGCCGATTGGCGCCGATATCGGCTCGGACGACTTCGTTGTACTGGATCGGGTGTTCTTCTCGCCCTCGCCGGATTACCTGCTCAAGGTGCAAGGCGATTCGATGCGCGACGAAGGCATCTTCAACGGCGATCTGATCGGCGTGCACCGCACTCGCGACGCGCGTTCGGGGCAGATCGTGGTGGCGCGGATCGATGAGGAAATTACGGTGAAGCTGCTGAAGATCGGCAAGGACCGCATCCGGCTGCTGCCGCGCAATCCAGACTACGCGCCCATCGAGGTGCTACCGGATCAGGATTTCGCGATTGAAGGCCTGTATTGCGGACTGTTGAGGCCTAACCGTTGAGGTCTGTGCCGATGGCCGTGCCGGCGTTTCTCCGAGCTGGCGCCGCAGGATTCCCCGCTGCCACCGGACCTTCCGCCTCCCTAATCTGAGTGTGTCGCCTGCAGTCTCAGCCTGTGCGATACACCGCCGCTACATTAGCCCCATACCGAAATCACTGACGAGGATCACCCAGATGGACGAGAACAAGAAGCGTGCCCTTTCCGCCGCACTGAGCCAGATCGAAAAGCAATTCGGCAAGGGCTCGGTCATGCGCATGGGCGACCGCGTCATTGAGGCGGTCGAAGTCATCCCGACCGGCTCGCTGATGCTGGATATCGCCCTGGGGATCGGCGGCCTGCCGAAGGGCCGCGTGGTCGAAATCTACGGCCCGGAATCCTCCGGCAAGACCACCTTGACCCTGCAAGCCATCGCCCAGTGCCAGAAGAACGGCGGCACCGCTGCCTTCATCGATGCCGAGCACGCGCTGGATCCGATTTATGCAGCCAAGCTGGGCGTCAACGTCGACGACCTGCTGCTGTCGCAGCCCGATACCGGTGAGCAGGCATTGGAAATTGCCGACATGCTGGTGCGCTCGGGTTCGGTCGATATCGTCGTGGTCGACTCGGTTGCCGCACTGACGCCGAAGGCGGAAATCGAAGGCGAGATGGGCGACCAGCTGCCTGGTTTGCAGGCTCGCCTGATGAGCCAGGCGCTGCGCAAGCTCACCGGCAATATCAAGCGCTCCAACACGCTGGTGGTCTTCATCAATCAGCTGCGCATGAAGATCGGCGTCATGATGCCCGGCCAGAGCCCGGAAGTGACCACCGGCGGTAACGCGCTGAAGTTCTACGCCTCGGTGCGTCTGGATATCCGCCGTATCGGTGCGATCAAGAAGGGCGACGAGATCATCGGCAACCAGACCAAGATCAAGGTGGTCAAGAACAAGCTGGCGCCTCCGTTCAAACAGGTCGTGACCGAAATCCTGTATGGCGAAGGTATCAGCCGCGAGGGCGAATTGATCGACATGGGCGTGGAAGCCAAGCTGGTCGACAAGGCTGGCGCCTGGTACAGCTACGGCGATGAGCGCATCGGTCAGGGCAAGGACAATGCGCGGACCTACCTGCGCGACAACCCGCAGGTTGCGACCCGGCTGGAAGCCGAGCTGCGTGAGAAGTTCCAGCCGGCCGAAGCACCGCGCGAAGCCGGCGACGACGAAGACAAGGAATAAGTTGCAGCACAACATCACCGGTCGCCGGAGGCGGTTTGCCGCGAATGGGTAACGGTGATGCTTTGGTGAGCGGTAGGCGGAACCTCGCACGGTACGTGAACGCTCCAGCGCCATCCACGTCCGCCCGGCGCTGGGGCAACAGGTTCGAGCGTGTTTGAAGTTTTTCTATCGCGAGGACGGCGGAGTCAGTGCTGTCGCTTCTCGCGGTAGATCTATCGAAGGCCAGGAGGGCAGGCGCCATGGATGGCGCATTGATGTCGTAACTGATCTTGGCGATTCGGGACCCCTCAACGATGGACGAGCAAGAGCCCGCACCAAAGCGGGGGCGCCGGTTCAAGGAACAGACACCGGTCCAGCGCGCACTCGGCCTATTGGTACGGCGCGAACATTCGCGCAAGGAATTGAACCGCAAGCTGCTGGCCCGCGGAATCGAGCCAGATGCGGCGCAAGCCGCCGTCGATCGGCTCACGGACGAGGGATGGCAGGACGACACCCGCTTCGCTGCTGCAGTCGTGCGCAATCGTGCCGGTTCGGGTTACGGCCCGCTGCATATTCGCGCCGAGCTCGGAACCCATGGTCTGGATAGCGAGGCCATCAGTACCGCCTTGGCGACCTTTGAAGGGGATTGGACCGAAAACGCGCGCGACCTGATCCGCCGTCGGTTCGGTGAACAAGGCCCAACCGACCTTCCGCAGCGGCGCAAGGCCGCCGATCTGCTGGCCCGGCGGGGTTTCGACGGCAACAGCATTCGCGCCGCCACGCGCTTCGACCTTGAGGACTGAGGGCGTCAGGCCTGCTACCCTTCGTGGTTTCAGGTTGTTCCGCTCATCTGCGCCCACATGTCATTGGGTGACCGGGACTGCCGCCCGCCCAATGCCAGCACATGAACGCACCTGCCAAATTCAGCACTTCTCAGATCCGTAGCGACTTCCTTGCGTTTTTCGAGGGCAAGGGTCACACCATCGTGCCGTCCGCGCCGCTGGTGCCGGGCAACGACCCCACCTTGCTGTTTACCAACTCCGGCATGGTCCAGTTCAAGGACGTCTTCCTTGGCGCGGAGAAGCGCAGCTACGTCCGCGCCGCAGACGTGCAGCGCTGCCTGCGTGCCGGTGGCAAGCACAACGATCTGGACTCGGTGGGCTACACCGCACGTCACCACACCTTTTTCGAAATGCTCGGCAACTGGTCGTTCGGCGATTATTTCAAGAAGGACGCCATCGCCTGGGCTTGGGAACTGTTGACCCAGGTCTGGAAGCTGCCGGCCGATCGCCTGCTGGTCACCGTCTACCACACCGACGAAGAAGCCTTCGCGCTGTGGCGCGACATGATCGGCATTCCCGAAAGCCGCATCGTGCGCATTGGCGACAACAAGGGTGCGCCTTACGCCTCGGATAATTTCTGGCAGATGGCCGACACCGGCCCCTGCGGCCCGTGTACCGAAATCTTCTTCGACCACGGCGATCACATTGCTGGTGGTCCGCCGGGGTCGCCGGATGAAGATGGCGACCGCTTCATCGAGATCTGGAACCTGGTCTTCATGCAGTTCGATCGCCAGCCCGACGGCACCCTGGTGCCGTTGCCGGCGCCGTGCGTGGATACCGGCATGGGGCTGGAGCGGCTGGCCGCGATCCTGCAGCACGTCCATACCAACTACGAAATCGACCTGTTCCAGACCCTGATCGGCAAGGCCAGTGCGCTGACCGGCATCACCGATCTTGAGAACAAATCGCTGCGGGTGATCGCCGATCACATCCGCGCCTGTTCTTTCCTCATCGTCGATGGCGTGCTGCCCTCCAACGAAGGCCGCGGCTACGTGCTGCGCCGGATCATCCGGCGCGCGCTGCGGCATGGGTGGATGCTGGGCGTGCGCCAGCCGTTCTTCAGCAAGATGGTGCCCACGCTGGTCGAGCTGATGGGCGAAGCCTATCCCGAGCTGGTGGTGGCGCAGGACACCGTGGCGCGCGCGCTGTTGGCCGAAGAAGAGCGTTTTGCCGAAACGCTGGACGCCGGCATGAAGATCTTCGACGAGGTTGCATCGCGCTCGCAGGACATCATCCCGGGCGCCGACGCCTTCCGGCTGTACGACACTTACGGCTTCCCGGTCGACCTGACCGCCGACATCGCGCGCGAGCGCGGCATGCGCGTGGACATGGAGGGCTTCGAGTTCGCGATGGAGCGCCAGCGCGAGACGGCACGTGCGGCTGGCAAGTTCGGCGGCGGCGTCGCATTGCCGGCGGACCTGGTCGCCAGCTTGTCGCCGACCGTGTTCCTGGGTTACGAAGCGTACGATGCCGATGACCTCAAGGTCGTGGCCCTGCTCAAGCAGGGCCGCCCGGTCGAACGCGCGGAAGCGGGCGATGAGGTAATCGTGTTCACCGACCGCACGCCGTTCTATGCCGAGTCGGGTGGCCAGGTCGGCGACAGCGGCCAGCTGAGCGGCCCGGGTGTGTCGATCGAAGTGAGCGATACGCAGAAGTTCGCCGGCCAGTTCCACGGGCATGTGGGGCGCATCAGCGAAGGCGCGCTCGCGCTTGGCGATGTGCTCGCCGGCGGGATCGACACGCAACGTCGCGGCAAGACCATCCTCAACCACTCGGCAACCCATCTGCTGCATGCCGCCCTGCGCGAAGTCCTGGGAACGCATGTGCAACAGAAGGGCTCGCTGGTTGCGCCTGATCGCCTGCGCTTTGACTTCTCGCACTTCCAGCCGATCACTGCTGACGAGCTCGCTGTGATCGAGCGCAAGGTAAACGCCGAAGTCCGCACCAACCATGGTGTGGAAGTGCACAACATGGCCATGCAGGAGGCGCTGGATTTCGGCGCGATGGCGCTGTTCGGCGAGAAGTACGGGGAAAACGTCCGCGTGCTCAAGATGGGCGGTTATTCCACCGAGCTGTGTGGCGGTACCCACGTCACCCGCACCGGCGACATCGGCCTGTTCAAGATCACCTCCGAAGGCGGCGTGTCGTCGGGCGTGCGTCGTATCGAAGCGGTGACCGGGCAGGGCGCGCTGGACTATGTGGCTGACGAGGAGCGTCGCCTGCTCGAAGCGGCCAATCTGCTTGGTGGCAACACCACCGAAGTGGTGGATAAGGTGCGCGCACTGACCGAGCGTCAGAAGCGGCTGGAGCGCGAGCTCGAATCGCTCAAGGCCAAGTTGGCGTCGGGTGCGACTGCCTATCTGGGCGCTGGCGCAATCGATGTTGCCGGAGTCAAGGTTGTCGCGGTGCGTCTGGAGGGCTTCGATGCCAAGGCGCTGCGCGATGCGATGGATCGCTTGAAACAACAGCTCGGCGATTCGGTCATCGTCCTGGCGGGCGCTTCGGGCGGC
The DNA here is from genome assembly GCF_041475705.2 of Xanthomonas sp. NCPPB 3761. Taxonomy (NCBI): domain Bacteria; kingdom Pseudomonadati; phylum Pseudomonadota; class Gammaproteobacteria; order Lysobacterales; family Lysobacteraceae; genus Xanthomonas; species Xanthomonas sp. NCPPB 3761. The sequence goes on from NZ_CM191262.1 coordinate 2,024,876, forward strand.
AAGGTGGCGCTCGTTGCTGGTGTGAACGGCAGCCCAACTGGCAAGGTGAAGGCTGGGGAACTCCTCGGCCACATCGCCAGTCAGATCGGCGGCAAGGGTGGCGGCCGTCCGGATCTCGCCCAGGGTGGTGGCGAGGACGGGCCCGCCCTTGCGACCGCACTCGACGGTGTCTCCCTCTGGGTCAAGCAACACTTGGGCTGAACACTTGTCCTGCTATGCCTTGCTGGCTAGCAGGATGTCCCGCTACCATTTCTGGTCTATTCCCTTTACGTAGGGCGCGTCTCACTCAGGAGGCCGTCGATGCTGGTGGGAAATCCACCGGTTCCAGGAGATTTGCAAAATGTTGATCCTCACTCGCCGGGTAGGCGAAACCTTGATGATCGGCGACTCGGTCACCGTGACCGTTCTCGGCGTCAAGGGCAATCAGGTGCGTATCGGTATCACCGCACCCAAGGATGTGGCTGTGCATCGCGAAGAAATCTATCAGCGCATCCAGCGTGGGGATGAGCCGGTCGCCTCCGGCGCACATCACGGTGACAATTCTTCGAATTGATCGTTGTCAAGGGTTTACGTTAGCCCCTCTTACCCGGTATTCTTCGCGGCCTGCCACGGACATCGCGGCAGGCAGCAAAAACTGGAGCGATGCCCGAGCGGCTGAAGGGGCTCCCCTGCTAAGGGAGTATAGGGTCAAAAGCTCTATCGAGGGTTCGAATCCCTCTCGCTCCGCCAGTGTTCTAGACGCCCGCAAATTACTGATTTGCGGGCGTTTTTATTTGTGGTCTGTATTTATCGAGAGGGCGATATTGCCTGAGCGCGTCGCTGGGGCAGCAGCTCGGAGCATGGTCGGATTTCTGCGATATTCGTGGGACGTGCTGAAGCCCGCTATGCAGGCGCGTCCGTGGGCGCACCCAGGCCAGCAGCGCTCAGGCCGGCAGTGAGTACGGCGAAGGGTCGTGCTGCGCGCGTCGTCAGTGGCCACAGCGCTTCAGGCAGGGGCGGCGCTGAGCTCGACTGCGGGCTGGAAGGCTTGCCACGATCTTCGCATCTCTCACCAGCTCATATCTCAAGCATGCGAGTTGCGAGAGAAGGTCCGTGTTGCCCGCGTCGCTCGACCGTCGATAGCGACGCGCTAGGCGCCTGCAGCGCGATTCTGTGTTGCGTTGCGTTGCGTTGCGTTGCGTTGTCGCGTTGCATTGCGACGAGGTTGCGCCCTGTTTGTTTGCTCGCCGCCCGTCCCCAGATCTCGGCGCATCTCTGCGGCGTGTCATTCCATTCGCATGGTTGTGGGCATGCGCTTGCACGCTTGTGCGCGAGGCAAACGGTGAGGCAGCACGCAATTGTCGTGCACGCCAGCGCGCCGTATGACGTATCGAGCGAGGCGCATCGGCGTGAGCGATAAAGCCTTGTATCGATGCAGCTTGACGCTCCGGGCTGTCACCGTTTGCGCTCGCAGATCGCCGCGGTGCACGGTGTAATGCTTGTCGGCCTTGACGGGCGCGTTGACTGGCGAATGGAAGTGCTGCGTTTCCGCGCGCAAGATTGAGCATTGATCTGTCGCTGCTGCCACTAGCCTCGCTTCGCCAATCCACTCCTGCGAACCCTCAAGGCGTAAGGATCAAAGCCAGCACCAGGAACCGGAACCAGGGCGAAGAGCCAGCGTGAAGGGCCTGCCATTATTCGTAAGTCGAGGTTGGCAGCGCAGCCATTGAGGTCTTACGCCCATTCGACCGTTTGCCTGGGATGCTGCGAAGGAATTCAGGGCGAGTGCCATTACCACTTCGCGCTAGAGCGCGTCGCCGCTGCCTTACATCTGAACCGTCTTGTAGATGCGGCACATGGTGGGGGTCAAGTAACCGGCGCATGGGTCGCTAAGGACGTGAACCATATCTCGGATGTTGACGTGATGCGCCTATCGCACCTGCTTGGACGTGTGTTCTCCTTTTGGGGTCGCGGGCTGCAACACAAGGTGGCAGCGGTGGACCGGGTGATGGCGGTGATCGAATTCGATCTGGACGGTCGCATTCTGGATGCAAACTCGAACTTCCTGGCCCTGATGGGGTATCGGCTGGACGAGGTGGTCGGTCAGCACCACCGCATGTTCGTGACGGCCGCAGATCGCGACAGCGAAAGCTATCGGCACTTCTGGGAGGGGCTGCGGCGCGGCGACTTCAACGCCGGACGCTTTTGCCGGCTGGATAAACGCGGGAACGAGGTGTGGATCAATGCCTCCTACAACCCGTTGCTGGATCGATCCGGCAAGGCGTATCGCGTGGTGAAGTACGCCACCGACATTACTGCGCAGGTCCGCCAGACAGCCGACTTCGAAGGGCGTATCGATGCCATCGACAAGGTGATGGCCGTCATCGAGTTCTCGCTGGACGGCACGGTGCTCGCGGCCAACCAAAACTTTTTGCAAGTGATGGGCTATCGGCTCGAGGAGATTCGCGGCAAGCACCACGGCATGTTCGTCGATGCCGGCACGCGCCAGTCGGCTGCGTACCGCGCATTCTGGGATTCGCTCGGGCGCGGTGCCTTCGATGCGGGCCGCTATCGGCGCGTCGGCAAGGACGGCAGGGAGGTGTGGATCCAGGCGTCCTACAACCCCGTGCTCGACGAGCACGGGCGCCCATACAAGGTGGTCAAGTACGCCACCGACGTGACCCGCCAGGTGATCGATTCGGCCGATGCGGACGGGCGTATCCGGGCGATCGACAAGGTCATGGGAGTGATCGAGTTCGACCTGGAAGGCAACGTGCTCGGTGCGAACGAAAACTTCCTGACCATCATGGGGTATTCGGCGGCCGAGGCGATCGGCCAACACCACAGCGTGTTCGTCGATGCGGCCTACCGCGCATCCGGTGAGTACCGACAGTTCTGGGCGAAGCTGGCAAGCGGCCAGTTCGATGCGGGGCGTTATCGCCGACTGCGCAAGGATGGCAGTGCGGTGTGGATCCAGGCGTCCTACAACCCGATCCTGGATGTGTCCGGGCGGCCGTACAAGGTGGTCAAATACGCAACCGACGTCACCGACCAGGTGCGTTCGGCCGAGCGGATGCGCGATTTGATGCTGCAGACCATGAGCATTGCGCAGAACGTGCAGCGCGAGGCGCACCATATTTCCGTGAGCAACCAGGAACTGGTCAGTCGCGTGTCCACGCAATCTGCGGCGGTGGCGCAGACCTCGAGCACGATCGATCAACTGGCCGCGACGGTGCGGGCCAATTCCGAGAATGCCGGTTCGGCGCGGCGCATGGCCGAGGATTCGGCCACGGTGGCGCGGCGCGGTGCGGACGTCATTGCCGATGTGGTCAAGACCACCGCGGGCATCCGCTCGGCGACCGATCGCATCGGCCAGATCATCGAGGTCATCGACGGCATCGCGTTTCAGACCAACATCCTGGCCCTGAACGCTGCGGTCGAGGCGGCGCGTGCGGGCGAGCAGGGGCGCGGTTTTGCGGTGGTGGCGACCGAAGTGCGTAGCCTTGCGCAGCGCTGCAGCGTGTCGGCCAGGGAGATCCGCTCCTTGATCGACAACGCAACCGATCAGGTCGGTGATGGTTCGCGCCTGGCCGAGCAAGCCGGCGTGGTGATGCAGGACATGGTGACGTCGGTCCTGCGCGTCACTGCGACCGTGGAGCAGATCGCCGCCGCCAGCCATGATCAGGCGCTGGACATTTCCAGCGCCAACACCGCGTTGCAGTCGATCGGCGTGCAGGCGCGCGACCAGGCGCAGATGGTGGGCGACCTGGCGCGTTCGGCGCGCATGCTGGAAGGCGATGCGGATGCGCTGTTCGCCTTGGTCAATGGCGATGCGGATGGCGGGGCTGATCGCGCGCCAGTGCAGGTCGATGCGCAGGCCGCGCGGCGCGCGACAGCGAAGGTGGCGTGATGATGGTTCACGGCGTCGCGTACGCGACATCGTGATATCCCCTCAGATCTTGCAACTTTCTTGTATTGGATTTCGGCGCAAGTGGCCGAACCTGCGGTGCTGAGGCATTTGGTGCCGTCAGCGCCGCTGCGATGACATACAGACGCTCGCATTGATGCGGCGAGCGACGATTGGCAACTCACACATCGCAGAGTGCGGAGCGCAGTTACGAGCCGCATCTTCCGTGCCGCGGATCTTGGGTGCCGAGCTGCAGGGTGTCGGCCACGTGGCATGAACTGACACGTCACGGCGAGTCAGTGACGAAGAGACGATGCACAAGACAAAGCCCGCGTGAGCGGGCTTTGTCTGTTTCGGCACTGACCAGCGCATCGCACACCAATCCCGCGCAGGCACGCCATCCATCAGCCTTGGATGCTTACTTGGGCAGGTCGAACACCAGGACTTCGGCATCGCGTGCATCGGTCAGTACGATTTCCGGCTCGCCGACGATCTGCACCGCGTCGCCAGCCGACAGCGCCTGCCCGTTGACGCTCAGGCTGCCGCCACCTGCACGTAGCCAATGCGGCCTGCGGCCAGCGGCTGCTGCAGACGCGCCTGGCCATCCAGGATCGAGGCATACAGGCGTGCGTCCTGGTGCAGGCGCAGGGAGCCGTCGTCACCGCTTGGCGAGGCGATCAGGCGCAACTGGTTACGTTTGCTGTCGGCATCGAAGTGCTTTTCTTCGTAGCTTGGCTCGATGCCGGCACGCTCGGGCATCACCCAGATCTGCAGGAAGTGCACGGGCTCGCTGGCCGAGTGATTGAACTCGCTGTGCGTCACGCCGCTGCCGGCGCTCATCCGCTGCACGTCGCCATAATGCAGGACCGAGCCGGTGCCAATGCTGTCCTTGTGTTCCAGTGCGCCGCCCAGGACATAGGAAATGATCTCCATGTCGCGGTGTGCGTGGGTGCCGAAGCCTTCGCCCGGTTGCACCTTGTCCTCGTTGATCACCCGCAGCGGGCCAACGCCCATATGGCGTGGATCGTGATAGCTGGCAAAGGAGAAGGTGTGGCGCGAGGACAGCCAGCCATGTTCGGCGCGGCCACGGGTTTCGCTCTTGCGGACATTCAACATGCTGCTTCTCCTTGAAAGATTTGGAATTGGCGCTGGGCGACTCGGTGTCCAGCGGCTTGATGCGTAGTCTCCGCCTCTGCATCCGGCCCGAAAAGCGAGTAGATTTGGCCGCTATCATCGAAAATTTCGAACAATGAAAATCAGCCTGGAAGCGCTGCAAATCCTGGATGCCATCGACCGACGTGGCTCGTTCGCTGGCGCAGCCAAGGTGCTGTTCAAGGTGCCTTCGACGATTTCCTACACGGTGTCCAAACTGGAAGAGGATCTGGGCGTGCAGCTGTTCGAGCGGGTGGGGCCCAAGGCCACGCCGACCCAGGCTGGCCGCGAGCTGTTGCGCGAGGGGCGCCACCTGCTGCGTGCCGCGCAAGAGCTGGAGGTACGGGTGCGGCGGGTCGCCTCCGGCTGGGAATCGGATTTTGCGATCGGGCTGGATGCGGTGCTGCCTGCGGCCTTGCTGCAGCCGCAGATCCTGGACTTCTACACCGTGGCCGACAGCACGCGGCTGCGCGTGCTGAGCGAGTCGTTGTCGGGCAGTTGGGAGGCGCTGCTGGACAGGCGCGTGGACCTGGTCGTGGCGGCGGGCGAGGGGCCCAGTGGCGGCGGCTATGTGGCCGAGCCGATCGGCACGTTGCGGTTCGTATTTGCCGTGGCATCCACGTACCCGCTAGCGGATGCTGGCTTGTTGGGCGCGGCGGAGCTGGCCGAATACCGTGCGATCGCGGTGGCGGACTCGGCGCGGCGCCTGCTGCCGCGTACGGTCGGGCTGCTCTCCGGGCGCGATGTGCTCACCGTGCCCGACATGCAGACCAAGCTGCTGCTGCAACTGGCCGGCGCCGGCTACGGCTTCCTGCCCGAACCGTATGCGCGCGGAGCGCTGCTGGAGGGACGGCTACGCGAGGTGCAGGTGGACACCCGCAAACCCGACGAAACCTTTTATCTGGCGTGGCGGCCGGGCGAAGAGGGAGAGGCCTTGGGTTGGTGGCGGCGCGCCTTGCGCAGCGAGGGCCTGTTCGAGCGCTGGTTGCAGGCCTTGGCCGCAACGTATCGTTCCGTCGCTGCCGGGCAGTCGCCGCTGTGACGGAAGGCGGATAATGGTAGCCCGCCGTCGCGCAGGGTTGTCGCATGCAAGGCTTGATCGAACAGTACGGAGTGGCGCTGGTGTTCGCCAACGTGCTGGCGTTGTCGCTCGGGCTGCCGGTGCCAGCATTGCCGACCCTGGTGCTGGTCGGCGCCAGCTATGCGTTGCAAGGGGGCGGCGATGCCTGGCTGGCCGGGCTTGCGGCGTTGGCGGTGTCTGTCGCGGCAAGTCTTTTGGGCGATCTGGTCTGGTATCTGGCCGGTCGCCGCTTCGGTAACCGCACCTTGCAGTCGCTGTGTCGGCTGTCGCTGTCGCGCGACAGCTGCATGAAGCAGACCGAGCGCTTCTTTTCGCGCTGGGGCGTGCGCGTGCTGGCAGTGGCCAAGTTCGTGCCGGGCTTGTCGATGGTCTCGGTGCCGATGGCCGGGGCAATGCGGGTACGTCCTGCGGCGTTCCTGCGATACGACGCCTTCGGTGCATCGTTGTGGGCATTGGTCGGCCTGAGTGTGGGGGCTGTGTTCGCGCGTCAGGTGCAGGACGTGCTCGCCTTGCTGTCCGAACTTGGCTCTGGCGCGATCGTGGTCTTGGCCGCGTTGCTGGCCGGCTATGTCGGTTGGCGCTGGTGGCGACGGCAGAGCCTGTTGCGATCGCTGGAGCATGCGCGCATCGCGGTAGAGGAGCTGGTGCCGTTGCTGGATGGCGAAGAAAGCCTGCGGCCGACCGTGCTGGATATCCGCGCCCCGGGCTATCGCCAGTTGCAGCCATACACCATTCCTGGTGCCGTGTTCGCCGACGAGCGTCAGCTGGCGCAGATCCTTGCCAGCGTGCCGCGCGATCGCAGCGTGGTGATCTACTGTGCGTGTCCGGACGAGGTGTCTGCCGCATGGCTGGCCGCGCGGATGCGCGAGCGCGGGTACCGCGATGTGCGGCCGCTGCTGGGTGGTCTGGATGCATGGCGCGATGCCGGGCATCCGGTGACATCGCTGGTGCCGGTCACGGTGGTTGCCGACGCGAACGCTGCTGCTGCCACGGCCTGATCGCACCGGATGCTGTGCGTGCGGTGACGGCGGCGTGCGTTTCGCTGGAAGATCGGCATCGCCCGACGGAACGGCGCACTACATTGCAACGCACTGTTCACCATCGTCTGCTTCGGCAGAAACGACGGGCAAAAAAAAGACCAGCAAGCTGGTCGTTTTCTTCAAGATTGGTGCGCCCGGAGAGATTCGAACTCCCGACCGCCTGGTTCGTAGCCAGGTACTCTATCCAACTGAGCTACGGGCGCATATCTTGTTTTGACTTGCAGATCTGACGCAGGGCGATCGGATCTTTTAACTAGAAAAACAGCGCGTGAGTGCTGTCTTCTTCTTGTTCTGAGGATGGTGCGCCCGGAGAGATTCGAACTCCCGACCGCCTGGTTCGTAGCCAGGTACTCTATCCAACTGAGCTACGGGCGCCTCGTCAGGAGCGGAATTATGCGGATGAGCGACCGGCCCGTCAATCCCTTTGTGAAATTCCAGCGTCGTTGCGATCGTCGTCAGGGGCGCTACGCAGTGCAGCGACCACGGCCGCAGGCGTTTTCATCCAGGCGAAATGATCGCTGCGTGCGCCCAGTTGCACATCGTCCAATCGCACATGGTGTGGATGTGTTTGCGGCATCTTGTCGAGTAATGCGCACAGCGCATCTGCTGGGCCCCACGTATCGCGCGCAAGGGTCACTGCGCGGATCGGCACACGCAGTTGGCCCAGCGCCTGTTCCAGATCCCATGGCGCGCCTGCCGCGCGATAGCGATTGCTGCGGCCGACCTGTGCCCAGTCGGCAATCAGGCTGCGTGCTTCGGTGCCGCCAAAACCGAGCTTGCGCCCGTGCAGCACGCCCTGCCTGCGCGCCAGCCACGGCAACAACCGAAACGCCAAGGGCAGGCCGTAACGCATGGGGACGGGAAAATTGCGCCAGTACGGCGAGCCGCTGGCCACCAGCCAGAGCTGGGCGAATTGCACCGGATGCAGCGCGGCATAGCAGCACGCGAGCTGACCGCCAAGGCTGTGCCCACCGACAATGCGCGGCAGCTGCGGGTCGTGGATATCGAGTAGGGCGTGGCTGGCGGCGAGATCGTCTGCAAGCAGCGTGCGATAGCCCCAATCGTGCTCGCGCGACGGGCGCAGCGTGCTGCTGCCATTGCCGCGCCATTCGTGCACATACACCGCAACCCCGGTGGACGCGAGCGCTTGTGCGAAGGGTTGGTAATGCCGCGCTGCCACGCCCAATGCCGGCAGCCACAGCAGCGTTGTCGTCGGGTGCGGCGGCGCGCAACGGATCATTTGCCAGCGGTGCCCATCTGCAGCGCTGGCGAGCAGGGTATCGGTCTGCACGCTCATGCGCCGGGCGCGGCGCCGAAGTGGTCGAGCACCAGCACATCGCTCTGGCCGGGGCGTTGGCCGATGCGGATGGCGCGGGCAACGTAATCGATCGCCGCTTCGCAGGCATTGAGCAGCGACAGGCCCTGGCATAGCTGCGCGGCGATGGCTGCCGACAGGCTGCAGCCGGTGCCGTGCGCATCGACCTGCAGGCGCGGATGCATGAACACGTCCTGGGTCACGCCGTCATCGAAGCGGTCGAGCACGCGTGCGCCTTCGTGGAGATGTCCGCCCTTGAGGAGCACCGCGTTGGCACCCAGGTCGAGCAAGGCGGCGGTGGCATGTTCGGCGGCGTCGGCGCTGTCGATGCGGCGGCCGGTCAGCAGCTCGGCTTCGAGCGTATTGGGGGTCACCAGGGTAGCCAGCGGCAGCAAGCGCGTGCGCAGCGCATCCAAGGCCGCATCTTCGAGCAGGCGCGCGCCGCTGGTGGACACCATCACCGGGTCGAGCACCACGAACGGCGGGCGATACCGCTCAAGCAGGTCGGCCACGCAATGAATGATGTCGGCATTGGCCAGCATGCCGAGTTTGACCGCCTGGATCTCGAAATCGGCGAAGCAGGCATCCACCTGCGCCTGCAGGAAGGGCAGTGGTGGAAGATGCACGGCGGTGACGGCGCGGGTGTGTTGCGCGGTCAATGCGGTAATCGCCGACAACCCGTGCACGCGGTGCGCGGCAAAGGTCTTGAGGTCGGCCTGGATGCCGGCGCCCCCGCCGGAGTCGGAGCCGGCGATGCTCAATGCAGACAGCGTACTGGGCGTAGTCATGTGGCGATTCTGCACTGCTGGCCGGAGGATGTGCGCATCATCCTGTGCGCCAGCGATGCCATTGCAGGTAGGCGACATAGCCGGCGCCGGTCGATCCGGTGAGGCCGGCGGGCAGGTAGAGCGCGTCGTACTGCCAGCGCTGGAACAGCAAGGTACCGAGGATGCTGCCGCCGAGAAAGCCGCTGATGATCAGCGCGCTCAGCGTGAGGCGGCGCACCTGCAGCGGGCGCCCGCGCAGCAGGTGTCCCAGGCCGATGCCCAGGTCGGTAAACATGCCGCTCAAATGCGTGGTGCGGACCGCGGCGCCGCTGAGGCTGGTCGCCATCGCATTCTGCAGGCCGCAGGCGCCAGCGGCGCACAGGACGCCGCCGACATGATGCAACTTGAACAGCGCAGTCGCGCCCAGCAACAGCAGCGCCTCGATCATCAGCGCAGCGCCGTAGCGCTGTCCAAGCCGCAAGACATCGTCCTCGATGATCAGTCCGCTGAGCATGGCGCCTGCGCAGAAGGCGATGAGGACGCCGCAGAGAAAGCCGATATCCGGTGCGGTGTTTTGCGCCAGGGCAACGCCAAGCAGACTGGTCGTGCCGGTGAGGTGGCTGACCACCTGGTGCTCGGAGCCCAGGTAGCCCACCACATTGACCATGCCGGCCACGGCCGACAATGCCACCGCGCCAATCCAGACCCAGCGCGGCAGCAGGATTCCCATCTCGGGTCAGGGGCTACCGTTGATTGCAATCTGCGAGAACGCGCCGGTCTGCGGGTCGTACAGCGCGCCCCAGAACGTGCTGCCGCCGTCGCAGACCTGGATCGCTTCCCTCGCCGGTTTCACCGGCGGGTCGTTGGGGAGCTTGAAGGCGTTGATGTAGATCAACTGCTGGCCCTGGATCACCACACCCACGTATTGGCGGTCGAACTCGCGCGGCTCGGCAATGGTGGGCGTCAACGCATCCTGCCGCGCTTCGAGCTGTTCGATTTGCTGATGGCTCGGCGCCCAATAGCCGCTGATCTGGCCGGGATGCCGCGCCGGGCTGTCGCGCGAGCAGGTCTGCAACACCTGCTCGGCCACGCTCTGCCGGGTGATGATCCAGGACTGGCCATTCTTGAGATTGGTCGGCACGCTGGCTGGCCCCTGCGTGCTGGCGCAGCCGGCCAGCGCGATCACCGCGAGCGCCAACGCGCCGCGATATGCGCGCATCACAACACCTCCGACGCGAAGTCGGCCAGACGCGAGCGCTCGCCGCGACGCAGCGTGATATGCGCGCTATGCGGCCAGGCCTTGAAGCGATCCACCGCGTAGGTCAGCCCCGACGTGGTTTCGGTGAGGTAGGGGGTGTCGATCTGTTCGACGTTGCCCAGGCACACGATCTTGGTGCCGGGGCCGGCACGGGTGATCAGCGTCTTCATCTGCTTGGGCGTGAGGTTCTGCGCCTCGTCCAGGATCAGGTAGCGCGACAGGAAGGTGCGGCCGCGCATGAAGTTCATCGAGCGGATCTTGATGCGACTGGCAAGCAGGTCGTTGGTGGCCGCACGGCCCCACGAGCCGCCTTCCTGGTTGTGCGTGAGCACTTCCAGATTGTCGGTCAGTGCGCCCATCCACGGGGTCATCTTTTCTTCTTCCGTGCCGGGCAGGAAGCCGATGTCTTCGCCCACGCTGACGGTGGCGCGGGTCATGATGATTTCCCGGTAACGCTGCTGGTCCATGGTCTGCGCCAGGCCGGCAGCCAGTGCGAGCAGGGTCTTGCCGGTGCCGGCGGTGCCGAGCAGGGTCACGAAGTCGATTTCCGGGTCCATCAGCGCGTTGAGCGCGAAATTCTGCTCGCGGTTGCGTGCCACGATGCCCCAGACCGCATGCGGCCCGCTGCGGAAATCGTCGACCAGGCACAAGGTGGCCTTGCCGCCGCCCACCTTGGCCACGCGCAGCTCCACTTCATCTTCGCCGGGCAGGTACAGGTATTGGTTCGGATACCAGTCTTCATCCTCGGCCAGGACGATTTCGTAATGGGTGCGGCCGCGCTCGTTCCAGCTGCGCAGATCTTCGTTGTGCTTCTGCCAGAAGTCTTCCGGCAGCTCGATGGCGCCGGTGAACAGCAGGCTGAAATCGTCCAGCGCACGGTCGTTCTGATAGTCCTCGGCGACCAGGCCGCTGATATAGGCCTTGATACGCAGGTTGATGTCCTTGGACACCAGGATGACCGGCACATCCGGGTTTTCTTCGCGCAGCGCCAGCACCGAGGCCAGGATCTTGTTGTCCGGCAGCATTTCGCCGAAGGTGCGGCCCGGATCGATCGGCTTGATCTGGAAAAACAGCCGGCCGATCGCGGCCTGGCCCTTGAGCTGGATGCCCTGCGGATGGCTGAGCAGGATGCCGGCCTGGATCTGCTCGGCGTTGGTGTTTTCCAGCAATTCGTCCAGGAACCGGCTGACCTGGCGTGCATTGCGGCTGACTTCGGAGGTGCCCTTCTTGGCATTGTCGAGCTCCTCGATCACCTGCATCGGCAGGAACACATCGTGTTCCTCGAACTTGAACAGCGCGGTGGGATCGTGCATCAGCACGTTGGTGTCCAGCACGTAGATGCGCTTGCCTCGGGTCATTGGGTCTTCCAAGTGATGGAGCAGGGGCGAGCCAACACGCCTGCCGGGGCAGGGTGATGGAGGACGCGGGAAGCGAGGGGTGTCACTGTTTGGCGTGCGCCTTCAACGCGGCCAGCACGGCCTCGGCATGGCCGGCCACCTTGACCTTGCGCCATTGCTGCACGATGCGCCCCTCGGGCGAGAGCAGGAAGGTGCTGCGCTCGATGCCGAGCACCTGCTTGCCGTACATGTTCTTTTCCTTGATCACGTCGAAGGCGCGGCATAGCGCTTCATCGCTGTCGCTGATCAACGGGAAGGTGAAGCCTTGCTTGGCGCAGAAGTTGTCGTGCGACTTCACCGAATCGCGCGAAACGCCCAACACCACCGCGCCGGCCTTTTTGAACTGCGGCAGCAGCGCGTTGAAGTCCAGGCCTTCGGTGGTGCAGCCGGGCGTGCTGTCCTTCGGGTAGAAGTACAGCACCAGCCATTTGCCGGCATGCTCGCGCAGGGTGGTCTGGGTGCCGCCGGACAGCGCCAGCGGCAGATCGAAGGTTGCAGCGGGTAATTCCAGCACAGCGTCGGTCATCGTTGCTCAGCCCAAAGTGGAGGGGCGTACGGCGCGGTCATGCCGGGCCGACGTCCATCCCATCATAAGCAGCCACATGGAAGCGTTTGGCAAGTGCGTCGAACTGCGCATTGCGCTGATTCAGCGACTCGATGGTGTGGTGTTCCTTCTTGTCCACATGCAGGAAGTACGACTCTTCGTCATCGCCATCGTCTTCGTCGCGTTCGCCGAGGAAGATGTCGATGACGCGATAGCCGTCCTGGGTCAGTTGCTCGGCGAGCTTCTGCAGCGGCTCCTGCGCAGGATCGGCGAAGAAGTATTCCCAGCGCAGCGGGCCGTCGAGATTCCAATCGGTCTCGGAGCGGATGTGGTCGAACATCTGTTTTAGCGCAGAGATCGCGATGGCCATTGATGGGTGCCTTAGAACTTCATCGGATCCATGATCGCGTCGAGATTGAGGTGATCACAGAATTCCAGGAAATCATCGCGCAATGCGGCGATGTGCATGTTGGCCGGCACGCCGATCGTCACCTGCGCCGAAAACATCTCCGCGCCGGTCTGCATGGCGCGGTAGCGCGTGCTCTGCAGGTTTTCGATGGTGATGCCCTGGCGGTCGAAGAAATCGGCCAGCTGGAACAGGATGCCCGGCTTGTCGGCGGCGATCACTTCGACGATGTAGGGCAGCAGGTTGGACTGGGTCTGCTTGGGGCCGGTGCGGTACCACACCAGTTTCAGTCCTTCTTCGCGTTCGAGCCGGGTCAGCATGGCTTCGAGCTTGGCGACCGAATCCCAGGAGCCGGTGGCCAGTGCGGTGACCGAGACGTCGCGCCCCACCGTGGCCAGACGGGCATCCACGAGATTGCAGCCGCTGTCGGCGATGCGGCGAGTGACGGGCAACAGGGGGGACTCCGGATGCGTCGTGTAGGCGTTGATCAGGAGGTGATTTTCGGTCGGCGAAGGCCGGGGTGTAGAGTCGGTCAAAGGGGCTTCCGGCATTGCATCAGGCTGAATGGCCGCCCGGGCAGGCGCCCTGGCGGCGACCAGCATACTTGCCCGTGGTTTCGCGCCGCAAGTAACATGCAGGCGGTCGCAACCCGCGTGCGCGCGGGCCTTTTCCTGTCACGTAAGAGCAGCAGAATCTTGTCCCTTTCCGGCATCATCACCGCGCTGGCGACCCCCTTCGGTCCCGATGGCGCACTCGACCTGGATGCCTGGCGGCGGCTGCTGGAGCAGCAGTTGCACGGTGGCGTGCAGGGAATCGTGGTTGCCGGCTCCACCGGCGAAGCGGCGGCATTGAGCGACGACGAATACGACACGCTGCTGCGCGCGGCTGTGGCACAGGTGGCCGGCCGTGTGCCGGTGCTGGCCGGCACCGGCTTGTCCGGGACGGCAAAGACCATTGCGCAAACCCGTCGCGCTGCGGCGCTGGGCGCGCAGTACGCGCTGGTGGTGACGCCGCCGTACGTGCGTCCGACCCAGGCCGGGTTGAAGGCGCACTTTCTGGCGGTGGCCAACGAAGGCGGCCTGCCGGTGGTGCTGTACAACGTGCCGGGCCGTACTGGTTGCGACTTGTTGCCGGAGACGGTGGCCGAGCTGGTGGGTCATCCGAACATCGTCGCCATCAAGGAAGCGCTTAGCGAACCCGAGCGCGTCGCCGCGCTGGTGGCGCTGCGCAGCGACAGTTTTGCAGTGCTCAGCGGCGACGATGGCAGCGCGGCGCACGCGATGTTGTCCGGCGCTGCCGGGCTGATCTCGGTGGCCTCCAACGCCTTGCCGGCGGCGTACCGGCGCCTGTGCGATCTGGCCCGCGACGGCCAGCGCGATGCTGCCACTGCCTGGGACACGCGGCTGAGCGAATACCACAGCTTCTGCGGCATCGAATCCAATCCCATCCCGGTCAAGGCGCTGCTGCAGCGCGCCGGGATCGGTCACGGCCTGCGCTTGCCGCTGCTGCCTCTTTCTGCGGCGCACCAGCCTGCCGCCGACCGCCTTGCCGCCGACGCCATTGCGTTGGAAGCACTTTCCAGCCGCGAAATGCTCGCGGCCTGACCCAGGAGATCTATCGATGCGTCATTCCGTTTCCCCCGTCCGCGTGCTGTCGCTCGCGTTGCTGGCGACCGCCACCGTCGCCGCCACGAGCGGTTGCAGCTGGTTTCACAAGGGCGCGCGCGGCGACTATGCGCTGGCACCGGAAGCCCGCCCGCTGGAAGTGCCGCCGGATCTGAACCTGCCCGACACCTCCGGTGCGATGAAGGTGCCGACCCTGGCCTCCACCACGCAGCAGAACAGCAACACGCCGCCGTCGGCGAGCGCCAACAGCGGTTTCACCGTGCCGGGCGAGCGCGACGAGGTGTTTGCCAAGGTGGGCGCGGCACTGGCCGATATCCCGGGCCTGACCATTGCCAGCAAGGCGCAGATGCTCGGTTCCTATGACGTGAGCTACGAGGGTTCCAGCTTCCTGGTGCGCGTGGTCAAGGTCGACGCGGGCAGCTATGTGTCGGCAGTGGACCCGCGTGGCATGCCGGCCACGGCGGCCGCGCCGGTGGCGGTGATCTCCTCGCTGAAGAGCAAGCTGGGCGGCTGAGGCCGGTTCGGTTTGATGGATAGCAAAACGGGCGCCCTGGGCGCCCGTTTTGCGTTTGTGCGGAGTCGATGGCAACTGCACTGCCAGGTGCGTGCAGCGGTGTGGCTCCGGGCCGCGCCCGGTCGCGTAACTCAGCGCTGCAGCAGCGGCAACTTGTTAGGCTTGCCATCCCATTCGGCAGCATCCGGCGCCGGCTCCTGGCGCACCGTCAGCACGGGCCAGGCCTTGGCGAGTTCGGCGTTGAGTGCCACGAAGGCCTCCTGGCCGGCCGGCACATCGTCTTCGGGATAGATCGCGTTGGCCGGGCATTCCGGCTCGCACAGGGTGCAGTCGATGCACTCGTCCGGGTCGATGACCAGGAAGTTCGGGCCGACGTGGAAGCAATCCACCGGACAAACCTCGACGCAGTCGGTGTATTTGCACTTGATGCAGTTTTCGGTGACAACAAAAGGCATGGCGGAATCCAGCGTTTAGCCTTCCAATTCTAAAGCAGTCGCGTGATGGGTGTGGAGTTGTCGGCGTTTTTGGTGCCGGGCTGTCAGGCCAGTCCGCGTTGCCTGGCCAGCGCGAACAACCCGGCCGCGGCCAGATCTTCCGGATGCTGCCGGCTTTCGATGCCCAGATGCTGCAGCGCCAACGCGTAGCGTTGCGCCAAGGAAGGGCTGCCGACCAGGTGCACGATGGCGTGACCGCCGCGGTGCTCGCGCAGTTCGTGGCCGATTAGCACGCCCGAGAGGTAGGACGGCAGCGCCGCGGAGGACAGGCGTTCGAACAGGCCGAGCGTGCGGGTGCCGAACAGGTGGTGGCTGAGGCCGCCGGGGTCGTTGCTGCGGTCGACACCTTGCAGGAACGCGTCAGCGTCCAGCCCGGCATGATCGTCGTCCATCAGCTTGCCGAGGATGCTGTGCTGACGCAGCACAGCGTACAACTCGCCGGTCATGACCGTCGCAAAGCCTGTCAGCTGACCGTTGTCGATCCGCGCCCATTTGCTGTGCGTGCCAGGCAGGCAGGCGACATGCGCGCCGTCGCCGAGTGCGGCGATCAGCCCGACCAGTTGGGTTTCTTCGCCACGCATCACATCGGGCACGCCGGCCTGTTCCCCGCTGCTGACGCCGGGCACGAACCACAGCGCGCGGTCCGGCAACAAGCCGTCGTAGCAGCGCATCGCCCGGGCGAGCGCGGCGGTGTCGGCCGGGCAGGGCAGGTAAGGTTGCTCGACCCAGCCATTGCGGCTGCCGATCATGCCCGAGAGCAGCAGCGGGCCGTCCCAGCCGTCGATCAGGCCAGCCAGCACATCGTCGAAGCGGCCCTGGCAGGCCAGGATGCCGTCGCTACCGCGGCGCTGTTCACGGACCGTGCCGTCGGCATCGAGCAGATAGCCGCGCAGGCTGCTGGTGCCCCAGTCGATGGCGATCACGCGCCCGCTACCCGGTTTTCGGGCAGGCCGGCGATGGCCAGATCGCAGACGAACAGGCTGCCGGCCTCGGGCATGCGGGCCAGCTCATCGGCGCTATGGTCCAGGCGCGAGCTGATCACGTGCAGGCGATCCAGTGCCGCGCCGCCGAAGGCGCTGCAGGTAGGATGCTTGATCGGCAGCTGCACGATGCGCTCCACGCTGCCGTCGGGGCGATAACGCACCACCCGCGACGCACGCCATTGCGCATTCCACAGGTGGCCTTCGCTGTCGATGACCGAGCCGTCCGGCTCGGCGTCATCGCGATCGAGGGTGGTGAACACACGCGTGTTGCTGGTTTGTGCCGTCTGCGGGTCGTAATCGCAGCACAGGATCTGCGGGCGCACCGAATCGCAGTAATACATGGTGCGGCCGTCGAGGCTGAAGCAGATCGAATTGGGGATCGAAACGCCCGGCAACGGCAGGGCACGCAAGCCGTGCTTCAGCGAAAATTGGTAGAACGCACCGCGTGCGGCCTTGCTGTCGTGCTCGTCCATGGTGCCGAACACCAGATTGCCATGCCGGTCGACGCGACCATCGTTGCTGCGCGTGAGCGGGTTGTCCGCTTCCACGTCGGCCAGTTTTTCGAAGGGCAGCGCGTCTGCTTCGATGGTGTCCGGATCGACAATGCCGATTGCCTTGGCCAGTGCGACAAGCACGCGGCCGTCGTCCATCAGGCCGATGCAGCCGGGGCGGTCGGGCAGCGTCCAGTAGCGCGTCTGCGCGCTGGCCGGGTGGTGCCGCCACAGGCGTTTTTCGCTGATGTCGACCCAGTAAAGCGCCTGGCGCTGCTCGCACCACAACACGCCTTCGCCATGCGTGCAGCGGCTGTCGACCGCCAGCACGGCGGTGTGTTCGGGCGTGCTCACCATTCGGCGATGCTGCCATCGCTGTGGCGCCACACCGGGTTGCGCCAGTCGGGCGGATTTTCGTTTGCGCGCTTGAGCATGTCTTCGTCGATCTCCACACCGAGCCCGGGTTTGGGCAGGGCCGCAATGCTGCCATCCACGCAGTGAAAATCGTCTTTGTTGATGACGTAGTCGAGCAGGTCCGCGCCTTCGTTGTAGTGGATGCCGATGCTCTGTTCC
Organism: Xanthomonas sp. NCPPB 3761; assembly: GCF_041475705.2. NCBI lineage: Bacteria > Pseudomonadati > Pseudomonadota > Gammaproteobacteria > Lysobacterales > Lysobacteraceae > Xanthomonas > Xanthomonas sp. NCPPB 3761. The sequence continues at coordinate 2,042,402 of NZ_CM191262.1, forward strand.
TGCAGCACGGCGTTGTGCGAAACGAAGTCCACGTGCAGACACGCGGCGAGTGCGATCGGGCCGAGCGGGCAATGCGGTGCGAAGCCCACATCGTAGGCTTCGGCCATCGCGGCGATCTTGACGCATTCGGTGATGCCGCCGGCATGCGACAGGTCCGGTTGCACCATGCCGATGCCGCCGGCGCACAGCACATTCTTGAATTCGAAGCGCGAGAACATGCGCTCGCCGGCGGCGAGCGGAATGGAGGTACTTGAGGCCAGGCGCGGGTAATACTCGGCCTGTTCGGCCAGTACCGGCTCTTCGACGAACAGCGGCTTGAACGGCTCCAGCTCGCGCAGTAGCGCCTTGGCCATCGGCGCGCCGACACGGCCGTGGAAGTCGATGCCGAAGTCGATGCTGTTGCCGAAGGCTTCGCGGATTTCGGCCACCTTGACCACCGCCGCATCGACGGCGCGCGCGCTGTCGATCAGCTTCATTTCTTCGGTACCGTTGAACTTGAAGGTGTCAAAGCCCAGCGCGCGGTAGTCGGTGATCTGCTGGATGATGGCGCCCGGGCGGTCGCCGCCGACCCAGCGGTAGGTCTTCATGCGATCGCGCACCAGCCCGCCCAGCAGCTCGTACACCGGCACGCCCAGCGTCTTGCCCTTGATGTCCCATAACGCCTGGTCGATGCCGGCGATGGCGCTCATCAGGATCGCGCCGCCACGATAAAAGCCGGCGCGGTACAGGGTTTGCCACAGGTCGTTGATGCGCGCCGGATCCTTGCCGACCACATAGCCGGCCAGTTCGTGCACGGCGGCCTCCACCGAACGTGCGCGTCCTTCGATGACCGGCTCTCCCCACCCGGTGATGCCCTCGTCGGTCTCGACCTTGAGGAACAGCCAGCGTGGCGCGGCGTGGTAGGTGGTGAGGCGGGTGATCTTCATCCTTGCAGTTCCTGGTAGGCCTGCACGAAGGCGCGTGCGTGGGTTTGGGTTGTTTGGAGGGATTGCGCTGGTTTGTACAGTTCGCCACCGATGCCGGCACCGGCCGCGCCCTGGGCCATGAAGCCGGCCAGGGTCTGCGTGCTGACGCCGCCCACCACGTAGACCGGGATGTGCGTGGGCAGCACCGAGCGCAGCGCGCGCACATGCGCCGCGCCATAGGTCGCTGCCGGGAACAGCTTGAGGATGGTGGCGCCGGCGTCGATGGCGTCGAACGCCTCGCTGGCGGTGGCGAAACCCGCCACCACGGTCAGACCGCGCGATACCGCATGACGGATCAGCGACGGCCGCGTGTTGGGGGTGACGATGAAGCGCGCGCCGATCTCGGCCAGGGTGTCGACATCTTCGTTGCGCAACACGGTGCCGGCACCGATCCAGGCGCGCTCGCCATAGGTCCGTTGCGCCAGCGCGATGCTCTGCTCCCAGCACGGCGAGTTGAGCGGGATTTCGATCGCATCGAAGCCGGCGTCGATCAGTGCGCCGACATGGTCGAGCGTCTCCTCCGGCGTGATGCCGCGCAGGATGGCGACCAGGGGCAGGACGAACGGGCTGGCGGTGGTATCTGAAGTCATGCGGTTACTCGCGATAGAGCGGAAAGCGGCGGTTGGCGGCCCGGTGGCTGGCGATGTCGGGGGAGGCTGCGCGACGGCGGGTCGTGGCATGACGGCCGACGCGCACCATCGCAGGAGAACGCGTGACGACGAAGGCGATGGATTCCGGCGGTGGGGGAGTGCCGCCTGTACACGCATGCGCCGTCCTACGGCCTGCAATCGGCGGGCATGATGCCGTCATCGTCGTCCACCTCCGCGTGTAGGGCGTGCGTGTTGCCACCCTGGGAAGGGCAGGTCACGTCTGTTCTCACCGCGCCCGGGAGGTAGGGGCTCCTGCTGCGGCGTTCGATAGCCTCGCGCGGGGAGATATGTGCTGCAAATGAAATTTTCGGCATATTCTATTCCTCCGACGAATACACGGCCGCAACCGCACGCTATGGCAAATTCCGGTACTCCCTGGTTCAACGCAGCCCGCCTCAAGACGCGCCAGCTCTTGCTACTGCTGCATTTGCACGAACAGCGCTCGGTGCTGCGCGCGGCTGAGGCCGCCAGCATGACGCAACCGGCCGCGTCCAAATTGCTGGCAGAAATGGAAGACATGCTGGGGGTGAAACTGTTCGAGCGGCATGCCCGTGGCGTGGAACCCACCTGGTATGGCCACGTGCTGATCCGGCGCGCGCGTGCGGCGATGTCGGAGATCGGGCGGGCGCAGGAAGAAATCGCCGCGCTACGCGCCGGGCGCATGGGCCAGGCTTCGATCGGCACGGTGGTCAATCCGGGTACCAATCTGGTGCCGCAGGCCATCGCCGAGGTCAAGCGGGAGTTTCCGGACATCCTGGTGCGTGTGGAAATGGACTACAGCCGTCCGCTGGTGGCCAAGTTGCTGGACGGGCAACTGGACATCGTGATCGGGCGCATCCTGGGGCCGGAAGGTGTGGGCGAGCTGGAGTTCGAACCGCTGGCCGACGAGCCGCATTCGGTGATCGCGCGTGCCGGGCACCCGCTGGCCAGCCGCGCCGGCCTGCAGCATGCGGACCTGGTACGGCATGGCTGGATCTTGCCGCCCGCCGACAGCGTATTGCGCGCGCGCCTGGATTCGATGTTCATGGAGCACGGCGTGCAGACGCCGACCAATGCCATCGAAACCTCGTCGCTGCCAGTCACCTCGACCCTGCTGCGCGGCACCGACATGCTGACCGCCCTGCCGGTGGAATCGGTGGCGCCGTTGATCCAGGCGAAATTGCTCACCGTGCTGCCCATTGAACTGGGCGTGCGGATGGAATCGTTCGGCATCATCCGTCGCCGCGATTACGTCCTGCCGCCTGGTGCCGAGCGCATTCTGCAGGCGTTGCGCACCACTGCGCGACGTCTGTACCCCGCGCTACGCGTGCCGGACTCCCTTGCCTGACCGGTGCGTCCATTGCTATTCCGCAGCGGAATAGCAGCCTGTGAAATTTTCATTGGCTGGCGCTGCGCTGTGCGCCTATACGTGTGAACCAGATCGCACGCTGAAGCGCACGTAACGTCGGGTACGCGATCGGCGGCCAAGCCGCTTGCTGGAGGGAATTGACGGGCGACATCGCCCATTTTTTTGCGTGATCACGCCGCGCGTCTGCGCGGCGACAACCCGATTCAATCGTCTTGCGTCCTGGGAGGGATTCAGATGTACCAGTGTTCCAGCCATGCCTCGGCAGGCACGGGCGTGCTTGCCCGTCGTCTGCCTTCGTTGCGCCGTTCCGCCATGGCCGTCAGTATCGGGCTCTTGCTCGCTGCGCCGGTCTACGCGCAGCAGGCGCAGTCGTCCCAGAATGCCTCCTCGAGCAACGCAAGCAAGGCCACCGACCTGGACGCGGTGGAAGTGCGCGGTGTGCGCGCCAGCCTGATCAAGTCGCAGTCGATCAAGCACGATGCCGAACAGATCGTCGATTCGGTCAGTGCCGAGGACATCGGTGCGCTGCCTGACCGCAGCGTCACCGAAACCCTGCAACGGGTGAGCGGCGTGACCATCGATCACTTCATGGCGCGTAACGATCCGGACCACTTCTCGGCCGAAGGCAGCGGCGTGATGATTCGCGGCATGACCCAGGTGCGCGGCGAGCTCAATGGCCGCGACAGCTTCAGCGCCGCCAGTGGCCGCGGTCTGAGCTTTGAGGATGTGCCAGCCGAACTGATGGCGGGCGTGGACGTCTACAAGAACCCGTCGGCCGAGATCATCGAAGGCGGCCTGGGCGGCACGGTCAACCTGCGCACGCGGATGCCGTTCGACCAGCCGGGCCGGGTCATCGGTGCGACCGCCGACGTGAACTGCGGCGATTTCAGCAAGACCTACAAACCATCGGGTTCGTTTCTCTTCAGCGATCGCTGGAACACCAGCCTCGGCGAGATGGGCTTGATGGTGGATGTGGCGCATTCGGAACTGGCCACCCGCAGCGATGGCATCCAGGTCGAGCCGTTCGTGCGTCGCACCGACGCGGCGCTGCTGGAAGGCACCAGCTTCGACAAGGTCTACGTGCCCGGCGGCGTCAACTGGCGGCAGCTCGATTTCGAGCGCAAGCGCAATGGCGTGGCCGGCGCGTTCCAGTGGCGGCCGAGCGACGACACCGAAATCTACGTGCAGTACATGCGTTCCAGTTACGACATGAACTGGCAGGAGCGCGCAGCGTTCTTCAACGACGACACCAACGCGATTGGTCCGGCGCCCGGCACGCAATTCACCTACGATGCCGACGGCCGCTTCGTCAGCGGCTCGCCGGCCTCCAGTTCCTGGCGCGGCAACGTCACCGGCAACGATGGCGTGCGCTTCTACACCAACAACCGCTACGCACAGCAGAGCACGACCACCTCGGATTTGTCCGGTGGCTTTACCCACAAGCTCACCAGCAACCTCACCGTGCGCGGCGATATGCAGCTGGTGCGCTCGGAAAGCGATTCGCTGGATTTCACCCTGTTCGATTCGATCTACCTGCCGGGCCTGACCTTCGACCTGAGCGGCAAATATCCATCGGTCGCGATTGCCGACACGACCTACACCAGCAACCCCTCCAATTATTTCTGGAGTGCGGCGATGGACCATTTGGCGAAGAATCGCGGCCGCGAGCTGGCCACGCGCTTCGACCTGGAGTATGCATTCGACGACAGTTCCTGGCTGCGGACCTTCCGGGCCGGCATCCGTGCCACCGATCGCACCCAGATCAACAAGAACTCCGGCTACAACTGGGGGGTGATCAGCGACAACTGGGCGCAGATTCCCGGAACCGCCAATGGGACCGGACTGGCCGATCTGGCCACCTACATGACCGGCACCTCGCAGCTGTATTCGTATTCCAATCTGTTCCGCGGCAAGATCGATGTGCCCAACAGCCTGTATTTTCCGAGCGACGCCGCAGTCAAGGACTACGCCGGTACCTCGAAGATGATCGAGCAGATCGTGGCGCTGCGCGGCTCGGGCTGGGCGCCGGACAAGTACCAGCTGCAGGACATCAATCGCCAGTTCGAACGCACCCAGGCCGCCTACGCAGTGATGTACTTCGGCAACGACGAAGCGCTGGGCGTGCCGGTAGACGGCAATATCGGCGTGCGCATCGTGCAGACCAAGACCGAGGCCAATGGCTACGGCCAGTTCCCCGACCTGTCGGGAAGCGCGGGTTCGGAGGAGCTGCGCGAGCAATACACCGGGCAGTACTTCGCCAACAACGCCAAGGGCAGCTACACCAACGTGCTGCCGAGCTTCAACATGCGCTTCAAGTTCTCCGACGCGCTGCAGTGGCGTATCGCCGCGTCCAAGGCGATGGCGCGCCCGGACTACACGCAATTGCAGCCGTACCTGCTGCTCGCGGCAAACACCGAATCCAACGGCACGGTGTCCAGATGGACCGGTACTGCCGGCAATCCGAACCTGCAGCCGATGCAGTGGCGGTTTGCCGCCTCGCGCGGTATTTCGCGCCCGACCTTCGACAAGCTCAACCCGAACCTGAGCCTGAGCACCGGCACCTCCAACGGCGCTTCGACCTTCACCGGCACCGCAGGTAACCCGAGCCTGGAAGCGGTCAAGGCCGACCAGTTCGACACCGCGCTGGAGTGGTACTTCGGCCAGGGCTCGATGATGTACGGCACCGTGTTCTACAAGAAGGTGGAAGGCTTCATCGCCAATGCCGTCTTCAACGAGGTCTACGACGGCCAGGTGTGGCAGATCACCCGGCCGGTCAATGGCGATTCGGGCAAGATCCGCGGCGCGGAGCTGGGTTACACGCAGTTCTTCGACTTCCTGCCGGGCTGGTTGAGCGGCTTCGGCCTGCAGACCAACTACACCTACGTCGACAGCGAGGCGCCGAGCCCCACGGCCACCGACACCAACGGCCAGTCGCTGACGGTGCCGCTGGAGGGCCTGTCCAAGAACAGCTACAACGCGATCCTCAGCTACGAAACGTCGCGCTTCCAGGGCCGTGTGGCCTACAACTGGCGCAGCGACTGGCTGGTGACCACCGCGGGCAACGGCACCGGCAACCTGCCGGTCTACAACAAGGGCTTCGGCCAGCTGGATGCCTCGCTGCGTTTCAACATCAATGATGTGTGGTCGATTTCGCTCGATGGCGTGAATCTGCTCGATACCCGCCGCGAGAGCTACCTGGGTGTCGAGTCGCGCTACCGCGATTTCGTGATCAACGATCGTCGGTATGGCCTGACCTTGCGGGCCAGCCTGTAGAACGCGCCGTAGGAAGTGCGTCGCCGGTCCGGCGAGCTGTGCAGGCAGCTCGTTGGGCCGGTGTTTTTCCTATCGATGGCCAGGCCATCGATCGCGAGGGGAGCCGGAGGAATGATCGCCGTGATCGATCCGCCTACTAAGCGCCGTTTTTCTGCAGCACGTGCGTGGCTGACTGCGGTCTGCCTGGCGCTGGTGGTGCTGTTCATGACGTCCAGCGTCGCTGCGGACGAGCCCGGCACGCCAGAACCGTATCAGTGGCACAGCGTGGCCATCGGCGGGGGCGGCTTCGTCACCGGGGTGCTGTTTCATCCCGCCGAACGCGATCTCGCCTATGCACGCACCGATGTCGGTGGTGCCTATCGCTGGGACGCGCAGGCGCAGCAGTGGGTTGCGCTGACCGATTGGTTGGGGGCCGACGACTGGAACCTGATGGGAATCGACGCCTTCGCGGTCGATCCTGCCGACCCGGACGCGCTGTATCTGGCTGCCGGCACCTACATGCACGAACGCGCCGGCAATGCGGCGGTGTTGCGTTCGTTCGATCGCGGTAAGCATTTCGAACGCGCCGAGTTGCCGTTCAAGCTCGGTGGCAATCAATTGGGCCGCGCCAACGGCGAGCGGCTGGCGGTGGACCCGCACGACGGCCGTGTGCTGTTGCTGGGTTCGCGGGATGCAGGCCTGTGGCGCAGTGACGATCGTGGCGCGCACTGGGCGCGGGTGGAGACGTTTCCGACCGATGCATTGGCAGGCGCCACCGCGCGCAACCATGTGGGAAGCGAACAGGCCGTGGGCATCGCCTTCGTGGTCTTCGATGCCGCCAGCGGCCGGACCGGCGCTGCGACACCCCGCATCTATGTGGGCGTTTCCACTGCGCAGACCAGCCTGTACGTCTCCGAAGATGCGGGGCGCACCTGGTCGCCCGTGGCCGGGCAACCCAAAGGGCTGCGCCCCAACCACATGGTCGGAGGCAACGCTGGGCAGTGGTATGTGAGTTATGGCGATCACCCCGGCCCGGACCTGATGGCCGGTGGCGCGCTATGGAACTACGATGCGGCACAAGGCCGCTGGCACGAGATCAGCCCGATCCCGCAACCCGCCAGCGGCGATGGCTTCGGCTGGGGCGCGGTGGCGGTGGATCCGCAGCATCCGCAGGTGCTGCTAGCCAGCACGTTCCGCCGCCGCACGCCGCGCGATGAGATATTTCGCAGCAGCGATGGCGGGCGTAGCTGGGCGCCGCTGTTGGCCGGTGCGCAGTTCGATCACAGTGCCGCGCCGTGGACCGCGCACGCAACACCGCACTGGATAGGCGCGCTGGCGATCGATCCGTTCGACAGCAACCACGCCTTGTTCGTCACCGGCTATGGCATCTGGGCCTCGCGCAATCTGCAGACGTTTTCAACGCAGCAGCCGTTGCAGTGGTGGTTCCAGGACCGAGGGCTGGAAGAAACCGTGCCGCTGGATCTGCTCAGCCCGATGGCCGGCGCGCATCTGCTCAGTGCGCTGGGCGATATCGATGGCTTCCGGCATGACGCGTTGGACACCGCACAATTGCAGTATCTGGGCCCGCGCCTGACCAACGGCGAGAGTATCGATGCCGCCGGCCAGGCGCCGCAGTGGGTGGTGCGCAGCGGCACCGTGCGCGATCGCCGCAACAACGAGATCCGCGCGCTGTATTCGCAGGACGGTGGCACGCACTGGAGCGCGTTCGCCAGCGAACCACCGCGCGGGCAGGGGGCCGGCACCATTGCCATCGCCGCCGATGCAGCCCAGGTGGTGTGGGCACCGGAGCAGGGCGGGGTATGGCGCACCGGCGATGTCGGCAAGCACTGGCAACGCGTGCAGGGCTTGCCCGACACCGCGGTCGTGGTGGCCGATCGCGTCGATGCACAGCGCTGGTACGCGGCCGATCGGTTGAGTGGGCGGCTGTACGAGAGCCGCGATGGCGCGGCCAGCTTTCGCGATACCGGGCAGCAGGTCGGCAGCCCGGCCCGCGATGAACGTGCGCGCCCGCAGCTGCGGCCCGACCCCTGGCGTGCGGGTGTGGTGTATCTGGCCAGCCCGACGCTGGGCGTGATGCGCTGGCGAAACGGCCAGTTGCGCACGCTTTCCAGACCCGACGAAGCGCGCTCGTTGGGCATCGGCAAGGCGCTGCGTGCCGGCGCGCCGCCAGCCCTGTATCTGGCCGGACGCGTAGCCGGCGTGGATGGCATGTTCCGCTCCGACGACGAGGGCGCGCATTGGCGACGTATCAACGACGATGCCCATCGCTTCGGCAAGCCGTATAGCGTGACCGGCGACCCGCGTATTGCCGGCCGCGTGTACTTTGCCACCGGTGGCCGTGGCATCTTCTATGGCGATCCACGATGAGCGTCGCGTCGCTGCGCGTGTCATCGCGCTGTCTTACCGTGTACGGCGCTGTGCGCCGCCTGGCTGCGCCGACTTTGGAGATCACTGCATGACCGCTTCTTTCGTTCGTCGTGGCTGCTTGCTGGGCCTGGTGCTGGCAAGTCCGTGCGCCTGGGCGGTGCCGACGCTGCCGCTGCTGTTTGCCGATGGCGCGGTGCTGCAGCGCGATCAGCCGATGCCGGTGTGGGGCTGGTCTTCGCCCAATGCCGCGATCACGGTCAGCTTCGACGGCAAGCGCGCCTCCGCCAAGGCCGACGCAACAGGGCAATGGAAGGTCAAGCTGCCTGCGCACGCAGCCGGTGGCCCCTACGTGTTGCGTGTGCAGGGCGACGGGGGCGAGCTGCAGGTGCGCGATGTGCTGGTTGGCGATGTGTGGCTGGCCAGCGGGCAATCGAACATGGAATGGCCGTTGGCCCAGGCCAGCGACGGCCCGCAAGCGGTGGCCGCGGCCAACGATGCGCAGCTGCGGCATTTCAAGGTGCCCAAGTCGTGGTCGGTGCAGCCGCAGGCGCGCCTGACCGGTGGCGAGTGGAAGGCCGCAACGGCTGCAAGCGCTGGTGAGTTCACCGCGGTTGGCTATTTCTTCGCCAAGGAGCTGCGCGCCAGCACCGGCGTGCCGATCGGCATCGTCAACAGCACCTGGGGTGGCAGCGCGATCGAAGCGTGGATGGACGCTGCGTCATTGGGCCTGAGTGCCGATCAGAACCAGGGCGCGATCGAGGCGATCAAGCAACGCGACGCCGCAGCGCAGGCCGCCACCGGCAAGCGCATCGCGCGCTGGCCCAAGGTGGAGGGCGAGATGCCGCAATGGCGCCAAGCGGCGTTCGACGACAGCGATTGGGACAGCATCCCGGTCACCAAGCAATGGGAATCCAGCGGCTACGACGGCATGGACGGCATCGCCTGGTATCGCACCACCATGACGCTCAGCGCTGCCGAGGCCAAGGCCGGCATCACCTTGGGCGTGGGCCAGATCGACGATTCGGATACCACCTACGTCAACGGCCAGCAGGTCGGCAGCACCGAAAAGCAATGGAACCTGCCACGCGTGTATCCGGTGCCGGCTGCGGCGCTCAAGGCCGGCGTCAACCACATTGCGGTCCGCGTGGAAGACCTCAGCGGCGGTGGCGGCATGCATGGCCCGGATGAGCAGCGCTTCGTGCAGACCAGCACCGGTGCCAGGCGTGCGCTGGGCGGTTGGAAATTCCGCCCGGCCGCGGTGCGGGTGTCGTTGGCCGACAACAAGAATCAGCTGCCCACGCTGCTGTACAACCAGATGATCCATCCGCTGCAGCCGTTCCCGGTCAAGGGCGTGATCTGGTACCAGGGCGAAACCAATGCCACCGATACCGGCGCGGTGAAATACCGCGAGCAGTTCGCGGCGATGATCCAGCAATGGCGTGCCGAGCGCGGCGACAAGGCGCTGCCGTTCCTGTGGGTGCAGCTGGCCAACTTCAAGGCCGGTGGCGACGCGGGCGAGCTGAGTCCGTGGGCGCTGTTGCGCGAATCGCAGTCCAAGACGCTGGCGCTGCCGGCAACCGGGCAGGCGGTGATCATCGACATCGGCAATCCCACCGATATCCATCCCACCAACAAGCGCGATGTCGGTCATCGCCTGGCGCTGGCAGCGCGGCATGTGGCCTATGGCGAAACGTTGGTGTATAGCGCGCCGGTGTTCGAGCACGCGCGCTTTGACGACGGCAAGGCGGTGCTGAGCTTCGACTTGCAGGGCAGTGCGCTGCAGGTGCGTGGCGGTGGTGCCGTGCAGGGCTTTCGTATTGCCGGTGCCGATCAACGCTTCCACCCGGCCACCGCGCAGATCGAGGGCGATCGCGTGATCGTGCGCAGCGATGCGGTCGCCGCACCGGTCGCCGTGCGCTACGGCTGGAGCGAGAACCCGGACGACGCCAATCTGATCAATCGCGACGCCCTTCCTGTTTCCCCCTTCCGCACCGATACCTGGTGACACGGAGCCTTATGTCCATGCATTCCCCCGTTGCACGTGCCATTTCCCATTCCAACGCACGGCGTTGCCTGCGTCCGCTGCTGCTGTCCGCGCTGACGCTGGCCCTGGCTGCCTGCCAATCTGGCGACAACGGCGATGCCGGCAAACCTGCCGCAACCACCCCTGCTGCAAGCACCGCTGCGGCAACGCCGGCCAATGCGCAGGCGCCGGCTGCACAGACCCCGATGCCGCAATTCGTCAGCAAGGACGGCAAGCATGCGTTGATGGTCGACGGTGCGCCGTTCCTGATCCTGGGCGCGCAGGTCAACAACTCCAGCAACTACCCCGGCATCATGGACAAGGTGTGGCCGGCCATGCAGGTGCTGGGCCCCAACACCGTGCAGGTGCCGATCGCCTGGGAACAGGTGGAGCCGGAAGAAGGCAAGTTCGATTTTTCCTTTGTCGATACGCTGCTCACCCAGGCGCGCGAACACAAGGTGCGCCTGGTGCTGCTGTGGTTTGCGACCTGGAAGAACAACGGCCCGCAGTACGCGCCGCATTGGGTCAAGACCGACAACCAGCGCTTCCCGCGTGTGGTGACGCGTGAAGGCAAGTCGATCGGTTCGCTGTCGCCGCATGCGCAGGCCACGCTGGATGCCGACCGCAAGGCATTCGTCGCCTTCATGCAGCACCTGAAAAAGGTGGACCCGCAGCACACCGTGATCATGATCCAGCCGGAGAACGAGGCGGGCACCTACGGCAGCGTGCGCGACTTCTCGCCGATGGCGCAGAAGCTGTTCGACGGCCCGGTGCCGGAGCAATTGCTCAAGCGCATGAACAAGCAGCCGGGCACCTGGACACAGGTGTTCGGTGCCGATGCCGATGAGTTCTTCCATGCCTGGTCGATCGGCCGCTACATCGACCAGGTGACCGAAGCCGGCAAGGCGGCCTATCCGTTGCCGATGTACGTCAACGCCGCGCTGCGTGGCCCGTTCAATCCGGGCCAGCCCGGCCAGTACGCCAGCGGTGGCCCCACCGACAACGTGCTGGATGTATGGAAGGCGGCCGGACCGCATATCGACCTGCTGGCGCCGGACATCTACATGCCCGAATACCGCATGTACACCACGGTGCTGGAACGTTACGCACGCCCGGACAATGCCTTGTTCGTCGCCGAAACCGGCAACCGCCCCGAGTACGCGCGCTACCTGTTTCCGACGCTGGGCCATGACGGCATCGGCTGGTCGGCGTTCGGCATGGATTACACGCGTTATTCCAACTATCCGTTGGGCGCCAAGCACGTCAACGAAGAAACCCTGGCGCCGTTCGCGCTGGGCTTCGATCTGGTCAAGCGTGGCATGCGCCCGTTCGCCAAGGCCGCCTCGGAAGGCAAGCTGCATGGCACTGCCGAAGAACCCGGCCAGGCCGTGCAGGAGCTCAAGCTCAACGACCGCTGGAGCGCCACCATCACTTACGGTGTGCCGCAGTTCTGGTTCAAGGGCGAGCCGCCGGGCAACCCGGAACCGATCGGCGCTGCGCTGATCGCAGAGCTGGGGCCGGACGAGTTCCTGGTCACCGGCTACCACGCGCGCGTGACCCTGCACCCGGCCAGCGAAGCGACCGCCAACATGATTTACGACCGCGTCGAAGAGGGCGTCTATGAAGGCACTGACTGGAAGTTCGTGCGCAATTGGAATGGCGACCAGACCGACTACGGCGTCAACTTCTCCAGCGCGCCGCAGCTGCTCAAGATCAAGCTCGCCACGTTCAAGTAAGGGCCGGTGACACCCGCTGCGCCGACGTCATGCCGGCGCAGCGGATGCCAGCGACGCGGCAGGGTGCGCCGCTGCACCTGCCGCTACCACGCCCACCGGACGACTGCCTGCAACGCGTTGACCACATCATCATCAAGACCACGCAGCGCTGCCCCCGCAGCCTGTTTCGCAATTCAAAGGGAGTGATCATGCAAACCACCATCCGTTCCGCCGGCACCGTGCCCGCCAACCGGCGTACACCGCTGGCCCGTTGCCTGGCGTTGTCGCTGGCCCTGCTGGCCAACGCCGCGCATGCGCAGGAAGTGCGCAAGGCCGCCGATGGCGTCACCGTGGTGCCCAGCGCCAAGGGCGCTGCGCCGGTGCGCCTGCAGGTGGTCGATAGCGGCATCATCCGCGTCAGCGCGGACCCGGACGGCGACTTCGCGCGCAGCCCCAGCCTGATGCGCGTGCCGGTGCAGGGCGACAGCGCGTTCCAGATGTCCGAGCAGGGCGACAGCGTGCAGCTGAAGACCGGCAAGGTCACTGCCAGCATCTCCACCGTCGATGGCCATGTCAGCTTTGCCGATGCCAACGGCAAGCCGGTGCTGTCGGAAGTGGCCGGCGGGCGCAGCTTTGCGCCGTTGAAGGTCGAGGGCAAGCAGTACCTGAGCGTGCGCCAGCGCTTCCAGTCGCCCGATGACGAAGCGCTGTACGGCTTCGGCCAGCACCAGCAGGGCTGGATGAACCAGAAAGGCCGCAACGTAGAGCTGCAGCAGAACAACATCGACATGGCGGTGCCGTACCTGGTGTCCAGCCGCAACTACGGCCTGCTGTGGGACAACAACTCGATCACCCGCCTGGGCGACCCGCGCGGCCTGCAGCCGCTGCCGAAAACGCTGCAGTTGTACGACGCCAAGGGCAAGGCCGGCGCGCTGACCGCACGCTATGCGATCAACGGCAAGCAAATCCTCGAACGCCGCGAGAGCGAGGTGAACTATCAGTACCTGAGCGATCTGCCCAAGTATCCGAAGAAAGCGATCACCAAGGACAAGAGCAGCCGCATGCAAGTGACCTGGGAGGGCGAGATCGAAGCGCTCACCGGTGGCGAACACACCTTCTCGCTGTATTCGAGCGAATACGCCAAGTTGTATGTGGACGGCAAGCTGGTGATCGACCGCTGGCGCCAGAACTGGAACCCGTGGAATCACGAATTCAAGCTCGATCTGGAACCGGGCACGCGCCACACCGTCAAGATCGAATGGGACCTGATCGACCCCAGCTACATCGCACTGCTGCACCGCGACCCGCTGCCGGCAGCCGAAGCCAAGGACCTGTCGTTGTGGTCCGAAGCCGGCCAGATGATCGACTACTACTTCGTCTCGGCCGATTCGTACGACCAAGCTGTTGCCGGTTACCGCGAGCTGACAGGCAAGTCGACGATGCTGCCCAAGTGGGCCTACGGCTTCTGGCAGAGCCGCGAACGCTACAAGAGCCAGGACGAGCTGGTGGGCGCGGTGGCCGAATACCGCAAGCGCAAGCTGTCGCTGGACAACATCGTGCTCGACTGGTCGTACTGGCCGGAAGATGCGTGGGGCTCGCACGATTTCGACAAGCAGCACTTCCCGGACCCGGACGGCATGGTCAAGGCCGTGCACGACATGCATGCGCAGATCATGATTTCGATCTGGCCCAAGTTCTATCCCACCACCGCCAACTACAAGGAACTGGACGCTGCCGGTTTCATGTTCAAGCGCAACGTGGAGGTCGGTGAGCTGGACTGGATCGGCAAGGGCTACAAGAACTCGTTCTACGACCCGTATTCGGAAAAGGCGCAGGCGATCTACTGGCGCCAGGTCAACGAAAAGCTCAACAGCAAGGGCTTCGATGCCTGGTGGATGGACGCCGACGAGCCGGACGTGCATTCGAATCTGGACATCGCCGAGCGCAAGGCACGCACCACGCCGAACGCGCTGGGCTCGTCCACCGAATACTTCAACTCCTACCCGTTGCCGCACACCCATGGCGTGTACGTGGGCGACCGTGCGGCCGACGACAAGCGCGTGTTCATCCTCTCGCGCAAGGGCTATGCCGGCACCCAGCGCAATGCGGTGGCGGTGTGGAGCGGGGACATCGTGTCGCGCTGGGACGACATGCGCGACCAGATCTCCGGTGGCGTGAACATGGCGCTGTCGGGCCTGCCCAACTGGACCTTCGACATCGGCGGCTTTGCGGTGGAGAAGCGTTACGAAGACCAGGATCCGGCCCACCTGCCGGAATGGCGCGAGCTCAATACGCGCTGGTTCCAGTTCGGTGCGTTCGTGCCGATCTTCCGTTCGCACGGCCAGTTCCCGTATCGCGAAATCTGGAACATCGCACCGGAAGGGACGCCGTTCTACGAGAGCATGGCTTACTACAACCGTTTGCGTTATGCGCTGTTGCCGTACATCTACAGCCTGGCCGGCGACACCTACCAGCACGATGGCGTGATCATGCGCGGCATGATGATGGACTTCCCGGATGACGCGAAGGTCCGCGACATCAACGACCAGTACCTGTTTGGGCCGGCCTTTCTGGTCGCACCGGTGACCCGTTTCGGCGCCACCTCGCGGCAGGTGTACCTGCCGGCCGGCAGCAGCTGGCTGGATTTCGCCACCGGCAAGCGTTACGAAGGTGGCCAGACCATCGAGGCGGCCGCGCCGATCGAACGCATGCCGCTGTTCGTGCGTGCCGGCTCCATCGTGCCGACCGGCCCGGTGCAGGAATACGTCGACCAGGTGCCGGATGCACCGCTCACCGTGGTGGTCTACACCGGCGCCGATGGCCAGTTCTCGCTGTATGAAGACGATGGCAAAGGCTACGGCTACGAGAAGGGCGAGTTCAGCCGCATCCCGCTGGTCTGGAACCAGGCCAAGGGCGAACTGAGCATCGGCAAGCGTGAAGGCAGCTGGACCGGCATGCAGGCCAAGCGCACCATCAACGTGCGCTTCGTCGACGGTCCGCGCGACGATGCCGGCGCGCTCGCGCCCAAGACCGACGCCAGCATCCAGTACGACGGCAAGCCGGTCAGCGTGTTGCAGCGCAAGATTGCGCCGGGCAAAGCGCGTCGTCGATGATCGCAGGCTGTCTTCAGTCGATGAGCACCCAGATGCCGGAACGCCGCAAGGCAGGCGCGCGCGGTTCCGGCCAGGCAGCATGGCGGTTGCCGTGCTGACCCGTCGCGAGCTGTGCAAGGCAACCGGGGCCGCCATCGCGGTCCTGGGCGCCATGCCGGCGGCTGCACCGGCCGCGCAGGCTTCGAAACAATCCGCGCCCCCGCCCGTCGCGGCAGAAGAGGCCCTGCAGCTGTGGTATCGCGAGCCGGCCAATGAATGGGTGGAAGCCTTGCCGGTCGGCAATGGCCGACTCGGTGCGATGGTGTGGGGCGGTATCGCCCACGAGCGCCTGCAGCTCAACGAGGACACGCTCTACGCTGGCGGACCCTACGATTCCGCCAGCCCTGAGGCACTGGCCGCGTTGCCGCAGGTGCGTGCGCTGATCTTCGCCGGGCGCTACGCAGAGGCCGAACAACTGGCCGATGCCAAGCTGCTCTCGCGTCCGCTGAAGCAGATGCCGTATCAACCGTTGGGCGATCTGCTGCTGGATTTCGATCGCGCCGACGGCATCAGCGACTATCGCCGTCAGCTCGATCTGGACACGGCTGTGGCCACCACCACGTTCCGCTCCGGCGGTGCGGTGCATCGGCGCGAGGTATTCGTCTGCGCGCAGGCACAATGCATCGTGGTGCGGCTGTCGTGCGACCGCCGTGGCGGCATTTCGTTGCGTGTGGGCATCGACAGCCCGCAAACCGGCGAGGTCGCCGCCGAGCAGGGCGGTTTGCTGTTCAGTGGTCGCAACGGCAGCTTCGCCGGCATCGAGGGCAAGCTGCGATTTGCCTTGCGGGTGCTGCCGCAGGTGCGCGGCGGCAAATTGAGCCAGGTGCGCGACCGTCTACGCATCGAGGCGGCCGACGAAGTGGTGTTGCTACTCAGCGCCGCGACCAGTTACCAACGCTTCGATGCGGTCGATGGCGATCCGCTCGCATTGACTGCCGCAAGCCTGCGCAAGGCTGCCAAGCGTGATTTTCCCGCGCTGTTGCGTGCACATGTGGCCGATCACCAACGCCTGTTCCGGCGCGTGGCGATCGACCTCGGCAGCAGCGATGCCATGCAGCTGCCCACCGACGAACGCGTGCAGCGGTTCGCGCAAGGCAATGATCCGGCATTGGCTGAGCTGTATCACCAATACGGACGCTACCTGCTGATCTGCAGCTCGCGGCCCGGCACCCAGCCGGCCAACCTGCAGGGCATCTGGAACGACCTGATGCAGCCGCCGTGGGAAAGCAAGTACACCATCAACATCAATACCGAGATGAACTACTGGCCCAGCGAGGCCTGCGCATTGCACGAATGCGTCGAACCGCTGGAAGCCATGCTGTTCGACCTCGCCCAGACCGGCGCGCATACCGCAAAGGCGCTCTACGATGCGCCGGGTTGGGTGGTGCACAACAATACCGATCTGTGGCGCCAGGCTGGCCCGATCGACGGTGCGCAGTGGAGCCTGTGGCCGATGGGCGGCGTGTGGCTGCTGCAGCAACTGTGGGACCGCTGGGATTACGGCCGCGACCGCGCGTACCTGGGCAAGATCTACCCGTTGTTCAAGGGCGCGGCGGAGTTCTTCGTTGCCACCTTGGTGCGCGACCCGCAGACCGGCGCGATGGTCACCAACCCCTCGATCTCGCCGGAAAACCAGCACCCGTTCGGCGCGGCGGTATGTGCCGGGCCGACCATGGATGCGCAGCTGTTGCGCGATTTGTTCGCGCAATGCATCGCCATGAGCACGTTGCTCGGCATCGATGCGGAGTTCGCCCAGCAATTGGTCGACTTGCGCAAGCAGTTGCCGCCCAACCGCATCGGCAAGGCGGGGCAGTTGCAGGAATGGCAGCAGGACTGGGACATGCAGGCACCGGAGATGCACCACCGCCATGTCTCGCATCTGTATGCCTTGCATCCTTCGAGTCAGATCAATCTGCGTGATACCCCGGAACTGGCTGCGGCCGCACGCCGCTCGCTGGAAATCCGTGGCGACAACGCCACCGGCTGGGGCATTGGCTGGCGGCTGAATCTGTGGGCACGGCTGGCCGACGGCGAGCACGCCTACCGCATCCTGCAACTGCTGATTTCGCCCGAGCGCACCTACCCGAACCTGTTCGACGCGCATCCGCCGTTCCAGATCGATGGCAACTTCGGCGGCACCGCTGGCATCACCGAGATGCTGCTGCAAAGCTGGGGCGGTAGCGTGTTCCTGCTGCCTGCCTTGCCCAAGGCCTGGTCGCGCGGCAGCGTGCGCGGTTTGCGCGTGCGTGGCGGCGCCAGCGTGGATCTGGAATGGGAGGGCGGTCGCTTGCAACAGGCACGCTTGCACAGCGATCGTGGCGGGCGCTATCAACTGTCCTACGCAGGGCAGACCCTGGACCTGGAACTGGGCGCAGGCCGCACCCGGCAGGTGGGACTCAACAACAACCGATTGGTGACGCAATGAGCTTGTACGTAGGACTGGATGTGGGAACGCAGAGCGTCAAGCTGGTGGCCTACGATCCGCAGGAGCGCGCCGTGGTCGCCACCATCGCCGCGCCCATGGAGCTGATCAGCCGCGACGATGGCACCCGCGAACAACAGGCGCAGTGGTGGATCGACGGCATCGTGCATTGCTTCGCGCAGCTCGATGGCGAACAGCGTGCGCGCGTGCGCGGCATCTCCGTCTCCGGCCAGCAACACGGCTTCGTGCCGGTGGCAGCCGACGGCAGCGTTACCGCGCCGGTCAAGCTGTGGTGCGACACCAGCACCGCGCTGGAATGCGACGAAATCATGGACGCCGTCGGCGGCGCCGCGGGCAGCGTGGCCGCGGCGGGCAACCCCATCATGGCCGGCTATACCGCTTCCAAATTGCCGTGGACGCGCAAGCATCGTCCCGAGGCGTATGCCGCGATGACCACGGTGATGCTGCCGCACGACTACATCAACTTCTGGCTCACTGGCGAGCGCTTTGCCGAAGTGGGCGATGCCTCCGGTACCGGCTGGCTGGACGTACGTACGCGGCAGTGGTCCGAGCGCATGCTGAGCGCAGTGGATGCCCAGCGCGACCTGCGCGATGCGTTGCCGCCGCTGGTGGAGACCGGCGCGGTCTACGCGTTGTCCGATGCCGCCGCCCGGGCATTGAATCTGCCCGCCGGTGTGCGCGTCACCACCGGCGGCGGCGACAACATGATGGCCGCCATCGGCACCGGCAACGTGGTGCCAGGGCGCCTGACCATGAGCCTGGGCACCAGCGGCACCTTGTTCGCCTATGCCGATCACCCGGTGGTGGACGATGAGGCGCGCTGGGCTGCGTTCTGCTCCTCCAGCGGCGGCTGGTTGCCCTTGATCTGCACGATGAACTGTACCGTCGCGACCGAGGCGGTGATGCGCATGTTCTCCATCACCCGCGAGCAGACCGAAGCGATGATCGCCGACACGCCGCCGGGCGCCGACGGCCTGGTGCTGCTGCCATTCTTCAACGGCGAGCGCACCCCGGATCTGCCGGCCGCGCGCGGCTGCCTGTTCGGCATGGATCTGCACAACACCACCGCCGCGCATTTCTATCGCGCCGCGATGGAAGGTGCCACCTACAGCCTGCGCAACGGCTTCGATGCCTTCGTTGCTGCCGGGTTGCAGTTCGATACCATCCTGCTCACCGGCGGCGGCAGCAAGAGCGCACAGTGGCGGCAGATGGTGGCCGACATCTTCAACCTGTCGGTCGTCGTGCCGACCCAGCCCGAAGGCGCTGCGTTCGGTGCCGCGCTCCAGGCATTGTGGGCCTGCGAGCGCGCCGACGGCGGCGATGCCGCATTGGCCGATGTGGTGCTGGAACACCTGCAGGTGGACGATGCGCTTGCCGCACAGCCCAACCCGCAGCGCGTGGCCCAGTATCAGCACCACTACCAGACCTTCCTCAAGCACCTGCATGTCGTCAGCCCGCTCTATGCCGGCTGATCGATAATTTTTCGACAACTCCCCCAGCAGCAAGGACTTCACACCCCATGAGCAACACCGTGTACATCGGCGCGAAAGAATATTTCCCCGGCATCGGCAAGATCGGTTTCGAAGGCCGCGATTCGGACAACCCGCTCGCATTCAAGGTCTACGACGCCAACAAGAAGATCGGCGACAAGACCATGGCCGAGCACCTGCGCTTTGCCGTGGCCTACTGGCACAGCTTCTGCGGCAATGGCGCCGATCCGTTCGGCCCGGGCACGCGTGCGTATCCGTGGGATGTGGGCACTACCGCGTTGAACCGTGCCGAAGCCAAGGCCGATGCAGCATTCGAGTTCTTCACCAAGCTCGGCGTGCCGTACTACTGCTTCCACGATATCGATCTGGCGCCGGATGCCGATGACATCGGCGAGTACGAAAAGAATCTCAAGCACATGGTGGGCATCGCCAAGCAGCGCCAGGCCGACACCGGCATCAAGCTGCTGTGGGGCACGGCCAACCTGTTCTCGCATCCGCGCTACATGAATGGTGCCTCGACCAACCCGGACTTCAACGTGGTGGCGCGTGCGGCGGTGCAGGTCAAGGCCGCGATCGATGCCACCGTTGAATTGGGCGGCGAAAACTACGTGTTCTGGGGCGGCCGCGAAGGCTATGCGTGCCTGCACAACACCCAGATGAAGCGCGAGCAGGACAACATGGCGCGCTTTCTGACCCTGGCACGCGACTACGGCCGCGCGATCGGCTTCAAGGGCAACTTCCTGATCGAGCCCAAGCCGATGGAGCCGATGAAGCACCAGTACGACTTCGACAGCGCCACGGTGATCGGCTTCCTGCGTCAGCATGGCCTGGATCAGGACTTCAAGCTCAACATCGAAGCCAACCACGCCACGCTGTCGGGCCACAGCTTCGAGCATGACCTGCAGGTGGCCTCCGATGCCGGCCTGCTCGGCAGCATCGATGCCAACCGCGGCAACCCGCAGAACGGCTGGGACACCGACCAGTTCCCGACCGACCTGTACGACACCGTCGGCGCGATGCTGGTGGTGCTGCGGCAGGGCGGGCTGGCACCGGGCGGCTTGAACTTCGATGCCAAGGTGCGGCGCGAATCGTCCGACCCGCAGGACCTGTTCCTGGCGCACATCGGCGGCATGGACGCGTTCGCGCGCGGGCTGGAAGTGGCCAACGCACTGCTGACGTCTTCGCCGCTGGAGCAATGGCGCGCCGAGCGTTACGCCAGCTTCGACAGCGGCGCGGGCGCTGACTTTGCCGCAGGCAAGACCACGCTGGCGGACCTGGCCAAGCATGCGGCCGGCAATGCGCCCCAGCAGATCAGCGGCCGCCAGGAAGCGTACGAAAACCTGATCAATCAGTATCTGACGCGTTGATGTCCCGTGGCCGGCGACGCACTGCGTCGCCGGCCGATGGCGGCCACCCCCGTGGACGCTCCCTTGCATGTTCCCAGGTGAATCCATGTCCAGTGTTTCCATTGACGGCGCCCCCGATGCCGGCGAGAACACCCGTTTCATCATCCTGATTAGTTGCGTGGCCACGATCGGTGGCTTCCTGTTCGGCTTCGACAGCGGCGTGATCAATGGCACCGTCGATGGCCTGAAACAGACCTTCCAGTCCACCGCCGCCGAGACCGGCTTCGAGGTCGCCTCGATGCTGCTGGGCTGCGCTATCGGCGCCTTCTTTGCCGGCCGTCTGGCCGACCGCTGGGGCCGCCGTGCGGTCCTGATCATTTCCGCGGCGCTGTTCCTGCTTTCGGCCATCGGCGCCGGCGCCTCGCACAGCTCTGCATTCTTCATCTTCGCCCGCGTGATGGGCGGCTTTGCGGTGGGCGCGGCCAGCGTCATTTCGCCGGCCTACATCGCCGAGGTCGCCTCCGCGCGTTACCGCGGGCGGCTCGCCACGATGCAGCAGATCGCCATCATCAGCGGGCTGTTCTGCGCATTTCTGAGCAACTACCTGCTGGCAAATGCCGCTGGTGCTTCCACCGAGCCGCTCTGGGCCGGGCAGGCGGCCTGGCGCTGGATGTTCTGGATGCAGGCGGTTCCCTCCATCCTGTTCCTGTTGCTGCTGTTGGTGATCCCGGAAAGCCCGCGCTACCTGGTGGTCAAGGGGCGCCGCGAGCAGGCGCTGGTGGTGCTCAAGCGTCTGTATGGAAACGCCGCCGCGCAGACCAAGTTGGGCGAGATTTCCGCCTCGATGGCGGCCGACCAGCACAAGCCCAAGTTCTCCGACCTGATCAACAAGGCCACCGGCAAGATCCGCCCCATCGTCTGGATCGGCATTGGCCTGGCGGTGTTCCAGCAGCTGGTGGGCATCAACGTGGTGTTCTACTACGGCGCGGTGTTGTGGCAGGCAGTGGGCTTCTCCGAGCAGGATGCGCTGTTGATCAACGTGCTTTCCGGCGGCCTCAGCATCGGTGCCTGCCTGGTCACCGTGATGCTGGTGGACAAGATCGGCCGCAAGCCGCTGTTGTGGATCGGCTCGACCGGTATGGCGGTCTCGCTGGCCTTGGTGACCTACGCGTTTGCCACCGCCTCGTTGGATCCCAACGGCAAGCTTGCGATGTCCGACGCCATGGGCATGCTCGCCCTGGTGGCGGCCAACGTCTACGTGGTGTTCTTCAACGCCTCGTGGGGCCCGGTGATGTGGGTGATGCTGGGCGAAATGTTCCCCAACCAGATCCGCGGCTCGGGCCTGGCCATTGCCGGTGCCGCGCAGTGGACCTCCAACTTCGCCATCACCGTCAGCTTCCCGATCCTGCTCGGCAGCATCGGGCTGGCCGGCGCCTACGGCATCTACACCGTCGCTGCCTTCATCTCGGTGTTCTTCGTGCTCAAGTACGTCTACGAGACCATGGGCAAGGAGTTGGAGCAGATGGAGGGCTGACGGCCTCTGTTATGCCCATATCGGCGTCAAAAACGAAGAAGGCCGCGCATTGCGCGGCCTTCTTGTAAGAGCGTATTGATCTGCTCGGCATGGTCACGTCGCCGCTGGGGAGGGGGGCATCCTTGTATAAGGCGCTTGTTGTCTGGGGCCGCACGGATCCGCTATCGACGCCACTCTCGCGATCTGTGCGCTTCGGCTATACGCGAAGTGCTAATTGGCTTCACACTAAGCAAAATTCGTCGAAGAACCAGGGAGTGGTTGCATGGCAGTTGTTAGAGAACTGGCGGAAGGGCTTCTCCTCAGTCTGGGCTATTGCGTCGTCTATCTACTTGTCTGGCACTTGTCTGTCGACCAGTGGTACCTGCCCGCTGGTTTGAGAGCGGCGTCTGTTCTATTCATGCCGTATCGTCGCTGGCCGTTTCTGCTAGCGGGAGATGCTGCCGCCATGCTTTGGTTGCGCATTCCCATGCTGGAGACAAGGGATTACGCGCCGATGTGGGCTTACCTGAGCCCCTTCCTGCTTGCACCGGCAGTTGCGCTTGCAGTGTCTGCGATTCGCCGGCACACGCCGAACGTGACGACCTGTAACGCAATTCTTCCGTTGATGGCGCTGTTGGCGTTATGGAGCACGCTTTGCGGAATGGCGCTGAATGCCACGCTTGGTGGTCCCGTCGCCAGTTCTCCCATGGAGATTCTGTTGCGCACATGGCTGGGGTCCTATCTCGGCATCTTGATATTTCTGTTACCTGGTCTGCTATGGCATCGGCGTAAAGAAAGCGACCCCCGCAGCAACCTGGTGCGCGACAGTACAATTGCAGGGTTGGCGATGGCAGCTTTGTTCTGTACTGCCAATGTCGTTCCCGAGCCGCTGCTGCGACAGGTCTTGATGGTGTCGCTGGTTGGGTAATCCCCCCACTTCTAGCGGTCGCCAGAAGTGGAGCTAAGCGGCCATCGCCAACTTCATGGCAGGCGTGATGCCGCCGAGCGCCATATTCGGACGCTCGTGGTTGTACGTCCATAGCCAGCGGGTGGCTTTGTCCTGCACCTGGTCGATGGTGTCGAACAGGATTTGGGCGAGCCAGGCGTAGCGGATGGTGCGGTTGTAGCGTTCAACGTAGGCGTTCTGCTGTGGCTTGCCCGGCTGGATGTGCTCGACCCGGATACCATGCCGCTGCGCCCAGGACAGCAACGCGCCACTGATGTATTCAGGGCCGTTGTCGCAGCGGATCACGGCGGGCTTGCCGCGCCACTCGATGATCTGCTCCAGCGATCGGATCACACGGGCTGACGGCAGCGACAGATCCACCTCGATCCCCAGCCCCTCGCGATTGAAGTCGTCGAGCACATTGAACAGCCGGAAGCTGCGGCCGTCGGCCAACTGGTCGTGCATGAAGTCCATCGACCAGACCTGGTTGATAGCCTCCGGCACCGCCAGAGGCTCGGGCCGCTCACGCACCAGCCGCTTCCTCGGCTTGATCCGCAGGTTCAACTCCAGCTCGCGGTAGATCCGGTAGACCCGCTTGTGATTCCAGCCAAAGCCCTTCACGTTGCGCAGGTACAGGTAGCACAGGCCAAAGCCCCAGTCGCGATGGGCGGTCGTCAGGCGGACCAGCCAGTCGGCGATCCGGGCGTTCTGCTCGCTGGCCTTGGCCTGGTAGCGGAAGCAGGTCTGGCTCACCGCGAAGGCCTGGCAGGCGTGGCGGATGTTCGTACGCCCGCTCGTGACTGCCGATTGGGCCATCTCGCGTCGCTGAGATGGCCTCACCATTTTTTTGCGAGCGCTTCCTTCAGCAGGTCGGTACTGAGCTGCGCCTCGGCGTACATCTTCTTGAGCCGGCGGTTCTCCTCCTCCAGCTCCTTCATGCGCGCGACCATGGACACGTCCATGCCGCCGAACTTGCTGCGCCACTTGTAGAACGTGGCCGAGCTGATGCCGTGCTCGCGGCACAGCTCCGGCACGGGCGCACCGGCCTGGGCCTGCTTGAGCACGGCGATGATCTGGCTGTCGGTAAAGCGGGACTTCTTCATGGAACCTCCTCGAGAAAGGATACGAGAAAATTCCACTTCTGGCGTCTGCTAATGGGCGGGGGGATTACCAAAGCGTCGGGGGGGAGGATTTGTCGAGTGATCTCACTGAGTTTTTGAGGCTGACATGTGTTTTAGAAAATATTCGATGAATGAATCGACTTGTCATCCTTCCACTCCAGCCAAGCATTAACCCGCGCTCAGCGCGCTTTGAGCATGCTGAAACCATTCAATCACCCGCCGATGATGAGGCTCGCCCCAACGACGTAAAAAAGTTGCTGGGTGTGATGGTCGCTGAGGTCGCGCAGGCTGGCGAGTCGTTGCGCGATGAAAGGACGGTCAGCTGCTAAGTGCAATCGACTTCGATGCAGTGGCGCCAGGCGATGTAGGTGTCGGGGATGGCGGGGACATCGTAAAGCTCTTGGGCAAGAGTGAACGTGAAGGCGTTGGCGGGCCGCGGCGAACTTGCTTTTGCGCGATAAATGTTACTTTATAACACTCAATTGCAGTGTTCGTCTGGTCACGCCGTGTCGCGTCTCTTACCGCAAAGTGTTGCTTGCCTTGTCATCATGCCGAACCTTCTTTGCTTCAATTGGCGCGGTGGCCGCGTCGATGCCCCGGGATTGGTCCGATGAGGCGGCGGCAGGTACTGTGCACCGTCGGCGCAGCCTTGGTGCTGTCGCCGGGCCTAGTCCATGCGCAGCCGCTCCCGCGGCTGCGGAGGTACAACCTGCAGCGCCAGGATGGCCGGCTGCGACTTCGATTTGCCTTGAGTACGCAAGTCGCCTATCGCAGTTTCACCTTGTCCGATCCAGCACGCTCGGTCATCGATCTGTCGGGCATTTCGGCGCAGCCACAGCAGATGGATCCAGTGCCCGAAGATCTTGCAGTCGCCGGCATCCGCAGCGGCCCGCACGGCGATGAGCTGCGCGTGGTGCTCGATCTGTTGCAACCGCTGACGGTCGCCGCGCCTTGGGAGGACAGCGTGCTGGTCTTCGAACTTGTGGCCGGCTCCGGCATTGTCTCGTTGTCCGCGGCCGATCCGGCTGTCGCTGCTGATGCATTCACACGCTCACGCCTGCATCCCTACGTGGTCGCGATCGACGCCGGCCACGACGGCAAGGATCCGGGCGCGGTCAGTGCCGATGCGCGTTACGAAAAACATGTGGCGATGGCGATCGCTGCGCGGCTGCATCAGCGTCTGGCGGCCGATACGCGTTACCGGCCGACCATGATCCGTAGCGACGACCGCTTCGTGCCACTGCACGAGCGCGTGTTGATCGCCCATCGCCACAATGCGGACCTGTTCGTCTCCATCCATGCCGATGCCGCACCAACGCGCCAGGCGCGCGGCGCCTCGGTGTTTGCGCTGTCGCAGACTGGCGCCAGCTCCGCACTGGCGCGTTGGATCGCCGATAGCGAAAACGCTGCCGACGACATGGGCGATACCGCGCGCCGGCTGCGCGTGCCGAGCAACCCGGTGCTGTCGCAGGTACTGGCCGACCTGTCGTTGAGCGGCACCATCGCCAGCAGTGTGGCATTGGGCACATTGATGTTGGAGCGCCTGCAGCAGGTGACGCGCCTGCATCAAGACCAGGTGGGGCAGGCCGGTTTTGCGGTGTTGAAGTCGCCGGACATTCCGTCGCTGCTGGTCGAAACCGGCTTCATGAGCAATCGCGACGATTGCAGCCGCCTGTGCAGCGATACGCATCAGGACGAACTCGCGCAGACATTGCATGCGGGAATCGACGACTACTTCGCTGCGTTTCCTGGCCGCGCCTGAGGCGCGGTCGTCACCTTTATCTTCGACGAGATCCCGATGTCCGCTACGCTTCCCGATGTTGCTGTGACCGAACCATCAGCGCTGAGCGCGCCCCTGCGATGGGTGGGCATGCAGGACATCGCCATTCCCGTGCAGTTGGAGACCGGTGGCAGCCAGCTTGCCGCGCGCGCCAGCGTGCAGGTCGATCTGCCGCGGGCCAAGTTGAAAGGCATCCACATGTCGCGGCTGTACCGCCTGCTGGATACGCATCTGCAGCAGCCACTGTCGCCGGCCATGCTCTCGCAGTTATTGCAGGCGCTGATCGACAGCCATGCCGATTGCGCAAGCCGCGCCGCTCGGCTGACGCTGCGCTTCGAGCTGATGCTGCGCACGCCGGCCTTGCGCAGTGAGGGGCTGAGCGGCTGGCGTGCCTATCCGGTGCACATCGCCGCGCAATGCAGGGCAGGGCGCACCACGGTCCAGCTCCAGGTGGAGGTGTTGTACGCCTCAACCTGCCCCTGTTCGGCAGCGTTGTCGCGGCAGCTGCTGGGCGATGCATTCGCGCAGCAACATGCCGGGCGCGATGCGCTGGCGCTGCACGATGTTGTGCAATGGCTGCAGGCCCACGGTTCCTACGCCACGCCGCATAGCCAACGCAGTGTGGCGCAGGTACGCGTTGAGCTGCCCGCCGATGCGCAGCGCTTGGCCATCCCGCAACTGGTCGGTCTGTGCGAGCAAGCGTTGGCGACGCCGGTGCAGGCTGCAGTCCGGCGTACCGACGAGCAGGCGTTTGCGCGCTTGAATGGCGCAAACCTAATGTATGTCGAAGACGCAGCGCGCCGTCTGCGCAAGGTGCTGGCGGAGCATTACGCAGTCTTTCATGTGGCGGTACGCCATCTGGAAAGCCTGCATGCCCACGATGCGGTCGCCGAAACCGGTAGCGAGGCGGCCGACACACATCCGTTTGCCGAATAACGGGCAACATGC
Organism: Xanthomonas sp. NCPPB 3761; assembly: GCF_041475705.2. Lineage (NCBI taxonomy): Bacteria > Pseudomonadati > Pseudomonadota > Gammaproteobacteria > Lysobacterales > Lysobacteraceae > Xanthomonas > Xanthomonas sp. NCPPB 3761. Next base: position 2,069,482 of record NZ_CM191262.1, read on the forward strand.
ATTCTCCTCCGCGCAGGATGGCGTCCTGGCGCCAGTGCATCAACAGACCCCGCGTCTGCCGGGTCGATGGCGATGGATGTGCACGACAGCGAGCGACACACGGCGCACGCAGGGTTCGGCGCTAACTTGCGTGTGCAAAGGCGTCGAGCAAGCCGGAGCCCAAATCCGGGTCGTCCATGCGGCGCTGGATCGTATGTTCGTCACTGGCGTGGCCGCCATGCGCCCGAAAATGGACTGTAGGAATGAACGCCACGTCCTCGCCCGCAGACGTCATGCCGACCGCTTTTGCTTTCTTCCCCAGGGCGGCCCAGGTTCGGACGCCTGCGGCTTGAAGCATGGGCTGCTGGATGCTTTTCCATTCCGACTGAGACGGGTGGGCGACGCCTGCGCGTGAGGCGTCAAGCGATGTTTTTATCCCCTCGGCCAGACCGCTGCGGTCATCTGCGGGAATGGTCAGCACGTGCCCATCGGCAATCCATACACCGCTTTCGGTGAGCGACATTGCTTGAAGGAGGATGTGTTCGCCGACCAGATAGGCAGTGGCAGTTTTCACTTTTGACCTCCGAAGGGGCATTCGTCGGTGATACCTGTCGGTGCGCATCGTGCGCCCGCGCTTGGCAGCGTCACCGGCTGGGCGTCCAAGCGGCCTCTGCCAGCGTGCCGCTGCGCACATGTGCATGGATAGCAAGCGTGCCGGCAGCGCTGCAGCGCGTTCGCTCTGCAAAACGGCACGTGCAAGGCGAGTGGCCACAACGCAAAAGCCCCGCATTGCGGGGCTCTGGCGTTTAGCAGTCAGACCGATCGTGGTGCTCCCTAGGGGACTCGAACCCCTGTTTTAGCCTTGAGAGGGCCACGTCCTAACCATTAGACGAAGGGAGCGCTTTTGTCACGTCTTGTGCAGCGCGCTAGTATAGTGAGGTAATAGCCGTTGGGCAATCCTGCAACACAAGACGGAAGCGCCATCATCGAACCCTCAGTTACATCTCCGTTCACGCTGCGCGTCATTCCACGCGACCAGCACACCATCTCGCGCAAGGACATCAGCCCCAACGCGTTACGCGTGTTGTACCGCCTGCGCGAATCGGGCTTTGGCGCCTATCTGGTCGGCGGCGCGGTGCGCGACCTGTTGGTCGGCGGCCATCCGAAGGACTTCGACGTGGCCACCGACGCGACGCCGGAAGAGGTCAAGGCACTGTTTCGCAACTGTCGTCTGATCGGCCGCCGTTTCCGTCTGGCCCATGTGGTGTTCGGTCGCGAAATCATCGAAGTGGCCACCTTCCGCGCCAACGTCGACGATGGCAGCGGTGACCGCGAACTCGATAACGGCCGGCTGGTGCGCGACAACGTTTACGGCACCATCGAAGACGACGCGATCCGTCGCGACTTCACCTGCAACGCGTTGTACTACGCCATCGAGGATTTCTCGGTGCGCGATTACTGCGGCGGCTTCGAAGACGTGCAGGCGCGCCTGATGAAGTTGATCGGCGACCCGCAGCTGCGCTACCAGGAAGATCCGGTGCGCATGCTGCGCGCGGTGCGTCTGGCGGCCAAGTTGAATTTCGACATCGAAGCCGGCACCGCCGAACCCATTCCGCGTCTGGCCGGGCTGCTGTCCGAAGCTGCGCCTGCGCGGTTGTTCGAAGAAATTCTCAAGCTGTTTTTGTCCGGGCACGGTGTGGCCAGTTTCGAAGGCCTGGAGCGCTATGGCTTGCTTGGCGCGCTGTTTCCCGAAAGCGCGGCGGCATTGAAGTCCAATCGCAGTGGTGCGTTGCGCGCCATGGTGCTGGAAGGCCTGCGCAATACCGATGCACGCGTGGCCAACGATGAGCCAGTGTCGCCGGCCTTCCTGTTTGCCTTGCTGCTGTGGCCGGCGTTCTGCCGCACCTTGATGGGTTTGCAGGCGCAAGGCGTGCAACCGGAAGATGCGCAGCGCCGTGCGGCCGATCGGGTCACCTTGCATCAGTTGGAGCGGGTCGCGTTGCCGCGCCGTTTCTCGCTGCCCATGCAGGAAATCTGGTTGCTGCAGACGCGCTTCTCCTCGCGTCAGCGCAAGCGGGTATTCCGTACCTTGTCGCATCCGCGCTTCCGCGCGGCGTTCGATTTCCTGGTGCTGCGTCAGTTCGCATCGCCCGATCACGCGGCCGATGTGGAGTTCTGGCGCGAGGCGCAGAAGTCGTCCGGTCAGGAGCTGGTGGATGCGATCGAATCGGCGCAGGCCGACCACGACGGCGATGAGGGCGCGCCGCGAAAGCGTCGCCGCCGGCGCCGTCGGACCGGCACGCCCGCAGGCGAGTAGGCATGCACACCGCCTTTGTCGGCCTGGGTGCCAACCTGGGCCAGGCCGAGGCCAGCGTGCGCGCGGCCATCGCCGCGCTGGGCGCCGTGCCGCAGACTAAGCTGATCGCCGCTTCGCGGCTGTATCGCACGCCAGCCTGGGGCCGCGAAGACCAACCCGATTTCATCAATGCCGTGGCCCAGCTGCGCACCGGTCTTGCGCCGCTGCCGCTGCTGGAGGCCTTGCTCGGCATCGAACAGGCGTTCGGTCGCGAGCGTCGCGCCGGCGAACGCTGGGGCCCGCGCACGCTGGACCTGGACCTGCTGCTGTACGCCGATCAGGTGATCGACCTGCCGCAGCTGCAGGTGCCGCATCCGCATCTGCACGCGCGCGCCTTCGCCCTGCTGCCGCTGTCGGAGCTGGCGCCGGAGGCGATCATTCCGGGGCATGGAACAGTGCGGCGCGCCCTGCACGCCATCGATACCTGCGGGCTGGAGCCGATTGGGTAGATAATGGCCGGCTTATCACCCCACGTAATGACTTCATGAGCAGCCACGCCGACAGCAAGCCCTGGACCGTGCCCGCCTTGGCGCAGGCCAAGCGCGAGGGTCGAAAACTGGTCATGTTGACCGCGTACGACGCCGGTTTCGCGCGCACCTTCGACGCCAATGGCGTGGACCTGATCCTGGTCGGCGATTCGCTCGGCATGGTCGTGCAAGGGCACGATTCCACCTTGCCGGTGACCACCGCCGACATGGTCTATCACACCGCCTCGGTGGCCCGTGCGCTCGATCGCGCCTTGCTGGTGGCCGACCTGTCGTTCCAGGCCGACGCCACCCCTGAGCGTGCGCTGGATGCCGCCACCCAGCTGCTGCAGGCCGGCGCGGAGATGGTCAAGATCGAAGGCGCCGGGCACAAGCTGGAGGTCATCCGTTACCTGGTCGAGCGCGAGATCCCGGTCTGCTCGCACCTGGGCCTGACCCCGCAATCGGTGCTGCGCTTCGGTGGCTACAAGGTGCAGGGCCGCGGCGAAGCCGGCGAGCAGTTGCGGCGTGACGCACAGGCCGTGGTCGATGCCGGTGCCTGCCTGGTGGTGCTGGAGTGCGTGCCGACACCGATCGCCACGCAGATCAGCGCCGACCTCGGCGTTCCCACCATCGGCATCGGTGCCGGCCCCGGTTGCGACGGCCAGGTGCTGGTGATGCACGACATGCTGGGCTTGGACAGCGGCCACCGCCGGCCCAAGTTCGTCAAGGATTTCCTGGCCGAAGGCGGCTCGGTGGCCGGCGCGGTGCGCGCCTATGCGCAGGCCGTGCGCGATGGCAGCTTCCCCGATGCAGAGCACGCGTACGCCGCATGATCCAGACCCTGACCGATCTTTCCGCATTGCGCGCCCTGGTCAATGGCTGGAAGCGCGAAGGCTTGCGCGTGGCGCTGGTGCCCACCATGGGCAACTTGCACGCCGGGCATTACTCGCTGGTGATGCTGGCGCGCCAGTACGCCGACCGCGTGGTGTCCAGCGTGTTCGTCAACCCGACCCAGTTCGGCCCGAATGAGGATTTCGCGCGCTACCCGCGCACGCCCGAGGCCGACCTGCGCGGCCTGGAAGACGCCGGCTGCGATGCGCTGTGGCTGCCGGACGTGGACACCATGTACCCGCTCGGCACCGCGCTGGCCACGCCGATCCACGCGCCAGGCGTCAGCGATGTGCTGGAAGGCGAGTGCCGGCCAGGGCATTTCGATGGCGTGTGCACCGTGGTGGCGCGCTTGTTCAACCAGGTGCAGCCGGACGTGGCCGCCTTCGGCAAGAAGGATTACCAGCAGTTGGCGGTGATCCGTCAAATGGTGGCGGACCTGGCGTTTCCGATCGAAATTGTGGGCGGCAGCATCGTGCGCGAGGCCGATGGCCTGGCGATGAGCTCGCGCAATCAGTATCTGTCGGCCGAAGAGCGCCCCACCTCGACCACGATCCGCAAGGTGCTGCTGCAGATGCGCGACAGCTGTGCCGCCGGCACACCGCGTGCGCAGGTGGAAGATGCGGCGAGCCAAACGCTGGAACAGGCCGGATTCCGGGTCGATTACGCGGTGGTGCGGCTGCCCGACCTGAGCGAGCCGGGCGACAACCACGCCGGCGCACGCGTGGCCTTGGTCGCGGCCCGCCTGGGCAATACGCGTCTGATCGACAACCTTGAATTCTGAGCGGGACAACCGCTGCATGGGCGGCGTCTGAGCTCAGCTGGCAGCGCCAGCAAGCCAGTGCCCGCGGGCATTGCCAGGCGCGGGCCTGAAGCCCTCACCACCGGCGGCCGCGCCAGCCGGTGGGGACGGGCGCTTTCCGCTAAAATGCCGGCTTTCCTTTTGTCGTTGCCTTCCGTCCATGCATCTGTCCCTGCTGAAAGCCAAGATCCACCGCGCCACCGTCACCCACTCCGAGCTCAACTACGAAGGCTCGATCGCCATCGACGGCCTGCTGCTGGAAGCGACCGGCATCCGCGAATTCGAACAGGTCCATATCTGGGACGTCACCAACGGCGCGCGTTTCAGCACCTATGCCATCCGCGCCGAAGACGGCAGCGGCATCATGTCGCTCAACGGCGGCGCAGCGCGTCACGTGCAGGTGGGCGATCTGATCATCGTGGCGGCGTTCGCCAGCATGAGCGAAGACGAAGCCAAGACCTTCAAGCCCAATCTGGTATATGTGAACGCGCACAACGCAATCTCCCACACCAACCACAGCATCCCCACACAGGCCGCATGACACAGACCAACGGATTCGACGCGCTTCACGCCCACGCCCAGCGCCTGCGCGGCGCTGCCATCCCCGCGTTGCTTGCCGCCGAGACGCAGCGGCCGACGCAATACGCCAGGCAAGTCGGTCCGTTGTATTTCAACTTCGCGCGGCAGAAGTACGACCGCGCCGCGCTCGATGCGTTGTTCGCCATCGCGCGCGAGCGCGATCTGGCCGGCGCGTTCCAACGCTTGTTCCGTGGCGAGCAGGTCAATGTCACTGAACAGCGTGCGGCCCTGCATACCGCCTTGCGCGGCGATTTGACCGATGCGCCGGTGGCATCGGAGGCCTACGCCACTGCTGCGCAAGTGCGGCAGCGGATGGGCGCGTTGATCCAGCAACTGGAAGCCACCGAGGTCACCGACATCGTCAGTGTCGGCATCGGCGGGTCGGACCTGGGCCCGCGACTGGTGGCCGACGCGTTGCGCGCGCCGTCCGGTGCGCGCTTTCGCGTGCATTTCGTTTCCAATGTGGACGGCGCCGCCATGCAGCGCACGCTGGCCACGCTGGATCCGGCACGCACCGCCGGCATCCTGATCTCCAAGACCTTCGGCACCCAGGAAACCCTGCTCAACGGCAGCATCCTGCATGCCTGGCTCGGTGGCAGCGAGCGGTTGTATGCAGTCAGTGCCAACCCCGAGCGTGCCGCCAAGGCCTTCGATATCGCACCCGGCCGGGTGCTGCCGATGTGGGATTGGGTCGGCGGGCGCTACTCGTTGTGGTCGGCAGTGGGTTTCCCGATTGCATTGGCCATTGGTTTCGAACGTTTCGAACAACTGCTGGAAGGTGCCGCGCAGTTCGACGCGCATGTGCTCAATACGCCGCTGGAAGAGAACGTTGCGGTATTGCACGGCCTGACCGCAGTGTGGAACCGCAACCTGCTTGGTAGCGCCACGCACGCGGTGATGACCTACGACCAGCGCCTGGCGCTGCTGCCGGCGTACCTGCAGCAGCTGGTGATGGAGAGCCTGGGCAAGCGCGTCAAGCTCGACGGTTCGGCGGTGGACAGCGACACCGTGTCGGTGTGGTGGGGCGGTGCGGGCACCGATGTGCAGCACAGCTTCTTCCAGGCGCTGCACCAGGGCACCAGCGTGGTGCCGGCCGATTTCATCGGCACCGTCCATAACGACGACCCGTATGCGGAAAACCATGTCGCGCTGATGGCCAACGTACTGGCGCAGACCGAGGCGCTGGCCAATGGCCAGGACAGCAGTGACCCGCACCGCAGCTACCCGGGCGGCCGCCCGAGCACGGTGATCCTGCTCGATGCGCTCACCCCGCAGGCCCTGGGCGCGTTGATCTCGATGTACGAGCACAGCGTCTACGTGCAATCGGTGATGTGGGGCATCAATGCGTTCGACCAGTTCGGTGTGGAACTGGGCAAGCAGCTGGCGAGCCAGTTGCTGCCGGCGCTGAAGGGCGAATCGGCCGAGGTGGCCGACCCGGTGACGCGCGAGTTGCTGAGCAAGTTGCGCGGCTGAGCAGGTGCGCCACGCGCAGACAGAAAACGGGGCCTGCGGGCCCCGTTTTTGTTTTGGACGACATGGCCGGCTACGCTGAGGCCAGAATGGACAAATTTCCTAAATTGGGAATTTGAGAGTAGGCTGATCGCCAACGCTTCGCACCGGACTGCCCCATGTCGCGCTTCCAGGATCTGCCCGAGCTCGAAAAATCGCCCGCTGCCGACATCAAGGTAAAAGGTTGGCCCAGCTTGATGCGCAAGGTGCGCTCGCACGGAGCAGTGGTCATCACCAACCACAATCATCCCGAAGCGGTGGTGGTGGATGCCGAGGAGTATCGGCGCCTGGTCAATGAGGCAAGTGCGGCAACGGCGAGCTCGGCGCGGGCGCAGTCGCTGCAGGCATTGCAGGCGAAGTTCGATGCGCATCTTGCGGCAGCGAGCGAGGGTGCGGGCCTGGCCAAGACGATCGCCACGCCGGCACGCCGCGGCCGCAAGGTCACCCTGGGCCCGTCGCTGTAAGCGATGGGCAATCTTCTGGTGCTGGCCGGCGTCAATGGCGCGGGCAAGAGTTCGTTGCTGGGCCGGTTTCTGCAAGAGGACGGCGCCACCTGGTTCAACCCGGACGCCTTCACCAGGGACTTGGTGGAACAGGGCTGGGCGCCTGCAGAAGCGAACGCGCAGGCCTGGCAGGAAGGCGTACGGCGGCTGCGCCAGGCCATGGCCGATGGCAGCGATTTCGCCTTCGAAACCACGCTGGGCGCGACGACCATTCCGCGCCTGCTGCGCGAGGCCTGCGCGCAGCACACGGTCGCGGTCTGGTTTTGCGGGTTGGCGACCGTGGACCTGCATATCGAGCGCGTGGCGGCGCGGGTTGCGGCCGGCGGTCATGCCATTCCCGAGCACAAGATCCGCGAGCGTTACGACGCCTCGCGTGCCAACCTGATTGCCTTGCTGCCCCACCTGGCAGTGCTGCATGTCTACGACAACAGCGCATCGGCCGATGCCGCAGCTCAGGCATCGCCCATGCTGGTGCTGGAACTGGACCGCAGCGGCCTGCATTACCCGCAAACGCCGGACGAACTGGCGCAGGTGCCCGATTGGGCCAAGCCCATCGTGATGGCGGCGCTGGAGTTGCGGCAGTCCTGAACCGCGTGCTCAGGCGCTTACGCTTTGATCCGTCTCACCGACGCGGCCAGGCACCCATCGACCTTACCCGCAGGAGCACACCCGGGCGCGACAGGCCATATCGGCAACGCTCCTCCCGCCCAGGTGCGCTGCTACCGGAATGCGACAGCAGCGGGAATGCCCCGCTGCTGTCGGCTGTTGCGTCATGCAGCGCCGTACCTGGAAACGGCGATGCTTACGCCTTGCTCAACTGCACCGCCACCGGGTCGCCGGTGAGATAACCCACCGCGCCACCGAAGCGATCCTTGTAGTTGGCGCGGACCAGCGGATCGAGCGTGGCCTTGACGGTGTCGTGCAACGGGCTTTCCCAGTCGCCGGGATGCTGGAAGTTGCTCATGACATAGGTCCAGCCGTGGATCTCGTCGACTGCATGCAGGCCGGTCGATTCGGCGCCCGCCGGCACCGACAGCACGCGCGTCAGCGTGCCGCTGTCCACGTTGTAGGCCCACAGGAAATTGTTGACGTGCAGGCTGCTGTCTTCGCCGATGAACAAGGTGCGCAGCGATTCGGAGAACTTGAGATTGTCCGGGTTGGCGATCCGTTCCGGGTCGGCCAGGTTGCCCAGCGCGTCGGCCTTGGCCAGGTTGTGGCCGGTGAGGGCGGCCGGGGCGGCCATGTCGATCGGCACCCAATCGCTGTGGATCGGCGCGCCTTGGCTATCGCGCTGGCCGCCGCGCAGGTTCAGGGCATACACCGCGCCAGCTTCCGGACCCTGCACTTTCACATCGCCCGAGCCGTTGAGCATGCTCGTGACGATATAGGACATCGCCATGTAGGCGACCTTGTCGCGCGCGTTGACGGTGGTGCCTTCGAGCTTGGTGAAGCCCAGGCTGCCGCCGGCCAGCGCGGCATAGCGATGCGTTTCCAGATACGTGGCGGCCTTCTCCATGCCGGGCTTGATGCGGATCCAGTTGAAGCTGCCGTTGAACGGAATCTTGGTGAACGAAGCATCGCCCGGGTCGCTCAGGTGCACGTCGAGGATGTCGGCAGCGGTGAGACGGTCGGCCATGGCCTGGATCTCGGCGCTGGTGGCGTGGCCGAGCTTGATCCAGCGCAGCGTGGCCGCGCCCGGTCCGACGCCCGAAGTCTGGTGCCACTTGCCAACATACAAGGTGCCGGCGGAGAGATCCGCCTTGCGGTCGGCAATGAACATGAACAGCCCGCCATTGGTCGCGTCGTCGCCCATCAGCACGGTGCGTTGGTCGGGCATCACCTGCACCAGCTCGTGCGAGATGCGGCCCAGGCAGTAGTGCTTGCGCACGCTCCCCGTTCCGTCCGGGTGCACGGTGATTTCCGGCAGGTGGCCATAGTGATACGGGTTGGCTTTTTCCGGGTCGCCGTACAGATGCGTGCTGTAGCTGCGGAGTTGCGTGTTGCCGGCCAATGCCGTGGCATCGGGCTCGTATTCTTCGCTGGACAGATGGGTATTCCACGGCGACAGGCTGGCGCCGCAGGTGGTCCACAGCCCATGGACCGGTGCGGTGTCGACGTTGTGGTACTTCACCAGCGACAGCTTGCCGGTGGCCGGGTCCTGATCCAGCGTCAGCACCGCGATCGGCGCGGGCAGATGACGATTGGTGTCGTTGCCGGCCTGGTCGCGGGTGGTGTATTCGAACTGCACCACTGCGAACACATGGTTGCCTTTGACGCCTGGCACCTTGGCATTGGGCAGGGTCAATAGCGAGGAGCCGTCCGGGCAATCGGAAAAGAACGGACGCTCGGCACCGGGTTTGGAGCGGTCGATGATCGGGCGATGCTGGATGTCGTAGTACCCGCCCGCCAGCACGGTGCCGCCGTTGCCGTCCGGCACCTGATCGCCGGTGATGAAGAACGGGTGGTAGGCCAGCGCATACCGCTGCGTGCTGCCGTCGCTGCGGGTCACGCTGAGGGCCGAACCGACCGTGGTGGTGGCCATTGCCGCCGGATCGGCCAGGCTCGGAGCCGGCATGCCGTGGAAGGTGGCCGAGACCAGGCGGGTCGGGTTCTCCGACGGCCGCAGCGGGCGCGCGGCCCATGCCGCACCGCCAAGCTGTTGCAGGGCGGCAGCGCTGGCGTTGCCGAGCGGCAACAGGGGGACGGCCGCCAGCAATTGCATCAGGCGACGACGGGAGGGGTCGGGGGAGGGGGACATCGAAACTCCAGGCAAAGGCGACAATCAACGATGGCAGTGGCGCATCGGCAAGCCGGTCACGCTAGGCCGCTGGTATGACGGTTGTTTGACAGCAGGCTCACCCGTTGGCCTGCGTTCGAACGTGTGATGGCAAGCGAGCGCTGCCAGGTTCCCTTGACACGCCGATGCTGCGCATTGGTCGGACCGGCGGGTGGTGCGATGCAGCAAAGTGCATCTGCTCGCGCGCTCAGACGCTGCGGCAGATCAGGTGGTTTTGCGCGGTTTCACAGGTGCTGCCGGTATTCCAATGCTATAGCCGCGGCCAATAAGTTGCCCGGTATTCGGCATACGGGCAGCTGTTGTTGACAGGGTAAGGGAATCACGCAAGCGTACGCCGCCTAATGGCCTGCGGCGCAACGCATCGCCATGGGAGAACCACCCTGGAGAAACGAATCTTGGACAAGCTGCTCCGTCGTACCGCCGCGCCCGTCGCGCGTCGCGCCCTCTGCCTGGCCACCGCCGCTGCGGTGCTGATGCTGGCCGCCTGCCAAGGCAAGGACAGCGCTGCCGAAGCGAGCAAGCCTGCCCCGGCCGCCGCACCTGCCGAGGCCTCGACCGCCATCCATCCGGACCAGTGGCCGTCGCCGAAGTGGCCGTTCCCGCAGGACGCGGCGCTGGAGCAGCGCATCACCGACGTGATGGCCAAGATGAGCGTGGAAGAGAAGGTCGCCCAGACCATCCAGGGCGATATCGCCAGCATGACCCCGGACGACGTGCGCAAGTACCGCATCGGCTCGGTGCTGGCCGGCGGCAATTCCGATCCGGGCGGCAAGTACAACGCCAGCCCGGCCGAATGGTTGAAGCTGGCCGACGCGTTCTATGAGGCGTCGATGGACACTTCCAAGGGCGGCAACGCGATTCCGATCATCTTCGGCATCGATGCGGTGCACGGCCAGAGCAACATCGTCGGCGCCACGCTGTTCCCGCACAACATCGGCTTAGGGGCCACGCGCAACCCGGACCTGATCAAGAAGATCGGCGAAGTCACCGCTGCCGAAACCCGCGTCACCGGCATGGAGTGGACCTTTGCGCCGACCGTGGCCGTGCCGCAGGACGACCGCTGGGGCCGCACCTACGAAGGCTATTCCGAGTCGCCGGACGTGGTGGCCAGCTTCGCCGGCAAGATGGTCGAAGGCGTACAGGGCGTGCCGGGCACGCCGCAGTTCCTGGACGGCAGCCACGTGATTTCCTCGGTGAAGCATTTCGTCGGCGACGGCGGCACCACCGACGGCAAGGACCAGGGCGACACCAAGGTGTCCGAAGCCACCATGCGCGATATCCATGCGGCCGGTTATCCGCCGGCAATCGCCGCTGGCGCACAGAGCGTGATGGCCTCGTTCAACAGCTTCAACGGCGAAAAGATGCACGGCAACAAGGTCATGCTGACCGACGTGCTCAAGGGCCGGATGAATTTCGGCGGTTTCGTGGTCGGCGACTGGAATGGCCACGGCCAGGTCAAGGGCTGCACCAATCAGAACTGCCCGGCCTCGTTCATTGCCGGTGTCGATATGGCCATGGCCGCCGACAGCTGGAAGGGCATCTACGAAACCGAACTTGCGGCGGTGAAGTCCGGGCAGATTTCGGCCGAGCGCCTGGACGATGCGGTGCGCCGCATCCTGCGTGTGAAGATGCGCCTGGGCCTGTTCGAGGCCGGCAAGCCGTCCAAGCGCCCACTCGGTGGCAAGTACGAATTGCTGGGCGCGCCGGAGCACCGTGCGATCGCCCGCCAGGCGGTACGTGAGTCGCTGGTGCTGCTGAAGAACCAGGCCGGCATCCTGCCGCTGAATCCGACCAAGCGCGTGCTGGTGCTCGGCGATGGTGCCAACGACATGGGCAAGCAGTCCGGCGGCTGGACGCTGAACTGGCAGGGTACCGGCACCAAGCGCAGCGACTACCCCAACGGCACCACCATCTGGGAAGGCCTGGACAAGCAGATCAAGGCCGCCGGCGGCAGCGCCGAGCTGGCCGTGGACGGCGCCTACAAGACCAAGCCGGACGTGGCCGTGGTGGTGTTCGGCGAAAACCCGTACGCCGAATTCCAGGGCGATATCGCCACCCTGCTGTACAAGCCCGGCGACGAGAGCGAGCTGGCGCTGATCAAGAAGCTCAAGGCCGAAGGCATCCCGGTGGTGGCGGTATTCCTGAGCGGGCGTCCGCTGTGGATGAATCAGTACATCAACGCCTCCGACGCGTTCGTCGCCGCCTGGTTGCCGGGTTCCGAAGGCGAGGGCATTGCCGACGTGCTGCTGCGCAAGGCCGATGGCTCGGTGCAGAATGACTTCAAGGGCAAGCTCAGCTTCTCCTGGCCCAAGACGGCCGTGCAGTTCGCCAACAACGTGGGCCAGAAGGATTACGACCCGCAATTCAAGTTCGGCGACGGCCTGACCTACGCCGACAAGGGCGACCTGGCAGCGCTGCCCGAGGAATCGGGCGTGTCCGGCGAGCAGTCGGTAGGCGGGATGTACTTCGTGCGCGGCAAGCCGGCGCTGGGTATTGCGATGCAGCTGTCCAACGCCGGCCAGGCCAACATGCCGGCAACCACGCTGCCGGTGGGCCTGTCCGATGGCAGCCTGAAGATGACCGCCGTCGATCACAAGGCGCAGGAAGACGCGCGTCGCTTGGTGTGGTCCGGCAGCACCGCCTCCAGCGTGTTGCTGGTGTCCGCCAAGCCGGTGGATGCCTCGCGCGAGAGCAACGGCGATGTGCAGCTGCAACTGACCCTGCGCCGCGACAGCGCCGTGACCGCGCCGGTGTGGCTGGGCGTGGGGTGTGGGGACAAGTGCGGCGGTCGCGTCGATGCGCGCAAGACCCTGGCCGCACTGCCGCAAGGCCAGTGGAAGGTGGTGGGCATTCCGCTCAAGTGCTTCGCCGTGGCCGGTGCCGACGTGAGCAAGCTGACCCAGGTCGCCAGCATCGAAAGCGCTGCCGCGCTGGACCTGTCGGTGTCCAAGGTGTCGCTGGGCGCGCTCAACGAAGCCGAAGCCACCGTCGACTGCCCGGTCAAGTAAGCAGCATTCCCGCAGACGTGCGTGCGCGCCTGCTGGGGTGAGACCAAACAGATGCGTCGCCAGTACTGGCGGCGCGGTATAGCGGCCACCCTGATCGGTGGTGTCATCAGCCGCCGCGGGACGCGCGCGTCGATCGGCCGGGATGGCCTGCAGCTGCGGTTCGCCGCGCTGCCGTGGCGCACGCCGTGCGTTGCGGCCGCACTCTGCAGGCCTGTCTGGCGTTCGACGCGCACCCCAGAGCCAGACAGGAGAGTGCAGTGGGTTTGGCGACGTTGGATATCGTGATCGTGCTGGTCTACCTGACCGGCATCTTCGTGCTCGCGCAGTGGGTCTCGCGCGAGAAGGCAGGCCACAGCAAGAGCGCCGAGGATTACTTCCTGGCGAGCAAGTCGCTGCCGTGGTGGGCGATTGGCGCCTCGCTGATTGCGGCGAACATTTCGGCCGAACAGATCATCGGCATGGCCGGTTCCGGCTATGCGATCGGTCTGGCGATCGCCTCCTACGAATGGATGGCGGCGCTGACGCTGCTGATCGTCGGCAAGTTCTTCCTGCCGATCTTCCTGCGCAACGGCATCTACACCATGCCGCAGTTCTTGGAGCAGCGTTACGGCAAGTGGATCCGCACGCTGATGGCGGTGTTCTGGCTGCTGCTGTACGTGTTCGTCAATCTCACCTCGATCCTGTGGCTGGGATCGATCGCGGTCAGCCAGGTCACCGGCATGGACCAGGCCCTGGCTTTGGCGTTGATCGGCGTGTTCGCGCTGGTCTACCAGCTGTATGGCGGCTTGAAGGCGGTGGCGCTGACCGACATCGTGCAGGTCACCCTGCTGGTGCTGGGGGGCCTGCTGGTGGCGGGGCTGACGCTGGCGCGCATCGGCGACGGGGCCGGCGTGCTGGCCGGCTTCCAGCACCTGTGGAGCGCGCACCCGGAGCACTTCCACATGATCCTGACCAAGGACAACCCGTTCTACAAGGATCTGCCGGGGCTGAGCGTGCTGCTGGGGGGGCTGTGGGTGATGAACATCAGTTACTGGGGTTTCAACCAGTACATCATCCAGCGCGCGCTCGCCGCCAAGAACATCGGCGAGGCGCAGAAGGGCATGGTGTTTGCCGCGTTCTTGAAGCTGCTGATGCCGTTGGTGATCGTGGTGCCGGGCATTGCCGCAGTGGTGCTGGCGCCGGATCTGGCCAAGCCCGACCAGGCCTACCCGACCATGATGCAGCTGTTGCCGACCGGCATCCTGGGCCTGGTGTTTGCCGCGTTGGTGGCGGCGATCGTGGCCTCGCTGGCCTCGAAGATCAACTCGGTGGCGACCATCTTCACCCTGGATTTCTACGCCAAGTTCCGCCCCCACACCGAGCAGAAGACGCTGGTGCGTGTGGGTCGTGTTGTGGCCGCCGCCTCGGTGCTGATCGGCATCCTCACCGCGCGGCCGTTGCTGGGCAATTTCGATCAGGGCTTTCAGTTCATCCAGGAATTCACCGGCTTCTTTACTCCCGGCGTGGTGGTGATCTTCATGCTCGGCCTGTTCTGGAAGCGCGCCAACGAAGCCGGCGCGCTGACCGCGGCGATCGGCTCGGTGGTGTTGTCGTTCGCGCTCAAGTTCGCCTGGCCCCAACTGCCGTTCATGGACCGCATCGGCGTGGTGTTCGTGGCCGCGCTGGTCTTGGCGGTGGTGGTGTCGTTGCTGACGCCGGCCACGCAGGCACGCGATCTGATCCGTACCAACGACGTTGCCTACGGCACCACGCTTGGCTTCAAGCTTGGCGCGGCGGGCGTGATCGCGATTCTGGTCGTGCTGTACACCGTGTTCTGGTAGGCAGTCGATGTCTTGAAACGCAGCGCGGCGCGGCACCTCGGTGTCGCGCCGCGCTGCGTTGAACGCCTGCCGTTTCGGCGGCGCGAGTCCTCGTCACGCGCGTCTGGCTGGCCCGCAGCAGCCACTGCGCACGCGTGGCAGATGCCGCTCAGTACCGTATGCGTTCGCCGCGTGGTGGCCGCGGTTGGTTTGCTGGCTGCGCTTAGACGCGTGCGGCGGCCAAGCTGGCGGCAAGCAGGTTGGCCGGCGCGGCAGGTTGCTCGTGCCACGGCGTTTCCAGCCAGGTTTCCAAGGCGGCGGCCGGCATCGGTTTGGCGATCCAGTAGCCCTGGCCTTCGTCGCAGCCCCAGGCGCGCAATTGCGCGTACGCCTCCGCCGATTCGATGCCCTCGGCCACCACGCGCTGGCCCAGGCTGTGGCCGAGCTGGATCATCGCCGGCACCAGGGTGCGGTCGGTGCGGCTGTCCGGCAGCGAACGGATGAAGGATTGATCGATCTTCAACGAACTGGCCGGCAGCTGCTTGAGATAGCTGAAATTGCTGTAGCCGGTGCCGAAGTCGTCGATGGCGATATGCACGCCCAGCGCTGCAATGGTGGCCAGTTGCTCGGCCAGGTGGTCGGGGTGGCGAATCATCGCGCTTTCGGTGAATTCGATTTCCAGCCGGCGCGGATCCAGCTTGTGACGGTCCAGGCCGCGCCGCAGCAGGCCGGCAAAGCCGGGGCGATCCAGATCGGCAGCCGACACGTTCAAGGCCAGGTTGAAGTCCAGGCCTTGCTGCTGCCAGCGCGCTGCCTGCGCGATGCCGTTGTCGATGACCCAGGCGGTAATGCGGTTGATCAGCGCGGTTTTTTCGGCCATCGGAATGAAATCCGACGGCATCACCGGACCGATCATCGGGTGTTGCCAGCGCAGCAAGGCTTCCACGCCGACGCAGCGGTGGTCGTGCAGATCCACGCGCGGCTGAAAGTGCAGGCGCAGCTGGCTGGCACTGTCCAGGGCCGCGGGCAGGGCGGCGAGCAGGCGGAAGGTGTTGCGCTGGGCAACATCGTGCTTGCGCTCGTACATGCTCCACGGCAGGCAGCGCTCGCGTGCAATATCCACCGAGGTGGTCAGCGAGCGGATGGTATCGGCGGCGCCGTAGCTAGATTGCAGCGAGACCGCACCGATCGAAGCCACTGCGGTATGTGGAATGCCCTGGTGTTCCAAGGGCTCGGTGAACGCCTTGGAGACCTTGGTGCATAGCGTGGCCAGGCGCTGGCCTTCGGCCTGCGCCAGGAAGCCGAAGGTGGTCGGGTCCAGCCGATACAGCAGGGTGCCGCCAGGCAGGTAGGCGGCAAGGCGACGCTGTGCCAGGGCGACGTAGCCGTCTGCGTATTCCCAGCCCAGCGCCTTGACCATATCGCGGAAGTAGTCGCTGCCGCAGACATCGATGGCCACCGCCGTGGTGGCCGGCGCCGTGTCGCGTTGCGACAGCCAGGTATCCAGGTCTTCGCTGAAGCGCGAGCGGTTGGGCAGCCCGGTCGGACCATCGCGGTAGGTGGTACTGCGCAGGTTTTCCACGCGCAGCACGGCCAGGTCGCGCAGGCCTTCCAGGTGCGTGATTGCAGCTTGATCCAGCCCGGGGCGCGGGCTGGTGCCGATCACGCACAGGGTGCCGATGCTATGGCCGTCGCGCAGCTTCAAGGGTGCGCCGGCATAGAAGCGGATGAACGGCGGGCCCAGCACCAGCGGGTTGTCGCAAAAGCGCGGATCCAGTTGCGCATCCGGCACCACCATCACTTCGTCCGAGCGGATTGCATGCGCGCAGAACGCCTGGCTACGCGGCGTTTCGCGCGCTTCCAGGCCAATGCGCGCCTTGAACCACTGGCGGTGCTCGTCCACCAGCGATACCAATGCAATTTCCGCGTTCAGGCTGCGCGCTGCCATGGCCGCCACGGTGTCGAACACCGGGTCTGGCGGCGAATCCAGCAGGCACAGGCCGCGCAGCACCTCGAGCCGGGTGGACTCGTCGAGCGTGGGCGGAAGAAAAGACGCGACGGGGGCAGGCAGGGAAGGCATGTGCTCGTATCGGCCTGAAGCGTAATCCCTTGATTGGCGCCGATTGGTGCCGTTCAGTTGCAGCAGGCGGGCCCGGGCCGCGTTGGAACACACGAACAGTGCCTTGGCAGCGCCACACGCGCGCCGCGCGCAATCGGAATGCCAGCTGCGCGGCGCTGTCGCAGGCCATGCGCCAGAAACGGTCGATCCGCTTCCCTCGACCGGCCATGCTGCCGTTTGCAGGACGTGTACCCCACCGATGCGCAGTGGCGCATGCCCCCCGGTGGCGACGCCTAAATATCCCGCGTGCGCTGCCGATCACCTTTGGACGCAGCAGTGTTGACGCAGCGCAACCATCCGCGTCGCGCATGCGACCAATGATCTTTGGCCGATGTTTGCTTTTGTGATGCGCATCCGCCTCATGCGTGGCACGAGTTGACACAGTCTTCACTCGCGCTGTGAGTTGGCCATCGCGGCTTTTGTCACTTCTTTTCTGGAATCATCGTGAATTCATTGCTGTCTTTTGCACAACGCACGCTTCTCGTCGTCGCCGGTCTGGCGCTGTCGTCTGCCGCCCATGCAGGGCTCACGGTGTCCGGCACGCAGTTGCGCGAGTCCAATGGCAATGCATTGGTGCTGCGCGGCGTCAATCTTCCACATGCCTGGTACGCGGGCCGCACCGATGCGGCGTTGGCGGCCATCGCGGCCACCGGTGCCAACAGCGTGCGCGTCGTGCTCAGTTCCGGTTACCGCTGGGCGCGCACACCGGAGGCCGATGTGGCCCGCATCATCGCGCGCTGCAAAAGCCTGGGCTTGATCGCCGTGCTGGAGGTCCACGACACCACCGGCTACGGCGAAGACACCGCCGCTGCGAATCTGCTCAATGCGACCAATTACTGGGTCGCCATCCGCAAGGCGCTGATCGGCAATGAAGACCATGTGGTCATCAATATCGCCAACGAACCGTTCGGCAATAGCCTGACTGCCAGCGAATGGGTCAACGGCCATGCCACCGCCATCGCCACCTTGCGCAAGAATGGGCTGACCCACGCCTTGATGGTGGATGCGCCCAACTGGGGCCAGGACTGGCAGTTCTACATGCGCGACAACGCCGCTGTGCTGCTGGCCCGCGACAGCCGCCGCAACCTGGTGTTCAGCGTGCACATGTACGAGGTGTTCGGTAGCGATGCCACGATCAACAATTACCTGCGCGCCTTCAACGATAAAAAGCTGGCGCTGGTGATCGGCGAATTCGGTGGCGACCATCGCGGTGCGCATGTGGACGAAGCGGCGATCATGCGCCGCGCGCGCGACTACAAGGTTGGCTACATGGGCTGGTCATGGTCGGGCAACGACAGCAGCACGCAGTCGCTGGATATCGTGATCGGCTGGAATGCCGCTCAACTGAGCAGCTGGGGCCGCAACCTGATCCTGGGCACCGATGGCATCGCGGCAACCTCGCGTCGGGCAAGCGTGTTCGGCCCGCTGTGAGACGAAGTCCTGCAGCCGGCAGCTGTAGTTTTTTGGCCGCGCACAAGGGCATTGCAACGCTGTCGATCTGTGCGCCGTTGCGCGGCCGGCATCGGCACACCGGCACGCGTGACACGCATTTCAGATGCCTCACAAGTCTTCGCGATATCCCTGCCGTTTAAGGTCCGGCGACAGGGGCAAGACGGCTAGCGCAACGGCCCCGGGCTCGGGCGTTTGGTCAGCTTGCGCTGCAGCGATCGGCGATGCATGCCGAGCAGGCGCGCGGCCGCCGACACGTTGCCGCCGGTTTCGTGCAGCGCCTGCTGGATGTGCTCCCACTGCAAGCGGCTGAGCGGCGTCATCATTTCCTGCGCGCTTTCTTCTTCGTCCGGCTCTGGCAACTCGTCATCCTCTTCGCCCAGCGCCCGCATGATGGTGGGAATATTGGCCGGCTTGGGCAGGTAGTCATCGGCGCCGAGTTTGATCGCCTCCACCGCCGTGGCGATGCTGGCGTAACCGGTGACCAGCAGGATGCGCATGTCGGCGCGAATCTCGCGCAGCGGTTGGATCAGGCTCAAACCGGAGTCGTGGCCGAGCTTGAGATCGATCAACGCAAAATCCGGCAACGCGCTGCGTGCCGTGGACAATGCACTGGCCGCATCGGTGGCGGTGAGCGTTTCCACGCCGCGGCGTGCAAGGCTGCGCTGCAGCGTGCGCAGGTACAAGGTGTCGTCGTCGACCAGCAGGCCGGTACGGATTGGGGGACTTGTCATGCGAGTGCCTCGTGGTCGGAGAGCGGCAGACGGAAACCTACACGCGCGCCGCTGCCTTCGGCGGGCAGCATCCACAGCTCGCCCTGCAGGCGTTCGACAGTGGCATGCGAGAGCGCCAGCCCGACGCCCATGCCGTCGTGCTTGCCGCTATTGAACAGCGTGCCCGGCAGCATCGCTTGCGCGGTGTCGAAGCCGGGGCCGTAGTCGCGCACTTCGCCGCTGAGATGGTCGTGTTCCACCCGCAGGGTCAGGTCGATCTGCGGACGACCGGCCCGTTCGCCGGCATCGGCGGCATTGTTGAGCAGCACCATCAGCAGGTGGCTGACGCCGGGCTGCAGCATCAGCCGCATCGGTGCGTCATCATTGCGGCGCAGCTCGATGGTGGGGCGCACCAGGCGCCATTGTTCCAGCACGTCTTTCACCGCCACCTCGCGGCTCAGATGGCCGTTGTCGGCCGGTGCCGCCAATGCCAGCACGCGCTCATGGCACTGCACCAGCAGCTCGCGCAAGGTGTCCAGGTCTTCGCGCAGTTCCACCTGATCGCACTGGTCGGTGATGTCGTCCACCAGCAGCGTCATGGTGGCCAGCGGGGTGTTCAATTCGTGCGCCACCGACGCCGCATGCGTGGCCAGCGCCACGATGCCTTCGTTGCGCGCAAAGCGCTCGCGCAAGGTGGAGATCTCGCGTTCGCGCTCGCGCATCGAAAACGCCAGCCGAGTCGCGAACGCCAGCACCACCACGGTGGACAGCAGGAAGTTGGCCGCCATGCCCCACATGTGCAGGCTGAGCGGGTCGAAGCCGCCGTAGGGCAGCGGCAGCCCGAACGCCGCGCTGATGACATAGCCGGCCACGCACGATGCCGCTACCGCCATCGCCCAGCTCAGCGGCAGTGCCAGTGCGGCCAGCGCGATCAGCACCAGGAACAACGAGCCGAACGGGTTGGCGATGCCGCCGCTCCAGCCCACCATCCAGGTCAGCACGGTCACGTCGACCAGAATGTGGCCGAACTCGGTGGCCGGGCTCACCGCGCCGCGGTGCGACACGCGCAGCTGCGCATACAGGTTGAAGACTGCCAACGCGGCCACGCCGGCCCACAGCGGTTGCTGCGGCAGGTTCAGGCCCATCAGCCCGGTCGCGACCAGGATGGTGGCGGCCTGGCCGGCAGTGGCCAGCCAGCGCAGGCTGCAGAGGGTTCGCAGGAAGGAAGCGTCGGAGCTGTTCATCACGGCAATGCTATGCGCTTGGGAAGATGGTGGCCTGCGACAAACCGTCGCATCGGCCTAGAGCGTGCTATGCACGTTGAGATGAGATGCGTTGGCCGTCAGCGGTGCAGAGCGGGTGCTGCGTGGCGCCGGCTTGGCTGGCGTCAAGGCAAGCCGCGCGGCGCCCGCTCCGTGCAACCCTCCGGGAAGCGTCCTGTGGCGCGCCGATACCGCGTTGCGCGCCTTGCCCAGGCGGCCAGCCTGGGCCGCAGCGCCCGCCTTGTCCCGACGCGCCACCGGACGCTTCGCACTCACCTCAACGTACAGAACACGCTCTAGGGATCGGCGTGTCTCTCGCTTCAGCTGTGAGCGCACGGCGGACAGGCTAAAATAGCGGGATGCATGACGCCGTGACCCGCCCAACCCCTCCCGCCGACGCCACCGCCTGGCCGCGCCGCATCACCCAGGCCGTCAAGATCGGCAGCGTGACCGTGGGCGGGGGCCATCCGGTCGTCGTCCAGTCGATGACCAACACCGACACCGCCGACATCGCCGGCAGCGTCAAGCAGGTGGCCGATCTGTGGCGCGCCGGCTCGGAAATGGTGCGCCTGACCGTCAACAATGCCGAGTCCGCTGCCGCCATTCCGCGCATCGTCGACAAGCTGCGCATGATGGGCATCGAAGTGCCCTTGATCGGCGACTTCCATTACAACGGCCATCAATTGCTTGCTGCCGAGCCCGCCTGCGCCGAGGCGCTGGCCAAGTACCGCATCAATCCGGGCAATGTCGGGTTTGGCAAGAAGAAGGATCTGCAGTTCGGTCAGTTGATCGAGTTCGCCATCAAGTACGGCAAGCCGGTGCGGATTGGCGCCAACTGGGGCTCGCTGGACCAGTCGCTGGCAGCCCAGCTGATGGACGAAAATTCGCAACGCGATACCCCGTGGGATGCCGGGCGGGTGCTGCGCGAGGCACTGATCCGCTCGGCGGTGGATTCGGCCGAGCGTGCGGTGGAGCTGGGCCTGCCGCGCGAGCGCATCATCCTGTCGGCCAAGGTGTCCGGCGTGCAGGAGCTGATCGCGGTGTATCGCGACATGGCCAGCCGCTGCGATTTCGCGCTGCATCTGGGCCTGACCGAAGCCGGTATCGGCAGCAAGGGCATCGTGGCCTCGGCGGCGGCCCTGAGCGTGCTGCTGCAGGAGGGCATCGGCGACACCATTCGTATCTCGCTGACCCCCGAGCCGGGGCAGTCGCGCACCCAGGAAGTGGTGGTGGCGCAGGAACTGCTGCAGACCACCGGCCAGCGCGCGTTTACCCCGATGGTCACCGCCTGCCCGGGCTGCGGCCGCACCACCTCCGAGTTCTTCCAGGAACTGGCCGGCGTGGTACAGAACCATGTGCGCGCCAAGATGCCGGAGTGGAAAATCACCAACCCCGGCGCCGAAAACATGACCCTGGCGGTGATGGGCTGCGTGGTCAACGGGCCAGGCGAATCGCGCCACGCCAATATCGGAATTTCGCTGCCGGGCACGGGCGAGGCGCCGTCGGCACCGGTGTTCATCGATGGCGAAAAAAGCGTCACCTTGCGCGGCGAAAACATCGCCTACGAATTCATCGAGTTGATCGATCAATACGTCGAACGTACCTATGTCCGCCGCGCCGGCTGAATCGCCGGCCGGGTTCAAAGGGTGGTTGCGTAGCAATGCGTGGCGCATGGCGTTGCTGTTTGCCGGGGTGTTGCTGCCGCTAGGGCTGTTCGTGGACCTGGCCGATGAAGTCCACGCGCTGGAAAATGTCTACTTCGACGAGCCGCTGCTGTGGAGCATGCGCAGCATCGCCACGCCCGGCCTGGATGCGTTTTTCGGCGCGATCTCCAAGGCCGGCTACCAATACGGCGTGATTCCGGCCGATATCGCCATCGTGCTGGTGTTGCTGGTCCTGCAGCGCTGGCGCGAGGGCACGTTTGCCGCGCTGGGATTCGGTGGCTCGGCGCTGCTCAACATGGGCGCCAAGCAGTTTTTCCAGCGCGACCGCCCCAGCTTGTGGGAATCGATCGCGCCGGAGAGCACGTTCAGTTTTCCCAGCGGCCATGCGATGGGCTCGATGACGCTGGCCGCGGTGGTCATCGCGCTGGCCTGGAACACGCGCTGGCGCTGGCCGGTGAGCATCGCCGCCAGCCTGTTCGCGCTGCTGGTGGGCATCTCGCGCATCTACCTGGGCGTGCATTACCCGTCCGACATCCTGGGCGGCTGGTCGGCCGCGTTGGTGTGGGTGGTCGGGCTGTATCTGGTGATGTTCCGCGGCGCGCGGCGGCCGCATTGGCGCACGCCGGCTGGCGCGGTGGCAGAGCAACCTGGGCGCGTGCCGTTTGCCGATTAACGGCGGTTGATACGCTCCCGCTGCGCTAATCGGGCGCCAACCATGGCGCCGATGGAAGCCAGCAAGATCACGTAGTACGCCGGTCCCATCGGGTGCTGCTTGAGCAGCATCACCACCAGCAGCGGGGTCAGGCCGCCGAACACGGCATAGCCCAGGTTGTAGGCGAACGACACGCCGGACAGACGGACCACCGGTGGAAACGCTTCGACCATCACGCGCGGAATCGCACCCAGCACGCCCAACGCAGCGCCGAGCAGGGCATACAGCGGGAACAGCAGGTGGGGGGCGCCCGCAAAGCGGTAGAACAGCCATGCGCTGATGCCCAGGCACACGCTGCCGGCCAGCAGCACACGCCCGTTGCCCCAACGATCCGACAGTGCCCCGACCACCACCGAGCCGATCGCCTGCAGCAGCACTGCCAGAAGATTGGCCTGCAATGCCACCGGTGCCGGGTAGCCGTACGCACTCTGCAGCAGCGTGGGTGTCATCAGCGACACCACCAGCACTGCGGCGGCGATCACCCAGGTCAGCCAGAGCGACATGGCCAGACTGCGCGGGTGATCGCGCAGTACCACCTTCAGTGGCGTCTCGCGCGCCAGTGCGCGCATGGCGACCAGCTCGGCGAACACCGGCGTTTCATGCAGCCAGCGCCGCAAGTACACCGAGAGCAGGCCGAAGATGCCGCCTGCCAAAAACGGCAGGCGCCAGGCGTACTCGGCGATTTGGTCCGAAGAAAACGCACGATTCAGTGCGCCGGCACTGAGTGAACCAAGTAGCACGCCGGCAGCCAGGCCAGCGGTCAAGGTGCCGCAGGCCAGCCCTGTGCGCCGCGCGGGCACATGTTCTGCCACGAACACCCACGCACTGGGTACTTCGCCACCGATGGCTGCGCCCTGCAACAGGCGCATCGTCAACAGCAGCAGCGGTGCGGCCACGCCGATCTGCGCGTAGGTCGGCAGCACGCCGATCGCCAGTGTGGGCAGGGCCATCAATCCGATGCTCAGCGCGAACATGCGCTTGCGGCCGAGCAGATCGCCAAAGTGGGCCATCACGATGCCGCCCAACGGGCGGATCAGGTAGCCGGCCGCAAAGATGCCGAATGTCTGCAGCTGCCGCGTCCATTCCGGAATGCCTGGCGGAAAGAACAGCTCGCCCAGCACCTTCGCGAAAAAAATGAAGATGATGAAGTCGTAGAACTCCAGCGCGCCGCCCAGCGCGGACAAGCCCAGTGTTTTGTAATCGCTGCGGGTGAGCTGGGTTGATGGGGCATGGCTGGTCATGCAGTCGCATCCTGTCGCGGGTGGCGCGCATTGCCATCAAAGCCTGCTGACGCGCCGAGCAGGCAATGCTAGCTGCCGGGCGCGGCCATCGCTACGCCGTTTCGGCATTGAAATGCCGATGACACCCATCAGACCTTACGCGTGCACACCTGCGGGCTTTGGTGACCGCGCGCGCCTGGACGTACGCTGCGATCAGCCGGACACGCTTGCCAGCGCCGCTGCCTCGGCGTGCAGTGCGGTGGTGTCGAACAACGGCAACTGTGCATCGGTGTTGTCCACGAGCAGCGAGATCTCGGTGCAGCCCAGGATGATCGCTTGCGCTCCGTGCTGGCCGAGCTCGGCCATGACCTGGCGGAAGTACGCGCGCGATTCGGGCTTGATCACGCCCTGGCAGAGCTCGTCGTAGATCACCCGATGCAGCTGCGCGCGTGCCTCGGCCGGCGGCACCAGCACGTCCAGGCCGCGCGCCTGCAGGCGCTGGCGATAGAACGGCTGCTCCATGGTGAAGCGCGTGCCGAGCAACCCCACCCGGGTGACGCCCGCTGCGATGAGCGCAGCGGCGGTGGCATCGGCGATATGCAGCAGCGGCAGTGGCGTCGCGGCGGTGATCGCGTCGGCAACGCAATGCATGGTGTTGGTGCACAGCACGATGAAGTCGGCGCCTGCTGCTTGCAGCGCACGCGCGGCGGCTGCCATCGCCTGGCCAGCGCCCTCCCAATCGCCGGTGTGCTGCAGCCGCTCGATCTCGTGGAAATTGACGCTGTACAGCAGCAGTTTCGCCGAATGCAGGCCGCCGCATGCATGGCGGACGCGCTGATTGATGATGCGGTAGTAGGGCAGCGTGGATTCCCAGCTCATGCCACCGATCAAACCGATTGTCTTGCTTGGAACCGGCATGCGAACTCCATGACACTCCAGCGGATGAGGTTGCCAGGGCTACGGCACGCAGCGTGCGCTGCGCTTGGGGACCGAAGTGTACGTTGGCGTCCCGACCAGATGCATTCCCGATCTCGCCAAGGCAGCTCAGGATGCCGGCTCACTCGCCCGGCTTGGCGCCTTCCACGGGTGCATGCGTGGCGGCACGACGCGCCAGTACCGTTTCGCGATGGGCGATATAGACGTTGGCGCCGATGATGATGGCCGCACCGATCACGGTGTGGCGTTCGATCGCCTCGCCGAACAGCCACCAACCCAGCAGCGCCACCAACGGCAGCTGCATGAAACTGATCGGCTGTAGCGCAGAGACTTCGCCCAGCTTGAGTGCGCGCGTCCAGAACAACTGCCCGGCGGTGCCGAAGATGCCAGTGGCCACCAGCCATACCCAGCCGATGCCCTGCGGCCAGTTCCATTGGAACAGCGCCGGAATCAGCGACATCGGCACCCAGAACACGTAGGTGTAGAACACCACCGTGTCCGAGTCGTCGCTGCGCGAGAGCTGTTTGATCTGGATCGCGACGATGGCGCTGATGACCGCAGCCAACAGCGCAATCAGCAAGCCGGGCGTGAACGTGGACGAGCCTGGTCGCAGGATCACCAGCACGCCGATAAAACCCGCCGCCACCGCCAGCCAGCGCCGCAGCCGGACCTGCTCATGCAGCCACACCACGGCCAGCACGGTGACGAATAACGGCGTGGAGTAGGAGAGCGAGATGGCCTGCGACAGGGGCAGATGGCCGATCGCCCAAAACCCGCACAGCATCGAGGCCAGGCCGATCAAGGTACGGGCGAAATACTGCGGCAATTGCCGCGTGCGCGGCAGCGGCTTGCCCGGCCGCAGGATCAACGGCAACAACGCCAGCAACCCGAACACATTGCGGAAAAATGCGATCTCGGTCGTCGCAATCGTGCTCGAGGCCAGGCGGATGGTGATTGCCATCAACCCGAAGGCGAAGGTACTGGTGAGCATCCACAGCGCGGCTCGCCGCGATACCTGCGCTGGCGTCACCAATGCGCCCCGATGATGCGCGGTTCCGGCTCCAGGATCACCGAATAGCGCTCGCGCACCGACTCGGCAATGCGCCGCGCGAAATCCAGCAACTGCGCGCCGGTGGCGGTGCCGTAATTGACCAGCACCAGCGCGTGCTCGGGCGACACGCCGGCATCGCCCTCGCGCTTGCCCTTCCAGCCGCATTGCTCGATCAGCCAGGCGGCCGACAATTTGCCCTGGCCGGCATGCTCGCCCGGATACACCGGCATGTCGGCAAAGCTGGCCTGCAACGCGGCAATCTGTTCGCTCGGCAGCAGCGGGTTCTTGAAGAAGCTGCCTGCGTTGCCCAGCACGTCCGGGTCCGGCAACTTGCGGCGACGGATGTTGATCACTGCCTGCGCCACATCGGCCGCGCCTGCCAGTTCGGCGCCCATGCGCGCCAGTTCCTCGCGAATACCGGCGTAGTCCAGTCGCAGTTCGTGCAGCAGCGGTAGATTGAATTCCACCGCCACGATCAGATAACGCTCGGGCTGCTGCTTGAACACGCTGTCGCGGTAGCCGAACGCGCAGTCGGCCGCATCCAGCCGCACGAACTGCTGGCCATGCCGGTCGAAGGCTTCCACCACGTGGATGAAGTCGCCCACCTGCGCGCCATACGCACCGATGTTCTGGATCGGGCAGGCGCCCACGGTGCCCGGAATCAAGGCCAGGTTTTCCAGCCCCGACAAGCCCTGCTGCAGCGAGTACAGCACCAGCGCATGCCAGTTCACGCCGGCACCGGCGCGCACGATGGCGTGGTCGGCACGGTGCGCGATGATGGAGGTCTCGCGGTTGTCGAAACACAGCACGCAGCCTGGCGGATCGCCGGCCAGCAGGACATTGCTGCCGCTGCCCAGCACCAGCAACGGTTGTCCGGCGATCTCGGGCGCGGCCAATGCCTGCGGCAATGCCTCAGGCGCGTGGACGTTGAGCAACCAGCGCGCGGTGGCCTCCACATGGAAGGTGTTGAGCGCGCGCAGCGGCGCCTGTTCGCTCAGCTGCCAGCCTGTTTGCACGGCATCGCTCATAGCGTCGACACCGCACCGCCGCTGGGTGCTTCGCGGCGGCGTCGGATGGCGTTGACGCATTCACCGATGAGCTGCGGTCCGCGATACACCAACCCGCTGTAGCACTGCACCAGACTCGCACCGGCTGCCATCTTGGCCACCGCATCGGCTCCGGAGTTGATGCCGCCCACGCCAATCAACGGGATCGATTCGGGCAGGCGCGCGCGCAGGCGCCGCAGCACCAACGTGGATTGCCCCAGCAGCGGCGCGCCGGAGAGTCCACCGGCTTCGGCAGCCAGCGGGTGATTGGCCACCAGCGTGCGCGTCACCGTGGTGTTGGTGGCGATCACGCCATCCACCGCCAGGTCGGCCAGCACGCGTGCGGCGGCATCGATGTCGCGGTCGTTGAGGTCCGGCGCCACCTTGACCAGCATCGGCACCCGTTTGCCGTGCTGCGCGCTTAGCGCTTCCTGGGTTTCGCGCAAGTCGGAAATCAGGCGGCGCAGCGATTGTTCCTCCTGCAACTCACGCAAGCCTGCGGTATTGGGCGAGGAGATGTTGACCGTGATGTAGTCGGCCAGCGGATACACGCGCTCCATGCAGTAACGGTAGTCGCTGGTGGCCTCCTCGTTGGGCGTGTCCTTGTTCTTGCCGATGTTGATGCCGAGCAGGCCTCCCGTGCGGCGTGCGCGCTGCACGTTGGCCACCAGCGCATCCACGCCCAGATTGTTGAAGCCCATGCGGTTGATCACCGCCTGGTATTCCGGCAATCGGAACATGCGTGGCTTGGGGTTGCCTTCCTGCGCACGCGGCGTCACCGTGCCGATCTCGACAAAGCCAAAGCCCAGCGCAAACAACGCATCGATGTGCTCGCCGTTCTTGTCCAGCCCGGCACCCAGCCCCACCGGGTTGGGGAACATCAGGCCGAAGGCCGGGGTGGGCAGCGGCACCGGGCGCCTGGCCAGCAACGCCGTGGTGCCGGTGCGGTAGGCGGTGTCGATGGAACGCAACGCCAGCGCGTGGGCGCGCTCGGCATCCAGGGAAAACAGGAAGGGGCGGGCAAGCGAATACATGCGGGTCAGTTCAATCTCCCGGCGAACACGCGGGTTTGGTATTGGAAGTCGATCAGCCCGTCGTGCGCAGACGCATCGAACAACGTGCGGAGTGCGGCGAGCATCGGGGCATGACGTGGGTCGTGCGCAAGCGGGGCGTACGAGGACGACAGCAGGCGGCCGCGCAAGCTCTCGAAGTCCAGCCGCTGCACATTCGGGAAGCGGGCCATCGCGCGGAAGCCTTCGCCGAACCACGCCTGCATGGTGGCGTCGTCCTGGTACCGCTCGGCCACTGCGGAATAGTCGGTGCCGTAATCCAGCAGCAGCTGCTCGTAGCCGCGCAGGAACGCGGTGCTGTCCAGCTCGCGCGAATTCCAGTACACCACCGCCAGGCCGCCGGGTTGCAGGATGCGCGCCCATTCCTCGCGTACCGCCTGCATGTCGAACCAGTGGAATGCTTGTGCCGCAGACACCAAGCCCACGCTGGCATCGGCCAGCCCGGTGGCTTCGGCGGTGCCGTCGATCGCCTGAAACTTGGGAAATTCCGCCAGCCACTGCAGCGCGGCTTCGCGCATGGCCTGGTTGGGCTCCACCGCCGTCACCGCATACCCGGCTTCCAGAAACAGCCGGCTGGAAATGCCGGTGCCGGCGCCGATGTCGGCCACTGCCGTTGCGGGCGTCACGCCCAGTTCGTCGTGCAGCCAGCGCAGCAACTGCGGGGGGTAACTGGGCCGGTAGCGCACATAGGCCGCCACGCGGTCGTTGAAGCGCTGGGCGGAGGAGGGCGTGGCCATGCTCAACTGTTGGCGGCCGCAAGCCAGGCCATTCCGCCGAAGAACAGCAGGAAAAACGCGATTCCCACCACCCAGAGCGCCACCGCCAGCCAGCCCATGATGAGGCCGCCGATGGCCAGGCCGTCGCCATCCAGGCCCTGGGGGTTGCGGCGGATTTCCGCGCGGGCCAGATGCCCGGTAATGATGGCGCAGATGCTGCCCAGGAACGGGATCAGCGTCCAGCCGAGAATGCCCGCAACCAGGCTGACGATCGCCATGGCGCTGGTCTGTCGAACGACAACGTTCATCATGAACTCCTTGAAAGGCGGGCAGCCGAAGGCTGGCGTCGCACGATTATCCCAGAGCTGCCGGGCAAAAGGCGTGCCGTTTGCGGCCAAACGTCGTTGCGGGGCTGGTTCTGCGTGCGCGATGAGCTGAAATCGCCGCGCGTGCGGGTAGGGCGTGGCCATGCCTGTCGAGGCGCGTGCTGCCGGACACTGGCTGTCGGCGGTGCCGAACGGGCGCCATGCGGCTCGGCGGGCTCAAGCCGGGCCGGTGCCACGTGGCGCCGACATTCTACTGCCGGGCGAGCGCTGCGCCCGGTGCAGACGTGGCATGCGCTGCACAGAGCCGGATTGCTGGGCTTCGCCTGCAGCCGCCGATGTTTTCCGGGCTGCCAGCGCGGCCGCAATAGTGGGAACACCCGGGGTGTGTGCGTCGGCGATGCCGCGCGGACCGCCGCAGCAGGCCCGTTGCGACCGCACGGCGCGCCAAGCAGGTGCCCGGCGCGCCATGCGACATGGATCAAAGATCGAACTTGATGCCCTGCGCCAGCGGCAGCGAATCGGAGTAGTTGATGGTGTTGGTCTGACGACGCATATACACCTTCCACGCATCCGAGCCAGACTCGCGACCGCCGCCGGTTTCCTTCTCGCCGCCGAACGCACCGCCGATTTCCGCACCCGAGGTGCCGATGTTGACGTTGGCGATGCCGCAATCGCTGCCTGCCGCCGACAGGAACTTCTCGGCGGCCTTGAGGTTCTGGGTGAAGATCGACGACGACAGGCCCTGCGGCACGCCGTTCTGCAGCTCGATCGCTTCATCCAGCGTGCTGTACTTCATTACGTACAGGATCGGCGCGAAGGTCTCGTGCTGCACCACCGCGTCGCTGTTCTGCAGCCCCGTGACAATGGCCGGCAGCACGAAGTTGCCCGGGCGATCGATCGCCGTGCCGCCCACTTCGACGGTGCCGCCGGCCGCCTTGGCCTTGGCGATCGAGTCGAGGAACTGCGCAACGGCGCCCTGGCTGTTGAGTGGGCCCATCAGGTTTGCCGGGTCGGTGGGGTCGCCGATCTTGCTGTCGAGCTGCTTGTACGCCTTGACCAGCGTGGCCAGCACGGTGTCATAGATGGAGGCGTGCACGATCAGGCGGCGCGTGGTGGTGCAGCGCTGCCCGGCGGTGCCGACCGCACCGAACACGATGCCCGGAATGGCCAGCTTCAGGTCGGCGGTTTCGTCAAGGATGATGGCGTTGTTGCCGCCCAGTTCCAGCAGGCAGCGGCCCAGGCGACGGGCGACCTTCTCTGCCACCACGCGGCCGATCTGGGTCGAACCGGTGAAGCTGATCAACGGCACGCGGGTGTCTTCGACCAGCTTTTCCGACAGCGCCGTGCCGGCATCGTTGATCAGGAAGAAGATGTCCGGGAAGCCGGCATCCTTGAGCGCCGCGTTGCAGATCTTCATCGTCGCGATCGCGGTCAGCGGCGTCTTGTTGGACGGCTTCCAGATGCAGACATCGCCGCAAATTGCCGCCAGAAACGCATTCCACGCCCACACCGCCACCGGGAAGTTGAACGCGCTGATGATGCCCACCAGGCCCAAGGGCTGGTACTGCTCGTACATGCGGTGGCCGGGGCGCTCCGAATGCATGGTGTAGCCATAGAGCATGCGGCTCTGGCCCACGGCAAAGTCGGCGATGTCGATCATCTCCTGCACTTCGCCGTCGCCTTCGGGCTTGCTCTTGCCCATTTCCAGCGCCACCAGCGACCCGAGCGCATCCTTGTGCGCGCGCAGCGCCTCGCCGCACAGACGCACCGCCTCGCCGCGACGCGGCGCCGGCGTGGTCCGCCACACCTTGAAGGCGGCCTGCGCGCGCTGGACGATCAGCTCGTAGTCTTCCGGCGTGGTCGCCTGCACCTCGGCGATCACCGCGTTGGTGGTCGGATTGAGCGGCTGCAGCACCCCGGCGCCGGTGGCCTGCGACCAGGTCGCCTCGCCAAGATAGGTGCCGGAATTGGACGCAGCGAGGTCGAGCGCCTTGAGCAGGTCAGCGGACATGGGATCTCCTGGAAACGGTGACGGTCGCGGTAGCAGAGCCACCCGCAACTCGGTAGCCGGCGATTTTAGCAGGCTCCGCCGGCCACCTACCGGCTTGGCAATCGCAACGATCGTGCGACAATGCCGCCCTTGGCCCCGTAGCTCAGCTGGATAGAGCGTCCCCCTCCTAAGGAAGAGGGGAAATTGAGGGGTCACCGCTATCTTGTCTAACCTGTTGTTTAATAAAGCCTGGTGTCGCCCGTTCGGCGGGTGCGATGCAGGTTTGGACATCCCAAAGCAGCTTCCAACAGTGCTTATTCGCCACAGCTTTGCCACGACTGCCGGTGTTGCCAAAACTGCGATATAAGAAGTCTGAAATCGGTCTAAGGACGGCCCGCTCGAACATGTCTACCAGCGCGCTTCAAACGCTTCGAAAGCTGTATCCGCAACGCTATGCATTGAGGCCTGAGGGCGTGGCTGGTGTGCTTTGTGGTCAAAGCACGAGAGGTCTGGTGCAGCGCGTTCGCGAAGGCATACAGTCAGGGCGCAACCCGGGTGCTCGCAAGATCGATGGATTGATCCAGATGCCTCCTGAAGCGTTGGCCTAGATCTTGGATCCGGCGCCCGTTCATCAGCCGATCGTTCCAACGGTTATGCCGTCGAGCTCACGACGCCGCTCCGTTATTGGGCCGTGTCTGAGCTTTGCGCGCGAGGTGGGCTGGGGTAAGCATCCCAACTAGTCTAAGATGAAACTCCGAAGTGGAAGCTGAAAAAGGAATTTTTATGGAAGTAGACGAAAAGATCCACGAGCAGGAACCGTGCTTTGTCATTGATACCGGGATCACGAAGATTGGAGACATCATTCTTACGTCCGAATATGCACTCGGAAGTAAGTCAATCCGAGCAGTGACACTTGGCGATTACTCGCACGCCATGATCAATGTGGGCATTTCAAGCTATATCCATGCGGTAAAGGATAAGGGGGTCGAGGTGGCGAACCCGCAGCGCAAGGGGTATGACCGCGCAGATCGAGTGGTTGTTCTTCGCTATCAAGGCGATAACCAGGTCGAAGTGGCGACACGTGCGGCAGAGTTCGTTCGCGGTCAGGTGGGAATGGAGCGTGTGCAGAATTTTGTGTAACCGTGGTTTGGGTTACCGCTGAGGAAGTCGCCCCTCGAACTGGATCGTAAAGCGGTTCAGCGCAGCCTTCCAGTCGCGGATCGGCAGCGTCCATTTCTTGGTGATGTTGCGCAGAGCCAGGTAGAACAGTTTCATCAAGGCTTCGTCGCTGGGGAACGCGCCGCGGTTCTTGGTCAGCTTGCGCAGGCTCATGTTGACCGACTCGATGGCGTTGGTCGTATAGATCACCTTGCGGATCTCCGGTGGGTAGTCGAAGAACGGGATCAGTCGTGACCAATTGCGCCGCCATGACTGGCTGATGGGCGGGTACTGGGCGTCCCACTTGGCCTCGAACTCGGTCAGTGCCTGCTCGGCCTCCTCGACGGTGGCGCAGGCGTAAATGCGCTTGAGATCGGCGGCAACCTCGGCGCGGCGTTTCCACGAGACGTAGTTCAGGCTGTGCCGCACCATGTGCACGATGCACAGCTGCACGGTGGTCTGCGGGAACACCGCCTCGATCGCCTCGGGAAACCCCTTCAGGCCATCGACGCAGGCAATGAAGATGTCCTGCACCCCGCGGTTGCGTAGCTCCGTCACGACTTGCAGCCAAAACTTGGCACCCTCGGCCTGCGCCAGCCATAGGCCCAGCACTTCCTTCTCGCCGCCCATGGTGATGCCGATGGCCAGGTACACCGCCTTGACCCGCACCGCGCCCTCGCGCACTTTGACGTGGATGCAGTCCAGATAGACGATCGGATAGACCGGATCCAGTGGCCGCGCCTGCCACGCCTTGACCTCCTCGACGACCGCATCGGTGACTGAGGAAATCAGACTCGGCGACACCTCGGTGCCGTACATCTCCTCCAGGTGCGACTGGATCTCGCGCACGGTCATGCCGCGCGCGTACAACGACAAGATCTTGTCATCGAAGCCGGCCCAGCGGGTCTGGTGCTTGGGGATCAGCTGTGGCGCGAAGCTGCCGTGGCGATCACGCGGAATCTCGATCGGCAGCTCGCCGAACTCGCCCTTGAGCGTCTTGCGGCTGCGTCCGTTGCGCGTGTTGCCGGCCGCGTTGGCGACCGGCTCATGCTTGTCATGACCGAGGTGTTCGGTCATCTCCGCGTCCAGCGCCCGCTCCACCAACCGCTTGGTCAGCTGCTTGAGCAGGCCGTTCTCGCCGATCAGATCCTCGGGTTTGGTGTAGTTGACCAACAGGCTGCTAAGCAGCTCGTCGGGTACCTCATGTGTGCGTGGGCTCATGGTGTCTCCGGGTTAGGTGGCAGTCTCCTGCCTGTGGCCCGGTTACACAAAATCTAGGACACGCCCTGCGCTTCAGCGACTGCTAAATCGCCAAGACGGTCAGGATGTCCCCCTTGGCTGTACTCGCAACGACTTGCGCAATGAGATTGCGAGTTTCCAGTGGAATCTGTGGCAGCGGACGACGGCGTGGGTGGTGTAGGGGCGACGACACTGTTGCTCCTGACGCCGAATACCGGGTAGTGGTGCCGCTGCGACCTCCTCCAGTTTTGACCAACGCCTCGTTCTCTCAGCAATAGCGATGAATACGTATGCACGCCCACGCTCTTGCAGCGTCACGCCGCTAGGCTAACGCCCTTAGTCGGTGGCCGTGTTGGCTGCCAGCAGTGGCCCGGGAGGGGCGTGCATGTCGCAGACACCATGGTGGCGCGGGGCGGTCATCTATCAGATCTATCCGCGTAGTTTTCTGGATTCCAACGGCGATGGGGTCGGCGATCTGCCGGGCATCATTGCCAAGCTCGACTACATCGCTGGGCTAGGTGTGGATGCGATCTGGATCTCGCCGTTCTTCAAGTCGCCGATGGCCGATTTCGGCTATGACATCGCAGACTATCGTGCCGTGGATCCGTTGTTCGGGACGCTGGACGATTTCGATCGTCTGCTCGACAAGGCGCATACGCTCGGGCTGAAAGTAATGATCGACCAGGTGCTGAGCCACACCTCGATCGAACATGCGTGGTTCCAGGAAAGCCGCCAGGACCGAACCAATGCGAAGGCCGATTGGTATGTATGGGCCGATCCGCGCGAGGACGGGACGCCGCCCAACAATTGGTTGTCGCTATTCGGTGGTGTGGCGTGGCAATGGGAGCCGCGGCGCGAGCAGTACTACCTGCATAACTTCCTGGTGGATCAGCCCGACCTCAATTTCCACAATATCGAGGTGCAGCAGGCGACCCTGGACAATGTGCGGTTCTGGTTGGACCGAGGGGTGGATGGCTTCCGCCTGGATGCAATCAACTTCTGCTTCCATGACGCGCAGCTGCGCGATAACCCAGCCAAGCCGGCCGACAAGCGGGTGGGGCGGGGCTTTAGCGCGGACAATCCGTATGCCTATCAGTACCACTACTTCAACAACACGCAGCCGGAAAACCTGACGTTCCTGGAACGCCTGCGTGCGCTGCTCGACCGCTATCCCAATGCGGTGAGCCTGGGCGAGATTTCTTCGGAAGACTCGCTGGCGACCACGGCCGAATACACCGCCAAGGGCCGCTTGCACATGGGCTACAGCTTCGAGCTGCTGGTGCAGGACTATAGCGCGGCCTATATCCGCGAAACGGTGAGCCGGCTCGAGGCCACCATGTTGGAAGGATGGCCGTGCTGGGCGATTTCCAATCACGATGTGGTGCGTGCGGTGACGCGTTGGGGCGGCGAAGATGCATCGCCTGCGTTCGCTCGCATGGTGGTGGCGCTCCTGTGTTCGTTGCGCGGTTCGGTCTGCCTGTACCAGGGCGAGGAGCTTGGGTTGAGTGAGGCGGATGTGGCCTTCGAGGATCTGCAGGATCCGTACGGCATCACGTTCTGGCCGACTTTCAAGGGCCGGGACGGATGCCGTACGCCGATGCCGTGGACCGATGCGCCGTCGGCGGGATTCACCAGCGGCAAGCCGTGGCTGCCGTTGTCCGAGCCGCACCGTCTGGCTGCAGTGAGTGTGCAGCAGGACGATGCCCCGTCCGTGCTGAGCGCCGTGCGGGCATTTCTTGCCTGGCGTAAGGGCATGCCAGCGCTACGCGAAGGCGCGATCATGTTCTACGACACAGCAGAGCCGGTGCTGATGTTCCGGCGTGAGCATGCGGGCCAGGTCATGCTGTTGGCGTTCAATTTGTCCTCCGACGTTGCCGAGCTTGCGCTGCCTGAAGGCGCATGGGGACAGATCGATGTCCCCGGGGTGGCGCGGGGCGTGATCGAGGATGGACGGGTGAGCTTGCCTGGGCACGCGGTGGTGTGCGCCACGGGCGAGGGCTGATAGCACCATTTCACAGTCGGGCATGCTGTGATTGAGTGAGACAGGCGAGGCATTCGATCGGATGCCTCGCTTTTTTGTATGCGATGTCAGCTACCAATCAGTGCTTGCGCCGGGCGCTGTGCCCGGCAAGCGATTCAAGATGCGTCATATCGAGGGGCTGTTGCAGGAAACGGCAATGCATCTGCGCCGGCCCGATCAAGCTGCAGGCGCAGGGTGCCTGATGACGCTGCGTGCGATCGCCACATCGTCAATCGACGCGCTTGGCTCGCGTGTTACGGCGTTTGATGCGCATGGTAACGTCGAGAAGCCAGGGGGGTATGTGGCGCTTAGCACACCCGATTCCCTGGATTGAAAGCGGCTGACTGAACGCAGCGAGCATGGCGTGGATGGGGCCCGCTGAACTGGAGTGCACGCCCAGCACATGCCCCTTCCAGCTCCGGTATCGCCCGCTTGGCGTTTGAATGGTCTTGTTATTAGCGGCTCTCGTGGCGATTGTGTTTACCCGAATGGCGTTGGTGCTCATTCAAAACAAAAGCCGCCGGTCTTTAAACGGCGGCTTCTGAGTAGGCAACATCTTGAGGCTCTGGGGCAGGGCGCTGTGGGTGCATTGCGCGTATTGGAGAGCGACCCTTTTTGAAAAATCTACAGAATATGAAGCAGTACACCTGGAGCTGATTGTGTTTGAATCCGTACCCTCACCCAACCCCTCTCCAGGGGGGAGAGGGACTACAGGGCCGCTATTTGTTGCTGCAGCAGATCAGAACTTGTAGTTCACACCCAGCACGAACGTACGGCCCCACTCGATGTATTCCAGCGGGCGGTCCTTGGTTTCTGCGTATGTGCGATACGGCGAGTTGCTGAGGTTGCTGGCCTGCAGCAGCAGGGTCAGGCCGGACAGGGCGCTGGCTTCGCTGAAGTTGTAGCTGATCTGCGCGTCGGTGATGTTTTCGCCGACCACATAGCGCAACGTGCGGTTGCCGTTGAAATTGCCGATTTCGCCGATGAAGTCCGAGCGCCGACGCTGGCTGACGCGTGCTTCGAAGCCTTTGTGCTCGTAGTAGGCAGTCAGGTTGTAGACGCGCTTGGACAAGCCCGGCAGGCTGATTTCACCGTCGCCCACGCTGGAGGCGCTTTCCGGGTCGCGGATCTTGACGTCGCTGTCGTTGAAGGTGGCGCTGGCCTGGATGCCGAAGCCTTCCAATGGCGCGAAGACCAGATCCAGCGGCAGCGAGGCGGTGAGTTCGACGCCGCGCAAGGTGCCGCCCTTGCCGTTGAACGGGGCGCTGAAGGTGCCGGTGGTCAGTACCGGTGCAGAGCCCGGCGGCGGCACGTAGCCGGCCACCAGTGCGGAGAAATCGTAGTTGTCGCGGCTCTGGGTGTAGATATAGCTCTTGAGATCCTTATAGAAGAACGCTGCCGCCACGTAGGCGCGGTCGGCGAAATACTTCTCATAGGAGATGTCCAGGGCGTTGGCACGCCATGGGTCGAGCATGGGGTTGCCACCGCTGGCTCCGGGGCGCCCGGTCGAGGTGTCGACACCGAATTCCAGCGAGGCACGTAGTTGGTCCACGCGCGGGCGTGCGACCTGCTTGGCCATCGCAAAGCGCAGCGTCTGCTCGTACGGGAACTGGAAAGCCAGGTTCAAGCTGGGCAGCCAGTCGCGGTAGGTCTTGCCATCGTCGATGGGCCGCACTTCGCTACCGGCCGGCTGCGAGGCATCCCAGTAATTCGCCTGCGATGACTGGTCGGCACTCTGCAGTTGCACGCCGATATTGCCGCGCACACCCACTTCGCCCCATTCGGTATTGATATTTGCACGCAGCCAGGCAGTGGTGATTTTTTCTTCCACCGTCCACGCCTTGGACACCAGGAACGAGGCGTCGTCGCTGGGGTTGAACACCATGTAGCGCGCCACCGTGGCTGGCACATTCCATGCGGGCAGGGAGCCGAGACCGGCAAAGCCGAGATTGACCGGTGCGTATTGCAGATCCGCCGCCACTGTGGCCTCGCCCTGAGCGCCCAGCGTGATATTGCCTTCGGGCTGGGTCTTCTGCTTTCGGCGATTGGCGTAGTTGACGCCCACATCCAGGTCCGAGAACCAGCTCAGCGCTTCGGGCATGGGGAAGTTGGCCTGCAGGCGCGCGCCCTTGAGCACGTCTTCCACGCTCGGCACTTTGCCGTAGCCGGACCCGTAGATGGTGTTGGTGAGGAACAGCTCGTCCGGATTGGAATAATTCATGCCCGGCGACAGCTGCGAGAAGCCGTTGCCGACGACCGACACGCCCACGGTGTCCAGCTGCGGCATGGGGGCACGCTGAAGATTGTTCTCCAGGTTCAGTTCGTCGCGGGTGGCCTTGGAGTAGTTCAGGTCGGCGACGATCTTGACGGAGCCGGCGGTGACCTCGTTATTCCAGCCGAACGCATCGATCTTGTCTTCGCGCTTGTTGTACATGCCACGCACCAACGGATAGACGCCGCTGGCATCGCCGCCGATGAAGGTATTGCGATCGTTGACGCGCACGTTGCTGATGTTCAGGCCGGGCGTGTAGCCGCCGTTGTAGTTGCTCAGATTGAGCTCGAACTGGTTGGCGGTGTCGATCTGCTCGGCTTCGGTGTGGAAGGCATCGAGCGTGCTGGTCCAGGCATTGGACGGGCGATACTGCAGCGTGGCCATGACGCCGTCGCGCTTCTGATTGCCGGTGCGCCGCAGGGCCTTGATGCCATCGGAGAAGTACACGCCATCGGCGACGCCAGGACGCTGCCGCTGCGCGTTGACCTGCTGCCACGGTTCGTACAGGCCCACCTGGTTTTCCTGGATCGGCATGTCGGTGTGCGCGTAACCGATGGTCAGGCCGATGGTGCGGTCGGCGAATTGGTCGATGTAGCTGACATTGAAACGGTTGCCATACGGGTCGACGTTGGCGGCCTTGCCCAGCGAATTGCGCTGATAGCGGCCACCGATGGCGATCACGCGCTCGTTGTAGCTGAGCGGGCGTGCGGTCTGCATGTCCACCGTGCCCGACAGGCCCTGTCCGACCAGGCCGGCATCGGGGGTCTTGTAGACGGTGACGCCGCTGACCAGTTCGGACGGGTATTGGTCGAACTCCACGCTGCGGTTGTCGCCGGTGCTGACCACTTCGCGCCCGTTGAGCAGCGTGGTGGAAAAGTCCGGCGACAGGCCGCGCACGCTGATCACCTGCGCACGGCCGGCCACGCGTTGCGCAGCCAGGCCGGGCAGGCGCGCCAGCGATTCGGCGATGCTCACGTCCGGCAGGCGACCGATGTCTTCGGCCGAGATGGCTTCCACGATCGAAGTGGAGTCGCGCTTGACCGAGATGGCGCCTTCGATTGCGCGGCGCAGGCCGGTGACCTGGACCTTGTCCAGGTCGGTGACCGCGCCAGCAGTCTGTTCGGACGCGCCTTGTTGGGCGTCGCTTGCTTGTGCAGGCGCTGCCGTTTGCGCGGCGACCCATGTCGGTGCCATGGCAACAGCCAGGGCGATACTCAGCGCGGAGCGCTTGTGTTTCAACATTTTCCCCTCCCAGGTACATGTTGTTTCTGATTTTTGATCCGGCAGATGCCTGGATGTCATGCGTCGCGCGCCACGATGGACGTTACGCGACTGCGACGTATGGTAGACACGGCACCTGGGTGCAAACGTGCACTGCATACGTATTCACTGCGGTGTTGCGCGATGAAATCGATTCCATCCAGGGCCATGCCGGCGACAGCACGGTGATTGCGCTCGGTAACGACATGGTGCGCGATGCGCAGCGGCGGTATGAGCGCTGCCCCGTGCAATCGATCGCGCCGGCTGTGCGCGCCGGCGCCCACGCGATGGCGTAGTCAGCGTTTGCCACCCATCGGAACAAAGCGAATGGCCTGGCCGCCGCCCGGTGCCAGACGTAGCTCCAACGTATCGGCACTGCTGACCTGACGTTCTTCGCGCACGAAGGCGAACGGGTTGCTGGCATAATCCGCGCCGTCGCCATCGCGATAGATCTGCGCGGTGTAGCGCACGCCGGGTTCGAGAAAGCCCAGCGGCACCTGCAGCAGGCGGCCGTGTTCGTCGGTGATGCTGCCCAGGAACCAGTCGCGGCTATGCCGGTCCTTGCGTGCGATGGTGACGTAATCGCCTACCTCGCCATTCAGCGCACGGGTCTGGTCCCAGTCCACTGCCACGTCTTCGATGAAGCGAAACGCGTCGCGGTGTTGCAGATAGTGCTCGGGTAGATCGGCGGCCATCTGGATCGGGCTGTAGAGCGTCACATACAGCGCCAACTGGCGCGCCAACGTGCTGGGAATCGCCTGGCCGTTGCGGCCCTTCAGGCTGACGATGCCAGGCGTGTAATCCATCGGCCCTGCGAGCAGCCGGGTAAACACCAGGTTGACTTCGTGCTCGGGCGGATTGGGCGGCTGGCCCCAGGCGTTGTATTCCATGCCACGCGCGCCTTCGCGCGAGATCCAGTTGGGATAGGTACGGCGCAGCCCGGTGTCCTTGATCGGCTCGTGCGCATTGACAGCGATGTGGCGCTGCGCTGCTTCCTGCACCACGTGCAGGTGGTGACGCGCCATCCATTGCCCATCGTGCCATTCGCGCATCGGCGTGCCACCCGCGGGATTGCGCCGCTCCACCTGGCCGTCGTCGCAGACATAGCCGGTCTTGACCGAGTCCACGCCGAAGCGCGCATACAAGTCCATCGCTTCGGCGATTTGATCTTCGTAATGGTCCACTGCGCACCCGGTTTCATGATGGCCGATCAGGTGTACGCCCTTGCCGGCAGCGTACCTGCTGAGTGCTGGTAGGTCGAAATCCGGCGTGGACCGGGTGAAATCGAAGCTGCCGCCATTGCCGAACCATTCCCCGTCCCAGCCGGGATTCCAGCCTTCGACCAGCACGCCGCGAAAGCCGTGGTCGGCGGCGAAGTCGATGTAGCGTTTTGTCGTCGCGGTGGTTGCGCCGTGTCTGGGGCCGGTGGCCCAGGTCTGTTGATTGAGATGCATCGACCACCACACGCCCACATACTTGGATGGCTTGATCCAGCTCACCTCGCCCAGCACATTGGGCTCGTTGAGGTTGAGGATGAGGTTGGATTCCACCAGGCCGGTGGCTTGATCGGCGATCTGCAGCGTACGCCATGGCGTATCGAAGGGCAGGCTGCGGCGTACCTTCCAGCCTTCGGCCGCCGGCGACAGCTGCGCGCGCAGGCGCTGGTTGTCGGTGCGGCGCAGCCACATGCCGGCGTAGTCGACCAACGCCGCTTCATGCAGCGCGATGTGCAGCCCGCTGTCGGTGCGCAGCGTGAGTGGCGTATGCGCCAGTGCAACCTGGTTCAACGGCGTGTGCCGATACAGATATTCGTAGTGGATCGGCTCGCCTGCGGGAATCCACCACGCATCGGCAGGTTGCGCGATGGCGAATTCGGTCACTTCCTCGTCGATGACTGCCTCGCGCATGCCTGCTTGCTTGGGGAAGTGATAGCGCAGGCCCAGCCCGTCGTCGTAGACGCGGAAGATCACCTCGAAGGTACGCTGCGCACCGTCGCGCTCGCCCAGGCTCACGCGCAATTCGTTGTAGTGATTGCGCACCAGCCGCGTTTCGCCCCAGGGCTGCTCCCAGGTGTCATCGTGGCTTTGACGTGTTTGCGCAAGCACCACCATGCCGCGGTCCAGCCGGCCGTCGCGTAGCTCAAACCCCAGTCGCGAGCGTTGCACCACCGCCTCGCCCAGGCGCTGCACGCGGTAATAAGGCGTGCCGCCATCCACGTCCAGGCTGACCTGCAGCACCTTGTTCGGCGACTCCACGCTGACGGTGGTGGCTTCGGCATGCAGTTGCGGCGCAGTCCCGCCGAACAGCGTGAGGACCAGCAGCTGGGCGATCCATGCGGCGCCCAGTGTCGAGTGCGCTCGACGTGAAGACAGCGGCATATCCCCTCCCAAGGTGACCGTTGCGCAAGCAGTGACTATGCAGTGCCTGGCAGTGGATGCGCCGTGGTGCGCGCTGCTGGAAGCCCATGAATACGTATGCAGTGGTGCGGAACGGTGGAGTGCGCGTCTACCATGGCGCCACGGCACCTGGGAGGGTCCGCGCCCGTGGCACGTCCGTGCTGCGCACCATAACGCGTGCAACGAGGGAGGAAGGCCGACGGCGCAAGCTGTCTTGCCGCTTCGATGTTGAAGATGATCTGCATGGCTGCAACGCTGGGCGTTGCGGCAAGCTCGTCGGCACTGGCCGACGAACTGGAATTCCACGGGCGCCGGGCCCAAGCGCAGGCGTTGGAGGATGGCAGCTTCGTGTTGCGCTGGCCGCAAGGCGAACGCCGCATTGCGGCACAACCGATGCGCACGCACACCGCCAGCCCGCTGTTCGACGCGTTGTTCGCGCTGGCACAGCAGGAGATGGCCGACGACCGCGTCGAGGCGATCCGCGACCCCGCCTTCAACGACGGCAAGCCGGTGCCGTGCGCCTGCTTCGAAACCGGCGAGCGCTGGCCGTACGTGTGGACGCGCGATGTCAGCTTTGCGGCCGATCTTGCGTTGGCGCAGCTGGAGCCGGAGCGCACGCGCAATGCACTGCGCTTCAAGCTCTCTGCCGCACGCGATGGGCGCACGCCGGGACTGTTCGTGGCGCAGGACACCGGCTCCGGCGGCAGCTGGCCGATCAGCAGCGACCGTGTGGTGTGGTTCCTTGCCGCGCGCGGCCTGTTGGACGACAAGCCATTCGCCGAACAGGTGTGGCAGGCGCTGCAGGCGACGATCGCGCAGGACGGCGATGCCGTCTTCGACGCGCAGATCGGTCTCTACCGCGGCGAAACCTCGTTTCTGGATTGGCGCGAACAGACTTACCCGGACTGGACGCGCGAGGATGTGCGGTTCATTGCCGAATCCTTTGCGCTCTCCACCAACGTGCTGCATTACCAGGCGTTGCGGCTGGCCGAACAGTTGGCGCGCCAGCATGGCGATGCACGCGCTGCGCAATACGCGCAGTGGGCCGATGCACTGCGCCAGGCCATCGATAGTCGCTTTTGGGATGCGACCAGCAGCCAATACGTCAGCTATCTCGGCAGCGCCGCGCATCCGGTGCGCTACGCCAAGGTGGATCTGCTCGGTCTCTCGCTGGGCGTGCTGGCCGATGTGTTTCCGCCGCAGCGGGCACGCGTTGCGTTGCGCAATTACCCGATGGTCGCAGGTGGCAGCCCGGTGGTGTGGCCGCAGGAGGCCGCGCAGCCGATCTATCACAACCGCGCTGTCTGGCCGTTCGTCAGCGCCTATGCGCTACGCGCCGCACGCACGCTGGACGATGCGCCACGCATCGCGTTGGAGCTGCAATCGCTGATGCGCGGTAGCGCGCTGGCAGGTTCCAACATGGAAAACTACGAGATGCAGAGTCTTGCTGTGCACGTGGAAGAGGGTGCACGCAGTGGGCCGGTGGTCAACTCGCCACGCCAGCTGTGGTCGGTTGCCGGCTATCTGGCTGCAGTGCGGGAAGGGGTGTTCGGGCTGTCGGCCGATGGCAGCCTGCAGCCGAAGTTGCCGCGGTCCTTGCTCCCCCAGTTGTTTGGCGACGCCAAACAGATCGTGCTGGAACACGGCGCGCAACGGTATGTGCTGCAGCGCCCGGCGAACGACACCGGCGAGTTGCTGGTAGCAGGGCGTATCGAACGGCAGGGTCAGACCACGCTGGTGCAGTTGGTCGGGCGCACTGCCGACCTCACGCCGCCGCCGCGACCGACACAGGTGTTTGCACCGCAGACGCCCCAGGCGCCGGTCGCGCAACGGATCGGCAACACATATCGCATCGGCATTCCGGAAGGAACAACGCTGTATCTGGACGGCCACGCACTCGATGCCAGCGCGCACTGGGATCTTTCCGACGATGGCCTGCTGCACGTGCTCAGCCTGACCCGGCGGCACGATGGTCTGGAGTCGCTGCATAGCCCGTCGTTGACGCTGGGCCCACTGCAGCAGTTGCCGGGCAGCCAGCACTGGAGCTGGCGTCCGGCACGTGCAGGCGTGCATCGGGTAGCGCTGCGTTACCGCAATGCCAATGGCCCAATCAATACCGGTATCACGGCCGCGGTGAAACACCTGGTGCTGGAATGCCCAGGGAAACCCGCGCAATCGCAGGTCATCGTGATGCCGCATAGCGTGGGCGAGCAGCTTTCCACACAAGTCAGTTTCGATGCGGTGGCGGGGCAGGCCTGTACCTTCCGGCTCGAGAACGGCTTCAACATGAGCGCGTTGGCGCATTTTGCGCCGTACAACGGCGGCCGCGGGGGCCGCGATGGTGTGGTCAATGCTGCGCAGGTCAGTGCGTTGTTGGTCGGGCCTGCAGCACGCGTGGAGGTCGCGCCATGACCGCCAAGCCACGCTTGAATTTCTGGCAGATCTGGAACATGTGCTTCGGCTTTCTCGGCATCCAGTTCGGCTTCGCACTGCAGAACGCCAATGCCAGCCGCATCTTCCAGACCCTGGGCGCGCAGGTCGACGACGTGCCTGGCCTGTGGATCGCCGCACCGCTCACCGGGCTGATCGTGCAACCGGTCATCGGTTACCTGTCCGATCGCACCTGGACCCCGTGGGGCCGCCGGCGTCCGTACTTCATGGTGGGCGCTGTCTTCACCACCATGGCGTTGCTGGTGATGCCCAACGCGCCCATGCTCTGGGTGGCCGCCGGCACGCTGTGGGTGCTGGATGCATCGATCAACATCTCGATGGAGCCTTTCCGTGCGCTGGTGGGCGATCAGTTGCCGCCGTCGCAGCGGCCGACCGGCTACGCCATGCAAAGCTTCTTCATCGGCATCGGCGCGATCGTCGCGAGTTTTCTGCCCTGGCTGCTGACCCATTGGGGCATTGCCAACACTGCGCCGCCAGGCCAATTGCCCGACAGTGTGCGCTATGCGTTCTACCTCGGCGCAGCGGTACTGTTCCTGTCGATCACCTGGACGGTGCTGCGTACGCGCGAGTACAGCCCAGCGCAGCTTGCCGGTTTTGACGATGCACATCCGCCTCTCGCGCAGGTGGCAAGCACCGGCATGGCGCCGACGCTCCTGGCAGGCATGCTGTGGTGCGGTCTGGGCGTGCTGCTTGCCGCGGCCATCGCCTGGCAGCATGGCGACCGCATGCTGTATGTGCTGGCCGGGTTGTGTTTCGCCTACGGCGTGTTGCTTGCGTTGGCGCGCATGCTGCCCGCCACCAGCATGTTGGTGGCGATCGTGCAGGACGTGCGCAGCATGCCGGCGACGATGCATCGCCTGGCCTGGGTGCAGTTCTTCTCGTGGTTTGCCTTGTTTGCGATGTGGATCTACA
Source organism: Xanthomonas sp. NCPPB 3761 (assembly GCF_041475705.2). NCBI lineage: Bacteria > Pseudomonadati > Pseudomonadota > Gammaproteobacteria > Lysobacterales > Lysobacteraceae > Xanthomonas > Xanthomonas sp. NCPPB 3761. The sequence goes on from NZ_CM191262.1 coordinate 2,114,151, forward strand.
CCACTGCCGCAGTGACGCAAGTGCATTTCGGTGCCAACGATACCGCTTCGGCCGCCTACAACGACGGCGCAAACTGGGTCGGCGTGTTGTTCGGCGCCTATAACGGATTTGCGGCATTGGCTGCAGTGGTGATTCCGCTACTGGTGCGTGCGATCGGCTTGCGCTGGAGCCATCTGTGCAATCTGTGGCTGGGTGCCGCCGGCTTGTTGTCGATGCTGATCATCCGCGATCCGCAGTGGTTGCTGCTGTCGATGGTGGGCGTCGGTTTCGCCTGGGCCTCGATCCTGTCGCTGCCGTATGCCTTGCTGTCAGACAGCGTGCCCGCGCCAAAGATGGGTGTGTACATGGGCATCTTCAATTTCTTCATCGTGATTCCGCAGCTGGTCGCTGCCAGCGCGCTGGGCTTTGTGCTGCGCGTGTGGCTGGGCGGACAGCCGATCTATGCATTGGCCATCGGCGGGCTCAGCCTGTTGATTGCAGGCGTGTGCGTGATGCGGGTTCCAGTGGCCTCGGGAGGGCAGTGATGCGCAGTGCGATGTATGTAGCGTTGACGATGTACGCAGGCGCGTCGATGGCGGCGCCTGCAACCAAGGACTACTACGGCACCCTGGAGCCGTTCGCCGCCGAGGCGGTGTACTTCGTGGTGACCGACCGCTTCGTCAACGGCGATACCGGCAACGACCATCGCGACCAGGGCGGGGCGCATCGCACCTTCGATGTGCCCACACCATGCGCCGACGGCAGCGAGGACAACATCGGCTATCTCGGTGGCGATTTCAAAGGCATCGTCGAACATGCCGATTACATCCGCGACCTGGGCTTCGGGGCGGTCTGGATCACCCCGATCGTCGACAATCCCGACGAAGCGTTTACCGGCGGCAAGCCGATCACTTGCGGCAGTACGCTCAGCGACCATGGCAAGACTGGCTACCACGGCTATTGGGGCGTCAACTTCCACAAGCTCGACGAACATCTGCCCAGTCCGGGCCTGGATTTCGCAGGCTTCACTCGCGCCATGCATGCCAGCAAGCTGAGGGTCGTGTTGGACATCGTGGGCAATCATGGTTCGCCGGCCTACACCATGCCGCAGGCGCAACCCGGCTTTGGCAAGCTCTACGATGCACAGGGACGCCTGGTCGCCGACCACCAGAATCTTGCGCCTGCGCAACTGGATCCGCAGCACAATCCGTTGCATGCCTTCTACAACACCGGCGGCGGCCTGGCGGAATTGTCCGACCTCAACGAAAACAATCCGGCAGTGCTGGATTATCTGGCCGGCGCATATCTGCAGTGGATGGATCAGGGTGCCGATGCGTTTCGCATCGACACCATCGGCTGGATGCCGGATCGCTTCTGGCATGCCTTCGTGGCGCGCATTCGTGCAAAACGCCCTGGCTTTTTCATGTTCGGCGAAGCCTTCGATTACGACGCCAACAAGATCGCCGGGCATACCTGGACGCGCAACGCCGGCGTCAGCGTGCTGGATTTCCCGCTGAAACAGCAGCTTGCCGCGGTGTTCGGTCATGAACAGGCCGGCTTCGAGAAGCTTGCTGCGCCCTTGTTCCTGCGTCAGGGGCCATACGCGAACCCCTATGAGTTGATGAGCTTCTACGATAACCACGACATGGCGCGCCTGGATGCCAGCGATAACGGATTCATCGACGCGCACAACTGGTTGTTCACCGCCCGTGGCATTCCGGTGATCTATTACGGCTCGGAAATCGGCTTCATGCGCGGGCGCGCCGAACATGCCGGCAACCGCAATTACTTCGGCGCCGAGCGCATTCGCACTGCACCGCAGAGCCCGATCTTCGGCCCGTTGCAACGCATCGCCCAGGTGCGTCGCAACACTCCGGCATTGCAGCGTGGCGTGCAGATCGATGTGCAGTTACACGGCGATCAAGCCGCGTTCCTGCGTGTCTACCAGCATGCTGGTACAACCCAGACCGCATTGGTGCTGCTCAACAAGGCCGATACCGCAGCCACCATTCAAGTGAGGCGCTTCCTGCAGCCTGGCGCGTGGCGCGATGCAGTCAGTGGCGAGCAGTTGCAGGTGCGGGGTGATTTCGCAACAGCGGTGCCGGCGCATGGCGTGCGCGTGCTGCTCTCGGACGCGCCGGTCACCGATCCCGCATTGCGCAAGCAACTCGACACGCAGATGGCCGAACAAGCCGCCCGCGACGCCCGCAACCAGTAGCAGCGCTCCCGGGCGCTTTTTGCGCGGGGCGCTACGCATGGGGCATCACCGAGATCGGCAACGCCCCGCCGCGGCCGGGTCCGCTCCTATAACGACATCAGCAGGTGGCGACCGATCGCGGCACACCGTGCATGCTGTCGCGATTCCCGATTCCCGATTCCCGATTCCCGATTCCCGATTCCCGAATCCCGAATCCCGAATCAGCGCCTGACCGCCCCATCCGCCGCTCGACCCGTCATCGCATCGCCTGTCTCTGCGCCGGATGGCGCCCATCCCAGTGGCGGCTGCAGCCCGCTGCTGCGCGAGGAATCGCGGAGCGCCAGACGCACCGGAATCGTGCGGCTCTGCGCTGCCTCGCCACGAATCAGGCCGACCAGGCTTTCCACCAGCAGTGTGCCGGCCTGCTTGGTGTCCTGCTGCACGGTCGACAGCGCGGGCGCAACCGACGCCGCCAACGCAATATCGTCGAAGCCGCTGACCGCCACGTCCTGCGGCACCCGCAGGCCGCGCTCGCGCAGGGCGCGCATCGCACCGATCGCAATCAGATCGCTGGCTGCGCACACCGCATCGAACGCATTGCCGCTGTCCAGCAGTGCCAGGCACGCGGTGTAGCCGGACAATTCGGTGGTGATCGCATCGAACTGCAGCGCCGGATCGGCCGCCAGGCCATGCTGCGCCAGCGCAGCGGCATGGCCGCGGTAGCGTTCTTCGAATTCGGGGTAGTGGTTGGACGCGTGTCCGACAAACGCGATACGCCGGCAGCCCTGCGCCAGCAGATGGTCGGTGATGTCCAGCCCGCCCTGGTAATTGTCGCTGCCGATCGAAATGCCGGGCTGGCCTGGCAGGGTCGCGCCCCAGCGCACGAAATGGGTGCCTTGCTCGACCAGCAGTTGCAGCCGCTGGCGCGACTCCTGGTAGTCGCCATAGCCCAGCAGGATGATGCCGTCGGCCTTGTTGCTGTCTTCGTAATCGGCCTGCCAATCCTTGGACAGCTGCTGGAACGATACCAGCAAGTCGTAGCCCTGCAGCGCGCAGGCGCGGGTGATCGAGCCAAGCATCGAGTGGAAGAACGGGTTGATCAGCGAATCGTCGGCGGTGGGGTCTTCGAAGAACAGCAGTGCCAGCGTGCCGGCATTGCGCAGACGTAGCGAGGAGGCGTTCTTGTCGACCTTGTAGTTCAGCTCGCGGGCGATGCGCAGGATGCGCTTGCGGGTTTCCTCGTTGACCATCGGGCTGCCGCGCAGTGCGCGCGACACGGTCGGCTGCGACACGCCGGCCAGGTAGGCGATATCCAGCGAGGTGGCTTTACCCTTGATGGTCATGGTTGGCAACGGCAGGACAGGTGGCCGGCATCATGCCATGCGCCCGCCAGCGCCGTGCCGCCGTACGCAGCGGACGGCTGATTGGTTTACCATTCGCACCCAAGACCCCTTGCGAGAAGGTGGCCCGCGCCCCGCGCCGGCCCAGTGTGCGACATGAGCACTACCACCGCCCACCGCTGATCCTTGCCTGCGCCAGCGCGCAGAGCGCCTGCATGGCGCCGTTTTGCCCCACGTCCCGCATTCTCCTTCGAGCCTGACCAGCAATGGCCAGATCTCCCATGGCAGCCGACCGCTGCAGCCAGACCAGACCTCATTCTTGCCCATGATCAACATCACGCTCCCCGACGGCAGCCGCCGCGAATTCGAATCCCCCGTCTCGGTGATGCAGGTCGCCCAGTCGATCGGCGCCGGCCTGGCAAAGGCCACCATCGCCGGCCAGGTCGACGGCCAGCTGGTCGACGCCAGCGACGTCATCGACCATGACGCCAGCCTGCGCATCATCACTGCCAAGGACGCCGAGGGCGTGGAGATCATCCGCCACTCCTGCGCCCACCTGGTCGGGCATGCGGTCAAGCAGCTGTATCCCGAGGTCAAGATGGTGATCGGCCCGGTCATCGCCGAAGGCTTCTATTACGACATCTACAGCGAGCGCCCGTTCACGCCCGACGACATGGCCGCGATCGAGCAGCGCATGCAGGAGCTGATCGCGCAGGATTACGACGTGATCAAGAAGGTTACCCCGCGCGCCGAGGTGATCGAGGTATTCGCCCAGCGCGGCGAGGAGTACAAGCTGCGCCTGATCGAGGACATGTCCGAGGACATCACCGCGATGGGCCTGTACTACCACCAGGAATACGTGGACATGTGCCGCGGCCCGCATGTACCCAACACGCGCTTCCTCAAGGCGTTCAAGCTGACCCGCATCTCCGGCGCCTACTGGCGCGGCGACGCCAAGAACGAGCAGCTGCAGCGTATCTACGGCACCGCGTGGGCCGACAAGAAGCAGCTCGACGCCTACATCCTGCGCATGGAGGAAGCCGACAAGCGCGACCATCGCCGCATCGGCAAGGCGCAGGACCTGTTCCACCTGCAGGAAGAGGCGCCCGGCCTGGTGTTCTGGCACCCCAAGGGCTGGTCGCTGTGGCAGGTGGTCGAGCAATACATGCGCAAGGTCTACCGCGACAGCGGCTATGGCGAAGTGCGCTGCCCGCAGATCCTGGATGTGTCGCTGTGGCAGAAGTCCGGCCACTGGGACAACTACCAGGACGCGATGTTCTTCACCGAGTCGGAGAAGCGCACCTACGCAGTCAAGCCGATGAACTGCCCGGGCCACGTGCAGGTGTTCAACCAGGGCCTGCACAGCTACCGCGACCTGCCGATCCGCTACGGCGAGTTCGGCGCCTGCCACCGCAACGAGCCCTCCGGCGCGCTGCACGGCATCCTGCGCGTGCGCGGCTTCACCCAGGACGACGGGCACGTGTTCTGCCTGGAGTCGCAGATCGAATCCGAAGTCACCGCCTTCCACCAGCAGGCGCTGGCGGTCTACACCGCGTTCGGCTTCGACGACATCCAGATCAAGATCGCGCTGCGCCCGGAGAAGCGCCTGGGCGACGATGCCACCTGGGACAAGGCCGAAGCTGCGCTGCGCAGCGCGCTGGGCGTGTGCGGGGTGGAATGGCAGGAGCTGCCGGGCGAAGGCGCCTTCTACGGCCCCAAGATCGAGTACCACCTCAAGGACGCCATCGGCCGCACCTGGCAGCTGGGCACCATGCAGGTCGATTTCATGATGCCGGGCCGCCTCGGCGCCGAGTACGTGGACGAGAACAGCCAGAAGAAGCATCCGGTCATGCTGCACCGGGCCATCGTTGGTTCCATGGAGCGTTTCATCGGCATTTTGATCGAGCACCACGCCGGTGCATTCCCGTCCTGGCTGGCCCCGGTGCAGGTCGTTGTCGCCAACATCACCGATGCTCAGGCTGAATATGTCGACTCGGTGCGGAAAACCCTTGCAAATCAAGGCTTCCGTGTCAGCGCCGATTTGCGTAACGAGAAGATCGGTTATAAGATTCGCGAGCATACGCTGCAACGCGTGCCATATCTGCTCGTGGTCGGCGACCGTGAGAAGGAAAATGGCGCTGTCGCCGTGCGGACTCGTTCAGGCGAAGATCTTGGGACCATGACGGTCTCGGCCTTCATCGAACGTCTGCAGGCAGAGCAGGCAGCGTGAGCCAACCCCGGCCGGTCTGGATGATCCGGATGCGCCGGTTCGATTCCTCTGGGAGATTGCAATATCAGTACCCCTGACAACAAACAGAACCGCAAGAACCAAGAAATCCGGGTGCCGCGCGTTCGCGTGATCGGCAGCGACGGAGAGATGGTCGGCGTGTTGTCGCGCGACGAAGCGCTCGCCAAGGCCGAAGAAGAAGGCCTGGATCTGGTCGAAATCCAGCCGCAGGCCGATCCGCCGGTCTGCAAGATCATGGATTTCGGCAAGTTCAAGTTCGAGCAGCAGAAAAAGGCCAACGAGGCCAAGAAGAAGACCAAGCAGGTCGAGATCAAGGAACTGAAGTTCCGCCCGGTCACCGACGAGGGCGACTATCAGATCAAGCTGCGCAACATGCGCCGCTTCCTGGAAGAGGGCGACAAGGTCAAGGTCAACATCCGCTTCCGTGGCCGCGAAATGAGCCACCAGGAGCTCGGTCGCGAGATGGCGGCGCGGATCGAGGCCGATCTGGGCGACGATATCGTCATCGAGTCGCGTCCGCGCCTGGAAGGGCGCCAGATGGTCATGATGATCGCGCCTAAGAAGAAGGTCTAAGGATCTTCTTCGCTGCTGCCCGGCCCCCAGCGGGGGCCGTTGTGGTTGCAGGATCAATCAGTTGCAACAATTCCCGGTAACGGGTAGACTGCGCGGCCCGGTTTTATCGGGACGCCGTGCAAACGGCACCAGGACCTGTCCGGATCGTGTTCGATCAAGGACTTACAAGCAGGCAAGGGCAAGGATGGAAAGCGTGGTCGCAAGACTGCCGCCCGTGTCAGTGACAAAACACCATCAAGGACATTGCAATGCCCAAGATCAAGACCAACCGGGCGGCGGCCAAGCGTTTCCGCAAGACCGCCTCCGGCAAGTACAAGTGCGGCCACGCAAACCGTAGCCACATCCTCACGAAGAAAGCGACCAAGCGGAAGCGCAACCTGCGGCAGACGAATCACGTCCGTGCCGAGGACGCAGGCCGTCTTGATCGTATGCTTCCCTATCTCTGAGGACTGAACCATGGCACGAGTAAAGCGTGGTGTGCAGGCGCGCCGCCGCCACAAGAAAATTCTGACCCTGGCGAAGGGCTACTACAACGCTCGCCGCAAGGTCTTCCGCGTTGCCAAGCAGGCGGTCATCAAGGCACAGCAGTACGCCTACATTGGCCGTAAGCAGAAGAAGCGTAATTTCCGTTCGCTGTGGATCACCCGCATCAACGCGGCTGCCCGCATCAACGGCATGAGCTACAGCCGTTTCATGAATGGCCTGCTCAAGGCTGGCATCACCCTGGACCGCAAGGTGCTGGCTGATATCGCCGTGCACGACGCCGCCGGCTTTGCCGCGCTGGCCGAGAAAGCAAAGGGCGCGCTGGCGGCGTAAATGCAGGTCCCTCTGCAAGAGCCCGCACATCCATGTGCGGACTTCTTAATGAGATAGTCCCTCGCAAGAGTCCGCACGCTGTGTGTGCGGGTCCCTCGCAGGAGCCCGCACATCCATGTGCGGACTGCTTAGAAAAGCGGGTCATCGGATGTAGTCACACTTGGTGTGCATGCCTTCGGTGAGATGAGACGCAGAGATGCAGGGGGAAGGGCGCGAGTCCTTCCCCTTTTGCGTTTTAGCGAAGTGCCAAGTGGGCGATGACAGGTCAATGCAGTGACAATGCGTTCCGGTGCATCCGGAAACACCGTTCGGTTAGCAGTTGAGGCGCAAGTGCAATGAGTGAGATTCAATCCCTGACCGAACGCGCGCTGGCCGATGTTGCCGCGGCGCAGACGCCGGCCCAACTGGAAGCCTTGCGTGTCGCATTGCTGGGCAAGAGCGGCAGTATTACCGCCCAGCTCAAGCAGCTCGGGACGTTGCCGGCAGAGCAACGCAAGGCGGCTGGCGAGGCGATCAATCTGTCGCGCGACGCGCTGACTGCAGCGCTGGCCGAGCGCAAACATACGCTGGAAACCGCCGCGCTGGATGCCCGTCTTGCCGGCGAACGCATCGACATCACCTTGCCGGGCCGCCGCAGCGAGCGCGGGGGCCTGCATCCGGTGACGCGCACGCTTGAGCGCATCGTCGAAATCTTCGCCCGTCTCGGCTACGAGCTGTCGGACGGCCCGGAAATCGAGGACGACTGGCACAACTTCGAAGCGCTGAATTTCCCGCCGCACCATCCGGCGCGCGCGATGCACGACACGTTCTATTTCGGCGACGGACGCCTGCTGCGGACCCACACCTCCGGTGTGCAGGTGCGCTACATGGACGCACACAAGCCGCCGCTGCGCATGATCGCGGCCGGCAAGGTGTATCGCTCCGATTCGGATCAGACCCATTCGCCGATGTTCCATCAGGTCGAAGGCCTGTTGGTGGACGAGCATTCCAACTTCGCCGACCTCAAGGGCACCTTGTCCGAGTTCGTGCGCGCGTTCTTCGAGCGCGATTTCGAAATGCGCTTCCGTCCCAGCTATTTCCCGTTTGTGGAACCGGGCGCGGAAGTGGATATCGCCTGGCAGCAGCCGGACGGCAGCACGCGCTGGCTGGAAGTGCTGGGCTGCGGCATGGTGCATCCGAACGTGCTGCGTAGCGTCGGTATCGACCCTGAGCGCTACACCGGCTTCGCCTTCGGCCTGGGCGTGGAACGCTTCGCGATGCTGCGCTATGGCGTCAACGACCTGCGCGCGTTCTTCGAGAACGATGTGCGTTTTCTTCGGCAGTTCGCCTGACGGCGGGGAGTGGTGATTCGGGATTGGGGATTGGCAACAGCGCCCCTGTTCCGCACCGCACCGTTCCGGCCTGCTGCTTTATACGAATCCCCAATCCCGATTCCCGAATCCCGGCACCTCATGAAATTCTCTGAAAATTGGCTGCGCAGCCACGTTCCGATCCAGGCCACGCGCGACGAACTGGCCGCGACGCTGACGGCGATCGGTCTGGAAGTCGAAGAGGTCACGCCGCTGGGCGAGTCGCTTGGTCAGGTGGTGGTGGCGCGTATCGTCGAGGCGGTGCGTCATCCCGAAGCCGATCGCCTGCAGGTCTGCAGCGTCGATGCCGGGCAGGGCGAGTTGCTGCAGATCGTGTGTGGCGCGCCGAATGCGCGTGCTGGTCTGGTGGCACCGTTGGCGCTGGTCGGTGCGAAGATCGGCGAGTTGACGATCACTGCGGCCAAGCTGCGCGGTGTGGCGTCCAACGGCATGTTGTGTTCGGCCAAGGAACTCGGCCTGGACAGCGATGCCTCGGGCCTGTTCGAGTTGCCGGACGATGCGCCGGTGGGGCAGGCGCTGGCGGAGTATCTGGGGCTGCCCGATGCCAGCATCGAGATCAAGCTCACGCCCAATCGTGCCGATTGTTTCAGCGTACGCGGCATCGCCTTCGACGTGGCCGCCGCGTGCGCCAGCGAAGTGGTGGCGTTCGACGCTGTTGCCGTGGCGCCGGTGTCCACGCGTACGCTGGCAGTGGAACTGGACGCCGGTAAAGATGCCCCGCGCTATTGCGGCCGTGTGATCGAAGGCATCGACCCGGCCGCCAAGACGCCGGTGTGGCTGGCCGAGCGCCTGCGCCGCAGCGGTGTGCGCCCGGTGTCGTTGCTGGTGGACATCACCCAGTACGTGATGCTGGAACTGGGCCAGCCGATGCACGCCTTCGACCTGGACACCTTGCAGGGGCCGATCGGCGTGCGCCGTTCCCGCGCCGGCGAGCAGCTGGCGCTGCTGGACGGCCGCCAGGTGACGTTGGACGATAGTTTTCTGACCATCACCGATGCCGGGCGTCCGGTTGCATTGGCCGGCTTGATGGGCGGGCTGGACACGCGCGTCACCGAAACCACCCGTAACGTGTTCCTGGAGTCGGCGTACTTCGACCCTGCGGCCATCATGGGCCGTGGCCGCAAACTCGGCCTGCATACCGATGCCGGGCACCGTTTCGAGCGTGGCGTGGATCCGGCATTGCCGCCGCAGGCAGTCGAAGTGGCAACGCGCCTGGTGCTGGAACTGGCCGGCGGTATGCCTGGCCCGGTGGTGCATGCGCAGCTGCCGGAGCATCTGCCGCAGCCAGCGCGCATCCGCTTGCGCCGCGCGCGCATTGCACGCGTGCTCGGTATCCAGATCGACGATGCCGACGTCGTGCGCATGCTGCGTGCGCTCGGCATGCACGTCGAGGCGGTTGCCGAAGGCTGGGAGGTGATGGCCCCGAGCCGTCGCTTCGATATCGCCATCGAAGAGGATCTCATTGAAGAGCTGGCGCGTATCCACGGTTACGACCGGGTGCCGACCACGCTGCCTGGTGGCGCCAGCCGCATCGCGATGCCGAGCGAAACCCGGCTGGACGAGCTCAGCGTGCGGCGCCAGCTGGTGGCGCGCGAGCTGCAGGAAACCATCAATTACGCCTTCGTCGATGCGGCCTTGCTGGAGCGTTGGCAGCTCACCGAAGGCCTGGTGCCGTTGGCCAACCCGCTCAGTGCGGAGTTGGCGGTCATGCGTCCGCGCCTGTTGCCGGGCCTGGTCGCCACGTTGGGCCGCAATGCGGCGCGTCAGGCTGGGCGGGTGCGGTTGTTCGAGCTGGGAAAGGTGTTCGCGGCTGCGGCCGATGCCGGTGCAGCACCCGACGAATCGCAGCACGTTGCCGCGGCGGTGTGCGGCGATGCGCTGGCGCTGCAGTGGGGCGAGCCAGCGCGCAAGGTGGATTTCCATGACTTGAAGGGCGACCTGATGGCATTGGCTGCGGCCAGTGGTGCGCAGCTGGAGTTCCAGCCGTCGACGCAGCCGTTCGGGCACCCGGGGCGGTCGGCCGATATCTATCGCGACGGCGTCTGTATCGGCTGGATCGGGCAGCTGCATCCGCGTCTGGCCAAGGCGCTGGACATCGATGTGGACGTGATCGCGTTCGAGTTGCAGCTGATGCCCTTGACCCAGCGGACCCTGCCGCGCGCCGGCGAGCTGTCCCGTTTCCCTTCGGTGCGCCGCGATCTGGCCTTCCTGGTGCCCGACGAAGTGAGCTGGGCGGCAGTGTCGGCCAGCGTACGCACGACGGTCGGGCCATTGTTGCGTGAGGTGCAATTGTTCGACCGCTATGTCGGGCAGGGGGTCGAGCCAGGTTTCAAGAGTCTGGCTATGGGCTTGATTTTGCAGGATAACTCGCGCACTCTCACCGACCGGGACGTGGATGCGGTCGTCACCGATGTGGTGGCCGTGATCGAGCGCGAGCATCGCGCCCGGATCCGGAGTTGAGGCGGTAACCAGGGGATTGGCATGGCATTGACGAAAGCGGAGATGGCCGAACGTCTGTTCGACGAGGTCGGTCTGAACAAGCGTGAGGCAAAGGAATTTGTCGACGCGTTCTTCGATGTGCTGCGCGATGCGCTGGAGCAGGGCCGTCAGGTGAAGTTGTCGGGTTTCGGCAACTTCGATCTGCGGCGAAAGAACCAACGGCCCGGTCGCAATCCCAAGACCGGCGAAGAAATTCCGATCTCGGCACGGACGGTGGTGACGTTCCGCCCCGGTCAAAAACTCAAGGAACGGGTGGAGGCTTATGCTGGATCCGGGCAGTAATCGCGAGCTACCGCCAATCCCGGCCAAGCGCTATTTCACCATCGGTGAGGTGAGCGAGCTATGCGACGTCAAGCCGCATGTGCTGCGTTATTGGGAAACCGAGTTTCCCAGCCTGGAGCCGGTCAAGCGGCGCGGGAACCGGCGCTACTATCAGCGCCATGACGTGCTGATGGTGCGTCAGATCCGCGGCCTGCTGTACGAGCAGGGCTATACCATCGGCGGTGCGCGCCTGCGCCTGGAGGGCGACGGTGCCAAGAGCGAGTCGGCGCTGAGCAATCAGATCATCAAACAGGTGCGGATGGAGCTGGAAGAAGTCCTGCAACTGCTGCGCCGCTAGGAAAACGCTTCACAAAGCCGCTATAATGGTAGGCCGCCCTCGCGGCGGAACGCAGCATCTTCGGGGTATAGCGCAGCCTGGTAGCGCACTAGTCTGGGGGACTAGTGGTCGTCGGTTCGAATCCGGCTACCCCGACCAAACATCGAGCCCATGACGTCATGTCATGGGCTTTTTTGTTGCGCCGCAGCATTGCATTTTTGTGTCGGCTACCAGCCGGGCGAATACGCATATCGGCATATCGCGATGCAGCATGAACGGCGCACTAGCGCCCGCTTTTTGCGGTCCGGTTCGCTATGGACTTGGATCACGCAATGGTGCTAAGTGTCCGAAAACACTCCGAAACATTTTCTCCAGATTCAAACGTGGATCACGGTTCGTTAACGCGATATCGACGAACTTGAATCAATAGGCCAACGCTGTCAAAAAAATGGCGTGCGGTCTCTTGCGGTGCGATTTTTCTGTGCCATAGTGCAGTGCAACACGCCTTACCTGTCGTGATCCCGATGTCCCGGGATGAACCCTCTGTCGTACGTTCGTGCTGGCGTGTTTGGCCGGTTGAATGCTGCGCGAGCTCCTGTCCCACCCAACCGAGGCAGCCAGCCACACGCATGAAGAAACTGATCGGACGATTTTGCCAAGCGCTCAGCCTGGCGTTGATCTGCTCGATAACACTGGGCGCTTGCAGCACCGGTAAGGATATGGCGACCTCGTTGCCCCTGCCTGACCCGCTCGCAATGTCCGCAGTGCAGCCCGAGTATCGGCTCTCGCCAGGCGACCTGCTGCTGGTCAAGGTGTTCCAGATCGACGATCTGGAACGGCAGGTCCGTATCGATCAGAACGGCCACATTTCGTTGCCGCTGATTGGCGATGTGAATGCGGCCGGCATGGGCGTCGGCGAGCTGGAAAAGATGGTGGCCGACCGATACCGCAACGGCTACCTGCAAAATCCGCAGGTGTCGGTGTTCGTGCAGGAATCCAACGGCCGTCGTGTCACCGTGACCGGAGCGGTCGACGAGCCGGGCATCTATCCGGTGATCGGGGCCAACCTGACCTTGCAGCAGGCCATCGCGCAGGCCAAGGGCGTAAGTACGGTCGCCAGCCGCGGCAATGTCATCGTGTTCCGCATGGTCAACGGGCAAAAGATGCTCGCGCGGTTCGACCTGACCGAAATCGAGAAGGGGACCAACCCGGATCCTGAGATTTATGGCGGCGACATCGTGGTGGTGTACCGCTCGGATGCGCGCGTGTGGTTGCGCACCATGCTGGAACTGACTCCTCTTGTGATGGTGTGGCGCGCTTACCGATGAGCATCAATTCCGACAATCGTTTCTCTTCGTCGCAGCGTCACGGGCATCTCGAACTTGCCGATGTGGGGTTGCTCGACTACTGGCGCGCCCTGGTGTCGCAGCGTTGGTTGATTATCGCGATCGCACTGGCCGCACTGCTGCTGGCGCTGGCCATCACGCTGCTGATGCCGGAGAAGTACCGCGCGACCAGCACGCTGCAGATCGAACGCGATTCGCTGAACGTGGTCAACGTCGACAACCTGATGCCGGTGGAGTCGCCGCAGGACCGCGATTTCTACCAGACCCAGTATCAGCTGCTGCAGAGCCGTTCGCTGGCACGTGCAGTGATCCGCGAAGCCAAGCTCGACAAGGAGCCGGCGTTCAAGGACCAGGTGGACGAGGCATTGGAGAAGGCCGCGGCGAAAAATCCGGAGGCAGGCAAATCGGTCGATTCGCGTCAGGCGATCATCGAGCGCAGTCTCACCGATACGTTGCTGGCCGGCCTGGTGGTCGAGCCCATCCTCAATTCGCGGTTGGTCTACGTCAATTATGACTCGCCGGACCCGGTGCTGTCGGCCAAGATCGCCAATACGTACGCGAAGATGTTCATCATCAGTACGCAGGAACGCCGCATGAAGGCGTCTTCGTTCGCGACCAAGTTCCTCGCCGAGCGACTGGAGCAGCTGCGCAGCAAGGTGGAAGATTCGGAGAAGTCGTTGGTTGCGTACTCGACCGACGAGCAGATTGTGTCGGTGGGCGACGACAAACCTTCGTTGCCGGCACAGAACCTGACCGATCTCAACGCCTTGCTGGCCTCTGCGCAGGATGCCCGTATCAAGGCCGAGGCCGCCTGGCGCCAGGCAGCCAGTGGCGATGGCATGTCGTTGCCGCAGGTGCTCAGCAGTCCGTTGATCCAGAGCCTGCGTAGCGAGCAGGTGCGTCTGACCACCGAGTACCAGCAGAAGCTGTCGACCTTCAAGCCTGACTACCCCGAGATGCAGCGTCTGAAGGCGCAGATCGAAGAGTCTCGTCGGCAGATCAACGGCGAGGTCGTGAACGTGCGCCAGTCGCTGAAGGCGACCTACGATGCGTCGGTGCATCAGGAGCAGTTGCTCAATGAGCGCATTGCCGGTCTGCGGAACAACGAGCTGGATCTGCAGGGTCGCAGCATTCGTTACAACATGCTCAAGCGCGACGTCGACACCAATCGTCAGCTCTACGATGCGCTGCTTCAGCGCTACAAGGAAATCGGTGTAGCAGGCAATGTCGGCGCCAACAACGTGACCATCGTCGATACCGCAGATGTGCCTACGTCGAAGACTTCGCCGAAACTGAAATTGAACCTCGCTTTGGGCCTGATCTTTGGCGTATTCCTAGGTTTGGCTGTGGCTCTGGTGCGGTACTTCCTGCGTGTCAATGGGCCGGAAACGCGGCCGAACTGACATCGTGATGTTGCAAAACGATGGTTAATTAAAGTGACAACTGATTCAGCGTGGAAAAGGTCGGATCCCGTAGGTTTCGGGCTCCTTCGTTTGAAAGTTTGTCTCTGTTGAAACAAAGGGCTGTCGAGTGATCTGGGGTCGGTAGGTGTTACCGCGGTGATCGCTTGGCGGAGATGATTGAAAGCTCGCGTGCGATTCGTATGTTCCCCCGCATGCGTCGTATCGAGTTTGGAGGACATCCCCATGCTTTTGGCAGACTTGAGTAGCGCGACTTACACAACTTCTTCGCCGCGATTGTTGTCCAAATATTCGGCTGCGGCCGATCTGGTTCTGCGCGTCTTCGACCTGACCATGGTTGTGGTGTCCGGCCTGGTCGCTTATCGCATCGTGTTTGGCTCCTGGGTGCCGGCAGCGCCGTATCGGCTGGCGATCGCGACCACGCTGCTGTATTCGGTGATCTGCTTTGCGCTGTTCCCGCTCTACCGCAGCTGGCGCGGCCGTGGACTGTTGAGCGAACTGATGGTGCTTGGCGGCGCGTTCGGCGGTGTGTTCGCGCTGTTTGCCGTGCATGCGCTGATTGTGCAGGTGGGCGAGCAGGTGTCGCGCGGATGGATCGGCTTGTGGTTCGTCGGTGGCCTGGCCTCGCTGGTGGCGGCACGCACGGTGTTGCGCGGCTTCCTGAACCATCTGCGTACCCAGGGCGTGGACGTGCAACGTGTGGTGGTGGTGGGCTTGCGTCACCCGGTGATGAAAATCAACCACTACCTGAGCCGTAACTCGTGGGTGGGCATGAACCTGGTCGGTTATTTCCGCACCCCCTACGACATTGCCGTGACGGAGCAGCGTCAGTCGTTGCCGTGCCTGGGCGAGCCGGATGCGTTGATCGACTATCTGAAGGAAAATCAGGTCGAGCAGGTGTGGATCTCGCTGCCGCTGGGCGAACGCGATCACATCAAGCAACTGTTGCAGCGCCTGGACCGTTACCCGATCAACGTCAAGCTGGTGCCTGACCTGTTCGATTTCGGTCTGCTCAATCAGTCTGGCGAGCAGATCGGCAACGTGCCGGTGATCAATCTGCGCCAGGGCGGTGTGGACCGCGACAATTACTTCGTGGTGGCCAAGGCGTTGCAGGACAAGATCCTGGCCGTGATCGCGCTGCTTGGCCTGTGGCCGCTGATGGCCGCCATTGCAGTGGGCGTCAAGTTGAGTTCGCCGGGCCCGGTGTTCTTCCGCCAGCGCCGTCATGGGCTGGGTGGCCGCGAGTTCTACATGTTCAAGTTCCGCTCGATGCGCGTGCATGACGACCATGGCACGACGATCCAGCAGGCGACGAAGAACGATGCACGTATCACGCGTTTCGGTGCGTTCCTGCGCCGTAGCAGCCTGGATGAATTGCCGCAGATCTTCAACGTGCTGGGTGGCAGCATGTCGATCGTCGGGCCGCGTCCGCACGCTGCGCAGCACAACACGCACTACGAGAAGCTGATCAACCATTACATGCAGCGTCACTACGTCAAGCCGGGCATCACCGGTTGGGCGCAGGTGAACGGGTTCCGTGGCGAAACCCCGGAACTGCGGACGATGAAGAAGCGTATCCAGTACGACCTCGACTATATCCGCCGTTGGTCGTTGTGGCTGGATATCCGCATCATCGTGCTGACCGCTGTACGCGTGCTCGGACAGAAGACCGCGTACTGATGATGGTGGGGAGCGTGCGAGCTGGCGCGTCCGGCGCCGCGGACGGCTGCATTGCAGCCGCTCCTTTCAAGCGGGCATATGCATGCTGATTCGAATGAGCGAGGAAACTCGCGTGCGCTGGCATAACCTGCTGATCGAGCTGACCTTGCTGGTCGGCGTGGGTTACAACCTGGTGCTGGCATTCATCAACGCGAACGTGTTCACCGTGCGCCCGGTGATCACCTACGCGGTCGAGTTCATGGTTTACGCGGCGTGCTTCCTGCTTGGCCTGGGTTCGTTGAGCCGCAAGCGCATTGCCCTGATCGTCAGCGGACTCGGGTTGATCGTCACGCTGATGTTCGTGCGGTTTTTGGTGAACTGGCAGATCGACCCCAAGTTCTTCCGCGACGCGCTGGTGGTGTTCGCCTTCGTCGTGCTTGGCTCAGCCTACACCGGCTCGGTGCCCAAGCTGTTCATCCGCATGACCATCATCGTGTCGCTGGTTGCCGCATTCGAGCTGGCGATGCCGGTCAAATACGGCGATCTGATCAATCCGAAGAGCTTCTTCGTCAACGCGCGCGGCATGAGCGCCGAAGGCTTTTGGAACGAAGACAGCAATCTGTTCGTCAGCGCCACCCGGCCAGGCGAACGTAACTTCCTGCCGGGCTCCAATTTGCCGCGCGCCTCTTCGATGTTCATCGAGCCGGTGACGATGGGTAACTACATCTGCTTCTTCACCGCGATCGTGCTGGTGTTCTCGCGTTGGATGCGACCGGCGGCGCTGATCCTGTCGGTGGGGTTGATCGGCTTCATGATCGTGGCCTCAGACGGACGATTGGCGGCGGGCACCTGTGTCTTGATGGTGCTGCTGACGCCGCTATTGAAACGGCTGGACCAGCGGCTAGCGTTCCTGGTGTTCCTGCTGGTGATCATGAGCGCGTGGCTGCTGGTCTGGGTCACGGGCATCACCGCATACCAGGACACCACGATGGGGCGCGTGTTCTTCACCGTTTATTCGATGAATAACCTGTCGTTCGAATCCTGGATGGGACTGGATTTTGCGCAGGCGTATCGTTACTTCGACAGTGGCATTTCGTACTTCATCGCATCGCAGTCGATCGTGGGCGTGCTGGCCTTCCTGCTGGCCTATTCGTTCCTGCTGCTGATGCCGAGCAAGGAAGGGCAGCTGTTCAAGAACTTGGCGATCTTCGCGTTCGCCTTGAGCTTGCTTGTCTCCAACGGCTACTTCTCGATCAAGACCTCGGCGTTGTGGTGGTTCGTCTGTGGCTGCATGTGGCACATGCTGCCGACCTGGTCTGCGTCCGGCACGCAGACTGCCCTGATCAAGGACGATCCAGCGGCAGATGGCGCGCAGCTGCCATTGCCTGCCGGAGCGGCACGGTGAGTGTGTCGGCAACGCCGGCATCGCCGTCGGCTTTGCCGGCCGCAGCCGCGCAGGTTGCAACAGGCGGTCGCGTCCGCGACCCGCGTATCGATGCAACCAAGGCCATTGCGATCCTGCTGGTGGTGTTCTGCCATGCCAAGGGCGTCCCACATGGCATGACCTTGTTCGCCTATAGCTTCCACGTGCCGCTGTTTTTCTTGGTATCCGGCTGGTTGGCAGCAGGTTATGCGTCGACCACGACTGGACTGGACAGGCGCTCGGTCGGCCGGCATATACGCAGCTTGCTGCTGCCGTATGTCACGTTCTACCTGCTTGGCTATGCCTACTGGTTGCTGACCCGCAATATCGGCGAAAAGGCTGCGCGCTGGGGAAGTCACCCGTGGTGGGAGCCGATCGTCGCCATGTTCACCGGTATTGGCCCGGACCTGTATGTGCAGCCTCCGCTGTGGTTCTTGCCCGTCATGTTGGTGACCGTGGTGAGCTACATGGTCTTGCGCCGGCTGATGTCGCCGTTCCTGATCGTGGGGCTGACATTGATCGTGGCATGGTTCTGGATGAACTGGTTCCCCGCCCAGCACGTGCGGATTTTTTTCGGTTTGGATGTGCTACCGGTGTCGCTCTGCTATTACGCATTGGGCGCCTTGCTGATCTACGTTTCGCCACGCCTGCCAATCTCCTTGGCCGGCAGCGCGCTGGCGACGGTCGTGTTGGCATTGGCGGTGGCCTGGTTGGCCGTCGCCAACGGGCGAATCGACGTCAACATGCTCGAATTCGGACGCAACCCCGCGCTGTTCCTGGTGAGCGCGTTGCTTGGTTCGTTGATGGTGATCTGCGCGGCGCGGCTGGTACAGCATTGGGCGTGGCTGCAGTGGATCGGCCGCAACACCTTGCTGATTCTCTGTACGCATATGTTGGTGTTCTTCGTGCTCTCCGGTGTTGCCGCTTTGGCTGGTGGATTTGGCGGTGCGCGTCCGGGGCTTGGTTGGGCGGTGTTTGTCACGCTGTTCGCATTGGCCGCCAGCGTGCCGCTGCGTTGGATCCTGATGCGCTTCGCGCCGTGGGCGCTGGGTGTGCGTCGGGTGGCGGCATGAGCGGCGCCTTGGCATGACAAGCGAATTCTCTTCACCGCACGCTGTGCGTGCCCATCACATGGCGGACGCCGAAACGGCGCCTGCGCGGACGCGCGACTGGCAGATCGACGCCGCCAAGGCGTTGGCCATCGCGCTGGTGGTGCTGGGCCATGCCAGCGGCATGCCGCCAGCGTACAAGCTGTTCGCTTACAGCTTCCATGTGCCGCTGTTTTTCGTGTTGTCGGGGTGGGTTGGCGAGCGTTTTGGACGGCGGGCATTGACGGGGGCATCGGTCGCAAAGCTGGCGCGCACGCTGCTGGTGCCGTATCTCGCGTTTTTCATGGTGGCCTATGCGCTGTGGTTGTTGACTGCTGCGATCGACGGGCATGCGGGTCATCCGCAGGCGCGCCCGTGGTGGCACCCGCTCACGGGATTGCTGTGGGCCAACGGGTCACGCCTGTATGTGCTTCCGGCGTTATGGTTCCTGCCCGCGCTATTTGTCACAACGCTGGCTTACATTGCGTTGCGTGCGCGATTGACTGCGTCTGCGGTGGCGGCGGTCAGTCTGCCGATCGCGCTGGCGTGGGCGGGCTGGTTTCCTTTGCTGCAGCAGCGCTTGCCGCTCGCGCTGGATGTGCTGCCGGTGGCGCTGTTCTTCATTGCAGTTGGCGGTTGGCTGGCGCGTTTCTTCGATGCGTTGCGATCGCTGCGCGCGCAGGTGTGGGCGCTTGCCTTGTTGCCGTTTGCTGCACTGTGGTGGTGGCTGGCGGGGTGGAACGGGCAGGTGGATGTGAACAACCTGCAGTTCGGGCAGTCGGCGGCCGTCTTCCTGCTGGTCAGTCTGCTCGGGACGGCGATGACGTTTTGCGTCGCCTATTTCATTCGGCGCCTGCGCTGGGTGCAATGGATTGGCACCAACACCTTGCTGATCCTGTGCACGCATACCCTGGTTTTCTTGGTGACCACCAGCGTGGTGGCGCGTACGGGCCTGGTCGCACGTAGCGCAATCGGTACACCTGCCTGGGCGTTGGGGCTGAGCGCTTTCGCGATTGCTGCAAGCGTGCCGATGCGCGCGGTGCTGGTGCTGGTCGCACCATGGATGTTGGGGTTGAAACGCAAATGACGAGTTTTCAGAATCATCAGCCGTCGCAGCAACAGAGTGCGCGCCGCTGGCAAAGGAGAGTGGCGTAATGAAAGTGGTGCATGTCGTCCGCCAATTCCATCCTTCGATCGGGGGCATGGAAGAGGTCGTTCTCAATGTTGCCCGCCAACATCAAGCCACCAGTGCCGACACGGTCGAGATCGTGACGCTGGATCGTGTGTTCACCGATCCCGGTGCGCAGCTTTCGGCGCAGGAGACGCACCAGGGGCTGCCGATCCGACGGATTGGCTACCGCGGCTCGTCGCGCTACCCGCTGGCGCCTTCAGTGCTCGGTGCGATTCGTTCGGCCGATGTCGTGCATGTGCATGGCATCGATTTTTTTTACGACTATCTGGCATTGACCAAGCCGCTGCACGGCAAGCCGATGGTGGTGTCCACGCACGGCGGGTTTTTCCATACCGCCTACGCATCGCGCATGAAACAACTGTGGTTCCAGACACTCACACGTACCTCGGCGCTGGCCTATGCTCGGGTGATCGCCACCAGCGAAAACGATGGCGATCTGTTCGCCAAGGTCGTGGCACCGGCGCGGCTGCGGGTGATCGAAAACGGCGTGGATGTAGACAAATATGCAGGGCAGGGAGCGACCGCGCCCGGTCGGACCATGCTGTATTTCGGGCGGTGGTCGGTCAACAAGGGGCTGATCGAAACCCTGGAGCTGTTGCAGGCAGCGCTCAAGCGCGACCCGCACTGGCGGCTGATCATTGCCGGCCGCGAGTACGATCTGAACGAAGCTGATCTGCGCAAGGCAATTGCCGAACGCGGGCTGCAGGACAAGGTGCAGCTGAGCATGTCGCCCTCGCAGGAGCAGTTGCGTGCATTGATGCAGCAGGCGCAGTTCTTCGTGTGCCTGTCGCGGCATGAAGGCTTTGGTATCGCGGCGGTCGAAGCGATGAGTGCGGGCTTGATTCCGATCCTCAGCGATATCCCGCCATTCGTGCGGCTCGCCAGCGAATCGGGCCAGGGCGTGATCGTTAACCGCGACAGGATCGAAGCGGCAGCAGATCAGGTGCAGGCGCTTGCGTTGCAGTCCGACAGCGATTTCGACACCCGTCGCGCGGCGTCCATGGCCTATGTGAGCCGCTATGACTGGAAGCACGTGGTCGGGCGCTACGTCGACGAATACCACGATGCTTTGGGTATTCCGCGTGTGCAGGAGGCTGTGCGATGAGCACGCTTGCTTCTGCGCCGATGACGCATGCGGCAACACAGCCACAGGTGACGGTGCTGTTTTCCACCGAAAAGCCCAATGCCAACACCAACCCGTACCTGACCCAGCTCTACGACGCGCTGCCTGCCGCAGTGCATCCGCGGTTCTTTTCGATGCGCGATGCATTGCTGTCGCGTTACGACGTTTTGCATCTGCATTGGCCCGAATACCTGCTGCGCCATCCGACCGCTGCCGGGACGTTGGCCAAGCAGGTCTGCGCGGCGTTGTTGTTGCTCAAGCTGCAGCTGACCGGCACGCCGGTGGTACGCACCTTGCACAATCTTGCGCCGCATGAGGACCGCGGCTGGCGCGAACGTAGCCTGCTGCGCTGGATCGACCGGCTGACGCGGCGCTGGATTCGCATCAATGCGACCACGCCGCCGCGTCCGCCGTTCACCGACACGATTCTGCACGGCCATTATCGCGACTGGTTCGCGACCATGGAGCAGGGCAGCACGGTGCCGGGGCGGCTGCTGCACTTTGGCCTGATCCGCCCGTACAAGGGCGTCGAAACCTTGCTGGAGGTCATGCGCGAGGTCGACGATACGCGTCTCAACCTGCGTATTGTCGGCAACCCGGCCACGCCGCAGATGCGCACCTTGGTGGAGGACGCCTGTGCGCAGGATCCGCGGATCAGCGCATTGCTGGCCTATGTGGAAGAGCCGGTGCTGGCGCGCGAAGTCAGCGCGGCCGAACTGGTGGTGTTGCCGTATCGGCAGATGCATAACTCCGGCACCTTGCTGCTGGCGCTGTCGCTGGCGCGTCCGGTGCTGGCGCCATGGAGCGAATCCAACGCGGCCATCGCCGAGGAAGTGGGCCCCGGTTGGGTGTTCCTGTACGAAGGCGAGTTCGATGCCGCGCTGCTGACCGGCATGCTGGACAAGGTGCGCGCTGCGCCACGCGGCCCGGCACCGGATCTCTCGCAGCGCGACTGGCCGCGGATCGGGCAATTGCATTACCGCACCTATCTGGAAGCGTTGGGTAAGGATGGAGACGCCGCGCTGTGACCGCTGAGACACCTACGATGACATCTTCCACACCGCCGCCACCGCCACAGCGCAGTCTTGGGTCGCGCGCTGCCGGTGGCGCAGCGGTGACCATGCTTGGCCAGTCGGCCAAGATGGTGGTGCAGTTCGGCGGCATCATCCTGTTGGCGCGTCTGCTGACGCCTTACGACTACGGTCTGATGGCGATGGTCACCGCCATCGTCGGCGCCGCCGAGATCCTGCGCGATTTCGGCCTGTCGGCCGCAGCCGTGCAAGCCAAGCAAGTCAGTCGCGAGCAGCGCGACAACCTGTTCTGGATCAACAGCGGCATTGGTCTGCTGCTGTCGCTGGTGGTGTTCGCCTCGGCGCATCTGATTGCCAACTTCTACAAGGAGCCGGCCCTGGTGACGATTTCCCAGGCGCTGGCGGTCACCTT
Source organism: Xanthomonas sp. NCPPB 3761 (assembly GCF_041475705.2). Classification (NCBI taxonomy): domain Bacteria; kingdom Pseudomonadati; phylum Pseudomonadota; class Gammaproteobacteria; order Lysobacterales; family Lysobacteraceae; genus Xanthomonas; species Xanthomonas sp. NCPPB 3761. Next base: position 2,136,466 of record NZ_CM191262.1, read on the forward strand.
CCTGATCAACGGCATGACCACGCAGTACCGCGCGCACCTGAGCCGCGGGCTGCGCTTCGGCCAGGTGGCGCTAAGCGACGTGGGCTCGCAGGTGCTCGGTCTTGGCGCGGCAGTTGCTGCTGCGCTGCTGGGCTGGGGCTACTGGGCGCTGGTGGTACAGCAGGTGGTGCAGGCCGGCGTCAATTTCATTATCGCCGCCAGCTGCGCGCGCTGGTTACCGGGTGGCTACCGGCGTTCGGCGCCGATGCGCGATTTCATGAGTTTCGGCTGGAACCTGATGGCAGCGCAGTTGCTCGGGTATGCCAGTCGCAACGTGGGCCAGGTCATCATCGGTTGGCGGACCGGACCAGACGCGCTGGGCTTGTACAACCGCGCATTCCAGCTGTTGATGATGCCGTTGAACCAGATCAATGCGCCTGCCACCAGCGTGGCGCTGCCCGTGTTGTCGCAGTTGCAGGACGACCGCGAGCGCTTTAGTGCCTTCCTGCTGCGCGGGCAGACCGTCATGGTGCACCTGATCTTTGCGCTGTTTGCGTTTGCCTGCGCACTGGCAATGCCGCTGATCGTGCTGGTACTGGGCGAGCAGTGGCGTGAGGCGGTGCCGCTGTTCCAGGTGCTGACACTGGGCGGTATCTTCCAGACGGCGGCCTATGCAACGTACTGGGTATTCCTTGCGCGCGGGCTGATGCGCGCGCAGCTGGTGTATTCGCTGGTCAGCCGCGTCCTGCTGATCGCCTGCATTTTCGTTGGTTCGCGCTGGGGCGCGATGGGTGTGGCGATCGGCTATTCGTTCGGTCTGTTGTTGACCTGGCCGCTGTCGCTGCTGTGGATCGGCAAGATTTCAGACGCGCCGGTCGGAGCTCTCTTCACCAATGCGTTGCGCGCCATGGTCGCCTACGGGGCGGCGGGTGGCTGTGCGTATTACGCCTCCATTACGGTGGGCGGCCCGCTGTGGGAGCAACTGGCTGTCGGCGCAGTGACGATGCTTGCCGTTTGCCTGCTTGCCTTGGCGATCTGGCCTGCATTCCGTCGCGATGTGATTGCCATCATCAACATCCGCAAGCTGCTGACCCAGGCAAAGGCACGTCGATGAGTCGACATTGTCTTCGCCTGCAGTTGGTCATGCTTTCTCTCACTCATTCATAGGACACGGCCCATGAGCGATATACCTGCCGCCGCTTCCGGCATCCGCCGGCCTTGCTATCTGGTCTTGTCCGCCCACGATTACCGCACGCCGCGGCGCGCCAATATCCACTTCATTACCGATCAACTGGCGTTGCGCGGGACCACGCGGTTCTTCTCGCTGCGTTACAGCCGGTTGTCGCGCATGAAGGGCGATATGCGGCTGCCGCTCGACGAAACCGCAAACACGGTCGTCTCGCACAAGGGCGTGGACTGCTACCTGTGGCGCACGACGGTGCATCCGTTCAATACGCGCCGTCCGTGGCTGAGGTCGGTCGAGGATGCGATGTTCCGTTGGTATGCCGCGCATCCGCCGCGCCAGCTACTCGACTGGATGCGCGAGGCCGACGTAATCGTGTTCGAAAGCGGCATTGCGGTCGCTTTCATCGAACTGGCCAAGCGCGTCAATCCTGCAGCCAAGCTGGTCTACCGCGCGTCAGACGGATTGAGCACGATCAATGTTGCGTCGTATATCGAGCGCGAGTTCGACCGCGTAGCGCCCAAGCTCGATGTGATTGCACTGGTCTCGCCGGCAATGGCAGAGGAGATCGTCAGCCGCGACAATGTCTATCACGTAGGCCATGGCGTCGATCACAACCTGGATCAACTCGGCGACCCGTCGCCGTACGGCGAGGGCATCCATGCAGTGGCGGTCGGTTCGATGTTGTTCGATCCGGAATTCTTCGTGGTTGCCAGCAAGGCCTTCCCGCAGGTGACGTTTCATGTAATCGGCTCGGGCATGGGCCGGCATCCGGGCTACGGCGATAACGTGGTGGTCTACGGCGAGATGAAGCATGCCGAGACCATTGGCTATATCAAACACGCGCGGTTCGGGATTGCGCCGTATGCCTCCGAGCAGGTGCCGGTCTACCTGGCCGACAGTTCGATGAAGTTGCTGCAATACGACTTTTTCGGCTTGCCTGCGGTGTGTCCGAACGCCGTGGTAGGGCCGTATCAGTCGCGTTTCGGCTACACTCCGGGCGACGCCGATTCTGTCGTTGCTGCAATCGGACGCGCCCTGGAAGCGCCGCGTGTGCGTTATCGCCAGTGCCTGAATTGGTCCGACACCACCGATCGCGTGCTGGACCCCGGGGCGTATCCGGAAACCCGTTTGTATCCACAGCAAAGCGCAGTGGTGCATGCCTCGTCGGAGGCTGCGCTCTCGCACTGATGCGGCGCACATTTTTTCATTAGGAGACTCATACGTTATGGCCAACGCCTTGCTGCAGAAATGGATAGAACATGCAGAACGTCGTGCGCTGTTCTGGTGGCAGCCCAAGAACGCTGGCGTGAATATGGGGGATCACCTGTCCAAGGTAATCGTCTCCTGCGTGCTGTCCTTGCAGGACAAAACGCTGATCGAGAAGCGGGATCTGAGCAAGAAGCTGATCGCGATCGGCTCGGTGCTGCACTTCGCCAAAGACGGCGACACCGTCTGGGGCAGTGGCATCAACGGCAAGATTCCTGCCGAGCGCAACACCTTCAGTACGCTCGATGTCCGCGCGGTGCGTGGGCCGAAGACGCGCAAGTTTCTGCTCGATCGCGGCATCGCCGTGCCGGAAGTGTATGGCGATCCTGGGCTGCTGACGCCGATGTTCTTTCCGGCCGATGCGCTTGGCGCGGTCAACAAGCGCCCGTTCGCCATCGTTCCGCACTTCAACGAGCCGGTCGAAAAGTACAGCGCGTACAAGGATCACCTGGTATTTCCCAACGTCAAGCCCGCAACCTTCATGAGCGCCTTGCTAGGCGCGGAGTTGGTGATCAGTAGCTCGCTGCACGGCCTGATCCTTGCCGAAGCCTATGGAATCCCGGCGGTGTACCTGGATTGGGGCAATGGCGAAGATCGCTTCAAGTACGACGACTACTACAACGGAACCGGGCGTCTGCAATGGCATTCCGGCAACAGCGTGGAAGAGTGTCTGCAACTGGGCGGCAACGGCGATTTCGATCTGGAAAAGCTGCAGGCGGGGCTGTTGGCTGCCTTCCCTTACGACCTTTGGTGATTGGATGACGCAGGGCCAGCGCGTGGATGTGGAAACAACGGGGATTGCCAGCGGAACCGCGCCGCCTGGTGTGGTGATTCCGTTAGGCGGCTTTCCGGTGTTGTCCACCACGCAGGAAGCCTTCGCGCTGGATCTGTTCCACGCGCTGGCCGCCCGTCAGCCGCAGCGGGTGTTCTTCGCCAATACCAATTTCATCGTGCAGTGCCAGTCGCTGCGGATGCGCATGCGCGAGCCCAGCGTGCGTATCGTCAACGACGGGATCGGCATGGATCTGGCTGCTCGGCTGATCCACGGCCGCCGCTTTGCCGGCAACCTCAATGGCACCGACCTGATTCCGTATCTGTGCCGTGAGAGTGCGCAGCCGCTGAAGTTCTTTCTGTTGGGCGGGCGTCCGGGTGTGGGCAAGACCGCTGCGGCGACGCTGACCGGAACCTTGGGGCAACAGGTGGTTGGCATGTGCGACGGCTATGGCGAATTTGCGGCGGCAGGCGAGGGCCTGGCCGAGCGCATCAATCGCTCCGGTGCCGATGTGCTGCTGGTGGCGTTCGGCAACCCACTGCAGGAGCGCTGGATCCTGGACCACAGCCACGCGCTGGCCGTGCCGCTGGTCTTTGGAGTGGGCGCGTTGCTCGATTTCTTGTCCGGTACCGCCAAGCGCGCGCCCGAGTGGGTGCGAGGCCTGCATATGGAGTGGATGTATCGGCTGCTCAACGAGCCACGCCGTTTGCTCAAGCGCTATAGCTGGGATCTGCTGGTGTTCTTCCGTACCTGTCTGCGCGCGGGAAAGCAGCTGCCCTGATGCAGCGCGGGCGTGTCTGGCCTAGCATGCACGCATGCATCCGACCGCCGCCGCCCTGATCCGCTCGCTGCAGCTCGCCCCGCATCCGGAAGGCGGACACTATCGCCGCGTCTATGCCTCCGCGCGTCAGGTAACCGACAACGGGCAGACCCGTCCGGCAATGACTGCCATCCGCTTCTTGTTAAATGCAGGCGAATGCAGTGCGTGGCACCGCGTGGATGCGGAAGAAACCTGGCACTGGCAGCTGGGCGATGCGTTGGAACTGCTGATCTACGACACCTGCACCGAGCAAGTGCAGCGCGTGATCGTGGATGCCGCCGAACGCGGCGAACCAATGCATGTGGTGCCGGCAGGCTGTTGGCAAGCGGCACGCTCGCTCGGCGACTTCACCTTGGTGGGCTGCACGGTGTCGCCGGGATTTGTCTGGGAGGGCTTTGCGCTGCTCGACGAGGCTTCGCCGTTGGCCGCACACCTGGCGACGCTGCTGCCACGCTAACCGTCGACTGCGAGTTCGGCCAAACGCTTCCCTAACGCGGCCGCTGCCGGCTTGGCGTACTGTCCGCCTCAAACAGGGGCGACACACCATGCAACGCAAGGCCGCGGGATGGGGAATGGGGGTGATGTTGGTGTCGCTGCTGGCGACCGCCGGTGAAGCCGTGCCGCCCAAGGCGGCGGCGCCGGCACCGGCCGTGGTGGATCTGGAAGCCATGGTCGTGCGCGGCGTGCAGCCCGGGCCGGGCTTGTGGAAGGTCAGCAAGGGCGATCATGTGTTGTGGATCCTGGGTACCTTGTCGCCATTGCCAAGGCGACTGCAGTGGCAGTCGACCGAGGTGGAAACCATCATCGGCCAGTCCCAGCAGGTGCTGGAAGCGCCAACCGTGCAGGTGGATGCGGACATGAGATTCTTCGGCAAGCTGACCTTGCTGCCGTCGGCCATGCAAGCGATGAAGAACGAAGACGGACGCGAGCTGCGCGATATCTTGCCGGCCGACCTGTATGCGCGCTGGAGCGTGTCCAAGGCGCGCTATCTCGGCAGCGACCGCGGCGTGGAGCGCAAGCGCCCGATGCTGGCTGCCGGCGAGTTGTATCAGGCGGCGATCAAGCGCTCCGGCCTGGCCCGTTCGCCGGTGGTTTGGCCAGTGGTGGAACGCGCCGCCAAGCGTGCGGGCATCAAACCCACACCGACCGCACTGGACTACAAGATCAAGGACCCGCGCCAGGCGCTCAAGGAATTTCGGGCCGGCGGAATGGACGATACCGCGTGTTTCCGTAGCATCCTGGTGACGGTGGAACGCGACCTGCCGACGATGGTGGAGCGCGCCAATGCCTGGTCGGTGGGCGATATCGAGGCCTTGCGTCAGCTGCCGCGCGAAGACCCGCAGGCCGCCTGCATGGGCGCAATGGCCAGCTCCGCTGCTGCAAAGAAACACGGCATCGACGATCTGGAACGGCGCATGCGCGAGCATTGGCTGGGCATCGCCACCGCCGCGCTGCAACGCAATCGCAGCACGTTCGCGGTGCTGCCGATCAGTCGGTTGACCGCGCCGGATGGCTATCTGGCACGCCTGCAAGCGCTGGGCTATGAGGTGCAAGCGCCTTGATCGCCTGACGCGCAGGACGGCGCGCATACGCCCCAGGCACGTCTGCACACGCGAGTGCCTGCTGCGTTGCGCCGGCGATGCGGGTTGTGCAGCGCTTGCAGCCGTTTGAAGCAGTGCTTGCCGCGCCCGATCGCCGCAGCCGTGTCGCGCTCCGCCCGGACGGCACCGCGATCGCGCAGGGCGACTGGCCGTGCGGGGGTTAGGCCGGCCGTTCCTGCCACGGTATGCTGCGCGCCTTCTTTGCCGAGAGCTTCGTGTTGAACGCATTGCCGCTACGCATCCTGGGCACCGGACGCCATGTCCCGGCGCGCGAAGTCAGCTCGGGCGAGTTGGACGCGCGCTGGCAGTTGCCGGCCGGAACCACGGCCGCACGCCTGGGGGTTGTCACCCGCCACTACGTGGGCGAGGGCGAGACGGCATCGTCGATGGGAGCGGCCGCGGCGCAGCAGGCGTTGGACAATGCCGGCATCGACGGCAGCCAGATCGATTGCCTGATCTCGGCTTGTGCGGTCATGGAGCAACCAATTCCCTGTCAGGCGGTGCTGATCCAGCGCGCATTGGGGTTGGGCGATTCCGGCATTCCCGCATTCGATGTCAATGCCACCTGCCTGAGTTTCCTGGTGGCGCTGGACATGGCCGCCAATGCGCTGGCCCTGGGCCGCTATCGGCGCGTGTTGATCGTCTCCAGCGAAGTGGCCTCGGCTGGGCTGGACGATGCCAACCCCGGCACGGCGGGATTGTTCGGCGATGGTGCCGCCGCGGTCGTGGTCGGGCGCAGCACTGCAGAGCAGGGCTCGGCGTTGCTGTCCAGCCGCCTTGCCAGTTATGGCAACGGCGCGGACCTGTGTCGCATCGGCGGCGGCGGCACCCGCGCGCCGCACGGAGAAGCAAGCGCACCCGCCGCTTCGCGCCTGTTCTGGATGGATGGCCGCGGCGCGTATCGCTTTGCCGCGCGTCACCTGCCGGCGTTCTGGACGCAGCTGCTGGACGAGGCGGGAATTGCGGCCACTGCGTTGCACTGGCTGGTGCCGCACCAGGCCTCCGGTGGCGGCCTGGATCATGTGGTGCAGGCGCTGGGGCTGCGTGCCGAGCAGGTGGTGCGCATCCTGCCGACCACCGGCAACCAGGTGGCCGCCTCGTTGCCGCATGCCTTGCATCATGCGGTGGTGGGTCGGCAACCGCAGCGCGGCGAGCTGGTCGCCTTGCTCGGCACCGGCGCCGGCTTGGCGATCGGCGGCATGGTGTTGCGCTACTGATGGCGCCGCGTGTTTCCCTCGAGCTGCTGCGCATCGGCCATTGCCGACATTGCGAACGCATGGTGCGCGCCGATGGGCATTGGCACGCGGTCGAGTTTCCAGCCTTGAGCGTGCTGATTCGGCATCCACAGCGTGGCGCGCTGCTCTACGACACCGGCTATGCGGAGCATTTTTTTCGCGCCACTGATCCGTGGCCGGAGCGCCTGTATCGCTGGACCACGCCGGTGACGCTGCCGGCGCACGAAACCCTGGGCGCGCAACTGGCGCGTCGCGACGTGCAGCTGGACGAGATCGCCTGGTGTCTGATTTCGCACTTCCACGCCGACCATATCGGTGGCCTGCGCGATCTGCCGAATGCGCGCTTCATCTGCCTGCGCGCGGATTATCAGCAGCTGCGCAGCTGCTCGCGCGTGGGCGGGTTGCGCCGCGCCTTGCTGCCGCAGCTGTTGCCCGACGACTTCGACCAGCGCCTGCAGTTTGCCGACCAGGCACCGCAGCGCGCGTTGACTGGAGCCTGGCAGGAGCTCGGCCCGGCCTACGATCTGTTCGAGGACGGCAGCGTGCTCGCGGTACCGCTACCCGGGCACGTGCCCGGCCAGATGGGGTTGTGGCTACGCGACCAGCACGGCCGCGAGGTGTTGCTGTGTGCGGACGCGGTGTGGTCCTCGGCCACCTGGGCCTCGCTGCAATGGCCAGCCTGGCCCACGCGTTTGCTGATGCACGACTGGCACGCATTCCAGCGCACCGTGCGGCAACTGCACGTTCTGTCGCAGGCGCACCCGGAGCTGGTCATCCTGCCTTCGCATTGCCAGCCCAGTCTTGACCGTTATCAGCCGGAGTGGCGATGAGCCTGCGCATTCTCGTGACCGGTGCATCCGGTTTTGTCGGTGGCTCATTCCTGCGGCGTTTCCAGGGGCGGCCCGGTGTGGAGATCCATGGCATCGGGCGGCGCGCCAGCGATCTGCCCAACTACCATCGCATTGATCTGAGCCAACCGTTCGCGCTGGACTGGCGACCGGATGTGGTGATCCATGCGGCCGCGCTGGCCTCGCCGTGGGGAACGCGCGCGCAGTTCCACCAGCACAACGTGCAGGCCACCGCCAACGTCATCGACTTCTGCAAGCGGCACGGTTGCCCGCGTCTGCTGTATGTCTCCTCCAGTTCGGTGTTCTATCGCGAAGCGCATCAATACGACCTGGATGAAGACAGCCCGATCGGCCCGGCGTTCGTCAATACCTACGCACGAACCAAATATCTTGGCGAAACCCTGCTCGACGACTATCCCGGGGAAAAGAGCGTGTTGCGCCCGCGTGCGGTGTTCGGGCCCGGCGATACGGTGCTTTTTCCACGCGTGATCGCCGCCGCGCGCAAGGGTGCCTTGCCACGTTTTGTCGGCCAGACCGAACCGGTAATCGGCGACCTGATCTATATCGATACGCTGTGCGATTACCTGTACCGCGCGGCCACCGCGCCGCAGTTGCAGCCGGCGTACAACCTCACCAACGCACACCCGGTGGACCTGCAGCACTTGTTGCTGGAGGTGCTGGCGCGTCTGCAACTGCCGTTGCCGCGGCGCGAGGTACGCATCGGCACCGCATTGCGCATGGCCAGCGTGGTGGAGGCGGTGTATCGCGGGCTGCGGCTGCGGAGCGAGCCGCCGATCACGCGCTTTGGCGTTGGCGTGTTCGCGTACTCCAAAACCTTCGATCCGCGCCGCACGCTGGCCGATCTTGGCCCGCCCAGTGTCGGCCTGGACGAGGGCGTGGACGCCTTCGTGCGTTGGCAGGCAGCGCAGTGGGCCTGATCGTCCCCATCCTGGCGGCGCTGTATCTGGCCGTGCTGCTGGTCAAGACGGTGGCCGTGCTGTGGATCATGCGTGGCGAACGCAGGAGGTCAGCGCGCAGTGCCATTGCAACCCCGGCCGACGTGGCGATCCTGCAGCCGATTCTTGGTGGCGATGCGCACCTGCAAGAGGTGCTCAGCGCCAACGTGCAGGCATTGCCGCAGGCGCAGTTCGTCTGGTTGCTGGATGCCGACGATGGCCCGGGAAACGCCGCTGCCGATGCAGTCGTTGCGCACTATCCGCAGCGGCGTATCGCGCGCCTGCTGGTGCCGGCGGCACCAGCAGGCATCAACCCCAAGGCGTGGAAACTCGATTACGCGTTGCCGCACATCGATGCGCCTGTCAGCCTGATTCTCGACGACGATGCGCATCTGGGCGGACATGCGCTGTCGCAACTGTTGTCGGACCTCACGCATGCCGATGTCGTCACCGCGCTGCCGCATTACCGCGACAGCACCACGCTGGCCGGGCGCCTGTTGGCGCAGTTCGTCAACAACAATGCCGCGCTCACATACTTGGGGTGGCTGCCATTCGCAGCGCCGCTGACCATCAATGGCATGTGCTACGCCGCGCGTACCGAACAGCTGCGCCGCTGGGGCGGCTTTACCGCATTGCTGGAGCAACTGACCGACGATCTGGCCTTCGCGACCCTGGTGCGCGACCGCGGCGGGCGACTCTGGCAATCCACTGCGCCGGTGGCGATGCGTACCGCCATGCCCGACCTGCGTGGCTATGTGCGCCAGATGCATCGCTGGATGCTGTTCGCAACGATCCTGCTAGGCCGTCAACGCCTGCGCGTACGCAGTGCCATCGGCGTGTTGCAGGGGCTGCCGCCGGTGCTGCTGGTGGCCATGCTGGTTTGCGCTTGCGTGCAGCACACCTGGCCGGCTGCATTGTGCGTATTGATCGTCTTGCTGGCGCGCGCGTTGCTGCTGTGCGGTGTGCAGTGGCGCGTCACCGGCGCCGTTCGCCATCGCCTGCTGGTGTCGCTCTGCGCCGAATGTCTGCAGCCGTTGCATCTGCTGCACGCCGCGCTGGTGCGCACGATCCGCTGGCGCACGCGGCGCTACCGCGTGTTAGCCAATGGGTGCTTTCGTGCAGAGTGAGTCGGGTCCGCTGCAGATCGCCTTCCTCACCGGGCAGAGCGATCCGGCAAGCTGCGCCTTGAGTGCGGAGCAGGGCGCATTTCTGCGAGAGCTGCGGGGCACGGGCAGGCAGTTGGTGGACTGCAATTACCCGTACCGCCGAAACAACGTGCCGCACCAGCGCACGCCGTTATGGCGTGCCAGCCTGTCCAATGCGCGGCAGTATCTTGCGGCCCGGCATGCCCGCCTTGCCGAGGCCGATCGCAAGCGTGTGCATGCGCTGCTGGAACAGGCGCCGATGACGCTGCTTCTTGCCGGCAGCTGCGGGCTGCAGCTGCTGACCGCTTTGCAGTTGCCGGATGCGTTGCGCGCACGTCTGGCGGTTTTTGCGTACGGCCCGGTGTGCGATGCGCCTGCAGTATTCGGCCAGCTGCGCGTGGTACAGGGCCGCAGCGACTGGATCTCTCGAACATTGTTCGATGGGCACGTCGATGCGAGGCCTGCGTGCGGACACATGGCGTACCTGCGCAACGCCGAGGTGCTTGCCGAGTGCCAGCGCTTCCTCGCGCAGATCGAACGGACGCGACATGGCGCAGCGCATGCGCATTGATCTGATCGCACCGCCCTACAGCGGCCATCTGCATCCCATCCTGGCAATCGCGCAACAACTCAGCGCGCAGCACCAGGTCTGCGTCATCAGTACGCCTGCCGCCCAGGCGCGCATCGAAGCATGTGGGCTCACCGCTGCCAGCGCGCTGGACGCGCACGCCGATCGCTTGCTGCTTTCCATCGCCAACCCGCCGCATGCCGTGGGCCACAACCCCGTGCGCCTGCGTCGGCAGTTGCACCATGCGCTCGGGCTCATGGCGCAGCTGGGCGAAGTGCTACAGCAGCGCTGGCGCGAGCGGCGGCCGGATCTGGTGATCGTCGACTTCACCCTGCCCAGCGCAGGACTGGCCGCACAGGCGATGGGCATCGCCTGGTGGACCAGCATGCCGTCGCCGTGCGTGATCGAAACCACGGATGGGCCGCCCGCATACATTGGTGGATTGCTGCCTGCGACCACGCCCTTGCAGCGTGTCTGGCATGCAGCGGCGCGCCGGCTCACGCGTGCTTTCAAACGGACCCTGCACCTGTGCTATCGGCGCCAGATGCGCGCGTGCGGGTTGCCGGCGATCTATCGCAGCGATCGCAGCGAGACGGTGTATTCGCCGCAGTGCATCCTGGCCCTGGGAGTACCGTCGTTCGAGCTGGCGCAGCATTGGCCGGCGGCAGTGCGCTTCGTCGGGCCGCAGTTGTGCACGCCGCCTTCGTCGGTGACGGCGCCTACCTTCGTCCACGGTCGCCGACATGTGCTGGTGACGCTGGGCACGCATCTGCAATGGGTCAAGCAGCGCATGGATGGCGTGTTGCGCGCGCTGGCGCCGCAGTTCCCGGAGGTGATTTTCCATTTCAGCGACGGCGACACCGGCGCTCCGCCGCAGCCGGGGCAGGGCAATTATCAGCGGCTGCCCTATGTGGATTACGCACAGCACCTGCACCGCTACGCATTGGTGATCCATCACGGCGGTGCCGGCATTCTCTACGCCTGCCTTGCCGCGGGATTGCCGGCCATCGTCTACCCGCTGGACTACGACCAGTTCGATCACGCCGCGCGCCTGCAGGTAGCGGGCGCTGCCTGGTGGTTGCGCGATCTGGATGGCTTGCCGGCGTTGCTGCGTCAGGCGCTCGGCGCCGGCGAGGTGCCACGCGGCGTGCGTCGCCTGCAGGCGGAGCTACAGCTGATCCAATCGCAGGCGCGCATCGCGCACCTGGTGGAGGATTTCGCGCAGACTGGCGCAGTGCCGCCGGTGTAATGCGGCACGCGCCACAACGAGCCTGTAGGGGCGATCAGCCTGCCGCTGCGTTCAACGCAGGCGTCTTGCTGGTCATCAGCTGCGGCCAGCGTTTGAGCACGGCGGCACGGATACCGGCCTGGTCGATGCCGGCCTCGGCCAGCAGGTCTTCGCGGCTGGCGTGATGCTGGAAGCTGTCCGGCAGGCCCAGGTGCAGCATCGGCACGGTAATGGCTTCGGCGTTGAGCAGTTCCGACACGCCAGAACCTGCGCCGCCGGCAACCACGTTGTCTTCGATGGTGACGAAGCCGTCGTGGGTTTTTGCAAGTTCCAGCAGCAGCGCCTTGTCCAGTGGCTTGACGAAGCGCATGTTGACCACCGTCAGGCCCAGTTCGCGGCCCACTGCCTCGGCCGCATCCACCGTCGCGCCGAAGCCGAGCAGGGCAATGCGGGTGCCGCTGTGACGCAGCTGCGCCTTGCCGATCGGCAGGGTGGCCAGCGAGGTGTCCAAAGCTGCGCCGGGGCCGGTGCCGCGCGGGTAGCGCACCGCGGCCGGGCCCTGGTACTGCACGCCGGTACTTAGCATCTGACGGCATTCGGCCTCATCGGCCGGCGCCATCACGACCATGTGCGGCACGCAGCGCAGGAAGCTCAGGTCCAGATTGCCGGCATGGGTAGCGCCATCCGGGCCGACCACGCCACCGCGATCGATCGCAAACAGCACATCCAGTTGCTGCACCGCCACGTCGTGCACCAGTTGGTCGTAGCCGCGCTGCAGGAACGTGGAATAGATCGCGACCACCGGCTTGGCGCCCTGGGTCGCCATGCCGGCGGCCAGCGTGACCGCGTGCTGCTCGGCAATGGCCACGTCGAAGTAGCGCTGCGGATATTCCTTGCTGAAGCGCACCAGGCCCGAGCCCTCGCGCATTGCCGGGGTGATCACCAGCAACTTGGGCTCGGCGGCGGCCATGTCGCAGACCCAGTCGCTGAAGACGTCGGTATAGGTCGGCTTCTTGGCACCGGTCTTGGCGACCAGGCCCTTGCTCGGATCGAACGGGCCAACGGCGTGATAACCGATCTGATCGCCTTCGGCCAGCTCGTAGCCCTTGCCCTTGGTGGTGATGACGTGCAGCAGCTGCGGGCCCTTGAGCCTCTGCAGGGTCTTCAGTGCGCCGATCAGGCTGGGCAGGTCGTGGCCATCGATCGGGCCGGTGTAATGGAAGCCCATTTCCTCGAACAACGTGGACGGCACGAACATGCCTTTCCAGTGTTCCTCCCAGCGCCGCACGAAACGCGCGGTGGGATTGTTCTTCTTGTCGCCGAGGATCTTCTTGCCGCCTTCGCGGATCGCATTGAGCGTGCGGCTGCCGCTAGCGCGACCGAGCATCTTGGTCAACCCGCCCACTGCTTCGGAGATCGACATGCGGTTGTCGTTGAGGATCACCAGCAGGTTCGGTTCCGGGTCCATGCCGCCGGCGTGGTTGAGCGCCTCATAGACCATGCCGGCCGTCATCGCGCCATCGCCGATCACCGCCACCACCTTGCGCTCGTCGCCGTTGCGCTGCGCAGCGATGGCCATGCCAAGCGCGGCCGAGATCGAGGTGGACGAATGGCCAACGCCGAAGGTGTCGTAGATGCTCTCTTCGCGCTTGGGAAACGGCGCCACGCCGTCCTTTTGCTTGACCGTGTGGATCTGGTCGCGCCGGCCGGTGAGGATCTTGTGCGGGTAGGTCTGATGCCCGACGTCCCACACCAGCTGGTCCACCGGCGTCTGATACAGGTAGTGCAGGGCGACGGTGAGCTCGATCACGCCCAGGCCGGCCGCGAAGTGCCCGCCGCTCTTGCCCACCGATTCGATCAGATAGGAGCGCAGTTCTTCGGCGATCGCGGTCAGCTCGGCTTCGTCGAAGCGGCGCAGATCGTCGGGAGTCTGGATGCGGGACAGGCGCGGATAGCGGGTGGTGTCGATCATCATCGTGTCAATTTTCTGAATCCGTATTGTCCTCCCCATGCGAAGGCCCGGCAAGCAAACCGGTTCAGCTGTCAGCGGGAAGTGATGGGCACGCGCATCGTCACGCTTGGCGGGCGCGGCGCTCATCGACACCTGCGGCAATCTGCCGCACCTGTGGATGGGTCGATTGCGCCGTGTCGTCCAGATCACTCGGCCTCAGTGCCTGCATCGGGCGGAGGGCACTGGGCCGTATCGAGGCGTGTCATGCCTTGGGTCGCGGTGGCCGGGTTCGATATCACGTGGGACACCCGGCGCGCCAGTGAAGCCGCCAGCGCTGCTGCGAGCGTGGGGCACGAGCACGCGTGTCCAGGCTCAATCATTCGCGGCTGCCCCGGCCCTGCACCGAGCCTGGCGCGGCAAGTCACCAGCCAGGAGGCGCAACGCGTGACCAGTGGGCCTACAGCGACAGCTTGGAGCGCTTGGGCAGTTGCGCGCGCAGGAAGGCCATCTGATCGGACAGGATGTTGCGGTTGGACAGGATCAGGTGCTCGATCCAGCTCGGCCGGTAGGGCACCGCCAGCAGCGGCATATGCGCCTGTTGCGGCGTACGGTTGGCCTTGCGCGAATTGCACTGGAAGCAGGCGGTCACCACGTTTTCCCAACTGTCGCGACCGCCTTTGGACACCGGCATGACGTGGTCGCGGGTCAGGTGCGGGCGGCTGAAATGCTGGCCGCAATACATGCACAGCTGCGAATCGCGCGCGAACAACGCGGTGTTGCTGAGGGTCGGGGTCGGGTCCAGCGCGCGCGAACGGGCATGCCCGCGCGCGGCGATGATGGGGTGCAGCTCCAGCGTGCTGCGCTCGCCGGTCAGCCGCGAGATGCCGCCGTGGATCTGCATGCAAGGCTCGCCCAGCGTCCACGACACCGCATCGCGGGCGTACAGGCAGGCAGCGTCTTGCCAGTTGATCCAGTCCAGCACGCGGCCGTGCGCATCGAGCGACAACAGGCGAAGCGTGGGGAGTTGGTGGATTGCAGCGACAGCGCTGCCCGCGTCCGGGGCAGGGTTGCCTCCGGGGACGATCACATCACGAACGTGCGTGTCTGTCTCCATCGGGAAAACAGCTTATACCCGATCGTTGACAGTTTGTGTATCGCAGCGAACGGCGTTGGCGCGTGACTCGAAAGCACTGGCTCGACGAGCACTGTTGTCTGCGATTCCGGGCCGCCGCGCCGCGGGATCACGCTTCGAACGCAGTGATGGCGTCGGTGATCCGTAGGAGCGCACCCGGGCGCGACGCCTTGTCGCGCAATACTCCCAGTCGCGGCCAGGTCCGCTCCTACGACAGCGCGGAATCCCGCGGCGTGATCCGTAGGAACGCACCCGGGCGCGATGGCTTGGCGCGCGATACTCCCAGTCGCGGCCAGGTCCGCTCCTACGACAGCGGCGGAATCCCGCGGCGTTAGCCGTGGGAGCGCACCCTGGCGCGATGGCTTGTCGCGCGATATCCCAGTCGCGGCTAGGTCCGCTCCTACGACAACAGCGGAATCCCGCGACGTTAGCCGTAGGAGCGCACCCGGGCGCGAGCGCTCAGCCTTCGCCGAACAGTTCCGCTTCCAGCGTCACCAGCGGTGCGGCGCCGCTGCGGATGGCGGCGGCATGGGTCAGGGTGCGCGGCAGGATGCGGGCGAAGTAGAACCGCGCCGTCTCCCGCTTGGCGCGCCTGAAGTCCTCGCCATGCGCCGATGCGTCGGCAGCGGCCACGCTACGTGCCCACCAGTACGCCAGCACCACGTAGCCCGAATAAAACAGGTAGTCATGGCTGGCCGCGCCCAGTTCGTCCGGGTTGCGCGCGGCGCGATCGAGCACATCGCGGGTCAGCATCGCCCATTCGCTGCACTTGTCGCGCAGCGGCTTGATGAACTCGGCCAGCGCGGCATTGCCGTCCTGCGCGTTGGCGAAGGTTTCCACGTCGGCCAGGAACAGCTTCAGCCCGGCAGCCTGGCTGGCGGCGGTCTTGCGCCCGATCAGGTCCAGCGCCTGGATGCCGGTGGTGCCTTCGTAGATGGTGGTGATGCGCGCATCGCGGGCCAGCTGCTCCATGCCGTACTCGCGGATGTAGCCGTGGCCGCCGAAGCACTGCAGGGCGTGGTAGGTGTTCTCGATCGACCATTCGGTCTGGCAGGCCTTGGAGATCGGGGTGAGGAAGCTCACCAGGGTCTCGGCACCGGCGCGTTCGCGTTCGGTTTCGCCACGATGTGCCACGTCCACCAGGCTGGCCGCGTGCAGCGCCAGCAAGCGGCTGCCTTCGGTCAGCGACTTGATGGTCAGCAGCATGCGGCGCACGTCCGGGTGCACGATGATCGGGTCGGCCGGCTTGTCCGGGAACTTGGCGCCGCTGAGCGCCCGCGATTGCAACCGCTCGCGGCTGTAGCGCAGGGCGTTCTGGTAGGCGCGCTCGGATAGCCCGATGCCTTGCAGGCCCACGCTCAGGCGTGCGGTATTCATCATCGTAAACATCGCCTGCAGGCCCTTGTGCGGCTGGCCGACCAGGTAGCCCTGTGCGCCCTCGAAGTTCATCACGCAGGTCACCGAGCCCTTGATGCCCATCTTGTGTTCGATGGACCCGCAATGCAGCGCGTTGCGCTCGCCCATGGTGCCGTCGCGGTCCACCTTGAACTTGGGGGTGACGAACAGCGAGATGCCCTTGGCGCCGGCCGGTGCGTCCGGCAGCTTGGCCAGCACCAGGTGCACGATGTTGTCGGTGAGGTCGTGCTCGCCGGCGGTGATGAAGATCTTGGTGCCGGTGATGGCGTAGCTGCCGTCGGCATTGGGTTCGGCACGGGTCTTGAGCAGGCCCAGGTCGGTGCCGCAATGCGGTTCGGTCAGGCACATGGTGCCGGTCCAGCGGCCGTCGATCAGCGGTTTGAGGAAGACGTCCTGCTGCCAGGTCTCCCCGTGCTGGCGCAGGGCTTCCATCGCGCCATGCGACAGCAGCGGGAAGTTGCCCCAGGCCAGGTTGGCGGCGTTGATCATTTCGCTCAGCGGCACGCCCAGCGTGTGCGGCATGCCCTGGCCGCCGAATTGCGGTTCGGCGGTGAGCCCGTTCCAGCCGCCTTCCACGAATTGATCGTAGGCGGCGCGGAACCCGGGTGGGGTGGTCACCGCGTGTGTGCTCTTGTCGAACGCGCAACCGATCTCGTCGCCCACGCTGTTGAGCGGCGCCAGCACTTGCGAGGTGAAGCGGCCGGCCTCTTCGAGGACGGCGTCGATGATGTCAGCACTGGCCTCGGTGTAGCCGAGCCGGGCGAACAGGGCATGCGCGCCGAGCACGTCGTGCAGGGCAAAGCGGAAATCGGTCAGCGGGGCGGTATAGCTGCTCATGCGGGATCCTTGGAAGCGGGTACGGGAGGCGTGCGCCTTAGAGCCACTCTTAGCGCAGCACGCCGTTGAGGCCGGGAGCCGGGCTGAGCGTATTGCGCGATTCCACACTGAACTCGCGTTGTTTCTTGTCCTGTGGGGTCGCCCAGACGGTGCCCTTGAGCGCATACGGGAACGAGCGGCCGCCGGCCAGCACGTCGGCCACGGTGATGCGGCCCAGCGAGGTGGGTTGCACGGTGACGGTGACCACGTCGGCGGTTTCCGGGCCGATCGACATGCCCACTGCCTGGTCGAGCTTGCCGGCCAATTGATCGCCGGCAGAGATTTCCAGTGCCACGCGCTCGAACTGCATCGGGATGCTGCTGTAGTTCTGCAGGCGCAGGTCCACCGACCAGGCGCCGTCGGCACGCACGGTCAGTTGCTGGATGCTGGCGGCCGGCTCGGACACCCGGCGGACTGCGCCGCCGCAGGCGCTCAGCAGCAACCCGCAGGCCAGCGACACAAGAAGAAGACGATAGGCACGACGCATGGACTCGGGTCCTTGGCGGAATGAGGCGGCGCCAAGAATACTACGCAGTACGGTCGCTGCTCCCCAGCGCGCACAGCGGAGGTGGCGATCCTAGGCCGGGGCGCGGGCAGGCCTCACAACACCGGCGCGGCCACAATCAATGGCGACAGGTCGTAGCCCATCGCGGTGGCCTGCGCCTTGAGCCGTTCCAGTTGCGCGCGCTGCATCTGCGGCGAGCGCGACAGGATCCACAGGTACTTGCGATCCGGCTCGCCGACCACCGCCCATTGGTAATCCGGGTCGAGCGCGATCACCCAATAGTCGGCCCACACCAGCGGCAACCAACCCAGCCACTCGGGAGCAAAGCGCACCTGCAACTGCCCGGGCTGGCCGGCGACCGGGCGCGCCACGCCGTCGGCCTGGGTCAGGCTGCCATCGGCGGTGCGACAGCCATTGCGCACGCCGATCAAGCCATCGTCGCGCAAGGTGTAGATGGCGGTAATGTCGCTACGGCACTTTTTCTGGAACGACACCGGCAGGTGTGCAATCTCATGCCACTGGCCGGCATAGCGCGAGATGTCCAGCTGCGGCACCGCGCGCACCGGCTGTTGCGCAAACGCGGCCAGCGGCAGCAGGGCGACGAACGACAGCAGCAGGCGGGGCAGGCGCATGACAATCTCCGGTGGACGCGCGCAGGCTAGGCCATGTCCCCGGCCGCGCGGCGTGAAGCGGTGCAAGAAACGCGTTCCTCAAGGCGGCCGTCAATAAAGTTGCTCGCAACGCTTGCCCAAACTGCGCCTGCTCGCTATAGTGCGCGTCCTCGCAACGCAGGCATCGTGTTGCAGGGTAAGTGGCCGAGTAGCTCAGTTGGTAGAGCAGGGGATTGAAAATCCCCGTGTCGGCGGTTCGATTCCGTCCTCGGCCACCATATCCAAGCCTTCGTTCGCAAGGCTTCCCGGTTCCCACCGGATCTACTGCTTCCCCCACCACTTGTCACTGGCTCGATTGCGCACGCGGTGTGCTGTCTTTGTGCTGCGCGCGTGCGTGCGCTGACGCGATCCAGCGTGGACGCAGACTCGCGCGTTGGTTCGGCCGCCCGGTCAGCATCCGCGGAGGTCCTATGTGCGCGCGATGCAATCGATTTCGACGTGGTCTTCAAGTGCGCATGGCGATACTGCGCGCATGACGCACAAGACACTTCGACGCACCCTGATCCACGGCTACTGCGGTGAATTCCGCGTGGAGACCCTGGAAAGCCAGGCGCCAGGCGCGACGCTGTGGCTTTCGACCGCGTTCGTTTACCACCGCGATCGCGCCGCGCCCGTGGCCACGATCGAGGGTGCAGGGCAGGGCGAGTACCGGGGCGATGCACGCGAGCAGGCGCTGCGCGTAGGTTCTTGTCTGGCGGAGTTTCTGGATCCCAAGCAATACCGCTGCTGCGAGAGGCAGAGCGGCTGAAGCATCGAAGACTCTCGCGTGCGCTACGCAAGTGCAGGCAAGGGGGGCGTTGTTGGTGATGGAACAGGACAGCCGGCGGCAAGGCGCGCGATGTCTTGCATGAACTCAGCGCCTACTGCGAGTGCCGAAATGAGCGCGCCCGCTCATGTCGTGCTTATAGCAACACCACGTTGTGCAGATGCGTTTGTAGCCCCTTGCGCAAAATCCGGTAGCAATCGCGATCGAAGTCGCCGGGTGCGGTCTTCAGTTTGCGGGCAGCAGCCAGCGAGGTGGCGCTGCCCAGATAATGCCAGTTGCGTAGCACGTGGAACTGGCGCAACTGCTTGCCTTCTTCCTTTAACGCCACCGCGCCAGGAAAGGGCCAGACGGCCTGTTCCAGATGCTCAAGGGCAGCGCGCAGACGCGTCTCGTGGTCGCCCAGCGATTCGGCGCCATGGCAGGCACCGGCACAGCGCTTCAACATGGCGCGGAAACACGGGCGGCCATCGGTGGCGCGTTCCAGGCCGAGCAGCCCGTAGCAAAGGCGGTCGCGATCGGCCAGCCGTCGTAGTGCTTCCTTGGCGGCGCGTGGGCTGGAATAGAGCCCATACAGCCACGGTGTTACCGCCGGATCGCGCTCGGCCGAATGCACGATAGACACCTCGCCACAATACAGCCGGATCGAAAACTGACGCGGGACGCGACGTAGCTTTTGGTTGTACAGCGGGCGCATCGATTTGATGAGCTGCGATTCCAGTAGCTGCGCACCGAGATCGCCGGCCATTTCGAACACGCTGATGCGACGGGTCTGGCGCAACAACGCGGCTTCGCGTGGCGTGCGGAAGTGATCCATCACCCGCACCCGCAAGTTGACGCTCTTGCCGATGTACAACGGCAGTTCGCTGTCCTGGCCGTGGAACAGATACACCCCGGCAGTCGTTGGCAAGGTTGCGAGCGTGCTGCGTAAATGATCGGGATAGGCGTATTCGACCGCCCCGAGCCCGCGGCGAACGCGTTCACTGCGTGCCACGGCGGACCTTGGTCTGCTGCGTCAGCGTCTCGACGCGAGTGCAACCATCCAGCTGGCCTGGCGTTGCTACATGCACGGTGGGAAGCGAGTGTGTGCGGACAATCGTGGTCATCGGGCAGCAGCGTGCCGGTGTGCTGTCGCATCAGCTGAGACGCGGCGCGATTCCGGAAAAGAATGCGCCTCCGGAAGAGCTACGGCCCTTCCGGAAGCGCCGTGGTACCTGCCGTTTTGTGCAGCTCAGCGGTTGTTGCCGGCACCGCTCGCCTGGCCACCCTTCGTGCCGGCCTTGCGCGCTTGTTCGGTGGGCGTTGCCGCTTTCATGGGCCGCCTTGCCGCCGATGGAGGCGATTTCGCGCTGCTTGTGTCCGTCCATCGAAGCAAAGCCGCGGTTGCCGGTGCCACCCTTGTTGCCGTTCTGATCTGCCATTGCAGATTCTCGTTCGCCGGTTGGGGAGTGCACCACTGGACGCCGTGGCACGAGGCCAGCATCGCGGTGCAGGCACCGATCGGACGTGGGGATTTCGACAGCCAGGCGTGAGCCGGCACGCGGGCGTGACGAGCGGTCTTCACTGGCGAAAAACGCGGAGTGGCGAAGTAACGTTGCAGACGCTCGACAGTATTGCGGCGCCATCGTGCGCGTGCGCCGCAGCGCATGCGACGAGCGTGCGGCGTGTTGCAATCTGGTGCCGGCGCGCGTGGCAGGCGCGGCCGGCTATGCTGGCCGCCGCGACGCAGGCCAGGACACAGCGATGACGACACAATACCGAGGTTGGGCAACAGTGCTGGCAATGACGGCGACGTTTGCCACGCCAGCCGGCGCCGCCACGCTGCCGGCCGGTGCCGCCACGTTGTTACCTGCCGGGCAGTCGGTGATGAGCGTCGCTAGCGCAGATTTCACCGGCGATGGCCGGCTGGATTACGTGGTTGCGTTGCGTGCATCGGCAGAACACGTGCTGCGTGGTCATGGCGATGCGGCACCGCCACGTACCTTGCTGGTGCTGGTTGCAAACGCCGACGGTGGGTTTGTCGAAGCCGCACGCAACACGCGGGTGATCTTCAGAGCCGACGAAGGCGGGCAGTGCGATCCGTTCCTGGACAGCGACCAGGGCCTGGTCGCGAAGGGCGCGTATTTCACCGTACAGAATGGGGTGGCGTGCGGACAACATTGGACCGACTACATCACCTTTCGTTACGACCGCCGCCGCGGCGTTTTCGTATTCCACAAGCGCGTGATCGAAGCATGGGAAATGAATACCCAGGACACGCCCGATGCCGAGGCGCTGCGCCTGCGCAAGCACAAAGAAATTGCCGCCGACCCGCGTCAGCCGGTCCTGCTGTCTGCCTATACGCCTGGACCGTGATGGGGCTATTGCAGCGCATCCGCTTCGATGGCGGGCGCGGCCGTACGGGAAATGCTCATGGATGTGACGAATTGCCTCACCGGACCCAACTAGACTGTCGCCACGGGAATGGCCCCGCGGAGAACATCACTTGAACGATCCCGGTCACGGAGAGCTGCGGGCGCCTCAGATCAGCGACACAAGCAGCCTGCCTGTCGAGAAGCACCGCTCGGATATCTTCTTTGCCGCCGTGGAAACCACGCGCATGCCAATGACGGTGACCGACCCCCATCTTCCGGACAATCCCATCGTGTTCGCCAACCGCGCGTTTCTGGAGATGACCGGTTATGCCGCCGATGAGGTCATCGGCAATAACTGCCGTTTCCTGCAGGGGCCGGAAACCGATCCGGCCAGCATCAGCGATGTGCGCGAATCGATCGAAAACCGCAGCGAATTTGCCACCGAGGTGCTGAATTACCGCAAGGACGGCTCTTCGTTCTGGAATGCGCTGTTCATCTCGCCGGTGTTCGACGACAAGGGCAACCTGGTGTATTTCTTCGGCTCGCAGCTGGATGTGAGCCGGCGCCGCGATGCCGAAGACGCGCTGCGCCAGGCGCAGAAGATGGAAGCCCTGGGCCAGCTGACGGGCGGCATCGCGCACGATTTCAACAATCTGCTGCAGGTGATGTCTGGACATCTGGAAGTGATCCAGATGATGGCCAGCGCCGGCGGGGGCAATGCCGAGCGGATTGCCTTCAGTGCCGAACACGCCGCGGCAGCGGCTGCCAAGGCGGCCACCTTGACCCAGCAATTGCTGGCGTTTTCACGCAAGCAGAAACTGCGCGGGCGGGTCGTGAACCTCAACGGGCTGGTGGCCGGCATGACCAACATGGCCGAGCGCGCGCTGGGGGGCGGTGTCACGTTGCGCCAGGCGCTGGAAGAAGGGCTGTGGAACTGCCAGATCGACACCACCCAGGCAGAGGTGGCGTTGTTGAATGTGTTGATCAATGCGCGCGACGCGATGGCGCAGGCCGAGCGCAAGGAAGTCACGGTGCAAACCCAGAACGTGGAGATCACCGGCCACGACCTGGCGATGTATCACCAGCTGGCCCCGGGCCGCTACGTCAGCATCGCCGTGACCGACACCGGCTCGGGCATGCCGCCGGAGGTGGTCAGCCGGGTGATGGAACCGTTCTTTACCACCAAGGAGGAAGGGCAGGGCACCGGCCTGGGCTTGTCGATGGTGTACGGGTTCGTCAAGCAGTCCGGCGGTACCGTGCGCATCTACAGCGAGGTGGGCGAAGGCACCACGGTGCGGCTGTATTTCCCCGCCTCCAGCGAATTCGAAAACGATTTGCAGGCAGCCAAGAGCCGCGCCATCGACAAGGGGGGCAACGAAACCATCCTGGTGGTGGAGGACAAGCAGGACGTGGCGGTGGTGGCGCGGATGTTTCTGGAAAACGCCGGTTACCGCATCCTGTCGGCGTCCAGCGGACGCGAGGCGGTGGAGATCTTGGAGAAGACCCCGCAGGTGGATGCGTTGTTCACCGAC
The DNA here is from genome assembly GCF_041475705.2 of Xanthomonas sp. NCPPB 3761. NCBI lineage: Bacteria > Pseudomonadati > Pseudomonadota > Gammaproteobacteria > Lysobacterales > Lysobacteraceae > Xanthomonas > Xanthomonas sp. NCPPB 3761. The sequence continues at coordinate 2,159,270 of NZ_CM191262.1, forward strand.
CTGATCATGCCCGGCGGCATGAACGGCGTGATGCTCGCCCGTGAGGCGCGCCGCATGTTGCCCAAGATCAAGATCCTGCTCACCACCGGTTACGCCGATGCCAGCATCCAGCGCACCGATGTGGGCGGCGCCGAGTTCGATGTGGTCAACAAACCCTATACGCAGAAGGAATTGCTCAAGCGCATCCGCATGCTGCTGGATGAGCCGACCGGGGTGGGCTGAGCGCGTGTGCCGCCCGGTGACGCTATCGCGCTGCGGTGGCGTCACCGAGACATGCTTGCAATTGCCGATCGGCTGCCGGGTGAAGATCGCGATGCTCCTGCAGTGTCTTTGTGGAAATTCCCCGGATATCAATGGCCATGCGTTGGGTCGTTGGCCCGATGCATGCGAGCTGAGGTAGCGGGGTGTATTGCCGATGAGCGGCGATGCAGCCGTCGCGGCCAGTGATGCGATCAGCGACGCGGATCATGTGCTTTGCGCTGTCGATAGCGCAGGTGCAGCCGCCTACCGATCAGCATTGCGATCACGAACCGACCACGAACACCAGCCTGGACGGCCGTAACGCAGCCGCGCTCGGCAATACGGGTGCCATGCAGCGCCCGACCAGCCCCCAGCCGATACCGAAGAGCGCGCTGCCATACAGCAGTGGGCCATCGAGGTACCGTTGGGCGCGGAACTGCAGCGATGCGTCGCGCAGTCCCCACATGAGTGCGTCAGCGTGCGTGCGGCGAATGCGCAGCAAGACGCACCTCGCCATGTCGCCAGTCGGCCACATCGCCCGCAGCCTCCAGCCGGCCGCTCCGAACAAGCCAGGCAATGCGCTGTGCGACGCGGTCGGCTGCATCTTCGACGTCGGCCAGATTCAACGGCGCGTCAGTGAGCGCTCGCGCAATCATCAAGGCGACTTTTTGCCACGCGCCGCCAGCGTCATTGATAAATGCGTCGATTGCGCGTTCAACGTCGGATGGGCCAGTGCCTGTCGTCGCCAATCACCATTCCAGATGCCCGGAGCACAGCCATGAAGCGTGATCCCGCATTCGGGCTATCAACGCCCGACCTTGCTGCCAATCCCCAAATCCCAATGTCTGCGCCACTATTCCTCACCCAGCGGCGCCACGTAGCCGTCCGGCTTGTCGGCGTTGCGCTCGAACAGGAACTTCTGCAGCTCGGCTTCGAGAAAGGCACGGTGCTTGGGGTCGCGCGGCGACAGCCGGTTTTCGTTGATCAGCATGGTCTGATGCGCCAGCCACGCTTGCCAGGCGGTCTTGCCGATCTGCGCGAAAATGCGCTGGCCGAGCTCGCCCGGATACGGCACGAAATCCAGGCCTTCGGCGTCGCTTTGCTGGTAGTGGCAGAACACGGTGCGGGTCATGCGGATTCCTTTGGGAGACGCGCTTATAACGCGTCGAGCAACTTGCGGATCGGCGCCGGCAGGCCCAGCGATGCAAGATCGGCGGGCGCGACCCAGCGTAGATCGTCATTGTCGCGCACCGCCGGACGCAGCGCGACCTTGCGCAGGCGCAGGGGCTGCAAGTGCAGCCGGTAATGGCTGAAGGTGTGCACGATCAACGGCATCTCGTCGGCGCGCTCGTAGGTGCCGTCGATATGCGCTGCGAACCAGGCGCGCATGCCGCTGTCGGTATCGGCCTGCGGCAGCGTCCATAGCGAAGCCCAGATGCCGGTTGGCGGGCGTCGCTGCAGCAGGATGTGGCCGTTGGCATTGAGCAGCAGCAGCGCAGTGGCCTCGCGTTCGGGCAGCTGCTTGCCGGGTTTGGGGGTGGGCAACGCCTCGACCAAGCCATCGCGGCGTGCGATGCAATCGGTCTGCAGCGGGCACAGCACGCAGGCGGGCTTGGCGCGCGTGCACAGCGTGGCGCCGAAATCCATTTGCGCCTGGGTGTAGTCGGCCAGGCGGCCAGCCGGGACCTGCGCAACATGGGTGGTGGCCAGTTGCCATAACTGTTTTTCGATCGCCGGCAGGCCGGGATACCCGGCGATGCCGTGGAAGCGCGCGAGCACGCGTTTGACGTTGCCGTCCATGATCGCGAAGCGATCGTTCCAGGCCTGGCTCAGGATCGCGCCTGCCGTGCTGCGGCCGATGCCCGGCAGCGCAAGCAGTGCATCGAAGTCGCGCGGCACTTGCCCGCCGTGCAGCGCGACGCATTGCTTGGCGGCGGCATGCAGATTGCGCGCGCGGGCGTAGTAGCCCAGTCCGGCCCACTGCGCCATCACGGTGTCGTTGTCGGCCGCCGCCAGATCGGCCAGCTGCGGGAAGCGCGCCATGAACTTGTGGAAATACGGAATGACCACCGCGACCTGGGTCTGCTGCAGCATGATCTCCGACAGCCATACCCGGTAGGGCGTGCGTGGATGCTGCCAGGGCAGATCATGGCGGCCATGGCCGTCGAACCAGTGCAACAGGCGGTCGACGAATGCATCAGCGGAAGGAGTGGCGTGGTCGGCTGGCATGAGCTGTGCTGGCGATGGAGGGCGAGGCGAGAGTTACGTGACGCGGAGCGGATCTGCTGCGTACCTCGTGCGGCGCATCCATTCACCGCAGCGGCACGTCATTGCGCCCAGGCACCGTTCGCAGCGCCATCCTGTATCGCCAGGCGGCCACTGCGGTGGTGTCGGCGCATGGGACCAGGCCACTGACGCATCCGCGCGACCTTGCTTTCAGAGTCCTGCGGGCAAGGGCTGGGCGAACTCCAGTACGGGTCTTGTCTGGGGCCAATCGCATGACACCTGCCGCACCGTGCCACCTGCCTGTAGCGCCTGCGCGCACAGCGGTTGCAGATGCGCGCAGGCTTCTTCCAATCAGCCGCCCAACGCGTCCGGCAACAGCGCATCGACGAAGGCGACCGGGTCGAAGACGCGCAGATCTTCCGGGCGCTCGCCGATACCGGCAAAGCGGATCGGGATATTGAACTCGCGCGCCAGCGCGAACACCACGCCGCCCTTTGCAGTGCCATCGAGCTTGGTCACGACCAGGCCGGTAACGCCCACGGCAGCATGGAACTGGCGCAGCTGCGAGATGGCGTTCTGGCCGGTGGTGCCGTCGATGACCATCAAGACTTCGTGCGGCGCGGCGGCATCGATCTTGCCGAGCACGCGGCGGATCTTGCCGAGCTCGTTCATCAGCCCGGTCTGGGTATGCAGGCGGCCGGCGGTGTCGGCGATCAACACATCGGTGCCGCGCGCCTTGGCGGCCTGCAGCGCGTCGAACGCCACCGAAGCGGCATCGGCGTTTTGTCCCTGCGCGATCACGGCCACGCCATTGCGATCGCCCCAGGCCTGCAATTGCGCCACCGCGGCAGCACGGAAGGTATCGCCGGCCGCCAGCATCAGGCTGCTGCCGTCGTCCTTGAAGCGCTTGGCGAGCTTGCCGATGGTGGTGGTCTTGCCGACGCCGTTGACGCCAACGGTAAGCACCACGAACGGTTTGAGCGAGCGGTCGATCACCAGCGGCTTGGAGACCGGCTGCAGCAGCGCGATGAGGTCGGCGCGCAAGGCCTTGAACAGCGCCTGGGCATCGACGAATTCGCGCGATTTCATCCGCTTGCGCAGGCCGTCGATCAACGCGGTAGTGGCGCCGATGCCGACGTCGGCGGTGATCAACGCAGTTTCGATCTCGTCGAGCAGGTCGTCGTCGAGCTTGGGGTTGCGCGAGAACAGGCCGCCGAAGCTGCGTGCGAAGGTGCTGTTGCGTAGCCGTTCGCGCCAGCCGGGCTTTCCGGCCGGTGCGGCGGGGAGGGCGTCGCGCTGGCCGACGATGCTGTCGTCCTGCGTGCTCGGCAGCGGTGCGCTGACGATGGCCGGTGCGGTGACCGTCGGCGCGGCACTGGTTGGCGGCGCGCTGGCGGGAGCTGCAGCAGCCGCTGCAGGCGTCGAGACCGGCGGCGCGACCACGGCAGGCGCTGCGCGTTGCGAAGGCGCGGCCGGCTGCGCAGGCACGACGGGAGGCGGCGTTGGGACGGTCTGCGGCTGCGCCACGACCGGCGGCACCACCACAACCGGCGCGCTGGGGGCGCTGGCGGGTACCGGGTCTGGCAGCGCCTGCAATGCGGTCGGCGCAGGCGCCGCAGGAGTTGTCGGCGCGCTGGGAACGGCGGCAATGCTTTGCGCCTGGCCCGTGCGTGCAGCGATCTCCTGTGCCAGCTGGTCGGCTGGCGCAGCGGTGGTCTGCGGCGGTGCCGGCGCAGCAGGCTCGCTGCCTGCCGGAGCAGGCGCGACAGGCGCAACGGCCGGCGTTGCAGCCGTCTCTGTGCCTGGCTCGGCCGTGGCAAGCGCTTGGACCGGCGCTGCCGGGGTGGCGGCAGACGGCGCGGTGGGGAATGCGGCTGCCAGTTCTTCCAGGCTGTAGCGCGAGGTACGCGAGCTGTCTGGCGTGGTTGGCTTGTGACGGCGAAAAAAGCTGGCCATTGGCAACGCAGTAGGGGAAACCCGAAATTCTATCATCCGGCCCCCCGACACCTTGACGCTGCCTCCAGCGCCGCGCCCGGGCGCATTGCATGCACCGCCGCACGCAGGTCCGGCGACTCACCTAGCTGCGCCAGCGCATGACAAATCCTGCCGAATTCGGCATTTGTGCCAGCGATGTGTCAACGCGAAGTTGTGTCCTTACAACTGACCTTTGAGCGCGCGGTAATCGCGCGGCGTCATACCGACGGTGGCCTTGAACTGGCGCGCGAAGGCGCTCTGGTCGGCGAACCCGCAGCGTTGCCCGATGCTGGCGATGCTGTCGTCGCCGTAGAGCAGCCGCATCGCCGATTCGATGCGCAACTTGGTCAGCAATTGCTGCGGGGTGACCTGGAACACGCGGCGGAAGTGGCGTTCCAGCTGCGCCACCGACAGCCCGGCCAGGTCGGCCAGGCTCTGCACGCGCAGGTTGTCGCCGAAGTTGGCCTGCATGTGGTCCATGACCTGGCTCAAGCGTTCGTACGCGGAATGACGGCTGTCGGGCTGGCCCAGGTCGCGCGAGATGCCGACCACGCCGATCACCTCATTGGCCTCGCACAGCGGGCGTTTGAAGGTCAGGCACCAACCCGGCAGGCGGTTGGGGTACAGGTGCACTTCAAGCTGGTTGTCGATGAGCTCGCCGCACAGCACGCGGCGGTCCTGCATCATGTAGCTGCCGCCCAGCGGCAACGGAAACACTTCCAGCGGCGAGCGGCCGATGATCTCGCTGCGCAGCTTGCGTCCCAGCCGGCGCACCAGGGTCAGGTTGCAATGGGTGTAGCGGCCCTCGCTATCCTTGATGAAGAACACCACATCCGGCAGTGCATCGAACAGCGTCTGCATTTCCAGGGCGGGCAGGTTGAGGTCCATCAGGGTCATGGTAGCGGTCACGATTAGACGGTTGCACGACGGTGCAGCCCAGCAATGATCCTAGCGCAAACGCGTGGTCGTGATTGGGGTGGTGATTGTGCGGATTTCCGCATTTTCACTTGGCATTGAACGCTAGTCGCCCGCAGGTCGGCAGTGGGAGCATGGGGCATGCACACCATCGACGTCATCGACTCCCACACGGCTGGCGAGCCTACCCGCGTTGTCCTTTCCGGTTTTCCAGATCTGGGCGATGGCGATCTGGCGCAGTGCCGCGAACGCTTTCGCAACGAGTTCGACCACTGGCGCAGCGCCATCGCGTGCGAACCGCGTGGGTCGGACACCATGGTGGGCGCCTTGTTGCTGCCCGCGCGCGACCCAGGCGCCTGCACCGGGGTGATCTTCTTCAATAATGTCGGCTACCTGGGCATGTGCGGGCACGGCACCATCGGGGTGGTCCGCACGCTGGCCGCGTTGGGGCGCATCGGGCCGGGCCAGCACCGGATCGAGACACCGGTGGGAACGGTCGGGGTGGCATTGGCCGAGGACGGCACGGTGTCGGTGGACAATGTCGAGAGCTATCGCTTTGCCAGCGGGGTGGAAGTGGAGGTGCCCGGGCATGGCCGGGTGCGCGGCGACGTGGCCTGGGGCGGCAACTGGTTCTTCATCACCGAGCATGCGCCGTGCGCGCTGGACCTGGCGCACCAGCGCGCGCTGACCGCCTATACCGAGGCGATTCGGCTGGCCCTGGAAGCGGCCGGGATCACCGGCGAGGCCGGTGGCGAGATCGACCATATCGAAGTCAACGGCGCTGCGCCCGACGGTAGCGGGGTGGCGCGCAATTTCGTGCTGTGCCCGGGGCTGGCCTATGACCGTTCGCCGTGCGGCACCGGCACCAGCGCCAAGCTGGCCTGCCTGGCGGCGGACGGCAAGTTGGCCGAAGGCGAGCGCTGGGTGCAGCAAGGCATTCTGGGCAGCGCCTTCGAAGGCAATTATCGGCTGAGCGGGCGCGGCATCGCACCGCGCATCAGTGGGCGGGCGTACATCACCGCGCGCGCGCAACTGGTGATCGACCCGGCGGACCCGTTCGCCTGGGGCATCGTGGCCTGATGGAACCCCAGCGGCCCGCGCCGGTGCTTGCGTCGGTCACGCCGCCTGGCGCAGCACTGTCTGCTGCGATGGCAGGGACTGTTGCTGCAACCCACGCGTCGGCAGCGGCGCCTGGATTGGCTGCGGTTGCCGGATCCGGGTCCACTACGTCTGCCGGATACACGCGACGCAGTTACGACCTGATCGTGATCGGCGCCGGCATCGTGGGCGCCGCTTGCGCGGAAGCCGCGGCGGGCGAGGGCCTTCGCGTTGCGATCGTCGAGCCGGGGCCGATCGGCGGTGGCGCCACCGCCGCGGCGATGGGGCATTTGGTGGCGATGGACGACGACCCGGCCGAGCTGGCGTTGTCGGCGTATTCGCTGCGGCTATGGGAACGCTTTGCCACGCTCGGCGACGCCGAATTCAGCCGCTGCGGCACGCTGTGGGTGGCCCGCGATGCGCGCGAACTGGCGGCAGTGCCAGCCAAGATCGCGCGCCTGGCAACGGCCGGCCTGCATGCCGAAGCGATGGATGCCGCGCAGCTGTATGCGCTGGAGCCGCAGCTGGTGCCCGGGCTGGCTGGCGGCATGCGCGTGCCCGATGAAGCGGTGGTGTATCCGCCGCGGGTCGCGCGCCACCTGGTCGGCGCGGCCTGCACGTCCGGTGCACGCGTGTTTGCCGGCCGCCGCGTGGTGCAGCTGCAGGAGCATGCGGTGCGTCTGGACGACGGGCAGATGCTCGCCGGGCCGGTGCTGGTGGCCAGCGGTGTGGCCTTGCCGCAGCTATTGCCCGAGCTGGCATTGCGCCCGCGCAAGGGCCATTTGGTGATCACCGACCGGCACCCGGGGCTGATCCGGCATCAGCTGCTGGAACTGGGCTACGCGGATTCGGCGCATGGGGCCGACGACACCAGCGTGGCCTTCAATGTGCAACCGCGGCCCACCGGGCAGATTCTGATCGGTTCCTCGCGCCAGTTCGGCGAGCACGACCGCGAAGTCTCGATGCCGGTGTTGCAGCAGATGTTGCAGCGCGCCTTTGCGTACCTGCCGGTGCTGCGCGAGCTGCAGGCGATCCGCGTGTGGACCGGCCTGCGTCCGGCCACGCCGGACGGGCGCCCGTACTTGGGGGTGGTGCCCGGCCGACGCGATGTGTGGGTGGCCGCCGGTCATGAGGGGTTGGGGGTCACCACGGCGCTGGGGAGCGCGCGGGTGATCGTGGACAGCCTGCTCGGGCGCACCCCGGCCATCGACCCGGCGCCCTACGCACCGGCGCGTGCCGTGCAAGGCGCGCCCGCATGAGCGCAACGGTGCGTCTGCACGTGGATGGGCGCATGGTCCAGGTGCCGGCCGGTGCCAGCGTGGCGGCGGCAGTGGCGCAGGCGACGTTGCAGTTTCGGCAATCGAGCAGTGGGCAAGCGCGCGCGCCCCTGTGCGGCATGGGCGTGTGTTTCGAATGCCGCGTGCGCATCGACGGCGTGGGACAGCAACGCGCCTGCCTGGTGGACGCATGCGATGGCATGCAGGTGCGCACCGATGGCTGAGCGCGCGCTGCATTTCGATGTGTTGGTGATCGGCGCCGGCCCGGCCGGGCTGGCGGCGGCGCAGGCGGCGGCCAGCCAAGGCGTGCGCGTCGGCATGGTCGACATGCAGCCACGTACCGGCGGTCAGGTGTGGCGCAGCGATGTGCAACACGGCGGGCCGGCCGATGCGCGCGCATTGCTGCAGCAAGTGGCTGGCAATGCATCGATCACCGTGCTGACGCGCACGCAGATCTTGCTGGCGCAACCGGGCTGGCTCCTGGCCGATGGCCCCGACGGCACGCTGCAGCTGCATTACGCCGCATTGGTGCTGGCCACCGGTGCGCGCGAACTGCTGCTGCCATTCCCGGGGTGGACCTTGCCCGGCGTCACCGGTGCCGGCGCGGCGCAGGCGCTGGCCAAGCAGGGCTGGCCGCTGGCGGGCAAGCGCGTGCTGGTGGCCGGCAGTGGCCCGTTGTTGCTGGCCAGTGCGGCCACGTTGCAACGGCATGGCGCGCGCGTGCTCAGCATTCACGAACAAACCTCCCCGGCCGCCCTGCGCCAGTTCGCACTGCAGTTGTGGCGCTGGCCGGGCAAGGCTGCGCAGGCGGTGGCGTTGCGCCTGCAGCTGCGTGCAGTGGCATATCGCGCCGGCAGCATCGTGATTGCCGCGCATGGCGACACGCAACTGCGCGAAGTGGAACTCGCCGGGCCCGGCGGCCGCACGCGTCTTGCCTGCGATCAACTGGCGGTGGGCTATGGCCTGGTGCCCAACACCGAACTTGCGCAATTGCTGGGTTGCCAGCTGCAAGCCTACGGCGCGCACCAGCAGGTGCAGGTGGATGCGCTGTTGCGTACCAGCGTTAACCAGGTCTTTGCCGCCGGCGAAGTCTGCGGCATCGGCGGGCGCGATTGCGCAGTGATCGAAGGGGCGATGGCCGGGCATATGGCCGCCGATGCACCGGAGGCGGCGCTGCGCCTGCAGCCACGGCGTCACGCCGCGCGTGCGTTTGCCGACCTGCTGCAGCGGCAATTCGCGCTTGACCCGCGCATCCGCACCCTGGCGCAGGCGGACACGTTGATCTGCCGCTGCGAAGACGTACCGCTGGCCGCCCTGGACAGCTTCACCGATGCGCGCGACGCCAAGCTTGCCTCGCGCTGCGGCATGGGCGCCTGCCAGGGCCGCATCTGCGGCGCTGCGCTGGCCGAGCTGGGGCGTTGCCCGCCCGATCTTTCCACCGACGCCGGCCGCCGGCCGCCGTTGTTTCCGGTCCGCCTCGCGGCGCTGGCCGACCCGTTCACTTCCGACTCGCAAGGGAAACATCCATGAGCAATGCTGCGTTCTGGCACGGCGTGCTGCCGGCCATCACCACTCCGTTCACCGCCAACGGCGAGATCGACCACGACTTCCTCGGCAAGCACGCCAATCAACTGGTGGATGCCGGTTGCACCGCGATCGTGCCGCTGGGCTCGTTGGGCGAGGCCGCGACCTTGAGCGTGGAAGACAAGCTGGCGATCCTGCGCACGCTGGTCACCGCCTTGAACGGCCGCGTGCCGGTGGTGCCGGGCATCGCCAGCCTGGCCACCGGCGAAGCGGTGGCGCTGGCCAAGGCGGCCAAGGACATTGGCTGCGGCGGCTTGATGGTGCTGCCGCCGTACGTGTATTCCACCGACTGGCGCGAAATGGGCGCGCATGTGCGCGCGGTGATCGGCGCCACCGATCTGCCGGTGATCCTGTACAACAACCCGGTCGCCTACAAGACCGATTTCGGCCCGGCGCAGATCGCCGAGCTGGCCGCCGAATTCCCGAACCTGCAGGCAGTGAAGGAATCGTCCGGTGACGTGCGCCGCTTCGCCGCGCTGCAGGAATTGCTGGGCGATCGCCTGGCGCTGCTGGTGGGCATGGACGATGCCATCGTCGAGGGCCTGAGCATGGGCGCCAAGGGCTGGATCGCCGGCCTGGTCAATGCGTATCCGAAAGAATCGGTACGCCTGTTCGAACTCGCCCGCGATGGCGGATACCCGGCGGCCAGGGAGCTTTACCACTGGTTCCTGCCGCTGCTGCGCCTGGACACGGTGCCTACGTTCGTGCAGCTGATCAAACTGGTGCAGGCCAAGGTGGGCATGGGCAGCGAGCAGGTGCGTGCGCCGCGCCTGGTGGTGGCCGGCGCCGAGCGCGATGCCGCGTTGAAGGTGATCGACCATGCCATCGCCACCGCGCCCACATTGCCTTGATGGCGCACTGATGCTGCCCTGGCCCGTCGTCGCTGTAGGTGAGCGCAGGGTGCCAGTTGTGCCGATTCGCAGCACGCGCCTTGCCTGCGCGCGCTGCGATGCGTTGGCCGATGCGGATGTGGCATCCAGTGCTGCATCCTCATCGTTTTGTTGGCCGGCCGCCAGCGCACCGAGCGCAGGTCCTGCTTCCCTGTTACCGAAGGTGCCTTCATGAACGATACGAACCACTCCATTCCCGCGGCCGCAGCCGAGATCCTGCTGGCAGGGCAATGGCAAGTCAGCCGCGCCGCCACCGGCAGCTTCCGCGCTGCCGACCCGGCCACCGGCGAACCGATCGGGCCGCACTTTCCGGTCAGTGGAGCGGACGATGTGGAAGCGGCCGTGGCGGCGGCGCAGGCAGTCGCGGCGGAGTTGGCGGCCGCACCGGTGGAGCGGATCGCTGCCTTTCTGGAGAGCTACGCCGACGCGCTGGATGCCGACGCCGATACCCTGGTCGCGCTGGCGCATGCCGAGACGGCGCTGCCGGCGCCCACACGCTTGCGCGGTAACGAACTGCCGCGCACCAGCGGACAACTGCGGCAGGCCGCACAGGCCGTGCGCAGCTACAGCTGGACCCAGCCCATCATCGACAGCGCGGCAGATCTGCGTTCGCACCTGGCGCCGCTGGGCAAACCGGTGCTGGTGTTCGGCCCGAACAATTTTCCGTTCGCCTTCAATGCGATTGCCGGCAGCGATTTCGCCTCGGCGATTGCCGCGCGCAACCCGGTCATTGCCAAGGCCCATCCGTTGCATCCGGCCACCAGCCAGCGCATGGCGCAGCTCGCGCATCAGGCCTTGGTCGCGGCCGGTCTGCCTGCGGCGGCGGTGCAACTGCTGTATCACTTCGACACTGCCATCGGCCTGCGATTGGCGGGCGATGCGCGGCTGGGCGCGATCGGATTCACTGGCAGCCGTGCCGGCGGGCTGGCACTGAAGGCGGCCGCAGACGCGGCGGGCGTGCCGTTTTATGCCGAGCTTTCCAGCGTCAACCCGGTCTTCCTGTTGCCGGGCGCGCTGGCCGAACGCGGCGACGCGCTTGCGCAGGACTTCTTCGCCTCCTGCACGCTGGGGAGCGGGCAGTTCTGCACCAATCCCGGCGTGGTGGTGGTGCCGCATGGCGCGGTTGGCGATGCGTTCGTGGCGGCCACCAAGGCGCATTTCGAAGCGGCCATGCCGATGGTGCTGTTCTCCGCCTCTGGTGTGGAAGGCGTGCAACGTGGTGTGGCGAGCCTGCGTGCCGCCGGCGCCAGCATGCTGGCCGGCGGACACACCGGCGAGGACGGCTATCGCTATGCGCCGACCTTGTTGAGCGTGGATGCGCATGCCTTCCTGGCCAACCCGCATGCCCTGCAGGCCGAAGCCTTCGGCCCGGTGAGCCTGCTGGTGCGCGCAGCCGATGTGGCGCAGATGGCACAGGTGGCTGCCGCGTTCGAAGGCAACCTGACCGGCACGTTGTACCGCGCGGCCGACGGCCGCGACGATGCCGCGTGGCAGACCATCGCGCCGGTGTTGCGCGCGCGGGTAGGGCGGTTGATCAACAGCAAGATGCCAACCGGCGTGGCCGTGAGCGCGGCGCAGAACCACGGTGGACCGTTCCCGAGCACCGGGCATCCGGGCTTCACGGCGGTGGGCATGCCCGGCGCCATCCGCCGGTTTGCCGCCTTGCACAGCTACGACGCGGTACCCGACGCACTGCTGCCCGCCGAACTGCGCCAGCGCAATCCGGGCGGCGTGGCGCGTTTGGTCGACGGGCAATGGAGCACCGCCGATCTTGGAGCCGGCGCATGAGCAGCCAGATCGGCGGGCTGTCGGTGGAGCAAGCGCGTAAGCAACTCGCGCCGTGGACACGGCGCGCCGCGCCGATCGCCACGGACGAATACGAGCGCCGCATCGAGCGTGCACGCAGCCTCATGCGCGCGCATGGCGTGGATGCGCTGTTGATCGGTGCCGGCACGTCGCTGCGCTATTTCACCGGTGTGCCGTGGGGGGCGAGCGAGCGTCTGGTGGCCCTGCTGCTGACGCTGGAGGGCGATGCGGTGTTGCTCTGCCCCATGTTCGAGGAAGGCTCGCTGGATGCGGTGCTGAAGATCCCGGTGACCAAATACCTGTGGGAAGAGCACGACGACCCGTATGCACTGGTGGTACAGGCCATGGACGAGCGCCATGCGCACGCCCTGGCGCTGGACCCGGGCATTGCGTTCGCCGTGCACACCGGCCTGCGCGCGCATCTGGGCAAGGCGATCCGTGATGCCGGCGCGATCATCGATGGCTGCCGCATGTGCAAGTCGCCGGCCGAGCTGGCATTGATGCAGCAGGCGTGCGATATGACCTTGCTGGTGCAACGGCTGGCGGCCGGTCTCGCACACGAAGGGCTCGGGACCGATGAACTGGTGCGCTTCATCGACGAGGCGCATCGCGCGCTGGGCGCCGACAACGGATCGACCTTCTGTATCGTGCAGTACGGCCACGCCACTGCGTTTCCGCACGGCATCCCGGGCGTGCAGCACCTGCGCGAGGGCGAGATGGTGTTGATCGACACCGGCTGCACCGTGCAGGGCTACCACTCCGACATCACCCGCACCTGGATCTATGGTGCGGCCAACGACGCGCAGCAGCGCATCTGGGACCTGGAGCAGGCCGCGCAGGCGGCGGCATTCGCAGCGATCCGCCCCGGCGTGGCATGCGAGGCGGTGGACCAGGCGGCACGCAAGGTGCTGGAAGCAGCCGGGCTCGGGCCCGACTACCGGCTGCCCGGGTTGCCGCATCGCACCGGTCACGGTTGCGGCCTGGCGATTCACGAAGCGCCTTACCTGGTGCGCGGCAATGCGCTGCCGTTGCAGCCGGGCATGTGTGCCAGCAACGAGCCGATGATCGTGGTGCCGGGGCAGTTCGGCGTGCGCCTGGAAGACCATTTCCACGTGACCGACGATGGCGCGCAGTGGTTCACGCCGCCGTCGGTGGCGATCGATCAACCGTTTGCGTGAGCCTGCAAAGGTTCACGCACGCGTAGGAGCGCACCCGGCGCGACGGGCATTGCCAGGTAACGCCATTCGCGCTCAGGCGCGCCCCTACCGCGGTCCTTGCATCTTGGAGTGAATGCATGAAACACCTGCGTCCTGTTGCCATCGGTCTGCTCGCCGCGGCCTTGTTCACCGCCTGCAAGCCGGCGCCACCCGCAGCGGAGCAGGCCACGCCTGCCTCCGCCTCGACCGGCGAGCAGGCTGCCAAGGCCTTCGATGCGCTGCTGGACAAGCAGTGGCAGTCCCAACTGCAGCACAACCCCGAGTTCGCCAGCATCATCGGCGACAAGCGCTACAACGACCGCTGGAGCGATTACTCGCTGGCGGCCGTGCAAGCAGAGCGCAGCGCAACGGCCGACCTGCTCCAGCAGTTCGAAGCGGTGGATGCCAAGCCGCTGGACGCGCAACGCCAGCTCAGCCTGCAGATGATGCTGGGCCAGTTGCGCGACAAGCTGGAAGGCATCGACCTGAAGACCTATGCAATGCCGCTGGAACCGATCGGCGGCATACAGTTGGCGTTGGCAGGGTACGGCGATGCCTTCCCGTTCGAAAACGCCAAGGATTACCAGGACTACATCAAGCGGCTGCAGACGATTCCGACGGTGATCGACCAGGTGATCGCGGTGTCGCGGCAGGGGGCGAAGGACGGCCTCACCCAGCCGCGTTATCTGCTCGAGCGCCTGCCCGAGCAGATCGACAAGATTGCGGCCTTGACCGGCGAGCAGAGTCCGTTCGCCTCGCCATTGAAAAAGCTCGACGCCGCCGTACCGGCCGACCAGCGCGAGGTGCTGCGCAAACAGCTGCTCGCCGCGATCGACCAACAGGTGCGCCCGGCTTACCTAAAGCTGGCCGCGTTCGTCCGCGACGAATATGCCGCGCAGGGGCGCGCGCAGGAAGGTGTCTGGTCGCTGCCCGATGGCGAGCGCCGCTACCGTTACGCCATCCACACCCAGACCACCACCGACATGGCGCCGGAGGACATCCACCAGATCGGCCTGAACGAGGTGGCGCGCATCGAAGGCGAGATGACGCAGATCGCCAAGGCGCAGGGTTTTGCGGATCTGGCCAGCTTCCGCAAGGCGGTGGAGACCGACAAGCGACACTTCGCCACCTCGGGCGAGCAGATCCTGCAGCAGTACCGCCAGTACATCGCGGCGATGGAACCGCAGCTGCCGAAGTTGTTCGGCCATCTGCCCAAGACCCCGTTGGAAGTGCAGGCGATGCCGGCCTTCCGACGCACCGCACCGGGTGCCGAATACTGGCAGAGCAATCCGGAAGGCACCAAGCCGGCGATCGTGAAGGTCAACACCAGCGACTTCGCCAGCCGCACGTTGATCAATATCGAAACCACCGCCTATCACGAAGGGGTCCCGGGTCATCACCTGCAGATCTCGCTCGCGCAGACCTTGCCGTTGCCGCCGTTCCGCCAGCAGGCCGGCTACAACGCCTATATCGAGGGTTGGGCGCTGTATGCCGAGCGCCTGGGCAAGGAGATCGGTTTCTTCAAGGACCCGTACAACGACTATGGGCGCCTGTCCGGCGAGTTGCTGCGCGCCAACCGGCTGGTGCTCGACACCGGCGTGCACTACAAGCACTGGAACCGCCAGCAGATGGTGGATTTCTTCCACGCACATCCGTCCGACGACGAACCCAGCATCCAGTCCGAAACCGATCGCTACATCGTGTGGCCCGGCCAGGCGCTGGGGTACAAGCTCGGGCAGCTGCAGATCCTGGCGCTGCGTGCGGAAGCCGAGAAAGAACTCGGCCAGCGCTTCGATGTGCGCGCCTTCCACGATGCGGTGCTGGGCGGCGGCGCGATGCCGCTGGCGCTGCTGCAGCAACGCGTGCGGCAGTGGATTGCGCAGGCCAAGGCGGCGCCGGAGGCACACCAATGAGCACCATCGGTACGTTACGCGCGAGCACATTGACGCTGCTGATTGCAGCCAGCCTGGGCGGCCTGGCCTTGCCTGCGAAAGCGGCCGAGGTCGCGGCTGCGGCCACGCAGAACACCGCAGCGGCACGCTTCAAGGCCTTGTACACACGCGAGTGGCGCTGGCGCCAGGCGCAGGCGTCCGGCGCGGTTGATGAAGACAACCAGGCCACGCAGGAGCAACAGGCCGACCATCTGCCCAAGGTCGATGTCGCCACGCAAAACCTGCGCACGGCGTATTGGCAACAGGTGTTGAAGGAACTGGATGCCATCCCGCAGGCGCAGCTGTCGGCCGAGGATCAGGTGAGTTACCAGGTGTACCGGCAGCAATTGCAGGTGTTGCTGGACCAGCAGCATTTTCGCGCCTGGGAAATGCCGTTCAACAGCGACTCGGCGTTCTGGAGCGATCTGGGCTTCAGCGCCGAAGCCAAGCTGCGCACGCGCGAGGATTACCAGCGCTATCTGAAGATGCTGGCCGACATCCCGCGCTATTTCGCCGAGCACACCGACAATATGCGCGCCGGGCTGGCGCGCGGTTTCACCCAGCCGCGGGTCACGATGACCGGGCGCGACCAATCCATCGCCGATGTGGCGCAGGCCAAAGGCGAGGCCAACCCGTTCTACGCGCCATTCAAGCAGATGCCGGCGACGCTGCCGGCCGATGTGCAGGCGCAACTGCGCCAGCAGGCGGTCAGTGTCATCCAGACACAGGTGGTGCCGGCGTACGCCAGGCTGCTGGACTTCATCCGCAATGAGTACCAGCCGCGCGCACGCACCACGCTGGCCGGCGAAGCGTTGCCGGACGGGCAGGCGTATTACCGTGCGCAGATTCGCGAGTTCACTACGCTGGACTTGAGCCCCGACCAGATCCATCAGATCGGCTTGCAGGAAGTGGCCAAGCTGCGCACGCAGATGGACCAGACCATCGCGGCCAGCGGCTTCAAGCCGCCGGCCGGACAGGCGGTGTTCCCGGCATTCCTGCACTTCCTGCGTACCGACCGCAGTTCTACGCCAAGACGCCGGAAGAGTTGCTCAAGCAGGCGGCGTGGATCGCCAAGCGCGTGGACGCCAAGGTGGGCGATTACATCGGCCGGCTGCCGCGCCGCCGCTTCGCCATCGAACCGGTGCCGCCGGAGCTGGCGCCGTTCTACACCGGCGGTCGCGGTGGGCCGGGCATCTACTTGGTCAACACCTACAACCTGCCGTCGCGGCCGCTGTACAACCTGACCGCGCTGACCTTGCACGAATCCTCGCCCGGCCACGCGTTGCAGATGCCGCTGGCGGCAGAGGCGCAGGGTTTGCCGGAGTTCCGTCGTTACAGCTACATCTCCGCGTATGGCGAAGGGTGGGCGCTATATTCGGAGTACCTGGGTCAGGAAATGGGCATGTACGACACGCCCTATGACCGGTTCGGCTACCTCACCTACCAGATGTGGCGCGCCTGCCGTTTGGTGATCGATACCGGTATCCACCACAAGGGCTGGACGCGCGAGCAGGCGCAGGCCTACCTGCGCGACAACACTGCGCTGAGCGAGCACGAAGTCACCACCGAGGTGGACCGCTATATCGCCTGGCCGGGGCAGGCACTGTCGTACTACCTGGGCGAGCTGAAGATCATCGAGTTGCGGCACAAGGCCGAAGCCGCGCTCGGCGAGAAGTTCGACATCCGTGCCTTCCACGACGCGATCCTGGAAACCGGCTCGGTGCCGCTCCCGGTGCTGGAGCAACGCATCGCCCGCTTCATCGCCGAGGGCGGGAAGTCGCCCTGGGCACAGGAGGCGTCGGAGCAATAGCAATGCTGTGAAGCCCCGCTGCCTTTGGGGCGAGAAGGCACAGTTTGCGCGCCACTGGCGCGCGTGCCTTGGAGCGCCCGCGCCGCAAGCGCGGGCCGGGGCGCAGAGCGGGGGTTGGGGTGAGGGTCCGGCGCGAAGCTGCGCAGTGTCGAAGGACACGAGGCTATGCGCGCACCCTCATCCGCCCCTCCGGGGCACCTTCTTCCGCAGGGAGAAGGGAACAGCTGCAGTAGTTGGGAACCGGCGACAACCTTTTCAATGAGGGGCACCATGGCCACACAAGGCAAGTTCCACAAGCGGCTGAGCCTGACCGACCTGACCTTCATCGGGCTGGGTTCGATCTTCGGTTCCGGGTGGTTGTTTTCGGCCAGCCACGTCTCATCGATCGCGGGGCCGGCGGGCATCGTGTCTTGGATCCTCGGCGGCATCGCGGTGCTGTTGCTTGGGCTGGTGTATTGCGAACTCGGTGCGGCATTGCCGCGCGCCGGCGGAGTGGTGCGCTACCCGGAGTATTCGCATGGCGCCTTGCTCGGCTCGCTGACCGGCTTCATCACCTTGATCGCGTTCTCCAGCCTGATCGCGATCGAAGTGGAGGCGGCGCGGCAATACGCAGCGGCGTGGTTCCCGTGGTTGAGCCAGCCGAACAGCACCCATCCCAGCGCGGCGGGTTGGCTGGTGCAGCTGGCGTTGCTGGTGCTGTTCTTCGTGCTCAACTATTTCAGCGTCAAGACCTTTGCGCTGGCCAACAACATCGTCAGCATCTTCAAGTTTCTGGTGCCGATCCTGGTGATCGTGCTGCTGATGCAGCACTTCGATGCCGGCAATCTGAGCGTGCATGGGTTCGCGCCATCGGGCATGGCAGGCGTGGAAGCGGCGATCTCGGCCGGCGGCATCATCTTCGCGTACCTGGGACTGACCCCGATCGTGTCGGTGGCCAGCGAAGTGCGCGACCCGCAGCGCAATATTCCGATTGCGCTGATCCTGTCGGTGGCGCTGTCCACGGTGATTTACGTGCTGCTGCAGCTGGCGTTCCTGGGCAGCATCCCGGCCGCGCAGCTCGCACACGGCTGGGCGGGTATCGACAAGGCCTTCTCGCTGCCGTACCACGACATCGCCTTAGCGCTGGGCATGGCGTGGCTGGCGGCACTGGTGATCTGCGATGCGATGGTCTCGCCCAGCGGCACCGGCAATATCTACATGAATGCCACGCCGCGCGTGGTGTATGGCTGGGCGCGTAGCGGTGGATTCTTGCCGGCGCTGACGCGGGTGGATCCGGCGTCGGGCATCCCGCGTCCGGCACTGTGGTTGAGCCTGGGCTTGTCGATCTTCTGGACGCTGCCGTTTCCCTCGTGGGAGACGCTGATCGGCGTGGTATCAGCGGCCCTGGTGCTGAGCTATGCGGTGGCGCCGATCACGGTGGCGGCCCTGCGCCGCAGCGCGCCGGACTTGCCGCGCCCATTTTTCGTGCGTGGCCTGCCGGTGCTGGGGCCGCTGTCGTTCATGGTGGCGGCGTTGATCGTGTACTGGTCCACCTGGCCGACCTTGTCGTGGTTGCTGGGCTTGCAGGTGCTCGCGTTCGTGCTGTATGTGCTGTACCGCCTGCCTTCGCGCGAAGGCCGCGCGCGCCTGGTGCGGCAGGTGCACGCATCGTTGTGGCTGATCGTGTTCTTCGTGCTGGTGATGCTGGTGTCGTGGGCAGGGACGTTCGGCGGACATGGCTGGATTGCGCATCCGTTCGATACGCTGGCCGTGGCGGCCATTGCGTTCTTCATTTACCACTGGGGCGCGCGCAGCGGTTTGCGCAGCGACGAGCTTGCGCTGGAGGAGGACGATGGTGAGTGAGGCGCGCCGCAGCGCACTTGGTTTGCGTCGATGGTGTGCGCTGGCCGCCTCGGTGATGCTGTTGTCCGGTGCTGTGCAGGCTGCGCCCAGCGTTGCCGATTACCAACGCTCGCTGGGGTTGCGCGAGCAGTGGATCACGCTGACGGAGAATGTCGCCTGGCCGGCGCAATGGCAGGACAATGGCAGGTTCCATTACCGCAAGACGGTGCCGGGTGGTTTTGCGTTTGTCAGTGCCGATGTGGCCACGTTGCAGAAGCAGCCGGCCTTCGATCAGGCGCGCGTGGCCCAGGGCCTGAGTGCGGCAACCGGCAAGCCCTATGCGCCGCTGCGTCTGCCGTTCGAGCAGTTCTGGTTTTCAACCGAGGGCGAACGCAGCGATGGCGCCATTGTCTTCGCACTGGACGATGCGCCCTGGCGCTGCACGCTGACCACCTACCACTGCGCACCCGATGCTCGGCTGCAGCCGGCACGCCCACGCGGTTTCGGCGTGGTGCGCGACCCGCTGGTGCCCGCCGACACCACGCCGCGTCGCTCGCCCGATGCCACGTGGGAGGTGCTGGCCGATGGTTGGAACCTGGTGTTGCGCCATGTCGCCGACGGGCAGTTTACCCGGCTCAGCAGCGACGGCCGTGCCGATGACTATTTCGATCTGGAGAGTGTTGCCTGGTCGCCGGATTCGCGGCAGCTGGCGGTGTACCGCGTGCGTCCGGGGCTGGCGCGCCGTGTCACCCGCGTCGAAGCCGCGCCTGCCGGCGGCGGGCAACCGGTGGTGCATACCCAGTTGTATCCCAAGCCGGGCGATGCGGTGGATGTGGAACGGCCGGTGCTATTTGCGCTGGACGGCACACGCCGCGACGTGGACACCGCGTTGTTCGACAACCCGTATTCGTTGTCGCCGCTGCAGTGGCGCAGCGATGGGCGCAGCGTGGCGTTCGAGTATGTGCAGCGTGGTTTTCAACGCATGCGCGTGATTTCGGTGGATGCAATCAGTGGGCGCGCGCGCGTGGCAGTCGGTGAAGACGCGCGCACCTTCGTGTATGCCGACCGCAGCTTTCGCCACGACGTAGACGGGCGTGGCGCTGAGGTGCTGTGGATTTCCGAACGTGACGGCTGGCGGCACCTGTATCTGTTCGATGGACGCAGCGGCAAGCTGAAACGCCAGCTCACCCGCGGGCCGTGGGTGGTGCGCGATGTGCTGCGCGTGGACGATGCGCAACGCCGCATCTGGTTCACGGCCAGCGGGATGGATGCGGGCAAGGATCCGTACGACCGCCAGCTCTACAGCGTGGATTTCGACGGCCGCCGGTTGACCCGCTTGACCCACGCCGAGGCCGACCACGATGTGGCGATAGCCGATGACGGCCTGCATTACGTCGATGTCTATTCGCGGCCGGACCTGCCGCCGGTGATGGAGCTGCACGCCATCGATGGCCAGCTGCTGCACACCGTGGAGCGTGGCACGATCGACAAGCTGCAGGCCGCCGGCTGGCGCGCGCCGGAGACCTTCGTGGCCAAGGGCCGCGATGGCACCACCGATATCTGGGGCATGGTGGTGCGTCCGCGCGACTACGATCCGCGCAAGACCTATCCGGTGATCGAGAACATCTATGCCGGGCCACACGATTCCTTCGTCCCCAAGACGTTCTGGCCGTTCGGTTATCACTCCGGCGGCGACAAGCAGATCGGCATGCAGGCGCAGGCCGATCTGGGTTTCATCGTGGTGATGATCGACGGCATGGGGACCGCCAATCGCTCCAAGGCGTTTCATGATGTGGCGTGGAAAAATCTGGGCGATTCCGGGTTTGCCGACCGCATTGCCTGGCATCGTGCGCTGGCGGCCAAGGACCCGTCTTACGACATCAGCCGCGTCGGTATCTACGGTGCATCGGCCGGCGGGCAGAGCACGCTGGGAGCGCTCGAGCGTCATCCGGAGTTCTACAAGGTGGGCGTTGCGTTTGCCGGGTGCTACGACAACCGCATGGACAAGATCAGCTGGAACGAGCAGTGGATGGGCTGGCCGGTGGATGCGCACTATGCGCAGGCGTCTGGCGTGGCCAATGCAAGCAAGGTGCAGGGCGACCTGCTGCTGATCGTCGGCGAGCAGGACAGCAATGTGGATCCGGCGTCCACCGCACAAGTCGTCGACGCCCTGATCAAGGCCGGCAAGGAATTCGACCTGCTCACCGTGCCGGGTGGCGAGCATTCGGTCGGCCGCTCCAGCGGGCCGATCGATTACGTGCAACGTCGCCAGTACGACTTCTTCGTGCGCCATCTGCGCAACGAATCCACGCCGCACTGGAATTCCCTGCCATCGGAGGCGCAATGATGGGTTTGTTTGTTCGATTCAAGGCACAGCGGCGCGGCCGCCTCGCGGCGCTGCTGTGGTCGTTGGTGATGTTGGCCGCTAGCGCGCCGCTGCTGGCCAGTGCCGAAGAACTGCCGCGCTTGGTCACCCAGAACGGCCGCCACGCGCTGTTTGTCGATGGTGCGCCGTATACGATCCTGGCCGCGCAATTGCACAACTCCAGCGCATGGCCGGCGGTATTGCCCAAGGCATTGGACGAGGTGGTTGCCCTGCATGCCAACACGGTGGAAGCGCCGGTGTACTGGGAGCAGTTCGAGCCGGAACAGGGCCGCTTCGACACGAGCAATGTGGACGCGCTGATTGCCGGCGCCCGCAAGCGGGGCCTGCGCGTGGCCTTGCTGTGGTTCGGCAGCTGGAAGAATGGCCAGATGCATTACGTGCCGGAATGGATCAAGCGCGACGAAGCGACCTACCCGCGCATGCGCGACGCCAATGGCGAGCCGGTGGATGTGTTGTCGCCCCATGTGGCCGCCAACATGCAGGCCGATACGCGTGCGTTCACTGCGTTGATGCAGCACCTGCGCAAGGTGGATGGCGACCGCCATACCGTGATCCTGGTGCAGGTGGAAAACGAGCCGGGCGCCATCGGTACCGTGCGCGATCACGGCCCCGCAGGGGAGGCCGCGTTCGCACGACCGGTGCCGGCCCAGATTGCGCGCGCGCTGGGCAAGCCGCAGGGCAGCTGGCAGCAACTGTTCGGTGCCGAAGCAGCCGAAGCGTTCAATGCGTATGCCACCGCCGCGTATATCGAACAGGTGGCCGCCGCCGGCAAGCGTGTGTATCCGCTGCCGTTCTACGTCAACACCTGGCTGCGCTACAAGGGCAAGCGCTATCCGGGCATGGACTATCCGTCCGGCGGTGCGACGGTGAACGTCTTCGCGCTGTGGCGCGCGGCCACGCCGTCGATCGATTTCATCGGAACCGACATCTACACCAACGATTACAACGAGTACACCAAGGTCATCGGCCAGTACGCGCGGCCCGACAACCCGGCCTGGGTATCGGAAACCGGCTTCGAAGCGGCCACCGCGCCGTATCTGTTCCATGTGCTGGGGCAGGGCGGGGTGGGCTTTTCGGTGTTCGGCATGGATGGCAACCCCGACAGCGAGGCCAACCGCGCAGCGGTTGCAGCCCATGCGGCCAACTTCACACTGCTCGCGCCGATGCAGCGGATTCTGGCGCAGGCGGCCTTCGACGGCCGGCTGCAGGCGGTGACCGAGCAGCCCGGCGCGCCACAGCGGACGCTGCGCTTCGGCGACTGGGAGGCCAAGGTGTCGTTCGGTGCGCCCATGTGGGGCGATGCGCCGCCCATTCTGCCGGGCAACGACGACCACGCCGGCAGGCTGCTGGTGGCGCAACTGGGGCCGGAGGAATTTCTGGTGACCGGTATGGCGGCGCGCATTGAATTTTTCCGCGACGCGGCCGATACCCGTCATGGACAACTGTTGCGGGTGGAGCAGGGGCGGTATGTCGATGGGCGCTGGCAGATGGAAAGGCAGCTCAACGGCGACCAGACCGACTACGGCCTCAACTTCGGGCGTGTGGATGCGGCTGGCAATGTGCCCGTGGTGTTGCGGGTGCGGGTGGGTACTTACTGAGCGCGCGTGACGCGGCTGTAAGGCGGGTGTTTGGGGAATCGACGAGCTGGGCAGGACATTGCGGCTGCTGTCCGCCGGTTCTAGTGTTCCGAGCAGTGCCCCTGACACTTATTTGTTGATGCGAGTGCCAAAGCAGTAGAACGCGGTTGCCAGCTGCAAGTGTGTTGGTGGGTTGTCAACAAACGTCATCGGTTAGTTCTCAGTTTCTACAGCGGAGCCATCATGAGCATCAGCAGCATCGCCAGTTCCGGAATGCAGGTCGCCGCGCTGCGTCAGCAGGTCGCGGCCAGCAATGTAGCCCGCCAACCCGTGGACGGCAGCCCGCGTCAGTCCGTTGCCGCCAGCACCCAGGCCAATGGCGGCGCGGCGGCCAGCGTGGTCGATGCCAGCGCCGATCCATCTGCACCGGCCACCGATCTGGTGGAAGGTCTATCGGCACGCAACGACTTCCAGGCAAATGCCAACGTGTTGCGGCGCTCCGATGAGATGCTGGGTAGCTTGTTGGATGTGTTGACCTAAGCGGTTGGCCTACACGAGGACGGTCGTCGACCAGTTGCATTGTGTGCACGGCGTGTCCTGCGAGCGACAAGGATGCCGCGCACTCAAGGTCTTCGTGTTTTCTGCAGGGCCCTTGCCCGCCCACCATCGCAGGACACGCCGCAAGTACGTCCTTGTAAGCTCCGTGGCGGCATCCATGCCGCCAAGGGCCCCGCGACGGTGGGCGGGCAAGGACCGGCCAACCTGGCCGGTGCACAGCGTTTCAACAAGCAACCATCAATGCGACGCCGTCGAAAATAACCAGCCAACTCTCTGGTGCGGTGAGTGCACCGCGCACTCAAGGTCTTCGCGTTTTGCTGCAGGGCCCTTGCCCGCCCACCATCGCCGGGCATGCTGCAAGTACGTCCGTGTAAGCTCCGTGGCGGCATCCATGCCGCCAAGGGTCCCGCGACGGTGGGCGGGCAAGGACCAGTCGAGATGGTCGGTGCGCATGGTTCGGCAAAGCAACCGGCAGAGGGCTTTGCCCTTTTCCTTCGCTTTCATCAAAACCACCCGCCAACTGTCTGGTGCGGTGTCCTCGCCGATTGCGGGACCGTTGGCGGCATGGATGCCGCCATCGAGCCCCCATGGACGGGTTGACGGCGTGTCCCGCGAGCGGTGAGGGCACCGCACACGCGACGCGTCGATCTCCTCGCAACGCAGGCGCGGTGAGGGCATCACGTATTCAAATAAACAGGCGTTGATCTGGAGCGTCATACTGAAATCGCTGTACTCACAACCTCATTGCCCGTCAGTGCCCAGCACCTGTGCCGCATTTATGATATCCACGCCCTGTAGCTGTCCTAGCCAGTTGTCGAACCAGGGTTTGTGCATCGCGCCGACCACCGCCAATACCCGTGCGCCGGGTTGGTCGGCAAAGCTGGCACGCACGTTAGACACCATGCGCAGGTTGCGGATTTCCCACCCGGACACGTAGCGATAGCCGTAGTGCTCCAGCGACTCCTCGCTCAACGCAGCGCGAAAATCCACTGCAATCGCCAGCTGCTGGCTGGCAGGTAGATTGATCGCGCGGTACAATTCCAGCAGTTTGCCTTCGCTTGCCAACCGGTCTTCGTGTTCGCGCATGGTACGTGCACGCGGCGCCGCCTTGTCCCAGGCCGCCTGAATCGCCTTGCCGTAGGACACCGGATCGCCTATATCGATGTTGTCGCCGGTGTGATCGTCGGCCGAATACACACGCTGCAAACCAAGCCGTGCCGCCAGCCGCGCGGCGATCTGGTTGCTCTCGTTGGGGCGCTCCTGTGCCTTGCGCAAGCGCGCCACCAGCGCAGCATCCAGCCCGTCGCCGGCACGTTGGTCGGCGGGTGCAAGCTGTAGCCATTGCACCAACGCAGATGACGGGTCGCCGGAGGCCAGGAACAGCGCTGCCAGATGGCGACGTTGTGCCGGCATGGGCGTCTGCGGCCAGGTCTTCAATGCGCTGCGTACCTGGCCAACGGCGGCTGGCACATCCAGTCCGGTGGCACGCGCAGCGTCGGCGGTGTCCGGACAATAGTTAGTGGTGTCTTCGGGCAGATAGACCGCAGGATGCCGGCGCATCAGATCGCAGCTTTCGCCAGACAGGTTTTCGACGGTGATGATGGTGGGGCGGTAAGCAGCCAGTCGGTCTATCAGCGGTTGCAGACGCGCGGCACTGATGTCGCTGCCCTTGGGCAACTGGGATAGATGCACGCTGCCGAGTACCAGCACCTGCGTACGTGGCGCGGCCATCTCCGCATCCAGCTGCGACAGATCCACTTGCGCCTGCGCTACGCAGGGCGTGATGAGCGTCAGCAAGACGGAGCACAACATGCGATGCCGCCATGGCGCGGTCACGGCCGAACGGGATGCCGCAGCGTTGACGCCATTCGGTTCGCAAGGGACTGGGATCTGCATGACGCTCCTTGTGGAATGATCGTGTCCGCGCCACCGCAAGCGCACCCTGCGGCGGTGGACGTGCGGCGAGTGTGGCCGAGGCAGCGGGCGGCGGGCCCGGCCGGAAAGTCATGCGGTCAAATGGCAGGGGCGGCAGTGCGCCCACCCTGCGAGGTTTTTGCCTGGTGGTGAAACGTCGGTCACGGTGGGTTGCACGTGCCGCATGCAAATGGCCTGAGCGTGCGTGGCGGCAAACCTGCAGGGGAGCTCGAGCGACGCAGCGAGGCGAGCGGCAGCCACCGCGCTTGTACGCGGATATCGGGGCATTCCGCGCGCGGTGATGGCTGCTTGCAGCATCGCCCATGCCACGCTCAGTCCGGTCGCAGCGCCTCGGCCAAGCGTGCGCCGTCGGGCACGCCCAACCCGGTATTGGCGTCCCAGCCGGTGGATGCACGGAAGCCGGCGTTATCGCCGGCAACGATGTCGCGGAATGCACCCGGCCGACCGTACAGACGCGGCAACACGAAGCGGGGTTGCATGCGGTTTGCGCCGTAGATGCGTGCCAGCAAGGCCGCCCATAATGGCGCAGCGGCGCTGGTGCCGCCCATCACGGCGGGCTGCCCGTTGATCGACAGGTAGTAACCGGTCTGCGCGTCGGCATTGGCTGCCACATCGGGGACACCACGCATGCCCAACTGGCGTGACTGATGCTGCGCATTGGTGATGCGCAGACCCATCTGCCAGGCAGGGCGGGCAAAGAACCTGCTTTCTCCGCCGCCGCCGTTCGTCCAGGCTTGTTCGTTGGCGCTGTCGGCCGTTACCTGGAGCCGAGTGCCGCCGCAGGCAAGCACGAACGGGCTGGATGCCGGAAAGCAGACATTCAATCCTGGCTGCCCGTCGCTGGCGCCATCGTCGCCAGCGGCAATGCACACGGTGATGCCCATCAGTGCAGCGGCCTGAAACGCACAGTCGTACGCCTGCCGCGATTGCGGCGTCCATTGCGATTCGGTGAAGCCCCAGCTGATGCCGATGACGCCAGGAGAATGCTCTGCATCGTGGATGGCGGCGTTGATCGCCTCCAGAAAACCGTTGTCGGTGTTGGGCGCGAAATACACCACCAGTTTGGCGCCCGGCGCGATTGCCCCGGCGATCTGGATATCCATCTGCGCTTCGACATCGGCATCAGCATTGCCGCGACTGACGGTATTGGTGGCCCCGGGCAACAGCACATCGACCAGTGTCGGCATGGGCACGCGCAGCTGCGCGAAATAGGCAGCCACCTGTTCGCGTGCATAGCCGCCGCCCAATACGATGATGCCGATGCATTGACCGTGCCCGTCGTGCTCGGGAAAGCCGTAGAGCTGCGCCAACTGCGGTGGCGTGTATTGCATGATCGGACCATCCTGACTGTCGAGCGTTGTGGGCCGCACCGCGGGCGGCGAGGATGCAGTCGCCTCGGGCACGCTGGGTAGCGTCTGAGCCTGCGGGCGTGCGTCCAGCCCCAGCACGGCGGTGACGATGCCGCCCAGGGTCTGTGGAATCGATACCGGGCCGGTGCGTCCGCGATAGCGCAATGCACCATCGATATAGTCGCGCAAGCTGACCTGGAATGCGGCCTCGCATTGCTGCACGGTGCCTTCCACGATCACATTGCCGCTGTCTGCGTGCGCGTGCTCGATCGTCAAGCCATAGCTGGCGGCAAAGTCGGCAACGGCCTGCAGATCTGTCGCACTGGCAGCGAAGCGCTCGCTGAACTCCGCGCGCGTGCACGCACTCGGTAGCGTATCGGGCTGCAGTTGCAGCAGCGCATCGGCAGCGGCATTCAATGCCGGCATCCGCACCGCGAGCAGGACGCGCAGGCGTTCGTCCTGCGGCGGTCGTCCGGCTTGGATGGTGGAGGGGGCGGTACGGCGCTCACTGCCGGCCAGGATCGTGTGCATGCGGGGGAGAACTCCATTGAGGTGGGTGGGCCAACGTGGGTTGGTGCAGATCCAATGTCGCCGTCGCGTGCTGCGCGACCAGCGCGGCGCGCACGACGGCCAGCGTGTGCATTCAACGCCATGCGCGGGTTGTCCGTGCAGCGGGGTACCGCGTGCGATGGACTGCAATACGAAGCACGGACGCATCGATCGCATAGCCAACGGCCAATGGCACGCAACGGCAAGCGGTTGCAGCAAGATCAGCATCGCCCGCGTGCGCCTCAAATCCTGCGACAGCATGCCGCGTGGTTTGCGAGGCCAGCGTCATGGCGCACTCAGGGCCGCCGCGCGCACAACCGTCAGCGGTCCACGCGTCGGGGCGATGTGCAGATTTCCGCACCGGTGTCTGACCGCCGTCACAAGACGCCGTGCAGCAACGCGCGCACGATGGGCCACGATCATTCGAGGGAGTAACGATGGACCGTAGAACCTTTCTGCGTCGGGGCATGGCGGCCACCGCGGCGGTCGGTGCAGGTGCCACGCTGGCCACGTCGTCGGCTGCAAGCACGCTGCCGGCGCCGACGCTGCCCCGTCTGGAACCGCTGCCTTCGGCCGCGCATGTCGGCAGCACGCTGTGCAGCTTCACCCACCTGCAGCGGCATTGGACGGTCTATGAGCATCTGGACGACGCGCAAGGCCAGCTCACGTTGTGCACCGACAGCGGCATGTTGCGCCTGGACAAACGCACCGAGCCGGCCTATCCGGCCGAGGGCACGCCGTATTTCGGGCTGCCGCTGGCGCAGGTGGCAATGGCCGAAGCCGACCTGCTGGCCGACCGCCTGCTGCGCGACGGCGACCCGGACGAGGCACAGGTGCGCGATGCCGCGCCGCCGCCTGCCTCCTTGCTCGACCCCAAGGACAACGGCGGCCGCTGGCCGTGGACCACCTTTGTGGGCACACGCGAAAGCCTGGACACCATGCCCATCCTCCCCAACGGTCGCAGCCGCACCTCGCGTCCGGAACATGCCTTCGCCGAGCTGGGCGAGGAAGCGCTGATCAAGCGCCGCGAAGAAGGCATGCTCGGCGGCTGGATGCCGGCGGTGCGCAAGGTGATGCGCCGCGAGGGCGAGCCCGACAGCTGGTACGACGTGCTGGTGTTTGCCGACGTGCGGGCAAGCGACCGCTTCGTGGTGCAGACCTGGCACCGCACGATGAAGGTCAAGGCCGGCGCCATCGTCGCGGTGCACTACACGCACAGCTACCCCGAATTTGCACCCTCGCGCAGCGCCGCCACGGCCGAACAGTTCTACGCCGCGCTGATCGATTTCGCTGCGTATTGGCAGCAGGCGCTGCAGGGCACCGTGCAGGCGCAGTTTCCCGATGCGAGCTGGAACGACATGGCGCAGTTCGCGTTCGCGCGCGAGCTGGTGGTGCGCCCTGGCGGCGACTACCCGAAGTATGGCGCGGTGGAACGCGACTACTACGGCAACGAATACGACGGTTTCCAGGACACCTTTACCAGCTCGTTGTACGCCAACCTGGAGTGGGGACGCTTTGCACAAGCCGCGGCGGTGCTCGACAACTACTTCGATGCCTTCGTGCAGGACGATGGCCTGCCGAACATGCGCGGGCCGGAAGTCGGGCAGTTCGGGCTCACCTTGTCGTTGCTGGCGCGGTACCTGCGTTACACCGACGATGCGCCACGGCTACGCCGCGTGCTGCCCAAGATCGCCGCCACCGCGCAGCTGTTGTGCGCCTTGCACGACCAGGCGCTGGCACTGCCGCGCACGGCGCATGGCCATGGGTTGCTGCACGGCTGGAACGAATCCGATGCCTGCCTGTTTCCCGATCCATCGCTATGGTGGAAACCGTATTTCGCCAATAGCGCGCTGACCATTCGCGGCTGGGAAGACATCGCACAGGTGTGGAGCACGCTCGATGGCGATGCCGGCCAGGCCGCGCAATGGCAACGCCGCGCCAAGCAGCTGCGTACGCGGCTGGAGGCCAGCCTGCGTGCCAACGTGCGTCGCGACCTTTCGCCGCCGTACGTGGGTCCGTTGCCCGGGACCACATTGACCTTCCGCCAATCGCTGCTGCAGGAAAAGCCCAGCGAACAGCAATGGCCGCATCGTGCCTATGCCGAACTGCTGCAAACCGATGTGTTGCCGGACGATCTGGCCCACCTGGTGATCGATTGCCTGCGTGGCCACGGCGGCACCAGTATTGGCGTGGTGGCCAACATCGCACCGCCGGAGCCGGGCAGCCGCGATCTGCTCGGTTTCATTTCCTACGGCTACGCGCAACAACTGCTGCGGCTGGATCGCATCGAAGAATACCTGTTGTTCGTCTACGCGCATCGCTATCAAGTGCACACGCGCGGCAGTTGGACCGCCGGGGAAGTCAGCGGCATCACCGGCGGCATGCCGTTGTTCTGCATCCCGGCGCAGATGACCATTCCCTTGCTGCTGCGCTGGATGCTGGTCAGCGACGACAGCGCCGGCGAGCAGTTGTTTCTCGCGCGTGCGGTACCGCGCGCGTGGCTGGGAAGCGGTGCGCCTGTTGGCATCACCGCAGCGCCAACGCGCTGGGGCACGGTCACCTTGACGCTGCGCACCGACACTGCGGCGCGTTGCATCAGTGCCGATGTGCGGTTGCCGGAACGCGCACCTGCACGCACCTGGCTCACCTTGCGCACGCCCGCAGGCACACGCCTGCAGCGCGTGCTGGTCGATGGAAAACCGGCGCGAGTGCAGGGCTCGCATGTGGATCGGGTGGCCTTGCCCGGTGCTGCTGCACTGGTGAAGGTGCAGGCGTGGTACGCCTGACAACCGCGACGCGATGCGCAAGCATCGCCTTGCTGCAGTGTTGCTGGACATCGCGTCCACAGTGCCGCTTTGCTGATCGCATGCAGGTGCTGTGGTCGATCGTAGAGACCAGGGCACATCGGATGATCGTGTCGGTATGTCGCTGCTTGGGCAATCCAGGCATGCCCGAAAGCAGGCGCAAGCACGCGATTTTCCGCATGCGCCCCGACTAAATTCGTCAAGACGGCGCAGTGCCGTTGTCGCAAGATTTTTTTAACGTAACGTGTGTGTCACAACGTGTGCTCTCAGGGGAGAGCGGTGCCGTAGCAGGTGCCGTCCTTGCATGCGTAGAGACCTGCCGCTGAGACGGCAGGCCGGTGCAGTTTCTGTCGTGATCGATCCCTCCATCTGTGCGCTGTGCCGGTGCGGCTTGGCCGTGCGCGGTCGTGCAGGAAGGTGGCCCGTACCCTGCGTCAGCACGAGGATTTCCGATGTCGTCCAGCCGCACTGCCGTTGCTCCCCAACGACGCGCCTTGCAGACCACCAGGCTCGTCAACGCTGTGTTGTTTGCACTGGCGGTCGCCGCCGTGCCGGCCGCCGCGCAACAGCGTGGCGATGGCGCAGACGATGCCACCCAGACCTTGGATCAGATCAACGTCACCGGCACCCATCTGCGCCGCGTCGACGCCGAAACCGCCGGCCCGGTGGTGGTGATCGACCGGCAGCGTATCGAAGACAGCGGGCAGAACACGCTGGGGCAGCTGCTGCAGCGCTTGCCGATGATGGCCGGCTTCCAGACCGGGCCCGCGCTCAATTCCAACTTCAGTCACGGCCGCGCGCTGGTGTCGCTACGCAATCTCGGGCCCGAGCGCACGTTGGTGTTGGTCAACGGCCATCGCATGGCAGGGCCTGCCAGCAGCGTGGCGTCGGCACCCGGCGTGGACGTCAATGCAATCCCCGCAGCGATGGTGGAGCGCGTGGAAGTGCTCACCGACGGTGCGTCGTCGGTATACGGCTCCGATGCGATCGGCGGGGTGGTCAACGTCATCCTCAAGGACAAATACGACGGATTCGCTGCCACCGCGGACTACGCGCAGAGCACCCATGGCGATGCCAATCGACGCACGCTCGGGCTGGAATGGGGCAAGACCTGGGACCGCGGCGGGCTGATCGTGGGGCTCAGCCGAAACTCGATGAACCCGGTGTTCAATCGCGACCGCAGTTATGCGGCCAAGGCGGTGGAATATCTCGATGGGCAGGTCAGCGAGGTTCGCGGCGCCAACACCCGCGCCTTCCTGACCGACGGGCGCGTGCTGACGCCGGTGGATGGCACCGCGCCGGGGCCGGTCGGCGAAGAGGCGTTTCGCCCCTACAATCGCGCCACCGACAGCTACAACGTCTACGACGCGCAGTACCTGATCACCCCGATCAAACGCACCAATGCCTCGCTGCACGGCAGTTTCGACTTCACCCCCAGCGTGCAGGGCTACATGGACGTGTTCTGGACGCGCAGCAAGACGGTCTCGCGCCTGGATGCCTACGGGCTGGAAATGCCGGACGCGGTAGACAACTACTACAACCCGTTCGGCGATCAACTGGACGCCTACTATCTGCGCTCTCCGCAGGCCAATACGCGCGTCTACACCTCCACCATGTTCCAGACCAATATCGTGGCTGGCTTGCGCGGGCGCGTGGATGGCACCAGCTGGCAGTGGGATGCGGCGGCCGGCCATGCACGCTACAAGGACACCTTGGTGCGCACCGGTTTTTCGATCACCTCGGCGTTGAACAACGCAGTCGGTGCTTCGTTCCTGCACAGCGATGGCGGAGTTAAGTGCGGCGCCCCGGGCGCAGTGATCGCCGGTTGCACGCCGATCAATGTCTTCAATCCCAACGACCCGGCCACCATCGCTGCATTGCGTGGCACGCAGCGGCCGGTGGACCTGATTGACAAAAGCCAGATGCGCTTTGTCGATATCAGCGCCAATGGCGATCTGTTCAAACTGCCGGCCGGAATGGTGCAGGCGGCCATCGGCCTGGTGTATCGCACCAATACGTTCGCGCAGGGCACGACGAGCGAGGTGGCCGCTGCCGATGCCGATGGCAATTGCGATTACAACGATGGCTGCATCCTCAAGCAGGGGCGCGATGAGTCGGTCAGGGAAGCCTATGCAGAACTGCTGCTGCCACTGTTGAAGGATGTGCCGTTCGCCGATGTGTTGAACCTGAATATGGGCTCGCGCTATTCCAACTACGGCGCCTGGGGCAGCACCACCAACAGCAAGCTTGCGATCGAGTGGCGGCCAATTGCGAATCTGCTGGTGCGCGCCACCGGCTCGCAGGTGTTCCGGGCGCCGGCGTTGGGCGATTTGTATGGCTCGCCCTACAACAGCGTGATCGACACCACCGGCGATTTCGAGGACCCGTGCACAGGCTTGACCGGCGCGCCCAATCCGGCCTGCGCGAACGTGCCCAACGATGGCAGCTTCATCAACACTGCGCAGTTCAACGTGGTGACCTCCGGCGCCAATAACGTGGGCTTCAAGCTCAAGCCCGAGCGTGGCCGCTCCTACAATGTGGGCGTGGTCTACGACCCGGATCGGTTGCGCGGGCTGTCGCTCAACGTGGACAGCTGGCGAGTCGTGCTGGACGACATGCTGAGCGGTCTCGGCTATCAGCAGGTCGTCAGCGATTGCTTCGACGGCAGCGAAGCCGCCTTCTGTCCGCTGATTCAACGCGATGCCACCGGACAGCTGACGCGGGTGTCGGTGCCGTTCGCGTACAACAGCGGCAAGGTCGATATTCGCGGCTACGATGCCGGCATTCACTACACGCTGGCCGATACTGCCTGGGGCACGTTTGCGCTGGGGCTGGATGCGACGTTCTTCTCCAGCTATCGCTTTGCGGGCGATTCGCATAATTACGTTGGCGAAAATTCCAGCTGGGGCAACATGCCGCGCTGGCGCGCCGTGGCCAATCTGGCCTGGGACAAGGGGCCGTGGCATGCGAGCTGGAACGCCCGTTACCTGGGCCGCACGGTCAACGGTAGCCAGTACGAAAATTTCTGCGTCGACACCAATGCCGATGGTAGCTGCGCCTACTTCCCAATCGGCTCGGTGGTGTATCACGACGCCTCGCTGAGCCGGAAGATCGCATCGCTGCATAGCACGCTGGCGGTGGGCATCGACAACCTGGGCGACCGCAGGCCGCCACGGTTCTATAGCTACTCCAATGCGGCCAATACCGAAGCGAGCACCTACGACACGCTCGGGCGGTATGTCTGGAGCCGGCTGCGCGTGGAGTTTTAGGGCGGCTAACAAGGCAACAAACAGATGTCAGGCAACGTAGACGGCGCTCCGCCCTTGGAACGTAGTGGACGCGCGTTACATGCCGCACCGCGCAATGGCGCGCCAAGTTGGCGCAAGGCTGGGGTTGCCCTGCATGGCCTGCGTCAGCCGGTGGGTGCGCGGCCGGGGGTTCGCGTCATCTGTCGCCACGATCGCTGCGCGTGGTGGCAGACGACGCATAGCAAGGTTCGCATTGCATCGCTGCACTTCGTGTTGACGCGGGTGTTGCCGGCGCAAACAACTATGGTGAGGCGGCTGCATTACATCGCTTGCGATGCAGTGGGGAGTATCGCCGCTGTTTATTGTCCGATGCGCACCAGCCGCCGCATCGATCGCACTGCCTTGCACGCTAATGAGATGGATGCATGAGGAATTTACGCTGGAAGTCGTTCCTGGCGCGGCACCGGCGCTGGTTGCGTCTGACCCGACGCACCGGCGCTGCTGCGCTGTTGTGGACATGCATCATGCTGGGCTGGCCGCTTGCAGTCGCCCAGGAAGCGCCGATCGCCCAGCCCAACGCAATGATCGGCGAGCCGCTGTTCCGCGGCCTCGACCACCCGATGCCTTCCAGCGAAGTGCCGTTTGCGCCCGGCGGACAACTGGCACGGATCTACGCGGCCGATGTCGCGCATGGGGCAGGGCGGGCGCCGGGCAACGATTTCTGGATCGACCGCATGCTGGTGCGCGAGGGAACCGGCGGCGGTTTCGACGATCACAACGACTGGCTGTTTACCCGTGGTCGCGCCGCGTATCTGACCTCTCACGCGCCCGATGCGCCTGGCTTCGTCGGGCAGGTGGCGTATTGGCATGCCACCGATTACGACGCGCTGTTCCACATCCACGCCACGCTGGGCAAGCGGCGTATCCACTGGAAGGAGGTGTCGCAGCAGCGGCGGCAGACGCCGAGCTATTTCACCACCGTGTTCGAAGATCTTGATGCGGGCGTGCGCATGCGCCTGGTCAAGTACATCACCGAGCAGAACGTGGCGGTGGCCGGCGTCGTGCTGTCCAGTCTGGATGGCGCGGCGCACATGCTGTCGCTGCAAGCTGTGTCGCCGATCGCGCAGCATGCTGACGGCAACGAGTTGACCGGTGCATTCGACGCCTACAACCACATCACCACGGTCTTCCCACGTTTGTCCGGCGATAGCTTCCGCGTCGAGGGGCAGCGGCTGGTGCGCGATGTGGAGATCCCTTCCAGCGGCGAAACCGCGGTAATCAAGCTGCAGCTCGGCATGCTTACCCGCGAATTGCCCGAAGCACGCGCCGAGTACACGCGCATTGCCGCGCAGACGCCGCAGCAGGCCTACCAGCAGCACGTGGCCAGCTACAACCGCTGGTGGGTGGACAATCTGCCGTACCTGGATACGCCCGACGAGAACATCAGCAAGAGCCTGTTCTATCGCTGGTGGGTGCTGCGCTTCAACTTCCTCGATGCCAACGTCCCCGGCAACGACTACCAGTTCCCGGTCGCCATCGAGGGTGTGCTTGGCTACGACAATGCCATCGTGCTGACCGCCGGGATGTTCCTGGACGATCTGAAATACCTGCGCAATCCGCTGTACGCCTATGGCACCTGGCTTAGCGCGGGCGAGACCGCGGGCGGCGGCAAGTACACCGACAACCCTGGCTCGCCGGAGAACTGGTCCAACTCCTACGCGCAATACATCACGGCCGCGGCATGGCGGTCGATGCAGATCCACGGCGGGCCAGCGGCGCTGGCGGGCAAGCTGGCACGCTATGGCAGCGGTGACGTGGACGGCGTACTGGCGGCCTACGATCTCAATCACAACGGTTTGATCGAATACGACTGGGCGGCGATGACCGGCAACGACGCCGACGCGGTGTCGTTCGACTGGGCCGACCAGCACGGCCAGATCCGCATGGATCGCACCGAGAGCGCCTACGTCTACGCCAATGCGCAGGCGGCGGCGCAGGCGGCGGCGCTTGCGGGCGATACCGCTACGGCGCAGCGCATGCAGGCCGCCGCGCGCCGTATCCGCAAGGCTGTACTGGACGTGCTGTGGCAGGACCACAGCGACGCGCCCGACTCAGTTGGCCTGTATGGCGATCTGCTCAAGCATCGCCAGGCCGACGGGCCGCGGCTGGCGGTCGATTGGAAGGAAACCAACAACTACTACTCGTTCAGCGTGGGCTTGATGCCCAAGCAGGGCGATTCCGACTACGCCCCCAAGTATGTG
Source organism: Xanthomonas sp. NCPPB 3761 (assembly GCF_041475705.2). Classification (NCBI taxonomy): domain Bacteria; kingdom Pseudomonadati; phylum Pseudomonadota; class Gammaproteobacteria; order Lysobacterales; family Lysobacteraceae; genus Xanthomonas; species Xanthomonas sp. NCPPB 3761. Next base: position 2,194,705 of record NZ_CM191262.1, read on the forward strand.
CGCGCCTTGCGACTGTTCGCCGACGCAGCGCAATACCCGCTGTTCCCGTTCTATACCGCCAACCAGGTGGACATGCAGGCGCGGGGCAGCGGCACCGATGTGGGCAGCAACAACTTTTCCACCATCAATGCGACGGTGGCATTCCGTCTGTTCGGCTCGGTCCTGCGCGATTACCCCAGCCCGTATCTGAACGCGCAGAGCTACCGCAAGCTGCTGTACTGGAATGCCTGGGCGCCCTTTATCAATGGCGACAATCGCTATCCCGACCAGAACGAATTCTGGGCCAAGGGCAGTGCCAAGAACGGCGGCAAGATCGGGTATCGCTCCTGGATCCACCATACCCAGCTGGGCGCGACCAACTTCAGCATGATCGAGGATGCGATGGGCTTTCGCCCGCGCAGCGACGGTAAGATCGAGTTGTATCCGATCGATATTGGCTGGGACCATTTCGCCGCCGACAATTTGCGCTATCGCGACCGCAATCTGAGCATCGTCTGGGATCGTGATGGCAGCCATTACGGCGGCCGGCTGCCGAAGGGCTATAGCGTCTATCTGGATGGCCGCTTGGCGTTCCGCGTGGACCGGCTGGCGCATGTGGTGTACGACCCGGCCAGCGGCCAGGTCAGTGCCGCGCCGGACGCGGTCAACCGCAATGGCACCGCGCAGGTGCTGGAAGCGCATCCCGCGCCACTGGCGTCGATGACGCAGGTGCCGTTCGCGGCCGGCTCGCGGATCGCGCAGATCCTGGCCAAGGCCGGTGTGGATGTGACGCTGCCGCCCGCGCACAGTCGCGATCTTGCCGAGGGCGCCCGCGTCAGCGCCAGTTTCGCTGCAGCCGGTTTGCCAGCGACGGCAGCGGTGGACGGCAGTACTGCCAGCACGCCGTTCTGGGGCACCGCCGGCTCGCCGTCGGCCAGCGATTGGATTGCGCTGAACCTGGGCAGCCTGCAGACCGTGGATCAGGTCGTGCTGTACTTCTATCGCAGCTCCTCGCCGGGCGGCGATCAGAACGGCTTTCCCTCCGGAACGCTGCCTGGCTACGCGGCACCGTGGATCTACACCGTGCAATATCAGGATGGCAGCGGTGGATGGAAGAACGTTCCCGGCCAGGTCCGCGATGCCGCGATGGCGGAGGGCAATCGCAATCGGGTGCGCTTTCCGGCCATCCGCACCGCCGCGCTGCGCCTGGTGGTGACGCACGCTGGCACGGCGCGCACCGGCATCAAGGAAATCCAGCTGTTCGATAGCGGCTTACCGGCGCCGGCATTTGCGGGCAACACGCCGCCGCAGGTGCAGGCATGGCAGCTGGACACGCCGGGCGCCGATGGCGCGGTGGCGGTGCAAGGCCGCGTTGGTGATGACGGCTTGCCCACTGGCACGCTGCAGGTGCGCTGGCGCGTGCAGCAGGCCCCGGAAGGTGGCGATGCGGTGTTTGCCGATGCCGCCGCGCTACAGACTTCGGTACGTTTCACCCGTGCCGGGCAATACATCTTGCGATTGGTCGCCAACGATGGGGCGCTGATGGGGCATGCCGATGTGCAGGTCAACGCACCGGCCTCGCGGCCGCTGCAGAGCATCCCGTTGCAAGCCATGGCTGCTGTCAGTGCGCAACTCACCGGGATGCAGTACCGCGTGCAGGCCTTGAACGATGGCTTCATCCCACAGGCGGGCAGCTTTCCCAGTGGCAGCCTGCGCTGGGGCAGCTATGGGCTAGACCAGCCAGCGACGGTGTGGTTGCAGTATCAATGGCCACGTCCGGTGCGCTTGTCGTCGAGCACGCTCTATCTATGGAACGACCAGCCCAATGGCGGGGTGGCAGCGCCGGCCGGCTGGACGTTGCAGATGCTGCAGGGCGGACGTTGGCAGGACATCGTCAGCAAAAGCGGCTACCCGATTGCCGCGGGGGCGACAGGTGCGGCGAGCACCGCCAGCTTCGCTCCGATCGTGACCACCGGGCTGCGCGTGGTGTTGACGACGCAGACCAAGGGCGACGGACATGCCGCCATCGGTGTGGACGAATGGCAGGCGCTGTCTGATCTGCCCAAGCAGTTGGAGGCGATCGATCTGCGCACGGCCCCGGGCAACTGCCGACGCTGCCACAGGAGATCACCGCGTTCTTTGCCGATGGCAGTGTGCTGCCGGTGGCGGTGCAGTGGTCCGAGCTGGCCGCCGGCCGCCTGGGCCACGAAGGTGCGGTGGAACTGCAAGGCTTGGTGGAAGGCGCGATTCCCGTCAAGGCCACCATCTGGGTACGCGCGACGCCGCCGGGGCAGATCAATACCGTGCAGCCGTTGCCGACGGTGAGCGCAGTGGTCGGGCATGCACCGACGCTACCGGGCTTTGTGACGGTGCAATACAACGACGGCTCGCGCGAACGCTTGCCAGTGCAATGGCCCACGTTGCAGCCTGCGCGTTACGCTCAGCCTGGCGAGATCCAACTCACCGGCACCGCGCAAGGGCGTGCACCCACCCGAAAAGTGTCGGTGCCGCTGGTGTTGCAGATCAAGGCGGCTACGCCGTGATACGCATGTTCTCTGTTGCGGTGCTGGCCGGCGGGTTGTCGCAGGCCAGCGCGCCGGCCTGCGCCATCCCGCCGCCGCAGGGAACGCAGCTGCATGCACCCGGCAATCCCATCCTCGCCGATGGCAGCACATATTCCGCCGATCCGGCACCACTGGTGGCCGATGGCAAGCTATACATCATTGCTGGCCGCGATACGGCTGCTCCGAATCTCAATGCGTTCGTCATGCCCGGCTGGCAACTGTTCGTCAGCAGCGATCCGGCCAGTGGCGACTGGACCCACTACCGCGATCTATTGCGGCCGCAGCAGGTCTTTGCCTGGGCAGACAAGCGTCATGCCTACGCCGCGCAGATCGTGCAGGGCCCGGATGGGCGCTATTACCTGTATGCGCCGGTGCAGCAGCGCGATTCGCCCAATGCCGACCCATTCGCGATCGGCGTGGCGGTGGCCGATAGTCCGCTCGGCCCGTGGACCGACGCGCATCCGCAGGGCCCGGTGGTCTCGCAGTCGGTGCCGGTCCACAACGACATCCAGAACATCGACCCGACCGTGATGGTCGACGACGACGGGCGGACGTATCTGTATTGGGGCACCTTCGGCGCGTTGTACGGCGTGGAGCTGCAGCGCGACATGGTCAGCTTCAAGGGCACGCCGGTCCTGGTGGACGCGCTGGACGGTTATTTCGAGGCGCCCTGGCTGTTCAAGCGCAACGGCACCTACTATCTGGCGTATGCGGCCAACAACGCCGGGCGTCTTTCGCCATGCACGCCCACGCTGTATCACGCCTGCATTGCCTATGCGAGCGCGCCAACCCCGCTGGGGCCGTGGACATATCGCGGCATCGTATTGCCGCCGGTGTCTTCCACCACCTCGCATCCGGGCATCGTCGAATTTCAGCGGCAGTGGTATCTGGTGTATCACACCGCCGATGCGCGCGGCGGCGGGCATTTCCGCCGCAGCGTGGCGATCGACCGGCTGGAATGGGACGACAGCACCCAGCCGGCCAGCATCCGTACCGTGGTGCCGACGCGGCGTCCGATGCCACCTGCGCCGCCCACGCGCAATCAAGCGCCATCGGCCTATGCAACCGCATCCAATGGCCCGGATATCCCGGTGCAGTACTGGATATCCGCGCTCAACGACGGCATCGTCAAGGCCAATCCCTTGCCGCCGGAGATGTGGGGCAGCTGGACGGACAACAACCCATCGCAGCAGTGGATCCAGTACAGCTGGGCGCAACCGATCACCGTGGATCGCACGCGCATCGTGTTCTGGGCCGACCACCCGGCCGGTGCCGACGTCGGCGTGGCACCGCCAGCGCGCTGGCATCTGGAATACCGGAGCGCGGGGCGATGGCAGCCCGTGCAGCCGCGCGATGGGTATGGCACGCGTCCCGATCACGATGAAGCGGTGTCGTTCGCGCCGGTGACAACGCGCTGTGTGCGCGTGGTCATGGACGCCTCCGGCAACCCGGCCAGCTACGCCGCGCTGGCAGTGCAGGAATGGGAAGTGCTGGCGCCACAGCCACAACGGCTGCCATCTGCCGCGGCCGCCGACAGCACGCGTTGCGATGCGCCGTGAAGCAACTGACAAGGCGCCGCGTGCGGCAATCGAACGATGGCTCAGGGTGCGCGAGCAGGGCAGTGCATGGGCTGGACATCACGCATCGGCTTCTGCGCACTGGCCGCGCGTGCCTTGCAACCGTGTCCCGAGTGGTTCAGGCGCGCTGACGTGCGTTGCCCCACATTGCAAGCAGCTGTGTCGCCCCGCGCAGCCGTCGCATCTGCTCACCCTGGCGGCCTTGCCGCAGCGTCCTTGGTGTATGTCTGCCGCAGCGGTTGCCGCCAGCGGCTCGGCCTTCGTCCATCAACGCCACACTGTCTTTCCAATGCTTCCATGAGGTCGCAGGTGCCACAGATCCCCGCCATGCGCTTTCGCACCATCGCCACCTGGTGCGTGTCGCTCGCCCTCGCGCATATCGTGTCGGTGGCCGCGGCGCCACTTGCCGCTCCCACGCCCGCGCAGTACACGCAAGCGATGGGCTTGTCCGATCACTATGCCTCGCTGGTGGACCGGCAGCCTGCAGCGCCGGTGTGGGTGGATGCCGGGCATTTCCTGTATCGGCGTGGGGTGGCGCGCAGCGAGCAGCTGCCGGCGATCGAGTACCGCCTGGTGGAGGCGGCCAGTGGCCGCAACACACTGGCCTTCGATCACGCGCGGTTGGCCGCCGCATTGACGCAGGCTGGTGCCGGGGCGGTCGACGCAGCGCGACTGCAGCTCGAGGAGCCCACCCTGGAACAGCAGCGCCTGAGCTTCCAGCTGGCGAAACTGGGCTGGCAATGCGATCTGCTGCGCTATCGCTGCGCACATCTGCCCGAACGCGACCTGCCGGCCGAATCGATGGACATGCGCCTGCCGCTCAAGCAGGGCGATCAGCCGGCCAAGCAATCGCCGGATGGCCGCTGGCGCGCCTGGGTGGAGCAGGGCAACCTGGTTATCGCACCGGTCGGCAGTCACGAACGCAGCGTGCTCAGCCACGATGGCAGTGCGCAGGACTACTACGCACTCGACAGCGTGGTGTGGTCGCCGGATTCGCAGCATCTGGCGGCGTATCGGGTCAAGGCACCGCCGCCGCGGACGGTGTACTACATCGAGTCGGCGCCCGCTGATCAGCTGCAGCCGAAGTTGCATCAGCAGGTCTACCCCAAGCCGGGCGATGCGTTGCCGGTGATGCAACCGGTGCTGTTCGACATCGCCACGCACGCAGCGCATCCGGTGGCGATGACCTTGCTGCCCAATGCCTTCACCTTGAGCGAGATGGTCTGGTGGAACGACAGCCGCGGCTTCACCTTCGAATACAACGCGCGCGGGCACCAGCTGTATCGGGTGATCGAGGTGGACGCACGTACCGCCAACGCGCGTACGCTCATCGAAGAGACATCGCCCACCTTCATCGAATACTCCGAGCTCAGTGGCGAGCATGAGAACGGCGGCAAGCACGCGCGCCAGGATCTGGACGATGGCGCGCAAATCGTGTGGGCCTCCGAGCGCGATGGCTGGGAGCATCTGTATCTGTACGACGGCCACAGCGGCGAGGTGATCCGCCAGATCACCCGTGGCGACTGGGTAGTGCGCAAGCTCGATCGCATCGACGAAGCCGCAGGGCAGGTGTACTTCACCGCCTCGGGCATGCAGCCCGGCGAGGACCCGTACTATCGCCATGCCTATCGCGTCGGCCTGGATGGCCGCGGGCTCACCGCATTGACGCCGCTGGTTGCCGATCATGAGGTGCGCTATTCGCCCGATGGAACCTGGCTACTGGATCTGTATTCGCGCGTGGATCTGGGCCCGGTGCTGGAACTGCGGCGCAGCGCAGATGGCGGCCTGGCACGCACGGTGGAGCGCACCGACCTGAGCCGCCTGCTGGCGGCTGGGTGGCAGGCGCCGCTGCCGTTCCACACCACCGGGCGCGATGGCAAGACCGAGATCTGGGGCGTCATCCATCGCCCGCAGCAGCTCGATTCGCAGCGGCGCTATCGGGTCGTCGAAGACATCTATGCAGGTCCGCAGGGCTCGTTCGTCCCCAAGCGCTTTACCACCGCCACACCATCGCTCACCGGGATGGGGTTTGCGGTGGCGCAAATCGATGGCATGGGCACCAACAACCGCTCGCGCGCCTTCCACGATGTGGCCTGGCGCAACCTCAAGGACGCCGGGTTGCCGGATCGTATCGCCTGGCACAAGGCCGCCGCAGCGCAGTACCCGTGGTACGACATCGGCGGCGGCGTCGGCGTGTACGGCACCTCGGCGGGCGGGCAAAACGCGTTGGGGGCGCTGCTGTTTCATCCGGAGTTCTATGTGGCAGGTGTGGCCAATTCCGGGTGTCACGACAACCGCATGGACAAGATCTGGTGGAACGAACAGTGGATGGGCTGGCCGGTCGGGCCGTGGTACGCCGCCTCGTCGAACGTGGAGAACGCCGCGCGCCTGCAGGGACATTTGTTGCTGGTCACCGGCGACATGGATATGAATGTCGACCCGGCCAGTACCTTCCAGGTGGCCGATCGCCTGATCAAGGCCGGCAAGGACTTCGATCTGCTGGTCGTGCCGGGCGGCGACCACGGTGCCGGTGGCGATTACGGCAGGCGCCGCCTGCTGGATTTCTTCCTGCGCTGGATGCAGCAGGCGCCCACCCCGGAGTGGAATCGCAATGCAGCAGCGTCACCCGCACCGGCGCTGTGATGCGCGTACGCTGCCGGTCGCGTGCGTCGATTTGACGTGCGCGGCACACCCAGCCCGATGCCCCGGTCCGCGCAGCGATCCTGGTCAGCTTGATCTGCACTCCAATCGCCGCAAGCAGTGCGCAAGCGTGCGGGCTCGAGCGCGCTCGTGCCGCCACGCATGATCGTTCAGTTGCGAACCATGCTGTTTTCCGCATGCGCGTTCGCCAAATGCGACAAGACGTAGCGTCCGCGCACAGGCACATTGTGACCAGCTGATGAAAACTGGAGCGCAAACGCGCATCCAGTGTGGAATGCACCACCTTCCTGGCAATACGCGTTGCTGCGCGATTTTCCGGTCGCCTGCGTCGCACGTTGTGTGCGTGTCTGCAACACGACCGTGTCAGCGGTTCGTTGCAGCGTGCGTCTGCCATCTACGTCGCCCTGCGCCGCTGTACGTCGGCACGGGCAGGTATTGCCCACTGTTTGTCTTTCGTCACACTCAGGAGCCTTGCATGCCGATGTTGCCGTTGCCTCTCTCCCGCACGACCAACGCCACCACGCGGCCGTTGCCGAGCATGCTCACTTCCGCGCTGTTGCTGGCGCTGTCGGCAGGTGCGGCCGCGCCGGTGGCTGCGCAGCAGGCGGCGGGTGGCGATGCGACGCAGACGCTGGACAGCGTGGTCGTCACCGGCTCGCGCCTGCGCCGCGTGGACACCGAAACCGCCAACCCGGTGGTCACCGTCAGCCAGGAGCAGATCGCTGCCACCGGCAAGGCGACCGTGGGCGATTTGCTGCAGGAATTGCCATCCATCGCCGGCAATGCCACCAATCCCTACACCAACAACGGCGGCGGCACCGGCGCCTCGGCGATCTCGCTGCGCGGCCTGGGCGACAAGCGCACGCTGGTGCTGGTCAACGGCATCCGGCTGGCCTACAACGACGTCAACGCCATCCCTTCCAGCATGATCGAACGCATCGAGGTGCTCAGCGATGGCGCGTCTGCGGTGTACGGCTCCGATGCGATCGGTGGCGTGGTCAACTTTATCCTGCGCTCGCGCTTCGACGGCGTGCAGTTCAGCAGCGACTTCGGCACCAGCAGCGAAGGCGATGGCAACCGCCGCAACTTCACCTTGACCGCCGGCAAGACCTGGGAGCGCGGCAGCTTGATCGGCGGCCTGTCGTATCACAACATCGATGCCGTCTCGGCAGCGGCGCGCGACTACTCCAAGGACGCGCTCGCGCTGACCAATGGCCAACCGGTGAAGCAGGGCTCCTCCGCCACGCCCACCGGCACAGTGAACTTCAATGACGGGTCGGATCAATCGCAGCTGCTTGCACAATCCAATGGTTGCGGGCGCGTCACCCTCAACAGCGGCGTCAGCGGGCGGGCAGGTCCTGGCGATTTCCATTGTTATAACGCTGCTGCAGATTCCTACAACTATCAGCCGTTCAACCTGTTGCAGACCCCGCAAAAACGCACGAACGCCTTCCTGCTGGGGACCTACCGCTTCAGCGACAGCGTCGAAGGCTACGTCAATACCTGGTTTAGCAAAACCGAGTCGGCTTCGATCATTGCGCCGATTCCGATTTTTTCCAACGGCGACAACATCCTGGTGTCGGCGCAGAGTTACTACAACCCGTTCGGCGTCAACTTCGGCACCGACCGCACCACCGGCACCTCCTACAACGACCTCAATACGCGCGCCACCGTGTTGGGCAACCGCCGTTACCAGTACAACACCTACAACTTCCAGATCAGCCCGGGTCTGCGCGGCCGTTTCGGCGACAGCTCCTGGCAATGGGATGCCACCTTCAACTACGGCAAGGTCAAGCAAAAGTCGATCAACAACGGCTTTCTCGACTATGCCGCGTTCAATCAGGCCATCGGCCCCTCGTTCCTGGACAGCGACGGCACGGTCAAGTGCGGCAGTGCGGGCGCAGCGATTGCCGGCTGTACGCCGTTGAATTTCTTCAACCTCAACGACAGCGGCAACCTGGCCACGTTGCAGGGCATGGTGGTCAACCCGATCGTCACCAGCGTTTACACGGTCAAGCAATTCGAGGCCAATGCCAACGGCACGCTCTTTGCGTTGCCGGCCGGCGAGGCCAGCCTGGCAGCGGGCATTTCGTACCGCAAGGAACGCTCCACCACCGCTTCGGATCCGTTATGGACCGGTGATGAAAACGGCCTGTGCGGGGTCATCGAATTCTGCTCGTCCAGCTTGAGCGGCAGTTTCGATGTCAAGGAGGCCTATGCCGAAGCACTGTTCCCTCTGCTCAAGGACCTGCCCGGCATCAATGCGCTGAACATCACCGTGGGCACGCGTTTTTCCGACTACAGCTCGGTGGGCAGCAAGACCAATAGCAAGCTGTCGCTGGAATACCGCCCCATCGAAAACCTGCTGCTGCGCGGCACCGTTTCTCAGGTGTTTCGCGCACCCAACATCAACGAGTTGTATGCCGGCGTAGCTGGCGATGCGGCCACGGTCAACGACCCGTGCAATGGCTATACCGGCGGCAATACGGTGGCCTGCGCCAATGTGCCCACTGACGGCAGCTACCAGCAATCGGACGGGCAGGTGTCGGGCAAGGTCTCCGGCGCGGCAGTGGCGGGCTACCAGCTCAAGCCGGAAACCGGTAAGTCCTACGACGTCGGATTCGTGTACGACCCGCAATGGATCGACGGCCTGTCGCTGAGTGCGGACTGGTGGCGCATCGACCTGGAAGACACCATCACCACGGTGTCGGCGCAGACGGTGCTCAATCAATGCTTCGCCAATTCCGCCAGCGCGTTCTGTGCGCTCATCCATCGCAACGGCAATGGCACCATCAATTACATCGCCGAGCCCACCGTCAACCTGGGCAAGCTGTGGGCCAAGGGCATGGACTTCAATCTGACCTACCGCTTGCCTGCAATGACGTGGGGTAATGTCACCGCCGGCCTCAACGGCACCTATCTCACCCGTTACGACGTGCTGCCCGACACCACCGATCCCAGCTCGGTCACCATCCACAACGTCGGCCGCTACACCCAGGCCTACGGCAATTTTCCGCGCTGGCGCGCACTTGGCACGGTTAACTGGGCGCTGGACGACTGGAGCGCCACCTGGCGCATCCGCTATGTGGGCCACACCGCCATCGGTAATTCGGATCCGGACCAGAGCCTGTCGGCCGATTCCAGCGAACCGACCGTGGTGCGCAATATCGGCGCTTACGTCTACAACAACCTGCAGCTTGGCTATAACGTGGAGCCGTGGCATACGCGCTTCGAAGTCGGCGTAGACAACATCGCCAACAAGCAGCCGCCGTTGTATTACTCCAATAACGTGGGCAATGCGAACACCGATGTGGCCACCTACGATCTGCTCGGGCGTTTTTACTGGGCACGCGCGACGGTGAAGTTTTGAGTGCGCCGTTGTCTCGCTGCGCTGCGTGGCCGGGTGCGATCGCTTGTGCAGATGCCACGTCACCGCAAGCGTTGCCAGGGCAGTTGCGATCGCAGTGTTGCGACCACGCGCGCGAGCGTGCGCGCTCTCAGGAGGTAAGCTGATCCCATGACGGAAGCGCACCCGAGCGAATCGACCTGCAACCACACGCCGTCGTTGTCGCGACGGCGCTTTCTGGCCTGGAGCAGCCTGGCGGTTGCGGCCGGCTTCCTGCGCTTTCCGGCCCAGGCCAGCGCTGCGCAGCCGGGCAGCGTGCGCGCGGTGCCGCTTGCGCAGGTCAGGCTTGCGCCGTCGTTGTTCCTGGATGCGCTGCAGACCAACCGGCGCTATCTGATGCGGCTGCAGCCGGACCGGCTGTTGCACAACTTCGTGCTGTATGCCGGCCTCGACCCGAAGGCGCCGGCCTATGGCGGCTGGGAAGCGGACACCATCGCCGGGCATACGCTCGGCCACTATCTCAGCGCACTGGCACTGATGCACGCGCAAACCGGTGATGCGCAGTGCCGCACGCGCGCCGCCTATATTGTCAGCGAACTCGCGCGCTGCCAGGCACATGCGGGCGATGGCTACGTGGCCGGCTTCACGCGCAAGAACGCGGCCGGGCAGATCGAGAGTGGGCGCGAGGTCTTCGACGAGCTCAAGCGCGGCAAGATCGACCCGGCGCCGTTCTACCTCAACGGCAGCTGGACACCGCTATACACCTGGCACAAACTGTTCGCCGGATTGCTCGACGTGCATGCGCATTGCGATGACGCGCAGGCGCTGCAGGTCGCGGTGGATCTGGCCGGGTATCTGCAGGGCATCTTCTCCGCGCTCGACGAGGCGCAATTGCAAAAGGTACTGTCGTGCGAATTCGGCGGCCTCAACGAATCGTTCGTCGAACTGCATGTACGTACGGATGATGCACAATGGCTGGCGCTGGCGCAGCGCCTGCATCACCACGCCGTACTCGACCCGCTGGTCGCACAGCGTGATGAATTGGCGCACCAGCATTCCAATACCAACATCCCAAAGCTGATCGGTGTGGCCCGCGAGTACGAGGTCACCGGCGATGCCGCATCCGGCGCTGCGGCGCGCTTCTTCTGGCACACCGTTACCGACCACCACACCTATGTCATCGGCGGCAATGGCGACCGCGAATATTTCCAGCAGCCGGACAGCATCTCGAAGTTCCTCACCGAGCAGACCTGCGAGCATTGCGCCAGCTACAACATGCTCAAGCTCACCCGCCACCTGTATCAATGGGGCCCGCAGGCGGAGTTGTTCGACTACTACGAACGCACCTTGCTCAACCACGTGATGGCACAGCAGCATCCACGCACCGGCATGTTTACCTACATGACGCCGCTGCTGGCCGGCGAAGCGCGCGGCTGGTCGTCGCCGTTCGACGATTTCTGGTGCTGCGTCGGTAGCGGCATGGAAGCGCACGCGCAGTTCGGCGATTCCATCTACTGGCAGGACGGGCAGGGCGTCTATATCAATTTGTACGTGCCTTCCACCGTGCGCGACGCCGCCGGACTAAACATGACCTTGCACAGCGCCTTGCCGGAGCAGGGCAGCGCCTCGCTGCGCATCGATGGCGCGCCGCCAGCGCAACGCATGCTCGCACTGCGCGTGCCGGGTTGGGCGCAACAACCGCGCCTGCGACTCAATGGCCAACCTGTCGATGGCAGCGCCAGCGATGGCTATCTACGCCTCACGCGCGTCTGGCAGCCCGGCGATACCCTCCAGCTGTCGTTCGACATGCCGCTGCGCCTGGAAGCGACCCCGGACGATCCCGCCTGGGTGTCGGTGCTGCACGGCCCGCTGGTGCTCGCCGTCGATCTGGGCGACGCCGCCAAGCCGTGGTCGGGCAAGACCCCGACATTGATCGGGGGGCAGGACATCCTGCAACGCCTGCAGCCGGTGCCGGGCAAGACAGCATTTACTTACAGCGATGGCGCACAGCAATGGCAGTTGTCGCCGTTCTACGCCCAGTTCGACCGCCGCAGCGCGGTTTACCTGGAACACCGCGACGCCGCCGCATGGCGGCAACGCCAGACCGAACGGGCGGCAGCAGCGGCAGCGCAGCACGCACTCGACACCCGCGCGCTCGATCGCATCGCGCTGGGCGATGAAGCCTCCGAAAAGGCGCATGCACTGCAGGGGGAAAATTCCAACCCGCTCAGCTACCGCCGCCGGCCCGGCCGCGACGTGCGCACTGGCGGCTTCATGGCCTTCACCCTGCGCAATACCGCCCAGGCCCGCATCCTGCGCCTACGCTACTGGGGCGACGAAACCCGCCGCCGCTTCCGCATCCTCGCCGAGGGCGAACTCATCGCCAACGAACGCCTGGACGGCAACAGTGGCCTGGAGTTCGTCGATGTCGATTACCCCTTGCCCGCATCAGTGGCCGGCCGCGCCACCCTGCAGATCCGCATCGAGCCGGAGACCGGCTACTCGGCAGGGCCGGCGTTTGGGTGCTGGGTGTTGGAGTCGGCGTGAGTGTTGTAGCGCGTGCCTCTAGGGTGCGACGAGATTCTTGCGATGTACCACAAAAGGTTGCCAACAACTAAACAAATCCTAGAGGTGTGCAGAAAAATCAAGCGAGAAATCAGCCGCACCCTCTTCTTTTTACTGAAAAAATATGGGTGTTCTGGAAAAAAGGTTGAGTACCTATTTGTAATTTAATTTACGCTTGGAGTATTAATGTTCCGATCCTTAATGCTTTTATGAAATTGATGTCATTGTTGAATTGAATGGCAATGACATCAGTTTCCAGGCATATGCAGAAGAACACCGAGTCAGAGCTCTGAGGGGTAGGTGTTGCGACTAATTTTATGACCTGGTTTAATTTATAGCCATTTATTGCGGCATAAATATCGTCCATGATTCGAAATGAAAAATAGTTCTGAAGCTTATTGGCTTCTTCGGCATTTCCGTAGCGAAAGTCTCTAACGAGGAATGGCCTAATTTCAACTTCAAGGTCGCGAAGTCCGTGCTGAAGAACTTGAATGTCTGAAAAATCCAGGTCAGGAAGCCAGCTGAAGTGGTCTTTAATGGCGGATTCACATGACCTTTCATTCTTTAGTGGGGCAATAAAGGCGTAGGCCGAATAGTCTCTAATATTGCCACTGTAAGACGCTATTCCTGAGAGAAATCCGTCCAATCTTGAGACACTTTTTTCAATATTTAATCCGCGCATTTTTTATCCTTGGCAATTACTGCCACAAATGTTCCTATGCGACGACTCGAGTTTTGCAAGGGCTGCTGATAATATTGCAATTCGTGTGGAGTGTCCTTTATAACTTGCGGAGCGCGGATTCAAGTCCGTTCGCCTCCACGAAATTTGTGCTCTCAACACTCTAATTGCTTGAGCGAGCTTCCTGCATGCTTCGTCACCTCCAAATGGATCTGGAGTAAAGTAAAGTGCTGCGTTTTCTTGGTAGTGATCATAGGGGGGCTGGGCCAGCGGCGAGTCCGTTTTCAGACAACGCTCCAAGCTGTTCATCTAACCAGCGACGTCCCCCCGCCCTGAGTAGCGGCCAGGTTTAGAGTCCGGGGGTAATCCCCCCGCCCATTAGCAGACGCCAGAAGTGGAATTTTCTCGTCCCCTTTCCCGAGGAGGTTCCATGAAGAAGTCCCGCTTTACCGACAGCCAGATCATCGCCGTGCTCAAGCAGGCCCAGGCCGGTGCGCCCGTGCCGGAGCTGTGCCGCGAGCACGGCATCAGCTCGGCCACGTTCTACAAGTGGCGCAGCAAGTTCGGCGGCATGGACGTGTCCATGGTCGCGCGCATGAAGGAGCTGGAGGGGTAATCCCCCCACTTCTAGCGGTCGCCAGAAGTGGAGCTAAGCGGCCATCGCCAACTTCATGGCAGGCGTGATGCCGCCGAGCGCCATATTCGGACGCTCGTGGTTGTACGTCCATAGCCAGCGGGTGGCTTTGTCCTGCACCTGGTCGATGGTGTCGAACAGGGTTTGGGCGAGCCAGGCGTAGCGGATGGTGCGGTTGTAGCGTTCAACGTAGGCGTTCTGCTGTGGCTTGCCCGGCTGGATGTGCTCGACCCGGATACCATGCCGCTGCGCCCAGGACAGCAACGCGCCACTGATGTATTCAGGGCCGTTGTCGCAGCGGATCACGGCGGGCTTGCCGCGCCACTCGATGATCTGCTCCAGCGATCGGATCACACGGGCTGACGGCAGCGACAGATCCACCTCGATCCCCAGCCCCTCGCGATTGAAGTCGTCGAGCACATTGAACAGCCGGAAGCTGCGGCCGTCGGCCAACTGGTCGTGCATGAAGTCCATCGACCAGACCTGGTTGATAGCCTCCGGCACCGCCAGAGGCTCGGGCCGCTCACGCACCAGCCGCTTCCTCGGCTTGATCCGCAGGTTCAACTCCAGCTCGCGGTAGATCCGGTAGACCCGCTTGTGATTCCAGCCAAAGCCCTTCACGTTGCGCAGGTACAGGTAGCACAGGCCAAAGCCCCAGTCGCGATGGGCGGTCGTCAGGCGGACCAGCCAGTCGGCGATCCGGGCGTTCTGCTCGCTGGCCTTGGCCTGGTAACGGAAGCAGGTCTCGCTCACCGCGAAGGCCTGGCAGGCGTGGCGGATGTTCGTACGCCCGCTCGTGACTGCCGATTGGGCCATCTCGCGTCGCTGAGATGGCCTCACCATTTTTTTGCGAGCGCTTCCTTCAGCAGGTCGGTACTGAGCTGCGCCTCGGCGTACATCTTCTTGAGCCGGCGGTTCTCCTCCTCCAGCTCCTTCATGCGCGCGACCATGGACACGTCCATGCCGCCGAACTTGCTGCGCCACTTGTAGAACGTGGCCGAGCTGATGCCGTGCTCGCGGCACAGCTCCGGCACGGGCGCACCGGCCTGGGCCTGCTTGAGCACGGCGATGATCTGGCTGTCGGTAAAGCGGGACTTCTTCATGGAACCTCCTCGGGAAAGGGGACGAGAAAATTCCACTTCTGGCGTCTGCTAATGGGCGGGGGGATTACCCCAGGAAGTCATCCTGAGTCAAATCCTTGGCCAGCTTGCGGGTGAGGTGGGGCATGCCGGTCTGGCTCAATCCAAGACCGTTGCCGCCTCCCAAGAAGAGATAGGCATTGGAGTGGTCGGTTCTGACCGACGCGTGCTTGATCAGCCCATCATCGATTTCTTGGACAAACCGGCGCAGCAGATCCCCGAAGGTCCAGGCCTCGGCAGTGTGGGCATACGGGGTTTGCCGAAGCTCCAAGGAGGCGTGTTCTCGGCGGACATAGGCCTCGGCCATGAGCCGCGCAGCGTCGATGTGGTGCTCGGTATTTGGGGGCGCCTTGGGGTCGACGGGGTAGCGCACCAGCGGGAACTTCAACGCCTGCCCGTCGAGGGACCTTCGGATACGCGCCTCCCACCTCAGCTGCCCGTCCGTCCTGAGCGTCACGCCCGCCACAGAGCTAACGGCCTGGGAGGCTTTGATGCCGCGCGGAAGCGTGCCATTGAAGGTCTTGGTGCGCCCCGGCTTGACAGCTGCTTTGGCTTTGCTCACTTAGCGTCTCCCTGTATCCTTAGACGGATGGCCCCGTGGCACAATTGGATAGCGCGCGTCCCTCCTAAGGACGAGGTTGCTGGTTCGAACCCAGCCGGGGTCACCACTTCTTTGACAATCGGTTGAGTTGGCCGATCGTTGCCACAGACTTGCCACAGTCGGGCTGGACTTCAACGCAAAGCCTTGTCCTGCTTGGGTCTTAGTGTAGCGACGTTGTCCCTCCTAAGGGGAAGGTCGCCCGTTCGAATCGGGCCGGGGTCACCAGCAAGCAATTGCCGGGCGCGAACACGCATCGGCGCATTTGGCCTGTAGGCAGATATCCATGGAGCTGGACATCGTGGATACCAGTGCGATTGCGAATTCGTACCCTGGCTCGTCTCCCGCGTCGGCCTGCCTGAATGCTTATGGTTTTCGAGTTGGGCTGATTTGCCTGCATTCGGGCATCGCCTGTCTGAGAAGACGGCTCAGCGTGTCTGGAATCCTCACTGGAGCGCACTAAAGGGTAAAGCACGTCGTTGGACGTCTCGACACTATGGGTCAGGCGTTGTTGCGAATCTTTTCCGGCACCCGGCAGTAACGAGTGGCCCACGCATCTTTGAGCGAGGGCGGCCTTCGACGTCATAGCCGTCGCGGAGAACGCAGGAGACGGCTGTTCTTTGCCGCCCCAGATCCAGCACTGCAGGTCTTGACGAGCGGTTCCAAGCTTGCCCGTTCCCGATTGCGGCGACGCAGCGATGCTGCGCTTAGCGAAGTCTACCCACGTAGGGACTAGACCCCGCACCCGTCAAGCGCAGCCCCGACCGTTGCCAGGCGTGACTAGCCCCGTGTGGACCTTGGTCGCCGTCATTGGAAGTGCGCGAGCACCCATGAGGATGCCTAGTTCCTGTCCAGGCGGCTCGGCAAAACTCTGGCAGGGCAAGGCTTTTAAATGAAGGGTTGGGCGCCCTTGCCTTACGCGGCGCATGCTTGAGTCGGGTTTAATTTGTCGGAAAATTATTAAGCGCGTGATCCAGTTAATTATTCTGCGTATCGACCTATAAAATTTTGCAAATGAGGTATCAACTTTCCAAATGCCTGGGCCGCTATTGGAATCGCGGCTAGACGCTCCCCGCGCGATGTTTTCTGAGATGCGTCGATCAGACATCCAAGACTTGTGATGAATACATTCCTGCAGCGCTTCAACGTTGGCCGACGCCTGGGAGCGGCGTTCGGCATCTTGATTTTGCTTTCGTGCGTGCTTGTCGGTGTCGGGCTCTACAGCATGGGCCGCGCTCGTACCGAGCTGGACCGTATCGTCAAGGTGAACGTTGAGAAGATGCGTCTAAGTAACGCGATGGCCGACGCGAACGCGAAGATTTTCGTCGCGCTCGGAACGCTGGCGATGGTGAACTCCGACGAGCTCAACGAAGAGGCTTTGGCGACCATCAAGGCAGAGCGGCAGCGCTATGCGGAAATGCGAAAAGCGCTCGATGCGTTTACGCCATCGGTGGCTGGGCGAAAGATACGTGCCGAAATCGATAGTGCTCGTGAGATTTCGCGTGGCTTGAACGATCAGGTGATCGCGTTGGCGGTGGCCAACAAGAACGCCGAAGCGGAAGCTTTCTTGAGTGAGACTGCCCGTCCAGCGATGCTGAATTGGCAAGGTAAAATCGCTGAAAACGTCGCGTTGCAGGAAAAACAGACCAGCGGCTCCTACAACGATGCAATGGCGGCGATGCATCAAGGCAAGATCGTGCTGCTAGCAGGTGGTGGCATGGTCATCGCGGTCAGCATGTCGTTGGCATATTTCATTACGTTGAGCTTGACGCAACCGCTTGGCCGCGCCACGAGCGTGTGCAGAATTTTGTGTAACCGTGGTTTGGGTTACCGCTGAGGAAGTCGCCCCTCGAACTGGATCGTAAAGCGGTTCAGCGCAGCCTTCCAGTCGCGGATCGGCAGCGTCCATTTCTTGGTGATGTTGCGCAGAGCCAGGTAGAACAGTTTCATCAAGGCTTCGTCGCTGGGGAACGCGCCGCGGTTCTTGGTCAGCTTGCGCAGGCTCATGTTGACCGACTCGATGGCGTTGGTCGTATAGATCACCTTGCGGATCTCCGGTGGGTAGTCGAAGAACGGGATCAGTCGTGACCAATTGCGCCGCCATGACTGGCTGATGGGCGGGTACTGGGCGTCCCACTTGGCCTCGAACTCGGTCAGTGCCTGCTCGGCCTCCTCGACGGTGGCGCAGGCGTAAATGCGCTTGAGATCGGCGGCAACCTCGGCGCGGCGTTTCCACGAGACGTAGTTCAGGCTGTGCCGCACCATGTGCACGATGCACAGCTGCACGGTGGTCTGCGGGAACACCGCCTCGATCGCCTCGGGAAACCCCTTCAGGCCATCGACGCAGGCAATGAAGATGTCCTGCACCCCGCGGTTGCGTAGCTCCGTCACGACTTGCAGCCAAAACTTGGCACCCTCGGCCTGCGCCAGCCATAGGCCCAGCACTTCCTTCTCGCCGCCCATGGTGATGCCGATGGCCAGGTACACCGCCTTGACCCGCACCGCGCCCTCGCGCACTTTGACGTGGATGCAGTCCAGATAGACGATCGGATAGACCGGATCCAGTGGCCGCGCCTGCCACGCCTTGACCTCCTCGACGACCGCATCGGTGACTGAGGAAATCAGACTCGGCGACACCTCGGTGCCGTACATCTCCTCCAGGTGCGACTGGATCTCGCGCACGGTCATGCCGCGCGCGTACAACGACAAGATCTTGTCATCGAAGCCGGCCCAGCGGGTCTGGTGCTTGGGGATCAGCTGTGGCGCGAAGCTGCCGTGGCGATCACGCGGAATCTCGATCGGCAGCTCGCCGAACTCGCCCTTGAGCGTCTTGCGGCTGCGTCCGTTGCGCGTGTTGCCGGCCGCGTTGGCGACCGGCTCATGCTTGTCATGACCGAGGTGTTCGGTCATCTCCGCGTCCAGCGCCCGCTCCACCAACCGCTTGGTCAGCTGCTTGAGCAGGCCGTTCTCGCCGATCAGATCCTCGGGTTTGGTGTAGTTGACCAACAGGCTGCTAAGCAGCTCGTCGGGTACCTCATGTGTGCGTGGGCTCATGGTGTCTCCGGGTTAGGTGGCAGTCTCCTGCCTGTGGCCCGGTTACACAAAATCTAGGACACGCCCCGCGCCACCCGTGCCGCTGAGTGGATTGCAAGTGGCAAGCTGGACAACGATGTGGAAACGCGTTTCGGCGACGAAACAGGTCGATTGCTTACCGCCATGCATAAGATGCAGCAACAGCTGCGCAGTTTGCTAGCCGCGCAGGGCGAAATAGTCAGGCGCCACAACGAAGGTCAGATCAGTTTCCGGATCGATGCCGCCGCATTTCCCGGCGAATACGGTCTGATGGCCAACGAGACCAACGAGTTGGTCGCCGCCCATATCAACGTCAAGATGCAGACCGTGCATTTGATCGAACGTTATGCCATCGGTGACCTGAGCGAGGATATGCCGCAATTGCCCGGCGAGAAAGCCGCCATCACCTCTGCCATGCAGCATGTCAAGCAAAACTTGTCCACGATGAATCATGAGATCAAGCACCTGGCGCAGGCTGCCGCCAATGGTGATTTGCTGCACGCGGTAATGCCGAGCAATTCCAATACGACTTCCGTGTGATGGTGGAGAGCCTGAACACGTTGATGGCGACCGCTGACGGTAACTTGCAGTCGTTGTCCAACCTGTTGCAGTCGATCGCCGCCGGCGACTTGACTGCACGCATGAGCGGTGAATTTCGCGGCGTGTTTGCGCAGATGCGCGACGATGCCAACGCCACTGCGACGCAGTTGGCCGATATCGTCAGCAGCATCAAGGCCTCGGCAGTGTCGATCAAGGGTGCGGCCAGCGAGATTGCCGCCGGCAACCAGGATCTGTCGCAGCGCACTGAACAACAGGCCGCCAATCTGGAAGAAAGCGCGGCTTCGATGGAGCAACTCACCTCTACCGTCAAGCAGAATGCCGAAGGCGCCCGTCAGGCCAACCAGTTGGCGCTCGGAGCCGCCAGTGTGGCGGCCCAGGGCGGTGCGGTCGTGGGTAAAGTGGTCGCGACCATGTCTGGCATCGAAGCCTCGTCCAAGAAAATTTCCGACATCATCTCCGTCATCGACGGCATCGCCTTCCAGACCAACATCCTGGCCCTGAACGCGGCGGTAGAGGCGGCGCGCGCCGGCGATCAGGGCCGCGGCTTTGCTGTGGTTGCCTCGGAAGTGCGTACCCTCGCGCAACGCTCGTCCGGTGCGGCCAAGGAGATCAAGGAACTCATCGAGGACTCCGTGCAGCGTGTGGCTGAAGGCTCCGCGTTGGTCCACACCGCAGGCAAAACCATGGGCGAAATCGTCTCCAGCGTGCAGAGGGTCACCGACCTGATGGGTGAGATCTCTGCAGCTTCGCAGGAGCAATCGGCCGGTATCGAACAGGTCAACCGGGCCGTTACCCAGATGGACGAGAGCACCCAGCAGAACGCCGCTCTGGTCGAGGAAGCCACCGCTGCTGCGCGCTCGCTCGAAGAGCAGGCCATGCAGTTGACCCAGGCAGTTGCCGTATTCAAGACTGACGATGACCACATTGCCTCCGCCAGAGAACTTGTCAGATCCCTTACGCCGTCCCCAGCCGCCAAGGCACGGTCAGACCGCTCGGCGCGTACCAATTCTCGCGTAGTGACCACCAGTGCTGGCGGAAGTGGTTGGAAAGAATACTAGAAGGCGTCCATAGCGCAGCTCGAAGGGCGTCTGTCGCAACGATGGGGCAGACGCTCTTAGGCCGTCGCCTGCCGAACATGTGCATCGATTGAGGTCCGTGCCACCAGGTGTGGTGTGCTGGAGGCGTGTGCCGCGACTCGACATCATCCTGGTGGCGGCAGGGGCAGGGGCAGCCAGTGCGGCTGCGGGGGGAGGGCATGGGTGATTACTCCACGGATCCGAGTTGAGTTCGAGGGGATCGAATGCCGCCGCCTGATGTGCCGTGTGTGGGCCAACGCATGAGGCAGTCAATACCACCCAAGATAGAGCGTCGTGACGCCCCAGGTATCGACGAGTCCGTGTGCCAGGATGAGCGCCAGCAGATTGCGGTTTGAGCGCAGATACGCATAGCCGAATGCTGCGCCGACAATACCCGTCAGCACGATTCCCGAGATGCCTTGGCTCGCATGCATGGCGCCAAACACGACACCGCCGACACTGGCTGCAGTGAGGCGGCCGAGACTGCTGCGCTTGAACAAAGCCTCCAGTTGATGCATCAAGAATGCTCGAAACACCAGTTCCTCACCGATGGCTGCGCTGATCCACGCATAGCCGATTAGCTGCAGTGCAGCCGGTGCGTTATGGCGAAGCGCGCCATAGGCGCTGTAGTCGGTCTTCGTGCCTGTCAGGGAGTCGATGAGCGGCTGAAAAATTGGCGTGATGAGAGAGCGTGTGCAGAATTTTGTGTAACCGTGGTTTGGGTTACCGCTGAGGAAGTCGCCCCTCGAACTGGATCGTAAAGCGGTTCAGCGCAGCCTTCCAGTCGCGGATCGGCAGCGTCCATTTCTTGGTGATGTTGCGCAGAGCCAGGTAGAACAGTTTCATCAAGGCTTCGTCGCTGGGGAACGCGCCGCGGTTCTTGGTCAGCTTGCGCAGGCTCATGTTGACCGACTCGATGGCGTTGGTCGTATAGATCACCTTGGGCGTGTCCTAGATTTTGTGTAACCGGGCCACAGGCAGGAGACTGCCACCTAACCCGGAGACACCATGAGCCCACGCACACATGAGGTACCCGACGAGCTGCTTAGCAGCCTGTTGGTCAACTACACCAAACCCGAGGATCTGATCGGCGAGAACGGCCTGCTCAAGCAGCTGACCAAGCGGTTGGTGGAGCGGGCGCTGGACGCGGAGATGACCGAACACCTCGGTCATGACAAGCATGAGCCGGTCGCCAACGCGGCCGGCAACACGCGCAACGGACGCAGCCGCAAGACGCTCAAGGGCGAGTTCGGCGAGCTGCCGATCGAGATTCCGCGTGATCGCCACGGCAGCTTCGCGCCACAGCTGATCCCCAAGCACCAGACCCGCTGGGCCGGCTTCGATGACAAGATCTTGTCGTTGTACGCGCGCGGCATGACCGTGCGCGAGATCCAGTCGCACCTGGAGGAGATGTACGGCACCGAGGTGTCGCCGAGTCTGATTTCCTCAGTCACCGATGCGGTCGTCGAGGAGGTCAAGGCGTGGCAGGCGCGGCCACTGGATCCGGTCTATCCGATCGTCTATCTGGACTGCATCCACGTCAAAGTGCGCGAGGGCGCGGTGCGGGTCAAGGCGGTGTACCTGGCCATCGGCATCACCATGGGCGGCGAGAAGGAAGTGCTGGGCCTATGGCTGGCGCAGGCCGAGGGTGCCAAGTTTTGGCTGCAAGTCGTGACGGAGCTACGCAACCGCGGGGTGCAGGACATCTTCATTGCCTGCGTCGATGGCCTGAAGGGGTTTCCCGAGGCGATCGAGGCGGTGTTCCCGCAGACCACCGTGCAGCTGTGCATCGTGCACATGGTGCGGCACAGCCTGAACTACGTCTCGTGGAAACGCCGCGCCGAGGTTGCCGCCGATCTCAAGCGCATTTACGCCTGCGCCACCGTCGAGGAGGCCGAGCAGGCACTGACCGAGTTCGAGGCCAAGTGGGACGCCCAGTACCCGCCCATCAGCCAGTCATGGCGGCGCAATTGGTCACGACTGATCCCGTTCTTCGACTACCCACCGGAGATCCGCAAGGTGATCTATACGACCAACGCCATCGAGTCGGTCAACATGAGCCTGCGCAAGCTGACCAAGAACCGCGGCGCGTTCCCCAGCGACGAAGCCTTGATGAAACTGTTCTACCTGGCTCTGCGCAACATCACCAAGAAATGGACGCTGCCGATCCGCGACTGGAAGGCTGCGCTGAACCGCTTTACGATCCAGTTCGAGGGGCGACTTCCTCAGCGGTAACCCAAACCACGGTTACACAAAATTCTGCACACGCTCATCACCTTGCGGATCTCCGGTGGGTAGTCGAAGAACGGGATCAGTCGTGACCAATTGCGCCGCCATGACTGGCTGATGGGCGGGTACTGGGCGTCCCACTTGGCCTCGAACTCGGTCAGTGCCTGCTCGGCCTCCTCGACGGTGGCGCAGGCGTAAATGCGCTTGAGATCGGCGGCAACCTCGGCGCGGCGTTTCCACGAGACGTAGTTCAGGCTGTGCCGCACCATGTGCACGATGCACAGCTGCACGGTGGTCTGCGGGAACACCGCCTCGATCGCCTCGGGAAACCCCTTCAGGCCATCGACGCAGGCAATGAAGATGTCCTGCACCCCGCGGTTGCGTAGCTCCGTCACGACTTGCAGCCAAAACTTGGCACCCTCGGCCTGCGCCAGCCATAGGCCCAGCACTTCCTTCTCGCCGCCCATGGTGATGCCGATGGCCAGGTACACCGCCTTGACCCGCACCGCGCCCTCGCGCACTTTGACGTGGATGCAGTCCAGATAGACGATCGGATAGACCGGATCCAGTGGCCGCGCCTGCCACGCCTTGACCTCCTCGACGACCGCATCGGTGACTGAGGAAATCAGACTCGGCGACACCTCGGTGCCGTACATCTCCTCCAGGTGCGACTGGATCTCGCGCACGGTCATGCCGCGCGCGTACAACGACAAGATCTTGTCATCGAAGCCGGCCCAGCGGGTCTGGTGCTTGGGGATCAGCTGTGGCGCGAAGCTGCCGTGGCGATCACGCGGAATCTCGATCGGCAGCTCGCCGAACTCGCCCTTGAGCGTCTTGCGGCTGCGTCCGTTGCGCGTGTTGCCGGCCGCGTTGGCGACCGGCTCATGCTTGTCATGACCGAGGTGTTCGGTCATCTCCGCGTCCAGCGCCCGCTCCACCAACCGCTTGGTCAGCTGCTTGAGCAGGCAGTTCTCGCCGATCAGATCCTCGGGTTTGGTGTAGTTGACCAACAGGCTGCTAAGCAGCTCGTCGGGTACCTCATGTGTGCGTGGGCTCATGGTGTCTCCGGGTTAGGTGGCAGTCTCCTGCCTGTGGCCCGGTTACACAAAATCTAGGACACGCCCCGACGCTGAAGCGCTGATCGCTATCTTCACGAATTCTCATTTCTCTCTCAGTCCAACACGCCGCAGCGCTTCCGCGCCTGCGGCGTCTCTATTGGATTCGCTCCAGCCTGCAACGGTGCTTTTTGCATCATCTAGCTTCCAATAACGGTCTTTGACCGGCACTCACCCGGCACCGATCGGTAATCCCCCCACTTCTAGCGGTCGCCAGAAGTGGAGCTAAGCGGCCATCGCCAACTTCATGGCAGGCGTGATGCCGCCGAGCGCCATATTCGGACGCTCGTGGTTGTACGTCCATAGCCAGCGGGTGGCTTTGTCCTGCACCTGGTCGATGGTGTCGAACAGGGTTTGGGCGAGCCAGGCGTAGCGGATGGTGCGGTTGTAGCGTTCAACGTAGGCGTTCTGCTGTGGCTTGCCCGGCTGGATGTGCTCGACCCGGATGCCATGCCGCTGCGCCCAGGACAGCAACGCGCCACTGATGTATTCAGGGCCGTTGTCGCAGCGGATCACGGCGGGCTTGCCGCGCCACTCGATGATCTGCTCCAGCGATCGGATCACCCGGGCTGACGGCAGCGACAGGTCGACCTCGATCCCCAGCCCCTCGCGATTGAAGTCGTCGAGCACATTGAACAGCCGGAAGCTGCGGCCGTCGGCCAACTGGTCGTGCATGAAGTCCATCGACCAGACCTGGTTGATAGCCTCCGGCACCGCCAGAGGCTCGGGCCGCTCACGCACCAGCCGCTTCCTCGGCTTGATCCGCAGGTTCAACTCCAGCTCGCGGTAGATCCGGTAGACCCGCTTGTGATTCCAGCCAAAGCCCTTCACGTTGCGCAGGTACAGGTAGCACAGGCCAAAGCCCCAGTCGCGATGGGCGGTCGTCAGGCGGATCAGCCAGTCGGCGATCCGGGCGTTCTGCTCGCTGGCCTTGGCCTGGTAACGGAAGCAGGTCTCGCTCACCGCGAAGGCCTGGCAGGCGTGGCGGATGTTCGTACGCCCGCTCGTGACTGCCGATTGGGCCATCTCGCGTCGCTGAGATGGCCTCACCATTTTTTTGCGAGCGCTTCCTTCAGCAGGTCGGTACTGAGCTGCGCCTCGGCGTACATCTTCTTGAGCCGGCGGTTCTCCTCCTCCAGCTCCTTCATGCGCGCGACCATGGACACGTCCATGCCGCCGAACTTGCTGCGCCACTTGTAGAACGTGGCCGAGCTGATGCCGTGCTCGCGGCACAGCTCCGGCACGGGCGCACCGGCCTGGGCCTGCTTGAGCACGGCGATGATCTGGCTGTCGGTAAAGCGGGACTTCTTCATGGAACCTCCTCGAGAAAGGATACGAGAAAATTCCACTTCTGGCGTCTGCTAATGGGCGGGGGGATTACCGGCCTGAATCTGCGCGACGAACTGGGACGCCACTGGCGTATCGCCGAAGCGCACTGGAACGATTTCGCCGCCACCCGCACGGGTGCAAGCGATGCCCAGGCATTGACACAACGCTTCGTCACTCAGTTGCTGCGCGAAGTGTTCGGCGTTATCGATATCGTTGCCGGCGTCGAACCGCAAATCCTGGATGAGCGCAGCTATCCACTCACGGCCACCGCTGGCAATGGCCGGTTGCCGCTGGTGGTCGCTCCCTACGACCAGCGTCTGGAAGAGCGTGACCGCCGCTTGGGCGATGGCGGGCGCCAGCGCAGCGCCTTCGGGCTGTTGCAGGACTACCTCAATGCGGCCGACACCACCTTGTGGGGCATCGCGAGCAATGGCCTGTCGCTGCGGGTCGCCCGTGACAATGCCAGCCTGACCCGCCCGGCCTGGATCGAAGCCGATCTGGAGCGCATCTTTACCGAGCAGCGTTTCGCCGACTTCTCACTGTTGTGGCTGCTGATCCACGCCAGCCGCTTCGGCCAAGGTCAGCAACTGCCGCAGCAATGCGCACTGGAAGCCTGGTACACCGCCAGCCGCGAGCAGGGCACCCGTGCCCGTGAAAAACTGCGCATCGGTGTGGAGGATGCGCTCAAGACCCTGGGCCAAGGCTTTCTGTCCGAAGCCGGCAATGGCGCCTTGCGTCAGCGCCTGGCGAGCGGCGAACTCACGCCCGACGATTACTTCCAGCAACTACTGCGTCTGGTCTACCGGCTCATCTTCCTGCTGACCATCGAGGAGCGTGGTCTGCTGCACCCGGATCACGCGGACCCTGAAGCCATTCGCCTGTACCAAAACGGCTACAGCCTGCGTCGCCTGCGCGAACGCACCCGACGCCGCCGAACCTGGGATCGCCATACCGACCTCTGGCATGCATTCAAACCAGTGTTTGCAGGGCTGGCCAGCGGTGAGCCCCTGTTGGCGCTGCCGGCACTGGGAGGCCTGTTCGCGACCGATCAATGCCCTGATCTGGATCACGCCGGCCTGGGCAACAATACCCTGCTGGCGGCGACTCACCGGCTGGCCTGGATACCTAACGGCGGTAGCCTCACCCGCATCAACTGGCGTGACATGGGGCCGGAAGAGCTGGGCAGCGTCTATGAAAGCCTGTTGGAACTGGTGCCCCAGGTCGCCCAGGATGGCCACGTATTCCGCTTTGCCAATGCCGAGCAAAGCCAGGGCAATGCCCGCAAGACCAGCGGCAGTTACTACACGCCCGATCCCCTGGTACAGGAGCTGTTGAATTCTGCGCTGGAACCGGTCATTCGCCAGCGCATAGCAGGTGCCAGCGACCCACAGGCCGCACTGCTGTCGATCACCGTTTGTGACCCGGCCTGCGGTAGCGGCCATTTTCTGCTTGCCGCCGCCAGGCGATTGGCCAATCACCTGGCGCAATTGCGCGCCCAGGGTACGCCCAGCGGCGACGACTACCGCCAGGCGTTGCGCGACGTCATCGGCCACTGCATCTACGGCGTGGATTTGAACCCGCTGGCGCTGGAATTGGCGCGCATGTCGCTGTGGCTGGAGGCCATGACACCCGACAAACCCCTGGGCTTCCTGGATCACCATCTGCAATGCGGCGATGCCCTGTTGGGCGTACTCGATCCCGCTATTCTCGACCGAGGCCTGCCGGATGCCGCCTTCACTCCCCTGAGCGGCGACGACAAGACTCTGGTCACCGCCCTGAAGAAACAGAACAAGCGGGAACGGGAAAGCTGGCAGCGCGCTCTGCAAAGCGGCGACCTGTTCCGCGAGGAGCAACTGGCCGCCCGCACTGGCGCACTGGAACAACTGACCGATGACGATCTGGGCCAGGTGGCCGCCAAGCAGGCTCGCTGGCAGCAAGCACGCGCTGCCGCCCGGTTGAGCCGCCTGGCACGGCTGGCCGACCTCTACTTGGGCGCTTTCCTGTTGCCTAAGGCAGAGGGTCAGCTACTGCCCAGTTCCCGCCACTTGTGGGCGGTGGCCCACAACGAAGCCGAGCCTACCCTCGACGAAGCGGAAACTGCTGCCCGCCATGCCTGCGCTCAAGCTCGGGTGCTGCACTGGTGGCTGGCCTTTCCTCATATCGCCGAGCAAGGCGGTTTCAGCGTGATGCTGGGTAATCCGCCGTGGGAGGTATCGCAGTTGGGTGAAGAGGAGTTCTTTGCAGCCCGAGCCCCCGAAATCGCATCACTGTCGGGTGAGCACAGAAAGCGTGCCATCGCGGCTCTGGAACAAGAACATCCCCGTTTGTGGCAGGACTATCAGGAGGAAAAGCGCCGCTTTGATGCGAGCAATCTTTTCTACCGCGCCAGCAGTCGCTACCCCCTGACAGCGGTTGGAAAAATAAATACCTACCGATTGTTTGCGGAGGCTTTTTTGCAAGGAATGGAGTCGCACGGTAACTCGGGAATTATCGTGCCGACGGGTATTGCCACCGACGATACGGCCAAGGACTTTTTTGGCCATGTGGCGGGCTCGGGCAAGTTAGTCAGTCTGTTTGACTTCGAGAACAGTGAAGGTGTATTCCCCGGTGTTCATCGCAGCTACAAGTTCTGCGTGCTGACTTTGGGCAATGCAGAGGCCGCGCGTTTCGTGTGCTTCGCCACCCAGGTAAGCCATTTAGTCGATAACCGTCGTCACTTCACTCTGACCCCGCAAGAGTTCGCACTGATCAACCCCAACACTCGTACTTGTCCGGTCTTCCGCAGTCAGCGTGACGCCGAGCTGACAAAAAAGCTCTATCGTCAGGCGCCGGTGCTGGTCCGTGAAGCAGTCACGAATGGTGTGGGGGAAGTCATCGAACCAGAAGCAAACCCTTGGGGAATTCGTTTTTCGCAGGGGCTTTTCAACATGACGAGTGACAGCGCGCTATTTATCGATCCAGCGCCCCCGCTATTGCCCTTGTACGAAGGTAAGCTAATTCACCAGTTCGATCACCGATGGGCAACATTCATCCCGACAGCGGGCGTCGCCTCTGCAAACTGGCCGAGTCGGGACTGTACCGAGGAGGAGCATGTAGATCCCACATACACGCCGATAACACGCTATTGCGTAAGCCAGAATGAAGTGTTGGCCCAAATTGCCCGTGTGCCCCGCGCCATCAGCAAGGCTTGGTTGGCCGGCTATCAAGCCAATTCCCCAGACATTCAGCGTGAGGCGATAGATGCGTTGTGGTTGGCACTGGCCCAGTGGGTTGCCGGCGAGCTCTTTCGCCGCAATGCCGGCATTCCCGAGTTCGATGGTAGTTACAGCGACGCTCAGAAACTGCGAACTACCCCGCATGTGGAACGAATACTGTCGAGCGACTATCCTGCCTGCCTTACCGCTTTACACGAAAATAAAATCACCGGCAAAAAAGCCATTACCGAATTCGCTAAATGGGCGTTGCATGACGGTGACCTAGCCCTCTCCGATGATGAACTCGTCATCCTGCAAAGCATCGCTACGCAAGCCCGTTCCAATACCCGCGATAGCGCTTTGCATGCCGAACTCGATATTTGGATGGACCACCGTAGTCCTCGTTGGTTAATGGGCTGGCGCCGCAACGCGCGTTCCACTGATGATCGCACGACGATCGCTACAGTAGTTCCTCGTGTAGGGGTCGGTGATAGCATCTTCCTCTACATGACTGCCGGCGAATTCGGAGCTGCTAAGAATGCGGCGTTGCTTGGGAGTTTAAACAGCTTGCCGCTTGATTTCATTGCGCGACAGAAAGTGTGATACGCCCAGGGTTTCCTAGACATCTCATGGCCATGGAAAATAGTCGATTCGGAGATGTCTATGAGCAGCAAGCGGTATACGGATGAGTTCAAGATCGAGGCGGTCCGGCAAGTGACGGATCGTGGGTTCAAGGTGGCAGACGTCGCCGAGCGGCTGGGTGTCACGACGCACAGCCTGTACGCCTGGCTGCGCAAGTTCGGCAAGCCCGGCGTGGTACAGCGCGCCGAGGTGGACCAGAGCGCCGAGGTTCGGCGGCTGAAGGCAGAGTTGCGTCGAGTGACCGAGGAGCGCGACATCCTAAAAAAGGCCGCCGCGTACTTTGCCAAGGGGTAAAGGCAAAGTACGCCTTCATGCAAGCCCACTGCGGGGAGTTCAGGGTGTGTGCGATGTGCCGGGTGTTGCGGGTGAACCGGGCTGGATACTACGCGTGGCTAAAGTCGCCGGACAGTGAGCGCGCCAAGGAAGACGAACGCCTGCTGGGGCTGATCAAGCACCACTGGCTGGCCAGCGGCAGTGTGTATGGGCATCGCAAGATCGCCAAGGATCTACGCGATCTGGGTGAGCGTTGCAGTCGCCATCGGGTGCATCGATTGATGCGCGCCGAGGGATTGCGTGCCCAGGTGGGCTATGGTCGCAAACCGCGCTTCCATGGAGGGATGCAGTGCAAGGCGGCGGCCAACCTGCTTGACCGACAGTTCGACGTGACCGAGCCGGACACGGCCTGGGCGAGCGATTTCACCTTCATCCGCACGCACGAAGGCTGGATGTACCTGGCTGTGGTGATCGATCTGTTTTCCAGGCAGGTCGTCGGCTGGGCGATGCGCGATCGGGCCGACACCGAGTTGGTCGTGCAGGCCTTGTTGTCTGCGGTGTGGCGGCGCAAACCCAATGCTGGTTGCTTGGTTCACTCAGACCAAGGGTCGGTCTACACCAGCGATGACTGGCAGAGTTTCCTGGCGTCCCATGGCTTGGTGTGCAGCATGAGTCGGCGTGGCAACTGCCACGACAACGCACCCGTGGAGAGCTTCTTCGGCCTGCTCAAACGCGAGCGGATCAGGCGACGAATCTATCCCACCAAGGACGCCGCACGCGCCGAGGTATTCGACTACATCGAGATGTTCTACAACCCCAACCGCCGCCACGGTTCAACTGGTGACCTGTCCCCTGTAGAGTTTGAACGGCGCTACGCGCAACGAGGGTCTTGAGTGTCTACGGAACCCTGGGCGTATCAATGCCGACCAGGACGACGGCCACCGATGGGTCTGTCGGGTTGTGCTGGCGATGGCCGGCCAAACGCGCATCGAAGCCAAGAAGACCATCGCCAGGTCGCTTGGTCATCCGCAACGAGCGCACGTCCGGTTGACAGCTGGAGGAGGGGCTTGCCTGGATCGACCTATGCAACCGGGTCCCTGGAGGCAATGAAGTCGACGAAGCTCCGAACCTTGGCCGAGAGGAACTTCCGGCTGGGGTAGACCGCGTGCAGCGTCGAGTTGAGCGTGAACGCATCGGGCAGCACGATGGTCAGCCGTTCTGCATCGATGTCGCGTTGGACCATCCAGGTCGGCAGCAACACCAGGCCCATGCCTTCGAGCGCGGCCAGATGCAGCAGCGTTTCGTTCTCGCTTCGCAGCACGGTATGGAAGTTCACCGTCTGCCGATCGTCTGCATCGCCCAGCACGATGCTCTCGTTACCGGCGATGCCGCTGTAGCGCAGCAACGCATGACCGTTGAGATCGGCCAACGTGCGCGGGTGGCCTGCGCGATTGAGGTAGGCCGGTGATGCCATCAGGCGAAACTTCATCTGCATGAGCGGCCGCGCGACCAGGCCTGGGTCGAGCCGGCTGGTGTCTGTCGCACGCAGCGCGAGGTCGAAGCCCTCGTCCACGAGATTGACCCGACGCCCGCTCAGATCCATGTCCAGGCACACGTCCGGGTAGCGTCGGTTGTAGTCTGCCAGCAGGCTCGAGAAGCAGGGGGTGGCGACCCACACCGGCGCGCTGAGCCGCAAGATGCCTCGCGGCGTTTGCGTGACATTGCCGATCGCCGCCTCCACCTCGTCCAGCCCTTCGATCAGCTGCCTGGCCTGGGCGACGTAGAGCGCACCGGCTTCGGTCAGGCTCACGTGTCGGCTGGTGCGATTGAGCAAGCGGCTGCCGATGCGGCTTTCGACATGCGCCACGTGCCTGCTGACCATCGCTGGCGACAGGTTCAGGCGCCTTGCGGCGGCGGTGAAGCTGCGCAGCTCGGCGACTGTGCAGAACACCCGCAGACTGGTCATGGTGTCCAGGATCATCAACTGAAAAGAAATGATCCATCCACTCTACGTGCGTTGATCAACCAGCGAAAGATCACGATCCTGGCCCCATCGATTCGCCGGATGCCCGAGACCGGTGCGGCTTCAGGAACGCGACATGCGCGACACAACGCTTCCAACCTACTTCATCAGTCTTGGCGGTGGTCCCTGGCGGTACATGAGCGGCCATCTTCGCGCCAACTTTTCCGTGCTCGAGCAGTCGCTGATCGACATGCGTGCCGAGCTCGGCACGGTGCCCAAGGCGATCCTGGTCGTCTCCGGCCATTGGGAGGAGGTGGGATTTGCCGTCTCCTCGGGCGCGCGTCCAGGCATGGTCTACGACTACAACGGATTTCCCGAGCACCTGGACACGATCAAGTACGGCGCACCGGGTTCTCCTGCGCTCGCGCAGCGTGTGCTGTCGCTGCTGCACGCCGGAGGCCTCACCGCGCGGCCAGACCCCTTGCGCGGTTTCGACCACGGCACTTTCAGCATCATGACGCCGCTGTATCCCGACGAAGACATGCCCATCGTCCAACTGTCGCTCGACGCAGCCCTCGATCCGGCATCGCATCTGGCAGCTGGCCGCGCCTTGGCGCCGCTGCGCAAGGAGGGGGTGTTGATCGTCGGCAGCGGCCTGAGCTTTCACAACCTGCGGCTCATGTTCGGCGAGGGCGGCCAAGAACCGTCGCAGAAATTCGATGCCTGGCTGCAGCAGACGCTGGTCCAGACGGTCTCTGACGAGCGGGCGGCGCGGCTGCGTCGTTGGGAGGACGCTCCTGCGGCCCGTATCGCACATCCGCGAGAGGACCATCTGCTTCCGCTGATGGTCGCGGTGGGCGCGGCCTGGGACGACCCTGGCGCCACCACCTACCAGCAAACGGACTTCTTCGGCGGACTGACCATATCGAGCGTTCGATTCGGCCAGACGCCGGTGTCCGTCGATCGCTCCGTCGGCCCGGCGACCTCGCCAGGCCGCCGTTCAACTCCAGGAGATTCGCAATGAAGGCTGTACTGCTCAAATCCTATGGCGGCGTCGATCAATTCTCGATCGCGGACGTGCCCACGCCGAAACCCGGACCTGGCGAGGTGCTGATCAAGATCGCCGCGTCTGCGGTCAATCCGTTCGACCTCCTCCTGCGGCAAGGCTTCATGGCCCAATACGTTCCGTTGCCGCTACCCGCCATCCTCGGTGGCGACGCCGCTGGTACCGTGGTTGCGCTGGGCACCGGCGTCACCGGTTGGGCGGTCGGCGACCGTGTCGTCGCGGACTTTGCGGCGAACGGCAAGGGCGCGCATGCCGAATACGGCGTGCTACCCGCAAGCTCGATCGCCCGGCTGCCGGCGAGCCTGGGCTTCGAGCAAGGCGCGGCGCTGGTCAAGGCAGGGCTGACCGGACGGCAGACCGTCGATGCGCTGGGTGTCAAGGCGGGGCAACGTGTCCTTGTCTCCGGCGGGCTGGGCGCAGTGGGACGGGTAGCGATTCAATACCTTCGGCAACTGGGTGCCCAACCCGTGGCCGGGGTGCGGCCGCAGCGGATCGCCGAAGCGCGCGAGCTGGCGGGCGAAGCCCTGGACATCACCGCTCAGGTCCACGCTCCTGCGTTCGATTTCGGCATCAGCGCAGCGGCGCCGGTGGCGGGTCACCTCATCGCACAGGTTCGCGACGGCGGCCGTGTAGTCAGCATCGTGCCAGTGCCGGAAGGAGCGAATGCGAACGATCGCGTGACGATCCAGGAGATCTACCACCGCACCGATGCCGCGACGCTCGATGCGGTGCTGGACGCCGCCGTTCGCGGTGAGCTGGTCGTTCCGATCGCCAGGACATTCACGCTCGAGCAACTCGGCGATGCGCAGCAAGCCGCCGCAGCCGGCGCGCAAGGAAAGATCGTCCTGACCCATTGAACGCCGCGGCGCTGCTGCATCCGGTGGTGGCGCTGCGAGCGTCTGTTGCGACCTGATAGCGCGCTGGAAGACCGCACCCTGCGGTCCATGACGAAGCACGGTTGTCTCCGTGCAGCGGCGGCATCGATCACCACATCGAGCGCGGCCAATCTCCATCTTCAACGAGTCCCACAACGCCACACCGAGGAATCCCATGTCTAGCTCACTGAAATCCAAGTCGCTGATCGCGCTGCGCGTGCTGTTCGGCCTGGCGTTTCTCGCCGCATCCGTAATGAAGCTCAGCGGGCAGCCGCAGATGGTGGCCGAGTTCCAGCAGATCGGCCTGGGCCAGTGGTTTCGCCTGCTGACCGGCAGCATCGAACTGATCGGCGCGCTGCTGCTGATCCGCCGACCAACGGTCGCAATCGGTGCCGCGCTCCTGACCTGCGTATCCATCGGCGCGTTCGTCACCCAACTGATGGTGCTGCACGGCGATGTGATCCACACGCTGGTGTTCGCCGCAGCGATGGGTTGGCTCGTATACAGCTACCGTCCGGGTCGAGCGGCGGCCTGAGCGGGACGACAGGTGCGCCATCCTTGCGTCTAGGCGGGCAGCCGGCGGCCGACGCTGGCCCCGGCTTGGCGCCGTGCATCCTGCCATTGCCCGAACCAAGTCGTGTGCCTTGATGGCCCAATCGACAGCGGAAAATGGGCTTGGAGTTTCCACGTCTGGGCGCAAGCATTGTTGTGTTGCTTTGATCCGAGCGGCACTGCCTGGCTTGGGAGAAAACACCAAGCCAGCCCTCCCGCTGCTGACGTTCGCGGCGGGAGTGGCGAGAAGATGCTTCACGAGCACCGGCGCGACAGCACCGGCGCGACAGCACCGGCGCGACAGCACCGGCGCGACAGCACCGGCGCGACATTGCGCTAGGCGTGTTGCGCATCGCCGAGGCACGTCTCCCATTGCAGGTCGCCGAGATAGCGGTGCGCCATGCGGCCTGCGTCGTCCAGGCTAAAAAGATGCAGCCACCGATTGTCGAACAGCGCGCGGACCTGCGGGTGACGTTCGAGGATGTTGGCGATCGCTTCGGGCGGTGCTTCGATCAGCACCGAGAGCCGCAGCGGTTCGTGGGTCAGGCGTTGGCCGTCATGCACCGATTGCCACGGCAACCCGGTGCGCAGGATGCCGCCGTTGCCCTCGACCACGCCGATGCCGCCGGTGACGTTATGCAGCAGTTTGTTGCCGGCGCCGAAACGTTCGGGCGCGACCGTCGATCCGTAGTACTGCAGGCTGATCCAGCTGGCCACGACGACCGGCGCGGTCAGGATCAACTCCAGCACGCCGAAGCCGTCGTCATATCGCCAGTCGTAGTCGTGCAGGAAGGCCCGTCCGGCCAGGTCGCGCCCGGCAGTGCGCGAGCGCGGCGCGGCGATGAAGGCCTGGCAGCCGGCAAGTGCCCATTCGGGGCGAATCTCGGCCCAGTCGCGGGCGCGGTGTGCGATGTCCTGGCTGCGATGCGCCCGCGGCAGGCGCGCGGCACGTTCCCCGCGCGCCAGTGCCCCTGCTGCGGCCAGCCACTGCGCCGCTTGGGCGAGATCGGCGGCATGCCCGGGCGAAGCGTGATCGGCGGTGTACAGGGTGACCGCATCGGTCGTGGTGTCGTGCAGTGCGGCCAGGAATAACGTGTCGGCGGGAATGACGATGCCGCGTGCGGCAAGACCGGCGCGCACCTCGCTGTCGTTGAGCAGCGACGCCAGCAACCGCGCGTTCACTTCGCCCGAATAGCCACCGCATGCGCCGCAGTGCAGCGCGCTCGCATGCGGGTTGTTGACCACGTTTGCACCGTGGCCGGCGATGACCACCAGCCGGGCGAAGCCGCCGGTGAACGACATCGCCTTGAGAATGCGCGTGGCCATGGTCAGCCGGGTGTCCAGGTCCAGCCCGTTGGCAGGGCGCGGCGCAGGCTCGTTCGGCGCATGCTGGCGAGCCAGCCCCAAGCCGTCGCGCAGCAGCTTGGCGACGTAGATCGGGCCGGTGGCCTCGACGAAGGCGAACGAGGAAATGGCCGCCAGCTTGAAGCGGCCCCAGGCGCGCTTGGCACGTGCTGCGATCCGTGCGCTGCGTTCGGACATCGCGGCCGGGGAGGTCGCGTCACCTGCGCAGGTGATTACACCTGGAGTGAGCAGCACCGGCAGGCGCGCCTCGACCACGTCCGAGGCAAACCGGCGATGGCCGATGCCCAAGCCGAAAAATCCTGCACACCCCAGGGTCTGGATGACCGCATCGAGGCTTTCCAGCGCCCGGCGGAACACTTCCGAGCGTACATCGATGCAGAACGCCATTTGCAGCCGCGCACGGCCAGGTGCGACCTGGGCCGGCGCTGGCGCGGCCAGCACGGCGTTGAGCTTGCGCTGCGCGGCACGTTCGGCCGCTTCCTGCAGGATGCTGTCGATGACATCGTCCGACGTCGCAGCGACCGGCTCGGCGTAGGCGGCAATGGCCGTCTGCCAGGCAGGCACCAGCGCGCAGCCGCCGTGGCCCAGCAGCGCGGCCTCCCAGAGCATGCGGATGGCGAGCAGGTCGGTGACGCATGCATCGGTGGCGCCGTTCAACTCTGCCTGCCAAAGCCGATACCGGGCGAGCTGGCCCCAGCCGCCCAGCGTGGTCAGCAAGCGGTGGAAATACCCCTCCAGCGCCTCCTGCGAAAGTCCCAGGCGAGCGACGCAGTCGACAATGGCGTCTTCGGCATTGGCTGGCGCCTCTGCCACATACCGTGCGAAACCTGACAGGCCGGCGATTTCCGGAGTCAGGTCGTGGGTCGCGATGAGGCGCCAGGTGCCGTAAGCGCCACCGGACTGGCCGAGCGCCCAGAGCGCCTGGCCCTGGTCGAAGTAGCCGGCGGCCCAGTGACCGATACGCTCGTCGACGATGCCGGGCCAGTCGATCGCGGCGGCGTCGCGGGCCAGCTCGGCGACCGTGGGGATCGCTTGCGGGGCAGGGCGTGCGGCTTGGATGGCGTGTTCGAGCGCGGACACGCTTGGCGGGCGCAGCGCGGCCGGCGCGTTCTGCAAGGCCGCCTGCAGATCGCTTTCGGTGATCGCGCCGGACTGTAGCCGTTCTGCATACCAGTGCCGCGGCATGGTGATGGCGATACCGGAGGCACGCCGCAGCCGCGCCGCCGCCATTTGCAGCGGCTCGCCGGCCTGGCCGAGGAAGGGGTTGACCGCAACGCTGGAGGCGAGCGGCCACAGCGGCGGGATGGCGCGTGCCGCACGCTGGGCGGCGGCGATGACCGCATCGTGGGAGAGGGACAGAGACAAGGTGGCGGTCGTGGTGGTCATCAGCATGGGTGCCTGGCAGTGAGAGGGTCAGGAGGTCTTGCGAACGGACCAGCCGCCAAGCAGGCGATCGATCGTGGCGTTGGCATACAGCCCGTTGGAGAGGTGGACGCGGAGCCCGGCGGCAGCGGGGTGCGATGCCCAGAGCGGAAACAGCGCCTGGGCGACCGCCACCAGCCCGAAGCTCAGCACCGCCAGCGTCATCAGCGTCCACTCCAGCCGTCCTGGTGCCGGTGTCGCCGGCAGCACGCCGGCCGTCAGCCATTCGGCGGCGGTCTGCAGCGCGAAGTAGCCGATCGCCGCGGCGCTGGCGTAGATCGCGGTCCTGCGGGTGAGGGGGCGTGGCGCGGCATCGGCAAGGCCCTGAGCCAGCAGGTAGGCGACACCGAAGATCAGGATCGCGCCCAGTGCCAGCGCCTGCGGCGACTTGTGCCCGAAGCCGAAGGTGAACCCGAAGGCCGTGCCGATGCCGAGATAGATCGCCAGTGCGATCAGAAATGCGCGGCCGACCGCCGACCCATTCGGAACGGCGACCGGTCCGGGCCGGCGAATGGCCGCCACTTGTTCGACTGCTCCACCCGAGGCCAGGAACGCATGCGCCTTGTAGAGCGAGTGCGCCACGATGTGCAGCAGGGCCAGCGGGAACAGCGCCAGGCCGCATTGGAGCATCATGAATCCCATCTGCGCGACCGTGGACCAGGCCAGCGAGGTCTTGACCGCCGGCTGGGTCAGCATCACCAGCGCACCGAACAGGGCGGTGAACCCGCCCAGCATGGCCAGCACGGCGAGCACGCCGGGGGCGGCAAGCATCAGGTCGGCAAAGCGGATCAGCAGGAAGCCGCCGCCGTTGACCACGCCGGCGTGCAGCAAGGCCGATACCGGCGTGGGCGCTTCCATCATCTCGGTGAGCCAGCCGTGGGTGGGGAACTGCGCCGATTTCAGCACCGCCGCGAGTGCGATCAGGGCGGCCGCCGCGACGAGCGCCCAGGAGTGCTGCCCGCGCGCGGCCAGCGTATTGATCGTGGCGATATCGGTCGTGCCCATGCTTTTCCAGATCAGCGCCGCGGCGCAGGTCAGGGCGAGACCGCCGGTGGTGGAGAACACGCGCTTCTTGCGGGCTGCGCGCTGCGCCTCCACGCGCTCGGGATAGAACAGCAGCAGGCGATGCATCGCGATGCTGGTGGCGATCCAGGCGACGACGACCTGGACCAGGTTGCCTGCCTGCACCAGCAGCAGCACCGCGGCCAGCGCCATGCACAGCCAGCCGGTGAAATAGCCCTGGCGTGCCTCGCCGTCGAGATAGGTGCGTGCGTACCGCACCACGATCCAGCCAATGAAGGCCACCAGCAGCAGCATCGTCACGCTGACCGCGTCCAGCCGCGCGGACAGGCCGACATCGCCCCATCCGATCAGTGGGCTGGCGCCGGTGCCTCGCACCAGCACCAGCGCTAGCGATGCGATCGCGATGCTGAGCGCGCCGAGCGCGGCGCCTTCGGCGAGCAGGGGAATTTTGTGTGGACGGCGACCGCCGAGAGCCAGGGCGGCGACAGCAGTGGTCAGCAGCAGGAGTGGTGCGAACAGTGGGAGTAGATAGAGCGACAAGGCAATCCCCTAGAAACGAGCGTGGTGGCGGGCCGCGCCACGATATCGATCAGTGGGATTGAATAAAAATTCATTGTTATTGCGGGTTCGTTCGCTATTATCGAATGATATGGCCGCCTTGAACTACAACCATCTGCGCTACTTCTGGGCGGTCGCGCACGACGGGAACCTCACCCGTACTGCCGAGCGTCTGAACCTCACCCAGTCGGCGCTATCGGTGCAAATCCGCAAATTGGAGGAGCGCCTGGGCCACGCGCTGTTCGAACGCCGCGGGCGACAACTGCACCTGACCGAGGCCTGGCAGATCGCGCTCGACCATGCCGATGCGATTTTCGCCACTGGCGATGAGCTGCTCGGCACGCTGCGGCAGACAGGTGCGGCGCGGCAGGCGCTGCGGGTCGGCTCGCTGGCCACGCTGTCGCGCAACTTCCAGATGGAGTTCCTGCGCCCACTGCTGGGCCGCACCGACATCGACCTCATTCTGCGGTCGGGCAGCGCGGGTGAACTGCTGCGTGCGCTGGAGGCGCTCAATCTCGACGTGGTGCTGCTGAACCGGGCGCCGGCCGGCGACGCGCTGTCCCCCTTTGTCACCCACCGGCTCGCGGAGTATCCGGTCAGCCTGGTGGGCACGCCGGACCGCCTGGGCCATGCGGCCAGCTTCGCCGATCGCCTTCGCAGCCATCCCATCATCCTGCCGACGGTGGATAGCAGCGTGCGCATCGGCTTCGATGCGCTGGCCGACCGCCTGGGCGTGCGGCCGCAGATCGTCGCGGAAGTGGAAGACATGGCGATGATGCGACTGCTTGCCCGCGAGGACATCGGCCTGGCGGTTCTGCCGCCGATCGTGGTCAAGGACGAGATTGCCGCTGGCGCGCTGATGGAAGGCGATCAATTGCCGGCGATCGTGGAGACGTTCCATGCGGTCACGATGTCGCGGCGCTTCCCGAATCCGCTGGTTCGCGTGTTGCTGCAGCCCGCGGCTCCGTCTGCAAACCTGTAGCTCGGTTCCCTCGCCAGCGGTGGCGCAGGCCCAACCCTAAACCGGATCGAACGGTGGTCGGTCCAATAGGCAATCGATGAAGGCGCCAAGGAGCGCTGGTCGATGCTGCCTGTTCGAGTAGCAGAGACACGGCCCCGGGCGCCCAATCGACCAGTCAGCCAGGACCTGCACCAAGCGTCCCTGGGCCCATCATGCGCCCACGCCATCCCACTCGACGTGATAGGCGACGCCGAGCCCCTTCGCCGCGGCAGCAATGCCGATATCGGCGCGCTTGGCGGCCAACGGGCCGCCCACCGCCACCTCAAGGCGTTGCCCGCACTTGTCGAACTCCAGCGATGGTGCCTGCCATCCATTTGAGCCGCCCGTTGATGCACGCGTGCTCATGCAGTTCAGCGGGCGACTCGGGCGTTCCTCGACGTGCCAGGTCGTCCGGCGACCTGACGGCAAATCCGGCGTCGGGTGGACCTCCACCCGGTTTTCTCCAGCTGCCCGCCGACCCGGATGCCCGCATCAAAACGGCCAACCACGCGTGCGGCGAGCGCGTCTTCGAGCACGATGTCGAGCACGACATTAGGGTGTGGGCGATGGAAGCGCGCAAATCGGGGCGCAATGATGTTGCGTGCAGCCATCCCCAGCGTGTTGATGCGGCACGCCACCCACTGCCATGCTGCGCGTCGTGCGGTTCAACAGTCGCGCGCCAATGCGGCCTTCCATCTCGGATGGTCTGGCGCAGTGCCGACGCCGACAAGCCTAGATGAGGGCCTGTGGGGATTCGTGCAAAAAACAGCCAAAAGTGAGCGCGCTCGCCGACAGCGCAAGCTTTATTGCACGAGTCCCTGCCAACGCTCGGGTCGTTCCCGACCGAGCCTCACAGAGGAACTAGTTCCATCAACCATGCGAGCTCCTCGTCGTTGAATGCCGGCAAATCACCCGCGGCCGCTGCGGCGAAGGGGGCCGCATCGCGTTCCCAAGTCACGGTGCTGGACGCTGCCAGGTCGGCATGCATGGGCGTACCTGGGTCCGCAAGGCGGCCCCCGATGCTGGTACGCGGGTGTTTTGCGCCCCAGCTGGGGGAAGCCAATCCAGGGCCGCGTGCTGTTCGCGAACGGGCACCTCGACAGCGTGGTGTGCGGAGGAGCGGGTGACAGACCTTTCCGATCCAAACCGTTTGCGGCGGCTGCCGGCCCGCGCCTGGACTGCCTGGTCGATTGGGCTGGGCGCATCCGGTTCACGCTCCAGCGCATCGGCGACGCTCGGCCGGCCGGTGATTGTGCAGACCACCTTGCCGCGGCTGACGCGGCGCTTCTACCGGATCCAGCACCGGCAAAAACGTTTGTCGGGTAATCTGCAGCGCTTCGTCGCGCATGGCGATCTGCATGAGCTGCGCGTTTGCGGATGGCCGACGTGCTGAGCTAGCGGCGGATGCCATGATCTATCGCCACGCTGGCCACTGAGTACGCTTCGCAAACCAGCAACGCATAGCCGATGTTCGGCCTGCGCTGACGTTGTGTAACGTTGCAGCGCATGGCCAGTGCCACTGCCGCGCCCACAAAAAAGCCGCGCAGTGCGCGGCTTGATACGTGGCCCGAACTGAAGATGCTCCTCAGCGAACCTTGGCCAATGCCACGCGGGCGTCGGCCATGAACTTCTGTGCTTCCTGCGGTGTTCCCAGGTTGGCGGCGAGCTGGTTGAGCACCTGCTCGATGTCGCCGGAGGCGTCCCAGGCTTCATCGCACAGCATGCCGGCGATCGGGCCCAGGTAGTTCAGCGCGACCGCTTCCAGTGCACCGCGAACGCGCTCGTCTGGCCCGGCATTGTCGCCACTGGCAACCGGCGCCGCACTCGCGCTTGCGACGGTTGCAGCAGGTGCGGGTGTCGGTGCCGGGGCAGCCGGCGCACGCACCGGCGACGGTGCGCCGCCCAGATCCTGTTCAAAACCGCCCATCAACCACTGCCGCGAGTCCTCGCTCAACAGCGAGGGCTTGCCCAGGCCGGCACCGGGGTCGGCCTGGAAGCGCGCCTTGGCCGCGTTGACCATGGTGAGGCGTTGTACCGCCTCATCGTTGCGCAGCATGCGGAACACCACTTCTTCGATCTGCCCGCTGTTGATGCGGACGATGCAGGAGTGGTTTTCCTCGGTGACGATGAACAGAAAGCCGGACGCCTTCTTCAATGCCAGCGCTCTGAGCTCGCGCAGGATCTCGATCAGCGGACGGAATTCAGTGGACATGGCGTCTTCCTTGCAGCATCAGGTACGGAATGGGTGACAGCGACTCAGCGTTTGCTGAGGCGCTCCATGGCCAACCGGACGCTGTTGGACAAGCGGGAGATGGCGCGCGCCAGAGTACCGATTTCATCTTTGAGGTTGACCTCTGCGATGGTGTGGTTCCACTTGCCCAGGCTCAGTTCTTCGGCCACGGTGGTCAAGTGCTGGATCGGGCGCAACACGCGGCTCCAGATCAAGGCCCACTGCAGGCCGAGCAACAGGGCGCAGACCAGCAGACCGATGCCGGCGATCCACAGCGACTGGCGCACGATCACGCCATTGACGTCGCTTTTGGGATAGGCCGAGACCAGGGTGAAGCCCCAATCGGGTACCTGTTCCTTGGTGACGACCCAATCATCCGGGGTGTCCTTGACGATACGCTCGATGGTGGCGGTATCGGTGGTGGCGCCAGTGGTGGACTGGAAGCGCAGCTTGTTCTTGCTGTCGAACACGGCAATGAAGCCGGAATCGAGCACACGACGGCTGCTGACCACGTTTTCCAGCGCCTGGGTGTCTGCCTTGTACCCGACGTACCAGGCACCGATCACACGCTTGTCGTTGCCGGCAAAGATCGGCTCGTAGCCGGTGACGTACGGGTTGCCGAGAATATCGACCACGCCGTAGAAGCTTTCGCCGTTACGCAGCTTGGCAGCGGCCTGGCCGTTCGGATCGAGCACGGTGCCGATGGCGCGGCTGCCGTCGTCCTTCTTGACGTTGGTGGAGATACGCACGAAGTCGTCGCCGGTACGCGAGAACAGCGTGGCGGTACCTTCGTGGATGGCGGTGACATCATCGACCAAGGTGAAGGCATTTGCCTGCGAGCGCTGGCCCAGCAGCAGGTCGTTGGCGCTACGATCGGCCACGCGGACGTCGTTGCCGACGCTGGGCGCGCCTTCCTTGCTGGCTTCCTTGCGCAGCTGGCGCATGGAGGAATTGACGCGGTCCAGCATCATGGCGCGGGTGACCGCGAACAAGGTCTGCAAGGACACCGACTGGCGCTCGATCGCGTCGCCGGCTTCGAACTTGACCCGGTTCGCTTCGGTAATGGCCAGAATGACCGTCAGTGCCACCACCACAACCAGCACCAAGGCCAGCACCGGCAACAGCAGGCGCACCCGCAAAGAGTGACGAAGCATCGCAATTCCCCTGAACGCGTTTAAAAGATTGAGTCGAGTGCCGCCGCAGCGCAGTGC
The DNA here is from genome assembly GCF_041475705.2 of Xanthomonas sp. NCPPB 3761. NCBI lineage: Bacteria > Pseudomonadati > Pseudomonadota > Gammaproteobacteria > Lysobacterales > Lysobacteraceae > Xanthomonas > Xanthomonas sp. NCPPB 3761. The sequence goes on from NZ_CM191262.1 coordinate 2,237,203, forward strand.
GGCGGTTGGACGTAGCCGTTATCGGCTGCCGAACCAGATGCTGAAGCGGCCCCCATGCCGCTTGGCGGTGCATACGATAGCGTAAGCCGATCGGTTTGAGCGCGCGGAGCTATCGCGCCCGTCGCCTCGCGTTCAAGAATGGTCGACCGTGTAGCAAAAGCCGCCCCTGGCTGGGCCCAGGATGGCCAAGCCGCCGCTCAGGTCTCCAGCGACAGGATCCCGCGCCGCAGCGCGACGGTGACCGCGTGGGTGCGATCGCGCACGCCGAGCTTGCCCAGGATGTTCTTCATATGTGCCTTGACCGTTTCCTCGGAGACGCTCAATGCACTGCCGATCTGCTTGTTGGAGCAGCCGGTGGCGACCAGGTTCAGCACTTCGGTCTCGCGGGCGGACAGGGCATCGTCGAGCACATGGGCGGCGATATTTTCGGCCACCGAGGCCGGCACATGCCGGCGCTGACCGCGGCGCACGTCGCGGATGGTGTCGACCAGCTCGCGGCGCAGCGCGCTCTTGAGCAGGTAGCCGCAGGCACCTGCCTGCAGGGCGCGCACCGCGCGTACGTCGCCGGTATAGGTGGTCAGCACGATGACCTTGGCGGCGGAGTCGACCTGTCGGATGCGCTGGATGGCTTGGACACCGTCCACGCGCGGCATCTGCAGATCCATCAACACCACATCCGGGCGCAGCCGGGTATAGCAGGCCACTGCCTGTTCGCCGTCTTCCGCTTCGCCGACCACGCGCATGTCGTGCTCGGCAGCGAGCATGGCGCTGAGCCCATCGCGCAGCAGCGGATGGTCGTCCACCACCAGCACCTCGGTTGGTCGGACCCTGTCAGCCATTGGAGCTCTCCGTGGATCGTGCGGTGTGAAATGGCCACCACCACCGCTTGGCATGCAGGTAGGCGGCACGGGCGGGCAGGGTGATCTGGATTTCGGTGCCGCTGCCGGGACGCGACCACAGCTGCATCTTGGCGCCGATGCGCTGCGCGCGTTCCTGCATGCCGGTCAGGCCCCAGTGCCCGGTGCGGGCATGGCCGTGCAGTACATCCGGGTCCAGGCCGCGGCCATCGTCGCGGATGCGCAGCGTGAAGTCACGAGAACCGTAACGCAATTCCAGCGCGATGCCGGCGGCATCGGCGTGCCGGTCGGCATTGGCGAGCGCTTCGCGCCCCAATTGGAACAGCTCGTCGGCCACCAGGGGACGCAGGCGCACGGGCCGGCCTTCGACGACGACCTGCAGCGCGGCCGTGGGCGGCGGCATGGTGGCGTTGCGCGCCCGTTGCAGGGCGGCGGCCAGGTCTTCGTGCAGGGACTGGCTGTCGCGCAGGCCGTTGACGCGATCGCGGCCTTCGGCAAGGGCGTTTTCGGCCAGGTCCACCGCCTGTTCCAGCTCTAGCCGGCGCGGATCGTTCCAGGGGAGCGAGCGGCTGGCGGCATGCAGCCGCAGGATCAGCCCCTGGGTGCCCTGCAGCAGGGTGTCGTGCAGTTCGCGGGCGATGCGTTCGCGTTCGCGGTACCGCTCTTCCAGACGCGCGCGCAGGCGCCCGGCCACCTGCCGGGTACGCATGCGCCAGGCGATGCCCAGCGCCAGCAGCAACGCCAGCGCGCAGCAGGCCTTGAACTGCCAGGTCTGGATGAAGGCCGGTTCGATGACGAAGGCCAGGGTGTCGCCGCGCGCATTCCACAGGCCGTCGTTGTTGGCGGCCGCGATACGGAAGCGGTAACGCCCGGGCGCAAGGTTGGTATAGAAGGCCTCGTTGCGGTTGCCGGCGTCCTGCCAACGTGCATCCACCCCTTCCAGCCGGTAGCGGAACCGCACGCGCTCCGGGCGGGTGAGGCTGATCGCGTCGTAGCCGATGCGCAGACGGTCGGTCCACTTGGGCAGGTGCAGGCCGTCCTGACGCGGGTAAGGCCGGTCGTTGGCCACCACATCGGTGATGAAGACCTTGGGCGCGGTGGGGTTACGATAGGTTTGCTCGGGATCGAGCCAGGCCAGGCCCTGGTTGGTGGTGAACCAGAGCAGGCCATCGGCCGCGGCGATCGCGGTGGGCACCGGGGTCGCCTGCTGGGCGACGCCGGGCAGGCCATCCATGATGTCGTACAGGCGCAGCGAGGGGCTGACCACGCCGTTGCGCAGGCTGCGCAGCAGTGCCTGCCGGCCGATTTGGACGACGCCGCGATTACCGTTCAACCAGAAGGTGTCGTGACGGTCGCGCACGATGCCGGTGATGCCTTGCAACACCGGATTGGCCTGATCGGCCACCTGCTGGAAGCGGCCATCGCTGCCGAGCACTGCCAGCCCGCTTTCGCCGGCCACCAGGGTGAGGGACGCGCTCTGCCAAATGGCGGTGATCGGGCCGACCGACAGGCCATGGTTGGCGCTGTAGTGCCGCACCTGCGCGCCACGGAGCACGCTGAGCTGGCCTGTGACGCTGCCCACCCACAGCGCGCCATCGGGCGCGGCCAGCAGGACCGAACAGGGGTGGTCCTGCAAGCTGGCAATCGGCTGCCAACGCTGGCCGTCCCAGCGCTGCGGGCCGCTGGCATCGGGACACGCCCAGGGCGCGTCCTGGGCATCGACAGCAAACGCGCGGATCGATCCGGTGCGCGCGTCCTGCGGCAGGGGCAGGGAGTGCGTGCGGCCTGCGTGCAGGCGCAGCAGGCGGTTGTCGCCGAGCAACCAGCCGTTGGCGTTGGACGGCACCTGCAGCACGCTGACAGGCGCGCCGCGTTGCAGGGCCTGGATGCCGGTGCGCGTCAATGCCAGCTGGCGCTCGTCGCGCAGGACCGCCAGCAACACCGGTGCGCTTGGCGTGGCGACGGTTGCGAAGACCGCCACCGCGGTGGTCTGGCCTGGCAGCAAGGCCGCCAGCGGGAGCAGGGCACGGTGGCGGAAGCGGTTGAGCCCCAGATTGGTGCCGGCCCAGAGATTGCCTTCGTGGTCTTCCAGCAGCGGGCCGGCCGTGGAGGAGGTCAGACCCTGCAGCGGGCCATAGCGTTCGAGTACCGGCGCCGGCGATGTGGGCCGGGCGACACGGAACACCCCGCCTGCGATGTAGTCGCTGCCCCACAGCGCGCCGTCGCGCATGAAATGGATGCGATGGGCGAACAAGCCGGGATACTGCAGCTGGTTGCGTGCCACGGCAGGCAACACCGCACCGTGCGCATCGGTGAGCGCGAACACGCCGCGGTGCGGATCGGCAACCCAGATCGTGCCGTCCGGGTGCTCGGCCATGGTGGTGAAGTGCCCAACCTGCTGGCCACTGGATTCAAAGCGTCGTGCACCCGGTTGCAGCGACAGGATGCGGCGGCCATCGCTCACCCACAGGATGCCGCGGCGATCGCGCAGCAGCCACTGCGCGCTGGATTCCGGGTAGCCCCAGTCGGTACCGGCGCGTTGCCAGCGCCGTCCGTCGAACCAGCACAGCCCGCCATCGATGGCGGCCCACAGGCGGCCGCTGCCATCGCGCTCGATGCGGAAGACCATCCCATCCGGCACATCCTTGCCGGGGACGAAATGGGTGAGATGGCCGTCGGCCAGGCGATCGATGCCGGCATTGAAATAGCCGATCCACGCGCCGTCGTCGGTGGTCAGCGACAGCGCGGTCATGTTGTGCGACGCATAGGCTTCGCCCTCCGGCGCTGCCTGCCGGGTGAAGTGTTCGCCGTCGAACTTGAACAGCCCAAAGCCAGTGGCCAGCCACAGCGCGCCGCCATCGGCTTGCTGGATGTCCCAGATGTCGGCCGGCGCACCGCGCTCGATGCTCCAGGCGGTGTGGTGGAACTGCAGCAGCCCGTCGCGGGTTGCGGCAATGCCGGCTGCGCAGGCGGGACGACAGAGCAGCAGTAGCCACCACAGCGCCACGACCGTTGCCGGGCGCAAGCGCGACAAGGAACGCGAATGGATGACGGGCTCATGCGGCATCGCATCATTGTCGGGCGGGATCGGGGGAAGCACCAACACCTCTTTCGGGGGAGGGACGTACGGGGCGAATTCGTTTAGCGATCGACGCACGCCGCGCGCGTGATGCGGGAACTGTAGGCCAGCGCGTCACGCCTCAGCCGCAGCACGATCGCGCCGCATTGCGGTTGCGTTTGCTTCCCGCCTGCTTCGAGGCGCGGTTTCATGTTGATCGCGAGACTGAAAAGCTGCGCGCTGCCTGATCCGCGCGGTGTCGGCGATGCGTCTGCGTTCTCTCGCTCGCATTGGTACTGCATCGGTGCATGACGCCGCGCTCTATCGAACGCGCATCGCATCCAGGCGGCTGCCTGCGGCGAAGACGAGCAAGCGCTCCCCCGAAAGAGGGAACGATTCGCCTCACCATCAGGGGTAGGGCGGCGCGGCTGTTCCCGTCACCATGCGCTCATTCCCCCCGGAGACGCCCCATGGCACCTCTGCTTGCCGTTGCCTGCCCCGATATGCGTGCTGCAGGGCGCATGCAAACGCAGGCGCCGCGTGTGCGCGCTATTGCGCGCGCAATGCAGTACATCGATACGCATCTGTACGAACCTGTCAGCGTGGCGCATCTTGCGCAAGCGGCCTGCATGAGCCGTTTCCATTTCGCCCGCGTGTTTCGCGATGCGGTCGGGGCCAGTCCAATGGAATACCTGCGTCTTCGTCGGCTCGAACGTGCCCAGGCAATGTTGCGCGAAGGCGGCCACACCATCAGCCAGATCGCGACCGATCTATGCTTCTTCGATCAAAGCCACTTCGTTCGCAGTTTCCGCAATGCCACCGGGTGCACGCCGGCGCGTTTCGCCGCGCAGATGGCAATGCAAGCATGCGGCGCTGCACACATGCCCCCAACGCAGCGGCGCGGCGGTGAACCGGTTTCACTTTCCATGGAGCAACCCGCATGACCACTGCAACTGCCGTGCCCGGCGCATCCTTGCTATCGCCTGGCGATCACACCCTGATTCTGATCGACCATCAATCGCAGATGGCGTTCGCCACGCACACCATCGACATTTCGGCGCTGCGCAACAACGTGTCCTTGATTGCAAAGGGTGCCAAAGGGTTCAAGGTGCCGGTGATCCTGACCACCGTCGCAGAAAAATCGTTTTCCGGCCCGTTGTTCCCAGAGTTGCCGGACATCTTTCCGGGTGAGCCGGTATTCGATCGCACCAGCATGAACGCCTGGGAAGACCAGGGCGTGATCGATCGCATCAACGCACTCGGCAAGCAGCGCCTGGTGATCGCCGGCCTATGGACCAGCGTGTGCATCGTGGGCCCGACACTGTCGGCGATCGAACAAGGGTTCCAGGTGTACGTCATCACCGATGCTTGCGGCGATGTGAGCGACGAGGCGCACGAACGTGCCGTCACGCGCATGGTGCAGGCCGGCGCTGCGCCCATGACCAGTGTGCAGTACCTGCTGGAATTGCAGCGCGACTGGGCACGTAGCGACACCTATGCGCTGACCACCGGCATTGCACGCACGCATGCCGGCGGCTACGGCATCGGCATCCAGTACGCCAAGAGCATGTTCGGCGCGCAGGAAGGCGGGCATTGAATCGATCGGCACCACGTGGCAGCGCCGGACTTTCGTCAGCGTTGCTGATGCTGCGCATCGCTGGTGGCGGCTTCCTGCTGCCGCACGGGCTTGGGAAGTTGCTGGGCTGGTTCGGTGGACCGGGCTTGACCGGGTTTGCCGCTGAGTTGCAGCAGTTCGGCCTTCCATCCGCTGCACCGTTGCCGCTGCTGCTGGCCCTGGTACAGAGCCTGTCCGGGCTGGCGGTCTTGCTCGGGGTGTGGACGCGTGCCAGCGCCGCACTGGCAGCGCTGTTCATCGCAACCACCGTGCTGGTGGCCGTGCCCAAGGGATGGTTCTGGATGCACGGCGGTATGGAATATCCGCTGATGTGGATGGTGGTGTTGCTGGCAGTCGCTGCAGCCGGTGGGGGCGACTGGTCGCTGGATCGTCTGCGCAGGCCTGCGGCATGAGTCGCACACCGGGCGATCACGATGCCGGTCGACGCTGGTGGATGCAGGGCGCCGCAGCCGGTCTTGCGTTGGGTGCATTGCCGGCTGCCTCGTCTGCGCCAGGAAAGTCTCCAATGGTCGATCTCGTCGTTCGCAATGCGCGCATCACCACGCTCGATCCGCGCCAGCCCAGTGCCACGGCCATCGCCGTTGCCGATGGACGCATCGTGGGAGTCGGCGACGATGCAAAGATCATGGCCTTGGCGCAGGGCGTGCGCACCATCGATGCGCAGGGGCGGCGTCTGCTGCCCGGCCTCAACGACAGCCACACCCATCTGATCCGGGGTGGTCTGAACTACAACCTGGAGCTGCGCTGGGATGGCGTGCGCTCGCTGGCCGATGCGATGGCGATGCTGAAGGCGCAGGTCGATCGCACGCCGGCGCCGCAGTGGGTGCGCGTGGTGGGCGGCTTCACTGCATATCAGTTCGCTGAGAAACGCTTGCCTACGCTCGAGGAGATCAACGCCATCGCGCCGGACACACCGGTGTTTCTGTTGCATCTGTACGACCGTGCCTTGCTCAATCGTGCCGCGCTGCGAGCCTGCGGCTACGACAAGACCACGCCGGATCCGCCGGGCGGGCGCATCGAGCGCGACAAGTTGGGCAACCCCACGGGTCTGCTGCTGGCCAAGCCCAACGCGTTGATCCTGTACGCGAGCCTGGCCAAGGGCCCGCGTCTTCCGCTGGACTACCAGGCCAACTCCACTCGCCATTTCATGCGCGAGCTCAACCGGCTCGGGATTACCTCGGTGATCGATGCCGGTGGTGGTTTCCAGAACTATCCGGAGGATTACCAGGTCATCGAACAGCTGCACGCAGCCGGCCAACTGAGCGTGCGCATTGCCTACAACCTGTTCACCCAGAACAAGGGCAAAGAGGTCGACGACTTCCGCGGCTGGACCGAATTGCTGCCGGTGCGCAAGGGCGATGACCTGCTGCGTCACAACGGCGCCGGCGAGATGCTGGTGTTTTCCGCTGCAGACTTCGAACAATTCAGCGAACCGCGCCCGGAGCTGCCGGCGGAGCTGGAACCCGAGCTGGAGCAAGTGGTGTGGCTGCTGGTGGAAAAACGCTGGCCGTTCCGTATCCATGCGACATACGACGAAAGCATCGCGCGCATTCTCGATGTCTACGAAAAGGTCAACGCCGACATCCCGTTCGATGGCTTGCACTGGTTCATCGACCATGCCGAAACGATTACCCCGCGCAATATCGAGCGCATCCGCGCCTTGAACGGCGGCATCGCCGTGCAACATCGCATGGCCTACCAGGGCGAGGCGTTCGTGCAGCGCTACGGCGTGCAGGCTGCAAGGCAGACGCCGCCAGTGCAACGCATGCTCGCAGCGGGAATTCCGGTCGGCGCAGGCACCGATGCCACGCGCGTGGCCAGCTACAACCCCTGGGTGGCGCTGTCGTGGCTGGTCACCGGCCGCACGGTGGGCGGTCTGGCCCTGTACGGCGACGAGAATCTGCTCGATCGCGAACAGGCGTTGCGCTTGTGGACACAGGGCAGCGCCTGGTTTTCCGGCGACGAGACCCGCAAGGGCACCTTGGCGGTGGGGCAGTTGGCCGACTTCATCGTGTTGTCTGACGATTACTTCCGCATCGACGATGCGGCCATCGCCGACATCACCAGCGTGCTGACCGTGCTGGGCGGGCGTGTCGTGCATGGCGATGGCGACTTTGCCGCGCTCGCCCCCACGTTGCCGCCTGCCATGCCGGACTGGTCGCCGGTGAATCGATTCGGCGGCTACCAGGTTGGAGGCGGGGTAAGCGGGCTGTCCGCTGCAACGCACACGCATGCGCACGGCCACGCGTGTCGCGCCCACGGCGCGCACGCGCATGCGGGGCAACACGCTGTCCCCAGCGATGATCTACGTAGCTTCTGGGGCGCCTTGGGATGCGCGTGCTTCGCGTTCTGATGGCGTCATCGGCAGCACATCTGCGTGCCTGCACGTGGCGCGCGGCACACCTTCGCCTTGTCTGTTTCATCCCATTGCCTGGAGCCTTGCCGCGATGACTGTTTCTGCCGCACCTGCCGAAGGTGGTGCCTGGGCGCCGCTGCGTGAGTCGGTCTTTCGCGCCTTGTGGCTGGCGATCCTGGGCAGCAATATCGGGACCTGGATCAACGATGTCGCCGCGTCCTGGGTGATGGCCGAACAGACCGGCTCGCCGTTGATGGTGGCGGCGGTGCAGTCGGCGACCACCTTGCCGGTGGTGCTATTGGCACTGGTCGCCGGCACGCTGGCCGACATCGTCGACCGTCGTCGCTACTTGCTGTTGACCCAGGCCTGGATGCTGCTGGTGGCCGGTCTGCTCGCATTACTGGCGCTTCTGCAGCTGCTGACGCCTTGGGTCTTGGTGGCGCTCACCTTTGCAATGGGCGTGGGCGCAGCAATGGCGATGCCGGCGCAGGCGGCGATCGTGTCGGAACTGGTGCCGCGCCAGATGCTGGCTTCGGCGGTGGCGCTCAATTCGATCGGCATGAACATCGCCCGATCGATCGGCCCGGCCGTGGGTGGGCTGATCGTGGCCCAGTTCGGCCCGCCGTGGGCCTTTCTGCTCAACGGGCTGACCTTCGGCATGATGCTGTACGTGCTGTGGCGATGGCGCCGCGATGTGCATGCCTCGGCGCTGCCGCCGGAGAGCTTTGGCGCAGGCCTGCGCGCAGGGTTGCGCTACGCCGCGCGCGCAGGTCGCCTGCAGGCGGTGCTGATCAAGGCCGCCGGATTTTTCGTGTTCGCCAGCGCGTTGACCGCGCTGCTGCCGTTGGTGGTCCGCCGCGACATGCAGCTGGGCGCCGGCAGCTACGGCATTTTGCTGGGCTGTATCGGCATGGGCGCGATCAGCGGCGCCTTGTTGTTGCCGCGCCTGCGTGCGCGCTACGACCGCGATCTGCTGGTGTTCGTCGCCACCCTGGTGTGCGCCGCATCGCTGCTGGGCTTGGCGTTGTCGCGGCTGCTTGGCGTGTTGTGCGTGGTGATGGTGGTGAACGGCCTGGCCTGGATCACGGTGCTGTCGTCGTTGCAGATCGCCGCACAGACCGCCGTCCCTGCCTGGGTGCGTGCGCGTGCATTGTCGTTGTACATCGTGGTGTTTTCCGCAGGCATGGCCAGCGGCTCGCTGGTATGGGGCGCGTTGGCGCAACGCACGTCGATTGCCACGGCGCTGCAGATCGCCGCGGCCGGTGCAGTGATCGCCGCGCTATTGGTCAAACGCGCGCGGATTGCCGGGACCGAACAGCTGGACCTCGCCCCCGGCGGACATTGGCCTGCGCCTGCGCAAGCCGATCGCCTCGAGCATGACCGCGGCCCGGTGCTGGTCACGGTGGAATACCGTATCGCTGCCGAGGCACGCGTCATGTTCCTGCAGTTGATGACGCAACTGGGCAACGCGCGCCGCCGCGACGGCGCCGTGGTCTGGGGCATTGCCGAAGACGCTGCAACGCCGGGTGTGCAACTGGAATACTTCCTCGTCGCCTCATGGCTGGAACATCTGCGGCAGCACGAACGCGTCACCGGCGACGACCGTCAGTTACAGGAGCAGATCCGCGCCCTGCATCACGGCGAGCGCGCACCGGTGGTGCGCCACTTCGTCGGTGACGGCGGTGCGGCGCTGCCGCCGCACGCGCACTCGGATATCTGATGCCCATGAATTGGAAGTTCATCAGCGGTGTCGCGCTGGGCGTGGCGATCGGCTTCGGCTGCCGTGTGGCCGGCATTCCATCGCCTGCACCCACGGCCTTTGTCGGCGCGCTGCTGGTGCTGGCAATGACGTGCGGCTATGCACTGGCCGACCGCTTCCTGGCCCGGCATGCCGCAAGGAACCTGAGGCATTGCGGCGGACCCAGCGGCCGCGTTGGCCGGCAGGGCGACGCATGAGCCTGGCAGTGCTCGGGGTACTGCTCGCATTGGCGATCGGCATCGGCTGCCGGTTGCTCGACTTGCCGTTGCCCGCTCCGCCACGTCTGACCGGTGCATTGCTCGTCGTGGCGATGAGCGGCGGGTTCCTGCTGGCCGACTGGTTGCTGCGCTGAAGCGGCAAGGTGTCGGTAGCACGCGACGTGTCCTGAAGGCGGTGAGCGCGTGATGCCCTTAGCCAAACCAACATCTCGACTGAGTCTGGGAAGCGCAGCGAACAGCGACGACATTCACCATCAGGCGAACGTCGCCGGTATGCGAATCGGGATCTGTCACTGCCAATGTGCGGCTCCGAGCGCATCGATACCGCATGACAACAATCTATCCGGGTGCGTGAGCTGTTCTTGCACGATCACTAGCGCCAGATCAAAAAAGGCCGGCTCTCTCGAGCCGGCCCTTCGCTGATCCATTCACCTCGATCAGGCTTTTGCGAACGCCAACAGATCCTTGTTGAACTGGTCCGTGTGGGTAAAGGTCAGACCGTGCGGCGCGCCGGCGTAGATCTTCAGTTCGGCATTCTTGATGATCTTTGCCGACATCTTGCCGGATGCATCGATCGGCACGATTTGATCGTCGTCGCCGTGTACCACCAACGCCGGCACATCGATCTTCTTCAGGTCGGGCGTGTAATCGACTTCGGAAAATTCCCTGATGCAGTCGTACTGACCCTTGTGCCCACCCAACATGCCCTGCAGCCAGAACGCATCGCGCATGCCCTGGGTGACCTTGTTGCCATCGCGGTTGGCGCCAAAGAATGGCGTGGTCAGGTCTTGATAAAACTGCGAACGATCCTTGGCCACACCGTCGCGAATGCCGTCGAACACGCTCATCGGCAGGCCACCCGGGTTGGTCGCACTCTTGACCATCTGCGGCGGCACGGCGCCTACCAGCACCACCTTGGCCACGCGCTTGCTGCCATGGCGGCCAACGTAATGCGCCACTTCGCCACCGCCGGTGGAATGGCCCACCAGGATCGCGTCCTTCAGATCCAGTGCCTCGATCACCGCAGCCAGATCGTCGGCATAGGTATCCATATCGTTGCCGTCCCAGGTCTGCGACGAACGGCCGTGGCTGCGGCGGTCATGCGCAATCACGCGGAAACCGTGCTGGCCCATGAACAACATCTGCGCATCCCAGGCATCGGCACTGAGCGGCCAGCCGTGCGAAAACACGACCGGTTGGCCCTTGCCCCAGTCCTTGTAAAAAATGTTGGCGCCGTCGGGACGTTTGACGAAATTGGACATCTGCTTGACTCCGTGAGTGGAAGAGTGGGGCGACGAGGTGGATGGCATGCGCCTGGCTGCGGCGGCGCTGGCGAGATGTGGCAGCGACAACGCTGCCACGGCTGCCGTGCCGGAAATGAGAAAGTGGCGGCGCCCGGCATCGGCCGGATGCGCCTCGAACGGATCCATAAGAACTCCTGCAGGCGAGGGCATGCAGCCCGGCGGTCGCATGCGCGCGTTGACGCGTCATGTATGGCATGCCCACGCAGCGCAAGGCCACTGCAGGCAACGGACAAACCGGTGCATGCGCCAAGTAGAGCGCGTGCGGCGCGAGGTAGATTGCACGCGCGTGCGCAGTGCGCGAACTGGCGCAGAATGTAATCGATTCGAGCGATGCGCAGGCCGTAGTGGAAGACGCGTCAGCAGGCGCGTAGCGCTTGCAGCGGTCTCGAGCGCGTCTGGCGCCGCATTGCGCTCTTCGATGTCACCCATCACTGTCTGCTGCGGTGTGCTTGCCGCGTGCGGGACTTTCGACGGCATGGATGCCGCCATCGAGCCTGCATGGATGTCCTTGCGGCGTGTCCCGCGCGCGGCGAGCGCACCGCGCCCTGGGCTCAGTCGAGTCTGCTGAAGAGACCTCGCCTCCCACCAGTGCAGGACAGACCTTGTAAGCTCTCAAACATCATCCACAGCGCTGGTGCGCGTTGAGGCAGGAAAGCGCGGCATCGTCCTGCAGCTGTGCTGGCGATACGAAGCAATTGATCCCGCACAGGCGCAACGCCCGGGCCGATGCCGCATTTCAATGCAGCGCGGTATCCCACAGCAGCTTCAGATTGAGGCAGACGATCACCGCCGCAATCCCCCACGCGATGCGTACCAGCCACGCTGGCGCCACCAGCGCGCCCATCAACTGCCGGTCGGATACGAAGCGCACCAGCGGAATCACCGCAAACGGCAGCTGCATCGACAACACCACCTGGCTGAGCACCAGCAACCGCGCCGTACCAGCCTCGCCGTACAACCAGGTCACGATGACCACCGGCACGATGGCGATGCCGCGGGTGAGCAAGCGTCGTATCCACGGCGGCAGGCGTAATTGCAGGAACCCTTCCATCACGATCTGCCCGGCCAGCGTTGCGGTCACGGTGGAGTTGATGCCCGAGGCGAGCAGCGCCACCGCAAACAGTGTCGAGGCCAGGCCAACGCCCAGCATCGGCGCCAGCAACGCATGCGCCTGTTCGATCTCCTGCACGTCGGTGCGGCCCTGCGCATGGAACACCGCCGCGGCCAGGATCAGGATCGAGGCATTGATGAACAACGCGAACATCAACGCCACCGTGCTGTCGGTGACCGCCCAACGCAGCGCAGATTTCCGGCCGATATCGGTCCGTGGATACGCGCGCGTCTGCACGATCGACGAGTGCAGATACAGGTTGTGCGGCATCACCGTCGCCCCGATGATGCCGATCGCCAGATACAGCGCCTTCGGGTCGGTGACCACCTGCGCGCGCGGGATGAAACCGCCCAGGACCGCCGCGATCGGCGGTGCGGCCAGCGCGATCTGGATGCCAAAACACACGAAGATGATCAACAGCAGCGCGATCACGAACGCTTCCAGCGCCCGGAAACCGCGGTTCATCAGCAACAACACCAGCACTACATCCACCGCGGTGATGATCGCGCCCATGGTGAGCGGAATCCCTAACAAGAGCTTCAACGCAATCGCGGTACCGATGACCTCGGCCAGATCGCACGCGATGATGGCCAGCTCGCAGATGCCCCACAGCGCCAGATTGACGCCACGCGGATAACGCACGCGACAGGCCTGTGCCAGGTCCAGCCCGGTCGCGATGCCCAGCCGCGCCGACAAGCCCTGCAGCACGATCGCCATCAGGTTCGACAACAGGATCACCGACAGCAGCAGGTAGCCGAATTGCGAGCCGCCGGCCAGATCGGTGGCCCAATTGCCCGGGTCCATATAGCCCACCGACACCATGTAGCCCGGTCCCAGGAAGGCCAGCAGGCGGAACCACCAATGGCCGCCCTTGGGCACGGCGACGCTGGCCTGGTGGTCGCCCAGACCGCCGGTGGCGGTGGCTGACGATGGCGCTGAGGCGGCGGTGTCGGCGGACATGCAGGTAGGTAGAGACGGGTTAAACCCATGATATAGCAGTTGCTATGCTGTTGAGCATTGGCAATTTCAATCGTATTGATCTGCTGCGTGCTTCAAACTATGCGCCCCGGCATCGACGCCGGCGACGATGACGAGGAAGAGGGTGGGCAAGAGCGAAAAGGTGGAAGCGGCCGCGCCGGTCCTGATCGATGCGCAGGTGCATATGGAGAGCTTCCGTCAGGTGCGCGAAGCGCGCCGCGCCGAGCTGGTCGAAGACTACGTGGAGCTGATCTCCGATCTGCTGGTGGACGGCGGCGAGGCACGTCAGGTCGATATCGCTGCGCGCCTGGGCGTGGCGCAGCCCACCGTGGCCAAGATGCTCAAGCGGCTGGTGCGCGATGGGTGGGTCGTGCAGCGTCCCTACCGCGGGGTGTTCCTGACCCCTGCCGGCGAGGCGCTGGCCGCCTCCAGCCGGCAGCGCCACCAGATCGTGGAGCGCTTTTTGCTTGCGCTTGGCATCGACGAGGCCACCGCGCGCCGCGACGCGGAGGGCATCGAACACCACGTCAGCGAAGCCACGGTTGCCGCGTTCGCCGCGTTCCTGGACCGCCAGGGCGGTTCGGGCACGTGAGCGTGCCCACCGATGCGCCGACCCACACGCCGCACGCGGCGATCGACGTGCACTGGATGCAGCACGCCTTGCAATTGGCAGAGCGTGCCGAGCGCGACTATGACGAAATCCCGGTCGGCGCGCTGCTGGTCGATGCGCAAGGCAACGTGCTTGGCGAAGGCTGGAATTTCAATATCGCCAGCCACGATCCCAGCGCGCATGCCGAAATCGTGGCAATGCGACAAGCCGGGCGCCGCCTGGCCAATCACCGCCTGATCGGCTGCACTCTGTACGTCACCCTGGAGCCGTGCGCGATGTGCGCGATGGCGATGATTCATGCGCGGATCGCGCGCGTGGTGTTCGCCGCCAGCGATCCCAAGACCGGCGCCTGCGGCAGCGTCTTCGACCTTCTGGCCGACCCGCGCCACAATCATCGCGTGCAGGTGTGCGGTGGCGTACTTGCAGCCGAGGCGAGCTTGCGCCTGACCAATTACTTCAGGGCCAAGCGCGGCAAGCCGCCACTTGCGCCCTGAGCGACGTGGCCGCGGTATGATGCGCGCCCTCTTCATCATCCGGCCGGCGACGGCCTCCACAGGACGGCGATATGGCAGAGAACCTTGCAGGCAACGACCGACTGATCTGGATCGATCTGGAAATGACCGGCCTGGATACCGATCGCGATTCCATCATCGAGATCGCCACCATCGTGACCGATGCGCAGTTGAACGTGCTTGCCGAGGGACCGGAACTGGCCATTGCGCATCCGCTGGAAACCCTGGAAGCGATGGACGAGTGGAACCGCAATCAGCACCGCCGTTCGGGTCTGTGGCAGCGCGTGCTCGACAGCCAGGTGACCCACGCGCAGGCTGAAGCGCAGACCGTGGCATTCCTGAGCGAGTGGATCCGTGCCGGCGCCTCGCCGATGTGCGGCAACTCGATCTGCCAGGATCGCCGCTTCCTGCACCGACAGATGTCGCGCCTGGAGCGCTATTTCCATTACCGCAACCTGGACGTGTCCACCATCAAGGAGCTCGCGCGACGTTGGGCGCCGACGGTCGCCAACGGGTTCGCCAAGAGTTCGGCGCATACCGCCCTGAGCGATGTGCGCGATTCGATCGACGAGCTGCGCCACTATCGTCAGTTCATGGGCGCGCTCGGTGGCGATTCCCAGGCCGACGTGCAGGCCTGAGCGCTGGCCATGGCGTCGTTGCATGTGTGGGCGTGTCGGCGGTGTCCCATCCCAATGGTACGCCTGCGTACGTCGCTTAATTTCTCAGCCGACCGCGCGGGTTACAAACCACTCGGTGGCGATGCGTCCAACAAAAGCATCCAATAAAAAACATCAACAAAAAGGCCGCATCGTTCGATGCGGCCTTTTGCTTTCCATCATGCCACTGTGTACGTCAGCGCGCCAACGAAGGTCCCTTGCCCAGGTCGCCATCGTCGGCGATGCCTTTCAGTAACAGGTCGGAGATCGGCTTGCCATCGGCATCGTGGTGATACACGTGCAGGTCGCGCTGCGGATAGGGGATGTTGAGTCCGTTTTCCAGCAGCTGGTTGCGGATCTGCTCCAGCGTGGTGCTCTTGGCGGCGCCGAAGTTGCCGTTGGTCGCATACGCGAACAGCATCAGGTCGACCGTACTCTCGCCCAGGTTGGTCACCTGCACGAATGGTGCAGGCGACTCCAGGATGTTCGGGTTGTCCTTGGCAATCTGCAGCAACAGTTGCTGCGCCTTCTTCAGATCGTCTTCGTAGCCCACGCCGACCGTCACTTCCAGGCGGCGGTTGGGCAGGGTGCTGTAGTTGACGATGGGGGCGGTGGTAATCGTGCTGTTCGGCGGGGTGATCATGCGTTCGTCGAACGAACGGATCCGGGTCTGGAAGATCCGGATCTCGTCGACGATGCCTTCCTGGCCGGCGATCAACACGTGATCGCCATCGCGCATCGGCCGCAGCACGATGAGCATCACGCCGGCAGCAATGTTGGACAGCGAATCCTTCAGTGCAAGGCCAACCGCCAAACCTGCCGCGCCGAGCACTGCGATCAGCGAGGTCGGTGGCACACCGATCTGACTCAATGCGCTGACGAAGACCAACACCAGCAGCAACGCGTACATCACGTTGCGCAGGAAGTTGGTCAGCGTGATCTCGACGCGCGCGCGGGTGAGCGCACGGTGCAGCCATTGACTGAGTTGCCGGGCCAGCCACATGCCGACCACGACGATCAGCAATGCCACTCCCCAGTTGACCGCGTACTGCGCCCACGGAATGCCGGCTCGCTGGTGGCGGCCGGCTTCGCAGCTGCCGCTCCCGCTGCAGCAACCGGCTTTGCAGCAGCCGCTCCTGCAGCTGCTGCCCACATCGCACCCATCAGTCCCATCAGCCCTCGCTCTTGAGCTTGGCCAGGCGCAGCCAGGTGTCGACCACGGTGTCAGGATTCAGCGACACCGACTCGATCCCTTCCTGCATCAGCCACTCGGCCAGTTCCGGATGATCCGACGGCCCCTGGCCGCAGATACCCACGTACTTGCCCTTGGCGCGCGCCGACTTGATCGCCATCGACAGCAGCTTCTTGACCGCCGGGTTCCGCTCATCGAACAGGTGCGCGACGATCGACGAATCGCGGTCCAGGCCCAGGGTGAGCTGGGTCAGGTCGTTGGAGCCGATCGAGAAGCCGTCGAAGATCTCCAGGAACTCGTCGGCCAGCAGCGCGTTGGACGGCAGCTCGCACATCATGATGATCTTCAAACCGTTCTCGCCTTGCTTGAGCCCGTTCTGCTCCAGCACTTCGATCACCTTGCGGCCTTCCTCCAGCGTGCGCACGAACGGGATCATCACCCAGAGGTTGTCCAGGCCCATCTCGTTTCGCACCTTCAGCACCGCCTTGCACTCCATCGCGAAGGCCTTGGTGAAGGACGGGTCGACGTAGCGGCTGGCGCCACGGAAGCCGATCATCGGGTTCTCTTCATGCGGCTCGTAACGCGACCCGCCGATCAGGTTGGCGTACTCGTTGGACTTGAAGTCCGACAAGCGCACGATCACCGTATTCGGCGCCACCGAGGCGGTCAGCGTGGCGATGCCTTCGGCCAGGCGGTTGACGTAGAAGCTGACCGGGTCGCCATAGCCGGCGATCTTGGCGTCGATCTTCTTGCGGACGTCGGCGTCCTGCTTGTCGTATTCCAGCAGGGCGTTGGGATGCACGCCGATATGCGAGGCGATGATCATCTCCAGGCGCGCCAGGCCGATGCCGGCGTTGGGCAGCTGACCGAAATCGAACGCACGCTCCGGGTTGGCGACGTTCATCATGATCTTCAGCGGGGCAGGCGGCATGTTGCCCAGATCGGTCGTGGTGCGCTCGAACGCCAGCTTGCCTTCGTAAATGAAGCCGGTGTCGCCCTCGGCGCAGCTGACGGTGACTTCCTGGCCATCCTTGATTACGGCGGTCGCATTGCCCGAGCCGACCACGGCCGGCACGCCCAGCTCACGCGCGATGATCGCCGCATGGCAGGTGCGACCGCCGCGGTTGGTGACGATGGCCGAGGCGCGCTTCATCACCGGCTCCCAATCGGGGTCGGTCATGTCCGCAATCAGCACATCGCCGGCCTGGACACGATTCATGTCGTCCAGCGAGCGCACCACGCGTGCCACGCCGCTACCGATCTTGGCGCCGACGGCGCGGCCTTCGGCCAGGATCTTGGCGTCCTTGGCCTCCAGCGCAAACCGCTCGATCTGGGTCGCGTGGCTACGCGATTTCACGGTTTCCGGACGCGCCTGCACGATGAACAACTTGCCGCTGACACCGTCCTTGGCCCACTCGATGTCCATCGGGCGGCCGTAATGCTTTTCGATCACCAGTGCCTGCTTGGACAGCTCCTGCACGTCTTCGTCGCTGATCGAGAAGGTGCTGCGCAGTTCCGCCGGGGTATCTTCGGTGCGCACGCGCTCGCCGGGCACATCCGAATACACCATGCGGATGGCCTTGCTGCCGAGCGACCGGCGCAGGATTGCCGGCTTGCCCGCAGTGAGCGTGGGCTTGTAGACGTAGAACTCGTCCGGATTGACCGCGCCCTGCACGACCATCTCGCCCAGGCCGAAGCTGGAGGTGACGAACACCACGTCGCGGAAGCCGGACTCGGTGTCCAGCGTAAACAACACGCCTGCCGCGCCGACGCCCGAGCGCACCATCAGCTGCACGCCGGCCGACAGGAACACGTCTTCATGCTTGAAGCCGTGATGCACGCGGTAGGCAATCGCACGATCGTTATAGAGGCTGGCGAACACTTCCTTGACCTTGTGCACCACATCGTCGGCGCCGGTCACATTGAGGAAGGTCTCCTGCTGGCCTGCGAAGGAGGCGTCCGGCAGGTCTTCGGCGGTTGCCGAGGAGCGCACGGCCACGGCAACGTCGCCGCCGCCGTTTTCGGCGCACAACTGCGCGTAGGCGGTGCGGATGTCGCGGTCCAGTTCCGGCTGCAGCGGGGCGTCGATCACCCAGCCGCGGATTTCCTTGCCGGCCAACGTGAGTGCGTTGACGTCTTCGACATCCAGCGTTGCCAGCTTGTCGAAGATGCGCTTGGACAGATCGTTGTGCGCGATGAAGTCCTTGAAAGCTTCCGCGGTCGTCGCATATCCACCGGGAACCGAGACGCCCAACCCAGCCAGGTTGCCGATCATCTCGCCAAGCGAGGAATTTTTACCGCCTACGCGGGCCAGGTCGGCCAGGCGTAGCTCATGCAACCACAGGATATTCTCGTTCAAGCGCGATGCTCCGTAAGGCCATCGCCCGAGCGGGCTGAATGGCCGCGACCGTAGGAAGAAGCCGCTATCATGCAGTGCACAGCGGAGCCTGCACAAGCATGAATCCGTAAGTTTTGGACACCATTTCAAAGAGGTGGTCTTGATGTCAACAATTCGGCCGGTGTTTTACGTCTCCGATGGAACCGGTATCACCGCTGAAACGATTGGGCATAGCCTGCTCACGCAGTTCAGCGGTTTCAACTTCGTCACCGACCGCATGTCGTTCATTGACGATGCAGATAAAGCGCGCGATGCCGCGATGCGTGTGCGCGCCGCAGGCGAGCGGTACCAGGTGCGCCCGGTCGTGGTCAATTCGTGCGTCGATCCACAATTGAGCATGATCCTGGCCGAAAGTGGCGCACTGATGCTGGATGTGTTCGCGCCCTTCATCGAGCCGCTGGAGCGCGAGCTCAATGCGCCGCGTCACTCGCGTGTGGGCCGCGCGCACGGGATGGTCGACTTCGAAACCTATCACCGCCGCATCAACGCGATGAACTTCGCGCTCAGTCACGACGATGGCATTGCGCTCAATTACGACGAAGCCGATGTGATCCTGGTGGCGGTGTCGCGCGCGGGCAAGACACCGACCTGCATCTATTTGGCCTTGCATTACGGCATTCGCGCCGCCAATTATCCGCTCACCGAGGAAGATCTGGAAAACGAGCAGTTGCCCCCGCGGTTGCGTAATTACCGCAGCAAGTTGTTTGGTTTGACCATTGATCCCGAGCGGTTGCAGCAAATTCGTCAGGAGCGGCGCGCCAATTCGCGCTACAGCGCGGCAGAGACCTGCCGGCGCGAAGTCGCGATCGCCGAGCGCATGTTCCAGATGGAGCGCATTCCCTCGCTCAGCACTACCAATACCTCGATCGAGGAAATCTCCAGCAAGGTGTTGTCCACCCTGGGCCTGCAGCGCGAGATGTTCTGAGCGGAGATCGGGATCGGATCTTCGGGATCGGATCTTCGGGATCGGATCTTCGGGATCGGTAGCCGTTACTCACGTTTCGGCCGCCGTGCCCATCGGTCGAAAGAGCGACCGGCAGTGGTTGGTGGCTGGGGGAGACGAAACGGGCGGGGCAGTACTCCGCCAACGTAGGCCTGCCGTTGGGCCCTCGTCAATGCTGCCCGTGCGGCAGCGCAGCGTGTAGGATCGGTCCATGGCGCAAGCACTGAGCAAACTCGAACGCATTCCCAAACTGAGCCGCTTTGGCTGGCTAATGGGCTTGTATGCAGAAAACTTCCAACATCTGACCCGGTTGTTCGCCCCGGCCGATCTGGCGCCGGGCTCGTACGTGTCCTCGATCGGCGATGGCCTGAACCTGCGGCTGGACGTGATCGAATGCCACCGCTACACGGTGGAACTGCGCCTGACCTACGACCTGTGCGACCCGGTCACCGGCGAGCCGGACCCGTCGGCGTATGTGCGGCTGTATCGCGATGCGCGCCAGGCCGAGACCACGCATTGCTATGTCGGTCGGCGCTGGCAGGACGTGATGGGCATGTTCCCGCCGCCGGCCGAGCTGATCAGCCACCGCATGCGTATGAATACGTTCCTGGGCAAGTGGCTGGAGTACCTGGCCGAACGCGGCCACGGCGTCGCGACCCTGCGGCTGGATACCGATCACGTGGCACCGCCGCGCCCGAACCCGCAGGCCGCGGTCGGCTGAGCCGGCGTTACCGCCGCGTGCGGCGGGCCGCTTCGGTCATACTGATGCGCTTCGTGTCAGATCGCATGCCATGCCCTATACCCCGATTGTCGCCACGCTCGGCTACCTGTTGTCGCCGGACGGCACCCAGGTGCTGATGATCCATCGCAATGCCCGTCCCGGCGACCAGCATCTGGGCAAATACAACGGCCTGGGCGGAAAGATGGAGCCGGACGAAGACGTGCTGGCCTGCATGCGCCGCGAGATACGCGAGGAGGCCGGCGTCGACTGCGGCCGGATGCAGTTGCGCGGCACCATCAGCTGGCCGGGCTTCGGCAAGCAGGGCGAAGACTGGCTGGGCTTCGTGTTCCTGATCCACAGCTTCGACGGCACACCCCACACCGCCAATCCGGAGGGGACGCTGGAGTGGATTGCGATCGAACGGATGGACCAGGTGCCAATGTGGGAAGGCGACCGCTATTTCCTGCCGCTGGTATTCGATGGCGACCCACGCCCGTTCCACGGCGTCATGCCGTATCGCGACGGGCGCATGCAGTCGTGGACGTATTCGCGGCTCTGATCGCTGCGCGTGCGCAGCGCAATGGGTTGCTTGCCGCCGACACAGCACCGTCGGACAGCTAACCGAGCCCGACTGCTGCAGGTCGACATCCTCGGCGCGCACTATGGGTCAGCGGACCAGCGCTTCCCTCCGATCAGCGGCCCATGCTGCTAGCAGCGCAGCACCGAGTCCAGCCAGGCTCAACCGTCCGGGATTAAACATCGAACGTTGCAGAGCGTTCCGGTGCTCCGAGGAATGGCCGGTCTGGTCCACTTCTCCACACCCCCTGTGGATGGACACTGCGCAAGTCTGTGGACAAGTGCGCGGACCCCTTGCGCCATCTGGCACGCGCGATGGCTGATCAAAATTTCGCCAGTGTGATCATTGGGCCGTCCAGCCGCCATCGATGGCGATAGCCTGCCCGGTGATGTTGCGCGCGGCATGCGACATCAGAAACGCCACGGTGCCGGCCAGCTCGTCATAGTCGATGAAGGCGCCCTTGGGCATCGGCTTGAGCATCACATCGCGCACCACCGCGTCCTCGGGGATGCCGCGGATGCGCGCCTGATCGGCAATCTGCCGTTCCACCAGCGGCGTACGCACATAGCTGGGGCAGAGCGTGTTGACGGTGATGTCGCAATCGGCGGTTTCCAGCGCGATGACTTTGGCCAGGCCGACCAGGCCATGCTTGGCGGCCACGTACGCACTTTTGTATGGGCTGGCCACCAGCGAGTGGATGCTGCCGATATTGACGATGCGGCCATAGCCGGCCGTACGCATGCCGGGCAGCACGGCGCGACTGAGGCGTGCGGCGCCGGTGAGCATCACATCCACCAGCAGCGCCCACTGCTGCAGCGGGAACTCCTCGAGTGCGGCCACATGCTGCAGGCCGGCGTTGTTCACCAGTACCTGCGGGGCGCGCGATGCATTGGCCAGTGCCCGCGCAATGCTGTCTGCATCGGTCACGTCCAACGCCAGCGCCTCCGCCGAGCCGCCTGCCTGGCGCAATGCATCCGCCGTGCGCTCGGCGGCCGCTAGCTGCACATCGCTGACGAGCAGATGATGGCCGTCGGCCGCCAGTTGGGTGGCGATACCGGCGCCAATGCCGCTGCCCGCGCCGGTGATCAGGATGCTGCGCATCGGATGTCCTCGTGAAGTCGTGCGCGGCCGGGAGCGGTCACGCGGATCGCCAGCCTAGCCGAGTGCAGCGAAACGGTCGCCTGCATGGCGCGCGCGCGTTACCCTTTGTGTCTTGCTCACCTTAGGTTCCGCATGAAACGCCATTTTTCGATGCTGCGCGATTTCCAACTCGCGGACTGGTTCACGCTTGCCAACGCGTTCTGCGGCACCGGTGCGGTGTTTGCGGCCATGCGGTTCCTGCAAGAGGGGCATCGCGGCGATCTGCTGCTTGGCATGGCATTGATCCCGCTGGCGTTCGTGTTCGATGCGCTGGACGGGCACGTGGCACGCTGGCGCAAAGCGTCTTCCACGCTGGGCCGCGAACTGGATTCGTTGGCGGACGTGATCTCCTTCGGCGTGGCGCCGGCGGCGCTGGGCTATGCCTGCGGCATGCGCGGCGGTTGGGACTGGCTGGTGCTGAGCTATTTCGTCTGCTGCGGGGTCAGCCGGCTGGCGCGCTACAACGTCACTGCCGAAGAGATCGCTGGCGAGGCCGACAAGGTGCCGTATTTCGAAGGCACGCCCATTCCGACCAGCCTGGTACTGGTGATCCTGCTCGCGGTTGCCGCCAGCAGCGGCCATATCGGCGACACCTTGTGGTGGGGGCAATGGCAGCTGGGGCCGTGGCAGCTCCATCCGCTGGTGCTGCTGTTTGCGGTGTCCGGCTCGCTGATGATCAGCAAGACGCTGCGTATCCCCAAACCCTGAGCGGCGCACCGCCTTGCACGCGGTAGGATGGCTTGGTAGAGGTCACTGGACGGGATGATGGCAAGCAGCGGTTCGGACAACGGCAACTTCGACGACAAGGCGCGCCAATACTGGGCTGCCTGGGGAGATGCCATGCGCCACGGCCAGGCCGGCGCCGCTGCGCAACAACCACCGCCCGCGTCCGGTAGCGATGCCCCGCAGGATTGGCGCAAGGCCGTTGATTGGTGGTCGCAGTTGCTGCCCACCCAGGCGGCCCCGCAGGCGCAGGAGGCCATCGACCGCTTTCGTACCCAGGCCGGCGACTGGTTCGGCACCATGCAGCAGGTGGCCGCGCAGTTTGCTGGGCGCGACACCTCGGCCAATGAAGTGGCCGATGCCTGGCGCCAGGCCGTACAAGGGCAGGGCGAACAGTTGATGCAATGGATGCTGGGGTCGCTGCGCGGCGGCAGCCCGGGCGGGTTCGACCCGTGGCTGCAGGACGCGGCGCAGACGCTGCAAAAGTGGCGCGAGGAAAATGCGCCCTGGCTGGACATGCCGGCGTTCGGGTTGAACCGCAATCACCAGTCGCGCCTGCAGAAGCTTGCGCGTGCGCAACAGGAGTTCCAGGCCCAGTCGGAGGCCTATGGCGAGCAACTCAAGGCGGCGATCGAGCAGGCGTTTGCGCGCTTCGCGTCCAAGCTGAGCGAGCACGAGAGCAGCGGCAGCCAGCTGACCAGCGCCCGTGCCCTGTTCGATCTGTGGATCGAGGCGGCCGAAGAGTCCTATGCCGATGTCGCCTTGTCGGAGCAGTTCCGCAAGGTGTACGGCGGTTTTGCCAACGCGCACATGCGCCTGCGCGCTGCGCTGCAGGAAGAGGTCGAGCAACTCAGCGAACGCTTCGGCATGCCCACGCGCTCGGAGATGGACGCCGCGCATCGCCGCATTGCCGAGCTGGAGCGCCTGGTCAGGCGGATGCTGCGTAATGCAACTTCACCGGCCAGCAGGCCCGCTGCAGCGGCGCAGCCTGAACCGGTGACGCCGGCAGCCGGCAAGCGCGCGCCGTCCGCCAGGGCAAGCACGGTCGTGCGGCCGGCCCGCGCGGCGCAGGCGGTCAAGCCGGGCGCATCGAAGAAGGCGTCCGTCGGCAGCGCTGCGCCTAGGAAGGCGGCTCCGAAAAAGGCGCCAGCCGTCTCCACGTCGCCGACAACGCCCTCGGTCAAGAAGGGCGGTGGCGCGACATCCTCGCCCAAGCCTGCGGCTGGTAAACCCGTGGCAGGTAAAAAACGTGGAGCGCAGGCATGAAAGGTCCACTGGGATTCAGTGCCGAAGACCTGATGCAGGAAACCTTGTCGATGCAACGCAAGTTGCGCGAGGGGCTCAAGCTGCTGCCGGGCGTGGACGATGTGGATTACGGCGTCACCGAGCGCGAAGAAATCTGGCGCGATGGCAAGGTGGTGCTATACCGCTTCATCGGCGAGCAGGCGCCGGTGGCCAAGACGCCGCTGTTGATCGTGTATGCACTGGTCAATCGCCCCTACATGGTCGATCTGCAGGCGGATCGCTCGCTGGTGAAGGGGTTATTGAGTCACGGCCAGGATGTCTACGTGCTGGATTGGGGCTATCCGGACCGCTCCGAGCGCTACCTCACCCTGGAAGACTATTTGCTGCGCTACATCGACGGCGCGGTGGATCATCTGCGGGCGCAGTCGGGCCTGGAAGCGGTCGATGTGCTCGGCATCTGTCAGGGCGGCACGTTTTCGTTGTGCTACGCCGCGCTGCAACGCGACAAGGTGCGCAACCTGATCACCATGGTGACGCCGGTGGATTTCCATACGCCGGACAACATGCTGTCCAACTGGGCACGCATGGTCGATGTGGATCTGTTCGTGGACACCATGGGCAACGTGCCGGCGGACCTGATGAACGCCAGCTACCTGATGCTCAAGCCGTTCCGGCTGAATCTGCAGAAATACGTGGGCCTGCTCGACATCCTCGACGACAAGCAGGCGCTGGAAGATTTTCTGCGCATGGAAAAGTGGATCTTCGATTCGCCCGACCTGGCCGGCGAGGCTTTCCGCGAATTTGTCACGTTGTTCTATCAGCGCAACGGGCTGGTCACCGGGCAGGTGAGCATTGGGGGGCAGGTGGTCGATCTGCAGGCGCTCGACATGCCGGTGCTGAATATCTACGCCGAACACGACCACCTGGTGCCGCCGGATGCCTCACGGGCGCTCGGTGGGCTGGTCGGCAGCGACGACTACAGCGAACTGAGCTTCCGTGGCGGCCACATCGGAATCTACGTCTCCGGGCGTGCGCAGCGCGAGGTGCCGGTGGCGATCCATCGCTGGCTGCAGGAACGTGGCGGCACTGCCTGAGATTGCTGCCTGCACGCCGGGCGGGTGACGCCGCGCTGAGCAGGCCACGCGGCCGTCACGATCTGCAGCGGCCGCGTTTTCTAGACTGTTGGCTACGTTTTGCAGGAGTCTTGCCATGTCTACCACCACGCTGTCCCGCTCCCTCAACGACCGCATGATCGCCGGTGTGGTTGGCGGCATTGCGCGTCGTTTCGGCTGGAGCGCGACGCTGCTGCGTGTGCTGTTCGTCATCGTGTCGATTGCCTCGGCTGCGTTTCCCGGCATCCTGGTGTATCTGATTCTGTGGCTGCTGATCCCCAACCAGGCCGACTGAAGCCGGTAATGCGTGGCCTGCCTGCAGTGCAGGCGCTGGGCGCGTTGTGGACGCTGCCCAACACCTTGATCGGGCTTGTGATCGGCGCGGCCGGGGCGTGCTTTGGTGCGCGTCCGGTCTGGTCGCCGCGGGAGCATGCCGTGGTCTTCCACGCCTGGCCATGGGGCCCGGGTGGCGCAATGACGTTGGGCAACGTGATCCTGCTGAAGGGTGCAACGCTGGACCTGCAGTGCAGTACCTACGCGCACGCTGCAGGCCGTTGCGAGCATCCACCGGTGCGCCTGGGCGACCACGAGCGCGCACATGTCTATCAGTACATGCTGCTGGGGCCGCTGTTTTTGCCCGTGTATTTCCTGTGCGGCGGTATCCATGTGCGCAATCCGCTGGAGCAGGCTGCCGATGCGTATGCGATGCACGGCCACGGTTGGTGGCCGTGGTGGTTTCAGCCCAGGCGCGCGAAGCCGAACAATTCGGACAGCGGGTGAGGCGTGCCCTCCAGTTGTGCGCGCAGCAAGCCTGCGCCAATGGCGCTATAGGTGATGCCGTTGCCGCCATAGGCCATCGCGAACGACACGCGTGGCCCCAGTTCGGCATGCGGCCCGAAGAACGGCAATCCATCGGCAGTCTCTGCGAAGGTGCCGGCCCATGCGAACGCCGGGCGCAGGCGCATGTCCGGCATGGACTTGCCAATTTTCTTCAGCAGCGTCTTGAGCTTGCCCTGCACGCGTGCGTCGCGGCGCGCAGGAATGTCGATGTTGTCGTCTTCGCCACCCGCGACCACGCGTCCGTCCGGTGTGCTGCGCAAATACAGGTACGGGCGCGCGGTCTCCCACATCATGGTGTGCTTGAGTGCGCCCATTTCGCTGTCGTGCAGCGGGTCGGTCACGAAGGCGTAGCTGCTGCGATTGCGCGCCACCGGCTGTGAGAGCCAGCGCTGGTTGCCATATCCGGCTGCCAGGATCACGTGACGGGCACGCACGCTCACGCCGTCTTCAATGCGCAGGTCGACGTGCAGGTGATGCGGTTCGATCGAGGCAATGGCGGTGCGGTCGTAGATGCGTGCGCCGTATTGCTCGCACTCGGAAAACAGGCGGTAGCAAAGGCGGTACGGGTCCACGCTGGCGGCCAGGCGGCTCAGAATTGCACCGTCCGAATGTACGCCGTAGTGATGCCAAAGCGGCTCGCGTTCGATCCATTCCACCGGCAGTCTGTGTGCCTTGCGGGTCTCCAGTTCGCTGCGCAGGTCTTTTATATCGCGCGAGCGGCTGGCGTAGTACAGGCTGTCCTGGCGCGTGAAGTCGGTTCCGCCGAAGGTGTTGCACAGGCCCTGCAGGTCGAGGATGGCCTGCGCGCACGCGCCATAGGCCAGCGCCGCTGCCTGCATGCCGTGTCGTTTGGCAAGTTCGATCATCGGCGTATCGATTTCGTACTGGAGCAATGCGGTGCTGGCCGAGGTGCTGCCCCAGCCGATGTCGCGCTGTTCGATCACCACCACCTCGTGCCCATGGCGTAGCAATTCGTGCGCGATCAGTGCGGCCGTCACCCCACCACCGACGATGGCGACTTCGCAGGCGGTGTCTTGCTCCAGGCGCGGGTAGGCGCGCATCAATCCATTGCGGATCGACCAGAACGGGTAGCCACTTTTGAGGTCCATGTGGTGTCGATCAGCAAGCAGATGGACGGCGATTGACCGTCAAGCGGGGTGAAGCGGCCGTGAGGCGAGCCCGGCCTTGCCGCCGTCACCAAACGGCAAACAGCCAGCGTTAACGTGCGTGGAAAGCTCCTCACGGCGTGCTGGTTATCCTGCCGCCACAACGCAGCAACAGCAGCAGAAGAGGGTGTGGGTATGTCGATTGTCCTGTACGTCGGTGGCAGCAAAGATGGCGACAAGGGCGTGATGCCTTACGGTTTCAGCAAGTCGCGTGCGATGACCGATGCTGGCCCGGAGGTATATGTCGAACGCATGGTGCCGCTGAAGGATGTCGGCAAGGTCCGCGTGATGGCGCTGGAATCGCTGCACGAAAGCATTCTGGTCGAACGCGCCGCCACCCATTACGCACGTCAGGTCAGCTGAGCACGGCAGCATAGGTTCACGGCGGCGTTGTCAACGGGTTTCCGTGGCGGGCCAGCACTGCGAAAATGCATTTTTCAGTGAAGCGGGTCATCCCGCGCCGTCATGCACGATAGCCAGCTTGCCCAGCAGATTGCTCGCACCATCGCCGATGAGATCGGTGCCCAGCCCGCCCAGGCGCACGCCGCCATCGCCCTGCTCGACGAAGGCGCCAGCGTCCCCTTCATCGCCCGCTATCGCAAGGAAGTTACTGGCGGCCTGGACGACACCCAGCTACGCAATCTGGAAACGCGCCTGACCTATCTGCGCGAGCTGGAAGAGCGCCGCGCGACGATCCTGTCTAGCATTGGCGAGCAGGGCAAGCTGAGCGACGAATTGCGCAACGAGATCGTGGCGGCCGACACCAAGTCGCGGCTGGAAGACCTGTACCTGCCCTACAAGCCCAAGCGCCGCACCCGCGCGCAGATCGCGCGCGAAGCCGGGCTGGAGCCACTGGCCGACGGTCTGTTGGCGGACCCGACACAGTCCCCGGACGTGGCCGCGGCAGCCTTCGTCGATGCCGAGAAGGGCGTTGCCGACGGCAAGGCGGCGCTGGAAGGCGCACGCGCCATCCTGATGGAGCGCTGGGGTGAAGATGCGGCGCTGGTCGGTGAATTGCGCAGCTGGCTGAGCGACAACGGCGTGATCCGCGCGCGGGTTGCCGAGGGCAAGGAAGAGGCCGGTGCCAAGTACCGCGATTACTTCGACCATGCCGAAACACTGGCGAAGATTCCTTCGCACCGCTTGCTGGCGCTGTTTCGCGCACGCCGCGAAGAAATCCTTTACCTGGATCTTGATCCGGGCAGCGATGCCGAAGCCGGGCACCAGTACGCCGAAGGCCGCGTGGCCCGCAATGCCGGTATCTCCAACGAAGGCCGTGCGGCCGATCGCTGGTTGCTGGACGCGTGCCGGCTGACCTGGCGGGCCAAGCTGCATATGCACTTGCTGCTGGACCTGTTCAACCAGGCACGCGAGAAGGCCGAGGCCGAAGCGATCGCGGTGTTCGGCGACAATCTGAAGGACCTGATGCTGGCGGCGCCGGCCGGTCCGCGCGTGGTGCTTGGGCTGGATCCGGGCATCCGCACCGGTTGCAAGATCGCCGTGGTCGATGCCACCGGCAAGCTGGTGGCCACCGAAACGATCTATCCGCACGAGCCCAAGCGGCAGTGGGACCAGTCGCTGCAGACCATCAAAAAGTTGTGCATGCAGCACAACGTGGAGCTGATCGCGATCGGCAACGGCACCGCCAGCCGCGAGACCGACAAGCTGGCCGGCGAGGCGATCGCGCTGTGCGGCCCTGCCAAGTTGCAGAAGGTGGTGGTGAGCGAGGCGGGCGCGTCGGTGTATTCGGCCTCGGAGTTCGCGGCCAAGGAATTCCCGAATCTGGATGTGTCGCTGCGTGGTGCCGTGTCGATCGCGCGCCGTCTGCAGGATCCATTAGCCGAATTGGTGAAGATCGAGCCCAAGGCGATCGGCGTGGGCCAGTACCAGCACGATGTGGATCAATACCGTCTGGCCAAGGCGTTGGAAGCGCGGGTGGAAGACTGCGTCAACGCGGTCGGCGTGTACGTCAATACCGCCTCGGCGGCATTGCTGTCGCGCGTGTCCGGGCTGTCCAGCACGGTGGCGGAAAATATCGTGCGTCATCGCGACGACAATGGCCCGTTCAAGCGACGCAAGGACTTGCTCAAGGTGCCGCGGCTGGGCGAGAAGACCTTCGAGCAGTGCGCCGGTTTCCTGCGCATTGCCGATGGCGACGAGCCGCTGGACGTCTCGGCGGTGCATCCGGAAGCGTATCCGGTGGTGGAACGCATCGTCAGCAGCACCGGCAAGCCGATCAAGGCATTGCTGGGCGACGGCAGTTTTCTGCGTGGCCTGAAGCCGGAGACGTTCACCGACGACCAATTCGGTGTGCCGACGGTGCGCGACATCCTCAAGGAGCTGGAAAAACCCGGCCGCGATCCGCGTCCCGAGTTCAAGGCGGCGCAGTTCGCCGAAGGCGTCGAGGACATCAAGCACCTCAAGCCGGGCATGGTGCTCGAAGGTGTGGTCAGCAATGTGGCCGCGTTCGGTGCCTTCGTCGATATCGGCGTGCATCAGGATGGGCTGGTGCACATCTCGGCGTTGTCGGAAACCTTCGTCAAGGACCCGCGCGACGTGGTCAAGGCCGGCGACATCGTCAAGGTCAAGGTGCTGGAAGTGGATGTGGCGCGCAAGCGCATCGCGCTGACCTGTCGTCTGTCCGACACGCCGCCAGCGGCCGATGGCGCAGCGCAACCGCGTGAAGCCCGTGGCAGCGGCGGTCCGGGGCAGGGCAGGCGCGACGGTGGCGGGCGTGCTCAGGCGCAGGCCAACAACAAACCGCGGATCACCGCGCCGCCGGCCGACAATGCGCTGGCCGCCGCATTCGCGCGTGCCAAACGTAGCTAAGTCGCGCGTTTGATTTGTCGGGTGATCGGCGTGGTTGGGTGGCGTGGCGTTGATCTAGTGCGGCGATGGAGTGGTCTGCGGTTTGGCTTCAATGTCTTGGCCGCAGATCATGACGCGATAGGTGGGGAGCAACCCTGGTTGGGTTCCTTGGCGGCTGGTACGCCACCTGACGTCATGGGGTGATCTGCGGCTTGGCTGCAGTGTCTTCGCCCGCCATCGCTGGACACGCTGCAAGTACGTCCTTGTAAGCTCCGTGGCGGCATCCATGCCGCCAAGGGTCCCGGACGGTGGACCGGCAAAGACCAGTTGCGTTGGTCGGTGTGCAGCGCTTCAAAGCAGCTGACAACCAGCGACGCGGTGTCCCTGTCTTTTAAACAAACCACCCGCCAGCTGCCTGGTACGGTGTCCTCGCCACTTGCGGGACCGTTGATGGCATGGATGCCGCCATCGAGCCCCTAGGGATGGGTTCACGGCGTATCCCGCACGTGGCGAGGGCACTGCCAGCTCGACCAGCCGAACTAGAAAGTGAGCGCACGCCGTGCAGCCAGGCTTCGTCAATTTGGCCGATCAGTGACAAGGTGATTTGCTGAGCTACCTACGCGAGCGGCGAGGCATCGCACCCCCGACTCACCAAGCGTTTCACCGTCTCAACACTGCAATAAGTAAACGACTTCGGTACAGGCAAGCATCCTGAGTCTGCCGGTCGGCGACGAAGTCATCGACCGAGCACGCTCCAGTGCTATTCCAGCGCAGCCCGCACCGCGTGCGTGGGCAAGATCAGGCGTTCGATCAGATCGACTAGCCCGGGTGGTTCCACCGGCTTGCCCATGTGCGCATCGAAGCCAGCGACTACCGCGCGGTCGCGGTCTTCTTCGCGGACATAGGCGGTAAGGGCGATGGCCGGGATATGGCGCGGCAGATCGGCGCGGCCCGAACGCACGGTGCGGATCAAGTCGTAGCCATCGCGCAAGGGCATTGCGATATCGCTGACCAATACATCGAAGTGCGCGTTCGCCAAGCAGTGCTCGGCCGCGTCCACCGACCCGGCAGCCTGCACCTGCGCCCCGGCCAGCATCAGGAACTGCATCACCGCTTCGCGCGAATCCTGATCGTCGTCGACCAGCAGGACGCGCACGCCAGCCAGGCGGTCGCGGCACTCGTCCGGCAGGGCGCCCACATGGGTGGTGTCTGCCGAGGCAGGGCGCAGGTCGCTCACGCCGTGCTGGAACGGCAACACGATGGTGAATCGCGCGCCCTGGCCTTCGCCTGCGCTGGAGGCGCCCAGGTTGCCGCCATGCAGGTCCACCAACTGACGCGAGATCGACAGGCCTAACCCCAGGCCGCCCACGCGCCGGGTAGTGCCTGCATCGGCCTGACGAAAACGGTCGAACACATGCGGCAGGAAATCCGCCGCAATGCCGATCCCGGTGTCCTGCACGCACAGCCGCAGGCGCTCGACTTCGACGTCCATCGCCACTCGCACCGTGCCGCCGGCAGGGGTGAACTTCAGCGCATTGCTGAGCAGGTTGGTCAACACCTGCTGCAGTCGCCCGGCATCGCCGAAGAACCACAGTTCGCCATCGCAAGGCGCATCCAGCTCCAGCGCGATCTTGCGCGTCAACGCAGTGGGTTGCATGAGTTCCAGCACGCTGCGCACCAACCCTGCAATATCGAAATGCTCGGCCTGCAGGCGGATCTTGCCGGACAGGATCGCGCTCATATCCAGCAGGTCGTCGATGATCTGCGTCTGCGCGCGTGCACTGCGTTCGATGATCACCAGGCCCCGGCCAAGATTGGCCGGATCTGCGATGTCCGACTGCATCAACCGCGACCAACCCAGGATTGCGTTGAGTGGCGTGCGCAACTCATGGCTGAGCGTGGCCAGGAATTCGTCCTTGACCCGGTTGGCATGTTCGGCCTGTGCGCGCGCGGCGGTTTCCGCCTGCAACGACAGCTTGAGCTTGGCATCCACCCGCGTGCGTTCGATCACGATGCCGGCCAGGTGCGAGGCCGAGCGCGCCATCGCCTGCTCGCGTAATGACGGCAGGTGAGGGCGGTCGTAATAGATATTGAGCGTGCCCAATACCTGCCCGTTGCTGGCCAGGATCGGGGTGACGCAACACGCGGCGATGCCCATCGCCGCCGAGATCGCATGGTGGCTGCTGAAGCTTGCATCGGCCTGGATATCGGCACAGATCACCTGACGACCCAAGTGCGCCGACAGGGCGCAAGGCGGACCCTCCGGTCCGATCGGCGATGGCTCGAAGTGCCCGCTGTACTCGATCGGAAAATGCGGTGCCGAGCCGAAACTCAAGGTGTGGCGGACCTCATCACGCACCATCACCGAGCAGTAAAACGGGATTTCCCCGCGTGCCTCCACACTCAATGCGATCGCATCCAGCACTACCGGCAATGGTGCGCCGGTGGTGATCAAACTCAGGATCGCGCGGTCGGAAGCGGTGGCGTCTTCGATGTGCTTGCGTTCGGAGATGTCGGTGAGCGAGCCGATGTGCCCCAGAAACCGTCCGTCGCTGGCGAAGTGCGGCGACGCAGTGTCGATGCACCAGCGGTATTGCCCGTCGTGGCGGCGCACGCGGTATTCGGCGAGGAATTCGCCGCGTTGATTGAGGGCCTGTTCGAAGGCATGCCGCACGCGTGCCGCATCGTCGGGATGCATCACATCCCACCAGCCCTGGTCCAGTGCCTGGTCTTCCCCCTGTCCGGTGAAGTTGTACCAGCGTGGATTCCAGTACACGCAATCGCCCTGTGCGTCGGCCATCCAGATCATCGCGGGCACCGTCTCGCAGAGCGCACGGAAGCGCACTTCGCTTTCGCGTAACTGCTGTTCGAATGCGCGCCGGTCATGAATGTCGGTGTAGGTACCGATCCACTCGCTGATGCTGCCATCGTCGCCGCGCACCGGTAGCGCGCGTACCAGGTGCCAGCGCGATTGCCCATCGTGACGCAGCAGTTCGCACTCTACCTCGAAGGCACGCTGGCCCTTCAATGCCAGGCTCCAGGCCTGCTCGGACAGGCGCAGACCATCGGCAGTGTGCGCGCGGTGCCAGGCGGCATCTTCGTTGTTGGAAGGATCCAGGCCGGTGTACTCGTACCAGCGCTGATTGAAGTAGTGCGGCCGTCCGTCCGGATCGGCAATGAAGATGATCTGCGGCAGCGTATTGGCGAGGCGGCGCAGGCGCGCTTCGTTGGCCGCGAGTTGCTGCTGCGCCTTGGCCCGTTGCATCGATTCCCAGCAGCGGGCCACGACCAATCGCACCAGTTCGATCTCCGCCGACAGCCAGCGCCGTGGTGCACGCTGATGGACGCCGATCGCGGCCACCAATCGGTCGTGCTTGTGCAACGGGATGGCCAGCGAGGCGCGCAAGCCGGAGCGACGGTACTGCTCGGCCACATAGTCCGGTGCACCCGGCGCCATCGCATCGGTCGTGAACCAGGGGCGGTTTTCCAGCAGCGCATCGCGTAGGCCTTGTGCGGCCTCCAGCGGGAAATCGCCCTGGAGGCTCGGCATATCCTGCACATGGTCGCTGATGACATGCATGGTACTGCCATCGGCAGCGACCAGACCGAATGCGCAACGGTTCGCCTGTAGATGTTCGCCAAGCAAGCGCACGCTGGTGTCGATGATCTGCCGCGGATCGGACACATGCTGCAGTGCGTCTTCCAGCATCAATAAAAAACTGTCGCGACTATCGCTGCGACGTTGTTCGCTGACATGAGGCGTTGAGCCTGCAACGCCGATGTAGAGCGTGCCTAACTGCTCGCCCGTTTGCAGCACTGGGCTGCATGACCAACTCGCCAGATCCAGGGCCATTGTCGCCACTGGCTCGCCATCGCCATCAGCAGCACACTTCAGCGCCGCAAGCGGCTGCCCGAAAGCGGCCGGATGGCGTGGCCCCAGTCGTTCAATGCAGGCATCGTTGTAGATGCAGCGATCGTCGCGGCCCCAGACGAGCAGCATCGGAACGTGCGCATGCAAGCAGATCGATAGTGCTGTGCGCAGCGCGGGGCTGTTGCCCAACAGCGCATCCGCAGCGTGCACGGAAGCGGCTAGCAATGCTGCAGTTTCGCTCGTCTCCGGCAGCAAGCCGGCCAACGGCGACACGGCGATCTCCATCCAGCGACCCGCCCGTCATTCTTAGATGGCAAATTCTAGTAGTAACCGGCCTGCACCGGCAGCGCCGCGGAAGCGGCGATTCAGCTAATCGATGCCCGCGCACTGCAGAACAGCGCGTCGATGGCAGGAAGATCGGGTATTGGGGGGCGGGCATGCGGCCCGCACCGGGGCAGTGCGGCAGGCGTTGCTGCTCAGCCCCCGGCGTCGCGCAACTCGCGCGCTCTGGACAGGGCGCCAACCAGTTCTTCGGACAGATACGGCTTGATCAGGATGACGCCATGTTCGAATCCGCTCGGGATGCTGCCAATGGCAACGCCGGTCGCCAGCACAAACGGGATACCGCGCTCGGACAACAGGCGTGCGACCGGTTCGCTGGTTTCGCCATTGCCCAGGCGATAGTCCAGCACTGCGATATCCGGTGCGTCGGTGTTGATCAGCTGCAGGGCATCGCGCACTTCGCCGACCGGGCCCATGACGACGGCACCGGCCTGAACTAGCTGCAGATCGAGCAGCATGGCATTCATGTCATCGTTTTCGACCACGAGTACCCGAACTCCACGCAACACCGACATTGCTTACTCCTTCACTTAGTCGGCCAGTATATCGGGACTGCCCGTACGCAGCGCTGCAGACCCCGCTTGCACCTGAATTCGTCAGGCGCAAACTGACACTGTTCGTTTCAACAACAAGTCGCTATACTGCGCGGCCACGCCGAAGTGGCGGAATCGGTAGACGCAGCGGACTCAAAATCCGCCGCCCTTAAAAGCGTGTGGGTTCGAGTCCCACCTTCGGCACCAAGTTATTGCAGCACCAGCGAAAGCCCTTCTGGAGAAGTCCGGTGGGGCTTTTTGCTGTGTGGCGTTTCGGCAGGATGTAGGGCGTCGTTGACCATTGCGCAGCCAACGAGGATGGCGACCTCGGCGCACCCGGGACGCGGAAGAGCTGAGCACGAGAGCGGGGGGCGTGATCGGCGCATGGTTTACGACTGGCGTCGGGAGTCGATTCGCTTGCAAGTGCTTCTGCGTGGCGCAGATGCCTGATTGCCAAGTTCGTCCATCGGCACGCAACGCATCAGGCACACAGCTGCCGCGCGCCATGCAGTGTGCAGGCAGTGGATGACGTGGCAGGCACGCGACCGTCACGCTGCTTGCGTACCGTGGGAGTCTCTTTCGAGCAGGTGACCCCATGGACTTCGATACTTCGCAACAGCTGCGCATCCTGCGCGACATCCACGACACCAAGCCGGTAGCCGACGAAGAGGGAAACTGGGCGGTACGCGCCGGCTATGCCACGCAAGCCGAAGATGGCGACATCGACCTGACGCACGAGGGTCGCAAGGCGCTGGATAGCGGGCAGACCTGAGCCTTCCGCACAGTGCTTTGTGCGCTGGCGTTGAGATCGAGCGGAGGCTTTATTTATTGCAATAGCCTGCGATGGGTTCCTGCATCGCGCTCAGAACGTATTGCGAGGTGGCGAGATGATCAGCCAGCGATGTAGCGGCTTGCGCGTGCAGCGGGGTGTTACATGCAACTTTCGCCAGCCAGACGCGCTTGCACGTGCACTGGCTCCAGCCCGCAAGGGCCGCAATGCGTCCGCACGCAGGTGAGGCACAGGCAAAAAAAACCCCGGCAGTGCCGGGGCTTTTAGATGATTGGCGTCCCCACGGGGATTCGAACCCCGGTGTCCACCGTGAAAGGGTGGTGTCCTAGGCCTCTAGACGATGGGGACGCGTATCAAAACCTCGTTGTCCACTTGAGACGGCCTAATGTCTGAAGTGGTGGAGCCAGGCGAGATCGAACCGCCGACCTCCTGCATGCCATGCAGGCGCTCTCCCAGCTGAGCTATGGCCCCGCGTTGCTGCGAGCCGGCAATCATAGCGACATCGCCACGCGATGGGAAGTGGTCTGAGCAAAAAAGTTTTGGCAAAAAGCACCGCCGCCGGACGAGCTGCTGGGTCGCACGCGTCGAGTGCATCGATTGAATAGCAACGGCGCGCACCTGGAGTGCATGGAGCACCTCAATTCTTCGGTGCTTGCGTCGCAATGGATTGCGGAGGTAGCGAAATGGGCGCACTGGATGCATTGATGCCAGTGTGCGCTTACTTCTCAGCTGTCGATTTGCGAGCAACGGCTATGCGGCCCCGCGCGTCAGGTGCGCTGCGCCTGGTTACACGCGGCACCAGATCTTGCGTCCCGTGCTCGCCGTTATCATGGCCTGCGTTAGAGCACGACCATCGCGCACATTGCGTTCTCGGCGTCGCGATCTTTAGCGACGTCGCTGGAAAGGTCACAACGTGCAACTGCGATGGTGGGCAGCGCCATCTTTGGCAGGGGGAAGCCGACATGCGAACGCTCGTAGGTTTGAGGAATGCTGCAACTCGTCAGTTGCTTGGATCAAGCAGGCGTTGGCAGCGCTGGCCTATCGACCAGCCGTGCGCTCGATCGACCAGCACCAAAGCGCCGCGGCATCCGCGGGAGACATTCGACTCTTTCTATCCGCTGCATCATGCTGATGAAGCAGGGTATGTCCAACGTCCCTTGGAACCAGATTCGGCCTGGTGAGCGGCAAAAAAAAGCCCCGGCAGTGCCGGGGCTTCTGGATGATTGGCGTCCCCACGGGGATTCGAACCCCGGTGTCCACCGTGAAAGGGTGGTGTCCTAGGCCTCTAGACGATGGGGACGCGTATCAAAACCTCGTTGTCCACTTGAGACGGCCTAATGTCTGAAGTGGTGGAGCCAGGCGGGATCGAACCGCCGACCTCCTGCATGCCATGCAGGCGCTCTCCCAGCTGAGCTATGGCCCCACGAAACTGAGAACGAAATGATAGCGGCCTGTTAATGTTCGCGCAAGCGCTTTTTCATTCCGAATGAGACGGTGCGGCGTCCGCCTCGGACTCAGTTGACGCCGTGCAGATCGCGCAACTGCGTCTGACGCGCGCCGAAGTACGCCGCCAGGTCGGCGATGTCCTGATCGCTGAGCGCGGTGGCCTGCGCGGTCATCAACGGGTGCTGGCGGTCACCGCTGCGATAGGCCTGAAGCGCATGCGCAAGGTAGTCGCCGTATTGGCCGCCGAGTTTGGGATAGCTGGGATCGATCGGCGCATTGCCATCGGCACCGTGGCAGTCCACGCAGCTCTGGCCGGTCGCCTTGCCCTTGGCATGGGCGAGTTTGTCGCCAGCGTCGGCGCGGCCGGTGGGCAGACCTGCCGACGAGCCGGAGCCGTGCTCGCCGCTGGCGTGGCCGGGATCCCCCGCGGAGTGGTCGGTGGACTCAACCTGGGATTGGGAGCAGGCCGCCAACGTAAGGGCAGCGACCAGGACGATGGCTAGACGCGGAGCGTGCAGGGCGTTCGGCATGTGGGCGCTTACTTGAGGGTGGACAGAAAGGCGGAGATGTCGGCGATGTCCTGCTCAGAAAAGCTCTGCGCCTGTGCCTGCATGGTTGGATGTTTGCGCTTGCCCTGGCGGTATTCGGTCAATGCCTGGGTCAGATACTGGCTGGTCTGGCCGCCGATCTTGGGCACGCGATAACTGGGGTAGGCGTTCTTATAGCCGGTAACGCCGTGACAGCCCTGGCAGGTATAGGCGAGCAAGCGCCCATTCGACGGGTTGCCGGTCGGCGCGGCAGGGGTTGCCACCGTGGCAGCGGGCGCCGGGGTGGCCGGAGCTGCGGGTGTGGCTTGCGGTGTTGCTGATGCGCCCCCAAACGGCAGGAAGACGACCAGAGCGAGACAAGCGGCGAGCGGCTGCGGGCGCATGGTTTCGTATCCGGAAGACTGATTGAGCGTCCGCACGTGGGGGCGTGACGGAACCGGACCGAGTATGCCTGCGAATTGGCGCGGCGCAAACCGGGTGAATAGGCCAAGTTGAATAGACCATGACCTTTGGCGCATTGGCGGCATGTGCATTTGGGTGGTCTACTTGCCTACAACACCTGTTCACGCATCCACTAGGACACGACGATGTCGCCACTCTCCTTTTTGCCGGGCCGCAGCGGAACCTGCGCCGCTGCATTGTTGATCACCACGAGCCTGTTGCTGGGCGGTTGCAAGGCTGGAGAGGGAGAGGCCAAGGCGGCCGAGGAAAAGAAGGCCGTCGATGCAGTGCCGGTGGAAATCGCCAAGGTTGCGCGCCGTGCGGTGGCCGCCAGTTACACCGGCACCGCTGCGCTGGAGCCACGCGCCGAGGCGCAAGTGGTGGCCAAGACCTCGGGCGTTGCGCTGTCGGTGATGGTGGAAGAGGGGCAGAAGGTGTCGGCGGGCCAGGCGCTGGTGCGCCTGGATCCGGATCGCGCGCATCTGGCGGTGGCGCAGAGCGAAGCGCAGCTGCGCAAACTGGAAAACAGCTATCGCCGCGCCACGCAGTTGGTGGGGCAGCAGTTGGTCAGCGCCGCAGATGTGGACCAACTTAAATTCGATGTCGAAAACATCCGTGCACAGCACCGGCTTGCATCGTTGGAGCTGTCGTACACCACGGTGCAGGCGCCGATCTCCGGCGTGATCGCATCGCGCTCGATCAAGACCGGCAACTTCGTGCAGATCAACACGCCGATCTTCCGCATCGTCGACGATTCGCAGCTGGAGGCCACGCTCAACGTGCCCGAACGCGAATTGGCCACGCTCAAATCGGGCCAGCCGGTCACCTTGCTGGCTGATGCGCTGCCGGGCCAACAATTCGTCGGCAAGGTGGACCGTATCGCGCCGGTGGTGGACTCGGGCAGCGGCACGTTTCGTGTGGTCTGCGCATTCGGCCAGGGGGCCGAAGCGTTGCAGCCGGGCATGTTCGGGCGCATCCGCATCGATTACGACCAGCGCAAGGACGCGTTGGTGATTCCGCGCCTGGCGTTGTTGGACGATGGCGAACCGGCTGTCTTCGTGGTGCGCAACGGCAAGGCCAGCCGCGTTCCGGTGAAACTGGGCTATGCCGAAGGGCCGTGGCTGGAAGTGCGGCAGGGCCTGAAGGAAGGCGACCAGGTGGTGACTGCCGGCAAGGTGGCGCTGCGCGACGGCACTGCGGTGCAAGTGATCGGCCAACCCGATCGCAAGCCGGTCGCGACCAAGGCCGCTGCACCCGCACATGACGAGACGCACGCATGAGCGAGAACGGCAACCCGCACGGACCCGTGCACGATCCGCATGCGCCACTGCCTGGCGGCGGTGGCCTGGTGGCCTTCGCCACGCGGCGGCGTGTGACCATCGCCATGATCACCGTGACCATGCTGCTGTTCGGGCTGATCGCGTTGCGCAGCCTCAAGGTCAATCTGCTGCCCGATCTAAGCTATCCCACACTCACCGTACGCACCGAATACACCGGCGCTGCGCCGGCGGAAATCGAAACGCTGGTGACCGAGCCGGTGGAAGAAGCCGTCGGCGTGGTCAAGAACCTGCGCAAGCTCAAGTCGATCTCGCGTACCGGGCAGAGCGATGTGGTGCTGGAGTTTGCCTGGGGCACCAATATGGACCAGGCCAGCCTGGAAGTGCGCGACAAGATGGAAGCCTTGTCGCTGCCGCTGGAAACCAAGCCGCCGGTACTGCTGCGCTTCAATCCCTCCACCGAGCCGATCATGCGGCTGGCGTTGTCGCCCAGGCAGGCGCCCGCCTCCGACACCGATGCGATCCGCCAGCTCACCGGCTTGCGTCGCTATGCCGACGAAGACCTGAAAAAGAAGCTCGAACCAGTGGCCGGCGTGGCCGCGGTGAAGGTCGGCGGTGGGCTGGAGGACGAGATCCAGGTCGACATCGACCAACAGAAGCTGGCCCAGCTCAATCTGCCGATCGACAACGTGATCACCCGGCTCAAGGAGGAGAACGTCAACATCTCCGGCGGCCGGCTGGAAGAAGGCTCGCAGCGCTATCTGGTGCGGACGGTGAATCAGTTCGTGGATCTGGACGAGATTCGCAACATGCTGGTGACCACGCAAAGCAGCAGCGGCAGCGCGGCCGAAGCGGCGATGCAGCAGATGTATGCCATTGCAGCGTCCACCGGTTCGCAGGCGGCGCTGGCGGCAGCGGCCGAAGTGCAGAGCACCTCGTCGTCGTCCAGCAGCAGCATTGCCGGTGGCATGCCGGTACGGCTGAAGGACGTGGCGCAGGTGCGCCAGGGCTACAAGGAACGCGAAGCGATCATCCGGCTTGGCGGCAAGGAAGCGGTGGAGCTGGCGATCTACAAGGAAGGCGATGCCAATACCGTGTCCACGGCGGCGGCGCTGCGCAAGCGCCTGGAGCAGCTCAAGGCGACCGTGCCGGGCGATGTGGAAATCACCACGATCGAGGACCAATCGCACTTCATCGAGCATGCGATCAGCGATGTCAAAAAAGATGCGGTGATTGGCGGCGTGCTGGCGATCCTGATCATCTTCCTGTTCCTGCGCGATGGCTGGAGCACGTTCGTGATCAGCCTGTCGTTGCCGGTGTCGATCATCACCACGTTCTTCTTCATGGGCCAGCTGGGGCTGAGCCTCAACGTGATGTCGCTGGGCGGGCTGGCGCTGGCCACCGGCCTGGTGGTGGACGATTCGATCGTGGTACTGGAGAGCATTGCCAAGGCGCGCGAACGCGGCTTGAGCGTGCTGGATGCGGCCATCGCCGGCACCCGCGAAGTGAGCATGGCGGTGATGGCATCCACCTTGACCACCATTGCGGTATTCCTGCCATTGGTGTTCGTCGAAGGCATCGCCGGGCAGCTGTTCCGCGACCAGGCATTGACAGTGGCGATCGCGATCGCGATCTCGCTGGTGGTGTCGATGACGCTGATCCCGATGCTGAGCTCGCTCAAGGGTGCGCCGCCGATGGCGTTCCCGGACGAGCCGAGCCATCCGGATTGGCAGCCCGAGCAGCGTTGGCTCAAGCCGGTGGCGGCTGGCCGGCGTGGTGCAGGTGCGAGCGTGCGCTATGGCTTTTTCGCTGCGGCGTGGGCCGTGGTGAAGGTGTGGCGCGGGTTGAGCCGCGTGGTGGGGCCGGTAATGCGCAAGGCCAGCGACCTGGCGATGGCGCCGTATGCCCGTGCCGAGCGTGGCTATCTGGGGATGTTGCCGGCGGCGCTGCGGCGGCCCTGGTTGGTGCTGGGACTGGCCGCGGCGGCGTTCATCGGGACGGTGTTTCTGGTGCCGATGCTGGGCGCGGATCTGATTCCGCAGCTGGCGCAGGACCGCTTCGAAATGACCGTCAAGCTGCCCTCCGGCACGCCGCTGGCGCAGACCGATGCAGTGGTGCGCGAGTTGCAGCTGGCGCACGACAAGGACCCGGGCGTTGCCTCGCTGTACGGCGTCAGCGGTAGCGGCACGCGGTTGGATGCCAACCCCACCGAGAGCGGCGAGAACATCGGCAAGCTCACCGTGGTGATGGCTGGCGGCGGTAGCCCGGCGGTGGAAGCGGCGGCGACCGAGCGGCTGCGCAGCAGCATGGTCGGGCACCCGGGCGCGCAGGTGGATTTCGCGCGGCCGGCGTTGTTCAGCTTTTCGACACCGCTGGAAGTGGAACTGCGCGGCCAGGATCTGGGCGAGCTGGAACGCGCCGGGCAGAAGTTGGCCGCGATGCTGCGCGCCAACGGCCACTACGCCGACGTCAAATCGACGGTAGAAGAGGGCTTCCCGGAAATCCAGATCCGTTAGGACCAGGAGCGCGCCGGTGCCTTGGGGCTGACCACGCGGCAGATCGCCGATGTCATCGTCAAAAAGGTGCGCGGCGATGTGGCCACGCGCTACAGCTTCCGCGATCGCAAGATCGATGTGCTGGTGCGTGCGCAGCAAGCCGACCGCGCCAGTGTGGATGCGATCCGTCAGCTGATCGTCAACCCGGGTAGCAGCCGTCCGGTGCGCTTGGCGGCGGTTGCCGAGGTGTTGGCGACGACGGGGCCGAGCGAGATCCATCGTGCCGACCAGACCCGCGTGGCGATCGTGTCGGCCAGCCTGAAGGACATCGACCTGGGCGGTGCGGTGCGCGAAGTGGAAACGATGGTGCGCAAGGACCCGCTTGCGGCCGGCGTGGGCATGCACATCGGCGGGCAGGGCGAGGAGCTGGCGCAATCGGTGAAGTCGTTGCTGTTCGCGTTCGGGCTGGCGATCTTCCTGGTGTACCTGGTGATGGCTTCGCAGTTCGAGTCGCTGCTGCATCCGTTCGTCATCCTGTTCACGATCCCGCTGGCAATGGTCGGTGCGGTGCTGGCCCTGCTGATGACCGGCAAGCCGATCTCGGTGGTGGTGTTCATCGGCCTGATCTTGCTGGTGGGCCTGGTGACCAAGAACGCGATCATCCTGATCGACAAGGTCAACCAGCTGCGCGAAGACGGCGTGCCCAAGCGCGAGGCGCTGATCGAAG
This sequence comes from Xanthomonas sp. NCPPB 3761, assembly GCF_041475705.2. Lineage (NCBI taxonomy): Bacteria > Pseudomonadati > Pseudomonadota > Gammaproteobacteria > Lysobacterales > Lysobacteraceae > Xanthomonas > Xanthomonas sp. NCPPB 3761. Next base: position 2,279,593 of record NZ_CM191262.1, read on the forward strand.
GCGCGCGTTCACGCCTGCGGCCGATCATCATGACCACCTTGTGCACCCTGTTCGGCTTCCTGCCGCTGGCGGTGGCGATGGGCGAAGGCGCTGAGGTGCGCGCGCCGATGGCCATTACCGTGATCGGCGGGTTGCTGGTCTCGACCTTGCTGACCCTGCTGGTGATACCGGTGGTCTACGACCTGCTGGATCGCCGTGCCGATGCGTATTACCTGGAGCGTGGCCGGCGCATGGCCGGGCAACGCACGCAGGCGGCGGGCAACCCCGACGGGCTGGAGGCACTATGAGCGTTGCCGCCTTCAGCATCCGCCGGCCGGTCACCACCATCATGTGCTTCGTGTCGCTGGTGGTGGTGGGCTTGATCGCGGCGTTCCGCCTGCCGCTGGAGGCGCTGCCGGATATTTCCGCGCCATTCCTGTTCGTGCAATTGCCCTACACCGGCTCCACGCCGGACGAGGTGGAACGCAACCTGGTGCGGCCCGCCGAGGAAGCGCTGGCGACGATGACCGGCATCAAGCGCATGCGCTCGACCGCCACCGCCGACGGCGCGAACATCTTCATCGAATTCTCCGACTGGGACCGCGATATCGCCATCGCCGCATCCGATGCGCGCGAGCGATTGGACGCGGTGCGCGACGATTTCCCGGAGGATCTGCAGCGCTTCCACGTCTTCAAATGGTCCAGCAGCGACGAGCCGGTGCTCAAGGTGCGCCTGGCCAGCCAAACCGATCTGACCGGCGCGTACGACATGCTCGATCGGGAGTTCAAGCGGCGCATCGAGCGTATCCCCGGCGTGGCCAAGGTGGAGATTTCCGGTGCGCCGCCGAACGAGGTCGAGATCGCGATCGCACCGGATCGGCTCACCGCGCACGATCTCAGCCTCAACGACCTGAGCGAGCGCCTGGGCAAGCTGAATTTCTCGGTGTCTGCAGGCCAGATCGACGACAACGGCCAGCGCATCCGGGTGCAGCCGATCGGCGAGCTGCGCGACCTGCAGGAATTGCGCGAGCTGGTGCTCAATGCCAAGGGCGTGCGGCTGGGCGACATTGCCGAGGTGCGGCTCAAGCCGACGCGCATGAATTACGGGCGGCGCCTGGACGGGCGCCCGGCCATCGGCCTGGATGTCTACAAGGAGCGCAGCGCCAATCTGGTGGAGGTATCGAAGGCGGCGTTGAAAGAGGTTGAAGACATCCGCGCCCAACCGGCGCTCCGCGACGTGCAGGTCAAGGTGATCGACAACCAGGGCAAGGCGGTGACCTCGTCGCTGGCCGAACTGGCCGAAGCCGGCGCGGTGGGGCTGCTGCTGTCGATCACGGTGCTGTTCTTCTTCCTGCGGCATTGGCCATCGACGCTGATGGTGACGCTGGCGATTCCGATCTGCTTTGCGATCACGCTGGGCTTCATGTATTTCGTCGGAGTCACGCTCAACATCCTGACCATGATGGGCTTGCTGCTGGCAGTGGGCATGTTGGTGGACAACGCGGTGGTGGTGGTGGAAAGCATCTACCAGGAACGCGAGCGCATGCCCGATCAACCGCAGCTTGCCGCGCTGCTGGGAACGCGCAGCGTGGCCATTGCGCTCAGCGCCGGCACCTTATGCCATTGCATCGTGTTCGTGCCGAATTTGTTCGGCGAAACCAACAACATCAGCATTTTCATGGCGCAGATTGCGATCACCATCTCGGTGTCGTTGCTGGCGTCGTGGCTGGTGGCCATCAGCTTGATTCCGATGTTGTCGGCACGCATGAAAACGCCGCCTATGGTGACCTCCGAGCACGGCGTGATTGCGCGGCTGCAGCGCCGTTACGCCAAGGTGCTGGCGTGGACGTTGGCGCATCGCGGCTGGAGCGTGGCCGGCATCATCCTGGTCAGCGCGATCAGCCTGGTGCCCATGAAGTTGACCAAGGTCGACATGTTCGGTGGCGACGGCGGCAACGAGGCCTTCATCCAATACCAGTGGAAAGGCTCGTACACGCGCGAGCAGCTGGGAGAAGAGATCGGCCGTGTCGAAAACTACCTCCAAGCCAATCGCGCCAAGTACCACATCACGCAGATCTATTCGTGGTTCAGCGAGGTGGAAGGCAGCAATACGGTGGTGACCTTCGATGCGAGCAAGGTCAAGGACCTGCCGCCGCTGCTGGAAAAAATCCGCAAGGAGCTGCCGCGCTCTGCGCGTGCCGATTACAGCATCGGTAACCAGGGCGATGGCGGCAATGGCAACCAAGGCGTGCAAGTGCAGTTGGTTGGCGATTCCACGGACGCACTGAAAGCGCTGGCCGACGATGTGATTCCACTGCTGGCGCAGCGCAAGGAGCTGCGCGACGTGCATGTGGATACGGGCGACCGCACCAGCGAGCTGGCGATTCGCGTCGACCGCGAGCGCGCAGCTGCGTTCGGGTTCAGTGTCGAGCAGGTGGCCAGCTTCGTCGGGTTGGCCTTGCGCGGCACACCGCTGCGCGAGTTCCGCCGCGGCGACAACGAAGTGCCGGTGTGGGTACGGTTCGCCGGCGCCGAGCAGAGCAAGCCGGAAGATCTGGCCAGCTTCACCGTGCGCACCAAGGATGGCCGCAGCGTGCCGTTGCTGAGTCTGGTGGAGGTGCAAATCCGTCCGGCCGCCACCCAGATCGGGCGAACCAATCGGCAGACCACGTTGACCATCAAGGCCAATCTCGCCGAAAAGGTCACGATGCCGGAAGCGCGCGCGGCGATGGAAGCGCCGCTCAAGGCGATGAGTTTTCCCGCCGGCTACAGCTACACCTTCGATGGCGGCGATTACCAGAACGACGGCGAGGCAATGAACCAGATGGTGTTCAACCTGGTGATTGCGTTGGTGATGATCTACGTGGTGATGGCCGCGGTGTTCGAGTCGCTGCTGTTCCCGGCGGCGATCATGAGCGCGGTGCTGTTTTCGATTTTCGGGGTGTTCTGGCTGTTCTGGATCACCGGTACCTCGTTCGGCATCATGTCCTTCATCGGCATCCTGGTGCTGATGGGCGTGGTGGTGAACAACGGCATCGTGATGATCGAGCACATCAACAACCTGCGCCGTCGCGGGATGGGGCGGACACAGGCCCTGGTCGAAGGCTCCCGCGAGCGTTTGCGTCCCATCATGATGACGATGGGCACTGCGATCCTGGCGATGGTGCCGATTTCGCTGACCAGCACCACGATGTTCAGCGATGGCCCGCCGTACTTCCCGATGGCGCGCGCCATCGCCGGCGGCCTGGCGTTTTCGACGGTGGTGAGCCTGCTGTTCCTGCCGACGATCTACGCGATCCTCGACGACATGAGCAGCGGCGCAGCGGCACTGGTACGCCGTGCGCGTGGAGTGCCGAAGACAACGCCAGCGAACGCCGCGTTAGAGTCTTGAAATCAACCGTGCTGAAGTCTTGAACGACGTGAGGCGTCTGAAGCCCCTCTCCCCTTGGGGCGAGAAGGCACAGCTTGCGCGCCACCGGCGCGCGTGCCTTGGAGCGCCCGCGACGTTAGCGCGGGCCGGGGCGCGGAGCGGGGGTTGGGGTGAGGGTGCGGTTTCCCGGTTCGTGCCAAGTATGCGGCTGTCAGACACTGACTTCGGCAGCAGGCGGCAGCGCGGCCGGGCATCGGCTCTTCGGCGCGGCAGACATCCTGTCTGACGCGCCGTCGCGGCACATCCCTGTGCCGCTCTCCGCCAATCCCCGGCCACGCTGCCGCCTCTGCGAGTCGTTATCGCGTTGAGTGAGAAGAAAAGGCAGCTGATTCAGTGTTCGACTTTGGTACGTGCCAATCATCCGCCAAATTCGCTGCACGTCTTCCGGACCTTGACTTCGCAGCTTCAGACAAACCGCCCCGACGCCAACTATTTAGAAGCGCGCGGTTTTTTCCGCCGCTCCTAATCCGCCGCCTTCAAGAGGGACGCGAAGAGGCTCCTGCCTCAACAGCCGAGGCAACGATCAACATCTAGGTCGAGCATGCCCTGCGGCCATCGCTGCTCACCGTTCCGCCAACGCAGGAACATGCGAAGAGTGGTCCGCGGGCGCCGGGGCAGGACCTTACACGACAAGGATGTCGTGTAAGAGCCCCCATGGATGGGTTCACGGCGTGTCCTGCCCCGGCGCCCGCGGGCCGCTCCCACGTATGAAACAAAGGCGTCCGCCAGCAATCTTTCCTCGACCAAAAGCAAAGCGCCAGCAAACCCGGCGTTCCTCATTCAAAACCAAAGCGCCAGCGGATCAACTTTCCCTCGGCTCTCCAGCGTTCCCGGCAACCTGGCTTCCAAGCCGCTGGATACGCCGGCCAGCCAATCAGCCCGCCCGCACCTGCCGCACGATCGCGGCCGCCTTGGCCGAACTTTCCTTGACCTTGTCCCACTGGCCTTGCGCCAGCCAGTCCTTGGGCACCATCCACGAACCGCCGATGCACAGCACGTTCGGCTGCGCCAGGAACTCGGCCGCGTTGGCCTCGCTGATGCCGCCGGTGGGGCAGAGCTTGAGCTCGGACAACGGACCGGCCAGGCCCTTGAGCATCTGCAGACCGCCCACGGCGGTGGCCGGGAACAGCTTGCAGACGCGGAAGCCCAGGCCCATCAGGGTCAACAGTTCGGTCGGCGTGGCTGCGCCAGGTACGGCGGGAATCGGCGCATCCGCCAGCAGGCGCGCCAGCGGCGCCGGTGTGCCCGGGGTCACCAGGAAGTCTGCACCGGCATCCACCGACTGGCGCAGTTGCAGCTCGCTGAGCACGGTGCCGGCACCGATCACGATGTTGGGCAGTTCGCGCTTGAGCATCGCCAGCGCGTCGATCGCCACCGGCGTGCGCAGGGTCAGCTCGATCGCAGGCAGGCCGCCTTCGAGCAGCGCATCGGCGACGCGGCGCGCCTGGTCCAGCGTGTCCACGGTGACTACCGGCAAGATGCCGGCATCGCGTAGCAACTGTTCGGCGGTGTTCTGGGTCTGGGCGATCGTCATTGCAACTCCGGGTGACGGCGACCGCCGGAGCGGTCGCAGAGAGGGAAAGGGGTCAGGCGTCCTTGGACTCGTGCGGTGCTGCCGCGGCAGCGGCATCGGCACCGAGTTCGTACTCGGCGTCGTAGCTCCACAGCGCGCCGTCCGGATGGGTCGGGCCGCAGGAAATCGAAATCGCGCCCTGGTCGGCGGGGCCGACAACCTGGCGGTTGATGGCGAACAGATTGCGTCCCAGGTCGTTGCCGGCAACGGACGTATTGGGTGCAACCTCGCGCGATGCCCATTCTTCGGCCGAGACCAGCACTTCCAGCGTGCCGGCTTCGCCGTCCAGGCGCACGATGTCGCCTTCGCGTACGCGGCCGATCGGGCCGCCGCGCGCCGCTTCGGGCGTCAGGTGGATTGCGGCCGGGAACTTGCCCGATGCACCGGACAGGCGACCGTCGGTGACCAATGCCACCCGCCGGCCCTGGTTCTGCAGCAGGCCCAGCAGCGGCGCCATCGAATGCAGCTCCGGCATGCCGTTTGCGCGCGGGCCCTGATAGCGCAAGACCACCACGAAATCGTGCGGCAGCACGCCGGCGGCGTGCAGCTTGTTGAGCACCTGCGGGGTGTCGATCACCACGGCCGGTGCCTGGATGCTGCGGTGCTGCGGCTTGACGGCCGACAGCTTGATCAACGAGCGGCCGAGGTTGCCGCGCAGCAGGCGCAGCCCGCCTTGCGATTCGAAGGCATCGCCGACCGGACGCGCCACGCTGTCGTCGGCGGTGGTGGCAGTGCCCGGCACGTAGCTCACCTTGCCGTCCTGCAGGCGCGGCTCATTGATGTAGGCACGCATGCCGCCTTCCACCACGGTGGGCAGATCATCGTGCATATAGCCGGCGTCCATCAGCTCGCGGAACACGAACGCCGTGCCGCCCGCGGCCTGGAAGCGATTCACGTCGGCTTCGCCGTTCGGGTAGATGCGCGTCAACAGCGGTACCGTCTGCGAGATCAGGTCCATGTCGTCCCAGGTCAGCACGATGCCGGCTGCACGCGCCACCGCGATCCAGTGGATGGTGTGGTTGGTCGAGCCACCGGTCGCCATCAGCGCGACCACGGCGTTGACGATGGCGCGCTCGTCGATCAGGCGACCGAACGGACGGAAATCCTGACCCAGCGCAGAGATCGCCAATGCACGTGCGGTGCCTTCGCGGGTCAACGCATCACGCAACGGCAGCTCCGGATTGACGAACGAGGCGCCGGGCAGCTGCACGCCCATTGCTTCGAGCAATACCTGGTTGGAGTTGGCTGTGCCGTAGAAGGTGCAGGTCCCGGGCGAGTGGTAGGACGAGGCTTCGGCTTCCAGCAGCTCGGCGCGCGTGGCTTCGCCAGCGGCGTAGCGTTCGCGCACTTCGGCCTTCTGCTTGTTCGGAATGCCCGGCGTCATCGGGCCGGCCGGCATGAAGATCGCCGGCAAATGGCCGAACGCCAGCGCACCGATCAGCAGGCCCGGCACGATCTTGTCGCACACGCCCAGGTACACCACGCTGTCGAACATGTCGTGGCTCAGGCCGATGGCTGTCGCCTGGGCGATGTTGTCGCGCGAAAACAGCGACAGCTCCATGCCCGCGCGGCCCTGGGTCACGCCGTCGCACATCGCCGGCACACCGCCAGCCACTTGTGCGGTGGCACCGAGCGCGCGGGCCGTCTCGCGGATCAGCTGGGGGTAGTGCTCGAACGGCTGATGTGCCGACAACATGTCGTTATAGGCAGTGATGATGCCCAGGTTCGGCGTGGCCGCACCGCGCAGGCGCGATTTGTCGCCCGGTTCGGACGCAGCGAAGCCGTGCGCGAGATTGCCGCAGCTCAACCGGCTACGGAACGGACCCTCACGCAGGGCGGCATCGAGACCGGCCAGATACGCCGCGCGCGAGGGAGCGCTGCGCTTGCGGATACGGTCGGTGACGGCTTGGATATTCGGATGCAGGCTCATTGGCTACCGGCTATGAGAAACGGGGGGAAGGAACGAAATGCTCTTTTAATTCCCCGCACATGGATGTGCGGGTTCTTGCGAGGGACTCGCATCACATCGGCTGTTGCGAGGGACTCGCAACAAACCACTCGCACTCAAGCACACCAATGTACCCGCAACCGCGGACCAGGCTGCTGCAGCGCCACGCGGATGGGATACTCGTTGACATCGTCGCCTTCCAGCGCAGCCTGCAGCACGTCCAGCTTCTGCTTGCCACGCAACAGCAGCAGGCGCGTTGGAATGCTGGCAAGCCCGGCGGGCGTCAGGGTGATGCGCAACGGCCATTGGTTCGAGCCCGGGCAGCCGGTGGCATCCAGCGACGCATACGGCTGCGGGCTGGCGAGCGCCTTGGGCAGGTCGGTGGCCCCCGGGAACAACGAAGCGGTATGCCCGTCGCCGCCCATGCCCAGCACCGCCAGGCAGGCCGGTTCGGCATGGGTGGCCTGCAGGTTGGCGGTATGCACGCATTCGGGCAGTTGCTTGCCCGGGCGAACCAGCGGGATGAAGGTCGCCGCCGGTGCGTGGGTCAGGAAGCTGTGATTCACCAGCCAGGCATTGCTGTCCTGATCCTGCGGCGAGAGCCAGCGCTCATCCACCAGGCCCACCTCCACCCGCGACCAGTCCAGCGGCCGATGGGCGAGGGACTCGTACACCGGCGCAGGGGTGGTACCGCCGGACAACAGCATGCGTGCCTGACCGCGCCGGGAGATTTCCTGTTCCAGCAGGTCGGCCATCTCGCTGGCCACCGCCTCGGTCCACTCGGCCGGGTCGTCGTAGCGCACCAGCGCGATGCGCGGGTTGTCCTGCAGGTTCATCGCTGCTCCCCGGGGTGCTGACGTTGTGCATCCACTGCGTACGCGGCGGCGCCCAGCAGGCCGGCATGCGGGTGCATGACCGCCAGCGACGGCACCTTCGACATGATCGCGGAGAAACGGCCCTTGTGTTCGAAGCGCTGGCGAAAGCCGGAATGCTGCAGCGAATCCAGCACCTTGGGCACCAGCCCGCCGGTGAGGAACACGCCGTCCCAGGCGCCCTGCATCAGCACCATGTCGCCGGCGATCGCACCGAAGATGGCGCAGAACAGATCGATGGTGCGCGACGAACGCGGGTCGCCCGCGGCCGCGCGTGCGGTGATGTCCTTGGGTTGCAGCGGGCCGGGATCGACGCCGGCGATCTCGCTGAGCGCACGATGGATGTTGACCAGGCCAGGGCCGCAGATCAGGCGCTCGTTGGACACCCGGCCGAACTGCTCGGACAGGATTTCCAGGATCCGGATTTCTTCCGGTGTGCCGGGCGGAAAGCTGACATGGCCGCCTTCGGTTTCCAGCGGAAAGCAGCGCCCGTTGCGGATGATCAGGCCACCCACACCCAGGCCGGTGCCCGGGCCGATCACGCCGTAGTTGCGCGGCTGATCGATCGGTGCCGGCCGCCAGCTGGCGCCGCCCACCTGCACCACGTCCTGTGGACGCAGCAGGCTGATGGCCATTGCCTGCGCGGCAAAGTCGTTGATCAAATGCAAGGTACTGAAACCCAGCATGGTGGCGGTGCGCGTGCGCGAGATCACCCATGGATGGTTGGTGATGCGCGCCTCGTCGCCATCCACGCGGCCTGCCACGGCGAACACGCCCTGGGTGGCCGTCACGCCGATCTGGTCGAGGTAATAGCGCGCCGCTTCGCCCAGCGAACCGAAGTCCACCACGGCAAATTCGCGCGAGGTGTCATCCAGCAACGGCACCGAAGCGTCGACATCGGCCAGCGCGAAGCGCGCATTGGTTCCGCCGATATCGGCAACCAGCACCGGCTTGGAAGGAGCGGTCATGCGTTGTTTCCCTGTGCGTCGGTGGCCGGAGGCAGAAAGTGGGCGGCGGATTCGGGACCCCAGCTGCCGGCCGGGTAGGGCTGCAGCGGCAGCGCGGCGTCTTTCCAGGCGTCGCTGACGCTGTCGATCCACGACCACGCCGCCTTGACCTCGTCGTCGCGCACGAACAGTGCGGGGTTGCCGTTGAAGGCGTCCACAAACAGGCGTTCGTAGGCGATACGACGGTGCAGGCCGGTCGGCACCGACAGTTCCAGTTCCAGCGGCTGCAGTTCGATCGCGCCCCATTCCGGGCCAGCCAGGCTGCTCATCAGGCCGAGTTCGATGTTTTCCTGCGGCTGCAACTGGAAGGTCAGGCGGTTGGGTACCGCGTTCTGACGGTCGGGGCGTTCGAACAGCCAGTGCGTCACCGGCTTGAGCGTCACCACGATGCGGGTGGAGCGCTCGGCCAGGCGCTTGCCGGTGCACAGGTGGAACGGCACTCCGGCCCAGCGCCAGTTGTCGATATGCGCGGTCACCGCGACGAAGGTCTCCACATCGCTGCCTTCCGGCGGGTGATAGGCCTGCGCCGGCTGGCCGTTGATGCTGCCGGCGGTGTAGCGGCCGCGCACGCAGTCATGCGCGGCATGCTCGGCGGTCATCGGGCGCAGGGCGCGCAGCACCTTGACCTTCTCATCGCGGATGCGGTCGGCCTCCAGCGAGGCCGGCGGCTCCATTGCCACCAGGCACAACAGCTGCAGGATATGGCTCTGCACCATGTCGCGCAGTGCGCCGGAGCGGGCGTAGTAGGCATCGCGCCCGTCGACGCCTTCGCTTTCGGCGACTAGGATCTGCACCGACTCGATGTAGGTCCGGTTCCAGACCGCTTCCAGCAGCGTGTTGCCGAAGCGCAGCGCGATCAGGTTCTGCACGGCCGCCTTGCCCAGGTAATGGTCTAGGCGGAACACGCGGTCTTCGTCGATCAGCGCACCGATCGATTGCAGGATGTCGCGGGCGCTGTCCGAGTCGTGGCCGATCGGTTTTTCCAGCATCAAGCGATGCGGTGCCGCCAGCGCGCCACCCAGCGCCAGGCCCTGGCAGGTGCTGATGTACAGGCCCGGCGGGATCGCCAGATAGCTCACACACCGGCGGCTGGCCAGTTCGCGGACCGCGTTGGCCACCGAATCGGCATCGCGCAGATCCACCGAGCGATAGTCGACCCGCTGCAGCAACGTGTCGATCTGTTCGGCGGTCGCGATCGGCAATGCTTCGGTCAAACGCGGCCGCAGCACTTGGCGAAATGCATCGGTGTCGTGCGGCGACAGCGCCAACGCACGGATGCGGAAGTCCTCCGGCAGCAGGCCGTCGATGAACAGACGCAGCAGGGAGGGAAACAGATAGCGCTGGGCAAGATCGCCGGTGGCGCCAAACAGGATCAGGGTGTTGTGCATGGACCGCGTTTCAGATTCTGGAGACATCGTTATCAGCAGCTTGTCGGAAAGGCGCCGGTCGGCCGGCGGTCGGTACGTCTGTTCCTGAGCGACACTTGCGTGCGCGCAGCGGGGGATGGACGCTGACACCCAATCCCGGATTGTTGCAGCAACTGGCGACCAGCGGTTAGCGCCATGGCGGCATAGCTGCACCTGCGTGACGGCATGCCATGCTTCGTACGGCGTGCCGCACTGCGGGCAATAGCGTCCTAGCTGCCTGGCGGCATAGTCCTCCGGAGTTCGATGTTGCCATGTGAAAACGATTACATGTCAGAATAAACCAATGCATTCGTTTGCAGGTAATTCCTGGCAAGCGCGTGCGGCGTCACCGCCATCGGGAGGGCCGAGGGCAGGGCGCACAACTTTACGTTGAGGCCAAACGATGGCGAAAGTGCAGTTGGAAGGTGTCCGCAAGGTCTACGACAATGGCCAGGTGGCGGTGCAGGGCGCGAACTTCGAAGTCGCCGACGGCGAGCTGATGGTGCTGGTGGGACCGTCCGGCTGCGGCAAATCGACCCTGTTGCGCATGATCGCCGGGCTTGAAGACATCAGTGCCGGCACGCTGAAGATCGGCGAGCGCGTGGTCAACGACGTGGCGCCGAAGGATCGCGATATCGCCATGGTGTTCCAGAGCTACGCGCTGTATCCGCATATGACCGTGGCCGAGAACCTGGCGTTCGGGCTCAAGCTGCGCGGGCATCCGAAGCAGGTCATCGCCGAACGCGTCAACAACGCCGCAGAGTTGTTGGGCCTGACCCCGATGCTGGACAAGCTGCCCAAGGCGATGTCCGGCGGCCAGCGTCAGCGCGTGGCGCTGGGCCGGGCGATGGTGCGCGAATCCTCGGTGTTCCTGCTCGACGAGCCGCTGTCCAACCTGGACGCCAAGTTGCGCCACAGCGTGCGCACCGAGATTGCGCAGCTGCACCGCAAGCTGGGCACCACCATGATCTATGTCACCCACGATCAGGTGGAAGCGATGACGCTTGGCCAGCGCATCGTGGTGCTCAAGGATGGCGTGATCCAGCAGATCGACAGTCCGATGGCGCTGTACGACAGTCCGGCCAATCTGTTCGTGGCCGGTTTCCTCGGCAGCCCGGCGATGAACGTGATGCAGGGGCGCCTGGACGCGCAGGACGGCCTGCATCTGGTCATGGCCGATGGGTGGCGCGTGCCGCTGGGCGCGGCGCGGGTCGATGCGGCTTGGTTCGGCCAGGACGTGATCGTCGGCGTGCGTCCCGAGCATTTGCAGCCTTCCGACGATGCGGTACTGGGCTTCGATGCGCGGATCGATGTGATCGAGCCGGTCGGCAACGAAATCTTCCTCAATCTCGACCGTGGCGGTCAGCCGCTGGTGATCCGTGTCCCGCCGCAACGCTTGCCGGCGGTGGGCCAGCCGTTGCGCCTGGCATTGCGTAGCGAGGCCCTGCACTTTTTCGATCCAGCCACCGGCCAGCGGCTGGAGGCGGCTTAGGCCAACCTGTCAAACAGCGAACTGGCCGTCAGACGAACAGGGCTGGCACGCGGATTCGGCGGGTACGCTCGGTCATTGCCGTTGCTGCGCGAGGTCTCACCCGCCTGGCACGGCCCGCTAGGTCTTGCCGCTAACGCTCCAGTCCCGTCGTGAGTGCGCGTGGCCGGGCGCCCTGGGTGCCAGCCTGCAACACGGTGCCCGCGTCCAGCGTCAGCTCCAACGGCAATACCGCCAGCGCAAGGTTGCCGGCCACGCTCACCACTGTGCCGATCGCGCTACCGTCCAATGCGACGGCAGCGCCTGCGTCCACGGCCGCATCCGTTTCCAGCAGCTGCAAGGCGCGCTTGGCCTTGCCCAGGAAATGCGTCCGCGCCACGATTTCCTGGCCCGGGTAGCAGCCTTTCTTGACGCTGTACGCCTGCAGGCGGTCCAGTGCCAACTGCTGCGGCGTCCACTGTTCGCGCTGGGACTCGACCAGGCGGGCGAGTCCCAGTTGCAGATCGGTCCTCCGCCACTGCGCCTCTACGCTCGGCAGTTCGATAGGCGTCGCCAATGCATCCGGGCTGTAAAGCAATAGCGTGCGCGGCAGCGCGGCGCTACCCAGATCCAGCTCGATACGCTGCGTTCCGATATCGGCTTGCGCGGCGTGCGCGTGCTCCGGCGCGACGAAGCTGCCGTAGGCAAACAGCACGGCAGTACTGATTTTCAGCTTGCGACGGAACACGAAACGGCTGAGTTGCGCGGCGATCTCGGCCGCGTTGCCGTCCGGCAGCAGCATCAGCAAGTGTGCGTCGTCCTCACGCAGGAGTGCGAAGATGGCAATCACGCGCCCCTTCGCCGTCAGCCACGCGTTCCACTGCCACTGCCCAACCGCCAGCGCCTGTACGTCGTTGGCAAATTGGGCATGCGCAAACGCCACTGCATCCGTACCGGCCAATCGGACGTATTGCATGTTGTGCAGGGAGCCAAAACCCTGCGGAATAAGATTCAGGTTGTCAGCCACGGAAGGGGAGGACTAAAATCGCCAAGTTGTGAGAGCACTATGATAGGCCATCCAACCCCCACCCCAGCGCAGGATTCCGAGACGCAGCCTTCTTCTCAGGAGCATATTCCCGAGAAAAAGCCACTGCCGAAGGAGATTGGTGGGCGCGACGGCCCCGAGCCAACGCGCTACGGCGACTGGGAAAAAAATGGACGCTGCATCGATTTTTGAGCAGCCTTTAGCCACAGCGGCCTAGTGCCGCCCAGCCGAGAAAACGAGCCCAGCGAATGGCGATCCGCGAACGTCCTCTCTCCCCGCATCTCCAGGTATACCGCTGGCAGATACAGATGGTGACCTCGATTCTCAATCGAGCCACCGGCATCGTACTGTCCGTCGGCGCACTGGGAATTGCCGCTGCCTTGCTCACCTTGATGCTTGGTCCCGACCATTGGAATTGTTTCCGTTACCAGGCCGCAACCTGGTATGGGCAGGTCTTCCTGATCGGCTGGACCTGGTCGTTCGCCTTCCACCTGTTCGGTGGCCTGCGCCACTTGCTGCAGGACTTCGGGCAAGGCTATGCCGTACGCTCGTTCATCAGCATGGGCTGGCTGTCGGTGGTTCTGAGCCTTGTGCTGACCGCCGCCATCTGGGCTTACGTCCTGCTGTCTGGAGGTGCCGTATGAGCCGCTACCGTACCCCGCTGAAGAATGTGCGCGGCCTGGGTGCCGCCAAGACCGGCACCGAACACTTCGTGATCCAGCGCTTGACCGCGGCCGCACTGGTGCCGCTGTCGATCTGGTTCCTGATCTTCGTGCTGAGCCTGATCGGTGCCGATCACGCCGCCGCCAGCGCCGCAGTGGCCAAGCCGTGGAATGCGATCCTGCTTGTCGCGTTCCTCATTGCCTCGTTCTGGCACGCGCAGCTGGGCATGCAGGTGGTACTGGAAGACTACGTACACGACTCGCTGCTCGCACTGATTGCGCAGACCCTCGTGCGTTTTGTTGCCGTGCTGGGCGCCATCGTCAGCGTGTTTGCCGTGGCGCGTATCGCGCTGGGCATGAGCTGAGTCGTCAGCGACCAAACAGGAACCCATAATTCGATGTCCGCTTACAAGATCACAGAACACAAGTACGACATGGTCGTGGTGGGCGCCGGTGGCGCCGGCCTGCGCGCTACGTTCGGCCTGGCCCAGAAGGGCCTGCAGACGGTCTGCCTGACCAAGGTCTTTCCGACCCGTTCGCACACCGTGGCAGCGCAGGGCGGTATTTCTGCAGCGCTGGGCAACATGGGCGAGGACGACTGGCGTTACCACTTCTACGACACCATCAAGGGCTCCGATTGGCTGGGCGACCAGGACGCGATCGAGTACATGTGTCGCGAAGCCATTCCGGCCATCATCGAACTCGAACACTACGGTGTGCCGTTCTCGCGGACCGAGGAGGGCAAGATCTACCAGCGCCCGTTCGGCGGCATGACCACCAAGTACGGCGAAGGCCCGTCGGCGCAGCGTACCTGCGCCGCAGCCGACCGGACCGGCCATGCCATGCTGCATACGTTGTATCAGCAGTCGTTGGCGCACAACGCACGCTTCATGATCGAGTACTTCGCGCTCGATCTGATCTTCGACGAAGAAGGCGTTTGCCGTGGCGTGCTCGCACTGGACATGGCCGAAGGTTCGCTGCATCTGTTCCGCGCCCACGGGGTGGTGCTGGCGACCGGCGGTTACGGCCGTGCCTACTTCAGCGCCACCTCCGCCCACACCTGCACCGGTGACGGCGGCGGCCTGGTGATGCGAGCCGGCCTGCCCTTGCAGGACATGGAATTCGTGCAGTTCCACCCCACCGGCATCTACGGTGCGGGCTGCCTGATCACCGAAGGCGTGCGCGGCGAAGGCGGCATCCTGCGCAACAGCAATGGCGAGCGCTTCATGGAGCGCTACGCACCGCATTACAAGGATCTGGCGTCGCGCGACGTGGTGTCGCGTTCGATGACGGTGGAAATTCGCGAAGGCCGTGGCGTGGGCGAGCACAAGGATCACATCCTGCTCGACCTGACCCACCTTGGTCCGGAAGTGATCAACGAAAAGCTGCCCGGTATCGCCGAAAGCGCACACATCTTTGCCGGCGTGGACGTGACCAAGCAGCCGATCCCGGTGCTGCCGACCGTGCACTACAACATGGGCGGCATTCCGACCAACTTCTACGGCGAGGTCGTGCGCAAGCAGGGTGACGATGCGGATGCCGTGGTGCCGGGCCTGTATGCCATCGGCGAGGCGGCGTGCGTCTCGGTCCATGGTGCAAACCGTCTGGGTTCGAACTCGCTGCTGGACTTGGTGGTGTTCGGTCGCGCGGTCGCCAACCGCTGCGCCGAGACGGTCAAGCCCAATCAGCCGCACAAGACCCTGCCGTCCGATGCCTGCGACAAGGCCTTGGGCCTGCTGGACAAGCTGCGTCATGCCAACGGCTCCACGCCGACGGCCGTGATCCGCGACAACATGCAGCGCACCATGCAGTCGGACGCCGCCGTGTTCCGCACCAGCAAGACGCTGAAGGAAGGCGTGGACAAGATGGCCGAGATCTTCGCCACCTTCGAAGACGTCAAAGTGTCGGACCGCTCGCTGGTGTGGAATTCGGACCTGATCGAGACCTACGAATTGAACAATCTGCTGCTCAACGCGGTAGCAACGATCAATTCGGCCGAACAGCGCAAGGAAAGCCGTGGCGCGCATTCGCACGAGGACTTCCCGGACCGTGACGATGTCAACTGGCAGAAGCACACGCTGGTGACCGTCGACGACAAGGGCAAGTGCGAGTTCGATTACCGTCCTGTGCACATGTACACGCTGAGCAAGGACGTGGACGTGGTCCCGCCGAAGCCGCGCGTTTACTGATCGATGCGCATGCAGCGACCCACCGTTGCCTTGGCATCGCCCGCCATCGCCTCTGCGCGTGGCACCGAGTCGATGCAGCAGTTTGGTCGTCGCATGACGCTGGAGCAGCGCCGGCACATGGCCGGCCGCTGCGCGACTGCTTCGGCAGTGGCATCCGTCATCTTTACCTTCATGCGCACGGTGCGGTTGTCGTCCGCGCCGCGCATCGCCTGAGCCAACGAGAGCAGCTATGGCAGAGTTCACCCTCCCCAAGAATTCAAAGATCGGCAAGGGCAAGCATTACCCTGCAAAGGGCGCCAAGAACACGCGCACCTTCAAGGTCTACCGCTGGGATCCGGACGTCGACGCCAATCCGCGCACCGACAGCTACGAGATCGATCTGGATAAATGCGGCCCGATGGTCCTGGACGCGCTGATCAAGATCAAGAACGAGATCGACCCGACGCTGGCGTTCCGTCGCTCCTGCCGCGAGGGCATTTGCGGCTCGTGCGCGATGAACATCGACGGTACCAACACGCTGGCCTGCACCAAGGCGATTGCCGCGTGTGGCAAGTCTGAGGTGCCGATCTACCCGCTGCCGCACATGAGCGTGATCAAGGACCTGGTGCCGGATCTGACGCATTTCTACGCGCAGTACGCGTCGATCAAGCCGTGGATCCGCACCCAGACGCCGCCGCCGCCGGACCGAGAGCGCCTGCAGTCGCCGGAAGACCGCCGCAAGCTCGATGGATTGTACGAATGCATCCTGTGCGCGTGCTGCTCGACCAGTTGCCCAAGCTACTGGTGGAATGGCGAGCGGTATCTGGGCCCGGCGATCCTGCTGCAGGCTTATCGCTGGATCATCGATTCGCGCGACGAAGACACCGGTGCGCGTCTGGACGATCTGGAAGACCCGTTCAAGCTGTATCGCTGCCACACCATCATGAACTGCGCACGGACCTGCCCGAAGGGCTTGAACCCGGCGTTGGCGATCGCCGAAATCAAGAAGTTGATGATGGCGCGTCGCGCCTGATCGCACGGCAATGATTCCCCACCACGGGGAAGTGGTTCGCAGCGGCACCGGCCCTTGGGTCAGGTGCCGCTGTCGTTTTTGGCCCGCCATGCGGTGCGGTGGAGACTGAGATGGACGAACAAACCCTGCTGAAAAAATTGCGTTGGCGTTGCCGGCGCGGCATGCGCGAACTCGATCAATTGTTCGGGCGCTACCTCGATCAACGCTGGGCGCAGGCTCCCGACGCCGAGCGCGCGGTTTTCCTACAGCTACTGGATTGCGAAGACGATAAGTTGTGGCGCTGGTTCATGGGATACGAGGCTTGCCCCGATGCTGACAACGCCGCACTCATCGCCGATATTCGCGCCTTGCCGGCTTGAGTGGCGCCCCTCGCGCTGGCTGATTTGCGCGTTGAGCGTGTTGGTGGCGCTCGCCGTGTGGGCGGTGTGGCGCAGCGGCGCACCACTGTGGCTGGCCGCGTTGCTGTCGGCGTACGCGCTGCTTGCAGGCGGGCGAGCATTGCACCAGCTGTTGCGTTCGCCAGTGAGGCGAGTGCTGGTGCCATGGACGCAAACACCCGCCAGCATTGACGATGTGCAGGTGGAAGGGCTGCAGGTACGCTGGCGCGGGCCGCTTGCGATGGTGTCGTGGAGGCGAACGGATGGCCGGCGCGAGCGCCTGCATTTCTGGCCGGACACCTTGCCGGCGCCGCAACGACGTGAACTGCGTCTGGCCGCTCAGGCCCACGCCATTTCGTCCGGGCGGCCGCTAGTGGCACCATAGCGTCCCTTTCCCGGTTGAACCGCATGTTCAAACCTATTCCGGTTGCCATCGGCCTGCGCTATCTGCGTGCCAAGCGGCGCAATGGCTTCATCTCGTTTATTTCGATGGCGTCGATCCTGGGGATCGCCCTGGGCGTGACCGTGCTGATCACCACGCTTGCAGTGATGAGCGGTTTCCAGAAGGAAATCCGCGACCGCCTGTTGCAGATGGCTGCCCACGCCACGGTCAGTGCAGAAGGTGCGCCGATGCGCGATTGGGAGCATGCGGTCGAGGTCGCCATGTCCGATCCGCGCGTAGCCGGTGCCGCGCCCTACATCGAAACCGAATCCTTATTGCAGGGGCCGCGCAAGCAGCCGGCCATCGTGCGCGGCGTGATTCCTGCCGAAGAAGGCAAGGTGTCGGTGCTGGCCAAGAAGATGCAACAGGGCTCGGTCGACAGCCTGACGCCTGGGTCGTACAACATCGTCATCGGCAAGGAGTTGGCGTTGTGGCTTGGCGTGGATGTCGGCGACAGCATCGTCGTGTTGCTCAGCGACACCCAGGCGACGCCGCTGGGCGCGATGCCGCGGCTCAAGCGTTTCACCGTGAGCGGTATTTTCGAGGCCGGATACAACGAGATCGACCGCGGCCTCGCCGTGGTGAACATGCAGGACCTGGCGCGCGTGCTGCGCATGGATGGCGTCACCGGCGTGCGTCTGCGCCTGCATGACATGGATCAGGCCTGGCCGGTGGCGCGCGATCTGGCGGTGAAGTTGCACGGCCCGTATCGGGTCAGCGACTGGACCCAGGAAAACGCCAACCTGTATCACTCGTTGAAGATGGAAAAGACCGTGATGGGCATCCTGCTGTCGCTGATCGTGGCGATGGGGGCGTTCAACCTGGTGTCCTCGCAGGTGATGTTGGTGACCGACAAGCAGGCCGATATCGCCATCTTGCGCACGCTCGGGCTGTCGCCGGGCGGGGTGATGCAGGTATTCATGGTGCAGGGCTCGTTGATCGGCTTCATGGGTACCTTCATGGGCGTGATCGGCGGCATCGTGCTGACGCTCAACCTTGAACGCATCCTCGGTGTGATCGAGACGATTTTCAGCGTCAAGTTGCTACCCGAAGACGTGTACTACATCACCGGCCTGCCGACCGATATGCAGACCCAGGACGTGGTGGTGATCACCGTGGTGGCATTGGTGATGAGTTTCCTGGCGACCTTGTACCCGGCGTGGCGCGCCTCGCGCACCCAGCCGGCGGAGGCGCTGCGTTATGAATGAGATCCGGGAAACGTCCGTGCAAATACCAGAACAGGCAACTGCGGTGATCCGCGCCGAAGCGCTGGCCAAGACCTACGCCGAAGGCAAGATGCGCACGCCGGTATTCGATGGCCTGGACCTGTCGGTGGCCACCGGCGAAACCGTGGCGATCGTGGGCGCCTCCGGCGCCGGCAAGAGCACCTTGCTGCATCTGCTCGGTGGGCTGGATATTCCGACCTCCGGCGAAGTGTATGTGGCCGGCGAGCGCATGTCGGCGCTGTCCGACGCGCAGCGCGGCAAGCTGCGTAACCAGGCACTTGGCTTCGTCTACCAGTTCCATCACCTGCTGCCGGAATTCACCGCGTTGGAGAACGTGATGATGCCGGTGCTGTTGTCCGGCAAGGATGTTGCCGTTGCCAAAAGTCAGGCGCTGCAACTGCTGGAATCGGTCGGGCTTGGGCATCGCGTCGAACACAAGCCCAGCGAACTCTCCGGCGGCGAGCGCCAGCGCTGTGCGGTGGCGCGTGCACTGGTCAACAGGCCAGGCTGCGTGTTGGGCGACGAGCCCACCGGCAATCTCGACGACAAGACCGCGGGCACCGTGTTCGAGCTGATGCTGGAGCTCAACCGCGCCCAGCGCACCAGCCTGGTGTTGGTGACGCACGACCGCGGCCTGGCACGCCGCCTGGACCGCGTACTGGAGCTACACCAGGGCAAGCTGCGCGAATTGGCGCCGTCTGCGGTGTGAGCGCATGGCGAAGCGGTCGGCTGGCAGACCGATCGCATTGCCGATGAGCGTGGAAACTTCGGCGGGCGCCGGTGCCGTGACCGTTAGCCGAAATGGTGGCGCTTTTGAAGTGCAGTGGCAGCATACGATCGCATGCTGCGCGATTGCCAGGGCACATGCCGCTGCTCGCCGCAGGCCAATGCAGCCTGCGGCGATGCCACGGCATCGGTCAAGGAATGATGCGCAGCGCCCGCAGGCGGGTAAACAGTTCAAAGAACGAGGCGCGGCTGTCGTAGAAGTCCAGGAAGCCCAGTTCGCGGCTCTTGGTCATGTCGTTGACGCACTCGATCTCGCGGCCCAAGTCGGCATCGGTATGCCACCACGATGCAAGCCGATTGACGTCGGACTCTACCAACGCGTGTTGCGCGGCCACCTCAGCCCACAGGGCAGGTGCGGTTTGGCTCATGCGTGGCTCCAGCGGTTCCGGCACAGCGGGGCAGGGCGCAGCGTCGAGTTCGAAGAACTTCGCAATCTCGCCCCACATCCAGCGCCAGCGGAACACATCGCCATTGACGGTGTTGAAGGCCTGATTGCGCGCCGCGGGACTAAGCCCGGCCCAGGCCAGTTGGCGGCCCAGCAGCCCGGCATCGGTGAGGTCGGTGAGGCTGTTCCACTGCGCTTGCGAGCCGGGGAACACGAACGGCTGCCCGGTGTGCTTGCACAGCGATGCATACACCGCCAGCGTCACGCCCATGTTCATGGCGTTGCTGCCGTTGGCCATGCCGATCATGGTGTGCGAGCGATGTACGCTCCAGCCGAAGCCATGCATGCTGCGCATGCGCAAACAGCAGGTCTTCCAGCGTGTAGTAGAAGTTTTCGCCCGGCTGGCGCGGCTCGCTTTCGCGAAACGGCGTCTCGGCCTTGCCGCTTCCGTAATTTTCGAACGCGCCAAGGTAGTGCTTGGTGCCGGTGACCAGCGCCATGTGCTGCAGCGGCGCATCGCTGAGCGCATCGCACAGGTGCCGCATCATCGCGCCATTGGCCTGGACGTTCTCGCGCTCGGTATCGCGACGGGTCCAGGTGCAGAAGAACACGTGGGTAATCGGTAGACCACGTAACGCACTGTTGGTGCTGTCGGCGTCCAGCAAATCCGCCGCGACCGGAATGACACCGTCGTGGGGCAGTGGTCGGCGTGCGAGGCCGTACACGGTCCAGCCGTCGGCGAGCAGCACGTTGGCAAGGTTGTAACCGGAGATGCCGGTCACACCGACGATCAATGCAATGCCTTTACGCATGGGGGAGGCTCCTGAGAAACGGATTTCACCTTAGCGGCGACACCATGAAATCGGGGCGAACGCTGTGCCACAGGGCGTGCTGCGCCGTTGATCCCTCGAGCTGGTGCGGCATGCATCGTCACGTGTGCACGGTTCCACGCACTGCATCAAGTGGTTGGGTGCCACAGTCCTTCTTTCGTATTTGCAATCAGCGACGGCCGCGGCCGTGTTCTTCCTACCCAGGCTTGGGCAGATTTCCGCTGTGCGCGGAAGGTGTCGCAATTTAAGGTGAAGACGTTGATCGATAGGGTCAGGGATGGCGACCGACAGCATTGAGGTGTCAGCGCACGTAGCGCCGCGGCAGATGGGATCGGCGGTGGCCAGTGCGGCCACGTTATTGCTGGGCGTGGCGGCGTGCGCCTGGTCGCCCATACTGCTTCCGCGCATGGTTTACGTCGTCTGCGTGTGTGTCGCGTTGCTGGGCAGCGGCGTGACGGTGTGGCTGCGCCCGCGCCGGAGTGCGTTATTGCTGGCCGGGGCAGCGACACTCTTCGGATTCGGAACGATGGGGTGGCAGGTAACCGATGCCCTGCAGTCGCAACTGCCTCCGCAGGATGAAACACGCGATATCACCGTGCGCGGACAGATTGTCGGGCTACCGACCGCCGAGCAACGCCGTACCCGTTTTCAGTTGCGCGTGGACCAGGCGCCGGCGCAGCCGGCGGCACTGCGCGGCAAGCTCCTGCAGCTGGCCTGGTACGACGACTTTGGCGCCGAGCGCATCGGCCCGCGCGCGGCACTACATGCAGGTGCGCGTTGGCAGCTTCGGCTCAAGCTGCGTGCGCCACGCGGCTGGCGCAATCCCGGAGGCTTCGATGCCGAGCGCCAGGCAGTGGCGCAACGCATCGCTGCGACGGGCTATGTGCGCATGCCTGCTACCGCACGCCAGATCGCGCCGCCGCAAGGCGTGGATGCGTGGCGCGAACGGATGTCGCAACGCATCGCCGAGCGTGTCGGCGGCCCCTCTGCGCCGTACCTGCAGGCGCTCGCGCTTGGAGATACCCGCGGGCTGGACGATACGGCGTGGGCAACGTTGCGCGCGACCGGGCTCAGTCATCTGATCGCCATCTCTGGATTTCATGTCGGGCTGGTCGGGGCATTCTTCGTGCTGCTGGTCGCTGGCATCTGGCGCTGGCAGCCGCGACTGGGCACATTCATGCCGCGTCTGCATGCGGCATCGATTGCCGCGCTGCTCGGCGCTGCGGCCTACGCGCTGTTGGCTGGTCTGGCGCTGCCCACGGTACGCACCGTGTTGATGATTGGGGTGGTGGCCCTCGCCAGGGTGCTGCGGCGACGCGCCTCGACCGCGCACGTCCTCTCGCTCGCCTTGTTGGCGGTGTTGCTGTGTGACCCGCTCAGCGTGCTGGTGGCTGGCTTCTGGCTCAGCTTCGCCGGCGTGGCATGGCTGGTCTGGTGCCTGCCGTCCGACGATCGCGCCATCGTGCGCGGCTTCCTGTCTGCGCAGACCGTGGCCACCGTTGGCCTGCTGCCGTTGACGGTCAGCCTGTTCGGGCAGGCGTCGCTGGTCGGGCCATTTGCCAATTTGGTCGCCATTCCGTGGTGGACCTTCGTGGTGGTGCCGCTATGCCTGTTGGGGACCGCCCTCGAAGCGATCTACCCAGGTAGCGGCGTGTGGGCATGGCAGCTTGCCGGCTGGTGCTTTGAGCTGACCTGGCCGGGGTTCGTCTGGCTCGGGCAAACCGCGGTCGCGTTGTGGTGGGTGCCCGAGTCCGATGGGGTTGCCCTGATCGCCGCCTTGCTCGGTGCGTTCTGGCTGTTGCTGCCGCGCGCGACGCCGGGTAAATCTTTGGCGGCGCTGCTGTGGTTGCCGCTGCTCTGGCCCGATCGCGAGCTACCCGCCGCAGGCGAGGCGGACGTGCAGGTGCTGGATGTGGGCCAGGGCTTGGCGGTGCTGGTGCGCACGCAACGCCATGCGCTGTTGTTCGATACCGGTCCGGCGGTACGCGACGGGTTCGATGCTGGCGAGCGCGTGGTGCTGCCGGCGTTGCGCGCGCTTGGCGTGCGCCGGCTGGACGCCATCGTGCTCAGCCATGCCGACGCCGATCATGCCGGTGGCTATGCCGCGGTGCGCACAGGGCTTCCGGTGGCACGCACGGCTGCGCCACCGGGTGCGCCGTTGGACGTCACTGCACGTTGTCGTGCCGGGCAGCAGTGGGAGTGGGACGGGGTGCGCTTCCGCTTCCTGCATCCCGATGTTGGCTTTCCTTACCTACGCAATCAATCCAGCTGCGTGCTGCGGGTCGAGACCGCGTCTGCGAGCGCACTGTTGCCGGGCGATATTGGCGAAATCGTCGAGCGCCGACTGCTGCGCGGGCACGCCGCGGACCTGCGTGCCGACCTGGTGATCGTCCCGCACCACGGCAGCGCCGACGGCTCGCAAGCCGCCTTCATCGCCGCGACCGGAGCACGCCTGGCGCTGGTCTCGTCCGGTCATGGCAACAGATTCGGCCATCCGCGCGCCGAGGTCGTGCAACGCTGGAAGTCGGGCGGAGCAGAGGTGCTGGACACCGCCCAGGCGGGAGCGATCCGGGTTTGGCTCGGTGCCGCAGGCCTGCAACTGCGCGAGCGACGGCGCTGGCAGCCGCGGCTATGGGATGCTGCGGAACGGCGGCGGTCGGCTGCTATCCTATCGGTCAGCGAACAGGCGGCCGCGTTGCCGGAGGAATCGAATCGTGTTGGAGCTGGTCAAGGCAGGCGGTTGGCCGATGGTGCCGTTGCTGTTGCTGGGCGTGATCGCCCTGGCGATCGTGCTGGAGCGTCTGTGGAGCTTGCGCCGCAATGAGGTGACGCCGCCGGGCCTGGGTGAGGAAGTGCGCAATTGGGCCGCGCGCGGCAATCTGGATCCCACCCACATCGAGTCGCTGCGCCGCAATTCGCCGCTGGGCGCCTTGCTGGCCGCCGCGCTGGACGTGCGCGGCCGCCCGCGCGATGTGATTCGCGAACGTATCGAAGACACCGGCCGGCATGTGGTGCATCGCATGGAGCGCTATCTGAACGCGTTGGGCACGATCGCATCGGCCGGGCCGTTGTTGGGTCTGCTTGGTACCGTGGTCGGCATGATCCAGATGTTCTTGGGCATCCTCGATCACGGCGTAGGCGATGTGAATCAGCTCGCCGGCGGCATCGGCAAGGCGCTGGTGTGCACTGCCACCGGCATGATCATCGCTGTGCCGGCATTGATGGCACATCGCTTCTTCAAGGGGCGCATCGCCGGTTACATCATCGAGATGGAGCAGGAAGCCACCTTGTTGCTGGACACCATCGATGGTCGAGTCGTGCCTGCAGCCGTCGCCCCGGCCGCAGCGGGCGCCAAGCCCGTCACGGCGAAGGGTTGACGGATGCGCATCGGCAGCGACCGAAGCCAGGACGAGCCGCATATCGACCTGGTGCCATTGATTGACGTCATCCTCGTCCTCATCATTTTTTTCGTGGTGACCACGACCTTCGACGCACGTTCCACGCTGCAATTGCAGTTGCCGACCGCCAGCGACCAGCACACCAGTGCGCCGCCGCGTTCCTTGAGCGTGCTGGTCAATGCCGATGGGCGTTATTTCATCAACGATCAGGAAGTGCTGCGCTCGGATGTGGATTCGCTCAAGCAGACCATCGCCCAGATCGCCGGCGATGATCGCGAACAGACCGTGCTGATGCGCGCCGATGCGCGGACCCCGTACCAGGCCGTGGTGACCGCGCAGGATGCGCTGGGCCAGCTCGGCTTCCGGCGCATTGCCATCGCCACCGCGCCGCCGGCCAGCGCCACCAGTACGACCGGCAAGACAAGCACCAACGGAACCCGCCAGTGACCCTCTCCACCGACCGCCCGGCGCCAGTGTCTTCCTGGCGCACGTACCGTCGCCTGCTGGCATTCGCCAAGCCGTATCGCTTGTTGCTGGTGGCCGCACTGATCGCCGCGTTGATCGAAGCGGCCGGCACCACCGGGTTTCTGGCGTTGATGAAGCCGATCACCGACGAGACCTTCATCTACAAGAACGCCGAGGTCAGCCGCTGGCTGCCGGTGCAGATCATCCTGCTGTTCGTGGTGCGCGGCGTCGCCGGCTACATCACCGACATGGCGATGGGCAAATCCGCACGCAGCATCGCGCGCGATCTGCGTATCAAGGTGATGGCCAAGTATCTGCGATTGCCGGGGTCACGCTTCGATTCGGAGCCGGTGCCGTCGATGCTGATACGCCTGGGCTCGGACTCGGACCAGGTCGCGCAGGCCGCAGTGGATGCGGTCAAGGTCATGATCCAGCAATCGCTGCAGGTGATCGGTGCGCTGGCACTGATGCTGTGGCATAGCTGGCAGGTGACATTGACCATCCTGGTGCTCGCCCCGGTGCTGGCCTGGGTGATGGACAAGGTGGCGCGGCGCTACCGCCGTATCAGCCACAGCATCCAGGAAAGCGGTGCGCAGCTGCTGCAGGCTGCCGACCAGACCTTGTCCAGCCATCAGGAGGTCAAGATCTACGGGGCCCAGCAGACCGAAATGGAGCGCTATGGCGCGCTGGCCAATCGCAACCTGCGGCTGGCAATGAAGGTCGAATCCACCCGCGGCATTTCCACCGCGACGGTGCAGATGATCGGTGCGATCGGCCTGTCGGCATTGCTGTTCGTGGCCGGTGCGCAGGCTTTGGCCGGGCGCCTGACGGCCGGCGATTTCGTGGTGCTGATGACGTCGATGCTGACCATCATTCCGGGCCTCAAGCAGCTCACCAACGTGCAGAACATGGTGCAACGCGGTTTGGCATCGGCCGAGCGCCTGTTTTCGGTGCTCGACAGCCCGGACGAGCCGGATCAAGGAACCGTGCCGCTGACGCGTGCCAAGGGCTTGATCGAATTTCGCGATGTCACGGCGCGCTACCCGGGCCAGGTCAATCCGGCGCTGGCCGATGTCAGCTTCGTCGCGCAACCGGGCACCGTCACTGCCATCGTCGGGCGTTCCGGGAGCGGCAAATCCAGTCTGATCAAGCTGATTCCGCGTTTTTACGAAGCCGAGGCCGGCCAGATCCTGCTCGACGGTCATCCGGTGCAGGCGTATGCCCTGGCGGATCTGCGCAGGCAGATTGCGCTGGTGGGCCAGCAGGTGATGTTGTTCGACGGCAGCATCGCCGACAACGTGGCGTTCGGCGAAATGCGCAACGCCGATGCCGGCCAGCTGGAGCGCGCGATCCTGGGCGCCAATGCAATGGAATTTGTCGCGCAGCTGCCCGAAGGTCTGCAGTCGCATGTCGGGACCAAGGGGGGGCGCCTGTCCGGCGGCCAGCGCCAGCGCCTGGCGATCGCACGCGCCATGCTCAAGGATGCGCCGGTCCTGATTCTGGACGAGGCCACCGCAGCGCTGGACAACGAATCCGAGCGCTTGGTGCAGGACGCCCTGCACAAGCTGATGCCGGACCGCACCACGCTGGTCATCGCCCATCGCCTGTCCACCATCGAGCATGCCGATCAGGTGCTGGTGATGGACCAGGGCCGGATCGTCGAGCGCGGTACGCACCACCAATTGCTGGCGCAGGGCGGCCTGTATTCGCACTTGCACGGCATGCAATTCCGCGAACGCCAGGCATGAGCAAGCGCGGCACCCGCACGCCGGGCTATTGGTACGAAAACACGCCGATCCCCTTGCCGGCGCGCATGCTGGCGCCGGTCTACGGCGCTGCGATCGCATTGCGGCGGGCGCTGTATCGCCGCGGTTGGCGCAGGCGCCACGGCGTGCCGGTGCCGGTGATCGTGGTCGGCAATGTCACCGCTGGCGGCACCGGCAAGACGCCGCTGACGATTGCCCTGGTCGCAAAGCTGCAGGAAGCCGGCTGGACGCCTGGCGTTGCCAGCCGCGGCTACGGCCGCGATGACGCCGGCACCGCACGCTGGGTCGAAGCGGATACCCCGGTGGCGCTCGGCGGCGATGAGCCGGTGTTGATCGCCTGGAAGACCGGTGCGCGCGTGCGTGTCGACAGCGACCGGCTCGCTGCTGCACAGGCGCTGGTCGAGGCGGGCTGCGACATCGTGATCTGCGACGATGGGCTGCAGCATTACCGTCTGGCGCGCGATGTCGAAATCGAAGTGGTCGATGGCCAGCGGCGCTACGGCAATGGACGCCTGCTGCCTGCTGGGCCGTTGCGCGAACCGGCCGTGCGGGCGCGCGATTGCGATTTCCGCGTGGTCAATCTTGGCCAGGCCAGTGCGACTGCCGCACCTCAGGTGCCCGATGATGCCGGTTTCGGCGAGTGGCAGATGCGTTTGAGCATCGACGCCGTGCAGCCGATGGATGGCAAGCGTGCGCAGCCCTTGAGCATGCTTGCCGGGCAGCGCGTGCATGCGGTGGCGGGCATCGCGCATCCGGAACGTTTCTTCGCCATGCTGCGCGCGCGCGGCATAGGCGTTGTGCCGCACGCGTTCCCGGATCATCACGTCTATCGCGCCGCGGATTTCAGCTTCGGAAGCCGCCTGCCGGTGCTGATGACCGAAAAAGACGCGGTGAAATGCCGTCCGTTCGCCGACGAGTGGCTGTACAGCGTGCCACTGAAGGCGGAGCTGCCGGCGGCGTTCTGGGTGAGTCTGCTGGATCGCTTGAACAAACTGGCGAGCCGGCAGGGCGTGTGAGTGCGTCGCCGGCCGTGGCGAGCTTGCAGCTTGACGTCGCTGGCCAACCATCGCGCGCCACGCGTTGAGTGCGCTCTTGCGGCTGCGATGGGTATCCATGCTGCATGACGTCTCGCAGTGCTCGGGCAACGGTCTACTCGGAGAGCGGTGCGCATGGCTGCAAGCCGCGCATGCAAAGGCGTTCTGAGTGCTGATCTCGTGCAGCGCAGCGCCGACGAATACCGCGACCCCGTTCAATCACACATCGGCATCAAACGATTCGGTTCTCTCGTTTCTCCACTTCTCACTGTCTCCAGAGCGCGCACGTATGACACCCACCACGCCTGCCGATTTCGTTGTCGCCATTCCCGCCCGTTACGCCTCCACGCGGCTGCCGGGTAAACCGCTACAACGAATCGGCGATCGCCCGATGATCCAGCATGTGGCCGAGCGTGCGTTGCTGGCGGGTGCGCGCGAGGTGTGGGTGGCCACCGATGACACGCGTATCGCCGCGGCGATCGAGCATCTTCCCGGGGTGCATGTGGCGATGACCGGCGCCGCGCATCTTTCCGGCACCGACCGCCTGGCCGAATGCGCACGCATTGCCGGCTGGGACGAGCAGACCTGCGTGGTCAATCTGCAAGGCGACGAACCGTTTGCGCCGGCTGCAGGCATCCGCGCCGTGGCAGATCTGCTGCAGCATTCCGATGCACAGATGGCCACGCTGGCCGTACCGGTGGATAACGCGCATGACCTGTTCGATCCCAACGTGGTGAAGCTGGTGCGCACGGCCGGCGGCGACGCGCTGTATTTCAGCCGTGCGCCGATTCCCTGGCACCGCGACAGCTTCGCCAGCCAGCGCGATAGCGTGCCTGCAGAGGGTCAATGGCTGCGCCACATTGGCATCTACGCCTACCGCGCAGGCTTCCTGCAACGCTTCGCGGCCATGCCGCCCGGCATGCTGGAGCGCATCGAATCGCTGGAACAGCTGCGCGCGATGGAAGCCGGCTATCGCATCGCCGTGGCGGTGACGCCCGAGCCGTTTCCGCCAGGCATCGATACCCCCGACGATCTGGTCCGCGCACAGATGCGGGTGGCTTCGGCATGAAGGTGCTGATCGTCTGCCTTTGCAATATCTGCCGGTCGCCGATGGGCGAGGGCGCCCTGCGCGCGCAACTGGACAAGGCGCGGCTGTCGCGGCGCATCGAGGTCGATTCCGCCGGGACCGGCGACTGGCATGCCGGCGATCCGCCGGACCCGCGCGCGATCCGCTGCGCGCGCGGCCATGGCGTGGAGATCTCCGGTCTTCGTGCGCGCCAGGTCAAGCACTCGGATTTCGAGCATTTCGATTGGCTGTTGTGCGCAGACGGCAGCAATCTGCGCGATCTGCAGCGGCTCGCCCCGGCGGCGCAGCGCGACAAGCTCGCCTTGTGGCTGCCCTGGGCCGGCATCGACGCGCGCGATGACATCCCCGACCCGTATACCGGCGGCATGGATGACTTCGAGCAGGTATGGCAGCTGGTCGACGCTGCCGCGCGCCTGACCGTGGCCAGACTCACCCGCGGCTAATCGCGCTTGGGCATAATCACCACATGAACGCCCAGCTCACCCAGGAACTGCCGGAATTTCCCACCTGGCTCAATGCCAGGCCCTCCACCTTGCAGGAGCATCGCGGCCGTGCGCTGGTGCTGGCGTTCGTCAACGCCAGCTCGGTGTGGTGCGCCGAACGCCTGGCCGAGCTTGCCCACTGGCAGGCGCGTAGCCCCGGCCGGCTCCAAGTAATCGTGGTGCAGGTGCCGCGTTTCGACAGCGAGCGCCTGCCGCAACGTTCGCTTAAACAACTGCGCGGACACGGCGTGAGTGCGCCGATCCTGCTCGACAAGGATTGGGAAACCTGGCGTCGCTTCGGTATCGAATCCTGGCCCACGCTGGTGCTGCTGGATGCCTACGGCCGCGAGCGGCAGCGCCTGGTGGGCGTCACCGGCGATCTGGACAAGGCGCTGACTGCGCTTTGCGAGGGCCAGCCGCCGCCGTCGGACGCCGACCTCCACGGTGTGGCCGAGCGCGAGCCCGAGCCGCATCTGGCGTTGCGTTTTCCCACCGGCTTGGCCGCGACCGAGGACAGGTTGTATGTCGCCGATACCGGCCACCACCGCGTGCTCGAGTGCACGCACAGCGGACGCGTACTGCGCCAGTTCGGGCATGGCAATGCCGATCTCATCGACGGCGGCGTCGGCGAGGCGGCATTCCGGCGTCCGCAAGGGTTGGCGTTGGAACGCGATCAGTTGTATGTCG
Organism: Xanthomonas sp. NCPPB 3761; assembly: GCF_041475705.2. Classification (NCBI taxonomy): domain Bacteria; kingdom Pseudomonadati; phylum Pseudomonadota; class Gammaproteobacteria; order Lysobacterales; family Lysobacteraceae; genus Xanthomonas; species Xanthomonas sp. NCPPB 3761. The sequence goes on from NZ_CM191262.1 coordinate 2,309,149, forward strand.
CCGATACCGGCAACCATGCGCTGCGTCGTATCAACCTGCGCAGCGGGCAGGTGGACACCTTGTGCGGCACCGGTCGCTCCGGCGAGCCGGTCGAAGGCCCGCTGGCGTCGCCCGGTGCCTCTGCGCTGAACTACCCGCAAGGTCTGGCGATCGCCGACAACCAGGTATTGATCGCCATGGCCGGCGATAACCGGATCTGGAGTTACCACCTGGGCCGCGCCGCACTGACCGCGCGCGCAGGCACCGGTGCCCTTGAAACCCGCGACGGCAGCGGCCATCTCGCAGCTTTCGCACAGCCGGCCGGTTTGGCGTCGGTGCAGCAGGTGGCCTATGTCTGCGACGGGCTGGGCTCGTCGATCCGCACCATGCAGTTGCGGGGCGATCTGGTACAGACCTTGGTCGGTGGGCAGGGCACCTGGCAGTTTGGAGATCAGGACGGTCCGCGCAGCACGGCGCGCCTGCAATTCCCACAGGGCATCGCACTGGCGGCCGATTCGCCGCTGCTGTGGATCGCCGACACCGGCAATGGCCGCCTGCGCTGCCTGCGCCTGGACGGCGGTGAATTGACCACGGTCGCGCTGCCGCGTCGTCTGCATGGCCCGGCCGGGCTGGCGGTCACCGCAGATGCGGTCTGGATTGCAGAAACCGATGCGCACGCCATCTTGCGATACGACCTTGCCAGCGGCGCACTGAGTGATGTTTCGATAGACGAATGAGCGCCAGGCCCCAAAACGATTTCGATGGAAAAGCGTTCGCTGCGCAACTGAGCACCGCGCCTGGCGTCTATCGCATGTATGCGGGCGACGACACCTTGCTGTATGTCGGCAAGGCGGGCGCGTTGCGCAAACGTGTGGGCAGCTATTTCAACGGGACGCCGAAGAACGCCCGGTTGACTTCGATGCTGTCGCAGGTCGCGCGCATGGACGTCACCGTCACCCGCAGCGAAGCCGAAGCGCTACTGCTGGAAAATCAGCTGATCAAATCGTTGTCGCCGCGCTACAACGTGTCGTTGCGCGACGACAAGAGCTACCCATACGTGCTGCTGACCCGCGAACAATGGCCCCGTATTGCCTTGCACCGCGGTCCACGTGCGGTGCAAGGGCGTTACTTCGGCCCTTACACCGGCGTCACCGGTGTACGCGAAACGCTGAGCCTGATGCACAAGCTGTTCAAGCTGCGCAGTTGCGAGGACAGCGTGTTCCGCAACCGTTCGCGGCCTTGCCTGCAATACCAGATCGGGCGTTGCAGCGGCCCATGCGTGGATTTGGTGGCCGCTCCGGATTACGCCGAATCGGTACGCCGCGCCACCATGTTTCTCGAAGGCAAGAGCGATCAGCTCGGCGAAGAGATCATGCACTCGATGCAGCAGGCCAGCGAGGCACTGGAATTCGAGCGCGCCGCGCGTTTGCGCGATTTGCTCTCCTCGCTGCGCAGCATGCAGAACCGTCAATACGTCGACGGGCGTGCCGCTGATCTGGACGTGCTGGCCTGCGCCACGCAATCCAGCCAGGCCTGCGTCTTGTTGCTGAGTTTTCGCGACGGCCGCAATCTCGGCACGCGCTCGTTCTTTCCCAAGACCAACGGGGAGGACAGCGCCGACGAAATTCTTGGCGCATTCGTATCGCAGTACTACGCCGAGCACTCGCCCCCGCGCGAAATCCTGCTCGACCGCGAGATCCCGGAAGCCGAGCTGATCGAAGCCGCGCTCAGTACGGCCGCCGAGCACAAGGTGGCGCTGAAGTGGAACGTGCGCGGCGAGCGTGCCGGCTATCTGCTGCTGGCCACGCGCAATGCGCAGCTGACCCTGGTCACCGAGCTCACCAGCCAGAGCGCGCAGCATGCACGCAGCGAAGCCTTGCGCGAGATGCTTGGACTTGCCGAGCCGGTCAAGCGCGTGGAGTGTTTCGACATCAGTCACACCATGGGCGAGGCGACCGTTGCCTCGTGCGTGGTATTCGACGCCAGTGGCCCGGTGCGTGGCCAGTACCGGCGCTTCAATATTTCCGGCATCACGCCGGGCGACGACTACGCAGCCATGCGGCAGGCGATCGAACGCCGCTTCCGGCGCGCCGTGGAAGAGAATGGCGTGCTGCCCGATGTGCTGCTGATCGACGGTGGCGCGGGCCAGCTGGCGCAGGCGCAGGCCGCGCTGGCCGATCTTGGGGTCGAGAACGTCTTGCTGGTCGGCGTGGCCAAGGGCGAAGAGCGCCGGGCAGGGCACGAAGCCTTGATCATGGCCGACGGCCGCGAGCTGCGGCCGGGCGCCGCGTCGCCTGCGCTGCAATTTATCCAGCAAGTGCGTGACGAAGCGCACCGCTTTGCGATCACCGGCCACCGCGGTCGCCGCCAGAAGGCGCGCATGACCAGCAAGCTCGAGGATATCCCCGGCATCGGCCCCCGGCGCCGCGCGAGTCTGCTCAAGCACTTCGGTGGCCTGGTCGGGCTCAAGGCCGCTGGCGAGGCCGAGATTGCGCGGGTGGAGGGGGTCAATGCCGCACTTGCCGCGCGAATCTACGCTAACCTGCACGGGCTGGCGCTTCCCGATGCGGCAGGCGAGGCAAGTCCGCAATGAAGTTGACCATCCCCACGTGGCTGACACTGCTGAGGATCGTGATGATCCCGGTGTTGGTCGTGGTGTTCTACCTGCCGTACACGTGGACGAATTTCGCGTCCGCCGGCGTGTTCGCGCTGGCCGCCATCACCGACTGGCTGGATGGCTGGGTCGCGCGGCGTTATCACCAATATTCCGCATTCGGCGCATTTCTGGACCCGGTCGCCGACAAGCTGATGGTCGCCGTGGCGCTGTTCCTGATTGTGCAGGGCCATCCCACGCCGTGGATGGCGTTCTGGGCAGCAGTCATCGTCGGACGCGAGATTGCCGTCTCTGCACTCCGCGAGTGGATGGCCGAAATCGGCCAGCGCGCCAAGGTGCGCGTGGCGGCAATCGGCAAGATCAAGACCACCGCACAAATGGTGGCCTTGCTGTGCTTGTTGTATTCGGTCACGCCCGGGCAGATGCCCACGCATGAGATCTGGCTGGGCAATCTGATATTTCGTGCGGGCTACTGGACATTGGCCATTGCCGCCTTGCTGACGCTGTGGTCGGGGTTTCAGTATCTGCAGGCTGCTTGGCCAAGTCTGCGCGCCGACGAAAAAGCAGCGATCAGCAACAAGCGGAAAAAAATCGAAAGCAACAGTTGACAGCTATCCTGTTCGCTGTAGAATTTCGCCTCCCAAGCGGGAATAGCTCAGTTGGTAGAGCGCAACCTTGCCAAGGTTGAGGTCGCGAGTTCGAGTCTCGTTTCCCGCTCCAGATGTAGACAAGACCCCGCGTCAGGGGTCTCGTTGTTTCAAGGCAGGATGCTTGGGTTTGATGTTTCGGCCTGGTGGTAGAGTGGTTATGCAGCGGACTGCAAATCCGCGTACGCCGGTTCAATTCCGGCCCAGGCCTCCACATCGCATGCGGTATTCCTGCCATCGACGACGACAGGGCTAGCGCAACGAAGTAACACGCTGTACAATTTCGCTCCACGCGGGAATAGCTCAGTTGGTAGAGCGCAACCTTGCCAAGGTTGAGGTCGCGAGTTCGAGTCTCGTTTCCCGCTCCAAATTCGAACCCCGGATATCGCTCGATATCCGGGGTTTTTTATCGGCCGTTTTTTATTGGCCGGGGACGTTCGTTCACTAAGCGGCTGCCGTGAACTAAGAGCAGTGGCGCTGCGGTGTCCGATAACGAATGCCTGTTCCAGTGCGCGCACATGTGCTTGGGTGCTTTGGACACATGCGTGTGACTGATCGCGTCGGGAAGGATGGCGCAACGCGATGTCGCGTGTACGCCGAGATCGAGAATGCAATCCGGGGCCAGGTGACCACCATGTCGGCTGCACGATGCGAATGACTGGGCATGGACATCATGCGGGCAAGCGTCGCGCGGCGCGAAGACGAGTGCGCATGCGCCGACTCGATTACCTTATAGAGGCGTGCCCGGGGCGGGGGTCGAACCCGCATAGCCTTGCGGCTGAGGGATTTTAAGTCCCTTGCGTCTACCAATTTCGCCACCCGGGCATTGCGATAGCGTGCCTGATTGCGCGGCGATTGTGAATCTTTGCAGCGTACTTCCTGCACTGCCTGGCGTCTGCGGCCTGCGCTATGCTGCCGCCGCATAGCGCGCCGCCACCGGCTGCGCACCATTCAAGGAACCGCATGTCTGGCACTACGCTTCTCGCCCCCGCACAGGGGCGCATCGCCGTCATCGGCTTAGGTTATGTCGGCCTGCCGTTGGCGGTTGCGTTCGGGGAGCAACGTGACACCCTGGGCTTCGACATCGATGCGCAGCGTGTTGCGCAATTGCGCGATGGCCACGATGCCACGCTGGAGCTGGACGATGCCGAATTGGCTGCCGCAACGCAGTTGCGCTACAGCGCAAACGCTGCGGATCTGGCCACGTGCCGCATTTTCATCGTGACTGTGCCGACGCCGATCGACAGCTTCGAGCAACCGGATCTGGAGCCGTTGCGTAGCGCCACGGCCTTGATCGCCGCCGCACTCAAGCCCGGCGACTTGGTGATCTACGAATCCACGGTTTATCCAGGAACCACCGAGGAAGTTTGCGTGCCCTTGCTCGAAGCAGGCTCTGGGCTGCGCTTCAACTACGACTTCTTTTGCGGTTACAGCCCCGAACGCGTCAATCCCGGCGATCGCCAGCGGCGTCTGCGCGACATCCGCAAGATCACCTCGGGCTCGACAGCGGACGCTGCCGATGCCGTCGATGCGCTATACACCAGCATCATCGCTGCAGGCACCTGGCGCGCTCCGTCGATGCGCGTGGCAGAAGCGGCAAAGGTGGTCGAAAACATCCAGCGCGACGTCAATATCGCGCTAGTCAACGAGTTGGCGTTGATTTTCGACAAGCTGGGAATCGACACGCTCGATGTGCTCGAAGCCGCAGGAACCAAGTGGAATTTCCTGCCGTTTCGTCCTGGCCTGGTCGGTGGGCATTGCATCGGTGTGGATCCGTACTACCTGATGCACAAATCCGAAAGCGTGGGCTATCACCCGGACCTGATCCACACTGCGCGGCAGGTCAACAATCGTGTCGGCCGACATGTGGCCGAACGCGTGTGCGGCATGCTGGCCATGCGTGGCGTCGCGCTTGCGCAGGCGAGGGTGCTGGTGCTGGGCGCCACCTTCAAGGAGAACTGCCCGGATCTGCGCAACAGCCGCGCCCTGGAATTGGTGCAGCTGCTGCAGGCCGCGGGTGTGCAGGTGGATACCTGCGACCCGTGGGCAGACCCGGCTGAAGCGCTGCAGCACGGAGGTGTGCACTTACGCGAGACGCCGGAAGAGGGCAGCTACGACGCCGTGGTGCTGGCGGTGGCGCATGCGCAGTATCGCGACTACGACGTCGCGCGGATCGCTGCGCTCGGCAAACCGGGCGCGGTGGTATACGACGTCAAATCGGTATGGCCGCGTGCGGCAGTCAGCGATCGCCTGTAGCGCTTGGGTGGCGCTGCGCTAGCCACCGTACCGCACCGCGTGCGGCGCGTCGGCCGCTGGCGAAACAGGCAGTGAGCAGATAGCCGCCGGTTGGCGCTTCCCAATCGAGCATTTCGCCAGCACAAAATACCCCTGGTTGCGCGAGCGCCATCAGCTGGTCGTCCAGCGCCTCCAACCGCACGCCGCCTGCAGAACTGATTGCTTCGGCCAGCGGACGTGGCCGCAAAAAGCGCAACGGCAACTGCTTGAGCGTGCGTGCGACCAATGCCACATCGTCGCCCGCCTGCTTGCCGAGTGCTTCGTAGAGGAGCGCCGCTTTGACGCCATCGATGCCGACCTGGCGGCGCAGATGCTCGCTGAAACTGCGTCCCTTGCGCGGCTGGGCCAGTTCGGCATGCACGCGTTCGAGCGAGCGGCCCGGAATCAGATCCAGCACGAGTTCGGCGACGCCGTGGGCGTCGATCTGCTCGCGCAGGTCCGCAGCCAAGGCGTAGATCAAGCTGCCCTCGATGCCGTTCGCAGTGGCCACGCATTCGCCCTGCAACGCGTGCTGCATGCCGTTGCCATCCTGCCAGTGCGCAACGACCGGTTTCAGCGGTGCACCTGCATGCCGCTGCACGAAGTGCGCACTCCAATCGATATCGAAACCACAATTGGCCGGCAGCAAAGGCGCAACCGCGATGCCGCGCTGCTGCAATGTTGCTTGCCACTGGCCGTCGGAGCCAAGCTGCGGCCAGCTGCCACCACCAAGCGCCAGCACCACTGCCTCTGCACTGCACTCCACCGCGCCGGTCGGTGCGTCGAAACGGAGTGCGCCGTTTTCAGTCCAGCCCTGCCAGCGGTGCTGCACATGAAACACGACGCCTTGTTCCTTGAGCCGGCGCACCCAGCCACGTAGCAGGGGTGCGGCCTTGCGGTCCATTGGAAAGACACGGCCGGAAGTACCGACGTAGGTCTCCACACCGAGCTCTCGCGCCCAGTCGCGCAGCGCGTCAGCATCGAAGTCCTGCAACCACGCGGAAACCGGTTGCTCACGTTCGCGATAGCGTTGCGCAAACAGCGGCATCGAATCGGAATGCGTGAGGTTCAAGCCGCCTTTGCCAGCGATCAGGAACTTGCGGCCCACCGAGCCCTTGGCTTCGTACAGATCCACCGCCAAGCCTGCTGCGCAAGCCACTTCCGCCGCCATCAAACCGGCCGGCCCACCGCCGATCACGGCCAGCCGCTGCCTGCTCAGATCAGTCATCGTCAGGTACTCAACGCGGCTGCACGCCCAGCAATTCCACATCGAACACCAACGATGCACCGGGCGGTATCACGCCACCGGCGCCGTTGTCGCCGTAGCCGTAATCGGGCGGGGTCATCAAGGTGCGCTTGCCGCCGACACGCATGCCGGCCACGCCATCGTCCCAGCCGCGGATGACCTGGCGGCCGCCGAGTACGAACTGGAACGGCTCGGCGCGATCCAGCGAGCTGTCGAACTTCTTGCCATGTTTGTCGGCGGCTTTTTCGTCGTAGAGCCAGCCGGTGTAGTGCACGGTGACCATTGCGCCTGGTGTGGCCTCTGCACCGGTCCCAACGGTGCGGTCGATCCGCTCGAAACTGGCGATGGTGCCGCCGGAGGGCGGCAGGGCAGGTGCGCAGCTTGCGAGCAACAGGGCGGCAATGAGCGTCAACAGAAAGCGCATGGCAGGGTCCACGGAGAAAGGCGGCCATTATCGCACTTGGCTCCCGGTATCATCGCGGCATGGCCAAGCTACTGCTCAATCTGCGCAATGTCCCCGACGACGAAGCCGACGAGGTGCGGGCGCTGATGCGCGAGCAGCGCGTGCAGATCTATGAAACGCGCCCGAGCAACTGGGGGATTTCCGCCGGCGGTATCTGGCTCAGCGACGATGCCGACTATCCGCGCGCCAAGGCGGCGATGGATGCCTACCAGGCGCAGCGCGGCGCGATTGCGCGCGCCCAGCGCCACGAGGAACTTGCGGCCGGCACGGCGGAGACCTTTGGCGCGTTGCTGCGCAGGCGACCGGTCTTCGTGCTGGTCACGCTGATCGGCATGCTGATTGTCGCCTCGCTGGTGTTGCTGCCGTTTGTGCTGTTGCGCGGCTGAGGTCGCGGCATGACGCGGGTGCAGGCACGTTGCTGCAACGTGCTGGGTATCCCGTTCACAGCGCTCGCTAGGGGCTGCCTGCGGCCCTAAAATAGCCGCATGATTACCAATACCGCCGCCTACCAGTTCGTCACCATCCAGGATCCGCAGACACTTGCCGCCGGCGTGCTCGCGCAGGCCGAGCAGCATGCGCTGAAAGGATCGGTGCTGGTGGCCGAAGAGGGCATCAACCTGTTCCTGGCAGGCGCTGCCGAGCAGATCGGCGCGTTCTATACCTGGCTGCAAGCCGATCCGCGGTTTGCGCAGATGCGTATCAAGTACAGCGAAAGCGCGCATCAGCCGTTCGCGCGGCTCAAGGTCAAGATCAAGCCGGAGATCATCAGTTTTCGTCGCGACGATGCATCGCCGCTGCAAGGTCGTGCGCCGTCGGTGACGCCTGCCGTGCTGCGCGAGTGGCTGCGCAACGGGCATGACGATCGTGGTCGCCCGTTGGTGATGCTGGACACGCGCAATGCGCAGGAAGTGGCATACGGCACCTTCCAGGGTGCGCTGACATTGCCGATCGACAAGTTCACCGACTTGCCTGGCGCGCTGGAACCGCATCGTGGCGCGTTGGCCGATGCCACGGTGGTCAGCTTCTGCACCGGTGGCATCCGTTGCGAAAAGGCCGCAGTGTGGATGCAGGCCGATGGCATGGACAACGTGCTGCAACTGGAGGGCGGCATCCTCGGCTACTTCGAAGAGGTCGGTGGCGAAGGCTACGACGGCCGCTGCTTCGTCTTCGACGAACGCGTTGCGCTGGATCCCGAATTAAAACCCCTGGTGGACGCCGACCGTACCATCTCGCCAGTCAAAATCTGACCGAGCGCGACTGCATTGCCCGATGTCGCCGGTGGCTCAGGCGGGCGCATCATCGGCACACGTTGCAACATCTTGCCTTGAGACATCGCGCCACGCGCACGTCATGCATGATCTAGTGAGGCGTCATAACGCTCTAACTTGGGCGTAATACGTCGCATCGAGCTTGCCCTGAATTATTCACGGAGATAGGCTGCACCAGCCAGCCGCTAGCGAGGACAACAAGGATGACCATCAGAGTTTTTCTGATCGACGATCATGCACTCGTGCGTACAGGCATGAAGATGATTCTGTCCAAGGAAGTGGACGTCGATGTAGTGGGTGAAGCAGAGAGCGGCGAAGCCGCATTGCCGCAGATTCGTCAACTCAAACCGGACATCGTGCTGTGCGACCTGCATTTGCCCGGCGTCAGCGGCCTGGAAATTACCGAGCGCATCGTCAAGGGCGACTACGGTACGCGGGTCATCATCGTTTCCGTACTCGAAGACGGGCCATTGCCCAAGCGTTTGCTTGAGGCAGGCGCCTCCGGCTATGTGGGCAAGGGCGGTGACGCGCACGAGTTGCTGCGCGCGGTGCGTGAAGTCGCATTAGGGCGGCGTTATCTCGGCAACACGATCGCGCAGAATCTGGCCCTGTCCAATCTGGAAGGTGGCGGTTCACCGTTCGATGCGTTGTCGCCCCGCGAACTGGAAGTGGCCTTGCTGCTGACCCAGGGCCTGCGCCAGGAAGACATCGCCAAGCGCCTGAACCTCAGCGCCAAGACCATCAACACGCACAAGGCACGCCTGTTTGAGAAGGTCGGCATCCAGGACAACATTGCGCTGGCGCGGCTAGCCAATCAATACGGTCTGACCGATCCCTCAAGGGTGCTGTGAACCGTTGCCTTGAGTGCGGCGCAGTGGTTGCGCTGCATCGCAAGGTCAGAGCGAACCACATCGTGCAGAGAGGCTCATTGCGTGCTGAGAAATGACGCGCCTCTCACTCAGCAGCGGTTGCTGGATTGCGTCAACGCATAGGTACGCGAAATAGCCTGGCCTGCTGGAGGCGCGCCAGGCGTCGAAACAGGCATTGTCATTCCTGACGTCCCTGCAATGCGCATGAATACACGTCCGCACAGGAAGCTTTCCGCGCTGATTGTCGTCATATGCCAGTAGGTCTGGCGTCGCCGAACTCTCTGATCGAAGGTTTTTTTGCAACCACTCACCACCAGTGGCGATAAACCTCGCCGCTCATGTGGAAGAACCTGTTGCGTCGATGCCTCGCCGGGATCACGACCGGCGGATGCGGCTTGGCGTTAGTGCAGGGCCTAAAAAAAACAGCGGCCCGAAGGCCGCTATTTTTGATGTTGACGTGACCTGTTAAGGATGGTCTGATCAATGCGGCCAGAGGATGCGTCGACCCGCATCGGTAGCGCTGACTACGCTCACACCTTCGGTTTTTCGCTGTTTCCAGCGCATTCTCGGGGCATTCTCCCCATTACAGGCACAACTTCCCAACGGCAGGCATCAACTGCTTCCGCTTCAGCCACAGGTTCGACAGCGCAAAGAGCGTCAGCACCTGCGCGGTGTTTTTGACCAGGCCGCGATAGCGCACCTTGGCATAGCCAAACTGGCGCTTGATCACCCGAAACGGATGTTCCACCTTCGCACGCAGGCTGGCCTTGGTGTGCTCCCAGCGCTTGGCCAACTTCAGTTCGCGCTTGTTCTTGATCTGCTTCAGCTTCGAGGGCTTCTCCGCGATCAGGTAGCGTAGCTTGCGCTTGCCCTTGATCTCATCGCGCTTCTCAAGCCCGGTGTAGCCGCTGTCCCCACACACCGTGTCTTCCTTGCCATGCAGCAGCTTGTGCGCTTGCGTGATGTCCGCCACGTTGGCTGCCGTGCATTCCACGTGGTGCACTAGGCCGGATTCATCATCCACTCCAATGTGCGCCTTCATCCCGAAGAAGTATTGGTTGCCCTTCTTGGTCTGGCGCATCTCCGGATCGCGCTCACCGTCCTTGTTCTTGGTCGAACTGGGCGCAGAGATAATCGTGGCATCCACAATCGTCCCGCCGCGCAGGCTCTGACCCTTGCGCGACAGATGCGCGTTCACCCGATTGAACAGCTTGCGCGCCAAATCGTGCTGCTCCAGCAGATGGCGAAAGTTGAGAATCGTCGTCTCGTCCGGCACCTCATCCAGCCCGCCGATCTTGGCGAAACGGCGCATCGACACCGTGTCGTACAAGGCTTCTTCCGCCGATGGATCGCTCAATGCATACCACTGCTGCAAAAAGTGGATGCGCAGCATCGTCTCCAGCCGATACGGCTGTCGTCCCGGTTGCCCCGACTTCGGGTAGTGCGGCTCGATCAGCCCCAGCAGCTCCTTCCACGGCACGACCTGCTCCATCTCGGCCAAAAACACCTCACGCCGCGTCCGCTTGCGCTTGCCGTCGTACTCCGCGTCGCCGAAGGTCAGCTGCATCGAAATCGTCTACTCGGGTCGATGATCGATTGTGGCAGATCAGGACGGATTGTTCAGAGTTTCCTTAACCGACCAGGCCACTCGATCCAGTCACCTGGCGATCAGTGATCGCCACGCGGCTTGTTGCTGTCGTCATCCTGCGCCTGCTCGGCTTGGTCCGATGGCGCAACCGGCTTGACTGCTTCGGACACAACCACCGTCGACTTCGGCTTGTCTGCCTGCGATGGCTGCGCTGCTGCAGGGGCTGCCGGGGGCTCGTTGGCCGAGGAGACTGCTGGCGCAGCATCGTTCGGGCTCAACGCATCGAGCATGGTGGTCTGTACCGGAGCATACGGCTTGCGCACGGGCGTGGTCTCAGCCCCTGGGCTTGCCTGCACAACCGTCGAGGTCGAGGTCGTTGCCGCCTCGGCCGATGGCGCCTGCGAAACAGATTGCTCGGCGTGCGACGACGTGACCGTGACTACTGCGGCCTGCGACGCGGGCGTACCTGCCGCAGGTGCCGGTAGGTCGTCAGCGGGCGTTGCAGGTGCCGTCTGCACCGGCGCTGCTTGCACCGACGGCGTTGCCACGTCCGCCGACACAGCGCGCCGCTGCTGGTCGGCCTTCGCGGCCTCGGCCTCGGCGGCAGGTGCAGCCGCATCTGCCGGCGCAGGCTGGTGCTGGCTGCCTGTCGCCGCATCGTTGGTCACAGGCGATGCAACAGCCGGTGCCGAAGCCGTGGTAGCCGACATCGGTGCCGTCCCGGCGGCTGGAGCCACCGCAGGTGCCGGCGTGGATGCCACAGGTGCGGAGGCGGCAACCGGGGCCGGGGCAGCGGATGCCTGCTGCGCGACCGGCGCGGGGCGCTGCTCTGCAGCCTGTGCGGCCTCACCATCGGTGCTGACGGCAGTCGACGCGGTCGCAGCCGGCGCAGGCTTGGCGGGTGTGTCCGTGGCAACGGCGGGCGCAGCAGGGCGATCCTGAGCGGTGTCAGCCTTGGCAACAGGTTTTGTTGCTGGCGCTTGCGATGCCGGCACGGCATTGGAAACCGGCGCGGTGGTCGAGGCTGTATCACTGCCGAGCTGTGGCTCTGCACGCTCCTTGGGAACCGGACGCGGCTTGGCGGCTGCCTGGGCTGCCGGTTCCGACTTGGCGCGCACGGCCGGTGCCGGTGCGTCATCGTCGAAATCGAACTCGGGCTGGCCGGCGCGCGGTGCGCCCGAAACATGCGCGTGAGCACCGGCGTCGTCGCCTTCGCTATCGCCATCGAGATCGTTGTCGGTATCGCTGTCCAGATCGTCGCCTTCCAGGCCATCGACGCTGGCACCACCTTCTCCGTTGGCACCGGCGCCACGACGACGACGACGGCCACCACGACGACCGCGGCGGCGACGGCTTCCGCCTTCGCCATTGGCAGCATCGTCGCCTGCGGCATCCTGGGCCGGTGCAGTCGCATTTGCGTCGGCACCGCGATCAGCGGTGGATTCGATCACGGTGACATCGACCGGATGCGCCTGGACCGCTTCATTCGCGTTGGTCTGCGTATTGGTGGGTGCAGCGGCATCGGCAATGGCGGACACCATGCTCGACGTGGTTGCCGTTGCGGCAGTGGAGGTCAGGGTCTGCGCCGCTGCCGTGCCCTCATCCTGGCGGGCCGGACGCGGCTGCCGCTCGGCTGGGGCGCCGTCCTGCTGCGCAGGCGCACGTGGCGGACGTGGGCTCTGGTTCTGCGGCTTGGACTTCTGCTGCTGCGGCTGCTGCTTTGGCGCCTGCGTTTCATTGCGCGGCGGCTTGGGCGCCTGCACCTGCTGCTGTGCCTGTGCGCCGTTCTGCGCACCCTGGCCGTTGGCAGGCTGACGGCGTTCATCGCGGCGTTCCTTGTTGGCGCCGTTGCCATTGCCACCATTGCCGCGTTGCTGGTTGCCACCATTACCACCGCTGCGGGCATCGCGACCATCGCGGCGCTGACCGCCACGCTCGCCGCGTTCGCTGCGGGTATTGCGGCCAGCATCGTTCTGGCGCGGACGCGGGGCCGACTCCGGGGCCGGGGCAACGGGCTCGACGCCGCCGAAGATCCGCTTCAGCCAGCCCACCACGCCGGTGACCGGTGCCGGAATGGGCACGGTCACCACCGGCGCCGGCGCCGCGACAGGCGCGACCGGGGCAGGGGCCTCTTCGCGCACCGGAGCGGGCTGGCTAGGCTTGATCGAAGTCACCGCCGGGGCGGCCGGGATGTTCAACTGCGCCTTGGTCAGCGCATGCACCGGCAACTTGCGCGGGGTGCCGCGCTGGTAGCTCGGCTTGCCGCTTTCTTCGCCCAGTTCGTTCTCGCGCAGGCGCGTGACTTCGTAGTGCGGGGTATGCAGTTGCTCGTCGGCGACGATGATGATCGGCGACTCATGGCGCTGCTCGATTTCACGCAGCGCGCTGCGCTTTTCGTTGAGCAGGTAGTTGGCGATTTCCACCGGGGCCTGGACCAGCACCTGCCCGGTGTTTTCCTTCATGGCGTGCTCTTCGGCCACGCGAATGATCGACAGCGACAGCGACTCGACACTGCGCATGCGGCCATGGCCGTCGCAACGCGGGCAGACGATCTGGCTGGATTCGCCCAGGCTCGGACGCAGGCGCTGGCGGCTCATTTCCATCAGGCCGAAGCGCGAGATACGGCCAAGCTGCACGCGTGCGCGGTCGTATTTGAGCGCGTTCTGCAGCCTGTTTTCGACTTCGCGCTGGTGCTTGGACGAGGCCATGTCGATGAAGTCGATGACCACCAGGCCACCCAGGTCGCGCAGGCGCAACTGGCGTGCGACTTCTTCGGCCGCTTCCAGATTGGTCTGGAACGCGGTTTCTTCGATATCGCTGCCCTTGGTGGCGCGCGAGGAGTTCACGTCGACGGCGGTCAGCGCTTCGGTCTGGTCCACCACGATGGAGCCGCCCGAGGGCAGGCGCACGTTGCGCTCATAGGCGCCTTCGATCTGCGATTCGATCTGGAAGCGATTGAACAGCGGAATATCGTCGGTGTAGTGCTTGAGCTTGCGCAGGCTCTGCGGCATCACCTGCTTCATGAACTCCTGGGCGTCGGCGTACAACTCCGGCGTGTCGACCAGGATTTCGCCGACGTCGGCGCGCAGGTAGTCGCGCAGGGCGCGGATGATCAGGCGCGATTCCTGGTAGATCAGGAAGGCCGCCGGCTTGCTCAGCGCAGCTTCGGCAATCGCCTTCCAGGTCTGCAGCAGATAGTCCAGATCCCACTGCAGTTCTTCGGCGTCACGGCCGACACCGGCGGTGCGGATGATCACGCCCATGTCGTCGGGGATATCGAGCTTGTCCAGCGCTTCCTTCAGCGCGGCGCGGTCTTCGCCCTCGATGCGGCGCGAAACGCCACCGGCGCTCGGCGAATTGGGCATCAGCACCATGTAACGGCCGGCCAGCGAGATGAACGTGGTCAGGGCAGCGCCCTTGTTGCCACGCTCTTCCTTGTCGACCTGCACCACGATTTCCTGGCCTTCGCGCAGCAATTCGCGAATGGTCGCCTTGTTATGGTCGACGCCGGCCTGGAAATAGTCGCGGGAAATTTCCTTCAACGGCAGGAACCCATGACGCTCGGCGCCATAATCCACGAACGCCGCTTCCAGGGAAGGCTCGAGCCGGGTGATGCGGCCCTTATAGATGTTGGACTTCTTTTGTTCCTTGGACGGCTGTTCGATGTCGATGTCGTACAGGGTCTGGCCGTCCACAATCGCCACGCGCAGCTCTTCGGCCTGCGTTGCGTTGATCAGCATTCGCTTCATTGTTGCGTTCCTCACGCGCTCTACCGCGCGGAACGCCGTGACGTTTCGCCTCTGGAACAGCTTGTCGGCCCTTCGCGCAACGCGCGGACAGGCCTGACCAGAGTTTCCAGCGCTGCAACACCACGGCAGGCCGCGGGAGCGCTTGTTTAAGTTTTATAGGTGTTTCAGGGCCGGCAGCCGCGTCCGGAAACACCGGGGCAGCGCACGGGACATGTTCAGCGCAGCGGTCAAAAACCGCCGGCGATGGCCGGGTAGGCCGGTGAGCCGCTAACATGGCCGCCCCGGGGGCGGTGGTCGCGCACTGTGCCGGAATCATCGGAAGTCAGGCTTCTGGCCAATCAACTTCCAACAAAATCAAACCCTTATCTCGCTCGCCGAGTGTAACAGAATAAAGAGCCGGATGACCGACCCCCAGCCCCCCAAGCCGCCGGCCGACCGCGTCGGCGTGCGCATTCTCAAAGTTCCGGAAGACCGTGCTGGGCAGCGGCTGGATAATTTCCTGCTTGGCCAGCTCAAGGGGGCTCCACGCAGCCTGATCTACAAGCTGGTCCGCAGCGGCCAGGTACGGGTCAACGGCGGGCGGGCCAAGGCCGAGCGCAAGCTGGAGGGCGGCGAAGAAGTGCGGATTCCGCCGGTGCGGGTCAACGAAGAGGGCGACAAGGCGGCGCCACCGCCGTCGTTCATGGCCCGGCTGGAGGCGGCGATCGTCTTCGAGGACGCGCGACTGCTCGCCCTGAACAAGCCATCCGGGGTTGCCAGCCACGGCGGTAGCGGGATTAGCTTCGGCGCCATCGAAACCCTGCGGGCGCTGCGGCCGAACCAGAGCCTGGAACTGGTGCACCGGCTCGATCGCGATACGTCCGGCCTGTTGATCGTGGCCAAGAAACGCTCGGCGCTCACCGAGCTGCAGGCCTTGATGCGTGAAGACGACCGCGTCGACGGGCGCGGCATCACCAAGCGCTACCTGACCCTGCTGGTGGGCCGCATGCCCGACGGCGTGATGAGCGTGGACGCGCCGCTGCACATCGGACTGCGCCAGGGAGGGGAGCGGCATGTGCAGGTGAATGCGATCGGCAAGCCATCGCTGAGCCATTTCAAGTTGCTGGAACGGCGCGGCGGGCATTCCTATTGCGAAGTGCGCATCGAGACCGGTCGCACCCACCAGATTCGCGTGCATGCCCAGCACCTGGGGCACCCGGTGGCCGGCGACGATAAATACGGTGCGGCAGACGTCAACAAGCGTCTACGCGACCAGCTTGGTTTGAAGCGGCTGTTCCTGCATGCCGCATCGCTGGAATTCGCACTGGATGCGGGCAAGACACCGTACGTGTTGAGCGCGCCGCTGGCGCCAGAGCTGGCCGAGGCGCTGGACCAGCTCGGTCGCTGACGCAGCCATGGCGGCTGCGCCAGCGCGCTGGCTCAGCCCTCGTGGCGGTGGTCGTGATGCTGCGGCTGCGCCGACGGATGCGGGCGCTGCTGGTGCATATCGGCCTGGTGTGTCGGAGCGGCACGCGGTGGGGCGAAGGACGCCATCCGCTGCATGTGCTGCTGCGGCTCTGCCTTCATGACCGGGCGCGGTTCGTCACGCGGGCGCGACTGCTGCGCATGTTCGGCCCGCGGCAATGCTGCGGACGCAAACTGCTGATGGGGCGGCAGGTCTCGCTGTGCTTGCACGGGCGGCTTCCATTGCGCAGGTTGGGATTGCGCTCGGAACTGGCTGTCGCGGGCGTCGCGGCCGGCGAATGCATCGCGCGGCGGCATGCCAGCATGTGCGCGGCTGGCTGCAGCTGCAGCTGCCTGCTCCTGCGCTGCCCGCGGCTCTGCGCGTGCCTGCGCCATATGCTGCGGTGCGGCCTGCAAGTCATTCACCCGTGCGGGCGTTGCAGCCGATGCGAATGCCGGTGCTTGCACGCGCGGTGAACGCGGTGCGGAGGGCACTGGCTGCATCGGGTGGGCAGCAGTTGTCAGGGGCGCAGCATGCGGCGAAGGCGATGCGTTCAGCGCGACCGGGCGCCCTGGCTGCAGCATCTGCGCATTGAAATGCGGTGTGGCCAGATGCGCATAGTCGGGCGCACGATGCGGCTGGGCAGGCGAGGGCGCTGGCGTGGTGGCTCCTGCAAAGGCACCAAGCCCACGCGCGCCGGCGACTGCTGCAGGTAGAGCGGCCGCCTGCGCTGCGTGAAAGCTGGCTGGGGAGATCCCGGCCACAGGCGCAAAGGTCGAAGCGGACCAATGGCGCTGATCCTGATTCACATACGCGCGCGAATCGATATAGGTATTTCGGTTGTTGATGATGGTGGTGCGCGGGGCATAGACATGGTTCTGGTAGACCACGTAATGCGGTGCGGCCGGCGGCGCGTTCCAGTCCACGCCCCAGCTGTTCCAGCCCCAGCGGTGCCAGGCAGGCGCCGGCTCGGCCCAGCCGAACCAACCGTGGTGGTGCTCGAGCGCGCCGCCCACCAACACGCCGACGCCGAACGACACCAGGCCGGTGGTGACGACGTCGCCTTCGTCGTACCAGCGGACTGGGCGGTAGCGATACTCCCGATAGACATCGACCGGCGTGCCGTAGACCACGCCGGGGTCGTAGCGCGGGACGTACACCACGTCCGGTTGCGCCGGTTCGATGGTGATCACCTGCGAGGGCGGCGGGACGCGGCCCTCGTCCAGAATGGGCGTCACCACCACATGGCGCGCCACCTGCACTTGCTGTTGCGGCGTACTGCGCAGATGGCCGCTGGCCTGGGCGCGTTGGCGCATGATCTGCACCGCGTTGAGTACATCGTTGGGGTCGTGGGCATAGGCATCGCCGAGCGCACGCGTCCAATCCAGATTGCCGGCCAGTTGGGCCACCACGTCGGGAAAGGCGGTCAGTGCCTTGATGCTCGGATCCCACGATTGCGACACCGTGGCCTGGGCGCGATCGGCAGCGCTCAAGCCGCTATTGCTGCGTAGCCATTCCTGTGCGGTGACCACCTGATCGGGATAGACCGACGCCGCCAGCGTTTGCGCCAGCAACTTATCTGGGAACAGGGCAATTGGCGCAACCAGTTGGTAGAGCTGGTCCGCCGTGGGCGGCGTGTAAGCCGGCGCTGCCGTCGCGCTGGGAGGCGGCGGAGGCTC
This sequence comes from Xanthomonas sp. NCPPB 3761, assembly GCF_041475705.2. Classification (NCBI taxonomy): domain Bacteria; kingdom Pseudomonadati; phylum Pseudomonadota; class Gammaproteobacteria; order Lysobacterales; family Lysobacteraceae; genus Xanthomonas; species Xanthomonas sp. NCPPB 3761. Next base: position 2,326,969 of record NZ_CM191262.1, read on the forward strand.
GGCTGCAGCCGGAGCCGGTGCGTCCGTGCGTTGACACCCGCAGAGTGCAATCGTGGCGGTGGATGCGATCGACAGCGCCAAGGCAAGGCGCCCTTGTGACCATGTGCGTTGTATACGGCACCTCGCTGTGTGTGCGTTGATGACGCGCGTACCATGCGCCGGCTTGAGTGTCTGGAACCTTTCTAAAACTTGGCTTCAGTCAACCAGGCGCGACGGTGTTCAGCAGACGTGCGGGAAACCGCTTGCCAACGAAGGGGCACTGCGACGCGCGCTTGAGTTCAGGCAGGCGGCGCGCATCGGTTCGTCATTCAAAAGCCAGCGATGGCATTGCTGAAGAAGCTTGCAGCCGCGCATGCAGCAGAGCTTGCGGCCAGGTCATCACGAGCTGCCAGCGCACGACGCGCTTCACGGCGTTGCGAAACGGAACAACACCAGGCTGATCGCCAGCGTCCCCATGCCCGAAACTAGGCCATACACAGTCTCGTGACCCTGGGCGTAGCGCTTGGCAGCCGGCAGTAACTCGTCCAGTGCCAGAAACACCATGACCCCGGAGATCAGCCCGAACACGGTGCCGAAGACCGCATCCGAGAGCACGCTGGCCAAGGCCAGATATCCGATGCCCGCACCGATCGGTTCGGCCAACCCGCTGAGCAGGCTGGCGCCCACCGCATAGAACTTGTTGCGCGTGGCGAAATACACCGGCACCGCGATCGCGATGCCTTCGGGAATATTGTGGATGGCGATCGCGAACGCCAGCGGCATGCCGACCGCCGGGCTTTCAAGCGTAGCGAAGAAAGTCGCCAATCCTTCCGGGAAATTGTGCGCGGTGATCGCGACGGCGGTCATCAGGCCGACCCGACGGATATAGGCGCGGTTGTCTTCGCGAAAGTGCGGATCGTCGCTGGACAAACTCTGGTGCGGATTCGGCACCAGGCGGTCGATCACCATGATCAGCAGCACGCCGCCAAGAAAGGTCAGTGTGCCGAAGGTAAAGCCGAGCTTGTCGTTGTAGGCCTGGGAAAACGCGGCGATCGACTTGTTGAGGATCTCGGTGAGCGATACGTACACCATGGCGCCGCCGGCGAAGGCCAGGCCGAATGCCAACAGCCGCGGGTTGGGCTTTTTGGCAAACACCACCATGAGGCTGCCGAGCCCGGTTGCCAGCCCGGCCGCCAGCGTGACCGCAAGCGCGATCCAGAGATTGTGCGATGACACTGCAAGCATGTGGCGCGACGTCCTGGGGGAATGAAGAACTTCCTGGAGAGAGCGTGGCAACCGTAGCTCGCCAGATACCCATGCCCCTCCGCGGAAGCAGGATGGCCATGCCGCGATGACGAAGACGTCGTGTTGAGGACGAAAAGCAACGCATCCGCGCCAGCGTCAGACGCAGGCAAAACACGCGCGCGCGAACAAGGCGCTGTTGCTCATGCGCGGGTGTCGATGCGCTTGTGCCGTGCAGAAACAAGGCGCCACCGACCTGCGCGGTCCTCAGCCGCCGCGGCGTGCGCGCTCCTCGATGGCGAAACACTCGTTCGGACGCGGCACCGGCGGCTTGAACGAGACCGGCACCTGGATGGTCTGCGCCACGGCCTGGCCATTGCGGGTGGCGGCCTTGAATTGCCACTCGCGCACGCGCGTCTGGGCCGCTTCGTCGAGTACGGGCTGGCCACTGCTCTGGGCCACCGAGACGTCGGTCGGCGAGCCTTGGGGGCCGACCACGACCCGCAGCACAGTGGTACCGCCGACGCCGGCGCAAGCCAGCTGCGGCGAATATTCCGGCGGAGGCGTCTTCACGGCAGCCAGCTCGGTGGGCGCGACGGTGGGCGCGGCAGCCTGCTGGGGCGACTTGCCGCAGCCGCCAAGGCCGGTGGCGACGATGAGGCCGGCGAGCGCAGCGCGATACATGTTCATGCAGTGATTCCCTGGTCGTAGAGTTGCGCGGTCTTGGCCGCGCAGATGAAGTCGTTTTCGCTCAGCCCGCCCACGTCATGGGTGGAATAGCGCACCACCACGCGGTCGTAATGCACGCCCAGGTCGGGGTGGTGGTCTTCGCGGTGTGCGATCCAGGCCAGCGCATTCACAAAGGCCAGGGTGCGGTAATAGTCGGTGAAGCGGAACGTGCGCGTGAGCGCCATGCCGGCCTCGGCCAGCTCCCAGCCAGGCACCTGCGGCAGCAGCTCGGCCAGGCGCGCTTCGCCCAGCTTGTGGTCGCTGCCCTTGCGGGGGAGGCAATGGGCCTGCTCCAGGGGAATCAGATCGGTCATGACGGTCTCGCAGGGGTGGCGGACGGCGCGCCCGCCAGGATCACGGTGTTCCATGAGCGAGGGCGCTTTGAGCGGTAGAATAACCCGCATGATCCAGATATCCGACAAAGCCCAGACCTATTTCCGCAAGCTCATCGAACGCGAGGGTGTGCCCGGCATGGGCGTGCGCCTGAGCGCGGTGGACGCGGGCACCCCACGCGCCGATGCCCGGCTTGAGTTCGCCGAACCGGCGGACCTGAGCGGCGACGAATGGGCAATCGACTGCGACGGTTTCACCTTGTATGTGGTCGCTGCCAGCGTGCCGTGGATGGACGGTGCCGAAATTGACTACGTCACCCAGTCCACCGGCAACCAGCAACTCACCATCAAGGCGCCCAAGATCAAGGGCGAAGCGCCTGCAGAGTCGGCTTCGATGGTCGAGCGGGTGCGCTGGGTGGTGGAAAACGAGATCAACCCGCAGCTGGCATCGCATGGCGGACGCGTGGCCGTGCAGGAAGTCTCCGCCGACGGCGTGGTGTTGCTGCGCTTCGGCGGCGGTTGCCACGGCTGCGGCATGGCCGACGTGACCTTGAAGCAGGGCATCGAAAAGACCTTGATGGGGCGCGTGCCCGGCGTGATTGCGGTGCGCGACGCGACCGACCACGCCACCGGCGACGCCCCCTACATTCCGCGCGACAGCGCGGCCTGATTCCGCACCACCGGTGACAACGGCTGCCGATCTGCTGCAGGCACTGCGCGCGCGCATGCCCGGCAAGCTGATTCTGGATCGGCGCACCGGCCTTCCGTATGGCTGGGGTATCTGGATGGGCAACCGCAAGCACGCGGCTGCGCCATTCAACGATGACCATGTCATGGATGTGCTGTTGGCGCGCAGGCAACCGGCTCGGCGCGATGTGGCCGGCGTCTCCCTGCTGTCGCCCTTCCAGGCATTCCGCAGCCTGTGGTGGCAGCACTGGGACCCGCGGCCGAAGGATCAGCGCCGGCAGCACTGGCTGGCGGTGCTTGGCAGTTTTCTCATCCACCTCGGTTTTATTGCGCTGCTTATCTGGGTGGTCACCGTGCGCTGGGCGCCGGATGAAACCAAACCCGGCGAGGAATCGCGGGTGCGCATGACCTTGATTGGCGATGGGGCTGAAGCGCAGGGCGGCGGGGAAGGCCAACCTACGTCTGAGGCATCGACGCAGGCGGCGGCAACTGCGGCGTCTTCGCCAGCGCACGCAGGCGTATCGGCGGCGAAAAGCGAACCTGCTGCATCGCCGACACCCATGCCAACGCAGCCAGCGACCGACCCTGTGGAACGCCCCGACATGGCCCAGGCAGCGGAAAATGCGCCCGAACCGGTGCAAGCTGCCAGCGAACCCATCACCGCGGAGATTCCGCAGGTGACGGTGCAGGTGCCGCCGATGACGATCGAATCGCCGCTGCAGGTCACCGAAACCCCGGTCGCCACCAACGACTTTGTCGTCCCACCGCCGCCAACCATCACGCTGACGCCGCGTGCAATCGAGCGGGCGGCACCGCAGGTCCAGGTGCGTCAACGCGACATCCAGACGGTGACCGAGCGCCCGCAGGTGCGCGAACTGCAACGTCCGGCCACGGATGTGGCGGTGCGCTCTGCCACGGCCCCTGCGGTGCGCGAGCGCGACATCGTCATCCCCGAGCGCCCGCAAATCGCCGCGCCGGCTGCACGCCTGCGTGAGATCTCGCCGACGGTGCGCATGCCTGAGGTCGCGGTGCGTCCGGCAGAGCTGCCGAACGTACCGGATCCGGCGCCTGCGCCAGTGGCGGCGGCACCTGTCGTGCCAGCGACGCCTGCGACTCCCGACCCGCAGCCGGCACCCGTGGCGGCACCATCTGCGCAGGCAGCCGCACAACCTGCACCGGCGCAGGCCAGTCCTGCCCAGTCCGAGCGTTCCAGCAGCGCGGCCGCCGCTGCATCGATGCCTGCCAAGCCAGCCGCCAGCAGTCATGCCGGCCCGGCGCCTGCCGATCGCAGCGGCGGGTGGGATGTGGCCGCCAACGCCGACGACTGGAGCAAATCCGAGCGCAATCGGCAAGGCGACACGACAGGCGGCAACGCGCAGCGCAACGGCATGTTCAATGCCGATGGCAGCGTCAAAGTGGCCAGCGGGGCGGGCGATGCCGGCAAGGGGGCAGGTGACCGCGGACCACCGGGCAGCGAGACCGATACCTGGACCCGCGACCAGATTGCGCAGGGTGGTACCTGGCTTAAACGTCCGCCGTACGGCTATACACCGACATCGCTGGACAAGTACTGGATGCCGAACCAGACGCTGCTGCAGGAATGGGTGCGGCGCGGCCTGAAGAAGATCGAGATTCCGATTCCTGGCACGACCACCAAGATCAGCTGCGTGGTGTCCCTTCTGCAATTGGGCGGCGGTTGCGGCCTGAGCGATCCCAATCTCAACGATCAACCGGCGACCGCACGCCCGCCGCCGGATGTGCCGTTCAAGCGTGAGTTGCAGGAAGACAAGGGCGCGCTGCCCCGCAGCGGCGGGTAAGCGTGACGCACGCTGACGTGCGGCGATGTCTGCCTGAGTGCGCAGATCGGTCCCTGCGCCCCACATGATCATGCCGGGCCACTGCATGCGGCATCGGTCGATCGTGAGAAGAGGGCGGCAGTAATCGCGATGGCGTTTGTGCCGACGTAATGGCGCCTGCAACCGGTTGGCAGGCGCCTCGAAGGCCCGATGCAGTTTTCGGGCGTCGAGCGCGTGTCAGCGAGGACGTTTCGTCTTCAGCTGGCCTGCGGCGCTGAGCAACCCCAGTGCCCACTCCACGCGGTCTGCTGCGGAGTCGACCAGGCGTGCCGGGTGTTCTCCCAGCAGCGCACGGAGTTGATGCGGCGCAAACACCAGGTCGACGAATTGGCTTGCCAACGCAGAGGGATCGGCGGGTTGATCCGGGCCATCGAGGATCGCCATGCGCACGCGTTGCAGCCCGCCTTCCCAGCCGATGCGGTTGACTTCCGCAGCAAGCTCCGGCGCCCGGATGGAAGTGCCGACGACCAAGCGCATCATCGCCACGGTTTGCGGCTGCAACGCATGCGCAAGTATTCCGCGACCTGCGAGCCTTAGCCGACCCTCAAGATCCAGCGGGGCGCTGCTGGCGGCTGGCAGGGGCTGGGTCTGCACATCACGGCGAATCACTGCCTCGAAAATGGCGTCTTTGTTGGCGTAGCGGGCGTAAAGGCTTGCCTTGCCCGCACCTGCCAATCGCGCGATGTCCTCGCACGAGGTGTGCTCGAAGCCACGCTCCAGGAAGAGCTGTAAAGCCGCATCGAGGAGGCGCCGATCGACATCGCCGGCTTTATCGGGTGGCGGCCTGCCGCCTTTGGATTTTTGCTTGACTGCCTTCATCGGCGAAAAGCTACACGCCGCTTGTGTTTTCAACAACTGAACGATATCGTTCAGTTGTTCGCTGCACGATCGCTTCCGCCAGCGCAACGCATGACAGCCGAGGTAACAGGGCGCCAATGCCTCGCGGTTGCATTGGCTGCCCGCCACTTGGGCACACCAACCATCAAGCGAGAAGCACGTGAATACACAGACCAGTTCGCAGATTGTTGTCGCAGGTGCCACCGGCGATCTGGGTTACCGGATCGCGGCTGCACTCAAGGATCAGGGCGCGGCAGTCGTTGCACTGGTGCGGCACGGTGCAGGACAGAGCCGCGTTACGGCGCTGGAAGGGCGGGGCGTCCAGGTTCGACGTGTTGAGCTCGACGACGCCGAGCGGCTACGCGACGCGATCATGGGTGCGGACTGCGTTGTTTCCGCACTCAACGGCTTGGAAGAGGTGATGTTGGGTCAACAGGGAAAGCTGTTGCGTGCAGCGGTTTCTGCGGGCGTTCCTCGCTTCATCCCATCCGATTTCTCGCTGGACTACACGAAGACGCGGCCAGGCGACAATCGCAATCTGGACCTGCGGCGCCGCTTCAGGGACCAGCTGGATGCCACCCCCATTTCGGCCACATCGGTGCTGTGTGGCGGCTTTCTGGAATTGCTTGAGGGCAGTGCGCGCCTGGTCGTACCGGGCCGCCGCGTCCTGCATTTTGGCGACGCAAACCAGAAACTCGATTTCACTGCCAAGGACGATGTCGCCAGCTACACCGCCGCGGCGGCACTGGATCCGCAGTCTCCACGCGATCTGCGCATTGCCGGCAACAGCATTTCGCCACACCACATCGCACATCTGCTCACCGAGCTCACGGGCGAGCGATATCGCATGCTCAGGCCAGGCGGACTCGGCACGATGTCGGCCATCATCCGTGTCGTGCGTGCACTGACGCCGACCAGCGATGACCCGTTCCCACCCTGGCAGGGCATGCAATACCTGTGCGACATGATGAGTGGACGCGGCAAGTTGATCCCTCTGGACAATGATCGTTACGGGGCGCGCGCGTGGCAGTCGGCCCGCCAGACCTTGGCGCACACCTACGCACCGAAGGCTTGAGATGACTGACGGCATTACACCTTCATCGATGGGCTGGATATCCATTTTCTGCATGTGCGTTCGCCGGAGCCGGGCGCGCTGCCGCTGCTGTTGACGCATGGATGGCCGGGATCGATTCTGGAATTTCGCGACGTGATCGGCCCGCTAAGTCACCCGGTGGCCCACGGTGGGAAGGCGTCGGATGCGTTTCATCTGGTGATCCCTTCGTTGCCCGGCTTTGGTTTCTCTGGCAAACCCACTGCCCGCGGCTGGGGAGTGGGGCGAACGGCTGCGGCTTGGGTCGAACTGATGCGCCGGCTGGGGTATGGCCAACGCTGGACTGCCCAGGGCGGCGATTGGGGCAGCGCGATCACGACCGCGCTCGGGTTCATGCAGCCGCCCGGCTTGCTGGGTATCCATCTGAACATGGTGATGTTCGACCCGAGCGCCGAAGAGATTGCCAACGCCACGCCAGCAGAGCAGCGGATGCTCGACGACGCAAAGCGCTATCAGAACGAATTTGCAGGCTACATGCGGCTGCAAAGCACACGACCGCAATCGGTGGCATTTAGCTTGGCTGATTCTCCAGCCGGCATCGCTGCGTGGGTGTATGCGCTCTTCCAGGACGTTTCCCAAAGCGATGGCGAACCGGAAAACGTGATCGCGCTAGATCACCTCATCGACGACATCATGCTGTACTGGCTCCCCAATGCCGGGCCCAGCTCGGTGCGTTTTTACTGGGAAGCTGCGCATGAAGCCGGGACTGCGATGCCCACGCAGCCGATGCCAACGCCAACCGGGATCAGCATGTTCCCTGGGGAACAAGTGCGCATTTCCCGGCGCTGGGCAGAACGACGCTTCGCGGATCTTCGCTTTTTTGCACAAGCGCAGCGGGGCGGGCATTTTGCTGCGATGGAAAATCCGCCTGCATTTGTCGACCACCTCCGGGAAACCTTTCGATCGCTGCGGTAGAGGCCGACTCGTCGGTTGGGCTTCGCAGCGGCAATCCAGTGCACTTGGCTGCGTCGAGCAATTTGACGAACGCAGGGCGGACCACTGCGAACCTGTGGAAGTGGTCGCTAATGCAAGATGCGGATCGTTAGCCTGGGGGCATGCTTGGCTAGCGACCGCCTTGAAATCTAAAGGTGAAGCGTGCCGCAGCGCGGGCGGCGGTTTCCGGGGCGATGGGCACAGGCGTGGCGTCTACCAGCGTCAACATGCCATCGGCAATCGGGACCGGGATGCCCAACGTCAGGTCAACCTGTCTGGACCAGCCACCACCCAGTACCGTCGCACGCACGATCAGTCGGCCTTCCACGATGCACTGCACATCAGCAGGGCACCGGCTGTCTTCGACGATTCGGTCGGGCCGCACTCTGGGACCATCGACCGCTGCCATCTCCCCCAGGCGCACAGGCCCCTCAACGAGATGACCCGTCGCCGGGGACGTGGTGACGCATCCGCCAAGCGACATGACGGCGAGCAGTGCCACTGGCAGCAACGTGGCGCGCTGAAGTTCATCGTTGCCGGTCATCATCGTCTGGGCCGATTGAGGTTGCGGTGGCTTTGGAGCGATGCGCGCATTGATCGCCTTTCTTCTGATGATATCGCGGGCCACGTCTTCGGCCAGCCACTGCAATGCGCCAGCGTCATCGCTCAGCGCTCAGCGCTCATCGGATCGACCGGCCTTCCAGCGTGGCACTGCACGCGCCGAGACGGGTTGGGCGAGCTGGCCCGTGGCCGCACATCGCCGCTATGTATAATTAAATTGTAATGCCTGAATTGCCAATCGGTGCGTCGCGCCCTGATACTGGCGCTCGCAGCGACCTCAGGAGGAGCCGGCGCTGACGACTCTGCAGAAATGGATGTTGGAGCAGATCACCTATCGAGACGAGTTCTTGGCAAATCCACCGCTGCAGGCCATCGCTTACGTGAGCGAGGTGCGTCGCCCCATGTCGATGGGGGAGGTCGACCGGCTGCTTGTCTCTTCCAGTGCACACAACTCGCTGGCCGCCATCACTGGCGTCCTGCTCTACGACGGCGCTCGCTTCTTCCAGTATTTCGAGGGGCCGCCTGCCGGGGTGCAGCACACCTACGATCGCATCAAGCGGTCTTCGCGCCATCACGTGATCGCGGAGGTCTACAACGGCTCCATCGTCGAGCGTTACTTTCCCGACTGGCAGATGGCGTGCCGCAAAGTGCTTCCCGGGTCGATTGTCGAGCTCAGCGCACAACGCTGGTCGCGCACACGCCTTGCGCTGTGGTCGGCGGGAAAAAAACCGGAGCCTGTCTCCCGGTTGCTGGAATTCTGGGAGGGGGCCATGCCGCCGACAGCTGATCTATGACCGAGGGCGCGTCGGCGGAGTACCCCATCGTGAGAGTGCGCAGGCTGGGAAGCTCTTGCGACTGATTGCGTGCGCCATGCCTGCAGTTGTTTTGTTGCCAGCGATGTTGAAAGCGAGGTAGAGCGTTCTTTGCGGAGAATAGCCAATAGCGAGCACTTGTATCAGGCGCGTCGAGCATCCGCTTCGCTCGCATCGCGGTGCGGTGCACCAGGCATTGGAGGGCGCTGCCTAGGTCATCGCCCACACTGCAACAGTCAACAAGCAGTCAAGGCATGAGCGCGTTGCAGGATCTGAAAGAGGAGCTATCGCGTTTTGGAACCAGCAACGACGCGGTGGAAACCGCGCGTGGCAAACGCATGTTGAATATCACCCCCGAAACCGGCGAGCTGCTCGCCCTGCTGGTACATGCAACGCGGGCGCGGCAGGTGCTGGAGGTGGGCACTTCGAATGACTACTCCACGCTGTGGCTGGCCGAAGCTGTCATCGCCATTGGTGGACATGTCACTACGCTGGAGCATGCCGAAGACAAGGCTGCCCTGGCGGCTGCGAACTTCGTGCGTGCCGGACTACAGGCGCACATCACGCAGGTGCTGGGCGATGCGGGTGCGTGGTTGGAGACCGCCGACGATGGCAACGTGGATCTGTTGTTCTTGGACTCGGACCGCAGCGCCTATGCACGGTGGTGGCCGCAGCTGCGCCGTGTGCTCAAGCCCGGCACCGGCCTGATGGTGGTGGACAACGCCACCTCGCACGCAACGGAGATGGCAGATTTCATACGGGCTGTCCGCGCCGACATCTCCTTCCGGTGCAGCGAGGTACCGGTCGGCAAGGGCGTGTCCTAGATTTTGTGTAACCGGGCCACAGGCAGGAGACTGCCACCTAACCCGGAGACACCATGAGCCCACGCACACATGAGGTACCCGACGAGCTGCTTAGCAGCCTGTTGGTCAACTACACCAAACCCGAGGATCTGATCGGCGAGAACGGCCTGCTCAAGCAGCTGACCAAGCGGTTGGTGGAGCGGGCGCTGGACGCGGAGATGACCGAACACCTCGGTCATGACAAGCATGAGCCGGTCGCCAACGCGGCCGGCAACACGCGCAACGGACGCAGCCGCAAGACGCTCAAGGGCGAGTTCGGCGAGCTGCCGATCGAGATTCCGCGTGATCGCCACGGCAGCTTCGCGCCACAGCTGATCCCCAAGCACCAGACCCGCTGGGCCGGCTTCGATGACAAGATCTTGTCGTTGTACGCGCGCGGCATGACCGTGCGCGAGATCCAGTCGCACCTGGAGGAGATGTACGGCACCGAGGTGTCGCCGAGTCTGATTTCCTCAGTCACCGATGCGGTCGTCGAGGAGGTCAAGGCGTGGCAGGCGCGGCCACTGGATCCGGTCTATCCGATCGTCTATCTGGACTGCATCCACGTCAAAGTGCGCGAGGGCGCGGTGCGGGTCAAGGCGGTGTACCTGGCCATCGGCATCACCATGGGCGGCGAGAAGGAAGTGCTGGGCCTATGGCTGGCGCAGGCCGAGGGTGCCAAGTTTTGGCTGCAAGTCGTGACGGAGCTACGCAACCGCGGGGTGCAGGACATCTTCATTGCCTGCGTCGATGGCCTGAAGGGGTTTCCCGAGGCGATCGAGGCGGTGTTCCCGCAGACCACCGTGCAGCTGTGCATCGTGCACATGGTGCGGCACAGCCTGAACTACGTCTCGTGGAAACGCCGCGCCGAGGTTGCCGCCGATCTCAAGCGCATTTACGCCTGCGCCACCGTCGAGGAGGCCGAGCAGGCACTGACCGAGTTCGAGGCCAAGTGGGACGCCCAGTACCCGCCCATCAGCCAGTCATGGCGGCGCAATTGGTCACGACTGATCCCGTTCTTCGACTACCCACCGGAGATCCGCAAGGTGATCTATACGACCAACGCCATCGAGTCGGTCAACATGAGCCTGCGCAAGCTGACCAAGAACCGCGGCGCGTTCCCCAGCGACGAAGCCTTGATGAAACTGTTCTACCTGGCTCTGCGCAACATCACCAAGAAATGGACGCTGCCGATCCGCGACTGGAAGGCTGCGCTGAACCGCTTTACGATCCAGTTCGAGGGGCGACTTCCTCAGCGGTAACCCAAACCACGGTTACACAAAATTCTGCACACGCTCGTCGGCAACGGACAGTTCATGGCGGTGCGGGTTGCAGACTGAAGTGCTCGCGGCGTCTGCGCGGCGGCCAAGCGCCCGACGATTCCAACTGACGCTGTTGCGCGTTGTTCTGCTGAGTCGTCGGTTCATCTCGATTCTTTCCGGCTTGATGTGACATCCGGCCGCACGATTGCTCTTCTCGGCTGAGTCCGGTTCGAGCGTATCGCAAAACCTCTGTTCGCACTCTTGAACGAACATAGACCCCGCGTGACATTGCTTGCGCGGTGTTGCGATGGGTGCTGATGATTTAAAGCCACGTCGCATCGACAACGTGCGCCCATCGCCAGGCAGTCTGCTTTATCCAACGGCTGTTGCGGTGATGGACTTGGTCATTGGCTCACTTGGGATTGACGAGCCATCGCTTAGGTTGGCGTATGTATCAATCAGCACCGGCCCGCGACGATCTGCCGGGCACACCTTCGATATCGCCGAATCCAGTGCTCGCGCAATGCGTGCGTGAGTACGTACGACTGACGCCGCAACTTCCCAATCCTGGCGCAGGACGCACGTACGCGCGATGGCAGGCGCTGAGCAAGCTGGGTGCCGCGAGCTTGCCGCTTGCCAAAGTGCTGGAAGCGCATTACGACGCTGTGTCGATTTTTTCCGAGGCCGGCCAGCCATTACCTTCGAATGGAGCGGTGTGGGCCGTGTGGGCAGCGGGCGGGCCGCATGACACTGCAACGTACGAAGCGAACTCAAGCACGGTATCCGGTATCAAACCGTGGTGCAGCGCGGAGTTGGACGTTGTGACGCACGCATTGGTGACCGTCCGAGACGGTGATCGGCAGCCGCTTGCCGCCGTGACGCTAGCGCAGGGATGCTTCGCGCTCGATGCGAGTCAGTGGCACGGACCAGGCATGCTCGGCATTTCGACTGGCAACGGCCATTTCGCGAGTGCGCCGGCAAGATTGCTCGGTGAGCCGGAATTCTATTTGCAGCGGCCGGGTTTTTGGCATGGTGGGGCAGGCATCGCGGCCTGCTGGTATGGCGCTGCCGCAGCCATTGCCGAGCATGTACGCCGCTCGCCCCGCGTGGCGAAGAACCCTTTTGCGGCAGCACACCTGGGCGCCATCGACGAACAGCTGACCGGTGCGCGGCTGATGCTGCAAGACCTGGCGAAGGCGATCGACGACGCCCCAATCCACAGCCATCAACTGGCTGTCATTCGGTTACGGAGCATGATGGACCGCATCTGCCGGGACGTGATCGAACGTGCCGCCTTGGCCTTGGGGCCGGCCTCACTGTGCTGCGATGCCGGGCACGCGCAGCGGTGCGCCGACCTGGCTGCCTTCGTTCGCCAGTCCCATGGCCAAAAAGACGAGCAGTGGCTGGGAGAGCGATTGCACGCAAGCGAGGTCGACCCATGGCTGCTGTGAGGGGCGAGCAGATCGCAGGGCAAGGCGTCAGCGAACAGCGCTGGCGCGCATCGCCCCAGTTGACTGCGCTGCCCATCAGCAGCCTCGAACAGCTGCTGGGCACCGCCACCCGTGTCGTGGTGGTTTCTCCGCATCCGGATGACGAGGTGCTGGGATGTGGCGGGCTGCTTGCGATGGCGGTCGCATCGGGAAGACAGGTCCTGATCGTCTCCGTTACCGATGGCGAAGCGGCCTATCCGCAGGACGACGCATGGCCGCCCGCGCGGCTGGCAGCTGCGCGTCGTGAGGAGCTGCGTGATGCGTTGGCGTGCCTGGACATCGATGCAGGCAGCATCGTCAGGCTGGATGCGGGAGATGGCCAGGTACGCGCGGGCGTTGACGCCCTCGGTGAGCGGCTGGCCGATCTGCTGCAACCGCGCGATGCGGTGCTGGTGACGTATGCGCGCGATGGCCACCCCGACCACGAAGCTTGTGCAGATGCAGCGAGCAACGCAGTTGCACGCTGCCGAGCGCGATTGATCCAGTTTCCGATCTGGGCATGGCACTGGGATGACCCCGACCACAGTCAGATGCTGGCATCGGCCACGCGTCTGTTGCTTTCTGCCGATGCGCATGCTGCAAAGATGCAGGCGATGTCCGCGTTCAAGACGCAGACCGGTCACGTCACGCCTGCGCTGCGCAACCCCATCCTTCCCGACTGGGCGCTGGCCAGGTTTCGGCGCGATTTCGAGGTCTATCTCCCATGAACGCCCAGGCCAATGCCGATTATTTCGACAGCATCTATCAGCAACACGATCCGTTCGGCTATGCGACACGTTGGTACGAAAAACGCAAACGCGACATCCTGCTGGCAACCTTGCCCCGGCAGGCGTTTGCACGCGGATGGGAACTGGGGTGTTCAAACGGCGAAGCAACCTGTGGGCTCGCTGCACGCTGCGAGCGCTTGCTGGCAACCGACATGTCGGCCGCTGCGGTACAACAGGCCAAGCAACGCGTAGGGGAGCGAAGTAACGTCGAAATCGTGCAGGCCTGCCATCCGCAGCAGTGGCCGGTGGGCAGTTTCGACCTGATCGTGCTGAGCGAGATCGGCTACTACCTCGCCGCGTCCGAACTCGACGAGCTGATCGCGCGTCTGCAGCAGGCGCTGACGCCAGAGGGACTGCTGGTCGCCTGCCACTGGAAGCATCCTTTCGAACAGGCACAACAAGATGGCATCGCGGTCCATGCCTGTATCGCCCGACGGCTCACCTTGCCGCTGAATTATCGCTATGAAGACAGCGATTTCCTGCTGGAAGCGTGGACCGCGCAACCGTTGTCGGTGGCACAACACGAAGGCTTGCGATGATCGCCGTCATCATTCCCGCGCATAACGAGGCCGAGTGCATGGCGGCCTGCCTCGCATCGGTGTTTTGCGCCGCATCGCATCCCGAATTGCACGAAGCTGTGGAGGTGATCGTCGCAGTGGACCGTTGCACGGATGCAACCGCAGAGCTGGCACTGGCGTTGGGCGCGCACGTGATCGACGTACCCGCACCCGGCGGTGTCGGCAGTGCGCGGGCGGCCGCAGCCTCCAAGGCCATTGCACTGGGCGCCGATTGGCTGGCCGTGACCGACGCCGATTCGCGCGTCCCGGCCGATTGGCTGGTGGAACAGCGCAGAGCCGACGCGGATGTGTTCTGCGGTGTCGTGCAGGTGGAGGATTGGCTGGACTATTCCGATGAAGTGCGCTGCAGGTTCGAACAGACCCAGGCAACCGGACAAGGTCATGGTCGCATTCACGGCGCCAACCTCGGTGTGAGCACCACGCTCTATCAACAATGCGGTGGGTTCTCTGCGTTGACCTGCAGCGAAGATGTCGCGCTGGTCCACGCGCTGCAGGCGATCGATGCAGCGATCGCCTGGTCGCCACGCTCGGTGGTGTGGACCAGTGCCCGTAGGCAGGCACGGGCAGTCGGCGGTTTCTCTGATTTTTTGAAACAGTTGGAAGCCGCGACCTGCGTGCCTGCGTAGCGGCTGGCGCAATGCTTGGAACTGTCTTTTAGAAACGTCAACGCCCTGCCGCATGGATTCGGATTCGTTCAGCAGGCGCCGCTGGCCAGAGGGTTGTTCGCTTCAATCATTACAGTGCGACAGGCTGGCCAGACCAGCGATTTGAAGTGCATCCGCGCCTTCTCCATCGCCGCAGTCGAACCACGGCCTGTCGCCGCCCAACGCCTGACGCCTGCTAACCGGCTGTCGACCTCATCTGCACGGGGCGTGGACGAAGCGTGCGCCACCATGCCGAACCGACACACAAGGTGCGACATGGCCAAGCCAACGTTGTTCTTCCTGCATGCGCTTGGCGCCAGCCGGCATGAGTGGAGCCGTGTCATCGCGCGGTTCGGTGGGCGCTTCGACTGTATTGCGCTGGACATCCCTGGATTCGGCGATGCGCCTGCGCTGGACCACTTCGACACGAACGCGCTTGTCGACTGGTTCAGCGCTGAAGTCATCAAGCGGCAACCGGCATGCTGGTTTGTAGTGGGGCATAGCATGGGCGGAAAGATCGCCACGTTGACGGCAGCTCGGGCGCGCGACGGTGTGGCGGGCCTTGCCGGTCTGGCGGGTGTGGTGCTGGTTGCTGCATCGCCGCCAGCACCCGAACCGATGCAGGAATCGCGACGGCGCACCATGCTTGCCTGGTTCGAAGCAGGGCAGCCCACGCGCATGGAGGCTACACAGTTCGTGGATGCCAACTGCGCCTCTCCGCTGCCTGATGAACTCAGGGACGCCGCGATCAACGACGTTCTGCGCACCGCACCCAGTGCATGGATGGCATGGCTCGCACACGGCAGTCGCGAAGACCGCACCGCCCAGGCAGGATGCATCGGCGTGCCGGCAGTGATTGTCGCAGGCGGCCAGGATGGCGATCTGGGCGAGACTGCGCAGCGGCACTTGAACGCTCCGCACTATGCGCATGCGCAGCTCGCCACCGTGGCCAACGCCGCGCATCTGATTCCCTATGAACAACCGCAGGAACTGGCGCAGTTGATCGAAGCGCATGTAGAGCGCTGCATTGAGAACTGCCTGCCTGAGGACTTCATTGCCTTGCTGAACTCCGAACGCGTGGCGCCGCGTATGCGCAAGATCTTGCTCGCCCGTCACTCCGGTCCACCGGCTTCGGCCAAGGGCGTGTTGAGCTCGCGGCAGTTGAACGTGCTTGCGGCCGTGGCTGCACGCGTGCTGGATGGTGCGGGCGATGCGGCGCAGATTGCGCGGCGTATCGACCTGCAGCTTGCAGAAGGCAAGGGAGATGGTTGGCGGTATGCAGACCTGCCAGACGATTGCCTGGCGATTGCGCTCGGCCTGGATGCACTCGATTCGTTGGCCGGCGGCTTTGCCGAACAGTCGGCACAGGGCCAGGACCGTTGGCTGCAGGAGATCGCGCACGTGATGGTGGTAAACACGGCTGCGCATGGCCTGGACGCCGGGCAATTCGCGCATTGGTTCGAGGATGTACGTGCGGATGTGGTGCGCACCTGGACCAGCCTTCCCGCCACCATGGCCGCGCTGGGCTACGACGGTTTTGCCGTCGGCAACGACACCGGCAATGGCCCCGTGGGCTACGTGGAAACCGCAGCAGGCCGGCATGAACACTGGCAACTGCGTATGCCCGAGACTGCGCAATGAGCAACGCTGGTGCCCAGGATAGCGTCGATGTGGTGGTGGTCGGCAGCGGAGCGGGGGGCGGCCCGCTTGCAGCGCGGCTTGCACAAGCGGGGGTTTCGGTGGTCGTGCTGGAAGCCGGCGCGGCATTTACGCCGGAGTCGCATCTTCCCGATGAGTTGACCACCGGCATCTACTGGATGGACGAGCGCTTGAGCGGCGGGCAAACGCCTACTGCGTTCGGGCCGAACAATTCGGGCTCCGGGCTCGGTGGTTCGACGTTGCATTGGGGCGCGTTCTGCCCTCGGCCGGACAAGCGCGATCTCAGCCTTCGCACCCAAACCGGGAAGGGCGCCGATTGGCCGATCCCGCACCATGAGCTGGTCTCTTACGTGCGTCGCGTGGAGACCTTCATCGGGGTCTCCGGTCCCGTGCATTACCCGTGGGACCCCGAGCGCAGCTATGCCTATCGGCCACCGCAACGCAATGCATCGGCCATCGCCATGGAGCACGGCTGCAGCGCCCTTGGCATCCTGACCACCGACGCACCGGCCGCGTTGGTCACCCGGCCACATCAGCAGCCGCATTGGGGCCAACGTGCAGCGTGCAACAACTGCGGTGCCTGTCACCAGGGTTGCAGCAACGCCGCCAAGGTGAGCGTGGACACCACATGGCTTCCGCTGGCCAGGACGCATGGTGCGCAACTGCGCACCGACAGCCGGGTGATCGATCTGGAACGCGACGGACGCGGCGCGGTGACCGCGGTGATCTACCGCCAGCAGGGGCGGGAGCATCGCCAGCGCTGCAGCACCGTTTTCCTGTGCGGAGCGTGTGCAGAATTTTGTGTAACCGTGGTTTGGGTTACCGCTGAGGAAGTCGCCCCTCGAACTGGATCGTAAAGCGGTTCAGCGCAGCCTTCCAGTCGCGGATCGGCAGCGTCCATTTCTTGGTGATGTTGCGCAGAGCCAGGTAGAACAGTTTCATCAAGGCTTCGTCGCTGGGGAACGCGCCGCGGTTCTTGGTCAGCTTGCGCAGGCTCATGTTGACCGACTCGATGGCGTTGGTCGTATAGATCACCTTGCGGATCTCCGGTGGGTAGTCGAAGAACGGGATCAGTCGTGACCAATTGCGCCGCCATGACTGGCTGATGGGCGGGTACTGGGCGTCCCACTTGGCCTCGAACTCGGTCAGTGCCTGCTCGGCCTCCTCGACGGTGGCGCAGGCGTAAATGCGCTTGAGATCGGCGGCAACCTCGGCGCGGCGTTTCCACGAGACGTAGTTCAGGCTGTGCCGCACCATGTGCACGATGCACAGCTGCACGGTGGTCTGCGGGAACACCGCCTCGATCGCCTCGGGAAACCCCTTCAGGCCATCGACGCAGGCAATGAAGATGTCCTGCACCCCGCGGTTGCGTAGCTCCGTCACGACTTGCAGCCAAAACTTGGCACCCTCGGCCTGCGCCAGCCATAGGCCCAGCACTTCCTTCTCGCCGCCCATGGTGATGCCGATGGCCAGGTACACCGCCTTGACCCGCACCGCGCCCTCGCGCACTTTGACGTGGATGCAGTCCAGATAGACGATCGGATAGACCGGATCCAGTGGCCGCGCCTGCCACGCCTTGACCTCCTCGACGACCGCATCGGTGACTGAGGAAATCAGACTCGGCGACACCTCGGTGCCGTACATCTCCTCCAGGTGCGACTGGATCTCGCGCACGGTCATGCCGCGCGCGTACAACGACAAGATCTTGTCATCGAAGCCGGCCCAGCGGGTCTGGTGCTTGGGGATCAGCTGTGGCGCGAAGCTGCCGTGGCGATCACGCGGAATCTCGATCGGCAGCTCGCCGAACTCGCCCTTGAGCGTCTTGCGGCTGCGTCCGTTGCGCGTGTTGCCGGCCGCGTTGGCGACCGGCTCATGCTTGTCATGACCGAGGTGTTCGGTCATCTCCGCGTCCAGCGCCCGCTCCACCAACCGCTTGGTCAGCTGCTTGAGCAGGCCGTTCTCGCCGATCAGATCCTCGGGTTTGGTGTAGTTGACCAACAGGCTGCTAAGCAGCTCGTCGGGTACCTCATGTGTGCGTGGGCTCATGGTGTCTCCGGGTTAGGTGGCAGTCTCCTGCCTGTGGCCCGGTTACACAAAATCTAGGACACGCCCGCCGCTGCTCGTGGCGATCGCGGACGCCGCTGCGTTGATTTTCGTCAGAGGCGGGCGTTTGTCCCGGTAATCGGGATGCGTGGCGGTCTGAACGTGGGCCAGACCATTGGCGATGGCCTCGATGCAGGCCGCAACGGCGACCGCACAATAGACGCCATGCGCGAACGCCTCGTCCAGGCAATCGGCCGCCAGGCGCTTCTTCATGGCGTTGAACTCGATGATGGCCTTTTCGTAGTGGAGCAGTGCAAACGAGACTTCGATTTTCGGTTGGCCCGCTGTATCGTGCGTCGTTCGGTCGTATCTCGTGAGGACCGGTGCCTCGTAGTCGGTCGAGGTCAGGCTGCCGCGCAGGCTCGCGTGGTGTGCATTGGCCGCGCGAATGCTCAACGCATTCTGTTCAAACGACCTGTCGAGCAGCGCGGACAGTGCATCCAGATCCGCGGAACCGTCCCGCGGCCCATTGAGATAGTCGGCATTGAATCTGTCCCGTAAGTCCGAAAGCGTAGTGAAGTCGAAATGTGGCGAACTCGTTCGGCTCGTCGTATTGACAGTCGTCAGCTCGCCGAACTTGTGCTGGAAGCGATCCTCGCCGTCTACGTAGATAAAGTGCGTGCCCTCGGCGCACCACGGGGTACTGCCGACCGTGAGCGGCGGGTTCCAGTTCAGCAGGAAGTTCGCCTTGGCATTGGCCTTGCCCGCAACAAATGCGCGACTGTTCGCGCCCAGGCCGGCGTCTGTTCCAGATCCGGCCAGGCTACCGATCAACCGAGTCCCGAGATCCATACCGCGAAAGTTCTGCCACAGCTGGGCGCAGGAGAAGACCGGAAACGTGATCAGGCCCGGCAACCGCGCGCGGAGCAGGTCTTCGTCGATCACGAGATACGGCCACGCTGGCGCTAGCTTCCAGACATCCCGGTCCCTCTGCAATACGTGCTCAATTCTCAGTTGATCGTGGTTAGCGCCCAAATCGAGTACCGCGCCGCGCTCGGTCCGAAACTTGTCCATCTGGGCACCCCTGCATCAGATTGATGAGACTCTACAAGCATAGCGGGTTCTGAGAGGCGGACTGCGTGATTCTGCCCAACCGAATTAGATGGAGATCGGCTTCATTGGATCACCTCGGAGCTCAGTCACATAGGGATGCATGCTAGCCCGGCCTGGGTAAGCGCAAGCTCTCCAGCAAGGCTAGGCGAAGCATCATGCTCGCCATCGTTGCTGCGTGCTTGGTCGGCTACGCGATCTGGAACGGCAAGAATCTGATGGAGGCGGTGATAAGGAGCAAGCCGGCACGCCGGGCACGGGCGCGTCAGCGCCTGGGTGTGGCGTGCTGGATGGCGACAACAACGGCCAGGTCAAATATGCCGGCAAGAACGATTATGCTGCCAAGCGCCTACCGCCTTTTGACACGATGCCGTGGACGGCTGAGGTATTCGATCAGCGGCCGATCGTTGCCGATCCGCAGGTGTTCTGCATGTCGAGCATGCCGGCCGCCTAAGATCCTCGCGAGGCATGCTGTATGTGCATGACAGAGCAGGGCACTCGTTACGAGCTGTCGCAGCCCATGTGCCGGACGCTCGCGCAACGGCGCGCCCTAAAACTCGTCTGTGATTGCTAGGGAAACTCTGAACAATCCGTCCTGATCTGCCACAATCGATCATCGACCCGAGTAGACGATTTCGATGCAGCTGACCTTCGGCGACGCGGAGTACGACGGCAAGCGCAAGCGGACGCGGCGTGAGGTGTTTTTGGCCGAGATGGAGCAGGTCGTGCCGTGGAAGGAGCTGCTGGGGCTGATCGAGCCGCACTATCCGAAGTCGGGGCAACCGGGACGACAGCCGTATCGGCTGGAGACGATGCTGCGCATCCACTTTTTGCAGCAGTGGTATGCATTGAGCGATCCATCGGCGGAAGAAGCCTTGTACGACACGGTGTCGATGCGCCGTTTCGCCAAGATCGGCGGGCTGGATGAGGTGCCGGACGAGACGACGATTCTCAACTTTCGCCATCTGCTGGAGCAGCACGATTTGGCGCGCAAGCTGTTCAATCGGGTGAACGCGCATCTGTCGCGCAAGGGTCAGAGCCTGCGCGGCGGGACGATTGTGGATGCCACGATTATCTCTGCGCCCAGTTCGACCAAGAACAAGGACGGTGAGCGCGATCCGGAGATGCGCCAGACCAAGAAGGGCAACCAATACTTCTTCGGGATGAAGGCGCACATTGGAGTGGATGATGAATCCGGCCTAGTGCACCACGTGGAATGCACGGCAGCCAACGTGGCGGACATCACGCAAGCGCACAAGCTGCTGCATGGCAAGGAAGACACGGTGTGTGGGGACAGCGGCTACACCGGGCTTGAGAAGCGCGATGAGATCAAGGGCAAGCGCAAGCTACGCTACCTGATCGCGGAGAAGCCCTCGAAGCTGAAGCAGATCAAGAACAAGCGCGAACTGAAGTTGGCCAAGCGCTGGGAGCACACCAAGGCCAGCCTGCGTGCGAAGGTGGAACATCCGTTTCGGGTGATCAAGCGCCAGTTTGGCTATGCCAAGGTGCGCTATCGCGGCCTGGTCAAAAACACCGCGCAGGTGCTGACGCTCTTTGCGCTGTCGAACCTGTGGCTGAAGCGGAAGCAGTTGATGCCTGCCGTTGGGAAGTTGTGCCTGTAATGGGGAGAACGCCCCGAGAATGCGCTGGAAACAGCGAAAAACCGAAGGTGTGAGCGTAGTCAGCGCTACCGATGCGGGTCGACGCATCCTCTGGCCGCATTGATCAGACCATCCCTAGGGGCATACGTGAGGTCGGCACCTCCCCGAGTCGAAGCCTTACGCTACTACTACCAGCGTTCCGTCGACCACCGCTGATCTGTAGAGCTTCAGGATCTGTAGAGCTTCAGCAGGGATCGTGCGGCAGCTGCACCCAGCCGTTCGACACGCGCTTGAACCGGCGGCCTTGTAAGCAACGTTCGCCGTCGCTCAATGGTCTTGGTGGGTCATATTCTCGCGCTGTCGGCGCTACGCTAGGTGTCTGCACGTTTCGCGCTACTGCTCGCTGCATTTGCTGCGTCGCCAGTTTCGATTCTCTCTCAAGCTGTGCTAGCGCTAGGCGCGTCTCGTATCTGGTGTACAGCCCGACGACGATGCTATGCGCTAGTAGGGCGATAAAGCCGCCCACAGCAATCTGCCACCATAGGTCTGATGAGTCTGCTTCTCGATATCTGCGTTCCATGCCGCCCCCATTCTGTGAGCTGGCATTGTAGACCTGGGGTGTAGGGGCATAGCCCCTACGGATAACGCCTATCCTGCAGAGCGTCCGAAGTGGCGTTCTCGCCATTCGCCAAGATCCACAACAACAACCTTGACCATCGACTGCTGAACCGCTTTGCGTCTGGCGTTGCGCCTGCGGGCCGAATCCCGGATGTCGCTCGCATTCGCATGCCAGAGCAATCCGCGCAGTCGGCGTTCTGGTATCCGTTCGCCGCTCGGTGGAACCAGGTCGCGCCCAGCTAGGCGTTAGTCAGCCCACGGGCCTGTGAGTTCCACATGGTTGGTCTCGACGCGCCGATGCAGATCCTTTGCGCAGTTGTTTGGGCATTGCTCGCCAACGGGCCAGCATGGTGGGCGGCGGTCAATGTCGTAGGTATCGGTCATGCTGCGAGTTCCGTTTCGCGAGGGGACCGGTTAGGCAGGCAAGATTTGATCCACACCCAGATCCAGCGGAGTCGCGCCCGTGCCGCCCTCCATACCATTTCGCATAATGTATATTATGTCAAAACGCATTCGGCGCTTGTTGCGCTCGTTTGCTGCTGCGCTCACGCCGTGGCGGCGACGATGGCCCGCCGGATGGAGATCGGTGCATGCGTAATCGAACACTGACCGGCCAATGGGCCGGTTTTTCGTTCCAGAACGGATACCTCATTACACCAGAGGGCCGAGCCATGGAGCCGTGGCAGCTGAGCTACCTATCACTGACCTGCGATATCGCACGCGAGTGGACGAAGATGATGGCCGAGGGACGGTCGAAAACCCGGCCAAAACGTCCAGCGAACGTCATTTTCATTAGGGATCGGTTCAGAAAAAAGATTGAAACAAAGCCCGGTCCTCAGATGGTGGCTACCGGCTTTGCGGCGGAATGCGCAGGATCATCGTTGCCGAAGGCGCGGAAACGTAAAGGCCGCGTATGAAGCGTTACACGTAGGGGCGATGCCCCTACACCCCTACAATGCCGGCTGATCATCATTGGGGGCCGTATGAGCTACAAACCGCAGAACAACCAGGACGGGCTATGGTGGGAAATCGCCCTGGGCATCTTTGTGGGCCAGCTGATGACCGCAGCGCTTGCGGGCGTGGTGGCACTGTGCCTGGGCTACTTCACCATGCGCAGTGTCAGCGCAGCACTACCCGCAGTCGCACCGCGACCGCTATACACGCCCCGCTCGCAGCGCGTGGTACCGGAACCGCTGCAACTACGCGAACTGGAATCAAACGAGCGATGCATTCAGCACAAGCGCTTCCGACGACTGTCGAATGGCTGGCAGGAATTGCCGAACGATCCGTGCTGAATCGTGACGCGTCACGAAACTACATGTCCAACGTGGTAGCCGGCGTACTTGTGGTCGTCTGATACGGCTTGCTTTCCGGGAACGTGCCGAGGCTGCGCGGAACATGCCCAATCACGACGCTTCTTTGGTGATCGCGATCAGCGCTGCCGGCGTCACTCCCTGCGGTCGCAACGCCAGCAGCGCCGTCGCTCTTGCCATCAGACGCGGTGTTATAGAGGCGTGGATCCTGCTCGCGCACCGGCTCGCGCCACGGCCACGGAGTAGCGACCAAGACGTGTTTGCCAGCAACCAGACGCATGCCATAGGGAACCATCGTGACGGAATAGCCAAGCGCCCGCAGCTGGTCAATATCCAGCTGCTCAATGACATTGTTCGAAGTATCAATCCACTGCACCCATGCACGCTCATCTGATCCCACACGCGCACGCGCAGCCAACCGAATGCGCCCTTTCTCGGCCAGCTGCGCAACGTACCGCTGCTCATCGGTCAAATCGGCAAGCGGATCAGGCGGCGGAGCTTGAACAGGCACACTAGGAGCACCATTGGCGAGACCAGCCCCCACACTTGCCTTGTCGGACTGCTGCCAAACCGTCGCCCCTGCCGCCGCAGGCTTATGCGTCTCCTGCTTGCCCTTGCTGAAAAAGCCAGCGAAGAAATACAGACCAACACCACCGACAACGAGGAAGATCACCGCACGCACCGCCATCGCAGCCCATACGTTTTTGCCGCCCTCTTCGTAGACCTCAGTATTCTCAGCGCCAGGCGCATACCCGTCATAGAGCGGAAAAATCACGGGATCGTACTTGAGCGTCTGACCACCGACCTTTTCAAATTTACCGGGCGAGGTCGTGTGGAAATACGTCACGCGATACCGGCTTTTCATGCCGACAGCAGTGAGCTTCTGAAACGTGTTTTTCTTCTCGATACGTGCTTTGACCGCTGAATGCAAGCGGTTGATCCACTGCGTCATGATGACCGCATCGCCACCGTTCTGACCAAGCAGCGCCCAAAAATTCTCAACAGCCGGCTCCAGCGGCTTGCGCTCATTGACGTAGAACTCGTGGACCTCATCGATCACAACTAACGCGTCTTTGAACTCATCGGGAATACACCACTTGCCGGACGCATCTTGCGTGCACGCAAAGAGCTTCGCCACGTCCTTCGTGTCAACAAGCACGAGGCAGTGCTGAACGTCCTTTTCATCCATGCCAAGATGCTTGGCAATGCGGTCATGGCGTAAGCCGTTCAGACGCGCAAAGACGCGACGACCTTTTTTGATCGCAGGCAAGATGTGATTTTTAACCGCGTCGTAGCTCTTGCCGGCGCGCGGCACACCTTCGTTGAAAACGAGCATGTCACCAAATCCCAAGCGTCAGGACACGACGCAGCAAGTAGAAAATCATGGCGGCACCCACAGCCACGAGCGACGGACCAATCATGAAAACGTCAGCGAACCAGAGGATTGTACTGCCAGCGTTTCCCAGCATCGCGCCGATGCTCTGGCCTTTCATGAAGTCGGGCATCGGCAAGAGGCTCAAGACATACAAGATCGCCGACAGCGACTGTTCCAACCACATCACAAACAAATCGCCGATGAAATCAGCAAACGCCTGCCAAACCGCCTTGACCGCTCTCCATATCCAGGCTGTCAGATCGGTGAACCAACCAGCGTACATGCCCTGCCCCTTATGTCACGGCGATGCGGATGGCCGCATACGCAGCAATCGCCAAAATGACCCATCCACACGCACGCAAAAACGTGAGGAATGTGCCGCTACAGTGAAAATCAATCGTCATGGCATCCCACCACATCGACGCACCCAGGCTAAACACCGGACACGAACCACCAGACGGAACCGTCATGAAGCTTGCAATCCCGCCAGCAAGAGGTGTGGCGCGAACCTGCGTTGCAAACCTCGACACAACAAACTCCACTGTTTTATCGCTCTTGGTGTAGAGGTCACCGATGGGCGAACCCTCTCCCGGATCGTCGCTATCCCCATCACCGTCACCGTCGCCGTCTCCACTTCCAGAGCCACCGCCAGAACCGCCAGAACCATTGTCTTTGCCACCCTCGCCCACGTTGCCCTGCCCACCTTTGCTGCCGCTGGAACTCCACGTGGTCGTGTTGTAAGTGGTGTTATTGACGGTAGTAGTGGTGTTGGAAACCTCCTTAGGATCTTTCAGATTAGGAGGAGGCGTCGGCGTAGCGGGTGCCTTCTGCCGATCACCGGCATAGGTGCCATCGGCGGTCTGACGCGGGCCCGTTAGCTCTGGCTTCCAACACAGCGTGGAGCCAGCAGCGCCGGTGACACAGTGGGTGCCGTCCGACCTGATGCACTCGGCATAAGCGCCACCAGTAGACGAACACGTCTGCTTGTCAGGCTCATGGATGCCAGACGGAACAGCATCGCCCTGTTGACACTCCTGACCAGTTGGCGACCAGTTCTTGGCAGCGCAGTACAGGTCAGCTCCACCGCCCATGCAGACATCAACGCCGCCAGCGGAATTCATTGTGTACTGGCACTGATTCGAACAAGCATAGATCGAACCACGCACCGAGACATTCGTTAGCGGAGGCGCATTTTTGCAATTATTCTCGTTGTCATAAGGATAGTCACCACAGGTGACAACAGAGACTGGACCTTGATAGTAAGCAGCCGCGCTGTATTGGCACTGGTAATACTTGCCGGTGGCCTCAGTACCCTTATCTACACAGGTGCCAGGACTGGTGATGAGGTTCGTATCTTTGACCTGATACGCGCTTGCATCGTTCATGCACTTGGCAAATGCCTGCGAACGCGAATCAGCAGCGTGCGCAGGAGAGATAGCGCATAGCGCAATCACGAGTGTGCACAGCGCCGAAAGAATCACTCGCATCATGGTGCATCCAAACCCTTGACCGCTGCCCATCCACACAGAGCGCCCATAAATGCACAGAAAAGTAGAACGATCATCGTGACCCCCTGAAAGAGAGAGGGCGACACCGAAGCGCCGCCCTACCCTCACCGCCATTAGCCGAAGAAGCCGGCCACCTTCTTTGCACCCCACTTGGTGAAGCCGACCAGCGCGATCAGAGCGGCAGCACCCACAACAGCAGTCACGGCATCAGCCGCACTCAGACCCGACAGAATGTCACCCATGTTTTCTCTCCTCGTTGATTGATTGATTTACCGGTCATTGAACATGCCCGCAACGCTGCCGGCGAGGCGTCCCAGGACGAACCACACGATCACCACACCACAGCAGCCGGTGGACCACGCTACGGCGTCCTCCTTGCTGGGCATTGCGAACGCTTCTTGCACCAGCGCATACACGCTGTACTCGCTACCACTGACGAGCACGTAGCCGCTGCACTCGCCGACCGATTGACCGGTGGGCACCAACGTGCCGTCCGCTTGCAGGGCTACGCACACGGCCATGGGTTAAGCCGCCACGCGTGCAGGGGCTTTGACAGCGCGCAACACCTGAAATTTGCTGTAATTGATCGCGCCCTTGTTGACCGTCACCATGGCTTCGATATCGAGCTCATAATCACCAGGCTGATACGGAGGCTGACCCTTCTCCAAACGCACATCCAGGGGATATGCAAACCCGCCTGCTTCCAGCTTGGCTTTCTGCTTGCGGGTGGTGTATTCCCGATCCTTGCCCTCGTCATCCTTGAACGTGCCAGCACGCTCATCGACTTCGGCGCTCAACACAGTGACTTTGATTACGCTCATGGTGTAACCCCTTCTAAGGTTTGATTGATGCCCGCGATTTCGGGCCATTGATTGGCTACGTCTGCTGTTGCCCACGCCGGTAGCCGATGCGACGTGCAGGTGCTGATGACGGCATGCAACGCGTCTGGCGTTGGGCAATGCCGCACGATGAAATTGAGGGTTGCGCCGTATTGGCGCTTGATGTGGCGACGCGCACTTTTCCAGGTGGCATCGACAGCAGCTTTCGTAATGTCGATGCGCGTGGCGACGCAGTGCAGGAACTTGAGAACGGGATAGGCACCGAGCAGATAGGCAGCAGGATCGCGCAGCAAATCCAAGGGCAATTCCTTGCGATTGGTGGCGCGGAATTGCGCCTCATAGCGCACCCATTCGGAGGCCTTGTCACCTTGCTCCCTGCCCTTCTCGTACACGCGGAGCTGCTTCTCGGACTTCTTGCCACCGACATAGAAGGTCTTGCCATCGCCGCTATCGTGATCATCCACGGTCTGCGCCTTGGGGCGCTGTCCACGGTTGTCGAACTCGCCCGATGCGTACCAGCTCTGAGCGAGTTTCAAGGGGTATTTGCCCAAGAGGTCATCTGCGGCAACGTCCACACGGGTCAATCGCCCAGCGCAGCTTTCGAGCTTCGCTCGAAGCTCCAGCCACCGCTGCGCATGGCCGCAGCGCGCTGCGCTCAACACTCCACACCCAGTGCCGGTCAACTCAATACGCGCGGTGTAGGTGCCATCTGCGCGGCGGCAGTGTTCACCCCCCAACTCGATCAACCCGACGTGCTGGCCGTCGCGGTCAGTGATACGCACGCGCCACAGATAAAACCGCCCCGGCCCGGCCTTTTCGTCAAGTTCCAAGCCCAAACCGGCGAAGAACCAACAGAACACTTGCAATGCGACCGCACGGGCGTTCTCGGCGGTGACGTCCATCCATTCGCGGACCTCTTCGGGGTCGTCGTTGACGAACACACCGGCTTCGCCCAGGACGGCGCGCAAGTCCACAGAGGCGGAAAACCAGTCAATGGCGACCGTTAGGGTGCCATCGGCATTCCTGAATTCACTGACTCCCCTGTTAGACGAGGGGAGTCCCAGATCCCGCAATCCGTCAGCCATGCGCGTAGAACTCCACAGCAGCGGTTTCACAGGCACGCGCGGCACGGCGCGAGGCGTGCACGCTCTGCTCTACCAGCCGGCCAGCGAGGCGCACCGTCAGGCGAAAACGGCGAATGCGGCGACCACCGATCACGGTGTGATAGGTGTCGATGTGGGAGACGACCTCAGTCATGACCAACCCCGCTGAAATAGGCGATCAGACCGCCAGGCGTGAGGAACAAGAACACGCCACAAACCCATGTCCACGGCTCAGGCAGGTAGTAGGCACCGATGATGAAAAGAGAGATGAAGGCAGCGAGCGCCCACACGTAGCCGATGCACTTTGCGAACTCTTTCATTCGACAAACTCCAGCTCGCACAGGGAAGCGAGGGCTTCACGCGCCTCCGCAATGCACACGCGGTCCTTGGCGGCATCGCGCTGGTATCCAGCCGCTACCTTTGCAGATGCGTCACGATTGGGATTGCGTGGATTAAGCGCACGGCGCTCGAAGTAGCGAGCCCGTCTGGAGGTGCCGCGTTCA
This sequence comes from Xanthomonas sp. NCPPB 3761, assembly GCF_041475705.2. NCBI lineage: Bacteria > Pseudomonadati > Pseudomonadota > Gammaproteobacteria > Lysobacterales > Lysobacteraceae > Xanthomonas > Xanthomonas sp. NCPPB 3761. The sequence goes on from NZ_CM191262.1 coordinate 2,355,303, forward strand.
AGCCAAATCCACCATGCCAGGCGGTCACGAAGGCTTTGCACATCGACGGGGGCGCTCATGCGACGGACTGCCCAAACCAATAGCCAGAGGTCGCATCGGCCATGAGTTCGGCGCGTTCCTCAGCAGCAGCTACACAGGGATCAACGTAGTCCACCGCCAAAGACGATACGACCAGATCGGCGTAGCTTTCGATGATGAAGACCTGTTCGCGGTGTGCGCGCAGCGCAGCTTCGGCGCGACGGTCAAGAATCCAGGCGACCAATCGGGCGAGGCCGACGATCACGGTCAGCGCGGAAGCGCCGAGCAATGCAAGTGCGTTGGTGTCCATGAAGCCCCTATCCCCTGCCCCTTGACGCGGACCCCGGAGGGGAGCCGGGGGTGCGCGGTGTCGAGTACCACTCGTCACGGAGTGGATATAAACTAAAACTCAACACCCACGTCAAGTAACACTCATCATGCAGACGATAAACAAATTGCTTGACACGGCGCTAAAATCGTGTAACGAGCAGTCCGACCGTCAGCTGGCGAAGCACTTGGATGTATCGCCAAGCGCGATATCGCTGTGGCGTAAGGGGAAGCCGATCAAGGATGAACACCTGATGGCGCTGATCAGGCTAGCTCAAGCCGACCCGGCACTTGCAGTGCTGGTGCGAACGGAAAGCGCCGAAAGTCCAGAGGCGCGGAAGGCGTGGAGCGTAGTGTGGGACAGACTGTCCCCGGTCACTACGGTGGTCGGGGCGATGGTGCTAGCAGTGGCACTGACGCCAGCGACGGTGAAGGCGAAAACCATTGAAATCAATGGTTTGCGCGAGTCGAGTGCGTATAGTCTGTATATTATGTCTGGAACAGTTCTGTGGCTTCATAGTCGAGCCGCCTCCAACGCGGCCTTGAGTGTTACCGGTGGCTGCTGCCATCGGCAAGAATTGCCCATACGGGCATGACGAAACGGGTCAGCAGCCAGGTAGCCGCCCGGCCTGACCCGCACTCTTGCGCGGTTCCAACCGCTGATGAAGAAACGGCGCATCCATGCGCCATAACCGCAGGGGCAAGGCCCCTGCACCCGGTATGCAGCGAGACGATGCACACCGAGAACCAGGCCCACAGGATGACGTCGCTACGAGTCACGAGTGAGACCCGATGGACGACAGGCCGCCACCGCCCGCAGCACCGCTCGCGCCAGGTGCAGGCGCCGGCGGCGTGGTCCGGTCAGCGTATGCACGATGCCCGGAACTCAAACGACGCTCAGCGATAGCCAGCTCACGGCGATAGTAGGAAACGAACCGCTGACAGTCATCGACAACGGTTGCCATGGCAATTCGATCCTGCAATGAAACCGGACCCTCTGCGTTGCGTTCGGCTCGAATGTCTTGAGCTACGGAAAGCATCTGCTCAGACCGAGCCAGCGATGAACGCAGGTAGTCGATGGGTGTCTGACGCTTCATACAGCACCCCCAACGTTTCGTGACGCGTCATGATTTAGGTCCACTCGGGGTGGCAGTGCTTCGCCTTTTTGCCGCTGAAACACGGGCACGCCTCGTTGCGACCAACCCGCTTGCGAATCAATACCGGCTCGGCAGTTCGGTGAGGCACAGCGGACTGGGCCTTCGATCTGCGGGCCTTGGGAACAGCCTCTTCGAAGGCTTGAGCCTGCTTCATCGCGAACGGCAAGAAATTGCGAATAGCCAAGATCGCAGCCGCGTTGAGCGAGATTCCAAGACCATCCGCATAGACCTGAAGCCCCTCCTTCACGTCCGGCGGTAGCCGAAGGTTGAGCCGTTCCGTCTGTGTCTTCGACATGGTGCCACTTACTCGACTTTAGGTGCCAATTAGGTGCCATTATGGTGCCACTTTCCAGAATGGGCAACCCGCTGAAAGCCTTGTGCTGCAAGGAATCCACGCGGTGCGTGTCACTTGTTGAAGAATAGACAAGCCCAAGGCCCCGGCCGGCTTCGCCGGCCGAGGCCTGTTCAACTTCCTGTAGACGGCGCTGCAGCTGATCCCGCTCACGAAGCAGAGGCCCCATCATCTCGGCGCGGCGGAACAACAGAGAAAGCCAGTCGAGATCTGTGGCCCTAATCTCACGCCCCTCAGCGGTCACCAGGGCACCACGATGGTTGATGAAGCAGCTGGACCACTCGGGATGGATCAGAGAGCCGTGCCGATACACACGAAGGGGGCGTGTCCTAGATTTTGTGTAACCGGGCCACAGGCAGGAGACTGCCACCTAACCCGGAGACACCATGAGCCCACGCACACATGAGGTACCCGACGAGCTGCTTAGCAGCCTGTTGGTCAACTACACCAAACCCGAGGATCTGATCGGCGAGAACGGCCTGCTCAAGCAGCTGACCAAGCGGTTGGTGGAGCGGGCGCTGGACGCGGAGATGACCGAACACCTCGGTCATGACAAGCATGAGCCGGTCGCCAACGCGGCCGGCAACACGCGCAACGGACGCAGCCGCAAGACGCTCAAGGGCGAGTTCGGCGAGCTGCCGATCGAGATTCCGCGTGATCGCCACGGCAGCTTCGCGCCACAGCTGATCCCCAAGCACCAGACCCGCTGGGCCGGCTTCGATGACAAGATCTTGTCGTTGTACGCGCGCGGCATGACCGTGCGCGAGATCCAGTCGCACCTGGAGGAGATGTACGGCACCGAGGTGTCGCCGAGTCTGATTTCCTCAGTCACCGATGCGGTCGTCGAGGAGGTCAAGGCGTGGCAGGCGCGGCCACTGGATCCGGTCTATCCGATCGTCTATCTGGACTGCATCCACGTCAAAGTGCGCGAGGGCGCGGTGCGGGTCAAGGCGGTGTACCTGGCCATCGGCATCACCATGGGCGGCGAGAAGGAAGTGCTGGGCCTATGGCTGGCGCAGGGGGCGTGTCCTAGATTTTGTGTAACCGGGCCACAGGCAGGAGACTGCCACCTAACCCGGAGACACCATGAGCCCACGCACACATGAGGTACCCGACGAGCTGCTTAGCAGCCTGTTGGTCAACTACACCAAACCCGAGGATCTGATCGGCGAGAACGGCCTGCTCAAGCAGCTGACCAAGCGGTTGGTGGAGCGGGCGCTGGACGCGGAGATGACCGAACACCTCGGTCATGACAAGCATGAGCCGGTCGCCAACGCGGCCGGCAACACGCGCAACGGACGCAGCCGCAAGACGCTCAAGGGCGAGTTCGGCGAGCTGCCGATCGAGATTCCGCGTGATCGCCACGGCAGCTTCGCGCCACAGCTGATCCCCAAGCACCAGACCCGCTGGGCCGGCTTCGATGACAAGATCTTGTCGTTGTACGCGCGCGGCATGACCGTGCGCGAGATCCAGTCGCACCTGGAGGAGATGTACGGCACCGAGGTGTCGCCGAGTCTGATTTCCTCAGTCACCGATGCGGTCGTCGAGGAGGTCAAGGCGTGGCAGGCGCGGCCACTGGATCCGGTCTATCCGATCGTCTATCTGGACTGCATCCACGTCAAAGTGCGCGAGGGCGCGGTGCGGGTCAAGGCGGTGTACCTGGCCATCGGCATCACCATGGGCGGCGAGAAGGAAGTGCTGGGCCTATGGCTGGCGCAGGCCGAGGGTGCCAAGTTTTGGCTGCAAGTCGTGACGGAGCTACGCAACCGCGGGGTGCAGGACATCTTCATTGCCTGCGTCGATGGCCTGAAGGGGTTTCCCGAGGCGATCGAGGCGGTGTTCCCGCAGACCACCGTGCAGCTGTGCATCGTGCACATGGTGCGGCACAGCCTGAACTACGTCTCGTGGAAACGCCGCGCCGAGGTTGCCGCCGATCTCAAGCGCATTTACGCCTGCGCCACCGTCGAGGAGGCCGAGCAGGCACTGACCGAGTTCGAGGCCAAGTGGGACGCCCAGTACCCGCCCATCAGCCAGTCATGGCGGCGCAATTGGTCACGACTGATCCCGTTCTTCGACTACCCACCGGAGATCCGCAAGGTGATCTATACGACCAACGCCATCGAGTCGGTCAACATGAGCCTGCGCAAGCTGACCAAGAACCGCGGCGCGTTCCCCAGCGACGAAGCCTTGATGAAACTGTTCTACCTGGCTCTGCGCAACATCACCAAGAAATGGACGCTGCCGATCCGCGACTGGAAGGCTGCGCTGAACCGCTTTACGATCCAGTTCGAGGGGCGACTTCCTCAGCGGTAACCCAAACCACGGTTACACAAAATTCTGCACACGCTCATCCCTGGGCAACCTGCTGGCGGGCTGCCTGCGGACGCGCGCCGCACGCGTCTGCGGCGCCCACGCTCTGACGACACGCAGTGCCCGGCCACATGCGGTGCAGACCTTTGCCCACGGCTCCCGCTCACCTACTCCGCCGACCGTTCGATGCTTGTCTCGACCGCACGTCATGCATCGCTGGGCGCTGCACGGCTCCGCTTCCACGCTGCGCTCCATCTACTGAAGGAGCAGGCGTATGAAGACAATTGCGATGCTGCTGCTGGCGACCGCGCTGAGCATGGCCGGCACGGCCCGCGCCACACGGCATCTGCACGCTAGCCCTGTGCGTTGCTGGCCGGGGCCGAGCGCGGGCGCGTTTGCTTCCTCAGCAGTTCGCCAATGTATTGCTCGGCCAGTTTGCTGCCGATGTCCACCGCCGCCTGCAGCGAACCGAAGGTGGGAGAGCCCGTCAATTGCACGGGCTGCCCGCCCACCTGCAAGGTATCCAGTACCACGCGCTGGCGCTCGAGCTGACGGGCCACCACGGCATAGGCAATGCCATGCAGCGTGCCTTCCATCGTCAGCAGATCCTCGGGCGAGGTGGTGCTCATCCGCACCGAGCATAGCGACGATCGGTCAGCGCGGCAGCGGCACACCTTGAACCGTTTACACGACCGCAGTCTGCGCTGCAGGGAGTATCGCCAAACCTGTCGCCGGCGCAGGTGGCGTCGCGCGGCGACCGGCCTTGCGTACTGTAGAACCGCAATGGGGCGTGGCAGAACTCGGCCCAAGCGTGCGCTGAACGGCGACACCGCACGCAGCCGCGCAGCGGCAGGCGATGCGCTCCCGGCCCATCACGACGCTCCCGGCCCATCACGATAAGCGTTATCGCTGGCGTTCGATCCCGCCTGCCGTCGGGGAATGCAACTGCGCGTGTCGGAATTTAAATCCACGCGCAGGAAAAAAACACGCGCCATTCAGCTGCCCCCGGCCTGAAAGATCAACGACCTAAAGTTGCTCGCTTCATTCGAAATTTGTGCCGGATGCTCAAGCAAGGTGCCGAACTGGTGGATTTGACCCACCTGGCATGTTGGATTACGCACAATGGGCCTTTGCGCCTGACCTTACTCAGTATATTACCGGGAATACATTCAGCGGAACAAAAAAACCAAAATGAGCAAATTAGTATAATTTTTCGGCAATCAATCCGGCCACGCATGCACTGCGCTAGAGTCCGTTAGATCCGCTAACTTGCACTTGAATTCGCTATCGGGGGTAGTGGTTTCACCGACAAAGGTGACGGCATTCCCTGATTCACGAAGGCCACAGTCGCATTTAGGATTGCCGCCCCGCGAGATCTGTGACGCATTATTGTTGGGCACGCTCCGACATTAATCTGCTGAGTGACCTGCTAATGCGCCCCTGATTCATTTCAGCTATCGATTAAATCGGCAGATCCTATTTGGACAGCTTTTCTCTGAATAGCAACTGTCCGTTCAGATTCCAGAGATCCTGGATAGCGCCGTTAAACAATTTCGCAAGCACTGGGTATTACAAACGTATTTTTCAGACGCTCGGCGGGCGCATTCGTTGGGGACAAGGCGCAGCGCTCGATAAATGATTAACGCGTGAAATTAAATGCCTTCGTCGGCGATCGCCGGCGTGGGGACCTTCTGCGCCAAATTTGAATCACCAGCAGCAGCGGCGCACCCAAAAACTGGAACCGACCAACCAATGAATCGCTCGCTACTGGCTACCACCATCGCCTCTTGCCTCGTCCTGACCGCCTGTGGCGGCGGTGGCGGTGGCGGCAACGTGCGTAGCGACCCGCCGCAGACCACGGTGATCGCGCCGACTCCGACGACTCCGCCGCCGGCAGCGGACCCGCTGCCCAAGACCACGCCTGCCCCGACACCGGCCCCGCCTCGCTATCAGGGCGTAGGCAGCAATCTACTGGTGCCGACCAATGCGGATCTGGCGCAGCAGGCGGGCGCGCGCGGCCAAGGCGTGAAGCTGGCAGTGCTGGACGACAACCTGGTGCCGAGCTACGCACCGATCAGCGGCAAGGTCGACAGCTTCAACGATTACACCGCCAGCCCGGGTACGCCCGAATCGTCGGCCAATGCCCTGCGCGGTCATGGCACGATCGTCTCTGCGCTGGTGCTGGGCTCCGCGCAGGACGGCTTTGCCGGTGGCGTTGCGCCGGATGCGGACCTGTTCTACGCGCGCATCTGCGCCGAAAATTCCTGCGGCACGCAGCAGACCCGTCGCGCGGCGGTGGACCTGGCCGCGGCTGGCGTGCGGATCGCCAACCTGTCCATCGGCGCCTCCTACCCCGATGCCACCGCCAGTGCCAACGCTGCGCTGGCCTGGAAGTACGCTCTGACCCCGTTGGTGCAGGCCGATGCGCTGATCGTGGCCTCCACTGGCAACGAAGGCGCGGCAGAAGCCTCCTACCCGGCGGCAACGCCGGTGCAAGAAGCCAGCGTGCGCAATAACTGGCTGGCCGTGGGCGCGATCAATATCGATAGCGCCGGCAATGCCGCCGGCTTGACCAGCTATTCCAATCACTGCGGCGCCGCTGCGCAGTGGTGCCTGGTCGCTCCGGGCACCTACACCGCCCCGGCGCTAGCCGGCACCGAATTGGGGGGCCAGATTGCCGGCACCTCGTTCTCCACTGCCGCCGTCAGCGGTGTCGCCGCGCAGGTGCTGGGCGTGTATCCGTGGATGAGCGCCTCCAACCTGCAGCAGACCTTGCTGACCACCGCCACCGACCTGGGCGACCCGGGTGTGGACGCGCTGTACGGCTGGGGCTTGGTCAATGCGGCCAAGGCGATCAAGGGCCCGGGCCAGTTCGCAAGCAACTGGGCGGCCAATGTGACCGCCGGCTACGACAGCACCTTCAGCAACGACATCTCCGGCGTGGGCAGCCTGACCAAGAACGGAACCGGCAAGCTCACCCTGAGCGGCAACAACAGCTATACCGGCGGCACCAGCATCAGCGACGGCGTGCTCGTACTGTCCGGCAGCCTGCGTTCGGATGTGATCGTGTTGAACTCGGCCACGTTCGAATCGCGCGGCGGTGTGATCAACGGCAACTACAGCCTGGTCAACAACACCGGCACCACCGCGCTCGAGTTGGGCAAGGGCCTCACCGTCACCGGCCGGGCCAGCTTGAAGGGCAATCTGCTGTTGCTGCCGGAAGCGGCCGGCTACACCCTCGGCAGTACCGAGAAGATCGTCAAGGCCGGCGTCCTGCAAGGCACGTTCGACCGCGTGCAGTACGCCAACAATTTCTTCTGGACCGCGGCACTGTCTTACGACCCGACCACCGTCACCGCGACCCTGACCCGCAATGCCTCCGCGGCCAGCGCACAGGCAGCCGGTGCGCCGCAGTCGGTGGTCAACGGTGCCAACCAGGCCGATGCGTTGGTCAATGTGCTGGATACGCGGGTCGCCTCGGGCGACACCGACAACCTGGGTGGCCTGATCAGCGCCACCGGTTCGTTGATTGGAGCATCAGATGCGCAGGTTGCCGCATCGCTGCCGACCCTGACCGGCCAGGTGCATGGCATCGAGCGTACGCTGGGCTTCCAGTCCGCGCTCAACGACGCACGTGTGGCCGCCGACCGCCTGCCCTACCTGGCCGATACCACCAGCTTGACCACCTGGATGCAGGGCAGCTACCTGGACGGCAACCTGGGCCGTCGCGGTTTCGATTCGGCCGATTACACCCAGCAGGCCACCACCTTCGGCGTGGATCTGCCGATCGGCAACGCCGGCACCATCGTCGGTGCGGCGGTGACCTCCGGTCAGGACCGTGCGCATATCGCGGCGTCGTCGAGCCGTCTGCGTTCGGACCGGTACGCGATGACCGCGTACCTGTACCAGCCGATCGGCAAGGCGTATCTGTCGGCGATCGGTTCGTACGGCATGAGCAGCGTCGAGACCGAACGCGACGTGCTGGCCGGCAGTATCGGCGAGCGCTTGCAGGACCGTCGCCACGACACCAACTGGTCGGCGCGCGCGGAATTCGGCCTGATGCCGCAGGCCGGGTTGTCGCCGTTCGTGGCCGCCGGTGTGGTGAGCCAGACCCAGGATGCCTTCAGCGAAGCCTCGGTGACAGGACTGGGCCTGAGCGCGAACGGCGACACCCTGCGCGCGGGGTACGGCGAGGTGGGTGTGCGTGGCCATCTGGCACGCGGCAACTGGGGCTTCGATGGTCTGGTGGCGTATCGCTCGCTGCTGGGCAACCCGAATGCCGACTTCTCGGCGTGGTTCACCGGATTGCCGGAAGCGCGTTTCAATGTTGCCGGCGAGCCGGTGTCCAAGCAGTCGCTGCGCGCCTCGGTTGGCCTGCGTTACCAGCTCAACGATGCGTTCTCCATCTACGGCAACGTGGGTGCCGAGCGCGCTCGTGCGGACACCAACAGCATCAATGCCAATATCGGTCTGCGCTGGCAGTTCTGATCGCAGCCGATGCAGCGGTGCTGCAGGCGATGCAGGTGAGGAGGTCGCGCAGACCGTTGCGTGACAGATCAACAAAAAAGGCCCCGGCATGTCCGGGGCCTTTTCGTTTTAGCCGCATGCCAATACCGAACGACCAAGCGCCTGGCTGCTACGGCGCCTTGCGTACCGGCCACGCGCAGACGATACGAAGGTATATCGATGCGATGTCCATGGACTGGCGAAAACGCCCGGAAACCCCTGGTTTCGCGCGCCGACGGCTGGCACCATGCACGCCGTCGACGCGGCTGCAGCACGCGTTGCAACTGCGCCGGCCCCGATGGCTGGCGCGCAACCTCACACCTGTGGCGATGCGCCATGGGTGCCAGGCGATGCCGATGTACGCCGCTGCCGGCAGCGAACGTAGATCCATTGCCACTGCACCCGCGGCCTGCGTTCGCGCATCGCCGACCGCGGGTGCAACGCCTTCCCTCTCCCCCGTTCGAGTCATCGCATGTCGTCCCTCTTCCTGCGTTCTACGCTGGCAGCTGCCTGTGTGTGCAGTTTGCTGGCTGGCTGCGGAGCCACGCCGCCACCGGCTGCTCCCTCGCCGCTGCTGATCCACACCAACGCGCAGGTGAGCGTGCCGGCGCACTCGCCCTTGCGTGCCAGCCTGCGCGTGCAGGCGGTCCGCAGCCAAGCCATCGCCCCGCTGCTGCAGATGCCGGCCGTGATCGAGGTGCAGCCCGAGCGCCTGGTGCGGGTGGTGCCGCCCTTGGCCGGGCGCGTGGTCGCACTGCCCAAGACCCTGGGCGACACGGTGCATGCGGGCGATGTGCTGTGCGTGCTGGATTCTGCCGAACTTGCCAATGCGTATAGCGAGGCCGGCAAGGCGCGCGCCACGCTGGAACAGGCGCGCCTGGAACTTGCCCGGCAGAAGACGCTGGCAGCAGACAGCATTTCCGCTGCACGCGATCTGCAGGCGGCGCAACAGGCCTTCGACAGCGCAGGGAACGATGCGCGGGCGGCCAGCGATCGTCTGGCCCAGCTGGGTGTGGCTGCGCAGGCAAGCTCGCATCGGCGCTATGTCCTGCGTGCGCCCATTGCCGGTCGCGTGGTGGACCTGAGCGCGGCGCTGGGCGGCTTCTGGAACGACACATCAGCGTCGCTGATGACGGTGGCCGATATCTCGCAGGTGTGGCTCACCGCCAGCGTGCCGGAACGCGAAGTCGGCCAGGTCTTCGAAGGTCAGCCGGTCACTGCCAGCCTGGATGCCTATCCCGGCCAACGCTTCGTCGGCCACGTGCAACACGTCGATGATTTGCTCGACCCCGCCACCCGCACGTTGAAAGTCAGGGTGGCCTTGACTAACCGCGACGGCCTGCTCAAGCCGGGCATGTTTGCGCGCGCCCAGTTCCAGTCGCGCCCCCAGCAGGCGTTGCTGGTGCCCGATAGCGCCCTCTTGCAGATGGGGCTGTACACGCGCGTCTTTGTCGAAACCGCGCCGTTCGTGTATCGCTCGCGCATCGTGGCCACCGGCCGCGCAACGGAGGGGCATACCGAGATCCTGTCCGGCTTGAAGGCCGGCGAGCGTGTGGTGATCCAGGACGGAGCCCTGCTCAATGATTGAGGCGATCATCACCACCTGCTTCCAGCGTCGCGGCATCGTCTGGCTGGTCTTCGTACTCATTGCGTTATACGGCACATGGAGCTGGACGCAGCTGCCGGTGGAAGCTTACCCGGACATCGCAGATGTCACCTCGCAAGTGGTCACGCAGGTCCCGGGCCTGGGTGCGGAAGAAGTGGAACAGCAAATCACCGTACCGTTGGAACGCGCGTTGATGGGCACGCCAGGCCTGCATGTGCTGCGCTCACGCAGCTTGTTCGCCCTGTCGCTGATCACGCTGGTCTTCGACGATGGAACCGAAGGCTATTTCGCGCGCCAGCGCGTGCTGGAACGCATACAGGCGGTCACCCTGCCCTATGGCGCGATTCCTGGGCTCGACCCATACACCTCGCCCACCGGCGAGATCTATCGCTATACACTGGAATCGAAGACACGCAGCCTGCGCGAGCTGTCCGATCTGCAATTCTGGACGGTGATTCCACGCCTGCAGAGGGTGCCAGGCGTGGCCGATGTCACCAACTTCGGCGGCCTCACCACGCAATTTTCATTGGCGCTGGAGCCGGACCGCTTGACCCGTTACGGGGTGTCGTTGCAGCAGGTCAAGAGCGCCATCACCAGCAACAATGCCGATGGCGGCGGCAGCGTGGTGGATCGTGGCGAACAAAGCTACGTGATTCGCGGCATCGGTCTGCTGCATTCGTTGCAGGACATCGGCAACGTGGTGGTGAGCAGCAGCAATGGCGTGCCGGTCCTGGTCAAGGACCTGGGAGAGGTGCGCTACGATAATGTCGAGCGACGCGGCATTCTGGGCAAGGACGGCAACCCGGACACGATCGAAGGCATCGCATTGCTGCTCAAGGACAGCAACCCGTCGGTGGCCTTGCAAGGCATCCACAGCGCTGTGGAGGAGCTCAACAACAGCGTGTTGCCCAAGGACGTCAAGGTGGTGCCGTACCTGGACCGCACCGCGTTGATCGACGCCACGTTGCACACGGTGAGCGCCACGCTGACCGAAGGCATGCTGCTGGTGTGCGTGGTGCTGCTGATCTTCCTGGGTAGCCCGCGTGCGGCGGCGATCGTGTCGTTGACCATCCCGCTGTCGTTGTTGATCGCCTTCATCTTCATGCACCACCTCAAGATTCCGGCCAATCTGCTATCGTTGGGCGCGATCGACTTCGGCATCCTGGTCGATGGCGCGGTGGTGCTGGTGGAAAACGTCTTGCGCCTGCGCGAAGAAAACAGCCAGCGTGCGTTGACGGCGCGCGATGCGATCGACGCCACGCTGCAGGTGGCGCGGCCGATCTTTTTCGGCATGGCCGTGATCGGCTGTGCGTACCTGCCGCTGCTGGCGTTCGAGCGCATCGAGTACAAGCTGTTTTCGCCGATGGCCTACGCGGTGGGCGCGGCCTTGATCGGTGCGCTGCTGGTGGCGTTGACACTAATTCCTGGCCTGGCGTGGCTGGCGTTCCGCAAGCCGCGCAAGATGCTGCACAACCGCGTCCTGGAAACACTGGGGCAGCGCTACCGCGCAGTGCTGGAACGCAGCGTGGGCCGACGCGGTTGGCTGCTGGCATGCGCGGTACTGGCCCTGTGCGTGCTGACGGTGTTGGGAGGCAGCATTGGCCGCGACTTCTTGCCGTATATCGACGAAGGATCGCTGTGGCTGCAGGTGCAGATGCCGCCAGGCATCACCCTGGACAAGGCCGCCACCATGGCCAATGCCTTGCGCAAGGCGACGCTGGAATTTCCCGAGGTGTCGTACGTGGTGACCCAGACCGGGCGCAACGACGATGGCACCGACTACTGGACGCCTTCGCATATCGAAGCGAGCGTGGGCTTGCGTCCCTACAAAGACTGGCCGGCCGGCATGGACAAGCAGGCCTTGATCGCTGCGCTCGGCGCGCGCTATGCGCAGATGCCCGGTTACACGGTGAGCATGATGCAGCCGATGATCGACGGCGTGCAGGACAAGCTCTCCGGCGCGCACAGCGACCTGACCGTGAAGGTGTTCGGCGACGACCTGCAGCAGGTGCGCGGCGTTGCCGACCAGGTGGCCGCAACCTTGCACAAGGTGCCGGGCGCTGCGGACATCGCCGTGGATGTGGAGCCGCCCCTGCCGAACCTGCAGGTACGCTTCGACCGCGAGGTGGCGGCACGCTATGGCATCAACGCGGCCGATGTGTCGGATCTGATTTCCACCGGCATCGGCGGCAGCCCGATCGGGCAGATGTATCTCGGCGAGAAGAGTTACGACCTCACCGTGCGCTTTCCGCAACGGTATCGCAACGATCCGCAGGCCATTGGCGCGTTGCGCCTGCGTACCGCTACCGGTGCCGAGATACCGCTCTCGGCGGTGGCCAGCATCACGACCACCAGCGGCCAGAGCGTGATCGTGCGCGAGATGGGCCGGCGCAACATCATCGTGCGGCTCAACGTGCGCGGGCGCGATCTGTCCAGTTTCCTGAGCGATGCGCAGGCCACGCTCGCGCGGCAGGTGCGCGTCGACCCGCAGCACATGCAGCTGGTGTGGGGCGGCCAGTTCGAGAACCTGCAACGTGCCCAGGCGCGCCTGCTGGTGGTGCTGCCGACCACGTTGTGCATCATGTTCGTGTTGCTGTTTGGCGCGTTCGGCAACCTGCGCCAGCCGACATTGGTGCTTGCCGCCGTGCCGCTGGCCATGATCGGCGGGCTGGCTGCATTGCACCTGCGCGGGATGACGCTCAATGTCTCCAGCGCGGTAGGTTTCATCGCCCTGTTCGGGGTCGCGGTCCTGAACGCGGTGCTGATGCTCGCGCAGATCAACCGGCTGCGCCACGACGTGGGCATGTCCTTGCGCGAGGCGGTGGTGGCCGGCGCGGTAAGCCGCATGCGTCCGGTGCTGATGACCGCGACGGTGGCAGCGCTTGGCCTGGCACCGGCAATGCTCGCCACCGGCCTGGGCAGCGATGTGCAGCGCCCGTTGGCCACGGTGGTGGTTGGCGGACTGGTCACCGCCACAGTGCTCACCCTGGTGTTGTTGCCATCGCTGTACTACCTGATGGAAGCCTTCGTCGCAACGCGCCAAGGCCGCCAGGAGACCACCGCATGAAAAACGTTCGCAACGCATTGCTCGCCAGTGCCGTGGCGGTATCGCTCGCCGCCTGCGCAGTGGGACCGGACTTTCATCGCCCCGCTCCACCCGCTGCCGATCGCTACACCGCCAATGCGTTACCGGCAACGACCGTGGCCGCCGGCACCGCACATGGTGGTGCGCAGCAGTTCGAGCCCGGGCAGGACGTGCCGGCCGCCTGGTGGCGCGCCTTCGGTTCGCCGCAACTCAATGCCGTGGTGGAGCAGGCATTGCGTGCCAATCCGGACCTGCAGGCCGCTGACGCAGCGCTCCGCCAGGCGCAACAGACGCTGGCCGCGCAACGCGGTGCCTGGCTACCGCAAGCGGATCTGCATGTGGATGCCAGCCGGCAACGCGACTCGGTGGTGCCGGCGCCGGATGCCGGCATCGACACACCGTATGCGCTGCGCACCGCCCAACTCAGCGTCAGCTATACGCTGGACGTGTTCGGCGGCACGCGGCGGCAAGTGGAAGCGGCCGATGCGCAGGCACAGGCGCAGCGCGATCAGCGCGATGCGGCGTACCTGAGCCTCACCGCCAACGTAGTGAACGCGGCCATTGGCGAGGCGTCCGTGCGCGCGCAACTGGATGCGGCGCGCGCCCAGGTCGCCATCGCCGAGCAGCTCTGTACGCTCACCGAACGTCAGCAGGCGCTTGGCGCCGTCGGTGCAGCGCAGGTGCTGGCCCAACGCACTGCGCTGGCACAGGCGCAGGCCGCGGTGCCGGGGCTGGAAAAACTGCTGGAACAGCAACGGACCCTGCTCGCGATTCTGGGCGGGCGCTTGCCCAGCGACGCTGCGGGTGAGGCATTGACGCTGGACACGTTGCAGCTTCCGGCGCAGCTGCCGTTATCGCTGCCCTCGCGGTTGGTCGACCGCCGTCCGGACATCCGCGCCGCCGAAGCACAGGCGCACGCTGCCAGCGCATTGATCGGCGTGGCGGCGGCTGCACGCTTGCCATAGATCACCTTGAGTGCGGCCAGCGGCGGCTCTGCATCCAGTGTCGGGCGCATGTTCGCGGCCGGCAATACGCAATGGTCGGTGGCCGGCAGCCTGCTGCAACCGCTGTTTCATGGCGGCGCGCTTGCGCATCAGCAACGGGCGGCCGAAGCTGGCTACATGCAGGCCATGGCGCACTATCGCAGCGTGGTGCTGAACGCATTCGGCGAGGTTTCCAACGCGCTGACCGCGCTGCAGGGCGACGCGCAGAGCCTGCGCGCCTGTGCCGATGCACAGGCGCTGGCCGAGCGCACCCTGGCGCTGGTGCAACGTCAACACGCGGTCGGTGCGGTGGGCATGGCAGATCTGCTGCAGGCGCAGCAGGCCTTCCAAAGCACGCAGGCCGCTACGGTCCAGGCACAGGCCGCGCGCTACGCCGACACCGTCGCGCTGTACCAGGCCCTGGGTGGCGGGCCGTGGTGGTCGCCAGCGGCCCAGACGCCCAAGCCCGCGGTTCCATGAATCGCGCGCCGCAGCCAGCGCCGGTTGTGTCACGGCGGCGTCGCCTGCTGAGACAATCGCCGCCATGCGCATGACCTCTCTCTTCCGCTCCCCACCCACGCGTACCGACCTGCTTGGCATGGTCGGGCTGGTGGCCGGCATGGCGGCGATCTTCGTGGCCGATACCGTCACCGACTACGCGGTGGCGGCAGCCTTGTTCTATACGTTGGTGGTGCTGCTGTCGGTACGCCTGCTCACACGCGCCGGCGTGGTTGCATTGGCTGCCACTTGTCTGGCGCTGATTGTGCTCAGCTTCCATCTCACCCCGGCCGGCAGCTACCGCGTGGGCGTGATCAACTCCTGCATCAGCGCGGTGGTGGTGGCGGTCACCACGTACCTGGCGGTGCAGATGGAAGCGGCAAAAGCCAGCGCGCATGCCGCACAGGCACGGCTGTTGCGGCTTACGCGCAGCGGCAGCATGGGCGGGCTGGCCGCATCGATCGCGCACGAAGTCAATCAACCCTTGGCCGCCATCGTGACCAGCGGCAATGCCTGCCAGCGTTGGTTGGCGCAGCAACCGCCCAACCTGGCCAAGGCCGATGCCGCACTGGAGCGCATGCTCGCCGACGCCGGCCGCGCCAGCGCCATCATCGCGCGCATGCGTGCACTGGCGCGTGGCGAAGCCAGCCAACGCCAGCGGCTGGATCTGAACCGCACCGTGCTCGACATGATCGCGCTCACCCGCGGCGAAACCGAGCGCCATGGCATCGCGCTGTCGCTGGAGCTGGACCCTGCCCTGCCCGCGGTGCTGGCCGATGGCGTACAGATCCAGCAGGTCATCGGCAATCTGTTGCTCAACGCAGTGGAGGCACTGACCACCCTGCCGGACGAGGCGCGCAGCATCCACGTACGCTCGCACACCGATGAAACGTGGGCATGCCTGTGCATCGACGACACCGGCCCAGGTTTGTCCGACGACGCACTGGCGCATGTGTTCGAAGCGTTCTGGAGCACCAAGGACGATGGCATGGGCATCGGCTTGAGCATCAGCCGCACCATCATGGAAGCCAATGGCGGACAGATCTGGGCCGAGCCGGCTGGCGTACGCGGCGCGCGCTTCGGCTTGCGTCTGCCGCTGGTCGCGACGGAGCGCAGGCAATGAGCGAGCTGGCCCCGGTGGTATATCTCATCGACGACGATGCCTCGATGCGCGCTGCACTTGAAGATCTGTTCGCCTCGGTCGGCTTGCAGGTCTACGCGTTCGGTTCCACCGATCAATTCCTTGCGCATCGGTTGCACGAGGTACCCGCCTGCCTGGTGCTGGACATTCGCATGCCGGGCCAGAGCGGGATGGAGTTCCATCGGCGCATGGCCGAATCCGGCGTTGCCCTGCCCACCATCTTCATCACCGGTCATGGCGATATCGCGATGAGCGTGGAGGCGATGAAGAACGGCGCGATCGAATTCCTGACCAAGCCATTTCGCGATCAGGCCTTGCTGGATGCGATTCAGGACGGCATCCGCCGCGACCGTGCGCGCCGCCAGAGCGAGGCGGTGGCCGCAGCCTTGCGCGCACGTTGGGAGTCGCTGACCAGCGGCGAGCAGGATGTCACGCGACTGGTGGTGCAAGGCCTGTTGAACAAGCAGATTGCCGCGCGCTTGCACCTGAGCGAGATCACCGTGAAAGTGCGGCGTGGCCAGGCCATGCGCAAGATGCAGGCCGGATCGCTGGCCGAACTGGTGCGGCTGGCTGAACGCATCGGACTGTGATGCGCGCGATGTGACCGGTGTTGGCGTGCTGTACTGCATGACAGCGCACGCACCATCGGCGGGCATCCAGCCATCGTGACGGCATGCGTGCTTTGGGATGGCAGCGCGCCATGCAGCGGCACGCGCGCAGCGCGTTTTCGGCCATGCATTGAGCTGATCGCCGCAACGCATACGAACGCTCGCGTGCGCATCGTGCGACGCGCACGATAGACACAGAACCACAGGCAAAAAAGAACGCCCCGACATCCGAGGCGTTCTTGCATTGCGAGTGTCAAGCAAGCCGCAAGACAAGGCTCAGAAGCTCACTCCCCAGGTCACCTGGCCACCGTACGCCGTCTGCCCGTCGCCGCTAAGGCCTTGCAGCGACAGTGCCAGCCGGCTGCGTGGCGAGGTGATCAGGCTCACGCCCAGCTCGCCAATGGCCGCGTTCTTGGCCAGGGTGACGCTTTGCACCGAGAACTCCGAGGCGGTGCCGATGAAGCCGGCCGAGCGCTGCACCGAACGGTCGCCGAAGGCATGCCGCCAGCCTGCCGACGCATACAACGCCGCCTGTTGCCCGAGGTCCCAGTGACCACGCATACCCAGCGTGGCGGTACTGAAGGTGTCGCTGGCGCTGTCCACCGACAGCGCGGAAATGCCGCCGCGTTCGGTAAAGCCGTCGGTCTTCAGGCGGGTGTAATCGGCCGCAATGAACGGGCTGTACACGGCGCCCTCGGTGCGCAGATTCCAGGCCGCTTCCAGCGACACCGTGACCGCGGTGGCGTCGTAGCGGCTGACCAGGCGCTCTGCGAGCACGTCGGGCAACATCACCCGGCGCGTGCTGTCGACGCTGTAGCTGGCGTAATCCACCGCGCCCTGCAGCGAGAACGCAGACCAGTCGGCGCGGCCATACACGCCGGCATGCGTGCCATCCACATCGGCACGGTCGCCCCATTCGCGCGACCAGCTCTCGATATCCTGGTTGCCGACCGCAATGCCCACCACGCTGCGTTCGCCCAAGCGGCGTTCCGCACCGGCCATCACCCCGTTGTCCTCGCGGCGTACCGACACCGCATTGGCATCGCCATCGACACGGGTGGGCAGGCTGCGCCCGGTGATCCACACCATGGTATCGCCGACCAGCGTGTCCTGGCTGTCGCCACGCAGATGGTTGCCGATGCCGCTGTTGAGGAAGCGGCTGTCCAGCATGGCGGTAGCCGTGCTGGCATGGCTTTCGCCCGACAACGAGGCGAACGCGGTGCGCACCGCTTCCGGGTCGTCGGGCAAACGCACCACGGCCTGATAGATCGGGCTGGTGTTCGGCAAGCCGTCCACCGCTGCCGCCGTGGATTGCTGGTTCGGTGTGGTGACCGCGTCCACCATGCCCACCGTATTGCGCCCAAAGGTCACCGACAACGCAGTGGCGGTGGTGTTCACGTTCGGCTCGATAAACGCGTAGTCGGAGACGACGTTGGTGAACTGCCCGGTGAGACCGCCGCCGGCGCTGATCACCGGAATCTCCGTAAACAGCGGCATATCGGTCGCACGCACCAACTCCAGGGTGGTGCCGCTTGCTACCGTGGCTGCACCGCCCACCGTCACCGGCGTCACCACACCGCCGTCGCCAGGCGTTATCTGCAACGTGGAGCCTGGTGCAAACGTGGCAGTGCCGCCGACGCTGATGGTGCCACCGGCACCACCGATGGCGACCGTGCCCGACGACACCAGGCTGCCGACACTGCCGCTGCCGGTGAGCGTGCCGCCCGGACCCACCGTGACCGGCCCGCCCAGTGCCGTGCCGGGGTTGGCCAGGTTGCCGACACTCAGGGTGCCGGCATTGACCTCGGTCGGGCCGGTGAAGCTGCTGCTGTTGGCGGTGAGCAATAGCGTGCCGGTTCCCAGCTTGATGAAGCGACCGACCCCGAACAACCTGCCTGCATAGCTGCCGGCACTGTTTTGCAGGAAGGTCAGCGTGCTGTTGTTGGTGATGTCGCCCTGCAGGCTGGCGGTGTTGCCAACCAGCGTGCCCGCGTTGACGGTGGTACCGCCCAGGTAGCCGTTGACGCCATCCAGGGTGAGCGCACCGGTGCCGTTCTTGACCAGCACGCCGCTGCCGGTGACGTTGCCGGCGTAGGTCCCATCGGTCGCCTGGTCGAACACCAGCACGGCGTTGTCGACAATGTTGCCCTGCAGGCTGTCGGTGGTGCCGATCAAGCTACCGCTGGCGATGGTGGTGCCGCCGCTGTAGGTGTTGGGCGCCAACAAGGTCAACGCGCCGGCGCCTTGCTTGATCACGCTACCGGTGCCGCTGACCACCCCGGCGAACGCGCCGTCGCTGGCCTGATCGAAGACCAAGGTCGCGTTGTCGACCACATCGCCCTGCACGCTGGTGGTGTTGCCGACCAGGCTACCGGCGCTGATGACGGTGCCGCCGGTATACGTGTTGGCGCCAAGCAATTGCAGCACGCCGCTGCCGGTCTTTTCCAGCGAGCCGCTCCCGCTGACCGCGCCGGCATACACGCCACCGGTGATCTGGTCGAACACCAACGCTGCATTGTTGGTGATATCGCCCTGCAAGCTGGCGGTATCGCCGATCAGGGTGCCGGCCGCAATGGTGGTGCCACCGGTGTAGCCATTGGCGCCGTTGAGCCGCAATGCGCCGGCGCCCTCCTTGATCACCGTACCGGTGCCGGTAATCGAACCGGTAAACACGCCATCGGTCACCTGATTGAACGCCAGGGTTGCGTTGTCGACGATGGCGCCTTGCAGGCTCGCGCCATCTCCCACCAGCGTGCCGGCAGCGACCGTGGTGCCACCGCTGTAGGTATTGCTGCCGTCGAGCGTCAGCACGCCGGTGTTGGTCTTGATCAAGTTCCCGCTACCGCTGATGTTGCCGGTAAGCGTGAGGTCGGCCGGGTTGTCGACGGTAAGCGCCGCGCCCAGCGTGACCGCGTTGCCCAATGCCGCGGCAACCGCATTGCTCAGCACCGAATCGCCGGTGACCGACAAGGTGCCGCTGCCCAGGGCGGTATTGCTGGCCACCGCCAGCGTGCCATCGCTGAGCGTCGTGCCGCCGGCATAGCTGTTGTTGCCGCTGAGCGTGAGGGTGGACGTGCCGTTCTTGATCAAACTGCCTGCACCGCTGATCGCACCGGTCAATGCCAGATCGTTGCTGCCCGGCAGCGTCAGCGCGCCATCGAGCACCACCGCATTGCCGAGCGCCAATGCTTGATTGGTATCGAGCGTGGTGCCCGCTGCGGCAGTGAGCGTGCCGGTGCCCAGCGCTTGCGCATTGCCCAACACCAGGGTGCCGCCGCCGAGCGCGGTGCCGCCGGTATAGGTGTTGGCAGCAGTCAGCACCAGCGTGCCGCTATCGAGCTTTTGCAGCGTGCCAGTGCCGCCGATGGCGACATCGATGGTGCCGGTCACGCCGGGGTCGACACGGATGATGGTGTTCGCTGCATTGGCGCTCAATGCGCCACCGCCTGCATCGCTCAGCACATAGCCATCGGTGATGAATTGCATGCCGGTGATGCCCTGGGTGCCCTGCACGCCCACGTTGCCCGCGGTGCCTGCAAAGACCGCAAAGCTGTTCTGCCAATCGCTGTTGGTCAGCCCATCGACCGACGTCCAATTGGTGGAACCGGCAGTCCATGTGCCAGTCCCGCCATCGGCGCTGCCGTTGGCGACGGTCTGCGCGCCATCCCAGAACTGCACGTTGCTGCCGGAAGCCAACAACACCACATTGACCTGCTGCGCCAGCGAGGTCTGCAGCGTGAGCTGGGCGGGGTCGACCGTGCCCGGCAATGTGCCAAAACCCATGCCATTGTTGGTCAGGGTGCCGGTGTAATCGATCAGGCGATACACGCCAGTGCCGAAGCCGCCGATGTCGGTGATGTTGAGCGTGCCATCCAGCGTGAGGTCGCCGTTGACCGCAAGCACCCCGGTTTGGCTGGGGATTCCCAGCAACGCATCGAGCGTCGCATTGGATGCCATGCTCAGGCTGCCGGTGGTCAGCAGCGCACCGCTGGTCACCACCAGGCGGCCACCATCATTCACCGTGACCGCGGCATCGACCACGCCGCTGCCGCTCAGCGTGCCGCCGGTGCCCACGGTGACGCCACCGGCACTGCCCAGCGAGCCATCCACATCCAGCGTGCCTGCCGTGATCTGTGTGGTGCCGCCGATCGCGCTGGTGCCGGTGAGTTGTACGGTGCCGGTGCCGACCTTTTCCAGATTGCCGGCATCGTTCAACGCACCTGCAAACGTGCTGCTGACGTCGCCCACGCCCAGTTGCAAGGTGCTGCCACCCTGGATCGCCACATTGCCCAGGCCGGTGACGCTGCTCAACGCGGTATTGCTGCCGAGCGAGAGCCCTGCCCCTGCCGCAACATCCACGCTGGCGGTCGTCCCCAACGTGCCGGAGGCGGAGGTGGCCAGCACGCCGCCCTGCACCGACACCGGGCCACTGAACAGGTTGCTGCCCGACAAGGTCAAGGTGCCCAGGCCCGTCTTGGTCAGCGCGCCCGCGCCACTGAGCACGCCGGTCAACGCCAGATCGTCTGCACTGGCGATGGTCAGGTTGGCGCCCAGGTTGACGTTGTTGCCCAGGGCCAAGGCAATGGCATTGCTCAACCTTGCATCGCCCAGCACCGACAGGCTGCCCGTGCCAAGTGCGGTGTTGCTGCCCACTGCCAGAGTGCCGGCATTCAACACGCTGCCGCCGAGGTAGCCGTTGCTGCCGTCCAGCGTCAGCGTGGAGGTGCCGTTCTTGATCAAGCTGCCGGCACCGCTGACGGCGCCGGCTAATGTCAGGTCGTTGCTGCCGGGCAGGGTCAACGCACCATCGAGCACCACCGCGTTGCCGAGCGCCAACGCTTGGCTGGTATCGAGCGCGGTGCCCGCTGCGGCGGTCAGCGTGCCGCTGCCCAGCGCTTGTGCATTGCCCAACACCAGGCTGCCGCCGCCCAGCGCAGTGCCACCGGTGTAGGTGTTGGGACCACTCAGCACCAGCGTGCCGGTATCGAGCTTCTGCACGCCGCCGGTGCCGGTGATGGCCACGCCGATGCTCGCCGTGGCACCCGGGTCGACGCGGATGGCGGTCAACGGGTCGGTCACTGCCAGTGCGCCCGCGCCGGCATCGCCCAGCTGATATCCATCGGTCACGAACTGCAAGCCGCCGATGTCCTGCGTGCCCTGCACGCCCACCGTGCCTGCCGTACCCGAAAACACTGCGAAGTCGCCTTGCCAGGTGCTGTTGGCGCTACCGTCCTGGCCGGTCCAGTTGGTGGCTGCACCCCAGGTGCCGGCGCCGCCATCCACAGTGCCATTGGCCGTGGTCTGCACACCGTCCCAGAATTGCACGATGCTGCCCGGCGCGGTCACCACCAGATTGAGTTGCTGGCCGATGGCGGTCTGCAGGGCGAGCTGGCTGATGTCCACGCTGCCCGGAAACAGGCCGATCAGCATGCCGTTGTTGGTGAGCGCGCCGGTGTAGTCGATCAAGCGATACACGCCGGTGCCGAAGCCGCCGAGATCGGTGATGTTGAGCGTACCGTCCAGGGTGAGATCGCCATTGACGGCCAGCAAGCCGGTTGCGCTTGGCGCACCCAACGCCACATCGACGAATGCGCCTGGCGTGAGCGTCAACGCACCCACGCTCAACGATGCACCGCTGGTGAGTGCGAGCCTGCCGCCATCGCTGACGGTGACCGCCGCACCCACATTGCCGGCGGCGCCGGTGCCGGTCAGTGTGCCGCCCGATGCCACGTTCAAGACGCTGGTGCCGAGACTGCCGACCACATCGAGCGTGCCCGCACTGACCTGCGTGCTGCCACCGATCGCACTGGTACCGAGCAGACGCACGGTGCCGGTCCCCACCTTGTCCAGGTTGCCGCCACCGCCCAGGCTGCCGGCGAAATCGCCGCCGCCCAGCTGGAGTGTAGCGCCGGTATCGGTATCGACACCGCCCGCACCGCTGAGCGCGTTGATCAGCCCGCCATTGGTCAGGTTCAACAGCGCGCCTGCCGCCACATCGACAGCGCTGGCGTTGCCCAGTGCGGCCGCGGTGCTGGCCACCACGGTACCGGCCTGGATCGCCAGCGGCCCGGTGTAGCTGTTGTTGCCGCTTAAGGTCAGCGTGCCGAGGCCGGTCTTGACCAGGCTTCCGCTGCCGCTGATGGCACCGCTGGCCAACATGTCTGCGGCGTTATCCACGGTGAGCGCGGCGCCCAGCGCGATGTCGTTGCCCAGCGCCACGGCAACGGCATTGCTCAACACCGAATTGCCAAGCACCGACAGGCTGCCGGTACCGAGTGCATTGTCGGCGCCCACCGCAATCGTGCCTGCGGTCAGGCCGGTGCCGCCGCTGTAGCTGTTGCTGGCCGTGAGCGACAGCGTGGCAGCGCCATTCTTGACCAGGCTGCCGGTGCCGCTGATGCTGCCGTTCAAGGCCAGATCGTTGCTGCCCACCAGCGTCACTTGATCGTTCAACGTGAGGTTGTTGCCTACCGTCAACGCGGCCGTGGCATCCAGTTCGGCAGCGCCGTTAACCAGCAGGTCACCCACGCCAAGCGCGGCATCGTTCCCGAGCACCAGCCTGCCCGCATCCAGCGCAACGCCGCCACTGAAGGTATTGGCGTTGCTCAACGTCAGGGTGGCGCTGCCCTGCTTGTTGATGCCACCGATGCCGCTGATAACGCCGTCGAGCGCAATCGCCTGCGTGCCAGGCAGGGTCAGCGTGCCATTCAAGGCGACCGCATTGCCCAGCGCCACGGCGGTGCTTGCATCCAGCGTGGTACCGCCTGCGGCGGTCAAGGTGCCCGTGCCCAATGCCGTGTTGCTGCCAACCAACAACGATCCGCTCTGCAGTTGCAGCCCACCGCTCCAGGTGTTGTTGCCGTTGAGGGTGAGCGTTTGTGCGCCTGTCTTGATCAGGCTGCCGGCGCCATCGATGACGCCATCGAGCGTGAGGTTTTGTCCATCGATCGTCAGCGCACCATTGGTGGTGAGCGCGTTCTGCAGGGTCACCGCAGAGGCAGCGGTGAGCCGCGTGCCGTTGGCAGCAGTGAATGCGCCGATACCGAGCGCAGTATTGCTGCCCACGACCAGGGCACCGTCGTTCAACAAGGTGCCGCCGGTGTAACTGTTGTTTCCGTTGAGCGTGAGCGCTCCGCTGCCTTGCTTGACCAGGCTGCCGGCACCGCTCACGGTACCGCTCAAGCCCAGGTTGTTGTTGCCGGTCAACGACAACGCACCATTGAGCACTACATCGTTGCCAAGCGCGGTGGCCGTGGTGGCCTGCAGTTGCGTGCCTCCGGCTGCGGTCAACACACCACTGCCCAGCGCCGCGCCGCTGCCGACCGACAAGCTTCCCGCGTTGAGATCCACGCCGCCGTTGAAGGTGTTGGCGCCGGTCAGTGTCAGCGCTGCTGCGCCGTCTTTGATCAGGCCACCGGCGCCGCTGATGCCTCCATTGAGGGTGAGGTCTTGGTTGCCGCCAAGTTGCAGATCCGCATCCAGCACCACGTTGTTGGCCACCACGCGTGCAGCAGTGCTATCGAGCAGGCCGCCACTCACACTCAGGCTGCCCGCCCCGAGCGCGCTATCGCTGCCCAGAATCAGGCTGCCGGCCGTCAGGCGGGTGCCGTCCAGATAGGTGTTGTTGCCGTTGATGGTCAAGCTGGCAGGGCCGAGTTTGTCCAGGCTGCCGGCGCCACTGATGCCCCCGGTCAGCGTGAGCGCGTTGCTGCCAGCCACAGTGAGCTGCCCTGCCAGTGCAATTGCATTGGCGAGCGTGCTCGCTGCTGCGCTGTCCAACGTCGTGCCGGCCGCTGCGGTCAATGCTCCGCTACCCAGCGCGGTGTTGCTGCCCACCGTGAGCTTGCCGGCATTGAGCGAGGTACCACCGCTATACGTGCTGTTGCCGGTTAGCGTGAGATCGCCGCCGGCCTTGACGAGGCTGCCGGCACCGCTGATGGTGCCGCCCAGGGTCAGCGCTTGCGCGCCATTGAGGGTCAGCGCGCCGGTGCTCAGCGTCACTGCGTTGCTCAGCGTGGCAGCGGCGGTGTTTTGCAAGGTCGCAGAGCCAGCGACATTCAACGCCCCGGTGCCCAGTGCGTTGCCGCTGGCCACCTGCAAGGTGCCGGCGTTGAGGCTGGTGCCGCCGGCATAGGTGTTCAGGCCAGCCAACGTCAGCGTCCCGCCACCAAGTTTGTTCAATGCGCCGGCGCCACTGATGGTGCCGGTGAGATTCAACGCACTGCCGCTACTGCCGAGGCCCAAGGTTCCGGTCAGCGCAATCGCGTTGCCCAGCGTGGACGCTGCGGTGGCATCGAGCTCACCACCGCTGGCGGTGAGCGTGCCGGTGCCCAGGGCCGCATTCGAACCGACCACCAGTCGCCCGGTGCTGAGCGTGGTGCCGCCGGTGTAGGTGTTGGCATTGGTCAGCGTGAGATCGCCAGTGCCGCTCTTGATCAGACTGCCGGCACCGTTGATGGCACCGCTGAGCGTGAGCGCTTGTGCGCCGGTCCAGTTCAACGGCGCAGCCAGGCTGATGCCATTGGCCACCGTCAACGGTGCAGTGGTGCTCAGGCTGGATGCGCCGGTGACATTCAATGCACCCGTGCCCAGCGCGGACGCGGCACCCAGTTGCAGCGTGCCCGCTGCCAGCGTGGTGCCGCCGCTGTAGCTATTGCTGCCGCTGAGTGAAAGCGTCCCGGTGCCGAGTTTATTGACACCGCCAACGCCGGCCAGCGTGCCGCTCAAGGTCAACGCATTGCCGCTGGTACCCAGGCCCAGTGTATTGGTGAGCGCAAAGTTGTTGGTCAGGGTCAGCGGTGCAGTGGTATCCAGCAAACCGCCTGCCGCAGTGACCGTGCCAGTGCCAAGCGCACCGGAGGTCTCCAGCAGCACGCTACCCGCACCCAACGTGGTGCCGCCGCTATAGGTATTGCTGCCACCCAAGGTCAGCGTGCCGGCGCCGATCTTGTTGAGCGCCCCGGTGCCACTGATCGTCCCTCCGATTCGCAGCGCGTTTGCGCCACCAATACCAACCGTGTTGCTCAGCGAAAACGCATTGGCCAGGTTCACCGCAGCACCTGCCAATAGGCTGCCGCCGGATGCGGCGACCGTGCCGGTGCCCAAGGCGTTGTTGGCGCCCACCGTCAATGCGCCATTGACCAGATTGACGCCGCCGCTGAACGTGCTGGTACCGGTTAGCGCCAGTCCGCCGGTACCGGTCTTGGTCAATCCACCGGTGCCGGTGATTGCGCTGCCGACGGTCAGGCTATTGGTGCCCTGCACGGTCAGGCCGCCCGCGCCAAGCGCAATGCCATTGGTCGGTGCAAGGGTCAGACCGGCAGCCGTGGCTTCGAGCGTGCCGCCGTTGGCGGTGATGGTGGTGCCCAACTGCGCAGGATTGGCGAACTGCAACACGCCACCATTGAGCGCGCTATTGGCGAAGTTGCTCGCCCCGCCCACCGACCACGTGCCGCTATTGACGCGCAAATTGCCGAAGTTGATGTATTGCGCGGTACTCAACGTCCCGGTGCCGGTGCTGCCACTGCCGGTACCGACCGCAGAGTTCTGCAGGATCAGCGTGTTGTTTCCGCCCAGGCCTCCATCCACCACACCGGTTTGCGCGAAGCTCAGCAAACCGCCCGGGCCGAGCAATTCCAAGGCGAGCCCTCCCCCGCTGTTGACGCTGCCACCGGTGACGGCAGTGAAGCTGTTGGTGCTACCCGCCCCCATCGAAACACTGCCGTTGATGGTGCCTGAGTTGACGAACGTATTGCCGGTGGCCGAACGCTGAAAGCCCACCCGTCCGTTGATGGTGCCGGTATTGACCGCGTTGACGGTGCCGCCACCAGTTACCGCGATCACCGGTGTATCCGCTCCCAGAATCGACAGCCCAGCCAACGGACGGCTATCGATCAGGCCGGCATTGTTGATCTGCACGGTTCCGTTGCTGGCCGACGTCAGCCCCAGCGCCATGCCATCGAGATTGAGCAGATTGGCGCCCAGCACGCCACCGGTGCCATAGAGCGTGCCGCTGGCAAGATTGTTGATGGTGACGGCGGTGGAGCTGGCATTGCCCATGGTCACGCCGCTGCTCAATACCGACAGCAGCCCAAGCACGGAAGGGTCGATGGTGCCGGCATTGTTGAGTGTGGAATTGGTACCGCTCAGGGCGATGGCGGTGCCGCCCAACAAACCTGCGGTCATCTGGCTGCCAGAGGCGACATTCACGGTCAGGTTGTTGGCGCTACTGGAAAAGCTGTTACTGGTGACCGGCGTACCCGAGCAGGTGACCGTTGCGCCCGCCGCTGGGATGGCCGGCGTGCATGCGCCCCAGGCCAGCATCGGTGCGGCGGCCCCCGCCGCGAGGACCACCAGGGCCGGCAATTGACGACGGGTTGAGCCAGGCTTGCGACGCCGACGCACCAACTCATGCGTCACTACCCAATTGCCAATGGCTGCGTTCCAGACCAACGCAAATGCACGATTCATTTGAATTCCCCCTGATTGCCGAGCAGAGACCGGCGCGCACCCAGGCACACCCCTCCAAGGACGGGATTGGAATAACGGTAGAGCCGGTTTAGGCAGCCAGGCCGCATCGACGGATCATGGCGAGCAGCCGCTGACTGCATTTGCAGGGCGTAGTGGAGTTAATACCAATCTCAAATCACCGCGCCGCTAAATTAATAGGCGATTCAGTACACCTGAAACTGTGCTGAATATCACTAACTCCAATCTCATCCATGACAAAGGCCAAATCTGTGGACTGGCTTGCTCGCGCCCGCTAATGGGGGTTCCTGCAGCCTCATCTGTAATCACTCACACTATCTGCGGAAATCCGCGCTTTCACAGGGTGATTTGAAACTTTTCATCGCTGGCGATTGGATGAGCCCGAATCCTACAACGCAGGCTGATGCGCGATTAAACCAGGGCAGCGCCTTGTCTTATTGCCAATCGTCTTCAATGAACATTGCCGCATCGCAACGGCCACTCATCATAGAACCAGGGCGCCAATCAGTTTATGAGTTTGTTTTAGAGGGTAAGACCAGTTTGTAGTCGACATCGACCGGCCGAGTACGGTATTTGTATATCGCGAGCGCCACAGCAGCGGTTATTGTCGTCACTACCAGGCCGCTCGACGTTTGCGACAACCCAGCAGGTGATCGGCCTGACGCGCAATTGGTAGATTCCGTCACCTATCGATGACCTCGGTTTGTTTCTAGTAGCGGTGCAGTGTGATCTTCGACACGGAACCCGATGCCATGACGCTTGCCCCGGACGACAAACCGCAGGATCGCCACTTCGACTGGTCAGGCGTGCCGATCGACCTGGGCGGCATGGAGCCGCTTGAACAAATCGCACGATTGCTTTGCCACGCCCTGGTTGCACCGGCTGCTGCGCTGACCATCACCGAGGGCGGGCGCCTGCGCGTGCTGGCAGCACGTGGCATCAGCAGCAGTCATGTCAGGCAGGCCATGGAGCTGTGCCAGCAGGTACCGCCAGCGCCCAATGGCGTGATCGAGTTGATCGAGCATGCAGCGCTTGCGCAAATGCAACTCGGCGATGCTGCCTTCCCCGGCTTGCCCGCGCGCTTCATCGCCTGCGTGCCCGTGGGTGCGCCGCAGACGGGAATTTCCGGCACCCTGTGCGTGATCGACACGCGTGAGCGGCGGCTGGCAAGCCAGGAGCATCAGCAACTGCTGATGTTCGCCAACGTGGCTGCCGCACAGCTGGAATTGCAGTTCGGTGCGGGCCGACGCGAACCGCACAGCGGCTTGCTCAATGCGCGTCAGCTGCAGTCGGATCTGGACGCCCTCGCCTTCGGCAGCCATAGCGTGCCCACCATTGCTGCTTTCATCGAGGTCTACGACACCCAGGCCGCCAACGAGGCGCGCCAGGCGCTGGGCATGCAGCCGTTGGAAGAGCTGGTTCGCCACGCCAGCTACGTATTGACGCGCGCCCTGCGCGGCAAGGCCACCGTCTACCACGTGGCCTCGATGCGCTTTGCGTTCTTTCTGCTCAACTCCGCGCCGGATGAGATGGAAGACCTGCTGCTGGATCTGCGCGATATGTTGCACAAGCCGGTGGATGCCGCCGGCGTACCGATGTCGCTGACCTTTCATGCCGGGGTGGTGCGCTTCGCCCCGCAGCAGCCGGATACCAACGATGTGATGCGCAAGGGCCTGGTGGCGCTGGGCGATGCCATCAACAACCATGCCATCGTGTGCTGGTACAGCGCGTCGCACGACGATGCGATCCAACGCTCCTACCGCCTGGCGCTGGATGCCGAACAGGCCCTGAAAGCCGGCGATTTCCGGCTGGTGTTCCAGCCGCGCATCAATCTTGAAGACCTATCGGTGACCGGCTTCGAAGCATTGCTGCGCTGGCATCACGCCAGCCTCGGCCCGATCGGTCCCGACGAGTTCATCCCGCTCTTCGAAAAAACCGCACTGATGTGCACGGTCACCAATTGGGTGATCGAAAGCGCGTTGGTCCAGCTGGCGAAATGGCGTGCCCAGGGCTTGGATTTTTCCATCTCCATCAACCTGTCCTCGCGCGATTTCGGCAATATCAATCTGGCTGCGGATGTCATCAACCGCTGCAAGGACCTGGCGATTCCCACCACCTGCATCGAGCTGGAAATCACCGAAGGCCGCTGGCTGCGCAGCAATGTCGAAGCGGTGCCGCGGCTGCGCGCGTTGCGCGATGCAGGCGTGAGCGTGGCCATCGACGATTTCGGCACCGGCTATAGCAACTTCGGCTATCTCACCGAGTTGCCGGTCAATGTGCTCAAGCTGGACCGGTCGCTGGTGACCGGCATCGCCACCAAAACCGGCATGCAGATGCGCGCAGAAGCGGTGGTGCGCCTGGCCAACGCATTGGGCTATCGTACCGTGGCCGAGGGCATCGAGCATGCCGATGAGATTGCCTTGCTGCGGAGCTGGGGATGCGATGAAGCGCAGGGGTATCTGCTCGCCAAACCCATGGAAGCGCATCTGGTGGCCGATTACGTCACACAGGCCGCGGCGCTGCAGCGTCTGCCGTAAAGCCGCGGCGGCGCGCGGATGCTGCCGCACAGGCAATCACACCGCGCCGCGCTGTGCGGATGGATGCGCGATGCCTCGCGATGCGATGCACGTCCACCCTGTCATGTCACCTGCACTCGAGCAATACACCGACCGCTCAACTAAGATCGTGCAGGTCCTTGCCCAGCGGCGCGCTCAGTGCCCAATCGGAGAAGCGCACCTTCAGCCCGGCGCGCTCGGGCGTGCAGCACATCGGCCCGACCCGATAGGCGCTTGCTGGCGGGAACGGACATAACCGCACCAGCGGCCAGTGACGGCCGTCCGCGGAGACCTGCAGGCGTAGCACACCGTCGGCAACCGTGGCACGGATCCAGAAATCCTTGGGGTCGGCCTCGTAAGGACCAGTGGCCCAATCCGATACCGGGTTGGTCAACACGCTGCTGAGCATGGCGCGCCCGTCGCTCAGTTCGATTCCGGCCTTGACCCAGTGCTGCTCGTCCACGCGCACCATGATGCCTGCCTGGTCGTACAAGGCTTCGTACTGCGCGCGCACGCGCAACTGCGCGGTGAAGCCTGCGCCCGTCTCGATGCCCAGAAAGTGCCCGCTATCGCGGGTGAACCCATAGTGGGTCTTGCGCCAGAAGTCGGTCGCCTGGTCGGTCACCACATCCAACGTCTCGCTGTTGATAGCGAGTGTTTTCGGCCGGTTGAGCCAGGTTCCGGCGTGCCAGCTGCTGTCCTGCGCCATGGTGTTCCTCGGGTTGGTCTGTTGTGCAAACGCGCCACCACTGAACGTCATCCCGACCACGCCAGCCACTACGCGCCTGCGTGCGCCATTGAATGCATCGTGTTGCATGGATCTGCGCTCCTGCGACTTATGAACGCGTAGTCTACGAGCTGTACGCGCAAGGCTGCATGCGTGCTGCCCGTCCTCTGTTCGCCAGACGGGTCAGGCGCCGGTGCGTCGACGATGCGCAGCCGTGCAGACGCGTCGCAGACAGGCGACGCAGCCGCAGAACCCAGGTCCGAATCCGCGCGCGCGCAATCGCTGCGCGCGGCGTACGGCGATCTGCCGGCCAATCCTGTCGTGTACGCCCGAGAGCGGCTAACAAACGTAGCGAGCAGTCGTCAGGTGGTGTGGACGTCGCGGAGAAACCGGGGTACGCGCGGTACATGTCGATTCCGAACACCGGCCGCGCCAGCCTGGCAGCTGCACAGCAGTGTTGCTGGCTGCTCCAAATGCCCTACCCTCAATGCTGCGCCAATGCGTAGTCGATTGCCGCGCAGATGGCCGCGACCTGCGCAGCATTGCATTGGTCGGGCGTGGCGCGTGGGCTGTCCGGATAGACCTCGGTGGTCGTGCGATACCGCGCATCGGTGACGCCGGCGCACAAGCCCAGCCGCCGCACCGGATAATTGATGACCCCATGCCCCACCACCGGTGCACCGATGAGTTGCCCATCCGCATCGGCAGGCGCGATATGCGTCACCTGGGCCACCGCCGCGATCACCGCCTGCTGGAAGGCCGGCTGCGGATCCTCACTGTCGCCGACCAGATAAAACCCGTCAGGAATGCTCCCCGGCACAAACACCGCACCGTCGCGCGCCGCCAACGCAGGGCGAAACTCGCTCTCGTCGCTATCGGTGGTTTCGTGCAGGTCGATGTGCACCAGCATTCGCCCGGAGCTCGCAGCCACCAGCTGCATCAGCGCAGCCGACTCTTCGGCCGGGCTGTCGTGGCGAAAGGCGCGATTCGGATCGACTGCATCGGCATTCCAACGCTGGATGCGTTCGTAGCCCCAGGGATTGATGCACGGCGCCACCAGTAAATTGCATTTGCCTGCGTAGTCGGCAGCACGCTGATGCAGAAATTGCAGCGCACCTTGCACGCCGCTGGTTTCGTAGCCGTGCACGCCGCCAGTGACCAACACGCATGGCAGGCTGTCGTCCCACTGCGCGCTGCGCAGTGCCAGCAGGGGATACTCCCCTTGCGCATGGGCAATGGTGCCGTACTGCACGCGCTGGTACCGCACGGCCAGTGCGGCGACCTGCTGCACGACGTCGTCCGCATAGCTGCGCTGCCGCAGCTGGCGTGCGCGCCACATGGCGCGTTCCGGCTCACCCCACGGTTGCCCGGGCGTACCGATCGGATACATGGGGGTTGTCGTCATTGCAGATACCGGTGCCAAGAAGACGCCTAGGGTAAGCGCTCTGCGCACAGAAGCAAAAAGGCCCCGCAGTGCGGGGCCGGTGAAACTTGCGTTGTTGACGTTTATTTCTTTGCCGTGACCCCTGGAGTGGCGTCGCGCACCAGGAACTCTTCGGTCAACTCCGGCAGATGTGCCAGCAGCCAATCGGCCATGGCCTGCTCCTGGGGCAGGATCTGCTCGCACACGCGTTGCGTTTCGACATCGCCCACCGTCTTGGCGGCACCCAGTAACGCGGTATAGGTGGCGATCTCAAGGTTCTCGAACACGTAGCTGGCCATCGCTCCCTTGACGATTTCATCGGAGGTGGTCATGCCGCCCATCGCCTGCCCGAATGCGGCCATCTTGCCCATGGCGTCCTTGATGATTGACGGTGATCCACCCAGGCGCTCGATGCACGACTCGACCAAGCGCTGTTGCCCGAGCGTCTCTTCCAGATGTTGCTCGATGCGGGCCTTGAGCTGAGGGTAGTGCTCGATGCGTGCAGCCTGGGCCTTGAGCATCTGCTCGGCCTGCTGCTCCATTGCATGCGCATCGCGCAGCCAGTCCATCAGGTTTTCTTGGGGTTCGGCCATGGGGTTCTCCTGTTTGTTTGCGATATATCCAGCCTGCAGCGGCGTGGATGAAAGACGCGCCTGTTCCAAGTGAACGCTGCGTGCGACGTCTACGTGGCATTGACATGGCACAGAGGGATCGACGCTCCGCCATCCAAAGGCGGTTGTACGCAATCGCAACGGAACTGGGGACCGCGCGGCGATCAGTGAGGCACTGCATGCAGCGTAGCGCCGCTGACCGCGCTGCCCATCTGAGGTCGATGCCCTGCTACCAGTCGTGGGGACGCTTCATGCCGAAGCAGTGCGGTGAGCGCCACAAACCGGTGGGCTGCAAATCCTGCCGGGGCTGGGAGCTGCAACCGGGCACGCGGGAAATTTTTCCATGCAATCGATGTCGAACATCATGCAGGAGTGCAAAAATTTCTCGCTTGCGCTTGATGCGTTGCACACCAAGCGCTCGTGGATCGTTCGTGGTGCGCAGGACATCAGGCGCAACGATGACGTGCAAAAAATCTGCAATCGATTGCGCATTGCCGCGTGATGCAACCGATTGGCTTCAAGCCTAAAACAACACAGGCGCTGGCCGCGTGGGCGTAGCGCCTGTGTCCAACGACCCGCAAAATTCGCTCCCAAACCGGCGCGTCATTGCGCGCCGATGGCTGGATTAAGCGGATTCTTCCTGCGGCTTGGCCTGCTTGGAACGCCCGCCCTTGCTGCCGATCCGCGACATGTGATCGCGATCGCGGCTCACCGCCTGACCGCCCTTACGGCCAGCTTCGCGCGCTTCGTCGCTGGTAAATTCGTGCGCATTGCCGCTGGCATGCGCGGCTTTGCCGCCGCTACTCGCCAGCAGGCGGCGCTTCTCCGGATCCAATGCGGCAAAGCCGCGCCGGCTACGGGTCGTGTTTTGTCCGTCTTCCACTGTGCCTCCTCTCGATGCTTCGGTTACGCCTGGGTATTGGGCTAACCGCAACATTCGTGCCAACCCGGAAAGGCAGGCCCGGCGGTGGATTGCAGAGGGATGCAGGAAAAAACGGCTGCGCTCGCTGCGCAAATCTTGCACACCTTCGCGTCGCCGGACGATGGGGCCTACCTCATAGGTGGATAGCGCTATCACGTGGCGCTGCTGCGGTGCGGAGGTGGCGAGACGGCTTGCGTGGCGCCGCAGCAACAGCGGCCGTGCTAGATCAAGCGGCTGCCCTGATCCAGGCACGTTCGAATCTGGCGTAGTCGGATTGCCATGCACGGCAGGCATCGGACCTGGCGTTCGGCTCACTCGATCGTCTGCGTGAGGCAGTCGCCTAAACGATGGTGTGCGCAGCACCTTGCAGCGCGCATGCTGGTGACCCCGCAAGATCGCTTGATCGATCTGCCACTGGAATGCCAAGACGGCGACGCAGCCACAGGACAAAACTGGCAGTGCCCGTACACAGACTGCGCGTACATCCTGGCGCGCACTGATGCGCCCTTAACGCACCAGGCGTTCATTTATGCCCCGCGAAAGACGTTGCGACTGCGTGCAGGTCAGTACCACTGGCCGAGGTCGACGCCAGGCCGGAACCATTACGCGTGCCGTGCCGTCCATGCACGCATGCGGCTGGCCCCAAGCCCCGGCAAGCAGTCCCCGGGCGCACGCGCACCATGTCACGCGGACGCCGTGAACCCGAATCGCCCTGCCCTGCAGCCGCGTCATCCGGAGTGCGCTGCCCTCACCCCATTGCCTGCACCACCACCGGACCACCGCGGTCGTCGCACCCGGCAGCAACTTCGGACAGCGCATCGCCCACCAGCAACAAGGTCGGCAAACCCGGCGGCAGTGCGCTGGCTGTCATCCCCAGGTCGCCCAGGGTGGTGAGGCGACGTTGCTGCTCCGGCCGTGTGGCGGCCTGCACGATGGCAGCGGGCGTGCTGGCCGGCAAATGCGCCAGCAATGCAGCGGCCAGCACATCTGCGCGGCGCAGGCCCATGTAGATGCCCAGCGTGGTGCCGCTGGCCGCCAGCGCACCCCAATTCGGCTCGCCGTGGTCGTGGGTGTGCGCAGTCACGAAGGTGATGCCATGGCAGTGGCTGCGATGGGTCAGCGAAACCTCCAGTGCGGCCGCCGCAGCGAATGCCGCACTCACGCCATTGATCACCTGCACCCCGACACCGGCACGGCGCAGGAAGGCGATCTCTTCGCCAGCGCGTCCGAACAGCAGCGCATCGCCCCCTTTCACGCGCACCACGCGCAGGCCCTGCAACGCATAGCGACGCATCAGCCGGCAGATGAATTCCTGCGGTGTCGAACGGCATCCGCCACGTTTGCCGACCCGGATCACGCGCGCCTGCGGTGCAAGTTCGACGACCTCCGGGTTGGCCAGATCGTCGAGCAGCAGCACCTGCGCCGACCCCAGCGCCTTCACCGCCTTGATGGTGAGCAACTCCAGATCGCCCGGGCCGGCGGACAACAGCACCACATCACGGGCGCAGGAAGGTGTGACTGACATGGGAGATCTCGCTGGGTGTGGAGGGACGGCGCATTGAGAGGACAGGCGCGCTCACGCAAGCCGCGTTTGCCGGCACAGCCGAGTCAGTTGCGGCACGCAGGAGCCGCACACGGTGCCGCAGCCCAGGCGTTGCTTGAGC
This sequence comes from Xanthomonas sp. NCPPB 3761, assembly GCF_041475705.2. Taxonomy (NCBI): domain Bacteria; kingdom Pseudomonadati; phylum Pseudomonadota; class Gammaproteobacteria; order Lysobacterales; family Lysobacteraceae; genus Xanthomonas; species Xanthomonas sp. NCPPB 3761. The sequence goes on from NZ_CM191262.1 coordinate 2,390,284, forward strand.
TGCGCAACATCGGCGCCATCCTCGATGGCCGCGCGAATCGCAGCGGTCGAGACCTGCATGCAGGTGCACACGATCGGGTCGCCAGGTGCGCTGTGGGCATGCGCGAAGACCGACAGCCGCGCGCCACGCCACGGCTCACCCGCCAGTGCGGTGGCAAGCAACGATCGATCGGCGTCGCTGGGTTGCGCGGCAGTGAGCAGCACGCCGTCGATATGGTGATGCACGTCTTGCATGCGCCAGCCAACGCGGCGCATCAGCCCGCGGCGCAGGTCGCGGTACTCCAGCACATCCGCACCAGCTGGCAGTTGCAAGGCGGCAACCAGGCGATCCAGCCAGCTGGCATCGGGCACGCGTTCGCAGGCGGCATGCAGCACGACCCAATCCCCGGCTGCATGGCGCTTGGTGCCGCTCGAGGGCTCGGCATGCAGGCGCAAGCAGGCATAGCCGCAGTCGCGCAACAGCGGCTGCAACGCCTGCTGCAACGCAATTGTATCCCCGCGCCGCGCCGCCAGCAGATGCCAGCCGAACGCGGTCTTTTCCACGCGCACCGCCGTGTGTTTGAGCTCGGGCTGTTGCGAACGCGCATCCACTGCCGGCGTGCTGACTTCGTTGATGCCGCCGCTGGACAGATTCTGCCCGCTCCAGTGCATGGGGGCAAACACCGTGCCCGAGCGCAGCTCATCCGACAATTCCAGTGGCAGCACCAGCGCGCCGCGCTTGCTTTCGATCTGCACCAGTTCGCCGGCCACCAGTCCACGCCGCTGCGCATCGCCGGGATGCATGCGCAGCGTCGGTTCGGGACTATGCGCGAATGCCGCCGCCACCCGCCCGGTGCGCGACATGCCATGCCACTGGTCGCGCAGACGTCCGGTGAGCAGCCGCATCGGGAACCGTGCCGACGTGGCCTCGGCCACCTTGCGGTACGGCGTGACGTGGAAGCGCGCACGGCCGTTGGCATGCGTGAATATGCCGTCGGTGTAACGACGCGCCTGCCCTTGCGTATTACCTGCCGGAAACGGCCATTGTTGCGGACCATGATCCAGCAGCGCGTAATCCAGACCACCGATATCCAGGTCGCGGCCAACCGTGAGGGCGCGATACTCGTCGAAAATCTGCGCAGGGTGGTTGAATGCGAACAGGCCCGGCCCGCGCGCTGGTGCCAGGCGCGCTTCCAGCCGGCGCGCCACTTCGTTGGCAATCCACCAATCCGCACGTGCCTGCCCGGGCGCTTCCACCGCCTTGCGCACGCGGGTGATGCGGCGTTCGGAGTTGGTCACCGTGCCTTCCTTTTCGCCCCAGCTGGCGGCCGGCAACAACACGTCGGCATAGGGCACGGTATCGGTGCCGGAAAAGGCTTCCTGCACGATCACCAACTCGGCGTTTTCCAGCGCGGCGCGAATCCCGGCAACCTCCGGCATCGAATGCACGGGGTTGGTGCACACGATCCACACCGCCTTGAGCGTGCCCGCGCGCAACCGCTCGAACAACTGCACGGCCGGTGCGCCTGCCGTTGGCGAGATTCGCCCCGCTGGCACGCCCCACAGCCGTTCCAGTTCGGCGCGGTCGTCGGCATGTGCGATCTCGCGATGCGCCGCCAGCATGGTCGCCATGCCGCCCACCTCGCGCCCGCCCATCGCATTGGGTTGGCCGGTCAACGAAAACGGTCCCGCGCCCGGCTTGCCGATCTGCCCGGTGGCCAGATGCAGGTTGATCAGCGCCAGGTTCTTGTCGGTGCCGTGCACGGACTGATTCAAGCCCATGCAATACAGCGACAACGCTGCAGGGCTGCGCCCGAACCAGTCGGCCGCCTGCACCAGATCCTCGTGCGAAATGCCGCAGATCTCGGCACTCATGCGCGGCGTGTATTCGCGCAGCATCCGCTTGAGGGCATCGAACGCTTCGGTGTGTGCCGCCACGAAACGCGCGTCTACCAGGTTCTCCCAGATCAGGTGATGCAGCATGCCGTTGAACAAGGCGACGTCGGTGCCGGGTTCGATCGCCAGGTGCAGATCGGCCATGGCCGCCGTGTCGGTACGCCGTGGATCGATCACGATCCAGCGAATGTCGGGGTTGCGCACGCGTGCCTCTTCCAGCCGGCGGAACAGCACCGGATGCGCATACGCCATGTTGCTGCCGGCAAACAGCACGGTGTGCGCCAGCTCCAGATCGTCGTAACAGGTGGGCGGGCCATCGGCACCCAGCGCAAGCTTGTAGGCGCTCACGGCGCTGGACATGCACAGCCGCGAATTGGTGTCGATGTTGTTGGTACCGAGCAAGCCTTTGGCCAGCTTGTTGAAGACGTAATAGTCTTCGGTCAACAGCTGCCCGGAGAGATAGAACGCCACCGCGTCCGGGCCATGCTCCCGGATGATGGCGGCCAGCTTGTGGGTCACATGGTCCAGTGCCTGCTCCCAACTCACTGCGGCACGCGGCGCCTGGCGATGACGGCGTAGCTGCGGTTCGAGCACACGCCCTTGCGTGCTGGCCACCGTCTGCGGCAATGCCAGCCCCTTGCTGCACAGGCGCCCGAAATTGGCCGGGTGCAGCGGGTCGCCTTCGATGCCGACGATGCGTTCGCCATCGGCGTCGTGCTCGCTGTGGATCAGCACACCGCACCCCACCCCGCAGTAGCAGCAGGTCGACCGCGTGATGCGGTGCATCGGTAACGCGGCCTGCGGCTGCGCGGCTTCGTGGGTCGACAGATGCTGCAGGCCTTCACTCATACGGCGGGCTCGGCAACGGCATCCGGCTCGATCACCGGCTGCAACACGATCCATACCGCATCGGCTTCCACCTTTACCGGGTAACGCGGCGCACAGCCCACATCCGGTGCGCACGCCTGCCCGCTCTGCAGCCCGATGGCCCAGCCATGCAACGGGCAGGTCACGGTGTCGCCGGCCACGAGGCCTTGCGACAGCGGCCCACCCTTGTGCGGGCAGCGGTCGCGCAACGCGAACACCTGGTCGCTGGCGGTGCGGAAGATGGCGATCGGCGGCAGGCCCTCGACCTCCAGCACGCGCGCGCCCAGTGTCGGCAAGTCCTGCAAGGCGCACACGTGCACCCATGCGTCGTGCGGCATGCTCATTGCTCCACCGTGGCGGCCGGCGCAGCAACGCGCAGCGGTTGGTATTCCTGCCGGCGCTCGCCAGCGATACGCGCCTTCCACGGATCGACCAGACCCTCCAGCGAATACAGCAGGCGCTCGTATAGCGCACGCCGGTTGGCGGCATCGTCCACCACGTGTGCACGGATGTAATCCAGCCCCACCCGCGCGATGTAGTGCACGGTGCGATCCAGGTAATAGGCCTGCTCGCGGTAGAGCTGCAGGAACGCGCCGGTGTATTCGCGCACTTCGTCGGCGGTGGTTACCTTGACCAGGAAGCGCGCCACCTCGGTCTTGATGCCGCCATTGCCGCCGATATGGATTTCCCAACCCGAATCCACCGCGATGATGCCCACGTCCTTGATGCCGGATTCGGCGCAATTGCGCGGGCATCCGGACACCGCCAGCTTGACCTTGTGCGGGCTCCACATGTTGGCGAGCATGGTTTCCAGGTCGATCCCCATCTGCGTGCTGTTCTGCGTACCGAAGCGGCAGAATTCGCTACCGACGCAGGTCTTCACCGTGCGGATCGATTTGCCGTACGCATGGCCGGAGGGCATGCCCAGATCGCGCCACACATCGACCAGGTCTTCTTTCTTGACCCCAAGCAGATCGATGCGTTGGCCGCCGGTCACCTTGACCATGGGCACCGCATACTTGTCGGCGACATCGGCAATCCGGCGCAGCTCGCTGGCGTTGGTCACCCCGCCCTTCATTTGCGGAATCACCGAAAACGTGCCGTCTTTCTGGATATTGGCGTGCGCACGCTCGTTGATGAAACGCGACTGCGGGTCGTCGATGGCCTCATGCGGCCAGGTCGACAGCATGTAGTAGTTGATTGCCGGACGGCAGGTGGCGCAACCGTTGGGCGTGCGCCATTCCATGAAGGCATACGCCTGTGCATGGGTGAGCAGCTTGTGCTCGTGGATGGCGCGGCGCACCTCGCCGTGGCTGAGGTCGGTGCAGGCGCATACCGCCTTGGTTTTGGGGGTTTCCTGAAAGTTGGAGCCCAGGCAATTCATCAGGATCTGCTCGACCAGGCCGGTGCACGAGCCGCAGGAACTGGCCGCCTTGGTGTGCTTTTTCACTTCGTCCACGGTGAACAGGCCTTGCTCGCTGATCGCCTTGACGATCGTGCCCTTGCAGACGCCATTGCAGCCGCACACTTCATCGCTGTCGGCCATCGCACTGGCGCGATCCTGGCCACCGGTACCGGCATCGCCCAGCGCGCTTTCGCCGAAGATCAGTTGATCGCGCTGCGCCTGGATGGGTGTGCCGTCCTTGAGCAACTTGAAGTACCACCCACCGTCGCTGGTGTCGCCATACAGGCACGCGCCCACCAGGACATCGTCGCGGACGACCAGCTTCTTGTAGACACCACCGGCCGGATCGGACAGCACGATTTCTTCGCAGCCATCGCCGCCCATGAAATCACCGGCAGAAAACAGGTCGATGCCGGTGACCTTGAGTTTGGTCGATGCCACCGAACCGCGATAAATGCCGATACCGAACTGCGCCAGATGGTTCGCACACACTTTGGCCTGCTCAAACAACGGCGCCACCAAACCGTAGGCAATGCCGCGATGGTTTGCACACTCGCCCACCGCGTACACGCGTGGGTCGAAACTTTGCAGGCTGTCGTTGACCACGATGCCGCGTGCGCAATGAATCCCCGCCTCTTCGGCAAGACGCGTGTTCGGGCGAATGCCGGCCGCCATCACCACCAGATCGGCCGGAATCTCGCTGCCGTCGGCAAACTTCACCCCGATCACCTCGCCCTGCGCATTGCCCAGCAGCGCACTGGTGGCGGTACTCAGCTTGAAGTGCAGGCCACGCGCGCGCAGGGCTTGCTGCAGCAGGTTGCCGGCCATCGGGTCGAGCTGGCGTTCCAGCAGCCAGCCGGCCAGGTGCACCACGGTGACCTCCATGCCGCGTAGCTTCAGGCCATTGGCCGCCTCCAGGCCGAGCAGCCCACCACCGATCACCACCGCGTGTTGCTTGGTACGCGCGGTATCGATCATGGTGCGCGTGTCCTGGATATCGCGATACCCAATCACCCCTTTCAAATCGTTACCGGGAATCGGCAGCACGAACGGCACCGAGCCGGTGGCGATCAACAGGCGGTCGTACTCGGCTTCGGTACCGTCGGCCGCAATCACCCGGCGGCGCACGCGGTCGATGCGCGTGACCTCCTTGTTCAAGTGCAGGCGGATGCCGTTGTCGTGATACCACTGCAACGGATTGAGCACGATGTCGTCGAAGTCCTGCTCGCCGGCCAATACCGGCGAGAGCAGGATGCGGTTGTAGTTGGGGTGCGGCTCGGCGCCGAACACGGTGATGTGGTACATGCCCGGCATCAGCTTGAGCAGTTCTTCCACGGTGCGGATACCGGCCATGCCATTGCCGATGACGACGAGTCTGGGTTGCTTCATTGCCTGGGCTCCTGTCGACATATCAGACGCGCGCCGCGCCAGCGGTGGTCCATTCGCTGCGCCACTGCGCCTTCACGCCGGCCAGCAACGCCCAACCGCCAAGCGCGAATGCAGCGAACAACCACATGCCGATCGCGTAGCTGCCGGTGTGCTGCTTGAGCACGCCCAGCCCTGCGGCTAGCGCAAATCCACCGATGCCGCCTGCCATGCCGATCAGGCCGGTCATCACGCCGATGTCCTGACCGAAGCGCTGCGGCACCAGTTGGAATACCGCGCCATTGCCGGCGCCCAGGCACAACAAGGTCAGCACGAACAGCGCCAACGTGATCGTGGCGCCGCCCGCACCAAATCCGGCGATGCCCACCAGCGCGGCGACCAGCAGATACACCGCCAGCAAGGCGCGCGTACCGCCGAGGCGGTCGGCAATCACGCCACCGAGCGGGCGCATCACCGAGCCCGCCAGTACGCACGCTGCAGTCGCCCACCCCGCGGTACGCGCATCGAAATCGAACTGGTCGTGAAAGTAACCAGGCAGAGCGCTGGCAAAGCCAGAGAAACCACCGAAGGTGATCGCGTAGAAACACATGAAGCGCCACGCATCGCGGTTGCCCACCAGCACGCGGCCGTAGTCGGACCACTGCTTGCGCGCCACCGGCGCCGGCGCCTCCTTGGCGATGGTTGCGAACACGATCAGCGTCAGCACCAAAGGAATGCACGCCAGCCCGAACACGTTCTGATAGCCGAAGGCGGCCGCCAGCATCGGGGCGAACAGCGCCGCCAGTACCGTGCCGGAATTACCCGCACCGGCAATGCCCATCGCGGTGCCCTGATGTTCGGGCGGATACCAGCGCGATGCCAGCGGCAATGCCACCGCGAAGGAGGCGCCGGCAATCCCCAACAGCACGCCCAGCAGCAGCACCTGCCCCATGCTATGCACGCCCAGTTGCCATGCACCGAACAGTGCTGCGATCACCGCCAGCTGCGCGAGCATGCCGGCGCGCTTGGCGCCGACACGGTCGGCGAACATGCCCAGTACCAGGCGCAACACGGCGCCGCACAGGATCGGCACTGCCACCATCAAGGCACGCTGCTGCGTATCCAGCCCCAGCGATTGCGCGATCGGCACCTGCAGCGGACCGAGCAGATACCACACCATGAAGCTCAGGTCGAAATACAGGAAAGATGCGAACAACGTGGGCGTATGCCCTGATCGCCAGAACGAGCGCTGCATAGAGACCTCTTCGAGTGCGATGGCAAAAAAAAAACGGCGCCCTCCGGTATACCGGAAGGACGCCGTTGTCCTGGATGCGTGCGGCGCGCCGTTGAGCCGCTGGCATCGTCTGCATGTTGTTGCAGGCACGCCGTTGTACCTGCATGTGCGTCCTACGCAATCACCGTGCCAACTTGTTCACCGCGCCCTCACCGCGCTGCAAGTGTTTGAGAAATCAAGGGTTGGCGGCTGACTGCGGGCATCGCGCGCGGTACTTGGTCGCCACTGGCGCAGCTCACCATTCCCGGCTTTCGTGCAGCAATGCACCAACAACGTGCGTTACTCGCGGGCGCGATTGACAGACAGTCCTGCGACACGCCATCCCTCCACGCGCGATCCCTGGCGCCAGGCCGGCGCCTTGCGCGTCAGCAACCGAGATGGCGTTACTGGGTGCAGTCGAAGGCATTGGCACGAATGCCTAGATCAAATGTCTGCCCGACGGAGCGAACGGTGCCCTCACCGCTCGCAGGACACGCCGCAAGTACGTCCGTGCAAGCTCGATGGCGGCATCCATGCCGCCAACGGTCCCGCAAGTTGCGAGGGCACCGCACCAGACGGTTGGCTAGCAGTTTGTCGAAGAGCGAGGAAACCGCGTCGCGCGGCTTGCTGTTTGCTCTGTTTGCACCTAGCGCACCTACCATCTCGACCGGCCCTTACCCGCCCACCGTCGCGGGACCTTATGCGGCATGGATGCTACGTAAGAGCTTACGCAGCGTGTTCCGTGATGGTGGGCGGGCACGGGCCCTGCCAGCCACACTGCCGACCAGCCGCTCTCTAAGCAGTCCCCTAGGCACTCCGACCCTCACCGCAGAGTGCAACACGCCTGATCCATCGCTTTACGGCGTATCGAACAACCGATTGCCGCGATGATCGCTGTCCGGCGCGGCGACCCCCACAGATGCGGCGGCACGCCGATAGTTGTCGAGTCGGTGGATATCGCCGAGCCGGGCGATGTCGTCGTCCTGAACGTCATGCCACCCCCAGCGCTGGAACTGGCCCAGAAACCACTCGCCGTCCGATAGCCACGGCATATTCACCACCCCGCCGCGGTGGAAAGCCAGCGCAGTCGCATCACCGGCGGCAGCGTCGCGACCAACATGCGACTCAGCCTCGGGATGCGCACCCAGACACACCGCCAGATGCGTCGCCGGCACCCCGATATGCTGCGGCTCGGCCAGCCACTGCGCACATTGCGCGCGATTGGCTGGCGCCGCGTCCAGCCAACGGCAGGCCTCCAGCACGCAAGCGGTCAAGCGCTCGCTCAATTCCGGCTGCAGCGCTGCGAATTCACGGCGGCAGGCGAGCACTTTTTCCGGATGACCAGGCCACAACTCGCCGCTGCGGATCACGCGCCGCCCCGTGCCCTGCGCCTCGGCCACCGCCGCCCACGGCTCGCCAGAGCAATAGCCGTCGACCAATCCGCTGGCCAGCGCCTCTGGCATCTGCGGTGGCGGAATGCTGAGCACATCCACATCCCCGATCGGGTCCACCCCGCCTGCAGCCAGCCAGTAGTACAGCCATAGCGCATGCGTACCGGTCGGAAAGGTCTGCGCGAACACCGCACGCCGCCCCAATCCTGCCAATGCCTGTGGCAGCGTGCGGCCAGCCGCCAACGCGTGCGCGAGTGCAGGCGCCAGCGTGATCGCCTGGCCGTTGTGATTGAGCGTCATCAGCAACGCCATCGGGCATTGCGGCCCGGCGATGCCCAGCTCGATCGCATACACCAGACTGGCCAGCGCGTGCGCGGCTTCCACCTCACCGGCCAGCAAACGGTCGCGCACGCCGGCCCAGGATGCCTGCCGTTGCAAGTCCAGCTGCAGGCCATGTTGATGGTCCAGACCCAGGCGTTGCGCAGCGACCAGGGGCGCGCAGTCGATCAATGGCAGATAGGCCACGCGCACGACGGGATATTCGGCTTGACTCATAGATTCACCCCAACAACTCGGCCATGGCCACGATGCGGCGCGCCACTTCGGCCAGCTTGACGCCCTGCTTCATTGCCTGCTGGCGTAATGCCGCATAAGCGTCGGCTTCGCTCAGCCCACGTTTTTCCATCAGCAAGCCCTTCGCGCGGTCGATCTGCTTACGGTCCTGCAGCGCCTGCTGGACCTCATCCAGGCGCTTGCGCATGCTGCTTTCCTGCGCAAAACGCGCCAGCGCCACCTGCACGATCGGCGCCAACCGCGCCGGCGCCAAGCCATCCACCACATACGCCGTCACGCCCGCGCCGACCGCGGCATGGATCAACGCATCGTCGCCATCGCCGGAAAACATCACCACCGGCCGCGGCGCGTGCGCATGCAACATCGACAGCTGCTCCAAGGTGTCGCGGGAAGGCGAATCCACGTCGATCACCACCACATCCGGCTGCTGGCGTTGGACGGCATGCAGCAACGCGCTGACCGAGGCCACGTCAGCGAGCACCGTGTAGCCGGCGCGCGTCAGGGCCTGGCGCAGTTCGCCGATGGGCTTTTCGGTATCGTTGACCAGCAAAACACGCATTGACAGCAGCGAGGCATGGACGTGGCCTGATGGTGCCATGCAACATGGGGCTGGTGCGAGCCATCTTTTCGGAGTGTGTCCAATGCCGTTGTTTCCGCTGTTCGCCAACCTGCAGGGGCGTGCCGTGCTGGTCATCGGTGGCGGCGAAGTCGCCACACGCAAGGTGCTGGCGCTGCTGAAGGCGCAGGCGCACATCCGGCTGTATGCGCATGCGCTTTCGCCCGAACTTGCCCAGTTGCTGCAGGCCGGGCGCTTCGAGCAGATGACAGGCGAGTTCGATCCGGGCTGGATCGACACCGTGTGGCTGGTCGTCGCCGCCACCGATGATGTGGATTTGAATCGACGCGTCGCCGCAGCGGCCGGCGCACGCCAGCGTCTGGTCAATGTCGTGGACGATGCCGAGCTCTCCACCTACCAGGTGCCGGCCATTGTCGACCGCGATCCGCTGGTGATTGCGATTTCGTCGGCCGGCGCGGCGCCGATGCTGGCGCGCCGACTGCGCGAGCGACTGGAGCGCGAACTGCATGCGTCGGTGGGTACGCTGGCGGCCTTGTTCGCCCGGCACCGCGAGCGCATTCGTCAGCAGTTGCCGGACATGAACCGGCGGCGGCGGTGGTTCGATCAGGTCATCGATGGGAAGGTGCCGCAATTGCTGCAGGCCGGCGATACCGTCGCCGCCGAAGCCGCCTTTGCCGCCGCGTTGGATGCGGTGGACAGCGTTCCGGCGCGCGGCAGCGTGCAATGGGTTGGTGCCGGCCCGGGCGATCCGGGGCTGCTCACGCTCAATGCCTTGCGTGCCCTGAACCTGGCCGACGTGCTGCTGCTGGCGTCGGACGTGCCCGCCGAGGTGGTGGAACTGGCACGCCGAGATGCACAAAGGCGCGGCTGGCCGGAGACGCCGGGCGCGCAGCAGGCCGTCGTAGTGGAGTTGGTCGGCGCCGGTCTGCAGGTCGTGGTCTTGCGCATGGGCAGCGGCGATGCCATCGCGGCGGAGCTGGAAGCTGCCCTGCACGCGCAGGGCATCCTGTCGGTGCGGGTTCCGGGGTTGCCGCTCCATTAGGTTTTTCCAAGCGCGTTGCCGGGTTCGACGCGCGCCACTGCGCACCGCATGCCAGCAACGCCCGGCGCGCGGTGTCCTGCTGCCAAGGCGTGCGTTGGCCATCCCGATCGCCGAGTGCCCGCCCCTAGCATCGGCGGGAAATGATGCCGGCTGCCGCGCAATAGCGCTCGACTGCCACCCGCCAGCGCATGTCATCGGCACCGCGTCACGGCGCGTAGGAACGCAGCACCGGCTGTCCAGCTTGGCCGGTTTCACCCTCTGCCTGGCCGAAAACGTCCCCAGCATGGCGCGCTGGTCCGCCTACAGTCGAGCACGTCATCCCGGTTCGGACTTCGCCACGCCATGCAGATGCCTTCGCCGTCCCAGACGTTCCCGCTCGACCGCAGCGAGGCGGTCTGCATCATCGGTGCTGGCCCGGGTGGGCTCAGTGCGGCACGTGCGCTCAAGGCGCAGGGGCTGGAATACGACCAGTTCGAACGCCACGGCGACCTGGGCGGGATATGGGACGCCAGCAACCCCGGCTCGCCGATCTACGACTCCACCAATTTCATTTCCTCGCGCGATCTATCGGCCTTCATCGGCCATCCCATGCCGCGCCATTACCCCGACTACCCGTCGCATCGGCAGATCCTGGCCTACCTGCGCAGCTTCGCCGAGACATTCGGGCTGCGCGAGAAGATCCAGTTCGACACCGCCGTGCTGCGCATCCACAAACAGGCGGACGGGCGCTGGCAGGTGGACTTGGCCGATGGCTCGCAGCGCACCTACGCTGCAGTGATTTGCGCATCGGGCGTCAACTGGGACCCCAGCATGCCGCAGTTGCCGGGCCACTTCGATGGCGAGCTCCGCCACTCGGTGAGCTTCCGGCATGGCGACGAATTTCGTGGCAAGCGCGTGCTGGTGCTGGGCGCCGGTAACTCCGGCGCGGACATCGCCTGCGAGGCGGCCATGCATGCGCAGCGCGCCTTTCTCAGCGTGCGCCGTGGCTATCACTTCATTCCCAAGCACTTGATGGGAATCCCGGTCGACCAGATCGCCGAGACCGGCCCGCACCTGCCGTTATGGCTGGCGCGCCCGATCTTCTCGGCGCTGCTGCGCCTGGTCAACGGCGATCTGACCAAGCTGGGGTTGCCCAAGCCGGACCACCGTTTGTTCGAGAGTCACCCGTTGCTCAACGCCCAGCTGCTGCACCATCTGCAGCACGGCAACATCGCCGTCAAACCCGATATCGAGCGACTGGACGGCAGGCACGTGGTGTTCAAGGACGGCAGCCGCGAGCAGATCGACCTGCTGCTCTGCGCCACTGGCTACCGCTGGAGCTGCCCGTATGCCAGCGCGTATTTCCTCTGGAACGGCGGACGCCCGCAGATGTACCTGTCGATGTTCAACCGCACGCATCGCAACCTGTTCGGGATCGGCTACCTGGAAACCAATTCCAGCGCGTACAAGCTGTTCGACACCCAAGCCCACATGATCGCGTCTTACCTGACCGCGCAACGCCGCGATCCGGCCAGCGCACGCCGATTCGATGCGTTGATCGAAAACGATACGCCGGACCTGTCCGGCGGCATCCGTTTCGTGGCATCGCAGCGCCACGCCGTCTACATCGAGGCGCATGCATTCAAACGCTATCTGCAGCAGCTGCGCAGACAACTGGGCTGGGGCGATCTGGGCGAACACATGTACGACGCGCTCAAGCTCGACGCCAGTGGCGACCCACGCATGCGCACTACCGCCAACCCACGGCTGGCCGACAGCGAGGTTGCCCATGGCTAAGCCGCAGGATCTGCGCGACTGGCATGCGGTGATCACCGGCGGCGCCGGTGGACTGGGACGCGCGATCGCCGCGCGCCTGATCCAGCGCGGCGTATGGTGCCTGCTGGTGGATATCGATGCCGATGCACTGGCACGTGCGGTGCAGGCGCTGGGTCCATTGGCATGCGCGCAGGTGGCCGACCTGACCGACCCCACTGCGCGCGACCGGCTCGCCGAACGACTCGACACGGACTGGGGGCAATTGCAGCTATTGGTGAACAACGCCGGCATTGTCGGCACCACGCCGTTCGAACAGCGCACGCCCGAGTCGATCCGCGGCGAACTGGAGTTGAACCTGCTGGCGCCATTGTTGCTGACGCACCGGTTACTGCCGCTACTGCAGCGCGCTGGCGACGGGCGCGTGGTGAACATCGTCTCGCTGGGCGGCATGTTTCCGTTGCCCGAGTCGACGGTCTACTCGGCCAGCAAGTTCGGCCTGCGTGGTGCCATGCTCTGCCTGGGACTGGATGGCGTACGCCTGGGCATTCGCGTCTCCATCGTCAACCCGTCGGCCACCGACACCCCGATGCTGATGCGCGAGGCCCTCCACGGCGGCAACAAGCTACAGTTCATGGATCGGCCGCAACAGCCTGACGAAGTCGCACTGCAGGTGCTGCGCTGCCTGGATGCGCCGTGCCTGGAGCGCTTCGTGCGCCCCAGCGAGTCGTGGAAGGTGCGGCTGGCCATGTTGCTGCCCAACCTGCTGACGCGCGCCCTGCCGCTGTTCGCGCGCAGCGCCGAGCGCGGGCATCGCACCTATCTTGCATCGCTGCAGCAACGCGGCCTGATTCGCCCATGCCGGGATGGCTGGGAAGTGGTGCCGCCTGATCAATGCGCAGACCCGCCCATTCCGGTGCAAGCGAACGCGCGACGCATCTGATTGTCACCACTTCCGTTGCCGGCATGTGGCGGAGCACTGCTGGCGGATTCCGAAGCTCCCATAGGACACCGCCACGCATGTCGTCCCGACTCCCCGCACGCCTTGATCGGCTCATCGCGACCCGCGCGCCTGTCCGGGCGAACGGCCAGACCAGCGTTGAAAGGCACGCCGAAACGCCCGTGCATCGGCGTAGCCGACCGCTTGCGCCACCTCGGCGACAGTCAATTGCGAATTGCGCAGCAGATCCTGCGCGCGCTCGTAGCGAGCGGCATCGCGCAGCGCCCGGTAGCCGACCTGCTGCGCGCCGAGCCGACGCCGCAGCGTGCGCTCGCTGCAATTGGCCTGGCGGGCAAGCTCGGGCTGCCGCGGCGCACGCTCGGCATCGCTGCGCAGCCGCAGTGCGATCGATTCGACCAATTCATTGCGCGACGGCGGCCGCTTGATCAGCGTCTCCAATTGTTGCCGCAACAGCCCGCAGGTGGTGCGGTCGTAGCCCGGCAGCCGCGCGGCCAGCCACTTGGCATCGAGCGTCATCCTGTTGCGGCCGGCGCCAAACCGCACCGGGCAGCGGAAAAAGCGCGTATAGATCTCCAGCGGGGCCGATCGCGCGAAGGCCAGTTCCACCGCACGCGGTCGGATGTCCGGCCCCAGCATGCAGCGACTGACATTGAGGGCGCCGGCGAAGGCTTCCTCGATGAGGTAAGGCTCGATCTCCAGGTCGAACACGTGCGGCACCAGTTCGATGGAGGCTTCGGGGCCTTGCTGTGCGAACAGGTGCTGCATCATCGCTCCGGCTTCGTGCTGATGCCCCAGGCCATAGGCGATCGCTTCGCCGAAGGTTTCGCAGGTGAGCATGGCCAGCCCGGTCAGGCCCCAGGACACTGGCCGTTGCCGCATGCCGGCCGCCAGGCCCATCGCCGGCTCCTCCAGCAACCGGCGTGCGCGCAGGATCAGCGCACGCACCTGCTGGTAAGACAGCAGCAGATCCCGGTCGTGCAGGTCGCGGTCGGTGAATCCCAACCCCTTGCACAGCCGCTCCGGCGCGTGCCCGCGATCTTCGACCAGGCCCAGCAGCGAGCACACGGTATTGGGAACAATGTCGGCGATGCGGCGGGTATCGGCCGGCGCACGGCGCGCCTTGCCGACCTCAGAGGTGGGCTGCCTGCGTATGACGGCCGCGCGCACGCGCGGCATGCTCAGCAGCGCTCCGCGGAGCGTTCGCAACCGATGCAGTGACAACGTGCCGTGCAGCCAACAGCCCCACCATGCGATGCGTGCCGTGCGGGGGTACAAGCCGGCCGGTGCTGAACGTCTTGCATGCGTTGCGTCCTCGCGAAAATGCGGCCTCGACCGCTCGGCCGCACTCTAGCGCAAGTGATGGCGCGCAGGTCCGCCCGGCAAGGACCGACGCCTCAGGTCATCACTCCCGCGACAATCGCTTGCGCGTGCTGTCGCGCACATCCACGTCGAAGGTGACCTGCAAGGTCATCGCCTCGGCATGCCCAGCGCCCGCATCGAAACTGAACTGAAGCCCGTCGCGGCGCGGTAACTGGCGTGCGTGTTCCTCCAGCGCATCGCGCGGGATCGCCAGTTGCCAATGATCGGTCGCGCAATTGCACGCGGCGTGACCGCCGGTGAGGCTCACGCTGTGTCTGACCAATCGTGCGCCTTGCCCGCTCGGCAACCGGCTGAGATTGTCGACGCTGCGCCCGGCCAGCAGGTTGGCCAGCTCGTCTTCGTCGATACGAAAGCGCAGATGTTGGCCTTCAATCTGGATTTTCATGGATCAGCCGGCTCCATTGCTCGGGCGTGTTGCAATTGACGAACGCAGCGCGTTCGCTGGCAGTGACAGTCACGCGATGGCACTGCAGTGAATGCTGCAAGGCGCGCAGCGAGCGTGACGATGCAGCGCCCGCCATCAACACCGCCAACGCCTCGCGCACGCTGGCATCCAGGCGCAGGCACATCGGCAGCATCTGGTCCTCGAAGGCCACACAGCGGTGCTGCGACGGCGCCAGCAGCTTGCCCAGCAATGCGGCCGACAACAGCGGCATATCCACAGGCACCACCACCAGCGTGGTCGCGTCGTCCGCGACCGCGATTACGCTGGCCAGCCCGCCGAGTGGGCCCAGATCGGGCTGGAGGTCGGCAATGCCGGCGTACTCGGGCCGGTTGCCGCTGACCACCACGTGCTGCGCACCGGCCCGGCGTAGCAACGCCTGCATCCGTTCCAGCAACGGGCGCCCATGCCAGGGCAGCAACGCCTTGTCCTGCCCCATGCGCGACGAACGTCCACCGGCCAGCACCACGCCCGTCCACGGCCGCAGCAGCGTCATGCAACAGCCCCAGGATGGATGGCACGCACAGGCAGGTTCATGGCGCGATGGCCGGCGCGGCCGATTGCAGATGGCCCAAGCCGAAGACCTCGGCATGCGTGCTCGCTGCGGCGCCTTCGTCCTGCGGCTCCAGCACTGCCCAGACG
The DNA here is from genome assembly GCF_041475705.2 of Xanthomonas sp. NCPPB 3761. NCBI lineage: Bacteria > Pseudomonadati > Pseudomonadota > Gammaproteobacteria > Lysobacterales > Lysobacteraceae > Xanthomonas > Xanthomonas sp. NCPPB 3761. The sequence continues at coordinate 2,405,828 of NZ_CM191262.1, forward strand.
TTGGCCTGCAGCAACGGCGCCACACGAAAAGACTCTTGCTGCGGCAGGATCTGCACCGACAACTCGCCGGCCACGCTGCACAGCAGCCGTGCCCGCAGATGCTGCCGCCAGATCGGCCGGGCCTGCATCGGCGCCTCTAACGCGACGCGCAACCCACGCTCAACCGGCATGCCCAACAAACCGCGCAATGCCGGCTCGACGAAAAAGCGCAGCCCGGCCGCACTGGCCATCGGGTTGCCGGGCAAGCCCATATACAGCGTGCCATCGCTAAAGCGTGCAAGCAGCACCGGTTTGCCCGGTCGCACCGCGACCTTATGAAACAGCACTTCGGCAGCGTGGCGCGCCAACGCATCCGGGATGAAATCGTAACGACCGCGCGAAACGGCGCCGGTGCTCAGGATGAGATCGGCACCGGCATGGCGGGCCTGGGCCAGTGCCGCATCGAAGGCAGCATCGTCATCGCCCACCTGCCCGCGCCACACGACATCGGCGCCGGCGGCACGCAACTGAGCCAGCAGATAACTGCTGGTGCCATCGCGGATCTGCCCCGGCTGCAGGGGTTGTGCGGGGTCGCCGATCAACTCGCGTCCCGTGGCAATCACGGCCACGCGCGGCCGCCGCACCACCTGCACATGCGCGCAGCCCAGGCCGGCGAGCAGCATCAGATGCGCACCGCGCAGTACGGTGCCGGCGTCGATCACGCGATCGTGCAAGCGCACGTCTTCGCCGCGACGGCGGATGTGCTGGCCCGCACGCACCGGCTGATGCAGGCGGATGCGGCTGGGGCGCCCGCCATCGTGTTCGAGGATCTGCACTTGCTCGATCGGCACCACCGCATCGGCACCGGGGGGCACGCCGGCGCCGGTCATGATTTCCCAGGCTGCACCGATCGCGGTCGCACCGGCATCCTGCCCTGCCGCAACGGTACCGCTCACCACGTGCTCGCTGTCTGCCAACGCACCAATGCCCGCGGTCGCCAGTGCAAACCCATCCATTGCGCTGTTGTCGAAGGGCGGCAACTCTGCCTGGCTCGACAAGGCGTCGGCGAGCACGCGGCCCTCGGCATCGGCGCTTGCCACCCACTCGCTGGCGAGGGTTGCGACGTGCGCATGGACCAGCGCGAGTGCTTCGGCATAGCTGATCATGTGCAGGACGGTGCCGACAAATGGATGACCCGGCTAGGATACCGGCCCCTGGCGCAGCAGGTACAGGCGCGGCCGTTGCGGCGGCGTATGTCTATCCGCCATGTGTTGGGCATCCCTGAGCACTACGCTTGAAGCTGCTCGAACGGTATGCAGACAGTGTGCGCTGCTAGGTTGCAGGCCTTCCTTGAGCAACTGCACGCATGCAATTCGTCGACGTCGTGGGCTGGCTCGCCAGCATCATCCTGATTGCCACCTTGATCCGGCAGATCTACAAACAATGGCGCTCCGATGCCGCGCAGGGCGTCTCGCGCTGGTTGTTCCTCGGCCAGATCAGTGCCTCGGTGTTGTTCATCCTCTACAGCTATCTTGTTGGCAACGCGGTATTTATCGTCAGCAACGTGCTGATCCTGCTGACGGCCCTGACCGGCTACGCATTGCAGCGGATCAAGCGCCGCAAGCTGGAACGCGCAGCGTAGACAGGCTGCGTGACCTTCAGCCAGCCGGCCGGCTGAGCTAGTCAGCTGGTATTCTCACCGACTTGCGTGGTTTTGCCGATCCAGCTGTGCCCTTCTTCGCAACGACTTTCTTGACCGCCTTTTTTGCCGTGCCACCGAGCGTCTTCTTGGCGGATGCCTTGGGCAAGGCCGCCTTTTTCGCTGCGCCCGGCTTGCGCACGTTGGCAATGAGCCTGGCATCGGCCGCTGCTTCAGTGGTGGCATCCGGCACGCGCACGCTGATCCAGGTGGGTGCATGATCGCTGGCCTTTTCCAGCGCACGTACCCACTTGTGGACGCCGGCGTCCTGCAGGCCGGGCGCCAGCGTGCGATTGAGCAGCAGATGGTCGATGCGCAACCCACGGTCGCGCGCAAAGTGCTGACGGAAGTAATCCCAGAATGTATAGATCGGCGTCTGGCCATGGATTGCCAGCAGGCTGTCGGTCCAGCCCTGTGCTAGCAGGGTCTGGTAGGCCGCCCGGCTCTCCGGCTGCAGCAAGGCATCCTTGCGCCAGCCCTTGGGGTCGTAGATATCCGCATCGGTGGGCACTACATTGAAGTCGCCGATCAGCGCCACCGGATGCGGCAGGTCCACCAGCGTTTTCGCGTGCCGGATCAGGCGCTCGAACCATGCAAGCTTGTAGTCGAACTTCGGCCCGGGCTGCGGGTTGCCGTTAGGCAAATACAGGCAGGCCACCACCACGCCATGAATCGCCGCCTCCAGGTAGCGGCTTTGCGTGTCGCGCGGATCCCAGGGCAACCCGCGACGAATTTCCACTGGTTCGGTTCCCCGCGCGAGCAAGGCCACGCCATTCCAGGACTTCTCGCCCTGCCAAATCACACCGTACCCCGCATCGCGGATCGCCTGCTCCGGAAATGCGGCCTGCGTCGATTTCAATTCCTGCAGGCCCACGATGTCCGGCTGCTCGCGCTGCAGCCATTCCAGCAGATGCGGCAAACGGCTGGTAATACCATTGACGTTGAACGTCGCGATCTTGCGTGAGGTAGCTGACATGGGGCAAGTGGCCGCTTCCGTGGTGCGACAGCATGACCGCCGCGTCATTAAGCAGATGCTCAAGCGAGGTGAAGCTTCACGACGTGCCCCAGCCCGCGCTCACGCCTGGCACACCATCCGCGCTCTTAGCCTGAAGCACACGCATTGACGGGAATTGCCATGCGACATTCAGCTCTGTTGATCGGCCTTGCGCTCTGCGCCAGTTGCTCGCGCAGCCCGCCGTCGGTCACCCCGCCCGGCGCACCGGAAACTCCCAAGACCAATGTGCTGGAAGCCGGCGCGAAGGTCCTGCAGCCCAGCGGCCCGGTCGGCAAGCTGGACATCTATCTGGTCGGCTTCCATCCGATGAAGGATGCACCAGATGAGCAAATGGAGGCGCATCACTATTGCCAGCAGGTCAATGAAGATCTTGCGCAATGCGCGCTCTACGACGGCAACACCGACCGCGCCAACCTCACCGGCATCGAATACATCATCTCGGAGAGCTTGTTTGCGCAGCTGCCGGCACACGAGCGCAACTTTTGGCATCCGCACAACGGCGAAATTCTTTCCGGCCAGCTCTCTGCGCCCAACCTGCCGCATATCGCAGAGAAGGAACTGATGCGCAGCAAGATCAACAGCTACGGCAAGACCTGGCACACCTGGCATTCGCGCAAGGGCACCGCGCCCGGCGACACCTTGCCGCTGGGCGAGCCGATGCTGGCATGGTCGTTCAATCGCGATGGCGAGCTGCAGCAAGCGTTGATTGCGCAACGCGATCAGGCCGTTTCGGTGTCCACCGCAGAGCGCCGCGCCAACCGTCAAGATCTTGTGCCGCTGGCAAAGCCACAAGAGGGTGTGGATGCATTGCGTGCACATTTTCCCGACGCCCAACCCATTCCCGGGGTGACCGACGCAGACGGCAAGCACCGCTGAGCCCTGAAAAGACCCTGCCGCAGAACGTGCCCCAGGTTCAGGCATGGCGCACATACTTGCAAAACGCTCGAGCCTGGAAAAACTCGCGATGCAACCGGCAGTGCGCACGTATCATGCACACGTTACGCGCGCCAGATGTCGAGCGATTCCCCGCCGCGCTCGCAGCGCACTCAGTGAACGCAGTACTGCGAGAGTCTCTGCCGCTAAGGGACAAACCCTGCACGCACGCAACCATCGTGCTTGTGCTTGAACATGTCGTAGCCCCGCACAGCGTCTTCCAGCGGCATCTTGTGGGTCAGCAGAAAGTCGGATTTCAAACGCCCGGCCTGTGCCAGTTCCAGCAACTTGGGCACATAACGCTGCCCATGTTGCTGCGCAGTCCGCACCGTCAGTCCCTTGTTCATCACCGCACCCAGCGGAAACTTGTCCATCACCCCGTAGACGCCCAGTATCGACAGGATGCCGCCCTTGCGGCAGGCCAGAATCGCCTCGCGTAGCGCCTGGCCGCGATCGGTGTGCAAGTGCAAAGCCTGCTTGACCCGATCGTAGGCATGACCGTTGCCGGTGCCATGCGCCTCCATGCCGACCGCATCGATACAGGCATCCGGGCCACGCCCACCGGTCATTTCGCGCAGGACATCCACCACGCTGTCGACCGTCGAATAATCGATCACTTCCACACCCAACACATCGCGCGCCATTGCCAACCGCTCCGGCAAGCGGTCGATGCCGATCACGCGCGCTGCGCCCAAGATACGTGCACTCTGCTGGGCCATCAGCCCCACGCCACCGCACCCCCATACCGCCACCGTGTCGCCGGGCTGGATATCGCAAAAATCTGCACCCATGAAGCCAGTCGGCCCGGCATCCGAGAGAAACAGCGCATCCTCATCGGACACACCATCGGGCACCTCGAAACACCCCACATCCGCGTGCGGCACGCGAATGTAGGTTGCGTGCGAACCTGCGTAGCCGCCAAAGGCGTGCGTATAGCCGTAAATTCCGGCGGTTGCATGCCCAAGCAACGGCTCCTGCATTTCCCAGTTGGGGTTGGTGTTGTCGCACAACGAAAATTCCTTGCGCTGGCAATGCCAGCAACCGCCACAGGAAATAAACGACGGCACCACCACGCGCTGGCCCACACGTACGTTCTTCACCCCGGGGCCTACTTCCACCACCGTTCCCATGAACTCGTGGCCGATGACATCGCCCTCGCGCATGGTCGGCAGATAGCCGTCGATAAAGTGCAGATCAGAGCCGCAGGTGGTGGTAAGCCCAACTTTCAGGATCGCATCGCGGGGGTTGACCAGTACCGGGTCGGGCACGGTTTCCACGCGCAAAGCGTTGACGCCATTCCAGCAAAGTGCTCGCACAAAAAGCCCTCCTCACGAATGCGCGTGCGCCGATGTCCGCGCCGATGGGTTATGCAACAAGGTCGGCACCTCGCCGGCTTCCAGCCAAGCGCGCAGTCGCCGCAGCCCCTTGCCGGCCAACACGTACGGAGCGGGATTCACCAGCTTGGTCAACACCTGCGCCAGCACGCCTTCGACCGCATAGTGCAGGCTGAGCGTCGCTTCGCTGGCTTCGCGTCCGTGCGCACGGTGCACCTGCAGGACGATGGTGAGCTGCAGACCATGTTCGCCGTCGGCGTCGTAGCGCACCGATTCACCCAGCCGCGCATCTGCGCGGCGCAAGTTCACTGTCAGCTCCTGATGCAATGGCGCATGCAGCTTCCAGCGGGACGCGTGGCCGTCGCCGGAGACCAGCTCGGCGGCGCCCTCTAACACGCGTTGCTGCACCTTGGCATCGCACCAGGCATCCAGTATCTGATGAGGTTCGGCACGGATGGTCATGCTGCGCACGATGTGCGTGCCGTCATCGTCGGTGCGTACCGGATCGATCGGTAATGCAGCCATGGCTTAGCGGGCTCCGGCATTCTTGCCGGCGGCCTGCAATTCCTTGGCACTGCTCAGATGATCGGCGACGTGATGGCGCGTTGTCTGCAGGTGTTCGAGCACCGGCGGTGTCTTCGCCTGCGGGATCAGCTTCTTGTCGAGCGCCGTCAATGCATCGGTGTGGTCTTTCACCATCGCGGTGATATAGGCCGTTTCGAACGCAGGACCGTCCAGCTCCTGCAGCTTCGCCAACTCCGCCTTGCCCTTCGTCATCTGCAGCTTTGCACCCGCGGCGGAGGTATCCGGTTGCCACTTGGCGATCTTCTGGTTGTTGTCCGTGTGTTCCTTGATCATGCGCGTGGCGTAGTCGCGCGCGCCGCCTTGCACCTGCTTCTGCAATGCCAGATTTGCCGCGTTGATTTCGCTGGTGTTGATGGCACTCAGCATGCCGAGCGCTTCGCGCTCGTCCTCGCTCGGGGTCGCTGCTCCTTTGGTTTGCGGACCGGCGGGCATTGCAGGCTGTACCTGGTTCTGTGCCTGCGCAGATAGGCCGACGCCAATGCACAGGGCCAGGACAAGAATGATCGGGCGACGTGTGTTCATGGAGGTCTCCAGCTGGATGATGTCGCTCGATGCTGGGCCTGACTGCGTGACTCGATCGTCGCGCCAGCGTCGAGAGCTGGCGAAGGGCGCCTGCTGCAGCGCAACGCATCGTCACATTTTATGAAGGTCACGCAGCTGCCGTTTTCTCCAACCTTGAAATCGCTGATCAAGTACCGCGCCGCATCAACTCGGCGCTCACCTGCGATGTAGCGTGACGACTGATTTGCTGCTCTTGGTGCTGATGCCAAGGAACGCTGTAATGTGTGAGGGTATTCAAGCCTGAATCGATGCAGCTGCGCGCCTGTGATCCACGCGTTGGCCCTACATCGCATGCCTCACGGGGGCGACCAGCAGTGCGCCGCGGATAAAGGCGCGGGGATCGTTGTCCAGCCGCTATACGTGCATGCCGTGCTGCAATCGCCGCACTGGCAGTACAGTGGCTGTGCATGCGCACCGCGAACCGGTCTGTTCCGCATCAAGGCACAGTCGCCCAGCGGGAAGCGCGCATTGCAGCGCCGCAACGTCGAAATCACGGCATATGCTCAGGCTTACTGCATCTGGCCAGCAGCCACGTCATGCTCCAGGATCAGCCGGCCCCAGCTGATTGGCGGCCAATATCTCGTCGATACGTTTGACGATCTGCGCCGCCTGCTCCTGCGATTGCGCCGCACCGATGATTTTCTCGGAGCGGGCCCGGAACACATCCCAGAAGTCGTCCGGGTGCCGACTGCGCATGTCCGGCAGGGCCTCGGCAAGCTGCTTCAATTGTGCATCGATGTCAGGTGTCATCACGGTCTCCTCTGCTGTGCTCACGCTAACGCTCCGCCGGTGAGCCTGATGCCAACGCCGCGCTCAGACCGCGTTATCCGCATCACAAACGGAAGCGAACACCGAGTGTGCAAGTCCGCTCGGGCGATGCGATCTCGCGCGGGAAATCACCAGGCCGCTGACCGAAATAATCGCTGGCCGTGATGCCGAGCAGATGGGTGGCCTCAGCAAACCAGGGTCTTGATGACGATTGGCGAGCAGCGCACCAGCACCTGCCCACTTCGCCACCGGCGCGCGCCACCTGCATGCCGGTCACGCGTTGCAAGGCCGCAGCCACGCTGTTGTCGGGCAGCTTGCCGATGTCTTCGGCGACGATGGAATCGCTGATTTCCGCGTTCGATTGCTTGATCGCGATGACGCCTTTACGCTGCTGCGCACGCCTTTGGCCTGCACCGCCTCCAACGTGGACGTGGCCGGCGTCGCGCCATCGGCGTTGGCCGCGGCCTGTTGCGCCGCCGCATCGCAATTCAGGGCAAGTCCGATGCATAAACCCCCGCGGCCGATACGTGACGGCACGCCGCGCGCCAGACGCCTGCTGCGGTGGAACAAGCATGATGGCCTCCTGGGGCAGGCACTGCGACAATGCGGCTGGGCGCGCTGCGCAAGACAGGCAAACCGGGCCGCACGAGCCGCGCGACGGTGTTGAACAAGGCCGAAATTACAGCCGTGACGCTCGCACTGCAGCGTGATCGCGTCCGTCATCGCGCCACGATCATGACGCGCCTTTCATCAACAGCGAGGTGCGTGCGTGTCGTGGGCACAACTGCACATCGCAGCTGCTGCGTTTGCGCGACAATGGCCACATGAGCAGCCACGACATCTCTCCCGCCGACGCCCGTGCCCGCGCCCTGCATGGCGCCCTGCTGATCGACATCCGGCAACTGCATGAGCGTGCCAGCGGCCAGGCCGAAGGCGCGTTGGCGATCGAACAGAGCTCCCTGGAAACCGAGCCTGCAGTCCATTTGCCGGAGCAAGCCCGCGCAATCGTGTTGATTTGCCAGAGCGGCAAACGCTCAGCGCACACGGCCGCGATCTTGCGCGCGCACGGCTATGCGCACGTGGCGTCGGTGGCCGGTGGCACCAGCGCATGGGCCAGCGCCGGCCTGCCGTTGGTACGCCCGACATTGCCGGTGGACGAGCAGGATTTTCTTGAGCGTTATTCACGTCATCTGCGTCTGTCCCAGGTTGGCCTGGAAGGACAGCGGCGCCTGGCGCACGCACGGGTGTTGCTGATTGGCGCAGGCGGACTAGGCTCGCCGGCAGCGTTCTATCTCGCCGCAGCCGGTGTTGGGCATCTGCGCATTGCCGACGACGACGTGGTGGACCGCAGCAACCTGCAACGTCAGATCCTGCACACCGAAGACAGCGTCGGCACTGCAAAGGTCGACTCCGCCGCACAGCGCATCACCGCGCTCAACCCGCGGGTGCACATCGAGGCGGTACAAACGCGCGTGACAGCCGACAATGTCGAAGCGCTGCTGCAGGATGTGGATGTGGTGGTGGATGGCGCAGACAATTTTCCCGCGCGGTATTTGCTCAACGATGCATGCGTCAAACTCGCTAGACCACTGGTCTACGGCGCCGTGCAGCAGTTCGAAGGACAGGTCAGCGTATTTGATGCCGGCCGGCACCGTGGTCACGCGCCCTGCTACCGCTGCCTGTTTCCCGAACCACCGCCGCCGGAATTTGCGCCCAGTTGTGCCGAGGCCGGAGTGCTCGGCGTACTGCCCGGGGTAATCGGACTCTTGCAAGCCACCGAAGCGCTCAAGTTGCTGCTCGGCATCGGAGACGGCCTGACTGGCCGCCTGCTCAGTTTCGATGCAATGGCGATGCGCTTCCGCGACATTCGCCTGCCGCCGGACCCGCATTGCCCGGTGTGTGCGCCTGGCGCGGTATTTCGCGGTTACGCGGATTACGCGGCGTTCTGCGGCAGTGCGGTTGGTTGAGCGAAGCTCGCAGCAGCGTGTGCTGTCGGTCGGCTGACTGATTGGCTTGCCGCCGATGCAATACGAGGTGCATCGCTGCATTCAGCAGTTCGGCGAGCTAGGCGTGGATGGCGTCTTCCGCCCTACCCTCATCCCGTCCCCACCGGGAGAGCGGTTATCGTGCGATTGGCGCTCGATGTCGAGGCGTTGGCTTTTCTAAGGCACTCGCTTCCACGCCACGCTCAAAACGCTTAAAAGCAGCCGACGATCATCCTGCATATTGAAGCGTCGCACCCGCACCCCGCACCCCGCACCCCGCACGTCGCATACGCTGCGCATCACGAAGACCCTCCAACAATGCGCGCATCATTCTGCCGGGCGCCAGCGATCGAGCACACGCTCACAACGCGTACGGAATCACCCGCACGATCTCGCCAGCCTCGAAGCGCCGCGCCTGCTCGGGCAGCACGATCAATGCATTGCTGTCGGCCGCGCCACGCAGTAGATGCGAGGCATCGCCACGGTGCGGCAGCGCGGTCAGACGCCCATCTTCGCCGCATTCCAATCGCCCACGCAGGAATTCCAGCCGTTCGTGGCGCTTGTCCCATGGGCTTGCCAACGCGGCATGCCAGACCGGGCGCGGCTCGCTGCGCCCCTGCAATCCATCCAGCAACGGCACGCCATAGGCAATCAGCGTTGCCAGCACCGAGACCGGGTTGCCCGGCAGGCCAAGCACCAGGCAGCGCCCAATCTGCCCCAACACCGCCGGCATTCCCGGGCGCATGCGCACGCGCCAGAAATGAATGCACCCCAATTCGCCGATCAGCCGCGGCAGATAATCCTTTTCACCAGCAGACACGCCGCCGCAGGTGATCACCACATCGAACGCGGCGGCCGCATCTTCCAGCATGGTGCGGATGCGCTGCGGGTCGTCCGGCAAGGTCGGCCAGGCGGTGGGCGCATAGCCAAGCGCACGCAGCTGCGCCATCAGCATGTCGCGGTTGCTGTTGTAGATCTGTCCGGGGCCGAGCGGCATGCCTGGCTCGATCAGTTCATCGCCGGTGGCCAGTACCGCAATGGTCGGGCGTGGCGCCACCGCAAGGCGCGACACGCCAAGTGCCGCCGCCAGGCCAATCCGCGCCGGCGTCAGCACCTGCCCGGCCTGGATCACCAGGTCGCCGGCACGCACGTCGCTGCCGGCCAGGCGCACCGCTGCACCCGGTGCAGGCGTGGTCTGAAACCGCACCATGCCGTCGCGTTCGTCGGCATCTTCCTTGGCAATCACGGTATCGGCGCCATCGGGCAATGGCGCGCCGGTGGTGATACGCAGGCATTGCCCGGCGCCCAGTGTGCCGGCCCAGCGCTCGCCGGCAAACTGTTCGCCAACCAGCTGCAACGACGCATCGCCGCCAGCAACATCGGCGTGCCGCAGTGCAAAGCCATCCATCGCGCTGTTGGCAAACGGCGGCAGCGCCAGCGGTGCGATCAGGTCGCCGGCAGAGATCCGCCCATCGGCACGCGAGGTGGCGATGTTTTCATCGGGCGAACGGTTGCTGGCCGCGACGCTGCGCAGAATCTGCAGCGCCTGCGCATACGGAATACGGGAAGGATAATCGGTCATGCCGCGCAGGATACCAGCGCATCGCCAACGCGAAGGGTGGCGGCGCCACGCGTCGGCAACAGGAGATGGGCTTTGACAACGCGTTGCGCCACGAGCGAACTTCGAATGCGCCTGCACGCGGCGCCACCCGTGCCAAGAACGAACACCTGCACGCGGCAGGAACTGCCTCACGTGTCGATCGAACGATCGGGAGCATGCACAGAACGTTTAGAGCCCTGCCTGCAAGCGGCGAGCTAGCCGCACAGCCCAACCGATCTGCGCGCCTCCCAACCGCCTGAACATCACGCCTCAGGCGGCCTGGACGCCGTTACTTCCCTTTGACATGCCGCATCAGGCGCCGCTTGCGGGCCACCTGGCGATCTGAGAGCGGATTCTTCTTGCCCTCGTACGGGTTGGCGCCCTCGCGGAAGATGAAACGCACCGGCGTACCAACCAGCTTGAAACGCTTGCGGAAGAAGTTTTCCAGATAGCGCTTGTACGACTCCGGCAACACCTTCAGGCGCGTGCCATGCACGATGAAGGTCGGCGGATTCGCGCCGCCCGGGTGCACATAGCGCAGCTTGGAGACATGCCCGCGAATGCTCGGCGGCGGGTTGGTCTCATAAGCGATTTCCAGCGCCTGGTTCACTTCGCTGGTGCTGAACTCATGCGTGGCCGATGCATGTGCGCGATGAATCGCCAAGAACAGCTCGCGCATGCCCGAGCCGTGCAATGCAGAAATCCGCACCGCCTCTGCCCAATTGACGAAGCCCAGCTTGCGCGACAGCAGGTCTTCGGCCTGCGCACGCTGGTAATCGCTTTGCCCGTCCCACTTGTTGATCGCCACCACCAGCGCACGGCCGGCATCCAGGATCGCGCCGAGAATCGTCGCATCCTGGTCGGTTACGCCTTCGGTGGCGTCCAGCATCAGCACCGCGACCTGGCATTGCTCGATCGCCTGCAGCGTCTTGAACGCGCTGAATTTCTCGACCGCCTCTTCCACCTTGCCGCGCCGGCGCAGGCCCGCGGTATCGATCAGACGGTACTGACGGCCATCGCGCTCCAGGTCCACCGCAATCGAATCACGCGTGGTGCCCGGCACTTCCGAGGCGATCATGCGTTCTTCGCCCAGCAGGCGATTGACCAGGGTCGACTTGCCGACATTCGGGCGGCCCACGAAGGCGATCCGCACGCGTGCCGGGTCGTTGTCCAGCAGCTCGCCGGCTCCTTCCTCGGGCAGCCGCGCACCCACCTCGTCGAGCAACTCGTCGATGCCCTGGCGATGCGCGGCAGACAACGCCACCACGTCGGAGAAGCCGTAGCGCGCGAATTCCGAGCGCACGGTTTCTTCGTCGGTGCCGTCGATCTTGTTGATCACCAGCACGGTCGGCCGCGCCAATTTGCGCAACCAGGCCAGGATCTCGTCATCGAGCGATGACGCGCCCTCGCGGCCATCGACCACAAACAGCACCAGATCGGCTTCGCCGGCGGCGGCGCGTGCCTGGCGCGCCGTGGCTCCAGCAAGACCTTCCTCATCGCCGGCGATACCACCGGTATCGACGACGATGAAGGGCTGCTGCTCGTCGAGACGGCAGACCCCGTAGTTACGGTCGCGGGTGACGCCGGGCTGGTCGTGGACCAGCGCGTCACGGGTGCGCGTCAGCGCATTGAAGATGGTGGACTTGCCGACATTGGGCCGTCCAACCAGGGCGACCAGGGGCAGCATCGCAAGGTCCTTATTGTGCCAACCGGAAGGCGGTGAGATCGCCGTCGGTGTTTTGTACCAGCAAAATGCCGTCGACCACCTGCGGCTGCGCCAGCAGCGTATCGCGTCCAGCACGTGCGCGCGCGGCCAGGGCTCCGTCGCTGAGTTTCAGCCAGTGCAGATAGCCCTTGTAGTCGCCGACCACGGCGTAATCGCCCTGGATGGCCACACCGGTGAGCGAACGGCGCGCCAACGCAGCCTGCGACCACATCGCCGCACCGCTGCTCTTGTCCAGGCCCCACACCGAGCCGGCATTGTCGGACACCACCACCACGGCCGACGACACTCCAACGCCACCGGCGCCGCCGTGATCGCGCGTCCACAGCGGACGGCCGCTCGGGCCTTCCAGCGCGAGGGTTTCATTCTTGAAGCTGGTCGCGTACAGCGTGGTGCCATCCAGCACCGGCGCACCATCCACATCGGACATGCGCTCCAGCTCGGTACGGCCTTCCGGCACGCCGATGGCCTGCTCCCACAACGGGCGACCGTCCTGCAGCGCCAGCGCACTCAAGGTGCCGCTGTCGTTACCGACGAACACCACGCCCGGCCCGGTCACGATCGGCGCGTTGCCGCGAACGGACAAGGTCGGGCCTTCTTCGGCATGAAACCAGCGACGCTCGCCGGTTGCGGCATCGAACGCGGTCACGCGACCGTCGTTGCTTCGCACCAGCACCAGGTTCTGTGCAATGGCCGGCGCAGCGATCACTTCGTTCGGCACCTTGGCACGCCACTTCTCAGTGCCGTCGGCCTGGTTCAAGGCGATCACATCACCGGACAGGCTACCGATCACCACCAGGCCTTCGCCTACACCGGGACCACCGGACAGACGCTGCTTGAACTTGCGGTCGTTACGCTCTTCCTTCTTGGGCTTGTATTCCCAGACGCGCTTGCCGGTCTGCAGGTCGAGCGCCTCCACGCCACCGGTGATCGCCGCTGCATACACCTTGCCATCGGCCACGGCCGGGCGCTGACGGACGCCGATATGCCCTTCACCCTTGCCGACGCCGGCAGACCAAATCTTCTCGACCTTGACCGACGGCTCGAACTTCACCAGCTCGGCAGGTTCCTGCGCCTTCTTCGCAGCAGCATCCTTCCCGGCGAACCAGCCCTTGACGGTGCTGCAGCCAGCCAGCGACACACCCATCACGGCAATCAACGCAACGCGCTTGTACATATCAACCTGCTTCATCAAATCTGCTCCGCCGGATCGGGCACCTTGCCGCCCACATCCATCAGCTTGGTTTCCAGCAAACGGCGTTGCGGCGAGGCCACATCCACCGTGGTCAGGGCGCGGGTGTACAGCGCTCGCGCCTCATCCGGCTTGCCCTGCGCGACCAATGCGTCTGCACGAATCTCCAGGCTGGCGTGGTCCTGCGCATCGGCCAGCAGCTTGATCGCTTCGTCGGGCTTGCCGCTTTCAGTCAGCACGCGCGCCAGGCGCTGCTGCACGATCTGCTTGAGCTCGCCTTCGGCCGGCACGTCACGCAAGGTCTTGATCGCCTCGGCGTTCTTGCCGGCATCGACCTGGGCCTTGGCCAGCCGCAATGCCGCCAGCTCGGCGTAAATACCGCCCTTGCCGTCGTCCAGGGCCACGATGTCCTTGGCGGCCTTGTCCAGGTCCTTGGCCTGAATCGACTTCACCACCGCCTCGTAGCGGCCATTGGCCTCGACCAACGCGGTGTCGGTGCGCGTCTGCCACCACTGCCAGCCCAGGATCAGTGCCAGACCAAGCAGGACGCCGCCCACCAGACCCGCGCCATTCTTTCTCAACCAGGAACGAACGCGTTCGCCTTGTTCGTGTTCGTCCAGCAGATCGTCGATCGCCATGCGTACTCTCGCTCCGTCATCCCGGAGGCGCGGAACATCAAAAGGGATAAATGAAAAACCGCAGTCCGCTTCACTCGGAAGCAGGTACCACGGAGCCGTCGGAGGATACCGCAAAACGGGCCACGTTAGCGCGCTGGAACGGTTTCACGTCGACGATACTGCCGCCTTGCTGAACCTGTACCGCCGAGGCATTACCCAGCACGATGCGCCCCACCTGACCGGGCGAATACGTGCGTTGTTCACCGGCACGTATCAGGGCTTTTTCGACCGCACTGCCATCCGGTGCCAGGATCTGCACCCAACTGTCGCCGCTGAAACTCAGCGACAAACTGCCGCCGGGAGCAACTGCCGCCGCTGGCGCCTGGGCATCGCCGGTCGCACGCGGCACCGGGGTCATCGACGCGATATATGGCGCCGGCTGCTCGCGCGGCGCGGCGGCCGGCTGCGTTGCTGGATTGCCTGGTGCAGCGGACTTTGCGGCCTCGGGCATGCTGTCCAAGGACACCGTGCTTGGCGCCTTGCCATCCAGATGCGAGCGCGTCGCATACCAGACCGGCACCGCAAATACACCGGTAATGACCACATACATGGCCTTGCGCGCGGTGCTTTCGAGAATGCGCCGTGCACGCGGCGTATGCGTGTGACTGACCAGCTTGACCGGCTCGATCGGCGCAATGGTGGCCTGCTGCAACAGCGGCTCCAGATCGACCTGCAACAGGCGCGCATAGCTGCGCAGCTGCCCGCGCACGAACACCGGTGCGCCCAGCCGCTGCCAGTCCTCCTGCTCCAACGCGTGCACAACACGTGCCGGCATGCGTAGCTTGCCGGCCACTTCGTCCACACTCAGACCTGCTGCCTCGCGCGCTTCGCGCAAGTTCTGTCCGCAGCCCTTTTCCTGCTCGAAAAGGTTCGGATTGGAATCACTGATCACAATGCACTGGCCCCGGGAGTAGCGGTCGCTGCGTCAGGGAATTCCTTGACCAACCGCTGTTGATAACGGCCGGCAGCTACCTTGTCGCCTAGCCCTTGCTCAATCTGAATGGCGAGTTGTAACACGGAAGCAGTTGCCGGTGCAGCCGCAAGGCGGCGTTCGATAAAAGCGCGGGCTTCGAAATAATTGCGGCGCCCGGCTTCCAGCCGTGCCATCGACTCGAGCGCATACGGATTATTTGGATCGAGATCGAGCGCTTTGCGCAGATCGCCCGCTGCGCGCTCAGGCTGTCCTGCCTTGAGCGCGCAACCGCCCGCATTGCCCAAGGCAGACGCAGGCGAGGCATATGTGCGGTCGGCCAGTGCGCGATCGAACCAGGTCAACGCTTCAGCAGGCGAGCCATTGGCGCACAACCAGGCACCATAGTTATTCAGCACGTCGCCGCGTTGCGGCGCGAGGTCTGCGGCCTGCCGATACGACGCACCAGCCGCCGCCGTATCGCCCCTGGCGCCCTGAATCAGGGCCAGCAGACCGATCGCATCCACCGACTGCGGGTCTTTTCTCAAGGCGGCGCGCACCTGCTCTTCGGCGCTGGCGTAATCGCCGGTCTGCAGCCGGTTGCGCGCCAGACCTAATTTCTCCTGGACAGCCAGGCGATTCTTGGTGGCCTTGTCGTCGCGGAAGGAGTACACCGGGGCGACTTCTTCCACGCTCTTGGCCGAGCCGGCCTTGGCATTGCGACCACCGCAACCGACCGCGCTCAGCGCGATCGCCACGGCCGCCATTAACGCAAGTTCACGCTGCCGCATCTCGATCGGCCTGCCCTTCCAATGTGCGGCGGAACTCCGCCTGGCGACGGGTACGGTCCATGACCTGCCCCTTGAGCTGCCCGCATGCGGCGTCGATGTCGTCGCCGCGGGTGCGGCGAACCATCGTCAACACCTGCGCATCGAGCAGGATCTTCTGGAACGCGCGAATCTCGGTCTCGCCCGAGCGCTCATAGCGCGTGCCAGGAAACGGGTTGAACGGAATCAGATTGACCTTGCCGGCGTCCTTGGACTGCACGGCATTGTCGAACTGCCGCATCAGCCTGGCCAACTGGCGCGCATGCTCCGGCTGGTCGTTGATGCCTTTCATCAACGTATATTCGAAGGTCACCGAATCGCGCTTCTTGTTGCCGCGCAGATAGCGCGCGCACGACTCCATCAGCTCGGCGATCGGGTATTTCTTGTTCAATGGCACCAGGCTCTCGCGCAGCGCGTCGCTCGCCGCGTGCAGCGAGACCGCCAGCGAGACGTCGCTTTCGGTGGAAAGCCGATCGATCATCGGCACCAGGCCGGAGGTCGACAGCGTGACCCGCTTGCTGGCCAGCCCGTAGCCAAGATCGTCGCGCATCACGCTCATCGCGCGCACGACGTTATCGAAATTCATCAGCGGCTCGCCCATGCCCATCATCACCACATTGGTGAGCCGGCGCTGCTGGTGCGGCACATTACCCAGGTGGCGCGCCGCGACCCACACCTGACCGATGATTTCGGCCGTGGTGAGGTTGCGGTTGAAGCCCTGGGTGGCGGTCGAACAAAAGGTGCAGTTCAAGCCGCAGCCGACCTGGGAGGACACGCACAGCGTGCCGCGGCCCTTGTCGGGGATATATACGGTCTCGATGGCGTTCTTGCCGTCGGCCCCCATGGCCAACAGCCATTTGTGAGTGCCGTCAGCCGAAGGTTTATCGAACACCACGTTCGGGACCAGGACCTCGGCGTGCTGGTGCAACTTCGCACGCAGCGCCTTGCCGAGGTCGGTCATCTGGTCGAAATCGGTGACGTAGCGATGGTGGATCCACTTCATCACCTGATGGGCACGGTAGCGCGCCTCGCCGAGCGTGTCGGCGAAGAAGCGCTCCAAACCCTCGCGATCGAGGTCGAGCAGGTTCTGCTTGCGCACCGGCGATGCGGGGACGGGAACGTCCTGCAGCACGGAGGGGATCACGACCTCATTCACGATTCGACTCACTCGGCCTCAGCGCGAGACCACTTCGGTGGCAGCAAAGAAATACGCGACTTCGTTGGCAGCGTTCTCGACCGAGTCAGAGCCATGGGCGGCATTGGCATCGATTGAATCCGCGAAATCGGCGCGGATGGTACCCGGCGCAGCGTCCTTGGGATTGGTCGCGCCCAGCAGGTCACGGTGTACGGCAACGGCGTTCTCGCCTTCCAGCGCCTGGATCATCACCGGGCCGGAAATCATGAACTCGACCAGGGCGTTGAAGAACGGACGCTCGCGATGCACGGCGTAGAAGCCTTCGGCCTCACGACGCGACAGCTGCTTGTACTTGGCGGCCACGACCTTCAGGCCAGCCTTCTCGAAGCGGCTGTAGATTTCGCCGATGACGTTCTTGGCAACGGCGTCGGGCTTGATGATGGACAGGGTGCGCTCCAGCGCCATGGGAAGTTCTCCGTTGGGCGGGCCACTGAAGGCCCGAGGTTATCATGAAAAAAACCCGCGACAAAACGCGGGCTTAGGCTTCTTTGCGATGGTCAATTCTATCTCGTCAACGATTCGTTTGCACACCGCCCCCTGAATCGTGCTGCGTTGCGACATGACCAGCCTGCAGGCGAGCCCGTAGACTCAAACAATCGTTTGATTGAGTCCTGTCTTCGCGCATGCCCAAGCCCGCCCACTTCTCCACCAAGGACCGCATTCTCGGTGCGGCCGAGGAGCTGTTCGCCCAGCACGGGTTCGCCGGCACGTCGCTGCGCCAGCTCACCACGCAGGCCGACGTCAATATCGCAGCGGTCAACTATCACTTCGGCTCCAAGGAAAACCTGGTCAACGAGGTGTTCCGCCGCCGCATGGACGAAATGACCGCCGCGCGCCTGCAGCAGCTGGAACTGGCGAAGAAATCGCAGCCCGGCGAGCTCACGGCCGTGCTCGCTGCCTTCGTCGAGCCGGCGTTGGCCATGGCACAGGACCGCCAGAACGGCGGCGCGTTCGTACGTGTGATTGCGCGCGCTTACGCAGAAAAGAACGACAACCTGCGCAAGTTCCTGTCCGATCACTACGGGCATGTGCTGCGCGAATTCGGCAAGGCCATCGCCGGCTGCGTGCCGGGCTTGAGCAAGGAAGAGCTGTACTGGCGGCTGGACTTCCTGGCCGGCGCATTGACCTATGCCATGGCCGATTTCGGGCTCATCAAGCGGCCGGCGGGCGTCAGCGAGGCCGACCATCGTGCGCGCGCGGCGCGCGAACTCATTCGTTTCGCGGAACCCGGGTTCCGCGCTCATTCCACACCGTAAACGTTCCACAAGAGGCCTACCGCTATGTCCAACCCGTTGCTAGTCCGTCGCGCCGCCGTGCTCGGTGCCGGCGTCATGGGTGCGCAGATCGCTGCGCACCTCACGAATGCCGGTGTCGACACCGTGTTGTTCGACCTGCCCGCCAAGGAAGGCCCGCAAGACGGCATCGTACTCAAGGCGATCGCCAATCTCGGCAAGCTGAGTCCCGCCCCGCTCGCCAGCAAGGCGCTGGCAGAGGCGATTACGCCGGCCAACTATGAGAGTGGCCTGGAACAGTTGCGCGACTGCGACCTGATCATCGAAGCGATCGCCGAACGCATGGACTGGAAGCAGGACCTGTACAAAAAGATCGCCCCGTTCGTGGCCGATCATGCCGTGCTGGCGTCCAACACTTCCGGCCTGGGCATCAACAAGCTCTCCGACGTGCTGCCCGAGCAGCTGCGCCACCGTTTCTGCGGCGTGCACTTCTTCAACCCGCCGCGCTACATGCACCTGGCCGAACTGATTCCGGCCAAGGGCACCGACAAGGCGGTGCTGGAAGGACTGGAAAGCTTTCTGGTCACCACGCTCGGCAAGGGCGTGGTGTATGCCAAGGACACGCCGAACTTCATCGGCAACCGCATCGGCGTGTTCTCGATCCTGTCCACCATCCACCACACGCAGGAATTCGGCCTGGGCTTCGACGAAGTCGATGCGCTGACCGGCCCGCTGGTCGGCCGCCCGAAGTCGGCCACCTATCGCACCTCCGATGTGGTCGGCCTGGACACCATGGCGCACGTCATCAAGACCATGGGCGACACCCTGCCCGACGATCCGTGGCACCAGTACTTCAAATCACCCAAGTGGCTGGATGCGCTGATCGCCAAGGGCGCGCTGGGCCAGAAGGTCGGTGCCGGCATCTTCCGCAAGGTCGGCAAGGACATCGTGGTGGTCGACCTGGAGAAGCAGGACTACCGTCCGGCTGACCGGGCCGCCGCGCCGGAAGTGGTCGAGATCCTCAAGATCAAGAACCCGGCCGAGAAGTTCGCCAAGCTGCGCGAAAGCCAGCACCCGCAGGCGCAGTTCCTGTGGGCCACCTTCCGCGACCTATTCCACTACAGCGCCTACCACTTGGCCGATATCGCCGAGACCGCACGCGACGTGGATCTGGCCATCCGCTGGGGCTACGGCTGGTCGCTGGGCCCGTTCGAAACCTGGCAGGCCGCGGGCTGGAAGCAGGTGGCGCAGTGGATTGCCGAAGACATCTCCAACGGCAAGAGCATGAGCAGCGCGCCGCTGCCGAACTGGGTGTTCGACGGTCGCGATGGCGTGCATGGCGCCGAAGGCTCGTACAGCCCGGCGCATGACGCCAAGCTGCCGCGCTCGTCGCTTTCGGTGTACAAGCGCCAGCGCTTCCCCGATCCACTGCTGGGCGAGCAGTTCTCGCCGGGCGAGACGGTGTTCGAAAACGACGGCGTGCGCATGTGGCACGACGGCGACGACATCGCGGTGGTTAGCTTCAAGACCAAGATGAACACCGTCTCCGACCATGTGCTCAACGGCCTGCAGGAAGTGGTGGGCCGCGCGGAGAAGGATTTCGCCGGTCTGGTGATCTGGCAGCAGAAGGAGCCCTTCTCGGCCGGTGCCGATCTGGCCGGCGCCCTGGGCTTGCTGCAGGCCGGCAAGGTGGATGCGTTCGAAGCCCTGGTCGCCAATTTCCAGGCCACCAGCCAGCGCATCAAGTATGCACAGGTACCGGTGATCTCGGCCGTGCGTGGCCTGGCGCTGGGCGGCGGCTGCGAATTCCAGATGCACAGTGCCAAGACCGTGGCCTCGCTGGAGAGCTACATCGGCCTGGTCGAAGCCGGCGTCGGCCTGCTGCCGGCCGGTGGTGGTTTGAAGGAAATCGCGGTGCGTGCCTCGATCGCCGCAGGTCCGGGCGGCGATGTGTTTGCCGAGCTGAAGAAGACCTTCGAGACCGTGGCAATGGCCAAGGTCTCCAACTCAGCCGTCAATGCCAAGGAACTGGGCCTGCTGCGCGCCACCGACAAGGTGGTGTTCAACAGCTACGAAAGCCTGCACATCGCCAAGGCCGAAGCGCGCGCACTGGCAGAGGGCGGCTACCGCGCGCCGCTGCCGGCACGCCGCATCCAGGTCGCCGGCGACGTCGGCATCGCCACCTTCAAGATGCTGCTGGTCAACATGCTGGAAGGCCGCTTCATCAGCGAATACGACTACGAAATCGCCAGCCGCATCGCCACGGTGGTCTGCGGTGGCGAAGTCGATCGCGGCGCACTGGTCGACGAAGAGTGGCTGCTGAAGCTGGAGCGCAAGCACTTCGTCGAACTGGCCCAGCAGGAAAAGACCCAGGCGCGGATTGGGCACATGCTCAAGACCGGCAAGCCACTCAGGAACTGAGAATCGGGAGTGGGGAATCGGGAATGGGTAAAAGCCCAACCGACTCCCCGCTTCTCCCAATTATCTGCCGGGTGATGAAGATGGCGAACTCAGGCGAATCCGCACTTGCGATTCCCGATTCCCCACTCCCCATTCCCGGCTATCGGAGATAGCCAAATGAGCAAGCAGATCCAAGAAGCCTACATCGTTGCCGCCACGCGTACGCCGGTCGGCAAGGCGCCGAAGGGCGTGTTCCGCAATACCCGTCCAGACGACATGCTGGCGCACGTGCTGCGCGCGGTAGTCGCGCAGGCGCCGGGCATCGATACCTCGCGCATCGACGATGCCATCATCGGCTGCGCCATGCCCGAAGGCGAGCAAGGCATGAACGTGGCACGCATCGGCGTGTTGCTGGCGGGCCTGCCCAATTCGGTGGCCGGCCAGACCATCAACCGCTTCTGTTCGTCCGGCATCCAGGCCATTGCCATGGCCGCCGACCAGATCCGGCTGGGCAATGCCGACCTGATGCTGGCCGGCGGCACCGAGTCGATGTCGATGGTGCCGATGATGGGCAACAAGGTGGCGATGTCGCCAAGCGTGTTCGCCGACGACCATGTGGCCATTGCCTACGGCATGGGCATCACTGCCGAGAAGGTCGCAGAAGAGTGGAAGGTGTCGCGCGAAGACCAGGATGCGTTCGCGCTGGCCTCGCACCAGAAAGCGATCGCGGCGATTGCCGCCGGCGAGTTCCGCGACGAAATCAGCCCGTACGAAATCCACTCGCACCAGCCCGACCTGGCCGGCAATGTGATCGCCCTGCGCAAGCGCCTGGTCGACACCGACGAAGGCCCGCGTCCGGACAGCTCGCTCGAGGGCCTGGCCAAGTTGCGCCCGGTGTTCCGCAACGGCCAGTTCGGCGGCAGCGTCACCGCCGGCAATTCCTCGCAGATGAGCGATGGCGCCGGTGCGGTACTGCTGGCCTCCGAGCAGGCGATCAAGGATTACGGCCTCACCCCGCTTGCGCGTTTTGTCAGCTTCTCGGTGGCCGGCGTGCGCCCGGAAGTCATGGGCATCGGCCCGATCGCCGCCATCCCCAAGGCGCTCAAGCAAGCCGGGCTGACCAAGGACCAGCTGGACTGGATCGAACTCAATGAAGCCTTCGCCGCACAGGCCTTGGCCGTGATCCGCGACAGCGAGCTGGACCCATCCAAGGTCAATCCATTGGGCGGCGCAATCGCCCTCGGCCACCCACTGGGCGCCACCGGCGCGATCCGTGCTGCCACGCTGGTGCATGGCCTGCGCCGTCGCCAGCAGAAGTACGGCATGGTCACCATGTGCATCGGCACCGGCATGGGCGCTGCGGGCATCATCGAAGCGCTGTAAGGCCTGAGCCCGGCAATGCGGGATCGGTGGCGCTGCCGCTGGCGTGCTGCAGATCAAGCGGTCAACGAAGGCGTGCGCAAGCACGCCTTCGTCCGTTCTGCTCGGTGCTGACGAACAGCCAATTCGCGCTGCAGCGAAAGATTGGTGCTGCGTATCGGCCAAAGGTGCCAGGCGCACATCGGCAGCGGGGTCATCGACGTGCCGCCGCCACAGGCTGCCAATCAGACTGCCTTGCAGCGACGGTTGCGTCGTTGGCACGTAGGAAACTCAGCACACGGGTGTCAGGCGACCCGTCGCAGCAAGGCACCGCTGCACATCTGCCGACCTTGCGCTACCGCCACCAGGACACGGGCCGCAGCCTATCGAGCAACCAGCCACTGTCCGGCGCGCGCACCGGCAAACACCAATGCCAGCCCAGCCACCAGCGTCACCGCCAGGTAGATGCCGATCATGGTCGAGCGGTCGCTGCGCGCAAACACCAGGCACTCCATCATCAGCGACGAAAACGTGGTCAGCCCACCGATCACGCCAACGATCAACAAGGCCCGCAGCGGCCAGCTCGAGGGCCCGCGTGCATCCAGCCAGACCAGCAACACGCCGGCCACGAACGACCCGAGCAGGTTCACCGTCAGCGTTCCCCACGGGAAGCCGGTACCAAAGCGCTGGATCAACGAGGCACCGATCGCAAAACGCAAGCCCGACCCCAGTGCGCCACCGGTCATCGCCAGCAACAGCTGCTGCCACCACACCGGTGCGTTCATACGCGCACCCCGCGACCAGAACGTGGCTTCGAAAAAAAAGTGTGCGGCATCGGCGTCATCCTTCCAGAGTCAAGAGCGATGCCGGGGCACAGACCTGCCGCCCCGGCGGGGTGGGCAGGCATCATCAGCGCGCAGGGTGCGTGCGGTTCGAGGAGGAATGCCATCTCCTGTGCGGCCGATTATGCCGTGGGCTTGCCGGCCTTGTCAGCCCTTGCCTGTGCGCGCGCCTCGCGCAGCCGATCGAGCTTTTCCTTCAGCTTGATCTCCATCCCGCGCGGCACCGGGTTGTAGTAGACGCGCTCGCCCATCGCATCCGGGAAGCCGGTCTGATCCAGCGCAATGCCGCCCTCGGCATCATGGTCGTACTGGTAATCCTGGCCGTAGCCAAGCGTCTTCATCAGCTTGGTCGGTGCGTTGCGCAGATGCAGCGGCACCTCCTGCGTGCCGGTGGCGCGCACTTCGGCCTTGGCCTGATTGAAGGCAGCATAGCCGGCGTTGGATTTGGCAGTGCTGGCCAGGTACAGCACCAGCTGTGCGAATGCCAATTCGCCTTCCGGACTGCCAAGGCGCTCGTAGATGTCCCAGGCTTCCAGCGCCATGCTCTGCGCGCGCGGATCGGCCAGGCCGATGTCTTCGATTGCCATGCGGGTCAACCGACGCGCCAGATACGCCGGGTCGCACCCGCCATCGAGCATGCGCGTCAGCCAGTACAGCGCTGCATCCGGGTTGGAGCTGCGCACGGACTTATGCAGCGCCGAAATCTGGTCGTAGAACTGCTCGCCGTTCTTGTCGAAGCGGCGCGTACGGTCGGCCAGCACCTGAAGCAACGTCTGCGGCGTAATTTCGCCACCCTCGCCTGCCGCCAGTTCCGCAGCAATTTCCAACAGCGTCAGGGCCCGACGCACATCGCCGTCGGCGGCGCTGGCGATTTCCAGCAGCGATGCTTCGCTGACCTGGATCGTCTCGGTCCCCAAGCCGCGCTCGGCATCGCGCAAGGCACGCTGCAAGGCCGCGACGATGTCCTGCGGCGACACGCCTTCCAGCACATGCACGCGGCAGCGCGACAACAACGCTGAGTTCAACTCGAAGGATGGATTTTCAGTGGTCGCACCGACGAACAGAATCGTGCCGCGTTCGATATGCGGCAAGAACGCATCCTGCTGCGCCTTGTTGAAGCGATGCACCTCATCGACGAACAACACGGTGCGGCGGCCACCGGCAAAACGCTGCGCCGCCTCTGCCAGCACCTGCCGCACGTCCGGCAGGCCGGACAGCACGGCCGAGATCGCCTTGAATTCGGCGTCTGCGTAGTGCGCCAGCAACAAGGCCAATGTGGTCTTGCCGCATCCTGGCGGGCCCCACAGGATCATCGAGTGCACGCGCCCGGATTCGACCGCGCGCCGCAAGGCGCTGTCGGGAGCCAGCAAGCGCTTCTGCCCCACCATCTCGTCAAGCGTGCGCGGCCGCATCCGCTCTGCCAGGGGCCCCATGGCGCTGCGATCGACATGCAGCAGATCGGGTGTGATCGAGTCGGGACGTTTGGCTTTGCTCACCCCTTCATTCTACCGCCTGCGCCTGATGACGTTCCAAAACGCAGTGTCCGGCCAGCGCTGGCAGAGACAACGACGTTCTCTTTCCAAGCGACCACTTCGCGCGCGTGCAATGCATAAACTGCGCAGCGACATAGTGTTACTCAGTAACGAGTGACCGCAATCGCTTGCCGGCATCCCGTATCGGCCACGCGCTGCGCCAGCGCAAGCGGCACGTCCAGTGCACGGATTCCACCATGCCCCGCATTCCGCTTCGCCCCTCCGTCATCGCCGCCTGCCTTCCAGGGATGGCCGAGACCATCTCGCATCCCTCCAAGCCTTCTGCGCAGCGGCAGACGCACAACAAACTGGCGACTCCGGACCCACGCGCGTTCGAGGCGGAACTGATCCAGGCACAGCAAGACCCGCTGGGTTGGTCCGCGACGCTGCTTGAGCAAGCAAGACAGCCAAGCAACCTCGAACCCGGATTGAAAGCCGCTCCCAAACGCAGACACGCTCTCCCACGCGCCTGCAGGAAGGCTGCAGAGCGATTGGGGCTCAGTAGCGGTTCGCCAGAACCACATACGGCCCTGCTGCGCTATTGCTCGGTGCAGTACGAGCGGGACACACCAGCCGGCCCAGCGGATCGCAACGCCAACGTCGCCCGTGACCTGCGAGCCTCCGCGCTGCTGCCCAATGCCACCGAGCATCTCAATGACGCGCTGATCGCCCGCCTGGAGCAATCCAACGACGACCTGGCCGCACGCATCTGCCGGCGTCGCCAGGACGAACTGACCTACGCGCATGCACAAACGCTACAGGCTGCACGCGAGCAGTTGGCCCTGAGGGCCCGTCGCGCCGCCAACCTCAGCGACAGCATCAACGCGCTGACGCGCGAACGTGCCGACCTATTGCAACAGCTGCATGGATGCAATGTGCAGACTGAAGCAGTGGCTGCCGCGATCCACGATCTTGAGTCGGACATCCTCGGCGCACGCGCGGCATTGAACGCGCCACCGGGCGATCAGCCGTCGCGCGCTGTCGCAGCGCACGCGGTCTCATCCTCGGCCAACGCGCCGCAGGACATCGATCGCGCACAGCTGCAGCGCGTCTGCACCCAGCTCGAACATGCAGTGCAACAGGCGCGCGCGCGCGGCGATGCGCTGGCAAAAACGGTCTTTTTCGGCCGTGGCTCGGCACAGGCAGCACACGCAGAGCAAGCACTTGCGGAAGCCAACGCGGAGATCGATCGATTGCAAAGCGCGTATGCGCAAGCACGCGATGCGTTGCAGTCAGATCAAGCAAGTAGCTCTGCCAACAAGCCGGCATCTCGCACGCTCGGCTCGCACCTTGCTGCAGAGCGGAAGCGAGAAATGGAGGCACTGCGCACACGACTGGGGCGCAACGCGAACATGCTGACCCTGCAACGCCAGCATGCCAAGCGTTGCCAGCGGCATGCGCAGCGCCTACAGCAGCGCCTCGCCCAGGTCGACGCAAAACTGCAGCAGGCGCGGCATTCGTCGCGGATCAACACCAAGGAGTTGTGGCAGCACGAACAGACGGTCAGCACGCTGGAAGCTGCGAACGACGACATGCAACGCTTGGTGCAACAGGCAGCCGCACAGCCGCCGGCCGATGAGGCCCGGCCCGTCGCTGCCGATATCGCCGCCGACACAATGGAGGCCCTGCTCGACGCCCTACCCGGCTTTCGCGAGGACACCATCGACCCCGTGAGCCGACAGGTTCTGCGCGCCTGGGCTGACGGCCTGCATGGCCGCAGCGCTGCGTTCGGAAGCGACGCCTTGCAGCCGGTCGACACGTTGCGCATTGCCCTGCACGTCTTGGCGATCGCCAGCGGGGGCGATGCCACGGCAGCGGCCGACGTGCTGCAACGCCTGAGCGTGGTGCACTTGCGTGCGCTGATTCCGCCGCCACAGGTCTCCATCGCTGCCGAGGCGGTCCCGCCGATGGAGATGGTCACGGCCTGCGTCGGCCTATTGGCCAGCGTTCCGCGCGGCATGCAGGTTCTTTCGCACATGCTGTGCGAAGAACCCACGCCCCCTTCCAGGGAATGGCTGGAGGCGGCACAGGTCCATCTGCGTGCCAGCCACCGGCTTGCACTGACGCCGGACGCAGAACAGGCGCAACGCACCTGGCTGGGCGATGCGCAAATGGGAGCGCGCCACGCCGTGCACGGAGATTCGCCGCTGCAGGGCCTGCAGTCTGCAACCGATGCCCAGCGCAGCGCGTTCCACGCATTCCGCAATGGCTACGAAACCACCGCGGCAGGCTCACCCTATGCGCGCGTCAACGCATGCCTGCAGATGTTTGCGCAGTGGGCGGTAGCAGGCAGCGGAAGGCGCGGAAAGCGCGCCCTCAATCCCTTCAACGCACTTGAGCTGGGAATGAAGGTCGGCGCCTCAGAAGCGCTTCCCACCGCCGTGCGACGTGCCAACGACGCTTTTCGCGAGGCGGCCGGCCACCTGACCAGCTGGCTCGTCGCGCGCCGCCAGATCCAGCTGGCGGGCGGGCGAATGCCGTCGCAGGAGGAGTTGGCGATGCAGGCGCTGTTGGAATACGCGCAATGGCTCCCACACGAGCAGAACGCGGCCGACCTGACCTTCACTGCCAAGGTGCTGGGCACGATCGAACGGCGTGCCCAGGAACTTCAGCGCTCGGTGGCGGCCTCGGTGAGCGCGACCGACGATCTACAGCCGGCGGCGTGCCATCCGGCGATCGCGTCCGCCTGGGGTGCTGTGCGCGCGGGCCGCCTGCGTCTGCCGGAAACGCTGCGTCTGATCCAACGTGGACTGCTCGACCACGCCGGACAGCCGAGCGAGCTGCCGGTGGGGGCAGCGCCCTTGGCTGAAGACCTGGCGTCGGACGCGCGCAACCACTTTCACCAGGCCATTGGTCATGCCAGTCGTCTTCTGCACGAGGGCGACACCTCCCGCGCCAGATCGCCGCGTGCGCTGTTCGAATGCCTACGCAACCTGATGGAACGGCTGGAATGGCGCGACAAGCTGCGTCTCACCGAACAACGGGTGATCGGGCTCAATACGGCGCCGCTGTCGGCCGCGCTTGCGATCATTCCCAGCGGCCTGGGACTGAAACTCGCCGCCGGCGGCCAGACCAGTTCCGATCGCTCGGTGGAGATCTACATGGGGCGAACCGGGCTGTCGCTGCAGATCGGGCGGCAAAAGGCGCGGCAGTTCAACGCTACTACCGGCATGAGCGCGGGCGTGCTGCTGCCGGGCACCGAACATGCACCGGTGGGCATCACAGGCGCAGCCGAGTGGCGCATGAAAAAGGAATCGGGTATCGAGCATGGCGTGCAAATCCGCGTACCACGGCGGGGCAAGGGCCAGGAGCTGGAACAGCGCGCGCAATTCCTCGCCATGTTCGAACACTTGCTGCAACTGGCCGAGCAATCCGGCGGCGATGCGGGTCAGTTGAGCGAGCGCGACTTTCTGGGGGAGCTGCTGGCGCACCACCCCAGCATCACCGTTGGCTTGATCGGCCATGCTGAGCGCCAGGCTTCGGCCACCGAATCCAGCCTCAGCGTCGCAGCCGGCGTGCGCGTGGGAAACATGGACGGCCGACCGCGTCGCGCCACCCTGGGGGCATCGCTCGGCGTGAAAGCGCGGCGGGAAACCTCCCGTTCGCAAACGCCGATCGAAGGCTACATGACGATGGTGCTGAAGGACTCAAGCGCGCAATCCAGGGTAGAGATCGCAGGGCGCGCATCGGCCAGTGTCGTCGCCCAGCAGTGGACGCACCCAAGCACCGGCAATGCGCCGCCCACGCCAGTGGCACGGCTGTCCCTGGCCACCCTGGAGCTCGGCTACAGCAGGGAACTGCGCTCGGCCGGCAGCAATACGTTCTCCACCTTGTGGATGTTCAACAACGAAATCGATCCTGTGCGCACGGATCGTGGCTTCGAATTCTTCAACTTCGCCTCTTTCGAACGCGAAGTGAAGCGCAACTGGCAGTTATGGACCCACTACGGAATCTCCAAACTGCAGGGCAAGGTCGACGACCAGCGGCTCTACATGGTGGCCGAGCGCCAGTTGCAGGACTTCATCGACCGGGTCCGCCACCACATGCAAGACAACAAGTTCGCCTCGCTGATCGTGGACTGGGTGTTGCAGGCAGAGGCTGCACCGCGCCTGGACGCATTGCGCGCGCAGGCCCAGCTATTGCGCATCGCCGGATGCGACGCGCAAGCGGCGGAAGCCGATCGCGCCTTCGATGCGCTGATCAGCCACCCAAGCATCTGGGAACCGACCATTCTGATCCTGCGCGAAAAAGGCAAACGCCAGCGCGAGCGAGGCATCGATTTCTTCATCAAACGCCAGACCAACCAGGCAGCGGAGGCGATGCGGACGGTTGGTCAATGGATCCCGTACGAGCCAGTCCCGTAGCGCGCCGGCATCGCGCTTGTGCGGGTGCATCGCTCAGGTCACGACCGCTGCCGCGCCCTCGCAGGCACAGCCGCTCGCTGCACCACGCTTCGCCCTTGCCTTCATCGCGCGCGCCCGCAGACGCTTCTACTGCGCGTCGCCCACCACATCCACGCCCTTGGCTGGCGTATAGCGGAAGGTGTCTGCGGCAAACGCCGGATTGCGCTTCCAGCCGCTAAAGCTGATCGCAGTGCGCTGGCCGACCGCGTCCACCACTTCCATCCGGGCCAGGCCATCCTTGCCGAACCCCAGCGAGGCGATCTGGAAGCTGGCGTCGGTGTCCACCTTGGGCGTCAGCGACAACCATTGCAGGCCGTCGCGTGGCGTGGCTTCTTCGCTGACGTCGTACTTCTTGTCCAGAAGCGCCGGGTCGATCAATGCGACCAGCGGGCTGTTCTGCTCTTCGCTGCCCTGTGCGCGCACGGTGACCTGCTCCAGATCGGGGTCGAACACCCAGACCTTCTTGCCGTCGGCCACGATCAGCTGCTTATAGGGCTTGGCATATTCCCAACGGAACTGGCGCGGCGTTGCCAGTGCGACCCGCCCGCTCGAGGTTTCCTTGACCCGGCCATTGGCGTCGGTCACCCGTTGGTTGAACTGCCCATCCAGACCCTTCAATCCGCGCGTGAAGGTATCCAGCTCCTGGCGCGCACCAGCAAACGCGGTGCTGGCGAACAGAGCTGTGGCAAGGACGGCGTAACGGAGCTGGCGATGCATCGCGGTCTTCCAGAAGGACATGCGTGGATTCTGATACTTCATAGATGAATGGGCGAGCGCTATCGCACGACGTGTTCAGATGGCGGCATGTGCGCGGCACTTCGCCTCACTGCGCCGTCTGCACCCTGGACAGATCGCCATAGACGATCTGTCCGCGAAACCCGCGCCGCACCTGTTGGTAGAGCTCGCGAAAGGCACGGTAATCCTGCGGCTGGCACAACGCCTGTGGCCCGCGCACGGCGGCACGCTGCAGGCGATGCACGGCGGTCACCGTCTGCCCCTGCCGTGTCCACTCAACCGCGTATTGGCCGGCGGCATTGCGAAAGGTGCTGCTGCGCGGAATGGCGATGATCGGCACCGTCTCGGGAAAGCTCACCACGTAGGTTTCCTCGCGCACGCTGTCGTTGCAGTAGAACGGGGTCAGATTGTTTTCGGCCGAGGTGGTGGTGTAGATGGCGCGCGTCGATTCGGCACCTGGCATATCCGGCAAGGTCATGCCGCCGACCACCGAGAAATCCACCGCATCCTTGGCCTGGAAGGTGTAGCGGTAGTTGAACGGTGCATCCAGATCCAGCGGGTCGCCCTGGATCAGCAGATCGCCGGTGCCGTCGAAACCGGACTGGGCAAGGATCGACTCTTCGATCCGGTTGCGATTTTGCGCATTGAGCTGCACGAACATCGCGCGCAAGCCCACTTCGCCGGTCTGCCCGCTGTCGAGCGTGGTGGTGCCCTGCAGGTCGCCCTGCGGCGTGAAGCGGTATTCGGTGAGCGCGACATAGCGATTGACCTTGCGGTCGTTCGGCGGCGTCTGCGTCACCTTGCCATCGCGCGTATGCACCACCGGCGCGCCGAGATCGCCTGCCGGCAGCTGGCCGAAGCGCGCGTAGGGGTTGGTCGAGTCCACGTACAGATCGAATGCGGGAATGTAGGTGATGGCGTGGTTGAAGCGGCCCAGTACCGGGATCTGCGGCAAGGTCGGTCCGCCCTCCGCCCCGATCAGCACCGGGGTGCTGGCGATCCCCTTGGCTGCAAGCAGGGCCTCCAGGATCACGGTGTGGTCTTTGCAATCGCCGTAATGGTTGGCCAGGATGCTCTCGGCGCTGTTGGGTTCCAGCCCGCCATTGCCCAGATACACCGCCACATAGCGGATATTGCGCGCCACCCACGCATACAGCGCGGCAGCCTGCGCGCGCGGGGCATCGATACCGCGCGTGACTTCATCGGCCAGCGCCTGGATTGCCGGCGTCACCGCCGCAGCGCGCCCGCCCTTGACGTGATACGCCAGGCCCATCTGCGACCAGCTATCGAAGGTGCTGGCCATCAAGGTGGGACTGAACTCCCAGGTCGCCGCGCTCCAGTTCTGGTTCTTCATCGGCGCGGTGCGCTGGTAGCGCCACTCCCAGCGTGCCTGGTCACCGCGCACCACCGGCTTGGTGCTGCCCTGCAGCCCGCGTGCGGAAAGATGCATCGGCAGCCCCTTCGGCGCGACCAACGTGATCACGGCATCGTCGTACTGCGCGAAGACACTGAAGGTCTCCCACAGGCTGAAGTAACCGGGGAAATATGGCGTGTTCTGTGCCCGCCGCACGCGGTACACGATGCGCGCGCCCGGCGCCAGATTCGGGAACACCACCACTTTCACCTTGCGGTCGGCATACATCGCTGCCGAGGCGCTGGAATAGCTTTCCTGGGTATAGATCTTGTCGGCCGCCACGTCCTGGCGCAGCCCTTCGGCCGTGACGGTATACGCCTGCAGCACATCGAGCGTTTCCATCTTCTCGCTATAGCTCAGCCTCACCTGGCTGAACTGCTCCACGGCCGACTTGGTCTTGAGCAG
The DNA here is from genome assembly GCF_041475705.2 of Xanthomonas sp. NCPPB 3761. Classification (NCBI taxonomy): domain Bacteria; kingdom Pseudomonadati; phylum Pseudomonadota; class Gammaproteobacteria; order Lysobacterales; family Lysobacteraceae; genus Xanthomonas; species Xanthomonas sp. NCPPB 3761. The sequence continues at coordinate 2,437,133 of NZ_CM191262.1, forward strand.
GATCTCGTACTCGTCGGTTTCCATGCTGCTGGCGTCGGCACGCACCTCGTAGTCGGCGCGGTAGCGCACAAAACTGTAATTGGTGTCGGCCTGCGTGCGTGTTGCAGCACTGGCAGCGGGTGCAGGACGTTGCTGTGCCTGGGCAAGCAATGGAAGACAGAGCAGCAACAGGAGCACTAACGAGGGACGATGCAACATGGGTCTCGATCACGGCGGGCCGGAGCGGCCCTTACCCACAGGGTAGCCGTTGTGCCCGGCAATGGCAGGCACGGGCTTCCAACAATGCGGCATTGCTGCAGGCGCTCGATCGGGAGCTGCACCTGAAACGCGCCACGACATCGCCGGCGCCTACTTCGGCGGCGGCGGTGCCAGCACGGTACGGTCGCCATTGTGCTCGGGCGGGCTGACCACGCCGGCCGCTTCCATCGCCTCGATCAGGCGCGCGGCGCGGTTGTAGCCGATCTTCAGACGCCGCTGTACGCCGGAAATCGAGGCACGCCGGGTCTCGGTGACGATGCGCAAGGCCTCGTCGTACAACGGGTCCGATTCGTCGCCGCCACCGCCACTGCTTTCCGGCAGGCCGGTGGCACCGACCACGGTGCCATCGCCCATGGTCTGCACTTCGTCCAGCACGCCTTCGACATAGGACACCGGCCCGCTGGCCTTGAGATGCTCGACCACGCGATGCACTTCCTCGTCGCTGACGAAAGCCCCGTGTACGCGGTCCGGCAATGCGGTGCCCGGCGGCAGGTACAGCATGTCGCCATTGCCCAACAACGCTTCGGCACCGGACTGGTCCAGGATGGTGCGCGAGTCGATCTTGGAGCTGACCTGGAACGCCACGCGGGTCGGGATATTGGCCTTGATCAGGCCGGTGATCACGTCCACCGACGGCCGCTGCGTGGCCAGGATCAAGTGGATGCCGGCTGCACGCGCCTTCTGCGCCAGGCGCGCGATGAGCTCTTCGACCTTCTTGCCGACGATCATCATCATGTCGGCGAATTCGTCGATGAAGATGACGATGAACGGCAGCGTCTCCAGCGGCCGCGGCGCTTCGCCCAGTTCCGGGTTCGGCTTGAACAGCGGGTCCATCATCGGCTGACCGGCGTCGATGGCGTCCTTGACCTTCTTGTTGAAGCCGGCCAGGTTGCGCACGCCCACCGCGCTCATCAGCTTGTAGCGGCGCTCCATCTCGGCCACGCACCAACGCAGGCCGTTGGCCGCCTCCTTCATGTCGGTGACCACTGGCGCCAGCAGGTGCGGGATGCCCTGGTAGACGCTCAGTTCGAGCATCTTCGGGTCGATCATCAGCATCCGCAGTTCCTTGTGCGAGGCCTTGAACAGCAGGCTCAGCACCATTGCATTGACCGCCACCGACTTGCCCGAGCCGGTGGTACCGGCCACCAGCAAGTGCGGCATACGCGCCAGGTCGGCCACGGTCGGCCGGCCGGCAATGTCCTTGCCCAGCGCAAGCGTCAGCGGACTGGCCGACTTGTCGTATTCCTTGGAGCGCAGCAATTCGGAGAGGAAGATCATCTCCCGGCTGACGTTGGGAATTTCCAGGCCGATCACCGACTTGCCCGGGATCACGTCCACCACGCGCACCGACTTGACCGACAGCCCGCGCGCGATGTCCTTGTCCAGCGAACTGATCTGGCTGACCTTGATGCCCGGCGCCGGCTCGATCTCGAAGCGGGTGATCACCGGGCCCGGATAGGCCCCGACCACCTGGGCTTCGATGCGGAAATCCTTGAGCTTGAACTCGATCTGCCGCGACAGCGTTTCCAGCGTCTCTTCCGAATAGCCCTTGGTCTGCGGCTTGGGGTCGTCCAGCAGCGCCAGCGGCGGCAGGTCCGAGCCATCGGTGCTGACGCCCTGGAACATCGGAATCTGGGTGTCGCGTTTGGCGCGCTCGCTTTTTTCCACCACCGGCGCCGGCGGCGGCTCGATCTTCACCGGCTCGCGCTTGGCCTGCTTGACCGCATCGACCTTGCGCACTTCCTCGCGCTCTTCGCGCATCACCCGGGTCTGCTGCCACTCGGTGGCCTGGTGGGTCTTGCGCTGCATCAGCGGCCCCAGCGCCAGCACCCACTTGCCGATGCGCTCCATCACCGCAAACCACGACAAACCGGTCGCCAGGGTGATCGACACCAACAGCAGCACCAGCACGAACAGGTTTGCGCCCAAGGCACCGAAGCCGGAGCTGAGCGAGCCGGCGACCAACTTGCCCAGGATGCCGCCGGCCTCGGCCACCTCGCCCTGGAACAGGCGCAGATGCAGGAAGCCGGTCGAGGAAATCAGGAACCCCACCATGCCGACCAGGCGCAGCGCCGGCCCCAGATCGCTTTGGGTTTGCTCTTCGCGTTCGCCGATCAAGGCGATCCAGGCCACCGCCCCCAACAGCACCGGCAGCAGGAAGGCCACATACCCGAACAGCTGCAGCAACACGTCGGCCGCCAGGGCGCCGAATCGGCCGCCCATGTTATGGATCGGCGCAACCAGATTGCCGGTGCGCGACCAACCCGGATCGGTCGCCGAGTAAGTGAACAGGCTGGCCAGCAGATACAGCAGCAACGGCGCCACCGCGATCAAGGCCAGATCGCGCCAGAGCTTCTGCCGCCGCGGATTGTCCGCCGCCGCCGTCTTGCGCGACGACGATTTGCCCTCTGCGGGCTTGCTGCTGCGTTCGGGAACCTGCTTTGCCACCTGTAGCCAGACCTTAGAAAAATGCTGTTAGTGTTTGATAATAAACGACTGAAGCCACGGTTTCAGCAGTTGCATGCGCCCTGACCATCCAGCCAGGCGCCGCGTAACGAAAAACGCCGCACAAGGCGGCGTCGAGCACGTGGTTTGAGCGGAGCATGCCATCTGCGGTTCAAGCAGTTCCATCGCGCCGCCTTGATTCACCGGGTGGGGACCGCCACTCTATGCCGCCACGGGGGCGCGAATGACTTCGCCTGCCCTCCCAATTCCTAGATCGCGAGTATACATGAGCGCCTCTTCTGCCAGCCCCGCCAAGCACTCCCGCCTGTTGATCCTGGGCTCCGGCCCGGCCGGCTGGACCGCCGCGGTCTACGCCGCCCGCGCCAATCTCAAGCCGGTGGTGATCACCGGGCTGCAACAAGGCGGCCAGCTGATGACCACGACCGAAGTGGACAACTGGCCGGGCGACCCCCATGGCCTGATGGGTCCGGACCTGATGAGCCGCATGCAGGCGCACGCCGAGCGCTTCGAGACCGAGGTCATCTTCGACCACATCCACACGGCAGACCTGTCGCAGCGCCCGTTCCGGCTGATCGGTGATGGCGCCGAGTACACCTGCGACGCACTCATCATCGCCACCGGCGCGACCGCCAAGTACCTGGGCATCCCCACCGAAGAAGCCTTCAAGGGCCGCGGCGTTTCCGCCTGCGCCACTTGCGACGGCTTCTTCTACAAGGACCAGGACGTGGTCGTCGTCGGCGGCGGCAACACCGCGGTCGAAGAGGCGCTGTACCTGTCCAACATCGCCCGCAAGGTCTACCTGGTGCATCGCCGCGATACGCTGCGCGCAGAAAAGATCATGCAGGACAAGCTGTTCGCCAAGGTGGCCGCCGGCAAGATCGAGACCGTCTGGCACCATGCGGTGGACGAAGTGCTGGGCAACGATGCCGGCGTGACCGGCGTGCGGGTCAAGTCCACTATCGACGGCAGCACCCGCGACATCGATGCGCATGGTTTCTTCGTGGCGATCGGCCATCACCCCAACACGCAGTTGTTCGATGGCCAGCTGGCAATGAACAACGGCTACCTGGAGATCCGTTCCGGGCTGAACGGTGCAGCGACCGAAACGTCGGTGGCCGGCGTGTTCGCCGCCGGCGACGTGGCCGACCAGCATTACCGGCAGGCCATCACCTCGGCCGGCTTCGGCTGCATGGCCGCGCTGGATGCAGAGCGTTATCTCGACAAGAGCGCCTGAGATGGCGCCTGATTGCCGGCCGCGCCACGCGGCCAGCATCGCCAAAGGGCTCCCCGCGTGGGTATGACCGCACGCTGGTGTCGTCAGCTGGACGAGCTGCCAGCCGGCGCCTGGGATGCGCTGCACGATGGCACCCATCCCTTTATCAGCTATGCATTTCTGCAAGGCCTTGAACGCGAGGGCTGCCTGCGCCCGGACTGGGGCTGGAACCCGCTGCACCTGACCTTGTGGGAAGGCGACTCCCTGGTGGCCGCGGCTCCCGGCTACCTCAAGAACAACTCGCACGGCGAGTTCGTGTTCGACCACGCCTGGGCGCATGCATACGCGCGCTATGGTCAGGAATACTTCCCCAAGTGGCTGTGCGGGGTGCCCTACTCGCCCGTCACCGGCCCGCGCCTGCTTGGTGCGCCCACGTGGCGCGGCCACCTGCTGAAGGCGATGCGCGAGCTGGTGGAGCGCAGCGGACTGTCGTCGGCGCATGTGAACTTTTATCCCGCCAATGAAGACGCCGCCTTCGATGCCGACTGGCTGGAGCGCAACGACCTGCAGTACCACTGGCACAACGCCAGCGGCTGGAGCGATTTCGAGACGTTCCTAGCGGCGATGGATCACAAGCACCGCAAGAACATTCGCCAGGAACGCGCCAAGGTGCAGCGTGCCGGCGTGCAACTGCGCGTGGTGCACGGCGATGAGGCCAGCGATGCGGATCTGGCCGCGATGTATGGCTTCTATCTCAAGACCTTCAACGAATACGGAAATTCGCCTGCGCTGACGCCGCAGTTCCTGCAGCACCTGGCCACGGCCATGCCGCGCCAGCTGGTGATGTTCCTGGCCGACCTCGATGGCCATCCCATTGCCGGGGCACTCTGCCTGCGCGGCCACGACACCTTGTACGGCCGCTACTGGGGCGGTGAAGCCCTGCCCGGACTGCATTTCGAGACCTGCTACTACCAGGGCATCGAATATTGCCTGCGCGAAGGCCTGACCCGCTTCGAGCCTGGTGCCCAAGGCCAGCACAAGATCGCGCGCGGCTTTCTGCCCACCCTGGTGCGCAGCAGGCACTGGATCGCCGACCCGGGCTTTCGCGAGCCGCTGGCACAGTGGTGTGCGGACGAGCGCGAGGCAGTCGCTGGGCACGCACGGGAACTGTCCGAGCACAGCCCGTTTCGCGGTTGATCCAGTCAGGGCGCATGAGCGAGGCGGATTGAATGCGCAGCGCTGCGGGGTAGTTCCTGCTGCGCGGCGCATCCCGCCAGCAGCACGCAGGCTGGATCGGCCGACAAATGTCATGAGCAGTCGTCAGGTGGACGCGAACTGTGCGCAGGAACCGGAGCCTGCATCTGGTCGCGCTAATTCCGGGCAGCGCTCGCAGACGCACCATGGGGCACAGCACGCATCGTGGTCCACGCCATCGGTTTGCCAGCTGCCCTACACTGCATAGATGGCGCGCCACCTCCCCTTTCTGCTCGATGCCGCTCCGGCGGCGCCGTTTCCGGCACCAGGTCAGGCCCTGCGCGACCCAGACGGCCTGCTCGCCATCGGCGGCGACCTGTCGCCCCAACGCCTGCTCAACGCGTACGCGCATGGCATTTTCCCGTGGTACTCGGACGGTCAACCGATCCTGTGGTGGAGCCCGGATCCGCGCATGGTCTTTCGTACTGACGGCGTGCGCCTGTCGTCCCGCTTCAAGCGCCAGCTTCGCGCAAGCACCTGGACGGTTCGCGCCGATACCGCCTTCGAGCAGGTGATCGCCGCCTGTGCCGCGAGTCCGCGTCCTGGCCAGGACGGCACCTGGATCAGCGCGGAAATGCAGCAGGCCTATATCGCCCTGCACCGTCTAGGCCACGCGCATTCGATCGAGGTGTTCGACGGCGCGCGCCTGGTTGGGGGGATCTACGGCGTCGCGATTGGCCGGATGTTTTTTGGCGAAAGCATGTTCAGCGGGGAAAGCGGCGGCTCCAAGGTGGCACTGGCCGCCTTGGCCGCCAATCTGCATGGCCGAGGGTGGCCACTGATCGATGCGCAGGTGGAAAATCCGCACCTGCTGAGCCTGGGCGCCGAACGCTGGCCGCGCACTGACTTTTTGCACGAGGTGCAACGCCAGGTTGCCCAGGCGGAACCGCCGGGTAGCTGGTCTCGACGTTACGGCGAGCACGCTGCCAGCGACCTGCGTGAGACCCGCTTAACATAAAATTTGCACCGCGGGGAGATGGCGCGTAAAATGCCGCCCCTTACGGCCCTGCCGGGCCAGCCGTGATTGCACAGGATTACATGTCGAAAGACGACTCCATTGAATTCGAAGGCAGCGTCAGCGAGACGCTTCCCAACACCACGTTCCGGGTCAAGCTGGAGAACGGGCATGAAATCATCGCCCACATCTCCGGACGTATGCGCAAGAACTACATCCGCATCCTGACCGGCGACCGAGTCAAAGTTGAGATGACTCCCTACGACCTGACCAAGGGTCGTATTACCTACCGCATGAAGTAAGCGGTCCTGGTACGCCAGACGCGAGGCGGCCATTGGCCGCTTTTTGTCGTGCCTGCAATTTGAGCGCACGGTAAAAGGCGCCAACCGAGAGGCACTGCCCCGCTCCGCACCGGCTGCTCGGCAACGTGCCTGCAGCGTAGGAACGCATCACTGCCGCCTCGACCATCAGGCATTCCCGCCAGGCGGGCCATCGTCAGGGCGCGTGATTGCAATACGCGCTGAAGACGCAAAAAAGCCGCTCTTTCGAGCGGCTTTTCGTTACCTGCCAAACACCTTAAAGGCGATCAATCCACAGTCGCGGGCAGCAGACGCTCCGGTTCCGGATGCGCCTCGACCACCAGTTCGCCGTCCTTGACGTCGATGTTGACCCGGCCACCGTCCACCAACTTGCCGAACAGCAGTTCGTCGGCGAGCGGGCGCTTGATCTTCTCCTGGATCACCCGCGACATCGGCCGCGCACCCATCAGCGGATCGAAGCCGTGCTGAGCCAGCCAGTCGCGCGCGGTCGGGGTCGCCGACAGGGAGACGTGCTTTTCCTGCAACAGCATTTCCAGCTCTATGATGAACTTGTCCACCACCCGCAGGATGTGGTCGAACGCCAGCGGCTGGAACTGCACGATCGCATCCAGGCGGTTGCGGAACTCGGGCGTGAAACCGCGACGGATCGACTCCATCGCATCGGTGGAATGATCCTGCTTGGTGAAGCCGATCGACCGGCGTGACGCCTGGGTGGCGCCGGCATTGGTCGTCATCACCAGGATCACGTTCTTGAAGTTGGCCTCGCGCCCGTTGGTGTCGGTCAGGATGCCGCGGTCCATGACCTGCAACAGGATGTTGAAGATGTCCGGATGCGCCTTCTCCACCTCGTCCAGCAGCAGCACGCAGTGCGGTGTCTTGACGATCTTCTCGGTCAGCAAGCCGCCCTGATCGAACCCGACATAGCCCGGGGGCGCACCGATGAGACGGCTGATCGAATGTGCTTCCATGTACTCGGACATATCGAAACGCACCAGCTCGATGCCCAGCTGCAGCGCGAGCTGCTTGGTGACTTCGGTCTTGCCGACACCGGTGGGGCCGGCGAACAGGAAGTTGCCGATCGGCTTTTCCGGATTGGCCAAACCCGAGCGGGCCAGCTTGATCGAGCCAGCCAGGGTTTCGATCGCCGGATTCTGCCCGAAGATCACCATCTTCAGGTTGCGCTCCAGGTGCTGCAGCACATCCTTGTCGGTCGCGCTGACTTGCTTGGCCGGAATCCGCGCCATCTTGGCGACGATGGTTTCGATTTCTTCGATATCGATCAGTTCCTTGCGCTTGCCTTCCGGCAGCAGGCGCTGCCGCGCACCGGCCTCGTCGATCACATCGATCGCCTTGTCCGGCAGCAAGCGGTCGCCGATATGTTTCACCGACAGGTCGACGGCCGCCTGCAGCGCGTCGTCGGCGTAGGTCACGCCGTGATGCGCCTCGTACTTGGGCTTGAGGCCCTGCAGGATCTCGAACGTCTCGCCCACGGTCGGCTCGACGATATCGATCTTCTGGAACCGACGCGCCAGCGCACGATCCTTCTCGAAAATGCCGCGATATTCTTGAAACGTGGTCGAGCCGATGCAGCGCAGCTCCCCCGACGACAGCGCGGGCTTGATCAGGTTGGAAGCGTCCATGGTGCCGCCAGACGCCGAGCCGGCACCGATGATGGTGTGGATCTCGTCGATGAACAGCACCGCATTGGGCACCTTCTTCAACGCGGCCAGCACGCCCTTGAGACGCTTTTCGAAATCGCCGCGGTATTTGGTGCCGGCCACCAGCGCGCCCAGATCCAGCGAGTAGATCACCGCATCGGCCAGCACTTCCGGCACGTCGTTGTCGACGATGCGCTTGGCCAGGCCCTCGGCAATCGCGGTCTTGCCCACACCAGCCTCGCCTACGTACAGCGGGTTGTTCTTGCGCCGGCGGCACAGGACCTGGATGGTGCGCTCGATCTCGTCGCTACGGCCGACCAGCGGGTCGATCTTCCCGTTGCGTGCCTGATCGTTGAGATTGGTGGCGAACTCGGCCAGGGCGTCGCCCTTGGCCTCGCCCTCCCCGCCCTCACTCTTGGACTCGCCATCCGGAGCGGACGGCTGCTCGCCGTCCTCGCCCAGCTTGGCGATGCCGTGCGAGAGATAATTGACGATATCGAGGCGGGTGATGTCCTGTTGGTTCAGGAAGTACACCGCGTGCGAGTCCTTCTCGCCGAAGATCGCGACCAGCACGTTGGCGCCGGTGACTTCCTTCTTGCCCGAGGACTGGACGTGGTAGACCGCGCGCTGCAACACGCGCTGGAATCCCAGGGTGGGCTGCGTGTCGCGCCCGTCGTCTTCGGCCAGGCGCGAGACCGAGGCTTCGATTGCCTGTTCCAGGTCGTTGTGCAGGCGCACCTGGTCTGCCCCGCAGGCCTTGAGCACGGCCTGGGCGGAAGGATTGTCCAGCAGCGAGAGCAGCAGGTGCTCGACGGTCATGAACTCATGACGCGCCTCGCGTGCTCGCTTGTAGCACTGGCCGATGGTTTGCTCTAGGTCTTTGCTGAACATTGGTAACTCCGAACGGCTGTTGCCAACAATATGCGGCTTTTGTTGGGATTTTCCACAACCCTATCGGATAGGCATGTTCAGACAGCGTTAGCACGTGATCGCAGCCACACTGTTGCGCTCCTGGAATGATCTAGCGGGCGCCTCAGGCCTGTTCCATCGTGCACAGCAGCGGGTGCTGGTTCATGCGCGAAAACTCGTTGACCTGGGCCACTTTCGACTCGGCGACCTCACGGCTGTAGACCCCGCACACGCCACGCCCGCGGGTGTGAACGTGCAACATGATCTGGGTGGCCTGCTCCAGATTCAGGTTGAAAAACTGCTCCAGGACGGTCACCACGAAGTCCATCGGGGTGTAGTCGTCGTTCAGCAACAGCACCTGGTAGCGCGGCGGTGGCGCCACTTCCGGCTTGCCGGCTTCGACCATCAGGCCGTGGTCGTGTTCGTGTGAGGTATTCCGAGGCATCCGGCCATTATACGGTTCAACCTTGCGCGCATTGGACGATTTACGCTGTGGCCCGCACAATTTGTCTCCAATTCCTTGGCTGGCCCTTGATGACCGACCCCATGACCGCGCAGTTGCTGGCGCCGTCGTCGACCGCAGATGCCCTGATGCGCACCGTTCACGACGGCGCAGTCGTGTCGGGGTGGTACCGCAGTGCCGGTTACGTCGCACGAGCGGCGCACTGGTGGCCTACCGCGCTGGAGCAGATTCGATGAGTACACCAGAGCAACGCTGGCATCCCGATGTGACAGTGGCCATAGTCGTGGTGCGCGATGGACGCTTGTTGCAGGTGGAAGAAGCCATCGGCGGCCGCTTGCTGCTGAACCAGCCTGCCGGGCATCTGGAGCCGAACGAAAGCCTGCAGGATGCCGCCGTGCGCGAGACCCTGGAGGAGACTGGCTGGGACGTGCGCCTGACCCAGTTCATCGGGACCTACCAATGGGTTGCGGCCAACGGGCAGTGCTTCTTGCGCTTTGCGTTCGTTGCCGATGCGCTGACCCATCACCCCGAACGCAGTCTGGACACCGGCGTGGTGCGCGCGTTGTGGATGACCCCGGACGAACTGCGCGCCTCCACCGGGCGCCTGCGCAGCCCGCTGGTGTGGGAGGTGGTCGCCGATTACCTGGCCGGGCAGCGCCATCCACTCTCCCTGGTGCGGCACATCGCATGAGTACGCCGCGCATTGTGGTGGGGGTGTCAGGCGGCGTGGATTCGTCCGTGGCGGCGTGGAAGCTGGCGCAGCAAGGCGAACCAATCGCCGGGCTGTTCATGCAGAACTGGGCCGATGACGGCAGCGGCGATTGCCGCGCCGAAGACGACCGTCGCGATGCGGTGGCGGTGTGTGGCGTGCTGGGCATCCCGTTTCATTTTCGCGACTTCTCCGGCGAATACTGGAGCGGCGTGTTCGAGCATTTCCTGGCCGAGTATGCGGCCGGACGCACGCCCAACCCCGACGTGTTGTGCAATCGCGAAGTGAAGTTCAAGCATTTTCTGGATGCGGCACAGGCGCTGGGTGCCGAGCGCATCGCCACCGGCCACTACGCGCAGGTGGCGCATCGCGGTGGGCGATGGCGGCTGCTGCGTGGCGCCGACCGCGGCAAGGACCAGAGCTATTTCCTGCATCAGCTGGGGCAGACGCAGTTGGCAGCGACCCTGTTCCCGATCGGCGATCTGGAAAAAAGCAGGTTGCGCCGTATTGCCCAGGATGCCGGCTTGCCGACCCATGCCAAGAAGGATTCCACCGGCATCTGTTTCATCGGCGAGCGCGATTTTCGCGAGTTCCTGGGCCGCTATCTGCCGGCGCGCACCGGCGAGATCCGCGATCCGCAGGGGCAGCGCATCGCCGAGCATCCGGGGGTGTTCTACTTCACCCTGGGCCAGCGCGAGGGGCTGAATATCGGCGGCGTGCGCGGGCGGGCGGCCGCGCCGTGGTACGTGGTTGGCAAGGATGTGGCCAGCAATGTGCTGTATGTGGACCAGGACCGCGACAGCCCGCTGCTGCAATCGCGCTGGCTCCGGTCCGAACAAGCCCACTGGGTGACCGGGGCGCCGCCGGCGCGCCGGTTCAACTGCACTGCGCAGACGCGCTACCGTCAGCCCGACGAGCCCTGCACGGTGGATGTGCAGGACGATGGCAGCGTGCAGGTGCGCTTCGAACGGCCGCAACGGGCGGTGACGCCGGGGCAGTCGCTGGTGCTGTACGACGGGCAGGAATGCCTGGGCGGCGCGGTCATCGCGGCGACCGACGCACCGCTGGAACGCCAGTTGGCGGGATCTTCTTTTTCCTCTGAGGTAGTGGCTTGATGAGTGTTTCCATGGATCACCGTGTGCTGGCGCTTGCCGGGGTTGCTCAGGCCCTGCAACAAGTGCGGCGGATCGCCGAGACCGGGCATTCGGAAGCGGCGACGGTACGCACCGCCATGGACAGCGTGTTCCGTGTGGACGCTGCCTCGCCGGAGGCCGTGTACGGCTCGGCAGCGGCGCTGGCACCTGGCCTGCGCCTGTTGCATAACTACTTCCGCAACCAGGGCCAGGACGAAGTGCTGCCGCGCCTGGCACTGGCCGTGCTGCAGCTGGAGCGTCGGTTCGTACGCGATGCCAGCACCGTCGCCACTGTCGCCAGCGGAATCGACGCGGCAGCGCGCCAGGCCCAGCAACTGGGCGACAGCAGCCACCCCGATGTGTTGAGCGCGCTCGGCGGGCTGTACGCGCAGACCATCAGCCACCTGCGGCCCAAGGTCATGGTGCAAGGCAACCCGCACTACCTGGGCCAGGCGGGTGTGGTCGCGGAGATCCGCGCGCTGTTGCTGGCGGCAGTGCGCTCGGCGGTGCTGTGGCGGCAGATGGGCGGCAGCCTGTGGGATTTCCTGTTCGCCAAACGCGCAATGATCGAAGCGGTGGACCGCGCGTTGCGCTAACGGGCGCGGAAAACCGCCTACATCTGCGCGCTAGCGGCCGCTGAGGCGCGTCAACGGCGGTTGAACGGGCCAGGCGATGTAGCGATCGTCGCTAAAGACAACGGGGGCAGTGCCGATACAGCAACCGTGACTCTGCCGAGAACGCCCATGTATTCACGTCCACTCATCCGTCTAGCCGCCCCTTTGGCTCTGACCTTGCTGTTTCCTTTCGCTGTCGGATTCGACTGGCCCGCTTCGGTGCGCTGGGCGATCCTGGCGACCATGACCCTCAGTTGGTTGGGTTTCGCTGCCTGGGTGACGTATTCCCAGTTCCGGCCTAATCCGGACCAGGCCCGCATCCTGCGCGAGCAGGATCAACTGCTCAACGAACTGCGCACGTTTGTCAGCAACGAAGTCGACGGATCGCGCTCGGAAGTCGAGCGTGCCCGCGAACTGATCCGCCAGGCCGTGTCCGGCCTGGGTGGCAGCTTCGAAGCGATGAACCGCAAATCGCGTCAGCAAAGCCAGGCACTGGCCCGCATCGTCGACCGCGCCGGTGACGATGGCAGCGCCGGCGTCGACGTCGCCCGCTTCGCCCAGCATGCCAGCTCCCGCATGGAGCAGTTGGTGGAAGCGCTGGAACAGGTGAGCGGTCAAAGCACCAACACCGTCCATCACATCGATGAGATGGCGCAGCACCTGGACGGCATCTTCGCGCTGCTGGAAGACGTCAAGTCGATCGCCGACCAGACCAACCTGCTGGCCTTGAACGCCGCCATCGAAGCAGCACGTGCCGGTGAAGCCGGTCGCGGCTTCGCGGTGGTCGCCGACGAGGTGCGCAACCTGTCCGAGCGCTCCACCACCTTCAACGAGCAGATCCGCAAGCTGGCGCACAGCTCCAAGGAATCGATCGCGAAGGTGCGTGAAACGGTCTCGCAGCTGGCCTCGCGCCATATGGACCGCTCCCGCGAGGCGCGCCACGAATCGGCCGCCATGCTGGAGAACGTCGCCCAGATCAACGCCTCGTTGGGCGATGGCATGCGCGAAATCTCCGAGTGCGCACGCTCGATCGATGGCAGCGTGGCCGAAGCGGTGCGTGCCCTGCAGTTCGAGGACATCGCCACGCAGACGCTGAGCGGCATCCACACCCACCTGGATCGCCTGACCGCGATCAACCGCGAAGCGGTGGCGCTGCAGGAACTGCTGCATCGCAATGGCGGCGTGTACGACAGCGACCTGGTCGCCGCGCTGGCCAAGGTGTCCAACCGCCTGCGCGACATGCGCGTGGAGTGGGAACGCCCGCCGCACAAGCCGGTGGCGCAGCAAGGCATGGGTGCCGGCACGGTCGAGTTGTTCTAAGACCGATGTCGCCACGCAGCTGCTGATTCCGACATTCCCCGGCCCTCCGGGGATTTGTCGTTCCGTCACGACCTGGTGTTTCGCCCATGACACTTGTTGCCCCGAGCATCGATGCCCCTACCGCCGCACTGCAGGCCGCTGCGCTGGCAGCCGCACACGCCGAGCGCATCGCGCAAAGCGATGCAGCCAGGCCTGCACTGCGGCGTGTCCGCATGCCTGCCGCGCTGGAACGGCTGGAAAACAGCGCACGCGCGGAGCTGCTGGCCCTGATCAACCCGCGCCGTGTATGCAGCGAAGAAGAGCTGTTGTTCGCCACGGTGGCCTGGGATCTGGGCCTGGATGGTGCCGCGGTCAGCGGATCGGCGCGGTAAGCCCAGCGCCGTACAGCGGGGCGTGCCTCGGCAGGCGCTCCGCTGGTTGTTTCCACTGCCCGAGATCGACGTTTTTTGCACATGCATTGCCGCCAGGGTGCTTCCGCATCACCCCGTGCCGACTCGCAATACTCTGCGTACGCGGTACTGTTCGCGCGCAGCATCAGGGTGAGCTCTCCCCTGCCCGTCTGCTCAGCCATTCTTGTGACCGAACGTGCGCCTTGGGTCGCTACGCCTATCGGAAGCCTGTGCGAGGCAATCGCGCGTCCGCTACGTGGCGGCGCAACTCCCTCACGCTCTATTGCCGGGCAAACCCAACTACGTCCTTGTCGCCTGAGCACCCCAAGTCATTTCAGCAGTGGAAATCGACCCGTCAGTTGCGGCGATGCTGATGTGTCGCCTGGCTGCGGGATCCTTGCGCGCGCCTCATCGCAGGACAGATGCAACTACAGCCTGAAGAGCTTGCACGGCATCCATTCCGTTCGAGTTCCTGCAATGGCGGGCGGGCAATGACCATCGAGATGGTCGCTGCGCGATCTGCGAGTGCATCAATCTGTGCTCTTCACTTGCCAACCAGGCAAGTCCCGGGTGCGATGTCCTCCCCGAGTGCGGAAGCGTTGGACCGGCATGGAGGTCGCCATCGAACTTCAATCGATGGACCCGCAGCTTGTCCTGCGAGCAGTGAGGCATCGCGCCAACTTCGACGCTGGGACGTTGTGGTGGTCTTGCAGCTTACGTCAGCTTGAGCGTCGTTGATGCCGCCACAACGTCTGTGTGGACGCCCTCACAGGTTGCCCTGTGGCTGGCGAGGCGCGGCATGCCCGACCTAACAAGTGATCAGCGGCGTTCGAACGCCGCGACGGCCTGCCATCTCTGATGTCTTCAAGCCAGTGGGCAATACACACCGGCTACTCGTAAGACGGCTGCTGCAGCTTAAACCCACGCAATGCCGCACACTGGGTCAGTTGGCAATGACCAGACGCGCGCCCAACCGCATGCCGGCGTCGGCTTCGCGCAACCACTGCGCCATGTCGCGCGGCGAGAGCGGGCGGGAGTAGAAGTAGCCCTGGATTTCGTCGCAACCCTGCTGGCGCAGCAGTGCATCTTCCTGCACGGTTTCCACGCCTTCTGCGACTACCTGCATGCCCAGGGCGTGGCCCAAATGGACGATGGCCTGGGTGACTTCGGCCGTATTGGCGTCGTCGAGCATGCCTTGCACGAAGCTGCGGTCGATCTTCAGGCGCTGCACCGGGAAGCGATTGAGGTAATGCAGGTTCGAGAACCCGGTGCCGAAGTCGTCCACCGCCAGCAGTACGCCGTTCTGTTCGAACAATTCGAAGCAGCGGCGCAGCGAATCGGAGTCGCGAATCAAGGCAGATTCGGTCAGCTCCAGCTCCAGGCGCGAAGGCGGCCAGCCATTGTCGCGGCAGATTTCCAGCACGCGCTCGGCAAAGCCGCGTTCACGCAATTGCACCGCAGACACATTCACCGCAACGCGGCTGAAATGCAGCCCGGCTCGATCCCAAACCACGGCCTGACGACACGCTTCGCCGATGACCCATTCGCCCAGACGCACGATCTCGCCGCATTCTTCGGCGATCGGGATGAATTCGACCGGGCTGCAGGGGCCGTGGCCAGGGCGATTCCAGCGCATCAGCGCTTCGATGGCCGGCGATGCATCGTCCACGGTGTTGACCAGCGGCTGGTAGACCAGCGTAAATTCTTCGCGCTCGAGCGCGCCTTGCAGCGCATGCTCCAGCTCCAGGCGGCGCTGCGCCCGCAGCAGCACGTCCTGGCTGTAGTAATGGTACGTATTGCGCCCGGATTCCTTGGCTGCATACATCGCCGCATCGGCGGCGCGCAGCAGGCTGTCGAAATCCGATAGCCCTTCGCCCTGCAGCGCGATGCCGATGCTGGCGCCGAGCTTGAGGGTGACATGCTCCTTGCGCAGCGGCTCGCCGAGCGCGGCAATCAATTTACGCGCCACGTGGCCGGCATCTTCGGGCTCGGACATATCGCGCAGCAGCACGATGAATTCGTCGTCGCTGAAGCGACCGAACAGGTCGCTATTGCGCAGATGTTGATGCAGGCGCGAGGAGGCCAGCTTAAGCAGGTTGTCGCCGGTGGCGTGGCCGAACGAATCGTTGATGCTCTTGAAGCCATCCAGATCGATCAACAGCATTGCCAATGTCTGGCCGCGCTCGTTCGCTTCGCGAATGGCGTTTTCTGCCTGCTCGCGCAACAAGAAGCGGTTCGGCAAACCGGTCAGACGGTCGTAGTGGGCAAGCAGCTCGATGCGCTCGTTGGCTTCGCGCTCGCGGGTGATATCGCGGAACAAGGCAACAAACCGCGGCGGCAAGCCCTCGCGACGATCCAGCTCGATCAGCACCTGCACCCAGACACGCTGGCCGGAGTTGCGATAGAAACACAGCTCCAGCTGCTCGGGCAGGCCGCCATCGGAGATACGCAGCAGCGCCGCCTCGAAAGCGTCGCGCGAATCCTGGGTGTACAGCGACAGCGCCTGCTCCAGGGTGATGGTTTCCTTGCGCAGGCCGTGGATGCGATAACACTCCTCGGTCCATTGCATGCGCCGGGTGTCGACCTCGATCTCGCAGCCGCCGATCTTGCCCAACGCGGACACGCGGTTGAGCAGCTCGGTGCGCCAACGGATCAGCGCGTCGGTCTGGCGTTGTTCGGTGACGTTCTGCAGCTGGCCGAGCACGCGCACCATGCTGCCGTCGCCATCGAACACCGGCTGTGCCCACACGCGTAGATGATGCGGGTTGGCGCCGAGCAGGCCGTTGATTTCCAGTTCGAAATGCACCGGCATGCCTTCGTGCTTGATCTTGCGCCAGGCGCTGCGTAGCTGCGCAACCGAAGGCCCGGCCAGCAGGCGCAGGATGTCGCGGATGCCTTGCAGACGAACCTGGGTCATGCCGAGTTGTTGCAGGAAATCCTGCGACACCCACAGCGCATCGTGATGCGAATCCCAGCTCCAGCTTCCCATGCTGGCGATGCGCTGGGCTTCTTCGAGCTGTGCCTGCTGATCGCGCAGCTGCTGCTCGAGCAATTTGTGATGGTGCACGTCGGTATGCGTGCCGACCATGCGCAACGGACGTCCGTCGGCAGTGCGCGAGACCACGCGACCACGATCCAAGATCCAGCGCCACTGGCCGTCGTGCTGGCGTAGCCGAAATTCGGCCACATAGGTGTCGGTGCGGCCTTCCAGATGCGCCTGCACCGCCGCGCTGACATGCGCGTGGTCTTCCGGATGAATCAGTCCGGACAAGGCAGTGAGATTGTTCGGCAGCGGCTGCTCGGAATACCCGAGCATGCGTGTCCAGCGCTCGGAGCGATACACCACATCGGCCGGAATATCCCAATCCCACAAACCGTGATCGGCGCTGTCCAGGCCGATCTCCCAGCGACTGGTGCCATCGGCACCCTTGGGTTCGGGAATGCTCAGGGTGAATGCCATGATCTGGCCGTGCTCGTCGCAGACCGCACGCAGCCAGCCTTCCAGCCGGCCGCCGCCGGTGCCCGGCAAGACGCAGGGCGCCATGCCCCCGCTCTCGGCCAGCTGGGCACGGCTGCTTTCCAACACATCGGCGTATGCGCCAAGGGTTGCCGGCAATCCGAGGGATTGCGCAACGCGGTTGGCCGCCAGAGGCTGGCCATGCGCATCCAACAACACCACCGCCGAGGTCAGCGGGTGCTGCAGCATGCTTGCAATGACGCCTGAGTCCACTCTGGAACACTCCGAAGAATCGACCCCGGCCTTCGGAGTCGCAATGGATAACGGCCGTGCCGGCGAATAGTTGAGCGGCCTGATGCGAGCTGGACCGTACCGGCCCGAGTTACGGATAAGATGGCCGCATCGCCAGCACTCAAGGTCGTCCGCGGATCCATGCAACAGCCCGTCGCCGCGCCCGCATTTTCGTCTGCCCCCGTCTCCTGCCTTCGTCTCGCCGAGCGCCTGCAGCAAGGCCTGTGGACACTGACCGGCCTGTACCTGCTGGTTGGCGTGATCTGGCTGCTGCTGGGCAACCGGCTGCTCAACCTGGCCGGCGCCGCCATGCCGGAGCGTTGGTCGGACGCGAGCTTTCTGGTGCTGTCCAGCATCGTCATCCACCTGGTGCTGCGCCGCTTCACCGGCTTGATCGTGGACGAGTACGCCAAGCTGGCGCAGTCCGAGGCGTTGCTGCAGGCCAAGTTCCTGGCACTGCCCAGCCCGGCCTTCATCTACGACCTG
The DNA here is from genome assembly GCF_041475705.2 of Xanthomonas sp. NCPPB 3761. Classification (NCBI taxonomy): domain Bacteria; kingdom Pseudomonadati; phylum Pseudomonadota; class Gammaproteobacteria; order Lysobacterales; family Lysobacteraceae; genus Xanthomonas; species Xanthomonas sp. NCPPB 3761. The sequence continues at coordinate 2,455,028 of NZ_CM191262.1, forward strand.
GCCACCATGCGCATCCTCGACGCCAATCCGGCGGCGCTGGAATTCTTCGGCTGGGAGCGCGACGAGTTCCTGCAACAGACGCTGCAGGCGATCTGGCCCAATGCCGATGGCGAGCGGCTGGAAGAAATCATTGCGCAGATCCGTGGCAAGGGAGATGCAACGTGCGTGTTGAACGAAGACCTGATGACGCGCAGCGGCCCGCGACATGTCGAGGTGCGCAGCAACCAGCTGCACCTGGCCAGCGGCCCTGCCCGCCTGGTCGTCACCGTAGACCGCAGCGAGGAGCGCCGGGCGCAAGATCTGCGCGACGAGGCGCTCGAGCGTCTGGAGGAGGCGCAGAGCATCGCGCGGCTGGGCTCCTGGCAGCTGGATCGCACGACCGGCCTGGGACGCTATTCGCCGGCGGTCTACCGCCTGCTGGGGCGCAGCGTGCCGATGCATCGTCGTGAGCATCGGCTGGAGGAATTGCTGACCGCCTCCGACAGCGCGACCCAGGTGCGCATCGAACGCATGATCGAAGACATGTGTACCGGTGGCGAGGTGCAGATCGATGTGCTGCTGCCGCTGACCGGTGGCGATTCGCAACCGCGCACGGTGCATCTGCGCGCCGAAAGCGTGACCAGCCCCAGCGGCGTGCGCCATGTGCACGGCACCTTGCAGGATGTCAGCGAACGCGAGCAATCGCGCCGGCTGCTGCGCGAACGCGAGGAGCAGTTTCGGGAGTTGGTGCGCGTGCTGCCCGACGGTGTGCTGATTCTCGCCGACGAGCATGTGATGTACGCCAACGCGGCCGGCTCGGCCCAGTTCGGCTTTCAGGGCGAAACCATCCTGGGAGAACCGCTGCAGACCCTGGTGGGCGACACCGACCTGCCGGTGGTGCGCGAATACCTGCGCGCAGGCAGCGACCGCAATGAGCCGGTGTCCAGCGCACGCGCGATGCGTCGTCGCGACGGCAGTACCTTCTATGCAGGCCTGTCGGCCGGCGACATCCGCTATGGCGGACGCAGCTGCAAGTTGCTGGTGGTGCGCGATCTGAGCGAACCCGAGCGCATGCGCGACGCCCTGGCCGAGAGCAATGCCGAACTGCAGGCGATGGCCAAGCGTCTGTTTTCGTTGCAGGAAGACGAGCGGCGTGCCATCTCGCGCGACCTGCATGACGACATCGGGCAAGCGATCACTGCGATGAAGCTGTCCGCGCACGCGGCCCTGGATGAACCGGACGCGGACGCGCGCCGCGAGGACTTGCTGGAAGTCGTGTCGCTGGCCGACACCACGGTGACCAAGCTGCGCAACCTCTCGATGCTGTTGCGTCCGCCACAACTCGATGCGCTGGGCCTGGAGGCAGCGCTGCGCTGGCAGGCCTCGATGCTGTTTCGCGCCTCGCAAGTGCGCCTGGAGCTCGATATTCAGGCGCTTGAAGAAAGGCCGGGCAACGAGATCGAACAGGCCTGCTTCCGGATCGCGCAGGAAAGCCTGACCAATGCATTGCGACACGCCTGCGCCGGCGAAGTGCACCTGCGTCTGCATTCGATCGATGCCGACAGTTTCCGCCTGGAAGTCAGCGATGACGGCGATGGCTTCGAGCCGGAGGGTCCGCGTGGGCTGGGACTGATCGTGATGCGTGAGCGTGCGCAAACCGTCGGCGGCACGCTCGCGATAGAATCAGCTCCCGGAGCAGGCACGCGCGTGACGTTGCGCCTGCCCTATCACCCGGTCGGCGAGTCCGTCCACGACGATGGTGGACGTTGAGTCATGTGGAGCCCCGTAATCCCGCCCGGACTGGAAATCGTCAAGCCCACCCGGCTTGGCGCGGGCAATCCCGAGTTGCTGCACCTGGTAGACGCGGCCGCGTCCGGCGGCCCGTCGCTGATGATCTTCCATGTCGATATCGATCACTTCGCCTCGATCAACGAGAACATGAGTGGCGAGGTCGGCGACCAGGCGTTGACGCTGGCAGCGCGCAGGCTGCAGGAATTTCTCGGCACGCGCGGCAAGCTGTGGCGCCACGGCAGCGACGAAATGGTGATCGTGGCGGTGCGTCGCGACGACACGCCGCTGCCGGAAGATTTTGCCGAGGAGATCCGTCAGCAACTGGAACTGCCGCTGTCGGTGCTGCCGTACACCTTGTTCATGACCGGCAAGGTCGGCATCAGCCTGTGTCCGGAACATTCCACCTCATTGTCCACGCTGCTGGATTACGCCGAAGAAGCCAGCTACCAGGCCGCGCGCGAAGGCGGCAACACGGTGCGGCTGTACACGCGCAACTCGGCCACCAACGCGCATAGCGAAAGCATCATTGCGCGACAGATCGTCGATGCCATTCCGCATGGCGAGCTGCGCCTGCGCTATCAACCGCTGGTGAGCGCGCGCGATGGCCGCATCGTCGGCATGGAAGCGCTGCTGCGCTGGCAATCGCCCACCCTGGGCATGCTGGTGCCGGAACGCTTCATGCGTACCGCCGAGCGCCTGGGCGTGATCGTGCAGATCGGCGAATGGGTATTGCAGAACGCAGTACGCCAGGCGCGGCTGTGGCGCGACCAGGGTTTCGACGATTTCAGCATCGCAGTGAATGTTTCCACGCTGCAGCTGCTGCGCCCGGGCTTCTTCAACGAAGTGATGGCGATGCTGCAGACCGCCGGCGTGCCGGCGCAGTTCGTCACGCTGGAGATCAACGAAAGCGCGTTGACCAACAACGTCAACTTCGTCCACGAGACGATGGCCAACCTGCGCAATGAAGGCATCAGCCTGAGCCTGGACAACTTCGGCACCGGCGATTCCAGCCTGAGCGCACTGGTGCGCTACCCGGTGGACCGGCTCAAGATCGACCGCAGCTTCATCAAGAGCGCACCGGCCGGCAGCCGCGAGGCGGCGATTGCGCGCGCCATCATCGCCATGGGCCACCAGCTCGGCATGACGGTGATTGCCAATGGCGTGGAATCGCAGGCGCAGCTGGGCTTTTTGCGCCGCAACGATTGCGACATCTTCCAGGGCTACCTGTTCGGCGAGCCGATGTCGGCCGAGTCGGCCGGCATGGCACTGCGCCGGCGCTATCTGCGCCCGGAATCGTTCGCCGAAAGCCGCCCCGACCGCACGCTCTTGCTGCTGGACGACGAAGAAAACGTGCTGCGCTCGCTGGTGCGCCTGTTCCGCCGCGATGGTTACCGCATCCTGGCCGCCGGCAACGTGCGCGACGCTTTCGACCTGCTCGCCACCAACGATGTGCAGGTGATCCTTTCGGACCAGCGCATGAGCGACATGAGCGGCACCGAGTTCCTGGGCCGGGTCAAGATGCTCTACCCGGACACGGTGCGCCTGGTGCTGTCCGGCTACACCGACCTGGCCACCGTCACCGAGGCGATCAACCGCGGCGCGATTTACCGATTCCTGACCAAGCCCTGGAACGACGACGAGCTGCGCGAGCATATTCGCCAGGCGTTCCGCACGCATGATGAGTTGCGTAACGGCCGGGAATAGGGATTGGGGATTCGGGATTGGTTAGAAGCAGAGTGCTGCGCGATTGCTTCAAATAGCCCATTGGCGATCAGCAATAGCAAGAGCCGCTTCTGCGAATCCCCAATCCCCGCGCTTCAGCGCTACTGCGAATCCCAAATCCCGAACAACCAATCCCAGCCCGTCAGCGCGGCTGCCGGATCGGTAGCGTGATCCTGAAACTGGCGCCCTGCCCCGGCGTGCTTTCCACGTCGATGCGGCCGTGGTGCTTGTTGATGATGCCGTAGGAAATCGACAGGCCCAGGCCGGTGCCGCTGCCGACCGGCTTGGTGGTGAAGAAGGGGTCGAAGATGCGCTGCAGCAGATCCGGGGCGATGCCGGCGCCGCTGTCCTGGAACTGGATCCAGACGTTTTCCGCTTCATCGCGACCGGTGGTCACGGTGATCGTGCCGCGCTCGACGATGGCCTGGCCGGCGTTGAGCAGCATGTTCATGTAGACCTGGTTGAGCTCGGATGGCAGGCACTCCACCAGCGGCAGCTCGGCATAATTGCGCTCCAGCGTGACCTTGTACTTGAGCTCGTTCCAGATGATGTTGATGGTGGATTCGAGGCCCGCATGCAGGTCGACCATCTTCCACGACTCGGACCGGTCCGAGTACGAGAAGTCCTTGAGGTCGCGCACGATGCGGGTCACCCGCTCGATGCCTTCGCGCGATTCGGCCATCAATTGCGGCAGATCGCGACTGATGAAGTCGATGTCGGCGCGGTTGCGGATCTCGTCGATTTCCGGAATCAGCGCCTTGGGGTCCGGCGCCTGCAGCGCACGCTCGTAAGCTTCGATCAGGGTGAACAAGCTGCGCAGATATTCCTGCAGGCTGCCCAAATTGGAGTGCACATAACCGATCGGATTATTGATCTCGTGCGCCACGCCTGCGGCCAACTGGCCGATGGAAGCCATTTTTTCCGATTGCAGCAATTTGTCCTGCGCACCGTTCAAGCGCAGATAGGCCTGGCGTAATTCGGCGTGGCGCTGTTGCAGCTCGCGCTCGTAATCCTGCTGGCCTTCGATGTTGTGGAACAGCGCCAGAAAATGCCCGGCCCCGTACTCTTCGTTGTAATACAGGTGCGCAATGACCACCCGGTCGGCGACCGGCAGGCTGCCGGTCCAGCTGCCCTTGCTGCGCGCTTGATTGAGTGCGTCCGATGGCAATACCTGCGAGATGCGTTCGCCCAGATTGCGATCGTCGGTGGGGTCTTCCTTGCACAGGCTCTGGCGTGCGATGGCATTGGCCAGAATCAGCTTTCCGTCTGCGCGGAACAGCAGCAGCCCCTCCATCATCTGGTCGCCGAAGGCGCGCAGGATGTCCGGGGACGGCAATAAGGCTTGATTGAGAAAAAACTTGGCGGTCACGGGAGCAGGCGGCGTAGAGGATGCCTCAATATACGCCGAACCATTGACGCTCCGTATCGTCGTCGTGCATTACCCGGCGATGCGACGCAGAACGAACGGCACCTGCCTGCTCGCCCAGGCCTGCGGCGCCATCTGCAGCCCGGTGCGCTGCAAGACAGCCTGCAACTCAGGCCACTGCCAACGAACGCCCGCCGCGCAACACGCTCGATTGCCCCTTGGCATCGTAGGACGGCGCACTTTCGGTGCGGCCCAGGTGACGCAGCGCCCAGTTCACTTCGCGGCGCCGGCGTGCCAGCAGCGCGCCATTGGCGCGATTGGCTTCGGCCAGCTCACGCAGCCGCTCTTCTTCGCCTGCAGGCATCGCCGCTTCCAGCGCTTGCAGCGCCGACAGCTTGTCCTGCGTGTGTCGCATCAGCCCATCGATGTCGTTCTCGAGTAATGCCTGGCGTTCGCCGGCCAGCGCATCGCTGAGACGTTGCAGGAACTCGTTCACGTTCATCCTTTCAGTCGGGGGTCAACCCGCCAGTTGCTGATTCAGATCCATCATGCGGCTGGCGATGGCGTCCGGGTTGATGGAATAGCTGCCGTTCTGCAATGCATCCTTCACCGCCTGGACACGACCGGTGTCAATCGCCGAGGACTGCGAAAGCTCGCGCTGCAGGTTCTGCAGGTTGGTGGCTTCGCCGGTCAACTTGACGCTGTCGGTCGGCGGGGTTGCGGCAACCGGGGACGCGCGATCTTCGCCGGCCGAAGCGATCTTGCTGCTGGTGGCCGTGGTGCGAAGGGTGGCAGCGGTCGGTAGATTGCCTTCGATTTTCTGGGTCATGTCAGGAACTCCTCTACAGGTCGTAGGGGATAACGGCACCCAGAAAAAAAACTTTATAGAAATTTTTTACCTGGAGACCACAACGGTTCCGCTCGCTTCAACGATGCCCTGCACCACCCGGCGCGAGGACGAATTTTCCACCGACACGCGCTCGTTTTCGCCGGCGTCCGACAGGGCGCGACCACTCATGCGCACCTCCAGCCCGCCATTGCGCGCCACCAGCGGGACGGTGTCGCCGCGCCGGACCAGCCGCTGCGTCACCAGATCGTTGGCCGAAAGCAGCGAGCCGGCCGGCAGGACGCGCCGGGCGGTCTTGCCCACCGCAGCCACCGGATCGGCCAGCACCGCGCCGACGATGCGGGCGGCGTCACGCTTCTCGATACTGATATCGGCCAGCGAGATGGTTTCTCCAGCGCTGATGCCGCGGCGCAAGACCAGCACGTCCTGATTGCGACGCACCTTCAACGGCACGAACAGGCGCCAGCCGGCCGGCTGCGGGCACGCCACTTCCACCGTATTGGTGCCGGTGGGCTGCGCCTGCAGCGCGATCGGGCAAGCTGGCATGCGCAGGCCCGGATCGAGCGTGGCCTCGGCCTCGGCGTCCGGGCCGACGGTGGCCAACGCCGCAGCACGGATGGAGTCGACAGACTGATAGCTCTGGGCCCAGGCCGGAGCGGCAGCCAACAAGATGACAAGCAGGAGCAGGCGCATGGGACCAGATCCGGAGGAAGACGGGACAGACAGTGCAAGCGGCGTGCCTGTTTTTTGCCGGGATTGGGGATTCGGGTTTGGGGATTCGTAAAAGCGGCTTTGCGGGTGATGCATTTATCCGCTGCCGAAGCCCCTTCACCGACCGGATCTCTCCGACAACCATCACCGAAGCTCTCAAGGATGCAGAAGCGGCAGCGGCAGACAAACTCGCTAATGCACGCTTTTGAGCGAATCCCTAATCCCCACTCACCTCATCCCGGCGCTTGAACGAATCCCCAATCCCGAATCCCCAATCCCGGCGCTTGAGCGAATCCCCAATCCCGACAGCGCCCCCAACCACCCACAAAGCCCTCAAGTTTCCCGATGGCGCTGTCGATATCTGCCCCATGACCCACGATCTGCTCAACCGCATCGACCAGCGCACGCGACTGGCTGGCCACAATCGACTGGCCCTGCTGCTGTTCCGGCTGGGCGGACGCCAGCTTTTTGGCGTCAACGTCTTCAAGGTGCAGGAAGTGCTGCGCCGGCCGGAATTGTTCCAGGTGCCCGGCTTGCCGACCGAGTTCGCCGGCGTGGCCGACGTGCGTGGGCGTTCGGTGCCGGTGCTGGATCTGGGCTTAGCCATCGGCCACCCGGAACGCGACTCGCATTCGGACAACGGTCCCGGCTATTTGGTCGTTGCCGAGTTCAACCGCTCGGTCCAGGGTTTCCTGGTCAGCGGCGTGGAGCGCATCGTCAATATTGCGGTGGAAGATATCCACCCGCCGCCGGAACTCGGTGCCGAAGCCACTTATTTGACGGCGGTGACGCGCTTCCAGGGCGAGCTGATCCAGGTCATCGACGTGGAGAGCGTGCTGGCCGATATCGCCAAGGTCAGCAAGGACGTGCAATTGGATCCCTCGCTGCAGCTGGTGGCCTACGATCGCCAGTTCCAGGTACTGGTGGTGGACGATTCACGGGTGGCGCGCCAGCAGATCCGCAGCGTGCTCGACCAGTTGGGCGTTTCGGCCACCCTGCTGTCCGACGGACGCCAGGCGCTGGACCATCTGCTGCAGGTGGCTGCCTCGGGCGAAAACCCGGCCGACCGCTACGCCATGGTGATCTCCGACATCGAAATGCCGGCAATGGACGGCTATACGCTGACGACGGAAATCCGGCGCACCCCGGGCCTGCAAGGCCTGTACGTGCTGTTGCACACCTCTTTGTCGGGCGTGTTCAACAACGCGATGGTCGAGCAGGTGGGCGCGAACGCCTTCGTGGCCAAGTACAGCGCCCACGAACTGGCCGACTATGTGCTGGCCCGCCTGAAAGTGGTCGCCGAAGCGGCCTGATCACACCTTTGGGCCGTGCAGTCGCTGAGCGGGGCGGCGCCCTCCCGCGCCTGTTCCCGCACAAAGTCGCCCGGCGGTGGAATTGCAGCGGCGTGAGCGCCCCCTCGCTAGGTCCTGATTCCTGCCAGGCAGGCTGGCCGTCCTGCACATTGCATAGCTAATCCCTGCAGCTGCCCAGCGGGCGACCTATGTCGCGATCTCTGCCGGGCAAGCCCGTTTTCGGCTGCTCCGGGTGCTCTCCCGGCGCGGTTCCTCCCCACTTCAATTTGGCACAAACATTGCTTCCTCCCTGGCAACACTTCGCGGGAGAGCACCGTGTCCAGTCCCTTCTCTTCGTTCCTCGGCGTCCATGGCGACGCGTTGACGCTGCGCGAGCAGCGCATGAAGCTCATTGCCAGCAACCTGAGCAATGTGGACACGCCTGGGTACAAGGCCAAGGACCTGAACTTCGAGGCGGCGCTGAAGTCGGCGCAGGGCGAGCAGGACGGCGGTCTGCTGCAGACCACCGACGCCAAGCATTACGAAGTCGGCGGCGGTGCCGGACTCAACCCCTTCCAGTTCACCCGCGAAGCCGACCAGCCCAGCCTTGACGGCAATACCGTCGATCCCGACGCCGAACGCGCCGCCTACGGCCGCGCCGCGCTGGAATACCGCGCGTCGCTGAGCTTCCTCGAATCCAAGGTGCGCTCGATGCTCACCGCGATCACGGGCCAATAAGTCATGAGCAATCTTCCCATCTTCGATGTGGCCGGCTCGGCCCTGCACGCGCAGTCGGTGCGGCTGAGCACCATCGCGTCCAATCTGGCCAATGCCGATTCGGTCGCAGGCTCGGCCGAGGCCACCTACAAGCCGATCGAGCCGATCTTCCAGGCCCAGCAAAGCCGGCAGGACCCCAGCCTGACCTCGGTGAACGTCAAAGAGATCACCACCACCAATGCACCGCCGATCCGCCGCTACGAACCCGGCCACCCGCTGGCTGACGCCGACGGCTATGTGTTCTCGCCCGACGTGGATCCGGTTTCGCAGATGGTCAACATGATTTCCGCCTCGCGCAATTACCAGGCAGGCGTGGAAATGCTCAATACCGCCAAGGAACTGGCGCTCGCGACCCTCACCATGGGTCGCTGACCCATCCTAGCTGACCCTTACCAACGGAATACTCCAGATGAGCACGATCGGCAGCGATCTCTACAAAAGCCTTGGCCTGAGTACCAGCAGCACCGTCGCCAAGAAGGAAGACGCACTCGGCCAGGCCGACTTCCTCAAATTGATGACCGAACAGCTGCAGCACCAGGACCCGCTCAAGCCGATGGAAAACAGCGCGTTTCTCGGGCAATTGGCGCAGTTTTCCACGGTGCAGGGCATTGGCGACCTCAATACCAAGGTCAGCAACTTTTCCGATTCGATGAACAGCGACCAGGTCCTCAAGGGGGCGGCCCTGGTTGGCCACAATGTGCTGGTGCCCTCGGCGCAGGTGGCGATCGATGCCACCGGCTCGGCCAAGGGCGTGGTCGCCGCGACCTCGGCCGGTTTCGTCAATTTCGAAATCACCGATGCCAACGGCACCTTCGTCAAACAGATCAGCGTGCCGGCCAGCGCCGCCGGTGAGGTGTCGTTTGACTGGGATGGCACCGACGCCAACGGCAATCGCATGGCGGCCGGCAAATACGGGGTGACGGCCACCCAGACCGACACCGCCGGCTCCAAAAGCAAGTTGTCTACCTATGTCCAGGCCCCGGTGGACAGCGTCACGATCGGCTCGGACGGTTTGTATCTCAACCTGACCGGGCTGGGCACTTCCCCGCTCGCCAACGTGCTCCGCGTCAGCTGAGCCGGCAACCAATATCTAAAGGAACTCATCCATGGGCTTCAATACCTCGTTGTCCGGCATCAACGCAGCCAATGCCGATCTGAACGTCACCTCCAACAACATCGCCAACGTCAACACGACCGGGTTCAAGGAATCGCGCGCCGAGTTTGCCGACATGTTCCAGAGCACCAGCTATGGCCTGTCGCGCAATGCGGTCGGTTCGGGCGTGCGCGTCAGCAACGTGGCGCAGCAGTTCTCGCAGGGCAATATCGACCCGACCGGACGCAGCCTGGACCTGGCGGTCTCCGGCGAAGGCTTCTTCACCGTCTCTTCCAACGGCGCCAAGATGTATACCCGCGCCGGCAATTTCCAGACCGACGCCAACGGCTATGTGGTCAACCCGCAGGGCGCACGCCTGCAGGTATTTGCGCCCAACCCCAGCGGTAACGGGTTCGACGTGGGCCGCCTGTCGGACCTGCAGCTGCTGACCACCGACAGCCCGCCCAAATCCACCTCGACGGTCAACCTGGCCTTCACCCTGCCCGGCAATGCCACCGCGCCGACGGTGACCCCGTTCAACCCGGCCGACGACAAGACCTATAGCCACTCCACCGGCGGCATCAATGTCTACGACTCGCTGGGCGTCAGCCATGTGCAGACCTCCTACTTCGTCAAGACCGCCAACCCCAACGAGTGGCAGGTCTACAACTACGTGGACGGCGCTGCGGTCGGTGCCCCGACCACCCTGCAGTTCTCCGATACCGGCGCGCTGACCACCCCGGCCAACGGCATCATCGCGATGGACCCGTTCACCCCGAGCACCGGCGCGGGCGTGCTGAACATGCAGCTCAACGTCACTGGCTCCACCCAGTACGGCGAAGCCTTCGCCCTGCGCGATACGCGCCAGGACGGCTACGCCAGCGGCAAGCTCAACGAGATCAGCATCGACACCAGCGGCGTGGTGTTCGCACGCTATTCCAACGGTGCCGACAAGCCGCTGGGCCAGGTCGCGCTGAGCAGCTTCGTCAATCCGCAGGGGCTGCAGTCGCAGGGCAACAACATGTGGGCCGAGAGCTACACCTCCGGTGCCGCCCGCACCGGCGCGCCGGACACCTCGGACCTGGGCCAGATCGAATCCGGCTCGCTGGAAGCCTCCACGGTGGACCTGACCGAGCAGCTGGTGAACATGATCGTGGCCCAGCGCAACTTCCAGGCCAACTCGCAGATGATCTCGACCCAGGATCAGGTCACCCAGACGATCATCAATATTCGGTAAGTCGGGAGTGGGGAATCGGGAATAGGGAATCGTAAGAGCCGGCATCGCGCATAGCGGATGCCGGTCTTGCTCCCTACTCCCAAGCCCCGCAATCCCGCTTTTGCGATTCCCGATTCTCCATTCCCGATTCCCGGTGCCTCATGGATAAAGCCCTCTACGTCGCGATGACCGGTGCTCGTGCCTCCCTGCAGGCGCAGAGCACCGTGTCGCACAATCTTGCCAACGTCGATACGGTGGGATTCAAGGCTGCGTTGGCCAATACCGAGGCGTTCAAGATCCAGGGCAAGGGCTATCCGTCGCGGATCGATGCGCTGCATGTGGACCAGGGCTTCGATCGTAGCCAGGGCCATCAGAAGGTGACCGGCAACCCGCTGGACGTGTCGCTGCAGCAGGACCGCTGGCTGGCGGTGCAGTCGCCCGACGGCAGCGAGGCCTACACCCGCAACGGCGAATTGGCGCTCACCGCCAATGGCCAGCTGGTCACCGCCAACGGACATGCGGTGCTGGACGAAGGCGGCAACCCGATGACGATCCCGCCGCACCAGGCGATGGAGATCGGCAGCGACGGCAGTATTTCGATCATTCCGCAGGGCGAAGGCCCGCAGACCATGGCCATCGTCGGCAAGATGAAGGTGGTGGATGCGCCCGCCGACCGTTTGACGCGGCGCCCCGACGGACTGATGCGCAACACCAGCACCGACCCGGCACAGGCATTTGCGGTGGCCACCGGCAAGACCATCAACAGCGGCATGCTGGAAGGCAGCAACGTGGATGCGGCCGGCGCGCTGGTGGAAATGATCCAGCTGCAACGGCAGTTCGAAATGCAGGTCAAGATCATCAAGAACGGCGACGACAACGCGCAATCGGCCAATTCGCTGCTGCGGGTGAGTGGCTAAACGCGGCGCAGGCCGCCGGCCAACTTGCCAATTTTTTGCTACCGCCGCCGCCAACCGTAAGGCGTGGTTGGCGCCCGCGTTGGGCATACCGAAAAATCCGGGGCTTCATTGCAGAGCGACTGGTCTGCGGCATGGCTGCAGAGCGGCTAGTCCGTGACCTGGCTGGAGGGCCCTTGCCCGCTCACCCTCCCGGGACACGCCGTAAATCCGTCCATGGAGGCTCTTACGCGGCATCCATGCCGCGTAAGGTCCCGGGAGGGTGAGCGGGCAAGGACCAGTGAAGATGGTCGGTGCCTTTGCGAAAGCAATGCTCGACGTGCTGGTTGACCGCTACTCGCTTATCCCTTCATCGCGCCTAGCGCATGTCGAATGCCCAAGCAAGCAATCCTGAGCAGCAAACTGCCCGATGCATGCGATGACTTGCTTCCGGTTGACCACCAGCCAACTGTCTGGCGCGGTGCCCTCGCCGATTGCGGGACCCTTGGCGGCATGGATGCCGCCAACGAGCCCCCATGGACGGGTTCACGGCGTGTCCCGCGAGCGGTGAGGGCACCGCGCCCTCGACCGACTCAGCTTTAGCCCTGGATTTTTGCTACATCCACAAAAGCGCGGCTAACGAAGCACAGGCTCCCCGCGCAGCCAGGCGCGTGATCCCGCGCACACCCGGCAGAAATCCGACGCCGCTTTGGCACGCCACGTGCATATACCCACCCGTACCCGGAACACATCCCCGGGTCTAACGAGGAATCGGGTCATGAATCAGGCTTTGTGGGTCGCCAAAACCGGACTGGATGCGCAGCAGACGCGCATGTCGGTCATTTCCAACAACCTGGCCAATACCAATACCACCGGCTTCAAGCGCGACCGTGCCGCGTTCGAAGACCTGTTGTACCAACAGGTGCGTGCGCCCGGCGGCTCGACCTCCGCGCAGACGCAGCTGCCGACCGGCCTGCAATTGGGGACCGGCGTGCGCGTGGTGTCCACCTTCAAGGGTTTCGACCAGGGCAGCCAGCAGCAGACCGGCCGCGCGCTGGACGTGATGGTCAACGGCCGCGGTTTCTTCGAAGTGCAGATGCCCGACGGTACCTCCGCCTACACCCGCGACGGCACCTTCCAGATCAACGCGCAGGGCGAACTGGTCACCAACAGCGGCTACCCGCTGCAGCCGGGCATCCAGGTGCCGGAAGGCGCGCAGTCGCTGACCATCGGCAACGACGGCACCATCAGCGTGACGCTGGCCGGCCAGGCCGCCGCGCAGGAAATCGGCGCACTGACGCTGACCGACTTCATCAACCCCTCGGGCTTGCAGGCCAAGGGTGAAAACCTGTTCGTGGAAACCACCGCTTCGGGCCCCGCGCAAAACGGCACGCCTGGCCTCAATGGCCTTGGCACCACCGTGCAGGGCGCGCTGGAAGGCAGCAACGTCAATACGGTGGAAGAGCTGGTGAGCATGATCGAGACGCAGCGCGCCTACGAAATGAATGCCAAGGCGATCTCCACCACCGACTCGATGCTCGGTTACTTGAACAACAACGTCTGATCGGCTCGCCGCTCCTCGCCCTCTCAGGAATCAAACCCATGTCACGCCTGCCTTCTCTCTCCCGCCTGTGCCTCGCCATCGCCTGCAGCGCGCTGCTGGGTGGCTGCGTGGCCGCCGGCGATGTCCGTCCGTTCGCCGAAATGGCGCCGATCGTGCCGGTGGTGGCACCGGTGGCGCAGCCGACGGCCGGTGCGATCTACGCCGCCGGCCCCAGCCTGAATCTGTATGGCGATCGCCGTGCCCGCGATGTCGGCGATCTGCTGACGGTCAACCTGGTCGAGAGCACCACCGCCTCGTCCACCGCCAATACCAGCATCAGCAAGAAGGACGCCACCACCATGGCCGCGCCAACCCTGCTGGGCGCGCCACTCACCGTCGGTGGCTTGAACGTGCTTGAGAACAGCACCAGCGGCGACCGCAGCTTTGCCGGCAAGGGCAATACCGCGCAGAGCAACCGCATGCAGGGCAGCGTCACCGTCACCGTGATGCAGCGCCTGCCCAACGGCAACCTGGTGATCCAGGGGCAGAAGCAGCTCCGCCTGACCCAGGGCGACGAACTGGTGCAGGTGCAAGGCATCGTGCGCGCGGCCGACATCGCCCCGGACAACACCGTGCCCTCCAGCAAGGTGGCCGATGCCCGCATCGCCTACGGCGGCCGCGGTGCGATTGCACAGTCCAATGCGATGGGCTGGCTGAGCCGCTTCTTCAATTCCCGTCTGTCGCCCTACTGAGCCTGCGACCATGAACCTGTCTTCCCTGCCCTTCCGTCTGCTGGCTGCCGCCGTCGCGCTGTGCGCGATGGCCGCACCGGCCAGCGCCGAGCGCATCAAGGATCTTGCCCAAGTCGGCGGCGTGCGCGGCAACGCGCTGGTCGGCTACGGCCTGGTGGTTGGCCTGGACGGCAGCGGCGACCGCACCAGCCAGGCGCCCTTCACCGTGCAGAGCCTGAAAAACCTGCTTGGCGAACTGGGCGTCAATGTTCCGGCGAACGTCAACCCGCAGCTGAAAAACGTCGCGGCGGTGGCCATCCACGCCGAATTGCCGCCGTTCGCCAAACCCGGCCAGCCGATCGACATCACCGTCTCCTCGATCGCCAACGCCGTGTCGTTGCGCGGCGGCTCGCTGCTGATGGCACCGCTGAAAGGCGCCGATGGCCAGGTCTATGCGATGGCCCAGGGCAACCTGGTGGTCGGCGGCTTCGGTGCGCAAGGCAAGGACGGCTCGCGCGTTTCGGTCAATGTGCCCAGCGTCGGGCGCATTCCCAATGGCGCCACCGTCGAACGTGCGTTGCCGGACGTGTTCGCCGGCACCGGCGAGATCACCCTGAACCTGCACCAGAACGATTTCACCACCGTCTCGCGCATGGTCGCGGCCATCGACAGCAGCTTCGGCGCCGGCACCGCACGTGCGGTCGACGGCGTGACCGTGGCAGTACGCTCGCCGACCGACCCGGGTGCGCGGATCGGCCTGTTGTCGCGACTGGAAAACGTCGAACTTTCCCCTGGCGATGCGCCGGCCAAGGTGGTGGTCAATGCACGTACCGGCACCGTGGTCATCGGCCAGCTGGTGCGGGTGATGCCGGCCGCCATCGCGCATGGCTCGCTCACCGTCACCATCAGCGAAAACACCAACGTCAGCCAGCCGGGCGCCTTCAGCGGTGGCCGCACCGCGGTGACCCAGCAGTCGACGATCACGGCCACCTCCGAAGGCAGCCGCATGTTCAAGTTCGAAGGCGGCACCACGCTCGACCAGATCGTACGTGCGGTCAACGAAGTGGGCGCCGCCCCCGGCGACCTGGTGGCCATCCTGGAAGCGCTCAAGCAAGCCGGTGCGCTCACGGCGGAGCTAGAGGTGATCTGATATGCGTATCGCAGCCTCGCCCATTGATCTCAACCCGAGCACCAAGGCCGATCCGGCAAAGATCGACAAGGTCTCCCGTCAGCTCGAAGGTCAGTTCGCGCAGATGCTGGTCAAGAGCATGCGCGATGCGAGCGGCGGCGACCCGATGTTTCCGGGCCAAAACCAGATGTTCCGCGAAATGTACGACCAGCAGATGGCCAAGGCGTTGACCGACGGCAAGGGCCTGGGCCTGTCGGCGATGATCTCCAAGCAGCTGAGCGGCGACACCGGCGGCCCGGCGCTGAATACCTCGTTGAACACCGCCGAAGCGGCCAAGGCGTACGCCCTGGTTGCCGGCAAGCGCGACGCCTCGTTGCCGCTGCCCGCCCGCGACGGCGCGGCCACCGGCGTCACGACCAGCAGCGTGGCCAAGGCGGCACTGGGTGCAGGCAACTTGAGCGGCATCGGCATGAGCCAGGTGCTGGATCTGATCGCCGGACGTACCGGCGCTGGCGAATCCGGCAGCGACGATGCTTCAGCGCTGAGCTGGCCATCGGCCAACGATCGCTGGGCCGATGTGGCCGCCAGCGATGCCGCCGATGCCAATGCTGCGGTCAATGCAAGTGCCGCCAGCAGCGCCGCTGCCAGCCTGGGCGAGCGCACCCCAGAAGGCTTTGTCGCCAAGATCTGGACGCATGCGCAAAAAGCCGCGCGCGAACTGGGCGTGGACCCGCGCGCGCTGGTGGCCCAGGCCGCCTTGGAAACCGGTTGGGGCCGTCGCGGCATCGGCAACGGTGGCGACTCCAACAACCTGTTCGGCATCAAGGCCACCGGCTGGAGCGGCGACAAGGTCACCACCGGCACCCACGAATACGTCAACGGCGTCAAAACCACCGAAACCGCCGATTTCCGCGCCTATGGCTCGGCCGAGGAGAGCTTTGCCGACTACGTGCGGCTGCTGAAGAACAACAGCCGTTACCAGACCGCGCTGCAGGCCGGCACCGATATCAAGGGTTTTGCACGCGGCTTGCAACAAGCAGGCTACGCCACCGATCCGGGCTATGCGGCCAAGATCGCGGCGATCGCCAACGGCCCGACCATCGACCGTGCGGTGGCCGCCATCGGCAACGCGGCGGCCGATCTGTCCAACCGCTATGCCAGTACCGCCGAGCCGGCCGGGCTCGGCACCATTCGTCGCTGAGGTAAACGCTCATGTCCATCATGTCCACCGGGACCAGCGCGCTCATCGCCTTCCAACGGGCGTTGTCGACCGTTAGCCATAACGTCGCCAACATCAATACCGAAGGCTATAGCCGCCAACGTGTGGAATTTGCAACGCGCACGCCCACCGACATGGGCTACGCGTTCGTGGGCAATGGCGCCAAGATCACCGATGTAGGCCGGGTCGCCGATCAGCTGGCCATCTCGCGCCTGCTCGACAGCGGCGGCGAACTGTCGCGCCTGCAGCAGCTGTCCTCGCTGTCCAACCGCGTCGACGCGCTGTACTCCAATACCGCCACCAACGTGGCCGGGCTGTGGTCGAATTTCTTCGATTCCACCAGTGCAGTGTCGTCCAACGCCTCTTCCACCGCCGAGCGCCAGAGCATGCTCGACAGCGGCAATTCGCTGGCGACGCGCTTCAAGCAGCTCAACGGGCAGATGGACAGCCTGAGCAACGAAGTCAACAGCGGGCTGACCTCCTCGGTGGACGAAGTCAACCGCTTGACGCAGCAGATCGCCAAGCTCAACGGCACCATCGGCAGCAGTGCCCAGGCGGCAGCGCCGGACATGCTTGACCAGCGCGACGCGCTGGTGAGCAAGCTGGTCGGCTTTACCGGCGGTACTGCGGTGATCCAGGACGGCGGCTTCATGAACGTTTTCACCGCCGGCGGCCAGCCGCTGGTGGTCGGTACCACCTCGTCCAAACTCGTCACCGTTGCCGACCCGTATCAGCCGACCAAGCTGCAGGTGGCGATGCAGACCCAGGGCCAGAACGTCAGCCTCAGCGCCAGTTCGCTGGGCGGGCAGATCGGCGGTCTGCTGGAATTCCGCAGCAGCGTGCTCGAGCCGACCCAGGCCGAACTCGGCCGCCTGGCCGTGGGCATGGCCAGCACCTTCAATGCCGGCCATAGCCAGGGGATGGACTTGTATGGCGCGATGGGCGGCAACTTCTTCAATATCGGTTCGCCCGCCGTTGCCGCCAATCCGAGCAATACCGGCAGCGCATCGCTGAGCGCCAGTTTCAGCAACGTGAGTGCCGTCGACGGCCAGAACGTCACGCTCAGCTTCGATGGCACCAACTGGAAGGCCATCAACGCCAGTACCGGCTCTGCCGTGCCGATGACCGGTACCGGCACCGCCGCCGACCCGCTGGTGCTCAATGGCGTCAGCATGGTGGTGGGCGGCACGCCAGCCAGCGGCGACAAGTTCCTGCTGCAGCCCACCGCCGGGCTGGCTGGCAGCTTGTCGGTGGCCATTACCGATCCTTCGCGCATCGCCGCGGCCACTCCGGTCAAGGCCACTGCCACGGTCGCCAACCTGGGCACCGGCAAGATCAGCGACGTGAAGGTCACCAATGCGCAGAACCCCGCGCTGCTGACCCCCTCCTCGATCGAGTTCATCGACGCCAACCAGTACACCATCGATGGCGCCGGCCCGTTCGCCTACACCGCCGGCCAGACCATCAGCGCCAACGGCTGGAGCTTCGCGCTGGACGGCGCACCCAAGGCCGGCGACACCTTCGGCGTCGGCCCGATGGGCGCCGGCTCCAGCGACAACGGCAATGCCAAATTGCTGGCCAACATCGACGATGCCAAGGCGCTCAGCGGTGGCACGGTCACCCTCAATGGCGCGCTCTCCGGCCTGACCACCTCGGTGGGTTCGGCCGCGCGTGCGGCCAGCTATTCGGCCGATGCGCAGAAGGTCATCAACGACCAGGCGCAGGCCAGCCGCGATTCGATTTCCGGCGTCAACCTCGATGAGGAAGCCGCCAACATGTTGAAACTGCAGCAGGCCTACCAGGCCGCTGCACAGATGATCTCGACCGCCGACACCATCTTCCAAGCCATCCTGGGTGCCGTACGCTGATGACCGACCGTATCTCCACCAGCATGATGTACAGCCAGTCGGTCGCCTCGATGGGCGCCAAGCAGTCGCGGCTGAACCAGCTCGAATCGCAGCTCTCCAGTGGGCAGCGCCTGGTCACCGCCAAGGACGACCCGGTGGCTGCAGGCACGGCGGTCGGTCTGGACCGCGCCCTGGCGGCGATCACGCGCTTCGGCGAAAACGCCAACAACGTGCAGAACCGGCTCGGTCTGCAGGAAAACGCGCTCTCGCAAGCCGGCGACAAAATGGCGCGCGTCACCGAATTGGCGGTGCAGGCCAGCAATTCTTCGCTCAGCCCTGATGACCGCAAGGCGATCGCCTCGGAACTGACAGCGCTGCGCGAGAGCATGGTGAGCCTGGCCAACAGCACCGACGGCACCGGGCGCTACCTGTTTGGTGGCACCGCCGATGGCAGTGCGCCCTTCATCAAGAGCAATGGCAGCGTCACCTACAACGGCGACCAGACCCAGAAGCAGGTCGAAGTGGCGCCGGACACCTTCGTCAGCGACACCCTGCCCGGCAGCGAAATCTTCATGCGCATCCGCACCGGCGACGGCACCGTGGATGCGCACGCCAATGCCGCCAACACCGGGACCGGCTTGCTGCTGGATTTCAGCCGCGATGCCAGCACCGGCAGCTGGAACGGTGGAAGTTACAGCGTGCAGTTCACCGCCGCCGACACCTATGAAGTGCGCGACAGCACCAATACGGTGGTCGGCACCGGCACCTACAAGGAAGGCGAAGACATCAACGCCGCCGGCGTGCGCATGCGCATCAGCGGCGCCCCGGCGGTAGGCGACAGTTTCCAGATTGGCGCCTCCGGCACCAAGGATGTGTTCTCCACCATCGACGACCTGGTCGGCGCGCTCAATTCGGACACGCTGACCGCGCCGCAGAAGGCAGCGATGATCAACACGCTGCAGACGTCGATGCGCGACATCACCCAGGCGTCCTCGAAGATGATCGATGCGCGTGCCTCCGGCGGCGCGCAGTTGTCGGCCATCGACAATGCCAACGCGTTGCTCGAATCCAACGAAGTCACGCTCAAGACCAGCCTGTCGTCGATCCGCGACCTGGACTACGCCTCGGCGATTGGGCAGTACCAACTCGAGAAGGCCTCGTTGCAGGCCGCTCAAACGATTTTTCAGCAGATGCAGTCGTCGTCGTTGTTCAACATCATCCGCTGATTTTGCCGCAGAAAACCGGGGTTTCTTCGCTCCTGCACATGAGCACTTGCGCAGGCGGACGGAGTTTATTTTTCGAAGAGTTATACCAACGCTAAAGATTGACGGGGTGCTGCCGAATAAACCAAACCCCTTGATACACAACGCTTACGTATTTCGTCCCGACGCAGAAAGACAGTAAAAAATACTGAATTTCGCTAAGGATGGTCTGATCAATGCGGCCAGAGGATGCGTCGACCCGCATCGGTAGCGCTGACTACGCTCACACCTTCGGTTTTTCGCTGTTTCCAGCGCATTCTCGGGGCATTCTCCCCATTACAGGCACAACTTCCCAACGGCAGCCATCAACTGCTTCCGCTTCAGCCACAGGTTCGACAGCGCAAAGAGCGTCAGCACCTGCGCGGTGTTTTTGACCAGGCCGCGATAGCGCACCTTGGCATAGCCAAACTGGCGCTTGATCACCCGAAACGGATGTTCCACCTTCGCACGCAGGCTGGCCTTGGTGTGCTCCCAGCGCTTGGCCAACTTCAGTTCGCGCTTGTTCTTGATCTGCTTCAGCTTCGAGGGCTTCTCCGCGATCAGGTAGCGTAGCTTGCGCTTGCCCTTGATCTCATCGCGCTTCTCAAGCCCGGTGTAGCCGCTGTCCCCACACACCGTGTCTTCCTTGCCATGCAGCAGCTTGTGCGCTTGCGTGATGTCCGCCACGTTGGCTGCCGTGCATTCCACGTGGTGCACTAGGCCGGATTCATCATCCACTCCAATGTGCGCCTTCATCCCGAAGAAGTATTGGTTGCCCTTCTTGGTCTGGCGCATCTCCGGATCGCGCTCACCGTCCTTGTTCTTGGTCGAACTGGGCGCAGAGATAATCGTGGCATCCACAATCGTCCCGCCGCGCAGGCTCTGACCCTTGCGCGACAGATGCGCGTTCACCCGATTGAACAGCTTGCGCGCCAAATCGTGCTGCTCCAGCAGATGGCGAAAGTTGAGAATCGTCGTCTCGTCCGGCACCTCATCCAGCCCGCCGATCTTGGCGAAACGGCGCATCGACACCGTGTCGTACAAGGCTTCTTCCGCCGATGGATCGCTCAATGCATACCACTGCTGCAAAAAGTGGATGCGCAGCATCGTCTCCAGCCGATACGGCTGTCGTCCCGGTTGCCCCGACTTCGGGTAGTGCGGCTCGATCAGCCCCAGCAGCTCCTTCCACGGCACGACCTGCTCCATCTCGGCCAAAAACACCTCACGCCGCGTCCGCTTGCGCTTGCCGTCGTACTCCGCGTCGCCGAAGGTCAGCTGCATCGAAATCGTCTACTCGGGTCGATGATCGATTGTGGCAGATCAGGACGGATTGTTCAGAGTTTCCCTAAAGGTTCCCGACGCAACGCCGTTATTCATCTCAGCAGCGGCAACGGCCAACTTGATGGCCCCCCTGCGGAGGCTCCAGGCAAGTCCCCCTTGCCGGAAAAATCGCTTAGGAGAAATCAAAATGGCACAGGTAATCAACACCAACGTAATGTCGCTGAACGCTCAGCGTAACCTCAACACCAGCAGCGCCAGCATGTCGACGAGCATCCAGCGTCTGTCGTCTGGTCTGCGCATCAACAGCGCCAAGGACGACGCCGCAGGTCTGGCGATCTCCGAGCGTTTCACCACGCAGATCCGCGGCCTGGACGTTGCCTCGCGCAACGCCAACGACGGCATCTCGCTGGCCCAGACCGCCGAAGGCGCGATGGTGGAAATCGGCAACAACCTGCAGCGTATCCGCGAACTGTCGGTGCAGTCGTCCAACGCCACCAACTCCTCGACCGACCGCGACGCGCTGAACTCGGAAGTCAAGCAGCTGACCGCTGAAATCGACCGCGTTGCCAACCAGACCAACTTCAACGGCACCAAGCTGCTGGACGGTTCGTTCTCCGGCGCGCTGTTCCAGGTCGGCGCCGACGCCGGCCAGACCATCGGCATCAACAGCATCGTCGACGCCAACGTCGATTCGCTGGGCAAGGCCAACTTCGCCGCCTCCGTTTCCG
This sequence comes from Xanthomonas sp. NCPPB 3761, assembly GCF_041475705.2. Lineage (NCBI taxonomy): Bacteria > Pseudomonadati > Pseudomonadota > Gammaproteobacteria > Lysobacterales > Lysobacteraceae > Xanthomonas > Xanthomonas sp. NCPPB 3761. The sequence goes on from NZ_CM191262.1 coordinate 2,476,434, forward strand.
GCGCCGGCGTCACCGGCACCGCCACGGCTTCCGGCTCGATCACCGGTATTTCGCTGGCCTTCAACGATGCCAGCGGCACCGCCAAGACCGTCACCATCGGCGACGTCAAAGTTGCCAACGGCGACGACGCGGCGGCGATCAACAAGAAGGTCGCGGCGGCGATCAACGACAAGCTGGACCAGACCGGCATGTATGCCTCGATCGACACCAGCGGCAACCTCAAGCTCGAATCGCTCAAGGCCGGCCAGGACTTCACCTCGCTGAGCATGGGCACCTCCAGCGCCACCGGCGTCACCGTCGGCGCCGGCCTCACCACCGCTTCGGCAGCCTCCGGCTCTACCGCAGTCACCCTGACCAACCTGGACATCTCCACCTTCGCCGGCTCGCAGCAGGCCCTGGAAATCGTCGACAAGGCGCTGACCGCGGTCAACTCCTCGCGCGCCGACATGGGTGCGGTGCAGAACCGCTTCACCTCCACCATCGCCAACCTGAGCGCGACCTCGGAAAACTTGTCGGCCTCGCGTAGCCGTATCCGCGACACCGACTACGCCAAGGAAACCGCCGAACTGACCCGCACGCAGATCCTGCAGCAGGCCGGTACCGCGATGCTGGCCCAGGCCAAGTCGGTTCCGCAGAACGTGCTGAGCCTGCTGCAGTAACCGGCAGTTAGCTGCCGCCGCAACGCGGCAGCGCTCCGCAGCAAACCCAAAGCCCCTCTTCGGAGGGGCTTTTTTGTGGCCGCAGCCCGGCTGCGCCAGCCTTTGACGGATTGTTGACGCGCGCGGCCGATTCGGCAGGCATGGAATTTGCTTCGATAGCCCTTGTGCACGTACCCCATCGCTGCCGCTAAAGTCCTCGCGGATGCGGCCGATACCCGTCACGTAATCCCATGCGTCCGTGTGTTTCGGACGCCCAGACGAGGAATGCAACATGGCATCGGTGATCAGCACTTCTGGCTCCGGATTGGACATCCCCACCGTGGTGTCCACCCTGGTGTCCCGGCAGAAAGACCCCGAGCAGGCGCGCATCAACAAGGCCGGCACCGCTGCGACCACGCAGTTGTCGGCGATCAGCCAGATCAAGAGCAGCATGACCACGCTCAAGTCTGCGCTGGACAAGGTGATCAGCAGCGCCGACACAAACGCCTACAAGGCCACGGTGCCAACCGATGCCGGCTTCACCGCCACCACCACCAGCTCGGCGGCGCCGGGCAACTATTCGGTGGAAGTGGTCTCGCTGGCGACCTCGCAGAAACTGGCCTCCGGTGCGTTCGCTGCCGACGCCACGGTGGGCAGCGGCACGCTGACCATCGGCTATGGCGATCAGAGCGTCACCGTGGACATCAGCGGCACCGACAAGCTCGCCGACATCGCCGCGGCCATCAACAAGGCTGCCGGCGGCAAGGGCGTGACTGCCAGTGTGGTCACCGCCAACGATGGCCAGCATCTGGTCTTCAATGCGGTCGATTCCGGCACCAAGGGCGCACTGACCATCAGCGCCAGCGACCCCAGCCTGAGCAGCCTGACCTACGGCCCCGGCGTCACCGGCGGGCTGAACCAGACCGTCGCCGCCGCCGACGCGTTGGTCCGCGTGGACGGTTTCGAGCGCACGTCCAGCTCCAATACCGTCAGCGACATCGTGCCCGGCGTGGTGCTTACGCTGACCAAGGCGGCTGAAGGCACCAAGTTCAATCTGGGCGTGACAGCCGACACCAGCGGCCTCAAGGGCAACCTCACCGCGTTCGCCGCGGCCTACAACACCGCCAACACGCTGCTGGCCAAGAGCAGCAGCTACGACGCCACCACCAAGACCGCTTCGGCGCTGACCGGCGATTCGCTGGTGCGCAATCTGCAGCAGCAGCTGCGCGGCCAGGTCAGCGGCAACGTCAACGAACTCAAGGCCCTGGGCCTGACCATCGACAAGGATGGCGTGATGAGTTTCGACGGCGCCAAGTTCGACACCGCGATCGCCTCGGACGGTGGCGCGGCGGCCGAGGTGTTCGGCAAGGACAGCAAGTTCAGCGGCACGCTGAGCAAAATTCTCGACAGCAACGTCAATGTCACCAACGGCACGCTGACCCTGCGCTCGGACAGCTTGAACAAGACCATCAAGGGCTATGAGTCGGAGCTGGACGATCTCGATGCGCGCATGGAAAAACTCAGCGACCGCTACACCGCGCAATTCACCGCAATGGAAACCATGATCACCCAGTTGCAGAGCAGCACCAGCTCGCTCAGCAGCCTGCTGACAAGCTGATTTCCGTGATGACGATCCTCAAGTCCTGTCAGGGTATTGCCGATACAAGTAAGGCCTATCGTGATTTCGGCCTTGCCTTCCGGCAGGAGCGTCGTCGCAGGAGCGCAGCGCTCCGGGACCAGCGAAGGTCAGCCCATTGAGGAGTCATCCATGTACGGTTCCAATCGTCAGTATGCCGAGCAATATCGCAAGGTCGGCGTGTCCACCAGCGTGACCGAAGCCGATCCGCACAAGCTGGTCTCGTTGCTGTTTGCCGGCGCTTGCCAGCGCATTCGTCTGGCCCAGGCCTGCCTGGCGCAGGGCGACCAGGCGCGCAAGGGCAAGGCCATCGGCGAGGCGTGCGCGATCGTCGGTCACTTGAACGGCTCGCTCGATCACGAAGCCGGTGGCGAGATCGCTGGTAACCTCTCGGCCCTGTACGACTACGTGATGCAGCGGCTGACCGCAGCCAACCTGCACAACGACGAGACCGCGTTGACCGAAGCGCTGGGGTTGCTCAGCGAAATCGACTCGGCGTGGAACTCCATTCCCCTCGAACAACGCGGCCTTTCCGCCGTTTCGTGAGTCCTGCCATGCATAGCGTGCAAAGCCTTCAAGCAGAAATCGCCGACCTTCGCCTGGCCATGGCGCAAGAGGAATTCGAGGCGATGCCGCAAATGCTGGACAACCACGACCTGCACCTGCGCGAATACGCGCAGCAGGTGGACATCCAGCAGGACCGCGACGCGCTGCAGGCCTTGCTGGGCATGCACCAGGACCTGATGCGGATGATGCGCGAGCGGCAGCGCAAGCTGCTGGAGCTGATCCGCGCACAACGCACCTCATCGTCGGCCAGCCGCGCCTACGCGCGGGTCGGACGCATCTGATGAGCGCGATCGGCACACTCGCGCCATCGGCCGATGCCGAGCTGTTTGCCGATACGCTCAGTTGCCAATTGCAGTTGCCGGCCGGCTTCCGGGCCGGGAGCGATGCCGGCGCACACAGCGCCGCAGAAACCCTGTTGCGCAGTCTCGGCCAGGTCGAAGACCTGCGTAGCGAAGAAACCAGCGAAGATCGCGGCGAACTGCCGCTGCTGGTGCAGCGCATGGACGCCAAACTGGATTTGATGCTGGCGCTGATCGGCCGCCTGGTGCGCCAGGGCGACAGCGGCCTGAGCCAGGGAATGGTGCACTGGTCGGTGCGCGGGATCCGCCTGAGTTGCGCAACCAGCCACCCGCCGGGCACGGCCGGCAGCGTTTGCCTGCAGCCGTCCGACTGGCTTCCTGAACTTGTACAGCTTCCTGCTACTGTGCTGGCGAACGCGAGCGATGGCCATGATGTCTGGCTATGGCTGCGCTTTGCCCCGCTCGCCCCGGGCCTGCAGGACGCCCTGGAACGTCACCTGTTTCGCTTGCATCGCCGTCAGATCGCCGACGCCCGCCGCCAGCGTTGATCCGATAGTTGGCGCCGGGCGCCGGGTCAGCTAAGGTGCCCTTTACTGAAAAAGGTCTCTTCTGCGCCGTGCGAGTCATCATCGTCGACGATCACACCCTTGTCCGTGCCGGCCTGTCCAGGCTGCTGCAAACCTTCGCTGGCATCGATGTCGTGGGCGAAGCCAGCAATGCGCAACAAGCCCTGGACATGACGTCCCTGCACCGACCCGACCTGGTGCTGATGGACCTGTCCTTGCCCGGTCGCAGCGGCCTGGATGCCATGACCGACGTGCTGCGCGCCGCGCCGCGCACGCACGTGGTGATGATGTCGATGCACGACGACCCGGTGCATGTGCGCGATGCGCTCGATCGCGGCGCGGTTGGCTTCGTGGTCAAGGATGCCGCGCCGTTGGAGCTGGAATTGGCGTTGCGTGCTGCCGCCGCCGGCCAGGTGTTCCTGAGCCCGCAGATCTCGTCCAAGATGATTGCGCCGATGCTGGGCCGCGAAAAGCCGGTCGGCATTGCTGCGCTGTCGCCGCGTCAGCGCGAGATCCTGCGCGAAATCGGCCGCGGCCAGAGCAACAAGGAAATCGCCGCCGATTTGGGCATCAGCGTCAAGACCGTGGAAACCCATCGCGCCCGCATGATGGAATCGCTCGGCTGCCGTCGCGCCAACGATCTGGTGCTGCTGGCCGCCAAGCATCACAACGAGTTGGTCTGACCCGCCAGCCGGGCACGCGTGGGCCAGCGATGGTTAAAACAGTGACGGAATTCCGGCGGGCACGCTTGAGCCTGCCTGCAATGTCAGGAGACTCCCGACAAACTGTCGGGAAAATCATGAGTCGCCTCACCTGACTCCCTGATTAGAAACCCGTCGCGTTGTCCTGCAAGATGCATTCCATCGCTGCTGCGTGCAGCGCCCATCGGAAGCGCTTCCATGAAGACGACCATTTCCGCCCAGCTTGGCCAGCAACTGCACCTCACCCCGCAGTTGCTGCAGTCGATCCGTCTGTTGCAACTGGACGGCATGCAATTGGAACTGGAAATCCGTCGCGCCCTGGAAACCAATCCGTTGCTGGAGTTGGAAGAGCTGGCCGATAACGGGGACGAGGCCGCCACCAACAACGATGGCGCCAGCGATATCGCCGCGTTCGACGAGCTACCGGAAAGCACGATGTGGGACGTGCAGGGCGGCAGTTGGAACGACGGCGACGACGATCGCATGCAGCGCGTGGCCGCCGGCGAGTCGACCGACCCGCATGTGCGCATCCTGCGCGAGCTGGCGCTGGACCTGGACGAGGCGGCGCTGGGGGCCGCTGCGTTCTGGCTGGAACAGACCGACGACGCCGGTTATCTGACCGAAGCGCTGTCGACGCTGCAACAGCTGGGCGCCACCCGTCTGGGCATGACCGTGCAGGCGGTCGAAGCGATCCGGCAGCGGTTGCTGCACGGCGACCCGGCCGGTCTGGCCGCCTGCGATCTGCGCGAGTGCCTGCAGGCCCAGTTGAGCGCCCTGCCCGGCCGCGTGCCGGCACGCCACCTGGCTGCGCGCATCCTCGACGGCGATCTGGAGCTGCTGGCCGCGCACGACTACACGGTGCTGGCGCGCGCGCACGATGCCGAAGTGGACGATGTCCGTGAAGCAGTGCGGCTGATCCTGTCGCTGCAACCGCGCCCGGGCGACGACCTGCTGCAGGAAAGCAATGCCAGCGTGATCCCGGATGTGCTCGCCTGGCATGCCGACGACAGCTGGCGCGTCGCACTCAACCCGGCCACCACCCATCGCGTCAGCATCAACCCGGTGCACGAACGCGCACTGGCCGACGCCGGCGAGGCCGCGCAGCCGCTGCGCGACATGCTGCAGGAAGCGCGCTGGCTGACCCGCGGCCTGTCGATGCGCTATGAGACCCTGCTGCGCGCCACGCGCGCCATCGTCGAACGCCAGGCCGCCTTCCTGGCGCGTGGCGAAGAAGCGATGGCACCGCTGACGCTGAAGGAAATCGCCGACGAGATCGGCATGCACGAATCGACCATTTCGCGCATCACCACCGGCAAATACATCCAGACCCCGCGCGGCACCTTCGAGCTCAAGCATTTCTTCGCCGTGCGGCTGGAAGGCGCCAGCGTCTCCGGCCAGGCCGTCAAGGCGATGGTGCGCCGCTTGATCGAAAGCGAGCCGGCCGGCCGGCCGCTGGCCGACGAGGCGATTGCCGGCTTGCTGTCGCGGCAAGGCGTTAACATTGCGCGCCGCACCGTGGCCAAGTACCGCGAACAACTTGATATCGCACCGGCACGCGAGCGCCGCCGCACCACTAAACCGCTGCTTGCCCGGGCAGGATAAGGACTACTATGAGCAAACTCACCGTGCTGCTGGTCGACGACCACGAGGGCTTCATCAACGCTGCGATGCGTCATTTTCGCAAGGTCGAGTGGCTCGATATCGTGGGCAGCGCCGCCAATGGGCTGGAAGCGATCGAGCGCTCTGAGTCGCTGCGCCCCAATGTCGTGCTGATGGACCTGGCCATGCCGGAGATGGGCGGGCTGCAGGCCACGCGTCTGATCAAGACGCAGGACGATCCGCCGTATATTGTCATCGCGAGCCACTTCGATGATGCCGAGCATCGTGAACACGCTCTTCGCGCGGGTGCTGACAATTTTGTCAGCAAGCTGTCCTATATCCAGGAAGTCATGCCAATCCTGGAGGGCCTGACGGAAGGAGCCAGGAATGAGTGAGTCCCGCATTCTGTTGATCGACAGCGACGCCGTGCGCGCCGAGCGCACGGTGTCGCTGCTCGAATTCATGGACTTCAATCCCCGCTGGGTCACCGACGGCGCCGACATCAATCCTGGCCGTCACCGCCACGATGAATGGATGGCGGTGATGGTGGGCTCGGCACAGGACGCTGCACAGGCCGACAAATTCTTCGACTGGCTGGCCGATGCCAAGCTGCCGCCACCGGTGCTGCTGATGGAGGGCAGCCCGAGCGCGTTTGCGCAGACCCATGGCCTGCACGAAGCCAATGTGTGGGCCTTGGACACTCCCCTGCGTCATGCGCAGCTGGAAGCCTTGTTGCGCCGCGCAAGCCTCAAGCGGCTCGACGCCGAGCATCAGGCCGGCGTGCAGCAAGACTCCGGTCCGACCGGCAACAGCGAGGCGGTGACCCGCCTGCGCCGGCTGATCGACCAGGTGGCTGCATTCGATACCACCGTGCTGGTCCTGGGCGAATCCGGGACCGGCAAGGAAGTGGTGGCGCGCGCCATCCACCAGCACTCGCCGCGGCGCGACGGGCCGTTCGTGGCGATCAACTGCGGCGCGATCCCGCCGGATTTGCTGGAAAGCGAACTGTTCGGCCACGAAAAAGGCGCCTTCACCGGTGCGCTGACCACCCGCAAGGGTCGCTTCGAGATGGCCGAGGGCGGCACGCTGCTGCTGGACGAAATTGGCGACATGAGCCTGCCGATGCAGGTCAAGCTGCTGCGCGTGCTGCAGGAGCGCAGCTTCGAGCGCGTTGGCGGCGGGCAGACCATCCGCTGCAACGTGCGCGTGATCGCCGCGACCCACCGCAATCTGGAATCGCGCATCAGCGATGGCCAGTTCCGCGAGGACCTGTTCTATCGCCTCAATGTGTTTCCGATCGAAATGCCGGCACTGCGCGAGCGCGTGGACGATCTGGCCATGCTGGTGCAGACTATTGCGGGCCAGCTGGCACGCACCGGTCGCGGCGAAGTGCGCTTTGCCGACGAGGCACTGCAGGCGCTGCGCAGCTACGAGTGGCCCGGCAATGTGCGCGAGCTCACCAATCTGGTCGAGCGCCTGGCGGTGCTGCATCCCGGCGGGCTGGTGCGGGTGCAGGATCTGCCGGCGCGTTATCGCGGCGATTTCGCTTCGGCCAGTCCGGTCGAGCTGCCGCCGGAGCCGGAGTTGTTGGCTGCGCCGGTCGAGGTCGGCGCCCTGCCGAACAATGTGGTGACGCTGCAACCAAAGACTGCCGATGCCGAGCTCTCCGCCACGTCCAGCCTGCCGGACGACGGCATCGATTTGCGCGGGCATATGGCCAACATCGAGTTGGCGCTAATCAACGAAGCACTGGAACGCACGCAGGGCGTGGTGGCGCATGCCGCTCAGCTGCTGGGCCTGCGCCGCACCACGTTGGTGGAGAAGCTGCGCAAGTACGGCATCGATCGCGAGCAGACCGAGCTGGCCAACTGAGCCAGCACACGCCCAGGTTCCGCTCGCTGGCATAGCGCTTGCTTCAGCAGGATCACTCCGTTCGCAGCTGCCGGCTGCGACGGAATCCCGACATCCACCCGCACCAGCGAGGCATTGATGCCCATCCCCGTCACCAGTCCGCTGCTGCCGCCGCTGGAAGAGTTCCTGCCTTATCTGGAGCGGATCTGGACCAGCCGCATCGTCAGCAACGGCGGCGAGATGCACCATGCCCTCGAACGCGCGCTCTGCGATTACCTGGGCGTACCGCACCTGGCATTGCTGACCAACGGCACCACCGCCCTGATCACCGCGCTGCAGGCGCTGCGCATCACCGGCGAAGTGATCACCACACCCTACTCGTTCGTTGCCACCGCGCATTCGCTGCTGTGGAAAAGCATCACCCCGGTGTTCGTGGACATCGACCCGGTGACGCTCAACATGGACCCTTCGAAGATCGAAGCGGCCATCACCCCGCAAACCACTGCGATCATGCCGGTGCACTGCTATGGCACTGCCTGCGACACCAGCGCGATCACGCGCATCGCCGACATCTACAACCTCAAGGTGATCTACGACGCGGCGCACGCGTTCGGCGTGCGCGACGAAGGCGGATCGATCCTGCGCCATGGCGACCTGAGCGTGTTGAGCTTCCATGCGACCAAGGTCTTCAATACCTTCGAAGGCGGTGCGATTGTCTGTCCCGACGAAAGAACCTACCAGCGCATCGGGCACCTGAAGAACTTCGGCTTCGTCGACGAAACCACGGTGGTGGCACCGGGCATCAACGGCAAGATGAACGAAATCAGCGCGGCGTTCGGCCTGCTGCAGCTCAAGCACATTGATGAGGCCATTGCGCAACGCAGCACCATCGATGCGCAGTACCGGCAACGATTGAGCGACATTCGCGGCATCCATTGCGTTGCAAGGCTCGATCACTCCACGCCCAATTACGCGTACTTTCCGATCCTGGTGCAGGACGACTACCCGCTGTCGCGCGATGCGCTATACCAATTGATGCGCGAGCACGGCATCCTGGTGCGGCGCTACTTCTATCCGTTGATCAGCGACTTCCCGATGTATCGTGCCCTACCCTCGTCGGCGCCGGCACGGTTGCCGGTGGCGCGCTCAGTCGCCGCGCAGGTGCTGTGCCTGCCGATCTTTCCTGGCTTGAGCAGCGACCAGGTGGATACCATCGCCGATCTCATTGCCGGCCAACGGGCGACATGACCGTATCACGCTGCACCTGCATTTCAACCTCACATCTCTACAACAGGCAACCAGGCGAGCTCGCATGACCCAGGCAACATTTATCGAGAACTTCCTCTCCGCCACCGACTTTCAGGAACCGGTGGAGGTCACCATGGACACCGTCCTGTTGGAATTGCCGGAGTGGGATTCGCTGGCCGCGCTGGGCGTGATCGTCATGTTCGACATGGAGTACAGCAAGACCATCACCGGCGAAGATCTGTCTGCCGCCGTCACCGTGGGCGATCTCTACAAACTGACCGAGGCCTAAGCACCATGCCGACCTCCACGCTGCACAATGTTCGCTTTGCCGGCATGGCGACCTGCGTGCCCAAGCGCGTGGTGTCCAATCTCACCGATTGCCGGCCGCAGATACGTTCCGAGCGCGAGCGTCTGGTGCGCAACATCGGCATCGAGACACGCCGCATGGCGTCGGAGTGGCAGTGCTTTTCCGACCTGGCCTTCGATGCGACCGAAGTGCTGCTGGAGCGGCTGCAATGGAAGCGCGAGGAGATCGATGCATTGATCGTGGTGACCCAGTCACCGGATTACCCGATCCCGGCCACTGCCATCATCCTGCAGGACCGGCTGGGGCTGTCGCATGCCACCGTCGCCTTCGACGTCAATCTGGGCTGCTCGGCCTACCCGTTCGGCATCAACCTGCTCGGCTCGATGATCGCCGCCGGCGGCGTCAGGAAGGGCCTGCTGCTGGTGGGTGACCGTAGTGCCAATTTGGAAGACCCGATCTTCTCCGACTCCGGCACGGCCACTGCGCTGGAATTCAGTGCTGACGCGCCGCCGATGTATTTCGACCTCAACAGCGATGGCAGCGGCTACAAAGCCATTATCCTGCCGGTGGGTGGGCATCGTGAGCCGGTCGGCATCCAGCACTTGGTGCCCTATCGAGAGGAGCCGGAAGGTGCGTGGAAGCGTGGCGTGGACCTGCAACTGGATGGCGTGGCGGTGCTGAGCTTTTCTACCCAACGCATTCCGCCTGCGGTACAGAAGCTGCTTGACTACACCGGCGCGTCTAAGGAGGAGGTGGATTACTTCGTCTTCCACCAGGCCAACCGCATGATCAACGAGACCATCCGCAAGAAGCTTGGCCTGCCGGTGGAAAAGGTGCCTTCGACGCTGCGCGACTTCGGCAACACCAGCGGCGCCTCGTTGCCGGTCACGATGACTGCGCGGATCAACAAGGAACTCGAGTCAGGACCCAAGCGCGTGTTGCTGTGCGGCTTCGGCATCGGCCTTTCGTGGGGCAGCTGCCTGGTGGAGATCGAAGGTGCAGTCTTCCCCGATTTGATCGAATCTTGAGCTCTCCGGTCGCCGCTGCAGAAAACGAGATCCCGTGAACGACTCCCTATCCTTCAATCCTTTCAGCCTTGCCGATAAGCGCATCCTGGTCAGCGGCGCCAGTTCAGGGCTGGGCCGCGCGATCGCCCTAGGCTGCGCACGCATGGGCGGCGAGTTGATCGTCAGTGGACGCGATCCGCGACGCCTGGACGCCACCCTGGCTGATCTACGGGCCATCAGCGAGCGGCCCCACCAGGCGCTGCGTGCTGACCTGACGGTGGCCACCGAGCGCGCTTCGCTCGTCGCCGCGCTTTCGGCGCCGCTGCATGGCGTGGTCCATAGCGCCGGCATCTCGCGGCTATGTCCAGCACGGATGGTCGGTGAGGCGCACCTGCGCGAGGTCCAGGCGACCAACGTCGATGCGCCCATTCTGCTGACCCAGGGTCTGCTCAAACGGAACCTGATCGCCGCCGATGGCGCCATCGTGTTCATCGCATCGATCGCCGCGCATATCGGTGTGGCAGGGGTAGGTGCCTATTCCGCTTCCAAGGCTGCGCTGATTGCTTACGCCCGCTGCCTGGCGATGGAAGTAGTCAAGCGACACATCCGCGTCAACTGCCTGTCGCCGGCGCTGGTCGATACCCCGTTGCTAGACGCCACTGCCCAGGTGGTGGGCTCGCTTGAGACCGAACGCAGCAATTATCCGCTTGGTTTCGGGCGACCCGACGACGTGGCCAATGCCGCCATCTTCCTGCTATCCGGTGCCAGCCGCTGGATCACCGGCACGAGCCTGGTGATGGACGGCGGGCTGACAATTAGCTGAGGAGCACGCATGAAGCAGATCGTCATCCTCGGAGCCGGCGGATTGGGACGCCAAGTGTTGGCACAACTGCAGGTGGACCATAGCCACGGCATCGACTGGGTCATTGCCGGCTTCTTGGACGAGCGTGGCCCAGACACTGTGCCAGCCGCGCTGTACTACCCCTGGCTGGGTCACCCGGCCGAGTTCGCTCCGCGTGCGGATCAATTGTTCGTTGCCGCGATCGGCGACCCGCTTTCACGCGAACGTCAGGTCACACCACTGGTGGCAGGGGGAGCCGAGTTCGTCTCGATCCGCACCCGCTGCAGCCTCGGCACACGCACCGTGTACGGGCCGACTTATTTCGGCTATGACGTGAACTGTGGCGTCGATTGTCGCATCGGCAGCTACGCCTTCATCGACCAGGAAGTGCTGCTGGGCCACGACGTGGTGGTCGGCGATTACGCACACATCGCGCCGCGCTGCGTGCTCGCCGGCCACGTCACCGTCGGCCATGGCGCGGTGATCAATTCCGGAGCCCTGATAGCACGAGGCATCACCATCGGCGAACGATCGGTAGTGGGCATGGGAGCTGTAGTGTTTCACGATGTCGCGCCGGGCCAGACTGTGGTCGGCAACCCGGCACGCGCGATCTTCAACAAACCGGTCTCCAGCTCATGAGCATGAGGACGCCAGACTGCCCGCGCCGGTGCAGCCGATGACGCGCCACGCGCTGGACGCGCGGCACTACACCAGCGAAAAGACCTTCGCGCTGGAACGCGAACGCCTGTTCGGACAGCTATGGAACTTTGTTGGTTTCAGCACGATGGTGCGCGAGCGCAACCAATTCTTCACCCGCACGATCGCCGGTGTGCCGGTGCTGGTGCAGCGAACCAGCGCAGGTGTGCGCGCCTTCGTTAACCAATGTCCGCACCGGTTGTCTGCGATCCAGATCAGCGATGTCGGCCAGCGCCCGCTGGTCTGCCCCTATCACGCCTGGTCGTTTGGCCCGGAAGGCGAGCTGCGCGCCATGCCTAACGCCGAGCTCTATCGCTTCGATGAGCACGAACGTGCAGGCATCTGCCTGCGTAAGTTGGCGCTGGAGGAAGTCGGTGGGTTGTTGTTCGTCAACCTGGCCGAGCAACCGTTGCCGCTGGAGACGCAGTTCACCGCTTCTTTCCTGCAGCAGTTGCGCGAAGCGTCCTCGCACCTGGACACGCAGGTGATCCATAGCCGGCACCGGGTTCACTACAACTGGAAGCTCAATATGGAGAACGTGAAGGACTACAACCATGTCCCATTCGTTCATCCGAAGACCTTCCTGCCCGCCCTGACGACACAGGTCAAATCGACAGGCACTGCCACAGGTGCGCCATCGATCGTGAAGCAATTGGTTCAACATGGCCAGGCGCCAGCACTGAGCACGCTCAGCTACCCGACGAAAGCGCCCTTGCAACCTTATGTATCGTGGTTCAACGCGCTGTGCGACACCTATGGCGCTGATCATATCTATTACAACTGGTTCATCTATCCGAACGTCAACTTCTGCAGCGTCCGTGGTGAGCACTTCCTGCTGCAGCAATACGAACCGGTGTCTCCAGGCGTGACTAACTACCACCTGTGGATGATGACCGCCCGTCGCAAGAGTGCGAGCACCGACTTTACCGCGCTGCTGAGTACGCTGATTCGCGGCGAACGAACCGTTATCGCCGAAGACACGCTGGTACTGGAACGCCTACAGCAGGGACTTGGCCCCTATTCCGGTTCGTTCATGCATGGTGACTACGAAGCGCATCTGGTGCAGCAGCATCTCTGGTATCGGGAAAACGTGCTGGGAGAGACTGCTTGAAAGCACTAGTGTTGTTAGGCCATGGCGCGGCGCTGGCAAAAGCCCAAGCTACTGCGCAAGCCTGTAGCCTGGAACACACCACGCTCGAACTGCCGACGGCGGATCGCTACACCTTCGATCTGGGCGAACTGTTCGCCCGTTTTCCTGCGGCACAGACTGAAGTGTTCGTAGCGCTAGACGAGCGCGCGGTGAACTATGCCCGGCACAAGCTGCTCGCAGAGGTGAGATTGGCTGGCTATCGCACGATTAATCTGATTTCGCCGCAGACCATCATTGCCGATGGAGTGGAACTGATGGGCAATGTATACATCGGTCCAGGCTGCAATTTGGCACCGGGTAGCCGCATCGGTGCAGGTAGCTGGCTGGATCGCCAGATTATCGTCGAGGCGGATGTCCGCGTAGGCTCCAGTGTGACATTGCATGCCGGCGTACAACTAGGGCAAGGGGTGCAAATCGGCCAGGGCAGCACCCTAGGCAGTGGCAGTGTGGCACCTCGCCAAGCACGCATTGGTCGGCGCTGTGAATGGCTGCTGCACTCCGTGTTGCCCGATGTACTGCCTGACCGATGTTTCTACGACTCCCTGATGCCGGACGGCGCGCGCATCCTTTACTAAAAAATGAAAAGCTCACTCCCTGCGCTTATCCCTAAAAGCATATCGCAGCCTCCATTTAATCGACTCTTAGATTTCCCGTCATCCAGACTGAGCTAATATTTATGTACCCATTTCTTTCCAAACAACAGCTTATTAGGGATGTCTTTGAACTACGTGATGCGCTTGCGCAACCACACGGAGTCTTCCCCGCCTTGCTCGATCGGGCGCCATCGGATTTCCTTAAAAAACAAAATTTTATTATTTGCGGATCGGTGTGCAGATCAGAGATTCGAGTACTGGCAAAATCAGCCAATGTTATTGCCATTGTTGACGACTTCCTGCGCGAGCGTCAAAGGCACATATTCGGAATCCCTGTCATCAGCTCGGATACTTGGGTCGAGCTGGCCGTAGGCCAGGCCGATGTGACATCTTGCATTCTGACTCCAGGCGGAACTGCTTTTCAGCACTTCACCAAAACAGCCAATCAATGTAACTTGCCAACACTACTTCCGTTGCAGTTTTTGCATTTATTGGAGAAATGCGGTGTCGACCATAGCGGGGAAACCGGCCGCTTTTTCTGGTACGGTTACGAATTCTTCAATGCCACCCTTAACAATGTTGATTACCTAGTTGAATTTTCCAACGATCTTACTGATGAATATTCGCAAATTTCATGGCTGTGCATTCTGCTTTATAGACTGACACTAAATCCATTTTATCTTGAAGCATGTGCTGTCGGACATGGAGCGGATAATTTCGGCCTCAACTCATACTCCACCAACCGCCAATTTTTCAAGTTTAATGACGAAGAAGTTTATGTTGATGGTGGCGCCTTCAATGGCGACACCATCGAGGGCTTTTTGCGCGCATGCAAGGGGGATTTCAAAAGAATTCATTCTTTCGAACCATCCATTCACAACAATAATTTAATCCGCTCGCGCCTCAATTTACTACAGGATCAATACCTGAAACCGTTGGCGCCAGCTATCACTTTGCACGAGAAAGGGTTGTGGGATAGCAACACAACATTGAAATTTAACCCAGGGCAAATTGTTCCAGATTTCGAAATTCCCGGTCTTTTTCAAACCCAGTCTGCGCACCTAGTAGAATCCAACATCATCGGCCATATATATGAAAAATCGCGCGAAGAAGACGTGGCGATAACCGTTCCGGTCACAACTATTGACGAGGCTACGGAAAGGACGGCGACATTCATCAAATTAGAGATCGAAGGATCCGAGCTCAAGGCGTTACACGGCGCAAGGGAAACAATCGAGAAAAACCGCCCCAAAATGGCGATCTCAGCCTATCATAAGCCGGAGGATCTGTTAACACTAACGAAATTCGTTAAAGAAATGGAAAAGGATTATCAAATTGGCTTCCGGCAACACAACCGGTTATGCCCCGATGCGATGGTTCTATATTACTTCTAGGCACATGATTAATAGCCTTTATGGATCACAGCAATAAAATCACGCAATTTTATTGCGTAGGTAGCGATGGCATGGTCACGCCTTCTTAGCAAAGCACACAAGGAAGCCCTTTTATGGCGTTAGCAATCGGCTCGATCGAGCGAGCCACCATCAAATATCCAGGACTGAATCCGCGCAACACTAAGTTGATCGGCTGGGGTGCGGGACAGTTTTTTCGCGATTTCTATCCAGCGATCGCCCAGCAGTTGAATTTGCATTACACCATCTGCCCACGGCCTGAAAATCAGGGCACGACTGTCCATGGCCTTTCGGTCAGATCACCTTCGGCGCTGGAGGACGAATTGGTCGATGATGTGCTGATCGTCATCTTCTCCAATCACGCGGCGGAGGTAATGAACCAGATTGCAAAGGCACATGGCCGCTTCCGCACGGTGCGTGCCGTCGATTGCGACGAGAGCAGCATTGCACTGCTGCAAGAATTGCAGGATTTCTCGCGCTTGTTGCCCCAACTGCACCTGTCGCGCCAACTAACTAAGGCGGATACCGGAATCTTCGTGCAAGGACTCGCGTTCGACTTTACGCCCTTGGTGCTGGCCTGGAATCGCCTGCGTTTTCCTTGGACGTATCAGTGCATGGTGACCTGGGATCACCAACCAAGTGCGCTTCTGGACCGCTGCAGGCCCTGGCTGGATGAGCTGATCTTGGTGCCTCAGCCGGACAACCTGGGTCTGCAATACCGCAATGCGGTGCTGCGCTCCGCACGCCTGGGCGTGGAGCATCTGGCTGAGCAAGGTATCGACTTTGCGGTGCGTTGCCGTAGCGACAACGTGCTGACCGGCTCAACCCACGACGCAATCAATGTCCATTTTAGAGGCAAACGTAATCAAGGAAAGATCGCAATTTCTTTGGTAGGGGGGTGTCGAAACATCCCGTTCCATTTCACCGAGAAAACTATGCTTGGTAGGACGCAAGACATGCTGGCATTGTGGTCGATCCCAGAGGATCCGCGACCAGCAAATTATGCGGACGCCGAATTCTCTCCAATGAACGAACTTACACCCAATCGTCATTTTCGAGAAATAAGCCAATACACATTCGAATCCTTTTTGTGGGAGAACTACGCGCGCCGGCTTGGCTTCCCGTCAGAAACCCTGGTGGATAGCTATCGTTTTGCGCAGTCGAGACTGCTCGCGCTAGAGCCTCACCTGAGCTGGTCGTCGTTGAAGTTCACCCCTTTATTCAATGTGGCTCGTGACACTAGCTACGGTTTCTCGATGGACTTATGGAACCGGCTATTTACCGACAGCGATGCAGTGCTGGAGGCTGCCGAGGCAGTCAGCCGGCTGAATCTTAACTCCACCGATTTTTGGCAAGGCAGAGTCGGCTGAGCCGCCCTCGCTGCTCAACGCCATCGGTTGCCAGGAGGCTTGTATGACTTACGCCATCATCATCCCCGCGCGGCGCGACTCTTCGCGACTGCCCGGAAAACCGTTGATCGAACTGGGCGGCGTGCCCATGATCGTGCGCACCTATCAACAGTGCGCCAAGGCGGCGCCGGCCGAGCACATTCTGGTCGCCACCGATTGCGATGTGATTCAACGTACCTGCGCAAAGGCTGGCATCCGCACCCTGATGACCTCCAGTGACTGTCTGACCGGCACCGATCGTGTCGCCGAGGTCGCGCAGCAGCTCGATGTGGACAGCTACATCAATGTGCAAGGCGATGACCCGCTATTCAATCCGCAAGACGTGCGCTTGCTGATCGACGCTGCATTAGCGGCGCCGAATGATGTGATCAACGGTTACTGCCCGGTGACTAACATCGACGAGTTCCGTAATCCGAGCGTCCCCAAGGTGGTCGTGCGTCCGGACGGGCGTCTACTGTACATGTCGCGTGCGGCGATCCCGATCACCAAGCAAGGCGAATTCCGGCGCGCATGGCGGCAGGTCTGCGCGTATGCATTTCCGAAGCGGGCATTGCAAGCGTTTGCTTCTGTGACGTCCAAGACCACGCTGGAAGAGATCGAAGACATCGAGATCCTGCGTTTTCTGGAATTGGGCTTCGAGGTGCGTATGGTGCAGATGAGCAACCAATCGATCGCGGTAGATACCCCGGCTGATGTCGTGCGGGTGGAAGCGGCGCTGCGCATGATGCAGCTCAGCGAGCAGAACGCGCCATGACCCAGGATACAATGCCCCACACACAGCCCGGCATGCATTCGCCCATCTGTGGCACTTCCGATCTCAGAAATGAAGAGCATGCACAGGCGTATTCGCCTCGCCGGTTCTTCGACCAATTACTGGCAACGGATGCACCAGTCGTGCTGGACGTGGGCGCGCATCGCGGCGAGTCGATCCGGTATTTCAAATCGATCTATCCGAATTCCCAGCTGTATTCGTTCGAGCCGGATCCGCAGAACTTTGCCGCGCTAGAAGACGTGGCCGCGCAATTTGGCAGCAAAGCCGTGTGCGTGGCGCTAGGCGAGAACGAAGAGATCAGTCCTTACTACCGGCAAGGCATCTCGCACCTGGGTGGACTACTGCCGATCAACGCGGATTCCAGCGACTCGCTTGGGTATGCGCGCCAAGCGTCGAATGAGCAGATTGCAGTCAGCAAGACCACCCTCGACAACGCATGCGCCGAACTGGGGATTTCCCATGTGCATATCCTAAAGATCGATGTGCAGGGGTTCGAGCGTCAAGTGCTCGAGGGCGCGACGGCGCTCCTGCGGCACACCGACTGCGCAGTGATCGAAATCGGACTGTACGACTTCTATGGCAGGACGACCAGCTTCGTCGAAGTCGTCAACTTGATGCACGCGGCCGGATTTTCGCTATGGGACATCGCCAAGCTGTCTAAGAACCCGAAGAGCTTGCGCACTGACTGGATCGAGGTGGTGTATCGCAAGGACTCCGTATAGCTGCAAGATTCTCCATGGCAATGCGCGCAACGGAGTGCCGCCGCCGGGTCAGTTGCCGCCTTCTGCACCAACGGCGCGCTTGTTGCGTCTTCGGCTAGGCTGAGCACGCCCAGGTTCGCCACCCATCGGCGCAATGTGGAGCCTCCCCCCCCCTTTTCACGCTCCTGTCGCCGCGCGCCGTGGATGCACCTTTGGACTGTTCAAGACGCTCAATAACCGCTGACTTCGAACGCCCTGGTTAGCTTCGTCATGCCGACCTTCAAGCTGCGCCATTTCGCGCAGGCGCTGGACAGCGTGCCTATGCAGCACTGCAGCTGGTGATCTTGATGCCAATGCCAATGGCGCCACTGAGGCGGTGCTGGAGTCCAAGTTGCTGGTAACGCCCTTCTCCGTTCGCTACCAGCAACCAGCCGAGCACTGGCTATTAGGGTTATATCGATTTCCAGAAGGAAGTATGAAAAATAGGCTGGCAGCGGATCAGCTTCGCAAATCACCGGGCTGAAGGAGCAATGCCGGCCCTCAGGAGTTAGTAGCTTTCATAAGATCCATTATCAAGAATAACTCCCGCCAGTATTCACGTATCCAGCCACACTTCCTGGAAAAGCACTCGGACCCTTCCCATTCACCCAGATCACACCATTTGCATTGATTCCATACCGCGCACCTGTGGCTGCTCCGGAAAACGTAAATGTTGCGTCACCACCATTTATACTACCCACGCGGCCAGCGTTAGCGAAGGCATTAGTGAAGGCCGGCGTACTTATCAAGGTAACGGTGATGCTACGGAGAACGAGTTGACCGCCGTCGAATACCCCATAATGGCAAACACCACCTCCCGTGATACTGTAGTTGCCTGCGACGTAGCAGACGCCATTCCCTGTGACAACTATTTGGGAACCCGTCATCGCTGCGAACACATGCCCACCCTGGAAAGTACACGACGCCCTATAACTAATCACTATGCCGTTTGCTGTGGAACCTCCCCCAAAAGCGAAGCCAGAGATCTGAACTGTACTGCCAGCATCCACCACGAGCACCCACCCCGTGGTGTTGCGCCAAATAGCAGATGAGCTACCTACAAACCGCACGACGCCACCTGTCACGTTGCCCATCGAAACATTTTCTACATAAGTCCCGTCTGCGACATTAATAGATACTGTATATCCACATAGCGAATAGCGTGCTCTCACCACATTGACAGCACGCTGGATGGTCTGAAATGCCGTCGCAGCGCTTAAGGAAACTCTGAACAATCCGTCCTGATCTGCCACAATCGATCATCGACCCGAGTAGACGATTTCGATGCAGCTGACCTTCGGCGACGCGGAGTACGACGGCAAGCGCAAGCGGACGCGGCGTGAGGTGTTTTTGGCCGAGATGGAGCAGGTCGTGCCGTGGAAGGAGCTGCTGGGGCTGATCGAGCCGCACTATCCGAAGTCGGGGCAACCGGGACGACAGCCGTATCGGCTGGAGACGATGCTGCGCATCCACTTTTTGCAGCAGTGGTATGCATTGAGCGATCCATCGGCGGAAGAAGCCTTGTACGACACGGTGTCGATGCGCCGTTTCGCCAAGATCGGCGGGCTGGATGAGGTGCCGGACGAGACGACGATTCTCAACTTTCGCCATCTGCTGGAGCAGCACGATTGGCGCGCAAGCTGTTCAATCGGGTGAACGCGCATCTGTCGCGCAAGGGTCAGAGCCTGCGCGGCGGGACGATTGTGGATGCCACGATTATCTCTGCGCCCAGTTCGACCAAGAACAAGGACGGTGAGCGCGATCCGGAGATGCGCCAGACCAAGAAGGGCAACCAATACTTCTTCGGGATGAAGGCGCACATTGGAGTGGATGATGAATCCGGCCTAGTGCACCACGTGGAATGCACGGCAGCCAACGTGGCGGACATCACGCAAGCGCACAAGCTGCTGCATGGCAAGGAAGACACGGTGTGTGGGGACAGCGGCTACACCGGGCTTGAGAAGCGCGATGAGATCAAGGGCAAGCGCAAGCTACGCTACCTGATCGCGGAGAAGCCCTCGAAGCTGAAGCAGATCAAGAACAAGCGCGAACTGAAGTTGGCCAAGCGCTGGGAGCACACCAAGGCCAGCCTGCGTGCGAAGGTGGAACATCCGTTTCGGGTGATCAAGCGCCAGTTTGGCTATGCCAAGGTGCGCTATCGCGGCCTGGTCAAAAACACCGCGCAGGTGCTGACGCTCTTTGCGCTGTCGAACCTGTGGCTGAAGCGGAAGCAGTTGATGCCTGCCGTTGGGAAGTTGTGCCTGTAATGGGGAGAACGCCCCGAGAATGCGCTGGAAACAGCGAAAAACCGAAGGTGTGAGCGTAGTCAGCGCTACCGATGCGGGTCGACGCATCCTCTGGCCGCATTGATCAGACCATCCTTAACCCATCATTGGAATCGCTACCCGTGCTGGAAACGTACAAAGACAAATCCTGAGTCAAGGCAATTGCGTAAGTGACGTAGCTATTCGCGCTAGTACCCATCGCGAACCGACCTTCATCGCTGATGAAATACGGCTCGCTTGCAGCGAGTTCACCGGCTGTCGCAGCAGCATCAAACTGTGCGCGCGTCCCGCGCTTCACATAAATATTGGCGCCCGAGATTGCATCCGACATAACATGAAACTCCTTAAATAGTTAGTTCATAGCTACATTAATTTCTACATTAATTTAAGATTACGTGAAAATTATTAGTGTGAATCTGGAACTTTTGAATCAACAATCCTTCCAGTGGCGGATATTGTCTTGACCTTGAACACTCCAGCAGCGGCTAGCGGCCTCGTCAAATTAGCATTGGGATCGATCGATTTTTGAGAGCCAGCCCTCATTTGAAGGTCGGCATCGGAGCGGCCACTCGCGCACCCGCGCATTTCAGGCTTGGCTGAAGTCGGCCCCTCACGCCAGACAGCCGAAATAGGCATGTTCCAAGTGGAAGCTCGCGCTCGCGACGATGCCTGTATACGTTTGGTTGCCGCAGCCCCGACAATGCTATGAATTCCAGTTCCCCAACCCTCGAACACGGTCAGCCCTGCATGACTTCCACCACCCTAGTTAGCATCGTCATGCCGACCTACAAGCCGCGCTACTTCGCGCAGGCACTGGACAGCGTGCTGGCGCAGACTTACCCGGCGCTGGAGCTGGTGATCTGCGACGACAATGGCGATGGCGCGATCGAGTCTCTCCTGGCGCCGCGCCTGTCGTCCGCTCCCTTCCCGATCCGCTACTACCGCAACCCGACGCGGCTGGGCGAACTCGGCAGCACCATCAAGGGCATCGGGCTGGCGCAGGGCGAGTACGTCAAGTTTCTGCACGACGACGACGTGTTGCAGCCGGACTGCGTCGCGCAGCTGGTGGAAGCGATCGAGCGCAACCCGGGCACGGCGATGGCGTCCTCGCGGCGTCAACGCATCGACGACGATGGCGCGCCGTTGCCGGACATTCTGGCCACCAGCTTTCCGTTCGACGACGACGTGCTGATCGATGGGCCGGAACTGGTGTCGTTCCTGTCCGACCACGCCATCAACTTCATCGGCGAGCCCAGCTGCGTGCTGTGCCGGCGCGCCGACCTGGTGGCATTGGGCGACACGCTGATGATGTTGAACGGCAAGCCGATCCATTGGGTGGGCGATCTGGCGATCTACGTCAAGCTGCTACGCCACGGCAACCTGGCGTTTCTGGCCTGCCCGCTCACGCGCTTCCGCGTGTCCAGCGCGCAGTTCAGCCAGGCCGGCCGCGATCAGGTCGGGGTCGGCGATCAGGGGCATGAGGACCTGCGCCAAGGCATCCGCCAGCTCGGTTGGCGGCGCGAGAGCGGCGACAACCGGCAGGTGCGCGTGGCGCCGCTCAGCCCGCACAAGGCGCGGGTGTTCAAGTCGGTGGATCTGGTCAATGCGCTGATGCGCAGCGCCGGCATGACCGAACAAGTGTCGCCGGCCACCTGGCTGGGCGTGCGGCACCCCAGCGATGTGCAGCGCGCGTTGATCGATGCGCGCCTGCAGGCGCATGCCGGCGGGCCACGGATTGCGGTGATGCTGATCGACCGCGATGGCGATACCCAGGCCGTGGCCGCTACGCTGGCCAGCCTGCAGGCGCCCAACAGCTATCCAAACCAGCAGACCTGGGTGCTCAGCACCTCGCCGGCGCAGGTCGGCGACGCCGAACGCGGGGTGCTGATCGACAACGACGGCCTGGTGCCGGCACTCAATCAGGCCATTGCCGCGCAGCGGGAGATCGACTGGGTGTTGCTGGTCGATGCCGGTGCCGTGTTCACCCTCAGCGGGCTGACCGTGGTGGCGTTGGGCCTGCTCGCGCTGCCGGATACCTGCCAGGCGGTGTACGCGGACGAAGTGGTGGCGCTGGACGACCGCCAACTGGGGCTGGCGCTGCGGCCAGCGCTGTACCTGGACGCGTTGCTGAGCGCACCTTCCACGCTGTCGCGGCACTGGCTGTTCCGCCAGACCACGCTGGTGGCCGATGGCGGATTTCCGCCAGGTCCGGGCGCGGCCTTCGAGCTGAATTACCAGTTGGGTCTGGTCGAACGCCACGGGCTGGCAGGTGTGCAGCATATCGCCGAGCCGCTGCTGGCGGCCTCCTCCCAAACCCGGCACGGCGATGTCGACGAACACCAGGCCATTGCGCGTCATCTCGCTGCACGCAGTTATGTGGACGCGCAGGTGCACAGCGCCGGCCCTGGCCGTCATGCGCTGGAGTACCGGCATGCGCAGCAGCCCTTGGTGAGCATTCTGGTGCTGGTCGATGGCCGGCTGGCGCAGGTGCAGCGCTGTCTGGAGAGCATCCTGGCCAACACGGCGTACCCGCACTACGAAGTGCTGCTGCTGGACCGCGCCAGCAGCCAGCCGGAATTGCGCGACTGGCTGGCCGGCATCGATGCGTTGGGGATGCAACAAATCCGTGTGCTGCGCTTTGCCGCCGAGCCGTCGCGCGAAGCAGTCTGCAATGCCGCCGCCGAGCATGCGCGTGGGGACGTGCTGCTGTGGCTGGCCGCAGGCGCGGCAGTGATGAAGGCATACTGGCTGGAGCAGTTGCTCAACCACGCACTGCGGCCGGAGGTGGGCGCGGTGGCCGGCAAGCTGCTGCGCGGCGATGGCACCGTGCACCATGCCGGCCTGCTGCTGGGCCTGGGGGCGCCGGTGGCACGCGCGTTCGAAGGCAGTGCCTTCGACGACTCCGGTTACCTGCAACGCCTGCAGCTGGACCAGAACTACGCCGCGCTGAGTGGCGAGTGCCTGATGCTGCCGCGCCAGCTGTTCCTGGACGCGGGCGGTTTTGCGCTTGAGCCGGAACTGGCGCCGTGGAGCGATGCGGACCTGTGCCTGCGCCTGCATCAGGCCGGCTACCTCAATGTGTTCGCAGCGCGCGCGCAACTACTGATCGACCCGCTGGACGCGCCTGCCGCCACCGCGCTGGACGAAGAAGCGATGTATGCGCGGTGGCTGCCGGTGATGGCCAACGACCCGGCCTATAACCCGGGGTTTTCGCTGGACCCCGGCGCCGGCTTCCAGCTGGCCGACCCGCGCGCCAGTTGGCGGCCGTTGCAGTCGTGGCGTCCGCTACCGAGCGTGATCGCGCTGCCGGCCGATATCGAGGGCTGCGGCCACTACCGGGTGATCCAGCCGCTGCGCGCCTTGCGCGAGGCCGGAATGGCCGAAGGGGTATTGTTCAACGGCTATCTGGAGATAAGCGAGCTGGCGCGCCAGGATCCCGACGTGGTGATCCTGCAACGCCAGGTCGGCGAAGCGCGGCTGGAGGCGATGCGGCGGATGAAGGCGCTGTCGCGCGCCTTCAAGGTCTATGAGCTGGACGACTACCTGCCCAATCTGCCGCTGAAGAACGCCCACCGCGAGCATATGCCCAAGGACATCCTCAAGACGGTGCGGCGCGGGCTGGGCATGGTGGACCGCTTCGTGGTCTCCACCCCTGCCCTGGCCGAGGCGTTCGCCGGGTTGCACAGCGATATCCGGGTGGCCGAAAACCGCCTGCCGCCGCATTGGTGGGAACATCTGCCGGCGCGAGGCGAGCGCCAGGGTGGCAAGCCGCGGGTGGGTTGGGCCGGCGGTGCCAGCCATACCGGCGATCTGGAGCTGATTGCCGATGTAGTGAAGGAGCTGGCTGACGAGGTGGAATGGGTGTTCATGGGGATGTACCCGTTCGCGCTGCGCCAGCATATCCACCAGTTCCAGCCGGGCGTGCCGATCGACCAGTACCCGGCCGCGCTGGCGGCGCTGGACCTGGATCTGGCGCTGGCGCCGGTGGAGCAGAACCTGTTCAACGAATGCAAGAGCAATCTGCGGCTGTTGGAGTACGGCGCCTGTGGTTATCCAGTGATCGCCAGCGATGTCCGTTGTTACCAGGGCAGCCTGCCGGTGACGCTGGTGAAGAACCGCTACCGCGACTGGATCGGCGCCATCCGCGAGCACCTGGCCGACCTGGGCGCAGCGCGCGCGCAAGGCGCAGCGTTGCGCGAGGCAGTGCGCCGCGACTGGATGTTGAGCGGTAGCAACTTGGACACCTGGCGAGCCGCGTGGTTGCCGGACTGATGCGGATGCGCTGCTTCAGCTGACCATCCACCGGGTTGCCCTCATCCGGCGCTGCGCGCCACCTTTCTCCCGCAGGCGGGAGAAGGACAGCCTGGGTGCGTTTGATCTGGCGATTGCACTGCAAAATGGCGGTCGCACTGCAACCTGCCGGTCGCACTGCAACCTGCCGGTCGCACTGCAATTGGCGGCCTCCTGGCTCCCTTCTCCCGCGTGCGGGGGAAGGTGCCCGAAGGGCGGATGGGGGCGCGCGACACTCCAGCGCCTGCGGGTTGCCATGCCTGCAGCTCATGGCACCGAGGGTAGCACCCTCATCCGGCGCTGCGCGCCACCTTCTCCCGTAGGCGGGAGAAGGACGGTCTGGGTGCTTTGATACAGCGCGCCGGAATCCCGGCGCCATTTCGGCACGCCGCTTGCATTGGTGTCACTGCCTCCCTGGCTGACCGCACCCATGAGCGACTCCGTTACCTCCATCCTCTCGCAGATCCGCAGCTACCAGACGCAGATGGGCCAAGGCTCGATGGGCGCGGTGGGCGATGCGGCGCGTGGCAACCAGATCCAGGGGCTGGCCGGCGCACAGGGAACACCGGCGACCCAGGCACCGAGCTTCAGCGAGACCTTGCGCGGCGCCATCGGCGGCGTCAACGAGGCCCAGCAGAAGGCCGGCGCGCTGTCCAAGGCATTCGAAATGGGCGACCCCAATGCCGATCTGGCACGGGTCATGGTCGCCTCCCAGCAGTCCCAGGTGGCCTTCCGCGCCACCGTGGAAGTCCGCAACCGTCTCGTCCAGGCTTATCAGGACGTCATGAACATGCCGCTGTAAAGGTTGACGACACATGGCACTCGCGATCAGCAAAGAAAACATGAACCAGAACGCCGAAAAGGCGGGGCAATGGTTCGACCGTGTCCGCAGCCTGCAGATCACCCGCAAGCTGACCATGATGGCGATGATCGCCCTGGCGGTCGCAGCCGGTCTGGCGGTGTTCTTCTGGTCGCAGAAGCCTGGCTATCAGTCGCTGTACACCGGCCTGGATGAAAAGGGCAATGCCGAAGCGGCCGACCTGCTGCGCACCGCGCAGATCCCCTACAAGATCGACCAGGCCACCGGCGCCATTTCGGTGCCGCAGGACCGTCTGTACGACGCCCGCCTCAAGCTGGCCGGCTCCGGCCTGACCGGCAAGGAAACCGGCGGCGGCTTCGAGCTGATGGAAAAGGACCCGGGCTTTGGCGTCAGCCAGTTCGTGGAAAGCGCCCGCTACCAGCACGCGCTGGAAACTGAACTCTCGCGCACCATCGGCACCCTGCGCCCGGTGCGCGAGGCGCGTGTGCACCTGGCCATTCCCAAGCCCAGCGCCTTCACCCGCCAGCGCGATGTGGCCAGCGCCTCGGTGGTGCTGGAACTGCGCGGCGGCCAGGGCCTGGAGCGCAACCAGGTCGATGCCATCGTCAATCTGGTGGCGTCCAGCATTCCGGACATGACCCCCGAACGCGTCACCGTGGTCGACCAGAGCGGGCGCATGCTCTCCATCGCCGACCCGAACAGTGACGCGGCCCAGCACGCCGCCCAGTTCGAACAGGTGCGCCGCCAGGAGAGCTCCTACAACCAGCGCATCCGCGAACTGCTCGAGCCGATGACCGGCCCGGGCCGGGTCAATCCGGAAACCAGCGTGGACATGGATTTCTCGGTGGTCGAAGAAGCCCGCGAGCTCTACAACGGCGAGCCGGCCAAGCTGCGCAGCGAGCAGGTCAGCGACACCAGCACCAGCGCCACCGGCCCGCAGGGCCCTCCGGGCGCTACCAGCAATAGCCCCGGCCAGCCGCCGGCACCGGCCGTGGCCGGCGCGCCGGGTACCCCGGCCGCCGCCAATGGCCAGGCCGCCGCACCGGCCACGCCGACCGAAAGTTCCAAGAGCGCCACCCGGAACTACGAATTGGACCGAACCTTGCAACACACCCGTCAGCCGGCCGGTCGCATCAAGCGCGTCTCGGTGGCGGTGCTGCTGGACAACGTCCCGCGCCCGGGCGCCAAGGGCAAGATGGTCGAGCAGCCGCTCACCGCTGCCGAGCTCACCCGTATCGAAGGCCTGGTCAAGCAGGCAGTGGGTTTCGACGCGGCACGCGGCGACACGGTGTCGGTGATGAATGCCCCGTTCGTGCGCGAAGCGGTGGCCGGTGAAGAAGGTCCGAAGTGGTGGGAAGACCCGCGCGTGCAGAACGGTCTGCGCCTGCTGGTCGGTGCGGTGGTGGTGCTGGCGCTGCTGTTCGGTGTGGTGCGCCCCACCCTGCGTCAGCTCACCGGCGTGACCGCGGTCAAGGACAAGCAAGGCAAGGCTGGCAAGGATGGCACTCCACAGAGCGCCGACGTGCGGATGGTCGAGGACGATGACGACCTGATGCCCCGCCTGGAAGAAGACACCGCGCAGATCGGTCAGGACAAGAAGACCCCGATCGCTCTGCCAGACGCCTACGAAGAGCGCATGCGCCTGGCGCGCGAGGCAGTCAAAGCCGATTCAAAACGTGTCGCACAAGTCGTGAAGGGATGGGTCGCCAGTGAAGCCTGATACACAACCGATGACCGGAGTACAGCGCGCTGCGGTGCTGTTGCTGTCGCTGGGTGAGAGCGACGCCGCAGAAGTGCTCAAGCACATGGACCCCAAGGAGGTGCAGAAGATCGGCATCGCCATGGCCACCATGACCGGCATCTCGCGCGACCAGGTCGAAAAGGTGATGGACGAGTTCAACGGCGAACTGGCGGGCAAGACCTCGCTGGGCGTGGGCGCCGACGACTACATCCGCAACGTGCTGATCCAGGCGCTGGGCGCCGACAAGGCCGGTGGACTGATCGACCGCATCCTGCTGGGCCGCAACACCACCGGCCTGGATACGTTGAAGTGGATGGACCCGCGCGCGGTCGCCGACCTGGTGCGCAACGAACACCCGCAGATCATCGCCATCGTCATGGCGCATCTGGACAGCGACCAGGCCGCCGAGGCGCTGAAGCTGCTGCCCGAGCGCACCCGCGCCGACGTGCTGCTGCGCATCGCCACCCTGGACGGCATTCCGCCGAACGCGCTGAGCGAGCTCAACGACATCATGGAGCGTCAATTTGCCGGCAACCAGAACCTGAAGTCGTCCAACGTGGGCGGCATCAAGGTGGCGGCCAACATCCTCAACTTCCTGGACACCGGCTCCGACCAGGGCGTGCTGGGCGAGATCGGCAAGATCGATGCCGACCTGGCCGGCAAGATCCAGGACCTGATGTTCGTGTTCGACAACCTGGTGGACCTGGACGACCGCGGCCTGCAGACGCTGCTGCGCGAAGTCTCCGGCGAGCGACTGGGCCTGGCCCTGCGCGGCGCCGACGTCAAGGTGCGCGAAAAGATCACCCGCAACATGTCCCAGCGCGCGGCCGAAATCCTGCTCGAGGACATGGAAGCGCGCGGCCCGGTGCGCCTTGCCGACGTGGAAGCGGCGCAGAAGGAAATCCTCACCATCGTCCGCCGCCTGGCTGACGAAGGCGCCATCAGCCTGGGCGGCGCCGGTGCGGAGGCCATGGTATGAACGAGGTGGTCACCCGCTGGCTGGCCCCGGACCTGCAGCTTGTCCCGGCCCTGCCCGAACCGGACTACGAAGAACCGGCCATGCTCGAGCCGGTGCTGCGCCCGCCGACCCTGGAAGAGATCCAGGCCATCGAAGACGCTGCCCAGCACGAAGGTTTCGCGCGCGGGCATGCCGAAGGCTTCGCCCAGGGCCAGTCGGAAGTGCGTCGGCTCACCGCGCAGATCGACGGCATCCTGGACAACTTCACCCGCCCGCTGGCGCGGTTGGAAAACGAAGTGGTCGGTGCGCTCGGCGAATTGGCCGTGCGCATCGCCGGCCAGCTGGTCGGCCGTGCCTACCAGGCCGACCCGCAGCTGCTGGCCGACCTGGTCGGCGAGGCGGTCGATGCGGTGGGCGGCGCCGGCCGCGAAGTCGAAGTGCGCCTGCATCCGGACGACATCACCGCGCTGCTGCCGCATCTGGCGCCCAGCAGCACCACCCGCGTGGCCCCGGACATGAGCCTGAGCCGCGGCGACCTGCGTGTGCACGCCGAAAGCGTGCGCATCGACGGCACCCTGGACGCGCGCCTGCGGGCTGCGCTGGAGACGGTCATGCGCAAATCCGGAGCGGGCCTGTGAGCGCCCTGTTCGGTGCCACCCCGGCCGATTGGCTGGATGCACGCAATCTGCGCCTGGCCACCCGGCTGGGCACGCTGGGTCTGGAACCCACCGCCGGCCGCACCCTGATCCGCGAAGGCATCCTGCGCCGCGCGGTCGGCCTGACCCTGGAAGCCACCGGCTGCGAAGCGCCGATGGGCGCGACCTGCAAGGTCGAGGTCGATGGCGGCTGGGTCGACGCCGAAGTGGTCGGCTTCGCCGGCGAGCGCACCTACCTGATGCCCAGCGCCGAACTGCATGGCCTGCTGCCAAATGCGCGGGTGGTGCCTTCGCGGCGCCGCGGCGGCGTGGAAGTGGGCGAAGGCCTGCTCGGCCGCGTCATCGACAGCGACGGCACCCCGCTGGACGGCAAGGGCCCGATCCGCGCCGAAGGCAGCATCGGCATGGCTGGCGTGTCGATCAACCCGCTGGCGCGCGAACCCATCACCACCTCGCTGGACGTCGGCGTGCGCGCCATCAACGCCATGCTGCCGATCGGCCGCGGCCAGCGCGTGGGCCTGTTCGCCGGTTCCGGCGTCGGCAAGTCGACACTGCTCGGCATGATGACCCGCTTCACCTCGGCCGATGTCATCGTGGTCGGGCTGATCGGCGAACGTGGCCGCGAAGTGCGCGACTTCGTCGAAACCACCCTGGGCGAAGAAGGCCTGCGCCGCGCCGTGGTGGTGGCCGCACCGGCCGACCGCCCGCCGCTGGCACGCCTGCATGGCGCCTACCGCGCCACTGCCATTGCCGAATGGTTCCGCGACCAGGGCTTGAACGTGCTGCTGCTGATGGACTCGCTGACCCGCTTTGCGCAGGCGCAGCGCGAGATCGGCCTGTCGGTCGGCGAGCCGCCGACCACCCGCGGCTACCCGCCGTCGGTGTTCGCCAAATTGCCGGCGCTGGTGGAGCGTGCCGGCAACGGCGCCAAGGGCCGCGGCTCGATCACCGCCTTCTACACCGTGCTGACCGAAGGCGACGACCCGCAGGACCCGATCGCCGACGCCGCCCGCGCCATCCTGGACGGCCACATCCTGCTCTCGCGTCGGGTGGCCGACAGCGGCCTGTATCCGGCCATCGACCTGGAATCCTCGGTCAGCCGCGTGGTGCAGGACATCGCCGACGACACCTGGCGCCTGCGCATCCGCAAGCTCAAGCGGCTGCTCTCGGCCTACACCGCCAACCGCGACCTGATCGCCATCGGCGCCTACCAGCGCGGCAGCGACCCGGCCACCGACGAGGCGCTGGCACGCTGGCCGGAAATCGTCGAATTCCTCGGCCAGGACGTGCACAAGGCCTCGCTGCTGAGCGACAGCCTGTCCGCCCTGCAACAACTGGTCGAACCCGAGAACTAATCCATGATGCAGTCCAAACGGATCGACCCACTGCTGCGCCGCGCGCAGGAACAGGAAGACAAGGTCGCCCGCGACTTGGCCGAGCGCCAGCGCGTGCTGGAAACCCACCAGTCGCGCCTGGAAGAATTGCGCCGCTACGCCGAGGAATACGCCAACAGCCAGATGGCCGGCACCAGTGCGGTGGCGCTGAGCAACCGCCGCGCGTTCCTGGACCGCCTGGACAGCGCCGTGCTGCAGCAGGCGCAGACCGTGCAAAGCAACATCGCCAAGGTCGAAGCCGAACGCACCCGGCTGCTGCTGGCCAGCCGCGAGAAGCAGGTGCTGGAGCAACTGGCCGCCAGCTACCGTGCCCAGGAAAACAAAGTGATCGAACGCCGCGACCAGCGTGAGATGGACGACCTCGGCGCGCGTCGTGCGCGCCTGGCCCGCAGCCAAGACACCCACGGAGAATCCGCATGAACCCCTTGTCCGCCTTCGCCGCCGGCCTTGGTGCGCTTGCCGGCACCGGCAAGAAATCCAGCTACAGCGACCCCTCCTCCGAACCGGACGCGGGCCAGGACCAGTTTGCGCGCATGCTCAATCCGGCCAACACGCCGAACCAGGCCCCGCCGCAGGCACCCGAGCGCGTGCCTGCCAAGCAGGCCGCGCCCAAGCCCAACCAGTCCGACAGGAACCGCAGCGACGAGGACGCCCACGACGACGCGGCCGGCGATGCCACTGCCCGGCCGCGGGCGCAGGACGGCGATGCCAAGCAGGCCAAGCCAAGTACCGCCAAGGACGCGGCTACCACCGACAAGAGCACAGCGGCCACTGCCGGCAAGACGGGCACAGCCGCCAAGGCCGCCGCGAGCAGTGAAGAGGCGCCCGCAGAAACGACCACCGCAACCGATGCCGGCTGGCCGCCGGCTGGCCTGGGTGGCTTCGGCATGGGCCTGCTGACGCAGGCGCTGCCGGGCGGCGACGTGCTGGCGGCCGCAGCAGCGGCGCTGACGGCCAGCATGGCCGGCGCAGCCAATGCCGCGGGCACGGCCACCGCAACGCCCACCGATGCAACCGCAGCCGCCGCCACTGCCAACGCGGGCACCACCCTGCCCGCGTTGGGAGCGCTGGTGCCGGCTGCCGCCGCAGGCGCCAAGCCCACCTCGACCACCGCCGTAAGCGGCGATGCGCAGACCGCCGCGTTGATGAGCATGGCCGCCAAGGCGCTGGAACCGGCCGCCGACGACAGCGCCGCCGCGGCAGCGCCGGACGCCCCGGCGTTCGTGCTGCCGACCACCACTGCGCCGGCACTCTCCCGCCTGCAGGACCCCGCCCCGATCTTCAGCGCCTCGCCTACCCCCACCCCGGAGCTGGGCAGCGACACGTTCGACGACGCCATCGGTGCGCGCATGAGCTGGCTGGCCGACCAGAAGATCGGCCATGCCCACATCAAGGTGACCCCGAACGAGATGGGCCCGGTCGAGGTGCGCCTGCATCTGGAGGGCGACAAGGTCAATGCCAGCTTCACCGCCGCCAATGCCGACACCCGCCAGGCACTGGAACAGAGCCTGCCGCGGCTGCGCGAAATGCTCGGCCAGAACGGCTTCCAGCTTGGCCAGGCCGATGTCGGCCAGCAACAGCGCAACTCCTCGGGCAATCGCAATGGCGGCAACGACAGCGGCAACGGCCTGACCCTGGACGATGTCCCGCCCGTCGGAATTCCGTCGGTGGTGTTACGCCAGCGTGGATTGCTGGACGCCTACGCCTGAGACGACCCGCCGGGCACACCCCGGCACCGCTGATCCTCGCCCCCCGGCCGGGGGCCGATGACGCCCTTCCACCCCTGCAGCGCAAGGCCTGCGGGGGTTTTTTGGTTCTCACGCAGCCCGCGCCAGGAAACCGACGCGGTTTTGGCATGCCAGTTGCATCGACAGGGTGAGCATTCCCCTGGAGCAGAACGTGGCAGCGGCTGAAAAATCCAAGAAGACCGACGACAAAGACGACAAGGGCGAGAAGAAGAAGGGCGGCAAGAAGCCTATCCTGCTCATCGCCATCGGCGTGGTGGTGCTGGCCGCCGCTGGCGGCGGCGCCTGGTTCTTCCTGGGCCACAAGGGCGAGGAAAAAGGCGGCAAGCACGACGCCCCCAAGGTGGCCGAAGTGCCCAAGCCGGCGCAGTACTTCCCGATGGACCCGGCGATCGTGGTCAACCTGGCCGACCCCGGCGATGGCCCGCAGTATCTGCAGGTCGAAGTGCAGCTGGTCACCCGCGACCCCGAAGAGCTCAAGCTCATCACCGAGAACGCGCCGGCCATCCGCGCGCACCTGTTGATGCTGCTGTCGCAGGTCAAGGCCACCGACGTGGCCGACCTGGCCGGCAAGCAGAAGCTGCAGAAGTCCGCCCTGGCCGAAGCGCAGAAGGTCATGACCAGCGAGACCGGCAAGAAGTGCGTCGAAGAATTGCTGTTCACCAGTTTCGTGACCCAGTAAGGCCTGCCCGATGAGCGTCAGTGATCTGCTTTCCCAAGACGAGATCGATGCCCTGTTGCATGGCGTGGATTCGGGCGCGGTCAACACCGAGCCGGAGCCGCTGCCCGGCGAGGCGCGCCAATACGATCTGTCCAGCCAGGACCGCATCATCCGTGGGCGCATGCCGACCCTGGAGATGGTCAACGAGCGCTTCGCGCGGCTGTGGCGCATCGGCCTGTTCAACCTGATCCGGCGCTCGGCCGACCTGTCGGTGCGCGGCATCGACCTGGTCAAGTTCAACGAGTACATGCACTCGCTGTATGTGCCGACCAACCTCAACCTGATCCGTTTCAAGCCGCTGCGCGGCACCGGCCTGATCGTGTTCGAACCGACCCTGGTGTTCACCGTGGTGGACAACTTCTTCGGTGGCGACGGCCGCTTCCACACCCGCATCGAAGGCCGCGAATTCACCGCCACCGAGATGCGCGTGATCCAGCTGATGCTCAAGCAGACCTTCGCCGACCTGAAGGAAGCCTGGGCACCGGTGATGGACGTGGACTTCGAGTACATCAACTCGGAGATCAACCCGCACTTCGCCAACATCGTCACCCCGCGCGAGTACGTGGTGGTGTGCCGGTTCCATGTAGAGCTGGAAGGCGGCGGCGGCGAGATCCACATCACCCTGCCGTATTCGATGCTGGAGCCGATCCGCGAACTGCTCGATGCCGGCATCCAGAGCGACCGCAACGACCGCGACGACTCCTGGAACGTGATGCTGCGCGAGCAGCTGGATACCGCCGAGGTCACCCTCTCCAGTGTGCTGGCCAGCAAGCGCATGAGCCTGCGCCAGCTCACCGGGTTGAAGGTCGGCGACATCCTGCCGATCGACCTGCCCGCCCAGGTGCCGCTGTGCGTGGAAGACATCCCGTTGTTCACCGGCGAATTCGGCGTTTCCAATGGCAACAACGCCGTCAAGATCACCGCCGTACGCCCGCCCGGCGTGCAAGCCCCACGCGCCGTTCCCTCCCAGGACTCCAGCACATGATCAACTCCGACATCCTCGACGCCTCGCCTGCCACCTTCGACAGCCTGCAGGCCGAGCAGGACCAGAACCCTGCCGACCTCAACCTGGACGTGATCCTCGACGTACCGGTGACCCTGTCGCTGGAAGTGGGCCGCGCCCGCATTCCGATCCGTAACCTACTGCAGCTCAACCAGGGCTCGGTGGTGGAACTGGAACGCGGCGCTGGCGAACCGCTGGACGTCTACGTCAACGGCACCCTGATCGCGCACGGCGAAGTGGTGGTCATCAACGACCGCTTCGGCATTCGCCTGACCGACGTGGTCAGCCCCAGCGAACGGATCCGGAGGCTGCGGTGATCGGCCTGCTGGCCGCTGCCGCGCCGGTCGCGGCCAAGGCGACCCAGGTCGGCGCGCAGGCGCCGTCCTCGCCCAGCCTGTTTGGCGCAGTCTTTGCATTGCTGTTGGTGCTCGCGCTGATCGTCGGCCTGGGCTGGTTGCTCAAGCGCATGCCCGGCAGCGGATTCCGCAGCACCGAGGGCCTGCGTGTGGTGACCAGCCTGGCAGTCGGTGCCAAGGAACGTGTGGTGGTGGTGGAGGTGAACGGCCAGCAGTTGTTGCTGGGCGTCACCGCCGGCGGCATCAGCACCCTGCACACCCTGCCAGAACCGCTGCCGCCCGCGCCCGCACCCACCCTGCCTACGTTCAAGCAACTTCCCAATTTCGCCCAGCTGCTTGCCCAGAAGCTGCGCAAGGACCCGTGACATGTTGAGCCGTTGGAATCGTTGGGGGCGCAGTGTGCGCCTGGTGCTGATCCTGCTGGTGATGAGTTGCCCGCTGCTGGCCGCGGCCAGCCCGGCCGCGCTGCCGGCAATGGCGCAGGCCGCGGCACCAGCGGCGCCCCCTGCCGCGGTGCCGGCCGGTTCCAACCAGTTGCCGTCGCTGCCGAACGTGAGCGTGGGCCGCATCGGCGACCAGCCGGTGAGCCTGCCGCTGCAGACCTTGCTGCTGATGACGGCGATCACCCTGCTGCCGTCGATGCTGCTGGTGCTGACCGCCTTCACCCGCATCACCATCGTGCTGGGCCTGCTGCGCCAGGCGCTGGGTACCGGCCAGACCCCGTCCAATCAGGTGCTGCTGGGCCTGGCGATGTTCCTGACCGCGCTGGTGATGATGCCGGTGTGGCAAAAAATGTGGGGCGCCGGCCTGCAGCCCTACCTCAATAACCAGATCGATTTCTCCACTGCCTGGACGCTCACCACGCAGCCGCTGCGCGCTTTCATGCTGGCGCAGATCCGCGAGACCGACCTGATGACCTTCGCCGGCATGGCCGGCGACGGCAAGTACGCCGGCCCGGACGCGGTACCGTTCCCGGTGCTGGTGGCCTCGTTCGTGACCAGCGAGCTGAAGACCGCCTTCGAAATCGGTTTCCTGATCTTCATCCCGTTCGTGATCATCGACCTGGTGGTGGCCAGCGTGCTGATGTCGATGGGCATGATGATGCTGTCGCCGATGCTGATCTCGGCACCGTTCAAGATTTTGCTGTTCATCCTGGTGGATGGGTGGGTGCTGGTGGTGGGGACGCTGGCTGCCAGCTTCAATGCGTCGTAGGTGTGGGGGCGCGTTGCGCGCGGTAGCGCTTGCCGGCTAGTGGAGTGTGTTTTGTTGGAAGCCGCCACACAGCACAGCTGTAGTACTCAAGCGCTTGCAGCCCCGTGCTTGGTTCTAGCTTTTAGGTTCTAGCTTTTAGGTTCGTGCTTCTAGGTTCTTGCTTCTCCGGGCCCCCATACCGCAGCGGCAGGCCATCCGGGTCAAACCCCGCAGGGGCGGCGCGCATGGATGCGCGACGTTTTTCAAAGGGACATGGACGTCCCTTTGAAAAATTCCCGGATGGCATGCGGACCTGGAGCGCGTAGCGCGGAAGGCGCGAGGACGGGGTGTGCTTTCTTTTGGTTACTTTTCTTTGCACAAGCAAAGAAAAGTGACTCGCGCCCACAGGGCGTGAAAGCCCCTTACTTGACGTTGCGCCCATAAAAAACGGAGACATAAGCTTAAACACAAGCAAGTGCAGAGCTTTCGTCCCCCTTCGGGGGGCGAGTCACTTTCTTTGCTTGTGCAAAGAAAGTAACCAAAGAAACACACCCCCGTCCTCGCGCCCCTACGCGCCAAGGCGCTACGGGTACGCAGTCCACGTGGGAATTTTTCTAAGGGACATCCATGTCCCTTAGAAAAACGTCGCGCATCCATGCGCGCCGCCCCTTCGGGGTTTGACC
Source organism: Xanthomonas sp. NCPPB 3761 (assembly GCF_041475705.2). Classification (NCBI taxonomy): domain Bacteria; kingdom Pseudomonadati; phylum Pseudomonadota; class Gammaproteobacteria; order Lysobacterales; family Lysobacteraceae; genus Xanthomonas; species Xanthomonas sp. NCPPB 3761. The sequence goes on from NZ_CM191262.1 coordinate 2,512,309, forward strand.
CACGTGGCCTGCCGCTGCGGTATGGGGCCCGAAAAGCCGACAGCAAAGCACCAGCAAACCAGAGCAAGAGCACAGCGACAGCGACAGCGACAGCGACAGCGACAGCGACAGCGACACGCTAACAGCAAGGCAAGGCAAGGCACGGCCAATCGCGAGGATGAAACCGACCTCCTCCTCACCAAACCGCCAGCCAGGTCGCAAATCCCGACTCCCAATTCCCCAATCCCCGCCCCTTTGGCACCCCACTTGCATCAGCACCTCCCATGAGCCCTGAAATCGCCCTGACTGAATTGCGTGGTGGCCTGGTCACCGTCCTGTGGATCGCCGGGCCGATGTTGCTGGCCGTGCTGGTGGTCGGCGTGGTGATTGGCGTGGTGCAAGCCGCCACCCAGTTGAACGAACCGACCATCGCCTTCGTGGCCAAGGCGGTCGCGCTGACGGCCACGCTGTTTGCCACCGGCAGCATGCTGCTGGGGCATCTGGTGGAGTTCACCATTGCGCTGTTCCAGCGCATTCCGCATCTGATCGGCTAGCGGGCCGGACCGGATGGATTCCGCCACCCAGATGGTGATCGATGGCCAGCGCGCGTTCGCGATGGTCGGGGCGATCATGTGGACCATGCTGCGCACCGGTGCGTTGCTGACCGCCATGCCGTTGATCGGCACGCGGGCGGTGCCCGGACGGGTGCGGGTGATGCTGGCCGGGACGCTGGCGATGGTGCTGGCACCGATCCTGCCGCCGGTGCCGGAGTGGGACGGCTTTACCGCCCAGGCAGTGCTGAGCATTGCGCGCGAACTGGCAGTCGGGGCCAGCATGGGCTTCATGCTGAAGCTCATTTTCGAAGCCGGCGCATTGGCCGGCGAACTGGTCTCGCAGTCCACCGGCCTGTCGTTCGCGCAGATGTCCGACCCGATGCGCGGCGTGACCTCGGGGGTGATCGCCCAGTGGTTCTATCTCGGCTTCGGGCTGCTGTTCTTCGCGGCCAACGGGCATCTGGCGGTGATCGCATTGCTGGTGGACAGCTACAAGGCGTTGCCGATCGGGACCGCGTTGCCCGATGCCGGCGCATTCGCCGAAGTGGCGCCCACCCTGTTCCTGCAGATCCTGCGCGGCGGACTGACCCTGGCCTTGCCGATGATGGTGGCGATGCTGGCGGTGAATCTGGCTTTCGGCGCGCTGGCCAAGGCGGCCCCGGCATTGAATCCCATGCAACTGGGCCTGCCGCTGACGGTGCTGCTGGGGCTGTTCCTGCTGTCGAGTTTCGCCAGCGAATTCGCTCCTCCGGTGCAACGCATGTTCGATACCGCCTTCGATGCCGCCAGGGAGCTGACGGCCTGATCCACACTAGACAACCGCCGACCACAGCAAGCAAGGCAGGGGCCGGCTCACCCGTGCCGACGCCGCTTCGACGTGGCCGCCCCATCCTGCACCCTGCCAAACCGTGACACGCCTCAAGTTTCTGGCCGCGCAGCCGTCAACGCCCCTACACGATTGACGCTGCGTACCGTCGTCCAACACTGACCCACCCACGGGAATCGATGCTCACTGTGCCTGCGCTGTTGGCCCCGATGCGATTGCAAGGCGCTCGCCTGCGTGCAACGGCGTGGCTGTTGCTGGCAGCGGTGCTGGCCTGCGGCCCAAGTTGGGCGCAAACCTACAGCTTCCGCGATTACGCCCAGGCCGATGGCCTGCAGGGCATGACCGTCAACAGCCTGCTCGAAGACCGCCAGGGCGTGGTCTGGGTCGGCACCGAGCTGGCGCTGCACCGTTTCGAACGCGAACGCTTCACCCCGGTCGGCAAGGAGAGCGGGCTGGATGCGCGCTATATCCGCGCACTCGGGCTGGATGCGGCCGGCCGTCTGTGGGTGTCCAGCGCCAATGGCCTGTTCGTGCGCGAGGGCAACGACTTCGTGCAGGTGCTGCGCGATGGCAAACCGATCCGCGCCGACAGCGGCAATGTCGTTGCCGCCTACGCCGATGGCGTGGTGGTGGTCAGCGAAAACAGCCTGCTGCGGCTGTCGCCTGGTGCCGCAGGCGGCTGGTCGGTCCACTCCCTGCCCTTGCAGTTGGACGATGGCCGTCTCCTGCCGGCCGGCAGGGCCTTGCTGGCCGATGGAACCGCGTTATGGGCCAGCTGCGGCCAGCACGTCTGCCGAATCGATGCCAGCGGCAAGATCACCTTGCTGTCCGAGGACGATGGCGTACCCGAACGGCAATGGCGCGCGATCTTTCGCGATCACCTGGGCACCTTGTGGTTGCGCGGTGGCGGGCTGGTGCTCTCACGTGCTGCCGGCGAGCGCGTGTTCCGCAATCGTCCGGCGCCGGCCGGCACCCGATTCGACACCCTCTCCGGTGCCACCACGCTGTCGGAAGATGCGCAAGGCCGCCTGCTGACCCGCTCGGACCGCGGCCTGGTGCGCTGGGAAGGCGACCACTGGCGCTACTTCGGCCAAAGCCAGGGGTTGCAGATCAGCCCCATGGTCGGCCCGTTGATGATGCAGAGCACCGGCCAGCTATGGATCGGCACGCGCGGACTGGGGGTGCAGCGCTGGCTGGGCTACGGCACCATCGAGCACTGGGACCAAAGCCAGGGGCTGGCCGAAGCGCCGACCTGGGTCAGCCAGCGGCTGCCCAGCGGTGAGCTGTTGGTCGGTGGCGATGCGGGATCCAATGTGCTCGATCCGCGCAGCGGGCGCATGCAGCCGTGGACGCTGGAGGACGGCCAACCCCTGCTGCAGTCCATTTCCATCGCACTGTCGCCGGACGATGGTGCGGCCTGGGTGGCGCGCTCGTCCGGGGCCGTGGCGCGGCGCGACCCGCGCAGCGGCAAGACCACCGATGTGCTGCAGCTCGACCTGCCGATCAACCGGCTGATGTTCGACACCGCCGGCACCTTGTGGATCACCACCCCGCGCGGGCTGTACCGGGTACGGCGTGGCACCCCACTGCGAGCCGAGCGCGAAATGGCGCTGCCGGCGGCCTTCGTGGGCGATATCGACCTGGATCCGCAGGGACGGCTGTGGGCCAGCACGCGCGAAGGCCTGTTCCTGCAGGCAAAAGACGCAACTGGCAGCGCGTACAGGTGCGCGGCGACCTGCCTAGCCAGGATTTCTTCCTGCTCGATTTCAGCGCCGATGGCGAGGTCTGGCTATCGCTGCGCGACACCGGGTTGTGGCATGGCCGGCTGCAAGCCGACGGCGTACTGACGCTTGCCGCGGTGGACGACCCGCTGGTGGCACGGGTGATGCCCTTCATCCTGCGCCACGACAGCAAGGGCCGGCTGTGGCTGGGCAGCAGCCAGGGCCTGGATGTGTACCAGAACGGTCGTTGGTCGCGGGCCACGCGCACCGAAGGGCTGTTGTGGGACGACATGTCGGCCAATGCGTTTTTCGAAGATACCGATGGCAGCGTCTGGCTCGGCAGCAGCCGTGGCCTGACCCACCTGCTGGATCCGATGCGCCTGTTCGCCGCACCGCCGCTGCGGGTGGCGATCTTGCATGTGCGCCGCGGCGACCAGCCGCTGTTGCCGCAAGCCCGGGTGGCGTGGTCGCAAGTGCCGCTGGATGTGGACATCAGTACCCCGGGAGCGGAGGGTGGCCCGGACCGCGTCAGCTTCCGTTACCGGGTCGAAGGCCATCAGGCCAGCTGGACCAGCACCTCGCTCAGCCACCTGACCTACCCGCTGCTGCCGCCAGGCAGTTACACGCTGGAAGTGCAGGCACTGGATGCCTACCAGCGCAGCAGCAGCCCGATCACCCGCTTCGGATTCGAGTTGGTGCCACCGTGGTGGCGGGGCGTTCCGGCCATGGTCGGGTACGTGCTGCTGAGCATCGCGGCAGTGATCGCGCTGCTGCGTTGGCGCACCGCCAAACTGCTGCGACGCAAGCGTGAACTGGAGCAGCTGGTGGCCAAGCGCACCGCCGAGCTTGAACAGGACAAGCGCGACCTGGAAGCGGCGCGCGCCGAACTCTCGCTCAAGGCCACCCACGACGAACTCACCGGTTTGCTCAATCGCGCCGGCATCCTGGCCGCGTTGCGCGAAATGCTGCTGCATGCCGAACACACCGGGCGTCCGCTGGCAGTGGTGTTGATCGATCTGGACCACTTCAAACTGGTCAACGACCAACACGGCCATCTGGCCGGCGACGCCGTCCTGGCCGGGGTCGGCCGCCGCATGGACACCCTGATGCGCGGCGACGACCGCATCGGCCGTTACGGCGGCGAAGAACTGCTGGCGCTGCTGCCAGGCCTGAACCTGGATGCCACCCATCGGCTGGACGCCCTGCACCGCGGCATCTGCGGCGACTACCCCATCGATGGCGGCTGGCTGCATGTCACCTGTTCGGTCGGCGTGGCCTGGTTCCAGCGTGGCGAAACGCTCGAGCAATTGCTGGCACGCGCCGACGCAGCGCTGTACAGGGCCAAGCGCAGTGGCCGCAATCGTGTCGATTACGACCACGTGCCGCTGGATACCTTCGATCAGGTGTGACCGCAGCGCAGGTGAGCTTGCTGCGCGTTGCACCGTTCGACCCGCACACTGAAGGCGCACATGCGCCGGCAATCGATTGCAACGCCGGGTCAAGCGCACGCCTGCGCCGGCCAACTACCGCGCTGTGGAGAGCTCGGCAGCGATGACAGGTGCATCGCGCTTGCGCAAACGTGTGACCGGTGCCCTGCAATACGCCAACAAACAGAGGCGTTCGCCAGTTCCTCACGCCGTCGTGCTCGCTCAAGCATTAAGGAAACTCTGAACAATCCGTCCTGATCTGCCACAATCGATCATCGACCCGAGTAGACGATTTCGATGCAGCTGACCTTCGGCGACGCGGAGTACGACGGCAAGCGCAAGCGGACGCGGCGTGAGGTGTTTTTGGCCGAGATGGAGCAGGTCGTGCCGTGGAAGGAGCTGCTGGGGCTGATCGAGCCGCACTATCCGAAGTCGGGGCAACCGGGACGACAGCCGTATCGGCTGGAGACGATGCTGCGCATCCACTTTTTGCAGCAGTGGTATGCATTGAGCGATCCATCGGCGGAAGAAGCCTTGTACGACACGGTGTCGATGCGCCGTTTCGCCAAGATCGGCGGGCTGGATGAGGTGCCGGACGAGACGACGATTCTCAACTTTCGCCATCTGCTGGAGCAGCACGATTTGGCGCGCAAGCTGTTCAATCGGGTGAACGCGCATCTGTCGCGCAAGGGTCAGAGCCTGCGCGGCGGGACGATTGTGGATGCCACGATTATCTCTGCGCCCAGTTCGACCAAGAACAAGGACGGTGAGCGCGATCCGGAGATGCGCCAGACCAAGAAGGGCAACCAATACTTCTTCGGGATGAAGGCGCACATTGGAGTGGATGATGAATCCGGCCTAGTGCACCACGTGGAATGCACGGCAGCCAACGTGGCGGACATCACGCAAGCGCACAAGCTGCTGCATGGCAAGGAAGACACGGTGTGTGGGGACAGCGGCTACACCGGGCTTGAGAAGCGCGATGAGATCAAGGGCAAGCGCAAGCTACGCTACCTGATCGCGGAGAAGCCCTCGAAGCTGAAGCAGATCAAGAACAAGCGCGAACTGAAGTTGGCCAAGCGCTGGGAGCACACCAAGGCCAGCCTGCGTGCGAAGGTGGAACATCCGTTTCGGGTGATCAAGCGCCAGTTTGGCTATGCCAAGGTGCGCTATCGCGGCCTGGTCAAAAACACCGCGCAGGTGCTGACGCTCTTTGCGCTGTCGAACCTGTGGCTGAAGCGGAAGCAGTTGATGCCTGCCGTTGGGAAGTTGTGCCTGTAATGGGGAGAACGCCCCGAGAATGCGCTGGAAACAGCGAAAAACCGAAGGTGTGAGCGTAGTCAGCGCTACCGATGCGGGTCGACGCATCCTCTGGCCGCATTGATCAGACCATCCTTAAAGGATTACGCGTTGGCAGCCGCTAGTTGTTCCAATGCGGCCTGCGATGGGGGGCTGCCGAGGCAAGCCTGAGACACCGCGCGAGGGGCGCGGACCGCATTGCCGATGCGTGGAGACTGCAACGTCCGTGGGGTTTGAGCACCGCCAATGGAGGTCGTCGCACCGGCGTGCACCGTTTGCCGTCGTGGTGCTGTTCGCGTTGCTGTCATTGGCCGACCTGGCCGGTGCGCAAAGCGCCAGCATCCGCCGCTATGCCCACGACCAGGGCCTGCTCGGGCTGGCCGGTACCTGCCTGCTGCAGACCCGCGCCACCTTGCTGTGGGTGTGCACCGAGAGCGGGCTGTATCGCTACAACGGGCGCATCTTCCAACAGATTCCGCTGGATGGCCTGCGCAACGAGCCCACCACCTCGATCACCGAAACCGCCGATGGGCGGTTATGGGTGGCCGGCTTCCAGGCCTTGTTCGTCGGCGACGAGCGCGGCTTCCGCAAACTGCAGCCGGATGAAGCCGAGCACCTGGGGGACCAGATGCAACTGGCCAGCCTGCCCTGGGGCACGGTGCTGGCCAATGGCGGCACGCTGGAAATCCTGCAGGTCCGCGCCAACGATCGCTGGCACAGCGAACCATTGCTGGACACCGCAACCCGGGTCCGCGTTCCGGAGTTGTCCAAGTCGCTGAGCCTGTCGGTGGACGGCGACACGCTGTGGGTGGGCTGCGCGCGCAAGCTGTGCGCCATCGATGCGCAGCGCAAGGTGCAGGTGTTCGGGCCCGAACACGGGGTGCCGGACGACCGGTGGTACAGCGTGTTGCGCGACCACGACGGCGGGCTGTGGGTGCGCGGTGCGGGCAACCTGCTCTATCGCGCGCGCGGGGCGAGCGCCTTCAGTGTTCGCGCGCTGCCGCTGCTGGATGGCAGCACGGTCGGGCGGCCAGCATCGCTGGTGATGGACCGCGAAGGGCGCATGTTGGTGCGTCGTAACGACGGGCTAGCGCGTTGGGAAAACGGCCACTGGCGCACGTTCGGCGCAGACAATGGCCTACCACCGGGCAGCAGCGATGCGATCCTGGTGGACCGCGACGGCGATATCTGGATGACCGTGGACGGCGAAGGGCTGGTGCGCTGGGCCGGCTACGAATGGATCGAAAACTGGGACGCCTCGCAAGGCATGCCGGCCGCGCCGACCTGGTCGATCGCCCGCGACACGCAAGGCGCATTGCTGGTCGGCAACGAGCACGGCATCGGCCGCCAGGCCGAGCCGGATAAGCGCTTTGTCCCGGCCCTGCAAAGCGCCGGGATCCAGGTCGTGGGCATGCAGCGCAGCGCAGACGGCAGCTTGTGGACGCTCAATTCGGCCGGTGTCCTGCGCCGCACCTGGCCGGATGGGCGCAACGCGCAGATCGCCAAGTTGCCGCGCACCGCGCGTCGCCTGCTGATCGACCGCCAGAGCCGGCTGTGGATGCTCAGCGCCGGCGGCTTGTTCGTGATCGAACACCCGCTCGAGGGCGGCAGCATGCAGGCCGTGGCCGACGTGCCTGCCATCGCCTATACCGACATCCAGCAAACCGCCGACGGCACGCTATGGGTTTCCAGCTCCAACGGCTTGTTCCAGTTGCGCGATGGGCGGTGGTCCAAGGTCAAGGTCAAGGTCAACGGCGGCGCGCCGGAGCCATGGATCGCCAAGTTCCACATCAGCGACAGCGGTGAGGTGTGGCTGGCGTTCTATCGCCCCGGCCTGTGGCACGGCATGTTGTTGCACGACGGCCTGGACCTGCAGGAAATCAGCGACGAAGCGCTGCGCGATGTGGGCGTGTACCTGCTGCGCGGCGACAGCGTCGGCCGGGTCTGGGTGGGCCATGCACGCGGCGTCGAGGTCTACGACGGCGAGCGCTGGGCGCATCTGTCGCAGTCGCAGGGGCTGATCTGGGACGACGTTTCCGAGGCTGCATTTGCAGAAGATCCGGATGGTTCGGTGTGGATCGGCACCGCACGCGGGGTGAGCCACGTGAGCGACCCGGCGCGCCTGTTCGACGAACGCCAGCCCAGAGTGCGCATCGACAGCGTCAGCCGCGGCGGCATGCCGGTGCAGCGCGGGCAGCTACTGGGCTGGAGCGACAAGCCCTTGCACATCGAGCTGTCGACGATGGAGGTCTACGACGACCCCAGCCGCCTGACGGTGCGTTACCGCCTGCTCGGCCTGCACGACCAATGGATCCAGAGCGACAACCTGTCCATCGACCAGCCACCGCTGCCCTCCGGGCACTTCCGCCTGCAGGTCCAGGTGCTGGACCGCTACCGTCGCACCGCCTCGCCGATCGCCGACCTGCCCTTTGCGGTCGCGCCACTGTGGTGGCGCAGCCTGCCGGCGATCGCGCTGTATGTGTTGATCGGCAGCGGACTGCTGATCGGCCTGTGGCGCTGGCGGCACCGCCATCTGGTGGCGCGCGAACGCATGCTGGCCGAATTGGTGTCCGAGCGCACTTACCAGTTGGAGCGCGAAAAACGCGAACTGGAAAACGCACGTGCGGCGCTGGCCTTGAAGGCCAGCCATGACGCGCTGACCGGCCTGCTCAACCGCTCCGGCATCCTGGAAGCGATGTCCGAAGAACTGCAGGCTGCGCGCACGGCGAGCATCCGCTGGCGGTGGTGTTGATCGATCTGGACCACTTCAAACAGGTCAACGACGAACACGGGCATCTGGTCGGCGATGCGGTGCTGGCCAAGGTGGGCGCACGGTTGACGGCCTGCCTGCGCGATTCGGACAAGGTGGGCCGCTACGGCGGCGAAGAATTGCTGCTGTTGCTGCCGGGCATGAGCCAACAGAGCCAGCACCGGCTACGCGCCATCCACGAAGCGCTCAGCCTTGCTCCCTACGAGGTGGGTACCGCACGCCCGCTGCAGGTGACCTGTTCGGTGGGCGTGTCCTGGTTCCGTGTCGGCGACACCGCCGCCTCGCTGCTGGCACGTGCGGACGAGGCGCTGTATCGGGCCAAGCGCTCCGGCCGTAACCGGATCGAACCGGAGGAACCGGAAAGTTCGGTGGCATGAGCCGCGCAGGTGGCCAGGCCAGGTCGGCACGCGCAGGCAGTCAGGCACGCGTCATTGGCAAGCCACGGCGCACCGGCAGTCGATGTGGCAAACATGCCGTGATCGCGTGCGCCGGCTGCGCACGCACGGCGATCGCAGGACCTTCGAACGTGCCGTCTCTGGCGGCAACGCGGGATTGACGGCATTGGCCGCTGTCCCGCGCTCAAGAGGTCGCGCAAGGGGTCGCTAGGTCTTGGGCAACGCGTCTTTCGACGTGGGAAGTGGATAGGTGGTCGGAACCTACAACCCTGGCATGGTGATGCTGTCGCTGGTAGTGGCCGTGCTGGCTTCCTACACCGCGCTGTATCTGGCTGCACGCACCACTGCCAGTCGCGGCGGCATCGCGGCTGCGTGGCTGGTGGGCGGCGCCATTGCCATGGGCATCGGCATCTGGTCGATGCACTTCGTCGGCATGCTGGCGTTCCGCCTGCCGATTCCGGTGGGCTACGACCTGGCGCTGACGTGCTATTCGATGCTGGCGGCGATCCTGACCTCGGCGCTGGCGCTCTGGCTGACCTCGCGCGCGGACCTGCCGTTGCTCCGGTTGGGCCTGGGTGCGCTGCTGATGGGGCTTGGCATCGCGCTGATGCATTACATGGGCATGGATGCGCTGCGCATGGTGCCGGCCATTCGCTATGACCCGCTGCTGTTCGGGCTGTCGATCGCCATCGCCGTCGGCGCCTCCGCCGCCGCGTTGTGGATCGCGTTCCGGCTGCGCCACGATGGGCAGCGCTCCAGCCTGCGCTTGATCGCCGCCTCGATCATGGGCGTGGCGATCGTGGGCATGCATTACACCGGCATGGCCGCCGCCCAGTTCGCGCCCGGCAGCGTGTGCGGCGCGGTTGCCGAGATGCATCTGCCGTTGTCGTGGCTGACGGCGGTGGTGGTGCTGGTGACCTTGGTCCTGCTGATGCTGGCGCTGGTCATTTCGTTGCTGTCGCGCCGCTTTCAACAGCGCACCGACGTGCTGGCCCAATCGCTGGCCAAGGCCAATGCCGAACTGGCGCTGGCGACGCTGCACGACCCACTCACCCGGCTGCCCAACCGCATCCTGCTGCACGAGCATCTCGTGCAGAACATCGAGCGCGCCCAGCGCCAGGGGCAGCGCTTTGCGGTCTTGCTGATCAACCTGGACGGCTTCAAGGTGATCAACGATGGCTATGGTCATGCGTTGGGCGACCGCCTGCTGGTGGTGGTGGCCGAGCGTTTGAACGCGCACCAACGCGCGCATGGCAGCCTGGCGCGGCTGGGCGCCGACGAATTCGTGCTGATGGCCGACATTGCCGACCCGGAAGACGCCGCCGCGCTGGCCGCGCATCTGGTGCAGGCGCTGGCGGTGCCGTTCCTGGTGGCCAACCACGAGCTGCGCCTGAGCAGCAGCATCGGCATTGCGCTGTACCCGGAAGACGCCGGTAGCGAGCACCAGCTGCTGACGCATGCCGATGCGGCAATGACCCATGCCAAACATGCCGGCCGCAACCGCTACAGCTTTTTCGAACGCTCGATGACGGCCACCACCCGCGACCGCCTGCAGCTGCTGCAGGAACTGCCGCGCGCGCTGGAACTGGGGCAGTTCGTGCTGCATTACCAGCCCAAGTACTGCGCCGAGGACGGCCGCCCGATCGGCGCCGAAGCGCTGATCCGCTGGCAGCACCCGGAACGCGGCCTGGTGCCGCCGGACAGCTTCATTCCGCTGGCCGAACGCAGCGGCATGATCGGCCTGCTCGGCAGCTGGGTGCTGCGGCAGGCCTGCCGCCAGATGCGCGACTGGCGGCAGGCCGGACACGGCGACTGGCGGGTGGCGGTCAACCTGTCGGCCCTCCAGCTGGCCTCGCCGAGCCTGCTGGACGAAGTGGCCACCACGCTGAGCGAATACGCGCTGGCCCCTGGCCAGCTCACCCTGGAAATCACCGAAACCATGGCCATGCGCGACGCCGAGGCCTGCCTGCGCACCCTGGGCCAGCTCAACGCGCTGGGCGTGCGCATCGCCATCGACGACTTCGGCACCGGCTATTCCAACCTGCTGTACCTGCGCAAGCTGCCAGCGCACGAGCTCAAGATCGACCGCAGCTTCGTCCAGGCCATGGACGGCAGCGCCGAAGACATCGCCATCGTGGCCGCCGTGGTGGCGCTGGCGCACACCATGCGCCTGCAAGTGGTGGCCGAAGGCGTGGAAACCCTCGCCCAGCGCAACACCCTGGAACGGCTGGGCTGCGACCAGCTGCAAGGCTATCTGCTGGGCCGCCCGATGGACGCCGAACGCTTCATCGCCACCGTGGTCGCCGAGCGCGACGGCCCGCGCCGCCTGGCCAGCTGAGCAACGCACGACTCAGAACACCCACTCGACCGCTCAACGCCCGCGGCCAAGCCGAGCACCAGGCCGAACCGCCGTGGAATCGCACAAGCTCCGGCGCGCGCGGTCCAGCCCGCGGCCACGCTCTTCCGATTCCCGATTCCCGATTCCCGACTCCCGATTCCCGATTCCCGATTCCCGATTCCCGATTCTCGATTCTCGATTCCCGATTCTCGATTCCCGACTCCCGATCCCCGATTCCCTAATCCCGAATCCCGAATCCCGAATCCCGAATCCCGAATCCCGAATCCCCAACCTGGCACGCCGCTTGCAAAAGCCAGGCTAATCCCCCACCGGCACGTCCATGTCCGAGTCCGAAGACGGCGGCGAGCGTACAGAGCTTCCCACCGAAAAACGCCTGCGCGAGGCCCGTGAGCAGGGCAACATCCCGCAGTCGCGCGAGTTGTCGACCGCGGCGGTGTTCGGTGCCGGCGTGTTTGCGCTGATGGTGCTGGCCCGCGGCATCGGCGATGGCGCTGCGGTGTGGATGAAGACCGCGCTCAGCCCGGACCCGAAGATGCGCGAGAACCCGATGGCGTTGTTCGGCCATTTCGGCGATCTGCTGCTGCAGTTGCTGTGGGTGATGCTGCCGCTGATCGGCATCTGCCTGGCTGCCGGGCTGGCTGGCCCGCTGATGATGAGCGGCCTGCGCTTTTCCGGCAAAGCGATCATGCCCGACCTCAGCAAGCTCAACCCGGCCAACGGGATCAAGCGCATGTGGGGCAGCAACAGCCTGACCGAGCTGATCAAGTCGGTGCTGCGCCTGCTGTTTGTCGGGCTGGCCGCCAGCTTCTGCATCTCCAAGGGCCTGCACGGCCTGCGCTCGCTGGTGAACCAGCCGCTGGAACAGGCCATCGGCAACGGGCTGGATTTCACCAAGAGCCTGCTGTTCTACACCGCCGGCGCCCTGGTGCTGCTGGCCGCCATCGACGCGCCGTACCAGAAGTGGAACTGGCTGCGGAAGCTGAAGATGACGCGCGAAGAGATCAAGCGCGAGATGAAGGAAAGCGAGGGCAGCCCGGAAGTGAAGGGCCGCATCCGCCAGATGCAGATGCAGATGTCGCAGCGCCAGATGATGGAAGCGGTGCCCAAGGCCGACGTGGTGCTGATGAATCCGACCCACTACGCGGTGGCGCTCAAGTACGAAGGCGGCAAGATGCGCGCCCCGATCGTGGTGGCCAAGGGGGTGGACGAAATGGCCTTCCGCATCCGCGAAGCCGGCGAGCAGCACCGGGTGGCGATCGTCACTGCGCCGCCTTTGGCACGCGCCTTGTATAGGGAAGCCCAAATCGGCAAGGAAATTCCCGTGAGACTCTATTCGGTCGTGGCCCAGGTGCTTTCCTACGTCTACCAGCTGCGAGGCTGGAACGGCGGCCCGATGCCGGAACTGCCGTCGCTCGAGGTGGATGAGTTCGGCAAGGGAGCCAGCGCATGAGCGCCCGCCCCGCCCCGATGAACGCCCGCCGCGTCATGGAGTTGCTGCGCAACGGCCTGGGCGCCCCGCTGGCGCTGATGGCCATGCTGGCCATGCTGATGGTACCGCTGGCCGCGCCGGTGCTGGATGCGCTGTTCACCTTCAACATCGCCATCTCGCTGATGGTGCTGCTGGCGGTGGTGTACGTGCAGCGCCCGCTGGAATTCACCATTTTCCCGATCGTGCTGTTGATGACCACGATGCTGCGGCTGGCGCTGAACGTCGCCTCCAGCCGCGTGATCCTGATCAACGGCCAGGACGGCCATGCCGCGGCCGGCAAGGTCATCGAGGCCTTCGGCCAGTTCGTGATCGGCGGCAACTACGCCGTGGGTATCGTGGTGTTCGCGATCCTGACCATCATCAACTTCGTGGTCATCACCAAGGGTGCCGGGCGCGTGTCGGAAGTGACCGCGCGCTTCATCCTGGACGCCATGCCCGGCAAGCAGATGGCCATCGACGCCGACCTCAACGCCGGTTTGCTGACGCGCGAGGAGGCCAAGGCCCGCCGCGAGGAAGTCCGCGAGGAAGCCGACTTCTACGGCGCAATGGACGGTGCCAACAAGTTCATCCGCGGCGACGCCATCGCCGCCATCCTGATCCTGTTCATCAACCTCATCGGCGGCATGGCGGTGGGCATGCTCCAGCACGGCATGAGCTTCATGGATGCCGCCTCCACCTACACCCTGCTGTCCATCGGCGACGGCCTGGTGGCGCAGCTGCCGGCCTTGCTGGTCTCCTCTTCGGTCGCCTTGCTGGTGACCCGCGCCTCGCGTGCGCAGGACATGCGCGGGGCCATGGTCAGCCAGGTGTTCGGCCAGCACCGCGCGTTGGCGGTGGCTGCGGCCATCCTCGGCCTGGTCGGCCTGGTGCCGGGCATGCCGAACGTCGCGTTTTTGACGCTGGGCCTGATCCTGGGCGTGATCGCCTGGAAGTTGTACAAGCGCAGCCTGGCAAAACCGGCCTCCGGCGATCCGGCGGCCGATCCGCAGGCGGCGGCCGCTGCGACCGCCGCCCAGGCCAGCGCCGAACTGAGCTGGGACGAGCTGCGCCCGATCGACCCGCTGGGCCTGGAAGTGGGCTACCGGCTGATCCCGCTGGTGGACAAAAACCAGGGCGGCGAACTGATGGCGCGCATCAAGGGCGTACGCCGCAAGCTCACCCAGGACATCGGGTTCCTGGTGCCGCCGGTGCATATCCGCGACAACCTGGAGCTATCGGCCAATGCCTACCGGCTGCTGGTGCATGGCGTGCCGGTGGCCACCGCAGAAATCTATTCCGACCGCGAACTGGCGCTGGACCCGGGCGGTGCGCTCGGCCAGCTCGATGGCATTCCCGGCAAGGACCCGGCATTCGGCCTGGATGCCACCTGGATCCAGCCGCACCAGCGCGCCTATGCCGAATCGATGGGCTACACCGTGGTCGACCCGGCGACCGTGGTCGCCACCCACCTGTCGCACCTGATCCGCGAACATGCCCCCGAACTGCTCGGTCACGAGGAGGTCCAGCAGTTGCTGGCGACCCTGGCCAAGACCGCGCCGAAGATGGTGGAAGACCTCACTCCGAAGGCGCTGCCGCTGTCGGTGGTGGTGCGCGTGCTGCAGAACCTGCTGATCGAGAAGATCCCGGTGCGGCAGCTGCGCAAGATCGTCGAGGCGCTGGTCGAACACGCCCCGCATAGCCAGGACCCGGCTACCCTCACCGCCGCCGTGCGTACCTCGCTGGGCCGCTTCATCGTGCAGGAAATCGCCGGCATGTCGGCCGAGCTGCCGGTGTTCACCCTGGCCCCGCAGCTGGAGCGCGTGCTGCAGGAATCCACCCACGGCAACGGCGTGGCGCTGGAACCCGGGCTGGCCGAACGCCTGCACCAGAGCCTGGCCGATTGCGTGGGCAAGCAGGAAGCCCGCAACGAACCGGCGGTGGTGCTGGTGCCTGGCCAGGTGCGCGCCGCGCTGGCCCGTCTGGTGCGCCACAGCGTGCCGAGCCTGTCGGTGCTGGCCTATAGCGAAGTGCCGGAAGACAAGCGCCTGAAGCTGGTCGGCACGATCAGCTAAAGACTAGCGCCCCTCATCCGGCGCTGCGCGCCACCTTCTCCCGCCTGCGGGAGAAGGCAACGGGTTGCCAGCGCTGCAGCGGCGTTGCACCAACCCCTCCCTTCCACCACCTGCGGGGGAAGGTGCCCGAAGGGCGGATGGGGGGCTGCCGTCTCGCGATGTTCCCGCAGGTGTGACTCTCACGGCACCAACCGCCCTCATCCGGCGCTACGCGCTACCTTCTCCCGCCCGCGCGAGAAGGCAACGGGTTGCCAGCGCTGCAGCGGCGTTGCACCAACGCCTCCCTTCCCCCGCCTGCGGGGGAAGGTACCCGAAGGGCGGATGGGGGCTGCCGTCTCGCGATGTTCCCGCAGGTGTGACTCTCACGGCACCAACCGCCCTCATCCGGCGCTACGCGCCACCTTCTCCCGCCCGCGCGAGAAGGCAACGGGTTGCCAGCGCTGCAGCGGCGTTGCACCAACGCCTCCCTTCCCCCGCCTGCGGGGGAAGGTGCCCGAAGGGCGGATGGGGGCAACAGGGGCAGCCGCCGCACGCGCAACCCTCCTGATCGAGCGCCAGAAATCCAGCACTGCGGTTTTGGCACACCGCATGCATTAGCTCTGGCGAGACCGCAGACAGCTCCACCGCTGCGGGGCGGATGGCAGGACTTGGAACACAAACGGGACAGGCAACTCATGACGCTGGCAACACACCCACATTCATCGCACACCCGTCCGGCGTCCGGCGGGTCCCGTTCCTGGAGGCACTTCGCATGAAAATCAAACGCTTTGTCGCCCCGGACATGCGCACCGCATTCCGCATGGTGCGTGAGGAACACGGCCCGGACGCGGTGATCCTGTCCAACCGTCGCACCGCCGAAGGCATCGAGATCGTCGCTGCCAGCAACTACGACGAAGAGCTCGTGCAGCGCGCCCTGGAAACCGCGCGCTCCGACACTCCGGCCTCCACCCAGCACCAGCAGGCTCCCGCCCAGCCGGCAGCCGCCCCGCAAGCCCCGGCCAAGCCCGCTGCTCCGGTGCACGCGTTGCTCAAGCCGTCTGCCGACGCCGAGGCAAGCCAGCGCCAGCGCGTCGCCAGCGCCGCCGACGACATGATTGCCGCCATGGCGCTGCGCCAGCCGGTCAGCGTGCCGCGCCAGGCGCCGGTCGCCGCCCCGGTGCGTACCGCCAGCATTCCTTCGCCCGCTGCCCAGGCACTCGCCCACGCGGTTGCCGTCACCGCCGCGCCGCGCCAGGAACACGCGCTGTCGGCCGTGCCGGAACAGCTGTTCGCCGACTTTTTGACCACTGCCCCGGTGCAGCGCCCGGCCATGCAGGCCGCCCCGGTCCAGGCGCCGGCTCCGGTCGTGGCGGCCACGGTTGCCGCCCCCGCCTACGCCGCCCAGGACCAGGACGACGACGCCTTCGCCGACGAGGCCGACTTCGATCTGGACGACGCCCTGCCGCAGATCCTGCCGCCGGCCGCGCTGCCGCCGATCGTGGTCGCCCCGCCGGCCCTGGCCGCCGTGCCGGTTGCCGCCACGCCGGCGCCGCAGAACGACGAAGAACTCAAGCAGCTGCGCGGCGAACTGGCGCTGATGCGGCAGATGATCGAGCGCGAGATGAACCGCCTCACCGACGAGCGCCTGCGTGGCTCGCCGGTGCGCGCCCAGGCGCTGGAACTGATGGACGACTACGGTTTCGACGCCGGCCTGACCCGCGATATCGCCCTGCAGATCCCCGCCGATACCGAATTGCACCGTGGCCGCGGCCTGATGCTGGGCTTGCTGTCCAAGCGCCTGCCGGTGGCCCCGGTGGATCCGCTGGAACGCGGTGGCGTGATCGCCCTGGTCGGCCCGACCGGCGCCGGCAAGACCACCACCATCGCCAAGCTCGCCCAGCGCTTTGCCGCCCAGCACGCCCCGCGCGACGTGGCCCTGGTCACCACCGACACCCAGCGCGTCGGCGGCCGCGAACAGCTGCACAGCTACGGCCGCCAGCTCGGCATCGCGGTGCACGAGGCCGACAGCGCCGAAAGCCTGCTCGAGCTGCTCGAGCGCCTGCGCGACTACAAGCTGGTGCTGATCGACACCGCCGGCATGGGCCAGCGCGACCGCGCCCTGGCCGCCCAGCTGAAATGGCTGCGCGCCGCCCAGCAGGTCACCTCGCTGCTGGTACTGCCCGCCAACGCCCATTTTTCCGACCTCGACGAGGTCGTACGCCGCTTCGCCCACGCCAAGCCCCAAGGCGTGGTGCTGACCAAACTCGACGAGACCGGCCGCTTCGGCAGCGCCTTGTCGGTGGTGGTCGACCACCAAATGCCCATCACCTGGGTGACTGACGGACAGCGGGTCCCCGACGACCTGCACCGCGCCAATGCCGCCAGTCTCGTTCTTCGCCTTGAAGATTTGCGGCGCGCTGCCGATAAGCCCTGTACTCCGGAGCACAACCATGCAGTCGCGTGAATACGCCAAGCTGACCAACGCCTTCCCCCTGTCGGCGACCCGTCCCGAGCCCTTGGGCCCGGTGCGCACCATTGCCGTGACCGGCGGCAAGGGTGGCGTGGGCAAGACCAACATCTCCGCCAACCTGGCCGTGGCGCTCGCCGACATGGGCAAACGCACCCTGCTGCTGGACGCCGACCTCGGCCTGGCCAACCTGGACGTGGTCTTGGGCCTGGCGCCCAAGTACACCCTGGCCGACCTGATCGCCGGCCGTTGCACGCTCGATGAAGTCATCATCGAAGGCCCCGGCGGCGTGCTGGTGGTGCCGGCCGCCTCCGGTCGCCGCCACATGGCCGAACTGGCCCCGGCCCAGCACATCGGCCTGGTCAACGTGTTCTCCGAACTGGAACGCGACCTGGACGTGATGGTCATCGACACCGCCGCCGGCATCACCGACAGCGTGCTGACCTTCTGCCAGGCCGCCCAGGACACCGTAGTGGTGGTCTGCGACGAGCCGGCCTCGATCACCGACGCCTACGCGCTGATCAAGGTGCTCTCGCGCGAACGCGGCGTGGACCGCCTGCAGATCATCGCCAATATGGTGCGCGACCCCAACGAAGGCCGCCTGCTGTACGACAAGCTCTCCCGCGTCTGCGAGAAGTTCCTCGGCGATGTCTCGCTGAACTATCTCGGCCATGTGCCGCAGGACGACTGGCTGCGCCTGTCGGTGCAGCGCCAGCAACCGGTCATCAAGGCCTACCCCGCCAGTCCGTCGGCGCAGGCCATCGCAGAAATCGCACGCCGTACCTCGCGCTGGCAGGCCCCGACCGTGCCGCGCGGCAACGTCGAGTTCTTTGTCGAACGCATCATCCAACGGGGAGTGGCCGCATGAGCACCGCTACCGCAACCACGGCCAGCGCGCAGTACCGCGCCGTGCAGCGCAACAACGCCAACGACGTGGTGACCCAGCACGCCGACCTGGTCCGCCGCATCGCCCACCATCTGGCGGCGCGCCTGCCAGCCAGCGTGGAAGTGGACGACCTGATCCAGGCCGGCATGATCGGCCTGATCGAAGCCTCGCGCAGCTACGACTCCGAACAGGGCGCATCGTTCGAAACCTATGCCTCGATCCGTATCCGCGGCTCGATGATCGACGAGATTCGCAGGGGCGACTGGGTGCCGCGTTCGGTGCACCGCCGCGCCCGCGATGCCGCCGCCGCCGTGCGCAAGATCGAACAGAACACTGGCCGCGCCGCCGCTGCCACCGAAGTGGCCGCCGCCATGGAAATGCCGCTGCCCGATTACCTGCGCCTGATGGAAGATGCCGCACGTGGCCAGGTGCTGAGCCTGGAATCGCGCATCGAAGATCACGGCGAGCTGGACACCACCGCCAAGGGTGGCCCCAATCCGCAGCAGATGATGGAGCGTGGCGAATTCGGCCGCGAGCTGGGCAAGGCCATCGGCCAGTTGCCCGAGCGCGAGCAGCTGGTGCTGTCGTTGTATTACGAGCAGGAATTGAACCTGAAGGAAATCGGCGCCGTGCTCGGCGTCAGCGAATCGCGCGTGTGCCAGATCCACGGCCAGGCGGTGGTGCGTTTGCGTGGCCGCCTCAAAGTCTTCGAACTGGCCGATGCCGGCGTCGAAGTCGACGACTGAATTTTTCGCGTAATTTTTCGTGTTAGGAGCTTGATGTGAACAAGAACATGCGGATCCTGATCGTGGACGACTTCTCGACGATGCGACGTATCGTCAAGAACCTGTTGGGCGATCTCGGCTTCACCAATACCGCAGAGGCCGAAGACGGCAACAGCGCCCTGGCCGCGTTGCGTGCCGGCCCGTTCGATTTCGTGGTCACCGACTGGAACATGCCCGGCATGACCGGCATCGACCTGCTGCGCAACATCCGCGCCGACGCCAAGCTCAAGCACCTGCCGGTGATGATGGTGACCGCCGAAGCCAAGCGCGAGCAGATCATCGAAGCAGCCCAGTGCGGCGTGAACGGCTACATCATCAAGCCGTTCACCGCCCAGACGCTGGAAGAAAAGCTGGGCAAGGTGTTCGAACGTCTGGCGGCGACCGCCTGATGAACGCGACCGTGGAAACCGATGCCGAACGTGCCGCCTTGATCGAGCGCCTGCAGAACGCACTCGATGCACTGGAAAGCGGTGACCAGGTCGCCTGGCGTCGCGAGGTGGATCACCTCGCCGCCCTGCGCACGCGCCCGATGATGCAGAGCCTGAGCCGGCTCGCCCGCGAACTCGGCCAGGCCCTGGGCGAACTGCCCACCGTGCCCGAAGAAGCCGGCGAGCTGGACGATGCCTGCTCGCGCCTGGACCATGTGGTGGAGATGACCGAAAAGGCCAGCCACCGCACATTGGATCTGGTCGAAGAATGCCGCGAGCTGGCCAACCAGCTGCGCAGCGGCGGGCTCAATCAGGACCAGGGCGCGCTGCTGGAAAAGATGCGCCATAACCTGACCGAACTGTCGCTGGCGCAGAGCTATCAGGATTTGAGCGGCCAGATCATCCGGCGCGTGGCCGGCATCGTGCGGCGTGTGCATGAAGGCTTCGGCGCGCTCGGCTTGCCGCCGAAGAATCCCGAGCCGAAGAAAGACGACGGCGGTCTTGCCGGTCCTGCAATCAAGGGCCTGGACCGTCATGCGGTGTCGCAAGACGACGCCGACGACCTGCTGTCCGGATTGGGGCTGTAACCATGAGTGCTGTTCCAGACGATATTGCTGCCGATTTCATCGTCGAGGCCCAGGAAATCCTGGATCGCCTCGGCGAACAGCTGGTCTCGCTGGAACAGGCGCCAGAAGAAGCCGACCAGCTCAACGCGGTGTTCCGCGGCTTCCACACGCTCAAGGGCGGCGCCGGCTTCCTGGCGATCAAGCCCATGGTGGAGCTGTGCCACGCCGCGGAAGAAACCCTGGGCATGGCGCGCTCGGGCCAGGCGGTGCTGCAGGCGCATCACTTCGATGCCGCACAACAATCGCTGGATTATCTGCAGGCCATGCTGGATGCCATGGGCTCGGGCGAAGCCGTGCCGCATGCGCCGGCCACGTTGATCGCGCAGTTCGACGCCAAGAGCGCCCCGCCGGCGATCAAGGCCGCACCGCAGGCGGCCGCTGCCAAGCCGGCTGCTGCCGCACATGGCGACGATGCGCATGCGCCCGCCCCCAAGGCGGCCGGCAAGGCCGCGGCCAAGACTGGCGCCGAAGCCGAACAGACCGTGCGCGTGGACACCAAGCGCCTGGACGCCATCGTCAACCTGATCGGCGAACTGGTGCTCTCGCGCAACCGCTTGAAGACCTTGCGCACCCGCCTGCGCGACGAAGAACTCGACCGCGCGGTCAGCACGCTGGACATCGCTACCGCACGCTTGCAGACCGCGGTCATGCGCACCCGCATGCAACCGGTCAGCAAGGTGTTCGCCCGCTTCCCCAAGGTGGCCCGCGACGTTGCGCGCACCTTGTCCAAGGAAGTGGAACTGGAACTGATCGGCGCCGAAACGGAGCTGGACCGCAATCTGGTCGAAGCCCTGGCCGACCCCTTGGTGCACCTGGTGCGCAACGCCATCGACCACGGCATCGAATCGCCGGCCCTGCGCGAAGCCACCGGCAAACCGCGTAGCGGCCATGTGCGCCTGTCGGCGCAGCAGGAAGGCGACTACGTCAGTATCGAAATCCAGGACGACGGCGCCGGCATCGACCCGGAGCGCCTGCGCGAGATCGCCCGCAACAAGGGCCTGATCGACGCCGAAGCTGCCGCACGCCTGAGCACCGACGAGTGCTTGCACCTGATCTTCATGCCGGGCTTCTCGACCAAGGTGGAAGTCACCGACATCTCCGGCCGTGGCGTGGGCATGGACGTGGTGCAGTCGCGCATCCGCGAACTCAGCGGGCAGATCCAGATCCAGTCCGAACTGGGCCGCGGCAGCCGCTTCATGATCCGCGTTCCGCTGACCCTGGCGATTTTGCCGACCCTGCTGGTGCAAGCCGGCGAAGCGGTCTATGCGTTGCCGCTGGCACGCGTGGTCGAAGTGCTGCACGCACCGCAGACCTCGCTGGGCTGGTTCGACGGCCGCGCCGTGCTCGACCGCCGCTCGCACACCCTGCCCCTGATCGACCTGCGCCGCTGGCTGGGCGTGCCTGCCGAACAACCGCCGCTACTGACCGTGGTGCTGCTGCAAGCTGGCGAAACCCGCTTCGGCCTGGTGGTGGACCAGGTCCGCGGCCGCGAGGAAGTGGTGATCAAGCCCCTGCCCCGTGCCCTGCGCGGCCTGCCCGGCTACGCCGGCGCCACCCTGATCGGTGACGGCCGCATGGCGCTGATCCTGGATGTGGACGGGCTGCGTTCCAGCGATCATTGAGGTTGGGGATTCGGGATTCGGGATTCGGGATTCGGGATTCGGGATTGGGAGAATCGGGAATCGGGAATCGGGAAGACGATCCTGGTTGCCTGATCTAACGACAACGGTCGCGTACTGCGGCCGTTGTCGTTTCACTACCAGCATCGCTGCCGATCGATGCCGCCACGCGCGCAAGCATGGACGCGATGGTTTAGCGACGGCTAGGCTGCCGTGGAATTGAAGCTGGAACCGGTATTGGAACCGTTATTGCAAACCCGAAACTGGAGGCGCATCGAGGCGATTGCCTTGAATCCGGAAAAAGAAAGCGCCGTGGCAGCTACAACAAAACCTCAGATGGCCGCGTGAGACAGGCGCCAACGACTGATACGCCCAGGGTTCCGTAGACACTCAAGACCCTCGTTGCGCGTAGCGCCGTTCAAACTCTACAGGGGACAGGTCACCAGTTGAACCGTGGCGGCGGTTGGGGTTGTAGAACATCTCGATGTAGTCGAATACCTCGGCGCGTGCGGCGTCCTTGGTGGGATAGATTCGTCGCCTGATCCGCTCGCGTTTGAGCAGGCCGAAGAAGCTCTCCACGGGTGCGTTGTCGTGGCAGTTGCCACGCCGACTCATGCTGCACACCAAGCCATGGGACGCCAGGAAACTCTGCCAGTCATCGCTGGTGTAGACCGACCCTTGGTCTGAGTGAACCAAGCAACCAGCATTGGGTTTGCGCCGCCACACCGCAGACAACAAGGCCTGCACGACCAACTCGGTGTCGGCCCGATCGCGCATCGCCCAGCCGACGACCTGCCTGGAAAACAGATCGATCACCACAGCCAGGTACATCCAGCCTTCGTGCGTGCGGATGAAGGTGAAATCGCTCGCCCAGGCCGTGTCCGGCTCGGTCACGTCGAACTGTCGGTCAAGCAGGTTGGCCGCCGCCTTGCACTGCATCCCTCCATGGAAGCGCGGTTTGCGACCATAGCCCACCTGGGCACGCAATCCCTCGGTAATCCCCCCACTTCTAGCGGTCGCCAGAAGTGGAGCTAAGCGGCCATCGCCAACTTCATGGCAGGCGTGATGCCGCCGAGCGCCATATTCGGACGCTCGTGGTTGTACGTCCATAGCCAGCGGGTGGCTTTGTCCTGCACCTGGTCGATGGTGTCGAACAGGGTTTGGGCGAGCCAGGCGTAGCGGATGGTGCGGTTGTAGCGTTCAACGTAGGCGTTCTGCTGTGGCTTGCCCGGCTGGATGTGCTCGACCCGGATACCATGCCGCTGCGCCCAGGACAGCAACGCGCCACTGATGTATTCAGGGCCGTTGTCGCAGCGGATCACGGCGGGCTTGCCGCGCCACTCGATGATCTGCTCCAGCGATCGGATCACACGGGCTGACGGCAGCGACAGATCCACCTCGATCCCCAGCCCCTCGCGATTGAAGTCGTCGAGCACATTGAACAGCCGGAAGCTGCGGCCGTCGGCCAACTGGTCGTGCATGAAGTCCATCGACCAGACCTGGTTGATAGCCTCCGGCACCGCCAGAGGCTCGGGCCGCTCACGCACCAGCCGCTTCCTCGGCTTGATCCGCAGGTTCAACTCCAGCTCGCGGTAGATCCGGTAGACCCGCTTGTGATTCCAGCCAAAGCCCTTCACGTTGCGCAGGTACAGGTAGCACAGGCCAAAGCCCCAGTCGCGATGGGCGGTCGTCAGGCGGACCAGCCAGTCGGCGATCCGGGCGTTCTGCTCGCTGGCCTTGGCCTGGTAGCGGAAGCAGGTCTGGCTCACCGCGAAGGGGCGTGTCCTAGATTTTGTGTAACCGGGCCACAGGCAGGAGACTGCCACCTAACCCGGAGACACCATGAGCCCACGCACACATGAGGTACCCGACGAGCTGCTTAGCAGCCTGTTGGTCAACTACACCAAACCCGAGGATCTGATCGGCGAGAACGGCCTGCTCAAGCAGCTGACCAAGCGGTTGGTGGAGCGGGCGCTGGACGCGGAGATGACCGAACACCTCGGTCATGACAAGCATGAGCCGGTCGCCAACGCGGCCGGCAACACGCGCAACGGACGCAGCCGCAAGACGCTCAAGGGCGAGTTCGGCGAGCTGCCGATCGAGATTCCGCGTGATCGCCACGGCAGCTTCGCGCCACAGCTGATCCCCAAGCACCAGACCCGCTGGGCCGGCTTCGATGACAAGATCTTGTCGTTGTACGCGCGCGGCATGACCGTGCGCGAGATCCAGTCGCACCTGGAGGAGATGTACGGCACCGAGGTGTCGCCGAGTCTGATTTCCTCAGTCACCGATGCGGTCGTCGAGGAGGTCAAGGCGTGGCAGGCGCGGCCACTGGATCCGGTCTATCCGATCGTCTATCTGGACTGCATCCACGTCAAAGTGCGCGAGGGCGCGGTGCGGGTCAAGGCGGTGTACCTGGCCATCGGCATCACCATGGGCGGCGAGAAGGAAGTGCTGGGCCTATGGCTGGCGCAGGCCGAGGGTGCCAAGTTTTGGCTGCAAGTCGTGACGGAGCTACGCAACCGCGGGGTGCAGGACATCTTCATTGCCTGCGTCGATGGCCTGAAGGGGTTTCCCGAGGCGATCGAGGCGGTGTTCCCGCAGACCACCGTGCAGCTGTGCATCGTGCACATGGTGCGGCACAGCCTGAACTACGTCTCGTGGAAACGCCGCGCCGAGGTTGCCGCCGATCTCAAGCGCATTTACGCCTGCGCCACCGTCGAGGAGGCCGAGCAGGCACTGACCGAGTTCGAGGCCAAGTGGGACGCCCAGTACCCGCCCATCAGCCAGTCATGGCGGCGCAATTGGTCACGACTGATCCCGTTCTTCGACTACCCACCGGAGATCCGCAAGGTGATCTATACGACCAACGCCATCGAGTCGGTCAACATGAGCCTGCGCAAGCTGACCAAGAACCGCGGCGCGTTCCCCAGCGACGAAGCCTTGATGAAACTGTTCTACCTGGCTCTGCGCAACATCACCAAGAAATGGACGCTGCCGATCCGCGACTGGAAGGCTGCGCTGAACCGCTTTACGATCCAGTTCGAGGGGCGACTTCCTCAGCGGTAACCCAAACCACGGTTACACAAAATTCTGCACACGCTCCCGCGAAGGCCTGGCAGGCGTGGCGGATGTTCGTACGCCCGCTCGTGACTGCCGATTGGGCCATCTCGCGTCGCTGAGATGGCCTCACCATTTTTTTGCGAGCGCTTCCTTCAGCAGGTCGGTACTGAGCTGCGCCTCGGCGTACATCTTCTTGAGCCGGCGGTTCTCCTCCTCCAGCTCCTTCATGCGCGCGACCATGGACACGTCCATGCCGCCGAACTTGCTGCGCCACTTGTAGAACGTGGCCGAGCTGATGCCGTGCTCGCGGCACAGCTCCGGCACGGGCGCACCGGCCTGGGCCTGCTTGAGCACGGCGATGATCTGGCTGTCGGTAAAGCGGGACTTCTTCATGGAACCTCCTCGAGAAAGGATACGAGAAAATTCCACTTCTGGCGTCTGCTAATGGGCGGGGGGATTACCCCAGCGCTTGGCCAACTTCAGTTCGCGCTTGTTCTTGATCTGCTTCAGCTTCGAGGGCTTCTCCGCGATCAGGTAGCGTAGCTTGCGCTTGCCCTTGATCTCATCGCGCTTCTCAAGCCCGGTGTAGCCGCTGTCCCCACACACCGTGTCTTCCTTGCCATGCAGCAGCTTGTGCGCTTGCGTGATGTCCGCCACGTTGGCTGCCGTGCATTCCACGTGGTGCACTAGGCCGGATTCATCATCCACTCCAATGTGCGCCTTCATCCCGAAGAAGTATTGGTTGCCCTTCTTGGTCTGGCGCATCTCCGGATCGCGCTCACCGTCCTTGTTCTTGGTCGAACTGGGCGCAGAGATAATCGTGGCATCCACAATCGTCCCGCCGCGCAGGCTCTGACCCTTGCGCGACAGATGCGCGTTCACCCGATTGAACAGCTTGCGCGCCAAATCGTGCTGCTCCAGCAGATGGCGAAAGTTGAGAATCGTCGTCTCGTCCGGCACCTCATCCAGCCCGCCGATCTTGGCGAAACGGCGCATCGACACCGTGTCGTACAAGGCTTCTTCCGCCGATGGATCGCTCAATGCATACCACTGCTGCAAAAAGTGGATGCGCAGCATCGTCTCCAGCCGATACGGCTGTCGTCCCGGTTGCCCCGACTTCGGATAGTGCGGCTCGATCAGCCCCAGCAGCTCCTTCCACGGCACGACCTGCTCCATCTCGGCCAAAAACACCTCACGCCGCGTCCGCTTGCGCTTGCCGTCGTACTCCGCGTCGCCGAAGGTCAGCTGCATCGAAATCGTCTACTCGGGTCGATGATCGATTGTGGCAGATCAGGACGGATTGTTCAGAGTTTCCCTAATTCAGCAACCCGTTTACGAAGTTGCGGCATCATGTCGTACGCCGAAGGTATGCGCGGCGGCAGACCAGAATAGCTTCGAAGCGCTATAGCTAATTCATACGCTTCTATGCCGAGCCGGCCGTATTGAAGTCGGCGTTGGAGAAATCCAGCATCGGGGTCTTGATCCCCCTCGAATGCGATCAACTCCCCTGCTTGCCTGTATGCAGTCGGAAGCGCGAAGACTCGGTCAAGAAGGCCGAGGGGGAGCGATTTCCAATTAACCGCAAGGGGACTCAGATCGAGCATCGGTGACTTCACGGAACTGTCCTGCTCTCCGTCCAAGTTACGGAAACCGACATCGATTGCGACGTCGGCACATCCGCTCGCGAAGGCGTTCAGTGCACTAGCGACTGTGATCGCCAAGTAGATCAGGTCTTCATCTCTGTGCTTCCGTTCCCGCAGCCATGCTATGGCGGCTTGGAGCAGGCCTCCGATGATCACGCCAATGAGGCCGAATGTGCCGGTTAGTACCTGGGGGTATAGCTTAGGGTCCATGGTCATCCTGCTCTTTTATCGAATTCTGCCAGACAACGAGCCTTTTGCTTCGCTATTGGCCGAGCGCGCGCAATCGTCGCCCAAGCAAGAACGGTTCCAGGTGCACTTGTTCCACAGACACATATCCCGGCAAGATCCTTAATTATAATCGGCCAAGCATTTATCTAGGGCCTCAGTGGCGTCTTTCGCGTCACGAATGGCACCATGAAAAATCTGGGCCGCGGCATAGCGATAGTGCCGTGTCTGATCAGCCGGCTTATCGCCATCCATCGAAATTGCGGCCATGACTAGTACGCCGTCACTTATCCGCATCTCCACTGCGTGCCTCAAAGCATGGCCCAGCTCAGAGCAAATCTTTGTGCTCTTCTTTTCCCATGCACCGGGCGCAACAACAACTCCTGCAATGCGCTTCTGGAGCGCGTCTGACGCCTGCTCAGCGGCCTGCTTGTAGGCGTCCATATTTTTGGCTACACCGTCGTAGTCGATCTTGCCTTGGCCGTGTGCTGAAAATGCAGCCAGGAGCAAGAGAACCCCTGCAAATCCCTTCATGTGCTTCGCTTTCCGTAGGAAGCCAAAAGGATATCTCAAGGGGTCCCTGCTTCGAAATAATAACTTCCACCGCAGCCCGGCCGCCGCCAAACCATCGCGCCCATACCGCCACGCGGCAGGCATGGGCGCGACACGCTGGGACCTAGAACTTATAGGTCAGCCCCAGATACGCCAGCCGGCCTGCGTAGCCGCCAGTATAGAAGCGGGCGCGGGTGTCCTCGCCCAGGTGCGAGCGGGACTCCTGCTTGGTCAGATTCAGCACCGAGGCGGTGAGGCTGAGCGCCGGGGTGATGTTGTAGGCCGCGTTGACATCGATCTGGTAGTACGGCTCCTCGAAGACGTTCAGCCCGTTGACCAGGCCTTGCACCAGCTCACCGCGGCGGTTGTATGAGGCGCGCAGCAGCAGGCTGTCGGTCTCGTAGAACACGGTGAGGTTGGTCTGGTTCCTGGCGCTGCCCGGCATGGCGGTCTCGCCGGCCTGGGTGCCGTCCTCCAGCCGCACCGCCGCCTTGCTGGCATCGTTGTAGGTGTAGTTGAACTGCACACCGAGGCCGGACGGCAGCGTGTGCTGCGCGTACAGCTCCACACCCTGCGAGACCGCGTCCTGGCCGCCGGCCTGGGTGCTGTAGTTCTGCACGGTGACCAGTTGTCCGTCGACCATCATGTTGACGTCGCTGATCACGTCGACCGCGAAGTTCTCCACGTTCTTGCGGAACAGTCCCACACCTGCCACCGAGCCCGGCTGGAAATACCATTCCAGCCCCAGGTCGAACTGGTTGGCCTTGTACGGCTCCAGGTTCTTGTTGCTGCCCGAGCCGTACCAGCCCTGCTCGCTGGCACCGCCGGTCAGGCGCCGGTCGGCCACGTACTCGGCGCTGTAAAACTCCAGGCTGCCAGGCGCGGCGATGTCGTTGTAGCTGGGGCGTGCGATCACTTTCGACGCTGCCGCGCGCAGCAACAGGTTTTCGGTCAGGTCGCAAGCCAGGTTGAAACTCGGCAGCACGTCGGTGTAATTGCGGTCCAGCCCGCTGACCACGAACGACTCGGTGCGTTGCACGCTGTCGGCCAAACGCCAATAGCCTTCGGTGCCGCAATAGGTATCGGCCGGTGCGCCGCCGGGGGCGGCGGCGCCCTGCTGGCAGGCCAGCGGATTGCCGTCGGCGCCGTCGAAGAAGTAGTCGTTGTAGGCGGTCACCTTGTCGGTGGAATCGGCACGCTGCCCGGTGCGCGCCACCCGCACGCCGACGTTGCCACGCAGCCGCTCGGTGTGGAAGTTGAGCTGCAGATAGCTGGAATAGATTTCCTCGTCCACGTTGTAGACGAAGTTGTCTTCGCTGCGGGTCTGCATCGCGCCGTAGGTTTGGTTCAAGTAGCCGATGTAGCCCGGGAAGTTGATCGACGGAAACGCGCTGGCGTTGAATCCACCGGCCAGGTTGTCCTGCGCGAACAGCAGGCCCGGCGAGAACTGCGTGGCGATGGCATTGCAGCGCCCGTTCCAGTAGCGGTTGTCGTAGTCGCCCGGGTCGGTGCCTGGGCACACCCAGTAGTTGTTGCCGGTATTGCGGTGGATACCGCCGTCGCGCCGTTTGATGCCGAACTGCAGCGAGTCGAAGAAGTTGCCATCCATATGCCAGGTGGTATCGATCTGTGCGTACTGCTGCTGATTGGTGTTGCGGGTCCAGGACGAGCCGGTGGAGCCCAGATCGACCTGCAGGATGCCGTCGCGCAGGTTCTGCATCAGCTCCGGCGAGAATGTCATGCTCGGTGTGCCGGTCAGGTCCCAGGCGCTGGCGAAGTTGCCGTTGCTCCAGCTGCCGTCGGCGTTCTGCAGGCGCGGCTTGATCGGCAGGGAAAACTGCAGCTCCGGCCCGCCCTTGGCCCAGGTGCGGCCGGCCTTGAACGCCACGTCCACCTGCTCGCCACGCCATTCGCCGCCCAGGTCCACCGTCTGCGACTGCGATTTTTCGATGTTGTAGCTGCCGGTGATCTGCGGCGTCGGTACCGTGCAGTCATCCGAACCCCAGCCACCCGGCGGCAGGCCGGCCGCGGCGGCCTGCGCCTCGCTGCAATAGTAGGTCTTGCCCGGACGCAGGCTGTAGGCGGCGCCAGTGACGATCGTGCCGCTGGGATCGAACTGCAGCCGGTCGAGCAGGCGCCCGCCGCGCCAGTTGCCGTCGCCGAAGTAGCGCGCGATGTTCCACTCGGGAATCTTGATGGTATTGGTCTGCGAATTCTGCGACAGGTCGAAGCGGAAGTAGTTCGCGGTCAGCGTCAGGTCGTCGGTGGGCTTGAACTGCAAGGTCAGTTGCCCGCCCTTGCGCTCGCGCTCCTCGCGTTTGGCGTCCAGGCTGACCGCCGTCGGCATCATGAAACCGGTGTAGTAATTGCTGTTCTGGTCCCAGAAACCGGTACCGCCCCACCAGTTGGCGTTGAAGTCCGACGGATCTCCATTCACGTCGACCGCCGGGCCGACTTCGTCGCGGCCGTACCACTGCCAGCTCTCGGTACTGGCATTGAGCGTGCGCGCGGTGCGCTTCTGCTGCGTGTAGCCCACGAAGACACCGAAGCGGTTGTCCTTGTCGTGCCACGAGTACGACCCGGAGAACTGGCCGTCGGTCTTCTTGCTGGTATCCGACCAGGTGCCCTCGGCCGAGACGAAGCCGGAATGTGGCTCCAGTTCCAGCGGGCGCCGCGTCTGCAGGATCACCGTGCCGCCGATGCCGCCTTCGTCGATGCGTGCTTCCGGGGTCTTGTACAGCTCCGCGCTGCCCAACAGGTTCGACGGCAGCAGCGTGTAGTTGAACGAGCGCGTCGGGTCGCCGTTGGATTCGGCGGTGGCGATGTAGTTGCCGTTCAATTCGGTCAGCACCAGCTCCGAGGACAGGCCGCGCACACTGACGTTCTTGCCTTCGCCGCCGTCGCGGCTGATGACCACGCCGGGCACGCGCTGCAGCGCATCGGCCACGTTCTTGTCGGGGAACTTGCCCACGTCCTCGGCGGTGATCACATCGACCACGGCGTTGGCGTTGCGCTTCTGCTCCAGGCTCTTCTCGATCGCGTAGCGGTAGCCGGTCACCGTCACCGCGTCCAGGTCCGTGGCCTGCAACGCGGCCTGGCCCGCAGGCGCCGGCGTGCCGTCGGCCTGCTGGGCGGAGACGTGGGTGGAGGCGGCGCTCGCCAACAAGGCGATGGCGATACCGGCCGACAGCGTGCTGCGGTTGCGTGCGAATGGCGTGCAGTTCATTTCGATCGTGCTCTCCCAATAGTGATCGGCCTCGGCGGCTTTGTATCGATCCAACGATCGGACAAGAACGCCGCGCGAAGTAACGCAAAAATGTCCGGCACCGTTGCGGCGCCCGGTTTCCCTCGTCTTCTCTCCCCGTCCGCGCGAATGCAATTAGATCGTTCTAATGCAGGGGGACCCTAAGTAGCACAGCGCATGCGCCAACGCATTCTGCCGCGCAGCAGGCCCGCGGCGTTGCAAGCGCGCGATTGCGGTCGGGCTCGCCACGTTTGCGCGCGGCACGGTACAGCCTGTCTGCTGCTGCGGCAGCAGCTTGATCGCGACCCACTTGCGCCCTCGCCCGCAACCAGGCGCAAGCGGCTTATCGCGGCGCCTGCGCGCGTTTCACCATTCACAACCGAGCTCAGCGAGAAGCAGGGTCGACCTGCGTGTCGGCACCTCTTCTACATGGCCACTGCACGTCGCTTGCCGGCTATCGCCATGCAGGGATGTGCGGTGATGGCGAGCGCCATTACAGGGATGTGCAGTGATGGCGAGTTATCAAGAATGTTGCAGGGTCGAAGAGACGGTTCCCGGCCGCGCTCGCGCTCGTCAGCGAAGCCGGGGACCGAACCCTGCGCCTGGACGTACCTCACCCCAACCCCTCTCCCGCAGCAGAGGGGCTCAAGACCGCGCAGGCCTTGCGCTTGCTCTGCCCTCCTAAAAAGCAGGGCCAACGCTAGGTATCGCTGAGTTAATCGAGACTTTTCCGACCCAGAACCGATCCGCAGCCGCGCGTACCGCCCGCACCCAAGCCGGCAATTGAAGACCCCTCCTCCAGAACGACAACTTTCTGGCGCGCCAACCGGGCGCATCTATCAAGTCCGCCGGGCCTGGGCCGATACCGCATGCATGGACAGACTCAGCGTAATCGGACTGGTGCTGGCGATCGTGGCGATCGTGGGCGGCAGCGTGTTGAAAGGTGCCGGCATTTCGTCGCTATGGTCGCCGGCTGCCTTCGTGATCGTCATTGTCGGCACGGTGGCCGCAATCCTGCTGCACACCTCGCCGGCGGTTTTCCGGCGCGCGTTCAAGATCCTGCGCTGGGTGATCCAGCCGCCGGCCAGCGACCGCCCGCAACTGGTGGCGCGTATCGTCGAGTGGAGCAATATCGCCCGTCGCCAGGGCCTGCTGGGCCTGGAAGACCAATTGCCGCGTCAGGACGATGCCTTCCTGCGCAAGGGCCTGCAGATGCTGGTCGATGGCGTGGAGCCGGAAGCCATGCGCAACATGCTCGAGATCGAGGTGGACAACCAGGAGCGTCAGGATCTTGCCGCGGCCAAGGTGTTCGAGGGCATGGGCATCTATGCCCCCACGCTGGGCATCATCGGCGCGGTGCTGGGCCTGATGGCGGTGATGAAGAACCTGGCCGACCCGGCCATGCTCGGGCACGGCATCGCGGCGGCCTTCACCGCCACCATCTACGGCATCGCCTCGGCCAACCTGCTGTTCCTGCCGGTCGCCGCCAAGCTCAAGAGCGTGATCCATTGCAGCACCAACGAGCGCGAAATGGCGATCGAAGGGCTGATTGCGATCGCCCAGGGCGAGAACCCGCGCAACATCGAATCGAAATTGGCAGGCTACTTGCATTAGCGCGTTATGGCCCGTCGTCGCAAACACCACGAAGAACATGGCAACCACGAAGCGTGGGCGATTCCGTATGCCGATCTGATGACGCTGCTGCTGGCGTTCTTCGTGGTGATGTACGCCATTTCTTCGCTCAACGAAGGCAAATACAAGGTCATGGCACAGGCGCTGACCAGCGCCTTCGGCGGCTCGTCGAACAAGGCCAGCCCGGTGCAGCTGGGCAAGACCCAGACCCTGGGCGCCGATTACGACCGCCCATCCGTGATCAAGGCCGGTGCGCCGATGGCGGCCTCCAACGGCCCGACCGACCCCACCCTGCTGCCGTCGATGGCTGCGCAGATGCGCATGCCGGTGTCGCTGCGCAACCAGGCGCAACTGGCGCGCGCACAGCGGCAGATGGATGCAGTGGAGCAACAGCTGAGCAAGACGCTGGCCCCGCTGATCGACAAGCAACTCATCACCATCCGCCGCAACGATCTGTGGATCGAGGTGGAGATCAACAGCGACATCCTGTTCGGCACCGGCTCGGCCACCCTGGCCGGCGGCGCGCGCGGGACGCTGTCCACGCTAGCCTCGGTGCTGCGCGATGCGCCCAATGGCGTGCGCGTGGAGGGCTATACCGACAACCAGCCGATCGCGACCGCCCAATTTCCCTCCAACTGGGAACTGTCGGCGGCGCGCGCGGCCAGCGTGGTGCACCTGTTCGCCGACGACGGCATCGCCCCGCAACGATTGGCGATGGTGGGCTATGGAGAATTCCGCGCACGTGCCGATAACAGCACTGAGGCGGGACGGAATGCGAACCGGCGTGTGGTGTTGATCATCCTCGCTGACTCGGCTGGCTCACTCGCACCCGATCCGCCATCGCAATTAAATGCGACCGCCGCCGGGGCGCCCAAGCTTCCCAAGTCTGACGGCGGCCAAACGGCCGTCACCACCGAAAGCGGCACAAGTTCCGTCCCCGCCGTAATTCAAGGAGTGCAGTGACATGCGTATCTGGGCAATCGCCAACCAAAAGGGCGGCGTCGGCAAGACCACCACGACGCTGGCATTGGGTCGCGGCCTGGCCGCGCTCGGCCACCGCGTCTTGTTGATCGACCTCGATCCGCACTCCTCGCTCACCCGCGCGTTCGGCGTGGCGGTCGACCCGCCGCCGCGCGGGGTGCTGGACCTGTTCGGCACCCCGCCGAGCGATCTGGCCAGCCTGGCGCATGAGAGCAGCATTCCGGGCCTGTCGTACGTGTGCGCGCAAGCCGCATTGGCCACGCTGGAACGCCGCAGCGCCAACCAGCCCGGCCTGGGCCTGGCGTTGCAGAACGCCATGACCCGGCATGCCGGCCAGCACGACTACATCCTGCTGGACTGCCCGCCCACCCTGGGCCTGCTGATGATCAACGCCCTGGCCGCCTGCGACCGCGTGGTGGTGCCGACCCAGGCCGAGCCGCTTGCCCTGCATGGTCTGGCCAGCATGGTACGCACGGCCGACATGGTGCAGCGCTCGCGTCGCCGCGAGCTGCCGGTGTCGATCCTGCCCACGCTGTTCGACCGCCGCACCCGCGCCGGCAACGAAACGCTCAAAGAGATGCAGACCACCTACGGCCCGGTGGTGTGGGAAGACGCCGTTCCGATGGACACCCGTATTTGCAATGCCGCCGCACTCACCGTTCCCGCCACCGGCGGCGACTATCAGGGCCGCGGCCTGTCCGCCTATCGCCGCGCGCTGGATTGGGTGCTGGCCGATGACGCGATGCGTATGGAGCAAGCCGCATGAGCAACCCCACCGCCAACGGTGAATTGGACGATTATCTGGAAGGCCTGCTGCACGATGCGGGCGTGGAGATCGTCGCCCCGCCTGCGGCCGCCGCAGCCACGGTCGAAACGCCGGCACTTGCGCATGCTGATCTCGCGCTGGCCGAGCCGCCGTTCGAGACTGCTGCAGTTCCCGAAGCCGCCACCGTCTCCGAGGCCGCCACTTCCAATGCGATTGCCGCGGTGCGCAGCGCCGATGCGATCGCCGCCGATTTCCTGGCCGAAATGGATGCCGATCCGGCCTTCGCTCCGCCGGTCAAGGCCGCGCCCAGCGCCGCCGACATCGCCGCCGACTTCCTGGCCGAAATGGATGCCGACCCGGCCTTCGCTCCGCCGGTCAAGGCCGCGCCCAGCGCCGCCGACATCGCCGCCGACTTCCTGGCCGAAATGGATGCCGACCCGGCCTTCGCACCGCCGGCCAAGGCCGCGCCCAGCGCCGCCGACATCGCTGCCGACTTCCTGGCCGAAATGGATGCCGACCCGGCGTTCGCCCCGCCTGTCAAGGCCGCGCCCAGCGCCGCCGATATCGCCGCCGACTTCCTGGCCGAAATGGATGCCGATCCGGCGTTCGGAACCGCGCCCACCGCAGTGGACCTGATCACAGCCGATCTGCTGGCAGAAATGGATGCCGACCCGGCCTTCGGGATGGAGGCCGCACCGGTCGCGGCGCCCGCACCAGCCCCGGTCCTCGCGCCCGCTCCGCCCCCGCGTGCAGTACCCGCGCCGGCCCGGGCGCCGGCACCGACCGGGCTGCAGGCACTGCTGGCGCCCGGCCAGGCCGACAAGATTCACGCTGAACGCCGCGCCAGCGAACGCAGCACCCGCTGGCTGCGTCTGCGCTGCGGCGAACAGACCTATGCGCTGGAATTGCTCAAGGTGCAGGAAGTGGTGTTGCCCGTGCCGCTGCTGCCGCTGCGCGGCACGCCCAGCGCCATGCTGGGCATCATGAACCTGCGGGGCCAGGTGGTCCCGGTGATCGATCTGGGCATCCACTTGGGCTCATCGCCGGTGGACATGGACCTGCAGACCCGCGTGGTGGTGCTGGAAGAAAACGGCGAAACCATGGGCCTGCGCGTGTCGGCCGTGGAAGACGTCACCAGCCTCACCGATCAGCAGATCGAGCCGCCGGACAACGCGCGCCTGTGCCGCATCTACAACAACTTGTTCCGCGGTGTGGCACGTCTGGGCCATCAGCCGATGATCCTGCTCGATGCCACCCATCTGCTGCATTGATGCGCGCCTAGCTTGCTCGCACCTGCACGCACGACGATTCACCGTTAAAGCTTTTCCGCCCCCCGCCGTTAGTACGCATAGAACCATCCGTTCGGAGCAACAATGAGCACAGTGACATTGGGTGAGGATCTCGGCATCGAGACCAGCGCCGACCTCAAGCAAAAGCTTGCCGGATTCCTCACCCAGGACGGCGACCTGGTGCTTGATGCCGGTGAAGTCCGGCGCATCCACACCGCCAGCGTGCAGTTGCTCTGCGCCTTTGTGCAAAGCCGCCGCCAGGCCGGCCTGCACACCGAATTCGATGGCTGCAACGACACTTTTAGGGATGCAGCGCGTCTGCTCGGCGTCACCGACGCGCTCGGACTCCCCGCATCCAATGACAACCTGAAATCTGTGGAGAACGCCGCATGAGCGCACGTATCTTGGTGGTGGACGATTCGGCGTCGATGCGCCAGATGGTCTCTTTCGCCCTCACCTCTGCCGGCTTTGCCGTCGAAGAAGCCGAAGACGGCGCCGTTGCGCTGGGCCGCGCGAAGGGCCAGCGCTTCAATGCGGTGGTCACCGACGTGAACATGCCCAACATGGACGGCATCTCGCTGATCCGCGAACTGCGCCAGCTGCCGGACTACAAGTTCACCCCGATGCTCATGCTCACCACCGAGTCGGCGGCCGACAAGAAGTCCGAAGGCAAGGCGGCCGGCGCGACCGGCTGGCTGGTCAAGCCGTTCAACCCGGAACAGCTGATCGCAACCGTGCAGAAAGTTCTCGGTTAAACCCTCCTCGCTTCAGCTTCGGATGTCACGCCCATGAGCATGGACCTGCAACGTTTCCACGCCACCTTTTTCGAGGAAAGCCGTGAAGGGCTCGACGCGATGGAGGCCGGGCTGCTGTCGCTTGAAGAAGGCAACCGCGACCCGGAAATCATCAACTCGGTGTTCCGCGCCGCGCACTCGATCAAGGGCGGCGCCGCCACCTTCGGTTTCGACGCCGTCGCAGGGCTGACCCACGTGCTGGAGACGCTGCTGGACGAGCTGCGCTCCAACAAGCGCCAGCTCGAGCCCAATGCGGTCGATGCCATGCTGGGCTCGGTCGACGTGCTGCGCGCCCTGTTGCGCGAAGCCGAACACGGCACCCCGGCCGACCCGGCTGCGGTCAAGGCCGTGCACACCCGCTTGAATGCCGTGCTCGCTGGCGAAGCACCGGCGGCCGCGGCGGTTGCCAAGCCGAAGGAAGAAGAACCCGAAGCCTGGCACATCGGTTTCACCCCGGCGCCTTCGCTGTTCATGAGCGGCAACGACCCGTTGCGCATCATCCGCGAGCTCGAACACCTGGGCCCGCTGCAGATCGCCGCGCGTCTGGAGCGCATGCCGGGCTTTGAAAACATCGACCCGCTGGAAGCCTATCTGGCGTGGGACCTGGGCCTGATCGGCAAGATCCCGCGCAGCAAGATCGAAGACAGCTTTGCCTGGGTGGTGGACGACTGCGAGCTGGACATCCGCCCGATGGCCGTGCCCGGCCCGCCGCCGAGCCTGGCCGTGGACGCTCCGGCGGCCGCACCGGTTGCCGCCGCCGCCGCTGCAGCGAGCGCCGCTGCCGAACCGGCTGCCGCCGCAGCGACACCGGCCAAGGCCGCCGCTGCCGAAGCCGAAAGCTCGATCCGCGTCAGCGTCGACAAGGTCGATGCATTGATCAACCTGGTCGGCGAGCTGGTGATCACCCAAGCCATGCTCAAGCAGGTCTCCACCGGCCTGGACCCGGCGCATGCCGAACAGCTGTTCGCCGGACTGGATCTGCTCGAACGCAATACCCGCGATCTGCAGGAAGCGGTCATCGGCGTGCGCATGCTGCCCGTCGATGCCGTGTTCCGCCGCTTCCCGCGCCTGGTGCGCGACCTCTCCAGCCGCCTCGGCAAGCAGGTGCGCCTGCGCACGATTGGCGAAAGCACCGAGCTGGACAAGGGGCTGATCGAAAAGATTGCCGATCCGTTGGTGCACCTGGTGCGCAACTCGATCGACCATGGCCTGGAAATGCCCGATGCGCGCCGCGCCTCCGGCAAGGACGAAACCGGCACGATTACTCTGGCGGCCTCGCATCAGGGTGGCCACATCGTGATCGAAGTCAGCGACGACGGCCGCGGCCTCAATCGCGCCAAGATCCTGGAAAAAGCAGCCGAACGCGGCATCGCCGTGCCGGACAACCCGACCGATGCGCAGGTGTGGGACTTGATCTTCGCACCTGGCTTCTCCACCGCCGATGCGGTGACCGACCTGTCCGGTCGTGGCGTGGGCATGGACGTGGTCCGCCGCAACATCCAGGGCCTGGGTGGCGAAGTGCAGCTGGAAAGCAACGCCGGCAGCGGTACCCGCGTGTTGATCCGTCTGCCGCTGACCCTGGCCATTCTGGACGGCATGACCGTCTCGGTCGCCGGCGAAACCCTGATCCTGCCGCTGTCCTACGTGCTCGAAGCCCTGCAGCCGGCACCGGAAGACGTCCGCGCGATGGCCGGCGACGGTCGGGTGCTGCGGGTGCGTGGCGAGTATCTGCCGATCCTTTCGCTCACCAATTACTACGGCTTCGGCGGGCAACAGTCCTCCAAGGAATCGCTGGTGGTGGTGGTCGAAGGCGACGGCCAGAAGATCGCGCTGGAAGTGGACGAGCTGCTCGGCCAGCAGCAGGTGGTGGTTAAGAACATCGAGAACAATTACCGGCGCATTCCGGGCGTTTCCGGCGCCACCATCCTCGGCGATGGGCGGGTGTCGCTGATCGTGGACATCGGTGGCCTGGTGCGCTCGCTCAAGGTGCCGCAAGCCGCGTAATGCACTCGCCGCGGCCCGGATGCCGCGGCGCAATGCCCCACCACGCCATCGATGCACGATGGGTGCTGGGGCGATCGCCGGCCGTATGGGGACTGCCGGCATCAGTAACACCCGTCCGGCCCGACACGACCGGCGGGAGATTCTGGCCCTTTGTCCGGATCTTTCGACTCTGCCATCGTCACTCGCCCAACCACTGACGGGCGCCCACGAGGCCAGTCGTTCTCTGCAATACGAGAAGACCGCTATGAACTGGTTCCGTAATCTTGCCGTCGCCCGCAAGTTGGCCGTGGCGTTTTCCTTTACCGCATTGATCACCTTGGGCCTGGGTGGGTTTGCGCTTGTGCGGATGCAATCGAGCGCACATCTGTTGCGCGAGATCGGCACCGTGTGGGCACCGGCCGTGCAGCAACTGAGCGAAATGCGCGCATTGCTCGGCGAATTCCGCACCTACGAACTTGCCCAGCTGGCGCATGCCGACGATCCGAAGGCGGTGCAGAATTATTTCGAACGCATGGACAAGGCGCGCGCCGACGTCGCGACGGCGCAGGACGCCTACGCCAAGACCACCACCGCAGGCAGGGAGACCGAGTTGTACGACGAGGTCAAACTGAAACTGGCCGCGTACTACAAGGCCAACGCCGCACTCAGCGCCGCGGTGCGTGCCGGCGATCTGGTCACTGCCAATCGCGTTTCCGATGAGCAATCGCGTCCGGCGCGGCGCGACCTGTTCGCAAAGTTGGTGGAACTGACCAAGTTCAACGTCGCCCACATGGACAGCGAGATCGCGCAGGCCGAGGCAACCTACCAGCGTTCGGTGCAAGTGATGCTCGTGGCGATGGCGTTGTTCGTGCTGCTGGCTGCATTTGCCGGCTGGTTCATCGCCCGCAGCATCGCAGTCCCGCTCGCTCGCGCCACGCGGGTGGCCAGTGCCATCGCACAGGGCAAACTGGACAACGCCATCCACGTCGACAGCCGCGACGAAGCCGGGCAACTGCTGCACAGCATGGAAGGCATGCAGCGGCAACTGCAGGCCGTGCTCGCCGCGCAATCGGAAATGGCCAAGCGCCACGATGCCGGCCAGATCAGCTACCGGATGGATCACGATGCGTTTCCAGGCGACTACGGCACCATGGTGCGCGACACAAATAGCCTGGTCGGCTCGCATATCGCGGTCAAGATGAAGCTCGCACAGATCATGTCGCACTATGCGATCGGCGACTTCAGTCAGGACATGGACCGCCTGCCCGGCGAAAAGGCCGTGCTCAGTTCCACCATGGATACCGTCAAGGCCAACCTGTCGGCGATGAACAGCGAGATCAAGCTGTTGGCGCAGGCTGCTGCCAACGGCGACTTCAGCGTGCGCGGCGACACACAGCGCTTCCAGTACGATTTCCAGGCGATGGTGGAGAGCCTCAACCAGCTGATGGCCACCGCCGATGCCAACCTCGGCGCGCTGTCCAAGCTGTTGCAGGCCATTGCCGCAGGCGATCTCACCGAGCGCATGCAAGGCCAGTTCAATGGCGTGTTCGCCCGGATGCGCGACGATGCCAATACCACCACCGCGCAACTTGCCGATATCGTCGGGCGCATCCAGCACGCCAGCTTGTCGATCAATACCGCGGCCAGCGAGATTGCCGCCGGTAACAACGACCTGTCGCAGCGCACCGAACAACAGGCTGCGAACCTGGAAGAAACCGCCGCCTCGATGGAGGAGCTCACCTCCACCGTCCGCCAGAATGCCGAGCATGCACGCCAGGCCAACCAACTCGCCATCGGCGCGGCCACGGTGGCCTCGCAAGGCGGCAGCGTGGTGGCGCAGGTGGTGACCACCATGTCCGGCATCGAGGTGTCGTCGAAGAAGATCGCCGACATCATCAGCGTCATCGATGGCATTGCGTTCCAGACCAATATCCTGGCCTTGAATGCCGCGGTGGAAGCGGCACGCGCCGGCGAACAGGGCCGTGGCTTTGCCGTCGTTGCATCGGAAGTGCGCACGCTGGCGCAGCGTTCGGCCGGCGCGGCCAAGGAGATCAAGCACCTGATCGACGACTCGGTGAGCAAGGTCGCCGAAGGCTCGGTCCTGGTAGACCAGGCCGGCAAGACCATGGCCGACATCGTCGCCAGCGTGCAGCGCGTCACCGACATCATGGGCGAGATTTCTGCCGCCTCGCAGGAACAGTCGGCCGGGATCGAGCAGGTCAACCTCACCGTCACCCAGATGGACGAAGCCACCCAGCAGAACGCCGCACTGGTGGAAGAAGCCACGGCCGCGGCACGTGCGATGGAAGAGCAAGCCGGTCAGCTGTCCGATGCGGTGTCGATCTTCAAGGTGCAGCAGGTTGCTGCCGTTGCGACTGCAGCCAAGCGCCCTGCGCCGTCGCGTCTGGCCACCATAAAGCCAGGCGCTGCCAGACCGACCGCGACCAAGCGCGCACCCGCACCAGCCGGGGTCGCGGCCAAAGCCAAACCCACCGCAACGCCGCGCCCGGTGACTGCCGTAGCCGCCAACGGCGACTCGAGCTGGCAGGAGTTCTGACCGCCCCGTCTGCGTCGAGCGGACGACAACGTGACCAACATGCGCAAGCCCCGACAGCAATGTCGGGGCTTTTTGCGCATGCGCGTTCCGGCAATGCTCACGCGCACGCATCCCTGCATCCAACAGACCAGCAACGTTTCGCAGCCGGGATGCCTGCGCGGTGCGTCGCTTGGCAGCGTCTCGCGCTGGCCCACCGAACACCATGAACGCCAGCATGCTGCAATGCAGCATGCAACTTCAGAATTCCGGGTGGCGAACGCTACCGGTGTATCTCTTTTCCACCCTCCCCATAGAGAAGCACCATGAAATTCCTGCATTCCATGACCGTCGGGCGACGCCTGGCGGTGGCGTTCGCCTTGTTGATCGCGTTACTTGCCGGCTCCACCACCCTGGCGCTGTCCCAATTCAAAACCGTTCAACATCAGGTCGCGATCATCGTCGAGGTCAATAACCGCAAGGCAGCGCTGCTCAATCAGATGCGCGAGAGCAACATGCTCGGCGAGCGCTACATCCGCGACTTCATGCTGGCGACCCCGCAGCAGCGACCCGCTGTCGATGCGCAGCTCAAGGCCAATCGCGAACATTACGCGCAGCTGTGGGCCGCGTTGAAACAGCTGCCGACCAACAGCGACGGCATGCGTGCACGGCAGGCCATCGAAGACAGCCTCACCGCCGCCCGCGCCACCAACAACCGACTGCTGGGCCTGGTCCGCGAAGGCGACCTGGAGGCCGCAAAGCAGCTGCTCAGTGGGCAGGCGCAACCGTTGCTGGAGCGCCGCTCCAAGGCGATTGCTGCGGCGGTGGAATTGCAGAATCAACAGAATGCCGCCGGTGCTGCCACCATCCTCGGCAGCGTGGCGCTGGCAAACCGTGCCTTGATCGCCTTCGGCCTGCTCGCCGCCGGCCTGGCTGCCGCGTTGGCATGGCTGATTTCGCGCAGCCTGGTGCGGCCGCTGAAGCAGGCCACGCAGGTCGCCGATGCGATCGCCCACGGCGATCTGGATAACCCGATCGGCCCGCAGCCGGGCGATGAGCCCGGCCAGTTGCTGACCAGCATGCGCGGCATGCAGGAGCAGCTCAAGGCCGTTGCCGCCGCGCAGCAGGAGATGGCCCGCCAGCACGACAGCGGCAAGATCAGCTTCCGCATGGACCAGGACGCGTTTCCCGGGCAATACGGCAGCATGGTGCGCGATACCAATGCCCTGGTCGACGCGCATATCGCGGTCAAACTCAAGCTCGCGCAGATCATGTCGCGCTACGCCATCGGCGACCTGAGCCAGGACATGGACCGCCTGCCGGGCGAAGAAGCCGTGTTGAGCCAGACCATGGACACCGTCAAATCCAACCTGACGGCAATGAACAGCGCGATCAAGTTGCTGGCCCAGGCTGCGGCCGATGGCGACTTCAGCGTGCGCGGCGACACCGCGCGTTTCCAGCATGATTTCCTGGCCATGGTGGAAAGCCTCAACCGGCTGATGGCCACCGCCGACGGTAATTTGGGCGCGCTGTCGAAGGTGCTGCAGGCCATTGCTGCAGGTGATCTCACCCAGCGCATGCAGGGCGAGTTCAACGGCGTGTTCGCCCGGATGCGCGACGATGCCAACGCCACCACCGAGCAGCTCTCCAGCATCGTCGGGCGCATCCAGCACGCCACCGTATCGATCAATACCGCGGCCAGCGAGATCGCCGCCGGTAACAGCGACCTGTCGCAGCGCACCGAACAACAGGCTGCGAACCTGGAAGAAACCGCGGCCTCGATGGAAGAACTCACCTCCACCGTCAGGCAGAACGCCGAAGGCGCACGCCAGGCCAACCAGCTTGCGATCGGCGCGGCGGCTGTGGCGTCGCAAGGCGGCGACGTGGTCGGCAAGGTGGTGGCCACCATGGGCGACATCGAAGTTTCGTCGAAGAAGATCGCCGATATCATCTCGGTCATCGACGGCATTGCGTTCCAGACCAATATCCTGGCCTTGAACGCCGCCGTGGAAGCGGCGCGCGCAGGCGACCAGGGCCGCGGATTCGCAGTGGTGGCCAGCGAAGTGCGCACGCTGGCGCAGCGTTCGGCCGGTGCGGCCAAGGAGATCAAGCACCTGATCGACGACTCGGTGAGCAAGGTCGCCGAAGGCTCGGTCCTGGTAGACCAGGCCGGCAAGACCATGGCCGACATCGTCGCCAGCGTGCAGCGCGTCACCGACATCATGGGCGAGATTTCTGCCGCCTCGCAGGAACAGTCGGCCGGGATCGAGCAGGTCAACCTGACCGTGACGCAGATGGACGAAGCCACCCAGCAGAACGCCGCATTGGTGGAAGAAGCCACGGCCGCGGCACGTGCGATGGAAGAGCAGGCCGGTCAGTTGTCCGATACGGTGTCGATCTTCAAGGTGCAGCAGGTCGCTGCCGTTGCGACGGCAGCCAAGCGCCCTGCGCCGCTGCGCCTGGCCGCTGCCACGTCGGCCAGCGCTGCCAAACGCGTGACCGGCTCGGCTAACGCAAAACCCAAAGCCAATCTCACCCCAGCGCAACGCCCGGTGGTTGCCACAGCCGGCAACAGCGAGTCGAACTGGCAGGAGTTCTAAGCGCACTGCAGGGACACGTGCCGCCCGATCAGACGGCAGGTGCGCCCCAAGCCCCGACAGCCATGTCGGGGCTTTTTTTGGCGAGGAAACTCTGCCGAGGCAATTGGCGTGCCGTTGTCGACAGCTTGCGCTTGGGCGCATGAGGCTGCGCGCGTGCCCTCACCCGGCACCGCGCGCCAGCTTCTCCCGCAGGAGTAGGAAGTGGCTGCGGCATCCATGCAAACGTGCCGCTGGTCGAAAATCGGTCAAGCGCAGGCTCTTGCGGCCGATACAGCAAGCACTGAGGGCCGCATTGCCCGCGCTAGATCGAAGGACGTCCGCATGCACACCGCCAACTCCAACCGCTCTGCCCGCACCGTGCTG
Source organism: Xanthomonas sp. NCPPB 3761 (assembly GCF_041475705.2). Classification (NCBI taxonomy): domain Bacteria; kingdom Pseudomonadati; phylum Pseudomonadota; class Gammaproteobacteria; order Lysobacterales; family Lysobacteraceae; genus Xanthomonas; species Xanthomonas sp. NCPPB 3761. Next base: position 2,555,637 of record NZ_CM191262.1, read on the forward strand.
GGCTGCGTGTTCACTGCCGCGCTGCTGGCTGCGGGCGTCTCGTTGCCGCCCTCCTTCGCCGCCCCGGCAGCGCCGGTCTCGGTGCTTCTGGACAATGTGCCGGTTACCGCATTGCAGGCGCTGGCGGTGGATCTGGCGCAGCTGCGCGACGATCAGCGTGCACAGCTTGCCGCCAGACACGATGCGGCGCGTATCGAAGCCTACGACGAGCGTCTGGGCAATCTGCACCAGCGGATCGCACGGCATGCCGGCTACTTCCAGGCCTCCGCGCCGCAGGGCGAACAGGCACGTAAATTCGCGCTGGTGCAGCAGCAGCTAGGCAAGTATCTGGCACAGCACCGCCAGGCCAATCGCGCCCTGCACGAGGGCGACCTGCAATACGCACAAGCCTTGTCGCTGGGCCACAGCGGCGATACCCGCCAGGTCTTGTGGACCGAACTGCAGAGCCTGCAGCAATCGGTCGCCAGCGTGAACGGTGCGCAGCGCAACTGAGCCGCTGCAGGCAGCCCAGACGTGGCCACGCAGCGACCGGGCAGCATCGCGATCAGCGCGCTCCACGTTGCGCTGAACTATCACGCCTTCTGCGGCTGAGGTCATCAGCGAGGCGACTGCACAAACGCCGGGCCGACCCGCCGGTGCCGTTCACACCATGCCCGATGCTCGGTGCTGCATGCGCGGCGACTCCACCAGGACGCTAAGCGCTCCCACCATATTGCCTGGTGGATTCGCCAGGCAGATATAAGCCGCTCAATGCGCGCCGAAAGTGCCAACCGCCACTGCGCGCGGTCGGCGATGACGTCACCGCATGTCTTCCAGGCACTGCCTGGTCCGCTCTCATGCCCAGCACGCTGCCACTGCGCCGAGGACGCAACGCGCCGTGTCAGCGCGTTAACGCACTAGCAAAGGCAGACCATTCGCACGTCGACATCGCCACCGGTCGTGCGTCCGCCGTGTCGTGTCAACTCAACATTTTCGCGGTCAGGTCGCTATTCGACTTACACCGGTCACATTCCTTTGCTGGATATCTGCCATGACGCTGAAGACCACGCTTGCAAGAACGCTGGCCAATGTGCCGCTCAAGCGCAAGTTTTTCGCCCAGACCGCCCTGGTTGCGCTGGGCATCATCGCGTTGGCGGTGATCGCCGCACGCATGCAGTACGTCGACCTGACCGATACGCGCCGCGATGGTCTCAAGAGCCAGATCGAGATGGCGATTGCGGTGGTCAATGGCTATGCCGAACGCGCCGAAAAGGGCGAGATCGACGTGGAGACCGCCAAGAAGAGTGCGCTGCACACCCTGTCGACCATGCGCGCACGTGGCGGTGTGGATTACATCTACGTCACCGACCAGGCGCCGACGATGCTGATGCACCCCACCCGCCCGGACCTGGTCGGCAAGCCGTTGAGCGATGTGCTCAGCCCGGACGGCAAGCGCGTATTTCCAGCGTTCGTCACCGCAGCGCAGGCCGGCGGCGGCTATGTCGACTACACCTGGGCCAAGCCAGGGCAGAAGGATCCGGTGCAGAAAACCTCGTACGCGGCGCTGTACAAGCCGTGGGGCTGGGTGATCGGCACCGGCGTGTACCTGGACGACACCCAATCGCAGGCGCTGGTTTTCACCGGCATCGTTGCGCTCGCCGGTGGCGCCCTGGTGCTGATCAACCTGCTGGTGGGCTGGATGATCGGCAACTCCATCCTGGAGCCGGTGTCGCGTGCCCTGGCGGCCATCAAGGGGGTGGCGCGCGGCGACCTGAGCGTGCGGACTGCCGAGCACGGCACCGATGAAATCGGCCAGATGCTCAAGGCCACCGACGAGATGGTTCACACCCTGGAGCGCTTCTCCGCACAGACCAAGGTGATGGTGCACATGCATGCCGGCGACGATGTCACCCACCGCATGCCGACCGATTTCCCGGGCGTCTACGGCGAGCTGGCCAGCGGCATCAACACGATGATCTTCGAGCACCTGGATGCCATCGTCGATGCGATCGGCATCCTCAACGAGTATGCGCAAGGCGACCTGTCGCGCAATGCCGCGCGCCTGCCCGGCACCCGTGCGGTGCTGCACGAAGCGATGGATGCGGCCAAGGCCAGCCTGCTGGCGATCAACACCGAGATCAAACGCCTGGCCCAGGCCGCGGCCAACGGCGACTTCAGTCAACGCGGCGATGCGACGCGCTTCAAGCACGACTCGGCGCGCATGATCCACGACCTCAACGCAATGATGGAGGTCAGCGACCGCAACCTGGGCAAGCTGTCCGAGCTGCTGGCATCCCTGGCCGAAGGCGACCTCACCGCGCGCCTGGATGGCCAATACCATGGCGTGTTCGCGCGCATGCGCGATGACGCCAATGCCACGGCCACCCAGCTGGCCGGCATCGTGGGACGCATCCAGCAGGCGGCCAGTTCCATCACCGGCTCGGCCAGCGAAATCGCCGCCGGCAACAACGATCTGTCGCAGCGCACCGAACAGCAGGCCGCCAACCTGGAAGAAACCGCCGCCTCGATGGAGGAACTCACCTCCACCGTCAAGCAGAATGCCGAGAGCGCGCGTCAGGCCAACCAGTTGGCGATCGGCGCCGCCAGCGTGGCCTCGCAGGGCGGCCAGGTGGTGAGCCAGGTGGTGGACACCATGTCCGGTATCCAGACCTCGTCCAGGAAGATCGCCGAGATCATCAGCGTCATCGATGGCATCGCCTTCCAGACCAATATCCTGGCGTTGAATGCTGCGGTGGAAGCCGCACGTGCCGGCGAACAAGGCCGCGGATTCGCGGTGGTCGCTTCGGAAGTACGCACGCTGGCCCAGCGGTCGGCCAGCGCGGCCAAGGAGATCAAGCACCTCATCGAGGATTCGGTGGGCAAGGTGTCCGAGGGCTCGCTGCTGGTGGATCAGGCCGGCAAGACCATGGCCGAGATCGTCTCTTCGGTGCAGCGCGTCACCGACATCATGAGCGAAATTTCTGCCGCCTCGCAGGAACAGTCGGCCGGCATCGAACAGGTCAACCTCACCGTCACCCAGATGGACGAGAGCACCCAGCAGAACGCGGCGCTGGTGGAAGAAGCCACCGCTGCGGCCAATGCCATGCAGCAGCAGGCGCAGCAGTTGGATGAAGCGGTGTCGAGCTTCCGCATCGTTGCCGCCACCTCCAACCAGTTCGCCGGTACCGGTGCACGCGCCCCGGCGCGGGTTGCGCTGGCCACCTACTGACCGTACCTACCCCGCTCCGGCGGGGTTGCCTTGTCCGTTCTCCCTTTTCGCTTTTTCCTTCCGCGGCTACGCCCATGACCTCGCCTTCCACCCACTCACGTTTCAGCGGACGCCTGGCGTACCGCCTGATGTTCGGTACGGCGGTCATTGCGTCGCTGTGCTTCGGTTTGACCGCGGCCATCACCTATTGGCAAAGCAGTCGCGCATTGAGCGCCTCTGCGCAGGCCACGATGCAAAACGCCGCGCGTTACCAGGCCGAGCAGATCGGCAGCGACCTGGGCCAGGCGTTGACGACCGGCCAATCGCTGGCCACCACCTTGCTGGTGCAACGCGCCAATGGCGGCATCAGCCGCGACAGTGCCGCGGCAGTGGTGCACGACCAATTGCTGGATCACCCCGAATGGGTCGGCATGGGCACCTTGTGGGAGCCGCAGGCCTTCGATGGCAAGGACAGCGCATTCGCCAATGCCAAGGGCCACGACGCCACCGGCCGCTTCATGACCTACTGGGGGCGCAGCGACCAGACCCTGGTCCGCGAACCGCTCACCGATTACGAAACCCCCGGCCTGGGCGACTGGAATCTGAAACCACGTGCGCTGCTGCGACAGACCGTGGCCGAACCCTACGATTACAAGATCGGCGGCAAGACCGTGCTGATGACCACCTTGTCCACGCCGATCCTGCAGGACGGCAAGTATCTGGGCGCGGTGACCGTGGATGTGGCATTGGCGGCCCTGCAGCAGCGCCTTGGCGCCTTGCGCCCGATGCAGGACGGTTATGTCGAACTGCTCTCGCCCGCCGGCGTGGTGCTGGCATCGCACGACACCGCGCGCATCGGCAAGCAGGTCACCGACGCACGCCATCGCAGCATGCTGGAGGCGATCAAGGCCGGCAAGGACGCGCTGGATTTCAGCCCCGATGCAGACGGTGCGGTCAGCGCCTACGTTCCGCTACAGATCGGCAAGGCGCAGGAGCGCTTCGCGCTGGGCGTGGTGGTGCCGTATGCCACGATCATGCAGCAGGCGCACCACCTGCTGTGGACCATCCTTGCGGTCGGCCTTGGCTCGGCGCTCGTGCTCAGCGTGGCATTGTTCGCGCTGCTGCGTCGCCAAGTGGTGCGGCCGCTGGAGGCCGCCGCGCACGTGGCCGATGCGATCGCCTCGGGCAAGCTCGACAACCAGATCACCGTGCAGCGCCAGGACGAAGTGGGCCGCCTGATGGGCGCCATGCAACGCATGCAGAGCGACCTGCGCGAGCGCATCGAACGCGATGCGCAAGTGGCCAACGAAAACCTGCGCATCCGCACCGCGCTGGAACATTCGGAAATGGAAGTGTTGCTGGCCGACGAACAGCACAACGCGGTATTCATCACCCAGGCGCTGCACGCTTCCTTCAAGCAGGGCGAGCCCGCGTTCCATGCCAAGGGCCAGCCCGGCTTCAGTGCCGATGCGGTGGTCGGCAAGCCGATCGACTACGTGTTCGGCAACGACAGCGAAGGCACTGAACGTACGCAGCGTCTGCGGGAGCTGCAGTCCACCACCACCGAGCGCTACCGCTTCGGGCCGGTGACACTGGATCTGACCATGACCCCGCTGTATGCCCCTGATGGCCGTCGTAGCGGCAGCATGCTGCTGTGGCGCAATATCAGCGCCGAAGTGAGCACCCAACAGGAAGTGGCCGAACTGGTGCAGTCCGCCTTGATGGGCGATTTCGGCCAGCGCCTGGCGCTGGAAGACAAGCATGGGTTCTATCTGGAATTCGGCCGCCAGCTCAATGGCCTGCTGGAAACCACCTCGCTGAGCCTGGAGCGGATTTCCAGTCTGCTCAGTGCGCTGGCCGAAGGCGACCTCACCGCCCGCATGGACGGCGACTTCCAGGGCGTGTTCGCCCGCATGCGCGACGATGCCAATGCCACGGTGGCGCAGCTCACCGGCATTGTCTCCGGCATCCAGACTTCGGCCACGCACATCAGCGCAGCCGCAAGCGAAATTGCCGCCGGCAACAACGATCTTTCCCAACGCACCGAACAACAGGCCGCCAATCTGGAAGAAACCGCGGCCTCGATGGAGGAACTCACCTCCACCGTCAAACAGAATGCCGAGCATGCGCGTCAGGCCAACCAGCTGGCCATCGGCGCAGCCGACGTGGCCTCGCACCGCGGCTCGGTGGTGGCGCAGGTCGTCACCACGATGTCGGGCATCGAGACCTCGTCCAAGAAGATCGCAGAGATCATCAGCGTCATCGACGGGATCGCGTTCCAGACCAACATCCTGGCCTTGAATGCCGCCGTGGAAGCGGCGCGTGCCGGCGAACAGGGCCGCGGATTTGCCGTGGTCGCCTCCGAGGTACGCACGCTGGCGCAGCGTTCGGCTGGTGCGGCCAAAGAGATCAAGCACCTGATCGACGATTCGGTGAGCAAGGTGGAACAAGGCGCGTCGCTGGTGCAGCAGGCCGGCACCACGATGAGCGAGATCGTCGCCAGCGTGCAGCGCGTCACCGACATCATGGGCGAAATCTCCGCCGCTTCGCAGGAGCAATCGTCCGGCATCGAGCAGGTCAATCTCACCGTGACGCAGATGGATGAAGCCACGCAGCAGAATGCCGCGTTGGTGGAAGAAGCCACTGCCGCAGCGCGTGCGATGGAAGAACAGGCGGGCCAGCTGACCGAGGCGGTGGCGGTCTTCAAGCTCCACCATGCGGTCAAACCCGTGCCGGCTGCGGCCACTGGCAAACCAGTGGTGCGCGCGGTCGTCACCACCAAGCCGGCACCGGCCCGCGGCAAGCGCGCGGCGACACCGCTGCGTCATGACGTGGGCAAGTCCTCCGGGACTGCCGGTCACGACAGCCAGTGGCAGGATTTCTGACCGCCCCGTGAAACGTGGATTGCAAGCGAACACTAGCGTCGTCGTAAGCACGCAGCGTCACTTGCATTCCACAGCTGCATCCACCGCGGCGCGTCCTCGGCGCGCTGTGCGTGCCCTGCCCCTTCCGCTCGTCCGACGCGCATCAAGAATCATGCGGCGTTGCCGTTAGTGTGGATGACATCGACTGCCTGCGCCCCGCCGCAGCAGCCGGTCCAGCAATCCATGCCTGCTGTGGCAGCCAACGCAGCCAGCGCATGCATCCGGATATGTGTTTCCGCACGTTGCCACGCAAGGGATGCCATGAAGCCGTCTGTTATCGCCAGCTGTTTTGTGCTGTTGGGTGCGATGGGTCATGCCCGCGCCGAAGACCCGATCGCGACCGACCGCCCGGATTTCGTGGAATCCAGCCTCACCGTTGGCGACCGCCGCGTGCAGGTGGAAACCAGCGTCGCGTGGGAACGCGATGACGCGGTGGATGCGTATTCCACACCCACGCTCCTGCGCTACGGCCTGGGCCAGACCTGGGAATTGCGGCTGGAAACCGATGGCTGGCAGCGCATCGACCTGCCCGGCGATGCGCAGGTGAGCGGCATGTCCGACGTCTCGCTTGGCATCAAGCATCACCTGGCCAGCTCCGACGTCGGCAAGACCTCGCTGGCCTGGTTGCTGCATGTGGACCTGCCCAGCGGCGCGCAAGCGTTGCGCGGCCATGGTGCACGCCCCTCGTTCCGGCTGGTAGCCGAATGGGAGCTCAGCGACAGTATTTCCGCGGGCATGATGCCCGGCGTGATCTGGGACGACGATGGCCAGGGCAACCGATATACCGCCGGCATCTTCGGCGCGGTTCTTGGCAAGGCCTGGAACGACCGCGTGCGCTCGTTCGTCGAAGTGGCGTTGCCGCAGATCGCCAAGAGCGACGATGGCGGCACTGTCGCCCTGCTCGATATCGGCTCGGCCTGGCTGCTGAGCAACGACGTCCAACTGGACGCGGTCTACAGCCGCGGACTCAACGACCGCTCACCGGATCACGCGCTCGGCGTGGGCCTGTCTTTCCGCTTCTGACACGGGTTGCACCATGAAGATCATGCATATGCTGGGCGTCCTGGTGCTGGTGGCCGCTTTGGCGCTGCTCGCCCTGGGTGGCGTGGGCTATAACGGCCAACGCGGCCTGCTCGATGCGATCGCCGCACAGGTCATCTCCTCCGATGCGCTGCGCAACCACATGCAGGCGGACATGATGCACGACGCCCTGCGCGGCGATGTCACCGCAGCGTTGCTTGCTGCCTCCACGAAAGACGATAAAGCAGTTGCAGCCGCACGCACCGCACTGGGCGAACATGCCGGCGAATTCCGCCAATCGCTGGCCGCCAACCGCAAACTGCCGCTGGACCCTGCATTGCGCAGCGATCTGGATGCGGTGACACCGGCGCTGCAGGCCTATATCGCCTCTGCCGACCAGGTGGTGAAAGCTGCCGAGACGCATGCGGACAGCGCAGCGGCTTACGCGGATTTCAACGACAAGTTCAGCCAGCTCGAAACCCGCATGGGCACCATCAGCGAGCGCATCCTGGCCTTGAACGAGGCCAGCCGCCGCCAGGCCGAGCAATACAGCCACCGGGTGATGTGGCAGCAAGGTAGCGCCGTGGTGCTGGCATTCGTGTGCCTGGCGCTGGCGGCCGGCTGGATTCTGCGCTCGGTGTTCGGCCTGCTCGGCGGCGAGCCGCAGCTGGCCATGGCAGCTGCGCAGCACATCGCCGAAGGCCGCCTGGATCAACCGATCCCGGTCGCCGCAAAGCACTCGCGCAGCCTGATGGCCGCCCTGGCGCGCATGCAGCGCGACCTGCGCGAGCGCCTGGAGCGCGAGCGCAGCATCGCGGCCGAAAACCTGCGCATCCGTACCGCGCTGGATAACGCATCCACCGGCATGTACATCGCCGACCCGGATCTCACCATCATCTATACCAATAGTGCGCTGCAAAACCTGCTGCACACCTACGCAGACGATATCCAGGCCTGCGCGCCCGCGTTCAAGCGCACCGCCAACCTGGTCGGCCAACCGGTCTCGCTGCTGGAGGTGGGCAACGCACAGGACGCGGAGATCTACCAGCGTCTGGACCGCCAGGGCGCTGCCCAACGCGAGGTGCAGTACCGCACCACCTGCATCGCACAGAACGTTTCGGCAATTCGCGACGAGGCCGGCGCGCACCTGGGTTTTGTCTGCGAGTGGCGCGACCGCACGGCGGAGGCGCGCGTGGAAATCGACGTTGCCGACGTGGTGCGTAGCGCCGCTGCCGGCGATCTTTCCAAGCGCATCGACAGCACCGGAAAACAAGGCTTTTTCCTGCAACTGGCGCAGCAGCTCAATGCCTTGCTCGATGCCAACGCGGTCAGCATCGCCGAAGTGTCGCGCCTGCTCAGCGCACTGGCCGACGGCGACCTGAGTGCGCGCATGCAGGGCCAGTTCCATGGCGTTTTCGCCGCGATGCGCGACGACGCAAATACCACCGCCGAGCAGCTGGCGCTGGTGATCGGGCGCATCCAGCAGGCCGCCGGCAGCATTCACACTGCCTCCAGCGAAATCGCCGCCGGCAACAACGACCTGTCGCAGCGCACCGAACAACAGGCGGCAAATCTGGAAGAGACTGCCGCCTCGATGGAGGAGCTCACCTCCACCGTCAAACAGAATGCCGAGAGCGCACGCCGGGCCAACCAGCTGGCGATCGGTGCGGCCGGCGTGGCGTCGCAGGGCGGCGCGGTGGTGGCGCAGGTGGTCACCACCATGTCCGGCATCGAAGTCTCATCGAAGAAGATCGCCGAGATCATCAGCGTGATCGACGGCATCGCGTTCCAGACCAACATCCTGGCGCTCAACGCCGCCGTGGAAGCGGCGCGTGCCGGCGAACAGGGCCGCGGTTTTGCCGTGGTGGCCTCCGAGGTGCGCACACTGGCGCAGCGCTCGGCCGGTGCCGCCAAAGAGATCAAACACTTGATCGACGATTCGGTGAGCAAGGTCGCCGAGGGCTCGCAACTGGTGCATCAGGCCGGCACCACCATGGCCGATATCGTCGCCAGCGTGCAGCGCGTGACCGACATCATGGGCGAGATCGCCGCCGCCTCGCAGGAACAGTCGTCGGGCATCGAGCAGGTCAACCTCACCATCACCCAGATGGATGAAGCGACCCAGCAGAACGCCGCATTGGTGGAAGAAGCCACTGCCGCGGCGCGCACCATGGAAGACCAGGCCAGCCAGCTGGCGCACGCAGTGTCGCGCTTTACCCTGGCCGATGCGCCGCCGTCGCAGACTGCAACGCCTGCGCCGACAACGCCTACCGTGGTCGCAGTAGCGCGGGCACACAAGACCGGCACGCGTGCGCCGAGCGCGCGCAAGCCGGCAGTGAACGCGCCCGCGGCCACCGCCGGCAACGACAGCCAGTGGCAGGATTTTTGAGCAAGGACGGTGCGCAACGGCGGCCGGATCTGGCGCTGTGACGCATCGCCGCAAGACCAGCGTTGCGGCATTAGGGCCTAGCTGGCCGGCGTTTGCCAGCCCGTTAATACTTCACAACTAAAGAACTTGGCGTTTCGGCCGTTAGCTTGCTGGATAACGACGCTAAGCAATGCTCCGGAGCAAGTGATGAATAAGTTCAACGACTGGCCAATCCGCCGCAAACTGATGTTTGCCTTCTGCCTGAGTGCCGTGCTCACCGCATTACTGGGCGGCTTGGGTTTTTCGCGCATGAAGCAGATGCAGAGCGAAACCACCTTGATCAACCAGGACGTGGTGCCGGTATTGAGCCGCCTGTCCGAGTTGCGCGGTTTTGCCGGCGAGTTCCGTGTCTACGAAGTGGGCCAGTTCCTCAATCTGGAAGACCCGGAGCGCTACGCGTATTTCTTCAAGCGCATGGATGAAATCCAGGCCAAGTACGCCGACACGCAGAAGCAGCTGGACGCCAAGATCGATGCGGCATCGCCGTTGAAGGCCGAGTACGCCAAGCTCACCGATGCCAGCGCACGCTATTTCGCGGCCAACCAGCAGCTGCGCAAGCTCTACGCAGAGCCCGACCGCGCCGCGGCGATGGAGTTTTCGCGCAAGCAGTCGGGCGAGATCCGCAAGGAACTGTTCGCCTCGGTGGACAAGCTGTATGCACAGCAGTCCAAGGCGCTGGGCGACATGGTGACTGCCAGCGCCAGCTCGTTCAAGCTGACCAGCGCGGTGCTGCTGATCGGCACCTTGTTGATGGCCGCCTTGTCGGTCACCTTCGGTTGGTTGATCGCACGCAGCATCACCAGCCCGCTCGCCAAGGCGCTGGGCGCCATCCAGGCGGTTTCGCGCGGCGATCTGGGCGTACAGGTCGGCAGGACCAGCAAGGACGAAATCGGCCAGATGCTGGAGGCCACCGGTGGCATGACCCAGATGCTGCGCCGTTTCTCCGACGAAACCGCGCGCATGTCGCACCTGCATTCCGCCGAAGACATCACCCACCGCATGCCGGAAGATTTCCCCGGCGTGTACGGCAACCTTGCCACCGGCATCAACACGATGATCTTCGAGCATCTCGACGCCATCGTCGATGCGGTGCACATCCTCAATCAATATGCACAGGGCGACCTGAGCGAAGATGCGCGTCGCCTGCCGGCCAGCCGCGCGGTGCTGCATGAGGCGATGGACGCAGCCAAGGCCAGCTTGTTGTCGATCAACACCGAGATCAAGCACCTGGCGCAGGCGGCTGCCTCCGGCGACTTCAGTGCGCGCGGCGATGCGCAGCGCTTCAAGTACGACTTCGCCGTGATGGTGTCGGATCTGAACTCGATGATGGAAGTCAGCGACCGCAACCTGGGCAAGCTGTCGCAGCTGCTCGGCGCCGTGGCCGATGGCGACCTGACCGCGCGCATGGACGGGCAATTCCACGGCGTATTCGCACGGCTGCGCGACGATGCCAACGCGACCACCCAGCGCCTGACCGACATCGTGGGCCGCATCAAGCACTCCACCCTGGCCATCAACACGGCCGCCGGCGAGATTGCCGCCGGTAACAATGACCTGTCGCAGCGCACCGAGCAGCAGGCGGCCAACCTGGAAGAAACCGCCGCGTCGATGGAAGAGCTCACCTCCACCGTCAAGCAGAACGCCGAGCATGCGCGTCAGGCCAACCAGCTCGCCATCGGCGCAGCAGGCGTGGCATCGCACGGCGGCAACGTGGTCGGCCAGGTGGTCACCACCATGTCCGGCATCGAAACCTCGTCCAAGAAGATTGCTGAAATCATCAGCGTCATCGACGGCATCGCCTTCCAGACCAACATCCTGGCGTTGAATGCCGCGGTGGAAGCGGCGCGCGCCGGCGAGCAGGGCCGTGGCTTTGCCGTGGTCGCCTCGGAAGTACGCACGCTGGCGCAGCGCTCGGCCGGTGCAGCGAAGGAGATCAAGGGCCTGATCGACGACTCGGTGAGCAAGGTGGCCGAAGGCTCGGCGCTGGTGAATCAGGCCGGCAGCACCATGGCCGAGATCGTCTCTTCGGTGCAGCGCGTCACCGACATCATGAGCGAAATCTCCGCAGCATCGCAGGAACAATCGGCCGGCATCGAGCAGGTCAACCAGACCGTCACCCACATGGACGAGGCCACCCAGCAGAACGCCGCATTGGTGGAAGAAGCCACCGCCGCTGCACGCTCGATGGAAGAGCAGGCGCAGCAGCTCACCGAAGCGGTGGCGCAGTTCCGCCTCTCGGCCGAACTGGAAGCGGTCACCCGCGCAACGCCGGTGGTACGCCAGATCGCCGCCAAGCGCCCGGTTGCGGCCAGCACGCCGGCCATCAAGCCGCAGGCTGCGCGTCAGGTGGGCCGTGCCGCAGTGGCAGTGGCGCCGTCCAATGAATCCGATTGGTCCGAGTTCTAACAGCGGCAAGACGGCCGCGCTCGCCGCCAGGTGGGCGCGGCCTGTACACAGGATGGCAATGCTCCATGTGCGCTGCGGGTGCAGCGCCCTTCCGCGGCTGGCACCTGCTGGTGGGGAACTCGCCATCGTCTCGAACGCCACCTGCGCCGAATAGTCGCCCCCATGCAAGCCGCGCTCTCTGGAGCGCGGCTTTTTTATTGCGTCGCAGGACCAGATAAACCCATCAACGCATCAAACAGATTATCGGTATACATTTTACAAATGTATAAATAGGCTAATAGTAGCGCCCGCATTATCCATTGAATATCCGGATGACCTCGATTCAATAATTCAATGGTTTATTTCACGATCCTAAATTGAGTTATATTTTTTTTGATATCGAGGTATTCAGCAGATGCGTTCAAGCGCCGTTACTGGGCATAGCGGGACGTCAGACTGCACTTGACTGGCGGCACCGCATCGCTTGCTTTTATCGCGCAACGCTTGCCAGGAACCCTGTCATGACCTCACTTCTTCAACGTTACAACGTCGGCCCACGGCTAGCGGCCGCCTTCGCTGTCCTGATCGTGCTGTCGGGCCTGATCGCCTTGATCGGTTATCGCGGATTGACCTCGGCACGCGCGTTGGTCGACGACATCGTGAACCAGAACATGGCCAAGGTCCGCCTGTCCAACGACATGATGAACGCCAATTTCATTATCGGCACGCAGCTGCGCAATCTGGTCTTGCCGACCAGCGATGAAGAGAATCGCCAGTTCGTCGCCAAGATCCAGTCTGCGCGTGCCGACTACACCAAAGCGCGCGAGGCGTTGTATGCCATGCCGGCCTCGGAGCAAGGCAAGATCCTGCGTGCAGAAATCGATGCGCGCCGCGCCGAGGTCAAGGGTTTCAATGACAAGGTCATGGATCTGGTGATGACCGGTCACAGCGACGAAGCACTTCCCTTTCTGCTGAACAAGGCGGCGCCCGCCATGCAGGGCTGGCAGGACCGGATTGCCGAAAACATTGCCCTGCAGGAAAAGCAGGCAGCCGATGCATCGGCTGTGGCATTCAAATCCATGGACGACTCGCGCAAGCTGCTGATCGGCGGCTCGCTACTAGTCGTGCTGTTGAGCGGCGCCCTGGGCGTGCTGATCACTCGCAGCCTGACCCAGCCGTTGCGCCGCGCGACCTGCGCTGCAGAATCCATCGCCGGCGGCCAGCTGGATAACGACGTCGACACCCATTTCAACGACGAAGCCGGGCGCCTGCTCAAGGCGATGAGCAAGATGCAACAGCAGTTGCGCAACCTGCTCAGCGCGCAGACCGACATGGCCCGTCGCCACGATGAGGGCCAGATCAGCTACCGCATCGATGCCGAGGCGTTCCCGGGCGACTACGGCCGCATGGCCAGCGATACCAACAATCTGGTCGCATCGCATATCGCGGTGAAGATGAAGCTTGCGCAGATCATGGGTCGCTACGCCATCGGCGATCTCAGCGAGGACATGGACAAGCTGCCCGGCGAAAAGGCCGTGCTCACCGACACCATGGCACAGGTCAAATCCAATCTGTCGGCGATGAACACCGAGATCAAGCACCTGGCGACATCGGCGGCCAATGGCGACTTCAGCGCCCGCGGCGATGCCGAGCGTTTCCAGTACGACTTCCGCGTGATGGTGGAAAGCCTCAACACCTTGATGGCCACCGCAGACGGCAACCTCCAGTCGCTCTCTGGCTTGTTGCAGTCGATCGCTGCCGGCGACCTCACCGCCCGCATGAGCGGCGAGTTCCACGGCGTGTTTGCGCAGATGCGCGACGACGCCAATGCCACCGCCACCCAGCTGGCCGAAATCGTCAGCGGCATCAAGGCCTCGGCCACGTCGATCAGGGGCGCGGCAAGCGAAATCGCCGCCGGCAATCAAGACCTGTCGCAGCGCACCGAACAGCAGGCCGCCAACCTGGAAGAAACCGCGGCCTCGATGGAGGAACTCACCTCCACCGTCAAGCAGAACGCCGAAAGCGCACGCCAGGCCAACCAGCTCGCCATCGGCGCGGCCAGCGTCGCCTCGCAGGGCGGCGAGATCGTCAGCAAGGTGGTCGGCACCATGAGCGGGATCGAAGCCTCGTCCAAGAAGATCGCCGACATCATCTCCGTCATCGACGGCATCGCCTTCCAGACCAATATCCTGGCCTTGAACGCGGCAGTGGAAGCCGCACGCGCCGGTGAACAGGGCCGCGGCTTTGCGGTCGTGGCGTCTGAAGTGCGCACGTTGGCGCAACGTTCCTCCGGCGCAGCCAAGGAGATCAAGGACCTGATCGACGACTCCGTGCAGCGGGTGGCCGAAGGCTCGGTGCTGGTGCACAGCGCCGGCACCACCATGGGCGAGATCGTGTCCAGCGTGCAGCGCGTCACCGACATCATGGGCGAGATCTCCGCGGCCTCGCAGGAGCAGTCTGCCGGGATCGAGCAGGTCAACCAGACCGTGACCAGCATGGACGAAACCACCCAGCAGAACGCCGCGCTGGTGGAAGAAGCCACCGCCGCCGCACGCGCGATGGAAGAACAAGCCCAGCAACTGACCGAAGCGGTGGCGCTGTTCCGGCTGTCGGCCGACATGGAAACGGTAGCCCGCACCGCACCGGCGGTGCGCCAGATTGCCGCCAAGCGTCCGGTTGCGGCCAGCAAGCCTGCGATCAAGCCGCCTGTCGCACGCCCGACGGCGCGCCCCGCTGCCGTGTCGGTCGCAGCCGACGCGTCCAATTGGGCCGAGTTCTAGGATCGGCCCAGGAACCGCACTGGACACCGCGCTCGCAACGAGCGCGGTTTTTTTTACGTGCAGTGCTGCCGGCACCAGGCGCATCGCCGGGTGCGGCGCGGGTCGCTGCAGCATGACGGCATCGGTCTTGCGCACGCGCGCAACAGCCTTTGGCGGAGCCTGCACTGACACCTGCCCCGGCGTTGCATGCGCCTTATCGGACCGTGCTGCCCTCACCAGCAGCCCACACCAGTAGAGCCCGGTTTTTCTCCAACATAAACGCCATCGAAATTGCGTGATGAGTGTGTGACGAAACCCTTCAGTCGAGCGTGGTTGCGCCGCTAGCTATGTCAGCAACGAGGCACCCATGCGAGCGCCAAGACGCCTCACTGCACCGCGCCATCGCACGGCCGATCTCGGGGGGCCGAACGGGTGGCTTCCACTATTCAGATTGTTATCAGCTCAAGGCACATTCGATGAAACAGCTAAGTCTTTCGACACAACTGGCACTGGGCTTTGGCACAGTTGTTCTTGTGCTCTTGATCGTCGCAGCAGTAGGGCTTCATGGGCAGTCCCAGCTGTCGGACGCGGTGGCCATGAACGACCACACCTACCAGGTGATCGGCACCGGCCGCGCCATGTCCATTGCCACGGTCAATATCGAGACGGGCGCGCGCGGCTTTCTGCTGTCCGGGCAGGAAACGCATCTCACCCCCTACAACAAGGGCAAGGCGCAGTTCGAACAGGAATTCACCAACGCCAAGACGTTGACCGCCGACAACCCGGTGCAGCAGGAACGCCTGCAGCGCCTGCATGCGTCATACGAGCAGTTCATGGGCTTTGAGGACAATCTGATCGCGCTGCGCGGCAAAACCAGCGACACCGATCTGTCCGCCTTGCTCACGCAGTTCAAGGCCGGCCATGAACGCGTGGCGATGGGGCAGATCCGCCAGCACCTGGCCGACTTCGAAGCGCAGGAAAACCAGTTGCTGGTCAAGCGCAGCGCGACATTGGCCGCCGCAAAGGCCCGCAGCCGTTGGTCGATGATTGTCGGCAGCGGCATCGCCGTGCTGGCGGCGCTGGTCAGCGGCGGGTTGATCCGTCGTCGCCTGATCAACCGCCTCGGCACCGCTTCGCAGGTGGCCGATTCCATCGCGGCTGGCAATCTGTCGATCAGCGTGGACGGCAGCGGCACCGACGAGACCGGCCGTCTGCTCGCCAGCATGAGCAAGATGCAGCAGCAGTTGCAGAAGGTCTTGCATGGCCAGCAGGAAATGAAGCGCCGGCACGATCAGGGCGAGCTGAACTTCCGCCTGGACGAGGCAGCGTTTCCTGGCGATTACGCCACCATCGTGCGTGGCAACAACGACCTGGCCGCCTCGCATGTGGCCGTGATGATGCGGTTGGCGCAGATCATGGGCCAATACGCGATCGGCGACCTGCGCGAAGACATGGAAGCGCTGCCCGGCGACAAGGCCGTGCTCAGCGACACCATGGCCAAGGTCAAGGGCAACCTGTCTTCGGTCAATCACGCCATCAAGCATCTTTCCCAATGCGCGGCCAATGGCGACTTCAGCGCCCGCGGCGATGCCGACAACTTCCAGCACGACTTCCGCGTGATGGTGGAAAGCCTCAATACCCTGATGGCCACCGCCGACGGCAACCTGCAGTCGCTTTCGGGCCTGTTGCAGGCGATCGCGGCCGGCGATCTCACCGCACGCATGAGCGGCGAGTTCCACGGCGTGTTTGCGCAGATGCGCGACGATGCCAATGCCACCGCCGTGCAACTGGCCGAGATCGTCACCGGCATCAAGGCATCGGCCATCTCGATCAAGGGCGCCGCCAGCGAGATCGCTGCCGGCAACAGCGACCTGTCGCAGCGCACCGAACAGCAGGCCGCCAGCCTGGAAGAAACTGCCGCTTCGATGGAAGAGCTCACCTCCACCGTCAAGCAGAACGCCGAAAGCGCACGCCAGGCCAACCAGCTCGCCATCGGCGCGGCCGGCGTGGCCACCCAGGGCGGCGAGATTGTCGGTCAGGTGGTCGAGACCATGGCCGGGATCGAAGCTTCGTCCAAGAAGATCGCCGACATCATCTCCGTCATCGACGGCATCGCCTTCCAGACCAATATCCTGGCCTTGAACGCGGCGGTGGAAGCGGCACGTGCCGGCGAGCAGGGTCGCGGCTTCGCCGTGGTGGCGTCTGAAGTGCGTACGCTGGCCCAGCGCTCTTCCGGCGCCGCCAAGGAGATCAAGGACCTGATTGCCGACTCGGTCGAACGAGTGGCCGCCGGTTCGGTGCTGGTCAACACCGCTGGCAAGACCATGGGCGAGCTGGTGACCAGCGTGCAGCGGGTCACCGACATCATGGGCGAGATCTCCGCGGCCTCGCAGGAACAGTCGGCCGGAATCGAACAGGTCAACCAGACCGTCACCCAGATGGACGAAACCACCCAACAGAACGCCGCGCTGGTGGAAGAAGCCACTGCCGCCGCGCGCTCGCTGGAAGAACAGGCGGTTGGGTTGACCGAAGCCGTGGCGGTGTTCAAGACCGAGCAAGGCACCACCAGCACTGCCCGCACGGCATCACTCGCCAAGGCGGCGCCGGCTGTGCGCGCCAAGCTGACCTCGATCGGCGGTACCGCTGCCGCCAAGCCGCGCGCGGTTGCGGCATCGACGACCGTCGAGACCAGCTGGCAGGAGTTCTGACCGCCAACTACGACGGGGTGAACAAGTCGCAGACCACCATCGGCGATGGTGCGTTTGTCGGCTCCAACAGCGCGTTGGTGGCGCCGATCGAGATTGGCGCCAATTCCACCATCGGTGCCGGGGCGGTGGTCACCAGCGATGCGCCCGCGGGCCAACTCACCGTGACGCGTGCGCGTCAGACCGTGATCGAAGGCTGGAAGCGGCCGACCAAGAAGTCGCCGTAGTGCCGCGGGGTAACGCACTGGCGTCGGTGGGAAGCTCACCGACGCCAGTGCGCCAGGCAACCGCTCCACACATCAGTCGTTGCAACACGCAGGGCCCGAGCCAGCACATGCAACCCGCATGCGCGAGCTTGGGCCCTCATTGCATTGGCGGCCCCGCTGACGATGGGCCAGACCGCCGCGCCCTGGCTGGCGTCGACTTCCAACTCGAACCGCCAAGGCGACACTCGGCCGCAGCCGATCCCGCCGGCACGCATCCGCTCACCTGCCCCCTGTCTGATCGGTCGCTTCGCAAAGACCAACTGGAACGCCAGCCGCGAGGTGGCACTGGCGCCACGACCGGCCTGCATGTCGGGCGCCCTCCCCTGCGCACGCGCATCCATCGCCGCTGCACCCGGCATGGCCTTGCATCGGCAAGCGGCGTTGCCTGCTTCCTTGAACGATGGCAGCTATAACAAAAGCTAAATAGCGAGCTCAAGTATACGGCCAGGCCGCCGCTACCTGCCCTGCAATCGGGAAGGAGCCGACGCGCTACCCGCGCCAAGCGTCGTGCGGCCGTCCCTCGCTTGCAGCGGATGCCGACTGTGATCGCAAGGCCGCCCGCCGTCGTGCCTCCAACCGCCTCCTTCTCCTCCTTCCCGGCAGGTATGTTTCATGATGGGCTTTCTCCAACGCTATAACGTCGGCACCCGCCTTTCGGCCGCGTTCGGCTTTCTGATCCTGCTGTCCTGCGGCCTGGTGGTCGCGGGCCTGATGACCCTGGCGCAAGCGCGCGGGCGCATGGACTCGATCGTCAAGCGCAACATGACGATCCTGGAATATGTCGGCGAGATGCGCAGCGCCAGTGCGGACATCGCAATCAACCTGCGCAACATCGTGCTGCCGACCACGCAGGAAGAGAACATCGGTTTCGCAAAAATCGTCGAGCAGCAGCGGCAGTACTACAGCAACATCCACGACAAGCTGTACGCCATCCCGCCATCCGACGCCAATGGTGCAGCAATGCGTCGGCAGATCGATCTTGCCCGCGAAAAGGCGCGTGTCGCCAATCAGCAGGTGCTGGACCTGGGCATGAATTACAAGCCCGACGAGGCGCTCAAGGCACTGATGCAACAGGCCGCACCGGCGAACCAGCAGTGGCAGGACGCGCTCGATGCGTATGCCGCGCGCCAGCGCAGCCGTGGCGCGGCAGCCTATGCCGACGCCAACGCCGCAATGGAGCGTGGCCGGGCATTGCTGATCGCCGGCGGCATTGCGGTCGTGGTGATCAGCAGCCTGCTGGCCTGGTTGATCACCCGCAGCCTGACCCAGCCGTTGAGCCGTGCCACCCGTGCCGCCGAGGCCATCGCCGAAGGCCGCCTGGACAGCGACGTGCACACCACCGCCACCGACGAGCCCGGCCGGCTGCTCAGCGCCATGGCCAGGATGCAGGCCCAGTTGCAGCGTTTCTCCGGCGAAACCACGCGGATGATCGCGCTGCACGCCGACAAGGACGTGACGCACCGTATGCCGCAGGACTTCCCCGGCGTGTACGGCGAGCTGAGCAAGGGCATCAACACGATGATGTTCGAGCACCTGGACGCCATCGTCGATGCCATCGAAGTGCTCAACGAATACGCCCGCGGCGATCTGCGCCGCGATGCACGGCGCCTGCCGGGCAGCCGCGCGGTACTGCACGAATCGATGGATGCGGCCAAGGCCAGCCTGCTGGCGATCAATACCGAGATCCAGCGCCTGGCCAGCGCGGCAGCGGCCGGCGACTTCAGCGCGCGCGGCGATGCGCAGCGCTTCGAGCACGATTTCCTGCGCATGGTGCAGGACCTCAACGCGATGATGGAGGTCAGCGACACCAGCCTGGGCAGCTTGTCGGCGCTGTTGCAGTCGATCGCCGCCGGCGATCTCACCGCCCGCATGCACGGCAACTTCCACGGTGTGTTCGCCACGATGCGCGACGACGCCAACGCCACCACCGAACAGCTCACGCGCATCGTGATGCGGATCCAGGGCGCGGCCGGCAACATCAGCGCAGCCACCGGCGAAATCGCCGCCGGCAACCAGGATCTGTCGCAGCGCACCGAACAACAGGCCGCCAACCTGGAAGAAACCGCGGCCTCGATGGAAGAGCTCACCTCCACCGTCAAGCAGAACGCCGAAAGCGCACGCCAGGCCAACCAGCTTGCCATCGGCGCCGCCCGCGTGGCGTCGCAGGGCGGCGAGATCGCCAGCAAGGTGGTCCAGACCATGAGCGGGATCGAGTCGTCGTCCAAGAAGATCGCCGACATCATCAGCGTCATCGATGGCATCTCGTTCCAGACCAACATCCTGGCACTCAACGCCGCGGTGGAAGCGGCGCGCGCCGGCGAACAAGGCCGCGGCTTTGCCGTGGTGGCCAGCGAAGTGCGCACGCTGGCGCAGCGCTCCACCGCGGCGGCCAAGGAGATCAAGAGCCTGATCGACGATTCGGTGCAACGCGTGGCCGAAGGCTCGCTGCTGGTGCACAGTGCCGGCACCACCATGGCCGAGATCGTGTCCAGCGTGCAGCGCGTCACTGACATCATGGGCGAGATCTCCGCGGCCTCGCAGGAGCAGTCGACCGGCATCGAGCAGGTCAACCAGACCGTGACCCAGATGGACGAAACCACCCAGCAGAACGCCGCGCTGGTGGAAGAAGCCACCGCCGCCGCACGCGCACTGGAAGAACAGGCGCTCGGATTGACCGAGGCAGTGGCGGTCTTCAAGACCGACAGCAGCGACGCATCGCAGGCATCGCGTGCAGCATCACGGCGCCCGGCAGCAACGCCCGCGCTTGCGGCCGAGGCGACGGCAACCGGCCGCGCTCCCGCCAAGCTGCGCGCCGTGGTCGCCGCGCCAGGCAACGACAGCAGTTGGCAGGAGTTCTGAACAGATCGCCAGCACTGACTGAACCGGACGGGTCGGCAGCGCTGCCGGCCCGCTAAAGGCGTGCACGTCGTTAGCCGATAGCCTGCTTACATCCATGAGACGCATCAATGACCACCTCACCCGCGCTGTCGCCGCAGACCATTCCAGCTTCGCCACGCCGCTGGACCAGCCGTTGGGACGACCTGGCCATCGCCAGGAAACTCGGCAGCATCGGCGTGCTTGCGTTGGTGGGGCTGGTCATTCCGGTGCTGCTCTATAGCGGCAAGCTCAACGAAAGCGTTGCCATCAGCAGCAACGAATTGCGCAGCTATGCGCCGCTTGGCCAAATGCTGGGCCTGATCACCGACCTGCATGCAGCCCACGTAGATCGCGGCAGCGCCGCCAAAGACGCCGCGCAGCGCGCCGAGCGCGATCTCGCCCAACTACTCGCCACCACGGCCGGCATGCCCGGCTTCGAGCGCAGCCAGAAGCAATTGCTGGCCCTGCAGCAGCGCCATGTATCAGGGGCCGCCGCGGAGGGCTACGCCGCCGTGAGCGAACAGGCCTTTGCCGCGCTCGATGCATTGCGCGACGACAGCCAGCTGGTCTACACCCCGTACATCGAGAGTTACCACCTGGTGGTGTCCACGCTGATCTACAGCCCCGAGACCACCGAATCGCTGACCCGTCTGGACGCCGCCAGCGACCCCTCGCAGGCGGGCGACAGCCGCGCCATGCTGCGCGAGCAGCTCGATCAACTTGCTCGAAACCATGTGCGTTTCCGCCATGAGCTGGACAAGGCGATGGGCTTGCTGGAACAGCCCGACCCCGCGCTGGCCGATGCCGCCAAGGCCGAAGCCACCCAGGCAAGCGCCGCACTGGCCGCACTGGGGTCCGCCCTGCACGGCAGCGATGCCAAGGCGGACGCCCAGTGGAATGCCGCGCTCGATGCGCTGGGCCAGACCATGCGTGACCTCAGCAATGTCTCGCTGCAGGCGCTGCAGCGGCAATCCGAACGTCACCTGGTCGACGCACGCAACGCGATGTGGCAAGCGATCGCCGGCCTGTCGGTGCTGGCGCTGCTGATCGCCGCGCTGTGCTGGTACACCTTGTCGCGCCTGACGCGCAATGTGCGCCGCGCCGCGACGGTGGCCGCCAATATCGCGCAGGGTCGGCTGGACGATCAGGTCAGTGCCGCCGGCCGCGACGAAACCGGTCAATTGCTCGACACCATGCGCCAGATGCAGGGGCAACTGCAGCGCGTGCTCAGCGCGCAAAGTGAAATGGCGCAGCGCCACGATGCCGGCCAGATCAGCTACCGCATGCAGGCAGACAGTTTCCCCGGTGCCTACGCCACCATGGTGCACGACACCAACGCGCTGGTGGGCTCGCACATTGCGGTCAAGATGAAGCTTGCGCAGATCATGTCGCGCTACGCCATCGGCGACCTGAGCCAGGACATGGAGCGCCTGCCTGGCGAAAAGGCCGTGCTCACCGACACCATGGATACCGTCAAGGCCAACCTGTCGGCGATGAACAGCGAGATCAAGCTGCTTGCGCAGGCCGCCGCCAATGGCGATTTCAGCGTACGCGGCGACGCACAGCGCTTCCAGTACGATTTCCGCGCAATGGTGGACAGCCTCAATCAGTTGATGGCCACCGCCGATGCGAACCTGCACGCGCTCTCGACGGTCCTGCAGGCCATCGCGGCGGGCGACCTGACCGCCCGCATGCACGGCGACTTCCATGGCGTGTTCGCGCGCATGCGCGACGATGCCAATACCACCGTGACCCAGCTGGCCAATATCGTCGGGCGCATCCAGCAGTCCACCAATGCCATCAACGACGCCGCCAGCGAAATTGCCACCGGCAATCAGGACCTGTCGCAGCGCACCGAGCAGCAAGCGGCCAATCTGGAAGAAACCGCTGCCTCGATGGAAGAACTCACCTCC
Organism: Xanthomonas sp. NCPPB 3761; assembly: GCF_041475705.2. Lineage (NCBI taxonomy): Bacteria > Pseudomonadati > Pseudomonadota > Gammaproteobacteria > Lysobacterales > Lysobacteraceae > Xanthomonas > Xanthomonas sp. NCPPB 3761. The sequence goes on from NZ_CM191262.1 coordinate 2,578,101, forward strand.
ACCGTGCGCAACAACGCCGAACATGCGCGCCGCGCAAACCAGCTCGTGGTCGGTGCGGCCACGGTCGCCTCGCAAGGCGGTGCGGTGGTGGGTGAGGTCGTGGGCACCATGGCCGGCATCCAGGCAGCATCCAAAAAGATTGCCGACATCATCAGCGTCATCGACGGCATCGCCTTCCAGACCAATATCCTGGCCCTGAACGCAGCGGTGGAAGCGGCACGTGCCGGCGAACAAGGCCGTGGTTTTGCCGTGGTGGCCAGTGAAGTGCGCACGCTGGCGCAACGCTCGGCCGGTGCGGCAAAAGAGATCAAGCAACTGATCGAGGATTCGGTCAGCCGGGTCGAACACGGCAGCCAGCTGGTGGGCCAGGCCGGTCGCACCATGCAGGACATCGTCGATTCGGTGCAGAACGTCACCACCATCATGCATGAGATCAGCGAGGCCTCGCAGCAGCAGTCGCAAGGCATCGAACAGGTTGGCCAGACCGTCGCGCAGATGGATCAGGCCACCCAGCAGAACGCCGCGCTGGTGGAAGAAGCCACCGCCGCCGCCCGTTCGATGGAAGAGCAGGCGCAGCAATTGCGCGATGCCGTTTCGGTGTTCCAGTTGCAGGCCGAGCCTGCGCGCAGCCGCCTGGGCCACGCCGCCTGAGGCAACGCCTGGCGGCAGGCCTGCCTGGGACGCGGCGCGCACGCCCGCGTCCCACCTGATTCAGTCCCCGCTGCCTGCATCTGTCAGGCAACGGCGTAGCGTTTGCACATCACCAACGCGCACGCGTTTGGCCCAGTGCCATCAGCAGCTCTCCCGCGAGTGCGCCGGTATCGATCGGCCCTGCGCGATGGCGCGGATGCAACCACACGCCAAGGCATCCGTCCTGTATCCAACTGCCTGAGCGGCTGTCACGCCCGTGAGCAGGAAGTGAAGACGCGATCTTCCGGAGCCATCGGGATGCCCCTGCTGACAGGCATTTCCAGGCGGTTGTGCACGCCAGGCTCACCTCGGTGACGCCGAACCATACGCGTGGGGCCTAGCGAGTTCAGCAGCAGTGTCGGTGCGCCGTTACCAACCTCAAGCACGCGTACCTGCCCTGCAATCGCTGGCGTTGCGACCTTGGATGTCGCAACGCTCGATGGATCGGCTCGACGCGCGCCCGCTTCGGCGCCATCCGCGTACTCCGTACGCCTCGCCGCTCAGCGCACTGCCCCTTTCCTGCCCATCGCTCTCGAGATCCCAACATGACTGCTCTTCTTCAACGCTACAACGTCGGCAAGCGCCTGGGCTTTGCCTTCGGCACGCTGATCCTGCTGTCCTGCGCGCTGGTCGTCGCTGGCCTGTACACGCTGGCGCAGGCGCGCCAGACCCTGGATACGCTCACCAACCGCAACATGGTGATCGTCCAGCGGCTGCAGGAAATGAACAACGCGGTGTCGGTGATTGCCGTGCAGTTGCGCAATATCGTGTTGCCGACCAGCGATGCGGAGAATCGCCGCTTCGCTGCGATCATCGAAGAGCAGCGCAGCATCTACAAGGAAGCACGCGACAAGCTCTACACCTTCTCGGCAACGCCTGCGGCCCAGGCGCTGCGTGAGAGCATCGACGCGAACAACAAGGCGGCCCGCGCGCTCAACCAACAGGTGATCGACCTGGGTCTTGCCAACAAGAACGAAGAAGCCATGCCGTTGCTGTTGCAGCGTGCCGCACCGGCCACGCAGGCATGGCAGGACAAACTGCTGGAATATTCGGCGCTGCAGCGCCAGCGCGCCCAGGAAGCCAATGCGCTGGCCACCACGGCGATGGCCCGCGGCCGTGCCATGTTGATCGGTGGCGGCCTGGCGGTGGTGCTCATCAGCAGCGTGCTTGCATGGCTGATCACCCGCAGCCTGGTGGTTCCGCTGACGCGCGCCACCCGCGCCGCCGAAGCCATTGCCCAAGGCAAGTTGGACAACGACGTCAGCACGCACTCCAACGACGAAACCGGCCGCCTGTTGCACGCCATGGACGGCATGCAGGGCCAGCTGCGCAACCTGATTTCCGCACAGCTGGGCATGGCCAAGCGCCATGAAGAAGGCCAGATCAGCTTCCGCATGGATGCCGGCGCATTCCCGGGCGATTTCGGCCGCATGGCCAACGACACCAACGAGCTGGTGGCCGCGCACATCAAGGTGAAGATGCAGACCATCCACCTGATCGAGCGTTATGCCATCGGCGACCTCTCCGAAGATATGCAGCAGTTGCCCGGCGAGAAGGCGGCCATCACCGCGGCGATGAGCCAGGTCAAGCACAATCTGTCGACCATGAACACCGAGATCAAGCAGCTGGCGCACGCGGCGGCCAATGGCGACTTCACCGCGCGCGGCAATGCCGAGCAGTTCCAGTTCGATTTCCGCGTCATGGTGGAAAGCCTCAACACCTTGATGGCCACCGCCGACGGCAACCTGCAATCGCTCTCGGGCTTGTTGCAGTCGATCGCTGCCGGCGACCTCACCGCACGCATGAGCGGCCAGTACCTGGGTGTGTTCGCGCAGATGCGCGACGACGCCAATGCCACTGCCGAACAACTGGCCAGCATCGTCGGCCGCATCCAGGTCGCGGCCGACGCGATCGGCCTGGCCTCGGGCGAAATCGCCTCCGGCAATCAGGATCTGTCGCAGCGCACCGAACAGCAGGCCGCCAACCTGGAAGAAACTGCCGCATCGATGGAAGAGCTCACCTCCACCGTCAAGCAGAACGCCGAACACGCCAGCCAGGCCAATCAGCTCGCCATCGGCGCCGCTGCGGTGGCCTCGCAAGGCGGCGATGTGGTGGCAAAGGTGGTCACCACCATGTCCGACATCCAGGGCTCGTCCAGGAAGATCGCCGAGATCATCAGCGTCATCGACGGCATCGCGTTCCAGACCAATATCCTGGCCTTGAACGCAGCGGTGGAAGCGGCGCGTGCCGGCGAACAGGGCCGCGGTTTTGCGGTGGTCGCCTCTGAGGTACGCACACTGGCGCAGCGTTCGGCCGCTGCTGCCAAAGAGATCAAGCACCTGATCGACGACTCGGTCGAAAAGGTCGCGCAAGGCGCAACCCTGGTCGATCAGGCCGGTACCACCATGGCCGATATCGTCGCCAGCGTGCAGCGCGTCACCAACATCATGGGCGAGATTTCCTCGGCCTCGCAAGAGCAGTATGCGGGTATCGAGCAGGTCAACCAGACCGTGACCCAGATGGACGAAACCACCCAGCAGAACGCCGCGCTGGTGGAAGAAGCCACCGCCGCCGCACGTGCGATGGAAGAACAGGCGCAGCAGCTGACCGAAGCGGTGGCGGTCTTCAAGGTGGCTGCGCAGGCACCGGTGGCGCGCCAGTTGTCGGCCATTGCCAGGGCACCGGCCAATGCCCGCTTCGCACCGCGCCAGGCAGCACGCGTCACTCCAGCGGCCGCGTCACCACCTCGCAGTACTGCGAGCAACGCCACATCGGCCGCAGATCTGGGCGATTGGCAGGAGTTCTGATCGCAAAGACAGCGTCACGCACGACAGTCGGTTGCGAACGACTGTCGTGTTTATTCCTGAGACCCAACTGTATCAAACATCCGAGCTCACTCAATCGATTGCAGGCAGCGCCGATAACGCTGCTTTGGCGGCAAGCAAAGTGAGCGCCATGCGTCTTTCCAGCCTGTCAGCACAACCGCAATCCAACCTTCAGAGCCGAGCGATTTCATGAACTCTCTTTTGCTGCGTTTCAACGTCGGGCCGCGCCTGGCTGCTGCCTTCACTGTGCTGATCTTGCTGTCCGGGTTCATCGCCTTCATCGGCTACCGGGGGCTGACCTCTGCACGTGCGCTTGTGGATGCCTTGGTGCACCAGAACATGACCAAGATCCGCCTCTCCAACGACATGATGAATGCCAATTACGTCATCGCCTCGGAGCTGCGCAATGTCGTTTTGCCGACCAGCGCCGAAGACAACCTGAGATTCATAGAATCCATCAAGCAGGCACGCGCCGACTACACCAAAGCGCGCGATGCGCTGTACGCCATTCCTTCTTCGCCGCAGGGCGTTGGCATCCGTGAGGAGATCGATCGCCTCGGGCAGCCCGTGCGCGACTTGAACAACAAGGTCGTCAACCTGGTGATGTCTGGCCACAGCGATGAAGCATTGCCGCTGATGCTCACCCAGGCCGCACCTGCGATGCAGAAATGGCAGGACAAGATCGGCGAGAACATTGCCCTTCAGGACAAGCTCGCCTCCGAAGCAGCCGAAGTGGCGCTGCAGTCGATGGACGATTCGCGCAAGTTGCTGGTCGGCGGTTCGCTGCTGGTGGTAATGCTGAGCGGCACGCTGGGCTTGCTGATCACCCGCAGCCTCACCCGGCCACTGAGCCGCGCCACCCGCGCCGCCGAAGCGATTGCCGAGGGCAAGCTCGATAACGCCGTGCATAGCGATGCCGGCGACGAAACCGGCCGCCTGTTGCAGGCCATGGACACGATGCAGTCGCAGGTGCGCAACCTGATCACCGCCCAGCTGGACATGGCCAAGCGCCACGATGCCGGCCAGGTGAGCTTTCGCATGGATGCCGGCACGTTTCCGGGCGACTATGGCCGCATGGCCGGCGACACCAATGCGCTGGTCGACAGCCACATCCAGGTCACCGCGCGCCTGGCGCAGATCATGGGCCGCTATGCGATCGGCGACCTCAGCGACGACATGGACGCCCTGCCCGGCGAACAGGCCAAACTCACTCAGACCATGGCGCAGGTCAAACACAACCTGGCCGCGATGAATCGGCAGATCAAGCAGCTGGCGCAGGCCGCTGCGGCCGGCGACTTCAGTGCACGCGGCGACGCAGCGCAGTTCCAGTACGACTTCCGCATCATGGTCGAGAGCCTCAACCAGCTGATGGCCACCGCCGATGGCAGCCTGCAGGCGTTGTCGGGCATGTTGCAGGCCATTGCTGCGGGCGATCTTACTGCGCGTATGGAAGGCCAATTCCAGGGCGTGTTCGCGCAGATGCGCGACGATGCCAATGCCACGGTCACGCAACTGGCCGGTATCGTCGGGCACATCCAGACCTCGGCCGTCTCGATCAATGCGGCTGCCAGCGAAATTGCCGCCGGCAACAACGACCTGTCGCAACGTACCGAACAGCAGGCCGCCAACCTGGAAGAAACCGCGGCCTCGATGGAAGAGCTCACCTCCACCGTGAAGCAGAATGCCGAAGGTGCACGCCAGGCCAATCAACTGGCGATCGGTGCGGCCAGTGTGGCCTCGCAAGGCGGCGAGGTCGTCGGCAAGGTCGTCGACACCATGGCTGGCATCCAGGCTTCGTCGAAGAAGATCGCCGACATCATCAGCGTCATCGACGGCATCGCCTTCCAGACCAATATCCTGGCCTTGAATGCGGCAGTGGAAGCGGCACGTGCCGGCGAGCAAGGCCGCGGCTTTGCCGTGGTGGCCAGTGAAGTGCGCACGCTGGCGCAGCGTTCCTCGGCCGCCGCCAAGGAGATCAAGGATCTGATCGGCGACTCGGTGCAGCGCGTCACCGACGGCTCGCAGCTGGTGGACCAGGCTGGCCGCACCATGGCCGAAATCGTCTCGTCGGTGCAGCGCGTCACCGACATCATGGGCGAAATTTCCGCCGCCTCGCAGGAGCAATCGGCCGGCATCGAACAGGTCAACCTCACCGTGACGCAGATGGATGAAGCCACCCAACAGAACGCGGCCCTGGTGGAAGAAGCCACTGCCGCCGCGCGCGCGATGGAAGAACAGGCACAGCAACTCACCGAAGCGGTGGCGGTCTTCAAGGTCGATGCGAACGCGCCGGTGGCACGCAGGTTATCGGCCATCGCCGGCGCCGCGCGCCACCAGCGGCCGGCAACGCGCCCAGTTGCACGTGCCGCCATGGCCGCGGCGACACCGCAGCGCGTGGCAGTCAGTGCAACCACGTCGACCGTTGGCGATGGCCATTGGCAGGAGTTTTAAGCGGCGGCGCCCGCGCCCACCGGTCGCCGGCAGTGGCGGGCGACCGGTACAGACACCGGGATCGTGTTTGGTCCCTGTAGTGCAACCGGCCGCCTTGCGCATCGTCACCCGATCGCAGCTGCCCATGCGCGTTTCACGCAACACCGTTGTCCAGCAACACACACGTTTCGAGAGCCTTTGATCCGCGCTCCGCAGATCTTGTGGGCCGCTTCCCTTGCGAGGGGAAGCGGCCCTTTTTTTTTGCTGCAGTCCCGGGCACGACACACAGACCGCACGCGCGATCTTCAGGCAGAACGTTGCGTCCACCCCGAGGATAGGTGCGAACGCCGACTCCGGCTGCAAGCGCTTGGCGGCTGCGCAGCCATCGCATTGGCTGGCCAAGATTTCGCTGCGATCGGGCGGCAGCAAGGCATGCTTTTCGCCCGCCTGACGCAACGGGTTACTCGCCTCGTGGGCGCGCCAAATTTCACCCGATATTTACAATCGCTAGCGATCACGCGAGCGTTGTGAAACCGCTTTCAGCCACCGATTGCTGAATGAAACGCCCAATTTTGTGCTGATTTCAACGGCAACAATCAATTTCGAGCATAAACGGCCGCTACCAAGCTCACGCATTCGTAACGCCCTCCCCCGGGCAAGGTCGATTCCTCATGCATTCCTTCAACCGCCTTTCGGTCGGTACGCGGCTCTCCGCACTGCTCACGCTGGTCATTGCCATCTCGCTGGGTCTGTTGGCCCTGACCATCTACCGCCAGTCCGCTGGCGATATCGAATCGCAGGTCAAGGCCGAGCTGCGCTCCAGTACCCGGCTGATGCAGCAGTCGGTGGCGATGTACGACGTCACCCTCAGCGAAGGCACCCAACGTTTGGGCAGCGTGTTCGACGACATGCTCCCGGCCGGGACGCGCGAACTCGATAGCGCCAGCACGGTCACCATCGGCGAACAGAACACGCCGTCGCTGCGTGCCGGCAAGCAGGCCTTGAATCTCAATTTCGACGCCGTGGACCGCTTTGCCAAGGCGACCGGCGGCGTTGCCACGATCTTCGCCCGTACCGGCGACGACTTCGTGCGCATCACCACCTCGCTGCGTAACAAGCAGAACGAACGTGTCATCGGCACCCTGCTCGATCGCAAGGGCAAGGCCTACGCCGCCCTGTCGCAGGGCAAGAGCTTCACCGGCCAGGCGCAGCTATTCGGCGAGCAATACATGACCCATTACCAGCCGCTGCGCGATGCCGCCGGCGAGGTCATCGGTGCGCTGTTCGTCGGGCGCAACTATACCCAAGGCCTGGCCGCGCTCAAGGCCCAGGTCAGCACCACCAAACTGGGCCAGGACGGCTATTTCGTCATCGTCGACATGGCGCCGGGCGATCACCAGGGCCAGATCATTGCGGCCCCGGCCGGCACCCCGGCCACGTTGGCGGCACTGGTGCCGGCCGAACAGCAGGCCCTGTTGCAGGCGGTGCTGGACGGCAAGCAGCCCAGCGCCAACCTGCAGCTGCGCGATGCCAAGGGCGCCAGCCAGGCGTTCGAAGTCACCGCACAACGTTACGCGCCGTGGCAGTGGGCGGTGATCGGCGCGCAGCCGCGCAGCGCCATCGACGGCCCGCTGGATGCACTGATGGGCAGCATGCTGCTGTTCTCATTGGTGGTGCTTGCACTGTGCATCGCGGTGGTGTTCATTGCCGCGCGCAAGATGGTCACCCGCCCGTTGCTGGCAGTGGAACGCGTGCTTGGCGACGTGGCGGCCGGTCGCCTGGACAACCCGATTGAAATCGACCGGCATGACGAACTCGGCCGCCTGCTGCTCAACGCGCGCACCATGCGCGATGACCTGCGCGCGCGCCTGGAACGCGACCACCTGATCGCCAGCGAAGCACTGCGCGTGCGCACCGCCTTGGACGACGTCAGCACCAATGTGATGATCGCCGACGCCGAGCGCCGCATCATCTACGTCAATCGCCCGCTGCAACGCATGCTGTCGGAAATGCAGGACGTCCTGCGGCACGACCTGCCCGATTTCGATGCCACCGCACTGGGCAATACCCGCATCGACCAGTTCCATCGCAATCCCGAGCACGCGCGCCTGCTGGATCAACTCAAGAACGCGCACACCGCACAGATCGAAATCGGTGGCCGCATCGTGCAGGAAGTGGTCAGCCCGGTCGTGGCTGCCACCGGCGAGCGCATGGGCTACGTGGTCGAATGGAGCGACCGTACCCAGGAAGTGCAGGTGGAACAGGAAGTCGCGCACGTGGTGGAAGCCGCCGCGGCCGGCGACCTCAGCGAGCGGATCGACGTGCGCGGCAAGCAGGGCTTCCTGTTGCTGCTGGCCCAACAGCTCAACACGCTGCTGGACAACAACTCCGACGGCCTGTCGCGCGTCTCCGCCCTGCTCTCCTCGCTGTCGCAAGGCGACTTGACCGCACGCATGGACGGCGCGCTGCAGGGCGTCTTCGCCACCATCCGCGACGACGCCAACGCCACCGCCGACCAGCTCGCCGGCATCGTGCGTCGTATCAAGGACTCCTCGCTGACGATCAATTCGGCCGCCACCGAAATCGCCACCGGCAACGGCGACCTGTCGCGTCGCACCGAACAGCAGGCGGCCGCGCTGGAGGAAACCGCAGCCTCCATGGAAGAACTCACTGCCACCGTCAAGCAGAACGCCGACAATGCCGACCAGGCCAATCGTCTGGTGCTGGATGCTGCCGGTGTCGCGGCAAAGGGCGGCGACGTGGTGAACCGCGTGGTCACCACCATGGCCGACATCGACGCCTCGTCGAAAAAGATTGCCGAGATCATCAGCGTCATCGACGGCATCGCCTTCCAGACCAATATCCTCGCATTGAACGCGGCGGTGGAAGCGGCGCGCGCCGGCGAGCAGGGCCGTGGCTTTGCCGTGGTGGCCTCGGAGGTCCGCACGCTGGCACAGCGCTCGGCCGGCGCAGCCAAGGAGATCAAGCACCTGATCGAAGACTCGGTGACCCGCATCGGCAACGGTGCGGCACTGGCTTCCGAAGCCGGCAGCACCATGCAGCAGGTGGTGACCTCGGTGCAGCGCGTCACCGACATCATGGGCGAAATCACCAGCGCTTCGCGCGAACAGGCCGCAGGCATCACCCAGGTCAACCAGACCGTGACCCAGATGGACGAAACCACCCAGCAGAACGCTGCGCTGGTGGAAGAAGCCACCGCCGCCGCACGCTCGATGGAAGACCAGGCCGCGCAGCTGGTCGATGCGGTCGCAGTGTTCCGCCTGGAGCCGCAGGACCGCCTGAGCACCTTGCTGGCCAACGCACGCCACGCCTACAGCTGAGACGGCAACGGCGACGCATTGCAGCCTATTCACAGCGGTGAGGGCGCGGTGCCCTCGCCGCCCGCGGGATACGCCGTGAAGCCATCCATGGGGCTCGATGGCGGCATCCATGCCGCCAACGGTCGCGCAAGCAGCCAGGACACCGCACCAAAGCGCTGGCTGGCGGTGTGTTGACGAGCGAGGAACACCGCGTCGGCGGATGTTGGCTGCTTTGAAACCCCTGCACCGACCAAGGCGAATGGTCCTTGCCTGCCCACCGTCGCGGGACCCTTGGCGGCATGCATGCCGCCAGGGAGCTGACATGGACGTATTTGCAGCGTGTCCTGCGATGGTGGGCGGGCAAGGCCTTGCAGCAAGCGCGAAGACGTCGTAGGCGCACCGCTCGCCGCAGGCGCCGTAGACCCGTCCATCGATCGCACAAGCGGCGAGGACACCGCCCCACACAGCTGTCTGGTGGCGCGACTGAACAACGCGGACCGCGCCCGTGGCCTGCTGGTCGCCTGTCGAAACGCCGCACACCGACCAACGCGACGGGCACTTGCCCGCACACGCTCGCGGGGCACGCAGACGAGTTTCGTCAGCCGCCTTAAAGATTTGGCGTTGCCGCCGATATCAAGGCGACGCCAGGACAACCCGCCAGGCGCCTTCCCGCTTCCACTGTGCTTGTGCCCATGTCCCAAGGCGATACCTCAGAGCTGGACCACGACGCCGATCACCTCGCCGAAGGTGACGAGCGCTACCTGCTGCGCAACAAGCGGCAGATCCGTGGATTGCTGCGCCAGCTGCTCGACCAACGCGCCATCGTGACCATGCATGTGGCCGGCCGCGACATGGCCGTGCCCACCGCCGTGCTGGAAGTGGACGAAGACGACGACTGCGTGATCCTGGACGGCAGCCATAACGACGCCTCCAACCGCGCCATCGAAGGCGCCAAATACCTGCTGTGCTACGCCCAACTGGAACGGGTGAACATCCGCTTCCGCCTGGAAAAGGCCGAACGGATCGAGCGCGACATCCACGTCGCCTTCCGCGTCGACCTGCCTGCTGCGATGTACCACATGCAGCGGCGCGAATCGTACCGGCTGGAAACGCCGATCACCGATTCGCCCGTCTGCACCATCCGCCAGGAAGCCGCGCAGGGAAACGAGTTCAACCTGCAGCTGCGCGTGATCGACATCAGCAGCGGCGGCCTGGCGGTGTCGCTCACCGACGGCATGCCCTTGCTCGAACCGCAACGCACCTACCGCAACTGCATCCTGCAATTGCCCGACACCGCCCCGATCACGCTGCCGCTGACGGTATGCAGCCAGCACAAGCAGACCCTGCCCAACGGCAGCGAAGGCTTCCGGATCGGCATGCAGTTCAGCGACCTGCCGCGCGGCGCCGACGAAACCATCCAGCGCTACATTTTCCGTGTCGACCGCCAGCGCAATGCGCGCAAGAGCGGCGTGTTCTGAACCCTCATCTACCACGCGGGGCCGGCACCTAAAGTTGCCGCCGACCCCGCCGATGTTGCTAGGGCATCCCGCATCCGTCTCTGCTGCCGCAGTCCTGCCTAACCTGACACTTAGCCGCAACGCCCGGAGTTTCCATGAACGACAAAAGCACTGCCACCGGCACCGGTGGTGAATTCCTCAGCTTCGCCCTGGGCGAAGAACACTACGGCGTGGATATCCTGAAAGTGCAGGAAATCCGCGGCTACGATTCGGTCACCCGCCTGCCCGACGCGCCGGATTACATCAAGGGTGTGATCAACCTGCGCGGCACCATCGTGCCGGTGATCGACCTGCGCCTGAAGCTGCGCCTGAAAGAGGCGCGCTACGACGCCTTCACCGTGATGATCGTGCTCAACGTCGAAGACCGCGTGGTCGGCATCGTCGTGGACAGCGTGTCCGACGTGATTCCGCTCAACGACGACCAGATCCGCCCCACCCCCGAATTCGGTGCGTCGGTCGACACCCGCTTCATCTCCGGTATCGGCACCCAGGACGATCGCATGTTGATCCTGCTGGATATCGAAACCTTGCTCGACAGCACCGAGCTGGGTCAGCAGCTGGTGGAAGAAGCCGCCTGATTCAAACGGCTGCGTTGCCTCGCCTGCGGTCGCCGGAGAGGTGTAGAGGAATGCAGGAGCCGCCGTCTACGACAGGCGGCTACCAAACGACTGCCAAGCCGCCAGAAGGCGCGTGGTCGGCGCACTGAATCCTGATGTCGCATGCGTGCACTCCGGCTTCTGTGCCCCGCGCCCCACCTGGTGGCCGACTTGCTCCGTTTCGGTAGCCGCTTTTGGGCGTATGCGGCATGTTCCTGCACCCATTGCACCGCTCCGGCGGCCGCAACGCGTCTGTGCAACCGCATCTACGACCATCGCGTGTCGGGATGCTCCCGACACGCGACGCACCACTCGATAGAACTGAGATAAAAATCACGTTTTCCGGATTCAAGTTGAACGGCGGCTAGCCGATAGCTGAATGAAGCCCGCGTCCACACAACGGGTCACCGTTCGACTTTTGATTTCTGGAGAATCCTATGAAGTTCCTGCTCTCGCTCCTCCCCGTCGCTGCTCTCGTGATCGTTGCTCCCACGCTGTCGGCCCAGTCGCAGGAAATGATTCCGCCGGAAATGGCGACGCGCTTCGTCGGCAAGGACGGCATGGTGTGCGGCAAGGTCGAAAAGGCCAAGTACGCGCAGAGCTCTGAAGGCGAACCCACCTTCCTGTACATGGGCGGCATGTTCCCGCGCCACACCTTCTCCGCACGCATCGACGGCGCCAACCGCGGCAAGTTCAGCTTCGCCCCGGAAACGCTCGAAGGTAAGGACGTCTGCGTCCTGGGCAAGATCCAGCGCGACAGTTCGCGCGCCGAAATCGAAGTCAGCTCCCCGGCCAGCCTGAAGCTCGCCACCATCAAGTAATCGCTTCGCACATCGCCACGCCCTCGCGCGTGGCGATGTGCTGTTGCGGCTATGCGGACTGACTTCTATGGGGAATCGTGTCAATGCAATGGATCAACAATCTGAAACTGATGCCCAAGCTGATGCTGGCGTTCGGCATCGTGCTGCTGATCATGCTCGTCCAGGGCGTCATCGCCTATTCGGGCCTGGCCTCGCTCAATAACGTCACCCGCGACCTGGCTGGCAACACCATGTCCAGCGTGCGCGAGGCAGGCGATCTGCGCGGCATGCTCGGCGAATACCGGAATGCGGCCTACCAGAACCTGGTGCGCGCCAGCGACTCGGTCAAGCAGGAAGCCAAGGTCCGCGCCAAGAGGCTCAATGGCGAGATCGAAGCCACCATCAAGGGCTACCCGCGCCTGATCGAAAGCCCGCAACAGAAGAAGCTGTTCGATGTGTTCGTGGCGGACTGGAAGAAGGCGTCGGCCTCCTATGCCAGCGTCGACGAAATGATGGAGCTGAACCTGCCCGACGACGCCATCGACACCTTCGTCGGCGAGACCCGTACCCTGCATAACAAGGCCAAGGATTCGCTGGCTGCCTTGATCGCCGAAGACAACCTGCTCGCGCAGGCTGCCAAGACCAAGGCCGAAAAGGTCCACGCCACCTCCGTCACGCTGACCCTGGTGGTGCTGTTGATCGGCATCGCCGGCGGCCTGGGCCTGGCCTTCCTGTTCGCCCGTTCCATCGTCAAGAGCATGCGCAGTGCGGTCACCACGGCCACCGAAATTGCCGGCGGCAAGCTGGACGGCCAGATCAACGTGCAGGGCCAGGACGAAGTAGGCGAATTGATGCGCTCCATGCAGCGCATGCAGCGCGACCTGAAGGAACGCATCGAACGCGACCAGGAGATTGCCGACGAAAACCTGCGCATCCGCACCGCGCTGGACAAGTCCTCGACCGGCACCTTCATCACCGATCCCGAGCGCGTGATGATCTACGCCAACGACGCCTTCAAGAAGATCGTGGCGCAGTACGAAAGCAGCATCCGCCTGGCATCGCCCGAGTTCGATGCGAGCAAGGTCATCGGCCAGCACATCAGCTACCTGGGTTTGTCGGATGCGACCGTGCGCAAGGCCATTGCCGCACTGGAACGCGATGGCGTCACCAGCTTCGAAGAGCGTTTTGGCGAAGTGGTGCTGGCGCAGACCGTCACCTCCATCAAGAACGAACAGGGCGAGACCAGCGGCGAAGTCTGCGAATGGCGCGACCGCACCATCGAAGTGCAGGTGGAAGAAGAAGTGGCCCGCATCGTGCGCGCCGCCGCCAGTGGCGACATGAGCGGGCGTGTGGAAACCGATGGCAAGCAGGGCTTCTTCCTGCAGCTGGCGCAGCAGCTCAACGGCTTGCTGGATGCCAATGCCGGCAGCCTGGAACAGATTTCGACCCTGCTGTCCGCGCTGTCGCGTGGCGACCTGACCGTGCGCATGCATGGCGAGTTCAGCGGCGTGTTCGCGCAGATGCGTGACGATGCCAATGCCACCGCCGAGCAGCTGGCCGACATCGTCGGACGCATCAAGCTGTCGTCCACTGCGATCAATTCGGCCGCTGGCGAAATCGCGTCGGGCAACAGCGACCTGTCGCACCGCACCGAGCAGCAGGCCGCCAACCTGGAAGAAACCGCCGCCTCGATGGAGGAGCTCACCTCCACCGTCAAGCAGAATGCCGAAAGCGCCCGTCAGGCCAACCAGCTTGCCATCGGCGCCACCGGCGTGGCCTCGCAAGGCGGTGAAGTGGTGTCGCAGGTGGTCACCACCATGTCCGGCATCGAAGCCTCGTCCAAGAAGATCGCCGACATCATCAGCGTCATCGACGGCATCGCGTTCCAGACCAATATCCTGGCGTTGAATGCCGCAGTGGAAGCGGCACGTGCCGGCGAACAGGGTCGCGGTTTTGCCGTGGTGGCCTCCGAGGTGCGCACGCTGGCCCAGCGTTCGGCCGGTGCGGCGAAGGAGATCAAGGGCCTGATCGACGACTCCGTGCACAAGGTAGCCGAGGGCTCGGCACTGGTGCGCAAGGCGGGCGCCACCATGGCCGACATCGTGGCCAGCGTGCAGCGCGTGACCGACATCATGGGCGAGATCTCTGCCGCTTCGCAGGAGCAGTCATCCGGGATCGAGCAGGTCAACCAGACCATCACCCAGATGGACGAAACCACCCAGCAGAACGCCGCGCTGGTGGAAGAAGCCACTGCCGCCGCCCGCTCGATGGAAGAGCAGGCGGGTCATCTGGCCGAAGCGGTGTCGGTGTTCAAGCTGGACGACTCGGCGACGCAGGCGCCGCAGAGTGCGCGCGTCCGGCCGATCGCCTCGCGCCCGGTTGCAGTCAAAAGCGCCGCCAAGCCGGTGGCACGCGCAGCGGCAAGCGCGTCGAGGCCAGCCCAATCCCAGGCCGCGCTGGCCGACGGTAACTGGCAAGAGTTCTGATTCACCGCTGTCACCCAACGCCCCGGCTTGCCGGGGCGTTGTGCATTTTGGCCAGGCACCTGGGGTGATCCTCGTAGGTAGATGCCGGGACACCTGGCGGTCGTCCTTGCCCTCTGAGCGGCCCACCACCAGCCGCCGCCCCATCGCACGCGCCAGCGAACCCAACCGCTTCCAATCCACGCATTGGCGCTTCAGTTGCGCGACTCCGTGGCCGATATCCAGTTATAGCTCACGACGCGTATGGATATGACGACTACGATTCCCGCTTCAGACACACGCGAATTTGATTTCGGCGACCGCGACTTCAAGCGCGTCTGCGACCTGATCTACCAGCGTGTCGGCATCGCATTGGCGCCAGCCAAGCGCGACATGGTGTATGGCCGCCTGTCGCGTCGTCTGCGCGTGCTCGGCCTGCGCTCGTTCCGCGATTACCTCGACCAGCTCGAAGCCGGCAACGATGAAGAAGAATGGCAGGCGTTCACCAATGCGCTGACCACCAACCTGACCTCGTTCTTCCGCGAGCCGCACCATTTCGACAAGCTGCGCGAAGAACTGCAAAAGCGCGCCTCGCAGGCGCCGTTGAAGATCTGGTCGTGCGCCGCCTCCACCGGCGAGGAGCCCTACTCTATCGCCATCACCGCCTGCGAAGCCTTCGGCACGCTGACCCCGCCGGTGAGCATCGTGGCCACCGACGTCGACACCCAGGTCCTGGAAACCGCATCGCGCGGCGTCTATGCCATCGACCGCGTCGCCTCGCTGGATGCAGCGATCAAGCGCAAGTACTTCCAGCGCGGCAGCGGCCCCAACGAAGGCAAATGCCGGGTCATTCCGGCGCTGCGCCAGCTCATCGAATACCGCCAGTTGAATCTGCTGGCGCCGCGTTACGACGTCGGCGGTCCGTATGCGGCACTGTTCTGCCGCAACGTGATGATCTACTTCGACAAGCCCACCCAGCGCGGCATCCTGTCGCGCCTGGTCAGCCACATGGGCGAGGACGGTCTGCTCTACACCGGGCACTCGGAGAACTACCTGCACGCGGCCGACCTGATCCAGCCGTGCGGGCGCACGCTGTATCGGCGCGCACCGCGCGCAGGAGCCTGAGCATGAGTACTGCCGTGCAAGTCGACGACGTCATGCGCTACCGCGATTCGCGGTTCCAGACCATTGCCGCCAAACTGCTGCCCACCCAATACCTGGTGGTGGACGACGACACCGCATTGACGACCACCTTGGGATCGTGCGTTGCAGCCTGCCTGCGCGACCCGGTGCTCAAGATTGGTGGCATGAACCACTTTCTGCTGCCCGAAGGCCAGGTCGGCGATGGCGCACCCACGCGCTACGGCAGTTATGCCATGGAGCTGCTGATCAACGACATGCTCAAGCGCGGCGCGCACCGCAAACGCATCGAGGCCAAGGTCTTTGGCGGCGCCAACGTGCTGAAGGGCTTCACCAGCAACCCGGTCGGCACCCGCAACGCCGAGTTCGTGCGCCAGTACCTGCAGGCCGAACATATTCCCATCATCGCTGAAGATCTGTGTGGCATCCATCCGCGCAAGGTATGGTTCTTCGCGACGACTGGCCGCGTCGTCGTGCAGCGTTTGCCGCACGCGCACGAAGCCGAAGTCGCCGCCACCGAATCGGCCGTGCGCGCCCGTCTGTCCAAAGCACCGGTTACCGGTGGAGTGGAGTTGTTCGAATGACGTTGGAAACTCCTGTGCGTGTATTGATCGTCGACGATTCGGCGGTCGTGCGTCAGATGCTCACCGAAATCTTGTCGCGCGACGCCGGCATCGAAGTGGTCGGCTCGGCCGCCGACCCGTTGCTGGCGCGCGAAAAGATCAAGCGCCTCAATCCGGACGTCATTACGCTGGATGTGGAAATGCCGCGCATGGACGGCCTGGTGTTTCTGGAAAACCTCATGCGCCTGCGCCCTACCCCGGTGGTGATGATTTCGTCGCTGACCGAGCGCGGCGCCGACACCACCTTGCAGGCCCTGTCGCTGGGCGCCGTGGACTTCGTGTCCAAGCCCAAGATCGACGTCGCACGCGGGCTGGAAGGCTACGCCGAAGAGATCGTCAGCAAGGTCAAGATGGCCGCCAAAGCCAAGGTCAGCGCACTCAATCGCCCGAGCGCGCCCAAAGTCACGCTGGATATGCAATCGGCACCGGTGGCCGGCAGCGCGCTGCGCTTTCGCACCACCGACCGCCTGATCGCCATCGGCGCCTCGGCCGGCGGGACCGAAGCGCTGCGCGTGGTGCTTGAACACATGCCTGCCGATGCGCCCGCGGTGGTGATGACCCAGCATCTGCCCGCCAGCTTCAGCACCGCATTCGCCGAGCGCCTCAACCGCCATTCGGCCATGTCGGTGCGCGAAGCCACCGATGGCGAGGCGATCCTGCCGGGTCATGCGTATCTACCGCCGGGTGGCCAGCATCTGCGCATCATTCGCGACGGTGCGCGTTGGCGCTGCCGCATCGACGATGGCCCGCCGGTCAATCGCCACAAGCCGGCAGTGGACGTGCTGTTTCGTTCCGTTGCCGCCAATGCCGGGCCGAATGCGGTGGGCGCCATCCTCACCGGCATGGGCGACGACGGCGCGCGCGGCCTGCTGGAAATGCTGCAGGCCGGCGCGCCGACGCTGGTGCAGGACGAAGCCAGCAGCGTGGTCTGGGGCATGCCCGGTGCGGCGTACAAACTTGGCGCCGCACAGGAAGTGGTGCCGCTGGACCGCGTGGCCGAGCGCTTGCTCGCATTGTCGGCGCAGGCGCGCTGACCCGGCATGGCCGCGCATCCCTCGCACCCGACCAACCCAACGCTTCCTCCAGGAAGCGCGACGGGCGCTGGCGTGGATGCAGCGGTGGACCGCACGCCGCTGACGTCCGAGCCGATCCATGCCGACGTACCAAGCGCCGGGCAGATCAGGCCCGGCCCGGTCACCGCCGGCATGGCCAAGGACGGCGAGCAACCCGAGCAGCGCCGTGCGCGCCTGCTCGCAGAAGCACTCGATGGCAGTAGCAGCGCCATCCTCATCTGCGACCTGCAATCACGCCTGCTGTACGCCAACGACGGCTTCCAGCGCATGTTCGGCTACACCGAAGCCGAGCTGGTCGGTCTGCGTCCTTCCGATGTCTTGACCCGCGCGCAAAGCGACCAAAACGAGGTTGCCCGCGTTCGCGATCGCGCAGACGCCTTGCAGCACACCCGCGCCGACTTGCTGGTCTATCGCAAGGACGGCACCCCGCTGTGGATCTCGCTCAACTTCAACCCGATCTACGACACCAACAATGCTCCCTCGCATTACGTGGCGGTATTGACCGACATCACCGACACCAAGATGCACGAGGTATTGCAGCACCGCGTGCTGGAGGCCTTGGTGCAGGAACGCCCGTTGATCGAGGTGATGACCCTGATTTGCACCGAGGTCGAACGCATCGCACCGGACGTGCTGGCCACGGTGATGAGTGCGGACAATCAAGGCCGCCTGCATTCGCTGGCTGCGCCCAGCCTGCCGCCCGAATACGCCGATGCGGTCAACGGCTTGAAGATCGGCCCGGGCACAGGCGCCTGCGGCACCGCGGCCTGGCGCGGTCGCGCGGTGATGGTGGAAGACATCGCCACCGACCCCTTGTTCGAGCCGTATCGAGACACGCTCCTGCCATGGGGCCTGCGCGCCTGCTGGAGCACACCGATCCGCTCCAACAGCGCGCGCGTGCTCGGCACCTTTGCGCTGTACTACCGCAAGCCGCAACGTGCAGATGCCTGGCATATGCGGCTCACCGATTTGTGCCAGCAGCTGTGCACCTTGGCGCTGGAACGCGAGCAGATCCGCCAGCGCGTGCATCAACTGGCGTTCTACGACACGCTCACGGGCCTTCCCAACCGCATCATGTTCAGCGCCCGCGCCGAGCAGGCGCTGACGCAGGCCGAATACGCGGGCGAACCGGCCGCGTTGATGTTCATCAACATCGACCGCTTCAAGCTCATCAACGATAGCCAGGGTCACGCCGCAGGCGATGGCCTGCTGCGCGATATCGCCTTGCGCGTCAATGAGCAGGTCAGCGCCACGGCAATGCTGGCGCGACTGTCCGGCGACGAGTTCGCGCTCGCGCTGCCGCAATGCAGCGCAGAGCAGGCCAGCGCCGCCGCCGAGCGGTTGCTGGTCAGCATCGCCAGCCCGCTGCCGGTCGGCCATATGACCGTGCATCCCTCGGCCAGTATCGGCGTGGCGATGTTTCCCGAAGATGGGCAGGACATCAACATCCTGCTGCGCCATGCCGACCTGGCGATGAATCGCGCCAAGAAGGAAGGCGGCGGGCGCTTTCGTTTCTTCAGTTCAGACATGAACCGCATGGCGCAAGAACGCGTTGCGCTGGAAGCAGAACTGCGCCAGGCCATCGAACGCAATCAGCTGCAACTGCACTACCAACCGCAGATGCACAGCGCCGCCCCGCACACGCTCTATGGCGTGGAAGCGCTGCTGCGCTGGAATCACCCGCAGTTGGGCGCCGTGTCGCCGGCGCGGTTCCTGCCCGTGGCCGAAGAGCAAGGCATGATGCCGCAGATCAACGCATGGGTCCTGCGCAGCGCGTGCCAGCAGGTTGCCGACTGGCGCCAGCGTGGCGTGCCGGTCGCACGCGTGTCGGTGAACCTGTCGGCGAGCGGTTTCGAAAGTCCGCGCATGCTGTCGGACCTGCTCCGGCTCATCGCCGAGATGGGCGTACAGCCCTCCGACCTGACCCTGGAACTGACCGAAAGCGTGATGCTGTCCGGGCAACCAGGCGTGCTGGAAAACCTGCACGCCATTCGCGAAGCCGGCATCTCGCTGTCGCTGGACGATTTCGGCACCGGCTATTCCAGCCTGAGCCATCTGCATCGCCTGCCGATCGACGAACTCAAATTGGACATGAGCTTCGTGCGCGACATCGAACACAGCGAAGACGCGCGCGCACTCACCACCTCCGTGCTGCGCATCGGCGAGCACCTGCGCAAGCACGTGGTCGCCGAAGGTGTGGAAAACGAAGCGCAGCGCCTGTTCCTGGCCGACCTGGGCTGCGAGGTGCTGCAGGGCTACCTGTTCTCGCGGCCCCTACCGGCCCCGGCACTGGAAGCCTGGCTGGGCACGCAACCGTAGACGCAACCGCCGCACGATCACAGCGTCGAACTCCGTTCCATCCAGGAAAGGCGGGCCACGACGTGGCAAGTCATGCGCCCCTCATGCGGAGAGCAACGCAGCAAGCGCTCCCCCGAAAGCGCCTCAAGCTCCCCGCCTGCGAGGACAGTGCTTCAAGCCCCTAGCCTGCGAGAAAGTGCTTCAAGCCCCTCTCCCAGCGGGAGAGGGGTTGGGGTGAGGGCACGGTGGCGAAGCCAATCACACGTCAAACAGCACGTGGCCGCGCCCGAATTATCATCCCCCCTGCAGGCACCCTCTCCTCCACAAAGGAGAACAAAGATCCCGGTGGAAAAGGGAAACATCATCCTGACAACTGCAGCGCTTCAGCCCCTCTCCCACGAGAGAGCGCTTCGAGCTCCTCCGCTGCGAGAGTCCTCCTTGCGAAAGAGAGTGCCTCAAGCTCCTCTCCTGTCAGTAAAGAAGTGAGAAGTTGAGAGGGAACCACGCACCTAATCCCACGTCAGGCGAGCCCACTACCCTCATCACGCACGCATCAGTTCCACCTCGGCCTCGGCTACCGTCCGCTTCAACCAGCCCAGCAACTGCGCATTGACAAAGGCCGGGTTTTCCAGCGAGGCGATATGGCCTGCGTCCGGGATCAGCTCGTAATCGCAGCAGATGGCCTCGGCCATCATCCACACCTCTTCGGGCGGGCGCGGAATGTCCTCGGCGCCACCGAGCAGGAACGTGTTGGCCGGATCCAGTCCAGACAGGGCATCCAGTCGATCGGCTCGACCGAAGATCAGCCGGCCCAGTGGCACGACGGACGCGCGCAACTGCTCGGCCGACATCGCCGCCAGACGCTGCGCAAAGGCGGCCGGCAATGCCGATCCCAGGTCGATGCCGGGGCGGAAGAAGATCGGAACGATCGCCTCGATCAGCGCAGGCGTCACCTGCCCGGCCGTCTCGATCGCATCGAGCAAGCCGAAATAACGCGCACGCGTGGCGGCCGGCTCGGCACCCAGGAAGGTGTCCATCAACACCAGGCTGCGCACGCGCTCCGGCGCCATCAGGGCAAGCTCGGCGGCCCACATGCCGCCCACCGACAGGCCGACCACCGCGCACTGCGGCAACTTCAGTGCGTCCAACAGGGCCAGCATGTGCCGGGCAAGATCGCCGATCTGCTGCGTGCCGTGCGGCAACGGGCCTGACTGCCCGTGTCCCCACAGCTCGGGAACGATGACCTGGTAGTGCTGCGACAGTGCCTGGATCTGCGGCTCCCACATCGCAGCGTCCCAGAGATAACTGTGGCCAAGCAGGACCGGGAAACCGCGGCCATGTTGCGTGTAATGCAGGGTTTGACCGGAGATTGTGCAAGTGGGCATGGGCATCAACGGGCAGTGGTGGAGCGGCGGGACTCTAGACCTGCCGACTTCAGATTTTTGTTGCAATGCCACAATCCAGTCAGCTGGTATTTGCTTTAACGCCGGGCATCGTGACTACAACGCGAAGCTATTGCCCGAAAAGCGAAATGCCGGGCAGTGCCGGGCATTTCGGGGGCAACAAACCTGCTGGACGAATCAGGCGGCGACGGTCTCTGCCACGTTCTGATACTCCTGGATCTGATCGAAGTTCATGTAGCGGTAGATCTGCTCGCCACTGGTCTTGATCACGCCCACATCGGCCATGTACTCCTCCTTGGTCGGAATCCGGCCCAGGCGCGAGCAGATCGCCGCCAGTTCCGCCGAGCCCAGGTACACATTGGTATTGCGGCCCAACCGGTTGGGGAAGTTACGCGTGGAGGTGGAGAACACCGTGGCGCCCTCGCGTGCCTGCGCCTGGTTGCCCATGCACAGCGAGCAACCGGGCATTTCCATGCGCGCGCCGGCCGCGCCGAAGGTGCCGTAATGGCCTTCCTTGGTCAGCTCCGAAGCGTCCATCTTGGTCGGCGGTGCCACCCACAGGCGGGTCGGGATGTCGCGCTTGCCTTCCAGCAACTTGGCAGCGGCACGGAAGTGACCGATGTTGGTCATGCACGAACCGATGAACACTTCGTCGATCGCCGCACCGGCCACGTCCGACAGCGTCTTCACGTCGTCCGGGTCGTTCGGGCATGCCACGATCGGCTCATGGATGTCGGCCAGGTCGATCTCGATGACCGCCGCGTACTCGGCGTCGGCATCGGGCTGCAGCAGCTGCGGGTCGGCCAGCCAGTCTTCCATCTTCTTGATGCGCCGGCCCAGCGTACGCGCATCGGCGTAACCCTCGGCAATCATCCAGCGCAGCAGGGTGATGTTGCTGGTCAGATATTCGATGATCGGCGCCTTGTCCAGGTGCACGGTGCAACCGGCCGCCGAACGTTCGGCCGAGGCATCGGACAATTCGAACGCCTGCTCCACCTTCAGGTTCGGCAAGCCTTCGATTTCCAGGATGCGGCCGGAGAAGATGTTCTTCTTGCCCTGCTTGGCCACGGTCAGCAGACCGTCCTTGATCGCGTACAGCGGGATCGCGTTGACCAGGTCACGCAAGGTCACGCCCGGCTGCATTTCACCCTTGAAGCGCACCAGCACGCTCTCGGGCATGTCCAGCGGCATCACGCCGGTGGCGGCGGCGAAGGCCACCAGGCCGGAGCCGGCCGGGAACGAAATGCCGATCGGGAAGCGGGTGTGCGAGTCGCCGCCGGTGCCCACGGTGTCGGGCAGCAGCATGCGATTGAGCCAGCTGTGGATCACGCCATCGCCCGGACGCAGCGACACGCCACCGCGGGTGGAGATGAATTCCGGCAAGGTGTGGTGGGTCTTGACGTCAACCGGCTTCGGATAGGCGGCGGTGTGGCAGAACGACTGCATCACCAGGTCGGACGAGAAGCCCAGGCAGGCCAGGTCCTTCAGCTCGTCGCGGGTCATCGGGCCGGTGGTGTCCTGCGAGCCCACCGAGGTCATCTTCGGTTCGCAGTAGGTGCCCGGGCGCATGCCCTGGCCTTCCGGCAGCCCACAGGCGCGGCCGACCATCTTCTGCGCCAGCGAGAAGCCCTTGCCGGTGTCCGGCGGGTCCATCGGCAGGCGGAACAGGTCCGAGGCCGGCAGGCCGAGGAGCTCGCGCGCCTTGGCGGT
This sequence comes from Xanthomonas sp. NCPPB 3761, assembly GCF_041475705.2. Taxonomy (NCBI): domain Bacteria; kingdom Pseudomonadati; phylum Pseudomonadota; class Gammaproteobacteria; order Lysobacterales; family Lysobacteraceae; genus Xanthomonas; species Xanthomonas sp. NCPPB 3761. Next base: position 2,600,988 of record NZ_CM191262.1, read on the forward strand.
CAGGCCACGGCCAACGATCAGCGGAATGCGGCCACCGGCGCGCACTTCATCGAACAGCACGTCCGACTTCATCGCGAACTCGGCGATCACCTGCCCATTCTTCAGCGCCTTGCCGTCGTAGGGACGCAGTTCGACCACGTCGCCGTGCTCCATCTGCGACACGTCCAGCTCGATCGGCAATGCGCCGGCGTCTTCCATGGTGTTGTAGAAGATCGGGGCGATCTTGCTGCCCAGGCACACGCCGCCGAAGCGCTTGTTCGGGATGTACGGAATGTCTTCGCCGGTCCACCACAGCACCGAGTTGGTGGCCGACTTGCGCGAGGAACCGGTACCGACCACGTCGCCCACATAGGCGACCAGGTGGCCCTTGTCCTTGAGGTCGGCAATGGCCTGGATCGGGCCGCGCTTGCCGTCTTCTTCCGGCTCGAACGCCGCGCCATCGCGCTTGTTCTTCAGCATCGCCAGCGCATGCAGCGGGATGTCCGGGCGGGTGGTGGCGTCCGGCGCCGGCGACAGGTCGTCGGTATTGGTTTCGCCCGGCACCTTGAACACGGTGACGGTCAGGCTCTGCGGCACTTCCGGCTTGCTGGTGAACCACTCGGCATCGGCCCAGCTCTGCAGCACGGCCTTGGCGTGCGCATTACCGGCTTGCGCCTTTTCCTGCACGTCGTGGAACGCATCGAACACCAGCAAGGTGTGCTTGAGCGCTTCGGCGGCGGTAGCGCCCAGCTCGGCGTTGTCCAGCAGGTCGATCAGCGGCTGGATGTTGTAGCCGCCCAGCATGGTGCCGAGCAGTTCGGTGGCGCGGGTCGGGCTGATCAGCGCGGTGGTCTCGGTGCCGAAGGCCACCGCGGCCAGGTACGAGGCCTTGACCTTGGCGGCATCGTCGACGCCGGCCGGTACGCGCTGGCTGAGCAGTTCGACCAGGAACTCCTCTTCGCCGGCAGGCGGCGCCTTGAGCAGCTCGATGACCTCGGCGGTCTGCTGCGCGGTCAGCGGCAGCGGCGGGATACCAAGCGCGGCGCGCTCTGCAACGTGGTGGCGATAGGCTTCCAACATGCGGGTTCTCCAAAAAAAACAGCGGTGAAGGTGATAAAGCGCGAAACGTGGATCAGGGTGCGGGTTTGGGAACGACGATCTTCAAACCCTTGAAGTAATCGCGGAAGAAGCCCTCGTCACGGGTGATCAACCCGTCGCACTGGAGCATGGCGTGGGCGCCGATCAGGAAGTCGGCCACCACCCGCTCACGCTTGCCGCCGCGCGCGCGAAAGCGCTTGTTCATATGGCCGGCGCGGACTGCGGCCGCTTCCTGGGTGGCTTCGTAGCGCACGCCGATCGAGGCCAGGGTTTCCATCAGGTCGACCTGGGTGTCGAGCATGGCCAGAACCTCGGCCACCACCGCATCGCAGACCACCACTTCGTCGCGCGCCAGGGCGTCGCCGATGCAGACCTCCGACACTTCGCCATAGACCGGATCGCCGATCAGGATGTCCAGCAGAACCGAGGAATCCAGGGCGATCATGGGTCGAACGGGTCTCCGGGGGCGCGGCCACGGATGGCGCGCATGGCCTCGTCGGTGCTGGTCAGGCCGTCGACCAACTTGAACTTGCCGCGCACCTTGCGCAGCGCTTCGCTGACGTCCTTGCGCAAGATGATGCGTCCGCCGTCGAGTTCGATCTTCAACGTCGTGCCCTTGGTCAGGCCCAGGGCATCGCGCACGGCCTTTGGCAGCGTGATCTGTCCACGTTCGGCAACGGTGGCTTCCATGAGCATGCTCCAGAAAGTATGCACGCATGATACGTACTTGCGCCGTCCTACTCAAGTCGGCAGATCGGCCTGGACACACCGTACGTACACACTGAATCGCTCAGAATGTGCGCCTACCTAAAGCCTTCGATGCCATAGGAGTGATGCATGCGCGATTCCTTTTCCACTCGCACCTCACTTGAGGTCCACGGCAAGCACTACGCGTACTACAGCCTGCCGAAGCTGGGCGAGCGCTTCGATATCGGCCACCTGCCCTATTCGATGAAGATCCTGCTGGAGAACCTGCTCCGTCATGAAGACGGTGGCGTGACCGTCGGCAAGGACCACATCGAAGCAGTCGCCAAGTGGGACCCCACTGCCGAGCCCGATACCGAAGTCGCCTTCATGCCCGCACGCGTGGTGCTGCAGGATTTCACCGGCGTGCCCTGCGTGGTGGACCTGGCCGCAATGCGCGATGCGGTAGTCAAGCTGGGCGGCAACGCCGACCAGATCAACCCGCAGATTCCTTCCGAACTGGTCATCGACCACTCCGTGCAGGTCGATGTATTCGGCAAGCCGGACGCGCTCGACCTCAACGGCAAGATCGAATTCCAGCGCAACCAGGAACGCTACGGCTTCCTGCGCTGGGGCCAGAAGGCGTTCGAGAACTTCAAGGTGGTGCCGCCCAACACCGGCATCGTCCATCAGGTCAATCTGGAAAATCTCGCCCGCGTGGTGATGAGCGCGGACAAGGACGGCACGCTGGTCGCCTACCCCGACACCGTGTTCGGCACCGACAGCCACACCACCATGATCAATGGCATCGGCGTGCTGGGCTGGGGCGTGGGCGGCATCGAGGCCGAGGCCGCGATGCTGGGCCAGCCCTCCTCGATGCTGATTCCGCAGGTGGTCGGCTTCAAGCTCACCGGCAAGCTGCCCGAGGGCGCCACTGCCACCGACCTGGTGCTGACGGTCACCCAGATGCTGCGCAAGGCCGGCGTGGTGGGCAAGTTCGTCGAGTTCTATGGCGACGGCCTGCAACACCTGCCGCTGGCCGACCGCGCCACCATCGGCAACATGGCACCGGAATACGGCGCCACCTGCGGCATCTTTCCGGTCGACGAAGAATCGCTGACCTACCTGCGCCTGTCCGGCCGCAGCGAGGAGCAGATTGCGTTGGTCGAGGCCTATGCCAAGGCGCAGGGCCTGTGGCACGACGCCGCCACCCCACCCGCCCGGTACAGCGCGACGCTGGAACTGGATATGGGCCAGGTCAAGCCGTCGCTGGCCGGCCCCAAGCGCCCGCAGGACCGGGTGCTGCTGGAAGACATGCAGTCCAACTACCGCGAAAGCCTCAAGCCGTTTGCCGAGGCGCGCAGCAAGAAGCTGGCCGATCTCAAGCAGGAAGACCGCCTCAAGAACGAAGGCGGCGGCGGCACCGCCGTCGGTGCGAAGGCGTCGCAGGCAGAAAGCGCCAACGCCAGCGGCGCCGGTTGGCAGCTGCGCGATGGCTCGGTGGTCATCGCCGCGATCACCTCGTGCACCAACACCTCCAATCCGGCAGTGATGCTGGGCGCCGGCCTGCTCGCGCGCAACGCGGCGGCCAAGGGGCTGAAGGCGCAACCGTGGGTCAAGACCTCGCTCGGGCCGGGCTCGCGCGTGGTCACCGACTACCTCGAAAAGGCCGGCGTGCTCACCGACCTGGAAAAGCTCGGGTTCTACGTGGTCGGCTACGGCTGCACCACCTGCATCGGCAACTCCGGCCCGCTGCCGGAAGACGTGTCTGCGGCCATCGCCAAGGACGATCTGGTGGTGACCTCGGTGTTGTCGGGCAACCGTAACTTCGAAGGCCGCGTGCACCCCGAGGTCAAGATGAACTATCTGGCCTCGCCGCCGCTGGTGGTGGCCTATGCCATCGCCGGCACCACCGACATCGACCTGACCACCGAGCCGCTGGGCACCGGCAGCGACGGGCAACCGGTCTACCTGCGCGACATCTGGCCGAGCAACAAGGAAATCGGCGACACCATCGCCGCCACCGTCGGCCCGGAAATGTTCAAGCAGAACTATGCCGACGTGTTCAAGGGCGACACGCGCTGGAACACCATCGCTTCGCCCGATGGCGCGCTCTACGCGTGGGACGAAGCCTCGACCTACATCAAGAACCCGCCCTACTTCGATGGCATGACCATGCAGGTCGGCAACGTGGACGATGTGCACGGTGCACGCATCATGGGCCTGTTCGGCGACTCGATCACCACCGACCACATCTCGCCGGCCGGCAACATCAAGAAGGATTCGCCGGCAGGTCGCTTCCTGCAGGAACGCGGCGTGCAGCCGGCCGACTTCAACAGCTATGGCAGCCGCCGCGGCAACGACGATGTGATGGTGCGCGGCACCTTCGCCAACATCCGCATCAAGAACCTGATGTTCGGCGGCGAAGAAGGCGGCAACACGCTTTACTACCCAGCCGGCGGCGGCCAGCCCGAAAAGCTGGCCATCTACGATGCCGCAATGAAGTACAAGGCCGACGGCGTGCCGCTGGTGGTGCTGGCCGGCAAGGAATACGGCACCGGCTCCTCGCGCGACTGGGCGGCCAAGGGCACCAACCTGCTTGGGATCAAGGCGGTGATCGCCGAGAGCTTCGAGCGCATCCACCGTTCCAACCTGGTGGGCATGGGCGTGTTGCCGCTGCAGTTCCTGGAAAACGAGAACGCGCAGAGCCTCGGCCTCGATGGCTCGGAAGTGCTGGACATCACCGGCCTGCAGGACGGTGCCAGCCGCCGTGCCACCGTCAATGCGAAAAAGTCCGATGGCAGCGTCAAGCAGTTCCAGGTCAAGGTGCTGCTGCTGACACCCAAGGAAGTGGAGTACTTCAAGCACGGCGGCCTGCTGCAGTATGTGCTGCGGCAGTTGGCGGCCCGCAAGGCGGCCTGACCGTAGCGCGCATCGCGCTGCAACGATGCACCCCACTCCCGCCGCTCGGCGGGAGTGGCATTTCCGGCCTCTTGGACAACGGCGATTACGCCCTAGCGAACAAAGGGCGCGTGCATCCCGACGTCGAACGGAATTACCTGGCTTCCGGCCGTTGGTGGCGAGCATGCCATCTCCGGCACCATGGACATCGGTCCCACCACCAAGATGGGTGGCGGAAAAGAAGGCGGCAACACGCCGTATTACCCAGCCAACGGCGGCCAGCCGGATGCGCCACCCGCTAACTCAGCGCCATGCACCGTCATCACCGGGCAACCCGCGCTTCGGCCAAATGCCTGACGCCCCCCATCCATGCACTGGCGCCATGCGTCCGGCCGTAACAAGCAGCCAGCCGCACCCCACCGCATCGGCGCGGTCAACGCGCTGCCGGCACCCATTGCGCGTGATACAGCTGCCAGTCGCTGTCCTGCAATCGCCAACCGGTGGTGACCTGATAGGTCTGCGCCTGATCGGGCACCCAACGCCCGTTGCCGCCGGTCAACAACGCGGTAAAGCGCACAGTGGCCGTATCGCCGCGCAGTGCCACATCGACTGGCCCCATGGTCACGCCGACCTGTTGGTTGCCCAACATCTGCACTTGCATCAAGCGCCGTAATCCGGCGGCGTCCAGCCCGTTTTCGCCAACAAAATCCTCGGCCACCGGCGCCATTGCATCGCCGATCTGGCGCGCTTCGATTGCCTGATGCATCTGCTCCAGCGTGGCGCGCAGACGTTGCTCGGGCGCAGCACGTGTGCACCCGAGCAAGACCAGCATGCAAAACCCCACCCACACCACGCGCCACGGCACTTGAATGCTGCTCTGCATCACGCTTCGCCTTTTCCATGCATGACGGTATGCTGCCAGCTGTTGTAGCGCCGTGGAACACACTGCGGCGCGTCGAGAACACCCTGGAGGGGGGCAGATGAATCAGGCACGTCCTTGGTTGCAAAGTTATCCGGCCGGCGTTGCCGCCGAAATCGATCTTGAGCAGTTCCGCACGGTGGCCGAGGTGTTTGCCACCTCCGTGAAACGCTTCGCCGACCGGCCTGCGTACCACAGCTTCGGCAAGACCATCACCTACCGCGAGGCGGATCAGCTGGTCGAGCAATTCGCAGCCTACCTGCTTGGCGAGTTGCAGTTGAAGAAAGGCGACCGCGTCGCCTTGATGATGCCCAACTGCCTGCAATACCCCATCGCGACCTTCGGCGTGCTGCGTGCCGGCCTGACCGTGGTCAATGTCAATCCGCTGTACACCCCGCGCGAACTCAAGCATCAGTTGATCGACTCCGGCGCCAGCGTGCTGGTGGTCATCGACAACTTCGGCACCACCGTGCAGCAGGTCATCGCCGACACGCCGGTCAAGCAAGTCATCACCACCGGCCTGGGCGACATGCTGGGCTTCCCGAAGGCGGCGCTGCTCAACTTCGTGGTCAAGTACGTCAAGAAGCTGGTGCCCGATTACCGCATCAACGGTGCGATTCGCTTCCGCGAGGCGCTGGCGCTGGGCCGCAAGCACCGCGTGCCGACGCTGCAGATCGAACCCGACGACATCGCCTTCCTGCAGTACACCGGCGGCACCACCGGCGTGGCCAAGGGCGCCATGCTGACCCACCGCAATCTGGTCGCCAACATGCAGCAGGCGCACCAGTGGCTGGCGGGCACCGGCAAGCTGGAAGAAGGCCATGAAGTGGTGATCACCGCGCTGCCGCTGTACCACATCTTCGCATTGACCGCGAACGGCCTGGTCTTCATGAAGATCGGCGGCTGCAATCACCTGATCAGCAACCCGCGCGACATGCCGGGCTTCGTCAAGGAGCTGAAAAAGACCCGCTTCACCGCGTTCACCGGCGTCAACACGCTGTTCAACGGGCTGCTCAACACGCCCGGATTCGATCAGGTGGATTTCTCCTCGCTCAAGATGACCCTTGGCGGCGGCATGGCCGTCCAGCGCTCGGTCGCCGAGCGTTGGAAGAAAGTCACCGGCCTGACCTTGGTCGAAGCCTACGGCCTGACCGAAACCTCGCCGGCCGCATGCATCAACCCGATGGACCTGAAGGACTACAACGGTTCGATCGGCCTGCCGATTCCGTCCACCGATGCCTGTATCAAGGACGACGCCGGCGCGGAACTGCCCCTGGGCGAGATCGGCGAGCTGTGCATCAGGGGCCCGCAGGTCATGAAGGGCTACTGGAAGAAACCCGATGAAACCGCCAAGGTCATGGACGCCGAAGGCTGGCTGCATACCGGCGACATCGCGCGCATGGACGCACAGGGCTTCGTCTACATCGTCGATCGCAAGAAGGACATGATTCTGGTGTCCGGCTTCAACGTGTACCCCAACGAGATCGAGGACGTGATTGCCGAGATGCCCGGCGTGCTGGAAGTGGCGGCGGTCGGCGTGCCGGACGACAAGTCTGGCGAGATCGTCAAGGCGGTCATCGTGAAGAAGGACCCGGCCCTGACGGCCGAGGATGTGAAGGCACATTGCCGCGCCAACCTCACCGGCTACAAGCAGCCGCGCGTGATCGAATTCCGCAAGCAGTTGCCCAAGACCAACGTCGGCAAGATCCTGCGCCGTGAGTTACGGGACGCGCCGAAGACGTAATACCGCTTATGCCGCAGCCCGAAGGCGTTCAGCCTTCTTCGACGCCCGCATTGCCGCAAGGCCTTGCGGGCGTTCGCTTTTGCACGCATAGAATCCGGTGTCGGCGCACGCTCACGCGTTCAACCTCATCTCCGTCCGAAAGGCGGCCGGCCGGACGGTCATCACGGAGAACCACCATGTCTGCAGTTCAACCCTTCATTCGCACCAACATCGGCTCGACCCTACGCATCATCGAAGAACCGCAGCGTGACGTGTACTGGATCCATATGCATGCCGACCTGGCCACCAACCCGGGGCGTGCCTGCTTTTCGACGCGCCTGGTCGACGACATCACCGGCTACCAGACCAACCTGGGTCAACGCCTGAACAACGCCGGCGTGCTGGCCCCGCACGTGGTGCTGGCATCCGACAGCGACGTGTTCAACCTGGGCGGCGACCTGGCGTTGTTTTGCCAACTCATTCGCGAAGGCGACCGTGCTCGACTGCTTGAATACGCCCAACGCTGTGTACGCGGCGTGCACGCGTTCCATGTCGGCCTCGGCGCACGCGCGCACAGCATCGCCCTGGTGCAGGGCAATGCGCTCGGCGGCGGATTCGAAGCGGCGTTGAGCTGCCACACCATCGTCGCCGAGGAAGGGGTGATGATGGGATTGCCCGAAGTGCTGTTCGACCTGTTCCCGGGGATGGGCGCCTACTCTTTCATGTGCCAGCGTGTCAGTGCGCAACTGGCGCAAAAAATCATGCTCGAAGGCAATCTGTACTCCGCCGAAGAATTGCTTGGCATGGGCCTGGTCGATCGCGTAGTGCCGCGCGGTCAGGGCGCGGCGGCCGTCGAACAAGTGATCCGCGAAAGCAAGCGCACGCCGCATGCCTGGGCGGCAATGCAGCAAGTGCGCGAAATGACCACGGCGGTACCGCTGGAGGAAATGATGCGCATCACCGAAATCTGGGTCGATACGGCGATGCAGTTGGGCGAAAAGTCGTTGCGCACCATGGACCGCCTGGTCCGCGCGCAATCGCGCCGCTCAGGGCTTGACGCCGGCTGATGGGTCGGCGGGCTATTCGCTACTCCGGGGGGAGCGCTCGTCGTCGTTGGCGCCTTGTACGCGCGCGGCGAGTGCGTCCTTTCCGGTCTGCAATTGGTCGCGCAACGCCGACAGCCGCTGTCGCCATTCGGCCTGCAACTGCCAATCGGCCATGCGCATCAGCTCACCGCCGCTGCCAGCCAACTGCGCCAGCCCCAGATTGCTGGCAACCCCGCGCAATGCGTGGGCGCTTTCGCGCAGTTGTTCCCAATCCGAGCGCGTGCCATCGCGCTCGATCGCGCTCACGCAGTTGTGCGCATCATCCAGACACTGCCGGACGAACTGACGTTCGAATTCTTCGCCCATGCCCAACGCAGCGAGTTCGTCCAGCACGCTGGCATCGAGCACGCCCTCGAAACTGGTCGATGCCTGCACCACCGTGGCCGGCGTTGCCAACGCACGGGTGCTGACCGCGAGTTCGGCCAGCGTATCGAGCAGCTTGGCAGCCACGACGGGCTTGGCCAGGAACGCGCGTGCGCCAGCTTGTTCGCAGGCGCGGATTGCGTCAGGCGTAACGTCGGCACTGAGTACCACCACCGGGGTGTAGCGCATGCCGCTGGCCTGCATCACGCGCAACTGCTTGAGCATGTCCAGACCGCTCATGCCTGGCATATGCAAATCCACGATCACCGCATCGAAATCCTCGTCGGCCATCGCGTCCAGCACCTGCTCGGCGCCGTTGACGCACATCACCTTATGCCCCGCCTTTTCCAGCAATCGCTGCAACACCATGCGATTGGCTTCATGGTCGTCGGCCACCAGCATGCGCATGCTGCGCACGCGCGCGCGGTGACGCAGGAACGGGTTGGAAAAGGCGATGACGTTGGAGGCTTCCAGCTCGTCGGGAGCCTCCAGCAGCGCCCCGACCGGCGAGCGAGCCGGCGCCGCGGTCTCCAATACGCCGATCTCCAGCGGTAGCTCGAACCAGAACACGCTGCCGCCGGCTTGATTGGGCGCAAAGCCAATCGCGCCGCCCATGGCCTCGACCAGGCCCTTGGCGATCGTGGTGCCCAGGCCGGTGCCCTCATAACGGCGCGACAAGCCCACGTCCGCCTGCTCGAACGCCTCGAACAGGCGCGGACGCATGTCCATCGGCACGCCGATGCCGCTGTCCTCGACCTCGAAACGCAGCCGCATCGTGTCGGCACCATTGCCGGAGACCCGCGCGACCCGCAGCAGTACATGCCCGTGCTCGGTGAACTTGACCGCATTGCCCAACAGGTTGAGCAACACCTGGCGCAGATGACCGGTGTCGCCCTTGAGCAGGTCCGGTACGTCGGTGGCGACCTCGGTGCCGTAATCCAGACCGCGCGTCTTGGCCTGCGGCTGCAGAATCATGTTGACCGAGCCGATCATCTCGCGCAGCGAGAAATCGCGGCGATCGATGCGGATCTTGCCCGCCTCGATCGCCGAAATATCGAGCACCTCTTCCACCAGCGACAGCAGGCTGCGCGCCGAGGCCTGGATGGTATTCAGGCATTCCTTCTGCTCTGCATCCAGGCGCGTGGTGGCCAGCACTTCGGTCATGCCCGACAACCCATTCAACGGGGTGCGGAATTCGTGACTCATATTGGCCAGGAAGCGGCTCTTGGCCTGGTTGGCATGCCGGGCCTCGCGTACCGCGCGCGTCATCGCACGCAACAACGAGTCGAAGTACAGCGGCACGGCGATCAAGCCCAGCAACAAACCCCAGCTGAGATAGGGGTTGGCCTTCCAGTAAGGCGAAATCAGGATGGCACTGAGAAAACTCAGGCTGGCCATCGCGGTGGCGGCACGCAGATAGGGACTGCCGTAGCGCAAGCCATTGCCGATGGTCACCCACATGCAGACCGCATACAGCGGCGAAGCCGGTTCGCCCTGGATTGCCATGATTGCGCCGGTGCAGGTGTAGTCGAGCACCATGCCGATCAGGCGCCGCGTGTGCGACACGTGCGGCCGCAGCAGGATGGCCACCATCAGTCCCAGCGACACCACCAGCTCGCCCACCAGGATCAACCAGGTGGCCATCAACGTGTCGCCATGGGTGTGGTGGTAGCGCCACCCCAGGTAGGAAATGAACAGCGTGGTGATGATGATGCGGATCAGGTTCTGCGCGTGTTCCGAATCCGCCCGCCCCGAAAGACGCCGCTTCAACCATGGCAATGGAGACTTCATAGACGCCTCAGACCTGCGGTCGCTTCGATGGGGATGAAAGTGGGCCGCGCGGTACTGCAGCATCGGCGCCAGGGGCGTATGCGGCGATACGCGCAGCGGCATCGGCACTGTCTCGCATCAGCCGCAGCAACGACAGGGGAATCACCACCAGCGCCGCCAGCAGGGCGATCCCGAGCTCGATCCGCTGTTGCCAGTACGGACTGTTGGCAAGCGTCGCCCCGAAACTGAGCACGGCCATGGCCACCGCCGTGTGCAGTGCATGCCTGCCAAAGCGCAGACCATTGCCGATCGTGACCCACATCACCACGACGTAGAGGCAGGCCATCGGCGCGGCGAACCAGGTCATCGCCAGACTGAGCAGGCCGTAGTCCGACAGCATGCCGAGCGTCCGGCGCAGGTGCGAGGGCCGCGGCCTTGCAACGATCCACGCAAACAGCAGCAATGCCCCAGCGTGCCCGATCGCGATCAGGCGCAGCAATCGCTGCAGATGGCCATCGCCCAGTTGCCACTGCGAGGCGCAGACCAGCGTGTAACCCAGGATCAGCCAGAGCATCACGATGCGCACCAACGCCTGACCGTGCTCGCTGTCGGGGCGCCGTGCGAGTCGCCGACGCAGCTGGGCAAGCACGGCCCTCACCTCACACCCCGGGCCGCGCCGATGCGGTGGAGAACTCGCCGCAGATCTGCTCCAACTGCGCACGGCCGCGCAACAGCGCGTCCACGCAGCGCGGGTCGAACAGGCGGCCACGTTGGGCATACAGATAGGCCAACGCAGCGTCCATGGTCCAGGCCTCCTTGTACGGGCGCGGCGACAGCAAGGCGTCAAACACGTCCGCCACTGCGACGATGCGCGCTTCCAGCGGAATCGCCTCGCCGACCAGGCCATCCGGATAGCCGGTGCCGTCATAACGTTCGTGGTGACGCAGCGCAATCAACGCGCCGACCTGGATGAAACGGTTCTGGCTGCCGCTGAGCAGCTCATAGCCGATGCGCGGATGGCGCCGCATCACGCTCATTTCGTCATCGGTGAGCTTGCCGGGCTTGAGCAGCACCGAATCGGGAATGGCGATCTTGCCCATGTCGTGCAGCGGTGCGGCCATCTCGATGATGCGCACCTCCTCTTCCGACAGCCCCAGTTGCTCGGCGATCAGGCCGGCCACGTGCGACATGCGCTCCAGGAACGCGCTGGTGCCCGAATCGCGATATTCGATCGCGCGCGCAAGCCGCGACAAGGTTTCGCGCTCGCGCTCTTCGACCTCGTTCATGCTGGCCAGCAGGCGCTGCTCCAGCGACAAGGCGCGTTGCTTGACGCTTTCGCTCTGCTGGCGCAGCTGCAGCAGGTTGGAGCAGCGCGCCCGCAACTCGCGCGGACGGATCGGCTTGACCAGGAAGTCGATCACGCCGGCTTCCAGCGCCGCCTGACGGATCGGTTCGTCGCCCACGATAGTGATCAGAATGATCGGAATATCGCGGTGGCTGGGCAGCCGGCGCAGCCGACGTGCGAATTCCAGGCCGTCCATGCCCGGCATGCGATAGTCCAGCAGCAACAGGTCCACGCGCCCGGCCTCGCACCAGGCCAGGGCGTCGAGCGGATCGCCGAAGTCGTAGACCTTGAGCTCCGGCGCAATGTCCTCGATGACATGGCGCAGCATCGTCCGCGCGGACATCTGGTCATCGACAATGACGATGTTCAATCCCAGATCCGCCTTTTCCGCCCAGCTTCCCCATGTATCCGTCGACAATGCGCCGCCCGGACCCCCAAAAACATCCTGCATAGCCGTTGCTCCTCTATCTCGAGAACGGAAAAGCGATGACGCCGGCCCCTGTGCCGACTCCCCCGAACGATACGCCGTCCGGGGCTCCGCCCTAGCATATGCAGTATCTGTGCCGCCGGCACGCCGCCGACGCAAAAAAATCAGGCTTCCGGGCGCATATACGGGAACAGCAGGACATCGCGGATCGAGGTGCTGCCGGTCAGCAGCATCACCAGACGATCGATCCCGATGCCCAGCCCGCCGGTCGGCGCCATGCCGTACTCCAACGCACGGATGTAGTCGGCATCGAAATGCATCGCTTCGTCGTCGCCGCCGTCCTTGGCCTGCACCTGCGCCTGGAAACGCGCGGCCTGGTCCTCGGGATCGTTGAGTTCGGAGAAGCCGTTGGCTAGCTCCTTGCCATTGATGAACAGCTCGAAGCGGTCGGTGTACCCCGGCTCGGTGTCGCTGGAACGCGCCAGCGGCGACACTTCGACCGGGTGGTCGGTGATGAAGGTCGGCTGCACCAGGGTGTGTTCCACGGTGGCCTCGAAAATCTCCAGCAGCAGCTTGCCCCAGCCATAGGATGGCTTGACCCGGATCTTGAGGCGCTCGCAATGGCGCAGCAGCGCGGCGCGGTCGGTGCAGTCGGCGGCGCTGATCTCCGGGTTGTGGTGACGGACGGCCTCATCCATGCGCCAGCGCCGGAAAGCCGGCGCCAGATCGATGTCGGCACCATCCCAGCTCACCTGCGTGGTGCCCAGCACCGACTGCGCGGTGTCGCGGATCACCTGCTCGGTCAGGTCCATGATCTGGTGGTACGTGGCATACGCCTCGTAGAGCTCGAGCATGGTGAACTCGGGGTTGTGCCGGGTCGACACGCCTTCGTTGCGGAAATTGCGGTTGATCTCGTAGACGCGCTCCAGGCCACCGACCACCAGGCGCTTGAGATACAGCTCCGGTGCCACGCGCAGGTACAGGTCCAGGTCCAGCGCGTTGTGGTGGGTGGTGAATGGCTTGGCGGTGGCGCCGCCGGGGATGTAATGCATCATCGGCGTTTCCACTTCCAGGAAGCGGCGCGCATCCAGCCAGGCGCGCATGGCGCGGATGATCTTGGAGCGCTTGATGAAGACCTCGCGCGCTTCCGGGGTCACGATCAGGTCGACATAACGCTGGCGGTAACGCTGCTCAACGTCCGACAGGCCATGCCACTTGTCCGGCAACGGACGCAGCGACTTGGTCAGCAGCCGTAGCGCGCTGGCCTTGACCGACAGCTCGCCGGTCTTGGTGCGGGTGAGCCCGCCCTCCACCGCCACGATGTCGCCCACATCCCAGCCCTTGAACGCGGCATAGGCATCGCCCAGCACATTGCCCTGCAGGAACAGCTGCACACGCCCGGACTCGTCCTGGATCTGCGCAAAGCTGGCCTTGCCCATGACCCGCTTGGCCATCAGGCGGCCGGCCATCCGGACCGTGCGCCCGCTGGCTTCCAGTGCTTCAGGGGTCCAGGTGTCGGCGTCGGCGAATTCGGCCTGCAGGTCGCCGGCGAAGTGTTCGCGCACGAAGTCGTTCGGGTAGGCGATGCCCTGCCCGCGCAACGCGCCCAGTTTCGCGCGACGCTCGGCGATGAGGCTGTTCTCGTCGGCGGGGATCTGCGGCGCGGGGGTCTGCTCGGTCATGGCGGGAGTCGATCTGCTGTGGGTCGGGCGGATGCCCGGTGGGGAATGAGGAACCGGCGGTGCCGGCACGCTGATTTACAACGACGATGTGACGAAGGCACGCGGTCACCGGGTTACCCGAGAGCCGCAGTCCATCACCACGGCTGCGTCACAGGCACCGCAGCGATGCGCCAGGATACCGTCGCGACGGCGTCCTGGCGCGGCGGTCAGGCATCCAGGCGTTTGGAACCTGCTGCCAGGCCGGCCTTCAGGCTGGCCTCGACGAATTCGTCCAGGTCGCCGTCCAGCACCTTCTGCGTATCGCTGCGTTCGATGCCGGTACGCAGGTCCTTGATGCGGCTCTGGTCGAGCACATAGTTGCGGATCTGGCTGCCCCAGCCGATGTCGGACTTGGTCGCTTCCAGGGCGTCCTTCTCGGCGTTGCGCTTCTGCACTTCCAGCTCGTACAACTTGGCGGCCAGCATCTTCATCGCGTTGTCGCGGTTCTGGTGCTGGCTGCGGCCGGTCTGGCAGGCGACCACGGTGTTGGTCGGGATGTGCGTGATACGCACCGCCGATTCGGTCTTGTTGACGTGCTGACCACCGGCACCCGAGGAGCGATACACGTCGGTACGCAGGTCGGCCGGGTTGATGTCGATCTCGATGTTGTCGTCCACCTCCGGCGACACGAACACCGAGGTGAAGCTGGTATGCCGGCGGTTGTCCGAGTCGAACGGCGATTTGCGCACCAGCCGGTGCACGCCGATCTCGGTCTTCAGCCAGCCGTAGGCGTATTCGCCCTCGATGCGCACGGTGGCCGACTTGATGCCCGCCACTTCGCCACCGGAAACTTCCATCAGCTCGGTCTTCCAGCCGCGCGACTCGGCCCAGCGCAGGTACATGCGCAGCAGGATTTCGGCCCAGTCCTGCGCCTCGGTGCCGCCAGCGCCTGCCTGGATGTCGACGAACGCGTTGGCGCTGTCCATCTGGCCGGAGAACATGCGCTGGAATTCCAGCTTCTCGACATGCGCCTGGTAGCTGTCCAGATCGGCGATCACCGCCACCGCAGTGTCTTCGTCCTGTTCGCTCTCGGCCAGCTCCAGCAGGTCGCCCGCATCGGCCAGGCCCGACAGCACATCGGCAATGCCGATCACGGTCTTTTCCAGCATCGAACGCTCGCGGCCCAGGGCCTGCGCGCGTTCGGCATCGTTCCACACATCCGGGCTTTCGAGCTCCCGGCTGACTTCCTCTAGACGCTCTTTCTTGGCGTCGTAGTCAAAGATACCCCCTGAGCGAGAGCACGCGATCGTTCAGATCGGTGATGCGCTGGCGGATCGGATTGGTTTCGATCATGACGGACTTCCGGCAAACAAGCGGGCTAGTTTAGCAAGCGGGCGGCGGCGGCGGCGGAACGCGGTGGAGCCGTGGCCGCGCGTGCTGCAACACCTGCGGCACGCCAGGCGCCTGGCTGCCACGCGCGACCGCAGGTTCCGCCGATGGCCACCGTTGCGCGTCGATATCGCAGCAGCTGCGACCCGGCGGCGCCTGGGCCAGGGACGAATTTGGGACCAGACGCCGGTGACCAACGGGCACGCAGCAGGGGGTTACGCCACCAGTGCGTCAGGTCTGGGCGCAGCGGCGCCCTGCCCGGCATGGGTACGCAAACCAGCCAGGTGGCTGCGACTGCATGGCAACACGCTGGCATCGCGCAGGTGCACGCGCGCGTCGCCGGAATCGGACGGTTCGATCGCCTGCACCTGCCCCAGATTGACCAGATAGCTGCGGTGGATGCGCACGAATACGGCCGGATCCAGCTTGGCCTCGATTGCCGCCATGGTGCTGCGCAACGGGTAATCGTGGCCGCGCACATGCAGGTTGACGTAGTTGCCCGAGGCCTGGATCCACTCGATATCGGCGGTCGCGACCAGGAAATCGCGTCCCAGCTTGCGCACCAGAAAACGCTCCGGGCGATCCAGCGGCTCCACTGGCGGTCCTTCGTCAGGTGCGGCGAGCAGATGTGCCTCGCCCTGACGGCGCCGTGCTTACCAGGCCATTGTGTGCTGCACCGCCACCAGCAACGCAAAGGTGCGCAGGTCCTTGGACAGCTCATAGACCCACTGCAGCCAGCCGCCGAAATCGTAGTGTGCGCCGGCCAGGGCATAGACCAGCATGCGCAGCACCACCATGCCGGCGACATGCAGCAGCCACCAGCCCAGTGCAGCCATCACATACGCCGGCAGGCGTCGCACCCAGACGTCGGCATGCAATGGCCAGCGTGCGCAGAGCCACACCACCGCCGGCAACAGCAGCAGCGCTGCAGTGGCGCTGCTCAGCTCCCAGCTCAGCACCTGCCACACCACGACGGGCTGGCCATCGCGGCGTGCGGCAAGCCAGGCGGTCCAGACATTGCCCAGCGCACTTAAATAGAACACCAGCGACCAGATCACCACCGCCCAGCGTGTGGCAGCGCGGCTGGCGCTGTCGTGGAGGATTGGCGGGCGCGTCCCGGTCGATTGCATGGCACACGTCCGCAGTTGGCAGCTGCCGATCATAGAGGCCTGCGCTACAAGGCGAAACCGCCATCCCTGCCGGCCCCATTCGTCCCTGGGTGGGCACAACTGGTCACCGCGGGCCGGGCTTTCCGCCCCTGACACCACTGCTGGAGCGGGGCCGCGAGCAGGATGCAGCCACTCCTTCACCAGCCACCGACCATGACCGAGCGCCGCCACGATATCGATGCCTTGCGCGTTTTCGCCTTCGCCCTGCTGATCCTCTACCACGTGGGCATGGCCTATGTGGCCGACTGGGGGTTCCACCTCAAGAGCGTGCACACGGCCGAGTGGTTGCAGTGGCCGATGATCGTGCTCAACCGGTGGCGAATGCCGTTGCTGTTCATGATCTCCGGCATTGCGATCGGGTTGTCGCAGCCGCAAGCCGCGCCCTGGCGCTTCGCACTGCGTCGCTGCGGGCGGTTGCTGCCGCCCCTGCTGTTCGGCATGTTCGTGGTGGTGGCGGTGCAGGCCTACTGCCAGGGCGTGAGCAACGGCAAGGTCGCCACCGGCTTCGGCAGCTTCCTGCTGCGCTACTGGCAGGTGCGCCCGTGGCCGGCCGGCAGTTTCGATGGCTGGGAACACGGCATCACCTGGAATCACCTGTGGTACCTGGCCTACCTGCTGCCCTACACCGTGGCCTTGATGGCGCTGGTGTCGCTGGCCAAGCTGGTGCGGCTGCCGGCCTTACCGCCGCTTCCCGCCACAGTGGTGGTGCCGGCCCTGCTGGTGGTGCCGATCTTGTGGGAAGCGTTCTGCGTGATGTGGGTGATGCCGCGCCATCCGCCGACCCATGCGTTGGTCGGCGACTGGTTCGTGCATGCCGAATCGTTCCCGCTCTTCCTCTTGGGCTACCTGCTGGCACGCAGCGAGCGCTTCTGGCAGTTGGCCGTGCAACTGCGCTGGCTCACCCTGGTCACTGCGGTGCTGGCCATCACCACCGAGTTGGGCATTCGTTTTCTGGGCATGCAGGTGCAGCCGGCGCAGCTGCCGCCGGCACTGGCCGCACTGCCATGGCAAAACCTGGAACACGTCGCACGCGCGGCCTATACCTGGCTGGCGCTGCTGACCCTGCTGGGCTGGGCCAAGCAGCGTTTGAACCGGCCGTTCCGCTGGCTGCCTTATTGCACGGACGCGGTGTTTCCCTGGTACATCCTGCATCAGAGCCTGATCATCGTGGCGCTGTACTGGGTGATGCCGTTGCAGTTGAACGCCTGGCTGGAACCGGCGCTGGTGATTGCCGCCACGGTGGTCGGCTGCCTGGCACTGCATGAGTACGTGATTCGGCGGGTGGGTTGGCTGCGGCCGTTGTTCGGCTTGCGTGGACGCACGCAAGCGGTCAGCCGCCGGCTCGGTGCTATGGCCGTTGCGTCGTAACAATCTGCGGGACGCACGTCGCTTGCAACGTGCGCTTCATTCGGCGGGCCATCTCAGGACGCGCCATCTGGCGCAATCCAGGTTGCGCGTCGCGGTGCGCTTGGAACCACCACTTGCCCCGCCCTGCTCGCGCCGCCGTACTGCTTGCCCCGAGCACTGCTTCGCTGATCAAGTGGCTAGCAGCAGGCGCGCTCGAAACGCTGGGCCGATGCCTGATCCGCTATCGAGTTGCCCAGCGATCGCGTTCGGCAGCCTCCAGCGTATTTGCATGGGGATAACGTCAAGTACGAATGTCACCAACCTGGGCGGCGCCAGGACCGCAGATCAGTCGGTGACTGTCGCCGGCTCGCAATGCTCGACGATCAACTGCACCGCCGTGCCGCCGCGGTAGTCGTCGGCCACCAACCGATACGCAAGCCGCACCAGGCGCGCGGGGTCGCTGCCGCGCCAGCCATTGAACTGGATGGCATTGAGCGGTTCCGCGCGTCCGGGGCACCGCAGGGTCAACTTGAGGTGGCGTTCCTTGAGCACGCGGTGCTGCAGCACCTCGAACTGACCATCGAACAGCGGCTCGGGAAAGCCCTGCCCCCACGGACCGGCCACGCGCAGCGCTTCGGCATGCAGGTGATCGAGTTCGTGCGCGGCCAGTTCGCCGTCGCTGTGCAATTGGGCATGCAGCAGCGAGGCATCCACCATCGCCGTCACCTGCGCCTGGAAGGCCTGCTCGAACGTGGCCAATGCCGCATGCTCGATACTCAAGCCGGCTGCCATCGCATGGCCGCCGAACTTCTGGATCAATCCGGGATGCCGCGCATCCACCGCCGCCAGCACATCGCGGATATGCAGGCCGGGAATCGAGCGCGCCGAGCCACGCAACTGGCTGCTGCCCGGCTCGGCCGGCGCCAGCGCGATCACCGGACGGTGCAGGCGGTCCTTGAGTTTGGAGGCCACCAGGCCGATCACGCCCGGGTGCCATTCGGCATCGAACAGGCATGCGGCGATCGGCAATGCGCCATCGCCATCCAGCACCACCTTGGCGACAGCGTGCTCGGCATCGTCGGTCATCAACTGCTGCACCGCGCGGCGTTCGGCGTTGATCTCTTCCAACGTGCCGGCGATCTCGCGGGCCTGGCTCCAGTCTTCACTGAGCAACAGTTCGATACCCAGCGCCATGTCCTCGAGCCGACCGGCCGCATTGAGGCGCGGCCCGAGCGCAAACCCGATATCGCTGGCGCTCAGACGCGCCACATCGCGGCCGCTGGCATCGATCAAGGCACGCAACCCGATGCAGCCCTTGCCCTCGCGCAGGCGACGCAATCCGGCCGACACCAGCGCACGGTTGTTGGTATCCAGCGGTACCAGATCGGCAACGGTACCGACTGCGACCAGATCCAGCAGCACCGGCAGGTCAGGCTCGGCGCGCTCGGCAAAGGCGCCGCGCGCGCGCAACACTTTCCGCAGCGCCAGCAACACATAGAAGATCACCCCGACCCCGGCCAGGGTCTTGCTGGGGAAGGTGTCTTCGGCCAGGTTCGGGTCGACGATCGCATCGGCCGGCGGCAGCGCCTCGCCCGGCAGATGGTGGTCGGTGACCAGCACCGTCCAGCCGCGCGCCTTGGCTGCGGCCACGCCGGCGTGACAGGCGATGCCGTGATCGACGGTGACCAGCACATCCGGCTGCAACGCTGCCAGTTCGTCGACCAACGCAGGCGACAAGCCATAGCCATGCACCATGCGATTGGGCACGGCGTGGTGCACATCCAGCGCGCCGAGCATGCGCAAGCCACGCACGCCGACGGCGCAGGCAGTGGCGCCATCGCAGTCGAAATCGCCCACCACCAGGATGCGCCGTTGCTGCGCGATCGCATCGGCCAATAGCTCGGCGGCCACGCCGCTGTTGTGCAGCAATTCCGGCGACAACAACTGGGCCAGTCGCGGCTGCGCGCCTTGCGCATCGGTGACACCACGCGCTGCATAGATGCGGCGCAGCAGCGGCAACATGGTCTCGGGCCAACTGCCGGCCTGCCCGGCGGGGCGCCGGACGATCCGTGGAGGCGACGTCATTGCGCCAGCTGCACCCGCGGCGTGCGCCAGAAACGCCAGCGCTGCGCATGGGTGAGCGCTACGCTCTCGCCGTCCTGGAAGTCCAACACCAGCCGATCCAGTTCGCCGCGCGCCATCGCCGCCAACAGCGGCGCCACCGCATCGTCGCTGAACTGCTGCAGCGAACGCAGATGACGCAGATCCACCAGCGCATCGACGCGTTGTTCGCCCTGCGCATCGGCGCCTGCCGCCAGCGCCAGCGCCCGCAGCAGCGATTCACGGCTGCGCACCTGCCGATGCGGCGAACTCACCGCGTGCGGCAGCACGCCGCCGCCCCAGAACCACAGCGAATTGATGGCCGGCTTGCCGCTGGCGACGCGGCCCTCGTTCCACGGATGTTGATGCAGCAGCACCTGCGCTTCGGTCAGCAAGGCGCGCCAGCGGCGCCCGCTGTCGCCGGCCGGCAGGTGCTCGAACAAGTCGTCGCCAATGGCGACATCGGGCGGTGCGAAGTCCGGCAATTTCGCATCTGGCGACAGGCGCAGATACCAACGCGACGGCGTGGGCGCATCCAGCAAAAAGCCGGCATCGCCGAACATCGGCTTGAGGATGGGCAAGAGCACCGCCAGATCGTCGGCGGTGGGACCGAGCGCCTCGCCGTAGCCCATCAACCGCGCACCCTGCATGTCCGGCACCACGTAGGCCGGATCCGCGCGCACCCAGGTGGCGCCGGCGGCATCGCCGGCATCCAGCTGGCGCGTCAACGCGGCCACCGGCCAGTGCGCCGGGGTCAGGCTGAAATGGCGCTGCAATTGCGCCACTTCGCCGGCATCGGCGGTGTGCCCGTCGGCGCGCGCAAGCGCACGCGCCACTGCCGTGTCGCCCAGGGTTCCGGGCAGGCGGCGTTTTTCCGGCAGCAGCAGCGTGGCGGTGGTCATCGCGCAGTGATGCCGGTCAGTCCAGGTAGGCGACGCTGACGACTTCGTACTCGCGCTGGCCGGCCGGCGCATCGATGGTGACCGAATCGCCTTCCAGCTTGCCGATCAACGCACGTGCCAGCGGCGAGGAGATCGCGATCAGGCCCATCTTGATGTCCGCTTCCAGGTCGCCGACGATCTGGTAGCGCTTCTCTTCGTCGGTTTCGGTATCGGCCAGCGTCACCGTGGCGCCGAACACGATCTTGTTACCGGCCGACAACTTGGTGATGTCGATGATTTCGGCATGCGAAAGCTCGCTTTCCAGCTGCTTGATGCGGCCTTCGATAAAGCTCTGCTGCTCGCGCGCAGCGTGGTATTCGGCATTTTCCTTCAGGTCGCCGTGCGCACGCGCTTCGGCGATGGCATTGATCACCTCCGGGCGCTTGACCGACTTCAAATGCTCCAGCTCTTCGCGCAGGCGCTGCGCGCCCTTCGATGTCATGGGTGCTCTCATGCTTCCAGCTCCTTGTGCAGTTCCTGCAGCGACCACACGGGGCCGGTGCCGCGGAATTCCAGCGATTGCACCAGCGCCTTGGCGCCGGCGACAGTGGTCGAATAGGTCACGCGATGCTGCAGCGCTTCGCGGCGGATCGAGAACGAATCCGAAATGGCAGCGCGACCTTCAGTGGTGTTGACGATGTAGACGATCTCGCCGTTCTTGATCGAATCGACGATGTGCGGGCGGCCTTCGGCCACCTTGTTGACGATTTCGCAGCTCAGCCCGTTCTGCTGCAGCCAGGCACCGGTACCGCGCGTGGCCACCAGCGTGAAGCCACGCTCCACCAGCGCCTGCGCCACCGGCAACACACGCTGCTTGTCCGGGTCGCGCACCGAGACGAAGGCCTTGCCGACCGGCGGCGCCTTGATGCCACCGGCTTCCTGCGCGCGTGCGAACGCGGCGCTGAAGCTGCGGCCCACGCCCATCACCTCACCGGTGGAGCGCATCTCCGGCCCGAGGATCGGGTCCACGCCCTGGAACTTGGCGAACGGGAAGATCGCTTCCTTCACCGAGTAATAGTCCGGCACGATTTCCTTGGTGGCGCCCTGCTCGGCCAGCGTCTTGCCGGCCATGCAACGTGCGGCGATCTTGGCCAGCGGCATGCCGATCGCCTTGGACACGAACGGCACCGTGCGCGAGGCACGCGGGTTCACTTCCAGCAGGTACACGATGTCGTCGCCCGCCTCGTTGACCTGCACCGCGAACTGGGTGTTCATCAGGCCGACCACGTTCAAGCCTTCGGCCAGCATCACCACCTGGCGACGCAGCTCGGCCTGGGTCTGCGGCGAGAGCGAATATGGCGGCAGCGAGCACGACGAATCGCCCGAATGCACGCCGGCCTCCTCGATGTGTTCCATCACCCCGCCGATCAGCACGTTGCCGTCCTTGTCGGCAATGATGTCCACGTCCACTTCCACCGCGTTGTCGAGGAAGCGGTCCAGCAGCACCGGCGAATCGTTGGAGACCTTGACCGCATCGCGCACATAGCGCGCCAGGTCGGATTCGCCGTAGACGATTTCCATTGCGCGGCCGCCCAGCACGTAGCTCGGGCGCACCACCAGCGGGTAGCCGATTTCGCGCGCCAGCACCAAGGCTTCTTCGGCATTGCGCGCGATGCGGTTCGGCGGCTGCTTCAGGCCAAGCTTGTCGACCAGCTGCTGGAAACGCTCGCGGTCTTCGGCCAGGTCGATCGAGTCCGGCGAGGTGCCGATCACCGGCACGCCGTTAGCTTCCAGCGCGCGAGCCAGCTTCAGCGGAGTCTGCCCGCCGTACTGCACGATCACGCCCTTGGGTTTTTCCAGCTCGACGATTTCCAGCACGTCTTCCAGCGTCAGCGGCTCGAAGTACAGGCGGTCGGAAGTGTCGTAGTCGGTGGAGACGGTTTCCGGATTGCAGTTGACCATGATGGTTTCGAAGCCATCGTCACGCAGCGCCAGTGCCGCGTGCACGCAGCAGTAATCGAACTCGATGCCCTGGCCGATGCGGTTGGGGCCACCGCCCAGGATCATGATCTTGTCGCGATCGGTCGGCAGCGCCTCGCATTCGTCCTCGTAGGTCGAATACAGATAGGCCGTGCTGGTGGCGAATTCGGCCGCGCACGAATCCACGCGCTTGTAGACCGGGCGCACCTTCAGCGCGCGGCGCAAGGTGCGCACCGATTCTTCGTTGCTGCCGATCAGCTGCGCCATGCGCGCATCGGAGAAGCCGGCACGCTTGAGCATGCGCAGGCGCGGCGCATCCAGCGCCGCCATGCCGTCGTCGGCCAGCTGCTGTTCGTGGCTGATGATTTCTTCGATCTGGTCCAGGAACCAGGGGTCGATGAACGACAGCGCATACACATCGGCCACCGTCATACCGGCGCGGAAGGCATCGGCCACGTAGAACAGCCGTTCCGGGCCCGGTGCCTTGAGCTCGCGCTTGAGCGTGGCGATGTCGTCCTCGTTGCCCAGGTCCAGGCCGGTCGGGTCCAGGCCGATCTTGCCGGTTTCCAGGCCACGCAGCGCCTTCTGCAGCGATTCGGAGAAGGTGCGGCCCATCGCCATCACTTCGCCGACCGACTTCATCTGCGTGGTCAGGCGCGCATCAGCCTGCGGGAATTTTTCGAAGGCGAAACGCGGAATCTTGGTGACCACGTAGTCGATCGACGGTTCGAACGAGGCCGGGGTCAGGCCACCGGTGATCTCGTTCTTCAATTCGTCCAGCGTGTAGCCCACGGCCAGCTTGGCGGCGACCTTGGCGATCGGGAAGCCTGTGGCCTTGGAGGCCAGCGCCGAGGAGCGCGACACGCGCGGGTTCATTTCGATGACGACCACGCGGCCGGTGGTCGGGCTGATGCCGAACTGCACGTTCGAGCCGCCGGTGTCCACGCCGATCTTGCGCAGCACCGCGATCGAGGCATCGCGCAGGCGCTGGTATTCCTTGTCGGTCAAGGTCTGCGCCGGGGCCACGGTGATCGAGTCGCCGGTGTGCACGCCCATCGGATCCAGGTTCTCGATCGAGCAGACGATGATGCAGTTGTCCGCGGTGTCGCGGACCACTTCCATCTCGAATTCCTTCCAGCCCAGCACCGACTCTTCCACCAGCACTTCGGTGGTCGGCGACAGTTCCAGGCCGCGACCGACGATCTCGATCAGCTCTTCGCGGTTGTAGGCGATGCCGCCACCGCTACCGCCCAGGGTGAAGCTGGGACGGATGATGGTCGGGTAACCGACGCGGGTCTGGATCTCCAGCGCTTCTTCCAGCGTGTGGGCGACCGCGGCCTTCGGGCATTCCAGGCCAATCTCGCCCATCGCCACGCGGAACAGCTCGCGGTCTTCGGCCATGCGGATGGCCTCGCGCTTGGCGCCGATCAGCTCGACGTTGTACTTCTCCAGCACGCCGTGGTCGGCCAGGTCCAGCGCGCAGTTCAGCGCGGTCTGCCCGCCCATGGTCGGCAACAGCGCGTCGGGCTGTTCCTTGGCGATGATCTTTTCGACCGTCTGCCAGTTGATCGGCTCGATGTACACGGCATCTGCCATGTTCGGGTCGGTCATGATGGTGGCCGGGTTGCTGTTGACCAGCACCACGCGGTAGCCCTCGTCGCGCAACGCCTTGCACGCCTGCGCGCCGGAGTAGTCGAACTCGCAGGCCTGGCCAATGACGATCGGGCCGGCGCCGATGATGAGGATGGTCTTAAGGTCGGTGCGCTTTGGCATGGGGGTCCTCAGTAAAGTCGGTCCTGCCACGCCGTAGCGGCGAGCCAGGTGATTTGGTCGGGCGATCGGGCATCGATCGCGCCATGGTCGACCGCGGCGCGAACCTCTCGCTGCATCGCGGCCCAGCTGGGAGCGGCGGCGCCGATGCGCGCGCCGATCCGGTTGTTATGCGCATCCATCGCGCGGCTCGGCGTGCCAACGCCACCGCGTTCCATCACGGCAGTCACCCAATCCACGCAACGCGGAGACAAGTTGTAGGCGACGATGGCACTCGCAAGGCTGTGCCGGTAGGCATCGGCCGGGCCGTTGCGCCCGCCGGGCAGGCCCGAACCCAACCACTGCGAATACACCGCAATCAACACGAACGCCGGATACGCAAGCAGCGCCAGCATCGCCAACGCAAACACCCGCCAGTGGCGTGCGCGCGGCAGCGAGGCCAGCCCTGTTTTCATCAGGCGCGTGCCGCCATCAGATCCACGAACCGGTCGAACAGCGGCCCCACATCGCGCGGTCCCGGCGAGGCTTCCGGGTGGCCCTGGAACGAGAATGCCGGTGCGTCGGTGAGCGCGATGCCCTGGTTGG
Source organism: Xanthomonas sp. NCPPB 3761 (assembly GCF_041475705.2). NCBI lineage: Bacteria > Pseudomonadati > Pseudomonadota > Gammaproteobacteria > Lysobacterales > Lysobacteraceae > Xanthomonas > Xanthomonas sp. NCPPB 3761. Next base: position 2,626,185 of record NZ_CM191262.1, read on the forward strand.
TGCCGTCGAACAACGAGCGGTGAGTGACCCGCACATTGGCCGGCAAGGTGCTTTCATCCACTGCAAAACCGTGGTTCTGCGAGGTGATCATCACCCGGCCGCCGTCCAGATCCTGCACCGGGTGGTTGGCGCCGTGGTGGCCGGTGGTCATCTTGAGCGTCTTGGCGCCGGCAGCCAGCGCCAGCAACTGATGGCCCAGACAGATGCCGAAGGTCGGCACCTTGTGCGCCACCAACTCCTTGATCGCAGCGATCGCGTAGTCGCACGGCTCCGGGTCGCCCGGGCCGTTGGACAGGAACACGCCATCCGGGTTCATCGCCAGCACCTCTGCCACCGGGGTCTGCGCCGGCACCACGGTGACATCGCAGCCGCGCTCGGCCAGCATGCGCAGGATGTTGAGCTTGACGCCGTAGTCGTAGGCCACGACCTTGAATGCGAGTCCCTCGCCAGAGCCGGTACTTCCCTGCGCGGACTTTCCACTATTCAACGCACCCAGACCCGGAAAGCTGTCCGAGTTCAGATCCAGCGAACCTTCCTTCCAGTTGTAGCTGCTCTCGGTCGAGACCACCTTGGCCAAGTCCATGCCTTTCAGGCCGGGGAACTTGCGTGCGGCTTCCAGCGCTTTTTCGACGTCGATCTCCCCGGCCATCAGCGCGCCGTTCTGGGCGCCCCTCTGCCGCAGCAGGCGGGTCAGCTTGCGGGTGTCGATGCCGGAGATGGCAACCACACCGCGGGCCTGCAGCCATTCCGGCAAGGCCACCTGGCTGCGCCAGTTGCTGGGGCGGCGCGGCACATCGCGCACGATCAGGCCGGCCGCCCAGATCTTGCGGGCTTCGTCGTCCTGATCGGTAAAGCCCGTGTTGCCGATATGCGGATAGGTCAGCGTGACCATCTGGCGGGCGTAGGAGGGATCGGTCAGGACTTCCTGATAGCCGGTCATGGCGGTGTTGAACACCACTTCACCGACGGAAAGCCCGTTGGCGCCTACGGATTCGCCCTCGAACACGGTGCCGTCTTCGAGGACAAGGATTGCGGGTTGGGTCACGTGGGGGTCTCGCTCTGGCTGCCTGGGACTCCGATGCGCTCCCGGCCAAATTCCGGTTGCAGCAAAGCGCGGACGCGGTGCTGGGGACCGGTCCGACGCTGGTTCGGGCAAGCGAGAATTGTAAAGGCAACTGCCCTGCCATGCCAGTCTGAAGAGCATCGGATGCAGGCGCGGCGTCAACGCCGAGGCATGAATGGCCGCGACGTGCGGCTACCGTTCATGCATGGCTGCGGGCGTGCTTACAGCACCAGATCGCGCACGCGGTAGCTGCCTGCCGGCTTGCCGATCAGCCGCTTGGCCGCATGCAAGGCACCACGCGCGAAGATGTCGCGGTTGGTCGCGCGATGCACCAGCTCGACCCGCTCGCCCAGCCCGGTGAACTGCACGGTGTGTTCGCCGACGATGTCGCCGGCGCGCAGGCTGACATAGCGCGGCTGTGCGCCGCTGCCGGTCGCCGCTTCGCCCAGCGTCAACGCGGTGCCGGAGGGCGCGTCCTGCTTGTGCACGTGATGCGCTTCGAGGATGTCGCAGTCCCAACCCGGCAAGGTGCCGGCCGCGCGCTCCACCAGCTCCGTCAGCACCGCAACGCCGAGACTGAAGTTGGACGCCCACACCAGCGCAATCTGCTGGGCGGCATCGCGCAAGGCCGCACGCTGCGCCTCGTCGAGCCCGGTGGTGCCGGACACCAGCGGCTTGCCCCGCTGCGCGCACAACGCCAGGATCGGTGCAAAGCCCTGCGGCAAACTGAAATCGATGGCCACATCGAACGCAGGCGCGCCACCGAGTTCGCTGGCAGCGAAGAACGGCACCCCATCGACCACGCGCTGGGAGGGCGAGCGACCCACCACGGCCCCGACCACCTGCAAGGCCTGGTCTTCGGCGGCCAATCGCAGCAAGGCCTTGCCCATCCGCCCGGAGGCGCCGTGGATCAGAACTTTCACAGCAGAGGTTGTCATGGCGGCGGCTGGCTTGGCGATGTGGGGGGGTACACGATAGCCGGGATTGGGGAGTTGGGATTAGCGATTCGTCGCCGCAGTGCCGCACTGCGCACGATGCGGCGTTGCGGGGTCGCGCGACTGGTCGCTTTCGTGGCGGGCGACGAGGCGTGGCGAAGGGTTCTTGGATAGGTAGCGAGGAGTGGAGAGCCGCAGGAATGCAACTGGACTCTGCCGACTTCGCGAGCTGCACGCCCACCTATATAAAGCAGTGATGTCGGCCGCTCTAAGCATGGCTATCGCAAGGAGCGTACATCTTTCATCCCGGCGTGGGAGACGCCCGGCGCAAGCGCCTATACGTGCCGCACCAGCCGACGCAAGCAGCGACCACATCCGCCTGGCACTGCGCAGCAGCTTTGTTTGCCGCGCTTAATCGCCGATACCCTCCAGCCGCTTGCTCCAGCTTTCCACTTCGCTGCGCTGCAGGCGGCGTTCGAAAAGCGTGCGCCAGGACGGCACCAGCGGCAGCTGCAGTACCGCGGTGACGGCTGCAACGTCGACCTGGCGCGCGTACAGTACCTGCTGCAGACGGGACAGCGGCCAATCCGGATGCGGCCGCGTCTGCAGGGTCAGCAGGTCGCCCGCCGCAACGCTGCCCGGCTGCAACACGCGGTAATACCAGCCGGTACGGCCGGTTTCCTGCACGCGCCGCGCCAGCTCGCGCACGCCAAAGCGGTCCGACAGCTTCCAGCACGGTTGTCGCAACTGCGACACCTCCACCACTGCCGTGCCCAAGGTGAAGCGATCGCCGAGACAGACATCGGCTTCGGTCACGCCCACGCTGCTGAGGTTTTCGCCGAAGGCACCTGCCGCCTCCAGCAACATGTGCGGACCAAGTTCCTCGCGCCAGGCAGCGTAGTGATCGCGCGGGTAGTGATGGATGGCCTTGTCCGGCCCGCCATGCACGCGCCGGTCGCCCTGCTCGTCGCCCTCCAGGCCTTCGATGCCCACCTGCACCGCCCCCTGCAGCGGACGTTTGTCGATCGCGCTGCGGCTGCCAGGGCGCGTGAAGTCGCGCGCGCTGCCGATGGCGACGTGGTCGATCCTGATCGCCATCGGCGCACCCTGCTCCGCCGTCGCCCCTGTCACGCGCCCTGGCCTGGCAATTCGGCCAGCGCCTCGCGCAGCAACTCGCCCAGCACCTGGATGCCGGCATCGATCTTCTCGCCGGGGACGGTGACGAACGACAGGCGCAGCGTATTGGTCTGCGGCAAGGTGGCGTAGAACGGCGCGCCGGGTACGAACGCGACATTGCGTGCGATGGCTCGCGCCAGCAACGCGGTTCCATCCAGCCCCGGTGGCAAGGTCACCCACAAGAACATGCCGCCCTCCGGGCGATTCCACTGCACCTGCGCCGGGAAGTGCCGGTCCAGTGCCTCCAGCATCAGGCTGCACTGACGCGCGTACAGCGCCCGGATCTGCGGAATATGGGTCTGGAGAAAATCGTCCTGCAAGGTCTGGTACACCACGCGCTGGGTGAACGATGGCGTATGCAGATCGGCTGCCTGCTTGGCCTGGATCAGCTTGCCCAGCACTGCCTCGGGCGCCACCACGTAACCCAGCCGCAGGCCGGGCGCGAGCACCTTGGAAAACGAGCCCATGTAGATGACGCCTTCGGAGTTCATCGACAACAGGCTCGGCAGCGGCTCACCGCTGTAATACAGCTCGCCGTACGGGTCGTCTTCGACTACCGGCACGCCTGCCTCGGCCGCACGCGCCACCAAGGCCTGGCGACGCGCCAACGGCAAGCGCCGGCCGGTGGGATTTTGAAAATTCGGCAGGCAGTACAGAAAGCGCGCATCGGCCAGCAACGACGGATCCAGCGCATCCACCACCACGCCATCCGCGTCCGAGGGCATGCCGACGAATGCCGGCTGGAACAACGAAAATGCCTGCAACGCGCCCAGGTAGCTCGGCGTTTCCACCAACACCTTGCTGCCTTCGTCGATGAAGACCTTGCCGAGCAGGTCCAGACCTTGTTGCGAGCCGGTGGTGATCAGCACCTGGCTGGGGCGGATGCTGGCGCCATCGCGACTCAGCCGCGCAGCCACCCATTCGCGCAGCGGCGCATAACCCTCGGTGGGGCCGTATTGCAAGGCCGCCTGCGGGGCGTCGCGCAGCACCTGGTCGCTGGCAGCGCGCATGCGCTCCACCGGAAAGGTAGCTGGCGACGGCAGGCCGCCGGCGAAGGAAATGACCTCCGGCCGTTCGGTCACCTTGAGAATTTCGCGAATCGCCGAACTGGTCAGCGCCTGCGCACGTCGGGAGATCTGGAAGGAGGTCGTCATGGCGCAAGCATAGCGAACGCCAGTGGTTGCGGCGCTGTGCAATGCAGCGACGCATCGCTGGCCGCCCGTCTTGCCCGGTACGGAGTCCAGAGGCCAGCGGCACGTCGCCGGCAATCATCAGCCAACCGTGGAGGGCGCACTGCACCTGTCCTGTCCGCATCGCACAGGCCGCACCCAGCGCCGACCGCGCCGCCGGGCAGCAAGCGCAGACGCCTGGCTAGCGGCGCTTATTGGTACGCCGGGCCGACCCAGGCGGTGCCTTCGCTGTGGGCGATGAGCGTCTTCCAGCGCTTGCGGATCACCTTGTCGCGGGTGCGAAAGGTCATGCGCACGCCCGGCAGACCGAGCGTGACGCGGGTTTCGACCATCGCCGAGTGTTCGTCTGCGGCGATGTCGATCTTGGTGATCGACTGCTTGTAGTCGATCAGCTCTTCCGGATCGGCCACGTGGCTCATCTGCCGCAGCACCTGTGCCCATTCGCCGTTGGATTTGCAATATTTCTCGCGGGTGGCGGTTTGCCGCTGCTGATGCGAATCCATGCGGTACAGCACCACCATTTCGAATTCCGGCGCGGTCATCGCGCAGAGCGCCTCGCCGTCCTGGCTCAACATCGCCTTGTCGTGCGCGGCATAGAAATCGCGCACCTGCTTCTCGTCGAGCGCGTTGCCGCCATAGTTATAAAGGCCCGCAACGGCGGCCAGCACCGCCAACAACACCAGCAATCGCATCACCGCCCCCTTGTCTTGCCGCGTCCTGCGGCCGCGCAAGTGTAGACCAGACGACGTATGTCAGTGGCTGCGGGGCGGGGTCGGGCCACAGCTGTCGCAACCGCCGCAGGCCGAGACGTTTTGGCTGGCCGGCGGTGCCACCCGGCGCCCCAGCGCCTGCATCCACGCCGGTCGCCCGCGACGCACCAGCCCAAGCGCAAGCGCGCCACGCAGGCGACGCAGCACACCGGGAAACTGTTTCTTCATCACCACCCACAGGCTGACCAGCACGGCGATGGCGATCACCAGGTATTGCAGCGTGAGCGAAAGCGTCATCTCAGCCAGCTCCCAGCAGCACGGCCAGCTGGTAGGTCACCAGCGAGGCCAGGTAGGCCAGCGCGAACAGGTACACCGCGCTGATGGTCATCTGTTTCCACGAGTTGGTTTCGCGCTTGATCGTGGCCAGCGTGGAAATGCACATCGGTGCGTAGATGTACCAGACCAGCAGCGACAACGCGGTGGCCAGCGACCACCCGTCGCTGATCAGCGGCGACAACGCCTGCGCTGCCGCGTCATCGTCGGCTGCTGACAACGCGTACACCGTGGCCAGCGAGGCCACCGCCACTTCGCGCGCGGCCAGGCCGGGAATCAACGCGATGCAGATCTGCCAGTTGAAGCCCAGCGGTGCGAAGAACACCGCCATTGCGTGGCCGATACGACCGGCGAAGCTGTAGTCGATTGGCGGCAAGGTGGCGTTGGCCGGCGCCTCGGGAAACGACAGCAGGAACCACAGCAGGATGGTCAGCGCCAGGATGATGCCGCCCACGCGCTTGAGGAAGATCCAGGCGCGCTCCCACAGCCCCAGCGCCAAGTCGCGTACCTGCGGCACGCGGTAGGACGGCAGCTCCAGCATCAACGGGTGCTCGCTCTTGTCGCGCCGCCATTTCTTCATCGTCCACGAGACCAGCAGCGCACTGACGATGGCCGCAGCGTACAGACCGAACAGCACCAGCCCCTGCTGGTTGAAGATGCCCCACACCGTCTTCTGCGGAATGAAGGCGCCAATCAACAACGCATACACCGGCAGCCGCGCCGAACACGTCATCAGCGGCGCGACCATGATGGTGGCGAGCCGGTCGCGCGGGTCCTGGATGCTGCGCGTGGACATGATGCCCGGCACCGCACACGCAAAACTCGACAACAGCGGAATGAACGAGCGCCCCGACAAACCGGCCACCGACATCATGCGATCAAGCAGAAACGCCGCACGCGGCAGATAGCCGGATTCTTCCAATGCCAGGATGAAGGCGAACAGGATCAGGATCTGCGGCAGGAACACGATCACCCCGCCCAGCCCGGCGATGACGCCATCCTTGAGCAAGCTGTTGAGCGGACCTTCCGGCAACGTCGCGCCGACCCAATCGCCCAGGGCAGCGGTGCCGCCGTCGATCAGGTCCATGACCGGCGCGGCCCAGGCATAGACCGCCTGGAAGATCAGGAACATCACCACCGCCAGGGTGACCAGGCCCCAGACCGGATGCAGCAGCCAGCGGTCCAGCGCGTCGTCCACCCGCGAGGTGCGGGTGGGCATGGTCACCGCTGCGCCGAGGATCTGCCGCACCAGCGCGTGATAATTACCGTCGGCCGGCGGATTGGCGGCGGGCGCCGCCAGGCGTGCCGCCTGTGCATCGAGCCGCTCGACCAGCACCTTGGCACCACCGCGCCGCACCGCCACCGTTTCGACCACCGGCACGCCGAGCGCCTGCTCCAGTGCCGGCAGGTCGATGACGATGCCGCGCCGCTGCGCGGCATCCATCATGTTCAGCGCCACGATCATCGGCCGGCCGAGCTCGCGCAACTCCAACGCAAAGCGCAGATGCAGGCGCAGATTGGTCGCATCCATTACATAGACCAGCACGTCCGGCGCCGGCTCGCCCGGATAGAAGCCACGGCACAGGTCGCGGGTGATCGCCTCATCCAGGCTCGCCGGTTGCAGGCTGTAGGCGCCGGGCAGATCCAGCACCGCAAACTCGCGTCCGGAGGGTGCGCGGAAGTGCCCTTCCTTACGCTCGACGGTGACGCCGGTGTAATTGGCCACCTTTTGCCGGCTGCCGGTCAGCTGGTTGAACAGTGCGGTCTTGCCGCTGTTGGGGTTGCCGACCAGCGCCAGGCGCAGCGGGACGGTGGCCGCGCTCATGCCGATCCTCCTGCATGGCGCACCTGTACGCGCGCAGCCTCGCTGCGCCGCAGGGCAAAGCGCGTATAGCCCACCTGCACCAACAACGGCTCGCGGCCGACCGGCCCGGTGGCCAGCACCGTGACTTCCTCGCCAGCGACGAACCCCAGCTCCCGCAAGCGCCGGGCGATCGTGTCGTTGGGGAGACGATCCTCCACGGAGTCCACGATGGCGGCGCGATGCAAAGGCATGTCGGACAGCGTCACAAAGACGGCCTGATTGTTAGGAATGGTTCTCAATTCTAGCATCGACGCACCGCGTCATGGCTCCGGCGACCCGGCCCGCTATCATGGTTCGCATCCCATTCATGGACGTACGCAATGCAGGACACCGGCTTGATCGTCGAAGACCACGGAGCGGTCCGTACCCTGCGATTGCGTCGCCCCGCAATCCACAACGCCTTCGATGCGACGCTGATCGCCGCGCTGACCGATGCATTACGCGAGGCGGGCCGGGCGTCCCAGACCCGGGTGGTCGTGCTGACCGGTGATGGCGCGGCCTTTTCGGCCGGCGCAGACCTGAACTGGATGCGTGGCATGGCCAGCGCCAGCGAAGCCGAGAACGCCGCCGACGCACTGGCGCTGGCGCAGCTGATGCGCACCCTGGATGAACTGCCCAAGCCCACCATCGCGCGCGTCAACGGCGCCGCCTTCGGCGGCGGTGTCGGCCTGGTGGCGTGCTGCGATATCGCCATCGGTTGTACCGAGGCGCGCTTCGGACTGACCGAAAGCAAGCTCGGCCTGCTGCCGGCGGTCATCTCGCCCTATGTGGTTGCAGCAATCGGCGCGCGCCAGGCGCGGCGCTGGTTCGCCACCGCCGAGATCTTCGATGCCGGCACCGCGCAGTTGCTGGGTCTGCTGCACCAGCTGGTGGCTGCCGATCAGCTGGATATCGCCGTGGAGCGCCAGGTTCGCCTGCTGCTGGCTGCGGCGCCGCTGGCCGCTGGCAACGCCAAGGCGCTGGTGCGCTCGGTGCTGCCAGCTGCCGACCGCGATGCCATCGATGCCGCCAATGCGGCGTTGATCGCCCGTCTGCGCGTGTCCCCCGAAGGCCAGGAAGGCCTGGATGCGTTTCTCGACAAGCGCAGCGCCGCGTGGATGCCGGAGAGCCTGGCGTGAGCGCCATCGACCATATCGGCCTGGCCTGCAGCGATCTGCAAACCAGCACCGCCTTCTACCGGGCCGCGCTTGCGCCACTGGGCATCACGCTGCTGGTGGAGTTGACGGCCGCGCAAACCGGCGGCCACGCGCATGCCGGTTTCGGCACCGAGCGCCCGTTTCTCTGGCTGGGCTCCCACGCGCAGACGCCGGGCAGCACCCATGTCGCGCTGACGGCGACCGACCGCGACAGCGTCGATGCGTTTCATCGCGCTGCGCTGGCCGCCGGTGGCCGCGATCACGGTGCACCCGGCCTGCGCCCGCATTACCACGCCCACTATTACAGCGCTTTCGTGCTCGACCCTGACGGCAACAATTGCGAAGCGGTCTGCCACCTCCCCGCATGAGTCTCTTTCCGATGTCCCTGGTTTCCTTGTTCGCGCATTCGACCGCCACCTTGCATGAGGTTGCGGCGATGTCTGCACGCCGTCATGCGCACAGCGATGTAAGCGCATGAGCCACTTCGTCCGCATTGTCGAAGTTGGCCCACGCGATGGCCTGCAAAACGAAGCGCAACCGATCGCCACTGCCGACAAGATCGCGTTGATCGATCAACTCTCGGCCACCGGGCTGCGCACGATCGAAGCGACCAGCTTCGTCAGCCCACGCTGGGTACCGCAGCTGGCCGACGCCGCCGCGGTGTTTGCCGGCATCGCGCAGGTGCCGGGCATCGCATATCCGGTGCTGGTGCCCAACCTGCAGGGCTACGAACGCGCACGCGCGGCCGGGGCGCAGGAAGTGGCGGTCTTCACCGCCGCGTCGGAGGCGTTCAATCGCACCAATACCAACGCCGGCATCGACGAATCGATCGAACGGTTCCGGCCGATCCTGCAGCAGGCCGCGCTCGACGGTGTGCGCGTGCGCGGCTACGTCTCCACCGTGCTGGGCTGCCCGTACCAGGGCGAGGTGCCGGTGGCCGATGTGGTCGATGTGGCGCAACGTCTGCACGCGCTCGGCTGCTATGAAATCTCGCTGGGCGACACCATCGGCGTGGGCACGCCGCTCAAGGCGCGTCAGATGCTGGCCGCAGTGGCGCAGGCGGTGCCGATGCAGGCGTTGGCGGTGCATTTCCACGATACCTATGGGCAGGCGCTGGCCAATATCGCTGCATGCCTGGAGCAAGGCGTCCGCGTGATCGATGCGGCCGTGTCCGGTGCGGGCGGCTGCCCGTATGCCAAGGGCGCCAGCGGCAACGTTGCCAGCGAAGACGTGGTGTACCTGTTGCACGGGCTGGGCATGCCCACCGGCATCGACCTGCCCGCCCTGGCCCGCACCGGCCGCTGGCTGGCGCAGCTGCTCGGTCGCGACACCGGCAGCAAGGTCGGCAAGGCGCTGGCTGCCGCCGACTGAGGGATTGCTGCCCGCGCAATCGTGCATCACCTACCACCGCGATCACGCAGGGGCTTCGGCTAGAATTGCCGCCCGCTCCGCCGCTCGTTCGTTTGCCGCTACCACCGGCCATCAACGTTACTCAGGGAACCACCGCATGCAGCCATCTTCTGTTCTTGCCATCGTGACCGGCGGCGTTTCCGGCCTCGGCCTGGCCGTCGCACAGCGCCTGGTGGCCGACGGCGGCAAGGTCGCGCTGTTCGACGTCAACGCCGACAGGGCCGAGGCGGCGCTGGCGCTGCTCGGTGCCGGCAACGCGCATTACCTCGCCACCGACGTCACCGATGAGGCCCAGGTCGCGGCCAATGTGACGCAAGCTGCGCAGGCGCTGGGCGGATTGAATCTGGTGGTCAATTGCGCCGGCATCCTCGGCGCCGGCCGCGTGTTGGGCAAGGAAGCGCCGATGCCGTTGGCCACCTTTCGCAACACCGTGCTGGTGAATCTGGTCGGCAGCTTCAATGTGGCCAAGGCTGCGGCCGATGTCATGCAACACAACACCACCGGCGATGACGGCGAACGCGGCGTGATCGTCAATACCGCCTCGGTCGCCGCATTCGAGGGCCAGATCGGCCAGGCCGCGTATGCGGCCAGCAAAGGCGGCGTGGTCGGCATGACCTTGCCGATGGCACGCGAACTGGCGCGCTTCGGCATCCGCGTGATGACGATCGCGCCGGGCGTGTTCTGGACCCCGATGGTCGACGGCATGCCCGAGGCCGTGCAGCAATCGCTGGCCGCCTCCATCCCGTTCCCCTCGCGCCTCGGCCAGCCCGACGAATACGCCGACACCGTCGCCTTTATCCTGCGCAACCGCTACCTCAACGGCGAAGTGATCCGCCTGGACGGCGGCGTGCGGTTGGCACCGAAGTAGCCGGGATTGGGGGTTCGGGAGTGGGGATTCGTCACAGCGAGAACCCCGTGCCCTCCCCGCCTCCTGCAATCCTGTTCTTGCCAATCCCAAAATCCCCAATCCCTAATCTCTGACTCAGCCCATGAAAGCCAACGACATCAAGAAAGGCAACGTCGTCGAATACAACGGCGGCATTTACCAGATCCGCGACATCGAACGCAGCTCGCCGCAGGGCCGCGGCGGCAATGTGCGCTTTCGTTTCATCATGTACAGCGTGCCGGGCGGGATCAAAACCGACGCCAGCTTCGATGCAGACGACAACCTGCCGGAAGTCGAGCTGCTGCGCCGACAGTCCACGTTCTCGTACAAGGACGGCGAAGCGTTCGTGTTCATGGACGATGAAGACTTCACCCCGTACACGCTGGATGCGGACGTGATCGGCACCGACGCCGGCTACATCACCGATGGCCTGACCGGCATCTATGTGCAAGTGATCGACGACCAGCCGGTAGCCGTGCAACTGCCGCAGACGGTGACGCTGGAAGTGGTGGAGACTCCGCCGGAATTGAAGGGCGGCACCGCCACCAAACGGCCCAAGCCGGCCAAGCTCAACACCGGCATGGAAATCATGGTGCCCGAGTACATCACCAACGGCGAACGCGTGCTGGTCAACACCACCACGGGCGAATTTGCCGGTCGCGCCGACTGATGCGTCGCCTGCTCGCAGCCCTGTCGCTGGGGCTGCTGGCTGCCTGCACCGCCAGACCGGTACCGACGCCCGCGGCGGCGCCGGCTGCGGCAACCTGCACCGACCCCAAGGTGGAGGAAGAATGGCTGCAGCACCCGGCCGGCCTGTGCGGCATGCCCGACGACGTACGCGCGCTGGTGGACGACTACGACACCTGCGTGCATTTCGCTGGCGAAGAACCTACGACGCCGATCGCCGCCACGAGATCGAAGTGGCAGTTGCGCAGTTCTGCACGCCTGCACCGGCACGTCTGGCCAAGCTGATGCAGCAGTACCGCAACGATGCGCACATCAGCCAGTGGCTGCGCCAGTATGCGGTGCAAGCGGAGCTGCAACCCGCCGGCTGAGGTATCCCTTCTCCACTCGGGACATTGGTCACTTCATGGGGAGACGGTGGCGCTTAGCGCCGTATGAAAGTAAGGCGAAGCCTCGTGCAGTTGGACCTGCACGATAGCGTCGAGCCGTACCCTGACCCCACCCCCTCTCCCGACGGGAGAAGCGCTCGCCGCACGTACTGAGGTGCGCGCGGTGTATCCCGTCTCCCATCACCTTGATAAGGGAGAAGATGGAGCGTAGCGCCAGATGAGGGGCGCCGCAGAGAACTGTCAGTAGCCGCGATGATGAACGTGTCGCCACGCGTCGTCAGAGGTGAATCACCGACGGCTTCACGCACTACCCCGCACCCCTACCCGCGCCTGCAATGCGGGCGCACGAAGGCCTGCGTGCCAGTGCCGCGCAAGCCCTGCCTTTTCGCCCCGGCGGGAGAGAGGCTCCCACTGCGCCCCTCGCGTCGCCCGATCGCTATTGCACCTGCAAAGGCATGCGCATGTCCGGCTGCACGTTGTCGGCCGCCGCATCGCCGCGCGCAAGCACACGCAGGTGCGCACGCAAACGTTCCACATTCGCTTCGCCCTGCTCCAAGCCATTGCGTACGTCGGCGGGCAATTGCTGGCGTCCAGCCCGCTGCAGCTGCTTCCAGCCATCGACCAACACCGCGCTTTCCTGCGCCACGCGCGCACTCAGCCGTTGCTGCTCCTCCGCTTGCGGCAAGCCATACCCCGTGCTGCCCGACAGCACCGCCGGATGACTGAGTTGCGCCTGCCGTGCGAACAGCGCCTGCAGCTGGCCCTGCACCGCGTCGCGCGCGGCCATGCCCGGTTGTTGCACCAGGCGCTTGAGCGCATCGCGCGCCAGCAATTCCTGACGACGCAGGGCCGCCTGTTCCAGCAACAGCGCCGCTGCAGTTTCGCGCAGACCACCGCGGTCGAACCATTGCGCGCGCACCTCGGGCGCGGCATCCAGCCACTGCGCGACAGTAGTTTGCGGCACTGCGATGCCACGCCGAAGCACATCGAACATGGCCTGGTAATGCGCTGCCGCCGATTCGAAGTAATAGCCCTGGCGGATGGCGTGTGCAGGGTCGTCCAGCACCCGCAGATCGGCGATGCCGGCACGCTGCAATCGTTGCCGCAGACCGCGCGGCATGATCGAAGACAAGTTCGCTGCAGCCAGACGCGGCACCCCGTCATGCAGCAACTTGTAGGTTTCCACCGCGCAGTTGTTGCTGATGAAGTAATAGCGCCCGTCGTAACTCCAATGCACCTGCGCGGCGCGCTTGAGCAGGGCCGCGATCTCATCGGGCGCCAGCGTCAGCGGCACCGACGACAGGGCGCGCAATTCCACCTTGGTGTATTCGTCGACGACCTGGTTCAACGGCAGCACGAACAGCCGCGACGGGTACGAACCGGTGAGCCCACGCCAGCTGGAAATCTGCACATCGCCCACGAAGGCGCGGAACGACAGCACGCGGTGATATTGCAGATCCAGCCGGCATGCCGGGCCCGGCGCACGGCCGGGGGCGCAGATCACCAGGCGCAACATGCTATGGCCCCAACGGCTCATCGGCTGCTCGTTACCCTCGGCAAGCAGATAATCCACCGCGTACACGCGTGCCGGATCCAGCGACAGCAACGACATCGCACCGGCATCGTTGTCGGCCTGCAGGTACGGCAATGCGCTCTCGCAGCGCACAGCGCCCTGCGGCGGCCCGAGGCGCTGCGCAAACCACGCCGCCAGCGCAGGGCGCCGGCACGCATAGTCGGCGTCCAGCACGTAATGCTCGAGATTGACCGCAACGAACTCGGCCGGGCTGCGGCGCTCGTACCCGTCCGGGCTGCGGTCGCTAAACCGGTTTGCGCCGCGCCCCAGCCGCCACGGCCGCACCTGCCAGCCGGCGAGATCGCGCAGGCGCCGATCGCGCGACAACGCGCTGCCTGCGCCGCGATCGAGCACATGCGCCAGTTCGTGTATGAGCGCTGCCATCGCCGCGCGCGTGGCAGCTGCGTTGCGATCGGAACGTGCTTCGTCCGATTGCGCGCTCCACGCCTGCAACAGCGCGCGATCGAGCAGGATGCGATTGCCGATGGCACGGCCATGTACCTGCGCCGGCAGATCGGTGCGCCATTGCAGCTGGATCGGGGCGGTCATCCGCTGCGTCCAGCCCTGCGGCAATCGCCGTGCAACCAGCTGCACCAGCGCATTGCTCGCTTCGATCTCCGCCGCAGGCAAGTCCGACGGAACAACCTCGACCAACAGTTCGGCCTGCGCCTGCGGGGCGATCAAGGCCGCCGGCAGCAGCCAGCCGCACCGCCGGCGCAGACTCACTGGGCCAGGATGGACTGCGCCAGCTCCAGGTCGCTGGCCAGCCGCGCCGCGTCGCTACGGCTACGCAACTGCACCAACGCCGCTTCCAGACGCGCACCGCGAATGACGCCGCCGCTGGCGACAAAACCGGCCGCATCTTCGCGGGCGTCGGCCACCACCTTGTCGTCGCCGGAGCTGCTGCCGGACGAATTGGACGAGCCAGCCGACGAGGCACCTGCCGACGTCCCGGCCAGGCTGGATGCGAACGCTGCCAGCGGCAGCAGCGTCAAAGCGCAGAACACGAGGGAGCGCATCATGGGCTGATCGATTCCGTGTGAAGGTGCTGGAAGACTAACCGGCGCGCGTGTCGGCAGGTGCGTCATGCATCTCGAACAGCTTGCCGGGATTCAGCAAAAGATGAGGATCGAGCACATGTTTGATGCCGCGCATCAAGGCGATTTCCTCGGCAGAGCGCGTGCTCCACAGATACGCCTTCTTGACCAGGCCGATGCCGTGTTCGGCGGAAATGCTGCCGTCGAAACGCTGCAAGGCCTGCGCCAGCAACTTGGTGACCTGATCGCAGGCTGCAACGAAATCGGCCTGGCTGGTGCCATCGGGCTTGAGCACGTTGATGTGCAGGTTGCCATCGCCGATATGCCCGAACCACACCACATCGAAATGCGGATACGCATCGTGCAGCAAGGCCTGGGTTTCGGCCAGGAAGGCGGGCATCGCCGAAATGCGCACCGACACATCGTTCTTGTACGGCGTGTAGCGCGCCAGCGCCTCGGTGATGCCTTCGCGCAGACGCCACAGCTGCGCGGCCTGCGCATCGCTCTGGCTGATCACGCCATCGCTGACCCAGCCCTGCTCCATGCAGGTCTCGAAGGCCGCCATCGCGGCCGCTTCCTGCGCCTGATCGCCTGCAGCGAATTCAGTGACCACGTAATACGGGTGCACCTGCGCGAACGGCGCCTGCGCGCCATGCGCAAGCACATGCTCCAGCGCGCGATCGGTAAAAAATTCGAAAGCCTCCAGGCGCAGCTGCGCGCGGAACGCGGCGAACACCTGCATCAGCACGTCGAAGGATGGCAATGCCAGCAACATCACGTTGCTGGGCGGCGGCGGGTCGGTCAGCCGCAGCGTGGCCTCGACGATGATGCCGAGCGTGCCTTCGGAGCCGATCATCAGGTGGCGGAAGTCGTAGCCGCTGGAATTCTTCACCAGCGCATTGTTGAGTTCCAGCAACTCGCCGCCACCGGTGACCACCTTCAACCCGGCCACCCATTCGCGCGTATTGCCGTAGCGGATCACCCGGATGCCGCCGGCATTGGTGGCGATGTTGCCGCCGATCGAACACGAGCCGCGTGCGGCAAAATCCACCGGGTACACCAGCCCATGCTCGCGCGCGGCGTTGTGCACCGCTTCCAGCGGCATGCCGCCCTGCACGGTGAGCGTGCGATCCACTGCGTTGAAATCCAGCGGTTTGTTCAAGCGCTCCACGCTCAGCACCAACTCGCCGTTGGCCGCCACTGCGCCGCCGGACAAGCCCGTGCGCCCGCCCGACGGCACCACCGCCACGCCTTGCGCATTTGCCCAACGCACGACCGCCTGCACTTCCTCCACCGAGCCCGGCAAGGCGATCGCGAGTGGGTTCGGCGTCCAGCGGCGGGTCCAGTCGCGACCGTAATGCTCCAGGTCGGCCGGCTCGGTCTTCAAACGCAACGCAGGCACGGCCTGTTGCAACGAAAGGATGCGGGGATCGGTCATGGCACGCGGCGCTGCGGTAGGAACCGCACAGCGTGCCAGTGCCGGCCCGGCTCGTCCAGCCGGCGCACGCGTGGCCGACGCCGCGTTGGATTCAGCTGAAACCGTTGCGCCGCAAGGGCTTTGCCGGCGCGAACATCGCGTGGCGGCCACCCAATCGCGCACCCCATCTGGCATAGTTGCCGACCCGATTGCTGCATTGCGTTCCCCCATGTCGCCGAAGAAAACCTCGTTTCCCAAGCAGGACATCCGCGTGCTGTTGCTGGAAGGCATCAGCCCGACCGCCGTCGACGTGTTCCGCGCCGCCGGCTACTCGCAGATCGAACTGCACGCCAAATCGCTGCCGGAAGACGAGTTGATCGCCCGCATCGCCGACGCGCATATCGTCGGTATCCGCTCGCGCACGCAGCTGAGCGCCGAAGTGCTGGCCCACGCCAAGCGCCTGATCGCCATCGGCTGTTTCTGCATCGGCACCAACCAGGTGGACCTGGACGCGGCCGAGCTGGCCGGCATCCCGGTCTTCAACGCGCCCTACTCCAACACCCGCAGCGTGGCCGAACTGGTCATCGCCGAGGCGATCCTGTTGCTGCGTGGCATTCCGCAGAAGAACGCGCAATGCCATCGCGGCGGCTGGTCGAAATCGGCCGCCGGCAGCCACGAAACGCGCGGCAAGGTGCTGGGCATCGTCGGCTACGGGCATATCGGCACCCAGGTCGGCGTGCTGGCCGAATCGTTAGGGATGCAGGTGATCTTTCACGACATCGAAACCAAGCTGTCGTTGGGCAACGCACGCGCGGCCATCGACCTGGACGACCTGCTGGCGCGCTCGGACGTGGTCACCTTGCACGTGCCGGAAACGCCGTCGACCAAGGACATGATCGGCGCAGCCGAAATCGCCCGCATGAAGCCTGGCGCGCACCTGATCAACGCCTCGCGCGGCACCGTCATCGACATCGACGCGCTGGATGCGGCGCTCACCTCCGGCCAGATCGGCGGCGCGGCGGTGGACGTGTTCCCGATCGAGCCCAAGGGCAATGGCGACGCGTTCGAATCGCCGCTCACTGCGCACGACAATGTGATCCTGACCCCGCACGTGGGCGGCAGCACGCTGGAGGCGCAGGACAACATCGGGATCGAGGTCGCCGCCAAACTGGTGCGCTATAGCGACAACGGCAGCACCTTGTCGGCGGTGAACTTCCCGGAGGTCACCCTGCCCGAGCACGCCGAAAGCCTGCGGTTGCTGCATATCCATCGCAACGTGCCGGGCGTGCTGTCGCAGATCAACGAATTGTTCTCGCGCCATAACGTCAACATCGACGGCCAGTTCCTGCGCACCGACCCCAAGGTGGGCTATGTGGTCATCGATGTCAGCGCCAGCGAGGAGCTTGCCGGCGTACTGAAGGACGAGCTGGGACAGATCACCGGCACCTTGCGGACGCGGGTACTTTATTAAGCGGGATTTGGGAATCGGGATTCGGGATTCGTACAGCGCTTCGCCGCAACCGGTGGGTTCGTCGGTCCAACCACGCTGTGGGAAGCAGACAAGCCCTAGGTGGATCGGCGTCGGCCGCCAGCTTCTGCCAATCCCGAATCCCGAATCACGCCTCCCGGCTCTCCAACCACTTCTCCGCCATGCGCCGCAGCGACGGGTCCAGCTCCGGTTCTGCAAGCA
The DNA here is from genome assembly GCF_041475705.2 of Xanthomonas sp. NCPPB 3761. NCBI lineage: Bacteria > Pseudomonadati > Pseudomonadota > Gammaproteobacteria > Lysobacterales > Lysobacteraceae > Xanthomonas > Xanthomonas sp. NCPPB 3761. The sequence goes on from NZ_CM191262.1 coordinate 2,643,678, forward strand.
GCTCAACAATCGGGCGCCAGGCCAGGGCCAGCGATTCCTCGCTGACCTGGAAGTCTTCGTCCGCGCCGGCCACCACCACGTAGCGCGCGTCGTAGTGCCAGTGGCCTGCCACCTCGCCGCGTGCCGGGATCCAGTGGCGGTCCAGATCGAATAGGTCTGCATCCGCCAGCCTCAGGCCAGGCAAACCGGATTCTTCTTCAGCTTCGCGGAGCGCCACCTGCGCCAGATCGCGGTCGCCATCGGCGTGCCCGCCCAGCTGCAGCCAGCGCTGCAGCTTGCGGTGATGGGTCAGCAAGGTGCGTGTGCCGTCGGCGCTGACCACCCACGCCGAGCCGGTGAAATGACCTTCGACACGCTCGCGCACGAACGGATCGGTGGCATCGTCCAGCAATTGTGCGAACTGCTCTGCCAGCGCGGCCTCCTCCGGCCAACGCAGGCGGTACGCCGCCAATTGCTGCTGCAGGGTTGCATCTACCATCGCGCGTTCTCGGTCGCCCGGTGCGGGCCAGGCGGCCATTATCGCCATTCATGCTGCGTACGCGCTTGTCGTGAGCGTGTAGCTTTGGCAAGGTAGGCCGCTTGCCTGTCCCACCGGGATGCGGCGCACCAATTCGTCCGGGCGCATGCGCCTGCGCTTTGCCACTTACGGGATGTACCGAATGCTGAAGTCTCTGTTGAGGGTCAAACCGATCGAGCCCGCCGGCCACGTCGATGCGGGCGAACCGGTCGAAGGCAGCCTGCAAGGCGAAGCCACGCTGCAACGGACCCTCACAGCCAAGCACCTGATCATGCTCGGTATCGGCGCGGTGATCGGCGCCGGCATCTTCGTGCTGACCGGCCAGGTGGCTGCCAACCATGCTGGGCCAGCGGTGATGCTGTCGTTCGTGTTCGCCGGTATCGCCTGTGCCTTCGCCGGCCTGTGCTATGCCGAATTCGCCGCGATGATGCCGGTCTCCGGTAGCGCCTATTCGTATTCCTACGCCACGCTCGGCGAAGGCATCGCCTGGTTCATCGGCTGGTGTCTGGTGCTGGAATACCTGTTCGCCGGGTCCAGCGTTGCAGTCGGCTGGTCTGCCTACCTGATCAGCTTCATCACCGGCACCCTCGGGTTGCCGTTCCCCGCCGAGTTGGCGGGTGCGCCGCTGGCCTGGGACGGCCACGGCTTTGTCAGCTCCGGGAATCTGGTCAACCTGCCGGCCGTGCTGATCGTCGCGGCGGTGAGCATCCTGTGCTACGTCGGCGTCACCCAGTCGGCGTTCGCCAACGCGATCGTGGTGGCGATCAAGGTCGTGGTGATCTGCCTGTTCGTGGGCTTTGGCATTTCCTATATCGACCCGGCGAACTGGCACCCCTTCATCCCGGAAAACACCGGCCCCGGCCAGTTCGGCTGGGACGGGGTGTTTCGCGCCGCGTCCATCGTGTTCTTCTCCTACATCGGCTTCGACGCGGTTTCCACCTCCGCCGGCGAGACCAAGGATCCGCAGAAGAACATGCCGATCGGCATCCTGGTGTCGCTGGCCATCTGCACCGTCATCTACATCATCGTCTGCGCGGTGCTGACCGGCCTGCTGCCCTACACCCAGCTTGGCACCGCCAAGCCGGTGGCCACCGCGCTGGAGGCCCACCCGCAACTGACCTGGCTCAAGACCGCGGTGGAAATCGGTGCCATCGCCGGTTTGTCGTCGGTGGTGCTGGTGATGCTGATAGCGCAGCCGCGCATCTTCTACACCATGGCCAAGGATGGGCTGATGCCCAAGCTGTTCGGCAAGGTGCACCCGAAATTCCGCACGCCCTACGTCGGCACGCTCTTCGTGGGCGTGGTCGCCGCGCTGCTGGCCGGGGTGATCCCGTTGAACGTACTGGGCGAACTCGTCTCGATGGGCACCCTGCTCGCCTTCGCCACGGTCTGCGCCGGCGTGCTGGTGCTGCGCTTCACCAAGCCCGACCTGCCGCGCCCGTTCCGGGTGCCGCTGGCGATGGTGATCTGTCCCCTGGGCGCGTTGGCCTGTCTGTTCCTGTTCTTCCAGGCCTTCCAGGAACACTGGAAGGTGTTCGTAGGCTGGACCGTGATCGGCCTGGCGATCTACTTCGGCTACGGCGTCCACCACAGTCGCCTCGCGAAACGGGCCTAAGCTTCTCTCAAGACCGGCGCGCGACGCCGGTCTTCTTGTTCAATGATCGCGCGTAGCGCCAAGCCGGAACCGCTTCATGTTCAAACAACTTTGGGCCACCAAACACCCGCACGCCAGCCATGAGGCGGCCGACGGGCTGGGCCTGCAACGCGCGCTTGGCCCATGGGGGCTGACCGCCCTGGGAATCGGCGCGGTGATCGGCGGCGGCATCTTCGTCATCACCGGCCAGGCGGCGGCCGACCATGCCGGACCGGCGATCATGCTCTCGTTCGTGCTCGCAGCGGTGTGCTGTGCGTTCTGTGCGATGGCCTACGCAGAATTCGCTGCGATGGTGCCGGTCTCCGGCAGCGCCTACACCTACACCTACGCCACCTTCGGCGAGCTGGCCGCGTGGTTCATCGGCTGGATGCTGGTGCTGGAATATGGCGTGTCCGCCTCGGCAGTGGCGGTCAGCTGGACCGGCTACTTCCTGAGCCTGCTCGAGCATTTCGACATCCACCTGCCGGCCGCACTTGTCAGCGCGCCGCTGGACGGCAAGCTGCAACCCACCGGGGCGATCGCCAACCTGCCGGCGGCCGGCATCGTGCTGCTGCTGACCTGGCTGTGCTATGTCGGCATCCGCAAGTCGTCGGCAATGAACATGGCCATGGTGATCCTCAAGACCGGCCTGATCCTGCTGGTGATCGCGGTGGGCTGGAAATACGTGGACACGGCCAACTGGCACCCGTTCATTCCGTCCAACGAAGGCCCGGGCAAGTACGGCATGGAGGGCGTGCTGCGCGGCGCGGCGATGGTGTTCTTCGCCTATATCGGCTTCGAAGCGGTGTCGGTGGCAGCGCAGGAATCGCATCGCCCGCAACGCGACCTGCCGATCGGCATGATCCTGTCGCTGGTGATCTGCACCGTGCTCTACATCGCCATGGCGGCAGTCATGACCGGCCTGGTGCCGTACACCCTGCTCGGCACCGACGAGCCGGTGGTGACCGCCGTGGCGGCGCATCCGCAGCTGGCCTGGCTACGCGTGGTCGTGGAAGTGGGCGCGTTGATCGGGCTGTCGTCGGTGGTGCTGGTGATGATCATCGGGCAGCCGCGCATCTTCATGATCATTGCGCGCGATGGCCTGCTGCCGTCGATTTTCACCCGCATCCACCCCAAGTACCGCACCCCGCATGTCAATACCGTCATCACCGGTGTCGGCATCGCGCTGCTGGCAGCGGTGTTCCCGCTGGATGTGCTGGGCGAATTGACCTCGATGGGCACGCTGATCGCCTTCGCGGCGGTCTGCGCCGGCGTGCTGATCCTGCGTCGCACCCACCCGGAACTGCCGCGTCCGTTCCGCATGCCGGCCGCCTGGCTGATCTGCAGCGCCGGCGTATTGAGCTGCCTTGCGCTGCTGTCGGCGATGACGCTGCACAACTGGATGCTGATGGGCTTGTGGACGCTGGTCGGGCTGGTGATCTACTTCGGCTACGGGTATCGCCACAGCCGTGTGCGCGACGGCCGCTGAGCCCACGCATGATCCGGTGTCGGGCGCGGCAGGACGACGCCTGCTGCGCTGCACCTGCCCATGCACCGGGGGCGCAGTAGAATAGGTCCATGAATGCGACCACTGCCCCCCTGCCCTACAGCACCACGCGGCTACACGAGCTGGCGCACCTGCTGATCGCCAATATCCGCGAGCTGGCCCATGCCGGCTGGACGCCTGCGACCAGCAGCAATTTTTCCCATCGGCTGGACGAACAGCACGCGGCCATCACCGTCTCCGGCCGCGACAAGGGTCGTCTGGTCGAAGAAGACATCATGGTGGTGGACTTCGATGGCCTGGCCGTCGGCCGCCCGTTGCGCCCGTCTGCCGAAACCCTGCTGCACACCCAGCTGTATCGCCGGTTTCCGGAGATCGGTTGCGTGCTGCATACGCACTCGCCGGTGCAGACGATTGCTTCCCGCCTGTATGCAGGCAGCGGTGTGATCCGGCTCGAAGGCTACGAACTGCTCAAGGCCTTCGATGGCAACACCACCCACGAAACCGCGGTGGACGTGCCGGTCTTCGCCAATACCCAGGACATGCAGGTGCTGGCCGCGCAGGTCGAGGCCTTGCTGGACAAACAGAGCATGTGGGGGTATCTCATCGAAGGACACGGCCTGTATGCCTGGGGCCGCAACATGGCCGAGGCACGTCGTCATCTGGAAGCGTTCGAATTCCTGCTGCATTGCGAACTCGAACTGCTGAAACTGCGCGGCATGCGCTGAGCACTGTCCGTCCCCCATTCGTGAGCCAGACCGCCATGAGCCGACTGCGTATCTTCGCCGACACCAATCCCGCCACCCCCGAGTTCGACAGCCGCGACGGCGATGCGATCGCCGCCCAGTTGCAGAAGATTGGCGTGACCTTCGAACGCTGGCATGCCAGCGCGCCGGTCGAACCGGGCGCCACGCCCGAGCAGGTGATGGCGGCCTATCGCGCCGATATCGACCGCATCAGCGCCGAGCGCGGCTTCAAGACCGTGGACGTGGTCAGCATCGCGCCGGACAACCCCAAGCGCGAGGAAATGCGCGCCAAGTTTCTGGACGAGCACTTCCACAAGGAAGACGAGGTGCGGTTTTTCGTCGCCGGCTCGGGCCTGTTCACGCTGCACGTCGATGCCAAGGTCTATGAGATCGAATGCGTCAAGGACGACCTGATTGCCGTGCCCGACGGCACCTTGCACTGGTTCGACATGGGGCCGGAGCCGCACTTCGTGGCGATCCGTTTCTTCACCGAGCCGGACGGCTGGGTCGGACATTTCACCGGCACCGAAATCGCCAAACAATTCCCCCGCTACGCCCCCGAGAAACCTCACAAGGCCAGCTGACGATGACACGACCGCAAGCGATCCTCACCGATATCGAAGGTACGACCAGCAGCATTTCGTTCGTCAAGGACGTCTTGTTCCCGTATGCGCGCCGCGCCATGCCGGCGTACGTGCGCGAGCACGGCAATCATCCGCAGGTGCGTCACTGGCTCAACCAGGTGGCCGATGAAATCGGCGAGGACGTGCCGGACGAGGTGCTGATCAGCACGCTGCAGACCTGGATCGACGAGGATCGCAAGCACACCGCGCTCAAGGCCTTGCAGGGACTGATCTGGGGCGACGGCTACAAGACGGCCGACTTCACTGCGCATATCTACGCCGATGCGGCGATCCAGCTCAAAGCCTGGCACGCGGCCGGCATTCCGCTGTATGTGTATTCGTCCGGCTCGGTGCCGGCGCAGAAACTGTTCTTCGCGCACAGCGACGCGGGCGACCTGAGCGGACTGATTACCGACTGGTTCGACACCGAAGTCGGCCCCAAGCGCGAAAGCGCCAGCTACCGCCGCATCGCTGAACGCATTGGCGTGCCGGGGCCGGAGATCCTGTTCCTGTCGGATGTGATCGAAGAGCTCGATGCCGCCAAGCGCGCTGGCATGCGCACCGCGCTTCTGGACCGCCGGGAGGACTATCCCACGCCGCGTTCGGCCGAGGATGTCGGCAGCCACCAGCGTGTGGAGAGTTTTAGCCAGTTGGTGCTGTAAGCACGATCCGCAAGCCGATTGCGCTCCTTGCCGTTGAGCGCAATCGGTGGTTTGCGCTACCCATGCAGCTGCTCTGTTCCAGCTGCGACGCGCCGCCTGCATCTATCCGACGGGATAGTGGTCTGCGCTGCGGGCACCGCGCTCCGCCACTTACCCCGTCTTTCCTGGACCTCTGCGCGCGCCATGTCGCTGCACTCCCCTTTTGCGCCACATGCAGTATGGCGACGCCTTTCCACGCTGATCGTCGTGGTGGCGTTGATGGCCGGCTGCCACCCGGACGCTGGTGCGGCGTTGCAGGCTCAGCCTGCCGAGAACCACGATGCGGTCGATCCGGTCGATCGGGCCGCCCTGGCGCAGGCGCTGAAGACCTTGCAACCGCAGCGCCCCGGCGTCACCGATCTGTACGTGGTGGGTTTTGCCGGCGATGCCAGCGACGATGTCTTCCGCAACGAGACGCTTTACCTCAAACAGCTGTTCGAGCAACGCTTCGATGCGCGTGGGCGCGTGGTCACGCTGGTCAACAACCCGGACAACCTGGGCGAGCATCCGTACGCGCCGCTGGCAACCTACGACAATCTCTACGACACGCTTGCCGCAATCGGCAAGCGCATGGATCGCACGGAAGACGCGCTGCTGTTGTTCGTCACCACCCACGGTACCGAAGACCATAGCCTGTACGTGCAGGTCGACGACAAGGAAGAGGATTTCATCAGCCCGCAGGATCTGCGCAAGGCGCTGGACGATGCCGGCATCGACAATCGCATCATCGTGCTGTCGGCCTGCTATTCGGGAGGTTTCATTCCCGCACTGCGCTCGCCGCAAACGCTGATTCTCACCGCTGCGCGTGCCGATCGGCCCTCGTTCGGCTGCGGCAATACCTCCAATGTCACCTATTTCGGGCAGGCATGGTTGATCGATGCAATGAACCAGAGCAATGACCCGTTGGCGGCATTCGACATTGCCAAAGCCGCCATCACCGCACGCGAAAAGCAGGAAGGCGAGCTTCCCTCGTTGCCGCAGCAATCGCTGGGCAAGCGCATCGCGCCGGTGCTGGCGCGTTGGCGTGCCGGCGTGCATCTGGGGCCGGCGGTTGCGTATCCGTACCCGCCGGTGGACATGGATGCGGAGCCGGACCAGGGCGTGGATTCGACCGACTCGACGGGCGATGCGCCGGTGAGCGACGTGCCGCGTTCAAATGCCCCGGCAACCGCAACCCCGTCGAGGCACACCCCGCCCGCACCTGCAGCATCCAATCGATAACCACGGTTAGTGCTGAGACTAATTCTCATTTCGTCAGCCTCAACCAGGGCTCGCTACACTCGCCCAGCCAGCCAGCAACCGCCAGCCAGCACCGATCCTCGCCAGCGCGCCAACGCCTGCCAGCCCGGATCCCGAAACGCCTCCCGTGTGGAGGCGTTTGTGTTTTTGGCGATCAGGCCACTGCGCCGCAGCCGACGCATGCTTCAACGTCGCGATCTCGCACCCGCGCTTCTGTCTGCTGGCTATCACGACGAGCCGGCTCCCTATCGCTGCATCAAACGCCGCTACACACGGTCACAAGCAATCGTTTGGTGCAAGCCGGATTCCCCTGGCGCAAGGTGCTTCAGGGACTGGGTGATGTCAGGCATTGTGCGCACCCTCGCCCCATGGCGGCCCCTTCTCCCCGGTGGGAGAAGGGCGCTGGGCGAGGCGTGGCTGTGGCCCGGCTCACGGCTCAGCAGTTTGCAGGCGGTACACGGTGCTGGCGCTGTACTGCCCGGTGGGCAGGGTCGCGCGCACCTGGACGGTGTGTTCGCCCACCGCCAGCGTGGTCGGCAATGCGCCGCGCCACAGATGCGTGGACGGCGTAGCCTCTGGCGAGCGGTCGTAACCGCGTAGTGCGTCGGCCGCATCGTCGCGCACGTTCTCTGCCAGCACCCGCGGATCGCCACGCTCTACCCGCTTCATCGGCTGCCATGCGCCGTTATCGATGCGCATCTCGACCACGGTGTCGTCCTGGCCCATGAAAACATTGGCGTAGACGCCCCACGCCGCATACGCGCCCTTGCGCAGCACCTTGGGCGCGTGCAGCAACAATTGCGCATCGTCGGCCGAGCGCGCAGCGTGATAAGCCAGCGTGTAGTTGCCGCTGGGGGCAACCTGCAGCACCGCATAGCCATTGGGAGTGCCGTCGCTCATGGTCGCATCGGGAATGCCCTCGGCATCCTTGGCGCCCGACCAGAACGCACCGCAGGCCGCCCCCACATTGTATTCGTGCAGCGGGCGTGCGCCTTGCCAGCCTTCGTCGGCACCATGCTCCACCTGGCGCTGCGTGTGGCTATGGCCGCTGAGCACCAACACATGCGGAAATTCTTTCAGCAATGCGAACAGGCGGCGGCGATCGGCATGCCGGAAGGTGTCCTGCCCCGGCACTGCATCGAACAGGTGGATATGCATGCCCAGCACCAACAGCCGTTCGCGTGGCAGCTGCGCCAGGTAATTCTGCAGGAACGCAAATTGCTCTTCGCGCAGTCCACCGATATAGGCCTGCTTTCCGCCGGGCGTGTAGATCACATCGTCCAGGAACACGAAGCTGGCATTGGCCTCTTCCACCGCATAGGTGTCCGGACCGTAGACCGCGTGCCAAGTGTCCAGCGACTGCGCATCGTCGTGCGCGTCCAGGTTGAGATCGTGGTTGCCCGGCACATGGAACCACGGCACGCCCAGCTGCGTGGTGACCTTGTTCAAGGCCGGATACAGGCTTAGATCGTCGCTGACGATATCTCCCAGCGTGGTGCCCAGCCTGGCGGTGGTCTTGCCGATGATCGGCTCCACGATGTCGCGCTGGTAATAACCAACGTCGGCCAGGCTGGCGGTCTGGCTGTCGGCAAATACCAGCATCTGGAAGCCATCGGCCGCGGTGTCTGCGCGCGGCGTCAGCGCGAAATCCCAGTTGCGCGTGTTGCGGCCGGTCGCGGCGACGCCGCTGTAGCGATGCTTGGCAGAACCACGCGGTGCGTAGTGGCGCCAGAATGCGGGCAGGCCGTCGGCGGCGGGCAAAAAGCCGCGGTCGCCCGGCTTGATCACGAAGACCGTCTGCCCGTCGCGTACCGGCAGTCGGTAGCGGCCCTGCGCATCGGTACGCACGATCTGCTCGCCATTGGAAACCGACACGCCGGCCACGCCCGGCTCATCCGCGCTGCGGCCGGCACGCCCATCGCGTTCTTCGTACACGATGCCGTCGACCGTGGTCGCGCGCGCGTATGCGCTTGCCGTGAGCAAGCCCAGTGCCAACAAAGCGAAGCGACGATACATGCGTGTTCCCGCGCGAAGATCAGCGGAAATTGTACATGCCATCGCAAGACGCACGGCGCGTGTACGAAGGTAGCAAAACACGGCGACACATCCGTGGACACGTGCCTGGGTGCGACGGGGCATCCCAATAACGCCTGTCGCGCCCGGGTGCGCGCCTACGCGGCTACGTTATCGATGTCGCGACTCCAGCAACGCCACCGCATCGCCAAGGCCCAGCCCACGTGCGCGCAGCAGCACGATCAGGTGGTACAGCAGATCGGCAGATTCGCCGAGCAACGCGTCATCGTCCTGCACCACGCCGGCCAGCGCGGTTTCAACGCCTTCCTCGCCCACCTTCTGCGCAATGCGGCGGATGCCTTGTTCGAACAGCTTGGTGGTGTAGCTCCCTTGCGGGCGCTCACGCTCGCGCTCGGCCACCAGTGCATCCAGGCTGCCCAAGAACTGCCCAGGCGCACTCGGAAAACAGCTGGTGCGGCCCAGATGACAGGTCGGGCCATGCGGACGTGCCTGCACCAACAGGGTGTCGGCATCGCAATCAGTTTCGATCGAGACCACGCGCAACACGTTTCCCGAACTTTCGCCCTTGGTCCACAAGCGTTGCTTGCTGCGGCTGAAGAACGTGACTTCGCCGCGCTGCTGGGTCACGGCCAACGCTTGGGCATTCATGTAGCCCAGCATCAGCACGCGCAGGGTGTCGGCGTCCTGCACGATTGCCGGCAACAGACCATCGCCCTTGCTCCAATCCAGCGTTGCGAGCGTCTCGCCCGTCGCCACTTGGTTACTGCCCATCGCGTACCTCGATCTGTTGCGCGCGCAAGAATTGCTTGAGTTCCGGGATCGGAATTGCGCCGCTGTGAAACACGCTGGCGGCCAGTGCGCCATCCACATCGGCCTGGTCGAAGACGTCGGCAAAGTGCTGCATCTGGCCCGCACCGCCGGAAGCGATCAGGGGCACCCGGCACAATGCGCGCACCTGGCGCAGTTGGGCGATATCGTAGCCGCGGCGCACCCCATCGTTGTCCATGCAATTGAGCACGATCTCGCCTGCGCCCAAGCGCTGCGCTTCGGCCACCCAATCCAGCGTGCGCATTGGCAGCGCCTGGGTCTTGCTCGGGTCGCCGGTGTAGCGGCGCACGCGCCACTGCCCATCTTCCTCACGGATCGAATCGATGCCGACCACGACACACTGCACGCCGAAGGCATCGGCCAGTTCGGAGATCAGTTGCGGGCGACCTAACGCAGGCGAGTTGATCGATATCTTGTCGGCACCGGCGTGTAGCACCGCACGGGCCGTTTCCACATCGCCAATGCCTCCGGCAACGCAGAACGGAATATCGATCAATCGTGCCACCCGCTCGACCCAGGTGTAGTCGACCGAACGCCCTTCCGGGCTGGCACCGATGTCGTAGAACACCAGCTCATCGGCGCCCTGCGCGCGGTAGCGCAAGGCCAGTTCGACGATGTCGCCCATGTCGATGTGGTCGCGGAACTTGACGCCCTTGACCACGCGGCCATCGCGTACGTCCAGGCACGGAATGATGCGACGGCTCAGCATGCCAGTGCCTCGTCCAGATCCAGGTGGCCTTCCAGCAAGGCCTTGCCGAGCACGATGCCGGCGCAGCCTGCCGCCTTGGCCGCGGCGACATCGGCAAGATTGCGCGCGCCACCGGAGACCTGCACCTGCAGCTGCGGCGTCAGCGCGCGCAGATGCGCGTACAACGCCATGTTGGGGCCGGACAGCATGCCGTCGCGGGCGATGTCGGTGCATAGCAGATGCTGCAGCCCGGCTTGTGCGTAGCGCACGGCCAATTGGTCCAGCGTGGCGTCTGCCGTTTCGGTCCAGCCGTGCACCGGCAACTGCCAGATGCCCTCGGCGTCCTGGCGCGTGTCCAGCGCGATCGTCAGGCGATCGGCACCGAATTCCTGCAGCCAGCCAATCACCATCTCGCTATCGCGCACTGCCAACGAGCCGATCACCACGCGTGCGGCGCCTGCGTCGAGGATGCGCGCCACATCCTCGCGCGAGCGCACACCGCCGCCGGTCTGCACGCGCAAGCCGGTGGCTCGCGCAATCTCTCCGAGTGTGCTGGCCAAGGTGTAGCCGCCTGCTTTGGCAGCATCCAGATCGACAAGATGCATCCACTGCGCACCGGCAGCGGCGAATGCCTGCGCACGCGGCAGCACGTCGTCGCCGTACTGCGTTTCGCGCGCGTAATCGCCTTGCAGCAGGCGCACCACACGACCGTTGCGGATATCCAGCGCCGGGTAAACGGTAAAACTCATGGGAAGCTCATCTCAAGAAAATTGCGCAGGATGCGTGCACCGGTATCGGCCGAACGCTCAGGGTGGAATTGCGCGCCACAGCGCAGCCCGTTCTGCACGACGGCAGTGAACAATCCGCCGTGATCGCAGGCGGCAACGGTGTCGGCGGTCACCGGCGCCGCATAGCCGTGCACGAAATACGCACTGGCACGCTCGGGCAGACCGGCCAGCAACGCGGAATCGCGCATCGGCACCAGCTGATTCCAGCCCATATGCGGCACGCGAATGCCAAGTGCCGGCGTCATGTGCCGCACGATGCCCGGCAGCAGGCCCAGGCACTCGACATCGCCTTCTTCGGAATGTTCGAACAGCAACTGCATCCCTAAGCAGATGCCGATCAACGGCACCTGCAATTCCCGCAATGGCTCGACCAAGCCCTGCGCGCGCAGACGCGACATCGCCTCTGGCGCCGCCCCGACGCCGGGCAGGATCACCCGCTGCGCGCCCTGCAGGCCAGCCGCATCGCGCACCACGCGTGCGTCGACGCCCAAGCGCTCCAACGCATAGCGCACCGAGCCCAGGTTGGCGCCACCGGCGTCGATCAGCGCAACGTCGGTCATAGCGCGCCCTTGGTGGTCGGCAACGCAGTGCCCTCACGGCGAATCGCCTGGCGCAATGCACGCGCCAAGGCCTTGAAGCAGGCTTCCACCTTGTGGTGATCGTTCTCACCGCGCACGGTCAGATGCAGATTCAAGCCGGACGCATCGCAGATCGAGCGGAAGAAATGCGGCACCAGTTCGGTGGGCATGTCGCCGACGCGCTCGCGCTTGAACTCGCCGTCGAAGACGAAATACGGGCGGCCGCTGAAATCCAGCGCCGCACTGGCGATGGTTTCGTCCATCGGCAACGTGAAGCCATGTTGCGCAGTGTCGCCGGCAACTTGCCATGGGCTGCTTTCCGGATCGAAGCCGTAACGGCCGATGCCGCGCTTGTCGCCCAGCGCTTCACGCAGCGCCTGGCCCAGTGCAAGGCCGGTGTCTTCGATGGTGTGATGCTCATCGATATGCAGATCGCCTTCGGCGCGGATCTCCAGCGCAAAACCGCCGTGCTTGCCGATCTGTTCCAGCATGTGGTCGAAGAACGGCAGACCGGTGGCGGTTTTCGGCTCGGCCACACGGTCCAGATCCAGTTCCACGCGGATCTTGGTCTCCTTGGTGTTGCGCTGGACCACCGCGCGGCGCGGCGCATCGGCCAGCTCGTGGGCGATGCCTGGCCAGTCCCACTCGCCGCCGAACTCATCGGTGCGCAGCTGAAACCCGCGGATATTCAGGTTTTGCGCGAACTGGATGTCGGTGATGCGGTCGCCCACCATTGCCGAGCGTGCCCAGTCGATGCTGCGGTCCTGCAGATACGGCACCATCAGGCCGACACCTGGCTTGCGCGTGGGCGCATTGTCGGCAGGCCAGCTGCAATCGATCAGTACTTCGCGAAATACGATGCCCTGGCTGGCGAAGATCTGCAGCATCAGATTGTTCGGGCCGTCGAAGGACGCGCGTGGGTAGCTCTCGCTGCCCAGCCCATCCTGGTTGCTGACGATGACGAACTGATAGCCGGCATCGCGTAGCTTGAGCATCGCCGGAATCACATGATCGACAAAGCGCAATTTCTCGTAGGCGTCGATCTGGTAATCGGCCGGCTCGGTGATCAGCGTGCCGTCGCGGTCGACAAAAAGAATCGGGGTCATGCGGCGGCCTCCTGCGTGCGTTGCAGCGCGCTCAGCACGCGCTGGTTCTGTTCGTGCGTGCCCAGCGTGATCCGCAACGCGTCGGCCAGGCGCGGCACTGCGCGTTGATCGCGCACCACCACCCCGGCCTCCAGCAGCGCCTGGAATGCGCCTTCGGCGTCGTCGAAACGCACCAGCAGGAAGTTGCCTTGCGAGGGATAGACCTGACGCACGCCAGGCAGCTGCACCAACGCCTTGTGCACACGTTCGCGTTCGCTACGCACCTCGGCGATGCGGCGGCGTGTAACCTCCAGCGCTGGCGCAGACAAGGCCTGCTCGGCCATGGCTGCACATGGTGTGGGCACCGGATACGGCGCCTGGCAGCGGCGCAGCAAGGCGATCAGATCGGCATTGGCGATCAGCGTGCCGATACGCGCCGCCGCCAATGCATGCGCTTTGGAAAGCGTGCGCAACACGGCGAGATTGTCGTAACGCCCGAGCAGGCCGACCGCCGAAGGCACATCGGAAAATTCGCCGTAGGCCTCATCCACCACCACCAGCGCCTTGCATTGCAAAGCCTGCAGCGCTTGTTCGATTTCGTCCAGCGCAATGGCCGAACCAGCAGGATTGGACGGCGAACACAGGAACACCAACTTGGCGTTCGAAGACAATGCCGCTGCCACGATCGCCGGGATATCCGCATGGAAACCGTCGGGCCCGTCGACCAGCGGCACGTCCACCAGCGGCGCGTTCTGCAGCCGTGCGCACACGGCGTACATGCCGAACACCGGCGGCGTGACCAGCACCGCGTCGCGCTCTGGCACGCACAGGCCACGGACCAGCAAATCGATCGCCTCGTCGCTACCGCGACCGATCAACAGCTGCTCCGAGGCGCAACCGTACAGCGCCGCAAGCGCGCTGCGCAGGCCCTTGGGTTGCGGGTCGGGATAGCGCCGCGTGCTGGCAGCGGGATCGGCGGGATTGGCCCAGGCAGACTCGTTGGCGTTGAGCCACACATCGCCCTGCAACGCACTGGTGCGCGCCGACGAATAGCCCGCGAATGCACGCAGGTCTTCGCGCACCAGATCCAGAATCGACGACGTGCTCATGCTGCCGCTCCCATGCGTAGCGCCACCGCATTGGCATGGGCATCCAGCCCCTCGGCCCGCGCGAGGAGCAACGCGCATTCGCCGATGCCGTCGATGCCGGCCTTGCTGGCCGCCTGCACGCTGACCATGTTCTGGAAGCTGGCCACGCTCACGCCGCTGTAGGCGCGCGCCGCACCGCTGGTCGGCAATACATGATTGGTGCCGCTGCAGTAGTCGCCCAGCGCTTCGGGCGTGTAATCGCCGAGAAACACCGAACCGGCCGCTTCGACGTGCTCCAACCACGCGCGCGGTTCGCGCAGCGCAAGAATCAGATGCTCCGGCGCATAGCGATTACTGATCGCAAACGCCTCATCCAGCGTCTGCACCTTGATCAGCCGCGATTGCGCCAGCGCCTGGCGCGCAATGTCCGCGCGCGAGAGTTGCGCCAGCTGAACTTCCAGCTGCGCTTGCACCGCATCGATCAACGCGTCGCTGTCGGAGAGCAACAGCACCTGCGAATCGGGGCCGTGTTCGGCCTGCGACAACAGATCAGCAGCCACGAACGCCGGCTGCGCACCCGCATCGGCGATGACCAAGACTTCCGAGGGGCCGGCCGGCATGTCGATCGCCGCCGCACCGGACTGGGCCACCTGCTGCTTGGCTTCGGTGACATAGCTGTTGCCCGGGCCAAACAGCTTGTCGCAGCTGGGCAGCGATTCGGTGCCATACGCCATCGCCGCGATCGCCTGCGCACCGCCGAGCTTGAACACGCGGCGCACGCCGGTGAGTTGCGCGGCCACCAGCACCGCCGGGTCCACGCTGCCGTCCTTGCGCGGCGGCGTGCACAACACCACCTCGCGGCATCCGGCCAGACGCGCCGGCACGCCCAGCATCAAGGCCGTCGATGGCAGCGGCGCACTGCCTGCAGGCACATACAGGCCCACACGGCCGATCGGCCGCACGATCTTTTCGCACACTACCCCGGGCGCGGTTTCCACCGCATAGCCCTGGCTCATCCCGGCGCGGTGGAAGGTGTCGATGCGTGCGACCGCATCCTGCATTGCCTGGCGCAGCTCCGGTGGGACGGCCGCTTCGGCGGTGACGAATTCGGCTTCGCTCACTGCGAAGCTGTCCAGCGACACGCCATCGAAACGCGCGGTGATCTCGCGCAACGCCGCATCGCCGCGCGTGCGTACGTCGGCAATCAACGCGGCGACCGCATCGCGCGTTCGTGCGGCCACGGTCTGCACCGGGCGGGTCAATGCGTCGGTGCGTGCAGCACCGTCGAGTTGGGACCAATCGAGAATCTTCATGCCAGCGAGCGCTCCACCGTCAACACCATCAAGCCTTGCGCACCTGCGCGTTCGAGTTCTTCCAGGCGCTGCCAGGTCACCGCGCCGTGGCACATGGTCTGCAAGCGCAGCGCGCCGTTGCCGTCGTCGGGCAACTGCACCAGCGGATCGGCATCGGGCAGCAGGCGGCGCAGCGCATCCACGTTGCCGTGCTCGGCACGGAACATCAGCAGCTTGCTGTCGCGCAGCTTGAGTACGCCGTCCATGCGCCGCAGCAGCATTGCCAGAAGGCCGGCACGCGCATCGGCAGGTTCGCGCACCGCGCCGGCCAGCACCGCTTCGCTTTCCATCACCAGTTCGACCGGCTTGAGCTGGTTGGCGGCCAGGGTGGCGCCGCTGGAGACCAGATCGCAGATCAGATCGGCGGTGCCCAGGCGCGGGGCGATTTCCACCGAGCCGGACAACTCCACCACCGCCGCGTCGATGCCCTGCCGCCCCAGCCAATGGGCCAAAATCGCCGGGTAGCTGGTGGCGATACGCTTGCCCGCCAGTTGCGCCACGCCGTGCCAGTCCCATTCTTCCGGCACGGCGAGCATCAGGCGGCACTGGCCGAAGCCCACCCCACGTACCGCGTGGTAGGCGGCCGGCAAGCCATTGCGGCGGCGCTCGGCGGCCTGCTCTTCCAGCTCGTTCTGGCCGACGATGCCCAAGTCGCAGACGCCATCGGCGATCAAGCCGGGGATATCGTCGTCGCGTACCAGCAGCAGGTCCACCGGCAACGACTCGCCGTAGCAGAACAGCTTGTCGCGGCTCTGCCGCCAGCTCAGCCCGCAGGCGGCCAACAGGCTGCGCGCCGGCTCGGCCAGACGGCCGCTCTTCTGGATGGCGATACGCAACCGGTCACGTGCCGGCGCTGCCGTGGAAGCACTCATCTTGTTCTCTCAGTGGGAGTCGTCAGGGCGCGACGACTGCTCGCGCAGGGCCGCGGCATAGCCGCCGGCGCCGTGGTCCAGGGTGCGTGCAACGCGCCCGATGGTGGTCACGCTGACCTGGGTCAGCTCGTGGATTTCGCGATACGGCACGCCCTTGACCAGCAGCGGCACCACCCGCCAGCGGTCGGCCATGGCTTCCAGCTCGGCGGGCGTGCATAGGTCACGCAGAAACGCTTCGACGGCCCCAGGCTCGCGCAGGCATGCCAGTGCGTCGGCCAGCATCGTCAGCGAGGCGGCGACGTCGGTAGTTTCGGGGGCAGATCGTTGTTTCATTGCGTTAATGTAATAGCGTGTTAGTACATTAACGCAAACGACGGGACTTGTCACCTGTTCGAATGGTGTGGAGAGCGCTCGTTCGGGTGGCCCTCATCCGGCGTTTCGCGCCATCTCTCCGCAGGCGGACGAAGAAAAGCAGGCGGCTCCCTTCCGCCTGCGGGGAAGGTGCCCGAAGGGCGGATGGGGGCGGGATCTCGTACAGCAACACACCGCTTCATATGTGGATTGCGCGCCCTTCCATCGCAAAGCCAGCAACGAAGCCTTAGCCGAACGCTGCGCCACACTTCTCAACTGCGCTGCCGGGAAGCTCCGAAGCCACTCCTCCGGCGCTACGCGCCACCTTCTCCCGTTGACGGGAGAAGGACCAAGGGCTGGTCTGCGCACGTTGGGTTCTTCCGTCGCCGCCAGAGAGCCGCGAGCCATCAGCCCAGGCAGGCCCGCTCCGGTTTGTCGCAAGCGGCAACGTGGCGCAGAGGCACGATGTTCACCATTTCGGCACACATCCGATGCGCCGCCGCTCTTACATGGATGACACAAAGCATGCCCGCCGGACTCGCACGGCAAGCAACTGTAGCGCCCTTCAAATCAGGCAATCAGAAACGACCAGCTCCGCCTCACGGCATCGCCTTGGCCTGTTCCAGCTCAACCAGCAAAGTGCTGGCCAGCTCGTCGCGGGCGACATCGAATTGCTGCTCGCGGACCAGGTCCTTCACCGCCACCACGCCGCGTGCCAGTTCGTCGTCGCCGGCCAGCACCACGAAGCGGATGCCGGCACGAGCGGCATACTGGAACTGCTTGCCGACCTTCTTCGGCTCCATCTGCACCTCGGTGTTGATGCCACCGATGCGCAGCCGGCGCGCGATATCCAGCGCGTCGTCCAGGCGGGTCTCGTCCATCAGCGCCACCATCGCCTGCACGCTGCTTTCGGCGATGCCCTGGATCAGGCCGGCCTCGCGCAGCTGCCAGAACAGGCGGGTCAGGCCGATCGAAATGCCCACACCGGGCAATTTGGACTTGGTGTAGTGGCTGGCCAGGCTCTCGTAACGGCCGCCCGAACAGATCGAGCCGATCTGCGGGTGGTCGGTCAGCGTGGTTTCGTAGACGGTGCCGGTGTAGTAATCCAGCCCGCGCGCGATGGAGAAATTCAGGCAGTACGCGCTCTCCGGCACGCCCAGCGCCTTGACCAGCTCCAGCACTTCACGCAACTCGGCGATGCCCTCGCCCAGCGTCGCGCTGGTCCCGACCGAGCCTTCCAGCGCCTGCAATTGCGCCAGCGCATCGGCATGCCCTTCAGAGCGCACCGCTACGAAGGCGAGAATCCTGGCCACCTGCTCGGCAGGAATGCCGAAGCCCTCGCCCACCAGCGTGTCGTGCACGTAATCGGCGCCACGCTTGTCGATCTTGTCGACCTCGCGCAGCACCGCCAGCTGCAACTCGCCTTCGGCCACGCCCAGGCTTTCGAAGAAGCCGCGCAGCAGCTTGCGATTGTTCAACTGCACCTTGAAGTCGCCGATGCCCAGCTCGGCAAACACCGCATGGATGACTGCCAGCACTTCGGCGTCGTAGCGGATGCTCAACGCATCCTTGCCGATGACGTCGATGTCGCACTGGTAGAACTCGCGGAATCGCCCACGCTGCGCACGCTCGCCGCGATACACGCGCTGCATCTGGTAGCGACGGAACGGGAAGCTCAAGTCATGCTCGTGCTCGGCGACGTAGCGTGCCAGCGGCACGGTCAGGTCGAAGCGCAGCGCAAGCTCCGGCAAGCCGCCGTTCTCGGCGCCCTCATCGGCCGCAGCGGCGGCATTGGCCAGCGCGCCGGTGGACTGCACGAAATACACCTGGCGCTCGGTCTCGCCGCCGGATTTGGTCAGCAGCACATCGGAGAGCTCGAACACCGGGGTCTCGACCGGCAGGAACCCGAACCGCTCGTAGTTGCGGCGGATGACGTCCAGCATGCGCTGGAACGCGATCTGCTCGCGCGGCAGCAATTCCATGATGCCGGGCGGCGTACGGGGCTTGATCACGAGCGAAACTCCTGCAGGACAATGTGGCGAACGCACAATTCTAACGGCTGGGCGGCCACGCTGACCGCATGGCGTATCATTCAATGCGTCCCAGCAGTGCGTGGCCCATGTACCGGCAGCTCTCCGACCCCAGCGCGACCTGCCCGGCGCCCAGCGCGGCATCCGCCAGCGGAACGCCCAACTCAGATTGCGCCCTTTGCACCGTGCGCGGCCGGGCCATTTGTGCGGCGCTCTCGGCGCAGGAAATGGACGCGCTGGACCAGGTCACCCACGCGGCGGCCTACGCGCCCGGCAGCACCCTGGTGCGTGCGGGCGAGACCCGGCACAACGTCTATACCGTGACCTCCGGCGCGTTGCGCATGGTGCGCACGCTGGCCGACGGACGCCGCCAGATCACCGGCTTCGTGCTGCCCGGCGACTACGTCGGGCTCACCGAAACCGCGCAGCACCGCCACGATATCGAAGCCATCGTCGACAGCCGGGTGTGCCGCACGCCGATGGCGCAAATGCGCCAGCTACGCGAGCGCTACCCACAGCTGGAACGCAAGCTGCTGCAACGCGCCAGCATGGAGCTCGCCGCCGCGCAGGACACCGGCCTGTTGCTGGCGCGCCTGCACCCCAGCGAACGGCTGGCGCATTTCCTGCTACGGCTGGCCGCCCGCTCCACCCAACCCGGCGCCAGCGGCGACACGGTGGCGCTGCCGATGAGCCGCAGCGACATCGCCGACCACTTGGGGCTGACCGTGGAAACGGTGAGCCGCACCTTCACCAAACTGCGGCAGCAGCAATTGATCGCGCTGCCGCAACTGCATCTGGTGCAGATCCTGGATTACGCCGCACTGCGCCGTCTGGCCGGCGATACGGTGTGAGGATTGGCGGCTGATTGATGGATTTCATTGATGCGTCGGTGCGTGCTTGTCGAAGCAGTCGGTCGGGTCGGTGACGCGCAATCGCTCAGCGCCCGGCCACTGAACGCGCTGCCGCACCGCTACAGCCACCGCTCAGCAGCCGCGATTGGCGCAGCCAGGCGCGATCCGGGTAGTAGGCGAACACGAACGCACCGTCGCGCAAGGTATCGATCAACTGCTTGGCCACCGCTGGCCGCACCGCCGGGCAGCCCAGGCTGCGGCCGAGCCGGCCCTGGGTGCGGATGATGGCTTCGCTGACATAGGGTGCGCCGTGGATCACGATGGCACGGTCGCGCGCGTGGTCGTTGAAACCGGGCTCCAGACCCTTGAGCCGCAACGAGTAACCGTTGTGCCCGGTGTACGACTCCTGCGCGGTGAATGCGCCCAGGCTGGACTGGAAGCTGCCGTCGTTATTGGAGAACTTCGCCGCCAGGTTCTCGCCGGTATTGCGCCCGTGCGCGACCCATTCGCGAAACAACAGGCGTTGCTTGTCCAGATCGAATACCCAGAGCCGGCGCTCGGTCGAGGGGCGGCTGTAGTCGATGACGCTGAGCACCCGTTCGGCACCCACCTGCTGGCGCTGTCGCGCGCATTGCAGTGCCTCGGTGGCCAGGGCCAGCACCTGGCGGTCCAGCGACGGCGCCTGGCGCGCCAGCGCCTCGACCAGACCCACACGCGGGGCGCCCAGCGGCGGCACCGGTGACGCAGACAATGCCTCGGCCGCATTGGCCGCACCGGCCGCTGCCCACCCGCACAAGACGGCGGCAACGGCGATCATTCGATCAGACATGCAACAACCCACAGCGGACGCGGCGCCACAGCGGGGCCGCACCCCCTAGAAATAGCCGCATATGGGCCACTTTCCAACCCCGGTGGCTGAACGCGTTGGGTCAGGCGGCATCGGCAAGCAAGCGCTGCCGAAGGGCGGCGTAGTCCGCCGCCAGTGCTTCGGCCTGCGCTGGGCGCTGCAGCAGTGCAGCCAGTGCCGGCGGAACCTCTACGGCACGGCCAATCAGCGGCTCCACCACGCCCTCGAACTTGGCCGGATGCGCGGTGGCCGCTACCGCCCAGTCGCCAGTGCCGCCCTCCGCGCCTTCTGCACGCAGTTGTTCGAGCACATGCACCGCGGTGGCGGTATGCGGGCAATGCACCTCGCCGTAGCGCGCGAAGCGCTGCTGCACGGTGTGGCGAATCGCCGCATCGTCCACGGACAAGGCCCGGAATTCCTCACGCAAGGCGGCGTCGTCGCCGTTGTAGAGCCAGCGCAGCCGTTCGAAATTGCTCGGCGCCCCCACGTCCATCGCATTGGCCAGCGTGGCCACGCTGGGCTGCGGTACGTAGGCATCGCCCGCGAAATAGTCCGGCAACACATGATTGGCGTTGGACGCCAGCGCGATGCGGCCCAACGGCACCCCGAGCGCGCGCGCGATGATCGCCGCCAGGGCATTGCCCAGGTTACCGGTGGGCACCACCAGATTGAGCACGCTACCCGACGCTGCATGGTGCTCCAGCGCGGCATGCGCGTAGTAACTCATCTGCGGCAGCAGCCGGCCCAGACTGATGCTGTTGGCCGAACTCAGCGGCACCTGCGTCTGCAACGCGGCATCGTTCAAGGCCTGCTTGACCATTGCCTGGCAGTCGTCGAACGAGCCGGCCACGCGCAGGGCCTGGATGTTGTCGCCGAAACACCCCAACTGATGCGCCTGCCGCGGCGACACGCGGCTGTCCGGATACAGCACCACCACGCGCAGGCCGGGCTGGCGATGGAACGCGGCGGCCACGGCGGCGCCGGTGTCGCCGGAGGTGGCGACCAGGATGGTGAGCGGGCGGTCTTCAGCACGGCGCAAGCGGGTCAGGCAGGTAGCCAGGAAGCGCGCACCGAAATCCTTGAACGCGGCCGTGGGGCCATGAAACAGCTCCAGCGCGTAATCGCCCGGCGTACCCAGCGCCACCAACGGCGCCGGGAAATCGAAGGCTTCGGCACAGATGGCAGGCAGTTCGGCCGCCAGTGCGTCGCCCTCGAAAAATGGCTGCAACAGCGCAGTGGCGGTGTCGGCCAGGCCGGCGCCCGCAACCAGCGTACGGGCAGGTGGCAGGGTCTGCGGCACGTAGAGGCCGCCATCGGGCGCCAGCCCGGCGGCAATGGCCTGGCTCAGGCTTGCAGCGGGGGCACCGCCACGGGTGGAGATAAACATCAGCATGACTCCAGATAAAGCGAAGGCTGGGCGGCACCCATGACAAGGGGTGCCGCGTGTGAGGTAGCCGGGCGTCGCGTTGCACCGGCGTTCGGCCGAAGGGTTGCGTACGGTCGATGGCGCGGGGCTATGCTGCGCGCACCCTTCCGTGGAGTCGGCAGATGATCAAGGTCAGTGTGATGTACCCGTACCGCGACGGCGCCCGCTTCGATCACGCCTACTACCGCGACCAGCACATGCCGCTGGTGAGCGCGCGCATGGGCGCGGCCTGTTTGAAATACACCGTGGACAAGGGCATCAGCGGCGGGGAGGCCGGCAGCCCGCCGGCGTTCATCGGCATGTGCCACATCTTTTGCGGGTCGGTGGAGACCTTCAACGCCGGCTTCGGGCCGCATGCGGCCGAGATCCTGGGCGACATCGCCAACTACACCGACCTGACCCCGGTAATGCAGATCAGCGAGGTCATGGTGGGCTGAGCCGCGCGGCGCGTGCAGTGCAACATGCCGTGCATCGCACGGCCCTGCGCCCACACCACGTCGCAGGCGCCGTGCCGCGGCAGCGCACTGTCGAGCAACTACACCCGACGCGCAGCGACCGGATGGCATCACGCCGAAATCGCATGCACGACGAGGCGACCCGTACAGCCCGGATGACGCCACTGTGCTCGGTGCGTCGTCGATCCAGGACGACAATGACTCGATCCACACATCACTTGTTCTGACTCATCTTCTCTAAGGGCTGGCACGGCTCGACTCAGCGAGCGCAGCAGCCGGTCCGGCATGCGCCGCGCGCCCAATCCACCGACGCCGGCCATCGGGATCCGTCCGCCGCCAAGCGCATCTTCGCAGCGGCGCCATCCGCGCGCGTTCGACCACGAACGTTACCAGATGACGAGCGCATACGCGCCGTGCTTGCGACGCATCGCTTCGCGATGAGACGCGCATCGGCATCTGGCGCCAGCGAGCGAACGATCCGCTGCGGCCAGGCCCTTCTGAACTTCCTGCGCGCCTGATCCGCCTGCGCAGTCACACAACCAGCGCGAGCTACCGCTGCAGTACGGCAGCTCGACGCCGGCAAGACAGCAGGAGTGGGGACGCCAACACAGGCCAATGCGCACCCTAACCAGTGCGGACTTTCTGCCTGCACGTCTGATCGACGTGCTCGCCCACGCGCATGCTCGACCATGCGCGCGCTATGGAAGCGACGAACAGATCGGTCTGCTCAGCGCGACAGTCCAGCCTCCGCACTGTCAGGGTACGCGCCGCGGGGACCATCGAGACAGACGAAGTTCTGCTCCTGGTTGGAATCGCCCTGGCCGGTCCACTGCGCCGATTGCGGATAGCTGCACAGCGGGCGCGTACGCAACACGCCTTGGGTTTGGTCGTCGTTGATGTATTTGGCGGCGATGATGCGATTGGGCGCGACGCCCTGCTCGACCCAGGCTTCCATCGCCGACAACACATCGTGCTGGCGATCGACCGCCAACCCGGGTGCGCCATACAGCGCGCCAAACGCTGTCGCGCCCGGGCCACCGGTGAAATGGCCCATCCCGGGCACCATGAACAGGCGGAAGAACTGCTGCGTCTGCTGCAATGCCTGGTCGTCGCTGATTGCAGATGCGCTGTCCGCACGCAGCTTTGCAACGACCGATTCGTAATAGGCGATCATTCCGCGCGGCGGCACCACGGGATCTTCCCAGCCGATATACAGCAGAAGCTTGCCGTTGCGCGCACGGAACCGGCTCAGATCCGGCGAGGTCGCGTTGATCACGTGGGCCAGCCGCTGACCGGCGATGGAGGTACGGTTGGTGAGGGCGACATCGCTGTCGAAGTTGACCTTGGTATGGTCGAACGAGGCGCTAGCGGTGTTGAACACCATGTTGGCGAAGAACTGATTGGCCAGCAGCGCATGCCCACCGCCCGGTATCGTGGCGTTGCCGGTGACCCAACGGTCCCAGAAGGTCGGCAGGGCGACGGCGAATGGCTCGAACCCATAGTAAATGCGCTGTCCGGTCCGCGGATTGACCGGACCGCCCAGAATCGAATCCAGTGCCATGATCTGGTCTGCAGTCAGGCAACTGTCGGTTTCGGCGGCAGCGCACAGCAGCACGCTGGGATCGAAGTGGCACAGGCGCGGATCGTTGACCACCCCGTCTGCGGTCAGATCCTTGGCATCGCATTGGGCAAGTGCCGCGGCCTGGATCGCCGGCAGCTTGGCCATCGTGATGGTGGCCGCCGGATTGCCGAACTCGGCATCTTCGGACCACAGCCAGGAAAATGCGTTGTGGGTCCAGTCGGCGGACGGCGCATCGGCAATCACGCCATCGAACGCATTCGGATAGCGCTGCACGGCCATCAGCGCATCGCGGCCACCGTTGGAGGAGCCAAAAAAGTAGGAATAGCGCGGTGCGCTCTGCGTATACGCAGACACGATCTGCTTGCTGTCGACGGCCGTCTTGATCAGCGCACGGTATCCCCAGTCGATGATTTTCTGGGGGTGGTTGAGCGCGAAACTTGCATCGCCGACGGTCGCACGATGACCGCCATCGGTGGTGGCGGTGGCGTAGCCACGGCGCAAGGCGAAACCTAGCGAGTTGTACTGGATCGTGCCGGCAAACACCACCGTACCGACCTGCAGATATTTTGCGTTCCAGCCGGAAGAAGGGATCCAGACTTCGAAACCGATCTCCGAATCGCTGTTTGGCCGCGCAACGCCGACCACGCGGCAGAACGCCGGCAATCCTTTGAGAACGGTGCCATCGGGCGCGGTGAAATTGCCTGCAGGCACATCGTCGGCCGTGCTGATCGTCGTCGACGGCACCGACAATTTCAGCAGATCCGCGCAGGAAGCAAACGCCGATGTCGCCGCGAAGTACAAACCGGTTGCAACCACCACTGGGCCGAGCACCCTCGGCCAGTCCAATCGAGCCATGAACAATTCCTCGTCAGGTCAGAAGCGGATTTACCGTCTCGACCGGGCGGTCGGGACACCGAACACTCCACATGGCATCTCACGGCGCGCACATCACGATGTCGCCCTGCGTCGGGATGTAAGCCCCTGTCCGCCGCAGGTGACACAGCTTTGCCTGTCGATCGATCGCAATGCCCATGGGCATGGACGTGGGCTTGGATGCTAGCGGCGACCGCAAAATGCCAGAAGGCAGAAACGAACGCTGCTATGTGGAAACGAAGCGCGCAAATGTCTGTACGCACAGTGCAGTGGACTCGCAATTCAAAGCGATGTCCGGGTCACAGATCATCGGCATGCGCAGCTGCCGCACGCATGCATCGGTGCCAGCGTAGGGTCTGCATGCACAGGTCAACTCAGGTCCCTTGCGTGCAGAACGCGCGCTCGATCACGTTGCCGCGCCGACGGCATTGCAGTAACCGCACGCCGCAGACGTGGCGCGCCCCCAACTGGTCCGGCGGGCGCTACAGCAGCCTGGCGCCCGGGCAGTTCAGCGCAGACACCCAACTCTGGCTGCCGAAGCCGGCATTTGCGAATGCCGCCTGTACAGGCACTGCGGCTGCCTCGGCTGCCGCGCGGGTGGCGAACCAGGCAAACACGCTGGGGCCAGCTCCGGAAATGCCCGCACCCATCGCCCCCGCAGCCAACGCGGCGGCTTTGGCTGCGTCGAAGCCGCAGATCAACGGCGCACGCCGCGGCTCGATCAGCACATCGCGCAAGCCTGCGCGCACCAGCGATTCGTCGCCGGCGTGGGAGCCCGCCAACACCAGTGCAAGATTGCCGCTCTGCGCGACGAATTCATCGAGACGATAGTCGCCAGCCAGAGCAGCACGCGCACGGCGCGTTTCCAGCACCGCATCCGGATGCACCACCAGGCTATGCCACGCCGAGGGTACCGGCACCGGCACCATGCGCTCCAACGTGGACAGCACCAGACCGCCCAGCAACATCGGACCAAGGTTGTCGCCATGCCGGCTGCCGCTGGCCACCGCCTCGCCGTCGAGCGCATGCAGATAGAGCTGATCGCGCGACAGCGGGACATCCAACAGCGCGTTGGCCGCCACCAGCGCCGCCACGCACGATGCCGCAGACCCGCCCATGCCGGAACTGAGCGCAATCCCCTTGTCGATCTCCAACTCGAAGCCGAACGGCAATGCCAATGAGGTGCGCAGCGCAATCAATGCCGCGCCAGCAGTATTGCGTTCGGCCTCCAGCGGGAGCGCGACGGCGGTCCCACGGATCGCGGCGATGCGCACGTGCGGCGCATCGATACGGCGCACGGCCACCGTATCGCCGATTCCTTCCAGCGCATAGCCGAGCAGATCGAACCCGACCGCCACGTTGGCCACCGAGGCCGGAGCGAACGCTCGCGCCTCGCGCAGCGAGGACACGCCTGTATGGCTCATAGTCGCGCGCCCTCGCCCGCCGCCACGCGCAGCAGATCGGCGAACACGCCTGCCGCGGTCACTTCCGGCCCCGCGCCCGGGCCCTGCACCACCAACGGATTCTCGCAGTAGCGACGCGTGGTGAACTGCACCACGTTGTCGGTGAGGCGCAGATTGGCGAAGGCGTGATCTGCGGGCAATTCCACCAGGCCCACGCTGGGCGCGCGGTCCGGCGGCAGCTGCGCCACATAGCGCAGCACGTTGCCGCGCGCACGTGCGTCGCTCAGGCGCTGCGCGAACACCGCATCCACTTCGGAAAGCCGCGCCATGAAATCGTCCACGCTGGCCTGGCGCAGCGCTTCCGGCACCAGGCTTTCAACCTGCACGTCTTTCAGGCTGATCGCGCGCCCCGCTTCGCGCGCCAGGATCACCAACTTGCGCGCCACGTCCACACCGGACAGATCGTCGCGCGGGTCCGGTTCGGTATAGCCCATGCCGCGCGCCTGCGTCACCAGTTCGGCGAACGGCACACTGCCGTCGTATTTGTTGAACAGCCAGGCGAGCGTGCCGGAGAAGATGCCTTCGATCGAGGTCACCGTATCGCCGGTATCGACCAGGTCGCGCAGCGTGGTGATCACCGGCAAACCGGCGCCCACGGTGGCTTCATAACGGAAGCGCGCACCGCTGGCGTCGGCCGCCGCGCGGATCGCCTCATAACGCGCCAGCGGGCCGGACCCGGCCTGCTTGTTCGGCGTCACCACATGGATGCCAGCGGCCAGCCAACCCGCATAACGGTCGGCCACTTCGGCGCTGCCGCTGCAATCGATGATCACCGCATGCGGCAGGTGCGCAGACAGCAGATGCGTGGTGAAACGCTCCAGATCGGTGGGCGCGGACGCCGATGCAAACGCATCGCGCCAATCGCCGACCAGGCCACGCTCGTCCAGCAGCATGCGACCGCGCGAGACCACCGCACGCAGGCGCAGGTCCAGATTGGCCTTGCCCAGCAACTGCGGTTGCGCGATGCGCAGTTGATCCAGCAACGCCGCACCCACATTGCCCGGCCCGATCACGCCCACCGAAAAGGTTTGCGGCGACAACCAGAAACCGGCATGCGCCGCGCGCAACGCCTTGGTCGCATGCGCTGCATCGATGGCCACCGAGATATTGCGCTCGGAAGAGCCCTGCGCAATTGCCAGAATATTGACCTGGGCTCGCCCCAACGATTCGAACAAGCGCGCAGCCACGCCCGGCTGCCCGGCCATGCCATCGCCCACCGCTGCCAGCACGCTGATGCCGGTGGTCAGTTGCACGCGCTGCACCTGGCCGACCGTGAGTTCATGCGCGAACGCCTGCAACAACGCATTGCGCGCACGCTCGGACTCGTGCTGCTTGACCACGCAGCAGATCGAATGTTCCGACGACCCTTGCGAGATCATCACCACCGACACCTTCGCGGTGCGCAGCGCCGCAAACACGCGCTCGGCCGTACCGGGCACGCCGATCAGGCCGGTGCCTTCCAAGTTGAGGACGGCAAGATCCGGACTGAGCGTCAGCCCCTTGATCGGCCCGCTCACCGCGCTGCTGGCGGTGATGCGCGTGCCCGGGTGTTCGGGCTGGAAGGTATTGCGGATGATGATCGGCAAGCCGCGTTCGATCGCCGGCGACATCGTTTGCGGATGCACCACCTTGGCGCCGAAATACGCCAGCTCGCACGCCTCGTCGTAGCTCAGCGTCTCCAGTTGCACCGCTTCTGGCACCACGCGCGGGTCGGCCGACAGCACACCATCCACATCGGTCCAGATATGCAGCTCGTCGGCATTGAATAGCGCCGCGAAGATCGCACCGGAATAGTCGCTGCCATTGCGCCCAAGCGTGGTTATGCGGTCGGCGCGGTCGCGCGCCACGAAGCCGGTGACCACCACACGCGTTTGCGGATGCGCCTGCCGCCAGGTTGCCAGGCGCTGCGCACTCGCCTCCCAATCCACATCCACACCGAGTTCGCCGCGGTTGACCACCAGCACATCGCGCGCGTCCAGCACCGCGCAGTCTTCACCGATGGCGCGAAAGTGATCGCCCAGCAACTGCGCCGAATACACCTCGCCCAGGCCTTGCACGCGGTCGAGCACTTCGCGCGGCAATTCGCCGATCACCGCCAGTGCACCAAGGATCTGCGACAGGTGTTCGAAACGTTCGTCCAGCCATTCCACCGTCGGCCCGGAATGCTCGCCGAGCAAGGCGACCGCCGCACCGCGATGGCGTGCGCGGGTTTCGTGCCAGCGCTCGCGCCATTCGGAACGATTTTTCGCCGCCAGTTCGGCCAGTTCGATCAAGGCATCGGTGACGCCCTTCATTGCCGAGACCACGGTGACCTGCACCGTCTCGTCGCGTGCAAGCAGCAACTGCGCCACATGCCGATACCGGTCGGCATCGGCCACCGAGGTGCCGCCGAATTTGTGCACGACAGTGCGCGCAGAGGACGCAAGGACAGCAGCGGGTTCAAACGAAACAGCGGGCGATGACATCGACAGACCTCGTTGAGGGAGGCCCCGTCCGTATCGGATGAGAGAGGGAAACCCCCGCATCCTGATCCGGGTGCGGGGCCGTTGTTTTCGGAAGTTACGCGAAGACGACGGGCCGCACCGGGCGAATGGTGGCGGTAGTAATGATGGTGGTAATGCCGGCCGCGCCCGCACCGGCCCGCAACAGCGGCCGGCAGAGAGGCGAGACGGTGGCGGAGGCGTTACCCATGCATGCAAAAGACATCACCTGGCCGAGACCTGTCAAGCATTGCGTGAATGGGCAGGCGCATGCGTTGGGCGCACGGAACAGAAAACCTTGCCGCTCAGGGATTTAGCCGCCGCGCTCGCAAGCAATTGATTGCCATGGAAACTTTTACGGCGACCTTGGCGGATCGCCGTGCGCAGCTTTGGCACACCTGTCGAGCGTGTGCAGAATTTTGTGTAACCGTGGTTTGGGTTACCGCTGAGGAAGTCGCCCCTCGAACTGGATCGTAAAGCGGTTCAGCGCAGCCTTCCAGTCGCGGATCGGCAGCGTCCATTTCTTGGTGATGTTGCGCAGAGCCAGGTAGAACAGTTTCATCAAGGCTTCGTCGCTGGGGAACGCGCCGCGGTTCTTGGTCAGCTTGCGCAGGCTCATGTTGACCGACTCGATGGCGTTGGTCGTATAGATCACCTTGCGGATCTCCGGTGGGTAGTCGAAGAACGGGATCAGTCGTGACCAATTGCGCCGCCATGACTGGCTGATGGGCGGGTACTGGGCGTCCCACTTGGCCTCGAACTCGGTCAGTGCCTGCTCGGCCTCCTCGACGGTGGCGCAGGCGTAAATGCGCTTGAGATCGGCGGCAACCTCGGCGCGGCGTTTCCACGAGACGTAGTTCAGGCTGTGCCGCACCATGTGCACGATGCACAGCTGCACGGTGGTCTGCGGGAACACCGCCTCGATCGCCTCGGGAAACCCCTTCAGGCCATCGACGCAGGCAATGAAGATGTCCTGCACCCCGCGGTTGCGTAGCTCCGTCACGACTTGCAGCCAAAACTTGGCACCCTCGGCCTGCGCCAGCCATAGGCCCAGCACTTCCTTCTCGCCGCCCATGGTGATGCCGATGGCCAGGTACACCGCCTTGACCCGCACCGCGCCCTCGCGCACTTTGACGTGGATGCAGTCCAGATAGACGATCGGATAGACCGGATCCAGTGGCCGCGCCTGCCACGCCTTGACCTCCTCGACGACCGCATCGGTGACTGAGGAAATCAGACTCGGCGACACCTCGGTGCCGTACATCTCCTCCAGGTGCGACTGGATCTCGCGCACGGTCATGCCGCGCGCGTACAACGACAAGATCTTGTCATCGAAGCCGGCCCAGCGGGTCTGGTGCTTGGGGATCAGCTGTGGCGCGAAGCTGCCGTGGCGATCACGCGGAATCTCGATCGGCAGCTCGCCGAACTCGCCCTTGAGCGTCTTGCGGCTGCGTCCGTTGCGCGTGTTGCCGGCCGCGTTGGCGACCGGCTCATGCTTGTCATGACCGAGGTGTTCGGTGGTAATCCCCCCACTTCTAGCGGTCGCCAGAAGTGGAGCTAAGCGGCCATCGCCAACTTCATGGCAGGCGTGATGCCGCCGAGCGCCATATTCGGACGCTCGTGGTTGTACGTCCATAGCCAGCGGGTGGCTTTGTCCTGCACCTGGTCGATGGTGTCGAACAGGGTTTGGGCGAGCCAGGCGTAGCGGATGGTGCGGTTGTAGCGTTCAACGTAGGCGTTCTGCTGTGGCTTGCCCGGCTGGATGTGCTCGACCCGGATGCCATGCCGCTGCGCCCAGGACAGCAACGCGCCACTGATGTATTCAGGGCCGTTGTCGCAGCGGATCACGGCGGGCTTGCCGCGCCACTCGATGATCTGCTCCAGCGATCGGATCACACGGGCTGACGGCAGCGACAGATCCACCTCGATCCCCAGCCCCTCGCGATTGAAGTCGTCGAGCACATTGAACAGCCGGAAGCTGCGGCCGTCGGCCAACTGGTCGTGCATGAAGTCCATCGACCAGACCTGGTTGATAGCCTCCGGCACCGCCAGAGGCTCGGGCCGCTCACGCACCAGCCGCTTCCTCGGCTTGATCCGCAGGTTCAACTCCAGCTCGCGGTAGATCCGGTAGACCCGCTTGTGATTCCAGCCAAAGCCCTTCACGTTGCGCAGGTACAGGTAGCACAGGCCAAAGCCCCAGTCGCGATGGGCGGTCGTCAGGCGGACCAGCCAGTCGGCGATCCGGGCGTTCTGCTCGCTGGCCTTGGCCTGGTAGCGGAAGCAGGTCTCGCTCACCGCGAAGGCCTGGCAGGCGTGGCGGATGTTCGTACGCCCGCTCGTGACTGCCGATTGGGCCATCTCGCGTCGCTGAGATGGCCTCACCATTTTTTTGCGAGCGCTTCCTTCAGCAGGTCGGTACTGAGCTGCGCCTCGGCGTACATCTTCTTGAGCCGGCGGTTCTCCTCCTCCAGCTCCTTCATGCGCGCGACCATGGACACGTCCATGCCGCCGAACTTGCTGCGCCACTTGTAGAACGTGGCCGAGCTGATGCCGTGCTCGCGGCACAGCTCCGGCACGGGCGCACCGGCCTGGGCCTGCTTGAGCACGGCGATGATCTGGCTGTCGGTAAAGCGGGACTTCTTCATGGAACCTCCTCGAGAAAGGATACGAGAAAATTCCACTTCTGGCGTCTGCTAATGGGCGGGGGGATTACCCGGTCATCTCCGCGTCCAGCGCCCGCTCCACCAACCGCTTGGTCAGCTGCTTGAGCAGGCCGTTCTCGCCGATCAGATCCTCGGGTTTGGTGTAGTTGACCAACAGGCTGCTAAGCAGCTCGTCGGGTACCTCATGTGTGCGTGGGCTCATGGTGTCTCCGGGTTAGGTGGCAGTCTCCTGCCTGTGGCCCGGTTACACAAAATCTAGGACACGCCCCCATCTGGCGTCCACGGCGACTACCCGGCATCCACCCTGACCAGTTTTGCCCCGGGCAGCACTCGTGCCATCTGAGCTACAGCAAACGTGACCGTCACTTCTCAGTCTCGTGCCTCCCGGCTAAAGGCCAGCGCGACGTGTCCAGGCCGACCCCAGCCCACCGTGGCGTCGGCACAGTCGCTGCCGGCCAGTCGGCGCAGGACCTCATCCTGCGAATCCAGTTCGGGATTCAGCGCATAGACCAATGTGAAGTCGTGAACCATCGCGATCGCTCCATCCGCTTGTATTGCCGCCACGTCATCGCACCTTGATGCGCGCCAGCACTTCCGCCAACTGACCACGATCAGCAGCGCGTTTGGCCGCCGTGCGCTGCGCCAGGTTATGCAGCTTGCGCCGCACACCGGGCAGATCTGCCGCATGCGCAAAGCCGATCAACCCGAAATCCGGCTGCTCATCCTCGACCGATTGCAGAAAGGCGCGCGACGGCGCATCCAGCCAATGCGCCACGCGCGCCAACAGGCGCTCGCGGCTCTCCAGCAATGCCACCGCGTTGATGGACTCGGTGGTCATGCCCTTGAAGTGGGCCTCGAAGGTGGCCTCGAAATCCGTGGGCACACGTGGCGCCAGCATCTCCCATGCTGGCTTGGGGCTGCATGTCAGGTACACGAGAAAGGTCCGCCAAAGGTGCGCATCCGCCCGCTCATCCTCCAGCAGCAGACCCACGTCGAACAGATCGCGCGGATGCTGCCGCGACAGCGCCGCCGCCAGCTTTCCGGCATACAGGTCGGCGAAATCCAGCACCTGGACTTCGGCGAAGCCGAACGCCTCCTCCACCCGTGGCCGCACGACCATGGTTCGCACTGGATGGACCGTCCCGCGCATCACCGGCGTCGTCTCGATCTGCACCCGCGCGCGGCCGCGACTGGCCACCAGCCGGGTGACCGCCCCGCCTTCGCCCGCTGAAGCTTGAACCTGCAATTGCAAAGGCCGGGCGCGCATCGCTTCGGCCAGTCGTCCGAGTGCTTCGGCGATCAGCTTCGCATCCTCGGCATAGTCATGCACCGGCAGCCAGGCCAGGTCGATGTCCACCGACAGGCGCGGCAGGTCATGTTCGAACAGGTTGATGGCGGTACCGCCCTTGAGAGCGAAGCGCGGTTCCTGGGCCAGCACCGGCAGGATCTCGACCAGCAGCCGCACACGGTCGGTGTAGCGCCGGTCCCAGTGGTCAAGCCAGGTGCTCATCGAGGTCTCCTGGCAAGGTGATCTGGTAGGTCGGATGCAGGCGCCCGCCGGGCACCAGCGCACGCTTGCCCCGGCCCAGATCGACGCCATCCAACGGCACATGCGGCAGCCATGCATGCCGATGGCGATCGGCCAGCGCCAGGAACAGCCGCTTGGCCTTGATGCTGCCGCAGTGGCGTAGCAGCAGAGCGACGCGCTGTGGTCGCAGTGTCGTCATGGCCTGCATCAGCGCATCGGCCTCGTAGACCCCTGCCGCATCCGGTACGCCATCGCACAACTCCAGCATGGCCCGCTCGGGCGTCGAGCAGACCAAGGCATCGACACCAGGTGCAGCAGAGTGCAAGGCCAGACCCACCTTGGATAGCGCCGTCTCGGAGACTTCCGCAGTGAAGGACACAACTGGCAGATCGAACGGCCCCTTGCCTTGGTATTCGAAGCGCTGCTCCATGGACAGCTTGCCGACCCAGCCCGGCGGAGGCGTCGGTCCGTAAAGCGTGATCGTCCCGGCATCGCCCAGGCGCAAGTAGTGCTCGTGCCCTTGCAAGGCAAGCGCAAAGTGTCCCCCGACATGCAGTGGCATGCCCTCCCCGACCTGCAGGCTGCGGACCACCCCATCCCATTGCAGCCGCCCGCCGGCGCGCATGTACACGCCACGCGCCGGCGACACCAGCCAGCCGCTGCCGACATAGCGCGCGACCAGGCTGTTGGAGTAGTCATGCGCGCGCAGCCAGCGGCTGGACACCAGGCGCGTATCGCCCAGTTCAGCCAGCAACCGGTTCAATTTTCCTGAATTTTGAGCATCCATAGTGTTCAAAATATCAGTTTTATAAACCGCCGCCAAGGACCATGAGTTTGAAACTTCGGTGAAAAGATCATCCAGAGTGATCTTTTTTTGACAAATGCAAACCCCGGTCTGCCCACCAGAAGCGATTGGTAATCCCCCCGCCCATTAGCAGACGCCAGAAGTGGAATTTTCTCGTCCCCTTTCCCGAGGAGGTTCCATGAAGAAGTCCCGCTTTACCGACAGCCAGATCATCGCCGTGCTCAAGCAGGCCCAGGCCGGTGCGCCCGTGCCGGAGCTGTGCCGCGAGCACGGCATCAGCTCGGCCACGTTCTACAAGTGGCGCAGCAAGTTCGGCGGCATGGACGTGTCCATGGTCGCGCGCATGAAGGAGCTGGAGGAGGAGAACCGCCGGCTCAAGAAGATGTACGCCGAGGCGCAGCTCAGTACCGACCTGCTGAAGGAAGCGCTCGCAAAAAAATGGTGAGGCCATCTCAGCGACGCGAGATGGCCCAATCGGCAGTCACGAGCGGGCGTACGAACATCCGCCACGCCTGCCAGGCCTTCGCGGTGAGCGAGACCTGCTTCCGCTACCAGGCCAAGGCCAGCGAGCAGAACGCCCGGATCGCCGACTGGCTGGTCCGCCTGACGACCGCCCATCGCGACTGGGGCTTTGGCCTGTGCTACCTGTACCTGCGCAACGTGAAGGGCTTTGGCTGGAATCACAAGCGGGTCTACCGGATCTACCGCGAGCTGGAGTTGAACCTGCGGATCAAGCCGAGGAAGCGGCTGGTGCGTGAGCGGCCCGAGCCTCTGGCGGTGCCGGAGGCTATCAACCAGGTCTGGTCGATGGACTTCATGCACGACCAGTTGGCCGACGGCCGCAGCTTCCGGCTGTTCAATGTGCTCGACGACTTCAATCGCGAGGGGCTGGGGATCGAGGTGGATCTGTCGCTGCCGTCAGCCCGTGTGATCCGATCGCTGGAGCAGATCATCGAGTGGCGCGGCAAGCCCGCCGTGATCCGCTGCGACAACGGCCCTGAATACATCAGTGGCGCGTTGCTGTCCTGGGCGCAGCGGCATGGTATCCGGGTCGAGCACATCCAGCCGGGCAAGCCACAGCAGAACGCCTACGTTGAACGCTACAACCGCACCATCCGCTACGCCTGGCTCGCCCAAACCCTGTTCGACACCATCGACCAGGTGCAGGACAAAGCCACCCGCTGGCTATGGACGTACAACCACGAGCGTCCGAATATGGCGCTCGGCGGCATCACGCCTGCCATGAAGTTGGCGATGGCCGCTTAGCTCCACTTCTGGCGACCGCTAGAAGTGGGGGGATTACCGCTGTGCGCCGTAAGTCGTGCGGGCCGAACTTGCCAAGAGACAGCCCTTCCTTCTGAGCCAGACGATAGGTCAGCGTTAGCACCTGATTGAGCGTGGCGCTGCTCATCGGCAAGTCCGAGTCATAGCGAGATGGCAGCACGTACTCCGAGCCGCCCGCGAAGGTTTTCAGGGCAATGAAAATGTCCAGCGCCTGCTTAGATAGGAACACCAAATGGGAATTGCGACGCTTCATCCGCTCCTTGGGGATCGTCCAGAGTGCCTCAGTGAAATTTATTTCGCTCCACGTGGCGTTGGTCAGCTCGCTCTTGCGCACCATCGTCAGCAACAGCAGCTTGGCGGCTGCTCGGATGGAAGGCGTAGTGCCAATGCGTTCCATGTACTGGTACATCAAGCCGATTTCAGCGGGTGTCAGCGCTCGATCTCGCGGCTCGAACTTTGCGATGGTCGTGGGACGCACTAAATCGGCCGGGTTCTCGACCTTCTGGCCGCGTTCGATAGCCCAGCGGTAGACCTGCAAGACAATCTCTCTTGTATGCACTGCCGTTGCCGGTGCGCCTCTCTCCACGATGGCATCGGTCAGCGCTCGCAGGTCTTCGTGGGTAATCTCCGCTAACTTGTGGTTACCAAATTTGGGCTTTAGCTCGCGCTCGTAAACCGAGCGGCGCATATCCCGGGTGGACTCGGCCATCTGGTAGCCGCGCAACCACTTTTCCGCCCAGGCCCCGAATGTCTCCGCGTCCTTGACGCGGGCCTTATCCCGCGCCTTCTCCTTGGCCGGTGACTTCCCGGCCGCGACCATCTTCTTGGCCTCGCCCAACCGCTCGCGGGCTTCCGCCAGGGTGATGCCGCCGACACCGTAGCGGCCGAAGGTGATGGTCTCCTGCCTACCGTGGATCGAGTAGTTGTAGCGGAATGAGATCGCTCCGGCGGCCGTCACGGCTACATAGAGGCCGTCACGGTCA
Organism: Xanthomonas sp. NCPPB 3761; assembly: GCF_041475705.2. Taxonomy (NCBI): domain Bacteria; kingdom Pseudomonadati; phylum Pseudomonadota; class Gammaproteobacteria; order Lysobacterales; family Lysobacteraceae; genus Xanthomonas; species Xanthomonas sp. NCPPB 3761. The sequence goes on from NZ_CM191262.1 coordinate 2,679,575, forward strand.
TTCACCTTGTAAAGCTTGTCCTTCGGCTTGAGGTTGCGCAGCTTGGTATCGGTCAGCATGGTTCTCGCCCTGATTCAGCTCAAATACCATGATCCGAAAATCGGTCTATCATGGCGTAAAACAACAACAAAATCATTGTGTTACGCCATCTCAATACCATGAACATCCGCAAGGTGGTTGCATGGTATCGGCGACTTCTCATGGCATAGAAGCATTCAATGCCATCCATCATGCCATGAAGAAACGGTGCTTGGCGATGCCAAATGTTGCCAGGCAGTGCCGAATAAAATCACAAAAAAGCCCGCGGTGACGCGGGCTTAGATGTGTTTTCGTGCCACTAGGTGCCAGCCAGTGCCAGACTCCCGATCACTCCCACTCGATCGTCGCAGGCGGCTTGCCGGAAATATCGTAGACCACCCGCGAAACACCACGCAGTTCGTTGATGATGCGGTTGCTCACCGTGCCGAGGAAGTCGTACGGCAGGTGCGCCCAGTGCGCGGTCATGAAGTCGATGGTCTCCACCGCGCGCAAGGCGATCACCCATTCGTAGGCGCGTGCATCGCCGACCACGCCGACCGATTTCACCGGCAGGAACACCGCGAAGGCCTGGCTGGTCTTGTCGTAGAGATCGGCCTTGCGCAGTTCGTCGATGAAGATCGCATCGGCCTTGGCCAGCAGCTCGGCGTACTCGCGCTTTACTTCGCCGAGGATGCGCACGCCCAGGCCCGGGCCCGGGAACGGGTGGCGATACACCATCGTGCGCGGCAGGCCAAGCTCGACGCCCAGGCGTCGCACTTCGTCCTTGAACAATTCGCGCAACGGTTCGACCAGGCCCAGCTTCATGTGCTCGGGCAGGCCACCGACGTTGTGATGGCTCTTGATCACGTGCGCCTTGCCGGTCTTGCTGCCGGCCGACTCGATCACGTCCGGGTAGATCGTACCCTGTGCCAGCCACTTGGCATTGGCCAGCTTGCTGGACTCTTCGTCGAAGATGTCCACGAACAGGTTGCCGATGATCTTGCGCTTGGCTTCCGGGTCGCTCACGCCTTCCAGCTTGGCGAAATAACGGTCGGCGGCGTTGACGCGGATCACCTTGACGCCCATGTGCTCGGCGAACATCGCCATCACCTGGTCGCCTTCCTGCCAGCGCAGCAGGCCGGTGTCGACGAACACGCAGGTCAGCTTGTCGCCGATCGCCTTGTGGAGCAGCGCGGCCACCACCGACGAATCCACGCCACCGGACAGGCCCAAGATCACTTCGTCATCGCCCACCTGTTCGCGCACGCGCGCGATCTGGTCCTCGATGATGTTGGCCGCGGTCCACAGCGTCTGGCAGCCGCAGACATCCACCACGAAGCGACGCAGCAAGGTCTGTCCCTGCAAGGTATGCGTCACCTCCGGATGGAACTGCACGCCGTACCAACGCTTGGCTTCGTTGGACATCGCCGCGACCGGAATGCGGTCGGTCGTGGCGGTAATGGTGAAGCCCGGCGGCACCTGCGACACGTGGTCGCCGTGGCTCATCCACACGTTCAAACGCGACGCGCCGGCGTGGTCGGTCAGACCGGAGAACAACGCATCGGCGGCCACCACATCCACTTCGGCATGGCCGAATTCGCGCTGATCCGCCGCTTCGGTCGCCCCACCCAACTGCGCGGCGAGCGTCTGCATGCCGTAGCAGATACCGAACACCGGCAGGCCGCTATCGAACACTTCCTGCGGCGCCACCGGTGCGCCCGGCAACGTGGTCGACTCCGGGCCGCCGGACAGGATGATGCCCTTGGCACCGAAACCGGCGATCTCCGACGGATCATGATCCCACGCCCAGATCTCGCAATAGACCCCGATCTCGCGGATACGCCGCGCAATCAGCTGGGTGTACTGCGCGCCGAAATCGAGGATGAGGATCTTGTCGGTATGGATGTTGGTCATTGAGAGCCGGGAATCGAGAATCGGGATTGGGGAATCGCAACAGCAAACGCAGCACCAGCCGCTATCGGACGAGGAAGCGGCGGGCTCTTACGATTCCCGATTCCCGATTCGCGATTCCCCATTCCCGATCATCCAGCGCGATAGTTCGGCGGCTCTTTGGTGATCTGTACGTCGTGGACGTGGCTTTCGCGCTGACCGGCGCCGGTGATCTTGACGAACTTGGGCTTGCTGCGCATCTCTTCGATGGTGGCGCAGCCCACGTAGCCCATGGTCGCGCGCAGGCCACCGATGAGCTGATGGATGATGCCGCCGACCGGCCCGCGATACGGCACGCGGCCCTCGATGCCTTCGGGAACCAGCTTGTCGGCATCGGAGGCATCCTGGAAGTAGCGGTCCTTGGACCCCTTTTCCATCGCACCCAGGCTGCCCATGCCGCGGTAGCTCTTGTAGCTGCGGCCCTGGAACAGTTCGACCTCGCCCGGCGCTTCTTCGGTACCGGCCAACAGGCCGCCGACCATGACCGTCGAGGCACCGGCCACCAGCGCCTTGCCGATGTCGCCGGAATAGCGGATGCCGCCGTCGGCGATCAAGGGGATGCGGTCCTGCAGCGCTTCGGCCACCATGTCCACCGCAGTGATCTGCGGCACGCCCACGCCAGCAACCACGCGCGTGGTGCAGATCGAGCCCGGGCCCACGCCAACCTTGACCGCGTCCGCACCGGCATCCATCAATGCCAATGCCGCATCGCCGGTCACGATGTTGCCGCCGATCACCTGCAGCTGCGGATAGGTCTTCTTGACCCACGCCACGCGATCGATCACGCCCTGCGAATGGCCATGCGCGGTATCGACAATCACCACGTCCACGCCGGCTGCGGCAAGCAGCTCGATGCGCTGTTCGGTATCGCCGCCCACGCCCACTGCCGCGCCCACCAGCAACCGCTTGGCGCTGTCCTTGGCGGCGTTGGGGTTGTCGGTCTTCTTCTGGATGTCCTTGACCGTGATCAGGCCACGCAGCTCGAAACTGTCGTTGACCACCAAGACCTTTTCGATCCGGTTGCGATGCAGCAGCTCGAGCACTTCCTCGTCGCTGGCGCCCTCGCGCACGGTGATCAGCCGGTCCTTCTTGGTCATGATATGGCGGACCGGATCGTCGAGCTTCTTTTCGAAACGCATGTCGCGGCTGGTGACGATACCGACCAGTTCGCTGCCATCCACCACCGGCACGCCGGAGATGTTGCGCGCGCGCGTCAGTGCCAGCACTTCGCCGATGGTCGTGTCCGGGCTGACGGTGAATGGTTCGGTGATCACGCCGGATTCGAACTTCTTGACCCGTGCCACTTCGCCGGCCTGCTGCTGCGGGGTCAGGTTCTTGTGGATGATGCCGATGCCGCCCAACTGGGCCATGGCCACCGCAAGACGGTGCTCGGTCACTGTGTCCATTGCCGCCGACAGGATCGGCAGTTTCAGGCGCAGGTCGCGCGTCAGCCGGGTTTCCAGGCTGACGTCCTTGGGCAGGACGATCGAATGAGCGGGGACGAGCGAAACGTCGTCGTAGGTGAGAGCTTCAGCCTGGATGCGTAGCATCGGCGGACCCGAGTGTGGGGAAGCGCGATATTTTAACGCATTGGCGCCGGGAGTGGGGAGTCGAGATTCGGGAGTGGCCAAGGCGCCGCCGAGCACCCGCCGTTCGCCAGGATGCCGGTGGCCAGCTGATCCCGGACGCAATCCGGATCGGCCGACACGTGCGCTTGGCCGCTGCCTTTAACGAATCCCCAATCCCGAATCCCCAATCCCGGCCGCATCGGCGGCCTCGATGGTGTTCTGCATCAACGTGGCCACCGTCATCGGCCCTACCCCGCCCGGCACCGGGGTGATCCAGGCCGCGCGCTGCGCGGCGGCGTCGAAGCCGACGTCGCCCACCAGGCGGCCATCATCGAGCCGGTTGATGCCGACATCGATCACCACCGCGCCCGGCTTGACCCATTCGCCCGGAATCAGCCCCGGGCGCCCGACTGCCACCACCAGGATGTCGGCATTGCGCACGCTCGCTTCCAGCACATCGGGCGGGGTGAATTTGTGGCAACTGGTGACCGTGCAGCCGGCGATCAGCAGCTCCAGCCCCATCGGCCGGCCAACGTGGTTGCTTACCCCGACGATGGTGGCATTGCGGCCGCGCACCGGTTGGTCGGTGTGCCCGAGCAAGGTCACGATGCCGCGCGGCGTGCACGGTCGCAGCCCGAATTCGCGCAAGGCCAGATGCCCGACATTCTGCGGATGGAATCCGTCCACGTCCTTGCGCGGGTCGATGCGCTGAATCAGCCGGTTGGCATCGGGAATGCCCGGCAGCGGCAGCTGGATCAGGATGCCGTGGATCTTGGGGTCGGCATTGAGCTCATCGATCAGCGACGCCAACTGGGCTTCGCTGGTGCCCTGCGGCAGGTCGTAATCGAAGGCTTCGATGCCGACCTTCTCGGCCGCGCGCCGCTTGTTGCGCACATACACCGACGATGCCGGATCGCCACCGACCAGCACCACCGCCAGCCCGGGGCGCGCCTTGCCGGCGGCCAGCCGCGCATCCACCCGCAGCTTCAATCCGTCGAGCAATTCCTCGGCAATGCGGCGACCATCGAGAAGGCGGGCCGAAGCGGAGGCAGCTGGCGCAGAAGCGGTCATGGGGCGTCAGGTGTAGAGTCGAAGGCCGTCTATTGTCCCCGATTCCGCCATGACCGACACCACCTCACGCACCGATACGAGCACCACTTCGATCGAAGCGGCAGCATTTCGCCGTCTCTTGCAGCATCTCAACCAGGACCGCACCGATGTGCAGAACATCGACCTGATGATTCTCGCCGGCTTCTGCCGCAACTGCCTGGGCGATTGGTACCGCGAAGCGGCCGAAGCGCAAGGCCAGACCATGACCAAGGAACAGGCGCGCGAAGCCGTGTACGGCATGCCATTTGCCCAATGGAAACAGCAGCATCAGAAAGACGCCACGCCCGAGCAACTGGAAGCCTTCGCCGCCGCCCAGCGCAAGCATGGCTAGTAGGCATCAGTGGGCGCGGCCGCCAGGACGTCCCGAGCGATCTTCGGCGGGATGTAGGCGCGCCGAGGAGCCGGACGGCAAGAGCGATCCGTACCGCAGCGATCCGTAACGCATCGAGCATGTGTGGCGCGCCCGACGCCCACGCAGTCGCGTGTGCCCGCTGCTAGCGGCCAACACGAAATGGCGAGCAGTCGTCCGGTCGCGGCCATCGTACTGTGCTAATGGCGCACGCATCGCGCACTGGCCATGCCGCTGAGCGTCTGCACAGCGCGTGTATCGGCCGCGCTCAGAACGTGTCGTGCACGTTGAGATGAAATGCCTTGTCCGCCAGCGGTGCGGAGCGGGTGCTGGGTAGCGCCGGCTTGGCTTCTGCACAGCGCGTGTGTCGGCCCCCTCAGAGCGTGTCGTGCACGTTGAGATGAGATGCCTTGTCCGCCAGCGGTGCGGAGCGGGTGCTGGGTGGCTCCAGCTTGGCTGTGGTGCCAAGGCACGCCGCGCGGCGCGCGTTGCGTGCCGCTGGGGGCCAACCCTCCGGCAAGCGCCCTGTGCCCTATGGCGCGCCTGGCACTCAACTCAACGTGCATGACCCGCTCTAGTCGCGTGTCTGTGTCTCTACTTGCTCAGCCTGCGGCACCGCATCGGGATTCAACGTGCGACTGCCGCGACGCGGCCGCGTGAATGGCGTGGGCCGGGGTGCGGGCGGCAGGGTGTTGCCATACATCAGCCCGGCTCCGGCCCGTGCATCGCCGGCAGCAATCTCCAGTTCGAAACGCTCGGCATCGCGGCGGCGGATCTGACGCGAAATCATGCCGGCTTCGTCCTCGTCCACCCCCAGCTCCATCAGCGCCACCTTGCCGAAGATTACCGCCGACTCGAAGGTCTCGCGGATCTGGTAATCCACTCCCGCCGCGACCAACTGCAGCGAATGCTGGCGGTCGTACGAACGCACCAGCAGCTTGGCATGCGGAAACTCGCGCGTTGCCAGCTCGACGATGCGATTGGCCGCCTCCTGGTTGTCGACGCACACCGCAATCGCACGTGCGCTGTGCGCGCCGGAGGCATGCAACACATCGAGCCGGGTGCCGTCGCCGTAGTAGATCTTGAAACCAAATTCTTCCGCACTCTGGATCATCTCGATGTCGTTATCGATGATGGTCACATCCACATCGCGCGCCAGCAGCGACTGACTGGCCACCTGCCCAAAGCGCCCGAAGCCGATGATCAATACACTGCCGGTCTGGCCACTGGCTGCTTCCACGCCATCCAGCGAAACCGCCGCGGCCGGCGTCAGCCGCCGCTGCAGCAGCACGAACAACGGCGTCAGTGCCATCGACAACACCACGATGGCGGTCAGGCTGGCATTGACCTGGGCATCGATGACCCCGGAGGCCGACGCGGCGGCAAACAGCACGAATGCGAATTCGCCGCCTTGTGCCATCAGCACGCCACGGTCCAGCGCCTGGCGATGGTCGCTGCGCATCAGCCGCGCCACCGCGTAGATGCACACGCCCTTGCCCACCATCAGGGCCAGCACGCCCAGCACGATCAGGCGCCAGTCTGCCGCCACCACGCGCAAGTCCAGGCTCATGCCGACGCCGAGAAAAAACAGCCCCAGCAGGATGCCGCGAAAAGGCTCGATATCTGCTTCGATCTGATGCCGGAACGTGGATTCGGACAACAGTACGCCCGCCAGGAACGCCCCCATCGCCATCGACAGCCCGCCCACTTGCATCAACAGTGCCGCGCCCAGCACCACCAGCAATGCTGCTGCCGTCATCACCTCGCGCGCCTTGGACGCGGCCAGGATGCGGAACAAGGGATTGAGCAGCCAACGCCCGGCCACCAGCAATCCGACGATGCAAGCCAGGCCGAGGCCGATACCCTGCCAACGCTGCGATGCGGCCTGCGGGTCGCCGCTGGCGCCCATCCAGGCCACGATCGCCAGCAATGGCACGATCAACAGATCTTCGAACAGCAGGATCGCCACGATCTTTTGCCCGGGCGGCAAGGCGACGTCGCCACGCTCTGCCAAGAGCTGCATCACCACCGCAGTGGACGTCAGCACGAAACCCGACGCCGCCACGAACGCCACCGATGGCGCAAAGCCGAGCAACAGGCCGATGCCGGTCAACACCAGCGCACAGACCGCGATCTGCAGCGTGCCGAGTCCGAAGATGTCCTTGCGCAAACTCCACAGGTGCGAGGGACGCATTTCCAGCCCGATCACGAACAGAAACATCACCACGCCCAACTCGGCCACATGCAGGATGGCTTGCGGCTCGTTGAACAGGCCCAGCCCGAACGGACCAATTGCCAGTCCCGCCGCCAGATAACCCAACACCGAGCCCAGGCCCAGACGCCGGAACAACGGGATCGCAACCACGGCAGCGCCGAGCAGCACCACCACGTTGATCAGTTCACTGGATTGGCCAGGTTGACTCATGGGCCGAGTCTAGCGGCACTTGCGCGGCCCGGCCTGCATCAGGGTGCGCATCCCTACCCCTGCTTGGCGTTGCCAAGCCGGGCTCTGCAGGCGCGGCAATGCGTACGGCGAGCCCCGAAAACGACGAACGACGCCAGCTGGCGTCGTTCGTGGAAACAGCGATCAGGCAACAATCAACCGTGCGCGTCGGCCTTGGCCAGTGCTTCGCGGATGATTTCCTTGGCCGGGCCGCCATGCTTCTCGTGCTCGAGCGCGAAGTGCACAGTGGCCTCGATCAGGCCGATATGTGCGCCGCAATCGAAACGTCGGCCTTCGAAACGGAAGGCATCAACTTGCTCCTGCTTCAGCAGCTCGGCAATTGCGTCGGTCAGCTGGATTTCGCCGCCCGCGCCTGCGCCAGTGGACTCCAGCAATTCGAAGATCTTCGGGCTGAGCACGTACCGGCCAACCACCGCCAGATTGCTCGGCGCCACTTCCGGCTTGGGCTTTTCGACGATGGCGTTGATGCGACCCTTGCGGCCGTCGAAGGCATCGGTGGAGACGATGCCATAGCTGGCCGTCTTGTCGTGCGGCACATCTTCCACGGCGATGACGCTGCCGCCGGATGCTTCGGCCACATCGGCCATCTGGGTCAACGCGGCGTCGCCCCGGTTCCACATCAGGTCGTCGGGCAGCAGCACGGCGAACGGCTCATCACCGACCACCGCCTTGGCACACAACACCGCGTGCCCCAGGCCCAGCGCTTCGGCCTGCGTCACGAAAATGGCGCGCACGCCTTCCGGCAATGCATGACGGACCAGCTCCAGCTGCTCCAGCTTGCCGGCGCGCTCGAGCTTCTGCTCCAGCTCGTAGGCCTTGTCGAAGTAGTCGGCAATGGAGTGCTTGTAGCGGTTGGTGACGAAGATCAGCGTATCGCAGCCAGCCTGGATGGCCTCGTCGACAGCGTATTGGATCAATGGTTTGTCGATGATTGGCAGCATTTCCTTCGGCACCGTCTTGGTAGCCGGAAGAAAGCGGGTCCCAAGACCTGCGACGGGGAATACGGCCTTGCGAATACGCTGACTCATTACAGTCTTCTGACCTCACGTGCGGGGAATGGAACGACCGTATCAGATCGCGCGTCGACTTTCCGTCGAGCAGCCGCGAAATCCGGCATCAGGCTACCCAAGACAGTCTCCATCGCTTTGATGTCATAGCGGTTAACGGCCTCGCGCAAGCGCGTCACCAGCTGCAGCACCTGCTCATGCGAGAACTCGCGCACACCGGCTTCCAGGATCTTGGGGTGCGCGGTGGGACGATAGTCTTCGTCGGAATAGAACAGCGTCTCATGCAGCTTCTCGCCCGGCCGCAGGCCGGTGTAGAGAATCGCCACGTCCTTGCCGGGCTGCTTGCCGGCCAGACGGATCATCTGCTCGGCAAGCAATCGAATTGGCACCGGCTCGCCCATGTCCAGCGTATAGATCGCACCATGCGACGCGGATGCGGCCGCCTGGATGACCAACTGGCAGGCTTCGGGGATGGTCATGAAGTAACGCGTGACATCCGGATGCGTCACGGTCACCGGGCCGCCCTGGCGGATCTGCTCGCGGAATAACGGCACTACGCTGCCGGCCGAATCGAGCACGTTGCCGAAGCGCACGGTGATGAAACGCGTCGGCGCATCGCGCGCGTCAAGGCTCTGGCAGATCATTTCCGCATAGCGCTTGCTCGCGCCCAGCACGTTGACCGGCTCCACCGCCTTGTCGGTGGAAATGAAGACGAAGGTCTCGATACGGGCACGCTGACAGGCGCGCGCCACGTTCTCGGTCGCCAGCACATTGTTGCGCACCGCCTCGCGCAACTGCTCTTCCAGCAACGGCACCTGCTTATACGCGGCGGCATGGAACACCGCGTCCGGCGTGGCGGTGTTCAACGCATGCGCCACGACCGCCGGATCGCCGCAGTCGCCGAGCACGCGCACGACCTCGATATCCGGGAACAGCCGGCGCAGATCCGAGTCGATGGTCAGTAGCGCCAGTTCGTCGATTTCCAGCAGCACGATCCGGCGCGCGCCGTGGCGCGCACACTGACGGCAGACTTCCGAACCAATCGATCCACCGGCGCCGGTCACCATCACGGTCTTGTTGGTCAGCCAATTGCGGATCAGGCGCCAGTCGGGCGTGACCGGCTTGCGGTTGAGCAGGTCCTCGATCGCGACCTCCTTCAACTCGCCCGGCAACGAGCGCCCCTCCAGCACGTTGATCAGCTTGGGCACCATGCGGAACGGCAGGCCGGTGCTTTCGCAGATCGCCACCACGCGCTGCATGCCGGAAGCGTCCAACGACGGGATCGCGATCACCAGCAATTTGGCAGCGGTCTCTTTGGCAATCGCGGCGGCCTGATCCAGATTGCCCAGCACATTGAGACCCTGGATCTTGGCGCCATGCAGGTTGCTGGCATCGTCCAGATAGCCGATCGGCACGAATGTGCCGGTACGGCGCAGATCGCGCACCAACCCTTCAGCAGCGCGCCCTGCGCCGAGGATCAGCACGCGCTGCCCCGCGTCACCGGAATGCGCAATCTGGTAGTCCTTCCAGGCGCGATACAACAGCCGTGGCGTTCCAAGCAGTGCCGACAACGCAAACGGATAGACCACCAGCACCGACAGCGGCACGCCATCCAGACGGTCGTACGCCAACGCCAGCACGATCGTGACCAGCCCAAGAAAACTCGACTTGAAGATGTTCCACAGGTCCGGCACCGAGGCGAAGCGCCACAACCCGCGGTACAACCCCATCTTCCAGAACACCAGGCCCTGCGCCACCAACACCACCGCAGTGCGCCAGTCCCACAGCGGCAGATCCGGCGCGTCGCGTAGCATCGAGTAGCGGCCGGCATGCAACAACTGCCAGCACACCCACACCATCAGCAGGTCATGCACCACGACCGCTATCTGCGGCAGGGCCTTGGTCAAACGGTCACGCCAGGAAATCATAAAAGTCCATTACTCAGGAATTGCGCAGTCCATCGCGCAGAAAAAGCCAGATTGCAGTGGCGCCCATGCCCCACACCAGCGCGCCGGACACCTGCAGCCAGAACGGATCATGACGGATTAACAGGTACAAGCAGACGGCAATGAGGCTGAAAGCGAAATAAACGCCCGTTACCGGGACGTGCGTCTCAAGACGACGCGCCAGACGTTGGTAGAGGTGTTGAGCATGCGGCTCCCACCAGCGTTGGCCGGACAGCATGCGAGCAAGCAGCGTGAAGCCGGCATCTACAAGAAAGGCCGTCAACGGGAACCAGCTGATCCACCAGCTCACCTGACCACTTGCCACGTTCAGCGCCAGCAGCGCCGCCAGCACATAGCCGAGCGCGCCGCTGCCGCCATCGCCCATAAAGATGCGCGCACGTGGGAAATTGAACGGCACAAACCCGAGGCACGCTGCTGCAACCGCCAGACCTGCCCACGACCAACCGGCAGGCGCTACCAGCGAGAATCCCAGCGCGGCCAACGCCGCCTGGGTGCTGGCGAGCCCGTTGATGCCATCCATGAAATTCCAGACATTGATCAGCACCACGGATGCAGCGGCAGTCAGCAATCCATCCCACACGCTGCCCGTCGCGTGCCAAACCACGGCGCCCAATGCCGCCGATGCGGCCAGGTGAATCGAAAACCGCAGCCTTGCCGAGAGCGGACGGTGGTCGTCCCACCAGCCCACGCCGGCCACTGCGACCAAGCCCGCTGCGAACCAGCAGACCGTCAACCGGGATGTCGGCCATAGCGCGCACGCCGCAACGCAGCCCAGCAAGATCGCCGCCACAATCGCCATGCCGCCGCCGCGCGGGGTCGCCACCAGGTGGCTACGCCGTTCACCGGGATGATCGAGCAGGCGCCGGTGCAAGGCATAGCGCCGCAGCCCAAAGGTGCCCAGTGCTGCGACCAGCAGGTGCAGCGCGCACCACAGCCACGCCATCAGACCACCGCGTAGTTCAACAGCGGTTTGACCGTGCCCCATTCCTTGCAGCTCGGGCATTGCCAGTGATGCGTCTTGGCACCGAAGCCGCAGCGCGTGCATCGATAGCTCGGATTGCGCACCAGCAACTGGTCGGTGATGTGCTTGAGGTCCTGCAAGGTGCCGACCGGGTCGCTCCCCTCGGCCAGGGTGAGATCGATCAACGCCGACTCACCGCGCACCGACGGGCGGTCCTTGAGCTGGCGGCCGAGATAGGCAAGCGCAGGCGCGACGCCATCCTGGGCTTCCATCAACTGGGTCAGCGCCAGCACCGGAGCGATGCCGCGATAGTGCTCGGTCATCTCCGACAGGAAGTTGCGCGCGCCGGCGATATCGCCGACCCGTCGATACGCGGCCATCAATGCAGGAATGATCTCGGGCAGATATTCCGGATCATGCCGGGCAGCCCGTTCGAACGCGCGCACCGCCGCTTCGTCGTGACCGCGCTCGGCTTCGATGCGTCCTTCCAGAATGCCGGCACGCACGGAGGTGCCATCGGCCTGGTAGGCACGTGCGATCGCTTGCAGTGCATCGTCGGTTTTGCCCAGGCCGCGATAGCGATCAGCCAGTTCGCATTCGAATTGCGAGATCAGCTTGCCCATCGGCTCGCCGGTCACCTCTTCGTAGCGGGTGGAGTTGTCGATCGCCTTTTCCCAATCGCGCTCGGCCTGATAGATACCGATCAGGTGACGCAGCGCCTGCGGCGCGCGCTGGTCAAGTTGCGCCAACTCCGTAAAGACCGTTTCGGCACGATCCAGCAGACCCGACTTCATGTAGTCCTCGCCGAGCGCCAGCAAGGCCTGGACGCGCTGCTGATCGGTCAGGTCGCCGCGCTGCACCAGGCCCTGGTGCAGGCGGATCGCACGGTCCACTTCACCACGGCGGCGGAACAGATGCCCCAACGCGACCTGGGTCTCGAAGGTTTCCTTGTCTAGTTCGGCGATGTGCAAAAACAGCTCGATCGCTTTGTCCGGCTGTTCGTTGAGCAGATAGTTCAACCCGCGGAAATAGGTACTGGAAAGACGACTGACCTGCGTGTCGCCATGGCGTTGACCGCCACGACGGCCGACGATCCAGCCGCCTAACGCAGCCAGCGGCACGAACAGGAAGAACCAGATCCACTCGGTCAGAAAGTCCATACGTCGTTACAGTCCATCGATGGGGCGCGGCTCGACGGTCGCAGGCGTGACAGCCCTGGCGTCGGCGCGACTGACCGCAACAGCCTTGTTGGCCTGGCGCAGTTTGGAATAGAGGGGAATGACCACACTGACCAGCACCATGCCGGCACCGATCAACACACCGACCAGCAGCGCGACGATGATCGCGACGCCTGAACTGGTATGCACGCTGGAGAACAGGAAATCGAGCGTGACGTCCTGGGAATTGACCGCACCGATGATCAGACCGACCAGCAGGAAGGCCAACATCACCAGCAAGCGAAGCACCTTCATGGCGAGACTCCGTCGGGAGGCGGACTAGCTTAACCGAGACCACATAAACGCAGCGCCAGAATGGCTTCAGTCTGCCGTATCGGCCACATCCACAGGCACCACGGAGCTGACACGCTCACGCAATTCCTTGCCCGGCTTGAAGTGGGGAACATGCTTGCCCGGCAGCGCGACCGACTCGCCGGTCTTGGGGTTACGTCCCAACCGTGGCGGACGGTAATGCAGCGAAAAACTGCCGAACCCGCGAATTTCGATCCGATCACCATCGGAGAGCGCCTGCCCCATCATTTCCAGCAGCGACTTGACTGCCAGATCCACGTCGTCCGACTTCAGATGCGCTTGGCGTCGCGCCAGGATTTCAATCAATTCGGACTTGGTCATGGGAAGACTTGCTTTTTTCGACTGACACATCGGAATCGGCCCGGGCAAGCCCGGGCCGACCCGTTACGCTCTTGCGAGCGCTACGCGCTTACTCGGACTTGTTGTTGTTCAACTGCGCACGCAGCAGCGCGCCCAGCTGAGTCATGCCGCCCGACGCGGAGGCGGACTGGTAGTCCTCCAACGTTTCGCGCATTTCGGCATCGTCCTTGGCCTTGATCGACAGCTGCAGGGTGCGGCCCTTGCGGTCCATGCCCACGAACTTGGCTTCGATCTTGTCGCCGACCTTCAGGTGCTGGGTGGCGTCGTCCACGCGCTCGTTGGCGATGTCGCGTGCAGCGACGTAGCCTTCGATGCCATCGGCCAGGTCGATCGTGGCGCCCTTGGCATCCACTTCACGCACCACGCCTTCGACCTTCGAACCCTTCGGGTTGGACGCCATGTACTGACCGAACGGGTCCTGCTCCAGCTGCTTGACGCCCAGGCTGATGCGCTCGCGCTCCGGGTCCACTGCCAGCACGACGGCTTCCAGCGTGTCGCCCTTCTTGTAGCTGCGCACGACATCTTCGCCGGTGGTGTTCCAGCTGATGTCGGACAGGTGGACCAGACCGTCGATGCCGCCGTCCAGACCGATGAAGATGCCGAAGTCGGTGATCGACTTGATCTGACCGGACACCTTGTCGTTCTTCTTGTGGGTCGCAGCGAAGGTTTCCCACGGATTGGCGGCAACCTGCTTCATGCCCAGCGAGATGCGGCGACGCTCCTCGTCCACGTCCAGGACCATGACTTCGACTTCGTCACCGACCTGCACAACCTTGGACGGGTTGACGTTTTTGTTGGTCCAATCCATTTCGGAGACGTGCACCAGACCTTCGACGCCCGGCTCGATCTCGACGAATGCGCCGTAATCGGTGACGTTGGAGACCTTGCCGAACACGCGGCTGTTGGCCGGGTAACGACGGGCGATGTTGTCCCACGGATCTTCGCCCAGCTGCTTCAGGCCGAGGCTGACGCGGTTACGCTCGCGATCGAACTTCAGCACGCGCACGTCCAGCTCGTCGCCGACGTTGACCACTTCGGACGGATGGCGCACGCGCTTCCAGGCCATGTCGGTGATGTGCAGCAGGCCGTCGATGCCGCCCAGGTCCACGAACGCACCGTAGTCGGTCAGGTTCTTGACGACACCCTTCAGGATGGCGCCTTCCTGCAGCTTGTCCATCAGCTGCTCGCGCTCTTCCGAGTGCTCGCTCTCGACCACTGCACGACGCGAAACAACGACGTTGTTGCGCTTGCGGTCCAGCTTGATCAGCTTGAACTCAAGTTCCTTGCCTTCCAGGTAGGCCGGGTCGCGCACCGGGCGCACATCCACCAGCGAACCAGGCAGGAACGCGCGGACATCCTTGATGTCCACGGTGAAACCACCCTTGACCTTGCCGCTGATGCGGCCGGTGATGGTTTCGTTCTTTTCCAACGCTTCTTCCAGCTCGTCCCACACCATCGCGCGCTTGGCCTTCTCGCGCGACAACACGGTTTCGCCGAAGCCGTTCTCGATGGAATCGAGGGCGACCTTGACCTGGTCGCCTACGCCGACATCGATCTCGCCAGCGTCGTTACGGAACTGCTCGATCGGCACGATGCCTTCGGACTTCAGGCCAGCGTTGATCACCACCACGTCGCCGCGAACTTCCACGACGGTACCGGTGACGATGGAGCCCGGCTTCAGCTTCGCCAGATTGGCTTGGCTGGCTTCGAACAGTTCTGCAAAAGATTCTGTCATTTGAATTTACTCAGTTGAACACACGGGCGCCGATCGTCGGAGTGCGACAGATGCGAACCGCCCAGCCTGTTGGTCGACTCCACACAGCGAGTCGGTTGGAAGTCATAGAACCGCCACGCAGGATGCGCGACGGAGCTTTGGAACGCCTTACGGTCGGCGGGACAAACCCGCTTGCGAAACGCTTACGACGGTGCGCGGTCTGCGAGCAACCCGACCACACGCTGGACGACATCTTCGATTCCCATTCCGCTGGTATCGATCAGCACGGCGTCTTCGGCCGGCCGCAATGGCGCCACCACCCGCTGCGCATCACGGGCATCACGGGCCATGATCTCGCGCAGCAGGTCGTCAAAGATAACCGAAACACCCTTTTCCATCAACTGTTTATGGCGACGGCCCGCACGTTCTTCGGCACTGGCGGTCAGAAACACCTTGTAGGCAGCGTCGGGGAAGATCACCGTGCCCATGTCGCGCCCATCGGCCACCAGCCCGGGCGAGCGCCTGAATGCGCGCTGGCGCTCCTTGAGGGCGCTGCGCACCTCGGGAATGGCCGCAATGGCCGAGGCCAGCGCTCCGGTCGTTTCCAGCCGCAACTCGCTGGTCGCATCCGCGCCGTTGACCAGCACGCGCAGCCCTGCCTCGCCCGCATCGTCGAATTCCACCTTGGTGTCGAAGGTGCAGCGCACCAGCGCGGCCGGATCGGAGACATCCAGATCGGCCCAGCTCGCCGCAACCCCGACAGCGCGATACAGTGCGCCCGAATCGAGGTAGTGCCAGCCCAGCCGGGCAGCCACGATCCGGCTCACGGTGCCCTTGCCGGCGCCGGAGGGGCCATCGATGGTGAGAACGGGCGACAGGTCGGTCATTCAGGTTTCCGGAAGGTCATCAGGCCGTAGTGTAGCGCCGCTCGCAGCGATTGCGCCGCAACCACTTGAAAGCACGACGAAAAGCCGGTTAGAATCGCCGGCTTCATTCCGGGTGCACCCTCGATTGCGGGCACTCTTCCATCGAATCCAACCGTTTACGCCGAGGTGTGCCATGAAAGTCCTGTCCTCCCTGAAGTCTGCGAAGACCCGTCACCGCGACTGCAAGGTGGTCCGCCGCCGCGGTAAGGTCTTCGTGATCTGCAAGTCGAATCCGCGTTTCAAGGCGCGTCAGCGCTAAGCCCCTGCGGCGTGCGCAAGACCCGAGAAAGCCGCCTCCGGGCGGTTTTTTCTTGGCCGCTGCTTCACAGCACTGGTTGCCCTACGTCCCTGCCGCCGGCCGACCCAGTCAGGACATTGTCGTGACTGGGCCGGGGCGCCCGGGCAATCGCGGCCCCGCCAGGTCAGCCGTGTCGCAACAGCGCCTGTCGTCGTTTTTTGCTGTAATCACCATCTGAAATCTTGTCCACTGGGGAGTAGATGACATGCGTAACCGTTTGTTTGTGATGCCGCCGGTCGTGCTGACAATCGCGCTGATGGGGATCAGTGCCGTCGCTTCGGCCGATACGCTGCTGGTCGACCGCGCACAGCAGAAGCCTGCCGCTGCCCTGCCCTTGCGCGGCGAGAGCATGAGCCAGGTCGAAGGCCGCTACGGCGCGCCGCAGGAAAAGCTCGACCCGCGCGGCGGCCAGAAGCGCCAGTGGCCGACCATCCATCGCTGGGCGTATCCGGCCTTCACCGTGTACTTCGAAAAGAGCAAGGTGATCGACGTGGTGGCCAACAAGGCCGATGCCAACGAGATCGGGCCCAAGCCGCCGATCCGCTGAGGCGTCGGCGACGGCTCGGCCGAAAGTGGCATCTGGTCATCGCACGCCGGCCGTCACGATTCGCATCGCAAGCTGGACCGGGTCCGTCAGCAGCCGGACATGCGTTGCTGCAATGCTGTCACAAAGCCGGGCGCGGCGAGCGGCGCCTGGATCGCAAGAGCCCGCGGCAATACGCGGGATATCGATGAACGTGCGGGCGATGGCCCGCACACCTAGATGAGTATTTGCCTGGCATGACCGACCGTCTTCGCTTTCCCGCCGAGTGGGAACCCCAATCCGCCGTGTTGCTCGCGTGGCCGCACGCCGGTACCGATTGGGCCGAGCGCCTGGCCGATGTAGAGGAAACCTACATCGCGCTGGTCACGGCGATCTCCCGCTTCGAACCGGTGGTCGTCTGCGTGGCCGACGACGACCTGCAGATCTATGCCGAGGCGCGGCTGCGTTCGGCGCGGGTGGACATGACGCGGGTGCGTTTCGTGATCGCCGCCTACAACGACACCTGGCTGCGCGATTCGGGCCCGATCACGCTGCGCCAGGACGCCGGCTTCCGGTTGATGGATTTCCGTTTCACCGGTTGGGGCGGCAAGTTCGAAGCCAGCCTGGACGATCAGCTGGTGAGCTCGCTGGATGCCGCGCAGGTGTTCGTGCCGGCGCAGGTGGAGACGGTCGACTTCGCCCTGGAAGGCGGCGCAATCGAGACCGATGGTGCCGGCACCCTGCTGACCACCTGGAAGTGCCTGCATGAGCGCCATCCGCAGCGCACGCGCGAATCGCTCAGCAGCGATCTGGCCGCGTGGCTGGCACAGGAGCGCGTGCTGTGGCTGGATCACGGCTACCTGGAAGGCGACGATACCGATGCTCATATCGATACGCTGGCGCGCTTTACCGGCCCGGATGCGATCGTCTATCAGGGCTGCGATGTGGCCAGCGATTCGCATTACGCCGAGCTGCAGGCGATGGGGGCCGAACTGGCCGCGCTGCGCACCGCCGACGGGCAACCGTATCGGCTGTTCGTGCTGCCGTGGGCACAGCCCATTCTCGACGAAGGCCGCCGGTTGGCTGCGTCGTATGCCAATTTCCTGATCGTCAACGGCGCGGTGTTGATGCCGGCCTATGGCGATGCCGCCGACGCAACCGCGCAGGCAGTGCTGGCGCAGGCGTTTCCGCAGCACGAGATCGTGCCGGTGCCGTGTCGTGCGCTGATCTGGCAGAACGGCAGCCTGCATTGCCTGACCATGCAATTGCCGGCCGGCCTGCTCGCGGCCTAAGCGCAGTCGCAAACCTCGCCTGCGTCGCGGCCGCGCCGACCGCGCGTGGCTTCCTGTTCCGGCCGGCAGGCCGGTGTTACGCCATGGCGCGCTACCTTAGTGCGCCACTTACGTTGGATGCTGCCATGACCCGTCATCTCCTTCCCGTCGCGCTGATCCAGGAGCGCAACCACGGCGACGCCGAGGCCAACCTGGCCGTCATCGCATCGCGCGTGGCCGAAGCCGCCGCGCAGGGCGCAAAGCTGGTGCTGCTGCAGGAACTGCACAACGGTGCGTATTTCTGCCAGCACGAGTCGGTGGACGAGTTCAACCTGGCCGAGCCGATTCCCGGTCCCAGCACCGAGCGCCTGAGCGCGCTGGCCAAGGAGCACGGCGTGGTGCTGGTCGCCTCGCTGTTCGAACGTCGCGCGGCCGGCCTGTATCACAACACCGCGGTGGTGTTCGAAAAGGACGGCCGGCTGCTCGGCAAGTACCGCAAGATGCACATCCCCGACGATCCGGGCTTCTACGAGAAGTTCTATTTCACTCCGGGCGACCTGGGCTTTACGCCGATCGATACCTCAGTGGGCCGCCTGGGCGTGCTGGTGTGCTGGGACCAGTGGTATCCGGAAGCGGCACGCCTGATGGCGCTGGCCGGTGCGGAACTGCTGCTCTACCCCACGGCGATCGGTTGGGATCCGGACGACCAACAGGCCGAGCAGGAGCGCCAGCGCGATGCCTGGATCCTCAGCCATCGCGGCCATGCGGTCGCCAACGGCGTGCCGGTGCTGTCGTGCAACCGCGTCGGCCATGAGCCCTCCCCGCTGGGCGCATCGGGCATCCAGTTCTGGGGCAACAGCCATGTGCTGGGGCCGCAGGGCGAGTTCATTGCCGAAGCCGGCCAGGACCCGACCGTGCTGATCTGCGATGTCGACCTGCAGCGCAGCGAACATGTGCGCCGCATTTGGCCGTTCCTGCGCGACCGCCGCATCGATGCGTACGGCGATCTGCTCAAGCGCTACATCGACTGACGCATGCCATTGGAGCTGCGTGCAGTCCGCGATGCGGACATTCCGGCGATCACTGCGATTTACGCGGAGCAGATCGCCGGGGTCAACACCTACGAATACAACGCGCCGTCGCTCGACGAGATGCGCGCGCGGGTGAGCGCGATCGTGGATGCGGGCTACCCCTATCTGGTGGCAGAGCTCGATGGCGTGGTCGCGGGCTATGCCTATGCCAGCGCATTTCGCGCGCGTGCCGGATATCGCTGGACGGTGGAGAACTCGATCTACCTGGCCGCCGCGATGCAGCGCCGCGGCATCGGCAAAGCGCTGCTGGGCGAGCTGATCGCGGTGTGCGAGCAGCGCGGCTTCAGGCAGATGATCGCGGTGATTGGCGATGCCGAGAATCTGGCGTCGCGCCGCTTGCATGAACGTTTTGGATTTCGCACGGTCGGAGTCTTCAACGGAATCGGCCGCAAACACGGTCGCTGGCTGGACGGCGTGCAGATGCAACGCGCGCTCGGCTCCGGCGACACCGCCCCTCCTTCTGATGAAAAAAAAGCCACATGACTGAGCAGCCCCCCCACGTTCTGGACGATGCGCTGTCCGGCCAGCCGCATCGCATCGTCGAACGCGACGGCGTGCGCTATACCTTGCTCGGCACCGCGCATGTGTCGCTGGCCAGCGTTGCCGCCGTGCAACGGGCGATCGGCAGCGGGCGTTACGACGCAGTGGCGGTGGAACTGGATGCGCAGCGCCTGCAGGCGCTCAGCGACCCGGATGCCCTCGCCCGCCTGGACCTGGTACAGGTGATCCGCAAAGGACGCGTGGCCTTGTTCGCGGCGAATTTGGCGCTTGCCGCGTACCAACGCCGCCTGGCCAAGCAACTGGGCATCGAGCCGGGTGCAGAACTGAAAGAGGCGGTGAACCTGGCACGCGCGCAGGGCTTGCCGGTGCATCTGATCGATCGCGAGGTTGGCCTGACCTTCAAACGTGCGTCCGGGCGCCTGGGCTTCTTCGGCAAGATGAAACTGGCCGGCGGATTGCTCGGCGGCCTGTTCGCTGCCGATGAGGTCGGCGAAGAGGAAATCGAAAAGCTCAAGCAAGGCGACATGCTGGAGGCAAGCTTCGGCGATTTCGCCAGCGAAAGCCCGGAACTGTACGAGACCGTCATTGCCGAGCGCGATCAATACATGGCCACGCGCCTGCGCGAAGAAGTCGGCGCAGATCAGCGCGAGATCTTGGCGGTCGTCGGCGCCGGGCATCTGGCCGGGCTTGCGCGCCATCTGGAACAGGACACCGCAGCACCCGGCCCGCTGCGCGAATCGCTGGAATACGTGCAGCAGCGCAAGCGCATTCCGTGGATCACGCTGGGCATCCTGGCGATCATCATCACCGGCATCGGCATCGGGTTCTGGCGTGGCGGCCTGAGCATGGGCGCGGACCTGTTGCTGCAGTGGGCCATGTATACCGGCGGCATGGCCGCGCTCGGCTGTTTGCTGGCCGGTAGCCACCCGTTGAGCATTCTCACCGCCGCGGTCGTCGCGCCGTTCAAACCATTCCGCCTGAGCGTGCCGACAGGCGCATTCGCGGCGTTGGTCGAAGTGCATATGCGCAAGCCGGCCTACGGCGATTTTCTGTCGCTGCGCGACGATGCGCAGACGCTGCGCGGCTGGTATCGCAACCGCGTCTCGCGGGTGGTGCTGACATTCCTGCTGACCAATTTCGGCAGCATGGCCGGTGTATGGCTGGCCGGGGTGCAGATCTTCAACCGTCTGCATGGGTGAGCTTAAGCCGCTTGGTCCAGGCCGTTCGCAGGAACACACCTGGGCGCGATGAGGCTTTCCCAGCCAATCCCCGTCGCGCCCGGGTGCGCTCCTACGACATACGGTGGGTTGGTGGATGCCCGGCGCGAGCTGCAGGTGTACACAGGCGCCGTGCGGAGATGCACGGGGGGCGTCGATGCTTCTTGGTAGAAGCGCACCTGGGCGCGATGAGGCTTTCCCGGTCAATCCCCGTCGCGCCCGGGTGCGCTCCTAGGGCATGCGGTTAATTGCCGGACGCTCCGGCGCGAGCTGCAGGCGTACCCACACCCCATAGTGATCCGATGCCCAGCGGCCTTCGGCATAAGGCGCCTCGAACAGGATGCGGGCTTCGCGGGCCAGCAGGCGGTTCTGCTGGAAAAACACATGGTCGATACGCGCAGGCCTGTCGAAGACGTGCATGTTCAAGGTGCTGACCGTGGCATCGCTATTGCGATGCACGCTGCCATAGCTGTCGCCGTAGCCCTTGCGTAGCGCTTGCAGATCGAGCGTGTCGGCGGCGGTATTGAAATCGCCGGCGATCACCACCGGCGCCTGCGCGCTGTTGGAGGCGATGAAGTCCAGTAGATCGGCTACCTGGCGCGTGCGGATGCCGGTACCGCGTGGGTCGGCGCGTTCATTGAGATGGGTGACGTAGACGTTGACCGGCTGGCCGTCGACATCGATCTGCAGATGCGCGGCGACACGGTAGTCGTCCAGCGGCTGCAGCAGGCGCTGGTGCGTGGCCAGCACCTTGCGGCGACTCAGCAACGCGTTGCCGTAGCGCTTGGGCGCGCCGACCGGATCGACCGAGGCGAAGGTGTAGTCGTAGCCGAGCTTGCGCGCCAGCCAGGCAGCCTGATTTTCCACGCTGCCGCGGCGCTCGATCACTTCCTGCAACGCAATCACATCTGGCGCCAGTTGCTTGAGTTGCCTGGCGATATAAGCGCGTCGTGCCGGCCAGTCTTCGCGATCGTGATGCAGGTTGAGCGTGACCAGGGTCATTTCACGCAACGCCGCACTCGGTGACTGCCCGACAGCTGGCAGTGACCGATCGGTCTTGCCGCGTTGCATGGCTTGCGCAGGATTGACGCCCTGAGCCAGCTGCCCGGCCCGCGCGCCAGTCGAGCACAGCAGCAGCACGAGCACCGCGACCGGCCATCCGGCATGTCGCCGTACTGGCGCTGCCCGGGACGGCCGCCACGCCAGCCTCATTGCGTGGCGCGCTCGGCCCGCCGCACCGCACTGGGCACATCGATCTGCACATTGGCCGGCAGTTGCTGGATGCGCAGTTCGCCGTTCTGCCACTCGGCCGATTCGCCGTTGATGGTCGCCTTGCCGGGGGCGCCCTGATACGGCCACGGCAGCACCACGCCGCCCGGCGGCAGGATCAGCCCAGGCTGCAGCTGCAGCACCAGTTGCTTGTCGGTGCGCTGCAAGGTGTAACTCAGGCGCCCGTACGGTGTGCGCAGTTCGGCGATGCCGATTCCCTTGCCTTCGAACCAGCGCGTCGGGGTGCCGGCCGCGATGACCAGGCTGGCATCGGATTCGCGACCGTAGGCGAACATGTCCAGCACCGAGCGTACGAAGTCCGAGGCGACCCAGGCATGCGGCAGGTCGCCGACGAAGAACGGTGCGCGCGGCGTGCGCGAGACCACTTCGGCCCATTGGTTCCACGGCTGTGGCGCGCGGTCCTTGAAGAAGAACGCAGTCGCATCCCAGGCGCGGTCGCGCCAGCCCAGACGCACGAACGCGGCCACGTTGCGCCACTCGTACGGCGTGTAATCCTTCCATTCGCGCTTGCCGTCGCGGCGGTCAGAGAATTCCTTCCAGTAACGCTCGAAGGTCTTGGTCAGCAGATCCTGCGGCAGACGCTGCTGCTCGCCGCCTGGCGTCAACGCAATGGTGGTCGAGGTCGCATCGAAGTCGCCCAGTTCTGCGGAGCCCGGCAGGAAATCCAGGTTGTGCTGACGCACGGCCGCGCCCAACGATGCGACCAGATCGCCGCTGAATTCATCGCGCGCGGCGCTGAAGCGTGCCGCCTCCTCCGGTTTGTCCAGCACCCCGGCCAGCATCGCCGCGTCCTTGTAGCCGCGCAGTGCCCAGAAGTTGTCCCAGTACGAATGCACCGGCTTGGCCGAATAGCCCTCATGGCTGATCGACACCGGCATCATTCCGTAGAAGGCCGGGTTGCGCATGAAGTTGTCTTCGGTGCGCTCGCTGGCGCGCAGCGTTTCCATGTAGTCGTAGGCGCCGCTGACATGCGGCCACATCTTTTCCAGGAAGGCCTTATCGCCGGTATAACGGTAGTACTCGGCGATGTTGTAGATCAGCTCGCCGTGGCTGTCGTTTTCCGGCACCGGGTCGCTGCCACGGTCGTCCACGCAGCAAGGCACCATGCCGTCGGCGAACTGATACGGCGCAAACCAGTCCACATAGTCGCGCACCACGTCTTCGCGACCCAGCCGCAACAGCCCCTCGGAAATCATCGCGCCGTCGCGGATCCAGCTGCGCGAGTAAGAGCGCGTACCCGGCTGCAGGCGCGGGCCGATACGCGAAATCAGCATGTGCGCCAGCGCCGTGCGCAAGGTATCGACCACCGGCTTGCCTTCGGCCGGCACGCTGATGCGCACGCGATCGAGCTTGCTGCGCCATTGCTGCGCCACCTGCTGCTGCGCCTTGTCCGCGTCGAAATTAGCCGGCAGCTGCGCAGCGCCGGTTTGCGGAATGACCAGGGCCACTTCACGGCGTTGGCCGGGCTCCAACTTCCAGCGATACAGCAGTACACCCGACGCCAGGCCGGTTTCGTCCTTGACCTGGGTCACCGTTGGGGGCGTGGCCGCGGTGAGATGGCTGACGTCCATGCCGCTGTCGAAGGCGCTCGCAAAGCCGGCATCCGGCCGCTGTGCAGCGAACACCCGCGGCTTGCCGTTGACGCTGACCTGGCCGCCCTCCACCGCGAGTTGCTCGATGCGGCTGACGCCCCCCAGGGTATTGAGAAACTGCGCCGGCGGGTTGACCTGGAATGGCCGGACTGCCAACGCCAGGGTGAACTCGCGCGCATCCTTGCCGGTGTTGTGCAGTTGGTAACGCGCGACCAGTTGCGCCTGATCGGGGGTGCCCTGCACGAAAGCGGTGACGCGCAGGTTCATCAGGTCGTGGTGCCAATCGACGCTGGGAATCGGCAGGTAATCGTCCTGCAGGCTTTGCTCGCTGCTGACATCGGACCAGTGCAACACCTTGCCGCCGGTAACCACGAACGGCTCGATGCTGAAACCGCCCTTACCGACTTCTACCGCACCGTCTTCGCCGATCAGGCCCTGTTCGGTGCCGCCGTCCAGACCGAGAATGGTCCAGTACGGCTGTTCCCCGGAAAAACCGCGCGGATAACTGCCGCGCGGCAGCTGCGCCGCCAGCGACTTGATGAAGTCGTTGGGCGTTGCGGCAAATGCCAGCGGCTGCAACTGCACTTCCTTGATGCCATAGCGCCAGTTGGGGCCGTCCTTGAGATCGAAACGCAGGTAGCGCGCCTCGGTATCGGGAAGCGCCAGCCAATCGGTGCCGCCCGCGCCGGCGGTAACCGTGCGCAGGTCGCGCCAGCTCCGTCCGTCGCTGGAGGAACGCACCACATATTGCGAAGCTTGCAGGCCCGGCACCCACTGCACCACGGCGCCGCCGAATTCACGCACCTTGCCCAGATCTAGCGTGACCGTCTGCTGTTTGACCGCGCCGCTGAGCCAGAACGTGTCCGGCTTGCCATCGGCCAGGCGCTGTTCCAACGCAGGCGCGGTGTCGGTGATGGCCTTGGCCTGCAGCGGCGAGGTGTCTTCGGGCGGCAGCGGCGTGAGCGTGAGCCGGTCGAAGCACACCGTGCCCTGGCCACCGACCTTGTTGTAGATGGTGAACTCCACGTCCGCACTGGTGCGCAACTGCTTGTCCGCACCCGGGCCCCAGGCCTTCTCGATGGTTCGCTTGCGGTAGTTGAACGTGGTCCAGTTCTTCGGGAAGTTGAAGCCCGGCCGGTTGACCCACCACACGTTGTCGCCGCTGGCGTCGATCAGCTTGAGCTGCAGGTCGTTGGAGGGCGACTCGCCACGCACCGCGAACGACATCCGGTAATTGTCCGGATAGGTAATCGGCAAATTGCGGCGGATGCCGACATAGCCGGAGACGCCATTGAAGTTGTAGTCCAGGCACAGCGCATGTCCGCCCGAGGGCGTGGCCACCGGACGCAGCGAACCGCTGACCTGGTTGGACACCACCAGGCGCCAGGCGCCGATGTCGTTGAAGCCGTCGAGCACACGCTCCTGCGCCTGCGCCGCGCCCGCAGACGTGACGAAAGCGGCCATGGCACACAGTCGCAGGAACACTGGTTTCACCCCTTCACACTCCCCAGCAGAAGCCCTTGGATGTAGTAACGCTGCAGCGCCAGGAACAATAGCAGCACCGGAATCACCGTCACCACTGCGCCCGCCATCATCAATTCCACATCCATGATGTGCTCGCGCGACAGCGCCGCCAGCGCCACCGGCAAGGTGTATTGCTCCTGGTCGGTCAGCACGATCAATGGCCACATGAAGTCGTTCCACGAGCCCATGAACGTGAAGATGGTCAAGGTGACCAGCACCGGCTTGAGCATCGGCAACACGATCTGGAAGAAGATGCGCATCTCGCTGGCACCGTCGATGCGCGCGGCCTCGATCAATTCATCCGGAATGCTGCGCGCGTACTGACGCACCAGGAAGATGCCGAACACCGTGGCCAACACCGGCACCACCACCCCGCCGATGTTGTTGACCAGGTGCAGCTGCTTCATCAGCAGGAACAGCGGCAGCATCGCCACCTGCGCCGGGATCACCAGCGCCGCCATCAGGATCTTGAAGATGCGCTCGCGCCCGACGAACTGCAGCTTGGCGAACGCATAGCCGGCCATGGTGTTGACCAGCAGCGAGCCGAGCGTGATCAGCCCGGACACCAGCAAGCTGTTGGCGAAGTTGCGCGCCATGCCGGTGCGCGCAAACAGCTCGTGGTAGTTGGCCGTGGTGAACGCCGAGGGCAGCATCGGTGGCGGAAACCGGCTGGCCTCGCCGGTGGGCATGAACGACACCGACAGCATCCACAGCAGCGGTGCCAGGCTGATCAGCGCCAGCACCAGCAGGCCGCCATTGATCAGCACGGCATTCCAGCGCGACTCGCCGACATCACGACTCATATCAGGTCCTTCTTGCGGCCAAAGCGCAGCATGACGGTGGTCACCGCCAGGATGATCAGGAACAACAGGAACGCCACCGCCGACGCGCGGCCGAGGTTCCACCACTTGAAGCCTTCTTCGAACATGAAATACAGCACGCTGACGGTGCTTTGCAGCGGGTCGCCGCGGGTCATCACGTAGGGTTCGGCGAACAGCTGGAAGTAGCCGGAAATGGTGATCACCCCGACCACCATCAGCACCGGGCCCAGCATCGGCAAGGTGATGTGCAGGAACTGCTTCCAGCGCGACGCGCCGTCGATGCGCGCGGCCTCGTACAGGTCTTGCGGGATCGCCTGCAGCCCGGCCAGGAAGATCACCATGTTGTAGCCGAAGTTCTTCCACACCGCGAACAGCATGATGGTGGGCATCGCCCAGCGCGGGTCGCCCAGCCAGTCGATCGGGGCGATGCCCAGATGGCTCAGCCCGAAGTTGACCAGGCCGTACTTGATATGGAACAGGTAGCGCCAGATCACCGCCACCGCCACCAGCGTGGTCACCACCGGTGCGAACAAGGCGGTGCGGAACAGCGCCTTGAAGCGCGAGGCCTTGGCGTTGAGCAGCACGGCCGCGCCCAGCGACACGCCGATCGACATCGGCACGCCCAGCAGCACGAAGTACGTGGTGTTCCACAACGACTTCCAGAACAGCGGCGTCTGTAGCAGGTCGATGTAATTGCCCAGGCCGACGAAACGCAGATGGCTGCTGTCGGCCAATGCGTACAGGTCGAAGTCGGTCACGCTGAGCACCAGCGCGGCGAACACCGGCACGCCGAAGAACATGCCCAGCACCATGATCGACGGCGCGGCGAAGACCCAGCCGGCAACGGAATTACGCTTGATCATCGTGCGGCTCCCTGGTCCGCTGCGGCGGCTGGCGCAGTGGTGTCTGCAGCCGCTGGCTGCACTGCCGGCCGAGCCGTGTTACCAGCCGGGCCGACATGGCCGCCCTCCTGCTCGAAGATCCAGCGGCGCTTGGCCAAGATTTCGTCCACGCGTTGATCCAGTTCCTGCACGGCGGCTTCGTGCGATTGCCCGCCACGCACCACGCGTTCGGTGACCAGACGCATTTCCTGCACGATGCGCTCCCACTCCAACACCTTGGGCGTGGCCTTGACACGCTCCAGCTGGTCGCCGAAGGCATGCGCCAGTTCGTCGTTGGCCAGCGAGGGCAGCTTCCAGGTGCTGCGACGCGGCGGCAGGTCGCCGATGATGGCGTGGAAACGTGCCTGTACCGTGGGCTGGGACAGGTATTCGATCAGCTTCCAGCTGGCGTCCTTGTGTTGCGAGGACTTGAAGATCACCAGGCTGGAACCGCCGGCAATACCGGCACCCAAGCCATTGGGCCCCGGCAACGGCGCGGTGCCCCACTTGCCTTCCATGCCCGGCGGCTGGCGCAGCTTGAATTCGCGCACGTTCCACGGCCCGGACAGATAGAACGCGTAATAGCCGTTGAAGAACTCGTACCAGACGTTGGAGACCTGGGTCTCCGAGACCTTGGGCGCCCAGCCCTGCTGGTACATGTTGTCGTAGAAGCCCAGCGCCTTGCGGAAACCGGCGCCACGGAAATTGCCGTAGTTGTCATGGTCGCGCAGCAGGCGGTCGTCCTGCTGCAGCGCGAACGACAGTTGCTGCTCGAATTCGTTGAGCGGCATCAGGATGGCGTAGCGGTCGGGGCCGACCTTGCGCTTGATTGCGGCCATCACCTGTTCCATCTCGGCCCAGGTCTTGGGCACCTGGTTATAGCCGGCCTCGCGCAGCAAGTCCTTGCGGTAGAACAGCAGGCGCGTGTCCACGTACCACGGCACGCCGTACAGCGTGCCGTCGACCAGATTGGTATCCCACACTCCGGGGAAATAATCGGCGGGGTCGACGATCTTGGAGCGCGCCACGTACGGCTGCATCGGCTCAAGCGTGTCCAGCAGCGCGAATTCCGGCAGCCAGGTGTTGCCGAGCTGGCACACGTCCGGCAGGCCGTCGGCGGCAAAGGCGGTCAGCAGTTTTTCGTGCGCCGCGGTCATCGGGATGTTCTGCACATCCACATGGATGGTGGGGTTCTGCTTTTCGAAGTCGGCCACCAGCTCGGCGACCACTTCAGCCTCCTTGCCCATCGCCCAGAAGCGCAGCGTGGTCTTGCCCGGATCGGAGCGTTCGCATCCCGTCGCACCTGCACACAGGGCGAGGGCCAACATCAACAGTTTCAAAAGGCGCACGGATTACTCGGGTTTTTGGCGTTGCGAGGGGTCTTGCTGGGCCTGGGCGGCGGCGGCACGCGATTCGGCCATGCCCAGCGCGCGCGCAGCGGCCTTCTGCTCGTCCTTCTGCGGCGCCGGCTGCGGCTCGCCCTCCGGGGTGAGCCAGCCGCCGGTGAAGCCGGCGCGTTCCAGGCCGGCACGGATGTAGGCGTTCTTCTTCATCACGTTCCAGACGAATTCGTCCTGGTAGTTGGCGATCATCGTCAGGATCGGGCCCTGGTCGATGGCGATGTAGTCGCTGGCCACCCAGCCACGGTCCGGCACCATGCGCCCGGTCTTGATCGGGATGTCGTAGTTGAAACTGGGGTTGAACGAATCCAGGAACCCATAGCTCGAATACAGGAAGTCGCCATAGCGCTTGTGCATCTCCTGGGTGGCAGGAATCACCACTTCCGGGGCGAACACGATCGAGGAGATCGCCGCAGTCGGGGCGATGGTGCCGTCGTCGAAATTCTCACGCAGACCGGCGCCGCGCGAAGAGTAATGGCGGAACTGGCGCTGCTCGCCGCGGTATTCCTGGCTGGTGTTCTGCGGACCATCGCTGGCGGTGAGGCCCCAGACGTTCTCGCCGTAGTCCTTCCACTTCATCGGGTTGTCGATGGCGTAGTCGCGCTGGGCCAGGGTGGCGCGGCGGCTGTTGAGGAAGTAGTCGATGCCGCGTTCGCGCATGTACTGGTCCTGGATATCGCGGAAGTCGATCCAGACATGGCTGTATTGGTGGCCGAACAGCGGGCCGAACGACAGGTATTCCTGGCCCTGGTAGACGCCCCAGTCGTTGTTGTAGGTGCGGGTCCAGCTGGTCCAGGCGTCCGGGTCCACGCCATGCGTCGGCGAGCCCAGCGCGAGGATGTACAGCATCATCGCCTCGTTGTAGCCCATCCAGTCGTGGTTGATGAAGCCGCTCTCGGGGAACCAGCCCATCGAGATCAGCGGCGCACGCTGTTGCAGCCAGCGCCAGTCCACGCGCTTATAGAGCGTGTCGGCGATCTGGCGGATCTCCTTCTCGCGCGGGTCGTCGCCGTCGTAATACGACTGGGTGAACAACACACCCATCATCAGCAGTGCGGTGTCCACGCTCGACAGTTCGACCCAGCTGTCGTAGCGGTTGCCCTGCTGCATGTCCAGAAAATGGTAGTAGAAACCTTTGTAGCCGGCGCGGCCGGTCTTCTGCGGGCCCATCGGCGCGTCGCGGAAGAATTTCAGCGTGGTCAGGGTGCGGTCGATCGCCTGATTGCGGCTGACCCACCCGTTTTCAATGCCGATCGGATAGGCAGTGAGCGCAAATCCGACCGACGCAATGCTGGCGAACGGGCGCGACGGAAACCGATCCGGCGACAGGCCGTTGACCTCGTTGGTGGTGTCCCAGAAAAACTGGAACGTGCGGCGTTCGATGTCCGAAAACAGCGGCGGCAGCGGCGGCTTGACCGGTTTGGGCGGCAGTTGCGCCTCAACCAGGATGACTTTCACCGGTGCCTTCTTTTCGGCCACCTTGGGTTCCTCGGCTTGCTTGCACGACGCCAGGACCAGCGCGCCCAGCAAGAGTGGAATCGTCAACCATCGCGACGTGTTGCCCCTGTCCATCCGCCCCCCACGTGTGTAATCGATTACATCTGACACGCCAACCTACCCTATCCAGGCGCCGAGTTCGACCGCCCTGGCGTTGTGGCCAGGGCGGTCGAGCACCTCACCAGTTCAGGCCGAAGGCCAGACGGAAGGTACGCATCGGCGACGCCAGCACACCGGTCGGTGTGCCGTAAGCCGTGTTCAAGTCCTGCAATGTTCCGGTATCGCCGTTGAAGGTGGCGTAATTGACCCAGTTGAACACGTTGAGGATATCCGCACGCACATTGAATTTGACACCACCGCCGGTGTCCCACTCTTTATTGGCGGCGATGCTGAATTCCTTGTAGCCCAGCGTGCCATCCGGCTTGAACTGGATGATCTCGCACTGGTCGTTGCCGGCCAGGCAATTCTGGCCGTAGCGCGCGGTCTGGCTGGCCAGCGAGAGCTTGCCGGACAGCTTGATCTCATACGGCAGCTCGTAGATGCCGGTGACCACCAGGCGGTTCTTCGGGATGCCGCCGGCCTCGCGCCAGCCATAGTCCTGGATGCGTTCGCGGTCCAGCGCATAGTGCTCGCCGAACTGACGGTTCTCCTTGGCATCGGAATAGGTGTAGGCCACGGTCAGGCCCCAGCCGGATTCTTCGTCGAAGGGCTTTTCCACCTGCAAGGCCAGCTGGTTGTTGCGGGTTTCCACGCCGTTGGTGCCCAGCACGATGGCGCTATAGCCATTCGGGCCGTCGGTCGGCACCCCGGAGGTGGTGCCCGGCTGGAAGAACGACCCGTCCGGCAGGCGGTTGCCGCGCACGAAAGCGAAGCCGTCATGGCTCTCGATGCGGCTCAGGGTGACATCGGTGAACCAGTCCTGGCCCCACAACGGCACCATGTTGCGCATGCCGATGCTGAATTGATCGGAGTACGGGGTCTTGAGGTTGTTGTCGATCAGGTAGACCTCACGTCCGCCACCACCGGTGCTGTTGGCCGTGAGCGTGTTCAAGCCATCCTGGCTGTTGTACGCCGGATTCCAGGCCGTGCACGGGTCGCCCAGGCAAGTGGGATTGTTGGCGCTGGTGAAGTAGTAGCTGTACGACTTGAAGGAGTTGTTGAGCTGCTCCAGTGCCAGGTAATCGAAGATGTTGCGGTCGTAGGCACGGTCGGCGCCGCCATAGATCACGTGGGCCTGATCGCCGAACAGGTCGTAGGACGCACCCAGGCGCGGCTGCCAGGCATTCTTGAACGCCTTGCGGTTGTTGCCGGTGCTGATGAAGTCGTTGATGTTGTAGTTGGCGTTGCGCAGGTTGGGCCAGTTCTGCAGCGCGCTGGCGACATCCGAGGGGGTCACGAAATCCAGGAATGCAGGGGTTTCTTCGTAGTCGTAGCGCACGCCCAGGTTCAAGGTCCAGTGCTCGTTGACTTCCCAGTCGTCCTGCAGGTAGATGCCGTACTGCTTGTTCTTGGACACCACCGAACCGCCACCTTCCACCAGCGGCGCACCGAAGCGCACCCGGTACGGCGTTTCGACGTCGGTGAGGATGTTGTAGTAGTACTGCGGGTTGGCCGGGTTGAACTGGGTCGAATCCAGGTCGATGCTCTTGAACTTCACGCCCATCTTGACGGTGTGCGCGCCGTGCCATTCCAGGCTGTTCAGGGTCAGGTCGTCCTGGAAGGTCCAGCCCTTCTGCCCCTTGCGCTGGAAGCTGCTGCCGGCGCCCGCCGCCAGGATGTCGGTCTCGTTGCCGCGCCCCGGCGCGTAGCTGAGGATGTAGCCATTGCCGTTGTTGATCGGCGCCTGGTTCCAGAACGCGCTTTCGTAGCTCAGGTTGGCCTCGTTGAGGAAATTGGCCCCGCTGTACTGCCAGCGCAGGTTGGCGCGCTTTTCTTCCTGCCCGTTGATGCTGCCGTGCTCGTAGGTCGAAGTACGGCCGACGTCGTTGAGCTCGTCTTCCTTGCGGTACTTGCCGGTCAGCTCGAACAGGTTGTTCTCACCGATGGTCCAGTCGATCTTGCCGAAATACAGGTCTTCCTTGAACGGCGTGCTGGAGGTCACCACCAGCGGCTGCAGCTGGGCCGGCAACTGGTCGACGCGGTCCGAATAGATCGAGCCGGGAATCACCACGTTCGGGGTGGTGTATTCCTTGGCCTCATAGGCGATGAAGAAGTGCGCCTTGTCCTTGAGGATCGGGCCGCTGAAGGTGGCGCCGTACTGGGTTTCTTCGAAGTCGTCGCGCACGCCGGCCTTCTTCTCCAGCGGGCTTTCCTCGCGCCAGCCGTCGTTGCTGGTGTCCCAGAAGAAGCTGCCGTGGAAGTCGTTGGTGCCGGACTTGGACGAGGCCACGATGGCCGCGCCGCTGACCTGGTCGAACTCGGCCTTGTAGTTGGACGTAATGACCTTGTATTCGCCGATCGCCGACTGCGGGAACGGGTTGCCGCGGCTGGAATCCTGGCCGCTCACGCCGCCGGTCAGCACATAGTTCTTCTGGCTCACACCGTCGATGTAGACATTGGTGCCTTCGGCCGAGGTGGCGCCGGTGCGCACCTTGGTGGTGCCGTTGGCCTCGCGGGTGAACTGCACGTTGGGCACGGTGTCGGCCAGTTCCAGGAAGTTGCGCGTGGCGCGCGGCAGGTTCTGGATCTGCACGTTGGAAATGTAGGTCGCGTTCTCGGAGGTGCGCGTCTCCACCAGTACCGGTGGCGCCTTCACCTGCACCGCATCCAGCGTGGTGGCGTTACCACCGGCGGCCGTGGCCGGTTCGCCGCCGACGCCCAGGTTCAAGGTCGCGGTCTGGCCGACCTGCACGGTGACGTTCTGCGAGCTGGTCTGGCCATTGGCGGTGACATCGATGCGGTACGAACCCGGCGGCAGGCCGCCTACCGAATAGCCGCCATTGCTGACCTGCACGGTGCGGGTCAGGCCGGTGGCCAGATTGGTGGCGGTGACCTGCGCCTGGGCGGCAGGTGCGGCATCGACGGTGACCTGGCCGCGGATGGTGGCGGCGGTGCTCTGTGCGAAGGCCGGTGCGGCGCCGAGCAGCAGGCAGCTGGCAAGCGCGCAGCTGAGCAGCTTGCGCGCCGGGCGGGCGGAATGGGGGTGGTGGTGGCGCATGGTCGTCCCTCCAGGGATCGGTACAGATTGTTGTTGTGGCAGTGCAGTGGTGCAGGAACAGCCGCTGCGGGGACAGCGGGAGCGGACAGAACGTCCGCGAAAGGGTCGGCAGCCCAGAAACGGGTGGCCGCAAAGGTCAGTGAGCCGATTCGCCGGCACCGCAGGAGGCGCGGATCACCAGCTCGGGTGTCAGCAATTGCCGGATGCCGTCGTCGCGGTCGGGCGTTTCGACCAGGCGCATCAGCCGGCTCATCGCCTGCTCGCCCAGCCGGGCGATGCTCACCCGCATCGTGGTCAGCGCAGGGTGGACAAAGCGGGCCAGCGGAATGTCGTCGAAACCCGCCAGCGCCACGTCGCCAGGCACCGACACATCGGCCTGGGCGAACGCGTACAGGCAACCCAGCGCAGTCATGTCGTTGGCGGCGAAGACCGCATCCGGCAACGCGCCGGCCGCCAGCATCGCCATCCCGGCACGGTGGCCGGAGGCTTCGTCGAAGTCGCCCGGGTATTCCACGCCCTGCGCCTGCGCACCGAACGCAGCAAGCGCATCGCGGAAGCCGCGCAGGCGTTCGCGCGCATCGAAGTTCAGCGCCGGGCCACCGATGAAGGCGATGCGGCGGTGCCCGGCACGCAGCAGGTGCTCGGTCATGGCCATGGCACCGGCGTGGTCGTCGATGCTCAGCACCGGATAGTCGGCACCGGGCAGGTGCGCATTGATCAACACCGTCGGCAGCGACTGCGGCAGGTTGTCGGTCAGGAACCCCGGCTGCTCGGCGTAGGGCGAGAGCACCAGCAAGCCATCGACGCGCCCGCGCATCGAGCGCAGCGCCCTGCCCTGGGCTTCCGGGTCGCCGTGATAGCTGGACACCAGCAGGTGCTGGCCCGCCCCACGCGCCGCGCCATCGATGCCGCGAATCAATTCGGAGAAGAATTCGCCGTACAAGTCCGGCAACACCACGCCCAGCGTCTGCGACCGCCGGCTGCTCAGGCTGCGAGCGGCCGCATGCGGGCTGTAACGCAGCCGCTCGGCCACTTCCAGCACCTGCTGACGCACCGGTCCGGCAACGTTGTCGTGCCCATTGAGCGCACGCGACACCGTTGCGACGGAGACCTGCGCTTCCCGCGCGACATCTTTGATGGTGACCGCACCCTTGGCCATTCGTGTCGCCCTCCGCGACCGACTTCCCAAAACTGGCGCGGACTGTAAGCGTTTTCATACAGAGGCGTAAACCCCTATCTTCACATGCGTGAAAACGCTTACAGATCAATCAGCTGCAGGTGAGGGACGCGTGAAGCAATGTGCTGCGGCGCAACAAACATGCACCCATGCGTCCACAAGCGAAGCTCGATGCAGGTCACGATTGACAGCGGGTCAACCCGGCCTGGCCAGGCGCCGCACGACCCAGCAACCGTCATGGGGCACCCCGTGCGCCTCGGCAGCGGCGCCCTGACGCGCGCTTCCACGAAGGCCATCACCATTGCGCCCCAGCGATTCTGACGCCAGCAAACGGCTGGCACCACCGCAGTGCTCCCTGCATGGGAACGCTCAGCCAACCTCGCCCGGCGCGAAGGCCTCGATCGACAAGGCATGAATATCGGTCTGCATCAGCTCGCCCACCGCGGCATACACCGCGCGGTGCCGTGCCAATGGCGGCTTGCCGGCAAATGCAGCACTGACCACGCGCACATTGAAATGCCCACGCCCGTCGCGCGCGCCGGCGTGGCCGGCATGCCGCGCGCTGTCGTCGACGACGTCCAGCTCGGTCGGCACCAGTGCCGCCTGAAATGCTGCGCGGATCTGCTCGACCCGGTTCATGGCAGCACCCGGCGGAACGGGCGGACCTCGGTGCGCGTGTACACACCCGCTTCCACATAGGGGTCGGCATCGGCCCAGGCGCGGGCATCTTCCAGCGCGTCGAACTCGGCAATCACGACGCTGCCGCTGAAACCGGCCGGACCCGGATCTTCGGCATCGATGGACGGACACGGGCCCGCCACCAGCAATCGTCCCGCGGCCGCCAGCGCCTGCAGACGCGCCAGATGCGCCGGCCGCGCCTGCTGCCGCGCCGCCAGTGC
The DNA here is from genome assembly GCF_041475705.2 of Xanthomonas sp. NCPPB 3761. NCBI lineage: Bacteria > Pseudomonadati > Pseudomonadota > Gammaproteobacteria > Lysobacterales > Lysobacteraceae > Xanthomonas > Xanthomonas sp. NCPPB 3761. Next base: position 2,714,637 of record NZ_CM191262.1, read on the forward strand.
GTCGGCCCGGTCATACCCCTCGATTACGTACCACACACGCCACCTCGCCAGAACTTGAAGATCGCCAAGGGGATTCTAGCTGGCCCGGCGCTGGACACCGCCCCCGCGCACGCATTACCCTTGCCACTACTGCACACGCAACCGGACGCAGCGGCCCGTCGGCCCAGGCTCAACGCTTTTCCCGACGACCGATTCGCTGCCCACCGCCGGCCCGCGTAGACGACCTCCTCGCTGTTCCGTCGCCGCATGCCACGCGGCGCACGTTGTATGTGGATTTGTGGGATCGTGCCGGCGCAGGCACGACATTGATCGCAATAACTCAAGGCAAAGCCCTGCGGGCGCGGCTTAAGACCGCCGCCGGCGACCGTAAGACCGATGTCGACCTGATGAATTCCGAACTCGCGCACGTCGCGACTCCGCCAGCCACGAGCGCGCCGCCACAGCAGCAGGAAATGCCGCTGGCGGTGGTGCATGGGCAACCGGTGCTGCAGATCCCGCAGGATCTGTATATCCCGCCGGATGCGCTGGAAGTCATCCTGGATGCCTTCGAAGGCCCGCTGGACCTGCTGCTGTACCTGATCCGCCGACAGAACCTGGACATCCTGGACATCCCCGTCGCCGAGATCACCCGGCAATATGTGGACTACATCAATGTGATGCAGGAGCTGCGCTTCGAATTGGCAGCCGAATATCTGGTGATGGCGGCGATCCTGGCCGAGATCAAATCGCGCATGCTGTTGCCGCGCCCCCCCAGCCAGGATGGCGAAGAAGAAGATCCGCGCGCCGAGCTGGTCCGCCGGCTGCAGGAATACGAACGCTTCAAGCAGGCCGCCGAGGATCTGGACACCCTGCCCCGCATGGGCCGCGACAGCGCGCCGGTGCAGGCGCATCTGCCCGAGCGCGCCGCGGTCAAGCTGCCGCCGCCGGTGGAATTGAAAGAAATGCTGATGGCGCTGTACGACGTGCTCAAACGCGCCGAGCTGTTCACCGGGCACGCGATCAAGCGCGAGGCGCTGAGCGTGCGCCAGCGCATGGGCGATGTGCTGAGCCGCCTGGACGACGGCAAGTTCTACCGTTTCGAATCGCTGTTCACGGCCGAAGAAGGCAAGCTCGGCGTGCTGGTCACCTTCCTGGCGCTGCTCGAACTGGCCAAGGAGCAGTTGCTGGACATCGTGCAGGAAGCGCCGCTGGCGCCGATCTACGTGAAGTCGCTGGCGTTGGGCAATACCAATGCGCCGTTGCAATTCTCCAGCGAATTCGACGACAGCGATGCCGCCAACGAATCTATCTGAAGCCGATCATCGAATGGATCAAGCGCTGATCACCCGCATTATCGAAGCCGCCCTGCTGGCGAGCAGCCAGCCGCTGACGCTGGCGCAGCTGCAGGGCCTGTTTCCGGAAGAAGAGCCGGCCCCGCCCGGCAGCGTGGAGCGCGCACTGGAATTGCTGCGCGAGGCCTGTGCCGAGCGTGGCGTGGAACTGGTCGAGGTGGCCTCCGGCTTCCGTTTCCAGGTCAAGGCCGACGTGCATGGCTGGGTCGCCCGGCTGTGGACCGAGCGCCGCACCAAGTACACCCGCGCCACGCTGGAGACCCTGGCGCTGATCGCCTACCGCCAGCCGATCACCCGCGGCGAGATCGAGCAGGTACGCGGCGTGGCAGTCAGCAGCAACATCATCCAGGCGCTGGAAGAGCGCGAATGGATCCGCGTGGTGGGCCACCGCGACGTGCCCGGCAAGCCGGCCCTGTTCGGCACCACCAAGGGCTTTCTGGATTACTTCGGGCTCAAGCGATTGGACGAGCTGCCGCCATTGTCTGAGTTGAAGGACATCGCCGAGCTGGAACCGCAGCTGCCGCTGGACCGCGACGGGCAACTGGATGGCGCCGTACCGGCGTCGGCAGCGATGGACGCGGCGCAGGATCAGGCCGATGCAGACCAGGCTGGCGCTGAGGGCGACGATACGGTTGCGAATACCGACGATGCGGATGCTGGCAACACAGACACAGATAGGGAAGCCAACGCTGGCGCTGCGGCTGACGACAGCGGCACCGGCGCTTTGCAAGCGGGTTTGAAAACGGACCAGACCGACGCCTCGGCGAACCCGGCCAGCAGCACCGAAGCACCGAGCGATGACCAGGCCGACGCCGAACGCGATACTGAAAGCGACATTGAAAGTGGTGCCGACGCCGACCAGCATGTACAGGACTCACCCGACGATGCCGCAGTCGACCGGCAACACCACGGTCTCGATGAGGCGATCGACACCGAAGCGGTCGATGCAGTGAACGACCAGACACAGCAGCACCCCGAGCATGGCTCGGCGCACCAGAACAACATGCAGGACCCAGACGACGCCCGTGAGGGCGACCCCGACACCGCGCCGGGAACGCGCGCGGATGCAGTGAACGAAGACGAAGACAACGCCGTCGCGACGACGACCGTGGCTGTTGACGAAGCCGATTCCGACCCAGAGGCCGACCCGCAACGCGGCGGCCGGAGCCAGACACATGAGTGACACGCCCCGCAAGCTGTCGTTGAACAAGCTTTCCCTCAAGCGCGACAGCGCGCCCGAAGCGCCCAAGCTGGAAGAGCGCCTGCACAAGGTGCTGGCCCAGGCCGGCCTGGGTTCGCGCCGCGCACTGGAGCAGCGCATCGCCGACGGCCTGATCAAGGTCAATGGCGCCGTTGCGCAGACCGGCATGTCGGTGCGCAGCGGCGACAAGATCGAGCTGGACGGCCGCAGCTTCGTGGCCAGCGCGCTGACCGAACCGTCGCGCGTGCTGATCTACAACAAGCCCGAAGGCGAAGTGACCACGCGCGAAGATCCCGAAGGCCGCCCGACCGTGTTCGAGTCGTTGCCGGCATTGAAGGGCTCGCGCTGGATCGCCATCGGCCGCCTGGACATCAACACCACCGGCCTGCTGTTGCTCACCACCGACGGTGAGCTGGCCAACGCGATGATGCACCCCTCCTACGAGGTCGAGCGCGAATATGTGGTGCGCGTGCGCGCGCCGGAAGGCGAAGAAAAAGTCTCCGATGCCATCATCGAGCGCCTGTCGCGCGGCGTGCTGCTGGAAGACGGCGGCGCCAAGTTCGACGAGATCGAACGCATCGGCGGCACCGATTCGCACGACTGGTTCCGCGTCGTGGTCAAGGAAGGCCGCAACCGTGAAGTGCGCCGCCTGTGGGAATCGCAGGGTTGCCAGGTCAGCCGCCTCAAGCGCAGCCGCTACGGCAAGATCTCGCTGCCGCGCGAGCTGCTGCGTGGGCACTCGGTGGAAGTGGCGCAGGACAAGGTTGACGCCTTGCGCGCCGAACTGAAACTGGAAGAAGGCGCGCCGTCGGCACTGACCCTGCAGCCGGTGATCGGCCAGCGCCGCGCCGCCAAGTCCACCGTGCACGTCTCGCGCGATGGCCGCAGCAATGCCTACGTCAACGGCCAGACCTCCGGCGCCGATGAAGGCCGCGAGCTGCGACGTTTCGACAACTTGCGCGAAGATCGCGGCCGCGGCGGTCGCGGCAAGCCTGGCGGCTTCAGGGGCGGCCTGACCGTCAGCGGCGAAGCGGCCGCCAAGCAATCGCAGCAGCGCCCGTTCAAGCAGCGCGGCCCGGCCAAGGGCGACCGTGGCGCGTTGCCGGACGGCAACCCGGCCGCGTTCCGCAGTTGGTATGTGCCCGATGGCGTGAGCACCGGCCCGAGCGGCCCGGGCACCGGCCAGGCACGCCCATATGCGAAGAAAGGGCCGGGCGGCGCGCGTCCCGGCGCTGGCGGTCCAGGCGGCGCCCGCTCGGGTGGTCCAGGACGCGGCGCTGGCGGCGGACAGGGTCAGTCGCAGGGTCAGGGGCAGCGCAAGCATCCGTATGGCCACCCGGGCAACGCACCGAGCTTCCCCTCCGATCACGCCAACCCGGGTTTCAGCCCGTACGGTACGGCACGCCCTGCTGGTCGCCCGAGCGGTGGGCGTCCGGGTCCGGGTGGTAATCGCGGCCCCGCGTCGGCCAACCGTGGCCCCGGCGGTCCCGGTGGTGGCGGGCGCGGTCCGGGCAGCCCAGGCGGCGCACCGCGCGGCCCCGGCGGCCGTCCGCCGGGCGGCGGCAATCGTCGTCCTCCCGGCGGCGGTAATCGCGGTCGTTGACCGTCAACCGATCCACGCAATAAAAACGGCCCCGAAAAGGGCCGTTTTTTGTGATGGACGCCACGGGGCATCCACCGAGACCGAGACGCTGCCGCGTATCCGGCGGTGCAGTCGTTTAACGAAAGCCACCTCGCTACGACGCTACCGCGATGCATGGGCCGCACGCACCGGTCCGGGTGGGCACGACCTCGATGCTGCGATCTAGCCTACAACACAACTGCGCGGCCTCCGTGTGGGCGCAAACGCCGTTCGACATCGACACGTACCGCTCGTGCGCTCCGGTGAAGGACGTGCAGTGCACGCCCATCCGGGGACCACTCGCTCAATTCGTTATCGCGCTTACTTGCGACGCTCGATCACGAAGTTACCGACGTTGACGCCCAGGTCCACGCCCTCGCCTGTGCCTGCCAGCGCGAGCGAGATATCGCCCTTGGTGACCACCTGTGCGGTGCTGGACTTCACCACACCCGCGTGCGCTTCGGCGGCCGCATACGTGCCGAACAGGTCGTTTAGGCTATAGGCGCCGCTAAAGGTGCCGCGGCCGCCGACGATCTTGGATTTACCGACCGTCAGGCCACCGCCTTTGCTGGAGATCTTGACCGGAATGACCGCACCGTTGTCGCACTTGATGGTGCCGGTACCGCTGGCGGTCTTGTAGAACACCGACCAGCCGGACAAGTTGAACGACAGCTGGCAATCGATATTGCCGGCGGCCCGCGCCTGCGGGGCCAGCGTGGCGGCGCCAAGCAGCGCGATAAGCGAAAGTGACTTGATCATGTGGGCAGTGCCAGTGGTGGACGTGGCGCGAGACTAGCAGCGCCGATGTGGCAGCCGCGACAAGATGCCAGCGCGACGCACGCGTTTGTTCAGCGAGGTCTTCGCTGGCTTCGAGATGTCAGCAGAACTGCCGTCTGCAGCCGCGGCATGGGATGATTGCCGCATGCCACGCACCGTCTACAGCCTGCTCGTCAGCGCCCTGCTGTTGCCCACCCTCGCCCACTGCGGCGAGGCGATTCCCACCCAGGGTTACACCGTCGTCAGGACCTATCCGCACGATACCGCCGCCTTCACCGAGGGCCTGTTCTATCTGGACGGGCATCTCTACGAGAGCACCGGCGAGCTGGGCCAGTCCAGCGTGCGCAAGGTCGACCTGGACAGCGGCAACGTCCTGCAGCAGGTCAATACGCCGCCGCCGTTCTATGGCGAAGGCATCGTGGCCTGGAAGGATCGCCTGATCCAGCTGACTTGGCGCAATCAGCGCGGCTTCGTCTACGACTTGGCCACGCTGGCACCGCGTACCCAATTCACCTATTCCGGCGAGGGCTGGGCGCTGACCAGCGACGACCGCCAGCTCTATATGAGCGACGGAACCGCCAACATCCGCCGCCTGGATCCGCAGAGCCTGAAGCAGATCGGCAGCATCAAGGTCACCGCCCGCGGCAAGCCGCTGGACAAGCTCAACGAGCTGGAATGGGTCAAGGGACAGTTGCTGGCCAACGTCTGGCTGACCACCCGCATCGCACGCATCGACCCCGCCAGCGGCAAGGTCGTCGCCTGGATCGACCTCAAGGCGCTGGTGCCGGACCCCGACACCTTGACCGACCCCACCAACGATGTCCTCAACGGCATCGCCTACGACGCCGCGCACGATCGCTTGTTCGTCACCGGAAAACGCTGGCCGAAGATCTACGAGATCAAGCTGGCTCAGTAGCCGGGATTGGAGATTCGGGATTGGAGATTGGCAACCGCGGGCAGGCAGGCATCTGCGCGGCAGTGCTTGTACCAATCTCGAATCACGAATCCCCAATCTCGAACCGATCGGCATCCAGCATCGCGGGAAAACGGGCGCGGTGCTCGGCCAGCGCGGTGGCGCTGAGGGTGGTGGTGACCACCTGCTCGCGTTCGCGAATTTCCACCTGCGGCTGGCCGAGGAAATCGATCACCGCGCTGTCGCCGGCGTAGTGCAGTTGGTTGCCATCGATGCCAATACGGTTGACCGCCGCGACGAAGCACAGGTTTTCGATCGCGCGTGCGCGCAGCAACGTCTTCCACGCATAGGCGCGGGCGGACGGCCAATTGGCGACGAACACTTGCAGATCGAAATCCAGTTGCCCCGGGCGCTCCACATCGAAGCGATTGCGGCAGAACACCGGAAAACGCAGGTCGTAGCAGACCTGCGGATTGATCCGCCAGCCCTTCCATTCCACGGTCAACCGTTCGCGCCCGGCCGCGTAGCGCAGATGCTCGTTGCCGAAGCGGAACAGGTGACGCTTGTCGTAATACTGCAGCGCCCCGTCGGGCGTGGCCCATAGCAGCCGGTTGAACACACCGGCCTCGGTGCGCAACTGCACGCTGCCGGTGAGCGCTGCACCCAGGCGTGCGGCCTGCGCGCGCACCCACGCCACGGTTGGCCCGTCCATCCCCTCGGCCTTGAAGATGGCGTCGTTGGAGAACCCGCTGGTGAAGGTTTCCGGCAGGATCACCAGATCGGTCTGCCCGGCAAGCGGCTCCAGCAACGCTGCGTAATAGTCGCGGTTACCGGCCGGGTCATGCCAGAGGGTGTCGCCTTGGATCAGGGAGATGCGCAGGTCGTTCATAGAGAGGCGGGATTGGGGAGTCGGGATTGGGGATTCGAAACAGCGGGTGTCGGGCGGCCTGGGCTATCGGTTTGGTGTGGATTCAAAGCGACAACAGCGCGCCGCGTTTTCCAATCCCCAATCCCGATTCCCGAATCCCCGCTCGTCAGAGCTGCTGCAAGCGCTCGATCGCTGCATCCAATGTCGCATCGTTCTTGGCAAAGCACAGCCGCGCCAGGCGCTGCCCTGCAGGCGGGTTCTCGTAGAACGGCGACAACGGGATCGCGGCGACGCCCTTTTCGATCGTCAGCCACTTCACGAATTCGGTGTCGGTCAGATCGCTGATGGCCGAGTAATCCACCAGCTGGAAGTAACCGCCGGGCACCGGCAACGGCTTCAAGCGCGTGGTCAGCAGCTGCTCGCGGAAGCGGTCGCGCTTGGCTTGGTAGAACGCACCCAGTTGCTCGTCGTGTTCGGGCTCGTCGCGGATCATCGCAGCGAAGGCGTGCTGGGCCGGACCGAAACTGGTGAAGGTGTTGTACTGGTGCACCTTGCGGAATTCGGCCGTGAGCGTCGGCGGTGCGATGGCGTAGCCGATCTTCCAGCCGGTGCAGTGGTAGGTCTTGCCGAAGCTGGAGATCACGAATGCGCGCTCGCGCAGTTCCGGCCAGCGCAGCACCGATTCGTGCCGGCGGCCATCGAACACGATGTGTTCGTAGACCTCATCGGACAGCAAAAGGATGTCGGTGCCGCGCAACAGCTCGGTCAGCGTCTGCATGTCGGCGGCCGACAGCATCGCGCCGGACGGGTTGTGCGGCGAGTTGATCATCAACAGGCGCGTCTTGGGCGTGATCGCGGCGCGCAGCGCAGCCCAGTCGACCGCAAAGGTCTGCGGGTGCAACGCCACATGCACGGCGCGTGCGCCGGCCAGCTCGATCGCCGGCTCGTAGCAGTCGTAGGCCGGGTCCAGCACGATGACCTCTTCGCCCACCCGCACCACCGCGTGGATGGCGTTGAAGATGGCCTCGGTGGCACCGCTGGTGACGGTGATCTCGGTGTCGGCATCGACGTGCGCGTCGTAGCAGCGCTGTGCCTTGCCGGCGATGGCCTGGCGCAACGCGGCCACGCCGGTCATCGGTGGGTACTGGTTGTGGCCGGCGGCCATGGCCTTGCCCAGTTCGTCGACCAGCCGCTGCGGCACCGCGAAATCGGGAAAGCCCTGGCCCAGATTGACCGCGCCGTGCTCGGCCGCCAGCTGCGACATGACGGTGAAGATGGTGGTGCCCACCTTGGGCAGCTTGGTCGTGAGGGGCATGGTGCCTGTCCGGACAAGAAACGGGGACCGCGAGTGTACGCAAAGCCGCCAGGCGGTTGCGCCCGGACACTGCAAAACAGCGTTCCCCGACCCATCGCGGCGCCTGTGGCGCTGCCGCAGATGTCCCCGGCATGCCACCATCGTCGCTACAATGCGCGCCCGGTCCGGCGCGTGCCTGCCCCGGCCCTTCCCCATGCCGTCCTGCGACCCGAGCCTGCTGCACCGATGATCGAACCGCTGCACACCGCACCGCCGCTGCTGGCGGCGCACGCCCTGGCCTTCAGCCGCAACGAAGAGCCGGTGTTTGGCCCGCTGGATTTCCATGTCGATGCCGGCGAAGCGTTGTTGGTGCAAGGCGACAACGGCGCCGGCAAGACCACGTTGCTGCGCGTGCTGGCTGGCCTGCTGCATGTGGAGCGCGGACAGATCCAGATCGATGGCAAGACCGCCAAGCGCGGCGACCGCAGCCGCTTCATGGCCTACCTGGGCCACCTGCCCGGCTTGAAGGCCGACCTCAGCACGCTGGAAAACCTGCACTTTCTGTGCGGCCTGCACGGCCGCCGCGCCAAGCAGATGCCAGGCAGCGCGCTGGCGATCGTCGGCCTGGCCGGTTACGAAGATGCGCTGGTGCGGCAGTTGTCGGCTGGCCAGCGCAAGCGGCTGGCGCTGGCACGGCTATGGCTCTCGCCGGCACCGCTCTGGTTGCTGGATGAGCCGTACGCCAATCTGGATCTGGACGGCATCACCCTGGTGAACCGAATGATCTCTGCGCATCTGCGCGGCGGTGGCGCGGCGCTGGTCACCACGCACGGTGCGTATGCAGCGCCGCCGGTGCGCACCCGCATGCTCACGCTGGAGGCTGCGGCATGAGCACGCATTCGCCGCAACCCTCGCTGTGGCAGGCCGCCCGCGCCCTGCTTGCCCGCGACCTGCAGCTGCTGTGGCGGCGCCGCAGCGATGCGTTGCAGCCGGCGCTGTTCGCATTGCTGATCGTGGTGTTGTTCGCGTTGGGACTGGGCGGACGCCCGGACCTGCTCGCGCAGGCCGCGCCGGCGGTGTTGTGGCTGTCGGTATTGCTGGCTGGCCTGCTGTCGCTGGACGCCTTGTTCCGCAGCGATGTGGAAGACGGCTCGATGGAACAATGGTTGCTGGCACCGGTGCCGTTGGCCTGGTTGATCGCAGTGCGCGTGCTGCTGCACTGGGCGACCAGTGCGTTGCCGCTGATTGCCGTGACGCCGCTGCTGGGCGAATTGCTGCACCTGCCGCATGACCAATTGCCGGTGCTGCTGGCATCGTTGGCGCTGGGAACGCCGCTCCTGAGCCTGCTCGGCGCTGTGGTGGCGGCACTGACGGTGACGATGAAACGCTCTGGTATTCTCGTGGCGTTGCTGGCGTTGCCGCTGTACGTGCCGGTGCTGGTGTTCGGTGCCGGCAGCGTGGCGGCCAGCGGACAAGGGCAGGATGCAGTGGGTGCGTTGTTGTTGTTGGGCGCCGGACTGGTGATCGGCGTGGTCCTGGCACCGCTGGCTGCGGCGGCCGCGATCCGCATTTCGTTGAGTTGAGCGCTGCACTCGATGCATTGTCGATAGCACGCCCCGTACAACGCGTTGTTGCTGTTTCGAGAGCCAATGCCATTCCAAAGGCTACTGCCATCGCATGAACGTCGTCGTCCGCTGGTTCCACCAACTCGCATCGCCCCCGATCTTCGACCGTTTCACTGCGCGCTGGGCGCCGTGGTGCTACGCGCTGGCCGCGTTGCTGCTGGGCGTGGGCATCTGGCAGGCCTTGTTCGCGGTGCCGGCCGATTACCAGCAAGGCGACAGCTTCCGGATTCTCTATATCCATGTGCCGAGCGCGTGGATGAGCCTGTTCGTGTTCGGGCTGATGGCGCTGTACGCGGCCATCGCGTTGATCTGGCGCATCAAGATCTGCGAGATCCTGGCGATGGCGTGCGCGCCGATCGGCGCTGCGTTTACCGTGATCACCCTGCTGACCGGCAGCATCTGGGGCAAGCCGATGTGGGGCGCCTGGTGGGACTGGGACCCGCGCCTGACCACCGAATTGATTCTGCTGTTTCTGTATCTGGGCGTGATCGGCCTGTATCACGCCATCGACGACCGTCGTCAGGCGGCGCGCGCGGCGGCGTTGCTGGCCATCGTCGGGGTCGCGCTGCTGCCGGTGATCCGCTATTCGGTGGTGTGGTGGAATTCGCTGCACCAGGGTCAGAGCATCCGCCTGCTTGGGCCTTCCACGATCGATGCAAGCATGCTGCTGCCGCTATGGTTGATGGTGATCGGTACCAAGTTCTGGTTTGTCGGGTCGCTGTTGACGCGCGCGCGCGCCGACAACCTGCGCCGCGAGGCGGGCAAGGCCTGGATCGTGCGCGATGCGCAGGAGAGCGCGGCATGAGCTACCTGCCTTACGTCATCGCCGCTTACGCGGTGTTCGTGCTGGTGCTGCTGTGGGATCTGATCGCCGGCCGTTGGCAGGTGCGTCGCGCCCTGAAGACCGCCCAGGCGCGCCGCCTGCGCGAGCGCAAGCGCGCGGTGCCCAGTGATGCGGAGCTGATCCGGTGAACCCGCAACGTCGCCGCCGCCTGTGGCTGGTGCTGGCCTTGATACTGGCCGGCGGGCTGGCAACCACGCTGGTGGCCATGGCCTTGCAACGCAACGTGGCCTACCTGTACACGCCCTCGGAAGTGCTGCGTGGCGACGCCGGCGCGCATTCGCGCTTCCGGCTTGGCGGCATGGTCGAAAAAGGCTCGTTCCAACGCGCCTCCGGCTCGTTGGAAGCACACTTCCGCGTCACCGATGGCGATGCGCAATTGCCCGTGAGTTACGACCGCATCCTGCCGGACCTGTTCCGCGAGGGGCAGGCAGTGGTGGCCACCGGCCGCATGCAGAACGGCATCTTCGTCGCCGAAGATGTGCTGGCCAAGCACGACGAAACCTATATGCCGAAGGAAGTGGCCGACAAGATGGGCAGCGCGCATCGCAAGCACGATGTGCCAGCCGCGGCGGATCAGGTTGGAGAGCGGCATTGATGACGTGCATCAGGCCATCTGCATGCCGGCAGGCGGATGGCTTGCGCGGGAGGTGCATGGCCAACGACGTCGCGGTGGGTGGGCAAGCAGGTGCAGGCGCTGCAGGAATGCTGGCGCTGCAGGGCACCTGCGGTCGTCGCACCGGCCCATGCGCGACAACGCGGCGCCCCGATGCTTCCTGAACTCGGGACGTTCCTGCTGGTGCTGGCCCTGCTGGTGGCGCTGGTGCAGGCCGTGGTGCCGCTGGCAGGCGCACAGCGCGGACGCAGCAGCTGGATGGCCGTGGCGCGACCGGCAGCGCTGGTGCAGTTTGCACTGATCGCATCGGCCTTCGCCGTGTTGACGCACGCTTTCTTGGTGCAGGATTTTTCGGTGCGCTACGTCGCCGAGAATTCCAACAGCCTGCTGCCGGTGATGTACCGCTATTCGGCGGTGTGGGGTGCGCACGAAGGCTCGCTGCTGCTGTGGACGCTGGTACTGGCGTTATGGACCGGCGCGGTGGCGCTCTGGTCGCGGCAGCTGCCCGCGCACGTGATCGCGCGCGTGCTCGGCGTCATGGCGCTGGTGAGCATTGGGTTTCTGGCCTTCCTGCTGTTTACCTCCAACCCATTCGCGCGGTTGTTCCCGGTGCCGCTGGAAGGCGGCGACCTCAATCCGCTGCTGCAGGACCCGGGGCTGATCGTCCATCCGCCGATGCTGTATTGCGGCTACGTCGGCTTTGCGGTGCCGTTCGCGTTCGCCATCGCCGCACTGCTGGAAGGCCGCATGGATGCGCGCTGGCTGCGCTGGACGCGGCCGTGGACCAATGTCGCCTGGTCGATGCTCACCGTCGGCATCGCGCTTGGCAGCTGGTGGGCGTATTACGAGCTGGGCTGGGGTGGCTGGTGGTTCTGGGACCCGGTGGAGAACGCCAGTTTCATGCCGTGGCTGGTGGGCACCGCGCTGCTGCATTCGCAGGCGGTAACCGAAAAGCGCGGCAGCTTCGCCAGCTGGACCTTGTTGCTGGCAATCGCCGCCTTCGCGCTGTCGCTGCTGGGCACCTTCCTGGTGCGCTCGGGCGTGCTGACCAGCGTGCACTCGTTCGCCGCCGACCCGTCGCGTGGGCTGTTCATTCTGGTCTTCCTGCTGGCCGTGGTCGGTGGTTCGTTGCTGCTGTATGCGTTGCGCGCGCCGCTTCTGTCGGTGGTGGACGATCCGCGTCGCGCATTCGCCGGCAGCTCGCGCGAAACCTTGTTGCTGTTGAACAACCTGCTGCTCACCTGCGCCTGCGCAATGGTGTTGCTGGGTACCTTGTATCCGCTGCTCGCCGATGCCTTGGGGCTGGGCAAGCTGTCGGTTGGGCCACCCTACTTCGGCACCTTGTTCGTGGTGTTGATGGCGCCGCTGGTGGCACTGTTGCCCTTCGGCCCGCTCACCCGCTGGCAGCGCGAACAGGCTTCGCGGCCGATGGCGATGCTGGCGCCGTGGGCGGGTCTGGCGGTGGCGGCCGGCGTACTGGCCTGGTTCGCCGCGCCGCAGGGACAATTGAAAGCCGCCTTCGGTGTCGCCGGTGCAGCCTGGGTGCTGCTGGGCACCGCGCGCTTCCTGTGGACGCGGCGGGCGGCCAAGGGGCGCAAATTCACGGCCGAGATGCTGGGCATGGTGCTGGCGCACCTGGGCGTTGCAGTGTTCCTGTCCGGTGCCATGCTGGTGGAGGGATTGAGCCTGCAGCGCGAAGTGGCGCTGGCGCCCGGGCAACAGGTGCAGATCGGCCGCTATGCACTGCATTTCGACCGGATGGAAGAACTGCGCGGACCCAATTACGTGTCCGACCGTGCCAACCTGCAGGTATTCAAGGACGATGCCCCGGTGGGCGCGCTGCATGCCGAAAAGCGCCGTTACGCCAGTGGCGGGCAGACGTTGACCGAGGCGGCGATCCGCCCTGGCCCGTTCGGCGACCTGTATGTCGCCCTTGGCGAACCGCTGGGCAATCAGGCCTGGGCGGTGCGTGTCCACCTCAAACCGTTCGTCCGCTGGATCTGGCTGGGAGCGTTGCTGATGGCGCTTGGCGGCCTGGTGACCGCGGCCGACCGGCGTTTTCGTCGTTCTCCGGAGATCCAAGATGGTTGAGTCACGTTCGCCCCGCCTGCCCACTGCGGTTCTCGTGGGCGCCATCGTGCTGCTGCTCGCCCTGGCAGCGCTGCTGGTCTATGCGGTGGTGCGCTCTGGTCAGGACGATCGCGATGCCCTGCCCTCTGCGCTGATCGGCAAACCAGCGCCGGAATTCGCGCTGCCGTTGCTGCACGACCCGGCCATCGTGGTGCATGCGCGCGAATTGCGCGGCGCGCCATACATCATCAACGTGTGGGGCAGCTGGTGCCCGGCCTGCCGCGAAGAACACCCGGTGCTGAGCCGCTTCGCCCTGACCAAGCGCGTGCGCGTGATCGGCTACAACTGGAAGGACGAGCGCAACGATGCGCTGCGCTGGCTCGAACAACTCGGCAACCCGTATCTGCTGGTGGTCGCCGATCAAGATGGCCGCACCGCCATCGATTTCGGCATCGCCGCCGCGCCGGAAACCTTCTTGGTCGACGGGCGTGGCGTGGTGCGCTGGAAGTACAGCGGCATGCTGACCCAATCCATCATCGACACCCAGTTGATTCCGGCGCTGAGCAAGATCGAGCGTTCCCCCACTGCCGCACCGGACCTGCACGCCAAACGATGACGCGCACCTGGCTGCTCCTGCTGCTGTTGCTACCCTGTCTGGCCGTTGCCCAGCCGGTCGGCGACCCGGCGCCGCTGCGCTATGCATCGGCCGAAGAGGAGGCGCGTTTTCATGCACTTACCGCCGAGTTGCGCTGCGTGCAATGCCAGAACCAGTCGCTGGCCGATTCCAACGCGCAGATTGCGCAGGACTTGCGCCGCGAGGTGCTGGCATTGATGCACGAAGGCCGCAGCGATGCGCAGATCCGCCAGTTCCTGGTCGCGCGCTATGGCGAGTTCGTGCTGTACCGTCCGCGTGTGGAGTCGCGCACCTGGCTGCTATGGTTCGGTCCGCTGCTGGTGTTGCTGCTGGGCGCGGGCGCCGTTGTGCTGGTGGTACGCAAACGCAGCGTGGCCGCGCCTGCCATGCCTGCCGACGAGCAGGAGTGGTGATGGCCGGCTTTGTCATTGCGGGGATCGTGATTGCGCTGCTGGCCTTCGGCGTGGTGGTGCGCCCGCTGTGGCGCGAGGCGCGCGGCCTGGCCGCAAGCGTGGCAGTGTTGCTGCTGGCCGCGAGTGCGGCGTTGTACTGGTTGGTCGGCACGCCAGGCGCCATGACCCAGCCGACCAATCGCCCGGCCACCCCACGCTCGCTGGATGAAGCCATCGTGCAGCTGCGCGCGGCGCTGGCCAGTAACCCCGAACAGGCCGAAGGCTGGGTGTTGCTGGGGCGCTCGCTGTCCAGCCAGCAAAAATTTGCCGAAGCGCGCGATGCCTTCGCACGCGCGGTGGCACTGCGTCCGGACGAAGCGGACGTGCTGGTCGCCGCGGCGCAGGCGCGCATGCTTGCCGACGACAGCGGTCGCCCGGATCCGGAAGCCATGCGCCTGCTCGAACACGCGCTGGCGGTGCAACCGGACCATCAACGCGCACGCTGGTTCCTGGGGGTGGTGCAGCGCCAGGCCGGTGAGCCAGCCAAGGCCAGTGCGACATGGGAGCCGCTATTGCGCGTGGTCGATGCCGCAACCCGCCCTGGCCTGCTCGAACAGATCAATGCTGCTCGACAGGACGCCAAGCTCGAGCCGATCCAGGCACCGGCTGCACCTACCGCCGCTGCAGCGAACGACAAACGCATCCAGGTGCGCGTGACGCTGGATGCCGAATTCGCCAAGCGCGCCGGATTGTCCGGCGACACCAGCGTGTTCGTGATCGCGCGCGCGGCCGACACGCCGATGCCGGTGGCGGTGGAAAAACACGCGCTGAGCGAGCTTCCATTGACTATTACGCTGGACGATGGCGACAGCCCGATGCCGACGCGCACGCTGTCGTCGCTGGACAACGTACAGCTGCTGGCCCGGCTGTCGCGCAGCGGCAACGCCATGCGTCAGGCCGACGACGTGGAAAGCGCACCGGTGACGGTCGCACTGCCTGCGGACGCGCCAGTGGAGCTGGTGATCGGCCGCTGATGGCGTGTTGCGTTGCATTACGACGCTTCGGCGCAGTGTCGCATAAGAATGCCAAACACCATCTGCGCCAGCCTGACGGCTGCGCAGGAGTTCTGTTGGTCGCTCCTGGTCGGTTGCGATGTTCAAACCATCTGTACCGACCATCTCGACTGGCCCTTGCCTGCTCACCGTCGCGGCACGGATGTCGCTCAGGCGCTTGCAAAGACGCATTGCAGCGTTCCGCGCTGGTGGGCATGCAAGGGTCTTGCAGCCAAACCGCAGGTCTGCCGCCCTGCAAAGTGGCATCACGCAGCGCATGGCTTCCAGCCAATTCCCGATTTCCCATTCCCATCCTGCACACTGGCGCGTGCCATGGCAGATAGAATTGGCCCATGACTGAATTCATCCCCGCCGGCACGCTGTACCACGCCCTGCCCTCGCCGTTTCCGATGAAACGCGGCGGCGTGCTGCATCAGGCACGCGTGGCGTACGAGACCTGGGGCACGCTGGCAGCAGACCGCAGCAATGCGATCCTGATCGTCACCGGCCTGTCGCCTAACGCGCACGCGGCGGCAAACCAGGCCAACCCCGAGCCGGGCTGGTGGGACGCAATGCTGGGGCCGGGTAAGCCGATCGATACCACACGCTGGTTCGTGGTGTGCGTCAATTCGTTGGGCAGTTGCAAGGGCTCGACCGGGCCGGCTTCGGTGAACCCTGCCACCGGCATGCTGTATCGCCTCACCTTTCCGGACCTGTCGATCGAAGACGTGGCCGACGCCGCAGCCGATGTGGTGCGCGCGCTGGGTATCGCGCAACTGGCCTGCCTGATCGGCAACTCGATGGGCGGCATGACGGCGCTGGCGCTGTTGCTGCGTCATCCCGGCATCGCGCGCAGCCATATCAATATCTCCGGCAGCGCGCAGGCATTGCCGTTTTCGATCGCGATCCGCTCGTTGCAACGCGAGGCGATCCGGCTGGATCCGCACTGGAACGGCGGCCACTACGACGATGCCAGCTACCCCGAATCGGGCATGCGCATGGCGCGCAAGCTCGGCGTGATCACCTACCGCTCGGCGCTGGAATGGGACGGCCGTTTCGGCCGTGTGCGGCTGGACTCCGAACAGGCCGCCGATGATCCGTTCGGGCTGGAATTCCAGGTGGAAAGCTATCTGGAAGGCCACGCGCGCCGCTTCGTGCGCTTCTTCGACCCCAACTGCTATCTGTATCTGAGCCGCTCGATGGACTGGTTCGACCTGGCCGAGTATGTCGAGGAAAGACCCGCTGCCGGCTCTCCCGTCGACCACGCCCATGCAAATGCCCTGCCCGCCTCTGCCAAGCCGCAGACCGGCGTCTCGACCGCCGACGCGGTGCTTGCCGGCCTGGCGCGTATCCGCATCGCGCGTGCGCTGGCGATCGGTGCCAATACCGACATCCTGTTCCCGGTGCAGCAGCAGGAACAGATCGCCGACGGCTTGCGTGCCGGCGGCGCCGATGCGCACTTCATCGGCCTGGATTCGCCGCAAGGCCACGATGCGTTCCTGGTCGATTTCGCCCGGTTCGGCCCAGCGGTGAGCAACTTTTTGCAGGGCTGTTGAGCTGCTCGAACCTCGCGCTGCGCTGCTGGATCTCGGCCGATGTTGCTGGACTGGGGCGACCATCACCGCTGTTTTTCCGGCCGAGCAATCGATGCGTGAGATGCGCGCACACCGCACCAGCACGCCACACCATCCAACGGAGCAATGCGAATGCGCTACCAGGGACGTCTCAGCGACTGGAATGATCACAAGGGCTTTGGTTTCGTCACGCCCAATGGTGGTGGCGACCGCGCATTCGTCCATATCAGCGCGTTTGCACAGCAGACCCGTCGCCCGCGCGACGGGGAGATCATCACCTACGCGATCGAACGCGATGCGCACAAGCGCCTGAATGCCACGCAAGTGCGGTGGGCAGACCGTACCACCGCCGCCAGAGCCGAACAGCGTCGCAGCGGATTGCCACGCAAGACGCTGGCTGCGGTGTCGATGCTCGCCTTGGCGGCGGCCACGCTGATGCACGTGATACCGATGATCGTAGCGCTCTGATACGCGGCGGCCAGCCTGCTCACACTGTTGATCTATGCGATGGACAAATCGGCTGCGCAACGCAATCAATGGCGCACACCCGAATCCAGCTTGCACCTGCTGGCGCTGATCGGTGGCTGGCCAGGTGCATTGCTGGCGCAGGAAATCTACCGGCACAAATGCAGCAAGGCGGCGTTCCAGATGACGTTCTGGATCACGGTTGCATTAAATGTCAGCGCACTGGTGCTCGTGGTGACCGAGACCGATCTGATGGCCGCGCTTCCGGTGCTATTCGATTGAACGCGATCAACAACGTGTGGCCGGGGTGATCAACGCTCACCCCGTGACAACCTTCGAGCAACGCAGCGATTGGCTATGCGCCCTGATCGAGCAACTCCAGCTTTCCCTCACGCATCCGGTAATGCCGCTGCACCACGCCGGGCGGTAACGCGTCGTGGGTGATCATCACCAGCGAGCGTTCGCCGAGTGCAGCGGCCAGGTCGAGCAGCAGCGCGTCGGCGGTATCCACGTCCAGACCGTCGGTGGGTTCGTCGAGCAATAGGATCGGGGCATCGCGCAGCAGTGCCCGCGCCAGGGCGAGCCGGCGCGCCTGGCCGGCAGACAGCGTGGCACCGTTTTCGCCAACCCAGGTGTCCAGGCCGTTGTTCGCGCTGGCCCACGCGCCCAGGCGCACCTGTTCGAGTACCTGCCACAACGCGGCATCCTCGGCAGCAGGATGGCCGATGAGCAGGTTGTCGCGCACGCTGCCGGCAAATACCGGCGCATTCTGCGGCAGCCAGGCGATACGCTGGTGCCACTGCGCCTGTGCGACGTGGCGCAGGTCGATGCCCGCATAGCGCAGCTGCCCGGCCTGCGGATCCCACAGGCGCAGTAACAACGCCGACAATGTACTTTTGCCGCTGCCGCTATCGCCGCTGATGGCAATGCGCTCGCCCGGCGCCAGGGTGAGATCGAGCGCATGCAGTACCGGGCGCACGCTACCGGACCAGGCAAACGACACCTGCTGCAATTGCAGCGTGCCAGTGCGCGGCGCATCGATCGCGCGCGCCGGATCGCTCACCGACGGCGCTTGGTCGACGATGGCCTGCAGGCGCCCGGCGGCAACGCGCGCACTTTGCAGCGCCTGCAAGGCCAGCCCGGCACCGGCCCAGACTTCCAGCAACGCCATGGTCAAAAACACCAACCCTGCAGCACGCTCGGCGCCGATCAGCCCGCGCTCGGCCGCGCCAAGTGCCAGCCACAGCATGCCGGCCAGCCCCAGCCCGCCGCAGAGCGCATGCAGCAGGTTGCCGGTGATCAGCCGTTTGCGCTGGATGCGATCGCCACCGGTCACGGCGGCGGCCGCGGCGTCGCTGCGCTGCAGCCAGGCGCCTTGTGCGTCGATCGCAGCAAGGTCGGCTGCGCCCTCCAGGCCTTCGAAGGCTTGTGTACGCAAGTCGGTTCGCTGCTGTGCACGCAACCGCTCGCGCTGCGCGCCGCCGCGTGCAACCTGCCACGGCACCAGCCCGCCGATCAGCACGCCAAGTACCAGCAACACGCATGCAGCGGGAAGATAGATCAGTGCAGCGGCGACCACACCGCCCAACCAGATGCCGAGCAACGCAGCCAGCGGTGCCAATGCGCGCACGCTGAGGCCGTCGACCTCGCCAATGTCGGACATCAGCCGCGCCAGCAGATCACCGGTCCGGGTGGCCGACAATCGCCCGGGCGCCAGCGGCAAGGCGCGGCGAAAGAACCACACCCGCAGATCGCGTGCGATGCGCAAGGTGGCATCGTGCCCGATCAACTTTTCGCCATAACGCGACACGATACGCGCGAAGGTCAAGGCGCGAATGCCGGCCGACGGCGAGAAGAAATTGAAGCCGGCCCCCATGCCGGCAACGCCAGCCAGCGCAGCGGCGGTCAGAAAGCTGCCGGACAAGCCCAGCAGGCCGACACCGGCAAGCATGGTGACCAGCACCAGCGCTGCCGACAGCAGCAGGCGCCAGGCATGCAGACCAAACACATCGCGCAGACGCTCGGGCTGGGTGCGGCTCATGGTGCCTGCACCGTGACCGGCGCGCCGCGCAGATCGATGACCGTGTCGGCCCAACGCATCACCGCAGCGCTGTGCGTCGCCAGAACGACCGCACGGCCGCGCGCAAAGATGCCCAGCGTACGCAGCAATTCCGCTTCGGTATCCGGGTCGAGAAAGGCGGTGGGTTCGTCCAGCAGCAACACATCCGGCTCGCGCAACAACAGCCGCGCCAACGCTACGCGGCGGGCTTCGCCACCGGACAGACCGAAGCCACGCTCGCCGATGACCGCGTCTAGGCCGGCCGGCAAGTGCGCGGTAAAGCGCAGCACTTGGGCCGCCTCGGCCGCCGCGTGCAGGCGCGCATCGCTGGCCTGCGGGTCGGCCAGGCGCAGGTTGTCGGCAATGCTGGCCTGAAACAGATAGGGCCGCTGCGTGGCATATCCGATGCGCGCACCCGGGCGCACGGCTACGCTGCCCGCCTCGGGTGCAAGCCAACCGGCGAGCCCTTCCAGCAGCGTGCTCTTGCCGCTGCCGCTGGCACCGATCACCGCAACGCGCTGCCCAGGCTCCAGCGTCAGCGCAAAGTCCCTGACCACCAGCTGCGGCGCGCCGGCAGGACGCAGCGCCAATCCGCGCGCCTGCAACAAGGGCGCATGCGCTTGTGCCGGCTCCAGGGCACGTGCGGGAGGCGCCGCGATCTGCGCAGCGGCAGGCGGCTGGAAACCCTGCAGCAATCGCTCGGCCTCGGCGACTGCAGCCAAGGCGTTTGCGCGGTCATGGTAGTGCGCGGCCAAGCGCCGCAGCGGTGCGAAGAATTCCGGCGCCAGCAGGAGGCAGAACATGCCCGCACCCAGCGATGGCAGACCGTGCAGATGGAGCATGCCCAGGTAACTCAAACCGAAGTACAGCGCCACGATCGCCACGCTGACGGAGGCAAAAAATTCCAGCACGGTCGACGACAGGAATGCGATACGCAACACGTTCAACGAGCGCTCGCGCACGCCCTCGGCAGCGGCGGCAATGCCCTGCAACTCAGCCTGGCCGCGGCCATACACGCGCAGCAATCCCAGGCCCTTGAGGCGATCGGCAAAATGCCCGCCCGTGCGCGCCAACTCGCCGAGTTGTTCGCGCCCTGCGGCCTCGGCGCCCCACCCCACCAGCATCATGAAGAACGGAATCAGCGGCGCGGTGAGCAGCAACACCAACCCGACCACCCAATCGACGTAAAACACCGCGATCAGGATCAGCGGCGGCACCAGCAACATTTCGATGCGAGCCAGCTGATAGCCAACGAAATAGCCTTCCAGCGCATCGGTATGCGCCAGGCTCAATTCGCCCAGTTCGCCGCTGCGCTGCCGGCGCAGCCATAGCGGCCCGTGCTGCACCAGGCGTCGCGCAATGCGCGCGCGCAGTTCGCGTTTGGCCACGTCGGCCACTTCACTGGTCAACGATTGCGCCCAGGCGTTGAGGAGCGCGCGCCCGATCAGCGCAACCAGCAATCCGGCGCCCACGTTGCGCAATTGCGCCAATGCCAGGTGCTGCACCAGCACCGCCTGTACCAGCCAGGCGATTGCAGCCGATTGCACAAGCAGCAGCACACCCGACAACGCCACCGCCACGCCGGCAAGCCGACGCGCGCGCGTGGCCGATGCGGCCAGCGCACCCAGCCAGTGGCCGCGTTGACGGCGCTGGGCGGGCGTTTCGCTGGCTTGCACGCTGGGCTGGCTCACGTCGCTCTTCTGAAGACTGCACATTGCACGCGATTGTAAGTCGCCGCCTCCCGGTGGGGGATAGACAGTGTGACGCACCTGTTCAGCGCCGCATTGATTTGGATCAACGCGGCCGGCGCGCTGGCGGCAGATGATCGCCACATTCCTTACCGACCCTCAACCAGGCCCACCCGCCATGATCGACTCGACAGTTGTCGAACTGTCGCGGCTGCAGTTCGCAGTCACCGCGATGTACCACTTCATCTTTCCGCCGCTCACCATGGGCCTGTCGTTCCTGCTGGGCATCATGGAAAGCGTCTACGTCATGACCGGCAAGCAGATCTGGCGGCGTATGACCATGTTCTGGGGTGTGCTGTTCGGCATCAACTTCGCCATGGGCGTCGGCACCGGCATCGTGATGGAATTCGAGTTCGGCATGAACTGGTCGTACTACAGCCATTACGTGGGCGACATCTTCGGCGCGCCGCTGGCGATCGAAGGGCTGATGGCGTTCTTTCTGGAAGCCACGTTTTTGGGCCTGTTCTTCCTTGGCTGGAACCGCCTGAGCAAGGTGCAGCACCTGATCACCACCTGGCTGGTGGCGCTGGGCAGCAACTTCTCGGCGTTATGGATCCTGATCGCCAACGGCTGGATGCAGAATCCGGCCGGCGCGGTGTTCAACCCCGACACCATGCGCATGGAAGTGGTGGATTTCGTGGCGGTGCTGTTCAACCCGGTGGCGCAAGCCAAGTTCGTGCATACCGTCAGTGCCGGCTACGTGCTGGGCGCGGTCTTCGTGATGTCGATCAGTGCGTTTTACCTGTTGCGCGGCAAGCATATTGAAATGGCACGGCGTTCGTTTGCGGTGGCTGCAGCGTTTGGCCTGCTGTCGTCGCTGTCGGTGGTGGTACTGGGCGACGAGAGCGGCTATGCCGCCAGCGAACACCAGAAGATGAAACTGGCGGCCATCGAAGCGATGTGGGAAACCGAAGCTGCGCCGGCCGATTTCACAGCGTTCGGCATTCCGAACCAGACCACCCATCGCAACGATTACGCCATCAAGATTCCGTACCTGATGGGCTTGATCGCCACGCGTTCGCTGGATGAGCCAGTTCCAGGCATTCTCGAACTGGTCGGCCGTGCCGAACACCGCATCCGCGGTGGTCAGATCGCCTACGGCGCACTGCAACGCATCCGTGCCGACAAGAACGACGCCCAAGCGCGCAAGGCCTTCGATGCGCATTGGCAGGACCTGGGCCACGGCCTGCTGCTCAAGCGCTACCGCGACGATATCGGCAATGCCACACCGGAGCAGATTGCCCAGGCTGCGATGGACACCGTGCCGCGCGTGCTGCCGCTGTCCTGGACCTTCCGCATCATGGCCGCCATCGGCATGTATCTCATCGTGTTTTTCGCTGTCGCCTTCTGGTTTGCCTGCAAGCACAACTTCCAGGAAAAACGCTGGTTCCTGAGCTTGGCCCTGTGGACGCTGCCGCTGCCGTGGATCGCGATCGAATGCGGCTGGTTCGTGGCCGAATACGGCCGCCAGCCCTGGGCGGTGGAAGGCGTGTTGCCCACCTTCTACGCCGCCTCGGGGCTGGATCTGTACGAGATCGTGATGACGCTGGTGGGCTTCACCGCGCTGTACACCACGCTGCTGGTAATTGCGATCAAGTTGTCGCTGAAGACCATCAACAAGGGCCCGGAGATGCTGTTCCCGACAATGCTGCCCAACGCATTGCCTGTCGCCCCACCCGAGCATGCCAAGCAAGACCACGCCACCTCGCCTCACGCACCGCTGAGTTCCGGTGCCGTGGCCGGCAGCGCACCGTAAGCGAAGGAGAGACATCATGGATTTCGTATTGCTCGATTACACAACCCTGCGCGTGATCTGGTGGCTGCTGCTCGGTGTACTGCTGTCCGGTTACGCGGTGATGGGCGGCTTCGATCTGGGCGTGGGCGCGCTGCTGCCGTTCGTCGCCAACAACGATGCCGAACGCCGGCTGGTGATCAACACCGTCGGCCCGGTCTGGGAAGGCAACCAGGTGTGGTTGATCCTGGGCGGCGGCGCGATCTTTGCCGCGTTCCCACCGTTGTATGCAGTGAGTTTCTCCGGGTTCTATCTGGCGATGTTCCTGATCCTGTTCGCGCTGATCCTGCGCCCGGTCGGTTTCAAGTTCCGCGGCAAACTGGTGAGTCCGCGCTGGCGCAGCAACTGGGACTGGGCATTGTTCGTCGGCGGCTTCATTCCGGCACTGATCATGGGCGTGGCGGTCGGCAACGTGCTGCTGGGGGTGCCGTTCCATTTCGACGACAGCATGCGCACGTTCTATACCGGCAACCTGTTGGGGCTGCTGACGCCGTTCGCATTGCTTGCCGGCTTGCTCAGCGTGGCGATGCTGCTCGCGCATGGCGCCGCGATGCTGGTGCTCAAGACCGATGGACCGGTGGCCGAGCGCGCGGCACGTTTCGGCGCCATTGCCGCGCTGTGTGCGCTGGCACTGTTTGCAGCAGGCGGCGCGTGGGTGGCGCTGGGCCTGCCCGGCTACGCGGTGACCTCGGTGCTGGCCACCGATGCGGCCACCAACCCGCTCGGCAAGACCGCTGCGCTCACCGCCGCGGGCGGCTGGTTGCACAACTACAGCAGCATGCCGGCCACACTCATGGCGCCGCTGGTGGGCCTGGTCGGGCTTGCAACGAGCGCGGTGTGCTTGCGCATGCGGCGCGGCGGCCTGGCCTTCATCGCCTCCGGCAGCGCCATCGTCGGCATCGTGTTCACGGTGGGCTTTGCGTTGTTCCCGTTCCTGCTGCCCTCTTCCACCACGCCGAGCGCGAGCCTGACAGTGTGGGATGCATCCAGCAGCCGGCTGACGTTGTGGATCATGTTGTTGGCCACGGCCGTGTTCATGCCGATCGTGCTGGCGTACACCAGCTGGGTGTATCGCGTGCTCAAGGGCAAGGTCACCGACGATGCGGTCACGACCAATCCCAACGCGTACTGAGCGCTGCGGCAGCGATCGCAGTGCCTGCGCTGCCGTCGCCGCATTGCGCGTCATCATCATCTTGTTCAAGGATTCGAGGAGCACACCAATGTGGTATTTCACATGGATACTCGGCACCGGCCTGGCGGCATTGGCCGCGGTGCTCAACGGCATGTGGTTCGAAGCACGCGAGCCCGAGCGTGGCGAGCCGCCTCAGTAAAATAATTTCATCAGATGCTTGCCGATTCCCCATTCCCTATGTAACATACTCGGCTCCTTCGGGGTGTAGCTCAGTCTGGTAGAGCGCTACGTTCGGGACGTAGAGGTCGCAGGTTCGAATCCTGTCTCCCCGACCAGTTTCAAAACACAAACCGGCCTCGTGCCGGTTTTGTGTTTTCAGGCGTCGTTGCACGCAGGTGCGCGGCGCGGATGGTCTGTCATGTCTGTTGTCACTGCCGCGTCTTCTTCGTCCGCCCAGTTGCGTGGTCGCGGCCTGGTGCTGGCCGCGATTTTGCTGTCCGCATTCAACTTGCGCACCGCGGTGACGTCGCTGACGCCGCTGCTGGAACGCATTGCCGACGAGTACGCCTTCGGCGCGCCTACCATGGGTGCGCTCGGCATGTTGCCGACCGCAGCGTTCGCACTCACCGGCGTGGCAACGCCGGCGTTGCTGCGCCGTTTCGGTTTGCTGCGCGTGGCGCTGGCGTCGATGGCGTTGGCCACGCTGGGATTAGTGCTGCGCCCGCTGCTGCCGGGCACCGCCGGGTTGCTGGTCGGCTCGCTGGTGGCGTTGGCCGGCATGGGCATGGGCAACGTGGTGCTGCCGCCACTGGTGAAGCGCTACTTCGGCGACCGCGTGGGCCGGGTGAGCACGCTGTACATCACCGTGCTGCAGGTCGGTACGCTGCTGCCGGCGCTGCTGGCAGTGCCGGTGGCCGATGCGCTGGGTTGGCGCAGTTCGATGGTGGCGTGGGTGCTGCCGGCCCTGCTGGCAACGGCGGCGTGGGCGCTGGTGCACGCCAACCATCGGCGCCTCCGCGCCACCGGCCCGGCACCGGTCACCCCCACGCCCGAAGCCGAAGGCCGCGTCGCCCGTACTGCGCTGGGGTGGTGCATGGCGGTGACCTTCGGCATGACCTCGCTGGTGACCTATTCCATGTTCACCTGGCTGCCGACGCTGCTGCGCGAAGCCGGTGCATCGCCTGCGTTCGGCGGCACCATGGTGGCGTTGTTCGCGGCATTGGGCATGGCCGGTGCACTGACCATGCCGGCGCTGGCGGTGCGCATGCGTAACCCGTTTCCGATCGTGCTGCTCTGCGCAGCCTGCCACCTCGTCGCGTTCGCCGGGCTGTGGTGGGCGCCGCTGGCCGCACCGGTGCTGTGGGTGACCCTGCTCGGCCTGGGGCCGAGCACGTTTCCGTTGGCGTTGGTATTGGTGAATCAGCGCAGCCGCACGGCGGCCGGTTCGGCCGCACTGTCCGGTTTCTCGCAGGGCGTGGGCTATGCGGTGAGCTGCCTGGGGCCATTCCTGTTCGGCTGGCTGCACGCGCACAGTGGCGGCTGGACCTCCCCGTTCGTGTTCCTGGTCATCTGCCTGCTGGTGCAGCTGGCCGCCGCCTGGGTGGTCTGCCGCCCGCAGTTGCTGGAAGATGCGTGGGCGCCGCCGGCACGCGGCGCCCACGCGCTCAACGTACCGGCAGAGTGATGTAGCTGGCCTGCTCGGGGGACACGTACACCCGCTGCGTGGCTTTTTGATAATCGCCAGGCTTGGCGAAGAAGATGTTGGGCACGTAGGCCTGCGGATTGCGGTCGTATAGCGGGAACAGGCTGGATTGCACCTGCACCATCACCCGGTGGCCCGGCTGGAAGGTGTGGTTGGCGGTTGGTAAGCCGAACTGGAATGCCAGCGGCTGATTGGACGCCAAGGGTCTGGGCGTGCTGAAACTCTCGCGGTAGCGGCCGCGGAAAATCGCCAACGACACCGGCAACTCGTAGCCGCCCATCTTCGGGTTCGAGGCCATCTCCTCCGGATACACGTCGATCAGCTTCACCACCCAATCGCTGTCGCTGCCGCTGGTGGAGGCCTGCAGATGCACTTCGGGCGCACCGGCGATCTGCAGCGGCTCGGTCAGCGGCTCGGTGACGAAGGTCAGCACGTCCGGGCGGCCATCGACAAAGCGCTGGTCGTGCACCAGCCAGGTCGTCCACATCGCGCGGTCGGCAAAATCCACCGGTCGCGGCACGAAGGGCACCGGCTTGGCCGGGTCGGACACGTACTCTTCAAACCCCGCCTGCCCGGCCACCGGTTGCCGGAACGACAACTTGCCGCCGGCCTGCAGATACAGCGGCTTGCTGGACGAGGCGCAGCCCTTGTCGCAACTGCGCGGCCACGCCTTGAGGCGGTCCCAGTGGTTCTCTCCCGTGTTGTAGATGAACACCGGCGGCGTGTCTGCCTTGGGCGCGCCATCGACCAGGTACTGGTCCAAGAACGGGCGCAGCACCTCGGCACGGAACTGGCGCGCGGTGTCGCCTTCGAAATTCAGCGCACCCAAGGCGCTGCCGTCGTAGTTCACCTGGCTGTGGCGCCACGGGCCCATCACCAGGTAGTTGAGGGTATTGCCCTTGTCGCGCGGCTCCATCGCCGCATAGCTGTGGATCGCCCCCCACATGTCTTCCTGATCCCACAGGCCTTGCAGCCACATCGTGGGCACCTTCAGCGGCGTGCGCGCCATCACCTTGTCCAGCGCCTGTTCCTGCCAGAACGCGTCATAGGCGGCGTGTTCGGTGAGCTTGTGCCACCACGGCAACTGCTCCAGGCCTGCAGCCTTGGCGAAGTCGCCGGCCGAGCCGGCCTGCAGGAAATTGCTGTAGTCGTCGTGCCCCTGGCGCGCGATGCCGGCGCCCTTGCCGCGCTTGCTGAGCTGGCCGGTGAAGTAATCGAAATTGACCTGGCGGAAAGCACCGTAATTGAACCAGTCGTCGCCCATCCAGCCGTCGATCATCGGGCTTTCCGGCACCGCCACCTTCAAGGCGGGATGCGGGTTGGTCAGCGCCATCACCACGGTGAATCCTTCGTAGGACGAACCGATCATGCCGACCTTGCCATTGGATTCCTTGACGTTCTTCACCAGCCAGTCGATGGTGTCCCAGGCATCGGTGGCATGGTCGACCTCGCTGGAATTGAGCGGCCCACGCAGCGGGCGCGTCATCACGTAATCGCCCTCGGAACCGTATTTGCCGCGCACGTCCTGAAACACACGGATGTAGCCGCCTTCCACGAAGACGTCGTCGCCGGCAGACAGCAGGTCCTTCATATGCGGCGAGGCCAGCCGTTCGGTGCGGCCACTGGCATCGTAAGGCGTGCGCGTCAGCACGATCGGCGCGTTCCTGGCGCCCTTCGGCAGCACGATCACCGTGTGCAGCTTGACCCCATCGCGCATCGGAATCATCACCTCGCGCTTGATGTAGTCGTTGCTCGCATCGGCAGCCACGAACGGCTTGCCGGTGATGTCCGGCGTCATCGGCGAGGTTTGCGCCCAGGCGCTGCCGGTGGCGGCGGCAATGGCGGCGGCAATGGCGGTGGCGAGCAGGCAGGCGGCAAGGCGGCGCATGGAATCTCCGGCAGCAACGGTGGGCAGGGTGAACAACTGCAGCAGCGTAGGCATAGACAACTGGCTTGCGGGAGTGTCGAAGGTACCGGGTCGGCCACGCTGCGCAGAGCACGCGCTGCGGATCGGCGGCAAGGCAGTGCCTTGGTGGTGTCCTGAAATGACCACGCCGCGCGTTGCATCGCTTGCACGCCAGTCTTCGATCGGTGCGCACAAGCCACCCACAAGCCAAGCCAACGTCATTGGAAGACCGGCAAAATCGCACGCTTCCGCAGGCGCGGCAGATGCTTTACAACGTTTGATCCCACGATTGCAGCGACCGCTCGTATGCGCGATATCCCCTCACATGCCGGTGTCGACCCACACCGCCGTCGCCTGCTCACCCACCTCGGTGCGGCCACGCTGCTGCCGTTGCTCGGCCGTGCTGGCAGTAGCGATGCGACCACGCCACCGCTGCGCCCCACCCGCTCGCCGTTGCTGCCGCCCGAGCATGCGCTACGCCTACCGTATGCGACACCTGCCAGCGATGCCCAGCTGTTGCGCGAAGGACTGCCGATCGGCAATGGCCGGCTCGGTGCGCTCTGCGGCGGAGCTCCTGCCTGCGAGACGCTGTTCGTTTCCGAAGGCAGCCTTTGGTCGGGCGGCAGCAACGCGGTGCTGCAGGACGATGGCCAGTTTGCGTATACCAAGGAAGAGTTCGGCAGCTTCATGCTGCTGGCCAAACTCTTCGTGGAACTGGAAGGACATGCGCAGGCGCAGGTGTCCGATTACCAGCGCGAACTGGACATGAGCAACGGCTGCGTACGCGTGCGCTATCGCATCGGCAACACGCGTTATACGCGGACGCTGTTCGCAAGCCACCCGGATGCGGCCATCGTGTTGCGCCTGGATTGCGAAGGCGCAGGCAGCCACCGTGGCCGCATTCGCCTGGTCGACACGCATGCCGGGGCCGGTCGCGCCGACGGCCGCGCCGGGCTGCGCTTCGCCGGCCAGCTCGATAACGGCCTGCGCTATGCCGCAGCGCTGCGCGTGCACAGCGACGGTGGCAGGCTCGAAACAGGCGACGGCCTGCTGCAGTTTCATGACTGCCGTGGCCTGACCATCGTGTTGTGCGGCGACACCGACTACGCCGCCGATGGCGCACGCGGCTGGCGCGATGCCACGCGCGACCCGCTTGCGCTGGCGCGCAACCGCGCACAGGCCGCCGCCACAGTGCCTGCGGCGCTGTTGCTGGACACCCACGTCGCCGATCACCGGGCGTTGTTCGACACGTTGCAGGTGGAGCTTGGCCAGTCCAGCGATGCGCAACGCGGCCTGGAGACCTGGCAGCGCATCCAGGCCCGCGCCGCCACGCCGGCGCTCCCCGACCCGGAACTGGAGGTGGCCTATCTGCAATTTGGCCGCTATCTCACCATCGCCGCCTCGCGTGATGGATTGCCCACCAACCTGCAGGGCCTGTGGCTGGAAAACAACGACCCGCCATGGATGAGCGACTACCACAGCGACGTCAATCTGCAGATGAACTACTGGCTGGCGGACCCGTCCGGCCTGGGCGCCTGCGTCGATGCGCTGACACGCTATTGCCTGGCGCAGCTGCCGTCCTGGACACGCATCACCCAGACCCACTTCAACGACCCGCGCAATCGTTTCCGCAATACCTCCGGCAAGATCGCCGGCTGGACCGTGGCCATTTCCACCAATCCGTTCGGCGGCAACGGCTGGTACTGGCACCCGGCAGGCAACGCGTGGTTATGCGATAGCCTGTGGCAGCACTACGAATTCACCCAGGACCGGGACGACCTGACGCGCATCTATCCGTTGCTCAAGGGCGCCTGCGAATTCTGGCAGGCGCGCCTGATCGCAATGGAGGTCACCGACGCCGACGGACGCACGCGACAGTGCCTGGTCGACGACCACGACTGGTCGCCCGAGCATGGCCCGGAAAATGCGCGCGGTATTGCCTATGCGCAGGAACTGGTGTGGACGTTGTTCGGGCAATACCGCCAGGCCAGCGCCCTGCTTGGCCGCGACGCGGCCTACGCCGCGACCATCGCCACGCTGCAGCAGCGTCTGTACCTGCCGGAGATCAGCCCGCTCAGCGGCCAATTGCAGGAATGGATGTCCCCCACGGACCTGGGTGAAGCCCATCACCGGCACCTGTCGCCGCTGATGGGTCTGTTCCCCGGCCATCGCCTGCATCCGGATCTGGCGCCGCCTGCGCAGCTGGAAGCAGCGCGTAAGCTATTGGAAGCGCGCGGCATGCAGAGCTTTGGCTGGGCCTGCGCGTGGCGGGCGCTGTGCTGGGCAAGACTGGGCGATGCGGAGCGTGCTTATGCGCTGGTGCTGACCAATCTGAAACCCTCGATCGGTCACAGCAATGGCACCGCGCCGAATCTGTTCGATATCTACGATCTCAGCCAGCACGGCGACCCCACCCTTGGCGGGGTGTTCCAGATCGATGCCAACTTCGGCACCCCGGCCGCAATGCTGGAAATGCTGCTGTATTCGCGCCCTGGCCAGATCACGCTGCTGCCGGCACTGCCCAAGGCCTGGGCCGCGCAAGGCCGCGTTACCGGCCTGGGCGCACGTGGCGGATTTACGGTGGACATGGCGT
Organism: Xanthomonas sp. NCPPB 3761; assembly: GCF_041475705.2. NCBI lineage: Bacteria > Pseudomonadati > Pseudomonadota > Gammaproteobacteria > Lysobacterales > Lysobacteraceae > Xanthomonas > Xanthomonas sp. NCPPB 3761. The sequence goes on from NZ_CM191262.1 coordinate 2,744,843, forward strand.
GGCGCAACGGCGTGCCGACGCAGGTCAGCGTGCGCAGCGTCGGCGGCACCCGCACTCGCCTTAGCTGGGGCGCCCAGGCGCACGACATTACGCTTGCACGTGGCCAAGTGCTGCGCGTGCTGTGAGCCAGTGCCACGTGCCGGCCGCGCTTGAAGCGTGACGCGGTTGCAAGCGCGGCAAGGCATCTGCGCGTTGGCCGGCGATTGGCTGCGCCGCACGGTATGGCCTGGCCCAGCGTCACCGAGCCAGGTCGCACTGCGCACGCAAGGTGTTGTGGGAGGTAGGTGCGTCCGGGCAGCATCCAATGACGCAGCGACGACATTGCCGATCGCTCAGCGATGCAAGCAGCAGCCGTTGATGGCGCTTGCGGCAGGTGTGCAGCCTTGCCTAATGCCGCACCTGGCCTTGGCCGCGCACCACGAAGCGCTCCACGGTCAGCGCTTCCAGGCCCATCGGGCCATAAGAATGCAGGCGCGTGGTGGAGATGCCGATCTCCGCGCCCAGGCCGAGTTCACCGCCGTCGGAAAAGCGCGAGGAGGCGTTCACCATCACCACCGCCGAGCGTAGCGACTGCACGAACCGTTCTGCGTTGCCGGCGTCCTGCGTGGCGATGACTTCGGTGTGGTCCGAGCCGTAGCGGTGGATGTGCGCCAGCGCCGTGTCCAGATCCGGCACCACGCGGATGGCCAGAATCAGGTCGAGAAATTCCGCGGCATAATCGTCGTCGCTGGCAGCGCCGATGTCCGGCAGCGCCGCCTGAGTCGCCGCATCGCCACGCAGTTCCACCTTGCGTTCGCGCAATGCCTGCGCGGCAAGCGGCAGAAAGCGCTCGGCGATGTCTGCATGCACCAGCAAGGTCTCCAGCGAATTACAGGCTGCCGGCCGCGTCGCCTTGCCATCGATCAACAACCGCAGCGCAAGCTCCACATCGGCCGACGCGTCCACAAACAGATGGCACACACCCTTGTAGTGCTTGATCACCGGCACGCGCGCGTGCTCGGCGACAAACCGGATCAGCCCTTCACCACCGCGCGGAATCGCCAGGTCGACGATCTCGTTGAGCTGCAGCAGCTCCAGCATGGTCTCGCGGCGCAAATCCTCGACCAGGGTCAGCGCCGCTTCCGGCACATTGGCCTCGCGCAAGGCCCGCTGCAGTGCGCGCGCAATGGCGGTGTTGGAATGGATCGCCTCCGAGCCGCCGCGCAAGATCACGCCATTGCCGGCCTTGATGCACAGCGCGGCGGCGTCGGCCGTGACGTTGGGCCGCGCTTCGTAGATCATCGCGATCACGCCCAGCGGCACACGCACCTTCTGCACGCGAATCCCGTTGGGGCGCACATCTTCGCGGGTGACCTGGCCGACCGGATCGGGCAAGGCCGCCACCTCGCGCAACGCAGCCGCGATACCGGCCAGGCGCTTGTCGTCCAGCGCCAGACGATCGAGCATGGCACTGCCGGTGCCCTTGGCACGCGCTGCCTCCAGATCGCGCGCATTGGCGGCCAGGATCGCCGCGGCATCGGCTTCCAGCGCGGCAGCCATCGCCTCCAGCAAGGCGTGCTTGGCCTGTGCAGACAATTGCGACACCACCTGCGCGGCGTCACGGCATTGCAGAGCGAGCGTTTTGATGGTCATTTGGGGGCCGGGATTTGGGAGTCGGGATTGGAGATTTGCAAAAGGAGGCGACATCGTTTTATCACCACAAACGGACTCATTCACTGCAACAAAGCGGTAAAAGGTGAAACGCGCAGCACACATGCTTTTGCGAATCCCCAATCCCAAATGTCAAATCTCTGCTACAACACCACCAGATCATCGCGATGCACCACGTTTTCGCCGTAACTGTAGCCGAGCACATTCTCGATTTCGCGCGAGTGGCGGCCTGCGATACGACGGATATCCAGGGCCGAGTACTGACTCACTCCGCGTGCCAGACACTGTTCGCCCGCGGTGTCGCGCAGGCGGATCTCCACCATGTCGCCGCGACGGAAATCGCCCTGCGCACCGGCCACCCCGCCTGGCAACAGCGAGGCGCCCTTGCCGGTCAGGGCCGCCGCAGCACCGTCGTCGATGAGGATCGCGCCAGCCTCCACCGGTGCGTGCCGTAGCCAGTATTTTCGCGCAGCGATGCGCGTGCGTGCAGCGTGGATGCGCGTGCCACGCAGGCGGTCCTGCGCCAGGGCGCGTACCACCTCGCCACTTCGGCCGTTGAACAGATAGGTTTCGATGCCGGCCGCACCGGCCTTTGCAGCGGCCTCCAGTTTGGTGCGCATGCCGCCGGTGCCCACGCTGCTGCCGCTGCCGCCAGCCATCGCCAACACTTCGGGAGTGAGCTCGGGCACATCGTCGAGCGGGCGCGCCAATGGGTTGCTGCGTGGGTCGGCGCTGTACAAGCCATCGATGTCGGTGGCGATGAACAACGCGTCGGCATCGACCAGCGCCGCTACGATCGCGGCCAGATTGTCGTTGTCGCCCAGCTTCAGCTCATCCACCGAGACGGTGTCGTTTTCGTTGATCACCGGCAGCGCGCCCAGCCGCAGCAACTCGCCCAAGGTGGCACGCGCGTTGAGATAGCGGCGACGGTTGCGCAGGTCGTCATGCGTGAGCAGTACCTGCGCAACCGGCCGCTCGAAAAAGCGCTGCCACAACGCAATCAACTGCGCCTGGCCCAAGGCGGCCAGTGCCTGCCGCGCCGCGATCGGCGCGCCGACATCCACCGCCTTGGGCAGGATGGCGCGACCAGCGGCCACCGCGCCCGACGACACGATCACCAGCTCGCGCCCGGCAGCCAGGTTGGCGGAGACGAACTGCGCCAGACCCAGCGCGAAGCGTGGGGACAGCCCGCCCCCATCGGCGGCGAGCAGGCTGCTGCCGACCTTGAGCACCGCACGGCGCCATGGCGGCAGCGCCTGCTCGGTGAACGGCGACAAGGTGCTGGCAGGCGTGCTCATGGCAATGGCGTCCTCAGTGCGTGTTCCACTCGTACACCGTCAGTGCAGAGGCATCGCGCAGCACCAGCGGGTCGCGCGCAACGATCTGCTTTGCGTCTTGAAGCGTGGCCACGTTGACCAGCACATACGCGCCACCGCTGCGATCGCTGAAGCCGCCGGTCAGCTCGAGCTGCCCGGCGGCGCGCAACGCATCGAGAAAGTCCAGATGCGGCTGCACCACATCGGCAGCAAACCCCGGCTTGCGCAGCGCAAGCACCAGATAGCGGGTCGTCATGCGCGCAGCGCCTGCCAGCGCGCCTGCAACACGTCCAGTTGCAGGTCGGCTGCCGCACCGGGCGACACCCGCGCAGCCAGGCTGCCTTCCGGTGTGCGTCCCTGCCCTGCGGTCTCGGAGGCCTGCGCTGCGGCCTTGTACGCCTCGCGGAACGGCACGCCGGCTACCGCGGCTTCCACGGCCACATCGGTGGCGTACATGCCCGAATCGATGGCGGCACGCAAGTTGTCCGGGCGCCATTCCAGATTGGCCAGCAAGGCCGGCAACAGTTCCAGCGCTGCAAGTCCGCGGCCAAAGCCGTGCACGATCGCGCCCTTGCTGCTCTGCAGATCGCGGTGATAACCCGACGGCAGCGACAGCAGCTGTTCGATCTCGGTGCGCGCTGCCGCCACGCTGGCATGGGTTGCGCGCATCAGCTCGATCACGTCCGGGTTACGCTTGTTCGGCATGATCGAGCTGCCGGTGGTGTATTGGGCCGGCAAGGCGACAAACGCGAATTCGCCGCTGGTGAACAGCGACAGATCCCAGGCGATGCGGCGCAGATCCAGCGTGGCGCCGCCGAGCGCTTCGAGCGCGGCCAGTTCGTACTTGCCGCGCGAAAGCTGGGCGTAGATCGGCGAGACCTGCAAACGTGCAAACCCCAGTTCGGCGGTGGTATGCGCACGGTCCAGCGGCAGATTCACGCCGTAGCCTGCGGCGGTGCCGAGCGGGTTGCTGTCCACCAACTGCAAGGTATCGGTTGCGCGCACGGCATTGTCGATGAAGGCTTCCGCCCAGCCCGCCCACCACATGCCGGCCGACGACACCACCGCCCGTTGGATGTGCGTATAACCGGGCACCGGCAGCTCGGCCTCTGCCTGCGCGCGATCCAACGCCACCTTGGCGATCTCGGCGCTGAGCGTGGCAACGCGCTGCAGCTTGTCCTTCAGCCACAAGCGCGTAGCGACCAGGATCTGGTCGTTGCGGCTGCGCCCGGTGTGGATCTTGCGGCCTGCATCGCCCAGACGCTCGGTCAAGCGCGCTTCGATAGCCGAGTGGCAATCTTCGTATTGCGCATCGAGCACGAAGGCGCCGCTGCGAAAATCGGCGGCCAGCAGGTCGAGCTGTTCGCTCAAGCCATCCAGCTCCTGCAACGACAAGATGCCGATGTGCTGCAGCCCCTGCGCATGCGCCTTGCTGGCAGCGATGTCATACAGGAAGAATTCGCGATCCAGGATCACATCGTCGCCGGCCAGGAAACTCTGGATCTTGGCGTCCACGGCAACGCCAGGTTTTTGCCACAACAGATTGGTCATCGGAAAGCGTCTCGAGTCAGTCGTCCAGTTTCGATCCCCGCACAGGGATGTGCGGGCTGTTGCAATGCACACGCTTCGTTGAATCCCTGCACAGGGATGTGCAGGCTCTTGCGAGGGACTCGCTTCGTTGAATCCCTGCACAAGGATGTACAGGCTCTTGCGAGGGACTCGCATCAACCAATTGCCATCAACTCGTCCCAGCCCAGCGCCAGGTTGAGGTTTTGCATCGCCTGCGTTGCCGCACCCTTGAGCAGATTGTCCAGCGTCGCCACCACCACCACGCGCTTGTTGCCGGGCGCCAGCGTTACTCCGCCAATCTGCACACCGTGCTTGCCGGCGATGCGGCTCACCCAGGGCGCCTCGTCGACGATCTCGATCAATGGCTCGTCGGCATAACGCTGCGTATAGCGTGCCTGGATCTGCTCGCGCGTCATTGGCTGCTGCAGCCATAGATTGACGGTCATGGTGATACCGCGGAAATGCGGTGCCACATGCGGCATGAACTCCACCGGCACGCCGAGCTGCGCAGACACCTCGCGCTCGTGCATGTGGTTGGTCAGCGCATACGGCATCAGATTGTCGGCGAGCAGCTCGGGATTGTTCTTGTCCGAAGGCGTGGTGCCCGCGCCCGAATAGCCGGACACGCCGAAGCACTGCGGCGGGCCGGCCAGCTGGTCGAGCAATGGCGCGATCGTCAGCTGCATCGCGGTGGCATAGCAGCCCGGGTTGCTGATGCGTCTTTGCCCGGCGTAGCTGCCGCGCGTCAACTCAGGCAAGCCGTAGTACCAGGCCGGATCGAAGCGGTAATCTGCCGACAGATCGATCACCAGCGTCTGCGGCGCTGCTGCGTCGATCGCGGCGACGAAAGGCGCTGCCATGCCATTGGGCAGCGCCAGGATCACCACATCGGCAGCCTTGGCGGCCACCGCGTCGGCATCCAGGTTCTCGTAGCGCAACTGCCCCTGGTAGGCACCGTTATGCTCGGCCACGCGCTGCCCGGCCAGCTCGCGCGAGGACACGAAGCTCAATTGCAGCTGCGGGTGCGCCGCCACCAATTTGATCAATTCCGAGCCGGTATGCCCGCGGGCGCCGACAATGCCGATGGTCTTTGGTTGAACAGTCATGCGTTTGCTTCCAGGCGGAACTGCAGGTGGCGTTTGACCCCGGCCCATTCCGTATCGATGATGGAAAACACCACGGTATCGCGCGGCGTACCGTCGGCGTGGCGGGTGTGGTGGCGCAGCACGCCGTCCTGTTTTGCGCCCAGCCGCGAGATCGCTGCGCGCGAGGGATGGTTGAACCAGCTGGTTTCGAACACCACGCTCAAGCATCCCAGTGTTTCGAATGCGTATTGCAGCAGCATCAGCTTGGTTTCGGTGTTGACGCCGGTGCGCTGCACGCGCGGCGCGTACCAGGTGTAGCCGATCGACAGCCTGGGCACCGCTGCATCCAGCGCGTAATAGCGCGTGCAACCGACGATGTCGCCGGCCGCGTCGCGCACCGCAAATGGCAACGCCGCGCCGTCGGCGCAGGCGGCCAGGGCTGCGGCGATATACGCATCGACCTGCTCAGGTGCGGGCACGCTGGTGTACCACAGCCGCGACAGCGCGCCCTCGCCCAGTGCCTCGCGCAACCCATCGGCGTGCACTGCCTGCAGCGGCTCCAGGCTCGCATGCCGTCCACGCAGGCTGGGCTGTTCGCGCCAACGTGCTGGCAAGCCGACGACGCTCATCGCAGTCAGCCCAGCAACGTCGGCTGACGCGTCGCGCAGTGCGCAACGCAATGCTGGATCTGTTCGAAGTTTTCCAGCCCGTACCAGAACACCTTCCACTTCTCCTGCTTGATGCAGCCGTCCGATTCGGCGTAGTAAAAGATATTGACTTGGTTGTTATGACGCGAGCGCCAGAACAGTTGTGGGGTCTCTTCGCGCATCACGTTCCACACCGCACGGCCAAGGCCTTCGCCCTGCGCATCGTCGAGCACGGCGAACTTGTCCAGATAGGTCAGCCTGCCCGCACCGAACCGGCCTTCGTCGGTCAGGATCACCGCGGCGCGATAGTTTTCGCTGACATACGCGCGCAGCAACGTGGTGGTGTCGAAATACTCCGGCACCAGCGTGCGGCCGAAGCTGGACTCGATCAGCGACTTCAGCCGAGGCAGATCCAGTTCGTCCCAGGAGGTGGCGCGCAGCACGCGCTCGCCGCGCCGCACCAGCGTGCCCGAGCCCTTGTGAGTGAACAGTTCCTTGGCCAGGTCCGCCGGCCGGGTGATCGACACCGACGACTCCAGCGGCAGGCGATCGAGCAGGTCCTTGATCTGCTCGATCTTCACCCGCATGCCGCCGTTGATCCACGGCTGCTGCATCAGGTGATCGAACTCGGTAGACAGGTTGATCGAATCGATCAACTTGCCATCGGCATCCAGCAGGCCGCCGGTGCCGGTGAGAAAGATGATCTTGTACGGCTGCAGCTCCTGCACCAACTCGTTGGCGGCAAAATCCGCATTGACGTTGAGGATCTGCCCGCTGGGCGTTTCGCCCAGGCTGGTGATCACCGGGATGGAGCCGGCCTGCAGGCTGGCTTCGATCGGCGCCAGATTCACCGCCTTGACCTCACCGACCAGGCCGTAGGTGTCGCGATCCAGATACTCTGCCTCGAACACGCCACCGGTGATCGAGGTCGCACGCGCACCGTTTTGCTGCAGCGCTTCCACCAGTTTCAGGTTGGAGGCCTGGAACACCTTGCGCACGATCGCCAAGGCTTCCGGCGAGGTCACACGCAGTCCGTTGACGGTGTGCTTTTCGATGCCGGCTACCGACAGCTCTGCATCCAGTTGCGGGCCGGCGCCATGCAGCACGATCGGGGTCAGCCCCACTTCCTGCAGGAACGACAACGACGAGGTCAGCGCGTCCAGATCGTCGCGCAACACCGCGCCCCCCACCTTGACCACTGCGAAGCGCTTGGCGTCGAGCTGCGAAAACCGCTTGAGGTACTGGCTGATTTCCTTCGCGCTGGCCATGCTCGAAAGCAGGCGCACGATGGTCTGGCGGGTTTGTTTGTGGGGCTGTGCGGAAGGGGACATTGCCATGTTCGAAAGAGGAAAGGGAGCGCCAGGCGCGTGTCGGTTCAACGCGAACCGTTGATGATGCGATGGACCGATTCTGCGTAACGCTGCAGCTGCGCCAGCGTCACGAATTCGTCGGCGGTATGCGCCTGGGCGATGTCGCCCGGACCATACACCAGCGCGGTATAGCCGCCGGCCGAAAACAGCGAGGCCTCGGTCCAGAAGTCCACTGCGTTGCCGATCGGCAGGTCCAGCGCATCGGCCACATCGCGTGCAGCCAGGCGGCGTTCTTCCGCGCGTGCGATGTCGCCCGATGGCAGGCTCGGCCCGCGGAAGGTTTCTTCGAAATGCGCTGCCGCCGGTTCGGCGAAACCGGCGAAGGTTGCGAGCAAGCCATCCACGTCCATCGACGGCAGCGGACGAAAGCCGAAGCGCACTTCGGCCGCCGGCGCGATCATGTTGGCCTTGATGCCGCCCTCAACGCGGCCGATGTTGAAGCGCAATCCGGTCAAGCCGCCGAAGCGCGCATGCGCCAGCGATTCCACATGGTCCAGGGCTCTGCCACCCCAGCGCATTGCCTGATGGAGCGCGCTGGCCGAGGGATCCTGCTTGCCCGAGGCATGGCCTGCGCGCCCGGCAAACCGCATCAACACCGAACTGATGCCGCGATGCGCCAGCACCGCTTCGCCCATGGTCGGCTCGGCCACCAAGACAGCTTCGTATTGCACGCCACGCGCCAGGAACGCGGCGATACAGCGCGGGTCATTGGCTTCTTCGTCCGAAGAGAACAGGAACGCGGCATCGCCATCGCCGGCATTGGCCGCGGCAACCAGCGCCGCCGCCGCGCCCTTGATGTCGCATACCCCCAGGCCCACCACGCGGTCGTCCAGACGCCGCATCACGTGCGGGTCGGCGCTCCAGTGCGGCGAATCCGGCACGGTGTCCAGATGCACATTGAACAGGTACTTCGGCGTGCCGCGCACCGCATACAAGCTCACCGCCCCTGCACCGTGATCGACCACCTCGACCTGGAACCCCGGCAGCTGCGCGCGCAGATAATCGAAGATGCCGCCATGCGCGGCAATCGCACGCGGCGGATTGCGGGTGTCGAAGGACACCAGCGCCTGCAGGTGGTCGAGCGTGGCGGTGAGCAGGTCAGTCATGTGTGTCAGGCAGCCGTGGTGGTGGTGCGGTAGAGATCGGGATAGGCGATTTCCATCAACGCCTGCGGCCGCGCCGGCGCGGCGAAGCCGTGCTGTGCGTACAGCGCATGCGCGTCGGAGGTGGCGAGCATGAAGCGGCGAAGGCCCTGCAGATGCGGATGGGCCATCACTGCCGCCACCAGTTGCTTGCCATAGCCGCGCCCACGGTGGGCATCAAGCACGAACACATCGGCCAGATAGCCGAAGGTGGCACCGTCGGTGATCACTCGCGCGAACGCCACCTGCCCTACGCCCTCGCAATAACCGCCGAAACACAGCGAGCCGGCGATCGCCCGCTGCACCGTGTCCAGCGGGATGCCCAGGCACCAATAGGCCTGCTCGCTGAGGAAGCGATGGATCAACGGCAGGTCGAGTTCCTGCTTGTCGGTACTGATGCGTAGTGCGGGCATGGATTCCATCGCAGTGGCCCTCTTCTCCCACCGGGAGAAGGTGCCCCGAAGGGGGCGATGAGGGGCGCCTCCAGAAACTTCGAGAGGCAACCGGGTCGAACGCGTCGCCACGCGCCCAGAAGGCGAACAATGGAAGCAAATGCTGCAGTGGTTCCCATGACTGGCGCGTGGCGACGCGTTCGTCATGATCGATCCTGAAGATTCCCTGCGGCGCTCCCACCCCCTCTCCCGGGGGAGAGGGGCTTTTGCTCAGCGGTTGACCTGTGCGTACAGGGTCGAGCTCATCCCGAACAGCTTGATGAAGCCCTCGGCCTCTTCCACGCCCCAGTCGGCCGATTGCGCGTAGGTCGCGCCCTTGGTGTTGAGCAGGTGCGGCGAACGCACCGCCACCGCATCGACGCGGCCGCCGCGGGTTTCCAGAGTCACTTCGCCATTGACCTTGGCCTGCGAGGACTTCAGGAACGCCTCGATATCGCTCTTGAGCGGGTCGTGATAGAAACCTTCGTACACCAGCTCCACCCACTTGCGCGCCACGTCCGGCTTGAAGCGGTTCTGCTGCTTGGTCAGCACTGCATCTTCCAGCGCACGGTGCGCGGTGAGCAGCGAAATCAGGCCCGGCGCTTCGAACACGATGCGGCCCTTCAAACCGATCACGGTGTCGCCGGTATAGATGCCACGGCCCACGCCGTACTGCGCGAACAAGGTGTTGAGCTTGGCCAGGATCTTGGCACCCGGCAGCGGCTTGCCATCCAGTTCCACCGCTTCGCCTTCGACGAATTTCAGCGTGACGGTCAGCGCTTCGCTCGGCCAGGCGCTGCGCGGCGCGCACCATCCACGTGCACCCTCGCCCGGCGCTTCCCACCGATCGATCTCGCCGCCGGACATGGTCAGGCCCAGCAGGTTCTCGTTGATGGTGTAGGCCTGCTGCTTGGCACGCACGCCGAAACCACGCGCTTCCAGATACTTCTGCTCGTAGGCGCGAGTCTGGGTGTGTTCCTTCTGGATTTCGCGGATCGGCGCGACGATCTGGTAGTCGCCCAGCGCCTTCACTGCCAGGTCGAAACGCACCTGGTCGTTACCCATGCCGGTGCAGCCGTGCGCAATGATGCGCGTGCCCAATTCTTCGGCACGCTTGAGCGCAGCATCCACGATCAGGTAACGGTCCGATACCAGCAACGGGTACTGGCCCTGGTACCCCTCGCCCGCCCACACGAACGGCTTGACGAAACCCTCCCAGATCGCCGGGCCACCGTCCACGGTGACGTGGCTGGCCGCGCCCAATTCGGCGGCGCGCTTCTCGATGAACTCACGCTCTTCGGCATCCACACCACCGGTGTCGGCAAACACGGTGTGCACCGCATAACCGCGCTCCTGCAGATACGGAATGCAGAAGCTGGTGTCCAGGCCACCGGAAAACGCGAGAACGATGTCCTTGGCGCCGGGAGTGGTGATTGGGGATTCGGGATTGGTGGAAGCAGCGCTCATCAATGTTCCTTAGTACGTAAGGTGGGGGCCAAGGGTGTTGCTGTTGCGATTCTCTAATCCCGATTCCCGATTCCCGCTTGCGAAGCAAGCGCAGCCATGATCGCCTTCTGCACATGCAGGCGATTTTCGGCTTCATCGATGGCGATGCAGTTGGGCGAATCCATCACGGCATCGGTCGCCTTGACGTTGCGGCGCAGCGGCAGGCAGTGCGAGAACACGCCGTTGTTGGTCAGCGCCATCTTGCGTTCGTCGACGATGAAATGCTGGTACTGGTCGCGGATCGGCTTCTCTGGTTCCCAGTTGCCGAAGAACGGCAACGCGCCCCAGCTCTTGGCGTAGACGACATCAGCGCCGGCATAGGCGCTGTCGATGTCGTGGCTCACCTGCAGCGAACCGCCGCTTTCGGCCACGTTTTGCGCGGCCCAGTCCATGTAGCGCTGATCCAGGATGTAGTCCGGCGTCGGGCACAACAGGGTCACGTCCATGCCCATGCGGGTGGCGATGGTCAGCGCCGAGTTGGCCACCGCGGTGTTCAGCGGCTTGGGGTGGTAGGTCCAGGTCAGCACGTACTTCTTGCCGCGCAGATCCTGGGTCCCGAAGTGTTCCTGCAGCGCCAGCGCATGCGCCAGCTCCTGGCATGGGTGGGTGATGGTTTCCATGTTGATCACCGGTACCGGCGAATACTTGGCAAAGCTCTTGAGCACCTGGTCTTCGCGGTCCTTGGACCAGTCCACGAACTTGGGAAACGCGCGCACGCCGATCAGGTCGACATAACGCCCCAGCACGCGCGCCACTTCGGCGATGTGCTCTTCGGTGTCGCCGTCCATCACCGTGCCCAGATTGAACTCGATCGGCCACGCATCCTTGCCCGGCTGCAGGACCACCGCATGCCCGCCCAACTGGAACGCGCCCAGCTCGAAGCTGGTGCGGGTGCGCATGGAGGGATTGAAGAACACCAGCGCAATCGACTTGCCCTTCAGCTCGCTTCCCAGCTTGTTGCGTTTGAACAACGCGGCCTGGGTCAACAGCGCATCCAGTTCGGCGCGGCTCCAGTCCTGGGTGTTCAAGAAGTGCTTCAGTGACATCGATCGATCCTTTGTGCTGCGTGCTACTGCTGCGTTGGTCCGCCAGGAGCGACGGGGTGCGCGACATGCGCGTTTCTTGCGGTTGAAACTTTTGTGACGCCAAAACGAAAAAACCCAGCCTGGGGGCTGGGTCTTCAACGTCGGAACAGCAAACGCCCCGGCTTACCCAGCGAAAATGTGGGATTCCGGTCGGCGGGCACGCGAGGTCATGCCGGAGGCCATCCGGGCGGCGCTGGTGTCGTGCTGAAAGGCGTTTGCTTGCATAGGGCGCGAATCCTCGCACGCATGTGGGCACGGCGCAACCGCTGCGCATCTCATCGCGGCGGCGCGACGATGGCGTCGGGAATGTAGGGAGTCACCGAGACCCGGATGCGCAGCCGGTTGCCCGGATCTTCCGGCAGGCGCGAACGGTATTTGGTGCCCTTGTAGACATAGTCCACGTCGAAGGCGATCGGCCGGCGGAACTCGCGCGGCACTTCCACCACCTTGCAGTTGCGCCGCGTACTGGTCGGCGGCACCGCAGCGGGCGCGGCCGGTTCGGGGCGACGCGAGAACATTTCCTTGACCGAATCCACCATGCGGTTGATGCGGCCCTCGTCCTCGGCCGGCGCTGCCGCAGCCTGTGCCGCCTGCTCGGCTTCGCATTGCTCTTCGATACGCGTGGCGCGAAGCGTCTGGTAGACCGGCTCGACGTTGAGCACCTGCGCATAATCCAGTTTCACGTTCTCGATCACCACAACCCGGTTCTTGGGGTCGGGCTCTGCCGCATGCGCCGGAATGACTTGCCCGGCAAACGTACACAGCAGCATGAAGAACGGAGAAGGTCGCATCAATACCGGGAACGCGCAGCCAGGCAGTACGTAAGTGTATGGAGCTTGCGGCCGCCTGGGCTGAACGCAACCCATCCGGTGGCCATGGTCGGGCTGGCGATTCGCCATCGCGCCACAACGGGCTAGAATCGCGCGATTGCCCTTTTTCGGATGCCGATGAGCCTGCGCCTGCACAACAACCTGACGCGGCGGGTCGAGCCGTTTGCGCCGCTCGATCCGTCCAGCCCCACCCTGTATGTCTGCGGTCCCACCGTCTACAACTACGCGCACATCGGCAACGCCCGTGGCCCGGTGGTGTTCGATGTGCTTGCCGCGTTGCTGCGCCGACGCTACGGCGCACTGCGCTACGCGCGCAACATCACCGACGTGGACGACAAGATCAACGCCGCCGCGCAGGCGCAGGGCGTACCGATTGCGACGATCACCGATCGCTTCGCGGCAATCTACCGGCAGGACATGGCGGCGCTTGGCGTGGTTCCACCGGACATCGAACCGGAAGCCACCGCGCATATCCCGCAGATCGTGGCGATGATCGAGCAGCTGATCGCCAGCGGGCATGCCTATGCCGCAGAAGGCCACGTGCTGTTTTCGGTCTCCAGCTTCGAGGACTACGGCAAACTCTCGCGGCGCGACCCGGACGAAATGCTGGCCGGCGCACGTGTGGACGTGGCGCCGTACAAGCGCGAACCCGGCGACTTCGTGTTGTGGAAACCCTCCAGCGACGACCTGCCCGGCTGGGAATCGCCCTGGGGCCGCGGCCGCCCGGGTTGGCATATCGAATGCTCGGCGATGGCTGCGGCGCATCTGGGCCCCACCATCGACATCCACGCAGGCGGCGTGGACCTGCAGTTTCCGCATCACGAAAACGAGATTGCGCAGAGCGAGTGCGCGCATGGGGGTGCCACCTTTGCGCGCTTCTGGCTGCACAACGGCATGCTCAATTTCAGCGGCGCGAAGATGAGCAAGTCGCTGGGCAATATCGAAACCGTGCACGAGCTCATCGCCAGGCATCCGCCCGAAGCGCTGCGCTATGCGCTGTTGAGCGCGCATTACCGTCAGCCACTGGATTGGTCGGATGGGTTGATCGAGCAGGCCAAGAACACGCTGGACCGGTTGTATGGGACGTTGCGGGATCTTGCTGCGCTGGAAGCCGAAAACAGCGGCAGCGACTTTGCACCATCCAAGACGATTCCCGCCGAGGTGGAGTCCGCTCTGGATGACGATCTCAACACGCCGCTGGCCTTGTCCGTCATGGCAAGCATCGCCTCCGATGCGCGTGCATTGCGCAGCGAACTGATGCACAGCGGCCAAGCGCCGGCGCGCATGACCGAGCTGCATGCCGCGCGCGCCAAGTTGCTCGGTGCCGGCATGGCGCTGGGGTTGCTGCAACAAGACCCGGCGGCATGGTTCTCGCGCGGCACCGATGCCGGCGACGATGCCCGCATCACCACCCTGGTCGAAGAGCGCAGCGCGGCGAAGAAAGCCAAGGATTTCGCCCGCGCCGATGCCATCCGCAAGCAGCTCGCCGACGAGGGCATCGTCCTGGAAGACACCCCGCAGGGCGTACGCTGGAAGCGCGCCTGACCGTTCCTATTCCCGTCGGGAGAATGTGGCGCTCAGCGCCGGATGAGGGTGCGAGCAAAGCCACCTGTATCAGCCACGAGGCTTCCCCCGCACCCTCACCCAACCCGTCTCCCGATGGGAGAGGGGCAATACCCGGGTTCACCACTCACCTCATCCTCTGAACCGCACTTGCACACCTCCACACCCAACGCGCATGACCTACCCTTCTCCCACCGGGAGAAGGTGGCGCGCAGCGCCGGATGAGGGTGCGAGTGAAGCCACCTGCATCAGCCACGAGGCTTCGCCCGTACCCTCACCCAACCCGTCTCCCGATGGGAGAGGGGCAATGCCTGAGTTCGATACCCTGCTCATCCCCTGAAACCGCACTTGCACACCTCCACACCCAACGCGCATGACCTACCCTTCTCCCACCGGGAGAAGGTGGCGCGCAGCGCCGGATGAGGGTGCGAGCGAAGCCACGTGCAACAGCCACGAGGCTTCGCCCGTACCCTCACCCCTCTCTCCCGGAAGGAGAGGGGCTCTGACCAAACGCCCTTAGTTTTTGCGATCGATCCTGGAACTTAGATGACCAACTCCCCCTTCCCGCTCGAACCCACTGCCGCCGAGGCGCAGGCCGCCATTGCCGAGGAGTTTTCCTTTTTCGGCGACTGGTCCGAGCGCTACCAGTACCTGATCGACCTTGGCCGCAAGTTGCCCGCCTTCCCGGAACAGTGGAAAACCGAAGAGCACCGCCTGCATGGCTGCCAATCGATGGTCTGGATCGTGCCGGAGGGCAACGCAGAGCGGCTGGATTTCCATGCCGTCAGCGATTCGGCCATTGTCTCCGGGCTGATCTACCTTGCGCTGCGCGTGTATTCGGGGCGTAGCGCGCAAGAGATCCTGGCCACCGAGCCTGACTACATCGCCGGAATCGGCCTGGCCAAGCATCTGTCGCCGACCCGCAGCAACGGCGTGGCAGCGATGCTGGCCTTCATCCGCGATACCGCGCGCGCGCAGCAGTGAGCACGCCCACCCCATCGCCCGCCGATTCGCTGCGGACGCTGCTCGCCCATCCAGGCTTCGGCCTGGTGCTGCTGTACCGCGTGGCGGCGATGCTGTCCTACCAGATCGTCGCCGTGACGGTCGGTTGGCATATCTACGAAATGACCGGCAACCCGCTCTCGCTGGGGCTGATCGGCCTGGCTGAAATCCTGCCGCTCTTCTGCATCGCCCCTTTTGCCGGCTACCTGGTCGATCACCTGCCGCGCCGCCGGCTGGGCATGGTGGCCGTGCTCGGCTTGGTCGCAACCGCACTGCTGCTGTTGGCGATCACGCAAGGCTGGCTGCCCATCAAAGGCGTGTGGCCGATCTACGCCGCCATCTCGCTCACCGGCGCGGCGCGCTCTTTCCTGTCGCCGGTCTACAACGCCTTGTTCGCACGGGCGCTGCCGCGCGAAGCATTCGCACGTGGTGCCAGCATCGGCAGCGTCACCTTCCAGGCCGGCATGGTGATCGGCCCGGCGCTGGGCGGTGTGCTGGTCGGCTGGGGCGGCAAGGGCCTGGCCTACGGGGTCGCCGCCAGCGTGGCGATGCTGGCGATCCTGGCGCTGGCGTTGTTGCGTGTCAGCGAGCCGGTCAGCGAGGGCCCGCGTGCGCCGATCTTCCGCAGCATCGCCGAAGGCGCGCAGTTCGTACTGTCCAACCAGATCATGCTGGGTGCCATGGCGCTGGACATGTTTTCGGTCCTGCTTGGCGGCGCGGTCTCGATGTTGCCGGCCTTCATCCACGACATCCTGCACTACGGCCCGGAAGGCCTGGGCATCCTGCGCGGGGCGCCGGCGCTGGGTTCGATCGTGGTTGGCGTATGGCTGGCGCGGCACCCGCTGCAGCGCAATGCCGGGCGCGTGCTGCTGCTGTCGGTGGCCGGCTTCGGGCTCTGCACCATCGCCTTCGGACTGTCGCGCCATTTCTGGCTGTCCGCGGCGATCCTGCTGGTGTACGGCATGTGCGACGGCGTCTCGGTGGTGGTGCGCCAGACCATCCTGCAGTTGGCCACCCCCGATGCCATGCGTGGCCGGGTGTCTTCGATCAATGGCATCTTCATCGGCTCGTCCAACGAGCTGGGCGCATTCTACGACGGCGTCATGGCGCGCCTGGTCGGCCTGGTGCCTGCGGTGGTAATCGGCGGCTGCGTCACCCTGGGCGTGGTGGCCACCACCGCGTGGAAGGCGCCGCGCCTGCGCAAGCTGGACCTGCGCGATCTGCAATGAGCTGCGCAATTGCGCGATTGCCGGCCCACTGCGTCGCGGTGGAGCGAAGGCATTCGTGCCGCAAGCCGCGGCCAGGTGCCGTCATTCAACTGCGCGCGACGGGGGTTCGCCGACGTGCGCTGACTGGCCAGGTACCGATGCAACGGATCAGGCGTCCATAAAAAAACCCCGCACATGGCGGGGTCTTCATGAGCCAGGCGGACGGTCAGTCGCCCTGCTGCTTCTGCAAATGCTCCCAACGCTCCTGGGCGTCGATGGTGCGCTCGGCAGTCAGACGCGCTTCCAGGCGGTCCAGGCCAATCTCTTCACCGGTATCCACGCAGTAGCCGTAATCACCGTCTTCCAGACGCTTGAGCGTGCTGTCGATCTTGGAAATCAGCTTGCGGGCGCGATCACGGGCACGCAGTTCCAGCGAGTTTTCGGTCTCGCGGGTGGCGCGTTCGGCTTCATCGCCGATATCGCGCACTTCTTCGCGCAGGTTTTCGATGGTCTGCTTGGATTCCTCCACCATCTCGTTGCGCCAGCTCTGCAGACGCTGGCGGAAATATTCCTGCTGCAACTTGTTCATGTACTCCTCGTCCGCGGAAGGCTTGTAGCCCTGCGGCAGGATCGGGCGACCGGTTGCTTCGTCGGTCTTGTACTCGACCACCTTGTACTTGGTCTTGGGAGCCGCACTGGACGGCTTGGACGTCACTGCCACGGCCACTTTGCCGACCGGACGGGTCGCAGCAGGCTTGGCGGGGGCTTCGGTTTTGGTTGGCGTTTTTGCGGAAGATTTCGAAACGGGCACGGGATTCTTAGATGACGGGGTCGCAGGCTTTGCCGGCTTCGCAGGGACGGCCTTGGGGACCGGTGCGGGCGCGGGCTTTTCAGCCTTGACCGGGACTGACTTGGCCGGAGCCGGCTTGGTGGCCGGCTTCGGTACGGACTTGGACGCCACCGGCTTGGCAGCCGGTTTGGCGGCAGCCGGAGCTGCCTTCTTCGCCGCCGGCTTGGCAGCAGGCTTGGCAACGGGTTTCACTGACTTGGGGGCTACGGACGCGGCGGTCTTGGAAGCCGGCGCCGGCTTGGCAGCGGTCTTCGTCGCAGGTGCCTTCTTCGCGGGTGCCTTCTTGGCAGCCGACTGCTTGGTCGCCGGTTTTGCGGCCGGTTTCGCAGCAGCGGACGTCGCTGCCTTTTTCGCAACGGGTTTGGCGGACTTCTTGGCGGCCTCTACGGCCTTTTTTGCAGGTTTTTTAGCAGCCACGAAACGCTCATCCTTGGTTCCCCCGGGGCCCGGGAAAGCGGGCCTTTATAACGTACCCCGCGGACCCCCGGCAACCACCTATTAATGCAAGTGGCATATCATTGGCAAGTGATCTCACGCCTGCTCATCGCGCTGCTGCGCGTCTACAAGCTCGTCATCAGCCCCCTGCTCGGGCCGCGCTGCCGTTTTGCACCCAGCTGCTCGGACTACGCGATGACCGCCATCGGCCGCTTCGGCCCGCTGCGCGGCAGTTGGCTTGCCGCACGCAGGCTCGGCCGCTGTCATCCCTTCCATCCGGGCGGATTCGATCCGGTGCCCGATGCACCCGCCTCGCCCTCCCCGTCTTCTTCCTGCAGCTGCAAAGGACCCCATCCATGAGCCGAACCGTCATCGTCAATGCCCGCCTGGTCAATGAAGGCAAGAAGTTCGACGCCGATCTCCTGATCGAGGGCGACCGTATCGCCAAGATCGACGACAAGATCGCCCCTGCCCCTGGCGATACCGTTGTGGACGCCGCCGGACGCTGGGTGCTGCCAGGCATGATCGACGACCAGGTGCACTTCCGTGAGCCTGGCCTGACCCACAAGGGCGACATCGCGACCGAATCCGGCGCCGCGGTGGCTGGTGGCCTGACCAGCTTCATGGACATGCCCAACACCAATCCGCCGACGCTGGATGCCGCGGCGCTGCAGGCCAAATACGATGCCGCCGCTGGGCGCGCCTGGGCCAACTACGGCTTCTACATGGGCGCCAGCAACGACAACCTGGTCCACATCCAGTCGCTGGACCCCAAGACTGCCCCGGGCATCAAGGTGTTCATGGGCGCCTCCACCGGCAACATGCTGGTCGATAACCCCGAAACGCTGGATGCGATCTTCCGCGACGCGCCCACGCCGATCATCACGCATTGCGAAGACACCCCGACCATCGATGCGACGATGGCGCAGTACAAGGAAAAATACGGCGATGCGCTGACACCGGAGATGCACCCGGACATCCGTTCGCGTCAGGCCTGCCTGAAGTCTTCGCAACTGGCGGTGTCGCTGGCGCGCAAGCACAACACCCGTCTGCATGTGCTGCACATCTCCACCGCCGACGAGCTGTCGCTGTTCGAAGCCGGCCCGCTGGTCGATGCCGACGGCAAGCTGCGCAAGCGCATCACTGCCGAGACCTGCATCCACTTCCTGCGCTTCGATCGCAGCGATTACGCACGACTGGGCAACCTGATCAAGTGCAACCCGGCGATCAAGGATGCCGAAGATCGCCTGGCGCTGATCGATGCGCTGGCCGAAGATGTCATCGACGTGCTCGCCACCGACCATGCCCCGCATACCTGGGAAGAAAAGCACAAGCCCTATGCGCAGGCGCCCTCGGGCCTGCCGCTGGTGCAGTACGCGCTGGTCGCGGCACTGGAGCTGGTGCACGAAGGCAAGTTGCCGATCACCCGTATCGTGCAGAAGTTCGCGCATGCGCCGGCGCAGTTGTTCGATGTGCAAGAGCGTGGCTTCCTGCGCGAAGGCTATTTCGCCGACCTGGTGATGATCGACAACACCCCGTTCACCGTGAAGCGTGAGCAGGTGCTGTCCAAGTGCGGCTGGTCGCCATTCGAGGGCACCACCTTCCGTTCGCGTATCGCTGCGACGTGGGTCAACGGCCAGCAGGTGTGGGACGGCGAACAACTGGTGGGCAGCGCTGCCGGCCAGCGCCTGACCTTCGACCGCTAATGCGCGCAGCCCTGTTTGGCGCCTGGTTGCTCCTGGCGCCGGTCGTGCTGGTTGCAGGTCGCGCGGATGCGCAGAGTGCGGCCGCCGCGACTGATGTCGTGTTTCCGCAAAGAGCCTCGCAAGGTGCGCTGGTGATCGGCAAGGTGCCGTCTGGCAGCAAGGTGCAATACGCCGGCCGCAGCTTGCGGGTGAGCGGTTATGGAAGCGTGGTGTTCGGTATCGGCCGCGATGCCACCGGGCCATTGCAGGTGCAGATCACCCCGCCCGGAGGCAGCACGCAGAACGTGAGCATCGCAGTGACGCCGCGCGACTGGCCGATCGAACGCGTCAACGGCGTGCCGCCCAAGACAGTCAACCCACCGCCGGCAATCGCCGAACGGATCAAGCGCGAGCAGGCGCAGGTCACCGCCGCACGCGACCGCGACGATGCACGCACCGATTTCGCCCAACCCTTCATCTGGCCGGTGCAGGGTCGCATCAGCGGCCGCTTCGGCAATGCACGCGTGTACAACGGCCAGCCCGGCGCCGGCCATTCGGGCATGGACATCGCCGTGCCCACCGGCACCCCGGTGAAGGCGCCGGCGGCCGGCGTAGTGACGTTCGCGGCGCCGGACCTGTATCTCACCGGCGGCACGGTGCTGCTGGATCACGGCTTTGGCGTGAGCTCGAATTTCCTGCACTTGTCGCGTATCGACGTGAAAGTGGGCGATCGGGTCGAGCAAGGCCAGGTGATTGCCGCGGTTGGTGCCACCGGACGTGCCACCGGGCCGCATCTGCATTGGGGGATGAACTGGTTCGACACCCGCATCGATCCGTTGCTGGTGCTTGAGCGGACGAAGTAGAGCGTTCGAAAGATCGCCTCGTTGACGTGCGGAGGCATTGAGGACGCTGTCCTACGCTTCCTATAAGAACCTGCTTGGCCAGCGGTCTTCTGCTGGCTCTAGCTTCGCTCACACAAATTATCGCGTCTCGGACGTACTGGAACGGAGCCGCCACAGTGGATAGCAATGCAGGCGTGACCAGCGTCGATCACATCGGGTTTGCCGTTTCATCGCTTGACGAGGCTATCCGGTTCTGGACCGAGGCCCTGGGGTTTACGCTCGAACGACAGGCACAGATGGGCGGCGATTTCCTGCATCAGGTCACCGGCGTGGATGATCCGAGCGTGCGAACGGCAATCGTGAAGGCTCCGGACGGATTCATCGTCGAGTTGCTGCAGTATTCCAAAGGTCCTCGGAATGGGCAGTCGCCGGACAGCGCGGGTGCGATCGGGGCCGCCCATCTGGCGCTGACCGTCCGGGACATCCATGCGGCCATCTCCCGTGTCGAAGCTGCCGGATGGAAGGCGAAGGGCAAGCCGCTGCCGATTCCGGGAGGTCCGAGAACAGGAACGCTCACCGCCTACGTGTCTGGTCCGGACCATATTTCCATCGAGTTCATGCAGCCGGCTGGGCCGTGACGGAACCCGCGCGCCCCAGCTACCGGCGCAGTCGTCAGCGGGATGACACCGAATGGTCGCATCCCCGCCCCGTTGATGGACCGTGATCCCGATCCGCCTTAGCGTGCGGCTGCAGAGTCATCCTGCGATGACCCCACTATTCGATGCGTCGCGACCACTGGATCAGGCCCCCTCAATTCAACAACGCGCCACGCCTGCGGCGCCAGAAGAAAAAAAACGCAACCCACGACCAGTGCGTCGGAACGCTACATACCCGGTCGGCGGCGACCTACCCGTCGTGCGTGTGTCCGCCGGCGGCCGTTGCGGTATAACCGGAACGACCGTCGCGCGTCGCTGCACGTAGGCGCTTGGGCTGCTGACGGTCGGTCCGTCGCTTCGGCGTCGGGCGTGCTTCATCTCCCTCCCCCGACAGCAGGAGATGTGCGACATGCGCAACGAGCACCTCAAACCGACCCTGGGCACCTGGCAGCTGTGGGGCATCGCCGTGGGCTTGGTCATTTCCGGCGAGTATTTCGGCTGGAGTTACGGCTGGGGCACCGCCGGCACGCTCGGCTTCCTGGTGACCACGTTGCTAGTCGCGGTGATGTACACCTGTTTTATCTTCAGCTTCACCGAATTGACCACCGCCATTCCCAATGCGGGCGGGCCCTTCGCCTACAGCCTGCGCGCGTTCGGCACCTATGGCGGCATGCTGGCGGGCCTGGCCACGTTGATCGAATTCGTCTTCGCGCCGCCGGCCATCGCGATGGCGATCGGCGCGTATCTGAATGTGCAGTACCCGACCCTGGACCCGCGCATCGCCGCGATCGGTGCCTACCTCGTCTTCATGGGCTTGAACATCGTCGGCGTGGCGATCGCCGCCACCTTCGAGCTGATCGTGACCTTGCTGGCGGTGATCGAACTGCTGGTGTTCATGGGGGTGGTGGCGCCGGGTTTCAGCGTGGCGCGCTTCACCGCCAATGGCTGGGCCGGCAGCGACGTGTTCGGGCCGGCGGCCATTTCCGGAATCTTCGCCGCAATTCCGTTTGCGATCTGGTTTTTTCTGGCGATCGAAGGGGCAGCGATGGCGGCCGAAGAAGCCAAGGACCCCAGGCGCACGATTCCGCGCGCCTATATCGCCGGCATTCTCACCCTGGTGATCTTGGCGCTGGGGGTGATGGTGTTTGCCGGCGGCGTCGGCGACTGGCGCCAGCTGTCCAACATCAACGACCCGCTGCCGCAGGCGATGAAGGCGGTGGTCGGCAACAGTTCCACCTGGTTGCACATGCTGGTGTGGATCGGCTTGTTCGGGCTGGTGGCGAGTTTCCACGGCATCATCCTGGGCTATTCGCGGCAGTTTTTTGCGTTGGCGCGTGCCGGCTTCCTGCCGCATGGGCTGGCCAGGCTCTCGCGTTTTCGCACGCCGCATCGCGCCATTCTGGCCGGCGGCGTCATCGGCATTGCCGCGATCTGCAGCGACAGCGTGGTCAAGATCCAGGGCATGTCGTTGACCGCAGCGATGATTACCATGTCGGTGTTCGGCGCGATCGTGATGTATGTGATGAGCATGCTCAGCCTGTTCAAGCTGCGTCGCGCCGAACCGGGGTTGGAGCGTAGTTTCCGCGCACCGGGGTACCCGGTGGTGCCTGCCATTGCGCTGCTGCTGGCGCTCGTGTGCCTGATGGCGATGGTGTGGTTCAACCCGATTGTGGCCTTGATCTTTCTGGGCCTGCTGCTGTTCGGTGCGGTGTGCTGCGTCCTTAGCCTGCGCACGCAGCACACGCCCGCGGCCAGCGCCGGATGAGCGGCTTTGCCTTCACCGCAGGCGGCGAGCGTTTTAGGTTTGCCGATCTGAAGCAGCTGCTGGCCAAGGCGACGCCGGCACGCTCTGGCGACCAGCTTGCCGGACTCGCCGCCGATTCCGGCCTGCAGCGCGTCGCCGCACAGATGGCACTGGCCGATCTGCCGCTACAGCATTTTCTGCAGGAGGCGGTGGTGCCTTATGAAGCGGACGAAGTCACCCGGCTGATCATCGACCAGCACGATGCCGCTGCATTTGCCGCTGTGGCGCATCTCACCGTGGGCGGCTTTCGCGATTGGCTGCTGAGTGCGCAGGCCGACGAAGCCGCATTGACCGCGTTGGCCCCCGGCCTGACGCCGGAAATGGTGGCCGCGGTGTCCAAATTGATGCGGGTGCAGGACCTGATCCTGGTGGCGCAGAAAACCCGGGTCGTCACCCGCTTTCGCAACACGCTGGGGTTGCGCGGACGCCTGTCGACGCGCCTGCAGCCCAACCATCCGACCGATGATGCCACCGGCATTGCCGCCAGCGTGCTCGACGGATTGTTGTACGGCAACGGCGATGCAGTGATCGGCATCAATCCGGCCAGCGACAGCCTGGCCGCAACCACCGCCTTGTTGCGCATGCTCGATGCGATGATCAGCGGTTATCGGATCCCCACGCAATCGTGCGTGCTTGCGCACATCACCACCACCATCGAAGCGATCGGCCGTGGCGTGCCGGTGGACCTGGTGTTTCAGTCGATCGCCGGCACCGAGGCGGCCAATGCCAGCTTCGGCATCAATCTGGCCCTGCTGCAGGAAGGTTACGAAGCGGGCCTGTCGCTGCGCCGCGGC
The DNA here is from genome assembly GCF_041475705.2 of Xanthomonas sp. NCPPB 3761. NCBI lineage: Bacteria > Pseudomonadati > Pseudomonadota > Gammaproteobacteria > Lysobacterales > Lysobacteraceae > Xanthomonas > Xanthomonas sp. NCPPB 3761. Next base: position 2,768,313 of record NZ_CM191262.1, read on the forward strand.
AGCGTCGGCGATAACGTGATGTATTTCGAAACCGGCCAGGGCAGCGCGTTGTCGGCCAATGCGCACCACGGCGTGGATCAACAGACCTGCGAGGTGCGCGCCTATGCGGTGGCGCGCCACTACAAACCGCTGCTGGTGAACACCGTGGTGGGCTTCATCGGGCCGGAATATCTCTACGACGGCAAGCAGATCATCCGCGCCGGGCTGGAGGATCACTTCTGCGGCAAGTTGCTCGGCGTGCCGATGGGCTGCGACATCTGCTACACCAATCATGCCGAAGCCGATCAGGACGACATGGATATGTTGCTCACCCTGCTCGGTACTGCCGGGATCAATTTCATCATGGGCATTCCCGGCTCCGACGACGTGATGCTGAATTACCAGACCACCTCGTTTCACGATGCGCTGTATGCACGCCAGGCGCTCGGCCTGCGCGCTGCGCCCGAGTTCGAACAGTGGCTGGAGCAGCACGACATCCTGCAGCTGCGCGATGGCCGCTTCGAACTTGGCAGCGAAGTACCGGCGCCATTTCGGCGTGCATTGGCACAGGTCAGCGGTAGAACGACGCCATGAGCACGCCCTCCAGACCGCCACGCGATGCCTGGGCGCAACTGCGCCAACTGACCCCCGCGCGCATTGCGCTGGGCCGGGTGGGGACCAGTCTGCCCACGGACGCGCACCTGGAATTCCAACTGGCGCATGCGCAGGCACGCGATGCGGTGCATCTGGCATTCGACCCGGCACCGCTTCAGGCCGCGCTGGAGCAACGCGGGCGCAGCAGCATCTTGCTCCAAAGCGCTGCGGCCGATCGTCATCAGTATCTGCAACGTCCCGATCTGGGACGGCGTCTTGCCGAGGAAGCCGCCGCCCAGCTACGCGGCCTCACGGCCGTGCATGGCGGCAGACATGACGTTGCGGTGGTGGTCGCTGACGGGCTGTCCGCGCTGGCCGTGCATCGGCATGCGGCGCGCATGCTCGACCAGATCGACGCACTGGCGTCGCAAGAAGGTTGGTCACTCGCCCCGGTGGTATTGGTGAGACAAGGGCGCGTGGCGATCGGCGATGAGGTCGGCGAGCTGCTCGACGCGCGTGCCGTGATCGTGCTGATCGGCGAACGGCCGGGCCTGAGCTCGCCCGACAGCCTGGGCCTGTATCTCACCTACATGCCCCGTGTCGGGCTCACCGATGCAGCGCGCAACTGCATTTCCAACATTCGCGCCGAAGGACTGAGCTACGCCGAGGCGGCCCACAAACTGGGGTATCTGCTGCGCGAGGCATTTCGCCGCAAACTCTCTGGCGTGCAGCTGAAAGACGAAGCCGAGCAACCTGCATTGTTGGCAGGCCCTGCCAATGTTGCGCCGCGCACGTTCTTGCTGCCTGACTGACCTGCGCGGCGTGTGCGGGACCCGGGATCGACACCGCTCAGCAAGCAATCACTCCGTTATTTCAATGCCCCATCCTGCATATTGCTGGCGGCATAGGTGCTGGTCTGCAGCTCGTTGTCATGCGGATGGCGCAGGGCATTGCGTACATCATCGGGAAGCTTGTCGACATCCAGCATCACCTTTCCCGAATGCACATCACGCACCACCGATGCAGGCAGCACGAAGTCGCCGCCGTTTTCGATATTGATGACCAGCTCGGCCCCCTCGTTGCGGATGTCGCGGATGGCACCGACGCCGACTTCGCCATCGCGTAGAAACACCATCTGGCCAATTTCAATTTGCTGCATGTTCGATCTCCTGGAATGGCGTCATCACGCAAGCGCGCTGTGCCGGTGGCAGATCATCGCGCTGCGGTGCGTTGGCGCGCGGTGAAGCGCAGATCACTGTGGCGTGGGTGCGTGCAGCAAGGCGCCGCTTGGCAGTCGGGCCGGCTGCCCGGCAACGCGCTCGAACTCGCTTACATCGTGCGAACAGAACACCTCCACCTCACCGCCGTGCTGTTGCCGTAGCGCGCGCAGACGCTGCTGGTTGGTCAAGCGCGCAGTCCGGTCCTTTTCCAGCATCCATTGGTAAGCACGCAGCCCCGGCGTGCAGTAAGGCGCATCTGCATCCATTTCGCGATGGAAGAAATATGCATCACCTGCCAGCAGCAGCCATCGCTCCGGCGTATGCACCGCAACCGCGGCGTGACCCAGGGTGTGGCCGGGAAGCGGCACCATCAGCAGTTCTGGCGGTAGTCCATGCAGGTCGCGCACGCACTCCAGGCCCATCCAGTGCTCGCCTGCTGCGCCATCGTAGGTGCGCCACTGCCCACGCGTAGACCACTGCTGCGGACGAAAGCGCTGGCGATCCATCCAGGTACGCTGTGCCAGTGCGGCATCGCGCTCGCTCGTCATCAGGTGCACGCGCGCATGCGGAAAATCGTCCAGCCCGCCGGCGTGGTCGAAATCCAGATGGGTCAGCACGATGTGCCGCACATCGCGCGGATCCAGCCCGAGCCGTTGTATCTGCCGGATTGCGGTCATGTCCTCGCGCAAGTCTGGCTTGACCAGCGCCAGAAAAAATCGACTCAGACGCGCGCGTGGCTCGGCCACATCGCGCAGGCCGAAACCGGTACCGATCAGCACCAACCCGGCGCTGGTTTCCACCAGCAAGCAATGGCAACACAGATGGCCGCGATCCAGTACCCCCGGCGTACGGCCGTCCATAAGATGGCCGCCTAGCGGGCAGGTGGAGATGCAATTGAGGTGATGCACGCGCATCGGCGCGCTCCGCTTGGCGGGCCAGCATTGCAACGCAGCCGTTGCACAGCGGTGAGCGGTACCGATCGCGCAACCAGCGCGCATACGCCACCTTGACGGTGGCGTATGCGAGGCAGGTGTCAGCGCAGCGGAACGTCCGCCACCTTGTCTTGATAATCCTTCTTCGGGTCTACGCCCAACAACACCTTGATTCCTGCCAGCAGGCTCGACTCGTTGAGCCAGATCTGCGCATGGTCGGCATCCAGGCGCAGCAGCGCCAAGTTCGGATCGGTCTTGCCGCCTTCGTACCACGCGGCGACATATGGATTCCACAACCGGTCGACCATGGCCGGGTCGGTGTCTTCGCGCAGCGAGCCGCTGATGCGGGCGAACAAGTCGTGGCCCTTGCTGCTGAAGGCGCCGATGACGCGGCGGCCCTGCCCCAGCATGGCGATCAGCGCGTTGTCCTTGGATGTAAAGAACCAGATCGGCCCACCGCTATCGCCCTCGATCTGTGCGGTCATCGGACGCGCGTGGCCGTCTTCGACACCGTCCAGGCCCAGCATCACGGTGCGATCTGATTTGAGCGCCTTCCAGAATTTTTCCTGCAACTCTTTGGTGTCTGCCATTTCGATTCCTGACATGCGCGTGGTACGCGGGTGAGCCAGTCTGGAACTCGCTCTGACCAGAGCATGTGACGGTGCGCACTCTCGTCTACCATATTGCGACAACGCAATTCTGCTTGGGCACCAATACCAACATACCAACATCGTCACCAGCGCGCGCCTTGGCAGAAGATAGTGGCAAACTTCGCACACGTACGCTTGCATTCGCAAAAAAAACAATCAAATAAGCGGATCACGGATATGGTAAAAACGCTGCTAATGCAGCCCATCTGCGCGCGAAAAAAAGCAGTAGCGCTGATGGTAGGAGCGACGAAAATATCCCATAATCACGGGCGCACGCTGCAATTTAATTTTAAATTATTTATTTAATATAATTTAAATCAATCCACTTGAATCACCCAACTCCAAGCAAAACATACAGGTTAAAATAATAATGAAATATATGCCAAAAACTACATCCCTGCGTACTTCTTGCGCGGTCCTAGCCTTCCTAGCGATTACCGACGTGTCTGCAAGCACAAACTCGGCCAACCTCTCCGCCGGCACCATCGTGCAGCACGTTGTTCCGACTGCTCAGCGAGATGAGAGTGCTTCTTACTGGACTCTCGGACGGATGCAAGCTGCTGTTTCCGCATCATTCGTGGATGCCAACCCGGCCGACGGCGACCCGCCAGAGTTGCAGAATTCGGCATTGGCCCGTGGGAAAAACAGGAGCGAAAAGTTGAAGTTGGTGACAAGATCTGTGCCAACGCCGAAGACGGATCCGTCCGTGCCGGTTCCAGGATTCTCCCCCTCAGCCCACCTCGGCGTGGTCTTCTTTCGGGCGAACGGCATAGACCAGCGCTGCACTGGCAACGCGGTCGTCTCCGATTCCGGGAACGTCGTAGCCACCTCGGGGCGATGCATCTCTGCCCTAGCAGGCAAGTTTGTGTCGGACTTGGTGTTCGTGCCAGCCTACAACGGTACCGCCCCCTATGGTGTTTGGCCTGCGACGACCATCACGGCCGATAATCGCTGGGTCTCAGAGCGAGCCGTGGACTACGATACGGCCTTCTTCCAGGTGCAAGCTCCCATGACAATGAAGCTCTCTGGCGCCACTTTGTCGAATACTGTAGGAGCGTCTGGCGTTCGCTTTGACGGTCAGGAGGACGACAACGAATATCGGGTAACTGGCTACAACACCGACCCTGGCGCCAATGGGAACACGCCTGTCAGCGTGAACAGCACAGCAGAGCCCAACCCATGGATGAACAAGGACTATGCCATTGAAGGCCTGGAGTGGGACGCACGCTCCGGTGTCAGCGGCTCACCGTGGGTTTCGACCGACGAGGATCCCGTGCAGGACGTCGAAGTCGGCATGACCTCATTTGCCTATAAGCAGTTCACCCACGCTTCGTTCGGTCCTCAGTGGACGTCAGCAATCCGTAACCTGTATCAGACCGCAGCAGCCTCCAACTAAGCATTAAGATCGCTGCGACATATAATTCCTTACCTGATCGATAACCGCTCGTTATTCGCTGACACACAGCACGCTGTTCAATTTAATCGAATAGCGTGTTTCTTCTAGCAAAAATTATCTAGAGATCCATATAAATTTTTCGCTTTGCAGTAAAGGCCCGCATTTGCATTTACATTTACATTTCCCCGCTATCCGGCTGTTTCTGGCTATTTTAATCACGCAGGCTGGTATCGCCAAGGCTGATACCGGCGGCTTTTCCTCTGCATCTATATCTGGCGAATCCGCTGTTACAGTGGCAACACTTGCAGAACTGCAAGCGGCACTCAATGCCAAAAGTCACCATATTATCATCCGTGGAAAGATCTACGGCGGACCAAAGCTAACTACCCTGAATTTCTCCAGCACTATTTGGAACAACATAACAATCGAGGGTGCTGCAGGCGGTGGAGCAGCCTTGCAGAATATCCAATTGAAATTTAGCGGCGAGAACCTGCCCGCCGGGATAAACATTCAGAATGTGGTTATCAGAAACATCTCATTCGCTGGCAATATCGGCGACTTGCAAGCCCTGCCTAACCAAGTCAAAGGAACTTCCAACAACACTGGCATCAACTACGTAGGCGTATCATTGCGACGTATATCCAATGCTTGGATCGACCACTGCGATTTCTACGACATGAGCGATGACCTTTTATCAGTCGGCATGTCATCTGATTACGTCACACTGTCGTATAATCACTTTTACTTCAGCAACAGCTGGGTCAACATGAATCCGGATCCGGTATGGAACTGGTTCGACAAAAATTACCATGACCTCGCAAATGAGCGCTTAGCTATCCTTGTTGGTCACAGCAAGAACGATTCATATGTATATGGTGGCAATAAGCTGCACGTAACGCTGCACCACAACTGGTTTGGCCCCAATCTTGCCGGGCGCCCCCTACTACGTGGCTGGGTTCATGCCTATAACAATTACTTTGACAATAGCACATCACCCAATGGTGAGCACACCGCTGCCGATGGTCGCCGCTATGAAAAGCAGCAGTACAACGCTTTGCAAGTAGGTAGCGGCAGTATTGTTTTTTCCGAATCAAACTACTTCTACAAAACCAACAATAGCAACCAAATTCGACTGGAATCAGACGGTGACATGTACAATCTTTACGAAAAAGAAAATGTATATCACGCAGTAACGGGTAATTCGGCGATCGGCTTAACCTTCAATAATGCACCAGTTAAATACAGCTACGAGCCTGACGATGCGGCAAGAGTCCCCGGCATCGTTCGGTCCACTGCGGGGCCGCACTAAGGAAACTCTGAACAATCCGTCCTGATCTGCCACAATCGATCATCGACCCGAGTAGACGATTTCGATGCAGCTGACCTTCGGCGACGCGGAGTACGACGGCAAGCGCAAGCGGACGCGGCGTGAGGTGTTTTTGGCCGAGATGGAGCAGGTCGTGCCGTGGAAGGAGCTGCTGGGGCTGATCGAGCCGCACTATCCGAAGTCGGGGCAACCGGGACGACAGCCGTATCGGCTGGAGACGATGCTGCGCATCCACTTTTTGCAGCAGTGGTATGCATTGAGCGATCCATCGGCGGAAGAAGCCTTGTACGACACGGTGTCGATGCGCCGTTTCGCCAAGATCGGCGGGCTGGATGAGGTGCCGGACGAGACGACGATTCTCAACTTTCGCCATCTGCTGGAGCAGCACGATTTGGCGCGCAAGCTGTTCAATCGGGTGAACGCGCATCTGTCGCGCAAGGGTCAGAGCCTGCGCGGCGGGACGATTGTGGATGCCACGATTATCTCTGCGCCCAGTTCGACCAAGAACAAGGACGGTGAGCGCGATCCGGAGATGCGCCAGACCAAGAAGGGCAACCAATACTTCTTCGGGATGAAGGCGCACATTGGAGTGGATGATGAATCCGGCCTAGTGCACCACGTGGAATGCACGGCAGCCAACGTGGCGGACATCACGCAAGCGCACAAGCTGCTGCATGGCAAGGAAGACACGGTGTGTGGGGACAGCGGCTACACCGGGCTTGAGAAGCGCGATGAGATCAAGGGCAAGCGCAAGCTACGCTACCTGATCGCGGAGAAGCCCTCGAAGCTGAAGCAGATCAAGAACAAGCGCGAACTGAAGTTGGCCAAGCGCTGGGAGCACACCAAGGCCAGCCTGCGTGCGAAGGTGGAACATCCGTTTCGGGTGATCAAGCGCCAGTTTGGCTATGCCAAGGTGCGCTATCGCGGCCTGGTCAAAAACACCGCGCAGGTGCTGACGCTCTTTGCGCTGTCGAACCTGTGGCTGAAGCGGAAGCAGTTGATGCCTGCCGTTGGGAAGTTGTGCCTGTAATGGGGAGAACGCCCCGAGAATGCGCTGGAAACAGCGAAAAACCGAAGGTGTGAGCGTAGTCAGCGCTACCGATGCGGGTCGACGCATCCTCTGGCCGCATTGATCAGACCATCCCTAAACACGATTTCTCCAGCATCCACCGCGCACCAGAAATATGCGCCTAAAGAATGTTTGAGAAACCCCATATACAAGGCCAGGGTAGTCTTAACAACTCACCGCCCCCTCAGTCTTGCTTCTTGTATGTCAGTGGCTGGCAAAAATCTGAGCAGGGTGCGATTTCTGCAACGTTCTGGCGGTTCTGGCTGCGGCCAGGCAGCATTACCACCGGACCGGCAGCAATTGCCGGCGCGCCATCCACAGGTTCGCTAGCTGTGATCCAGCGTGACCGAAAAATATGTTGGTCGGCCTACATCACGAATGTTTCAACAACAGTTCGTCCAGCTCTCTTTGTCTATGCATGCGATCGATCGACTGCACAGTTCGCCGCGGCGTGCATCTGCAGCATGCAGGAGCCCTGCAAAACACGTGTAATACCTTCGGCGCTGCGGTGCTGAATTCGTGCTGGCGCCATCGAACTTCGGCAGGGCTCGCCAAGCTTGCATCTCGTTATCGCTGGTCGACACAGCAACGCAAAGACCACACATGTGCAGGGCAGCGATGTTCGCAGCGCCGCATACAGGTGCATCTCGCTGCGCTCGTTGATCTGGCGCGCCTGCCGCATTAACCGGAGAAAGCACTATGCCGTACCATCGCCTTGTTCCCACCGTCGCGCCACTGACCCTTGCCCTGCTCGGCCTGGCCACGTTTCACGCCAGCGCGGCGCGACCGCACGGGCAGGATGCACCCGATACCGCTCATAGCATTTCCAGCAGCTGGGGGGTGGTCCAGCAGCCCACATTACCGACCCAGGTATGCGCCACGCTCAAGGCCGCGCTGATTCCGGTGGGCGGCTCGCTCGATACGCTTGACCAAAATCCGGCACAGTCCAAACGCGACACCGCGCGCTTGCAGGCGGCCATCGACGATTGCCCTGCCGGCAGCGCAGTGCACCTTGTGCCCGGCGATGCCGGCGAATCCGGGTTGCTGACCGGGCCGCTGACCATTAAAAGCGGTGTCACGCTATGGATCGACCGCGGCGTCACCTTGTTCGGCTCGCGCAATCCGCTGGATTACGACAACGGCCTGGGCACCTGCGGCACTGCGACCAGCGACAAGACGAAGTCATGCAAGCCACTCATCCACGTCGCCGATACCGCAAAAAGCGCGATCGTTGGTGCGGGCAAGATTGATGGACGCGGCGGCAGCACGCTGACTGCCGGGCCAAACGCCGGCACCGCCAGTTGGTGGGATCTGGCCTATCTCAACGTCACTAAAGGCCTGAGTCAACACGTCCCGCGGCTGCTGCAGATCGACGACAGCACTGACTTCACGTTGTACGACATCACTCTGGAAAATTCGGCGAATTTCCATGTGACCAGCGATAACGTGGTTGGCCTGACGGCGTGGGGCATCAAAATTCTTGCGCCCAGCCTGGTCTACTCGCGGCCAGGCTACCACTGCCCGGCCGGCAGCACGCCTGATGTCAATCCGCACGCCACCTGCTTCACCCCGAAAACCGCCAAGAATACCGATGGTTTTGATCCGGGCCAGTCGAAGAATGTACTGCTGACGTATTCGTACATCGCTACCGGCGATGACGGTGTTGCGATCAAGGCACATGCCAGTAGCAAGCGCAGCATCGCATCGGAAAACATGCTGTTCGCCTACAACCAGTTCTATTACACACATGGTTTTTCGTTGGGCAGCGAAACCGACTCGGGCATACGCCATATCGCCGTGCGCGGGCTGAGCATCGATGGCTTCAATAGCAACGATGTATACACCGACCCGTATTCTTCCAACGGGCTGCGGATCAAATCCGATGGCACGCGCGGCGGCCAGGTGTACGACATCAGTTTTGAAAACATCTGCATGCGTGGTGTGGCAAGGCCGCTGGTGTTCGATGCGAACTACGCCAATGCTGAAGTGCGCCGCAAACTGCCGAGTTTCAGCGGCATCACGCTGACCAATGTGCACTCGCTGGGTTCCAAGGCATTCGGCGGCGGCGAGCTGAGCTTCTACGGCTACCGCGATGCGAAGACCACCTTGCCGATCAGCATTTCGCTCGACAACGTGGTGCTGGAAGGTGGAAAGGTCGCGTTCGCAAAGCCGCATTTCGGCGGGCCTGCGAGCAACCCGGGCGCGACGCATTTCACGTTTGAAGGCGGTCCAGTGAGCTTTTTCGATCAGCTGACCGAATCAGCGTCCAGCGATGTGCAGCTGCAAGGTAAGCCTGGCCCTGGCGTGCCGTTGCAATGCAACGACGCCTTCATCGCCTACCACTCGGTGCTGCCGGATTCGCCGATCTGAGCACAGCTGATTGGGAGGTAATCCCCCCGCCCATTAGCAGACGCCAGAAGTGGAATTTTCTCGTATCCTTTCTCGAGGAGGTTCCATGAAGAAGTCCCGCTTTACCGACAGCCAGATCATCGCCGTGCTCAAGCAGGCCCAGGCCGGTGCGCCCGTGCCGGAGCTGTGCCGCGAGCACGGCATCAGCTCGGCCACGTTCTACAAGTGGCGCAGCAAGTTCGGCGGCATGGACGTGTCCATGGTCGCGCGCATGAAGGAGCTGGAGGAGGAGAACCGCCGGCTCAAGAAGATGTACGCCGAGGCGCAGCTCAGTACCGACCTGCTGAAGGAAGCGCTCGCAAAAAAATGGTGAGGCCATCTCAGCGACGCGAGATGGCCCAATCGGCGGTCACGAGCGGGCGTACGAACATCCGCCACGCCTGCCAGGCCTTCGCGGTGAGCGAGACCTGCTTCCGCTACCAGGCCAAGGCCAGCGAGCAGAACGCCCGGATCGCCGACTGGCTGGTCCGCCTGACGACCGCCCATCGCGACTGGGGCTTTGGCCTGTGCTACCTGTACCTGCGCAACGTGAAGGGCTTTGGCTGGAATCACAAGCGGGTCTACCGGATCTACCGCGAGCTGGAGTTGAACCTGCGGATCAAGCCGAGGAAGCGGCTGGTGCGTGAGCGGCCCGAGCCTCTGGCGGTGCCGGAGGCTATCAACCAGGTCTGGTCGATGGACTTCATGCACGACCAGTTGGCCGACGGCCGCAGCTTCCGGCTGTTCAATGTGCTCGACGACTTCAATCGCGAGGGGCTGGGGATCGAGGTGGATCTGTCGCTGCCGTCAGCCCGTGTGATCCGATCGCTGGAGCAGATCATCGAGTGGCGCGGCAAGCCCGCCGTGATCCGCTGCGACAACGGCCCTGAATACATCAGTGGCGCGTTGCTGTCCTGGGCGCAGCGGCATGGTATCCGGGTCGAGCACATCCAGCCGGGCAAGCCACAGCAGAACGCCTACGTTGAACGCTACAACCGCACCATCCGCTACGCCTGGCTCGCCCAAACCCTGTTCGACACCATCGACCAGGTGCAGGACAAAGCCACCCGCTGGCTATGGACGTACAACCACGAGCGTCCGAATATGGCGCTCGGCGGCATCACGCCTGCCATGAAGTTGGCGATGGCCGCTTAGCTCCACTTCTGGCGACCGCTAGAAGTGGGGGGATTACCGGACACCGCGCTTGCCACACGGCAAGCGCGGATGCCGACGCGGTCAGCGTACGTGCTGCGCCTAAGGGGCCTAAAAACACTGCGCAGCCGCCAGGCGGGCGCGATCCGCGCTCGGAATCGACATACGCCATTCGTACACTGCGGTTCTGACCGCGCAGTCAACACCCGCCTGACGACCAACATGTTTCGTTAGCTGCGGTTAGTCCGTACCGCTGGCCGCACGCCAGCTATGCCACAACTGCTGCACCGGCGGCGGATAGGCTGTTCTGCCGCTCAGCGCGCGCTGCAGACGCAGCCGCGCCAGCCGCGACCACACCCGATGCGGCCGCGCCAACGCGACTTTGCGCGGCCAGGCCTGCAGCAACTGTGTGCGCCATGCAGCCGTGACCACGCCGCCAGGCGCGGCGCTATCGCCGGCCACGCGTTGACGTGCATCCAGCCACTGCACCGCTACCGCAGTGGCATCGCCCGGCTGAGTGCGCGCAAACAGCACCGCTTCCGCCGCAACCACGGCCTCTGCAAATGCATGCAATGTGCTCAGTGCCTGCTGCAGCGATTGCGGTTGGACGCGCGCGGCCTGCATGGCCGGCAAGGTGTCGGCCAGCTGTGACCACGGCGCACGCACTGGCTCAAGCACGCGCCCCAACGGATGCCGCGAGCGCTGGCTCGACCAGTCACGCAGCTCCTGTTGCCACCACGCCAGCTTGGCATCGGCCGGCAACGGGTCGCCGGCGATGTTCATGATGTCTTCCCATTCCTGCAGCAGCGCGAACCAGGCAACTGCCAGGCGGCGATGCGGCTCGGGCACGAACGGTTCGGCAACCGACCATTCCGGCCAGCGGGTTGCCCACTTGTCGAGAAAACTGTCGAGCGCGCTGGATTGGCTCATGGCGGGTCCAGAAAAATACCAAGAAAGATCAGAGTTGCGGCCACGTTGCCGGATTCCAAAGCGCCTGCGGCTGCTCGACCAGCACATCGGCCTGCCAGCGCGTCGGGTCGTCGTCGTCCAGGCGATAGCCCCACAGCGCCGCGACCGACGGCATCGCCGCCGCGCGCGCAGCCACGATGTCGCGCTCATCGTCGCCGACATACACGCAGTGCGCAGGTGCAACGTCGATGCGTTGGGCGGCTACCACCAGCGGCAACGGATGCGGCTTGCGCTCGGCCAGCGTGTCGCCACCAATCAGCACCGCGCAGCGCTGCTCCCAGCCCAACTGCGGCAGGATCAGGCGCGCCAGATATTCGGGCTTGTTGGTGACGATGCCCCAGACGCAGCCGGCGTCCTCCAGCCGCATGAGCATCTGCTCGATGCCATCAAACAGCTGCGACTGCGTGCCGATCAAGCCTTCGTAGCGCTGCAGGAACTCCGGCACCAGCGCAACGCACGCCGCGGCATCGAGCTCGGCAAAGGCCACGCCGAGCATCGCACGCGCACCTTTGGAGACGACCGGGCGCAGCGAAGCCAACGCAACGGGCGCACGCCTACGCGCATCCAGCATGGCGTTAACCGTCGCGAGCATGTCCGGCGCGCTGTCCAGCAGGGTGCCATCCAGATCGAACAACACCGCGCGCGGGAAACTCACCACAGCGCCACGGGCATGCAACTGCATGCACTCCACCGAAAACGAGAAAATCTCAAACCCTCAGCCAACCGCCTTTTCGATTCCCGATTCCCGATTCCCGAATCCCCGCCCATCACGGACTCACCGCATGCGCCAGGTAATTCACCTCGGTACGCGAAGACAGGCGGGCGCGATTGCGCCACGGCTCGTACAGCATGCCGCTGACGTCTTCGAGCTGCAGCCCGGCGTTGCGCAACCATGCCGCAAGCTCGGCCGGCTTGATGAAATCCTTGTAGTGATGCGTGCCCTTGGGCAGCAGGCGCGCGATGTATTCGGCGCCCACCACCGCCAGTGCGAACGCGGCCGGGGTGCGGTTGAGCGTGGACAGGAACAGCTGGCCGCCCGGCTTGAGCAGGCTGGCGCAGGCACGGATGATCGCGGTCGGATCCGGCACGTGTTCGAGCATTTCCATGCAGGTCACCGCATCGAAGCTGCCCGGCTGTTCGGCGGCCAGGTCTTCCACCGATTGCACGCGATAGTCGACCTGCACGCCCGATTCCAGGCTGTGCAGACGCGCCACCTTGACCAATTCCGGCGCCAGGTCGATCGCAGTCACCTGCGCGCCCAGGCGCGCCATCGACTCGCTGAGCAAGCCGCCACCGCAGCCGACGTCGAGCACGCGTGCACCGGCAAGTTCCAGCCGCGCGGACACGTACTCCAGCCGCACAGGATTGAGCGCATGCAGCGGCTTCTGCGGGCCGTCGGCATCCCACCAGCGGTTGGCCAGCGCGGCGAATTTATCCAGCTCGCTCTGATGGAAATTGCTGGATTTGGCGTGCGTATTCGAATTCATGCGGGGGGCTCCGTGATGCGGTGACGCGCGCTCAGGCGCGGACGGTGCGGATGCGGTCGCGCCACTGCCGCGCATTGGCGAGCAGGGCGGCGGTATCCATGTCGATGAGCTCGCGCTGCACCAGTTTTGGCTTGCCGGCGATCCACACATCGGTGACCTGATGGCGGCCGGCCGCGTAGATCAACTGCGACAGCACATGATGCAGCGGCTGGGTTTCCAGCGCGGCCAGGTCCACGCAGACCAGGTCGGCCTGCTTGCCGACCTCGATCGAGCCAATCCTGTCGCCGAAGCCCAAGGCACGGGCGCCGCCTAACGTGGCCGCGCGCAAGGTGGTGGCCGCATCCAGCGCGGTCGCATCGTTGGCCACGGCCTTGGCCAGGATCGCAGCGGTGCGGTTCTCGCTGAACATGTCCAGGTCGTTGTTGCTGGCGCAGCCATCGGTGCCGATGGCCAGGTTGACGCCGGCACGCTGCAGCGCGCACGCCGGGCAAAAACCCGAGGCGAGCTTGAGATTGGATTCGGGGCAATGCACCACGCTGACGCCGCGCTCGGCGCACAGATGGATTTCCGCATCGGTGAGCTGGGTCATATGCACCGCGATCAGGCGGTCGTTGACCAGGCCCAGGCGATCCAGCCGCGCCAGCGGGCGCTGGCCGTACTGCTTGATCGAATCGGCCACTTCCTGCGCGGTTTCGTGGGTGTGCAGATGCACCGGGATGTCGAGCTGGTCGGCCAGCATGCGCACGCGTTCGAAGTTGGCATCGTTCACGGTGTACGGCGCATGCGGGGCGAACGCGGTGCTGATCAACGGATCGTCGCGCCACTGGTCGTGCAACTCGCCGGCACGCGCGAAATATTCGTCGTCCGAGGAGGCCCAGGCGGTCGGGAAATCGATGATCACCGCGCCCACCAGCGCACGGAAGCCGTGCTGCTTGTAAACGGCCGCCTGCACATCGGCGAAGAAGTAGTTCTCGTTGACGCAGGTGGTGCCTCCACGCAGCATTTCGGCGATGGCCAGCGTGGTGCCATCGGCCACGAATTCCGGCCCGATCACCGCCGCTTCCACCGGCCAGATGTGCTGCTGCAACCACACCATCAGCGGCAGGTCGTCGGCGACGCCGCGCAGCAGCGTCATCGGATTATGCGTATGCGCATTGACCAGGCCCGGCATCAACGCAGCATCAGGCCGCGACACGGTCTGCTTGGGCGCAAAACGTGCGCGTGCTTCTGCAACCGGCAGCACGGCAATGATAACGCCGTGACTGACCGCGACCGCATGGTCTTCCAGGACCACCGCATGCGGTTCGATCGGCACGACATAGCCGGCCTCGATCAGCAGGTCGCAGGGTTCGGGCGGGGCATTGGTCATGAGTGGATCCATTGAAGTTAGTTGCCGAACGGCCAGGAGTCGTCGGAGCGTGACACAGGCACATACCGGGTGCCGTCGTAGCGCAGCACCTGGCGCTGGCGATGGGTGCGCTCGATGTCCTCGGCATCCTTGACGGTGGTGGAGGTCACCAGGTTGGCAGTCAGTGCGATGTCGGCATAGCCGGCGTGGACCGGCGCGTCCATCGACAGGGTGAGCGTGCCGCGCTCGGTCACCACACCCGTCGCGCCCCAGTTGCACGGTTCGCCTTCCACCCGCCGCCACACCGTCAGATCCCGCTGCAGCACCGGGCGCAACCGGCGCCCTTCGCGCACCAGCAAGGTCAGCGCATCGTTGCTGTCGAAATCCGGACAACTGGGACCGCGCGCAACGCTGTGCACCACCACGCCAACTGCGCGTACGCCTTGCGCCAGGTCATAGCGTGCGGTATCCAGGCGCAGACTGTCGGCAGCAAGTTCGAAGCCGGCATCCTCGCCCATGTCCTGCGTGTACAACGCCACGACCTGGGCAGTGCGGGCATCGAGCATGGCAACGCGCAACTCGAGGTTGCGTTCGCCTGCCTCGGTGGTGGCATCGCTGGCGAACGCAATGGCCGCCAGCCGTATCGATGGGTCGTACGGCCACGGCTTGCAGGTCTGCGCCACGGCACGGTCGACCGGCACCGCACCTGCCGCGCCGGACGCCGCACCTGCCGCGCCGGACGCCGCACCAGCTGCCACCGCTGCCACGCTCTGCGCGTCGCAGGCGGTGGCGCCGGCGGTTTGTGCCAGCACCGGACAGGCCGCCAGCAGGCCGCTCAGCCCGGCCAGCAACGCGACGCGAATGGCGATCGGGTGACTGCCGGAGACCCACGGGACCGGCGGCGTACCCGTGGCACACGCAGCTTCCACACACCGGCCACCCAAGCCTGGCAGCGGCGCAGTCGTCTTGTCAGCTGCTCCTGGCGCCATCAGGACACTGGCACTGCGTACCGCTCGACCGGACCGGCGTCCCAGGCGCATCTGGATTACTTGACGCGCGCCGAGTATTCGCCCGAACGGGTGTCGACCTTGATGATTTCGTCCTGGTTGACGAACAGCGGCACGCGCACCACCGCGCCGGTTTCCAGCGTGGCCGGCTTGCCGCCGCCGCCGGAGGTATCGCCGCGCACGCCCGGGTCGGTCTCGGTGATCTTCAGTTCGACGAAGTTCGGCGGCTGCACCCAGATCGGGGTGCCGTTCCACAAGGTCACGATGCAATCTTCCTCGCCCTTGAGCCACTTGTCGGCGCCGCCCATGCCGGCCTTGTCGGTCTGCACCTGCTCGAAGGTTTCCGGGTCCATGAAGTGCCAGTACTCGCCATCGCTGTAGAGGTAGCGCATGTCGGTATCGACCACGTCGGCCACTTCCACATCGTCGGTCGCCTTCATGGTCATTTCGACCACGCGCCCGGACTTGATGAAGCGGTACTTCATGCGGGTGAAGGCCTGGCCCTTGCCCGGCTTGACGTATTCGGTCTCGGTGATGACCGCCGGCTCGTTGTTGACCAGGATCTTCATGCCGTTCTTGACGTCGTTCATGCCAACAGTGGCCATGGTGCAGCTCCTCGATAAGACCACGACCCGCCATGCAGTGGCAGGTCGGATTAGAATGGGGCGCCCGCCGCAACCGGCCGGCATTTGGTTTTGTGACCGCACATGATAACCGCAGCCCCCCTCGCCTTACAGCCATCCCCTCCCCCCGCCCCGCAGCCAGCGCGCTGGCAGCAGCAGTGGCGCGACGCCGTGCGCGACCCGCGCGTGCTGCTGAAGCTGCTGGGCCTGGATGCGCAGGCGGCGGCCATCAGCGATGCCGCCGCCGCGCAGTTCCCGTTGCGGGTGCCGCACGCCTTTGTGACGCGCATGCGCCATGGCGACCTCGACGATCCGCTGCTGCGCCAGGTGCTGCCGCTGGATGCTGAGATGCAGCCGGTGCCAGGCTTTGGCCTGGATGCGGTGGGCGATGCCGCCGCCAGGACCGCTGCCGGGGTGATCCAGAAATATCGCGGCCGCGCCCTGCTGATCGCCACCGGCAGCTGCGCGGTGCACTGCCGTTACTGTTTCCGCCGCCACTTTCCGTATGCCGAAGAGACCGCTGCGCGCGATGGCTGGCGCGACGCCGTCGCCGCAATCGCCGCCGACCCAAGCATCGAGGAAGTGCTGCTTTCCGGCGGCGACCCGCTTTCGCTGGCCACCCCCAAGCTGGCCGAACTCACCGACGCCCTGGGCGCCATTGCGCACCTCAAGCGCCTGCGCATCCACAGCCGCTTGCCGATCGTGCTGCCCGAGCGCGTGGATGCGCCCCTGCAGACCTGGCTGCGCGGCCTGCCGTGGCCGGTGGCATTCGTCCTGCATGCCAACCATGCCAATGAATTCGACCCCGCGGTAGACGCCGCCGTGCAGGGGCTGCGCGACACCGGCGCACAATTGCTCAACCAGGCCGTGCTGTTGCATGGCGTCAACGACAGCGTGGATGCGCTGGCGGCGCTCAGCGAGCGTAGCTTCGCCGCCGGCGTGCTGCCCTACTACCTGCATCAGCTCGACCGGGTCGCCGGGGTGGCGCACTTCGAAGTGGACGATGCCCGCGCGCGCGCGCTGCATGCCGAGCTGGCCGCGCGCCTGTCCGGCTACCTGGTCCCGCGGCTGGTGCGCGAAGTTCCCGGCGATACCGGCAAGCGGCCGTTGTAACAGCCCTCGGCTCAGTCAAATCCGTTGTAGAAGCGCCCCCCCGGGGCGCGATGAAGCTGTACCGGTAACGCCCAATCGCGCCCAGGTTCGCTCATACGCTGTTATCGGGTACTTCGCGAAGTCTTCGGCGATGACCGCTGCAACGACCCGGACATGCGCCTTGCAGGAGCACACCGGGGCGATGGAGCCTTATCCAGTACAGCCCGTTGCGCTCGGGCGCGCTCCGGCGGCACTCACCCCGCCGCGATCAGCTTGATCATGTCGGCAGGGCTCAACGGCCTGCTGAACCAGTAGCCCTGCCCCAGGTCGCAACCGCGCTCGCGCAACAGGTTGAATTGCGCTTCCTGCTCGATGCCTTCGGCAACCACGGTGATTCCCAGCGAGTGCGCCATGTTGATGATCGCGGTGGTCAGCGCCAGATCGTCCGGGTCGCGCTGCAGGTCGGCAATGAAACTCTTGTCGATCTTGACCCCGTCCACCGGCACCTGACGCAAATGGCTCAAGCCGGAGAAGCCGGTGCCGAAATCGTCCAGCCATACCTTCACGCCAGTGCGGTGCAGTTGGTCGAGCAGGCTGGCAGCCATCATCTCGTCGCCGATCACCGCGGTCTCGGTCAGCTCCAGATGCAGGCGCGCGGCCGGCAGCCCCGACTCGGCCAGGCACCCGGCCACGGTGTCGATCAGCGCACCGCTGCGCAGTTGCCGCGGAGAAACGTTTACCGACACGAACAAGCCCTCGCCCACCACGGGCCACTGCGCCGCCTCCAGGCAGGCCGCGCGCAGCACCTTGGGGCCGATCACCTCGATCAGGCCACTCTGCTCGGCGATATCGATAAAGGTGGACGGCGCAATCGTTCCCAACGCCGGGTGCTGCCAGCGCAATAGCACTTCCACGCCCACCAGCACGCGGTCGCTGGTGCGGTAGATGGGCTGGTAGACCAGACGCAGCTCGTCGCGTTCCCAGGCCCCGCGCAACTCGTGCTCCATGTGCACGCGGCGTTCCACCGCGTGGTCGGCGGCGCGGCTATAGAAGCGATGGCAGTTCTTGCCGGCCACCTTGGCCTGGTACATGGCGATATCGCCATTCTTCAGCAGCGCGGTGGCATCGCGCGCGTCATCGGGGAACAGCGTGATGCCGATCGAGGTCCCCAGGAACACCTCGCGACCCTGCACGTTCAACGGCCGGCTCAGTTCGTGCACCAGCCGGTCGGCCAGTTGCGCCGCCAGCAGGCTGACATCGCCGCTCTGCAGCAGGATCACGAACTCATCGCCGCCGAAGCGCGCCAGAATCGCATCGTCGCCACCCAGCGCGGACACTGCGCGGCTGATACGGCTGGCGAACTGCAGCAAGGCTTCGTCGCCGGCCTCATGGCCAAGCGTGTCGTTGACGCGCTTGAAGTCGTCGATGTCGGCAAACAGCAAGGCCAGCTTGCTGCCGGTGCTGCGCGCGGTGTGGAGCAGATGATCCAGACCCTCACGGAAGCCCAGCCGGTTGGTCAGCCCGGTCAACGCGTCGGTGTAGGCCATGTGCCGCACTTCGCGGTCGTGCCGGGCGATACTTTCGCTCATGCGCCCGAACGCGGAAATCAACTCGCCGATCTCGTCGTTGCGCGGGTGCGGCGGCAGCTGCACCGCGTAGTCGCCCCGTTCGATCTGCTTTGCCGCTGCCGCCAGCAACCGGATCGGCGCCACCAGCGTGCGCTGCACGTAGATGGCCAGCAACACGCCCAGCCCGACCAACGCGGCCAGCAGGACCAGCAACCAGCCCAGATCGCGCTTGCCGATGGCGTTGAGATTCTGCACCAGGGTGAGATTGGCCCCGGTTTCGATCTTGCGCACCCGCTCGCGCGACATGCCCACGCGCACCCCACCGATGCGCTGGTCGCCGATCTTGATCGGCACCGTCACATCCAGCACCTCCGGCGAGGACTGCAACACCATCGCCTGCGCCGCCAGCGCCTTGGCGGCGAGCGGATCGGTCATGGCCTGCCCGTAACGCTGCAAGGTCGGCGTGCCGTCATGCACCAGCCGGCCATGGCGGTCGAACACCAGCACATAGCTCACCACCTGCTGGCGCGAGGCATTGCGCACCAGCGCGCCCACCGCGCCCAGGTCCGAGTAATACAAGGGGTTGGCCAATCCGGAAGCCAGCTCGGTCGCCAGCGTTTCGCCACGCGTGCGCAGGCTGCGATCAAACAGTTCGTGCAGGATCTGCGCACTCAAGCCGCGCACCTCGCGCTGCATCGCGCTTTGTCGCTGCAGCAGCGAAGCCAGAATCGCACCGACCAGCAGCAGCGTCAGCGCCATCACCAACAGAAAGCGTGCCTGCAAGCCGAAGCGCACCTGAGTCATTCCACGTGATCCCTGACGCGTTGCACGCCCGCGCTCAATTCTTGCAGACGTCGGCGGCTGGCGGGATCCAGCGGACGAAACCCGGTGGTATCGAAAAAGCGTTTCAGTGCCGGGCCGGCCTTGGGGTCGGAGGCGGCCTGCAGCAACACCACCCGCAGACGCTGCTCCACGGCCGGATCCATTCCTGCGCGCACCATTTCCACCGCGCGCGGCACCGGCGCAGTGCGGTGCACGATGCGGAAGTCGCGCTTGAACACCGGTGGCATGTGGCGTTCGTCGTCCCAATCCACATTACTGAGCGCGCCCACGTCGATCAGGTGCTTGTGCACGAACGCGGCGACGTTCAATTTCGACCCCACCATCAGATAGCCGGCCGATCCGCGCGCCGGGGTGTCGTCGGCCGACAGCAGCACGTCGCACGCGATGCCGTTACGCAGCAGCTCGAGCATCGGCAGCAGGTAGCCGCTGGTGGACGAGGCGTTCTGCAACGCCAAGGTGTGGCCGCGCAACTGCGACAGCGACTGGATCGGGCTGTCGCGGCGCACGAAGAACAGCGTGTGGAAGTCGCGCAGTCCGCCACGCTCGGTCATGAGCAAGGGGTGCGCATTGCCGCGCTGCTCCAGCAGCATCGCCGCACCGGTCGTTTCGCTGACCCAATCGACCCGGCCGCGCCGCAGATAGCTGGACATCTGGCGCGCATCGGGCGCCATCAGGATTTCGCCGCGGCGGATCCCGACCTCGCGCATGCGCGGCACCACGTAATCCAGCAGGGGCTTGAGCTGCTCGTAATGGCTGGCGGGATCATCGCTGATCCGTCCAAGCACCAGGACCGAGGAAGGCGCTGCCGCAGCCGTCACGGCCAAGCCTGCCCCGGCGATCAGCCAGCAGGCAATCAGACACCATCGTAGACCGCGCAAAACGGACACTCCCCTAGAGCCGCGGACAGCCTAGCCGAATCTTTGAAGATGTGACAGACGTCAGTTTCCGGCCTGCCTGGCAAGCATGGCCATGCGCTGCGCATCGGACAGGATGCCGCGAATCAGCCGCACCTCCTGCTCGGTCATCTCTGCGCGCAGCAACAACCGGCGCAGCTTGCGCATCGCCGACTCCGGCGCACGGCCCTTGTGGAAGTCGATCTCGTCCAGCGTGTCGCCCAGCTGGCCGAACATGCCTTCCAGCTGTGCGTGGCTGGCCGGCCCGTCGCGCAAGCCCGGAGCCGCTGTCGGCGCGGGGTCGGCCTCGCCTGCCGCCAGCTGCGCCAGTCGCACTTCGTACGCCAGCACCTGCACCGCCGCAGCCAGATTGAGCGAACTGAACTGCGGATCGGAGGGAATGTGGACTGCGGCGTGGCACAGCTGCAACTCGTCGTTGGTCAGACCGGTGCGCTCGCGGCCGAACACGAAGGCCACCTCGGCCGGCTCGCCCGCCTTGGCCAATGCGCGCTGCGCGCCCTCGTCCGGCAGCAGTTCTTCCAGTGCCACCCGGCGCGCGCGCGCCGTGCAACCCATCACCAGCGTGCAGTCGGCCACCGCTTCGCCCAGCGTGGCGAAGATCGGCGCTTGGCCCAGCACGTCTTCGGCGCCGGCCGAGCGCCGGTAGGCGTCTTCGTCGAGTGCGCGCTCCGGCGCTACCAGCACCAGGCGCGAGACCCCCATGGTCTTCATCGCACGCGCCGCGGCGCCGATGTTGCCTGGATGCTGGGTACCCACAAGAACAAATCGGATGCGCTGGCTGACGGACATGAACGGAGATCGGGAAGCTGTTCGGCCGTAGATGGTAAACTGCGCGGCCGGCTTTCGCGCCGGACCGCTCTTTTACCTTCGCCATTGTCCGATTCTGCCTTCACGGGAGCTTTAACCATGCAGAAACCCGCCGTCACCGTCATGGTCAAAGCCGCCCGCCTCGCCGGCAATGTGCTGTTGCGCGGCATCAACAAGCTCGATGCGCTCAATGTGGTGCAGAAAGGCCGCATGGACTACGCTAGCGAAGTCGATGCCGATGCCGAGAAGGTCATCATCAAGGAACTCAAGCGCGGCTACCCCGAATACGCCGTGTTCGGCGAAGAAGGCGGCGTGCAGGGCGGCAAGAGTGGCCGCTATACCTGGGTGATCGATCCGCTGGACGGCACCAGCAATTATCTGCGCGGCTTTCCGCATTACTGCGTGTCCATCGCACTGGTGGAAAACGGCGAACCGACCGATGCGGTGATCTTCGACCCGTTGCGCAATGAGCTGTTCACCGCCAGCCGCGGCGCAGGCGCGGTGCTCAACGACCGCCGCATCCGTATTGCGGAGCGCAAGGACCTGGAAGGCGCCATGGTCCATACCGGCTTCCCGCCGCGCGAACGCGCGCGCGCCAGTGCGCAGCTCAAGTGCGTGGATGCGCTGCTGGTACAGGCCGAAGACGTGCGCCGCACCGGCTCGGCCGCGCTGGACCTGGCCTATGTCGCCTGCGGCCGCGCCGATGCCTATTTCGAAGCAGGGGTCAAAGCCTGGGACATCGCCGCTGGCGTGCTGCTGGTGCGCGAGGCCGGTGGCCGCGTTTGCGACTACAAGGGCGCCACCCCGCCGCGCATGGACAACATGGGCCCTGAGACGCAGCAGATCGTGGCCGGCAACATCAAGATCAGCGACGCGTTGCAGAAGGTCATCGTCAACACCGGCTACGCCCGCGAGTTCGACGCCAAGTTCTGATCGACCCGTTCGCAGGCAGCCCGGGAGACGTGGGAGCGCGCCCGAGCGCGAAGGCGTTCCTTGCAAAGCCCCTCGCGACCAGGGTCATTGCTGCACACAGCGCACAGTAAACGCACAAGGCCGTGATCGCTCCCGGCCTTGTGCGTTGGGTGCCGCCGTCACCGGGCCAGGCATTGCCTAGCCCGGTGCAAGACCTCAGGCGATCGCGGCGTGGTAGCGGCGCTCGACTTCTTCCCAATTGACGGCGTTGTAGAACGCGCCGATGTATTCCGGGCGACGGTTCTGGTACTTCAGGTAGTACGCGTGTTCCCACACATCCAGACCCAGGATCGGGGTGTTGCCCTCGAACAGCGGGCTGTCCTGGTTGGCGGTGCTCTCCACCACCAACTTCTTGTCCGGAGTCACGCTCAACCACGCCCAGCCCGAGCCAAAGCGGCTGACGGCGGCCTTGGTGAAGGCTTCCTTGAACTTCTCGAAACCACCGAGATCCTTGTCGATCGCCTTGGCGACCTCGCCCTTGGGCTCGCCGCCACCGTTGGGCGACAGCACGGTCCAGAACAGGGAGTGGTTGGCGTGGCCGCCGCCGTTGTTGCGCACCGGGCCCTGCAGGTTTTCCGGCAGGCTCTTCAGCTTGGAGACCAGGTCTTCGATCGGCAGATCGGCGTACTCGGTCCCTTCCAGCGCCGCATTGACGTTGTTGATGTAGGTCTGGTGATGCTTGGTGTGATGGATTTCCATCGTCTGCGCATCGATGTTCGGTTCCAGCGCGTCGTAGGCGTAGGGCAACTGCGGAAGGGTGTAAGCCATGCGTATCTCCTGGACTTGCCGCCCGGCGAAGGCCGGGCGTTGCGGGGTGAATGGTAAGGACGGCGGCAGCGCTTACCAAGGGTGCTGGCAGGGAAACTTCATCCCACCGCATGCCGCACGATGTTCGCCGCACACCTTGCACCATGTCCCGGTTACTTGGGCGTGAACCGTGCCGGTGCCGGCCACGTTCAAAGTCGACACAGTCGCGCATCGGCATACTTGCTCTGCCGTACCCATTTTTTCGGACCGTCTTCATGCGCAAGCCCGCTTTGCTCATTGTCGCCATCGCGCTGCTGGTCGCCGGCCTGTGGGGCATGCGCGCGATGCAGACGCCCAAGCCGCAGTTCGCGCCGCAACTCAACGCACCGATCGCCGCGACCGCACCGACGCGCGAGGTGCCGCGTCTGCCCGCCTTTCTGCCGACCGAGGCGATGGCCACCATCGTGCTGATCCAGCGCGGCGGCCCGTTCCCGCATCCGCAGGATGGCAGCGTGTTCGGCAATCGCGAGCATCGCCTGCCCGAGCGTCCGCGCGGCTACTACCGCGAATACACTGTCGATACCCCCGGCAGCCCGGATCGCGGCGCACGCCGCATCGTCACCGGCGGCACCCCGCCCGAGGCGTGGTACTACAGCGACGATCATTACCAGAGCTTCAAAGCCTTCGATGGCCCGACCCCGGACCAGGCACCATGAGCGCAGGCGACTTCGCGCTGGATCTGTCCGATCCGCAGCAATCGGGGGTGTATCAGGCCGAGACAGCCGATCTGGACACCATGGCGGCGCTCGCCCGCGATGCCGGCTTACGCATCTTGCGCGTGGATCTGGCCGCCTGCAGCGACAAACGCATGCTGCTGATGCGCCTGGCCACGCAACTGGATTTCCCGGCCAGCTTCGGCCGCAACTGGGACGCGCTCAGCGATGCCCTGCGCGACCTGGCCTGGCTGCCGTCGCCGCATGGGTATGCGCTGCTCATCGACGGCGCCCAGGCGCTGGCCAGCACGGCGCCCAGCGACCGCGACACCTTGCTGGACATCCTCGATGACGTTGCAAATGCCTGGTCAGCGCGCGGGCTGACCTTTGCCGCGTTCGTTGCGCCCGCAAGCGCCTGCGACTGAGAGCACCAACAGAACTCCTGCACCGCCGGCGAGCGGACAGGCCTGGCGCCGGCACCACATGCCCCGTGCAGAGGCGATGGCTGCATGCATGTCGCCCGCACCGACCTGATGAGCGCGCGGTGTCTGGTAGGCACCGCGCGGCGCTGTCGATCAGCGCGGGCATTTCTGGCGAACACAGATCGCTACGCACCGCACCCGCCTGCATCCAGGCGCGATCGCACACCATCGCCGTCGTCGCGCCAGACCGCGCGAACGGCACGCATTGCGCGTGCCGAGCGACGATCAACTATCCAGCTCGCTCCAGCGCGCGTACGCCGCATCCAGTTGTTTTTGCGCATCGGCCAATGCGGCGGTGTGGGCCGCCATCGCCGCACTGTCGCGCTGATAAAAGGCCGGCTCGTTCATTGCCTCGGTGAGCGTGGCGACCTGCTGCTCCAGCGTCTCGATCAGGGCCGGCAGCTGTTCCAGCTCGCGCGCATCCTTGTAGCTGAGCTTGCGCTTGGGCGCGCTGTCCGCAGGCACTGCAGCCACGGGCGCGGTCGCCACCGCAGTGGCCGACGCCTTGGCCACGGCCATCGCATTGCCGACCGGCGTACGGCGCTGGCGCAGCGAATCGCTATAACCGCCGACGTAATCGCCGATCAGGCCATCGCCTTCCATCACCAGCGTGGAGGTCACGACGTTGTCGAGGAAGTCGCGGTCATGGCTGACCAGCAGCAAGGTGCCGGTGTATTCGCCCAGCAATTCTTCCAGCAGCTCCAGCGTTTCCACGTCCAGGTCGTTGGTCGGTTCGTCCATCACCAACAGATTGGACGGCTGCGCGAACAGACGTGCCAGCAACAGGCGATTGCGCTCGCCGCCGGACAGCCGGGTGATTGGCGCGCGCGCACGCTCGGGAGTGAATAAAAAGTCCTGCAAATACGCATGCACATGTTTGCGCTTGCCGTTGATCTCCAGGAAATCGCGGCCCTCGGCCACGTTCTCGATCGCGCTCCAGTCTTCGCGCAGGGTCGAGCGGTACTGATCGAAATACGCAATCTGCAGATTGGTGCCGATGCGGATTTCGCCCTGCTGCGGCTGCAGGTCGCCCAGCAACAGCTTGAGCAAGGTGGTCTTGCCGCTGCCGTTGGGGCCGATCAGGCCGATGCGGTCGCCGCGCTGGATGATGGTGGAAAACTCCTTGACCATCGTGCGCGCACCGAACGCAAAGCCGACCTGCTTGGCCTCGATCACCTTCTTGCCGGACGACTCGCCCTGCGAGACCTCCATGCGCACATTGCCGGTGAGCTCGCGCCGTTGCACCCGCTCGTTGCGCATCGATTCCAGGCGCCGCACGCGGCCCTCGTCGCGGGTGCGCCGGGCCTTGATGCCCTGACGGATCCAGATCTCTTCCTGCGCCAGCAGCTTGTCGAAGCGCGCATTCTCCTGCGCCTGCGCATTGAGCCGCTCCTCGCGGCGGCGCTCGTAATTGGCCCAGTCGCCCGGCCAGCTGGTGACCTGGCCGCGATCGATTTCAACGATGCGGGTGGCCAACGCACGCAAGAAGCGCCGGTCGTGGGTGACGAACAGCACGCTGCCACTCCAGCCCTTCAGGAAGGTTTCCAGCCAGTCGATGGCTTCGATATCCAGATGGTTGGTCGGTTCGTCCAGCAGCAGCACATCGGGCGAGGACACCAGCGAACGTGCCAACAGCACGCGGCGCTTCATGCCACCGGACAGCCGCGCGAACTGCGCATCGCCGTCCAGTTCCAGCTTGGTCAGCGTCTCGGTGACGCGTTGATCCAGCGCCCAGCCGTCAGCCGCATCGATCTTGGCCTGCACCTTGCCGAACGCCTCGGCGTCGAACACCTCGGCATGGCTGAGCTGATGGAATTCGGCCAGCCAATGACCCAACTCGCCCAGACCATCGGCCACCACGTCGAACACGCTGCCACCGGTGCCCTGCGGCACCTCCTGCTCCAGCCGCGCGATGCGCACACCCTGCTGCACGCGCACTTCGCCATCGTCGGGCTTGAGCTCGCCGGCGATCAATTTCATCAAGGTCGATTTGCCGGCGCCGTTGCGGCCGATCAAGGCGATACGCTCGCCCGGCTCGATTGCGAGGTCGGTTTTTTCCAGCAACAAGGGGCCGCCGACGCTGTAGTCGACGCTTTGCAGAGTGATTAAAGGCATGGCGCAATTGTACGGGATTGGCGATTCGGGATTCGGGATTGGCAAAAGCGCACGCTGTCGCGGTGACGAATCCCGAATCCCTACTCCCCAATCCCGGGCTAAAATGCGCCATGAACGAATTCTCCGCGCTGCCGCTGTCGCCGGCCCTGGCCCCCGGCATCGACGCCCTTGGCTACACCGTTTTGACCCCCATCCAGGCGCAGAGCCTGCCGCCGATCCTGCAGGGGCTCGATGTCATCGCGCAGGCGCCCACCGGCAGCGGCAAGACCGCCGCGTTCGGACTGGGCCTGCTGCAAAAGCTCGACCCGGCAGTGACCCGCGCACAGGCGCTGGTGCTGTGCCCCACCCGCGAGCTAGCCGACCAGGTCGGCAAGCAGCTGCGCAAGCTCGCCACCGGCATCCCCAACATGAAGCTGGTGGTGCTCACCGGCGGGATGCCGCTGGGCCCGCAGCTGGCCTCGCTGGAGGCGCACGACCCGCAAGTGGTGGTCGGCACGCCCGGTCGCATCCAGGAACTGGCCCGCAAACGCGCCCTGCACCTGGGCGGCGTGCGTACGCTGGTGTTGGACGAGGCCGACCGCATGCTCGACATGGGCTTCGAAGAACCCATCCGCGAGATCGCCAGCCGCTGCGATAAACATCGCCAGAGCCTGCTGTTTTCGGCCACGTTCCCGGACAGTATTCGCACGCTCGCACGCGAGCTGTTGAAAGAGCCGGTCGAGATCACCGTGGAAGGCGCCGATAGCGCACCGGAGATCGATCAGCAGTTCTTCGAGGTCGACCCGACCTATCGGCAAAAGGCCGTCGCCGGCCTGCTGCTGCGCTTCAATCCCGAATCCAGCGTGGTGTTCTGCAATACCCGCAAGGAAGTGGACGAGGTGGCTGGCTCGCTGCAGGAATTCGGTTTTTCTGCGCTTGCCTTGCATGGCGACATGGAGCAGCGCGACCGCGATGAAGTGCTGGTGCGCTTCGTCAACCGCAGCTGCAACGTGCTGGTGGCCAGCGACGTGGCCGCACGCGGGCTGGACGTGGAAGACCTCTCGGCCGTGGTCAATTACGAGCTGCCCACCGATACCGAAACCTATCGCCACCGCATTGGCCGTACTGCGCGCGCCGGCAAGCACGGGTTGGCACTGAGCCTGGTTGCCCCGCGCGAAACTGCCCGCGCGCAGGCATTGGAAACCGAACAAGGCCAGCCGTTGAAATGGTCGCGTGCACCGCTGGCCACGGCGCGCCCGGCGCAACTGCCGCAGGCGGCGATGACCACCTTGCGCATCGATGGCGGCAAGACCGACAAGCTGCGTGCCGGCGACATCCTGGGCGCGTTGACTGGCGAAGCCGGGCTCTCGGGCGCGGCAATCGGCAAGATCGCCATCTACCCGACCCGCTCCTACGTGGCCATTGCCCGCGCGCAGGTCGCCAAGGCGCTGGCACATCTGCACGCAGGCAAGATCAAGGGACGCCGGTTTCGGGTCAGCAAGCTCTGAACGCAGCGCGGCCGGCGTCGTACCGGCCGCCCATGCTTGAGCAGGAGCCATCCTGGATGCGCGCACGTCTACGCACCCAGGGGCGCTTCCAGAGCCTGGGCTCAGTAAGAAAGCGTCGCCAACAGCGGGACATCGTTCGCCCATTTCTGGCGACCCTGCAGCACCTGCAACTCCACCAGCACGGCTGCGCCAACGACTTCGAGTTCGAGTTGGGCAGCAAGTCCCAAGGCCGCGCGCAGCGTGCCGCCAGTGGCCAGCACGTCGTCGACAATCAGTACGCGTGCCCCGCGCGGCAGCGCATCCTCATGCATTTCGATGCGATCGGTGCCGTATTCCAGCGCATATTCCTGGATCAGCGTGCGCCCGGGCAGCTTGCCCGGCTTGCGCACCGGCACAAAGCCGGTCCGCAGTTCGCGCGCCAGCGCCGCTCCCAGAATGAAACCGCGTGCCTCGATACCCACTACCGCATCCAGCGGCGTGGTGCGCCACGGCTGGGCCATTTCGTCCAGCGCAGAAGCGAAATCCGGGCCGTCCGACAGCAACGGGGTAATGTCCTTGAAGACGATGCCCGGCTTGGGGAAATCGGCGATGTCGCGAATGCGCTCCGACCAATGGTTGGGTCCGGACGTAGTGGTGCCGGCGCAGCGGCTGCAGTCAGTCATGAGGGCGGTGGCGTGGTGGCCGGTGGGGTTGCGCCTATTCTAGGCTGCGCGCGCCATCGGCGCCGGACTTGCGGCACACCTGCATCTGAGCGCGTCAGGAACTGCACGACAGCATCGAACACCCAGCGCGATCGCGGGCCCATTCCGGCCGCCGCGCCGCGAATGCGTCCCGCCCGGGCTGATCGTCGTAAGGGCGGCGCATGACCTCCAGCAACTCCTGCACCCCGGACGGGTCGCCCTGTTCGGCGCGGTCGATGGCCTGCTGCGCCAGATAGTTGCGCAACACGTAGCGCGGGTTGGCCAGGCGCATGCGGGCGCGGCGCGCGTCCGGCGACAGTGGATCCTGCTGCAGGCGCGCGGCGTAGCGCTGCAGCCATTGCTGCAGCTGCGGCGCATCCGCCAAGCGTTTGTCTTCGTCGTAAAAGGCCTCGCGCAGCTGTGCGGGGTCCGGATGTTCGGGCGACAGATCGATCAGGCCACGGAAGGCCAGCGTCATGTCCATCTCGGATTCGCGCATCAATGCGCGCAGCGCGTCGATCAGCTGCAGATCCTCGTCGCGACACTCTGCCAAGCCCAGCTTGGCGGCGGTGTCGTGGCGGTCGCAGGCCAGGTAGGTATCGCGAAAACGATCCAGCCCATGTTGCAGCAGGGCCTGGTCGGCAAACAGCGGCGCCAGCGCCTGGGCAAGCCGGCCCAGGTTCCAGTAGGCCACTTGCGGCTGGGTGCCGAAGCGGTAGCGCCGCCCCTGCGCGTCGGTGGTGTTGGGCGTCCAGTCCGGGTCGTAGTCGTCGACCCAGCCATATGGGCCGTAGTCGATGGTCAAACCGAGGATCGACATGTTGTCGGTATTCATCACCCCATGCACGAACCCGACCCGCATCCAGTGCGCCACCATCACCGCAGTGCGCTCGCAGACCTGTGCGAACCAGTCGGCGTAGAGCGCCTCGCCGGCACCGACCAACGCCGGGAAATCGCGGGCGATGGTGAAATCCACCCATTGCTTCAGCAGTGCGATATCGCCGCGCGCGCTGGGCAATTCGAAGTTGCCGAAGCGGATGAACGAAGGCGCCACCCGGCACACGATCGCGCCCGGCTCGCGCTGCGGGTGGCCGTCGTAGAACATGTCGCGCACCACCGCATCGCCGGTACCGACCAGGCTCAAGGCACGCGTGGTCGGCACGCCCAAATGATGCATGGCCTCGCTGCACAAAAATTCGCGGATCGACGAGCGCAACACGGCGCGCCCATCGGCGCCGCGCGAATACGGCGTCGGGCCGGCACCCTTGAGCTGCAATTCGTAGCGCCCGCCGTCGGTTCCGATCGCCTCACCCAGCGAAATCGCCCGGCCATCGCCAAGCTGTCCGGCCCAATGCCCGAATTGGTGCCCACCGTAGTTGACCGCCCAGGGCTGCATTCCCGGGTACAGCGCATTGCCGCCGAATACCTGGGCGAACTGCGCGCTGGCGATCTCGGCCGCATCCAGGCCCAGCACCTGCGCCATCTCCGCCGAATGCGCGATGAGGTACGGAGCAGCGACCGGCGTGGGCAAGACTGACGACCAGGCAGCGCCTACCTCGCGCCGGCGCGCCCCCTCTTCCGGGTCACCGGGCAGCTGTCGACGCAGACGATTATCGAAATGCAGGTATGTCATGCCGGCAAGCCTAGGCCACCGGCGGTGAACCTGGCATGGGCGCTGCCGCATCCGCCGCTGCGCGCGCACCGTATCTTCACTCGCTTGGCGTGTGCCGAGCGGGCTCGTCCTGCACATGTTTGCGACGTGCGATAGCCGCTAATAGCCGCCGGCCGCCGATCAGGTGCAAACCAGATTGAGGCGAACATTGCCGGTTCGCCACCTTCACGCCTGCACTTGCCGGCCTGCTGCGTTCGTACCTGGCCCCCACCACCCTTCCTGCCCCTACACCGATATTGCCCATGCATTCGCGCGCTTCCCGCTGGTTCCGTCCTGCCATCCTGTTGCTCGGTTCGTTGACCATGACGGCCTGCAGCAGCGTCTTTTTTGGGGGCATCAACGCTGTATCCAGCCGATCGGGCATCGTCGAGCATCGCGACCAGGTGTTCGATCCCGCGCACGGTCTGGCGCTGGACGTCTACCAGCCGCGCGGCGCAGTCGATGCGCCAGTGGTGGTGTTCTTCTACGGCGGCACCTGGAAGCGCGGTTCACGCGCCAACTATCGCTGGGTAGGCCGCGCACTTGCGCGCCAGGGCGTGGTGGCGATGGTGGCCGACTACCGCAAGTATCCGCAGGTCGGGCTGCACGGGTTCATGTCCGACGCGGCGGGCGCCACCGCATGGAGCTACCGCCACGCGCACCAGTACGGCGGCAACCCGGATCGCCTTGCGGTGATGGGCCATTCGGCAGGCGCGCATATGGCCGCGTTGCTCGGCACCGATGCCCGCTGGCTGCAGGCGCAAGGCCTCAAACCCCACCAGTTGTGCGGCGTGGTGGGCCTGGCGGGGCCGTACGACTTCATGCCGATGACCGATCCCGAATTGGTCGAAATCTTCGGCGATGCGCCGGCAGCGCAACGGCAATCGCAACCGGTGCGTTACGTTGGCGGCGACGAACCGCCCATGTTGCTGCTGCATGGCGATGCCGACCGCGTGGTCGAACTGCAGAACAGCATCTCGCTGCAGCAGGCGCTCAAGCGCGAAGGCGGCAGTGCCGAACTGAAGGTTTACCCCGGCATGGGCCATCTGGGCATCCTGCTGGCGCTGCGTAAATCCCCCGAGCGCTCGCAGGTACTGAACGATACGCTGCAGTTTGTGCGCCAGTGCCGGGCGCCTTGAACCGCGATGCGCCCTGACGTAGTTAGGTAGTGAGTGACTGCGCGAACGACTGGTGGGGTAATCCCCCCACTTCTAGCGGTCGCCAGAAGTGGAGCTAAGCGGCCATCGCCAACTTCATGGCAGGCGTGATGCCGCCGAGCGCCATATTCGGACGCTCGTGGTTGTACGTCCATAGCCAGCGGGTGGCTTTGTCCTGCACCTGGTCGATGGTGTCGAACAGGGTTTGGGCGAGCCAGGCGTAGCGGATGGTGCGGTTGTAGCGTTCAACGTAGGCGTTCTGCTGTGGCTTGCCCGGCTGGATGTGCTCGACCCGGATACCATGCCGCTGCGCCCAGGACAGCAACGCGCCACTGATGTATTCAGGGCCGTTGTCGCAGCGGATCACGGCGGGCTTGCCGCGCCACTCGATGATCTGCTCCAGCGATCGGATCACACGGGCTGACGGCAGCGACAGATCCACCTCGATCCCCAGCCCCTCGCGATTGAAGTCGTCGAGCACATTGAACAGCCGGAAGCTGCGGCCGTCGGCCAACTGGTCGTGCATGAAGTCCATCGACCAGACCTGGTTGATAGCCTCCGGCACCGCCAGAGGCTCGGGCCGCTCACGCACCAGCCGCTTCCTCGGCTTGATCCGCAGGTTCAACTCCAGCTCGCGGTAGATCCGGTAGACCCGCTTGTGATTCCAGCCAAAGCCCTTCACGTTGCGCAGGTACAGGTAGCACAGGCCAAAGCCCCAGTCGCGATGGGCGGTCGTCAGGCGGACCAGCCAGTCGGCGATCCGGGCGTTCTGCTCGCTGGCCTTGGCCTGGTAACGGAAGCAGGTCTCGCTCACCGCGAAGGCCTGGCAGGCGTGGCGGATGTTCGTACGCCCGCTCGTGACTGCCGATTGGGCCATCTCGCGTCGCTGAGATGGCCTCACCATTTTTTTGCGAGCGCTTCCTTCAGCAGGTCGGTACTGAGCTGCGCCTCGGCGTACATCTTCTTGAGCCGGCGGTTCTCCTCCTCCAGCTCCTTCATGCGCGCGACCATGGACACGTCCATGCCGCCGAACTTGCTGCGCCACTTGTAGAACGTGGCCGAGCTGATGCCGTGCTCGCGGCACAGCTCCGGCACGGGCGCACCGGCCTGGGCCTGCTTGAGCACGGCGATGATCTGGCTGTCGGTAAAGCGGGACTTCTTCATGGAACCTCCTCGGGAAAGGGGACGAGAAAATTCCACTTCTGGCGTCTGCTAATGGGCGGGGGGATTACCGTGGCGGCGATGCCGACGCCGATGTCGCTGGGTCGCCATTCGGAGTCGGGATGCGCGAATGCATCGCGATGAGAGACGGTCTGCCGTAGCAGCAGGTGGCGGGCGAACACGGTCCCGCCCAGTTTCGCTCGCACCCCGCTCCCTGCTCCCCGCAGCCATCACTTCATTGGCTTGCTTCCCATCAGCTCGAACGGGCCGCCTTTCTTCAACGCAGCCTGATACGCCGGACGCGCCTGGATCCGCTCTAGAAACGCGTGCAGGCGCGGGTATTTCTCCAGACCGCCGCCGCGTGCAGCCGCTGCCTGTACCGGGAAGCTCATCTGGATATCGGCGGCGGTGAAGCGTTCGCCAGCGAACCAGTTGCCGGCCTGCAACGACTGCTCCATCCAGTCCAGATGCAAGGTGAGCTGCGGCCCGACAAAGCCCGACATCGCCTTGTCCACGATCGCACGTGCGATGGGCTTGGCGAAGAACGGCATCGGGGCGCTGCGGATGCGACCGAAGATCAGCGTCATCAGCAACGGCGGCATCGCCGAGCCTTCGGCGTAATGCATCCAATAGCGAAACTGCAGGCGCTCGGGCGAATCCAGCGGCCGCGGCGAGGGCGACAGTGCGCACTCGGTGTCGTAGCGCTCGGTCAGGTACTCCAGAATGGCCCCCGACTCGGCCACCACCAGATCGCCATCGACGAGCACCGGCGATTTGCCCAGCGGATGGATCGCGCGCAGCGCAGGCGGCGCCAGCATGGTCTTGGGGTCGCGCTCATGGCGCACGATCTGATAAGGCAGCGCCAGTTCTTCCAGCAGCCACAGTACGCGCTGGGAACGGGAATTATTGAGGTGGTGAACAGTGATCATGGGATGGCTGCGCGCGGAAAGCGCACATCCTACCGATCCAGGCGCCGTCGCTGTGCGCAAGCAGCGCCTGGTGCACGCGCCAGCGAGGCCAGCCGCTTGTCGACAGGCAATAAAAAACGCCAGTCGCTTGCGCGACCGGCGTTTTTGGCAACCTTACGGTTGCAGGCGGATTAGACCGCCTGCACCTGGTCAGCCTGCATGCCCTTCTGGCCCTGCACTGCAACGAAGGTGACCTTCTGGCCTTCCTGCAGCGACTTGAAGCCGGTGCCCTGGATGGCACGGAAGTGCACGAACAGGTCCGGGCCGCTTTCCGGGGTGATGAAGCCGAAGCCCTTGGCATCGTTGAACCACTTCACAGTACCGTTCATACGTTCTGACATTTTACTAACTCCTGAAACTATAAATGGATAAATCGCAGCATCCGAAAAGCCGGAGCTGAGACTGAGTTGCAGGCGTTGGTAAAGCGGAACGATGAAGCGAGATCTGTAACGATCCGGCTGCACCAGGCCACGATTCACGGTGACCCTTGCAAACACAGTGCGTGCACAGTACTCGTGTTTTCTGCAAAAAGCGACACCCTGCGTCAAATCTTTTGCAGTCAGGTCCAATCCGACGGCCTGTCAGGACCGCCCCCATCCCGATTGGCCTGGCGACACCGCCTGACGCCCCGCAACTGCGCAGATCAGGAAAGGCGGCAGCGACTCCCGAGCGACCTTAATTCCGGAACCTGCCGGCCCGCGCCGCCGCACGTACCGCCACGCCTCGCGCCCCAGCGCCCGATTGCTCTCTGCGCCAGGCCCACCCTGCCCTTGGTCGTACCATCCAGCTGTCAGCCAGCCCAGACCCGACCGACGACGCGCCTCTGCCAGATGCGGGCGACACCCGGCGCATGAACCGGGCGCGTATCATAAGCGCCCTTTGCAACCGGCATCCTGATGGCCCTCACCGCCACCGTCCGCAGGGCGGAACTTCAGATCAGCGACATGGACCGCGGCTATTACGCCAACCATTCGCTGACCCTGGCCCAGCACCCTTCCGAGACCGACGAGCGCCTGATGGTGCGGCTACTGGCGTTCGCGCTCTTCGCCGACGAGCGTCTGGAATTCGGCCGTGGCCTCAGCAACGACGACGAGCCGGACCTATGGCGGCGCGACTACACCGGCGATCCGGATCTGTGGATCGACCTCGGCCAGCCGGACGAAAGCCGCGTGCGCAAGGCCTGCAACCGCTCGCGCGAGGCGGTGGTCATCGGCTACGGCGGCCAGGCCACCGAAACCTGGTGGAAGAAGCACGCCAACGCCATGGGCCGGTACCGCAATCTGCGCGTGATCGAGCTCGACTCGCAGGCCACCGAAGCGCTGGGCGCATTGATCCAGCGCGGCATGCGGTTCGACGTGATCATCCAGGACGGCGAAGTGCAGATGCTGGCCGACCACGGCAGCGTCACCCTGACCCCGATGGTGCGGCAAGCCCCGGCCGAATGAGCATGCGTTGCGACGTGCTGGTCATCGGCGCCGGCGCTGCTGGGCTGATGAGCGCCTTCACTGCCGGCCAGCGCGGCCGCAAGGTGTTGGTGATCGATCATGCCAACAAGGTCGGCAAGAAGATCCTGATGTCCGGTGGCGGGCGCTGCAATTTCACCAACACCGGCACCACGCCTGGCAACTTCATTTCGGCCAATCGGCATTTCTGCAAATCCGCGCTGGCACGCTACAGCCCGGCGGACTTTGTCGAGATGGTCGAACGCCATGCCATCGCCTATCACGAGAAAGAGCTGGGCCAGCTGTTCTGCGACATCTCCTCCAAGCAGATCGTGCGCATGCTGCTGGACGAATGCGACGCGGCCGGCGTGCAGATCCGCACCCAGTGCGATGTGCAGTCGGTCCAGCGCGGCAGCGACGGCTTCGAGGTCCAGACCAGCCAGGGGTGCGTGCAGACGCAGTCGTTGATCGTGGCAACCGGGGGGCTGTCGATTCCCAGCATGGGGGCCAGCGGCTTCGGCTATACCTTGGCCAAGCAGTTCGGCCATGCGCTGCTGCCCACCCGCGCCGGGCTGGTGCCACTCATGCTGAGCGGCACGCATCAGGAACGTTTTCAAGCGTTGTCCGGGCTGGCGCTGCCGGTGCAGGCGCAGTGCAACGGAGCCAGCTTCCGCAATTTCATGCTGCTCACCCATCGCGGGGTCAGCGGCCCGGCGATCCTGCAGATTTCCTCGTATTGGCAGCCGGGTGATGATTTGCGGCTGGATCTGCTGCCCGGTCGCGATGCGGCGACGTGGCTGCGCGAACAAAAGCAGCAACGCGGCGCCACCGAGCTGCGCAATGTGCTGGCCGACGTGCTGCCGAAACGGTTTGCACAGCGCTTGTGCGAGCTGTGGCTGCCAGACAAGCCGGTGCGTCAGCTGGATCCGCCGCAGCTGAAAGCCGCCGCCGAGCTGCTCGGCAGCTTTCCGCTGATCGCCAGCGGCACCGAAGGCTATCGGACGGCTGAAGTCACCCTGGGCGGGGTCGATACCCATCAGGTTTCCAGTGCGAGCATGGAGTCGCGTCTGGTGGCAGGCCTGTACTTTGTCGGCGAGGTGCTGGATGTCACCGGCTGGCTGGGCGGTTACAACTTCCAATGGGCGTGGGCGTCCGGCCATGCAGCGGGAAGCGTGGCGTAATGCCGCTGGCGAGGCATTGCGGGTCGCCCAGCAATCACCCAGGCGCCTCGAACACGCGCTCGCGGCACGGACAGCGCGCTGGAGAAACGGCCGATGCTCGCCAGAAGGCATCTTCCAAATGCAAATATTGCTCTACGTCTCACACTTGAT
The DNA here is from genome assembly GCF_041475705.2 of Xanthomonas sp. NCPPB 3761. Classification (NCBI taxonomy): domain Bacteria; kingdom Pseudomonadati; phylum Pseudomonadota; class Gammaproteobacteria; order Lysobacterales; family Lysobacteraceae; genus Xanthomonas; species Xanthomonas sp. NCPPB 3761. The sequence goes on from NZ_CM191262.1 coordinate 2,804,584, forward strand.
GCGGCATGCTCCACACACATGGACGTGCCAGACCCCTTCGTGTATTAAAGCCCGTCTCTAGGGAGCCGCGCATGCAAAAAGGCAAAGATCTCACCCTCCGCCTGATGATCGTCGACGACAGCGTGGAGAGTGCGGAGACCATCGTCACCGCGCTGCGCAACGGCGGCATTGCGGTGCGTCCATCGCGACCGCAAAGTCAGGAGGAACTGGCCAGCATGCTGTCGGGCCAGATCGATCTGGCCATCCTGGGTCAGGCGCAGCAAATCCCCATGAGCGCCTTGCAGACCCAGATTGCGGGCAGCGGCAAGGACATCCCGATCATCTTGCTGGCCGAGCGGATCGAAGAGAACACCCTGGTCGAGGCCGCTTCGCACGGGGTACGCGCCATTGCATTGCGCCACCGCCCTGCGCATCTGCTTGCACTGGTGCGCTCGGAATGGGACGACCTGCAGGCACGCCGTGGCCTGCGCCGCATCGAGGCACAGATGCGCGAGACCGAGCGGCGCTGCGACGCCCTGATCGCCTCCTCGCGCGACCCGATCGCCTACGTGCACGAAGGCATGCATATCCGCGCCAACGATGCCTATCTGGAAATGTTCGGCTTCGAGTCATTCGACGATGTCGAAGGCATCTCGCTGCTGGACATGATCGCCGCGCAGTACGTCGACGATTTCAAGCAACTGCTCAAGGCGATGTCCAAGGGCGAGCCGCCGCCGGCGCAGTACAAGCTCGATGCACGCCGCGTGGAAGGCGACACCTTCCCGGCCACGATGGAGTTCGCCACCGCCACCTATGAAGGCGAGCCGTGCATCCAGGTGGTTTTCCGACGCCGCGAGGAGTTCGACCCGGAACTGGCACGCGAGGTCGAAGACTTGCGCCAGCGCGACCAGGTCACCGGCCTGCTCAATCGCCCCACTTTCATGGTGGCGCTGGAACAGGCCGTCGCGCAGGCCGGCCGCAGCGAGGGCCAATCCGGCTTCCTGTTGATCGAGCCGGATCACTACGCACGCATCCTGCCGGAGTTCGGGCTGGATTCGGCCGATGCGCTGATTGCGGCGCTCGCCGCGCACGTGGCGAGCGTGCTAGACGACAGCGTGTTGGCCGCGCGTTTCGGCGAACATAGTTTCGCCCTGCTGTTGAACGGAAATTACGCGCGCACGCATGCGCTGGCCGAAACCGTGCGCAATGCGTTCGCGCAGCATGTCGTCAGCGTAGGGACGCGCTCGGCCACGGTGACGGTGAGTATCGGCGGCGTGCAGATCGGCGAAAAGATCGCCAGCATCGGCCAGGTGCTCAATCGCGGTACCGAGGCGGTGCGCACCACGGCCGAGCTCGGTGGCAACGCGGTCAGCATCTACGACCCGGCTGCGGCAGATCGGGCCGAGGAAGAACGCATCGAACGTTGGGTCGAGCAGCTGCGCGAAGCGCTGGTCGGCGACGGTTTCCTGTTGCATTACCAGCCGGTGCTCAACCTGCAAGGCGAGCCGCTGGAGTTGTACCAGGCCTTCCTGCGCCTGGAACGCAACGGCGAAATGATGTCGCCGAACGCGTTCATGGCCATTGCCGAAGAGCACGACCTGGTCACCGAAATCGACCGCTGGGTGGTGGCGCGGGCGATCCGGCAACTGGGCGAACGCCAGCGTGCCGGGCACAAGACCCACCTGCTGGTGCGCATCGGGCCGAACTCGTTCTCGGACCCGCAAATGATCGACACCATCCGCGAGCAATTGGCGGTCTACGGCGTCCCCGGCGAACGGCTGTGGCTGCAGACGCCGGAGTCGAAGGTGTTTACGCACCTGCGCAATGCGCAGCAATTCCTGGCTGCGGTGTCGGCGATGGATTGCAAGGTCGGGCTGGAACAATTCGGCTCGGGCCTGGATTCGTTCCAGTTGCTGGCGCATTTCCATCCGGCCTTCCTCAAACTGGATCGTGGCATCACCGGCGACATCGCCTCGGCGCGGGAGAGCCAGGAAAAGATTCGCGAAATCACCTCGCGCGCGCAACCGGCCGGCATTCTGACAATGGCCGAATTCGTCGCCGATGCGCAGTCGATGAGCAGCTTCTTCAGTGCCGGGGTGGACTATGTCCAGGGCGATTTCGTGGCGCCGACCGGGCCGCTGATGAATTACGAGTTCGGCTGAATGCCGGCAGCGCCCGCGCGTTTGCACCATCGCAACGCAACAAAAAACCCGCATTGCGCGGGTTTTTTGTTGCCTGCCAGGCAGCCACCGACCCGGCCACTTACATGGCGCTACCGCTGGCGGCGCGCAGCGCAGCGATGCGTTCGGTGAGCGGCGGATGGCTCAGGAACAGGCGGCGCAAGCCCTCGCCCACTCCGCCAGAGATGCCGAACGCCTGCACTTGCGAGGGCAAGGTGTTCTGGCCATGGTTGAGCGACAGCCGCTCCAGTGCAGCGATCATCTTGCTACGGCCGGCCAACTGCGCGCCACCGGCATCGGCGCGGAATTCGCGGCGCCGCGAGAACCACATCGCAATCATGGTCGCGAACAGGCCGAACACCATCTCCAGCGCAAACACGATGATGTAGTACGCAAAGCCACGACCGCCTTCGCGGTTGCCCGACAAGGCGCTGTCGATGATGCCGCCGACCACGCGGGCCAGCACGATCACGAAGGTATTGAGCACGCCCTGCAGCAGCGCCATGGTGACCATGTCGCCATTGGCAACGTGGGCGATCTCGTGGCCAAGCACCGCCTCGGCTTCATCCTGGTCCATGTTCTGCAGCAGGCCGGTGGACACCGCCACCAGGGCGTTGTTGCGGTTGGCACCGGTGGCGAACGCATTGATTTCCGGGCCGTCGTAGACCGCCACTTCCGGCATGCCGATGCCGGCGGCCTGGGCCTGGCGGCGCACGGTCTCCAGCAACCAGCGCTCGGTCGGCGTGCGCGGCTCGGTAATGACCTGCGCGCCGGTGCTGCGCTTGGCCATGAACTTGGACAGCAGCAAGGAAATGAACGAGCCGCCGAAACCGAAGATTGCGGCCATCACCAGCAGGCCACTCATCTGCGCGGGATTGACGCCCAGCAACGACATGACGATGCCGGCGAGCATCAGCACCGCAAGATTGGTCAGCAGGAACAGGAAAATGCGGTTGAACATGGCGCGATGGCTCCACGGATGCGGGGTGAACTGATGCGGATCTGCGGGTGTTGCGGCTTGAAATCAAGCAAGCACCTGACCGACGATTCAGCTGCCCATGCCATCGCCCTCCTATCTCGGCCGCTTCGCGCCCTCGCCCACCGGCCCCCTGCACTTCGGCTCCCTGCTGACAGCGTTCGGCAGCTGGCTGCTGGCCCGGCATGCCGGGGGGCAGTGGTGCATACGCATCGAAGACATCGACCCGCCGCGTGCCGAACCCGGCGCCAGCGAACGGCAGCTGCGCACGCTGGCCGCGTTCGGGCTGCACTCGGACCTGCCGGTGATCCGGCAGTCCGAGCGCGATGCGGCCTACACCGCCGCTATCACGCAACTGCTGGAAACCGGCCAGGCATTCGAATGCAGCTGCAGCCGTGCCGACCTGGCCGACATGGGCGGCATCCACCACGCCTGCGTCGCGCCACTGGGCGAGCGCCGTGCCGTGCGCCTGCGGGTGCCGCCGCAATCGCCGATCGGCTTCGACGACGCCTTGCAAGGCCCGGTATTGCAGGACGTCTACGCCGAGGTGGGCGATGTGGTGCTGCGCCGCGCCGATGGATATTGGGCGTACCAACTGGCGGTCGTGGTGGACGATGCGGCGCAGGGCATCACCGATGTGGTGCGCGGCGCCGACCTGCTCGACTCCACCCCGCGCCAGATGCTGCTGCAGCGCGCACTGGGCCTGCCGCAGCCGCGCTACGTGCACCTGCCGCTGATGCTGGATCGCAACGGCCGCAAGCTGTCCAAGTCGCACGACGCGCCCGCACTGGACGACGCCGATCCACTGCCGGTCCTGCACGCCGCCTGGGTCGCCTTGGGCCAACAGGCCGACGCGCTGCCGCGGCATGCAGCCGTGGAAACCCTGCTGCAGCACGCCGTGCAGCACTTTTCGCCACGGCTGCTTCCGCGCCAACGCGAGCTGGACCTCGATGTGTACGCATCCGGCCTCCAGCGTGACTAGAATTGCGGCCCAGCACCGGCGCCGGGGCGCAGCATTGCCGCGCCCCCGAATCGCCCTCAGCCTCACTTGTTGATTGGAGTCGTCATGACATCTCGCGTCGCATTGGTCACCGGCGGCACCGGCGGTATCGGTACTGCCATCTGCAAGCGCCTGGCCGACCAGGGCCACCGGGTCGCCAGCAACTTCCGCAACGAAGAAAAGGCCCGCGACTGGCAGCAGCGCATGCAGGCGCAGGGCTATGAGGTCGCCCTGTTTCGCGGCGATGTAGCCTCCTCCGAGCATGCGCGCGCGCTGGTGGAAGAGGTCGAAGCCTCGCTGGGGCCGATCGAGGTGCTGGTCAACAACGCCGGCATCACCCGCGACACCACCTTCCATCGCATGAGTGCCGAGCAGTGGCACGAGGTCATCAACACCAACCTCAATTCGGTCTTCAACGTGACCCGCCCGGTCATCGAGGGCATGCGCAAACGCGGCTGGGGCCGGGTGATCCAGATCAGCTCGATCAACGGGCTCAAGGGCCAGTATGGCCAGGCCAACTACGCCGCCGCCAAGGCCGGCATGCACGGCTTCACCATTTCGCTGGCGCGCGAGAACGCCGCCTTCGGGGTTACCGTCAACACGGTCTCGCCCGGTTACGTGGCCACCGACATGGTGATGGCGGTGCCGGAAGAAGTGCGCGCCAAGATCGTGGCCGACATCCCTACCGGTCGTCTGGGCCGGCCGGAAGAGATCGCCTACGCTGTGGCCTTTCTGGTTGCGGAAGAGGCTGCCTGGATCACCGGGTCGAACCTGGACATCAACGGCGGCCACCACATGGGCTGGTAACGTTTGCTGCGACTTTGCGGTGCAGCATGGATTTTGCTCAAAAACCATGCTGCGCAACATTTTTAATGTGTCCGCTTAAGCAAATAAGGCGTTTTGGCTGTTGCAAGCGCTGCTGCGGTGCGCCATCCTGCGCGCACTATCAGTGTGGGTGAACGTTCCATGGCCGGACTTCGCATCATCAAGAAGTATCCCAATCGCCGTCTCTACGACACGGAAATCTCCAGCTACATCACCATCGAAGATGTGCGCCAATTGATCATCGATGGCGAAGAATTCGAAGTACGCGACGCCAAGAGTGGCGAAGACCTCAGCCGTGCAGTGCTGCTGCAGATCATCGCCGACCGCGAACAGGACGGCGAGCCGATGCTCTCCACCCAGTTGCTGAGCCAGATCATCCGGTTTTATGGCGACTCGCTGCAGGGCTTCATGGGCAACTACCTGGAGCGCAGCATGCAGGTGTTCCTGGACCAGCAGCAGCAGTTCCGTCAACAGATGGGCAACCTGCTCGGGCAGACCCCGTGGGCGATGATGAATCAGCTGACCGAGCGCAACCTGGAGTTGTGGCAGGAGTTCCAGCGCAACTTCGGCGCCGGCTTCGGTCGCCCGGGTGGCCCTGGCACGCCGCCGAACCCACCCGGGGCGAGCGGCCTGGGCAGTGGCCCGATGGGAACCGGCACGCACGGCTCGGCCGGTGGCAACCACGGCACGACCGGCAAGGCCCGCAACCGCGGCTAAGGGCGCCAACACCACGATTTGGCAGCAACCCGGCAGATGCGGCCGGCGACCGGAATGTACTCCTCGGACATTCCGGTTTCGCTGCGCCGACCATGCCACCTGCGGGTTGGTCGCGGCGTGGTGTCGACTGTTTCAATCGTCGGACGCTGCGCCAGGAGCGTCACGCTCCCAGGCGCAACCACTCAGTGGCTGGCCTGCTTCGTGCAGGCCGAGCAGATCCGCTCCACGTGGTAGCCGCGTGCACGCAGACGCTCCACCACCCCGTCATTGCCCAGCAAATGCAGCGCACCGACCACTACCAGCGTGGTTCCGCTGCCTTTGCCGAGCCGTTGTTCCAGCCGCGGCACCCAGCGTGCATTGCGCTCGACATTGATGTCCTGATACAGCGCCGGATACTGGCGGCGCATGTCTTCGGCCATCTGCGTGGACAGCGTCCGCACATCGCCATTGCGCCAGGCGGCGTGCAGCTGGCGTAGCTGGTCGGCGGCATCGGCCTCGTCCAGCGATTCCTCCAGCAGCTGATGCTGCTCGGTCGGCGACATGCCATCGAGCAAGGCGATTTGCTCAGCGGCGCGCTCCAGGCCGTCGGCCGGCTTGCCGCGTGCCTGCGCCTGTTCCATCAGGTAATGGTCCAGCCCTGCGTTCGGGTCCATGCCTTGCCGGGTCATCTCCGCCAGGCTGATCGTCAGCGCCACGAACCAGGGCTTGAGCGGCTGCAGGCTCGCCAGCGACATACCGTACTTGCGGGCGTAGGCGCTCAGCGCCTGCCAGGTCTTCGCATCCAGCGAGTCCTGCAGCGTACGCCCGTCGGTGCGCCGTGCCGCCTGCAACATGCGACCGGCCAGCTCTGGCGATTGCGCATCGTCAGGCGGCAATTCGAACAGCAGGCGGTCGGCCTTGGCAAAGGCCTGCATGACATCCGGCGATAGCGGGTAGTCGCTGGGCTTGAGCACATGAAACGAGCCCAGCAGATACAGCGTGCCGCCCTTGCCCTCGACCTTCCACAACAGCGGCACGGGCGGGCCTGCCGGCGCGTCGCCAGCACCGCGCGCCCATACCGGTACGAGCGCGCCGCTCCACAAAGTCAGGCCGAGCAGCGCGCCGCTGCACCAGGCGGCAATCCGTTGGCGCGTCGACAGTGTCCGTCGCCTGGTCACGAGGCTTCTCCGCACATGTAGATGTCGCGCATGTCAGTGCGGCACCTTGTAGGCCTTCTCGCCTGCCGACACCGCCAGATCGATGCGGTTTTCCGGCGGCGGCAGTGGACAGGTGGCGAACGGGGTGAACGCGCATGGCGGGTTGTAGGCGCGGTTGAAATCGACCATCACATGCCCCGAGGCATCGGGCACGTCCAGATCCAGAAAACGTCCGGCCGGATAGCTGCCGTGGCCGCTGGTACGGTCGGCGAATACCACAAACATCGGCCGCCCCGGCTCGCCGATGGTTTCCAGTCGGTAGCTCTTGCCGTCGCGCTCGAACTCGATCGCGCCTGCGTTCGGCTGCTCGCTACTGATGCCGACGATGTCGACGATCGGGATGGTCTTGCCGACGGCGTTGGGCACATAGCGCGCGTTGATGCGCCAGGACCGATCCAAGGGCCAATAGTCCAGGCCAGCGAAGTGCGTGCGCGAGCTCGCGTCGGCATGCTTGACCCGTAGCGCATAGCGGTCGCCGCGATGGATCAGGCTCAACACGCCCTTGCCGTCATCGAAATGGATCAGGGTGGGCTGCGGATCGCGGTCGGACTGGAAGCGGATCCGGCTGGTCAGCGGCTTGCCATCGAGAGTCAGCGCTGCGCCACGCTCGGGCACGAACCAGACCGCGTTGTTTTCGGTGGACACCATGCCCATCTTCGGCGGGCCTACCGCGAGTTTGATACCGCTGTCGGCGCTGCTGCCGATGTAATGCGCCTTCAGCGACAGCCAATGCAGGCCAACCAGGCTGGTCCAGCCATCGGGCGCGCGCAGTTCCTTCAGCCGTGCTTCGCGCCAGGCGGCGGTGTCGGCCAGAAATGTCTTGTCGAGTGCGACCGGCGCAGCCGGCGGCGGCGCATCGCGCCCGCAACCGACCACCGCTGCTGCGACCAGCATGCCGAGCAGCCAGCCCTTCCCCCCATGCACTGCCATCAACGCCCTCTCAGGAACCAACGATCGATATCGCTCAGCGTAAACCGCGCCCAGGTCGGTCGGCCATGGTTGCACTGGCCCGAGCGTTCGGTGGCTTCCATATCGCGCAGCAGCGCGTTCATTTCCGGCACGGTGAGGCGGCGGTTGGCGCGCACTGCGCCGTGGCAGGCCATGGTGGAGAGCAATTCGTCGCGTGCGCTGGCGATGCGGCGGCTTTGACCATGCTCGCGCAGATCGCCCAGCACATCGCGCAGCAGCGCCTCCGGCTCGGCATTGGCCAGCAGCGCGGGAATGCTGCGCACGTGCAGCGACTGCGGGCCGGCGCGGGTAATCTCGAAACCGAGCGTGGCCAAGGTCTCCGCTTCGCGCTCGGCGGTGTCGGCTTCGCGCTCGCCCACCGCCAGCGTGATCGGCACCAGCAACGGCTGTGCGTGCAGGCCGATGCTGTCGTGCGCATTTTTGAGCCGCTCATAGCCGATGCGCTCGTGCGCCGCGTGCATGTCGACCACGATCAAACCTTCGGCGTTTTCGGCCAGGATGTAGATGCCGTGCAATTGCGCGATGGCATACCCGAGCGGCGGCACTCCGCTGTCTTCTGCCGTTGCCGGCAATCCGGTGCCGGCCATGCTCGGCATGCCTGCCGATTGCTGCGCGCTGCTCGGCGGCGGCGCATACAGCGCGCTGTAGGCGGCGCGGGCCTCGTTCACACGCAGTCCCAACGGCGTTTGCGAAGGCGTCCAGCTGACGTAGCCATACGTGCCATTGCCGCTGCCGGGCGTGCCGCCTGGACTCGGGGCGCCGCCGCCAGCGAAATTGCCCATTCCACCGAACGTGCCGCCCATGTCGCTGGCGCCCTCGCTACCGATACTGTTCGGGGTAACGCCAGCACGGGTGTGCGCCAAGGCATCCTGCAAGGTGCGATAGACGAAATCGTGGATCAGCCGCGCTTCGCGGAAACGCACCTCGTGCTTGGCCGGATGCACATTGACGTCCACGCGTGCCGGGTCCAGCTCCAGAAACAGCACATAGGCCGGCTGCCGGCCATGGAACAGCACATCGCCGTAGGCCATCTTTACCGCATGCGCCACGCTGCGGTCGCGGACCGAACGGCCATTGACATAGAGATATTGCTGGTCGGTGCTGGCACGCGAGTAATGCGGTTGCGCCACCCAGCCATGCAGGCGCAGGCCGGCGCCACTGTGGTCCACGCGCAAGGCCTGGCGCGCAAAATCGTCGCCCAGCGTTTCACCCAGCCGCGCGTCCGAATACAGATCGCCCGGCTTGTAACGCCGCGATGGCTTGCCGTTGTGCGAGACGCGCAATTCCACATCCGGCCGCGCCAGCGCCAACGAACGCAGCCACTCTTCGATGTGGCCGAGTTCGGTGCGTTCGGCACGCAGGAATTTGCGCCGCGCCGGCACATTGAAGAACAGTTCGCGCACTTCGACGGTGGTGCCTGGCGCGTGCGCACGCGGAATCACCTCGCCCAGGCGGCCGCCGTCGATTTCCAATGCAAAGCCGTGTTCGGCGTCGGGGCGACGCGAGATCAGGGTAAAGCGGCTGACCGAGGCGATCGACGGCAAGGCTTCGCCACGAAAACCAAGCGTGGCGACGGTTTCCAGGTCGTCCAGCGAAGCGATCTTGCTGGTGGCATGCCGCGACACCGCCAGCGGCAGTTCGTCAGGGGAGATGCCGCCACCGTTGTCGCGGATACGGATCAGCCGGACGCCGCCTTCTTCGAGCTCGATATCCACGCGCGTGGCACCGGCATCGAGCGCGTTTTCGACCAGTTCCTTGACCACCGATGCGGGCCGCTCGACGACTTCGCCGGCAGCGATCTGGTTGATCAGAATCTCGGGCAACTGGCGGATCGCCATCAGCGCACGCTCCCGTGCGGCACGCGCGAAACGCGGTAGATCGGCGGTGTGACAGGCAAGACAGACGTCGGCACGGCAATCCGGCGGCGCCAGGCGCCGTCATCAAGGAATCAGTGCGGAATGATAGCCGAGCGGGTCAGCGGCTGCCGCCGGCCACGGTGCCCACTGCATCGGCTTCGGCCTGCGCACGCGCGGCGAACAAGGTACCTGGCGGCGGTTGGCGGGTAAAGAAGGTATCGATGCCGTCGAGGACGGCGCCGGCAATCTTGCGTTGGTAAGCGGGATCGATCAGCCGGCGTTCTTCGTCCGGATTGGAGATGAAGGCGGTTTCCACCAGCATTGCCGGCATGTCGGAGGTGCGCAGCACCGCGAAGTTGGCGCGCTCCAGCTGCGGCTTGTGGTTGTTGCCGATGCGCTTCAACCCCCCAAGCACGTGGCCGGCGGCATCTTCGGAAGCCTTCATGTGGCCGCTCTGGGCCAGGTCCAGCAACACGTTGGCCAGGGTGCTCTCGGTTTGCTGCAGGCGCACGCCGCCGACCAGATCGGCGGCATTTTCCTTGTCGGCCAGCCAGCGCGCACGTTGCGACGAGGCTCCCTTGGTCGACAGCACATACACCGAGGAGCCGGTGGCGCTGCGGTTTTCGGCGGCGTCGGCGTGGATGGAGATGAAGATGTCGGCCTTGGCGGCGCGGGCTTTTTGCGCACGCATCGGTAACGGAATGAACACGTCGGTGTCGCGGGTCAGGTAGGCCTTCATGCCCGGCGTGGCGTTGACCTGGCGTGCCAGTTCACGGCCCACCGCCAGTGTGACGTCTTTTTCGCGCTTACCGGTGGGACCCATGGCGCCCGGGTCCTGGCCGCCGTGGCCTGGATCGATCGCCACGATCAATGGCCGCATACCCGGCGCCATCTTGATCCGCGACGCTTCGCTTGGCAGCACCGGGCGCGGCGGCAGGTCGTCGTCGCCTGCCGCAGCCACGCTGCTGACCGCATTGTTGGGGACGGTTGCTGCGGCATTACCGGAAGGTGCGCCCATCGGTGCGCTGCCGCCATTCAAGATGGCAGCTGCAGATGCACTACTGCCCGCCACTCCCGCCCCGGACAGTCCGCTGGGGTTGGTCACAGAGGCACGGTTCGGCGCGTTGCCGGAGACGCCGGTCGGCGCCGGTGCACTCGCGGAGGTGGCAGGCCGAGGCGTCGGCACACCGGTGGCGACAGTGGTCGGTACCGGAGCCTGGGTAACGGTGGGCATCGCCGATGCCGGCACAGGCGGTGCAGGCGGCGGAGTCGACGGCTGGGGCGGCGGCACCGACGAGGCCCGTTGCGCAGACGCAGCCAAGGCGGCAGTTGCGCGTGCAGCTTCGGCCTGCGCATTGAGCGGACGCGGCGCCGGCACTGCCGTTGGTGCAGCCGCGGCAACTGCGGAGGCCGCCGCCGGCGTCGGATCGCCTGGCCATTCGATCACCAAGGTCGACACGCTACCCAGCGTCTGCATCTGCGGCTTGAGCGGCGTAACCGGCGTTGCCAATTCGAACACCACACGGAACGTGCCAGGCACCGGCTGACCGGTGCGCACCGAGGTCACCAATCCGGCAGCGGGCGGCAGCTTGAGACCACGCACGCCCGAGGACTCGGGAAAATCGACAACCAGGCGCGTCGGGTTCGCCAGCGACAGCGTTTTGAAGCCGCCGCTGCCGGCCAGCTGAATTTCCGCGCGGGTTCCGGTGGCTCCGGTACTGACGCCAACACCCTTGATTTCACCGGCCCAAGCAGCAAAAACCGCCAGGCTCAAGCTGGCGGTCAGGGCGGAAAGACAGAACTGGCGAATCCCCGGTGTCATGGCGCTGGATTCAAGCATCCAACTGTGTGAATTGCAAGGCAATTTCCCTTAATAATCCATAACCTGGCGTTCATTCTTCTCGTGAGGAGGCAAAAAGGGCCTGCAACTGGGGCTGCTGCGACAAGCTTTCCATCCAGGCATGCCCGATCGCACTGCGGCCCAGCAACCGAACGCTGCGGCCTTCGCCAGCCACGGCCAGCTCGACATCCAGATCCACCGGCGGCAGCACCCCAGCACCGCGCTCGGGCCATTCGACCAGCCATAAGCTCGCACTGCCCTCGTCGAGCCCGAGGAAATCCAGCTCGCCGGCATGGCCAATGCGGTAGAGGTCCAGATGCCAGGCTTCATCGCCGGTTGCCAGCGGATAGCGTTCGACCAAGGTGTAGGTGGGGCTGCGAATCGGCCCGGTGACACCGAGCGCACGCAGCAGCGCGCGCGCGAGCGTGGACTTGCCCGCGCCGAGGTCGCCATGCAACTGCACCACCGCGCTGGCCGGTCGCACTGCGGCCAGCGCTTGGCCCAGGGTTTCGGTGGCCTGCACGTCGTGCAGTTGTCCGTTGAGGTCGATCATGCAATGGCTCCAGCGTTGGCGAGGCGGCGCAACTCGGGAAGCAGGTCGGTGGGCAGCAGGCCGCGCTCGCCCGCGTGCGCTGCCGCATCGCCGGCGCAGGCGTGCAACAGCGCGCCAAGGCTGGCGGCATCGAACGGCGAGAAGCCCTGCGCCAGCAATGCCGCGATGACGCCGGTCAACAGATCGCCCATTCCGCCGACTGCCATGCCGGGATTGCCGGCGTCGATGATGCGCGGCAGATGACCTGGCGAGGCGACCACGGTGCCGGCGCCCTTGAGCACGACCACTGCGTCGTAGCGTTTTGCGAGTGCCGCAGCAGCGGCCGGACGATCGCGCTGAATCTGTCGGGTCGAAAGGCCCAGCAGACGGCCGGCTTCGCCCGGATGCGGCGTCAAGATGCGCGGACCACGCGCTGCAACGTCGTTGGCGGCCAGCAGATTCAGCCCATCGGCATCGATCACCATCGCCGTAGCGGCGCCCAGCGCTGCGCGCCACAACGCCTGCGCCCAGGCGTCCTGCCCTAGCCCGGGCCCGAGCGCGACTGCATCCGCGGCCTCGGCCAATGTGGCGATGTCGTCGTCGGCCTGCATGGCACGCGCCATCGCTTCGGGGCAGCGCGCCAACAGTGGCGTGACATGCTCGGCGCGCGTCGCGACCTGCACCAACCCGGCGCCGCTGCGCAATGCCGCTTCGGCGGTCAGCATGATCGCGCCACCGCTGCCGAGATTGCCGCCCACGCACAACACCCGCCCGGATTCGCCCTTGTGCGTGTTACGACGACGCGGGCGCAACTGCGCCGCCACGGCATCGCCATTCCAGCCGTGGGCGGCTGGCGCGAGCCCGTCGAATGCTGAAACCGGCACCTCCAGCGACGCCACTTCACGCTCGCCGGCATGTTCCAGCGCATCGCCCGTGTAGAGCCCCAGATGCGGCACGATGAACTGCAAGGTCAGTGCTGCGCGTACCGCCGCACCGAAGGCCACCCCATGGTCGGCATCGATGCCGCTGGGCACATCCAGCGCAAACACCGGCACGTCCGCCGCATTGATGGCGTCGATCAACCCGGCAGTCGCATCGTCCGGTGCACGATTCAGGCCGATGCCGAACAGCGCATCGACGATCACATCGGCCTGCGCCAGCGGATACGGAAACAATTCGATTGCACCACCGACGGCGAGGTAGTCGGTACAGGCGCGCTGCGCCAGGTCCGAGGCAGGGCCATGTTCGGGCAGGTGCACCACACCGACCTGACGCCCTGCGCGGTGTGCCAGGCGCGCCAGCACATAGCCGTCGCCGCCATTGTTGCCGGTGCCGCAGACCACCACGATGCGGCGCGCCTGCGGCCAGCGCTCCAGCAACCACTGCCAGGCCGCCTGCCCGGCGCGTTGCATCAGGGTGTAGCCATCGCCGCCGAGCAGCGTGGTGGCCTGCGCATCGAGCGTGCGCGCGGCGGCAGTGTCGTAAAGAGCGAGCGGTGCGTACATGCAGGGAATTCTATACTTGTCGGCATGTCTGCCGCCCTTGCCCGCCCCGACCCTGCCGATGCCGCTGCGCGCATTCGCGTGCTTGCGCGCGAAGCAGGCTTTCAACGCTGCGGCATTACCGGCATCGAACTGGGCGAGGATGAAGTGCATCTGCGCAGCTGGCTGGCAGAAGGCCTGTACGGAACCATGCACTGGATGGCCCAGCACGGCGACAAACGCTCGCGCCCGCAGGAACTGGTTCCCGGCACCCTGCGCGTGTTGTCGGTTGGCATGGATTACGGCCGCAAGGACGACACCGAGGCCTGGAACACCTTGCACGACGGCAACCGCGCCTATGTGGCGCGCTATGCGCTGGGGCGCGACTACCACAAGCTGATGCGCAACCGGCTGCAGAAGCTGGCCGAGCGCATCCAGGGCGAAATCGGCCAATTCGGTTTCCGCGTGTTCGTCGATTCGGCGCCGGTGCTGGAGCGCGCATTGGCACGCAATGCCGGCTTGGGCTGGATCGGCAAACACACCTGCCTGATCGATCGCAACGGCGGTTCGTGGTTCTTTCTCGGCGAGATCTACCTCGACCTGCCACTGCCGATCGATACGCCCGCGACCGCGCATTGCGGCACCTGTACGCGCTGCATCGATATCTGCCCGACGCAAGCCATCATCGCGCCCTACCGGCTGGATGCGCGCCGCTGCATCGCCTACCTCACCATCGAACACGATGGCGCAATTCCCGAAGACATGCGCAAGCCGATCGGCAACCGCATCTTCGGCTGCGACGACTGCCAGCTGATCTGTCCCTGGAACAAGTTCGCCAAGCGCACCGACGAAGCCGATTTCCGCGCCCGCAACGAGCTGGATGTGGCGACGCTGCCGCAGCTGTTCGCCTGGAACGAAGGCGACTTCCTGCGCCGCACCGAGGGCAGCCCGATCCGCCGCAGCGGACACGAGCGTTGGCTGCGCAATCTTGCCGTGGGCCTGGGCAACGCGCCTGGCACGCCCGAGGTCCTGGCCGCACTGGAAGCGCGTCGCCACGACGACTCGGCGCTGGTGCGCGAACACGTTGGCTGGGCGCTGGCGCAACACGGTCTTTGATCCGCGCAGGCCAGTTATGAGCGCGGTTCGCGTGCGACAGTTGCGGCCTGCACGCGCATGCGTTGATCACCGATGCGACACCGTTGGCATCGGCGTTCGCCAGCCAATCACCCATGACCGTCGTCGCTACGGGATAATGCAGCGATGGCCGACCGCAACGAACAGATCCTCACTCCCAGCCAGCTCAATTCGCTGGCGCGCGACCTGCTGGAAGGCAGCTTCCCGTTGGTGTGGGTAGAGGCCGAACTGAGCAGCGTCACCCGGCCCTCGTCGGGACATCTGTATTTCACGCTTAAGGATGCGCGCGCGCAGATCCGCTGCGCGATGTTCAAGCCCAAGAGCACCTGGCTGAAATTCCAGCCGCGCGAAGGCCTGCGCGTGCTCGCGCGGGGGCGCCTGACCCTGTACGAAGCGCGCGGCGACTATCAGCTGGTGCTCGACCATCTGGAAGAAGCCGGCGAAGGCGCGCTGCGTCGGGCCTTCGACGAACTGCGCGCGCGCCTTGCCGCCGAAGGCCTGTTCGATGCCGAACGCAAGCAGGCACTGCCTGCGCATGTGCAGCGGCTGGCGGTGATCACCTCGCTCAGCGGCGCGGCGGTACGCGATGTGCTCAGCGTGCTGGCGCGGCGGTTTCCGCTGCTGGAAGTGGACCTGCTGCCCTCGCTGGTGCAAGGCGACAGCGCTGCCGCACAAATCACCTCGCTGCTGCAACGCGCCGATGCCTCCGGGCGTTACGACGTCATCCTGATCACCCGCGGTGGCGGCTCGCTGGAGGACCTGTGGGCCTTCAACGACGAACGCCTGGCGCGCGCGATCGCCGCCGCGCAGACGCCGGTGGTGTCTGCCGTGGGCCACGAGACCGACTTCAGCCTGAGCGATTTCGTGGCCGACGTGCGTGCGCCCACGCCCTCGGTCGCGGCCGAATTGCTGGTGCCCGATCAACGCGAGCTGCTCGCGCGCGTGCGGCGTGCGCAGGCGCGCATGACCCAACTGCAGCAACACGCCTTGGGCAACGCCATGCAACGCGCAGACCGGCTGGCACTGCGGTTGCGTGCGCAGAGCCCACAGGCGCGCTTGCAACTGCTCCATCGCCGCCAGGAAGAGGCCGGCCGCCAGCTGCGCGCGCGCATGATGCAGGTGCTCGAACGCTTGCAGGCGCGTGTGCAGCGCGCGCAAGCGCAGCTGCAATCGCACAACCCGCAACGCCATCTGGCCGGCTTGCAGCAACGCCTGCGGGCACTGCACCCGCAGGCGGCGATGCAACGCCGCCTGCAGCATGATCAGCTGCAATTACGCAGCATTGCGCGCTCGCTGGAAGCGGTCAGCCCGCTGGCCACGGTCGCGCGCGGCTACGCCATCGTGACCCGCCCTGCCGACGGCAGCGTGGTGCGCAGCGCCGCCGAGGTGGTCACCGGCGAACGCCTGCGCGCGCAGCTGGCCGATGGCAGCATCCAGGTGCGTGTGGAGTCTGGCGAAAGCTGACCGCACGCCGTGCGCAGCACTGTCGCTCCGGCGGCAATGCCGGCGCTGGGCGCTGACATGCACTCGTCGACGGTGCCCATTGCACTCTGAACACCAGGCTCTGCGCGGCGCCAGAGTGCGCGCTCGAAACAGGCCGCAAGGTCGGGCGAATCCGCGATTTCGCTGAAACGGGGTCGCCAGCCGCGCTTCAGCACTGAGCACCTTCACCTGGGAAGGTGCTTAGTGCCGAGCATTGCTTGTCGATCAACCTTTCTGGGAAACGTTATGCAACGCTTGGCTGGTTGCAAGCGGCATCAGGAGCGACTCGCTGTCTTCGCAATCGGCGTCTGCGCTGCATGCTGCCAGCCCTCCATCAACAGATTGGCCAGCACCACCGGGTCGTGATCGAAATGATGCCCACCCGGACGTGCCAGCACCTGCACGCCACGTGCGCGCAGTTCCGGGCACAGCGTGTCTTTTTCTTCGTTACCGTAGATGCATTGCAGGCGGTGCGCATCCAGCGCCTGGATGGCCGGTTCCACATCGCGCTCGGCGTCGTTGTGCCAGCCCAGCCAGCCACCGACGCGGACCTTGAAGTCAGCCTCGTGCCCCAGGCCGAGCAGGCTGACGAACTGCACCGAGGCGCGTTGCTGGGGCGACAGTTCCGGATAGGCGAAGGGCAGCACATCGGCACCGAACGAGTACCCGACAAGGGCGACGTGCTGGATGTGCCAGCGCTGGCGATAGCTGGCGATCACCCGGTCCAGATCCGCACCAACTTGTTGCGGCGTGCGGCTGCCCCAGAAGTAGCGCAGGCTATTCCAGCCCACTACCGACACGCCCTGCTGCTGCAATTGCGCGGCAATGCCTTTGTCCAGCTCGCGCCAGCCGCCATCGCCGGACAGCATCACCACCAGACGGTCGCTGCCGGGAGCGTGCAGTTCCACCAGCGGCAGATCGCCCAGGCCCTGCGACTGGGCAGCCAGGAAGTGCCCGCGCGTGGCCGCGGCGATCTGCATCGGGCTGGATGCGTCGGCCAGATCGTCCAGGAAGCCCTGACTGGCATTGGGCAGATCGCGCGAACATGCCAGACCTGGATCCTGGGTGCCGGCATCGGCAACCACCGCGCCGCCCAGCACGTCGGGCGCGGCCGAAGCCACCGCCTGGCGCGCCAGCACCGCGCCATCGCCCTGCCCCACCATCACCGGCGGCAGGAACGCATCGACATGTTCGGCGCGCAACAACTTCTTGCCCAGTCGCTCGGCGTCGTCGGCCAGCGAGCTGCAGGCGGCTTGGTGCGAGCGCACGCGTTCGCGGTATTTGCCGGTGTCGACCACTGCCACCAGCGCGCCATCGTTGCTCAGCAGGTCGGCCAGCTTCTGGCCGTCTTGCGGATGATCGCTGTCGGGCAGCAGGATCACCATCGCCTTGGGCGTACCCTCCGGGCGAATCACTTCGACCGAGCCGTAATGCCCAGCCGTATTACTGTCCTGCAGATGCCGCGCCACGGCATAGCCGCTGCCGCCGATCAGCAGGATCGCAATCACCCAACGAAACATTTTGATCCCCATGCCCATGACGGCAGTCCCTTGATAGCGGTTGCGATTTGACCACAGCAGACACGACCGGTTTCACCGCGAATGCACGCGGTGTTCGTTGCTGTTAAGCCAACTGAATCCCAGCTATTGCGCATAGCGCCTGGTCAGCGCAGCACGTGCCTGTCGGCGCCCACTGCAACGCGAAGGACCGGGAGCCGACGCCCCGCAAACGTCCGCTCCTGGTTGGTCGCCTTGGGAACGTTGTCGGATGGAAGTAGCGCAATCCAAGCGCGGTTCACACACTCGATTCCCGAAGGCGCTTGCGCGATTGCAGCGCTCTTCCGGCCGTGTTCCTTCCTCGTACAAGAGAGATGCCTCGCTTGTGTAGCCGCGCGCCTCCGCCGACTTAGTCGGAATGAACGCCTTCCGCCGTGACATCGCAGGACGTAGGGCTGAGCCGAAGGCGTTCGCAGCGACGGCGACGGCGACGGCGACGTCAAGCCTAATGTTGCAGTCACGCCGGACGCGATCGATGCGCCCACGCGCCACCGGTCGTCGCTAGATTCCGCGTGCCACGCGAAAGCCGATACGGGCGCTGGTAGTGTCCGAGTCCTGCGACTGCCGCCAGGCCGCACGTGTCTGTTGCGGCGAATTGGCCCAGCTGCCGCCACGGATCATGCGTTGCCGGCAGCCCGGGTTGTACCAGGCCGCGCCATCGGCCGGTGCACGGCGGTAGCTGGCGTGCCAACAGTCGGCCACCCATTCGCTCAGGTTGCCGCCCATGTCGTGCAGACCCCAGGCATTGGCGCGAAAACTGCCGACCGGCGCTGGACCCCAAAAGCCATCGCCGTAGCCGACGAAGCCGTTGTTCCAATGCCGGCCGCTGCGCGAAACGTCGTTGCCGCCGGTGAAGTTGCCGGCGTCGGCCGGCGGCGAGCCCGCGTTGCCCCACGGGTAACGTCCCGTGGTGCCGGCACGCACCGCATACTCGAACTCGGCCTCGCTGGGCACGTGGTAATGGCGGCCGGTCTGTTCCGACAGCCAGGACGCATACGCTTCGGCGTCGCGAATGCTGACGTGCATCACCGGGCTGTTGGGCGCAGCCTGGGCGCCGTTGTAATCGGACTGCCAGTCCACCCCGCTGCGGCGGATGAAGTTGCCGCTGCGCTCGTCGTAGACCACCGAATGCCCACGCCGGGTGGCACGCGGGCGCGTGCCGGTGGCGTCGACGAACTGGCGGAACTCGGCAACCGTGACCTCGGTGATCGACAACGCGAAGCCGCGTGCGAAGCGCACGTAATGGGCGGGGCGCTCGTTGTCGGAAGCGCCCGGTTCGGCATCGCCGGCGCCCATCTGGAATGCGCCATGCGGCACCACGATCATCTGCGGCCCGCGCCCGCCGACCTTGAGCCCGTCGGTGAACACCTGCCCGGGCCGGAAGCTGCCGTAATGGGTGGCCAATTCCAGCCGACGGCGCAGATCGCCGGCCACCGCATCGCCGGGGTCGGCAATGCGCAGCACTTCGGCAAGTTTCTCGCCGGCCGCCTTGAGCCCGCGCGGCGAGGTCAGATCGTGCAGGCCGGCGTCGTGCAACGCCGCGATCTGCGCCCGGCGCACGCGTTCCACCCGCGCGCGTGCATCGGCGATGGTGGGCGCACGCTCGCGTACCTGCCCGGCCATCTGCAGCCAGTAACGGGCACCGATGAAGTCGCTCGCCTGCGCCGCCTGTTCGGCGCGCTCCAGCAGGCCGCTTTCCACGGCGGCCAGGCCCTGTCGGGTGCGCGGGTTGTCCGGATCCAGTTGCGCAGCGTCGCGAAAATTCACCAGCGCGCCATTGCCGTCTTCGCCCAGCCGCCCGCCGCGCAGGTCGTCTTCGCCGGCGCGGTTGAACGCCAGCACGCGCTGCGCGGTTTCCACCTCGCGCTGCAGTGCGCGCACCTTCGGGTCCTGTGGCGCCAGGGCGAGCGCGACGAAGGCCACTTCACGCGCCTGCTCCAACGCGTCGTACTGGCGCTCGGTTTGTTCGATCAGCGCTGCGCCGCGTTCGAGCAACCGGCCACGCGCCTGCTCCAGGCCACGCCGGCTGGCTGCATCCTTGCCACCGGCGCGCTGCTGGATCGCCAGATACAACGGGATCGCATCGCCGGCATCGCGATACAGGCGGTCTTCCCGCAATGCCTGGTCGGCGCGCTTGCGCACCTGCGCCAGGGGCTCGTCGCCCAGGTCCACCACCGGCGCTTGCCATTGCGCCACGGTTTCGGCGGATTCTTCGCCACCGATGGAAACGTTCGGCTTGCTCGGCACGGCGGCAGGCGCCGGTTGCGGCGCGACCGCAGGTGCGGGCGTCGGCGTGCGCGAACAGGCGCACAGGCCAAGCGCGGCCAACAAAACATAGCGAGCAGCGCTCGGGCGGGCGTGGCCGGTGCGCAGCAACCCAAGCGTGCGCATGCTGGATGTCGCTTCCGCACCCCGGCCGCGCCCGCCTGCTGGCTGCGCAGGCGTTTTGCCAGCCGCTCTGGGCGCGACCATTGCCCACGCTGCCATCCGGTCACCGCACTCACCCACCACCTGCTCCTTCCAGTGCTCTGCCGCACGACAGGCGATCGCGACGTTAGGCTATTCTGCGCGCTCTGCGCAAACCCTTGCCGCCGACGGAAATCACGTGCCCCATTGGATCACCCACCCCTCCGAGCTGACTGACCGCCTGCAGGCAGCGCGACCATCGCGCATCGGCCTGGATACCGAATTCATTCGCGAACGCACCTACTGGCCGCAACTGGCCCTGGTGCAGATGGCCATCGGCGAGGAGATCCTGCTGATCGACCCGCTGATCCCCGGCATGAACGCGGCGCTCAAGGAGTGGTTGATCGCCACCGACATCGTCAAGGTGATGCATAGCGCCAGCGAAGACCTGGTCACGTTCAAATGCGCGTGCGGCGCATTGCCGCGGCCGTTGTTCGACACCCAGATCGCCGCGGCGCTGGCCGGTGTCGGTGGCGGCATGGGCTACCAGAAACTGGTCCAGGAAGTCACCGGCACCTTGCTGACCAAGGGCGAAACACGCTCGGACTGGATGCGTCGCCCGCTGTCGCCGGCGCAGCTGGAATATGCCGCCGACGACGTGCGCTACCTGTTTGCGATCCACGACAAGCTCACCCGCCGCCTCGCCGAGCAGAACCGGCTGGAGTGGCTGGCCGAAGACGCCGACCGCCTGCTCGCCACGGTGGAGCACGACGATGGCGAGCGCTGGCCGCATGTGAGCCTGCGCGCCGCAAAGTTCCTGGAACCGGCAGCGCAACGCCGGCTGCTGCGTCTGCTGCGTTGGCGGGACTTGCAGGCACGGCAGAGCGATCGCCCGCGCAGCTGGATCCTGGACAACGAACTGGCCAGCCAGCTGGCGCGGTTTCCGCCCGCCGATCTGGACGCCTTGCTGCGGCAGTTCGATAAATTTCCCAAGGCGCCGCGCAAGCTCGCCAACGCGGTGTGGGATGCACTCAACACCCCGCTTCCGGACGAAGAGCACGCGCCGCTGGCGCAGGCCGCCACCGACGGCAACAAGGCCTTACTCAAGCGGCTGCAAGACACGGTGGCGCAACGTAGCCGCGAACTCGGCTTGCCGGACGGCCTGCTGGCCTCGCGCCGCCACCTGGAAACCTTGATGGAACAGCGCAGCTGGCCTGCGGCGCTGGGCCAATGGCGCCGTGCCCTGCTTGAAGCACAGCTGATGCCGCTGCTGGACAATACCGCAGCGTAGGATCGCGGCGTGTTGACGCGCCAGAGCCGGCAGCGATGCGGGCTCTTCGTCAGATGCGGGCGAGCGGCGCCGAACTGGCGAAGGCCGCCTAGCGAGCAATATGGAATGCGTCAGAACGCGCGCAGCGCCTGCGTCGCGGCGACTTCACTACCGGTCGCGCACGCGCAGCGGCGATGCCGGCATGCTCTGTGCCCAATCACATCACTCCTCGTCCTGCTCCGCCCAGCGCGCCAGGTTCTGCCGGATGCGGTCCATGTCTGCCCAAGGGTCCTTGCGCCGACGGCGCAGCTTCTCCGGGACATCGCGCAAGGTGAACGCATCGGCGCGCTGCAGCTTGGACAAGTCCGACCACGCCAACGGCAACGCAACTGGCGCCCCCGGACGACCACGCAAGGAATAGGACGCAACTGCAGTGGCGCCACGGCCGTTGCGCAGGTAGTCGACGAAGATGCGCTTGTTGCGCAGCCGCTTGGTGGCTGTGGCGATGAACCGCTGCGGCTCGGCCTGCGCCAGGGCATCGGCAAATCCCTTGGCGAAACGCTTGGTCACCTCCCAGTCGCAGCCGGGGTTCAGGGGCACCACCACGTGCAGCCCCTTGCCGCCGGAGACACGCAGGAACGATTCCAGCTCCAGCTGCGCCAGCAGCTTGCGGATATCGTTGGCCGCACGTTTGACCTCGGCAAACGGCACGTCCGGTCCAGGATCGAGATCGAACACCACCCGGTCGGCCACATCCGGGCGATCCGCATGCGAGCCCCAGGGATGGAATTCCAGCGCATTGAACTGCACCAGTTCCAGCAACCCGGGCGCGTCTTCGACCACCAGGTAATACGCGTTGGTGCCGGTCTCTTCGGTCAGCTTGACCGAGCTCACGCGCTCGAGGCCGGCGGTATGGTGCTTCTGGAAAAAACACGGTTTTTCGGCACCGCTAGGGCAGCGGATGATGGACAGCGGCCGTCCTACGATCTGCGGTAACAGGTGATCCATCACCGCCTGGTAGTAGTCCCAGACATCGCGCTTGGTCGCGCGGATATCCGGGTAGATCAACTTGGTCGGGCTGGACAGCGTGGGTAGCGCAGCCGAGGAAGGTGTGGCAACCGCAGATTTGCGCGCAGGCGCTGTTGCTCGCGTCGCTGCACGTTTGGGCGCCTGGGTTGCGGCGTCTTTGGCAGCACGTTTCTTTGGCGCACGCTTGGCAGACGACGATGCAGCCGGGCCGGCTCCTGCATCGCTGTCGGCCAGATCGGCAATGCGTTTGTCCGGGCGCAGCGCCTTGAACGAGGCCTGGCGCAACAGCTGTTGCCCCCCAATGCCACGATAGAACACCTCCACCACAAAGCGCGGCGCAAACCAGGTGGCGCCGCGCAGGTCGGTGTCTTCGGTGGGAATGTGCGCGGTAGGCTTGCGCCCGCCACCTTCCAGTTGCCGGGTGACCTCACGCATCAGGGCATCGGAGAACCCGGAACCCACACGGCCCACGTACAACCAGCCATGCACCGGGTCCGGCGTGGCCAACAACAGCGAGCCGAAGCCACTGCGGCTGCCCTTGGGCGCGGTGTAGCCGACCACCGCATAGTCCTGGCTGGCCAGTTGCTTGGTCTTGCGCCAATCGTCACTGCGCCCGTCGCGATACGGGCGATCCGCGCGCTTGGAAATGATGCCTTCGAAGTGCTGTTCGCCGGCCACCCGGAACGCCTCGGTGCCATCGCCTTCGACGTGCGAGCTATAGGCCAGATGCGTGTTGGGTGCAGCCTCCAGCACCTGCTCCAACAGCTGTTTGCGCTCGCGCAACGGCGCCTCGCTGATGTCCACCCCGTCCACGTGCAGCAGATCGAACACCGCCAACGCCAGCGGCACCTGGCGCTCGCCGGACAAGGTGGCCTGCAGCAGGTTGAAGTCGTCCTTGGTGCCGCGCCCGGCGATCAATTCGCCATCGAGCTGCGCGCTGCGCAGGCCCAGCGACTGGATGGCATCGGCAATTTCCGGCGTCTTGTCGGTCCACTCCAATGCATTGCGCGACCACAGCCTTACCTTGCCGTCTGTCACAGTAGCCAGGATGCGGTAACCGTCCCATTTGATTTCGTGCAGCCACTGCGCGCCTTCGGGCGGGGACTGCCCCAGCTTGGCCAGCTGCGGCGCGAACGGCGCATCCTCCATCTCGGCGCGACGTGCGTTGCTCAGCGCCAGCGCCTGCTTCGCCCACGTACCACGCTTTTTCGCCACCGGCGTCGGCACGGTGGTCAGTGCCTTGCGCTGGGTCTTGCCGGCGCCTGCGCGGCGTACATCGTCGGCAGGCGCGGCAGCGACGTCGGCCAGTAGGTCGTCGGCCTCTAATGTACCGGCGTAGGCATCGTCCTCTTTGAACAGCAGCCACTGCGGCTGCCGCGCGGGCTTGCCCGAGCGCACCAGATGCCAACCGCCCTTGAGCTTGTTGCCGAACAACTCGAAGCGCAGATGTCCCTTGGCCAACTGCGCTTCGGGGTCGCCCGCGGTCGCCCACACGCCATGGTCGAACTGCGCCACGTGCCCGCCACCGTATTCGCCCTTGGGAATCTCGCCTTCGAAACTGGCGTAATCGACCGGGTGGTCTTCCACCTCCACCGCCATGCGCTTGACCTTGGGGTCGTAACTTGGCCCCTTCGGCACCGCCCAGCTCTTGAGCGCATCGCCCACCTGCAGGCGAAAATCGTAATGGCGACGGCTGGCGTGGTGCAGCTGCACCACGAAGATCGCACGCTGGCCCGGCGGCAGGGCTTTGCCCGGCTCCGGCTCGCGGGTTTTGTCGAAGCTGCGCTTGCGGCGGTATTCGCTCAGGCTCATGGCAGACCTTCCGCTTATTTACCCAGGTGCTGGCGTACGCTGGCGGCCATTGGCCCCACCTTCTGCACGGCCGCGCGCAAGTCATCGGCACTGACGCCAAGGGTCTTGGTCCAGTACTGCAGCTCATAGGCTTCATTGACGTTGATGCGGTCGCGGTCTGGCGATCCGACGTTGCGTTTGTCGTCACTCATGACATGCTCCTGTATCGTCGTGGTCGGGTCTGCTAACGTGAGCCTTCGGCCCAGCAGCGCCCGTGGCGACAATGCGAGAGCGTTCGAACAGGCGTCGTGAAAGGCCTGTTCACGCCATGTGCAAGCCCCCGCTCCATAACGGCCGCTCCCGGGCCACATGCCATAATGCCGCGCGCCCTCCGGGCGGCGTGTCCACTCTTTATTCCGAGGCCATACCTCTGTGAGCAATACCTCTTCGAAACTGGATTCCATCGCGCAAGCCAAAGCCAAGCTGCTGGACGAACTGCAGAAGCTGGAAGAACAGGAGAAAACCGAGCGCGCGAGCGAGGCATCCTCTGCGCATGCGACCATCGTTTCGCTGCTCGAACAGTTCGCCGGTCACTTCAACACCAAGCAGCGCAACGACATTGCCGCTTACCTGGGCACCACTGCCGCGCGCAAGGAAGTGGTCAAGAGCGGCCGCAGCGAAGTGAAGCCCAAGTACGAACTGCCGCACACCGGTGAAACCTGGTCCGGTCGTGGTCGCACGCCGAAGGCTTTCGCCGCCTGGGAAGGTTCGGTGTCGTACAAGGAATGGAAGGCCAAGAACCCGGACCTGAAGTTTCCGCTGGTTCGCGAGTAAGGCGAAAGCCCGCACGACGGTGCCGCCTCGCACCGTCGGCCGCCTCCTTCGCTTGGCGAACCGCGCGGCTTGTGGGTAGAATCGAAGCACGTGGGGCGGTAGCTCAGCTGGGAGAGCGTCGCGTTCGCATCGCGAAGGTCGAGGGTTCGATCCCCTTCCGCTCCACCATCGAGTCAAACGCACGAGCCCTGGAAACCTCATGTTTCCGGGGCTTGCGCGTTTTGAGGGGGGCTGTGGGGCAACCTGCGGTGCAGGCGGGCCGGTCGCCATGGCGTGGAGATCACATCGCGCGCGCTAACGTCCGGCTTCACTCCACAGCGGACCCACGCCATGAGCAAGAAAGACCAACAGCCCGACGAGGTCGCCGACGATGCGCACGGCGTGACCGAGAGCCAGCAAGACCGCCGGCACGACGATGCCGCCAGGCAGCGCCCGGGCCAGGAAGATCTGAAGGTGCACGACGAGCAAAGCCGTCGCCCAACTGGCAAGGCCGCTCAGGGAAAGTGAGTTGGACAAACCTGCAGTCTGGCACCGGGCAGCTCCGCGGCAACGCTGATGCGGTGAGCCCCCGTGCTGCATCGTCGGCGGCGCGTTGCGCCCTATCGCGCAGCTGAAAATGCTGCGTCTACGGAACTGGAAAGCCGGCGCCGGCCAACCACGCCACTCCTGTGGCAAGATCCGGACAGGCGCTCGCCGGTATGCCGCTGCCCTGGGAAGCAGTGCCGTGCCAGGGTAGCGATCGCATCGGCCAGTGCCTTGTCGCATTAACCCTCATCGCCTTGATGGCGCCTTGTTCCCGGTGGTGTTTTGCATGCAGGTACCCGAGGCACCCGCGTTGAACCTGTTCCACGCAACGTTGCTGCCAGGCGGCGTCAACGCCACGATCGGGGCGCGCCTGCCGGCCAACGAAGATGAGCGCGTCCAGGCGCTGCATGCTTACCGCCTGCTGGACACCGCACCGGAGCCGAGCTACGACGCGTTCACCTCGATCGCAGCTGCAGTCTGCCGGATGCCGATGGCGCTGATCTCACTGGTCGATACGCATCGCCAATGGTTCAAATCCAGGATCGGCATGCAGCAGAACGAGACGCCGCGTGAGCTGTCGTTTTGCGCGCACGCCATTCTCGAACCCGATCAGGTGATGGAAGTCGGCGACACCCATCAGGACGAGCGGTTTGTGGGCAACGCGCTGGTGACAGGCGAGCCGCAGATCCGCTTCTATGCGGGCGCGCCGTTGTTGACCCCGGACGGCATCGCGCTGGGCACCCTGTGCGTGCTGGATCGCGTTCCGCGGCGACTGTCGGTGGCCGAGCGCGACGCGCTGCAAGCATTGGCCAGGCAAGTCGTCAGCACCCTCGAACTGCAACAGGCCGCGCGGCTGGTAGAGCTGGATGCGCTGCGCGATGCGCTCACCGGGCGATGGAATCGCGCCGGGCTGGAGCACGCCTTGCACGCGCTTGCCGATGCGCCCAGCTCTGCCGCGGATGCGCCACTGGGTTTCATGCTGCTGGAACTGGATGGCTTCAAGCGGCAAAAATTGCAGGCCGGCGCCGCAGCGGCCGATGCTACTTTGCTGCAGGTCGCTACATTGCTGGAAGCGCAGCTTCCGCCTGCCGCAATCGTGGCGCGCCTGGCCTGCGATCAATTCTGCGTGGCGCTGCCGGCGACCGCAGCATCTGCATCCCTTGCTGCTGCCGAAGGCGTGCGCAAGGCGGTGGCAGACGCGCACTGGCCGACCGGCCCGTTGACGCTCAGCGCAGGTCTGGTGGATGTTGCCACGCCCACCGTGCTCGACAGCGCTACCTTGTTGGCCCGTGCGCGGCACGCGTTGCAGCAGGCGCGTGACGCTGGCCGCAACCACGTGCACCGCTTCGACGGTTGGCAGCTGCGGGCCTGATCGACCCAGCTTGCGCCGATCGCCCTGCGGCACGGCGGTCGCTCAGGCCGCCAGTGCGTCGGTATTTCCGGCGATCTCGTCCACCTGCAGCACCTGCTCCATCTCCAGCAGTACCACAAGGCGCTCGCCGACCTTGCCCATGCCGCGCAGCAGGTCGCGGCGGATATGCGTGCCGAACGAGGGCGCCGCCTCGATGTCCTGGTCGGCCAGTTCGATCACTGCATTGACCGCATCCACCAGCACGCCAATCACCTGCGTGCCTTGCGGCTGCTCGGTGGCCAGAATCACGATGCAGCTGCGTTTCCCGATCGCGCTGTCCGCGCGCGCCAGGCGCGATTGCAGGTCCACCACCGGCACCACCGCGCCGCGTAGATTGATCACCCCGCGCACGCAATCCGGCATCGACGGCACCGGTGTGGGAGCGCGGTACTGAATGATCTCGCGAATGCCGAGAATGCTGGTGGCGAAGGTTTCGCCATCCAGTTGGAAGGTCAGATATTGCGCGGCAACATCGGCGTCGCCGGGCATCACATCAAGCGTCGGTGCGGTCATTGGTCGCTCTCTCAGAAACGCGCGAACTGGCCTTCGTCGGGGCCCTCGGACATCGCATACGCCGGCGCTGCGTTGCTACGCCAGCCACGCGTGCCCGCCGCACGCGCCGGCCGCGCAGCGACCTGCTTGCCGCGCTTGGGCGGCGCAGTCGGCGCGCCCTGCCCGCCCAGCCGGAAGAACGCCATGCTCTGCTGCAGCTGTTCGGCCTGCGCGCTCATTTCCTCGGCAGTGGCGGCAAGCTCTTCGGATGCGCTGGCGTTCTGCTGGGTGGTCTGGCTCAACTGCACGACCGCCGAATTGATCTGGCTGACGCCGGAAGATTGCTCCTCGGAGGCAGCGGATATTTCCTGTACCAGGTCGGAGGTGCGCTTGATGCTGGGCACGATCGAATCCAGCAAACGACCGGCGCGGTCGGCCAATTCCACGCTGGAACTGGCCACCTCGCCAATTTCCTGCGCGGCCACCTGGCTGCGTTCGGCCAGCTTGCGCACCTCGGCGGCGACCACGGCAAACCCCTTGCCATGTTCGCCGGCGCGCGCGGCTTCGATCGCGGCATTGAGCGCGAGCAGATTGGTCTGGTAGGCGATGTCGTCGATGATGCCGATCTTCTGCGCGATCTGCTTCATCGCCTGGGTGGTGGCAACCACCGCTTCGCCACCCTCCACGGTCTCCTTGGCGGCCTGGGTGGCCATGCCGTCGGTGATGCGCGCGTTCTCGGTGTTCTGGCTGATCGATGCGGTCATCTGCTCCAGTGAAGCACTGGTCTCTTCCACACCGGCGGCCTGTTCGCTGGCTGCCTGCGACAGCGACTGCGCGGTGGCGCTGACTTCTTCCGACGCGCTGGCAAGTGTTTCGGCGCTGGTGTTGACCTCGCCGACCACCTGCGACAGCTTCCCGACCATGGTGCGCATCGCTTCGAGCAATTGGGCGGTTTCGTCGCGGCCGTGCACATCGATGCGCATGGTGAGATCGCCTTCCGACAAGCCGTTGGCCACCGCCACCGCGCGGCGGATCGGCCCGGTGACGCTGCGGCTGATCACCACACCGAGAATGGCGCCGAGCAACACGCCGCTGCAGATGATGGCGACCAGCAGCCTGGAACTGCGCGTGTGGATCGCACCGGCTTCGGCGTTGGCCGCCGCGGCGCTGCGCTCGCGCAGGCCGCTCAGGTCGGTCATCAGGTTATCCACTTCGTCCGAGCTGGCACGGACCGCGCGCGAGAGCGCGGCCAGTTCCGGATTGGCCTCGCGCAGCGCTTCGCGGTTGGCGACCTCGATGAAGCGGCCGCGCTCGTCCAGATACTTCTGCCAGGCGCGATCGAATTGCGCCAGCTTGTTCTTGCCTTCCTCGCTCTGGAAGCTCTCCCGCGCGCGGGCCATGTGATCGACCACCTTGGCGGTGTATTTGTCGATGTTCTGCACATGCGACTGGCGCTCCTCTGCACTGCTGGCCAACAACAGGTTGGC
Organism: Xanthomonas sp. NCPPB 3761; assembly: GCF_041475705.2. Taxonomy (NCBI): domain Bacteria; kingdom Pseudomonadati; phylum Pseudomonadota; class Gammaproteobacteria; order Lysobacterales; family Lysobacteraceae; genus Xanthomonas; species Xanthomonas sp. NCPPB 3761. The sequence goes on from NZ_CM191262.1 coordinate 2,833,552, forward strand.
GCGCGCGCGGCCCGCATAGATGAGGTTGATGTTGGCTTCCTTGACGTGGGACATGCCGAGCAACTCGCGCTCGTATAACGACGTCGACAGCGCGCTGATGCGGCCGGAGTTGGAATAGCCCACCCACCCGATGCATGCGCCGATGGCCGAGACGATCAGGAATGCCACGATCAGTCTGGTTCCGATTCTGAAGTTGCCTAACATTGGGGAGTTCTCTCAAGAAGGGTGCGTGGGCGACATGCGCTGCAGGATGGCGATGGCGCTGCGCGTATCGCGCATGGCGCTACGGCTGGTCTAACCCATCGCTAATGGCTATCGGCGACGACAAAACCCGCTTGAGATGCAGCCAGGGCCGGAGTGCCTATTCATCCAATCGAATCTGCGCTTTTGTGACAGATCACGCGCTCGTCACAGCCCATATTCGGAAAAACCCTACCCTCGCCCGTGCGCTGTCCAGGCCAGTCCGCTGGGACATCACGTCCGTGAAGCTATGCTTCTGCCATGCCTGCACAGCCCTTGCCCCGCACGTTCTATGCCCACGATGCCCGCCAGGTCGCGCCGCAATTGCTCAACAAGGTGCTGGTCAGCGCTGACGGACGCCGCGGGCGCATCACCGAAGTGGAAGCCTACTGCGGCAGCGACGACCCGGCCGCGCACTCGTTCCGCGGCATGACCCCGCGCACGCGGGTGATGTTCGGTGCGCCCGGGCACCTGTATGTGTATTTCATCTATGGCATGCACTGGGCAATCAATGCGGTCTGCGGCGGTGCGCCCGGGCATGCGGTGCTGATCCGCGCCCTGGAACCGCTGGACGGTATCGACCGCATGCAGGCCGCGCGCGGCGCCGCGCCGGTCACCGCGTTGACCACCGGCCCAGGCCGCCTGGCGCAGGCGTTCGGCGTGACTGCTGCGGACAATGGGCTGGATCTCAGCACTGCGACCGCGCGGCTCTGGATCGAGGACGACGGCGCGCCGCCTCCGTCCAACCCATTGGCGACGCCGCGCATCGGCATCCGCAAGGCCATGGATGCGCCATGGCGCTGGGTGGTTGCAGATAGCCGCTATTTATCGCGTAGGCTTCCGCGCGTGACCGGAAAAGGCACGGCGCTTGCCGGCGATTGAGCCAACCAGCGCTCCATCGGCGATTGTTCGGCCGCGCCCGGTCCGCGCTGTAGCAGACGCAACGCCTGCTCGGCCTGCGCGGGGGTGAGCTCCTGCAAGGCCTGGAAGCGGTCTGCCGCCCACACCGCCATCGGCAGCCCATCCAGCGAAGCGACCCGATTGCCCGGCACGCGCGCGACCCGCTCGCCCGGCAGCAGACTGCCGAGCAGATTGCTCGGGTCGCTCGCACTGATGCAGATCCACTGCTGCGGCAATGGCTGCGCGCGCACGCGGCGCAAGGCCGCAATCGCCTCCGGCAACGCAAATTGCTCGCCGGACAGCCCGGCGATAAACCGCCCGCCGCGGATTTCGCCGCGCGCTTCGAGCCGTTGATACATGCGCAGCAATTCGCGCCATGGCGGCAGCCACGCGGCCTCGCGTTCGAGCAGCCGCCAGCACACCACGCCGTAGCGGCGCAACAACGTGCGCGCCACGTGCTCGAGCGTGTCCTGATGGCGCTGCGCGGCCTCGGCAAGCGGCAGCTCGGGCAGCGCCCGCACCGGCGCCCAGCGGCCCGCATCGCGGATGCCCAGCGCGCTGGCACGGCGACGCTGCCGCGACAGTGCCGACGGCCGCTTGGACGCCGGCACCAGCAGCGCGCGCAGGCCGGCATAGCTGTCGCAATGCGCGCGGCCGCGCATTACCAGCTCGCTCAATGCATCTTCCAGCTCGGTGTTCATCAGATGTGCCGCGTCGGCGATTTCATCGAAGAACAGCGCGCCTTGCTGCTGCAACACGTCCATGACGCGTTGCGCGCGCGAACCCAATGGCGCGTCGTCGGCATCGCGCGCCAATGCGCTCCAACGCTGCGCTTCGCGCCGTGGCAGCAGCACGATCGGCGTGCTGCGCAGGGCGGCGCCGCTGCGGCCACCGCCGGGCCGCAAGCGTGCCCACAGCGTGCGCCCGGCGGTGCACAACTCGTCCAGCCAGGCCGGTTGATAGTCGCGGATGCGCGCCGGCAATAGCTCGCTCTCCCACAGCACCGCAGGCGCCTCGAAGCCCTCGAGCTGCCCCACCACCCCGGCCAGCGCATCCGGCCCAGCCACCCGGCTGCTGCTGTCCACGTGCTGCCACTCGAACAGAAAACGCGCGTAATCGCGCTGCGATACCGGTTCGATCTCGCGGCGCAGACGCCCCAATGTGTTGCGGTGGATGCGTGCCAACAGATGGCGCTCGCACCACTCTTCGGCCTGCGCATGCGCACTGAACTGCCCGGCCATGACATAGCCCTCGCGTTGCAGGGCCGCCAGCGCCAGCGCGATCTCTGATTCGGGCACCAGCAACGCATTGGACAGGGCCGGTACCTGTGCCGGACCAACCGCAGACAGGCGCCCGCGCAGCAGTTCGCGCACCGCCCAGTCGCGCTGCCAGTCGGCAACACGGCAATCGGCCGGCGCCTGCAGCGGCGGCTGCGCAGTTGCTTGCCGATACAACGGCATGAACCAGTCGATGCGCTCGGCGCTGATCCACAGCGCCGGGCTGCCATGCAAGGCAATACAGCTGGCACGACCCGCTGCGGCCAGCGCGCCCAACCATGCCTGCCACTGCGCATCGGTGGCCTCTGCGACCGGCAGCACGCCCAGCCCGACCAGTGCCTCATGCATCTCTTCGGCATCGCGCGGCTGTGGCCAGGCCTCTTCGCGAACGGCCTCGATGGCCTGCGGATCGAGCTGGCCCAGGTCGTCGCTGCTCTGCGGCGTGTAGCGCCGACTTTGCACGGCCTGGGTGCGGCGTTCTTCCAGCGGCGCATCGTCGAGGAATGCATACGGACGCGCATTCAAGGCTTCGGCGGCCAGTGTCGACGGCGCGGCCAGGTCGCGTGCGACCAGTGTCACCGCGCCCGATTCCAGACCGCGCAATACCTGCAGCCAGCCTTCGCTATCCATGGCGTGGTGCAGGCAATCTTCCAAGGTCTGCGCCACCAACGGATGGTCCGGCACCTCGCGCTCGCCGACCAGGTTCTCCGCACAGGCCACCTGGTCCGGGAATACCGTGGCGAGCAAATCTTCGGACTTCATGCGTTGCAACTGCGGCGCAACCTTGTTGCCGCCACTGAAGCGCGGCAGCGCCATCGCGTTGGTCGCGTTCCAGCGCCAGCGCACGCCGAACAGCGGTGCATCCAGCAATGCCTGGATCAATACATGCTCGGCCGACGAAGAATGCAGGTAACGGCCAACCTCTTCCAGCGCAAAGCTATGACTGGTCGACAGCGACAACACAATCGCATCTTCGGTGGCTGCCGCCTGCAATTCGAAATTGAAGGTGCGGCAGAAGCGCTTGCGCAGCGCCAGCCCCCACGCACGGTTGATGCGGCTGCCGTACGGCGAATGGATGACCAGTTGGGTACCGCCGCTGGCATCGAAGAAGCGCTCCATCACCAGGCACTGCTGGGTAGGCATCGCGCCCAACGCCGTGCAAGCGCTTGCCAGATAATCCACCAGTTGCCGCGCCGCTTCGGCAGACATCTCCAGCTCGCGCTGCAGCCAGTCGCGCGCGGCTTGGTGCGGCGCGGTGTCCAGACGCGCGGCAATCTCGCCACGCAGGCGCGACACCGCCGCAGACAGTTCATCGCTGCGACCCGGCGCTTCGCCCAGCCAGAACGGAATGTTCGGCGGCGCACCTTTGGCATCTTCCACGCGCACGCGCCCGGCTTCCACGCGCAAGATGCGGTAGCTCGCATTGCCGAGCTGGAACACATCGCCGGTGAGGCTTTCGACGGCGAAATCCTCGTTCACCGTGCCGATCTTTTCGGCTTGCGGTTCCAGCACCACGCTGTAGTCGCCGGTTTCGGGAATGGTGCCGCCGGAGGTGAGCGCCGTCATGCGCGCACCGCGCCGGGCGTGCAAGCGCCGATGCACCGCATCGCGATGCAGGTAGCCGGCGCGCGGACCGAGCCGGGTGCTGAAGCCATCGCACAACACGCGCACCACGCTGTCGAAGCTGGCACGGCTCAACCCGGCAAACGGCCACGCGCGCCGCACCAGCGCGAACAGCGCATCTTCGTCCCAGTCTTCGCAGGAGGTTTCGGCAACGATCTGCTGCGCCAGCACATCCACCGGCGCTGGCACGATGCGCAAGGCATCCAGTTCGCCGCGGCGGATGCTGTCCAGCAGCGCGGCGCATTCGACCAGTTCGTCGCGGGTTTGCGGAAACAGGCGCGCCTTGGGCGTACCGCCGACCTTGTGTCCGGAACGCCCGGCGCGTTGCAGGAAGGTGGCGATCGAGCGCGGCGAACCGAGCTGGCAGACCAGATCGACATCGCCGATATCCAGCCCCAGTTCCAGCGATGCGGTCGCCACCAACACGGTGAGGTCGCCGGCCTTGAGCCGTTGCTCGGCCAGCAGGCGCGTCTCGCGCGAAAGGCTGCCGTGATGCGCCGACACGCGCTGCTTGCCGAGCAGATCGCCCAGGTGCCGCGCCGCGCGTTCGGCCATGCGCCGTGTGTTGACGAACACCAGCGTGGTGCGATGCTGCTGCGCCAGTGCGGCCACATCGGCGTACACCTGCAGCCACTGGTCGTTGGACATCACCACGCTCAGCGGCGTGGGCGGCAACGCCAGGGCCAGGTCGCGCCGGCGGGTGTAGCCGATATCGACGATCTCGCATGGCGGCGGCACGCCGTCTGCGTCGACACCGACCAAAAATTGCGCCACCGTTTCGATGGGCTTCTGCGTCGCCGACAGCCCCACCCGCGTGATCGGCTGCGCGACCAGCCGCTGCAGGCGCTCCAGTGTCAGGCTCAGGTGGCTGCCACGCTTGTCCGACGCCACCGCGTGGATTTCATCGACGATCACGGTCCGAACATGCCGCAGCGACGTGCGCCCGGATGCCGACCCCAACAGCACGTACAGCGACTCCGGCGTGGTCACCAGAATGTGCGGCGGCGTGCGACGCGCCTGCGCGCGCTCGCGCTGCGGGGTGTCGCCGGTGCGCACCGCCGTACGAATCGGCACGTCCGGCAAGCCACCGGCGACCAGCGCCGCACGGATGCCCTGCAACGGCGCGTCCAGGTTGAGGTGGATGTCGTTGGACAAGGCCTTCAACGGCGAGACATACACCACACGGGTTTCGTCTGGCAACGCACCGCCGTTGGCCAGCCCGTCGCGGATCAACGCATCGATGGCGGCGAAGAACGCCGTCAGCGTCTTGCCCGAGCCGGTGGGCGCGGCCACCAGCGTGTGGCGTCCAGCCTGGATCGCCGGCCACGCGGCGATCTGCGCCGGTGTCGGCGCAGCGAAGGTCTGCGCGAACCACGCAGCGACCACAGGATGGAAGTGTTGCAGGACAGGATGCATTGGCAATGCCCGAGGCCGTTGCTCATCATGACGGCAAGGGCTCATCATGACGGCAAGGCGCGCGGATGTAACTCGGCGGGAACCACGATCAATGGGGCTGCGCAGCGGTCCAGACAAGCCATGGGCCAGGCCGGTAGTGAACGATTTAGAGCGCTGACAAAACGACTGTGCAGCCGCCAGGCGGGCGCGGCCGGTGCTCGGAATCGGCATGTCCCACTCGTACCCTCCGGCTCTGAGCGCGCCGTCCGCGCCAACCTGACAGCTGCTCGCTACGTTTTGTTAGCCGCTCTTAGCGCTATGGCGACGGCCTCTGCCGTCGACAAGGCGACGCCTTCGCAACGCTGCGGCGCCGGTCCGGCGATTGTCCGCCGGCCACGTGCCGTGGCACATTGACGGCATGCCCAGCCTGATTCTTTTCATGATTGCCGGCGCCGCGCTGTTCGCGTTCTGGAACTCCTCGCGTGCGGCTGCCGAACGCGCCGACATCCTCGGCCGCAACGCCTGCCGCGCGGCCGACGTGCAATGGCTGGACCAGAGCGTGCATTCCACCAATCTCCGCGTGTGCAGGATGCCCAACGGCTGGCTGGGCTTCGAGCGCACCTTCCGTTTCGAGTATTCCTACGACGGCGTGGATCGCCATAGCGGCAAGCTGGTGCTGCGGGGCGATCAACTGATTGCCTTCACCGGGCCGCAGGTCGCTACCGTCAGGGCCTTGCACCCGGAGCATGAGCGGCTGGAGTAAGGCGCGCGGTTGCAACGCAGGTCACGCGCGAGCTGACACCTGACATCCCTGCAGCTTCACCTGCCCGGGTTACAGCGATTGGCCGGCCAGCTTCCCCCTGACTTTCAGCACTCATCCTGACTTTCAGCACTCATCGAGCTGCGCTACGCGCAGTTGCGATCTGCGCGCGGGGTTGGTCGTTCCGGCAGTTGGCGGCACTCCACAGCCGCCACGTCATTCCAAAGGCGTCGAATCCGCGGGGACGGGCTCGTAGCCATTGTCCCTGCCGCTCAGCCAGCACAACTGCAGCTTGCCCTCTCGACGCAGCTGCGCCTGGGCAAACAGCCACAACGACTCGAGCAGATCGGCATCCTTCAAGAGGCGCGACTCGCCGGCAACGTCGATGCTGAGAAAATGCGCCTCACTCGGTGTGTCGATGTAGCTGCGCGCAATCAGAGAACGCTCGCCGTCCAAGAAGCGATAGATGTCGTACTCGTAGGCGTCCTCGAGTGCGCCGGACGCATCCGGGGCGCTGCAATCGACAGGTGCGCTGCACGTGCAATCAGACCCTCCATTTCCGTGGATCTGCAGGTCATACGCTGGGCCGCTTTCACCGCAGCCAGCGAACCTGACACGCCATCACCGGCTGTGGACGGCACGCAGGAACCAGAATTTACAAATGGCCCCTGCTGATTCCGAGCACCGACCTGCATTCGCCTTGCGGCTGTGCAGTGGTGTGGCGCGCGCTCCTTACTTCACCACGCGAAGATGCGGGCGCTTGCCACCGCTGGGCGGTTCGTCCGGCGTCGGCGCGCTCGGCGGTGGCGTGCCCGGATCGGGCGGCTCGCTGTTGGTGCCGGGAATGTCGTCCGGCAGGGCCATGCCCTGCCCGGTTTCGCGCGCATAGACCGCCAGCACGGCGGCCATCGGCACCATCACCGGGTGGCTCACGCCACCGAAGCGCGCAGTGAAGCTCACGCTTTCGTTGTCCACCTGCAGGCCGACCACGGCACGCTCGGCGACATTCAAGACGACGCGACCGTCCTTGACGGCACTGGCAGGCACCTGCACACCGGGCAGGCCGGCATCCACCAAAACGTGCGGCGTCATGCCGTTGTCGTTGATCCATTCGACCAAGGCCCGCAACAGGTACGGGCGATGGCTGGTCATGCGGGGGAAATCTTCGCTCATTGCCTCATTTTACCCGCACATGGCCCGTCGCGGCGGCCATGCAATCGGAAGTCGGTCTGTTGGCATACAGCCGTCGCATCAGCCCGGCAGATCGCGCAGCTTCTTTTCCTGATCGGTCAGGCTGCGGATAAAGCCCGGGTTGCGGAAGATCCGGTTGCCGTAATCCTCGATCGCCTTGCCATCCTTGGGCAGGCTGATTTCCAACGCGTCCAGTCGCCAGATGATCGGCGCCATCGCGCAATCGGCCAGACTCATTTCCGGATTGAGGAAGAATTTGCTGGCCTTGAACAACGGCACCGATGCGGTGAGCAGTTCTTTCAGGCGCTTGCGGCCGGCCTCGGCCTGCGTCTTGTTGCCGAGCTGGATCGCCTGTACTTGCGGCACCCAGTCATGCTCGATGCGCAACATCGCCAAGCGCAGACGCGCGCGCGAGAGCGGGTCCACCGGCATCAGCGGCGGATGCGGATAGCGCTCGTCCAGGTATTCGCTGACCACCGACGCGGCGTAGAGCACCAGGTCGCGTTCGACCAGCGTCGGCACCGAATGGTAGGGATTGAGATCGATCAGATCTTCGGGAGGATTTTGCGGGTCGACCGGCACCAGGTCGTAGGTCACCCCTTTCGCCGCCAGGACCAGACGAACCCGGTGGCACAACACGTCGTCGTTGGACGAAAACAAAGTCAAAGTATTCCGCATACGCACACTCGTCGCCATTCAAGGCTCTCCGACGACCGGAATCCGCCGGCCGCATCGGCGCGGCCGGCCCAACGCCGACAGTCACCACGGTCTATCGAGTGTGCAATCACGTCACGCAAAAGCCAAGAGTGATAAGGCTTATTAATGTTCCGATAAGCCAGCTGTTGCGCTGCTCCCCGAGAACCGCAGGACGTGTGGGCGTTGCAACACGGTCGCAGGGTTCTACCTGGCCCGGTAGACACGCCGTTCGCCTGCCAACCATCGCCCTGCCCCCTCTCCGCACGGGAGGGGGGCAAGCGCTTTCCCGTTGGGAGCGGCCGCAAGGCTCGGCGATCAGCGAGGTCTCCAAGCACCTGGCGATGCCTGCCCTGCAGTGCACTGCGTTTGTTCGCTTCCGCAGCCGATGACGACCTACGCAGCGCTCAATGCACGTCCTTCCAGTATTCCTTCTTCAGCAAATAAGCGATGAATGTGAGCAGCGCCAGGAACAGGACCACCCACACGCCCATGCTCTGGCGCTTCAATGCGGCTGGCTCGCCAGCGTACTCCAGGAAGTTGGCGATATCGCGCACGGTCTGGTCGAATTCCACCGGCGTTTGACGCCCCGGCTGCCCAAGCTTCAATGCCTCTACCGGCTTGTCGCCGGTGGCCTTGTCGGCCGGGCCGAATTGCGCCTGCTGCAGGCCTTGCAACTCCCAAAGCGGGTTGGGCATGGATGCATTCGGAAACAGCTTGTTGTTCCAGCCCAGCGGGCGGGTCTGATCCAGATAAAACGACTTGAGATAGGTGTAGACCCAGTCGGTTCCGCGCACGCGTGCAATCAAGGTCAGATCCGGCGGCGCCTTGCCGAACCACTTGGTCGCCGCATCGTGCGGCATGGTGCCTTCGATGTGTTCGCCGACCTTGGTGCCGGTGAAGTTGAGGTTGGTCATGACCTCCTCTTCGCTCAAGCCCAGATCGCTGGCCATGCGCGAATAGCGCAGGTACTTCAACGAATGGCAGCCGGAGCAGTAGTTCATGAACAACTGCGCACCGCGTTGCAGCGAAGCGCGATCGCTCAGGTCGTTACCTGCTTGCTGCACCGCCCCGCCTTCGGCCGCCACCGCACCGCCAGCGACCATCAGGCCGCAGAGCAAGGCGACCACGCGCGACTTCCATGACCTCACGTTGGGATTAGTCATGGGTCGTCACCCGCTCCGGAACCGGCTTGGTCTTGTCCAGCCGCGTCCACACCGGCATGGTGATGAAGAAGGCGAAGTACAGGAAGGTCAACACCCGCCCGACATAGGTTTCGTGCGCGTCGGTGCCGGGGCCGGAACCGATCACGCCCAGCCAGACGAAGCACACCACCAGCACGCCCAACGCCAGCTTGGAAATCCAGCCGCGGTAGCGCACCGAGCGTACCTTGGCGCGATCCAGCCAGGGCACCAGGAACAGGATCGCGATGGCCGAGAACATCACCAGCACGCCACCGAGCTTGTTGGGCACCACGCGCAACATGGCGTAGTACGGCGTGTAGTACCACACCGGCTTGATGTGCTCCGGCGTCACCAACCGGTTGGCTTCGGTAAAGTTGTCGTGCTCCAGGAACAGGCCGCCGAACGCCGGCGCGAAGAAGATGATGAATGCAGCGATCAACAGCAGGAATCCAACGCCGACCAGGTCCTTGACCGTGTAATAGGGGTGGAACGGGATGCCGTCGGCAGGCTTGTGCGCATCCCAGCGATTGCCCTTCGGACCTTTCTTGATCTCCACGCCGTCCGGGTTATTGGAGCCTACTTCGTGCAGCGCGCCGATGTGCAGCACGATCAACAGCAGCAGCACCAACGGCAATGCGATCACGTGCAAGGCGAAGAAGCGATTGAGGGTGGCATCGCCGGGCAGGTAGTCGCCCATGATCCATTCGGTCAGCCCATTGCCGATCACCGGAATGGCGCCGAACAGCGAGATGATCACTTTCGCGCCCCAGAACGACATCTGTCCCCACGGCAGGACATAGCCCATGAAGGCTTCGGCCATCAGCACCAGGTAGATCAACATGCCGAGAATCCACACCAGCTCGCGCGGCTTCTGGTAGCTGCCGTACATCAAGCCGCGGAACATGTGCAGGTACACCACGATGAAAAACAGCGAGGCGCCGGTGCTGTGCATGTAGCGGATCAGCCAACCCCACTCCACGTCGCGCATGATGTATTCGATCGACGCGAATGCATCGGCGGCGCTGGTCTTGTAGTGCATCGTCAGGAAGATGCCGGTGACGATCTGGTTGACCAGCACCACGATGGCCAGCGAACCGAAGTAGTACCAGAGGTTGAAGTTCTTCGGCGCGTAGTACTCGCTGATGTGCTTGCGATACATGGGCATCAGCCCGGGCGCGCGCTCGTTGACCCAATCGAACACGCCGTTGGCGGTACGGACCAGAACATTGCTCATCAGGCAGCCCCCGTGCTTTTGGTCGACGCACCGGCATCGTCAGGATCGACGCCGATCACCAAGGTGTTGTCGTCCACGTAGTGGTGTGGGGGCACCAGCAGATTGATCGGCGCCGGCACACCGTCGAAGACGCGGCCAGACATGTCGAAGCGCGACTTGTGGCAAGGGCAGAAATAACCGCCCTTCCACTGCGGGTCGTAAGGCTCGGGGCGGATTTCGGCGACCATCTCCGGCGAGCAGCCCAGATGCGTACATAGCCCGACCAGTACCGAAATGTCGGACTTGATCGAGCGGTATTCCGGGTTTTTCAGCACGTACTCAGGCTGCTGATCCTTGTTCTCGGACTTGGGGTCCTTGAGCCGGTCGTCCAGCGACGGGAGTGCGTCGAGCATGGCCTTGGAGCGCTTGACGATCCAGATGGGCTGACCGCGCCATTCAAGGACCATGCGCTGGCCTTCCTGCAAGGCGCTGATGTCGGCGGTGACCGGTGCACCGGCCAACTTGGCGCGCGCACTGGGATTCCACGACTTCACGAACGGAACTGCAACGAATCCTGCTCCGACCGCACCGACCACAGCCGTTGTCGCGGTTAAAAACCGACGACGCCCGATATCAGCAGGTGCGTTAACCCCATCGTTGGCCATCCGGCTCTCCGATCTTGATTAGGTAGCGTGAGGCTGCCAACGGCTGGCGGGGGGTCCAGCCGCGATGAATCGACCGCAGTGTAGCGGAACGCTTAATGCACAGACAACGCAATGTACGCAGTCGGCCCTATGCGATGCAACGGCCGATGCAGACGGCAGCCGATTCGACGGAGTTCAAGCAGCATGGAAGGCGCATGGCTGTGACGTAGTGCCATTGCGTCGCCTGCAACGGCAATGCACGCGTGCGGCGGATGCGTGGACATGGTGCAAGCGCAGCAAATACGCGTCCGCGACTCGCTGCGGACGCTGCAACCGAGGTCGCTGGTACACAAGCACTCGCCCCACCGCACGCTGCGCGGCGCCGTGGCGGAGATTCCCGACCGCAGCTACCAAGCACGTCAATCAGCGGTCTGGGCATGGATCGCGCAGACGCCTCGGGATTTGTGAGATGTCAGCAGCGCCGGCCGCGCCCGCCGGGCGGCTGCACAGTCGTTTTGCTAGCCGTTTTAGTTGGCTGCCGTGGCCTGGCCACGATAGCGGCCGGCCAAGACGCCCACTCGTTGCACGTAACGCTGGGTCTCGCTGTACGGCGGCACGCCGCCGTAACGGTCCACCGCGCCCTCGCCGGCGTTGTAACCGGCAGCGGCCAGGGTCAGGTCGCCATTGAAGCGCTTCAGCAGCCAGGACAGATACTGCACGCCCCCGCGAATATTTTGCGTTGCATCATAGGCATCGCTGACGCCGAAGCGGCGCGCGGTGCCTGGCATCAACTGCATCAGGCCTTGCGCACCGGCACGACTGAGCGCAAGCGGGTTGTAGGCCGATTCGGCGTGGATGATCGCGCGCACGATCGATTCTTCCACCCCGAACTCGCGCGCCGCCGCTGCGATTTCCTGCTGGTATGCATTGGTGTTGAGCCGGATCGCACCGAAATTCACCCCGGGCTTGGCACCGCAGGCGTAGCAGGTTTCGATGAAGCTGTAATGGATGGTGCGCAAGCCTTCGATGCTGGCGACCTGGCGCGGACGGGCGCTGGTGTAGTGACGCACGCCGTCCTTCATATAAGAGTAAACCTGCCCGCTGACGACCCGGCGCGGGTTGGTTGCTGCTGGCGCTGGCGGCGTGACGACCGAGACGGACGACTCCGGCAAGGCACGCGGAGCGGGTGCAGAAGCGACCTCGGCAACATGCCGTGGTGGCTGGCTGACCGGCTGACTGATAATGGTGGCGGGCGCGCCGCTGTCGATATTGGCCATGCTGTGCGCAGGGCTGACGGCCAGACGCCCGGCCGAAGAAGATGACGGCAGGCGGCGGGCCGAACGGTCGGGGGTATAGCTGCTGATGACGCTGCAGGTGGCGCCGCTCTGGCGCTTGCTAAGGTAGCTGGTGATGCCGTCAGCGCCGACGCACTTGTACAGCGTGCCGGCGCTGACCGGCGCAGCCGACAACGTGACGAGCATCAGCCCCAGCAATCTTGACATCCCCTTCATGCGCGGAGTGTCCCAGCTTGCCCAGGGCTTGCCAAGTGTCGGCCGGCGTTTGGGAGTCGCCAGCAAAGCGCCTGCGCAGCCGCCAGGCGTGCGGGACCGGTGCTCGAAATCCTCGAGTCCCCATCCCGCACTCCGATGACGAGCGCGCCGCCAGCCACCCGAGGACCGCTCGCGACGGCCTGGTGGCCGACCTCACTGCGGCAGCCGGTCCAGCTGCGTGCGCAACGCGTCCAGCGCCTGGGTCAAGGCGGGCCGGGCTTTGGCCGGCGCAATCGCGTCGAACGGCAGGTCCAGCAACAACAGGTTGGCTGCCAGCGCGGGCATGCTCGGCGCACCAAGACCCAGCCAGCAATGCGCGGGACCATCGGCCTGCAATGCACCCAGCCAGGGCGGGATGCGCGCGGCCAATGCCTGGACCGTGCCGGCCAGACGCACCCGCGCCCGGCACGGAAACGGCGCTTCGCCGATCGCCTTGCGCAAGAGCTGGAGTGGCTCTTCGGGCAATGCGCGGGGAGCGAACCGCGCGCCGGTGGCGACCGCCTGATCGATCCGGTCCGCGCGCAGGCTGCGCCAATCCTGGCGTTCGCAGTCCCAGACCAGCAGGTACCAGCGCCGCCCGTAGTTCACCAGCAGCGCGGGCTCGACGTTGCGGGTGATGGCCGTACCCGAATGGCGCCGATAGTCCAGCCGCAGCGTGGTCCGGTCGCGACAGGCGGCGGCCAACTGCGCGAGCAGGCCCGCATCGACCAGCGACTCCGTTTCGGCAGCCGGCATGCTGGCGATGGCGGCATGTGCGGCACTGGCGCGCTGGCCGCTGCGGCGCTGCAGCAGGGGATCCAGTTTGGCCATCACGCGTGCCGCGGCGGCGTCCATCCCGCGCACCGCTGGCGCGGCGGCGCGCAAGGCGACCGCCACGGTCAGCGCCTCGTCTTCTTCCAGTAACAGCGGTAATGCCGCACCGCCCTGCCCCAGCCGGTAGCCTCCGCCGCTGCCGGGCGCTGCATGCACCGGGTAACCCGCTTCGCGCAGGCGCTCGATATCGCGCCGCAGGCTGCGCGGATGGATGTCCAAGCGCTCTGCCAGCGCGACACCGGACCAGCTCCGCCCGCCTTGCAGCAGGGAAAGCAGACGCAACAGACGAGCAGCAGTGGAAGCCATTACGCCACCGTATTGCGGACAGAAACTGTCCGCAAGTGGCCCGTAACATCGTGATACCCCGCCCTCACACCACCGCTTCGCCACCGCAGCCACCCCGGAGCCCCCAATGTCCGACGACCGCCACGTCACCCTCTTCCACAACCCCCGCTCCCGCTCGCGGGGGGTGCTGGTCTTGCTGGAAGAGCTGGGCGCACGCTACAGCCTGCAGCCCATCGATCTGGAGAAGGAACAGCAGCGCACACCGGAATTCCTTGCGATCAACCCGATGGGCAAGATTCCGACCATCGTTCATGGCACCAGCGTGGTCACCGAACAGGGCGCCATCTATCAGTACCTGGCCGAGCTGTACCCGGAAGCCGGCCTATCCCCGGCGCCGGGCGATGCCGACCGCGGCGCCTACCTGCGCTGGCTTGCGTTCTACGGCTCGGCCTTCGAACCGGCGATCATCGACCTTGCGCTCAAGCGCCCCGCCCCGCCGCGCTCGCTCTCGCCTTATGCCGACGCCGACACGGTGCTGCAGGTGGTCGATGCGCAGCTGGCAAAGGGCGATTACCTGCTGGGCGAGCGCTGCAGTGCAGCCGATGTGCTGTGGGGCGGCGCCTTGGCGTGGATGGTGGACTTCGGCCTGATCGACCCGCCGGCCCCGACCCGCGCCTATATCGCCCGGATGGCCGCGCGCCCGGCAGTGGCGCGCGCCGACGCCGTCAGTGCCGGGCGCGCGCCCGCGGACGGCGCCAGCGCAAGCGGGTAAACTGCGCGGCTCTCTTCCTACCCGCCTGGAATAAGCGCCATGCCCGGGACACCCGTTTCCGACCTGTCCGCGGCCGCTGCCGTGGACGCACCCGCCCTGTTGCCCTTGCCCGTCGCGCGCCCATCGGCACCTGCCGCGGTCCGCGGCAAGCTCTATATCAAGACCCACGGATGCCAGATGAACGAGTACGACTCGGCCAAGATGGCCGACGTGCTTGCCGCTTCCGAAGGCCTGGAGCTGACCGACAACCCGGAAGAAGCGGACGTGGTGCTGGTCAACACCTGCTCCATTCGCGAAAAGGCCCAGGAAAAGGTCTTCAGCCAGCTGGGTCGCTGGAAGGCGCTCAAGGCCGGCGGCAAGCCGGTGATCATCGGCGTCGGCGGCTGCGTGGCGTCGCAGGAAGGCGAAGCCATCGTCAAGCGTGCGCCCTACGTGGACCTGGTGTTCGGGCCGCAAACGTTGCACCGGCTGCCGGAACTGATCCGCGCGCGGCGCGAATCGGGCAAGTCGCAGGTGGACATCAGCTTCCCGGAGATCGAGAAGTTCGACCGCCTGCCCGAGCCGCGTGCCGAAGGTCCGTCGGCCTTCGTCTCGATCATGGAAGGCTGCTCCAAATATTGCTCGTTCTGCGTGGTGCCCTACACCCGTGGCGAGGAAGTCAGCCGTCCGTTCGAGGACGTGCTGGTGGAAGTGGCGCAGCTCGCGGCGCAAGGCGTGCGCGAGATCAACCTGCTGGGCCAGAACGTCAACGCCTATCGCGGCGCATATGGCGCCGATGCGGGCGAGGCGGTGCAGTACGCCGATCTGGGTCTGTTGATTCGCACCATCGCGCAGATCGACGGCATCGGCCGCATCCGCTTCACGACGTCGCATCCGCTGGAATTTTCCGATTCGCTGGTGGATGCCTACCGCGACGTGCCGCAGCTGGCCAACTACCTGCACCTGCCGGTGCAGGCCGGCAGCGACCGCATTCTGTCGGCAATGAAGCGCGGCTATACCGCGCTGGAATTCAAGTCGAAGATTCGCAAGCTGCGCGCAGTGCGCCCGGACATCTCGATCAGTTCGGACTTCATCGTCGGCTTCCCCGGCGAGACCGAGGCGGACTTCGAAAAGACCATGAAGCTGATCGAGGACGTGGGCTTCGACCAGAGCTTTTCGTTCGTGTATTCGCGCCGCCCCGGCACCCCGGCATCGGACCTGCAGGACGACACGCCGGAGGCGGTGAAGCAGGCGCGTCTTGCGCGCCTGCAGGCGCACATCAACGCGCGCGCGGCGAGCATTTCGCAATCGATGGTGGGCAGCGTGCAGCGCGTGCTGGTGGAAGGCCCCTCGCGGCGCGATCCGAACGAATTGACCGGCAAGAGCGAGAACATGCGCCCGGTGAACTTCCCGGGCAACCCGCGTTTGATCGGACAGTTCGTCGATGTGTTGATCACCGAGGCGATGAGCAATTCGCTGCGCGGCCGGATTCAACTGGACGTCAGCGCACGATGATGGCGCGTGGGCGCTGCGCGATGCGGCGCCCCTTCAAGCAGGCCAGCCACGCGGCGAAGCGTGTTGCGCGCAATGGTCAAAATTTCGCCACACCTCCGTAGCGCCTTGCAACGCAAGGCCTCGTCTTACTTACCCACAGGCTTTGCCGAATTCGATCAACATCCTGTGTGGACAACCCTGTCGGCACTGGCGATTTTTTCACCAACTCCCCGGCAAACCTTGCGCCAGTAAGCGCGCCGCGTTTTATCCACAGCTTAGTGATGCGTGACTCCACAGCGCTTGTGGAAAACCTGCACGTGTCTGCGGACAGTCGCATCGCCGAGGTGCCGCGCCGCCCGCTGTGTTGGCGGGATCACATGCCGCGCGCTACCCTTTCGCTCCCGCCCTACCGACGCGCACCCAGGTGCACTGTCCGATCCAACCATGAACGCACCCGCACATCGCGATTTCACCCTGGAACCGGAGGACATCGAGCGCCTGGCCAACCTGGCCGGTCCGTTCGATGCGCATCTGCGCCAGATCGAACTCAAGCTTGGCGTGGAGATTGCCAACCGCGGTAACGTCTTCCGGGTGACCGGACCGGAGCCGGCCATCGCCGCTGCCCAGTCGCTGTTGACCGCGTTGTACGACGAGGCCGCAGCCACGACGTTCGACACGCACGCAATCCACCTGCGGCTCAACGATGCCAACCTCGAGCATGTGGCCGAGCGCGCGTACCAGGCCCAGGATGTGGCGATCAAGGTCAAGCGCGGCACCGTGCGTGGCCGTGGTGCCAACCAGGCCAAGTACCTGCACGCGATCGCCACCCACGACATCAATTTCGGCATCGGCCCGGCCGGCACCGGCAAGACCTTCCTGGCGGTCGCAAGCGCGGTCGAAGCGCTCAACGAATCGCGTGTGCAGCGGCTGATTCTGGTGCGCCCGGCAGTGGAAGCGGGCGAAAAGCTGGGCTTTCTGCCGGGCGATCTCAGCCAGAAGGTCGATCCGTACCTGCGCCCGCTCTACGATGCGCTGTACGAAATGCTGGGCGTGGAAAAAGTGGTCAAGTTGCTGGAGCGCAACGTCATCGAGATCGCGCCGCTGGCCTATATGCGCGGCCGCACGCTCAACGATGCGTACGTGATTCTGGACGAAGCGCAGAACACCACCATCGAACAGATGAAGATGTTCCTGACCCGCCTGGGCTTCGGCTCCACGGCGGTGGTCACCGGCGACCTCACCCAGATCGACCTGCCCAAGCACGTCAAGTCCGGGCTACGCGATGCGATCGAAGTGCTGCGCGATGTGGAAGGCACCAGTTTCACTTTCTTCGAAGCGCGCGACGTGGTGCGTCACCCATTGGTGCAGCGCATCGTCACCGCCTACGACAAGCGCGATAGCGCCGTGCTGCCTCCTGCGGCTGACTGACGTGCAAGGCCGCGCCCTCCTGCTTGGGGTGTGGTTGGTACTGGCTTGCCACCAACCTGCGCATGCGCAGGCACGCCAACAGACCGACACGACCACGCGCGTCATGCTGCGGCAGCAGCTGGCCGCGTCCTGTGTCTCGCTGGCCGGTGCGCAAGCGACCATCCTGTTGGATCGGGCCGAACTGGAACGCCTGGCGTCGGCGACACCTGCAGCCGGTGCGGCGGCGGCCGACGAGGATGCGCGGCGACAGGCGCTGCTAGCCGCAACGCGAGCGCAGGCGCTCCTTGCCGCTACCGGCAACGCGCGCGACCGCTTCGGCTGCGCAGTGGCTCACGATGACAAGGAAAGTGCCGACACGCTATCTGGTTGGTCGCTTGCTGGAGCACGGCCAAGCCGCAATCTGGACCCAATCGCTACCGGGTTTCGCGCCGGCCCTGGAGATCAGACGGGTCGACCCGCACTGCCAGAACGGGCCGATGGGCAGTGCGTTTTATCGTGTTGCCAACGGCGGCGCGCTTGTCATGGTGCTGGTCGAGTGCGTTCGCTGATCCCCCACCGGGCGGCCAGGACGCACACGCAGGCGTCGCAGCAGGACGCCACTCGCGCGATACTGTCACTTCTGTCTGATCTGAATGCCGGTGTTCCATGACCAAGGGCCCTGTCCGCCTCGACGTTGCCGTCAGCTATGCGCTGCCGCGCGCTGGCCTGCCGTCGGCGGTGAGTTTTCGCAAATGGGTGGCCGCAGCGTTGAAGGGACGCATCCGCGAGGCCGATCTGGCGGTGCGCGTGGTCGACGAGAAGGAAGGCTGCTCGCTCAATCACCACTACCGCGGCAAGGATTACGCCACCAACGTGCTGAGCTTCCCCGCCGAACTGCCGGAAGGCCTGCCCATGGGCATCAAGATGCCGCTGCTGGGCGACCTGGTGATCTGCGCGCCGGTGGTGGCGCGCGAGGCCGCCGAGCAAGGCAAATTGCTGGCAGCGCACTACGCGCACCTGACCGTGCATGGCACCTTGCACTTGCTTGGCTGGGATCACGAAGACGACAAGGAGGCCGAGGCGATGGAGCAACTGGAGCGCGAGATCCTGGCCGACCTCGGCATCGACGACCCTTACGCAGGAGAACACTGATGCGTTTTTGCATTGCCGGCGCCCTGCTGCTGTTGAGCGTGCCCGGGGCCTGGGCGCAGACCGCACCGGTGCGCCCGGACCTTGCCGCCTTGATCGAATGCCGCCAGCGTATCGGCGATTTCAGCGCATTGGCGCCGGTATTGGCCGACCCGCTCAAGGCGGTGGCGCTGGGCTGGACGCCGCTGAATCAGTCCAACCTGTTCATGACCGAATACACGCTCAACACGCCCATTCGCGTGTTCGGCCACAGTACCAATCACATCGCGTTTTCCGGCGCCAGCATCATGGCGATCCTGGACCTGCCCGATCCGCGCCCGCTGGCCAAGCAACTGGATCTGGAACTGGGCGTGGATAACGCCGAGAAGGTCATGTACGGGCGCGAGCTGGTCAGCGAGGACACCACCAACCCCAAGACCGGCGAGGCGATGATCGAATCGGTCGTGCTGAGCGTGACCAACGTCAAATCGCACCCGGGCAAGACCGTGGTCGGCTGCGGCTACAGCCTGGACCTGCCCTGAGCCGGGCCAGGCGACGGCGCATCCACAGCGCCTTGCCGGCTTCCTGCTAGACTGATGGCTAACGCCTGGTTTGCCGGGTGCCCTTCCCCGTCACGATGTCCGAAGACGACAGTAGCCAATCCCTAGAAACACCGGAAAAACGCCGTAGCTGGCTCGAGCGCCTCAGCGCTGCCTTCTCTGGCGAACCCCATACCCGCGACGAACTCGTCGCCTTGCTGCGGACCGCCGAACAGGACGGTCTCATCGCCGCAGACACCTTGCGCATGATGGAAGGCGCAATCTCCGTGTCCGAGCTCACCGTGGGCGATGTGATGATTTCGCGCTCGCAGATGGTCTCGCTGCCGGTGGAGGCGCGCTTCATCGACCTGATGAAGCAGGTGGTCGAATCGGGCCATTCGCGCTTTCCGGTCCACGGCGAGAACAAGGACGAAGTGCTCGGCATCCTGCTGGCCAAGGACCTGTTGCGCGGCGTGGTGGCCGACAACGGCCCGGGCAACGTGCGCGAACTGCTGCGCCCGGCGGTGCTGATCCCCGAGTCGAAGAAGCTCAACGTCCTGCTCAAGGAATTCCGCCTCTCGCGCAACCACATGGCGATCGTGGTGGACGAATACGGCGGTGTTGCCGGACTGGTCACCATCGAGGACGTGCTGGAGCAGATCGTCGGCGAGATCGACGACGAGCACGACGATGCCGAGGAAGAGAATTCGCTCATTGCGATCCAGGCCGATGGGCGCTATGTGGTCGATGCGCTGACGCCGATCGAAGACTTCAACGAACGCTTCGGCGCCGAGTTCCCCGACGACGAGTACGACACCGTGGGTGGGCTGGTCACCGATGCGATCGGGCACCTGCCCGAAACCGGCGAAGAGTTGACGCTGGGGCGCTTCGCATTCCGCGTGGCCAAGGCCGATGCGCGGCGCGTGCACGCCTTCCACGTCACCATTCTGCCGCCCGATCCGCAGGACGACGCTTGAACCAGCTGACCCGCAGTGCCTACACGGCGCCGCAGCGTGGTGGCGCCTGGCAGTGTGTTGCCTGCTGGGCACTGCTCCTGGTCACGCTGCTGGTAGCCCCGCTCGCAGTAGCCCAGGCCGTCCAAGGCAATGCCTCGCAGGAAGCAGCTCTGAGCGTTGCACCGGCGCCACGCGTCGGCGTGGTGACCATGCAACCGGGCGAAGTGTTTTTCGAACGTTTCGGCCACGATGCCATCGTGGTGGTCGACCCGCGCACGCAGCAGGCCACCTCGTACAACTTCGGTTTTTTCGACCCGAGCGAGCCGGACTTCGTACCGCGGTTTGCGCGCGGCGAAATGATGTACTACCTGGTCGCGCTGCCGCTGGACGAAGACCTGTCGCAATATCGCGATGCCGGGCGCGGTGTCAGCATCCAGTGGCTGGATCTGCCGCCGGACCAGGCGCGCGCGTTGGCCGACGGCCTGGCAGTGCGTAGCCAACCGGAAAACGCGCGCTACCACTACGATTACTTCATGGCCAACTGCGCCACCATGGTGCGCGACACGCTGGACCGTGCGATGGGCGGTGCGCTCAAGTCGCAGCTGGCTGGTCGTTCGCGCGGCAACACCTTCCGCAGCGAAGCGGTGCGACTGGCCTCCCCCGCGCCTTGGATGTGGCTGGGCTTCGACCTGGGCCTGGGGCCGTATGCAGACCGTCCGCTGTCGCGCTGGGAAGAGGCCTTCGTGCCGATGCGGCTGGCCGACAGCCTGACCCAGGTGCACAACAGCGCCGGTCGCCCGTTGGTGCAATCCACGCAGGTCCTGCTGCCGCATCGCATCGCGCCGGAGCCGGCCGAACAGCCGCGGCACTGGTGGCCGTGGTTGCTGACCGGGCTCCTCGTGGCCGCAGGCGTGCTGGCCCTGGGCCGTAGGCAGCGCCTGCTGGCTGGACTGGCGTTACCGTTCTGGCTGCTGTGCGCCATCGGCGGCGGCCTGCTGGTGTATCTGTGGGGATTCACCGCGCATCAATCGGCGTGGGGCAACCGCAACCTGCTGCTGGTCAACCCGCTGTGCGTGCTGCTGTGGTTCGGCGGCATACGGCTGCAGCTGGGCCATCGGCCGGGCCGCTGGTTCAACGTGCTGTCCTGGGTGGTGGCGGCCTGCGCGCTGGCGGCGCTGGTGATCCACTGGCTGTCCTTCCAGGCGCAGGACAACCTGCAATGGGTGATGCTGTTGTTGCCGATCCATACCGCACTCGCCATTGCCCTGCGACCGCGTGACCTGCCCGTCCGTATGCGCTGACCCGAGGATGCGCTCATGAACAGCCACGGCCATCATCCGGATAATCCGTCCTGTGTCATCACCTGCGCTTACTACGACGGCGACGGCAAGCGCCACGACATCAGCCTGGAGCACATCAGCGATGTGTTGCAGCGGCCGGATGGCTTCGTCTGGGTCGGGCTGTACGAGCCGCAGGAATCGGTGCTGCGCAAGCTGCAGGACGAATTCGGCCTGCACGATCTGGCGATCGAAGACGCGCTCAAGGCGCATCAGCGCCCCAAGGCCGAAAGTTACGGTAACTCGCTGTTTGTGGTGGTCAACACCGCGCAGCTGGTCAACGAGCGCATCCGCTATGGCGAGACGCACGCGTTCCTGGGAAGGCGCTTCCTGTTGACAGTGCGGCATGGCGCGTCGCTGTCGTACGCGCCGGTGCGGCATCGGGTCGAACGCGAGCCGGCGATGCTGCACATGGGCGCGTCGTTCTGCCTGTATGGCGTACTCGATTTCGTGGTCGACAATTACCTGCCGATCATGGACGAGTTCCGCGACACGCTCGAACGCCTGGAAAAAGACATCTTCGCCGACGACTACAAGCGCGAGACGGTGGTGCGCCTGTATGAGCTCAAGCGCGAACTCAACAAGATGCGGCTGGTGGTGGCGCCGCTGCAGGACGTGCTCTCGCACCTGAAGCGCAATCCAGGCTCGTTGATCCACGAAGAAGTCGGCATTTACCTGCGCGACGTGCTCGATCACGCCGTACGCATCAACGACGCCATCGACACCCTGCGCGAGATGCTGGGCACGGCGCTGAGCGTCAACCTGTCGATGGTGACGCTCGCCCAGGGCGAAACCGTCAAGCGCCTCGGCGCGTGGGCCGCCCTGTTGGCCGCCCCCACCTTGATCACCAGTTGGTACGGCATGAACTTCGCCCACATGCCCGAACTCGATGCCCGCTACGCCTACCCCCTGCTGGTCGCCGGCGTGGTGGGTTCGTGCCTGGTGCTGTATCGCCTGTTCAAGCGCGCTAAGTGGTTGTAGGGCCGCGTTGCGGCCGGGGATTCGGGATTGGGCATTCGGGATTGGTTTGAGCGGTTGGCCGGTTTGTTGATTTTCAACCAAAGCCAGAATGCACTTGAGTCGCGGGCGCCTGCTCTTACGAATCCCTAATTCCGAATCCCAAATCCCTGCCGTCAAGCCACATAAATCGTCTTGACGTTCATGAACTCATGGATGCCGTGCTCGGCCAGTTCGCGGCCGAAGCCGGAGCGTTTGATGCCGCCGAACGGCAAGCGCACATCGCTCTTGACCACCGAGTTGACGAACGCCGCGCCGCACTGCAGCTGCTGCGCAACGCGCTCGCCGCGCTTGGCGTCGGCCGTCCACACGCTGCCACCCAGCCCGAAGGCGGTGTCATTGGCCACGCGCACAGCTTCGGTCTCATCGGCCACGCGGATGATCGAAGCGACCGGGCCGAAGAATTCTTCGTCGTATGCCGGCATGCCGGGAGCGACGTTGTCGAGGATGGTGGCTGGATAACCGGCATGCGAGCCGGCGACCGGTTCGCCGCCCAGCAAAACCTTGGCGCCCTTCGCCACGCTGGCCTGCACCTGCTTGTGCAATTCGTCGCGCAGGTCGGCACGTGCCATCGGCGCCAGCGTGGTGCTGTCATCCTGCGGATCACCGAGAACACGCTTGGCTGCGGCGGCGACAAAGCGCTCGATGAACTGCTCGGCGATCGCGTCTACCACGATGAATCGCTTGGCGGCGATACAGGTCTGCCCGCTATTGTCGAAGCGCGACTGCACGGCCGATGGCACGGTGTGCTCCAGATCGGCGTCTTCCAGCACCACGAACGCGTCGCTACCGCCGAGCTCCATCACGCACTTCTTGAGCTGGTCGCCTGCGTTTGCGGCCAGCGAGCGGCCGGCGCGTTCGCTGCCGGTCAGCGTTACCGCAGCAATGCGGTCATCGCGCAGTACATCGGCAGCCTGGTCGTTATCGATATGCAGCACATCGAACACGCCTGGCGGAATGCCGGCGGCGTCCAGCACTTCTTTCATGGCGTCAGCGCAGCGCGGCACATTGCTGGCGTGCTTGAGCAGCGACACGTTGCCGGCCATCAGGCTTGGTGCCAGAAACCGGAATGCCTGCCACAGCGGGAAATTCCACGGCATGACCGCGAACACGCAGCCCAGCGGTTCGTAGCGCACATAGCTGGACTGCGCTTCGGTGGGAATGTCGCGCGGCGCCAGATAGTCGGCGGCGTGTTCGGCGTAATACGCGCAGGCCTGCGCGCACTTGTCGATCTCGGCCAGCGCCTCGCGGCGTAGCTTGCCCATCTCGGCGGTCATGATGCGTTGCAGGTCGTCGCGGCGCGTGGTCAGCTCCTCGCCAATGCGGCGCAGCAAGGCGCCACGCTCGGCCAGCGGCAACGCGGCCCAGGCCGGAAATGCCTTGGCGGAAGCAGCCAGGCGCGCTTCGATGGCAGCGGCGTCCAGGGTTTGCTGGGTGTGCTCGACCTGGCCATTGGCGGGGTTGACGGTGTCGTAGGACATGACGGTCTCCTGTTGCGAGGCGGTCATGCTAGACGCCGGCAAGTTCGGGGCGCGTCACAATCGCCTGAAACTGCTGCAACACTGTGTTCGCAAGGACCGTGGCCGTCAGCCACTTGGTGCGTGCAGCCGCATTGGTTTCCAAGGCAGTTCTGCCGAAAGTCCACCTGCCCGCGTACGCATCTGTATCTCGCGCCCAGCCTGCTGCGCGCTCACCCCTCGCGTTGCAACGCCAGTTGCGTATCGCGCAGGCGGCGTTTTTCGCTGCGCGACAGCAGCCACCAGCCGATCAGCGCGGCCCCCGACACTGCCAGCACCATCACCGTGGCCAGCGCATTGATCTTCGGGCTGATGCCCAGGCGCACCGACGAAAACACCTTGATCGGCAAGGTGGTGGAACTGGGCCCGGCCAGGAAGCTGGCAATCACCACATCGTCCAGCGACAGCGTAAAGGCCAGCAGCCAGCCCGATGCCAGGGCCGGCGCGATGATCGGCAAGGTGATCAGGAAAAACACCTTCAACGGCGTGGCACCGAGATCCATCGCAGCTTCTTCCAGCGAGCGGTCCAGTTCCTGCAGCCGCGAAGAAATCACCACGGTCACGAACGATACGGTGAAGGTGACATGCGCTACCCAGATCGCCACCGCACCGCGCGGCGCGATGCCGAGCACGCCTCCCATCGACACCAGCAACAGCAGGATCGACAGACCGATGATGACTTCGGGCATCACCAATGGCGCGGTGATCAATGCGCCGAACAGGGTTTTGCCGGGAAAACGTCGCATGCGCACCATCGCCATGGCGGCCATCGTGCCCAGCACCATCGATGCGCACGCCGTCCAGAACGCCACCTCCAGGCTGACCCAGGCCGCGTCGAGCAATTGCCGGTCGCGCACCAATTCGCCGTACCACTTGGTCGAAAACCCGCCCCACACCGTTGCCAGGCGCGAGGCATTGAACGAGTACACCATCAACAACAGGATCGGCAGGTACAAGAAGCCGAAACCCAGCGCCAGCACGCTGCCGCCGAGCAGGCGCCCACCGCGCGAAGCGCGCATCATGTCAGCCGCCCTTCCAGTTCACGCTGCTGGTAGCGGTGGAAGATCACGATCGGCAGCAGCAACAACACCAGCATCACCGTGGCCACGGCCGCGGCCACCGGCCAGTCGCGGTTATTGAAGAACTCGCCCCACAGCACGCGCCCGATCATCAAGGTGTTCGGCCCGCCCAGCATTTCCGGGATGACGAATTCGCCCACCGCCGGAATCATCACCAGCATGCAGCCGGCCACGATGCCGTTGCGCGAGAGCGGCAAGGTGATGCGCACGAATGCCTGCCATGGCCGCGCACCCAGATCGTAAGCCGCTTCGAGCAGGCGCTGATCGTGCTTGACCAGGTTGGCGTACAGCGGCAACACCATGAACGGCAGGTAGCAGTACACGATGCCGATGTAGGCAGCGATCGGCGTGTACAGCAACTGCAATGGTTGCTTGATCACGCCCAACGCCAACAGCGCCTGGTTGAGCACCCCATTGCCATCGAGAATGCCGATCCACGCGTACACGCGGATCAAGAACGAGGTCCACGACGGCAGCACCACCAGCATCATCGCCACGTTGCGCGTGGCCAGCGGCAGCCGCGCGATCACGTAGGCCATCGGGTAGCCGATCAACAGCGCCAGTGCAGTGGAAATGGCCGCAATCTTGATCGAACTCAGGTACGCAGCCACGTACTGGCTATCGCGCAGCAAGGCCAGATAGTTGCCCAGATGCAGTTTGAGGCTCACCGCACCGTCTGCCGCAACCGCCAATAGCGGCGTATACGGCGGCATCGCGGTGGCGCGCTCGGCGAAGGAAATCTTCAGCACGATCAAGAACGGAATCGCGAAGAACACCAGCAGCCACAGATACGGTGCGGCGATCACGCCCCAGCGTGTGCCCGGCAACCCGCGTACGAACACGCGCTTCATGCGGTGAGCACCACGCCGTCGTCTTCGCCCCACCCTACCCACACGGTGTCGCCCCAGGTCAGCGCTTCGCTGGCCCAGCGCTGGCGATTGGCGAAATTGGCCATCAGCTTGACCCCGCTGGGCAAGCGCACGTGGTACACCGAATGGCTGCCGAAATAGGCGATGTCTTCGATCACGCCACGCGCCTTGTTGCAGGCCTGCGCCGGCTCGTCCTTGCCGATCGCAAGCTTTTCCGGACGCAACGCGAACGCCACCGCCTGCCCTTCGAAGCCGGTGATGCCGTGGCCGATGCGGATGCAGGCATCGAACGCAGGCGTTTTCAAGGTGACGTACTGCGGCTGGTCTTCGACGATGATTGACTCGATCAGATTGACCGAGCCGATGAACTCGGCCGCAAACCGGTTGGCCGGCTGTTCGTAGATTTCATCGGGCGTGCCGACCTGCTGGATCCAGCCCTGGTCCATCAGCGCGATCCGGGTGGCCATGGTCATGGCCTCTTCCTGATCGTGGGTGACCATGACGCAGGTCACGCCGGAGGTTTCGATGATGTTGACCAGTTCCAGCTGCATCTGCGAGCGCAGTTTTTTATCCAGCGCACCCATCGGTTCGTCCAGCAACAGCAGCTTGGGGCGCTTGGCCAGCGAGCGCGCCAGCGCCACGCGTTGCTGCTGCCCACCGGAGAGCTGGTGCGGCTTGCGCTTGGCCAGCGCGCCAAGGCGCACCAGCTCGAGCATCTCGCCAACGCGGGTGGCGATCGCAGCCTTGGGCAAGCCTTCCTGCTTCAGCCCGAAGGCGATGTTCTGCTCCACGCTCATATGCGGAAACAGCGCGTACGACTGGAACATCATGTTGATCGGGCGTTCGTACGGCGGCAGCGCATCGATGGGTTGACCATCCAGGACGATGCGCCCCTTGGTCGGCCGCTCGAACCCGGCAAGGCAGCGCAACAGCGTGGATTTGCCGCTGCCGGAACCACCGAGCAACGCGAAGATCTCGCCCTTGCGAATCTGCAGGCTGACCTCGTCGACCGCAACGAAGCCGTCGAACTCCTTGCGGACCGCGTCGATGCTCAGGTAGCCGCTGTCGCCAGCGGTGAAGTGGGGTTGCGAAGTGGCCTCGGGGGATGCCATTGAACCTCTCGATTGCGCAATGCGTACGCCACAACGGCGACTGCCGACCATGATGGCAAAACCCGGACGCGGCCGCCGCATGGGCTGGCGCGTCACAGATTGCCTTGCCTGCTCTCAGCGCGCGGCCTGCGCCGGTTCGCTCCAGCCCAGCCCCAGGCTCTTCTGCAGGGCCACGTAATTCACCAGCAACTGCACCTGCGCCTGCGCGGCAGCGTCCTGCGCCGACAACTGCTGGCGCTGCACATCCAGCAGATCGATCGATGAAGTGGCACCGGCATCGCGACGCTGCTGCATCAGCCCGGCCGAGCGCGTGGCCGAGGCTTCGGCCTGGCGTGCGACCACCAGTTGCCTGCGTGCCGAACCGAAGCGCGCCAATGCCGAATTGGCATCCTGCAACGCAGCCAGCACGGTCCCTTCGTATGCTGCAGTACGACCGGCATTGCCGGCGCGCGCCTGCTCCACCTGCGCGCGGGTCTTGCCGAAATCGAAGATCGACCAGCGCAGCATCGGCACCGCCAGCGTGGTCCGCGCATCTGAATTGAAATCGCTCGGCGAGCCGGCGACCCAGCTCAGCCCCCCCAGCAGACTTACCTGCGGGAAGTAGCCGTTCAAGGCCTCGCCGATCTGTGCGCTGGAGGCGGCCAGCTCGCGCTCGGCCTTGCGCACGTCCGGGCGCCGCCGGATCAACGCGCCGGCGTCGTCCACGCGTACCTGTGTCGGCAACATCGGCAAGGGCTGCGGCGCGCTGAGCTGCGCATCCAGCGCGCCGGGCTCGCGCCCGACCATCAACGCCAGCTGGTCCAGCGCTTCTTGCGATTGCATTTCCAGCGGCAGGCGCTGGGCTTGCTGCTGCTGCACCTGGGTGGCGATCTGCTCGACCTGCAGATCCGAGGCGGCGCCCTGCCCGCGGCGTTGCTGCACCAGCTGCAGCGACTGGCGGATCTTGTCCAGGTTGGCATCGGCAATGGCCAGGCGGGCCTGCAAGCCGCGGTAATTGAGATAAACCTGCCCGACTTCGGCGGCCAGCTGCACCTGCGCATCGGCCAGCTCGGCTTCGGAGGCCTGCGCCTGCGCCAGCGCGCCTTCGGCGGCGCGACGGCGGCGGCCGAAGAAATCCAGCTCCCAGCTGGCATCGAAGCCCGCGCTGTAGATCTCGGTCTTTTCCAGATCCAGCGCCTGGCTGCCGGCCGCCGGCGGTTGGCCGGGTTGGCCCTGTTGCAGCCCGCCGAGCGTATCGACGATGGTCTGCGGCGGCTCGGCGTAGGCATACACCGCGCTGGCGTTGAGTTTGGGCAGGCGTTCGGCGCGGCGTTGCTGGGCCAGCGCGCGGTTGGCGCGCAATCGCGCCTGCGCCGCGCGCAGGTTGGGGCTATCGGCCAATGCCTGGGTAACCAACTGGGTCAGGAGCGGGTCGTGCAGTTCCTCCCACCAATGGTTCAACGGTGCGGCGGCGACCACGTCCGCGCCGCTGGCGCGATGCAGGGTGGGTGCTTGCATCGCCGCGTCGGCAACCGCTGGCGGTTTGGTGTAGTTGGGGCCGAGCATGCAGCCGCCAAGCAGCAGCGTGCTCAACGCCGCAGCCAGCGGCATGCGGATCAGGCGCATGGAATCAGTGCATTGCAAGGTGCGCCCCCTTGGGTAACGGCTTGAGCAAAAAGGCCAGCGGAATCGTGCAGACCACGATCACGCCGAAGATCCAGAACAGATCGCTATAGGTCATCACCAGGGCCTGCTGTTGCACGACGCGGGCGAACTGGGCGATCGAGCGGGCGGCGGCCTCGCCGCCGGCGCTGCCCTGCATCTGTGCGGTCAGGCCGGCCAGCGCCTCCTGCGCGCGGCTGGCGTTGGCGGTGATCGAGCTGCCGATGGTTTCGGTGTGGAAGGTCATGCGGCGCTCCTGAAAGGTGGAGATCAGCGCCAGCCCGACCGAACCGCCCAGGTTGCGGCCGGCGTTGAACAGGCCCGAGGCATCGCCCGCCAGTTCCGGCGGCACCGACGAGATCGCCGCCTGGTTGAGCGACATCATCGCCAATGCCAGGCCGCAGCCCTGCAGCAGCTGCCCGGCGACGAAGTGCGTGCCCACGGTGTCGGCAGTCAGCGACAGATTGACGAAGCAGGCAGCGGCAAAGCAGATCAGCCCGGCTATCACCAGGATGCGCACGTCCACCGTTTCCAGCAGCTTGGGCATCATCGGCATCAGCAACACGGTCGGCAGGCCGGACAGCAGCAACACGTATCCGGCCTGCTCGGTGTTGTAGCCGGAGATGACCGCCAGGAACTGCGGAATCATGTACATGACGCCGAACAGGATCATGCCCACCGCCATCACCATGATGAAGACCGCGCCGAAGCTGCGCTGCAGCAGCAGCGACAGCCGGATCACCGGAGGGCGCCGCCGGAACTGGCTGATCACCAGGGCGATGAATCCGCTCAGCGCCATCAGGCTCAGCGTATTGATCTCGCTGGACTCGAACCAGCGCTCGCGCTGGCCTTCTTCCAGCACCACGGTCAGCCCGCCCAGACCGGCCGTCAATCCGTAGATGCCTAACCAATCGGCGTTGAGCAGGCCTGCCCAGTCGCCCTTTTCATGCCTGAGGCCGAGCAGCAGCAGCGCCACCAGGCCGACGCAGATCGGCACGTTGATGAAAAACGCGTAGTGCCAGCTGACATTTTCGGTCAACCAGCCGCCAAGAAGCGGGCCGATCACCGGGCCCATGATCACGGTCATGCCGAACAAGGCGGTGCCCATGGTCTGCTGGCTGGGCGGCAACCGCGTGGCGACGATGGTCAGCGCAGTCGGAATCAGCGCGCCACCGGCCAGGCCCTGCCAGACGCGGCCGATGATCATCATCGACAGCGATGTCGACAGCCCGCACACCACCGAGAACGCGGTGAACATCACCGCACAGATCAGCAGGAAATTGCGCAGGCCCAGCGTGCGCACGAACCAGCCGGTCAGCGGGATCATGATGATCTCGGCCACCAGGTAGGCGGTGGAAATCCAGGTACCTTCGGTGCCGCTGGCGCCGACCTCGCCCTGGATGGTGGGCAGCGCGGCATTGACGATGGAAATATCCAGCGTCGCCATGAACGAGCCGATGGTGCCGGCCAGCACCGCCAGCCAGGCGCCCGGCTCGGCCTTCTCGCGCTGGGCGCTGCCGCCGGCACGCGGGCCGGTGGCGGCCGCTGCACTCATCGCGCGCGCTCCTGCTCCTGCACGCGGTCGGATTCTTGTTCGGCACGCTGTTTGGCGTCCTTGGCCGAGCGCGTGTCCACAGTGACCTCCACCGACATACCCGGCACCAGCACCTTGCGCGCCTCTTCACCGGCCAGCACACGAATGCGCACCGGCACGCGCTGGACCACCTTGGTGAAATTGCCGGTGGCGTTTTCCGGCGGGAGCAATGCGAACTGCGAGCCGGTGCCCGGCGACAGGCTCTCGACCTTGCCGTGCAGCTTTACGCCGGAAAGCGCATCGACCTCGATCTCGGCGGGCTGGCCGGGACGCATCAGGCCGACCTGGGTTTCCTTGAAATTGGCGACCAGATACAGCGATTGCTGCGGCACGATGGTCATGGTGCGGGTGCCGGCGCCGAGGAACTGGCCCACCTGCACGGTCTTGTCGCCAACCCGGCCGTGGATACGGCTGGTCAGACGGGTGTCTTCCACCGCCACCCGTGCCTGGTCGGCATCGGCGGTGGCCTGTTTCACGCCGGCCTGCGCCTGTTCCAGTTGCGCGCGGCTGGCCTGGATCTGGCTCTCTCCGGCCTTGGCCTGCGCCTGCGCGGCGTCGTACTGGGCGCGCGCGCGCGCCAGATCGTGCTGCAGGCTTTCCTGGTGTTCGTGGGTGTCCGCGCCGGAGGCGGCCAACGGTGCGAAGCGCTTCACTTCGGCCTGGGCGAACTTGAGGCTGGCAGCGGCCGCGGTCACCTGGGTGCGCGCCTGCAGCAGCGCCGATTCCTGCGCGGAGACATTGGCAGTAGCAGCGACGATATCGGCCTGACGTGCGGCAATGGCGGCTTCGGCCTGCTGCAGGGTGGCCTGGTAGGTGCGGTCGTCGATCTGCAGCAAGGGCTGGCCGGCCTCCACGATCTGGTTGTCGCTCACCAGCACCTTGGTCACGTAGCCGCTGACGCGCGGTGCCACGGCCACCGAATCGGCCTGCAGATAGGCGTTGTTGGTGTCCTGCATGTAGCGGCCCTTGATCAGGTAATAGGCCAGCCATACCACCAGCAGGATCAGCACTAGCACCCCGACCAGGATCAGCGTCCACTTCACCCTGGGGTTCTTCAACGGCGAGGGCTTGGGCGCGTCCTGCTCGTCGCGCGCGCCTGCGCCCTGCGCATCCGTGGCCGAGGACTGGCCGTCATTGGACTGATGGTCGTGGTTACTCAAAAGGATGCGTCCTGTGTGATGGGCGAGGCGCGCCACGCAGCGGCCGTCTCGGCGGCGTCGGCAACGGCGGCGCAACCATACAATTATTTGAACTGCCCGGTACAGATTGCGTGATGACCTGGTCGGCCGACAATTGGCCTACCAGGTCCCGATGGTGCCGTCCCGACGCCGTGCGCTGGGCACGCGGAATGAGCCGTCTTGCCAGGCAGCACGGCGCTCGGGCGCAGCACCCACCGTCAACGACGCAGTTCAATGCCCGGTCTTGATCTCGGTCCACAGCCGCGTGTACAGCCGGTCCACTTCCGGCGGATTGATCGCGTAGGTGAACATCTTGGCGGTCACTTCCGGCGGCGGGTAGATGGTGGGGTCGTTGCGGATCGCCGCATCCACCAACGGGGTGGCGGTGCGTACCGGGTTGGCGTAATGGATGAAATTGGTATTGGCCGCGGCCACGTCCGGCTTCAACAGATAATTGATGAAGGCATAGGCGTTGTCCGGGTGCTTGGCGTCCTTGGGAATGGCCAGCATGTCGAACCACTGCGGCGCACCTTCCTTCGGAATGGCGTAGGCCACCTTGATGTTGTTGCCGGCTTCCACGGCACGGTCGCGCGCCTGGATGATGTCGCCGGACCAACCCACCGCCAGGCAGGTATTGCCGTTGGCCAGCGAGGTCACGTACTGGCTGGAGTGGAAGTTCTGCACGTACGGGCGAATGGCCTTGATCAGCGCGGCAGCTTTTTCGATCTCGGCCGGCGCCGTGCTGTGCGGATCGAGCCCGAGATAATTGAGCGCAATCGGAATCATGTCCGACGGCGTGTCCAGGATGGTCACGCCACAGTCCTTGAGTTTGGACAGATTCTCCGGCTTGAACACCAGATCCCAGCTGTTGGCGACGTCGGTAGTGCCGAAGATGGCCTTGAGCTTGTCGACGTTGTAGCCGATGCCGGTGGTGCCGATCATGTACGGCACGCCATAGGCGTTGTTCGGGTCCTGCGCGGCGATGCGGCGCATCACGTCCGGATCCAGATTGACCAGATTGGGAATCTTGCTCTTGTCCAGCGGCAGGAAGACGCCGGCCTGGATCTGCCGGCCGAAGAAGTTCAGCGTGGGCACCACCACGTCGTAGTCGCTGCCGCCGGCCAGCAGCTTGGTTTCCACCATTTCGTCGCTGTCGAAGACGTCGTAGGTGACCTTGATGCCGGTGCTCTTTTCGAACGCGGGAATGGTGTCTTCGGCGATGTAATCGGAATAGTTGTAGACGTTGAGCACCTTGGCCTGCGCGTCGGTCTTGCCGGGCGCGCCAGCGCCGCCGCAGCCGGACAACAGGGTGATGGACAGCGTCAGGGCGAGCAGTCGCAGCGTCATGTGGGTCTCCAGGCAGCGCGATGGGGCGGCCGGTGTCGAATCCGGGCTCTTTCCAGCCTACCCACCACGCCCGGATTTGCCCAGCGCAGCGAGGCCGGCACAGACAGGCCTTGCCGGCTGGCGAGCGCGGCAGCCGCCGCGTGGCACCGCTGTGTGCGCATGCTTGGTCGTCCTCGTCCTCGTCCTCGTCCTCGTCCTCGTCCTCGTCCTCGTCCTCGTCGCGGCCTGCCGCCGTGCGGTGGGACCGGTTGTGCGGGAGCTATCGGCCCAGCGCCTGCGCAGTGTCGTCCAGCGCGGCCCAGGCCTTGTCGAACAGTTCGTCGACCTGCGCGCGGGTGATGATCAACGGTGGCGACAGCAGCATGGCATCGTAGGTCGCGCGCAGGATCAGCCCGCGGCGCAGCGCGAAATCGCGGCACAGCGCCCCGACCCGCCCGCGCCCTGGGAAATACGCACCGCGACGCTGTTTGTCCGGCACCAGTTCCAGCGCCCCGACCAACCCGGCGATGCGTGCCTCGCCCACCAACCGATGCTCACCCAGCGCGGCCCAGCGCTGCGCCAGGTACGGCGCAACCTGCGTGCGCGCAGTCTCCACAATGCCCTCGTCCTGCAGCAGGCGCAGGTTTTCCAGCGCCACCGCCGCGCACACCGGGTGCCCGGCATAGGTGCCACCGTGCGCCAGCTCGCCGCCTTGGCTCTTGAGCACACCGGCCACGCGGTCGTTGAACATCGCCGCCGCCAGCGGGATGTAGCCGGAGGTGATGCCTTTGGCCAGGGTCATCACGTCGGGCTGGAAGCCGAAATACTCCGCACCGAACCACTCGCCGGTGCGGCCGAAGCCGCAGATCACTTCGTCTGCAACCAGCAGGACGTCATAGCGCCGGCAAATCCGCTCGATTTCCGGCCAGTAACTGCGCGGCGGGATGTAGACGCCGATCGCGCCCATGATCGGCTCGCCGATAAAAGCGGCGACGTGATGCGGCCCGAGCTGCAGAATCTTGTCTTCCAGACGACGCGCCGCCAGCACCCCGTAGTCCTCCGGATCCATCTCCCCGCCATCGCCGAAGTGATAGGGCGGTGCGATATGGTGGATATCGGCAATCGGCAACCCGCCCTGCTGGTGCATTCCCTTCATGCCGCCCAGGCTGGCGCCGGCCATGGTGGTGCCGTGATAGCCATCATGGCGGCCGATGAAGATGCGTTTTTGCGGCTGCCCCTGCACGGCCCAGAAATGCCGCACCAGGCGCAGGATCGTGTCGTTGGCCTCCGATCCGGAGTTGGCGAAGAACGCATGATTCAAATCGCCCGGCGCCAACTGCGCCAGCTTGGCCGCCAGCTGGATGGTGGGTTCGGTGGTGCACTGGAAGAAGCTGTTGTAGTAGGCCAGCTGCTCCATCTGCCGCGCCGCGGCCTGCGCCAATTCCCTTCGCCCATAGCCGACATTGACGCACCACAATCCGCCAAACGCATCCAGCAACTGGTTGCCATCGGCATCCCACACGTACACGCCCTCACCGCGCGTCAGGATGCGCGTGCCCTTCTGCGCCAATTCCGCGTTGTCGTTGAAAGGATGCAGATGATGGGCGGCATCGAGCTGCTGCAACGCCTTGAGCACCGAAGGATCCACGACCTGCTCCGCGCGTGAGGGGTTACAAGCATACCCAGGCCCTGTTGCCGGACCGTGGACGGCCTTGCAGAAAGCCCTGCCACTTCCTTGCACGCCCGACACACAGGGGGGGCGCAAGAACTTGCCCTGCCACCGACGTCGCCCTCATTCGCCCCTCGCGCACCTTCGCTCCATGAAGGAGGCCAATGTCCCGATGGAAGAAGGAAACATCTGGCGACGTAAACGGCCTGCACATTTCGACCGCACTTTCGGCCTCCTGCCCAGCACTGCCTGGCCTGTGCATGGCATCGCCGCACCTCCGTGCATTGCGCAAAGCGGCGCTGGCCCTTCATTGCATTGCCCTGCTCTGCCTTGTCCTGCTCTGCCTTGTCCTGCTTTGCTTTGCCTTGCTTACGCTTTTCCGGGGCCCCATACCGCAGCGGCAAGGCCGGCAGATACGACCCGCAGGGCGGCGCGCATGGATGCGCGACGTTTTTGTAAGGGACATGGATGTCCCTTACAAAAATTTCTGCCGGACTTGCGCACCCGCAGCGCCGAAGGCGCGCAGGGCGCGAGGACGGGGTGTGCTTTCTTTTTGGTTACTTTTTCTTTGCTTGTGCAAAGAAAAATTAACTCGCGCCCGAAGGGCGTGAAAGCCCTGCTTTCGGCTCAACTATCCAGAACAATTCCAAAGAAACGTGAAAGGTCTGCTTTAAATTTGCCCCCCAAAAAAAACGCGCAAGCACTGATCACGCCACGCTTCAACATCGCCCAGCGCCGTACCCTCATCCGCCCTTCGGGCACCTTCTCTCCCATAAAGGAGGACAATGTCCCGGCGGGAGAAGGGAAAAACCTGGGCTCCCGACGGAACTAGGGAAACACCCGGCACCGGTCTCAATCACGCCGCTCACACGTTCAACAACAAGAACTCCCGTTCCCACGAACTGATGACCCGGAAAAACGTTTCGTATTCCTTCCGCTTCACCGAGATGTAGGCACGCACGAACCGCCGCCCCAACATCTCTTGCAACGCCTCGCAGCCTTCCAGCTCATCCAGCGCTTCGCCCAGCGAGCGCGGCAAATCGTAGCCTTGCTCCTTGCCATTGCTGCTGATCGGCGCGGTCGGTTCGAGCTTTTCGCCAATGCCCAGCAATCCGCACGCCAGCGTCGCGGCCATCGCCAGATACGGGTTGGCGTCGGAGCCGGCGAAGCGGCTTTCCACCCGCATGTTCTGTGGCGCATCGATGGGCACGCGCAGCCCGCAGGTGCGGTTGTCGAAGCCCCACAGCACATTGCTCGGCGACACCTCGCCGAACATCAACCGCCGGTATGAATTGACGTTGGGTGCCAGCAGGCCCATCGCCATCGGAATGTATTTCTGCAAGCCGCCCAGATAATGCGCGAACGTATCGCTGAAACCGCCCTCGCGCTTGCCGCTGAACACGTTCTTGCCGGTGCCGGCATGCAGCAGGCTCTGGTGGATATGCATCGCACTGCCTGGCTCGGTTTCCATGGGTTTGGCCAGGAACGTGGCATACACACCGTGCCGCAGCGCGGCTTCGCGCATGGTGCGCTTGAACAGGAACACCTGGTCCGCGCGCGACATCGGGTCGGCATGGGTGAAGTTGACTTCCAACTGCGCGGCGCCGGATTCGTGGATCAGCGTGTCCACGTCCAGCTCCATCGCATCGCAATAGTCGTACATCAGGTCCAGGATGGGGTCGAACTCGTTGACCGCATCGATCGAATACGACTGCCGTGCGGTTTCCGGGCGCCCGGAGCGCCCTGCCGGCGGCAGCAGCGGGAAATCGGGGTCGGTGTTTTTCTGCACCAGAAAGAATTCCAGCTCCGGCGCCACCACCGGTTGCAGCTTGGCCTGGGCGTAGGCGTCCAGCACGCGGCGCAGCACGTTGCGCGGGGCAAGTTCGTGCGGCTGGCCATCCTTGGTATAGCAGTCGTGGATGACCTGCGCGGTGGGGTCGGCCGCCCATGGCACCATGCGCACGGTGCTGGCATCCGGGCGCAGATGCATGTCCGAATCCGACGGTGAGGTCAGCGCGTAATAATCGTCGGGGAAATCGCCGGTCACGGTGGTGGCGAAGATGCCTTCCGGCAGGCGCGTCCCGTAGTCATGCGAGAACTTGTCGGCAGGAATGATCTTGCCGCGCGCGTTGCCGGTGATGTCCGGCACCAGGCATTCCACCTCGGTGATGCTGCGCTCTTTCAGCCAGCGGCGCAGCGCGCTCTCCGGCTGCGTGGACGTGGTTTTGCGCGAACGTGTGCGGATGGACATGCAACCTCACGTGCCGCGTCGCGCGGCGTATTGGCGACAGGCCTCGCCGAAGGCCTGAAAGATGGCACGGTAGAACGGATGCTGTGTGACACGCCATTCCGGATGCCACTGCACCGCCAGCAGAAAGCCGGGGCCCGGGCCGCGGAATGCTTCGATCAGGCCGTCCGGCGCGGTGGCCTCGACCAGCAGGCCCTGAGCCAGTGCGGCAATGCCCTGCCCGTGCAGGGAATTGACCCATACCTGGGCGCTATCGCTCATGCCCGCCAGCCAGCCGCCCGGATGCAGGTGCACCTCATGCGCGGGGCCATATTGCGCGTCTATCGGTGTGCCGCGGTCTTCCCGGTGATCGGCCAGGCCGGGCACGTCGTGCACGCGCTGATGCAGGCGCCCGCCCAGCGCCACGTTGACCTCCTGCAGCCCGCGGCAGATCGCCAGCACCGGCAGGCCACGCGCAAGCGCCTGCGGGATCAGCGCAAGGCTGGTGGCATCGCGCGCCGGATCGTGCGGGTTGCCTTCCCTGCTGGGCTCGTCGCTGTAGTGATGCGGCTCCACATTGCTGACCGCTCCGGTCAACAACAGCCCATCCAGCCGCTCCAGCCACGCGCCCGCATCCAATGCCGGCTGCAGGCTGGGCAACAGCACCGGCATCGCGGCGGCTGCCTCGACCACCGCGCGGATGTACTTCTCGCCGGCGGCCAGGAACGGATGAGGCCCTTGCAGGATGCGATCGGTCGGCAGGCCGACCAGCGGAACGACAGCCATGCGCGAAAATCCGATACGTTCGGTGGAACGTCGATACGCTCGACGTTACCGCGCCACTGCCGGCATTGCCAAGCGCGCCACTGCGCTTGCGATTACTCACGCGCGCTTTGCTACGCTGCGCGGCGACTTTGCAGGTGTTGCCCATGGCTTCCGAGAACTCCATCGCCTCCCTGCCCGCTGCCGATGCAGATACCCTCTCTCGCATCGCCGGGTGCGAGTCCGTCGATCTGTT
Source organism: Xanthomonas sp. NCPPB 3761 (assembly GCF_041475705.2). Classification (NCBI taxonomy): domain Bacteria; kingdom Pseudomonadati; phylum Pseudomonadota; class Gammaproteobacteria; order Lysobacterales; family Lysobacteraceae; genus Xanthomonas; species Xanthomonas sp. NCPPB 3761. The sequence continues at coordinate 2,871,179 of NZ_CM191262.1, forward strand.
ATTGCCCGACACCAATGGCGTGCTGCGCGGCAAGCGGGTGACCGCCGATGCGCTGGGCAAGGTGTATCGCGACGGTGTGTGCCTGCCGATGTCGCTGATCGCCACCGACATTACCGGCAATACGGTGGAAGAAACCAGGCTTGGCTATGCGATCGGCGACGCCGACCGCATCTGCCGGCCGATCGAAGGCTCGCTACGCCCGGTGCCCTGGGCGCCACGGCCGATGGCGCACCTGCTGTTGGCGATGCATACCCCCGAAGGCGGGCTGTTCGACGTCGCCCCGCGTGCAGTGTTGCAGCGCGTGCTGCAGGGGTTTGGCGCATTCGGCCTGACCCCGGTCATCGCAGTGGAGCTGGAGTTCTATCTGTTCGATGCAATCGCCGATGCACAGGGGCGACCGCAGACCCCGCGCGACCCGATCACCGGTGAACGCAGCGACAGCACGCAGGTGTATTCGCTGCAGGACCTGGACGACCAGCGCGGCTTCACCGATGCGGTCACCGCCGCGTGCAGGCAGCAAGGCATTCCGGCCGACACCGCCGTGGCCGAGTACGCACCGGGCCAGTTCGAAATCAATCTGCAACACCGTGCCGATGCGGTGGCCGCCTGCGACGAGGCGATGTTGCTCAAGCGCACCATCAAAGCCATTGCGCAGCAGCAGGGCAAGTTGGCCAGTTTCATGGCCAAGCCTTTCCCCGGCCAGGCCGGCAGCGGCCTGCATCTGCATGTGAGCCTGCTCGATGCCGCCGGGCACAACGTGCTGGCCAGTGCCGCCGACGTGCCTGCGCAGCCGCTACGCCACGCCATCGCCGGGCTGCAGCGGCATGCCGACGCCTCGCTCTTGATGTTCGCCCCGCATGCCAACAGCTATCGCCGCTTCGTCAGCAATGCGTTCGTGCCGCTGGATGCGAGCTGGGGCTTCAACAACCGTACCTTGGCGCTGCGCATCCCGCACAGCGATGCGCACAATACCCGTATCGAACACCGCATTGCCGGCGCCGATGCCAACCCGTATCTGGCCGCCGCGGCCGTGCTGGCGGCGATGCTGGACGGCCTGCGGCAGCCGGCCGAACCCACCGCACCGGTCACCGGCAATGCGTACGCGCAGTCGGCGTTCATCCCGCGCAGCTGGCAAGGCGCGGTGGATGCGTTCCTCGGCAGCGACTTCATCGCCGAGCAGTTCGGCACGCAGTTCCAGCACGTATTCGGCCAGCAGAAGCAACGCGAGCTGCTCGACTACCAGGCGCAGGTCCCCGACCTGGATTACGCGCGGTACCTGCGTACCGTGTGATGGCCTACCCGCACGCGCCACTGCCGCACAGCGATTCACCGGGCAACGGGTATCCGGACAGCTGGTACGCACGCAGCACGCCGGCCTTGCCCCAACAACCGCGCCTGCAAGGCGCCGAGCACGCCGACGTCTGCATTCTGGGCGGTGGATATACCGGCCTTGCCGCCGCGCTGGTGCTGGCCGAGGCCGGTTACGCCGTGATCGTGCTGGAAGCCCGGCGCGTGGGCTGGGGCGCGTCCGGGCGCAATGGCGGCCAGGCCATCGTTGGCTACGGGTGCGAGCAGGAAACGCTGGAAGCGCTGGTCGGCAACGACGATGCTCGCCTGTTGTTCGATTTCTCGCGCGACGGCATGCGCCTGCTGCGCGAGCGCATCGCGCGTCATGCCATCGCCTGCGACTGGCGCGACGGCCACGCGCATGTACCGCTGAAGCCGCGTCAGGTGCGGGCGCTGCAACACGGCATCTTGCGCATGGCCGAACGCTACGACTACCCGCTGCAATGGTGGGACCGCGCACGGACCCGCCAGGTACTGGACAGCCCGCTGTACCTGGGTGCCATGTTCGACCCCGCCAGTGGCCATCTGCAGCCGCTGGCCTATGCGTTGGGCCTGGCGCGAGCCGCGCTGGCCGCCGGCGTGCGCATCTACGAAGACTCGGCCGTGACCAGGCAGCAGCCCGGGGAGCGGGTGGTGATGCATACCGCCCACGGCAACGTGACCGCCGCGTTCGGTGTGATCGCCGGCAACGCCCTGCTGCGCGGCATCGCCCCGACGCTGGAACAACGCATCATGCCGGTCGGCACCTATGTCGGCGCCACGCCGCCGCTGGGCCAGGCGCGTGCACGCGCCCTGATCGCCAACGACATGGCGGTGGCCGATACCAACTGGGCACTGGATTACTATCGGCTCAGTGCCGATCACCGCCTGTTGTTCGGCGGGCGCGCCAGTTACTCCTCGCGTCCGCCTGCGGGCTTGCAGGGCCTGATGACCCAGCGCATGCACACGGTATTCCCACAGCTGCACGATGTGCCGCTGGAAACGCTGTGGGGTGGCTACGTGGACATCTCGCGCAACCGTGCGCCGCACTGGGGCCGGCTGGCGCCCAACCTGTACTTCGCGCAGGGCTTTTCCGGGCACGGCGTGGCGGCCACCGGGCTGGCCGGCCAGGTCATTGCCGAGGCCATCGCCGGCCAGAGCCGGCGCCTGGACGTGTTCGAACGCATCCCGCACCGACCGTTCCCCGGCGAGCAGCGGCTACGGACCCCGCTGCTGGTGGCGGCGATGAGCTGGTATCGGCTGCGCGATGCGTTGTGGTGAGCGCCCCGCTTTGGAACGTGGTGCTCAAGTTTTGGCGAGCAGGGCCGTTAGCTGACCTGACGGTTCGATCCAGATGGCCAGCCGATGTCTCCAGGTACCCTACATCGCAATAGTGAAAGTGCAGTCCTGCCGCAGCGCGTGCTGTTGGTGGAGAACTCGCGCACGTTCACCAGCATGCTGCGCGAAGCCATCGAGCAACGCGTGGAACTTCCGGTCACGGTCGTCTCGACACTGGCCGAAGCCGCGCGCGTGCTCGACGAAGAGGACGGCTGGTTCCTGGTCCTCACCGGCCTGGTGCTGGTGGACGGCGACCGCGACAAGGTCGTGGAATTCTTTCTCTCGCGCAAACTGCCCACCGTGGTGGTCAGCGGCGTATACGACGAAGACCTGCGCCAGCGCGTGCTGCAGCAGCAGATCATCGACTACGTGCTGAAAAATGCACCGGGCAGCATCGAATACCTGGCATGGCTGGTGCAGCGCCTGGAGCGCAATCGCCGCATCGCCGCCCTGGTGGTGGACGACTCGCTGTCGGCACGCACCTATGCCGGCGCGCTGCTGTCGATGTACGGCTACCGCGTGGTACTGGCGGCCGACGGCGCCGCCGGGCTGGACGCGATCGAACGCGATCCCGGCATTCGCCTGACCATCGTCGATCAGGAAATGCCTGGGATGGATGGCGTGGAATTCACCCGCCGGCTGCGCGCGATCCGCTCGCGCGACAAGGTGGCGGTGATCGGCATATCCGGCAACAGCGATTCGTCGCTGATTCCGCGTTTCCTGAAGAACGGCGCCAACGACTTCCTGCGCAAACCCTTTTCGCGCGAAGAATTCTTCTGCCGCGTGTCGCAAAACGTGGACCAGTTGGAACTGATCGGCACGCTGCAGGATCTTGCCACCCGCGACTTCCTCACCGGCCTGCCCAACCGGCGCTATTTTCTGGAACAGAGCCAACGGGTCATTCCCAAGCTGTTGTTGGAGGACCAGACGGTGACCGCCGCGATGGTGGATATCGACCATTTCAAGCACATCAACGACACCTGGGGCCACGAAGCCGGCGACCAAGCGTTGCGTGCGGTGGCCGCGTCGGTGTCCGGGCATGCGCGGCCGCAAGATCTGGTCGCACGCTTCGGTGGCGAGGAATTCTGCCTGTTGGTGCCCGGGCTGGATGCCGCCAACGCCACCAGCTATTTCGAAACCCTGCGCGAGCGCATCAGCGCCCTGCGCGTGCGCGTGGGAGACGAGACGTTGAGCATGACGGTGAGCATCGGCGTATGCATCGCCAGCGAAAGCGACCAGTCGCTGCATTACCTGCTGAACGAAGCGGACAAGCACCTGTATCTGGCCAAGGCCGGCGGCCGTAACCAGGTGCGTCTGGCAAGCTGACGCTGCATCGTCGGCAGGCCCAAGCGGCGCGTGCGGATGACGCGCCTGCCGACATGCCTTGATCCAGATCAACGCCCGGCCGGCGTGCGCGGCTTACCGTATGCCCATCGCACTGGGCAAGGGACTTCGATGGCACTGCTGGTCTGGCAGGACGACCTCAACACCGGGATCGAGGTGATCGATCATCAACACCGGCGCATTGTGGACATGATCAATCAGCTGCATGTTGCGCAGACCAGTCTGCAGCAACTGGCTGTGGCGGAGGTGATCGACGAACTGATCGATTACACGCTCTCGCACTTCGCCTTCGAAGAAGAACTGATGCAGGAAGCCGGCTACCCCTTCAGCCAGGCGCACCAACGCCTGCATGCGGTATTCGGCAAGCGCGTGGGCGAATACCGCCTGCGCTTCCAGGCCGGCGAAGACGTCAGCGACGAGCTGCGCAACATGCTCTCACGCTGGCTGTTCAACCATATTCGCGGCGACGACCAGGCCTACGCACCGCAGGTGATCGCACACCTGGACCGGTTTTCGCGGACCCATCAGCACGGTAGTTGGCTGGGCCGCACGCTCAAGCGGATCTTCGGCTAAAAGCCGGATCGACGCCGCGGCGCTGCAGCAGCACTTTGATGCGCGCACGCTATCGCGTCATCGGGCACCGCCAGTTCGCTGCACGATCCGGACACTTCACACACCGTCGCGACCTCCGCTCAGCGACGCCAACGCCGCGCCACGACCAGCGCCACCAGGCTCAGCACGGCCGCCCCACCCAGGTAATACCCCACCGATTGCACGCCGTAACTGGCCGCCAGTTGCGTGGCCACGTAGGGCGCCGGTGCCGCGCCCAGGATGCTGGCCAGATTGAACGACAGCGACGCGCCGGTGTAGCGCACCTCGGTGGGGTACAGCTCGGCCAGCAGCGTGCCGCAGGGACCATAGGTCAGGCCCATGAAGAAAAATCCCAGCGACAGGAACGCCAGCACCTGCAACGGGTGGCTGGCCTGAAACAGCGGTGCAAACGCCAGGCCGAATGCCACGATGGCGATGCTGGCCAGCATCATCGCCAGCGGCGCGCCGTGCCGGTCGCCAAACTTGGCCGACAGCGGAATGCCGAGCGCAAAGAACACGATGCCGGCCATCTGCAGCAACAGGAATTGTTCCTTGTCGTAGCCCAGCGTCTTGGTGCCGTAGCCAAGCGCGAACACCGTCATCAGATAAAACAGCACGAAGGTGGCGAATGCGCCCAGCGTGCCGACAATCAGTGCCGGCCAATGCTGCGACACCACGGTGCCCAGCGGCAGCCTGACACGCGTCTTGCGGTCCAGCGTCTTCTGGAAATCCGGCGTCTCGGTGATGCTCAGGCGCACCCACAGCCCGGTCAGGACCAGCAACGCACTGGCCAAGAACGGCACGCGCCAGCCCCACTGCATGAACTGCGCATCGTCCAGCACTGCGCCCATGCCCAGAAAGGTGCCGGTGGACAACAAAAATCCCAGCGGCGCGCCCAGTTGCGGAAACATGCCGTACCAGACGCGCTTGCCCGGCGGCGCGTTCTCGGTGGCCAGCAGCACGGCCCCGCCCCACTCCCCGCCCAGTCCCAAGCCCTGGCCGAAGCGGCATAACGCCAGCAACGCAGGCGCAAACACGCCGATCTGCGCGTAACTGGGCAGCAGGCCGATGGCCACGGTGGACAGACCCATCGTCAGCAGCGCTGCCACCAGCGTGGCCTTGCGCCCTACCCGGTCGCCGAAGTGACCGAACACCGCCGAGCCCACCGGCCGTGCGACGAACGCGACCGCAAAGGTCGCCAACGACTGCAGCATCGCCGCACTGCCATCGCCGGCGGGAAAGAACAGCGTGGGAAACACCAGCACTGCAGCGGTAGCGTAGATGTAGAAATCGAAGAACTCGATGGTGGTGCCGATCAGGCTGGCGAACAGCACGCGCGCGGGTGAATTGGTGGGTGCGGCAAGCGGCGCAGCGGCAGTCATGGTTGATCGACATCCGGGAAGCAAGACGGCCGATTCTGGCAGATCGCGGCGCTGCTTTGCGCAGGCAAACCGGGATAGAAGGTTACAGGCGTGACCGACAGTGCTTTGGATCGCGTCCTACTGGTCTTGAACCAGATGTGTTTGCAGAAGTTTCCGGCAACCCGTCGCCGGAGATCGTCGCCTGCTCAGCCTGCAAGGTGCGAGGTCTTCGCATTTGCTACTCGCCCTGGGCCGCCCACCATCGCAGGACTCGCCGCAGGGACGTCCTCGCAGGCTCGATGGATGGATTCACGGCGCGTCCCGCAAGCGGTGAGGATGCCGCGCACTTAAGGTCTTTGCGTTTGCTGCAGAGCCCTGCCCGCCCACCATCGCAGGACACGCTGCAACTACATCCACGTCAGCTCCGTGGCGTCATCCATGCCGCCACCGGTCCCGCGCCGATGGGCGGGCAAGGACCAGTTGAGTTGGTCGTTCTGCACAGCTTTCAAAAGCCGCAGGAACTCGCTCAACCGCTCTGTGGCGCCTGCGCTGCTGAGCGCTGCGTCTGCTCCGCCAAACCGATCGGCGTCAGCACCGCAAACTGCCGCTCGCCGCGCGCTTCCACGCGCACCCAATCCGGACCCGGTTGACCGTCCAGGTTTGCGGCCCCCAACCAGGCAAGCGTGCGCAGCAGCACGCTCATGCGCACGCCCAGATGCTTGCATAGCCGCGCCAGCGACACGCCATCGGGCGCGTCGGCAAGCACATGCAGCAGCTGCGCGGTCAGCTGTGGATCAGCGGACAAGCACCGCTCCGATATCGCGCGGTGCCGCATCGGCGGTTTCGGCGCGGTGCGGCAGCACGATCACCGGAATCGACTTGGAAGTCGGCGTACGCGCCTCGTCGGCGAAACTGGACAACGGCACCAGCGCGTTGGTTTCCGGGTAGTACGCGGCCAGGCAGCCACGCGGGATGTTGTAGTCCACCAACAGGAAACGCCGCGCCTCGCGGCGCACACCGTCCTCGCACAGGCTTTCCAGGTCCACCCAATCGCCCGCCTTCATGTTCAGTGCCGCGATATCCGCGCCATTGATGAACAGCACGCGGCGCTCGCCGAACACGCCGCGATAGCGGTCGTCCAACCCATAAATGGTGGTGTTGTACTGATCGTGCGAACGCGTGGTGGCCAGGGTGAACACCATCTGCTCGGCGTGGCTGCGGCGCGCGCGATGGATCGGGTTGTCGGTGGGCACCGCGTGCGGCTTGAACACCGCGCGTTGTTCCGGCGTCACCCACTGGCGATCGCGCGCGGTGTTGGACAAACGGAACCCTCCCGGCGTCCGCACGCGCTCGTTGAACCCGGCAAAATCCGGGAACACCTGGGCGATGAGATCGCGCACGCGGTCGTAATCGCCCACCAGCCAACGCCAGCGGATCGCGCTGCGTGCGCCCAGCGTGGCTTCGGCCATGCGCGCCACGATCGCCGGTTCCGACAGCAGGTCCGGCGAGGCCGGCGGATTGATGCCGGCCGACAGGTGCACCATGCTCATCGAATCTTCCACCGTCACGCCTTGCGAGCCGGCATCCTGGATGTCGATCTCGGTGCGCCCCAGGCACGGCAGGATCAACGCATCGCGCCCATGCACCAGGTGGCTGCGATTGAGCTTGGTGGTGACATGCACGGTCAATTCGCAATTGCGCAACGCGCGGTGCGTGGCATCGGTATCCGGCGTGGCGGCAGCGAAGTTTCCGCCCATCGCGAAGAACACCTTGCCGCGGCCGTCCAGCATCGCCTCGATCGCACCCACGGTATCGAACCCGTCTGTGCGTGGCGGGGCGAAGCCGAATACCGACTGCAGCTTGTCCAGGAAAGCGGCCGGCGGCTTCTCGTAGATCATCATCGTACGGTCGCCCTGCACGTTGCTGTGCCCGCGCACCGGGCAGACGCCCGCGCCGGGCCGGCCCAGGTTGCCGCGCAGCAGCAGCAGGTTGGTGATCATGTGGATAGTCGCCACCGAATGCTTGTGCTGGGTGATGCCCATGCCCCAGCACGCGATCACGCGCTCGGCATTGAGATAGATCTCCCCGGCCTTGCGCAACGCGGCTTCGCCCAGCCCGGATTCTTCGACGATGGTGTCCCAGCGTTCCGCATGCACGTCGGCAGCGAACGCGTCGAAATTGGCGGTATGTGCGTGGATGAACTCCAGGTCCAGCAAGCGCGGCGTGCCATCGCGCTGCGCCTGCGCATCGCGCTCGAGCACATGCTTGATGATGCCCTTCACCGCGGCCAGGTCGCCGCCGATCTTGAGCTGGAAATAATCCGAAGCGATGCGCGTGGAGCCGTTGTGCAACATCTCCAGCTTGTCCTGCGGGTCGGCGAACTTTTCCAGCCCGCGCTCGCGCAGCGGGTTGAACGCCGCAATCGCCGCACCGCGCTTGGACGCCTGCCGCAACTCGCCCAGCATGCGCGGATGATTGGTGCCCGGGTTCTGCCCGAAGATGAAGATGGCGTCGGCCAGCTCGAAATCGTGTAGCGACACCGTGCCCTTGCCCACGCCGATCTGCGACCGCAGCGCGGTGCCGGAGGGCTCGTGGCACATGTTGGAGCAATCGGGGAAGTTGTTGGTGCCGAACTCGCGCACGAACAACTGATACAGGAACGCGGCCTCATTGCTGGTGCGCCCGGAGGTGTAGAAGATGGCCTCATCCGGCGTTGCCAGGCCATTGAGGTGCCGCGCGATCTGCGCGAAGGCATCGTCCCAGCTCACCGGCACGTAGTGATCGGTCGCCGCGTCGTAGCGCATCGGGTGGGTTAGGCGACCCTGCCCTTCCAGCCAGTAATCGCTGTATTGCGACAGCAGGCTGACGGTGTGCGAGGCGAACAGCTCCGGCCCGGCACGGCGTGCGGTGGACTCGGCCGCCACGGCCTTGGCGCCGTTTTCGCAGAATTCGAACGTGGAGGTGTGGTCGCGATCCGGCCAGGCACAACCGGGGCAGTCGAAGCCGTCCGGCTGGTTGGCGTGCAGCAGCGTCTTGGCGCCCTGCACGGCGATGTCCTGTTCCATCAGGTGCTTGGCCACCGAGCGCAATGCGCCCCAGCCGCCCGCGGGATTGTCGTACTGCTTGATGGTTTTCTTGCTCATGCGGGCTCTCCCACGGCAACGCCCAGATCCAGGCGCTGCGGATGGCTGTAAACGACACAATCGTGATCGCGGGCAAACCCGATCAGGGTCAGTCCCGCACTCTCGGCCAGGCTGATCGCCAGCGCAGTTGGCGCCGAAATCGCTGCGAGCAGCGGAATTCGGGCCTGCGCGGCTTTCATGGCCATTTCGTAACTGGCGCGGCTGGTGACCACCGCGAACCCGTGCGATGCATCGATGCGCGCGCGCGCCAATGCACCGATCAATTTATCCAGCGCGTTATGCCGGCCCACGTCTTCGCGGACCAGCTGCACATTGCCCTGCGCATCGGCCCAACCGGCCGCGTGCACGGCGCCGGTCTGCGCGGCGATGGGCTGCCGTGCTTGCAGCGCATCCAGCGCATGCGCCAAGGCATCCACGTCGATCTGCAGGGACGTTTGCAGCACCGGCGGCACACGCAGCACCGCTTCGATGGACTCGTTGCCGCACACCCCGCAACCGCTGCGCCCGTCCAGATTGCGCCGCCGCTGGTCCAACGCGGCTGCCCGCTCGGGCGGGATTTCGATCTGCAACGAAGCGCCTTCCAGAAACGTCTCCACCGCGATCACGCGCAAGTCCTGCGCGTGATCGACGATGCCTTCGCTCAACGAGAACCCGAGGGCGAAATCCTCCAGATCCTCCGGCGTGGCCATCATCACCGCGAATGGCACGCCGTTGTAGATGAAGGCGACCGGCATTTCGGCCGCCACCATGTCCTGCACCGTGGCGCTGCGGCCGCCGCGATGGCGACGGACCGTGCGTACCACACTGCCGGGACGCACGGTGCGGGAAGACGGACTGGTCATCTCACCTCAATGGAACAGCACGAAGGCTTTCTGCAGCGTGACCCAGATACCGAACAGCATCGGGATACCCACCGCCAGCCAGGCAAACGCGACCAGTGCCGGGTTGCCGCCATGACCGATACGCGCCAACTGCTCCGGCGGAATCACGCCATGCCCGGTGCGGTCGACCTTCTCGTGCGCGAGCTGCTTTTCGCGTGCCAGTTCGTCGGGCGTCATGAAGTGACGTGCGGCCACCGGGCGCACCAACAGGTTGCAGATCAGGCCAAGCACGAGCATGCCGGCAAGGATGTACATGGTGGTGTTGTAGACCTGTGACGGCGGGCTGCCGTGCGCCAGCTGGTACTCGCGCATGTAACCCACCACCACCGGACCCAGGATGCCGGCGGTCGCCCAGGCCGTTAGCAGCCGGCCGTGGATGGCACCGACCATCTGGGTACCGAACAGGTCGGCCAGGTACGCCGGAATGGTGGCGAAACCGCCGCCGTACATCGACAGGATGATGCAGAAGATGCCCGCAAACAGCGCGATGCCGCCGATACCGCCAGCCGACGGCGCCGCTGCATACAGGCAGATGCCCAGCACGAAGAACAGCGTGTAGGTGTTCTTGCGGCCGAGCTTGTCGGACATGCTGGCCCAGAAGAACCGGCCACCGATGTTGAACAGGCTGAGCAGACCGGTGAAACCGGCTGCGATGGCCGCGATGCTGGCCAGCTGGGTCGGATCCAGGCTGGCGAAGCCCACATCCACGCCGATCAGACGGCCGCCGAACACTTCCTGCAGCATCGGCGAGGACATGCCGATCACGCCGATACCGGCCGAGACGTTCAGGCACAGCACGCCCCACAGCAGCCAGAACTGGGGGATGCCCCAGACCTTTTTCACGTGCACATGGTTGGCGGTGATCATGGCATTGCTGCTGGCCACCGGCGCGGTCCAGCCGGCCGGGGTCCAGCCACTCGGCGGCACGCGGTAACCGAACGCGCCCGCCATCATGAAGACGAAGTACAGCGCCGCCATCACCAGGAAGGTTTCCATCACGCCCACCGAGGTGGGGGTCGCGAAATGGCGCATCAGCGCATCGGCCAACGGGCTGCCGATCATCGCACCGCCGCCAAAGCCCATGATCGCCATGCCGGTCGCCATGCCGCGACGGTCCGGGAACCACTTGATCAAGGTCGACACCGGGGAGATGTAGCCCAGGCCCAGGCCGATACCGCCGATCACGCCCGAACCCAGCCACAGCATCCAGATCTGATGGAAGTGGATGCCGGCTGCCGAGATCACCAAGCCGCCGCACCAGCACAGCGCCGAGACCACGCCGGCCTTGCGCGGGCCTGCCCGTTCCAGCCAGCCGCCCCAGATCGCTGCCGAGCAGCCCAGCAACACGAAGAACAGCGTGTACATCCACTGCAATTCGCTGATCTTCCAGTCGCAGGTGGTGGCCACCATGCGCGCGAACAGGCCCATCTCGGCCGGGCACGCGATCGACTCGGTGATGCCCAGCGCCTTGGACAACGGCAGCCAGAACACGCTGAAGCCGTAGGCCATGCCGATGCACAGGTGGATCGCCAATGCTGCCGGCGGTACCAACCAACGATTGAACCCCGGCCGCGCAATGATGCGCTCCTTGGACAGTAACCCGGCGTCTGCGCCGCTGGCTGTCGCCACGGTGGACCCTTGCGTCATTCTCATTTCCCCCAAAAAACCAACGATGAACTGCGAAAGCACGGCTGACAGGACTACCACCAACGCCTCGCGGGCGATGGCGACGTCCTGTCGGCCGTTCCGAATACGATTGATAGCTGCAATCAAATAACGCGTTGCGATACGGGCAGCGACACCGACCAGGCCCAACTGGCGGTCGTCTGGCGCATCATCGGCGATCCGTGCCTGTTTGCAATGCTCGCCAGCGCCCTGCAGTGTTGCAAAGCGCCGCCACCGCCCATGCCGCGTAAGCGTGCCTTGGTGTTAGCGGCCGCAGCTGCGACTAATTGACTAGTCTGTCTGCACTTCGCCAACCGCGTCGCGAAACCGTTCCCGCCGCACCGGCTGCACGCGCCGCGGTGTGGTGGGTGCTGGCATCGTCCGCCCCCTGCCCCGTCTACCGGAGTACGCACGACGCGCCGGCGTTCCCATGCGCGTGCCGGCATCTCAGGTGACGGACGAGGTGCCGGCTGCGTACAGTCGGGCGATCCTGCACGATGGAGCCTGCCATGCCCCACCACCTTCCCAGCGATACCGCCGATGCGCTGCAGGCACCGACGCAGCTGGATGCCTTCTGGATGCCGTTCACCGCCAATCGCCAGTTCAAGGCACGGCCGCGCCTGCTGGCCTCGGCGCAGGACATGTATTACCGCGATGTGCACGGCCGCCAGATCCTGGACGGCACGGCAGGCCTGTGGTGCTGCAATGCCGGACATAGCCGGGCGCGCATCGTGGCAGCCATCCGCGAACAGGCCGGCACGCTGGATTTCGCGCCGACCTTCCAGATGGGCTCGCCGCTGCCCTTCGTGCTGGCGCAGCGGCTGGCCGCGATCGCCCCACCGGGCTTGGGCCATGTGTTCTTCACCAACTCCGGCTCGGAAGCGGTGGATAGCGCGATGAAGATCGCGCTGGCCTATCACCGGCTGCGCGGCGAAGGCCAGCGCACCCGTTTCATCGGCCGCGAGAAGGCCTACCACGGTGTCGGGTTCGGCGGCATGTCGATCGGCGGGCTGCCCAACAACCGCAAATGGTTCGGCCCGCTGCTGGCCGGCACAGATCATCTGCGGCACACGCTGGATCTGCAGCGCAACGCCTATGCGCGTGGTTTGCCCGCACACGGCGCGGAGCTGGCCGACGATCTGGAGCGGCTGATCGCCTTGCACGATGCATCCACCATCGCCGCGGTGTTCGTCGAACCGGTGTCCGGTTCGGCCGGCGTGATCCTGCCGCCGGAGGGCTACCTGCAGCGCTTGCGCGCCATCTGCGACCGCCACGGCATCGTGCTGGTGTTCGATGAGGTGATCACCGGTTTCGGCCGCGTGGGCAATGCATTCGCTGCGCAGCGCTTCGGCGTCACCCCGGACATCATCACCGCCGCCAAGGGCCTGACCAGCGGCACCGTGCCGATGGGCGCGGTGCTGGTGGCCGATGCGATCTTTGATGCCTTCATGCACGGGCCGCAAAACGCGATCGAGCTCTTTCACGGCTATACCTATTCCGGCCACCCGCTGGCCTGTGCAGCGGCGATTGCCACGCTGGACACCTATGCCGAGGAAGAGCTGTTCACGCGCGCGATCACGCTTGGCCCGCAGTGGGAAGACGCACTGCACAGCCTGCGCGGCTCGCCGCATGTGATCGACATCCGCAACATCGGCCTGATCGGCGCGATCGAGCTGGCACCACGCGACGGCGCCCCAGGCGCGCGCGGTTACGACGTCTTCGAGCGCTGTTTCCACGAGGGCGGCCTGCTGGTGCGCGTCACCGGCGATGTCATCGCACTGTCACCGCCGCTGATCGTCACCCCAGCGCAGATCGTGCAGATGGTGGAGACACTGGGCAGGATTCTTCGCCAGGTGGACTAGGCGCGGCTGGCCATCGGCGACGACCGCAACCTGCGCTGGCAACGGGCTCCCGCGTGTCACGCATGCAGGCACCCGTCAAGCGCGCAAAGCCGGGGCAGGCTCACTACAATGCCCGCCCCGCATCCCAGCAGTTGCCGTATGAACATCGTTGTCAAAGAAGAACTCAAGGCCTATATCGACCCGCTGACGCCCGACGAGCACGAGGCCCTGGAACGCAGCCTGCTGGCCGAAGGCTGCCGCGATGCCTTGGTGTTGTGGGGCGATGTGCTGGTGGATGGCCACAACCGCTACGGTATCTGCCAGAAACACGGTCTGCCGTTCCAGACGGTACAGAACCCGCGCTTCCAGTCCATGCAGGACGTGCACCTGTGGATGATCGAGCAGCACCTGGGCCGGCGTAGCGTGTCCGACTTCCAGCGTGGCGTACTGGCGTTGCGCAAGCGCGAGATCCTGGCCGCACGCCAACGCAGCCAGCGCGACACCGACGCCGCTGCCGAAGCGCCGGCCGTGGCTGGCGACCAGCACGACACTGGCCTGGAGCAGAGCAGCGCGCACGCCGCTGACGACACCGACAGCCCACCCTGGGACGAAACCTCTACCCCGGTCAGCCGTGCCGAGCTGGCCCGCGAAGCGCGCCTGAGCAGCAACCAAGTGGTGATGATCGAACGCATCCACAAACAGGCCGCGCCGGAAGTGGTGCAGGCGGTCAAGGCGGGCGAGATTTCGATCAGCGCCGCCGCTGCGGTGGCCACGCTGTCCGAAGACGAACAACGCGCCGCCGCGCAGGCCGGCAAGGCCGAGCTCAAACAGGCCGCCAAGCGCGTACGCGATGCCAAGCGCAAACCCAAGGCCGACGAAGCCGAAGGTGGCGAAGCCGAACGCCGCGACATCAAGGCCCTGCAGCGCCGCGTCACCGAACTGGAAAACGAAAACACCGCCCTGCAATCGAAGGTGACCGCACTGCAGGCGCAGCTGGAACGCCTGCGCGGCTGAGCGCGCACCCGACCGTCGACAGCAGCACGTAGGAGCGCACCCGGGCGCGACAGGCATTGCCGATAAAGCCCGTCGCGCCCGGGTACGCTCCTACGCCGGCAACAGCGCTGGGTCGCCCGACCCAAGCGCAGCTGAGCACAGGGCACGCAAGACGCGGCCACCAACCTGCGCGCGCGCTGGCGGCACCTGCCGTGGACATGCCCTGGTCAAACGACTGGGTACACTTCACCGATGGAACCAAGTCCCAGCACTCCCCGTCCGATCGATCCTCGTCGTGCCCAGTTGCAGCGCATGAAGCTGTTGGCGGTGGCCTTGTTGCTGGCGATGTTCGCCGGCTTCGTCGTCAGCCACCTGATGGGCGAGCACGGCATCTGGGCCTGGGTGTCGGCCTTCTGCGAAGCGGCCACGGTGGGCGCATTGGCCGACTGGTTCGCCGTGGTGGCGCTTTTCCGCCACCCGATGGGCCTGCCGATTCCGCACACCGCCATCCTGCCGCGTGGCAAGGAACGGCTGGCCAATGGGCTGGCAGTGTTCGTGCGCGACCAGTTCCTCGCCCCGGATGCGTTGATGGAAAAACTGCGGGTATTCGATCCCGCCAGCCGGTTGGGCGATTGGCTGGCCAAACCAGAGCAGGCACGCATGCTGGCGCAGATGACGCGCGGCTGGATGCTGCAGGCGCTGGAACTGCTCGACGAGGCGGCCGTCCGCCGCGCGATTCAAGGCTTCGTGGTCGACCGCCTGCGCAAATGGAACGCCGCCGCCACCATCGGCGATGTCATGGCCCTGCTCACCACCGACGGCCGCCACCAAAAACTGCTGGATGAAGTGTTGCTGCGGCTGGGCGAATGGCTGGACCAGGAGCAGGTCAAGACGCGCGCGTCTGCATTGATCGTGCGTTACGCGCGCCGCGAATGGCCCAAGCTGGTCGGCACCGTGAATTGGGTCAAGCCGATCGGTGAGATCGGCGACAGCCTGGCCGACCGCATGGCGCGTGCGGCGATCGAAGAACTGCAGGACATCCTCAAAACACCCGAGCACCCAATCAGGCTCGACTACGAAGCGTGGCTGCAGGGCTACATCACGCGCTTGCGCGACGAACCGGAAATGGCCGTGCGCGTGGAAGAACTCAAGCAACGCGCCATCGAACATCCGGCACTGCAGGACTATGTGCAAGGGTTATGGGGCGAAATTCGCGACGCACTGCGCAATGATCTGGCGCGCGAGCAATCGTCGATGGCCGCGCACGTGGAGCGTTCCATGCAATCGCTCGGCCGGGCCTTGTCGCAGGATCCCTCGCTGCGTGAGGCGCTCAATCAACATATGTTGCAGGCTGCCGACAAACTTACGGCGCGCTTGCGCACATCGGTCACCGACCATATTGCATCGACGATGAAAAGTTGGGACGAACGTCACCTCGTCGAACAATTGGAATTGGGGGTGGGACGCGATCTGCAATACATTCGGTTCAATGGAACCTTGGTCGGTGGACTGATCGGACTGATTCTTCACGCGTTGTCGATCTGGCTGTCGTTTTGATGCGGAAACGTCGATCGCCTATCCGCGCCGACGTGCAGGCTTAGGGGACTGTACACAGCCGTCGGATGTCGGGCGGTTCCACGAGGTCGACGCAGGTCGGCCAGCACTCTGGGCACGTAACAGGCAAGGCGAAGGAACGAACATGCCGAAGGGCCGCTGGGATTTGCGCAGGACATACGGGCGTCGCGCATTCTTCGGTGCACTGCTGATCCTGAGCGCCGGCCTGGTTGCCGCGATCGTCACCGGCGTGTGGCTGCAACGCCATAACGAGCTCGAGCGCCAGCAACGGTTCGACTACGTCGTGCGTACGCTGGCGCGCAACATCAGCGAGCGCATGTCCACCTTCGAGCATGGCTTGCGCGGCGCACGCGGTGCGGTGATCGGCGCAGGCAGCGGCATCATCAGTCGAGAACGCTTCACCTTGTACAGCCGCTCGCGGGATTATTCACGCGAGTTTCCCGGGGTGCTGGGGTACGGCTATATCCATCGGGTCGCTCCTGCCGACGAGGCCGCATTTCTGCAGGCCGCGCGTGCCGATGGTGCGCCGGACATCCATCGCCGGCCGTTGGCGCCGTGGGATGGCGAGCGTTACATGGTGCTGTACTTCGAGCCGGAATCCTCGGGCAACCGTCCGCTCGGCATCGATATCGCCTCCGAGCCGCGCCGGCGCGCCGCCGCCCTGCAAGCCGCACGCAGCGGCGAGCCGGTCATGACCTCGCCGATCTCGCTGTCCGGCTACCGCGTTCCCAACGAAAGCGGCTTTCTGGTGCTGTTGGCGGTCTATCGGGAGGGCATGCCGCTGCAGACGCCGCAACAACGCATGCTCGCCACCAGCGGCTGGGTGTATGCGCCTTTCAGCGTCGAGCAGATGGTGCGAAGCGCATTGGGCGAGCGCGACGACGTGGCGCTGGACCTGTCCGACCGCAACGAGCCCACCCACAATTTCTACCGCAGCGGCACGCCCGCCAGCGACAGCGCGCTGCGTCCTCCGGTGGTGCGGCTGTTGCCGATCTACGGCCGCACCTGGGTCATCACCGCCCACCCCACCGCCGGCTTCGTCGCATCGCTCAACCAGAGTTCGCCCTGGTTGATCGGCGGGCTGGTGATGGGTGCCGCGGTCCTATTTGCCGCCCTGCTGGTGCTGTATTTCAGCAACGGGCTGCGCCGCGAGGAAGTGCTGCGCAAGCAGATGGAGCTGGCCGCGCTGGTCAGCCATTCCAGCGAAGCCATCGTCGCCGAAACCCCGGATGGACGTATCACGCACTGGAACCCGGCCGCCGAGGCGATGTTCGGTTACACGGCCGAGGAGGCGATCGATCAGGACCTGACCATGCTGCTGTCGCCGCAGCCGTATGCGATGCCGGAGGTCGACCCTGCCGATGCGGCACTGGCGGGCAACGCATCGGCGGCGCAGACCATGCGCCATCGCGACGGGCATCAGGTGCATGTGCTGGCCAGCAAGGCGCCGATCATCGAAAGCGAAGGCACGCTCAGCGGCCATTCGCATTTCTTCCGCGACATCTCCGACCGCGTGCGCTCGCATCAACGCATCATCGACCTCAATGCATCGCTCGAACACCAGGTCGCCGAACGCACCAGCGAGTTGGTGAAGTTCTCGGTGCTGCAACGCGCGATCCTGGCGCACGCCGGCTACGCCATCATCGCCACCGATTCCAGCGGCTTCGTCACGCTGTTCAATCCGGCCGCCGAAAAGCTGTTGGGCTACAACGCGGCAGAGGTGATCGGGCGGCGCAAGGCCAGCCAGTTCGTCGAGCAAGAGGAACTGCAGGAGCGCGCGCAGATGCTGGCCGAACAGACCGGTACGCCGGTGGCGCAGACGCTGGAAGCGATCGCCGCGCTCACCAGCCTGGGTCGCAGCGACACCAGCGAGTGGACCTACGTCAGTCATGACGGGCGCCGCCTGCCGGTGCTGCTGACCTTGAGCACCCTGCGCGACGACCACGACCAGGTGATCGGCTATCTCGGCGTGGCGGTGGATCTCACCGAGCAAAAGCTGCACGAAAAACAGCTGCGCCTGGCAATGGATGCGGCCAAGAGCGCCAACCAGTCCAAGTCCGATTTCCTGGCCAACATGAGCCACGAAATCCGCACGCCCATGAACGCCATCCTGGGCATGCTGTACCTGCTTCAGCGCAGCGAACTGCCCGGCGCCGCGCAGGACATGGTCGCCAAGATCGATCGCTCCGCGCGCACGTTGCTGGAAATCATCAACGACATTCTCGACTTTTCCAAGATCGAGGCCGGGCGTATCGACCTGGAATGCGCGCCGTTCGATCTGAACCAGCTGTTCGATAACATCGCCGACCTGATGCGCTCCTCGCTCAGCGCCAAACCGGTGGAAATGATCGTCGAACCCCTGCCACGCGACAGTCGTTGGCTGCTGGGCGATGCGCTGCGCATCAACCAGGTGTTGGTCAACCTGGTCGGCAATGCGATCAAGTTCACCGAACAGGGCGAAGTAGTGCTGTCGGTGCGCCGCTTCCCCAGCGGCGACCCCAACAAGTTCAAGCTGCTGTTTTCGGTCCGCGATACCGGCATCGGTATTTCCAAGGAAAAGCAGAGCGTGATCTTCTCGCCGTTCCTGCAGGCCGACACGTCCACCAGTCGACGGTACGGCGGCAGCGGCCTGGGGTTGACCATCAGCCGACGCCTGGTCGAACTGATGGGCGGCGAACTGGAAGTGGAAAGCGTGCCCGGCCGCGGCAGCGAATTCTATTTCGTGGTGACGCTGGAAAAATCCGCGCCACCACAGGCGCAGCGCGAATTGCCGGCCTTGCCGCCGGAAGCGATGCCGCGCGTGCTGATCGCCGACGACCACGATGCAGCGCTCAACAACCTGGTGCGCATCGCCACCGAACTTGGCTGGCGCGTGGATGCGGTGGCCAGCGGACAGGCCGCATTGCAGGCCATCGAACACGCTACGGAGCCCTACGATATTTTCCTGCTCGACTGGCGCATGCCCGATATCGACGGGGTGGCCATCGCACGCCAGATCCGTGCACGCGCCACGCCCGGTCCGCATCCGGTCATCGTAATGGTCACCGCCTACGAGCGCCGCCTGCTGGAGCAGCATCCCGAGCAGCAGGATCTGGATGCGGTGATGACCAAGCCGGTGACCGGCGCGGCCCTGCACCGGCTGGTCGAACAACTGCTCGAGCAACGCCCGGGTGCCCGCCCTGCCACGCCGACATTCGTTGCGCGACGCCTGGAGGGCGCGCACCTGCTGCTGGTGGACGACAGCGACATCAATTGCGAAGTCGCCCAGCGCATTCTGGAGGGCGAAGGTGCCATGGTCACCGTCGCTCACGATGGCGAGCAAGCGGTGAGCACGCTCAAACGCGCGCCCAATCTGTTCCACCTGGTGCTGATGGATGTGCAGATGCCGGTGGTGGACGGTTACGAGGCCACGCGCCGGTTGCGCCAGATCCCGGCGCTGGCCAGCCTGCCGGTGATCGCACTGACTGCCGGCGCATTCCGCCCGCAGCAGGAAAAAGCGCTGGAAGCCGGCATGAACGGCTTTATCGCCAAGCCATTCAACGTCGAAGAACTGGTCACTGCCATTCGTCATTTCTTGCAGCCGGGCACGCGGCGCATTCCATCGCTTCCGCACGAGGCGCAGGCGCACGCCGGTCCCGAATGGGAATACAGCGACCCGGAACTGCTGGACGCCGCCGGCGCGCGCAGCCTGTGGCGCGAGCGCGAACCCTACGCGCGCTATCTGATCAAGCTGCTGCGCGACAACCCGGACCCGGCCGAGGTAGCCGCCGAGCATCTGCGACGCAACGAACTGCCGGCCATCGGCGCGATGGCGCACAAGCTGCGTGGCGCGGCCGGCTCGCTCGCGCTGCCGGCCCTGGCCGGTGCAGCCGGCGACCTGGAAACGCGTATCGAGGAAGGACACGACATCACCGCATCGCTGAGTGCGTTGAAGGACGTCATGCAGCGCACCGCCGACGCGATCCGGGCATTTTTGCAGCATGGCGACAGCGACGTTGCCGCCGACGAGGATGGCGCTGCGTTGGATGCAGACAGCGTGCAGATCCTGACATCGGCCTTTGCCAGCGACGATGCCGACCGGATCGACCACGCGCTGTTGATCTGCGCGCCACGCCTACCGCGCGCACTGCAGGAAGCCTTGCAGCGCGCGGTCGAAGATTTCGACTTTCGCCGCGCCGAAACCACGCTGCGCGAGTGGCAGACCACCCACCCGCACTAATCGCGCTCCCCGAGCATCTGGCAAGGATCCCCCATGCCGTCCCGCCCCCTGCTGTGTGTCGACGACGAGTCCAGCAACCTGGCCACCCTGCGCCAGCTGCTGCGCGATGACTTCGCGCTGGTATTCGCCAAATCCGGCGCCGAAGCCCTGGATGCGGTGACACGCCACACGCCCAAGTTGATCCTGCTGGACGTCGAATTGCCGGACATGGACGGCTATGCGGTGGCGCGCGCGCTCAAGCAGCAACCATCCAGCAACGCCATTCCCATCCTGTTCGTGACCTCGCGCAACAGCGAACACGACGAACGCCTCGGGCTGGAAGCGGGCGCGGCCGATTACGTCAGCAAGCCCTACTCGCCTGCACTGCTCAAGGCACGCATCGGTACCCAGTTGAAGCTGGCCGAAAACGCACGTCTTGCCCAGCACTACCGCGAGGCGATCCATCTGCTCGGCACCGCCGGCCAGGGCCAGGACGCCGACACCGGCGCGCATATCTGGCGCATGGCAGTGTATGCGCGTGTCCTGGCCGAAGCGGTGGGCTGGTCGCCGCAACAGGCGCAGACCCTGCAGGACGCCGCCCCGTTGCACGATGCCGGCAAGATCGCGGTGCCCGGCAGCATCCTGCAAAAGCCCGATTCGCTGGACGAGCACGAACGCTCGGTGGTGCGTCAGCACCCGCAAGCCGGCCATGATCTGTTGCGCCACGGCCGCGGTCCGGTGTTTCAGCTGGCAGCGGAAATCGCGCTGCATCATCACGAATGCTGGGACGGCAGCGGCTATCCCCAAGGCTTGTCAGGCGAGGCGATTCCCGAATCGGCACGCATCGTGGCGGTGGCCGACGTCTTCGATGCGCTCTGCGGACGACGCGCCTACAAAGCGCCCTGGACGGTGGAAGACGCCCTGCGCAAGCTCGACAGCATGGCGGGCAAACAACTGGAACCGCGCTTGGTGCAGCACTTCCACGAAGCGTTGCCGCAGATTCTGCAGATCAAGGACGCTTGGGACAGACCTGCGGCTGAGCGCTGATTCGGGCAGCTAAGGCAACCGCCCATTGGCGATGTCAGCTGGGCTGTCTTCCGCCGTACCCTCACCCCAACCCCTCTCCCGCAGGAGAGGGGCTTTTCCAGGGGCGACCCCTGCCCGCGTAGGGAGAGGGGCTTTCCCAGCGGCGATCCCTCCGCGTGCCGCATCTTGATCCTTCTCCCTTCGGGAGAAGGTGGCGCGTAGCGCCGGATGAGGGTGCGGGCGCTCGGGGGCGACCACGTCAGGTTGGCTGTCTTCCGCCGCACCCTCACCCCAACCCCTCTCCTACAGGGAGAGGGGCTTTTCCAGGCTCGATCCCTGTCCGCGTATGGAGAGGGGCTTTCCCAGCGGCGATCCCTCCGCGTGCCGCATCTTGATTCTTCTCGCTCTGGGAGAAGGTGGCGCGTCGCGCCGGATGAGGGTGCGGGCAGCTCGGGGACCACCAGCCCACGCTGCATCGCTTCGCGCGTCCCACATCGCCATCGCGCGCTCACGTCACCGCCAGCCGCATTAGCTGCGTTCTTTTGCATCACGCCAACACCCGCCACCAAACCGCCGCTTCTGCATCCACAAGCACGCACTGTTACCCAGGTGCGCTTGAACCCCGCCCCTCACCAGCAGACAATGCCCATGTTGCGCCGCACAACACCGTGCGACGCGGGCCGACCCTGCTGCCGTCTGCGGCGCAGGCGGCGCGGCCCCGCAACCGAGAGTCCGATGTCCTCCAGCGTGTCCGAGGCTGGCGCTACGCCGCCGCCTTATCCCGATTACCGCATCATCTCGCTGATCCTGGCGTGCGCCATTTTCATGGAGCAGATGGATGCCACCGTGCTGGCCACCGCGCTGCCGACCCTGGCGCGCGATTTCGGCGTGGCGGCACCGGCCATGAGCATCGCGATGACCAGCTACCTGCTGGCGCTGGCGGTGCTGATCCCGGCCAGCGGCGCCATCGCCGACCGCTTCGGCCTGCGCCGCGTGTTCGGCGCCTCCATCTGGGTGTTCGTCGGTGGCTCGATCCTGTGTTCGCTGGCCGATAGCCTGCCCACCATGGTCGCCGCGCGCGTGCTGCAGGGCGCAGGCGGCGCCATGATGGCCCCGCTGGGCAGGCTGATCCTGCTACGCACGGTGGAGCGCCGCCACCTGGTGTCGGCCATGGCCTGGACGCTGGTGCCGGCCTTCATCGGCCCGATGCTGGGCCCCCCGTTGGGCGGCTTTTTCGTCTCGTACCTGGATTGGCGCTGGATCTTCTACATCAACGTGCCGATCGGTATCGCCGGCTTCCTGCTGGTGCGGCGTTTCATTCCGGAGATTCCCAGCGAATCGGCGCCAGCGCGTTTCGATCTGCGCGGCTTTCTGCTGTGCGGCACCGCACTGGGCTGCCTGCTGTTCGGCCTGGAAATGGTCAGCCAGCAAAACGGCATCGGCCAAGCCAGCTGGCTGCTGGCGATCGGCGGCAGCGCTGGGTTGGGATATCTGTGGCACGCGCGCCACCACCCCGCTCCGCTGCTGGATCTGAGCTTGTTGCGGATCGCCTCGTTCCGGTTGTCGGTGATCGGCGGCGCGCTGATGCGCATCACCCAGGGTGCGCAGCCGTTTCTGTTGCCGTTGCTGTTTCAGATCGGCTTTGGCATGAGCGCGGCGCATAGCGGCCGGTTGATCCTGGCCACTGCGCTCGGAGCCCTATTGATGCGCAGCATCACCCCGCAATTGCTGCGTCGTTTTGGCTATCGCAACAGCCTGATCGGCAACGGCGTCCTCGCCAGCCTGGGCTATATGGTGTGCGCATTCTTCCGCCCCGACTGGCCACCGGCAGTGATGTTCGGCCTGCTGCTGGGCTGCGGCGCCTTCATGTCGTTTCAATTCGCCGCCTACAACACCATCGCCTACGAGAACGTGCCGGCCGCGCGCATGAGCCGCGCCAGCAGCCTGTATACGACCTTGCAGCAGTTGATGCTCTCGGTCGGCGTGTGTGCCGGCGCGATGATCCTCAACCTGGCGATGCTGGCCGGCGGCCATGCAACGCCGCGTCAGAGCGATTTCTCGCTGGCGTTTTGCGTGGTCAGCCTGATCTCGCTCAGCGCCACCTGGTGGCATGTGCGTTTCGACAAGGATGCCGGGCGGGAAATGAGCGGGCACCGGGCGTAACGGGTCAGTTTTGATCGCCGACATCATCAGCGTCATCGACGGCATCGCCTTCCAGACCACCATCCTTGTGTTGAACGCTGCCTTGGAAGAGGGGCTGGCAGGCGTTCTGAGCCAGTGGCCGGCAGCTGCGTCTGGGCTGACATGGCTCGATGCGCCGAACAGGTCACCGCAGGAATGGAAACGGCGGCTGGCCAAGCGCCTCGGATAGCACGGCAGGCCGTCGGCAGCCAATCTCTCGCTCTGACTGCAGACCGCGGACGTACGCCTACAACAAGATGATCACATCCAGTCGCAGTGGCGCCAAGCTGCGCCAATCTCCTAAGTGGCAAGCCTGATCTGCGTCAGCACACTTGAAACCATTACGTGGCGAGAGGCTTAATACGGAAATTGGCTCGGCATCGGGGCTGGATATAATCTCGCACGACGTGTCGATGGCTCCATTTCCTCGATCGCGCATTCTCGCAGCGTCATCGACGCGTAGCGACCACTTGGTACTGGCCGCGATTGCCGTAGCGCGGCCCCTTCTTTTCCAGCTCCGCACATAATCTGCCTTCGCCGCACGGCACGAGATTGGCACGAGCAACACGATCGAGAAAAGCAATTTCCGCCCGGAGCTGGGCGGCTTCAGCCACAGCCTCCTTCGTGCTGTAGAGCGCGTAGCCTGCGACGACCAGACTGATGACACCCGCCGCCAGCAGCGCAATCGATGCGATCCACATGCGTCGCGTTGTCGTTGTTTCCAGGGAGTGCTGCGCGTGTGCGTAACGCTGGGTCGCCTGCTGGACCGTCTGCTCCGCAGTTGCCATCTTCTTGTTGAATCGCTCGACCGCCGGTTCCAGCGTCTGCGTCAGCGCCTGATTGCTCAATTGCGTTAGCCGGGGCAGCGCGTTTTCCACCACGCGAGTGACGCTCTGATCGGCGCTGTTGACCGCGCTCTGCAGAAGCTGCAGCTGCTCCCGGACGAGATCTTCCAATGCGTGCTCGCGCCGCTGCAGCGTCCCAATCATCACCGCCATGGCCTGTATCGATTCTTTGAGTGTGCGTTCTGCCCTGCTGGCATCGGGTAATGCGGAGGTGTTCTGCATATCCATAGTGTTCTCTCGATGATTCAACTTGCTGCACGTGTCCCGGCTATCCGCCCCCACCGCCGCCTCCACCTCCACCACCGCCGCCCCCACCACCGCCTCCGCCTCCGCCGTCTCCGCCACCACCTGGCGGACCGCCCTGCGGCCCCTGCATCGCCGGCCCGTTGGCGAACTGTGGCAGTGTCATCACCATCACTGGGCCACGGCTGGTCTGTACCTCTGTCGAGACGTACATGTTCAGTGCCTGGCGCGTACTCGCCTGTTCCTGCGCCTCCTGCATCGCCTGGGCATCCAGGAATTCATGCCCTTGTTTGGCAAGCGCCTGGCTGTAGGGGCTATTGGCGACCCGTTTCAAGGCCTGTTCGATCGCCAGTTCGTTCTTGCAATCGATGGCGTACAGCAATTCGTCCACATCCGGGTCGCCGGTGATGGTTTTACGCTGGGGCTGCGCCCGATCTTCCTGCTCGCCAGCGGCAAGAGGGTGTGGCGCGGTGTCTGCAGGCTGAGCGCGTGGTGGCCTCAGCCCAGAGGGACCATCCGGATCGTACCCTTCACGCAATTCCAACTCGGTAAATGGCCGCTCACCACGGTCCACGCGCGCCTGCCGCGCTGCTGCGACGCGGTCTTCTGTTTCGAGCTCCTGTTCGAGTTGGATACGCAGCTCACGCATGGAGCGCGCTATTTCCTCCCAGGAGTTTGGATCGGCGGGCACAGCGGCAGGAAGGTCGTGCTGATCTGCCAGGGACGCAGAAAGCGGCTCGCGCGCATCGGCTGTGTCCTCGGGTGTGTCGGCGGAACGGTCAGCGGTCGGCATTTCCGGCGATGGCCCTTTCGCCTGGGCGAGGTGTGCGGACACTGGCAACGCTGCAGTGGGTTCTGGTGCTTCCGGTACTTGAGCCTGTGGCGTGCGCGCCTGTTGATCGTCGCGGTGTTCTGCCGCCACCGGGGCGGCGAGCGATGGCGCGGAAGGCGCCGTTGCCGCCTGGACCAGGCGCGCGTCCGCTGGTTGCCCGAGCTGCTGCGCAGGTGCACCTTGCTGCGCATCCGGGGCTTGCGCCGTCATCGACCGTTGGTCTTGGTGCAGCTCCGCTACCTGCTGCTGATCTACCGGTGCTGTCTGCGTGATCGCCGCCGTCTGCTGGAGTTCCTGCGGACGCTCTTCTTGCGCGTGTTGGCTTTGTGGCCACTGCTGCACTACCTCGGAAGCATGTGCTTGCACAGGCGCTGCCAGCTGCTCCTGTGGCCGTTGGGCGGCGTCATCATGGGTAGACCGCTGCTCGGGCAGGCGCGGCGATGTGTCTTGCGCATGAAGCAACGACAGTTCGCGTGCGGCGGCTTCCTGTGCCAGCTCCTGCTCGCGTTGTGGAGCAGCATGGGCATGCAGCGGCTGTTGCTCGGCATGTTGCACATCCTGCGCTTGCAGGCGTTCCTGCTGGCTCTGCTGGGCGTCCTGCGCCTGGCGTGTTTCCTGCTCGCGCTGCTGCGTCTGCTGGGCCTGCTGCTGCGCTTGTTCGCGCTGCTCGGTGTCGTGCGCCTGCCGCTGAACGTGTTCGCGTTGCTGCGCGTCCTGCGCCTGACGTTGTTGCTGCTCAAGTTGTTGCGAATCTTGTTGGCGAAGCTCCTGCAATGCGTGCGCCTGCAATGCCTGAGCGTCCTGCGCCCGATCTTCGTGCGCGATTTGCTCCTGCAGCGTGTGCGCGCGTGCCTGCGCCAGCTGCTGTTCCTGCACTTGCTGGCTCTCCTGCTGCCGTTCCTGACGCTCCTGCGCAGCGCTGGCCGCCTGGGCCCGCGCCTGCACGTCGAGCGCATGCTGGTTGGAGGGGGCAGAAGACGAGGTGTCCGCATCTGCGGATCCGTCCGACGAGCGAGGCGCAGCGGCCAGCTGTTGCACTGGCACGCCCGTCTCCTGGTGTGCCCGCACCTCCTGCAGCGCCTGACGAATGTCCTCGGTGCTGGTGATCGCTGCAATGCGCTCCACACCGTCGGGGCCGCGCTGCAGATGCGCAATTGGGCTATCGGCGCCGAAGGTGCCACCAGGGCCACGCTGCAACTGCATCGCGCCGTCGCCCGCAAGTCCCTCTGACTCGCGGGTGCGTTGCGTCGCCAGCTCGATCGCTTCCCGCCATTGCGGCTGCAACTCGGTGCCGACAATGCGATAGCGGTAGAGCGTCTGCTCGCCCTGTATGTCTTGCGGAGACTGCCGGATGGCGGCAATGGCCTGCGCCTGTTCGGCCAGTGCCGGTTGCAGCATCGCGCGCGTGGTCTCCAATTCCAGCACGCGGTTGCCATCTGGTGGGGCGCCGTTGCTGGTCCACTGGCCTTCGATGTTGCGGTAATAGCGCTGGCCGTTCGAGGCGGTCAGCGCATCCGGGTCGGGCAGCGCCTGCTGGACCGCCGGCGACATCGGCAGGCCATCGGCCGCCCAACCGCTCCGGTGGTAAGCGAGTTCATAGCGCGCGGCGATGGCGCCGGGGCTGTTGGCGATGTTGCGGGCGATGGTGTCCTGCGCCTGCGCGTCGAGTTCGGCCGCGCGGGGCGGCAATGCGGTTTCCTGCACGTAGCTGCCGCGATCGTTGGCACCGGAGACCTCGGTCTTCACCAGGCGATGCCATTGCCCGTCTGCCGGGTCGCGCTTCCAGGCGGCAGGGCTCAGGCTGGGGCGGTCGGTGGCGTTGGCCGGTTGGCGATATGGATCCTGTGGAGTGGGCGCATCTTTGAGAGCAAGCGCGGCGGCAGCATTGGTGGCTTGGTAGTTGAGTTCACACGCCTTTTGATAGCTGGCGACGATAGGCGTTGCGGTGGGATTGTCCACGCCATCGGCAGTGGTGTCTGCCTTGCCGGCGCGTGCCCACGCGGTGCCGTTGAACGACCATTGCGTGCCATCGCGATCGGTCTGGGTATAGATGGCGCGGTTGTCGAGCAGATCAGCGGCCTTCTCGCCGGCCGCGGTCATGAAGTACGCATCGGCCGCGACCAACACCATCGGACCCGCGCCCGAGCTTCCCAGCGCGTAGGCAGTGGCGGTACCGCCGGCCCAGCCGCCGACGTTGCGGCCGGCAAAGTGCGCAAGCTCCGATTGCGCAGCGAGCGGGTTGTCCTGGCCAAGAAGCTGGGTGGCGCGTCGGCCGGTCATGACCGTGTCGGCGGCGGTGGCGAGCAGGCCGGCGGTGCGTAGCGCCTGGCCTGCGGATAAGTCGCCTGCCAACAGCTCGGCGGTGGTGAAGCCGCGTTGCGAGAGCGGTGTGTACGACGGATGCGATACGGCGCCTGCGCTTTGGCCGATGCTGCGCGCAGCACCGCCGATGTTCGCTGGCATGTCATCCAATACCTGCTGGACCAACGCCGCATTGGACTCGGATAACCTCACACGGCCGGCATCTTCGGCATGCGCGATGGCCATGCGAAATTCCTCGCGGCCGGCGATTTCTCGGGCAACGGCATCGGGCTCGCCTGGAACGCCGACCAGATTTTTGCCGGTCGTGCGTGCGGCATCGATCACCTTGGCGATGCCCTGCTCCGAACGGGTGATGGCGAACCATTCCGATTCGACAGCGCTCATCGAGCGTAGCGTCTTCAGCTGGTCAGCATGGGTGGTGAGGTATTGCTCATATTCGGAGAGCGTGCTGCGGTTTTGTGCGTTGGCCTCGGCCTTGGTCAAGCGATCCGGAGTGGTTGCGAACATATCGCCATTGATCAGGGCGACTTTGAGGGTGTCCTGCAGGTCGTGGACCTGGGCGGCGACGCGCTTCAATGCCGCAGCGTCATTGCGCATGGCGGCGCGACCATCTGGCGATTTACCGAGATCGTCAAGATAATCCACAACTCCCTTCGTGTAGGAACTGCGCGTGCGTCCTCGGTGGGGGGATGTTTCGAGCGCGTCGGCCAGCGTGCCATCTACCGGTAGATACAGGCGATTGGTCGATACGTCCTTTTCGATCAAGCCATGCTCGGCCAACTTCTTGAGCAAATCATGCTTTCGAAAGGTAGTATTTTCAATGACATGATGACTTTGAAGGATGACGTTACTGGACGGCATCTGCTTTTACTCCATCGAACGGTCAAAGGTTCATCGCTCAGCAGCCGAAAGTGTCTGTCAGCCAGACGCCGCGCGTCCTGGGTGATTTGCCAAATCCCTGCGCAATCAAGGTGTCGCGCAAGAACCGATCGCAAAAGGCATTTGCCGTATATGGTGTCATGAAGACATGTGCGGACCCGACCACGTCTTTCCTGAATGCTAACTCGGCGCCCCCCATAACACTGTAGTACTTGCCATTTGGATACCCGGTCAGCACCTTGACGGTGGATGCCTCCTCGTCGATGGCGTCGATAATCCGCACTACCTCGCAGAGATAGCGCGGTGCCCCGGGCGTACCGTCTTCCAATCGGAAGTCGCATAGCGCAAAGGCAAAGCCTTCCGGGTCCGCGGCTTCGAGTAGCTGCTTTAGCGGTTCGGAGACTAGCCAGTAACCTTTGAATCCACTATCAAGGTCATCCGGCATATCGCCGATGCGGCTGTCGTAGCGCAAGCGCGGGGTTCCCTTCAATGCAGCCAGGCCTGCATCCTCTCCGGGCAGACTGTCAGCAATCGGGAACGGTACCGCATCTTCGTTGTCGAACTCCACGCCATGCCCGCGACCACCGCCTCGCACGTCGGACCTGAGGATGTAGAACTCGCCTTTCCTCGGTTTATTCTGAGTAGACACGTATTTCTCCAAGATGATGTATCGATAAAGCGTAGCAAACTGTTTGCTTGCATCAGCGAACGGGACTACCTACAACACGCGCAATCGTCGCACCGCGACGCCTGCGGTTTTGGCAACCCGGCTTCCCTCCAGCACTGTGGGCTAATTCTGCGCATGCCGTTGCTCGGGCTGGGCGGGTTCTGCGCGCTCTTCGCTACTTGCCAATCCCAGCGCCGTACGTCCGGCTACACCGGGCACTCATACCGACCCATTAAGCAAGTATCAGATCGCCATTGATCAATGCCACCTTGATCGTCGCCTGCAGGTGTGTAACGGCTTCAGCCACACGTCGGCAAGCCAGCGGGTCGCCTTGCATGGCCGTCTGCCCGTCGGCCGACACTTCGATCCGTCGTAGTTCCCCAAGCATGCCTTCCACGTAGGACGGATGCGGATCATTGCAGTAGCAGGCGCACCCCAGCTCTTTCGCGAAGGCCTGATCATTGGGCAGGTAAAGCCCGTTGTCCGGAGTATCGATCGCGAATACGCCCTGCCCTTCAAGATAAATCAGCAATCGGCTTTGATCGCGTATCACGCAGTCGATGATGAGCTGCAGGGAAAACAAGGCATGGTCTTGCGTTGGTGACACGGTTCCGTCTCCCGAGCTATCCGTCATCCACTTTGCAAGTCATTAGCTATGGCGCAACGCTGAAAGATTCGCCAGGTCACGACAGAAAGGTTAACGCAAGCGATACTATCACCACCAGGCCTTGCCCCATTTGCCGCGGCGATGACAAGGATGGATTAAAACTGATGCGAGATATGCAGTTTTTGGCCGATATTCTTCGGCATCCACCAGTCTTCGCTACCTACGTCGCAGGCTACACACGATTGCTGGACGCCTGCTCACTTCACTTTGGCGTAGCCGCAAGACGCGCTTGCAACGCATAGAGCGATTCTTTTCCCGACTCAGCCAGCGCACGCGAGGCGTACAGCAGGCGATCGGTGAGCTCGCCACCCAGGCCAGGTTGACCCGCCTCGCGGGCCGCCTCACCGGCGTGCAGCATCTCCAACACGCCCTGCAGCCCGAGCAAGCAGTGATCGATATGCGCGCATTTGAGAGCCAGGCCAAATTGCATCGGCAGATCGGACCAATGAAGGCCGTTGGTAGCTTCCGCACCACGTGACTCGGATAGGCGACGGAAGAACACGTCCTCACGCTCATCACCATGATCGGCCACGGTATGGGCGGTCGGCTGCGAGGCGGTTGCAGTAGTGGCCGAATGGGCGGGATTGGTACGCGGCATGAAGATCTCCTTGGATGAGGGAGTCCGTCACCCCGCTTCCAAACAGGGTGGCGGACGGTGCGCGGTTGGAAGACCGGTCCAAGGGCCGGCGGGCCTTTCGGCCCCCACGCACCGCCCGCCATAAAGCTGACGAGCACGCCCCGCCCATCAATCAGCAAGCACAAAAAAAGCGCCTGCATCGACAGCGTGGGCGCTTGTGCGCCTTGGATTTCGGGCTTCCACACCCGGCTGCAAGATTTATCGCGGCTCAGAGAGTCTTCATTGCGGCAACCACGGGTGTCAAGTGCCGCAGTTGCATACAAAAAAAGCCGCGCTGAGGCGGCTTTTTTGTAGAAGCAGTGGCAACACGGCGCGCTGCGGTCGGCGTGGTGGCGAAACAGCGTCTCGCCACCACGGACACTGACGTTACACCCCGTGCGCAGCCAGTTGGCCCAACCGCTGCACTGCCACCGACACGGTCGGGTAGTCCAGGGTCTTCTGCTCGGCCACATCGGCGAGCATGGCCAGGGTGAAGCGCAGGCTGGAATCGTCGCGTGCCATCCAGTTGGCCACCTTGTACTCGGCACTACTGCCGGGCATGGTCAGCACCTGGCCTACCAATGCACGCTGATGCGCGGCCAGTTCGTCGCGCAGCACCCCACGCGCCACCGCATGCCAGCGGCCGTTGACCTCCAGCGCGTCGATCTGTTCGAACAGCCACGGCAGCCGCAGCGCTTCGCCCAGGCGGAAGTGCACCTTGGAAACGTCCACCGGCTTGAGCTTGCGCGTGCGTGCGGTTTCGATGATGTCGAAGGCCGGCTCCAGATAACGCAGCTCGGACAACTGCTGCGCCAATGCCGGGGTGAGGCCCTTGTCCTGCCACTCCTGCACGCTGGCTTCGTACTGCGGGCGCTGCGCATCCGACAGCACGCCCGACGCCACGCGGATGTCGTTGAACGGGCCGTGGTAACGCTCCACCGCTGCGGTGATGCCCGGCATCTGGCCCGGACGCAGCAGCAACCAGCGCACGAACGAGCGTTGCAGACGCCAGATCACTTCCAGCGCGTCGATCTGCACCGATTCGGGCACCTTGCCGTCCAGCGCGTCGATCTGTGTCCACAGCGCGCGCGCATCCAGCGTTTCGCGGCTGATGGTATAGGCCTTGGCGACCTCGCCGATGCTGCGACCGGTATCTTCCTGCATGCGCATCAGGAAGGTGGCGCCCATGCGGTTGATGGTGGTGTTGGTGACCGCGGTGGCGATGATCTCGCGCTTGAGGCGGTGACGCTCCATCGCATCGGCGTACTTCTTCTGCAACGGCTGCGGGAAGTAGCGCTGCAATTCCTTGGACAGGTACGGGTCTTCGGGAATGTCAGATTCCAGCAGCTGCTGGAACGCCACCAGCTTGGAATACGACAACAGCACCGACAGCTCCGGCCGGGTCAGGCCCTGGCCGCGCGCCTTGCGTGCCGACAGCTCGGCATCGGAGGGCAGGAACTCGATCTGCCGATCCAGCAGGCCCTGCAGTTCCAGCGTGCGGATGAAGTGCTGCTTGGAGCCGAGCCGCTTGACGCTCATGCGTTCCATCAGGCTGATCGCCTGGTTCTGCCGGTAGTTGTCCCACAGCACCAGGTCGGCCACTTCGTCGGTCATCGACGCCAGCAGCTTGTTGCGTGCGTCATAGGTCAGCTTCTTGGCCTGCACCATGTCGTTGAGCAGGATCTTGATGTTGACCTCGTGATCGGAGGTGTCCACGCCGGCCGAGTTGTCGATGAAGTCGGTGTTGAGCAGCACGCCGGCCTGCGCCGCTTCGATGCGGCCCAGCTGGGTCAGGCCCAGGTTGCCGCCCTCGCCCACCACCTTGCAGCGCAACTCGCCGCCATTGACGCGCAAGCCGTTATTGGCGCGGTCGCCGACATCGGCATGCGACTCGCTGGCCGCCTTGACGTAGGTGCCGATGCCGCCGTTCCAGAACAGGTCCACCGGGGCCTTGAGGATGGCGTTCATCAGTTCGTTCGGCGACAGCTGCTTGACGCTGGCGCCCAGGCCCAGCGCTTCACGCACCGGTGCACTGATGTCGATGGATTTGAGCGTACGCGGATAGATGCCGCCACCGGCGCTGATCAGCTTGGCGTCGTAGTCGGCCCAGCTGGAACGCGGCAGCTTGAACAGGCGGTCGCGCTCGCCGAAGGACAGCGCTGCATCCGGGTTCGGATCCAGGAAGATGTGCCGGTGGTCGAACGCGGCCAGCAGGCGGATGTGCCTTGAGAGCAGCATGCCGTTACCGAACACGTCGCCGGACATGTCGCCGATGCCGACCACGCTGAAGTCCTGGCTCTGGCAATCGCGACCCATCGCGCGGAAGTGGCGCTTGACCGATTCCCACGCGCCGCGCGCAGTGATGCCCATGCCCTTGTGGTCGTAACCGACCGAACCGCCGGAGGCGAACGCATCGCCGAGCCAGAAGCCGTGATCCAGCGCCAGGCCATTGGCGATATCGGAGAACGTGGCGGTGCCCTTGTCGGCCGCAACCACCAGGTACGGGTCGTCCTGGTCGTGGCGCACCACTTGCGGCGGCGGCACGATCTTGCCACCGACGATGTTGTCGGTGATGTCGAGCAGGCCCTGGATGAACAGCTTGTAGCAGGCGATGCCTTCTGCCTGGATCGCGTCGCGATCGCCGCCGACCGGCGAGCGCTTGACGTAGAACCCGCCCTTGGCGCCGACCGGCACGATCACGGTGTTCTTGACCATCTGCGCCTTGACCAGGCCCAGCACCTCGGTGCGGAAATCCTCGCGCCGGTCAGACCAGCGAAGGCCGCCACGCGCCACTGCGCCAAAGCGCAGGTGCACGCCTTCCACGCGCGGGCCGTAGACGAAAATTTCGCGATATGGACGCGGTTTGGGCAGGTCCGGCACGCGCGACGAATCCAGCTTGAAGCTGATGCAGTGGGGGTGCTTGCCGTTCTTGTCGGTCTGGTAATAGTTGGTGCGCAAGGTTGCATCGATCACATCGATGAAGCTGCGCAGGATGCGGTCTTCGTCCAGGCTGGAAACGCGATCCATCAACTTCAGCAAGGTGGCGCGGGTGGCGTCCTGCTGCGCGTCGCGATCGCCACCGCGCGCTTCCAACACGGCGTCCAGCGCCTTGAGCGTGGCCTCGTCGCCGCCTGCCAGCGCAGACAGCTCTTCGCGCAGGCGCTCCTGGCCGGCGAAGATCTGTGCCTTGGTTTCGCTACCGGTGGACGGATCGAAGCGCGCTTCGAACAGTTCCACCAGCAAGCGCGCCAGCAGCGGATAGCGGGTAAAGGTGGCTTCGACGTAGGCTTGCGAGAACGGCACTGCCGTCTGCAGCAGGTACTTGCAGTAGCCGCGCAGCAATGCCACCTGGCGCCAATGCAGGCCGGCCGCCAGGATCAGGCGATTGAAGCCGTCGTTTTCGGCATCGCCGTTCCAGATGCGCTCGAACGCTTCGCCGAAGCTGGCATCGGCGTGTGCGGCATTGATCTTGCCGGAGGTCGATTCGACCTCGAAATCCTGGATGTAGACCGGCGTGTCGCCGACCTGCAGCCGATACGGCCGCTCGGAAATCACCCGCAGGCCCATGTTTTCCATCATCGGCATCGCATCGGACAGCGGAATGTCGTCGAGCTGGCGGTACAGCTTCAGGCGCAGGCCTTCGCCAGCATCCAGACGCATGCCATCCTCGCGACGGATTTCCTGCAGGCTCAGATGCAGATCGTCCGGGCCATCCAGCGAGGCGAGGTGCTCGACGTCGGAGACCGCCGATTCGATCGAGGAATCTTCGATATAGCCGGCCGGCAGTGCACGACCGAAATTGGCCGCCATGCGCAGGCCATTGGCCTCGCCATGCCGCGCGACCAATGCTTCGCGCAGGGCATCGCGCCAGTTGCGCAGCAGGTGCGCCAGACGCGATTCGAGTTCGGTGGTGTTGAACTCCAGCGCCTCGCCGCTCTTGGGACGCACGATCAGGTGCAGCTGCGCCAGTGGCGATTCGCCCAGCACCACGCTGGAGTCGATGTATTCGCCGTGCAACGCGTCCTTCAACAAGGCTTCGATGCGCAGGCGCACATCGGTGTTGAAGCGTTCGCGCGGGATGTACACCAGCGCCGAGATGAAACGCCCGTACTTGTCGCGACGCAGGAACAGGCGGCTACGCACGCGCTCCTGCAAGCCGAGTATGCCCATCGCGGTGCGGTACAGCTCTTCTTCGTTGGACTGGAACAGCTCCTCGCGTGGCAGCGTTTCCAGGATGTGGCGCAAGGCCTTGCCGCTATGGCTGCTCGGGGTCAGCCCCGACTTGCTCATCACGTATTCGTGGCGCTGACGCACCAGCGGAATTTCCCACGGCCGGCGGTTGTAGGCGCTGGAAGTGAACAGTCCCAGGAAGCGCTGCTCGCCGACGATGCGGCCCTTGGCGTCGAATTCCAGGATGCCGATGTAATCCATGTAACCGACCCGGTGCACGCGCGAACGGGCATTGGTCTTGGTCAGGATCAACGCATCCTTGAGCTTGGACGAGGCATTCAGCCCATGCGCGGCCAGCGTGGTGACCGGACGCGCCGGCGAGGTGTCGCGCCCGCGCAGCAGGCCCAGGCCGGTCTCTTCCAGCGGCGCCAGCACGTCCTGGCCATCCTGCTTCTCCACCCGATACTCGCGGTAGCCGAAGAAGGTGAAGTGGTCGGCCGCGGCCCAGCGCAGGAACTCCTGCGCCTCGTGCCGGTTGATGTCGTCGATCGGCAAACGACGCGTCGCCAGATCGTCGGCCAGCATGACCATGCGCTCGCGCATCGCCGACCAGTCCTGCACGATGGCGCGCACCTCGGCCAGCACCTTGCGCACTGCCGCTTCCAGCTTGGGCATTTCTTCCGGCGGCTGGCGGTCGATCTCCAGAACCATCAGCGATTCGCTCTTGCCCTCGCCCACTGCGGTGAGCTTGCCGGACTTGTCGCGCGCGATGCGCAGCACCGGGTGGCCCAGCACGTGCACGCCGATGCCCAGGTCGGCCAGGGTCATGCTGACCGAATCCACCAGGAACGGCATGTCGTCGTTGACGATCTGCAGCAGGGTATGCGGCGACTCGTAACCGTGGCTCTTCAAGGTCGGGTTGAACACCCGTACGTTGACCGTGCCGGCCTTGCGCGCGCGCGCGAACTCCAGCATGTCCGATGCCAGCGCCGCCCACTGCTCCGGCGGATGGTTCGGGAATTCGTCTTCCTCCATGCGCCGGTAGAAGTCGGCGGCGAACGCCTGGACTTCGGCCTGACGGGCGGCCGGGTAGCGCTTGCGCAACGCGGCAAACACCGGCTCGAGGGTAACCGCCTGCGGTTCGGTGGCAAGCACGGGGACGGCACGTTCGGCGACCGGTTTGACCGACGTCGTGGACGATTTCGAAGCGGCTTTCTTGGCTGTCATGAGTAGAGCTGGAATGCTCGGTGGAAAACCTGAATTGTACCGGGGCGCGGTGACGACGCCTTGCTGCATAGCGCAAATGTGCCGGCTGCGATGGCTCCTGGCGGCATGCAAAAGCGCTACATCAATGTAGGACGAGGACGCAGTGGCGGGAGGCGGGGCCGGACCGCCACAACCGGCAAAGTCCTGGCGAATGCTTGGCACACAAGGCGTTGCGCAGACAACGCCGCGACCGTCAAGGCTGTTTGAAAACTAAACTGGACGGTATAGTCTACCGCCATGACCCCTCGTTCCCACCGTGCTGCCCGGCGTTCGGACTGCGACCGCCGCATCCATGCGGCCGTGCATGCGCTGCTGGCCGAGCGTGGCATGCGGCTGAGCATGGATGCGGTGGCCGAGCGGGCCGGCTGTTCCAAGCAGACCCTGTACAGCTATTACGGCTGCAAGGAAAACCTGCTGCGCGATGTGCTGCAGGACCACGTGCACCTGGCGGCCGGGCCGCTGGGCACGGTATCGGGCGATCTCCACGCGGATCTGCTGGCTTTCGCGCTGGCCCATCTTGACCGTTTGAACAACCCCGATGTGCTACAGACCTGCCGTCTGGTCGAAGCCGAGTCGCATCGGTTTCCCGACCAGTCGCAGCAGATCTTCCACGACGGCGTGGTCGGCATGCAGCAGCGCCTGGCGCATCGCTTCGAACAGGCGATCGACGCCGGCCAACTGCGGCATGACGATCCGCACTTCATGGCCGAACTGCTGCTGGGCATGATCGTCGGGCTGGATTTCGACCGCCAACGGTTTCAAGTCCCCCATCGCGCCGGCCTTCCGGCCAGGCAGCGATGGGCGCAGTTCGCCGTGGACACCTTCCTGCGTGCGTTTGCTCCGGCTTCTGCCGCGCCGACGTCGCCACCTTCTCTTCTCACTTCAAGACCCTAACGGAGTTCCTCCTGATGATTGCCCCGCTCCGCACATTCGGCCTGGCCTGTGCCATCACCGTGGCGCTGGCTGCCTGCAGCAAGCCCGAACAACAGCAGGCGCCGCCGCCGGAAGTGTCGGTGCTGGAGATGAAGCCGCAGACGCTGCCGCTGGAACGCGACCTGGTCGGCCGCCTCTCGGCGTACCGTTCGGCGGACGTGCGCGCGCGCGTGGACGGCGTGGTGCTCAAGCGCCTGTACACCGAAGGCGCCAACGTCACCGAAGGCCAGCCGCTGTTCCAGATCGATCCGTCGCAGCTGAAGGCCACGTTGCTGCAGGCGCAAGGCCAGCTGGCCGCCGCCGAAGCGACCTATACCAACGCCAAGATCGCCGCTACGCGTGCACGCAGCCTGGCGCCGCAGCAGTACGTCTCGCGCGCCGACATCGACACCGCCGAAGCCAACGAGCGCTCATCCGGCGCCAACGTGCAACAGGCGCGCGGGGCGGTCGAAGCGGCGCGCATCCAGCTCGGCTTCGCCACCGTGACCTCGCCGATCACCGGCCGCGCCGGTATCCAGCGCGTGACCGAAGGCGCGCTGGTCGGTGCCGGTGAAGCCACCCTGCTGACCACCGTCGACCAGATCGACCCGCTGTACGTGAACTTCGCCATGAGCAGCGAAGAGCTGGCTGCCCTGCGTCAGGCGCAGAGCAGCGGCAACGTGCAGCTCAGCGGCGACGGCAAGTCGTCCATCAACGTGGAGTTGGGCAACGGCACGCAATACCAGCACCCCGGCACGTTGGACGTGTCTGCGGTAACGGTGGACCCGAGCACCGGTGCGGTGTCGTTGCGCGCCACCCTGCCCAACCCCGAACAATCGCTGCTGCCGGGCGCCTTCGTGACCTTCAAGGCCAGCCTGGGCCAGCGCAACAATGCCTACCTGCTGCCGCAGCAGGCAGTGCAGCGCGATGCCACCGGACCCTACGCCCTGGTGCTGGGCAAGGACGGCAAGGTGGTCCGCAAGAACCTGACCGTCGACGGCCAGCAGAAGGGCCAGTGGATCGTCACCGGCGGCATGACCCCGGGCGACCAGGTCATCGTCGATGGCGTGCAGAAGGCCAAGGAAGGGCAGCCAGCCAAGGGCGTGCCGTGGGATCCGAACAAGCCGGCACAGGGCGGCCAGCCCGGCGCACCGGCCGCGGCACAGGGCGGCGACGCGCAAGCCGCACCGTCCGCCGACAAGGCCGATGCAGCGGCGCCGGCCGCCCAGCAACAGCCCAAGCAGGATGCGGCCGCGCAACCGGCCGACTCCCAGTCCAAGCAGCAGTGACGGAACCCGGACATGCCTAAGTTTTTTATTGAACACCCGGTCTTTGCGTGGGTGGTGGCGATCCTGATTTCGCTTGCGGGCGTGATCTCGATCCTGAATCTGGGTATCGAGTCGTACCCGACGATCGCCCCGCCGCAGGTCACCGTTACCGCCAACTTCCCCGGCGCCAGCGCCGACACAGCAGAAAAGGCGGTGACCCAGGTCATCGAACAGCAGCTCACCGGCATCGACCACCTGCTGTACTTCAACTCGTCCTCGGCCGCCAACGGCCGCGTGACCATCACGCTGACCTTCGAAACCGGCACCGATGCGGATATCGCGCAGGTGCAGGTGCAGAACAAGGTGTCGCTGGCCACGCCGCGCCTGCCGTCGGAAGTGACCCAGCAAGGTGTGGTGGTGGCCAAGGCCAACGCCGGCTTCCTGATGGTGGCCGCGCTGCGCTCGGACAACCCGTCGATCAACCGCGACGCGCTCAACGACATCGTCGGCTCGCGCGTGCTCGAGCAGATCTCGCGCGTGCCCGGCGTGGGCAGCACCAACCAGTTCGGCGCCGAGTACGCAATGAACATCTGGTTGAACCCGGAGAAACTGCAGGGCTACAACCTGTCGGCGACCCAGGTGCTGACTGCGGTGCGTAACCAGAACGTGCAGTTCGCTGCCGGTTCGGTGGGCGCCGACCCGACCCCGGAAGGCATCAGCTTCACCGCCACAGTGTCGGCGGAAGGCCGCTTCAGCTCGCCCGAGCAGTTCGAAAACATCATCCTGCGGACCGACAACAATGGCGCCACCGTGCGCTTGAAGGACGTCGCGCGCGTGACCGTGGGGCCGAGCAACTACGGCTTCGATACCCAGTACAACGGCAAGCCCACCGGTGCCTTCGGTATCCAGCTGTTGCCGGGCGCCAATGCATTGAACGTGTCCGAGGCGGTCGGCGCCAAGCTCGACGAACTGCAGCCCACCTTCCCGCAGGGCGTGACCTGGTTTGCGCCGTACGAATCGACCACCTTCGTGCGCATATCCATCGAGGAAGTGATCCACACGCTGGTGGAAGCCATCGTGCTGGTGTTCCTGGTGATGCTGCTGTTCCTGCAGAACTTCCGCGCCACCGTGATTCCCACGCTGGTGATTCCGGTCGCGCTGCTGGGCACGTTCTTCGGCATGTACATGATCGGCTTCACCATCAACCAGCTGACGCTGTTTGCGATGGTGCTGGCGATCGGCATCGTGGTGGACGATGCGATCGTGGTGATCGAGAACGTCGAACGCATCATGAGCGAGGAGCACCTGGAGCCGAAGGCGGCCACGCAGAAGGCGATGACCCAGATCACCGGCGCGGTGGTGGCCATCACCGTGGTGCTGGCGGCCGTGTTCATCCCCTCCTCGCTGCAGCCTGGCGCCTCGGGCGCGATCTACAAGCAGTTCGCGTTGACCATCGCCATGTCGATGGGGTTCTCCGCGTTCCTGGCGTTGAGCTTCACCCCGGCACTGTGCGCGGCGTTCCTCAAGTCGACCCACTCGACCAAGAAGAACTGGGTCTACCGCACCTTCGACAAGTACTACGACAAGCTGGCGCATCGCTATGTCGGCGTGGTCGGCCATACCCTCAAGCGCTCGCCGCCGTGGATGATTGCGTTCGTGGCGCTGGTAGTGCTGTGCGGCTTCCTGTTCACGCGCATGCCGGGTAGCTTCCTGCCGGAAGAAGACCAGGGCTTTGCGGTGGCCATCGTGCAGCTGCCGCCGGGCGCGACCAAGATCCGCACCAACGAGGCGTTCGCGCAGATGCGTGCGGTGCTGGAGAAGCAGCCGGCCGTGGAAGGCATGCTGCAGATCGCCGGCTTCAGCTTCCTGGGCTCGGGCGAAAACGTCGGTATGGGCTTCATCCGGCTCAAGCCGTGGGAAGAACGCGACGTCACTGCCGAGCAGTTGATCCAGCAGCTCAATGGCGCCTTCTACGGCATCAAGGGCGCGCAGATCTTCGTGGTCAACCTGCCCACCGTGCAGGGCCTGGGCCAGTTCGGCGGCTTCGACATGTGGCTGCAGGACCGCTCCGGTGCCGGCCAGGAGGCGCTGATCAATGCGCGCAACATCGTGCTCGGCAAGGCCGCGGAGAAGCAGGACGCCCTGGTTGGCGTGCGTCCGAACGGCCTGGAAAACTCGCCGCAGCTGCAGTTGCACGTGGACCGCGTGCAGGCGCAGTCGATGGGCCTGGATGTCAGCGATATCTATAGCTCGATCCAGCTGATGCTGGCGCCGGTGTACGTCAACGACTACTTCGCCGAGGGCCGCATCAAGCGCGTCAACATGCGTGCCGACGATCAGTTCCGCGCCGGCCCGGAGTCGCTGCGCGACTTCTTCACGCCCAGTGCCACCGCCACCGGTGCCGATGGTCAGCCGGCGATGATTCCGCTGAGCAACGTGGTCAAGGCCGAGTGGAACTACGCCTCGCCGGCCCTGAACCGCTACAACGGCTATTCCGCCGTGAATATCGTCGGCAACCCGGCACCGGGCGGCAGTTCCGGCCAGGCGATGAGCGCGATGGAAGATATCGTCAACAACGATCTGCCGCCGGGCTTCGGTTTCGACTGGAGCGGCATGTCGTACCAGGAAATCATCGCCGGTAATGCGGCCACGCTGTTGCTGGCGTTGTCGGTGGTGGTGGTGTTCCTGTGCCTGGCCGCGCTTTATGAAAGCTGGTCGATTCCGGTGGCGGTGCTGCTGGTGGTACCGATCGGCGTGCTGGGCGCGATCACCTTCTCGATGTTGCGCGGATTGCCGAACGATCTGTACTTCAAGATCGGCATGATCACGGTGATTGGCCTGGCGGCGAAGAACGCGATCCTGATCGTGGAATTCGCCGTGGAGCAGCGTGCGGCGGGCAAGACCCTGCGCGAGGCCACCCTGGAAGCGGCGCACCTGCGCTTCCGCCCGATCCTGATGACCTCGTTCGCGTTCATCCTGGGCGTGCTGCCGCTGGCCATCTCCACCGGTGCCGGCGCCAACTCGCGCCACTCCATCGGTACCGGCGTGATCGGCGGCATGGTGTTCGCCACCGTGCTCGGCGTGATCTTCATCCCGCTGTTCTTCGTGGTGGTGCGGCGCATGCTGGGCGACAAGCTGGACGAGCAGTCCAAGGAATATCTGGCCGTGCAGAACGACGGTGGCACCCACCGCCCGGATCGCTGAGTCAGGCGTTTGCTGTAAACCGAAAAGCCCCGGCAGTGCCGGGGCTTTTTTATGCTTTGACATGAAAGTTTTGACTGCATCCAAACCAAGCGACGACTCGAAGCGGTTTCTCCAATAGCGCGCGGATGGACACGTTGGAGAGCCTGCAATCGGCCACTTCGTTGCAGGGCCCTTGCCCGCCTACCATCGCGGGACACGCTGCAAGTACGTCCTTGTAAGCTCTTACGCGGCATCCATGCCGCGTAAGGTCCCGCGACGGTAGGCGGGCAAGGACCAATCACAATGGTCGGTGCGCAGAGCTGCCACTAAACAGCCAGCAAACTGTCTTGCGCGGTGCCCTCGCCGCTTGCGGGACCGATGGCGGCATGGATTCCGCAATCGAGCCCCCACGGACGGATTTACGGCGTGTCCCGCGAGCGGTGAGGACGCCGCATCTCGACTAAGCCAGTCTTTTGACTTGAAGCCTTTGACTGCATCAAGCCAAGCCACGACACGAACATGCATGGCGTGCTTCAAGTTACCCACGCGATTCCAGAGCAGTCAGACGCCCGGCATACGCGCACCAGTCGAACCACGCACCACACAGCGCCCGGTCATGACCATGCGGCGGATCGGCAATTGCGGATTGCTTAGCCGTTCCAGCAGCAAGGACATCGCCGCCCGGCCCATGTCTTCCACCGGCTGCTCGACCACGGTGATGCCCGGCTCGACCAGGTCGGTCCAGCGCTCGTTGTCGAACCCGGCCAGCGCCAGATCCTGCGGCAGGCGCAGGCCGGCGGTGCGTGCGGCCTTCAGCGCGCCCATCAGCAGCAGGCTGTTACTGGTGACGATGGCCTCGGGCCGCCCGTCGTTGGCCAGCCATGTCCCCAACTCGGCAATCGCCGCCTCGGCGGTGGGTGCCACTTCGCGGTAATCCGGCTGCAGCCCCTGCGCGCGCATCGCGGCCAGGTAACCGTCGCGACGCTCGGCCGCGGTGGTGCTGGTGCTGCCGAACAGCCCGCCGATGCGCCGGTAGCCCTGCGCCTGCAGATGCGCCACCAGCTCGGCCATCGCCGCGCCGTTGTCCAGCACCACGCTGTCGTAGCGGCTGCCGGGGCCGGCGCGGTCCACCAGCACGGTGGGGTAGTCCAGCGCCAACTCGTGCATGCGCCCCACCGTGACCCGGGTCGGGGCGAAGATCAATCCGGTGATGCGCTCTTCCTGCATCAGCTCCAGGTACAGCGCCTCGCGTTCGGGGTCTTCATCGGTATTGCACAGGGTCACGCGCATACCGGCACGGTAGGCGACCTCTTCCACCGCACGGATCAGCGCCGTGAAGTACGGGTTGCGGATGTCGGCCACGATCACCCCCAGGATGCCGGATTGCTGGGATCGCAATCGCCGCGCCATCAGGTTGGGCCGATAGCCGGTCTGGCGCACCGCCGCTTCCACCTTGGCGCGTACGTCGTCGCTGACCGGGCCACTGCCCAGCGCGCGCGACACCGTGGACTTGGACACACCGGCCACGCGGGCCACGTCATTGATGCTGATACTCACTGGGACCGTTCCCGCTCCATTTTGCGCACCTTGACCCAGGCGCGGTGTCGGCCCTGATGCTAACCCGAAAGCACTACAGTGTTTTTGTGCACCGCACATTGACCTGGATCGTGGGAACGTTCCCACTATACTTCCCAGCCCGACCCCATCCGGAGCCCGTCTTGTCCTCTCCGTCGCCAGCCCCTGTCACCCCCGACCTTGTGCGCCTGCGCGCCTCCGCCCGCGACAAGGACGACGCCATCGCCCAGGCCGCCCAGTTGCTGGT
This sequence comes from Xanthomonas sp. NCPPB 3761, assembly GCF_041475705.2. Classification (NCBI taxonomy): domain Bacteria; kingdom Pseudomonadati; phylum Pseudomonadota; class Gammaproteobacteria; order Lysobacterales; family Lysobacteraceae; genus Xanthomonas; species Xanthomonas sp. NCPPB 3761. Next base: position 2,914,334 of record NZ_CM191262.1, read on the forward strand.
CGCGGCCGGCTGCGTGGCGCCGGGCTACGACGCCAGCATGCGGCGCCGCGAAGGCCTGGCGAACACCTTCCTCGGCCACGGCCTGGCGATCCCGCACGGCGTCGGCGAAGACCGCCACCTGGTGCGCCGCGACGGCATCGCAGTGCTGCAACTGCCCGACGGCGTGGAATGGAACCCCGGCCAGGTCACCCGGCTGGTGGTCGGCATCGCCGCGCAGTCCGATACCCACATCACCCTGCTGCGCCGGCTGACCCGGTTGATCCAGGACCCGGCCCAGCTCGAAGCGCTGTTCAGTACCGACGACCCCGGCGTGATCGTGGCCGCACTCACCGGCGACCGTGCGCCCGAGACCAATGCCACGCCGGCCACCGACCTGGCCGAAACATTCGAGTGGACCATCGCCTACCCCAGCGGCCTGCACGCGCGCCCGGCCACCCGCTGGGCCGAGACCGCACGCGGCTTTTCCGCACGTGCGCAGGTGCGCGCCGGCGACCAGGCCGCCGATGCCAAGAGCCTGGTCGGCCTGCTGCAGCTGGGCCTGCGTGCCGGCGACCGCATCACCGTCTCGGCCGAAGGCAGCGACGCGGCGGAACTGCTCAAACGCCTGCGCGCCGTCATGGACAGCCTCACCGCGCAGGAAAAGGCCGATGCCGAGCGCGCCGCGCAACGTCGCGCCGCCCCGGTGGCCGGCTGGACGCCGCCACAGGCGCAGCCGGCCATTGTCGGCATCGGCGCCAGCCCGGGCGTGGCGATCGGCATCGTGCACCGCCTGCGCGCCGCGCAGACCGAAGTGGCCGATCAACCGGTGGGCCTGGGCGATGGTGGCGCGCAACTGCACGACGCGCTGACCCGCACCCGCCAGCAGCTGGCGGCGATCCAGGACGACACCCAGCGCCGGCTCGGTGCCTCGGACGCGGCCATCTTCAAGGCCCAGGCCGAACTGCTCAACGACACCGACCTGATCACCCGCACCTGCCAGCTGATGGTCGAAGGCCACGGCGTGGCGTGGTCGTGGCACCAGGCGGTGGAACAGATGGCCTCCGGCCTGGCCGCCCTCGGCAACCCGGTGCTGGCCGGTCGCGCGGCCGATCTGCGCGACGTCGGCCGCCGCGTACTGGCCCAGCTCGACCCGGCCGCCGCCGGCGCCGGTCTCACCGACCTGCCCGAACAGCCGTGCATCCTGCTCGCCAGCGACCTGTCGCCTTCTGACACCGCCAACCTGGACACCGCGCGCGTGCTCGGCCTGGCCACTGCGCAAGGCGGCCCGACCTCGCACACCGCGATCCTCTCGCGCACCCTGGGCCTGCCGGCGCTGGTGGCGGCCGGCGGCCAGTTGCTGGACATCGAAGAAGGCGTTACCGCGATCATCGACGGCAGCAGCGGGCGCCTGTACATCGACCCGTCCGCGCAGGATCTGGACGCGGCCCGCACGCATATCGCCGAGCAGCAGGCCATCCGCGAGCGCGAGGCCGCGCAGCGCGCGTTGCCGGCCGAAACCAGCGACGGCCACCACATCGACATCGGCGCCAACGTCAATCTGCCCGACCAGGTGGCGATGGCGCTGACCCAGGGCGCCGAGGGCGTTGGCCTGATGCGCACCGAATTCCTGTTCCTGGAAAGCGGCCGCACCCCCAGCGAAGACGAACAACACGTCACCTACCTGGCCATGGCGCAGGCGCTGGATGGCCGCCCGCTGATCGTGCGTGCGCTGGATATCGGCGGCGACAAGCAGGTGGCGCATCTGGAATTGCCGCACGAAGAAAACCCGTTCCTGGGCGTGCGCGGCGCGCGCCTGCTGCTGCGCCGCCCCGACCTGCTGGAGCCGCAACTGCGTGCGCTGTATCGCGCCGCCAAGGACGGGGCGCGGCTGTCGATCATGTTCCCGATGATCACCTCGGTGCCGGAATTGGTCGCGCTGCGCGCCATCTGCGCACGCATCCGCGCCGACCTCGATGCACCGGAGGTGCCGATCGGCATCATGATCGAAGTGCCGGCCGCCGCCGCGCAGGCCGACGTGCTGGCGCGCCACGCAGACTTCTTCTCGATCGGCACCAACGACCTCACCCAGTACGTGCTGGCGATCGACCGCCAGAACCCGGAACTGGCCGCCGAAGCCGACAGCCTGCACCCGGCGGTGCTGCGCATGATCCGCAGCACCATTGACGGTGCACGCAAGCACGAGCGCTGGGTCGGTGTGTGCGGCGGCTTGGCCGGCGACGCGTTCGGCGCCAGCCTGCTGGCCGGCCTGGGCGTGCAGGAATTGTCGATGACGCCCAACGATATCCCGGCGGTCAAGGCACGCCTGCGTGGCGCCGCGTTGAGCCAGCTGCAACAGCTTGCCGAACAGGCACTGGCCTGCGAAACCGCCGAACAGGTGCGCGCATTGGAAGCCAAGCGCGAGGACAAGGCATGAGCCTGCAGGCCATCACCGTCACGCTGAACCCGGCGATCGACCAGACCATCCAGCTCGAGCACCTGCAGCCGGGCGCCGTGCACCGCGCCAGCAGCGTGCGCAACGATGCCGGCGGCAAGGGCATCAATGTGGCCGCGTGCCTGGCCGACTGGGGCAGCCAGGTGGCCGCGCTGGGCGTGCTCGGGGTCGGCAACGCCGGCGTGTTCGAAGCACTGTTCCGCGAACGCGGCATCGCCGATCACTGCCAGCGCATGGCCGGCGAAACCCGCACCAATCTCAAGTTGGTCGACGCGCGCAGCAACGACACCACCGACATCAACCTGCCCGGCCTGCGCTTAGGGCCTGCGCATCTGCAAGGCGTGGCCGATCATCTCGCCCCGCTGCTGCGCCCCGGCCTGCCGGTGGTGCTGTCGGGCAGCCTGCCGGCCGGGCTGCCGGACGACAGCTGGGCGCAATTGCAGGCCCAGGCCAGCGCTGCCGGTGCGCGCGTGCTGCTGGATACCAGCGGCATGCCGCTGGCGAGGGCGCTGGATGCCGCACGCGAGGCGCTGCCGTATGCGGTCAAGCCCAATCGCGACGAACTCGCAGCCTGGACCGGCCGCCCGTTGAACGACCGCGGCGCACTCAGCGCCGCCGCGCACGAACTGATCGCCCGCGGCATCCAGTTGGTGGTCATTTCGATGGGCACCGAAGGCGCCCTGTTCGTGCAACGCGACCAGCGGTTGATCGCCCGCCCGCCTCGCCTGGCGCACGGCAGCAGCGTGGGCGCAGGCGATGCGATGGTGGCCGGTCTGGCCGCCGCCTCGCTCGATGCCGCGACCACGCTGGAGCAGTGCGCACGGCTGGCCACGGCGTTTTCGATGTGCCGGCTGGAAAGCGGCGATGCGCGCCGGATTACGCCAGAGGGCGTGCGCCGCGCCGCAACCGATGTGGTGATCGAAGCACTGTCATGAGCAGCCATTCGCCGCTGCCGATGCATGCACCCAGGCGTTCGTCTGGCTGGCAGTCGCAGACGGCGGCAGATCGCGCGCATCACCGCCACGCATAACGCTTGAAATTCCCCCGCCGGCGACACCGGCGACCGCAACACAGCAGGAGTTTTGCCATGTCCTCTTCCATCGTGGTCATCGCCGCTGGCGAACGCAGTACCGAAGCCGTCCTGGCGGCCGAAGCGCTGCGCCGCGCGGCCACTGCCGCCGGCCGCCGCGTGACGATCGAAATCCGCAGCGACCAGGGCGTGCTCGGCGCCTTGCCGGGCGAACTCGCCAACGCCGCCACCCAGGTCCTGGTGGTCGGCGACGCCGACGTCGATACCGCCCGCTTTGGCGATGCGCAACTGGTGCGCCTGAGCCTGGGCGCGGTGCTTGACGATCCGGCGGCTGCGATCGGCAAGCTGGCCGCACACGCCGACCCGGCCGTCGCCGGCAATCCCGGCGGCACCGCCAGCGGCAGCAAGCGCATCGTGGCCATCACCTCCTGCCCTACCGGCATCGCGCACACCTTCATGGCCGCCGAGGGCCTGCAGCAAGCCGCCAAGAAGCTCGGCTACCAGATGCGGGTGGAAACCCAGGGCTCGGTGGGTGCGCAGGACGCACTCACCGACGACGAAATCCGCGCAGCAGACGTGGTCATCATCGCGGCCGACCGCGAGGTCGACCTGGCCCGCTTCGGCGGCAAGCGCGTGTTCAAGAGCGGCACCAAGCCGGCGATCAACGATGGCCCGGCGCTGATCAACAAGGCCCTGGCCGACGCCAGCGTGCAGGGCGGCGCCACGCCCGCCAGCGCCACCGCGAGCAAGGGCCGCACCGGCGCCTACAAGCATCTGATGACCGGCGTCTCGTTCATGCTGCCGTTCGTCACTGCCGGCGGCCTGCTGATCGCGCTGGCATTTGCGCTCGGCGGTATCTACGCCGGCGACGATGCGCACCAGGGCACCCTGGCCTGGTCGCTGTTCCAGATTGGCGCCAAGGCCGGCTTCACCCTGATGGTGCCGGCCCTGGCCGGCTATATCGCCTACTCCATCGCCGATCGCCCGGGCATCGCGCCCGGCATGATCGGGGGCCTGGTCGCGGCCAATCTCAACGCCGGTTTCCTCGGCGGGATCATTGCCGGCTTCATCGCCGGCTACGGCGTGGCTGCGCTCAACCGCTATATCAAGCTGCCGCGCAACCTGGAAGGCCTCAAGCCGGTGCTGATCCTGCCGGTGCTGGGCACCCTGCTGGTCGGGCTGGCGATGATGTACGTGTTCGGCCAGCCGGTAGCCGACCTGCTGGCCTGGCTCACCGCCTGGCTGCGCGGCATGCACGGCAGCAGCGCACTGCTGCTGGGCCTGTTGCTTGGCGGCATGATGGCCTTCGACATGGGCGGGCCGGTCAACAAGGCGGCCTATGCGTTCTCCACCGGCCTGATCGCCAGCCAGGTCTATACCCCGATGGCCGCCGCCATGGTCGCCGGCATGACCCCGCCGCTGGGCATCGCGCTGGCGACCTGGGTGTTCCGCAACCGCTTCACCGCCGAAGAACGCGGATCGGCCACCGCGGCCGGCGTGCTCGGGCTGGCCTTCGTCACCGAAGGCGCCATCCCGTACGCTGCGCGCGACCCGTTGCGCACCATCCCGGCGCTGGTGATCGGCTCGGCCGTGGCCGGCGCCATCTCGATGACCGCCGGTGCCGAATTGAAGGCCCCCCACGGCGGCATCTTCGTGCTGCTAATCCCCAACGCGGTCACCCACCTGCTCAACTACGTGCTGGCCCTGGTGGTCGGCGTCGTGGTCACGGCCATCGCGCTGCGCCTGCTCAAGAAGCCGGTGACCGACGTCGTCGCCTGAGGCATCCACGGCGGCATGAACCTGCCGCCGCACCTGACGCGCCCGAGTTTTCCCGCGCGCCCCTGACCTGCTTCACCGCTGCACGCGCACCCAGGTGCGCTGCCAGCGGCTTGCCCACCCACGTGTTGTCGCGTTCGCCACCACGGCCACGCCCTTTGTCCGGAGTCCTGCCATGACCGCCCTCGCCCCCCGCCGTGCCCGCCCCCGCCTGTTGTGCCTGTCGCTGACCCTGGCACTTGCCCCGCTCGCCCACGCGCAGGACGCCGCCGACGCCTTCAAGCTCAAGTTGGGCTACACCGGCGAAGCCGCCTCGATGATCGACGGCGGCCGCAAGAGCGGCGACGCCTACGCCGGCCAGTTGATGGTCGGCACCGATGTCGACATGGACCGCCTGTTCGGCTGGAACGGCGCCACGGTGAAGCTGTACATCACCAACCGCCACGGCACCAACCTGGCCAACAGCAGCATCGGCAACAGCACCTCGGTGCAGGAAATCTACGGCGGCCAGGGCACCCGCCTGGCCAACTTCACCCTGCTGCAGAAGCTCTTCAACGACCGCCTGGAACTGGAAGCCGGCCGCAGCGTGGCCAACATCCACTTCCTCGGCTCGGACCTGTGCCAGTACTTTCAGGGTAATTCGGCCTGCGGCAACCCCACCTTCGTCTTCCGTACCAGCAACTTCACCTACTGGCCGGTCTCCAGCTGGGCCGCGCATGCCACCGCCTGGGCCACACCGAAGGTCTATCTGCATGTCGGCGCCTACGAGGTCAACCCCATCCAGGCGCAGGGCGGCCAGCACGGCCTGAACTGGAGCACCAACGACACCACCGGCGTGGTGGTGCCCTACGCCGTGGGCTACAAGAACAAGGGCGGCGACGGCAGCATGGCCGCGATGTACGAACTCGGTGGCTGGCAGGACAACTCCGACTACACCGATCCGCTGCGCGACCGCAACGGCAACCCGGCCGTGCTGAGCGGCCTGGGGTATGAGAACAAGCAGGGCCGCTCGGGCCTGTTCGCACGCTTCGAACAGCAGGTCACCAATCCCGACCCGTCGGGCACGCGTGGCCTGACCGTGTTCGGTGCCGTGCTCAAGAGCACCGGCGGCCAGGCCATCGAGGACCATTTCATCCAGCTCGGCCTGGTGCAGAAAGGCACCTTCGCCAGCCGCCCGCAGGACAACATCGCCTTCGTGATCACGCAGCAGAAATACAGCGACGAAGCGATCGAAAACCTGCGCCTGGCGCGCGCCTCCGCCGGCGGCACCGGCACCCCAGCCGACAACCAGATCATGATGGAGCTGAGCTACGGCATCCAGGTCACCAAGCGCCTGCGCATCGCCCCGAACCTGCACTACGTCATCAACCCCGACCAGTTCAACGAACCCACGCGCACCAACGATCTGAAGAACGCGTTGATTGCGGGCATGCGGATCGATTGGAATTTGTGAGCCATCGAGAGGGTGTGCGCGTTGCGCGCATGCTTGGTGGACACCACTGCGTGAAGCGAGTGGCGGGTGCGTTGCATCTGACTGCAGTGCAACGCATTGCGTCGACCCGGTTGGCATTGGCATTTGCCGGATGTGGTAGACGAGTTCGATGAGCCGCTTAGGCGTGCGATCGCACGCAATGAGGCGTATCGGTCGACCAGATCGCGCGCAAGCACGTCGCTGTAATAACGACGTCGCATCATTGCGAATCTGATGTCGCGCGCAGATTGATCGCTCTGTATTGCCTCTGGTTGCCGTAACGCGGCCCGTTCTTCTCGAAGGTGCCACAGAGCCGGCCTTCGCCACAGGGAGCCAAGTCGGCACGCGACACGCGATCCAGGTAATCGATTGAGGCCCGAAGCTGCGCGAGTTCGGCCTTCTTTTCGTTGATGTTCCCAAACGAGTAAGCCACCGCACCCAGCCCCAAAATGCCTGCCAAGAGCATCGTGGCCGATGCGATCCACATGCGCCGTGTGATCCGTGTTTCTAAGGATTGCTGGGCCTGCGCATAACGTCGAGTGGCTTGCTGCAATGTCTCGTCCGCATGTGCCATCTCTTTGTTGAACCGCTTGGCAGCCGGTTCCAGCGTCTGCGTCAACGCCTGATCGGTCAGCTGCGTCAGCCTCGGCAATGCATTCTCCAGCACCCGGTTGACCTTGGCATCGGCGCTGCTGGCCGCGCGTTGCAGCACTTGGAGTTGCTCGGCAACCACATCGCGCAGCCGTTGTTCGCGCTGCTGCATGGATGCCACCAGGGTCGTCAGCACCGTGATGGTCTCTTGCAAAGACGTATTGGATGCGTTCAACGTCGCCATCATTTCCGCCATTGCGGCGGCGTCTTGCCTGTCCATAGGTCTCCTCAGCTCGGCTGGTCATGGAAGAGATTCTGACTAACCACCGCCCCCACCACCACCGCCTCCTCCTCCTCCTCCCCCGCCGCCGTCTCCACCTCCACCGCCGTCACCTTGGGGACCGCTCTGCATCGGTCCCTTGGCGAACTCCGGCAAGGTCATCACCATTACCGGCCCCCGGCTGGTGTTGACCTCAGCTGAGACATCCATCCCCAGCGCCTGGCGTGTGGCGACGTGCTCCTGGGCTTCTTGCTGGGCCTGCGCCTCCAGGAACTCGTTGCCTCTTTTGATCAGCGCCTGCGTTGCTGCGCTGTTGGCCACCCGGTTCAAGGCCTGCTCGATCGCCAGCTCGTTCTTGCTATCGAGTGCGTAGAGCACCTCGTCCACGTCCGGGTCGCCCGTAATGGATTTCCGCTGAACCTGCGAGGCATCGTTTGGCGCATCCCCTGATCCAGGACCGGCGAAGCGCTGAGCTAGAGGTGGAAAGGCATCGGTTTGCTCAGCCGCTTCACTGGGAGAGCGACGCGCTTGCTCGCGCTGCGGGAACTCGTCGAGGCTCGCGCCGTCCGTGCTCCGAGCGTGTGCAGAATTTTGTGTAACCGTGGTTTGGGTTACCGCTGAGGAAGTCGCCCCTCGAACTGGATCGTAAAGCGGTTCAGCGCAGCCTTCCAGTCGCGGATCGGCAGCGTCCATTTCTTGGTGATGTTGCGCAGAGCCAGGTAGAACAGTTTCATCAAGGCTTCGTCGCTGGGGAACGCGCCGCGGTTCTTGGTCAGCTTGCGCAGGCTCATGTTGACCGACTCGATGGCGTTGGTCGTATAGATCACCTTGCGGATCTCCGGTGGGTAGTCGAAGAACGGGATCAGTCGTGACCAATTGCGCCGCCATGACTGGCTGATGGGCGGGTACTGGGCGTCCCACTTGGCCTCGAACTCGGTCAGTGCCTGCTCGGCCTCCTCGACGGTGGCGCAGGCGTAAATGCGCTTGAGATCGGCGGCAACCTCGGCGCGGCGTTTCCACGAGACGTAGTTCAGGCTGTGCCGCACCATGTGCACGATGCACAGCTGCACGGTGGTCTGCGGGAACACCGCCTCGATCGCCTCGGGAAACCCCTTCAGGCCATCGACGCAGGCAATGAAGATGTCCTGCACCCCGCGGTTGCGTAGCTCCGTCACGACTTGCAGCCAAAACTTGGCACCCTCGGCCTGCGCCAGCCATAGGCCCAGCACTTCCTTCTCGCCGCCCATGGTGATGCCGATGGCCAGGTACACCGCCTTGACCCGCACCGCGCCCTCGCGCACTTTGACGTGGATGCAGTCCAGATAGACGATCGGATAGACCGGATCCAGTGGCCGCGCCTGCCACGCCTTGACCTCCTCGACGACCGCATCGGTGACTGAGGAAATCAGACTCGGCGACACCTCGGTGCCGTACATCTCCTCCAGGTGCGACTGGATCTCGCGCACGGTCATGCCGCGCGCGTACAACGACAAGATCTTGTCATCGAAGCCGGCCCAGCGGGTCTGGTGCTTGGGGATCAGCTGTGGCGCGAAGCTGCCGTGGCGATCACGCGGAATCTCGATCGGCAGCTCGCCGAACTCGCCCTTGAGCGTCTTGCGGCTGCGTCCGTTGCGCGTGTTGCCGGCCGCGTTGGCGACCGGCTCATGCTTGTCATGACCGAGGTGTTCGGTCATCTCCGCGTCCAGCGCCCGCTCCACCAACCGCTTGGTCAGCTGCTTGAGCAGGCCGTTCTCGCCGATCAGATCCTCGGGTTTGGTGTAGTTGACCAACAGGCTGCTAAGCAGCTCGTCGGGTACCTCATGTGTGCGTGGGCTCATGGTGTCTCCGGGTTAGGTGGCAGTCTCCTGCCTGTGGCCCGGTTACACAAAATCTAGGACACGCCCATGGTGCCGGGTGTCTGGCCGTTCTCCGACAGCACGGGGTATCCGATCTTCATGGTCGTTTCGTCTGAGTAGCTAAACATATGCCTTACCTCCGCGGCCTAACTACTATTGGACCGCTGAGATGCGGTGTGGCACGGAGTATCTCCGATCGCTGGCGCTTTGTGAATGGGGAAATCCTAACCGCCGTCAAGGAATTACGCGACGTCAAACGGACTCCACCTTTGCGCGGTTTCTAATTTTATCCAGAAATGAAACAGGCGTATGAAATACACCACCAAAAACAATGGCGTAACAGCATGTACGCCGACGCAGTTGCTCTATCGAGTAAGCGACCGCTTACGCGTTCTGCACTACAGCCTGCGCACCGTGCAGGCGCATCTCAGTTAGACATGTCGCTTCATCCTGGCCAGCCGCCCTCCCACGCAACGTACTGCGTATCGATCGGCATCACTTGGCCGACGAAATCCCTAGTTCCCACAATCTCAAGTAGTGGCGTCACAGTGCTCAACCGTGAACTAAGCGCCCAACGCCACAAACGAAAAAACCGCGCACTGCGCGGTTTTTTCGTCAGACCTTTTGCCAACCCATCAAGGACGACGCGCCAGCGCCTCCACGTCCTTGGCCTTCGGCAGCAGGTCCTGCTTGGTCACCGCAAACGGGCCGATGCTCAGCATCGGCACGGCCACGATCACCGAGGAAATCACCACGATCACCGCGCCAATCATGTGCGTTTCGGCCAGGCCTTCCATCGACTCGCCGCCGTAGATGTACAGCGCCAATGCCGACAGGAAGAACATCACCGCGGTGATCACCGTGCGCGAGAGCGTCTGGTTGATCGAGCGGTTCAGCACTTCCAGCGGCTCCACGCGCAGTGCGCGGAAGTTTTCGCGCACGCGGTCGAACACCACGATGATGTCGTTGATCGCAAAGCCCATCACCGACAACAGGCCGGCCAGCACGGTCAGGTCGAACTCGCGACCGGTCAGCGACACGAAGGCCACGGTGACCAGCAAGTCGAACAATGCGGTCAGGCTGGCGACCACCGCGAACTTCCACTCGAAGCGGAACGCGATGTAGATCAAAAAGCCCACCAGCATGAACACCGTGGCATACACGCCATTCAAGGCCAGATCCTTGCCGACCTGCGGGCCGACGAATTCGCCAGGCTGCACGGTGGCCGGATTCTCGTCGCTGGTCACTGCCTTGCGCACATCTTCGGCAACGGTGCGCGCGGCATCGTCGCGATTATTGTTCTGGCCATGCGGCTGCAGGCGAATCATCACTTCATTGCCGCCGCGTGCGTTTTGCACCTGGGCGTTTTCGAAGCCGGCCTTGGACAGCTTCTCGCGCACCTGTTCCACGTCCACGGTCTTCTGGAACGAGGTCTGCACCAGCGTGCCGCCGGTGAATTCCAGCGCGTAGTTGAAACCCTTGCCGACGATGATGCCGACCGAGGCGATTGCCAGCACCAGCATCAAGCTCAGCACCGGCTTGCGCCAGCTCATGAAATCGATCTTGGTGTCGTTGGGAATGAGATGGAGCGGGAACAATTTCATGGAAAAGATCTTCCGTTTAAGACGTTTGCGCCATTGGGGCGCAGACGCTTGCGAAGGGATTCATTCCCCGACCGCGTGCAGCTGGGCTGCACCGGCCAGGGCCGGACTCGCATCTCAGATAGCGACAGACTTCAGCTTCTTGCGGCTGCCGTAGATCAACACCGCCAGCGCGCGCGAAACCGTGATCGCGGTGAACATCGAGGCGAAAATACCGATCATCATGGTCAGCGCGAAGCCCTTCAGCGGGCCGGTACCGAACGCGTACAAGGCCACCGCCACGATCAGGCCGGTGAGGTTGGCGTCGAGGATGGTGCCGCCCGCCTTTTCATAGCCGGCCGCGATCGCCGACTTGGCCGGCACGCCCAGGCGCAACTCTTCGCGGATACGCTCGTTGATCAGCACGTTGGCGTCCACCGACAGGCCCACCGACAGGGCAAGGCCGGCAAAGCCCGGCAGCGTCATGGTGGCGCCGAACAGCGACATCACCGCCACCACGATCAGCAGGTTGAACAGCAGCGCCACCGAGGTGATCGCGCCGAACACGCGGTAGTAGATGGTGAAGAACACCAGGGTGAACAGGAACGAGTAGACCACCGCGGTGACGCCACGCTCCACGTTCTCCGCACCCAGGCTCGGACCGATCACGTATTCCTCGACGAAATCCATCGGCGCGGCCAGCGAGCCGGACTTCAGCAGCTTGGCCAGGTTCTCGGCTTCGGTCTTTTCCAGACCGGTGGTCTGGAAGTTCTTGCCGAATACGCCGGCAATGCGGGTCGGCGACAAGGCTTCTTCCTTGACCCGCACGCTGCGCACTTCCTTGCCGTCGACCATGGTCACGGTGGGGATGCGCTCGATGTAGACCACCGACATCAGCTTGCCGACGTTGGCGCTGGTGTAGTCGAACATGCGCTGGCCGGCGACGTTGTTGAGGGTCACCGCCACTGCCGGCATGCCGTTCTGGTCGGTGCTGACCGATGCGCTGACCATCTGGTCGCCGGTCACCAGCGCGCGCTTGTTCAACAACACCGGAGCGTTGCTGTCGCGCAGGCGATAGACCTTGGCCTCCGGCGGAATGTTGCCGCTGCGCACGGCGTCGTCGGCGTTGCCGTCGACCACGGCGCGGAATTCCAGCGACGCGGTAGCACCGATCAGGCGCTTGGCTTCGGCGGTGTCCTGCAGACCGGGCAGTTCGACCACGATGCGGTCCTCGCCCTGGCGCTGGATGGTGGGCTCGGACACGCCCAGCGCGTTGACGCGGTTGCGCAAGGTGGTGAGGTTTTGCTCGATCGCACCGCTGGCGATCTGCTTGAGCTCGGCCTCCGGCACCTTGACTGCGATGTTCTGGCCGCTGACGTCGTAGGTCAGGGTCGGCTGCGCCTTGGCCAGCGTAACGCGCGCGGCGTCGGCATTGGCGCCCTCGCCCAGGTTGACCTGGATACTGTTGTCGGCGCGACGCTCCACCGAGCGGTACGGGATACGCGCATCGCGCAAGGTGGTGCGGATGTCTTCGGCAAAGCCGTCCAGGCGCTTTTCCAGCGCGGCCTTCTGATCGACCTGCATGGCGAAGTGCACACCGCCCACCAGGTCCAGACCCAGCACCATCGGCCGGCCGCCCAGCTTGGCCAGCCAGTCCGGCACGGTGGAGGCCAGGTTCAGCGCCACGGTGTAGTTCTCGCCCAGCTGCTGACGCAACACGTCGTTGGCGCGGGTCTGCGCCTGCAGCGAAGGCAACCGCACCATCAGGCTGTCGCCTTCCTTGGTGATCGCCTTCGGGGTGATGCCGGCGCTTTTGAGCTCGCCGTCGATGCGGCTGCGCAATGCGTCGTCGAGCTGCGCACCGCGGCTGGCGGTGATCTGCACGGACGGGTCCTTCTGGTACACATTGGGCAGCGCATACAGCGCACTGACGGCCAGTACCAGCAGGATCAGGAAATACTTCCAGCGAGGAAATTCGAGCATTGCGACAGTCCCGCGTGGCACCATCCCGGCGCCGCGCCTAGCAGTGAGAACGACTTCAAGCGACCGGTACAACGTCGCCAATGGTCTTCAGATGGATACGGGCGGTACGGCGGAACCGGTGGGTCACAATCTCCGGCTCCACTTTGCGACTGCGCCTGCCTGCCGGCGGCGCAGCCGTTGCAACACGCGTTTAGCTCGCCGACTTCAGCGTGCCCTTCGGCAGCACATGGCCCACGGCGCTCTTCTGCACGCGGATACGCACGTTGTCGGCCACTTCCACGCTGATGAAGTTGTCGCCGATGTCGGTGATCACGCCTGCCACGCCGCCGGAAGTGATCACTTCATCGCCGCGCGCCAGCTTGTCCAGCAGCGCCTTGTGCTCTTTCTGACGCTTCATCTGCGGGCGGATCATCAGGAAGTACATCACCGCGATCAGGATGATCGGCAGCGCGAAGGTGGACAGGCCGCCCATCGGGCCGGGTGCCGGCGCGCCGCCAGCGGCCTGCGCCTGGGCAGCGGGGATCAGGAAATCGAGCAGATTCATTCAGTGCATCCTAGTTTGGTGCCAGCGCGCCCATGGGCTCGCTCGCTATTCAGGTACCGCCGGAGCGGAACAGCCGGGAATTATGCCACGCAGGTTCCACGCCGTCCGCGCCAGGGCGCGGGCGGCCGGTCTCAGCTGGCTTCCCCCGGCAACGGCGGCGTGGTGGCGCCGCGTGCCGCATAGAAGGACCGCCGGAACTCCACAAAGGTTCCCGCCGCAATCGCCGCGCGCATGTCGGCCATCAGTTTTTCGTAGTACCAGAGGTTGTGCAGGGTGCCCAGCATTGGCGCCAGCATTTCGTTGCAGCGGTCCAGATGGCGCAGGTAGGCGCGCGTATAGCCGCTGCTGCAGGCATGGCAACCGCAGCCCGGCTCGATGGTGTCCAGGTCGCGTTCGTACTTGGCGTTGCGGATGCGCACCGTGCCGAACGAGGTGAAATAGTGACCATTGCGGGCGTTGCGGGTGGGCATGACGCAGTCGAACATGTCCACCCCGCGGGCCACCCCTTCCACCAGATCCTCCGGCCGCCCCACCCCCATCAGGTAGCGCGGGCGCTCGGCCGGAAGGCGTGGATGCAGGTGTTCGAGCATGGCGTTGCGCTCGTGCTCGGGCTCGCCCACTGCCAGCCCGCCGATCGCATAGCCGTCGAAACCGATGCCTTGCAGGCCATCCAGCGAGCGGCTGCGCAGATCCGGATGCACCCCGCCCTGCACGATGCCGAACAGCGCCGCATCGTTGCCCAGCCCGTCGTGCGCATCGCGCGAGCGCTGCGCCCAGCGCAGGCTCAGCTCCATCGAGCGGCGCGCCACCTCTTCGGTGGCCGGGTATGGCGTGCACTCGTCGAAGATCATCACGATGTCCGAATCGAGCACCTTCTGGATTTTCATGCTCTCTTCGGGGCCCAGGAACACCCGCGCGCCATCGGTGGGCGAGGAAAAGGTCACGCCCTGCTCGGTGATCTTGCGGCGATGCGCCAGCGAAAACACCTGGAACCCGCCGGAATCGGTCAGGATGGGGCCATCCCAGCGCGCAAACCCGTGCAGCCCGCCGTGATCGCCGATCACCTCCAGGCCGGGGCGCAGATACAGATGGAAGGTGTTGCCCAGGATGATCTCCGCACCCAGGGCACGGATCTGCTCGGGCAGGATGCCCTTGACCGACCCATAGGTCCCGACCGGCATGAACGCAGGGGTCTGGACCGTGCCGCGCGGAAAGGTCAGGCGCCCACGCCGGGCATGCCCGTCGGTGGCTTGGAGTTGGAACTGGAGTCGGGACATTGAAAGGCCGGGAATGGGGAGTCGGGAATGGAGAATCGGAAAAGCGGTTGGCAGGCGGCTGATCGTTTGGCGGATACCGCCTTACGATTCTCCATTCCCGATTCCCGATTCCCTGCCCCACAACAACATCGCATCGCCGTACGAAAAGAAGCGATAGCGCTGCGCGATGGCGTGGTGGTAGGCCTCGAAGATGCGCTCGCGGCCGGCGAAGGCGGAGACCATCATCATCAAGGTGCTTTCGGGCAGATGGAAGTTGGTGACCATCGCATCGACGCTGCGGATGCGGTAGCCGGGCAGGATGAAGATCTGGGTTTCGCCGGCGAACGGCTGCAATTCGCCTTCGGGCGCGGCCTCGGTGGTGCGCCAGGCGCTTTCCAGCGAGCGCACCACCGTCGTGCCCACCGCGATGACGCGGCCGCCGCGGGCGCGGGTGCGCCGCACTTGTTCCACCAGCGCCGCACCCACGTTGAGCCACTCCTTGTGCATGACGTGCTGGTCGAGCTTGTCCACCCGTACCGGCTGGAAGGTGCCGGCGCCCACATGCAAGGTGACGTGGCCGAACTCCACCCCGCGCTCGCGCAAGCGCGCCAGCAGTGGCTCGTCGAAGTGCAGCCCGGCGGTGGGCGCGGCGACCGCGCCGACTTCGCGCGCGAATACGGTCTGGTAGCGCTCGCGGTCTTCCACGCCCGGCTCGCGGCGGATGTAGGGCGGCAGCGGCAGGCGACCAGCCTCCAGCAACCAGTGCTCCAGCGGGGTCGGGATCTGAAAACGCAGCAGATAGAACTCGCCATCGCGGCCCAGCACCTCGGCCTGGCCGCCGGCATCGAGCGCAATCACGCTGCCGGCCTTGGGCGACTTGCTGGCGCCGATCTGCACGCGCGCCTCGCGTTCGCCAAGCAGGCGCTCGATCAGGATTTCCACCCGCCCGCCACTGGCTTTCTGCCCGAACAAGCGCGCCGGAATGACCCGGGTATCGTTGAAGATCAGCAGATCGCCGGGCTGCAGCAGCTCGGGCAGATCGCGCACCTGGCGGTCGGCCAGCGCCTGCGGCGACGGCGGCACCACCAGCAACCGGCTCGCCGCGCGCTCGGCCAGCGGCGCCTGGGCGATCAGTTCGTCGGGCAGGTCGTAATGGAAATCGGACTTCTTCAAGGCCGCAGGATCGTTGTCTGAGTAGCCGCATAGTGTAACTGCGGCCGGGAATGGAGAATTGGGAATGGGGAATCGGACGAGCGGCAGGGCTTCATCGTCGCCTTTCCGCCCCCGATTCGCTGCTCTTACGATTCCCTGTTCCCGATTCTCCATTCACCGCTCGAACTTGGTCGACAGGATGATCGCGCTGGTCGTGCGCTCCACGCCGTCGATGGCGCCGATGGCGTCGGTGAGTACGTCCATCTCGTTGACGCCACCGACCACGCCCAGGGCGACCAGGTCGTACGCACCGCTGACCGAGTGCAGCAGGCGCACTTGCGGGATATCGCGCAGCGCCTTCACCACGGCCGGCATCTTCTTGGGCAGCACGGTGATCAGGATGTGCGCGCGGATGCGGCCCTGCTCGTAGTCGTCATGCGTGCGCACGGTGTAACCGCTGATCACGCCATCGCGTTCGAGCTTTTCGATGCGGCTTTGCACGGTCGTGCGCGAGAGCCCGAGCCGCCGCGCGATCTGGGCGGTGGAAGCGCGCGCGTCCTCGCGCAGCAGCGACAACAGGCGTTCGTCGGAGGGGGTTATCTTCACTATTGCGCATTGGTTTCGGCGATTCGCCGAAAATACCGCACTTCCTGCCCAGATTCACGCTGCCAAATGCCGATCTTCTGCCGATAATAGAAAGGGAACGCCACCTTAAAGGAGATGCGCCATGTCCGTCCTTGCCCCGCTCGCCCCGCTGCGTGCCCATGCCGGCCGCCGCCTGACCGAAGGCCTGGACGACGCGACCATCGCGCGCCTGGCCGCCAACCACCCTGACCTGCAGCACGCCATCCAGGCCGCCGCTGCCGAATACGCGCTGGTGCGCGATGACGCCGCCGACCTGCTGGACCTGGACGAAGAGGCGCAGATCGGTGCCGTGCAGGAAGGTTTCATCAATTTCTACGCCGACGATGCAGTGACGCCCTATGTGGCACTGGCCGCACGCGGGCCATGGGTGGTCACGCTCAAGGGCGCAGTGCTCTACGACGCCGGCGGCTACGGCATGCTCGGCTTCGGCCATACGCCGGCCGCGGTGCTCGAGGCCATGGCGCGCCCGCAGGTGATGGCAAACGTGATGACGCCCAGCCTGGCGCAACGCCGGCTCGATCGCGCCCTGCGTGCGGAGATCGGCCACAGCCGCGGCGGCTGTCCGTTCGCACGCTTCATGTGTCTCAATTCCGGCTCCGAAGCGGTGGGCCTGGCCGCGCGTATCGTCGATACCAATGCCAAGCTGCACACCGACCCGGGCGCACGGCACGCCGGCGCCACCATCAAGCGCCTGGTGGTGAAGGGCAGCTTCCATGGCCGCACCGATCGCCCGGGGCTGTATTCCGATTCCAGCCGCAAGACCTACACCAAGTACCTGGCCAGTTACCGCGACGAAGATTCGGTGATTGCGATCGCGCCGTACGACGTGGCCGCATTGCAACGCGCCTTCGATGAGGCCGCGCGCAATCATTGGTTTATCGAAGCGGTGTTCCTGGAGCCGGTGATGGGCGAAGGCGACCCGGGACGTGCGTTGCCGGCCGAGTTCTACGCCGCTGCGCGCGCGCTCACCCGTAGCCATGGCAGCCTGTTGCTGGTCGATTCCATCCAGGCTGGGCTGCGCGCGCATGGCGTGCTCTCGGTGGTGGACTACCCGGGATTCGAGCAGCTCGACCCGCCGGATCTGGAAACCTATTCCAAGGCGCTCAACGCGGCCCAGTACCCGCTGTCGGTGCTGGCAGTGACCGAGCACGCTGCGCAGGTGTACCGCAAGGGCACCTACGGCAACACCATGACCACCAACCCGCGCGCGCTCGACGTGGCCTGCGCCACGCTGGCGTTGTTCACGCCGCAAGTGCGCGAGAACATCCGCATCCGCGGTGCGCAGGCGATTGCCAAACTGGAAGCGCTGCAAGCCGAACTCGGCGGCTTGATTACCAAGGTGCAAGGCACCGGCCTGTTGTTCTCTTGCGAACTGGCACCGCAATTCAAGTGCTACGGCGCCGGTTCCACCGAGGAATGGTTGCGCCATCGCGGCGTCAACGTGATCCACGGCGGCGAAAATTCGCTGCGTTTCACCCCGCACTTCGCGATGGACGAAGACGAGCTCGATCTGCTGGTCGGCCTGATCGCCCGTGCGCTCAAGGAAGGTCCACGTCAGGTGCAGGCCGAAGCGGCCTGAGTCGCTCCATGCGGCACGCCGGCGCGCATGTCGTCGGCGTGCACCCTGGCAGACGGCGAGTCTGCTCCGGCCACATGCTGTGTAGCCTGGCGGTCTGATCAGCGCCAGCACCGCTGGCATTCAATCGAGCCAGGTCGCGCCATCAGCGAACGCGCGCCATCTGCACTGCCTGCCAGACTTCGCGCAACACCGGCAACACCCGATGCGAAGCCAATTGAACATGCAAGCTTGCGCTTGCATAAATCTCCTGCAGCATGCAGGGCAATGACCTCACTCGGTTTCGACCTGGGCGGGCGTGCCCCAGGTCGATTGCCGTATCGCCGCGCATGTTGCCATTCAAATCGGCACCGCATTCAACTTGCGGCGCAGGTAGTTGGTCAGCGCACGCCGCGGCGACTTGCCGCGCCACGATGCCCAGCACAGGTGCGAGCCGACCGCGATCTTGCCGCCACGATGGCCAAGCCCGAACCAGGTGCGATCCGGATGGAAGGCGTCGCGTGGGGGGAACAGGATGTCGGCGAACTGCCCACCGTGCGCGTTGTAGAAACGCGTCAGCCCACGCGGGCCCGAAATCATCGGAATCTCGCGGTGGTCCTTCAGCGTTTCCGGCGCGTGCGCGGTAAAGATGTGTTCGATGAACGCGCGCCAGAACGGATGCCCGGGCTCTGAGCCGAATACGGCATTGCCGATCTTGAAGTCTTCCCGGCCCGGCGCACCTTCCTCGACGGGCAGCACGCAACGCTGCGACAGCACCTGCGCATCGAGTGGTCGCAGCAGCTTGTAGTCGGTGTCGAAGTAGAAGCCGCCATGCGCGTGCATGTACGCACAGCGGGCGATGTCGGCTTTCATCACGCCGAAGCGGATTTGCTCGTAGCGCGCGGCAAACTCGGGGAACGCACGCCGCATCAGTTCTGCGTTATCGGCGTCGTCCCAGACGTAACAGGTCCATCCAGGCAACAGGCGCTGCAGGCGATCGCAGATCCTGCGCTCTTCCCACAGCAGCTGCTTGGTGGGTGCGGTCAGGTGAATCAGTTGGGGGATCATGGGGGCGACTCGGGCTGTGGGGGAACCAAGCCGCCCCCGCAGCGCCGCATCGATTCGGCTACCTGGTTGCTGGCTCGGCCGTACCAACCGTAGTCGCACTATCGACGTGACATAAATCGCAGTACATGATGATCAACCGCACGATCATAGAAATCATCTATGCGGATGCGAAGTTCTGAAACAGCGCGTAAATGCAGTCAAAATCCGGCTTAAACCGCTTGCTGCCTTGTCATATTCAAGGCGGCGATCAGGCACGTCAAAGAAGCTGGCAACTTGCACGTCACCAGGTACGCGCAGCTTGCAGATTGTCTGCGCACTGCTGGCTCCGCCCACCGGCAGCATGGCATTGCCGGGCAGGCGGTTGCCTGCCCGGGCTCATTCCCAGCATCGATCCGCACGCCCCTTGAGCGTTGCGCTGCGCGGACAATTACGCGGCGCGATGCGCCCGGCTTCGCGTTCGACCAAGCGTTTGCTGCCGTTGCTGTCGCGTTGCAGTTCGAACGCGTCGTAGAGACGTCCGGTGGCAGTACGCGATTCATACACCAAATGCTGTTGGTCGAGCCGCAGCACCTGGTAAAGCTGGGTGTCTTCACCCACCGGGCGCATGGTAGTGCGCGCCATGTCCGACAGGCGGTACTGCTTGGGCCCGGCGACCGAGACCACGAAGACCGGCGTCGCCTGCCCTGCCGCATCACCACGTCGGCCATAGGTGTGGTCGTGGCCCTGCAGCACCAGATCCACCTTGTGGCGGCGGATCACCGGCAGCACCTGCTCGACCAACTTTTCGTTTTCGCGATCGGCACGCGGCGAAAAGAATGGCTGATGGATCAGCACGATCGACCAGGGATGCGGGTTGTCGGCCAGCACCTTGTCCAGCCACTGCGCCTGCGCGGGGCCGGTCCCCAGATCCAGCGCCGAGGTACCGTCGAGCACGGCAATGCGCACGCCCTGGTAGTCGAACCAGTAGCTGGTACGCGCGGCGGCCGAAGGTCCGTTGCGCGGCAATGCAAAGGTCACCGGCCAATGACTGCCGAGCACGCGGGTTGCCTGCGGCGTGTCTTCGCCCTCTTCACGATATTCGTGATTGCCCGGCGCCGGCGCCACTGCAGTGCCTTCCAGCAGCCAGCGCCCGGCCTCGAACCACTCGGCCCATTCGTTGTCGTCCTGGCCGTCCTTGCCGCTGACCAGGTCGCCGGCGAACAAGGCCAGCCGCGCGTCCGGTGCCGAGCGCCAGGCCTGACGGATCACCCGCGAGACCAGACTGAGGTTCTTGTTCTGGGTATCGCCGAAATACAGCAAGGTCAGCGGCGTGGTGGCTGCGGCAGCCGTGCGGAAGTGATTCCATGCGCCCCAGGTTCCCTGCCCCTGCACGCGGTAGGCGTACATCGTGTCCGGCTGCAGCCCATCGACATCGGCGCGATGGTGATGCGAGCTGCCGTTTTCGCTGGCGAGCGTCAGCGTGCTCGCCCGGATGCGTCGTGGCGACCCTACATCCGGCGAATCGCCGGCGACCACCAGTTCCAGCCAGGGTCTGTCGACGCTGGCATCGGTGCGCCAGGCCACGGCGAACCCGGTGGCCGCGTCTTGCGCCGGCGTGGCGACGATGCGGTCCGGGAAGCCATCGGCAACGTAATGCGTCGAACCCGCCGGCACCTGCGTATTGGGTTCGGCAGCACGGTCGGCAGCCGACGCGGGAACACTCATGGTTGCGACCGCCGCAAGCAACGCAGAGACCGATCTGCGCGCGGCCATCATGGCGTGCACTCCTTCAGGCGCAATGTACGCGCGATATCGCGCCAATCGAAGGCGGCCACTGCCTGGTCGTCATGCAACGCGTAGAACACGCCGCCCGGAAAGCGCGCATCGCCGCGTTGATCCAGCCACACGCCATCGGTGTTGGCGGTCACACGGCCGGCAAAGGCGCCGACATGCGCCAACGTCTTGCGATCGAAGAGCTGGAACACGCTGCGGTCCTTGAACTGATCGGTGGCGATCCAGTAGCCGCTCCCGTCGCTGCATGCGAACAAGCTGATGCCCTCGGCCTGCGCCTTGAACAGCCCGCTGCCGACGTTGCGGCCGCGATACCGCCCGTCCATGCCGTACTCGCGCAACTGGGTGCCCACGGCCACGTCTTCTTCGGCAATCATCAGCCGCGCATTGGCTTCGTCGCCGAACACCGATTCGGCAATCCGCACCGCACCGGCTTCGCTGGTATCGCCAAAACTCTGCGTCAGGCGTGCCTGCCAGCCCTGCCCTGCGGCATTGAGCTGATAACGCCGAAAGCGCTGGCCAAGCTCGGCCAGCGGCGGCGGCAGATCCTTATTGGCCGGCGACATGTAGTTGTCGCTGACCACCGCCTCGTAGCCGCCATCGTGCTTGCGTACCCACAGGCCGTAGGGCTCGCGCAGTTCGTTCTGGCCAAACGCCGTCACCGGCGTGAGATCGGGCAAGGAGAAGACCTGCACGCGCCGGTTGTCGCGCTCCACCACAAACACCAGGTCATCGACTACCGAAATGCCATTGGGGCGGTCGAGTTTGCCCAGGGCCTTGCCCTTGCCGCCGACCACCCGCAGCCGCTTGCCGCTGTCGCCGTCGAACACCACCAGCGCATGCGTGCCCTTGGCCGTGGCGATCACCCAGCGGCGGCCATCGGGCGCCATCCAGCTGGCCGGCGAATCCAGGTTGTCCGATGGCGTCAGCGCGGTGATGAAGGCTTCCGGCACCACTTCGTGCGCAACCTTGGCTTCGCTGAGCAAGGGATCTTTCAGCAGCGCTTCGTCGGCTTCGCGGCCGGCCGGAGCGCTGGCGCAACCGACCAATGCGGCGGCGGAGGACAACAGCGTGACCTGCACAACGGTGCGTAGTGGGATCACAGCGCCACCTTCAGGCCAAGCGCATAGGTGCGGCCGTACTCTTCATTCTGCAGGGTGCGCGAGCGGATGCCCTGATACAGCTCCAACGGCTCATCCAGCAGGTTCTGCGCTTCCAGATACAGGCTGACGTGGCTGTTGAATTGATAGTTCATGCTGAAATCCAGCTGCGTGTGTGGGGCAACGTAGATATCGTACGCACGGCTCTGCCCGATGGTGTCCAGATATTGGCTGCGATACACCGCCGCCACGCGCGCACTGAAGCCGTATTTTTCGTAGCCCAGGTGGCCGCTGTAGATGCGCTTGGACGAACGCGGCAAGGTGAAGTCATCGCCGGCACGATTTTCCAGCCCCGGATTAAAGTCGCTATCCAGCACCGTGGCGCTGGCCCCCACCAGAAGGCCATTCCAGCCCTCGGGCAGGAAGTCCAGGGTCTGCTGCCAATTGAATTCCGCGCCGCGCACCTTGGCGGTGTCGCCATTGATCGAGCGTGTGACCTGCAGGCCCGGAAATTCCGCATCGTTGGTGTTGATGGTCTGCACGATGTAGTCGTCGATCGACTTGTGGAACACGCCCAGCGAGATCACGCCGGTACTGCCGATGTATTTTTCGAACGACAGGTCCAGATTCTGCGAGCGGTACGGATCGAGATCGGGGTTGCCCAGGCTCACCTCGTTATCGCCACGGTTGATGCTCACGCGCGGCGACACGTCGCCGAACGCCGGGCGCGCCAAGGTCTTGTTGGCCGCAAAGCGCAGCACCCAGTCATTGCCGCTGTCGTAACGCAGATGCAGGCCGGGCAGCACGTTGGTGTAGCTGCTGGACGCCTCGCGCGGCGTCACCGTGGCGGTGCGGCCATTGGCTGACACGTCCACCTGGTTGCCGGTGGCATTGAACTGCGTATTTTCCACGCGCACGCCGGCAATCATGCGCAGCGCACCGATGTCCCAGGTGCCCATCGCATAGGTGGCGAAGACATCTTCGGTGGCCGTGTAATCGTCCTGCAGCGAGGTCTGCAGGTTGCCGCCCACGTCTTGCGGGCGTGCACTGTACAGATCGCCGGAGGTATTCCAGTAACGGCGCATGCCGTCCGAGCTGATGCTCTGGCCCAAGGTGCCGCCACGGTGTTCGGGCGCGGCGGTGGTCCAGTCGCTCAGGTCGATGGCCGGCCCGCGACGCAGCTCGCTTTCGTCCACATTCACCCCGCGCTCGCGCCAGCGGCCCAGCACGCCCATCTTCAGGCTGGAATGCTCGCCGTCAAAACGCACGTTGATCTGCGCGCTGCGCTCGCTGTCGTTCACCTGCGTGGGCGCAATCACGAAGCGATCGAACACGAAGTCATCGTTGCTCTGCCAACCGTTGTCGGAGAAGCCCAGCTTCGGAATGCCGCTACGCTGATCCACCGTGGCCGACAGATCGTCGCTGTCGTAATTGAAGCGCGCTTCCTTTTCATCGTTCACGCGCTCGCGGGTCTTGGTGTAGCCCAGCTTGTAGTCCACGGTGGCAGCGCTCAGGCGGTTTTCGCCACCCACGCTCAACGCCATGGTGTCTTCCTTCTTGGTGCGGTAGCGCACGCGCTTGGAAATGCTGTCTGCCGGCAAGTCGGCCACGTTGTAGGTGCCGTCGCCATTGGCACTGACCTGGCCATCGCTCAACCCGAAGATGGTGCGCTGGCGCGTTTCCGCATCGTCGAAGCGGCTGTAGAGCGTGCGCAGGTAGTAGCGGTTATCCGCATCCGGGCGCCAGTCCAGATTGAGGTTCGCGCCCATGCGGGTGCGTTCGATGAAGTATTTGCGGCGTTGCACTTCGCCGGCGAACAGATCGTCGTCGGCGCCACCGTCGAAGGTGTCGTAGGCCACTTCGGTATTGTCCGATTCGAACTCGCGGTCCTGATAGTTCACACCCACTGCCACCCCGAAGGTGCCATTGAAGATGTCGCTGTAGTTGAACGCACCTTTCGGGCTGGTCTTGCCCGACAGCGATTGGTGGCTGGCTTCGATGGAGCCGCGCACCGTGCGCCCGTCGCGATCGAAGGCGGAGGTGGATTCCACCTGGATCGCGCCGCCGATGGAGTCGCCCGGCATGTCCGGGGTCGGCGACTTGACCACCTTCAGGCGCTCGGTGGAATCGGAAGGAATCACATCCAGCGGCGCAGAGCGCGTGCCGTCTTCCGGCGTGCCCATGGTCATGCCGTCGATGGTGACGCTGTTGAGCGACGAATCCAGGCCGCGGATGACGACAAAACGGCCTTCGCCCTGGTCGCGCGTAACGCTGACGCCGGGCAGGCGCTGCAAGGATTCTGCAACATTCTTGTCCGGGTAACGTCCCATCGCATCGGAGGCAACCGCGTCCTGGATGGCATCGGAGGCGCGCTTGAGATCCACTGCGCGCTCCTGCGCTTCCAGCTGCGGGCGCACCTCCAGCCGCTCCAGGTCGATTGCCGCAGCGCTGGCAGCGCCGCCGGTGGCCGCACCCTCGGCCGCATGCGCCAGCGAACTCCACGTGGCCGCAGCCAACGTCAGCGTGATCGCCAGGCAGAGCGGAGTCTTGTTCAACACGGGTGCTTCCCCAATCGGTTAAGAATGGGTGGGCACACTATGTCTACGACGTTTCACTGACATGACATATGCATCGGCGATCACATCCGAAGTGTGGCGACACACTGCGCGGCTGCGGCACACTGTGCCCCTTCCCCGCCTGCCACTGCCAATGAAAATCGTCGAAGTCCGCCACCCCCTCGTCCAGCACAAGATCGGCCTGCTGCGCGATGCCGCCTTGAGCACCAAGGGCTTCCGCGAACTGGTCACCGAACTGGGTACGCTGCTGGCCTACGAGGCCACCGCCAACCTGGACACCGAATCGCACACCCAGCCGGGCTGGGCGGGCCCGGTGACGGTGCAGCGCATCGCCGGCGCCAAGATCACCTTGGTACCGATCCTGCGCGCCGGCCTGGGCATGCTGCCCGGCGTACTGGCATTGATTCCTGCCGCGCGCGTGAGCGTGGTCGGTCTGCAGCGCGATGAAGAGACCCTGCAACCGGTGCCCTATTTCGAACGCCTCACTGGCCGCCTGGAAGAACGCGACGCCCTGATCCTGGACCCGATGCTGGCCACCGGCGGCACCCTGATTGCCACCATCGACATGCTCAAGCGCGCGGGCGCACGGCGCATCAAAGGCATCTTCCTGGTCGCTGCGCCGGAGGGCCTGAAAGCGCTGGAAGCGGCGCACCCGGATGTCGAGGTCTATACCGCGGCCATCGACGACCACCTCAACGACAAGGGCTACATCCTGCCCGGCCTGGGCGATGCAGGCGACCGGATTTTTGGGACGCGGATGGAGTGAGTTCAATCCCCCTCCCCCGGGAGAGGGATTGGGGTGAGGGTACGGCATGCCAGTGTTCTTGCTGCCGCCCTACCCTCATCCGGCGCTACGCGCCACCTTCTCCCGACGGCAGCAGGAAATGCCGCAGCGCGTCCGATCTCGATCATGTTGCTGGCATGGCTAAAAGCGTCATTCAGAGCTGCTGGTGACCGAACCTTTGGTACGCAGGCAGCATGAATTGCAGCAGCTTGAGCCCTCTCCTGCGGGAGAGGGGTTGGATGAGGGGACGGTGTATCAGTATTCCTGCCGACGCCGTACCCTCATCCTGCGCTGCGCGCCACCTTCTCCCGGTGGGAGAAGGAACAGCCGCGGCATCGGCTTGATCAGCGATGCTTTAGTGCGTCGACGCCTCGATCGCCGCGCTCACATACACCAACGGCGCATTCCAGTTGATCGCCACCTCGTTGGTGGAGTAGCTGCAGAAGTTGTCCAGGTACGACAACGCCGGCCGTTTGGAGGGATACGGCACCTTGCACTCCTTGGCGTCCTGCTGCCCTGGCTGCGGGCCGCCGACCAGCCAACCCGGCACCGGCGCTTCGATCCCATCGGCCTCTGAGGGGCGGTGATGGATATGCATCGGGGAGCGTCTGCCTATCCCGGTCACGAACGACAGCCCCAGCGGATTGCGGCCCAGGATGTAGTCCAGCTGCGATTGCGCCGCATCCAGAAATTGCCGCTGTTGCGTCAGCCGGTAGCCCTGCAGCAGCATCATCGCGCGGTTGAGCACCCCTGCATTGCTGCCCCACACGAAATCGCCGTCATTCATCGCCAGCCGCCATGCCGATGATTGCCAGGTGTCGGCCAGCCGCTGTGCCAGCCCGGTGATCTCGCGTTCGATCCGCGCGCGATCGGCATGCGCTGTGAGTTGGTCGCGATGCCCGGCCAACGACATCCAGGCCAGTCCACCGACATTGCCCCACGACGGCACGGTGGCTGGCACGTTGCGCGCGATCATCGCGTCGTAGAACCCATCCTCGCCGGTGGCGATGTACAACTCGGCCGCCGCCCAGGCGAATTCGTCATCCAGGTGCGCATCGTCGTAGCCGCCGGTACGCACGTCGCTGGGCTGATGGTAGATCACATCCGGATGCTGCTTCGCCCATACCCACGCAGCCCGCGCGGCGTTCAACATGCGCGCCGACAGACCTGGATACTGCTTTTCGAACGGCGCATACACGCGACTGGCCACGGCCATCACGGCAGCGAAGTCCAAGGTCGCGGCAGTGGTCTTCATCACCACGTAGCGTGGCTGCGTGGCCTGCTCTGGCATCACCAGGCCATCGAATTGCTTGTCGGTGAGCTTGTGGTACACGCCGCCATCGGCCGGGTCCTGCATGGCGAGCATCCAGTCCAGATTCCACCAGGCCTCCTGCAGGATGCCGGGCACGCCGGGCGCATCGTCGGGAATGGTCAGCGGCTTGGACTTGAAGAACGCCGGATACTGCTCGTAGGCCGCCAGCAAGGTGTAGGTGCTGATGCCGGAATTGACGACGTACTTGTTGTAGTCGCCCGCGTCGTACCAACCTTTGGGCGCGCTGATCAGGCTATCGGCTGGACGCGTCGCAGACGCTGCGGACGGATGGATGCGCACCTGCGTATCCGGGTGCCCGGCCGCGCGCGCATAGCGCCCGGCGTAGCGTGCCGGCAGTGCGGTGCTGGCACGGTTGAAGTAGAACGCCTTCAACGCTGCATCGACCAGGGGCTGATAGGCATGCGCGTCGATGGCGAAGGTCTCCGATGCCGGCAGCCCGTCGACCTTCAACCGATAGGTCCCGGCCGCACGCAGCCCGGAAAAATCCGCCACCCGCGCCTGCTGACCGGCCGGCGACCACAGCGCGGCCGGCTGCAGGGTCGCCTGCAACACGCTGCGTCCCTGTGCATCTTCGACCGTGAAGCGGTCCGCACGGTTCGCCGCGCCCTGCTGCGGCAACCCGACGATGGCCAGTTTTGCCGAGCCCGGCAGATAGCCCAGCTGGTTGACGTGGATGGTGTTGCTGGTCGCCACGGCTTCCTGCCTGCCAGGCGTCTCGGCAGAGCAGGCGAACACGGGCGGAACGAGCATCAGGCTGGTGAGCAGAGTCTTGAAGATAGTCATGCCGCGATGGTCGCCGCATTATCTTGCAGCGACAAGTCCAATGCCGGCATCGCCCACGCGTCGATCCGCATCGCTGCAATGATGCGCCCGTTGCGCGGACCGCCTCGCACGCCGCCATGCTGCGCGCATCGTCACTGCGTGCCAGCGCTCAGGCGCATGCCCGGCCGCCGACAAATGCGCCAACCTAAGGCAACCACGGTCGCACTGCATCTGCTGCGATTGATCCAGACCACGCACGACGCCCGGCCGGGTTGCCGGCTACCGGGCGCCGATGCAATGGGCTTCACGCCTCAGCGTGCCGCCGCGTCCAATTGCACTTGCGCCTTGCCCACCGGGTTGCGCGGGTCGCTGCCGCCGCTGAGCACGTTGCTGCGCTTGTCCCACTCCACCGTCTGCAGGTTGCCCCACACATGGCTGGAGCCGCGGCCGCCTTCGGCGGTGTCGCCGGGCAGTTTCAGTGCATGCCCCATCGCTTGCAGGCCCTTGGCGGTCTGCGCCGAAAACGCGTCGGTCTCGGCGTCGATGACGTCCGGCAGCCACTGGTGGTGATAGCGCGGCAGCGCACTGACCGCCTGCGCGTCCAGGCCGGCGTCGTAGCCCAGGATTCCCAGCAGCACCATGGTGATGATGCGGCTGCCGCCCGGGGTGCCGAGCACGATCGCCTTGTCGGCCGATTCCATGAAGGTGGGCGTCATCGAGCTGAGCATGCGCTTGCCCGGCTTGGGCGCGTTGGCGGCATAGCCCATCACGCCGAAGGCATTCGGCGTGCCCGGCTTGAGCGCGAAGTCGTCCATCTCGTTGTTGAGCAACACGCCGGTGCCTTTGGGAATCAGTCCCGAGCCGTACAGCAGGTTCACCGTCTGGGTGGCGCCGACCCGGTTGCCTTCGCCATCGATGATGGAGAAGTGCGTGGTCTCGTCGTCTTCCAGCGGCGTGGGATTGCCCGACAGCAGATCGCTGGGCGTCGCCTTGTCCGGGTTGATGGTGGCACGCAGGCCTTGCGCGTAATCCTTGCTGGTCAGCACGCGCTGCGGCACGTCCACGAAGTCCGGGTCGCCCAGGAAGAAGGTGCGATCACGGTAGGCGCGGCGCATCGATTCCACCACCAGATGGGTGCGGTGCACGTCGTCGAGTTTGTTCAAGTCCCAGCCTTCCAGGATCTGCAGCATCGCCGCCAGCGCGATACCACCGGACGACGGCGGCGGCGCCGTGGTGATCTTCCAGCCGCGGTAGTCGAACTGGATCGGCGTGCGCTCCTTGACCCGGTACCCGGCCAGCTCGGCCGCGCTCCACTGGCCATCGGCCTGCTTCACGCCGGCCAGCAACTTCCTGGCAGTCTCGCCCTTGTAGAAGCCGTCGAAGCCCTTGTCGCCGAGCAGCTGCAGCGTATGCGCCAGCTCCGGCTGCTTGAAGGTATCGCCTTCGGCAATGGGTTTGCCGCCGCGCAGATACACCTCGCGCGTCCCGGGGTAACGCTCCATCACCTCGCGCCGCGAGGCATAGCCCTTGGCCATGCGCGCGTAGACCGGAAAACCTTCGGTCGCGATACGGATCGATGGCGCCAGCGACTGCTTCAGCGGCAGGCGGCCGTGCTTGGCAGCCAGCTCCACCAGCGCTGCAGGCAAGCCCGGAATGCCCGCCGACCACGGGCCGTTGACCGAACGGTCGCGGTCCAGCTCGCCGTTCTTGTCGAGAAATTGCGCCTCGGTGGCCGACGCGGGCGCGGTCTCGCGCGCGTCCAGCATCACGTCCTTTCCGGTCTTGGCGTCGTGCAGCAGGAAAAACCCGCCGCCGCCCAGCCCCGAGCTGATCGGCTCGACCACCGCCAGCGTGGACGACACCGCCACCGCGGCATCGAACGCATTCCCGCCTTCGCGCAGGATCTGCAGGCCGGCATCGGTGGCCAGCGCATGGCCGCTGGCGATCGCCGCACCGGGCGGATGCGCGGCAACCGCTGCGGTGGTGGCCGTCGCCGGCTTGGCGGCATCGGCGCACCAGGCCGCTGGCGCCAGCACAAAGGCCAGCAGCAACACGCCGCGCGAAGAAAAACGTCGGGAAAAAGTGCTCACGGGGCGGGGGGCTCCTGTTCGTACAGTTCGGGATGATCGCGCTGCAACTGCATCAGCTTGGCCAGCAACTGATCATGGGTTTCCGGAATGGCCGGATCCGGGTCGATGCATTCGACCGGGCACACCACCACGCACTGCGCTTCGTCGAAATGGCCCACGCATTCGGTGCAACGTGCCGGGTCGATGACGTAGATGGTTTCGCCCATTGAGATGGCCTGGTTCGGGCACGCCGGCTCGCAGACGTCGCAGTTGACGCAGAGCTCGTTGATTTTCAGAGACATATCGGCACTACGATGCGACGCGACACGGCGCGCTGCAACCGCAGGCGCTGGAACGCAATGTGCTGCTGCAGCCGGGCGCAGATGGCGCGAAGCGGCAGGTGGACAACGCCGTGGGCGCTGTCGGACACCGGCCTGACACGGCCGGCTCCGGTGGAGTGCGAACTCGGCAGCATGGTGCATTCCCAGGCTGCGGCCGGATGCGCCCTCGCGCGCATCCGGCCTGGCACGGCATTACTTGGCTTCAACGAAGATGTATTCCGCGCCCTTTGGCTGGACGATGGTCTGCACACGCGCGTTGTCGGCGGCGTTGCCGATGAACAGCACGCGCACACCCTTCATCGAGTCCGGTGCCACGTCCTTGAACGCTGCATCGATCAGGTCGGCCATCTTGCTGGACGCCGACGAACCGAAGGCCAGCATGTTGCCCGGCTGCACGCCGCGTGCCAGTGCGGTCTTGACGCTTTCCAGCTGACGTTCGTAGCTGCCGGCAAATTCGGCATCGGACTCCGGCGGCAAGTAGTACAGGAACGGGCTGTTGGTGGTGGTGCCCAGGTTCTGGCCGACCACTTCCTGCAGGTACTTCTTCCAGCCGGCGTTGTCGTCCTTGGCCGGTGCGGTCAACGGGGCCGGCGCGGCGGCAGCGGTCGGCGCCGGCTCTTCCTTCTTGCAGGCGGTGACCGCCAGAGCGGCGATCGAAGCGAGCGCCAGAGCGCGCATGGTGTGTTTCATGAAACTCCTCCCTTTGAAATGCGTGTGGTGATGTGACTGCAACTCTTCAGGCCTGCGCGCGGGACTGCCGCACCTGCCGCAACGCTTCGACAACCGATGCCGGCACGAAGCCGGACACATCCCCGCCCAGCCGCGCGATTTCGCGCACCAGCGAGGACGAGATGAAGCTGTATTGCTCGGCCGGGGTAAGAAACAGCGTTTCCACCTCCGGAATCAGATGGCGGTTCATGCTGGCCATCTGGAATTCGTATTCGAAGTCGGACACCGCACGCAGGCCGCGCAGCAGCACGCCGGCACCCATCTCGCGCACGAAATGGGCCAGCAGGGTATCGAAACCGCGCACTTCCACATTGGTATGCGCCGCCAGCGCTTCCTGGGCCAGCGCCACCCGGCGCTCCAGCGACAACGCCGGGCCCTTGGAGGGGCTGTACGCCACGCCCACCACCACCCGCTCGAACAACGGCGCGGCGCGATTCACCAGGTCGATATGCCCATTGGTGATCGGGTCGAAGGTACCGGGATAGACAGCGGTGCGGCTATTGGCAACGCTCATACGGAGACTACCGGGGTCGGATCGCTCTTCAGTGTAGCAGCGGCCCGGCGGTACAGCGCATAGCGCACCTCACGGGTGGCGCCCTCGCGGTGCAGATGCCAGCCGGCCGGCAGCAGCGGCGGCGCATCGGCGGGCGCTTCCAGGTAGAGCCAGGCGTCGGCGGCCACATGCGCCGGCAGACGCTCCAGCACACCCGGCCACAGGTCGGCCGCGAATGGCGGGTCGACAAAGACGATATCGGCCAGCGCTGCGGGCGCACGCTCCAGCCAGCGCAGCGCATCTTCCTGCAGCACCTGCGCCTGGGTGGCGGCGTCGAGCCGGGCCACGTGCTCGCGCAGCCGCTGCACCAGGCCGGGGTCGCGTTCGATCAGGGTGGCATGCGCAGCGCCGCGCGACACTGCCTCCAGGCCCAGCGCGCCCGAGCCGGCAAACAGATCCAGCACACGCGCGCCGGGCAGGCGCGGCATCAACCAGTTGAATACCGTTTCGCGCACGCGGTCGCTGCTGGGGCGCAGGCCGGGCAAATCCGGCACTGCCAGCCTGGTATTGCGCCAGCGCCCGCCGACGATGCGCACTTGCCCTTCCGTGCCACGTGGTGCCGGCCGCGGCGGGCGGCTCATCGCCACGCACCTGTCGATGGTGGGCGGGTGCAGCACGGCAGCAGCGCAGTTGGCGACATGGCTCAAGGCAGGACGAATGGCCGGCCATGATACCGCTGCCGTTGCTGCAGCCGCCCTCCCCCACGCCGGCCGCCACGCGCGGGACATGCGTGCAGGCCGCCTTGAAAAATCGGCAGAAGCCCGCATCCCCCAGGCCATCGGCCGCGTTGCGGCCTGGACCACCACGGAGCACGACCCCAATGACCGTTGAAACCGATAAGCAGACGCTCGGCTTCCAGACCGAGGTCAAGCAGCTGCTGCAGCTGATGATCCATTCGTTGTACTCGAACAAGGAAATCTTCCTGCGCGAGCTGGTCTCCAATGCCGCCGATGCCGCCGACAAGCTGCGCTTCGAAGCCTTGGTCAAGCCCGAGCTGCTGGAAGGCAGCGGCGAGCTGCGCATTCGCGTCGACTACGACAAGGACGCGCGCACCGTCACCATCGACGACAACGGCATCGGCATGAGCCGCGAGGATGCGGTCTCGCACCTGGGCACCATCGCCAAGTCCGGCACTGCCGATTTCCTCAAGCACCTGAGCGGCGACCAGAAAAAGGACGCCAACCTGATCGGCCAGTTCGGCGTGGGCTTCTATAGCGCTTTCATCGTCGCCGACCAGGTGGACGTGTATTCGCGCCGCGCCGGCCTTCCGGCCAGCGAAGGCGTGCATTGGTCCTCGCGCGGCGAAGGCGAATTCGAGGTCGCCAGCGTCGACAAGCCCGAGCGCGGCACCCGCATCGTGCTGCACCTGAAGGAAGGCGAAGAATCGTTTGCCGATGGCTGGACGCTGCGCGGCATCCTCAAGAAATACTCCGACCACATCGGCCTGCCGATCGAGATGCGCAAGGAGCATTACGGCGATGAGGCCGACAAGCCGGCAGAGCCGGCGTGGGAAGCGGTCAACCGCGCCAGTGCACTGTGGACGCGCCCCAAGTCCGAGATCAAGGACGAGGAGTATCAGGAGTTCTACAAGCACATCGCCCACGACGCGGGCAACCCGCTGGCGTGGAGCCACAACAAGGTCGAAGGCAAGCTGGAATACACCTCGCTGCTGTTCGTACCAGGCCGCGCGCCGTTCGACCTGTACCACCGCGATTCGGCCAAGGGCCTGAAGCTGTACGTGCAGCGCGTTTTCATCATGGACCAGGCCGAGCAGTTCCTGCCGCTGTACCTGCGTTTCATCAAGGGCGTGGTGGATTCGTCGGACCTCTCGCTCAACGTCTCGCGCGAAATCCTGCAGTCCGGCCCGGTGGTCGATTCGATGAAGTCGGCGCTGACCAAGCGCTCGCTGGACATGCTGGAAAAGCTGGCCAAGGACAAGCCGGACGACTACGCCACGTTCTGGCGCAACTTCGGCCAGGCATTGAAGGAAGGCCCGGCCGAGGATTACGCAAACCGCGAAAAGATCGCCGGCCTGCTGCGTTTTTCGTCCACGCACGACACCACTGGCGCGCAGAGCGTGGGCCTGGCCGATTACGTCAGCCGGTTGGCCGAAGGCCAGGACAAGCTGTATTACCTCACCGGCGAGAGCTACGCGCAGATCAAGGACAGCCCGCATCTTGAGGTGTTCCGCAAGAAGGGCATCGAAGTGCTGCTGCTCACCGACCGCATCGACGAATGGCTGATGAGCTACCTCACCGAATTCGACGGCAAGTCGTTCGTGGACGTGGCCCGCGGCGACCTGGACCTGGGCAAGCTGGATTCGGAAGAGGACAAGAAGGCGCAGGAAGACCTCGCCAAATCCAAGGAAGGCCTGGCCTCGCGCATCAAGGCCGCCCTCGGCGACGACGTGGCTGAAGTACGCGTCTCGCACCGCCTGACCGATTCCCCCGCCATCCTGGCGATTGGCCAAGGCGACCTGGGCCTGCAGATGCGCCAGCTGCTGGAAGCCAGCGGCCAAGCGGTGCCGGAAAGCAAGCCGGTGTTCGAATTCAACCCCACCCACCCGCTGATCGAAAAGCTGGATGCGGAACAGGATATGGATCGCTTCGGTGACCTGAGTCGGGTGTTGTTCGACCAGGCTGCCCTGGCTGCGGGCGATAGCCTGAAGGATCCGGCCGGGTATGTAAGGCGATTGAATAAGTTGTTGTTGGAGTTGGCGGTGTAAGTCACTAGGCCTTGTGTGTGACGCAAAGACCGGCTTATTGCCGGTCTTTGCGTTTGGGCACCAGCTGTCACGCCGATTGATGCGGAAGTACGCGCCATCCATGATGGCCATACAAGGAAATCACAGCAAAGACAATGAGGCGATGAAGGGCATATTCGGTGTAAGCTCACTAGAAATTTCAATGGCCGCCAGAGCCCCCCGTGTAGCACTCGACTATAGGCCAGACTTCACTCAAGTGGATCCTAGCTAGGATCAGGCTGAAAACTTCAAGCACGATTTTTCAACCGCCCCTTCCAAAAATCTACTAACAGAAGATACTTAGGAATTAATAATGAGCAATGGATGGCTTAATTTAGTCGCCGAGGGCATAGTAAACAGGCTCCGGACTGACCAAGGACATGCATCAACCCCACTTATAAAAATGGCAGGGATTTTTTTTAGCCTTCCATTGCTTCTGGCCACTCAAACCTCATTAGCCCAACAGTTTGAAGTGGGAAAAATCCCATCATTGCCTCGCGCGCTGAATCCGCAGCTTGATGGCTATGAAGCTGGGTGGGTAATCCCCCCGCCCATTAGCAGACGCCAGAAGTGGAATTTTCTCGTCCCCTTTCCCGAGGAGGTTCCATGAAGAAGTCCCGCTTTACCGACAGCCAGATCATCGCCGTGCTCAAGCAGGCCCAGGCCGGTGCGCCCGTGCCGGAGCTGTGCCGCGAGCACGGCATCAGCTCGGCCACGTTCTACAAGTGGCGCAGCAAGTTCGGCGGCATGGACGTGTCCATGGTCGCGCGCATGAAGGAGCTGGAGGAGGAGAACCGCCGGCTCAAGAAGATGTACGCCGAGGCGCAGCTCAGTACCGACCTGCTGAAGGAAGCGCTCGCAAAAAAATGGTGAGGCCATCTCAGCGACGCGAGATGGCCCAATCGGCAGTCACGAGCGGGCGTACGAACATCCGCCACGCCTGCCAGGCCTTCGCGGTGAGCCAGACCTGCTTCCGCTACCAGGCCAAGGCCAGCGAGCAGAACGCCCGGATCGCCGACTGGCTGGTCCGCCTGACGACCGCCCATCGCGACTGGGGCTTTGGCCTGTGCTACCTGTACCTGCGCAACGTGAAGGGCTTTGGCTGGAATCACAAGCGGGTCTACCGGATCTACCGCGAGCTGGAGTTGAACCTGCGGATCAAGCCGAGGAAGCGGCTGGTGCGTGAGCGGCCCGAGCCTCTGGCGGTGCCGGAGGCTATCAACCAGGTCTGGTCGATGGACTTCATGCACGACCAGTTGGCCGACGGCCGCAGCTTCCGGCTGTTCAATGTGCTCGACGACTTCAATCGCGAGGGGCTGGGGATCGAGGTGGATCTGTCGCTGCCGTCAGCCCGTGTGATCCGATCGCTGGAGCAGATCATCGAGTGGCGCGGCAAGCCCGCCGTGATCCGCTGCGACAACGGCCCTGAATACATCAGTGGCGCGTTGCTGTCCTGGGCGCAGCGGCATGGTATCCGGGTCGAGCACATCCAGCCGGGCAAGCCACAGCAGAACGCCTACGTTGAACGCTACAACCGCACCATCCGCTACGCCTGGCTCGCCCAAACCCTGTTCGACACCATCGACCAGGTGCAGGACAAAGCCACCCGCTGGCTATGGACGTACAACCACGAGCGTCCGAATATGGCGCTCGGCGGCATCACGCCTGCCATGAAGTTGGCGATGGCCGCTTAGCTCCACTTCTGGCGACCGCTAAAAGTGGGGGGATTACCATTCCAGCCAAAGCCCTTCACGTTGCGCAGGTACAGGTAGCACAGGCCAAAGCCCCAGTCGCGATGGGCGGTCGTCAGGCGGACCAGCCAGTCGGCGATCCGGGCGTTCTGCTCGCTGGCCTTGGCCTGGTAGCGGAAGCAGGTCTGGCTCACCGCGAAGGCCTGGCAGGCGTGGCGGATGTTCGTACGCCCGCTCGTGACTGCCGATTGGGCCATCTCGCGTCGCTGAGATGGCCTCACCATTTTTTTGCGAGCGCTTCCTTCAGCAGGTCGGTACTGAGCTGCGCCTCGGCGTACATCTTCTTGAGCCGGCGGTTCTCCTCCTCCAGCTCCTTCATGCGCGCGACCATGGACACGTCCATGCCGCCGAACTTGCTGCGCCACTTGTAGAACGTGGCCGAGCTGATGCCGTGCTCGCGGCACAGCTCCGGCACGGGCGCACCGGCCTGGGCCTGCTTGAGCACGGCGATGATCTGGCTGTCGGTAAAGCGGGACTTCTTCATGGAACCTCCTCGAGAAAGGATACGAGAAAATTCCACTTCTGGCGTCTGCTAATGGGCGGGGGGATTACCAGGCAAGGGCGTCATCGAGTTAAAAATCAATGGAAGCCCCGCCTACCGCTGCATGTACGTGGAACGTAAGAACGGCAGTGTGGTGGTGTTGCATGCCACGTCCAAGACCGGCCAGGGTCCGGACAGGCAGTTGATCGCAACGACAGCGGAACGGCTGAAGCAACTGGGCGCAGACCAGTAGCTAGCGGAGAAGGAGGCGATGCTGTTACAGCATCGCCTTTTTCAATTTCATTTCCAGGCGCGGTTGTGCCTTGTCATCGCCCGAGAAATCGAACAGGTAGTCGAACGCATAGCCGGCACGGAACATCATTTCCATCAATGCATCGATGGAGAAGCGGTCCAGCTTGCCGCGCATCAAGTCACTGATGCGTGGCTGGGCGACCTTCAAATGTGCGGAGGTGGTGGCCTGCGTCCAGCCTTTGGCACGGATGAGCTGGATCAATGTGATCCCGAGCTTGGCTTTTAAGTCTTGCTTATTGAACTCGGCCGGATCGTCGGAGAACAGCGCGAAAGGATTCTGAGTGGTCTGAGTGTTCATAGTCTGTACCTCACCAGGAGTGTGTCTGGGGCCGTGGGCGCGAAGCGGCCAGGGCAAGCGAGGATTTGAGGTGTCTGCATCAGCTTCGCATGGCGAAAGTGGATGGGGAATTCAAGGTGTCAAAAAGCGATAGGCGGAATTATAGCTGTACTTGTATGCACTTATCAACGCCCGTTAAGTGCACGAATTCGACGAAGCGAAAACACCGTTTGCACGCGAAAGCCTTATCCCGCAAGGCTTTGCGGGCAACGCCCCGCAAATGCCGCTGAACCGGCGCAGTAGAAAATTTATTGCGAGGCGGTAGGCAAAAGGCCTGTCACGACCGCTGACCACTGTCCGCCGCGCCAGTGCGTGGAATCGCGCGTTATTGAGGGTCGGCAGGGATTCGTGTAAAAAACAGCCAAAAGTGAGCTAACTTGCTGTTAGCGAAGGCCTTTACACGAATCCCTGCCGACCCTCGAACGGGGCAATCGCAATATCGGGGTTTAGCCAGCATAAGTGTAAAATGACTCGCAGAATCCGTTCTCTTTTGTGAAAAAATGAAGTTGCCAGATAAAACGGCGCTTCCATCGGCTCACCCACTACCTCGTCCCTTTTGAGGTTCGGCACGCTGCAACTGTCTTGCGGCGACTGTGCGAGACCGGTCGGTCGCAGTGTGGGTAACACACGGATGCCGCCGGCTTCACAGCAGAGCACGCAAGGACTGTTCGGAAGTACACGCGGCCGGGATTGATGGCCGGCAGGAATCTGCAAAAAATCTTTACTAACAGCAAGTTATCCAAATTTTGGTTTTTTTTGCACGAATCCCTGCCGGCCTCATTCAGCTCCAAACTCGCGGTAGATGCGATAAACACGCTTGTGGTTCGACTTGAACCCTTTGACTTGCATAGGCGCATGAAGTAATTATTCAGGCCGACGAATTATGATTCAATAGTTTTCCTAATTTTCCTCAATCGAGATGCCTCAATCGACATGCTATAGCTTAGGTCACCTCTTCGCACACGAAAGTTTTCTACTCTTTCGGAAAGATCTTCATTTGGGTTGGTGCGTCCTGTGCTCACATTTTTATGAGCATATTCAGGCTGATTCGATATGAATTCGCCTACAACCCCTCTAGAGTGTGAATGCTTATAAAAGATTGGCGGTAAAAATTTGTCGCCCTCTATGAACTCTATATTCTTATGCAGAATGGACTTCCTCTCCCCGGACGAAAAGCATCGAACGTTTCTTCTTAAACAATCGTGAAGATTGTCAAAAACGCTGTCTTTTTGATAAGCGCACAGAGCCATATTCAATGAAAAAATAACACAATCAAAACGAGACTTCTGCGCGCCCAGTTGAATGACCGCCATGTCTCCATTTTCACCAAGGCAATTCTGAACATTCTTCCCTAATGTTTCATAGCCGGCCATAACCTTAATTTCGCCGTCTTCCATTCCGTAGGCAAGTGCTGGCTCAATTACCAACATCGTACGCTTCCCATCTTTAAATCTAACGTCAATCGCCGCATGATGCAGGCTCGAAGGAGATAGGCGAACGATTGATCGCCAAGCCTGCTTTCCAGAAGTCATAAATTCGGAAAAAAAGGATTGGGCGGAGTCGTGACAGCTAAGATGGAGCTCTGGAAATCTCTCATTATATGCATGTGCTAAATAATATTTATTTTCAACATCAGCTTTTGTTATAGCTTCGGAACTTCCATGCTTCGCGGCAGATAATGCAGCCTCCGCATACATCCGCATTTCATAAGGAATATTATTTGAACTATTCAGCGATTCTTCCAGCGCAATAGCTTTTTTGCGTGGGCGTTCCGGGAGCGCAGAAAATGCCGAGCTAGTTTGGGAAGGGCTCGTGGAAGGACTTGAGGCAGGCGTTTGCTCGTCATTATCAGTTTGCTGTTCATTCCAATTTGAGCTACTAGAACGGCTAGAACGGCTAGAACCAAAGCCAAGTGAACGCATAAAATTCTTCATATATATTAACTTTTAATTTGAATTTGTCGTGCAATACCTAACGATGATTAAAAAGTCCGCCCCGTTCCCAAAGAGACGAGTGTCACCAAGCCATGCATGCTGGGTGACATGGGCGCCTCGGGGGATGAAGGCGTAGAGGGCGTGGTCTGCTCTGCGGTGTGGGTGAAATAATGCTCAGGTGAACCCGCTACGGGTGAACCCAACACGCTCGGCTTTGAATTGCATAGACCCATGTCGATCTCCTGCAGTAAGTGTGGAAGCAAGCTTGGCGAGAAGCTTTCCGATTCGCTCCGCCTCACCGAAATCCTGGCTGGGGCGACGAAGCATTGATGCGGGGGGATTCCCGAGTCTTCGCCAAGCGGCTGATCATCTGCCTGCCGGCATTGCACCGGCTGCGATGGCGTTTTCGGGTTCGCCGACGGAGTGCGCTGGCCGCAGCTGCGCCAGGAGTTGTTCCAGCGTGCTCAGGCGCACCGTGGCCCGCAAGGTGTCCGCCTCGGCGTGTTCCCGGCGCTGGCGCTCTTCGACCAGCTCGGTCCGCGCCGCCGCCAGTTCGGTGCGTACGCCTTCCAGCGCGTGGACATCGTAGGTCCAGCGCACCTGCAGGGCTTGGTGCTCGGCGGCCGCCAGGCGCAGCGCGTCGTGCTCGCGTTGCTGGGTGATACGCCCAGGGTTCCGTAGACACTCAAGACCCTCGTTGCGCGTAGCGCCGTTCAAACTCTACAGGGGACGGTAATCCCCCCGCCCATTAGCAGACGCCAGAAGTGGAATTTTCTCGTATCCTTTCTCGAGGAGGTTCCATGAAGAAGTCCCGCTTTACCGACAGCCAGATCATCGCCGTGCTCAAGCAGGCCCAGGCCGGTGCGCCCGTGCCGGAGCTGTGCCGCGAGCACGGCATCAGCTCGGCCACGTTCTACAAGTGGCGCAGCAAGTTCGGCGGCATGGACGTGTCCATGGTCGCGCGCATGAAGGAGCTGGAGGAGGAGAACCGCCGGCTCAAGAAGATGTACGCCGAGGCGCAGCTCAGTACCGACCTGCTGAAGGAAGCGCTCGCAAAAAAATGGTGAGGCCATCTCAGCGACGCGAGATGGCCCAATCGGCAGTCACGAGCGGGCGTACGAACATCCGCCACGCCTGCCAGGCCTTCGCGGTGAGCCAGACCTGCTTCCGCTACCAGGCCAAGGCCAGCGAGCAGAACGCCCGGATCGCCGACTGGCTGGTCCGCCTGACGACCGCCCATCGCGACTGGGGCTTTGGCCTGTGCTACCTAACGTGAAGGGCTTTGGCTGGAATCACAAGCGGGTCTACCGGATCTACCGCGAGCTGGAGTTGAACCTGCGGATCAAGCCGAGGAAGCGGCTGGTGCGTGAGCGGCCCGAGCCTCTGGCGGTGCCGGAGGCTATCAACCAGGTCTGGTCGATGGACTTCATGCACGACCAGTTGGCCGACGGCCGCAGCTTCCGGCTGTTCAATGTGCTCGACGACTTCAATCGCGAGGGGCTGGGGATCGAGGTGGATCTGTCGCTGCCGTCAGCCCGTGTGATCCGATCGCTGGAGCAGATCATCGAGTGGCGCGGCAAGCCCGCCGTGATCCGCTGCGACAACGGCCCTGAATACATCAGTGGCGCGTTGCTGTCCTGGGCGCAGCGGCATGGTATCCGGGTCGAGCACATCCAGCCGGGCAAGCCACAGCAGAACGCCTACGTTGAACGCTACAACCGCACCATCCGCTACGCCTGGCTCGCCCAAACCCTGTTCGACACCA
The DNA here is from genome assembly GCF_041475705.2 of Xanthomonas sp. NCPPB 3761. Lineage (NCBI taxonomy): Bacteria > Pseudomonadati > Pseudomonadota > Gammaproteobacteria > Lysobacterales > Lysobacteraceae > Xanthomonas > Xanthomonas sp. NCPPB 3761. The sequence goes on from NZ_CM191262.1 coordinate 2,954,892, forward strand.
TCGACCAGGTGCAGGACAAAGCCACCCGCTGGCTATGGACGTACAACCACGAGCGTCCGAATATGGCGCTCGGCGGCATCACGCCTGCCATGAAGTTGGCGATGGCCGCTTAGCTCCACTTCTGGCGACCGCTAAAAGTGGGGGGATTACCGGCCAACGCCGCTATCATCAACCCCGGACTCTAAACCTGGCCGCTACTCAGGGCGGGGGGACGTCGCAGCAGGCACATGATGAACAATGGACCGAAGCCCACAAACAGCGCCATCCCAATCTTGTTCAACAGAAGCAATGAGCCACCCACCACGCCGGGGCCAGCCATCCCTACCCCAGTGAACCAGCGCGCGCGGGTCTTCTCGTCGTCGCGCTGTTGATTGCCGGCTGTCTGGATCTGATCGATGCTCATCATCGCGATCTGCATCAATCCCAGATTCTTGTCGATCGCATCGTAGGGACTTTTCGAATCCCCGGTCACCACTTGGGTAATGGACTGGCTGACACCCTCCGTCAGCGTCCAGTACAGTTTTGACGAACCCTCCGCCATGCTCGTCGCCAGGGCGATGATCAGCGAGGCGCGCAGCGCCGTCACCATTAAGCCCATAGCCGCCTCGCGGGACTGGCCGGTCACGATGCGGTACCCCTGAATAAAGATCTAGGGTGTCAGATCACAGCATTCGGCGCGTTGGACCGAGGCTATTTAGCTGGCCTCGGTAAGAACGCAATTCCGCTTAAAAAATCACAATTTGTTACATCGACATCGCAGGCGAAGCAGCTTGTTGCGTCTGCACCTGCGATTGCATCTGTGCTGTCTGGCGCTGATTTTCCTCGGCGACCTGTCGGCTGCTCTGCTCCAAGGAATGCCCTTGTGCCTGATCACGATCGACGAAAACACGACGCATCGCGGGGTCGGTCATCTCGCCCTGCACTGCGAAGAAGCCGTCTCCGCTCTTGTTCGGCACGACATGATCGATGCGCTGTAGACCGCTCACCTTGGACTCAAACACGATTTGTCCGGCTGCCTGCTCAAGTTCTTTGCGGTTGGCAAAGCCGCCGCGCTCGCCCAGGGCTTCCAGCTTGCCTACCGTGCCGACGAACATGCCGTTGTCTGGATGACGCGGGTCGGACAACAACGGGCCGGACGAAGATAGCGCTTGCGAAGAGGGAGAGGCAGTTTGCTCCATATGTTTATTGGAATACTGGGACAGCGCCTGTCCCAATGCTGCCCGCGTCTTTTGCCCAACCACACCGTCTACATGCAAACCATGCGCATGCTGGAATTGCTCGACCGCGTATTTGGTGTTGGCGCCGAAGTCACCATCGGCGTGCAAGGGCTTGCCGTCGCGGCCAACAGCATCGAGTTGCGCAAGTTGGCCTTGCAACTGCTTCACCTGATCAACGCGCTCGCCTCGTTCTAGCTTGCCGTCATGAGACGTGTTGCGATTTGCATGCTGAGGTGCAGAAAGCTGTTTGGCGGGCTGGGAATTGATTTGCTCCCATGCCTGCTCCGGGGGCACCCCACTTTCGATCGCCGAACGATACGATTGACGCATCGTATTCAAGGCCTGCTCTGTCTCTGCGCTCGTGATCGAAGCGTGATTAGAACCGCCCGGCTTGTCATAATAGCTTTTCCCAGTACCTGGATCGGCAATACTGGCCCACTCTTGCGCGAGCGCTTTCTGCGCACTATTCAACGAGGAACCGGATGCATCGGTAATATAGTTACGAACTGCAGACTTTTTATGAGTAATTAGATAATCTGAAAATACTTGATCTTGGAGCTCTGGCGTGAATTCCTGAGAGCGCTCAAGGCACAATTTATTCACCGCATCCTTCATCGTAGAAGGTATGACCTGATAGCGACCCACTGCAAAAAGTCGATCTTCATCGCCTCTAGGCAAAGCCTGACTATCCATTACCTCACCGACAGTCATGCCTGAAAAATCTAACGGGCCGGTGCTTCCACGAATATGCTCCCGACCATCAGCTCCAACATATGTGCCCCGGTTATAAGCATTGTAATTGTCACGCCCGGATTCACCGCGTTGAATCAAATCTGCCAAGGGACTACTCATATCCAGCACCTCCTGTGATTTTATAAACGATTCAAATCAGTCAGCTTTAGGTGAAACATCCCACCATGAAACAAAAAGCCGAGATTCACTACCATCTACCAGTCCATCCTGAATTTCGCCGTAGGTAGAAACCTTCAAAACTTTACTGCCGTCGCTGCTAGAAAACTCTGTTATACAATGTCCGTCGCCACTACACACATCCAATTCAGGCAACTCGTCGCACACTGCACACTGTTTCGGATTCTTCGAACATATACTTTCGAAGTCATCGCCAATCACGTTTTTTTTGCATTCCGGATGTTCTTTCGGCCTCCAGTTCCCAGAAATCACGCTCTTGCGCAAATCGCCGTATGGCATACCTTCCTTAAGCCCAGCTGCGATTTTCTTAATATCAACAGACTCAGGATTTGGCCCTGCATTTGCATTTTGCTCGGCAACGGATAAACTCTGCGAGGGCTCACTCACCATTGAACTTTCAGGCTTAGAAGCAGAATTATTAATTTTCTGTTGCGAATCTTGCGATTGACTAGCGACAGCTTCTTTTTGAGACGAATCTTCTTTACAAGCACCAATAAAAGGCAAACCTAAAATAAGAAAAAAATTAAAAATTTTTGAGCTCTTAATCATTGAAATTCCATCAATGTTTTAAACAGGAAACCGCCAAAAAAATCGTTAGAACTTTCGAAATATTGGCTTAGAACACTCGGAATACGCGACTTTACATGACCCACTATTAGTCGCCTCACAAGCTTTAACCGCCAGCTGAATAGCGTTCTTTTCTGTAGCAGACGACTGATAAAAACTCCGGGATTGCGATGACACAAGTGCGGCACACTGATTCTGATAACTCAATCGCACCTCGCAGTCTCCCGCCCCCCCTAAAGCACATTGTCGAATTGCAGCTTGCTCCGCTTCCCCCTCAGAAAATTTGCCTACTGCACTCCCAGCTTCGCCAGTAGAGTTAGAACGAGCAATTGCGCCCCAAGTTTTAATCCACTCGCCTGTTGGCCTTGGTGGAGACGCGGCAGCATCCCCTCTAGATGTGCCAGAATCGGGCCCACATTGTGGGCTTCCCGGACTGACACCCACAGGGCAGGCAGTTTGTGCAGAAGCAACAACAACTAAAACCGTATTTAAAAAAATACCCAGCAATAGACGAATCATTTTTTTCACCTAAGTGTTTTATTTTTGCGCAAGACCACGATCACCTGTACTAGCCTCTTGAGACGGAGCAGAATCTCTACGCATTACTGTAGGCATACTAGTGGAGTCTTCCGCACGTCGACTATCAGTATTACTAGCAGGCGGTGCAGGCTGATAAGGCCTACCAGCCCCCGGCTCCTGATTGGCCCGGTCCAGCTGCCCTAGCGCGGAGTAGGCCGTGAACTGACCCAGCGTGCCCTGGAAGAACGCCGCTGCCATCGGGGGAGCGGTTACGATCAACGTCGTCATCACCAAGCCTAACCCTCCTTGCTGCAACGCCATGCTGCTGATGCCCTCGCCACTTGAGCCTGGCATCGCGTACTTCACCAGGAACGCAAGCGCCACTGCGCCAACCACCTTCGTCGCCAGGCTCACCGTGAAGCTCAGCACCGACAACGAAAACACCATACCTAACCCGTATAGCAGCCACTTGCTGAACAACGACTTCGTCGCCTGGAACAACAGGCACATGATGAACAATGGACCGAAGCCCACAAACAGCGCCATCCCAATCTTGTTCAACAGAAGCAATGAGCCACCCACCACGCCGGGGCCAGCCATCCCTACCCCAGTGAACCAGCGCGCACGGGTCTTCTCGTCGTCGCGCTGTTGGTTGCCGGCTGTCTGGATCTGATCGATGCTCATCATCGCGATCTGCATCAATCCCAGATTCTTGTCGATCGCATTGTAGGGACTTTTCGAATCCCCGGTCACCACTTGGGTAATGGACTGGCTGACACCCTCCGTCAGCGTCCAGTACAGTTTTGACGAACCCTCCGCCATGCTCGTCGCCAGGGCGATGATCAGCGAGGCGCGCAGCGCCGTCACCACCAAGCCCATGGCCGCCTCGCGGGACTGGCCGGTCACGATGCGATACCCCTGGAAGATGATCCACAGCGTCAACACCGTCAAGGACACAACGCCAATCAAGGCCGAGGTCCGCTGCAGGAGCGTCCACTGAAAAATATCGATCTCATCGCGCAAGAAATCGTTGATCAGCGAGAAGAACGCGTAATTACCAAGACTGCTCAGAAAATCCATATGTCACCACATTCCACTGGACGGCCAGGCCGTGGAGCACTCGCGGCTCCAGGTTCGATTACACCTGCAACGGCACGCGCATCCTGCACGTGCCAAGTTATCAATTCCCTAGTTCCATCGGCTTCATATCACGAGGTTTGTCGGACCGGACCGAGTCCAGCGCCGCCTTCATCGCGACGCCGGCAACCACCGACTTGCCGAAATCACCCAAGGTGTTGCCCAGACTCTCGAAGAAGCTGCCGACTCCGCCTTGGCTGGAAGGATCACCGGAGGGAGCCTTCTTACCCCGCATCGCCGCCCACGCCTGCGCATCCTGCTGTTTGGTCAAAAACCCCAGCCGCGTCTGATATGCAAACATCGCCGATTCCATTTGCTGGCGATCAATGTCCATCAGCGCCTTCAGCGCGATCAGCTTGTTGGTGTTGTCTTCCAACTTGCCCAGTTCGGTGTCTTTGATCGCTGTACGCTCTTGCTCGATCTTGCGCAGGCGCTCAAGACGCTTTTTGGTGATGTCGTACATCGCCACCATGTAGTTGTACTGCGAATTGCGCGTGCGCTGAATCAGCTCGCAAGCTTCTTTTTGCTGGGTCGCCACCGGCGTACCCGCCGTGGTGCTAGAGCAATCCGCAATCCCGTAGTCATCCGGGACCACCTTGAGCTCTTCCTTGGGTTTGTCGACTTCTGTCCCGCTGTCCTTGTCCTTGGGCTTTTTCCCAAGCTTGAGCGAATCCTGAATTTCCTTGGTTTTCGTGTTGAGATCCTTGTCGACCACTTCCCATTGCGCACTGGCCACTCCCGCCATGCTGAGCAGCACCAGTCCCATGAAGATTCGGGAAAAATGTCTGAACGTGGTTGTCATGGTGTTCTTCGCCTCCTGTGACACAAATGAAGATGGTGCGGGTTGAAACTGCTGCGATCGCGTGGGCCGGTCATGCATCTTCGACCTCCATGTCCTTGGCCGACTTGCGCTTACCGGAACCCTTGCGATTGGCATAGAAGTCAGCCAACCATTGCTCCGGCGTCAGTTGGTCCACGGTGACACCAAGCTTGCCGGCCTTGCCCGCCAGAATTTGGTGCATGATTTCGATATTGTCGGTGGACGAGGAAATCACCGACAGCGCATCATCCATCCCGCGCAGGTTGAGCTGGCAAACCGCCGAGGCATGCCCCTGCTTGACCAGGAAACAGCGCGAACGCTCGTCAAGCGACACCACCACCTGGTATTCGGCGTCGGTGAGCTTGAGCCCTTCGATGTAATCGTCGCGGCTGGCATTCGGGTTCGGCAGCAGGATCATGGTCGCCGTCTGCTCGATCAGCGCGGCGGCAATGTCGCTGGCCAGCGCGTCTTCGGGGCTCTGCGTGGCGAAAATCCCTAAGCCATTCTGCTTACGGATGGTCTTCTGCTTGTTCTTGGCAAATTCCTTCAGGCCGCCCTTACCGTCCAGGATCTTCCAGAATTCGTCCATCACGTAGATCAGCGGGCGCCCGTCGATCAGCGCTTCCAGGCGATGCAGCAGGTAGTTGATCACCGGCACGCGCACTTCGGCGTTGTCGATCACGTCGGTGTAGTCGAACCCGATGATGGATGCGCGCGTCAGGTCGATCGTGTCCACAGGATTGTCGAACACCCAACCGAGCGAATTGCCAGCGGTCCAGCGGCGCAGACGCGCATACAGACCGTCGTCGCCCATGTTGGGCAGACTCTTGCGGAAATTGCTCATGCTGCGCAGGTGCATCGGCGTGTCCAGCATGCCTTCCACCGCACGATAGATATCTTCTTCCTCACGTGCGCTGTATTCGGCCTTGCCGCCCAGCACCTTGATCAACTCGGCCAGGAACTGGGTGTTGGCGTCATTGCGCTCGCACTGAAAAGGATTGAAACCGGTCGGAGACCCATTTTCCAGCGCCAGATAGTTGCCGCCGCAGGCGCGCACAAAAATCTCCGCGCCGCGGTCCTTGTCGAAGAAGAAGATGGTCGGAATCGGGTCGAACTTCTGCACCTGACTCAATAGGAAGTTGATCAGCGCCGTCTTACCGGTACCCGACTTACCGATCACCATCGTGTTACCGATGGCCTTCTCTCCCAGGGAGTTTTCGGACGGATGCGTCGCATGAAAATTGAAGTAGTACGGCTGCCCGTTGGTTGTCTGCAGCGTCGTGACGCAGTCGCCCCACGGATTGCTGTGCTGTTTGCCCTGGGCGAAATTGTGCAGCGGTGACAAGCCGAGGAAATTGAGCGAGCTCAGATTGGCAATGCGCGTACGGAAGCGCCAGTTGCCCGGCAGCTGCGAATAAAATGACGACGCGATCGCAAGATCTTCCTTGGCCGACACGAAACCGGCATTGGACAACTCCGCGCGGGTGGTTGCGATCTGCCTGGCCAGCTTCTCCTGGCTGTCGGCGTAGACCGCCAATGTGAAATGGTATTCACCGAGCACGAAATTTCCCGAGGCAACATCGTCCATCGCGACATCGAGATCGCGAATCTGGGTCGACGATTTGTCACCTGAAGAAATCATCATTCCCTTGGTGCGTTCGAGCACCTTCAGCGCATCATGTCGGCCGACCGGGCTGAACGAGTGCGTCATGACGTACTCGAAATCCAAATATTTCAGCCCATTGAGGATGCCAGGATAGGTTCCGTCCGCATATTCCTTGATGTTCAGGATCGCGCCGAAGTGATTGATTCCGTCTGGAGTCCGAACGACGAAATCGCCCGTCTTGTTAGCGAACATATGCTTGCTGACGGGCAAATAGGCGGGCACCGGAGCTGGCAAGACCGGCACCGGCTCATCAATTCGGTTCAACAAGTAGCCCAGGAACTCCAGCGTCTCGGAGAAGACGACGCCATTCTTTGCCTCGTACATGCCAAGCCTGTACGGAGCGTAATCCTTGAGCACAGCCTCCACATTCGTGGCGAGCTCGACAACCTTCGCAACAGCCTGCTCTTCCTCCGCGCGAATCTTGTCCGGGTTCGCGGATTTCTCCACTAAACGACGTCCCGTGACCACCGGCCTGTAAATCATGCTGAAATACAGCTCGTTCTGCATGATCTTTTGCGAAGAAAGCGCTGTGTAATACTCGTCGGACAAATTCTGATTGAACGCCTGCTTGAAACGTCCGCCCGTGCCGATTCTACGCCGACGCCGCACATCGTGGACCCAAAATGCAACGTTGGCAAAATCCGGCGCGCGCAGGGTCTGCAAAAGACGGTTAAACGTGTTGTGCCGTTGTTCGAGCTCGAACTCGTCTCGCCCAACAAACGGCAAACCGCCCAGATGCCAGATCAACAGATAGTCACCGGCAGTCGTCTTGACGACCGACGGCGCAACATGCGTCGAGATGGAAACAAACTCGCTGATCGGACTGTCTGGACTGAACATGGTCTTACCAAATTTAGAGAGGAAGCATCACACCAAGCGACCATCGGAAACACCAACCCCACGCGGGTTGCATGCGTGGGGTTGGTAAAACGGCTACGTGTTCATCGCGATTTTCCCGGGGGATTCTTGCGATATTCATTTGGGCTGAAGACCCACATTCCTGAATAACGCTGAAGGTTTCGCGCACGCATTCGGAACAGCCAGCGTAATCCCAGCAACCTGAAAATCATTTCGTCACGCTTGGCCATCTGCTGCATGGCAAAGATGATGACTGGAATGGTCAACAGGTACCAAAGATTGATGTACATCCCCAACAGCAAGCCACCACCCGCACCAATGAAGAAGGGGATGTAAGGCACCCCCAAAAACATGGCGGGGCGGGTGCATCCGCGGAAGAGTACATCTTTATGCATAGTATTGAGCGATCTGCATCAGCGAACCGGTGATCGTCGAGCAATCACCCGAACTGCCGTTTTTATTCTGAAGGATCATGTTGGCGATCTGGCCAGCAGCACCGATGAGAACGCCACCAATGAGAATTGGCGAGACCTCGGAGATGCGCTTGTGTGCGAAAGCGATCTGGTAGCCGGCCACGATGACTGCGATGGTGACCACTGCGATCGAGCCCATGTTCAACAGCTTGGTCACATTATTCAAAAAGCCACACACGCGGGTGTCGGTGTCTGCAAGACCATTGCCGTCTGCGGATGCACCGCCGGCCACCATCAGCAACGAAATGAATAGCAATGCCTTTACTGCCTGGGTGCCGACCATTTTGGCATCGGCGATCGTCTTGTTATCGATTTCAAACTTCATGTCTAACTCCTTGGGAACAGAGGGGGTCCAGCAGCCATATCCTTGGCAATTTCCATCCTAAAAAACGAATGCGCTATCCACTTGCGGAACTGTTTGCGGTGCTCGCTGCGTAGAAACGGGTGCAGATTGCTCGATCAGCGTCGAAGCTTGCGGACCGGAGGCTGGTACCGCCACCCCCCGCCCCTGCCCCGTTGCCTTCACTACATACAGCTCGTTTTCTGCCGGAGCAGCTGCAGGAGCCACAGGCGCCGCCCGGCTCGGCAAGGAATACCCTGTCGTAGGCGTGGATAGCATAGGCCCTGGCGGTGAAGCCGCCGTGTGGCTCGCGCCGGCAAAATCCTGAATGCGACGAGACACGATCGCGTCTGCCAGTTCGGCTGCAGCTTGTCGCAGAGGATTCGCCGGCTTCAATTGCACCTGGCGGGTTGGCACGACTGCGATGGGCTCGGCACCGGAAGACGCTACCGACTGCCGAATGGAGGCGTAGATCTTCTGCACGTAGCCATGTTTGAAGCCGGTTTCAAAATTTCCGGAGTAGTAGCAACTAAACGACTTCCCCCAGTTGGCGCCAGAACGCGAGTGGCATTCGGCCAGAATCTTTGAGGCGGCGACCAAGTTGGGGCATTTGTCGAATGCCATCTCATAAGTCGCCAAGCCGTACTTCTGCAGGTTGTACCGATTGACCTGGCCTAGACCCAGCGAAAAGTTGTACCCCTTCTGCTCCAGCATCTTCGCCGTGGCGACCGCTTCAGCCAGACCGCGCGGCTCCCGCACCAGGCGTCCGCCAACGACACCAATGGCATAGGGATTACGCGACGACTCGACACGGACAACGTGTTGCATTACCTCGCCGGGGACGGCCAGTCCAGTGCACCCCATCAGTTCCATGCCAGGCAACATGTCAGTACTCCTTCCAAAACCAGATCAAAATCAGCGATGACGTCGATGCCCTAGCCACCGCGCAGCGTGCGAAGAGGGTCGAAATCAATCCCCGTGATGAAGCGCCGTCCAGCGTGCGCCTTGATGTGAACCACGATGTCGATGGTCATTCTCAACAGACGTTTGATCACCTCGAACTCCAGACCGGAGCCCTCATTGGAGGCCTTCACCATCAATGCGAGCTGGTCCCAGGTCTGCTCGACACTTCCTGCATGGCAACTGGTGATAGAGCCGGGATGGCCCGACGCGCAGTTACGAATGAAGTAGAACGATTCATCGCCGCGCAGCTCAGCAAGGATAATACGGTCTGGCTTCATACGCAGGCAGGCCTCCATGCAGCTCTTAGCAGTCACGTTGCTGGCGCTTTGACCACCCTTGGAATAAAGCAGGTGCACAGCGTTCGGCTGGCTAATGAATAGCTCCCGGGCGTCCTCAATCGTCACCAAGCGCTCTTCGCTTGGAATGTGGTTGACCAGCGCCTTCATGAAGGTGGTCTTGCCGCTACCTGTCGCCCCAGCAACAACGACGTTTTTTTTGTAAAGCACGCACTTCTTGAAGAACTCTGCGTAGTCGCGCTTGCGGCGCAGCTCAAGCAATTCTTGGTCGTGATCGCTGACATCCGCCGATTGCTCAAGCACTTCGTCGAAGAAACCGTCGTGCTTGTACTGCTCCAGCGACTTTGTGTGCTTCGAGGGAAGTCGGATCGTAATGGACACCTTGCCCGCATCGCAGGCGGGCGGCATGACGAACTGCGCGCGCTGCCCGGTCGGAAACGTCAGCGACACGACAGGATCGGCATCGGTAATGCGTTGCCCGGTGTTGCTCTCATTGACGACCGCCGTACAGAACTGCCGCGCACGGTCGTAGGTGAGGGATGGCACGTCGACTCGCTGCCATCCATGGATCGTTTCCAGGTACAGCTCACCAGGACGATTGATGCAAATTTCGGTCACGTCAGGCGAATTCAGATAGTCCAGGATTCCCAGCACGGAGTACTGGTAGTCCAGGAAGTCATTAGAAATACGCGCTGTCGGGGAGTCATCGATCGTCATGGCAACCATTTCATTCACTTCGGCAGGACAGCCGAGAAATCGACGTCCTTGGCAACGTAGACGTTCAATACCGTTCCTTGGTTGATCGTCAGTGTGGCAGGACGACGTCCTGATTTTTCAACCGCCTGTTCCGCAAGCTGCTGCATGCTGCGTGCGGTATTACTCTCAAACGGTTGCTGGGTAATGATGCCGGAGCCAACGCCAATCGTTGTGGTCTCGGGGCCATATTCTGCCGCTGCGTACTTGAATGCATCGCTCAGCAGACTGATGAACAAGGCTGAAGCAATCTTGTTACCCCAATGCGCGTTGTAGTTACCCGGATGACCGGAGCTTCCAAGCGTATCGATGCCCGGACCCATGAGCGTGACATCCAGACCGGAAGGCGTAGTGACGCGGTCCCAGACAACTTGGAGACGATGAGAGGTCGGCTCACCGGCGCTGTACTGCCCCAACATTTTGGACCCCTTCGGAAGAAGCAGGTTGTGCCCATTGATGGAGTAGACCGGCTCGGTGACGATGCACGATGTGTAGCCGCCGAAATCGGAGATGATGCGGGTCTCCAAGATGCAGCGAATATAGGTACCACGCACCAACAGACCGTCCGGGTTGCTGATCGGCTTGGCCAGCGTGACCGGACTATCTTCCTGAGCAGGCGCAGGCTGTGCCCCAACTTGACCGGGAACCCCACCGCTATTTGCAGCAGACTCAGCAAGGATGCGACGCTCCAACAGCGTTGGCCCACGCTGACGTTCTGGTGCGGAGCTGACCTCTTCGCTATTGTCGGTCGGCATTGGCGGTAGTGGGGGCAGACTTGGCTGCTGAGCTAAAGGGACCGGCGGTTCCTCAACTGGCGCAGTCATGCTCTGCGGCAACGCAGGTGCGACCACCGTCTCGGTACGCGGCTTCGGAGGCACGGAATCTTCCCCGCCCTGTGTCGCTAGCCAGAAGATTGCGAGAATCAATAGAGCCGCAATGGCTGCGAGAAACACCAGGGCCTTGCGATTAAGTCGCTTGATGTCGCTCGATCTTAAGATCGGCTCATTGGCATCCAGGTCCGGTTCTGCACTGGCCTGCTGGCGCGCAAAGTAGGGATTATTGCGTTCGTTGTGGTCGCCGTTGCGCTGCTCATCCCCGCCATGGTTCTGGCTGCGCTCATCAGGACTGTTTGGAATATTCGAGTTCACTTTTGCTTGTTCCTTCGCAGACCGACGACGTTATCGCCATGACGAACTACCAAGAAAGGGTAGGTTCCGTGCACGATCAGAGTATTACCCTCTACCGTCGTATTAACGAGAAAATCTTCGGAGTGCTCTTTCTCGCGAGCGAAGACCGCGGGAAAATTCCCAGTCGGAAAACGCGTCAGATCCATATTTATGTAAGTGAATTTACCATCGTCATAGACGCGACTTGGAATCAACCAGGATTTCTTGGTTCGTGTCGCATAATCGTAATCGTAGTAGTAACGACGATCCTTCAAGATCTTGGCATTCAGTAGCGGGCCATTCTTCGAAGCATCCGCATCCGCGACATTATTGAAGCTCGTGTCCTTCGGGTAGGTAAACACAACCTTGTATTGGACACCCGCTTGCTTCGCCTGCTCAAGGCGCTGCCAGTCTGTCGCTACCACCTTAAGCTCAAGAATATAAGAATGGGTCGCGGTACGAATCATCATGTTCGTATCGACGTCGACATTCTTAGGCTTGAGATAAAAAACATTCTCTCGCCGCGTGAGTTCCCATCCACCGGTGAAACCGGTGCTGTAATCCAGAATTTTTTCGTTTGGGCTTAGCTCCACCTGAGTGGTAATGCCAAGGCCTGTGCGCACCTGATAGATACGGTCGGGCGCATACTCATATTCCTGAACCACCTGGGCAGCTGCTGACAAAGCACACAGCGCAAGTGGTAGCGCTGACACCAACGCAACCCTATATCGGTTAAAAAGTTTCATCGACCACTTGCTCCATTGACATTCTTGGGCAACCCCTGGGGTTGCATTGCAGGCTGCGCTTGCAGCTGACCGGCCGGCTGCATTTGATCAGGAAATGCTGGCTGCGCCTGTTGCTGAGGCGCGCCACCTTGCTGCTGCATGCCCTGTTGCAGCGGAACGCCCGCTTGAGGTGCAATGGTGGCACCTGCTGCATTTGGATCGGCCATCCCGGTCATCGGCTGCTGCATTGCCTGCTGTTGCAGTGCTGCCTGAGGTTGAGCATTGATAACCGCGCCAGCGGCTGGGGCAACGGGCAGCGCGGAATAGTCATTATCTACGCGGTAATCAGTGACCCGAAAACCCAGGGGATTTTCCACTCTCAAGCTATCGCTCATCTCAAGATTGTCCTGGTAGACGAACCCCATCGTGGCGATCTTGTTGTCCAGCAGCGTCGAAACCGTGGAGTTCTTGTCATAAACGGTTCGCTGGAAACGCACGGTCGCCCCGGTATATGCCTTTCCATTGCCGCCGATCAAGGTAATGCTCAAAATATTGACACGGATCGCACGGAGCTTGCCGTACGTATTCAAGGGCCTAGAGGGGTTGTTGGCAGAGTGGAGGGCACGATATTCGCCCACGACATTTGTCGCCCCCATAGCCGAGACCGTGTTCCAATCGCGCTGACCAATGATGGAAAGATCAAACGACTCACGCGCAATAATGAACCGCGCGATATTGCTGCGCGCCAGCGCTTCGCTGGTGCTGATGGTCCGACCGCCAAAGTTGGGCTCAAGCTTGGCGATGGTACTAGTGCCCGAATACGCATCTGCCATGACCAGATACGGCACTTTTTCCTTCAGCGGCAGCATGTAGTAGTAGCCGCCCGCTGTCATGACGGTGACCAGCATCGACAAGGTCGCCACGATCCAGGCACGCTTTTCGCTGCGACGGGCGAGGTCTGCAATGCTGACCTCGTAATTCACCGCTTTTTGAACGGCCGCACCTACTTGGGCGGAGCCGTCCTTTTCACTGACCTTCTTACGCAACATGTCTAGATCCGTCACCGTAAGGCCTTGTCAGGCCTGAAACTATTGCCGCAACGCGTCGCGGGTACTTGAGAAGGTAGGAACACCGCCAGCTCCATGCCTAAAAGGCATCGAGCCGACAGCAACCTTTAGAGCTTGGCGCCAGACGACACCGGCACTGGCTGCACCAACAGCTTGTTGGCGGAAACCGACACCGAAACCCCCTGGGCTGCGTACACGGCACTCAGCTCGGTTGCAGCCTGCTGGACGCTGGTCGTGCTGATTTCGGAAACCGGCCCGATCAAGGTGTAGTCCGATGGCAAGTTATAGGACAGCTGCATATTGGAGTCCGCCGCCCAGCGCTCCAGCATGGTCTTCAACGTGCCGTCCATGGGCGTGGCCTGATACGTGTACGAGGTGTAGAGCGGGATCTCGGTAGGCGCCTCGTCAAAGTGGTTGACGTGCTTCCAACGGCCACCAAAGTCAGGAGCCGGCTTGGTCGCGCACGCGCCTACCAATGCTGCAGCCACTAGCACCAACGACAGCTTGGACACATACATCGGATTCACTCTGACTTCTCCAACTCATGAAATTTCGGGCTTAAGACGGACAGCACTAAGCCTCCGCGCACCAGTGGGTACCGGAGGAAACCTGTTATTGATGCGTTTCTCGCAGTCCTCCAACTCGCCGGGGCGCCCCAGTTGCGAGTCTGTGCTGCCAAGAAGAATGAATACGCTGACAAACCATCCATAGCCTTACTCCAGTACGGCCCATCCGGCGCCGCTCCCCTACGACCATCTATCCATACCGCAGATTCTTGCTAACTTTGCCCTTAACAAGCAGATCCGTCAAGAATTGCGCGCCAGGCCCCGCACCGTAAACGAGGCAAGTATCACACTTTGATGGTAAGCGTTTTCACTTCAGTTTTCGGCAACAAGCGCGCAGTGAAGTAGCGATCCTCGTAGTAGCGAATCTTGTCGCACTTCACCGGATGCGGGATCCCCTCGTACAAGAACACTTCCTTCTCGTTGCCCATGGCCTTGAGTTCCTGCGGCAACATCAGCGCCCGACGCTCTTCTGACACGCTGTGGGTGGTCTCCCGCCCTCGGGTGACATTCTTCTTCTTGATGGTGGTGTAACCCAGCATCTCGGAATAGTCGTTGGCATCCTGCTGCTCACGCGGTGCGTAGAGGATCTGCAGGGCGTGGTTGGTGATGATGGTGCGTGACAGATCTTTACCGTAGGTCGCGTCCAGCTGGGCCATGCTCTGGATGATGGGCAGCAGGCGGATGTTGTAGCCGGCCATGTAGGCTACCGCGGTCGCGATGATGTCCACCTTGCCGATCGAGGTGAATTCGTCCATCAGCAACAGGCACTGATATTTGAGCTCAGGGTTGGACTTGGGCAATTCGCGGGTGTTGAGGTTGATGATCTGGCTGAAGAGCAGATTGATGATCAGGCGGCTTTCGGCAAGCTTGTTGGGCTGGATGCCGATGTAGATGGTCATCTTCTTCTTGCGAAGGTCCGTGAGCACGAAGTCGTCCGCACTGGTGGCGGCGTCCAGCACCGGATTGATCCACGCATTGAGCGGCTCCTTCAAGGTGCCCATGATCGAGGCGAAGGTCTCATCCGCCTGGGACAGCATGTTGGCAAAGGCCGACTTGGCGTTGCTGCTGAGGAACCGCCGCTCGGACAGCGACTTCAGGTATTTCTTGAGATCGGTGCCGTCACCCGAAGAGAGGCGATAAATCCCGCCCAAGGTGGGGGCCCCCGCCCCGCCCGGAAAACCGAGCGCGAGCTCCTCGTCCCAGTTTTCGAACAGGTACAGCGCGAATGCCATGAAGGCATTACGCGCCTGGCTGACCCAGAACTTCTGGTCGTCCGACCCATCTGGATACAGCATCGCCGCAATGCTCATCAGATCCGAAACGCGAAATGCGGGGTCGTTCGACACGTAGGTCAACGGATTCCAGCGATGCGTGCGACGATCTTCGGCGAACGGATTGAACAGGAAGACCTCGTGGCCCTGGCTGGCGCGCCAACCACTGGTCAGGTCGAAGTTTTCCTGCTTGATGTCCAGGACCACGACCGACTCCTGATACTCCAAGAGGTTCGGGATGACGACACCCACACCCTTACCCGAGCGCGTCGGCGCAGCAAGAATCACGAACTGCTGGCCGCTCAATCGCACCAGCTTGCCGTTGAACTTGCCGACGACGATGCCGTTTCCGCTGGGCTTGAACAGCCCATGTTTGGAGAGATCGGCGGCGCCGGCGAAGCGCGCGTCACCGTGCAGGGCGCGCGCCTTGGGCTTGACGATGAGCACAACGGCAATCGCCCAGACCAGCACCGGCAGGCCGAATCCAAGCACGCCCGCAATCTTGATCTTGGTCGCGTAAGGCGCCACTTGGGGCAACCCAAGCGCACTGAAATAGCGGTAGTAGGTGTCCCACCCGTACAGACCGGTGTCGAGCCGCAGCAACAGCAGGGTCAGATAGCCAGACAGGCAGTATCCGACTAGGACCGCCACCAGCGTGGCAATTGCGATGATTTTGGGTTTGGACATGCGCCCTTCTCCTTAGGCTTACATCACGACGGCGGGCTAGCGACGCACGACCGGCTTATGGTCGACAAGCTCGGACTTGCGCCCGCCGCTCTCGCTCTCCACCAGCGAATCGATCCAGACCTTGGCCTGGTCCAGGGACAAATCCGGCGTGATTCGCGTACCCGCATCGGTCACAACGGCGTATGCCACGACCGCGTCGGGTGCGTACACCTCGTCACGCGTAATCGCCACAACGCGATATCCGCCCCTGGTCAGCACGGTGTGCTGATATTCGTCCATCGCCAGCCTTCCTTTCCGTCAGCGCGGTGGCGATGCTAAAGCAAGACGTGTGACGGTAAAAGCGGTTTCGGCGGACCGGGCTGCGGCCGACAACGCTGCCTCGCGAAACGGCCGCACGGAACCCTCGTTTTCGCAGTCGAGGGACTCCCGGCGCGCTTTCGAAAGGCATATGGCCGGGGTGAGACCTGGACCGCCCACCGGCTACGCGCCGGAAGTCACTCCGATCGCCTGGCTTACGGCATGAAGCACCCATTCGCGGCAAAAGCCCCCATCAGCCAGAGCGCTGCACAGTCTTCCTGCGACCATCGATCAAGCTACTGTTCCAAGATAGGAAGAAAGCCGCGCGGGCACTTCATCGCTCGGATGGGGCGAGACGTCGCTGGCGTCTCGCATCATCGGCAGCGTGTAGATCAGATAGATGGCGCAGCACGATTCGGCATCGCCATGGCAACGCCGCGCACTTGGGCGGGACGTTTTGATCGCAGCCAGCCACTTTCATAGGCGACGGGCGCTTCGGCATCGTCAGTCGATAAGCGACGCGCAGCGCAAGCACATATGCAAGTGCAGAAAGGCTGGGATTTAAGTTCAGCAGACCCGGGCTGACGCATGCCAACGCTGCAAGAGCGTTTGCTTGGGATCACTTGGGTCAGTGGCAGACGTTGCTGCCGATGTTGAATCCACTCAAGACCCTGTGCCATCTGGACTTAGAGTGGTGGGCGGTACAGGGTTCGAACCTGTGACCCCTACCATGTCAAGGTAGTGCTCTACCGCTGAGCTAACCGCCCGAATCCTGCCTCAGCATTGCGCTGTGCAGGGCGCGCATTCTAGCGCAGGGATTTAAGGACTACAAGCCCTTCAGCACCCCACTACTGCCTGCCCTAGCCCAGACTTGCCGCTTTCAACTTCTGGATCTGATCGCGGATTTGAGCTGCGGCCTCGAACTCCAGATCCTTGGCGTGCTGATACATCTTCTGCTCCAGACTCTTGAGCTTGCCGGCGACTTCCGCAGGCTTCATGGCACGGTAATCGGGCGCCTCCTCTGCGACCTGACGCGATTTCGAACGACCCTTGCCCGACTTCTTGTCGGCCGCATCGTCACGCGCGCCTTCCATGATGTCGGCGATCGGCCGTTCGACGGATTTCGGTGTGATGCCATGTTCCAGGTTGTACTCGACCTGCTTCTCGCGGCGACGATCGGTCTCGTCGATTGCCGCCTGCATCGAACGCGTCACCTTGTCGGCATACAGAATGGCTTTGCCGCGCAGATTGCGTGCGGCACGGCCGATGGTCTGGATCAGCGACCCGGTCGACCGCAGGAAGCCTTCCTTGTCGGCATCCAGGATCGCCACCAGCGAGACTTCCGGCATGTCCAAGCCCTCGCGCAGCAGATTGATGCCCACGAGCACATCGAACTTGCCCAGGCGCAGGTCGCGAATGATCTCCACGCGCTCGACGGTGTCGATATCCGAGTGCAGGTAGCGCACCCGAATTCCGTGTTCTCCCAGGTACTCGGTGAGGTTCTCGGCCATGCGCTTGGTCAACGTGGTCACCAGCACGCGATCGCCGAGCTTGATGCGCTCGTGAACCTCGGACATGAGGTCGTCGACCTGCGTACCAACCGGTCTGATCTCCACCACCGGGTCGATCAGACCGGTTGGGCGCACCACCAGCTCGGTGACTTCGCCGGCAGACTCGCGCACCTCATAAGGACCCGGCGTTGCCGAAACATAGATGCTGCGTGGTGAACGCGCCTCCCACTCTTCGAAACGCAAGGGTCGGTTATCCAAGGCGGACGGCAAGCGAAAACCGAACTCCACCAGCGTTTCCTTGCGCGAACGGTCGCCCTTGTACATCGCACCGATCTGCGGGATGGTCACATGCGACTCGTCGATGACCAGCAGCGCGTCCGGCGGCAGGTAGTCGAACAAGGTCGGCGGCGGCTCGCCCGGCGCCTTGCCGGTGAGATGCCGCGAGTAGTTTTCGATGCCGTTGCAAAAACCCACTTCGGCCATCATTTCCAGATCGAATTGCGTGCGCTGGGCCAGACGTTGGGCCTCGACCAGCTTGTTCTGCGCGTAGAGCTGTTCCAGGCGTTCTTTCAGCTCTTCCTTGATGGTGTCCACCGCATTCAAGGTGCGCTCGCGCGTCGTGGCGTAATGGGTTTTCGGGTACACGGTGTAGCGCTGCAACTTGCGCAAGGTTTCGCCCGTGAGCGGATCGAACAACGTCAGCTGCTCGATGTCCCCATCGAACAACTCGATGCGCAAGGCTTCGGTATCCGACTCGGCCGGGAACACATCCAACACCTCGCCGCGTACGCGAAAGGCACCGCGCGTGAGTTCGAACTCGTTGCGGGTGTATTGCAGATCGGTGAGATGGCGGATCAACTGGCGCTGATCGATGTGCTCGCCAACCGACAGGATCAGACGCAGCGATAGGTAGTCCTCCGGCGCACCAAGGCCGTAGATGGCCGACACCGTCGCCACCACCAGCGAATCGCGCCGGGACAGCAAGGTCTTGGTCGCCGACAAACGCATCTGCTCGATGTGTTCATTGATCGAACTGTCCTTCTCGATGAAGGTGTCCGACGAGGGCACATAGGCCTCCGGCTGGTAGTAGTCGTAGTAGCTGACGAAGTACTCGACCGCGTTATGCGGGAAGAACGACTTGAACTCGCCGTACAGCTGCGCCGCCAACGTCTTGTTGGGCGCCATCACCAGGGTCGGCTTCTGCACCTGCTGGACCACATTGGCAATGGTGTAGGTCTTGCCCGAACCGGTCACGCCCAACAGCGTCTGCTTGGCCAGCCCGGCTTCGAAGTTGGCGACCAGCTTGTCGATGGCCGCAGGCTGGTCGCCCGCCGGCGAGTAAGGGGATACGAGCTGAAAACGATCGGTCATGGAGCGCACCTTCGGACGACCGCTGAGTATAGCGACGGCGGATGACGGCGATGTTTGCGGTTTCCCTACCTTCCTGCGGGCTTTAGGCCGATCGCGGAAACGTCAACCGCACCCGATTCTAAGGCTCACCGAAGGTTCGAGGCTTGGCAAGGATATGCACCAACCCCACAGAGGATTCAGCCTCATTGAGTGTTCTATTGCGGTCGCAGCACTTGCGGTCGCGCTATCCATCGCCCTACCGTCCTTGACGGCGCTGCACCGAACGCATCAGGTTCGGGCAGCCATGCTTGAACTTGCTGCACATTTGGCTCTTGCAAGATCGACCTCAATTACCCGCGGGGACCCGGTAGGAATGTGTCCGCGCGAGTCATCAGATGCTTGTGCAGCTGGTCACGATTGGACGCACGGCTGGCTGTTGTTTGCAGATCCGGATGGAAATCGCCGACCCGATGGTGCGAGTGACATCATCGCGTCGGGAACAGGCAAGGTTGACGCGAAGATAAGCGTCCGCACCACTTCCGGACGTACGCATCTGCGCTTTGGTCCGCTAGGGACCATGCTAGGGACTAATGTGACCTTCAACGTCTGCCGAGATGGAGGCCTCGAGGGTCAGGTCATTGTCAGCATGACTGGCCGGCTTCGCTCCTTGCGGCCGCGCCTACCGCAACCTTGTCCATCTTGAGACTTGCGGCGCGACGGGGGCTTGCACATGCAGCCAAGCCTCCCTATAATTTGCCTCCCCGCCCGAATAGCTCAGCCGGTTAGAGCACTTGACTGTTAATCAGGGGGTCGTTGGTTCGAGTCCAACTTCGGGCGCCAAAAACATCAAGGGCTTGCGATAACTCGCAAGCCCTTTTTTGTTGCGCCGGGAAAATTGCCGGGAAAATTCACAGCCCTCACGACTCTGAGGGCTTGAATACGTCAACGAACGCCAAGGCCTCATCGGTAGGCAACGCCGGCGGCGCAATCACCTGCAGTTCGTGATCGTAACGGTGCGTCATCTGCGGCGTGACGTGGCCCGCAGCATCTTGCTTGTGCGCCCGCGTACCACGGGTGTCAGTTATGCCCCGATGCTTTAGGCCGTGCAGCGTGAACCGGGCTTCTTCCTCGATCGCGCCGGCCTCGATCGCCGCCGTGATCAAGCGCTGCCAGGCCGTCTTCAATGTTGATCGCGCCAAGCGCGTGCCGGTCTGGGTCACCAACAAGCCGCGCTGCTCAGGGCGCAGGGGGACCGGTCGCTTGTGCGCATGGATCCGTTGAGCACGGTAGTCGCGCAGCCAAGTCCATGCCCACCGCAGATCGTCGTTCCAGGCGGTGATGTTGTCGCGAGAACCCTTGCGGCGCGTGCAGCGCACTCCCTGCTGTAGCGCGTCCGCGTCTGTCAGGTCGGTCACCTCGACACCGCGCAGACGTGCGTTGTAGGCCAGTACCATCACCGCCGGCATGTAAGGCGGGACCGCTCCCTTTGCGTGTAGCGGCAATGCAGCGCGTGACT
The DNA here is from genome assembly GCF_041475705.2 of Xanthomonas sp. NCPPB 3761. NCBI lineage: Bacteria > Pseudomonadati > Pseudomonadota > Gammaproteobacteria > Lysobacterales > Lysobacteraceae > Xanthomonas > Xanthomonas sp. NCPPB 3761. The sequence continues at coordinate 2,975,587 of NZ_CM191262.1, forward strand.
TGGCGAACTCAAGCACAGCTATGAACGATTGCGGGTCCGGCATCTTTGCATCCGCGCGCTCCTTTGCACCGCGCACACCGCTGGCCGGGTTGGTCTTGCAATAGCCGATGCGTATGCCCCAAGCAAAAAGCCGGTGCAGATACCGCAGTGTGTGATTGGCTGTGGACGGACGGGCAAGCAATGCGGGCTGCACGGTGCTTGCTTCCCGCCCCTTGGCGAGCGCTTCGACCAGGCGCTGCACCAGGGGAACGGACAGACGGTCCACCTGCAGGCTCCCGAACAGGCTGCCGTCCTTCAGCACGTAGCCGCAGGCCACCTCGGCATGGCGATCGTAATCATCGCGGGTGCTGCGAGACAGGTCGCTGTATTCGGTGGAGAGCTTGAACGCGTTGGCCAGGTACTGCAGGGAGCCGACCAGGCCGGCACCACGGGATGCCTCTCTGGCCGCATGGAGGTCGGATAACCTCGAATCCGCGTAGGCAATGGTGCGCTTCCTCGTGGGGCCGCCCTCGGGGTTTGGTTCGATGATGTACCAGCGCCCGTCAGACCAGTAGACGCCTTTTGGGAGGGCGTCTTGGTCGATGTGCCTGGGAATATCCGGGTTGAACTTGCGCTTCCTGCCGCGTCCCATCAGATCAGCTCCTTGTTGTGTAGCTCAGCAGCGCTCTGGGTCAGCCCCAATGCGGCATTGAGCGCGTCCAGGGTTGTCCAGATTCCGCCCCTGCCGTCGTACCTATAGAGAATTCCCTGCTCGCGTGCCCAGCGCACTACCGTCGACACACGGGGAGCAGGACCGGCCGGCGCGCACAGGCGGCGCAGGTCCTCGAACGTAATCATCGGACTACTCACGCGACTTGCACCTCGATCCACTCACGCCGGCGTCGCCACTGCTCACGCATTTCTTCCACGAGCAAGTCGGCAGCGGCATAGCCGCGCTGAGCGGCTATGCGGAGCCGCAGCTCGCGCACCTTGGCTGCATCCGCGTAGCCCTGCCGTAGCCAGTGCCGCGCCTCGCAAGCCCTGCGAAACCCCTCCATATTTGCGCCATCGATCATCGCTGGCGCGCACCGGTGAAGCGCAGGCCGAGCTGCACGACGTTCTGGGCGCTGGGCCTTGGCTGACGGGGCGTGCGGATGCGATGAGCACGCCGCCATTCGGTCATGGCCAACTCGAAGCCGGGGTGCTTCTGTGTCCGCCCACACACGCATTCGATAAAGTGCCCACCGCCCGCCTCGAGGCGGCGGGCATCGAGCATGTGGCGAGCGACGTGGCCGTTCGCGCAGGGCGGCAGAGGTGTGTCGTGGTCGACCTGGCGCTGCGTCACGGTACCTCCCGGCGCAGCACGCGTTCAGCCTCGCGCAAATGCTGCACGGTGTCGGAGTCGATACGGTCCAGTGCCTCGGCGATGGTGTAGTCCATCTCGGCCAGCCAGTCGGCACGATTCAGCACCAGAGCAGCGGTGAGTGCTTCCCCAGTGGACAAGGGGCCAGGGCCTCCCATGCGCGCGGCGGCGCGCGCAACCTCGATCGTGCGCTGCAGGTTCATGGCTGCGTCCTCCATGCGGCACCGAGCTGGGCGCGTGCTTCATCGACACGCATGAGGCGCAAACCCCAGCGAACCGACCAGGTGTGCGCTTGCTGTTCGTCGCAGGTCAGGATCAGCTGCCCGGAAGACTCCAGGCGATCAGCGCGGAACGCGAACAACATATCGTCCAGCTCGATGACCTCCTGCAGGCCGAGCGTCTGACACAGAGCCTCGGCGTTGAGTGATTTGGCGCTGCCCTGCGGGCCAAGAAGGATGACGGAATCAGCCATGAGCAGCCTCCCGCCGCACGGCCATGCGCGTGCGGCGATGTAGCCGCTGCGGCACCTGTCCGACAGCCAGGCCGGTCTGAGTGCGGCGCGGACGGCGCGAGGCCCACAGCTTGTAGACCAGGGCACCACCGGCCGTCGGCGCCAGGATCATTGCCAAAGCCAGCAGCTCACCCATGGGCCACCTCCCGTTCGGCCTGCGCCATCGCAGCGGCCGCCGCCGCGGTGGGCCTGCGCGGCAGCATGTTGGCCAGGTCGAAGGGAAAGTCCAGGCCGTCCATGAACTCGGCCAGTTCCGTACTGATGCGGTCTTCCGCCGTCGTCCACAGGCGGGGGCCGTCGACGAGTTTCCAGCCGGTGCCGGTGCCGCGACGCCGCTCCCACGACTGGCGAGCCTCGCGAAGCGGTCCCATGCTCAGCGTGGCGGTGACCACGACCGTGCCATGCGTGACGTGCATGGTGATGGTCGCTGAGCAGTCGCCCATGCCGCGATCGTAGGCCGCAACGGCCGGCGTGCTAGCCTCCGCGCCAGGTCCGGTGCTCAAAGCCAACGGACGTGCTGCCGTGGCTGGACGTGTTCCAGTGTGCTGTTGCATATCGACTCTCCTGAGTTGCGTTGGTGGAGGGCCTTGGGGCGGTGTGACAGCACCGCCCGCCGGCCCGCTGTTGCGGGGTTAGATCAGGTCGGCGCCGGATGGCGGGATGCTGGGGTCAGGCTCACGCAGGCGCTGCGCGCCATTGAGGACATCGAGCAGTTCGTGGCGGATGTACTCGGCCACCGCCGCTGGTCCGTCGTGATTGATGCCTGCTTCGATCGCGATATCGTTGGTCAGCGCAGCAAGCAATGCGGCCGCGTGGTACGCACGCCAGAGGCGGTATTGCTCTTCTTCGCTGATCGAGAAATCAGCGTCTTCCGGCAGCTGCGCATATGGGTGAGCGGCGTCCATCAAGCCACCTCCAATGCGGGCATGCGCTTAATCACCCATTCCTGCAGGGAGGCGGCCTCGGCTTCGGGCATGACCACGTGCAACGAGCCGATGACCAGGCCAGTGCCGTCATCGACCAGGAACAACTCGGAAGCCTTTTCGATCGCGCTGCAGGCGAACATGACCGGTGGGCGGTCATGCAGGCTGTCGGCGTACAGTTCGGCCAGGACGTCGGTCGCCCGGATCTGCAGGAGCAGGTAGACGCCGGGGGCGACGCGCAGCGCTTTATGCAGGTCGCGGCGGCTCACTGGCGCACCTCTACCAGGTCGGCATTGGTGCTGGAAATGGCGGCCTCGGCATCGGCCAGCGTCAGTGCTTCGGGCGCTTTGCCCATGGCCTGCAGCTTCGCCTGCAGGGCGAGCCAGGCGGTGTGGTTCCAATCGAGGGTGTCGGCAATCAGGCCGAAGTAATGGGCGATCTGACGCGCGGCATTGGCCGGCGCTTCTTGAGCGTCGTAGGTCATGGTGCAGGCTCCGTTGTAGTTGGAGTCCGCCACGACGCTGTCAAACGAGGTGGCGGACGGTGCGCGGTTGACAGACCGGTCAACGGAACCGGCAGGCCCGAAGGCCTCCGCACACCGCCCGCCATAGAACTGGCTGGCAAACGCCCGCGACTGCACAGCGAGCGAAAAAAAAGCGCCGTGCATCGGTCGATGGGCGCTGGTGCGCCGTTGATTCAGGCTGTCAAACCCGGTCGCCGATTGTGCGGCGACGGAGTAATGGTTGCTCCGCTCCTGGGCGGATGTCAACGAAAATTTCTCAAAATCTCCCACACGTGCGAGCGCGCTCATTTTTGGAACACCCAGCACTTCACAGTGGTGCCGACGCCGGTCAGATCGTCCTTGAGGACGGCGCTGTTGACCGCCACGTTCGCGCCGATGAACTTGTGCCGGCGCGAGTCGCCAAGCAGCGCTCGCAGCACCTTTAGATCGGGCACGGACTGACTGAACTGAGCAGCCCGCGCAGCGAAGTGATTGAGGTTGATCGCAATGCGCTGCGCGTCGCGGCTGTGGTTGACCACAGCTTTGCCGTGTCCGGTGGCTTCGAGGTATTCGTAGACCTCCCAGAACTCGTTGACCATCGCGTGGTCCGCGCTGATCGCCTTCTGCCGTTCCAGGGCCATTTCTAACAACGCGAGCCGTGTCTGCTCGACCATGTCGTCAGGGACGGTGACGACCAGGCGCAGGCAGTCGAACAGCGCCAGCATCTGCGCATGGTTCTTGATGACGCGTTCTAGGCGCAGATCTTGTTGCGCGCGCAGCTTGGCCTCGAAGACCTTTACACGCTCGGCGAACAGATCGAGGATGGCGCGTTCCTGGCGGATGGCACGCACAAGGAAATGGCTGACTTCTTCGACCTGCAGCGCATTGAGGTTGTCGGCCGCGATGCGGCTTTCGGTGGTGACCTGCGGCCGTTTGAAGTGCAACTTCACGATGCGCGTGAGGATTGCCTCGCTGGCGTCCACTGCGGCGTTCTGGGTGATCACGATCGTGCCGCGAAACGGTGGCTCGTAAGTCTCGTTGCCGCCATTGCGCACGCCACGGGTTGCCAGGGTGCCGCCGCCGAAGAAGTCTTTCAGCTCGTCCCACTCGAACGTCTTGGAGTGGGATTTGTCTGGCTCGCTGCGATCGGCCTCCAGCAGGACGACGGGCATGCCTGACACCTGACCCATGGCGCGCGCGGCCGGCCTTGGACGACTTGGCAGGGTCGAAGCCCTCGTAGTCCGAGCGGCCCAGCAGCTTCCACAGGAACGTCAGCAGCGTGGTCTTGCCGGCGCCGGCCTCACCGGTGGCTTCAAGAAACGGGAAGCTCTTGTGGCCCGCGCGGATCTGCTCGGCGAACAACGAGCCAAACCAGAACGTCATCGCGACCATGCCGTGCGTGCCGAAGCACTGCCACAGCCACGGTAGCCAATCCACGCGGAACGCCTCCGCATCGCGTTGGATCTCCAGTCGGATGGACTTCTGCGTGGTCTTCAGGCGCAGCTTGTCGAACTCGAAGTAGTCCTCCTCGTTGGCCGTTACCAGCTCGCCGTCGCGCACGGCCATGTCGCCGAGCAGGTAGGCGCGGTGTTCCTTGCTGTAGCCCACGAAATCGATGGCGTCCACCGTCTTGATCGCCTCGGTCTGCTCTTCGATCAAGCGGTCCAACTGGTGGCCGGTACCGGTGAACATGGCGCCGGCCGCTAGGGAAATCAGGCGCTTCTTGAACTCAGAAGCGCTGGAGACATGACCGCCGGTAAAGGTGCCCTTTACACTGGGGCCGTCGTGCGGAAAATCGACACGGAAGTAGTACCAGCTTTCGTCGGTGACCTCCTGGCGCTGGAAATAGAGGGCTTCCGGGTAGCAGTTGGCGATTTTCTGGACGGAGCAGGCAGCGCGCTTGATCTTCCTCAGATCCTCGGTTGCTACCTCGTCGCCGTCGTCGGCATCGATGTCGCCCAGCTTCTCCTTGCGCAGCTTGTCGAAGCGCTGGGTGTCGAAATCGAACCAGTACAGGCGGGAGCGGTACTCCAACCAGAAGTCATTGCGGCCGTCGTGCTCGAACATCAGCAGGCCTTTGTCGACTGCCGAACGGGCGACGAGCAAGTCGCCCTGATAGCGGGCTTCCTTGACGTCGTTGTCCCACTGCTTGGGATCATCGGACGCGATCGCGCGCAGGTGCAGGTCGTTCCAGTCGGTCTTCTTGCCATCGCGCTGGACGATTTGCGCCGCCCGCGAGTCGAAGCCCAGCGCCGATGCGCGCTTGATGTGCTTGTGCGTGTAGGCACGGGCGCCCGGCTCATTGTCCAGTGCCCACACGAGCGTCGGAAGATCGGCCATGCGTGCCTTTGCCAGCTCGCGCAGCGATTCTTCTGGAAAGGCGTTGGAGGACATGGCCGACACTGCGCACACGCCGTGCTGCAGGAGCGCGATCGCATCGAAGATGCCCTCAACGATCCACACCTCGCGCGCGGTCTGCATGGCTGTCAGTGCGGCAGGCGCCGCCCACCACACCCCTGCATAGCTCTGGCCCGGCGCAAAGCGCGCCTTCTGCTTGCCGAAGCGGTGCGGGCGATCGATCAGGCGTTCCCACCAACCACCTTTGACCAACGGAAACCGCACGGTCGCAGTGCCGGCGCTGATTTTGCGATCGTAGTGGCTGTCCTGGCTGTAGAGGCCTTTCAGCGGTGCCAGCGACGTCCCCCCGCCCTGAGTAGCGGCCAGGTTTAGAGTCCGGGGTTGATGATAGCGGCGTTGGCCAACTGTTGGGCATACGCGGAGGGCGTCATGCCGCCAATTGCTTTCTTGGGTCGCTCCTCGTTGTATTCGCGGCGCCAGCGCTCGATCTCGGTGCGTGCATGCAGCAGTGTCGGGAACCAGTGTTCGTTGAGGCATTCGTCGCGCAGGCGGCCGTTAAACGATTCAACGTAGGCGTTCTGATTCGGCTTGCCGGGTTGGATGAGTCGCAACTGCACGCCACGCGCATGCGCCCAGGCCACCATCGCCTTGCCGCAAAACTCCTTGCCGTTGTCCGTGCGGATCACCTGCGGCAAGCCGCGGCGGATGGCGAGCCGATTCAGCACACGCGTCACGCCATGGCCCGCTATTGCGCGCTCCACCTCGATGGCGACCGCTTCGTGCGTGGCGTCGTCCACGATCACCAGACACTTGATCACCCGACCGTCGGCAGTGCGGTCGAACACGAAGTCCATCGACCATACCTGGTTGGCCTGCGATGGCCGCAGCAGCGGCTGACGCTCGCCTACCGGGACTTTCTTGCGCTTGCGGCGGCGGACTTGCAGCTGCTGCTCGCGGTACAACCGCTCCACACGCTTGTAGTTCACGATGCGGCCTTCCTGTCGCAGTTTGAGATAGATCATGCCCACGCCATAACGGCGATGGCGATGCGCCAACGCACCGATGCGCTCGCGCAGCTCAACGTTGCGATCTTCGCGTGGGCAGTAGCGCAGCGCGCTGGCGCTCATGCCGATCGCTGCCAAGGCGCGGCGCTCGCTGGCACCGCACCCCATCCACTCGCGCACCAGCGCACGACGCGCCGGCGCGCTCACCACTTTTTTCGCAGCGCATCCTTGATCAGATCGTTCTCAAACAGCTGCTCGGCCAGCAACTTCTTCAGCCGCGCGTTCTCCGTTTCAAGGTCTTTGAGCCGCTTGGCATCGGGCACGCTCATCCCGCCGAACTTGCTGCGCCACAGGTAGTAAGAGGCCTCGCTGAAGCCATGGCGCCGGCACAGGTCCTTGATCGCCACGCCCGCTTCGGCTTCGCGCAGGAAGCCAATGATCTGTTCTTCGGAAAAGCGCTTCTTCACGTCCAATCTCCTCGGGGTAGGGAATTGGACTCCAAACTGCGGTGCTACTCAAAATCGGGGGGACGTCGACGCGATTCCTGTCCAGTTCAAAGGAATTATCTTTCAGAATATCTGGGTTGGAGGAAATTATTAAATTAAACATGCCCATCCTTGTTGTTGGGGTGAATGCATCGAGGTCCGGCCTAACTTCATCCGCATGCACCATATCCAAATTAGATAAGCAAACGCACTAGCTGAGTACGCTTTCCAGGATTGTGGAGCTTTTGAATCCATTGCTATCCATAGTGTGAGTTACCTTGGCAGTTAACCATGCTTGAGCATCAATTTCAGGCTTGAACCCACGCACCATGACAATTTGCTCGGGGAATAGATCTGCCCGTCCTATTGCTAGCGTGTAGTCGAACTTCGCCAAGCCGCGTTTGACTCGCTCCAACTCTGCATGCGCATGCTGGCGTGCTGTTGCTTCATCGGCATATGACTCACGAAGATTCTTAGCATTGTCGTCGGTTCCTACCAGCACAGATTGCCGCCGCGCCTTGCCTTTGTCTGCCCAGTAGGCGCGCACGCCGGAGTAGGCGTCGCGATCAGCCACCGAGTAGCGATGCTGATCGCCATCGCGCCGTGTCAGGGTGACAGTCGGCAGCGGCTTGCCGCTCACCGTGGTGCCGGCACCAATCGGTGTAAACAGAAGCGCCCCAGCTTTGACCGTCGCGACCGCATCGAACCGTTGCCCCAGCCGAGTGAGCAGATTCATATCGCTCTCGTTGGCCTGGTCAAGATGGGACAGTTTGATGCGCGCTAGCGCCTCCACCACGCGCGGCGTCAGGCCGTGCTCACCGGCGAGCGTATTGAGCACGGCGCCCAGCGTCGTGTTGTGCCAGCTGCGCTCGCGGCGTGTGCGCATGTTTGCAGTCAAATCTGCGCTACGCGCCCGGATAGTGATGATGTCCGGCGCGCCGCTGTACTCCACCTCATCCACGATAAACGTGCCTTTGTCGACCAGGCCGGTGGCTTTCCATCCCAGCGCCACAGCCAGGCGTACGCCGCGTTTGGGCAGCGCCATCTTACCGTCGTGGTCGTGGATGCGCAGATCCAGTTGGTCGGCTTCGCCGCCCCGGCATTCGGTGAGGGTGAGATCGAGCAGACGTGGTGCAATGCGCTCGGTGAGGTCGACGCCATCGAGCACCACCCGCCACTGTGGAATCGGGTAGCTCATGCGGCCGTCTCCGGCGCGATGTCGTCGGCGCGGCGCAGGCTGAGCTGGAACTCGATCCGGCGCGGTGTGCCGTCCTCGAAGAACAGCGACGCGGTCTCGTTGACCGTCAGCAGCAGATACGGCCCGTAGACCACCCCGGCACCATCCACCAACGGCAATGGCTCGCCGTCTGCAGCCAGCTCGCGCAGCGTGTCCAGCGAGGCACGCGTGCCGGTGAGTTCGGGCGCGATCAGGCCCGACAGCTCGACGGTGTCATCGCCCGGACCCAAGAACTGGCTGGCCGGCCGCGCGCCAACGCGCTCGCTGGTGGCATGGCGCCAGCTCATTTGCCGCTGCAGCTGCAGGAACGCGGCGCTGTCGAGGGCGAACACAAATGTGCCGTAGGACATCATCATCGGGGTGGATCCTCAGTCGTCGCGCAGGCTGGAGCGGCGGGTCGCCGCGGCGCGCCGGTCGCGCTCTTCGATCTGGCGAGCGACTTCGCGCGCCAGTACATTGGCATCCATGCCCGGTGCGGCATGGACATGGATGACGTAGCTGTTCCCGGTTGCCGGCGCACTGGCGGCGCGCACAGGGGCCGATAGCGGTGCCCGGCTGTCGATCGCCGCCACGGGCGCCGTGGCCGTCGCCAAAGCCAGGCCGGCGCCCACCACCCGCATGCGGTTGCCGAGCGCCGTGACGGCCTGCACAGGCGCACCCTGGCCGCGCTGTAGGCCGACGGTGAGGCCTTGCATGGTGAAGTCGCCCAGTTGGGCGAACACGCGCGAGGGGCTGTGTATGCCAAGCAAGCCCTTGAACCGATCGACCACGCCGGTGCCCACGCTGGCGATTGCGTTGCTGGCGGCGCTGAGCTTGGAGCGGATGCCCTGCACAAGGCCGGTGATCATGTCCGCACCGGCCTGCAGCATCCGGGCCGGCCAGTTGGCCAGCTGCAGGTTGATGCCGGCCCATAGCTGCAGCAGCCCCTGGCGGATGCGATCGCCGTTGCCGGTGAACACGCCTACGATCAACGACCAGGTGCCCTGGACGGTTTGCCAGACGCCGCCGAGGATCTGCTTGATCACCGGCAGCACATATACAAACGCCTGCACCAGCCAGCCGATCGCCTTGACCGCCAGCTGCAGCTGGGTGACCAGCACCGCGCCCAGGATTTGCCCGAAGCCGCGCCCGGCCTGCGTTGCACCGTGCAACTGGGCGGTGGTGGCCTCAAACGGCGTCAGCAGCTGCTTGACCCACACCCAGGCCTGGCCCATTGCGGCGGCCACCGTGTCCCATACCGGGCCGAGCGGCGCGAGCGCGGCCTGCAGCTCGGCCAGCACCGGCGCGGCAACATCGACAATGCCTTGCCACACCCCGATGGCGAAGGCCTTGATCGGCCCCCAGTACTTCCACACCAGCAGCGCCACCGCCGCGACGGCCGCACCAATCGCCAACACCGGTAGGCTGACGCCGCCGAGCAGCGGCAGCAGCAGGCGTGCGCCATTGGCGAGCATCGGCAGCACGCGGCCGCCGAACGACAGCACCTGGCGGATCAGTGCGCCGAACCCACCGCCACCGGACAGCAGCGCGACGGCGCCGTGGATCTGCGAGAACGCCATCGCTGCCACACCGCCGGCCACCAGCAGCCCGCCCAGGATCGTGACCAGCGCGGCGCCGGCGATCGCCGTCTTGGCGATCGCACCCACCAGCACCGGATTGGCGCGGATCCACGTCGTGACCTGGCCGACCACGCCAGCCGTGCGCTCGGTCAGTTCCTTGAACTGCGGCAGCAGCGCCTGACCGATCGATTGCGACACCACCACAGCGGTGTTTTTCAGCAGCTGCAGCGAGTTGGCCGAGGTGGCCACCCGCGATGCGTACTCGGCCGACATCGAGCCGCCGTAGCGCTGCGCGTCGGCGACCTTGGCGAAGTTGCCCTGCAGCAGCTCCAGATTGGTCAGAAGTGGCGCGATCGCACCAATCGACTCGCGCCCGAACAGCTGCGTCATTGTCGCGGCCTGCTCGGCCTTGGGCAGTGCCCGCAGCTTCTGCAGCACTGACATGATCGCGCCGCCTGCGTCCTTCTGCATGACCTGGGCCATGTCGGTGTCCTTGATGCTGAGCTTTTCGAAGGCCTCGCGCTGACTTTTGGTCGCCGACTCGCCCGAGGCCAGGGTGAGCAGCATGTTCTTGATGCCGGTGGCCGAGACTTCCGACTCGATGCCCATGCCGGCGACGGTGGCGCCCAGCGCCGCCAGCGGTCCGCTCTGCAGGCCGGCCACCTCGCCCAGGGCGCCAATGCGGTTCACCACCGCGCTGATCTTGTTGACGCTGGCAGGTCCCGTGTTGCCGAGATAGTTGATCTTGTCGGCCAGCACGACGACCTCGGCCTGGCCCATGCGAAACGCTGTGCGCCAGGTGGCCATGGTCTGGCCGGCTTCCTCGGCGCTGCTGTCGAAGGCCACGCCCATCTTGGCCGCATCCTCGGCGAAGCGGACCAGCTCCTGGCGCGGGATGGCCGCCTGGCCGGCGGCCGCGACGATCTTGGCAATCTCGGCCGGCAGCATGGGCAAACGCATCGAGAGGTTCTCGACATCGCGACCCATCTGCAAGAACTGCTGCGGCGTCTTGAAGTCCACCACCTTACGCACGTCGGCCATGGCCGACTCAAACTCCATCGCATCGCTGATCGGCAGCACAGATGCGCCCAGTGCGCGCTGGCCGGCGAACGCCATGCCGGCGCCATAAGCGCTCGCCTGCAGGCCGGCGCTTTGGATGCGGGCGCTGCGACGCTGGGCAGCGTCGATCGCCACCAGTCGCTGCTGATGGGTGCGCATGGCGGTATTGGTGCTGTCGATCTCGCTGCGCAGGCGGCGCTCGTGCGTGACCAGCTCGCGGGTGCTGATTCCGGCCGTCTCCAGGCGACCACGCAGGCGCTGTAGGCCGGCCTCCTGCGCGCCGTGTGCGGTCTTGAGCTCGCGCGCGGTGCGCACAGCGCGCTCGAACTCGGCATTCATTGCAGCGGTAGGCGTGCCGGTCGCCTTGATCTGCTGGGCGAGCGTGCGCACCGATTGCCGTTGCGCATCGAGCGCGGCCTTGGCGCGCTGCGCCATAGCGACCTGCTCGCGATAGGCGCCGATGTCGCGGTGTTGGCTGTTGAGCTGACGCAGCGCGTCGCGCTGGTTGCGTAGTGCGGTGGCAACGCCACGGCTCCCACTGAGCACACGGCGGAACGGGCCGGTGGCGCGATCGACAGCGGCCAGGATGACCTGCAGGCGCAGATTGTCAGAGGCCGCCATTTAGGCGGCCTCATGGTTCGGGTGGGGCATCATTCGGCTCCGCTTCGCAGGCGGGCACGCTCGCGCCACGCCGTGAGTTCGTGCAGCGACCAGCCGTCCATTTCAGACGGCGGCCAATGGAAGATGGCCGCGATGTCGGCCATCGCATCCTCTACGCAGTCGGGAAGTCCGCTTCCCTCTGTGCCTTCGGCAAGAAAAAAAGCGCGACCTCCTGGCCGACTGTCAGCAGGTCAGCCGGATCCATCGCATTGACGTCGGCGGTGGTCAGCGTGGGCGAGGAAATGCGTGGCAGCAGCGTTGCCAGCGCAGTGACATCCATCTGAAGCAGCTCGGCGAGCTTGAGGCCGCGCAGTTCACCGGCGCCAGGCTTGCGCACCTTGAGGTCGGTGATGGTCTGCTCGCCGCGTACGATCGGCTGGTCGAGGGAAATGGCGGGGGAAAAGGTCGGGGTCATCGGAACGTCTCAAGGGGAGGCCCGGCGGCGCCAGGCCGGAAAGGTCAGGCGCCGATGGCGCGGCGTTGAGCGGCGAGCAGATCCACGCCGTTGACGATCTCGGTCATGTTCACCAGATCGATCTCGATCACGGTGGCGCCGTTGATGGTCAGCTTGTAGTAGCTGGCCGAGGTCTTGACCGAAAACTCGGTGTCATCGCCGGACTTGCCGGTGCCCGGATCGATCTCGCTGTGGCGGCCGCGCACGACCACCTCCACCGCATCCACCTCGGCGGTGTCGTCGCGCTGGTAGGCGCCGGCAAAGCGCAGCTGTACCGCGTTGTGGGTGGTTGCGCCGTATTGGTTCAGCACGCCGCGCATCAGGCCGCCGCACTTCCATTCCAGCTCGATCTTCTCCTGGCCGAAGTCGATGTCGACCGGGCCATTCATTCCGCCGCCACGGTATTCCTCCATCTTGCGGGACAGCGTGGGCAGCTTCACTTCGACGACCTGGCCGAGATAGCTCTCACCGTCGTTGAACAGGTTGAGCGCCTTAAGTTTCTTGGGCAACGCCATGGGGTTCTCCGGGAATCTAAGTCAGGTGCGTTACGCGTTAACGCGGTCGGCAAAGTCGGCCAGGTAGCTGGTGGTGATCTTCTGGTACAGCTGCAGGTTCTCCAGCGGCGGCACCGGGGTGTAGTCGTAGTCGATGCGCAGCGCACCGTCGGCGAGCGTGGTGGCGCTGTTGACGGTGCCGTCGTACCAGGCGTTGGCATCGATCAGATAGCCGGACGATTTGAGGTCGCGGAACTTGGCGTTGATCGTTTCCAGCAGGTCTTTGACCAGCGAGGGATGCATCGGTTTATCGACGTAGAACGCCACGCCCTCGGCAATGGTGTCGGCCAGGATCTGAGCAGTGCGCGTGGCTGTCTCGAAGGTGAACATGCTGTCCTCCGCACACGTGCGCGACCCCCAGAAGCGTTGCCCGTTGAACGTCACCAGCGTGGTGATGTCGCCCTCGTTGAGCACACCGGCATCGGTAGCCGGATCCTGCAGATCCCAGTGCACATCCTTGGAGATGCCGGTGACGCCGGCCACCGGCACGTTGGACAGACTCTTGTGCCAGCCCTGCTCGGTGTCGATCTTGGCGCGCAGGCCGAGCGCACGTGCGGTGGCATACGCGGCGGTCGTGGTGCTGGTGGCGGTGTCGAAGGCCAGGAAGTCCGGCCAGATCAGCATCAGCTCGCGGTCGCTGAACTGACCGCGATACGTCACGGCCTCGGCGACGGTCTCAGCCACCGGGCGCACATAGGCCATGGCGCGCAGCTTCTTTGCGATGGTCGCCAGTGCTTTGGCAACCGGCAGCGTATCCAGACCCGGCGCGCCCAGGATGCGCGGGCGCACGCCCAGCTGTGCTTGTGCCGCGAGCAGCGCATACAGGCCGGTATAGCCGCTGGACTTGGCCTCGCCGATGACATTGCTCGACGTCTTGGCAGCATCTTCGCCATCGGCCACACGCACAACGATGGTCACCGGATTGGTCTGATCGGCGATGCCCTGCAGCGTGGCGCGCAAGGTGCCCTGGGTGCCGGCGCTGGCGATTGCACCGAGCACGTCGGTGATCAGCGTTGGCTTGTTCAACGGGAAAATTTTCTCATCCGCATCGGCGGCCGTGGCGACCAGGCCGACGACAGCGGTGGAGACGGTACGGATGGTGCGCGTGCCGGCGCTGACTTCGATGACGCGGACGCCGTGGTGGTAGGCAGTGGACATAGGTTCCTCGATCAGGACGTGCGGAAGCGGAGCGGAATGGTCAGGCGCGAGCGCGCATTGGCTGGGGCAACGTCGGTGCGCTGGCCTTCGATGGTCAGCACGAAGCTGCCGGGCGTGTCGCCGACGACTAGGCCGACGCGGGTCAGGCGCAGGCGCGGTTCCCAGCGCATCAATGCAGTAGCGGTAGCGCCGTAGAGCAACGTGCGGGTGGCGCCGTTGAACGGCTGATCGATCAGCTCCGGCAGCAGCGAGCCGAAGTCGCGGCGCTGCTCGCGTGTGCCGATGGGTGTGGTGAGGATGCAGGCGATCGACTGGGCCAGGTGTTGCTCGCCCTGAATCACACGCCCGGTGGTGGCATCGACGCCGATCACTGCGGCCCACCGCTGAGCGCGCTGCCGGCGGTGACGCCGGTCGTCTTGTGGTTCTTGAGGCTGATCCCGCCGCCGACCACGTCGGTGTCGACGGTGGCAGTGCCGGTAATGCCGGCGTCGCCATTGATCTGGGTGGCGCCGTTGACCGTTAGCGGGCCGTTGAGCGTGATGCCGCCATCGGCGGTGATGGACGCGGTCCCGCCGCTGGGTAGCGTGGCCTGAAGCGCATGCGCGTCGGTGTCGTAGTGGATCTGCGCGCCATCGGCAAAGCGCAGCACGTGCAGTGTGTCGGATGCGGCGGGCGCTGCGAATTGGTCAGAGTAAAGGCCGCGTAGCACCAGGCCATCGGCCAGGTCACCCGCCGGCGACAGCACCACGACTTGCTCGCCGATCGCGGGCGCCGACCAGATGATGGTGGTGCCGGCCAGGGTGACCACCCAAGGCAGATAATCGGTCAGCATCTCGCCGACCTGCACACGGCATCGCGCGGTGGCGAGATTCACCTCGGCGACGGCGCCGAGGCGAATAGCGTTACTCAGTGCGGAGGATGCGGAGCCCATGTAGCCATGGTCGATGGCTGCACTGTTCTAAGCACGGCTGTTGCGGCGTACCGCTGGGGGCTACAGCTCAGCAGCATCCGGCGAGCGTGGCAGCACAGTCCACCTCTGCGCTGCCTCGTCCCACTGCAACGTTCCGTCGACCGTCATGGGCGGTGCAACGGTGGTCAGCTGCCCGGGTAGTTCGATGCCGGCGTCCAGTCGCGGTGCGATCGCGCCGGTGGCTTTTTCCCACACCAGCGCTGCGCTGTAATCGGGATCTGCGCGCCAGCTGGCACGTGCATCGTCCCACACGTTACGGCGGAAGTCGCCGGGAAGAAATGCGATCGGCTGCGAGGTCGTGCATCCCAGTGGCAGGGCATCGCCCAATGCCAGCGTGTTGGCGACGGGGGTGGCGGTGTCGGTGCTGTAGAGCATCACGCCCCGGTAGTCCGGAACCACCTCCCACGTTCCCTTCGCTGGCGACAGACGATGACGCTGATAAAGACCTGCAGGTGCTGCCGGTGCGGTGGACACCGTGTTGGGCGGCAGCGGGTAGCGGCCTTCCAGCTCAGAGAGATAGACGACCACCGGGCCGGTAAACTCGCCGGTGATCGGATCAAAGGCGTAGGCGGTACTGGTGCGTGGGAGCGTTGCGGTCATGGTGAGTCCTCAGTAGGCGATGCAGTAGCTCATGCGAAGGCCGGCAGGAAGGTTGTCGGTGCCGCCGGTGGCATTGACGGTGATGGCATGGTTGTGTGCGCCGGCGCCGCGTTGGTCCACGACGTGGACGTGATTGCCACCCTCGGCGATGCCGATGCCGTGGGTGTGATTGCCGGAGCCGTTCATGCCGATGTTGTGTGCATGGTTGCCCGCGCCTTCTGTCCCGAAGCTGTGGGCGTGGTTACCGCCCGCACCTGTCCAGCCATCTGAAGGCGCCGCATCGTTGTCGCGCTCGCGATAGACGCCATAGCCGTTGACCGAGCCTGACGGGATCACTCCCGGGTGCTGGTGATCACCAGAGGCACTGGTGCTGCCGCTGTGCCCGTGCCAGCCCTGCGTATCGGTCCACGCGCCATGGGCATGGTCGCCAGCCGGATTACTGCTGGCACCATGCGCGTGAATACCGGCTGCGCCGAGCGCGGTGTAGTGCGCGTGGTCTCCCACGGCTGCAGCGCTGGCGCCATGCGTATGGCTGATCACTTGCCCGGCGCTGTGGACGCCGACGAACTGTGCGGAGTTGGTATGCGTGACGGTGGTGCCTTCACGCATCAACGGGAGATTGAACGTCGTGCTGCCATCGCCTGCGCCGTAGATGGTGCCGATAGCTGCGAACAGCGCGGCATACTTAGCACGCGAGACTGCTGCGCCATCACACAGCAGCAGGCCGGCTGGCGGATAGAGCGAGGCCATGACGACGATCTGACCAGGCAGCAGGAACGATTGCGGCACGTTGAGCATGTTGCGGAAATCGCGGTACCACTCGCCCTGGCGACCATCCAGTGTGTCCGCATCCAGACCGTTGCCGTGGCCGGCGTCGCTGAGTGCAGCCGTGCGAATCCCCAGAAGGCTGCGGGCAGTCGCCGCCGTGGGGCGCGACAGCAGCTCCTTGATGAATTCGGTCGGCCCCATGGCGCCCAGGCGCTGGTCGAGCGATGCGAGCAGGTTGGCCGGCGACACCGCCCGCTCTTTGTCCAGGCCGGCGATGGCCTGGGCGTCTGTGGCCAGGCGAACCACGCCTGGCACGTCGACGGTTGCCGCAGGGTCGGTGAAGTTGGTGGCGCCGAAGGTGATCTGCGCGGTATCGACGTCGGCCAGCATCACGTCGATCGCCAGCAGCACCGAGGCGGCGCCGGACTTCTCCACCAGCAATGCGGGCTGGCCGTACGCGGCGAACAGCGTGCCGTCGGCCAGGTAGAGGCCGAACCCGTAACAGCTGTAGGCGGTGCTCGATTCGTCGCGCACCGAGACGTGAATCGTGTCCTTGGCTGTGACCGAGCCCCCGATGGTGGTCAGGCGCTTGATCTCGGCAGGTAGCGCGGTGAGGCCGGCCTGAGCCGCGAATGCGGCGCTGGTCAGACCCACCGCGGCAATGGTGACCGCGTGGGTGCCGGTTTGCTCGGCGTTGATCAGAGCCTGGCGGCCGGCGGTGGTGATCTTGAGTTTAAGTCCGGGCATTTGTGCTCTCTAGCTCGCATCGCCCTGCAGGCGCACGAAGACGGTGGCTCTGCCGCGTGCCACGACGTTGAGTCGGGCCTCGGCCTGAAATCCTTGGGTGAAGGTGAAATGCGCCCGCACGGGCTTGGTGCGCTCGACCTCGGCGATGACCTCCTCCACGAACCGGGCGCTGGCACTTTGTCCATCGGCGCCGGTCAGTGTCAGTGCGAGCTCGAAGGTGTGCGGCTGGCCACGCGGCTCTTGTTGCCACCACTCGCGGATGGCCACCGCGCCGCCGAAGGACTCGACCACCATCCGCACGCTGTTGGCGGTGCCCTTGCGGCGCTGGATCGCCATGGCGCTGCGCAGGCGCGAGCGCTTGACCGCGTCGCTCCAGTCGGCTTTCCAGTCGTCGACAGACAAGGTCCAGGCCAGCCATGGCAGATGGCCTGCGGGGCACGTGTCCGGGTTCCATAGGTCCGGATACGGCAACGGGATCGCGGCCAGGCGCTCGGTGACGGCGGCGACGGCGCGCTCCATCGGCGTGGCGTTGGGCGGGAGCGGTGAACTACTCATCGATGCCGGCGTGCACGATGTCGATCGAGATGCAGTACGCAGCCTGCGTGCGGCTGATCCGAATGTCGGCAGCCGGCGAGTCCAGCTCAACACGCTGTACGCCATCGACGAATAACTTGGCCTTGATGGCCGATTCCGGCACGTCGCGGCCGATCCGATGCGCTTCGGCGAGATAGGCCTGCAGGTTGCGCAGTGCCTCGCGCATAACCACCGCAGAGTCGGGGCCGGCGTAGGTGTAAACGCGCCCGCGAATGGCGTACAGGACGATCTGCGCGCTCTGGACAGCGACCTCGTCGGTCAAGGGGCGCACGTCAGCATTGGTGAGGACGGCGGCGACTTGGTCAAGCAGTAACTGCGGTGCGGTGCCATCGCCCTTGCGTGATTGCACGGTGACCAGTACCTGCCCAGGCGCAGGGCTGGTGGCACTGGCGTCCATGACATCGGCCGCCGCGCTGAGCGCGTGATAGATGTAGGCGCCCTCGGGGCCGGCAACGCTGAAGCCCTCCGGCGCCAGTTGGATCCGGCGGCGGAAGTCCACGTCCGACTCATAAGTCGGCGCAATGCTGTTTTCAGATTGGCCCGGATCGAGTACCAGGCGCGCTACGCCGAACAGTGCGCCGAGGTGATCAAGGTTGGTGCCGGTTGCGAAGGCCAGCATGGTCTGCTGTGCTTTGTCGTTGGCACGTTGGCGAAGCAGCAGCTCGCGAGCCGCGAATAGCTGCACGAGCTTGTAGACCGGGTCGGCTTCGGTGAGCGCGGAGAACTCCGGCATCAGCTTCTGAAATTGGGCAAGCGCCTCGCTAAAGATTGTCTCGAAGTCCAGCGACTCAATCAGGTCGGGCGCTTGGAGCCTTGACAGGTCAACCGCGGTGAAAGAAGTCATCAGATGATTGCGTCGAACGGTACGCAATGATCTCGTGCCACCTCAGGAAGTTTGCAGGCAGCGACTTGTCGGGTCTCGTTCTACAAAAAATTGATAGCTACTTTCAAATCGTAAGCGGCAACAGATCTTCGCATATTTGATGTGGCTGAAATGCGCGACCTGAGACAGTTTATGTCCGCATGGGAGTACTTATGAAACACAAAAATACGCTTGGAGCTAGCGTCTTGGCAGTAGGTCTGCTCATTTCTTCGGCCGCATTTGCAGACATTGGCTCCATTAGTTTTTATGGAAATAACGCTTCTCGTCCTGCTGACTTTGTTCAGGGTTGCAATATATCTGAAGATACAGTCAGCAGCCGAAACTACTTGGTCGTGACAGTTTCGGAGGGTCTATGGGATAACGGTGCTTCTTGTGGGAGGCGCTATCGCATGCGCTGTATTTCTACGCCAGGTAAGCATTCTTGTACTGCCAATACAATTGACGTAATTGTTGTTGGCCGTTGCCCCAATGGTAGGTGCACGGTTGGCGGGAGGGATGTAGCTATGAAAATTGCATTCATCAGATATTCGTTGCTGGTCCAAGCGAGAACAGCGCCCTGGGCAAATATTGAATTTATTCAAATATAAATAGAAAGAACTAGACGTACATTATTGTAGGTGATTCAAGAGCTGGTTTCGGATGAGGTGCCGGTCTGGCTCGGTGAGCCCCAACAGCACGCGCCGTTCGTAACGTGCCCTTGGACCTCTAGGCCGCACGCTTTCGCTTGAGCCTTCTTGGTGCACGCGTGCAATGCGTGACACGCGCCCCATAAATCCCACGCTCACCTCATTGGGGCTGGCGCTGACCTTGAGGAACTTGGCTTGCCGCAGCTTGGCAAACATCTTTTTGCGTTTGACTCTGCCGGATTTGTCGCGCAGCGGCTCCTTGCGCGGTGCGTAGGGTGTCCCGTCCGGTGCCTGTTGTCGACCGATGCGCTGGCTCTGCGATCGCCGCAGGGCGGTGCCGATCTTGCGCGCGAGCTTGCGGCGCTCACCCTCCTGCAGGCGTGCCAGCAGCGGCGCGGCCCAGGCTTCCAGTGCGGTCAGGTCATCCATGACGGGTCGATCTGCGGCTCAGGCGCATGGGTCATGTCGTAGCCGCCGCCGTCCTTCGCCGTCACGACGACGCGCTCGGTCAGCGGCAACTTGATCGACAGATCCACGGCATCGTTGGCGAGGATGTCGGCCTCGAAGGCAATCTCGCCCCGGCGCGCCGGATTGGACAGCAGCTCGGATTGACTGGCTTGCACCCATTCCAGCAACGGCAGCATCACGCTGTCGGGGTGGCCGGCGTAGTCGGTCAGGATCAGGTTGAGCGTGTACTGGTACTCGAACGACAGCCCGGGCTGGAACGTGCTGACCAGGCTGCCGGCGTCGATGAACACCAACAGCCGGTCGGCATCGCGCGCCAGGTCCGGCAATGCCGCGACCAGATGCGCGCGCAGGCTGGCGGGTTTGATCATGGCGCCGGCTCAGGCGCATGGAGGTCGACCCAGTCCTGCAGCGCACTCAGTTGCGTGGCGGTGGCGTGGCAGCTGGTGTAGTTGTCGGCGACGGTACCGGCGACGGCAGAGAGCGTAATGCCGGCGGCCGGCGCATCAGGATCTCCGGCGGGCGGCCCGGTAGGGTTGCCCGTTGCGGCGGCATCGTGCAGCCGCACAAAGCCAGAAGGGATAGTGCAATCAGCGTCGGCTTTCTGGGTGACATAGATCGGGATCTCGCGGGTGATGGTGGCGCCGGCCTCGCGCACGATCTGCACGCGGTCGACGTACTGCGTGACGACGGTGGTGGAGCCTTTGGCGCTGTCGCGTTCCGCCTCGGCCCGGCGCTTGGCCTGCAGCGCGGCATCGCGGTCTGTCTGCGCGGCGCTGACGCGCCGCTCCTGCCACACGCAGCCACCGACGAGCACTGCAATCAGCGCCAGCAGGATGATCAGGCGCGTGACCATCAGGACACGCCCAGGATCTGCAGGGCGCGCTGCGTGCGCGTGACGCGATCGCTGTGGCCCTCTGGCAAGCGCTTGGCACGCACGTTGCCCAGGTTGATCTTGCGGCCCAGGCCAAGCACATCGCCCGCATCGGCCAGCGCGTTGAGGCCGTTGTCGTGCCAGTACGCGGCCGCACCCAGGGCGCTCGGTTCGATCTGCAGCAACAGGTCGGGCTGGTCTTCGACGGGCAGGCCGATCAGCTCACCGATACGGCGGTAGTTGCCCCGGAAGGTGTGCTGCATCGGGCTACGGCCCCGGTGGCGATAGCCATCGCCGCTGGCTTCGTTACCGTTGCCCAGGCGATCTGCGTAGACGAAGTTGGCCAGGCCGACCGGATTGCGCAGGAACTTGGGCGCTTGTGCCGGCGTGATGCGTGCGCCGAAGACTTCCAGCAGCCGGGCGCTGGTGGTGTAAGTCAGGCCTTCCTCCATGCGCGACAGGCTCAGGCTTTCGTGGCCGACCTGGCCGAGCCAATGTGCGGCGCGGCGCTTGGTGGTGATGCCAAAGCGGTTGGCGGCAGCGAGCAGTGGGCCGTGCCAGCGCTGTGCGCGTTGGGCCGAGCACTGCATGATCGAGGCGAGCTGGGTATCGGTGAACATCAATCGACCTTGAGGATGCGCGCCACGTTGCCCTGGGCGCGGTAGGTAAGCACCGCCAGCACGATCAACGTGCCCAGGTGCCAGAGACTGACTTGCGAGCCGGCGCCTGCCAGCAGGATGTGCAGCGCCTGGCCGCCGGTGCTGGCGATCAGCAGCCACGCGCACCAGCCCGCGCCGCGTCGATGGCGCGCATCGGTAATCCCCCCGCCCATTAGCAGACGCCAGAAGTGGAATTTTCTCGTCCCCTTTCCCGAGGAGGTTCCATGAAGAAGTCCCGCTTTACCGACAGCCAGATCATCGCCGTGCTCAAGCAGGCCCAGGCCGGTGCGCCCGTGCCGGAGCTGTGCCGCGAGCACGGCATCAGCTCGGCCACGTTCTACAAGTGGCGCAGCAAGTTCGGCGGCATGGACGTGTCCATGGTCGCGCGCATGAAGGAGCTGGAGGAGGAGAACCGCCGGCTCAAGAAGATGTACGCCGAGGCGCAGCTCAGTACCGACCTGCTGAAGGAAGCGCTCGCAAAAAAATGGTGAGGCCATCTCAGCGACGCGAGATGGCCCAATCGGCAGTCACGAGCGGGCGTACGAACATCCGCCACGCCTGCCAGGCCTTCGCGGTGAGCGAGACCTGCTTCCGTTACCAGGCCAAGGCCAGCGAGCAGAACGCCCGGATCGCCGACTGGCTGGTCCGCCTGACGACCGCCCATCGCGACTGGGGCTTTGGCCTGTGCTACCTGTACCTGCGCAACGTGAAGGGCTTTGGCTGGAATCACAAGCGGGTCTACCGGATCTACCGCGAGCTGGAGTTGAACCTGCGGATCAAGCCGAGGAAGCGGCTGGTGCGTGAGCGGCCCGAGCCTCTGGCGGTGCCGGAGGCTATCAACCAGGTCTGGTCGATGGACTTCATGCACGACCAGTTGGCCGACGGCCGCAGCTTCCGGCTGTTCAATGTGCTCGACGACTTCAATCGCGAGGGGCTGGGGATCGAGGTGGATCTGTCGCTGCCGTCAGCCCGTGTGATCCGATCGCTGGAGCAGATCATCGAGTGGCGCGGCAAGCCCGCCGTGATCCGCTGCGACAACGGCCCTGAATACATCAGTGGCGCGTTGCTGTCCTGGGCGCAGCGGCATGGTATCCGGGTCGAGCACATCCAGCCGGGCAAGCCACAGCAGAACGCCTACGTTGAACGCTACAACCGCACCATCCGCTACGCCTGGCTCGCCCAAACCCTGTTCGACACCATCGACCAGGTGCAGGACAAAGCCACCCGCTGGCTATGGACGTACAACCACGAGCGTCCGAATATGGCGCTCGGCGGCATCACGCCTGCCATGAAGTTGGCGATGGCCGCTTAGCTCCACTTCTGGCGACCGCTAAAAGTGGGGGGATTACCCATCGACCGGGCGGTGGTAGGTAAGCAGGCGGACGCAGATGGCGAGCGAGGCCATCAACGTCAGGACGGTGACCAGGCTATGCACTGGGCGGACCTCCACGACGTAGGAAGGAAAAGTCGAAGGACTTGCTCTTTTCGATCAGGCCCAGCGTGACGGTGATGGCACACGCCGCGCTGGCGAAGGCGGCCACGCCACTGGACTTGATCGGCAACCAGCGCAGGATTTCCGGCGCCAGCTGGTAGCCGGCGATCACGCTCACCGGGAAGTAGATCAACCGCGCCAACAGCGGCTGCTTGGCGGCAGACACCACGAACAGCGCGCCGCCCGCGAAGGCGCCGATCAGCGCGTCGCCGTCGATGCCAGGCAGCACGGATGCGAGGCCCACACCGGTGGCGATCAAAAAGCCGCTCGATACGGAGGTGGGTTCGGTCATCAGATCAGTCCCATAGCTGCACAAGCGGCGTCATTGCCGCTGTGGTGGTAGTTACCTCGGGCAACTCCACTGGCGTGCCGTGCGGAAGCACGGCGCCCAGTTCGGCCAGGCCGGGATTGAGAAGGTAGGTGCGCTCGACCAGGCCGGCCGTGCTGCCCAGGTGGCGCCAGCACAGCAGGTCGACGGTGTCGCCTTGCATGGCGTGCACGCGCATCAGATGAGCTCCACCGTGCTGCGTGGTTTGTCCTGCAGATCGCGCACGGCCCAGCGTTGGTCGCGGCGTAGCTCGGTGATGCTGGGTGACAGGTCGTCGGCGCGCTGGTTCGCGCTGTCGGTGGCGTCGAAGCTGCGGTAGCGCTCTGCCACCTCGACGGCGGTGGCACACGCCACCGCGCGCAGGTACAGCTGCACGCGCCGCGAGACGCCATCGACGGTGGTGCTGGGCACATCGCTCAATGCCGCGTAGCCAGCCGCCTGTTGCGTCTGCGCCCAGGTCTGCAGCTCATCGTTGACCGCCAACATGGCGGCGACGATGGCGTGGCGCAGACGCGCATCGGTGACGGTGCCATCCAGGCGCATGCTCGCCCGCACATCGGCCGGTGCAATCGCCGGCCAGAACGGCGCGTTGGCGATTGCATCAGGCGTGGCGCCGGTGGTGCCGGTGGCAGTGAATCCGCTCATGGATGGCTCGGAAAAGATCGCCGGTGGTCGGGGCGTCACCGCAGCGATGGAGTGCTGTGGATCAGCCCCGAGCCGGCGAGGGTTGCGGGGACGCTCGGTTATGCGCTGGTGCCCGCAGGCTCAGCGCTGAACTTCTTCAGGAGGCGCTCGGCACGCTCCAGATCCTTCTTGCCGCCGCAGCTGCCGTGCAGTGCGATGGCGCGCTGCAGATCGGCCACAGCGGCGGCCACGATGGGTTGCGCCTGGTCGGCGGGCGTCTCATCGGTGATAGCTGCCAACGATGCGCGGGCGAGTGCCAGGTGCAACTTGGCGCGCACCTCATCGGGCATGTCCTGTTCGGCGGTCAGCGTGGCGGTATCGGCCAGCACGGCCGCATCGAACGCTTGGCCGGTCTTCTGCGCGGACAACGCCGCCTCGGCGACTTCCTCGGCCAGCACACAGCCGACCGTGCGAGAGAAGCGGTCGGGCATCTGCAAGCCGTGCTTGAGCACATACGCGCCCAGCTCCAGCGCGCCGGCATAGTCGCCGGCATCAATGCGCCACACCATGCACGTCATGACGACCTCGTCCTGCGCGCCCTGGCCGCCGGCCAGCACGCCGGCCAGATACGGCACATAGGTTGGCAGCAGCTGCACCTTGAGCGCTGCCTTGCCTTGGGTGGACTGGATCTGCTTCAAGCGCAGGCGATCGCTTTGCAACTGCGCCATGTGCTGCTCGTAGGCGGTGGCACCGGCCATCAGCTGGTGCGGTGCGCGCTGGGCCGCTTCCAACTCGGCGAGCACGCGGCTGTGGTGACGCTTGGCGGGACTGTCGGCCATGGCTTAAGCCTCGATCTCAATGTGCTCGACCACGCAGCCCAGGCCGTAGTCTTCGATCACGTAGGCATCGTTGGAGGACTCGTAGTTCTCGATGCGATCGCGCGCCGGCACTTCCTGGATGTAACGGCGACGGCCGCCGGTCTGGTAGTAGATCGACAGGTTCGCAAGCGAGGTGACCATCAACGCGCCGTCCGGCAGGTACGGCACCTCGGCCACCTGCAGGCCGCCGACGCGGCGCTGGCTCAAGATCAAGTCGGTGGCGATCTTCTCGCTGGCCGGCTGCTCCTTGTTGACCATCGGGAAATACTTGTCGTGCATCAGGTCGCGGCCCAGCACCACGACCAGGCTCGGGTCTTTGCGGTGCCAGGGGTCGAGCAGGTTGCTCACCACGTCGAAGACCAGCGCATCGAGGTTGCCGTAGTCAGCGCCGGCAGCTGCGCCACCGATGACCACCTTGCCGGCGGCCTTGCCGCTGGCCAACACGCGCTGCGCAGCGTTGGTACGGTACTGCTGCAGCCAGCCGACGTTGACGTCTTCCAGCAGCGGGAACGCGGCGCGATCGGTATCGGCGGCCGCATGCGTGCCGTTGAACCCGATCTGCAGGCGATCCAGTGCCTGGCGCTTGACGATGGCATCGCGCAGGCGCGCCTGGAAGTCCGGGAACTTGGCCCAAGTATCGAGCAGCGCATACGGGATGGCGGTGTCGAAGTCGGTCTTCTTGGCGACGTACTCGTTCTTGTCGAGCGCGGCCATGTTGCGCGGGGTGCGCGTCTTGCCAGCGCCGGTGTCGGTGCGGCTGGCGATGCTACCGGTGACGCCGATACCCACCTTCTGGCCGGACAACTCGTCCACCGGGATGATGTTGATCTTAGACAGGAACTCGCTCGACTCCTGCATGCGCGTTTCCAGCTTCTGCTGCACGGTCGGATCGACAGCGAACGAGTGGAACGCGGAGGTAATGCCGTTGAGCTTGGCGATCTGCTCGGCGAACTGGTTGAACTGCAGGCGGGTGGCGTTTTGCATGGTGGCTCCGAAGGATGTGGCGCTGCGGCGTGTGTGGGATGTGGGATCAGCAGTCGGTCAGCACGGCCGCGCCGCTGCCGGTGACCACCGGGCGTGCGGGCTGTGCGGGGTCGGCCTGCTGCGACAGCGACTCGCGCAGCTGCGCCAGGTCGTTTGCCAGCTGCTCATGCTTGGTCTTCTGTTCGGCGTGCTCGGCCTGCAGGCGGGTGAAGCGCTCGTCCTGGCCGCGCACGTGCTCGGCGATTTCTTCGACGCCCTGGCCGAGGTCTGCGAACTGCTCGGCGGTGATGCTGGTGGCGTCCTCGCTCTTGAGCGCGGTGCGGATCCGGCTGAGCAGGTTGGCGACCGGTCCTTCGCTGACTTCGCTAAATTCCAGCGCGGTTTCTTCGGCAACGGTGAACAGGTTGCCCGGTGACTGCTTGCGATCGGCCAGCGGATTGGCGTCCGGATTCTGGCTGGCGAAGCTGAGCATGGAGGTGCCCAGGCTGGCCGGCGAATCGGTGACGGCCAGGCCAACCAGATACGCCTTGCCGGTGTTGGCGAACTTCTCCTGCACCTCGATGCTGGTGTAGAGCTTCTGCTTGGACTTGTTGATGGTGATCAGGTCGGCGGTCGGCTCGATCTGTGCAAACAGCGCCAGACGCTTGCTGCCGTCGATCTCCACCTCTTCGGCTTTCACTGCGGTGACATCGCCATACGCACGGAACGGCGAGTCCGGTAGCAGGCTGCGCATGTGCTCGATCCAGATGCGGGCGTTGTAGGTTTCGCGGTTGTAGGTGGCGGCCATGTCGTCAATCCAGCTGCGCTGAATCGTGCGGCCATCCGTGGTGGCGCCTTCGACGGCCACGCGGAACCAGTTGGAACGGAACTTCTTGGTCTTGCCCGACATGGGTGTCCTCTGCGCTGGATGCGTTTGCGATAACCCATGGTCAAACGCAGCGCATGGCGCAGCAACGCAAGCGCCGTGTAAACGCTGCGATTACGTGTCTATGCGCTGTCGAGATTAGAAGGAGCGCTTCACTCTGGTGGCATGCAAAGCGTTGCCACCCAGCTCCCGATGGACACCCGCAGACAGGCCAAGTTCCTGTACTGGATGGGATGGCGCGTGACGGAAATTGCGCAGGCCATCGGCGAGAACGAGAAGACTGTACACAGCTGGAAGTCGCGTGACGAGTGGGATCGCGCAGATAACGTTGAGCGCATCGGTGGCGCGCTCGAAGCGCGGCTGGTTGTGTTGATCATGAAGCCGGAAAAGTCAGGCGGCGACTTCAAGGAAATCGATCTACTGCATCGGCAGCTGGAGCGCCAGGCGCGCATCCAGCGCTACCAGGGCGGCGGCAATGAAGCCGACTTGAATCCGGCTGTCGCCAATCGCAATGCCGCACCGAAGAAGAAACCCAAGCGCAACGACTTCACTGAGGAACAGATCGAGCAGCTGACCACCGCGTTCGTCGACGGCTGCTTCGACTATCAGCGCGACTGGTACCGGGCAGGCAACGAGCGCACCCGCATCATCCTGAAGTCGCGCCAGATCGGCGCGACGTACTACTTTGCCCGCGAGGCGCTGATTGACGCGCTCACCACCGGGCGTAATCAGATCTTCCTCAGTGCCTCCAAGGCGCAGGCGCACCTGTTCCGTGGCTACATGCAGCAGTTCGTGCGCGAGACGATCGATGAGACGCTGTCCGGCGGCGACACCATCGTGTTTCCCAACGGCGCCGAGCTGTTCTTCCTGGGCACCAATGCGCGCACCGCACAGGGCTACCACGGCAATTTCTACTTCGACGAATTCTTCTGGACCTACGGGTTCAACGAGTTAAACAAGGTCGCCAGCGGCATGGCGATGCACAAGAAGTGGCGCAAGACCTACTTCAGCACGCCATCGAGCATGGCGCACGAGGCCTACACGTTCTGGACCGGCGAGCGCCGCAACAAGGGCAAGCCGGCCGCGCAGCGGATCCAGATCGATGTTTCGCATGACGCGCTGGCCGGCGGGCGCCGCTGCCAGGACCGTGCATGGCGGCAGATCGTCAACATCCTCGACGCCCATCGCCGTGGCTGCGACCTGTTCGACATCGACGAGCTGCGCGAGGAATACAGCCCGGACGCGTTCGCCAACCTGTTGATGTGCGACTTCGTTGACGACGGCGCTAGCATCTTTCCCGCTGGCGATGCTGCAACCGTGCATGGTCGACAGCTGGGTCGAGTGGGGCCAGGACTACAAACCGTTTGCGGCGCGCCCCTACGGCGATCGCGCGGTGTGGATCGGCTACGACCCGGCCGAGACCGGCGACACCGCCGGCCTGGTCGTGCTGGCGCCACCGCAGCAGCCCGGCGGCAAGTTCCGGCTGCTCGAGCGCATCCAGTTCCGGGGCATGGACTTTGCCAAGCAGGCGGCCGAGATCGAGCGCATCACGCGCCGGTACTGGGTGACCTACATCGGCATCGACACCACGGGCATGGGCAGCGGCGTGGCGCAGCTGGTGAAGCAGTTCTTCCCGAATCTGGTCACCTTCAGCTACTCGCCCGAGGTCAAGACCCGCCTGGTGCTCAAGGCGTTCGACGTAATCCACAACGGCCGGCTGGAGTTCGACGCCGGCTGGACCGACGTGGCGCAGTCGTTGATGGCCATCCGCAAGACGATGACGGCCAGCGGCCGGCAATCCACCTTCACCGCTGGCCGCTCCGAAGAGACCGGCCACGCGGACCTTGCGTGGGCACTGTTCCACGCGCTGCAGAACGAACCGCTGGAAGGGCGCACCGCGCGCAATTCCGGCTTCATGGAGATCTCTTGATGTTGACCGATCAGCTGCCCGCCACCGCGCCTGCAGCGTCCACGCGTGCCGAGGCCTTCACCTTTGGCGACCCGACGCCGGTGCTCGATGGGCGCGGCGTGCTGGACTATCTGGAGTGCTGGCAGAACGGGCGCTGGTACGAACCGCCTGTGGCGCTGGACGGCCTGTCCAAGACCACCCGCAGCAATCCGTTCCTGCAGTCAGGGCTGATCTTCAAGCGCAACATGCTGGCGCGCACCTTCAAGCCGCATCGGCTGCTGACGCGTGAGGCCTTCGAGCAGCTGTCGCTGGACTGGATCACTTTGGGCAACGGCTACCTCGAGCGCCGCCGCAACCGCATGGGCGGTGCGCTGTCGCTGACTGCACCGCTGTCCAAGTACATGCGGCGCGGCATCACCGAGGGCGAGTACTTCCAAGTGCGCACCTGGCACGACGAACATGTGTTCGAGCCGGGTAGCGTGTTCCAGCTGCGCGAAGCCGATGTCGATCAAGAACTCTACGGTCTGCCTGAGTGGATGTCGGCGATGCAATCGGCGCTGCTCAACGAGTCGGCCACGCTGTTCCGCCGCAAGTACTACAACAATGGCTCGCACGCCGGTTTCATCCTGTACCTGACCGACCCGCAGCAGAGCCAGGAAGACGTCGATGCGCTGCGCAACGCCATGAAGGGTGCCAAGGGGCCGGGCAACTTCCGCAACCTGTTCCTGTACTCGCCGGGCGGCAACAAGGACGGGCTGAAGCTGATCCCGGTCAGCGAGGTGGCGGCCAAGGACGAGTTCAGCGGCATCAAGGGCATCACCCGCGACGACATGCTGGCTGCGCTGCGGATCCCACCGCAGCTCATGGGAATCGTGCCGCAGAACGCCGGCGGTTTTGGCTCGATCCGTGAGGCCGCTGCCGTGTGGGCCGCCAACGAGCTGGAGCCGCTGCAGGCGCGCATGTTGAAGATCAACGACTGGGTGGGCGATGAGGTCATCGCCTTCACCCCCTACGCGCCGCCAGCGGCCGCGTAATCCTTTCCCACCGCAAGACCACGCAATGCTCAAGAACCTCCGTTGTGGCGAATGCGCCCGCTTGTTATGCAAGGCCGGCGCCTTCGATGAAATCCAGATCAAGTGCCCGCGTTGCGGCACGCTCAATCACCTGAAGGCCGAGAGCCTCACCTCCGATCGCCGCGAGCGAATCCAAGAAGGCTCTCATCATGAAAAATCAGCTCCTGCAGGGCGACGCCCTGACCATCCTGCCCACGCTCGAAGCCAATTCGTTCGACGCGTTGATCACTGATCCGCCGTATGCCAGTGGCGGGCTGCACGCTGCCGCGCGGGCTAAGCCTCCCTCGGCAAAATACGTCCAAGGCGGTGGCGCGCAACTACATGCCGACTTCGTTGGTGACGAGCGCGACCAACGCTCGCACCTGAAGTGGATGCACCTGTGGTTGTCCGAGTGCGCGCGCGTGCTCAAGGACGGCGCCCCGGTGCTGCTGTTCACCGACTGGCGTCAGCTGCCGCTGACCACCGACGCGCTGCAGATCGCCGGCTTCACCTGGCGCGGCATCACTGTCTGGGACAAGACCGAAGGCGTGCGGCCGCAGCTGGGCCGCTTCCGCAACCAGGCCGAATACATCGTCTGGGGCAGCAAGGGCAACATGCCGCTGGATCGCCGGGCGCCTGTGCTGCCGGGCGTGATCCGTGAGTCGGTGCGCAGGGCGGACAAGCATCACCTGACCGGCAAGCCCACCGAATTGATGCGGCAGCTGGTGCGTATCTGTGAGGCTGGCGGGCGCGTGCTCGACCCGTTCGCAGGATCTGGTACTACGCTGGTCGCTGCGCAACTGGAGGGCTTCGAGGCGGTCGGCATCGAAATGACCGACCAGTACGCTGCCGTGACACGGGATCGACTGACGGTGTTGTAACGCCCCGGCATGAGCCGCCCTGCTGGTGGCGGCTCTGTCTTTACCGCGTAGAAGATGGACGCAATGCGATCACGCGATATTGCCCCTGATCGCCGTAACGCTTCGCCTTCTTCTCGAAAACGGCGCAGAGCCTGTCTGCGCCGCACTGCACCAGGTCGGCGCGGGCGACGCGATCCAGATACGCTATCTCGGCACGACGCTGTGCGGCTTCGGCTAACCCGGACTGTGCGGCCTTGATCGCGTAGGCGGCGACACCCACGCACAGAAGCGCCCCGATGACGATCACGCTCAGGCCGATCCACATGCGACGCGTGACCATCGCTTCTAGGGATTGCTGTGCTTGCGCATAACGATGGGTTGCATGCTCAAGCTTCTGGTCTGCATCGACCATCTTCTTGTTGAACCGTGTGACTGCCGGTTCCAGCGATTGCGTCAACGCCTGGTTGCTCAATTGCGTCAGCCGGGGCAGTGCATCCTGCACGACCTGATTGACGCGTTGGTCGGCGCGGTTGGCCGCTTGCTGCAGCAGCTGCAGTTGCTGGCGCACCAGATCTTCCAGGGCCTGCTCTCGCCGCTGCAGCTGACCGATCAGTGCCGCCATCGCCTGGATCGAGTCCCGCATTGCGTCTTGCGCATCGTCGCTGTGTCGCATCGGTGAGGTGTTCTGCATATCCATGGTCGCCTCTTGAGAATTCAACTTGCCGCACGGGCTGCGTTAACCACCGCCGCCGCCTCCACCGCCTCCACCGCCCCCACCGCCGCCTCCACCGCCTCCACCGCCACCGCCCCCATCTCCACCAGGAGCTCCACCTGGCGGGCCGCCTGCAGGCCCGTGCGCGAACTGGGGCAGCGTCATCACCATCACAGGGCCTCGACTGGTTTGTGCCTCGGCCGGGACGGCCAGTCCCAAGGCCTGTTGCGCGGCCGCTTGTTCCTCTGCCTGCTGCAACGCCTGGGCGTCCAGATGCGCATGGCCTTGCTCCGCGAGGGCAGCGCTGTGCGCACTGTTGGCGACCCGCTTCAATGCCTGCTCGATGGCCAGATCATTCTTGCTGTCGATCGCGTAGAGCAGATCATCCACATCTGGATCGCCGGTAATGGTCTTGCGGATAGGTTGCGGACGATCGTCATCTTGCTCGCCAGCAGAGTGCGCGCCGGCCTGGCGTCCCTGTGCAGCGTCTTCGACCCTGGAGGGTGGCTTTCGCAGCGCGGAAGGGCCGTCCGGGTCGTAGCCTTCACGCAGTTCCAGATCCGTATACGGCTGTTGGCCACGCTCGACGCGTGCTTGCCGGGCTTGCGCAATGCGATCTTCCGTTTCCAGCTCCTGCTCGAGTCGGATGCGCATCTCGCGCATGGATCGCGCAATTTCTGCCCACGAGTCAGGGTCCGGCACAGCTGCGGCAGACGGCGCCTGCTCTTGCGATTGCGCCACGGAGGGCGACTGGTGCGCATCGGCGTCGTCCTCGGGCGTGCCGGTGGAGCGGTCTATGGTCGGCGCCGCCAGCGAGGACGCCGCCGCGTGCGTGAGGTGAGGGGGCACTGGCAATGCGGCAGCGGTATCGCTCTCCGGCGGCGTCGAGTGCTGCAGTGCTTCCGCTGGGTGCCCGCCACGCTGCGCAGCCAGCGATTGCTCGGGCGGCAGGTTTGGCACTTGCACCGTATGCGCGTGTCCCAACGCGTCGAGCTGCTGCTCCACCTTCGACGTGGGCGGGTGGCGCGTTGCTTGCAGATCCGCAGCGTGCTGTGGGTCTTCCGGCGCGGCGGGCGTGATCGCAGCGCTTTGCACTGTCACGTGCTGGGTATCGTCGGCGCGCGACTCTTGCGCGTGCTGGTTCTGCGTTTGCTGCTCCGCTCTGTCGAACGCAGGGGATTGCGCACGTTCCGCGTGTGGCTCCGGGGCATGCTGGGCGACACTGTCCTGGCTGGGCCGATGTTCGGGGGCGTGTTGCTGTGTGCTTTGTGCATGGAGCTGCGGCGGCTCGCGTGACGCGGTTCCCGGTAGCGGCTCCTGCTCACGCTGTAGCGCTTCTTGGGCGTGGAGCGGCGGCTGCGCTTGATGCCTCGTTTCCTGTGCCTGACTGCGTTCTGCCTGGTGCTGCTCGGCATCCTGGGCTTGACGTGTTTCCTGCTCCCGCTGCTGCGTCTGCTGGGCTTGCTGCTGCGCCTGTTCTTGCTGCTGGGTGTCGTGTGCCTGGCGCTGCGATTGCTCGCGCTGGGCGTCCAACACCTGTCGCTCTTGCTGCTCCTCGTGCTGCAACGCCTGCCGACCAAGCTCCAACGCAGCATGCGCCTGCATCGCCGCAGCGGCGTTCGCCCGATCCGCATGGGCTGTCTGCTCCTGCAGCGCGTGTGCGCGCGCCTGCGCTTGCTGCTGGTCTTGCGCTTGGCGTTCCTGCTGATCGCGTTCTTGACGTGCCTGTGCGGCGCTGGCTGCCTGCATACGCACCTGCATATCCATCACCAGCTGCGGTTTGGCGGATGCGTTGGAGCTAGACGTGTCGCTCTCTGCCGATCCATCGGATGCGCGTGACATGGAGGCCAGTTGCGGTGCCGGTGAGGCGGGCTGCTGCCGCGCCTGTACCTCCTGCAGCGCCTGCCGGATGTCCTCGGTGCTGGTGACTGCGGCAATGCGCTCCACGCCATCGGCACCACGCTGGAGATGGGCGATGGGACTGTCCGCGCCAAACGTGCCGCCTGGGCCGCGCTGCAACTGCATCGCACCATCGCCAACCAGTCCCTCTGCTGCGCGCGTGCGCTGCGTCGCCAGTTCGATCGCCTCGCGCCACTCCGGCTTCAATTCGGTGCCAAGGATGCGATAGCGGTAGAGCGTTTCCTCGCGTTGCTGATCCTGAGGCGACGGCGGCGCCTGCTGGATGGCGGCGATCATCTGGGCCTGCTCGGCCAGCGCCGGCTGCAGCAGTGCGCGCGTGGTCTCCAGTTCCAGCACGCGATTGGCGTCTGGCGGGGCACCGTGGCCGGTCCACTGACCTTCGATGTCGCGGTAGTAGCGCTGGCCGTTCGAGGCAGTCAACGCATCCGGATCCGGCAGCGCCTGCTGCACGGCCGGCGACATCGGCAGGCCATCGGCGGCCCAGCCGCTGCGGTGGTAAGCGAGTTCGTAGCGCGCGGCAATGGCGCCGGGGCTGTTGGCGATGTTGCGGGCGATGACTTCCTGAGCTTGTGCGTCCAGTTCCGCCGCGCGTGCTGGCGTGGCGGTGTCCTGCACATAGCTGCCGCGATCGTTGGCGCCGGTGATCTCGGTCTTGACCAGCCGATGCCACTGGCCGTCCGACGCATCGCGCTGCCAGTCGGCAGTGCTCAGGCTGGGGCGGTCAGTGGCACTGGCTGGCTGGCGATACGGATCCTGTGGAGCGGGCGCATCCCTCAGCGCCAATGCCGCAGCGGCATTGGTGGCCTGGTAATTGAGTTCGCGGGCTTTCTCGTAACTGGCGACGATGGGCGTCGCGGTTGGGTTGTACGTCCCGTCGTTGGTGGTGTCGGCCTTGCCATCGCGCGACCATGCCGTTCCGTTGAATGACCAGTGCACCCCGTCATGGTCGGTCTGGTTGTAGATGGCGCGATTGTCGAGCAGCTCGGCCGCTTTTTCGCCGGCCTTGGTCATCACGTAGGCATCGGCAGCGATCAGCACCATCGGTCCCGCACCGGAGCTACCCAGTGCATAGGCCGCCGCACTGCCGCCGGCCCAGCCACCGACGTTACGCCCGGCAAAATGCGCCAGCTCCGATTGGGCGGCCAGCGGGTTGTCCTGGCCGAGCAGCTGCGTGGCGCGTTGGCCGGTCCTCACCGTGTCGGCAGCGGTGGCGAGCAGGCCGGCAGTACGAAATGCCTGGCCTGCAGATAGGTCGCCTGCGAGTAGCTCGGCTGTCGTGAAGCCGCGTTGCGAGAGCGGTGTGTACACCGGTGCGGCGCCCGCGCCTTGGCGAATGCTGCGTGCAGTACCGCCGATGGTTGTCGGCGTGTCATCCAGTACCTGCTGCACCAAGGTCGCGTTGGACTCGGATAACGTCACGCGCCCGGCATCTTCGGCATGCGCGATGGCCATGCGAAATTCCTCGCGGCCGGCGATCTCGCGGATGACAGCATCGCGTTCATCAGGGACAGCGACCAGATTTTGGCCGGTCGTGCGAGCTGCGTCGATCACCGTTGCGATCCGCTGCTCGGTGCGGGTGATGGCGAACCATTCGGATTCGACATTGCTCATTGAGCGCAGCGTCTTGAGCTGGTCGGCATGGGTCGTGCGGTATTGCTCGTACTCGGAGAGCGTCCTGCGGTTCTGCGCGTTGGTCTCGGCCTTGGTCAAGCGATCCGGGGTCGTTGCGAACATGTCCCCATTGCTCAGGGCGACTTTGAGGGTGTCTTGCAGGTCGTGGACTTGCGCGGCGAAGAGCTTCAATGCAGCAGCGTCGTTGCGTATGGCAGCGCGGCCGTTTTGGGATTTGCTGAGATTGTCAAGATGATCAACGATTGCATCCGTATATGACCTGCGGGTGCGTCCTCGGTGTGGCGAAGTTTCGACTTCGTCAGCCAGCTTGCCGTCTACCGGAAGATACAGGCGATTTGTCGATACATCTTTGTCGATCAATCCATGCTCGACCAATTTATTAAGAAGCCGACTTCTGAGAAAAGTACTATTTTCAATGACGTGGTGACTTTGAAGGATGACGTTACCGGAGGGCATCTGCTTTTACTCCAAAATCCATGCAGAGAAATCTCTATCCGTAATTTGCAGCGTCGATTAGCCGAACCCCACGCTTCTTGGGTGATTCGCCGAATCCATGGGAAATCAGGGTGTCGCGCAAGAATCGATCGCAGAAGGCATCTGCCGTATAAGGTGTTCGGAACACATGCGCTGCCCCGACCACATCTTTGTTGAAAGCCAACTTGCCCCCCCCCACAAGGCTGTAGTACTTGCCATTTGGATATCCGGTCAGCACCTTGACGGTAGATGCTTCCTCGTCGATGGCGTCGATAATCCGCACCACCTCGCAAAGATAGTGCGGTGCTGCGGGCGTACCGTCTTCCAGTCGGAAGTCACAGAGCGCGAAGGCAAAGCCTTCTGGGTCAGCAGCTTCAAGGACCTGCTTCAGCGGCTCGGAGACCAGCCAGTAGTCCGTCAAACCACTCTCAAGATCATCGGGCATATCACCAATGCGGCTGTCGTAGCGCAGGCGCGGGGTCTCCTTCAATGCGGCTAGTCCCGCGTCCTCCCCCGGCAGGCTGTCAGCAATGGAAAATGGCACCGCATCTGGGTTCTCTAGCTTCAAACCAGGGCCGCGACCGCCCCCCCCGATATCGGACCTGAGGATGTAGAACGCGCCTTTCTGAGGTGCGTTGTCATGTGTTGCGCGGGCTTCTTTTGCTTCGTTCATAGGTGCTTTCTCTCAACAATCCAGCATGCGTCGGACAGGTTCCCACAAGTGAGTCGCTTCGCTGCCTCTCCATCAGATGCCCACCTCTGCGCTTGACCGCCCGTGATGGAGGCGGGGCCGGCGGCGGATGTTGGGCATGTCGTAGCCCCTGTTGGAACCGGATGCGGCCTCCTATGTTGCCCGTCTTCAACGACCGACGCAGTAGGAAAACCCCGACGCCCACGGACAGCGCTGGCCCTGGCGCGCGCAATCGTCGCCCCGCCACGCCTGCGGTCTTCACGCATGGCTTTCGCTGCACCCCCGCAGGGCATGACTAGGCCGCGCTGCTGCTACCGATCCGTGGGATCCAAGGGGGCCTTTCTTCCCTGCAGATCCCTGCGCGCCTGGGGTGCTCTGCGGTCGGGGCGTGGCTTCGTTCCGTGGCTAGGCCTCTTGATGCGTTTCGGCAAATGACCATCGGAACCGGGTAATCGGTAATCCGGGGCTTAGAACCAGGTCTAAGCGATTGATTACAATTGGATATTCGGGATTACCTTTTGGGGTGATTTGGGGTAATCGCGACGTCCCCCCGATTTTGAGTAGCACCGCAGTTTGGAGTCCAATTCCCTACCCCGAGGAGATTGGACGTGAAGAAGCGCTTTTCCGAAGAACAGATCATTGGCTTCCTGCGCGAAGCCGAAGCGGGCGTGGCGATCAAGGACCTGTGCCGGCGCCATGGCTTCAGCGAGGCCTCTTACTACCTGTGGCGCAGCAAGTTCGGCGGGATGAGCGTGCCCGATGCCAAGCGGCTCAAAGACCTTGAAACGGAGAACGCGCGGCTGAAGAAGTTGCTGGCCGAGCAGCTGTTTGAGAACGATCTGATCAAGGATGCGCTGCGAAAAAAGTGGTGAGCGCGCCGGCGCGTCGTGCGCTGGTGCGCGAGTGGATGGGGTGCGGTGCCAGCGAGCGCCGCGCCTTGGCAGCGATCGGCATGAGCGCCAGCGCGCTGCGCTACTGCCCACGCGAAGATCGCAACGTTGAGCTGCGCGAGCGCATCGGTGCGTTGGCGCATCGCCATCGCCGTTATGGCGTGGGCATGATCTATCTCAAACTGCGACAGGAAGGCCGCATCGTGAACTACAAGCGTGTGGAGCGGTTGTACCGCGAGCAGCAGCTGCAAGTCCGCCGCCGCAAGCGCAAGAAAGTCCCGGTAGGCGAGCGTCAGCCGCTGCTGCGGCCATCGCAGGCCAACCAGGTATGGTCGATGGACTTCGTGTTCGACCGCACTGCCGACGGTCGGGTGATCAAGTGTCTGGTGATCGTGGACGACGCCACGCACGAAGCGGTCGCCATCGAGGTGGAGCGCGCAATAGCGGGCCATGGCGTGACGCGTGTGCTGAATCGGCTCGCCATCCGCCGCGGCTTGCCGCAGGTGATCCGCACGGACAACGGCAAGGAGTTTTGCGGCAAGGCGATGGTGGCCTGGGCGCATGCGCGTGGCGTGCAGTTGCGACTCATCCAACCCGG
This sequence comes from Xanthomonas sp. NCPPB 3761, assembly GCF_041475705.2. NCBI lineage: Bacteria > Pseudomonadati > Pseudomonadota > Gammaproteobacteria > Lysobacterales > Lysobacteraceae > Xanthomonas > Xanthomonas sp. NCPPB 3761. Next base: position 3,012,488 of record NZ_CM191262.1, read on the forward strand.
CAAGCCGAATCAGAACGCCTACGTTGAATCGTTTAACGGCCGCCTGCGCGACGAATGCCTCAACGAACACTGGTTCCCGACACTGCTGCATGCACGCACCGAGATCGAGCGCTGGCGCCGCGAATACAACGAGGAGCGACCCAAGAAAGCAATTGGCGGCATGACGCCCTCCGCGTATGCCCAACAGTTGGCCAACGCCGCTATCATCAACCCCGGACTCTAAACCTGGCCGCTACTCAGGGCGGGGGGACGTCGATCGAGCCACCGTGGAAAAGTTATGTGATTGAAATTTAAGGGTATTTTTTTGGGGGTCGATTACCTTTCCAAAAGGTAATCCCATTACCTCTCAATTACCCTTTAATTACCTTTGATATTATTCAATAAGTTATTGATAAATATGGAGATATTCGCCTGTTCTGGGGGTGATTACCTAAATTACCTCTTTCCGTTGGTCATCTGAAAAATTGAGATTGGGGCGCGCTAGAGTGGGCCGCGGTAATCCCCCCGCCCATTAGCAGACGCCAGAAGTGGAATTTTCTCGTCCCCTTTCCCGAGGAGGTTCCATGAAGAAGTCCCGCTTTACCGACAGCCAGATCATCGCCGTGCTCAAGCAGGCCCAGGCCGGTGCGCCCGTGCCGGAGCTGTGCCGCGAGCACGGCATCAGCTCGGCCACGTTCTACAAGTGGCGCAGCAAGTTCGGCGGCATGGACGTGTCCATGGTCGCGCGCATGAAGGAGCTGGAGGAGGAGAACCGCCGGCTCAAGAAGATGTACGCCGAGGCGCAGCTCAGTACCGACCTGCTGAAGGAAGCGCTCGCAAAAAAATGGTGAGGCCATCTCAGCGACGCGAGATGGCCCAATCGGCAGTCACGAGCGGGCGTACGAACATCCGCCACGCCTGCCAGGCCTTCGCGGTGAGCGAGACCTGCTTCCGCTACCAGGCCAAGGCCAGCGAGCAGAACGCCCGGATCGCCGACTGGCTGGTCCGCCTGACGACCGCCCATCGCGACTGGGGCTTTGGCCTGTGCTACCTGTACCTGCGCAACGTGAAGGGCTTTGGCTGGAATCACAAGCGGGTCTACCGGATCTACCGCGAGCTGGAGTTGAACCTGCGGATCAAGCCGAGGAAGCGGCTGGTGCGTGAGCGGCCCGAGCCTCTGGCGGTGCCGGAGGCTATCAACCAGGTCTGGTCGATGGACTTCATGCACGACCAGTTGGCCGACGGCCTCAGCTTCCGGCTGTTCAATGTGCTCGACGACTTCAATCGCGAGGGGCTGGGGATCGAGGTGGATCTGTCGCTGCCGTCAGCCCGTGTGATCCGATCGCTGGAGCAGATCATCGAGTGGCGCGGCAAGCCCGCCGTGATCCGCTGCGACAACGGCCCTGAATACATCAGTGGCGCGTTGCTGTCCTGGGCGCAGCGGCATGGCATCCGGGTCGAGCACATCCAGCCGGGCAAGCCACAGCAGAACGCCTACGTTGAACGCTACAACCGCACCATCCGCTACGCCTGGCTCGCCCAAACCCTGTTCGACACCATCGACCAGGTGCAGGACAAAGCCACCCGCTGGCTATGGACGTACAACCACGAGCGTCCGAATATGGCGCTCGGCGGCATCACGCCTGCCATGAAGTTGGCGATGGCCGCTTAGCTCCACTTCTGGCGACCGCTAGAAGTGGGGGGATTACCGTCGGCTTGCTTGAGCGTCACGACGATCTGCGTCTCTGATGTGCGCATGAAACCTCATGGCTGAGGAAACGATGCCAGAGACATCTACTTATGCGGTGCTTGTCAAGCGGGAAAGATTGCGAGGTAGCCGGCACATGGCGCGACGTTGCAGGTCGAGTTTCAGTGCGGTGTAGACTCGCCAGGCAAGTGCCTTGCCCAACCCTGCGGCCGCAATGCCCACTCCAGCAGTCGGGCGAAACCTGTCCGAATGTCTTCAGGTGCGCCCGGATTGCAGCTATGAGTGGGCTCATCGTCACGCTGGCACGGGCAGTAATGCCGTGTAGATCGGACTAGTGAAACACCCGATCAGCTCGATGGTCACTGAGGCCGTCAAGCGGTTTGCATGGCCAGACTTATTGCAGTCAACGAGTCTGGCTCGATCTTTCGCGACAGGAGGTCCTTGAGCGCGTGATGATTAAGGCTAGCTCAGCATACATGCGCCTCCTCCGGGGTAGCTCGGCTTCCACGTCCTTCAGATGCCGCCACGTGTGGCACTCCGGTAATCCCCCCACTTCTAGCGGTCGCCAGAAGTGGAGCTAAGCGGCCATCGCCAACTTCATGGCAGGCGTGATGCCGCCGAGCGCCATATTCGGACGCTCGTGGTTGTACGTCCATAGCCAGCGGGTGGCTTTGTCCTGCACCTGGTCGATGGTGTCGAACAGGGTTTGGGCGAGCCAGGCGTAGCGGATGGTGCGGTTGTAGCGTTCAACGTAGGCGTTCTGCTGTGGCTTGCCCGGCTGGATGTGCTCGACCCGGATGCCATGCCGCTGCGCCCAGGACAGCAACGCGCCACTGATGTATTCAGGGCCGTTGTCGCAGCGGATCACGGCGGGCTTGCCGCGCCACTCGATGATCTGCTCCAGCGATCGGATCACCCGGGCTGACGGCAGCGACAGGTCGACCTCGATCCCCAGCCCCTCGCGATTGAAGTCGTCGAGCACATTGAACAGCCGGAAGCTGCGGCCGTCGGCCAACTGGTCGTGCATGAAGTCCATCGACCAGACCTGGTTGATAGCCTCCGGCACCGCCAGAGGCTCGGGCCGCTCACGCACCAGCCGCTTCCTCGGCTTGATCCGCAGGTTCAACTCCAGCTCGCGGTAGATCCGGTAGACCCGCTTGTGATTCCAGCCAAAGCCCTTCACGTTGCGCAGGTACAGGTAGCACAGGCCAAAGCCCCAGTCGCGATGGGCGGTCGTCAGGCGGATCAGCCAGTCGGCGATCCGGGCGTTCTGCTCGCTGGCCTTGGCCTGGTAACGGAAGCAGGTCTCGCTCACCGCGAAGGCCTGGCAGGCGTGGCGGATGTTCGTACGCCCGCTCGTGACTGCCGATTGGGCCATCTCGCGTCGCTGAGATGGCCTCACCATTTTTTTGCGAGCGCTTCCTTCAGCAGGTCGGTACTGAGCTGCGCCTCGGCGTACATCTTCTTGAGCCGGCGGTTCTCCTCCTCCAGCTCCTTCATGCGCGCGACCATGGACACGTCCATGCCGCCGAACTTGCTGCGCCACTTGTAGAACGTGGCCGAGCTGATGCCGTGCTCGCGGCACAGCTCCGGCACGGGCGCACCGGCCTGGGCCTGCTTGAGCACGGCGATGATCTGGCTGTCGGTAAAGCGGGACTTCTTCATGGAACCTCCTCGAGAAAGGATACGAGAAAATTCCACTTCTGGCGTCTGCTAATGGGCGGGGGGATTACCCTCCCATGCGTGCGTGTCTCCCCGCACTATCGAGAGACGAAAACGCGCGCAATCACCAACAATCGCTGACAGACGTAGCAGTACCACTTTCTCGGCGCTCGCCTGATTGTAGAATCGAGAGAGCGGCACACTTTGTATCGGCTCTTGCCTGCTGGTTAATTGGCGTGGCAGTGATGGTGTAGCTCCTTCCATCTGCTGAAGGTGCAAGCGCTACCGTATAACTGTTTGCGCCCCCTGAATCACACTGCGGCAGCGCTGGCGGAGTACTAGCGTTGTTGTATGACATGTAAGTGGTGTAGTAACGCTCCATATACTGTGCGCCGCTCTGTAGACAACTCGTCGCCGCTGAGCGTTTGGCACGCACCACTGCGGCCTGGTAGTTGTACATCGCGATACCAGCTAGGACCGCAATGACAGCAACTACGATCATCAGCTCGATCAAGGTAAAGCCTGCAGACATACGGCGTTGACCAACTGCTTTCATGCTCACATCTCCTTCAATAGTTCGCGCCAAGAGACACGAGATGTACGGCGCGCCTCACGAATACGCTGGCACTCTACCGTCGCATTGGACAGATTCGTACAGATGAGTCCGCCGCCACTACCGCCACCGCCGCCGGTCAAGATGTTGCCGGTGGTGCCCATTCCCCCGAGGCCAACCGACCCAGTCGCTGCCGGTGTCCCAGGCGAACCAGTACTACCACCCACTGGCACTGTCTCGTCTGCAAATGACCCATCCCCATTGATGTCGAAGAACGACTCGGACAAGCTCGCGCCCGTAAACGCGTTTAAAGCGTTCTGAAAGCCAGTGCCACCCGGCAGACACGGATCGCTGCTGGGGATGATGCTCGAAAAATTCAGGACGTCGTTGACAACCTGAGGATCGCTGACGACACGCTCGCCGATCGGAGTGCCGGGAGGCGTGGGCGGATTTACCAAATCGATATACCAACCATTACGACCAGCAGGAAGTGCTGAAGGCAGCTCAAAGGCACGTACCGTGCGTCCAGTATCGCTATCGGTGGCAACTGCCGCGATAGTTCTCTGTTGCAATGTATTTTTCGCGACCGTCGCTGTGCCATCTTTCAATCCATAAAAGGTCTGAACACTTCGATCTGCTGTATCACCAGTTTCCATAAAGCGACCGGTGCCAAAAAAGACCCATAACTGGAACGTCGAAGGATCACGAGCGACCACAGGTGACGAGGTGATCGGTTGCACCTGGCCGGTCGGACTGGTTGCGGTGAACATACGGAGACGATTGCTCGCATTGCTCCAGGCAGTCCGGCTAGCGGAACTAATATCAAATTTCCACATGTTTCCTAACATGTCACCTGCGTATACGAAGTCAGCAGTCCCGTTACCATCCACGTCACGGATGGTGGGCGCCGACATCCCGTTCGGGCTAGCGGCGGAACCTACCCCGGTGTCCATTTCGGCTAAAAGAGCTCCATCACTGAGTCGGTAAATCAGCAGGGCAGCGCGGTTGTTCGAACTATTTACGCCATTGGGGACAATAAGACCCATGTCACCATTGTTGAGCTTGGCAATAATGGGCTGTCCAAGAATCAAGCCCATGTTGTTAAGCGGTGTTTCAGTCCTTTCCCATTTGACGCGGGCAGCAACAAAGTTATCCGGATTGGTAACATCAAGCGAATAAAGCCCCTTTCCTCCCCTCCCAAGTGTTCCTACGAGAATGCTAGCGTCCGGCGTTTGGTCCCGCCGCGACAGAATAACCGGACCATCCACGAAATATCGATGTTCGTAATCAGGCCGGCTCAATGTGCTCAAATCGTTGAAATTAAGAGCTGCCGGAACGTAAGCAAAATCCTCAGCGCCGTTGCTTGCGTCGAAAGCATGTAGCATGCCGTCATTGGCACCTACGTAAACGGTGTTTGTTTGCGCATCAAAAACAGGTGAGGAACCGACAATATCTCCAAGCACTGTCGTACGATTACGCAACGTTCCGCCATTGGAAAGCTCTCTCGTGCGAGAGCCTGCGATGTACGCAGCATTGTCGGCGCCACTCACGGCAGGAGCGGCACTCCGAGCCAGAGGCACTAACTGCGTTGCGGTTGGAAACGTAGCACCGGCCACACCGTTGAAAGTGAAAATCTTGCGACCGGTCGTCGGGATTCCGGCAGACGCGCTCCAACTTGGAGTCGCCGAAGTACCTGAAGCGGTAACTGGAAATGCGCGCAACTGCCCGGACCAAATGCCGGACACAAAACTTGCCTGAAAAGCGAGCGTCGCACTGTCTACCCGTGTGGAGTTCGCGGATAGATTGGAGAATGCGCCAGCACGTTCAATAATAGATGCCAGCGACGCCTTCAACGCTTGAGTGAACTCATCAGGATTACTTGCAACAATAAAATCACCCCTACCATTAACGGAGGCATGCCAAAGATCGTCCACGTTAACGATCGTGTTATTTCGCGGAGTGGGCCAGTTCAGAGTTCCCGCGGTGAGAGCCGGCAGATCCGTCTCCGGATTTAACGTGCCCGATGCACCAATAGAGATTGCATACGTCACCATGTGCTGCCAGAAGCCAGGATCACGACTGGAAGTAGGCACATTATTTGCAAGATCAGTACGCAGATCATTTTTCCAAAACCGCATTGCTACGTCAGCTAGCGTGTCCGAATCTGAACTGGCATATGGACGTTCTGGCCTATAAGTGTATGTATCGCGCGTGGGACTGGTGATTGTTTGCCCAGCCACGTTATCTTGTTCGTTGGCAACATCCGTGTAATTATCTTTGCCGTTCCAGTACCCGTCTGTCGTTAAAATAGTAAAATTTTGCCGACAAGAAAACTGTGCGCTGCCAGCCTGCGGACCGTACGGCCCATTGGCAGCCGCACTGCTGTAGTACAGCCCGGCATCGGTCAACGCGCCATGAAGGGGCGTTGCGCCTGAGCCAGAGGCACCATACAGACGGTCATACCAGAGCGTCTTGTTGTTGTTCGCACCCGACCCACCATTAGGATCATCAAATAGTCCATCGTTGCGAGCAATTGGAATCGGATTATCTTGCGTAATTATATTTCCAGTCTTGTTTCTACGCCAAATTGTTCGAAAGCCAACTCGCGCAGACGTATTAAGATCAGAAAAAGCCTGGCCCGCGCTAGCTTTCGCCACCTTCATTCTGGTGCGATAGTAGGAATACCATATTGCAAAATTGACCCGCTCTGAACTTTCATCGCTACGTAGAGGATTCGGCAAAGCAAACGTACAATTCTTCCATTGCCAGCCAGAACCACTGGAATCACAATTTCGCCCTGCAAGCCCCTGCTGACCCGATACGTTCTGCAAATACTCGCTTCTTACGATACGCCCATCCGTGTGGATCTGATAGCGCCAATAGTTGTTAACATTGGCAAGCTGTGCTGAAGAAGCAGCTAGATTTTTGGGCACATAGAACGTCCGTACGGCAGACTGCAGATTTGCCGATCCGGTCAAGAATGAGTTATCTGTATACACATTAGAATAACTGGTACCACCAGTCATTTGACTACCATCTGGATTTAACCATGGCTTGTAGTCAAACGCAGGATTATAGTAAATGGTGTTCCTACTATAGGCCTGCTCTGCAATATTGATGGGCGTGGTCCCCGGCAAGACGTCCGGCATCGAGTCCTCACTCATCGAGCCAGAATCATCGAGAATGAATAAAATGTTGGGTGAAACACGACCACTGGATTGCAGCGGCTCATCCGGCAAGTCAACTGCTGCTGCGGGAGCTGCTAACAATGTTGCTGCCAACGCCATGCAGGCGCAGCGCATCTGCTCAGCCAAAGCGGATCGCTTGAAGGGGAGCGAGGTGGACGAATTCATGGCAACAACTCCCTAAGGAACGATAAAGTTGGATTGAACAATCACGCTGGCTCGACCCGCCGCTTCACTTCGTGCGGTGACGCGGTACACAGGGCGCAAGCAGATATCGCTGCCTGTGTAGCGAGGATCGAGATTGCATTCCAGCCACGTCTCCGATGTACCCATGTATTCGATAAAAAATTGCGGCGCCGACGCGATTGAGCCGACACTGGTAGTTGCTGCGCGCCAGCCACCAAAACTTGTGTTTTTCCATCGCTCAACGGCTGTCGCATCCGGCCTCGGGCAAACGCCATTAGCACACGCCCCGCCAGCCGCAGCCGCGGCAATCGCAGTGTGCTCGGCGTTGGTACGACTTGCAGCAAGTGCCTCACCTTCACGAAGCGCTGCTTCAGCCGCCTGAAAACTGAGGTTGCGATCCACCAAATTTGCGCTCATGCGCTCTTCAAGGACAGTGCTCCGTAAGACTGCTAATCCGAGCAGCGTCATGATGAGCAGCAGGATGAGCACTACAACCAGCGAGACGCCCTTTTGCCGCAGTGGACGTGAAACTGAAGGAAATCCGCTCATGGAGCCCTATTCCTGAGAGTAATGACCTGGCTTACAGTGCGTGACAGCGCTGCATTGTCCACACCGTCACGATCGGTTCCTGCCAGCGTCAAAGTGATCCTGACTGCGGTTACCTGGCTCCAACGGCCGGCAGTGCTCACCGCATCTCCATAACTTGTGGTTCCATCAACTAGATAGGTCACCGCCATGTTCTGCACACCTTCTGCAACTTCCTGCGCCTGGACACTGGCGACCCCGCCCGTGTTGATCAGAGTGGACTGGTAAAGCCCTCTGGTACGCCCATTGGTACCGATATACCAAGCTGACGCATTGAGACGGGTAATCGTGGCGTTAGGGCCGAAGGTAAAAAGAGAGCCACCCAGGCCGAGGCGATTGGTAGCATTCCCAGGCGCGCCGCTCGCTCCGTGAGCAATTGAGACCGTACCTGCCGCACCTGTCATCTGGAAAATAGCTCCCAGACGCATCACCCCGCCCGTCTCGGCATTGGGCCCACACACCATCAACAAGTCGCCAGGAATCATGCCGTGAGATGCAGTATTAACTGTAAATGTTGCAGCGGCCGGGGCATGCGCCGTCACGACCGCCGTGGCATCTCCGGATGACAGCAGCGATAACGCGTCTGTACCGGCAATCCGTTGGCCTACGGTTGTCGTGCCAAAACTGATTCCCGGAATCGCTGTGGCCCCGTCATATCCTTGAAGGGTTCCGTTTGTAGTACCGACGTTCCAGTTGGTCCACCAACGCGATGTCGGTGCATTCAGCACGTTCACCATTGCCATGTTATTGCTACTGTTGCAGGGATTACCGCCAGCCTCTCGAATATCGCGCGCCATTAACTCAAAGGCGATACGCGCATTTTCTTGAACACGGCTAAGACTATCAGTGGCAGCTGCAGTGCGACGACTCGTTAGGAACAGGCCGATAGCAGCCAATGTCACCAACAATCCCAGTACCAGAGAAATCAGCAGCTCAATCAGCGTAAAACCAGGCACCGATTTGCGCAAAGAGTAGACCTTACTCATAGTCGGGTAACCACGCTGAATTCGCGCTGCGCCGAATTATCGCTGGACCCGAGTGCAGTTGCACGACTGTCGTCCCAGCGCACTGAAACAGTGCAACGCACCCCATTGGCCTCGCACTGGATGGAACCGCAAGCCGTTGCTCCCATACTCGACTTCAAGGCAGTGATCCAGTCTCGTCGATCATTGGCAGCAAGATTGCCTCCAGCAGGAACGTTACATGTCATCGCGATGTTGTATGCCCCCGCGCGCGCAGCGGCAAGATTCGCGCGCATCGCGTCCAGAATCGCGTACGACTGAACGACCATCTGGCTACGTTCAAGAGAACTGCTGTTGTTCTGAAGTGCACGGGCCTGCATTGCAGCAATTCCAAGCATGCCAATACCGAGGATCACAACTGAAATCAAAACCTCGATCAGGCTGACACCAGCCTGACGTCGGCGACTTTCTATCGCTGGCGTTCTCATCTGCCTTTTCCTCACATCAAAGCTGGTGCATCGGCGGGCGTCTGGCACTGCGGGTCTGTTCCGCGTGTTATTGCTACACGGCTGCCCCCTGCTATTGCCACCATGCGTTGGTTCTCTGGCGGCCGCGTGGTCGCCATACAGATCGACACGGCCCCTACCAGGAGCCTTGCGCCAGTGGAGTCACGCGCAAGTCCGTCAGGGCGAAAGACAATCCGGGAGTTAGCGGAAGAGATCGCGGAGCTTACGCTCACCAGCAACTGCGGCCTGACTTCACTGACACGCAACACTTCGGTGCCACGCAATACGATCCAACGCGCCCAGTTGCCGCTATTTGCGCACGTTGCACCGTCATTGGATGGGCAAAGGGTCACACTGGCGTTACTACGCACCGCCTCAGAACGGGCGAGCTGGAGTGATGCGGACAGCTCGTTTGCCGCAGCCGACAGCCGATTGCTATTGATAAGCGCCGTGAAGTTTGGGAACGCAATTGCCATGACGATCGCCAATACGATGATCGTCACCATCATTTCGATTAGCGAGAAGCCGAGCTGCACCCGGAATGCCGGGCGCCGAATACAGGTCATACGGCAGCCTCCCCAGGCAGCCAAATACATGGGTGCACCCTACCCAAGGCTTGCCCCAGCTACCAATGCTTGACGACGGACGGCCACTACGGATGGGTGAAAGGCAGTTTCCCCAACCGCTCAAGACACGGGCATGATGTGTAGCAGACCTCCGAGCCCACCCTCCCGATGCCAACTGCTAACGGCGAACCCTTCCTGGAAGCCCTGTGGGACTCTCGTACTTTGGCGTGCGTCGTGCTCGTGGCAGAAGCAATAGCGGCAGCCCTGAGCTTATCGCCTGGCACACAGATCGGCTGGATCAGCTTCGGAATCACGTCATTCATGACGCAATGGACGGCACTCCTGACTTTGGCCGGCCTCTACATATTTCGCCATCACCTCAGGCAGGCACGCCCAGTCACCATCGCCAAGTTCACTCTTGCGCTTCTGCTAATTGCCGCAGCGTTAGTGCTGTTTGTTGCAATGGCGGTAGTGGGTGGCGGGTGGTCAATGGGTACGCGCAACTGGCTGGAACTGCTGCTGCGGACCGAAGGCATCGCGCTGACCGTTGGATTGTTGGGTATGTGGGCCTTCCACACACATTGGCGCGCACGCCAATATGCAATCCGTGCAAAGCAGTTCGAGCTGGAAGCGTTGAGGGCAAGAATCCAACCGCACTTTCTGTTCAATACACTCAATACGGGAGCAGCGCTCGTACGCCTAAATCCAGCCCGTGCCGAATGTTTGTTAATGGATCTGGCAGAATTATTTCGAGCGACGTTGGCGGGGCCAGAGCATATACTCCTTTCCAAGGAACTAGATATCGCAAAGCACTATCTGGATATCGAGCAACTCCGCTTCGGGGAACGCCTGAGCATCGTGTGGAAGGTTCCTGATGCGATCCCCCCCGTGACAGTTCCCTCTCTATCTATCCAGCCCCTCGTTGAGAATGCTATTCGCCACGGCGTGGAACTTCGCCCGGGGGCCTCGCAGATAGTCGTAGAAGTCCGCCAAACATCGGACACGATTGTCGTAGAAGTCAGCAGCCCCCTGCCGCCTGACAAGACGACAGCCCGTACCGGACACCAAGTAGGGCTTGCCGCCGTCCGTGCCCGGCTGCACGATCTTGACAGCAGAATGGGACTTCAAACTATGACGCAGGGCGACCAATTTCTGGCTGCCCTGCATGCCCCGCTCGCAGAGATACCGTCTCGCTAAGCTACGTCACCACCCGATAACAAGGCCGGTAGTCCCCCGAGATCTTCATCCGGCGCTGCTCGACGAAGCCGCGCAGGAGTTCGTCCAGGGCCTGCATGATCTCGGGATCGCCGTGGATTTCGAAGGGGCCGAATTCCTCGATGCGGCGCATGCCGTCTTCCTTGACGTTGCCGGCGACGATGCCGGAGAAGGCACGGCGCAGGTCGGCGGCAAGGGCCGGCGCCGGGCGGCCGTGGTGCAGGTCCAGCGCGGCCATCGCTTCGTGACTGGGCTCGAAGGGCTGCTGGTACTCGAGCGGGATGTGCACGGACCAGTTGAAGTAATACGAGTCTTTCTGGTCCTTGCGGTGTGCGCGCACTCCGTGAACCCCCTCGGCCATACGGCGCGCCACGGCGACCGGGTCGCCGACGATGATCTCGTAGCGCGAGGCGGCAGCGTCCCCCAGGGTGAGGCGAATGAAACGGTCGATCTGCTCGAAGTACGGCGCGGCGATGGTCGGGCCGGTGAGGATCAGCGGGAACGGCACATCCGCGTTTTCTTCGCGTAGCAGGATGCCGAGCAGATAGAGAATTTCCTCTGCGGTACCGACGCCGCCTGGGAAGACCAGGATGCCGTGCCCGATGCGGACGAAGGCCTCAAGGCGCTTCTCGATGTCCGGCATGATCACCAGATGGTTGACGATCGGGTTCGGCGATTCGGCGGCAATGATGCCGGGCTCGGTGACGCCGATGTAGCGGGTATTGTGCTTGCGCTGCTTGGCATGCGCGATGGTGGCGCCCTTCATCGGACCCTTCATGGCGCCCGGGCCGCAGCCGGTGCAGATATCCAGCCCACGCAAGCCAAGCTCGTAGCCGACCTGCTTGGTGTAGAGGTATTCATCGCGCGAGATGGAATGGCCGCCCCAGCACACGACCAGGTTCGGGTCCAACGGCTGCAGGATGCGCGCATTACGCAGCTGACCGAACACGGCATTGGTGATGCCTTCGCTGGTGTCCAGGTCGGCGCGCTGCGCTTCGAGCTCGATGGCCATGTAGGCGAGGTCGCGCACGACGGCAAACAACAGCTCGGCCACGCCGCGGATGATCTCGCCATCGACGAACGCCATTGCCGGCGCGTTGGTCAGATCGATGCGGATGCCGCGGTCTTGCTGGTTCACCTGGATGTCGAAATCCGGGTAGAGATCGCGTGCGGCGCGCGGGTCGTCCGATGCGCTTCCGCTGGTCAGCACGGCCAGCGCACAGCGGCGCAACAGCTCATGCATGCCACCGCTGGATGCGTCGCGCAACCGTGCTACTTCTGCCTTGGACAACACATCCAGACCACCACGCGGGTAGATCCGCGCATCCACCACCGGCAGCGCCCGTGCTGCCGTACTGCTGAGTTCCATAGCATGCTCCTGTCGTATGCACGGAACTTTAGCGTACTCACCCGCACAAAAGAAAACGGCCGGGAGACCCCGGCCGTTTTTGCAAACATCGACACGCTAGCCGGCTTTAGAACTGGTAGCGGAAGCCCAGCTGCAGCGCCCAGCGGGAGATGCCCTTGTCGTCGTAGATGGTCGCGGCATCCGGCTCGTTGAAGCGGTAAACGTACTTGCCGGTCGCTGCATCGATACCGCCGTATTCAGCAACACCCTTGAAGCCCGGGAACGCGTACTCATCGACGCGGCCCCACTTCTTGTTGAGCAGGTTACCCACGTTCATGACGTCGACCCAGATCTGCGCCTTGTTGCCATCGAAGAAACCAGGAAGCTCCTGCTCGATGTGTAGATCGAACTGGTTGACCCACGAATTACGCACCGCATTGCGACCGGCAACCTGGCCCTTGTGCGTGGACAAGTACTGGTCATTGTTGACGTAATTCCAGAACGCGTTTTCTTCGGCCGCGTTACGGAACAGCACATCGCCGCGCGCCGCCGGGATATACAACAGGTCGTTGGAGCGACCGTCGCCATTGGCATCGTTGTCGAACGTATAGCTATAGGGACGACCGCTACGGCCTTGATACACAAGACCGACCTTCGTTGCAAAATCGCCGAAGAAATTATGCTTCCACTGCAGCGTACCCAGGAAACTGTCCTTAATTTCGTATGCAGAGGTTGCATTGACCTCTTCATTCGCCTGGAAGGTTGCGGTGTTGAGCAACTGCGAACTCGAAGTGGAACTGGTCAGACCGCTGACTTCCTTCGCGTTCGAGTAGGTATAAGCCAAGCTCCACGACCAGTCGCTGTCATTGAACGGCTTGTTCAAGCCGACAGTGAAACTCTGTGAGCCACCCTGATCGGTGGGGCGCGCAATGATGGCATCGTTGAAGCTCATGTTGCGACCAGCACGAATATCGGTACCGCTGTTCACACATGACGAGCCAGCCGCAACACCCGTCTCGCGGAGACATGCATTACCCAGGGAATTCCAGTTAGCCGGATTGCGGCCATTGGCGTTCCAGTAGATGTCACGACCATCCTGGCCAACTGCCGTCGGATTACCGAGATTGAGCTGCTGGTAATAAATCGCTTCCTTGACTTTGGTCACCACGCCTTCCATCGAGGCGACGATGCCGTACCACGGCAACTCGGTATCGAACGCGAGGTTTGCTTTCCAAACGGACGGCTGACTCAGATCCTTGTCAACAAAGTCGACCGACTGCGTGGCGCCCGATGTTCCGCGCGGCTGGTTGTTGATATCCGGCGTGAAGCGGATACCACTGTTGGAGGCGTTATTGAAGTTGTAATCGGTGTAAGCCAAACCCGTATTGGAATACGGGTTGGACAACCAAACCGACGCGGCAGCACCCTGGAACAGACCAACACCGCCACGCAGCTGGGTCGGACGATCTGCATCGAAGGTGTAGTTGAAACCAAAGCGCGGCTGCCACAAGCCATTGCCGTCAATGGTTTCATCATTGCGAAGACCGAATGCGTTGAACGCAGCCTGGTTGAACTGCGGTGAGTTCTTCACCATCGGTTCGTCGTAACGCAGGCCGAAGTTCAGCGTCAGGTTGCTATTGACGGCCCAAGAATCCTGCAAGAACACGCCCACGTTCCGCATGCCCCACTTCGCAGCGATATTATCGATCCCGGTGGGCGAATACGAGTAACGATACGCGTTCGGCAGATTCGCCTGATAGTTGGCAACCGAATTGAAGGTATAGCTGCCGAAGACACGCGGACCGTACAAGTTGTAGATGTCGTTGTCTTCGTAGTCGAACCCGAACTTGACCGTATGGTCATTCAAGAACAGCGTGCCGGCGAAGAACGCGTTCCAGGTTTCGGTGCGCAACTCGTTAGCCTGAGTATTGGCTTCAGTACCAAGATTTAAGGTGTTGTTGCCAAAACGCACAGCTATGGCCGGCAACTGCGATGCCGCAGTACGAACTGCCGAGTAATCGCGATAAGACACCTTGGCTTCGGTCGAGAAAGTATCGGTCCAATCGCTGAACAACTGACCGGTGTAGGTTTCGAGCTCGAAGTCGCGCACATAGTGGTACGAGTTCAACGCCAGCTGGTTGTTGCCAAACCCGTTGAGATTGGCCGTGCTCTGCTCGGACTTGCCATAGCGGAACGAACCACGATGCTTATCGCTGATGTTCCAATCCAGCTTGAAGCCCTTCTCTTCCGAATCAGAATCCAAAGCCGGCAAGGCCAGGGTCCCAGGGTCGAAGCCATAGACATTGCGCGAGATATCGATCACCTGATCGACCTGCGCCTGGGTAATACCGACTTCATTGCTGGCACCAGAACCGGCCGGACCATAGCCACTGTTACCGGTAAACACACCCTTGCCCTTGTACTTCTCGTAGTTGGCGAAGAAGAACAATTTGTCCTTGACGATCGGGCCGCCAAGGGTCAGACCATACGTCGCTTCGTTGTCGAATAGCTGCGGGCGGATGTTGTTCTGATTCTTGCCCGACCAGTCGTTCTCGCGATAAGTGCCGTAGACCGAACCATGGAATTCGTTGGTGCCCGACTTGGTGACGGCATTGATCACGCCACCGGTGCCGCCACTGATCGTAACGTCGTAGTTGGCCACGTCCACCGAGATTTCATCGATGACGTCCATCGAGAACGGCTGGCGCGGGGTCGGCAGGCTGTTGGATTCCAGACCGAAGGCGTCGTTGGTGCTGATGCCGTCGACGCGGATCGCGTTGTAACGCGGGTTCTGGCCGGCGATGGAGATTTCGTTGCGGGCCTTGTCGGTTTGCGCAACGCGCGGATCCAGGCGCACATAGTCCTGCAGGTTACGGTTGATCGATGGCAGCGACTCGATTTCTTCGCGGGTCACGTTGGTGCCGGTGCCCATCTTGTTCGCGCTGAAAATGGCCGAGCCGTAATTGCCGGCGATTGCCTGCACGGTGCCCAGCGTCGCCAGATCGCCGCCCAGGGCGGCATCGACCTGGTTGACCTTGTCCAGATTCAGATACACGCCTTCGCGGGTGGTGTTGCCAGCGCCCGAAGCGGTAATGGTGATGGTGTACGGCCCGCCCACACGCAAGCCACGCGCGTTATAGCGTCCGCTGGCATCGGTGGTGGCGCGGCTGACCGTTCCGGACTCCACATGCGTGATGGTGACTTCGGCGTTCGGGACGGGCTGGCCGCCACTGCCGGTCACCAGGCCGGCGACGCCAGCCGAGGTGCTTTGCGCAAATACAGGAGCGGCGGCGAGCGCGGCGACAAGGCCAAGCGTCAGCTTGGACATGCGGAGATAACGGGGGTGGGTCATTTCGGTAGCCTCGATACAGGTTGGGCAGTGACAAAAAGGCGCAGTCAGCCCAACCGTTCCCGGGGGTGGGCTGCCGATGATCTGGGGTCCCTTGCCGCGCGACTGGTTGCTGCCGCAACGGTTAACAACAGATTAACACGCTAAGGCCTGATTGTGACGACGGCGTGACAAACTTCGCGCACTGCTACATGAACTGCGAAGTTAGGGGCGCAATCGCCAAATCGTGCAAGGTCGCAACCGGAGCGAGACGCACGTCGCGCCTCTGGCGCCGCAAAGTCGCGAGATAGGGTCAATTTGCCCAAACGCCTCCATTCGGCCACCGCGTGCGTGCTGCGCATGGTGGCGTCACTGTCTAAGCACCCTACCGAATATGACATTCCACCTGCACTCTTGCGTCACTGACGGATCGGCCTCAAGGCAGGCGCGAGCGGCCAGGTGCTGTGCCGTCTTCCTCGTCCAGAGACCATCACGCCGCACCGCCACTTTTCGGACGCGACGCTGCGCTGGCCGCCGTCACCATGGACCGTGGGCACGTCACCACAGCTGACGCGGGTTGAATCCAGGCCATCGGCGCGCGTCGACGTCCACACGCGACGCGATCGGCAAGCCGCCGGGAGCTGCTGCGCTAGATCGACACCGGCAGCTTGAAATACGTGCCCAGGCCGTCCAGGAACATCTGTACCGAGATGGCGACCAGCAGCATGCCCATCAAGCGCTCGATGGCCGTCAGGGCGCGGTGGCCGAGCAGTTTGTATAACAGCGGCGCGGCGGCCAGGATCGACGAGGCGCCGATCCAGGCGATCATCAGGGCGAGGCTCCAGTCCCACAGCCGCGTGGGCTCGTTGCTGCCCATGAGCATCACCGCGGCCATGCCGGACGGGCCGGCCACCAGCGGGATCGCCAGCGGCACGATGAAGGGCTCGCCGTCGGGGATCTCGCCCATCAGGCCTTCGGGCCGCGGGAAGATCATGCGGATGCCGATCACGAACAGCACGATGCCGCCGGCAATGGCCACCGACTCCTGGCGCAGGTGCATCAGCTCCAGCGCGTACTTGCCGCCCCACAGAAACGCCATCAACACGCACAGGGCGATCAGCAGTTCACGCGCAAGCACGAAGCGCTGGCGCTTGGGTGGCAGCGGCTTGAGCACGCTGAGAAACACCGGAATGTTGCCCAGCGGGTCGAGAATCAGGAACAGCAGCAGCGCCGCGGAAAGAATGGTCATACCGACGGACTCCAGATCGCACCGCGATGCGTCGCCCCTGCGGCCGACAGCACGCTGACGCATGCAGGTGCGTAACGTGCGGCATCGACCGCGTCGTTGTCTTCGTGATGGGTGAATGCGCGTGCGCGCAATGCGGTGCGCATCGGGCCGGGCTGCAGGCCGCTGACGCGCACCGGGCCGGCGGCGGTTTCATGATGCAAGGTGGCGATCAAGCCGCGCTGCGCATGTTGGGCGGCGCCATACGCCCCCCAATAGGCCCGACCCACACGCGCGGGGTCGTCCACCACGAAGACAGCTGCCGCATCGTCCTGCTGCCGCAACAACGGCAGACACGCCTGGGTCAGCCAGGCGCGCGCGGTCAGGTTGACGTGCAGGGTGCGTGCGAAATCTGCAGGTGAGGCCAGTTCGGTTGGCGTCAGGCCGGAAAAGTCGGCAGCGCACTGCAGCAGGCCATGCAGACCACCAAGTTCGGTCTGCAACCGTTGCGCAAGCGTGGCGTAGTCGTCCGGCGTGGCGCCGGCCAGATCCAGCGGATACAGCAGCGGCTCGGCACCCAGCGCTGCCACCGCGTCGTAGATGCGCTCCAGCGGGCGCACCTTGCGACCAAGCAGGACCACCGTGGCGCCTGCAGCCGCACATGCCTGCGCCGCGGCGGCGCCGAGGCCGCCGGCGGCGCCGGTGACCAGCACGACCCGTCCCGACAAGGCGGCCGACTGCGGCTGGGCCTGCACCGAACTCACGGCTGGTACGCCTCGCTGACAATGCGCTTGAGCTCGCCGGCCTCGAATAGTTCCAACGTGATGTCGCAGCCGCCGATCAGCTCGCCATGGATGAACAGCTGCGGAAACGTGGGCCAGTTGGAGTAGCGCGGCAGATTTGCGCGCACTTCGGGCTCTTCCAACACGTTGACCGTACGCAGTTGGTCGGCACCGGCGGCCACCAAGGCCTGCACGGCGCGACTGGAAAACTCGCACATCGGAAATTGCGGGGTGCCTTTCATGAACAGCACGATCGGGTGTTGTTCGACTTCGGCCTGGATCCGTTCCATCACCGGCATTGGACTCTCCTGACTGGGAGCGGCAGGCCCGACCGCCGGGTCGGATAGACTTCCGCAAAGGCGCGCATTGTAAGCCTTCAGCGCGACCTATCGCCGCACTCCCTTCGCTGCCACTGCCATCATGCCGATCGAACACGTTGCACTGCCCTACTCCCGCGCTGCCCTGGAGCCGCATCTGTCCGCCGCAACACTGGAGGCGCATCACGGCGTCTGTCACCGCAGCGAGGTCGAACAGCTCAACGCGCGCATCGAAGGCAGCGAATTTGCCGAGTTGACGCTGGAAGAGATCATCGCGCAGGCGCAGGGCACGCTGTTTCATCTGGCCGCACAGGTGTGGAACCACAATTTCTATTGGCAGTGCCTGCGGCCGCGTGCTGGCGGGGAGCCACTTGGACGGCTGGGCGACGGCATCGCCAAATCGTTCGGCGACTTCGTGCATTTCAAGCAGGAGTTCACGCGTGTGGCGTTGAGCAGCTTCGGCTCGGGCTGGGTGTGGCTGGTGCAGCGCCCGGATGGCACGCTGGCAGTGGTCGCCACACCCAACGCCTCCACCCCGCTCACCGGGCCGGACATCCCGCTGCTCGCCTGCGACATCTGGGAGCATGCGTACTACCTGGACTACCAGCAGGATCGCGCGCGTTATCTGGAAGCGTTCTGGAAGCTGGTGAACTGGGATTTTGTCGCAAGCCGGCTGGGCTGACCTGGCCGCTCAGCGTTCAGCCGCAAATGCGGACTGGCTCATCTGCTGGAACATCGCAGAACGGGTCCGCTTCCGATACCGACGCGCCCTCGCAGACGGCGCGCGGCGTCGCATGCGATCACCACCGAGACG
This sequence comes from Xanthomonas sp. NCPPB 3761, assembly GCF_041475705.2. Taxonomy (NCBI): domain Bacteria; kingdom Pseudomonadati; phylum Pseudomonadota; class Gammaproteobacteria; order Lysobacterales; family Lysobacteraceae; genus Xanthomonas; species Xanthomonas sp. NCPPB 3761. The sequence goes on from NZ_CM191262.1 coordinate 3,031,409, forward strand.
CTGCGCGCATCAGCCTTCGTTCAAACGCGCAACCACTGGACGAGCCTGCGCATCGCGCTGCAGCGCAGCGCCGGCATCGCTCACTGCCAGCGCCAGCGCCTGCGCTGTCTCCGCGCGCAGCGTTGCGTGCCCCACCTTGCGTCCATCGCGCGCTTGCTTGCCGTAGTCGTGCCAATGCCCACCGGGCACCGCCAGGAACGCCCTGGCGTCTGGCATCGCGCCCAGCCAGTTGAGCATGCAGGCGTGGCCGCGCATCGCAGTACTGCCCAATGGCAAGCCAAGGACGGCCCGCACATGATTTTCGAATTGCGAGGTCTCGGCGCCTTCGATGGTCCAATGCCCCGAGTTATGCACGCGCGGCGCCATTTCGTTGGCAAGCAACTCACCGTCGCGCACGAACAGTTCCAGCGCAAATACGCCGACATAGTCGAGCCTTTCCGCCACGGCACGCGCGTGCGATTCGGCCGAGGCTTGTAGCGCCGCCTCCACCCTCGCCGGTGCCAGGCTGGCCGACAGCACACCGTCCACATGCCAATTTTCGGTCAATGGCCAGGCGCGGAATTCGCCATCGCGCCCGCGCACTGCAACCACGCTGACCTCGCGCTGGAACGGCACGAACGCTTCCACGATCAATCCGACGTGCGCCGCCTGTGCGCCAAGCGCGTCCCACGCTGCATCGGCATCGGCGAGCGACTTGATACGGAACTGGCCCTTGCCGTCGTAGCCGAAGCGGCGCGTCTTCAGCACGCAGGGCGTGCCGATCCGTGCGAGCGCTGCATCCAGGCCGGCGCGGTCGTCGATTGCGGCAAACTCGGGCACCGGAATGCCGAGCTCGCGGAACAAGGTTTTTTCGCTGAGCCGGTCCTGCGCAACCGCAAGCGCAGCCGGACTGGGAAACACCGGCACCCGGGCAGCGAGTTGCTGCGCGCTGGTGGCCGGCACGTTTTCGAAATCGAAGGTGATCACATCCACCTGCTCGGCGAATGCGGCAAGGGTCGCCACGTCATCGAACGCGCCAACCTGCAGCGGTGCCACCTGGCCAGCGCATGCATCGGCTGCCGGATCGAAGACCGCAAAGCGTATGCCGAGCGGTGCACCGGCCAGTACCAGCATGCGCGCCAGCTGGCCGCCACCGAGAATGCCGACCGTGCTCATTGGCGTGGGTCGTCGCTGGCCATGACATCGTCGGTCTGCTTGGCGCGGAATTGCGCCAGCGCCTGACCGATCTGCGTCTGCTCCGGCGCCAGCATGGCCGCCGCAAACAACGCCGCATTGGCCGCACCTGCATTGCCGATGGCAAAGGTGGCCACCGGAATACCGGCCGGCATCTGCACGATCGACAGCAGCGAATCCATGCCGTTCAACGCCTTGGACTGCACCGGCACGCCAAGCACCGGCACTGCAGTCTTGGCAGCCAGCATGCCCGGCAGATGCGCCGCGCCGCCGGCGCCGGCGATGATGGCGCGCAGTCCACGGGCGCCCGCCTGTTCGGCGTAGGCGAACAAGACGTCCGGGGTGCGGTGCGCCGAGACCACCTTGACTTCGTACGGCACGCCCAGCGCGTCGAGCTTCTGAGCTGCGTGTTGCATGGTCTCCCAGTCCGAACGGGAACCCATCACGATGCCGACCAGCGGCGCGGAGTGGTTGGAGGTCATGGCCCTGCCCTGCGGTAAAGACGTATTCTAGCCAATCTCCACGCAAGACAAGACTTCGATGGATCGCAAATTGCTCGACCTGCTGTGCTCGCCCGACACCCGCCAGCCGCTTTCGCTGCTCGACGGCAAGGGCCTGGAAGCACTCAATGCCGCCATCGCAGGCGGAACCCTGCAGCGCGCCGACGGCGCCGCACAAACCCAGCCGCTGCGTGAAGCGCTGATCACCCGCGACCGCAAGCAGATCTTCCGCGTCGACGACGGCATTCCGGTGCTGCTGGCCGAAGAAGCCATCGCCACCGCACAAATCGCCGACTTCCCCGAGAAGTGAGCCTGCCCGTGCGCACCAACGTGCCGGACGCGCCGCCCGTCGAATCGATCGAAGCGGATGTGGCGCGCGCCCTGGCCGAAGACATCGGCAGCGGCGATGTCACCGCCGCGCTGCTGCCCGACCAGGCCGACAGTGCCTACCTGCTGTGCAAGCAGGATGCGGTCATCGCCGGCCGCCCCTGGTTCGATGCCACCCACCGCGCGCTCGACCCGCAGGTACGCATCGACTGGCAGGTGCATGAAGGCCAGCACGTCGGAGCCGGCACGGTGCTCGCGCTGCTGCACGGTCGCAGCCGCAGCCTGGTCAGCGCCGAACGCACCTCGCTCAATTTCATGCAGACGCTGTCTGCCACGGCGACCACCACCGCGGCATATGTGGCTGCGGTGGCCGGGACGCACGCGCGCATTCTGGACACACGCAAGACGCTGCCGGGCCTGCGCGCCGCGCAGAAATACGCCGTGCGCTGCGGCGGTGGCGACAATCACCGTATCGGCCTGTTCGACACGGTGATGCTGAAGGAAAATCACATTCGCGCCGCCGGTTCGTTGAGCGCGGCCGTGCATGCCGCACGCGCGCAGCAACCGCAGTTGCCGCTGGTGGTCGAAGTGGAAACGCTGGAGCAGCTACGCGAAGCATTGCAGGTTGGTTGCACGCGCATCCTGATCGACGACTTCGACCAGGCCATGCGCCGAGAAGCGGTGCGTATCGTTGCTGCATTACCGCCGGAACGACGCATTCCGCTGGAGGTCTCCGGCAGCGTGGATCTGGCCGGCATTCGCGCCATTGCCGAAGACGGGGTGGACTGCATTTCGATTGGCGGGCTCACCAAGCACGTGCAGGCAGTGGATCTATCGCTCAAACTCGGCCCGCCGCCGAAGCGCTGATTTCACGCGTGCGCGCAGCCGGCTCTGGCAGCCTGCTGCGATTGTTTCCGTGCAGGACCTGCAATGACCGTCAAAGCTTGGCCGTGGATCTGCTTCTTGCTGGCAGGTATCGGAAGCAGCGCTGCGGCTGCGGAAGTGTGCGATATCCCGCCACGGTTCGGAACGAGTCCCGCCGCGATCGCCATCGTGCGCAACGCCTGCAATGAGCATCGGCTGTGGCAACGCCCGTTTATCGATGCCAAGGGCCGCCTGGCCAGCCTTGGCGTTACCGAAGCCGAATCGGGCTATCTCGCCGATCATGGCGTGGTCGCCTGGCAACGCGTTGCAGGCTACTGGCGCGACAGCGGCACGCTTGCGTCGATGGGCGGACGCCCCGGCGCATCGAGCTGCGCGGCACTGGATGGTACGCGCTACACCGCCAGCGACTGCCGTGCATTCCTGATCGACAACCCATGGTCGGCCGCTTTCATCTCCTGGGTAATGACGCAATCGGGGTTGAGCGGTTTTCATCGCTCCGCGCGCCATCTGGATTACATCCGCAGCGCCTACAACGACGGCGCTACCGGCCCGTACCGGTTCACCGATCCTGCAGTCGAGAAGCCGGCGCCAGGCGATCTGCTGTGTCTGCTGCGCGGCCGCAGTACTGCGTTGGGCTATGCCGGCCTGAAAGCCGCGCTGGGCGGCAGTGCGCCGATGCCGTGGCAGTCGCATTGCGATGTCGTGGTGGCCGCCAATGTCGGCGGCGATCGCACGTTGTATCTGATCGGCGGCAACGTGTTCAACACGGTGATTATGCGCAAGATGCCGCTGGACCGCGCCGGCCGCGTGGTATTGCCAACACCGCAATCGGACAGCAACCAGGATCAGAACGAAGACAGCTTGGGTATCGCCAGCGAATGCACGCCGGCGCACGAAGAACTGTGCGACTTCAATCGCCGCGACTGGGCCGCACTGTTGAAACTGCGTCCTGACGCGGCAATGGTTGCGCCGACACCGACCGCGCCACTGCCCACACCCGACACCGTGCCTACAGAACAAACAATGCCGCCGGGCTTCCCACGCGTCGTGCCACCACGCCCGGAAGCCCAGCCGGCGCCGCCACAACAACAGCAACCTGAGTAGAGACGGATTCAAAGCCCTTCTCCTGCGGGAGAAGGCTTGGGGTGAGGCTACGTGACGGAGGCTTCGCTCAGTTCACAGCACCAGGCTCCGCCCATACCCTCATCCGGCGCTACGCGCCGCCTTCTTCCGGTAGGAGAAGGGAAAAAGCTGCTGGCGACGGGTGTGGGTAGGACGAGGCCGCAACGCCGACGCGGCACATCAACTGCACGATGCGGCGCCCCTTGTCCGACGCCATGCATTTCCTCTTGGTGCGAGCAGGAGTCAAGCAGCCGCGCTAGCCACAACAAAAAAGCGGGCCGAAGCCCGCTTTCTTGCCATGCATCATGCGTGATGCATCAGCACGCGGCGATTACTCCGCCGACGCCTGCACGCCTTCGCCTTCTTCCACTGCCTTGATCGACAGACGGATGCGGCCCTGCTTGTCCACTTCCAGCACCTTGACGCGGACCAGATCGCCTTCCTTCAACTTGTCGCCGACCTTCTCCACGCGCTCGCTGGAAATCTGCGACACGTGCACCAGGCCGTCCTTGCCCGGCAGGATGGTGACGAACGCACCGAAGTCCATGATCTTGGCGACCTTGCCTTCGTAGATGCGGCCCGGCTCCACGTCCGAGGTGATCTGCTCGATGCGCGACTTGGCAGCCTGCGCGGCAATCGCGTTGACCGAAGCGATGATGATCGTGCCATCGTCCTGGATGTCGATCTGCGTGCCGGTTTCCTTGGTGATGGCCTGGATGGTCGAGCCACCCTTGCCGATCACTTCGCGGATCTTGTCCGGGTGGATCTTGATGGTCAGCAGGCGCGGCGCGTAGTCGCTCAGCTCCTGACGCGGGGTGGTCAGCGCATGCGCCATCTCGCCCAGGATGTGCAGACGGCCAGCCTTGGCCTGCTGCAATGCCTGCTTCATGATCTCTTCGGTGATGCCTTCGATCTTGATGTCCATCTGCAGCGCGGACACGCCTTCGGCAGTACCGGCCACCTTGAAGTCCATGTCGCCGAGGTGATCTTCGTCACCCAGGATGTCGGAGAGCACGACGAAGTCATTGCCTTCCTTGACCAGACCCATCGCGATACCTGCGACCGGCGCCTTGATCGGCACGCCGGCATCCATCAGCGCCAGCGAGCTGCCGCAGACCGAAGCCATCGAGGAAGAACCGTTGGACTCGGTGATTTCCGAGACCACGCGAATGGTGTACGGGAATTCTTCCAGAGTCGGCATCACGGCCAGCACGCCGCGCTTGGCCAGGCGGCCGTGGCCGATTTCGCGACGCTTTGGCGCACCGAAACGACCGCACTCGCCCACCGAATACGGAGGGAAGTTGTAATGGAACAGGAAGTTTTCCTTGTACTCGCCCGACACTGCGTCGATGACCTGACCGTCGCGCGCGGTGCCCAGCGTGGTGATCACGATCGCCTGCGTCTCGCCGCGGGTAAACAGCGCCGAGCCATGGGTACGCGGCAACACGCCGGCCTCGGCGCTGATCGGACGCACGGTGTCCAGTGCACGGCCGTCGATGCGCACCTTGCTGCTCAACACCGAACCACGCATGGTCTGGTATTCCAGCTCGCCGAATTCCTTGGCCAGATCACCGGCAGCCCAGCCTTCGATGGTCGCGCGCGGCGCCAGGGCGCCCAGCACGTCCTTCTTGATCGCCGAAATCGCATCGCGGCGCTGCAACTTGTCGCGCACCTGGAATGCCGACGCGAGCTGGTCGCCCACCGCTTCCTTCAGTGCGGCGATCATGCCGTCGTTCTTCGCCGGTGCCACCCAGTCGGACGGCTTGGTGCCGGCTTCGACGGTCAGCTCGTTGATGACGTTGATGACCTTCTGCATCTCGCGATGACCGAACGTCACTGCGCCCAACATCACTTCTTCGGACAGCAGCTCGGCTTCGGACTCGACCATCAGCACCGCGTTGGCGGTACCGGCCACGACCAGCTCCAGCTGCGAATCCTTCAGCTCGGTCACGGTCGGGTTGAGGATGTATTCGCCATTCTTGTAGCCGACCTTGGCGGCGCCGATCGGGCCCTTGAAGGGGGTGCCGGCCAGCGACAGTGCGGCCGAGGCGCCGATCAGCGCGGCGATGTCGCCGTCGATGTCCGGATTCATCGACATCACGGTGGCGATGATCTGCACTTCGTTCTTGTAGTCCTCCGGGAACAGCGGACGGATCGGACGATCGATCAGGCGCGAGATCAACGTTTCCTTCTCGGTCGCGCGTCCTTCGCGCTTGAAGAAGCCGCCCGGGATGCGGCCGCCAGCGTAGAACTTCTCCTGATAATCGACCGTCAGAGGAAAGAAGTCCTGCCCTTCGCGCGCGCTCTTGGCGGCGACGGCGGTGACCAGCAGTACGGTGTCGTCGAACTTGACGATCACGGCGCCGCCTGCCTGGCGAGCGATTTCGCCCGTCTCAAGAGTGACGGTGTGCTTGCCGTACTGGAAGGTTTTGGTGATTTTTGCCACGGAGGTTTTTTCCCTTAGGTATTGCTGTCTGCGTTGGACCGTCGTCGACCCATGCCGAGAACGGGCGGCCGGGAGGCTCCGGCCCAAAAGTGCGTCTTGCTTGAAACGGAGTGCGATTGACCAAAACAAAACCGCGGCGCATCGCTGCGCCGCGGCGGTAGGACTCGATTAGCGGCGCAGGCCGAGCTTCTCGATCAAGGACTTGTAACGCTCGTTGTCCTTCTTCTTCAGGTAGTCGAGCAGGCTGCGACGACGGTTGACCATCTGCAGCAGACCACGGCGGCTGTGGTGATCCTTCTTGTGGGTCTTGAAGTGACCGGTCAGCAGCTCGATGCGCGCGGTGAGCAGAGCGACCTGCACTTCCGGCGAACCGGTGTCCTGGGCGCTGCGCTTGTTGTCTTCAATAACTTTCTGGGTGTCGACGGACATGATGTTTTCTCGATAGATGCGTGGTCGACAGGAACGTGCGTGACGCACCGTCGGACTCGCCGTTTGCTTAGGATGAGCGCGCTTGGCGCAAAGGTGCCCCGATCGGGGCCGCGAAATTGTAACGTCGCCCGGCCCGGGGAACAAGTTGACAGAATCTTAACAGGCCGGAATTTCGTTCAGTCCATTGAACAATCGCTGCGGCGACAAGCGCCCGCCGGCGTCGACCAGGCCTAGTCCCGAGGGGGTTCCGTCAGGTCCGAATACGGCGACCTGCCCTACCGGAAATGCGGCGTCACGCAGGCGCTGGCCCATGCGGAAACGCGCCGCGTGGGTCTGATCGAGCACGATTCGCGCAAAATCGGCCAGGCCGGCCTCGATCGGCAGCAAGAGTGTCTGTGCCTCGGCGCCCGCCTCCAGCGCGGCCGACAACGCCTCCAGCGTAATCATCTGTGGAGCGCGAAACGGCTCCACCCACAGCCGACGCAACGAGGCGATGTGCGCCCCACATCCCAGCACCTCGCCCAGGTCGCGTGCCAGGCTGCGGATATATGTGCCCGAGCCGCAGGTCACGCGCAGGCGCAGACGTGGGGCGCTGTAGCCCAGCACCTCGATCGCCTGCACATCCACCTCGCGCACCGGCGCTTCGATGCGTTCGCCGCGTCGCGCCTTGGCATACAGCGGCTCGCCGCCCTGCTTGAGCGCGGAACAAATCGGCGCTTGTTGCTGGATACGGCCGATGAAGGGCGCCAACGCCGCCTGCAGATCGGCCTCGCTCAGGTCCGGCACCGCACGCGCGCGCAGCGGCTCGCCGTCGGCGTCGTCGGTGTCGGTGGTGACGCCCAACACGATCTCGGCGTCGTACGCCTTGGCTGAACCGAGCAGCAGCCCGGCGATCTTGGTGGCTTCGCCAAAACAGAGCGGCAACAGGCCGGTGGCCAGCGGATCCAGGCTGCCGGTATGGCCGCCCTTCTCAGCGCGCAACAAGCGACGTGCGGCCTGCAGTGCATTGTTGGAGCTCAACCCGGCCGGCTTGTCCAGCAGCAGGATGCCGTGCAACGGGCGATAGACGATGCGGGGTTTCAAAAGATCGGTGCTCGAATCAGGCGCAGTGTGCGCCCGCGGGAATCAGGGTCGCGGCAGGCGCGGCAGGCCGTGACAGCGCTCAGCGCTGTTCGGCATCTTCATCGCTGGATGTGGCCTCGGGGCCAACGTCGTCCAGGTCACGCAGCAGATTGTCGATGCGTTCGCCGCGATCGACCGAATCGTCGTAATGGAAGTGCAGCTCCGGCACATGGCGCAGCTTCATCGCGCGCGCCAACTGCGTACGCAGCTGGCCGGCGATTTCCTTGAGCCCCTTGACCGCTTCGGCCGAACGCTCCTGCTGCAGAGCGGTAACGAACACCTTGGCATGCGCCAGGTCGCGACTGATTTCGACGTCGGACACGCTGACCGACGGCAGGCCATGGTCGCGCACGGCCGCGTGCACGATCGTGCCGAGGTCGCGACGCACCTGCGCAGACACCCGGTCGGTGCGATGGAATGATTTGGTTGGCATGGTCGTGGACCTGGTTGATTCGGAGGGCCAGTTGGCACCGAAGCCAAAACAAACGCGGGCGGCCATGCCGCCCTCGCCTTGCAGAACCTGCATTGGACAACTCCGTCGAGCGGAGTCCGGGGCCGGTCGGCCCCGGCAGCCATTACAGCGTACGGGCCACTTCGATACGCTCGAAGCACTCGATCTGGTCGCCAGCCTTGACGTCGTTGTAAGCCTTCACGCCGATACCGCATTCGGTACCGTTGCGCACTTCGTCGACGTTTTCCTTGAAGCGACGCAGCGATTCCAGCTCGCCTTCGAACACCACGACGCTGTCGCGGAGTACGCGGATCGGCTTGCTGCGCTTGACCACGCCTTCGATGACCATGCAGCCTGCAACCGCGCCGAACTTCGAGCTGCGGAACACATCGCGGACCTGTGCGATGCCGATGATCTCTTCGCGGATTTCCACGCCGAGCAGACCGGAGGCCACCTGCTTCACCTGATCGATCACGTCATAGATGATCGAGAAGTAACGCAGATCGATGCCGTTGGACTCGACGATCTTGCGCGCCGAGGCATCCGCACGCACGTTGAAGCCGATGATCGTCGCCTTGGAAGCAGCAGCCGAATTGGCGTCCGATTCGGTGATGCCGCCCACGCCGGAGTGGATCACATTGATGCGGATGTCCTCGTTGGACAACGCCACCAGCGACTGCTTGAGCGCTTCCACCGAGCCCTGCACGTCGGCCTTGATCACCAGGTTCAGCACCTGCTGGCCTTCGCCCTTGCCCATCTGGGCCAGGATGTCTTCCATGCGGTTGGTGGCCGAGGCAACCAGACGCGATTCGCGGCGCTTGGTTTCGCGCTGCTGCGCCACGTCCTTGGCCAGGCGCTCGTCGTCGACGACCACGAAGTCGTCGCCCGCCTCCGGCACGCCGGACAAACCCAGCACCTGCACCGGAATCGACGGGCCCGCCGAGGCCGGCTGATGACCGGTTTCGTCGAACAACGCACGCACGCGACCGTACTGGATGCCGCACACCAGATAGTCGCCACGCTTCAGCGCACCCTGCTGCACCAGCACCGTCGCGACCGGGCCGCGGCCCTTGTCCAGCGAGGATTCGATGACGGTACCGCTGGCGCGGCCCTCGGCCACGGCCTTGAGTTCCAGCACTTCGGCCTGCAACGAAATCGCATCCAGCAGCGTGTCCACGCCGGTACCGACCTTGGCAGAGACTTCGATGAACTGGGTGTCGCCACCGAACTCTTCGGCCACTACGTTTTCGGCCAGCAGCTCGTTCTTGACCCGCAGCGGATCGGCGCCGGTCTTGTCGATCTTGTTGACCGCCACGATCAGCGGTACGCCTGCCGCCTTGGCATGCGCAACCGCCTCCTTGGTTTGCGGCATCACGCCGTCGTCGGCGGCAACGACCAGCACCACGATGTCGGTGATCTTGGCCCCACGGGCACGCATCGAGGTAAATGCGGCATGGCCGGGCGTATCCAGGAAGCTGATGACGCCACGACCGGTTTCGACGTGGTACGCACCGATGTGCTGGGTAATGCCGCCGGCTTCGCCGGAGGCGATCTTGGTACGGCGGATATAGTCCAGCAGCGAGGTCTTGCCGTGATCGACGTGACCCATGATGGTGACCACCGGCGGACGCGACGTGGCTTCGCCCTGCGCATCTTCGGCATGCGCCAGCAGTGCGTCCTCGAAGTCGGCATTGTCGGCGCGCACGGCCTTATGGCCGAGCTCTTCGGTCACCAGTGCGGCGGTGTCGTGATCGATGCTCTGGGTGATGGTCGCCATGACGCCCATCTTGAACAACGCCTTGACCACGTCGCCGCCCTTGAGCGCGAGCTTCTGCGCCAGGTCTGCCACGGTGATGGTCTCGCCGATCGCCACTTCACGCACCACCGGTGCGGTCGGACGCTCGAACCCATGCGGGCCACTGTTGGCCTGGCTGCCACGGCCGTTGTCATTACCACGACGCGAGGACGACGAACCCGGGCGGCCGGTCGGCTTGCCGCGCACATTGGAACGTCGCGCGCGATCGGCCGCGGACAGATGCAACTGCCCGGCAAAGCGCTTGGTCGCATCGTCGTCTTCGACACCGGCCACCATGACGTGCGAACCGCGCGTCTTATGCTTGGCGGCATTGCTGCGGTCGTCCGCACGTGCCGGCGCTGCCGGACGCGAGGCCGGGGATGCGCCGGCCGGGCGCGCCGCACGCGGTGCGGACGACGGCGAAGCAGCAGAACGCGCAGCCGGCGCGGCGGCAGACGGAGTCGGCGCGTCAGCAACCGGGGCCGGCGCACTGGCAGCCGCAGCGGCTTCCTCGGCAGCCTTGCGCTCGGCTTCTGCACGGTCCTTGGCGGCCTGCTCTTCCTCGCGCTTGCGCTGAATTGCCTCGTCGCGCACACGGTCGCTTTCGGCCAGGCGCTGCTGCTCTTCGAGGTTACGCTGACGCGACTCCTCGAGCTTGCGCAGGATATCGGCGCGCTCTTCGTCCGGCGTCATCGGCGCGGCGCGGCCGTTGCCTTCGTTCTCGGACTTCACGTAGGTGCGCTTCTGCCGCACTTCCACATTGACCGTGGTCTTGGTGCGGCCGGCGTTGACAGTGACTTCCTGCAGCTTGCGCCGATTGAGCGTGATTTTCTTGGCTGCTTCGCTCGCCGCTTCGGCAGACGTTTCCGCCTTGCCATGCGTGCGACGCAGGAAGCCAAGCAGTTTCATCTTCTCGGTGCTGGTCACGACCTGGTCGGGACCGCTGAACTTCATTCCGGCCTCGGCCAGTTGAACCAGCAGTTTATCGACCGGCGTGTTGACCAGTTCGGCAAGCTTGCGGATGGTGGTTTGCTGCGACATTCGGATCCTATGATCTGGTTGGCGCCCCCTCGCCCAGAGCAAGGGATACGCTGATTCTAAGCCCTGATGGGGTCAGGGCGCGGTTCATTGCCGGCTCATTCGCCGCGCTCCAAACGGGCGATCTCCTCGGCGCGGGCCGCCAGGATCAGCGCCGCGGCGCGCTCCTGGGTCATGCCCTCGATGCCGAAGTCGACGATCTCGTCCGCGGCCAGGTCGGACAAGTCCTCGCTGGTACGCACGCCGTGCTCGGCCAGCGCAAAAGCCGTCTCCTCGTCCATCCCCTCCAGCGCCAGCAGGTCCTCGGCGGGCTGAGTTCCTTCCAGGCCTTCCTCCTCGGCCAGCGCGGCGTTCAGCAGCGCATCGCGGGCACGGGCGCGCAGTTCCTCAACGATGTCTTCGTCGAAGCCTTCCACCGCCAGCAACTCGCCGACCGGCACATAGGCAATTTCTTCGACCGTATTGAAACCTTCGGAGACCAGGATCGCGGAAATTTCCTCGTCCACTTCCAGGCGGTCCATGAACAGCTGGCGTGCCGCGGCCTGCTCGGCCTCGGACTTAGCGGCCACCTGGTCGGCGGTCATCACATTGAGCTGCCAACCGGTCAGGCGGCTGGCCAGACGCACGTTCTGGCCGCCCTTGCCGATCGCCTGCGCCAGGCGGTCTTCCGCCACCGCCAGGTCCATCGAGTGCTTGTCTTCATCGACAATGATCGACTGCACTTCGGCAGGCGCCATCGCGTTGATGACGAAGTTGGCCGGGTTCTCGTTCCACAACACGATGTCCACGCGCTCGCCGTTGAGCTCGTTGGACACCGCCTGCACACGTGAACCGCGCATGCCGATGCACGCGCCGATGGGATCGGTGCGGGCGTCGTGCGCGATCACGGCAATCTTGGCGCGGTCGCCCGGATCGCGTGCGCAAGCCTTGATCTCGACCAGGCCCTGACCGACTTCCGGCACCTCGAGCTTGAACAGCTCGATCATGAATTCCGGTGCGGCACGGCTGATGAACAGCTGCGGGCCACGAGGCTCGGAGCGCACTTCGGCCAGATAGCCGCGCACGCGGTCGCCGGGACGCAACACGTCGCGCGGAATGCCCTTGTCCTTCGGAATGAAGGCTTCGGCGTTGCCGCCAAGATCGACAAAGATATTGCCGCGCTCTGCACGCTTGACCACGCCGGTGATCAACTCACCCACGCGATCCTTCCACGCATCCACCACCTGCTGGCGCTCGGCCTCGCGCACACGCTGCACGATCACCTGCTTGGCAGCCTGCGCGGCGATACGGCCGAAGTCGGGGTTCTCGATCTGCTCTTCGATGTAATCGCCCACTTCCACGCCGTCGGCCTCGTCGATGGCATCCATCAGACGCACCTGGCGGTCAGGGGATTCCATCACCACGTCATCGGCAACCACTTCCCAGCGACGGTAGGTTTCGTAAGTACCGTCCTTGTGATCGATGGTGACGCGGGCCAGCACGTCCTGGTCGGGATAGCGCTTCTTCGCTGCGGACGCCAGCGCAGCTTCGATCGCTTCGAAGATCACTTCGCGCGGCACGCCCTTTTCATTGGCGACCGCATCCACTACCAGCAAAAGTTCCTTGCTCATTTCGTCACTCCGCGCGCGGCTTGCCAGCCGCCGACTCGTTGGATGGTTTCTTCTTTTCGTGCCCGGGTTTCTTCGGGCCGGGCTTGTTCGGTTTCTGCGGTGCCAGACCCAGTGCAACCCAATCCGGCACGATGCGCGCTTTGTCGATATTGTCGTAGCCGATCTGCACGTCCTTGCCATCGACGGCGAACACCACCGCATCTGCCTCGGCATCGATGCGCAGGATCTCGCCCTGGAAGCGGCGCCGGCCATCCTGCGCCAGCTTCAAGACGATCTTTGCCGACTCACCGGTATGGCGCGCGAATTGTTCCAGCGTGAACAGCGGACGATCCACGCCCGGCGATGACACTTCCAGCGTGTAGTTGCCGCTGATCGGGTCTTCCACGTCGAGCTGGGCAGAGACCTCGCGGCTCACGCGCTCGCAGTCGTCGACATTGATGACGCGCTCGGGCTGTTCGGCCAACGGCACATCGATATAGAGGCGCAATGTGGCGCCGCCTGGAGCGGGAAGATATTCCACGCCCAGCAGTTCCAAGCCCAGGGACTCAACCGTTGGACTCAGCAGATTCGCGATTTCGGTCGCTTTTTCGCTCACAGACTGCCCTGATCAGATGATTGCCAGTAGAACCCCGGCAACCGGCAGCAAACTTTCCGGTTCCGGAAAAAACAAGGGGCCCGATGGGCCCCTTGCGTGAAAAAAGCCCGACCTCTCTGGGTCGGCGTAAAGACGGGAACATGCGTCCTTACGATCCAAGAAGTTGAATCACTGCGATGAAGCAACAATTCGAAACTTGGTAGCGGGGGCAGGATTTGAACCTGCGACCTTCGGGTTATGAGCCCGACGAGCTGCCAGACTGCTCCACCCCGCAGCAGAAGCGGAATTATGAAGAACTTGAGCGGCAATTGCAAGCCCTAGTTTTTCATCTGTTGAACAGCGTGGCGGCTGTTCAACGTCGCGGCGAATAATACCCGCATTGCAACAAAAACGAAACAGTCAACGCAGCCGTATTTCAGAGCGGCGCCACACCGGCTGCGCGACACCGTCTTGCGTCGCGCCAACATGGCGGTCTCAGGCGAGCCCGGCGAACGCGCGCTGGCACCACACCATGATCGGGCTCCAGGCCAGGCCAAGTGCAAGCAGGGCCAGCGCGTTGACGCCGAGCACGGTGCCGAGCACGCGATCGTTATTGGCCGGCAACGGCTCGCCTACCGGCTCGTCGAAGTACATGACCTTGATGACGCGCAGGTAGTAGTACGCACCGATCACTGCACAGATCACACCAACCAAGGCTAGCCACAGCATGTCGCCCTTCACTGCCGCGCCCAGCACCGCCAACTTGGTCCAGAAACCAAGGAACGGCGGGATGCCCGCAAGCGACGCCATGGTGCACAGCACCAGGCCGGCCATCCACGGATTGCGCGCGTTGAGTCCCTTGAAGTCGTCGATGTTTTCCGCTTCGAATCCATTGCGCGACAGCGCGATAATGGCGCCGAAGGACGCGGTAGACATGATGGTATAGCTGACCGCGTAGAACATGGCAGCCGCATAGCCCTCTTCGCCGCCGCCAGCCACACCCATCAGCAGGAAGCCGATATGCGAGACCGTCGAGTACGCAAGCATGCGCTTGAGGTTGCTCTGCGCAATGGCCATCAGGTTACCGACCACCAGAGACACCGCCGACAAGCCGCCGATCAGCAGATGCCACTGCGGCGACAACGGGCCCATACCGACTTCCAGCAAGCGATAGGCCATACCGAATGCCGCAAGCTTGGGCGCCGAGCTGATGAACAATGCGATCGGCGCAGGCGCACCCTGATACACATCGGGCAGCCACATGTGGAAAGGCGCAGCACCCAGCTTGAAGGCGACGCCGGCGATCATGAAGATGGTGCCGGTCAGGAGCAACGTGCGTTCGTTCGAGCCTTCGATTGCATCGTGGATGCCGGCCAGGCTCAAGGTGCCGGTGGCGCCGTACACCAGCGACATGCCGTACAGCAGCAGACCCGACGCGAGCGACCCGAGCACGAAATACTTCATCGCCGCTTCGGTGGCCAGGCCGTTGTCGCGATTGGAGGCGACCAATGCGTAGGAGCACAGCGCCAGCAACTCCAGCCCCAGATAGACCATCAGCAGGCTACCGGCCGAGGCCAGCAACATCATGCCGGCAGTGGCGAACAGCATCAGCACCGGGATTTCGCCCCGGTAGAGATTGCGCTCGCGCAGGTAGGTCCAGCCATAGACCAGGCTCAACCCGCTGACCAGCACGATCACCGTCTTCATGACATCGGCTGCCGTATCGCGGACGAACATACCGTTGAAGATATCGCCCTGCCCGCCCGTGCCGGTCGCAAGCAACACGAGTACCACGGCAAGCACGGCAACGGAGAACAGGTGGGTCCAGACCTTGTTCCGCTGGCTCACGAATAGGTCGAGCATCAGCAGTGCGAAGGCGCCGCCGATCAGCACCAGCTCCGGTACGAGCGGAGCCAGGTCAGCGGTGGTCAACGGCGCGAGCGTTGGCGTGGTCATCATTAAATCCTGGAAATCAAAACGTACGGCAAGCGGTCAGAGCTTGGTCGCGGCAATCTGGGTTGCCAGCTTGGCGATCGACGGCTCCATCAGATCGGTCAGCGGCTTCGGGTAGAGGCCCAGGGCCAGCACGCCAGCGGCGAACACCCCCAGCACGAATGCTTCGCGGCCATTGATGTCCTTCAGCTCGGCCACATGGGCGTTGGCCACTTCGCCGAAAAACACGCGCCTATAGAGCCACAGCGTGTACGCGGCGGTGATCACCAGCGTGGTGGCGGCGCCGAAGGCGACCAACGGATGCTTCTGGAAGCTGGCCAGGATGACCATGAACTCGCCGACGAAACCACTTGTTCCAGGCAGGCCGGCATTAGCCATGAAGAACAACATCGCGAAGGTGGCGAACCAGGGCATCACGTTGACCACGCCGCCATAATCGGCGATGCGACGGGTATGCATGCGGTCGTAGAGCACGCCGATGCACGAGAACATCGCACCGGACACAAAACCGTGCGAAATCATCTGCACCATCGCACCCTGCAAGCCCAGACGGGCAGCATCGGTGCTGCCGTACTCGCGCACCAGGGTGAACGCGATGAAGGTACCGAGCGTGACGAAACCCATGTGCGCGATGGACGAATAAGCCACCAGCTTCTTCATGTCGTCCTGTACCAACGCCACCAGGCCGACATAGATCACCGCGATCAGCGACAGCGTGATGACCAGCCAGGCGAACTCATGACTCGCATCGGGCACGATCGGCAGGTTGAAGCGCAGGAAGCCGTAGCCGCCGATCTTCAACGCAATCGCCGCCAGGATCACCGAACCGGCTGTGGGCGCCTCGACGTGCGCGTCCGGCAGCCAGGTATGCACCGGGAACATCGGCACCTTGACCGCGAAGGCGATCAGGAACGCGAAGAAGATCCAGGTCTGTTCCTTGGCTGTCAGCTGCAGCGCATACAGGTCGGCGAGCTGGAAGCTGCCGCCCTTCAGATACAGATACACCAGGCCCACCAGCATCAGCACCGAGCCGAGGAAGGTGTAGAGGAAGAACTTCATTGCGGCGTAGATGCGCCGCGGCCCGCCCCAGACACCGATGATCAAGAACATCGGGATCAGCATGGCTTCGAAGAACACGTAGAACAACATCGCGTCGGTGGCGGCGAAGATACCGACGGTGACGCCTTCCAGGATCAGGAAGGCAGCCACGTACTGGTTGATGCGCTTGTCGATCGAGCGCCAGGCACCGATCAGGGCCAGCACCGTCACCAGCGTGGTCAGCACGATCAACGCGACCGCGATGCCATCCACGCCCAGGTTGTAGCCGATGTTATAGGCCGGAATCCAGGCATGCAGTTCGATGAACTGCATGGCGTCATTGGCCGTGTCGTAGCCCAGCAGCGGCAGACTCAGCACAAAGGTCGCCACCGCTACCGCCAGGGATGCCCAGCGGGCAGTCTCGGCGTTGCGCAACGCAAGGATCAGGGCGCCACCGATAATCGGCAGCCAGATCAAGATAGACAGTAAAGGCCAGTTCGACACGTTTTCTTATTCCGTACAGGTCAACGCCAGAAATGCATCAGTACCGCCAACAAGGCGATCAAACCGATGATCATTGCGAAGGCGTAGTGATAGAGGAAACCGGATTGCGTGCGACGCAGCAGGTTTGCAGCCAGGTCGATCAGTCGGGCAGAACCGTTGACGGCAGCGCCGTCGACCACATGGGTATCGACTGCGCGTGACGCCTTGCCAAGAACCACGCCACCACCGGCGAAGCCATTGATCCAAACCTTGTCGGCGCCGTACTTGTTCTCAAGTATCCAAACCAGCCACGAAAGCTTCTTACGTGATGTCGCTGCCCACTCAGGTTTCCAGAGATAGAACAGCGCGGCAAGCAGCAGGCCGGCAACCGTCAGGAAGAAGGGAGCGGCCAGCATGCCATGCCGTGCGAATGCCACCGGACCATGAAACTCCTTGGCCAATGCACCCACGGTATCGCGTGCCGGATCGTAGAAATCGACGATGCCGGTGAAGAACGAGACTGCCTGGCCCTGCATGGCGTGCGCCGCATGGTTGCCTTGCCAGTCGGTACCGAACAACATCGGACCGATGGTGAAGAAACCAATCGCCACCGAGGGGATCGCCAGCAGGATCAACGGCAGCGTCACAACCCACTTGGACTCATGCGGCTCGTGCGCACCGTGATGACCATGTCCGTGATCGTCGTGGCCATGCGCATCGTGCGAATGAACCTGCGCTTCGGCATCGGTGTGCGCGCTGTCGTGATGCGAATGCGCGTCGTGCGCATGGGCGTCGCGGAAGCGCTCCTTGCCATGGAAGGTCAGGAACAGCAGACGGAAGCTGTAAAAGCTGGTCACCAACACACCACCTAACACAGCCCAATAGCCATAGAGTGCGATCCAGCTATTCGACTCATGCGCATGATGCGCGGCAGCCTCGATGATGGTGTCCTTGGAGTAGAAGCCGGAGAAGAACGGCGTACCGACCAGCGCCAGGGTACCGATCACGCTGGTCCAGTAGGTGACCTTCATGTACTTGCGCAGGCCGCCCATCTTGCGCATGTCCTGCTCGTGGTGCATGCCGATGATCACCGAGCCGGCCGCCAGGAACAGCAGCGCCTTGAAGAAGGCATGCGTCATCAGATGGAACACTGCAGCCGAATAGGCCGACACGCCCAATGCCACGGTCATGTAACCCAGCTGCGAGAGCGTGGAGTACGCAACCACGCGCTTGATGTCGTTCTGCACGATACCGATCAGGCCGGTGAAGAAGGCCGTGGTCGCACCGATGAACAGGATGAAGTTCAGCGCGGTCTCCGACAGCTCGAACAGCGGCGACATGCGCGCCACCATGAAGATGCCGGCGGTGACCATCGTTGCGGCATGGATCAGCGCCGAGATCGGCGTGGGGCCTTCCATCGAGTCCGGCAGCCACACGTGCAACGGCACCTGGGCCGACTTGCCCATCGCACCGATGAACAGGCAGATGCAGATCAGCGTCATCACGCTCCATTCGTGGCCCGCGAACAGCTGCACCTTGGCACCGGCCATGGTGGTCGCGTTAGCGAACACGGTGGAGTAATCCAACGAGCCGAACCACAGCAGCACACCGGCGATACCGAGGATGAAACCGAAGTCGCCGACACGATTGACCAGGAACGCCTTCATGTTGGCGAACACGGCGGTCGGCCGCTTGAACCAGAAACCGATCAGCAGGTACGACACCAGACCCACCGCTTCCCAGCCGAAGAACAGCTGCAGGAAGTTGTTGCTCATCACCAGCGTGAGCATGGAGAAAGTGAACAACGAGATATAGCTGAAGAAGCGCTGGTAGCCCGGGTCTTCTTCCATGTAGCCGATGGTGTAGATGTGCACCAGCAGCGACACGAAGGTCACTACCACCATCATCATTGCGGTCAGGCGATCGACCATGAAGCCGACATGCGCCGAGTAATTGCCGACATCAAAGAACGTGTAAAGGTTCTGGTTGAACGGGCTGGCGCCCTGCTCCACCAGCTGATACAGCGTCAGGCACGACAACACGCAGCTGACCGCAACACCGAGGATGGTGACGTACTGCGCGCCCTTGCGCCCGACCTGGCGCCCGAACAGGCCGGCGATGATGCTGCCGACCAGCGGTGCAAGCACCACTGCGATCAACAGACTCTTGGAGAGAGTGATTTCCATCTACAGGTCAGCCCTTCAACGTATCGACTTCGGCCACATTGATCGTGCGGCGCGTGCGGAACAGAGTCACCAGGATCGCAAGGCCGATTGCAGCCTCCGCAGCGGCAACCGTCAGAATGAAGAACACGAACAACTGACCGGCGGTATCGCCGAGCTCGCGCGAGAACGCGATGAAGTTGACGTTGACCGACAGCAACATCAACTCGATCGACATCAGTAGCACGATGACGTTCTTGCGGTTGAGGAAGATGCCGGCCAGCGAGATGCAAAACAGCACCGCGCCCAGTCCAAGCAGGTGGCCCAAGGTAATCAAGACTTCGCCTCCTGTCCGTCGGCCGCGTCAATCTGCGGCGCAACCTGTACCGGCTTTTCAACCGCCATTTTGACCATGCGCAGACGGTCGCCAGCCTTCACCCGCGACTGCTCGCCGGCATTCTGCAACTTGATACCAGTGCGCTTGCGCAGGGTCAGCATCACTGCAGCCACCACCGCCACCGTCAGAATCACCGCAGCAAATTCGAACGGCAGCAGGAATTCGGTGTACAGGCTCTTGGCCAGCCAGGTCAGGTTCGAGCTGTCAGCCGCTTGCGCAGCCGCGTTGTCTGCCGGGAACGGCGTGGCGCTGCGCGCCTTGACACCGATCAACGTGACCATCTGCGCGAGCATGGCAACGGCCACGATGACGCCCAGCGGCATGTACTTGACCCAGCCCTCGCGCAGGCGGCTGGTATCGATGTCCAGCATCATCACCACGAACAGGAACAGCACCATCACCGCGCCGACATAGACCAGCACCAGGGTCACGCCGAGGAATTCAGCCCCGACCAACAACCAGATGCATGCCATCGAGAAGAACGTGAGGATCAGGCACAACACGGCGTATACCGGGTTGCGCACGCTGATCACCGCACCGGCGGACACGACCGCGACGGCGGAGAAGGCGTAGAAAGCAATAGTGACCCAGTCCATCATGACCTCAACGGAAGGCGGCATCGGCAGCGCGACGCTCGGCGATCTCGGTCTCTAACCGGTCTCCGATCGCCAGCAACTGCGGCTTGTTGACAATATTTTCGCCACGCTTCTCGAAGTGGTACTCGAGGATGTGCGTTTCGACGATCGAGTCCACCGGGCAGCTTTCTTCGCAGAAGCCGCAGAAGATGCACTTGAACAGGTCGATGTCGTAGCGCGTGGTGCGGCGGGTGCCGTCCTCGCGCTTGGCCGAGTCGATGGTGATCGCCAGCGCCGGGCACACCGCCTCGCACAGTTTGCAGGCGATGCAACGCTCTTCGCCGTTGGGATAACGGCGCAGCGCATGCAGGCCACGGAAGCGCGGCGACTGCGGGAACTTCTCCATCGGATACAGCACGGTGTACTTGGGCTTGAACGTGTATTTCAACGTCAGCCACAAGCCGCCGAGCAGCTCGAGCAGCAGCAAGCTCTTGAAGTAATGGGTGATCTTGTTCATCAATTACACGCCCTTCTGGATCACGCCGTAAAACACCATCAACGCCGTCACTGCAATCCATACGATCGTGAGCGGAATGAAGACCTTCCAGCCAAGACGCATGATCTGGTCGTAGCGGTAACGCGGGAAGCTGGCGCGGAACCAGATGTAGGCACTGGCGAAGAAGAACACCTTCATCAGCAGCCACGGCCAGCCGCCCCTCCACAACCAGTCGATCCACGGCGAAACATCCGCATTGACCCAACCCTGGATCGGGCTCAGCCAGCCGCCGAGGAAGAAGATCGAGATCAGAAAGCTGACCAGGATCATGTTGGCGTATTCGGCCAGGAAGAACAGCGCGAACGCGCCGCCCGAGTATTCCACCATGTGACCGGCAACGATTTCCGATTCGCCTTCCACCACGTCGAACGGCGCGCGGTTGGTTTCGGCGACGCCGGAGACCCAGTACACGATGAACAACGGGAACAGCGGAATCAGGAACCAGTCGAAGAAGCCGGAGTTGCCGGCCTGCGCGAACACGATCTGGCTCAGGTTGACGCTGCCGGAGGCAATCATCACACCGACCAGCGCAAAGCCCATCGCGATCTCGTAGCTGACCACCTGCGCAGCCGAACGCATCGCGCCCAGGAATGCGTACTTCGAGTTCGACGCCCAGCCGGCCAGGATGATGCCGTACACCCCCAACGAGGTCATCGCCAGCAGATACAGCAGGCCGACGTTGGCATTGGACAACACCAGCTTCGCATCGAACGGCACCACCGACCATGCGGCGAAGGCCGGCGCCAGTGTCAGCAGCGGTGCGATGACGAACATCGCCTTGTGCGAGCTGGTTGGCTGCACGATCTCCTTGAACAGGAGTTTGAACACGTCGGCGAAGGCCTGGAAGATGCCCATCCCCACGTACATGGGCCCGTGGCGCACGTGCATCCAGCCGATCAGCTTGCGCTCCCAGACCACGTAGAAGGCCACCGCCACGATCACCGGCACGGCGATCAGCAGGATCTTCAAGACCGACCACAGCACCACGCCGCCATCGCCCAGCCCCAGGAACCACTGGTGCAAGGGGTCGACCAGGTTCAACAGCAATTCGTTCATGCAGCCACCACCGTTACACGACCGGCACCGAGCGGCGCGGTTGCGCCATGGCCGGATTCGATCCACACCGTGCCCGGTGCGACGCGCTTGTCCAGCACCACCGGCAACGTTGCCTTACCGGCATCGGTACCGACCTTGACCATCTGACCCGCCTGGACGTGCAACTGCGTCGCCTGCTCCGGATGCATCGCCACGCATGGCGCGATGTTGAGCGGATGCGACTGCAGTGCAGCAGCCCGACGCACCACTGCATCGGTGCGGTAGATCGCTGCCGTTGCAGCGACTTCCAGCCCATCGCTGGCGGGCGCTGGCTGTGCCGAGGTCGTCGGCGTCACGCTGCGGTTCTGCATGCCGGCGCGCAGGCCGACCAGATCGATGAATTCGAAACCGGGCAGACCCAGTTCACCGCCCAGTGCACGCAACACGCGCCAGCCTTCGCGTGCTTCGACCGGCAGGCGGCCAGCAGCGCGTGCGGTCTGTACGCGACCATCGAGATTGGTCAGCGATGCATCGATTTCCGGCAACGCGCCGATCGGCAGGATCACATCGGCCACATCGCGCGTGGACGCACAGGCGAACTGACTGAAGGCCACCACCTTGGCGCCTGCCAGAGCGCTGCGCGCAGCGGCGGCGTCGGCAAAATCAAGGCCTGGCTCGATGCCATACAGCACGTACGCCTGACGCGGCTGGGCCAGCATACCGGCGACATCGCGCGCGGTGGGCAGCACGCCCTGCGACACCAGACCGACGGCATTGGCACCCTGCGGGATGCGGCACAGCGAAGCACCGGTTGCAGCAGCAAAATCGCGTGCGGCAGCGCGCAACGCGGCAGCCTGCGGATGATTTTCGGCCAACGCACCAACGACGACCACTGCGCGGCTTGCAGCCTTGACCGTATCGCGCAGCGTCGCATCGCTCAGTGCGCCCGCCAACTGCGACGGCGCCACCACGGTGCGGCTTGCCTGGGTGAAGGCGAAATCGAAGTCGACCGGGTTGACCGCATGAATCTGCGTACGATTCTGGATGTGCGCCTTGCGCAGACGTGCATGCAGCAATGGCAGCTCATGCCGCACATTGGTGCCGAACAACACCACCACGTCGGCCTGCTCGATCTCGGCCAGCGGCGTGGCGAAGGCTTCGGCCACCGCAGCGTCGGAGAAATCGCGATTGAGCAGACGGTGATCCAGATTGCCGCTACCCAGCCCTTCGGCCAGACGCGCGAGCAACGCGCCTTCTTCATTGGAGGTGGACGGATGCACGAGCACGCCAAGCGCATCGCCGGCGTTTTCGCGCAGGATCTGCGTAGCGGCGGCCAGACCTTCGGCCCAGCTCACTTCAGTCCACTGCCCGTCGACCTTCTTCAGCGGCTTGACCGCACGGTCTTCGGCATACAGGCCCTGATGCGAATAACGGTCGCGGTCGGACAGCCAGCATTCGTTGACCGCCTCATTCTCACGCGGCACGGTGCGCAGCACTTCGCCGCGACGCACGTGCAGGAACAGGTTCGAGCCCATCGCATCGTGGTAACCCAGCGATTCGCGCGCCATCAGTTCCCACGGACGCGCACGGAACTGGAACACCTTGTTGGTCAGCGCGCCCACCGGGCAGACATCGATGACGTTGCCGGAAATTTCGGTGGTCAGCGGCTTGCCGTCATAGGTGCCGATCTGCAGGTTCTCGCCGCGATACATGCCGCCCAGCTCGTAGGTACCGGCGATGTCCGCGGTGAAACGCACGCAGCGCGTGCACTGGATGCAGCGGGTCATCTCGGTGGCGACCAGCGGGCCGATGTCCTCGTCGGGCACCACGCGCTTGCGCTCGTTGAAGCGGCTGACCGAACGGCCATAGCCGAGCGAGACGTCCTGCAACTCGCACTCGCCGCCCTGATCGCAGATCGGGCAATCCAGCGGGTGGTTGATCAGCAGGAATTCCATCACGCTGCGCTGGTACTTCAGCGCCTTTTCGCTGCGCGTGGTGACCTTCATGCCATCCATCACCGGGGTGGCGCAGGCCGGCGATGGCTTGGGCGACTTTTCGACATCGACCAGGCACATGCGGCAATTGGCCGCGATCGGCAGCTTCTCGTGGTAGCAGAAGCGCGGGATCGGAATGCCGGCCTTGTCGGCCGCCTGGATGATCATTGAGCCCTTCGGCACGACCAGACTCTGGCCGTCGATCTCGACGGTCACATGATCCGGCGGCACGTTCGGGTTCACTGGTTGGGCGCTCATGCAGCCACTCCGACTTGCGTATCGACGATCGAACGACCGTTGACGATGTAGTACTCGAACTCGTCCCAGAACTGGCGCAGAAAGCCTTGGATCGGCCATGCCGCCGCTTCGCCGAACGCACAGATGGTGTGGCCTTCGATCTGGCCGGCGACGGTGCGCAGCTGATGCAGGTCTTCCATCGTGGCCTTGCCGGCGACGATGCGCTCCAGCACGCGGTGCATCCAGCCGGTGCCCTCGCGGCACGGGGTGCACTGGCCGCAGGATTCCTTGTGGAAGAACTGCGAGATGCGGCAGGCGAAACGTACGCAGCAGACGCTATCGTCCAGCACCAAGATGGCACCCGAACCCAGACCGGTGCCGAGCGCGCGCAGGGTGTCGTAGTCCATCTGCAGGCCAGCGACCTGGTCGGCCTTCAGCACCGGCATCGAGACGCCGCCGGGCACCACGCCCTTGAGCTTGCGACCCGGGCGCAGACCGCCGGCCATTTCCAGCAGTTCGTCGAAAGTGGTGCCGAGCGGCACTTCGAAGTTGCCGCCCTTCTGCACGCAACCGGACACCGAGAAGATCTTCGGGCCGCCGTTCTTGGTCTTGCTCAAACCAAGGAACCACTCCGGGCCGTTGCGAATGATCGCCGGCACCGACGCATAGGTCTCGGTATTGTTGATGGTGGTCGGCTTGCCGTACAGGCCGAAATTGGCCGGGAACGGCGGCTTGTAGCGCGGCTGGCCCTTCTTGCCTTCCAGCGATTCCATCAATGCAGTTTCTTCGCCGCAGATGTAGGCACCGGCGCCCAGCGCACCGTAGATATCGATATCCACGCCGCTGCCGAGGATGTTCTTGCCCAACCAGCCGTTTGCATAGGCATCGGCCAGTGCCAGTTCGAAGTTCTCGAACGGCTCATGGTGGAACTCACCACGCAGGTAGTTGTAGCCCACGGTCGAACCGGTGGCGTAGCAAGCGATCGCCATGCCCTCCACCACCGAATGCGGGTTGTAACGCAGGATGTCACGGTCCTTGCAGGTGCCCGGCTCGGATTCGTCCGAGTTGCACAGGATGTACTTCTGCATCGTGCCCTTGGGCATGAACGACCACTTCAACCCGGTCGGAAAGCCTGCGCCACCACGGCCGCGCAGGTTCGACGCCTTGACCATCTCGATGACATCGGCCGGCGGGATCTTCTCTTCGAGGATCTTGCGCAGCGCGGCGTAGCCACCGGTTTTCAGATAGCTCTCATACGACCACGGAGTGTCGTAATGCAGGGTCGTGTAGACGACCTGATGCGGCTGCGGCGCCGGACCGACCGGGCCTGAGGGTGCGTGATGATGTGCCATGTCTTACTCCAGCCCGTCCAGCAGCGCGTCGACCTTTTCTTTCGTCAGGTGCTCGTGATAGTGGCCATTGATGACC
Source organism: Xanthomonas sp. NCPPB 3761 (assembly GCF_041475705.2). Lineage (NCBI taxonomy): Bacteria > Pseudomonadati > Pseudomonadota > Gammaproteobacteria > Lysobacterales > Lysobacteraceae > Xanthomonas > Xanthomonas sp. NCPPB 3761. Next base: position 3,056,739 of record NZ_CM191262.1, read on the forward strand.
ATCATCGGCGCCGCGGAGCAGGCAGCCAGGCACTCTTCTTCGCGCTTGAGGTAGACGCGGCCATCGGCCGTCGATTGCCCCAGCTTGCAACCCAGTTTCTTTTCCGCGTGCGCCAACAGATCTTCGGCGCCATTGAGCCAGCAACTGATATTGGTGCAGAACGCCACGTTATGACGGCCGACGCGTTCGGTCTCGAACATCGAGTAGAAGCTGGCGACCTCATAGGCCCACACCGGCGGCAGCTCCAGGTACTTGGCCACGCCCACGATCAATTCGTCGGTCAGCCAGCCCTGGTTCTGTTCCTGCGCAGCATGCAGACCCTGCAGCACCGCCGAACGCTTGCGGTCGGGCGGGAACTTGGTCAGCCAGTGATCGATGTGCGCGCGCGTCTTGTCGCTCAGCACCACCTGCGGATCGACGTCGCGCGCCGCTTCGAAATTACCCGTCGCCTTCATCGGTCAACCTCACCGAAAACCAAATCGTAAGTACCGATCATCGCCACGACGTCGGCCAACAAATAGCCACGCACCACCGCGTCCATCGACGACAAATGCGCAAAACCCGGCGCGCGCAGATGCACGCGGAACGGCTTGTTGGCGCCGTCCGACATCAGGTAGCAACCGAACTCGCCCTTGGGCGCTTCGACCGCGCTGTAGGTTTCGCCGGCCGGCACGCAATAGCCTTCACTGAATAGCTTGAAGTGATGGATCAGCGCTTCCATGTCGTCCTTCATGCCTTCGCGGCTGGGCGGAGCGACCTTGAAATTGGTGACCATGACCGGGCCGGGGTTGGCCTTCAGCCACTTCACGCACTGCTTGATGATGCGGTTGGATTCGCGCATCTCGGCCACGCGCACCAGGTAGCGGTCATAGCAGTCGCCGTTGGTGCCGACCGGGATATCGAAATCCACTGCGTCGTACTTGGCATAGGGCTGCTTCTTGCGCAGATCCCACTCGATCCCCGAACCACGCAGCATCGGGCCGGTCATGCCCCAGGCGCGCGCCAGATCCGGACTGATGATGCCCACATCCACAGTGCGCTGCTTCCAGATGCGGTTATCGGTCAGCAGGGTCTCGTATTCGTCCACGCGTGCCGGGAAGGTATTGGTGAACTCCTCCAGGAAGTCCAGCATGGTGCCTTCGCGCCCCGCATTGCGCTTCTTCAGCGCACCGCCCTTGTGCCAACGCGACTCCTTGTACTGCGGCATGCGATCAGGCAGATCGCGGTAGACGCCGCCGGGACGGTAGTAGGCGGCATGCATGCGCGCGCCACTGACCGCCTCGTAGACGTCCATCAGTTCTTCGCGCTCGCGAAATGCATACAGCATCACCGCCATCGCACCCAGATCGAGCGCATTGGAACCGACCCACATCAGGTGGTTCTTGATGCGGGTGATCTCGTCGAACATGGTGCGGATGTACTGCGCACGCTCGGGCGCCTCGATTCCCATCAGGGATTCGATCGCGCGCACGTAGGCGTGCTCGTTGCACATCATCGAGACGTAATCCAGACGGTCCATGTACGGGACCGACTGGTTGAACGGCTTGGACTCGGCCAGCTTCTCGGTGCCACGGTGCAGCAGGCCGATATGCGGATCGGCACGCACCACGGTCTCGCCGTCCATTTCCAGGATCAGGCGCAACACGCCGTGCGCCGCAGGATGCTGCGGGCCGAAGTTCATCGTGTAATTGCGGATTTCCTGCTTGCTTTCGACAGGATTGCTCGCGAAGGCATCGGTTGCCTGGCGGAACTCACTCACTTGGCAGTCTCCGACTTGCCCACTTCACCAGCGGCAGTCTCATAACGGGCATCGTCGCGAATGACGCGCGGCACGCCGACGCGCGGCTCGACCGAGGTGACCGGCTCGTACACCACGCGCTTGCGCTCCTCGTCGTAACGCACTTCGACGTTGCCGATCAGCGGGAAGTCCTTGCGGAACGGGTGGCCGACGAATCCGTAGTCGGTCAGGATGCGGCGCAGGTCCGGGTGACCATCGAACACAATGCCGAACAGGTCGAACGCCTCGCGCTCGAACCAGTTCACGCCCGGCCAGATGTCGGTCACCGATGCCACCACCGGCACCTGCTCGTCCGGTGCATAGCAGCGCACGCGCAAACGCTGGTTGTGCTGGTAAGAGATCAGCTGCGCGACCACTGCAAAACGCTGCTTGGGCAGCTGCTGCGGCTGCGCGCCAGCAGAGCTTTCCTGGCTGGGGAATTCACCCCAGCCGAAACGGCCGACGGCCTTGCCCTCGACGCCGCGGCTGAAGCCCTGCGACGACACGTCGGCGGTATCCCACTCGTCGCTGCCGTAACCCAGGTAATCGACGCCGCACAGGTCGCTGAGCTGTTCGAAGCCGAGCTCGTCACGCAGTGCAAGACAGGTGGCATGCCAGTCGGCGGCAGCGACTTCCAGCGTCACTTCGCCGCGCGGCAATGCCACGGCAATCTGCGCACCGGCGAAACGTGCCGCAAGTCGGTCAGTGAAGGAGGATGCTTGCTCTGCCATGGGGGCTTGGCTGCTCTCGGTAGAAGATGACGGGTGTCAGCGCGCGATCGTCTGGGTACGCCAGATCTTCTTCTGCAGCTGCAAGATGCCGTAGACCAGCGCCTCGGCGGTCGGCGGGCAGCCCGGGACGTAGATGTCCACCGGCACGATGCGGTCGCAACCGCGCACCACCGAATACGAATAATGATAGTAGCCGCCGCCGTTGGCGCAGCTGCCCATCGAGATGACCCACTTCGGATCCGGCATCTGGTCGTAGACCTTGCGCAGCGCCGGGGCCATCTTGTTGACCAGGGTGCCGGCCACGATCATCACGTCGGACTGGCGCGGCGAGGGGCGGAACACCACGCCGTAGCGGTCCAGATCCAGACGCGAGGCGCCTGCATGCATCATCTCGACGGCGCAGCACGCCAGACCGAAGGTCATCGGCCACATCGAGCCGGTGCGCGCCCAGTTCAGCAGCGCATCCACGCTGGTGGTCACGTAGCCCTTTTCGAGCAACGGGTTTTCGCCTTCCGGGCGCAGGATGTCTTCCACCCGGCCTTCCGGCATCGGGTTGGTCATCAGACTATCCAGGGTCTGAATCACTCCCATTCCAGCGCTCCCTTCTTCCACACGTAGATAAAGCCGAGGAACAACATGCCGACGAACAGGCCCATGGTGACCAGCGAACGTGCGCCGATCTCCATGAACACCTGCGTCCACGGCACGATGAAGATGATTTCCAGATCGAACACGATGAACTGGATCGCGATCAGGTAGTAGCGCACATCGAACTTCATGCGCGCGTCTTCGAAGGCTTCGAAGCCGCACTCGTAAGGCGAGAGCTTGCGCGGGTCCGGGCTACGCGGACCGAGGAATCGACCGACCAACATCAGCACGATGCCGATACCGGTGGCGACGATCAGAAACAGCAGACTCGGCAAATATTCGGCCAGCACAGCGATTCTCTCTTGCCTCTGCCCGCACGCGCCGCGTGCCGGCATGGGGTATAGGCAGACCCCGCGCGCGACAGGCGATGCGCAGGAACTGCAGCCAAACAATGGTGCCCAAGAGGGGACTCGAACCCCTACGACCTAAGTCGCTACCACCTCAAGGTAGTGCGTCTACCAATTCCGCCACCTGGGCATACGTTGCGCCGCTGGGCATCCCAGTGCGCAGCGTATTGTAACCGGCTTCAGCGTTTTTGTGCTGGTTCTGAAGCGTTTTCTTCGCTTGCTGCAGGCGCCGGCTGCGCCGGTGCGGACTGCGCAGGCACCACCGCCGGGGCCGCGGCCGGAGCCGGCTGCGACGGAGCGGTCGGCACCGCACCTGCGGCCGGAGCCTGCGGCAACGGCTGGGTGAGCTCGCCAGCGGCGGCCGGAGCCGGGGTTGCCGACTGCGACATCACACCCAGGTTCTGATCCGTCGGACGTGCGCCGTGCGTGGCGTACCACGCCATGAACAGGCTGATGCTGAAGAACACCACCGCCAGCCACTTGGTCGACTTGGACAGGAAGTTCGACGCACCCTGCGAACCGAACACGGTGCCCGACGCGCCGGCGCCGAAGCCGGAACCGGCCGCCGCACCTGCGCCACGCTGCATCAGGATCAGCGCAATCATCGCCAGGGCGACCAGCACGTAGACCACATTGAGGATCAACATCAGCATTTCGAAATCCGTCCCCGGACAAAACTTAATGGGTTAGCACGCGGCCGCCGCGCGTGCGATGGCCAGGAAATCTTCGGCGACCAGTGATGCGCCGCCAACCAGCCCGCCATCGACGTCAGGCTGTGCGAACAGCTCGCTGGCGTTGTCGGGCTTGACACTGCCCCCGTACAGGATGGGCAACGAATCGGCGATTCTAGCATCCGCCTTCGCGACTTCGCCACGCAGGAAGGCGTGCACCGCCTGGGCCTGCTCCGGGGTCGCAGTGCGGCCGGTGCCAATGGCCCAGATCGGTTCGTAGGCCAGCAACGCGCCTGCAAAGCCGTCAGTGCCGACCAGCACCAGGACCGGGTCGAGCTGGGCACGTAGGATTGCCTCAGTCTGACCGGCTTCACGCTGTTCCAGCGATTCGCCCACGCACAGCACCGGAATCAGCCCGGCATGGATGGCGGCGGCAAACTTGCGCGCCACCAGCTCGCTACTCTCCTGGTGGTATTGGCGGCGCTCGGAGTGGCCGACCAGCCCGTAGCCGGCGCCGACGTCGACCAGCATCGAGGCCGAGACCTCGCCGGTGTAGGCGCCCTTCTCGTTGCTGCTGACGTCCTGGGCTCCGAACGCCAGGTGATGGGCCTCGAAATCCTCGATCAGGTCGCCGAGGTAAGGCAGTGGCGGCAGGATGACGACTTCGACACCCTCCAGGGGCATGTGCGCGGCCACCTTGGCCACCAGTTCGGTGGCGAAGGCGCGGCTGCCATGCAGCTTCCAATTTCCGGCAACGATCTTTCGACGCATCAGGCGCAGGTTCCTGAGTTGAAGACAGGCGACAGAATAGCCCAAGGCCTGTCGGCAACCGGCACACTTCTGTCCGCCAGATGTCCTTCCCCTCCCCTTCCAGGAACCTGCCATGTCCGTTTCGCCTGTCTTCGCCTTGATCACCGGCGCATCCAGCGGCATTGGCCGCGAGATTGCGCGCGCATACGCCAGGCGCGGCATGCCGCTGATCCTGACCGCACGACGGGTGGATCGGCTGCAGGCATTGGCCGAGGAATTGCGAGGCACGGTTCGGGTGGAAGTGCTGCCGGCCGATCTGGCCGACCCCGCCGCGGCCGAAGCGCTGGCAGCGCAGATCCAGCGCAACGGCTGGACCGTGGGCACCCTGGTCAACAATGCCGGCTACGGCGTGCCGGGCCGGTATCTGCGCAACGATTGGGCCACGCATGCGCGCTTCCTGCAGGTGATGATCGGCGCGGTGTGCGAACTCACCTGGCGGTTGCTGCCGATGATTCGCGCCAGCGGCCAGGGGCGCATTCTCAACGTGGCCTCGTTCGCCGCGCTGACGCCCAGCGCCGATGGGCAAACCCTGTACGCGGCCAGCAAGAGTTTCATGCTGCGCTTCAGCGAATCGCTGGCGCTGGAAAACGCCGATTGCGCGGTCAAAGTGTGCGCCCTGTGCCCGGGCTTTGCCTGGTCCGAATTCCATGACGTGACCGGCACCCGCGAGGCGATGTCCACCCTGCCCGACTGGGCCTGGCTGCAGGCCGACGCAGTGGCCGAGTATGGAATCGCCGCCCTGGAGCGCGGCCAGGTGCTGGCGGTGCCGGGCTGGCGCTACCGGCTGGTCAACGCAGCATTGCGGCTGTTGCCGCATGCGTTTGCGCTCCGCCTGATGGCGCGCGGTTCGCATCGGGTGCGGCCGCTGGAGTGACGCACCGGCAGGCGGCATGTGCACAAGAGATCGCCTAGCTCGGCCGCGCTTCGGGCCTGGGCCGCCGAAGGGCTTGCAACGCGTACGCAAGCGCAGGTGTCGAGCGTCAAATGATTTGGGTGCATGCGCATGCAAGTCCAAGCCAGCATCAGCTCACGCGCTTGCCGCCAGCGCTGAACCACCCGCTGTTCTCAGTGATTGACGATCTCCCGGTGCATCGCCGCCAGGCGCGCCAGCAGGCGGTTTTGCGTGCGGCGCGGGATCTTGCGCTGATCCATGGCCCAGTTCAGATCTTCGACCAAGGCATTGAAGTCGCCTTCGCGGATGGCCAGGTGCGCATGTGCCTGCTGCATCGACTTGGCGGTGTCAGGGCATGGGCCGTCGGCAACATGGCAGAACTTTTGCACCAGGCGCTCGTTGAGCATGACGATATTGACGCGCGCGAATTTGTCGACGATGCGAGGGTCGTCGGCGATGCGCGAGAGCATGGTTTCCACCAGTGCTTCGATGCCGGCCTGGCCGCCGAGTTCGTCGTACAGCGTCTGCCGCGCTTGCGTGCTGGCGCAGGCACTCGTCAGGCCCAGCATGCAGAGCAACGACCAGCGCAACCATCGGTTCATCAGAACGCCACCTGCAAGGAGAGATAAGGGCCGCGCTGATCGGCAAGCGTGGCGATATCGCCAAGATCGGCCCAGGCAGCGGTCAACGAGACATGCTTGCTGGGGAACCAGGCGACGAATGCATCTGCCCACGCTTGCTCGCGCGCGAAGCCGAGGTTGTTGGGCTTGTCGCGATATTCCGCGCCCACCGCCCAGGACGGCGACAGCACCACCGCAGCACTGACCTCCGGAACCAGGCGATAGCTGTTGCGGCGATCGCCGCCGAAGCCGAGCAAGCCGGCCTGGTTGGCGCGGGTAGCGCGCAAGGTGCCGTTGAGCAGCAGCTGATATCCGCCGGCGCCCTGCAGCAACAGGCGGCTCGCGCTGACATAGATGTCGGTGCCGTGGTCGTCGCGCGCACCGATCGCCAACGGCAAGGTGCCGTTGCGCAGGCGCTTGTATTGCACGCCCAAGCTGACTTGCGGCGCGTGTCCGTACACAAGGTCGCCGGCCACGCGCCACTTGGCACCGAACACGTCCTGGCCAAGCGCATTCCACGGCAAGCCGAGCCGGTCCTGCAAGGCGCCCAGATCCAGACGCTGGCGGGCAAGCGACAGCTCCAGCCGATTGTCAACCGTGAGCGCGGCGCCCTGCACGTCGAGACGGTAATCGCCGCTGTCGACGTGGGTTGCGAACGCGACGGTGCCAAGCTCGTCGCGCGTGCCGTACCCAGACAACGTGGCCCACGGCACGATGCCGCCGCCGCTACTGCCTTCGATCATCGATACGCCGCCGGTGGCGAGCAGGCGTCCGTCGCCGGCCAGCGCATGCAGCGGCGCAAACACGCCAGCTGCCGCAGCAGCAAGAAGCGCAACACGCAGATGGGCGCTCATCGCTGCACACCTGCATGGGCTGGCGTGGTCATGCCGAGTTGACGCATGCACCAGGCCACCAGCGGCGCTGCTTCCAGCGGTGGCGAGTACAGATAGCCCTGCACCATGTCGCAGCCGTAGCCGCGCAGCAGCGCAAGCGCCGCGGCGTTTTCGACGCCTTCGGCAATGACGCTCAGCCCCAGGTTATGTCCCAGATCGATCGTGCTGCGGACGATGAAGGCATCGTCGGTGCCGTCGGCCAACTGCATGACGAAGCTCTTGTCGATCTTCAGTTCGTTCACCGGCATGCGCTTGAGTTGTGCCAACGAGGAATAGCCGGTGCCGAAGTCGTCGATGGACAGGCGTACACCGACACTGCGCAACTGATGCAGCATGTGCAGCGCAAATTCGACATCGCGCATCAGGGCACTTTCGGTCAATTCCAGCGTGACCGACTGCGCTGGCACGGCATGATGCTCCAGGCAGCCGCGGACGAAGTCCGGCAAGCCGGGATCGGACAGATCCAGTGCGGACAGATTGATGGCCATGCCCAGTTCCAGCCCCTGCTTGCGCCATTGCGCCTGGCAGCGCAGCGCTTCGTCCAGCACGAAGCGGATGAGCGGATGGATCACGCCGGAGTGTTCGGCAAGCGGGATGAATTCGTCCGGACCGATCGGCCCGAGCACCGGATGATGCCAGCGCACCAGCACTTCGACCTGTTCGACACGATCGGTGCGCAGACAAATCTTGGGCTGGAAGCGCAAGGTGAGTTCATTGGCGCCGATGGCCTGACGCAGATCGCCGGTGAGGCGCAAACGCCGCAGATGCTGTTCGTCCTGGCCCATGCGGTAGACGCTGGCGCCGAAGGTGGCCGTCGTGCCGACCTGCCGCCGTGCGATGTCGGCGCGGCGCAACAAGGTGTCCGGGTCGGCGCCGTGCTCGGGAATCAAGGCGATGCCGATGCTGGCTTCGAGCTGGATGCGCGCCTGCGGCAACACCAGCGGGCGGCGCAACTGCAACAGCAGGCGCTGCGCATCCTGCTGCACGCTGGCCGCATCGGCTTGCGCCACCACCACCATGAATTCATCGCTGCCCAGCCGACCCACCAGGTTGGGCTCTTGCACCACATCGACGAGCCGGCGTCCGGCTTCCACCAACACCTGGTCGGCGAAATCGTGGCCCAGGCTGTCGTTGAGTTCCTTGAAGCGCTCCAAATCCAGGATCAGCACCGCGGCGGTGCCACCGGATGCCACGGTCTGATCCACCACCTCCTTCAAACGCTCCAGCAACCAGATCCGGTTCGGCAACCCGGTCAAGGCGTCATGGCGGGCCTGATGCAGGATGTGCTGTTCGCGGCTGGCGATCTGGTGCTGCATGCGCCCGAAACTGTCGGCCAGTTCGGCGAGTTCGCGGCCTGGCGGCACCTGCACGGCGGTGCGGTAATCGCCGCGCTGAATGCGCCGTGCGGCCTGGACCAGTTGCGCAACGGGCTTGCTCACGCTGCGCGCAAGAAAAATCGCCACGCCCAACGAAGCGACCGTGGCCAAGCCTGCCAGCAGCAGGATCCGCAGCTTGAGGATGCGGTACGGCGCGATGGCACGATCCAGCGATGCCTGCAACGCCACCCGCACCTGGCTGTCGCCCTGGATCGATTGCAGCCTGACCAGATAGGGCGCCTGGTCCAGCGTCAGCGGGATCGATGCAGCCTGCACCTTCTCGGCCAGGGGCAGTTGCTGCGCAAACTGGGCGCGCGCCGAAGGCTCCAGGGTGGAGGCCAGCACGCGCACTGGCGGGCCATCGGTGAAGAAGGTCGCATCCAGCCCGGTGGTGGTGCGGAAATCCTGCGCCAGGCCATCGCCGGATTCGTTGCCGATCCCAATCCAGCCGACCCGGTTCGGCGCCAGCACCTGCACCACCGCCAACCGCACGATGTGTTGGTTCAGCGCCACCACACCGACCGCGCGTCCATCGCGCTGCGCTTGCTGCAGCAATGCCTGCACCGCACGCAATTGTTCGGCCTGCGGGACGTCGGCCAGGCCGGTCAGGAATTGCCCATCGGGCGACAACAACAGCGCAGTTTGCGCCGACATGCGCGCGGCATGGTTGCGCAGGGCCGATTGCATGGTCGGCACATCGCCGCTTGCAACGGCCGCGCGAAACCCGAAATCGTCGGCCAGCACCGACGCCGACTGCAGCAGCTGTTCGTCGCGGCGCATGTTGATGCGTTGCCAGACCCGCTGCCCGATCTCCAGCTCCTCGCCAAGCTGGGCCTTGACGCTGCGCTCGGTCGCCACCTGCACGGCAAGGAAGGTCAGCGCCTGCGTGGAAAGCACGACCAGCACCAGCAAGGCCGCGATGCGGGTGTGCAGGCGCATCGACCTCATGGGCGCGGCTTCTTCGGGTCGGCGTTACGGAACTTGTCCTGCAGCGCGCGCACGCGCGCATCCGGTGGCGCCACGGCCGGCGCGGTGCCGGTGGTCTGCAGGGTCACGCGGCGCTGCACCGGCTCGCGTGCGATCAGCAACGGCTCGCTGCTGGCAGCGCCCTTGATGCGCGGGTGCCAGACCCGCAGCGTGTAAGTGCCGGCAGGCGCCTCCAGCTGGGCACGGCCATCGCTGCCGGTCTTGCCGAAATACGGCGTGTCCAGCACCACGATGTATCCCAGCATCCAATCGTGGATGTTGCAGCCGATGGTGACCAGACCCGCCTGATCGAAACGCACCGGCGTCGCGGTGGTGCCTTGAAACAGCGGCAGCTCGAAGCGCTTGGCCGGAGAGAACGAATACACCTGATGGCGAATCTGATCGTTGTTCGGAAAGCGCACCAGGGTGCCGGTGCGCACCGCCAGCACGGCAGGCACGAACTGCGAATTGACCTGATCCATCTCCGCAGTCTTGCTGGCGGCTGGCGGAGCAGGCCGCGCCGGCTCCAGGCTCACGACCGCATCGACCAGCACACCGCCGGCATCGGCGACGGTCACACTGACCGCTGTTGCCGACACCGATCCTACGGCAGCACAGGCCGCCAGCACCGACACGACACCCAGCCATTTGATCCATCGCATGCGCATGCCCCCAGCCTTGTGCAATCGGCAGCGGAGCGCCAGGCGAGTCCGACGTCGCGCTAGCGATTAGCCTCGGTTATCGGCCCGAGTGAACGCAAGCTTTAACCAGACGCGAGCGGGATTTTCTGAACAGAAGTGCGGCACCGGTCACCGGCGGGTGCTGCGAGCGCGGCTGCCGGCGACGGGCGATGCGTGCCGGCGCTGGCGCCGGGTTACTTCAGCTTGATCTCGCGCAGACGCTCTTCCAGGAAGCCATGCGCCGTGATCGGCTGCGGATAACGGCTGGGATTGTCGGCGCTGATGCACGAGGGCAGCACGTCGATCAGGAAATCCGGATTAGGGTGCAGGAAGAACGGCACCGAATAGCGCGGCTGGCGCGCCTGCTCGCCCGGCGGATTGACCACGCGGTGGATGGTGGACGGATACACGTGGTTGGTCAGGCGCTGCAGCATGTCGCCGATGTTGACCACGATGGTGTCGGCGTCGGCAGTGAACGGCACCCACTCGCCATCGTGGGAACGCACTTCCAGGCCGGCGGCACTGGCACCCACCAGCAAGGTGATGAAATTGATGTCGCCATGTGCACCGGCACGCACGTTGGGGATGTCGTCGCTGGTGATCGGCGGGTAATGGATCGGCCGCAGGATCGAATTGCCGTTGTTGGTCTTGTCGACGAAGTAGTCCTGCGGCAGGCCGATATGCAGCGCCAGCGCCGACAGCACGCGCGAACCCAGCTGATCGAGCTGCTGGTACAGCTGGTAGCCGCGCTCGCGGAAACCCGGCACTTCGCTGGGCCACAGGTTCGGCGGCATCACTGCGCGGTACGGCGAATCGTCCGCAATCTCGCGGCCGATGTGCCAGAACTCCTTGAGGTCGAAGTGCTTGGAATCCTTGGCGGTTTCCACGCCGAACGCGGTGTAGCCGCGCGCGCCACCGCTGCCTTCCACGTGATAACGGCGCTTGGTCGCTTCCGGCAACGCGAAGAACGCCTTGAACACGTCGTAGGCGGCATCGATGTCGGCCTGGGCGATGCCGTGATTGCGGATGCCGGCAAAGCCCCACTGCCGGTAAGCCGCTCCGAGCTCGGCGACGAAGGCGTCGCGGTCGGTGTCGAAACGGGTGATGTCCAGCGTGGGGATGCGCGCGCTCATACGGATGTCTGCAGTCAAGGTCGAAAGGTCGAGAGAAACCTGCTGGTCAGATCAGCAGGCGATACAACAGGTAAAACGTCGCGGCCTTGGCGATGACCACGCAGACGCCAATGACGATCGACTCACGCCGCGTCACGCACTGCACCCGAGAGCCGGTCGAGCGTGTCCTGCATCAGGCCGGCGTCGTCGGCTTCCACGGTCACCCGCACCACCGGCTCGGTGCCCGACGGGCGCAGGAACGCCCGGCCACGGCCTTGCACGGCGGCCTGCGCCTGCTGCAATGCCTGGCGCACGTTGGCTGCTTCCACAATGGCCTTGGCGGTGCCGCCATCCAGGCGCACGTTGACGGTCTTCTGCGGCACCTTGCTCAGGCTGCCCAGCGCCTCGCGCAGGCTCTGCCCGTCGCGACCCAGTGCCTCGAGCACCTGCAGCGCACTGACGATGCCATCGCCGGTGCTGGCACGGTCCAGGCACAGCAGGTGACCGGATGTTTCGCCGCCCAAGGTGCCGCCGCCTTCGACCAGGGCCTGATGCACGTAGCGGTCGCCGACCTTGGCGCGCTGGAACGGGATGTTCAGTGCAGCCAATGCCTGTTCCAGACCGTAATTGGTCATCAAGGTGCCGACCACGGTACCCGCCAGCCGGCCGCTGGCCTGCCACGAGCGCGCGAGCACGTACAGCAGATCGTCGCCATCGACCGGATTGCCCTGGTCGTCGGCCATCAGCACGCGGTCGCCGTCGCCGTCGAAGGCGATGCCCAGGTGCGCACCGCACTCGCGCACCTTCGCAGCGAGATTCTCGATATGGGTCGAGCCCACGCCGGCGTTGATGTTGAGCCCGTCCGGCGCGGCGCCGATGACCACCACGTCGGCGCCCAGCTCGCGGAACAGCATGGGTGCGATGTGGTAGGTGGCGCCGTGCGCGCAATCCAGCACCATCTTCAGCCCGTGCAGGGTGAAACCGCGCGCCACGCTGGCCTTGCAGAATTCGATATAGCGGCCGATGGCATCACGCGTGCGGATGGCCTTGCCCAATCGCTCCGATTCCACCGTATGGAACGGCTCGTCCAACGCCGCTTCGATCGCCGCTTCGGTGGCGTCATCGAGCTTCTCGCCTTCGGCGGAGAAGAACTTGATGCCGTTGTCGTAATGCGGATTGTGCGAGGCGCTGATCACCACCCCGGCGTCGGCGCGCAGCGTGCTGGTCAGAAAGGCGATGGCCGGGGTCGGCATCGGTCCGATCAGCTGCACGTCGGCCCCGGCGGCAACCAGGCCGGCTTCCAGCGCCGCTTCGAACATGTAGCCGGAAATACGGGTGTCCTTGCCGATCAGCACCAGCGGCCGCTTGCTGCGGCCCCGGGTCAGCACACGGCCGAGCGCATTGCCCAGGCGCAGCACGAAATCGGCCGAGATCACGCCCTGCCCGACCCGGCCGCGGATGCCGTCGGTGCCGAAATACTTGCGTGCGCTCATGCGGCGTCGGCGTCTTGCGGATGCGGCTGCCGCATCATCATCGCGGTGAGCTCGGCGATGCGGTCGCGCATCTGGCGGCGGTCGCAGATCTGGTCGATGGCGCCGTGATCCAGCAGGAACTCCGAGCGCTGGAAACCTTCCGGCAACGTTTCGCGCACGGTCTGTTCGATCACGCGCGGGCCGGCAAAGCCGATCAGCGCATGCGGCTCGGCGATGTTGATATCGCCAAGCATCGCGAACGAGGCCGACACGCCGCCGGTCGTGGGATGGGTCAGCACCGAGATATACGGCAGGCCGGCTTCGCGCAGGCGGCCGAGCGCGGCCGAGGTCTTGGCCATCTGCATCAGCGAGAACAGGCCTTCCTGCATGCGCGCGCCGCCACTGGCGGAAAAGCACACGAACGGGCAGCCGACTTCCAGCGCCACTTCGGCCGCACGCGCAAAGCGCTCGCCGACCACCGACCCCATCGAGCCGCCCATGAAGGCGAAATCGAACGCAGCGGCGACCAGCGGATTGCCCTTGAGCGTGCCGCGCATGGCGATCAGCGCGTCGTATTCGCCGCTGGCCTTCTGGCTGGCCTTGATGCGTTCGCCGTAGCGCTTCTGGTCCTTGAACTTGAGCGCGTCGACCGGCCCGAGCTGCGCGGCGATTTCAGTGGTCGCGGTGTCCGGGTCGAACAGCGAATTCAGGCGCGCGCGGGCGCGGATCGCCATGTGGTGATCGCATTTCGGGCACACCTCGAGGTTCTCTTCGAGTTCCGGGCCGTACAGCGCGCTCCCGCAATTGCTGCACTTTTCCCACAGGCCCTCGGGGACGCTGCGCTTCTTGGCTGGTGTGTTTTCGGTGCGGATGCCGGAGGGCATCAATTTGCTGAGCCAGCTCATGCGTGTATGACAATCCATGCAGGGCGGCCTGGCGGGCCGCAGAGGGGCGACAGTCTAACGCAGCGCCCCAGGCTGGTGCAGCGCGCCGGACATGGCGGGTTGCCGCTGTGGCGGAGCGTTGTGGTGCAAGCTGTCGGGCGATATGCAGCAGGTTGGCATGCTGCGGGGCACCGTGTGTTCAATGGCTGTCAACGCCTTCGCCCAGCCCGGCGCTGCTTCGCCCGTCCCCTCACCTCCCCCCTCCCGCAGGAGCGGGGCTTTGATTCCTTCTCCGATCGGGACATTGTCCTCGCAGATGGGAGCGACGGTACCCCGCAGGGGTGGATGAGGATGCGGGCGAAGCCCCGTGCATCCACGCGAGAAGATCCTGAGGTCTGGCGTCAGCGGTGATCCAGCGCCTGCCGAAGTGGGGCAAGGAACGCTTCGGCGCGCTCACGGGCGCTGCGGACCTCGCCTGCTTCCGCCAACGCGGCGACCAGGGCGCTGCCCACCACCACGCCATGGGCATCCACGGCCATGGCAGCGGCACTGGCCGCATCCTTGATGCCGAAGCCGGCCACCACCGGCGCGCCGGCCCGCTGGCGCAGCTGGCGCAGGCGGTCGCTGGCGGCGTGGGTGTCGAGCAGATTGGAGGCGCCGGTGACGCCGGCAAAGCTGACGTAGTACAGATAGCCCTGCGCGGTGCTGCACAGCATGTCCAGGCGCTGCTCGCTGGTGGTGGGCGAAGCCAGTGCGATCAGCGCCAAGCCGACCTCGGTGAAGATGGTGCGCGTTTCGCCGGCTTCTTCCGGCGGCAGGTCGACCAGCAGCACACCATCCACGCCCGCGGCGACCGCGGCTTCGGCGAAGCGTCGCGTGCCATGGATCTCGATCGGGTTGAGGTAGCCCATCAGCACCACCGGCGTGGTGGCATCTTCGCGGCGAAACTCGTGCACCGCTTCCAGCACATACGCCAGGCCGGCGCCACGTGCCAGCGCGCGCTCGGAGCTGCGCTGGATGGTGGGGCCGTCGGCCATGGGGTCGGAGAACGGCACACCCAGCTCGATCACATCGGCACCGGCGCGCACCAGCGCGTGCATCACCGGCACGGTGGCTTCCAGCGATGGGTCGCCGGCGGTGATGAAAGGGATCAGTGCCTTGCGCCCATTGGCACGCAGCTCGGCGAAGCAGGAATCGATACGACGCATGAAATCACTCGAACAAGGGAGGAAAGCCAGCCGCCATGGAACCTCAGGTGGCAAAGAAATACCGCATCAGCGCAAAGCACAGCGCAAACAGGTAGCCGTAGGAAAATCGATCGATGCGCAGCACCGGGTCGCCGCGCCGCGCACGCCACGCACCAAGCGCGGCCATCAGCCCACCGGCGACCAGCGGTACGATCACTAGCGCTGCCAGTCGCGCGCCGTGAGTCGCGGTGAGGTGCTGCGGCAGCAGCCAGAGACTGACACCGCCAAGCAACGCACCCGCGATTGCGTAGCCGACCGCTGCCAGCCCCGGCGAGGGCCTGCGCTCGAACGACTCGGCGACAGCGTGCAGGCCAAGTTCGATCAGCAGCTCGGTCAAGGCCTGCAGCAGCAGCTCGGCCACCAACTGGAGCATTCCTTCGAGCATCGCCGCGTCCCTGCATCCGGAGAGAGCGTTAGCCGCAGCCACGCTTAAAGCGCGATTCCCTCGCGCGCCGCGATGGTATGCACATCCTTATCGCCACGCCCGGAGAGATTGCACAACACCAGCGCATCCCTGGGCAGCTCGCGCGCCAGCTTGATCGACTGCGCCACCGCATGGCTGGACTCCAGCGCGGCCAGAATGCCTTCGGTATGCGCCAGCAGATGGAAGGCCGCCATCGCCTCGTCGTCGGTGATGCCCTGGTACACCGCGCGACCGCTGTCGGACAGGAACGAATGCTCCGGGCCCACGCCGGGGTAATCCAGGCCAGCGGAGATCGAATGCGTTTCGGTGATCTGGCCGTCGTCGTCGCAGATCACATAGGTGCGATTGCCGTGCAGCACGCCCGGGCGACCTGCGGCGATGGAGGCGGCATGCCGGCCGGTGGCGATGCCGTCGCCGGCCGCTTCGGCGCCATAGATCTTGACGCCCGGATCGTTGAGGAAGGCATGGAACAGACCGATCGCATTGCTGCCGCCCCCCACGCAGGCGCTGATCGCATCCGGCAGCCGGCCATAGTCCTGCAGCATCTGTTCGCGCGCCTCGCGGCCGACGATGGCGTTGAAGTCGCGCACCATGCGCGGGTACGGGTCCGGGCCGGCCACGGTGCCGATGATGTAGAAGGTGTCGCGCACGTTGGTCACCCAGTCGCGCATGGCTTCGTTGAGCGCGTCCTTGAGCGTGGCCGAGCCGGAGATCACCGGGATCACCGTGGCGCCGAGCAGCTTCATGCGGTAGACGTTGATCTTCTGCCGCTCGATATCGGTGGCGCCCATATAGACCACGCATTCCAGGCCCAGGCGTGCGGCCACGGTGGCACTGGCAACGCCGTGCTGGCCGGCGCCGGTCTCGGCAATGATGCGGGTCTTGCCCATGCGGCTGGCCAGCAAGGCCTGGCCGATGGTGTTGTTGATCTTGTGCGCGCCGGTGTGGTTCAGGTCTTCGCGCTTGAGCAGGATCTGCGCCCCACCCACTTCACGGCTGAGCCGTTCGGCATGGTAGATCGGGCTGGGACGGCCGACGTAGTGCTTGAGGTCCTTGTCGTATTCGGCAATGAAACTCGGGGCCTGCCGCGCCTGATCGTAGGCAGCGGACAGTTCCTGCAGCGGGCCGATCAAGGTTTCGGCGACGAAACGGCCACCGAACTTGCCGAAGTGGCCGGCAGCATCCGGATAGGCGTAAAAGTCACTGATGGGCTGGGCCGACATGGAAATCCTCTACAGCAATGCGTCATACGAGAAGCGTCACTCTAGCGCAGCCGGGACATGGGATAAATCGATAAGATTGCCGCAACCTGTGAGCTGGAATCACATATGAGCACCTTGCTTCCTCCGCTGGCAGCGCTGCGTGCGTTCGACGCTGCCGCGCGCCTGCAGAGCGTCAGCCGTGCTGCCCAGGAACTGCACGTCACCCATGGCGCCATCAGCCGGCACGTGCGCTCCCTGGAACAGGCATTGGGCACCGCGCTGTTTGCGCGCCAGGGCCGCGGCCTGGTGCTGACCGCGGCGGGCGTTCGGCTACGCGATGCCACTGGCGAAGGCTTTGGCGTGATTAGCCAGGCCTGGGCGGCATTGCAACGCCCGGCCACCGAAGCGCCGCTGGTGCTCGGGTGTTCGGGTAGCCTGCTGGCGCGCTGGGTGATTCCGCGCCTAGGACTGCTGCAGCAAGAGCTGCCGGATGTGCGCCTGCATCTGTCGGCCAGCGAACAACCGCCCGGCCCAGACCTGGACGGCCTGGATGCTGCCCTGTTGCTGGACACCCCGCCCTGGCCGAGCGAGTGGCAGGTGCACACCCTAGGCGTGGAGTGGATCGGGCCGGTGCTGAGCCCCCAGCTCGCATCCACACTGCAGATCGAGGGGAGCGGCCCGGCCGCGCTCGGCGATCACGCGCTGCTGCACACCCGCTCGCGCCCGCAGGCCTGGCCGGAATGGGCCCACGCGCACGGGCTGGCACCTGAGGGGTTGCACTTCGGCACCGAATTCGAACACCTGGTGTATCTGCTGGAAGCCGCTGCCGCTGGCCTTGGAATCGCGATTGCACCGCAGCCGTTGGTCGCCGCGGACCTGGCAGCCGGGCGCCTGCTGGCGCCATGGGGCTTCACCGCCACGCCCGGCCGCTGGGTGCTGTGCGCCGCCAAGCGCAACCCGGATCCGCGCATCGAACGGCTGGCGGGTTGGCTAGGCAAAGCGCTGGCGGAAGATCAGCACACGTCTCAGGCCATGGGTGCAACGAACGCCTGAGCGGCTATCGCAGATGTTCGTTGCAACACTGCATCGCCCGACCACGCCTCGCGACGAGCATGTGCACCGTCAGGAGCTATACCTGCCGAGCGGAAGGCCACGCATCGGCACAACTAGCCAGAAGACACAAAGACGTCAGTCGCGGCTCGGCCTGAAGTAACGCCCTCTAGCGCGCGAACGCTCGTTAAACCGCCGCAAATGGCGAAACCGCGGCTGTGTCCAGCGAGATAAACGCAACGTGCGGGAAGGTCGCTGATCGGCACTCGGCACTCGGCACTCGGCACTCGGCACTCGGCACTCGGAAAGCACGCTAACGCGCACTCACGCTGCTAGCTATCCAAACGACCCAGCCGCGTCACGCGCCTGCTGTTACGAATCCCCAATCCCGAATCCCAAATCCCACCCTCACGACATGTCGTGACAATCCGCCCGCCGCACTTCCTCGACAAACTTGCGCATCTTGTGGCCGTCCTTGATGCCCGGCGCCAGCTCCACGCCACTGGAAACGTCCACGCCCCAGGGCAAGGTGGCCACGATGGCGTCGAACACGTTGTCGGCGTTGATGCCGCCGGCCAGCAGGAACGGACGATGCAAGCCGGTGGGCAGGCGCGACCAGTCGAAGGTCTTGCCGGTGCCGCCGCCCGCGCCGGGCGCATGGCTGTCGAACAGGAAGCCAGCGGTATTGGGATAGGACAACTGCAGCGTCCGCGCGTTGGCGTCTTCGCCATTCACGCCGCTGCTGCCCATCGGCACCGCCTTGAGATACGGCAGGTTGAAGCTGCGGCAGAACGCGTCGTCTTCCTCGCCATGGAACTGCAACAGGGTCGGGCGCACGGTGCGCACCACTTCGCGCACCTCTTCCTTGGAATTGTTGCGGAACAACGCCACCACATCGACCATCGGCGCAGTCGCCTGGCGCATCGCGCGCGCCTCTGCCGGCGCAACGCGCCGGGGGCTGCCATGCGCAAAGATGAAACCTACCGCGTCCACACCCAGCTCGCCGGCCAGCCGGATATCGCCGGCGCGGGTCATGCCACAAAACTTGATACGGGTGCGGTACAGCGATCGATTCATTGGGTCACCTCAACAGGCAGATGCCACTCTGCAGGATACAGAGGTCCGATAAATACCAGACCCTGTGGCGGCGCTGTCGGGCCGGCCACAGTGCGGTCGCGTCCGGCGAGCAACGTCGCGATCCAGTCGGCCGGCTGCTCGCCGGTACCGACCAAAATCAGCGAGCCCACAATATTCCGCACCATGTGATGAAGGAATGCATTGGCCTGGACCTGCACCTCCACCACCTCGCCGATACGCTGCACGTGGATGGCTTGCAGGTGACGGCGTGCGTGCAAGGCCTGGCATTGCACGCTGCGGAACGCGCTGAAATCGTTCTCGCCCAATAACGCCTGTGCTGCCGCATGCATGGCATCGGCATCGAGCGGGCGACGCTCCCAGCTCAGGGTCTGCCGATACAGCGCCGGGCGAATCTGCCGATTGAGCAGGCGATAGCGGTAACGACGCGCGCGCGCTGAAAAGCGCGCATGGAAGTCATCGGCTGCCGGCACGCACCAGCGCACGGCGATCGACGGCGGCAGGCGCGCAGTGGTGCCCAGCATCCAGCCACGCGGCTCGCGGCGTGCGTCGCTGTCGAAATGCACCACCTGGCATTCGCCATGCACGCCGGCGTCGGTGCGCCCGGCGCAGACCACCTGCACCGGCGCATCGGCGACCGACGACAAGGCTGCCTGCAGGCTGGCCTGCACGCTCGGCCCACCATGCTCGCCCAACTGCTGCCAGCCCTGGAACTCGCTGCCGTCGTATTCCACGCCCAGCGCGTAACGCATCGGTATCTGCCCTATGAGTGAATCGAAGAAATCGGCGCGCCGGTCATGCCACCGCCATCGCAGGCGATTGCCGGCCCAGCCCCGCCGCCACAAAGAAGGTGAAGTGTACGAGCCGCATTGCCTGGTGGGTGCCGAGCCGCGGCAACGCGCGTGCGGCCAGCGCGCAGGCGCGTGGTCAGTCGTCGGACCCGACGCTATGCTCGGACCACACGGCCAAGGTGGTGCCGCCGGGCTCGCGGAAATGAAACCGGCTGCCGCCCGGAAAACCGAATATCGGCTTGACGATCTCCCCGCCTGCGCCACGCACGCGCTCCATTACCGGGGCCAATGCGTCCGCATACAGCACCACCAACGGCCCACCCTGTTCCGGCGCCGGCGCGGCTGCACGGTAGAAGCCGCCGTCCAGGCGGCCATCGTTGAAGGCCAGGTAATCCGGGCCGTAGGCCTGGAATTGCCAACCGAACACCGCTTCGAAAAACGCACGACTGGCATCCGGATCGATGGAGGCGAACTCCACATAGTCGATCCGGCGCTCGCGTGCGGCGCCTGTCTGCGCGGGCAGGCAGTCGATCGCCGGGCTCATGCCAGGCGTTCCAGCAGCTCGGCCGCTTCGGCGCGCGTGGCGTCGTCGCCGGTGGCGGCAACTTCCAGCAGCAGGCCGCGCGCGGTGTCCTTGTCGCCCAGGTCCATGTAGGCCACCGCCAGTTCCAGGCGATCGCGCCCGGCCGAGGCGATGCCCCGGCTGGCCGACGCGCTGGGCGCGGCACTCGGTGCCGCAGGCGCACGTTCGAAATCCAGGCTGTCTTGCGTGGCCACCGCGACCGGGGAGGCGTTCGACGGAACATCGCCGATCGTGGGCGCGACATCTGTGTGGTGCGTTTCCACAGCTTCGGACGCCGGTTGCGGCGGGGCCTGCGCCTCGTCGACGGGCGTGGTGTGCTGCGGCGGCGTTGCCACCACCGGCGGTGCGGCACGCAGCGCACGCCAATCGTCGCTGTTGACCGCCATGGGCGCAGCAGCCGGCTCGGACGGCAGCGGCTCGCGACGCAGCACCTCCGACAACGGTTGCTGCGTGTCATGGGCGCGCTCTTCGTCGCGCAGATCGGCCTGCTCGAATTCGGTCTCGTGCACCACATCGCGCTCGCTGGGCTCGGTGGTTGGCGTCGCGTCTTGCGGTTCGGCGGCCTGCACCGGTGCGCCAGGCAGGACGAAGTCGAACTGCCGACGCGGCAACGGCGGCAGCGGCGAGGGTTTGCGGCGGCGCGCGGCCAGCCACGCCACCATGGCAGCGACGATCAACACCAGCCCGCCGATCAACCACAGCGGAAAACCGCCGCCCTGTTGTGCGGCCGCCGGAGTTTCCGACAGGCGTTTTTGCGCGGCCGCCAGATCGCTGTCCTTCATGGCGATCAGCGCTTGCTGTTGCTGCTTGAGCTTTTCCAGATCCGCCACGCGGGTCCGCAGGTCCTGCAATTCCGCATCGCGGGTGGCGATGTCTTCCTTGGCCTGTTGCAACTGTTGATTGGCCGCCATCTCGCCCTCGCCTTCGGCACTGGTGCCGGACGTGACGCCGGCGGTGTTGGTCTGACTCGCCATGGCAGGGGCGATTTCGAGCCGCGCGCCGTTGCCGGACGCTGCGGCAGGCGTGGCGGGCGGCGGCGTGGCGGGCGGCGGCGTGGCGGTAGCGGCAGCGCCGGCTTCGGCCGGTTGCGGCACCGCCGATCGCGCCTGCTGCCACTGCGCGGCCTGCTCGCGCACCATGACCGCCGCTTCGGCCGCACCGACCTGGGCAAGTGCGTCTTCCTGCGGCGTGCGCAGCACCGCGCCCTGCTTCAGGCGGTTGATGTTGCCGTTGATGAAGGCGTCCGGATTGGTGCGCAGCAACGCCAGCATGGTCTGGTCCAGCGAATGCCCGCTGGAACGCGCCACCGCCGCGGCGATCTCCGACAAGGTCTGGCCCGCGCGCACGGCCGGCAACGCATCGCCGGCCTGCGTCGCAGACCCGGCAGACGCACTGGCAGTCGCACGTGCGGCCGGTTCGGCGCTGGCGTTGTCTTGCGCGGTGCGGTCGGCGACCGGCGCCGGCTCGCGTGCAATCGCATTGCTGGAACCGGCACGCGGCGCTTCGATGGCCGGCTCGGCGATGGCGGCCGCGGTATTGGGCGCATCGACCAAGGCGGAATATTCGCGCACCAGCCGGCCCTGGCCCCACTCCACCTCGATCAGGAAGTTGATCGCCGGCTGGTCCACCGCCTGGCTGCTGGTGACGCGGATCACTGCCCGCCCGCGTGCGTCCTGCGCGAACTGGAACTGCAGATTGCTGACCAGCCCTTGTGGGCGCTCCAGGCCGACCCGCGCAAACGTGGTGGCCGATGCAAGCGCCACGCGCGCGTTGTCGAGTTCGCCCGGCTCGTTGGAAATGACCGGAATCTCGGCCACCAGCGGTTGCCCGGGCTTGGACAGCACCCGGATATCGCCCAGCCCCAACGCCATTGCGGCGCCGCTGCAGGCCATCAGCAGCAACGCACCTATCCCTTGTATCGGACGCATCGCGCCCCCGCCCCTATGTTTCATGGGCATCAATATAGCCGCTGAATGAGCGAAAAAGTCGGTGCCGTGATCCAGAGCGCTGCGCCAGCGACACTACCGCAGTGCGGCATGCATGCGTGGCCACTGCAAACAGGCAAGCGTTGATGGGCGCTCGTACTGCGCGAGGTCTCAAGCGCGCAACGGGTTGTCGGCAGATTGCGTGGTGCAACATCACGAACTGCACGATGCCACGACGTGACGCCAATGGCGCGTTCTGTGCAGGCAATGGCGTGTGCGAGCGGCGGGCGGCGTGACGGCTCGCGCACGCTGCAAGACCCCTCGACGCGTAGGGCGTGCGATAGCAGGCGACACGCGCACGTGCGCATGTCTGCAGGCACGCGACGGGCAGCGCGCCTGCAGGTTGGAGCTTGGTTGAGAATCGAGCAGACCTTCCACGCGTCGGTGCGCACCCTGCCAGAGCGCTTGCGCGCGGTGCGCCTGTCTGGGAAGCATCATTGCGCTCCGACATGCTCCAGCATGTGCACGGCGGTGTAGAGCCGCCAACCGCGTGGAGCGACCAGTCTCATGCAGGTGCAACCGGCGCGCTCAGCACCGCAGTGAACCGCAGTGACCGGCCGGTGCCTGCTGCACCATGCACCGGCCGCGCGCGCCGATGGCGACTGCGCGGTCGTTTTTGTCGTGCCCCTCAGGCTTCCTGTGCGACCAGTTCGGCCAACTGCACAGCGTTGAGCGCGGCGCCCTTGCGGATGTTGTCGGAGACGATCCACAGGTTCAGGCCACGCGGATGCGAGAAGTCTTCGCGGATGCGACCGACGAACACCGCATCCTTGCCGGACGCATGCGTGACCGGGGTCGGGTAGCCGCCGGGCTTGCGCTCGTCCACCACTTCCACGCCGGGCGATGCTTCCAGCAGCGCGCGCGCCGCTTCCACGGTGATCTTGTCGCGGGTCTCGATCGCCACCGCTTCGGAATGGCCGTAGAACACCGGCACGCGCACCGCGGTGGGATTCACCTGGATGCTGTCGTCGCCGAGGATCTTGCGGGTCTCCCAGACCAGCTTCATCTCTTCCTTGGTGTAGCCGTTGTCCTGGAAGTCGTCGATGTGCGGGATCAGGTTGAAGGCGATCTGCACCGGGAAACGCTGCGGGTCGATGTCCTGGAAGCTCAGCAGCTCGCTGGTCTGCTTGCCCAGTTCTTCCATCGCCGAACGCCCGCCGCCGGAGACCGACTGGTAGGTCGCCACATTGATGCGCTCGATGCCGTACTTGCGGTGAATCGGGCCCAGCGCCACCAGCATCTGCATGGTCGAGCAATTGGGATTGGCGATGATGCCGCGCGGGCGCTGCTTGAGCGCCTCCGGGTTGACCTCGGACACCACCAGCGGCACGTCGTCGTCGTAACGGAAGGCCGAGGAATTATCGATCACCACCGCACCGGCCGCAGCGAACTTGGGACCGTATTCCTTGGACACGCTGCCGCCCGCAGAGAACAGCGCGATGTCCACGCCGGTGGGATCGAACTCGGCCAGGTCCAGCACATCGACCTTGCCGCCATTGAACTCGACCTGCCCGCCCGCCGAGCGCGAGGACGCCAGCGCGTACAGGGTGGCGACCGGGAAGTTGCGCTCGGCCAGGATGCTCAGCATGGTCTCGCCGACAGCGCCGGTGGCGCCCACGACGGCGACGTTGAAACGACGGTTTTCGTTACTCATGAGAATGTCTTTATCGAAAGGGGAAAGAAGGGGAGCACTGCGCGCTGGGTTCGGGGAACCTCCAACGCTCGCCGCGGAGGTTCCCTATCGTTTGGTCGAAATGGTTTTGCTCGCGCCCACGATCGCGCCGCCACGTTTGGCAGCGGCAATCGCATCGGCATTGAGCGCGCTCGGCGGGTTGCCGGCATGCGGGCCCTTGCTCAGCGCAGCGATCAGGTTGTCCACCGCCAGTTGCACCATCGCGCGGCGGGTGGCCAGGCTGGCGCTGCCGATATGCGGGGTGAGCACCACGTTGTGCAGCGCCAGCAACTCCGGACGCACACGCGGCTCGCCTTCGTAGACATCCAGGCCGGCACCGGCCAGGCGGCCGTTGGCCAGCGCGTCGGCCAGCGCCAGCTCATCGACGATGCCGCCGCGGGCAATGTTCACCAGCGTGGCAGTGGCGCGCATCTTGCCCAGCGCCGCGGCATCGATGATGTGGTGCGAGTCTCTGGTATATGGCAACACCAGCACCAGGTGATCGGACTGCGCCAGCAACGTCTCGAAATCGACGTACTGCGCGCCCAGCGCCTGTTCGGTGGCGGCCGGCAACTGGCTGCGGTTGTGATACAGCACGCGCATGCCGAAACCGTGCGCGCCGCGCCGCGCGATGCCCTGCCCGATCCGGCCCATGCCCAGGATGCCGAGCGTGCTGCCGTGGATATCGGCGCCAAGCATGGTCTTGAACGACCATTGCCCCCACTGCCCGTCGCGCAACCAGCGCTCGGACTCGGTGATCCGGCGGGCGGTGGCCATCAGCAGCGCGAAGCCGAGATCGGCGGTGGTTTCGGTGAGCACGTCCGGCGTGTTGCTGGCCAGGATGCCGGCGGCGCTCAGCGCATCCAGATCCAGGTTGTTGTAGCCCACGCCGACATTGGCGATGGCGCGCAGCTGCGGCGCGGAGGCGATTTCGGTCGCGCCGATACGCTCGTTGAGGGTGATCAGGGCGCCGTCCAGCGGTGCCAGTTGCGCAGCCAGCTCGGCCGGCGAATACGCGCTGACGCGCTGCGTGGTGGTCAGCTCGAAATGCTCGCCCAACTGCGCGACGACATCGTCGAACAGCGGCTGGCTGACCCACACCTTGGCGCGACGGCCGTCAGACATCGACCTGCCCGGGAATGCGGGGCGACACCTCGCCCACATCGCCGCATTGCGCACGGTGACGCAGCGCCTGGTCCATCAGCACCAGCGCCATCATCGCCTCGGCGATCGGGGTAGCGCGGATGCCCACGCACGGGTCGTGCCGGCCGGTGGTGATGACATCGACCACGCTGCCGTCGGCATCCACCGTGGCGCCGGGCAAGCGCAGGCTGGAGGTGGGCTTGAGCACCATCGAGGCGGTGACCGCCTGGCCGGTGGAGATTCCGCCCAGGATGCCGCCAGCATGGTTGCTGAGAAAGCCTTCCGGGGTGATCAGGTCGCGGTGCTCGGTGCCCTTCTGCGCCGCGCTGGCAAAGCCGTCGCCGATCTCCACGCCCTTGACTGCATTGATGCTCATCAAGGCCGCCGCGAGTTCGGCATCGAGCTTGCCGTAGATCGGCTCGCCCCAGCCTGCGGGCACGCCGCCGGCGACCACGTCCACCCGCGCACCGACCGAATCGCCGGATTTACGCAGCGCATCCATGTAGGTTTCCAGTTCCGGCACCTGCGCGGCATGCGGCCAGAAAAACGGGTTGTCTTCCACTGCATCCCAGTCGAAACCAGCGGGACGGATCTGGCCCAGTTGCGACAGGAAACCGCGCACCAGCACGCCATAACGCTGCTTGAGCCACTTCTTGGCGATCACGCCGGCGGCCACGCGCATGGTGGTTTCGCGCGCCGACGAGCGCCCGCCGCCGCGCGGATCGCGAATGCCGTACTTCTGCCAATAGGTGTAATCCGCATGGCCCGGACGGAACTGCTGGGCGATGTTGGTGTAGTCCTTGCTGC
Source organism: Xanthomonas sp. NCPPB 3761 (assembly GCF_041475705.2). Lineage (NCBI taxonomy): Bacteria > Pseudomonadati > Pseudomonadota > Gammaproteobacteria > Lysobacterales > Lysobacteraceae > Xanthomonas > Xanthomonas sp. NCPPB 3761. The sequence continues at coordinate 3,082,617 of NZ_CM191262.1, forward strand.
GCTGATCGGTGTTGCGGATCAGCAAGCCGATCGGCGTGCCGGTGGTGCGGCCTTCGTACACGCCTGACAGGATCTCGATTTCGTCGGCCTCGCGGCGCGCGGAGGTGTGCCGGCTCTTGCCGCTGGCGCGGCGCTGCAGGTCGTGGGCGAACTCTTCCGGCGCCAGCTCCAGGCCGGGAGGACAGCCATCGACGACGCAACCGATCGCCGGCCCGTGCGATTCGCCGAAGGTGGTGACAGTGAACAGCTTGCCGAACGAATTGGCACTCATGCGCGCAGGCTCATCGCTGCGCGGCCAGCTCGGCGATGCGGGCGCCGTGGGCGATCAATTCGCGGCATTCCACCGCAAAAATGCCCATCTGCCCCACCTTGAACTCGACCCAGGCCAGATCCACTTCCGGCAGCAGCTTGACCAGGTGCTGCTCGGACTCGCCCACCTCGCAGATCAGCAGGCCGTCTTCGCTCAGGTGCTGCGGCGCATCGCGCAGGATCTTCAGCACCAGGTCCAGGCCATCGTCGCCGGCGCGCAGGCCCAGTTCGGGCTCGTAGGAATACTCCTGCGGCAGCGCGTCGGTTTCGTCGTTGGTGACGTACGGCGGGTTGGTGACGATCAGGTCGTACTGGCGACCGCCCAGGCCGGCGAACAGGTCCGACTTGAGCAAGGTGACATTGTCCGCATGCAGGCGCGCCTTGTTTTCGGCGGCCAGCGCCAGCGCATCGTCGCTGATGTCCACGCCGTCCACATCCCACTGCGGGTTGTAGTGGCCCATCGCGATGGCAATACAGCCCGAACCGGTGCACAGGTCCAGCGCACGGGTCACCTCGCGCCCGCCCAGCCACGGCTCGAAGCCGGCTTCGATCAGTTCGGCGATCGGCGAACGCGGCACCAGCGCACGCGCATCGCTCTTGAAACTCAGGCCGGCGAACCAGGCCTCGCCGGTGAGATAAGCCGCCGGCACGCGCTCGGTGATGCGGCGCTCGAACAGACCGAGCACCTGCTCTTTTTCCGAGCGCAGCAAGCGCGCCTGGCCGTAAGCCGGGCCCAGATCGTGCGGCAGATGCAGGCTGTGCAGCACCAGTTGGGTAGCTTCGTCCAGCGCATTGTCGTAGCTGTGGCCGAAGGTCAGACCGGCTGCATTGAAACGGCTGGTGCCGTAGCGGATCAGGTCGATGATGGTGTGCAGTTCGTCGGCCGCGGCGGCAGTCATGGCAACAACTAAAGAGGAATCGGCCCCCGATTATAGAGGTCGGATCGGTATCATGAGCGTCCGTTGCACTGGAAACCGCCATGTTCAATCGCAATACCGGCATCGTGCTACTGGTGGCCCTGGCCGCTGGCCTGGGGATGTTGCTGGGCCAGAAGTTCCTTGGCGGCGCGCCCAGTTCGCCATGGCCACCCACCAAGACCATCACCTTTTATCCGCAGCCGCGCCCGCTGCCGCAATTCAGCCTGCGCCAGTCCGACGGCACCCAGTTGGTGCCCGGCGAGCTCAAGGGGCATTGGACGCTGGTGTTTCTGGGCTTCACGTTTTGCCCCGATGTCTGCCCCACCACCTTGACCGATCTGGCCGTGGCGCAACAGCAATGGGAAAGCATTCCCGATGGCTTGCGCCCGCGCGTGCTGTTCGTCTCGGTGGACCCGCAGCGCGATCCGCCTGCGCGCCTGGGCGAGTACGCGCACGCCTTCCACAAGGACACCCTGGCCGCCACTGCCGACGTGCCGGCACTGGAGCGCTTTGCCACCGCGCTGGGCTTCGTGTTCCAGAAGGTGCCGGGCAAGGGCTATGCGCAGAATCCCAACGACTACAGCATGGATCATTCGGCCGGCATCGCCGTGCTCGATCCGCAAGGCCGTCTGGCCGGGTTGATCCGTCCCCCGCTTGATCCGAAGGCGATCGCCGCCGACCTCCAACAGCTGACCAAGGTAACCGCTCCGTGAGTCTCGTCACTTCCCTGACCTACGTGCTGCCGCACCGGTTGCTGTCGTCGCTGGCGCGCGCGCTGGCCTATTCGCAGACCCCCTCCACCAAGCAGTGGTTGATCGACACGGTCACGCGCAAGTTCGGCGTGGACCTGAGCGAGGCACAGGAGCCGGATCCGCGCGCCTATCCCACCTTCAACGCGTTTTTTACCCGCGCCTTGAAGCCCGGCGCGCGCGTGCCGGATGCCGACCCTGCGGCGGTGCTGATGCCGGCCGACGGCCGCATCAGCCAGCTCGGCCCGATCGAGAACGGCCGCATTTTCCAGGCCAAGGGGCAGTCGTTCACCGCCGCCGAATTGCTTGGCGACGAAGCGGCCGCAGTGCCGTTCAACAACGGTCTGTTCGCCACCGTGTATCTCTCGCCCAAGGACTACCACCGCGTGCATATGCCGTGGACCGGCACCCTGCGCGAAACCGTGCACGTGCCCGGCCGGCTGTTCAGCGTGGGCCCGGACGCAGTGCGCAACGTGCCGCGCCTGTTCGCGCGCAACGAGCGGCTGGTGTGCCACTTCGACACCGAGTTCGGCCCGATGGCCTCAGTGATGGTTGGCGCGTTATTGGTCTCGGGTGTGGAGACGGTCTGGAGCGGCGTGGAGATTCCGCGCTATGGCGACCGCATCACGCGCAAGGACTATCGCGGCAAGGGCATCGTGCTGGAAAAGTTCGCGGAGATGGCCAGGTTCAATTACGGCTCGACCGTGATCGTGCTGCTGCCGCCGGGCGTGGCCACGCTAGATGGCAACCTTGCGGCCGAAACATCGGTTCGTCTTGGCCAGGCGCTCGCCCGTCGCCAGTGAAGTGCGGCACCGCGGCGTAGGAGCGGACCTGGCCGCGACCAGACATTCCCGACGATGCGCAGTCCCTACGCGCACCGTCTTGCTCGGCCCAAGATAAAAAACACACGGCACACAACAGGGCGACTTGGAGGCTTTGTCGCTGCCGGCTCCGCTCCTGCGGCAACCAGACTTGTCACGAGCTTGCCGCCATCGCAGGAGCGGACCTGGCCGTGACCTAGCATTCCCGAGAACGCGTCGCATATCCGCGCGCTGCTTTCCCAGCTTCGGATCGAAAAGCTCCAGCCCGTGTTTGAGGCTACCGGACCGGCGTTGACGCGGCCTGGCCTGGCCCACGCTAGCGGGTTCAGGCCGATGCGCACCGCCGCCTAACAGGTGCGGCCATCAGCACCGCACCACCAGCGCACGGTTCAGCGATCGCAACCGGCCAGCTTGATGCTCTGCCCGGGCTTGAGCGCGTACGACGGTGCCTTCAAACCGTTGGCCTTGGCCAGCTCCTTGATCTCGCATTGATATTTGTTCGCCACGCGACCGAGCGTGTCGCCCTTGGCGATGGTGTAGCTGCGTACCTGCTTGGCCTTGGGCTTGGCCACTGCCGGCTGGCCGGTGGCGACCGTGGTCGGGACGCCGGCCATCTGGCTGACATCGCCCACCGCGACGCTGGGCACGTACTCGGGCGCGCTGCTGCTGCGCACGATCGCGCTGTTGAGGTCGGCAGTGATCAGGGTACGTGCCAGATCCGCACGCGGGCCGTTGACGCAGTAACGGGTGTAGAGGTTGACGATGCGGTTGGTGGCATTGATGACCGTGCCGGCCGGAATCCAGCCGTCGGATTCGTAACGCGGGTTGAGATTGCGCAGCGCACGCATGTAGCCGTCGCGCGTGCCCATGCTGCCCAGGCAGATGGTGAGTTCGTAGATGGTGGTCGACTTGGCCAGCTTGAGCGTGGCCGGCTGCGCATCGAGCTTGGGGAAATCCACCCCGTACTGGCGCGGGTGCAGGAAGATCCACGCCGCCGCGATCACCATCGGCACGTAGTCCTTTGTTTCGGCCGGGAACTGGTTATAGACGTCCTGCTCCCAGAAGCCGCGCCCGCCGCTCTGCGAGAACACGCGTGCGGCACGGCCTTCGCCGCCGTTGTAGGCGGCCAGTGCCAGTTCGATGCTGCGGTTGAGCCCGGCCATGCGCTCATTGAGGTAGGCGGCGCTGGCTTCGGCGGCACTGCGTGCATCAAAGCGCGTATCGAAGCCGGTGCCGTCCGGGCCCAGCCCGAAGCGACGTCCGGTGGCAGGCATGAACTGCATCAACCCGGCCGCACCCGCGCGCGAGCTGGCATGCACCTTGCCGTTGGATTCCTTGGCCATGATGCCGAACAGCAGCGCTTCGGGCAGGCCGCGCTTCTGCCATTCCGGCCACATCACGCCGCGCAGGTTGCTGTAGTTTTCGTAGCTGGTCAGCAGTGCCGGGCGCATATCGGTGAGCCAGCGCCGGATACCGGCCTGCACGGCCGGGTTGTACTGCACCATCTTGTCGAAGTCGTGGCGCTGGTCGTTGAGCAGCGTGGCGGCACGCGCGGCCTCTGGCACGCCGTTCGACGCCGGGCCCAGATGGTCCGGGTCGGCTTGCAGCAGCGTGTCGTCGTCTTCCGGATCTTCGGCGGCCGGCGCCTCGGCATCGGCGCGCGCCTTGAGCAGGCGCTTGTAGGTGGCCAACTGGTTGGACACCAGGCAACCACGTTGCTTGATGCAGGCGTCGATGATGTCTTCCATGTCCTCCAGCGCGGCATCGCCTTCGGCGGTGCCCTTGGGGTCGGAGTTGTTCACCAACACCAGCGCATCGCGATAGCGCTTTTCGGCGGCGGCCATGCGCGCATCGAGCGCGGCGGCCTTCTCCGTGTCGCGTTTGGAGATGGCGTGGGCGGCGGGGACGACAGACATCAGCGCCACCACAGCCAGGACAGGCCATGGGCGCAAACCAAAATGAGCGAGCGGCATCGTAGGCAGTACAGCGGAAAGGCAGGCAGGGTAGCCGCCGGGGCAACATCGGGGCAAGGCAGCGGGGCCACCGGGGTCAGTGGGCCGTTAGCTTGGTGGGCGCGATCGATGCGTACGGCACCTGCAAACCGGCTCACCGACGCGAGGAATTGGGTGCGTCTGCGGCTGCAGCGCTGCGTGTGCGTGATCGCCCGTCCGACCCAGCCTGCCGACCAGGATCTGCCGAGTTGCCGGCCGGCATTGCCCACCGGGATTGCCCGTTAGAATCGACCCTTTCCTACCGGATCAGCGCAATGGCCTCGTTCCTGCTCGGTAAAGGCGTCACCGACGACATCCCGGTTGTGCTGGAAGGCCGCTTCGGCAACCGCCACGGGCTGGTAGCCGGCGCCACCGGCACCGGCAAGACCGTGACCTTGATGACCCTGGCCGAAAGCTTCTCGCGGCTGGGCGTTCCGGTGTTCCTGGCGGACGTGAAAGGCGATGTCGCCGGCCTGGCCGTGGCCGCTGATGGCGCGCCCGGCGTGCTGCAGCGCGCCAACGATTTGGGCATGACCGACTACGCCCCGGCCGCCAACCCGGTGGTGTTCTGGGACCTGTATGGCCAGCTGGGGCATCCGGTGCGTACCACCGTCAGCGAGATGGGCCCCACCCTGCTCGCCCGGATTCTGGAACTCAACGACACCCAGTCCGGTGTGCTGGACATCGTGTTCAAGCTGGCCGACGACCGCGGCTTGCTGCTCCTGGACCTGGACGACCTGCGCGCGCTGCTCGCGCTGGTGGTCGAAGAGCGCAAGGAGCTCTCCACCAGTTATGGACTGGTGTCCAGCCAGTCGGTTGCCGCCATCCAGCGCGCCTTGCTGCGTTTGTCGCAGGACGGCGGCGAACAGTTCTTCGGTGAGCCTGCGCTGGAGCTGGCCAAACTGATGCGCGTCGCGCCGGATGGCCGTGGCGTGATCGGCATCCTGGCTGCCAACCAACTGGTGCTCAAGCCCAAGCTGTACTCCACCTTCCTGCTGTGGCTGCTGTCGGAACTGTTCGAACGCTTGCCCGAAGTGGGCGACCTGGAACAACCCAAACTGGTGTTCGTGTTCGACGAGGCGCACCTGCTGTTCGACGATGCGCCGGCGGCGCTGGTGCAGCGCATCGAACAGGTAGTGCGCCTGATTCGCTCCAAGGGCGTGGGCGTGTATTTCTGCTCGCAGTTTCCCGACGACATTCCCGACAACATCCTCGGCCAGCTCGGCAACCGCGTGCAGCACGCACTGCGCGCCTACACCCCGCGCGACCAGAAAGCAGTCAAGACCGCCGCGCAAACCTTCGTCGGCAATCCCAAGCTCGATGTCGCCGCCGCCATCTCCAGCCTGGGTACCGGCGAGGCGCTGGTGTCGCCGCTGCAGGGCAAGGGCGTGCCGGCGCCGGTACAGCAGACCTTGATCGCACCGCCGCGCTGCCGCATGGGCGCCATCAGCGAAAGCGAACGCGCGCAGGTGCGCGCGGCAAGCCCGGTCGGCACCCGCTACGACACCGCGATCAACCGCGAATCGGCTGCCGAACTGCTGGCGCGTCGCGTCGAACAGGTCGCCGAACACAATGCCGCACCGCTTGCTCGCACTCGCGAAGACGACGACGCGCACGACAGCGGCTTCGGCCAGGCGGTCAAGGACGCGGTGTTCGGCACCGGCCGCCGCCAGGGCATGCTCGAAGCGATGGCCAAGCAGACCTCGCGCACGGTGGGCAACAAGATCGGCCAGCAAATCGTGCGCGGCATCTTCGGTAGCATTTTTGGTGGGAAGCGGTGAGCCTTGCATTGGAACCAGCGTGGTTGTGCGCCTCCACGCAATAAAGCCTGACCAACAAGGCATCGCAATCGAGCGTGCTCGCGCAACACCACATCCGGAGGTCAAGGAGACTCGCAGATGCAAGCAGATGCAGCTGTTATTTCGTCACTTTTTTTACTCATCAGCGCGGGCACAACCTTCGATGAGCAGAACGCAAATCATGACGACCCGCCCAGCGCATGGCCACAGGGCAGGCAGCACCTGCTTGCAGGTCACTATGTCGGCAAGCTGCACCCAGACAATACGCAATGCCAGGCCGTTAGCGCAGAACTGTGGCTTGAGGCCAAAGGAAACAAGGAAAGCCGGCGATACATTTTGAAGACGGCATGTATCGCGCCCGAAACGCAACGCAGCACCACCACCACAACCGAACGTGGACCTTGGTGGTTCGACAAGAACGGAGACGAGTGTCTGATTCTCTCGCGCGACGACGTCTCCGATCTCTCGCTCAATCCGAATATGTATGGATTTCGGATCGACCAAGAAACTGCTTCGAAAGGGCAGCAAGCTAGCTTTTCGTTAGCTCAAGACGGCAATAACTGCCACAGCGGCAATCCACTAGAACATCGAGACAAAGTGTTGAGAAGAGCTCGTTGAGCGAGAGCCTGGGCATCCGCGCGTTGCGTGTTTGCCTACTTACCCATACTGGGCAGGGTAGACAGCGCGCACCTCAATCCAACACACCATGCAACTTGGCGTACTGCAACAGCATGATGGTCTTGGCATCGGCGATCTCACCTGAGCCGATCATCGCCAGCGCTGCATCCAGCGACAGCTCCAGCACTTCGATCTCTTCGCCGTCTTCTTCGAGTCCACCGCCCTGACTGGGCTTGTCGCCGTCGAAGTATTCGCCGACGAAGAAGTACAGGCGTTCGGTGACCGAGCCAGGGCTCATGAAGGCCTCGAACACCTTGCGCACGTCGTCGATGCGGTAGCCAGTTTCTTCTTTGATTTCCTTGCGGATGCAGGTCAGCGCATCGTCCTGGTCGAGCAGGCCGGCACAGGTTTCGATCAACATGCCATCCGGGTTGCCATTGAGCAGCGTCGGCAGGCGGAACTGACGGGTGAGCATCACCGTCTGCTTGGCTCGGCTATACAGCAGGATGGTGGCGCCGTTGCCCGATCGTAGGCCTCGCGCGACAAGGTCTGCCAGCGGCCGTCCTTGCGCAGGAAGTCGAAGGTGACCTTGCGCAGCACATACCAATTGTCCGAGAGCACATCGATGCTGCGAATGCGGACCTGCGGGTTGCCGGTGGCAGACGGAATCAAGCAATACTCCTTGTGATGCGGGCGATGGCAGTGCCGCGGCTGCGGCGCGCGGTCGCTCGCAGGGCCGCAAGAGTGCGGCGGGCCACCATTTTACCTGTCGCTCGACTGGAACCTCGGACAGTCACGCACGCACCGCATTGGCGGTCTGCCGATGCGCCGACGCTGCTGTCGGACACAGCATGCTCCGATGCAATGCCCGCACTGACGCACTGCCTGGCCAGCAGTTTGCAGACCATGCCCGCGACATGTCGCCGGTCGCGGGCGATCCGGGTTTGTCGGCTTGCCCGCCCCTGATTGCGCAGCGACACGCGGCCCCGCACAATCCCGTCACATCACACGCTTGGGGAGCGTCATGGAAGACCGTTTTCGCGCACGCACGCTGGCCGCGCAGGCTGCGCCTGCACCGTTCTGGACCCGCATTCCCGCCATCGCCACCTACCCGCTGCGTGGCTCGGCGCTATATGCGCTAATCGCATTGACGCTGTGCAGCGCATTGTTGGTGCTGCCGGGCATCCTGAAACTGGTGATTGCCGGTGTGCTGGGCATGGCAACCTACACCTATGCCTTCGACATCCTGCGCCACACCGCCGATGGCCAGACCGATGCGCCACGCCTGGGCTACAACAGCTTCGACAGCGCGGTACTGCGCCTGATCCTGCTGGCCATCGCGCTGGGCATCGTGATCGGCGTGGGAGCCGTCATCGCCGGCCCGTTCGGCCTGGCCGTTGCGTATCTGGGCACCATGCTGCTGCTGCCGGGCATGCTGATCTCGCTGGCCATCGACGGCAGCCTACGCCGCGCACTCAACCCCGCCGTCTCCATCGACATGGCGCTCCGGATCGGCTGGCCGTATCTGGCCGCCTACGGCCTGCTTTACGTGATCCAGGGCAGCGGCACGGCAGCGGTCTTCTTCGCTACCAAATACCTTCCGCCGCTCGTGCGCGAAGCGACGGTCATGGTGACCTCGATCTGGACGCTGTTCGCCAGCTTTCACTTGCTGGGGTACCTGGTGTACCAGTACCACGAGGAGCTGGGCTATGTGCCCGGTGGCGCGGATACGCACGAACGCAGCGATCCGGACCAGCGCCTGCTCGACGAAGCGGAACAGTACGTGCGCGACGGGCATTCCGACGAAGCCTTTCAGGCCTTGCGTGGCGCGGTACGCTCGCGCGCGGTGAGCCTGGCGGTGCACGAGTTGTATCAGCGCCTGCTGCGCCAACACCATCGCAACGACGAACTACGCGAACACACTCGCCAATACATCAATCGCCTGTTGCAGGAAAAGCAGGAACGGCGCGCGCTCGCGCTGCAGCGCGAAGCGCTGGACATCGACGCCACATTTACGCCACTGACGCCCGAGCAGGCCAACCTGCTGGCCGAGCGCGCAAAGATGGCCGGGCAGTTCCAGCTGGTCACCGATGGCCTGCTGGCTGCCATCGCTGCGTGGCCGCGCGACCCGATGCTGCCTGCCTGGTCGCTGGACGCCGGCGTGCTGCTCGCCGAGCGCTTCGGTCGCGACGAGCAAGCGCGGGCCGTCTTGCAGAATGCGATGGATCGCTGCGACGACGAAGCATTGCGCGCGAAGCTGGATGCGGCACTGAAAGCGGTGACCATTCAGCCGGCGTGATCGGCTGAGGACCCCTTCTGCAGGTTCCAGACAGACAGAGTCCATCACACCCAGAACCATCCCTGTCGTCCAACTCGACCGGCTCTTGCCCGCCCGGCGTCGCGCGCGTCAAGGGGCGCGCGTCGAGCGGAACCGCTCACCCGTTCTCGAGCAAAAAACGCGCCTTGTTCGCCTGTGCCTGCTCGGGAAACTGATCCAGCACTTGGCGCAACAAGCGCGTACGTTGCGCACCGTCTTGCAGCTCACCATGACGCAAGGCAAGCACGAACCACTGTTGGGCCAATTCGTCGCGGGGCGTCCTCAGTTCGCCGTCCTTCAATAGACGCTCGGCATCGGCCAACAGGCCGTTACGCATGCACGCAGCGATCAGCGCCTTGCGCGCCGTCGGACTGCAGGCGATCTTGGCCTTGCCGAGTTCGGCGGCGACTGCCAGCTGGATGCGCGTCTGTTCGGCGCTGTGGGTTTGCAGGGCCAGCAGCGTCTCGGCATGGCACAGGCTGTCCTGGCTGCGCCCTGCATGACGCGCGGCGCGATAACGCGCAAGCGCAACCTCCAGATTATGCGGCTGCTCGCTCGCCAACTCCGCCAGCACATGTTCGGCCTCGGCGTTTTCCATCCGGCCCAGATGGCGCTGCGCACGCGCCCAGCGATCGTCCACCGCAACTGCGTCGCCCTCCTCCATGAATACCGGCCGGGTCTGCCGAAACACCACCAGCAAGGCGCCCAACAAGGCACCGCTCACCAGTCCCCCAGCATGCGCCTCGAAGGCGACTGCGCCGTCGTCGCTGGATGCCAGGCTATACAACTCCCAGCCCAGCCACAGCGGCAACAGCAGGATCGCCGGGCCGCGTGCGTAATTGAAGACCACGAAAAACCAATAGAAAAAACGGACCCTGCGCCTTCCCCAGACCACGCAGAACGCGCCCATCAGCGCGGCGATGGCGCCGGAGGCGCCCAGACCGCCGCCGGGCTCGCCCCAGCGCCACCACAAGCTGGCCAGGCTAGCGCCGAATCCGCCGAGCACATACAGCAACAGGAACCAGCCACTGCCGATCGCGCCTTCCAGCAAGGTACCCAAGGCAAGCAGAAACAGCATGTTGCCCAGCAAATGATCGAAGCTGCCGTGCAGGAACGTGGCGGTCAGCATGCGCGCTGGCGACCATTCGGAACTGCGCTGCAAGTGGCGCAGCGTAAAGATCTTTGACAGCCGCGTTTGGTAAGGCGCACGCAATGCACGCCACTCGCGCAGATGCGCATCGTCCTTGAACAAGCTGCCGCTGCGCAGGGCGTGTTCGAAGGCGACATCGTGCATCGTCAGGTGCGCCAGATATGCGATGCGTTGTGGTTTAGGCACGCTGTCCAGTTTTGCCTGGCGTGCCGCGCGCAGCTTGGCGTTGGCGGTCTGCTGCAGGTAGCGCGCATGCGCATCGGCCTCCAGCGCGCCCAAGCCGGAGTGCACGTAGTAGTGCACGGCGCTCTCGACCAGGCTGTCGTCCTTGCGTTGGTAGCCCAGGTAGACCGCCACATTGATCAGCACCAGCAGCAGCGTCACCCAGGGGATGTTCTGGCGCGACCAGGGTTTGTGCAGCGGCATGATCAGCATGACAACGTCCGTGTCTTAAGAATGGCGCAAAGCTTCGCTGTGCGGCGGCAGATGCGCAAGCACGTCATGCGCGCTAGCATCGCGGCCCCGCCGTTCGAAACTGCCCGCCCCATGAGCCGCTGGCGCCCACCTGCCGAGAAAAGCACTGCGCTGATCACGCCCCAAGGCCATGCCCGCCTCAAGGCCGAGCTGGACGACTTGTGGCGCGTACGCCGGCCCGACGTGGTACGTGCCCTTGCGGCGGCCGCCGCCGAAGGCGACCGCTCTGAAAATGCGGAATACACCTATCGCAAGAAGCAGCTTGGTGAAATCGATCGGCGCGTGCGCTATCTGAGCAAGCGGCTGGAAGCGTTGCGCGTGGTGGATACGGCACCCACCGACGCGAACGCGGTGTTCTTCGGCGCGCAGGTGGAACTGGAAGATGCCGACAGCGGCGAGCTGCTGCGCTACCGCATCGTCGGCCCGGACGAAACCGATGCCGGACGCGGCTGGATCAGCATCGATTCGCCGCTGGCGCGCGCACTGCTGAAAAAGCGCGTGGACGACGAATTCGACGCGCACTTGCCGGCCGGCAAGCACACGTTTGTGGTGGTGTCGGTGCAATACGTGCCGCTGTAGGCGATAGACAGCGCGAAGCGACTCTGGCGCCGTGCATCAGCAACGGCGGTGATCGACACCCGGAGAACCGAACACCCATTGCCCAGCACTGCCTCGCGGCGCGCTGATGCGCTCGCACGCCCCCTCATGCGGCACTGTCATGCCCACACGCGATGCGGGTAGTGCAGCGCGTCGTGCGGGGGGCGACTGCGCGTGGCACGCCGCGTCGCGCGCAGCCCCGCTCCTGTGGCTTGGCGTGCCCAGCGGGCATATGCGCCGACGGTCGGCGCAGCCGGGAGCACCGACGCGATCGCCCATCGGCCATCCGGCAGCCTGCGGCGGCTAGACGATCTGCAGGTTCAACGTCCGTCCTGGCTGCATCGCAGGGCCAGACGGCAGTGCATCACCGAACAGATCGTGCTCGTCGCTGTCGGTGATTTCCACATCGACCAGATCGCCCACCTTCAAGCCGAGCTCGCCGCCGTTCTGGATATGCACCAGCCCGTCGATTTCCGGGGCATCGGCACGCGAGCGGGCGACCGCGATGTCGTCTTCGATCACATCCACCAGGCACTGCTGCACGCTGCCGATCTTGGATTCCAGACGTAAAGCAGAGATCTGCGCCTGCTTGGCCATGAAGCGCGCCAGGCGCTCCTGCTTCACTTCCTCGGGCACCTGGTCCGGCAAGGCATTGGCGCTGGCGCCGTCGACCGGCGAATACGCAAACGCACCGACGCGGTCCAGCTGCGCCTGATCCAGGAAGTCCAGCAGGGATTCAAATTCGGCGTCGGTTTCGCCAGGGAAACCGACGATGAAGGTCGAGCGCACGGTGATCTCCGGGCACATTGCCTTCCAGCGCTGCACGCGCTCCAGGGTTTTTTCCACCGCGCCCGGGCGCTTCATCAATTTGAGGATGCGCGGACTGGCGTGCTGGAACGGGATGTCCAGATACGGCAGCAGCTTGCCTTCGGCCATCAGCGGAATGACATCGTCCACGTGCGGGTACGGGTACACGTAATGCAGGCGCGTCCACACGCCCAGCTCCGACAAGCCCTCGCACAGCGCCTTCATGCGGGTCTGGTACATGCGGTCGCGCCACGGGCGCTCGGCGTACTTCAGGTCCACGCCGTAGGCCGAGGTGTCCTGCGACACCACCAGCAATTCCTTGACGCCACCGCGCACCAGCCGCTCGGCTTCGCGCAGCACTTCATCGACCGGACGCGAGGCCAGATCGCCGCGCATCGAAGGAATGATGCAGAAGCTGCACCGATGATTGCAGCCTTCGGAAATCTTCAAGTAAGCGTAATGGCGCGGGGTCAGCTTGATGCCGTAGTCCGGCACCAGATCCACGAACGGATCGTGACGCGGCGGCAACGCCGCGTGCACTGCCTCCATGACGCTCTGGTAGTCCTGCGGGCCGGATACCGCCAGCACTTGCGGGTACGCCTCGCGAATCTGCTCCGGGCGCTTGCCCAGGCAGCCGGTGACGATGACCTTGCCGTTGGCGTTCATCGCCTCGCCGATCGCGTCCAGCGATTCGGTCACTGCCGAATCGATGAAGCCGCAGGTGTTGACCACCACCACATCGGCAGCGTCGTAACTGGGCACGATGTCGTAGCCCTCCACGCGCAGCTGGGTGAGGATGCGTTCGGAATCGACGAGCGCCTTCGGGCAGCCAAGGCTGACGAAGCCGACTTTGGGGTTCAGCTGGGACATGGAAGCAGGAGCCTGGGAAACGGAGCGGCCTGGGGCCTGAGCGGGTCAATTATAGCGGCGCGGGGGCGGCGCTCTGAACCGCATGCCGCGCACGCGGAGCCATCTTAGCGGAACCCTCACCTTCGCCCCCGCCGATCCGGTCGATAATGCGCGCCTCCCCCGGACTGCAGCAGGAGTTTCCATGGGTCACTGGACCACGCTCGACACCCCCGATGGCCAGGTCGCCGCCTGGCACGCCACACCCGCTTCCAGCCCGCGCGGCGGCCTGGTGGTGATTCAAGAGATCTTCGGCGTCAACGAACATATCCGTGCGGTGGCCGACGATTACGCTGCGCGCGGTTACGAGGTGCTGGCACCGGCCTTTTTCGATCTGGAAGAAAAAGACGTGCAGTTGCCGTACGACCAGGAAAGCCTGCAGCGGGGCCTGGCACTGGCCAATGCGGTCGGCCTGGAGCGCGCTGTGGAGGTGGTGAAAGCCGCCGCCACCCTGCTGACCCGCGCCGGCAAGGTGGGCACGGTGGGCTACTGCTGGGGCGGCTCGGTCGCGCTGCTGTCGGCCATTCGCCTGGGGCTGCCGTCGGTGAGCTACTACGGCGGCCGCAACACCCAACTGCTGGACGAAACCCCCAAGGCGCCGGTGATGTTCCACTTCGGCGAGCGCGATGCCAGCATCCCGCCCGAAGCGATCCAGGCCCACCGCGAGAAACTGCCGCAGATGGAAACCTTCGTGTACCCGACCGGGCACGCCTTCAACCGCAGTATCGACCCCACCCACTACGACGCCGACAGCGCCGAGCGTGCATTGGAGCGCACCCTGGGCTTCTTCGCGGCCCACCTGGGATGAGCGACACCGCACCGGACAGGCCTGCGGGCGACTTCCAGCTCGATCCGCGCCTCGCAGCCGACAGTGCGTTCGTCGCCGACGGGCCACTGTCGCAGGTGCGGCTGATGGACGACAGCCGCTTCCCGTGGCTGGTGCTGGTGCCGCGGGTGGCCAATGTCAGTGAGTGGATCGATCTGGATGGCGGCCAGCAGCGTTTGTTGCTGGCCGAAATCAACCAGCTCTCGCAGTTGCTACGCGCCGAACCTGGGGTGGGCAAGCTCAATATCGGCGCGCTGGGCAACATCGTGCGGCAGCTGCATGTGCATCTGGTCGGCCGTCACCCCGGCGATGCCGCCTGGCCCGGGCCCGTCTGGGGCAGCGGCAGTGCGCAGCGCTTTACGGCCGACGCGTTGCAGCAGCATGTCGCGACGTGGGCGCAACGGCTACGATAGGCGCTTGTCTTTCAACCAGTCTCCCGCATGAAATCCAATGTCGTCGCCGCGCTGATCCTGATCCTCGTCGGCCTGCTGTTCCTGGCCAACAACCTGGGCTGGACCAATCTCAGCATTGGTCGCTTGATCGCCACCTGGTGGCCGGCCGCATTGGTTGCATGCGGAATCGGCATGCTGTTCGGGCGCGGCAAATAGGTGGCGCCGGGATTGGGGAGTTGGGATTCGGGATTGGTTAGAGCGGGCTGATTGCGCTGCTGATGTTCCAGCGGATCGACGGGATTGGCGCTCGCGCGTTGAGGTGCGCTGCTGCGCTCCGGTGGCGCAGTCGCACCGAATGAGGCAACCGGCATGACGTTTGTCATCTGCAATTGTTGACTTCCGGCACCTGATCGCGGGGCGCATCGGGCGCAGCATGGCCTCATACCCAACGAGGACATCGCCATGAACTACCGCCTGATCCCCGCCCTGTTCCTGATTGTCATGGGCGCGCTGTTTCTGCTGGACAACCTGGGGCTGGCCCATCTGGACGTGGGCAACCTGATCGCAACCTGGTGGCCGGTATTTCTGATCGCCGCCGGCGTGCGCCAGCTGCTGCGCTATCGCGAGAAAGCGGCCGCAACCTGCTGAAGGTCACGGCCGCGCCATTGCATCGAGCGCGGCCAACAACGTAATAAGCGGCCCGGCAGGCGGGCATGAACGACCCGATATGTACGCAGCGTGCATGCCGGTTCCAAGTGCCGGCCGCGCCCGCCTGGCAGTGAGCGCAGCCGTCTTGTTCGCTGCCTTACGTGCGCGGCAAGGTCACACCGGTCTGGCCCTGATACTTGCCGCCGCGATCCTTGTACGAGGTTTCGCACACTTCGTCGGACTGGAAAAACAGCATCTGCGCCACGCCTTCGTTGGCATAGATGCGCGCCGGCAGCGGCGTGGTATTGCTGAATTCCAGTGTCACGTGGCCTTCCCACTCAGGCTCCAGCGGGGTCACGTTGACGATGATGCCGCAGCGTGCGTAGGTACTCTTGCCCAGGCACACCACCAGCGTGTCGCGCGGGATGCGGAAATATTCCACCGTGCGCGCCAGTGCGAAGCTGTTGGGCGGAATGATGCAGACATCCGATTCGATATCGACAAAGCTGCCGGGATCGAAGTGCTTCGGATCGACGATCGTCGAGTTGATATTGGTAAAGACCTTGAACTCGCGCGAGCAGCGTACGTCGTACCCGTAGCTGGAGGTGCCGAAGCTGACGATGCGCTGCCCGGCGGCATCGTGCTTGATCTGGCCGGGTTCGAACGGCTCGATCATCGCGTGCTGTTCGGCCATGCGCTTGATCCAGCGGTCGCTCTTGATGCTCATGCGGTGTTCCTTGAAGACGGAAGGCGGCGGGCCGAACGGCCCGCGCGAAGACAGCGAATTCTACCAGCGGCCGGCATCGCCGGCCCCGGTGCGCTACAGCAGGGACGCCGAGATCGGGATGCTGGCGCGTGGGCGCTTGCCTAGCTCCTCGGCAAGCCGCGTCGCCGCCGCCAGGTAGGCTTTGGCCGCCACCGACTCCGGTGCGGCGACCACGATCGGCTGACCGGTATCGCCTTGCTCGCGGATTGTAATCTCCAGCGGCAACGAGCCCAGCAACGGCACACCGTACTGCACCGCCATGCGCTCGCCGCCACCTTCGCCGAACAGATGCTCGCGATGCCCGCAGTTGCTGCAGGTATGCACCGCCATGTTCTCGACGATGCCCAGCACCGGCACCTCGACCTTTTCGAACATCTTCAAGGCCTTGCGCGCGTCCAGCGTGGCGATGTCCTGCGGGGTGGTGACGATCACCGCCCCCGCCACCGGAATCTTCTGCGACAGGGTCAACTGGATGTCGCCGGTGCCCGGTGGCAGGTCGATCAGTAGATAGTCCAGGTCGTCCCACAGGGTGTCGTTGAACAGCTGGGTCAGCGCGGACGTCGCCATCGGCCCGCGCCAGATCATCGGGGTGTCCTGATCGACCAGCAGGCCGATCGACATCGCCTCGATCCCGAACGCACGCAGCGGCTCGATCGACTTGTTGTCCGGGCTGTCCGGGCGCCCGCTCAGGCCCAGCATCGCCGGCACGCTGGGGCCATAGATATCGGCATCCAGCACGCCGACGCGCGCGCCCGACTGACGCAGCGCCAGTGCCAGATTCACCGCAGTGGTGGACTTGCCCACGCCGCCCTTGCCCGACCCCACCGCAATCACGTTGCGGATGCGCGGATGTGGCGCCAATGCGCCCTGCACCGCGTGCGCGGCGATTCTGCGTTCGCCCGTCATGCGCCAACTGCCTGCGCAACGGCGCGTGCCGCTACCGAACCACGTTCCACCATTATGTTCATCGCTTACTCGACTGGTTGTGTGCCAATGCGCGAGCGAGGCAAGCATCGCCCGGCGCGACATCAAAAGAGGGCGTCAGTGTACTGGCTCGGCCAAAAACAGCTGATGTGTTCGGCAGCCGCGACAGACGCCCGCGCGTTGGCGCGTGCCATGGCGTGACATATTTTGCAAATATGGACACAAAATTAAGGAATTGTTAAGTTCGAAAAGTTCAGCCGGCGCCCAGCGAGCCCAGCTGTGCCAATCGAATTTCGAGCAAGGATCTGCAGCATCATGTCGAGCCGTACCCCGCAACGCACCCGCCGCCACCGCCTCAGCACCGCACTTTTCGGCGTACTTGCCGCGTCCGCAGGCAACGCCGCCGCCCAATCGGAAAATGGCGTCGCGCCCGATACGACCGATCTGGACAAGGTCACCGTCACCGGCTCGCGCATCGCGCGCACCGGCTTTGTCACGCCCTCGCCCGTCACCGCGATCACCGCAGAGGAAATCCGCGCCACCGGCGCGACCACCCTCAGCGACCTGATGGCGCGTATGCCGGCACTCGCCCCGACCTACACGCTAGGCAACTCCACCCGCTTCATCGGCACGGCCGGCCTGGGCCTGCTCGACCTGCGCGCAATGGGTGCAGACCGCACGCTGGTGCTGGTCAACGGCCGTCGCCATGTGGGCTCCAGCCCCGGTTCGACCGCGGTGGACGTCAACACGATCCCGGTGGAATGGATCGAACGCGTGGAAGTCATCACCGGCGGCGCTTCCGCGGTGTACGGCGCCGACGCCGTGGCCGGCGTGGTCAATTTCATTCTCAAGAAATCGTTCACCGGCTTCGAAACCCGCGCGCAGACAGGCCTGGCCGACGAAGGCAATTTCAACCGCTCGTTTGCCAGCTTTTCTGCCGGTACCGATTTCGCAGGCGGCCGCGGCAACATCGCGGTGTCCGGCGAATACAGCAAGCAAGATCGCTTTGGTCGCGGCAATCGCGCCATCGGCCGCGAGTATCTGGTGAGTGTGCCCAATCCCGGCTTCGACCCCACCCGTCCGCCAAGCGAACGCAACCCCCAGAACGTGCTCAGCGGCCCTGGCGGCAACCATTCGACCTCCTACGGCGGCACCTTCAATCTGGGCACGTTCGATTTCCGTAACCCGGCCAGCTACGGCAACCGCTATCTGTTCAACGACGATGGCAGCTTCCGGCGCAACCGTTACGACGGCTCGGTGGTGAGCAACACCTCGTGCGTGGACTGCGATTTCGTCGACCTCAACGCGGTGGCCGACCTGCAGCCGGGCTTCGACCGCAAAAGCGTCAATACGATGATCAACTTCGAGATCAGCGAAAACCATCGCGTGTTCTTCGAAGGCAAATACAGCGAAACCGATTCGGAATTCTTCAGCCAACCCGCATTCGACAGCTCGCTGCGCGTGCGTCGCCAAAACCCGTACGTCAGTCCCGAACTCGGCGCCTTGATGGATTCGCGCGGCGCCACCCAGATCCTGATGAACCGCTTCAACGTCGACGCCGGCCGTCGCGGCGAAAACATCGAGCGCAAGACCTACCGCGCCGTGCTCGGTGCCGAAGGCAACTTCACCGACAACTGGACCTACGACGTATCTGCCAACTACGGCAAGACCACGGTCGAGCGCCTCAACCTCAACAACCGCATCAACGAGCGTTGGCAGGCCGGTATCGATGCGGCGCGCGATGCCAGCGGCAACATCGTCTGCCGCACCACGCTGGATCCGACTGCAGTCAATCCCAATACGGGCCGCGTGTACTCGGCACTGGCCCGCGAAGGCTGCGTGCCCTTCAGCGTGTTCGGCAATGGGGCGGTTACCCCGGAAGCGGCTGCGTGGTTCAACACCACCGCGCGCTCGCAGGCCAAGATCCAGCAGACCGTGTTCAGTGCTTCGGTGGCCAACAGCAGCCTGCTGTCGCTACCGGCCGGCGACATCGGCTTTGCCGGCGGCGTGGAATACCGCAAGGAACAGAGCGAGGAAGTCGCCGACCCATTGGCCGCGTCGGGCGCGACCTTCCTCAACGCGATCCCGAACAGTGGCGGCGACTACAGCGTCAAGGACGTGTTCGTCGAAAGCACCGTCCCGCTGCTGGCCGGCCTGCCGGGCGTGGAGCGCCTGGCGCTGGACGTGGCGGGACGCTATTCGGACTACAGCAGCATCGGCTCGACCAAGACCTGGAACATCGGGCTGGACTGGACCATCATCCCGTCGCTGCGGTTGCGCGGCACGCTGGCACAGGCCGTACGCGCGCCCAGCATCGGCGAGCTGTACGCATCGCAGAGCGAAAACTTCGCCACCATCAACGACCCCTGCAATTACCTGCCCACCAATACCAACCGCCCCGGCACCGCCGGCGATGTGGCATTGCGTCAGGCCAACTGCAGTGCGCTGGGCGTGCCGGTCGGATGGATCGATACCTATACCTCCACGCGCCCCGGCGTGAGCGGCGGCAATCCGGAACTCAAGCCGGAGCGCGCGCGCAGCCTCTCGTATGGCGTGGTGTGGCAGCCGGAGTTCTTCGAAGGATTCGGCATGTCGATCGACTACTGGCGCATTGACCTGCGCGATGCCATCGGCACGGTGACCGCGGAAACCAATGCCACCCGTTGCGTGGATAACCCCGGCGGGATCGGCAACAGTTTTTGCGGCTTCGTGCAGCGCGCCCCGCTCGGCGGCTTCACCGACCCGCAGGGGCGCATCTATCCCGAGCACAGCATCATCGGCTGGCAGGCACTCAACGAAAACCTCGCCCGTTCGCGTCGTGTGGGCGTGGGTCTGGAAATGGACTACCGCTTCCAGCTCGGCGGAGGCAATACCGTGCTGCGCTTCGTCGGCACCCGCCTGATCCAGTCGCGCGAATGGGTGTTCCAGGACTTCCCGGCCGAATACGACGAGTATGTGACCTCCGTGACCGACCCGCGTTGGCGTGCGCAGTTCCAGACCAAGTACAACCGGAACGCGTGGCGCGCCTCGTGGGACATGAACTATGTGGACGGCAACCTGCGCGTGACCCCGGAGAGCTATAACAGCAACCCTGGCTCGGCCAGCCCGATCAGGAACGGCTCGTACGTCTACCACAACTTCCAGTTCGGCTATCAATTCCCCGGCTCGAAAATCGACGTGTACCTGGGCATCGACAACGCCTTCGACAAGGATCCGCCACGCAACTACTTCGGCGCGGATTTCACATCTGCGCTGTATGACAACGTGGGCCGGTTCTTCTACCTGGGGACGACGGTGAAATTCTGACGGCCCCACGCACCTAGAAAAAGCCCCGCTTGTCGGGGCTTTTTTTTGCGGCTTTGCCAACGCGGTAGATCTTCGCTTGCCGCGCGCAACGCTCAAAGCGTTCGATCCGGTCGGTTACACCACGCAATCTGTATCGAACGTAACTATTAAGTCGAAGGCGTCGCTCCAGGCCGTTTGCCTAGGTGTGCAACACGACGCCACTTTGTGCCGAATTCCTCACTTTCGACGCGGATTCGTGTTATTTCATTAAAAAATCATGTCAGACGCTTGCACTACGTAGCAGGCATTCATTACGTTCGGGTTAAGGCCATCTGACTCCCCGATGACCGCCCCTTATCCGAACTCCAGTTGAAAGGTCAGGAATGAGCAATCAGTTTCGTCGCCAAGTCCTCAAACGCACCGCCCTCGCTGTCGTGCTCGGTGCATGCCTAACCAACGGCGCGGTCTACGCGCAGAGCACCACCGGCAGCATTTACGGTAGCGCCCCGTCCGAAGCCGGCAGCACGATCGTCGTGCAGAGCGACACCGGTCTCAGCCGCACCATCACGGTGGATGCAAATGGCCGCTACAACCTCGGCTCGCTGCCGGTGGGCGCCTACACCGTCACCCTGAAGCGCGGCGACCAGGTCGTCGACACCCGCAAGAACGTGCAGCTGCGCGTCGGCTCGGGCACTGAAGTGTCCTTCGCTGGCGCGGCCGCATCGGGCAGCAACGCCGATGCAACCACGCTCGGTGCGATCACCGTCACCGCCGCCAACGCGCCGAAGATCGATGTCAGCTCGACCAGCTCGCGCTCGGTGATCACGTCCGAGCAGTTGGCTACCTTGCCGCTGGGCCGCAGCGCCGAAGCGATTGCGTTGCTGGCGCCGGGTGCGGTGTCGGGTGCAGGCGCATTCAACAACGGCTCGCGCTCCGTAGTGTCTTTTGGTGGCTCAGGCGTCACAGAAAACGCTTACTACATTAACGGCTTCAACGTTAGCAACCCGCTGAGCAACCTCGGTGGCGTGAGCTTGCCATACGGCGCCATCGACCAGCAGGAAACGTATACCGGCGGTTACAGCGCCAAGTACGGCCGTTCTACGGGTGGTGTCATCAACCAGCTCGGCAAGCGTGGCACCAACGAGTGGCATTTTGGCGTGCAAACGGTGTGGGAGCCGGACTCGCTTGCGAGTTCGCGAGGAGACGTGTGGTTTCCAAATGCAACATTGCCTGCAGGATACAAGTACGACACGCCTGACCAGCCAGGCACGCTATATCGCGCAGGCAAAGACAACAAGCAGACGCGGACTGTCTACAGCGCCTATGCAGGCGGCCCCTTGATCGAAGATCGGCTCTTCATCTTTGTGGCTGGCGAATCGGAGAAGGTTGACGGCGTCAGCACCAATGCCAGTAGTGACTCCATCCAGGCGCGCAACAATTACGAGTACAGCACGCCGAAGTTCTACGGAAAACTGGATTGGAACATCAACGATAGCAATATCGTTGAATACACTCGAATCCAAAACACCGACAGGCGAAGCGGTTACTACACAAGCTTTGACTACGACGGTCTTGTAGGTGGTGACCGTACAGGCACATATCCCGACACCTACAAAATCAAGGACACCTACGACATTTTCAAGTACACCGGTTACATCACCGATGACTTGACCTTGAACGCAACCTGGGGCCGCAGCACCCAGCACAACCAGCAGTTCAATCCCTTCATTTCCGACCTTCCATTCCTGGGAAGTGTGACGAGCCAGAATCCGGCCATTACTGGTGGTACGCCGATCCGCAACAATCAGGCTACCAATCGGGCAAAAGCTGATGATCCAATCAATAAAAGCCGCAGCTTGAGGCTGGAATTGAATTATCGGCTGGGTGACCACGACCTGACTGCAGGTGTGGACAACATGTATTTCAACGCCTATGACGAGGGCGTACGCACCACGGGTCCTGGTTACCAGTGGATCTATGGTCGAGCAGCCGACGAGCAGACGGCGGTGCGCCCGGGCCTCGGGGTCGGTGTCACCGGCCCTGGCTCGAATGGTTATTACGCACAACAGCGCATCTTCACCACAACGACCAGCATGGCAGTCGAACAGAAGGCGTACTATTTGGAAGATCGTTGGCAGGTTAACGATCGATGGTTGCTGACCTTGGGTATTCGCAATGATCAGTTCACCAACTACAACAGCGACCATGTCGAATACGTCGATAGCGGTGACCAGTGGGCACCGCGCTTCGGGGCAAGCTGGGATGTCTTCGGCGATTCTTCGCTGAAAGTTTTCGCCAACCTTGGCCGCTATTATCTTGCACTCCCTAACAGCGTGGCGATCCGCGGCGCCTCCGCTTCGACCTATACCGATGAGTACTTCACTTACACAGGTATCGATGCCAATGGCGAACCGACGGGCCTGACACCCATCGGGCCGGGTCCTGTTTCATCCAATGGCGAGTATGGTCAGGCACCGGACCCAAATGCTTTTGCCCCAACCGATCTGAAGTCGCAATATCAAGACGAATTCATCCTCGGCTTTGAAAAGACCCTGGGCGAAAGCTGGAACTCCGGCGCCAAATTCACCTATCGCAAGTTGCAGAGTGCGATTGACGATGTATGCGACACCGCGAAGATTGCAGACAAGCTCACAGCAAGCGGCATTGATGCTGATGCAGTCGAAATTCCTGGCTGCGTGATGTTCAATCCCGGCAAGACCAACACCTATGACTTGGCCAATGCTGATGGATCCGGCTATACCCAGGTGCGGATGTCGCAGCAAGACTGGGACTTCACTGACAAGGCAAAGCGAAGCTATGTCTCGGTCGACTTATTCCTGGAACATCCATTCAACGAGAAGTGGTATGGCCGCGTCGATTACACCTGGTCACACAGCTATGGCAACACTGAAGGTCAGGTTAAATCGGATCTTGGCCAGGCAGATGTGTCCAAGACTCAGGACTGGGATGCCGCCGCACTGATGTATTACGCGGGAGGAAGTCTTGCCAATGACCGGCGCCATCAACTGAAGGCCTTTGGTGCCTATCAGATCAGCCCAGAGTGGATGGCGTCGGCCACGCTCCGCGTGATGTCTGGCACACCAAGAACCTGCCTTGGTTATTTTGAAGATGGACTGGATCCGATCAGCTACGGATCCGCATACCACTACTGTGGTGGCCAACCCTCTAGGCCTGGCGACGCAGGTCGCACGCCCTGGATCAAGAATCTGGATCTTGGCGTGACCTATCGTCCTTCGTTTGCCGACCACAAGCTGGCTGTCGGCCTACAGGTCTTCAATGTGCTGAATGACCGTAGCGCCAATCGCGTTGATGGCGTCTATGAAACCGATCCGGGCCTGGTGTCCAACACCTATGGCATTGGTCTGCAGGACTACAGCTACAACACGCCGCGTTACCTGCGTCTCTCTGCTTCCTACGACTTCTAATCGCAGGACCCTGGAGGCGTCCATGCGACGCTTCCAGGGATCACGTTATTTACTCCAAGGCCTCGGTTTCCGGGGCCTTTTTTCTATGCACCGAGAGTCCGAGGCGAGTTCTCACCCACCCAAAATCACCCGCGCCGCATTATGCCCAGGCGCACCCGTCACACCTCCGCCGGGATGGGTCCCGGATCCACACAGATACAGCCCTGGCACCGCGCCACGATACGCACCCTGGCCCAGCAGCGGGCGTGCGCTGAAAAGCTGATTGAGGCTGAGGGCGCCGTGAAAGATGTCGCCGCCAACCAGGCCGAAGATGCGTTCCAGATCGAGCGGGCTCAGCACTTGCCGGCCCAGGACCGATGTGGCAAACCCGGGCGCGTAGCGCTCCACCGTGGCGATCATCAGATCGGCCACCTCTTCGCGGTAATCGTCCCATCGCCTGCCGTCGGGCAGTTGCGGTGCCACATGCTGGCAGAACAGGCTGGCGACATGCTGGCCCGGCGGCGCAAGGGTGTGGTCCAGGGTGCTGGGAATGAGCAGTTCGACCACAGGCTCACGCGAACATCCCAACGCGCGCGCGTCATGCCAGGCGCGGTCCATGTAGTCCAGGCTCGGTGCCAGGATGATGCCGGCGGTCAGGTGATCGCCATCGCCGGGTAACGCGGTGAAGTCCGGCAGGCGCGAGAGCGCGACATTCATGCGGAAGGTACCCGACCCGCAGCGGTAATGGGCAATACGTTCGCGCGTTGTCGCAGGTACGTCGCCTGGGCGCATCAGGCGCTGATACAGCAGTTTCGGGTTGACGTTGGCCACGACCGCGCGGGCGCGGATCGTGTCGCCAGCAGTCGTGACGACACCGACCGCATGCCCTTGCTCTACCAGCACGTGCGCCACCGCGCAGCCGGTACGGATCTGCGCCCCGTGCTCGCGCGCGCTGGCGGCCATGGCCTGAGTGATCGCGCCCATGCCCCCAATGGCGTGGCCCCACGCTCCCTTGACCCCATTGCTCTGCCCGAACACGTGATGCAACAACACGTAGGCGGTGGGTAATCCCCCCGCCCATTAGCAGACGCCAGAAGTGGAATTTTCTCGTCCCCTTTCCCGAGGAGGTTCCATGAAGAAGTCCCGCTTTACCGACAGCCAGATCATCGCCGTGCTCAAGCAGGCCCAGGCCGGTGCGCCCGTGCCGGAGCTGTGCCGCGAGCACGGCATCAGCTCGGCCACGTTCTACAAGTGGCGCAGCAAGTTCGGCGGCATGGACGTGTCCATGGTCGCGCGCATGAAGGAGCTGGAGGAGGAGAACCGCCGGCTCAAGAAGATGTACGCCGAGGCGCAGCTCAGTACCGACCTGCTGAAGGAAGCGCTCGCAAAAAAATGGTGAGGCCATCTCAGCGACGCGAGATGGCCCAATCGGCGGTCACGAGCGGGCGCACGAACATCCGCCACGCCTGCCAGACCTTCGCGGTGAGCCAGACCTGCTTCCGCTACCAGGCCAAGGCCAGCGAGCAGAACGCCCGGATCGCCGACTGGCTGATCCGGTTGACGACCGCCCATCGCGACTGGGGCTTTGGCCTGTGCTACCTGTACCTGCGCAACGTGAAGGGCTTTGGTTGGAACCACAAGCGGATCTACCGGATCTACCGCGAGTTGGAGTTGAACCTGCGGATCAAGCCGAAGAAGCGGCTGGTGCGTGAGCGGCCGCAGCCACTGGCGGTGCCGGAGACGATCAACCAAGTCTGGTCGATGGACTTCATGCACGACCAGCTGGCCGACGGCCGCAGCTTCAGGCTGTTCAACGTGCTCGACGACTTCAATCGCGAGGGACTGGGGATCGAGGTCGACCTGTCGCTGCCGTCAGCCCGGGTGATCCGATCGCTGGAGCAGATCATCGAGTGGCGCGGCAAGCCCGCCGTGATCCGCTGCGACAACGGCCCTGAATACATCAGTGGCGCGTTGCTGTCCTGGGCGCAGCGGCATGGCATCCGGGTCGAGCACATCCAGCCGGGCAAGCCACAGCAGAACGCCTACGTTGAACGCTACAACCGCACCATCCGCTACGCTTGGCTCGCCCAAACCCTGTTCGACACCATCGACCAGGTGCAGGACAAAGCCACCCGCTGGCTATGGACGTACAACCACGAGCGTCCGAATATGGCGCTCGGCGGCATCACGCCTGCCATGAAGTTGGCGATGGCCGCTTAGCTCCACTTCTGGCGACCGCTAAAAGTGGGGGGATTACCCTCCAACCGCGCTTCGTAGGCAGGCAAGGCGGCAGCATCCCGCGCTGAAAACTTGGCAACTTCCTGTGCCGTGCGCCCTGCCCCGGCAAGCAGATAGTCACAGTTGGGCAACGGCAGAAAATTGTTGATCCGTCGCGGCACCACATGCAGGCCATGGCGCTCCAGTGCCAGATCGGCGATGACCTTGGGCTGCAGCAACGACACCGTGTACGCCGCCACCGAATTGCGGAAACCGGCATGAAATTCCTCGGTCACCGCCGCGCCGCCAACCACCCCGCGCGCTTCCAACACCAGCACCCGCTTGCCAGCCTTGGCCAGATAGGCAGCGCACACCAACCCGTTGTGGCCGGCGCCGATGATCAGTGCATCCAAAGGTTCAGGGGCGATGGGCATGCACTGGTATATAGCACCGCTCACCCGCGCCCACCATCTGGCAGCGACAGCGTCTGAGCGCCTGCCCGTCGCTCCCAACGCACCACCGCGCCGGCGCGTGCCGCCGGCAAGACGAAGAACGGCCGCTGCAAAGTCGCCTTAGGCGTTGCAGCAAGTGCCACGCCTAAGGATTCGCGGCTGAGCAGGCCGGCACGTCAAGCCGACAGCTGGATGTTGCGTGATCGGCGGCGCCGCCGTTGTACTGCTGGCGCTGGCCGGGTGGCTCACATGATGGTCGACGCCGCCGCGCCTCAACAGCTGGCGCCTCGCCCGGCCCTCTACATCCCGCACCCATGACCTTCGACACCATGCCATCCGGCTGGCGAGGCGTAGAGTGCCGGCCACGGCCCCGGCGACGGGGCTTCCCATTGATGCTTCTGGAGTCCTTCGTGATTCGTACACCTCATTTATTGACGCTGACCCTGGCCGTGGCCACCGCCCTGAGCGGTTGCAAAAAGTCCGAAGACGCCGCGCCCGCGGCCCCGGCGGGCGGCACCGCGGCCACCACCCCGGCGGCGCCCAAGACGCTGACCCTGGACCAGAGCAAGCTGCCGGCAGTGAACCAGTTCACCGCGGCCGACCTGGACCCCGGCAGCAACGCCTGTACCGATCTGAACGCCTATGCCAATGCCAAGTTCCTGGCCGCCAACCCGGTGCCGAGCGACCGCACCAGCTGGGGCGCGTTCGAGATGCTCGACGAGCGCTCCAATGCGATCCAGCGGCAGTTGGTGGAACAAGCCGCCGCCGACAGCAAGGCCACCGGCGTGGAAAAGATCGTCGGCGACCTGTGGTCGACCGGCATGGACGAAGCCAAGATCAACGCGCAGGGCATCGAGCCGCTGAAGCCGGAACTGGCCGCCATCGACGCCATCAGCGACCAGACCAAGTTGGTCGACTACCTGCGCAGCAGCGCGGCCAAAGGCAACAACGCGCTTTTCGGCTTCGGCGCCGAAGCGGACTTCAAGAAGTCCAGCCAGAACATCGCCTACGCCATGCAGGGCGGCCTGGGCCTGCCGGACCCGGAGTACTACACCAGCCCCGCCAACAAGGCCAAGCTGGAGGCTTACCAGGCGCACGTGGCCAAGGTGCTGGAACTGTCCGGCGTGGCTGCGGCCGATGCCGCCGCGCAGGCCAAGCAAGTGGTCGCCTTCGAAACCCGCCTGGCCAAGGTCTCCAAGACCAGCACCCAGATGTCGCGCGATGCCTCGCTGGCCTACAACCCGATTTCCCCGGCCGAGGCCGACAAGCTGACCCCGAACTGGTCGTGGACCGAGCTCTTCAAGTCGCAGGGCGTGGCCACGCCGGAGATGTTCTCGCTGGCGATCCCCGCCTTCCACCAGGAAGTGAGCAAGATGATCGCCGACACCGACCCGGCGATCTGGCGCGCCTACCTGCGCTTCCACACCGTCGATGGCGCTTCGCCGTTCCTGAGCCAGCCGTTCGTCGATGAGAGCTTTGCGTTCTACAACAAGACCATGCGCGGCCAGAAGGAAATCAAGCCGCGTTGGAAGCGCGTGCTGGCCACCATCAACGGCCAGGCCGGCGAAGCGCTGGGCCAGCTGTACGTCAAGGTCGCCTTCCCGGCCGATTCCAAGGCCAAGATGGAAACCTTGGTGACCAATCTGCGCACCGCGCTCAAGGCCCGCATCGAAAAGCTGGACTGGATGAGCCCGGAGACCAAGACCAAGGCGATCGCCAAGTGGGAAAGCTTCACGCCCAAGATCGGCTACCCGGAAAAGTGGCGCGAGTGGAACGGCCTGAGCACCGGCCGCGACAGCTACCTGGGCAACGTGATGGCGGCGCAGGAATTCAACTACAAGTGGAACCTGTCCAAGATCGGCAAGCCGGTGGACAAGACCGAATGGGGCATGAGCCCGCAGACGGTCAATGCCTATTACAACCCGCTGCAGAACGAGATCGTGTTCCCGGCCGCCATCCTGCAGCCGCCGTTCTTCGACCCGAATGCGCCGGAAGAAATGAACTATGGCGGCATCGGTGCAGTGATCGGCCATGAGATGACCCACGGTTACGACGACCAGGGCAGCCGCTTCGGCGCCGATGGCAACTTCATCCCCGATCCGGGTTGGTGGACGCAGAAGGACCTGGACGCGTTCAAGGCCCGCACCGGCAAGCTGGTGGCGCAGTTCGACGGCTACCGCACGCCGGCCGGCGACAAGGTCAAGGGCGACCTGACCCTGGGCGAGAACATCGCCGACCTGGGTGGCCTGAACACCGCCTACGACGCCATGAAGACCGCCACCGCCGGCAAGGACGACCCCAAGACCGACGGCATCACCCGCGACCAGCGCTTCTTCCTCAACTGGGCCACGGTGTGGCGTCGCAACTTCACCCCGGAAGAGCTGGTGGTGCGCCTGAAGACCGACCCGCATGCGCCGGCCAACTTCCGTGCCATCGGTGCGCCGTCGAACATGCCGGCATTCGCCGCCGCGTTCTCGTGCAAGCCGGGCGATGCGATGGTGCGCCAGGGCGACAAGCAGGTCGTGATCTGGTAATTGCGCATTGCTGTAAATGATGCGGGCGGCGATCGAAAGATCGTCGCCCGTTTTTTTGGAGGCAATGCAGTGCAATGCCGGCACGATCGCGCGCTGCGCGTCCAAACGCCCGGACGCACCAGGCCTTGTCCCGTACAGGGTGCACCGGCCGTGCCTGCATCCATCAGGCGGCAATCGCGCGCCCTGCGTTGAACAGCCCTGATCACCGAGGTTTGCGGCGCTGTTTGTTCGCTCGCGGGATGGCGTGAATGCGGTGTTTCTCCGCGCATCAGGGCATCTGTGGGCTGACAGTCGGCAACTTAAATGCAAGGCTCAACAAAGCTCACACGCATGCGCCAGCACGGCAGCGCCCGCCTATCCTCGGCGCTCCTTCCCGCGACTTTCGTCCATGTCGGCCATCAAGACTTCGACACTCGCCCTTTCCCTGCTGGTCGCCCTGGGGGCTGCAACCGCATGCCCGACGATCGCAACGTGCCAATGCCGGCCACGCAGGCGCCCGCGGCAACCGCCCCTGCATCCAGGCCTGCCTTCGATATCGGCGATCTGGATACAGGGTCGGGCGCTTGCACGAACCTGGATACCTTCGTCAATGCCAAGTGGGCCAAGGCCAATCCGATCCCACCCGACAAGACCAGCTGGGGCGTGTTCGACGAACTGCTGGAAAAGAGCCTGGCCACGCAGCGACAGATTATCGAAGCCGCCGCAAAGCAGGCAGACAAACAGGCCGATCCCCTGACCCGCAAGCTGGGCTTGCTGTACGCCTCCGGCATGGATGAAACCGCCATCGAAGCAGCAGGCGACCAGCCCATCCGTCCGCAGCTGGAAGCCATTGCCGCACTCGACTCCAGCACCGCGATTGCCGACTACATCACCAAACGCTACGCAGAGGGCGACGCACTCGTGTTCGAGTTCGGTGCCGGCCCCGATTTCCACAAGGCTGAGCAGCAGATCGGCTTTGGCGGGGAAGGTGGCCTGGGCCTGCCGACCAAGGACTATTACACCGCTGCGCAATACGCTCCCATCCGCGCAGCCTACCTCGCCTACATCGCCAAATCGTTCGAACTCACCGGCAGCGATGCCGACACGGCCAAACGCCAGGCAAAGGACGTCATGGCCCTCGAATCGCGCCTGGCTGCTGCATCGCTTGCACCGACCGACGCCCGCCAACCCAAGAATCAATACCACTTCCTCAGCGTTGCCGATGCCGACAAGATCACGCCGCACTTTTCGTGGACAACCTTCTTCGCCGCGCAGGGCGTGGATGTCGGCCCCGGTTTCTCGCTGTCGCAACCGCGCTTTTTTGCAGCATTCGACCAACAACTAGCCACCGCGCCGGTGGCGCAGTGGCAGGCATATCTGCGCTTCCACACCATCGATGGCGCGTCCAGGCAGCTCAGCAAGGCGTTCGTCGATAACAACTTCGCCTTTTATGGAAAGACGCTGTCCGGGCAGCCCGAACAGCGGCCGCGCTGGAAGCGCGTCCTTGGTGCGGTCAACGTCGCCATGGGCGAAGGCCTGGGCCAACTGTACGTCGCCAAGGTCTTCACGCCCGACACCAAGCAACGCGCCGCCGAATTGGTGGACAACATCCGCGCCGCACTCAAGACGCGGATCGAGCACGTCGACTGGATGAGCGAGCAAACCAAGGCCAAGGCCTTGGCAAAGTGGGAAACCTTCCTGCCCAACATCGGTTACCCGGACACGTGGCGCGACTGGTCCGGGCTGGATATCGTGCCTGGCGCGTATTACCGCAACCTGCAGGCCGCGGCGAAGTTCAACTACCACTACGACATTGCGCAGATCGGCAAACCCACCGATCGCAAGCGCTGGACGATGACGCCGCAGACGGTCAACGCGTACTACAGCCCCCAGACGAACACCATCAATTTCCCGGCCGCCATCCTGCAGCCGCCATTCTTCGATGCCAACGCGGATGACGCGCTGAACTACGGCGCGATCGGCGCCGTCATCGGCCATGAGGCGTCGCATGGTTTCGACGATCAAGGCAGCCAGTTCGATGGTGCGGGCAACAATGTCAATTGGTGGACCCCGCAGGATCGCAAAGCCTTCGAAGCGCGCACAGATTTGCTGGTCAAGCAATTCGACGCCTATGTGCCGCTGCCGAACCATCCAACCCTGCACGTCAACGGCAAGCTCACCCTGGGCGAAAACATCGCCGATCTCGGCGGCATCAACATTGCCTACAACGCATTGCAAACCGCATTGCGTGCGCATCCCGAGCGCGCACAGGCGATCGATGGCTACCGCCCGGAACAACGGTTTTTCCTGGGCTTTGCACGCAACTGGCGCGAGCGGGTCCGCGAGCAACAGCAACTGGTCTATCTGGCTTCCGACCCGCACTCGCCCTCCAACCTGCGGGCCATCACCTCGCCCTCCAACATGCCGCAGTTCGCCCAGGCGTTCTCCTGCAAGGCAGGCGATGCGATGGTGCGCCCGGACAAGGACCGCGTCGTAATCTGGTAAGCGACTGCAAGGGCTTCCAATGCGACACCACCGTACAGGCCCGCACGCGCGGGCCTGTCACGTTCATGCAAACGGCCGTTAGCGAGGACGAACGGCAGCAGGCGCCTGCCTGCACGGCCCCCGGCCTTGCTAAACTTCGCCGACTTCAATCTGGCCACCCTTCTTCTCGATGCCCACCATTCGTCCGCTTGCCCTCGCTCTTGGCTTCAGCCTGATCTCGCTGCTGTCCGCCCCCGACGCCGACGCAGCTCGCAAGAAGAAGGCCGCAGCGCCCAAGGCTCCGGCCGTCTCGGCGGCCTGCACCAATTTCTACGACTACGCCAACGCCAGCTGGCTCAAGGCCAATCCCGTGCCGCAGGCCGGCGCCGTCACCGCGCTGGGTCAATTGTCCGAGCGCGCCCTGCAGCAGCAGCGCGAGTTGCTCGATGCATCGATGAAGTCCCCGCAGGGCAACGTGCAGAAGCTGCTCGGCGATTTCTGGGCCAGCGGCCTGGACGAAGCGGCTGTCGAGAAAGACGGCTCCAACCCGATCGCCCCGCTGCTCTCGCGCATCGACGCGATCAAGAAGGCCAAGGATGTGCCCGCTTCCATCGCCGCGTTGCATCAGGTCGGTATTCCGGTCGGCTTCAATTTCGGCCCGGACGTGGACCTGAAGGCGCTCGATCGCCATATCGGTTACTTCATGCAGGGCGGCATGGGCCTGCCCGACCCGGCCTTCTACACCCGCACCGACGCCGACACCCAGGCGCTGATGGGCCGCTACCGCGCGTACGTCAAGCAGATCCTGGCGCTCACCGGCACCGCCGCCGACAAGCTCGACGCCGACGCCGCCTCCGTGCTGCAGATCGAAACCGCGCTGGCGCGTAGCGCGCAGTCGGTGCAGGGCATCAACAACCCGTTCAACAACTACGCACCGATCGCCACCAAGGAACTGAGCAAGCAGTACAAGAACCTGCGCCTGGCCGACTTTCTGGAAGCGCAGGGCGTCAAGGACGACCTGGTGTCGATGGCCGACCCGGCCATGTTCAAGCAACTCGACAGCATGATCGTCAGCATCAAGCCGGACCAGTGGAAGGCCTACCTGCGCTGGCGCGTGGGCGATGCGATGGCACCGTACCTGTCCAAGAGCTTCCACGATGCCGAATACCAGTTCCGCGGCCGTCTGCTGCGTGGCGATGCGGTGCCGCCGCAGCGTTGGCAGCAGGTGCTGGACGCGATCAACGTGGCCGCCGGCCCGATGCTCGGCCGCGAGTACGTGTCGCGTTATCTGAGCAGCGACACCCGTCGCCAGGCCGAAGCCATCGCCGACCAGGTGCGCGATGCGCAGCTGGCCGCGCTGGAGCGCACCGGTTGGGGCAACGGCGAGGTGGTGGCCGAAGCCAAGGCCAAGCTGGCCGCGATGAAGATCGAAGTCGGCGCACCGCGACGCGACCTGGATTACACCGTGCAGCCGATGGGGCGCGGTAGCTTCGGCGGCAATATGCTGATCGCCTCGACCTGGCGCCACCGCGAAGAGATGAAGCGCATCGGCAAGGGCAACGCCGACCGTCGCTGGGACGTGCTGCCGCAGCAGCCAGCGGTGGCCTACGACATCGCGCAGAACCGCCTGATCGTCACCGCCGCCGTGTTGCAGGCACCGGTGTTGACCACCGGCGGCACCCAGGCCGCGCAGTACGGTGCCTACGGTGCGCTGGTCGCACACGAGATCACCCGTGCGATCGATGCCAAGGGCTCGCTGGTCGATGCCAAGGGCGAATTGCGCAGCTGGTGGACACCAGCCGAAAAGGCGAGCTGGACGATGCTGACCAACAAGGTCGCCACGCAGTTCTCGGCCTACCCGTACCCGGGCGTGCCCAACGCCAAGGTCAATGGCGCGCAGACCGCCGAAGAAAACCTGGCCGATCTGGCCGGCGTCGAATTGGCCTGGCAGGCGTTCGGCAAGGCGCAGCCGGCAGCCACCGAGGCCGACAAGCAGGCCTTCTTCACCGCTTGGGCCGGACTGTGGGCGCAGCAGTTGTCGCCCAACGAAGCGGTACAGCGCGCAAGCGCCGACATCCGCGCACCGGGCCAGTGGCGCACCAACGGCCCGCTGTCCAACTTGCCGGAATTCGGTGCGGCCTTCAGCTGCAAGGTCGGCCAGCCGATGCAGCGCGTGGACGCGGACCAGATCAAGATCTGGCGCTGATACCTAGCGGGTGGCAATGAAAGAGAGCGCGGAATCCGCGCTCTTTTTTTGTGTCCATCGCCTGCGAAATTCCGTAGGAGCGGCCCCGGCCGCGACGGGCAATATCGATAGAGTCTCGTCGCGGCATGGGCGGCTCCCACGGGTCATGCGGATCATGCGCTAACCGCGCACTTTCACCGTCGCGCGCAATCCAACCAACCACCGTGTTGTGCGGATAATGCATTTACCCGCCCCTCTGATGTCCCGTCCAATCCACCTCAACCAATCCCATGAGCGCCGCGGGCTGCGATAAGGCATTACCGAATAAGCCTCTTCGTGGCCGGAACCGCTCCCCGGATGCAACACTTCCAGCACCGTGCCGTTTAGCTCAACGCACCACGCGCAGCGGCGGCTTGCGCCCTTTGCGGCCGCCCTTGCCACCACCGAATGGCGACTGGCCGCGCCAGTAGCGGATCATCAGCCAGCCGAACAGCATGCCGCCCAGATGCGCGAAATGGGCCACGCCAGGCTGCCAACCGGTCGCCCCGAGCACCAACTCGATCGCGCCGAACACGATCACGAACGTCCGCGCCTTCATTGGAATCGGCGGGAACAGCAGCATCACGCGCTGGTTGGGGAACAGCATTCCATACGCCAGCAGCAAACCGAACACGCCGCCCGATGCGCCCACGACCGGCGCACCGCTTTGCGTGAACCAGGCCATCAACAACTGGCACAGGCCGGCGCCGGCGACGCACACCAGGTAGTAGGTCAGAAAGCGCTTCTGGCCCCAGGTCTGTTCCAACGGCGCGCCAAACATGAAGAGCGCCAGCATGTTGAAAAACAGATGGTTGAAGCCACCATGCAGGAACGCGTAGGTCAGCAGTTGCCAAGGCATGAAGCTGGCGCCCGGCGAAAACGCGTCGAAGCCGTTGGACAGCGGCCACAACATCAGCCACGACAACACGCTGTCAGATGGCAACACGCCAGCGCCCAGGTCGCCCACCGCCCATTGCAGCAGGAACAAGCCGATGTTGGCGATCAGTAA
This sequence comes from Xanthomonas sp. NCPPB 3761, assembly GCF_041475705.2. NCBI lineage: Bacteria > Pseudomonadati > Pseudomonadota > Gammaproteobacteria > Lysobacterales > Lysobacteraceae > Xanthomonas > Xanthomonas sp. NCPPB 3761. The sequence goes on from NZ_CM191262.1 coordinate 3,117,237, forward strand.
AGCTTTGGTGATGGGCGGCAATTGAGGCATGGCGGCTTCCTTCGGAATGCTGCCGATGATAACGGCAGGCTTATGAAGGCCCCCACACGGCCGCGTCCAAGCGCTGCGCGGCACTGGCACGACGCACACGGCCCCGTTCCACCTGGACGCCCTCGGCGCGCAGGCGCTGGCATTGCTCCCGGTAGCCTGCCGAGCCATCGGGCAAGGCAATTCGGCCATCGCTGCGTAAGACGCGGTGCCAGGGTAGCTGCGGGTCGTCGTTGCCGCTGAGCACGCGTGCCACCAGCCGCGCACGGCCCGGCAGGCCGGCGCGCTGGGCAACTTCCCCATAACCGGCGACCTCGCCCACGGGAATGGCGCGGATCACCTGGAGAATCCGCAGCCGCGCCTGCTCGCCGGACAGTGACTCACCTTTGGAGGCGTCACGAACAGGCACGCTGGCAGTGCCGCGCGCGGCTGGATGGCGAGATCTGGACATCGCGCAAGCATGCCAGCTGACGGGGGTAGATGTGCGCGTGCGGATCGCCCTGTAGGCGAAGGGAACGTTGCACCCCCCTCCCCCCGGGAAAGGGGTTGGGGTGAGGGTACGGGCGCCGCAAGCAACCGCTCAGGCAACGCGACACCCCGTCATTGCCCGGTTCAAATTACAAAACGCTTTGAACCATCGGATCGAGCTGGATCGATGACTCGCCTGTGCCGAGGCCTGTCATGATGGCAGAGGCTTCGATCCTTCCCCGCATCGATACGCCGCCCCCGTCGGGGAGAGAAGGTGGCGCGCAGCGCTGGATACGGCTACGGCTGCAACGGCGATATCCCAGCCGGGCATCGATCAAGGCATCGCCTCATGCGCCGCCACATCGCAACCAACCATCGGCAGCGACAGCGACGCCACCGCGCACCAGCCTTCAATGCATCAACACAATCTCTTCGGACGAGGTGGGATGAATCGCCACGGTCTCCTCGAAGTCCCGCTTGGTCGCGCCCATCTTTACCGCCACCGCAAAGCCTTGCAGCATTTCGTCGGCGCTCTCACCCAGCAGGTGCACGCCGACCACCCGTTCTTCTTCGCCCACGCACACCAGCTTGAACAGACTGCGCTGCGGCGCGTCGGCCAGCGCGTGCAGCATCGGGCGGAAATTGCTGCGGTACACGCGCACCGCGCCGTTGTAGCGCGCACGCGCCTGCTCTTCGGTGAGCCCGACATGGCCGAGCGGCGGGTGCGAGAACACCACGCTGGGCACGTTTTCGTAGTCCATGCGCGCATCCGGTTGGTGACCGAACAGGCGGTCCATCAGCTTGCGCCCCGCCGCAATCGCCACCGGTGTCAGCCCGACCTTGCCGCCCACATCGCCGATTGCGTGAATATTCGGCACGTTGGTGGTCTGACCGTCGTCCACCACCACTTCCCCCTTGTCGCCAAGCGCAACACCCACCGTGTCTAGACCCAGCCCGGCGGTATTGGCGCGTCGGCCCACCGCAAAGAACACCTTGTCGAAGACGTCGTTGCCCTGCTCGCGCGGATGCACGGAATGCCCATGCACGCGCAGCGCACCGTGCAGATCGCGCTCCAGTGCGGTGGTGGTGAAACCGAAGTGCAGCCGCACGCCCAGATGACGCAGGTTGTCGGCCAACTGCAAGGTTAGCTCCGCATCGAAGCGTTCCAGCAAGCGCTCGCCCTGCACGAACAGATGCACGCGGCTCCCCAAGGCCTGCAGCAGCCCGGCGATTTCCACCGCGATATAGCCACCGCCGATAATCGCGACCTGCTCGGGCGCATGGCAGAGGTTGAAGAAATCGTCGGAGACTTCGCCATGTTCTGCGCCCTGCACGTCCGGGCGTAATGGGTGTGCGCCGGTGGCGATCACGATGTGCTCGGCGGTCACCGGCACGCCGTCGCTGCCCATGACGGTATGGCGGTCCTGCAGCACGCCACGCTGCGGGATCAAGACCACGCCATCTTCGTTGAGGCGGCGTCGATAACTGGCGTGGATGTTGGCGATGTACCCCTGCCGATGCGTGACCAGCTCCTGCCAGGCCAAGGTCGGGCGCGGCAGATCGAATCCCAATGCGCTGGCCAACTCGATCTTGCCGGCCAGATCGGCTGCCAGCCACATCGCCTTCTTCGGCACGCAACCGAGATTGACGCAGGTGCCGCCCAATTCGGAGGGCTCCATGATCGCCACGCGCGCGCCATGTCTTGCTGCGCGAAATCCCGCCGCAAGCCCCCCGGAGCCGCCGCCCAGAATCACCACGTCGTAGTCGTAACGCGCACTCATGCGAAACGCTCCGCCCGGTAAGGATGCGGGTCCAGCGCGGGTGCGCGGCCCGTGATCAGGTCGGCCATCAATTGTCCGCTTGCAGTGCTCATGCTGATACCGAGCATGCCATGCCCGGCTGCGAGCCAGACGTGAGGATGGCCCGGCACCGCGCCCAGGACCGGTACATCGTCCCAGGTCATCGGCCGCCAGCCGTACCAGCGCTCGATCACCGCAGGCCCGCAGGGCGCCTGCAGATAGTCGGCCGCTGCACGCTCCAACGCAGCCAGGCGGGTGGCATTGAGCTGCGTATCGCGTCCGGAAAATTCCATCGTGCTGCCGATGCGCAGGCGCTCGCGCCACGGCACCACGAACACCCAGCGATCCTTCAACACCACCGGGCGGCGCGGCATCAGATGCGGCGCGCTGTAGGTAATCGAATAACCCTTGCCGGCCTGCACCGGCAGGCGCAAACCAAGTTGCGCCGCCAGCACCGGCGACCATGGCCCGGTTGCGATCACCACCTCGCGCGCACGGCGCTTGCCGTGCTCGGTCTGCACGCAGCTGCCAGCTCCATCGGGCACGATCGCCTGCACCCGGCAGTGCGCATCGATCACCACGCCACCTGCGCGCAGCACTCTCGCAAGCTCTGCGGTGTATTGCTCCGGGCGCAGATGCGCATCGCCCGGGAAGTGGATCGCGCCGGCGATCCCATCGCGAAATGCGGGATCCTGGCGTACGTAGTCCGCACCATCGATGACCTCCGCCCGGATACCCCACTGCGCCAGCAGCGCGCATTCGTCGCGGTATTGCGCAAAGCGGCGCGCATCGCCAAACACGTAATCCAAACCGTCGTTACGAAATTCGCACTCCAACCCGTACCGCGCCACCCACGCGTCGAAGCGCTGCCGCGCATCGTGCAACAGCGCTGCGCGCGCCTGTGCACTGGATTGCCAATCGCGTGCATTGCAGCGCCGCGCAAAGCGCAGCAGCCAGCGCCACAACCCCGGATCCAGACGTGGCGGGATATACAGCGGCGCATCCGGGGTGAACATCCATTTCAGTGCCTGCGCAATCATGCCGGGCGCCGCCAGCGGCGGTGCATGGCTCGGCGTGATGGTGCCGCAATTGCCGTAAGAGGTCGCCGCACCGGGCGCACCGGCATCGAGCACACGCACCTGCCGGCCCGCGTCGACAAGTGCCAGCGCGGTGGCCAGGCCAATCGCGCCCGCACCGATCACCACTACATCATCGCCACTGCCGTGCATGCAGGCGCTACCCAGCGCGCCCGGTGCCACGCCACATCGGCGGCACCTGCAGATAGGTCGCGCTGCGCCATAGCCACTCCATCGGCCCGAAGCGGAACCAGTGCAGCCAGCACCGGCTCAGCAGTACCTGCAGCGCGAACAGCACCAGCGCGAACGGCAGTTGCCACACCCGCGGCAGCTGTTCGAAATAGCCCAGCCCGTAGCCGTAGAAGATGCCGGTGCAGACCAGCGATTGCAGCAGATAATTGCTCAATGCCATCCGCCCCGCTGGCACAAGCCATGCCAGACGCGGTGCCAGGCGCACCACCCATGCGGCATAGCCCAGGCACATCAACGGCCCTGCAATCAGCGACAGCGCGAAGGCGCCGGACAGGCGCAGGTCCAGCCGCGCCGGATCGATCCACGGCTCCAATGCATAACTTGCCAGCATCACGCCCAGCCCGAGCGGCAACACGCCATAGCGCAACGTCGCAAACACGCGTGGGAAGCGCTCGGGCGTGGCGATCGCACCACTGCGCACGAACCAGCTACCGGCCAGGAACATGCCGAGCATGGCCGGGCCGTTGATGCTGAAGCCGGTCATCGCCTGCTGAAAGTCATGCCAGCGCTGCACCGTCGCCTGCAGGTAAGTGCCGCTGCCGAACGCGGCGCGCTGCGCCTGCACATTCGCCAGCGCCTGCTGCGCGGCGTCAGACATCGCCGCCTTCCACTGCACCGTCGCCGCAGGATCGGCCTGCGCCAACTCGCCTGCCACCCCGTACAGCAGGGTCAGTCCGGGTGCGCACAGGTACACGAACGCAGCGAGCCACGGCAGCGTCATCGTCGGCACATTGCGCGCACCGAGCAGCAGCAACGCCAGCAGGGCATAAGTCACCAGGACATCGCCGGACCACACCAGCAATGCATGGGCAAGCCCGATCGCCAACAGCCCGAGGGTGCGGCGCAGATACAGGCCGAAGAACGCGCGCCCGGCGCGCGCGGCGCGTTGCGCCATCACCGCAAAGCCCATGCCGAACAACAGCGAAAACAGCGTGTAGAACTTGCCTTGCACGAACACGTAGACCAGCGCATCGGCAACCCGGTCGGCGCCATGCCAATGCGGCTCCACGCCGGTCATGGCCAGATCGAGCGGCCCGACAAAGGCTTCCATGTTCATCAGCAGGATGCCCAGCAGCGCCACGCCGCGCAGAACATCCAGCACGACGATGCGCTCTGTCGCAGCAATGGGAAGCAGCACGTCGCGGGATGTCATCACGGCTCAGGCAACCAGATGCGGCGGCACGCGCCGCAGAATGCAAACGGCCCACCAATGGGGTGGGCCGTCAGGAACAGCGATCATGCACGCACCGCGGCAGCCCACACGCATGGCCCGATCTGCGCGTGGCCTGCATGCGCCACCGCAGCGCCGGATGACCGGCCTACGTCAGTGGCGCGCAGACGTCCCACTGTCAAACCGCCGCGGGCGCGTGCTTGCCCCACCCTCAGTGGTGATGACCGCCGTCGCCGTGTACGTGGCCGTGGTCGCGTTCTTCCGCGGTGGCTTCGCGCACTTCGACGATCTCCACGTCGAAATGCAGGTCCTTGCCGGCCATGGGGTGATTGAGGTCCACATCGACCACGCTCATGCCGACTTTCTGCACCGTCACTGCGCGCGGGCCGAAGTTGGTCTGCAGCACGACCTGGGTGCCGGGCACCAGCTTGGTGGCGCCGAAATGCTTCTTGGGCACGCGCTGGCTCAGGCCTTCGCGGTATTCGCCGTAGGCTTCGGTCGCCTTGACGTCCACGCCGAAGCTCTCGCCGGCTTCCTTACCCATCATGGCCGCTTCCAGGCCCGGGATGATGTTGCCGTGGCCGATCATGATCGCCAACGGGTCACGCTCCTTGGAGCTCTCGATCGGCTCCTGGCCGATCTCCGAAACGGTGTAATGGAAGCGGACAACGCTGTCTTTTTCGATCTTCATGCCTGGCTCTGAATGGGCTGCCCGGTGGCAGACGGTTGAGGACGGCTTGTCGGCCGCCGGGTGCGCCGCCATCATGGCGACCTTTCGAACCGCCCATTATCCCGGCTCCATGCATATCACGCCAGTTTTCGCCGCCTGCGCCCGACGCGCCGCGGCCAGCCTGTTGCTGGGCCTGCTGCTCCTGGGGGGCTGTTCGTCGCACGCGCCGGTGCGGCGCGCTGCCGCGGCCCCACCGGCAGCGCGCGTGTGGCCGCAGGTAGCGCCGGCCGACCCGGCTGCCGCCAACAACATCTTGATGCGCGCGCTGGGACTGGTAGGCACCCCATACCGATTCGGCGGCAACACGCCGGAGACCGGCTTCGACTGCAGCGGGCTGGTCACCTATGTCTACAAGGATGTCCTGGCCTTGGCGCTACCGCGCACCTCGCGCGAACTGGCCGCAATCCAGGGCCCACGCATCCCGCCCGAGCGACTTGCCACCGGCGACCTGGTGTTTTTTGGCTCAGGAGGCAACGTGACCCACGTCGGCATTTATGTCGGTGAAGGCCGCTTCGTGCATGCTCCGACCACCGGCGGTACAGTCCGCTTGGGCTTCCTTGATGGAGCTTACTGGCGTGACCATTATTCAGGTTCAAAGCGGGTTTTGCATTGAAATGTGACGCAAATCACAAGTCACAAAACGGAAAGTTAACTTTTTTTGAACGTAACGATTCTTTCACCAGGGCATCATCTCGCATCGACAGCAGAACTGTGATTCCCGCGTGACGAACGACGAACAGATCAAAACTGGCGCCGCACCGCTTCCGCCCCGGAAACCGCTCCGCCTGCTATGCGCCACCGCTCTCTTGATTGCAGCACTTCCCGCATTCGCGCAGACCGCCAGCAGCACGCCATCCGCTCCGCAGACGACCACGCCTGACAGCGCCGTCGCCGCCGAGAAAGCCGCAACCCGCAGCCGCGCCGACGCCGCTGCCACTGCAACACTGGCCGCCCTGCTTCCGCACCTGGCTGCCAACGACGCCATTCCGCTGATGGACCGCTCGGCGATGTTCGCCGGCGATCTCAGCCGCCTGCTTGCCAATTACGACGTGTCGCAGAGCGCAGCCAATGCTGCCCAGAACGCCGTGGCCGACAGCCGCGTGCAGGTGATCCTGCAGCGCGCCATGGCCCTGCTCGGCACCCCGTACGTCTGGGGCGGCGAGTCCACCGAAGGGTTCGACTGCAGCGGCCTGGTTGGCTATGTGTTCAAGACTGCGCTCGGCATCGACCTGCCGCGCGTCTCGCGCGACATCGCCCGCGACGAATCGGCCGAACTGATCAAGGACCCGAGCGCACTGAAGGCCGGCGACCTGGTGTTCTTCGGCAAGCGCGGTCGTATCGACCATGTCGGCCTGGTGGTCGGCGACGGCAAGTTCCTGCACGCGCCCAGCCGCGGCAAGGACGTGCGCGTGGATTCGCTGGCCAGCGGCTACTGGAGCGAGAAGTTCATCCAGGCGCGTCGGGTGCTGTAACGCTCGGTTGCCAGGACTGCGTCGAACAAGGCCGCGACACTCTCGCGGCCTTTTTTGTTGCGCGCAACCGGGCCGCGACGCCCGTGTGCCACCGCGCGGCCTCCCGGCGCCTATCGGCCTACGTACCAGTCGCGCCGAGAGTCACGCTGCCAGCGCCGCCTACGCTGCAATCGGGCAGATGACCTACCCGCAGGCATGATGCGGATCACTGCGAAGTGTCGGCCTTGTACCGCGCCATGGTGTCCTCGATGCCTTTGCTCAATTCCATCACTTTGAGCGCGTATTCGGCCAGGCGTTGATCTTCCGGGGTGTCGGGCCGCCAGGACGGCACTTCGACCGGGGTGACCCCGTCCGGGTCCATGGCCACGAACACGATGATGCAATGCGTGCACAGGCGCGAGTCGCCTCCCATCGGACTGCGCGCGCGTACATCGATGGCGAAATGCATGCTGCTGCGGCCGGTGTAGACGAGTTTGGCCGACACCGCCACCAGATCGCCGATGCGCACCGGCGCCACGAACCGGATACCGCCCACCGCCACGGTGACGCAGTAATGCCCGCTCCAACCACTGGCGGCGGCAAAGCCAACCTGGTCGATCCACTTCATCACCACGCCGCCATGCACCTTGCCGCCGAAGTTGACGTCACTGGGCTCGGCCAGAAAACGAAATGTCAGATCACGATGTTGGCCAATCACCGCCCGCCCTCGTCAATGGATGAGCTGGAAGTGTGCCATGTGGTGGAAGCACGTCGTACCCGCAACGCGATTGCCGCACCGGCCGACGTGAGCACCTACGAACATCGGCCGGCACACGCAGCGTTTTCACATCAGTCCATCAGCAAATGCCGGATGCCTCGAAGCTCGCCCGCGAGCGTGAGAAGCCAGATCGCCCCACGCACACTGCCCGGCGTTGTCAGCCAACATCCCCAAGCACACTCAACCGCCAAGCACCTCAAGGTTGTCGCGCTTGCGCAGACGCAGCCACGGGAAATGCGGTTGCGACAATCTGAGCGCCTTTCGCGCACGTGCACTCCAACGACGCGGGTCGAACAACCACTGCACTGCAAAGCGATCGAACGTCGCGTAGGTATGCTGGTGGTAATGCGCGGCCAGTTCCGGGACGCCCAGCTCGGTGAAGTAGCGCAGGCTGCGTGCGGCGCTCTCCTGGCCGCGCTGCGGCGTGGCGTAGAGCGGGCTATCGAGAATATGCAGCTCGCCATCCTCGCGCAGGTGCGCGAGCAGACGTTCGATCAGCGCGCCAGGATCTACAAAATACTGCACGCAGGCGGGGAGCACGATGATGTCGAATACCTCGCGCGGCAGTGCCACGGTCTGGATGTCGCCAGCGATGAAACTCAGAGACGCTGCATGGCCGAACACGCGTGCGGCCTGGGTGAGCTCGGTGCGATTGACGTCGATGCCGCAGACCTCGCGTTGCAGCGACTGGGCCAGCAAGTGCGATAGCCAGCCATTGCCGCAACCGAGTTCGAGGATGGCGCCTTCGCCGGCATGCGTGCCCAGGTGCTGCACCAGCAAGCTGCTCGACAGCGCGCGCACGCGCCATTCCAGCGTTGCCGCCAGTTTTTCGCCCGGACGCGGCAGGCTGCGCACCTGCGCATCGGTGTACAGCCGGCCTTCCTTGCGCCGGATCTGCAGGTAGTGCTGCTCGAAGGTGTCCTCCGCCAGGTCGCGCTGCACGAACACACCATCGACGTGTTCCAGCTCGGGCAGCTGCTGCAGCCGTTCGCGCAACATGGAACATCCGGCACGCATCGGGTCTTCAGCGCAGTGGCTTGGCACTGTCGGCGGGCGGATCTTCCAGCCCGACATTGGTCGACGCCGCGTCGTAGATGCGCTTGTCGAGCAGCCCGGTTTCCTTGGCCACCAGCACCGGCACCAGCATCTGCCCGGTGACATTGGTCATGGTGCGCATCATGTCGAGGATGCGATCGATGGCGTACAGGTAGCCGATCACTTCCAGCGGCAAATTGGCTGCACTCAGCACCACCGTCGCCATGATGACCGCGGTGCCCGGCACGCCGGCCGTGCCGAAGCTGCCGAGCACCGAGGCGATCAGCACCACGAAATACTGATTGGCGGTCAGCGGCACGCCGGTGTATTGCGCGATGAACACTGCGCACAACGCCGGAAAGATCGCGCCGCAACCGTCCATCTTGATGCTGGCGCCCAGCGGCACCGCGAATGCGGCGTAGTCCTTGCTGACCCCCAGGTTATGCGTGATCGACCGCATCGCCACCGGCATTGCCGCAAAGCTCGACGAGCTCACGAACGCCACCTGCATGCCAGGCGCGGCACCGCGGAAGAACTTCCACGGGTTAAGCCCATGAGCGAGCAACAGGCCGCTGTAGACCACCACAATATGGATCGCGCAGGCGACATACAGCGCGAGCACGAAATTGCCGAACGGCAGCAGTTTCGAAAAACCGTAGCTGCCGACCAGGCCAGCGATCAGGCCAAAGGTGCCGAGCGGAGTCATTTCCAGCACGAAGCGCGTCACCTGGATCATGATGTCGCTCAGTTGCCCGGTGAGCTTGCGCGCCTCGGCCACCCGCTCGCCGAGCTTGACCATTGCAAAGCCGAGCAACGCGGCGAAGAAGATCACCGGCAGGATCGAGCCACGCCCGGCTGCCAGCACCGTTTCGCCGGCCGCGTTGGTCTTGGTGCCGATGCCGGTCAGTGCGTAGAACGGATTGGACGGCACCACATCCAGCAGCACCTGGACCGGGCTTGGCACATCGCGCGGCTTCCAGGCCGAATCCACGCTCAGACTGAAATGGCCGGCGCCCGGCTGCATGATCGTGCCGACCGCCAGGCCCACGCCCACCGCCAATGCTGCGGTGATGACAAACCATAAAAACGTGCGCCCGCCGAGTGCGGCAACGGATTTTTGCCCGTGCAGCGACGAGATCGCATTGATCACCGCAAAGAACACCAGCGGGATGGCGATCATCTTGATCAGCGTGACGTACAGGTCACCCAGCGGACCGAACCACACATCGGCCGCCGGGCCCATGGCCCAGCCGACCAGCGCGCCGAGGACAAAGCCGGCCACCACGCGTTGCCAGAACGGAATGCGCAACCACGCCGCAACCAGTTTCATGTCGTCGAATCTTCCGGGGGGAAAGTGCTTGCACCATAGCCCAGGGCCGCCTTGCCCGCGAGACCACAGCTGGAACAGCGCTGTGTCATCGGTGTGACACCACCCAGCGCGGCATAATGGGGATTGATTCAGCCACGAGTTCGATGCCGATGCGTTACCGCCTGCCTACCCTCGCCGCCCTGACCACGCTGTGCGTCGCCGCCTGCGCTTCCACGACGGAGAGCAGCACCTCTGCGCCCGCGTCGGTCCGCGTGGAGGTACCGCCGGTGGTGCACCCGGCCGGCGAAACCCCGCAATGGTGGTACCGCTCGGGCGCCGCCCGGGCCGCCGGCAACGGCGCCATGGCCGGCAAGGCGCGTAACGTGATCCTGTTCCTGGGCGATGGCATGAGCCTGACCACGGTTGCCGCCGCACGCATCCTGGATGGCCAGCGCAAGGGCGGCCCGGGCGAGGAAAACCTGTTGTCGTGGGAACAATTCCCCGCCACCGCTTTCAGCAAGACCTACAACACTGACTCGCAGACGCCCGATTCGGCCGGCACCATGACCTCCATCACCACCGGCGTGAAGTCGCACATGGGCGCGATCGGGGTCAGCAGCGGCAACCGCAGCGACTGTGCCGACAGCTTGAGCAAGGGTCTGCTGAGCTGGCTGCAGCTGGCCGACAGCGCCGGCATGGCCACCGGCATCGTCACCACCACGCGCCTGACCCATGCCACGCCGGCGGCAACCTATGCGCATTCGCCGGACCGCAACTGGGAAAACGACACCGACCTTCCAGAGTCGGCGCGTGCTGCCGGTTGCCAGGACATCGCCCAGCAATTGCTTTCCACCGCCCGCTACGGCCGCGGCCCGCAGGTGGTGCTGGGCGGAGGACGCAGCCAGTTCCAGGGCGTGCAGGAGCGCGACCCGGAATACGACGACAAGGTGGGCCTGCGCCTGGACGGCCGCGATCTGGTGGCCGAATGGAAACAAGCGCATCCGCAGGGCGCCTATGTCTGGAACGAGCAGCAATTGCAGGCAGCGTCCGGTGCACCGGCGCTGCTGGGCTTGTTCGAACCGGACCACATGCAGTTCGACCACGACCGCAACCGCACCCCGCAGGGCGAGCCCAGCCTGACCGAGATGACCCGCACCGCGATCCAGTCGCTGTCACGTGACCCGAATGGCTTCGTGCTGATGGTCGAAGGCGGCCGTATCGATCACGCCAACCACGCCGGCAACGCCTACCGCGCGCTCGACGAAACCGTGTCGCTGTCCGATGCCGTGCGCGCTGCCGTGCAGACTGCGCCACCGGACACGCTGATCATCGTCACCGCCGATCATTCGCACACGCTCAACTTCGTCGGCTACCCGGTGCGCGGCAATCCGATCCTGGGCAAGGTACGCGGCACCGGCGGCGAAGAAGGCGACCGCAGCCAGCTGGCCACCGACCTGGCCGGCCAGCCCTACACCACGCTCAGCTACGCCAACGGCCCCGGCTACACCGGTGCCAGCAACGCGCAGCCGGCCGGGCCCAAGAAATATCCGCACGAACCCAGCAGCAGCGAGCCGGCCGCCGGCCGCCCAGACCTGACCCACGTCGACACCGAGGCACCCAGCTACATGCAGGAAGCGCTGGTGCCGACCAAATCCGAAAGCCATGGCGGCGAAGATGTGGGCATCTGGGCCACCGGCCCCGGCAGCGCGGCGTTCCGCGGCACGCTGGAAGAGAACGTGATCTACCACGTCATCGTCCAGGCCACCCCGCGCCTGCGCGAGCGCCTGTGCAAGGCAGGCACCTGCGACGCGGCTGGTGTGCCGGTCCAATTGCCCAAGCCGACCACGTTCGAGGCTGCGGTCAAGCGCTGATGCGCAGGCGGCGCTGCGGCGATGGCGGGCGAGCCGGCGCGTGATGCGGTTGACGCAGCGCCACGCGAGCTGCGCGCCTGGCGTCGCCAACGCCGTGTACGAGCACGCCCGCAAATGGCCGCAATCCGCGGCTGCCAGTGGGGTTCTCCGATGGGTCGCCGCAGACCGATGCGGTGAGCGCGCACGGCAGCCCGTTGCAGCCAAGGCTGCAGCTGCGCACGGCTGTTCGCGCCGTCGGACGCGGGCGACAACGGAATCGTCGATGCGTCCCAAGCAGAGCACACCCCACGCGGGCGACCGACCGGCCATCACGCAACAGGGATGGCCTCTGCATACCGAGCGCGTAGGATCCCCTGCGAGGTTGCGCCTGTGCTGACCGGCACCCCGCTCCTGCTGCCAGCCACCCCGCCCGGTCCGGTCCTGCTGGCCTACAGCGGCGGGATGGATTCCAGCGTGCTGCTGCACCTGCTGGCGGCAACGCCGCGTTATCGACACGCAGGATTGCGCGCGCTGCATGTGCATCATGGGCTGCATGCCGATGCCGATGCCTGGGCCAGGCATTGCCAATGCACCTGCGACGCGCTGCAGGTGCCGTTGCAGATCGTGCGGGTGCAGGTGGCACGCGACAGCGGGCTTGGGCTGGAAGCGGCAGCACGTCACGCGCGCCACGCGGCGTTCGCGCAGGCGCTCACTGCTGGCGAATGGCTGGCGCTGGCACATCATCGCGACGACCAGGCGGAAACGTTCCTGCTGCGTGCGCTGCGCGCATCCGGCCCCGAAGGCCTGGCGGCGATGCGGCCGCAGCGCCCATTTGCCAACGGCACGCTGTGGCGCCCGATGCTGGCGCATGCTCGCGCAGACCTGCTCGCCTACGCGCATGCGCAAGGCTTGCGCTGGATCGAAGATCCCGGCAATACCGATCCACGCCACGACCGCAATTTCCTGCGCAACCAAGTCATGCCGTTGCTGCAGCAACGCTGGCCGCAAGCACCGGATGCGTTGGCCTGTAGTGCGCAACTGAGCGCCGATGCCAGCGCATTACTGCTGCAGCAGGACATGGCGTTGTTGCCGAGCGTGCGGACCGCAAGCGGCGCGCTGGATCTGCAGGCATTGCGCGCGCAACCGGTGGAACGAAGGGCACGGCTGTTGCGCGCCTGGGTGAGCGCGGCGCACGCGCCGCCGCTGCCTGCGCAAGGTGTGGCCGCACTGGAACAGGAAATCGCCAATCACGCTGCAGATCGGCACGCCTGCTTTGCGTGGCAGCAGGTAGAAGTACGCCGCTGGCGCCAGTGCCTGTTTCTGCATCGCCCCGTTGCGGCCTGGCCGTCGGACTGGCATGCGCAATGGGACGGCGCAGCGCCCCTGCACCTGCCCGACGGTGCGCAGTTGCAGTTGCTCGGCGCACCCGGCCTGCGCTTTGCGCAGCCGCTGCGGGTGCGCGCACGCCAGGGCGGCGAGCGCATCGTGCTGCCGCAGCGCACGCATTCGCACCAGCTCAAACACCTGCTGCAGGCGCTGGATCTACCGCCGTGGGAACGCATGCGCCTGCCGATCCTGTGGGAAGGCACGCAGGTGCTCGCCGCCGGCGACTGCATCATTTCCGGCACCTTGGACGCATGGCTGCAGGCCAATGCCGCAGCGCTGCAGTGGCGCACGGCTGCCGATGCGAATTGACCCGCCTGCGCGCGCGCCGCACACTTTAGCGATGGCCAAGAAGTCCTTGAACGAAACATCCCCGGTTGCCCGCTTCGAACAGTCGCTGGAAGAACTCGAGCAACTGGTGCAGAAGATGGAAGTCGGCGATCTGAGCCTGGAGCAATCGCTCACGGCCTACGAACGCGGCATCGGCTTGTACCGCGATTGCCAGCAGGCGCTGGAACAGGCCGAACTGCGCGTGCGCCTGTTGACCGACCCCGCCCGCCCCGAGCTTGCCGAAGCCTTCGAACCGCCGTCGCTGGACGGCTGAGGTGAGCTCGGCGCTGTTCGACCACTGGATCGCCCGCACCGAACGCAGCCTGGAGGCCGGCCTGCCGAGCGCCACGCATGCGCCGCAGCGCCTGCATGCAGCGATGCGCCATGCCGTGCTGGGCGGGGGCAAGCGCATGCGTCCGCTGCTGGTCTACGCAAGCGGCGCGTTGTTCGGCGCGGCCGAGGATCAGCTCGACACGCCCGCGGTGGCGGTAGAGCTGATTCACGCCTATTCGCTGGTGCACGACGACTTGCCGGCGATGGACGATGACGCGCTGCGGCGCGGCCAACCCACCGTGCATATCGCCTTCGACGAGGCCACCGCGATTCTGGCCGGCGACGCCTTGCAGACGCGCGCATTCGAATTACTCGCCACTGCCTCTGCCAGCGCCGAACTGCGCGTTAGCTGGATGCAGAGCCTGGCCACCGCTGCGGGCGCGGCCGGCATGTGCGGCGGCCAGGCGCTGGATATCGATGTGACAGGACAACTGCAATCACTGCAGGATCTGCAGCGCATGCATGCGCTCAAGACCGGCGCGTTGATCCGCGCAGCGGTGCGGATGGGCGCACTCACCGGAGGCGCCGCGGCGGCCGACCAGCAGCGTCTGGACGAGTTTGCCGACGCGCTGGGCCTGGCCTTCCAGGTGCGCGACGACATCCTGGATGTGGAATCGAGCTCGGCGCAGCTGGGCAAGACCGCCGGCAAGGACGCGGCGCAAGCCAAATCCACCTACCCCGCCCTGCTGGGGATGGACGGCGCCAAGGCGAAGCTGGCCGAACTGGCCGCGCGCATGCATGACCTCCTGCAGCCCTACGGCCCCCCCGGCGAGACATTGGCCACGTTGGGCCGGTTTGCGGTGAACCGCGCGCACTAGCCGCGGTTGCCGACGCCGCTAGAGCGCAGCAAGCGAGAAACGGCCGCTGCCGAATCGATTCGAAGCGCCTCGGGTGCCGCAACGGCGCGCTGGTCGCCCGCGCGGCCACATCGGGGCGATTTGCGACATGAACCGGACGCGCCGGACACGATTTGCGCACTCCGTGCGCCAGCGCACGGTCAACCTCTGCAGCGGCGGCGGGCATCCGGCGAACTCGGTCGCACATTGCAACTTTTCTTGCGCACGTTTGTGTCAGCCGTCGACACATTCGACACCGCAACACGTGACAGACCACGCATTTTAAGGCTGAATTGTCGACATCCGTGATATTTCAGTAGCGTTCATAAGTGCGCTGCGAACAAAAATATTCGCAATTGAATGACTTGTCGCGTCCGCTCGTCGTGCCTAGGTTTGGCTTGCCCGCATCCGCGGACATCCCCCGATCACACGGAGAGTTACTGGTGAAGAACGTTTTTTTCGCATCGTTTGCAGCAGGCACGCTGGCCGTTGTTGGCGTACTTGGATCGGCGCAGGCGCAGTCCGTGCGCGGCCCGGTTCCGTTGACCATCGAACTGTCGCCAGTGGCCGACCAGGCTGGGCGTCATCAGGGCAAGATCGCCGTCACCGTCACCAATCACGGCAGCCAGATCGCACGCGTGCCGACCTATCAGCTGCCGCTGAAGTCGCTGGATAACGGCATCCTGGAAGTGAGCCGCGACGGCAAGCCAGTGGACTACACCGGGCGCCTGGTCAAGCGCGGCCTGCCCAAGGCCGCCGACTTCACCATCCTGCAGCCAGGCCAGAGCGTGAAGGGCGAGGTCGATCTGGCCGGCGCCTACGATCTGTCCACCAGCGGCAACTACACCATCCAGGTGCGCTCGGCGCTGCAGTACGCGTCCTTTTCCGACGGCAGCCTGATGAAGGCGGCCAACGGCGAGCCGGCCGTGGGCACCAGCACCCCGCTCACCGTCTGGCTGGACGGTGCACGCCGTGGCGTCCAGCGCGAACTCGCAGTCGGCCCGACCGCCGTGGTCAACGGCATCAACTACCTCAACTGCAGCACCACCCGCACCAGCCAGGCCGGCAGTGCCGTCACTGCCGCGCGCAACTACTCGCAGAACGCGCGCAACTACCTCAACGCCGGCAGCACCGGCGCGCGCTACACCACCTGGTTCGGTACCTATAACGCCTCGCGCTACAGCCGGGTCAGCTCGAACTTCGTCAACATCGACAATGCGCTGGACCAGAACAACGGCCAGCTGACGATCAACTGCAGCTGCGATGCGGATCTGGCGGACGCCTATGCCTACGTCTATCCGAACCAGCCGTACGAGATCCACGTCTGCAACGCCTTCTGGAGTGCGTCGACCACTGGCACCGACTCCAAGGCCGGCACGCTGGTGCACGAGACCAGCCACTTCACGGTCGTCGCCGGCACCCAGGACCGCGTCTATGGCCAGTCCGGCGCGCGCAGCCTGGCGATCAGCAACCCGGCCCAAGCCATCACCAACGCCGACAGCCATGAGTACTTCGCCGAAAACACCCCGGCGCAGAACTGATCGCGCCATCGGCTGATACGACAAAGGCCCGGCATCGCTGCCGGGCCTTTGTTGTTTCCTCCGCGCCGATTACTTGATCAGGCGCAGCGCAAACGGGTAACGATAGTGCTCGCCGTTGTTGGCCTTGACTGCGGCCAGGATGCACAGCACCAGGTTGGCAATCCACACCAGCGTCGGCAGGAAGAACAGGATGCCGAACGAGACAATGGTCAGGACGATCGCCGCCACGGTGGCAATGAGCACGGTGATCTGGAAATTCAGCGCTTCCTTGGCTTGATCGGTCGCGAACGGCTTGGACGGGTTGGCGTCCTTGCTGATCAACCAGATCACCAACGCACCGACGAACGAGGTCACGATGCCGAGCAGATGCGCGGCCAGCGCGAGCGTGCGCTCCTCCGACGGACTGGTGCCGACCGGCGGCGGTGGCGGTGCGGCCTGCGATTCGAATTCGCTCATCATGTCTCCCCGTGCATGGTTGTGGTGCGGCGGACTATAGCAACGATTCAGCCAGCCACCAGTGCGGAAAGACATGGGCGCACGGCCTGGCCGTGACTGCAAAGGGCCACGTCATTTCGAAAAAAGCCTTGCCGTGCTGCGAGCTCGCGCCGCCCGCACCATGCAGGCGGCGTGTTCACCGGCGTTGTCGCTGCATGGCGAGCGCTCGCGCGCCGCCACATCAGCCATCGGCTCTACGCACTCGCGTGGGAGACAGCGGTCGCGAAGGTGAGCTGCCCGCTTCGGCGCCACGTGCATGTACCGTCCAGTTCCAGCGGCTGCCTGCCGGCGTGCGCCTGCACAACACGCTGCCGCGCGCAAACCGGTCAGGTCGGCGCCACCAAGGCCGCTCAGCTGTCGCCTGCCACCGTCATGCGGTTGATCAGCACCGAGCCGATCTTGACGTGCGAGCGCGGGTCGACGTCGCTGCCTACCGCTTCGATGCCGGCGAACATGTCGCGCAGATTGCCGGCGATGGTCAGGCCATCGACCGGGTAGGCAATCACGCCGTTCTCGATCCAGAAGCCACCGGCGCCGCGCGAATAGTCGCCGGTGACGGGATTGACGCCATTGCCCATCAATTCGGTGACCAGCAGGCCGCGCGACATGCCGGCAATCATCGACGCCAGATCGCCCGCATTGGCGGTGACCTGCAGGTTATGCACGCCACCGGCATTGGCGGTGGTCTGCAGGCCCAGCTTGCGCGCCGAATAGCTGCCCAGCACATAGCGCTGCAGCACGCCGTCGGTGATCAGCGCCGAACGCCGCGTCGCCACGCCTTCGCCGTCGAAGGCGGCCGAGCGCAAACCGCGGCGCAGGTGCGGCAGCTCTTCGATATTGAACCAGTCCGGGAACAACTTGCTGCCGACGCTGTCGAGCAGGAAGCTGGCACGGCGATACAGCGCGCCGCCGGAGACCGCACCGAGCAGGTGGCCGACCAGCGAGCGCGCCACTTCCGGTGCGAACAGCACCGGCAACTGACCGGTGGGCAGCGAACGCGGCTGCAAGCGCGCCACGGTACGCTCGGCGGCATGACGGCCGATGGCGTCGGGCGCTTCCAGGTCCTCGCGTGCCAGCGCACTGCTGTACCAGCCGTCGCGCTGCATGCCGTCGCCCTGGCCGGCGATCAGCGCGCAGCTGATCGAATGATGGGTGCCACGCTCGCGGCCGATGAAGCCATGCGAATTGGCGTACACCGACAAGCTGAGCCCGGTGCTGGCCGAGGCGCCGTCGGAGTTGCTGATGCGCGCGTCGGCGTCGCGGCCGGCGGTTTCGCAGGCCAGCGCCAGATCCACGGCGGTGTCGGCGTCCAGCGCCCACGGATGCCAGCTATCCAGCTCGGGGAACTCGCTCGCCATCAATTCCGGATCGGCCAGGCCGGCGGCGACGTCGTCCTCGGTGAAGCGGGCGATCGCGCAGGCCTGCGCCACGGTGGATTCCAGGCTGGAATCCTGCAGGTCGGCAGTGCTGGCACTGCCCTTGCGCTTGCCGAAGTAGACCGTGACCGCAATGCCGCGATCGCGCGTGGATTCGACCGTCTCCACATCGCCCAGCCGCACATTCACGTCCAGGCCGCGCTCTTCGCTGCAGCTGACTTCGGCTTGCGTGGCGCCGGCCGCGCGCGCGCGCTCGAGCAGGCGCTGGGAGATGTCGGTGAGCGCATCCAGGCGCTGCAGGCTGTCGTCGGTAACGCGGATTTCGGAGGAGAGTGCGTTCAATGCTTTATCCTTGGAAACGCGGATCCGTCCGCGAAAGCCCGGCCATCCATGGCCGGAGTGTTTGAATTCGGTGCGGAATTGTTCCGCCGACGCGCGGCCATTCGAGGCCGCAGATGTTTATCAACCAAGTTTCGGGATGTGGTGGCAATGCGCGGACGCGATGAAGAGACCGGTGAATTTCGTGGCGCCAGCCGCAGCCAGCAACGGCGCGAGGCGTTGGAGATTTTCGACCTGGGCGAAAAGCTGGTGGCGCTGACCCCGGCGCAGCTGGCCAAGTTGCCGGTGCCCGAATCGCTGATCCCGCATATCGAAGAGAGCAAGCGCATCACCTCGCATATCGCGCACAAGCGGCAACTGGCGTTTCTGGCCAAGCACATGCGCCGCGAGGACGAACAGACCCTGGCCGCGATCCGCGATGCGCTGGACGCCAACAGCGACACCGCGCGCCGCGAAGTGGCGGCGATCCACCGGGTCGAACGCTGGCGCGAACGCCTGCTCGCCGAAGGCGACGTGGCGCTGTCCGAACTGCTGGAAGCCTACCCGGCCGCCGACCGCCAGCAACTGCGTCAGCTGGTGCGCAACGCGATCCACGAACGCGCCAAAAACAAGCCTCCGCGCGCGTACCGCGAACTGTTCCAGGTATTGCGCGAGCTGTCGCAGGAGCAGGGATTGGAGAGTGGGGATTCGGGATTGGACGACGAGCAGGATCTGGAAGACGAAGAATAGGAGCTGGCGGCCGCAATCGTGGAGCCGCTCAACCGGCGACTCCGCCGCAGTCAACCGCGGCAACCAGCGTCCACCATCAGCAACCCGGACAGGCGGCACCTGAGCGCCGAGGACGCCGCGCGCCTCTACCGCCTTGCTTCCCAATGCGCTGACCCCCAATCGCGGTTCCGAGACCGGCGCAGTACACGGCACGGCCGCATGGCGACCCGCTCCTGCCGTTACCAATCCCGAATCCCGATTCCCAAATCCCCGCATCTCAGGCCTGCGTTCCGCCAACCGTGATGCCGTCGATCAACAGCGAGGGTTGGCCGACACCGACCGGCACGCTCTGCCCGTCCTTGCCGCACACGCCTACGCCTTCGTCCAATGCCAGGTCGTTGCCGATCATGCGCACCTTCTGCATGGTCTCCGGGCCGTTGCCGATCAGGGTGGCGCCCTTGACCGGCGCGGTCACCTTGCCGTCTTCGATCAAATACGCCTCGGTAGCCGAGAACACGTATTTGCCGCTGGTGATGTCGACCTGGCCGCCGCCGAAGTTCACCGCATAGATGCCCTTCTTGACCGAGCGGATCATCTCTTCCGGGTCGTGCTGGCCGGCGCGCATGTAGGTGTTGGTCATGCGCGGCATGGTCAGGTGCGCGAACGATTCGCGGCGGCCGTTGCCGGTGGGCGCCACGCCCATCAGGCGCGCGTTGTGGCTGTCCTGCATGTAGCCCACCAGCACGCCGTCTTCGATCAGCGTGGTGCACTGGCTGGGCGTGCCTTCGTCGTCGATATTGAGCGAGCCGCGACGGCCATCCAGGGTGCCGTCGTCGACGATGGTCACGCCCGGCGAGGCCACGCGCTCGCCGATGCGCCCGGTGTAGACACTGGTGCCCTTGCGGTTGAAGTCGCCTTCCAGGCCGTGCCCCACCGCCTCGTGCAGGAGCACGCCGGGCCAGCCCGGGCCGAGCACCACCGGCATCACCCCGGCCGGCGCCGGGATCGCGTCCAGATTCACCAGCGCCTGGCGCAGCGCTTCGCGCGCAAACCCTTCCGGGGGGCCGTCGGCAAACAGCTCGGCATAGCTGTAACGCCCGCCGCCGCCGGAATAACCGGATTCGCGCCGGCCGCCCTGTTCGACGATCACCTGCACGTTCAAGCGCACCAGCGGGCGCACGTCGGCCGCCAGCACGCCGTCGCTGCGGGCGATCAGCACCGTGTCCACGCCGCCGGACAGGCTCACCATCACTTGCTTGACGCGCGGGTCGGCAGCGCGCAGGAACTGGTCGATCCGGCGCAGCAGGTCCACCTTGGTGGCGCTGTCCATGTCGTCGATGGGATCGGTGGCCGGGTACAACGCACGGCCGTTGCCGCGCACCAGCGAACGGGTGGATTGCGCGCCGCCCTCGCGCGAGATCGCGCGCGCGGACTGCGCCGCTTCCAGCAGCGCATCGCGATGGATATCGTCGGAATAGGCGAAGCCGGTTTTCTCGCCGGCGATTGCGCGCACGCCCACGCCCTGTTCGATGGAATGCGCACCGTCCTTGACGATGCCGTCTTCCACGCTCCAGCTCTCGCGCCGCGAATGCTGGAAATACAGATCGCCGAAGTCGATGCCCGGGCCCAGCAGGGCGCCGAAGGTGCGGTCGAGATGGCCGGCATCCAGGCCGGAAGGAAGCAGCAGCCGGGTTTCGGCCAGAGTGAGAGCGTTATCGGTCATGTGGTCAGGATGGGGCCCGCGCGCCGGGGAGACAAGTCGTTCGGCTGAACATGCGCGCAGCTATCATCGCCAGCCAGCTCTTCACCGATCGCCCGCGCATGAAGCTCATCGCCCACGTCCTGGACGGCCACACGCTGGACATCCGCCCTGCCCCGCACGAGCGTGCGTGGATGGACGCCACCGACCAGCGCTACGCCTACCGCTGCCTGCCGCTGGCGATCGCCAATGCGCATGGCTGGGAACTGCTGTGCCAGTCCGGTTTCGAGGCCAGTTGGGACGGCAGCGACGCACTGGCGGCGATCACCATCACGGCCGATGCGCAGACGCAGGCACCGGCGATCAGCCACTTCGGCTACGGCGTGCTGACCTTCCACGTACCGTGCCTGTTCCGCACCGACACCGGCATCGACCTGTTCGTGACCGGGCCCCTGAACCGGCCCAAGGACGGCATCGGCGCGTTGAGCGGCATGGTGGAAACCGACTGGAGCCCGCACACCTTCACCATGAACTGGCGCTTCACCCGGCCCGGACGGGTGCGCTTCGAGGCGGGCGAGCCGTTCTGTCATCTGTTCCCGCTGCAGCGACAGTTGATCGAGCAGATACAGCCGCAGTGAAAACCGCTTTCCGAAGCGCCGCAGCTGGCGCAGCAACACGCCGACTGGACTCAAAGCCGCACGCGCTTTCTCGATGAGCTGACCGATGCACAGTCGGCGGCGGCGCGCGAGAAATGGCAGCGCGGCTACTTTCTTGGCCTGACAGCACCCGCACAGCCGCCAGTGCCGGGCCATCGCTCGCGGCTGCGCTTGCCGATGTTCACCCGTGCCGGCGAGGACACACCCGCAGAGTGAGGCCGACGGACTCCGTCAGCGCTGCGTCGGATCTGCCTTGCCGGACTTGCCGGACGGTGCGGCCGGTTTGCTCGGCGCCCGCTCGCGCGCCTCGCGCTCCACCACGTCCACCTGCGGGTCTTTCCACGGCCCGGTGACGTGATAGGTCTTTGCCCCGATGGCGCCCAGCGGTTTGCCGAGCACCGCGTTGGCCGCTGCGCCAACGGCGGCACCCACCGGGCCACCGGCCACTGCGCCGACCACGGTCAGCAGGTTGCCGGCCTTGGGGTTCACGTCCACGGTCTGGTCGAAGGTCTGCGCGCGCAGGTCGGTCTGGCCACGAATCGCGATGTCGGCAGCCGGGCCTTCGATGCGGATGGCGTCGGTGCGCGCGAAACCCTCGCCGAAGCGCACCTCGCCGGCCAGCTTGTTGAAGGCCAGACCCTTGGAGAAGAAATCGCGGAAGTCGAACATCAACCGGCGCGGCAGCTGCGCCACGCTCAGCAGGCCGAGTACGCGGCCGGCGCCCGGATCCACTTCCAGCAACTGGCCGTTGCGCACATCGACCTTCAGGTTCCCGTCCAGCGAACCGAGCGCGAAACCGGTTGGTGAGCCCTGCCAGCCGGCGTTGAGCTCCAGTTGCCCTTCGCCGCCGCGCAGTTGGCCGCCCAGGGTGAGATTCTGCAGCAGATTGCCAAGGTTGCGGCTGTCCACGCGCGCCGACAGCCGCGTGCTGGCCGCCTCGCCCTTGCCGCGCCAGGCCCCGGTGAGGCCGATGTTCTGATCGTCCGAGCGCAGCTGCAGCTGATCCACCTGCATGCCGTCGGTGAGCCGGCTGCTGCGCAGGGTGGCCGCGCCGAAGGTCATCTTGCCGATCTGCAGATCAGCGATATCCAATGCCAGCGGCGGGATCGACACCGGGTCGAATTCGGCCACCGCACGCCGCGCGGGCTCCGGCAACGCGCCTGCCAATGGGTCGCCCGGTTCGGGCGCGGCCGGCTCGGCAGGCGCCTCCACCGGCTGCCAGTGCACGGTCTTCAACGTGCCCTGCACCGTTGCGCCGTCGGCATTGGGAACGGTGAGCTGGCCGGCCAGCGAGGGGCCGTCCAGCGTCACCGCCACCGTATCGCGGGTGGGGCGCAGACGCAGACGCGTCTGCGGGAACACCCCGCCGATCATCAACAACCGGTCTGCCTGCACATCCACCTGCTGCAACGGCATCGGGTCCTTGCTGGGCACGGCCGGTTGGCCGGGCAACGGTGGCATGTCGGCGTCGCCGCTGCTGCCGCGCGCCAGGCTGATCCAGTCGATCGCATCCAGCGACGCAGCGCGGCCGGTCACCACCAGCCCGTTGGCGGGCGGCCGTTCGGTAACGGTGTCGGTGCCCATCACCACGCGCACGCCGGTCTGCTCGCCATGGCTGCTGGCCTTGAGCGCCACCAGCTTGCCGAATCCCACATCGATGTCGCCATCGCCCAGCGGCAGCGCGACCTTGACCCGGGTATCCAATGGCTCGCTGGCGGCCTTGTCCAACGGCGCGGGCAGATCCAGCGTGGTGCCGACCAGATTGGACCGCAGCGTCAGCACCGCGTTCGCATCGGTCTGCCCGGCTGGCGGCAGCGGCACATCCACGCCCACCTGCCAGGGCGCACTGCCATGGACGTACGGGCGCAGCCATTCCATCTGGGGTGCACGGTCGAACAGTTCCTTGGCATCCAGGGTGGCGCCAAGACGCGCTTCGAAGGCTTGCGCGGGGTCCTGCACCAAGCCGCCGGCGCGCAACGACAATTCGCCGCTGCGGCCTTCGTGCTGCACGCTCAGCCGCTCGGCAGCAAAGCCGGTGTCGCGGTACTGGGCCTGCCCGCTGACCTGATCGAAGGCCAGATCCCAACGCGCGTCGGCCAGCTTGGCGCCCTGCAGGGCCACCGTGCCCTGCAAATGCCCACCGACGCCATGCGTCCGCAAGGGGCGCAGCAGGTCGAAGGTTACGGCGGCTGGCCCGGACACGGTGAGATTGCGCAAGGTGTCGCCGTAGCGCCGCTCCAGCGGACTCTTGCGCAACATGCCGAGCAGTTGCGCCGCATCGGCCTGCGTGGAGGCGCGGACGTAAAGTTCGGAGGTGGCAAAGCTGGGAATGCCCGCTTCCAGCTGCGCGATCGGGGTACCGGCCAGATCGCCCTGCCCTTGCAGCGAGAAGCCGTTGCCGATGAAGCTCAGGTGGGCCTGAACCTGCTCCATCGCCGGCCAGTCCGGCTGGAAGCGGATCTGGCCATCGCGGATCTGCCCGAACGCTTCGAAGCGCCCGTCGTTATTGTCGAACGGCCAGTCGTCCAGATCGCCGCTGACCAGGCCAGTGCCGCCGGTGACGGTGCCGCCGGCCACGGCCATGTCGAGCCAGTCGATGGCGGCCTCGCTCATCTTGGAGCGGATCCAGAACTTGCGCGCCACCGGCAACGCCACATCGTCCAGTTGGGCCGCCAGCTGCATGCGTGGGCGGCTGCCGTCGCCCTGGAACCACAACCCGCCACGCACGTTGGCGCCGTAATCCTTGCCCTGCACGCGCAGCGCCGGGGTGGCGACCTGCCAGCCCGCGCCTTCGCGCCAACCGACGATCTTGCCGGCCAGCTGGATCTCGTGCACCACGCCGAAGCCGGTCGGCCAGTCGAAACGCAGCGTGGCGTCGGGCGCGGGATCCAGCTCGACGCCCTGCGCGTCGCCATCGAGGGTGCCGCGCAGGCCACTGATGCCAGGCGCATTGCCCACCGGCAGAAACCCCAGCGCTTCGATCTGGCCCTGCGCGCGCAGCGCGCCGCCCTGCTCGCCGACCACCTGCAGGTCGGCCACGCGCAGCTGCGGTTTGGACAGGCTCAGCCAGCGCCGCAAGGCAGGCGACAACTGCTCGCTGAGGGCGGCAGCTGCGATCAGGCCCGAGACATCCACATGCTTGGCCACGACCGCATAGCGGCGCCCGCCGGCAATGCTCAGCCCGTCCAGGTATTGCAGCTGCGCTGCCTGGCCCAGGCGCAACAGCGGCGCGTCCACGCGCCAGCCGCCATCGATGGTCTGCCAGCGCGCACGCGCCTGCAGCCGTTCCCAGGTGAGCGTGCGCCGCGCGGTCTCGTCCGGCAGCGCGGCGCCGGACAGGCGCAGCTGCTGCAGGTCGGCATCCACGCTCACTGCGGCGATCCGGCGCGCGCGCAATTGCGCCCAGGCCTGCAAGCGCCCACCACCGCCATCCACGCGCATGCCGCCGAACTGCAGCAGCGACGCCCACGCAGACAGGTCGGCCGGGTCGGCTTGGATGTAGGCACTGCCGTCGCCGCTGTCGCGGTCGAATTCCAGCACCGCCGTCAACGGCGCGCGCTTGAGATCGATCCAGCTGCGGCTGCCCACCTTCACGGTCGAGCCGCTGACCCGCAGGCGCAGGTCGATGCGCGGCAGCGTGGTGTCCAGGCCGATCGACGGCGCAGCCACATGCAGGCGCGCTTCGGCCAGCTGGATCTCGCCAAGCCGGCGCAGCGCATCCAGCGGATCGGAGTTTCCGCCGCCGGGCATGCCCTGGACCGACCACACACCGTCGTCGCTGCGCTGCAAGGTCAGCGCCAGGCCGCGCAGACGTATCTCGGTCAGCGAATGGCCCGGCAGCAACCCGGCGTACATCGCCAGCAGCACTTCGGCCTGGCCGACACGCACCTCGCCGTGCGGACCGATACGCAGCCCATCCAGCCGCAGCAGCGGACCGCGCCGGGTCCATTCGGTCTGCAGCCGATCGAACGCAATCGGCTGACCGGCACGCTGGCTCAGCCACTGCGCAATCTGCTGCGGATGTTCCTCGGCCAACGGCAGCGCCTGGCTGGCCGCCCCCACCAACAACGCGACCGCCACCAGCGCAAGCGCGCAGGCAGTGATCGCATAGCGGCGAAACAGACGCAGACGGCGGCGCAGCGGGGTGGGCATCAGGAGCGGGGATTGGGCATTGGGAATTCGGGATTGGTTACAGCGTGTCCGAGCACGGTAACGTCAACGCTCCTGCTGGCCGCACATCATGACGGAGCCGGCTTTTACAAATCCCGAATCCCGATTCCCCAATCCCGATCTCACAGCAGCACCACATCAAACTGCTCCTGCAGATACTGGTCGTCGGACTGGAAGCGGATGCTCTTGCCGAGGAACTCTTCCAGTTCGGCCACGGCGGCGGACTCTTCCTCGGTGATGCGGGCGACCACTTTCGAGGAGGCGATCACCAGCAGGCGCGCGGCATCGAACTGTCGCACCGCGCGGGTGATCTCGCGGAAGATCTCGTAGGTCACCGTTTCGGCGGTCTTGATGGTGCCGCGCCCGCCGCAGTGCCCGCAGGTCTCCGACAGCTGGCGCTCCAGGCTTTCGACGGTGCGCTTGCGGGTCATCTCCACCAGGCCCAACGGCGAGAACTCGTACACGGTGGTCTTGGCGTGATCGCGTGCCAGCGCTTTTTCCAGCGTGCGCAGCACCTGCCGGCGGTGCTCCGGATCGTCCATGTCGATGAAGTCGATGATGATGATGCCGCCCAGGTTGCGCAGGCGCAGTTGCCGCGCCACCGCCTGCGCGGCCTCCAGGTTGGTGCGAAAGACGGTTTCTTCCAGATTGCGCTGACCGACGAACGAGCCGGTATTGACGTCGATGGTGGTCATCGCCTCGGTCTGGTCGATCACCAGATAGCCGCCGGATTTGAGCGGCACCTGCTTGTTCAGCGCACGCCCGATCTCGTCTTCGACCCCGTACAGGTCGAAGATCGGGCGGTCGCCGGTGTACAACTCCAGTCGCTCGGCCAGCACCGGCATGTACTTGGCCACGAAGGCCTGCAACTGCACGAAGGTCTCGTTGGAATCGACCTTGACCTTTTCCACGTCGCGGCGGATCAGGTCGCGCACCGCACGCAGCGGCAGGCTCAGGTCTTCGTAGATGATGCTGCACGGCGGCGCTTCGCGGCCGCGGCGCTCGACCACGTTCCAGACCCGCGACAGGTAGGCGATGTCCTCGGCCAGCGCCTCGGCCGGCTGGCCCTCGGCGTTGGTACGGATGATGTAGCCGAAGCCGCCATGCTGGGCCGAGACCTCGCTGACGATTGTCTTCAGGCGCAGCCGCTCGGCTTCGTCTTCGATGCGCGCCGACACCCCAACCACCTTGGACTGCGGCAACAGCACCAGATAGCGCGAAGGGATGCTGATCTGCGTGGTCAACCGCGCACCCTTGGTGCCGATCGGGTCCTTGACCACCTGCACCACGATCTCCTGGCCGTCGCGCAGCAGCTCCACGATCGGCACCGAGGCCGGCGGCGGCGGCGGGATCGGGGTTTCCTCGGTATCGACCACACTGGCCGGCGCCGGTGTCAGCCGGACCACATCGTTGGCATGCAGGAACGCGGCACGCTCCAGACCCACTTCGACGAACGCCGCCTGCATGCCGGGCATCACCCGCTGCACCTTGCCCTTGTAGATATTGCCCACCACGCCCCGGCGCCAGCCGCGCTCGATATGCAACTCCTGCAGCATGCCGTTCTCGATCACCGCCACACGGGTCTCGCGCGGGGTGACGTTGACCAAAATCTCTTCCGACATCAATGCGCTCCGAAGGCTGTGAGCAACTGCGAGGAGTGATACAGTGGCAATCCCATCACGCCGGAATAGCTGCCGGACAGATGGGCGATGAAGCGTTCGGCGCGGCCCTGGATCGCATAGGCGCCAGCCTTGCCCATCGGCTCGCCGCAGGCGGCGTAGGCGGCGATCTGCGCATCATCGAGGGTGTCGAAGGTGACCTCCGACACCACCAATGCCTGCGCCGGTGCGCGCCGTGCGCAGACTAGAACCACTGCCGTGAGTACCCGGTGGCTGCGCCCGGACAACGCGCGCAGCATGGCGACGGCATCGTCCACGTCGACCGGCTTGCCGAACACCCGCTCGCCCAGCACCACTTCGGTATCGGAGCCCAGCACGATGGCGTCGGGGTCGGCGGCCTGTACCAGCGCCAGCCCGGCGTGCGCCTTCTCCAGCGCAACGCGCTGCACGTACTGGTCGGGCGATTCATCGGCTGCGCGCAGCTCGGGCACATCCAGTTGCAACGTCTGGAACGGCACATCCAGGCGTTGCAGGAGTTCTTGTCGGCGCGGCGAACGGGAAGCGAGATAGAGCATCCGTCCAGCATACCTGTTGCCTGCACTCGCCCGCTTGCCTGGTGAACGCACACACCGTTGCCAACGGGGTGGTCGTGCTCGACTCACAACACATTCATCGACCTGCCAACACGCTCCCCACACAGACAAGGAGATCTCATGCGTACCCATCTCAAGCCGTTGTTGCTGGCCCTGTCCATCGCTGCGGGAACCGCCATGACTGCCCACGCCCAACCTGCGTCGAGCTACACCATTCCCAGCGACGGCACCCTGCTCAACGTCTCTGCCGAGGCCGAGGCCAAGCGTGAGCCGGACATCGCCACGCTGTCTGCCGGTGTGGTCACCCAGGCCGCCGACGGCAACGCCGCCATGCGCCAGAACGCCGAACAGATGAGCAAGGTCATGGCCGCGGTCAAGGCTGCCGGCATCGCCGACAAGGACGTGCAAACCAGCGGCATCAACCTGAGCCCGCAGTACACCTACAAGGAGAACGAAGCGCCCAAGATCAACGGCTACCAGGCCAGCAACACGGTCAGCCTGAAGGTGCGCGACATCACCCGCCTGGGCAAAGTGCTCGACGCGCTGGTTGCGCAAGGCGCCAACGACATCAACGGCCCCAGCTTTTCGATCGACCAACCCGAGCCGGTCTACGACGAAGCTCGGGTTGCCGCACTGAAGAAGGCCCAGGCGCGCGCCGAAACGTATGCCAAATCGCTGGGCCTGAAGGTGCGCCGCATCGTCAGCATCTCCGAAGGCCGCAGCGGCGGCGCGGTCCGCCCGATGATGATGGCCGCCTCGATGCGCTCGGCCAAGGCCGAGATGGACACCCCGGTCGCACCCGGCGAGAGCACCTTGTCGATCAACCTGGAGGTGACGTTCGAACTGGGGCGTTGACAGGGCAGACCATCGTCCAGTCCCACGCGTTGCATTTGCACTGCCCTCCCCGGAGGGCAGTGTCGTTTGCACGCTTGCCAGTGCACACCTCACCTCTGGCCGCCGCCAGTCGCTGGTGATCACTAATTACTGGCCACTAGCGACCTTCTCCATGACCAAAGCAATTGCTTGGTTCAAGTGTCCAGAGTCACACCCACTTGTCCTGAATACGCGTTCTTGGTTGTTTGTGCTTAAAAAAACATGAAATTCAGAGAAATCGTTCTTTAAGCAGGCGCGACCGCTCTCTAGCATCGGTTGTCAACGCACCGTCATCTTCGTGACGGCGCCCATCCGGAGAGCGATAGAGATGACCAGCCAAGCCGCGCGGCAACGCCGCTCGTTCCGCTCCACCTCGCCTGCGCGCTATGGCCGTATCAGCATGCTTGCGCTTGCCCTGAGCGGCGCCGTCGGCATGCTCGCCACCGGCACTGCAGCCGCGCAAAGTACCACTGCTGGCATCTACGGAAGCGCGCCGGCCAGTGCAGGTGCAACGGTCACCGCGCAGAGCGATACCGGTCTGACGCGCACGGCAACGGTCGATGCCAATGGCCGTTATGCCATCGGCAACCTTCCGGTCGGCACTTACACCGTCACGCTGCAACGCGAAGGCCAGGCCGCCGAAACCCGCAAGAACATCGCACTGCGCGTTGGCGCCGGTACCGATGTGTCCTTCGGCAGCAGCAGTGCGTCCGACGACACTGCCACCTTGGGCACCATCACGGTGACCGGCAAAAATATTTCGCCGGTGGACGTCTCCGCCACTGCTTCACGTACCGTCATTACGGCCGAGCAACTGCAGCGCTTGCCGCTGGCACGCTCGGGCGAAGCGATCGCGCTGTTGTCGCCTGGCGCGGTACAGGGCAGCGGCTATTTCGGCAACGCCATTTCCTTCGGCGGCGCCGGCGTCACCGAGAACGCCTACTACCTCAACGGCTATCTCAGCTCCAATCCGCTGACCAACATTGGCGGCGTCACCCTGCCCTACGGCGCCATCGACCAACAAGAGACCTATACCGGCGGCTATAGCGCCCGCTACGGCCGCTCGGCCGGCGGCGTGCTCAGCCAGGTCGGCAAGCGCGGCACCAACGAGTGGCACTTCGGCGGGCAGATGCTGTGGCGGCCGAAAAGCCTGTCCAGCGACTACAAGAATGTCTTCTATCCGGACACTGCCCCGCCAAGCAGCGCCTATGGTTATAGCGATCCAACGTTGCCCGGCACCTTGTACCGCAGCCGCAAGGGCGACCAGGCATGGAATACGGTCTACAGCGCCTACGCGGGTGGACCGCTGATCGAGGACCGGCTCTTCGTGTTCATTGCCGCCGAACAGGAACGTACCGAAGGCGTGTCGACCGCACGCCGCGACGACCCGGTCATCGGCCGCAACAACTATCGCCAGGACGAGCCGAAGGTTTATGCCAAGATCGACTGGAATATCAACGACAGCAATGTCCTCGAATTCACTGGCGTAAAAAACAATTACCGCGAGAGTGGCGTCTACAGCGCCTTCAATGGCTACGACGGCGTGACCTCGAATGCAGACGATGCATTCGCCGACACCGTGAAGGTCAACGACCGTTACTACATCGGCAAGTACACCAGCTATATCACCGACGCACTGACCTTCAGCGCGACCTACGGCAAGAGCCAGCAAAGCGACTACCGCAACAACCCGAGCACAAATCCGTATCTGTATTCGGCCAATCTGCAGGATCCCGCCGTCACCGGAGGCAACGAGATCCGCAACAATCAGACGTCGTCCCAAGGACGCGACGGCGAAAACCGTACGCATGGTCTGCGTCTGGACCTGGAATACGCGCTGGGCGCCCATACGCTGGCCGCGGGCGTCGACAACATGTATTTCAACGCCGACAACGAGGGCGTGGTCACGACCGGACCGGGTTATACCTGGACCTACGGTAATTCGTCGCGTCCGGATTTGCCGATCAGCGGTTCGCTAGGCGTTGGTCCGGCAGGCGGCGACGGTTACTACGTGTATCGAGGCGTTTACAACACATCCACCAGCATGTCGGTCCGGCAGAAGGCTTACTTCCTGGAAGACAAGTGGCAGGTGACCAACAACCTGTTGCTGACGCTGGGCGTGCGCAACGACAAGTTCACCAACTTCAACGATGCCGGCACGCCGTACGTAGAAAGCGGCGACCAGTGGGCACCGCGCCTGGGCCTGAGTTGGGACGTGTTCGGCGATTCGTCATTCAAAGTCTACGGTAACGCTGGCCGCTACTATCTGGCACTGCCCAACAGCGTCGCCATCCGCGGGGCATCGCCATCAACCTACACCCGCGAGTACTTCAACTACACGGGCATCGATGCGCAAGGCAATCCCACCGGCCTGACGCCGATCGCGGTCGACCCGAGCGCGGGCTTCTCCTGCGGCGGCAACGTGGTCTCGTCCAATCAGGAATGCGGCCAGCCGACCGACTCGGCCAGCGTCGCCGCCCGGGATCTCAAGTCGATGTACCAGGACGAGTTCATGGTCGGCTTCGACAAGACGCTGGGCAGCGATTGGGTCACCGGCGCCAAGTTCACCTACCGCAACCTGGGCACCGCCATCGACGATGTCTGCGATTCGGACAAGATGCGCACCAAGCTGACTGCGATCGGCGTTGACCCCAGCACCGTCAATGTTCCCGGGTGCGTCATCTTCAACCCGAGCGAAACCAACTCCTTCAGCCTGGCCAACCTGGATGGTTCCGGCCGCACCGCGCTTTCGATGTCGTCGGCCGATTGGGGCTTCGACAAGAAGGCCAAGCGCAAGTACCTGGCACTGGATCTGTTCCTGCAGCATCCGTTCGACGGCAAGTGGGAGGGCCGCATCGATTACACCCTGTCGCGCAACTTTGGTAACACAGAGGGCCAAGTGAAATCCGATATCGGGCAGACCGACGTGTCCAAAACCCAGGACTGGGATGCAGCTGCGCTGATGTGGTATTCCGGCGGCGACCTGGCCAACGATCGTCGCCACCAGATCAAGATTTACGGCTCATACCAGATCGCACCGGAATGGCTGGTCGCGGGCAATATCCGCATCCTGTCCGGAACGCCACGGTCCTGCCTGGGCTATGTCAGCACCAACGGCACTGATGAGTCTTCCGATGCGGGCGACCCGGTCGGTTACGGCTCGGCTTATCACATCTGCAACGGCCAGCCATCGCGGCCTGGCGACGCCAGCCGCATGCCATGGACGAAGATCGTCGACCTGGGCCTGACCTACCGCCCGGCATTTGCCGACAAGAAACTGGCCGTCACCCTGCAGGGCTTCAACATCTTCAACGAACGCAAACCGCTGCAAGTGGACTCCACCTGGGAAGACAGCCCCTACACCCTGTCCAACACCTACGGCATGGGGGTCTATTTCACCCAGCCGCGCTACGCGGTGCTGTCCGTGTCGTACGACTACTGACGCACTCTCCCGTCAGCGTCGCTTCCCCAGCCCTGCGAAGGGCTGGGCTTTTCTTCGATCCACGCCCAGCTTCGGCTGGGCGTTTTGTTTGCGCGGATGAGTGCCGCGATTGACCCAAGCGGACACGCGTGAGCCGCAACGTGTCCCCAAGCACCATGAGCATCACGCGTGCCGCGCCGACGGCCCGGTTCAGCCGCGCACATGTGCGTGGCGCTTGTGCGGTCGCCACCGCTGCGGTAAACCTACGCCACCGGATGGTGATGTGCGTCCGGGTCGCGCTGGTCCTTTCCGCAGTTCCGTTCTGGAGGTGGATGATGGTTCGCACGCAATCGCAGGTTTCTTCCCGACCCCTTGGCATCGACCCCTCGCGCGTCCTGGCGATGAGTACGGCCGTGGCATTGCACCTACTGGCGGGCGGGTTGTTATTGATTCCGCTCTCGCACCGGGCCATTCCGCAGCAGACCGCGCCAAAGGAACGCTGGCTCATGCCGGTCAGCATCCCGACACCGCCGCCACCGCGGGTGTTTCCCGTCGAAGTAAAGTTCACGCCGAAAACGCATTCACCGACCAAGCCGCTGCCGGTAGCGGTGCAGGCCCCGCTGCTCAGTGAAACCTCCGTTGTCGACAGCGCACCGTCTGCCGTTGCCGCAACGGCCTCCGACGTTGTTGCAGACAGTGTGTCGCCAACCACTGCACCCAGCGGCCCGGTCGAAGCAGGTCAGTTGCAGTATCTGAGTTCGCCCGCGCCGAGCTATCCGGCGGCCGCCCTGCGTGCAGGCCAGCAAGGCACGGTACTGCTGCGCGTACTGGTTGGCACCGATGGACGTCCGGCCGAAGTGAGCGTGCAGACCAGCAGTGGTCATCGCATGCTCGACCTGGCCGCGCGCAGCCAGGTGCTGCGCAATTGGCGCTTCCAGCCGGCGATGCAGAACGGCCAGGCCGTGCAGGCCTATGGCCTGGTGCCGGTGAGCTTCTCGCTCAACTGAGCGGCGAGCGGATGCGGCGGCCTGCAATTGCAGCCGCCGCATCGATATGGCTCGGCACACACGTTTCGTTAGCCGCGCTTATGCGCGGTGATAGGGATGGTTGGCCAGCATCGCCGCGGCGCGATACAGCTGCTCGGCGACAATCAGGCGCACCAGCATGTGCGGCAGGGTCAGCGGCCCGATCGACCAGCTTTCGCTGGCACTTCTCAGCACCTCTGCCGCGTGGCCTTCCGGCCCGCCGATGAGAAACGCCAGGTCGCGGCCCTGTCCGCGCCAATGCTCCATGCGCTGGGCGAGCTGTTCGGAACTGAGCGGGCGCCCCGGGACATCGAGCGCCACCACGTAGGCGTTTTTCGGCAGCGCGGCGAGCACGCGACGGCCTTCGTCGTCGGTCGCGCGCTGCGCGTCGCGGCCCTTGCCGCGCAGGCCGGGCTCGATCTCGACCAGCTCCAGCGGCATCCAGTGCGAGAGACGTTTCTGGTATTCGGCAAAACCTTGCGCTACCCAGCTCGGTGCGCGCTCGCCGGTAGCGATGAGTCGGCATTTCATCGCCACATGATATCCGCGTCACAGCCCGGGCAGCCCGCGGCGATTTGTCACTGCGTGTCATGGTGTGGTTACAGCCGGCAATTAGTGTCGCCCGACCACCCAGCCACGCAGGAGTCGTTCGATGCCGATTTTCGATCCCGCCCGCCGCCAGGTTCTCAAGGGCAGTGCTGCCGTCATGGCCGCCGGCGCCCTTGGCAGCTTGAGTGCGCTGCAGTCGCGCCAGGCCCAGGCCGCCACCTCGCCCGCCACGCAACTTGCGCCGGTCCCGAGCCGGTACGGCCCACTCGCCCCGGTCCCCGACCAGAGCACCGGTTTGCCGCTGCTGCAGCTGCCTCAGGGCTTCAGCTACCGCTCGTTCGGCTGGAGCGGCGACCGCATGGACGACGGCCAACCCTGCCCCGACCGGCATGACGGCATGGCTGTGGTCGGCCTGCGCCGACCCGACTGGCGCCCCGGTAGCGATCCGCTGCGCGGCCTGGAATACGTGTTGATCCGCAACCACGAACGCGGCGCAGGCAGCCCGTTTCGCGCCCCGGCGATGTACGACACCGGCATCGTCAGCGGCACCCAGCAGGCCGGCGGCGGCACCACCACGCTCAGCTACGGCCGGCGCGGCTGGGGCAGCCTGGAGCCCAGCCTGGGCGGCACCCTGGTCAACTGCGCCGGTGGCCCGACCCCGTGGGGCACCTGGCTGAGCTGCGAAGAGATCAAGACCAATGCGGTCTCCAGCACCGGCCGCAAGCACGGCTATGTGTTCGAGGTGGACCCGGACAGCCACCGCACCACCGGCCGCCCACTGGTGGGCCTGGGCCGTTTCAGCCATGAGGCGGTGGCGATCGACCCGCGCACCGGCATCGTCTATCTCACCGAGGACGACCGCAACAAGGCCGGGCTATACCGTTTCATTCCCAACGACCGCCGTGGACGTAACGGGTCGCTGGAAAACGGTGGCCGGCTGCAGGCCGCACGCGTGCGCGGGCGCCGTAATGCCGATCTGACCGTGGCCAGCATCGGCCAGCAGTTCCAGCTGGAATGGGTGGATATCTCCGAGCCCGACCTGGACAGCATCGCCGCCCCAACCGGCTTTGCCGATATCGGCGCCAACGACACCCTGAGCGGTCCGTTCGCACAAGCCTGGGCCGATGGCGCGCTGCGCATGAGCCGCGGCGAAGGCATCTGGTACAGCTACGGCAAGATGTTCATCGTCGACACCAGCACCGGCATGGATGCGCAGGGGCGCCGTGGTTACGGCAACGGTGCGGTGTGGGTGCTGGACCTGTTTACCCAACGCCTGAGCGCGCTGTTCGTCAGCGGCAATCAGCTGGCCGCGCACAACCCGGACAACGTGACGGTGAGTGCGCGCGGCGGCGTGGTGTTGTGCGAAGACGGCGGCGAAAGCCCGGACGAATACGGCCCTGGCGCGCGTCTGCTCGGCCTGACGCGCAACGGCGCGTCGTTCTATCTGGCCAAGAACAATGTGCAGCTGACCTCGCAGCAGATTGCCGATGCCGGCAAGACGATCGCCGAAGGCGACTACCGCGACACCGAGTTCTGCGGCGCGTGCTGGGACCCGTTGGCGCGTACCTTGTTAATCAACATCCAGACGCCAGGCATCACCCTGGCCATCACCGGGCCGTGGGAACGCGGACCGCTGTAAGTGCGTGGCGCTGCGCGCCGGTGGTGTGCTTGTCCCGAACAGCGAGTGGCGGGGAATGCACGATGCCGACCGATGGCGCAGCGGACGCCCCAGACGATAACGGCGCCCAAGGGCGCCGTTGCTGTCTCTGCACGCCTGCGGCGCAGTTGCGCAGATTCAGCGCAGTTCGTCGGACTCGTCTTCGTCGGACGGGCGTTGATCGCCCACGGTCCACAGACGCTCCAGCGCATAGAACTCGCGCACGCGCGGCAGCATCACATGCACCACCACATCGCCCAGGTCGACCAGCACCCATTCGGCTTCGCGCTCGCCTTCCACGCCCAGCGGCATCACGTCCAGACGCTTGGCGAACTTGACCACTTCGTCGGCGATCGATTTGACGTGGCGGGTCGAGGTGCCGGAGACCACCACCATGTAGTCGCAGACGCTGGATTTGCCGCGCACATCGATCTCGACCACGTCCTTGGCCTTGAGTTCTTCGACAGCCTCGCGCACGGTAGCCAACAGGGCCGGCACGGACGGCGGCGGGTTCGGAAGGGAGGTCTTGATGACTTGGGCTTGGCTGGTCAAAGCGGCAACTCGATGGAATTGGCGTGAATTATAGGCCGGTCCGTGCGGACGCGTGTTCAGGTAGCCGGGCGGACGCGACGGTACAGGCCTTCGCGCTGGATCATTCCGGCCACCGGGGGCGGCACCAGACTCTGCCAGTGCGCGCCGGTGGCGATGCGTGAGCGCACCGCACTGGCCGACTCGCCGCGCAGTGGCTGATGCAGCAGATACAGGCAGCCCGCCGGCGCGCCGACCAGCGCGTCCGCGCCAGCGACCCAGCGGCCCTGCACCGCCGCGGCCAGCTGCGGGGCGTCGGCCAGCGCCAAGGCCGTGCCCGGTCTGGCGGCAACCACGAAATGCGCCAACCCGAACAACGCCTCCCACTGATGCCAGTGGTGCAGCCCGACGAAGGCATCGGCGCCGAGCAACCAGGCGATCGGCGCTGCAGGGCCGAGTTCGGCGCGCAGCTCGCGCAAGGTATCGACCGTGTAGGACGGCGCATCGCACTGCGCGGCGCGCTGCAGTTCGCGGGTATCCAGTTGCAGGCCTGGATAGTCGGCCAGCGCCAGTTGCAGCATCTGCGCACGCTGCGCGGCGGTGGCGCCGGGTGCAGGGCGATGCGGCGGGTCGGCGGCCGGCACCAGTTGCACGCATGCGCCCAGTTCGTCGCGCGCCGCGCAGGCGATGGCCAAATGGCCCAGGTGGATCGGGTCGAAGGTGCCGCCGTAATAAAGATGGAGCTGGGAATCGGGATTGGGGATTCGGGAATCGGAAGAGCCAGGGTCCGCAACGTGGTCGGCATGGGAGTGTTGCTGTTCCTGCGATCCGGAAGAGCTGATTGCAGGGCTGGCCTGCGCAAGCTGGTCGGAATGGGCTCGCTGCCGGTCACCCTGCCCTTCCCGGCTCCCCGGTCCCGGGTCCCGGGTCCCGGCGTCCCTAGCCCTCACGCCAACAATCTCACCGCACGGGCTTCGGCCACGGCCACCAGCAGGCGCTCCAGACCAACCCAGGCATCGCCGTCGGCGCGGCCCTTGGCCATGCGATCGACCAGCCCGGCTTCGGCGACGAAGCGTTCCCAGCGGCGCGGTTCGGGGTGACGCTGCAGCGCGCGCTTGAAGGGCGCCTGGCGCGATTCCCACAGCCCTTGCGCCTTCATTTCGGCGGCCAGGTTGCCGCCGTTGGCCTGCACCTTCGCCAATGACGCGGTGCGCAGCAGTTCCTTGATCAGGATCGGCATCAGCGCGGCGACCGCCTCGCCTTCGCCGCGCAGGCCGGCAAGCATGCGGATCACCGCGGCCGGCTGCCCGGACAACGTGGTTTCGGCCAGCCGGAACACGTCGTAGCGCGCGGCATCGGCGACCAGCGATTCCATCGCCTCCAGATCCAGCGTCTTGCCGTCGGCCAACAGGGCAAGCTTGTCGATTTCCTGTGCGGCGGCGAGCAGGTTGCCTTCCACCCGCTCGCTCAGGCGCTGCACGGCAGCAGCGTCGGCGCGCAGGCCGTGCGCGCGCAGGCGGCGCTCGATCCAGTCGGACAGTTCGTGCGGCTTGATCGCCCAGGCCACCGCGATGGTGCCGATGCGACCGACCGCCTCCGCCCACTTGCCGTGGTGCGCCTTGCTCCAGTCGTTGGCGGTGATCAGCAGCACCACGTCCGGCGGCGGGTTGGCGCAGAAACGGGTGATGACCTCGGCCCCGTCCTTGCCGGGCTTGCCGCTGGGCAGGCGCACTTCGACCAGGCGGCGCGGACTGAACAGGCTGGGCGCATTGAAGCTGGCGTCGAGCTGGTTCCAGTCGAACTCGCGGCCATCGGCATCGAATACTTCGCGTTCGCCGATGCCTTCGGCGCGCGCCCGCGCGCGCACGGCATCGGCGGCCTCAAGCACACGCAAGGTCTCGGGGCCGGCGATCAGATACACCGGCTGCAATGGCTGGCTGGACTGGCCGGCCAGCTGCTCTGGGCGAAGTTCCATCACCGAAAACGCGGGGCGCGGCTCAGTTGCCCGACGTGGGCGCGGGCGGCAACGACGCCGGCACGCTGGATTCGGGCGTCGTGGTGGGCTGCGCCGGCGCCGTAGGGGCCGGCGGCAATGGCGCGGTCGGCGTGCTTTCCAGACCTTCGCCGCGCTGCAGGCGTGCCCGCACCACACTGTCGATACGACGCAGGATCGAGGCCGACATGTCCTTGCGCAGTTCGTCGGCCAGGATTTCGCGCTCGGTTGCCGTACCGGTGGCGTCCACCGGTGGCGACACGTAGTCGCGCGACAGCTCGATCACCTGCTGCGGCACCAGCACCGAGCCATTGGCAGTGGTGACGGTGAAAATGGCCGCGTAGCGCAGGCTGTATTCCTGGGCGCGGCCCTGGCTATCGATGGCGATCGGCAGGTCGCCCCAACGCTCGGACAACACCTGCACCTGCGCAAAGCCGGTCTTGGCGTCTTCATCTGCCAGCGTGGCACCGGAGGCCCTGAGACCACGCCGCAACAGCTTGGCCAGCTCGCTGTACTGCACGGCGGACTGCACCTTCACCGCCGGTGTGTCCGGCGGCAACGCCAGCGAATTGCGCAAATGGAAGCCGCAGGCGGTGAGGCTTGAGACAAGCACGAGGGACGCAGCGAAGGCAGTAGGGAATCGAATCATGGGCACAGTCTGGATGAGCGCCCCGGCGGCGGCAACAGGCGGCTAGCCTGCCCGAGACCGCGTGAACGGGGCTTGAGAGGACACCGCGAAACACTGCGGCGCCCCAGGAATGAAAAAACGCGTCGCCACGCGCCGGTGAAACCAATCGTCGGCAACCACGGCCAAAACTCTACAAATGCATCGTGCGCGCCAGTACATGCGATGTCGAAAACGAAAGCCGTGCCCACCTAAGCCACGCCCCGCGCCGATGCAGTGATCTTGCTAAACCCGGCGGCGCATCGTCATGCACCGATGGAATGAACGCCGCAGACGCCTGGCACTTCTCGCCGATCACCCTCGCCTTCCGGCTTGCCGCGCGCCCATGCGGTGCATCGCCAGAGCCGTCGCAGCAGCACGCCGCAATTCGCGCGTCGGTGCAGCGTGCAGTCGCTGCAGCGGCACTATCACCGATGCGTCCTGACCGCGCCGGAACACTCTCGCCACCGCCGCGTCGCTACACCGATCCGGCGCACTGCCCGGGCCGGCGAAGGTCACCGGCCGGATCAGCGCGGCTTACCCCGCGACGATGTTCACGATCTTGCCGGGCACGATGATGATCTTGCGCACGCTCAGGCCTTCGAGGAACTTGGCGGCGTTCGGCTCGGCCTGCGCCAGCGCTTCGATCTGCTCGCGGGTCGCATCGGCAGCGACATCGATCGTGCCGCGCAACTTGCCGTTGATCTGCACTGCCAGCGTCAACGCATCGCGCACCAGCGCACTGGCATCGGCCTGCGGGAATGCCACGTTTTCCAGCAGCGTCTCGCCACGACCCAGGACCTGCCACAACGCGTGACTGGCGTGCGGGGTGATCGGATTGAGCAGCAACACCATCGCCTCCAACGCTTCCTGGCGCACCGCGCGGCCCTGTTCGCTGGCATCGTCGAACTTGGCCAGCGCGTTGGACAGTTCCATCACTGCGGCAATGGCGGTGTTGAAGCTGTGGCGGCGGCCATAATCGTCGCTGACCTTGCCGATGGTTTCGTGGGTCTTGCGGCGCACGGCCTTCTGTTCGGCGCTCAGGCTGGCGGCATCCAGCGCCGCTGCGCTGCCCTCGCCCACATGCTTGTGCACCTGCACCCACAGCCGGCGCATGAAGCGCGCCATGCCGTCGACGCCGGCTTCGTTCCACTCCAGCGATTGCTCGGGCGGCGCGGCGAACATCGAGAACAGCCGCACTGTATCGGCGCCGTACTTGGCCACCATCGACTGCGGGTCCACGCCGTTGTTCTTGGACTTGGACATCTTCTCGGTGCCGCCGATGTGTACCGGCTGGCCGTCGGCAATCAGCACCGCACCGGTCACGCGGCCGCGCTCGTCGCGCTGGATCTCCACGTCGGCCGGGTTGATCCAGTCCTTGCCGCCATTGTCGGCATCGCGATAGAAGGTGTCGGCGATGACCATGCCCTGG
This sequence comes from Xanthomonas sp. NCPPB 3761, assembly GCF_041475705.2. NCBI lineage: Bacteria > Pseudomonadati > Pseudomonadota > Gammaproteobacteria > Lysobacterales > Lysobacteraceae > Xanthomonas > Xanthomonas sp. NCPPB 3761. Next base: position 3,157,403 of record NZ_CM191262.1, read on the forward strand.
GTGAGCAGATTGGTCACCGGCTCGTCGCTGTCCACCAGCCGCGCGTCGCGCATGAGCTTGTGATAGAAGCGGAAGTACATCAGGTGCAGGATCGCGTGCTCGATGCCGCCCACGTACAGGTCGGCCGGCATCCAGTAATTGGCGCGGCGGTCGACCATGTCGCGTGCATTCGGGCTGGTGTAGCGCGCCACGTACCAGCTCGATTCCATGAAGGTATCGAAGGTATCGGTTTCGCGCTCGGCCGGGCCGCCGCAGTCCGGGCAGGTGGTCTGGCGCCAGCTCGGGTCGGTCTTGATCGGCGAACCGGTGCCGACAAATTCCACGTTCTCCGGCAGCACCACCGGCAACTGGTCTTCCGGCACCGGCACCGCGCCGCACTTGGCGCAATAGATCACCGGGATCGGGCAGCCCCAATAGCGCTGGCGGCTCACGCCCCAGTCGCGCAGGCGGTAATTGACCCGGCGCTGGCCCTGGCCCTTGCGCTCGAAACGCTCGGCCAGTGCCTCGAAGGCGCCGCCGAAATCCAGCCCGTCGAACTCGGCCGAATTGATCAACTCCAGCGGACGGCTCTTGTCGGTGTACCAGTCGCGCCACTGGCTGGCGTCCCAGCTCTGCTCGTCGTCGTTGCGCGGCTCACGCAGCTTGACCACCTGCACGATCGGCAGCTTGTACTTGTTGGCAAATTCGAAATCGCGCTGGTCGTGGCCCGGCACTGCCATCACCGCGCCGGTGCCATAGCCCATCAGCACGAAGTTGGCCACCCACACCGGCACCTGCTCGCCGCTGATCGGGTGGACCGCGGTCAGGCCGGTGGCCATGCCGCGTTTTTCCTGGGTTTCCAGCTCGGCTTCGGAGACGCCGCCGTGCTTGAGCTCTTCCAACAGGCGCGCCAGCTCCGGATTGGATTTGGCCGCGTGCAAGGCCAGCGGATGCTCGGCGGCGATCGACACGAAGGTCACGCCCATCAGCGTGTCCGGGCGGGTGGTGAACACGCGCAGCGGGTCCAGTGCGGCGCCGTCGGTATCGCGCACGTCGAACTGGATCTCCAGGCCTTCCGAACGGCCGATCCAGTTGCGCTGCATGGTCTTGACCGAATCCGGCCAGCCGTCCAGCTGGTCCAGGCCGTCCAGCAGTTCCTGGGCGTAATCGGTGATGCGCAGGAACCACTGCGGGATCTCGCGTTTTTCCACCAGCGCGCCGGAGCGCCAGCCGCGGCCGTCGATGACCTGCTCGTTGGCCAGCACGGTCTGGTCGATCGGGTCCCAGTTCACCACCGCGTTGCGGCGATAGGCCAGGCCCTTGCGCATCAAGCGGGTGAACATGCGCTGCTCATGAACGTAATAGTCCGGCGTGCAGGTGGCGAACTCGCGCGACCAATCGATGGCGTAGCCCAGCGATTTGAGCTGCGCGCGCATGTGCTCGATGTTGGCGTAGGTCCACTTGGCCGGCGCGGTCTTGTTCTTGATCGCGGCGTTTTCGGCCGGCAACCCGAACGCATCCCAGCCCATCGGCTGCAGCACGTTGTGGCCGGTCATGCGCTTGTAGCGGCTGACCACGTCGGAGATGGTGTAGTTGCGCACATGGCCCATGTGCAGCGCACCGGACGGGTACGGCAGCATCGACAGGCAATAGAACTTGGGTTTCTCCGAGTTCTCGTCGACCTGGAAGGCGCGGGTGGCATCCCAGAATTGCTGGGCGGAGGTTTCGACCTGCTGCGGGTCGTAGACGTTCGGTTCGACGGTGGACATTGGGAGCGGATGCTCGGGCGGTGCAAAGCGGTACAGGGTACCGCAGTGCAGCAGGTGGACCAAACCGTTACCGCAGCGCCACCGGCTTCGGCGGCCAGATCCAGCCCGCCACCGCCAGCCAGCCGACCCAGGCCAGGAACGCCAGCCGTTGCGCAATGGCCTGGCGCACCAGGCCGGGCGGACCGAACGCCAGCACCGCCACCAGCAATCCTGCCGCCAGGCTCAACCAGGCCAGGGTGCGGGTTGCGGCATCGTTGAGCAGCGCGGCGGCAATCAACAACATGCCCGGCACGAACGCCACGGCCCACAATAACCAGGCGGTGGCATGGGCCTGGCTGGCGCGGCCGTCCAGATCGGTGGGGTCCAGCGGCAGCATGCCCATGCCCAGAAAGGCCAGGCCGGCCAGCACGATCAACTGCCCACCCACGCGCAGACTCCAGCTGGCCTTGGCCGGCATGCGCGCCAGCAGACTCACCCCGGTAGCCATGCCCAGCGCGCCCACCAGCACGAACGCGACCAGATTGAAGCCCAGCGCATGCGGCACGCCCTGCGCGCCCAACAGCGCCACCGGATGGCTGGCCTGCAGATAGCCCGGCAACGTGACGCCGAAACCGGCCAGCGCCAATACGAAAACCGTTGCGGCGATCAGGCCCATGTAGCGCTGTGCGCGCTCGGTGGTTGCCATTGGCTTACTCCAACACGGGGCGCGAAGCGCCGCCAGGACGCGGCATTGTCATGCCGGTCGGGCGCGGCGTGAACCCCCGGTGCTCACACGGCCATGCGGAAGGCGCCTGACCCGGGCACGTGCGCGCGTCATTGCCGCTAGGCTTGTGTCAGCCGCGTTTGCCACCATTACCTCCCACTGTCGCCGTACTTAACTTCTGGAAGCCCATGTCCGACAAGCCGCATGTATTCGATGCCACCACCGACACCTTCGAGACCGAGGTCCTGCAGAAATCGCTGACCACACCGGTCCTGGTGGACTTCTGGGCCACCTGGTGCGGCCCCTGCAAGTCGCTGACGCCGATCCTGGAAAAGCTGGCCGGCGAGTACAACGGTGCGTTCGAGCTGGGCAAGGTCGACGTGGACAAGGAACAGCAGATCGCCGCGGCGTTCCAGATCCGTTCGGTGCCGACGGTGTTCCTGGTCAAGGGCGGCGAGATCGTCGACGGCTTCCCTGGCGCGATGCCGGAAGGCCAGGTGCGCGAATTCCTGACCCAGCACGGCGTGCTGCCGGCCGAGCCGCAGGTGGCCGAAGAGGTGCCGCTGGCGCCGCTCGACCCGCAGGCGCAGGCCGCGGCGCTGCGTGAAGCGGTCGCCGCCGAACCGGACAAGGACGAACTCAAGCTGGACCTGGCGCTGGCGTTGCTCAAGACCGGCGACACCACCGAGGCCGAGCAGTTGATCGATGCCCTGCCCGCCAATCTGGCCACCGACGATCGCGCGGTGCGCACCAAGGCGCGGCTGAGTTTTGCCAACGTCCTCAAGGACGCCCCGGACGCCGGCGCCTTGCAGGCCGCCGTGGATGCCAACGGCGCCGACCTGCGCGCCCGTCACCTGCTCGGCGTGCGCCACCTGCTCGACGGCAACGACGAAGCGGCGCTGGAGCAGTTCCTGGAAATGCTGCGCCAGGACCGCAGCTTCGACGACAACCTGCCGCGCCGTAGCCTGATCGATGCCTTCCGCGTGATCGAGGACGAAGACCTGGTCGGCCGCTATCGTCGCAAGATGTCGGCGCTGGTGTTCTGACAGCCAGTGGCGCTGCGGCGCCACACGGACACGTAGGAGCGGCCCCGGCCGCGACCAGGCGGTACTCGCCAGTCCCCGATAAGGGATTCACGGGGAGCGCGCCGTCGCGGCCAGGTCCGCTTCTACGAAGGCTGCACCACCACGGTGGGCTCTTGCCCGGTGTGCACCAAGCGGCAATGCACACCATGCGACTGCGTAAGCGGAGATGACCCACCGTCTGGACTGCTCGCAGTACGAACACGACCGTCTCGATGTCGGCATGCGGCAAGCCTCCATACGCATGCGAATGTTATGCTGAGCACGTCCCTTGCCAAGGAAACAGGCCCGCATGCGCGCATCGTTGTTCAAGTTAGGCATCAATCTGTGGCCGCCGTTCTTGTTCGCCGGCATCCACGTCACCGTGCTCTCGGCCGACTACCGTTTTGCGCGGGTGGAGCTGCGCCAGCGCCCGTGGAATCGCAACTACGTCGGCACCCATTTCGGCGGCAGCCTGTTTGCGATGACCGACCCGTTCTGGATGCTGCTGACTATGCAGAACCTGGGCCGCGATTATTACGTGTGGGACAAGGCCGGCAGCATCGAATTCGTCAAGCCCGGGCGCGGCACGGTAACGGCGGATTTCGTCATCGACGACAGCGTGCTGGCGCAACTGCGCCAGGCCACCGCAAACGGCGAGAAACATCTGCGCTGGTTCGAGAACACGGTCTACAACCGCGACGGCGAAGTGGTCGCACAGGTCCGCAAGCAGCTCTACGTCAAACGCAAGCCGGCACGCTGAGGATGACGGCCGTGATGCTGCCATGCCAGCTGATGCGGCGATGCATGCTTCGCTCGCCTCGCTGCTCACGCAACGGATGATGCCGGCGCGAAACCTGCATGCCCTCACGACCAGCTGCAGGCGCCGCAGCCGGAACCGCGGCGTCCGCACCGCGCCAACGAAAAACGATCTGAAACTTTCATACGCAATGGGCAAGCGACGCCTTACTGCCGACCGCCTTCATCTCGGCGGCAACTTCCTAGGCGGCGTCCGCACCGAACGCTTAAATACGCTCCTGCAAACGGGTATCCGCCCATTGCACGTTTTCCGCCTGCACTGCGAGCTGCTCGTCCGACGGCTCTGCAAACGGGCGATCCTTCAGACCTGCACGCAGTTGCGCCTTCAGGCGTTCGCAAGCGGCGCCACAACGCGCTGCGCAAGACCGCTGCGTCGCCGAAAAAGAGCCACCGGCCGGTCGCCTGGATGCCGTCCAGCGCGATGCTGGCGCTCCGCGCGCGCTGATGCAGCGTGGGAGGATTCGCCCGCTTCCGGACGCCACGGCCCTGTCTTGGCGGCGAATCATTCGCCAGACCCGAGCAGTGTCACTGTCAGCGCCCAACCACCGCAAAAAAAGCGCGAATCGGCGGCGCAACGCACGAAGCGCGAGCCTGACGTCACTCGCTAAATGCGCACGCTTGCCTGTTTACTCAAGTCAGCTATGAAGGCTGTAGTGGCCACACGGGTTCCGGCACCTCAGGTCATGCCCGTCTTGAATGACCATCGCGTGGCGCGGTTCGTTGCCGCAGTCCTGAAGCGCAGCACCTGTGTTGGCCTGTACCCACGCCGACCTGCTCGCCATGGACGCGCATCCGGGGGACTGCTGACGAGACAGAGACCGGCCAACGGCCGAACTCCAGCGCCTTTAAAAGACCGCGCTCTGTCACGTACGCCACATTGATGCGGACCAAGCGCCGTTTCGGAACCTCATTTGGTTCGCGTACGGCGATAGAAGATCTGCTGTGCAGACAGGCGGCATAGCGCTCTGGTAGTTCAATTTTCGCGCCGTGCATTCACCACCTCGCCTCCATCACTACCGGCAGGCTCAGGATTGCACCAGGAACCCCGCCAAGGGTGGAAGGTTCCACGGCATCTGCGATGCAATCCCATGCGATGCGCACCAATCGTCTGGTACGCAAGCAATCTATCTGCCGTATCCACGTCAGGAGATATCCCGATGAAGTCATCCGCATCCGTCGATCCGGCCAGCCGCAGTGCGAGGACGCACTCGCCTGAGATCCAGGAGACAGAGCTCGCCATTGCCTCCACCTCTGCGGCGGTCATCCCGCAATCCGCGCCTGATCCCGCACTCAGCCCACTTGGGCGCGCGCCCGTCAGGCGCAATAGCGGAACCACGTTAGGGGCGCTGCTAGCCAGGCCCGAGCAAGACGCACCTGCCCTCGCTCCGCCACCGGTCACCTCATCGACTGCAACCAAGGCGACGCTGGCACGGCTTCGTCAGCAGTTGGCCTCGGACAATGCACGCGCAATCGCACCGGACTTGGCGGCCGATCTAATCAGCAGGCTCAGGCCGATGAAATCGCCCGGCACCACGGGTGCGCAGGCACGCGCGGCCACGCATGCGGACCTGGTCAGCCGCATCAGCGAACACGATGTGAGCGATTGGTACAAGGCGCAGGGGCTGAACGAACACGACGTGGCCACGCTGCGGCGCACCGCGCTGCTTTCCGGCCTGCCCAACCCGAGCGGCAGCTTCCTCACCAATGCCATGCAGTACATCGTCTCGCCGTGGATCAACTATGCGACACGCCAACCGTGGGCCGGCGCGGGGTTCGGCCTGGCGACCATGCTGGTCGCCGCACCTGTGAATGCCGGCCAACAATCGGCGGTTGTCAGCCTGTGCGAGTCGATTCGCGAACACGGCGCTCACGTCATCGTGCCGGACAAGAAGCAGATCAACGACAAGCACTGGCTCCCCGAACTGGCACACGCCCTCAAGGAAAAGATCGAAACGTTCGCCAAAGCCTGCGACGTGTTTCGCGAGATTCAGGGGGATCCAAATTCCTCAATTGAACAACGCAAGGCGGCAGCCGACGTCTTGCTCGCAGCAGAGAAGGAGCTGCACCAGGCCCAGCATGATTTCGTCATGACCCAGGGCGCGCACGATCGCCAGTGGCAAGGCAACCGCTGGCAGGCCATTCCACGCATCTTGCGTTCGCCGGTCGCCAGCACGCTGGGGCTGCTCAGCAAGACAGGCGCGATGCGTGCGCTGTCGCCGACGGCGCAGACCGTTGGCGCGATGTTGATGACGGCTGCGCAACATGTGGCCGCCGGTTTCGACGAGCAAGCCAAGCAGGAAGCCAACAACAAGCTCAACCTGTTGTACGCCGACGTACTGACCGCCGCAGGCAAGCAGAAGCTGGCCAGCGGCACGGCGGTCAGCGCAGAAGACATCAAGGCCGACAAACTACGCAGCCTGATCCAGTCGCCCACCCAAGCCCTGGTCAAGCGCGTCACCGCCGGGGTCGCCGAGCTGGAGAAGCTGCTGGCGGATGCGGTGACAGCAGAGGATGCGCAGCGCGGCGCAATCACGGCAGACGACCGCGACATCGAGGCCGGCGACGCCAGCAAGGCAATGCAGGACCTGCGCTTGCTGCGCAACGACCTTGAGGCATTGCGTGAGGGCAGGCTCGACGAAATCGACCCGAACGGCACCGCATCCAAGCTGCTTATCGGTGCCGAAAAATCCGTGCTGTCGCAGCAGCTGTTCAACAATATCGCCAAGAAATACAACTATCTCGAGTTCACCGCGCAAACCGCACAGCGCATCGGCCAGATGTTCCATCTGGTCTTCCTGGGCAGCGCCGCATCCTCGGTGATCAGCAAACTCGTTTCGGCCGCACAGGGCGGGACCCGCAATGTTCCGATCGCGCAAAGCCTGGCGGTGTCGGCGATATCCGGGGGCATGGCCACCGTTGGCGCCCTGAACCAGCACACCGCCATCACCATCAAGAACAACCGTCGCGAGGGAAGCACCGACATCGGGCTGGGCAAGCAGGTAAGCCGCGGCGTCATGGGCGCGATGCATGAAACGCTCTCCCAGCGCCGTGCGACCAAGGCCAGCAAGGCAGTCAACGCCTTGTTGGAGGGCAATGACGTTGAAGCGCTGCTAGCAGCGGCAAGAGCGTTGCCTGCGCAGGAGGCAAGCGCCTCTTCCAGCCAGCCACAGGGTGCGCCATCGACATCCAAGGCGGCAGGACCGAGCCGGGGACATGTTTCGGCCCCGAGTAGCCCGAACCGATCGAGGCTGGGGCGGACGAACGACGAGATAACCCGGTCCAAGAGTGCTCGGAACTTGGGAGTGGAACTCCACGAGTTCGCGCGCATGGCCGGCAAACACTCCAAGGACTTGGTGTGAGGTGATCATGCGGCATGTTGCAGGGCCGTGCCTGCCTGCAACATGCCGCATGAGGTGCCCCGGGCGCGGGACGAAGGCATGGGTCAGCAAGCCTGAACCACACGCACTGCCGGCATGCAGACAGCGTGATCCCGATGCGGGCTTTGTTCGAAAGATGCCGAGGGTTTTGAGTCGCCCGATTGTTCATCGCAGCGCAGGTGCACGTCAGCGCTGTGTGCGAAGGCCGCTCGGCGATGGGCTCCACCCAGCCACGCAGTCGATGGACGCGACGACATGCCCAGCACGAACAGCACGAACAGCACGATGGCGATGATGATGCCCGCCCAGAACAGGAACTTGGCGATCCCCATCGCCGCGCCGGCCATGCGTGCGAAGCCAGTTGCCGCACCGGACGCGACCTTATCCATTGTCGATATCGTCTGACGATGGGTGTACGGGGTCCTCGGCGGCCGCGCTGGCGGATGCCGAAGCGGACTCGGTGCCGGATCAGGGCAACATCAGGCCGAACATGCACACCGCTGCATCGTTCGCCTCGGCGCTGAACGACGCGAGATCGCCCCTATGAGGGTCGGATCGTCGCCGCTCTGCCAAAGGCATCGATCCTCGGCCATCGTGCGGCTGGCGACCGATGCCCAAGCGCGCAGACACCGCACGCGTGGCCGGCGAATGTGAGCGACATGTGTGCAACGCAGGCCGCCAGTGGGCGACGCTCACGGCCTGCTCGCTGGGGCGTGCGGAGTCTGGGGCCTCCCAACCCACATGGAATGCGTTCATGAAAACGATCAACGTCATCACTCTGGTGCTTCTTATCGTCGGCGGATTGAACTGGGGGCTGGTCGGCCTGTTCCAGTTCGATCTTGTCGCCGCACTGTTCGGCGGACAGGACGCGCTGCTGTCGCGTGTGGTCTACACGCTGGTGGGTGTCTCGGCGCTGTGGCAGCTGGTACCGCTGTTCCGCAACAACCATGGCACCGCCGAGCATCACACCAGCCCGCACGTGCGCAACAATCCGTAATCTCCTGCCCGCGGCAGGTCTGCGCATCTGCACATGACGCCGACGCGCTGCGTCGGCGTCATGCCATGCGATGCATGCTTTGCGTCCGGGCGCGTGGTCGGCAAGAATCGCAGACACCTCCCTGCTGGCTGCCTTCATGCTCCTGCGCACTGTTGCTTCCGCCTGCCTGCTCGCCCTGCTGCTACCCGCAGCCGCCAACGCGGCTTACCGTAGCCCGCAACAGATTCTCGACAGCTCGCCGAGCAGTGCCTGGCGCGCGCTCGATCCGGACCGCACGCTGTACCTGGAGCTGGATGCCGGCCGGGTCATCATCGAGCTGGCGCCGCAATTCGCGCCGGAACACGTCGCCAACATTCGCACGCTGGCGCATGAGCGCTTCTGGGACGGGCTGAGCATCTATCGCTCGCAGGACAATTTCGTGGTGCAGTTCGGCGACCCCGATGGCGAGACACCGGCCAAGGCCAAATCGCTGGGCTCGGCCAAGACGCATCTGCCTGCCGAATTCGAACGCCCATCGCAGGGCCTGGATTTCCAGCGCCTACCCGATAGCGATGGCTGGGCGCCGCAGGTGGGCTTTGTCGACGGCTTCCCGGTCGCCCGCGACACGGCCACCGACAAGACCTGGCTGGCGCATTGCTACGGCACCCTGGGCGCAGGCCGCAACAACGACGAAGACAGCAGCATCGGCGCCGAACTGTACGTAGTCACCGGGCAATCGCCGCGCCAATTGGATCGCAACATCACCGTGGTCGGGCGTGTGGTCAAAGGCATGGAATTGCTCAGCGTGACGCCGCGCGGCCCTGACCCGATGGGCTTCTACGAAGACCCCGCGCAACGCGCGCCGATCCGCGCGATCCGGCTGGCCAGCGAAGTGCCTGCGCCCGAGCGCACACCGCTGCAATTGCTGCGCACCGACAGCCAGACCTTTCGCGACGTGGTCGAGGCGCGCCGCAACCGCAAGGACGATTTCTACAAGCGCCCGGCCGGGCACATCGACCTGTGCAATGTGCCATTGCCGGTGCGTGCACCGCCGGCGGGTTGAATCGGAATCGGGAATCGGAAATCGCAAAAGCGAGTCGCGTCCGCTCAGCGGGCGCGCTGGCTGAAGGCAACGCTGCCGAGGATCAGCACCGCGGCGACCAGCATGGTCCAGGTGAGCGGTTCGCCCAGCAGCGACCATGCCAGCAGCGCGCCGAACACCGGCACCAGATAGGTCACCGTGGACGCACGAGCCGGGCCGATGCGCTGGATCAGCCGGTAATACATCAAGAACGCCAGCCCGGTGCACACCACACCCAGCGCGGTGGCGCAGGCCCACGCCAGCGCCGGCACCGGCGTGGTCGGCCATTGCCACCAGGCCAAGGGCGCCAGCAAGAGCGCACTGCAGCCCAGGGTGGACGCCGCCGACGCAGCAGGCGGCAAATCGCCCATATGGCGCTTCACCAGGTTGTAGCCGATGCCGTACAGCAGCGAGGCAGTTGCACCAGCCAGCGCTGCCGGCCCGACGCTCAGACCGGCGGATTTGCCGGTGGCCAACACCAGCACGCCGATAAACCCCACCAGCAACGCCAGTGCGCGACGCGTGCCGATTCGTTCGCCGAAAAACAGGAAGGCGATCAGCGCGGTAAACAGCACCGTCATCGCGTTGCAGATCGCCCCGACTGCCGCCGGTGCATGTTGCGCGCCCCAAGCGAACAGCAGGAACGGCAACGCCGAGTTGAGCACACCGATTGCCGCCAGCATCGGCCAGCGATGCAACGGGAAACGTTCGCGTGCCAGCCACAGGAATGGCAGCAGCACCAACGCACCCAGCGCCAGGCGAATTTCCACCAACGCCACGGTGCCGAACTTGGGCGCAGCCACGCGCATGAACAGGAACGAGCAGCCCCACACGACGCCCAAGAAACCAAGCTCAAGCGGCGTTCGCCAGTGGTGGACCGCAAGCTCCGCCTGCGCCGGAGATTGGGCGCTCATGGCCGTGCTCCCGAACCGTGCCATGCAGGACTGAAACGGCAGAAAACAGCAGCAGGCAGACAAAGAGACATGGCACGATCGTCGCGAAGGGATGACGCAGCATCGGTTGCGGCCATGGACGCGACAAGCGCGTAGTATCGGGGCGAGCCACAAATCTCACTCATGCCTCGATGAACCTGCGCCCTACCCTGTTGCCTGCGCTGGGCGTGTTCGCCGCGGCCGCCCGCCACCAGAACTTCGCCCACGCCGCCGAAGAACTGCACCTCACCGCCAGCGCAGTCAGCCACCATGTGCGCAAGCTCGAAGCGCTGCTGGGTGCGACCTTGTTCCAGCGGCTACCGCGCGGCGTCAAGCTCACCGCCGAAGGCCGCCAGCTGGCTGATGCGGCCACCGCCGCGCTGGCCGAGATTGCTGCGGTCGCCGGCAACCTGCATCCGCGCGAAGACGCCATTCCACTGCGCGTCACCACGTTGCGGTCGCTGTCGTACTGCTGGTTGTTGCCGCGGCTGCCGCGCTTTTGCCGCGCCTATCCGCATATCCGCATGGACTTGCAATCGGATACGGCGTTTTCGCGTTTCGAAGAAGGCGGCCCGGACCTGGGCATTCGCTATGGCCAAGGCGCATGGCCCGGACTGACCTCGCATCATCTGATGGACGACGAGCTGTTCCCGGTGGCCTCGCCGTCGTTGCCGGAAGTGGCTGCCCTGCGCACGCCGGCACAGATCGCGCAATTGCCGCTACTGACCGACATGTCGCCGCAGGGGTGGCGCGACTGGTTCCGCGCAGCCCAGGTCCGCGGTACCACCGTGCCGCCAATGCACACCTTCAACGACAGCACCGATGCAATGCGCGCCGCCGTGTATGGCCTGGGCGCGGTGCTGGCGCGCAAGCACATCGCCCAGCCCTACCTGCAGCGTTACGAACTGGTACGCCTGCCCGGCCCCACGCTCAAGGCGCGTTACGCGTACTACATCGTGCACCCCAGCCACCGCGAGCTCAGCCCGGCCGCGGCATTGTTCATCGACTGGCTCAAGCGCGAAGCACAGGACGAACGCACCCCGATGCCGGCACTGCCTGCCGAGCTGGTGGCGTTGCCGCGGAGCGAAGATGTACAGGAGCCGCGTGCGCGGCGACGTTTGCCTGGCGCATCGGCGGCGAAATGAAATCACCCGGGGATCTCGAAGATTTTGCTGCCCTTCGCGCTAGGGGAAAAGATGCGCCGCAGGGGCGGATGACGGTAAGAGCGCGGTAGTGGAGCCTGCTGCACTTGCGGGTTCGCCCCGTCCCCTCACCTCCGCCCCGTGCCGCGCCCTTGCCCGCGCCAAGAGCGCGCGCGCCATTGGCGCGCAAGCATTGCATCGGCGCCCTGCAGGAGAGGGCTACAAACACGCCCTGAGCGACGCTGCATAAATCGCTTGACAGCCAGCCCCATCAAGATCATTAATTAGCTAATTCGTTAATTAGCTAACCCATCCATGTCCATCGATCGCATTTTCGAAGCCCTGGCTTCGCGGCCACGCCGGGAAATCCTGGCCTACCTGTCTGCGCAGGAATTGACTGCCGGACAGATCGGCGAACGGTTTGCGATGAGCGCACCCGCAATTTCGCGCCATCTCTCCGTGCTGTCTGCGGCCGGGCTGGTCAGCAGCGAGCGCCGCGGCCAATTCGTGGTGTATCGGCTGACGCCCGACAACATGGTCAATACGCTCAGCGGCTTCGCATTCGAGGTCTGTCCCAAGGCAGGCCCGCTGCAGCGCGAGTCGCGCAAGCTGGCGAAAAAGACCCGCTGATCCTCCACTCGACTTCTGCCGCAAGGACATGCCATGGACCCCCAACGGATCGTCGCAGACACAAGCTTTCCACGTGTATCGCTGCCCTCGTACAGCGGTGGCCGCCCGGTCGAGGTGATGCTGATCGCGCAACTGGACCCAGGCGCAGGCGATAGCTTGATTGCGCAGACCGGTGAACGGCAGCGATGCCACCCTGCGCACCACGATGCCCTGGATGAACCGTCGGCGCAGTTGTCCGCACCCGACTTCGGCCACGACGATCGTGCCTCGCTATTTTCGTTTTCGGTCGGACCGCAGGGGCATCCGTTTCACTGCCATGCCGGCAATCGCGTGTTCACCGCAATCACCGGAAGCGGCGGTGCACAACTACGCTTTTCCACCGCGTCAGCGCAGCAGTTGCGCCAGGACCCGCGGGCCTTCCTGCAGGCGTTGCGCTACGTGGATCTGCCCGGCGACAGCCTGTTTACGGTGCGCTTCGGCGGCGGAACGTGGCACCAGTTCGTACCTTCGCAGTGGAACGCGCCACACTCGGCGTTCTTTGCGCTGTCCTGCCATCCGGACGAAGCCGGCGGCGACTTGAGCCCCGAGCAGCAAGCCTTGGTCAAGCAAGGCACGGCGACCATTGCCAGCTTGACCGAGCTGCTGCCGCCTCCCGTCGCGGCGCTACTGCAGTCCGATGCCTTTCATGCGGCGGACGTGCCTACCGTGTCGCTGTCGCTGCACGTCAAACCGCAGAGCTGGCAGCAGCGCGCCTGTGGCCGTGCGCGCCGCTGGAGCGGGCGCATCCGCCAGCTGCCGCCGCGTACCCGCCGCCCCGGATTTGTCGCCACCCGTGTGGCACCGCTACGGATACGCTCGCTGCAGGCACTGCCGGCCGATGCATTGCTGCGCGAGCAGTTGGGCGGGCAGGTGCATTTTCAGGACACCCATCAGCTGCGTTTGGACACACGCCAACTGCGCAGCGACAGCCTGCAAGGCCTGATGTGCGACTTGCTGCAGGCATTCATCGATCAGCCGCCGGGCGGCGTGAGCGGTTTGATGCGTCTGCGCAACCTGATGGTCAAGCCATTGGGACTACGCACCTCGCATCTAGGCTGCCCGGTGTCTTCGTTGCTCGACCCGAGCGCAGCGCACCGTTTCGCCGGGCGCTTCCCGGTGCTGGCACAACGCAGCGATGCCGATGGGCAGCAAGTGCAGATCGTGCTGGGCGCCGACGACAAACATCTGCGCTTCCGCTCGTCGGTGGCATTGCGCCGGGTCGGCACGCACGAGATCGAGCTGACGATGGCCACACGGGTGAGCTGCCGCAACTGGTTTGGCCGCATCTACATGGCCTGCATCCATCACGCGCATCACCACTACGTCATGCCGACGATGCTGCGCGCCGCAGTGGGCCGAGTAATGCATTCCGACCCCGTCACACGCCAGGCATGGCCGGCACAGTCGGCGTGATGTGAGCGGCGCACCGTCACCTGGTTTTGTCCTGGCGATGCCTAGGCTTGATGTCCCCAATCCACAGGACACTCCCATGCCTACCCTCCGCATGCGCATCACCGGCACCGACGACGACGCGCGTGCCATTGCCAACCTGCTGCAAAGCATCGACGGCATCGAGCACTTAGAAGAAGTGGACGACCTGATGCCGCACCTGGACGACGAAGATTCCAGCTCGGCTGGCCTGTCGGACGACGAAGGTCCGGGCAGCCACGAGTTCGAAGTGGAAGCCGGCAACGAGGCCACCGCGCAGAAGGTACGCGACGCGGTGCAAGAGCTGGCGCTGCAGCTGGATGTGTTTGTGGAATACGAAGCCGACGAAGGTTGAGCCAGGCTCAACCTACTTGCGGCACATGACTGCCCGACTGGATCGCAGCTGACGCTGTGACGCGTCTGCTGCGCGTTGGCATGTGCTGCGTGCTTGAGCCGCGTGCGCCCGGAACTGACAACGCACGCCGCACGCAATGACAAATCGAATGACCCCGCAGCTGCGCGTCATTGCCGCGCAGCTGCGGTGCATCAGGACACCCGGCGCCGACGTACGCGCCAGCGCCACGCCAGCAGCAACAACCAGCCGGCGATCAGTGCGACCACAGCCACCGGCAGCAGCGCCGCCACTGCGCGGATGACGAACGCCACGCTGCTGGAAAACACCTCGCCGAACTCGGCAGCGGCTTCTGCGATCTCGCCCCTGCCCTGCTCGCCACCGGTGCTGCGGAAATTGAGCGTCAGCAGCTGCGTGCGCACCCGGCGCTGCTGTTGCGCGGCTTGCTGTTGGGTCTGCTGCGCTTCGGCCTCGATCTCGGCCAGCCGCTTGGACAGGGCCAGCAGATCGGTCACCGCCAGATCGCGGCGCTGCTGCAATTCCAGCAGGCGCGCATGCTCTTTTTGCAGCCGGGCCTGCGCCAGGCTGGTGTCGGCGATCTGCTGCGCCAGATCTTCGGCCCGCGTGCTACGCGCGGCGACATCGCCATGCTGGCCGGCCAACTGCACCATGGGTTCGATCCCGTCCGGCGCCAGCCGTACGCTGACGCGCCCACTGGGGTCGCGCCCACCTGCCTGCTCGACCGCCAGCAAGGCGCAGTCGCCGAACTGCGCGCCCTGGCAGGCAGTGCGTATCGCGGCGATGCGCTGGCCGATCTGGTCGGCAGGCAGCTCGATCCGCACATCGTGCTCGTAGGCCAACGCATTGCCCTGCGCGGCGGGCGGTGCCGGCGCCGCAGCGCCGCCATCGGCCGCCATCTCTGCGTGATGCTTCGCACACCCGCATAGCGCCCATCCGAGCAGCATCGCGGTGGCGTACCGCTGCATGGCGCGGCTCATCGGCTGGCTCCGTCGACGGCATGCACCTGCAGCCCGGCAAGATCCAGGGCCGGCAGGCAACGCACATTGACCGCGACGCCCATTTCGCCGGTCTTCGGATTTAGGCCTTCGCTGAAGGGCGCGATCCCGCACTGCGGGCAATAGTGGTGATCGATGTGCTGCTGGTTGAAACGGTAGCTGCCGACAGCTTCCGGCGTGGCCTGAAGCTGCAGCTGGGTGCGCGCGCCGAACCAGAGCAAGCCGCCGCGGCGGCGACACATCGAACAGTTGCAGTCGTAGACCTCGGTGATGGGCGCTTCGGTCTGCAGATCGAACGCGATGCGTCCGCAATGACAGCTGCCGGCATAGTGCATGTGATCCTCCTTGGAACAGGCCACCGTGCGGGTGGCAAGCATGATGTTGCGTCTACGCGCAGCCTGAGGAGCGAGGCGGCGCCCGGGAACCGGAGTGTACGAGCGATCGCGCCCGCAACGTGCACCCATCGTGTGCCCCGCGCGATCGCGCCGCTGGCCGGCTGGCAGGATCGGGGGCGGCCGTCCCTGCGTGGTGAGCATCTGTGAGGGAACCTGGAGGGCGCGCAGAAGCCGAAGGGTGCAAGCGGCACAAGCAGGTCCAAGCCTCGGCCGCGCCCGCCTGGCGGTGGGCGCGGCCGATTTATTGGCTGACCCACACCAATGGCGGATGCGCATGCGCGCGCAGATGCCTATGCTGGCGGTTTGATTCCACCAGGACCTACGATGCGTCAACGCCTGCTTGTCCTCGCCCTGATCGCCGGCCTGAGCGCCTGCCAGCAGCAGCCCGAATCACCGCGCGCCGATGCAACCGCGCCTGCCGCCAACGACGCACAGACCCCGGATGCGCGCTTTGCCGCATTGTCCAAACAGGCCCTTGACACCTGGATGCAGCTGTCGCCGGTGACCGCCACCCAGACCGGCGACCATCGCTTCGATGCGCAGATCGACGACCTGAGCGCCGGCGGCCGCCAGCGCAGCGTGGATGCGGGCAAGAAGCTGCTGGCCACCCTGGATGCGATCGACGTCACCAAGCTCTCGCGCGAGAACCAGGTGGATGCGGCCGTTCTGCGCAACCAGCTGCAATCGGAGATCTGGAATACCGAGGTGCTGCAAAGCTGGGCCTGGGACCCGCAGCTCTACAACGGCCTGGCCGGCAGCGCGCTGTACAGCCTGATGGCGCGCGAGTTCGCGCCGCTGCCCGAGCGCCTGACTGCGGCCACCCAGCGCATGGAAAAGATCCCGAGCATCTTTGCGCAGGCACGCCAGAACCTGGACCCGGCACGCGTGCCGAAGATCCATGCCGAAACGGTGGCCAAGCAGAACAAGGGCATCCTGAGCATCGTCGACAGCTTCATCGCGCCCAACATCAGCCAGCTTGGCCCAATCGAGGCGGCGCGTGCGCAGGCGGCCATCGACAACCTGCGCAAGGCAGTGGCCGAGCAGCAGACCTGGCTGGACACCGTGCTGGTCCCCAATGCCAAGGGCGACTTCCGCATCGGTGCGGAAAAATACGATCAGAAGCTGAAATTCGCACTGCTGTCGTCGCTGTCGCGTGCCGACATCAAACAGCGTGCCGAATCCGAGCTCAAGCGCGTGCGCAGCGACATGTACGGGATTGCACGCACGGTGCTCAAGGACAAGCCCGGCGCCCCCAAGTTGCCCGAATCGCCCACCGACGACCAGCAGCAGGCGGCGATCGAAGCGGCCCTGGAGCTGGCGTATGCCGACAAGCCGGCGCGCGACAAGGTGGTGGACGCCGCCAAGGCAGCGCTGGCGCAATCGACCGAGTTCGTGCGCCAGAAGGATTTGATGACGCTGCCCGATTCGCCGGTGGACATCATCCTGATGCCGGAATTCCAGCGTGGCGTGGCGGTGGCGTATTGCGATTCGCCCGGCCCGCTCGACAAGAATCTCAAGACGTTCTACGCGGTGTCGCCGATTCCCGACGACTGGAACGACAAGCAGGTCGATTCGTTCCTGCGCGAATACAACACCCGCATGATCCAGCTGCTCAGCATCCATGAGGGCACCCCGGGTCATTACCTGGAAGGCTGGCATTCGGCCAAGTTCCCCTCCACGCTGCGCGCGGTGCTGCGCTCGGGCATGTTCGCCGAAGGCTGGGCGGTGTACACCGAACGCATGATGCAGGAGCAGGGTTACCTGGATAACGACCCACTGTTCCATCTGGTGCAGCTCAAGTTCTACCTGCGCACCATCGCCAATGCCATCCTCGACCAGGGCGTGCATGTGGACGGCTGGGATCGCGACAAGGCGATGCAGCTGATGACCCACGACACCTTCCAGCAGGAAAGCGAAGCGGCGGGCAAGTGGGTGCGTGCACAGCTGTCTTCGGCACAGCTGCCGACCTACTTCGTTGGCGTGCAGGAACATCTGGACACGCGCAAGGCGGTGCAGGACAAGCTGGGCGACAGCTTCAACCTGAAGGCCTATCACGACCAGATGCTGTCCTACGGCGCACCGCCGGTCCGCTTCGCGCGCGAGCTGATGCTGGATCAACCGATCGAGTGATTGATCCTTCTCCCACACGCGGGAGAGGGGCGTGCTCCGGCAGCCGAATAAGCGGTTGCATGTGGCCCTTCTCCCGCACGCGGGAGAAGGTGCCCCGCAGGGGGGGCGCCTGGCAAAGGTGTCACCACCTACGATGTCGAACGCGTCGCCACGCGCCTCCAGAAATGACACACCAAGTGGCTTCCCCGTGCCCTCACCCCAACCCCTCTCCCGCATGCGGGAGAGGGGCGTGCTCCGGTAGCCGAATAAGCGGCTGCATGTGGCTCTTCTCCAGCGCGCGGGAGAAGATGCCCCGCAGGGGGCGCTTGGCAAAGGTGTGACCACCTACGATGTCGAACGCGTCACCACGCGCTTCCAGAAATGACACACCAAGTGGCTTCCCACGTGCCCTCACCCCACCCCCTCTCCCGCACGCGGGAGAGGGGCGTCCTACGGTGGCCGAATAAGCGGTTGCATGTGGCCCTTCTCCCGCGCGCAGGAGAAGGGCTACGGTCGCGCCGAGCTGGCGCATCTCTTCAATCACGCATCCGCAGCAACAAATCCACCGGTCTGGCGCGCCCACAGGCGCGCATACAAGCCGCCATGCGCGATCAACTCCGCATGCGTGCCGGTCTCGACGATGCGGCCGCCGTCCATCACCACCAGCCGGTCCATGCGCGCGATGGTCGAGAGCCGGTGCGCGATGGCAATCACCGTCTTGTTGCCCATCAGCGCGTCCAGGCTGTCCTGGATGGCGGCCTCCACTTCCGAATCCAGCGCCGAGGTCGCCTCATCCAGGATCAGGATCGGCGCGTCCTTGAGCAATACCCGCGCAATCGCAATGCGCTGGCGCTGACCGCCGGAGAGTTTCACCCCGCGCTCGCCCACATGCGCATCGAAACCGCGGCGGCCTTCGCCATCGATCAGCGTGTCGATGAAACTGTCGGCGCGGGCCTTGCGCACGGCGTCGAGAAGTTGCGCCTCGCTGGCCTGCGGCCGCCCGTACAGCAGGTTATCGCGGATCGAGCGATGCAACAGCGAGGTGTCCTGGGTCACCAACCCGATCTGCCCGCGCAGGCTTTCCTGCGTCACGCTTGCGATGTCCTGCCCGTCGATCAGGATGCGGCCCTGCTCCAGGTCGTACAGCCGCAGCAACACATTGACCAGGGTGGATTTGCCGGCACCGGACGGCCCGACCAGGCCGATCTTTTCGCCGGCGCGCACCTGCAGATCCAGCCCGGCAATCACCCCACCGCGCTTGCCGTAATGGAAATGGATATGCTCGAACTGCACCAGCCCCTGGGTTACCTGCAGCGGCACCGCATCCACTGCATCCTGTACCTGCACCGGTTGCGAGATGGTCTGCATGCCGTCCTGCACGGTGCCGATGTCCTCGAAGATGCCGTTGACCGTCCACATGATCCAGCCGGACATGTTGTGGATACGGATCACCAAGCCGGTGGCCAGGGTGATCGCGCCCACGCTGATCTGGCCGCGGCTCCACAACCACAGCGCCAGCGCGCAGGTCCCCACGATCAAAAAACCGTTTGCCACGGCGATGGCGGTGTCCATGGCGGTGGTCACCCGGGTCTGCCCGCGGTGCTTGACCGCCAGCTCGTCGATGGCATCGCGCACGTACGCCTGTTCGCGGCCGGCATGGGCGAACAACTTGAGCGTGGAAATATTGGTATAGCCATCGACGATGCGGCCGGTCGCCTTGGAGCGCGCATCGGAGGCAACCCATGCGCGCGCTTTCATGCGCGGCACGAAGAACGCCATCAGCGCGACGTACACCACCAGCCAGAGCAGCAGCGGCGCCATCAACCAGGGGTCTGCCTGCGCGAACAACCACAGCGCACTGCCGGTATAGACCACGATGTACCACAGTGCATCCACCATCTGCACGGCCGATTCGCGCAGCGAGGTGCCGGTCTGCATCACCCGGTTGGCGATGCGCCCGGCAAAATCGTTGTTGAAGAAGCCCAGGCTCTGGCGCACCACGTAGTTGTGCATCAGCCAGCGCGAACGGTTGCTCAGGCCCGGCACGATCGCCTGATTGACCAGCAGATTGTGCAGGCCGGTGAAAAACGGCCTTGCCACCAGCGTGATCACCGCCATCCAGATCAGTTCGCCCGCATGCTGCCGGAAGAAATCCGGCCCTGGCTTGTCGGCAAGCATGTCGACGATGCGGCCGAGGAAATCGAACATCGCCACTTCCACCAGCGCCAGCAACAGCCCGGCGATCAAGGTGGCCAGCAGGATCGGCCACAACGGCCGCAGATAATGCAGATAGAAGCGCCACACGCTGCGTGGCGGCATCTCCCGCTCGATCGGCGGGAAAATATCGATCAGGGACTCGAACCAGCGGAACATGGCGCAGACTTCAAAAAACACCGGGGTCCCAGGCTAGCCGATCGGGCGTCAAGCCGCAGTGGCGCGGATCGGCACGCGCGGCCTGGTCAGCCCATGCAATGCCTCAACGCTCTGGCGATGAGAACTAAAGAAGAGGTCTGCAGCGCCTTCGCCCCTGAGGCGCCACCACTGTCACTCGCGCACGCGCGCGAGCAGGCGATTGACCTCCGGCAGATCGAAATGCCCGGGTTCCAAGCGCCCACCCAAGCTCGCCAGTTCCTGTACATGCTGCGGGTGGTCCGGGTCGGCGATGATGCGCAACAGCGCCTGGTAATGACCGATGCCGCCACTGCGCTCCGGCGGGCAGGCATTGGCACCGTCCATGCAGCGCGCCAAGCGAAGGCCGGCATCGGCCGGCAACCGCGCTTCCACGTGCAGGCGATGTTGCCAGCCAGGGCCGGCGCCGTAGAAATAATCGAAGCCTTCCAGCTCGCCCACCGCGCTTTCCAGCGTGACACGCCCGGCGTGCTTGAGCCGGGGACGCTCGGGCACATCCAGCCCGGATTCGCCATAACGTCCGCCACCGAGGTCGAACTCGTAGGGATGGATGCCAGTCCAGCCCATCACCGGCTGCAACACGCGATGTAGCGTGGCCAGGCGCACCGCACCGGACACCAGCAGGCGCCGCCAGATCAGCGGCGCGCTGCCGGTCAATGCCACATGCAGTTGATACACCGGTGCAGGGGCCTGCAGCGCTTGCTGCGCGGATTTCTTTCTTGCCTTGGTCATCGTGTGATGCGTTTGCCTGCCAGTTACCAGTATGGCGTGCCAGCCAGGCGAATGCAGACGCCGTCCAGCTCCGCGCGTCACTCGACTGCGCAACGCCAGGCGGGCGCGCCCGGTGCTCGGGTCCGGATGTACCCCATGTACATCCGGACTCTGAGCGCCCATCCACGCCCGCCTGGCCGCGACTGGCTGCGGTGTGCTGACAACGCTCAGGCACCGCGGCGCAGGCGCAAACCGAACAGCAGGTCATACAGGATCGGAATCAGGCCCAGCGTCACCAGCGTGCCCAATGCCAGCCCACCGATCATGGTGATGGCCATGCCCGTCCACAATGGGCCTGCAAACAGCATCAGCGGTACCAGGCCAACGATGCAGGTGAGCTTGGTCATGACGATCGGGCGCAGCCGCTTGACCGCGGCCGCCACCACCGCGTCGCGGCGCGGCAGGCCATCGGCAAGTTCGGATTCGATGCGCTCCAGCAGCAACACCGCGTTGTTGACGATGATGCCGGCCAGCGCCAGCAGGCCGAAGGTCGCCATGAAGCCGAACGGATAGCCGGTTATCACCAGCGCCAGTGCCGCACCGATCAGCACGAACGGCACCGCCGACAGCACGATGAACAACTTGCGGAACGAGTTGAACTGCCACACGAACAGCAACAGGATCGCGCCCAGCGCATGCGGCATGTAGTGCAGCAAGGCCTGATTGGCTTCGGCCGAATCTTCCAGCTCGCCACAGATCTCCACGCGGTAGCCGGGCGGCAATTTGAGCGCGGCGATTGGCGCGGACAGCCGTTCGACGATCTCGGTCGCGGTCAGTTGCGGGTTGCGTGCGGTCACGGTGATGGCACGGCTGAGATTGCGCCGCTGGATCGCCGACGGCTCGCTGTCGCGCAGCACCGTGGCGACCGCCGCCAACGGCACCGGTGCGCCGCCTGCCTGCGGGTACACCAACGTGTCGGCCGGATTGCCGTTGGCGGCACGCTCGTCGGTGCTGCCGCGCACGACGACCGGCACATCGGTGCCATCGTCGCGGATCAAGGTGGCGTCCACGCCGCTGTAGCGCCCTTGCAAGGCCTGCGCAATGTCTTCGCTGCTCACACCGGCGCGGCGGGCCTTGAGCTGGTCCACCTGCACCACGTAGCGCGGAATGCGCGCCTGCCAATCGTCCTGCACGTCCACGGTGCCCGGCACCGCCCGCAACGCCCTGGCAATCGCGGCAGCGCTGCTGCGCAGGACGGCCTCGTCCGGACCCACCACGCGATACACCGCCATCCCGGCTTCGGTTGCGCCCAGCGAAAAGCGCTTGGGCTCGGCACGCAGCGCGGGGAAGTGGCTGCGCACATGCGAGCGCACCCGTGCGATCACCGCATCGATGTCGGTCCCCGGCCGCACGCTGACCGTGAAGTAGGCCTGGTTGGCCGCCGGCAGCGGCGGGTTCAGACCCAACACGATGCGCGGCCCGCCATCGGCGACATACCCGATGCTGTCCACCACCTCGGGGTTGGCATGGCGGTCGCCCAACCAGCGGCTGAGTTCACTCACCGTGCGCAGGGTCTGGCGTGCATCGCTGCCCGCCTGCAACGTCACCGGCATCTGGAACTGCAGGCGGTCGGACTTGGGCAGGAAGTCGTACGGAATGGACACCAGCACGGTGACCGCCACCGCCAGCATCGCCGTCATCGCACCGATGAACAGCACCTTGTGCTGCAGCACGCGTTCGATCACACGGCGGTAGTCGCGATAGAAACGCGACTCGCCGGCGTCGCTGGTCTTGGCGACATGCACCTTGGCGGAGTACATGCACAGCAGCGGCGTCACCGTGATGCTCAGCAACCACGAGCCCAGCAGCGTCACGCCGAGCACGGTGGCCAGCGAGCGCAGGTATTCGTTGGTGCTGGTCTGGCCGAAGAAGAACGGCGAGAACGCCAGCACGATGACCAACGAGGAGGTCAGCAAGGGTGTCGCCAACGTCCGGCCCGCATCGATGCAGGCCTGGCGGCGTTCCTCGCCGGCCACCAGACGGCGCTCGATGTCTTCGGCAATCACGATGCCGTTGTCCACCAACAAGCCCAACGCAAGAATGATGGCGGCAATCGAGACTGTCTGCAGCTCCACGTCCAGCACACGCATGACGATCAGCGACGCGAAGATGGTCAACGGCACGATCGCGCCGACGATCAACCCGGTGCGCCAACCCAGGAACAGCATCACCACCGCCATGACGATGACAATGGTCTCGCCCATGACGTGATGCATCTTGCCCATCTCGCGCTCGACCACATCGGCCTGGAAGCTCACCACGTGCTGGGTGAAGCCAACAGGCAGCTCACGCGCGGTGTCGTCGAGCTTGGCGCGCAGCGCCTTGCCGAAGTCGGCGATATTGGTGCCGGGCTGCATCGAGACCGAGACCACCACCGCCGGCTGTCCCTGGTAGACGGCCGCGCTTTGCGGCGGGTCGGTCGGCATCACCTGCACCTGTGCCAGCTCGCCCAGGGTCACTTCGCGGTTACCGCCGGCAGGCGCGCCTGGCACGCTCAGCAGCACGCCGCGCAACTGCTCGGGCGTGCGGATTTCGCCGGACGTGGCCACGGTCAGCGCCAGCCCGGACACCGCGACCTGCCCACCGGAGCCCACCACATTCTGCGCGCGCAACTGCGCCATCACGCTGGCGGGCGTCAATCCGCTCGCCAGCAACCGCGCGCGATCGAACGACACATATACCGCCTCGTCCTGCAGGCCATACACCTTCACCTGCTCCACGCCGGGCAAGGCGTACAGCTGCTCGCGCATGCGCCGCAACGGGGCGCGCATTTCGCTCATCGAAAAGCCCGTTGCGGTCACCGCAATCGAGGCCACCGACACGCGCCCGAAGTCGTCGTCGACGAAGGGACCAAGCGTGCCCGCAGGCAATTGCGCGCCGGCCTCCGCGGCCTTGGCGCGCACGCGCTGCCACAGCGCAGGCAGATCCTGCACATCGTCATAGGCGGTCAGCTGCACGATCGCGCTGCCCGGGTGCACCGTGGTGACGATGCGCTTGATGCCGGCCAACTCGCGCAAGCGCTCTTCCACCGGACGCGCCAGCAGGTTTTCCACCTGCTCGCTGGGCATGCCGGGATAGGCCACCGACACCAGCGTGTCGCGCACGGTCACCGACGGTTCTTCCTGCGATGGGAAACCGAGAAACGCCACGATGCCGCCGATCAGGATCATCGCTGCGGCAAACAACGTCAGCCGGCTCGAGCGCATCGCCATCTGGGTCAGCTTCATGGCGTGCGACCTCCGCTCAGCTGCGTTTGCGCCTGCAGTGGCGTCACCGGCTGGCCGTTCACCAAGAAGCCCACCCCGGCGCTCACCACCTGCTCGCCTGCACGCAGCCCGCGCAGAATCTGCACACGCTCGCCGACGATCGTCCCCAGGTCGACCGCGCGTTCGATCACGGCCCGCTTTGCCGGCTGGTATACGAACACGCTGGCCCGCTGCCGGTTGAGCCGGGGCAATACCGCCGACAACGGCACGCTCGGCGTGGAAGCGGCAGGAGTCGGCAGTGTCAGCATCACGCTGTCGCCGCTACGCAGCGACGGCGCGGCGGCGAGCGGTTCCAGCAACGCCTGTACGGTCGTGGCATTGTCCAGGCGGCTGGAAAGACTGCGCAGACGCAGTTCGATCGGCGCGTCGCCCGCATCCACCAGGCGGGCATGCATGGTCTGCCCCGGCGCCAGGCCGGCACCGGCAGTCGCCGGCAGCGTGGCGACCAGTTGCACACGGCCCTGCCCTTCCATCTGAAGCACCGCCTGCCCCGCCGCCACATCGGCCTGCGGCTGTTGCAGGCGCGCCACCACGCTGCCATCGAAGGGCGCGCGAAGCTCGCCCAAACGCGTGCCGCGGCGCGCCACGGCCAGGTCGGCCCTGGCCACCTGCAGCTGCGCGGCGGCCGCATCTGCCGCTGCCCGCGCGGCCGTCAAGGTGGCATTGGAACTGGCGCCGTCATCGAACATTGCCTGTTGCTGGCGCAATTGCAGTTGCCGTTCGCCAGACTGCGCCAGTGCCGCGCGCACGTTGGCATCGGCCTGTTGTTCGCGCAGGCGCAGCGGTTCGTCGTCCAGCCGTGCCAGCAGTTGCCCGCGGGTCACCCGGTCGCCGACATCCACCAGCACTGCCGACAGACGGCCTGCCCCTTCGAACCCCAGCTCGGCGCGTTGTTCCTGGCGCACCAGCGCCGGCACCTGCAGCGGGTTATCGCTCCCGCTGCCGAAGCGCTCCAGCTTCACCGCGCGCGGTGTCTCGGTGGCCGGCGCATCCGGCCCGCTGCATGCGGCCAGTCCCAGCAGCAACGTGCCGCACACCAGGCCGCGATAAAACATCGTCATCATTCGATCCCCCGGTGTATGCCGCTCAGCGGCTGTAGGTCAGTGCAAGGTTGCCGCTCACCACGCTGCGGCGTGCCACCAGCGGGCTGTCTTCGGCGTTGTCCAGGTAGCGCGTTCCGGTGACCCCCACCGTGGTGGCCCAGTGCTCGCCCAGCGAGTGCGTCCAGCTGCCGCCTACCGCGGCGGCATACGCACCGGACCCGGCATTGAAGGCGGCAAAGCGGGTGCGCGCGGCTTGCGCATCGCTGACACCGAAGTAAGCCTGATTGAAGCGGCGGTCGCCGCCATGCACGTCCAGGTCCAGGGTGACCGTGTCGCTGGCGCTATGCAGCAGGGTGAACTCCATCCCGGCGCGATAGCGGTTGCGGCGCGCAGCATCCTTGAGCGTAAATTCCGCCTCCGCATTGACGTTCATATAGGGCGTCACTTGCTGCATCACCAGCGTACGTGCCGTCACCGAGCCAGGCACATCGCCCATGCCGGCCAGCAGGCGCGAGCCCGGCCGCCAGTTGCTGTCGCGTTGCAGCCGGCCCAGGTCGTAATACAGCGATTGCGATATGTAGAAGCCGGACTTGCTCTGGAATTGCAGGCCGCCGCCGCGCGAGGTGTCGAAGAACAACACGCCGCGCTGCACCACCAGCACCGGATTGAATTGCACGCGCGCGCGCTCGGCACCGGCATACTCCGACGTGGCCACCGCTGCGGCGCCGGCGGTGATCTCGGTGCGGTCTCCCAGCAGGCGCGAACTTCCGGTCAGATCGGTTTGTGCGTGCGCGATGCACGGGATGGCGCTCATGCAGGCAAGGAGGCTGGCGCGAACCATATGGTTGCCGCGCAGGCGATTGAAGGACGATACGTTCATCGAATTCTCCGTCGGAAGTCAGGAAGCGGTGGGCAGGCGCACGCCATAGAACGCCTGAAACAGCGCAATACGGCTCAGCACGCGTTGACGTGCGGTATCCAGGTAATCGAGTTCGGTCTGGGCGATGCGGGTCCGCTCGGCCAGCAGCGCGCTGCGGTCTTGAAGACCGGCATCCACGCGTTGTTGCATTCGGGCAAGTCGCAGTTGCTCGCGTTCGACCTGCTCGCGCGAGCGCGGCTCGGCCTGCGACAAGGTGGCGTGGGCGTCGAGCGCGTTGGCGACCTCGCGAAATGCAGACTCGATCGCCTGCTCGTAGGCGAGGACATCGGCACGTTTGCGCAGTTGCGCCAGATCCAGGTTGGCGCGATTGCGGCCGCCATCGAACAACGGCAGGTTCAGTTGCGGCATGAAGCTCCACACGCCGTGGCCTGCAGAAAACAAGCCGTTCAATCCGTCGCTGGCCGTGCCCACGCTGCTGCTCAAGGTGATCGACGGAAAAAACGCCGCGCGCGCCGCGCCGATATCGGCATTGGCCGCGCGCAGCTCCAGCTCGGCCTGCTGGATGTCCGGGCGTTGCAGCAACAGCGACGAATCCAGTGCGCGCCACGCACTTGCCGACGTATCGGCGGCGATCAGCCCCTGCAGATCGCCGGGTACCGGCGTGCTGTCGTAGCCGGCCAGCAATTGCAGCGCGCGCACCGCCGCCGCGTGGTTGTCGTTGCCCTGCAGGGCCGCCACATGGGCCTGGTCGGCCTGCCGCTGCTGCGCATCGCGCTCGTCGCGCGCAATCAGCCCCACCTGATATTGCCGCTCGGCGATGGCAAGCAATGCAGCGCTGTCGGCATCCAGCGATTGCAGCTGGTGCAGCGCCTGTGCGGTGGTGCGCTCGGCGGTGTAGGCGCGCAGCACCTCTGCAATCAGGGCGCCACGCGCCGCGTCGCGGCCATGGGTGCTGGCCAGGTAGCGCTGGCGTGCGGCCTCGGACATCGCCTGCAGCTTGCCGAAAAAGTCCACTTCGAAATTGCCGATTCCCGCATTGGCAATCACCAGATCCTGCTGGTAGCGCGCATCCAGCGTCGGGTTGTCGAAATGTTGCCGCAGCTGCTGTGCGCCGACGGCGAGCGTCGGCAGGCGCGACGCCTGCGCGATGCCGTATTGCGCACGCGCCTGTTCTACCTGCAACGCCGCACGGCGGAAATCGCCGTTGTGGGCCAAGGCACGTTCGACCAGCGGCCGCAGGTCGCGGTCTGGCGCGAAGGCCTGCAGAAACGCGCGCTCTTGCGCGTTCAACCCGACCGCGGCGGTCGCATCGGCGTCGGGCTGGGCGGATACCGGTGCGGGTGCAGCTTGCGGGCTGCCGAACGTGGCCGGCACGCTGACCACCGGGCGCTGGTAGGCCGGCGTCAGGGAGCAGCCAGCAGACAGCACCGCACTGGCGGCAACCAGGCACACGCAAGACCAACGATGCGGAATAATTTGTGGAATCATGATGTCGGAGCACAGAGCCAATCTCGACCGACATCCTCGACCCGCAGCGTCCAGGTTGTTTTCGGGAATTATCCAGATTTGATCGAGACGACAGGGCAACACGCCATGACAGGCAAAAAGGTTCTGCTGGTGGAGGACGACAGCGATAGCGCCAGCATTCTGGAGGCCTATCTGCGCCGCGACGGCTTCGATGTGGCGGTAGCCGGCGATGGCGAACGCGCCATCCAGCTACACCGGCAATGGGCACCGGATCTGGTGCTGCTGGACGTGATGCTGCCCAAGCTCAGCGGCATCGAGGTGCTGTCGACGATCCGCCGCGCCGGCGACACGCCGGTGATCATGGTCACCGCCATCGGCGACGAGCCGGAAAAGCTCGGCGCCCTGCGCTACGGCGCCGACGATTACGTGGTCAAGCCGTACAGCCCCAAGGAGGTGGTGGCGCGCGTGCATGCGGTGCTACGCCGGAGCGTGGCAGTGCGCGCACCGGGCGAGCCGTTGCAGCACGGTCGGCTCAGCGTGGATCCGGCCGCCGTGGTGGCCAGCGTGCAACACGAAAACGGCGACAGCGTGGCGCTGGATCTGACCCCGACCGAATTCAACCTGCTCGCGCTGCTGCTCAAGACGCCATTCAAGGCCTTTACGCGCAGCGAATTGCTCGACGCCTGCCTGCCCGACAGCGATGCATTGGAACGGGTGGTGGATTCGCACATCCACAACCTGCGCCGCAAACTCGAAGTGCATGGCATCACCGGTGTGCTGGTCACCGTGCGTGCAGTGGGGTATCGCTTTCAATGAGGGTGCTGCGGCGGTTTCATGCCTGGCGCAACCAGGCGCCCCTGTGGTGGTGGGTGGGGCTGCGCATGAGCGCGCTGGCGGTGGTGACCATGATGGTCATCGCGTTCGGCATGTGGTGCTATTTCAATCTGCGCTACAGCCTGATCCTGAGCACCGTGCCGGCCGGGCCGCGTGCGGAGATTTCCCAGCTGATCGAGCAGCCCAGGGCCAACCAGGCCCGCCTGTGGGAGCTGTTCCAGCGCTATCACGACATCGAAAATTTCCTGCCCGGGCTGGCCAATCCGGACTGGTGGATGCTGGGCGCCATGATGGCCATCTCGGTGCCGGTCATTTTGTTCTGCGGCCTGCTCGCGTCGCGGCCGCTGTCGCGGCAGTTTTCGCAGGTGGCTTTCGCGGCGCACCGGGTCAGCGATGGCGATTTCGGCGCACGCGCACAAGTGGTGCGCGGCGCGCCGGACGAGCTCACCGCCCTGGCCGAGGACTTCAATACGATGAGCGGCAGGCTGCAGCAGTACGAGCGCGAATTACGCGACTCCAGCGCGATGCTGGCGCATGAATTGCGCACCCCGCTCAATGCCGCGATGGGACGCGTGCAAGGCATGCTGGACGACGTCTTCCCGCGCGAACCCGAGCAACTGCGGCTGGTGCATCGCCAGCTGGAGCAGATCAATCGCCTGATCGGCGACCTGCACCTGGTGTCGCTGGCGCGTGCCGGCCAGCTGGTGCTGGAGCCGGAAAGCGTCGAGCTGCGGGAGTTGGTCGCAGAGCGCATCGAATGGGCAGGGCCGGCGCTGCGCGAGGCGCAGATGACCATCCACTACCCCACGCATCCGGCGCTGCGCCTGCATGCCGACCGGCACCGGCTGGGCCAGGTGCTGTCGATCCTGATCGATAACGCGTTGCGCTACGCCGCAGCCGGCAAGCTGCTGGAGATCCAGGTGCGTCGCGACGGCAACAGCGTGCAGCTCACCGTCGGCGACCGCGGTCCCGGCGTGGCGCCTGCGCAACTGCCGCACCTGCTGGACCGCTTCTGGCGTGCCGACAGCTCGCGCGCGCGGCATTCCGGCGGCAGCGGCCTGGGCCTGGCGATCGCCTCGGCCATCTGCCAGGCGCACGATGGCCAACTGGTCGTCAGCAACCGCCCCGGCGGTGGCCTGCTGGCCAGCGTGCAGTTACCGCTGGGGCGTTGACGCAACGCCCGGCCGCGCACACGCCAGTGCAAGTGCCCGCACCCGCGGGCAGTTGCGCGCCCGATCACCGCGATTGCAGGCTCGGCACCGCGTCGCTCACATGGGCGTGGCGGCGCATGATCCAGTTGAACAACGGCGTGGCCATCAGCGTGGACAGGATCGCCATCAGCACCAGCACCGAGAACAGGCCCTGTTCGATGACACCGGCCTGCAAGCCGATATTGATGATGATCAGCTCCATCAGCCCGCGTGCATTCATCAGCGAGCCGATCGCCATGGCGTCGCGGTTGTTTTCGCCGGTCGCACGCGCCGCGGCCCAGCAGGCCACGCCCTTGCCGATGAACGATGCGGCCAGGATCGCCACGCCGGCCAGCATGATCTGCGGCTGCAGCAACACGCTGAGCTGGGTTTTCAAGCCCGAATAGGTGAAGAACATCGGCAGCAGCAACACCACGACGAACGGCTGCAGCATCTCGCGCAGCTTCTCGGTCAATGCGCCCCTGGGCAGGCAGACCCCGAGCAGGAAACCGCCGAACACCGCATGGATGCCGATCGCATCCATCGCCCAGGCACTGACGCAGAACAGGATCAGCACCACCGCCAGGACACTGTTGCTCAGCGGCTGGCCGGGCACCACATGATCGGCCAGCCGCTTGAGCAGATGCCGGCCGACGAAAATCATGAACACCGCATAGCCGATGCCGCCGCCGATGGCCAGGTAGGCACTGCCCCAACTGCCGCCGAAACTGGCCAGCACCACGGCCAAAATGCACCACGCTGCCGCATCGTCGAACGCGCCGGCGGTCAGCGCCAAAGTGCCCAACGGGCTATTGGTCAGACCGCGTTCGTGGATGATGCGCGCCAGCATCGGGAAGGCGGTGATCGCAATGGCCGCGCCCAGGAACAGCGACGCTTCGGTCAGCTTGGCCTGTTCCGAAAACAGGCCTTCCACGTTGATCAGCCACGGGCACATGGCAAACGCCAGCAGGAACGGCACCGCGATGCCCGCCATCGACACGCTCATGGCGCTGCGATAGCGCGCGCGGAAGTGGTCGCCGCGGAAATCGGTTCCGACCAGGAACATGTACAGGCCCACGCCGAACTGCGCGAACACATACAGCACGTCCATGGTCTGCTTGGGGAACAGGGCTGCCTGCACGCCCGGCGCCAGCAAGCCGAACAACGAAGGCCCCAGCATCACGCCGGCAATCATTTCGCCCACCACCTGCGGTTGCCCGAGGCGCTTGGCCAGCATGCCGACCAGCCGGCACACCAACAAAATCGCGGCAGCCTGCAAAAAGAAATACACCGACATCTGCGGAGTGGTCATGCGTGCGGCGACATCCCTGAAAAGTGCGCAGATCGTAACCGGAGCTGCCGCACTCCGATAGCGTGCGGCTGCCGATGGCGATCTGAGCCACCTGCGCGCTTGGGCCCGCCAGGCACGGCGCGCAGGCCATCGGCGCTTGCCTGCATCATGTGCCCGCGGCGGCCTGCGCCGGCACCGGCGTCAGCACCAGGTCCTGGAAATCGAAGCTGAAATCGGTCAGCGGCGAAATCGGTTCCATGCGCATCTCGCGCACCGCGCCATCCGGGGTCAGCGCAAAATTGACGAAGGCATCGGCATTCAAGGAGCGGTCGTCCCAGCGCACGATGAAGCTGTCGTGCTGCCAATGCTCCAGCGTGCCCACCAACTGGGCGGTCTTGGCAAACTGCATGCGCAGCCGCTTGCCGTCCTGGGCGATCACCACATCGCCGTACCAGGGGTCGCGATAGGTGGTCGCGTAGCTGCGCAGCGGCAACGACGGCGTCGAACGCGCCGCACGCGCGTCCTGGTGCTTCTTCCAACTTGCGTCCGCATCGCTGTCGGCCTTCTCCACCAGTTTGGCGTAGGCGGCGGTCCAGTCCGTGGACGGCACCTGCAAGAACGCATCCAGCACCTGGAAGGTCACGGCATTGAACGCAGCGCCCACTTCCTGGTTGGTCAACACCACCACGCCCAGCTTCTGATCCGGCAGCAGCGTCAGGCGCGACACCATGCCGGGCCAGCCGCCGGTATGCCAGACCATGCGATGGCCGCGGTAGTCGCTCAGGCTCCAGCCCTCACCGTAGCCGGCGAAGTTCGGCCGCGCCGCGGCAAGCTCGGGCACCTGCACCTCGCCGATCGGGATTGGCGTGATCATCGACCACATTTCCTGCTGACGCTTGGCGCTGAACAGGGGTTTGCCATCGGGCAGGATGCCGCCGGCCAGCTGCACGTTCATCCACAGCGCCATGTCGTGCGCGCTGGCATAGATGCCGCCGGCACCGGAGTTGTTGGACCAGGTCAGCGGCGCCACCGTGCGCAGCTCGGTAAAGTCGTACTTGGCATGCCCGACTGCCGCGTGATCGCCGCGCTGCAGATGGTCGGCGTTGAAGCGCGTGCCGCGCATGCCCACCGGGTCGAAGATGCGTTGCTGCAGAAACGCCGCGTAACTTTGCCCGGACACCTGCTCGATCACCTTCTGGGCAACGGCGTACAGGATGTTGTCGTAGGCATAGCGGTCGCGAAAGCCGCCCTTCAGCGGCACCTTGGCCAGGCGCTGCACGACCTCTTCGGTGGTATAGCTGGTGCTGGGCCAGAACAACAGATCGCCAGCGCCCAGGCTCAGGCCGCTGCGGTGCGCCAGCAGATCGCGGATGCGCATTTGTCCGCTCACATACGGGTCGGACATGCGAAACCACGGCAGATGGCCGATGACCTTGTCGTCGAGCGAGAGCTTGCCTTCATCGGCCAGAATCGACAGCGATGCGGCAGTGAATGCCTTGGTATTGGAGGCAATGGCAAACAACGTGTCGGCCTGCACCGGCGCGGGCTTGCCGGTCTCGCGCACGCCGTAGCCGCGCTCCAGCACCACCTGGCCGCCCTTGACGATGGCCACCGCGAGACCGGGCACGTCGAACTGCTTGCGCACGCGTTCCATCTGCGCATCGAACTGCTGCATGCCGGCGGGAAGCTCGGCCGCGTGCGTTGTCGTCACCAAGCTTGCCACCATCAGCACGCCCCCACTCAGCCATCGGTTCAAGGTCACTGCATCACCTTCAGGTTGTTGGTCAGATCGATCCGCCGGCGCCATCCAGCGCCAGCGGTTGCGGCGCCACCAGCACGCCATTGGCATCGGCATACAGCCAATGGCCCGGAACGAAGGGCACGCCGGCAAAATTCACCGGCACATCCACATCGCCCAGCTCGCGTCGCTCGGTACGGCGCGGGCAAGCCGCCAGCGCCAGTACCCCCAGCGGCAACGTGGCAAGAATCTCGACATCGCGCACGCAGCCGTGAACCAGCACGCCGGCCCAGCCGTTGGCCACCGCATTGGCCGCGATCTGGTCGCCTAGCAGGGCATGCTTGAGCGAGCCCTGCCCGTCCACCACCAGCACGCGGCCATCGCCCGGCGTAGCGGCCAGCTCGCGCACCCGCGAGTTGTCTTCGAAACAGCGCACCGTGACCATCGGTCCGGCGAATGCCGTGCGCCCGCCGAAGTGGCGGAACAGCGGTTCGGCGATCGTCACGTCGGGGTAGCGGTCACACAGATCAGGCGTGGTCCAGGTCATCGGGGCGATCTCGCGCGGCAGAGCTGGCATGGTAGCCGGCTGTGACGGCGCGCGGGCGATGGGGGACCGATGCCCGATACCCGTTACCCGTTACCCGATGTCCGATACCCGATAACGCGACATGCAGGCACGCACGCGCAGCGACAGTGCGCACACGCGGACACCGCTGCGTTCGCCGTTTCATGATGGTCGCTGCAAGGCAGTCGCCATGCGGCGCTTGCTGCGTATGGGCACTCGCCAGCGCGCTGCTGCGCTGGCGTCCAGTGCATCGGCTTGAGGTAAGCACTGCGAAGGCGCCGAATTGCGGCACCGAGACGCAACGCAGCCGACGTGGGTTGCCGGCAGCGACGCCGTCGGTGGCGTGCGCAGCTCACCCTCGGCGGCGTGTAACCCCAACACGGCAGACCAGCGCAGGGGCAACGCACTTCGGCAAGACGACCGCCCCACTGCGATGCACCGTTGCGTCATGCAGGCTCAACCATGCCCTTCACCGCGGCGCCTCATTGGCCGCCACGTTTCTCATCGCGCCACCTGCGCCACGGCTATGATCGGCCGGCGCGCGTCGCACCCATTGACGCATCCGCAACGACGCACGACCTCGCCAGCGAGTATCCATGCAATGACCGATCTGTTCGCTTCCGCCCCGCGCGCCCTCGACGGCATCCACATCGGCATTGGTGGCTGGGTCTATGCGCCGTGGCGCGCGGGCATGTTCTACCCGGAAGGGCTGGTGCAGCGCCGCGAGCTGGAATACGCAAGCCGCCACGTCACCGCCATCGAAATCAACGGAACCTATTACGGCACGCAGAAGCCGGCCACGTACGCGAAGTGGCGCGATGAGGTGCCGCCCGGCTTCGTGTTCTCGGCCAAGGCGCCGCGCCGCATTACCCAGTCGCGCAAACTGGCCGGTACCAAGGCGCAGGTGGAAGATTTCATCGGCGGCATTGTCGAGCTCGGCGATACCCTTGGGCCGCTGGTGTGGCAATTCGAACAAGGGCACCGGCTGCAGGCCGACGATCTGGACGCGTTTTTGTCGTTGCTGCCCAAGCGTGCAGGCACGCGTGCGCTGCGCCATGTATTGGAGATCCGCGACCATGACGCGGTGGATGCGGCGCTGCTCGCATTGGTGCGCGGCCATGGCGTGGCCACGGTGTTCACCGATTCGGATGAGCACCCCTCGTTCGCCGATCTGTCCACGGATTTCGTCTATGCACGTCTGATGCGCAGCCAGGCGCGCCTGCATGCCGGGTATCCGGCGCCGGCATTGGCGCGCTGGGCAGAGCGCATCAAGGCCTGGCGCCGCGGCGAAGACCCGGCCGACCTGCCGCACGTGGTTGCAACGACGGCGCCAGCACCACAGCCGCGCGAGGTCTTCGTGTTTTTCATCAGTGCGGCGAAGGAACGCAACCCGGCAGCGGCGATGGCGCTGTTGAAAGAAGTGTCGGCGCGTTAGAGCAGCTCGCAACACGACAGCCCAGCGGCGATATGGGCGCGGCGGCTTGGGAATCGCCAGGTTGCATGCGTACGTTCGGATTCTGCGTGCGGCATCCCCAGCCATCTGACGACGGCTTGCTGGTTTATCAGCCGCTCTTGGCCCGCGCATGAGGGCAATCGGCGATGATGGATACGGCCGTCTCCTGAGCACGGCGTTGCGCGCCGGGGTACGGCGATCGATCGCGGCGTAAGGTGGTGCATCGCTCGTGGACTCTCCTGCCGTGATGCAAGTCGGTCGATGGCGGGCGTCTCGCGCGATGACTGCGCGACAGCCTGATCAGCCATCCCTCCATCGGCGCCGCTGCACGCCGCCGCCGATTCCCTCGCAGCGCAACATCACGCCGTTTTCGGCGACAATGACGCATGCCCACGACCGACCTGCGCAAGGCGCAACTGCAAATTCATTTCTGCGTCCTGCTTTGGGGCATCACCGCGATCCTGGGCAAGCTGATCACGCTGCAGGCATTGCCGCTGGTGTGGTGGCGCATGTTGATCGTCGTGGTGGCACTGGCCTTGTGGCCACGCGTGTGGCGTGGGTTGCGCGGCTTGTCCGGGCGTGTAGTGCTGGGCTATTGCGGCATCGGCGCGCTGGTTGCCTTGCACTGGCTCACCTTCTACGGCGCGATCAAGCTGGCCAATGCATCGGTGGCGGCGACCTGTATCGCACTGGCGCCGGTGTTCACCGCGGTGATCGAGCCAATGGTCACGCATCGCCCATTCCGTCCGCGCGAGCTGCTGTTCGGGCTGGCCGTGTTGCCCGGCGTGGCGCTGGTCGTCGGCGGGGTGCCGGACGGCATGCGGGCCGGCGTGGTGGTAGGCGCGATTTCGGCGGTGTTCGTCGGGCTATTCGGCTCGCTCAACAAGCGCATGGTGGCGCATGCCGACCCGCTCACCGTCACCGCGCTGGAACTGGGTGCCGGCACGTTGACCCTGACCCTGCTTGCACCGGCCATGCCGCTGCTGCTGCCGGCGTTGCATGGCGATCTGCTGGTGGTGCCCGGCCTGCACGATGGCGTGCTGCTGCTGGCGTTGTCGCTGGCCTGCACTTTGCTGCCCTTCGCGCTGGCGCTGGTCGCCTTGCGGCATCTGAGCGCCTATTCGGTGCAACTGGTGACCAATCTCGAACCGGTCTATGCCATCGTGCTGGCGATCGCGCTGCTGGGCGAACAACGCGAACTGACCCTGCAGTTCTATCTCGGCGTGGCAATCATTCTCGGCGCGGTATTCCTGCATCCGGTCCTGGAGCGTCGGCGTACGGTCGCGCACCCGGAAGTGCTCGGCACAGCCGAGGCAAAGAACATCGTCGACTGATTGCACTGCGCGGCAAGACCACGCGTCCCCACAGCGACCTCTGCGTTGATGCACGCCGACGCTCACGCTGCATCGCGCCGGTTCGGCGCCCGGCACACGGCAATCGACGTCCCATGCGCTCGCCAGGCCATCTGCATCGGCAGGCGCGCAGCCGCGCCCGCCCCTATTCCAGCGCAACCACCTGATCGCGCCCGCCGCGCTTGGCCGCATACAGGGCCTGGTCGGCGCGCTTGATCACTGCCTCCACGCTTTCCTGCGGGTACAAGGTCGCCACGCCGATACTCACCGTCACCGGCAGCGCGATCGTCATCGCCGCCACGCTCTGGCGCAGGTATTCGCATTGCACGCGTGCCTGCAGCAGATCCGCATTGGGGAGCAGCAACACGAATTCCTCGCCGCCATACCGGGCGATGGTGCCGGCACCGGCCATATGCGCACGCAACAACGTGGACAGTTCGCGCAGCACTGCATCGCCCTGATCGTGCCCATGCACATCGTTGACGGTCTTGAAATGATCCACGTCCAGCAGCGCGACCGACAGCGGCTGGCCCACCGCACGCGCCTGTTCGGTGGCCGCCGCCAACGCCACCGCGAACGCGCGCCGGTTGGACAGGCCGGTCAACGGATCGGTGCGGGTCTGTTCGACCAGGTCGGCGTTCAACGCATCCATCTGCGCGTAATAGCCGGCCATCTGCTGTTCGTACCACTCGCGCTCGTGCAACTGCTGGCGCAACTGCCTGCCGGCCAACCGCAACTCGAGCAGGTGCGAGGCCTGCCGCGACAACGCCTGCAAGGCCTGGCGCTGGTCTTCGCGCAGGTGCGCCGGGGTCTGGTCGAACACGCACAGCGAGCCCAGCGCCATGCCCTGGCTGGTCACCAGCGGCGCGCCAGCGTAGAAGCGCACCCCGCCGCTGCCGACCACCATCGGGTTATCGTGGAAGCGTGGGTCCAGCAAGGTGTCGTCCACCATCAGCACTTCGTCCGGGCGCAGGATCGCGTGCGCGCAGAACGAGATATCGCGTGGTGCCTGGCTGCGTGGCGCACCGTGCGCAGACTTGAACCATTGCCGGTCTTCGTCCACCAGCACCACCGCCGCCATCTGCGTCTCGCACAGCGTGGAGGCAATCATGGTCAGGTCGTCGAATGCACGTTCGGCCGGCGTATCCAGCACGTCGTACTGGCGCAGCGCGGCCAACCGCTCGGCCTCGTTGCTCGGCAATTCCGGTTTGATCACTGCCGCCCCCTGGCTGTTATCTGTGAAAGTATGCCGGAGCCCGGCACGTGCCACCATCTGGCTGGCCCGCACCCTGCCGTGCCGCAAGCACCGCCCTGGCCGGCATCGGCCGTTTCGAAGCGTGATCCATCGGGCGGGCGCAAATACCCGCCACGGGGTTGCACGTGTGGCGCGGCAGCACGGCACTACCACGCGCGCATGTGCCGTGTCTGAAACGCCGGCTGCGCTGACCTGGCAGCGATGCAGCCGGCCCGGCACAGGCGCTTACCAGTCGGTGCGTTGCGGCAGCAGCCCGCGCAATTCCGCATCGCTGAGGTTGCGCCACTGCCCCGGCTTGAGCGCAGCCAGCTTGATGTTGTCGATGCGCACCCGGCGCAGTTGCGTCACCCGGTAGCCGAATTCGGCAGCCATCAGGCGAATCTGCCGATTCAGGCCCTGCTCCAGCACGATGCGGAAGCCGAATTTGGCAATACGCGCGGTGCGACACGGCAGCGTGGTTTCGTTGTGGATGCGCACGCCGCGTGCCATGCCGCGCAGGAATTCGTCGGTGACCGGTTTGTTGACCGCGACCAGATATTCCTTCTGGTGGCGATTTTCCGCACGTAGGATCTCGTTGACGATGTTGCCGTTGCTGGTCAACAGGATCAGCCCTTCGGAGTCCTTGTCGAGCCGGCCGATCGGAAAGATGCGCTGCTCATGACCGACGAATTCGACGATATTGCCCTTGACCGAACTCTCGGTGGTGCAGGTGATGCCCACCGGCTTGTTGAGCGCGATATAGACGTGCTTGCGACCGCCGAGCTTCTTGGCCTCGCGCATGCGTAGCGGCTGGCCATCCACCAGCACAGTATCTTCCTCGCCCACCACCGCGCCGGTGCCGGCGGGCACGCCATTGACGGTGACCCTGCGTTCGCCGATCAGGCGATCGGCCTCGCGGCGTGAGCAGAAGCCGGTTTCGGCGATGTATTTGTTGAGTCGGATCGTCATCTGCCAATTATCGGCGATTTGGAGCAGGCCGTGCGTCATGCCGGCTGCGCGGGCCAGCAATCGGCAGCAGGCAGTCGTAAAGGCGTGTGCACGCAGCACCGGCATGACGCTGCCCGACGTCGCCTGGGTCAGGCGCGCTTACCCGGAGACGGCCACCAGCTGCGGCGTGTGCAACAACTCTTCCAGCGGGCATGGACGATGCAGGCTGAAACCCTGCACCTGGCCCACACCGGCGTCGCGCAGACCGGGGATGTCGGCCTCCGATTCCACGCCTTCGGCGACCACCTCGATGCCCAGCGCCAGGCCGACCTGGGCGATCGAATGCACCGCCGCGCGATCCACCGCGTCGTGCGCATAGTTGCGGACGAAGCCGCAATCGATCTTCAACACGTCCACGGTGAATTGCTTGAGATAGCCGAACGAGGCAAGGCCGCTGCCGAAGTCGTCCAGCGCCACGTGGCAGCCGCGCGCGCGCACGCTCTGCACGAAACGCTGCGCGTGTTCCAGATCGCCGATGACCGCGGTCTCGGTGATCTCCATGCACAGCTTCGGCACCAGTGCCGGGTAGCGTTCGAACAGGGCACAGACCACGTCGAGAAAATCCGCCTGCGCGATCGATTGCGCAGACAGATTGACGTGGCACAGGTCCAGCGTCGCCACATGCATCGGGTTGGCCGACAACTGCGCGCACAGCGCTTCCAGCACATAGGTATCGACCATGCGCCCCAGGCCGTAACGCTCCACCGCCGGCAAGAATTCACCCGGGCTCAGCACCCGCCCGTCGCTGGCGCGCATGCGCACCAGCACCTCGTACTGCAGGCGCCCCGGGTCGTTCAGCACCTGGATCTTCTGCGCGTACAACAGCAAGCGCTCTTCGGCGATCGCCTGTTGCACTGCACTGATCCAGCCACCATCGTGGCGGCGCTGCGCCAGCGCCAGATCGTTTTCGTTGAAGCAGCGAACGCGGTTGCGGCCTTCTTCCTTGGCCGCATGACAGGCCAGATCGGCGGCGGTCATCAAGGTCGTGAGGTCGCTGACGCCCTGGCGAATCTCCACCACGCCAAAACTGCAGCTGGGCGTCAGCGGTCGCCCGCCTTGATGGCTCCACGGTTGACCGAGCACGCCGTGCATGCGTTCCAGCACGATTTGCGCCTGCGCCAGATCGGTATTGGCCAGCAGGATGGCGAACTCATCGCCGCCCAGGCGCCCCAACCAATCGCCAGAACGCAGCTGCATGGTGATCACGTCGGCGAAGTGACACAGGAACCTGTCGCCCACCGCATGCCCGAAGGTGTCGTTGACCAGCTTGAAGTGATCCAGGTCGACAAAGCACAGCGCGTGGCACATCTGTGGCGATTGCGGCAGCTCGATCAGGCGCAGCAGCCGGCGTTCGATTTCATGCCGATTGATCAACCCGGTCATCGCATCGTGGCGCGCATGGAAGGCCACTTCGTCGGCCAGCTCGTGCGCGTGCGAGACATCTTCGATCACCGCCAGCACCAGGGTCGGCTCTTCCGGTCCCGGCTCGACCAACGACGCGCTCCAGCGGCCCCACATCACCCCGCCGTCGGCACGCAGAAAGCGCAGCTCGCCGGACTGCAGCAGCTTGGGCCAATCGAGCATGCCGCGGCTGTCCAGCTTGATGTCTTCCGGATGCATCACCTCGGCCAGCGTGCACGCCTGCAGCTCTTCGGGCCGGTAGAGCAATACATTGGCCATCGACGCATTCGCATCCAGCACATTGCCGCGCAGGTCGAACTTGACCATGCCCAGCGCTGCCTGCTGAAACGCGGTACGGAAGCGACCTTCATGCGACAGCAGATAATCGCGAATGCGCCGCATCGCCAGTACGCAGGTGATCAACACCAGCAGCAAGGTGGCCAGGCTGCAGACCACCATCACATCGTGCAACAGCCGCGCGCAGCGGGTCAGGTAGGCCAGGAATTCGGCCGCATCGCGGCGCATGCGGCCGTCCAGCAGATGCAGTTCATCGCGCAGTGCCTGCAGCGCACGCGGGTCGGGCCGGTTGGCGGCGTGCACCGAGGCGGCGCGGTCGGCCAGGTCGCTCAGTTGCAGGATGCCGGCGTCGGTGCGCTTCCACAGCGCGATGGCGTCGCCGAGATACGGAAATTGATGCCCGTAGCGATACAGCCGCACCATTTGCGGCATGTCTTCATGGGCATTACGTCCAGCGGCCAGACCGGCGTAGACCGCGTCCCAATCGATCGCCGGCTGTTCGATCGCCACGCGAGCAGCGCGGTCGCCCAGCGGCACTTCCAGCGCGCGGCAGGCGGCCTGCAGATCGGCCGTATCGCCGCTGCCCAGGTAGCGCTCCATCCAGTACACCGATTCCTGCTGGGCGTTGGACCAATGGCTCTGGCCAACGATCCAGGCAGTCGCGCCGGACTGGACTTCGATCACCAGCGCCGACACCACCGTCATGCAGACGGCGATACCGATCAACAGCGCCAGAGGAAGCGTCAGCCAGCCACGCACCAGATGCATGGTCTGCCCACCGCCCTTGCCGCGTACTGCCTGCGCCATCGCCGTCCGTCCTTCGCCGCCCCAGTGCGATTCAGGCGCCCGCTTGGCGCCTGAAGGCAGTAACGGCCGCAACGGCCGAGTCTGTATGGCGACGCCCGCTTGGCGTCCTGCGCTCGGGGTTAGCGACGCTGACGGGATCGGCCTGATCGCCGCCGCCCTGAGGCGCCGTAACGCCCCACCCGCTCGCTATGCTCTTTGATGCATAGCGATACTGGGCAATCCGACCAGCTGCGGGGGTCCCGGCGGGCCGTGCCGGGCAGGCTTACTCGCCGCGCGGCTTCGGCGGACCCTTGCGGTGCGGCGCGCCGGCGCGGTCCATCGGACGGCCCGGGCCGTTCGGGCGCCCGGACGGCTTGCCGCCACGCGGGAAGCGCGGCTTGGACGCCGCACCGGCCGCTTCGCCGTCTTCCAGCTTGCGCATGTTCAGCTGCTGACCGGACACCCAGACCTTCTTCAGGTGGGCGAGCAATTCGCGCGGCATGTCGGCCGGCAGATCCAGGATCGAGTAATCATCCTGGATGTCGATACGACCGATATAACGACTTTCCAGACCGGCTTCGTTGGCGATCGCGCCGACGATGTTGGCCGGCTTCACGCCATGGCTGTGGCCTACTTCGATGCGATAGCTCTCCATGCCGAACTCCGGCTCCCCACGTGGGGCCGGCTCGCGGCGCGGACGCTCGCCGGCATTGTCACCGCGGGGCGGGCGCGGAGCGCGGTCGCTGTCGGCGCGCGGGCCACGTTCGAACGTGGGTTCGAAACGCGGGCGCTCGCCCCGGTCGGCACGCTCGTTGCGCTGGCGCGGAGCGGATTCCTCGCGCGCACCGCGCACCGGCGGGGTCAGCAGGAACGGGGCATCGCCCTGCAGCAGCTTGGCCAGCGCGGCGGCGATATCGATCGCCGGCACGTTGTTTTCGGCCTCGTAGCGCTGCAGCAGATCGCGGTACATGTCGATCTGGCCACCGGCCAGGGTCTCGGTGATGCGGGTCATGAAACGCGCGACGCGGGTGTCGTTGACCGCGTCCACGCTCGGCAGCTGCATTTCCTCGATCGGCTGGCGGGTGGCGCGTTCGATCGAACGCAGCATGCCCTTCTCGCGCGGCGTCACGAACAGGATCGCGTCGCCGTTACGCCCGGCACGACCGGTGCGACCGATGCGGTGCACGTAGCTTTCGGTGTCGTAAGGAATGTCGTAGTTCAGCACGTGGCTGATGCGCTCCACGTCCAGACCGCGTGCGGCCACGTCGGTGGCGACCAGGATATCCAGCTTGCCGTCCTTGAGCTGGGCGATGGTCTTCTCGCGTGCGGCCTGCTGCATGTCGCCGTTGATGGCCGCAGCCGCCATGCCACGCGCCTGCAGCTTCTGCGCCAGTTCTTCGGTGGCCGCCTTGGTGCGCGCGAAGATGATCATGCCGTCGAACGGCTCGACCTCGAGAATGCGGGTCAACGCATCCAGCTTGTGCAGCCCGCTCACCCACCAGTAGCGCTGGCGGATATTGGCCGAGGTGGTGGTCTTGGCCGCGATGGTGACTTCGGCCGGGTCTTTTAGGTAGGTCTGCGCGATACGGCGGATGGCCGGCGGCATGGTGGCCGAGAACAAGGCCACCTGGCGCTGCTCCGGCAGCTTCTTCAGCACCGCTTCGACATCGTCGATGAAGCCCATGCGCAGCATTTCGTCGGCTTCGTCCAGCACCAGCGTCTTGAGCTGCGACAGATCCAGGGTGCCGCGGTCGAGGTGATCGATCACCCGGCCCGGGGTACCGACGACCACGTGCACGCCGCGCTTGAGCGCGCTCAGCTGCTGGGCATACGGCTGGCCGCCGTAGACCGGCAGCACACGGAAGCCGGGAATGGCCTCGGCATATTTCTGGAACGCCTCGGCAACCTGGATGGCCAGCTCGCGGGTCGGGGCCAGCACCAATGCCTGCGGCTTGACCTGGTTGAGATCGGCGTTGGACAGCACCGGCAGCGCGAACGCGGCGGTCTTGCCGGTGCCGGTCTGGGCCTGGCCGAGCACATCGCGACCGGCCAGCAACGCGGGGATGGTGGCAGCCTGGATCGGCGACGGCGACTCGTAGCCAACATTGGCAACGGCCTTCATCACAGCGTCCGAGAGGCCGAGATCTGCAAACAGCAGCGGCGCGGAAGATTCTTGGGTCATGGGTAACTCCGGAGGCGCCGCACGGAGCCGGCAGGCGCAAAGCAGCATAGTGTGCCTCTTCAGCCCCCTTGCTGTCGAAATTTTCGTGACAGTCCATTCAGGTTGTGAGGAATCGCGCTCCTGCGCGAATCATCCCCGTGTCGCCCCTTCACCTGCCCGACCGGAGCCATGCCCCTGGACACAGATCTGCACACCCGCTTCAGCGCCCTGCTGCAGCAGCATCGGGCCATCGTGCTGAAGGTGGCGGCCAGCTATTGCCGCGGCCGCGACGACCGCGACGAACTGGCGCAGGAAATCGCCACGCAATTGTGGCGGGCATTTCCCGGCTACGACCCGAATCGGCGCTTTTCCACCTGGATGTACCGCATCGCCCTGAACGTGGCGATCAGCGATCTGCGCGGCCGCCGTGCGGCCGGCGAGCCGATCGCGCTGGACGCGGTGGTGGAGCGCATCGCCGATCCATGTGCGCACGACCCGGTGCGCGAGCAACAGGTGGCCGCGCTGTATGCCTTCATCGCACACCAACCGCCGCTGGAACGCGCGCTGCTGTTGCTCTATCTGGACGAACACAGCTATCGCGAGATCGCCGACGTGCTCGGCATCAGCGAAACCAATGTCGCCACCAAACTCAGCCGCCTGAAGTCGCGCATCCGCGCCGAGCTGTGAACCCCACCAATCCGCAACCGGAGCAAGACATGGAACTGGACGACATCGCCCTGGCCTGGCGTTCGCTGGAACAACGGCTGGACCAACAAGCCGAACTCACCAACCAACTGCTCGGCGACCTGCGCAGCCACGCAGCACGCGCGCACCTGCGCCCGTTGTGGCTGAGCCAGTCGGCGCAACTGCTGTGCGCCATCGGATTGAGCGGC
This sequence comes from Xanthomonas sp. NCPPB 3761, assembly GCF_041475705.2. Lineage (NCBI taxonomy): Bacteria > Pseudomonadati > Pseudomonadota > Gammaproteobacteria > Lysobacterales > Lysobacteraceae > Xanthomonas > Xanthomonas sp. NCPPB 3761. Next base: position 3,201,250 of record NZ_CM191262.1, read on the forward strand.
TGCGTTGCCCACAGCTGGCTTGCGTTCCCCGAACAGGCGGCAGCCATCGTCGGCGGAGTATTGCTGCAGATGTGGTGCGTTGCGCTGGCAGCCTCTGCGGCCCGTCAACTGTGGCTGTTGTCGCAGCTGGATTTCGCCAGGCCACTGCTGCAGACACAGCGCGCGCTTGCACAGCTGCGGCGCTGGCGCACACGCGTGGCGCCGTGGCTGGGCGTAGCGTTCTGGGTGCTGTGGGTGGCAGTGGCAGACGCTGCGTGGCGCGCGTTCACCGGCGTTTCCTTGCCGTACGCCTGGCTGCTATGCAACCTGCTGGTCGGCGTACTCGGCGGCATCGGCACCTGGCTGTGCTATCGACGGCTGCAGCGCAGCGGTCACCCCTGGCTGGAACGCCTGGACACCGTGCACGCCGGCCGCAGCGTCGCTCGTACCGAAACCCTGCTGGAACAGATCGCGCGTTTCCAGCGCGAGTAGGCGGATAATCGCGGCCTCACTGCGACCGAGCGCACCATGCAATACCTGGAATTCGACCTGGACGGCGACTACATCGAACTCAACCAGTTGCTCAAGCTGGCCGGCATTGCCGACAGCGGCGGCCAGGGCAAGGCGATCGTCGCCAGCGGCGCGGTCAGCGTCGACGGCGTGCAGGAGCTGCGCAAGACCGCCAAGATCCGCCCCGGCCAGCTGGTACAGCTGGACGATGTGGAAATTCGCGTACTGGCATGGGACCCGGACGCCGAGCCTGACGCATGAAGGTCGTGGAGATCAGCCGGCGCAACAACGCACCTTCGGCCGACGATCCGACGCACGACGTCTGTGTTTTTTCGATCGCCATCGACGCGGACAAGCCGTTCTGGCTGGAGCAATCCATCCGCGGCGGCCATGCCGAGCGAGGCGGCTGCAGCATGCTGGCCTTGCAAGAACTGGACACCTGGCGCGGCCACTGGTGTGCACATGTGACCAGGGCCGGTTGCGCCTGGGTGATTCCACTGCTGGAGCAAGCCCTGCGTACCGGCAATACGCAGGCGGCCATCGATGCAATCTTGGCGCGGGTGCAAGCTGCTGATTGAAGCTCACACCTGCCGGCGACGCTGCCTCAAATGCCCAGCAGTGCACGCACCAGTTTGATGATGCCCCAGAACGACACCACCCAGATGGCGCTGCGCAGGTACGGGATACCCGCGGCATATACCGGCACATAGGCCACGCGCGCCCACAGATAGAGCTGCACGGCGAGTGCGGTGTCTGCGCTGGTGCGCCCGGCCACGCTCACCGCCAGCACGGCGGCCGCGAAGATCGGAAAGGTCTCCAGATAGTTGCGGAACGCGCGGTCCAACCGGGCGGCCACGCCGGTCAGCGGCTTGGCCTCGCCATCGCGTGCGCTGGCGTTCCACTTGGTGCCGCGTTGGGCGGTCATGCTGGCCGAGGCAGCCAGCAGTTGAACCAACCCGAGCACCATCGCCCAGCCCAGCATCTGCAGCTCGATCGTCAGTTGCATACGTTTCTCCCGGCCGATGGAAACATCACTTCACCGCCGTGCGCAGGCTGTAACCGGCCAACCGCCAGGTCTTGTCTTCGTCCAGACGGAACGACACCAACTCGCGGACCGGCTGCTGCGCCTTGGCGAAACGGGTCGGGAAGCTGACGTTGACATACAGGCCTTCGGGCACCTGCGCGCCGGGACCGTACTTGACCCGTGTGACCGAGCCCTGCCCGCGCCCCACTACCGCACCCAGCCGCGCGCGTTCGGTACCGATCTGGCTGACGAAGACATCGCGCTTGACGGCGGTCTTGGCGACCTTGGACGCGCCATCCCACAGGGACGCAACCTGGTTGCCGTCCACCATCTGCGCCACGCGCAAGGCGGCCTGGGTCATCTCGGTGTTCTGCTTGGTCAGCTGCGCCTGCTGCGCCGGGCTAAGCGCCGGCTGCGCTGCGGGCCCCGCAGCGGCCGGTTGCGCCGCAGCCGGGCCAGCGGGACGACTGGCGGCCTGCGGTTGTTGAGCGAACGCCAGCGCTGGAGCCAGTGCCAACACGATAACCAGACGAGAACGAAGCATGGGACAAGGACCTTGTACGGATCGGGTGGAAAGGGAAGGCGCCCGCCCACCTGTGGGTGGGTAGCGCAGTCTAGGGTGTGTCATGCGCAACACAAGTCTGCGGGTGCAGGTGCGGGGACGGCACTGACGACAACACGCCAAGCGCTGACGCGGGCCTCGGGAACAATGCACCGCTCGAGCGCGCAAGCGACGAGCAGCAAGCTCTGGCCACGGCCGCACGCATCGACGTCATCGGGTTTGGCAGCGGCGTTTTCCTCCCTCTGTCCGGAGTGGCGGGCATGCTGCGGATATCGGCATCGGCTGGGCGTGGACGCGTGCCGCAACCATTTGAAGCTGCCAAGCCCCCATCCCGCACAAGCACCCACCAACCTTGAAGTCCCAGCGTCGTTGCCTGCGCAATCTAGACCTCGCCCCCGGGAGCCGGCGGCACGGCCGTCACGCCACGCGGCCGCCACAGACGCCAACTGACCCAGAAGGCACGCGCGATCGCAGCAATCAGCGCCGCCAGACTCAGCCAGGTTGCCAGTGTCGCCGGCCATTGTTCGTGCATGGCGGCAGCGGCCAGACGCAGCAACTCGGCCACGCCGAAGCCGACCAGCACCAGCAGGGCCGACGGGAGATATGCCAGTAACACACCCTTGGTCTTGCCTCGCATACGTCACCGGCTCGGTTGTGATGCAGCGACGATAGGCAGCACCCAGTGCGATACGCGTGAAGCCGGTCGCTGCGCTCAGCCGTCGGGGTGCAGCGCGGACGGCGGGCCGGCCTGGGCCGCATCCTGCGCAGGCGCGGCGTCTGGCTCGGCTGCAGGTGTTGCCGCACCTGCGGCGTCGCGCTGGACTTGGTCGTTCTGCGCCTGGCCGGTCTGCGCCTGGCCGGTCTGCGCCTCACCCGTCTGCGTCTCGGCCGGCGGGCTGGCCGGCAGCGCCGCGGCATCGGTTTCGGCCAGCGGGCTTTCTTCCGGACAGGCGGCATCCGGAAAGCCGAAGCGCTGCTTCAAGGCCAGGCCGCAGGCATTGACCGCGTCCAGGTCTGCGCCCTCGCCCTTGCACTTCTGGTCGAAGGCGACCAGAAACGCGTCCTTGCGGCGTACGAAGGCATCGCCGCACTTGCGCATCTGGCGGATGCGCTCCAGATCGTCCTGCACGGCGTTGGTGCCATCCAGCCCGTATTCGCGCAGCTCTTCCATGCTGAGCAGGCGCAGGCTGCGGTTGGGCACGGTCATCATCAGGTCGGCCACCGCCACCGCCACGCCGTTGCGCTCCAGGTAATCCTTGACGTTGCCGTAGACCTCGCGCAATTCGCGATTGAGCTCGGCGCGCGAGGTGGCCTTGGAACTGATCCGCATCATGCGGTGAATGCCGACCTTGCCGGCGACCAGGCGGTTGTCGCCGGCCGCCAGCACGAACACGCAGGCGCTGTGGCAGATCGAGCCTTCGCGCACCCAGATGGTCCAGTTGGACTCGCCGATGGTGTCGCCGGCACGGATGGCCGCCTCCACCTGCCCGCCACTGGAGTCCAGGTCCAGGATGCGATGCGGCAACTTCCACTGCTCGGCCACCGAGGCCAGCCGCCACACCAGCGCGGCAAACCCCGCATTGATCTTGCCGGCGTAGCGCACCCGCACCAGCCCGGTCTCGCGGCACGGCGCCAGCGCCGCTTCCACGCTGGCCCGGTCCAGTGCCGGCAGCAGCGTGCCGTCGCCGGCCTCGCGGCTGTAATCGGTCGCGCAGCTGATCCAGGCCTGGCCCGATTCCAGTTCCGCCTGCGGCCAGCCTGCCTCGCCTGCCTGCGTGCGCGGGCGCGGCGGCGGTACCGGTTCGGGCGTATCCACCGACACCATGTGATCGCCATCGCCTGCCTGCCCCGCACCACTTTGCTGCGCAGCCGCTGCATCGGCGGAGGTCGCCGACCGGTCGCAGGCGGCCAGCAGGAGCAAGCAGGCAAGGGACAGACAAACCGATTTCAGCATGATGTGGGGCACGGAACGCGACGGAGATCACCCGCAGTCTATGGCTGAATGGGTCGAAGGGTTGACCCGGCCATGAACGCGCGAGGCCACCGCAACCCTGTCCGAAAACGGCCAGCCGGCGCCGGAGCGAGGGCATAGACTGGCGCCATGCAGACCGCAACGCCCGACCGTACCCAATGCGACCGCGCCCGCCTGGCACGCGATGCACGCTTCGACGGGCTGTTTTTCACCGCGGTGCGCAGCACCGGCATCTATTGCCGCCCGGTGTGTCCGGCGCCGCCGCCGAAGCCGGCCAATGTCAGTTACTACCCCACCGCCGCGGCAGCCAGCGCTGCTGGATACCGGCCATGCCTGCGCTGCCGGCCGGAGTTGTCGCCGCAGGCGCAGCAGCATCTGGGCGAAGAAAGCGTGCAGCGCGCGCTGGCGATGATTGCCGACGGCGCGCTGCAGGCGCAGCCGGTGCAGACGCTGGCCGATGCGGTGGGCGTGAGCGCGCGCCAGCTGCAGCGGCAATTCGTGCAGCAGCTGGGTGCCACGCCGATCCAGGTGCACGGCACGCATCGGCTGCTGCTGGCCAAGCAACTGCTGACCGAAACCGCCCTGCCGGTCACCGAGGTCGCGCTCGCAGCCGGCTTCAACAGCCTGCGCCGCTTCAATGCGGCCTTCCTGCAGGGCTGCGGCATGCCGCCCTCTGCACTGCGCAAGCAGCGTGCCGAGGTGCCGGGCGGCGAACTGACATTGCGCCTGGGCTATCGCCCGCCGCTGGATCTGCCGGCGATGCTGGCCTTCCTGCAGCGCCGCGCGATTCCGGGCATCGAGCAGGTCGACGCCAACGGTTACCGGCGCGTGATCGGCGCGCCGGGCAAGGCCAGCGTGATCGAGGTCAGCGCGGCACCGCAGCGCCCGGAACTGCTGCTGCGCATCGGCGCCACCGACCCGCGCCAGGTTCCGCAGATCGTGCGGCGCGTGCGCCGGCTGTTCGATCTGGATGCAGACCTGCAGGCCGTGCATGCCACGCTCGCGCCGGAACCACTGCTGGCCGAGGCAATTGCACGCCGACCCGGTCTGCGCGTACCCGGGGGCTGGGACGGCTTCGAAGTGGCGGTGCGTGCAGTGCTGGGGCAGCAGATCAGCGTGGCCGGCGCGGCAACGCTGGCAGCGCGCCTGGTGAACCGTCACGGCGGCCATCATGCCGACATGCCACCCGGGCTGGATCGCAGTTTTCCCACGCCCGAACAGTTGGCCGACGCGCCGCTGGAACACCTCGGGCTGCCGCGTGCGCGCGCCGCCACGCTGCGTGCGCTGGCCTCGGCCTGCGCGCAAGGCCAGCTGCACTTCGGTGCCGGGCAGCGCCTGGCTGATTTCATCGCCGCCTGCACCGCGCTACCCGGGATCGGGCCGTGGACCGCGCATTACATCGCCATGCGCGCGTTGTCCCACCCAGATGCGTTCCCGGCCGGCGACCTGATCCTGCAGCAGGTGCTCGGCGCCCCCGGGCGCCTGAGCGAACGCGCCACCGATGCCCGTTCGCAGACATGGCGACCGTGGCGCGCCTACGCCGTGCTGCACCTGTGGCATCTGGCCAACGACCGCAAGGACACCCGCGCATGAGTCCCCTGTACTACGACACCTTCCCCTCGCCGATCGGCGCACTGAGCGTGGCCGCCGACGACACCGGCGTGCACCACATCCTGTTCGCGCAGAACCGCTACGACGCCGTCGGCCGTGCACGCTGGTTGCACGACCCCGATGCGCCGCTGGTGCGCGAAGCACGCCAACAGCTGCTCGATTACCTGCACGGCGGGCGACGCAGTTTCGATCTGCCGCTGGCACCGGTCGGCACACCGTTCCAGCTGATGGTCTGGCGCACGCTGGCGCAGATTCCGTTCGGGCAGACCTGGAGCTATGCGCAGCTTGCGCAGGCGGTGGGCAAGCCGGCCGCGAGCCGCGCGGTGGGCGCTGCCAATGGGCGCAACCCGCTGCCGATCGTGCTGCCGTGCCATCGCGTGATCGGCGCCAATGGCACGTTGACCGGCTTCGGTGGCGGCCTGCCGACCAAGCAGGCGTTGTTGCAGTTGGAAGGCTGGTCGCCGCGTGGTGCGGCGCGCGCCGACGATCTGTTCGCATCTGCCTCGGCAGTGCGCACCGGCTGACTTCGCGGCGTCATCGCTGCGCCGTAGACTTACGCCATGATCGACCGACGTCTTGGAATTGCCGCAGCGGCGCTTGCCTTGCTTGCGGCCTGCAGCAGCCAGCCATCCGCGCGCAGCGCGCCCACGCAGTTGCCAACTGCATCTGCGAACATCGCATCGGCCAGCAACCCGCACACCTTGCTGCTGATCTCCATCGACGGCCTGCGCGCGGACATGCTCGATCGCGGCATCACGCCGAACCTGTCGCAACTGGCACGCGAAGGCGTCCGTGCGCGCTGGATGACGCCCGCGTATCCGTCGCTGACGTTTCCCAATCATTACACCCTGGTCACCGGGCTGCGCCCGGACCACCACGGCATCGTGCACAACAGCATGCGCGACCCGACGCTTGGGGGATTCTGGTTGAGCAAGTCCGACGCGGTGGGCGATGCGCGCTGGTGGGGCGGCGAACCGGTGTGGGTGGACGTAGAAAAATCGGGCCAGCATGCGGCCACCTGGTCGTGGCCAGGCAGCGAGGCGGCGATCAAGGGCGTGCGCCCGTCGCAATGGCGCCATTACCAAAAAGGCGTGCGCCTGGACACGCGCGTGGACGCAGTGCGGGGCTGGCTGAAAACCGACGGTGCCCAGCGCAATCGCCTCGTCACGCTGTACTTCGAACAGGTGGACGAAGCCGGCCACGACCACGGCCCGGAATCGCGCCAATACGCCGACGCCGTGCGCGCGGTGGATGCGGCCATCGGCCGGCTGCTGACAGGCATGCAACGCGATGGCACGCGTGCGCGCACCAACATCATCGTGGTCTCCGACCATGGCATGGCCGAGGTTGCGCCAGGGCATGCGATCAGCGTGGAAGACATCGCGCCGCCGCAGATCGCCACCGCAATCACCGACGGCCAGGTGATCGGTTTGGAGCCACTGCCCGGGCAACAGGCCGCTGCCGAGGCCAGCACGCTTGGCGCGCACGACCACTACGACTGCTGGCGCAAGGCCGAGCTGCCGGCAAGCTGGCAGTACGGCAGCCACCCGCGCATTCCGTCGATCGTCTGCCAGATGCACGAAGGCTGGGATGCGCTCTTCCCGGACAAGCTTGCCAAGCGCGCGCGGCAAGGCATGCGTGGCTCGCACGGTTTCGATCCGGCATTGCCGTCGATGCGTGCGGTGTTCCTGGCGCAAGGCCCGGATCTGGCGCAGGGCAAGACACTGCCGGGCTTCGACAACGTGGATGTCTATGCGCTGATGACGCGGCTGCTGGGGATTGCGGCCGCACCCAACGATGGCAACCCGGCAACCTTGCTGCCGGCCCTGCGCATGCCGCCGGCAACAGATGCCCAGTAATCGCGACCGGCATCCGCAACGCCGCCGCGGTGCGTAAGCGGGCCGCATCAACGCCGACAATGCGCACGCAGGGAAGACCCCGCTCCACCTCGCCGCCGCGCAGCGCGTGTTGGCGAGCGCGCAACAATGCGGATCGCTGTAGACATCGCTGCGGCCCGGCAGTGCGACAATGACGCAATGTCCGGTTCCAATCCCCCGCCGCGTCGCTCGCGGCCGCTGTTGTCCAGCGAAGGCTGGCGTCGTCGCGCTGCACTGTGGGGCGGCGCCATTGCGGTGGCGCTGGTGGCGATCGTGTTCGCCAAGGCCAGCGACGCGGCTTTTCATCTCTTTCAACGCATTACCGCACACTCGATCTGGTGGGCATTGCTGCTGACGCCGGGCATCTTCGCCCTGCTCGCCTGGCTCACCTCCGGTGCGCTGCGGCCCACGCGCGGCAGCGGCATCCCGCAGGTGATCGCCGCGCTGGAGCACCCGGACCCGGCGTTTCGCGACAGCAACCTCTCGTTGCGCGTATCGGTTGGCAAGCTCGCGCTGACCACCTTGTCGCTGCTCGGCGGCGCATCGGTGGGACGCGAAGGACCCACCGTGCATGTCGGCGCCAGCCTGATGCATGTGTTCGGGCGCTGGTTCGGTTTTCGCGACCCACGCGAGCTCTCGCATTTTCTGCTCGCCGGCGGCGCCGCCGGCATCGCGGCCGCGTTCAACACCCCGCTGGCGGGCGTGGTCTTTGCGATCGAAGAACTGAGCGGGCGTTTCGAGCACCGCTTTTCCGGCACCTTGCTCACCGCGGTGATCGTCGGCGGAGTGGTGTCATTAGGCCTGCTGGGCAACTACACCTATTTCGGCAAGGTGGCGGTGGCCTTGCCGTTGGGCCAGGCCTGGCTGGCGATCGCCTTGTGCAGCAGCGTGGCCGGGTTACTCGGCGGCCTTTTCGCGCGGATGGTGCTGGCCAGCGTCAGCGGCAAACCGCGCTGTTTGGGCGCGCTGCGCCAACGGCATCCGGTGCTGCTGGCCGCGTTGTGCGGCGTTGCCCTGGTCGGGCTGGCGCTGGTGTTCGGGCAAGGCGCCTTCGGCACCGGCTACGAACAGGCGCGCAGCCTGGTGCAGGGGCATGCGGTGGTCGGCCACGAGTTCGGCTTGATGAAACTCATCGCCAACCTGGTCTCGTATCTGGCCGGCATTCCGGGTGGACTGTTTTCGCCGGCGCTGGCAGTGGGTGCCGGCATCGGCCACAACCTCTCGGTGCTGATGCCCAACGTGGACCCGCGCACCTTCGTGCTGTTGGGCATGTGCGCCTATCTCACCGGCGTGACCCAGGCGCCGCTGACCTCGGCGGTGATTTCGCTGGAACTCACCGACACCGGCCAGATGCTGCTGCCGATCCTGGCCACCGTGCTGATCGCGCGCGCAGTCTCCGGGCTGGTCTGCAAGACGCCGATCTATCGTGGCTTGGCCGAGCAACTGCTGCCGGTGCCGGTGCCGGCGCCCGCTCCCGCTGCAGAGCACGCGTCAACGTCGCAGCTCCAGACAGTGGCCGGAAACAGTGGCCAGGACGACGCCTCACCACGAACATAAGCTGCCGCACCGCTCGTCAGCGGCGCAGCGCGGTAGATCCCCTCTTCATCGTGCTGCTTCCGGAGGTTATGTATGCGTGCAATGCAGTTTGAGCGTTTCGAACATGTTCCGAAAATTCTGCAGCTCCCGGACCCGACGCCAACCGATGACGGCGTGGTGATCAAAGTGGCGGCCACTGGCATCTGCCGCAGCGATTGGCACGGCTGGATGGGGCACGATCCGGACATTGCATTGCCGCACGTGCCGGGACATGAGTTCGCCGGCGAAGTGGTCGCCTTGGGAAAACACATCTCGGGCTTTGCGATCGGCACCAGGGTCACCGTGCCCTTCGTGTCCGGGTGCGGGCGCTGTGCGCAGTGCCACGGCGGCCATCAGCAAGTGTGCTCGAACCAGTTCCAGCCCGGCTTCACCGCCTGGGGATCGTTCGCCGAATATGTCGCGATCGATTTTGCCGAAACGAATCTGGTCAGACTGCCGGACAGCATCGACAGTGCGACGGCGGCAAGCCTGGGATGCCGGTTTGCCACCTCGTTTCGGGCCGTGGTCGATCAGGCCAGAACCGGCCCTGGCGAATGGGTCGTGGTACATGGCTGCGGCGGCGTCGGGCTTTCGGCAGTGATGATCGCAGCGGCACTGGGGGCGCAGGTGATTGCAGTGGACATCTTCGACGACAAGCTGGCGTTCGCCGTTGAATGCGGCGCGGTCGCAACGGTCAACGCGTCGAAAGCGGCCGACACGGTGGAGGCGATTCGCGAGATCACCAAGGGCGGCGCGCATGTTTCCATCGATGCGCTCGGCAGCCCCGCGACCTGTTTCAACTCCATCAGCAACCTGCGGCGGCGCGGCCGTCATGTCCAGGTGGGACTGATGCTGGGCGAACACGCCACGCCCAGGATCCCGATGGCGCAGGTGATCGGCCACGAACTGGAGATCTACGGCAGCCACGGGATGCAGGCGTGGCGGTACGATGCGATGTTGGAGATGATCCAGGCCGGGAAGATCGCACCACAACGGCTCATCGGCAAAAGGGTGGACCTGGACGAGGCCATTGCGGTGCTGACCGGCATGGACGCCATGCGCGACCTCGGCATCAGCGTCATTGATCGCTTCTAGCGCAAATCGCCGCCGGCATCCTGCGCACATGGGCGCACGTTGATGGGCCGGGAGCGTAACGACCGCCTGCAAACGAAAAACGCGGCGCAAGCGCCGCGTTCTGGTGTCGCGAAGCTGGCTGGGATCAGCCGGCCTTGGCGACGGTCTTCTTGGCGACGGCCTTCTTGGCCGGGGCCTTGACCACGCCCTTCTTGGCAACCGGGGCAGCTGCACCCACGACAACCTTGCTCACCGCGTGCGAACGCGAATTGCCGTAGCTGGCGTTGTAGCGCTTGCCCTTGGCGGTCTTACGGTCACCCTTACCCATTTCGTCGACTCCTGAATGTGAATACAAATTCCCGTGCTGGCACAGGTCTGGCGAGGTTTCACCGGCGGCGCCCTCGCGCAAGGCCGACAAGCCTATCACGGCGGCCCCCGGCGCGCGTAGCTGGGCAGCGCCTGGCCGCCCTGCCGAGCTGGCTGCCTGCGGCGCACCGCGTACGTTGTGCGCGCCGCGCTGTGATCAGGCAGACGCCGTAGAGCGGCCCGAATGGACGAACGGCAGATCTCGATTCTGCGTGCAGCCCTCGGCCCAAGGGCCATCGCTGCGGCAGTAGCGGCGCTTAGTGCGCGCAGCTGGCGTCGTGCACATGCCCATGCCCGTGATTCAGGCGAAGATTGACCAGGTGGGCGATACCGACCAGGGCGCCACCCAGCGTCATCACCACCGCATGCGGCACCACCGAATGATGGAGCGGGTCGTACAGCAGGCCCAGCCACAGCAATCCCAGACCGGGCAATAGCAGCGCCAGCGCATGCAGCGCTTTGTGCCGGCGATACCCGAGCACCAGGCTGAAAAGGCCCAGCAGCGACACGAACACCACGATGGCCAGTTCCACCCCGTCGCCCAGCCAGAACGACAGGCCCAGCGAAGGCGCCAGCGCCAGCACCAGTGGCAATACCGCGCAGTGCACGGCGCACAGCAGCGAGCCGGTTGCGCCGAAGCGGTCAAGAAGATGGCGAAGGGTGGGTAGAGGCATGACGTCCAGCAGGGTATTCGCGGCGACGTGGAATAATATAACATCTTACTGTTCCAGCCCCGCATCGATGCATCGCGCCGTCATGCGGTCTCGCCGCCGGCGCAGTAGGCAAGCTGCGCCTTACCGCTGATACACAGTAACAATTACAGAGTCCACCCCACCATGCCCCCTTTTGCACACCCGTTCCGCCGTTCCGCGCTCTCGCTGGCCCTGGCCAGCCTGCTGATCCCTGCCCTGGCCATGGCCGAGGACGCTCCGGTCGCTGCCGATGGGCAGACCCCGCCCAGTTCGGACACACGCCACGATGCCAGCCCTTCCAGTGGGCGCCATATCAAGGATCTGGACAAGGTGGTGGTCACCGCCAGCCCGTTGCGGGGTGCGGCCGGTGAGTTGAGTCGCCCGGTGGAAGTGCTGGCCGGCGAGCGTCTGGACGAGGTGCGCAGTTCCAGCCTGGGCGAAACCGTGGCCAGCCTGCCCGGCGTACAGAGTTCCAACTTCGGGCCCGGCGTGGGCCGGCCGATCATCCGCGGCCTGGACGGCCCGCGCGTGGCAGTGCTGCGCGACGGCCTGTCGACCCAAGACGTGTCCACCGTCAGCCAGGACCATTCCCCGGCAATCGAGCCGTTCCTGGCCAACCAGATCGAAGTGCTGAAGGGTCCATCGACGCTGCTGTACGGCTCCGGCGCCATCGGCGGCGTGGTCAACGTGGTCGACGGGCGCATCGCCGAGACTCCCGTGGACGGCTTCAGCGGACGCGCCGAAGCGCGCTTCGACGGCGGCGACAAGGACGGCAACACCGACATGTTCCGCGTCGATGCCGGTAATGGCAGCGGCCTGTCGATCCATGCCGATGGTGTGTATCGCAACCAGAACGACTACGACACGCCGAAGGGCCGCCAGCTCAACAGCTGGATCGATTCCAAGGTGGGCTCCATCGGTGCATCGCTGTCCGGCGACTGGGGTTTTGTCGGCCTGTCGGCATCGCGTTTCCGCGACAACTACGGCAACCCGGGCGAGCCGGGCGACCCGTCCATCGGCGAGCGCGGCGTGTCGCTGAAACTGCAGCAGGACCGTTACGACCTCAAGGGCGGGCTGACCGATCCGTGGGGCGACGGCAGCGCGCTGCGCTACAGCTTCGGCCATACCGATTACGCGCATACCGAATTCGAAGGCGCCGAAGTCGGCACCGTGTTCACCAAGCGGGCCAACGAAGGCCGCGTGGAAGCCTCGTTTACGTTTGGCAGCGGCTGGCAGACCGCATTCGGCCTGCAGGGCAGCGACAGCACCTTCCAGGCGATCGGCGAAGAATCCTTCGTGCCCAAGACCGATACCCGCTCGCTCGGCGCCTTCGCCGTCGCACGCAACAGTTGGGAGCGCGTCACCGCCGAAGTCGGCGCGCGCGTGGACAAGGTCAAGTACCAGACCGATATCGGCGTGGACCGCGATTTCACGCCGACCAGCTTCTCGGCCAGCGGCGGTTTCCGCTTCAACGAGCAGTGGCGCCTGACCGCCAACCTGGACCACGCCGAACGCGCGCCGGCCGAGGAAGAACTGTTCGCCAACGGCCCGCACATCGCCACCCTCGCCTTCGAGATCGGCGGCGCCGATCTGAAGACCGAGAAGGCCAACCAGGCCGAGCTGGGATTGAATTTCCAGAACGCATGGGTGGATGCCAAGGTGGCGGCGTACTACAACCGCTACAACGACTTCATCTACATCGTCGACACCGGCGGCCAGTGGTTCAACGAAGAAGACAACGACTTCCTGCCGATTCGCCAGTGGACGCAGGCCGACGCGATCTTCCACGGTTTCGAAGGCGAGGCCACCTTCCACCTGGCCAACAACCAGAACGGTGCGTGGGACCTGCGCGTGTTCGGCGATACCGTGCGTGCGCGCCTGAACGATGGCGGCAACCTGCCGCGGATTGCGCCGGGCCGCTTCGGTGCGCAGCTGCGCTGGGATGCGCAGCAGTGGCGCGCATCGGTCGGTGCCACACGCACCATGAAGCAGGACAAGGTGGCAGTGAACGAAACGCCGACCGATGGCTACACCTTCGCCGATGCACATCTGGCGTATCACGTGGACCACGGCAGCACGGCGTGGGAAGTGTTCCTGGACGGCAATAACCTCACCAACCAGGACGCACGCGTGCACACCTCCTTCCTCAAGGACGATGTGATGCTTCCTGGCCGCAGCGCCTCGTTCGGCGTGCGCCTGTTCTTCTGACAGCAGACTCTCTCCCCTGCTGACTGGAAGGAAGGCCGCCTTCGGGCGGCCTTTTTTATGGGCGTTGCCGACCGGTCGGCGTGTACGGCAGCGCGCTGCACCGTGGCTGCAGCCGCGCTCGCCATCGCGCGGAGGTGAACGGTGCACAGGACAGGGGCACCGTCGCACTGCAAGCGAGTACCGCCGTGTTCCCAACAGAAAACGCTGCCGCATGCTGCTGCGTCGCACAACAGGCTGCGGCGCATCTGGGGTTAAAACTTCATTAGCACTGCGCTGACAGGGGGCGCACGCGACGCGATAGCGCGGGCGCGCGCGTGCACTGGCTGCCGATGCCTGCACACCGCCGCATGGCTCGGCAGCGTTCTCGCACCTACACAAGGAGCCTTGCGCATGCGTTTTTCATCGCCCCGCTACACCCTCTCGCTCGCCGTTGCTGCCGCGCTGTTGGCACCCGATGGCCGCGCGCAAACCGCCACGCCCGCAGCAGCCAATCAAGAGACCACGACGCTGGATGCGGTCATCGTCAGCGGCACCGCACGCTTCAAGGGCCTGGCCAAGCGCGACGCCAGCTTTTCGATCACCACGGCCAGCCCGGAACAGATCCAGCAGGCGGTGCCGCAAAGCACCGCCGACCTGCTCAAGATCGTGCCAGGCGTGTGGGCAGAGCCCAGCGGTGGCGGTACGGGCGCCAACATCTTCGTGCGCGGCATGCCATCGGAAGGCGATGCGCCGTTCGTGACCATGCAACTGGATGGCTCACCGCTGTTTCCACCGCCTACCTTGTCGTTCCTGGAGAATTCCACGCTGTTCCGTGTCGATGACACTGTCGAACGCATGGAAGTGCTGCGCGGCGGCTCCAGTCCGATCTTCTCCAACGGCCAGCCCGGCCTGACCGTCAATTTCATCCAGAAAAAAGGCCAGGACGAACCCGAAGGCAGCGTGCGCCTGACCGGCGGCAACAACGCCTTGCGCCGCATCGATGTGTTCAACAGCGGGCCGATGGGCAATGGTTGGTACTACAGCGTGGGCGGCTTTTTTCGCGAAACCGACGGCGTGCGCGACCCGCAGTTCTCCGCCGACAAGGGCGGCCAGTTCAGCGCCACGTTGAGCAAGCGCTGGGACAGCGGTGAGCTGTCGTGGTAATCCCCCCACTTCTAGCGGTCGCCAGAAGTGGAGCTAAGCGGCCATCGCCAACTTCATGGCAGGCGTGATGCCGCCGAGCGCCATATTCGGACGCTCGTGGTTGTACGTCCATAGCCAGCGGGTGGCTTTGTCCTGCACCTGGTCGATGGTGTCGAACAGGGTTTGGGCGAGCCAGGCGTAGCGGATGGTGCGGTTGTAGCGTTCAACGTAGGCGTTCTGCTGTGGCTTGCCCGGCTGGATGTGCTCGACCCGGATACCATGCCGCTGCGCCCAGGACAGCAACGCGCCACTGATGTATTCAGGGCCGTTGTCGCAGCGGATCACGGCGGGCTTGCCGCGCCACTCGATGATCTGCTCCAGCGATCGGATCACACGGGCTGACGGCAGCGACAGATCCACCTCGATCCCCAGCCCCTCGCGATTGAAGTCGTCGAGCACATTGAACAGCCGGAAGCTGCGGCCGTCGGCCAACTGGTCGTGCATGAAGTCCATCGACCAGACCTGGTTGATAGCCTCCGGCACCGCCAGAGGCTCGGGCCGCTCACGCACCAGCCGCTTCCTCGGCTTGATCCGCAGGTTCAACTCCAGCTCGCGGTAGATCCGGTAGACCCGCTTGTGATTCCAGCCAAAGCCCTTCACGTTGCGCAGGTACAGGTAGCACAGGCCAAAGCCCCAGTCGCGATGGGCGGTCGTCAGGCGGACCAGCCAGTCGGCGATCCGGGCGTTCTGCTCGCTGGCCTTGGCCTGGTAGCGGAAGCAGGTCTCGCTCACCGCGAAGGCCTGGCAGGCGTGGCGGATGTTCGTACGCCCGCTCGTGACTGCCGATTGGGCCATCTCGCGTCGCTGAGATGGCCTCACCATTTTTTTGCGAGCGCTTCCTTCAGCAGGTCGGTACTGAGCTGCGCCTCGGCGTACATCTTCTTGAGCCGGCGGTTCTCCTCCTCCAGCTCCTTCATGCGCGCGACCATGGACACGTCCATGCCGCCGAACTTGCTGCGCCACTTGTAGAACGTGGCCGAGCTGATGCCGTGCTCGCGGCACAGCTCCGGCACGGGCGCACCGGCCTGGGCCTGCTTGAGCACGGCGATGATCTGGCTGTCGGTAAAGCGGGACTTCTTCATGGAACCTCCTCGAGAAAGGATACGAGAAAATTCCACTTCTGGCGTCTGCTAATGGGCGGGGGGATTACCTCGTTCTACGCACGCCACACCGACGACAACAACGCGTTCTACACCGCGATCCCGTTGCTCTCGCGCAACAACGGCAACGATCTTTCCAGTTTCCCCGGCTTGAACGCGCAGACCGGCACCCTGCTCGGCCGCGACTTCCGCAACGTGGAGCTGTTGGTCGGGCCCGATGGCCAGACGTTGCGGCGCGATCTGGCCGATTGGCGCGGCGTCAACATCGACGTGTTCGGCGGCGAATGGAACTGGGAGAGCGGCGGCTGGACCGTTGCCGACCGCTTCAACGTGATCAGCGGCAGCGCGCCGACCTACGCGCTCTTTACCGGCGATGCGCCACAGCGCCTGGGCGATTTCATTGCCGGTTACGGCAGCGGCGGCAGCGCCAGCTACACCAATGGCGGGGGCACGGTGGATCCGAACCAGCAGGTGCTCGAAGCCGGTTGGTGGTCGGTGGACAAGCGCCTGAATTCCTTTACCAACGACCTGCGTCTGAGCCGCGAGATGTTTGCCGGCAATACGCTCACCGTGGGCGCGTACTACGCCAAGTATTCGTCTGCCGATACCTGGTACCTGGGCAATACCATGCTGCTCACCGCGCAAAACAACGCACGCCGCATCGATGTAACGTTGGACGATGGCCGCCAGGCCACGCGCCAGGGGTTCACCAGTACCGCGTTCTTGAACCTGCGCGCCAAGTACGACGGCGAAAACATCGCCGCCTTCGTCGCCGACGAATGGGAGCTGAGCGAACGCCTGCGTCTGGATTTGGGCGCACGCTACGAGCGCCAGAGCGTCACCGGCGATGTGCACGACACCACGACCGTGGATCTGGATGGCAACCCGGCCACGTTGTACGACAACGCCACCTCGCTGGCATTGGCGACCACCCGGCGCATCGATCAGGACGATGAAGCGTTCTCGTGGACAGCCGGCCTGAACTTCACGCTGGACCAGAACAACAGCCTGTTTGCGCGGGTCAACTCCGGGGTGAAGTTTCCCGGCTTCGACAACCTGCGCGATGGGCAGAACCGCGTGCAGGACGTGGATCAATACGAGCTGGGTTTGAAGTCCGGCACAAGCGTCTACGACCTGTATCTCACCGCGTTCTACAACACCTTCAAGAACTCGCCGTTCCAGGCGTTCCTGGCCAATGGCGAGAACTTCACCGCCGTGGGCGATTCGCGCGCACGCGGGCTGGAAGTGGAGGGTGCGATCCGGCCGTTCGGCGGGTTCGAGCTGGCTGGCACCGGAGTATGGCTGGATGCCAAGTACCGCAATTATCGCGAGTTCACCGGCAACCGGGTGATGCGCCAACCCAAGCGCCAGTTCCGCATCACGCCCAGCTATTACTGGATGCTGCCGTTCGGCGACCTCAAGGTGTTTGCCACCTATTCGTACATCGGCGAGCGCTTTGCAGACCTGGCCAACAGCCAGCGCCTGCCCGCGTACGACATGCTGGACATCGGCGCCAACCTGCATGTGGGCGAACATTGGGAAGTGACGGCCAGCGGCAGCAATGTCACCGACACGCTGGGCCTGACCGAAGGCAACGTGCGCGTGCCTGGCGCAGCCACCGGTGGTGTCTTCATGGGCCGCCCCATCGCCGGGCGGCAGTACCAACTGTCGGTGGCGTACCGCTGGTAGTTCGCCGCCGCACCTGAGCCGCGCAGCAGCGGAGACTGCTGCGCGGGACTTCGCTAGCGCATGCCACGATGCGCAGCCTCGCGACGCTGGCATGCCCGGACCAAACCCGGCGTTGCCAGGCGTTGCGGCACCCATGCGTTTTTCCCACGCGCGACAGCCACTGCAACCCGGTGATGACGGGGCGGAGGCGAACAGCTCGCATGCGAAGCACAACGACGCATCGTGATCGCTTATTTCGATCGAAATGACCGCCCCTGCCAAATTTTTCTGCAATTTTCGTCGGCAGAACTTCGTATGCAACGCATCGCCCGACACGCCCGTCATAAATTGCGCGGTGTGTCACGAAGATCTCGCAGTGTGCATGCCTTGCAGGCAGTGCTGTCCCCCTTTGTAATCCAGGCGTTGCTGGTGCAAACGCATCGACAACATCGGCTGCGTCGACACGCACAGGGGAGCCGACGCGGGACCTGACCGCAGCTTTGCATCGGCGCAAATGCGCTTGTGACTCAACTGGGATAAACGCACATGGCGCTTGTCGCTGCTTCCTTGCATCGATGTCGCACCCCGGGCATCGACACGCGGCATCCGACTGCCTGCGGTGCAACTCCGCTTGCAGGTTACGTTGGCTGACGGGCTTTCCGGACCCGGCGGGCATCTGCCGGTTCCTTCACTCGCATTCCTCTTTCCGGCTCCACCAACACCGGCTTCACAGGCGCGAGCTTGCGTGGAGTGGAGCAGTTGCAAGGGCCGATCGCGCGGTTGGCCTGACGGAGGACTGTGTCACTTCGACGGCGCCCACCCTTTGACTGGAATCAGACGGAATGAACTCTTTTCGCAGGCGACCTCTCGCGCTGTTGATCGTTGCCCTCCTCGCCGGCAGCACGCCACTGTCGGTACTTGCTGCCGCGCAGGCAGCGGCTGCCACCACCCCGGCCACTACCAGCGCCACGACCAAGGCCAATGGCAACGACCCGTTGCTGCGTTACCAGTGGCATATCTCCAATCAGGGGCAGGCCGTGATCGGCGACAGCCGTCCGGTCGCCGGCGTGGACATGGATGTCGACATCCTGCATGCCCTGGGCATTCGCGGCCGCGGCGTGCGGGTCGGCGTGGTGGACGACGGGCTGGAATTGGGCCATGAAGATCTGGCAGACAACATTCTGCCGAACGGCTCGCACAATTTCGGCGACGGCTCGCACGACACCACGCCGATCGATCCGAATAACGGCCACGGCACGTCCGTCGCCGGCATCATCGGTGCGGTGGGCTGGAATGGCCGCGGCGGACGCGGCGTGGCGCCAGAAGTGCAACTGGCAGGATTCGACATGTTTGCGCGCGACGCTTCGAACACCGACGCCAGCGTCCGTTATTCATGGGGCGATGGGCCGGAGGCGCGCAACATCGATGTCTTCAACAACAGCTGGGGTTCGGCTACCCCGTTCTACCAGGATTTTCCTCTGGAAGACCAGCGCGACTGGGAAGCATTGATGGCTTCGACACGTGGCGGCCTTGGCGGTATTTATGTCAAATCTGCTGGCAATAGCTTCCTGCGATTCATTGTGCCCGACGAGAACGGAGACCCCGTCAATATCTGCAGCGAACAATCGCTGGCATTGAAAGTCGGCTGCTTGCTGGCCAACATCGACCCGTTGGCAAATCTGCCCGGGACCATCGTCGTGGCCAGCCTGAATGCCAAGGGCACCCGTGCCTCGTATTCGTCCACAGGCTCTGCGTTGTGGGTATCCGGCCTTGGTGGCGAGTTCGGCCGTCAACGCAAGTTCTATCCCAACGCAGCGTCCACTTTCTACCCGGACGCCGTCCCCTATGCCTACGATCCGGCGATTGTCACGACCGATCTCAGCGGCTGCGCAGCTGGCGACAACGTCGAAGCTCCCGGCGTGGTCTACAACGCACTGGACGGCAGCAAGTCGAAGATCGATGCGTCGTGCAACTACAACGCGATCATGAACGGCACCTCGGCTGCAGCGCCCACCGTGTCTGGCGTGGCTGCGTTGATCCTCAGTGCCAATACGAGCCTGAGCGCACGCGACGTCAAATATATTCTCGCGACCACCGCGCGCCAGATCGATCCGTACCAGCCGCGGGTGGTCTACCAGGGCAGCGTGATCGATCCGGGCTGGTTCACCAATGCAGCCGGGCACCGTTTCAGCAACTGGTATGGCTTCGGCCTGGCCGATGCCGCGGCCGCGGTCTACAAGGCGCGCTATTTCACGCCGCTGCCGCCCATGCGCGACACCCAGTGGATCAGCTCTACCGACGCGGCCAGCCAGATCGGTGGCCCGGCGCGACCGGGCAAGCTGCGCATCCGGGTGCAGCAGGCCATGAAGGTGGAAGCGGTGCAGCTGTCGCTGCAGTCGGCGCACAAGACGCCGTCCAACCTGCGTGTGGTGCTGGTGTCGCCGAGCGGGACACGCAGCGTGGTTGCCACGCCGTTTACCGTCCTGGATCCGGCTGCTTATGCGCAGACGGGGTTCTACATCGACCTGACCTCCAGCAATGCGTTTTTGGACGAGAAATCGCGCGGCATCTGGACCCTGGAAGTCACCGACATGAGCGACCCCAGGAGCACTGTCGCACTCAACGCTTTCAAACTTCGCATCGTGGGGCACTGATATGAAACCGATCATTCTTGCTTGCGTCTTGACGCTGACCATGGCCGCAACCGGTGCTGCGCAGGCAGTGCAATACATGGACGCCAATGCCCTGCGTACGGCAGCGACCGGCGTACGTTTCACCTCCGGAGCGGACACCTTCCGCATGCTGCCGGGCACGGTGGTGAGCGAGCACATGCCGCCACGGAACGCGATATCAGCACAGCGATCGGCAGCCAAAGTCGCCAGTACAGGTGCAGTGGCCCCCAACGCCAAGGTCGCCGCGCGCATCGGGCCGTATGCGGTGGTACTGGATGCGCCTGCAGGTGCTGCGCGCAGTCTCGCCACCAACACCGAACGCCCCATCGCCGCTGCGGTGAATGAGCGCAACGGTCGTGTCGTGCTGGTCAACCCGCAGGTGAAACTCACCGGCACGACGCCGGCCACGGCGACAGCGCTGGCGGCCAGCACCGGCGGGACCATTGCGTACACCTCGACGGTAGACGGCAGCGCGGTGATCACCTATGCATCGGTGGAACGCGCCCAGCGTGCACTACCCGGCCTGCAGCGCAGCAGCGGTGTCGCGCAGGCGGCGCTGGTGGTCATGCAGGCGGTCATGCAACCGATGTAACGACACCGGCCGCAGGCTGACCCCTGCGGCCGTTCCACGTCGGGCAGCAGGCCGGCCGGTCTGGCCGACACCTGCATCTGCGTCCACCACCATGACCGATACCATGCCATGACAACGTCTTCCCTGCGGCGATTGCCGCTGTTTTGCGCCTGCCTGCTGGCGCTGGGCCCTTTCTCTCTGACAGCCGCTGCTGCGGCAAACGGTGTCGATGCGCCGACCAGGACAACGCAGAACGCAAAGCAAACCGGCGACCCGTTGTTCCGCTACCAATGGCATCTGCTCAACCAAGGCCAGCCGGTGTTCGGCGACCAACGGCCACGGCCAGGCGTCGATCTGGATGTGGACATCTTGCACACGCTCGGCATCCGTGGCGCCGGAGTCAAGGTGGCGGTCATCGATGGCGGGCTTGAGATTGCGCACGAGGATTTGGTCGACAACATCGTTGCCGGCGGCTCGCACAACTTCTTGAACGGTTCCAACGACCCGACGCCGCCTGCGGATGAAATCGACAATGACCACGGCACCGCGGTCGCCGGCATCATCGCGGCACGTGGATGGAATGGCCTGGGTGGACGTGGCGTCGCGCCGGAGGCAAAGGTGGCTGGCTTCAACGCAATTTCCGTCCTCGATGGCAGCAAGCAGTACGTCGACATGCGCTACTCCTGGGGCGATGGCCCGGAAGCCCGTGCGATGGACGTGTTCAACAACAGCTTCGGCATCTCGACAGCGGTCTATCCATTCAGCGATCTCGACGAGCAGCGCTCCCTGGAAAAAATGATGCGTGCCCAGCGTGGCGGCAAGGGCGGCATCTACGTCAAGGCAGCTGGCAATGATTTCAATACGCTGCTCGATGTGGATGCACAGGGCAAGCTGATCGATCGCTGCAGCGACCAAACCCGGCAGCTCGGTGTCGCCTGCAGCAGCGCCAATATCGACAACCTCAACAGCCTGACCACCATGATTGTGGTGGGTGCAGTCAATGCCAACGGCGTACGCGCGAGTTACTCATCGCCCGGATCGGCATTGTGGGTGTCCGGGCTGTCCGGCGAATTTGGCTTCCAGCGTCGCTTCGATCCGCACCCGGAGACGTTCAGCCCGCTCTATACGCTGCTCGCTGCGCAGGGTCCGCAGCCATTCTTCTCCCCGGCGATCGTCACCACCGATCTGAGCGGTTGCGCGGCAGGCAATAACCGCGACCGCACGCGCGCGCCGCAGAACGCGCTGGACACCAGCCACGCGAAGATCGATGCCTCGTGCAACTACAGCGCACGCATGAATGGCACCTCTGCCTCCGCGCCGACAGTTGCAGGCGTCGCGGCGCTGATGCTGAGCGCCAACCCGCAGCTGACACTGCGCGATGTCAAATACATCCTGGCAACGACGGCGGTACAGGTCGATCCTCATCAAGCCAAGGCGTTCTACAAGGACGCCGTGATCGAGCCCGCCTGGATCACCAATGCGGCCGGCCACCATTTCAGCAATTGGTATGGCTTCGGCTTGGTGGATGCAGCCGCGGCGGTGGAGCGTGCGGTGCATTTCACTCCGCTGCCTGCAATGCAAGACACCGAGTGGAGCGTCTATGACGGAAAAAGCAGCACTATCGGCGGTATCGGCGCGCCAGCGCGATTGGCGATCGACATCAAGCAGTCCTTCAAGGTGGAAGGCGTCCAGCTGTACTTCGCAGGGACGCACAAGAATCCTCGTCAGCTGCGCGCCGTGCTGGTCTCGCCCAGCGGCACCCGCAGCACCGTGATGACGCCGTTTTCCACGCTCGATCCGGGCGATGGCTTCGTGGTCTTCCTGACCTCCAGCAATGCGTTCCTGGACGAAGCGTCAGCCGGTCGCTGGACATTGGAGGTGGACGACATGCTCGCCGACAACGGCAAGGAACAACTGCAGGAATTCGAAATGCGCGTGGTGGGCCACTGACATGAAAACTTCTCTGATCGCACTGTTGTGGGTCGTTGCCGCCAGCATGTCTGCACCCGCCTCGGCACAGGTGTTCGATCGCGCCCGCCTGCGTGCTGCCGCAACCGGGCAAGCCGTTGTGGTGGACCGCGCCAGTTTCCGCCTGATTCCAGCAGCGGTGGTACAGCTGGCCGACGCCACGCGCGGCACTGCGGCCACGCAATCGCCAAGAAGCACGCAACCCAGCGCGCACGCACCGGTTGCCCGCGTCGATCGCTACGCGATCTACCTCGACACCAACGGCGCCGCGAACGCGGTTGCGCGCACCACGCGCAGCGCAGCATCGGGGAGCGTCGTTGCCGCGCTGGAAACGCGTAGCGGCCAGCCGGCATTGCTCGGTGCTTCGATCAAATTGTTCGATACCACGCCAGCCATCGCGCGCGCACTGGCCGCGCGTACGGGCGGCAGGCTGCTCTATGCCTCCGCGACCGACGGCAGCGCGATGATCGGCTACGCCTCGGCGATGACGGCATTGGACAATTGCCGCCAGCTGCAAGGCAGCAACGGCGTGGGAGCGATCAAGCCGGAAGTGATCGTTCCGGCGGCACGGCCATTGTGATGCAACTGCATTAGCACCGCGGCAATCATGCGCGCCAACCTGCATTGGCTTGCCGCGTGGCGCGTTTGGCGCAGCCCGCCTTACAGCGGCAGCGGGCTGCGCTCTGCGAACTGCCCGCGCCAATAGGGGTAGTACGGGTACGGCGGCTCCACTGCGCTGGCCTGATCCAGGCGGGCACGCTGGTCGTGAGTCAACGACCAACCCACCGCACCGAGGTTTTCGCGCAGTTGCGCTTCGTTGCGTGCGCCAATCAGCACCGTGCTCACGGTCGGCCGCTGCAGCAGCCAGTTGATGGCGATCTGCGGCACGCTGCGGCCGGTCTCTGCGGCAACGGCATCGAGTGCATCGACGATGTCGAACAAGCGCGCATCGTCGATCGCCGGGCCGGCCGCGGCGGTGGCATGCAGACGGCTGTGTTGCGGCAATGGCTGGCCACGCCGCAGCTTGCCGGTCAGCCGCCCCCAACCGAGCGGGCTCCACACCACCGCCCCGATGCCTTGGTCGATACCCAGCGGCATCAGCTCCCACTCGTAGTCGCGCCCGGCCAGCGAATAATACGTCTGGTTGGCGACAAAGCGGCTCCAGCCGTGCGCATCGGCGACCGCCTGCGACTTCATCAACTGCCACCCGGAATAATTGGACGCGCCCAGATAGCGCACCTTGCCCGCGCGCACCAGGCCATCCAGCGTGGACAGGGTTTCTTCCATCGGCGTCATGGCATCGAACGCATGCAGCTGCAGCAGATCGATGTAGTCGGTGCGCAAGCGTCGCAACGATGCCTCCACCGCACGCAGCAAACGGAAGCGCGACGCGCCGGCATCATTGGGGCCATCGCCCAGGCGCAGGCCGGTCTTGGTCGAAACAATCACCTGATCGCGGCGGCCTTGCAGCGCCTGGCCAAGGATGTCTTCGGACGCGCCATCGGAATACACATCGGCGGTATCGAACAGGTTGAGCCCTGCTTCCAAACACACCTCGACCATGCGCCGCGCCTGCGCCACATCGGTGTCGCCCCATGCAGAAAACAGCGGCCCCTTGCCGCCGAACGTGCCGGCACCCAGGCCAAGCACGGGCACCTTGAAACCGGACCGGCCGAGTAGACGGGTTTCCATTGAGAATTCCTTGGTCACGTTGAATGAGAGATGCGCTGGGTGACCGCTGGGCGTTTGCGCTTGTGGAGTGTTGGGCGCCAAACCAGTGTCTATGCGCCTCGAACGCCGCCTGGCGCGCAGTGCGCCAACGTGGCCAATGACCAGCGGGCAACCAGCTCAACCCATCTGCGTACAGGCCAGTGGCGCAGTCGCGCGGCGGCGTTGCAACTGCACGCTCCATCGCGCCAGGCCCAGCCCGATGGCACTCAACAGCGCGGCCACCCAGGGCGTTGCGACCAGACCGGCCTGCGTGGCGATCACCACGCCACCCAGCCACGCGCCAAGCGCATTGCCCAGGTTGAAGGCGGCGATGTTGAGGCTGGACGCCAGGTTCTGGCCGGCGCCGCGCGCATGTTCCAGCACCCGCAACTGCAGCGGCGCCACGGTGGCGAAGGCGGCCACGCCCAGCAGCCCCACAACAGCCACCATCGCGACCTTGCTGTGCAGCGCAAACCCCAGTGCGCCCAGCACCACCACCAATGCCGCCAGACTGCCCAGCAACGCCGCAGTGGGGCGACGGTCCGCCAACCGCCCGCCCAACAGATTGCCGACGATCATGCCGACGCCGAACACCAGCAGCACAGGCGACACTGCCGCTTGCGCAAAGCCGGTGACCTGCAGCAGCAGCGGCTGGATGTAGGTGAACACTGCGAACACGCCGGCATAGCCCACCACCGTGATCGCCAGCGCCAGCAGCACCTGCCCCCGCTGCAACACCGCCACTTCCTGCCGCCATGACACCGGCGTGGCAGCACCCGCCGCGGCCGGCACCCACACCGCGACCGCGGCAGTGGCCAGCACGCCGATCGCCGCCACCGCCCAGAAGGTCGCGCGCCAGCCCAGTTGCAGGCCCAGCCAGGCACCGGCCGGCACCCCGAGCAAGGTGGCCACGGTCAGCCCGGCAAACATCAGCGAGATGGCCGACGCACGGCGTTCGGCCGGCACCAGCGATGTCGCCACCACCGCGCCGACGCCGAAAAACGTGCCGTGGGCCAGCGATGTCAGCATCCGCGCAACCATCAGGCTGGTGTAGTCCGGCGCCAGCGCGCAGGCCACGTTGCCGACGGTGAAGATCAGCATCAGCCCGACCAGCACCGCCTTGCGCGGCAGGCGTGCGCTGGCCAGGGTCAGCACCGGCGCACCGACGAACACGCCCAGCGCATAACCGCTGATCAACAGGCCCGCCGCGCTGAGCGAAACGCCCAGATCTGCGGCCACCTGCTGCAGCAGCCCCATGATCACGAACTCGGTCGTGCCAATGCCGAAGGCCCCGATGGTCAGGGCCAGCAACGCCGGCGGAAAGCGCGGCGAACGCGCAGAGGTAAGGTTGGACATGGGCATGGGCCAAGGGAGACTGCGCACAGCCTGCGCGCTGCGTTTACTTGCAAAAACCCCTGCTATCCTGATTCACTTTCAATCAATCATTGACAATCGCATGGACCGTCTTGGCGACATTGCCCTGTTCCTGCGCGTGCTCGACCTGGGCTCGATCACCGCAGGCGCGCGCAGCCTGGATCTGTCGGTGGCGGTCGCCAGCCAGCGTCTCAAGCGCCTGGAACGCGAGCTGGGCGTGCGCCTGCTGCACCGGACCACGCGCCGCCTGCATCCCACTGCCGAAGGCCAGCGGCTGGCCGAACGCGGCCGCGTGCTGGTGGAAGACCTGGACGCACTGGCCGAGGACCTGCGCGAAAGCGCACACGATGTGGGTGGCGTGCTGCGCATGACCCTGTCCGCCTCATTCGGGCGACAATACGTGTCGCCGCTGCTGCCGGAATTCCAGGCCCGCCATCCGCGCCTGCGCATCAGCGCGCACCTGAGCGACGACTTGGTGGACCTGGTCAAACAGGGTTTCGATCTGGCGATCCGGATCGGACCACTGGAGGACTCCGGGCTGGTGGCCCGGCGGATTGCCGACAACCGCCGAACCCTGGCGGCCTCGCCCGCCTACCTGCAGCGTCACGGCACGCCACGCACGCCGGACGAACTTGCACAGCACGCCGGCGTGTTGCTGATGGGCCGTGACGGCCGCCAGGATGTGTGGACACTGCAAACGCCAGACGGTGGGCTGGTGCGCGTGCGCATGCAGAGCCGCTTCGAAAGCAACTTCGGCGAGCTGATACGCGACGCCGTGGTGGCCGGCCAGGGCATCGCGGTGCATTCGTATTGGCACATCGCCGACGAATTGCGCAGCGGCCGCCTGGTCGAAGTGATGCGCGACTACCCCCCGCCCACCTCGCAGATCAGCGCAGTGATGCCGGCGCGCCAGCTGCAACCGCCGCGCGTGCGTGCGTTCGTGGAGTTCCTGCTGGAGCGGCTGGGCGAGCAGCCGCCTTGGGAGCTGTCGACATAGCGCCGCCGCGCGCAATGGGGCCGGCCGGCATCGGCGCTTGCCGTGCGGATGGCGCGGTAGCGAAACCCGAGCGCCGCGACCGCGAGCCGGCGGATGGCGTCGTCTGCGGCATGCCAGTCACCGTCGGAAACGACGGCATCGATGGGTTCTACGCTGCGTCCCACGCGCGCCGACCGCATGAGTGACTGGCTGCCCGAACGCGCAGCGATCGGCCGCATGACGGGACTGGCAAGCTGCCGACCCTGCAGTCAGCATGACCGTGCACGTCCGCACGCCGAGGCCGGCGGCGTGCGCACCCGCTGCGGCAATCGCTCCGGCAGATCAACGCCCGCCGCGCAGCAGGCGCGTGTGCAGGCGACGCCGCTGCGCATCGCTCAACAGATGTCCGTGCGTTCGCAACAGCCCCAGGATCTGCAGATGCGCCTGTGCGGTACGCCGCGCCAATTCGGCGGCGGCAGCGGCTTGGAGCCGCTTCCACTCGGCAGGGCTGGTCGGCGTTGGAAAGCTGGAACGTTTTGCGGGCATGGCAGCAGGTGGATGCAAGAGACCTCGCCATGATACGGCCGGCCCGTGATCGCCCTATCAGGGCCAACGCGCAGTTAGAGCGAAGGCGGCCACGACTGCGGCAGCGCTTTGCGGCGGGCGCACGCCCACAACCCGCGCAATGGACCTTGCCGCCCACACCACCTGCACTCTTGTACGATCGGCGCCCTCGCGGCTGGGCCGCATTGCATCGTCGACGGGTTTTCGCATGTCTTCGCTGACCGAGTTGAGCACGATATTGCTGCGTCATGCGCCTGGCGACGGCATGCATTCCACGCCGATCGCCGGATTGCAGATCATGCGCAGCGCATCGCCGACAGTGGCCATGCCCACTGTCTATACACCCATGCTGTGCCTGGTGGCGCAAGGCCGCAAGCAGGCAATGCTGGGCGCGCAGGCGTACGTCTATCACCCGCAGATGTACCTGGTGGCGTCGGTGGATCTGCCCATCGTCGGCTCGGTCATCGAAGCCAGCAGCGCGCAACCGTATCTGTGTTTCTGCCTGGACCTGGACACCGCGGTGCTCAGCGAGCTTGCAATCAATCATCCGGAACTGGTGGACACCCAGCGCGATGCGGCATCGGCCGGGTTGCTGCTCAATCGCAGCACGCCGCAGTTGCAGGACGCTGCGCTACGGCTGGCGCGCCTGCTCGATCAACCGCATGAAATTGCCGCGCTCGCTCCACTGATCGTGCGCGAACTGTTGTACCGCCTGATGGCCGACCCGGCCAATGCGGCGGTGCGCCAGATGGCCATCGCCGACAGCCGGCTCAACCAGATCTCCAGGGCCATCGTGTGGTTGCGCGAGCACTATGCGCAGCGCTTCAGCATCGAGCAGATCGCCGATCTCTCGGCAATGAGCCGCTCCACCTTCCATGCGCACTTCAAGGCGGTGACCACGCTGACGCCACTGGAATACCGCTCGCAGCTGCGCGTGCACGAAGCACGCCGCCTGATGGTGGCCGAGGCCCTGACCGCCGCCGATGCCGGCTTCCGGGTTGGCTATGAGAGCGCATCGCAGTTCAGTCGCGACTACGCACGCATTCTCGGCATCTCGCCTGCGCGCGATGCGCAACGGCTGCGTGCCAACGCGCAGGACGCCACCGAAGCGGCGTAAGCGCTGCTGTACTCGGCGCGGGCCGCACCGCGGCCCCGGCCACCCGCCGCAGCGTTCGCTTACGCCAAGGCGGCACCATCACCGCGCCAGCATTGGCATCCGCATCCGTCTACTCCTGCGCGTACTGCGCCTCGCTCACCTGCTCCAGCCAGGTAACAGGAGCGCCGTCCTGCGATTCGGCAATGGCGATATGCGTCATCGCCACGTTGGCATTGGCGCCGTGCCAATGCTTGACGCCAGGCGGAATCCACACGATATCGCCCGGGCGAATTTGCTGCGCCGGCTTGCCCCACTCCTGCACGCGCCCCGCGCCAGCGGTCACGATCAGCGTCTGGCCCAGCGGATGGGTATGCCATGCGGTGCGCGCGCCTGGCTCGAAGGTGACGGTGGCGCCGCCGACGCGTGCCGGTGCCTCGGCCTGGAACGGTGCGTCGATGCGCACCTTGCCGGTGAAATACGCGGCCGACCCCACTGCCGACGGCGCCCCGCCCGCCTTGCTCACCTTGATCGGCTGCGCGGCCTCATCCGGTGTCACGGCGGCCATCATGGAGACAGACATCGCGGTCGCGAACAGATGCATTGCAGTGCTCCTTCATTTGAGTCTGCGCACTGTAGCGCGCTCGTCCACTGGCATGACCTGGGCACGCACGCTTCATCGCACCCCGGGCGGCCTAAAATCCGCTGGGCACCTCGCGCTGGCCGTCAGCCTCCGGCACCACCGCGCCCGGTCGATACGCCCGCAGGAACAACGCCACCGCACCGC
Source organism: Xanthomonas sp. NCPPB 3761 (assembly GCF_041475705.2). Classification (NCBI taxonomy): domain Bacteria; kingdom Pseudomonadati; phylum Pseudomonadota; class Gammaproteobacteria; order Lysobacterales; family Lysobacteraceae; genus Xanthomonas; species Xanthomonas sp. NCPPB 3761. Next base: position 3,230,365 of record NZ_CM191262.1, read on the forward strand.
TGACATACGCATCCAGCTGTACCGATTGCGCGTCTGTCGCATCGTCGCGCGCGGCAGCGGTGGCTGGCCGCCCGGTCATCAATCCGAAGAAATGCACCGATGCATCGGGCACGTTGTCGATCACCAATGCGCCGCGTTGCACCTCGCGCGCCAACAGCGTGCGCATCATGGTGTCGTAGCGCTCGAAGCACAGCGTCCACATTTCCTCGCGCATCTGGCCAGGCAGCAGTGGCGGGCGCACCAGGCCATAGGCGGCATCATCGCGCATGCTGCTGGCAGACACCCGCAGCACCGCATCGGCCACCGCAGCCAGGCGCCGCTCCAACGGGCCCTGCAGCTCCAGCAAGGCCGTCCAGCGATTGGGCGAGGCCTGCGCCAGCGCTTCCAGGGTAGTGCGGAACAGCACCTCCTTGGACGCGAAATGCGCATACACCGTGGCCTTGGACACCATCGCGCGCTCGGCGATGGTGTCCATGCTGGTCCGGTCGAAACCGTGCTGCTGAAACAGCACGCCTGCCGCCGCCAGGATGGCGCCACGCTTGTCGTGTGGCGCACGCCTGGGCGCAACGGGTGGCGCGTCGTCATCCACGCGACGGCTCCGCTGGCGGGGTCGCGGCGGCAGTGGGCGCAGCGGTTTGCAGCCAGCCTCCGCCCATGGCCTTGTAGAACGTTACCAGGTTGGTGAAGCGCGACAGCTGGGTGTTGATCAAGGTCTGCTGCGCGCTGTACAGCGCGCGCTGCGCATCCAGCGCCTGCAGATAGCTGTCGATGCCCCGTTCGAAACGCGCTTGCGACAGCTTGTAGCTATCGGCTGTGGCATCCACCAGCGCTTGCTGGGCCTGCAGTTGCCTGCCCAGCGTGTCGCGCTGCGCCAACGCGTCGGAAACCTCGCGGAACGCGCTCTGGATCGATTTTTCGTAGCGCGCCACTTCGATATCGCGGTTGGCCTTGGCCATGTCCAGATTGGCGCGATTGCGCCCGGCATTGAAGATCGGCAAGGTCAGCGTGGGCACGAAACTCCAGGCACGCGTGCCGGCATCGAACAGCCTGGACAGGCTGCTGCTGGACGAACCGGTAGATGCGGTCAGGCTGATGCTGGGGAAGAACGCTGCCCGCGCCGCACCGATATTGGCGTTGGCCGCACGCAAGTTGCGCTCGGCTTCCAGGATGTCCGGGCGACGTTGCAGCAACTGCGATGGCAGGCCGGCCGGCACGCTGGCCAACACATTGCCTTCCACGCTCGCGTTGTCGGGCAGTGCATGTGGCAGCAATTCCACCGGCACCGACGTGCCGACCAGCAGCACCAGGGCATTGCGATCCTGCGCCACCTGCGCGGTGTAGCGCTCCACATCCACGCGTGCGGTTTCCACCGTGGTCTGCGCCTGGCGCAAGGTCAGTTGCGAAGCCGCACCCAGCTCGAAGCTGCGCTGCTGCAGGCGATAACTGTCGCTCTGGCTGGTCAGGGTGGATTGCGCCAGCTGCAGCAACTGCTGGTCGGCCGCCAAGGTCAGGTAGGCGGTGGCCACTTCTGCCACCAGGCTGATATGCGTACTACGGCGCGCCTCGGCGGTGGCCAGGAATTGCTGCAACGCCTGTTCCTTCAGGCTGCGCACGCGCCCGAACAGGTCCAGCTCATAGGCACTGATGCCGATGTTGGCGCTGTAGGTGCGGAACACCTGCGGCTGGCCGGGAATGGCAAGCTCCGAGGGCGTGCGCGCATTGTTGGCGGTGCCGGTGCCCTCGATGGCGGGCAGCAGTGCGGCGCGATCCACCCGGTATTGCGCGCGGGCGACCTCGATATTGAGCGCGGCCACGCGCAGGTCGCGATTATTGTCCAGTGCCAGCGCAATCACCTGCTGCAGCGCCGGATCGGTGAAGACCTCACGCCAGCCGATGTCGGCGATGTACGCCGTGTCGGTGGTGCTGCCGGTATCGGCCGCGGCAGCCGGAGGGGCTGCCGACACATCGGTGCCGGCAAATTGCGCGGGCACCGGTGCGTCGGGCCGCGTGTAGCGCGGCATCAGCGTGCAACCGGAAAGCACGCTGGCCACGCCAAGCGCGCAAAGAGTCATGCGAATCGCGGTCATGTCAGTGTCCTGTGGGTTGCGGTGCGGGCGAGGCAGGTTGTGCACGGCGCTGGAACAGGCCGCACACCAGCACGAAGAACAACGGCACGAAGAGGATCGCCAGCACCGTGCCGGAGACCATGCCGCCGATCACGGCCGTGCCCAGCGCGTGCTGCGCGCCGGCGCCGGCACCGCTGGTCAACACCAGCGGCACCACGCCGAGGATGAAGGCCAACGAGGTCATCAGGATCGGCCGCAAGCGCATGCGCGCCGCTTCCAGTGCTGCGGCCACCAGGCTCTTGCCGCCCTCGTGCAATTCCCTTGCGAACTCCACGATCAAGATCGCGTTCTTCGATGCCAGGCCAATGGTGGTGAGCAAGCCCACCTGGAAGTACACATCGTTCATTTTCCAGGTCAGCATGGCCGCCAGCAGTGTGCCGAACACGCCCAGCGGCACCACCAGAATCACCGAGAATGGAATCGCCCAGCTTTCGTACAACGCGGCCAGGCACAGGAACACGATCAGGATCGAGACGCTGTACAACAGGCCGGTCTGACCGGAAGAGGCTTTTTCCTGACGCGACAACCCGGTCCACTCGAAACCGATGCCCGGTGGCAGCTTGGCGGCTGCGGCTTCGACGATCTGCATTGCCTCGCCGCTGGAGGCCGCACCCGGCAACGCCATGCCCAGGATCTCCATCGACGGCACGCTGTTGTAACGCTCCAGCCGCGGCGACCCGGATTGCCAGCTTGCCGTGGCGAAGGCGTTGAACGGCACCATGGTGCCGCCGCTGTTGCGCACGAACCAGTGGTCGATGTCCTGCGGGTTCATGCGATATGGCGCATCGGCCTGCAGCATCACCTTCTTGACCCGGCCCTTGTCGATGAAGTCGTTGACGTAGGTGCTGCCCCACGCGCTGGAGAAGGTGTCGTTGATGTCGGAGATCGACACGCCCATCGCCTGCGCTTTATGCGGGTCGATTTCCAGCTTGAACTCGGGCGTGTCTTCCTGGCCATTGGGGCGCACCGCCACCAGGCGCTTGTCTTGCGACAGCTCTGCCAGCAATTGATTACGTGCCTGCATCAACGCCGCATGACCCAGATTGGCGCGGTCCTGCAGCATCAGATCGAAGCCGGTGGCATTACCCAACTCCGACACCGCAGGCGGTGCGAACGCAAACACCTTGGCATCGCGGATACCGGCAAAAAATGCCCCGGCCTTGGCCGCCACGTCGGTGACGCTCTGGCCCTTGCCGGTGCGCTCGTCCCACGGCCGCAACTTGACGAAGGCAAAGCCCACGTTCTGGCCGCTACCGGCAAAACTGAAACCGGTCACCGCGAAGACACCGGCAACCGAATCCTTCTGGTCGACCAGGAAATGATGCTCCACCTGCTTGAGCACATCGCTGGTGCGCGCATTGGTGGCACCGGGCGGCAACTGCACCAGCACGAACAAGGTGCCCTGGTCTTCGTCCGGCAGGAATCCCACCGGCAACTTCATGAATCCGAACACCACCAAGGCCAGCAACGCCGCGTAGGCGAGCATGTAGCGCCAGCCCTTGCCGAGCATGTGCCGAACCACGCCCTGGTAGCCGGTGTTGCCGCGATCGAACAGGCGGTTGAACCAACCGAAGAACCCGGTGGTGGCCAGGCCATGACCCTTGTGCACCGGCTTGAGCAAGGTGGCGCACAAGGCCGGGGTCAGGATCATCGCCACCAGTACCGACAAGGTCATCGCCGAGACAATCGTGATCGAGAACTGCCGGTAGATCACGCCGGTTGATCCGCTGAAAAACGCCATCGGCACGAACACCGCCGCCAGCACCAGCGCCACGCCGATCAATGCCCCGGAAATCTGGTCCATCGATTTACGCGTGGCGTCCTTGGGCGACAACTGCTCCTCGCTCATCACGCGCTCGACGTTTTCCACCACCACGATCGCATCGTCCACCAGCAAACCGATCGCCAGCACCATCGCGAACATGGTCAAGGTATTGATGGTGAAACCGAACGCCGCAAGCACACCGAAAGTGCCCAGCAGCACCACCGGCACCGCAATGGTCGGAATCAACGTGGCACGGAAGTTCTGCAGGAACAGGTACATCACCAGGAACACCAGCACCACCGCTTCCACCAGCGTGTGCACCACCTGCTCGATGGAGATGCGCACGAACGGGGTGGTGTCGTACGGCTTTTGCACCTTCATGCCGGGCGGGAAGAACTTTTCCTGCTCTTCCAGGCTTTTATCGATCGCGCGCACCGTATCCAGCGCATTGGCACCGGTGGCCAGCTTGATCGCCAGACCGGCAGCCGGCTTGCCGTTGTAACGGCCCACCGTGTTGTAGCTTTCGCTGCCCAGCTCGATGCGGGCCACATCGCGCAAGCGCACCTGCGCGCCATCGGACTGGGTGCGCAGCAGGATGTTTTCGAATTGCTCGGCGGTCTTCAGCCGGGTCTGCGCAGTGATGGTGGCATTGAGCTGCTGGTTGGCCACCGCCGGCAACGCGCCCAACTGGCCGGCGGAAATCTGCGCGTTCTGCGCCTGGATCGCGTTGCGCACATCCACGGGCGTGAGGTTGAAATTGCTCAGCTTGTTGGGGTCCATCCACACCCGCATCGCGTACTGCGAACCGAACAAGGTGGTGTCACCCACGCCTTCGACGCGGCTGATGGTTTCCTGCACATTGGCGGCCACGTAATCGGACAGGTCCGAATCGCTCATGCTGCCGTCTTCGGACGTAAACGCCAGCACGTTGAGGAAGTTGGTGGCCGATTTGGTCACCGTCACGCCCTGCTGCTGCACTTCCTGCGGCAACAACGGCGTGGCCAGCGACAACTTGTTCTGCACCTGCACCTGCGCGGTGTCCGGATCGGTGCCGTTTTCGAAGGTCAGGGTGATGGTCACCGCACCGCTGGATTCGCTGGTGGACGCCATGTAGCTGAGATGATCCAGCCCCTTCATCTTCTGCTCGATGACCTGGGTGACGGTGTCTTCCAGCGTCTGCGCCGAGGCGCCCGGGTAGTTGGCGGTGATGGCGACAGCCGGCGGTGCGATGCTGGGATATTGCGCAATCGGCAAGGTGGCGATGGAGAGGATGCCGGCCAGCATCACGATGATGGCCAACACCCAGGCGAAGATCGGACGATCGATAAAGAAACGTGCCATGACGTGTGATCCCGCCTTCAGTTGGCCGCACGCGGTGCGGTCGGGGCAGCAGGACCGGCAGCATTGCCGGCGGCGGGCGTGGCCTTGGGCTGCCACGGCACGGTCTTGACCACGATGCCATCGCGCGCGCGCGACGCGCCTTCGACGACCACCTGCTCGCCGGGCTTCAGGCCGCTGCGCACCAGCCACTGGTCGCCCACCGCGCGATCGGTTTCCAGCACGCGCAACTGCAGCTTGTGGTCGGCGCCGACGACGAAGGCGGTGGGTTTACCGGCGCCGTTGCGCGAGACCGCCTGTTGCGGCACCAGCATGCCCTGCTCCTTGACGCCTTCCTGCAACACCGCGCGCACGTACATGCCCGGCAACAGCTCGGCGTTCGGGTTGGGGAACACTGCGCGCAGGGTGATCGAGCCGGTGTTCTGGTCGACGGTCACGTCCGAGAACGCCAGGTGCCCCTGCAGCGGGTAGGTGCTGCCGTCTTCCAGCAGCAGCGACACCTTGGCCGCGCCGTCGCCGGCCTGTTCCAGATCGCCGCGTGCCATCGCCTGCCGGAGACGCAACACCGCACTGCTGGGCTGGGTGACGTCGATGTAGATCGGGTCCAACTGCTGGATGGTGGTCAGCGCAGTGGCCTGGTTGGCGGTCACCAGCGCACCCGGGGTCACGCTAGAGCGGCCGATGCGTCCGGAGATCGGTGCATCGAGCCGGGCAAACGCCAGGTTGATACGCGCGGTCTCCACGCTGGCCTTGCCGGCTGCCACGTCGGCCTTGGCCTGACCTAGCGCGGCATCGGTGTCGTCACCTTCCTGCTGGCTGATCGCCTTGATCTGCGCCAGTTCCTTGTAGCGCTCGGCCTTGAGCTGCGCGGTGCGCAGGGTCGCCTCGGCCTTGGCCAGCGACGCCTGCGCGCTGGCATAGCTGGCGCGGTACTGGGCCGGGTCGATCTGGTACAGGGTCTGGCCAGCCTTGACGTCGCCGCCTTCGGTGAACTGGCGCGATTGAATGATGCCCCCCACTTGCGGGCGAATTTCGGAGATCAGGTACGGAACGGTGCGCCCCGGCAATTCGGTGGTCAGGGTCACCGGTTGCTGCTTGACGGTCAGCACACCCATTTCCGGGGTGCCTTCCTGCGGCGGCGGGCCTCCCGGCGGGCTGCCGCAGGCGCTCAGCAGGGCGGTGACGGCGACGGCAACAGCAAGCAACGACGGGCGAAACGAGGCATGGGCACGCACGGGCAGGTCTCCGACGGAGGTGTGATGATTAAATCTAAACGGTACGGTTCGGTATCCTAATAAGCGCATCCGTAGCCGTCAAGCATTCCTGCCCAGTCGGTATACTTATGAATTATTGGGAGAACCCGATGCGGGTCAGAACCGAAGAAAAACGCGAGACCATCGTCCAGGCAGCCAGCGAGGTCTTCCTCGAGCTGGGCTTCGAAGGCGCGTCGATGTCGCAGATCGCCGCCCGCGTGGGCGGCTCCAAGCGCACGCTGTACGGCTACTTTCCGTCAAAGGAAGAGCTGTTCGTGGCCGTTGCCAAGGACATGTCGGACCGCTATTTCGATCCGTTGCTGCATGCGCTTTCGCAAAGCAGCGGCCCGGTCGATGAGGCACTGCAGCGCTTCGGCGAGGATGTGCTGCGGTTCCTGTGCGCCCCGCCCAACATCACCAGTTGGCAGACCATCATCGGGGTATCCGGCAGATCGGCGGTCGGCGCGCTGTATTTCAGCGCAGGGCAGGAGGAAGGCATCCAGCGCTTTGCCGAATACCTGCAGGCACAGGTGGAGTGCGGCCTGCTCCAGTGCGAAGACACGCTGCTTGCCGCCCACCAGTACGCTGCCTTGCTGGAATCGGAAACCTTGATGCCGTGCCTGTTTGGCGCACTCAAGGACCCCGCGCCCGAGTTCCTGCGCGACGCGACGCGACGTGCGGTGCAGACGTTTCTGGCCGCGTATGGCGGCAAGGCCGGCAAAGCGGCGTAACGCCCTTAGCGAGGTCACTGCATTGCACTGCGCGACGACGCGCAGTGCGCGTACAGGCGCCAAGCCTGCAATCCACTCAGGCGTCTAACCCACGCCGCCGCCCGCTGGCTAGAAGGCAGCGTCGTCATCACCGCATGACTCGACCAGGCAGCGATGCTGCATTGTCGGCGCAAGCATGCCGCTGCGGCGATTGAGCGGGGCTGCGATTGACGGTATTGCGATTGCGCTTCAACACGTTGCCATCGCAAGCAGGCTACCACTGGGGCATCGCGCCACCAGCGCCTTGGAACAGGCCGCGTGTACGCGCGACCTAGGCGCTGATCACTCGGCCACTGCGCATTTCGCGCACAGGCCGTGCACTTCCAGCGTCTGTGCCTGCGGCTGGAACCCGAGCGCCTTGGCGCGGGCTTCCAGTTGCGACACCACGTCGCGATCTTCCAGCTCCACCGCGCCGTGGCAGCGATCGCAGATCAGGAACGGCACCGAGTGTTGGGCGCTGTTGGGGTGGTGGCAGGCGACGAACGCATTGACCGATTCGAGCTTGTGCACGAAGCCGTTGGCCATCAGGAAATCCAGCGCGCGGTACACCGTGGGCGGGGCGTCGGCGCCCACGCCCTTGCCTTCGCGCACCCAGTCCAGCAGTTCGTAGGCCTTGACCGGCTTGCCGGCGTCGGCGATCAGCCGCAGCACGTTGGCGCGGATCGGCGTCAGCCGCAGGCCGCGTTCGCTGCAGGCACGCTCCACCGCGCGCACGAAACCGTTGGCGTCGTCGACGTGGTGATGCGGTGCGGTACAGGCGAGGTCTTGGGCGTGGGTGTGCTTGGTCATACAGGCTCCGGCGTCAGGCCGCTCCAATCTTGATGAGTGCCGCATCGATGCGTTTCAAGGCACCCTCGCGTCCGGCCAGGTACACCGTTTGCGAAATGTCCGGGCTGACCTGGGTGCCGGTGATGGCCACGCGCAGCGGCTGGGCGATCTTGCCCATGCCCAGTTCCAACGCGGCAGCAGCGTCGTGCAGCGCAGCCGAGACGCTCTCCACGCTCCACGTCTCCACCGCAGCCAGCAACTCGCGCGCCTTGCCCAGCGGCACCTCGGCGCCCAGCTTGAGGTGTTTCATCACCGCCGCTTCGTCATAGGTTTCCAGCGGCCGGTACCAGACCACGGCTTTTTCGGCCATTTCCTTCAAGGTCTGCACGCGCTCGCGCAACGCCACCACCACATCGGCGGCGGCCGGGCCGGCAGCGATGTCCACCCCGAGCTTGGCAAGCTGGTACTCCAACTGCGGGGCGATGCTGGCCGGGTCGTCGGTCTTCAGATAATGCTGATTGACCCAGCCGAGCTTGGCCATGTCCAGGCGCGCGGCCTTGGAATTGACGTCCTTGACGTCGAACAGGTCCAGCAATTCCTGCTGGGTGAACAGCTCCTGGTCGCCATGCGACCAGCCCAGGCGCGCCAGATAATTGATCAATGCATGCGGCAGATAGCCGGCGTCCTTGTACTGCATGACGTCGGCCGCGCCGGTGCGCTTGGACAGCTTGGCGCCCTGCTCGTCCAGGATCATCGGCATGTGCGCGAACTTGGGTACCGGTGCGCCCAGTGCCTCATAGATATTGATCTGGCGCGGAGTGTTGTTGATGTGGTCGTCGCCGCGGATGACCTCGGTGATGCCCATGTCCCAGTCGTCCACCACCACTGCGAAGTTGTAGGTGGGAAATCCGTCCGGGCGGAAGATCACCATGTCGTCGAGCTCGCTGTTGGCGATCTCGATGCGGCCCTTGATCAGGTCGTCGAACACCACCGTGCCGCCGACGGGATTCTTGAAACGGATGACGCGATTGGGGTCGTCGCGATACGGCAGGTTCTGCTCGCGGGCGGCGCCGTTGTAGCGCGGCTTTTCCTGCCTGGCCATGGCGGCCTCGCGCATGGCGTCGAGTTCTTCGCGGGTTTCGTAGGCGTAATACGCCTTGCCCTGCGCGAGCAACTGCTCGGCAACCTCTTGATAGCGCGCAATGCGCTGGGTCTGGTAGATCGGACCTTCGTCGTAACCCAGGCCCAGCCATTCCATCGCTTCCAGGATGGCGTCGATGGCCGCCTGCGTGCTGCGCTCGCGGTCGGTGTCTTCGATGCGCAGCACGAACTGCCCGCCGCGGTGGCGTGCCTCCAGCCAGCAATACAGGGCGGTGCGGGCGCCGCCGATGTGCAGGTAACCGGTGGGGCTGGGAGCGAAACGGGTGCGGCAGGTCATGGAGCGCTCGGCAAAACGGGAGTCGCCCGATTTTACCTTGCGCAGCGTGGCCCTGCCCGGCCCCTGGCTCAGCGGTTGCGCAGCAGGTCGCCGTACACCACGCACTCGCCGTCGCTGCGGGCCGTGCCCGGCGCGTCGTACAGCACCAGCCAGGTGGGAATCTTGCCCGCCAGTTGCCTGGGCAGGTTGCAGATGGCCTCGGCGCGGTCGCAGTCCTTGCCATGCGGCAGCACTGCCGATTCCAGCAGGTCGTGCTGGAAGCGCACCGGTGCGCGGTTGGCGGCCAGCACGCTGCGCGCATCCGGCCATTTGAACAGGCGGATTTCGCCGTTCAAGACCATCGTCGGCCCGGCCAGCAGATATAGATCGTCGGCGGAATAATGCAGGTCGCGGATGCCCAGCCCACCCAACTGCAGGAAATGCTTGCGCAGCAGGGTGCCGTCTTCGTCCAGCGGGGCCAGGCGCAGGTGGTCGCCGTGGGCTTCCACCTGGATCTCCAGCAATGCCGTCCAGCCACGCAGCACCGGCCCGCGCAGGCCCAGCAGCAAACGCTGGCCATCGACCACGATGCCTTCGATATCGAAGCCGTTGTCCTTGCCGGGAATCTTCAGGAACGGACCGAAATGCGGGTCGTCGGCAAGCAGGTCGGTGAGCTGGTTGTGCTTGGCATCGCCCTTGAGCCGCAGCGCCCGGCGGCCGTCGGCCGCTTCGCGCACCAGCTGCGGGGTACCGTCTTGCGCATACTCGATCGGCAGGCAGGCCAGCAGGCGGCGATTGGCATCGAGCTTCAACTTGGTCAGGCGTTTGGCGTTTTCGGCGTCGTCGCGGCCGCGCTTGGCGTTCTTGCGTTTGCTGCCGTGCGAGCCGACGACCCACAAGAATCCGTCCGACAGCCCCATGCCTTCCAGGTCGGCCTCCTCGCCGTCTTCGCCCGGCAGATCCAGCAGCTCCGCCAGTGGGAAGCTCTGCCCTTCGCCGAAGCGCAGCGTCTGCCGCTGTGCGGGGTCGAGCTTGCGCAGCCGGTCCACCGCGCAGGCTTCGTCGCCGGCCACCCACAGCCAATCGTCGGTGAAGGCGGCGCCGGACAGATTGCTGTGCACCAGCGCACCGGGCGCGAACTCGAGCCGGACGCTATGCGGAATCAAAGTTTTCTTGGCCATGGGCACCTGCGGCAAGGGATCAACCGAACGCAGCCAGCTTGGCACGCGTCACATCGGGCGCCAACTGCCCCGGCCAATCGCGGTCGTTGGCCACCTGCGCCTGCGTGCGGCTGGCCTCGAAGGCGGCGAAGTCCAACTCGGCCAGTGCCCACACGGCCTGGCCCTGGGTCTGCGCCAGCACGCCATCGGCGGGGAAGCCGACATCCATCGGCGCAAACACCGCCGCCTCGCCGGTATTGATGTCCAACGCCGGGCTCCACGGCGCTTGGCCTGCGGTCACCGACTGCGCGACGAACACGCGATTTTCCAGCGCGCGCGCCAGGCATCCGATGCGCACGCGCATGGCGCCGGCAGCGGTGTCGGTGCAGCTGGGCACGATCAACAAGCGCGCACCGGCCTCGTATTGCGCACGTACCGGCAGCGGGAACTCGCTGTCGTAGCAGATCGCAATCGCGGCGCGCATGCCGTCCAGTTCGAACACCTTCAGTTCGTCGCCCGGCTCGATCAGCCCGGTAGCCTTTTCGAAGCCGGTGAGCTGCAGCTTGTCCTGCCAGCCGTGCAGGCCCTCCGGCGTAAACCAGTCGCTGCGATTGCGGTAGCGGCCGTGGCCCAGATCGAGCAGGAAACTGCCGGCAATCAGATGCAGCCGATGTTCCCGCGCCAACCGCGCAAACAGTTCCAGCCATGGCCCACGCAGCGCCTGGATCGCCACCAGCGATTCGGGCAGGCCGGCAGAAATCTGCGTGTCGAACGTTGCGCCCAGCTCCAGCGACAGATATTCGGGCAGCACCACCACCCGCGCACCGGCGTTGGCGGCTTCGGCGATCAGGGCCGACTGGCGCGCCGCAAACGCAGCGAAATCGACAGGCTTGCCGATGGAGTATTTGGCAACGGCAATTTTCATCTGGTGGCCTTTGGGTTGTTGGATCGACGCGGCGAAGCAATCAGAGCGCATGGCGAGGCAGCGTGCAGCGACCTTGCACACCGCCGGCGACGCTTGTCGGTCGCTGTAGGGCGGTAGCCGCTCACTGCGGCAACGCACGTGTCCACACAGACAAGCTGTGGTCGATCTCGCCATGTTGCAACTCCGCCCAGTGCAGGTGCACCCGCATGCCCGGCTGCGGGGCGTAACCGCGCTTGCGCCAGAACGCATCGTTGGGGCGGTAATCGGCTGGTTGGCGCGGGTCGTCGGGCGCCCGTTCCACCGAGCAGAACGCGGTCAATGCAAAGCGGCCCAGCGCACGTGCATGCGCTTCGCGCCGGTCGAAAAATGCATGGCCGATCCCCTGCCCGCGATACGCCGGCAGCAGCACCGATTCGCCGAAATAGAACACGCCGGCCGGATCGATGCCTGCCGCACGGAACGGTGCGTGGAACGCGTCGCTGTCGTCGAGCAGCGGCAAGCCGGTCGATGCACCGATCACCGCATCGGCATCGCGCGCCAGCACGAAGACGCTGTCTGGCGATGCCGCATAGGCCGCCAGATAGTCGCGCTCGTACGCGGCATCGCCTTGGTACAGATACGGCCAGGCGCCGAACACGCTGATGCGCAGCTGCGCCACCGCATCCAGATGCGGCAGCACCTGCGCGCCGCGCACCGTTTCCACCATCAACGAGGAGCCAGTCATGCCGGCCATGGTAAGCCAGCCAGGCGTGGCCGCAATGCCATGCTTCAACGCAGCCAATGACCGTGGTTCCAAACGCGGGTCTGCGGCTGTTGCCACAGCAACCACACCGCCGCTTCGTCGGTGGCCAGCAGTACCCCGAGCAGCGCATCGGTGCTGCGTGCCCAGTAGCTGCCATTGCCCAGCCGTTGCCACGGTCCATAGCTGCGTGTCCGTGGGTTGCCGGCGCGGGGGTGCTGCTGCGCTGCCGCCTGCAAGAACGCATGCCCGCCCATGCGCAATTGCTGCGCGGTGCGTGCGTGCAGCTGCAGGCCCACCACCCCGCGGCGCCTGTCGCGGTTCAGTGGCAGGGCCGACAGCGCCGAACTTTCCCAAGAGCCCGGCAACGCTGCGGGAAGCAGCGCCACCGTCTCGATGCCGGCGGGCAGCAAACGCTGCGCGCGCCGGTGCAATCGTGCCTGCGCCAGCATGCCGGCCTCACCGCAGGCTGTTGCCAAGCTCGTACCAATCGAGCTTGCGGGTGACCCACATGATGCTGGCCAGGATGCCGAACAGCAGCAACGACCCCATCAGCAGCGCGTTGTCCTCGGAGATCAACAGGCTGTAGAGCACCGCATACAAGGCGGTGAGCATCACCGAGAAACCAGCCGCACGGACCCAACTGCGCAACACGCCGGACAGGTAGAAGAACTGCAGGCCGATACACGCCGCCGCCGACACCAGGTAGGCCTGCCAGAACGCGATGTGTTCGGAAAGGCTGAGCAGCAGCAGGAAGAAGATCGCCAGCGCCAGGCCCACCAGCAGGTATTGCAACGGATGGATGGGCAAGCGCTTGATCAGTTCGAACAGCACGAAGGCCACGAAGGTCAGCACCACGAACAGGATGCCGTACTTGCTGGCGCGGTCGGCCTGGGTATACACGTCCACCGGATCGACCAGGCGCACTTCCAGCATATCCAGCGCCGCATGGCTGGACTGCAACTGCGTCTGCGCACCGGTGGCCAGCGACGACAGCGACCAGCTCGCATCGAAGCCCTTCGGCCCGATGCTCGGCGCATTCGGCAGGAAGCGGCCACCGAAGGACGGGTGCTGCCAGTCCGAGCGCAGGGCGATGTCGTTGTTGTCGGCGATCGGCGCGATGGCCAGCCGGCGCGTGCCGTCCAGCACGAACTGCATGTCCACCACGTTGCCGTCCTGCAGCCGGCCGGCGAGCGGGTCGGCCAGCGGACCCAGTTGGGCATGGATGCCCGCCGAACGGTCGGCCAGTGCGCCTGCGCCGCTCTCCAGCGCCAGCGTGCGGCCATCGACCTGCAGGCGCGGCGTGCCGACCAACCCACGCACGTCGGAAATCCCGATTGCCAGATACGGCTGGCCATACACACGGGTCGGCGCAGCCGCATAGTCGAAGGGGTCGTATTCGGCATGCAAGGTGGCCTTCCAGGAATACACCTGCACGCGGTACAAGCCCACCTCGCGCACCGAGGGCAGCATTTCGCCGCCGAGTTTCAGGCGACGCGGCGTTTGCAGCAGCGTACCTTCGCGCTTGCGCCAAACCTTGCGCTGGTTGCCCTGCTCGTCCGGCTCGGTGACCTGCACGTCTTCGGTATACGGCAGCACCCGCACCGGCGCGATGAACTGCTGCTCGCCGGCCTTGCTTTGCGCCACTCGCTCCACCGCCTCGTCGCGATAGCGCGCGCGGTCCTGCACCGCGCCACGGATCAGCAGCAGCGGAACCAACAACAGCAGGATCAGCCCGCCGATGGTGGCGAACCGCAACAACAGTTTCAGGGATTTCATCAGCCGTCCTCAGCTTGGGAGGCGGCCAGGGTGCGCGACGCCGGTGTTGGCGGTTTGAGGCGAATTTGAAGCGAATGTGAAGTGGGCGCCCCGGACAGTTGGCGACCGGCACTGTGACGCATTGACGAAATACGGTTTTCACCGCGGCAAAGTGCCACCCGTACCCAACACAGGCTTCTGTTTGATCGGCAGCACTTCGCCTTGCCGCCGCACGCCTCGCCTTCACGCGTAACGATGCACGGGCAGGTGCGCAGCCTCCAATCCCTCGTTCTTGTTTGGTCGCGGCTTCCAGTTCGCTGTTGTTCGATGCGGTCCTGAGCCGCATGCGCTGCATCAGCGCTGCCACGGCCGCACGCCCACTCGGCAGTGATTCGGCAACTGCGCACGACTGCATTCATCCCTCAACCTGGAGCCGTCTTCCATGAACTCGCACCGTTCGCTCGCCCTTTGCCTGCTCGCCGCCCTGAGCCTGACCGCTGCCACCGCGCAGGCGGCAGTGCACGGCATGGGCCTGAAGCCTTCGTCGTTGATGCAGCCTGTCACTCCGCTGTTCGGTACCGAGAGCGTGAGCACACCGCTGCCTGCCAGTGTCGACCTGACTGCATGGGCGATCACGCCGGGCGACCAAGGGCAGGTCGATGCCTGCGCGTCATGGGCGACCGCTCATACCCTGACCGGTTGGTATGCCAATGCCAACAAACAGGCCCAGACGCGCTTTGCCCCGATGTACCTGTACAGCCAGGTCAACGGCGGCGTGGACGAAGGCTCCACCCTGGAAGCGCCGCTGCAGATCGCGCTTGCGCAGGGCATCGACACCGAGCAGCACTATTCGTGGGGCAACTACGACTGGAAACACCAACCCACTGCCGCCGACAAGGCCAACGCTGCGAAGAACCCGACGCCGTATCGCCACTACACCGTGCTGTATTCGGGCAGGGGGAATGGGGGAAGCGCCCTGATCCAACAGATCAAGCTCGCCCTTGCCTCTTCCACACCGGTGGCGATCGGCTTCTACGTGCGCCAGGGCTTTGAAGACCTGACAGCCAGGAATCAGGTCGATTACGACATCACAACGCCGATCCTGGGCGGGCATGCGGTCATCGCGCTGGGTTACGACAGCGAAGGACTGATCGTGGAAAACAGCTGGGGCACCGCATGGGGCAACAAGGGCTTCGGCAAGCTGTCCTGGTCGGTGGTCGCCAAGGATGTGATCGTCGCCGACGTGGCGTACTAGCACGGCACGAACATCACCACTGCTTCCAGCGCAGCTTCACAGAGCTGCGAGGGATGGCGGGCGAACTGGTTCAGCACGGCCACGCGCCGTACGGCTGATCGACGCAGGCGCGGCATGTGCTCTGGCGCATGCCGTCGCCTTGAACGCACAGCTGCCACCGGCGCCGGCCCACCGCGACAACTGCCTGCAGCGACTCAACCGATCGGCAGGCGCAACACCGCACGCGCACCGCCACCGTGGCGATTGCCCAGCATCACGTCCCCGCCATGCAGGCGCGCAACCTCGCGCACGAACGGCAAGCCAAGCCCGGAACTGCGCTGGCCGGTCTGCGGACGTGCCAACGAATAGAACCGCTCGAAGACGCGCTCGAGCGCGTAATCGGGCACGCCGCTGCCACGGTCTTCGACCACCAACTCCCAGCGCCCATCGTGCAGCCGCGCATGCAGGCGCACATGGCTGTCTTGCTTCGAAAACGCGATGGCGTTTTCGAGCAGATTGATCAGTGCCTGTCTCAGCAGAAAACCATCGCCCAGTACGTGGTGATCGCCTGGCGCCCCGGCCCCTGCATCCACTTGCACGGTGACGCCAGCGGCCGCCGCGCGCAGCGCCACCGCGTCCGCCGCAGCCTGCAGCAGCCCATCGATACCGATGCGCTCGCGCTTCTGCAGCCAGCCGTGCTGCTCCACTTCGGCCAGTGCCAGCAGCTTGTCGATGGTTTCGGTGAGCCGGTGTTCCTGCGCGCGGATGGTGGCAACGAAATGCTGGCGGTCGGCTTCCGGCAGTGGCTCGGTCAACAGCTCCGAAGCACCGCGAATCGCCGCCAGCGGGCTTTTCATCTCGTGCGTCAGCGACTGCACGTACTGCTCCACGTACGCCTTGCCTTCCAGCTTGCGGCGCATGCTCTCCAGCGCCTGGCCCAGATCGCCGATTTCATCGCCACGCGGTTTGGGTGGCGGTACCGGGATGCCGGCGCTCACCGCCTGCGCATAGCGATTGAGCCGGCCGATGCCGCGCATCAACCACCAGGTCATCAAGATGCCGATCAACGCGGAAATGCCGATCAACCAGGCGCCGCGCTGCAGGATGTTGCGCTGGCTGGCTTCGATGAACGGGTCGATGCTGCGATTGGGCTGCGCCAGGGTCAGCACGCCGATCAGTTTGCCGCGGTCGTCCGGTGCATAGATCGGCGCGGCCACATGCATCACCGTGGCGGTGGGGTCGCCATCGATCTCCGGGCTGGAACGCGCGCCGTATTCGCCGCGCAAGGTGCGGTAGACATCGTTCCAGCGCGAGTTGTCGCGGCCCACGCGCGGCCCAGCGAATCGAACACCACCACGCCGCGCGCATCGGTGACGGTCACGCGGTAATCCACCGTGTTCTTGCGAAAGCGCCATACCCATGCCTTGGGATCGCGCTGCTGCGCCCTGGCCACGTTGCGCGCGAAACTGCCATCGGCAAGCGTGCCGGCGGCCAGTTCGCTGCCGGCGATTTCCGCCAGCACATTGGCCGCATCCACCAGCGTGGATTCCATCGCCTGGCGCACGCCCGGCTTGACCTCGTTGACGAACACCCGCATCACGAAGAACGCGGCCAGGCCCACGATCAGGAAGAAACCCAGAAACAGCTTGAGACCGAGCCGCATGTCAGCGCGCAGCCTCGCTCAGGTCGCAACATGCGTGCCGGCGCATGCCTACACTTCCAGCGCGTAGCCAAGGCCACGGTGGGTGCGGATCGGGTCGGCCGGCACGCCGGCCAGGCGCAGCTTGCCGCGCAGCGTCTTGATGTGGGTGTCGACGGTGCGGTCCGCACTGTCGGCGCTGGCATCCCAGCCACGGTCCATCAGCTGCGCACGGCTCAGGATCGCACCGGGGCGCTGCAGCAACGCTGCCAGCAGCGCGTATTCGTAGCGCGTCAGCGGCAGCAGGGTCTGGCCGTAGCGGATGCGGCTGCCCTCGCGGTCGATCGCAAACGCGCCGTGCGGCTGCCAGCCCGATTCGGCCGCCGCGCCGGCATGGCGTCGGCGCAGGCGCGCACGCACGCGCGCCACCAGCTCGCGCGGCGAGAACGGCTTGGCCATGTAATCGTCGGCGCCCAGCTCCAGGCCGAGCACGCGGTCGATCTCGTCGTTGCGCGCGGTCAGGAAGATCACCGGCACCTCGCTGAAACTGCGCAATGTGCGGCACACCTCGAACCCGTTGATGTCCGGCAGGCCCACGTCGAGGACCACCACATCGGCCGGATCGGCGCGCAGGCGCGTCAGCGCATCGCGGCCCAGCAGGCAATGCTCGGGCGCATAGCCCTCGCTGCGCAGCGCATAGAGCACGGTATCGGCAATGGCGGCTTCGTCTTCGACGACGAGCACACGGGCGGCAGACTCGGACATGCCGCGCAGCATACCGGCACGCGGGCACGGCCTACAGGTGGAGGCGGTCCACGCATGGCGTGGCAGGACAGGACGCATATCCCCATGCTGCTTGCGGCATCGCGCAGCCTCTGGAGGTCGCCACACCGCGCTTGCACCGCGTCGGCCGCAATGGGCGGCAACAAATCGCGCCGCAGCCTCTACACTGCCGCGATGAACTATCGCCACGCCTTCCATGCCGGCAACCATGCCGACGTGCTCAAGCACATCGCCCTGCTTGCCCTGATCGACACCCTCAAGCGCAAGGACACTCCGTTCTTCGTGCTCGACACGCACGCCGGGCGCGGCCGCTACCAACTCGGGAGCGAAGAGAGCCGCAAGACCAACGAGGCCGATGCCGGCGTGATGCGGCTGATGGCAGAGGCCAGCTTGCCCGAGGTGGTCGAGCGCTATCTGCGCGCGGTGCAGGCCGACAACCAATCCGTTGCCCGCCCGGCCATGCCCGGCCAGAAGCCCACCCGCCCGACCGCCGGCATCCAGCTCAATTACTACCCCGGTTCGCCGCTGCTGGCTGCGCAAGCACTGCGCGAGCAGGACCGCATGGCCTTCTGCGAACTGCAGCCCGACGAAGCCGAGGCGCTCAAGGCCCTGTTCGCCAGGGACAGCCGGGTACGCGTGCACGCCGGCGACGGCTATGCGGCGATCCGCGCCTTCCTGCCGCCGCGGGCTGGCAACACCAAGATCGGCCGCGGGCTGGTGCTGATCGACCCGCCCTACGAAGCGCAGGACGCCGAATACCCGCAGATCATCCACAGCGTGCGCGAGGCGCTGGCGCGCTGGCCGCAGGCGATCTGCATGGTGTGGTACCCGATCAAGCTGCGCCGCAGCCTGCAGCCGTTCATGCGCAAGGCCGCCGCGCTGCCGGCCAAGTCGGTGCTGGTCGCCGAGCTGCAGGTGCGCCCGGACGACTCGCCGCTGCGCCTGACCGGCAGCGGGCTGTTGATCGTCAACGCGCCCTGGCAGTTCGACCAGCTGCTGGCGCCAGCGTTGCCGGTGCTCAAGCAGCATCTCGGCGAGCCCGGCGCCTCGACCCGGCTGGAGTGGCTGCGCCAGGACGGCTGAGCCGGCAGGCGCGTGCGCCTGCCCAGCGCGGTGGGTATGCAGGCATTGTCGTTGCACCGCTGCAATGGCCGGCACCAGGCGCGCCGCGTGTAATGCCCGCTGCGCGGCCCGCAGATCGCGTGCATGCTGCCGGGCACCGGGATGGGCGTTGCCATGGGCTTGCTGTCCTCGGCGACACAGCAGTTGCCGCAAACACCTCAGCGCAGCGCAGACGAGCGGCTGCTGCACCGGATACACCTGTCCCAGGAAGGCCAGGCCGGGTGACAACCGCCTTCCGGCGGCCCTGTTGCGTCCATTCGGCTGCCACAGTGCGCGCCCCATCACGCTCACGACCGGCTCACGGCTCCGCTCGTTACAGTTGTGTGAGAAGCACTGCCACCTCCTGTCGGCCCCCGGCGGCACACCGGATTCATTCACGGTTGCGCGCCGGGCTGGTGCCAGAATCTTCCGATCTTTAAGGAACACCGGTCATGGCCATTCGCAATCGCATGCCTCCCTGGCATGAAAACTTCAGCCTGCCCAATGGCCGCACTCTTCTGCTTCGCCCGATCCGTCCCGAGGATGGTCCGCCGCTGCAGGGAGCTTTCAGCCTGTTGGGACCGGAGGAAATTCGCGCGCGCTTTGTGCGCTCCTCCACCGAAATCACCCCGGAGATGGTGCAGCGCCTGACCCATCCCAACCCCAAGAGCGAGATCGTGCTGGTTGCCGCCGAGCAATTGCCGCCCGGCGAAGCACTGGTGGGCGCGGTCGCGCGCGCCGCGTTGGTACCGGGCACACGCCAGGCCGAATACACCATCCTGGTCAGCAGCTTTGTCGCCGGCCAGGGGCTGGGACGGCAGCTGATGCGCAAGCTGGTCAAGTGGGCACGGCGCAAATACCTGGACTGCCTGTTCGGCGATGTGCTGCAAAGCAATGTGCCGATGCTGCAGTTGGCGGAATCGCTGGGCTTCAAGCCGCAGGCGCACCCGGAGTCGCCGGAACTGGTGCGGATGGTGTTGGAGCTGGATGCTTGAGTTGCCGGGATTCGGGATGCGGGATTTGTGATTCGTCAGAGCAGATCGCGGCTGCTTTGCGTGATCGGGGCTTGGGGCTTGCTTCATCACGGAGAGCCCGCGTTGCGCGGCGGCCTGATGTTCCTCGACGGTAAGCCGCAAGCCCCCCGAAAGGATCGGCACGCTGGCTGACACCTAAGGCCACCTACGGGTCCTTCCCCTCGCCGCTCGCAGGATCCTGGGGTGGCATGGATGCCACGCTTCATCCGCGCACGCCGCTCCCTGGAGGGAGACAGCCCGACGTTTCGCCACGGAGAGCTCACAACCGTCGAGAGTGTTGCCGTGATGACGGGAGCGCTGTGTCCGGCTCATCCCCAGGCGCCACGCAAAACCGACTGCTGTGGTGTCCTCGCCGCGCGCGGAACCTGCGGCGGCATGGATGCCTCCACAGAGCCTGCAGGGACGGATTCATGGCGTGTGCCGCAAGCGATGAGGGTAGCGCGCACTTGAGCGAGTGGGGTCTTTGCCTCGCGAGCGTGCGCATGAGTTGCACCCGCGTACCCAATGCCATGACCCCCGCCGTTCACATCCGGGCAGGTAGCCCACCGCCAGCTTTCACGCCAGATGGACCGGGCACTGCGGGGGCTCTGATAAAATCGCCGGCTGATGCCGTCGCCTACCTTCCCCTTCCCGCCGCTGCCCAAGTCCGGCCAGCTCCGCGCCTACTGGCGCGCCCCGTCCTCTCCGACTGCGCTGGCGTGGTCGATTGCGCGGGCAGCCGAAGCGCATGCCGGCCCCCTGCTGGTGATCGCCCGCGATAACCAGAGCGCGCATCAGATCGAAGCCGATCTGCATGCCTTGCTCGGCGAGCATGCGGCGCTGCCGGTGGTGCCGTTTCCCGATTGGGAAACCCTGCCCTACGACCAGTTCAGCCCGCACCCGGAAATCATCAGCCAGCGGCTGGCCGCCCTGCACCGCCTGCCGGGCCTGGCCCGCGGCGTGGTGATCGTGCCGGTGCAGACCTTGCTGCAGCAGTTGGCGCCGCTGAGCTACATCGTCGGCGGCAGCTTCGATCTCACCGTTGGCCAGCGCCTGGATCTGGATGCGGAAAAGCGCCGCCTGGAAAGCGCCGGCTACCGCAACGTGCCGCAGGTGATGGACCCGGGCGATTTCGCGGTCCGCGGCGGCCTGCTGGACGTGTTTCCGATGGGCGCGGACACGCCATTGCGCGTCGAATTGCTGGATGAGGACATCGATTCGATCCGCGTGTTCGACCCGGAATCGCAGCGCTCGCTGGACAAGGTGGACGCGGTCAAGATGCTGCCGGGCCGCGAAGTGCCGATGGACGATGCCAGCGTGGAGCGCGTGCTGGCCTGCCTGCGCGAACGCTTCGACGTGGATACCCGGCGCAGCGCGCTGTACCAGGACCTGAAATCCGGGCTGGCGCCATCGGGCATCGAGTATTACCTGCCGATGTTCTTCGCCAAGACCGCAACGCTGTTCGATTACCTGGACAAGCGCGTGCTGCCGGTGATTGCCACCGGCGTGTCCAATGCCGCCGACGCATTCTGGACGCAGGCGCAGAACCGCTACGAACAGCGCCGACACGATGTGGAACGCCCGCTGTTGCCGCCGGACGAGCTGTACCAATCGCCGGATGCGCTGCGCGAGCGGCTCAACAAGCTGGCGCGTATCGAAGTATGGGCCGGCGATCATGCGCGCATCGATGAGGCCGCCCCGCTCGGCGACCAACCGTTGCCGCCGCTGCCGGTGGCCGCAAAGGACGCGCCGGCCGGTCAGGCGCTGGCGACGTTCCTGAGCCATTATCCGGGCCGCGTGCTGGTCGCTGCAGATTCGGCCGGCCGCCGCGAAGCCTTGATGGAAGTGCTGGCCGCCGCGCAGTTGAAGCCGGAGCTGGTCGCCGATGTGCCGGCGTTCCTGGCGGGCACGCTGCGTTTTGGCATCACCGTGGCGCCGCTGGAAGACGGCTTTGCGCTGGATCAGCCGCAGGTTGCGCTGCTGACCGAACGCCAGCTGTTCCCGGAACGGGCCAACCAGCCGCGCCGCGCGCGCCGGGTCGGACGCGAGCCGGAAGCGATCATCCGCGATCTGGGCGAGCTGTCCGAAGGCGCGCCGATCGTGCACGAGGATCACGGCGTGGGCCGCTACCGCGGCCTGATCGTGCTCGATGCCGGTGGCATGCCTGGCGAATTCCTGGAAATCGAATACGCCAAGGGCGACCGGCTGTATGTGCCGGTGGCGCAGCTGCACCTGATCAGCCGCTACTCCGGCGCCTCGGCGGAAACCGCGCCGCTGCATTCGCTGGGCGGCGAGCAATGGACCAAGGCCAAGCGCAAGGCCGCCGAAAAGGTCCGCGATGTCGCTGCCGAACTGCTGGAAATCCAGGCACGCCGCCGCGCACGCGCCGGCCTGGCGTTGCAGGTGGACCGCGCGATGTACGAGCCGTTCGCGGCTGGATTTCCGTTCGAGGAAACCGGCGACCAGTTGGCCGCCATCGATGCGACGCTGCGCGATCTGGGCAGCAGCCAACCGATGGACCGCGTGGTCTGCGGCGACGTGGGCTTCGGCAAGACCGAAGTCGCGGTACGTGCGGCATTCGCCGCCGCCAGCGCCGGCAAGCAGGTCGCCGTGCTGGTACCGACCACATTGCTGGCCGAACAGCACTACCGCAATTTCCGCGACCGCTTCGCCGATTACCCGATGAAGGTGGAAGTGCTGTCGCGCTTCAAGAGCACCAAGGAAATCAAGGCCGAACTGGAAAAGGTCGCCAGCGGCGAGATCGACGTCATCATCGGCACGCACCGCTTGTTGCAGCCGGATGTGAAATTCAAGGATCTCGGCCTGGTCGTGGTCGACGAAGAACAGCGCTTCGGCGTGCGGCAGAAAGAAGCGCTCAAGGCGATGCGTGCCAACGTGCATCTGCTCACGCTCACCGCCACGCCCATCCCGCGCACGCTCAACATGGCCATGGCCGGCCTGCGCGACCTGTCGATCATCGCCACCCCGCCGCCGAACCGCCTGGCAGTGCAGACCTTCATCACCGCCTGGGACAACACGCTGCTGCGCGAAGCCTTCCAGCGCGAACTCAGTCGCGGTGGTCAGCTGTATTTCCTGCATAACGACGTGGAAAGCATCGTGCGCATGCAGCGCGATCTGTCCGAACTGGTGCCGGAGGCGCGCATCGGTATCGCGCATGGGCAGATGCCCGAGCGTGAGCTGGAACGGGTGATGCTGGATTTCCAGAAGCAGCGCTTCAACGTGTTGCTGTCGACCACGATCATCGAATCGGGCATCGACATTCCCAATGCCAACACCATCATCATCAACCGCGCCGACCGTTTCGGCCTCGCACAGTTGCATCAGCTGCGCGGCCGCGTGGGTCGCTCGCACCACCGCGCCTACGCGTACCTGGTGGTGCCGGATCGCCGCTCGATGACTTCCGATGCAGAAAAGCGCCTGGAAGCGATTGCCTCGATGGACGAGCTCGGTGCCGGCTTCACCCTGGCCACGCACGACCTGGAAATCCGCGGCGCCGGTGAGTTGCTCGGCGAAGACCAAAGCGGCCAGATGGCCGAGGTCGGCTTCAGCCTGTATACCGAACTGCTCGAGCGCGCGGTGCGCAGCATCCGCCAGGGCAAGCTGCCCGACCTGGATGCCGGCGAGGAAGTGCGCGGCGCCGACGTCGAACTGCACGTGGCCTCGCTGATTCCCGAGGATTATCTGCCCGACGTGCATACGCGGCTGACCTTGTACAAGCGTATTTCCAGCGCCCGCGATGCCGATGCGCTGCGCGAACTGCAGGTGGAGATGATCGACCGCTTCGGCCTGCTGCCGGACCCGGTCAAGCACCTGTTCGCCATTGCCGAGCTCAAGCTGCAGGCCAATGCGCTGGGCGTGCGCAAGCTGGATCTGGGCGAGAACGGCGGGCGGCTGGTGTTCGAGGCCAAGCCGGCGATCGACCCGATGACCATCATCCAGATGATCCAGAAACAGCCGAAGATCTACACGATGGATGGCCCGGACAAATTGCGCATCAAGCTGCCGATGCCCGAAGGCGCCGACCGTTTCAATGCGGCACGCGGCCTGTTGGCGGCGTTGTCGCCGGGCTGAAGCACTGCGGCGCCGGCAAGCGACGACCGCACCCAGCCCGACCACCACGCGTGACGAGCGACCAGGCCGGGGAACAAGCCCCGGCCTGATCGCATTCGCCCGTCAGGACGGCCGCACCTAACGCGCCGCGCATCCTGTGTGGATGAAGCGCCTGCCGGTGCTTTACGGGCGCGAGCAGGCCAGGCGTCGCCCGCCACGCCGTGCCGGAACGGGGGCGAACTGTCCAACAGGACAGGCCCGGATAGTCCCCCTGAGCCTGCTTGCGACAAAGCTGAGCAATTAATCCACAGGCGGTGACGGATTTCGCAAATCCGTCATCGCACTGAATTTTGCCTAAATATTTCCAAAAGGCGCCGATACCTGCATAGACCGGCATGGTCCGTGTGCAGCGCTGCTCACACCCGTCCAGGCCGTTGCGACCTTCCCAGGCCATGGCACGCACCCGTGCGCCATCGCACCGCTTGAGGCACCGATGAACACGCCACCGTCCGATCTACCCGCGCCGCTGACCCTTGCCCTGGAGGGCGAGATGACCATTCGTCGCGCAGCCGAGCTCAAGCCGTTGCTGCAGCCGGCCTTGCTGCATCCGGGTGGACTGCATCTGGACCTGGCCGCCGTCAGCGAGATCGATACCACCGGCCTGCAATTGTTGCTGGCCACCAAGCAGGCGATCCAGGCCGATGGCCGGCCGTTTTCGCTGACCGATTCCAGCCGTGCGGTGGTCGATGTCATCGAGCTGCTTGGCCTGCTCGAGGCCCTGTACCCGCATGCGGTGGCAGGCCTGGGCGAACGAATTCACTAACGGACTGGTGACGCGCGCATGGACATGAACCAGCTGATGCAGACCTTCCTGGCCGAGAGCCGGGACCTGCTCGAAGACATGGAACGGCATCTGCTCGAAGCCGAGCGCGGCGAACCGTCGCCGGATGCGGTCAATGCCATCTTCCGCGCCGCGCACACCATCAAGGGCTCCGGCGGCCTGTTCGACCTGCCGCAGCTGGTCGGCTTCACCCATGTGGTGGAAAGCGTGCTGGATCTGGTCCGCGACGAAGCGCTGAGCTTGAGTTCGGAACTGATCGGGCTGCTGCTGGTGTGCTGCGACCATATCCATGCCTTGGTGGAAACCGCCGCAGACCCGAGCCACGCCGACCCGGTCGCGCTGGCCGCCGAAGCCGAGCCGCTGCTGGCGCAACTGCAGACGTATCTGCAACGCAGCGGCAGCGGCGTCACCGCGGCCGCCGCTGCGCAAGGCGCACCGGAAAAGCAGAGCGGTTACTGGCGCATCACCCTGAAACTGTTTGCGGACGCACTGCGCTTCGGCAATTCGCCGCTCAAGCTGATTCGCAACCTGCGCAGCCTGGGCTCGGTCGAATCGATCAACACCGACATCAGCCAGCTGCCGGCATTCGACGACCTCGATCCGGAAGCCAATTACCTGGGCTTCCAGATCCTGCTACGCAGCGATGCCGACCGCGCCGCCATCGAGGAGGTGTTCGAATTCGTCCGCGAAGATTGCGAGCTGGAAATCGTGTCGGTTCCGGCGCCATCCGATGCCGCTGAATTGCTCACCGCCGAGCTGGCAGCCAGCCCTGCGCCAGCCAAGCCGCTTGCTGCAGTCCCCAGCGCCGCTCCGGCCCCAGGCCGTGCCGCGCCCGACGCTGCCGCGCGCAGCGCCGACGCGCGTTCCATCCGCGTGGATGCCGACAAGCTCGATCGCATGATCGATCTGGTCGGCGAACTCATCATCGCCGTGTCCAGCACCAGTGCCAATGCGCAACGCACCGGCGATGCGCAATTGCTGGAATCGGCCTCGATCCTGGCTGGCCTGGTCGAAGACGTGCGCGAAAGCGCGTTGCAGCTGCGCATGGTCAAGATCGGCGGCACCTTCAGCCGCTTCCAGCGCGTGGTGCACGACGTGGCCCGCGAACTGGGCAAGGACATCGCGCTGGTGGTGGCCGGCGAAGACACCGAACTGGACAAGTCGGTGGTGGAAAAGATCGGCGACCCGCTCACCCATCTGGTGCGCAATGCGATGGACCACGGCATCGAGCCGGCAGACGTGCGCGTGGCGCGCGGCAAGCCCGCACGCGGCACCGTCGGGCTCAACGCATATCACGACTCCGGCAGCATCGTCATCCAGATCACCGACGACGGTGGCGGCTTGAACCGCGACCGCATCCTGGCCAAGGCGCTCGAACGTGGCCTGATCGAACCGGGCCGCCAACTCAGCGACCGCGACGTTTTCGCGATGATCTTCGAACCGGGGTTTTCCACGGCGGAAAAGGTCACCAATCTGTCCGGGCGCGGCGTAGGAATGGATGTGGTCAAGCGCAACATCACCGCACTGCGCGGCACGGTCGAGATCGACAGCGCCGCCGGCGTGGGCACCACCATCTCGGTGCGGCTGCCGCTGACGCTGGCCATCATCAACGGCTTCCAGGTCGGCGTGGGCAAATCGGTCTTCGTGGTGCCGCTGGATGTGGTCGAAGAGTGCGTGGAGTTCACCCCCGACTACGCCAGCGACTACATCGACCTGCGCGGCAGCGTGTTGCCGTACGTGCGCCTGCGCGAACTGTTCGCGCTGGGCGGCAAGACGCCGGCGCGCGAAAGCATCGTGGTGATCCGCCAGGGCGCGCAGCGCTTCGGCCTGGTGGTGGACACCCTGCTCGGCGAATGGCAGACGGTGATCAAGCCGCTGTCCAAGGTGTTCGCGCAGGTCAAAGGCATCAGCGGCTCGAGCATTTTGGGAAGCGGCGATGTCGCACTGATTCTGGATGTGCCCAGCCTGATTCAGCAGTTGCATCCCAACCAGGACGCGTTGGCGGCCTGAACGCCCGCGCCATCTCCGGTCCGAACCGTCGTTTGTCGTTACCTGACTCCAGGAAGCTACCGTCATGTCACACCGTCTCCCGATCGCCAAGCAGTTGTGGTTCACCGCCGCGCTTGCCATCGCCCTGCCCGTTGTCGTGGTCGTCGCCGGCGTGGCGCTGACGCTCTCGCATGCGGCCTTGCTGGGCACCAGCATCGTTGCAGCATTGATCAGCGGCGTCTTGCTGACCTGGTCAATCCGTATCGCCAGCGCGTCGCTGGAGATGGCCACCACCACGCTGGACGCGTTCTCGCGCGGTAACTTCGACGTGGCGCTGCCGCAAACGCGCGACGACCAGGCCAGCGATGTCCTGCGCGGGCTGCGCAAGGTGCAGAGCGGCATCCGCCACGTCAACGAGGAAATCGATCGCGTTTGCCGCGAACACGATGCCGGCGAGATCGACGCGCGCATCGATGTGGCGCGCTGCGACGGCGATTTCCGCACCATGGGCGATGGCATCAACCGCCTGGTGGCCAGCCATATCGCGGTGAAAAAGCAGGCGATGGCGTGCGTGGCCGAGTTCGGCCGCGGCAATTTTTCCGCCGAACTCGAGCGCCTGCCGGGCAAGAAAGCCTTCATCAACGAGGTAGTGGACCAGATCCGCGGCAACCTCATCGGCATGGTCGCCGAGGTCAATCGCATGTCCGCCGAGCACGATGCCGGCGATATCGACGTGGTCATCGATACCCAGCGCTTCACCGGCGATTTCCGTCGCATGGCCGAAAGCATCAACGCGATGGTGGCCAGCCATATCGCCGTCAAGAAGCAAGCCATTGCCTGCGTGAGCGAATTCGGCCGCGGCAACTTCACCGCACAGCTGCCGTTGCTGCCGGGCAAGAAGCGCTTCATCAACGACACCATCGAACAGGTGCGCGGCAACCTTACCGGCCTGATCGCCGAGATCAACCACATGTCGGCCGAACATGAAGCCGGCGATATCGACGTGGTCATCGACAGCACCCGCTTCGACGGCGACTTCCGCAGCATGGCGCTGGGCATCAACCAGATGGTGGGCGCGCATATCGCGGTCAAGAAATTGGCGATGGGCGTGGTGGCCGAATTCGGCCGTGGCAACTTCGATGCGCCGCTGGCGCAGCTGCCGGGCAAGAAGGCCTTCATCAACGACACCGTGGAGCGCGCGCGCGGCAACCTGCGCAGCATTTCCGAAGTGATCCAGGTCATGGGCGCGATGGCCGAAGGCGACCTCACCCATACCGTGGAAGGCCGCTACGAAGGCGCCTTCGCCGACATGCAGCGCTACGTCAACACCACCATGAGCCGCCTCACCGAGATCGTCGATGAGGTCAATCGCAACGCCGAAAACCTGGCCAGTGCATCGGAAGAAGTCAGCGCCACCGCGCAGGCGCTTGCGCAGGCCGCCAGCGAACAGGCGGCCGGCGTGGAAGAAACCAGCGCCTCGCTGGAGCAGATGACCGCCTCCATCGCGCAGAACACCGAGAACGCGCGTGTCACCGACAGCATGGCGGCCAAGGCGGCCAGCGAAGCGGCCGACGGTGGCGACACCGTGCGCGCCACCGTGGTGGCAATGAAGGACATCGCCAAGAAGATCGGCATCATCGACGACATCGCGTATCAGACCAATCTGCTGGCGCTCAATGCCGCCATCGAAGCCGCGCGCGCCGGCGAACACGGCAAGGGCTTTGCGGTGGTCGCCGCCGAAGTGCGCAAGCTGGCCGAGCGCAGCCAGATCGCTGCGCAGGAAATCGGCGAAGTGGCCGGCTCCAGCGTGGAACTGGCCGAAAGCGCCGGCCGCGTGCTCGGCGAGATGGTGCCTTCGATCCGCCGCACCTCCGACCTGGTGCAGGAAATCGCCGCCGCCTCCGAAGAACAGACCGCCGGTGTCAGCCAGATCAATACCGCCGTGGGCCAGTTGAACCAGACCACCCAATCGGCCGCCGCCAATGCCGAAGAACTGGCCGCCACCTCGGAAGAAATGAGCGCGCAGGCCGAACAGCTGCAGCAGCTGATGGGCTTCTTCCGGCTGGGCAATGGCGGCCGCGGCGCCGCGTCGGGCAGCAACAGGCAGGGGCCGCGCAGGATCGCAGCGCATGCGCCTGCCACGGTGAGCAGCGCGCAGCCGCGACGCACCAACGTGCGCCAGCTCAGTGCGGTGGCCGCCACCGCCGATGCGATCGACGAATCGCAATTCGCCAGCTTCTGAGGAGCCGACGATGCAAGCGCTTCCTGCAACCGACCACCAGGCGCCGTCCTCGACGGCACCGCAGCAATACCTGACCTTCCTGCTGGGCCGGGAGATGTTCGGCCTGGGCATCCTGGGCATCAAGGAAATCATCGAATACCGCGTGCCGACCGATGTGCCGATGATGCCGCCGGCGCTGCGCGGGGTGATCAACCTGCGCGGTGCCGTGGTGCCGGTGGTGGATCTGCAGCAACGCTTCGGCCGCAACGCCAGCGCGATCACCAAGCGCAGCTGCATCGTGATCGTGGAGATCGCGCATGGTGGGCTGCATCAGGTGCTCGGGCTCTTGGTGGATGCGGTCAGCGAAGTGCTGGAAATCGCGCCGGCCGACATCGTCGACACGCCCAGCTTCGGCGCCGGCATCGCGCGCGATTTCATCCACGCCATGGGCAAGATCGGCGAGCGCTTTGTGATCCTGCTCGATGCCGATGCCGTGCTGGGCCACGACACGCTCGCCCGGCTGCCGGCCGCCGAGCTGGCGGCCTGACCTCACGCATGCACTCAAGGACTCCCATGCGCCCCGCCCTTCTCTCCTGCAACTGCACGCTGGCCGGCCCGGTCCTGGTCGTGGACGACAGCGTGGTCCAGCGCGAACACGCCATGGCGCTGTGTCGCCAGCTCGGCGCAAGCGTGGTCGACGGTGCCGTCGACGGAAACGCGGCCCTGGAGTGGCTGACGCGCGCCCAGGCGCCATCGTTGTTGCTGGTGGACCTGGAAATGCCGGGCATGGACGGGGTGCAGTTGCTCGACGCCCTGGCGCGCGGCAAATACAGCGTGCCGGTGGTGGTGGTATCGCAACGCGGCGGTGCCTTGATCGATGCGGTGATGCAACTCAGCCGCAGTGCCGGCGTGCGCGTGCTCGGCGGCATCGAAAAGCCGATGAACCTGCAAGATCTGGCCACCGTGCTGGATTGCGAACCGGAACCGGCCGCCGACGCACCGGCGTTTGCGCCGGTGGCGATTTCGCCGCTGATGTCCAGCGGTGGCGCCGCCGCCTCGCGGCTGGACCGTGCCATGCGGCGCGGCGAGATCCGCGTGGCCTACCAACCCAAGCTCGATCTGAAGGACGGCCACCTGCGGGGCGTGGAAGCGCTCGCGCGTTGGCGCCGCCCGCAA
This sequence comes from Xanthomonas sp. NCPPB 3761, assembly GCF_041475705.2. NCBI lineage: Bacteria > Pseudomonadati > Pseudomonadota > Gammaproteobacteria > Lysobacterales > Lysobacteraceae > Xanthomonas > Xanthomonas sp. NCPPB 3761. Next base: position 3,260,452 of record NZ_CM191262.1, read on the forward strand.
GGCGACATGATCGGCCCGGACCGGTTCATTCCGCTGGCCGAACGCGAAGGCTTGATCCACGCGTTGACGCAGCAGGTCATCGACAAGGCCATCGCGCAATTGGTGGACTGGCGCGCCGAAGGCTTCGACCTGAGCCTGGCCTTGAACCTGTCGCCCCGGCTGTTGGGCGAAGACCATTTTCTCGAAGAGCTGTGCGCCAAGCTGGGAGAGAACGGCTTGAGCGCGGCCGACCTGGTGCTGGAGCTCACCGAAAGCGCCATCGTGGAGCCGGCCAATGCGCTGAGCATGCTGGCGCGTTTGCGCCTGCACGGGTTCGGTCTGTCCATCGACGACTACGGCACCGGCTTCTCCTCGCTGCAGCGCCTGGCCAGCATTCCTTTCACCGAACTCAAGCTCGATCGCAGCTTCGTGCATGCGGCGCATCGCAGCCGCAGCCAGCGCACCGTGCTCGAATCCACGCTGGAACTGGCGCATCGGCTCGAACTCACCGCCGTGGCGGAAGGCGTGGAAACGCCCGACGACTGGCGGCTGCTGCGCGAACTTGGCTGCGACCTGGCCCAAGGCTATCTGATGGCCTCGCCGATGCCCGGGCCGATGCTGTCGGAGTGGTGGCGCGAACACGCCGGGCGCATCGCGCGCCTGAGCGACAGCACGTTCCACAGCGATGCGGACGTGGCCTGAGCCGATGAGCACCGCGACCGCCATCACCGAACAGGAGTTCGGCCGCTTCCAGCGCTTCATCTTCGAAGCGGCCGGCATCACCATTTCCTCCGGCAAGAAGGCGATGCTGTGCGGCCGCCTGGGCAAGCGCCTGCGCGAACATCAGTTCAGCAGCTACACGCAGTACCTGCAGCTGTTGGAAAGCCGGCAGGACCGCCGGGAAATCCAGACTGCGATCGACCTGCTCACCACCAACGAAACCTATTTCTTCCGCGAGCCCAAGCATTTCGAGCTGCTGCGCAAGCTGGCCGGCGAACACCGTGGCGGGCTGCCGTTCCGCTGCTGGAGCGCTGCCAGCTCCAGCGGCGAAGAAGCCTACAGCATGGCGATGGTGCTGGCCGACACCTTGCAGGGCCGCCCGTTCGAAGTGGTGGGCAGCGACATCAGCACCCGCGTCCTGGCCAAGGCACGCACCGGCCATTACGCGCTGCAACGTATCGACGGGATCCCGCAGGCCTATCTCAAACGCTACTGCCTGCGTGGCCAGGGCGAGTACGACGGCACTTTGCTGGTGGAGCGGCGGCTGCGCGAACGCGTGCAGTTCGTGCACGCCAACCTCAATGCCGCGTTGCCGGCGCTGGGCAGCTTCGATGCGATCTTCCTGCGCAATGTCATGATCTATTTCAATGGCCAGACCAAGCGCGAAGTGATCCTGCGCGTGCTGTCCAACCTCAAGTCGGGCGGGCACTTCTGCATCGGCCATTCGGAAAGCCTGAGCGAACTCGACATCGATCTGGTCCAGGTGGCACCCTCGATTTTCCGCAAGGCATGACCCAAGGATTTACCGTGTCCACAGCGCTCCATCGCCCGGCCACCAGCCCCACGACCATCAAGGCCATGGTGGTCGACGATTCGGCAGTGGTGCGCCAGGTGCTGGTAGGCGTGCTCAACGATGCGCCCGGCATCGACGTCATCGCCACTGCCGCCGACCCGCTGCTGGCGATCGAAAAAATGCGCCAGCACTGGCCGGATGTCATCGTGCTGGACGTGGAAATGCCGCGCATGGACGGCATCACCTTTCTGCGCAAGATCATGAGCGAACGGCCCACGCCGGTGGTGATCTGCTCCACGCTCACCGAAAAAGGCGCGCGCGTCACCATGGATGCGCTGGCCGCCGGCGCGGTGGCGGTGGTGACCAAACCCCGCCTGGGTCTGAAGCAATTTCTCACCGACTCTGCCGACGAACTGGTGGCGACCGTGCGCAGCGCCGCGCGCGCCAACGTCAAACGGCTGGCCGCACGCGTGACTGCCGCGCCGCTGGAAGCGGAGGTCAAGCACACCGCCGATGTCATCCTGCCGGCGCAAAGCGGCCGTGCGCTGGCGCAGACCACCGAACGCATCGTCGCCATCGGCACCTCCACCGGCGGCACCCAGGCCCTGGAAGAAGTGCTTACGGCGCTGCCGCGCGTCTGCCCGGGCATCGTGATCGTGCAGCACATGCCGGAGAAATTCACCGCTGCCTTCGCCGCCCGTCTGAACGGCCTGTGCCAGATCGCGGTCAAGGAAGCCGCCAACAACGACCGCGTGATGCCTGGCCGTGCATTGATCGCACCCGGCGGCAAACATCTGCTGCTGCGTCGCAGTGGCGCGCAGTATTTCGTCGAAGTACTGGAAGGCCCACCGGTCAACCGGCATCGCCCGTCGGTCGATGTGCTGTTCCGCTCGGCCGCGCGCGCGGCCGGCAGCAATGCGCTGGGCATCATCATGACCGGCATGGGCGACGACGGCGCCGCCGGCCTGCTGGAAATGCGCCAGGCCGGCGCACGCACGGTGGCGCAGGACGAACACACCAGCATCGTGTTCGGCATGCCCAAGGAAGCGATCAAGCGCGGCGGCGCAGACCGTATCCTCCCGCTGGGCGCGATGGCACGCGAAATCGTGACGCAGCTGCAATAACGCGACCGACGTTAACGCCGCGCGCCAAATAAATCCGACAGAACCGGCGCGTCTACCCCCTCTTATGCGTCTTCCGCGCAACACACCCGCTGCACTGCTCACAGAGCCTGCGCATCTGCTGGACACAGCCATTGCCCCTGCTCCAATGCAGCCATTGCGTCTGCTCCAAAGCAGCCACTGCCTCTTCGCAGCACCGAAGCGCGCATTCTCCCCTCCATGAAAAACCGCCATCTTCCCTTCTCCCGCTGGCGGGAGAAGGTGCCCGAAGGGCGGATGAGGGCAACACGCTAACCAGCCAGCTACAGCTGCGACTCCAGCGGCAACCAGCCCATCACCGCGGCTGCACCGCGCCGCCACACGCTCGCAGCCGGCTCGCGCGACCACACCTCGGGCGGCTGCGCGGCATCGTCGTGCCAACGCAGTTCGCCCTGCTCCAGGGTCACGCGGTAACTCACCGGCGCACTGACCTTGTGGTTGTAGAGCCGCTCCAGTTCTGCGGTGACCACGCGGTCATTGAACAGCAGGCCCATTTCGGTATTGAGGTTCATCGAGCGCGGGTCCAGATTGAACGAGCCGATGAAACCGCTGCTGTCGTCCACGACAAATGCCTTGGTATGCAGGCTCGCACCGCTGGAACCGAACAGGCTGCCGTCCGGCTTGCCCATCGGCTTGAGCTCATGCAGGCGCACACCCTGCTGCAGGAGCGGCACCCGATAGCCGGCGTAGCCGCTGTGCACTGCCACCACGTCGTTGGCGGCCAGCGAATTGGTCAGGATGCTCACGCGCACATTGCGCTGGCGCAGATTGCCGATCCAGCGCATGCCCTCCTCGCCCGGCACGAAATACGGCGAAATCACTTTCAGCTCGCGCCGGGCGTGCGCCATTTCGCCGATCAGCACCGGCGTCATCCAGTCGGCTTGTGGCGGCGCACCTTCGGCTTTTTCCGGCGGATCGGAAACGATGCGCGCCTGCGACACCCAGTGCACCGGGCGGTCGCCCTGCATCAGTTCGCGCACGCTTGGCGAGCGCTTGAGCCGCTCCACATACGGATGCGCGCGCGCCGATGCCATGCCCGCGTCCAGGCTGCCACGCAAGGCCTCCAGCGCCTGCGGCTTTGCGGTGACCAGCGCAGACAGCGGTAAGGCATTGGGACTATTCCAGTACGCATCGAATACCCGCTCGGCCTGGCCCACCGCCGGCCCCATCAGCGCCGCATCCATATCCATGAAATTGGTGTCGCGCGCCGCGTCGAAGTATTCGTCGCCCACGTTGCGCCCGCCCACCACTGCGATGCGGCCGTCGGCGATCCAGGCCTTGTTGTGCATGCGGCGATTGATGCTGAACATGCGCAGCACCATCTCCACGCCGCGCATCAAGGTGCCTTCGCGCGCGCGCGTGGGGTTGAACAGGCGAATCTCGATCAGCGGATGGCTATCCAGGGCAGCCAGTACCGAATCGCTGCCATGGATATTCATGTCGTCCAGCAGCAAGCGCACGCGTACCCCGCGATCGGCCGCGCGCAGCAATTCGTTATGCAGCAGGTTGCCGGTGAAATCGGCATGCCAGATGTAGTACTGCAGATCCAGGCTGCGCCCGGCCGCACGCGCGGTGAGCGCACGTACCGCAAACGCATCGACGTTGTCCGGCAGGATCACCATGCCGGTCTGGTCGGCGTGCGCCTGTTGCAATGCGCCACCACCTTGTCGATGGGCGTCGCCACCGCCGCGGCAGGCAGCACGTGACTGACCGGCCCGCGTTGGCGGTCGGCAAAGCGCCCGTAGCCGTAGAGCGATAACGCGCTGGCCAGCACCAGCACCAGCAGCGCAATGCCGAACCATTTGAAGAATTTCCGCTTCGTCACTGCCGATTCCGCGATTCGCAGCGCGGCAGTGTAGAGCCCACGCGGGCAGGCCGGTGTGCAGACGCTGCCACAAGCAACCTCGACAATTGCAGCAAAAACGGACGGGTGTCGTGGACACGAGGACACGAGGACTCGCAGCACCGCGTGCGGCACGGGGCCAACGCGGTGGTTTACGCGACATCAGCGGTGTGGCGCGCGAGTTGCCGAAGCACCAGTGCGCGCCCACGTCGCTTACCAGATGGTCACCCGCTCCTGGTCGCCACGCACCATCGCATCGCCGGGCTTGCACTGGAACGCCTGCGCAAACGCCGGCATGTTCGACGGTGCACCGTTGGCACGGAAATTCGCCGGTGCGTGCGGGTCGGTGTTCAGGCGCACGCGCAATTCGCCATCGGTGAAGTTGCGGCGCCAGACCGTGGCCCAGTTCATGAAGAACCGCTGGTCCTGCGAATAGCCGTCGATCTGCGTGTTGGCGGCCGGCTGCTCCTGCAACGCCATTTGCAAGGCATCGTACGCCACGGTCAGGCCGCCCAGATCGCCGATGTTCTCGCCCAGCGTCAGCTTGCCTTTGACGTGCACGCCCTTGATCGCTTCATAGCCATCGAACTGCGCCACCAGCTGGTCGGTGCGCTCGGTGAACAGCTTGCGGTCTGCATCGGTCCACCAGCTATCGAAGTTGCCCTTGGCATCGAACTGGCTGCCGAAGTCGTCGTAGCCATGCATCATTTCGTGCCCGATCACCGCACCGATGCCACCGTAGTTCAAGGCCGGATCGGCCTTGGGGTCGAAGAACGGCGGCTGCAGGATCGCGGCCGGAAACACGATCTCGTTGCGCGTGGCGTTGTAGTACGCATTCACCGTCTGCGGGGTCATGTGCCATTCGCGCTTGTCGACCGGCTTGCCGATCTTGTCCAGCATGTAGCGGTAGTTGAATGCCTGCGCGGCCTGCATGTTGGCAAGGAAGCCATCGCCACGCGTCTGGAGGCCCGACCAATCGCGCCACTGATCCGGGTAACCGATCTTGGGAGTGAAGCTGGCCCATTTTTCCAATGCCCGCTGTTTGGTATCCGCGCTCATCCAGTCGAGCTTTTCCAGCCGCGCCTTGAGCGCCGCCGACAGGTTCTGCACCAGTTGCTGCATCTGCTCCTTCGAGTCGGCCGGGAATGCAGATTGCACGTACAGCTGGCCCAGGGCCTCGCCCATCGCCTCGTTGACCGCGTTCAAGGTGCGCTTCCAGCGCGGCAGCATGTCCTGCTGCCCGCGCAGGGTCTTTGCGTAGAAATCGAAATTGGCCTGCTCGAACGGCTTGGCCAGATACGGCGCCGCTTCGTCCACCGTATGGAAGCGCAAGTACGCCTTCCAGGTATCGACCGGCGTATCGGCCAGCATCGCATCGAGCTCGGCGAAATAGCCCGGCTGGCTCAGCGAGAAGGTGCCGGCCGGCACCTTGAGCGCGGCGAAGAACGCCTTCCAGTCGAAGTGCGGCGTGATGGCGTTGGCGGCGGCCACATCGACCGGGTTGTAGCGCTTGGCAGGGTCGCGCAGTTCGATACGCGACAACGACGCATTGGCCAGGCGCGTCTCGAACGCCATCACCGCCTTGGCCTGTGCGGCCGCCTGCGGTGCCGGGAGACCCGACAGCTCCAGCATCCGCGCGATGTAGGCCACGTACTGCTCGCGGATCTTTGCCTGCGCCGGATCGGTGTAATAGCCCTTTTCGGGCAAGCCCAGACCGCCCTGCCCTGCGTAGGCGATCATCTGCTCGGAATTCTTGTAGTCGGCATTGGCACCGAATGAAAACACCAAGCCCTGACCTTGCGCATACCTGTCGCGCAACCAGGCGGCGATGGCCGGCGCATCGGTCAACGCATCGATGTCCTTCAGCTGCGGCTGCAGCGGCGTGATGCCGGCTTTGTCGATTGCCGCTTCATCCGAACCGGTCCGCCATAGGTCGGCGATCTTGGCATCCACCGACCCGGCCGACAGATTGCCGCGCGCCAGTTGCTCCACCAACGCGTGCTGGATGGTCAGCGAACGCTCGGCCAGCACTTCAAAACTGCCCCAGCTGGTGCGATCGGAGGGCACTGGGTTGGCCTTGAGCCACTTGGCGTTGACGAACCCGTTGAGGTCCTGACATGCAGCGATGCTCGGGTCCAGATCGCCGCTGCTGAACGCCACGATCGGCGCATCGAGTTTGGACACGTCCACCTTGGTCGGTACCGCCTGCGGCGCGGCAGGCGCCACCTTGGCAGCGTCGTCGGAGGCGCCGCACGCAGTCAGCGCGACCACCATGGCGACCGCGAGCGATAACGGGGCTAACTTGCGCAACTTCATTGAATTCTCCAGGGCATGACCGCGCAGGCGCGATCGAAAAAAGTCGACATCCGCTCGGCAAGCGCGGGCGAAGGACCGCGCAGCGCAGGCGCTTGCCTCTTCGTCCGTCGCTCGGCAACCGGCCAGACCACATCGGTGCAGCGCACCGCCACATCAGGTCCGATGCCGTGCGGTATGAAAGTCCATTGCATCTGTACAGCACGTGCGCGTCCTTGATCGGCACGCGACGCGCTATTTCCACCCACCTGCACGCGGCGCACCTTGCGCCATCGCATGCGCTCAACGCCGCGCGTAAAACGGCGCCATCAACAGATACACCGGATACGCCACCACCATCAGCACCAGGGCAACCTCGTGCCCGGACGTCGCATCGGCCCACGCTTCCATCTGTCGCGCCGGCCCAGCGACGCCGAACCCCAGCAGCAGCACTCCCATTGCGCAGATCAGCAGTGCCAGCACCAGCCCCGCGCCGGAGATGTCGCCAGCAGCCAAGGCAACAAAGGCCGCGCCCCCGGCCACCAGCATGCCGAGCGTCACCAGATACGCGCGGCAGTAAACGGCAGTCATCTGCCGGGTTTTGCGTTTGCCGGACATCGTGTTTCGCCTGCACCGGTGCGGAGCGCGCATCGCCCCGTCGCACCGCTTCCATTCACCACCGTACGCAGCCTGCTTTGCAGCCGCGTACGCACAAGAACACCCGCTGCACGCACCGCGCGCAGCGCTGCGACCGCCAACGGCGACTACTTCGCCTTGCCCTGGTTGGCCACCGCTTCGGCCGCGCGCTTGGCCGCTTCCGGGTCGCCAAGATAGCGGTAGCTCTGCACCTGCAAGGCTTCGTCCAGCTCGAACAACAACGGAATGCCGGTGGGGATATTGAGCTCGAGAATCTGCTCGTTGGAGACATCGTTGAGGTACTTGTACAGCGCGCGCAGCGAATTGCCGTGCGCAGTCACCAGCACCGTCTGCCCGGCCTTCAACTGCGGCGCGATCGCGTCGTGCCAGTACGGCAACACGCGCACCAGCGTGGTTGCCAGCGATTCGGTCCCCGGCAGCGCATTGCGGTCCAGGGTGGCGTAGCGACGATCGTGGCACGGGTGGCCCGGGTCGTCGACGTCCATCGCCGGCGGCGGGATGTCGTACGAACGGCGCCAGATCTTGACCTGCTCCTCGCCGTGCTTGGCCGCAGTCTCGGCCTTGTCCAGGCCCTGCAGGCCACCATAATGGCGCTCGTTGAGGCGCCAGCTCTTGGACACCGGCAGCCAGTCCTGGTCAAGTTCCTTCAACGCGCCCTGCAGCGTGTGGATGGCGCGCTTGAGCACCGAGGTGTGGGCGACATCGAACTGCAGCCCTTCGTCCTTCATCAGCTTGCCGGCCGCCGCCGCTTCCTGGCGGCCCTGCTCGGTGAGGTCCACATCCACCCAGCCGGTGAAACGGTTGTCCAGATTCCATTGGCTCTGGCCATGGCGCAGCAGTACGAGTTTGCGGGTCACTACGGTTCTCCGATTGGGGCCGATCAGCCTGCGATTGTAGCGGCAGCGCGTGCATCGCAGGCGTGCACGAAATCGCCACATGCAGCGCGCGATGCTGTGGCGATGCAGACCAACGACCCCGTCTTCGCCGGTTGGGACGGCAGCGTGATTCAGGCGCGACAGTTGCAGCAGCAACTGGCACGGCGCGTGGTGCTCGACGACGCGGTGGGCGCAACTCCGCAGTTGCTTGCAGGGTTCGATGTCGGCTTCGAAGACGATGGCCAGACCACCCGTGCGGCCGCCGTGCTGCTGGATGCGCAGACGCTGCTGCCGCTGGAAACGCACGTCGCACGCGTGCCGACCTCGATGCCCTATGTCCCCGGCCTGCTCAGTTTTCGCGAATTGCCAACCTTGCTGCAGGCCCTGGCGCTGCTGTCGCGCACACCCGATCTGGTGTTCATCGATGGCCAGGGCATCGCACACCCGCGCAGGCTTGGAATCGCGGCGCACTTCGGCGTGGTCACCGGCCTGCCGTGTATCGGTATCGCCAAGCAACGCCTGGCCGGCCACTTCGCCGAGCCTGGGCCCGCACGCGGCGACCACACGCCGATCCTGCTGGGTGGTGCGCAGATCGGCTGGGCACTGCGCAGCAAACCGCGTTGCAATCCCTTGATTGTCTCGCCCGGCCACCGTGTGTCGATGCAAGGCGCACTCGACTGGACCCTGCGCACCTTGCGCGCCTATCGCCTGCCCGAGCCCACACGCCTGGCCGACCGGCTGGCCTCGCGCCGCGGCGAAGTGACGGTACCGGCAGCCTACCCCGCTCAGCTGCTGTGAGCAGGTGTCGCATCAGGGGCCACGTGCCACAGGTCCAGCGCCGGCCGCACAGGCACGGCGCTGGGGCACCCCATCAGCTGTAAGTGATGACGATGCGACCGGAAGCATCGATCCGGAAGAAAATCATTTGCTTGTCCAACGGAGGCCGGTAATTCACCGAAGACCCCACTGCATAGGGCTGATCGCCACACGAGGAGGCAGACGAGACGACCTGATAGGTGGTCGCAGTACTGAGCGTGGGCCCTGCAACACTCCTGCCGGAGTAGACCGCATAGCAGGCGGCCGCGCTTCCATTGATCAAAAATGCCAGCGAGCGGACATTGGCGGACGCACTGATGATGCGACTGGGGACAGCCCGGGCGCTCTGCGCACTACCAAGGCAGGGCGCCAGCGCTGCCATCACCAAGAAGAGCAGCGATGTTGTCTTCCTTCCTGAGATCGATAACGACATAACGTATTCCTCGGATTGGGAGTAGGAATCTGAAACGCATCGAGTAAAACGCTAAAGCGCGAGCGAGTTGCCGCCACGTGTGCAGCGCAGACGATGCACGGCAAGCGACCGTTGCCGATCTGGCACCTGAAACACGCAATGAAGGCCAAGGCGCTCGCAGATCGTGCAACGCCGCCATTATTCATGGCGCAATGACCCACGTAGCCCGGCAAAACGCAGCTCGGGTGCGCCGGTACGTTTCCCGCAACGCAACTTCGTTCGTATTGCAACTTCGCCGCTGCCAGCGCCTCGTCGACCGATGCTCGGCAGCGCAACGGCGACCTCTGGAGACGGCCGCTCGCGTTGGAAGATCAGGTCAGCCATGGTGGCCGCAAGCGCCCCAGGCCTTACCGCTTGCAGACATGCGGACGGAAACGGCGCCCGCGCCTACGCCTCGACGTTGCGGCCTGCATCGTCGCGGGGCGCAGCGTTGGATGAGCCGTCTGCGCGGCCAACGATGTCCACATTGGCAACGCATCTGCCCGCAAAGGACCAGGGGCTTTGTCGCCATGAACTGCTGTCGCGCCGCGTCCGCATGGCGTTCGCGATGCGGCGCCAGTCGCTGCGCCGATGACGCATTCTTCCGATGCGCATGAAGCGCCATGACTCGGACACTGCGTTTTACGCCACGCGCCCGCCTCGGCCACCGCGCATGCGAAGCTCGTGCCCACGTCATCAACTCCGCGAGATCGCGCATGACCACCCTGATCGCTCCACGCGTCCACAACATCGGCGGACTGGAGGTGCGCCGCGCCGTGCCCACCCTGCAAGCGCGCAGCGTCGGCCCGTTCGTGTTCGTCGACCACATGGGCCCAGCCGTGCTGGAGCCGGATCACGGCATCGATGTACGCCCACATCCGCACATCGGCCTGGCCACGGTCACGTTCCTGTGGGCCGGCGAAATCGGCCACCGCGATACGCTCGGCTCGGACCAGGTGATCCGCCCGGGCGACGTCAACTGGATGACCGCCGGCCGCGGCATCGCCCATTCCGAGCGCACGCCCGGCCCGGAGCGCGCACGCGAACACGCCTTGCACGGCATGCAGACCTGGATCGCCTTGCCGCGCTCGGCCGAAGAAACCGCGCCCGCGTTCCATCACCACGCGGCGGCAAGCTTGCCGCAGCAGCGCCGCGACGGCGTGTGGCTGCGCGTGATCGCCGGCCGCGCATATGGCGAGGAATCGCCGGTACAGGTGTTCAGCGGCACGCTGAACGTGGCGCTGGACTTGGCGCCCGACGCCGAACTCGATCTGGACACCGGGCACGCCGAGCGCGCTCTGTACATCCTGGAAGGCGAGGCGCAGCTGGATGGCGCGGACGTGCCAGCCCGCCACCTGATCGTGCCCTCGCCCGGCGCCCGCGGCCGCTTGCGCGCCAAGACCCCGCTCAAGGCGATGCTGCTCGGCGGCGAGCCGCTGGATGGGCCGCGTCATCTGTGGTGGAACTTCGTGTCCAGCTCCAAGGAGCGCATCGAGCAGGCCAAGGACGACTGGCAGGCAGGCCGCTTCGGCAGCATTCCCGGCGACGACAAGGAGTTCATTCCGCTGCCCGAAACACCGGCCCCAAAACCGGTTAATTACCCTTGAAACCGTGCGCTGCGCGCGTGGACCGGCACGCGCAATCACCAGGTCTCGGAACGGAAGTGCCGCGCTGCGCATGCGATGCCAGGCGCATGTGCGACACCACTTGAGCCGATTCGCAAAACTGTGGTAGTGATTGCTTTGTAGACGGAGCGCGCTGCGTAGACGGCAGTCCTCGAGCGGGGAGTTCGAGGCACTGCAACGGCACGAAATCGGCGCGCCCGTATCGTCATCCAATGCCGGGGAATCGTGTATGAAGTCTGCATCCTGCCTTGTTGGCCTGAGCTTGCTGCTGGCCGCTGCCACCGCCCATGCCCAGACCTCGCCGGTCTGCCCGCCGTTGCCACCGGCCTCCGGCCTGCAGTGGAACGAGCTCGCCGGTGCCGATTACCTGGTCTGCAAGGCCATGACTGCCGATGGTCGGCAGGTGGTCGGCGTGATGCTCACCACCCGCGACCCGGCGATGACACTGTCACGCGACCGCCGCGCCGAAAAGGGCCAGATCCAGCAGGAAGATTTCTACTGGTACAAGCTCGACCTCGGCGGCAGCAACGTGCCGGGCATGGAATCGCGCCGCGTCACCGTGGTCGAACTGGGCAAGAAGCGCTACGCGCAGCTGTGGATCGATGGTGCCAGCACCGAAGAACTCGCCTCGATGCAGTCGATGGTGCAGAACATGGATCTGCAACCGGCCAGCCTGGCGCTGCAGCGCTGACGCAACGCACGTTACAGCGCTGCGCGCCGCTGCTGTAACGGCCTTGCAGCGCGCGGGCTTGCCGGCGCGCTGCACACATTGTCTAACGATATCTGCCGCTAGCGTGTGGCCGCAGATCGCCATTGCGCGCGGATGCTGGTGCCTCAGGCGTGTCGCGCCGACGCGCGTGAGGCCACGTTCAAAGCGGCGTGCAGATGCACCAGGCGCGCCGGATGCGTGCAGCCGCTCAACGATTTCGAATCCGCCGGCCACCACGTGCGGCGACCCGTTGGAGATCGCCCACGGTTGCGAATGTTGGAGCAGTAGCGCAGGTCGGGGTACGCCCGGAAGCGGCGTGGACAGATCGCCCGTTCCGATTCCGATCTCGCATTCACCGAACCCGAAGACCGCCGGCAAGCGTCTGTCAGTCGCATTGAATCGCCGTGTCTCCACCGCCGCCAGCGGCCTGCAACTGACTGTCGATGCGCACCTCGCCGGTAAGCAGGCGATGGATCGGGCACTTGTCGGCCACCTCCATCAACCGTGCGCGTTGCTCGTCGTCGAGCGCCCCGTCGAGCACCACCTCGCGGGCGATCGCCGTGCCGGCAGCGCCGCGCTGCGTGTAATGCAGATGCACGTGCACCGCCGTCAGCGGCCACTGCTTGCGCGCGGCCACCATCGACACCGTGATGGCAGTGCACGCGCCCAGTGCGCCCAATACCTGCGATTCGGGATCCGGCCCGGCGTCGCTGCCACCATTGGCCAGCTGCGTATCGCCGCTCCAGGTGTGCAGCCCGTCGTGGATGCTGACCGTGTACGGCACCGTGCCGGTGCGCACGCTGACGGGGCGGTCACTCATCGCCGGCTCCCGCTCTTGCACGCGGGCCGGTTCAAAACCGGCCTTCCTGGAAATCGACGAACGCCTGCATCAGCTCCTGCTTGGTATTCATCACGAACGGGCCGTGCCGCATTACCGGCTCGTTGAGCGGGCGGCCGGCGACCAGGATCAGTTGCGCACCGTCGGCACCGGCGTGCAGGCGCAGGCGCTGTCCACCGCCCAACACGGCCAGCTGCTGCGCCGGCAACGCGCGCGCGGTGTCGCTCTCGCCCACCGTCAGCGCGCCTTCGAAGGCATACGCGAACGCGTTATGCCCGCTGGGCAGCTGGTACTCCCATTCCACGTTCGGTTCCAGTGCGATATCCAGGTACACCGGGCTGGTGGCGAGCTGCACGATCGGCCCGACCACCTCGCCCACCGCACCGGCAATCACCTTGACCGTCACGCCGGGCGCCGGGTGCGCCACCGGAATATGGTCGGGTGCGTACTCCTGGTACTTGGGGTCGGTCATCTTGTCGCGCGCCGGCAGGTTCACCCACAACTGAAAGCCGCGCATGCGCCCGGATTCCTGCTCCGGCATTTCCGAATGGATCAGCCCGCGCCCGGCAGTCATCCACTGCACGCTGCCCGGGGTCAGCAGGCCTTCGTTGCCGTGGTTGTCCTTGTGGCGCATGCGTCCGTCGAGCATGTAGGTCACGGTCTCGAAACCGCGATGCGGGTGGCTGGGGAAACCGGCCAGGTAGTCTTCGGCCTTGTCGGTGCCGAATTCATCCAGCATCAGGAACGGGTCCAGCTCCGGCAGCTGCTGCGTACCGATGACGCGGGTCAGCTTGACCCCGGCCCCGTCGGAAGTCGGCATGCCGCGAATGGTGCGCAGTACATGCGCTGCTGTGGTGGTCGTGGTGCTCATCGCTTGTCCCTGTGCCCTGTGGCGAAGCGCCAATGATGGGTGCGCGCGGGCCGCCGCCCAACCGCGACCATTGCAACCGATCGTTCCAAACGCCGCCAGCGCCAGCGCCCCTAACCGATCCGTGACCGCAGCACTCTACGACCAAAGTTCTAACCCGTTGCGCCCGCCTGGCATTGACCGCGGCCGGGCGTGGGTGGACCCTTGAACGAATCGTTCCTGAGGGGCATGCATGAAAGGGTTCTCGAAGCTGGCCTGGGGCGCGCTGGCGCTGCTGGCCGCGTTCTGCCTGGGCACCGTCGCGCTGCGGCGTGGCGAGCATATCAACGCGTTATGGATCGTGGTGGCGGCGGTGTCGATCTACCTGATCGCCTACCGGTTCTACAGCCTGTTCATCGCCGACAAGGTGATGCAGCTGGACATCACCCGCGCCACCCCGGCGGTCGCCAACAACGACGGCCTGGATTACGTGCCCACCAACAAGCACGTGCTGTTCGGCCATCACTTTGCTGCCATCGCCGGCGCCGGGCCCCTGGTCGGCCCGGTGCTCGCCGCGCAGATGGGCTACCTGCCCGGGCTGCTGTGGCTGGTGGTCGGCGTGGTGTTCGCCGGTGCGGTGCAGGACTTCGTGGTGCTGTTCCTGTCCAGCCGTCGCAACGGCCGCTCGCTGGGCGATCTGGTGCGCGAGGAAATGGGCCAGGTGCCCGGCACCATCGCCCTGTTCGGCGCCTTCCTGATCATGATCATCATCCTGGCGGTGCTGGCGATGGTGGTGGTCAAGGCGCTGGCGGAAAGCCCGTGGGGCATGTTCACCGTCATCGCCACCATGCCCATCGCGATCATGATGGGCGTGTACATGCGCTACATCCGCGTCGGCAAGATCGGCGAGATCTCGGTGGTGGGGTTGATCCTGCTGCTGGGCGCGATCTGGCTGGGCGGCAAGGTGGCGGCGGACCCGACCTGGGGCCCGGCCTTCACCTTCACCGCCAAGCAGATCACCTGGATGCTGATCGGCTATGGCTTCGTCGCCTCGGTGCTGCCGGTGTGGCTGCTGCTGGCACCGCGCGACTACCTGTCCACCTTCCTCAAGATCGGCACCATCCTGGCGCTGGCGATCGGCATCCTGGTCGTGATGCCGGACCTGAAGATGCCGGCGCTCACGCAATTTGCCTCCACCGGCGACGGCCCGGTGTGGAAGGGCGGCATCTTCCCGTTCCTGTTCATCACCATTGCCTGCGGCGCGGTCTCCGGTTTCCATGCACTGATCGCCTCCGGCACCACGCCCAAGCTGCTCGCCAACGAAGGCCACATGCGCTACATCGGCTACGGCGGCATGCTGATGGAATCGTTCGTGGCGATCATGGCGCTGGTGGCCGCGTCGATCATCGAGCCTGGCATCTATTTCGCCATGAACAGCCCGGCTTCGCTGGTCGGCACCGACACCGTGGCGGTGGCCGCCAAGATCAGCGAGTGGGGCTTTTCGATCACCCCGCAGGTGCTCGAGGCCACCGCACGCGATATCGGCGAGCACAGCATCCTGGCGCGCGCCGGCGGTGCACCGACGCTGGCGGTGGGCATCGCGCAGATCCTGCACCAGTTGCTGCCGGGCGAAGACACCATGGCGTTCTGGTACCACTTCGCCATCCTGTTCGAAGCACTGTTCATCCTGACCGCAGTGGATGCCGGTACGCGCGCCGGCCGCTTCATGCTGCAGGACCTGCTGGGCAACTTCATCCCGGCGTTGAAGAAGACCGAGTCGTGGACCGCCAACATCATCGCCACCGCCGGTTGCGTGGCGCTGTGGGGCTACCTGCTCTACACCGGCGTGATCGATCCGTTCGGCGGCATCCAGACCTTGTGGCCGTTGTTCGGCATCTCCAACCAGATGCTGGCCGGGATCGCGTTGATGCTGGGCACGGTGGTGCTGTTCAAGATGAAGCGCGACCGTTATGCCTGGGTCACCATCGTGCCGGCGCTGTGGCTGCTGCTGTGCACGACCTACGCGGGTCTGATCAAGATCTTCGACAGCAACCCGGCGCAGGGCTTCCTGGCGCAAGCGCACAAGTTCCAGGCCGCCATCGCCAGCAATACCATCACCGCGCCAGCCAAGACGGTGCCGCAGATGCAGCAGATCGTCACCAATGCCTACGTCAACACCGGGCTGACGGTGCTGTTCCTGTTCGTGGTCGGCTCGATCCTGATCTATTCGATCAAGACCATCGTGGCGGCACGCCGCAACCCGCAACGCACCGACCGCGAAACCCCGTACGTGGCGTTGCAGCCGCACCAGATGGCAGACCTGTAATGGGCACGCAACTCGTCCTGGCCAGTCACTATCAGGCGCATCGCCGCATCTGGCGGCGCCTGATCCAGACTGCACGGCTGTGCTGCGGCATTCCCGACTACGACAACTACGTGCGCCACATGCTGGAAAAGCATCCCGACAAACCGGTGATGGACTACCCCGCCTTCTTCCGCGAACGCCAGGATGCGCGCTATGGCGGCAAGAGTGGGTTTCGGTGTTGTTGATGTGGCCGGCTGGTGAATAAGTAGTCGGCGGATCAAGCGGTAGACCC
This sequence comes from Xanthomonas sp. NCPPB 3761, assembly GCF_041475705.2. Classification (NCBI taxonomy): domain Bacteria; kingdom Pseudomonadati; phylum Pseudomonadota; class Gammaproteobacteria; order Lysobacterales; family Lysobacteraceae; genus Xanthomonas; species Xanthomonas sp. NCPPB 3761. The sequence continues at coordinate 3,276,654 of NZ_CM191262.1, forward strand.
GCAACAGGGCGCGATGCGAATCGCGCCCTGTTGCGTTGGCTCGACCGAGCGCACTGGAAGGGCTAGGAGCGACTGATGAAAACGTGTCTTGCCGTGATCAAGCACTGCGATAGATCAGTTGCAGAGGAGCTGACCTGGGCGTGCTGCAGGGCCCTTGCCCGCCCGCCATCGCGAGACACGCCGTGAAGCCATCCATGGAAGCTCTTGCGCGGCACCTATGCCGCCTAAGATCCCGCGACGGTGGGCGGGCAAGAACCAGTCGAGCTGGTCGGTGTGCGCGTTACGAGCAGCGCATTGTGAGACTCGATAAAACGAATCGCGTATTGGCTCATGCGCTTTCGTCGCGATGCCTGTCGGGTGTCATGGCCAATCAATCCGCAGCAAAAAACCCCATCGACACGTGTAGGAACCTGTTCGCGGCAGTGCGCTGCCTTCGTCAGCCGCCAGTCGACTGTCCAGTGCGGTGTCCTCGCCGCTTGCGGGACCGTTGGCGGCATGGATGCCGCCAACGAGCCTCCATGGACGGATTCACGGCGTGTCCCGCCAGCGGTGAGGGCACCGCGCACTCGACGACCCAGGCTTTTGACTGCATCCACATCGGGCTAGGACTCGAATCGCGACCACTCGAACTGATCGGGAAGTCCATCGATCAACTGCAGAATCACTGCCCGCGCGTTGGCTGCGCGGCCTTCTCACGTTGGTCTGTAGCGTATTTCGACAAGACAGCCGAACAAGTCTCCGGTGCGGTGTCCTCGCCGCTTGCGGGACGGGCTCACTGCGTGTCGCGAACACCGCACGCCCCTCACCAAGCTGCCGTCTTAACCAGCCCGCTTTTGCGTCAGCCGCGCAAACAACGCAGGCAAATCCCGCATATCGTCGAACACCTCGAGCACACCGATGCGGCGCAAGGTGTCGCCATGCCCCGGTGGAATGTGGCTTGCTCCGGTAAACCCGAGCACCTGCATGCCGGCCGTCACGGCCGCCGTTGCACCGGTGGGGCTGTCTTCGATGACCAGGCAACGCTCCGGCGCTACGCCGGCGGTGCGTGCCGCCAGCAGATACACGTCTGGCGCCGGCTTGGGCCGCTCCACCATGTCGGCGCTGAAAATACGTCCCGCCGCACGCGCGGTGAGCCCGGCCCGTTCCACCGAGGCAAGCACATTGTGGCGCCGGCTATTGGAGGCCACCGCCAACGGCAGCGGAATCTGCTCCAACGCCTCGCGTACGCCCGCGATCGGCTGCACCTGCGCCTGGATCAAGGCCTCGCTGCGCGCCTGGATCTGCGCGAGCAGAGTCTGCGGCAACTGCAGCGCAAAGCGCTCTTCCACCCGCCGCAACACCTCGCGTGTGGTCTGCCCGAAGGTGGTTTCCAGTAGCTGTTCCAGCGGCTCGCTCGGCACGAAAGACCCAAGGGCCTCACGCATTACCCGGTCGGCCAGTATCTCGCTGTCGACAAGAACGCCATCACAGTCACTGATCAGTAGCTCGTACGCCATTGCACCCATCTGCTCGCAAAGCGCCATTATGCCGGCCTGGGTGTGACCGTCGGCTGTGGGGCAGCAGGTTGGCGTACTGAACACCTGCACCGTTTGCAGCATGCGCGCTACCAGGACAGGCGGCCCCGAGCATGCGGCCCGCCACACCGTCATGCCACAAAAGCCATGTCACGAAATCTTACCGCAAGCGTTTTTTGCAGCTGCTAGGATCTGCCCCGCTGCGGCGGGACTTGCCGCAGCGTCATCAGGAATGCGATCAGGAGAAGGAGATTTCGATGCAACCGCGATTCCCCGCCCTGCTCGTTCTTGCGACCTCGTTTTTCGCGGTCTCATGCACCGCCTCAGCCGGTGCCAAGGAGCAAACCACCATGTCAGCTACGCTGCAGGACCACACCGTCGCCTTCCGCGACCCCGCCCTGACCGATATCGCCAAGGCCATTGCGCACGGTGATGTTGCCCAGATCAAGGCACTCGCCCCCACTGTCGATCTCGCCGCGCATGGCGACCAAAACGTCACCTTGCTCGAATGGGCAATCTGGAACGAACAACCGCGTTCCTTGGCCGCATTGCTCGATGCAGGCGCCGATCCGTCGTTGCCTGGCATGGACCAGGAAACGGTCGTGCACATGGCCGCCATGGCGCAAGACCCGGAGTATCTGCAGATCTTGTTGCAGCACAAGGCGCCGATCGATGTGGTGAGCAAGCGTGCGGGCTGGACACCGCTGTTCCGCGCGGTGCAGAGCAAGCGCGATGCGCAGATCGATTTGCTGATCAAGGCCGGTGCGGATGTACAGCGCGTCGACCACACCGGCAACAGCCTGCTGCACCTTGCAGCGCAAAGTGGTGCAGCTAGCCCTGCAGTGCTCGCCCTGCTCAAGGCCGGTGTCGATCCCACCGTGCGCAATGCCCAGCAGAAGACTTTCCAGGCGTATTTCTTCACCACGCCGGACCGCCTGCTCAATGCCAGCGGCCAGCAGGTGAGGTCGGAGGTGCGCGCATGGTTGAACGCCCACAACATTCCCGTGGAAAGCAGCCGCTAAGCGCGCTTTTCGCATGACGAACGCAAGGAGCCGCGCATGAGCCCGTCAGAATCCTCTTCCACCCCGTTCGCAGAATCGATGCGCGGGCAACAACCGCATCCGGAAGACCACCAGTTTCCCGCGATGCTGCAAGACCTTTACGCCACTGCCGCCCAACGACGCGACGGCGGCGCCGAAACATTTGCCGCCCTGCCCAATGGCTGGTCGCGCATGGACGATCGCGCGCTGCAGCAGGCAGGCATCGACCCTGCCCTGCTGCATGACGCCAAGAGCGGCTTCGATGCCGCGTTCTATCGCAATGATCAGGGGCAGGTGGCATTGGGCTTCTGCGGCACCGACGAAGGCAAGGACTGGAAGCACAATATCGGCCAGGGCCTGGGCTTTGACGATGCCCAATACGCGTCGGCGATCCAGCTTGGCAGCCAGGCCAAACAGGCGTTCGGCGACCAGGTGGTGATCAGCGGGCATTCGCTGGGCGGCGGTCTGGCCGCGGCATCGGCAATGGTCAACGACATTCCGGCAGTGACCTATAACGCCGCCGGCGTCAACGACCGCACGCTGGAGCGGCAAGGTCTGGATGCCTCGGCAGCCAAGGACTACGCCAACAGCGAATTGATCCGCGGCTATCACGTCAAGAACGAAATCCTGACCCATCTGCAGGAAGACAGCATTCCGCTCAAATGGGCCATGCCCGATGCGGCCGGTCATCAGATCGAGCTGCCCGAGCCGGACCCGTTGTCGTTCGGCCAGCGCCTGGTGCCGGGCATGATGCTCAAGCATCGGCTGGATCTGCACGGCATCGATTCGGTGATGAAGGCGCAGGACATGCAGTTGCAGGACCAGGCACGCGGCAATGCATTGCAGCCCGGCAGCCAGCTATTCAACGACGCGGTCGTGAAGTTGGATGGACAACGCGACCGCCTGGGGCTGCGCGACGACACCGCGTTTCTCAATACCGCCGCCAGCGTGGCCGCGCGTGCAGGCAACGATGGCTTGCAGCGCATCGATCACCTGGTGCCCAACCGTGACGGCGACAGCCTGATTGCGGTACAGGGGCGCATGGACGACCCGGCCCATCTGCGCAGCCATGTGCAGACGGCGTCCGCGGCCAACGAGCCGGCCCAGACCAACGTCAGCCAGTTGCAACAGCACAATCAGCAACACACCCAACAGCCGCCGCAACAGCAGGAAGAACAGCGCCGGGTGATTCAGCAGTAAGGCTCCGGTGGCCCGCGCAATGTGCGGGCGACTCTTTGCCTTGCCCATGGCTGGCAGCAGCGCGTCCAGGTCGGGCGCAATCGCTGTCGGCTTCGCGCAGTGGAGCGTGTCTTTGAGAATCGCGCGCGTCTTCGAACCTGGCGCGACGCAACTGATGCCGTGTCACAGGAGTCGTCAGCCAATCGCGCACGGTGCGCAGAGGCGCCATGCTGGCGCGCCACATGGCGCAAGGCCCAGCATCGCCCGGCCGCCCTGGCGATTGCACGACAGCGTAATACCCGCACCCAGTCGCGGAGTCGTGGCGTTGCAGGTTGCAGCGCGCGTTACCCAGCGCCCGCCATCGTCCGCAAGGTGATGCCGACCAGATAGGCCAGATAGGTGCCCGTGGCATAGCCCATCGTGCCCAGCAACACACCGACCGGCGCCAATGCCGGGTGAAACGCCGCGGCCACCACCGGCGCGGAGGCGGGGCCACCGATATTCGATTGCGAGCCGATCGCAAAATAGAAGAACGGCACCCGCAACAACCGGCCAAGCCCCCATAACACCGCGATGTGCACGGCAATCCAGATCAGGCCGAGCAGGAACAACCATGGCCGGTCCAGCAGCGCCAGCAGATCCATCTGCATGCCGATGCAGGCGATCAGGAAATACAGCAGCACGGTGCCGATCTTGGACGCGCCCGCGCCCTCCAGCGTGCGCGCACGGGTGAAGCTCAGCAGCAGGCCCAGGCTGGTCGCCAGCACCACCACCCACACGAACGGCGTGTCCAGACTGAACTGGCTGGCCCAATGCAACTGCGCCTTGCACCACGCGGCAAGAGGATTGGCCAGGGCATGCGCAAGGCCGACGCCGCCGAACGCCACCGCCACGATCACCATCAGGTCGGCCAAGCTGGGAATGCGCGCATGCTCGGCCTGGAAGCGCGCCATGCGCTCCTGCAAGGCGTCCAGCGCCTGGGTGTCAGCACCGCTGCGTGCGTCGATCTTGCGCGCGCGGCCGGCCAGGAAGATCAGCGCCGCCATCCACACATAGCCCACCCCGACATCGACTACGGCGAACTGCCCGAACGTGGTTGCGTCCACATCGAACACTTCGCGCATCGCCAGCATGTTGGCGCCCCCGCCGATCCAGCTGCCCGCCAGCGCTGCCATGCCGGCCCAGGTGTCCCCGGCCACGGTGGCCGGATGCAGCCAGCCCATCACCCAGAACGCCACCACCGCACCCAGCATGATGCTCAGCGATGCGCCCAGATACATGGCCACCAGCTTGGGACCGAGCCGCAGGATCGCGCGCAGGTCGATGCTCAAGGTCAGCAGGATCAACGCGGCAGGCAGCAGCACGTCGCGGGCGATCGGGTTGTACAACCGTGTGTTGGCACCGTCGATCAAACCGGCCGTGTTGTAGATGCCGGGCAGCAGATAACACAGCAACAAGGCCGGCACCAATGCGTAGAAGCGCCGCCAGAACCCTCGCTCACGCGCGGACGTCCAGAACACCGCGCCCAGGGTGGCGGCGATCAGGCCGAACACGACAATATCGTTTTGAATCAGCGCAGCACCGGCAGCATTCACGACAGGCGGACATCCAGAAGAGTAGCCGCCAGAGTGCGGACCGGACCAAGGTGGCCGATCCCTCGAATCTAGCCGACCCGGACGTCTGCGCAAACCCGGCACGGCTGCGGATAACCGCCACCGTTGGCAAGGACTTACCTGCAGCAAGCGGTCCGGTTCTTCACGGCCTCAGCCGTAGCGCCGCACCACCCGATCGCCGCCGCCGGTGTTGACCACCACGCCGCTGGGCTGGCCGGTGGTCAGGCAGTGCAGCTTCGCCATCAGTTCGGCAAAGTCCAGCGCGCCCTGTTCGCGCAGATACCGCAACGGCGACCAGTGCGGGCGGGTTACCCACCAGCCGCCCTGTGCGGGGTGGATACGTACGACATAACGAGACTCGTCCATCAGGCCTCCGGCCAGTGCGTATAGCGGTCGAGCGAGGCGCACGGGGCGTAGGGCCGCAATGCGCGAGGAATGGGAATGCCTTCTCCCGTCCGGTATGCCGGCGCGCCCTTACTCAAGGGGCCGCGGGAGAGTAGCCAATGGCCCCGCGTCCGGCATAGCCAGGATGTTCTTTTACGCATGCCGATGCCGTCGGGCTGACACTGGCAGGGCGGTAGGAAAATTCTTACGTGACACACATCACGTCCAGCGCTACATTCGGTCAGGACTGGTGAACGCCGCGTCATCAGCAACCGTCAGACGAGCGCGGACGGTGCGCAGTGGGTGATCAGTCGCTCTTGAAGACTGCCTCTGGGGAGGGGTTGCATGCATCTGCTTAGGAAATTCCAGTTTTCGGTCAAGACCGCCATGGTGATTGGCTATGTGTTGGTGATCAGGGAAGCGGTCGTGCTGTGGTCGTAAGGCTGATGCATGGTTGAACGCGTCGGCCGGGCACGTCAGTTGGTGGGCGCAAAGACTAGGTAACGCACCTGGACCGGTGTCGGGGATCGGCACCGGTCGTGCCAGCGTTCGTGCGTGTAGCGACAGTGCCTACCGTTTACGCGCGGCCGCCGCGCCTGTCGTGTCAGGGCACAGGCTGCCAGAGATCTGGGTGCGTACCCGTCATGGCGTCTCAGTCCGCATCGACCCAGCCGCGCTGCTGCGCGGCGGCCAGATCGGCAGGGGTATCGATATCCAGCGCCAACGCCGGGGCGCTGACGCACCCCAGGCTCTGCAGGTCGAGGCTGGCGAACAGGCCGCGCAGGCCGCTATCGGCCCGCAACGGAACATCCGCCCAGGCCGCATGCGTGACCACCGCGGGAATGCCGCGCACGCCGCTGTAGCCACTGGTTGCACACCCGGAGACGGCGCGATCGGCTTCTTCCAGCAGGGAGCGCAAATGCGGGGCATCCAGCGCAGGCTGATCGCACCCCAGGATCAGGCTGCGTCGCAACGCCTGGTCGCCCTGCACATGCCGGCGCAACGCGGCCAGGCTGGAACCCATGCCCTCGGCCCAGTCGGGATGCCGGAGTATTTCGACATCCAGATCCTGCAACAGCTCGCTCAACGTATCGGCATCGGCACCCAGCGCGACCACGCAGCGGCGCGGCGCAGTCAGTAATGCAATGCGTGCGGCGCGGCGCAGCAGCGGCTCGCCGTCGCGCATCAACAATTGCTTCGAGCGGCCAAGCCGGCGCCCTGCCCCGGCGCCCAGCACCAGTGCCGCGTGATCGCCACTCATGGGCAGCACGCTGCTGGCGCGGCGGCGACCAAGGAAGGTGTCGCTTGCGAGACGGCGAGAGCTCCGCGATTTTCGCCGACCTCTCCATGCGCGAAACGAATGGCGGCGAGAGAACTGACGCGAACGGCATCACGCGAGACGTCGACGTGGCGATCCGGAACAAGGGTCATGGCGACGTGCTACTTGATTGGAAGACAGCTGCAGCCTAGAGCGCGGGCTGTGCGTGCGAGGTGACCACACCTTGCGCGTGCCACCGTTGTAGAAGCGAAGTCTTGCCAATTGCGATGAAGATTGCTGCGTGCTGTCGGAAGCCAGTCACGATACTGCTCGAAGGTAGCCGTCTATCACTCGACCGGCTGCAATGCGCCTTGATGACTCACGCCCGCGGAAGCAGCAGCCCGCGACTTAGCGGCTTGCCGTGACGACCTGCACATCCGCCACCGCCTGCGTGGCTTCGGCGATGATGCCGAGCGCGATGGTGTGTGGCGCCGAGCGCCCCATGCGCCAGCCCGCCGGCAAACGCAGACGTGCGAGCGAGGCGTCGCTGTATCCAAGCGCGCGCAACGCCTGTAAACGACCTTCGCGCTTCTGCCGGCTGCCGAGGATGCCGATGCAGGCGACAGGAGATGCCAAGCCGCGCCGCGCAACCTGCAGATCGATCTCGGCATCGTGGGCCAGGCTATACAGCGCAGTATCGGCATCCAGATGCAGGTCCTGCAGCGCATCGCCCAACGCGCGCCGGTCGTAGTGCTCGGACGCCAAGCCCGGCGGGGGTTCGCCAGGGCCATGCGGCCGCAACACGCGCACTTCGATGCCCATCTGGCTGGACAACGACACCAACGCCAGTAGTGATGGGTCGGCCCCCACCAGCACCAGCCGTAACGGCGGACGATGGGTGCGCACGAATTCGCCCGCATGTGCGTCCTGTGCATTTGCCAGGTAACGCACCGTCCCGGACGCACGATCCAAGGCCACATGAAATGCGCGCCGGTGCTGGCGCGCGTTACGCCAACGTGCGAGGTGTTCGCCCAGATCCGGCACCGGCCATACCAGCACGCCGATACGCCCGCCGCAGCTGAGCTGGATGTCCAGCACTTGGCTGCCTTCGCCATAATCCAGCCAACGCGGCTGACCATCGCGCAGCGCTTCCATGGCCTCATGCGCCACCGCCGCCTCGACGCAGCCGCCTGAGACGTAGCCTGCCACGCTCCCATCGGCGCAGATGGCCATTTCGCTCCCCAGCGGGCGCGGGGAGGAGCCTTGCACATCGATCAAGGTCGCCATCGCCACGCGCTGCCCCGCACGGTGCCAGGCGCTCAGCGTTGGCAACAAATCGTCGAGCAACGCGTAGCCCGGCCATGCCGGCCATGCCGACGGCACATGCGTGACCGGGGCAACCACCGCGCTCACGCGCGCAGCATCTCGGGCAGGTGCGGCAGCAGTTTGTCCAGGGTCACCGGGTAGTCGCGCACCCGCACGCCGGTTGCGTTGTAGACCGCGTTGGCGATCGCCGCTGCCACGCCGCAGATGCCCAGCTCACCCACGCCCTTGGCCTTCATCGGCGACGACAATGGGTCGCTTTCTTCCAGGAACACCACCTCCTGATGCGGGATGTCCGCATGCACCGGCACTTCATAACCGGCCAGGTCGTGGTTGACGAAGAAGCCCAGGCGCTTGTCCACTGCCAGCTCTTCCATGAGTGCCGCGCCGGCGCCCATGGTCATGCCGCCGATGACCTGGCTGCGCGCAGATTTGGGATTGAGGATGCGCCCCGCGGCGCACACGGCAAGCATGCGCCGGATGCGCACTTCGGCGGTGGCCACATCCACGCCCACCTCGACGAAATGCGCGCCGAAGGTGGAGAGTTGATGCGTCTTGCTGAGGTCGCCGAATTCGATCTTGTCTTCCACCACCAGCGCGCCGTTAGCCGCGGCATCGCCGAGCGCGACGCGCTTGCCGCCGGCACGCACATGGCCATCGGCAAATTCGGCAGCGGCCGGATCCAGGCCCAGTTGCTTGGCTACCGCTTCGCGCAATTTGACTGCGGCTGCATAGACGCCTGCGGTGGAGCTGTTCGCGCCCCATTGCCCACCGGAGCCCGCAGAGGCCGGGAAGCTCGAATCGCCCAGGCGCACGTCCACCCAGTTGAGCGGGACGCCGAGCATTTCCGCAGCGGTCTGCGCAATGATGGTGTAGGAGCCGGTTCCGATATCGGTCATGTCGGTTTCCACCACCACGCGCCCGCCCTGCTCCAGCCGCATGCGTGCGCCGGAAGTCATGACCGGCGCATTGCGAAACGCCGTGGCAACGCCCATGCCGACTAGCCAACGACCGTCGCGCGTGCTGGCCGGCTTGGCCTTGCGCTTGGACCATTCGAATCGCTTTGCACCATCTTCCAGGCACTTGACCAACTGACGCTGCGAGAACGGCCGCTGCGGATTTTCCGGGTCCACCTGGGTGTCGTTGACGATGCGGAACTTGACCGGATCCATGTCCAGCTTTTCGGCCATCTCGTCCATCGCGATCTCCAGCGCCATCAATCCCGGCGCCTCGCCCGGCGCGCGCATCGCGTTGCCTTCGGGCAGATCGAGCACGGCCAGGCGCGTGGTAATCAGGCGGTTGGCACCGGCGTACAGCAACTGCGTCTGTGCCGCGGCAATTTCCGGGCTGCCGTCGGGCAGGTCGCCCGACCAGCTCTCATGTGCAATCGCGGTCAGCTTGCCGTCGCGCCCGGCACCAAGCCGGATACGTTGCACCGTGGCCGGGCGATGGGTGGTGTTATTGGCGATCAGCGGCCGCGGCAGCATGACCTTGACCGGACGTCCGACCTGACGGGCCGCCAGCGATGCCAGCACTGCATCGGCACGCAGGAACAGCTTGCCGCCGAAACCACCGCCGACGTACGGCGACATGATCCGCACGTTTTCGCGCGGGATGCCCAGCGTCCTGGCCAGATCGCCGGCACCCCAGTTGATCATCTGATTGGAGGTCCACACGCTGAGCTTGTCGCCCTCCCACATGGCGATCGATGCGTGCGGCTCCATCATCGCGTGGGAATGATCGGGTGTGGTGTATTCGGCATCCAGCTGCACTGGCGCCGACGCGAAGGCAGCGTCGAAGTCGCCGACATTGCTGTTGGGCGCGTCGCCCTTCTTGGTCACCTTGGCGCCGGCACGGGCCTTTTCCAGATTGTAGGCGCCAACGTGACGACCGTAATCGACCTTGATCAACTGGCCGGCCGCACGTGCTTGCTCGAAGGTTTCCGCCACCACCACGGCAATGGCCTGGTGGTAATGCGCGATCTCGGGGCCGCCCAACAACTTGGCGGTGTTGAACTTGCCCTTTTGCAGCTTGCCTGCGTTCTGCGCAGTCACGATGCCCAGCACGCCGGGCGCCTTGCGCGCCGCGCTCAGATCGATGCTGCGGATGGTGCCCTTGGCGATGCCTGCACCCACCACGTGCCCGTAGGCGGGTTGGCCCGGCAAGTCGTGATGTTCGTACGCATACGGGGCCTGCCCGGTGGTCTTGAGTGGCCCATCGATACGGTCGACGGGCTTGCCGACGACAGTGAGCTGATCGATGGGATTGGTGCCGGCGGGAGTATCGAATTTCATATCAGGCCCTCGTGTCGGCCAGGATCGCGGCCAAGGTGCGCTCGACCAGCGGCAGCTTGAATGCGTTGTGTTCGGTGGGCTGGGCGCCGTCGAGCAGCACGGACGCAATGGCGCGGGCACCCTCTTTCGATCGGGCTTCGGCCGCTTCGCTGCGCCATGGCTTGTGCGCGACGCCGCCGACTGCGACGCGTGCACTGCCATCGCGCTGCACGACGGCGGCCACTGACACCAGGGCGAACGCATACGAGGCACGGTCGCGCACCTTGCGATACACATGCGTGCCACCGAGCGGCTTGGGCAAGGTAACGGCGGTGATCAATTCGCCGCGCTCCAGCACGGTTTCCAGATGCGGCGTCGTTCCCGGTGCCCGATAGAACTCGGACAAGGCCACCGCGCGCGTCTGCCCATCCGGGCGTACCGTCTCCACCACGGCATCGAGCAGGCGCATGGCGATGGCCATATCGCTGGGATGGGTGGCGATGCACGCCTCGCTGGCACCGATCACTGCCAGCTGCCGGTTATATCCGCCGATGGCCGCGCAGCCGCTACCAGGCAGTCGCTTGTTGCACGGCTGGTTGGTGTCGTAGAAATAGGGACAACGCGTCCGTTGCAGCAGATTACCTGCCGTGGTGGCGCGATTGCGCAGCTGTCCCGAGGCACCGGCCAACAATGCGCGCGACAGCACGGCGTAATCGCGGCGCACGCGTTGGTCGGCCGCGAGGTCGGTGTTGCGCACCAGTGCGCCGATGCGCAGGCCGCCGTCGGGCGTGGCCTCGATGGTATCCAGGCGCAGGCCGTTGACATCGATCAGATGCGACGGCGTTTCGATCTGCAGCTTCATCAGATCGAGCAAGTTGGTCCCGCCTGCGATGAATTTGGCACCGGGCTGACGCGCGGCCTTGGCTGCAGTATCGGCTGGCGAGGTGGCGCGCTCGTAGCTAAAGGCCTTCATGCGCGGCCTCCGGCAACATCGTTGATGGCTTCAACGATGTTGGAATAGGCACCGCAGCGGCAAATATTGCCGCTCATGCGCTCCTGCAACTCGGGCGTGGTGAGTCTGGCCTTGCCGGTGAGGTCTTCGGTGACATGGCTGGGGATGCCACGCTTCACCTCGTCCAGCACCGCCACTGCCGAACAGATCTGCCCGGGCGTGCAATACCCGCATTGGTAGCCATCGTGCTTGACGAACGCCGCCTGCATCGGATGCAGCTTGTCCGGCGTGCCCAACCCTTCGATGGTGGTGACCTTGGCGCCCTCGTGCATCACTGCCAGCGACAGGCACGCGTTCATGCGTTGGCCGTCGACGATGACGGTACAGGCGCCGCACTGGCCATGATCGCAGCCCTTCTTGGTGCCGGTGAGATGCAGATGTTCGCGCAGCGCATCCAGCAAGGTGGTGCGGTTATCCAATGTCAGCGTGACCGGCTTGCCGTTCACCTCGAAAGCAACCTGGCTGGATGCATTGGCAGGCTCGGCTGGCGGCCGCTGCGACATCGCAGTGGCCGCAGTGGCCGCCATCGATTGGGTTGCGGCAACGCTGGCTGCGGATGCCGTTCCTGCGATCAATACCTCGCGACGGGTCATCTTGATGTCTCTCATGGCTGGCATCTCCAACAATGCTGGCTTTTACAGTTCTCAACAAATGTGCAGCGCTGCCGGTCACAAGCGCGTGAGTGCGCGGCGGCGGCGGGCGTGAAGCGGCGTATGGCCCGATCCTGATGCTCGCTTTTACGGCATTGGCGATGGTTGCTGCGTGCGCCTATGAACACGGCGAGGACCGACCCATGCGCCGATGACGTTGGAGTCGGACGGGCCAGCCAAGCAGTTTCCTGGAATAGTGCGCGTGCAGCACGCGTACTGGCCACCGTGAGCAGCGAACGAACCCGAGGAGCATTGGTTGTGCTCGCCAGCAGCGTCATGCAGGCGGCAGCCCTTGCCCACGTCGATGAGTGAAGTGGCGCGCCGGCGGTGCGAATGCATCGCCGACGCGCGATGCAGCAGGCTGGATCAGAACTCCAGCGTGATCTTGCCCAGATGCCTACCGGCCTTCTGCAGTGCGAAGGCGTCACCGATCTCATCCAGCGCAAAACTGCGATCGATCACCGGCCGCAGCGGCAAGCTGTCGAGTGCACGCACCAGGTCCTGTTGATGCCTGCGGCTGCCAACGACCAGTCCCTGCAAGCGTTGCTGGCGCCCCATCATTTCGGCAGTCGGAACCGGCCCAGCGGCACCGGTCAAAACGCCTATCAAGGCGATGTGCCCGCCCACGCGCGCTGCACGGATCGATTGCGTCAGCGTGCCCGGACCGCCGACCTCGACCACATGGTCCACCCCGCGCCCATCGGTGATGTCCAGGACCCGCGCCGACCATTCGGGATGCTGCCGATAGTTGATGAGATGGTCGGCACCGAGCGCTCGCACCTTCTCCAGTTTCTCGTCGGATGAGGATGTGGCGATCACGCGCGCGCCCATCGCCTTGGCAAGTTGCAGCGCGAAGATCGACACGCCGCCGGTGCCCAGAACCAGCACGCTGTCGCCGGCCTTGAGCCGGCCATTGACCGCAAGCGCGCGCCATGCGGTGACGCCGGCAGTGGTCAGCGTCGCAGCCTCGGCGTGGCTGTAACCGCGGGGTGCATGGGTGAATGCCTGCGCATCGGCGACGACCGCCGAGCGCGCATAGCCGTCGACGCCATCGCCCGGGGTGGTGGCAAAACCGGCATGCAACGGCTCGCCGTCCAGCCACTGCTGGAAGAAGGTGGAGACCACATGATCGCCCACCGCGAACTCGTCCACCTCCGGCCCCACCGCTTCCACCACACCTGCGCCATCGGACATCGGAATACGCCCGTCTGCGGTCGGCATCTGCCCAAGCACAACGCCCAGATCATGAAAATTGAGCGAACTGGCATGCAGGCGCACGCGGATCTGACCGCGTGCAGGCTGCCCCGGATCGGGCAATGCAACCGACTGCAGCGATGCGATGGCGGCCGGATGGCGAAGACGAATGGCTTGCATGGGCAACTCCTGAGCGTGATTCAGTGCCTGGAATAGCATGCTGCCCGTTACGCAAACGCAGTCGAGCTGGCTCCGACATCTGCCGCCGTGTGCGGTGATGCGATGCAGCGAGCGCTGCTGCAGCGGCTGCCGCGCGTGGCGACGCGGGAAGCGGGCTGTTGCATGCAACGCGAGGCAGCAATCACAGATCTGTCATTGCACGTGTTGATGCATCGAGGCGCGGGTGCCGCCACGCGTAGGCTGGCACGGCGGTTGCACCGCCCTGGTATCCAGACAGGTAGCCACAGTGACCTCAACAAGCAAGCGGCGGCGGCAACGTGCTCAGCGCATCGCGCTGCATTTCGTGCTGACTGCCTCGTGGATGCTACTGCTCGGTTCGGAATACTGGTCCATCCATGAAGAGCGCGCGACCGCGCTGCGCAGCGCCCAGGCGCAGTCGTTGAATCTGGCCAATTCGCTGGCGCAGCATGCCAGCGACACCCTGTCCATCGCCGACGCAGTGCTGTCCGGGCTGGTGTCGCGGGTCGAACACGACCAGGGCTCCAGCGCCGCGCGTTCTGCAACGCATGAATTTCTGGTGCGCGAAGCGCGCCGCTCCGACCGCCTGCATGGCATCTTCATCTATGCCGCGGACGGCAGTTGGGTGAGCTCGTCGCTGGACAGCACCCCCAGGACGCACAACAACGCCGACCGCGCCTATTTCAAATACCACCGCGACCATCGCGACGCCTTGTCGCTGGTCGGCCCGCCCGTGCAAAGCCGCTCGGACGGCTCCTGGGTGCTGACCTTGAGCCGCCGTCTCAATACCCCCCGTGGCGAGTTCGCCGGCGTGGTGCTGGTCACCCTGCAGCTGAAGTATTTCCAGAACTACTACAGCACCTTCGAAGTCGGCCCGCACGGCACCATCGGCATGACCAACGACGATGGCATCGTGATGGTGCGCCGGCCCGACAAACAGGGCGTGATCGGCACCTCGATCGCGGGGACGTCGATCTACGTGACCATGCGCGCACGCAGGCACGGCACCGCCACCTATCGCTCGCCGATCGACGGCGTGGAGCGCATCTCCAGCTTTGCGCCTGCGCGACCCTATCCGCTGACCGTGCTGACCGGCGTTTCGGTGGACGATGCGTTGGCGAACTGGCGGCAAGCCGCGCGCCAGCGCATCGTGGTGGCCGCACTGGGCTGCACCCTGCTGCTGGGCGTGGGGATCTGGCTGGATCTGCAACTGCGCCGCATGCATCGCAACGAGGCCAAGCTGAGCACCGAAGCCTGGGTAGACGCACTGACGGGCATCGCCAATCGTCGCGCCTTCGACCACCGGTTATCGCGTGCATTGCAGGACGCGGTTCGCCTGGAGGCGCCATTGTCGGTGCTGATGATCGATGTCGATCACTTCAAGCTCTACAACGACACCTATGGCCACGTGAACGGCGATGCCTGCCTACGCCTGATCGCGGGCGCCATTGCCGGCTGCTCGCGCCGCAGCGAAGACCTCGCCGCGCGTTACGGCGGCGAAGAGTTCGGCATGATCCTGCCGCACACCGATGCCGCCGGCGCGCTGCGCCTGGCCGACGCCGTGCGCAATGCGGTCGCCGAGCTCGGCCTGATGCACCTGTCCAGCCCCACCAGCGCGCACGTCACCGTCAGCATCGGCGCAGCCACGTTCGAACCGGGCGAAGCGCCGCTGAGCCCCAACGGCATCGTGCACGACGCCGATTCGGCGCTGTACCGCGCCAAGCAGAAGGGACGCAATCGCACATCGGCCTAGACCTGCAGGGACGCCGAACCTGCCGTAGAGATCAGGCGGCTGTCGCGAGGTGGATGTCGCGAGCTCGAGCAACGCATCGACGGCGCACCCAACGCGTGCGTTGCGCGCAAGCCTGCGATGGATGGGCGCTGCACGCACGCCGCGCGCGCCTCCGAGCACGCGCGACACCCGCCAGGCTCTTGCCAACATCCTGCCGCAACCGGCCGCTGTCTGCGCGGACTTCCCATCACGCAGAAGGCCCGCGCAATGCGGGCCTTCCTGGATGACGCAACGACGAACGGTAATCAGAACGGGATATCGTCGTCGGCGAAATCGTCCATCGGCGGTGCCGACTGTTGCTGGGCCGGCTGCTGACGGCGCGGCGCATAGTCCTGCCCACCGCCACCGTATCCACCGCCCTGCCCACCGCCGCCGCCCTGCTGACGCGATGCCGAGCGCTGCGGGCGATCGCCGCCCATCCCGCCCCCGCCGCCTTCACCACGGCCGCCGAGCATCTGCATCTCGTTGGCGACGATGTCGGTGCTGTACTTCTCCACGCCGTCCTGGCCGGTGTACTTGTCGTAGCGCAGTTCGCCTTCGACATAGACCTGCGACCCCTTGCGCAGGTATTCGCCGGCAATTTCGCCCAGCTTTCCGAAAAACACCACGCGGTGCCACTCGGTACGTTCCTGGTTATTGCCGTCGCGGTCCTTGCGCATGCTGGTGGTGGCCAGGCTCACGCGCGTGATTGCCATGCCGGCCTGGGTGTATTTGGTATCGGGATCGTTGCCGAGGTTGCCGACGAGGATGACTTTGTTGATGCCGCGGGCCATAGGTGCTTCCGAGATGATGCGCTGGCGCCGGGAGCGCGCAACGATGAATGTCTGTGCGGCAATGTTACCGCACCTGCCGCTCGGCGGTCCTGGCAGGTTGCCGCGCGGCGCTGCCCGGCAAGTGCCCTGCCAAGGGTCGGAAATCCAGCCCGCACAGACCTTTGCGGGTGACGTCCCAGCTGCGCAGGGCGGCAAATGTGAAGATGCCGGGCGTGCCTGGCGGGACGGATCCGGCCGGGGCACCTATAATCGGCCCACATCACGAACGCCTGCGCATGACCATCGCCGAAGACCTCCCCACCGTGCTGGGCCTGCCCCAGATCCAGTCCCTCGCCGCGCCCGACATGGCCGCGGTCGATGCACTGATCCGCCGCCGTCTGGCCTCGGACGTCGTGCTGATCAACCAGATTGCCGACCACATCATCTCTGCCGGCGGCAAACGCCTGCGCCCGATGCTGGTGATGCTGGCCGGCCACGCCGCTGGCGGCTCCGGCCCGGAGCATCACCAACTGGCGGCGATCATCGAATTCATCCATACCTCCACGCTGCTGCACGACGACGTGGTGGACGAATCGGACCTGCGCCGCGGACGTAGCACCGCCAATGCGCTGTGGGGCAACGCGCCCAGCGTGCTGGTCGGCGATTTCCTCTATTCGCGCAGCTTCCAGCTGATGGTCGAACTGGACCGCATGCAAGTCATGCAGATCCTGGCCGACACCACCAACCGCATCGCCGAAGGCGAGGTGCTGCAGCTGTTGCACGTGCACAACCCGGACACCGACGAAGCCGCCTACCTGCGCGTGATCGAGCGCAAGACCGCGGTGCTGTTCGCCGCCGGCACGCGTCTGGGTGCGCTTGCCTCCGGCGCAAGTGCGCAGGTGCAGCAGCACCTGTATGACTACGGCATGCAGCTGGGCTTTGCCTTCCAGATCGCCGACGACGTGCTCGACTATGCCGCCGAGGCTGCGGACCTGGGCAAGAACCTGGGCGACGACCTGGCCGAAGGCAAGGCAACCCTGCCGCTGATCCACGCGATGGCGCATTCGGATGCGAGCACCCGAGAGCGCCTGCGACAGATCGTCGAGCAAGGCGATGCAGCGGCGATGCCGGAAGTGCTGGCAGCCATCCATGCCACCGGCGGGCTGGACTACAGCCGTCAACGCGCGGCCGAATACGCCGCTGCCGCCGAACAGGCGCTGGAAACCCTACCGCACAGCCCTGCCGTGGCGGCACTGCGCGGCCTGGCGCGCTACGCGGTCGAGCGCACGCACTGATCCGGCGCGCTAGGCGCGCCGGACGGGATTTGTGATTGGGGATTAGGGATTCGCAAAAGCGATTGGTCGCACCTTACGAATCCCGACATGTGATCGCCAAACGATTGTTAGGCGCAGACCGCTGAGCACAACCCGGGATTGATGCATTGGAGGACGGGACCACGCTGTTGCGAATCCCGACTCCCCAATCCCCACTCCCGGCTTATCGCCCAAACCGCTCTTCGAAGAAATCGCCCAGCATGCGATACGCCCGCTTGGCCGCGCGCGGGTTGTACAGGCAGCCCGGCGGGCTGTTGGCATCGGCCTCGGCAAAGCAATGCACTGCGCCGCTGAAATTGACGAATTGCCAATCCGCGCCGGCGGCATTCATTTCGGTTTCGAACGCGGCGATATCCGCCTTGCTCACGCTCTTGTCGTCGGCACCGTTGAGCACCAGCAGCGGCGTCCTAGCCGAGCCGGCGGCGGCCGGGCTGGGAGTCGCGATGCCGCCATGCAGGCTGACCACACCGGCCAGCTGCGCGCCTGAGCGCACCAGCTCCAGCACCGTGGTACCGCCGAAACAGAAGCCCACCGCACCGATGCGCGCTGCGTCCAGCGGCGCCTTGCCGGCCTGCGCCTTGAGCACCTCTACCGCTTTGAGCGCGCGTGCGCGCAGCTCCGGCGAATCCTTCTTCAGGGCGCCGGCGAATTGCCCAGCCTCGCTGTCGTTGGCCGGGCGCTTGCCCTTGCCGTACACGTCGGCCACCAGCACCACGTAATCGTCGCCGGCCAGCTGCTTGGCCTTGGTCACCGCCGAGTCGTTGACACCGCGCCAGTTGGGCACCATCACCAGGCCCGGGCGCTTGGCATCGCCTGCATCGTCGTACACCAGCACGCCGCTGTAGGTGTCCTTGCCGATCTTCCATTCCAGCGGCTTGGCCTGCATCGCCGCTGCTGCGGGGAAGGCCAGCGAAGCCAGGACACCGATCAACCCAACGCCACGCCATGTCCGTTGCTTGTACATGTGCTTGCTCCCAGGATGGTGTGGCGAGTGTAGGCGCTGGCACCGTGCAGGAGGGGTCATCATCGGCGCTGCCGGCAGCGGCGCGGCCAGTTGGCTGGGCCAAGCGCACCGGGCATATCCGCATCCGTGGCGAGCTACGGTTTTCGTGGCGACCCGGGCAATGCCGTGACCTCGGAACTGGGCCGGGCAGCAACACGTAGCGGCCAGCTCTCAGGTGAACCTTGGACAGCGCGCAGGAGCCGCGCTATCGGGTTGAGACATCACGGCCGCGCCTGCCTGGCGGTGAACCGCGTCGGTTCCTGCCGGCCGCTTCTAGTGGATACCCAATCCGTCAATCGCGCTGATCGCTGCCGGATCGAACCCTGCCAGCTGGGCGAAATGCCGGCCGCGGGCTACGTAGTCGCTGTAGGCGCCGAAGCTGGGCGCCCCCGGCGAGAGCAGCACCACGCCGCCCTGCTCGCCCAGCGCAGCGCGCGCCAGTCCCATGGCGTGTTCGAGATCGTTGGCCGCATGTAAGCCGAAGCGCCCCGCCTCGGCCAGCGGCGCCAGCAAGGCATGGATGCGGGGACCGTTGGCGCCCATGGTCACGATTTCCAGCGGCGCCTGCTGCGCCATCTGTTGGGCGAAATCGTGCCAATCCAGCCCGCGATCATGGCCACCAACCAGTAGCGCCACGCGTCGCTGCGCAAAGCACGCCAGTGCCGCCAGCGAGGCATGCGGCGTGGTGCTGATGGAATCGTTGACGTAGCCGATGCCATCCACGCTTCCCAGCCACTGCAAGCGGTTCGGCAATGGACGAAAGCTCGCTGCCGCCGGCGCAAGTGCCGCCGCATCCAGGCCCAAGGCCTCCATCGCCGCCAGCACCGCGCACAGGTTGCGGCGATTGTGCTCGCCCGGCAGTGGCACATCGGCGGTATCGAAAATGGCCTGCTCGCCGCGGTACACCACGTCGCCACGCAGATGCCAGCCGGCGGAATGATTGAACCAACGCACCTGGCTATCGGGCAACTGCAACCCGGCGAGCAGCGGGTCGGCAGCGTTGAGCAAGGCGATGCGCGGCCGGCCTTCGGTTACCAGCGACAGCTTGTCGCGCACATAGCGCGCTTCGTCGCCATGCCAGTCCAGATGCTCGGGAAACAGATTCAACACCAGCGCCAGCTCGGGGCGCGCGCCGCTGCGCCCGACATCGCCGGTCTGATAGCTGGACAACTCGATCGCCCAATACGCCGGTGGCGGCTGCGGTGCCAGCACTTCCAGCAAGGGCTGGCCGATATTGCCGACCAATGCCGTGCGATGCCCGGCCGCGCGCAACAGGTGCGCCAGCAACGCGGTGGTGGTGCTCTTGCCCTTGGTGCCGGTCACGCAAATGACGCCAGGCACGCTGCCGTCCGCCTGCGCGTGTTCGGCAAACCACAACGCGGTGCCGCCGATGAAGCGCGTACCCTGCGCGGCAGCGGCCAATGCCTCGGGGCGATACGGGCTGATGCCGGGCGACTTCACGACGATCTCGAATCGCCCAAGCGCCTGCGCGCTGGCATCGGTTTCCACCTGCAAGGCTGCATCTGCCAGCGCCTCGATCTCGCGCGCCTCTTCGGCGTTGCAGAACACCGTCAGCGCTTGCGTCGGCAGCTGCGCGCGCAGCGCACGATACGCTGCGCGTCCTTCGCGCCCCCAGCCCCACAACGCAACGGTCTTGCCTTCAAGCTGCGAAATTCGCACGCACGCGCTCCCACAGCGTCGACGGAACCCGGTGCTCGCCATCGATGGCCATGAGTGGCTCGACCTGCAGATCATCTGGGTCGAGCTGCGGCTGGATGTCGCGGATGAAGCGCTTCACCAACGCGTCCTCCTTCCACTCGGCGCGGCTGGCCAGCACCGCCATCGCCGCGCGCGATTCGCGGCCTTCGCCCACGCATTCGAACGGCTTGTGGTCCTGGAATTCCAGCAGCGCGTCGTAGCCGCCGGCCTGGGTCGCATCGTCGAGCAGATTACGTCCGAAGATGTTGACCAACCGCGTCTTGGGCATGAACGGCGCCAGCGCCAGGAACACGAAATGGCATTTCGGGCACACGCCGCACCAGCGATGCACCGGGCGCTCGCCCATGATGTGGAAGTTGCGGTTGCAGCTGGAAAAGTGCGCGTCGTAGTGATCGGTCTTGGCGAATTGCCGCGCCACCGCCAACTCGGACAGCGGCCGCAGCAACGAGTAATAGCGCAGATCGGCCGCCACATGCCGCTGCACGTAATCGCCGAATGCCTGCTCGAACGCCCAGCCTTTGGACCACTGGTGATTGACCTCGCCGGTGCCGGGAATCTGGCTGCCGTAGCTGGCCGAACGTTCGTTGGAGAACACCACCTGGTCCACCCCGTTGAGCAGCGCCGCCAGCACCAGGATGGCCGAGTTCACCGCGGTCACCGGGATATGCCCGTTCCACGCGCCCTGGCGATTGAGTTCGAATAATTCCGGTGCCAGCACGCGGCCGATGTTGAGGACCGGCAAACCGGTGCGTTCTGCACAGGCACGGATCAGTTGCGAACCGCCGATCCAGCTGACGGTCTGCGCCACGCCGGCCTGGCGCAGCGCCTCGATGCTGACCAGCGAATCCTTGCCGCCCCCGATCGCCACCAGCGCATGCTCGCGCAACCCCACTGCCGGCGCGGCGGCGGCGGCCTGCGCCGCCACCG
The DNA here is from genome assembly GCF_041475705.2 of Xanthomonas sp. NCPPB 3761. Taxonomy (NCBI): domain Bacteria; kingdom Pseudomonadati; phylum Pseudomonadota; class Gammaproteobacteria; order Lysobacterales; family Lysobacteraceae; genus Xanthomonas; species Xanthomonas sp. NCPPB 3761. The sequence continues at coordinate 3,297,819 of NZ_CM191262.1, forward strand.
GGAAGTGGATCTTGCCGTGCAGATGCAAGCCATTGCGGTAGGCAAATTCGCCCAGGCCGTGCAGATACACGCTTTCCACCAGCGCGGCCGTCTCGGCATCGATGGCGTAGCTGTCGATGGCGATGTTCGGCGGCACCGCAGCCTTGAAATAACTGACCCCTGCAATGAGATGCAGCAACCGCAACGCCTGTTGCACGGCAGTCGCCTGCGCGCCTTCCAGCACGAAAGGGGCGCCCGGCACTGCCACGGTCTCGACCAGCTCCGGGCCTTGATCGAAGGCATACACCAGCGTGGCCACGCCGGTCTGCGCGTCGAGTGCGCAACGCACGAAGCGGAAGGTGGACATCTGATGTTTGTCGAAAGCGCTCATGGACTACCTGCAGAAACACGTACACGACGCAGATAACGTCGGCACAGGACATATTCAATCATGGAAAACGGCACCGCCGCCCATAGCAGCGGCAGGCAACCGATCACGAACAACAGCAGCATCACGTCCGAGCGAATCACCGTTGCGTCGCCGGTGATGGCCAACGCGACCAGCAGATACAGCAGCAGCGCCGGCAGATAGCCAAGCGCACCCAGCACCACGGTGCGCAATGCCATGCCGCCGGCGTGCTGCGCTCGTGCACGCTTGGCACGCCGACGCTGCCAGAGCGCTGCGCTCCACGCGCCGATGCCGGCAGCGACCAGCGCGGGGATTGCCCACTTCAAGCTATCGGTCCACGGGGCCGGTTGCCCGGCGATGTCGATGGCGGTGGAAAACACCATCGCCACGCCACCGGCCAACGTGCTGAGTGCGACGAACTCAGCCAGTGGACGCATCGATCACCTCTTCGCGCGGCAATCCGCGCTGATTGTAGGTGCTGGCCATCGAGTAGCCGTAGGCACCGGCATCGGCGACCAGCACCACATCGCCCGGCGCGGTGGTCGCAGGCAGCCGGCGACGCTTGCCGAACACGTCCGACGATTCGCAGATCGGCCCGACGATATCGAACGTGCCATCGGCCGGCGTGTCGAGTTGGCTGAGGTTTTCGATGTCGTGCCAGGCGTCGTACAACGCCGGGCGGATCAAAGTGTTCATGCCCGCATCCAGGCCCACGCGGTGCACGCCGTCCTTCTCGATCACCTGGGTGACGCTGGCCAGCAATACGCCGGCTTCGGCCACCAGATAGCGGCCCGGCTCGATCGCCAGGCGGTAGCCCGGATGCACGGCCTTGACCTCGGCCAGGCCCTTGGCCCACACCTCCAGATCGAACGGCTCGTCTTCGGCGCTGTACGGAATCGGCAGGCCGCCACCGATATCGATGGTTTCCACCGTGCCGATGCGGCGCGCGAAGCCGGCCAACTCGTCGTACATCATCCGCCAGTGCTCGCCGGTCTCCACGCCACTGCCCAGATGCGCATGCACGCCGGTGATGGTGAGCTCGAGCGTGCGCGCCACCTCGACAAATTCATCCACGCGCGTGGACGACAGGCCGAACTTGGACGCCTTGCCGCCGGTGTTGACCTTCTCGTGGTGCCCGTCGCCGTGCCCCAGATCGATGCGCAGCCAGATACTGCGGCCACGGAACACCTCGGGCCAGTTGCGCAGCGCTTCGACGTTGTCCACGGTCACCGTCACGCCCAGCGCGAAGGCCGCTTCGTATTCGGCCTTGGGCGCAAAGCTCGGCGTGAACAGCACGCGCCGTGGCGACAGTTCCGGCAGCGCCTGGAATACGCGGCGCAATTCGCCGTGCGAGACGCATTCCAACCCGAAGCCGGCCTGTTCCAGCGCCATCAAGATGGCCGGATGCGCATTGGCCTTGATCGCGTAATAGCGCTGATCCACCGCGGCAATCTGCGCCAGCGCATGCGCCCGCGCGCGCACCGTGGGCAGGTGGTACGCGTAACGCGGCGTGCCGGCCTTGGACAGCGACAGCAGATGCGCGCGCTCGGCATGCCACCACGGCGTGGGACGCGGACGTACCGAGCCGATGATCTGCCGCCAGCGCGGGCCGAATACCTCGCCCTCGCTGACCGGCATCGCGCCGCTGTCGATCAGTTCCGCGTGCAGGATCGGCAGCAAACCGTCGGCATCGGCTTCGTCGATGACGAAGGTCAGGTTCAAGTCGTTGGACGACTGCGAAATCATGTGCACGCGTTCCTGCCCGAACGTGGCCCACACATCGGAGAGCTTGTGCAGCAGCGAACGCATGCCGCGCCCCACCAGCGTGATGGCCGCGCACGGCACGATGATCTTGACCTTGCAGATCTGCGACAGATCCGCCGACAACGCCGCCAGCACATCGGTGTTGACCAGGTTTTCCGAAGGATCCAGCGACACGGTGACGTTGGTCTCGGCCGAACCGATCAGATCCACCGACAGGCCATGCTTCTTGAACAGCGTGAACACATCGGCCAGGAAGCCGACCTGCTGCCACATGCCGATACCTTCCATCGACACCAGCACGATGCCGTTGCGGCGGCTGATCGCCTTGACGCCCAACACCGGCTCGGCATTGCCATCGATGCTGGTGCCCGGCAGATCCGGGCGTTCGGTGTCCAGGATCGCCATCGGCACGCCGGAATCGCGGCACGGCTTGATCGAACGCGGATGCAGCACCTTGGCGCCGGTGGTGGCGATCTCCTGCGCTTCGTAGTAATCCAGCCGGGTCAGCAGGCGTGCGTCGGGCACTTCCTTCGGGTTGGCGCTGAACATGCCAGGCACGTCGGTCCAGATTTCCACCCGGCTGGCGCCGAGCAGCGCACCGAAGTACGCCGCCGAGGTATCCGAACCGCCACGTCCCAGAATCGCGGTGCCGCCATCGGCATGCCGCGAAATGAAACCTTGCGTGATCAGCAAGCGTGTCGGCTGCGCGGCGAAACGCGTGCGCCACTCCGCATCGGACTGCCACTGGCACGACACCGACAGGCGCTTGGACCATTCGCTCTGATTGGGCTGCGGCGGCAGCGCCGACAGCCACTGGCGCGCATCCAGCCAGCCCATGTCCAGGCCGCTGGCATGCAGATACGCCGCACCGATGGTGGAGGACAGCAACTCGCCCTGCCCCAACACCTCGGCCTGCCACTCCAGCGTGCGCGTTGCAGCGCGCGCGTCGCCCAGCAAAGCATGCAGCGCGGCCAGTCGTTCGCCCAGCACCGCATCGGCGTCCAGTTCGAGCTCGGCCAGGAAGTCGCGATGTCGTTGGTCCAGTGCCGCCACGCGCTGTGCGCTATCTGCGGCACCGTCGGCAATGGCGGTGAGCTCGTTGGTCACGCCCGACAATGCGGACACCACCACCAGCACGCGACCGCCGGTCTCGTTCGCCCGTTTGCTCGCCAGTTTTCCAATCGTGTCCCAGCGATGACGACGCGACACCGAAGTGCCGCCGAACTTGAGGACGATCCAACGATCGGTAGAGTGGGGAGCTGACATTGAGATAGGCGTTTAGGATGGGGGGGAAGATGCCCGGGATGCCGAGCGGAACCTCCGATTCTACTGCCAATGCCGCTCGCATGACCCCGCGTGCGATCACAGCGTTCCGTCGCACATCCACTGCCGTATCGGTTTGCACTGCAACCATCGCCGCGCCCCCCTTTCGATCGAGATTTTCCCAGCATGAGCAAGCACCGCTATCTGCAACTGGATGTTTTCGCCGCCCGGGCCGGCAGCGGCAACCCGCTGGGCGTGGTCTTCAATGCAGAGACGTTGTCGTCTGCGCAGATGCAGCAGATCGCCGCGTGGCTGGATCTGTCCGAGACCATCTTCTTCCTGCCGGTCAGCGTGCCCGATGCCGACTACCACATCCGCATCTTCACCCCGCGTGCCGAGCTGCCATTTGCCGGACACCCCAGCGTCGGCGCAGCGTGGGCGGCGGTGACCCACGGCGTGACCGCGTACAAGCCCGACGGCCGGCTGCGCCAGCAATGTGCGGCCGGCGTGCTGCCGGTCGAGGTATTCGACCGGCACGGCGCCTTGCTGGTACGACTGCGCGCACCGCACGCACGCACCATCGACACGGGCGACACGTACGCCCAGGCGCTGCGTGCCGCCTGCACTGGCCTGCGCGCGAGTGCGCAGCCTGCCGCGCTCTGGAACAACGGCCCGAACTGGTGGCTTCAGGAATTGGCCGACGCGCAGGCGGTACGGCAGGCAGCCCCGGACCTTGCCGCCATCGCGCGCCTGACCCGGGCCAGCGCCGCCGTTGGCCTGGCCATCTACGCGCCTGTGCACGATGGCGATGCCGACCTGGTCGTCCGCGCGTTCTGCCCGGGCGATGGCATTGCGGAAGACCCGGTCACCGGCAGCGCCAATGCCTGTATTGCCGCACGCTTGCACGGCGAAGGCCGCCTGCCCGGGGCGGGATCGCGCTACCTCGCCAGCCAGGGCCGCGAGGTTGGCCGCGACGGCCGTGTCCATGTGGAGGTGGACGCGCAAGGCGAAGTCTGGATTGGCGGAGCGACGCAGCAGGTGATCGACGGCCGCATCGATTGGTAAGCTGCCGCGCCCTCACCGCGGATCGACGCTCATGACCACTCGCCGTTTCCTGCAATTGGATGTGTTCTCCGCACGCCCCGGCAGCGGCAATCCGCTGGCGGTGGTACTGGATGCGCAGGGTCTGGACGACGCGGCGATGCAGGCCATCGCACGCTGGACCAAGCTGCCGGAAACCACCTTCGTCTTTCCCGCCGAAAGCGCACACAGCAGCTACCGGCTGCGCATGTTTTCGCCGCAAAAAGAGGTGCCGTTTGCCGGCCATCCCAGCGTGGGCACTGCACATGCCGTGCTCGAAGCCGGCCTGGCCGCACCACAGGACGGCGTCCTGGTGCAGGACGGCATCGCGGGTCGGTTGCCGCTGCGCGTCGAGCAGCGCGGCAGCCACCGCAGCATCGCGATCCGCACGCCACGCGCGCGCGTGGCCGAGCAGGTGAATGCCGACGACCCGCGCCTGCGCGATGCCTTGCAGGGCTGGCCGCTGGGCACGCTAGCGCCTGCGCTGATGGACGGCGGCCGCACCTGGTGGGTGGTCGAACTCGCCAGCGAAGCGGCGTTGCGCGGCCTGCAGCCGGACTGGGACGCGATCGCTGGATTGGCAGAATCCACCGGCAGCATGGGCGTGTTTGCGTATGCACGCGCCAACGCGCCGGGCACCTACGATCTGGCGGTACGTGCCTTCGTCGGCAATGGCCGGCGTTTCGAGGATGCGGCGTCCGGCGCGGCCAATGCGGTCCTCGCCGCATGGCTGGACAGCCGTGACGCATTGCCCGGCACCGACCGTCGTTATGTCGTCAGCCAGGGCCGCGAAATCGGCTTCGATGCCCTGTTGGAACTGCACATCGACGCCGATGGTGACGTGTGGTCGGGTGGCCAGGTGCAGACGGTGATTCGCGGCACGTTGGACTGGGCTTAGTCGGCGCGCCACGGGGCGCTTCCCGGCGGGTTGGCCGTCAGCGGCCAACGCATCTCATCTGAACGTGCATCACACGTTCTAGGGCGGTAGCAACGCTGCTGCGCAGGATCCAACGCAGCGAGGTGGCCTGCAGGTGCAGCCAATTTCTGATCACGGCTCGTGCACCGCACATCAGCGCTTGCGTGAAACAGCAAGGCGCCTGGCATCGATCAGCGCCGAAGCATTGTTGAGGCATTGCAGGCTGCAATCACCTCGCAAAACACAAGAACGCTGCGGTTGCCCGCAGCGTTCTTTTCAGCCAGATGCCGGAACCAGCGGCACCGCATGCATCCGGCACCGATCAGTCAGGGCGAACGTCCACGCGCACCCGGATACGGTCGCCCGGGTTGTAATCGCTACGCGTGTGGTAAGTGCGGCCGGCGTATTCGTAGGTGACGTCGTATCCATCCACGCGGTCGCGTTCGCGGCGGTAGGACACCGGCTCGCACACCCTCACATTGCCCTGATACGTGCGGTGATTGGCCTCGTAGATCGAGCGTCCCGCCGCGACGCCCGCCATGGTGCCCACGGCGGTGCCGACCAGACGACCATTGCCGCCGCCGACCTGGCTGCCGAGCACGGCGCCCGCAATGCCGCCGATGACGCTGGCGACGCCGCGATTGGACACACCGGCCTGAGCATAGCCACCATCGCGGTAGTACCCGTCATTGCTGGTGTAGTAACCGTCGGCGGGACGATCGTAGCAACGTTCGCTGGTGCGTTCGTTGTACGAGTCGGCAACGATGATCGGATCCACGCGCACGACGCGCGCGTATTCGTAACGGCCATCCTCGTAGCCGCTGTCATAGCGCTGTGCCGTGGCATTGCCCGCCACGACCAGACCCATCACCAGAGCACCAAGCACGAGAGTTTTCATTGCGGCAGCTTCATAGGGAGGACACGCTGCCGATGCTCGGCCTGCGCCAGTGAAACCGCACTGAACCAACCCGGCCGCGAAAAGCCCTATTCAGGTTGCCGCCAGCTGCGCGCGCCGGGCGTCTGCGCCGACGCGTCGCAGCGGTATCGGCACTAGTTGGAAAACTCGCTTTCCAGGCTGACCGGCACGGCGCTCAGCGCCTTGGACACCGGGCAATTTTTCTTGGCGCTGTCGGCCAGCTCGCGGAACTTGGCCTCGTCGATGCCCGGCACCACGGCCTTGAGCTTGAGGCGAATCTGCGACAACTGCGGGCCGCCTTCCATCGATAGATCCACATCGGCGCGCGTATCCAGGGAGGCCGGCGGAAAACCGGCTTCGGTCAACTGCGCAGACAACGCCATGGTGAAACAGCCGGCATGCGCAGCGGCGATGAGCTCTTCCGGATTGGTGCCCTTCTCGTCGCCGAAGCGGCTGCTGAAGGCATAACGGGTGTTGTCCATCAGGCCGCTCTGTGGCGTGCTGAGCTGGCCCTTGCCGGTCTTGAGATCGCCTTCCCAGTGGGCGGTGGCGTGACGTGAAATACCCATTGCAATCTCCTGCGCTGAAAGGAGCGCTCACGATAGGTGAGTGGGTGTTAGCTGGTGGTGCTGGGAATGGGGAATGGGGAATGGGGAATGGGGAATCGGGAATCGGGAATCGCAAGAGCAGATCGCCGGGCATGTCAGGCAGCGAGCGACTGTTTGTCTGCACGCGTGACGTTGCGCATCGAACGTCACCGCGCGACGGACCACGATGTATGTTCGGGGATAAGCGGCTGTCTCGTCGCAATCGCCGATGCATGGATCAAAGGCCACCGCGCGTTGTTGCGAGGTGGCGTTGCCGCTCGTGGAGCGGCTAACAAGAGGCATGCGCAGCCGTGCTCAGCCGAGCAGGGTTTCCAGCACGGCCATGCGCACGGCGACGCCGTTGGCGACCTGCCGTAGCACGCAGGATTGCGCGCCGTCGGCCACTTCATCGGTGATTTCCACGCCGCGGTTGATCGGACCCGGGTGCAGCACCGCGGCGTCGCGGCCGGCACGCGCCAAGCGCTCGCGGGTCAGACCGTATTCGGCGTGGTACTGCTCCAGCGAGGGAACCAGGCCTTCTTCCATGCGCTCGCGCTGCAGGCGCAGCATCATCAGCGCATCGGCGCCTTCGAGCATCGCATCGAAATCCTGGCCGACTAGGCAGCCCTCCAGTATGCCGTCATCGGGCAGCAGGCTGGCCGGGCCGCAGACGCGGATCTCGCCGGCGCCCAGCGTGCGCAAGGCATGCAGGTCCGAGCGTGCCACGCGCGAGTGCTTGACGTCGCCGACGATGACGACCTTGAGCTTGGAAAAATCGGTGCCCTTGGCCTGGCGCAGGGTGAGCATGTCGAGCAGGCCCTGGGTGGGATGCGCACTACGCCCGTCGCCGGCATTGATCAACGCGGTGCCCTCGCCCGCGGCTGCGGCCAGCGCTTCCACCGCGCCGTCGTCGGGGTGACGCACCACGAAGCCGCGCACGCCCATCGCTTCGAGATTCTTCAAGGTGTCGCGTGCGGTTTCGCCCTTGCGGGTGGACGAGGTGGATGCATCGAAATTGAGCACGTCCGCGCCCAGCCGCTGCGCCGCCAGATGGAAGGAGCTGCGCGTGCGCGTGGAGGGTTCGAAGAACAGCGTGCACACCGCCGTGCCCGCCAGCACGCTGCGCTTGCCCACACGCCCGACCGCCGCATCGCGGATCTGGCCGGCGCGGTCGAGCAATTGCAGCAGGGTGGTGCGCGGCAGTCCTTCCAGGGTGAGCAGGTGGCGCAGGCGTCCGTCCGAATCGAGTTGCATGGTGGTCATCGCAGGTCGGGAGTCAAGGAAGAAGGGTGGCCTGGTCGGGCGCGGCCAACCAGCGTTCGACGATCACCGCCGCGGCCATCGCATCGAGCGCTTCGGCATCGCGGCGGCGCTTGCGCCCATCGGCACGCTCGCGCGCGAAACGCTGCGCAGCCTCAACCGAACTGGAGCGCTCGTCGATCAGCACAACCGGTCGCGCGTAGCGCTCGCGCAGCTGGCGGGCGAACGCGTGTGCGCGTTTGCGGGCGGGTTGGTCCTTGTCGTCCAGCGTGAGCGGGTCGCCGACCACCAGGCCATCCGGTTGCCATTGCTTGTAGACGCGGTCCAGCGCAACCCAGTCCGGGCCGTTGGCATGCACATTGATCACGGCCACCGCGCGCGCGCCGGCACCGAGCGCGGTTCCGACTGCCACGCCGATCCGGCGCGACCCCACGTCGAAGCCCAGCACCGTGCCATCGGGGCGAATCGCGCCCGCCTCAGGCATGCCCGGAATAATCCGTGAGCCGGAACAGGTCCACGCCGATGCGCCCGGCAGCGGTCTGCCAGCGATCTTCCAGCGCGGTCGCAAACAGCACATTGGCATCCGACGGCGCGGTGAGCCAGCTGTTCTCGCCCAGCTCGAATTCCAGCTGGCCGGCGCCCCAACCCGCGCAACCCAAGGCGACCAGCGCATTACGCGGGCCGTTGCCGGCCGCCATCGCTTCGAGGATGTCGCGCGAGGTGGTCAGGAACACGCCCTGCCCCACTTCCAGGCTGGAATCCCATTCGCGCGCATCGTCATGGATCACGAAACCGCGCTCGGGATGCACCGGCCCGCCGCTGAGCACGACCTGCTCGCGCAGCGGCTCGTCGTCGGTGTCGATGCCCATCTGCGACAACACTTCGCCCAGGGTGTATTCGGAGGGCCGGTTGACCAGCACGCCCATGGCGCCGTTCTCGTCGTGCTGACAGATCAGCGCGACGCTGCGCGAAAAGGTGGGGTCGGACAGCGCCGGAAGCGCAATCAGCAGTTGGTTGGCCAGAGGCATGGGCAAAACGGACATGGCCGCATTCTAGCCGTTCGCTTCGCCGCGCGCAGAGCCGCTGCCATACTTGGCGCCTGACGCCGCCAAGGACCGACGATGCCGACCACACCCGCCGCCGCACTTGCCGATACGCCACTGCCCCGCCAGACCCGCGCCTGCATCGTACTTGTCGCGCTGCTGCAGGGCTGCCTGCTGTATCTGGCCGCATGGGGTGAACAACAGGGCGTGCGGCCGTTCAACGAACTGGGGGTTCGGATCTGCTGGTACACCCTGGTGTTGACCGTACCCAGCCTGGTGCTGCTGAGTCTGCAGCATCTGCGCGATTGGCGCCTGTGGCAGCACGTGGCCGTCAGCACCCTGGTGCTGGCCGCCCTGGCCAGCTGGGCGGCGTGGAGCGCCACAGGCGCGCCAGCCCTGCAGACTGGCGAGGTGCTGTGGTCGTTCACTTTTACCGTCACGGTCGGGTGGTTCGTCGCCCTGCCCTGGCTGCAGCACCGGCAACGGCACGGCCATTGGCGGGCCGGCTACCACGATCTGTTTGAATTTGCCTGGCAGAACGCGCTGACCCTGGCACTGGCGCTGCTGTTCGTCTGGGTGTGCTGGATGGTGCTGTGGTTGTGGGCCAGCCTGTTTGCACTGGTCAAGATCATGGTTTTCCGGGAACTGTTCCGCGAACAGGCCTTCATCTATCTGGCGACCGGCATCATCGCGGGGCTGGGCATCCTGATCGGGCGCACCCAGCACCGCGCGGTGCAGGTGATGCGGCAGATCCTGTTCTCGCTGTGCACTGGCCTGCTGCCGTTGCTAGCAGGCATCGCGCTGCTGTTCCTGCTGGTGCTGCCGTTCACTGGGTTGCAGGCGCTGTGGCAGACCCGTTCGGCGGCGTCGATCCTGCTGAGCCTGGTGTTCGGGCTGGTGCTGTTCACCAATGCGGTGTACCGCGATGGCAGTGTGCAGCCGCCGTATCTGCGCTGGCTGCGTCGGGTGGTCGAGGCCGGCCTGGTCAGCCTGCCGCTGCATGCGGGGCTGGCGGCCTATGCGGTGGCGTTGCGTATTGCGCAGCACGGCTGGACCAGCGAGCGTCTCTGCGCCGCGTTGCTGGCCGTGCTGGCGCTGGGATACGCCCTGGCCTACGCGTTTGCGGTGCTGCGGCCACGCGCCCACCGTTGGCTGCCGCATCTGGCCAGCGGCAACAAGACGCTGTCGTGGGTGGTGATCGGCCTGGCGATCCTGGTCAACACCCCGTTGCTGGACCCGTACCGCATCACTGTGCGTAGCCAGATGCAGCGGCTGGCCAACGCCACGCCCGACGCCGTGAACACGAACCTGGAGTTTCTGCGCTTCGAGAACGGCCGCCGCGGCTATCTAGCGGTGCAGTCGCTACGCCAGGACCCCACCTTTTCCGGCGACGCGGTGCGCAAACAGAAGCTGGAGCGGCTGCTGGCACGCACCACACGCTGGAGCGACGATGAGGACCCCGAGCATCCGCAGACCAAAGAACTGACCGACCTGGCCCAGGTCCGTACGCATGTGACCGTGGCGGCGGGCAAGGCAGAGCCGCCTGCGGATTGGTGGAACTATCTGATGACCTCGACACCGCGCCTGCAGGATCGCGGGGAGTGCACGCAGAACGACAGCAACTGCGTGGTCAGCAGCGACGACCTCGACGGCGATGGCAAACCCGACGTGCTGTTGTGCAATGTCAAAGGCGAGTATGCGATCGACTGCGTGCTGCATGCACGCAACCAGCAGGGCTGGTACCAGGCAGGCACGACCCGGCTCTATTCCGGCAGCGTCAACGCCCAGAATGCATTGCGCGAGGCCCTGCGCAACGGCCAGATCCAGACACAGCCACCCCGCTGGCCGGACCTGGTGCTTCCGGGCGACCGCCGCATCAGCATCAAACCGACAGAAGAAGGCATCAGGTAGATCCGTTGCCATGAGCAGCTATTGCAGCATCGCCCCAGGCCATCCGGTCCATGGCCACTACCACGATCACGAGTACGGCTTTCCGCAGCGCGACGAACGCGAGTTGTTCGAGCGGCTGGTGCTGGAGATCAACCAGGCCGGACTGAGCTGGGAAACCATCCTGCGCAAGCGCGTCAATTTCCAGAAGGCCTACGACGGCTTCGACGTGGACACTGTTGCGGCATATGCCGACCAGGACATCAGCAGGTTGATGGGCGATGCCGGCATCATCCGCAACCGTCTCAAGGTGCTGGCGGCCATCCACAACGCACAGGTCATCCAGGCGCTACGCGCCACGCACGGCGGCTTCGCGCAGTGGCTGGACGCCCACCACCCGCTCGACAAAGCGGCCTGGGTCAAGCTGTTCAAGAAGACCTTCCGTTTCACCGGCGGCGAAATCACCGGCGAGTTCCTGATGAGCCTGGGCTACCTGCCCGGCGCACATCACGCCCGGTGCCCGGTGTTTGCGCAGATCCGGGCACTGGCGCCGCCCTGGCTGCAGGCGCAAAAGCCGGCGAAAACGCGCACGGTCCAGCGCGGCTAGACACCTCTTGCACGGCGTACGCGAAATGCTCGTGCGTATGGCTATTCGCATCGGCATTTCCGGTTGGCGTTATGCACGCTGGCGCGGCACGTTCTATCCGGTTGGCCTGGCCCAGCGGCGCGAGCTCGAATACGCCGCGGGCTGCTTTCCCAGCGTGGAAATCAATGGCTCCTTTTATTCGCTGCAGCGCCCAGACAGCTTCCAGCGCTGGCATGACGAAACGCCCGAGGACTTCGTGTTTTCGGTCAAGGGCCCGCGCTTCATCACCCATATGAAGCGCCTGCGCGATTGCGAGCAGGCGCTGGCCAACTTCTTCGCTTCCGGAATATTGCGGCTGGGCGCCAAAATGGGCCCGATCCTGTGGCAGCTACCGCCGACACTCCGGTTCGATGCCGCGCTGCTGGACGCATTTCTAGGCAGCCTGCCGCGCGATAGCGAGGCCGCGTTGGCGCGGGCGCGCCAGCGCGATACCGCGCTGATGCAGGGGCGCAGCGCCCTGGCGATCGATCGCCAGCGGCCGATCCGTCACGCATTGGAAGTGCGTCACGACAGCTTCTGCGATCCAGCCTGCATGCGCCTGCTGCGGCGTCACAATGTCGCGGTGGTGGTCGCCGACACCGCAGGGAAATTCCCGTACCTGGAGGACATCAGCGCCGATTTCGTCTATGTGCGCCTGCATGGCGATGCGCAGTTGTACGCCAGCGGCTACAGCGACACCGCACTGGATCGCTGGGCAGCACGCATCGCCGCGTGGGCCGACGGAGCCGAACCGCACGATGCAGCCCGTGTCGGTGCACGCGCCCGCAAACGCGCAATGCGCGATGTGTACTGTTATTTCGACAACGACATGAAGGTGCACGCGCCGTTCGATGCGCGCGGATTGATGCAACGCCTGCAGTTGCCTACCGATTGCCCGGCACGCGAAAACATCGAGAACCGCTGACAAACGACGGCGCGTGGCGCCAGGCGGGCCTGGCCGGCGCGCGGAAAGCGGCATGCATCGCTGGAACGCTGCGCTTGCGGGGGAAGTCAGCCGATCCCGCTGACAGCTGGCCGCGACATCGTCTTCGCCGCTCCCGGACGTGCCATGCCAGCGATCTTCGGCCCGCGTCACACACCCATATACCGGTGCGGGCGGTGATTGAACATCAGCACCAGACTCAGCATCAGGGCACCGATGGCCGAATACAGCACCTTGTCCGGGGTCAGCACGAAGAAGGCGACCAGCATGAGCATCGCATCGAAGCTCATTTGCACCTTGCCCGCGCTCCAGCCACGCTCGCGCTGCAGGTACACCGCCAGGATGCCGATGCCGCCCAGGCTGCCGCGGTGGCGAATGAAGAACAAGATCCCCAGGCCAGACAGCGCGCCGCCGACGATCGCCGAAAAGGCCGTGCTCATGTGCGCATAGTCGGCCCAGCGCGGCAGCAGGTTGGTCAGCACGCCGCACGCGCCGACTGCCGCGAAGGTCTTCAGGGTGAATTCCCACCCCATCCGGCGCACGCTGAGCCAGTAGAACGGCAGATTGACCAGCACGAACACCAGGCCGAAATTCCAGTGCAGCGCGTAGTGCAACAGGAAGGCCACGCCGGCCATGCCGCCGATCATCAGCCCCCCCTTGGCGAAGATGGCCAGACCGAGCGATGCCACCAGGGTCGCCAACACCATGCCTTGCGCATCCTCAGCCACCGAATGATGGAAGGCGTGATCGTCGGCGGCAGTCCCGGCCGAATCCGGCGGAGGCGTGAGCGGGCCGGCGGTGACCACGGCACCACCGTCGGGCAAGGGTTCTTGCTCCGGTCGCAGATCGGAATCGGGAAGGCTCACGGGCTTGGGCACTGCAGTGGGGTGCGATATTAGACACTATCGACCCATCCGGTTACATCTGAAACCGGGCCGACGCCTCGCAGGCTCGCTGCGTGACCGGGGCACCTGGGCCGGCGGTCGACCGCCGCCCTCCTCCGCAGCAACCGGGCATGCCGGGGCGGCGCGGCAAAGGTAGGGCCGGGCTCCTCGATCGTCGGCAGATGCGCGCACGACGCGAGCCGGACCGTCATTTTCCTCGGTGCGCCCAGGCGCTCCCTCCGCTCGGCGGACAGGGCCGCGTGGTCGGTGCGATCCTGGCGCAACGCTGGCGGCCACGCCGGGCATGAATTGGCAGCCACGCGCAGACGCGCTGGCGCCGCCGTGGGGCCAGCAGGTCAGCGCCGTGCATGTCTGGTCAGATCCCCGCGCTTGCGACCCTTCGGCACAGGCACTCCGTGCACGCGGACGCCGAGGCGCGCAGCACTCAGCGCACTTCGGAAATTTCCACTCCGTCCAGGCCCTGCGACAAGGTCTTGGCATCGCCGCCCTGCGAGAGTTTGATGCGCAGACGCACTTCGTTCTGCGAGTCGGCGTAGCGCAACGCGTCTTCGTAGCTGATTTCGCCGGCCTGGTAGAGCTCGAACAGGCTCTGGTCGAAGGTGCGCATGCCCAGGTTGGTGGACTCCTTCATGATCTCCTTGAGCTTGTGGATCTCGCCGTCGCGGATGTAGTCCTGCACCAGCGGCGTGCCCAGCATGATTTCCATCGCCACGCGGCGGCCGCGGCCGTCCGGGGTCGGAATCAGCTGCTGCGCGACCACGCCATTGAGGTTGAGCGACAGGTCCATCAACAGCTGGTTGCGCCGATCCTCGGGGAAGAAGTTGATGATGCGGTCCATCGCCTGGTTGGCGTTGTTGGCGTGCAGCGTGCACAGCACCAGGTGGCCGGTTTCGGCGAAGGCGATTGCATGGTCCATGCCTTCGCGGGTGCGCACCTCGCCGATCATGATCACGTCCGGCGCCTGGCGCAGGGTGTTCTTCAGCGCGTTTTCCCAGCTGTCGGTATCGATGCCGACCTCGCGCTGGGTAATGATGCAGCCCTCGTGCTTGTGCACGAATTCGATCGGGTCTTCGATGGTGATGATGTGCCCGGTCGAGTTCTGGTTGCGGTACCCGATCATCGCCGCCAGCGAGGTCGACTTACCGGTCCCGGTGGCGCCGACGAAGATGATGATGCCGCGCTTGGTCATCGACAGTGTCTTGATCACCGGAGGCAAGCTCAGCTCGTCCACGGTGGGGATGCGCGTTTCGATCCGGCGCAACACCATGCCCACCTGGTTACGCTGGTAGAAACAGCTCACACGAAAACGCCCGACCCCGGACACGCCGATGGCGAAATTGCACTCGTGGGTCTTTTCGAATTCCTCGCGCTGCGACGGCGTCATCACGTTCAACACCAGGTCGCGGCTCTGCTGCGCGGTCAACGGCGTCTGCGTGATCGGGCTGATCTTGCCGTGCACCTTGATCGCCGGCGGCATCCCCGAGGTGATGAACAGATCCGACGCCTTCTGATGCGCCATCAGCTTGAGGAAGGAGGTGAAGTCGATGGTGCTCATGGCGTGCTCCCTCGGAGCCGGGAATGGGGAATCGAGAAACGGGAATTGGAGAAGCCGGGCAACGGACTCGGTGACGGGAACGCGCTTTTGCGATTCCCCATTCCCGATTCCCTATTCCCGAATCACTCGAATATCCGCTTGTCCTTGGCGTACTCGCGGGCCTGGTTGCGCGTGATCAGGCTGCGCTTGACCAGGTCCTGCAGATGCTGGTCCAGCGTCTGCATGCCGTATTGCTGGCCGGTCTGGATCGAGGAATACATCTGCGCCACCTTGTCCTCGCGGATCAGGTTGCGGATGGCCGGGGTGCCGACCATGATTTCCCACGCCGCCGTACGGCCGCCGCCGACCTTCTTCAACAGCGCCTGCGAAATCACTGCGCGCAGCGATTCGGACAGCATCGAGCGCACCATCGGCTTTTCGCCGGCCGGGAACACGTCGATGATGCGGTCGATGGTCTTGGCCGCCGAGCTGGTGTGCAGGGTGCCGAACACCAGGTGGCCGGTTTCCGCCGCGGTGAGCGCCAGGCGGATGGTTTCCAGGTCGCGCAATTCGCCGACCAGGATGATGTCCGGGTCTTCGCGCAGCGCCTCGTTGAAACCGTGGGTGTCGCGGTGCACCTCGCGCTGGTTGATCAGGCACTTCTGCGAGGTGTGGACGAATTCGATCGGGTCCTCGACGGTGAGGATATGCCCGTACTCATTCTTGTTGATGTAGTCGATCATGCCGGCCAGCGTGGTCGACTTGCCCGAACCGGTCGGGCCGGTCACCAGGATCAGGCCCTGCGGCTGGTCGATCAGCTGGCGGAAGATCGGCGGGCAGCCCAGGTCTTCCAGCGTCAACACTTCGGAGGGAATGGTACGGAACACCGCACCGGCACCGCGGTTCTGGTTGAACGCGTTGACGCGAAAACGCGCCAGCGACGGAATCTCGAACGAAAAGTCGACCTCGAGGAATTCCTCGTAATCGCGCCGCTGCTTGTCCGACATGATGTCGTACACCAGCGCGTGCACCTGCTTATGGTCCAGCGCCGGAATATTGATGCGACGGACATCGCCATCGACACGGATCATCGGCGGCAGCCCTGCAGACAGGTGCAGGTCCGATGCCTTGTTCTTGACAGAAAACGCCAATAGTTCAGCGATATCCATGCGCTGCTTTTCCCCTAGGCTGCGATTGGAAGGTACTCCCCGGCCGGCAGTATAGCGTTCTGGCTGCCGGCGGGAAGCAGCCCCGTCGCCGGTTCAGGTCGGCCGCGACGCGCCTGACTGAAACCTTTGCCTTTCGCCCGGCTGCGGAACTGCCCAAGGCCGAACGGCTGGTGCGCGGTGGCATCAACGAATGCTGGCCGAGCGCAGCGCTGGCCCGAGCGTCGCCGGTCGCGCTGCCGTCAGTGCGTGTCGCGCCGGGCCCCGGCCGGACGTGGGGACGGTCGCCCACCTTGCTTTCAAACACTCCTCTAAATACGCGCAGCGCCGGCGCCTCGATACAGGCGCGCGGCAGCCCCCAACTGGATGGAAGCGTCCGCGGGCGGCACTATAGCGCTCCCGCCTTTCTCCGGAATGCCACGTGCCGGCTTCGTCGCTGCAGCAGATTCTCGATGCCATCCACGCCGCAGCGGCCGCACACGCGCGGGCCGACGTGCGGCTGCTGGCAGTCTCCAAGACCAAGCCGGCTGACGCCGTCGCCGCCCTGGCCGCGCAGGGCCAGCGCGCCTTCGGCGAAAACTACGTGCAGGAAGCCGATGCCAAGATTGCCCAGTTGCGTGCGTTGGGTTTGGAATGGCATTTGATCGGCCACCTGCAATCCAACAAGGCCGAACTGGCGAGCCAGTGCTTCGATTGGGTACAGACGGTGGATCGCGCCAAATTGATTCCACTGCTGGCGCGCCACCGCCCGGACGACCGCGCGCCGTTGAATGTGTTGATCCAGGTCAACATCGACGACGAGGACAGCAAGCATGGCTGCGCACCCGAAGCGATCGACAGCCTGGCCGACGCGATCGCCCTGCAACCGCGTCTGCAGCTACGCGGACTGATGGCGATCCCTGCCCCGTTCCCCGATCAGGCACGACGCCAGGCCGCGTTCATGCGCATGCAGTCGCTGTTCCAGCAGCTGCAAGTCCGTTATCGGCAGGTGGACACCTTGTCGATGGGCATGAGCGCGGATTTCGCCGAAGCGATCGCGGCCGGCGCCACCATGGTGCGGGTGGGTACGGCGTTGTTCGGTGCGCGCGATCAGGCGCCGGCCGCCTCTGCCTGATCGCATCGCCTCCTACATCGATTCGTCTTATCAAGGTGCCGCAATGAACACACCTGCTTCGTCTTCGTCCTCGTCTTCCGCTGCGACGTCCATCGCCTTCGTCGGCGGCGGCAATATGGCGCGCAGCCTGATTGCCGGGCTGATCCGGCAAGGCACGCCGGCTGCCAGCATCCGCGTGGCCGAGCCGGTGGCCGATCTGCGCAACGCCTTGGCGCGCGACTTCGGCGTGCAGGTCGTCGAGGATGCGCGCGCCGCTGTCGATGCGGCCACGACCTGGGTCTTGGCGGTCAAGCCGCAGGTCTTGCCAATGGTGTGCGCGCAACTGGCCGACCTTGCGCAGGCACAACAACCGCTGCTGGTTTCCATCGCGGCCGGCATCACCGCCACGCAGCTGCAGCGCTGGTCGGGCGGCGACATCGCGGTGGTTCGTGCGATGCCCAACACACCCGCCCTGCTCGGCGCCGGTGTCACCGGGCTGTACGCCAACGCGCGCGTGTCCGCGGCGCAACGGCAACAGGCCACCCAACTGCTGGGTAGCGCCGGCGTCACCGTCTGGATCGACGACGAAGCGCAGATGGATGCGGTGACCGCGGTTTCCGGCAGCGGACCGGCCTATGTCTTCCTGTTGGCAGAAGCGATGGAAGCTGCCGCGCAAGCACACGGCCTGCCCGCCGCAACCGCGCGCACCCTGGTGCTGCAAACGCTGCTCGGCGCCGCACGCATGCTCACCGAATCGGGCGAACCACCGGAGGCCCTGCGTCGCCGCGTGACCTCGCCCAACGGCACGACCCACGCCGCCATCGAGACGTTCCGGGCCGGCGGCTTTGAAGCCCTCACCGCCCAGGCCATTGCCGCAGCGACCGAACGCGGCCGCAGTTTGTCCGCTGCCAATGACTGATTGAAACGCGGCGGCGTCTGCATGTCGCGCGGCACCTTCGCGCGGCGCGCACGGCAAGACGAAAACGATTCGAACATCTGCGCAAAGCGCCGCGCCAGCGCCTGGATCGCCGGAAGGTGGATGCAGGGCGATACGGCACCGAGGGCTGCGTCGCGCCCAAAAACCGCTCCATTTGCCGGACCTGCAACGCGCGTCCAGGTGTGCAATCGATGGCAGCCATCTCGTCGGCGCGTGGGCCCCGTTACGTGCATCCTCCAACAAGGCTGGCCTTATCGGCTGGCTGCATCGTCCTCACGGATGCGCGTTGCGGCCTTTGCTCGCGCAAACGATCTGCTGCTGTGCGTCAGACCTGCAGCGAACGTGCGCATGGCACGGGCAAGCCGATGCGTTTTGTCCGCTTTTTCTGCCGCTGGTGAACGAATCCCCGTCGAAAGATGCTTTTTTCGTGCTGTTTCATCGTTTGCCTATTGGCGGCGCGCAGCAGTTGCCCTACATTTCGCGTTGCCGACTGGGTCGGCAGACCCAACACCACCAACGAATACGGAACACATCACTCATGGCAAAAACCGCCGCTAAGAAGGCTGCCCCCAAGAAGGCAGTGAAAAAGGTCGCCGCGACCAAGACCGCAAAGCCGGCCAAGGCCGCTGCTGCCAAGTCCGCTGCGCCCAAGCCGATCAAGGAAGCACTGAGCAAGACCGGCCTGGTCGCGCACATTGCCGAAAGCACCCAGTTGGCTCCGAAGGACGTCCGCTCCGTGCTGGCGTCGCTGGAAGCCACCGCACACGCCTCGCTGAGCAAGAAGGGCGTCGGCAGCTTCACCATCCCGGGCATGCTCAAGCTGACCACCGTGCACGTGCCGGCCAAGCCGAAGCGCAAGGGCATCAACCCGTTCACCAAGGAAGAGCAGATCTTCGCCGCCAAGCCTGCGACCACCAAGCTCAAGTCACGTCCACTGAAGAAGTTGAAGGACGCGGCGCTCTAATCGAGCACGCATCCTGTATCACGAAGACGGCCTGCGGGCCGTCTTTTTTTGCGCTCGCTCCGCAGAGTGCAGCACATACCGCTCATCGGCACTGCCCTACCCTGCATGCTGATTCGCCATCTGCAGGTGCCCGTGAGCGGTCCGTCGAACACCCTGCCATCGTCGCCACGCCGAGCGTCCACACCTAGCCCCGCGCGTCGGCTGCGCAGCATTGTTGTCTCCATTGCGCTGTTGTGCGTGCTGGCGGTGGCCGCGCGTTGGGCCTGGCAGCTGCCAATCGCCCATGAGCTCCGTACCAGTTGGGAGCTGTCGCAAATGCCGCCGCCTGCGCAGTTGCATGTGCCGGTGGAAGGCGTGCGTGCGCGACAGATTGCCGACACCTTTGGCGCACCCCGCGGCCGCGACCGCACGCATGCGGGCGTGGATATCTTCGCGCCACGCGGTACGCCTGTGGTGGCCGCGACGCGCGGCGTGGTCAGCGCCATCCGCGACCAGGGCCTGGGCGGAAAGCAGGTCTGGCTGCTGGGTCCGGCGATGGAACGGCATTACTACGCGCATCTTGACGATTGGGCTGCCGGCCTAGCAGTAGGCGATGTGGTCGAGCCCGGCACCCTGCTCGGCAAGGTCGGCACCACCGGCAATGCGCGCGGCACGCCGCCGCACCTGCACTATGGTGTCTATGGACGCAACGGTGCGTACGATCCGCTGCCACTCCTGCGCAAACCTGCCGCTCGGCCAGCAAACTGAGCACGTTGGAACACTGCGTCATGGGCCGCCCTATCGAGACGATTGCGTCCTACGCCTATGGTGAGCACAGCCCAGAACGACGCGACCCATATGTCCCGCAAACGCTATCGCATCACGGTCACGCCGATCGAAAACGACGGCCGCCCTTGTGACGACCGCTGCACCATCGAATTCGAACAACGTTCGCGCGCCGATTGGATGCGGCTACTGGAAGAACTGCACCTGCGCCGCGACCTGAGCAGCGACGAATGCGCGGCATTGACCGTAGGCTCGCAGTTGCTGGAAGACCTGGCGGCCCGCCCACGCGCCCAGCCCAGCGATGCGCTGGACGCATTGCGTCCCAAACTGCAGCTGCTGCTGGAACGCCTGCAGCGCGTGCACCCCGCCACCGGCGCCTGAAGACGCATCGCCGCACGTACCCGCTACACTGCGCACCTCGGGGCGCCATGCGCTTGATGGGAATGCTCGTTGTCGCAGCCGCACTTTCCGGTTGCAGCTGTCATCGCACTGGCGATCCGCAGGCAAATGACGCGTCGGCGACGCACGTTGCGAGCGCACCGCGCCCGCGCGATGACGCCGCTGCCGACACCACCGCCGCATCACCTAACCCTGCACCTGATCCCACCGATCCCATGACGCTGGCCAACTACGCGCAAGCAAGCGCCACCGTTCAACGCTACCTCGGCGCATTGCCGGGAGCGGCGCGCGCGCAGGCCGATGCCTTATGGACCGGCGGTCGCCCTCCCCCGGTGCCGGACGATGCGGCCTTGCGTGCCATCGCCAATATCCAGTCAATGCGCATCAACAACGACCCGCCCTTTGCACTGGATCAGGCGCAGCCACCACAGCGTATCGAAGTGCCGGTGCAATTGACGGTACGCACCACCACCGGCACCCAACGCCTGGTCGGCGCATACCGGCTGCAACCTCGGGCCGGCAGCGATGGCTGGGAAATCTATTCGGCCACGCTGCAGCCGGTATTGCGCTAACCCGTGGTTCACCGGCGCCGACTAAGGTGATGTCACCTGTTGCCGGAGTCACTCGATGAAACTGCGTTCGCTTGCCGGATCCATGCTCGCCCTCGCCTTGGCAATGCCCATCACCGGCGCCTGGGCTGCGCCGCAGATCCAGGGAAAACAGATCAGCGTGCAGGCCAGCGACCTGCAGCAGTATCTGGGTGGCCGCTTCCCGCAGACACACGACACGCTGGGCGGGCTGATCGCCATGACGGTCAGCAACCCGGCGCTGTCGTTGCCGCCAGGCAATCGGCTGAAGATGGCGTTCGATCTCGCCGTAGCGACCGCAGGCGGCGCTCCCGCACCGGTCGGCAACGTGACCTTGACTAGCGCACTGCGCTATGACGTGGCCAAGCAGGGCTTTTATCTCGACCAACCCAGCATCGACGACTTCCGCCCCGCTTACGCCGGCGCAAAGCTCGACCACAGCACGCGGCAGCTGCTCAATACCTGGCTGGCCGACTACGCGCGCAAGGAGCCGATCTACCGGATCGATCCGGCCATTGCGTCGATGATGGGTGCGGTGCAGGTGGAATCGGTCGGCATCCAGAACGGGCGGGTTGCGGTCAACTTCAACCAGAACATCGAGCAGCTGGTGCCCGCGGCAGCGCTGTCCGGGAAGTAGGCCTGCTTGGTATTCGCGTCGGTGACGCTATCCGTGCAATGCTCCACACTGGAAGACCCGACGCATCCGCGCCGGGTCTTTCTTGTCTCAAGCTGATACGGGCCCGTGAGGAACCTATGCAGCCAGGGCCTTGGCCACGGCTGCGGCGAACGCAGGAATGTCGTCCGGCTTGCGGCTGGTGATCAATTGGCCATCGACCACCACTTCGGCATCCTGCCAGCGCGCACCGGCGTTGATCAGGTCCGTCCTGACCGACGGCCATGAGGTGACCTTGCGGTCGCGGACCAAATCGCTTTCGAGCAACAACCACGGTCCATGGCAGATCGCTGCCACCGGTTTTTGCGCGGTCGAAAACGCACGAATGAACGCGATTGCCTGTTCGTCGGTCCGCAGCGTGTCGGGATTGAGCACACCGCCAGGCAACACCAATGCGTCGTAGGATTGGGCCGTTGCCTGAGCAAGCTGCCGATCGACCGTTACCGAATCGCCCCAGTCCGTGTGATTCCAGCCGCGAATCTGCGCGCCATCTCCGGGCGCGATCACCTCGACCTTGGCGCCCCAGCTTTCCAGCAGGCGCTTGGGTTCGGTCAGTTCGGATTGCTCGAAGCCATCGGTAGCCAGCACGGCGACGGTCTTGCCAGAGAGCGAATAAGACATGAGGGGCTCCTCGAAAAGAAGCCCAAACCCTAGGAATTACGCCGTTGCGCAGTTGTGAACCGATGTGTGCGTGGCGTCAGTGCGCGCCACGCTCCACGTGCTCAGCGCTTGGGTTGCAACATCGTTCCGGTGCAATTCTTCGAGCCGCACCGGCATTCCCAAATCTTCTTCAGGCGCGGCGTATGACGCTCGGCGAGGGTGATGCCGTAGTTGTAGGTGAGCTCTTCGCCGGGTTTGATGTCGCGCTTGGCCTCGATGAAGATCTTGTCCTTGCGGCGGTCGTCGCCCTCGGCTTCTTCGATCACCGCCTCGCAATTGGGATCGCAGCTATGGTTGATCCAGCGCGCGACATTGCCTTCGTAATTGGCGTCCAGCACGTAGTCGTCGCTGAGCGTGAATAAAAAGGTATGTCCGCTCTCCACATCGCCCGTGTCGTCGGCATCCACCTCGGCATGCGTGCGCAGCCGCCCCTTGTATTGAATGATGCGCTCGCCCTTGCGGAGCGGGGCGAGGGCGAACATGCCATTGCCGTGGATACGAGACTTGCGGGCGGCAACTTTGCGCGACATGTAGGGGTCCAGTGATGGGGCCGCTCATTGTGACCGCAGCGCGCCAATGCGCCAAGCACAAGCGCAGCATGCGCCGCAACGGGCCACGCTTGCCGGCGGCTGAACCACGCCGTTGGCCCCGCCCTGCTGGAAAGAGTACAATTTCGGTCCGCTTTAGAATTCCGCCTTCCCCATGCTGCGCGTCACCAAACTCACCGATTACGCCACCGTGGTGCTGACCGTCCTGGCGGCACGCTGCGATCAGGTGCTCAGCGCAAGCGAATTGGCCGAACAGGCTGGCCTGGAAGCACCGACTGTCAGCAAGATTCTCAAGCCATTGTCGCAGGCAGGCCTGGTTGAAGGCCTGCGCGGCGTGCACGGCGGTTACCGGCTCGCGCGCGCCGCCAGCGACATCACCCTGGTGGAGATCGTCGAAGCGATGGAAGGTCCGTTGGCGATCACCGAATGCAGCCAGGACCACAGCCAGTGCGGTATTGCGCAGCGCTGCGGCGTGCGATCGAACTGGCGCCTGATCAACGACGTGGTCGGCGATGCCTTGCGTCGCGTCACGCTCGCGCAGATGTTGCAGCCCCTCTCTCTCCCTGGCGACACCCGTCGGCGTTCCATCGCCGCACGCGTCGCGACCACCTGACCTGTAGGCAGCCCAATGGCCACCGAACTTGCTCCTCCGCAGAATGCGCAGATCCTCGAACGGCTGGGTCGACGTTACGACGCCGGCTTCATCACCGAGATCGAATCGGACTCACTCCCGCCCGGCCTGGACGAAGACATCATCCGTGCGTTGTCGGCCAAGAAGGACGAGCCGCAATGGATGACCGACTGGCGTCTTGAGGCCTATCGCCACTGGCTGAAGATGCCGATGCCGGAGTGGGCGAAATTGCAGATCGCGCCGATCGACTTCCAGGCGCTGAGCTATTACTCCGCACCCAAGGGCCCGAAATACGCCTCGTTGGACGAGGTGCCCAAGGAATTGCTGGACACCTACGACAAGCTGGGTGTGCCGCTGCACGAGCGCGCCAAGCTGGCCGGGGTCGCCGTGGATGCGGTATTCGATTCGGTCTCGGTCGGCACCACATTCCGCAAGGAGCTGGCCGAAAAGGGCGTGATCTTCTGTTCGATGTCCGAGGCCATCAAGGAGCACCCGGAGATCGTCAGGCAGTACCTGGGCAGCGTGGTACCGGTGGGCGACAACTACTTTGCCGCGCTCAACTCGGCCGTGTTCTCCGATGGCAGTTTCGTGTTCATCCCCAAGGGCGTGCGTTGCCCGATGGAATTGAGCACTTACTTCCGCATCAACGCCGGCCATACCGGCCAGTTCGAGCGCACCCTGATCGTGTGCGAAGACAAGGCCTACGTCTCGTATCTGGAAGGCTGCACGGCGCCGATGCGCGACGAGAACCAGCTGCACGCGGCGGTGGTCGAGCTGGTGACGCTGGAAGATGCAGAAATCAAGTACTCGACCGTGCAGAACTGGTACCCGGGCGACGAGGAAGGCCGTGGCGGCATCTACAACTTCGTTACCAAGCGTGCCGAATGCCGTGGCGCGCGCAGCAAGGTGACCTGGACCCAGGTCGAAACCGGCTCGGCGATCACCTGGAAGTATCCGTCCTGCGTGCTGATTGGCGACGATTCGGTGGGCGAATTCCATTCGGTCGCGCTGACCCACCACCGTCAGCAGGCCGACACCGGCACCAAGATGATCCACATCGGCAAGCGCACCAAGAGCAAGATCGTCAGCAAGGGCATCAGTGCTGGACGTGGTCAGAACACCTATCGCGGCCAGGTCAAGGTGGACCGCAATGCCGACGGTGCACGCAACTACACGCAGTGCGATTCGCTGTTGATCGGCAAGCAATGCGGCGCCCACACCTTTCCCTATATCGAGGTGAAGAACCCGGGCGCCACCGTCGAACACGAGGCCACCACCTCCAAGATCAGCGACGACCAACTCTTCTATTGCCGCGCGCGTGGCATCAGCCAGGAAGACGCGGTGTCGTTGATCGTCGACGGCTTCTGCAAGCAGGTGTTCCGCGAACTGCCGATGGAGTTCGCGGTGGAAGCCAAGAAGCTGCTGGAAGTCTCGCTGGAAGGCAGCGTCGGCTGACGCTGCCTTAGAGATTCGGCATTGGGGATTGGGGATTCGCAGAACCCCACACCGATGCCGACCGGCTGACTCGCGTTTACCAATCCCAAATTTCGAATCCCCAATCCCATGCTCAAGATCACCAACCTCCACGCCAGCATCGCCGGCAAAGACATCCTCAAGGGCCTGTCGCTGGACATCCAGCCCGGCCAGGTGCACGCCATCATGGGCCCCAACGGCGCGGGTAAATCCACGCTGGGCAATGTACTGGCCGGTCGCGATGGCTATGAGGTCAGCGCAGGCAGCGTGCAGTTCGACGGCAAGGATCTTCTCGACCTGCCGCCGGAAGAACGCGCCGCAGCCGGCCTGTTCCTGGCCTTCCAGTACCCGATGGAAATCCCCGGCGTCAACAACACCTATTTCCTGCGCGCCGCGCTCAATGCGCAGCGCAAGGCGCGCGGCGAAGACGAGCTGGATTCGATGCAGTTCCTCAAGCTGGTGCGGCAGAAGCTGGCCGTGCTGCACCTGAAGGACGAGCTGCTGCATCGCGGCGTCAACGAAGGCTTCTCCGGCGGCGAAAAGAAGCGTAACGAGATCTTCCAGCTGGCGGTGCTCGAGCCCAAGCTCGCCATCCTGGACGAGACCGATTCCGGCCTGGACATCGATGCGCTCAAGAGCGTGGCCGACGGCGTCAACGCGTTGCGTTCGCCCGAGCGTTCGTTCCTGGTCATCACCCACTATCAGCGCCTGCTCGACTACATCAAACCGGACGTGGTGCATGTGCTGGCCGAGGGCCGCATCGTGCAGAGCGGCGGCCCGGAACTGGCGCTGGAGCTGGAAAAGCATGGCTACCACTTCCTGAAGGACCGCGTGGTGCCTGAGGTTGCCGCCTGATGAGCGCCCTGCTCGATTCCCTGGCGCGCGGTTTCTGCGGTGGTGACGCACGCCGCGCCGAGCTCGATGCCGCCCTGCAGACCGGCCTGCCCGGCCCGCGTGCCGAGGCCTGGAAATACACCTCGTTGCGGCAGCTGGAACGGCGCAGCTTCCAGCCTGCCCCGTTGGTGCCGACGCTGGTGGATGCGGCCGCGCTGGACGACATCCCGTCGCCGCGCCTGGTCTTCGTCAACGGCCGCCCGTCCGAAGCGCTCAGCGATCTGTCCACGTTGCCGGAAGGCGTGCAGCTGGACACCCTGTCTGCATCGCTGGCTGCGAGCGACGAGGCGCAGCAGTTGCTGGGCCGCCGTTTCGACGGCAGCGATGAAGTCTTTGCGCGCCTGAATGCCGCGCTTGCCGACGAAGGCGTGCTGGTGCGCGTGCATGCCGGCGCGCAGATCGCACTGCCGCTGCAGTTGGTGTTCGTCGGCGTGGCCGGCGAACAGGATCTGTCGTGGCATCACCGCCACCTGATCGAATTGCGTGCCGGCGCCGCATTGCAGGTCGTCGAGCATCACCTGCATGTCGGCGATGCGGCGCATCTGGACAACAGCGTGATGCATGTGCATCTGGCACAGGGCGCGGCGTTGTCGCACGCGCGCGTGCAGGCCGGCAGCGCACATGCGACGTCGCTGCTGCGCACCGACGCGGTGCTGGCGGGCGAGGCGCGCTACCAGCGTGTGGACCTGGAGCTGGGTGCCGGCCTGTCGCGGCACGAGCTCAACGTGCGCCTGGAAGGCAACAACGCCCGGCTGACCGCCAATGGCGTGCTGCTCGGCAACGGCCGCCGGCATGTGGACACGCGCCTGGGCATCGAGCACATCGCGCGCGACACCGCCTGCGAACTGGTATGGCGCGGCGTGGGCGCAGACCGCAGCCGCGTGGTGTTCCATGGGGGCATCCGCATCCGCACAGGTGCCGACGGCACCGATGCACGGTTGTCCAACAAGAATCTGCTGCTGTCGTCCAACGCCGAAATCGACACCCAGCCGGTGCTGGTGATCGATGCCGACGAAGTACAGGCCGCGCATGGTGCCACGGTGGGCCAGCTCGACGACAACGCCTTGTTCTACCTGCGCTCGCGCGGCTTGCCGCAGGAACAGGCGCAGCGCCTGCTGAGTGCCGCGTTCTGTCACGAACCCTTGCGCGTGCTGCCGGCCGCCTTGAGCGCCGTACTGGCGCTGCAACTGGACCGTGCATTGAATTCGGCGGGCGTGGCATGAACGTGTCCGCCGTTCCGCCCAGCGCAACGCCCGACTGGGACCGCGTGCGCCTGGATTTCCCGCTGCTGATGCGGCAGGTGCATGGCAAGCCGCTGATCTATTTCGACAACGCGAACACGGGGCAGAAGGCGCTGCAGGTGATTGCCGCCACCGACGAGTTCTACCGGCGCCAGAACGCCAACGTAAGCCGTGCCGTGCATGCGCTCGGCAGCGAGGCGACCGACGCGTTCGAGGGCGCGCGCAACAAACTGGCGCGTTTTCTCAACGTCCGCGCCGATGAGCTGGTGCTGTGCAGCGGCACCACCTTCGCGATCAATCTGGTGGCGTATTCGTGGGCATTGCCGCGGCTAGGCGCCGGCGATGTGATCCTGATTTCGCGCATGGAGCACCATGCCAACATCGTGCCGTGGCAGTTGGTGGCCCAGCGTACCGGCGCCACCATTCGCGTGGCCGAAATCACGCCCGACGGCGCGCTGGATCTGGATGCCTTGCGCAAGGCGATGACCCCGGACGTCAAACTGCTGGCGATCACCCACGTGTCCAACGTGCTGGGCACGGTCAACCCGGTACGCGAGATCTGCCGCGAAGCGCGCAAGCGCGGCATCGTCACCCTGGTGGACGGCTCGCAGGCGGCACCGCATCGGCGCATCGACGTGGCCAGCATCGGCTGCGATTTCTACGCCATCACCGGGCACAAGATGTGCGGCCCTACCGGTACCGGCGCACTGTGGGCACGTCGCGAGCACCTGCAGGCGATGCCGCCGTTTCTGGGCGGCGGCGAGATGATCAAGGAAGTCAGCTTCGAGAACACCGTCTTCAACGATGCGCCGCACAAGTTCGAAGCCGGCACGCCCAACATCGCCGGTTTCGTCGGCCTGGGCGCGGCAGTCGATTACCTGGGATCGCTCGGGCTGGCGCACGTGGAAGCACGCGAAGCCGAGCTGCTCGCCCATTTCACCGAAGAGCTGCAACGCATCGATGGTCTGCGCATCTTCGGCACCACGCCCGACAAGGCCGCGGTGGTGTCGTTCCTGATCGAAGGTGCGCATTCGCACGACCTGGCCACCCTGCTCGACCTGGAAGGCGTCGCGGTGCGCTCGGGCCAGCACTGTGCGCATCCGCTGCTACAGTACTTCGGTGTCGCCGCCACCTGCCGCGCGTCGCTGGCGTTCTACAACACCCACGACGAGATCGAACGGTTTGTTGCTGCGCTGAAGAAGGTGCGGACGCTGCTCGGGTAAGGAGTAGACCCCTCAGTTCTCTGCGCCGTTGCAGTTCCTTCTCCCGCCGGGACATTGTCCTCCTTTATGGGGGAGAAGGTGCCCCGAAGGGGCGGATGAGGGTACGTGCGACACCCGGCGTTGCTCGACTGCGCGAGCGCTTCGCTTCGTACCCTCTCCCGAGGGGCGAGGGCTTGCTCAACGGATCATGCGCGCACCTAGCTAACCGGCGTGCATAGATAATGAAACCGGCCAAGCTCCAACGACTCCCACATTCCGAATCCCCATTCCCCATTCCCGATTAAACTGCCTCCATGCAGACCACCACTTTCCGCACCGCCACCGTCGCTGACATCGACGCCCTTGTCCTGCTGGTGACCTCGGCCTATCGCGGCGACAGCAGCCGCGTGGGCTGGACCACCGAGGCCGATATTCTCGAGGGTGCGCGTATCGATCCGGCCGTGCTGCGCGACGATATCCTGCGCGAACGCAGCCTGGTGCTGGTGGTCGAACAGGATGGGCGTCCGGTGGCCTGTGCGCATATCGCCGACGACCACGGCGCCGGGTACTTCGGGATGTTTGCGGTGGATCCTTCGTTGCAGGGCAGCGGGCTCGGCAAGACGCTGTTGGCCGAAGCCGAGCGCCTTGCACATCGCCAATGGCAGGTGCCGGTGATGCGCATGAGCGTCATCGATGTGCGCGATGAACTCATCGCCTTCTACGAACGCCGCGGGTATCGCCGCACCGGCATCGTCAAACCCTTCCCGTATGGCGACGAGCGCTTCGGCATTCCGCTGCGCCAGGATCTGCGTTTTGAGGTGCTGGAAAAGCAGTTGAGCGGGCCAACCCCGTGAGCGACACCTGGACCTTCGTCTGTGCCAGCGATGCGCTGCTGCCCGGTGAAATGCAGACCGTCTGGGACGAGGTCACCGACACGCCGATCGTGGTGTTCAACCTCGATGGCGCCTTGTATGCGCTGGAAGACCGCTGCAGCCACGAAGACTACGAGCTGTCGCCCGGCAGCTTCGATCCGGTTGCCGGCACCATCGAATGCCAACTACATGGCGCGCGCTTCGATATTCGCGACGGCCGCCCTTTGTGCGCACCTGCCTACACGGCCGTGCCCAAGTTCCCGGTCAAGCGCGAACACGACGGCATCTGGACCCGCGACGACCGCTGACTGACGCGATGCGATGCGATGCGCAGGCCGTTCCGCCCGACGGCGCCACGTGACAGCGCCTGCCATCGCCTCACAAATATTGCAAAGAAGAATGATTTGCATTTAAGATCACATCCTTAAGGCCTTCTTAACAACTGGCCTGTCTGCGATCCCATGCAACCAGCCCTGCTCGACACCCGCCCCGCTCGTTCGCTCCGCCTGCGCGCCCTCGCGCAGCGCTTCAGCTTGCCTGGTTCGGGCGACTGTCGGCGCAGCGCTTCGGGTTAGCCGGCGCAACGTCCACGCATTCCATCCCGCATCCGCCGAGCCATCGCCAGGTGGGAGCCTCGACTCCTCTTTGAGACCTTCCATGACGCCTCGCATTTCCCCGCTCGCTTCGGCCGTGTTGCTGACGCTGTCCGCCCCCGCTTTCGCCCAGCCCGACGATGTGGCGGCGCCTCCAGGGGCGGTGGATCTGGATGCGATCCGGGTGCAGCAGGAACGTGCGCAAAAGCCGTCTTCGCCCAAGTACACAGAAGCGCTGCGCGACACGCCGCAGACCATTACCGTGGTCACCAAGCAGACCATGGACCAGCAGAATCTGCTGTCGCTGCGCGATGTGCTCAGCACCCTGCCCGGGATCACCTTCGGCGCGGGCGAAGGCGGCGGCGGCTATGGCGACAGCATCAATTTGCGCGGCTTCACCGCCAGCAGCGACATCACCACCGACGGCGTGCGCGACAGCGCACAGTACAGCCGCAGCGACACCTTCAACCTCGAATCCGTCGAGCTCATCAACGGTGCCAACTCGGCCATGTCCGGCGCAGGCTCGGTCGGTGGCAACATCAACCTGGTCACCAAGACTGCCGGCCAGGGCGACTTCACCAACGTCATGATCGGCGGCGGCAGCGACCGTTACGGCCGCCTCACTGCCGACAGCAACTACGATTTCGAAAACGGCATTGCCGTGCGCTTGAATGCGATGGGCCACACCCAGGACGTGCCGGGCCGCGACGAAGAATTCCGTCACCGTTGGGGTTTTGCGCCGTCGGTGGCGTTCGGCCTGGGTTCGGACACGCGCTTTACGCTGAGCTACCTGCACCAGCACGACAACAACCTGCCGCAGTACGGCGTGCCGTTCGCGCTCAGCCCGTTCAACGATGGCCCGTTGCCGGGCGTGGACCGCGAAACCTATTACGGCTATCGCAATGTGTCGCGCCAGGACATCGACGTGGACATGCTCACCGGCGTGCTGGAAATGGACTTCGACGACAACGTCAAACTGCGCAGCCTGGCGCGCTTGCAGCGTGTGGATCAGCGCACCATCGCCACTGCGCCCGAGGGCACCTGGTGCCTGCCCGACAACACCAACGCCTACACCGGCCGTGCCTGCGTAGGCCAGCCGCCGTCGACCTGGAACCCCAACAGCGGGCCACGCGGACTGGTGCGCGACACCGAAAACTTCATCGCGCACAGCCAGACCGACCTGACCGCCACATTGCACACCGGCGCCATCGAACATCGCCTCGTCGCCGGTGTCGCCTTCAGCAAGGAAGATTTCGAACTGGATAGCGGTTCGCTGTTCCGCAATGCCGACGGCTCCACCACCGGCATCACCTACCCGCTGCAGTCGTTCGACAACCCGTACAACATCTGGACCGGACCGCAGAACTATTTCCGCACCGGCCGCAGCAAGGGCAGCCTGACCAACCAGGCGGTGTACCTGTTCGACACCTTGCAGTTCAACGAGCAGTGGATGCTCAACCTGGGCGGCCGCTACGAGCACAACGAAGGCGACACCACCACCTATACCGTCAACGCCACCGGCGGCGTCACCGGCGTGGCCGCAGGCTTCCCGGCCGGCAGCAAGGACGACCTGTTTTCGTATCGCGCCGGACTGGTATTCAAGCCGGTCGACAACGCCAGCCTGTATCTGTCCTATGCAAATGCGAAGACGCCCTCCAAGGCCTCGGTCAACGGCTCGTGCACGCCGATTGCCACCTCCACGGTGGGTGCCAACTGCAATGTCGAACCGGAAACCGCGGTCAATATCGAACTGGGCGGCAAGTGGGATGCGTTGGACGAGCGCCTGGCGCTGACCGCCGCAGTGTTCCGCAACGAACGCGAGAACTACAAGGTCAACAGCGGCGATCCGCTGGTCCCCGAGCAGGTGCTGGACGGCAAGGCGCGCGTGGACGGCATTGCGCTGGGCGCGGCCGGCTACCTGACCGAGCGCTGGTCCATCTTCGCCAACTACACTTTCCTGGACAGCGAAGTGCTGCAGAGCGTGTCCAATCGCACCGCCAGCCTCACAGGCGACCCCATCGCCGGGCGCGAGCTGGTGCAGACCCCGCGTAATGCCGGCAACCTCTGGACCACCTACCAGCTCAACCAGTGGACCTTCGGGTACGGCGTCAACTATCAGGGCAGCTTCTACCCGAACAACACCTCGACCGCGGTGTATCGCAAGACCGACGCCTATTGGGTGCACCGCGCCATGGTCGGTCTGCGCGTCAACGAGTGGCTCAGCCTGCAATTGAACGTCAACAACCTGTTCGACAAGGAGTACTACACCAGCATCCGCAACAACCTCACTGTCAACGCCGCAGGAACCGTCACGGCGGGCAGCGGTTGGGCATTGCCGGGTGATGGCCGTTCGGCAGTGTTGAACGCCACCTTCAGCTTCTAACCCTCAGGCATGCCGTCCGCGCAGCGCGGGCGGCGTGGAGACCACCGCATGTTGTTGCCCATCCCCGATGTGCTCAGCCACGCGCAGCTCGGCCAGTTGCGCGCGCAGCTGGACGTGGCCGACTGGGCAGACGGCCGCATCACCGCCGGCCCCCAATCGGCACAGGTCAAGGACAACGCACAGTTGCCCGAAGACAGCGCCGTCGCACGCGAGGCCGGCGCGCTGGTGCTGGAGGCGCTGGCGCGCAGCAGCACGTTCTTCTCGGCAGTGTTGCCGCGCAGGATCTACCCGCCGCTGTTCAATCGCTACAGCGGCGGGCAGTCGTTCGGCTATCACGTGGACAACGCGGTGCGCTACGACCGCAGTCGCGGCGGTGCCGAAGCGGTGCGCACCGATGTCTCCGCCACGCTGTTTCTCAGCGACCCGGACAGCTACGACGGTGGCGAGCTGGTCATCGAGGACACCTACGGCACGCAGTCGGTCAAGCTGCCGGCCGGGCACCTGGTGATCTATCCGGGCACGAGTCTGCACAGGGTCATGCCGGTCACGCGTGGCGCGCGTGTGGCGTGTTTCTTCTGGACACAAAGCATGCTGCGCGACGCTGCGCAGCGCCGCCTGTTGTTCGAACTGGATGTCTCGATCCGCCGCCTCACCCAGGACACGCCCGGGCATCCCTCATTGATCCAGCTCACCGGCGTGTACCACAACCTGTTGCGGCAATGGGCCGATGTCTGAGCCGGCGCTGGACATCGCGCAGCTGAGCGCATTGCTGCGCGCGCAGCCGGAACAGGCGCGTGCGCTCTTGCACAACGCCGCTGCGAACCATGACGTAGGCGCACAGCTGCTGCTCGCACAGATGTATGCCGAAGGACGCGGCATTGCCGCAGATCCGGCTGCCGCGATGCTGTGGTACGAAGTGGCCGCCAATGCGGGGTGTGCGGAGGCGATGAACCAGCTTGGCCGCTGCCATGAGCTCGGGTTCGGCACGGCCATCAACGAGGTGCTGGCCGTGCTGTGGTATCGCCGCGCCGCCGACCATGGCCTGGCGTGGGGCATGTACAACCTGGCGCACATGTACGCCTCCGGGCGCGGCGTGGCGCAGGACCACGCGCAGGCATTGGCGCTGTACCGCCGCGCGGCCGAAGCCGGGCATGCCAAGTCGATGAACTTCCTGGCGCGCTATCTCGACCAGGGCCTGGCCTGCGCTGCAGACCCTCTGGCCGCATGCGTGTGGTACCGCCGCTCTGCCGAAGCGGGCGATTTCCGCGGCCAGGCCGGCTACGCCACCCTGCTTGCCGACAGCGGCGAGCTGGATCAGGCCGAGACATGGATGCGCCGCGCCATCGCAGGTGGCCACGCCGGCTTTCTGCAACAGCTCGCACCACTGCTGGCCGGCGCGCGCCATCCGCGCCTGCGCGCCTTGCTGCACGAGGTGGCTGCACGGCAGCGGCAACTGCAGCCCTGCGTTTCCGAAGAGGTGGCCTGAGCGCAGCATGTCGACCTCAGACCACGCTTACCTCGCCAGCGCACAGCAACGTCGCGGTTTCTGGCTGCGCATGCTGCATCAGTGGCACTGGATCAGCTCGGCGCTGTGCCTGATCGGCATGCTGCTGTTTACGGTCACCGGACTGACCCTGAACCACGCCGCACGCATCGAAGCCAGCCCATCGACCGAGCAACGCTCGCTGACGCTGCCGCCTGCACTGCTGCACACGCTGGGCAACCGGCAGGAAGGCAATGCACCGTTGCCGCCGCGTGTGGCGCAATGGTTGGGACGCCAGCTCGACATCGGCATCGGCGCGCGCACCGGCGAATGGTCGGCCGACGAGGTGTATGTCGCACTGCCCCGCCCAGGCGGCGACGCGTGGCTGAGCCTGAATCGCACGACCGGTGCAATCGAATACGATCGCACCTCGCGTGGCTGGGTGGCCTATCTCAACGATCTGCACAAAGGCCGCAATGCCGGGCCGGCCTGGGGCTGGTTCATCGACGCGTTCGCCATCGCCTGCCTGGTGTTCTGCATCACCGGCCTGTTCCTTCTACACCTGCATGCACGGCAGCGGCGCATGACCTGGCCGCTGGTCGGCCTGGGCCTGCTGATTCCGCTGCTGCTTGCCCTGCTGTTGATTCACTGAACCTTTCTACCGGAGACGATCATGCGCGTCACGTTGACCATCGCCTTGAGCGGCCTGCTCGCCATGCCCGCATATGCGGCCACGCTCGACATCAATGTCGAAATTCCCAAGCTCACCGTCGCCGAATACCACCGCCCGTATGTCGCGATCTGGCTGGAAGGCGCAGATCAGAAGGTCGCCGCCAATCTGGCGGTCTGGTATCAATCCAGGGACACCGCCGAAGGCCACGGCACCAAATGGCTGCCGGATCTGCGCCAGTGGTGGCGCAAGAGCGGCCGCACCCTGAGCGTGCCGGTCGATGGCGTCACCGGCCCCACCCGGCCGGCCGGCGCGCATGCGCTGTCGTTCTCCGACACCAAGGGCGCATTGAAGTCGCTGCCGGCGGGGCAATACACGCTGGTGGTGGAAGCCGCCCGCGAAGTTGGCGGCCGCGAGCTGGTCAAGCTGCCTTTCACCTGGCCGGCGACGTCCGCGCAAACAGCCAAAGCCAGCGGTAGCAGCGAGCTCGGTGCAATCAGCCTGGTGGCAAAGCCCTGAACACCGCGTTGGCGTTCGCCGTGCTCTCCAGCATGTCGATTTTTCCACAGTGCATACCTCGCGCATGGCGGCAACGCGTGTCGCTTCACACCTGGCGCTTTCCACGCACCCGGACAGCGTTGCAGTCTCGCGCTGATCCCACATGCGTCCCATCGTCGTCATCGTCTTTCAAGGAGTCGTCATGAAACGCTCGCTCGTCCTGGTCGTCCTGCTTGCCGCACTGCCGGTCAGCGCACTCGCCCACAAGGCCTGGTTGTTGCCGTCGCAGACCGTCGTCGCTGGCGATACGCCATGGATCACCGTGGATGCCGCAGTGTCCAACGATCTGTTCTACTTCAACCACTTGCCGCTGCGACTGGATAACCTGAGCATCACCGCCCCCGATGGCAGTGCGCTCACGCCGGAAAACCCGGCGACCGGCAAATACCGCAGCGTGTTCGACCTGCAGCTCACCCAGCCCGGCACCTACAAGCTCGCCATCGTCAACGCAGGCCTGTTCGCCAGCTGGAAGGAAGACGGCAAACCTAAACGCTGGCGCGGCAACGAAGCCAGCTTCGCCACCGAAGTCCCGAAAAACGCCAAGGAATTGCAGGTCTCGCAATCGCTCAACCGCGTGGAAACCTTCGTCACCCGCGGTGCACCGACGACCATCGTGTTCAAGCCCAGCGGCAAGGGCATCGAGCTGATTCCGGTAACGCACCCCAACGATCTGGTCGCTGGCGAAGCGGCGCAATTCACCCTGCAGCTGGACGGCAAACCGGCCGCCGGGCTGGAGATCGACATCGTGCGCGGTGGCACCCGGTACCGCAATGCGCAAAACGAGATCAAGCTCAAGACCGATGCCAAGGGTGGCTTCAGCGTGACCTGGCCGGAAGCCGGAATGTACTGGCTGGAAACCACCAGCGAAGACACAAAGACCTCGCTGCCGCAGGCCAAGCAACGTCGCCTGGGCTATGTCGCCACGCTGGAAGTGCTGCCGCAATAAGAGCGGCACGACAAACCACAGCGCTCGCCGCCAGGCGGGCGCGGCCGTCGCATGCTGCGGTGAATACCCTTCGCGCTTACCGGTGGGCGTGTCCTAGATTTTGTGTAACCGGGCCACAGGCAGGAGACTGCCACCTAACCCGGAGACACCATGAGCCCACGCACACATGAGGTACCCGACGAGCTGCTTAGCAGCCTGTTGGTCAACTACACCAAACCCGAGGATCTGATCGGCGAGAACGGCCTGCTCAAGCAGCTGACCAAGCGGTTGGTGGAGCGGGCGCTGGACGCGGAGATGACCGAACACCTCGGTCATGACAAGCATGAGCCGGTCGCCAACGCGGCCGGCAACACGCGCAACGGACGCAGCCGCAAGACGCTCAAGGGCGAGTTCGGCGAGCTGCCGATCGAGATTCCGCGTGATCGCCACGGCAGCTTCGCGCCACAGCTGATCCCCAAGCACCAGACCCGCTGGGCCGGCTTCGATGACAAGATCTTGTCGTTGTACGCGCGCGGCATGACCGTGCGCGAGATCCAGTCGCACCTGGAGGAGATGTACGGCACCGAGGTGTCGCCGAGTCTGATTTCCTCAGTCACCGATGCGGTCGTCGAGGAGGTCAAGGCGTGGCAGGCGCGGCCACTGGATCCGGTCTATCCGATCGTCTATCTGGACTGCATCCACGTCAAAGTGCGCGAGGGCGCGGTGCGGGTCAAGGCGGTGTACCTGGCCATCGGCATCACCATGGGCGGCGAGAAGGAAGTGCTGGGCCTATGGCTGGCGCAGGCCGAGGGTGCCAAGTTTTGGCTGCAAGTCGTGACGGAGCTACGCAACCGCGGGGTGCAGGACATCTTCATTGCCTGCGTCGATGGCCTGAAGGGGTTTCCCGAGGCGATCGAGGCGGTGTTCCCGCAGACCACCGTGCAGCTGTGCATCGTGCACATGGTGCGGCACAGCCTGAACTACGTCTCGTGGAAACGCCGCGCCGAGGTTGCCGCCGATCTCAAGCGCATTTACGCCTGCGCCACCGTCGAGGAGGCCGAGCAGGCACTGACCGAGTTCGAGGCCAAGTGGGACGCCCAGTACCCGCCCATCAGCCAGTCATGGCGGCGCAATTGGTCACGACTGATCCCGTTCTTCGACTACCCACCGGAGATCCGCAAGGTGATCTATACGACCAACGCCATCGAGTCGGTCAACATGAGCCTGCGCAAGCTGACCAAGAACCGCGGCGCGTTCCCCAGCGACGAAGCCTTGATGAAACTGTTCTACCTGGCTCTGCGCAACATCACCAAGAAATGGACGCTGCCGATCCGCGACTGGAAGGCTGCGCTGAACCGCTTTACGATCCAGTTCGAGGGGCGACTTCCTCAGCGGTAACCCAAACCACGGTTACACAAAATTCTGCACACGCTCTTACCGGTTTCTGCGTGCTGTCCAGCCACTGACGACCGATCGCGACGTTCTTGGCCTCCAGCGGTCAGGCACGGCAGCAAGGGCACCTTTGCGGCATGCTGCTGCTTCCCGCACCCACCCTGTCACGCCATGCCCGCAGCGCCTTCCAACCACGAAATCGCCACCCTGGGCGGCCGCAGCATGGGCACCACCTGGAGCGTGAAGCTGGTGGCGCCGCGCGGGCGCGACCTGCATCCGCTGCATGCCTGCATCCAGGCCGCACTGGATCGTGTCGTCCGGCAGATGAGCACCTGGGAGCCCGACTCGGACATCAGTCGCTACAACCGTGCGAGCGCGGGTCATTGGCAGACGCTGCCTGCAGAGTTCCACGCGGTACTACGCGCCGCCCTGGACATCGCCCAGGCCAGTGGCGGCGCCTTCGATCCCACCATCGGCCCGATGGTCGAGCTGTGGGGCTTCGGCGCCTCCGGCGGCCGACGACGGGTGCCTTCGCGCGAGCAGATCGGGCTGGCCGGCTTGCGTTGCGGCTGGCAGCGCCTGGATCTGGACGGCATGCGCGTGCTGCAGCCTGGCGCAGTGGCGCTGGATCTTTCGGGCATTGCCAAGGGATTTGGCGTGGACTGCGTACACCACGCGCTCATGCAGGCCGGCATCGCGAGCGCGTTGATCGAAGTCGGCGGCGAATTGTTCGGATACGGTCGCAAACCCGATGGCAGCGCGTGGCGCGTGCTGGTGGAATCGGCACCCGACGAAGATGCAGGCGCGGCATTGCCGGCACGCGTACTCGCGCTGGATGGGCTGGCAGTGGCTACCTCTGGGGATCGCTGGCACCGCTTCGACGCCGACGGCGTCCGCTACGCGCACACGTTCGACCCGCGCACCGGCGTACCGGTGCCGCATGCGCCTGCCGCGGTCACCGTGCTCGCAAACGATGCGATGCACGCAGATGCGTGGGCCACGTCAATGACCGTGCTCGGCGTGGATGACGGACTCGCCCATGCGCGCACTGCGCATCTTGCGGTGCGCTTCCTGTCGCGTAACGACGGCGCGCTGCACGAATCGATGAGCCCTGCCTTCGAACAGCATCTGGCTGCGTCATGAGTCTTGCACGACCACGCGCCCGGCTTGGCAACAGCCTGGTGTTGCTTGCATTGGCGGCGCTGCTCGGATGGTTCGGCAGCCTGCATGACGGCGCGTGGTGGAGCCCACCGACGCCGCACCGCTGGCAACTGGCGGCATTGGGCGTGGTGGCGTACTCGGCACTGTGCGCGCTCGTCGTATGGCGCTCATCCATCGGCGCTAGCGCGCAACGCGGCGACGCCAGCGGTGTGTTGATCGCCTGGGCGAGCCAGACCGGGTTCGCGCGCGAACTGGCCGAACGCAGCGCCGCCGCTTTGCAGTCGGCTGGGATAGGCGCAGTGGCGCTGCCGTTGGATGCCGTGGATGCCAGCCAACTCGCGCGCGTGCCGCGGCTGTTGTGCATTGTCAGCACCACCGGCGAAGGCGATGCACCCGACCATCTGCAGGCCGCCGAGCGTCGCTGGTTGACTGGTGACGGCCAGGATCTGGCCGCACTTCGCTACGCCGTGCTGGCGCTAGGCGACCGGCGCTACACGCAGTTCTGC
The DNA here is from genome assembly GCF_041475705.2 of Xanthomonas sp. NCPPB 3761. Lineage (NCBI taxonomy): Bacteria > Pseudomonadati > Pseudomonadota > Gammaproteobacteria > Lysobacterales > Lysobacteraceae > Xanthomonas > Xanthomonas sp. NCPPB 3761. The sequence continues at coordinate 3,336,706 of NZ_CM191262.1, forward strand.
GCATTCGGTCGGCGCCTGGACGATCGCCTGCAGGCACGCGGTGCCGCACCCTTGTTCGCGCGTATCGAGGTCGACAACGCCGACCCACAGGCGCTGCAACAATGGCAGCGACAACTGGCGAAACTGGCCCCCGCACTCGCGACGCAGCCGGATTGGAGCATACCGACCTACGCAGCCTGGCAACTGCGCGAGCGCATCCACGTTAATCCCGGCAGTGCCGGCGCGCCGATCTATCGGCTGCGGCTGACGCCGTGCGACGGCCAGTTACCCACATGGAAAGCAGGCGACATCGCCGAGATCGCGCCACGCCATCCAGCCGCCACGGTGGACGCCTGGTTGCAGCGGCATCGCTACGATGGCGCGCAGTCTATCGACAACCGCATGCTGCGCGACTGGCTCAGCGGCGCGCAGCTTCCCGCCGGACTGGCTGCCCACAGGGAGAAACATGCAGCTTCATCCCGAAAAGCAGCGGAACGAGCAGCTGCAAGGCTTGACGCAAAAATCGTTGCTCCGGTGGATCTAGCGCCAATCGCAGGCAACGCAAACGAAGAGACGAAAGCACAGGCGACTGCACTCCCGCAGACAGCTTCCGGGATCGGCACCGCATCGCCACTGGAGATGGAAACGCTGGTGCGCAATCTGGTGGCCCTCCCTCATCGCGACTACTCGCTCGCCTCTCTCCCCGAGGAAGGTCATATCGAACTGCTGATACGCCAGCACCGCCACGGCGACGGCAGCCCGGGCCTGGGCAGCGGCTGGCTGTGCGTGCATGCACCGATCGGCGCACCGATTGCATTGCGCCTACGCAGCAACCCCGGCTTCCACCCGCCGGCTCCCGATCGGCCGATGCTGCTGATCGGCAACGGCACTGGCATCGCCGGCCTGCGCGCGCATCTGCGCGCACGTATCGCTGCCGGAGCGCGGCGCAACTGGTTGGTGTTCGGCGAACGCAACGCTGCGCACGACGCGCTCTACGCCGACGAACTGCAGCAATGGCAACACGCCGGCTGGCTCGAACGTCTGGACCGCGTGTATTCGCGCGATCAGGATCAATCTGCACGCTATGTGCAACACGCGCTGGCTGCAGCGGCCGCCGACGTGCGCTTATGGGTCGAACAGGGCGCCTGCCTCTACGTGTGCGGCAGCCTCCGCGGCATGGCACCGGAGGTAGACCAGGCGCTAGACAATATCCTGGGTGCATCGGTCAGGCAGCAACTGCTACACGACGGCCGCTACCGACGCGATGTGTACTGATCCGCGTCACCGCGCCGGCAAACCTTCACGCCAATAATCGGCCAGACACGCGTCGACGCCCCGGTCCGCATTTCATCCAGCACGCCTTCGACACAGGACACCTGCCCGCTCGCCCCACAATGCGCCGGACGCAAACCGCGGGCAAACGTACATCCAAGATATCCGGACTGCACACGAGCAGTAGGGGCGCGTGGCCGCCGACCGAGTCGCCGCAGGCAGGGCTGCGTAGCGCCGTCGTCAGGTTCAATGTTCCGGCAACGGACTCACCCGGATCGCCAACAATTCGCCGCCACCGTCGAGCATGTAACGGGTGCGCGTCGCTGCGCTCAGCCACGCGGTGTCGCCAGCCGCCAACGGCGGCAAACCGCTGTCGCGCCCGAAACTCGCCTGGCCGGCAAGCAGATGAATCGCCCAGGCGCTACCCGGGTCGGCAAAGAACAACATGGTGCCGACCAGCGGACGATGCAGCAGCTCGGTCTGCAGCAAGTCGCGCCGCCACATCAGGTTGAAATCCTGGGTAGGACCGTCCAGCAACACCGCCTCAACCGCCTCTTCGCCAGCAAATCGCACGCGCTGATAGGGCGGCACTAAGTCAACACACCTGCTACGCGAAGCAGTTGCACCCAGGCGCTCACCCGCGCCCAACGAGCCATCGCCAGCAGCATGCTCGTCAGCACTCCCTGCGCCACTAGTGTCCGGACCAGCACCCTTCCGGGCATCCGCAGCGGTTTGGATTCCAGCAGTTGCGGCGCTGCCATTCGCGTGAGCGCTAGCACTGCCACTCGTGCGAGCACCGGTGTGGGTGTGGGTGTGGGTGTGGGTGTGGGTGTGGGTGTGGGTGTCGGTGTCGGTGTCGGTGTCGGTGTCGGCATCAGCATCGCCACTGCCGAACATCAAGCGCATGCCGTTACCCCGAAGCAGCACCAACTCACGATCGATGCCTGCGAATGCCGAAAACGCTGCATCCTGCTCGATTTCGGCAATCGACAACCGCAATGCCCACTGCGCCGTATCGCCCAGGCGCAGGATCTCCCGAGTCCAACCCAACTGATTGCGCCACCGCTCACGGCGGTACTCATTGGCCGGAATCACCCGGCTGCTCAGGTCTGTCAGCTGCATCGGCGCATTGTGCCTCAAGCTCGCGCCTCGAGATCAGGCCGTATGTTGCCGCGTCGCCTGCCTTTATCGGCAAGACGCATAGCCAGTGACCTGAACATCTAGCGGCGGGCTACGACACGACCATCGTAAGGCGGGCTCTACCGATGCTCGTATGCATGCGTCACTCGAACGCTTTGAGGCTTTGCAGCGCAGTCCATCTCGGGAGAAGGTTCCCGCCACGTTTTTGCTGCCCACTTCAGCACACCTTGCGGTGCGCGATCCCAAGATCTTCACGGGCCCAAAACGAAAAACGCCCGGCTGCACATCCAAGTGCAACACCGGGCGATTCCACATCCTTGTCGGCTTCCAGCCATCCCCCAGACATCCTGTCCAGTTAGGTTGCGGCCACGCATCCTCGCGTCGAACCGTATCTCGGATCCCTTCCCCTTAACGCCGTCCCACCGGTTTCACCGCCGCCCCCTTGGCAGCCTTCTTGGCAGGAGCCATCGTGGCTCCTACTTCGATCAGGTCGCGATTCCGTTCGACCGTCTTGAGTCCGATGCCCTTGACCAGTGCCAGTTCCTCGGCACTTTTGAAGGGACCGTTTGCCTGACGGTGCTCGACGATTGCCTCGGCTTTTGATCGCCCGACATTCGTCAGCACCTTGTCCAATTCCTCAGCAGACGCGGTGTTGATATCGACCTTGTCGAGCGCATACGCATTCGAGGACAACAACAACGCCAGTAGCAGGGACTTCAGGACTACGGTAAATGACTTCATTGCAACGCTCCTTGTGGCTTGGGTGATGGTCCTAGCCAGCATTCCTGCCGGCGGAGCCAGTGTCCCGCGCCACATGCAGCAATCCTATCGCCAACGAACTTTTCACACAGCCGGTGAACTGCGCGCCGCCTTGTAGGGAAATCCCTACCCCATGTCACCGGCGTAGAATGTGCTGCTACGTCACGCATTCGGAGCCTTCATGGACAGCGCCAAGATCGACCAATTCATCAGCGACACCTGGGACCGCGAGATCGTCCCGCAACTGGTCGATTACATCCGTATCCCCAACAAGTCGCCGATGTTCGACGCCGACTGGGTGGCCAATGGCTACATGGAGCAGGCCGTGACCCTGATGGAAACCTGGGCGCGCGCGCAGGCCATCGACGGCATGCAGGTCGAGGTAGTGCGCCTGGAAGGCCGCACCCCATTGATCTTCATCGAGATCCCGGCCACCGGCGCCGAATCGGGCGACGACACCGTGCTGTTGTACGGGCACCTGGACAAGCAGCCGGAGATGACCGGCTGGGACGCGGACCTGGGGCCCTGGGAGCCGGTGCTGCGCGAGGACAAGTTGTATGGGCGCGGTGGCGCCGACGACGGCTATGCCATCTTCGGTTCGTTGGCCGCAATCCTGGCGCTGCGTACCCAGGGCCTGCCGCATGCGCGTTGCGTGGTGCTGATCGAGGCCTGCGAAGAGTCCGGCAGCTACGATTTGCCGGCCTATGTGGACCATCTGGCCGAGCGCATCGGCAAGCCGTCGCTGGTGGTGTGCCTGGATTCGGGTTGCGGCAATTACGAACAGCTGTGGTGCACCACCTCGCTGCGCGGGCTGACCGGCGGCAACCTGACGGTCAAGGTGCTGGAAGAAGGCGTGCACTCGGGCGATGCCTCGGGCGTGGTGCCGTCCAGCTTCCGCCTGCTGCGCCAGCTGCTGTCGCGCATCGAGGACGGAACCACCGGCCGCATCCTGCTCGACGGCCTGCATGTGGAGGTGCCCGCCGAACGGCTGACCCAAGCGAGGGCCGCAGCTGCCACGCTGGATACCGCTATTTTCGACAAGTTCCCGATGGTCGATGGCCTGGTGCCGATGCACGAAGACCTAGCCGAATTGGTGTTGAACCGCACCTGGCGCCCGGCGCTGTCGATTACCGGGGTGGATGGCATGCCGCCGCTGGCCTCAGCCGGCAACGTGCTGCGTCCGCAGACCGCGGTGAAACTGTCGCTGCGACTGCCGCCAACGGCCGATGGCAAGGCCTGCGGCGAGTTGCTCAAGGCAGCGCTGTTGCGCGACCCGCCCAATGGTGCGCGGGTGACGCTCGAGCTGGAAAAGGCCTCCTCCGGCTGGAATGCACCGGCGATGGCACCATGGCTGGAAAAGGCGATCGATGACGCCAGCCGGGCTTTTTTCGACAAGCCGGCGATGTACATGGGCGAAGGCGGCTCGATCCCGTTCATGGGCATGCTTGGCGAGAAGTTTCCCGGCGCGCAGTTCATGATCACCGGCGTGCTCGGCCCGCATTCCAATGCGCATGGCCCCAACGAGTTCCTGCACATCCCGATGGGCAAGCGCGTGACCGCGTGCGTCTCGAAGGTGATTGCCGACCATCATGCTGCCTGCCTGCGCGGGGAAACCAGCGGCTCGCCGGTGGCGGCCGATAGCGGCACCCGTCATGGCGGGCATGGTTGCTGTTGAGTTAGCGGTTGAACCGATGCATCCGGTTGGCTTGAATCAGCTGCTGCGAAAGCTTAGTAGCGGTTTGTGCGGGTGCTTGCGTGGGTTGGTGGTTGGTGGTTGGTGGTCTGGCTGCCTGGTTGGCGATCAGGCTCCTGGTGCGCCTTGGCCGCCTGACTTCACGCGTTGCCTGGCCCCGTACCCTGACCCCAACCCCTCTCCCGACGGGAGAGGGGCTCAGGATCTGCTCCTCTTCGGGCAAGGATTTGGAAGTTGCTTGCCGATGCAGAGCCGTTTTTCCCCTGAAGCCTCGCCTGCGATGCTTTTGCTTTTTGCAAACCTCATCCCCCGACATTTTCCTGCGGACATGTCTCCTGGGAAGCGGCTGGCCGGAGAGATGGATGGCTTCGCATGAAATCAAAAGCGCACAGCGGCAGAAGCCGATCACTACGCTCTGAGAAGTCGATGCATCGGCGCGATCGCTCCTGCGCCCACTGCGCCAGGCAGCGACATCCGAAATGCTAGTCTGCCGATCCCGTCCACCTTCGGTGCTGCGATGAATCATCTGTTTGGTAGCGACAGCTGGCTCTACATTCTGCTGGTCGGTTTTGTGGTTGGGCTGCTGGCGCGCTTCATTACGCCGGGTACGCAACGTCTGGGCTGCCTGCTGACGATCGTGCTGGGCATTGCCGGTGCCGTGGTCGCCAGCTGGTTTGGCCGCTACATGGGGTGGTACCACGCAGGCGAGCCGGCCGGTTTCCTTGGCGCGCTGCTCGGAGCGATTGCCATCCTGGCGTTGTTGCGGTTTTTCAGTGGCAACAAGCGCTGAGCGTTTCGACGCGTCTCTGCTGCGTCTATCCATCACTCCACTACACCTTCTCTCTCCATGACGTCACTTCATCCGGATCCTGCGCGCGATGCGCGTCGCCTGCACTGGGCGCAACAAGCGCTCGACGATCCACACGCCTCGCTGCAGCGCGCATCGGTCGATGCGGGGTTTCGCAGTTATTGGCGCACACGCGGGCGTGGCGTGGATCGCATCTTGATGGATGCGCCACCGCAGCTGGAAAACGTGGCGCCGTGGCTGCGCATGCATGCGCTCCTGGGCGCCCATGGGGTACGCGTGCCGCAGGTGCTTGCACAGGATCTGGACACCGGCTTTCTACTGCTGGAGGACCTGGGCGTTCCGACGCTGGCACAGGTCCTCACCGACGCCAACGCCGACGACTTGCTGGATGGCGCGATTGCTCAACTGTTGTTGCTACAAAAAATCCCCCCACCTGCCGATAGCGGCGTGTTTGGCGAAGCACTGCTCCAACGCGATGCCGGTTTGTTCGAAGAATGGTTTTTGGGCCGCCACCTGGGCGTGCAGCTGGACTGCGCCCATGCCGAGCAATTGCAACTGGTGCAGCGCCGTCTGATGGACAACGCGCTGGCCCAGCCGCGCGTGTTCACCCACCGCGATTTCATGCCGCGCAATCTGATGCCGGTACCCGATGGCCCGGCGGTGCTGGATTTCCAGGATTGCGTGATCGGCCCGATCGCCTACGACCCGATCAGCCTGTTCAAGGACACGTCGGTGAGCTGGCCGATCGTTCGGGTAGACGGCTGGCTGCAGCGCTATCACGCCCGGGCAACGGCGGCCGGGTTGCCGGTTCCGCCGCTGGCGCACTTCCTGCGCGATGCGGACTGGATGGGCGTGCAGCGCCATCTGAAAAACCTGGGGATTTTCTCGCGCCTGAGTCATCGCGATGGCAAGCATTGGTATCTGGACAATGTGCCGCGCTTCATTGCGTATCTGGACGAAGTACTGCCGCGCTACGCCGAGCTTGCGCCGCTCATCGGCCTGCTGGAAGAGGTGATCAAACCCGCGCTGGCTGCGCGTGCGCAGCAGGCCACGGCATGAAGGCGCTGATCTTCGCCGCAGGATTCGGCGAGCGCATGCGCCCGCTGACCGAACACACGCCCAAGCCGTTACTGTCCGTCGGCGGCGCGCCGTTGATCGTGTGGCATCTGCGCAAGTTGGCGGCGCTGGGGGTGGACGAGGCGGTGATCAACACCTCGTGGCTGGCCGAGCAGTTCCCGCAGATGTTGGGAGACGGCAGCGCGTACGGCCTGCGGCTGACCTATTCCTACGAAGGGACCACACCGCTGGAAACTGGCGGCGGCATGTTGCATGCGCTTCCGCTGTTGGGCGATGCGCCCTTTTTGCTGATCAACGGCGACATCTGGACCGATTTCGATTTTTCCCGACTGTCGCGTGCGCCGCAGGGATTGGCGCAACTGGTGCTGGTCGACCAACCTGCATATGCAGCGCGTGCGGATTTCGCGATGGACGCCGATGGCAAGGTACGTGCCGATCTCCCTGCTACGCATACTTATGCCGGCATCGGTATCTATCGGCCAGCATTGCTACGCGATTGGCCATCGGTGATGGGCCCGCTGCCCGCACAGGGCAGCACGGCGCCGCGGTTTGCGCTGGCGCCGATCCTGCGCGCGCAGATGGCAGCAGGCTTGATCGATGGCATTCACCATTCCGGGCGCTGGACCGATGTCGGCACGCCGCAGCGGCTGGCGGCGCTGGATGCGCAGTTGCTGCACGACGGCGGCTGATCGTGGCCACAACGCCGCATCGCCCGGTGTGCATCGGCATTGCGTGCACCATGCGCACCGGCCATCCCGACGGGTCCTTGCAGCAGAGCCACAGACCGCCTGCTCTGCAAGCTCTAGGCGATGTGCCTCGAGCGCCTGGACCTGCCATAGATGTGCTGATGGGAATCGCGAAGCAGCTCGGGCCTGCGTAGCGGTGATCGTGGTAACTCTGTCAGCTGCTCTAAGACCCACGATCCTCAACCACACGCCGCAGAAATGGCACGGTGATGCGGCGTTTTGCAGCCAACGATTCGCGATCCAGACGATCCAGCAAGGCCACCAGCCCCGCCAGTTCGCGCTCGCTGTGGGTCAGTAGCCAGTCGATCGCCGCTTCGTCCAGCGCCATGCCGCGACGCTGCGCGCGGTCGCGCAGCACCGCCGCGCGTGACGCATCGTCGAGCACCGGTAACCCGATCCGGATGCATTGCGACAACCGCGAACGCAGGTCTGGCAACACCAACGCCAGCCCATCGGGCATTTGTCGCGCGGTGTACAACAGCGTGATGCCAGCCGCGCGCGCGCGATTGTGGAAATCGAACAACGCCACTTCGTCGTCGCGCTGGCCGGCGATGCTTTCCACGCCATCCAGGGCGACCAGGCTGCGGCCTTCCAGCGCTTCGAGCGCATCGCGCAAGCGGCCGGCGGCCGCCTGCAGCGGCAGATACGCCGGCGTGCGCCCTGCCTGCTCGGCGGCGGCGCACAGGGACAGCGCCAGATGCGTCTTGCCGGTGCCGGCGGGGCCGGAAAGGTACAACCAATCGCTCACCTGCCCGGCAGCCAGCGCCTGCAACTGCGCGAGCAGGCCGTCGGGCGCGGCGATGTAGCTGTCGAAGCGCTGATCGGGCGGCGCGCGCAACGCCAGCGGCAACTGCGGAACACTCACAACCGGTCCGCGTCCTTGCTGGGGTCGATGATCACGCTGCGCTCGGGCGTGGACTGCAGCACGATGCCGGCACGCTCGCCCGCATACAGATCGCTGCGCGTGTACTGCTCATGCGCATAGCGCAACAACACGTTGGCCACCGCCGCCACCGGCAACGCCAACAACATACCGAGGAAGCCGAACAACTGGCCGCCGGCCATCACCGCGAAGATCACCGCCACCGGATGCAGGCCGATCTTGTCGCCGACGATGCGCGGCGTGAGCACATAGCTTTCCAGCAACTGGCCCACCGTGAACACGACACCCACACCGATCAGCAATTTCAGATCCAGCCCTTGCGCCTGCACGATGGCTGCCAGCAATGCGAGCACGATGCCTGTGGTCGCGCCCAGGTACGGGATGAAGCTGATCAAGCCGGCGATGATGCCGATCAACAGGCCCAGGTTGAGCCCGATGATGGACATGCCGGTGGCGTAGATCGCCCCCAGCGCCAGCATCACCAGGAACTGGCCGCGGATAAAGCCACCGAGCACGTCGTTGGATTCCTGTGCCAGGCGACTCACGGTACCGATGTAGGCACGCGGGATGACGGCAGCCACACGTTCGACCAACCGGTCCCAGTCGCGCAGGAAGTAGAACGCCAGGATTGGCAGCAGCGCCAGGTTGATCACCCAGGTGACCATCGCAAAGCCCGAGCGCGACACGTAGCCGAAGAGCGTCTTGGCGGCGCCACCGGCCTGTTCCCAGTGGCTGCGGATCCAGTCGATCAAGCGCTCCGGGTCCAACCAGGCCATCAGCTGCATGCCGGTCTTGGCTTCCAGCCACGGAATGGCGGTCCCGATGGCCCAGTTGCGCATCTGCGGCAGCGCATCGATCAAGGTCATGATCTGGCGCTCGATCATCGGCACCAGAATCATCAGCGCCAGCACGAACAGCAGCGTCGCCAGCACGAAGACCAGCATCACTGCGACATTACGCGAGCGTCCGGCACGTTCGATGCGATCCACCAGCGGGTCGCCCAGCCATGCCAGCAACAGCGCCAGCACGAACGGGGTCAGGATCGGCGCCAGCAGCGAGACCACCCACAACACACCGACAATCACCGCCGCCCATTTGAGGCGACGCAGGAACAGGGCAATTTCGGCTTCGGGAGTCAAAGTCATTTCAGGCGGTACTCGGCGTGCTCGTTTTCGAGAATGATCCGGCCTTCGGTCGGTACCGAGACCGAGACCAGCGGGCTGTTGTCGCCGAGCATACGGTTGAGGCCGGAAATACCCGTGAGCAATTCCAGGTCCAATTCCATCCGGTCGCCATTGGCGCTGACCGGGCGAATGCTGCGGACCACCGAAACGCCCTGCAGCGCGGCCGACACGCGCAGGTAGTCGTCGGCGCTGCTGATGCCGGTGATCACCACGCGGTAGACACCGGGCACGCCCGAATCCACCCGCTTGGCGTAGCGCTTGACCAGCGCATCGGCGGCGCCATCGGCACCCGCCGCCATGGCGCGGCGTGCGTCGCCGTCGCTGCTGGTCCAGCTGGACAGCACATTGCCGTTGTCCACGAACACCCAATCGGCGGTCCAGCCGGCGTCACTGCGGTAGAGCTTGCCGATCAGCTGCATCGGCGGGCTGTACTTGGCCGAGGCGCGCGACACCGCGGCGGTGTCCTTGCGCCAGATCGCGCCAGCCAGTGCCTGCTCGGCGGCGGCGCCGCTCGGCAACCCGAGTCGGTAGCCGCGTTCGATCGCACGGTCCAGCACGCTGCGCGCGGCATTGGCCTGGGCCACGCCAACCAGACGTGGGCCGCTGCCATCGTCGATGGCCAACCACAGCACCGGCTTGGGGCGCGGCAACGGCCACACCGGCAGGCCCAGCGCGGCGATCAGGCCATCCACATCCGATTGCCGGAACCGTGCCACCAGGGTCGTACGGAAGGTCGGCGCGCCGGTGCGCGAAGTGCCCTGATCCTGGCGGTAGTCGTAGTGGTCGACGTAGTTGGGCGCGTTGCGCAGCGCCTGCGGCACGCCGGGGCGGCTCATCACGCCGCGGTCGCCGGAGACCTTGCCCAGCACTGCACCCAGCGCGCGCGCCAGTGCGCCGGGGCGATCGGATTCGCTCTGGCTATTGACCGGCACTTCGGCGTCGTAGGCACTTTGCGCCTTGGCAACGTCGCCTTCGGTGCGCAAGTCTGCTTGCGCAAAGGCCGGGGCGACGGGCATGGCGACCACGAGGGCGAGAAAGAAAGCGAGACTGCGGCGCATCGACGGTTCCATGACATAAGCGTATCCGGGTGAATTGTTGCCCGAATGGGGCGCTAGCGCCAACGTGGCTGCTAAAATCGCCGCCTTTACCGCCGAGCCACCCCCGCCCGTGACCAGCCAAACGCCTTCCAGCCCCTCGCCCATGACCTACCGCGACGCGGGTGTCGACATCGACGCCGGCAATGCATTGGTCGAACGCATCAAACCGCTGGTCAAGCGCAGCTTCCGCCCGGAGGTCATGGGCGGCCTGGGTGGCTTCGGCGCGCTGTTCGACCTGTCGGGCAAGTACAAGGAGCCGGTGTTGGTCTCGGGCACCGACGGCGTGGGCACCAAGCTCAAGCTGGCCCAGCAGCTGGGCCGGCACGACACCATCGGCATCGATCTGGTCGGCATGTGCGTCAACGACGTGCTGGTGCAGGGTGCCGAGCCGCTGTTCTTCCTGGATTACTTCGCCACCGGCAAGCTGGATGTGGACACCGCCGCGGCGGTGGTGGGCGGCATCGCGCGTGGCTGCGAGCTCTCCGGTTGCGCACTGATCGGCGGCGAAACTGCCGAAATGCCGGACATGTACCCGCCGGGCGAATACGACCTGGCCGGCTTCACCGTGGGTGCGGTGGAAAAATCGCAGCTGCTGGATGGCGCGCAGGTGCGCGCCGGCGACATGCTGATCGGCATCGCCTCCTCTGGCCCGCATTCCAATGGCTATTCGTTGATCCGCAAGATCTACGAGCGTGCCGGCGCCCCGGCCGAACACGTGCTGGACGATGGCACCAAGCTGATCGATGCGCTGATGGCGCCGACTGCGCTATACGTCAAGCCGGTGCTGGCGCTGCTCAAAGCGCATGGCGAGGCGATCCATGCCATGGCCCACATCACCGGCGGCGGGTTGACCGAAAATATCATCCGCGTCGTTCCGGACGGGCTGGGCCTGGACATCGATGCCACCGCCTGGACGCTGCCGCCGGTCTTCGCCTGGCTGCAACGCGAAGGTGTGGTGGCCGATGCCGAAATGTGGCGCACCTTCAACTGCGGCATCGGCTTCGTGCTGATCGCCTCGCCCGAGCAAGCCGCCACGCTCGAGCAGGCGCTGGATGCGCAGTCGCTGGCGCACTGGCGTATCGGCCAGGTGGTCAGTGCGCACGGCGACGAACGCGTGCGGATCGGCTGATCAATCAGGGTATCTGCATGGACGCTTCCCCAGTCGCCACGACCGCATCGGCCAGCACCGACGATCTTCAGCATCTCAAGCTGCTGTCGATCTTCCACTACGTGCTGGCCGGCATCACCGGGCTGTTTTCGCTGATTCCGCTGATCCACCTGTTCATGGGGCTGGCCATCGTGACCGGGCGGCTGCCCATGAAGGACAGCACCGGGCAGGCGGCGCCCCAGGAGATACAGCTGTTCGGCTGGGTCTTCGTGATCATTGCAGCGATGCTCATCCTGGGTGGACTCAGCATGGCCGGCTTCATGGCCTATGCCGGCCGTTGCATCGCCCAGCGCAGGCGGCATCTGTTGTGCCTGATCGTGGCCGGCATCTCCTGCTCGTTCATGCCGTTCGGCACCGTCGTCGGTGTGTTTACGCTGGTGGTGCTGCTGCGTCCGCAGGTCAAGGCGTTGTTCGGCATCGCCGCACCCGCCACCTGAGATCGACGTGAGCACATCGGCGTTGCGCCGTCCCAAGCTGGCGGCATTGCTCATCACGGTTGCGGTCTTTTCGGTGAGCTGGATCTCGCCGCTGTGGCCGGTGGAACAGGCACTGCACAGTTCGTTGACGGTGCTGGGGCTGCTTGCGCTGGTGTGGGCCGACCGTCGCTGGCCGCTGGGCACGGGTGCATTCGTGGCCATCTGCGCGTTCATCGCCATGCACTGCATTGGCGCACGCTGGCTGTATTCCAACGTGCCCTATGAGCAATGGAGCCTGCAGCTGCTGCACTGGTCGCCCAGCGCCACGTTCGGCTGGACACGCAATCATTTCGATCGGCTGATCCATCTGCTGTTCGGGCTGTGCTTCACACCAGCCATTGCGCAGCTGGCGATGCAGCGGTGGCCACGCCTGACGCTTCGGCAAGCGTTCGTGCTGACGGCGATGACCATCATGTGCGTCAGCCTGGTCTACGAATGGTTCGAATGGGGCATCGCGCTGCTGCTGTCGCCGCAGGCGGCCGAAGCCTACAACGGCCAGCAGGGCGACCTCTGGGATGCGCATACCGACATGCTGCTGGCCACCCTTGGCAGCCTGGCGGCCTACCCCGTTGTGAGGACGTTATCCAATGCACGCACCTGACGCCCCATTGCGCCTGGCCGTGCTGGCATCCGGGCGCGGCAGCAACCTGCAGGCCATCCTGGATGCGATCGCCAGCGGGCGCCTGCATGCCGAGGTGGTCGGGGTGTTCTCCGATCGGCCGCAGGCGCCGGCCCTGCACAAGGTCGAGCAAGCGCTGCGCTGGAGCGCCAGCCCGCGCGATTTCGCCGACCGCGCTGCCTTCGATGCCGCGCTGGGCGATGCTATCGCCGCCGTGCAGCCGGACTGGGTGATCTGCGCCGGCTACATGCGCATCCTGGGCGAGCCGCTGGTGCGCCGTTTCGCCGGGCGCATGCTCAACATCCACCCGTCGCTGCTGCCCAAATACCGCGGACTCCACACCCATGCACGCGCGTTGGAAGCCGGTGATGCGGAGCATGGTGCCAGCGTGCACCTGGTGGTGCCGGAGCTGGATGCCGGCGCCGTGATCGCGCAGGCGCGTGTGCCGGTCCTGCCCGGCGACAGCGCCGAGCAGCTGGCCGCACGGGTGCTGGCGCGCGAGCACCCGCTGCTCCTGGCCACGCTGGAGCTGCTTGCCAGTGGCCGCGTCGCGGTGCACGGCGACAGTGTGCTTATCGACGGTCAGTGCCTGTTTACGCCACTGCGACTAGAGTCCGCAAACACCGCGCTCGCCTGAATGCGGAAGACATTCCCCTCATCCCGTTCCGGACATCCTTGCGGCCTCCGTGCCCGCGACCAGCGCATGAACGTCATCCCGATCGCCGCCGCGCTGTTAACTGTTGCCTTGCTTGCCGAGGCCGGCCCCGGCCGTGCGCAACAAGCGCCCGCCGCGCCTGTGCCAGCGGCGCCCGCCCCGGTCACGACTCCGGTCACCGCGCCGACGCCGCCCGTTGCCCTGCCCGCCAGCACCTGGACGCCGCCGCCGTTGGAGCCGTTCGTGGCGACCTATCAAGCTTTCTATCGTGGCAAGGAAGCGGGCGATGCCACCATGCAGGTCAGTCACGGCGAGGGTAGCCAGTGGCGCATCGACATGTCGGTGCGTGGCCGCAAGGGCTTCGCCAGCATCCTGGGCCTGAACCTGGAGCAGAGCACGGTGTTCCGCGTGGATGGCGACACGTATGTGCCGCTGAGCCAGAGCACCGTGCGCAAGGCGGTGTTCTTCGGCAAGAAGGTCACTGGCGTCTACAACTGGCAGGCCGGCACAGCGCAATGGAACGGCGATCTGAAGGAAGATCGCCAGCAGCCGATTCCCCTGCAGCACGGCGACCAGAGCGCGTTGTCGCTGAACCTGTCGCTGATGCGCGACGCGCAGCCCGGGCGCAGCCTCAGCTATCGCTACGTCGACGTGGGCAAGGTGCGCAAATACGACTACCGCGCTGCCGATGCCACCGAAGTGGTGCAGGTGGGCGATCTGAGCTACGACGCGTTGCGCGTATACCGCGTCAACAGCGGCGACAACGAAACCATCCTCTGGATCGCCAACGGGGTCCCCACTCCGGTGCGCATCCTGCAACGTGACAAAGGTGAGGATCAGATCGATCTGCGCCTGGTCGAATACCAAGGAGCCTAAGCGATGAAAATCTTCTCCCGTACCAGCGCCGTGATCGCTGCCGCCGCATTGGCGATGTCCAGCGTGCCCGCATTTGCCATGCAACCGTTCCAGGCCGACTACTCGGCCAACTACATGGGCATGCAGGCCAACGGCACTATGACCCTGGCCGCTGCCGGCGCCAACCAGTGGCGCTATACGCTGACCATCCAGAACCAGCTGGCCAACCTGACCCAGAGCACGGTGTTCGAAGAAGCCAATGGCCAACTGCGCCCGGTCAGCAGCAACGACACCTCGTCGATGATGGTCAAGCGCCGTAACGTCACCGCCAACTACGACTGGAAGACCAGTCAGGCGACCTGGGGCGGCGACATCAAGCCGGACCGCCGCGGCCCGGTGAAACTGCAGCCCGGCGACATGGATGCGCTGCTGATCAACCTGGCGATCACCCGTGACCTGGCCGCCGGCAAGCCGCTGAACTACCGCATGGTGGACGAAGGCCGTATCAAGCCGATGAGCTACAAGGTGGTCGGCAAGGAAACCATCACCGTCAACGGCAAGCAGGAGCAGGCCACCAAGGTCTCGCGCGTGGATGGCGACAAGGAATTGATTGCGTGGGTGGTCAAGGACCTGCCGGTCCCGGCGCGCCTGTTGCAAAAGGAAAAGGGCCAGGACGCGCTGGATCTGACCATCAAGTCGCTGCGCTGAGCGTTTTGTGCCTGACCGAGCGTGCCCAGCATGCGCTGCGGTGCACTGCTGGGTACCGCTATTGGACAGGCAATCTGCCAATCGCGGTTCAAAGCGTGGTGAACTGAGTGCGCGGTGCCCTCACCGCTCGCGGGACACGCCGTGAATCCGTCCGTGGAGGCTCGGTGGCGGCATCCATGCCGCCACACGGTCCCGCAAGCAGCGAGGACACCGCACCAGGCAGTTCGCGGGCCGCTTTGTTGAAAGCGGGAGCAGCAACGGCGGTTTAAAGGCAGGGTGAGGACACCACGTCAACCACCTTACGTGCCTGGATTGAAGAACCAAGAAGCCACGCCAGAGCACTGAATGTTGCTCGGTCGAAACTCTGCACGCCGACCGTCGCGACTGGTCCTTGCCCGCTCACCGTCGCGGGACCTTTGGCGGCATGGATGCCGCCAGAGCGCTGACATGTACGTACTTGCAGCGTGTCCCGTGATGGTGGGCGGGCGCACCCTGCAGCCAAGCCGCAGCTCAGCCGCTCTCCACACACCGATCGGAGCGCCAAACCGAGCGACGACCTCTCAGGGCTTGCCAGCCGCCTTGTCATCGCCGGTCATGAACACCGTGCGGCAATCCACGCGAATCTGCTGGTCGTTCTTGCGCCAATAGAACAGGTCGCAATGGCGCTTGCCTTCGACGGTCTTCTTCACCGCCACTGCATAGAACGACTGCGCGATCTCTTCGCGACTGGCAGTGCCGTCGTTGTTCCAGTCCATGTCCTTGAACTCCACGCCCTGGGTGATGGCCATGCCCACGCTCCAGGCATAGGCCAGCCACGCCAGGATCAGCACGATCACGCCGAGCAGGATCTTGCGCCGGGTGGTGAAACGGCCGCGCAGGATCATGCGGTGCGCTGGATGGTCGCGCCCAGCGCCCGCAGCTTCTCCTCGATGTTTTCGTAGCCACGGTCCAGGTGGTAGATGCGATCGATGGTGGTGTCGCCATCGGCGACCAGGCCCGCCAGGATCAGCGATGCCGACGCGCGCAGGTCGGTCGCCATCACCGGCGCGCCACTCAGGCGCTCGGCACCGCGCACGATGGCGGTATGGCCTTCGACCTGGATATCCGCGCCCAGGCGCAGCAGCTCGTTGACGTGCATGAAGCGGTTTTCGAAGATGGTTTCGTTGATCACGCCCACGCCATCGGCTACGCAGTTGAGCGCCATGAATTGCGCCTGCATGTCGGTGGGAAACGCCGGGTACGGCGCGGTGGTCAGGCTGACTGCGCGCGGACGCTTGCCCTGCATGTCCAGCGTGATGCTGTCGGCGGTGGTGGTGATGGTGGCGCCAGCCTCGGTCAGCTTGTCCAGCACCGCATCGAGCGTTTCCGGACGCGCGCGGCGCACGGTGACGCTGCCGCCGGTCATCGCCGCGGCGACCAGGAAGGTGCCGGTTTCGATGCGGTCGGGCAACACCGCGTGGTGCCCGCCGCCCAGGCGCTCGACGCCCTGCACCACGATGCGTGGGGTGCCGGCGCCTTCGATCTGCGCACCGAGTGCGATCAGGCAGTCGGCCAGGTCGGTGACTTCCGGCTCCATCGCCGCATTTTCCAGCACCGTGGTGCCCTCGGCGAGCACGGCGGCCATCAGCACGTTCTCGGTGCCGGTGACGCTGACCATGTCGAACACGTAGCGGCCGCCCTTCAGGCGCCCGTTGCTGGTGGCCTTGATGTAGCCGTTCTCCACGCTGATCTCGGCGCCCAGCGCCTGCAGGCCCTTGATGTGCTGGTCCACCGGGCGCGAGCCGATCGCGCAGCCGCCGGGCAGCGACACTTCGGCAGTGCCGTAGCGCGCCAGCAGGGGGCCAAGCACCAGGATCGAGGCGCGCATGGTCTTGACCAACTCATAGGGCGCGACCTGGTGCGTGACCGAGCGCGGGTCGACCAGGATCGAGCGGCCCTTGGCCAGCGTGCCTTCGTCGATGGTGACCTCGGCACCCAGCTCGCTGAGCAGCTTCACCGTGGTGATCACGTCGTGCAGGTGCGGCACGTTGCTGATTTCCACCGGCGCATCGGCCAGCAGGGTGGCGCACAGGATCGGCAGCACTGCGTTCTTGGCACCGGAAATATTGACTTCGCCATGCAGCGCTTGGCCGCCGGTCACTACGATTTTTGCCATGGGAATCTGAGAAATCCGAAAGTAAAAGGGATGTCGTGGGAATGAGGAGAGGGACGTGTCGACCGTGGTACACGCGGCACGCGGTGGAATCGGGGGCAAGCGGCGCCGGGTACGGCCCGGGACGCGCTGGATACCGTGACTGCGTGAGCGTGGACGACACCAGCCGAGGGATGCAGGTGCATACCGCTTACCGCCCCTGCCCTGCACCGCATTCGGCCCAGCCCGCCTGATGGCGAGCGCGGCGGCGGCGCTCAGCCTTCGTCGGGCGTCAGGGTCTTCAGCTGCAGCGCATGGATCGCCCCGCCCATCAGATCGCCCAGGGTGGCGTAAACCATACGATGCCGCGCCAGCGGGGCCTTGCCGGCAAAGGCCGGGCTGACCACGGTGGCCTCGAAGTGCACGCCGTCGTCGCCGTGCACGTCGACGCGGGCTTCGGGCAAGCCGGATTCGATGAGTTTACGGATGGTTTCGGCGTCCAAAGGGCGTTTCCTCATAAAATGAGCGCACATTCTACTCTTCACCCGAGTCCTGCATGGCTGTCTCGCACTTGCCCTCCGCCACCGTCAGCGACGCCAGCCTGGTCGCCAGCGGCCAGCGCGTGCTGGAGATCGAGCGCGAGGCGCTGGCCAGCGTGGGCGCACGCATCGGCAGCGAGTTCGCCGCGGCCTGCCGGCTGGTGCTGGCCTCGCGCGGACGGGTGGTCGCCACCGGCATGGGCAAGTCCGGCCATGTGGCGCGCAAGATCGCCGCCACCCTCGCCTCGACCGGCACTCCGGCCTTCTTCGTGCACCCGGGCGAAGCCGGACACGGCGACCTGGGCATGATCACCGAGGCCGACATCGTGCTGGCGCTGTCGTACTCCGGGGAATCGGACGAAGTGCGCATGCTGCTGCCGGTGCTCAAGCGCCAGGGCAACCCGATCATCGCCATGACCGGGCGCGCAAGTTCCACCCTGGCCCAGGCCGCCGACGTGCACCTGGACGTCAGCGTCTCCGCCGAGGCCTGCCCGCTGCACCTGGCCCCCACCTCCAGCACCACCGCCTCGCTGGCGATGGGCGACGCGCTGGCGGTTGCGCTGCTGGATGCGCGCGGCTTTACCGCCGACGACTTCGCCCGCTCGCACCCGGCCGGCAGCCTGGGCCGGCGCTTGCTGCTGCACATCACCGATGTGATGCACGCCGGCGAGGACCTGCCGCGTGTGCGCGAAGACGCCAGCCTGAGCGAGGCGTTGATGGAAATGAGCCGCAAGCGGCTGGGCATGACCGCTGTGGTGGACGCCGACGACCGTCTGATCGGCCTGTTCACCGACGGCGACCTGCGCCGTGCGCTGGACAGCGACATCGACGTGCGCAGCGCCGGCATCGCGCAGGTGATGACGCGCAACCCGCGCACCATCGGCGCCGACCAGCTGGCCGCCGAGGCCGCGCGGCTGATGGAGGACTACAAGATCAACGGTCTGATCGTGGTGGATGCGCAGCACCGCGCGGTGGGTGCATTGAACATTCACGACCTGTTGCGCGCCAAGGTGGTTTAACAGGTTCAGTTTTCAACCGCCGGACCCCGTTCTCACCGATTCGTGCCGATGCCCTATTCCCCTTTGCAGCACCTTCCCGCCGAGCTGATCGAGCGCGCCGCGCGCGTCCGCCTGGCCTGTTTCGACGTCGACGGCACGCTGACCGACGGCCGCCTGTACTACGACCACGCCGGTCACGAGAGCAAGGCGTTCAATGTGCTCGATGGCCAGGGTCTCAAGCAGCTCGATCACGCTGGCATCCATGTCGCGCTGATCACTGCGCGCGCCAGCCTGTCGGCGGAAAAGCGCGGCCAGGATCTGGGCCTGCATGTGCAGATCGGGGTCAAGAACAAGCGCCTGGCGGTGCTGGCACTGTGCCAGGAGCACGGCCTGTCGCTGGACCAGGTGCTGTTCATGGGCGATGACCTCCCCGACCTGCCCGCCCTGCTCGCAGTCGGCCTGCCGGTGGCGCCGGCCAACGCGCACCCTTGGATCGCCGAGCGCGTGCAGTGGCATACCCGCGCCCGTGGCGGCGAAGGCGCCGCGCGCGAAGTCTGCGATGTGGTGCTGGCCGCACAAGGCCAGGTCGAACGCATCATCGAAGGGTTCTCGGCATGAATTGGAACTGGCGCACCACCCTGGGCGTGGTGCTGTTCGTCGCCGCCGTCGTCTCCGGCTGGTCGGCCTGGAAGCAGCGCGCGCGCCCGGCCGCCGCGGCCGTGCAGGAGTCCGGCGCCGACTACATCCTGCGCGACTTCGAGTTGATCGCCCTGGACAAGCAGAGCGGCAAGGAATCGATGACGCTGCGCGCACCGGAGATGCATCGCAACCGGGCCGACCAGACCGCCGACATCACCACGCCGGTGTTCCTGATGCCCGACAACGCCAACCTGCCGTGGACCCTGCGCTCCAAGACCGGGTGGGTCAACCCGGACGGCACCCAGCTGCGCCTGCGCGGCGATGTCGAGGGCGATAGCCCCACCGGCGGCGCCACTCCGCCAACCACGTTCCGCACCCAAAGCCTGGACGTGTTCCCGCAGCAGAACATCGCCAAGACCGACGCGCCAGTGACCATGACCCGCCCGGGTATCATGCAGAGCGGCGTCGGCTTCGAAGCCGACCTCAAATCACGCCAGTACAAGCTCCTCTCTCAGGTCAAGACCCGCTATGAACCGAATGCTGCCCGCTAAACTGGCGTTTGCCGCACTGCTGCTGCCTGCGATGGCAATGGCCAAGACCAGCGATCGCAACCAGCCGATGGCGATCGACTCCAATGCCAACGATTGCAACATGCTCGACGACAGCGGCAAGTGCCGTTTCAGCGGCAATGTGGTGATCACCCAGGGCACGCTTGAAATCCACGCCGACACCGCCGATATCTTCCAGAAGAACGGCCAGACCGATCGCGTGGTGCTCAACGGCAAACAGGCCACGCTCAAGCAGGAGATGGACGACGGCGCGATGATGCACGGCCAGGCCGACAACATCGAATACAAGGTCGCCGACGAAATCATCATCCTCACCGGCAATTACAAGGTCGATTCGCCCAAGGGCACCAACGCCGGCCAGCGCATGGTCTACAACACCAAGACCGGCAACATGCAGAGCGGCGGCGACGGTAGCCGCGTGCGCACCATCATCCAGCCCAAGACCGCAGCTCCGGGAGCAGCGGCGCCTGCTGCCGCACCGGCGACCAACCCCGCCCCGGCAGCCGCCAAGCCCGCTGCCAAGCCGCAGGGGAAGAAGTAATGCTGGTCGCCACCGGTCTGCGCAAGAAGTACAAGCAACGCGAAGTGGTCAAGGAGTTCGGCCTCACGCTCGAGGCCGGCGAGGTGGTGGGCCTGCTCGGCCCCAACGGTGCCGGCAAGACGACGTGCTTCTACATGATCGTGGGTCTGGTCGAAGCCGATGCCGGCCGGATCGAATTGGACGGCCGCGACCTCACTGCCGAGCCGATGTACGCACGCGCCAAGCTGGGCGTCGGCTACCTGCCGCAGGAACCCTCGATCTTCCGCAAGCTCACCGTGGCCGACAACATCCGCCTGGTGCTGGAGCTGCGCGAGGAACTCGACAACGCCGGCCGTGAGAAAGAACTGGTCTCGCTGCTGGAAGAGTTGCAGATCACCCACGTGGCCGATCAACTCGGCGCCAGCCTCTCCGGCGGCGAGCGACGCCGTTGCGAGATCGCACGTGCGCTGGCGGCCAAGCCGCGCATGATGCTGCTGGACGAACCCTTCGCCGGCGTGGACCCGATTTCGGTCGGCGAGATCCAGCGCATCATCATCCACCTCAAGGAGCGCGGCATCGGTGTCCTGATCACCGACCACAACGTGCGCGAGACCTTGGGAATCTGCGACCGCGCGTATATCCTCGCCGAGGGGGGCGTGCTGGCGCAGGGGGCACCGGACACGCTGCTAGCCAATCCCGACGTCCGTCGCGTGTATCTGGGGGAAACTTTCCGCCTTTGAGCGCGTCGCCGCGCCAACGCTTTTTCCAGTCAGTGCCCGCATGAAAGCCCGGCTCCAGACATCGCTAGGACAGCAGTTGGTCATGACGCCGCAACTGCGTCAGGCGATCAAGCTATTGCAGATGTCCACCACCGAGCTGGAAGTGGAAATCGCCGAGGCCGTTGAAACCAATCCGCTGCTGGAGTGGGCCGACGAAGCCGCGCATGCGGCCAGCGACATCGCGGTGGACGCCTCGCCGTCCGCGTCCGCCGAAGCACCTCAGCGCGAAGAAGTCGCGCCTGCCGAGCGCGACGAGGATTGGGCGCAGGACGAACTGCAGTGGACCGGCTCGGGCAGCGGCGGCAGCTTCGACGACGACGAGTCCGGCGATGCCGCAGAGCGCGTGGCCGAATCCGAAACACTGGCCGACCACCTCTTGTGGCAGCTGCATCTGTCGCCGCTGTCGCCGCGCGACCGCCAGATCGGCGCGATGCTGATCGACGCGCTCGACGAAGACGGCTACCTGCGCGAACCGCTGTCGGCCATTCTCGAAACCCTGGCGCTGGGCGCAGCGGTCGACGAGGCCGATGTGCTCACCGTCCTGCATCAGATCCAACGCTTCGACCCGGTGGGCGTGGGCGCGCGCTCCCTGGGCGAATGCCTGGCGTTGCAGCTGGGGGTGCTCGATGCGGACACGCCTGGCCGGGAGCTGGCGCTGCAGATCGTTGCCGGCCCGCTGGAACGGCTGCCGCGCAGCGGCGTGACCGGGCTGGCGCACGAGCTCAAGCGCTCCACTGCCGATGTGGAACAGGCGGTGCAGCTGGTGCGCTCGCTGGACCCGCGCCCAGGCAAACAGGTCGGCGACCTGTCACAGGACACCTATGTCGTGCCCGACTGCGTGATCTGGCGCCAGCGCGGGGTCTGGCGGACCGCGCTGGCCGGCCGCGCGCAGCCCAAGGTCACCATCCACCGCGGCTACGAGAACCTGATCCGCAGTTGCGGCGAGTCCGACGCCGGCTACCTGCGCGGCCAGTTGCAGGAGGCACGCTGGTTGCTCAAGAGCCTGGAGGCGCGCGGCGAGACCCTGCTGCGGGTGGTGCGCTGCCTGCTGGAACACCAGGCCGGGTTCCTGGAGTTCGGCGCGCAGGCCTTGCGCCCGTTGACGCTGCGCGAAATCGCAGGCGAGCTCGGGCTGCACGAATCCACCATTTCCCGCGCGATCGCCCGCAAATACGTGCGCACCCCGCGCGGGACCATCGCGCTGCGCGCGTTCTTCGCCTCCGGCATCGACACCGACAGCGGCGGCGAGGCCTCCAGCACCGCCATCCAGGCCATGATCCGGCGCCTGATCGATGCGGAAAACCCGCGCAAACCGCTCTCCGACGCCAAACTGGCCGACCTGCTGAAAACATCCGGCGTACCAGTGGCGCGGCGCACCGTTGCGAAGTATCGTGAGGCCATGAACATTTCCGCCTCCCACGAACGCGTGCGCATCGCCTGACGTTGCAACCACCGCAACGCCGGCCTGTGCCGGGTTTGTCGGATCACCGGAACGGTTCATTGGCCCACCGACCAATGGAGGTATCCGATGCGTATCGAGACGTATGGCCACCAGCTTGAAGTGACCCCCGCTCTGCGGGAGTACGTGGCAAGCAAGCTGCAGCGACTGCAGCGCCATTTCGACCAGCACTGCGAAGTCCGAACGCAGCTGGCCGTCCGCAAGCCGGACCACCACGTGGTCGCCACCGTCAACCTGCCCGGTCGCACCCTGCACGCAGATGCCAGCGGCTCCACCATGTATGCGGCCATCGACCTGCTGGTCGACAAGCTCGACCGCCTGGTCCTGAAGCACAAAGAGAAGAAATGTAACCACCACGCCCGCGAGGTGCGCGACAATCCTGCGTGACGCTTCCCGCTTGATGCCCTCATGCCCTTAACCGATCTGATGGCGGCCGTGCGCACCCTGGTGTCGCCGGCCGCCGATCGCGACACCGTCCTGCATGCCGCCGCCGACCTGCTCTCCTGTCGTCAGGCCGGCGCCGACGAGCTCTACGCCAACCTGTGCGAGCGCGAGGCCCTGGGCAGTACCGCCATTGGCCATGGTATCGCCATTCCGCATGGACGCTGCCCCAACCTCACCGAGCCACGCGGGGCCTTGCTGCGGCTGGCCACGCCGGTCTCCTTCGGCGGCGACGAGCCGGTGGACCTGGTCTTTGCCATGGCCGTACCGGCGCACTACACCCACCAGCACCTGATGCTGCTGTCCGAGCTGGCCGAACGATTCTCCGATGCCGACTTCCGTCGCAACCTGCGCGCTGCACCCAATGCCGATGCCCTGATGGCGCTGCTCGCCGACGTGCCGCCCACGCAGGCGAGCGCGGCATGAATACCAGCATCACCGCACGCGAACTGTTCGACCAGCAGCGCGACAAGCTGGCCCTGCGCTGGGTTGCCGGTCCCAAGGGCGAGCATCGCGAGATCCAGGCCGGCAGCAACAACGCGCGGCGCCCGTCGCTGGCCGGCTACCTCAATGTGATCTATCCCAACAAGGTGCAGATCCTGGGCACCGAGGAACTGGCCTGGCTGGACTCGCTGGATGCGCGCCAGCGCTGGGAAACCATCGAAAAGATCATCCAGGTGCAACCGCTGGCGCTGGCGATCAGCAAGAACCAGTCATGCCCGGAAGATCTGCGTGCGGCGGCCGACGAATCCAATACGCCGCTGTGGATCTCGTCCAAGCGCGGCCACGAACTGCTCAACCACCTTTCCTACCATCTGGCGCGCACGCTGGCGCCACGGGTCACGCTGCATGGCGTGTTCATGGAGATCTACTCGATCGGCGTGCTGATCACCGGCGAAGCCGGCTCGGGCAAGAGCGAGCTGGCCCTGGAACTGCTCAGCCGCGGCCACCGGCTGGTGGCCGACGATGCGCCCGAGTTCACCCAGATCGCTCCCGACGTGCTCGACGGTACCTGCCCCGAATTGCTCCAGGATTTGCTGGAAGTGCGCGGCCTCGGCGTGTTGAACGTGCGCGACATGTTCGGCGACACCGCGGTAAAAAAGAACAAGTACCTGCGCCTGATCGTGCACCTGACCCGGCCGATGACCGAGCCCACGCCGTCCGGCTACGAGCGTCTGACCGGCGACTCCGGCAGCCGCCATGTGCTGGACCTGGATGTGCCGCTGATCACCCTGCCGGTGATGCCCGGCCGCAACCTGGCCGTGCTGACCGAAGCGGCGACCCGGCTGCATATCCTGCGCACCAAGGGCATCGACCCGGCCGCGATGTTCATCGCCCGCCATAGCAACCTGCTGGAGCGACGCACGCCATGAGTATCGCGCCCTCCACGCTGATGATCGTGAGCGGGCTGTCCGGCTCGGGCAAATCGGTCGCGCTGAAGACCTTCGAAGACCTGGATTACTACTGCTCGGACAACCTGCCGGTGGAACTGCTGCCGGACTTCGTCAAAAGCCGCCTGCGTGGCAACCCGATCGGCGACCAGCGCCTGGCGGTGGGCATCGATGTGCGCAGCCGCAGCGACCTGACCCAGTTGGCGCAGTGGCGCCAGGCCGCGCAGGAATACGGCATCGAGGCGCGGCTGCTGTTTTTCGAGGCCAGCGACGAGGCGTTGATCAAGCGGTATGCCGATACCCGTCGCCGCCACCCGCTCAGCCATCTTGGCCTGGCATTGCCGGAAGCGATCACCCGCGAGCGCCAGTTGACCGAACCCTTGCGCACGCAGGCCGATGCCGTCATCGACACCAGCACCCTCAACGTGCATCAATTGCGCCGCCGCGTGGTCACCGAGTTCGCGCTTGGTTCCCATGATCGGCTGTCGCTGCTGTTCGAATCGTTTGCCTACAAGCGCGGCGTGCCGGCCGAAGCCGACTTCGTGTTCGATGCGCGTGTGCTGCCCAATCCGCACTGGGATCCGGAGCTGCGTCCGCTGACCGGCCGCGATGCCGGCGTGCGCGACTATCTGGACAACGAGGCCGACGTGCAGCGTTACAGCGCGCAGATCGTGGACCTGCTCGACACCTGGCTGCCGCGGCTGCGCAACGACACCCGCAGCTACGTGACCATCGCCTTCGGTTGCACAGGCGGCAAGCACCGCTCGGTGTATATGGCCGAACGCATGGCCCGACATGCGCGCGAACAAGGCTGGCCGGAAGTGGCGACATTTCATCGCGAGCAGGACTGAAGGGCTGGGATTGGGGATTGGGGATTGGGGATTGGGGATTGGGGATTGGGGATTGGGGATTGGGGAATCGGGAATCGTTGCAGCGGCATCCTGCGAGGTGAGCGTGCTGTACCTACGTTGAGGACGAGACGCTCGCTGGCCTTATTCTTAGGTTGAAGTGCTTGCGCGCTGGCTGGCGTGTGGCGGACGCTGCGCAGGCCGACGACGCTGTAGCTGGTGCAACTGGCTCGCCGACGTCCCCGAAAGCCGCTTGGCGTTCTCGGTCGACGCGCCATGCAACGCTCCACGGCCAACACGCTGTCGCCGTCACCACCAATGCGTCGTGGTATTCCGTCACGCATGGCTATATGCCCCTGCTCGCCGCAGGGAAACAGCAGCGCTCGCTTACGATGCGGGCGCACTGCCGACGCCGCATAAGCCATGGATCGGCGCCACGCACGCAGCGCACGATGGCGACACATGCTGCCGCCGCGTCGCTGCCGCGGTCCTAAACGGCTATTCAGTTCGCAACGCATCTGTGCAGGCAGACGCTATCGCGCAGTCATGCTGACCTGTTAACGTTTCGACATGGCCTGTGGCATTCTCCTCATTACTCATCCCGGCATCGGCGCGGCGTTGTTGAACGTGGCGACGGGGCTGTTGCGGCAATTGCCGTTGAAGACCGAAGCATTCGAGGTGCCCTTCGATGCAGACCTGGACGCGTTGCTGCCCCAGGCATCGTCGGCGATGCGCCGGGTCGACAGCGGCGACGGCGTGCTGGTCATGACCGACCTGTACGGCGCCAGCCCCAGCAATCTGGCCAACCGTCTGGCCAAGCTGGGCACACCGGTTCGCCGGGTGTCCGCACTGAGCCTGCCGATGCTGCTGCGCGTGATGAACTACCCCGAACAAGGATTGCAGGAGCTGCCCGCCACTGCGGCGGCCGGTACCCGCAACGGAGCGATCATCGACGATGCTTGAACGCGAACTCATAGTTTCCAACCGACTCGGACTGCATGCGCGGGCCACCGCCAAGCTGGTGCAGACGTTGTCGTCGTATCGCAGCAACGCCACCCTGGCGGCCAAGGGACGCGAGGTGAATGCCAAAAGCATCATGGGCGTGATGTTGCTGGCCGCAGGCCAAGGCACCAGCGTGGTGGTGCGGCTGGATGGCGAAGACGAAGCCGAGGCCTTGCAGGCGCTGGTGGACCTGTTCGAGCGCCGTTTCGACGAGGACAGCTGAGCATGCGCGGCGTCGGTGCCGTTGCGACCGACACGGCGCCGCTGCGCCAGGGACGCGCATGAGCCTGCGCCTGCGCGGACATGGCGCTGCACGCGGCAACGCGCTTGGCCGCGCACGCGTACGCCAGAGCCATACCCTGGAAGTGGCCGAACAACGCGTGCCCGCCAATCAGGTGGAAACGCAGCTGCAGCGCCTGCATGCAGCCATCGCCTCGGCACGGGTCGAGATGCAGCAGCTGCGCGATCGCCTGCACGGCGCACTGGCGCGCGAGGTTGGCGAATTTCTCGAGCTGCATGCATTGCTGCTCGATGACCCCGAGCTGCTGAAAGGCCTGGATGAGCTGATCCGCACCCACCGCTACAGCGCCGACTATGCCTTGCGTGTGCAGCGCGACCGTCTGGCGGCAGTGTTCGACGGGATGGAGGATGCATATCTCAAGAGCCGCATGGACGATCTGGATCACGTGATCGGTCGCATCCATGCGTTCTTGCACAAGCGCGCCCCCGACCTCAAGGGTGTGGCGGGCGAGATCCTGGTGTGCGACAACGTGGCACCTTCCGAGCTGGCGCAGTTGCAGGCACAAGGCGTGGTCGGCATCGTCACCACCGCCGGCAGCACGCTGTCGCACAGCGCGATCCTGGCGCGCAGCCTGCACCTACCGTTGGTGGTGGGCGTCGGCGACGCGCTGCAGCGCATCGAAGATGGCGATGTGTTGATTGTCGATGCCGGCTCGGGCCAGGTGATCGTCGACCCCAAGCCCGAACATCTGCGCGACTACCGCGAGCGCCTGCGTGCGCTGGCCAAGGAACAACGCGAGCTGGGCCGGCTGCGCTCCAAGCCTACCCGTACGCGCGACAACGTCGACATCACCCTGCTGGCCAACGCCGAATCGCTGGAAGACGTAGCCAACGCGCATGCGCTCGGCGCCAGCGGCCTGGGCTTGTACCGCACCGAATTCCTGTTCCTGCAGCGCAACGAACTGCCGGACGAAGACGAACAGTTCCACACCTACCGCGACACCGTGCTGGGCATGAGCGGCCGCCCGGTCACCATCCGCACCCTGGACCTTGGCGCCGACAAGGCCGACCGCACCGGCCTGACCTTGAGCGATGAGGACAACCCGGCGCTGGGCCTGCGCGGGGTGCGCCTGTCGCTGGCGCGGCCGGCGGTGGCACAGGCGCAATTGCGCGCGATCCTGCGTGCGTCCGGCTATGGGCCGGTGCGCATCCTGGTGCCGATGGTCAGCGGCCGCGAAGAAATCCTGCAGCTGCGCAAGCAGTTGAGGAAGCTCACCGCGCAGCTGCGCGCCGAAGGCCACGAGATCGCCGAGCACATTCCGCTGGGCGCGATGATCGAGGTACCGGCGGCGGCATTGGCGCTGGACTGCTTCATCGACGATATCGATTTCCTGTCCATCGGCACCAACGACCTGGTGCAGTACCTGCTGGCGGTGGATCGCAACAACGAGGCGTTGGGCGAGCTGTATTCCCCCCTGCATCCCGCCGTCCTCCGACTGATCGCCCATGTCATCGCCACCGGACGCACCTGTGGCAAGCCGGTCGCGGTGTGCGGCGAAATCGCCGGCGATCCGCGCTTCGTACCGATGCTGCTGGCATTGGGGCTCACCGAGTTCAGCCTGCATCCGGCCACACTGCTGGAAGTGCGCCGCGCGGTGCGCGACGCCCACCTGGGCGAGTTGCGCGTGCACGGCGAAAAATTGCTGCGCGCCCGCGATCGCAAGGGCATCGAGAAATGGCTGGCCGGCCATGCGCAGACCGTGTTGCGTTAACGCCACAGGCGACGGTTAGGTCTCACAGAGACCTCATGACAACTCAAAAATCACCATGGGACCAGTGGGCCGAGCTCAACGAGATCGAGTACAAGCTCAAGCTCAAAAGCGACAGTGGGGTGCCACCCGAGGATGGCTGTACCGATGATCAGCGCATCATGGCAACCGTCAACCAAGTCCATTTTCGCTCATGCCGCATCGAGCGGCGACAAGACATCCTCTTTACCCCATTGCGACGGCAACAGACTGCCCAAAGGGTTGACCGCGTGATGCTGATTACGGCTGTGATGCTGTTGCGATACGTGCTGCTGAGGTAAGCCCTAACAGTCCATTCAAGCCGGAACCGCTGTGCGTGTCGGCGTACTTCAGGCAACTTCGCCCCCGCGCACGCAGCGATACGAAGGGTTGGCCACGCGTAGCAGCTTGCGCACGCCTCACGTCGTTGGTCCGATGCGGCGGACTCCCGCGCAATAGACGCACCAATTCAAGTCGCATTCGGCATCACTTCGGCAATCCGCACGCATCCGGCACGCCCCTGTATGTTTCGTCACCATGCGCAAGCGATAATGCCTTGCTGACCCAGCACCGCGTCCTTGACTGATGGCGCGTCCACTCTTCCGGGAAGCCGCGCATGGCCGAAGCCGTCCGCCACGACAAAACCGCGCGCCAGCTACGCCTGCTGTCCGACGCGCTGGATAGCGGACGCCTCGGGCCGGTACGCCGGTTGGTCAATACGCTGGCGCCGGCGGAAATCGGCAACCTGCTCGAATCGCTGCCGCCCGGCAAGCGCGAAGTGGTGTGGGGGCTGGTCGATCCGGAAGACGATGGCGAGGTGCTGCTGCACGTCGGCGACGAAGTGCGCGAAAGCCTGCTGGCCGACATGGACCCGGACGAGATCGTGGCTGCGGTCGAAGACCTGGACATCGACGATCTGGCCAACCTGGTCGAAGACCTGCCCGATACCGTCATCGATGAAGTGCTCAAGTCGATGGACCGCGAAAACCGCGAGCGGCTCGAGCAGGTGCTGTCGTATCCGGAAGACACCGCCGGGCGTCTGATGAACCCGGACGTGGTCACCGTGCGCGCCGACGTCAACGTGGATGTGGTGCTGCGCTATCTGCGCCTGCGCGGCGAGCTGCCCGACCACACCGATCACCTGTACGTGGTGAGCCGGCGCCACCAATACCTGGGCCGTGTGTCGCTGGCGGCGCTGGTCACCCACGAAGACAGTACGCCGGTCAACCGGCTGATCGACGACGAGCAACCGGCCATCGATGTCGGCGACGGTTCGGACGAAGTGGCGCGGCGCTTCTCCGACCACGACTGGATCTCCGCGCCGGTGGTGGACGACAACAACATCCTGCTCGGCCGCATCACCATCGACGACGTGGTCGACATCATCCGCGAGCAGGCCGAGCACCAGGCCATGAGCGCGGCCGGTCTGGACGAAGACGAAGACATGTTCAGCCCGGCACGGCGCGCATTCCGGCGCCGCCTGATCTGGCTGAGCATCAATCTGTGCACCGCGTTTCTGGCGTCCAGCGTGGTCAGCAGGTTCGAAGGCACCATCGAAAAACTGGTGGCGCTTGCGGCGCTGATGCCGATCGTTGCCGGCATGGGCGGCAATGCCGGCACCCAGGTGCTGGCACTAATGGTGCGCGGTCTGGCACTGGGCCAGATCGGCTCGTCCAACGTGATGACCTTGCTCAAGAAAGAGCTCACTGTCGCGCTGATCAACGGGCTGTGCCTGGGCATCGGGCTTGGCTTGATCGTGCTGGCCTGGTTCCGGCAACCGATGCTGTCGCTGGTGATCGGCACCGCGTTGACGGTGAACATGCTCACTGCCGCCTTCGGCGGAGTGCTGGTGCCGGTGACGCTGAAACGGTTGGGCTTCGATCCGGCATTGGCCGGTGGCGTAATCCTGACCACCTTGACCGACGTGATGGGCTTTTTGAGCTTCCTGGGCCTGGCCACGTTGATACTGCTGCCCTGACCTGCGGTACCTGGCCTAGCGCGTGTGATGCACGCGATGACGACAAGCAGATGAATATTCGACAGGAATCGCCGCGCCTCGACACGCCAGCGCACCGGCATGCGGTAATACTGCACCCATGTGATCGGTCGGGAGAGCTGCGTGATTCGTCGTTGTCTTGTTGTCATTGCCTTTGCGCTATTGCTGGCCGGCTGTTCCAGCATGGCTGAGCGCCACCATGACGAACGCCGCGGCCACTTCGTCACCCGCACGTTGAAACTGGACGGGCGCCTGTACCGCTATCAAGTGTTCGTGCCGGCGTCCAAGGTGCCGCAGCCGTGGCCCATCGTGCTGTTCCTGCATGGCTCGGGCGAGCGCGGCGATAACGGGCGCGACCAGGCCGAAGTCGGCGTGGGCCCGTACTTGAGCGAACACACTGCCGACTTCCCCGCACTTGTCGTGCTGCCGCAAGTGCCCGAGGACGAGGAGTGGATGGGCATCAATGCGCGCATGGCGATCGCGGCGCTGGATGCGGCCAGCGCCGAGTTCGGTGCCGACCCGCAGCGCACCTACCTCACCGGTATTTCGATGGGCGGCTATGGCGCCTGGGAAATCGGGCTGATGCAGCCGCGCCGGTTTGCGGCGATCGTGCCGATCTGCGGCGCGCTCAAGGCACCGCGCGATGAGCGCCGCACCTTGTACGTGAGCCTGGTGGCGAAGGAAGCGGACCCGTACACCGCGGCAGTGACACAACTCAAGCACGTGCCGATCTGGATGTTCCATGGCGCCAAGGACGACTCGGTACCGCCGCACGACGACCGCGCGTTGTACCGCGCTGCGAAAGGCGTGGGCGCCAATGTGCGTTACAGCGAATACCCGGAAGGCAACCACAACGCCTGGGACGCGACCTATGCGGACCCGGCGATGTGGGAATGGATGTTCAGGCAGCGCCTGCGCTGACGGGCGATGCAGCGCCATGACGCCGCATCTGCCATCAGTGGTGATACCCATTGTCCGCAGTGACCTTGCCGCGAAACACGCGGTACGACCACACCGTGTAGCCCAGGATCAGCGGCAGCAAGGCGACCAGACCGACCATCGCGAACAGCTGCGAAGACGGCGGTGCGGCAGCCTGCCAGAGGGTGTAGACCGGCGGCACCAGATACGGCCACATGCCCAGCACCAGGCCCACGAAGCCCAGCACGAACAGGCCCATCGCCAGCAGGAATGGCAGCGCATCCGAGCGCGCGGCCTCGCTCGCACGCCACAGCGCAACCCCCACGATGGCCACCAGCAGCGGCACCGGCATCAGCCACAGGTAGTGCGTGCCACTGAACCAGCGCTCCATCACATGCGACTGCAGCGAAGGCAGCCAGGCACTGACCAGGCCGATGAAGATCAACACACTGATGGTCAACGGTCGGCTCAACTGCCGCGCCAACTGCTGCACATGGCCTTCTGTCTTGAGAATCAGCCAGGTACTGCCGAGCAGCGCATAGCCGAACACCAAGGCGGCGCCCGTCAGCATCGCGAACGGGCTGAACGAGGCCCAGATGCCGCCGACATAGCGGTCGTTCTCGATCTGCAGACCCTGCACCAGGGCGCCCAGGATCACGCCCTGCGCGAAGGTGGCCAGGATCGAACCGGCGGCAAACGCATTACTCCACAAGCGCCGCGATCGATGCGCCTTGAAACGGAATTCGAACGCCACGCCGCGGAACACCAAGGCCATCACCATCAACAGCACCGGCAGATACAGCGCCGACAGGATCACCGCATACGCCTTGGGAAATGCGGCCAGCAGCCCTGCCCCGCCGAGCACCAGCCAGGTTTCGTTACCGTCCCAGATCGGCGCGGCGGTATTCATCATCAGATCCAGCTGCGCTTCGTCCTTGCGGAACGGCGCCAGGATGCCGATGCCAAGCACGAAGCCGTCCAGCACGACGTACATCAGCACCCCGAAGCCGATCACCGCAAACCACGCCACCGGCAATATGCTCGTCATCTCCATCATGCAGCTCCGTCGATCGATTCGTCGGCCGCCGACAGCGGGCGTGCGGGCGTGTGCTCGCCATGGTAATCCCCCCACTTCTAGCGGTCGCCAGAAGTGGAGCTAAGCGGCCATCGCCAACTTCATGGCAGGCGTGATGCCGCCGAGCGCCATATTCGGACGCTCGTGGTTGTACGTCCATAGCCAGCGGGTGGCTTTGTCCTGCACCTGGTCGATGGTGTCGAACAGGGTTTGGGCGAGCCAAGCGTAGCGGATGGTGCGGTTGTAGCGTTCAACGTAGGCGTTCTGCTGTGGCTTGCCCGGCTGGATGTGCTCGACCCGGATGCCATGCCGCTGCGCCCAGGACAGCAACGCGCCACTGATGTATTCAGGGCCGTTGTCGCAGCGGATCACGGCGGGCTTGCCGCGCCACTCGATGATCTGCTCCAGCGATCGGATCACCCGGGCTGACGGCAGCGACAGGTCGACCTCGATCCCCAGCCCCTCGCGATTGAAGTCGTCGAGCACATTGAACAGCCGGAAGCTGCGGCCGTCGGCCAACTGGTCGTGCATGAAGTCCATCGACCAGACCTGGTTGATAGCCTCCGGCACCACCAGAGGCTCGGGCCGCTCACGCACCAGCCGCTTCCTCGGCTTGATCCGCAGGTTCAACTCCAGCTCGCGGTAGATCCGGTAGACCCGCTTGTGATTCCAGCCAAAGCCCTTCACGTTGCGCAGGTACAGGTAGCACAGGCCAAAGCCCCAGTCGCGATGGGCGGTCGTCAGGCGGATCAGCCAGTCGGCGATCCGGGCGTTCTCCTCGCTGGCCTTGGCCTGGTAGCGGAAGCAGGTCTGGCTCACCGCGAAGGTCTGGCAGGCGTGGCGGATGTTCGTGCGCCCGCTCGTGACCGCCGATTGGGCCATCTCGCGTCGCTGAGATGGCCTCACCATTTTTTTGCGAGCGCTTCCTTCAGCAGGTCGGTACTGAGCTGCGCCTCGGCGTACATCTTCTTGAGCCGGCGGTTCTCCTCCTCCAGCTCCTTCATGCGCGCGACCATGGACACGTCCATGCCGCCGAACTTGCTGCGCCACTTGTAGAACGTGGCCGAGCTGATGCCGTGCTCGCGGCACAGCTCCGGCACGGGCGCACCGGCCTGGGCCTGCTTGAGCACGGCGATGATCTGGCTGTCGGTAAAGCGGGACTTCTTCATGGAACCTCCTCGGGAAAGGGGACGAGAAAATTCCACTTCTGGCGTCTGCTAATGGGCGGGGGGATTACCCCATGATCCAGCTGCGGCGCATCATGCGGTGTCGGTCCGATCTTGCCGATCTTGACCAGATACCAGATGCCCCAGCCGAACACGAACGCATAGCCGGCGACATACACCGCCAGCGAGATGGCGGTCATCAGCGCAGACTGCGGGCCCACCGCGTCGGCGGTGCGCAACAAGCCGTAGACCACATAGGGCTGACGGCCGATTTCGGTGACGACCCAGCCCGAAACCAGCGCGATGAAGCCGCTCGGCAACATCCAGCGCCACACCGCCAGCAACCAGCGCCACTGCACCAGCTTGCCGCGCCACAACGCGAACGCAGACACCCAGGCCACGAGCAGCATCATTGAGCCGATCCCCACCATGATGCGGAAGGCGAAGAACACCGGCGTCACCGGTGGGCGCTCGCTTGCAGGCACCGACGTCAGCGGCGCAATGCTGCCATCCGGGCGATGGGTCAGGATCAGGCTGCCCAGGCGCGGAATCGCCACCTCATAGTCGTTACGCTCGGCCTGCGCGTTGGGCAACGCAAACACCACCAGCGGGAACCCCTCGCCCGGCTTTTCGGCATGCCAGTGCGCTTCCATCGCCGCGATCTTCATCGGCTGATGCTTGAGCGTGTTCAAGCCGTGCATGTCGCCGACGACGATCTGCAGCGGTACGGCGATTGCGGCAAACACCACGGCCAGCCTGAGCATGCGCAGCCCTGCCTGGCGGTGCACGCCACGATGCAGATACCACGCGCCCACGGCACCCACCACGAAGCAGGTGGTGATGAACGAGCCCAGCGCCATGTGCGCAAGCCGATACGGGAACGAGGGGTTGAAGATGATCTGCAACCAGTCCACCGGATGCACCACGCCGCCGCTGACCTCATAACCGGCCGGGGTCTGCAACCAGCTGTTGGACGACAGGATCCAGAACGTGGAAAACAGCGTGCCCAGCGCCACCATGCAGGTGGCCAGGAAATGCAGGCGCTCGGAAATGCGACCCCAGCCGAACATTATCACGCCCAGGAAACTGGCTTCCAGAAAGAACGCGGTGAGTACTTCATAGCTCAGCAGTGGCCCGATCACGCCACCGGCCACGCGGCTCAATTCCGGCCAGTTGGCCCCGAACTGGAAGGCCATCACGATGCCGCTGACCACGCCCATGCCGAAGGACACCGCAAAGATCTTCTGCCAGAAAAAATACAGCTCGCGCCAGACCGGCAGGCGGGTGCGCAGCCAGCGCCATTCCAGAAACGCCAGCAGGCTGGAAAGCCCGATGGTGAATGCCGGAAACAAGACGTGGAACGCGATGACGAATCCGAACTGGATCCGCGATAACAGCAGTGCGTCCATGGAGAACCCTCCAGGAAAAAGTGATCGTCGGCGTGCAGGTCGCAGGGCGATCGCCGGGATGCACTGCATTGGGCGATCGCGCGCACGCTGCTGCGCTACGCGATCATGATAGGGACGGTCGGGCCCGTTCCCGATGCGACACGGCGTCGCATCTGCGACAAATTGACGCCCTTGTACTGCAGAGCGCCGCATCACACGCCATGCAGTGCAGTGCACCGAGGCGGCCCAATCGCGCGAACGCTGTCACTGCGATACGCCGGGCGCCGGTCATTGCACGTCGACAGGCGGCGCAACCGGCCATGCCGGTGCCGTCCAACCAGGTCGCCGGAACGCTATGGCCGTACCCGCTCCCAGATGCGCAGGAAGTTGCCGCTATACACATCCACGATGCGTTGGGTGGGCCAGCCGGCATCCAGCATCGCCTGCGTGAGCTTGGGCAGATCCGCCCCGCTGCGCATCCCGGTCGGCAGGCTGGAAATGCCGCCATCGAAATCGCTGCCGAAACTCAGGTGTTTCCATGGATCTTCGACGATCCCCATGGCGGCAATCTGCCGGGCAAACGCTTCGTAATACGCAACGACAAAGGCAAGATCGGCATCCATGTCCGGCGTGCCATCGGCCAGATAGGCGTGTTGCAAGAAGTACGGCGCCAGGATGACGCTGATGCAGCCACCGGTCTGCACGATGGCACGGATCGCCGCATCGTCGAGCGCCCGGTCCAGGTGACGCGAGGGCCGCGTTTCCACACCACGCGTGACGCTGCGCGATGCGCCATGCGAGACGAAGGCCGGCACGTTGCGACGGATGCAGATGCCGCAGGCGTCAAGGATCCCCGGGCTCGAGGTATGCGAAAGATCCACCAGAAGCCCGGCATCGATGCAGCGCTCCACCACCTGCCGGCCAAACGCCGTCAGCCCCGCACCCTTCTTCTCGCGCCACGGATTCAGCGATGCATAGCCGGCCTGGGAGATGTCGGTATGGCTGAAATGGTTGAGCGTCAGATAGGCGGCGCCGGCCTTGGCCGCACTGTCCAGACGCGCCAGCCGCAGCGCCTGGCTGCGGACACCGCGTGGTCCAAGCATGTGCGCACCCTCCAACGACAGGATGGCGCAGCACAGACCCGCTGCGCGAATCGCGCGTAGCTCGGCGGCGCTGCGTGCCAGCCGCATCCGCCCATCGCTCGCCGCCACCATCTTCTGGACATAGCGCCGATGCGCCACCCAGTGCTTCCAGGGGTCGAGAAAAGGCACACCGATGAGGTTTTCCCACAGTGCGTGGGCGCTGAAACAGGCACCGCCATAGCCGCCGGCGAGAAAGTCTGGACCGCTCACGTGGTACATCAGCGGTTGGTTGCGACCTCTCGGCGAGGTCTTGGACATCAACCAGAGGATCGCAGAACGCCGATGCGCTTTCCAATCGCCCTTCCAGAAATCGAAGCCGCCCAGCCGCGACAGATACAGCGAATCCAGATGCGTATCGACCGGACACGCCAATGCATGCACTGCGTCCAGCGTGAGCGGCGGAGCCAAGTCAGCCAGGTTGTCGGAGGAAACTGCATGCATGGGCGAACCCCGGCAATGACGTCTGAAGAAGTCACCCATAAGAGCGCGTTACTGCATTGAATATCCTGCCGCTATTGTTCGAGCGCCCTGATGGGTCGAGCATGTGCGTTCAGATGAGAGTAACCGAACTGGACCATTAAATCCGCAAGGCGAGTGCCCGGCCCGAGAGGAAAACGCAGGACTGCTGACGCATTTCTCGTTTCGCTTGGCACTGCAATCGGTGCGGCGGTTTTTTGTTTGACCCGTCGTCATCCAGCCAGGGCAGAAGAGTCCTGGAAACCTCTGGCGACGATGCCGCATGCCGCGACGAGAAGCCTGCCGATATCGGTTAAGTCCTGCGTGTGCAACCGCAGCGGTTCCTGGACAGGCGGATTAGCGCGCGTGCGCGATTGCGGACGCACTACCCCGATGCCGTGATCCGTGGCCAGGCCGGCACCGGGACACATGAACTTCGCTCGCAACGACGGGCGCAATTCCTGGTTGCACTTGCGTCATGCGCGCTGGCCGCTGGTGACAGCTGACAAGCCCGCCACCGCATGCAACGCACCAGCGCACTGGCACGCTCACCATCCCTCACATGCGTGCACGCAGGCGCCGCGCAACTTCGCTGACCGCTGCGATGACTGCGGTCAGCGCGACCATCGAGAGGAATTGCGCGCGCGTATCGGCCGAAGAGGCCAACAACACGAAGATCACGGCCAGGATGACCAGCGCCAACACCGTCAGAAACGGATAGCCGCGCATGCGGAACGGCAACGCAAGGCCGGCACGGTCCGCGCGGGCGCGCAAGATCAGTTGCGACACCAGCGAGATCGTCCACACCAGCAGGCAGGTGGCGCCGACGATGTTGAGCAGCATGGGCAACACCTTGTTCGGATACAGCAACTCCAGCGCTGCGGCGGCGAAGCCGAACAACACGCTGGCGATCACCGCCACCAGCGGCACCTGCTCGCCGCTGGTCCTGGCCAGCAGCCGCGGCGCTTCGCCACGCTGGGCCAGCGAGAAGATCATCCGCGAGGCGCCGTACAGATTGGCGTTGAGCGCCGACAGCAGCGCCACCACCGCCACCAGGGTGATCGCCGTGGCGGCACCGGGAATGCGCGCCACGTCCAGCACGGCCGCGAACGGCGAGCTGAGCGCGGCGCTGGTCCACGGCACCACCGCCACGATCACGCTGATCGACCCGATATAGAACACCAGAATGCGCCAGGCAACGGTGCGGATGGTGCGTGCCAGGCTACGTCCCGGGTCGGCGGTTTCCGCTGCGGCCACCGCCACGATTTCGGTGCCGCCGAAGGCAAACACCACCACCAGCAAGGCCGAGCCGATACCAGCCAGACCCTTCGGCGCAAAGCCGCCGTTCTGCGTGAAGTTGGATAGCCCGGGCGACGCCACGCCGGGCAACCAGCCCGCCAGCAAGGCCACGCCGATCAGCAGGAACACCACGATCGCCAGCACTTTCAGAATGGCGAACCAGAATTCGAACTCGCCAAAGTTGCGCACGCCAAGCAGATTGATCGCAGTGAACGTGGCCATGAACAGCAACGCCAGCAACGGCACCGGCAACGCCGGCCAGACCGTGGCCAGCAGCCCGGCGGCGCCTACCGCTTCGGCTGCAATCACCACCACCACCTGAAACCACCACAGCCAACCCACGGTGGCGCCGGCCGTCGGGCCCATCGCATCGGCCGCGTACACCGAGAATGCCCCGCTGGCCGGCTTGGCGGCGGCCATTTCGCCCAGCGCGTTCATCACGATGATCACCAACGCCCCGGCAATCAGATACGAGATCAGCACCGCCGGCCCGGCCGCGTGGATGCCCACGCCGGAACCCAGAAACAGCCCGGCGCCGATCGCCGTGCCCAGGCCCATCATCATCAATTGCCGCGGCTTCAGCGCATGGCGCAATGCAGGCGCGGCGGGCGCAGCGGTCTCAGCAACGGAATCGGTCGGAAGCGGCATGGATAGGCTTGCATGGATGG
Source organism: Xanthomonas sp. NCPPB 3761 (assembly GCF_041475705.2). Lineage (NCBI taxonomy): Bacteria > Pseudomonadati > Pseudomonadota > Gammaproteobacteria > Lysobacterales > Lysobacteraceae > Xanthomonas > Xanthomonas sp. NCPPB 3761. Next base: position 3,375,276 of record NZ_CM191262.1, read on the forward strand.
AATCGCGACACGATACCGCGTCGCAGCGCCTGCCGCGCCTCTTGACGCCAGCCCGGGGAAGGAGTGGCGACCTTGCGCGATCGCGCCTTGCGCTCGGGTTTGCAGTAGACAACGCGCGGCAACCTGCCGGGGCCCGCTGCCCCCTGACGGCCGGTGCAGCGCGCGCATGTGCGCCGTCGTCTTCGAGAACCGGGCAAAGCACATCCCCGAACGAGCCGGGGACGTGCCGTGATGCCGCCAGGAGCAACCGGCAATCGTGCGCGCACCTCCAGACGGAAGGCCGCGACCGGTCATGGGCCTGTCCCGCAAAAACGCTGCGCTTCCCATGCGCCGCCCCCGCCCACCTGACCGGTGCTCGCTACGGCTGGTGCGCGACTCCGAGCGCTACCGGTCACTCCGCCAGGTTCTTGCCCGCACCCGCGGTGGCGATCACCTTGGCCTTGACCTGTGCTGCCGGGGTCACGGTGTAGATGTAGCCCAGCGACTCCGGGAACACCTTGGAGCTCACCCAGTTGGTGGCATTGGCGTAGGGCTTGCTGCCGTCCGGCGTGCTCCAGGTGATGCCGCTGCCAACGTAGTTGTTGATCAGGTCCCAGTAGCCGATCTCGCTGCTGTCGCGCGAGGTCACCGGGTTCTTGATGTTCTCGAAGTAGTTGGACTGGATCTTGGCCACCCCACCCATGCGCACGTTGATGCCCGAGGTGAACACATTGTTGAAATAGTTGTTGTAGATGTGGCTCAAGCCGCGGCGCTGCAATGGCAAGCGCGATTCCACGTTCTCGAAGCGGTTGTGGTGATACGTGGTGCGCGCAGCCGCGTTCTTGGTGTCGCTGTCGCTGTAGCCGTTGAGCGCGACCTTTTGATAGTTGTAGACATAGTTGTAGGACACGGTGACGTGGTGCACGCCCTTCTTCATGTCGATGCCGCCGTCGAAGGAGGCATCGCCTGCACCGGAGCACTTGGTGAGCGAGGCGAAGATGGTGTTGTGATCGATCCAGATCTTGGACGGCTCGCCGCTGGAGTTGCCTTCCAGCGAGATCGAATCGGCATCTTCGCCGCCTCGACGTCCCCCCGATTTTGAGTAGCACCGCAGTTTGGAGTCCAATTCCCTACCCCGAGGAGATTGGACGTGAAGAAGCGCTTTTCCGAAGAACAGATCATTGGCTTCCTGCGCGAAGCCGAAGCGGGCGTGGCGATCAAGGACCTGTGCCGGCGCCATGGCTTCAGCGAGGCCTCTTACTACCTGTGGCGCAGCAAGTTCGGCGGGATGAGCGTGCCCGATGCCAAGCGGCTCAAAGACCTTGAAACGGAGAACGCGCGGCTGAAGAAGTTGCTGGCCGAGCAGCTGTTTGAGAACGATCTGATCAAGGATGCGCTGCGAAAAAAGTGGTGAGCGCGCCGGCGCGTCGTGCGCTGGTGCGCGAGTGGATGGGGTGCGGTGCCAGCGAGCGCCGCGCCTTGGCAGCGATCGGCATGAGCGCCAGCGCGCTGCGCTACTGCCCACGCGAAGATCGCAACGTTGAGCTGCGCGAGCGCATCGGTGCGTTGGCGCATCGCCATCGCCGTTATGGCGTGGGCATGATCTATCTCAAACTGCGACAGGAAGGCCGCATCGTGAACTACAAGCGTGTGGAGCGGTTGTACCGCGAGCAGCAGCTGCAAGTCCGCCGCCGCAAGCGCAAGAAAGTCCCGGTAGGCGAGCGTCAGCCGCTGCTGCGGCCATCGCAGGCCAACCAGGTATGGTCGATGGACTTCGTGTTCGACCGCACTGCCGACGGTCGGGTGATCAAGTGTCTGGTGATCGTGGACGACGCCACGCACGAAGCGGTCGCCATCGAGGTGGAGCGCGCAATAGCGGGCCATGGCGTGACGCGTGTGCTGAATCGGCTCGCCATCCGCCGCGGCTTGCCGCAGGTGATCCGCACGGACAACGGCAAGGAGTTTTGCGGCAAGGCGATGGTGGCCTGGGCGCATGCGCGTGGCGTGCAGTTGCGACTCATCCAACCCGGCAAGCCGAATCAGAACGCCTACGTTGAATCGTTTAACGGCCGCCTGCGCGACGAATGCCTCAACGAACACTGGTTCCCGACACTGCTGCATGCACGCACCGAGATCGAGCGCTGGCGCCGCGAATACAACGAGGAGCGACCCAAGAAAGCAATTGGCGGCATGACGCCCTCCGCGTATGCCCAACAGTTGGCCAACGCCGCTATCATCAACCCCGGACTCTAAACCTGGCCGCTACTCAGGGCGGGGGGACGTCGGCCTTGCAGCAAGCCGATGGTCATGTTCTGGATGATCACGTTGTGCGCATTGCCTACCACACGCACGCCGAAGTTCGCCGACGAACCATTGGCACCCTTGATGGTGATATCGCTTTTGTTCTTGATCTGCACGGTCTTGGCCGGCAGCTTCCATTGCGCGCACACGTCCTTGATGGTGCCGAAGTCGAACTGGCCGGTGTAGTTGAGCACCAGCCCGCCGCTACCGGAATAGTTGTCGATGGCGGCCTGCACCGCTTCGAACGTCGCCACGTTGACTGGCGACTTGTTGCCGCCGCCGGTAGTCGCCGCACCGTAGCCAACCGGCCCGGCAATCGCGCCGGCGGCGCAAGCGGACAGTGCAAGCGCGAGTGCGCCCTGGAGCGTCTTGATGATCATGTAGCCTCTCCCAATGAAGTCGACAAGCACTGCCGAGCCGTCTGCGCAGTGGCGACGACAACAGCAAGGCGATGCGTGGGGGGGCTGCATTCTTCACGCGATTTAAAGCATAAAACAATTATTCATCTTCGAAACTTAGACACACCGCGGCGTTCTCTTTCCGGGACATGCAAAAGAGACAGCGAAGGACAGCCGGGACAGGACACGCCAATGCCAGGCGGTCGCCATGTGTGGATCGATGCATGCGTGCGTGCGCCTGTAGACGCCGGCGATGCGTAGGCGATGCAGGCGTTGGAATGTGCAGCGCGATTGCACCTGCAAACCGTCACGATCTACATGCCGGCGCAGCGACAGGCATCGGCGCACTCGGTGCACGCCTGGCGATCGCAGCTGGCCGATTGCGCTGCAGTCATGCATTGCAGCGCTGCGTCCACATCAGCATGAACAGGCGCATACAAGCTGTCGCGCGCTAGCGCCGGCGCGGCGCACCAGAGCGAATACGTGCCTGGCTACCGATCGCCTGCGTTGCCTTCCACCCCGCGGCCTGTGCGCTGCGGCGCTCGCACATCAACGCGCGCCGGCGGCCGGAAACGGGCTTGCGTCGATGCTCGAACCTCCATCGACACAGCTGCCCGGACTGCGTGCAGCGATGGAAGCACACCCACGCTGCAGGGACTGCATCGCAGGCACGGATGGATGGTGCCTGCCCACAGCGACATCATCGCGGCAGGCAGCGAAACGTAGCGCCGTTGATCGGCCCGCTGGCGATCGCCCCAGCACACCCTGCACGCTCAAACAGCGCGATTGGCCAGTGTTGACGAGCGCAGCATTTGCCCACCGGGCCACGGTGTCTGATCGTCCAGAAAATTGCCGACCAGGCGCATGCACGCCGCACGTTCTTCCACGTGCGGCATGTGGCTGGAGTTGGCGAACACGTGCCAGCGCGCATCCGGGATCAAGCGCGCATAGGGCTCCACCGTTTCCGGCGTGGCTTCGTCATACTTGCCAGAGAGCACCAACGTGGGCGCGGTGATGCGGTGTAGGCGCTCGATGATGCTCCAGTTGCGCAAGCTGCCCACCACGTGGAATTCGGTCGGGCCGTTCATGGCGTGATACACGGTTGGGTCGGCGTCGATGGCGGCAAACGTTCGCGCCACCTCGGCAGGCCACGGCAGCACGCGACACACGTGCTGCGCGTAGAACACCTGGCTGGCAGCGCGGTAGGCCGGATGGTCCAGCGTACCGGCGGCTTCGTGCTCGTCCAGTGCGGCCTGGATATCGTCAGGCAGGCGCGCGCGCAGGCGCAGCGCAGCCGCGCGCCACAATCCCATCGAGGCGGGCGAATTGGCGATGACCAGCGCTCGCAGGCCGGACGGACGGCGCACCGCATGTTCGGCGGCCAGCATTCCGCCCCAGGACTGGCCCAGCAATGCGTACTGCGACAGCCCCAGATGCGCGATCAGCGCTTGCAGCTCGTCCAGAAACAGCCCCACTGTCCAGAAGCCTGGCTCGGCATTGCGCAGATGGGTGGAGTTGCCGTTGCCCAGCTGGTCGTAGTGGATCACCGCGCGGCCGTTGGCCGCCAGGTCCTTGAAGCTGTCCACGTAGTCGTGCGTGCATCCGGGGCCGCCGTGCAGCACCAGCAGCGGGCAGGCATCTGCGCACAGGTCGCCGGTGATGCGGTACCAGGTGCGGTAGCCGCGGAATTCGACGTAACCCTCGGTGCACTGCATGACCTGCGCCTGCCTACGGCAATGATGAACCCCGAGCCTAGCGAGCACGCCGAGCGGGGTTAACTGGCAAATTTCACAGGTTTGGGCGCGCCCGGATGCGCGGTTGGCGCTGGCCGATAGCCGGTTGGAGCGAACGCGTTGCGTCGCCGAAAGCAACGTCTATCACGTGACTCAGCAGCGCTTTTGGATCGAAATGCCGGCTTCCAATCAGCGCATCTATTGCCGCTGCGAACGCCACTGGACTCCATTTGGCCCACGAACGGATCGGCGTTCAGAACACAGGTGGCCGCGCCAGGGAAACGGCAGTGCATGTGCGCTCTGCCGCTCCGAAACCGCCGAAGCTGCGCGCGCCGCAGCCGACACAGGCACGCTCGAAGAATACTTATGGCTCCAGCAACCGATAGTGCATACCACGCACCACTGCTTCCACGCGATTGCGGGCGCCCAGCTTGCGGGCGGCCGAATTCAGATGCAGGTTCACCGTGGCGGTTGAACGGTTGAGTGCCGCGGCAATCCGCTTGGACGTCAGGCCCTTTGCCGAATACTGCAGGCATTCGCGCTCACGACGGGTCAGCGCGATGTGGTGGCAGCGGCGTTCCTGCGGGTCCAGCAATTCCTGCGCGCGCGCCTGGAAGGCATGCGCCAGCAACAGGAAGGGCAGCAACTGCGCTTCGGCCAAGCGCGGCGCCTGGGCGGCGGCGGCATCGATCGCGCCGCTGAAGGTGGCAAATGCGCCACCAGGCAAATGCAGCGGCACGGTGACACCGGTGCACATGCCGCTATCGCAGAGATAGCGGGTCACTTGCCGGTGCTGGCCCCCCACATATTCCACGCCCGCGCCGTGGCCGTCGGTGCGGTACGACCATACGAACGGCGTGGTACGTCGCGTTGCACGCTGCTGAACGGGGTCATGTTGGTAGTACCCGTACTCGCACCACACATGCTGCATATCGCCCGGCGCATTGCGCTGCATGAACACCGTTGGCGTGATCAGCGCCCCCTCCAGACTCAGGGGCACCGGCGCGTAGTCGTACACCAGCGATTGGAAACCGAGCGCGCAGACATCGCGAAATACCCGGTCCAGACAGCTATCGAGCGTCTGCAACGCCTGCAGATCGCGGCCCAGGCTGGTCAGAATGTCGAACATGATGATCCTTCGGTACCGGTGGTTGCCAGCAGATGACATCCAGCATGGAAAACCTAGCACTTTTGCCAATGGATGGGCTTGCCGGCCACATTATCGTCACAATGCCGGTCACATGGCGGCAGCACGAAACGGGCGTTCAGCTCGTCCAGGCGCTCGTGTTGCGTGCCGGCATTCCTTTCAACGGACACCTGCATGACCGACACGCCCCGCCGCGACGATGCGGCCACGCTGGAACGCTTCGGCTACGCACAGGAGCTCAAGCGGCAGCTCACGCTCAAGGATCTGCTGATCTACGGGCTGGTGTGCATGGTGCCCACGGCGCCGTTCTCGATCTTCGGCGGCGTCTTCGACATTAGTGCCGGGATGGTGCCGCTGACCTACCTGGTCGGCTTCGTGGCGATGCTGTTCACCGCACTGAGCTACCAGCAGATGTCACAGGCATTTCCGGTGGCCGGTTCGGTGTATGCCTATGTCGGACGCGGGCTGAGCAACGGCATGGGATTTCTGGCCGGCTGGGCGATTCTGCTCGACTACCTGCTGGTGCCAACCCTGCTGTATGTGGTCGGCGCCAATGCGATGCAGACCGTACTGCCGGCAATACCGCAGCCGGGGTGGATTGGGTTCTTCGTGGTGCTCAACACGGTGGTGAACCTGCGTGGCATCGAAACCACCGCACGCGCCAATCGGCTTTTTCTGCTCGCGCAGTTGCTGGTACTGGCGGTGTTCGTGGTGCTGGCGACACTGGCGATCCAGCGCGGCGTCAATGGGGCGCACTGGAGCTGGCGCCCACTGTATAACCCACAGGCGTTTTCGCCGCAGCTGATCTTCAGCGCGTTGTCGGTGGCGGTGGTGTCGTTCCTCGGCTTCGATGCCATCTCCACCATGTCCGAGGAAGCGCGCGGCGGTAATCGCGTGGTGGGGCGCGCGACCTTGCTGGCCTTGCTGATCGTGGCCGGGCTGTTCGTCCTGCAAACCTGGCTGGCGGCATTGCTGCAGCCCAACCTGCAGCGCTACCCAAGCGCGCAGGCATCCAACGATGCGTTCTTCGAGATCGGCCGATTGATCGCCGGGCCATGGCTGCAGATCGTCATTGCGCTCACTGTGGCGATCAGCGCGGCAATCGCCAATTCATTGGTCGCACAGGCGGCCACGTCGCGGCTGTTGTTCGCCATGGCGCGCGACCGGCAGTTGCCGGGCTTCCTGCGCTACATCCACCCGCGCACCGGCGTACCGCAGCGTGCGATCCTGCTGGTGGCGGGCCTGAGCCTGGTACTGGGCGAAGTCTTCGTCGGGCAGATCGCGCTGCTGTCGTCGTTGTGCAACGTCGGCGCACTGACCGCCTTCGTGTTGTTGCATATCGCAGTGCTGTGGCACTTCCGCACCCACGGCCGGCGTGTGCTGCATGGCGTGGTGCCCTTGATCGGAATCGTCATCCTGGCCTACGTGCTGATCAATGCGGACCTGCATGCACAACTGGGTGGCGCTGCATGGATGGCGGTGGGGCTGACGGTCCTGGCGTTTCTGAAACTCAGCGGACGCTCCACCGAATTGCGCGCCAGCGACGCGCTGGAATAGCCGCGACAGCCGCGCTGTCTGTTGCGCCGCCGTATTCCGTGCGGCCAGCCACGCGCCGCGAGTCGTCGCATCTGCATCGTGCCGGCCTGCACACGTGATCAGAAGCGAGAAGCGCGATGCTGCAGATGACCCGATCAACACAACGATGGCCGCATGGCGCATGCGCAAGGTGCCGGGCCGCTTCGCGCGCGTTGCAAGGCGCTGGTGCAAGCAACTTGTCCATCGCCACTGCGTGCGCCGGCGCACTCGCAAGACCGACGACCCGCACGCAAGACGCAGCACATCGATACGCGAAAAGTAGATTGTATTTATGGCAACCATTTATCCACGAACGAGATTTTCAGCACATATTCAGCCTTGAAGTTTCGCTAGTCTCGTCCGGCGCCAACGATGGCGCCCGCTTGTTGCAGCCCCCGCTGCAGCCTGACGATCCCTGACGAGAAGGACTACCCATGAATCGCAAGAACGCGATGTATCTGGCGTTGTTTTCCGCTATTTCCGGCACCGCAGCGGCCGCACCGCCAACCGAGATGGATGCAGCGCCGGTCACCGCCGCGCCGCAGGCGGCCAAGCTTGGTGCGGCCACGTTGCAATCGGCAAGCTTGCGCGGCGGCGTTCTGCCCACGCACGTGGTGCAACTCACCGCACCTACCAGCGCCGAGATCGGCCGTGTGCGCGAGCGTCGCATTGCGCAGGTCAAGCATGGACAGCCGTTGCAGATCGGTTTCTCGCGTGCAGTCGCACAGCCAACGGTGAATCTGTCCAAGCTCGATTAGCAGATGGCTCCCGATGGCTCGCGCGTGGCCAGCCTCAAGGTCAGCTCCGCACAGGCGGCATCGCTGCGTGCATCGTTGATACTGCGTGGCGCCGGTGCAACGCCTGGCGACCCGTCCAAGGTGACGCTGCGCTTTGCCGGCAACGATGGTCGCGTGTTCGAGCAATCCGGCGCCAGCTTTGCTGCCAGCGGCAACGACATCGGCTGGTCGCCGACGGTGAGTGGCGAGGACCTGCTGGTCGAGCTGTCGCTGCCGGCAGGGTTGTATCCGGAGAACTTCAGCCTCAGCATTCCGCAGCTGTCGCATCTGGATATCAGCCCCACTGCCAGCCCGCGCGACATGATGACCATTGCCATCGGCGAGAGCGATTCGTGTGAGAACGACATCGTCTGCCGTGCCAATCCCACGACCGGCTTCACCAGCGCCGCAAAGGCAGTGGCGCGCATGGTGTTCACCACCAGCCAGGGCTCGTTCCTGTGCACCGGCACGCTGCTGAACAACACCAACTCGCCCAAACGCAACCTGTTCTGGACCGCAGCACATTGCATCAGCACGCAGACCGTGGCCAACACGCTGCAGACATACTGGTTCTACGATGCGGCCAGCTGCAATGGCAGCACGGTCAGCTCGCAGGCAACCACATTGACGGGCGGTGCGTTCCTGCGGCACGCCAACACGACGCGCGACACCGCATTGCTGGAGCTGAAGACCGCACCGCCAAGCGGCGCGTTCTATGCAGCGTGGAATAGCGCAGCGATCGGTTCCACCGGCACTTCGATTGTCGGCATCCACCACCCATCAGGCGACGTGAAGAAGTATTCGCTGGGTGCGGTGAATGCATTGAACAGCTCCATCGATGGCAAGAGCCCGCTCTATCGGGTGGTGTGGAGCGACGGCGTGACCGAAGGCGGCTCGTCCGGCTCGGGCCTGTTCACCGTCGCCAGCGATGGCGCCTACCAACTGCGTGGCGGCCTGTACGGCGGTACGTCGTATTGCAGCGCGCAGACGTCGCCGGATTACTACTCGCGTTTCTCGGACGTGTATCCCACCATTTCCACCTACTTCGGCCAATAAGCAGCCAAGCCACGTGGCAGGCGATGTTGCGCCTGCCACGCCTGATCTTGCTTCGCCCGGCATTGCGCTTGCCCGGCGAGGCGCTTCTTGCTTGGCGAATCGGCGCTTGCATTGATCGGCGCATTGCAACGTGCGCACTGCGTCGCCTGAAGACTGCAGCTTGTTACCACTGCCCATGGCAACGCCGTGACTCGCTTGCCTAAGGTTTCGCTCCATCGTTGCTTTTCGCAGCATGGCGCAACCAGCTAGCGGACGCACTGTTGCGCGCGCCATGCGTGTGCAGACTCCAGCTCTGCGGCCAGGCAGCATCTGATTAGCCTCGACTGCACGACAGTCTTGAAGAGGCAACAATGAGCCTCTTGCGATAACACCATGGTGCGCCGGGCATGACCACCGGCCAGATCCACGTCACCACTGCCAACGTCCACAGCATCGGGGACACGGTCGCCGTTGCATTTGCCCCGCTCCACCCGTGCAAACCTAGGCGGCACGTAGCGCGATAAGGCAGACTGATCGGGTCTCGTTCACCAGCAGCCGCTCATGGTTCGCCTACGTACCGCTCTGTTCGTTATCACCCTTGCTGCGATGACGCTGCAAACCCCTGCCATGGCAGCCGGCAAGCCGGCCGATCGCGAGGACATCAAGGCCTACGCGCTGCAGCGCTGCCTGGACAACAACTACACGCGTAGCGGCAAGTATGCGCCCGACCAGTTGCGCGACCGCTCGTATCTGTTGACGACCTATGCGATGGACAACGCCAAGGCCGGCGCCACCGACCGCCTGCATCGGTTTGTCGACGCCAGCACGGCGGGTTTGGACAAGCGCGAAGTCCCGATGAAGGACGAAGCGCGCCGCGGCCCATTCAATCGCATCTTCGCCCAATGCATGGCGTTCTATCGTTCGCCGGCCTTGCATCAATTCATTGCACGCGAATTTTGAGCGTGGCGGCGTGGGTAGCGAAAAAATAGCGCCTGGACGGCTGCTTTCCGATCGCTGTCAGCGACGCCTGCCGTATTGTATGGACAACACGCAGCCTTGCATCGGCACGCAACCCACGCACATCGACACGAGCCACAATGACCACCTTACAGCCATCCCGCTCCCGTCGCGCGCTGCTACGCACTGCATTCGTGGCGAGTGCGCTGACCGCAGTGGGGCAGCTCGATGCCGCTGCGCGTCCGGCGGTGCGACACACATCCGCCAAGCCCGACTCTGCGCCACCTGCCCCCTTTCCGGCCAAAGGCAGCGTTCTGGTGCTGCTGGGCACCAAGGGTGGTCCGACACCCTCGCCCTTGCGGGCGGCGGCCGCCAATGCCCTGGTCATCGACGGGCAACCGTATCTCATCGATTGCGGCAACGGCGTGGCGCAGCAACTGGTCAAGGCCGGCATTCGACTGCCCATGCTGCGCGATATCTTTCTGACCCACCACCATTCCGACCACAATGCCGATCTGCTCAACGTGGTGTGGCTGGCCTGGGCCAGTGGCCTGCAGACGCCGGTGCATCTGTATGGCCCGCCCGGCATCGCCAGGATGGTGGAAGCGTTTGTCGCGATGAATGCCATCGACATCCAGGCACGCATCCGTGAGGAAGGCCGCCCGCCGTTCGAAGCACTGATTCATGTGCATGAGTTCGACCAGCCCGGCACCGTTTTGAAGAACGATCAGGTCACCGTCACTGCTACCTTGGTGGACCATTACACGCTCAAGCCGGCCTTTGCCTATCGGTTCGAAGCGCCCGACCGCAGCGTGGTGTTCTCCGGCGATACGCGCTACCTGCCCGCGCTGGCCGAGTTCGCGAAGAACACAGATGTCCTGGTGCACGAGGTGATGTATCTGGCGGCGCTACAAACGATGCTGAAGGCCAACGACAACGCCCCCACACTGCTCGACCATCTGCTCAAGAGCCACTCCACCAGCGAAGAGGTCGGCATGATTGCGGCTGCAGCCAACGCGAAGATGCTGGTGCTCAGTCACTTCGTCCCCGGTGGCGATGCATCCATCACCGACGCAATGTGGAGCGAAGGCGCGCGCAAGCATTACGCCGGGCCGATCGTAGTGGGCAAGGATCTGATGCGGCTGTAGCGCGGGCGCGCACTGCGCCCGCGCGCAGCGAGCCAATGCCGGCCCTAGGCAGGCACCGGGCTGCGCATCCCCCACACCTGTTCGCCTGCCTTGCAGTAGTGCTCGATGAAGTCCTGCTGCGACGGCATCTGCCGCACGGCGTGCTGGATCGGCTGGGCGATACCGTCGAGCAGGCGGCGCAGGTCGTGGTCGGAAAATGCGCGCGTCAGCGGGTGGTGCTGATCGGGTGCAATACCCTGCCCCATCAGCACGTGGGTCCAGGAATCGATACGGAACAGTTCATCGGCGCCCTGCCAGGCGTGCGCGCGTTCGCGCCAGGCACGCAGGCGCAGCGCCAGCGACTCGGGCAGTTCCATCTGCCGGCATTGCTGCCAGAGCGGTTCGTCGCGCTGGGTGGCGTGGTAGTGCAAGGTGACGAAGTCGCGCACGTGCTCCATTTCAGCGCGGCTGACGTCGTTGAACAGTTGCACCTGCGAGGATGCAATACCTTCGGCCGGAAACAGCGCCAGCAGCCGCACCACTGCAGAGATGGTGAGATGGATGCTGGTGGATTCCAGCGGCTCGATAAAACCGCTGGCCAGACCGAGCGAGACCACATTCTTGTTCCAGGCCTTGAGGCGGCGGCCGGTGCGGAACGGCACCATCCAGGGATCCTTCACTGCAGGCGCGGCCACATCGCGCAGCAGCTTCGCATGCGCCTCGTCATCGGACAGGTGCTTGCTCGAAAACACCAGGCCGTTGCCGACGCGATGCTGCAACGGAATATGCCAGCGCCAACCGGCTTCGTGCGCGATGGCGCGGGTGTAGGGCACCGGTGGGCCGAGGGCTTGGGTCTGCACCGCCACCGCACGGTCGCACGGCAGCCAATGGCTCCAGTCTTCGTAGCCGGTGTGCAGCGTCTGTTCGATCAGCAGACCCCGGAAGCCGCTGCAATCGATGAACAAATCGCCTTCGATCGTTTGCCCGTCTTCCAGCACCAGGCTGGCGACATCGCCGCTGTGCGGCTGCACGGTCACCTGCTGAATCCTGCCTTCGACACGCTTGACGCCGCAGGCCTCGCTGCGCGCACGCAGGAACCTGGCATACAGCGCCGCATCCAGATGATAGGCGTAATTGACTGCCGGCTCGCCGTGCAGCGCAAAGCGGTCCACGCGCGAGGCCACCGTTTCCAGGCAGTAATCGCCGAAGCTGCCCGGCATGCCGCGGCGCTGGCTTTCCAGCCACAGATGGTGAAACGCGCACACCAGGGTGCTCTGGCCGGTGATGCCGAATGGATGGATGTAGCGCTCGCCCTGGCGGCGCCAATGCTCGAACGAGATCGATAGCTTGAAGGTACCCGCCACCGCACGCAGGAATTCCTGCTCGTCGATCTGCAGGAACCGGTGGAAGGTGCGAATGGGCGGCACCGTGGATTCGCCCACACCGACGGTGCCAATCTGCTCGGACTCGACCAGGGTGATGTCCAGCAAATTGCGGAATTGATGCGAAAGCGCACAGGCAGCGATCCAGCCGGCCGTTCCACCACCGGCGATCACCACCTTGCGAATCTGAGCCTGAGTCACTGCGCACTCCTCTGAAATGGGTTGAGGGCGATGCCGCACATCAGCGGTTCAACTTGCCGATCAGCATGGCGCGCAGCTGCCGCGACAGCATGGGGTCGATCGGGCCGAGCGCATGACGCGCCGTTTCGGGCAGATGTTCGCCGGCCTGCTCGGCAGGGCCGAACACGTAATAATCGAACAACGCGCGCCATGCCTGTTTCTCCGCTGTGGGGCGGTCGCGAATCGCCCACAGCGCGTGATACAGCGCCGGCATCGCGGCAGGCAGGTGCGCTGGCGCACGGCTCCACCAGTAATTGATCAGCACGTTGAACGGGTGCAGCGATTGGACGTGGTGCCACCACATGCTGGGAATGAACAACGCATCGCCCGGCTCCAGCACCACGCTGCGCGCATGCGGCAAGGCATCGGCAAAACGCGGAAAGCGTTGCAGGTCCGGATGGGCGACATCGACCATGCTCACCACCTGCCCGCCCGGCGTGGGATCGAGCGGACCCGGATACAGATTGGCGACCTGCTCCGGCGGAAACAGCGTAAAGCGCCGTTGCCCAACCGCACAGCACGCCAGGTTATCCAGCGCATCGTAGTGGCACGAGGCGATCACGCGGTTACCGATCCAGATGCTGGGCTGCACTGGGCCACCGTTGGCGGCGACATCCAGATCGTTGTGCGCGCGCAACCCTGGCAGATTGGCGTCCACCGGCAACGAGGCCAGGTAATAGGTGGGCAGCTGCGGGTCGTCACGATGTGCCGCAATGGCATCCAGCAAGGTGCTCACGCTGCCGCGCTGCACCTGGAAGTTGAGCGCGCTGCAATCGTCGCGATAGAACGGGCGGCTGCCGATCTCCGGGCCGCCATAGGAATACTGCAGGGGGCGGCCGGTGTCGTGTGCGCGCAACAGCGCCATGGCCTCATCGGCGCTGCGCAGCCCGGCCTGCACCAGCGACCAGTTGCGCGCAACGCCGCGCAGCACCACCGGCTCTGCGGCCTCACAGAGTGCGGCGAGCGGCAATGCATCGGGGCTGCAGTCGCTGCGCTCGGCGATGGCGGCGCCTGCCGCGACAGACAGCTCGGTTGCAGGTGCGGCCATACGCTCAGGCGTACGCGGCAACGGGGTCGCTGTGCGACTGCTGCAGACGGCGCTGTTTCTCGGCCATCAGCCGGCGCACATTGTGCAGCGATGCCAGCATCAGGAAGGCGCCTTCCAGATAGCCGGCCTGATGCAACTGCTGCAGCGCTTGCGCATCCAGGGCGGCAAGCCGCTCGCGGTCGATGGCGAACAAGCCCTGCAACTGCGTGGCATGGCTGGCATCCAGCGCAACGTCCAGCCGCACCGGCTGGATCAGGCCGAGCGCGTCGAAGGCGGCCGCCATCGCTTGCCCCGCGTCCAGGCCATCGCGGATGCCGCGCAACACGCCGATGATGTGTTCCAGATACGGGCTGTGGCCGCCTTGCGGCAGGAACACCGCCTCGCCCTCGCTGCGGCTGATGCGCGGATGTTCCAGGTCGACATGGATCACCGGCTCCTGCACCAAGGCCCCGTCGACGTGTTGCTCCTGGAAACCGATCAGGAACGGTCCCTTGGCAACGATGCCCGGCAGGTAGCTGGCATTCCAGCGCCCGTCCTGCAGAAACAGGTTTTCATCCTGTGCGAAGCCCAGCAGCGCCACCGGCTGGTAACCACTTCCGGCCGGATCCTTGCGGAAGAACAGCGGGTACTCGCGTTGCAGCTCGGCATATTCGGTGACGAAGGCCGGCACCACGCCCACCGCATCGCCGAATTCCGCACCAAAGCGCAGGATCACGCGCAGGTCGTGATGCGCCACGTTGTTGAGCACTGCGTATCGCGTCATCTGAAACTCCAGCAGCCGTCCGTCGCGGAGGACTGCAGTCATGAAGGAATCCGGTCGCACGCATTCCCCGCGCGCATATCGATGCTGAGCATTGCCAAAAAAGCGTGCGCCGGCAAGCCGCAGGGCAGCAACATGCTGCGTCACTGCGAAAGCCAGCAAGTGACACACGCACTGCAAGGCCGACTGCCCATACCCCGACGGCGCGGGCGCTGCGGCAATACCCGGCTGCGGACTGCACGCGAGCAACGGCGCTATAACCGGTTGCGGCCGCCATCGCACGATGGCGGCCGCAGCATTACGGCTAGAACAGCGCGTGATGGTTCAGAACGCGTACCGCACGCCCAGCGTGTAACGCGGCTGCTGGTCGATCAGGCGGATGATCTGTTTCTCCGAGCGGCCGTGCCAACGTACGTCCTCACCGGTCAGGTTGATCGCCTCGAAGCCCACCGACAGCTGCTTGTTGAATGCGTAGCTGACGCTGAGGTCGAACTGCTGATACGGCTCGACGTAGTACGGGTTACGGTTGGCATTGTCCTGGTTGGCAGCGATCAGGTATTCGTCACGCCAGTTCCAGGCCAGGCGTGCGCTCCAGCCATACTTCTCGTACATCAGCATGACGTTGGCGGTGTCGCTCAGACCGAGCAACGCAAACTGATCGCGATCGATGACCGTGTTATCGAACGCCACATCCCCTTCCACGATGGTGTAGTTGGCGTAGATGCCGAAACCGGTGCTGCCGAAGAAGTACTGGCCGCCGAGTTCCCAGCCATGGATGTTGGCCTTGTTCTGGTTGATCGGCCGTGACACATCGAACTGATACAGCGGGTCGGAGGCATTGCCGGCGATATCGTAGGCATTCTCCAGCGCAAGGCTCTGCGCCGAACTGCCGTTGTAGGCGCTCAGCCCGCCGGTGGCAGCAGCATTGCGCAGCAGCGCCATGGCCGCAAACAGCGAGGTGTCGTTGGCCGAACACGCGCCCGCGACATCGTTGCCGGCCGCGCCCACCTGAGCGGCGCAGGCCCCGCTTTGCAGGAACGCCAGCGCGGCCTGGGCATCCGGCCCCGAGGTGGGGTCGGTCAGTCCGTACAGCGATTCACGCGTGACGGTATTGCCGATGAAATTGCTCACGCGCTTGTTCCAGAACGTGGCTGAGACGTAGCTGGCGTCGGCGAAATACCACTCCAGTGCCAGATCGAGGTTGTCCGATTCCAACGGATCGAGCGTGGGCGTCTGCGAATCGCCACCGGCGCGGTTGGACGGATTGATCAGGATCGAGCCATTGGGAGTGTTGGGCGTGGGACCGGCGATGAGATTGTTGTACGGCGCGCGCGCGATGGTCTGGCCGAACGAGGCACGGCCTTTCAGCGCATCGGTGAAATCGATGCTGAAGTCCATGTTGGGGAGGATGTAGTTGTAGCTGGTCTTCTCGCTGAAAGGCTGTTGGTCGGTGGAGCGGATCAGCTGGAAGTCGTTGTTGGACAGCCACAGCAGCGCGGTGGGCGTGGCCACCTGCGAGGTGGACTCCACGTCGGTGCGCTCGTAGCGCAGACCCAGCCGCGTATTGGTGGTCATTCCGGCGATGGCACCGGCAATTTCCAACTGCACGTAGGCCGCGCGGGTCTTTTCTTCGACCCGGTTGTCTGCGGTGTATTGCGGGTTGTAACGCGTGGTTGCGCCGTACTGGCTTCCGCCCCACAGCGCCAGCTGATCGGCATCGCCGCGCCATGCACTGGACGCCGCGCCGGTGGGGTTGAAGTCCTTGAACATGCCGGTGATGCTCACCGGCTGCAGCAATGCGACCATTCCCGGCTCGTTGCCCGCATTGGCCACGCCCCAATCGCCCAGCGGCGAGTTGGTCTCGCTGACTCGGCGTTGCATGGTGGTGTTGGTCGAACTCACGCCAAACTGGAAGCGCCCGTCGTCGAAGTCGAACTTTCCGTCCAGGCGTCCTTCCTTGGTTTCGGTCACCTGCTTCTGATAGAAGATGCGCAGCACCTGCGAGCCGAGCTCGGCGGGCGTGAAGGCGGGATTGACCACGCCATTGGTGTTTGCCAGCGAATCGGCCGCAGTGGGATACCAGGTGCGTGCGCCGATCGGCAAGGAATTGTTGAACCACAGTTCCTGCCCCCATTGGCCGCCGCAGTACGGCCCATTGGTGCAGTTGTTGGTGCCGGCAAAACTGAAATAGGTCGCGCTGCCGCCCGTGGTCGGGTCGTTGGGCAGGCTTTGCGTCTTGGAATTGTGCGCATCGAAGCTCAACTGGAAGCGGTCGCTCACCTGCCAATCGGCATTGAAACCCAGCGAGCCGAGCGTGTACTTCTGCTCGTTGCGCTGTTGTTCCATGCCGAAGTCCTTCGCCCCGTTCGGCACATCGCGCAGATAGACCGGCGTGGCCACGGCCTGGCCGGTATCGAAGGTCAGATCGGTAAAGCTGTTGGCACGTTGCAGCCAGATACCCTGCTCACCGCGCTCTTCGCGAATCTCGTTGGCCGAATACGTGTAATCCAGGGTCAGGGTCAGGCTGTCGGTCGGTGCGAACTGCATCACCGCCTGGCCATTCATGCGCTCGCGCTGGAAATCGGCGAACGCATAGCGCAGATCGTTGGGCATGCCGTACAACTGGCCGATCGCCGGGGCATTGGTCACCACCGCGTCCGGGCGCAGCGCCGGGTCGGTACCGGTCCAACGCTGGATGTTCCAGGTATTTTCTGTGGCTTGGACCGAACCGCCATGGCGCTTCTGGTAGCTGGCGCTCAGGCCGATGCCGAAGGTCTTGTCCGGGTTGGTATAGCTGAAGATGCCCGACACTTCCGGGGTAAGCGAATCACCGAAGGGCTCGGAGCGATCGGACACCATCTTGGCACCGGCATTGGCCACCACGCCGTCGTGATTGAACGGCTTGTCGGTCTGGATGTTGATCGTGGCACCGATGCCGCCGCTGGGCGCGGTCGCGCGGCTGGTCTTGAACACCTCGATGCCGGTGATGGCTTCGGAGGCGAGCTGGGCGAAATTGAACGCGCGCGTGCCGACATCCACGCCGCCGATCGGCGTCTGGCCGGGCGCGCCGAAGGCATCGGCACCGGGGATCAGACGGCCGTTGAGGGTGACGGTGTTGAACTGCGGGCCGAAGCCGCGTGCGGTGACCTGCGCGCCCTCGCCATCACGGCGTTCGATGGAAATACCGGTGATGCGTTGGAGCGATTCGGCCAGGTTGGTGTCCGGGAACTTGCCGATGTCTTCGGCGCTGATCGCATCCACCACGCCGGCGGCATCGCGCTTGATGCCCATCGATTGGTTGAGGCTGTTGCGGATACCGGTCACGTTGACCGCATCCAGGGTGGTGGCCGAATCGCTGCTGGATTGCGGCGCCGGCGCAGGCGGCGACGCGACATCCTGCGCAAAGGCGGGATTGATGACCAACAAGCCGCCAACGAAGGTGAACATGGCCTTCGACTTGAAGCTGTTCAACGTACGACGCATCGATGTGTCCTCGGGAGTGGAGTCCAACCGCCAACGGCCGATATCGCGGCATGCGATACGGCGGAATCGCGGCCACTGCCCGACAGGCCGTGGCCAACGCTGCTGCAACTGCTGGAGCCACCAATCCAACGCCATGCATGTGTCGTGCGGGGCGCAGCCGGCGTCTGGATCGACATGCTCTGCCGGCATCTCCGTCCCTTCACCGCGCCGCACGCACCACACAACAACCGCTTGACGCTGCTTCAGTTGCCCTCGATCTGTCCCCTAGCACGCAGGCTGCCGATCGCCCCTTCGACCGTCGACCTGCGGTGTGCATGCACGTCCCGCCGCAGCGACGGCGCTGCTCGCCACTGCTGCGTTTGTTGCAGGTCCTTTGCACGGCATGCCGGCCAGTGATAGCGCTAACATGCCGCGCAGCCTAGTCAGGGCATAAAGCGCTTGTCACCGTGCGTTGCAGCATAGTGATGGCTATGCACTGTTACAGCCGATACCGCAGTCGCTTGAGCCCGCATGCAGTTTTCAATGCTGGCGGGGCTGTAAGCGTTATCACGGCATTACGCAAAAACCGTCGGGTCGAACGGTGAAATTTGCATAATGAACGTGTCGCAATGGGGTCGGATGCGGCGATTGCGCAAACCTCGGGTCACGGCCCGCGCCGCGCGGCTGGATTGCGTGTCGAAGTCGGCGCTGCACCGGACGCGGCAGCGCTGCCTGCGCCTGCCGATTGCACGCCGCCTGTGTATCGGCGCAGCAACGAGCATTGCGCGAAGAAGAAGGTGCACGCTTCGCGAGGGTCGGCAGGGATTCGTGTAAAAAAAGCCAAAAGTTAGCTACGAACAGCTAGCAAAACTACTCCGCAGCCGCCAGTCGGGCGCGGCCGGTGCTCGGATCGGCATGCACCACTCGTACGCTGCGGTTCTGAGCGCGCCGTCCGCGTCCACTCACGGCCGCTTGCTATGTTTTGTTAGCCACTCTAAATACTGTAAGTAAAAAGATGTTTGCACGAATCCTGCCGACCCTCAATTATCTCAGGGGCACCTCGCGGGCTCCTGGAGCGCTTAGCTCCGGTACTCGGAGTCGGCGAAAAGCAGCGCATCCCGCAGGTACTTCAGCCTCTCTTGCTGGATGGAGGCGTTGTACGCCCTGCGCTTGCCTCCCGCCTCGATCTCCCGGAAGTTCTGGACGAAGCTCTCCTCCAGTGGTTCCCGGATATGCCCGGGAAGATTGTCGAAGACATCCTTCGACGTCGTATGCTGGAAGAAGCTCGCATCGAGCACATCGGAGCCGCGCGCGATCGTGACGTCCACGTTATTGATGGTATCGCTGGTCCCGACGATCTTCCCTTTAAGATTCTTCTTGTGGAGATCCACAATCAAGTCATCGTTCGCCGCCATCGCCTTCGCATTCGCCAGGGCGAAGGTCTTGCAGTTGATGACATCCTTCTGCGTGCCCGTGTTGAGGATGGTGAGCGTCGCGTTCTTCACGCCCTTCAACGCGGCGGTCATGACGGACAGCGTGTCGGTGCATCCCCATACGCTGTCGACCGCCAAGACGGACACCTTGCCACGACCTCCCGACACGTCCACCGCGATGCCATGGCTTGGCGCTCCCTTTCCATGGATTCGCTCCACGTTAACGACGGCGCGCCACCGCTGACCCCGCCTGGTATCGACAATAGCTTGCCGCAAGGCATTTGGCTCGGATGCCGACGCATCGAAGACCTTCACCTCGAGATTGGGCTGGATGAGATTCTGGGCCGCCACCACCTGTGGCTGGAACTTCTGATCGAGTTCGGCCGCCGGATATTGTTTTCCTTGACGCTCGGCGTGCTCCAGCGCGTCAATGAAGTCCTGCAATTGAGCCGCGAGCGTAGGTCCGGACGACGAATAAGGAGAGGACACTTGCCCTGCAAGGATGCCGGTGCCGGAGGGACCGGCGGATGTCCCCGAGCGGGCCCGCCTCGCTCGGGGAGAGCCGAGTGCCGCCAAGTCATGCAGGCTGGGTGACATGGACGCCTCGGGAGACGAAGGCCTAGAAGAGGTGGTCTGCGCTGTGGCGCTATTTGGATAATGCTCAGGTAAAGTCGCTATAGGCGAGCCTGCAACCGAGCCTGCCACGCTCTTTGAATTGCATAGTCCCATGGTGATCTCCTGCAGTGACTGTAGAACGCAAGTTTGGTGAGTAGTTCTCCGATTCGCTTGGCCTCACCGAAGTCCTGGCTGGGACGACGAAGGCATTGCCGCGGAAGTTGAGGTTCGGCAGGGCGTCAAGACGGCGCTGATTCGCGTATCCATCAGCTCGTATCCAGGCAACTGTCCTTGCCGCTATAACACAGCGCGTGATGGAAGCAGCTGTGGCGGCAGGAGCGCATATAGCCGTGGCGGCGGTTACGCGCCCCCTTTGCTATCGGAAAGACGTAGCGGCCGACATGGCTACTCAATACCGCGCCAGATAGCAGTTCAGTGTGTGACCATGCTGAGCGTCGGCAGGGATTCGTGTAAATGCCCTTTGCTGACAGCGGGTTAGCTCACTTTTGGCTGTTTTTTTTTTACACGAATCCCTGCCGACCCTCTTCGCAATCGATTGCGCGGCTTTGGGCAGCTGACATACGCAGTCAGTCGTCGTCGGGTGACCACTCGACACCGCACAGGAACCGTGGCGTCTGCGTGTTGCCGATCGATGCCGGGCAGCTGCTGCGCTCGCCCGGTGATCAGCGCAGGCGCTTGTTTTCCGTTTTCGTCGGCGGTTGCTGCACGCAGCGACCGACGCGATCGCGCTGCGGCCACGTCGGCGCCCACGCCTGGCGCGATGCTTAGCCGATCACGTCCACGCGCGCGTCGCTGCGGTCGGCATCTGGCAGCACATGGTCCGGGTCCAGGGTGACGTGCAGCACTTTCTGGGTGGTCGGCAGGGTCAGCGTGGGCGTGGCGGTCTGTAGCCAGGTTTCCACCGGCACGCGCCGGTCCAGGTGGCTGCCATCGGCCAGATCCACACGCAGGGTCGCCGGCATCACCAGCTTCTGCCGGCTGCGCAATGTGACTTGCACCCCCTTGGCCGGGTCGTGGTCGACGTAATGCGCGTCGGCGATGCCCATGTCCAGCTGCCAATTGTTGAGATACCAGCCGCGCCACCACCAGGACAGGTCCTCCCCGCTTTCGCTTTCCATCAGCCGGAAAAAGTCCGACGGCGTGGGATGCTTGTAGGCCCAGGTGGCGATGTATTTGCGAAACGCAGGATCGAAACGCGCCGGACCCAGGATCTGCTCGCGCAGCAGCACCAGGCCCAGTGCGCCCTTGAAGTAGGTCAGCGGATGGCGATAGGTCTCGCTGGTGGAATCGGCGTTGTCCATCAACGTCGGCGCACGGGTGTCGGCCAGCAGCGGCAGGATTTCGTCGACCGGGTTGCCGCCTTTGGGCGCGTATTCCGAATCGCGCTTGGGCGCGTATTCGCCCCTGTTGAACGCATCCGATGCATACACGTCGATGAAGGTATTGAAACCTTCATCCATGAACGCATGCCGGCGCTCGTTGGAGCCGACGATCATCGGGAACCAGGTGTGGCCGATTTCGTGCGCGGTGATCCAGAACAGGTCCTTGCCGCCGTCTTCGAAACCATCGAAGACGATGCCCGGATATTCCATGCCGGCTCCATAGCCGCCCAGGTTGATCGCGGCTGGCCATGGGTACGGATACCACTGCGAAAAATGCTCGATGGCGCCTTTGACGTATTCGGTCGAGCGGTTCCACTTGTCTGCGCCCACACCTTCCACCGGGTACACCGACATCGCAAGCGCGTGCTTGCCGCCCGGCAAATTGATGCGCGCCGCGTCCCAGACGAACGCCGGCGATGCGGCAAATGCGACATCGCGGGTGTGGTCCATGTGGAAGCGCCAGGTCTGCGCGCCCTTGCCCGCCGGCTTGGCCGCACGTGCGGTTACCTCGGCAGGCGTGCGGATCAACACGGTGCGGTCGCTGCTGCGGGCTTGCTCCAGGCGTTGCTGTTCGGTGCGACTGAGTACGTCCTGCGGATTGGTCAGCGCACCGGAGCCGGCGACCAGAAAGCCCTCCGGCACGGTCACTGCGTAGTCGAAATTGCCGTACTCCAGGTAGAACTCCGATCCCAGGTACGGTTGCGTGTCCCAGCCACGCAGATCGTCGTACACCGCCATGCGCGGGTACCACTGCGCAATCTCGTAGATCTCGCCTTGCTTGCTGGCACTCACTGCGGTGCGCCCGCCCCAGGTGCCGGGGATCGTGTAGCGATAGCGAATATGCACGGTGAGCGCCTTGCCCTGCCCGGCCAGCGGTTGCGGCAGATCCACCCGCATGCGGGTGTCGTCGACGATGAAGTGCGCTGACTGGCGGCGCCCGCCTTGATCGATCTCGACGCTGGCTATCTGCATGCCATCGGTGAACTCCTTGCGCCTGAGCGGCCGGCTGGCGGCAGAGCGCGCGTCGGCGCGGTAGATGTTCTGGTCCAGTTGCAGCCACAGCACGTCCAGCGTGTCGGGGCTGTGGTTGGTGTAGGTGATGGCGGCCTCGCCGCTGAGGGAGTGCGTTGCCGGGTCGATGCTGGCGCTGAGGTCGTAGTCGGCGCGGTTTTGCCAGAACGCCGGGCCAGGTACGCCGCTGCCGCTGCGATAGGCATTGGGAGCGTCGGGCAATTGCAGGGGCGCGAACAAGGCCAGCGGATCGAACACGCTGGCCGGAGCAGGCGTGGCGGCCGTGGCGGCGCTGGCGGGCGCGGCTGCGGCAAGCGCCGGCGCAGTGACGCAGGCCAGCGACAATGCAACGGTGAGTGATCGGCGCACGGCGGGGGTCATGCGAAATCCTGCGGCGGAGGGGATTCCCATCCTACGACGCAGAGTGTCGCGCGCGGCAATGCCATTGGTCCCGGTTGCGGCTGCCTGAGGTTTCGGAGGTGGCCGCCACTAGCTGCCCTGGTGGAGCGCCGGCCACGCACCGCACGCGCAGATCGCCCGCGCTCCGCCGGCCCTGCCCCTGCACAGCGCGGTGCGACGGAACGGCTGGCCAGGCCGACTTACTCCGCCATCAGACCACCCAACCGCAACGCCCCCTCGCCACCGTGGCCGAGGGCATCGTCCGGATTGCTCAGGCGGCAGCGGCGCAGCGACAGGCAGCCGCAGCCGATGCAATCGGTGAGCTGATCGCGCAAGGCCTGTAGTTCGTCGATGCGCGCGTCCAGCTGGCCCCGCCAACGCGCCGACATGCGCGCCCACTCCGCACGCGTGGGCGTGCGTTGATCCGGCAACACCGAGAAGGCATCGAGCACCTGCTGCAGCGGCACGCCCAGTCGCTGCGCCACGCGAATCACCGCGATGCGCCGCAGCACATCGCGCGCATAACGACGCTGGTTGCCGGCGGTGCGCAGGCTGCTGATCAACCCTTTGCGCTCGTAGAAGTGCAGCGCCGACACCGCAACACCACTGCGCTTGGCGACCTCGCCCACGGACAACTCACGTTGCATTGCCTTAACCTCAACCTAGGTTGAGGCAGGATGCTGCGCGGCCTTCACCGGTGCAAGTACCGGTCACGCCTCTACACACGTTTCGTTCCTGGATGTTCGATGCCGACCGAAAGACCGATCACTGCCGCAGCGCTGTCCACCCAAACGCAGCCCATCTCCATCCTGGCCGCGCCCTACCGCGCGGCGACGCTGGGCATGGTGGCGCTGGTGTCGCTCAACGCGTTCGAGTCGTTGGCGGTTGCCGCCGCCATGCCGACGGTGGCGCGCGAGTTGAACGGCCTGCCGCTGTACGCGTTGGCATTCGGCGGCATGCTGGCCACCAGCGTGATCGGAATGACGGCGGCCGGGCGCTGGAGCGACCGCGCCGGCCCTGGCGGTGCATTGGCGGCCGGCTTGCTGTGCTTTGTGGTCGGCCTGCTGGTCGCCGGCCTGGCACCGAGCATGCCGATGTTGATCGCCGGTCGCTTGCTGCAGGGCTTGGGGGCTGGCGCCTATTCGGTGGCCTTGTACGTCATCGTGGGGCGGCTGTATCCGGAGGTCTTGCGTCCGCGCGTGTTTGCCGCGTTTTCGGCCGGCTGGGTGGTGCCGTCGTTGATCGGCCCGGGCATCAGCGGATTGATCGTGCAGCAGCTGGGCTGGCGCTGGGTATTTTTGTCGGTGCCGCTCCTGGCGATTCCGGCTGGTTCGATGCTGTGGCCGGCGCTGCGCGG
Source organism: Xanthomonas sp. NCPPB 3761 (assembly GCF_041475705.2). Lineage (NCBI taxonomy): Bacteria > Pseudomonadati > Pseudomonadota > Gammaproteobacteria > Lysobacterales > Lysobacteraceae > Xanthomonas > Xanthomonas sp. NCPPB 3761. Next base: position 3,399,414 of record NZ_CM191262.1, read on the forward strand.
ACAGAGCTGGACACGCGGCAGTTCCGACGCACCCACCGCCTCGATGGGGTGGGCGATCGGCGCGGCGGTGGGCGTGCTTGGCGTGTATCTGGGCGGGCAACTGCACGGCAGGCTGGCGCCGGGCGCCATGCTGCCGGCCTTGTTGCTCACCGCGTATTGTACGTGGCGCCTGCTGCCGGCTGGCACGCTGCGGCTGGCGCGCGGGTTGCCGAGCGTGATCGCGCTGCGCGGCATTGCGGCGGCCGCCTTCTTTGGCTTTGAGGCGTTTTTGCCGCTGCTGCTGTCGCGCGAACGCGGACTTTCGCCGCTGCTGGCCGGCGTGGCACTGAGCGTGGGTGCATTGGGCTGGTTTGGTGGTTCGTGGTACCAGGGCCACAGCCGCGCCGGTTGGTCGCGCCCCCGCCTGCTCAAGAGCGGCGCGCTATTGATGACGTTGGGCATTGCGATCAGCGCGGGTGCGGTGTGGCCGGCGATTCCCGTGCCGTGGGCCATTGCCGGGTGGGCGCTGACCGGCCTGGGCATGGGCCTGCTGTATCCCAGCCTGTCGGTGGTGCTGCTGTCGCTCTCGCCACCGGCGCAGCAAGGCGCCAACAGCTCTGCCTTGCAACTGAGCGAAGCCATCGCGGTGGCGGCCATGCTGGCGCTCGCGGGCGCCTTGTTCGCTGCGCTGCTGACATCGGCCACGCGTGCCGCCTACCTGAGCGTGTTCGCGTTGGCGTGGTTGCTGGCGGTGGCGAGCTTTTTTGTAGCGCGACGGGTGTGATGCGTCCGCGGCAGCGACGTGAGGCCGCACCGCGATTGCCGGGCAACGTGGCCGGTCGATGACAGCACGCGAATGAGGTCTAAGGCTCAGCTGGTCGGAACTACCGACGTGATCGCCAGGTTCACCACATGTCGAGGCGTCGCTCGATGCCGGCCTGGTACCACGGCGATGCCAGCGCGACCACTTTGCCGATTCTGCCGGGATCGCATGGACCCACACACGAAAAAAGTTCTCCGCAAACGGGTGGTCATTTTTTCGCCACCCATCTTGACAGCATTGCAGGCCGGGGCCTGCGCGCACTTGTCCACAGCCTTGTGAAACTTCCATCCACAGGGGGTGTGGAAAAGATGCGTCGCCTTGCATGCGACTGGGGCCTTGCGCGGCGCTGGCGCATATGTCATGCGCGACACGCGAGGCCAGCGTACTGCCATTGTCGCCGCCGGCACCAGCTGGGCATCGCTCCCCCACCCGCCTGCAGCTGTGCCGCAAAGGACGCCAGGCGCCGAGCGGCGGCACCGCCACCTCGCAATGGCGATGCACTCCTCGCTACACCTCAATCAGTGATGACGTGCGGCACGAAGCGCGAGGTGTCGCGGGTGATCGGGCCATCGTCGTCGCGCATGCCAAGGCCGGCAGGGCGATCGGCGACGACCCAGCTGCCCACCAATGCATGGCGCCCGTCGAACACCGGCAGCGGGTGATGCGCCTGCAAAATCGCCGGGTCGTCCACGTACGGGCCATCGGTGTGCGCGGCCTCGCCTTGCGCCGTCACCAGCGCGATGTTGGCGCCCTCGCGCGAGAGCAGCGGCTTGCGTACCCAGCCTGCGGTTGGTGCCTCGCCGGCTTGCGCAAAGCGGGCAGGCAGCAGATTCGGGTGCCCCTGATGGCGGTCCCACAGCAACGGCAGGATGCCCTTGTTGCTCAACACCGATTTCCATGCCGGCTCGATCAGGCGCACCCGGTCGGCAATCAATGCCGGCCCGAAGCGCTCTTCCATCATGAATTCCAGCGGATAGAGCTTGAACAGCGTGTGGATCACCCGATCCTGTTCGTCGGTGAACCAGCCTTCGGCACTCAGGCCGATATCTTCGATGGCCACTTCCTCGGTGCTGATGCCCACCTGATGCGCACAGTCGCGCAGGTAGCGCACCGTGGCGCGATCTTCCAGCGAATCGCTCACTGCCGCAAAATGCATCTGCGCGCCGATCGCGCCATCCACCGCCAACGCACCCAGGGTTTCGCACAGCAGGTCCTGGATCAGGTTGTACTGATCGGCGCCCTTGGGCAGCGCACCGCTGGCGATCTGCTGTTCCAGCCACAGCCATTGGAAATACGCCGATTCGTAGAGCGATGTCGGCGTGTCGTAATTGAGTTCGTACAACTTGGCCGGGCCATCGCCCGAATATGCCAGGTCCATGCGGCCATACAGATGCGGGTCGCGTTCTTTCCAGGAGTTGGCGATCCAGTCCCAGTAGAACGGCGGGATGGCCAGCCGGGTCAGCAGCGCTTCCGAGTTCACCACCTCGTCCACCAGCTGCATCGCCATGTCGTGCAGCTCTTGCGTGGGCGCTTCGATGTCGTCTTCGATCTGACGCAGCGAAAACGCGTAGTAGGCGCTTTCGTCCCAATACGGCTCGCCGTCGATGGTGTGGAAGTGGAAGCCCAGCGATTCGGCCTGCGTGCGCCAGTCCGCGCGTTCGGGGGTCAGGATGCGTTGCATGTCAGCCGCCGAAGCCCGAGCTGCGCCCGCCGCTGCCGAACGAACTGCGCGCCGCCGCGCTGGAACCGAAGCCCGAACGCGACACGGTGATGGCGCGCGTGGGCATGTCGATGGCGCCGCTGCGCCCACGCACGGTGCCGATGCGGTTGCTGGCCAGATCGCCATTGGGCTTGTAGTAACCGCCGCTGCGGTAGTCGCGGTACAGCGGAATCGAGCCGCCATAGCGATACCCGCCGCCGCTCATGTTGCCCAGCGCATACCCCAACAGAAACCCGCCCATCGGCGGGATCCAGCTCTGCTGCCCCTGCGGGTTGGTGATCGCCGTGCAGCTGCCGAACTGTTCATCGCACTCGTAGCGCGTGGTGAAGCGCGGCGCGGCCTGCTGATGCTTGGCCACCGCCTCGTCGTAGGCCTTGAGGCATTGCTGGATATCGGACTGTTCCTGCTTGATCTGGTAACAGTCCGACGCCGACTGCAGCACCACGCCGGTCTCCGGCTCCGAGCCGCAGCCGGTGACGAAGGCGGCCGGCAGCGCAGCCATCAAGGTGAGTTTGAGATTGCGTGATCGCTTCATGCCTGCGCTCCGTTACGGCGTGATCGCGGCGGCATTGATCAGCCCCACCGCGATCGACACGCCGGCCGAAAAAATACCGGCGGCGGTGATGTTGTCGGTGATCTGCCGCGAGATGCGCCCAGCCACCAGATTGGCCAGCAGATAGGCCACCACCTGGATGCCGCAGGCCACCAGGCCCCAGATCAGGGCATCGATCAGGCTCACCGAATGGGTGATGGCCGAATGCAGCGGCAGCGCCACGCCGATCAGGTTGCCGGCCAGCGCAGTGGCCGCCGCCACATTGCCTTGCCGCAGCAAGGTGAAATCCTTGTGCGGGGTGACCAGGGTCACCAGCACCACCGAGACGACCAACACACCCAGGCCGGTACCGAAATAGGAAAGAAACGCGAGAAAACTCTGCAGGCTGATCGGATTCATGACAGGACCAAGGTGGGTGGAAGACGCGCGTGCGCGCTCAGGTGATATCCAGGTCGGCAACGGTGACATCGATACCGACCGCATAGGTGACGCAGAATTCGTTGGGGCCGGAATCCTCGCCGGTCACCAGCAGGAATTCTTCGCGCTGCAGCTCCGGCACATCGCGGCTGTAGAGCATGGCGTAATGGGTCAAATCGCCATCGCGGCGTGGCGGCTGGTAGCGGTACAACACCTCGTCGTAGGCGATCGGCGGAATCCGCGACGCGTCATCGGTGGACTGGGTGGCGCGCTGCCATTGTTTGCCGGCGTACTCGATCTGCGCCGCGCCCAGGTGCGGGTGCTGCATCACGAACTCCTGAAACGCCTGCTTGCTGGGCGGGTTCACCGTCTCGCAATACACGAAGGCCTTCATCGCTTCCAGATCGCCGCCCACGGTGGTGACCTGCAGGAACGCATCGTCGTCCAGGTAAAAGCGATGCAGCGCATAGCCATCGCCCAGATTGACGTGACCGTAGCAGGGAATGCCCTGGTGCCCGCCCGGCAACTCGGCGGTCATGGCCTCCGGCGCCATGCGGTACAGGGTGGTGTCGATCTCCACCTGGCCACCGACACGCAGCCCCAGGGGCAGCGTGTGACCGATCGCGCCACTTCCGGAAGCGGGTAGCGGCGGCGGTTGCGGTTGACCGAACAACTTGCTGAAAAAACTCATCGTCATGCACCTTGTGGCGATGGGGAAATGGGAGCTGCCTCGCTGCGCATGGCCTGCCAGGCGATGGCGTGCGCCGGCACGCGCTGCTCGGCCAGGTAATACAGCATGGCACCGGCGGCGACAGCGGTACGTGCTGGCGGGTTCAAGCGCAACGCGCCATCGGGCGCACGCAGGCCCAGCAGCAATGCGCCGCGCTGACCGAAATCGGCCGCAAGCCGGCTGTATTCCAGCGGTTGCACATTCGCAGGCACTGCAAGACTGAACTGGGTGGGGCCATCGTCGACCGACAGCAACTCGGCGGTGATCGCCGCGCTGCCCGGATCCTGCGCCGCACGTGCCAGGATCTCGGCCATCATCGGACGCGTGCACTCGATGGCGGGGTAATGGCAGTTGACCAAGCGCGCCGCGCTGGCCGAATCGAAGTGCGCCACGATATGCGCGGCCGGCGCATGCGCCATCAACGCGAACACCGCCGCCAGGGTCTGGTCGTCGGAGGGCGGGTTGACGATCACCCGCGCCGCGCCGGCAATGCCGGCCCGCAGGTACACCTCGGTATGCGTGTACGACTCGGCAGCAATGAAGCGCATGTGGTCGGGCATCGGATTTTCCGCCACGCCCTCGGCGATCAGCACCACGCCTTCGTCATCGGTGGCGGTGTCTGACAGCAGCAATTCCAGCAGGCGCGTGGAGACCGCGCCCTGCCAGCCGATCAGAATGGTGTGCCCGCGCAGGTCTGCATAGGCCATCTTGCCCATGTGGTGGCGCCTCCAGAAAGTGATGAGCACGCCGCTGGTCTTGGCCAGCACCGTGGCGAACAACGCCACCGCACCCGGCATCAACACGAACGCGGCGATATAGCGCCCGGCCACCGAACCCGGCGACAGGTCGCCGTAGCCGATGGTGGTGGCCGTGGTCATGTAGTAGTACGGAAATGCGTCCAGGCCGACGAGCTTGTGCTCGCCAGCCCACAGCAGCAGCAACCAGCTCAGCCCCATGTGCGCCAGCAGTGCCAGCGCCACCGTGCCCCAGCTGACGCGGCGCACGTGGCGCCGCAATACCTGCAACAGCCGTCCAACGATGATCATGGCGCATCCTGTGCCGTGCGATGGATCAGCTGTCGCTGCGCGGAACCTGCTGCACGTCGCGTACCTGGCCGATCAGCGGCGCGCTGCCGCCGGCATTCTCGTGACCCAGCTGCGCGGCCGGCTTCTTGAAGCGTGCCAGCACCGCAGCGGCGTTGGATTCGCCTTCCATCAGGCCAGCGGCAGCCAGGCGCCGATTGAGATCGCCATCGCCGCTGGACGCTTCGAGTTCTTCGGCCGATTCGATGCGCGCGGAGGTTTCGGCCTGACGCGCCTTGATGCGCTCCAGCGATTCCAGCGCCGAGCCCATCTTGCTGCTGGCACCGGAATGGCGCGCGGCGATGGCGGCCTGCGCCTTCTGCACCGCGTCTGTGGCCTTGACCGTATCGATCTGCTGGCGCATGCCACGCAGCTGGTTCTCGGTCTTCTGGATGGTGGCCTTGAGCGTCACCACCGACTGGTCCAGCGCAGCCTTGGAGGCCTTGTCGCCGGCATCCTCGCTTTCCAGCGCGGCCAGCTTGACCGCCACGTCGTGCGCCAGCGCTTCGTCGTTCTTGGCCAGCGCGCCTTCGATGTAGCGCGTGTATTCGGCCATCTTGCCGGCGCGTGCGTCGATCTTCTGCTGGGCCAGCTTGCTCTGCGCCATCAGCTTGGTGAGCTCTTCGCGCGAGCGCGTGAGCTGGGCGCCGGCATCGCGCATTTCCTGGTCCAGGATGCGCAGCGCATTGGCGTCGACGGCCTTCTGGCCGGTTTCGTGTGCGGTACCACGCAGCAGCGTGATCAGCTTGGAAAAGATACTCATGACAACACGCCTTTAGGAAAAGAACGGCTTGAGAGATTCGGCGGCATCCAACGTATTGGCCGCCAGGGTCTGGATTTCTTCGTCGATCTGGTCGAGCGTCGAAGAGGCCGACAGCTCGCCAAACACCACGTAACGGTCCTTGCCGTCGACCTGGACCAGGCCCAGGTTGGACAAGGGGTTGAGCGGATTCAGGCGCAGGCAGGCGTCGTTGAAGGCGGCACGGTCGTTGACGTGCTCGGCATGGGCCAGCAGCGTGGACACGAAAACCTGCGAGCCGGAAGCGGCAACCTGGATCTGCATGTCGCCGTGGTCGGCCAGGGTGAGATTGATGGCCGGCTCCAGGCCGTCGATCAGTTCGACCTGGATTGGCTGGCCACGGTAGCGCTCGGCCAGCAGGCCGTGCAATTCGACGGTGGTGTACTGCGTCATACGATGTCCTGTCCTTTGGTCATGCCGTGGTGGTGATGCAGCGAATGTCCTGCAGCGACCGGACATACTACAGACTGCCCATGACCGGCAGAAAGGGCCGAAAGTCAGCCGGTCAGGCGCGCGGCAGGCGCGCAAACCGCCCGTTCAGCTGGCTTGTCGCCCACGCCGGCCAGCTGCCTCACGGATACAGCATCCGCTTGCTCCAATGGCTGGCCGCGTCGGCCTCGTAGCGCCAGCGCTCGTGCAGGCGGAACTTGGCGCCGTACCAGAACTCGAACGCCTGCGGCACCACCCGGAATCCGCCCCAACCATCCGGGCGCGGCACCTGGCGCCCTTCGAACGTCGCTTCGACCTTGGCAATGGCCGCATCGAACTCTTCGCGCGAACCCAGCGTCTGCGACTGCCGCGAGGCCCATGCGCCGATCTGGCTCATGCGCGGTCGCGAGGCGAAGTAGGCATCGGATTCGTCTGCGCTCACCAGCTGCACGCCGCCTTCGATGCGCACCTGGATGCCGGCTTCGCGCAGGCTGCGCCACAGGAATAGCAGCGCCGCCTGCGGGTGGGTCTGCAGGTCGCGGCCCTTTGCGCTGTCCAGATGGGTGTAGAACACGAACCCGCGCGCATCGAAGGCCTTGAGCAACACGGTGCGCGCGCTCGGCCGGCCATCCACGTTGGCGGTGGCCACGGTCATAGCGCTGGCTTCGGGTTCGGCGCTGTTCTGCGCCTCGGCATACAGCGCGGCGAAGGTGGCAAGGGCTTCTGCGTACAGATCGGTCATGACGGTGCGTGGCAGCCAGATGGACGCCTATTGTGGGCGCATCGCCCGCGCTTCGCCTATGCACCGCGATCGAATTGCCGAAACGGCGCGGGCTTGGTGTGGCTGGAGACAGCCAGTGCACCGTGCCATCGGCCCGGCCCGATTGCGTGAATGCTACGATCCCTGCGCATGAACCCCGCACCCAATCTCGTGATGGTCGGCCCGATGGGCGCCGGAAAAAGCTGCATCGGCCGCCGCCTGGCCGAGCGCTTCGGGCTGGAATTCGTCGATGTGGACCAGGCCATCGTCGAACAGGTGGGCAGCAGCATCCCGGCCATCTTCGAGCAGCATGGCGAAGCCAGGTTTCGACAGCACGAGACCGAGACCCTGCAGGCGCTGCTGGAACAGGACAACAAACTGATCTCCACCGGCGGCGGCGCGGTGCTGGATCCACGCAACCGCGAGCGCATCTGCGCGCGTGGGTTCGTGGTGTACCTGCATGTCAGCGTGCCGGCGCAGCTGACGCGGCTGGCGCGCGACCGCAATCGCCCGCTGCTGCAACGCGCCGACCGCGAGCAGGTGCTGCACGCGATGGCGGAGCACCGCACGCCGCTCTACCGCCAGGTCGCCGATCTCAGCCTGGAAACCGATCATCTTTCCCCCGCCGAGGCCACCGCGCAGCTGGTGCTGCGCCTGGCCGCGCAATGGCGCATGTCGAGTAACCCCGCATGACACTTCCCCGTTCCTCGCGCAGCGTCGATGTCGACGGCGCGCAGCCTTACACCATCACCATCGCCCCGGGCCTGCTGGCCGACGGTGCGCGCCTGGCCAGCCACGTGCGCGGCCGCCACGCGCTGCTGCTCAGCGACTCGCAGGTGGCTCCGCATTACGCGGCCGGCGTACGCGCCGCCTTGTTGAACGCGCGGCCGGACCTGCAGGTCGGCGAATTGGTCATTGCCGCCGGCGAAGCCTCCAAAACCCTGGAGACCTTTGGCTCTGCGATCACCGCACTGGCCGAACTCGGTGCCACCCGCGACGCCTGCGTGTTCGCACTGGGCGGCGGCGTGGTCGGCGACCTGGCCGGCTTTGCGGCGGCATGCTGGATGCGCGGCGTGGACTGCGTGCAGCTTCCTACCAGCCTGCTGGCGATGGTGGATTCGTCGGTCGGCGGCAAGACCGCGGTGGACATCCCGCAGGGCAAGAACCTGGTCGGCGCCTTCCATCCGCCGCGCGCGGTGATCGCCGACCTCGACACCTTGCGCACCCTGCCCCCACGCGAACTGCGCGCCGGCCTGGCCGAGGTGATCAAGTACGGCGCCATCCGCGACCCGCTGTTCTTCCAGTGGCTGCATGCCGAGCGTCACGCATTGCTGGACAGCGACCCGGCGGCATTGGCGCAGGCCATTGCCCGCAGCTGCGAGCACAAGGCCGAGATCGTGGCGCGCGACCCGCTGGAAAAAGGCGAGCGCGCGCTGCTCAACCTGGGCCACACCTTCGGTCACGCGATCGAAACCGAGCAAGGCTACGGCGCGCCCGGCAACGACAACCTCAACCATGGCGAGGCCGTGGCAGTGGGCATGGTGCTGGCGGCGCGCCTGTCGGCCGCGCTGGGAATGAGCGATCCACAGGACACCGAGGCCTTGCGCGCGCTGCTGCACGACTTCGACCTGCCCACCGAGATCCCGCCCGGCCTGGCCCCTCAGGCCCTGCTCGCACGCATGCGCCTGGACAAGAAGAACATCGCCGGCCGCCTGCGCCTGGTGTTGTGGCGCGGTATCGGCAAGGCCGAGGTGGTTCCGGATGTGGAAGAGGCCGCGGTGCTGGAGATCCTGGCGGGATAAGGCCACCCGGCCGATAAGGCACGGCACGCTGGACGCCCGCACCCAGCTGCCGTCGATCGCCACGACGCTCACTATTTTGTGGGAGCGCCCCGGACGCGATGGGGCCTTCCCGATAAATCCCTATCGCGCCCAGGTGCGCTCCTACGCACTGCCTGCCACCGTCTGCTCCAGCGGTCGAAAACTCGCTCGGAAGCGCACCGGCAAGCGTGGATGCCCAACGAGGCTCCCTTCGCAACCAGAACACCCGGACGCGCCACTGCTCTCAGCCTTCAGCAGCGCCCGGCTACAATCGGCCGCATGCGCATCCTTCTACAACACGATCCCGGCGGTAACGCGCCGCTCCGCTACGTCCAGCTGACCCTGCAACCGGATCTGTTCGGTGGCTGGGAATTGCTGCGCGAAACCGGCGAGATCGGCGGACGCACGCAGCTGCGACGTGACCAGTACCTGCAACAGGATGAAGCGGACCGCGCCTTCGACAAGGCGCGCGACACCCAACTCAAACGCGGTTTCCAACTCATCACCGGCGGCGCCGACGACGCGCCGCGCTGAGGACACACTTTCCCATGCTCAAGAACGATCGCCTGCTGCGCGCGCTCAACCGTCAGCCCGTGGACCGCACCCCTGTGTGGTTGATGCGCCAGGCCGGCCGCTATTTGCCGGAATACCGCGCTACCCGCGCACGCGCCGGCAGCTTCCTCGGCATGGCCAAGAATCCGGACATCGCCTGCGAAGTGACCCTGCAGCCGCTGCAGCGCTTTCCGCTGGATGCCGCCATCCTGTTCTCCGACATCCTGACCATTCCCGATGCGATGGGCCTGGAGCTGTATTTCGTCGAAGGCGAAGGCCCCAAGTTCCGCCACCCGGTGCGCGATGCCGCGGCAATCCACCGCCTGGGCGTGCCGGACATGGAGACCGAGCTGCGCTACGTGATGGATGCGGTGCGGGTGATTCGCCGCGAACTGGATGGTTCCGTGCCCTTGATCGGCTTCTCCGGCAGCCCGTGGACGCTGGCCTGCTACATGATCGAAGGCGGCGGCAGCAAGGAATACGCGCGCATCAAGGCCATGGCCTTCAATGCGCCAGAGCTGCTGCATCACCTGCTTGGCACCGTCACCGACGCGGTGATCGCCTACCTGGCGGCACAACGCGCTGCAGGCGCACAGGCGCTGCAAGTGTTCGATACCTGGGGCGGTGTGCTCTCGCCGGCGATGTACCGCGAATTCTCGCTGCCCTACCTCACCCGCATCGCGCGTGAACTGGAACGCGGCACCGGGGCCGAGCGCACCCCGCTGGTGCTGTTCGGCAAGGGCAACGGCGCCTACGTGGCGGATCTCGCCGCCAGCGGCGCCGAAGCCGTGGGCGTGGACTGGACCATCTCGCTGGCTGACGCCGCCCAACGGGCGGGCGGCCGCGTAGCCCTGCAGGGCAATCTCGACCCGGCCACCCTGTACGGCTCGCCCGAAGCGATCCGGAGCGAGGTCGCCAAGACCCTGGACAGCTACGCGCAAGGCAACGGTGGCTCACGCGAAGGCCACGTCTTCAACCTCGGCCATGGCATGTCGCCGGATATGAATCCAGAGCATGTGGGCGTGTTGGTGGACGCGGTGCAGAGCCTGAGCAAGCGCTAAGCCGCCGCGTCGAGCGAGCCGGGTTACACAGACCCGGCCTGTGCTCGCGCCTGTGCCTGTGCGCACCTTGGCATTGCTGCGTCCTGTCCTGCGCTACTGAATCGATCCGCCGGATCTGCAGATTCACTTCGCCTGCCGGATTACCGGTGCTGGAGGCGCTGGGCCATGAAGCGCGTCGCGCGCTTCACACCTGCGCCCAAGCAGCCAGTGCGATAACGCGACCTCGTTGAGCGCGCGCGGCGGGCCCGGCTTCATCACAGCGCTCGCCGGCAACACACGCATGCAGGGCGTCGCACACAGCGTTCCGCGCCGTGCACAGCAGGGAAGCGATAATGCAGCGTTCCCCCGGCCAAGCCCCCATGTCTCAGCCCGTCCCCGCCTTGCGCGCCTACGCCAGCATCAAGCCGCTGCTGTGGCTGGTGTCGCTGGCGATCTTCATGCAGATGCTGGATGCGACCATCGTCAACACGGCGTTGCCGTCGATGGCGCGCAGCCTGCGCGAAAGCCCGCTGCAGATGCAGTCGGTGGTCTTCAGTTATGCGCTGGCGGTGGCGATGTTCATCCCCGCCTCCGGCTGGATCGCGGACCGCTTCGGGACCCGGCGCACCTTCCTCGCCGCGATCATCGTGTTCACCTTGGGCTCGCTGCTGTGCGCAGCCGCGCAGCACCTGCCGCAATTGGTGGCCGCACGCGTGGTGCAAGGCATCGGCGGCGCGATGCTGCTGCCGGTCGGGCGACTGGCGGTGCTCAAGACGGTAGCGCGCGCAGACTTCCTGCGCGCGATGAGCTTCATCGCGATTCCTGCCTTGATCGGCCCGCTGATCGGCCCGACCCTGGGCGGCTGGCTGGTCGAAGTCGCCTCGTGGCACTGGGTGTTCCTGATCAACCTGCCGATCGGGGTACTCGGGTTTATTGCCGCGCTGAAGATCATGCCCGACCACTATGGCGATGCACGCAAGCGCTTCGACCTGGTCGGCTACCTGATGCTGGCGTTCGGCATGGTGGCCTTGTCGCTGGCGCTGGATGGCATCTCGGAACTCGGCCTGCGCCATGCGTTCGTGATGTTGCTGGCCATCGGCGGACTGGCTGCACTGGCCGGCTACTGGCTGCATGCGGGCAACACCCCCAACGCGCTGTTTCCCCTGGCGCTGTTCAAAGTAGCGAGCTACCGCATCGGCATTCTGGGCAACCTGTTCGCACGCGTGGGCAGCGGCTCGATGCCGTTCTTGATTCCGTTGCTGTTGCAGGTGGGCCTGGGCATGAGCCCGATGAATGCCGGGCTGATGATGGTGCCGGTGGCGCTGGCGGGCATGGCCGCCAAACGCGCGGCGGTCAAGCTGGTGGGACGCTTCGGCTATCGGCGTGTGCTGATGCTCAACACCGTGTTGGTGGGCGTGGCCATGGCCAGCTTTGCGCTGATCGATATCGGCCAGCCGCTGTGGCTGCGCCTGGTGCAACTGGCCTGCTTTGGAGCGGTCAATTCACTGCAATTTACGGTCATGAACACCGTGACCCTGCGCGATCTGGACCGCGACCAGGCCAGCCCCGGCAACAGTCTGCTGTCGATGGTGATGATGCTGGCCACCGGTTTCGGCGCTGCGGCAGCGGGCAGTCTGTTGGCTGCATTCAATACGCATCTGGGCGATACGCATGGGGCTACCGCCGCCTTGCATGCCACCTTCCTGTGCGTGGGCGGCATCACCTTGTCGTCGACGTTGATCTTCTGGCAGCTGGCCGAGACGCGGCCGCACCCCAAGGAAGTGGAAGCGGTTGCCGAGTAGGTGCTGCGCTGGCGCGCTGTCACTTCCGCCGCGGCTACGCCCCATCACGTGCGCGGGCATGCCGCAACGCCTCGGCAATGGTGTTGGCCAACATCTCGCCGGTGAGCGGCTTGCGCAGGAAACGGTCGAAGCCCGCTTCCTGCGCGTTCGGTTCGGCGGCTTCATCGGAGCGTGCGGTCACCGCGATCAACGGCATCTCGTAGCCGAAGACGCGCAACTGCCGCGCCAACGCAAAGCCATCCAGCCCGGGCAGATCCAGATCCAGCAATGCCAGATCGAACGTGTTGTCGGCCGCTTCGGTCAGCGCTGCCAAACCATGCGGCGCATGCACCACCGAATGCCCCTGCGCGCGCAGCAGGCCGATGATGACCTCGGCGATGGTCGGGTCGTCTTCCACCAGCAGGATGCGCTGCGGATCGACAGGGCTGGCGGCATGCGCCACCTCGCCGTCCAGCGTCGCATTCGACGCCACCCAGCGCAGCGGCAGATCCACCACAAAGCGCGTCCCGGCGCCGAGCCGGCTGATCACCTCGATATGCCCGCCCATCGCCATCGCCAGCTCCTGACAGATCGCCAGGCCCAGACCACTGCCCCCATAGCGTGAAGTGGTCTTGGCACCGTCGCCCTGCTCGAAGCGCTGGAACAATCGCGCCTTCTGTTCGGCATTGATGCCCGGGCCTGTGTCGGCAACTTCGAAGCGCAGGCCTTGATAGGAACCGAGCGTGGTCAGCTTCAGCGCGACCACCCCGCGCTCGGTGAATTTGATCGCGTTATTGAGCAGGTTGAGCAGGATCTGCCGAATGCGGGTGGAATCGCCGCTGGCGGTGATATCGCCGAGCAGCCCGATTTCCAGGCTGAAACGCAGCCCGCGCTCCTGCGCCAACGGCGCCATCAGCGCTTCGACCTCGGCCACGAGTTGACGCACCGAAAATGGCTGGAAATCCAGTTCCAGCCGGCCCGATTCGATGCGCGCCAGATCCAGCGCATCGTTGACCAGCCGCAACAGATGCGCCCCCGCACGACGGATCGACTCGGTGTAGCTGCGCTGCGTGGGGTCCTGCGTGGTCTTGAGCAGCAATTCGCTCATGCCCAACACACCAGTCATCGGCGTACGCACCTCATGACCCAGCGTCGCCAGAAAACGCGTTTTGGCCAAAGACGCCTGTTCGGCCAGCTCCTGTTTGTGCACGGCCAGCTGCCAGGCATTCAGGCGACGCAACCGACGGCGGTACAACAAGATGGCGGCGGCGATCACGCACACCGTCAGCAGGGCCAGCAGGCTTAAACCCCACGGCGACAGCCACCATGGCGGCAACACCTGAAAACGTAATGTCTGGCTGGCCGACCAGATGCCATCTGCGGTACGCCCCTGCACTTCCAGCGTGTAATGCCCGGAGGGCAGGCGCGAAAACAACCGTTCGCCGGTGGAGCCCACGTCGATCCAGTCCGGATCGTAGCCACTGAGGCGGAAGCGGTAACTGGTGGATTCGGGATTGGTAAACGTGGGCATCCGCGCCACGATATGCAGGTCGCGATCGCCGTCCTGCACTTGCAGCGGCGCCTTGCCGGTGACATCCAGTTCGCGCTCGCCGCGTCGCAGGCTGACACGTTCGATCAACAGCTGCGGTCGGCGCAGATTCGGACGCATCGTGGCCGGATCGAACACCACGATGCCGTCGGATGTGCCGCCCAGGATCTGCCCCGTGCTTGCCTGCACCAGCGTGGCCACCTGCAGGGGCGAACTGGGAAGTCCGTCGTGCACGTCGTACACACGCACCAGCTTGCTGCCGGGGTCGACCCGAATCAGCCCACGATGACTGGAGACCCAGGCCACGCCACCGGCATCGATCACCAGGCCGGTCGGCGAGACCATCGGGAACTCCTGCTCCTTTCCCACCGTATCCAGATGCGTGAGCTGCTTGCCGTCCCAGAGATAGCGCCGCAATTGTCCGGCCAATCCGATCCAGACGATGCCGCCATCTCCCTGGCGAAACACATAGGTCGGCAGGGAAGGCGCGCCGCGGACCGGAACGAACTGGTCGGCATGCGGATCCCATCGCCACAGCCCGGCATTGTTGCTCAGCCAGATCTGCCCATCCGGCCCGATCCGCATGTCCAGAACAGTCAACGCCTTCAGCCCATGGCTTCCATAGTCGAGCGTCCTGAGCAGCTGGCCCTCGCTGCTCCACAGCTGCACCCCGTGCGTGAGCAGCGCCACCCAGATGCGGCCTTGCGCATCTTCGGCCATCCTGCCAGGCCTGCCGACATCTTCGAAATCGGCTGCGGACTCCTTGTGCCCGAGCAGTGGCCAACGCCTGACCTCGCCTGTCTGCGGGTTATATCGAACCAGCCTTTCCTGCACGCCAATCCAGACCGTTCCCCGCCTGCTTTCGATGACGGTATCGGGAATGCGTTCTGGATCGACCGAGGCCAGGCGTGACTCGACGCGGCCGGTGACGGGATCGAAATGCTCAAGGGTTCCACGGGTGCCGACCAGCCAGATCCCGCCCGTGACCGAGGGCGCCGTCGCAACGACCGAGGGGTTGGCGAGCGATTGCGGATCGTCTGCGCGATGCGAAAACAGCGCGAAGGTATCCCAGCGCGGAGGCAGGTGCCACAGCCCGCCCTCCAGGCTGGCAAACCACAGACCCCCTTCGCGGTCCTGGTAGGCGGTGATCCAGTTCCGGTTGACAAGACCGTGCGCTGAAAAACTGTAGACCGGCACGCGTTCGACGCCACCATCGCCGGTACTCATCCCCAGGCCGGTGGCGGTATCCAGCCAGTAGCGCCCGAGCCGGTCCCGCAGCAGGACACCCCTGACCTGCGCGGTGTCCTTTCCGCCTTGCCAGGGGCGGGCCGTGGGCCGCCCGACGGTGTTGAACCGGACGGGGTTGCCGTCGAAATCGGCAATCCAGAGCACCTTGCCATCGGGCTCCTTGTACATTCTGTTGACCGACTGGGACGGGCCCGGAAGCGGCACGCGCTCCAGGCGTCGACCATCCCAGTGCACAAGCCCGCCCCAGGTGCCGATCCACAGGCCGCCGTCGGGCGCAACTTCCAGACCAACGATATTGTCGGACGGCAAGCTGGCGGCATCGCCGGCCTTTGCAGAAAAGTGCTGCATGCGACCGTCGGGCCGGTAACGATAGAGGCCTTGCTTGGCGGTGCCGATCCAGATATCGCCGTTGGGCGTTTGCGCCAATGACCACAGGGTGGCGTCGCGCAATTCCGGGAACTGCGGATCTTCCAGTCGTTTGAACGTGCGTGTGTTCGCTTCCAGATAGCCGACGCCGCCGTCCTCGAAACCCATCCACACCCGATCGTCGGCATCGACACAGATGGTCCAGACCACGTTGCTGGTCAGGCCATCTTCCATCCGCCAGATCCGGTAGTTGCGGCCATCGAATCTGGCCAAGCCGTCATCGCTGGCAAGCCACAGATATCCCTGTTTGTCCTCGGCCAACTGATTGATCGTGTCCGACGGCAGCCCGTCGGCGATCGTCAGCTGGATGGGCACCGGTGTTGCGGGCGTACGCGCCTGCACCGGAAGCACTGCCAGACACAGGCACACCCAGAGCACAGCGAGCAGCCGATGGGGCAAGCAGGATAGAAAGCGCACCGGATCAACTTCACGACAAGTCGGCGCATAGTGCGGGCCACGCGCGATGCGGGCAAGCACGCTGCGCGCGTTCTGCGCGTGCGCTCAGGCCGCAAGACGCATGTGCGGCAGGGTCATTGGTCAGTCCACTGCACGCTACAGGGTTTGCGGGAAGCGGACCCAACAATGCATCCGCCGAAGCCTGCATGCGATACGACCGCCCGCCGCGCTCTGGTTGGCAGGACACCTGCAACGCCCTTTCGCCTGCCGAGACCATCGCGACCCGCATCGCTGTTCGAGCAGCCCAATGCGGGCGAACGCGCCGCATGACACCTGAGCGTTTGCTCCGGTGACAGCACATCCGCACGGCTTGTTAGCGTTTGCGACGTAACGCTTCGGCAATGCTGTCGGCCAGCATGTCGCCAGTGAGCGGCTTGCGCAGGAAGGCGTCGAAGCCCGCTTCCTGCGCACTTGGTTCGGCGACCTCATCGGCGCGTGCAGTCACGGCGATCAACGGCATGTCGTAGCCGAATACCCGCAGTTGCCGTGCCAACGCAAAGCCATCCAGCCCGGGCAGATCCAGGTCCAGTAGCGCCAGATCAAACGTGTTGTCGGCCGCTTCGGTCAACGCCGCCAGGCCATGCGGGGCATGCACGACCGAGTGTCCCTGCGCTTGCAGCAGGCCGACGATGACCTCGGCGATGGTCGGGTCGTCTTCCACCAGCAGGATGCGCTGCGGTTCGACAGCCGTCTCGGCATGCGCGGTCTGGCCACCGAGTGCGGCGTTGGAAGCCACCCAGCGCAGCGGCAACTCCACCACAAAGCGCGTCCCCGCACCCAGCCGGCTGATCACCTCGATCTGCCCGCCCATGGCGATCGCCAGCTCCTGGCAGATCGCCAGACCTAAGCCGCTGCCGCCGTAGCGCGAAGTGGTCCTGGCACCATCGCCTTGCTCGAAGCGTTGGAACAGGCGCGCTTTCTGCTCGGCGTTGATGCCGGGCCCGGTGTCGGCCACTTCGAAGCGCAGGCCTTGATAGGAACCGAGCGTGGTCAACTTCAAACCGACCACGCCGCGCTCGGTGAATTTGATCGCGTTATTGAGCAGATTGAGCAGGATCTGCCGGATACGGGTGCAATCGCCGCTGGCAGTGATGTCGCCGAGCAGCCCGATTTCCAGGCTGAAGCGCAGGCCACGCTCCTGCGCCAATGGCGCCATCAACGCCTCGACCTCGGCCACGAGCTGACGCACCGAAAACGGCTCCACATCCAGCTCCAGCCGTCCGGATTCGATGCGCGCAAGATCCAGCGCATCGTTGACCAGCCGCAACAAATGCGCGCCCGCACGGCGGATGGACTCGGTGTAACTGCGCTGCTTGATATCCAGCGAGGTCTTGAGCAGCAGCTCACTCATGCCCAAGACCCCCGTCATCGGCGTACGCACTTCGTGGCCCAGGGTCGCCAGAAAACGCGTCTTGGCCAGAGACGCCTGCTCGGCCACTTCCTGCTTGTGCATCGCGAGCTGCCACGCATTCAAGCGACGCAACCGACGGCGGTACAACAAGATGGCGGCGGCGATCACGCACACCGTCAGCAAGGCCAGCAGGCTTAAACCCCACGGCGACAGCCACCATGGCGGCAACACCTGAAAACGTAATGTCTGGCTCGCCGACCAGATACCGTCTGCGGTGCGCCCCTGCACTTCCAGCGTGTAACGGCCCGAAGGCAGACGCGAAAACAGGCGCTCGCCACTGGGCCCGACATCGATCCAGTCCGGGTCGTAGCCGCTCAGGCGGAAGCGGTAGCTGTTGGATTCGGAGTCGGCGAAGCTGAGCAGGCGGGCGACGATATGCAAGTCGCGGTCGCCGTCCTGCATGACCAAAGGCGTGAGATGACTCAGATCCAGCCCACTCTCGCCGCGGCGTAGCCCCACACGTTCGATCACCAACGGCACCCGATGATCATTCGGCTTGAGTTCGGCAGGATCGAAGATCACCAGCCCATCCGGCGTCGCGCCGACGATCATGCCCTTGGACGATTGCACCAAAGAACGCGCAACGAATTGCGGATTGGGCAGGCCGTCATGAACCCCGAACACACGCACGCCCCGCGTGGCCGGGTCAACGCGAATCAGGCCACGCATACTGGACAACCAGGCAACACCGTCGTGGTCGACCACCAGTCCCTGTGGCGCAAGCGCAGGGAAGTTCTGCTCGGGCCCCACTGTATCTAGATGTTGGAGGGTGCCGTTCTTCCACAAATAGCGATGTAGCTTCCCTAGCCCGGCGAACCAGGCGATCTCATTGTCGCTGAAGCGAAACGCGAAAATCGATTCGTCGGGCGCGCCGGCGATGCGCTCGAAGCGCGCAACCGACGCGTTCCAGCGCTGCAGACCACGATTACTCGCCAGCCAAAGCGTTCCGTCCGGCCCAGCCTGCAGGTCGTACGCCACCAGATCTGCTGCAAGGCCATGCGTTCCGCGCAGCATGGTGCGCAGCAAGCGACCTTGTTCGTCCCGCTCTTGTAGCCCCAGCGTGGCATGGACCCAGATGTGACCATCGGCGGTCTGCTGGAGCGATTCCAGGGAAGCGTCCAATGCCGCGTCCTGTGCAGCGGCGCCCGAGCCGCTTGCGGCAGCCTTCCAGCGCTGCACCTGGCCAGTGGCGGAATCAAAGCGCACCAGCTCGGCAAACTGCCCGATCCAGACGTTCCCCTTGCGATCCTCCAGCACGCTATTGGACCAGCTAGCGGACCCCAGGGTGGGCAATACACGCTCGATTTTGCCAGTGGCAGGATCTACGCGTTCGAGCACGCCGGAGGTCCCCACCAACCACATCCGGCCATCGTACGATTTTGCGGTGCCCTGGATCGCCAGGTTGCCACCTTGGCCGCCGTCGTCCATGTAGTTGAAAACTACCGCGAAACGACGCCAGTTCGAGGGGAGATGCCAGAGCCCGCCGTTGGGGCTGGCAAACCATACACCGCCCTCGCGATCCTGATATGCCGATTCCCAGTTGGGACGAATGCGCCCGTGCGCAGACAGACTGTACAGGGGGACGTTGCGCACCTCCGCACCAGTCGTATGACCTAGGCCGGCCAGGGTATCCAGCCAATAGCTGCCATCCTGGTCGCGCAACAACACGCCCAACACCGGATATTCTGCAGGCGCCTGCCAACGGTGCGGACTGAGATGACCAGTTGGATCGCGTCGAAACAGCTTGTCGTCGCTGGTGCCGATCCAGATGCTGCCATCGGCATCGGCAGTTAGCCGGGTGATGATCTGTGCGGTGCCATCCGGAAATGCCTGTCGCTCGAAATCCTTGCCCGTCCAATGCGCAGCACCATCGGCGGTACCGATCCAAAGTGTGCCGCGGGTATCGACATCGAGCCGATAGATCGCATTGTCGGGCAGGCTGCGCGGGTCGTCGGTCCGATGTACGAAATGGTCGAGCGAACCATCCGACCGCAGCCGGTATAGCCCACTCATTTCAGTGCCGAACCATATGCTGCCGTCGTCGGTGGACTTGATGTTCCAGATCGCAGCGCCGCGAAGTTCCGGATAGCGCGCACCATCATAGAAGGTGAACTGATGGCGTGCGGGGTCCAGCATCGCAAGGCCTGCCATGCCGGTTCCGATCCAGACCCGGTTGCGCTTGTCGACGTGAACCGCCCAGATCTGGTTGTCGCGCAAACCGTCTTCGATGCGCCAGATACGGAAGTTTCGCCCGTCGTAACGCGCTAACCCATCGCTGCTGGCCAGCCACAAATACCCATTGGCATCCTCATCGAAGCCATACACCACGTTGGATGGCAGTCCGTCGGCCACGGTCAGCTGCCGCGGCTGCGGCAAGACCGGCACGCCGGCCAGCGCAAGGCTCGGCCAGCCTGACACGACGGCCAGGCAAAGCAGGAATAGAACCCGCGTAATCAAGGCTTGCAGCGGCATGCGACGACTGGGGTGTTGTGGTGATAGCAGCATGCGCTCGGTGTCCTTTGCACGCATAGTGCGGACCTTGCCTGATACTGGCAACACACATAGGCGCGCCAATGGTGATCGGTTGCAGCAGCTAGGCGGGTACGGGGGACTTTAAATGATTCGATGCGAACGAGCATCGGGATCGTCAACGCATCGGACCCTTACATGCACGCTAGGCCGTCGCCTGCATGCCGACGCCCGCGCGCGCAGCCGTCATCGCTTCCACCAGCAGATCGGCAGTGACCGGTTTGCGCAGAAATCCGTCGAAGCCTGCGGCCTTCGCCTGGGTCTGCGCGGCGCTGTCGGCCCGTGCCGTGACTGCCAGCAGCGGGAAGCGGTGGCCAAGCTGGCGCAGCTGCGATGCCAGGGCAAAGCCGTCCAGCCCGGGAAGATCCAGATCCAGCAGCGCGATGTCGAACCCGCCATCCACCGTTTCCGACAATGCAGCCAGCCCATGTGCGGCATGCACGACGCGGTGGCCTCGGTTGGTCAGCAAGCCGCTGATCACCTCCGCCACGGTGGGGTCGTCTTCCACCAGCAGGATGCGCAGCGGCTCGCCTGCAAGCGGCTGGACCTGACCGGCAGCGATGCGCGTGCCGGAGCGGTCGAGCGGCAAGGGCAGATCCACGGTGAACTGGGTGCCGACGCCAAGCCGGCTGCGCACGCGGATTCGGCCCTTCATCGCCACGGTGAGTTCCTGGCAGATCGCCAGCCCGAGCCCGCTGCCGCCGTAGCGCGAACTGGTGCGCGCACCCTCGCCCTGTTCGAAGCGCTGGAACAATCGCTTCTGCTGTTCCGACCCGATGCCAGGACCCGTATCGCGCACCTTGAAGCGCAGGGCGTCGCCGTGCTGGCTGACGGTGAGCGACACCTCGCCGCGTTCGGCAAACTTGATGGCATTGCCCAGCAGGTTGATCAGGATCTGATGCACGCGCGTCGCATCGCCCACGACCATCACATGCGTGGAAAGCCGATTGCGGTACTTGAAGCACAGGCCGCGTGCCTCAGCGATGGGATGCATGAAATCAGCCAGTTCCTGGGCGAGCTGCGCGGGATCGAAGGGCTGCTGTACCAGCTCCAGCTTGCCGGCTTCGATGCGTGCCAGATCCAGCGCATCGTTGACCAAGCGCAGCAGATGCGTGCCGGCCTTGCGGATCGCATCGACATACCTGCGCTGCGTGGCATTGAGCGGCGTGGCCAGCAGCAACTCGCTCATGCCCAGCACGCCGGTCATGGGTGTACGCACTTCGTGGCCAAGCGTCGACAGGAAATGCGATTTGGCGATCGATGCCTGCTCGGCGAGCTGTTGCCGTTGCCGTGCCAGCACCCACGCCTGCTGCCGCCGCACGCGCTTTCGCCAGGCCCACATACCCAGGTACAGCAGCAGCATGCAGAGCGCTGCCGCCACCAATTGCGCGGCCGTGCTCAACCACCACGGCGGCCGTACCTTCAGTTGCAACACCGGTGCGGTGACCCAGTCGCCATCGCCTGCACGCGCCTGGACCTCGATGCGGTAGTCGCCAGGCGGCAATCGCGAGATCACGCGCTCGCCGCTGGCACCCTGCTCCACCCAACGTTCGTCGTAGCCATTGACACGGTAGCGATAGTGCGCAGAGGCCGGATCGACAAACGACAACAGCCGTGCACTGATGCGCAGATCGCGATCGCGCGCTTGCAAGACCACCGGCGCGTTGTGGGCAACCGTCTGCGGGCGCTCCGCATCGTTGCGCCGCACCTGCACCGATTCGATCACCAGGCGGGCCAGCGGCGCAGGCGCAAAAGGCCGTGACGGATCGAACAACACGATGCCGCTGGTCGTCAGCGCCAGCACCTGCCCGTTGGGGCCAATGGCCGGCGGACGCATCGAGAACTCGCTGTCTGGCAGGCCGTCGCGTGGACCGAACCGACGTACCTGCGGCTGGCCGCGCTTGTAGGCGAACAGGCCCCGCGAGGTGGTGGCCCAGACCGTGTCGTCGCCGCCCAGCGCCAGGCCGCGTATCTCGGTAGAAGGCAGGCCATGTTCCTGCCCGACCCGCTCCAGCAGGCGCGCCTGCTGCCCGTCCCAGCCGTAGCGCTCCAGCGCACCGGAACGCCCTACCCAGAACTCGCGCGGCGAAACGAAGGCCAGCGCGTAGGCTTCATGATTGGCGTCCTTGACCACTGCGCGAAATCGTTCGCCCTGCCAGACCCACACACCGTCACCGGCTGCGACCCAGGCCGTGCCATCCGGCCGCACCGTCAGTTGCTGCACCATGCCACCGACCTCACTGAGATCGGTGCCGAAGCGGAACGTGCCCAGCAGCCGCCCATCGGCGGCACGTCGTTGCACGCCACCTTCCACGATCGACACCCAGAACTCGCCATCGATGCCGGGTGTCATCAGTTCCACCCGATGCGTTGCGGAAACACCGATCTGCATCGCGAGCTTCTGCTGCTGGCCGGTCGCCGGGTCATAGCGCGTCACGCCATCGCGCAGCGCGATCCACAAACTGCCGCCCCCGGCCGGCAGCACCGACTGCACGGTGCCGCCGCCCAAGGCATCGCTGTGCAGGACCGGCACCAGTTCACCGTCATTGCCGAGCCGGTAGACGCCTTCGCCGGTCGTCACCAGAAAGCTGTCGCCATCGGCCGCAGCGTTGACCAGGTACAAGCTCTCCAGCGGCTTGCCCTGGGTCTGGAAAATGGTGGAAAACCGCCGCCAATCCGGCGGCGAATACGCCACGCCCTGCGAAATCAGTCCGAGCCATAGCCCGCCCTGGCGATCCTGCATCGCATCGAGTACACCGCTATGCGCGGTGAGGAAGCCGCTGCCGCGATCGCCTTCCATCAGGCGCAGCGCGGTGTCTCCCGGCGCCACCCGGAAAAATCCGTCGGCCGCACCAACCCAGTAGCCGCCGTGCACATCGTGTACCACGGTAGCGGCACGTAGGGCATCGGCCCCGCTCCAGGGCGCGCGTTCCAGCGCACCGGCAGGCGTCACCCTGTACACGCCCTTGCTGGTCCCGACCCACACCGTACCGTCGGTATCCTTGCTGAGCTTGAAAACCGTCGCGCTTAGTCGGTCTGGCGCGATGCGCACGAAGCGCTCGCCGTCGCGCATCACCAACCCGCTATCGGTGCCGATCCATAGCCGGCCGCGCGCATCGGTCACCAGGCTCATGATGGTGTTGCTGGGCAGTCCGTCCGCCGCATCCGGCGTGGCACGGAACGCCGTCACCCGACCATTCTCTTCGCGCCGGCAGAGCCCGGCGCTGCTGGTTCCTATCCAGATCGCATCCTGGGCCTGGGCCAGCGCCCAGACCTGTCCATCGCATGCGGTGCCAACATCGGGAAATGTCCTAAATGCCGAGCGCGCCGCATCCAGCATGCTCGGTGGCGAGCCGTTGATGCCAACCCATATCCGGTCGCGATCATCGACCAACAGCGTTTCCACTTCGTTGCCCGGGATCGAACTGGCGACATGCGGATCGTGCTGCCATACCTGCAAACCGATGCCGTCATAGCGCGCCAGGCCATCGCTGGTCGCCGCCCAGACATAGCCTTGCCGATCCTGGGCCAAGGCCAGCACCATGCGCGAAGGCAGGCCTTCGGCACCACCGAAGCGGCGCATGCGCGGAGTCTCGATCTGATTCACCGCCGCCGCATCCACGCTGCTCAACAGCAAGAGCACGGCCAGCATCGACAACAGCACGTCCTTCATCGTCATCCCTGCCCCCATCGCCGCGTGTGCACCCAGGCGCTCCTTGTTGGGACTGCACTTTACCCGCTACGCGGCAGTTCTTGGTTGCGCAAAGTGGCTCGCCCCTTGGCGAAGTTGCCGGTCTGCTGATCGCTACGACCGGGCCGGCATGCGACCACGGCCTGGCCGGCCAATGCGGCAGCTACCTGCGTGCACGCCACTGATTGCGGGGTACGCAGTGCCGGTTTGCCGTCTGCCATGCGGAACCAAGACAGCGCCAGGCTGCTGTCGCGTCCTCGGCGGGCTTGCCCCTGGACCTACGCGTCGCCGGCCTCGCGATCGCGCTGGCCATCATCGGCATCGGCAAGCACCCGCGCCAATGCCTGTGCCAGCAAGTCGCCCGTGACCGGTTTGCGCAGGAAGCCATTGCAGCCGGCGGCCATCGCCTGCGGTTCGGCATCGGTGTCGGCACGTGCGGTCACCGCCACGATCGGGAAGCGCACCCCGCGCGCGCGCAGCTGCGCCACCAGCGCCGCGCCGTCGAGGCCGGGCAGATCCAGATCGCACAATCCAGCATCGAAACTGCGCGTACTTACCTCTGCCAGCGCGGCAAGACCATGCAGTACATGCGTGACGTGATGCCCGCGCGTCTGCAGCAGGCCCACGATCACCTGCGCCACGGTCGCATCGTCCTCGACCAGGAGCAACTGCAACGGCGCTTGCTCACGCAGCGACGGGGCGCGCACCGCAGGCGCCATGACCGCAGGTAACGTGGACACCCAGTGCAACGGCAGCTCGACCACAAAACACGCGCCCTGCCCCAGCGCACTGGTGACCGTCACCGCCCCGCCCATCGCCGCCGCAAGTTCGCGGCAGATCGCCAGCCCCAGCCCACTGCCACCGTGCCGTGCCAGCGTGACCGCGCCTTCGGCCTGTTCAAAGCGCTGAAATAGGCGTCCGCGCTGCTCGGCGCTCATACCCGGCCCGGTGTCGCGCACTTCCACGCGCAGACCCTGCCCGGTATGCAGCGGCAACGTGGTGACGCGCAGGTGCACGCTCCCGCGCTCGGTGAACTTCACCGCATTGAACAGCAGATTCAACAGGATCTGCTGCACGCGGCTGGCATCACCGTGCAATGCCGGCGGCAATGCATCGTCGAGCTCGCAATGGAAGGCCAGCTGCTTCTGCTCGGCACTCGGGCGTACCAGTTCCACCACGTGCCCGACCAACTGACGCAGGTCGAAATCGCGATAATCCAGCGGCAATTTGCCCGCTTCGATCCGGGCCAGATCCAGTGCATCGTTGACCAGACGCAGCAAGTGCTTGCCGGCCAGCTGGATCGCGCTTGCATAGCCTTGCTGGCGGCCATCCAATGGGGTCTGCAGCAGCAACTCGCTCATGCCCAGCACACCGGTCATCGGCGTACGTACCTCGTGACCCAACGTTGCCAGAAAGCGCGTCTTGGCCAGCGATGCCTGCTGGGCCAACTCACGTTTGTGCTGCGCCAGCTGCCACTGCGCGCGCATGCGGATACGTCGCCGATATGCGGCGGCCAGCAAGGCGCTCAACAGCAATCCGGAAAAACCAATCAGCGCAATCCCGATCTCGCTACGCCACCAGGGCGGCCTCACCGAAAATTGCAGCGAACGCACCTGCGAGCGATTGCCCAGCGGGTCGATGCCCTGCAGCGCAAGCTCATAGTTGCCGGCAGGCAGGCTGGCGAATTCGCGGATGCCGGTGTTGCCTATGGTCTGCCAGTCCGTATCGAAGCCTTTCAGGAAGCTGCGATACCGATTGGACAGCGGGTCGCTGTACGACAGCAGGCGGCTGACGATCTGCAGCTGACGGTCCTCGGGGCCCAGCTGGAACGGGCGGTCCATGGGCAAGGCGATGCGTGCGCCATTGCGCAGCACGCTGACATGTTCCAGCTGCAGTGCCGGCACGAACGGTGCAACATCCGGCATCGCGGTATCCAGCAGCACGGTTGAGCCATCGCTGGTTGCGCCGATCAAGGTATCGCCCGAGGTCAACAGGCAATGCTGGATGAACTCCTGACTGGTGAGGCCATCGCGCGTGCCGATATTGCGCACCCGCGCCGGATGCACCGAGGGATCGATCCGCCAAAGCCCGCGCAGACTGGAAATCCAGACACGGCCACGCGGGTCGATCTGCATGGCAGAGGCATCGAACCCGTTCAGTCCATCCGCTTCGCCGACCTGACGGACGCGCTTCCAGCCGGCTGCGCGCTTTTGCCACTGCTCTGCACCGGAGGCGCGATACACCCAAAGCGTGTCCGCAGACTGGCTGGCAAATGCCTGGATCGGCGTCCCCTCGAGCCCTGCCACCGGCACGAAGCGGCCTGTCGCCTCGTCCCATGCGAACATGCCGCCCTCGCCGGCCACCCAGACGCGCCCGTCGGGTCCCTGATCCAGCTGTTGGATGTCGATCGCGCGTAGGCCACGCAGGTCTTGTTGGGTCATCCGCTGCAAGACCTTGCCGGTGCGCAGGTCGCGCTGCTGCACCATGTCGATGAAGGCCATCCAGACGGTGTCGCCATGCTCCATGATCCATTCCGGCGCCGACAACGCCGATGACGGTTCGGGCCCATCGGACGGCCAGTGCACGAAGTCACCGGTACGCAGGTCCATCCGCGAAAGGCCAAAGGTCAGATTCCCCAGCCACACCCGTTGCAGGCGATCTTCCAATGCCGACACCAACTCCATCCCTTTGAGCTGCGGCGACTGCAGGCCTGTCTGGAACGAATCGCCGGTGCTCGGATCCACGCGCAACAGACGCCCCTGCGCATCGACCTGCCACAAGCCGCCTGAGCGCTTGGCAGGCGCCAGGTTGCAATAAATCGCATCGCCCATCGGCACCGCGGGCTTGAGCACGGCACTGCGCTTCCAGTCGGCCGGCAGATACCCAAGCCCGGTGCCATGCATGGGCACCCACAGGCCGCCATCGGCCGCCCCCATCAAGCCGATCACGTTACGCCGCGACAACGGCCCCTCCCCGCTCAAGGCGGGCACCGGTGGACGCTCTCCGCGCGTGCGCCACAACCCACGCCCGCTGCCCAGCCAGAATTCGCCATCCGGCGTTGCGACTGCGCCCCAGAATTCATTGCCATTGCCGAACATCGTTGACCAGGCAAGCGGCTGCCAGCGACCGTCGGCGCGCAGCACATGCAATCCCGATTCGCTTCCCAGCCACAAACGGTCCCCGGTCCACTGCAAACCGAAGACGGCCGCTTCCCGGTTCGGCTCGTCCGCGATGTACTGGCGGTGCAGTTGCTTGCCGTCGTAATAGGCCAGGCCATTGCTGGTGCCGATCCACAGGCGGTGCTGGTTGTCCACCGCCAGGTTCATGACCATGGCGTGATCCAGCGCGCCTTCGATCCCGCCCAGATTCACCGACGACATCCCTCCGCTGGCATCGATGCGCACCAGCGCACCGGTGGTGGTGCCGGCCCAGATGCCGCCATCGAACGCGGCGATGCTGAAGATCTCGCCGTCCTTCAACAATGGATAGTCTGCAGCGCGATAGTGAACAAAGCGCCTACGGCCGGCATCCAGCACGCTCAGCGTCTTGCCGCACCCCACCCAGACCCGGTCCAGCGCATCGATATGCAATGCCTGCACCGCGTTGCAGGGCAACGAGCCAGGGTCGGCCGGATCGTGACGCCAGGTCCTGAAGCCGGCGCCGTCGTAACGCACCAGACCGTCGAGCGTTCCAAGCCATAAATAGCCGGCGCGATCCTGGCTGATGGCGACCACCATCGTCGAAGGCAATCCTTCGCTGGGTCCCACGATCCGAAAGCGTGGCACTTCCGGAATCTTTGCCGCGCACGGCCAGATGGCCAACAACACGGCCAGCACCACGATGAGTACACGCATGGGGGAATCCTTTCCTCGTCCAGCCGGCATGCTCGCAACGGATCGTTGCGAGCGCAAGCCAAGCGCGCGTTGCCGGGATATGTCTAGAATCCGCCCATGACAATCCTCGCCCGCTTAGTGGTGTCCTCTGCCCTGGTCGCAACCAGTCTCGCCGCCACCGCTGCGCCAGCGCGGTATGCGCTGGATCCGGTGCATACCCGGGTGCTGTTCGCGGTGGAACATGCCGGCTTTTCCAAGGCATTGGGCACCGTTTCCGGAAGTAGCGGCACCCTGGTCTTCGACCCGGACGACTGGGCCGCCGCCCGTCTGGATGTCACCGTGCCGCTGCACCGCGCCGACCTGGGCGATGCCAAGTGGAACCAGGCCACCCTGGCACGCAACCTACTCGACGCCGAGCGCTTTCCCGACGCGCATTTCGTCTCCACGCACGTCGAGGCCAGCGGCGAAAACCATGCCAAGGTCACCGGTAACCTGACCCTGCACGGGGTCACCCGCCCGGTCACCCTGGACGTCACCCTCAACGCGCTCAAGCGTCACCCGCTGCCGCCGTTCCGCCGCACCGCCGGTTTCTCCGCCACCGCCACGCTGAGCCGTTCCGCGTTCGGGATTGATGCGTGGAAATCGATGATCGGCGACAGCGTGGAGTTGCGCATCGAAGCCGAAGCCGTGCGCGAAGGGCGCGCCGACGACGAGACGCCCGAGCCGCAGGCCGCACCCACCACGCCGGACACCGCCGCCAACCAGGAATCGGGAACATGAGCCTGAAGAACGTCGAACGCTGGGGCGGCGTCAGCCAGACCCTGCACTGGCTGATCGCCCTGCTGATCCTGGTGTTGGGCATCGTCGGCCTGACCATGGGCGAACTGCCCAAGACCCCGAAATACTTCTGGGTATACACCGCACACAAGTCGGTGGGGCTGACTGTCCTGGCCTTGGTGATCGTGCGGCTTGGCTGGCGCATCTACGCCGGTGCACCGCCGCCGGTGGCCGGTACGCCGCGCTGGCAGGAGCGCATTGCCGGGTTCACCCACTGGCTGTTGTACGCCATGATCTTCGCCATGCCGCTGTCGGGCTGGCTGTACGACTCCACCAGCGGACTGCGGCCGTTCCGTTGGTTCGGCCTGTTCAATGTGCCCAAGCTCAGCCCCCCGGACGAACAATTGCGCGCCATTGCGCACTTCATCCACGAATGGGGTTTCTGGCTGCTGATTGCCGTGGTACTGGCGCATGCCGGCGCTGCGTTTTACCACCACCTGTTCCAGCGCGACGCCACCCTGGCGCGGATGTTGCCGCGTGGCTGGCTGGCTCCCAAACCATAAGGATTTCCCATGTCGTCCAAGTTGTTTGTCTCTCCGATGCTGGTCGCAGCCTCGCTGGTTGCCACGTTCGCCGCCGCACCGGTGCTGGCCGCCGACTACGTGCAGGCGCCGGGCTCCAGCCTGGTTTTTGCCAGCAAGTACGACGGCGAGGTGTTCACCGGCAAGTTCCCCGGCTTCGACACAACGCTGAGCTTCGATCCGGCCAACCTGGCCGGGGCCAAACTCGACGTGCGCATCCCGCTGGCCAGCGCGGTCAGCGGCAACAACGACCGCGATTCCACCCTGCAGGGCCCGGATTTCTTCAACGTCGCCAAGTTCGCCACCGCGCGCTACCGCGCCGACAAGTTCCGCGCCCTGGGCGGCAACCAATACGCCGCCGATGGCACCCTGGAACTACGCGGCGTCAGCAAGCCGGTCACGCTGACCTTTACCTGGACACCCGGCGCGCAGCCGGTGCTGGCGGGCAAGGCTGTCGTCAAGCGACTGGACTTTGGCGTGGGCGGTGGCGACTGGGCCGACACCAAGACCATTCCCAACGAAACCGCGATCAGCACCAAGGTCGTGTTGAAGGCGAAGTAACGCCACAGGCCGCACCGGACGCAGCCACTGAGCGGCGGACTACTCGTCGGGTCCGCCGCTTTTTTATGCCCGCACGGGGTGGGACAGCCAGCCGATGCTCACCGGCTGCGACACGGATTGCGGCCTCGGCACGTTGTCGCGCCGCGACTATCTCTCGGCGCCATTTTCGTCCAGCCATGCGCGCAAGCGCACGCGATCGAACGGCCAATCCAGCTCGCGTCCACGCGCATCGCGCAGCACCGGCACACGCGCGCCATAAACGGCCTCAAGCGTCGCGTCGTCGTCGATGAACACGCTCTCGAAATCGCCTGCACGCGCCCGCGCCAGCACTTCCACGGCCTGGTCGCACAGATGGCAATCGTCGCGCTGGTACAGGGTCAGGGGCATCGGCCGGGCTCTCATGCTGCGCTGCAGCCGTGCCGCAAGCGCCGAACGACTAGAATAGCCGCCTTTACGCTCACCTCTCCGGCACGCATGGCTGTCAGCACGTTCGACCTGTTCAAGATCGGTATCGGTCCCAGTTCTTCCCACACCGTGGGGCCGATGCGCGCCGCCGAGCGCTTTGTGCATCGCTGGCTGCTCGATGCCGGGCGCCTGCAGGACGTGGTGCGCATCCGCGCCGAAGTGTTCGGTTCGCTCGCCCTGACCGGCCGCGGCCATGGCACCGACAAGGCGGTGTTGCTGGGGCTGGAGGGCCATCGCCCGAACCTGATCGACCCGGACATCATCCCTGCCACGCTGGAGCGCATTCGCACCAGCAAGCGCATCACCTTGATGGGCCAGCACGCCATCGTCTTCGACGAAAAGCGCGACTTGCCGATGAACAAGCGGCAGAAGCTGCCCTACCACACCAACGGCATGCGCTTTACGGCCTACGACGCCGACGAAGCCGTCATCGCCACACGCGATTACTATTCGGTCGGCGGTGGCTTTGTCGTCAACCAGGACGACGCTGCCGACGATCGCATCGTGGCCGACGAAACGCCGCTGCCCTACCCGTTCCTCAGTGGAGACGAACTGCTGGCGCAATGCGCGCGCAGTGGTTTGAGCATTGCCGCGCTGATGTTCGAAAACGAGAAGAGCTGGCGCAGCGAAGACGAGATCCGTGCTGGCCTGCGCGAACTGTGGAATGCGATGCAGTCCTGCGTAACGCGCGGCATCCGCGAAGAAGGCACGCTACCGGGCGGCCTGAATGTCTCGCGCCGCGCGCCAGCGCTGTACCGCGAATTGTCCTCCAAGCCGGAAGCGGCCATGCGCGACCCGTTGACCACGCTGGACTGGGTCAACCTGTATGCGCTGGCAGTCAACGAAGAAAACGCCGCCGGCGGCCGCGTGGTCACCGCGCCCACCAACGGCGCGGCCGGCATCATTCCGGCGGTGCTGCATTATTTCGACCGGTTCTGCGCGGGTGCCTGCGAACAACGCATCTTCGACTTCCTGCTCACCGCAGCGGCCATCGGCATTCTCTATAAGGAAAACGCCTCGATTTCCGGTGCAGAAGTCGGCTGCCAGGGCGAAGTGGGGGTGGCCTGCTCGATGGCCGCCGGCGGCCTGGTCGCCGCGCTTGGCGGCAACCCGGGGCAGATCGAAAACGCCGCGGAAATCGGCATGGAACACAACCTGGGCCTGACCTGCGATCCGATCGGCGGGCTGGTGCAGATTCCGTGCATCGAACGCAACGCCATGGGCGCGGTGAAGGCCATCAACGCCAGCCGCATGGCGATGCGCGGCGACGGCAAGCACAAGGTGTCGCTGGACAAGGTCATCAAGACCATGCGCGACACCGGCCGCGACATGCAGGACAAGTACAAGGAAACCAGCCGCGGCGGGCTGGCGGTGAACGTCATCGAATGCTGAGCAGCGCTTATGACGCCACGCACGCCCCCGCGGCACTGACCACGGCGTCGGCAGTCTCGCGGCAGCGTAACGACGACACCTGCTGAACACCTGCCGCCATGGCGATCTGTGACGTGTCTCGGCATTCTCGCCAGGCGGGAGCGAACGCCCGCACGCACCGGACCGAAGGTTCGCAAATCGGCAAATGACCGCGCAAATCGCGCCACTGCCCGTTTGCCTGTTCATCGACGATCCAGGTCGGCGCTTCGTTAACAACGACACGCCGGCCATCAGCCAGTTCCGAAATCGCGACACACAATCGGGGGATTCACCATGAAAGTGAACTGCGCTGTATCGGGGGCGTTGTCGTGCTGCCTCACCGTTCTGTCCGTCGTGCTGCCGGGTCATGCGATGGCATTGCCCAGTCCCCCGTCCGCCGATGCGAGCAATGCGTCAACCGACACCCGCCACCGGCCACGGTCCGCCGACAAGCGCGTGATCGGCTACTTCACCCAATGGGGCATCTACGGCCGCAATTATGTCGTCAAGGACATCCAGGCCAGTGGCGCAGCCGGCTATCTGACCCACATCAACTACGCCTTCGGCAACGTGCGCAACAATCGCTGCGAGGTCGGCGTCATCGCCCCGTCCGACCCGAATACCGGAGCCGGCGGCGACGCGTATGCGGACTACACCAAGGCGTTTTCCGCCGAACAAAGCGTAGACGGCGTGGCCGACACCTGGAACCAGCCCTTGCGTGGCAACTGGAACCAGTTGAAGAAGCTCAAGGCCGCCAATCCCAGGCTCAAGGTCCTGATCTCGCTGGGCGGCTGGAGCTGGTCGGGCGGCTTCTCCAGTGCCGCCCGCCCCGAGAACCGCAAGGCCTTCGTCGCCTCCTGCATCGACGCCTACCTGAGCGGGAATCTGCCAGTCACCGACGGCGCCGGCGGCACCGCCGCGGCGGCAGGCGTATTCGATGGCATCGACATCGACTGGGAATATCCGGTGGCCTGCGGGCTGACCTGCGGCAGCCCGGAGGACCGGGAGAACTTCACCGCGTTGCTGGCCGAGTTCCGCCGTCAGCTCGACCACGTGCGTCCCGGGCTGCTGCTGACCGTGGCCGTCGGCGCCAGCATCGACAAGATCCGCGTCACCGACCCCGGCCAGTACGCCCGTTTCGTGGACTACATCAACGTGATGACCTACGACTTCCACGGCGCCTGGGAGTCGCGCACCAATCACCATTCTGCGCTGTTCGGTTCGCCCGCAGATCCGTCTACCGGCGACCAACGCCGCTACAACAGCAACGACGCCATGCAGGCCCTGCTCGATCGTGGCGTACCGGCCGCCAAGCTCAATCTCGGACTAGGCTTCTACGGCCGCGGCTGGACCAAGGTCGGCAACGCCAACGGCGGCCTGTACCAGAGCGGCAGTCCTGCGCCGGGAACGTACGAGAACGGCGTGGAGGACTACAAGGTGCTGCGCGGCCTGCCCGGCACCCACGCTGTCGATCCCTTGGCGCGTGCGCACTGGCTCTACGACGGTGCCACCTTCTGGAGCTACGACACCCCGGCACTGGTGGGCGAGAAGATGCGCTACGTCAAGGAACGCGGCCTTGGCGGCGCCTTCTTCTGGGAGTTCAGCGGCGACTATCAGGGCGAGTTGCTGCGGACCATTGGCAAGGGTCTGAAGTAACGCAATCGCCGCTGGCCCGAACCGCCCCTGCGAGCATCACGATGCCGGCCATGCGCCGGCATCGACTTCACTGCACGCACTGCAGCCTGTCAATCGCTAGCCCGTGTCGCAACCGTGAAGGTGGCGCCACTGCGCCGTCATCAGCCGGCCACAATCCGCAGCACGTCATCCAGCAACGCGGCCGCGGTCACCTCGGCGCCTGCACCCGGTCCCTGGATCAACAGCGGCTGCGCGCGATAGCGGTCACTGCTGATCGCCACCCGGTTATCGGTCCCGGCACCGCCCGCCAACGGGTGATCGAGCGCCAGTTCGCGCAAACCCACGCTCGCTCCATGCGCGTCCACGCGACCGACAAAGCGCAGGCAACGCCCTGCAGCACGCGCCTGTTGCCAGCGCGCCACAATCACCGCATCCAGCGCGCCAAGCTGCGCATCCAAGGCGTCAAGCGGCAACCGCGCAATGCCTGCTGGCACCAGCGATTCCACATGTACCTGCTCGGCCTCCAGCTGCCATCCGGCGGCACGCGCCAGGATCAGCAGCTTGCGCCGCACATCCTCGCCGGACAGATCGATGCGTGGATCCGGCTCGGTATAGCCAGCCGCCACTGCCTCGCGCACGCAGGCGGAAAACGCGCCGCTGCCGTCGTAGCGATGAAACAGCCAGGCCAACGATCCGGACAACACGCCTTCGATCGAATGAATCTGGTCGCCGCCGGCCACCAGCGCACGCACGCTGCTCAGCACCGGTAGCCCGGCGCCCACAGTGGCGCTGTCGCCATAAGACGCGCCGCTGGCATGACGAGCCGCATGCAGCGCCTGCGCACGCGACAACGCGGTGCCCTGGCCCAGTTTGTTGGCGGTGACCACATGCACACCGCGCTGCAACCATTCGGCATGCCAATCGGCCACGATATCGCTGGCAGTGGCATCCACCAGTACATCGCCGGCACGCAGTGCGGTGGTTTCTGCCCACGGCTGCAAAACCGCCTGCCCGCGCGGCACCGCATTGGCGTGCTGCAGGGCCTGCTCGGCGCTGACGCCACAATCCTGCGCAACACGCGAATTGGCCAGCCAATCGAAGCGCGGCAAGCGCAGTTGGCGTTGCTGCAGCGCGGTGTAGCGCGTCACGAAAGCGCGCCCCACGGTGCCGGTCCCCAGCAACGCCAGCCGCGGCGTAGGCGTCACTGCAGCGACCTGCGCACGGCGCGAAACGGGCAGGACATTGCTCACGCGTCGACCTGTTTGCGGCTGGTGGTGGTCAGGGTCGCTTCGGCACGGGCCAGACCGGCACGCAGATCGATCAGCAGATCGTCGGCCGATTCGATCCCGATCGACAAGCGCAGCAAGCCATCGGAAATGCCGGCTGCCGCACGCGCTTCGGCGGTCATTGCCGCGTGCGTCATCGAGGCCGGATGCGCGATCAGGCTTTCCACACCGCCCAACGACTCGGCCAGGGTGAAGTAACGCAAGCCATCGACGAACGCACGCACGGCCGCTTCGCCGCCTTCCAGTTCGAAACTCATCATCGCCCCGAAGCCCTTCTGCTGGCGCGCGGCCAGTGCATGGCCCGGATGCGCCGCTAGCCCCGGGAAATACACCCGATTCACCGCCGCATGCCCGTCCAGCAGCGCGGCGATGGCGTCGGCGTTTTCCTGATGCACGCGCAGCCGCGCATCCAGCGTGCGCAGACCGCGCAAAGTGAGGAAGGCATCGAATGGCGAGCCGGTCAGGCCCAATGCATTGGCCCACCACACCAATTGCTGATGCAGCTGGGCATCACGCGCTACCACTGCACCGCCCACCACATCGCTATGGCCGTTGATGTACTTGGTGGTGGAATGCAGCACCAGATCGGCGCCGAAATCCAGCGGCTTCTGCAGCGCCGGCGACAGGAAGGTGTTGTCCACCACGGTCAATGCACCGACCTTCTTTGCCGCTTCGATGACGAAGCGCAGATCGGTGATGCGCAGCAGCGGGTTGGACGGGGTTTCGATCAACACCAGCTTGGGCGACTGCGCCAAGGCATCGGCCAGCGAACGCGGATCGGTCAGATCAGCGGTGATCAGCGCGAAGTGGCCCTTCTTGGCCAACGCATTGAACAGGCGCCAGCTGCCGCCGTACGCATCGTGCGGCACCACCAGCGTATCGCCGGGTTGCAGCACCGCGTTGAGCACCAGATTGATCGCGCCCATGCCGGTGGAGGTGATCACCCCGCCCGCGCCGCCTTCCAGTTCGGCCAGTGCTTCGCCCAACAGGTCGCGGGTCGGATTACCGCTGCGGGTGTAGTCGTACTGGCGCTTGTTGCCGAAACCATCGAAAGAAAAGTTCGACGACAGCACGATCGGCGGGGTCACTGCGCCGTAGGCGGTGTCGCGATCGATACCGGCACGCACGGCGGCGGTGGCGGCAGTACAGGGGGCGTCGGTGGGGTCACGAAAGCTCATGCGGTTTCTCCGGTGCTGCGAAGGGCGGTAGTGAGGATGGCGTCGATGCGATCGATTTCTTTCAGGAAGGCGTCGTGCCCGTACGGCGAGCGCAACACGCGCAGGCTGCCGCGCGGGCCAAGGCCTTCGACCAGGCTGACCATGTCGGCCAGCGGCACCAGGCGGTCGCCCTCCACCGCCACCACGACGGTAGGCACGCGCACATGCGCGGGGTCGATGCGATGCAGGTCGATGGATTCGGACAGGCGCAGATACGCATTTACCGGCGTGCGCGCCACGTACTGCGCCCCGGCGGCGTCCAGATAGTCCTCGGCCGCCACCCGCACGCGGCCATTGATCACTTCCGGCGGCGCATCGAAGCGCTCGCTGAATTCTTCCGGCGTGCGGTAGCTGAGCATGGCGAACTGCCGCGCCAACGCCAGGCCATGCTGCTCTGCGCACTGCAGCTGGCCCAGCGCCACCGCGCGGCGTTGCAGGGCACGCCAGGCCGCGGCGTATGGGTGCGCGCGGTGCGCGCCGCTCACCGCGACCAGGGTGCCAACACGGGCCGCGTGGCTAATTGCGAATTGCAAGCCCACCAGCGCACCGTAGGAATAGCCGACAAAGCCGTGCAAGCGCCCGATGCCCAGCGCGTCCAGCAAGGCGGCAATCGCATCGGCCTGGTCGGCGGTATCGATGGGCGCGTCCAGGTTGCCGTCGGCACCGAGAAAATCGAATGCCAGCAGGCGGCGCGCGGCAGGATCCAGCGCGCGGCCACTGCCGACCAGCCCATCCACCCAGCCCTTTTCGGGGAACATGTTGCTGGCGGCCAGATGGCGGTGTGCGGAGATGCCACCGGCCACGAACACCACCGGCGCAGTGGCCGCGCCGATCAGCTCATAGCGCAGCCGCAGCTCGCGCATGCCGGCATGGCGCATCGGCAGGGCGATGACGAGTTCGCCGCGCACGGCAGTGAAGCCGTCGTCGCTGCTGGCGGGGGTTTCGACGAAATCGTTGGTAGACGGCGATGCTGTATTCACGAGGCTCATGGCGGTATCCAGGGTGGATCGGCCATCGAGCTTCGCGGAGCTCGCGTTCGACGTGCGCAAGGCACGATTCGAACCATCTTTCGGCGGACGCGGAGGTCCCCGCAGGATTTGGCACCAAACGCGGACGCTTGCGCGTTCCGCTGGCTGCCCCGGCATCAAAGGGCCTGTCCCTCCGCCGGTCTCGATGGTGAGGCTAAGATGCCACCGGAATTTTACGATGTCAATCTTTTCATGCGGATGGAAAGATATATTTTCATCCGATACCACTCCTCTCGACGCTGGGCCGCATACTTGCGCCCCCTTGCTCGAGTCGATGGCGTGCCCTATCACGTGTCTCGCACTGCCCTGCCCGCCTTGATCGCGGCATGCGTCTTGCTGCCGGCCTGGGCACCCGCGGCATGCGCACAACCGCCTTGGCATTGGCCAGGCGCTGCGCAGCACTCGCCCCAGGCACGCAACGCACAACCCGCGACTGCGGTCACAGGCACTGGCGCCTCGCTGCAGCTGGAATGGCAGGCGCCGGTGTATCTGGCCTGGGTCGCCAATCCGCTGGCCGGGCCTGCGCAACTGCGCCTGAGCGCACCGCCTAGCGAGGATTACCGCGCCGTGCCGCAATTACCGCTGACGCTCGAGTTGGCCGCACACGAGCGCCGCCTTGTCACCCGGCTGTATCCGGCCAGCAACCAGCGCACCCTGGGCGGTTTCGGGCTCACGCTCGAGGTGGTGCCGGGCGATCCAAGCGCCACCCCGCAGCCAGTGCGCTATCAATTGCCATTCCACAACGTGCCGGTGCAGGTGGCGCAGGGCTTTGGCGGGCAATTCAGCCACGCCGATCCGCCCAACTGGTATGCGGTGGACTTCGCCATGCCGCAGGGCACGCCGGTGCTGGCAGCGCGCGAGGGCGTGGTCATGGAAGTGCAGCGCGATGTCCTCGACAGCGCCCCGACCAACCCTGCCGCTGGCGGCGGCAACCTGGTGCGCGTCCTGCATGCCGACGGCAGCATGGCCCTGTACGCCCACTTGGCGCCCGACGGCGTGGCCGTGCGACCTGGCCAGGCGGTGCGCACCGGCGAGCGGCTTGGCGCCTCAGGCAATACCGGCTTCAGCACCGCGCCGCACCTGCACTTTGCAATCCAGCGCAATGCCGACATGCAGTTGCTCTCGCTACCGTTCCGCATGCTCGGCCCGCAGGGCGAGCTGCAGTTTCCCTCGCCGGCGCCCTGACCGCCGCCGGCCCGACCGAGGTCCGGCGCCCAGATCGCCGAGCCCCACCCCTGCCGCAAAAGCGTGCCGCAGCGAAGCCGCTATAATCGTCGGCTTCCTCAGTTTCCGCAGGCGTCCAACCGGGCGCGCCCCGCCCATGTCCGAAGTCTCCAACGAAGCCGCGCGCCGCCGCACCTTCGCCATCATTTCCCACCCCGACGCCGGCAAGACCACGCTGACCGAAAAGCTGTTGCTGTTCGGTGGGGCGATCCAGATGGCCGGCTCGGTGAAGGGCCGCAAGGCCGCTCGCCATGCCACCTCGGACTGGATGGCCCTGGAAAAAGAGCGCGGCATCTCGGTGACCTCCTCGGTGATGCAGTTCCCGTACGAGGGCAAGATCGTCAACCTGCTGGACACGCCCGGCCACGCCGACTTCGGCGAGGACACCTATCGCGTGCTCACCGCGGTGGACTCGGCACTGATGGTCATCGACGTGGCCAAGGGCGTGGAAGAACGCACCATCAAGCTGATGGAAGTCTGCCGGCTGCGCGACACGCCCATCATGACCTTCATCAACAAGCTCGATCGCGAAGGCAGGAACCCGATCGATCTGCTGGATGAAGTGGAAACCGTGCTCGGCATCCAGTGTGCACCGGTCACCTGGCCGATCGGCATGGGGCAGCGCCTCAAGGGCGTGGTGCACCTGATCTCCGGCGAAGTGCATCTGTACGAACAGGGACGCAATTTCACCCGTCAGGATTCCACCATCTTCCCCTCGCTGGAGGCTCCCGGCCTGGTCGAAAAGATCGGCGAGCAAATGCTGGCCGAGCTGCGCGAGGAGCTGGAGCTGGTGCAAGGCGCAAGCAACCCGTTCGATCTTGACGCGTACCGCGCCGGCCAGCAGACACCGGTGTTCTTCGGTTCGGGCGTCAACAATTTCGGCGTGCAGCCGTTGCTGGATTTCTTCGTCGAACACGCACCGCCGCCGCAGACGCGCGAGACAACCGGCCGCCGCGTGGAGCCGACCGAAGCCAAGCTGAGCGGCTTCGTGTTCAAGATCCAGGCCAACATGGATCCGCAGCATCGCGACCGCGTGGCCTTCATGCGCGTGTGCTCTGGCAAGTTCACTGCCGGCATGAAGACGCTGCATGTGCGCAGCGGCAAGGACGTCAAATTGGCCAACGCGCTGACCTTCATGGCGTCCGATCGCGAGATCGCCGCCGAAGCGTGGCCGGGCGATGTGATCGGCATCCATAACCACGGCACCATTTCCATCGGCGATACCTTCACCGAGGGCGAATCGCTGTCGTTCACCGGCATTCCCAACTTCGCCCCGGAACTGTTCCGCCGCGCGCGCCTGCGCGATCCGCTCAAGCTCAAGCAATTGCAGAAGGGTCTGGCGCAGCTGTCCGAAGAAGGCGCCACGCAATTCTTCCGCCCGTTGATGAGCAACGACCTGATCCTGGGCGCGGTCGGCGTACTGCAGTTCGACGTGGTCGCGTACCGGCTCAAGGACGAATACGGCGTGGATGCGATCTTCGAGCCGGTGAGCGTCACCACCGCACGCTGGGTGCACTGCGACAATCCCAAGAAGCTGGAGGAATTTCGCGAGAAAAATGCCGGCAACCTGGGCATCGACGCGGCCGGCGAACTGGTTTACCTGGCACCGACCCGCGTGAATCTGCAGCTGGCACAGGAACGCGCGCCGGATGTGCGCTTCTCGGCCACCCGCGAACATGCGCATGCCAGGGCGATCGATTGACCTGCGCATGACCTGGAGCAAGCGTGCGGTACCGCTGGCGATGCGAATTGCTCGCAATTGCGGTACCTTTTTGGCATGAACGCAGACGCCTCCCCCTCGACCGACCTGCGCGACGAAATCGCCAGTGCCGTCACACACGGCCTGGGTGCGATTGCCGCACTGGCCGGTGGTTCGGTGCTGATTACGCTGGCCGCCATCTATGGCGATGGCTGGCAACTGGCCACCGCCATCGTGTTCAGTGCCACGCTGGTATTGCTCTACGTCGCCTCCACGCTGTTCCATGCCATTCCGCATCCGGGCGCCAAGGCGCGCCTGCAGGTGCTCGATCATTGCGCGATCTATCTGCTGATCGCCGGCACCTACACACCGTTTACGTTGATCAATCTGCGCGGCCCGTGGGGCTGGGGATTGTTCGCCGCCATCTGGACGATTGCCGCCGCCGGGGTGATTTTCAAGCTGTTCTTTACCGGTCGCTTTCGATTGCTCTCGACGGTGCTGTATCTGGCGATGGGCTGGCTGATCATCGTGGCCATCGAGCCGCTGCTGCGCTCTGTCGACACCTGGTCGCTGTGCTGGCTGTTGGCTGGCGGGCTCTTCTACACCTTGGGCACGTATTTCTATCAACGCGACACCCAGCGTTACTTCCACGCCATCTGGCATCTGTTCGTGCTCGCCGGTAGCGCTTGCCACTTCGTTGCGGTGATTGCGCAGGTGATGTGATCTGTGACCCACAGCGCGTTCGCGCGCCGTGCACGAGCCATTGCCAACCATTGCGCACGTGAACAACGTGCCCTCCTCGCCCGCTCATTCGCCCGCCCGCCTATCGCGACGTCGCCGTTGGTGGATGTGGCTCGGCATCGTTGCTGTCCTCGTGGCGATCTTCGTCCTGCTGTTCGACTGGAACTGGTTGCGCGGGCCGGTCGAACGCGCGGTCAGTGCGAAGACCGGGCGCGCAGTTCATCTGGGTCATCTGGATGTCGATCTGGGCCGCATTACCACCGTACGCGGCGAGCGATTGAGCCTGGGCAATGCCGCGTGGTCCAAGCGCGGCGCCATGGCAGAAATGAACGCGGCCGAGATCGATGTCGAATTCTGGCCATTGCTGCGCGGCAGCCTGCGGTTGCCGGAGATCCGGCTTGAGCACCCCACCCTGTTGCTGGAAGCTGGCAACGACAGTCATCCGGGTAACTGGGTTTTCGACCAGAGCGATGGCGACGGCAGCATGCCGCGCTTGGGGCGCCTGTTGGTGAATGACGGGCGGCTGCAATATATCGACGATGCCAGCCGCTCTGACGTGGATGTGGCGATCAACAGCCTGGCACCGCCCAGCAGCGACCAGCGCGCTGCGCCGATCGGAATCGACGGCAAGGGTCGCTGGAAAGGCTACCCATTCTCGCTCAAGGGCAATACCGCTTCGCCGCTGGAATTGAGCCAAAGCGAACACCCCTTTCGCATCGATCTGCGCGGCAGCGCCGGCGCCACGCGGACGCATGTGCGCGGCACCTTGACCAATCCTTTCCAGTTCCGGGTGTTCGACCTGCAGATGGCACTGAGCGGCCAGGATATGGAAGACCTGTACCCGCTGATCGGTGTCGCGATGCCCTCCACGCCGCCTTACACGCTGGACGGCCGCCTGCGCCGTGATGGCGGTGTCTGGCGCTATGAAAAGTTCGCCGGCACTGCCGGCGACAGCGATCTTTCCGGTACTGCAGAGATCGACCTGCGCAACAAGCGGCCGTTCCTGCGCGCAGACCTGGCTTCCAAACGGCTGGATTTCGACGACCTGGCCGGCTTCGTCGGCGCGCCGCCCAAAACCGGAGCCAACGAATCGGCAAACGCCGAGCATAAGAAACAGGCCGCGCAGCTCGCCGCCAGCGCGCGCGTTCTGCCGACCACGCCGTACGACCTATCCAAATTGCGTGCAATGGACGCGCAGGTACGTTGGCGCGCACAGCGCATCAATGCACCGTCGTGGCCCCTGGACGATATGGACGCCTCGCTGACGTTGAAGGACGGCCTGCTGCGGCTGGATCCATTGAACTTCGGCGTCGCCGGCGGCGACATCCGCTCCACCATCGGCATGGATGCGCGCAGTGCAGTCATCACCACCCAACTGAAGGCCAGCATTCGCGGCATTCGTCTGGATCAGCTGTTCCCCGATGCCGCGCTCGCCAAGCAGGCCTCGGGTGCGATCGGCGGCGAGCTGGATCTGCGTGGCCGCGGCAACTCCATCGCCGCAATGCTCGGCAGCGCCGATGGCAGCATCGGCGTCGGCATGGGCCGCGGCCATGTCGGCAACCTGATCATGGAGCTGGCCGGCCTGGACATCGCCGAATCGCTGAAATACCTGCTCACCAAGGACCGGCAGATTCCCGTGCGCTGCATTTTCGGCGACTTCGGCGTGCAGGATGGGCTGATGCAGTCGCGGGCACTGGCCTTCGATAGCACCGACACCATCATCGTCGGCGAAGGCAACATCAGCCTCAAGAACGAAACGCTCGATCTGCTGCTGCGCCCGCGCCCGAAAGATCGCAGCATCCTCAGCCTGCGCTCGCCGCTGCGGATAGGCGGCACCTTCAAGGACCCAAGCTTCCGCCCCGACTTCAAGGCGCTCGGCGTGCGCGGCGCGATCGCGGTTGCGCTCGGCAGCATCGCACCGCCGGCCGCCCTGCTTGCGACCTTCGAACCAGGCCCGGGCAAGGACAGCAATTGCGGCGGCAAGTACGCGCAGTAAGGCAGCGCAGCGTCAACTGGCGATGTAGCGCTGCAGCTGATCGATATCCTGCCGCTGCGCTTCGATCACCGCCTTGACCAGGTCGCCGATCGAAATCACGCCTTGCACGCGGCCGTTTTCGACCACCGGCAGATGGCGAAAGCGTCGATCGGTCATCAGTTGCATGCAGCGCTCCACCGTGTCCGATGGCGACACTGTCACGACCTGCGCGCTCATGATCTCGGCGACACTGGTCGTGGAAGAGGAGCGATCGCGCAGTACCACCTTGCGCGCGTAATCGCGCTCGGAAACGATGCCGACCAAGCGCGACCCGTCCATCACCAGGACCGCGCCGATGGCCTTCTCGGCCATCAGGCGAATCGCCTCGATCACCGCGGCATCGGCGGCAACCGCAAA
Organism: Xanthomonas sp. NCPPB 3761; assembly: GCF_041475705.2. Taxonomy (NCBI): domain Bacteria; kingdom Pseudomonadati; phylum Pseudomonadota; class Gammaproteobacteria; order Lysobacterales; family Lysobacteraceae; genus Xanthomonas; species Xanthomonas sp. NCPPB 3761. The sequence continues at coordinate 3,442,058 of NZ_CM191262.1, forward strand.
TACCTCAACCTGCTTGGTCCCCAACAGCTGTCGTACGGTCTGCATGGCCCGCTCCGCGCTTGGTCTGGTGATCGCAGCCTACTCCCACCGCGCCGCGCCGGGTATCAACCAGATACAGGGGGCGCTGCTTGGCCTCGTCGTACAAGCGACCCAGGTATTCGCCAATCAGGCCCAGGGCAATCAGCTGAACGCCCCCCAGAAACAGGATCACCGACATCAGCGTCGGCCACCCAGCCACTGGGTCGCCCATCAGCGCGGCCTTGATGACGACCCAGGCGCCGAACAGGAACGCCAGCGCCGCAGTCAGCAGGCCCAGATACGTGGCCGCACGCAGCGGCACCGTGGAAAAACTGGTGATTCCATCGATTGCGAAATTCCACAGCCGCCATACCGTGAACTTGCTGTGCCCGGAAAGCCGCGGCTCACGCCGATACGGCAGTGCCACCTGGCGAAACCCGACCCAGCCGAAGAGCCCCTTCATGAAACGGTGGCGCTCGCGCAGCTGCTGCAAGGCCTGCACCACGCGTGGCGACAACAAGCGGAAATCGCCGGTATCGGCAGGAATCGGGGTGCGCGACAAGCGCCGAATCACCCGATAAAACGCGTGCGCAGCGCTACGCTTGAGCCAACTCTCGCCCTCGCGAATAACCCGCGTACCGAAAATGTTGTCGTAGCCACCCCGCCACAGCGCAACGAATTCCGGGATCAACTCCGGCGGATCCTGGCCATCGGCATCGAGCAACACCACCGCACCCGGCAGCACGTGGTCCAGTCCGGCAGAAATCGCCACTTCCTTGCCGAAATTGCGCGACAACCGCACCGCACTCACCTGCGCATCGGTTTCGGTCAGCGCGTGCAACACCTCCCAGGTGCCATCGGTGCTGCCGTCGTCGACATACAGCACGTGCGTCTGCAGGCCGGGCAATTGCGCCAACACCGCGCACAGGCGCGGATGCAGCAGGGGGATGCTGGTTTCTTCATTGAAGGCCGCGATGAGTACCGTCAGGCGTTCGGGTGCGGACGGCGGTTGGGCAGTCTCGATCATGTTCACCGCGATGGCGCCTGCAGATAGGCAGGGCCGCCCAACTGGCGCGTCTGCCGCTGGATCCACGTCGCACGCCGCTGCACGAATGCACCCGGACGACGCGCGTCATAGCGCCGTGGCGATGGCAACACCGCTGCCAGGCGTGCCGATTCACTTGGCGACAGGCCTGCCGCATCCTTGCTCCAGAACTGCTGCGCAGCCGCTTGCGCGCCGTACACCCCGTCGCCGAACTCGGCCACGTTGAGATACATCTCCAGGATGCGTTGCTTCGGCCAGAACAGCTCGATCAACACCGTGTACCAGGCTTCCAGGCCCTTGCGCACCCAGCTGCGGCCCTGCCACAGGAACACATTCTTGGCGACCTGCTGACTGATGGTGCTGGCGCCGCGCACGCGTCCACCGCGGGCATTGTGATCACGCGCCTTCTCGATCGCCTGCAAATCAAACCCGTGGTGCATCGGAAACTGCTGATCTTCGGCAGCCACTACCGAAATCGGCAGGCTTGCGGCGATCTTGTCGTAATCACGCCACTGCTGATGCAGCGAAAAACGCCAGTCGCCTTCGCCCCATGCTTCCAGGTAACGCCCCACCATCATGCTGCTGATCGGCGGATCGACCACCCGCAAGACCAGCACCTGCAGCACGCTCGCCGCTGCAAACAGGAGCGGGGCCGCCATCAGCCAGCCCACCCACCGCCGCGCGCGCCGCGGTGGCGCCGCCTGCTTGCCATCCCATGCATCCGTCCCCATTGTTCGATACGACCTTCAATCCCGATGCCTGCCGCATTATCCGGCAACCAGCGTCCCTTACGCCCGATGTTTCCATGACCGATCACGATCAGCTTTCCCGTTTCCTGCTGCCAGCCGCTGGCGTGCGCGGCGTCCATGTGCGCCTGACCAAGGCCTGGCACGACATCCAGGGGGCCGCCGAGTATCCGCCCGCCGCGCGCCAACTGCTCGGCGAAGCTGCGGTGGCCGCTGCACTGTTCACCGGCCACACCAAGGTCGACGGGCGCCTGTCGGTGCAACTGCGCGGCAACGACATCTTGCGCACCCTGTTTGCCGAATGCACCGCCGCCGGCACCTTGCGCGGCATCGTGCAGTTGGCCGAGGGCGCGGATGCGCCGACCGACCTGCGCGAACTGGGCGAGGCCGCGCTGCTGGCGATCACCATCGAGAACCCCGGCCTGGACCCGCGCGAGCCGCAGCGCTACCAGAGTCTGGTCGGCATGCAGGCACCGGACCTGGCTGAAGCCTTCGAAACCTATTTTCAGCAGTCCGAACAGTTGCCGACGCGCTTGCTGCTGGCCGCTGGCCCGGATCAGGCCGCCGGCCTGCTGTTGCAGAAGCTCCCCGGCGACGAGGGCGACACCGATGGCTGGACCCGGATTGGCGCCCTGTTCGACACTCTGGGCGCACCGGAGCTGCTCTCGGTTGCCGGCCAGGACCTGCTGCACCGTCTGTTCCACGAGGAAGAGCCGCAGTTGCTCGGCAGCAAGCCGCTCAGCTTCGGCTGCTCCTGTTCGCGCGAGCGAGTCGCCTCGATGCTGCAATCGCTAGGCGAGGAGGAGGCGCGCGCGGCCGCCGAGGCAACGGGCGAAGTCGAGGTGCGTTGCGAATTCTGCGGCCGTGAGTATCACTTTCCGTTGACCGCGCTGGACGTAATTTTCAACGCGGCGCAGCCCTCGCAGGAAGCGCCAGAAAGGTTGCAATAGATAGGATGACGGTGGTGTTCTGGGGGGACGCGACCACTTGTTAAATAATCATAAACACCCTAGCATCCTACTTGCCCGCTCTCGGGAACTTAACAACTGCCCCTGGGTCTGACCTCTGGTATGCGATACCTACTGCGCCTCCCGCTAGCTTTGATGGTTGCCCTTGCGGCGGCCACAGGCGTGCACGCGCAGTCGGCGCAGCAGTTGCGCGAAAGTACGATCCTGCCGGTGTGGAACAAGGGCAGCGGCAAGGTGGAAGCCTTTCTGTACCTGGAGCCGACCGGCGAGCAGAAAGCCGGCGCGCGCTGGCATTTCGGTCGCAACTCGCTCGATGCCGCGTTTGGTCTGAGCTCCGGCGACTCGCTTGGCCTGCTCTGCAACAGCAGCCGTGGCACCAATATCAGTGGTCTTGCCAGTCACTGCCTGCTTGCAGGCATCGGCGATGATGAAGAAGACAGCGCGGCTGCCTCGCGCCGTGTGTCCGGCACGCTGGGTTTCAATCGCGGTAGCGCCCGGGTCGGCGTCACTGCCGGCGCTGGCCGCGACACCCTGCCTGCCTGGCTGATCGGTGCAGGCAAGGCCCCGTTGACGCGTGTCGAGCAAAACGACCTGACGGTGTTCGGACAGAAGAACATCGGCCGCGAAGGTTTTGTTTCGATTGGCGGCACCTATGCTCGGGCACGTCTGGTACCGCTGGCCGATGTGTCTCCGGCCATTGCCGACCAGTGGGACAGCAAGACCTTGAGCGTTGGCGGCGGCTACGGAGCCTTCAGCGCAAATGTCATTGGTCGCGTCGTCGACGTCCCCGGCCAACCCGAAAAGTGGGAAGGCCTGGGCGTGGGCCTGACCTGGCGCACTCCCTGGAGCGGCCAGCTCACCGTGGGCGCCGAGAACGTCATCTCCCGCGGCAAGAACCCGTTCGCGCCAAGTAACGAGAGCAACAGCGACGGGACGGTTCCGTACGTCAGATACGAGCAAGACCTGTAACCCACTGATTCCGAAGCATTTCTCAAGACGCCATCGGCCCGCAGCCGGTGGCGTTTTTCGTTGCGGATCGAACGCCAGGCGGCCACTTTCACAACCTTCTTCTTTTTCGTTAACGGGACTTTAATTTCTCTCGCAACGCATATACCATCGGTTCACCCTGACGTTTTGGATCCGCTTTTTCGGAACCCCCGGCAGGCAAAACAACCCTTGGCAGTACCCAAGATCACTTGGAGAGAGAGCTAATGAATTGCAAGTCCAACAAACTGCGCGATGCAGTTGTCCTCGCGCTCGTCGTGAGTGTGGGCGGTACCGGCACCGCCATGGCCCAGGAAGCCGGCACCACCAACCTCGACAAGATCGAAGTGACCGGTTCGCGTATTAAGCGCGCCGACGTCGAAACATCGCAGCCGGTCTTCAGCATGAGCCGTCAGCAGATCGAGTCGCAGGGCTTGACCTCGATCGGCGATGTGATCCAGAACATCTCAACCAATGGTTCCGCGCTCAACACTAACGTCAACAACGGTGGCAACGGCGAAACCCGCGTCAACCTGCGTAACCTCGGCTCCAACCGCACCCTGGTGCTGGTCAATGGTCGCCGCTGGGTTGGTGGCACGGGCCTGGGCGGCGCAGTCGACCTCAACACGATTCCGACTGCTGCCGTCGAGCGCATCGAAGTCCTGAAGGACGGCGCCTCCACCATTTATGGTTCGGATGCCATCGCCGGCGTCGTCAACATCATCCTGCGCCAGAATTTCGATGGCGCAGAAGCAAACGCCTACTTTGGTCAGTACGACAAGGGCGATGGCAGCCGCGAATCCTACGACTTCACGATCGGCTCGACCGGCGACCGCTGGCACGCCACCCTGGGCGTGGGTTACGTCAAGGAAGAGCCGGTCTGGGCAGGCGATCGCGAGATCTCCTCCGTCCCAGTGTTTGGCGCAGTTCCCGGCACTGGCAATAGCACCACCATTCCGGGTGGACGCTTCGGCATCTACGGAGTGACCGCTACCAATGCGACCACGGGTGCACAGACGTTCGGCGCAACCCGCTTCAATGGCACGCCCGGCTTCTCGATCACCAACGACGGCGGCACCACCTCGCGCAATTACACCGCTGCCGACAGCTACAACTTCGCACCCGCGAACTACTTGGTGACGCCGCAGGAGCGCAAGTCGGTATTTGCTGATGCTGGCCTGTCGATCACCGACAACGTTCGCTTTAAGACGACGGTCACTTATAACGAACGCGAATCGACGCAGGTGCTTGCACCGATGCCGATCGTCCTCGGTCGTTCGGCGCCCGGCACCAACGGTGCTGATATCGTCATTTCCGCTGCAAACATCTACAACAACACGGGCCGCGATATCGACTACATCCAGTATCGCGCTGAGGAAACCGGCGGCCGTATTTTCACCCAGAACGTGAAAACGTTCGGCTTCAACGGTGCATTTGAAGGTGACTTCGAAGTTGGCCAGCGCTTCTTCAGTTGGGAAGCAGGCATGTTCTACGGCAAGAACGACCAGACCGAGCGCACCACCGGCCTGTTCAACATTTCTGCGCTGCGTAACGCCCTCGGTCCGTCGTTCGTTGACGCCTCCGGTACGGCGCGCTGCGGCACTGCAGCAAACACCATCGATGGCTGCGTTCCGATGGACATGCTCCATGGGCCCGGGTCGCTTACTCCGGAAATGCTGCGGTATGCCGGTTTCAACGCCCATGACCTTTATGGCTATGAGCAGAAGACCTACTACGGCAACGTCGGCGGCGAACTCTTCGATATGCAGGGAGGCGCGTTCGCTTTCTCGCTGGGTGTCGAGCACCGTGAAGAATCCGGTTTCGACGATCCGGATGCGCTGATCAATTCCGGCGATACCACCGGCAACGCGCGCACCGCCACCAGTGGTGGCTACAAGCTTGACGAAGCCTATCTGGAATTGGCCGTGCCGCTGCTTGCCGATCTGCCGGGCGCTCAGTTGCTCGACTTCAGCTTGGCTACCCGTTATTCGGACTACAGCAACTTCGGCGACACCACCAACAGCAAGTTCGGTTTCCGCTGGAAGCCGATTACTGACTTGATGATTCGCGGTAACTGGTCGCAAGGCTTCCGTGCACCTTCGATCAGCGAATTGTTCCAGGGTGTCAGCGATACGTTCGAGGACGTCCGCGATCCTTGCGCAGGCTCGTACGATACTGGCGTAGCGAATACCTCGCGTCCTGGCTCTTGCGGTTCGGTGCCGGCCTACGCGCAGGCGAACCCGCAGGTCCGTACCGCGACGGGTGGCAATCAGCGTTTGAAGCCTGAAACGTCCACCTCCAAGACGTTGGGCTTTGTTTTCAGCCCGGGCTGGGTGACCGGTCTGGATGTTTCGCTCGATTGGTGGAACATTCAGATCGAAGATGCGATCGATACTCAGACCGTGCAGGAAACGCTCAACAGCTGCTACTTGGCTGGCGTGGCGAACGCCTGCTCTCTCATCCAGCGCGAACCCACCGGCGAAATTTCGAATCTGCTGGCGGTCCCGAACAACATCGCCAGGATCGAAGCAGAAGGCTATGACCTGACGATTGGCTACCGCCTGCCCGATACGGCCTGGGGCAATTTCAGCTTCGTGTGGGATTCGACCTACCTCAGCAAGTTCGTGGTTGAGAAGCCGCTTCAGGATCCGGAAACCCGCGTTGGCCTGTATCGGGGCGGCTCGGCTCAGGACAACAACTGGCGCATCCGCTCCAACCTGATGGCAAACTGGGAATTGGGCGACATCGGCAGCTCTGTGGCGATGCGTTACTACAGCTCTCAGGTCGAGAACTGCATCGGCGCCAACTTCAGCAACCCGGTGAACATTGGCCTGCTCTGCTCGGATCCGAATCGCGTCACCAGTGCAGGTGCAGCACCTCGCAACCACATCCCGAGCGTTACCTATACCGATATCAGTGCGTACTGGAAGGCGCCATGGAATGCGCGTGTAACGGTCGGCGTCAACAACGCGTTCGATCGGGATCCGCGGCAATCTGCTACGGCTTTTGCAAATAGCTTCGATCCGCAGTACGAAATTCCGGGTCGCTTCTATTACATGCGCTATACCCAGAAGTTCTGATAATCGGTTTAGAAAAGTCAGTAATCAAAAGGCCGCGATTCGAAAGAATCGCGGCCTTTTCGTTGTTCTCATTCTCAGATATCCCGCCGGCGCTGTGACGCACGGCGAATAGCTCACCCCGGAATCAACGTCTGGATCACATGCTCGACGTAGGCTTCGAAATCTTCGCGGGCCGGCTTGGGCTGTTGCAATTGCAGTGAGAGTTGCAGGAAGCCGACGTAGGCGGCGTAGGCCAGGCGGGCGCGGTGCTGGGCGTCGGTGCGGGACAGGCCGGCCTGGCGGAACGAGGCGATGAGGTAATCGAGGCGACGTTGCGAGACGCGGTCGATGACCGGGCGCACGGCCGGGTGGTCGAGTGCCTTGAGCAGTTCGCTATAGATGACGTGCGGTTTGACTTCGTGGGCAACCAGCTGAAACAGCGCGCGCAGGCGGGCGCTCGGGTCGGGCACGTCTTCCAGGCTGCCGAACACTTCTTTTTGCTCGAAGATTTCCCAGCGCTCAAGGGCCGCCTGCAGCAGCGCGTCGCGCGAGGGGAAGTGCCAGTAGAAGCTGCCCTTGGTCACGCCAAGCCGGCGCGCCAGCGGCTCGACTGCAACCGCGCCCACCCCTTGTTCGGCGATCAGGTCGAGCGCGGCCTGTGCCCAATCGTCCGCGCTGAGGCGATTGCCGCGACCGGAACTGGCGCGGGGCGTGGTGAGGCTGGAGTCGATGGTGTCGTTCATGCCGCGATTTAACCATACGCTTGTGTCAGTTGCAGTATGCATCACGAAATTGACATATCAGCGCCATGATTCAGTGGCTTAACCGTCCATACGATTGAGTATTGACAGTCGCCATCGCCCATCCATACCATTAAGTATGGTCATCTCACCCTCTAGCCTCGCCTCCACTGCACGCTTGTCCAGCGTCAACGCTGGCGATGCAGTGCTCGCGGTGTCGATGCGGGGTGCAGAACATGCGCCGACGGTGTTGTTCGCGCATGGCTTTGGACAAACCCGACATGCGTGGGAAGCCACCGCCATGACGCTGGCAAACAAGGGCTACCGCACCCTGGCGTACGACGCGCGTGGGCATGGCGATTCCAGCTCCAATGCGGCAGACCAGCCCTACTCGGCAACGCAGTTCACCGACGACCTGATCGTGCTGGCCGGCGAGCAGCCCGAGCCACCGGTGCTGGTTGCTGCATCGATGGGGGGCTTGTTCGGGCTGCTGGCCGAAGCGCGGTGGCCGGGCCTGTTTCGTGCCATCGTGCTGGTCGACATCACACCACGCTGGGACACCACGGGCGTGGAGCGCATCCTGCGCTTCATGACCGCGCATCCGGACGGTTTTGCATCGCTGGATGCGGCTGCCGATGCGATTGCTGCCTACCTGCCGCATCGGCCGCGCAAGACGCCGGGCCAACTGCAGGCATTGCTGCGGCAGCGTGCCGATGGGCGCTGGCACTGGCACTGGGATCCACGCCTGGTCGACGAGCTGGCCGGCCAGGATGCCCAGCTCCAGCAGCATGCGTTGCTGGAGGCGGCAGCACAGGTACGTTGCCCAATGCTGCTCATCAGCGGCGGGCGCAGCGACCTGGTGACGCCAGCCAACATCGCCGAATTCCTCTCCATCGCGCCGCATGCGCAGCATGTGCATCTACCCGATGCCACGCACATGCTGGCAGGCGACGACAACACCACGTTTACCGCCACCGTGTTGCATTATCTGGACGCACTGCCGGCGGCTTGCACCATCGCAGCGTCCAACACTACCGAGCATGTCACTGGAGCAAGACCATGAGCATCATTGCACCGTTCCTCCTCGTCATCCTGGCGGCGGGTATCGCTGCCTATCACCGGATGCGCCTTGCCACGTGGGTTGCGATCAGCGCCTGTGTGCTGGTGGCGTGCTGGCTGCTGGGTGCCAATCTCACCGCCACCATCGTGGCCGCCGCGCTGGTGGTGCTGGTCTCCGCACCGGTGCTGCTGCCGTTCCTGCGCAAGCCGCTGCTGACCACGCCGCTGATGGGCTTCTTCCGCAAGGTGCTGCCGCCGCTGTCGCAGACCGAGCGCATCGCATTGGAGACCGGCTCGGTCGGTTTCGAAGGCGAACTGTTCACCGGTGATCCGGATTGGCAGAAGCTGCTGAACTATCCCAAGCCGCAACTCACCGCCGAAGAACAGGCCTTCCTGGATGGCCCGGTGGAAGAGCTGTGCAAGATGATCAACGACTGGGAAATCACCCACGTCCACGCCGACCTGCCGCCGGAGCTATGGGACTTCATCAAGAAGAACAAGTTCTTCGGCATGATCATTCCCAAGCAGTACGGCGGCCTGGGTTTCAGCGCGCTGGCACACCACAAGGTGATCCAGAAGCTGTCCTCGATCTCCAGCGTGGTCAGCTCCACCGTGGGCGTGCCCAATTCGCTCGGCCCCGGTGAGCTGCTGCTGCACTACGGTACCCCGGAACAGAAGGACTACTATCTGCCGCGGCTGGCGGTCGGTGCGGAAGTACCATGCTTCGGCCTGACCGGTCCGTTCGCCGGCTCCGATGCCACCTCGATTCCGGACTACGGCATCGTCTGCAAGGGCGAGTGGAATGGCGCCAATGTGCTGGGCGTCAAGCTGACCTTCGACAAGCGCTACATCACCCTGGCACCGGTCGCCTCGCTGATCGGCCTGGCGTTCCGCGCCTACGACCCGGACGGCCTGATCGGCGACAAGAAGGACATCGGTATCACCCTGGCGCTGTTGCCGCGCGACACCCCTGGGGTGGAAATCGGCCGCCGCCACTTCCCGTTGAATTCGCCGTTCCAGAACGGCCCGATCCATGGCGAAGAGGTGTTCATTCCGCTGAGCCAGCTGATCGGTGGCGTGGAGATGGTCGGCAAGGGCTGGAACATGCTCAACGAGTGCCTGGCGGTCGGCCGTTCGATCACCCTGCCCTCCACCGCCAGTGGCGGCAGCAAGGCCGCCGCGGTGGTGACCGGTGCGTATGCGCGCATCCGCAAGCAGTTCGGCCTGTCTGTGGGCCGTTTCGAGGGCGTGGAAGAAGCGCTGGCCCGTATCGGCGGCAAGGCCTATGCGATCAGTGCGCTGTCGCAGGCCACGGCTGCAGCGGTGGATCGCGGCGATGTGCCGTCGGTGCCGTCGGCGATCGCCAAGTACCACTGCACCACCATGGGCCGCGAAGTCGTCAGCGACATGATGGACGTGATCGGCGGCAAGGGCATCATTCTGGGGCCGCGCAACTTTGCCGGCCGTGCCTGGCAGGCCGCGCCGATCGGCGTGACCGTCGAAGGCGCCAACATCATGACCCGCAGCCTGCTGATCTTCGGCCAGGGCGCCATCCTGTGCCATCCGTGGGTGTTGAAGGAGATGCAGGCCGCACAGGATGCCGATACTCGTCGCGGTCTGGAGCAATTCGACCAGAGCCTGTTCGGTCATATCCGCTTCGGTATTTCCAATGCGGTGCGCTCGTTCTGGTTCGGCCTGACCGGTGCGCGCATCGGCGCGGCGCCGGGCGATGCATATACCCGTCGGTTCTTCCGCAAGCTGGATCGCTATTCGGCCAACCTGGCCTTGATGGCCGACGTGTCGATGCTGATGCTGGGCGGCAAGCTGAAGTTCAAGGAGTCGCTGTCCGGTCGCCTGGGCGATGTGCTGAGCCATATCTACATGACCAGCGCGATCCTCAAGCGTTATCACGACGAGGGCGCACCGGCGAGCGACCAGCCGCTGCTGGCCTGGGCCTTCCACGACAGCGTGCACAAGATCGAAACCGCGCTGTCGGCGGCGCTGCGCAACTTCCCGATCCGCCCGGTGGGCTGGTTGATGTGGGTGCTGATCTTCCCGCTGGGCCGTCGCGCCGAAGCGCCGGGTGACCGCCTGGGCCATCGTGTGGCGTCGCTGTTGATGACGCCCAACGAGGCGCGCGACCGTCTGGCCAACGGCGTGTTCCTGACACCGTGCGCCAACAATCCGGGCGGCCGTATCGCCAGCTACCTGACCAAGGCGGTGATGGCCGAGCCGGTGGAGCGCAAGTTCCTGAAGGCGCTCAAGACCAAGGGCATCGAAGCGCTGGATTTCCCGGCGCAGCTGGACGAAGCCGTGGCCGAAGGCGTGATCAGCATGGAAGAGCGCAAGCTGCTGGAGGAGCTGCGGGAGATCATGATGGACACCATCACCGTGGACGACTTCGATCCGCATGAGTTGCGTGCGGCCAGCTTCTACGACAAGCCGCAGGTGCAACAGCCACGCGAAGCTGCGTAAGGCGTAAAACTGGGGCGAGAATAGACGACGGCGGGCTTCGGCCCGCCGTCGTTGTTTGTGCAGATGGGTCTTGTCACCACCACGCGGCTGCGGCCCCCATCGGCTGCAGGCTCGCGACAGACCGCATCCGTCGGCGACGCGACGCACTTGCCCGACGATCGAATGAGCGCGCATAGCGGCCGGACGCTTGCCAGAGTCGCGCACCTCACACGCTGCAAGCAGCCTGGCGTTGAGGCTAAGGACGAGCGCTCTTCGCAGCCATGCACACTGCGAACAACTACTGCAGCTGGATCAGAACGGCAGCCATACCAGCGCCAAGGCGATCAACGCCGGCAGCGCCTGTACGAAGAAGATGCGGCGGTTGACGCTGTAGGCGCCGTAGCAACCTGCCACAACCACGCAGACCAGGAAGAAGCTCAGCACGTCGGCGCGGGCGGCCACTGCGCCCCACAACAGGCCAGCGGCCAGGAAGCCGTTGTAGAGCCCCTGGTTGGCCGCGAGCACGCGGGTGGCCTGCGCCTTCTCGAGGCTATTGCGGAAGGTCTTCAAGCCCAGCGGGTGCGTCCACAGCACCATTTCCAATACCAGGATGTAGACGTGCAACAGTGCGATGCACAGGCCGGCAATGATGGCGAACAGGGACATGGCAGACCGCCTCGGCAAATGGTGCCGCCAGCATAGCCGCGATTACGGTCGCGCCGTTCGGCACACCTGCACTGCCGAGCTGGTGCGTGCGCTTCTGGCGCGGCCGGTGTGAGAAGCAAACCGTTGGCGTGGTCGATGCCGAGGCGACAAGTGGCGTATGTGCACCTCTGTGCCGAATGTGCTGTGACCGTGCTTACTCGGAAACGCGCTTGTCCGTCTCCACGTCGCGCTCGGCAGGTAGCTTGCGCGCTTGGCGCAACAGGCCGAACGCGCCGACCGTCATGCCGGTCGCCACGGCCAGGCCGACGCCGAACACCGCGCTGGAGCCGAACGCAGAGACCAGCTTGTGCACCCAAACGAAGGTGAGATCGCCACCGCGATAGACCACCGTGTCGATTGCGGCGCCCGCCTTGTAGCGCCACTCGCGATTCACCCGCGTGTACAGCGTTTCGCGCGCGGGCTTGGCCAGTGCGAATTCGCTGGAGCGGGTAATCACCTGCACAATCGCAATCATCATCGGCAACGGCAAAGCCGCCAAAGCCGCCAAAGCCGCATAGCCCAGCATGATTGCCACGCCAGGGATCAACAACGCCGGCGCGATGCCGAAGCGCGACAGCAAGGCGCGCGTCACCAGCAGCTGCAGCACCAGCGCCAGCGCATTGATCGCCAGGTCGATGCTGGAGTAATAGGCGGTGGCCGCCGCTGCATCGGTGTAAAGCCGCCGCACCAGCGCCGCCTGCTCGTTGTAGAGCAAGGTCCCCACGCCCACGCCGAACAACACCATGAAGGCCAGCCAGCGCAACAGCGGTTCGCGCACGATCAGCTTGAGGCCGCCGAGCACATCGCCGCCCATCGGCACTTCCCCGGAGCTCAGCTGGCCCTCCTGTTCGCGCGCAACGGCCCACAGCCGCAGGCGCAGCACGCAGACCACGCAGACCGCCAGAAACCCGGCCGACACCAGCATCAGATGCGCGATGCCGATACGCTCGACCAGGACGCGGGTCAGGACCGGGCCGAGAAACGCACCCAGCGTGCCTGCCGCGCCGATATAGCCGTAGTAGCTGCGCGCTTGGGCATTGCTGAAGACATCGGCCATGAAACTCCAGAACACCGCTACCGCGAAGAGGTTGAAGACGGTCACCCACAAAAAGAACGCCATGCCACGGCCCGGCACGCCGCTGTCGAACAACACGTAGAACAGCAGCAGCGTGGCGATGAAGAAGCCATACACCCCCGGCAGGAACACCCGCCGCGGATAGCGGCTGACCAGGGCGCCGTAGACCGGTTGCAGCAGCACCATGATCAGGAAGGTGCAGGTAAACAGCACCTGCAGCGTGAAGTCCTTCAGCGGCACACCGTGCGCGGCGAAGAACGCGATCATGCCGGTGGGAAAAAGTGCCTCTACATCGGCCGAGGCGCCCATCGCCTCGCGCACCGGACGCAACACGTAGTAACCGCTGAGCAGACAAAAGAAGTAGAGGAACGACCATGCCAGTGATGGCGAGCTACGCAGTGCCGCGCTCAAACGGCCAGCCGCAGATCGCGGCGCAGAAGGGCTGGTCATGGGGTCACGGCCGCTCGCACAGGCGGGCCCGACAGAAAAAACATGGCAACGGCAGCACCTGCGAAAGAAGCGCGCAAGTTAGCCGATGCGAGGCAGCGCCACCAGCGACAGTCGCAGGACACTGCGGCCGGGGCTGCGCTTCGTGCCGGCACGCTGCTTGCAGCGCCTAGTGCACCAGCGCGTGGCAACGCCTCGGCGGCCCCAGAATCCTCGATTCCTGAATCTAAAATCATCAATAGGATCAATGCGATGTCCATTCATCTTCCGGCAGTTTGTGCTATTGCAAAGCGCGGCGCTAGAATCGCCGGAGGCAGCGGAACAGGCGGGACCACCATGACAGAAATGCGCACGCGCCGACGGTTCCGACCGTTGGCCATCGGGCTGTTCGGGGCGTTATTGCCTCTGGCCCTCTCCTCCACCGCGCAGACACCCGCGCCCACCGCCGCTGCATTGCAGGCGGCCACTGTGGCGCAGTCGCCCACCGCACCGCTGCCCTATCGCAGCGCGCTGCCGGCCAATCAGGTGTTGGCACCGGCTGCCGGTTTCGATGTGGCGGCATTCGAATCGATGGCGGACCAGCTGACCTACGGCAACCGGGTGCCCGGCATGGCGATGGCCATCGTGCAGGGCGGCAAGGTGCTCAGCGCGCGCGGCTATGGCGTCACCGATGTCAATCATCCGCAGCCGGTCGATGGCCACACCGTGTTTCGCCTGGCCTCGCTGTCCAAAGCCTTCGCCGGCACCATGGCCGGGCTACTGGTCAACGATGGCGTGCTGCGCTGGGACAGCAAGGTGGTCGACTATGTGCCGGGCTTCCAGCTCAGCGACAACGCGGCCACCCGTCAACTCACCGTGGCCGAAGTACTCAGCCATCGCGTGGGCCTGACCCGCAACGCCTACGACCGCGATATCGAATCCAACGTCGACTACTACTCGCTCAGCCATAAGCTGGCCGCTGCGCCGCTGCGTTGCGCACCAGGCGATTGCTACGCGTATCAGAACGTCGCCTTCAGCCTGGTTGGCGATGTGGTGTTCGCCGCATCGGGCAGCTTCTACGAGCAATCGGTAGAGCGCCGCATCTTCAAGCCGCTGGGCATGAACGACGCCAGCATGGGTCTGGCCGGTATCCAGGCCAGCCCGCACTGGGCGCGCCCGCATGTGCGCAGCCGCAATGGCTGGGTGTCGCTGACGCCCAAGCCCACCTACTACCGCCTGGCGCCCGCTGCGGGCGTCAACGCCAGCGCCAGCGACATGGCGCAGTGGCTGCTCGCGCACACCGGCCATCGCACCGACGTGCTGCCTGCGCCGCTGCTGGCGACGCTGCACGCGCCGCTGATCTCCACGCCGGGCGAAATGCGTTCGGGCTGGCGCCATGAGCGTGTGGATGCAGCCAGCTATGCGCTGGGCTGGCGCGTCTTCGATTACGCCGGCCATCAAGTGGTGTTCCATGCGGGCGCGGTGCAGGGGTATCGCGGCTTGGTCGCACTGCTGCCAGAGCGCGACCTGGGTGTTGCGATCCTGTGGAACGGCGAAAGCGGCCTGCCCTCGGGCATGCTGCCGACCATCCTGGACCGCGCGCTCGGCCTGCCGGCCAAACGCTGGCTGGACATCGACGTGGACGGCGACTTCGGCAGCGAGAATATGCTGGCAGAGAAGCCCGACCCGGCTGGCAAGGGCGTGTCTTCCGGCAAGTCGGTGGCGTCGCCACGCTAAGTGGACCTCGTGCACTGACCTGGTGTCGGTAGCGTAGGCAAAGGCGGCTTCGGCCGCCTTTGTTGTTTCTGTGTCTTCATTGCGCGTTGGGCGGCTCGCCGATGGCATGCCTGCCGGGCGCGCAGGAGCAAAGCCGTGGATGTGCGATGCGACTAACATCCTTGGCTGCCGCTAACACTCATTGCCCCCAACGCCGAGACTGAGCCGGTCTGTTCGCGGACCGACGTGGCGCGCCCGAACGGTTGGCTCTGGAATCTCACGGCGTGGTCCACCGCATGATCTTGCTCTGCGACCTGCTGCATTGCCGGCACGCCATCAAATCAGGCAGCGGCCGCGTGCTGTCGTGCCCTCGACCCCTCGAGCCCTCGATCCCTCGATCCCTCGGTAATCCCCCCGCCCATTAGCAGACGCCAGAAGTGGAATTTTCTCGTATCCTTTCTCGAGGAGGTTCCATGAAGAAGTCCCGCTTTACCGACAGCCAGATCATCGCCGTGCTCAAGCAGGCCCAGGCCGGTGCGCCCGTGCCGGAGCTGTGCCGCGAGCACGGCATCAGCTCGGCCACGTTCTACAAGTGGCGCAGCAAGTTCGGCGGCATGGACGTGTCCATGGTCGCGCGCATGAAGGAGCTGGAGGAGGAGAACCGCCGGCTCAAGAAGATGTACGCCGAGGCGCAGCTCAGTACCGACCTGCTGAAGGAAGCGCTCGCAAAAAAATGGTGAGGCCATCTCAGCGACGCGAGATGGCCCAATCGGCAGTCACGAGCGGGCGTACGAACATCCGCCACGCCTGCCAGGCCTTCGCGGTGAGCGAGACCTGCTTCCGCTACCAGGCCAAGGCCAGCGAGCAGAACGCCCGGGGCGTGTCCTAGATTTTGTGTAACCGGGCCACAGGCAGGAGACTGCCACCTAACCCGGAGACACCATGAGCCCACGCACACATGAGGTACCCGACGAGCTGCTTAGCAGCCTGTTGGTCAACTACACCAAACCCGAGGATCTGATCGGCGAGAACGGCCTGCTCAAGCAGCTGACCAAGCGGTTGGTGGAGCGGGCGCTGGACGCGGAGATGACCGAACACCTCGGTCATGACAAGCATGAGCCGGTCGCCAACGCGGCCGGCAACACGCGCAACGGACGCAGCCGCAAGACGCTCAAGGGCGAGTTCGGCGAGCTGCCGATCGAGATTCCGCGTGATCGCCACGGCAGCTTCGCGCCACAGCTGATCCCCAAGCACCAGACCCGCTGGGCCGGCTTCGATGACAAGATCTTGTCGTTGTACGCGCGCGGCATGACCGTGCGCGAGATCCAGTCGCACCTGGAGGAGATGTACGGCACCGAGGTGTCGCCGAGTCTGATTTCCTCAGTCACCGATGCGGTCGTCGAGGAGGTCAAGGCGTGGCAGGCGCGGCCACTGGATCCGGTCTATCCGATCGTCTATCTGGACTGCATCCACGTCAAAGTGCGCGAGGGCGCGGTGCGGGTCAAGGCGGTGTACCTGGCCATCGGCATCACCATGGGCGGCGAGAAGGAAGTGCTGGGCCTATGGCTGGCGCAGGCCGAGGGTGCCAAGTTTTGGCTGCAAGTCGTGACGGAGCTACGCAACCGCGGGGTGCAGGACATCTTCATTGCCTGCGTCGATGGCCTGAAGGGGTTTCCCGAGGCGATCGAGGCGGTGTTCCCGCAGACCACCGTGCAGCTGTGCATCGTGCACATGGTGCGGCACAGCCTGAACTACGTCTCGTGGAAACGCCGCGCCGAGGTTGCCGCCGATCTCAAGCGCATTTACGCCTGCGCCACCGTCGAGGAGGCCGAGCAGGCACTGACCGAGTTCGAGGCCAAGTGGGACGCCCAGTACCCGCCCATCAGCCAGTCATGGCGGCGCAATTGGTCACGACTGATCCCGTTCTTCGACTACCCACCGGAGATCCGCAAGGTGATCTATACGACCAACGCCATCGAGTCGGTCAACATGAGCCTGCGCAAGCTGACCAAGAACCGCGGCGCGTTCCCCAGCGACGAAGCCTTGATGAAACTGTTCTACCTGGCTCTGCGCAACATCACCAAGAAATGGACGCTGCCGATCCGCGACTGGAAGGCTGCGCTGAACCGCTTTACGATCCAGTTCGAGGGGCGACTTCCTCAGCGGTAACCCAAACCACGGTTACACAAAATTCTGCACACGCTCAACGCCCGGATCGCCGACTGGCTGGTCCGCCTGACGACCGCCCATCGCGACTGGGGCTTTGGCCTGTGCTACCTGTACCTGCGCAACGTGAAGGGCTTTGGCTGGAATCACAAGCGGGTCTACCGGATCTACCGCGAGCTGGAGTTGAACCTGCGGATCAAGCCGAGGAAGCGGCTGGTGCGTGAGCGGCCCGAGCCTCTGGCGGTGCCGGAGGCTATCAACCAGGTCTGGTCGATGGACTTCATGCACGACCAGTTGGCCGACGGCCGCAGCTTCCGGCTGTTCAATGTGCTCGACGACTTCAATCGCGAGGGGCTGGGGATCGAGGTGGATCTGTCGCTGCCGTCAGCCCGTGTGATCCGATCGCTGGAGCAGATCATCGAGTGGCGCGGCAAGCCCGCCGTGATCCGCTGCGACAACGGCCCTGAATACATCAGTGGCGCGTTGCTGTCCTGGGCGCAGCGGCATGGTATCCGGGTCGAGCACATCCAGCCGGGCAAGCCACAGCAGAACGCCTACGTTGAACGCTACAACCGCACCATCCGCTACGCCTGGCTCGCCCAAACCCTGTTCGACACCATCGACCAGGTGCAGGACAAAGCCACCCGCTGGCTATGGACGTACAACCACGAGCGTCCGAATATGGCGCTCGGCGGCATCACGCCTGCCATGAAGTTGGCGATGGCCGCTTAGCTCCACTTCTGGCGACCGCTAGAAGTGGGGGGATTACCCAACCTCACACCCAGCACGCCAGTGCCAGGCATAAAAAAGCTCCCTCCCCGCTGGGCGTCGGGGAGAGAGCTCGATGTTTACGGCGATCGGGTATTACAAGATCAGATCAGCGGTGCCGGGGTTGCGGGCAGCGCGACCGGAGCGGCCTTCTTCTTGCGAACGGCCGGCTTCTTCTTGGCGACCTTCTTCACGGCGGGCTTCTTGGCAGCGGTCTTCTTGGTGGCGGACTTCTTGGTCGCCTTCTTCGCTACTGCCTTCTTGGCGGTCTTCTTGGCGGTCTTCTTGGCGGCGGTCTTCTTGGTCGCCTTCTTTGCGGTCTTCTTCACTGCCTTCTTGGCGGCAGTCTTCTTGGTTGCCTTCTTCGCAGTCTTCTTCACCGCCTTCTTGGCGGTTGCCTTCTTTGCAGTCTTCTTGACGGCCTTCTTGGCAGCAGTCTTCTTCACTGCCTTCTTGGCGGTTGCCTTTTTGGCGACCTTCTTGACTGCCTTCTTGGCGGCAGTCTTCTTCACTGCCTTTTTGGCAGTGGGTTTCTTTTTCGCAGCTTTTGCAGTGGCCATGTAATTGGCTCCTCGTCAGTGAACTATGGAGGTGAAACGCCCAGTTGAACCAAACCCCGCGACGGCATGCCGTCGTCGGGAACCGTCCGCAGATGATGCGCGACGGAACGGATACAGAAACACCCGCATCGAACAGCGACACGGGTGCGTAGTCGGAACGACAACTGCTTTCTTGGAGAGAAGCGGACCCGACTCCACCGTGGTTAGCGCTTCGGTGGACATCCGGAACAAGCTTGTCGGCGCGATGTCGATTCTGCTCACTCTCTTCTGCAGCAATGTCTGCTGGGCGAAACCTAATCACGCTTTTTTTTACTGTCAACACTCTTTTGCAATTTTTTTTTACCCACCATCGCTGCGCGCCACGGCCACGCCATCGAATCACCCCGCGCGTGCACATCCTCGTCCAAGCCAAAAGCGCGTTGGCCCAACAGCGTTTTCAAAAAAGCACTTCTTTTCCGCTGTTTTTTTTATGCCGTGTGCTTGCGTGGCTGCCTGGGCGCTTGGACGACGCGGTGGCGAAGCCGATGCCGCGGCATTGCTTGCCGCCTGTCCGCCAGCTGAAAATTTTTTATCCAACGGCTGCACTTCCGACGTCGCATGAGCAGAAATGCGCAAACTTATCGAGTGCCTAGAGCGTCATGCACGCACCCGCGCGCACCGACTACCGCATCCATCGCGTGCACCGACCGATGATCGAGCGAGGCGGCATGGCGCAAATTTTTTTCACCGGGCGCACGCCAAACCCTCACGAACGACTCACGTCAGAAATCCGGCGCAGTGCAGGCGGGCGAGCAGTGGATGCACGTTGGATCGTTGCTGCCGATCCAACGCATCGACATGCCACCAACGGCATCGCGGTCGGGGGCGGCCGACGCGTCCCTCTCGCCGATTGCGCGCCGGCTCGCGCCGCATCGCTGCACCGAGGCACGCATCACCGACGCAGCCGCGCAAAAAAAATGGCCGCTCCAGGAGCGGCCATCGGATACCGGCGGCAACGATACCTGATCAGTGATCGTCGTCTTCGAGCAGCTCGGCATAGTCGTCCGGGTCCAGCAGGTCGTTGAGCTGTTCCTTGTCGTCGATCTCGACGACGAAGATCCAGCCTTCGCCATAGGCGTCCTCGTTGATGGTTTCCGGCTTGTCGCTCAACGCGCTGTTGACCTCGACAACGGTGCCGCTGACCGGGCTGTAGACGTCGGAGGCGGCCTTGACCGATTCCACCACCGCAGCGCCGTTGCCGACCTGCACGGTGTCGCCGACGCCCGGCAGTTCGACGTAAACCAGGTCACCCAGCAAGCCCTGCGCGTGGTCGGAAATGCCGACGGTCACGCGACCGTTGCTTTCGACGCGGGCCCACTCGTGGGATTTGAGGAACTTGAGGTCGCCAGGGATCTCGCTCATGGGTGTGCTCCGGGAAAGATGATGGTTGGGGACAGGTGGCTAGTTTAGACCGCGCGACAAGACAGGTGCACGCACGGCGGTGTGGCGATGGCGATACGGATACGGACCCGGACGCAGCGCCGCGCGCAATACGCGGCGCTGCACGAGTCAGTCGCCGAGCACGCCGGGCTGTGCCTGGCCATCGCGCACGAACGGAAACTTCACTGCGCGCAGCGGCACCTGCTTGCCGCGGATGTCCACCCGCAGCTGCTCGATGCTGCCGGCCGGCACGCGCGCGAAGGCGATCGCCTTGCCCAGCGTGGGCGAGAACGTGCCGGACAGGATCTCGCCTTCGCCACTGGCGGTGAGCACGGTCTGGCCATGCCGCAACACGCCCTTCTCGTCCATCACCACACCGATCAGCTGACGCGGTGCGCCCTGCGCCTTTTGCGATTCGAGCACGCTGCGACCGATGAAGTCGCGTCCTTCGTCCAGGGCGATCGTCCAGGCCAGCCCGGCCTCGTAAGGGGTGACGCCATCGTCCATGTCCTGCCCATAGAGATTCATGCCTGCTTCCAGACGCAGGGTGTCGCGTGCACCCAGGCCTGCGGGCTTGACGCCCTGCGCGAGCAACGCATTCCAGAATGCGACGGCGGCCTGCTGCGGCAACACGATCTCGAAACCGTCTTCGCCGGTGTAGCCGGTGCGCGCGAGGAACAAATCAATGCCATCGCGCGAACGCGTCTGCAGCGCGGCGAAACGGCCGAGCTTGCTCGCCGCTGCGGTGTCGGCCGGGTCGAGCAGGTCGATGACCTTGGTGCGCGCGCTGGGACCTTGCACGGCAATCATCGCGAAGTCGCTGCGCTCTTCCACCCGCACGTCGAAGCGTGCAGCCTGCTCGCCGATCCACTGCAGGTCCTTTTCGCGGGTGGCGGCGTTGACCACCAGACGGAAGAAGTCTTCCGTCATGTAGTAGACGATGAGGTCGTCGATCACCCCACCCTGCGGATTGAGCATGCAGGTGTACAGCGCCTTGCCCGAGACCTTGAGCTTGTCCACCGAGTTGGCGAGCAGGTAGCGCAGGAACTCACGCACGCGCGCGCCGTGCAGATCGATCACCGTCATGTGGCTGACATCGAACATGCCGGCGTCGCGGCGCACCTGGTGGTGCTCGTCCAGTTGCGAGCCGTAATGGATCGGCATGTCCCAGCCGCCGAAGTCGACCATCTTGGCGCCAAGCGCACGATGGGTGTCGTTGAGGATGGTCTTCTGGGTCATGTGCGCCGTTCCAAGGGAAAGACGGCCATTATCGCCGTCCTGTCACGCTTGGGGAACGGCGTACACGCCCCTGCGTGGTTGCGCTGCCTGCAAGCGCTGAAGCAACGCGATGCTACGCCGCGCTGCAACAAGGCCGAGGTCGGCACCGCAGTGCCAAGCCCTGCCCGCGTACATCAACCGGCCGGCTGCACCAGCAAGGTCATGCCATCGACGCCGACGATGCGCACCGGCGTGCCGGCCGGCAGATCCGGGCCGGCCACCACCCAGAACGCATCATCGACCTTGGCCCGGCCGCGACCATCGTGGATGGCCTGATCGAGCGGCACGCAACGGCCGATCAACTGCTCGGCACGCCGATTGAGCAGCGGGCGATCGCTCTGTCGGCCCTTGCCGCGGAACCAGGTGCGATACACCTGCACCGAGACGAAGCTGAGCAGCACGAATGCCACGATCTGCCACAGCAACGCGATGTCCGGCAACACCAGCACCAATAAGCACACCGCTGCGGCGGCGATCCCCATCCACAACAGGAAGGCACCCGGCACCAGGGTCTCGGCCGCAATCAGCAGCAGCGCCAGCACTGCCCAGACCGCCACGTCCCAGCGCATGGCTCAGGCTCCCGCGCGCGGCGGCATCGGCGGTACGCGCACGGGCGCGTCATTCTTGCCGGCCGCCTCCTTGGCCAGCTCGGCGATACCGGCGATGGAGCCGATGATGCCGCTGCATTCCATCGGCATCAGCACGAATTTCTGGTTGGGTGCGGTGGCCAGCGCCTTGAACGCTTCCACATACTTCTGTGCGACGAAATAGTTGATCGCCTGCACGCTGCCGTTGGCGATGGCGTCGGACACCATCTGCGTCGCGCGTGCCTCGGCCTCGGCCAGGCGTTCGCGCGCTTCGGCATCGCGGAAGGCGGCTTCCTTGCGGCCTTCGGCCTCGAGCACGGCGGCCTGCTTCTCGCCATCGGCGCGCAGGATTTCCGATTGACGCGAGCCTTCGGCTTCGAGGATCTGGGCACGCTTTTCGCGCTCGGCTTTCATCTGCCGCGCCATCGAATCGATCAGGTCGCGCGGCGGCTGGATGTCGCGAATCTCGATGCGGGTGACCTTGATGCCCCATGGATTGGTGGCCTGGTCGACCACGCTGAGCAGTTGCGCATTGATGGTTTCGCGCTGGCTGAGCGACTCGTCCAGATCCATCGATCCGATCACGGTGCGGATATTGGTTTGCACCAGCGCGATCGAGGCGATCTCCAGATTGGACACTTCGTATGCGGCCTTGGCCGCATCCAGCACCTGGAAGAACACCACTCCGTCCACACGCACCACCGCGTTGTCCTTGGTGATGACGTCCTGGCTGGGGACATCCAGCACCTGCTCCATCATGTTGATCTTGCGCCCCACGCCGTAGACCACCGGCACCAGGAAGTGCAGCCCAGGGCTCATGGTGTGGGTGTAGCGGCCGAAGCGCTCCACCGTCCATTGGTAGCCCTGCGGCACCATGCGCACGGTTTTGAACAGGACAACGACGCCGGCAACCAACACGGCGATGGCGAGAAACGAAGTCGGAAACATGTGCAGCCCCTTGCAAGTCGTGGATCTATCCTTGCGTGAGTATGCCTCAGCGCTCCCGGCGACCAATGCCGGCCACGTGCAGGGCGGGCCCGGGCACAACCGCTGCAGCCGGCCGCTGCCGCACGACAGGCAACGTACGCGCGTGCATGCAAACGCAGTCAGGCGCTACGCGGCGAGAACATGATGACCGCCATGCCGAGCAGGCAACAGGCGGCGCCGAGCAGATCCCAGCGCGTCGGCGTCACGCCGTCCACCCACCACAACCATAGCAGCGCGCTGGCGATATAGACCCCGCCATAGGCCGCGTACACGCGACCGCTCGCTTCCGGATGCAAGCTCAACAGCCAGACGAAGACGGCAAGGCTCAGCGCAGTGGGCAGCAGCAACCACGCGCTGCCCCCTTTGCGCAGCCAGAGATAAGGAAGGTAGCAACCGACCAACTCGGCGAGCGCCGTCGCGGCGAACAGCAGCAGCGTGGTCGGCGGGATCGTCATACGGGGCGCGGCGTATCGGTATCGGTATCGGTATCGGTATCGGTATCGGTATCGGTGGCGGTGGCGGTGGCGGTGGCGGTGGCGGTGGCATCGTGGCCGGTTTGATACCGCACTGCACTGCGGGAAGCCTCACCGCCGACGGACGGGTGACGGCTGGCAGGGCTGTCCACAGGCGGGGCGTGGGAAAGCGGGGCGCGCGAGGCCGATGCGTCGCCTGCGGAACTGTCGACGGCCGGCACATCGCCGCGGCGCTCCTCCCGCTTGACCTGTTGCCATAACGCTTCCTGCGCGTCCAGCGACAACGCGTCCAACGACGTGCCGGCAGTACGCGCCTGCGCCTCCATTGCACGAAAGCGACGTTCGAATTTCAGGTTGGCGTGCCGCAACGCGGCGCCGACATCCACCTTGGCATGGCGCGCCAGATTGGCGCAGACGAACAACACATCGCCCAATTCGTCTTCCAGCCGGGTTTGATTGTCGGCCACCGGGCCGCGGGCGAATTCCACGCGCAGCTCTTGGATTTCTTCCTGCAGTTTTTCCAGCACCGGCATCGGGCCGGGCCAATCGAAACCCACCCGCGCCGCACGCGCCTGCAGCTTGGTGGAGCGCTGCCATTCCGGCAGCCCGCGCGCGATGCCGGCGAGTGCGGAGCCGTCCTGATTGCCTGCGGCGTGGCGCTCGTCGCGCTTGATCTGCTCCCAGCTGGCGCTTAACGCCTGCGCATCGGGCGCCGGTTGCGCGGCGAACACATGCGGATGGCGACGTATGAGCTTGTCGCTGAGCGTGGCGAGCACGTCGGCGAATGTAAACGCCCCCTGCTCGGCCGCCATTTGCGAATGGAAGACCACCTGCAGCAACAGGTCGCCCAACTCGTCGCGCAGGCCAGCCAGGTCGTTGCGGTCGATCGCATCGGCCACCTCGTAGGCTTCTTCGATGGTGTACGGCGCGATGCTGGCGAAGGTCTGCTGCACATCCCAGGGACAGCCATTTTCGCGATCGCGCAGGCGCGCCATCAAGTGCAACAGCTGCTGGATATCGCCGGTGGATGGGGTCTGAGACATCGTGTCTTCCTGGAACCTGAGTGAGTGCGCCGCCTGCGCATGTGCCACGACGCAAGCGATGTACGCGGCCGTTGCACACCGCAACAACGCGCCGCACGCAAGCGCGTGCGGGGATACCGGAGTGTACCTTTCAGTGCGTCAGGGCTTTGCGCAGCCATGCCGTCGCCAGGACGGCGCGCATGCCGCTCAGGCCAGCCAATCGCGCCAGGGCAGATTGGGGTCGCCCAGTGCGATGAAGTCGCCGTTGAGCAAGGTGTCGCGGCGGTTGTAGCGGAACGGTTTGCCGCTGGCGCCGGCCAGCAACACGCCACCGGCCGCATGCAACACGCACTGGCCGGCGGCGGTGTCCCACTCGGAAGTGGGACCGAAGCGCGGATACACGTCCAGATCGCCCTCGGCGATGCGGCAGAACTTCAACGACGACCCTTGCGCGACCACGTCGATCTCGCCCATCCGCTCCAGCGCGGCGGCGGTACGCGCGTCGCGATGCGAGCGGCTGGCCGCCACCCGCAACGGCGTGGCGGCCGGGGTGCGCGTGTGCAGCATCTCATCGCGGTCGCCATCACGGCGGAAGGCGTTCTCGCCGCGCGCGGCGTACCAGACCCGCCCGTCGACCGGCGCCTGCACCACTCCCAGCACCGGTGCGCCCATATGGATGAGTGCGATGTTGACGCTGAACTCGCCATTGCGCTTGACGAATTCGCGGGTGCCATCGAGCGGATCGACCAACCAGTAACTGGTCCAGTACTGGCGCTGTTCCCAGGCCACGTGCGCAGACTCTTCCGACAGCACCGGCACATCCGGGGTGACACGGCGCAAGCCTTCGACGATGACGCGGTTGGCCGCCAGGTCGGCTTGGGTCAGCGGGCTGGCGTCGTCCTTGATCTCCACCGAAAAGTTCTGGGCATAGACCTCCATGATGGCCGCGCCGGCATCGCGCGCGATGGCGATCACGGTTTCGCGCAGCTCCATCGGGATGCGGATCATGGATTGCGCTCCAGCCATTCGCGCGCAATGAACAAGGCGGCCAGCGAGCGGCCTTCGGAGAAATCTTCGCGCAGCATCAATTCGTCCAGACGTGCGATCGGCCACGGCACCACGTCCATCTCTTCCGGCTCGTCGCCAACCAGGCGCTCGGGGTAGAGGTCGCGTGCCAGCACCAACCAGGATTGGTGACTCATATAAGTAGGAGCGAGCGTCATCGCGCGCAGCACCTGTACCTGGCGTGCGCCATAGCCGGCTTCTTCCTTGAGCTCGCGGTCGGCGGCCTGCTCGGGCGTTTCGCCGGCGTCGATGCGGCCCTTGACCAGACCGAGTTCGTAGCGATGCACGCCGGCGGCATATTCGCGCACCAGCAGCACGGTTTGCGCATCGAGCATGGGCACCACCACCACGGCGCCGTGGCCCTGGCTGAGTTGGCGTTCGTAGATGCGGCGCTGCCCGTTGGAAAATTCCAGATCCAGCTGCTGCCGACGGAACGGCCCGTCGCCCAGATCGGTGATCTTGTGGATGATCGGCAGACGCGAGCTCATGCGTCGCACGCAGCCGCAACGCGGGCCGATAGAATAGGCGGATGCATCGACATGTCCATGAACCCGAAATCCTAGCAGACCCTGCAGCCGCGCAAACTGCCGAACATTGGCGGCAACGCGATCTTGCGGTGGTGTGGCACCCCTGCACGCAGATGCGTGAGCACCCGCACACGCTGCCGCTGGTGCCGATCGCGCGTGGCGAAGGCGCATGGCTGGTCGGCCATGACGGCCGCCGCTACCTGGACGCGGTGAGCAGCTGGTGGACAAACCTGTTCGGTCATACCGAACCGCGCATCGGCGCGGCCATCGCGCGCCAGGCCGGTGAACTGGAACAGGTGATGCTGGCCGGCTTCACGCATCCGCCGGCCGTGCAACTGGCCGAGCAGTTGCTGGCGATCGCGCCGCGCCAGGCCGGGCGTGCACCGTTGTCCAAGGTGTTCTACGCCGACAACGGATCGGCGGGCGTGGAGGTGGCGCTGAAGATGGCCTTCCATTACTTCCACAATCGCGGCGACCACCGGCGGACGCGGTTCATCGCACTGGAGAATGGTTACCACGGCGAGACCATCGGCGCGCTGTCGGTTGGCGATATTCCGCTGTACCGGCGCGTGTATGCGCCGCTGTTGCTGGAGGCGATGTTCACACCCTCGCCCGATGCCTACCTGGCCGAGCCGGGGCAAAGCGCCGAAGACCATGCGCTGCAGGCAGCCGATGCGTTGCAGGCCATGTTCGAACGCTCGCCCGGCGAAATCTGCGCGCTGATCCTGGAGCCGCGCGTGCAATGCGCGGGCGGGATGCGCATGTACCACCCGGCGTATCTGCGCCGCGCGCGCGAATTGTGCGATGCCCATGGCGCCTTCTTGATCGCCGACGAGATCGCCACCGGTTTCGGCCGTACCGGCACCTTGTTCGCCTGCGAACAGGCCGGCGTGATGCCCGACCTGCTATGCCTCTCGAAGGGGCTGACCGGCGGCTTCATGCCGCTGTCGGCGGTGCTGGCCACGCAGCAGCTGTACGACGGATTTCTGGACGATTCGCGCGAGCGTGCGTTCCTGCATTCGCACAGCTACACCGGCAACCCGCTGGCATGTGCGGCGGCGCTGGCGACCTTGAAGATCTTCGCAGACGACGACGTGATTGCGCGCAACCAACCCATCGCCGCGCGCATGCGCGAGCTTGCTGCGCAGATCGGCGCACACCCGGCCGTGGCGGACGTGCGCCAGGCCGGCATGATCGTGGCGTTCGAGCTGACCCAGGGCGGCGACAAGCGCACGCCATTTGCGCCTGCCGCACGCGTCGGCCTGAAGGCGTATCGCGCGGCGCTCGAAAAAGGCGTGGTGCTGCGCCCGCTCGGCGACGTGCTGTACTGGATGCCGCCGTATTGCGTGGACGAGGCGCAGCTTGCGTTGCTGGCCGACACCACCCGGCATGCCATCACCGAGGCGGTGGCATGCGCCTGACCCGTTCGCATGTCGCGCTGCCGCTGCACTGCGACCAGGAAGTGGCATTGCCGGAAGAGTCGGCCAATCACCTGCTGCGGGTGCTGCGGCTGCGCGAGGGCGATGCCTGCATCCTGTTCAACGGCGACGGCAGCGACTACCACGCACGCATCACCGTGGCGGGCAAGCGCGATGCACGTGCGCTGGTGGAACGCGTCGAGCCACTCTCCAACGAATCGCCGCTGCGCATCACCTTGATGCAAGGCATCGCGCGCGGCGAGAAGATGGATCTGATTTTGCAGAAGGCCACCGAGCTGGGCGTTGCGGCGATCGTGCCGGTGATCGCCGAGCGCACCGAGGTCAAGCTCGATGCGGCGCGCACCGAAAAACGCGTGGCGCACTGGCGCAGCGTGGTGGTGTCGGCCTGCGAGCAATCCGGCCGTGCACGTCTTCCTAGCGTTGCCGCGCCGCAGGGCTTGCAGGACGCGGCGCAGGCCAGCGATGCGCATGCGCTACGGCTGACGCTGGACCCACAGGGCGAGCATCGTCTGGGCACGTTGGCATCGAGCGTCCAGCAACACATCGTCGTGGCGATCGGGCCGGAAGGCGGCTGGTCGCCGCGCGATCGCGCGCTGCTTGCCGAGGCGGGCTTCAGCGGCCTGCAGCTGGGGCCACGCATTCTGCGCACCGAAACGGCAGGACTGGCGGCGATTGCGGCGCTGCAGTCGCGGTTCGGCGACCTGTAGCGCCATGACACTGTAGGAGCGCACCGGGGCGCGGCCGGGCGTTTATCGGTAAGACCGCATCGCGCCCGGGTGCGCCCCTACGGGCCCAGATGCGCTCTATGGGGATGCGGGGATTTGCTCGGCATGGCGTCGTCCCTTGCATGCTGACGGCTCCGTCCACCGCGTCCCGACCTGACACCCGCGCTGTCTCGTAGGAGCGCACCTGGGCGCGACAGGGCTTTTATCGGTAAGGCCTCATCGCGCCCGGGTGCGCTCCTACGGGATGCGGAGGTGATCCAGCCGGATTGCTGCACCTGCCGATGTGCGAGCGCTCAGCGGCCGTGCTGCAGGAACCAGTTGGCCGCGCCGATGACGCCAAGCTGGCCGTGCTCGACGATGCTCACCGGCACCTGTTCCAGCGCGGGACGCAAGGCGCCCTTGTCGAGCAGGCGCGCGACAAAATCGCTAGCGGCAATGAAGGTAGCGATTTGCGGCAGGAACCCGCCGGCCAGATAGACGCCACTGCGCACGCCATACAGCAGCATCAGATCGCCAACCACGCTACCCATAAACCCGCAAAACGCCTGCAGAGCGTCGTGCGCCAATCCATCGTTGCCGGCCATTGCGGCCGCGGTGATATCGGCCGGGCTGGCGTGCACCACGGGGTCGCCGCGCAAGGCAGCCAGCGCGGTGTAGAGATTCAACAGGCCTGGGCCGGACAACAGCGTTTCGGTACCCACGTGGGTGCGCGTGCGCCGCAGTTCCTGCAGCAGCGCCATTTCCAGATCGCTGGCCGGCGCCAATGCAGCGTGGCCGGCTTCGGTGGGCAGCACCACCGGATGGGCACCGTTGGGGATCCACAGCGCCGCGCCCAGGCCCGTGCCCGGACCAAGCACCAAGGCCGGGCCTGCGGCACCTTGCGCCGGGCCAGACAATTGCATGACCTGGTTGCCGATCATGTAATTGGCAGCGTAGGCGACCGCTTCGAAATCGTTGACCAGATGCAGGGCCTGCATGCCGAGCTGGCGGCGAATCTGCTCCGGCGCCAGCACCCAGGGAAGATTGGTGGTGATCACGCTGCCGTCTTCCAGCGCATAGCCGGCGCTGGCAATCACGCCCCGGCGTACCGGTGCACGTCCCAGTTCCGCAAAAAATGTGGCCATGATGTCGGCAAGACCCGGATAGTCGGCGCAGCGGTATTTGCGGTAGTCCAGCATCGTGACCGGCTTGCCTGCGTCATCGCTTTCGCATACCAGCGCCAGGCGCACGTGCGTCCCGCCCACATCGGCGGCAACGAAGGTTTCGGGGCGCGGAAAGGCCACCGCTTCCATTGGACTGCTTGCGCTCACGCATTCTCCTGATCAGTGCCGGCGGCTGGCGTCGTCGCCCGTTGTCCGACGAACGGCACACGGGTAGACAACGTTGTCAGCAATCGTCTTGTAACGCAACCGTGGCACCCGCGACACCGCCCAAATGGGACGGCGCGCATCATTCGCCAAAAATCTGCAGCCGCGCCGGCGATTCCTGCACAACTCCCGAGCGCACCGTGGCCGTTACCGTGTTTACGATCGTACGCGCCGATGGTAGCAGTCGCGTTCGCAAAGCGCATTGCGCAAGATGTTGCGGCGCAGCGTCCGCCTCGGCCCGAAAATGCTGCATTGCAGCGCAATCGCAGCTACATCAGAGATCTGTGACGACGTGTTGACAACGCTGTCAGCGCTACGCGAGACTCGATTCAAATCGGGGTTCTGGCAGGAGGGGCCATGGACTGTTCGGTACTGAAGAACGGGCATTCCCTCGCCTGGCATTCCAGATTCGCGAGTCGTGCGTCGCCAGACGTTCCCGCTCGCTGATGTGCGTTTAGCTCCACCGCTTCACCACACGGGGGACACCTCCTTCACCACGCGAATCGCCTGCCCTCTGCTTCGAGAGAAGCGTGCCAGCGCAATCACCGCGATCGGTCAGGGCGTGTTGTTTTGCCGGCCACGCCGAGCGCGTTGCGTCCTATTGCAGGGCAGCGCGCTCACAGCACTAACCAATGAGGTTTAGCCATGCACAGCCGCACCACGACGTTAGCACTCTGTATCACCGCCGCTCTGTACTGCTCCGGCTCTGCAATGGCTGCCGGACAAGAACAACCAGCCCAGGCCAGCACGCCGTCGAGCACCACCGAGCTGGATACCATCACCGTCACCGGCTACCGCGCGTCGCTGGAAAAGAGCCAGGCGGTCAAGCGCTCGGCAAATTCCATCGTCGATGCGATCAGCGCCGAAGACATCGGCAAGTTCCCGGACACCAATGCGGCCGAATCGCTGGCACATCTTCCCGGCATCAGCGTCGACCGTCAGTTCGGCGAAGGCGAAAAGGTCAGCATCAACGGCACCGACCCGGCGTTGAACCGCGTGCTGCTCAATGGCCAGACCATCGCCTCGGGCGATTGGGGCGGCAACCCGACCGACACCAGCGGCCGTACCTTCAACTACACGCTGCTGTCGCCGGAAATCATCGGCCTGATGGAGGTCTACAAGACCCCTGAAGCGCGCATCGACGAAGGCTCGATCGGCGGCACCGTGATCGTGCACACCCGCAAGCCGCTGGACCTGCCCAAGAACACCATCCGCGGCTCGGTCGGCTACAACTACAACGATCGTTCGGAAGAAGGCAATCCGCGCGGTTCGGCGCTGTGGAGCTGGAAAAACGACGACGAGACCTTCGGCGCGTTGATTTCGGCCACGCACGACAAGCAGGACCTGGCGCGCGCTGGTATCGAGTTCTTCGGCTACAACACCGGCGCAGGCATCCCGGCGACCGCAAACATTTCCGGCGACGGTGGCAGCGTCGCGACCGCCAAGATTCCGGTCGGCATCAACAGCGCCTTCTTCCAGCAGACCCGCGAGCGCAACGGCCTGCAGGGCGCGCTGCAGTGGAAGCCGAACGAGCAGAACGAATTCAATCTGACCGGCATCTACATCAAGGGCAAGTACAACAACTTCAGCGAATCGCGTTACGTTTGCCCAGGCTGCGGCGACCAGGACAAGATCACCAGCGCGACCGTTCAGAACGGCTATGTCACCCAGGCCACGGTCACCGATGGCGCCGGCAATGGCAACCAGCCCTATGCGCAGCTGGACACCAACTATCGCGAAAGCACCGTCACCACCAAGAGCCTGAACCTGCGCCACGATTTCTACGGCGAGAATTGGGTGTTCACCACCCAGGTCGGCAACACCAAGGCCACCGGCGGCAAGAACCCCGAGTATCTGATGAAGTTCCTGCTGCAGGACGGCGGCTACGACTTCGCCTACGACGGCAGCCATACCGACGTGAACTACCAGAACGGCGCTGCGTCCAACTGGGGCCTGCCGGGCAGCCCGGCAGGATTGCCGGCAGGTTCGACCGCCACTGGCGCCATGCAGGCTGGTGGCATCTACTACGCCAAGAGCGAGGACCAGGAAAAGTACTTCCAGTGGGATGCCGCGCGCGACTTGAGCTGGGGCCCGTTCAACAAGCTGCAGTTCGGCTACAAGTACATCAACCACGATAACGGCGTCGATGCCCGCGGCAATCGCATCAATACCACCGATGCGGTGTCGCTGACCCAGTTCAGCCCCGGCACGACTCCGAGCGGCCTGTACGACGGTCTGGGCGCCAGCGGCGACCTGACCAACTGGTCCACCGCCAACCTGAACTCGGTGATCAGCTACCTACGCAGCCAGCCGCAAGGCCCCTACAGCATCGATTAGGTAATCCCCCCACTTTTAGCGGTCGCCAGAAGTGGAGCTAAGCGGCCATCGCCAACTTCATGGCAGGCGTGATGCCGCCGAGCGCCATATTCGGACGCTCGTGGTTGTACGTCCATAGCCAGCGGGTGGCTTTGTCCTGCACCTGGTCGATGGTGTCGAACAGGGTTTGGGCGAGCCAGGCGTAGCGGATGGTGCGGTTGTAGCGTTCAACGTAGGCGTTCTGCTGTGGCTTGCCCGGCTGGATGTGCTCGACCCGGATACCATGCCGCTGCGCCCAGGACAGCAACGCGCCACTGATGTATTCAGGGCCGTTGTCGCAGCGGATCACGGCGGGCTTGCCGCGCCACTCGATGATCTGCTCCAGCGATCGGATCACACGGGCTGACGGCAGCGACAGATCCACCTCGATCCCCAGCCCCTCGCGATTGAAGTCGTCGAGCACATTGAACAGCCGGAAGCTGCGGCCGTCGGCCAACTGGTCGTGCATGAAGTCCATCGACCAGACCTGGTTGATAGCCTCCGGCACCGCCAGAGGCTCGGGCCGCTCACGCACCAGCCGCTTCCTCGGCTTGATCCGCAGGTTCAACTCCAGCTCGCGGTAGATCCGGTAGACCCGCTTGTGATTCCAGCCAAAGCCCTTCACGTTGCGCAGGTACAGGTAGCACAGGCCAAAGCCCCAGTCGCGATGGGCGGTCGTCAGGCGGATCAGCCAGTCGGCGATCCGGGCGTTCTGCTCGCTGGCCTTGGCCTGGTAGCGGAAGCAGGTCTGGCTCACCGCGAAGGCCTGGCAGGCGTGGCGGATGTTCGTACGCCCGCTCGTGACTGCCGATTGGGCCATCT
Source organism: Xanthomonas sp. NCPPB 3761 (assembly GCF_041475705.2). Lineage (NCBI taxonomy): Bacteria > Pseudomonadati > Pseudomonadota > Gammaproteobacteria > Lysobacterales > Lysobacteraceae > Xanthomonas > Xanthomonas sp. NCPPB 3761. The sequence goes on from NZ_CM191262.1 coordinate 3,474,613, forward strand.
CGCGTCGCTGAGATGGCCTCACCATTTTTTTGCGAGCGCTTCCTTCAGCAGGTCGGTACTGAGCTGCGCCTCGGCGTACATCTTCTTGAGCCGGCGGTTCTCCTCCTCCAGCTCCTTCATGCGCGCGACCATGGACACGTCCATGCCGCCGAACTTGCTGCGCCACTTGTAGAACGTGGCCGAGCTGATGCCGTGCTCGCGGCACAGCTCCGGCACGGGCGCACCGGCCTGGGCCTGCTTGAGCACGGCGATGATCTGGCTGTCGGTAAAGCGGGACTTCTTCATGGAACCTCCTCGGGAAAGGGGACGAGAAAATTCCACTTCTGGCGTCTGCTAATGGGCGGGGGGATTACCATTACGGCTCATCGTTCGATGTCAAGGAAATCACCCATAACTTCTACACCCAGCTGAACTTCGAGTCCGGCAAGTGGCGCGGCAACCTTGGCGTTCGCTTGGTCGACACCAAGGACAAGTCGCTGTACTGGCAGAACAGCGGTGGCAACAACTACAGCCGTGTCGCGCAGAACACCGACTACTTCAAGCCGTTGCCGAGCTTCAACATCGCCTATGACATGACCGACGATTCCGTGCTGCGCTTCTCGGCAGCCAAGGTCATTGCACGTCCGCGCTATGGTGATCTGGCCGGCGCCTTCACCTTCAACAGCACCAACAGCCAGAACCTGACCGCCAGCGGCGGCAACCCCAATCTGAAGCCCTACGAGTCGACCAACTACGACCTCGCGGCGGAGTGGTATTTCGCTCCGTCGAGCATGCTGTCCGGTGAAGTCTTCTACCGCGATATCGGCTCCTACATCGTGACCGACACCAGCGAGCAACAACTGACCGATCCGGTCAGCGGGGTCACCGGGCTGTACACGGTCAGTTCGCCGATCAACGTGTCCAATGCAAAGGTCAAGGGCGCATCGATCAATTACCAGCAAGCCTTCGGTTACGGTTTTGGCTTGCAGACGAACTACACCTATGCCGAAGCGGATGCCAGTGAAGGCTTGAACCTGCCCTACCTGTCGCGCAATACCTACAACATCATTCCTTACTGGGAACAGGGCCCGTGGACGGTGCGCGTGAACTACAGCTACCGCTCCAAGTACTTCACCCAGATCGGCCGGCTGGATTCGAAGGTCTTCACCGACGAATACAAGCAGCTGGACCTGACCGCGTCTTATCAGATCAACGACTGGATGGGTATCAGCTTCAGCGCGACCAACCTGCTGGATTCGACGTACTACTGGTACAACGAGGTGAAGTACGCACCGATCGGCATGTACAAGAACGGACGCGGCTACCAGGCCCAGCTGAACTTCAAGTTCTGACGTAGTCCCGGCGCGCCACCGCCCCTCCACGGTGGCGCGCTTTTTTTTGGACCTGTCGCTGTCCGCAGCGGCAGGTCGATGTCGCACCAAGGAGTGGTACTGGCCACGCCCCTTCGCAGCCGAGGGGGCGTGGCCAGGCCCGCTTTCGCCATCCACGCGCGGCCGCGGCATGACCGACGCGTTTCGCTTACAGGAGTGCAGTTCCCATGATGACCGATAGCCGCCAGTTCGCGGCTCCATCCCGCCGCCACGCCGGAGCTGCACCCAGAAGCCGAATGCTCGCGTTCGCTCTCTTGCTCGCGCTGCCCGCGCTGCACGTCAATGCGGCGCAATCGCCGACTGCCGCCACCGCCGCCACGCTCAGCCCCGACGCGATCGACCAGCAGTGGCTCGATGCCACCGCCGCTTATGCGCCCGAGCGCGAGCGCCTGGTGCGCGAAGCAGAAGCCGGCGCACGCAAGGGTCCGTTCCGTCCCGATTGGGCCGCACTGAAGGCCTATCAATCGCCGGCGTGGTACGACAACGCCAAGTTCGGCATCTTCATCCACTGGGGTGTGTTCTCGGTGCCGGCGTTCGGCAGCGAGTGGTATTCGCGCAACATGTATCTGCAAGGCTCCAAGGAATTCGCCCATCATGTGGCGACCTACGGGCCGCAGGCGCGTTCCGGCTACAAGGATCTGATTCCCAAGTTCACCGCCCCCAAGTTCGACCCGACTGGCTGGGCCAAGCTGTTCCGGCAATCCGGCGCGCGCTATGTGGTGCCGGTGGCCGAACACCACGACGGTTTTGCGCTGTACGATTCCAAGTTGTCCGACTGGACCGCGATGAAGATGGGGCCCAAGCGCGACCTGCTGGGCGAACTGTCCAGGGCCATCCGCGCACAGGGGCTACATTTCGGGCTGTCATCGCACCGCGCCGAACACAACTGGTTCTTCGATGGCGGGCGAAAGTTCGATTCGGACGTCAACGACCCGCGTTACGCGGCGCTGTATGGTCCGGCGCAGGTGCGCCTGCCGGGCAAGGACGATGCCGATGTGGCCAACGACTGGACGCCGGTCTCGCAGGCCTGGCTGGACGATTGGCTGGCGCGCACCACCGAGTTGATCGACACCTATCAACCGGACCTGATCTATTTCGATTGGTGGATTGCCCACCCCACCTTCCGCCGCAGCCTGCCCACGATGCTGGCGTATTACTACAACCAGGGCGCGGCGCGTACCGAAGCCGACCGCGGCGTGGTGGTGAACTACAAGCTCGGCGCCTTCCCCGAAGGCGCAGGCACGCTGGATATCGAGCGCGGCCAGCTCACCGGCATCCACCCCACGCATTGGCAGACCGACACCTCGGTCAGCAACGCCTCGTGGGGCTACATCGAAAACGACACCTACAAGTCGCCCACCTTCATCATCCACATGCTGGCCGACGTGGTGGCCAAGAACGGCAACCTGATGCTCAACATCGGGCCGCGCGCCGATGGTTCGATCCCGGACACCGAGCGCGGCATCCTGCTGGCGATCGGCAAGTGGCTCAAGACCAACGGCGGCGCGATCTACGACAGCAAGCCGTGGCGCGTGTATGGCGAAGGCCCCACGGAAGTGGTGGGCGGCACCTTCCAGGACATCAAGACCAAGCCGTACACGGCCGAGGATTTCCGCTTCACCACGCGCGATGGCGCGCTGTATGCGATCGAACTCGGCTGGCCCAGCAATGACGAAGCGGTGATCGGCTCGCTCAAGGCCGCCGACGGCGTACGCGCCGTGACCTTGCTGGCAAACGGCAAGAAGATCCCGTTCGAACAACGCGCCGACGGCCTGCATCTGCGCCTGCCGCTCAAGCCGGTTGGCGAGAGTGCCTACGTCTTCCGCATCGACCTTTCCTCCCCCACTCCCTGACGGATGTTGTCTTTCATGAGTAAGCGATTGACCTGGATGTTGCTCGCGCTGGCACTGACCTGCGCTCCGGCCTTGGCCAAAAACCCCACGGCGTTGTTCTATCTGATGAACACGCAGAAATCGACCAACTCCTTCATCGCCAACGTCGACAAGATCGATGTGGTGGTGCCTACCTGGTATGGCGTGGACCAGAACGGCCTGGTCGACGGCACCCCCAACATGTATCTGTACGACATCGCCAAGCAGCATAAGCTGCGGGTCATGCCGATCCTGTCGATGACCACCGGTCGCGAAGGCTTCCACAAGCTGATGCACGACGAAGCCGCCAAGAAGCGCATGATCGAGTCGCTGCTCATCCACGGCAAGCAGCACAAGTACTACGGCTTCCAGTTCGATTTCGAAAACATCGCCTGGACCGACCGCGACGCCTACACGCTGATGGTCAAGCAGACCGCAGATGCGCTGCACAAGGCCGGGTTCAAGATGTCGGTCGCCGTGGTGCCGAATGCACCGGGTTATGCCGAAGGCGGCCAGTTCTCCAAGTGGATGTGGGAATACTGGCGCGGTGCGTACGACCTCAAGGCGCTGGGCCAGGCGGTGGATCTGGTCAGCCTGATGACCTACGACCAGCACACGCGCTGGACCACGCCCGGCCCGGTCGATGGCATGGTGTGGATGAAGAAGCACCTGGATTACGCCATCACCCAGGTACCGAAAGACAAGCTGTCGCTGGGCATCGCCACCTACGGCTACCGCTGGTACACCGGCAACCCGGTGAAGGAAGACGGCACCGAGGCATCGAATATTTCCGCAACGTATATCGATGCGGACGAGTCGTTCCCGCTGGCGCAGGAACAGAACGCCACCGTGCAGTGGGATCCGGTCGAGCAGGAATCGTGGTTCTACTTCTATCGCGACGACATGCGCGAGTGGGTATTCCGCCCGGACGCACGTAGCTTCAAGGCACGTTACGAGCTGACCAAGCAATACGGCCTGGAAGGATTCAGCTGCTGGGTGCTGGGCGCCGAAGACCCGAAGGTGTGGGACGAGCTACCGACTGCGCAGCGCTAAGCGCAGCCCACGCGACGGCGCGACGACGGCATAGTGATCAGGCGGGCGCGGTTGGTGCAAGGAATTGGACTGCGTGGCTGCAGTCCGGTTCCAGCGTTGCCCGCGCCCGCTTTGCAGCGACCGCTCCCCCTGACGTGATCGCATGGTCACGCAGTACGTCGCTGCGCAACGGGACGAAGCGTGCGCCAGTCACTGCGTCTTCCGACACGGCTTTGCTACTGTGCGTGGCTGCCGTGTACCGCCGCCATACCGGGATGTGATTGCATGATGTCGAACTCCGCACCCACCGCACGCCCGACAGCCGTCGCGCCGTTCTCCTCGCGCCTGCTTGCGCTTGCGTTCGCAGCCATGTCGCTGGCCGGCTGCGGTCAACGTGCGCCAGGCACCTCGCCGGCCGCTGCCACGGCGGGCACCTCTGCTGCGGCAACCGCAAGCACGGCGGGTACTCCGTTGCCACTGATTCCCGCAGCAGTCGAGGTCAAACGCGGTAGCGGCAGCTTCACGGTGGGCGCCGGCACGGTGATCTCGATCGTGCCCGGCGACGCCGATGCACGGCGCAGTGCCGAACATCTGGCCGACCTGCTGCAACGCACGCGTGGGCTGCGCTTGGAAGTGCGCGCCGAAACCAGCGCATCGCCTGGCAGCATCCGCCTGGAGCGCAGCGCGCAGGCACCGGTGGCGCACAAGGAAGGCTACAGCCTGGAGGCAGATGCCGAGGGCGTGCGTATCACCGCGCGCGATGGTGCCGGCTTGTTGTATGGCGCAATCAGCGCCTGGCAATTGATGACACCGGATGCACGCAAGGGCGAGGTCCAGGTACCGGCGGTGGCGATCCGCGACTGGCCGCGTTTCAGCTGGCGCGGCCAGCATCTGGATGTGGCCCGGCATTTCCATGATGTGGACACGGTCAAGCATGTGCTCGATACGATGGCCCTGCACAAGCTCAACGTGCTGCATTGGCATCTCACCGATGACCAGGGCTGGCGCATCGAGATCAAGCGCTATCCCAAGCTCACCGAGGTGGGCGCATGGCGTACACCGCCCGGCGCCGGCCAGCATGGCACGCCGCAGCGTTATGGCGGCTTCTACACACAGGAACAGATCAGCGAGATCGTCGCCTATGCGGCGCGCCTGCATATCACCGTGCTGCCCGAACTGGACATGCCCGGCCATGCGCAGGCGGCCGTTGCTGCCTATCCCGAGGAAGTGGGCGTACCCGGCGCACGCACGCAGGTGGGCGTGGACTGGGGCGTCAACCCCTACCTGTTCAATACCAGCGAACGCAGCCTGACCTTCATCACCAACGTGCTGGACGAAGTGCTGACCTTGTTCCCGTCGACCTACATCCACATCGGTGGCGATGAGGCGGTGAAGGATCAGTGGGAAGCCTCGCCGGCGGTGCGCGCGCAGATGCGCAAGCTCGGGGTCAAGGACGCGCATGCGATGCAAGGCTGGTTCAACGAACAGCTGGCGGCCTACCTCACCCAGCACGGCCGCCGCATGATCGGCTGGGATGAAATTCTGGAAGGCGGCGTGCCGGCCAGTGCGTCGGTGATGTCGTGGCGCGGCATCGAAGGTGCAGTGACCGCAGCAAAGCAGGGCCACGATGTGGTGCTGGCGCCGGGCGACTGGCTTTATCTGGACAACCTGCAGACCACGCGCAGCGATGAACCGAACGGTCGCATGACCGTATTGCCGCTGTCCAAGGTCTACGCATTCGATCCGGTGCCGGCCAAGCTCGGCGCCGAACAGGCCAGGCATGTACTGGGCGCACAAGGCGCGCTGTGGTCCGAATACATCCCCTCACGCTGGCATGTGGATCACGCCCTGTTTCCGCGGCTGGCTGCGGTAGCGGAAGTGACCTGGTCGCCGCCGGCAGCGCGCAACTGGGACAGCTTTCTGGCGCGCATGCCGGCGCAGCTGCAGCGCTACAAGGCGCTGGGCATCGACTATAGCGACGGCGCCTTCGCTGCCGATATCGCGTTGGAAGGCGGATCTAATCCGGTGCTCGCCGGCGGGCCGGCCAAGGTGGCGCTGAGCACGCAAGCCGGCGCGGGCATGCTGCACTACACCATCGACGGCAGCGCGCCCACGCCGGCATCGCCGCGCTACAGCGCGCCGTTCGCGATTCAATTGCCGACCACGGTCAAGGCCGCCACGTTCGATGCGAGCGGCACGCCGCTAGCGGCCACGCGCAGCCGTATCTTCGATCGCGCGAGCTTGTTGCGGGTGGATACGCAGGGATTGCAGCACTGCGTCGACACCGGCGCGCTCGGCTTGCGCCTGCCGCTGTTGCCGGAGATGACCGGCGCCGACACGCCGGTGTACAACGTCGACCTGTTCCATGCCTGCCGCCTGTATCCGCAGGCACGGCTGGACGGTATCGGCGCCATCCGCATCGAAGCGGCACGCCTGCCCAACAACTTCGGCCTGGCGCACGAGCAATCCAAGGTCGTGCAATACCCGGCCAAGACCCGCGGCGGTGAGCTGGAAGTGCGCCTGGGCTGCGACGGCGAGCTGATCGCCAGCGTGCAACTGCCGCGCAGCGACACCCTGGGCGAACAATTCACCCTGGAAACCGCACTGCCTGCACGCACCGGCATCCACGATCTGTGCCTGCGCTTCACCGCGCCGATCCGCGGCCCCCTGTATGCCGTCGGCGCCGTCCAATTGATTGAAACCACTGCGCAGGCGCCCCCCGCCGCCACGCGCTGAGCCACCCTAGGAGAGTCACGCATGCCCCTGTCCCGTCATCGTTTTGTTCCCGCCCCCGCCCGTCTCGGGCTTGCCCTGGCCTTGGCCCTCTCGCAGGCCTGGGCAGCGCCGCCTTCGGCAGTGACGCTGGACAGCGGCTGGCAGGTGCGGCTGGTGCCGGGTCAGGAGCAGGGCAAGACGTATCCGAAGGCAGCGGCGTGGCTACCGGCGCAGGTGCCCGGTGCGGTGCAGACCGACCTGATCGCCGCCAAGATCGTGCCCGACCCGTTCTATCGCGACAACGAAGGCAAGATCCAGTGGGCGGGCTTAAGCGATTGGCAGTACCAGACCCGCTTCAATGTCGATGCGGCCACGCTCAAGCGCGAACATGTCGAGCTGGTGTTCGACGGCCTGGACACGTTTGCCGAGGTCACCCTCAATGGCAAGACGCTGCTCAGCGCCGACAACATGTTCCGGCAGTGGCGCGTGGATGCAAAATCCCTGCTCAAGCGCGGCGACAACGTGCTCGAGGTCAAGCTGTATTCGCCGATCAAGAAGATCCAGCCGTGGCTGGCCAAGCAGCCGTATGCGCTGCCGGGCGCCTACGATTCGGCGTTCGGCGACGAGCCCGAAGCACGCCACAGCTCGACCTATGTGCGCAAGGCGCCGTACAACTTCGGTTGGGATTGGGGCCCGCGCATGGTCAACGCCGGCATCTGGAAGGATGTGCGCGTGGAAGCGTGGGACGCCGTGCGTGTGGATGGGCTGCATATCGCCCAGCAACGGGTGGATGCCGATAGCGCGCAATTGCAGGCGCAGCTGGACCTGCAGGCCGGCCGCAGCGGGCCGGTGCAGGTGACGCTGGATGTACTGGGCCCGGATGGGCAGAAAGTCGGCCAGTTCACCCAGGACGCAGTGGTCGATCCCGGCCGGAACCGCATCGATCTGGCGGTGCGCATCGCCCATCCCAAGCGCTGGTTTCCGGCCGGTTACGGCGCGCAGGACCGCTACACCTTCGTGGCCAACGTGCGCGATGCCGATGGCGACAGCCAGCAGATCAAGCGCGTCACCGGCCTGCGTTCGGTGGAGCTGCGCCGCGAAAAAGACCAGTTCGGCAAGAGCATGGAGATCGTGATCAACGGCATCCCGATCTTCGCCAAGGGGGCCAACCTGATTCCACTGGATGCCTTCCCGGCACGTGTCACGCACGAGCGCATGCGCAGCACCTTGCAGGATGCGCGCGATGCCAACATGAACATGCTGCGCATGTGGGGCGGCGGGCATTACCAGGACGACTATTTTTACGAGGTCGCCGACGAACTGGGCATCATGATCTGGCAGGACTTCATGTTCGGCGGCGCGGTACCGCCGTACGACGTGGAGTTCCGCGAGAACACCCGGCAGGAGGCGATCGAACAGGTCAAGCGGCTGCGCGACCACCCCAGCATCGTGTTGTGGTGCGGCAACAACGAGGTGCAGACCGGCTGGGAAAACTGGGGCGACCGGGTCAAGTTCAAGCAGTCGGTGGACCCGGAAGAACGCGCCCGCATCGAACGCGGCATGACGACCCTGTTCGGCACCGTGTTCCGCGAAGTGGTGGCCACCTACGATAGCGACGTGCCGTACTGGGCTACCTCGCCGGGCACCGATTTCGATGGCGCGGCCGACCAGACCAACGATGGCGACATGCATTACTGGAAGGTGTGGGGCGGCCCTGCCCTGCCGGTCACCGAATACCTCAACGTCACCCCACGCTTCATGTCCGAATACGGCCTGCAGTCGTTCCCCGACATGCGCACCGTGCGTGCATTTGCCGAGCCCGGCGACATGGATCCGGAATCGCCGGTGATGCGCGTGCATCAGAAGTTCGACAAGGGCAACGGCAACAAGCGGCTGATGCTGTACATCCGCCGCGAATTCGGCGAGCCCAAGGATTTCGAAAGCTTCGTCTACCTGAGTCAGCTGATGCAGGCCGAAGGCATCAACATCGCCGCTTCGCATCTGCGCGCCTCGCGTCCGCAGTCGATGGGGTCGCTGTACTGGCAGCTCAACGATGTGTGGCCGGGCGCGTCGTGGTCCAGCGTGGATTACTACGGCCGCTGGAAGGCGCTGCATTACCACGCACGCCGATTCTACGCGCCGGAAATGATTGCCGCGTTGCGCAACGACAAGGGCCAGACCGAGGTGTCGCTGGTGTCCGACCGCACCACCCCGCTGGCAGCACGCTGGCGCATGCGGGTGATGGGCATGGATGGCAAGGTGCTGAGCAAGCGCGAAGAAAAAGCCACGGTCAAACCGCTGAGCAGCCTGCAGGTGGGCAACTTCAGCGACAAGCAATTGCTGGGCAGCGCCGATCCCAAGCGCACCTATGCAGTGTTCGAGCTGTTGGACGGCGACAGGCTGCTCTCGCGTGAGGTGATGTTCTTCGCGCCGGCCAAGCAGCTTGCCTTGCCGGCCGCGAAGATCGACGGCCAGTGGCGTGCCGATGGTGATGGCTACGCACTCACACTGACCAGCAACACGCTGGCGCGCGAGGTCTGGCTGTCGTTCGGCGATGTGGATGCCACGCTGTCGGACAATGCCTTCGACCTGCTGCCGGGCGAGCCGCTGATCGTGCATGTCTCCAGCAAGCTTCCGCTCGCGCAGGTGCAGGCGGCGCTGCAGGTGCGCGATCTGGCCTCGACCCTGGCTGGCGCACCGGCCGAGCCGCAGGAGGCAGCGGCTGCGAAATAAGAAGCAGGGCGGCCCTCATCCGCCCTTCGGGCACCTTCTCCCGCAACGCGGGAGAAGGATTGGATTTCTTGCAATGAGAGACTGGATTTCTTGCAATGAGAGACTGGATTTCTTGCAATGAAGGACTGGATTTATTGCAATGAGAGACTGGATTTCTCGCAATGAAAGACTGGATTTCTCGCAATGAAGGACTTGGTTTCTAGCAATGAAGGACTTGATTTCTTGCGATGAGAGACTCGATCTCTTGCGATGCACATCTTCCTTCGCGCATGAATGCCCTTCTCCCGCTGGCGGGAGAAGGTGCCCCGCAGGGGCGGATGAGGGCCCACCGCAAGACCAGCACCAGCCGTCACCCACGGCACGCATGCCACCGCCGCGCCTCACCCTTCACCTCGCCGCAGCCATTGCGGCACTACCAGAACAATGCCCAGCGGCCTTGGCCGCCGCCCAGGAGTAAATCCATGTCGTCCGTGTTTGTATCGCGCCTTGCCATGGCAGTGGGCCTTGGCCTGACACTGCCCTGCCTCGCCCTTGCCGCCCCTGCCGAACGGGGCGGATCGCCCGAACAGCGCGCCGCCGCCCTGGTCGCGCAAATGAGCCGCGAAGAAAAAGTGGCGCAGGCCATGAACGATGCACCGGCGATTCCGCGCCTGGGCATCCCCGCCTATGAGTGGTGGAGCGAAGGCCTGCACGGCATCGCGCGCAACGGCTACGCCACGGTGTTTCCGCAGTCGATCGGCCTGGCGGCGAGCTGGAATACCCGCCTGATGCAACAAGTGGGCACGGTGGTGTCCACCGAAGCGCGCGCCAAGTTCAACCAGGCCGGTGGTCCGGGCAAGGACCATAAACGCTACGCGGGCCTGACCATCTGGTCGCCCAACATCAACATCTTCCGCGACCCGCGCTGGGGCCGTGGCATGGAAACCTACGGCGAAGATCCGTTTCTCACCGGGCAAATGGCGGTGGGCTTCATCCGCGGCCTGCAGGGCGAGGATCTCGACCATCCACGCACGATCGCCACGCCCAAGCACATCGCGGTGCACAGCGGCCCCGAGCCGGGACGGCATGGCTTCGATGTGGATGTGTCGCCGCACGATGTGGAAGCGACCTATACGCCTGCGTTTCGCGCCGCGCTGGTCGAAGGCCAGGCCGGCTCGGTGATGTGCGCCTACAACTCGTTGCACGGCACCCCGGTCTGCGCAGCGGACTGGCTGCTCAACGGCCGCGTGCGCGGCGACTGGGGCTTCAAGGGCTTTGTGGTGTCCGACTGCGATGCCGTAGACGACATGACCCAGTTCCATTACTTCCGCCCGGACAACGCCGGCTCGTCGGCCGCCGCACTGAAGGCCGGGCATGATCTCAATTGCGGGCATGCCTATCGCGAACTCGGCACGGCGATCGCGCGCGGCGAAGTGGACGAAGCCTTGCTCGACCAATCGTTGGTGCGCCTGTTTGCAGCGCGCTACCGCCTGGGCGAGCTGGAGGCTCCGCGCAAGGATCCGTACGCGCGGCTCGGCGCGAAGGACGTGGACAACGCAGCGCATCGTGCGCTGGCCTTGCAGGCGGCCGCCGAGTCGATCGTGCTGCTGAAGAACGATGCCGACACCTTGCCGCTCAAAGCCGGCACACGTGTGGCAGTGATCGGCCCGAATGCCGACGCACTGGCTGCATTTGAGGCCAATTACCAGGGCACCTCGTCTGCGCCGGTAACGCCATTGCTGGGCCTGCGTCAGCGCTTCGGCGCGCAGCAGGTGAGCTACGCACAAGGCGCACCGCTGGCTGCCGGCGTGCCCGGCATGATCCCGGAGACCGCACTGCGCAGCGATGGCAAGCCGGGGCTGCGTGGCGAATATTTCGACAACGTCGACATGCGCGGTGCTGCACGCGTGGTGCGGCAGGACCGCACGGTGAGCTTCAACTGGGATCAGGTCGCCCCGGTCAAGGGCGTGCCGGCCGACCGGTATGCGGTGCGCTGGAGCGGCGAACTGCTGCCGCCCAGCGCTGGCGATTACACCCTGGCAGTGCGCGTGGCGCGTTGCTTCGATTGCAGCGGACACGACCCGGTGCGCCTGTATATCGACGACAAGCTGGTGGTTGCCGGCAACGCCGAAGACAAGCACGTGCCGGCCGGCATGCACAACGCCGACGGCCGCAGCGTGGAAACCGTGCTGCATTTCGACGACACCCGCCCACGCAAGATTCGCCTGGAAATGGAGCACCGCGGCCAGGATCAGGGCGTGCGCCTGGAATGGCTGGCTCCTGCCGCCGCGCAACTGGCCGAGGCCGAACAGGCCGTGGCACAGGCAGACGCGGTGGTCGCCTTCGTTGGCCTGTCGCCGGATGTGGAAGGCGAAGAGTTGCGGATCGATGTCCCCGGCTTCGACGGCGGCGACCGCAACGACATCGCCCTGCCCGCCCCGCAGCAAGCGTTGCTCGAGCGGGCAAAGGCCTCGGGCAAACCGCTGGTGGTGGTACTGATGAGCGGCAGCGCGGTGGCCTTGAACTGGGCCAAGACGCATGCCGATGCGATCGTGGCCGCGTGGTACCCGGGCCAGTCCGGCGGCACCGCGATCGCGCGCATGCTGGCCGGCGACGACAATCCCGGCGGCCGCCTGCCGGTGACCTTCTACCGCTCCACCAAGGACCTGCCGGCCTACGTCAGTTACGACATGAAGGGCCGCACCTATCGCTACTTCAAGGGCGAGCCGCTGTTTTCGTTTGGCTATGGCCTGAGCTACACCCGCTTTGCCTACGACGCGCCGCAGCTGTCCACCACCACGCTGCAAGCCGGCAACACGTTGCAGGTGACCACGACCGTGCGCAACACCGGTGCACGTGCCGGCGACGAAGTGGCGCAGGTGTATCTGCAATATCCGGACCGCCCGCAGTCGCCGTTGCGCAGCCTGGTCGGTTTTCAGCGCGTGCATCTTGCGGCGGGCGAGCAACGCACGCTGACCTTCGAGCTGGATGCGCGCGCCTTGAGCGACGTGGACCGCAGCGGACAGCGCGCGGTGGAAGCCGGCAGCTACACGTTGTTCGTCGGCGGTGGGCAGCCGGGCACCGGCGCCGTTGGCAATGCGGCGTCGTTTTCGATCCAGGGACGTTCGCCGTTGCCCAAGTAATGTCCCTGATTGCGTGACGTACTCTCTGATTGCGAGAGGTACAAAGGCGCCGGCTGTCTGGGCCGGCGCCCGTTGCGTCGACGCGTGATGAAGGCCACGCCGGTGCGTAGCCACACGTTGATCTGAGCACCCGCTCGCACCTGTCTGGAATTCGCAACGGCGCCCGCTGGTCACTGACGGGGCCAGCGCAATGGAAGGGGCATGCGGTGTGCCGATGCCGATGCAGGTGCTGCTGGTGTTGCCATTGAGGGCGCCAGCGTGGCACCGGCTTAGCGCCATCCGCCGCCTGTCCTTTCAGCCAACAAGCTGGGGGGGCGAGGGTCCGAGCGAGCCTCGCGCACCCGGCGGCGGCAGGCTGGCGCTAGCGGTCTTTCGCGCCGCCGGCACCGAGGCTCGACGCGCAGCGCACTCCCACGCATAAGGCGGAGAATTGTGCGACCGCACTATGCACGTTCGGCGCACACGTTGTATGGTCATCGGGAATTGGTCATGCATAGGTCTCATCCTTCGCCGGCAGGTAGCGCGGCGCTGGAGCGGCACTGGCGTGCAGGCCCGCTGTCGAAATCCAAGGAGTTCCAGGTCATGCACACCCGCCGCGACATCCTTCAGCTGCTGGGCGCCAGTGCCGGTGCCGGCCTGCTCGCCGGTGCCCTGCCCGCGCTTGCGGCCGCGCCCGCTGCCGGCACGTCTAGCACAACCGGCCGCTTTGTCAGCAAGCGTCCACCCAAAGCGCAGCGCCGCTTTGTCAGCAAGGCAGTCGAGCAGCAAATCGCGCAGGTCAAGGCGCGCATCGCCGACCCCGAACTGGCCTGGCTGTTCGAGAACTGCTACCCCAACACCCTCGATACCACGGTGGAAACCGGCACCCGTAATGGCAAGCCGGACACCTTCGTCATCACCGGCGACATCCACGCGATGTGGCTGCGCGATTCCTCCGCGCAGGTGCACCCGTACGTGCCGCTGGCCAAGCACGACCCGGCGTTGCGGCGCATGTTCCATGGCCTGATCCAGCGCCAGGCCGCATGCATCACGCTCGACCCGTACGCCAACGCGTTCCTGCCCGATGGCCAGACCCAGCGCCTGAAGTGGTCGCTCAACGACATCACCGACATGAAGCACGGCGTGGGCGAGCGCAAGTGGGAAATCGATTCGCTGTGCTACCCCATCCGCATTGCGCACGAATACTGGCGCGCCACCGGCGATGCCGCACCGTTCGACGACGACTGGCGCGCGGCGATGCATGTGGTGGTCAAGACCTTCCGCGAGCAGCAGCGCAAGGACAACCGCGGCCCGTACGTGTTCCAGCGCCCCTCGCCGCTAGCCACCGAAACCCTGGTGCTGGAAGGCTACGGCCAGCCGACCAAGCCCAACGGCATGATCCACTCGATGTTCCGCCCCTCCGACGATGCCTGCGTGTTTCCGTTGTTCGTGCCGGCCAACCTGTTTGCGGTGACCTCGCTGCGGCAGCTGGCCACGATGAGCACCGCGTTGCATCGCGACGCTGCCTTCGCCGCCGAGTGCACCGCGCTGGCCGACGAAGTGGAAACCGCCACCCGCCAGTTCGGCCAGCAACGCGATGCCGACGGGCAGGCGTACTGGGCGTTCGAAGTAGACGGCTTCGGCAACCAGCTGTTCATCGACGACGCCAACGCGCCCGGCCTGCTCAGCCTGGCCTACCTGGGCTGCTGTGATCGCACCGACCCGGTGTTCCTGCGCACGCGCCAGCTGGCCTGGAGCGAGCGCAACCCGTATTTCTCGCGCGGCACCGCCGCCGAAGGCGTCGGCAGCCCACACAGCGGCATGGGCACGATCTGGCCGATGTCGATCATTCAATACGCGCTGGTCAGCGACGACGACGCGCAACTGCGCCAATGCCTGCAATGGTTGAAAACCACGCATGCCGGCACCGGCTTCATGCACGAGGCTTTCCACAAGGACAACCCGAACACCTTCACCCGCGACTGGTTCGCCTGGGCCAACACCTTGTTCGGCGAACTGATCATCGACCTGCATCAACGCAAACCCCAGCTGCTGCGTAGCGCCTGATCCATGCGCAGCGCCTGTTCTCAGCCCTTCTCCCGCACGCGGGAGAAGGTGCCCGAAGGGCGGATGAGGGCGCTCCCGCACCGGCCCATGATTTACGAGAGCAAACACACATGACAACACGACGCGGTTTTCTCCAAGGCGCCATCGCCGCAGCCCTGTTCGGCAGCGTCGGCCTGCCCGGTCTGGCCCGCGCGCGTGCCGGCAATTACGCGCTACCGGCCGATGCGCGTGCCCGCGCCGACCTCACCCGGCATGTGGATGTGTTCATCGGCACCGGCGGCCATGGCCACACCTTCCCCGGCGCCACGTTGCCGTTCGGCATGGTGCAGCTCAGCCCCGACACCTACAACGCCGTGTGGGATTCGTGCTCGGGATACCACGAGTCCGACGGCTCGATCATGGGCTTCTCGCACACGCATCTCTCAGGCACCGGCATCGGCGACATGCTGGATTTCCTGCTGGTGCCGGCCACCGGCGAGGTCAAACTGGTGCCCGGTCCGCTCGACAACCCGGACGCCGGCTACCGCTCGCGCTACGACCATGCCGATGAAGCCGCATCGCCGGGTTACTACCGCGTGCGGCTCAAGGACAGCGGCGTGCATGCCGAACTCACCGCCACCGCGCGGGCTGGCCTGCACCGCTATCACTTCCCCAAGGGCAAGCCGGCACATGTGTTGCTGGACCTGTGCCACGGCATGCAGGACAAGCCAGGCATTCCCACCCGCGTCAGCGATGCGCAGCTACGCGTGGTCGACGAACGCACGCTTACCGGTGGGCGCCGCGTGTACCAATGGGCCAAGGGCCGCTACATCTATTTCGCCATGCGCCTCTCGCGCCCCTTCAAGCACGTGCAGTTGTACAACGCGGACCAAGCACTGGCCGCCGGCACGCGCAGCATCGACGGCACCCACCTCAAGGCCGCGTTGCATTACCCCGACGCTGCCGACGCCCCGCTGCTGATCAAGGTCGGCATCTCGGCCGTCAGCGCCGACAACGCACTGGCCAACCTGGACGCCGAATTGCCGGACTTCGACTTCGCGCGCGTGCATGCGCAAGCGGTGGCCGCCTGGGAAAAGGAACTGGCCCGCGTGCGCATCGACAGCGATGACGACGCGCAACGGCGCATCTTCTACACCGGCCTGTATCACAGCCTGCTGGCACCCACGCTGTTCTCCGACGTGGATGGCCGCTACCGCGGCATGGACCTGCAGATCCACACTGCGCCGAAGGGCTACAACAACTACAGCACCTACTCGTTGTGGGACACCTACCGCGCCGCGCATCCACTGCTCACGCTGGTACAGCCCGAACGCGTGCCCGACCTGGTGCAATGCCTGGTGCGCGGCGCCAACGAATGCCCGGACGGCGTGGGCATCTGGCCGCTGCAAGGCGTGGAGACCGGCTGCATGATCGGCTATCACTCGGCCGTGGTGCTGGCCGAGGCGCATGCCAAGGGCTTCACCGGGATCGACTACACCGCCGCGTGGCCGGCGTACCGCAAACGTGCAATGGACGACACCACCCACGGCCTGGGCGAGTACCGCAAGCTCGGTTACATCCCCGCCGACAAAGTGGACGAAGCGGTCAGCCGCACGCTCGAATATGCCTACGACGACTGGGCCTGCGCACACCTGGCACAGGCCGCCGGCGCCAGCGACGATGCACGCGCATTGCGCGAACGCTCGCGCAATTACCGCAACGTGTTCAATCGCGATAGCGGCTTCGTGCAGGCGCGGCTTGCCGACGGCAGCTGGGCCACACCGTTCGACCCGCGCGGCATGGGCCACATTGCCAAATGGCGTGATTTCACCGAATCCAACGCCTGGCAAGCCACCTTCCTCAACCAGCACGATCTGTACGGGTACATGGACTTGTACGGTGGCCGCGCGGGTTTCGTCGCCAAGCTGGACGAGCTGTTTTCCACCAGCTCCGAACTGCCCGCCGATGCACCGCCGGATATCGACGGCATGGTCGGCCAGTACGCGCATGGCAACGAGCCCAGCCACCATGTGGCGTATCTGTTCGCCTATGCCGGCCAGCCGTACAAGACCCAGGCGATGGTGCGCCGGTTGCTGCGCGAGCAGTATCACGACGCGCGCAACGGCCTGTCCGGCAACGAAGACTGCGGGCAGATGAGTGCGTGGTTCGTGCTCAGCGCACTGGGGCTGTATGCGGTGGATCCGGTCAGCGGCAACTACATCGTGGGCAGCCCCTTGTTCAAGCGCGCCACGCTGGAGGTGGGCAACGGCCGCACGCTGCACATCGTGGCCAAGGACAACAGTGCGCAAAACGTCTATGTGCAGTCACTGACTTTCAACGGTAAATCGCTCACCCGCGCCTGGCTCCGCCACACCGAGCTGGCTGCCGGTGGCACGCTGGAATTTGCGATGGGGCCCAAGCCGAACCCGGCCTTCGGCGCAGACAAGGAGGATCTGCCACCGTCGTTCGCGTAATGCCGGTCCGTCGCCTGCGCGAGCGGCGCGTTCGGTTCTTGCTGCCCAAATGGGGAACGCCCTTCCCCGCTCACGCAAACAGGGATCGCTTTTCATTTGCCAGTGGAACTTGCTTTCTCTTTTCCGCAAGCGGGGATTGCTACTCCTTCTCCCGCAAGCGGGGGATTGCCTTTCCCTTCTCCCGCAAGCGGGGGATTGCCCCTCCCTTCTCCCGCAAGCGGGAGAAGGTGCCCGAAGGGCGGATGAGGGCAACACCCAAACACCGGCCCCTGCCATCCACCCGCACCACCGGCCCCACCTACCTCGAGACTTCCATGCTGCGTACCACTCTTGCTCCCCTGGTCCTGGCCCTGGCGCTCGCGCTGCCCGCCGCTGCCGCGACGCCCGAGTCCTGGCCCACCTTCGGCACCCAGGGCACGCAATTCGTGCGCGACGGCAAGCCGTACCAGCTGCTGTCCGGCGCCATCCATTTCCAGCGCATTCCACGCGCCTACTGGAAAGACCGCCTGCAAAAAGCGCGCGCCCTGGGCTTGAACACCGTAGAAACCTACGTGTTCTGGAACCTGGTGGAACCGCAGCAAGGCCAGTTCGATTTCTCCGGCAACAACGACGTCGCCGCCTTCGTCAAGGAAGCCGCCGCGCAAGGCCTCAACGTGATACTGCGCCCCGGCCCCTACGCCTGCGCCGAATGGGAAGCCGGCGGCTACCCGGCCTGGTTGTTCGGCAAGGGCAATATCCGCGTCCGTAGCCGCGACCCGCGCTTTCTTGCCGCCAGCCAGGCGTATCTGGATGCGTTGGCCAAACAGGTGCAACCGCTGCTCAACCACAATGGCGGTCCGATCATCGCCGTGCAGGTCGAGAACGAATACGGCTCCTACGCCGACGATCACGCCTACATGGCCGACAACCGCGCCATGTACGTCAAGGCTGGCTTCGACAAGGCCTTGCTGTTCACCTCCGATGGCGCCGACATGCTCGCCAACGGCACCTTGCCCGACACCCTGGCGGTGGTGAACTTCGCGCCCGGCGAGGCCAAGAGCGCATTCGACAAGCTGATCAAGTTTCGCCCCGATCAACCGCGCATGGTCGGCGAATACTGGGCCGGGTGGTTCGACCATTGGGGCAAGCCGCATGCCGCCACCGATGCCAGGCAACAGGCCGAAGAGTTCGAGTGGATCCTGCGCCAGGGCCACTCGGCCAATCTCTACATGTTCATCGGCGGCACCAGTTTCGGCTTCATGAATGGTGCCAATTTCCAGAACAATCCCAGCGACCACTACGCGCCGCAGACCACCAGTTACGACTACGACGCCATCCTCGACGAAGCCGGCCACCCCACGCCCAAATTCGCGTTGATGCGCGATGCCATCGCCCGCGTGACCGGCGTGCAACCGCCCGCATTGCCGGCGCCGATTGCGATGGCCGCACTGCCGGACACCCAACTGCGCGAATCGGCATCGTTGTGGGACAACCTGCCCGCACCAATCGCCATCGACACCCCGCTGCCGATGGAACACTTCGGCCAGAACTACGGCTACATCCTCTACCGCACCACCATCACCGGCCCGCGCAAGGGCCCGCTGTATCTGGGCGATGTGCGCGATGTGGCGCGCGTGTACGTGGATCAACGACCGGTCGGTAGCGTTGAGCGGCGCTTGCAGCAGGTGTCGCTGGAGGTGGAGATTCCTGCAGGCCAGCACACCCTGGATGTGCTGGTCGAAAACAGCGGCCGCATCAATTACGGCACGCGCATGGCCGACGGCCGCGCCGGCCTGGTCGACCCGGTGCTACTGGACAGCCAGCAGCTCACCGGCTGGCAGGCCTTCCCGCTGCCGATGCGCACGCCCGACAGCATCCGCGGCTGGACCGGCAAGGCCGTGCAAGGCCCGGCGTTCCACCGCGGCACCCTGCGCATCGGCACGCCGACCGACACCTATCTGGACATGCGCGCCTTCGGCAAGGGCTTTGCCTGGGCCAACGGCGTCAACCTGGGCCGCCACTGGAACATAGGCCCGCAGACCGCGCTGTATTTCCCTGTGCCATTCCAGCGCAAGGGTGACAACACGGTGGTGGTCTTCGACCTGGACGATGTCGCCACCCCCAGCGTGCGCGGCCTGAAGCAGCAGGTCTGGCTCACGCCGAAGGAGTGAGGCTTACGCGGCGGCGGCTGCAGACGCGTGTTCGCTCGCACGGCCGCGATCAGGTCGTGGACGCCGGCGCTGCGGCTGCCGCCTGTTCGCGGATGCGTGCTGCCTGTATTTCGGTGGCCAGCAGCGTGCCGCGCACATGTGTCGTGTGCTGACGGGCCTGTTTCATGCAGAACCGGGCAAAGCCTGCAACGCCTTCTTGCGGCACGATCGCGTTCGAGGTCAGCACCCGCATCAGGCGTTGCTGCAAACCGGGCATCCTGGCGGCGGCGCGCGCCTGGCTTCGCGCATCTGCGCTTGCCAGCTCCTGCTCGGCCATCTGCAGTTCCTGCAGCATCAGGCTGATAGTGCGCTGCTGGGTGTCGTCGCGCATGCGCGCTTGGTGCAATTGCGCCAGTAAGCGTTCCGGCGCCCGATCGACCGTCGCAGCCGGCGTTTGGCCATGAGAATGCGGATCATCGTGCACGTCGGGCTGCGGAAGGTCCGCCTGCGCGCTGAGCTTGGCGTCGAGATATTTCTTCTGCAGTTCGAGGCAGCATTGCATGTAGGCGATCTGCGACTTCACCGAGCCGGGCGTTTGCAGCCACTGCGCAAACGCGGTTTCGGTCATCACCGCGCTGTGCTTGGCATGGCTGCGCATCGCCTTGCCGCGCGCCTGCTGCGGCTTACCGGTCAAGACCGCGCGCCCGTAATTGGCTGCTGCGCGCAGGGCTGCATTGACGCGCCGACCCAGCGGCGCCCCAGCTGCTGCTCGACCCGAGCCCTTGCCCTGGTCTGTCGAGCGCGGCTTGGCCGGATGCAATTTCTGCAGGTCGTCGGCACCGCTCTGCACAAACGCGTCCAGTGCGTTTTCCTGCCCGTCGATGCAGGCGTAGAGCGCACTGCGCAACTCGAATCCATGGTGGGGCACCGCGTTCTCTGCCGCGCTTACGCTCGAGGTGTCGGCAGTGGAAACGGCGGGTTCCGGCAGTGCCGGTTGCCCATCACGTGCAGCAGAGGCGCCTTGGCGATGCGTCGGCTCCAGGCCGGGATCGGCGTCTGCAACGATCGCGTCTTCATCGCTTCCCACCGCTTCCTCCGCCACTGACGTCAGTGCAACGTCCACCGCGGTTGGCTGCAACGGGTCGGCGAAGTTGGGCGCTTGCTGGGCTGCGGCACTCTCCGCCTCGCGTGCAGGCAATAGATCCGCCACCGCCAGTAGCGCGCGGTCGACGCCGGGCATGTCCTCGGTCTGGTACCTGCGATAGCGCTTCTGCTTGCCGTGCGCCAGCAGGAACTGATGGCTGCCGACCCCCATCGTGGCCGCACCGAGCAGACCTGCGCCGATGATCAGGCCGGTGCCCACCGGTGCGGCCACCGTGGCGCCGGCAACGACGGCCGCGCTGACGCCGACCTTGGTCAACGTACTGGCGGTGTATGTGATTCCACCCACGACAAAGCCCTTGTTCCACTGGTTGAACCGATGCGCAAAGCGGTCGTACTTGCCCAACTTGGTGCTCACAAAGTACTGGTAGCGCTGTGCGCCAGGACTGAGTTCGCCAGGTTCGAGGTCGTGCAGGAAGCGCTGAACCCTGCCCACATCCACGGCAACACGCGTTCTTTCCCGACGCGACTGGTGCAGGAAGGTACCCCCCAATGCGGTGGCCGCCACGCTCGCCAACGGCGCGAGCACGAAGCTGCCGGCGATACCCGCCGCGGACGCAGCACCTGCGGCAGCGGCGCTGTGGCCCACCAGGCCCGCCGCATTTGCGCTCTTGCTGGCGATGGCCAGCCCGCCCTGGATGCCGAGTTCGCTCGCCGCCTTGGTGAAGATCACCCCGGCCGAGGCCATGGAGGTCGCGGCAATGGCGCCGTCCCGCGCATTTCGCCGCTGCAGGTAGGCATTGGTCTCGATCGCCTCGCTCAGTGCATGCGCGTGCGCATTTGCAGCGCCTGCGGGCGCTGCCGTGCCCAAGGAAGATTGCAGTGCCGCTTGCTCCAAGCGCAGGCGGCGCTCCTGCTGCCGCAAGTGCGTGCGCTGCTCGGCAACTTCGCGGGTTTCCTTGTACGCGGCATAGATCGCAAGACTCGACAACGGCAGCATCGTCCCGCTGATGCCCAGGCTCATCGCCAGATCGAATGCGCCTGCCGGCGCGCCTTCCTCGGCAAGAGCGTGCAGGACGCCGTCCTTCGCCGTATCCCCAAGCGCTTGCGGATCCGCCGGATGCCCGACGCCGGCATCCGGTGCGTGCGGCCCCTCCGGCGTCGGCGCATGCGGGGCATCTGCAGCGTGCGGCTGTACGGGATGCGCGGCCTGCGCTGGATGCGGCGGGTGGTGGCCGTCCGGTGCCGCTGCATGGTCGGCCGGTGGGTGCTCGGGTGGATGCGCCGACTCCCCAGCGTCCGCGGACTGCCCGGGTTCGCCGCGGCGGGGAATGTCGTTGATCAACTCGGCCGTTTTGTCCGCGGTTCCGTGCAAGGGGTCGGCCACGTACTTGGCGACCACGAGCACGTCGTAGGCTGTCTCCACTTCGGCAACTCGCGCGTTGGCGTCCCCGTGGTGCGCTTGTCGCTCGCTCTCATCGCGGTGTGTGCGTTTGGGCACTGGCCGCGTCCGCAGCACTTTCAACCCCATTGGCCAACCCTGTCCATCTTGCGGCAATTCCGCTGTGGGCGGCGTTTCAACGTCTGCACAATCGCGTGAGACAAGATGCGGTGCAGTGGATCGCTGGACACGCATGAGCAAACTCCAACCGGTGCAAAGCAGCGATGGTGCGCCTGTCTTCTCCAGCTAGCCTTGCTGCGACGAACACGCGATTGCGTAAACGAACTCTCCGGCGCAACCGCCCGCCGCGCGGTTTATCCCCGAGAGAGCCGGCCGCGGGAGACCTGCATGGAGGATCGGCAAGATGCAAGACCCCGTACCGATGGCCTGGCGGAGCCAACACTGCGCCGCAAAGCGCCGAGATGGCGACCCGGCTGCCCAGCCGCCGCGTCCTGCAAGAGGCCCCCATCGCCTCGGGCCCTGTTGCGCAATCAGAGACCACCGCCGGAGCAGATTTCTGCCGATGGCGCTTTAGACCTGGCCGCAGCCGCCGTTATCAGAACGTCCGGTGCCGCTGCGCCGCCCGCATACCGTCGAGGTATCGGACGGCACAGATTCCAGGCAATATCACCGGCTGACTCCGTTACGGATGCGCTTGCTTGCGACGTAGACGGCTTGATTGCAGGTTCCAGGAGCGTTGCATGTCGTCGTCTACCGTTGCACAAGAGTCCGTCCCCGCCGTTGCCGAGCACACCCAGAACGCCTTCGCCGAGCAGATCCACAGCAAGCCCATGGGCAGTGCCGAAGCCGCACACCTGATGACGTTCCTGTGCCAGACCGAATCGGCCAAGAAGCCGCAAACGCTGCTGCCGCCGCAAGTGCGCGACGACAACGCGGCCTGAGCGGGCCGTTTTCGCGGGCAAGCATGGCGACAGACGTGACGCTGCCGCCAGCGACGATTACTCCGCAGTGTCGAACGCGTTGAGCGCGGTGAGCAGACTGTTCAGAGTGTCTGCGGCACCGCCTTGGGCAACGTTCTCGACCTCTGCAGTGCAAGCGCTGGTATCGACACCGTAGGTCTGCATCACGCCCTGGTTGTTGGCCGCCTGTGCCAGGGTGTTTTGCTGCTGTTGTGCAGCGACCGCATTCTGGAACAGGATGCCGCCCGAATGGGCCAGGCTCTGGTAAATCGAACCGATCGCAAACGCTGGGGCTTCGCCAACGACCTTGACGTTGGCCTGGGTGACGGCATCGGTGATCTGCGGATTGACTGCGGTTGGAAAAGCCATCAACGCACTCCTGAGTGAAGGGATGCACGGCGGTCTGCGTCGTGCCGGCCCATCGGCGAAGACCGCAACGCGGTCATGTCCCCGCAATACCGCCGACAAACCGCCACATCACGCTCGCCGTGCCATCCCGATAGCGGCCGGCGCGCGCGCAACTCGACCCTCGCAATGCCAGGTTTCGGCGCACGTCGCAGCATCAGTGTGATCGTGCACGCGGGTGCAAGGCTGCTGGGCAGTCTGCTGCAGTGAGGGCTGTGCCGCGGGCAGCTGCACGATGGCCGCGTGCACGTCGCCCCCAGGTCGGGCGAGTTGACACCAACGAGTAGAAGCCGGAGCAGAGCGCCCCTTGCTGTACATCTGGCGATGCAGTTCGACCAATCCGCCCAACGAACGGAACACGTGGTATTTAAGAGATAATAAAGAGGTCTTTTAAATCTCGCACAGGACTGGACCACGATGCATTCGCCACGCCTGCTGAGCCGCCTCGTCGTGAGCCTTGCTGCAAGCCTGGCTGCGATCGTCGCGCAGGCGCAATCGCCCGCGTCGCCGCCCTCGCCGATCGTGCTGAGCGAGTTCATCGCCGACCCGGCTCCACGCCGCAAGCGCATGCCTCCACCTTGCTGGAAACGCGCGATGGTCGCCTGCTGGCCGCCTGGTTCGGCGGCGAGCACGAAGGTGCGGCCGATGTCGGCATCTGGCTCGCTCAGCGCGGCCCGCAGCAATGGCAGCCACCACGCCGTCTTGCCGATGGCGCGCACGCAGGCGTCGATGGCACTGCAGTGCCGGCATGGAATCCGGTGTTGTTCCAATCGGCCACCGGGCCGGTGCAGCTGTACTACAAGCTCGGACCCAATCCGCGCCAATGGTGGGGGCTGCGTCTGCTCTCCACTGACGATGGCGCGCACTGGTCGCCACCGCAGCGGTTGGCCGACGGCATTCTGGGGCCGATCAAAAACAAGCCGGTGCAATTACCGAACGGTCGCATCCTGGCGCCCAGCAGCAGCGAAGACCGCGGCTGGCGCGCGCATCTGGAATGGAGCGACGACGACGGCGTGCACTGGCAACGCGGCATGCCGCTCAACGATGCGAAGGCGATCGGCGCGATCCAGCCCAGCCTGCTGCTGTATCCGGATGGCCGACTGCAGGCATTGGGCCGCAGCCAGCAAAACAAGCTTTTCAGCACGTTCTCACTCGATGGCGGCCTGCATTGGCAGCCCATGCACTTGCTGGAGGTGGAAAACCCGAACTCCGGCACCGACGCGGTGGTGCTGCGCGACGGTCGTGCGTTACTGGTCTACAACCCGGCCATCGCCGGCAAGGACTGGTGGGACGGCCGCGGCACCCTGGCCGTTGCCGTCTCCAACGATGGCGTGCACTGGCAACGCGTGCTGACGCTGGAAGACAGCGCCCATGATGAATTTTCGTATCCGGCCGTGATCCAGAGCCGCGATGGCTTGGTGCATGTCAGCTACACCTGGAAGCGCCG
Organism: Xanthomonas sp. NCPPB 3761; assembly: GCF_041475705.2. Lineage (NCBI taxonomy): Bacteria > Pseudomonadati > Pseudomonadota > Gammaproteobacteria > Lysobacterales > Lysobacteraceae > Xanthomonas > Xanthomonas sp. NCPPB 3761. The sequence goes on from NZ_CM191262.1 coordinate 3,499,398, forward strand.
ACGGATCAAGCATGTGGTGCTCGATCCCACGCGGTTCGGCAAGTGCGGTCCCTGCCAGGCGCCCGCTCCCGCAGCGCTGTCTGAGCGCTGCACAACGGCATGCGGCCACGCCGCTGATCCTTCGTCATGATGACGATGGCTTCGCCCCTCGGAATTCGCCCATCGCGTTGCATGCCGATCATCGTCATCGAGCGACAGCCAAGACGAGGAATGCGATGCGACGCGTCGATCAACCCCGCCCGCCGGGCATGCCGGTAGGACTGCGGGAGCAGAATGCATCCGATGCAGATGCGCCCGCGCGCACTGTCCCACCCGCACACCCCGCGCCCGAGCGCCCTACCGGCATGCTTAGCGGCCTGACCAGATATGTGCCTGGCGACCGTTCCGGGCGTCCGCCAGCAACGCCTGCCGCTGCCGAGACCTCTCGCCGGCCAACCCCATCCGCTCGCACTCTTCCCGACCGCGGATCCGGCAGCGCCGCGCGGATGAACGAGGCGGCTGGACATTCTTTGCGGAGCCCGCAATTGCCACAGCTCAGCGACATAGAACGCGCTCGCTTCCACACTGTCACCACCGATTCGCAACGCTTGCGGCCGGTGCGCCCCCGTATGCCACCGACCGTGGGCGCGTCACCATTACGGCGCTCCCCAGCGATTCGCCCTTATCGCGACGTGCTGTCGCAATGGCAACGACACTACAACGCAGACCGCGATCGCTGGCACAGCGCATGGCGCCATGCCAATCGCAACAACCCGCAGGTCGAGACACGCACAGACCGGGCACTGAAGGCGACCGCCGACTTGCTGGAAGACGCAAGCCAAACGGGTCGGGTAACGCTGGAACTGCGCTCGGTTCCCCTTCCGCAATTTCCCGACCAGGCATTCCGTCTATCTCATCTGCAGCACATGACGATCGATGCGGCGGGGTTGATGGAGCTTCCGGACGCCATGCAGCAATTTGCGGGCCTGGAAACACTGACGCTTGCACACAATCCGCTTCGCTCGCTGCCTGCATCCATTGCAAGCCTCACCCAATTACGCGAACTCTCCATCCGCGTCTGCCCGGAACTGACGGAACTTCCCGAACACCTGGCAAGCACCAATGCATCCGGCGAGCACGAGGGCTTGGTCAACCTGCAGAGCCTACGGCTGGAACGGACCGGGATCAGATCGCTTCCGGCGTCCATCGCCAACCTGCAAAATCTGAAAAGCCTAAAGATACGCAACTCGCCGCTGTCCGCCCTTGGCCCGGCCATCCATCAACTGCCAAAGTTGGAGGAGCTTGATTTGCGGGGCTGCACCGCGCTGCGCGACTATCCGCCGATTTTCGGCGGTAGTGCGCCATTGAAGCGACTGATTCTGAAAGACTGCAGCAACCTGCTCACGCTGCCACTGGACATTCACCGCCTGACGCAGCTGGAAAAACTCGATCTGCGAGGCTGCGTCAGTCTGTCCAGACTGCCCTCGTTGATCGCCCGATTACCTGCCAACTGCATCATCCGGGTGCCGCCGCATTTGCAGGCGCAACTCGACCAGCATCGCCCGGTTGCGCGCCCCGCCCAACCAGAGCGGGCTGGCCCAACCGCCCCAGTTCCCTCGCCCCCTGTTCCCGGCAATCGAGCCAGGGCAACCTCTTCGGCGGCCACCACCGAACCGCCTCGCACGGTTGCGCTCGAACGCATCGAAGACACCGCACAGACCATGCTGAGCACGGTCATTGATGAGGAAAGAAATCCCTTTCTGGAAGGTGCCCCCTCCTACCTTCCAGAAAAGCGCCTGCCCGGCGCTCCCACCACCTTCGGCCAGATTCCGGCCTTGCAGAAAATGCTGGAAGAAAGCAGGGATTCCCATTTCCTGAGGCGGGTGAGCGACATGGCAGGCCCTTCCCCCAGAGTCGAAGACCCGAGCGAGGAAGGCCTCGCCCGCCACTACACCAATGTCAGCAACTGGAAGGCGCAGAAGAGCGCGCACCTGGGCATCGTCGATCATCTCGGGCAGTTCGTTTATCACGCAGGCAGCCAGCTCGACGCAGCGACATTGGCCAAGGCGGTCCAGATGTGGAAGACCCGGGAGCTGATCGTCAACGCACACCCGCAAGACCGCGCGCGCTTTCCGGCTTTCACGTTGCACATTCCCGAGCAGGTCGGCGACGACGCTGAGGACGAGCGGCAAGCAAGCCCGGAAGCTTCAGGCCAGCAGTAGATGGCGAACGCGACAGGCGTAGCAGCCCATCGAGCATCACCCTCAGCGTGCGTGCGCAACTCAAGGCCGCGCCTATGCTGGCCGAAGCCACCGTTGTGCGCGTTTCACGCCTGCTGCAACGCGCCCACCATCCGGCGTACCCGCGCGGTATCGGTCCGCTGGTAGTCTCCGCCCAGATCGTGGACATACGGGTGCGGCGACGGCACCTGGGCGGCGATCACGCCACGCGCCGACGCATGGAATTCGTGGGCGCCGGTGTGCTGCCGTAGGGTGCGGATGTTGTGCTCGGAAAGCCCGGCACCGGGCATGATGCCGATGCGCCCGGCTGCCTGGCGCACCAACGCGGCGATGGTGTCGATGCCCTCCAGCGCACTCGCACGCGCGCCCGAGGTCAGCACCCGCTCGCAGCCCAGCCCGATCGCATCTTCCAGCACGCGCGACGGATCGGCACTGACATCGATCGCACGATGGAACGTCACCCCCAACGGCCCTGCTGCCTGCATCAACACGCGCATCGTCGCCAGATCGACCTGCCCATGCCGGTCCAGCGCGCCGAGGACCACGCCATCGCATCCAAGCCGCACGCACTGCTCCACATCGCGGCGCATCACCTCCACTTCCGAGGCATCGAAAACGAAGTCGCCCACGCGCGGACGAATCAGCACATACAGCGGAATCCGCAAGCGCTCGCGCACCACCGCCAACGTGCCGAACGACGGGGTCAGCCCGCCGCCATCCAGCCCGCCGCACAGCTCCACGCGCATCGCACCGCCTGCTTGTGCGGCCAACGCCGAGGCCACCGAATCGGCAGCCACTTCCAACCCTGACGCGCTCATGCCGTCGGCTCGCGGGTGTAATGGCTCTCGCCAGGCACCAGCAGATCCTGCCGCTGCGCGTCGCACACCGCGTAACTGAAGCCTTTCTGGATCGCGAACGCGCCCACTTCGCCGCGCTTGTTCATTGCCAGAAAGCCGACCTGCAATGTGCGCGTCAATTCCGGCTTGCGGCGGATCAGCCGCATCACCACCTCGCGGCAGGCGTCGGCCGGCGACTTGCCCTGCCGCATCATTTCCACCACCGCAAAACTGCCGACGTTCCGGATCACCTCTTCGCCCACACCGGTCGAGGTCGCACCGCCCACTTCGTTGTCCACGTACAGGCCCGCACCGATGATCGGGCTATCGCCCACGCGGCCATGCATTTTCCACGCCATGCCGCTGGTGGTGCATGCACCGGATAGATTGCCGTGCGTATCCAGCGCCAGCATCCCGATGGTGTCGTGATTGTCCTTGCCGCCGGGCAACTTGGCATCGCGCCAGGCGCGATTTTCGACATTGGCTTCGGGCGAATACTTCGAGGTCTTCAACCACTCTTTCCAGGCCGCTTCCGAGCTTGGGGTCAGCAGCTTGGTTTTCGGAAACCCCTGTTCGAAGGCGAATTGACGCGCACCATCGCCCACCAACATCACGTGCGGCGTCTTCTCCATCACCGCACGCGCCACCGAAATGGCGTGCACCACGTCTTCCAGCGATGCCACCGCGCCGCAGTTGCCCAGGTGGTCCATGATGCAGGCGTCCAGCGTGACCCGGCCATCGCGGTCCGGATAACCGCCCAGGCCGACGGTGGGATTGCTCGGGTCCGCCTCCGGCACACGCACACCGGCCTCTACCGCATCCAGCGCAATACCACCGCTGCTGAGAATCTTCCAGGCTTCCTGATTGGCGGCGACGCCGAAATCCCAGGTGGAAATCACCCGCGCCGCACCACGCGGCAGCGCCGTCGGCCGCACGCCTGGCGTGGCGCCTGCCGCAGCGTGCGCGCGGGCGCCCCAGCCGGCCAACCCGGACGCGATCGCGCCCAGCGTGGCGCTCTTGAGGAAGTGACGACGTTGAAGCATGCGGATGACTCCATGGCGGAAACGAGCGGCCGCGCAGTGCGGCACCAGCCTTCCATCATGCGACAGCACGATGTGCGGATAAACCTTCTTGCGGCGTTGTCGCATGCGGATCCGTGCACAACCGTTGCATGGCTGGGCCAACCCTGCCTCAGCCGCTGCGCGTCCGATGCATGGATCTGGCTGGCGGCAAGCGACGGGCGATGCAACGCGCAGCGGCCGCAAGGGCGCTTACCCAACCATCAACAGGGCAGGAGTCGACGCAAGACGATGCGCACGCGGCGATGACGCCGCCCCCACCGCCTGCCCCCCGTCAGCGCGCACAACGACGCTCTACAGGCCGGTGGCGCGCCCGTGGCAGGCACGGATAACAGCGCACCTCCCCCGCAGTCAGCCAGCGCCTGCGGCGGCGCGCCGGCACTACCGATGTTGCCGGCACCGTTGCAGGATCCATCGTTGCGTATCGAACGCGGGACGGCCAACGCACCTGTGACCACCCAGATCGCGATATCGCCAAACGCCTCGCATGCCGCGCCACCAGCTGCACCTGCACGAAAACGGGAACTACCGGTCGGCAAGCCGCAGCCCGGAGCATCTCGCAACATGTGGTCGCCACCTTCGGCCACCCGCACTGCCACACAGCAGGCACAGCAACAGCGCAAGACAGGCACGCGCGAGCAGATGCACCGCACGGTGTTTCTGAAACTTTCCGCATCACCGAGCGATCGGCTGGCGGACCGTGGTGCTTCCTGGAACACGCAGACACGATAACGATCGGCATCAAGGCGGCCACGCCGGATGCAGCGTCGGTGCAGGCCTGGGCGGCGCAGTTGCGCAATCGCCTCAAACGACGTGGCTGGCCAACGCAGATCGAGCTTGCGCAAGGCAATCCGCTAGCCGCCGATGAATGACGGCTGGAGCTCTCGGGCGCTTTGCCCTAACCCGGCTCATCATCCACAGCGCCTTCGCCAGGCATGCCGTCCTCGCGCAATCTGCTGGTCAGCACATGATCGCGCCAGTGGCCATTCAACTGCAGATAGCGCCGCGCATAGCCTTCGATCTGGAAACCCAGCCGCCGCAGCACGCGCGCGCTGCGCAGATTCTCCGGCACGTATTGCGCCATCACCCGGTGCAGGCCGAGCTGGCCGAAGGCAAAAGCGATGCCTTGCGTAGCTGCCCACTGGATCAAGCCGCGTCCCTGCTGCGCCGCGTCCACGCCGTAGCCCATATGGCACGCCTGAAACGCGCCGCGCTGGATCTGGGTGAACCCGGTGGTGCCGATCACGTGCTCGCCCTGCAACAAGACCAGTTGCAGCTCGCGCTCGCCAGGCATCGCGCCGCGGTATGCCATGCACAGGCGGCGCCAGCCTTCGACGGTGTAGAACGCGGGCGGCCGCAACGGCATCGCATCGGCCAGATGAGCGCGGTTACGCGTGTGATAGTCGGCCATTGCAGCCGGATCGACCACGGCCAGATCGCACAGCACCACACCGTCGACGCGGCGGATCGGCGCAAAGAGCGGATGGCTCATGACGTCCACGCCTCAACCCCGCGTGTCAGCTTGCTGCGAGGTGCATCCGGCTGATACATACCGATCATGCTCCGCAAGCCGTCTCCAAAGCAGGGCGTCATCCAGTGCGTAAGATGGAACGCCCAACAGTCAGCCACACCCTCAACCGCGCATCACTCAATGCCCGGCAGTCTCCGCTGCACGGCGCCACTGCGCCCGCCCGACGGCGAGCACAGCAGGCATTCGCCGCTCTCAGGCGGCAGCGACCGCAAGCGCCTGGCCGACCTGCGCTTCAATGGCGTCCAGGTTCGGCAACAGCGCGCTTTGCTCGCCCAGCAGCACGCGCATGTGCACACCGTCCGGCAGCGCATCTTCCGAGGCATCGGCCAGCAGGCCATCGCGCGGCACCGAAATCAGCTGCGGGAACGAGGCAGTCAGCAGCGCGAAATACGGCAACGCCGGGTTGCCCCCCAGGGCCTTCAACACGATGACCTTGTTGTTGACTGCGGTGGGTTCATCGCCCATGCCACTGAGGCGCGCGAACGACAGCAGCGGCACCTTCCAGCCGTACCAGTCGATGCGTCCGACCACCCAGCGCGGCATGTCGGGCAGCGGCTCGACCGCCACGCGCGACATCACCTCGGCCACCGTTGCGTTCGGCAGCAGCACGCGCTCGCTACCGGCCTGGATCAGGACGCCGCGGATTTCGTCGTTATTGGCGTAGCTCATCGCATGATTCCGATTCGAAAAGGAGCGCCCGGCTTATGCCGGCCAACGCTGCGCCAGCGCCTGCGCCAACTGCGCAGGGTCGCCGGTCAGGATGCCTTGCCGCGCCAGACGCGCGGCGGCGGCGGGGTCGTAACAGCCGTCGGTGGATTGCCCGGCCAACCAGCCACCTTGCTCGGCCAGTGCCAGCGATGCCTCCACCAGTGCCTCGTTGGCACCGCTGAGCATCAGCACCGCACTGTCGGCTGGCGGCAGCGCGGCGATCAGCCCGGCCGGATCGGCCGGTGCCACGAACGCCAGCGCGCCGGCATGCTGGTGCACGCCGACCTCGTCGGAGAGCACATACACCTTGCCCGGTGCGACCACCTGCCCCGCTTCGCCCAATTCGACCGGCAACGCAGACACGCGTCCCATCTGCCGCACCAGGTTGCCGTACTGGCCGCCATCCAGGGTCATGCGCACCAGCACCGCGCGCGGGAATTCCGGCGGCAATGCGGCCAGCAAGCGGCGGATCGCATCCGGCCCACCAATGCCAGCGACGACCAGCACAGCGCCGGTGACGCTGCCGCTGTGCTCCAGATCCACCAGTGACAAGCCGCCGGTGGACAAGGCCGCTACATCGGGTTCGGCGCGCGGGCGCACCACCACGGCCACCTCGTCCACCAGGCCCCAGGTGCTGGAATCGCCCAGCGTCAGGCCCGGTTTTTCCACAGCGACCGGTGCCGCCTCCTGCACGGAGGCATGCGCGAACAAGGCATCGCCAGGCACGCTGTCGAACGCATGCGCGGCCGCTTCCAGGTGTTGATCCAGTTGCAGGTCCGAATGCTGCTGCGGTGCCAGCGTCAGGCCGGGCTCGGGCTGCAGCGAGGGCTCGCTTTCGGTGCCCGGCGGCAGCACATCGGCATGGCCATGCAGTTTGGCGGCCAAATGGCGCACCCAACGCTGCGCTTCCCAGCCCTCGCGACGCACCGTCAGTTCGGCCTCGTCGAAGATCACGGTGACGCCCGGCATGTTGAAGGCCGGCTCCAGCGCTTCGAGCGCGTCTTCGATCGACGGTTCCAGTGCGACCAGCACTGCCACCGGCTCGGCGTCGCGCAGCATCTGCACGTCGACCGCCGCTGGCTCGTCTTCCAGCACCACCTGCGCGCCGGCCAGGCCAAGCGCTTCGCGCAGGCGCTCGCGCGCCTGGCCGGGACGACCCAGCAAAGCAACCGGAGTTCCCATTGCGCCATTAGTCTCGGACACGGGCGATCCCCAGCAGGTCATACACGTTTCGCATCAGATCCAACTCTTGGTAAGGCTTGCCCAGGTAACGCTGCACGCCGATCTCGAAGGCACGCTGGCGATGCTTCTCGCCACTGCGCGAGGTGATCATCACGATCGGCACCGCCTTGAAGCGCGGGTCGGCCCGCATCGCGGTCGCCAGCTCGTAACCGTCCATGCGCGGCATTTCGATATCCAGCAGCATCAGGTCGGGCACGCGCTCTTCGAGCAGCTCCAGCGCCTCGACACCGTCGCGTGCGGTCGTGACGTCCAGGTTGTGGCGTTCCAGCACGCGGCTGGTGACCTTGCGCATGGTCAGCGAATCGTCGACCACCATCACCAACGGCACCTGGCGCTGCGCTTCGGCCTGTGTTTCCAGCGACGGACGCGCCGGCTGGGCCAGGAAACGACGGACCAGCGGGGCGACGTCCAGGATCACCACCACGCGGCCATCGCCGGTGATGGTCGCGCCGTAGATGCCTGGCACCGAGGCGATCTGCAGGCCCACCGGCTTGACCACGACTTCGCGGTTGCCCAGCACCTGGTCGATGGCCACCGCCGCGCGCAGGTCGCCCGCACGCACCAACAGCAACGGCACCTGCGCCTGGCCATCGGCACGCGCGGCGGCCTGGCCGACCAACGAACCGAGGTCGTGCAACACGTACTCTTCGCCGGCGTAGTGATATCCGCCCTCGCCCGACTCGTAACGGGTGCGCGAGATGCGGCCGATACCGCTGACCGAACCCACCGGCACCGCGAACGTCGTTTCGCCGATGCGGACAAATACCGCCTGGGTGACCGCAAGCGTTTGCGGCAGACGCAAGGTGAAGGTGGCGCCCTGCCCGCGTGCCGAGTGGATATCCACCGAGCCGCCGAGCTGACGCACTTCGTTGCGCACCACGTCCATGCCTACGCCGCGGCCGGCCAACTGGCTGACCTGCTCGGAGGTGCTGAAACCGGAGGCGAAAATCAGGTTGTCGAGTTCGGCCTCGCTCAGCTCCTGGCCCGGTTCGATCAGGCCGCGCTCCTCGCCGCGGCGACGGATCGCCTCGCGGTCCAGCCCGGCGCCGTCGTCGGCCACTTCCAGCACGATTTCCGAGCCTTCGCGGCGCAGACGGATCGCAATGTTGCCTTCTTCCGGCTTGCCGGCGTCGCGGCGTTGCTCGGGGGTTTCCAGCCCGTGCGCCACCGAGTTGCGCAGCATGTGTTCCAGCGGCGCGACCATGCGATCGAGCACGTTGCGATCCAGTTCGCCCTGGGTGCCTTCCAGCACCAGGTGCACCTGCTTGCCCGTGTCGCTGGCCGCCTGACGCACCACACGACGCAAACGTGGCACCAGGCCATCGAACGGCACCATGCGCGCACGCATCAAGCCGTCCTGCAACTCCGAACTGACGCGCGACTGCTGTTGCAGCAGGCCGTCGTACTGGCGCGAGAGGTCTTCCAGCACACCCTGCAAGCCGCCCAAGTCGGCTGCCGATTCGTTCAGCGCGCGGCTGAGCTGCTGCAGGGTGGAGAAGCGGTCCAGTTCCAGCGGATCGAAGGTGCGATCGCCCTGGTCCTGTTCACGCTGATAACGCGCCACGATCTGCGCTTCGGTTTCCAGATCCAGACGTCGCAACTGATCGCGCAGACGGGCGTTGGTGCGATCCAGTTCGCCCATGGCGCCACGGAACGCGCCCAGCTGCTGCTCCAGGCGCGAGCGGTAGATCGCCACTTCGCCGGCGTGGTTGACCAGGCGGTCGAGCAGGTCCGCGCGCACGCGCACCTGTTCCTGCTGCACGCGCGGCAGGAAGTCTTCTTCGGCCTGGCCTTCCACCGGAACCGGGGCGGACAGCGGCGCCGGTTCCACCGACGCCTTGGCGATCGCGCGGACATCGGCGTCGCTGGGCGGTGCGGCATTGCGGCCACGGGTACGGGTTTCGAAGGCTTCCACCAAATCGGTCGGCATCGTCACCGCACGGTGCATGCCGGTGCGGGTCAGCAATTGATGCAGGCGGTCGAAACCACGCTCGAACAGACGCACGTCGTCGCGATCGATGTCGGTGCGGTTGGCCGCCACGGCTTCGAGCAGCGATTCGATCGCGTGACCGAGATCGCCGATGGCGTTGATGCCGGCCATGCGCGCACCGCCCTTGAGCGTGTGCAGATCGCGCTGCAGTCCGTTGAGGACATCGCGGTCTCCCGGCACTTCGCGCATGCGCGCGATCAGGCCATCGCAATGGTCCAGCAGGTCGCGACCTTCTTCGACGAAGATGTCGACCAGCTCGCCGTCGAGTTGATCGAAGTTCAGCGGGCCGGCATCGAATGCCGCGCCGATATCGTTGCTGGCCGCACCGGCACGCGCCGCATCTTCGACCGGGGCGCTGAACGCAGCGGTGGTGGTGTCTTCCGGCTCGTCGGCGCTGCGGTCGGTTGCGTGCTGATCTGCGGAGTCGTCGGCATGCTGCTGATCGGCACCGGCGTGGTCGCTGGCTTCAGTTGGTTCGGCGTGCGCTGCGTGTCCTGCGCCGTCGAACTGCTCTTCGCGCTCGGCGTGATCGCCCCCGGCAGAAACACCAACCGCGGCCTGAGCATCGGCCTGCGCCGCGTCGTCGGCGGTGACAGCCTGCGTGTCGTATAGCGCCGGCGCAGTGTCCGATTGCCGATCGCCGGCCTCTTCCACCTGATCGGCCGCATGCGCCATTTCGAATGCCTGCACCGATTCGACAGTGTGATCGGGCAGCACATCCGCATCGGCCTGCGCGGCGTCAACATGGTCGGCGCCTGCGTACTCTGCATCGGAATGCGCGGCTTCGTTCTGCTCGGCTGCCAGGTGCTCGGCTTCGGAATGCGCGGTTTCGGCGTCCTGGCGGTCCGTCGCGTGCTCGACAACGCCCGCGTGTTCGTCGGAATGCGCATGCGTTTGCTGCTCGCCGGCCTTGACGTCCTGGTCAGACGGCACCTGCTCATGGACGTGCTGCTGCGCATCGGCGGACGCATCATCGCCCGAATCCATTTGCTGATTCGAATATGCGTGCGCTTCCACCTCTGCGTGCTCGCCCATCTGCGCGGCGTCTTCCAGCGCTTGCTGCTCGCCCGCGTACGGCTCGCCTGCATGCGGCAATGCTGCATCGCTGTGCTGCGCCGCCTGGTCTGCTAGCTGCTCGCCCGCCTGTTCCTGCGTGTCGGCGTGTTCGTGGCCAGGCTGATCGGACGCCACGCTGTCCAGCGCTGCGGTTTCCGGGGTCCAGTCTTCCGCGGTCGTTGCATTGGCGTCATCAGCCAACGCAGCGTCGGCGTGCACGGCCTCTAACGCTTCGATGCTCTCGACCGCCTCGTCAGCGTCTGCTGCAACCTGATCGTCGTGCACAGGCACCTGCTGTGCGTGCGCGTCCACTGCCTGCTCGGCATCGGCTGCAGCCAGCGTTTGCGCATCGCCCAAGGCAGCTTCCGCATCGGCCAGCTCGTCTACCGCAATGTTGTCGGCGTGCGTGCTGGTCGCATCGGCGTCGTGCTCGCCCGACACAACCTCAGCAGATGCCTCACTGGGCACCTCTGCCGCGTGCTCGCCCGGTACGTGATCGTGCGGTGCGGTCTGCGCATGCTGCAGTTCGGTGGCATCCCAGGCCTCGGCTTCGACCAGCGGCTCGTCGGCCGGCAGGTCGTGTGCGTCGATGTCCTGCGATGCGGCCCGGTCTGCCGCGTCGTCTGGCGCAGCATCGCCGTGCAGCGCATCGGCAAGCTGCTCGGATTCGGCAACCGGTACCAGCGCGTCGTCGCTCGATGCAGGCACAGACTCGGCAGCGGCGTGGGCATCTTCGTGCACGGCGGCATGGCCGGCATCGTCGAGCGCATGCGGTGCAGGCGCATCCAGTGCGAGTGCCGAATCATGCTCGGCTTCGGCCTCGGCCAGCTCGTCCACGGCAATCGGCGCATCGTCCGGCTGCAGCTGCGCGTCTTCGGCATCGTGCGCCGATACAAGGGTGTCGGACGGTAGTGCGCCGGCATCCAGGTACTGCGACAGATCCTGCGCACCGGTCAGTTCGACCGGGGCAGCGCTGCCGTCTACCGTGGCGCTCGGCGCATCGACATCGTCCAACTCGTCCAGGAACACCTGCGGCGGCCACTGCGCTTCCGGCAAGCTGTCCACCAGCGCGCGCAAGCGCTCGGTCAACGGTGCGAACGACGGAATCAACGGCGCATCGGCACGCAGCGCGGTCACCGTGGCGGCAATCGCAGCAGCGGTGGCGGTGAGTGCTTCGAGCCCCTCCGCCGACGGCGTGACCGAGGCGGCCAGCAAGCGCTTGACGTAGCTTTCGGCCGGCGTCGTCACCAAGGTGATTTCCGGCACGTCGGTCATCGCGAATGCGCCACTCATCGTGTGCACGGCGCGCAGTACTTCTTCGGTCGCCAACTGCGGCTCGGCCTGGCTGGCCTGCAGCCACCCGTTCACCGTGTCCAGATGCGTGGCGACCTCGGCTTCCAGGATCTCGCGCAGCACGCTGTCCACCGAAGCCGGGGTTCCGCCGCTGGCGGCGAACACGCCTGCGGCTGCCGCCGGAGTCGCCACGGCCTCGGCCACCGGCGCCGCGGCTGCGGGCACGTAGTAGACCTCTTCGCCGGCAGCGACGCGCTCGGCAATGCCCTGGATTTCAGGCAGATCGGCGCTGATGCGGCCCTGGTCGCGCAGCGCGGCGTTGAATTGCGGCAACACCTCGTAGGCCAGTTCGACCATTGACACGACCGCCGGGCTGGCCGGCCGCGAATTATCGAGCACGCGGTTGAGCATGCTCTCGATCTTCCAGCTGAACTCGCCGAGCACGCTGGCGCCGACCAGACGCCCACTGCCCTTCAAGGTGTGGAAGACGCGGCGGATCGGGCGCAGGGTTTCCGGGTTGGTGGGCGCGGCGCGCCACACCGGCAGCAGCTGCCCAAGGTTGACCAGCTCTTCGTCGAATTCTTCCAGGAACACGTCGCGGATATCGTCGTCGATATCGCTGTCGCCGAAGCCGCCGAAAATGCCGGCGTCGGCAGCTTCCTGCGCAGGTTCGCTGGACACCGGTTCAGAGCCTGCCTGCGCAATCTGCGCATCGGCTGCCACTGTCGGTGCCTGCGGACGCTCCACGTCGAACTGCGCGGCCGCTGCATCGAGCTGGGCCAGGAACGCAGCGGAGGCGTCGTCCAGCTCGAACTCGCTGACCACCGCCTGTTGCACGCGCGGGGCGACCGGCTCGGATGCTGCTTCGGACGGAACGTTCTGCGGCTCCTGTGCCGGCTCGACGAACGGGTCGTCCAATTCCTGCGGCGGGCTCGGCGGCGGCGAGAAAGCATCTTCGATGCTGGTCTGCGCGCGTTGTGTTGCGTTCTCGGCGATGAAATCCAACGGTGCGTCGGTCTGATCGGCGTCGCCCGGCAGGTCGATCTGCTCGATCTGCAGCGGCGCGTCCTCGGCAACCTGCGGCTCGACGGCGTGTGCCTGCTCCAGCGCGCTCAGATCCACCGTGTAGCTGACCTGCGTGGCCTCGTTGCCATCCTGCTCGGCCGACACCGGGTCGAACGCAGAGGTGGCGATCGGCGCGGCCTGCTCCGTGGTTTCCAGATGCCAGTCGCCGGGCGCCTGCGCGCCGTCGCCCGAAAGATCCAGCGGCGCCACGGTGAACGGCACGTGCGACTGGCCGGAGACGGTTTCTTCGGCGGCGACCGGGTCGAACGAGAACACCGTATCGGTCGCGGCAGCGCCGGTGTCGTGCACCAGGCTGGCAGCGAACGGCGTCTCGACGACGGTTTCGTTCGCCCATTCCAGCGACGGCAAGGCCGCCGCATCGTTGGCGGCCTGCGGCGTCTCGGCGTGCTGCAACGGCGGGGCGGCCACCGGCTGCGGCTCGGCCGCGCTGCCGGGCTGGTCCGCGCCGACCGGCAAATCGGACGGCTGGCCCGACGGCAGCGGCCAGTAACGCAGCGTTTCCAGGCTGTTGCGGGTGATATCCAGAATCTCTTCGCGGCCGGGACGGCGCTCGCGCAGGGCTTCCAGGTAGTACTCCAGGCTGGCCATCGCATCGGCCAGGGTATCGAGCTGGCGTCCGCTAGGCACGCGCTGCTTGCCGATCAATTCCAGATCGACGTAGCGACGCACGCCTTCCAGATAATCGGCAGCCTGCGGCAGCTCGAGAATGCGCAACGCACCGCCGACTTCGCCGAGCAGGTGCGGCACCTCGGCCAGACGTGCGTGGTCCCAGTTGGTTTCGATGAAGGCGACGAAATGTTCGCGCGCCGCACCGAAGTTGGCGATCGCCTCTTGCGCCAGCACATCCACCGTGCGGCGGACTTCCGAGGAGTTGGCACTGTTGCTGACTTCGGTGCCGTCGCCCGGGTCGGCGCCGAGGCTGGCGACCTGATCGTCCAGCGACGCATCCACGTACAGCAGCGCGCCGGCAATATCCAGCAGCACGCTTTCGTCCATCTGGGTCTGACCATCGACCACGCGTGCCAACGCATCGCGCTGCTGCACGACGACGCTGCGCGCCACGCCCAAGCCCATCATGCCGAGGGTGTCGGCAACGCTGCCCAGGTCGTTGACCTGGGTCTGCAGCTCGCCGATCTCCCCGCCGGTGCGCAAATGCAGGTCCAGCGCGTCTTTGACGCGCAGCAATTCTTCCTTGACCGCGTTGCCGACGGTGTCGAGCAACTCGCGATTGCGCCCGCTCAGACTGCCGCGCGCATGATCCAGCTCGGCCTCGGTGGCAACACCGGCCTGCGGGTCGAACGCGAACAGCACGCTTTCGCTCAGACCCGGCTGGCCACGGGTGGCACGGATTTCATTGAGCAGCGGCAACAGCACGATCGGAATGTCGCGGTGACCGTTCTGCAAGCGCTCCAGGTAATCGGGCAGCAGCACGGTGCCGCGCATCAGCATCGCGCAGGCTTCGTCGTGGTCGGCGACCTCGCCCGCCTGCACGGCCTGGGCCAGCAGCTCGAGCTCTTCGGCCACCATCGCCGGCGCATACAACTCGACCATGCGCAGCGTGCCCTGCACCTGGTGCAGGTAGCCGGCGCAGAACCGCATCCGACTGGTGTCGGACGGTTCTTCGGCAAAGTATTCGATCTCGTTGCGCGCCTGGCGCAACGTCTCGTCCAGCTCTGGCTTGACCCAGCCCAGTGCGGCGTGACTCATCGCATCGCGAAGCGCGCTCATTGCAGCCCCCTGACTACGACCGACTCGCCGCCAGCGCGGCAACCGGTCACTTCCTGCATCGACGTAACGCTACTACGCGCCATCTGCTGATCCTTTCCCGTTCCGCGTCGTGGTCACGCCGGCAGCTTGAAGTCGGCGACCGAACGGCGCAGATCGGCAGCGAGCTGAGCCAGGTTGCCGATCGACTCGGCCGTCTGCTCCGCACCCTGCGATGTCTGGCTGGTGATCTGACGGATCACGCCCATGGTCTGTGTGATATCCGTCGCTGCGGCCGACTGCTGGTGCGCGGCGATGGAGATGTTCTTGATCAGGTTGTTCAAGGCGTTGGACACGCGCTCGATTTCGGTCAGCGCGGTGCCGGCGTCTTCGGCCAGGCGCGCACCGGACACCACTTCGGAGGTGGTCTGCTCCATCGAGCTGACCGCCTCGTTGGTATCGGCCTGAATGGTCTGCACCAGGCCTTCGATCCGCCGGGTCGCGCCGGAGGTGCGTTCGGCCAGGCGCTGCACTTCGTCGGCCACCACCGCGAAACCGCGACCGGCCTCGCCCGCCGAGGCGGCCTGCACCGCGGCGTTGAGCGCCAGGATGTTGGTCTGCTCGGAAATGTCGTTGATCAGTTCCACGATCGAGCCGATCTCCTGCGAGGATTCGCCCAGGCGCTTGATGCGCTTGGAGGTTTCCTGGATCTGGTCGCGGATCTGGTCCATGCCCTGGATGGTCTCGCGCACCACGCCGGCACCTTCGGCGGCGATCACCACCGAGCGCTGCGCCACTTCGGCCGACTCGGTGGAGTTGCGCGACACCTGTTCGATGCTGGCGGCGATTTCGCTGATGCGCTCGGAGGCGGTGGTGATCTGGTTGGCCTGCTGGCCGGCGGCGTCGGCCAGCTGCATCGCGGTGGCCTGGGTCTCCTGGGTCGACACG
Organism: Xanthomonas sp. NCPPB 3761; assembly: GCF_041475705.2. Classification (NCBI taxonomy): domain Bacteria; kingdom Pseudomonadati; phylum Pseudomonadota; class Gammaproteobacteria; order Lysobacterales; family Lysobacteraceae; genus Xanthomonas; species Xanthomonas sp. NCPPB 3761. Next base: position 3,515,090 of record NZ_CM191262.1, read on the forward strand.
GCGACCTTGGCCGAGGTGTCGTTGATCGTGGTCACCAGGTGGCGCAGTTCGTCCACGGCGTAGTTGATCGCGTCCGCGATCGCGCCGGTCATGTCCTCGGTCACCGAGGCTTTCACGGTCAGGTCGCCCTCACCGAGCGAGCTGATTTCGTCCAGCAACCGCATGATCGCCTGCTGGTTGCGGCTGTTGAATTCCACCTGCGACTGGTAGCGCACGTCCTGCTCGCGGGTCCGCACGCGCACCGAGCTCCACACGAAGCCGATGATCGCCAGCAGCGCGACCAGGCCGGACACCACACCCAGCCAGAAGTTCGGGAACAGGCGCGTGTCGCGCACCGAACCGAACGCCGAGAAGGCATCGAACAGCTTCTTGCTGTCGTCGAGCATCTTGCCCGAGCCAGCCGTCAGTGCGGCGGCCGAGGACTGTGCGGCGAACAGGTTACGCGAGCTGGCGAGGATGGCGTCGACGTCTTTCTTCATCGTCGTCCACTGCGCCTGCGACTGCTCCAGCGCCGACAACGCGGCCGGGTTGCGCACCGCGGCGATGCCGAGTTCTTCGTTGCCCGTGCGCAGGCCTTCGAGCATCTGCGTGAACACCACCGAGTCGCGTGCCAGCGCGTCGCCCGAGGCGGCCGCATTGGCACCACCGGCGCGCATTTCAGTGACCCGGCGTGCCATGGTGCCGGCGACAACCACCTGCTGCAGCGTGTTGTAGATCTGCGAGGCGGGCGCGCCGCTGACCGTCATCGCGCGCACCACTTCGTTCAACTGCGCCTGCAACTGCGGCACGCTGCCGGAGAAGCGTTCGGCGTTGCCGGCCAGACCCAGCACCGCCGGCTCGCTGGCGATGACCTGATCGGCGTTTTTGCTCAGCGGCACCCAGGTCGCCTTGAGCTGCGCCATCGAGCTGGCGATCGAGCTTTCCTGGCCATAACGGCCATCCAGTTCGCTGACCGTGCTGTCGATGCGGCCCTTGGTTTCCTTGAAGGCGGCAAAGGCCTTGGCGTCGCCGGACACCGCTTCGCGGCCCTGGTTGGCCAGCTGCTGCGAGAGCACCTGCAAGTCGGCCGCACCGGTGCCGGCACCGGCAAGACGACTGCCCTGCCAGGTCGCAACGCCGGTGTTGGCGCCAAACACGATCATCGACAACACCAGCAAGCCAAGCCAGAAGCTGGTGCTGACGCTGCCGAGCTTGTTGGTCTTGCGGGCGTCCGGGGCGGTACTCATGGTTCGACCTCGATCTGTATGACGTGGCGGGGTCGCGGCTTAGGCCGCGGCCTGCCGGAATTCAGGAGTGCGCGACAGCAACGCCAGGGAAAACACACCCCAGTCCTGCGTCTCGTTGCGGAAGGCACGGTCGATGAAGTGGGCGTAGCGGCCTTGCGCCAACTCGCCCGGTTCCACCGCCTGGACCTGCTCGAAGCTGCGTTGGCCGTACAGCTCATCGATGGTCAGCGCGACGTCGCCGCCGGCCTGACGCATGATCAGCACGCGCTGGCCTTCCTGCAGCACCGTGCGACGGCCCTCCAGGAACTGCTTCAGGTCGATCACCGGGAACAGATTGCCGCGCAGGTTGCCCACGCCCAGCAGCCAGGACTGCGCGCCCGGCACCGGAGTGACCGGCGGCATCGGCACGATTTCCGCCACTTCGCGGAAGTCCGAGACCAGTCGCCGGGTCCCGACGCGATACCCCACGCCGCGCCAGATATCGGCCGAGAACTGGCGTTCCGGCAGTGGCGTGGCGTGCGCAAGACTACGGCGCTCGTAGTCTTCGAGAATGTCGAATGGAGAGCGCATCAACGCACCAATTGTCTGATGCGCGCGATCAGATCGTCTTCGCGCGGCGGCTTGACGATGTAGTCGCTGGCACCTTGTCGCAGACCCCAGGCCCTGTCGGTTTCCATGCCCTTGGTGCTGACCAGCAGCACGGGAATGTCCTTGGTTGCCTGGTCGCGTGCGAGAGCACGGGTTGCCTGGAAGCCGCTCATGCCGGGCAACACCACATCCATCAGCACAAGATCGGGCGCCTGGCTGCGAACCAGCTCAAGCCCCTCTTCTGCATTATCGGTGGCGACGACCGTATGGCCTGCTTTTTCCAGCCATTGACTGAAGACTGCCCTGTCGGTGGGCGAGTCCTCGATCAATATAATTCGAGCCATGTTGCCTTTCCCCCTGGTCAGGCGTGGACGTACGTGCGGATCGCGCTCAGTAGTTCTTCACGGGTGAACGGCTTGGTCAGATATTGCTCGGAACCGACGATGCGGCCGCGTGCCTTGTCGAACAGGCCATCCTTGGACGACAACATGATCACCGGCGTCGATTTGAAGAGCTGGTTGCCCTTGATCAACGCGCACGTCTGGTACCCATCCAGGCGCGGCATCATGATGTCGACGAAAATGATCTGAGGTTGCTGGTCCGCAATTTTGGCCAGTGCCTCGAAACCATCCGTTGCTGTCACTACTTCACAACCTTCCCGCTTCAGCAGCGTTTCGGCGGTGCGGCGAATGGTTTTCGAATCATCGATCACCATCACCTTCAGTCCTGCGAGTTCCCCACCCGCAGCAATGTTTTCACTCATGCAAATATCCCCGGGCGCGCGACGCTTCATCCCTTCCGACGTCGCTACGAAACTGCATGTATATCCCAAGACCCGCATCGACTGTCAAGGGCGCATTGCCGGGGCCCCGCCAGGCGGACGTTCCGACCACGTCTGGGTGCGTCCCGGCCGGCAAGTCGCGCACTACGACCCACCGGGCGCGCCATCGCCCATCGCTTGAAGTTACCATCGGCAGCTTGTTCGAAAGGTTTAGCCCCATGTCGCTCGACGTCGTTGTGGTGATGGATGCCATCGCCTCCATCAAGATCGCCAAAGACACTACGTTTGCCATGTTGCTGGAAGCCCAGCGCCGTGGTCACCGCCTGCACTACGTGCGCCCCGGCGGGCTCAGCCTGCGCGAAGGGCGCGCGGTGGCGCAGGTGGCGCCGCTGAGCGTGCGAGAGGACAAGACCGGCTGGTTCACGCTGGGCGAGTTCGCCGACCTGGCGTTCGGGCCCGGCCAGGTGGTGCTGATGCGCAAGGACCCGCCGGTGGATGCGGAGTTCGTCTACGACACCCAGGTGCTGAGCGTGGCGCAACGCGCCGGCGCGCAGATCGTCAACGACCCGCAGGGCCTGCGCGACTACAACGAGAAGCTGGCCGCACTGCTGTTCCCGCAATGCTGCCCGCCGACCCTGGTCAGCCGCGATGCGGCCGCGCTCAAGGCCTTCGTGCTGGAACATGGCCAGGCGGTGCTCAAGCCGCTGGACGGCATGGGCGGACGCTCGATCTTCCGCAGCGGCAGCGGCGACCCCAACCTCAACGTGATCCTGGAAACGCTGACCGACGGCAACCGCAAGCTGACCCTGGCGCAGCGCTTTATCCCCGACATCACTGCCGGCGACAAGCGCATCCTGTTGGTGGACGGCGAGCCGGTCGATTACTGCCTGGCGCGGATTCCGCAGGGCGATGAATTCCGCGGCAACCTGGCCGCCGGCGGGCGTGGCGAAGGCCGGCCATTGTCCGAACGCGACCACTGGATCGCCGCGCAGGTGGGCCCGGAAATGCGCCGCCGCGGCATGCGCTTCGTCGGCCTGGATGTGATCGGCGATTACCTGACCGAGGTCAACGTCACCAGCCCCACCTGCGTGCGCGAGCTGGATGCGCAGTTCGGCCTGAACATCGCCGGGCTGCTGTTCGACGCAATCGAGGCCGGCGCCGCGCAATGAGCACGGCCGCGGCCCTGCCGGCACCGATGGACGACGGTCGCCGGCTGATGATGACGCTGGTGATCTCGCTGCTGCTGCATGGCGTGCTGATCCTGGGGGTGGGCTTTGCGGTCAGCGAGGACGCGCCACTGGTGCCGACGCTGGATGTGATCTTCAGCCAGACCAGCACGCCGTTGACGCCCAAGCAGGCCGACTTCCTGGCCCAGGCGAACCAGCAGGGCGGCGGCGATCACGACACCGCACAGCGCCCCCGGGACAGCCAGCCAGGCGTGGTGCCGCAGGACCGCACCGGGCTGGCGCCACAGGCGCAACGCGCCACCAGCGTGAACGCGCCCGAGCCCACCCAGACCCGCGTGGTGACCAGCCGGCGTGGCGAACAGGCCGTGCCGACGCCGCAGCCGAATCCGCAGACCGATCCGCTCACCCCGGCCGAGGCGCAGCGCATCCAGCGCGATGCCGAAATGGCCCGGCTCGCCGCCGAAGTGCATCTGCGCTCGGAGCAATACGCCAAGCGCCCGAACCGCAAGTTCGTCTCGGCCAGTACCCGCGAATATGCATACGCGAACTACCTGCGCGCCTGGGTGGATCGCGCCGAGCGCGTCGGCAACCTGAACTACCCGGACGATGCCCGCCGCCGCCGGCTGGGCGGCAAGGTGGTCATCAGCGTGGGCGTGCGCCGCGACGGCAGCGTGGAAAGCAGCCGCGTGCTGGTTTCCAGCGGGGTTCCGTTGCTGGACGATGCCGCGTTGCGCGTGGTGCAACTGGCGCAGCCGTTTCCGCCCCTGCCCAAGACCAAGGACGATGTGGACATCCTGCAGGTCACGCGCACCTGGCTGTTCCTGCCCGGTGGCGAGCTGCACGACGACCGCTGACACCCGCGGGCGTTCACCGCCCGATGCAAGGCACCACAGCCGAGCGGCACCGGCCTGACAGAAGACACACGCGCAGGATCAGCGCCGCTGCGGCGCACCCTCCTCGTACCGTGACGCCGCCGGCCTGAGGGTGGACGCCAGGCCGGCGGCCCTGCGCGGCCTGCTCACCGCCTTGTACGCCTGCACAGCGCCAAGGTGCCATAGCGGCGCGGACGTGCAGCAGCAGGCCGGCGATCAAGACCTGCGATCGGCTTGCACACCCACCTAGACCGCGCAACCGCATGGCCGATTGCGTCATTTGCCGCATGCAGCAGATGGCGTGGCAGCTCCGCGGTGACCGGTGTCTCAGGCCACCTGCGCCGCGGCGTGCAACCGGTCGGACAGGGCCATGATCTCGGCTGCCTCCTGCACGCGTTCGCGCCAGGCGGCGGGAATGCCCTGGACACCGTAGAACGCGCCAGCGAGCTGGCCGCAGATCGCCGCGGTGGTGTCGGCATCGTCGCCCAGGTTGGCCGCGCGCAGCACTGCATCGGCGAATGTGTCGGTGGTGGCGAAGCACCACAGTGCGGCCGACAGCGCGTCGACCACGTAGCCGGTGCCGCGAACCTGCGCTGCCGGCACCGCGGCGTGGTCGCGCGCGGCCAGGGCATGCACCGCCGGGGAGACCATTCCTTCGCACGACGTACGCAGCACCTGCTCGCGCGTTGCGCCGAGCAAGGCGGCCCGCACCTGGGCCGCGAACAACCGGCAGGCGTCCAGCGCTTCGGCGGCGGCATGGGTGGTGCGCGAGCTGTCGGCGGCACGCTCGCCCAGCTCGTCGGGGCGATGCGCGTAGTACATCGCCACCGGCGCCAACCGCATCAGGGATCCATTGCCGGCCGCGCGCGGATCGGCGCTGCCGCTGAAGGCGGGGCCGCCATCGAGATAGCGCTCCAGCGCCTGGCGCACGGTGTTGCCGATATCGAAACAGCGGCCGGTGCTGCTGAGGTAGCCGTGCTGATACCAGTTGCAATAGCGATTCATCTGGTCGGCGGGATCGAAGCCTTGCCGGTGCAGCAGGCTGTGCGCCAGGCACAGCGCCATCGAGGTGTCGTCGGTCCACTGCCCTGCACGCAGGGCGAACGGACCACCGCCGTGCATGTCGTCGATCGGCGTGAAGCTGCCGGGCGCCTGGAATTCCAGCGTGGTACCCAGCGCATCGCCGACCGCCAGGCCGAGCAGGCAGCCGCGAAACCGCGCGCGTTCGAGATCGCCGTGTGTCATGGCGCGGCGGTGGCGGCCTTCGCTGCGCGTGCGGCCTGTTGCTCGACCAGTGTCAGTGCAACGTTGTCGCGCAGGTACGCTGGCTCCACGCGCTCCGGCGCCAGCCCCTCGCCCCGCTGCAGCGCGGGCACCGCCAGCGAGAGCAGATCCGCGGCATGCGGCAAGGCACTGGCATCGACGCTGCTCAGCTGCGCGGCAAGGCGCTGCTGCAGCAGTCCGTCGGCGGCCGCAAATCCGGTTCCCACGCCGGCCACGCGCTGCGCCGTCTCGGGCATGAGCACCGCGTCGGGCGTGCACACGCGCTCCGGGACAAGTTCCAGCAGCCCTTCCTCGTTGCGCGCGAATACCCCGGCATAGACTTCGCCCATGCGCGCATCGATGCAGGCCAGCACCTGGCTCGCCTCGACCGGCGCGCGCAAGGCCAGCACCTGCAGCGTGGACACCGCCAGCACCGGCAGATCCAGCGCCAGCGCGATGCCCTGCGCAATGCCGATCGCCAGCCGCACGCCGGTGAAGGCGCCAGGCCCGCGGCCGACCGCGATCGCATCGAGCTGACGCCGGGTGATGCCGGCGTCGGCCAGCAGCGCGTCGGCCCACGGCAAGGCCAGTTCGGCGTGGCGACGCGGTGCCAGCTCGAAGCGCTCGATCACGCGTCCATCCACGTGCAGCGCAACGGAGCAGGCTTCGGTGGAGGTTTCGAAGGCGAGGATGTTCATGGGAGAAAGCCGGGACCAGGACCCGGAACTGGCCGGGAAGGTGCAAAGTTTAACTGATCGATTCGAGCCGCCGAGGCGGCATCCGGGATGTGCCACCCGGTGCACGCGGGTACCTGGGTGCAGGCGCTGGTGCGGACCGAAAGGCAGATGGACGGGACCGGGTACCCAGGACTGGGTGGAGCCGGGAAGGCGCCGTTCAACGGATCGATTCGAGGAGCCTAGGCGGCATCCGGATATGCCACCCGGCGCACGCGGGTGCTTGCGTGCACGCGCTGGTGCGGGCCGAAGGGCAGTGCGACCGGCAACGTTGCCATTGCATGCGAGCGCGACACACGAGCGCCCTGAGCACTCGGCCCCGCCCTTACCCGGCTCTCTGGTCCATGCCACCCAGTCCCGGCTCCTCAAAAAACGCCTGCACGTCGGCGAGGTCCCGCGTGCGCGCGAACGGCGGCAGCGACGTCATGAAGGTGCGCCCGTAGCTCTTGTTCACCAGCCGCGGGTCGCACAACACCAGCACGCCACGGTCGGTTTCGCTGCGAATCAACCGACCCACCCCCTGCTTGAGCGCGATCACCGCCTGCGGCAGTTGTTCGTCGCGGAACGGGTTGCCACCGTCGCGGCGGATCGCATCCAGGCGCGCTTCGAACACCGGGTCGTCGGGTGCGGCGAAGGGCAGCTTGTCGATCACGACCACGCTCAAGGCGTCGCCCACCACGTCCACGCCCTCGCGGAAACTGGCCGAGCCCAGCAGCACGCCATTGCCGGAATCGCGGAACCGCTGCAGCAAGGTCGCGCGCGGCGCCTCGCCCTGCACGAACAACGGCCACGGCGCGCCGCGCAAGGCTTCGGCCGCTTCGCGCAGCGCGCGGTGCGAGGCGAACAGCAAGAACGCACGACCGTTGGAGGCTTCCAGCACCGGCGTCAGCGCGCCGATCAAGGCAGTGCCGAAGCCGCGTGCGGCCGGATCGGGCAGGTTCGGCGGCAGGTAGCACAAGGCCTGGCGCGCCCAATCGAAGGGGCTGGGTTGCAGTAAGGTCACCGGATCGCTCAGGCCCAGCCGCTGCGCGATGTGGTCGAACTCGCCCCCCACCGCCAGTGTGGCCGAGGTGAATACCCAGGCCGCGTGCGATTTTTCGCGGTGTTCGCGTAGCGGGCCGGAGACATCCAGCGGCGTGCGCTGGCAACGGAAGCCGCGCGGGCTCAGTTCGTACCAGAGCACATCGTTGTCGACCACCGGTTCCGGCGGATCCAGCGCGAAATCGGCCACCGGCAGGTCTTCGCCCAGCCAGCGCGACAGGCGGTTCAATGCTTCCTGCGCACGTGCCGTGCAGCCGTCGAAACCCGGTGAGGCCTCACGCAGCGGCAGCAGGGATTCGCCCAACCGTGCCAGCGACGACAGCACGGCGTCGAACCCTTCGCGCACCTGCGGCTTGGCCAGCGCACGCCATTGCGTGCCGCGCGGCGGCAGCCCTTCCATGCCGGCACGCAGGCTGCGCAAGGCCTCATCCAGCTCCAGGATCGGTGCCTGCAAACTGGCCTGCGCGCCGGCAACCAGGCGCGCTTCGACCATGCAATCGCGTGCCAGCTCCTGCCACGGCCGCATGCCGAAACTTTCGCCGAAGAAATTGGCCGCCAGTTCCGGCAATTGATGCGCCTCATCGATGACGAAGGCCTGCGCACCGGGCAGGATTTCGCCGAAACCTTCCTGCTTGAGCGCCAGGTCGGCCAGCAGCAGGTGATGGTTGACCACCACCAGATCGGCCGCCTGCGCGCGCTGGCGCGCCTGCACCACGAAGCATTCGCCGTAGAACGGGCAGTCGGTGCCCAGGCAGTTGTCGACGGTGGAGGTCACCATCGGCAGCAGCGGCGAGTCGTCCGGCAAGGCGTCCAGCTCGGCCATGTCGCCGAACTGGGTACGCCCGCTCCAGGCCACGATGCGCTGGAACTGCGAGACCTGTTCGGGCGAGGCAAAGCGCGGTTCGCCACGCGCCTGCTGGGTGCGGTACTTGCACAGGTAGTTGGCGCGCCCCTTCAACAACGCACTGCGCAGCCCCACGCCCAGCGCTGCGCGCACGCGTGGCAGGTCGCGATGGAACAGCTGATCCTGCAGCGCGCGTGTGCCGGTGGAGACGATGGTCTTGAGCCCGGACAGCAACGCCGGCACCAGGTAGGCGTAGGTCTTGCCGGTGCCGGTGCCGGCCTCTGCCAGCAGCACATCGCGCTGCTCGAACGCTTCGGCGATGGCTTCAGTCAGCCGCAATTGCGCAGCGCGTGGCGCGAACGCGTCGAGCTGGCGCGCAAGCGCCCCGCCCTCGCTGAGCGCTTGGATGCTGGCAGTGGCAAGTTGGGACATGGGACCGAACGAAAAGCGGGCAGGAAGCACGACAGCCTAGCGCGTGCGCGATGACGCTGCCTGGGGTGGGCTTGATGGATCGCGCATATCCCCGCTGCTGCACCGGCAACCGTCGGGTGCACTGCCCCTGCTTGCTGAAGCCGCACTACACATCTGGGCGCACCTCGCCAGCTTGGCCGCGACGTGCTCAGGCATCCTAAAGCGCGCAACGGACACGGCCACACCAGGCATCGAGCGCGCCTGCCTTGCGGTGTGCGCAGTCGCTCCGATCGCCGGCCTCAGTACCGCTTCACGCCCGGCACGGTGCAACCGGCAATCTGCGCCTTGGCAGAGGCGGCGTTTTCCTTTTCGCCACGCGCCAGACGCGACTGCTCGATGGTCGCCCAATGCCGACGGCACAACGGCCCGGTCTTGGACCCCAGGTCGATCGCCTGCTTGGCGAAGCGTTCGGCCGCCGGCCAGTCGGCCTGCAGCACGGACACTTCCGCGCGTTCCTGCAGAATCGCCGGGTCGCCCGACACCAGGCCCAGCGCCTGATCCAGTGCCGCAGCGGCGCCGGCCAGATCGCCGGCCTGGCGTTTGCCCTTGGCGGTCTCGCGCAAATCATCCACCTGCGGGTCGCGCAGCGGCTGCACCGACAGTTCGGTGTCGTCCGCGCCGGCTTCGCGTTCGATCATCAACAGCCGCTGGGTCGGGGTGGTCGGGTCCACCGGGGTCGGCGGCGGCGCGGGTGGTGCGCTGACGCAGGCGGTGAGTGCGGCCAGGACGCCGATCGGGGCGAGCAAACGGTGCATTCGGTTCATGGGGTCGTTCCAATCAACGCGTGGGTGGGGCCGCGGCAGGTGCGGCGGCAGGGTCTTCGGGCTTCTTTTCCAGACCGAAGAAGCGGCGCCAGCCACCGCCGCTGGATTGTTCGGCAGGTGCGGCCGCTTCGCCGGGCGCGGCCTCGATCGACAGCGCGTTGCCCGCGCACGGTGCGTAGGCCGGCGTGAAGCCGACCACGAACGGGAACTGGCGCGCGCCCGGGCACCCCGGGTCGGTCACGCCGGTGCCGCTGGCGTCCACCCACTGCCAATCCAGGCCTTTGCCGCTGACCTTCAATGGCGCACTCGGCAAGCGGGCGAAGATGCTCGACCACACCCGCATCGCGCCGGTGGCGCCATACAGGCCGGTTTCGGCGTTCTGGTCGTTTCCCATCCAGATCACCGCCAGATGGTCGCCGGTGTAGCCGGCATACCAGCTGTCGCGACCGTCGTTGGAGGTACCGGTCTTGCCGGCCGGCGACAGGCGACCCAGGCCATCGCCCAGCAGCTGTCGCGCGGTGCCGTTGCTGACTACCTGCTGCAGACCGATGCTGATGAGGTTGGCGGCCACCGAATCGCCCTCCTGCGCCGGTGCCGGGGTCTTGTCGTAACGCTTGAGCAGCTTGCCCTGCGGATCGAGCACGCCGCGCACCGCATGCAGTGGCTGGATCTCGCCGCCGGCCGCCAGGAACTGGTAGAGCTGCGCCATGCCGTACGGGCTCTGGTCGGTCGCGCCCAGGATCAGCGACGGATTCGAGTCGGCCTTGATGCCGGCCAGCACCTGGATCAACTGGGCGATACGATCGGCGCCGACCTGCATGCCCACCCGCACCGTGGCCTGGTTGTAGGAATGCGCCAGCGCATCCACCAGCCGCACCGTGCCATGGCTGCGGCTGTCCGAATTGCCCGGCGACCAGGTCTTGCCGCGGCTGAGCTGCACCGTGACCGGCGAGTCGTCGACCCAGCTGGACAGCGCCCAGCGGTCCGGCGAGGCCAAGGCCAGCATGTAAACGAACGGCTTGAGCAACGAGCCCACCTGCCGCTGCGCTTCCACCGCACGATTGAAGCCCGGCTTGGCGACATCGCGGCTGCCGACCACGGCCAGCACATCGCCGTTATGCACGTCGGTGAGCACCAATCCCGCCTGCAGCGGCGGACGCTTCTTGTTGTCCAGCCGCTTGATGGTGCCGGTCACTGCGCCTTCGGCATACGCCTGCGCCGACGGCGACATGCCGGTGAGCACGCTCATGCCGGCGCCCTGCAGCACGCCTTCCGGATAGTCGTGCGCCAGCTGGCGCCGCACCAGGTCCACATAGGCCGGGAAGCGGTTGGCGGCGACCAGGCCGGGCTCGGTCGGCACGCCCAACGGCGCAGCCAGCGCGCGCTTGTATTCGGCGTCGTTGATCAGATTGTTTTCGTGCAACTTGCCGAGCACGAAATTGCGCCGGTCCAGCGCGCGTTCCGGGTTGCGCCGCGGGTCGTAGTACGACGGCCCCTTGACCAGCCCGATCAACAATGCGATCTGCTCGGTGGTCATCGAATTGAGGTCGCGGCCGAACCACAGCTCTGCGCCCGAGGACACGCCGTGGATCGCCTGGCCGCCGCGCTGGCCCAGATACACCTGGTTGAGATAGGCCTCCAGGATGGTGCGCTTGTCGTAGCGCGCCTCCATGATCACCGCGTACAGAATCTCGTTGAACTTGCGCGTGAGCGTCTGTTCCTTGCCGATGCCGAGCAGGCCGCTGCGGGCCAACTGCTGGGTCAGGGTACTGGCGCCCTGGCGGACCTGGCCGCCGGAGCGCGCCATGATCCAGGCCGCACGCACCATGCCGCTGAGATCGATGCCGTGGTGGCTATTGAAGTCGCGGTCTTCCACCGCCTGCAGGCCGGTGACCAGCAGTTCGGGCACCTCTTCCATGCGCACCAGGCGGCGCTCTTCCTGCTTCTGGCCGTACAGGGTGGCGATGCGCGCCGGGTCCAGGCGTGCGCTTTTGAGCGCCTTGCGGTCGCCGGCGTCGCGCAGGCTGGCCACGCGCCCACCGGCCAGGCTGACTTCGATACGGCGCGCCGGCACGCGTCCATCCACATCGATGTAGCCGCGGCTGGCGATGGTGAAGCGGCTACCGTCCTGCTGGTAGGTGCCGGCCAGCGTCGCCTGACCGTCGTCGCGGTACGACGCCGCGTCCAGTTCGGTCTTCAGGGTGGCCGCATCCAGTGCGTTGCCCGGCACGAGCACCAGCGGCCGGCCGTACACGCGGGTCGGGATCTGCCAACGCAGTTCGCCGAAGCGCTGGGTGACCTGCTTGTTCAGATACATCGTGTAGGGAATCAGGAAACCGAGCGCCAGCGCGAACGCGGCAAATCCCCAGACGATGAGTCTGCGTTGCCAGCGGGAGCCTTGCGCGTTGGTGTCGTCCTCGAAATCGTCGGGAGCGTCGTTGTCGTGGCGTCGGGGCACAGGAATGCGAGAATGTAGAGTCCGGCGAGTCTAGCAGCGCTGTCATGGCTGTGACCTGCCGAGCCCGTCGGCCGTTAAGAGCGGCTAACAAAACGACCGATACTGCTTCGCTGGGCACGACGTGTCCTCGGCGGCAGCAGGCATGGTTCGTACACTGCGCTGGCAGATGCAACGATTGCCTCGACCCGCGCGCTGCTCGCACCGTTCACTGCCATACCACGCTGGAGTTCCAACGCAATGTCGATGTCTTTGGCCGATGCGCGCTATCTGTTCAATCGCGTCCTCGGCCTGATCCACCGCAGCGTGGCCAGCATGCGCACGCGCGGCTGGCGCGCGACCTGGCAACGCATTCGCGTGCACACGCAGGCGCCTCCAGTCACCCTGGGCACGCCGCTGTGGCTGCCGCAGGCCGCCCCGTTTGCGGCGTTCGCGCTGCCGCACAGCGCTACCCCGCGGGTGACGGTGGTGATCCCGGTCTACAACCACATCGCGCACACCTTGGCCTGCCTGCGCGCATTGGCGGCGCATCCGCCGCTGCTGAGCGTGGAAATCATCGTCGTGGACGACGGCAGCAGCGACGCCACCGCTGAACAGCTGCCGCAGATCGCCGGCCTGCATTACCACGTGCGTGCGAGCAATGGCGGTTTCATCGCAGCCTGCAACGACGGCATCGCGCTGGCGCGCGGCGAGTTCGTGGTGCTGCTCAACAACGACACCATTCCGCAGCCCGGCTGGCTGGACCGGCTGATCGACACCTTTGCCCGGTATCCGGCCGCCGGCCTGGTCGGCGCGCAACTGGTGTACCCGGACGGGCGCCTGCAGGAATCCGGCGGCGTGGTGTTCGCCGATGGCAGCGCCTGGAGCTACGGCCGCTTCGAATCGTCCGAGGACCCGCGCTATGCGTATGTCCGCGCGATGGACTACTGCTCGGGCGCGGCCATCGCGCTGCCGCGTGCGCTGTTGCAGACACTGGGCGGGCTGGACCGGCGCTACATGCCGGCGTATTACGAAGACACCGATCTGGCGTTTGCAGTCCGCGCGGCCGGCTATCAGGTGCTGGTGCAGCCGGCCAGCGTAGTGGTGCATGATCAAACCCATGATACGAAGACAGAATCAGTGGTTGCGGAGCATCAAAGGCAATTCGCCGAAAAATGGTCACTGCAACTCAGCGAACAAATTCAGCAACCGGTGCTGCCCGGACCTGCACTGCTGCACCGCCACCAGCGACAGGTGTTGATCCTGGACGAGTGCGTGCCGCAGCCGGACCGCGACTCAGGCTCGCTGCGGCAGTTCAACCTGATCCGCCTGCTGCGCGAGGAAGGCGCGCATGTCGTCTTCGTGCCGACACGCCGCGAACACGCCGGGCGCCACACCCAGGCATTGCAGCAGCTCGGTGTCGAAGTCTGGTACGCGCCGTTTCTCGAAGGCATCGGCAGCTGGCTGCGCAGCCATGGCGCGCGATTTGCAGTGGTGCTGCTGGTACGCCACCACGTGGCGCATGCCTGCCTGCCGTTGCTCAGGCAATACGCGCCTCAGGCGCGCAGCTTGTTCGACACCGTCGACCTGCATTACCTGCGCGAACGCCGCGGTGCCGAGCTGGCCGGCGATGCCAACCTGCTGCGCAGCGCAGAACGCACCCGCCTGCGCGAGCTGGAGATCATGGCGGCCACCGATGTCACCGTGCTGGTGTCTGCCGCGGAACAGGCGCAACTGCGCGCCGATGCGCCACACATCCGCACCGCCCTGCTGTCCAACCTGCATGAAGTTGCCGGCAGCGGGCATCGCTTCGCGCAACGCCGCGACCTGGTCTTTGTCGGCGGCTTTCGTCATCCGCCGAATGTGGATGCGGTGCAGTGGTTCATCAGTGCCATCTTCCCGCAGGTCCGTGCGCAGCTGCCCGACGTGGTCTTCCACTGCATCGGTGCCGACCTGCCTGACGCCCTGACATTGTTGGCCGACGAATGCCCCGGCGTGCAGCTGCATGGCCATGTTCCGGACCTGGTGCCGTTCATGGACAGTGCGCGTATCGCGGTGGCACCGCTGCGTTTTGGCGCTGGCGTGAAAGGCAAGATCAATCTGAGCATGGCGCACGGCCAGCCGGTGGTCGGCACCACCTGCGCGGTGGAAGGCATGCACCTGCGCGACGGCGAGGATGTCTGCGTCGCCGACGATGCCGACGCCTTCGCCGCGGCGATCGTGCGGCTGTATCAGGATGCGGCACTGTGGCAACGTCTGGCCGACAACGGCTTGCGCAACGTGGCCGAACATTTTTCGCTGGAGGCGGCGCGTGACACGGTGCGCGCGTTGTTTATTGCCGAGTAAGCAGATGTTTCGGAACGACTGCTTGGATCGTCTGCATCGCCAAACGCCGCAGTCCGCAGCGTGATTGGCGATTGATCCGCCTGCGCCGCACCGGAAGGCTTCGCATTTAGCCTTATCCGCCCCTTCGGGACATCTTCTCCTGGTGGGAGAAGGGAGTGTGCGTGGCAACGCGCATGGCGTGCTTGTTGCGGGGCTGCACCGCATGGTTCCCATGCGTCTGCAGTACGCGTTGCATCTGATGCAAAACGCGGGGGGTTTGGAGCGTGAGACGGTGCCTGCATTTGATGCAACGCAGGTCCTAGACCGTGGGACTGCGCACGCCCGGCTGGCTCAGAAGTTGCCCGTATCGCCGGCAACCGCTCACCGCTGCTCGGCCACCGCCTTGACCCGCCGCGTGAATTCGGCCAGTTCCGGCAAGCCCGGATCCAGCTGATGTGCCTCATCCTGTGCACGGCGGGCGAAGGCTGCGTCTTCCTGGCCCAGCCGTTCGCTCCCGACCGCCACCCAGCGTTGTGCAAGGCGGCGGCGCGCACCGGCCAAGGCATCGGCAATGGGTGTCAGCGCCTGCCAGGCATCCAGGCACCCGCGCGCGGCACGCAGGCGGTTGTTGCGCAGTTCGTCCTCGAAACAACGCTGGCTGGCCGGTACCACGCGCGCCGCTGCCTGCAGCACGCGCGGATCGCGCGGTGCCAGCGCCTGCGCGGCACGCACGGCGTCGTAGGCGCTGGCGCCGGGCGGCGTCATCCAGTGTTGCTGCGCTTCGGCATCGGCAACGCGCTGCAGCAATGCCCGCAGACGGCGCTCGCGCGTGCTCCGCGACAGGCTCGCGTCCGGGCCGCGCTGGGCGTCGCGCGCGCGCGCAATCGCTTGCTCGGCCTGCACGATCGATGCGGCGCCGGGCACCAGAAGCTGCGCCTGACGCAAGGATTGCAACGCATCGTCGAAGTGGAAATCCGCCGCCTGCCGGCCGGCCTGTGCGGCGTACTCGTCCGCCACCTGGTCGCGGCCCCGCTGGGCACTTGCATCGCCAGGTTCGGCAGCCAGCACCGCGTTGAAATCGCGCGCAGCCGGAGCCAGGCGACCCCGTCGCAGCAAGGCCTGCGCCCGCTGGCGCCGCTGTTCCAGCACGCGGTGGTACTGGCCTTCGGTCAGCGGCATGTCGACATGCCCGGCGTCGTACCGCTTGGCCGCGGCCAGCAACGCCGACGCCTCGCCGAGCGCGTCGCGCGCCAGTGCGTGTCGTGCCTGCGCCAACAGGTCGGTCAAGGCGTCTTCGCGGCCTTCCAGTGCGTCGGTGCGGTCGGGCGCCAGGGTCAGTATGCGTTGATAGAGCGGCAACGCACTCTCCGGCGTGCCGTCCAGGCGGCCCTGCTGCTGGGCAAGCGCGGCCTGCGCCAGCAAGACATCCAGCCCGACCCGACGCGCCTGCAGCGCGCGCAGCCGCGCCGCGACCGGGGCGATCTGCGCCTGCGGCACCTCCAGGGCGCCTGCCAGCGCCAGCGCACGCTGCGCTGCTTCGACATCGCCTGCTGCAACCGCTGCCCGTGCCTGCGCTACCGCAGCAGCGCCGGTGCGCGCCAGCCCGGTCCGGGCTTCGCCACGGTCGCTGTCCAGTGCAAGTGCGGCGGCGAACAGTTCCCGCGCACCGCTGCCGTTGGCGGCGCTGAGCTGACCGCGCGCCAGGGCCGCATCGCCCCGCTGCAACAATTGCTGGATGCGCGTGTCCGGCCACAGCCAATCGGCCAGCGGCTTGCGCAGCACGACCACAGTGAGCAGGAGGCAGGCGCACAGCGCCAACACCATGCGCCAAAGCGCACGGCTGCGCAGTGGCGCCCAGAGGCGGGGCGATCTGGCCCAGCGCGGGAGCGGAGACATACGGTGGCGTCCATCCTTGGCGCGACCTGACGGGGACGCGTTCACCGCCTTATGGTAGCGGTGGAGGTTGCGAAGGCGGTGTGGGCTCTTCGGGATTCGGGATTCGGGAATCGGGAATCGGGAATCGGGAATCGGGAATCGTCAGGCAAGCACGGCGCCCTCCCCCTTATGTGCTGTGTTCGGATCGGTAGGCGCTGGCAAGATCTTCAGCATTCAGCCCAGCCGCCGCACCTCGCTCACCCCGGGCAACGCATCCAGCTTGCCGAGCAGACCGGACAGCTGGTCATAGTCGCTGACCTTCAAGCGCAGCCGCAGTTGCGCCCTGCCGGTATCGCGCACGTTGTCGCTGTTGATTTCCAGCACGTGCGCGTCTTCCTGGGCGATCAGGTTGGTGATGTCCTTGAGCAGCCAGCGGCGGTCCACCGCCCGCACCTGCACATCCACTTCGTAGCCGCTGCCGGCCTTGCCCCACTCCACTGGCAACACCCGCTGCGGGTGGGCGGCGGCCAGGCGCGCCAGTGCCGCGCAGTCGGTGCGGTGCACGGTGATGCCGCGACCGCGGGTGAGATAGCCGGCAATCGGTTCGCCGGCCACCGGCTGGCAGCAACGCGCCAGCTGCACCAGCAAATTGCCCACCCCCTCGACGGTGAATTTGGATTTCCCCAATCCATCGCGCCGCGCGGTCGGCCGCGGGGGCGCCGGTACTGCCGGCTGGGACGCGGCACGCTCGGCTTCCAGCAATGCACGGCTGACCTGGTTCGGACCGGTATCGCCCAGGGCGACCTGGATATACAGCTCATCTATATTTTCGGCGTGGAACTTGCGCGCGGCCACGCTCAGATCCGCATGCTGCAGGCCCAGGCGCTTGAGCTCGCGATCGAGCAAGTCCTTGCCCGCCTGCACGTTGCGTGCGCGGTCCAGCTTGTGGAACCAGGCGCGCACCTTGTCGCGCGAGCGCCCGCTGGCCAGAAAGCCGTTGGAGGCCAGCAGCCAATCGCGGCGCGGATCGGCTTCCTTGGCGGTCATGATCTCCACCCGGTCGCCGCTGCGCAGCCGATAGGTGAGCGGCACGATGCGGTCGTTGACGCGCGCGCCACGGCAGCGATGCCCGACCATGGTGTGCACGTGATACGCAAAATCCAGCGGCGTGGCACCTTGCGGCAGATCGATCACCTCGCCCTTGGGAGTGAGCGCATACACGCGGTCTTCGATCAGCTCGGCATCCAGCGCGCCGGCCAGTTCGCCATGCTCGCCTTCCTGCACCTGCTCCAGCAGTTGGCGCATCCACAAAATCTTGCGGTCGAACGCCTTTTCGCCGCCCTTGCCGCCTTCCTTGTATTTCCAGTGCGCGGCCACGCCGAGTTCGGCCTGGGCGTGCATTTCGAAGGTACGAATCTGGATTTCGATCGTGCGCCCTTCCGGGCCCACCACTGCGGTATGCAACGAGCGGTAGTCGTTGGCCTTGGGCCGGGCGATGTAATCGTCGAACTCGCTCGGCACCGGCGCCCACAGCGAATGCACCGCGCCCAACGCGGCATAACACGCCGCCACGTCCTCGACCATGACCCGCACCGCGCGGATGTCGTACAACTGGTCGAACGACAGCCGCTTCTTCTGCATCTTTCGCCAGATGCTGTAGATGTGTTTCGGCCGCCCGCTCACCTCTGCGCGCAGGCCCTGCTGGGCAAGCGCTGCCGACAAGGTGCGCTTGACCGCTTCCAGGTAGCGCTCGCGCGCCACGCGGGTTTCGTCCACTTCGCGGGCGATGCGGCGATAGGTCTCCGGCTCCAGATGCCGGAACGCCAGGTCTTCCAACTCCCACTTCACCTGCCAGATGCCCAGCCGGTTCGCCAGCGGCGCGTGGATGTCGCGCGTGAGCTGGGCCAGCGCGCGGCGCTCATCTTCGCTCAGGCGGTCGGCAACGCGCATGCGTGCCAGCTGACGTGCCAGCAAGATCGGCACCACGCGCAGGTCGTGGATGATGGAAAGCAGCAACCGCCGCAATCCTTCGCTGTTGCGCCCGGCCTCGCGTCCGGCGTGCAGCGCCCAGACCTGATCGGCCGCATCCAGGCCGTCCAGCAGGCCTTCCACCGCCACCCGTCGCTCCGCCGGCTGCCACGGCAGGCTCGCGATCGCGTCACGCAAGGCAGGCAAATCGAACAGCAGCGCTGCAATCAGGGTGGCTTCGTCGGCGGCCAGCAGCGCCAAGGCATCCAGGGTGTCGCCGAGCAATGCCCACGGCACGCTATCGGTCTGTGCGGGCGGCAGGTCCTGCCAGGCCCGCGCCAGCGCGTCGCGTACTGCCGGTGCGATCGAGGCCACGGCCGGACGCTGCAGCAACGCCTGCAGGCGATCAAATGAGGAACTGGTCACAGCGGTGGGCACGGCGGCGGGCAACAACGGGGAGCTGATGACTACGGTAACGTGCGCGTCACCTTCTCCACAACGCGTTTTACCGGGGCCCCCACTGCGCAGGACGACGCGCGTGCTTATGCCAGGTTCACCCCGCAACGTCTTGATTCGTCAACGGCTGCCGCGAAAAGCGGCACGGCGCGGCAAACGGAAATCGGAACCTCTGCGCCTTTTTACGTGCCCTTTACAACTGCGCCAGACCGCCTGCCTATGCTCGGGGCACGTCGTGCGTTGCATCCAGCAGCCAGCGACGTTTTTCCCAACTGCGAGGTAGCCGTATGAAGACCTGGAAGAAGCCTTTCGTTCGTGAAGTCAATTGTGGCGCCGAAATCAACTGCTACGTGTCCGGCGAGTTTTGATCCTGCACGTTTCACGCTTACCTTGCCGCCCTTCCTTTTGATGCATGACCGGCAATTGCCGGCAGATTAGGTCCCGTTCTCCATGCGCATCATTGTTTTGGGATCGGCGGCCGGCGGTGGGCACCCGCAGTGGAATTGCCATACCCCCGCAAGCCTGCGGGCGTGGCAGCAGACAGACGGTGCCCAACGTCGTACCCAGGCCAGTATCGCGGTCAGCGCCGATGGCGAGCGCTGGGTGCTGATCAACGCCTCTCCCGATTTCCGCCAACAGATTCTTGCAACACCGGCGTTGTGGCCGCAGCAAGGGCTGCGCCATTCGCCGATTGAGGCGGTGCTGCTGACCAGCGGCGAGATCGACCACATCGCCGGGCTGCTCTCGATGCGCGAAAGCCAGCGGTTTTCGTTGCATGCCAGCCGCCGCGTGCTGGACTTGCTCGCGCAGAATCCGATTTTCGACGCCGTCAATCCGCACTACGTGAGCCGGCAACCTTTTGCGCTGGACACACCGTTGGCGCTGTGCGGATTAGCGCTCACGCCGTTTTCGGTGCCCGGCAAGGTGCCCTTGTTCATGGAATCGCGCAGCGGCGGCGACCTGGCTGGATCAGATGAAGAAACCCTCGGACTCACCATCGACGATGGCCGCCACCGCATGCATTACATTCCCGGCTGCGCTGCGATGACCGACGCCTTGCGTGCGCGCCTGCAGGGGGCCGAACTGGTGTTCTTCGACGGCACGTTGTGGCGCGATGACGAGATGGTGCAGCTGGGCATCAGCCAGAAGACCGGCCAACGCATGGGCCACATGAGCATCGACGGACCCGACGGCACCTTCGCCGCATTCGCACCGTTGAACGTGGCGCGCAAGATCTTCATCCATCTCAACACCACCAACCCCGTACTCAACAGCCTCTCGCCCGAGTTCGCCAGCGCGCGCGCCAGTGGTTGGGAGGTTGCACATGACGGCCTGGAGATCGCCCTGTGACCGCCCTGCTCAGCCCCGACCAACTGGAAGCGGACCTGCGTGCCATCGGCGCGCGCCTGTATCACGACCAGCATCCGTTCCATGCGCTGTTGCACCACGGCAAGCTCGACCGAGGCCAGGTGCAGGCCTGGGCGTTGAATCGCTTCGAATACCAGCGCTGCATTCCGCTGAAGGACGCGGCGATCCTGGCGCGCATGGAAGATCCGGCGCTGCGGCGGATCTGGCGGCAACGCATCCTCGACCACGACGGCAATAGCGCCAGCGACGGCGGCATCGCGCGCTGGCTGCACCTGACCGATGCGCTGGGCCTGGAGCGCACGCTGGTGGAGTCCGGACGCGCGCTGCTGCCCGGCACGCGCTTTGCGGTGCAGGCGTACCTGCAGTTCGTGCGCGAAAAGAGCCTGCTCGAAGCAATCGCCTCGTCGCTGACCGAATTGTTCGCGCCCAACATCATCGGCCAGCGCGTGGCCGGCATGCTCAAGCATTACGACTTCGTCTCGTCCGAAGCGCTGGCCTATTTCGAGCATCGCCTGACCGAGGCGCCCCGCGATTCGGATTTTGCGCTGGACTACGTCAGGCAGCATGCCGATACGGTGGAAAAGCAGGCGCTGGTCAAGGCCGCGCTGCATTTCAAGTGCTCGGTGCTGTGGGCACAACTGGATGCACTGCACGTGGCCTACGTGGCGCCTGGCATCGTCTGGCCGGATGCCTTCGTGCCGGACCGCGACGCCGGCCGGGTTGCGGCATGAGCGGCATTACCCGCGACAGCCAGCCAGCCTTGCGTGCAGGCGTGCGCTTGCAGCACGACCGCGCGCGTGATCAATGGGTGCTGCTGGCACCCGAACGCGTGGTCGAACTGGACGACATTGCCTTGGTGATCGCGCAACGTTATGACGGCACGCGTTCGCTGGCGCAGATCGCGCAGGAGCTGGCTGCACAATTCGATGCGGACGCGGCGCAAATCGAAGCGGACGTGATCGAACTCACCGATACCCTGCATCAGAAGCGCCTGCTGCGGCTATGAGCATCGCGCCGCCACCGCTGTCGGTGTTATTGGAATTGACCCACCGCTGCCCGTTGGCGTGCCCGTATTGCTCCAACCCGATCGCGCTGGCGGCGCTGCGCGAAGAGATGGACACCGCAGGCTGGCGCTCGCTGTTGCAGCAGGCCGCCGACATGGGCGTGCTGCAGGCGCATTTTTCCGGCGGCGAACCGATGCTGCGCAAAGACCTGCCCGAGCTGGTCGCCCATGCGCGCGGGCTCGGGCTGTACAGCAACCTGATCACCTCCGGCGTCGCTGGCGGCGAGCCGATGCTGGACCAACTGCAGGCGGCCGGGCTGGAACATGTGCAGTTGAGCGTGCAGGACGTCGATGCGGCCGGTGCCGACCGCATCGCCGGCTACCGCAATAGCTTGTCCAAGAAGCGCGAATTCGCCGCCGCGGTCCGCGCCCGCGGCCTGCCGCTGACGATCAATGCGGTACTGCACCGCCATAACGCCGAACGTGTGCCCGGCATGATCGCGCTGGCGCTGGAATGGCAGGCCGAGCGCATCGAAGTGGCGCACACCCAGTACTACGGCTGGGGCCTGCGCAACCGCGCTGCGTTGATGCCCAGCCGCGCGCAACTGCTGGCCACCATCGACGCGGTGGAAACCGCGCGTCGCCAGCTCGGCGACCGCCTGGCGATCGATTTCGTCACGCCCGATTACTACGCGCGCCAGCCCAAACCCTGCATGGGCGGCTGGGGCCAGCGCTTCGTCAATATTTCCCCGCGCGGCGACGTGCTGCCCTGCCATGCCGCCGAAACCATCGAGGGCATGCGCTTCGACAATCTGCGCGAGCGCTCGCTGGCCGATATCTGGAACAACGGCGAGGCATTCGTGCGCTTTCGCGGCACCGCATGGATGCCGGAGGTGTGCCAGGGCTGCCCCAAGCGCGAGATCGACTGGGGTGGCTGTCGCTGCCAAGCGCTGGCGCTCAGCGGCGATGCCGCCACGCTGGACCCGGTCTGCGAACGCTCGCCCATGCATGCGCAGGTGCGCGCAACCGCCGAGCTGGAGTCGGCATCGCCGGCGCCTGCCTTCGTCTACCGCCGCCCAGAACGCCCGGCACCATCCACCGCCGACACGCTGGAGTAAGCCGCGTCGGCCGGCGCCAACAGCGTCTACACTAGGCCCCTCTTCTTCTTTGGATGGCTTCCATGTCGCTTGCGCGCCGCATTCCCTTGCTGGTTTGCCTGACCGTGGCGCTGCATGCCGCCCCCGCCCTGGCGCAACGCGCGGTGCAAGGCGACCTGCAGTCGCAGATGAGTGCCGAACAGTTCAAGGCCGCCGGCCTGGACAAGCTCGATGCCAGTGAATTGGCCGCGCTCAACGATTGGCTGCAGGGCAAGGTCGCCAAGGAGGCTGCCGTGGTGGTCGAACAGGCCAAGGAAGCCGGCCGCCAGGAAGTGATCGTCAAGAACCGCGGCTTCTTCGACTTCGGCAGCAAGGAGCCGATCGAGAGCACGATGGTGGGCGACTTCAAGGGCTTTGCAAAGGGTCGCGTCTACACGCTGGCCAACGGTCAGGAGTGGGAACAGACCGACGCCGCCAGCCTGTCCGGCGTGCGCAAGGACGCACCCAAGGTCAAGATCAAGCCGGGTCTGGTCGGCGTGTGGTATCTGCAGATCGAGGGTTACAACACCCCGGCCAAGGTGCGGCGGATCAAGTAAAGGCACCGGCCAAGCCTGCGCGGCTACCGAAGACGGTCGCCGCGCCTGGCATCGGCACGCGCGGCGCGTATCCCGCCGCTGGGCGTTGCGCATGCGAGATCAATCGCAGCCGCTTTAGGTCGCTCGCTGCAGAACAGCGCATGCGCAAGGCGGCGTGGGTGACGGCAGACGCAGCGCAAGCGTCAGTGCGTACCCGCCACGCCCAGGCGCAGCCAACGCGGCGCGCCGAATCATCGCAACTCGGCATCGTGCAGATGCAGCCCATTGCCGGTCGCGACAGGTGCCGTGGTCCTTACCGTCAGGGACCACGCGTACACTCGTGCACACCGCGCCACCCCCGCCGCTGACGCGACCGCTGACTGCGTTTTCCCACGCGATTGGTCGTAGCAATTGCTGGCCCCACGCACGGTTTCTGGAGAACCCGCATGCGCTCGAAGACCTCTTGCAGCCTCGCCCTGTTATCGTCCCTGACACTCTTTGCAGGCGTCGCGCCCGCTGCCCCCGCCGCGGCTGCTGCGTCGCCGGCGGAGCACTGCGCCAATGCGCCGGAAGTTGGCTTCGGGCAAGCCCTGGTGTGTTACCACGATGCCATCGAACAACAACCGCTGACTTATACGCGCGTTGGCACCAGCAGCGTTGCCGGTGTCGAGCGGCGCGACTACCTGCTGACCTCGCAGGACTGGTCGCCCGAGGGACTGGTCACGCCAGCGCGCTGGCAGCACGACGTGGCGATCTACGTGCCGAAAGAGGCCTTGCCCACGCGCGCAGTGTTGATCTCAACCAACGGCACGCGTCATCCAGTGGATGGCGGTACGGCGCAGCCGGCCAGCGAGTTGGCGCCCGAGGCGCTGGCCGCCTTGGCGCAACGCACCCGCACGGTGGTGATCGCGCTCAGCGACATCCCCAACCAGGCACTGACCTACCAGGGCGATGCCACCCCGCGCCGCGAAGACGACAGCGTGGCCTATAGCTGGTCGCTGTTTCTCAAGGCATCGCAGCAGCGCAAGACACTGCCGCTGCACGTGCCGATGGCGGCCGCGATTGCGCGCACCATGAGCCTGGCCGAGCGTGAACTGGCCCCGCTGCGCATCCATCGCTTCGTCCTCGCCGGCGCCTCCAAACGCGGATGGGCCAGCTGGCACGCCACCATCGCAGACCGGCGCGTAGAGGCGGTGGCGCCATTGGTGATCGACATCCTCAACATGCCGGCAGTGCTGGAGCATATGTTCCGCACCTATGGCGGCAACTGGCCGATCGCCTTCAATGCCTATGCAAAGCAGGGCATCACCTCACAACTGCAGACCCCGGCCTTCGCGCAGTTGGTGCAACTGCAAGATCCGCTGAGTTATTTGCACACGCCGTACCGCACGCGGCTGACGGTGCCCAAGTACATCGTCAATGCCAGCGGCGACGACTTCTTCATGCCGGACAACACCCAGTTCTTCTACAACGCGCTGCCCGGCGCAAAGGCGCTGCGCGTCCTGCCCAACAGTGCGCACAACATCCGCGCCTCCGTCGTCGATACCCTGGCGCCGTTTATCACGCGCCTGCAGCAGCAGCGCCCGCTACCGCAGGTAAGCGATGTGTTGCGTATGGGCGAAGCGCCGCAGATTCGCTTCCGCTCCTCCGAGCGGCCCACGCAGCTGCAGCTGTGGAGTGCACATAATCCACAGGCGCGCGATTTCCGCTACGCCTGCGGCATACGCTACAGCGCCACGCCCATTGCGCTTGCCGGCCGCGGCATGGTCCCGGTTCCGGTGCAGATTCCGGACGACGGCTGGAGCGCATATTTCATCGAAGCCACTTACGCGGACGGGTTCGTTGCCACCAGCCAGACCTATGTGCTCGGCAAGCAGCGCTACCCGACCCAGGCACCGCCCACCGATCATGCGGCCTGCAGCACGTTGCCTGGCGCGATCGCCGGTGCCGCCGTGCGCTGACGCAGGCCTTGAAGCAGGGTGGATGGGGCAATAGCCGACTGAAGCCCCTGGTGGGCAGCTGGGTGCCATGCGCCGGCTTGCCGAGTCCGCTTTTCGGCAACCACTGCGCCCGGTTGGACGCATTTGTCCACTTTGCGCAACGAAGTCCGCACAGACAATGCCTAACGGCACATTTTGGCACTTGAGTACGCCACCAAGATCGATCCAACCCGACTGATCCATTGACATCGTTGTCACCAACTCCTACACAGGCCCCTACTCGCTGACGGCATCGGCCGCTCAGACGGACCAAAGGACTGAATGTGGCTGCGATTTCGCGTTCTGATTACGCCTCTGCCTCGCCCGATGTCCCCGTTGCCACCAGCTTCGTCGCTGCCGATGTCGGTGGCACGCATGTGCGTGTCGGGCACATGCTGCAGGCGCGCGATGCAGCCATCGAACTGTCGCTTTACCGCACCTATCGCTGCGCCGAATACGCCAGTCTCCAGGCCATCCTCGAGGACTTCCTGCAACAACGGCGCGGCGTCGATGCGGTGGTCATCGCCAGTGCCGGCGTGGCGCTGGACGATGGCAGCTTCATCAGCAACAACCTGCCCTGGACGATCTCGCCCAGCCGCATCGGTGCCGCACTGGCAGTGCGCAACGTGCACCTGGTCAACGACTTCGAGGCGGTGGCCTACGCAGCGCCACAGATGGAACAACGCGCCGTGCTGCAACTGAGCGGGCCGACGCCGCGCCATGCGCGTGCCAACGGGCCGATTCTGGTGGTGGGCCCCGGCACCGGCCTGGGTGCAGCGCTGTGGATCGATGCCAAGCCACGCGCGATCGTGCTGGCCACCGAAGCCGGCCAGGTCGCGCTGGCCAGCACCCACCCGCACGAATATGCCTTGCTGCAACGCCTGTTGCGTGACCGGCACTATCTGCCACTGGAGCACGTGCTCTCCGGCCCGGGATTACTGCATCTCTACGCTGCGGTGTGCGAGCTGCATGACGCAACGCCGCGTCATCGCCTGCCCGCTGCGGTGACACACGCAGCGCTGCACGAAGACGATGCGCTTGCGCGCGAGTGCCTGCAGATGTTTTGCGGCCTGCTGGGAAGCGCGGTCGGCGACATGGCGCTGGCCTATGGCGCTGCCGGCGGCATCTATCTGGCCGGGGGCTTCCTGCCGACGATCGGCCAGTTCCTGGCTGGCAGCACCTTTGCCGAGCGCTTCCTGGACAAGGGCAACATGCGCGCGGTGCTCGAACGCATCCCGGTCAAATTGGTCGAGCACGGGCAACTGGGCGTGCTCGGCGCGGCCAACTGGTATCTGCAGCACCACACCGACCTGTCGTAAGCGATCTACCACGCGTTCTACCCCGAGCGCGCGTCTGCAAGACCCCGCATCCGGCGAGCAGCAGCCCGCCGTCCATCCCTGTGCGTGATGAGGAGAGACATCATGAAATACAGCACCACCCTGCTGTCCAGCGCCATCGCAATGTCGCTGGCATTCGCTGCGCAAGCCCAGGACAGCGTTGGCACGCAAGCCACCGACCTGGATGCCGTCCAGGTGGTCGGCATCCGCGCCAGCCTGGAAAAATCGCTCGACACCAAACGCAACAACACCGGCATCTCCGAGGCGATCACTGCCGAAGACATCGGCAAATTCCCAAGCACCAACGTGGCCGAAGCGCTTTCGCAGATCCCTGGCGTGACGTTGGACAGACGCTTCGGGCAAGGCGAGCGCGTGAGTATCGACGGCACCGACCCCAGCCTCAATCTGTCGTTCCTGGACGGGCATCCGGTCGCGCAGGCGATCTGGCTCTACGGCGAACAGCCCAGCCGCGGGTTCGATTACACCCTGCTGGCCCCGCAGATCCTGGGCCGTGCGGAAATCCTCAAATCCTCCGAAGCGCGCCTGACCGAAGGCAGCCTGGGCGGCACGGTGCTGATGCACACGCGGCAGCCGCTGGACCTGAAGGTCAACGAAGTGGCTGCGTCCATCGGCTACAGCTACAGCGACCAGGCCAGCCAGGGCAAACCCAACGCCGCACTGCTCTACAGCTGGAAGAACGCGGCGCAGACTTTCGGCATTGCGGTGTCGGCGCAGCATTACGAAGAGCGCGTGGACCGCCGCGGCATGGAAGTATTCGGCTACGTACCGGCCAGCACCTTCGCCAATGCCGCAGGGGACGTGCCTGCCGATGCGGATGTGCCCAACTCGATCAACGCTGCCTGGTTCCAGCAGGATCGCGAGCGCGACAGCGCGGTGGTCAACCTGCAACTCAAGCCCAGCGAGGCGCTGGAGTTCAATCTGAGCGGCCTGTACATCAAGGAGAACTTCGACAACTACAACCAGTCGATGTACAGCTTCTTGACCTGGAATGCCGGCACGGTGGCGGCGGTGGACCAGCTTGGCGACGTCCGTAACGGCGTGATCAACAGTGGCCACTCCAGCACCAATGCCATCCCGCTCGGCGGCACGGTGATCTACGACAACAACGTGCGCGAATCGGAGGTGACGACCAAAGGACTGGACCTGCGCGGCGCCTTCCGCGGCGAGGGTTGGGGCGTGAAGAGCGTGTGCAGAATTTTGTGTAACCGTGGTTTGGGTTACCGCTGAGGAAGTCGCCCCTCGAACTGGATCGTAAAGCGGTTCAGCGCAGCCTTCCAGTCGCGGATCGGCAGCGTCCATTTCTTGGTGATGTTGCGCAGAGCCAGGTAGAACAGTTTCATCAAGGCTTCGTCGCTGGGGAACGCGCCGCGGTTCTTGGTCAGCTTGCGCAGGCTCATGTTGACCGACTCGATGGCGTTGGTCGTATAGATCACCTTGCGGATCTCCGGTGGGTAGTCGAAGAACGGGATCAGTCGTGACCAATTGCGCCGCCATGACTGGCTGATGGGCGGGTACTGGGCGTCCCACTTGGCCTCGAACTCGGTCAGTGCCTGCTCGGCCTCCTCGACGGTGGCGCAGGCGTAAATGCGCTTGAGATCGGCGGCAACCTCGGCGCGGCGTTTCCACGAGACGTAGTTCAGGCTGTGCCGCACCATGTGCACGATGCACAGCTGCACGGTGGTCTGCGGGAACACCGCCTCGATCGCCTCGGGAAACCCCTTCAGGCCATCGACGCAGGCAATGAAGATGTCCTGCACCCCGCGGTTGCGTAGCTCCGTCACGACTTGCAGCCAAAACTTGGCACCCTCGGCCTGCGCCAGCCATAGGCCCAGCACTTCCTTCTCGCCGCCCATGGTGATGCCGATGGCCAGGTACACCGCCTTGACCCGCACCGCGCCCTCGCGCACTTTGACGTGGATGCAGTCCAGATAGACGATCGGATAGACCGGATCCAGTGGCCGCGCCTGCCACGCCTTGACCTCCTCGACGACCGCATCGGTGACTGAGGAAATCAGACTCGGCGACACCTCGGTGCCGTACATCTCCTCCAGGTGCGACTGGATCTCGCGCACGGTCATGCCGCGCGCGTACAACGACAAGATCTTGTCATCGAAGCCGGCCCAGCGGGTCTGGTGCTTGGGGATCAGCTGTGGCGCGAAGCTGCCGTGGCGATCACGCGGAATCTCGATCGGCAGCTCGCCGAACTCGCCCTTGAGCGTCTTGCGGCTGCGTCCGTTGCGCGTGTTGCCGGCCGCGTTGGCGACCGGCTCATGCTTGTCATGACCGAGGTGTTCGGTCATCTCCGCGTCCAGCGCCCGCTCCACCAACCGCTTGGTCAGCTGCTTGAGCAGGCCGTTCTCGCCGATCAGATCCTCGGGTTTGGTGTAGTTGACCAACAGGCTGCTAAGCAGCTCGTCGGGTACCTCATGTGTGCGTGGGCTCATGGTGTCTCCGGGTTAGGTGGCAGTCTCCTGCCTGTGGCCCGGTTACACAAAATCTAGGACACGCCCGGCGTGAACGGACAAGTGGGCCAGAGCAAGTCCGAGAACACCGACCTGTCGCAATACTTCATCGAGCCGTTCTACAACGGCGGCTTCAGCTGGGACACCCGCCGCGGCATCCGCTTCGACGATTCGGCAGCGGCACGTGACCCGGCCAACTGGGGCTCGGCCGGCGGCTGGTTCGGCAACAACGGCATCTTCTCTACCGAAAGCAAGGACACGTACGGCCAGCTGGATCTCAACCTGCAATTCGACAGCGTGTTCAATCAATTGCTGCTGGGCGTGCGCCACGGCAAGCATGACGAACGCTTCGAGCTCAATGTCTATGGCGGTGTCACGCCGGGCACCCTGGCCGACGTAGGCACGATCGGACTCACCGATCTGCAGGGGTTCTATCCCGATCATGGCCAACATCTACAGGCAGGTCGCAACAACGTGCTGAACTGGATCCGCAACAGCCCGGTCGATTACAGCGCGCCGGATCCGGCCAGCTACCTCAATAACAGCTGGGCGCTCGAGCAGACCAACAAGGCGGCCTATGCGCAGCTGAATTTTTCCAGCGGAGGTCTGCGCGGCAATCTTGGCGTGCGCTACGTGGATTCCAATACAGAAGGCAGCGGCTTCGTCTACAGCGGCACGCCCTCCCTTGCCGATGCCGGCAGCCTGTGGCAGACCCGCACCCGCAAGGAAGACTTTCTGCTGCCTTCGCTGACGCTGTCGTACGACACCAGCGACGACTGGGTGTTCCGCTTCGCCGCGGCCAAGGTCATCGCCTGGGCACCGTACAACCAGATGGTCAACAACACCTTCCTCAACGACACCACGTTGACCGGCAGCGGCGGCAATGCTGAGCTTTCGCCGTACGAATCCTGGAACTTCAATCTCTCTGCCGAATATTATTTCGCGCAGCAAGCAGTGGTGGCGTGGTCGGTGTTCTACAAGAAGATCGACAACTATATCGACACCAGCGCCAGCGTCGAGCGCCAGTACAACGCACTGCGCGATACCGCACCGCAGAGCTGGGCGCAGCTGGTGGGCAGCAACGGCTGTACCGCCGATGGCTATTGCGACTACAGCATTCAGCGGCCGCGCAATGCCGGCGATGGCAAGGTCAAGGGCTTCAACATCTCCTTCCAGCAACCGTTCGGCGACAGCGGCTTCGGCCTGACCGCCAACTACACCTATGCCGCTGGCGAAAACAACACTGGCGATGCACTGCCCTACCAGTCGCGCAACAGCCTTGCCTTCAGCCCTTACTACGAAAAAGGCCCGCTCAATGCGCGGCTGACCTACAACTGGCGCGACAGCTACCTGGCCGGCGGTTATGTGGCCGGTGCGGCACCGGCCAGCGTGGACGATTACGCCGAACTCGGCGCCAGCATCGGCTATGCGTTCAGCCCGAACTGGTCGCTGCAGGTCGATGCGCAGAACCTGCTGGACGAGGAATACCTGCAGTATCTGGGCGACAAGGACCATCTGGCCGGCCGCTACAAGAGCGGACGC
Organism: Xanthomonas sp. NCPPB 3761; assembly: GCF_041475705.2. NCBI lineage: Bacteria > Pseudomonadati > Pseudomonadota > Gammaproteobacteria > Lysobacterales > Lysobacteraceae > Xanthomonas > Xanthomonas sp. NCPPB 3761. The sequence goes on from NZ_CM191262.1 coordinate 3,545,303, forward strand.
CGCTACATGGCCAGCCTGCACGTGAAGTTCTAGCGCAGCCAGCACCGACTGCGCTCACCGCCAGGCGGGCGCGGTCGGCACTCATCGCCGGGGCATACCACGCGTACGTCCGGCGATGAGTGCGCCATCCGCCGACCTGACCACTGCTCACTACGGTTTGCTGGCCGCCTTCAGCCTCGAAGACAGCCGCCGCGTGCGTTGTAGAAGCGCACGCGGCCTTGTCCGGATGCATGCCCTACAGGAAGGCTCAACTGCGCAATGCAGCCACCCGTTGCGACAGTTTCTTCGCCGAGACCCCGGATCTTGCACCGAGCTCCTGCGCAAACACCGACACGCGCAGTTCTTCCAGATCCCAGCGCAGCGCCTGCCACTCTTGGCGGTTTTGCAAACCGCGCGCGGCGGCCTCTGCCACTGCATCCACGAACGGTTTGAGCTCGAGCATGCGCGTCTGATCGCGCGCAGGATCGCGCTTTGCGCGCTCGGTGCGCAGGATCATCGCCCTGAGGTAGCGCGGATAATTGGCCAATGCGTCGGCCGGCGTGTCGCGCAGGAAGCCTGCATGGACCAGCGCGCGCAGTTGCTGCTCCATGTCATCCAGATTGCCGCGCGCCCAGCCCATCAACGGTGCTTCCAGCAGTGGCTTGAGTTCGGCCGCCGCGCCCAGGATGCTTTCGGCCAACTTCAAGCGCTCCATCGCTTCGCCGAACAGCCGCTTGCTCGCATCGTCGCGACGCTGCGCAAATGCGCCAGGGTCGCGAATGGCGCCCAGGCCATCGGCCAGCACGGCATTGAGCGCCGCATCGACCAGATCGCCACGCAGGCGTTCCTGCGATTCGATCGCCGCATACAGCAGCCCGGTCTTGGGCGACACTGGCAATTGCTTGCGTGCCTGCTTGATCTTGTCGGCCAGGGCGATTTCCAGCATCCGCCGCACGCCGCGCGGATGCGCCCGCACCGCTTCGTTACGGTCGGCGAAGATGCGTAGCGCCGCAGTTTCGCCCTGGTCCACCAGCGCCGGATACGCCGGCACGCCGGCCTCGCCGGCCACCTGTTCGGGAATCGGCGCAGCCGGAAAATCGCGCAATCCTTCGGCGGCCAGCGCGCGCCCGGCCCGTGCGGCAAACGCCTGCCCGGCACGTTCGCCGAAGCGCGCGCGCAGCCCGTCCAGATCGCGCGACTCGGCCAGCACCCGGCCGTCGTCGTCGCGCAGGCGCAGGTTCATCAGCAGGTGCGTGTCCAGCGCCTGCTCATCGAAATCCAGCGCCGTCACCTGCGTCCCGGTAGCCTTGGCCAGAAAGCGCGCCAGCTCGCCACGCAGATCGTCGGCCGAGGCCACGCTATAGGCCTCGTAGAACGCGCGCCCGAAATCCGGTGCCGGCACGTAGTTGCGGCGTTGCGCCTTCGGCAGGCTACGAATCAACGCAGACGCCTTGTCGGCAACGAAGCCCGGGGCCAGCCACGATAGTCGCGCTGGATCCAGCGCATTGAGCAGGTGCAGCGGCACCTCCAGCGTCACGCCGTCATCGACGGCACCCGGCTCGAAACGGTAATGCAACGGCAGGCGCGCATCGCCGAGCGGGAAATACTTCGGAAAGCGATCGGCTTCGCTGCCTTCGCCCGGCAGCAGGTCGTTCAACGACCAATGCAGGCTGCGGCGCTTGTCCGGCGGCAAGGTCTTCCACCACGCATCCAGACCGCTGGCCGAATGCAACTCGGCCGGAATGCGATCCAGATACCAGCGCGCCTGCCAGCCTTCGTCGGCAACGATACCGGCGCGACGCAACTTGGCCTCTTCTTCGCGCGCCTGTTCGAGCACCTTGAGATTGTCGGCCACGAATGCGGCGCGCGTATTGATTTCGCCCGTCACCAAGCCTTGGCGCACGAACAGGTCATGCGCTGCGGCCGGGTCGACCTTGCCGAAATGCACGGGCTTTTTCGGCGCCAGCACCAGCCCGAACAGGCTGATCTGTTCCGAAGCGACCACCTGCCCCTGCGCACGCGACCAATGCGCATCGAAATGCTTGCGCGCCAGCAGATGCGGCAGCTCGGCGATGGCCCAGTCCGGCTCGATCGCGGCATTGGTCATGCCCCAGACTTTCTGCGTGTCCAGCAGCGTGGCCGCCAGAATCCACGGCGGCGGTTTGCGCGCCAGCGCCGAACCCGGGAACGGCACGAAACGGCGTTGCCGCGCGGCCAGGTAGTCGCCCTTTTCCGTGCGATGGCCGATCTGCGTCGGCAGCCCCGCCAACAGTGCGCGATGCAGCGCCTGATACGCCGCCGCACGTTCGCGCTCGCTGCTGCGCGCCGACGCTTCGGCGGGCTCGGCCTGCTTGTTCGCCGCCGCCGGCGCGGGTGTTGCAGGCGCTGCGTTGGGATCGGGCTTGCCTTCGCGCGCCAGTCGCGCAGCACGGTGCAGCTGACCACGCGTGGGCCGGTTGGCGTTGTGGCCGTCCTCGCGGACGGGCGCGCCGGCACCGGCCAGCAGCGGCGCCAGCATCACATTGGCCGGCTCTTCGCTCCAACCCAGTTCTTCGCACAGCAAGCGCAGTTGCCGATGCAGCTCGCGCCACTCGCGCATGCGCAAGAAACCGAGGAAATGCCGGCTGCACCAGTCGCGCAGCTTGGACTGGGTCAGATCTTCATGCACCTGCCGGTACGCATCCCACAAGCGCAGGATGCCAACGAATTCAGAGCGCGCATCGGCAAACAGCGCGTGTGCGTTATCGGCGGCCTCGCGCGCTTCCGGCGGGCGCTCGCGCGGATCCTGGATGCCCAGGAATGCGGCGATGATGATCATTTCGCGCAGGCACCCATGTTGCTGCGCGGCCACCAGCATGCGCGCCAGCTTGACGTCCACCGGCAGGCGCGCCATCTGTCGCCCAGTGGCGGTCAGACGCCGCTGCGCGTCGATCGCACCCAGCTCCAGCAGCTGCTGCCAGCCATCGGCCACCGCACGTTCGTCGGGCGCTTCCAGGAACGGGAAGTCTTCGATCCTGCCCAGCCCCAACTGCAGCATGCGCAAGATCACCCCGGACAACGAGGAGCGTCGGATTTCCGGATCGGTGAACGCCGGGCGCGCGGCAAAGTCCGCTTCGGCATACAGCCGGTAGCAGATGCCCTCGGCAATGCGCCCGCAACGGCCCATGCGCTGGTTGGCGCTGGCCTGCGAGATCGGCTCGATATGCAGACGGTCCAGCTTCTGGCGCGGGCTGTAGCGCTTGACGCGGGCAAGCCCCGGGTCAACCACATACCGGATGCGCGGTACCGTCAGCGAGGTTTCGGCCACGTTGGTGGCCAGTACCAGGCGCCGCCGCGGGCCCGGATTGAACACGCGATCCTGATCGGCTGCCGACAGCCGCGCGTACAGCGGCACCACTTCGGTTTCGCGGTATTTGCGCCGTTCCAGCGACTGGTGCGCATCGCGAATCTCGCGCTCGCCCGGCAGGAACATCAACACGTCGCCGCGCGGGTCGATGCGGGTGATTTCGTCGATGGCCGCCACGATCGCATCGTTGACACTGCGCTCGCCGTCGCGGCCGCTGCCGTGTTCGCCGTCGTCGCTGTCGCCCGTCTCGCCTTCAAGCGGGCGATAACGCACCTCGACCGGGAAGGTGCGGCCTTCCACGCTGATCACCGGCGCATTGTCGAAGTGCTGTGCAAAGCGCTCGGTATCGATGGTGGCCGAGGTGACGATCAACTTCAGATCGGAGCGCTTGTGCAGCAACTGCTTGAGATAGCCGAGCAAGAAATCGATGTTGAGGCTGCGCTCGTGCGCCTCGTCCACGATGATGGTGTCGTAGGACGACAGCCAACGGTCGCTGGCGATTTCCGCCAGCAGGATGCCGTCGGTCATGAACTTGATGCGCGACTGATCGCTGACGCGATCGGTGAAGCGCACCTGGAAGCCCACCGTCGTGCCCAATGGCGTCTTCAGCTCGTCGGCCACGCGCGCGGCCACTGCACGCGCGGCGATCCGGCGTGGTTGGGTACAGCCGATCATCCCGGCGGCTCCGCGCCCGGCTGCCAGGCACAGTTTGGGCAGCTGGGTGGTCTTGCCCGAACCGGTTTCGCCGGCGATGACCACCACCTGATGGTCGCGGATCAGCGCGATGATGCGCTCGGCCTCGCGCGCGATGGGCAACTGGTGGTCCAGCGTGATCGCCGGCTGCTGCTCGGCCCGCGCCTGGCGTTGTGCCTGCGATGCCGCCAGCGCCTGCTCGAACGCATCGCGCACCTGCGGGTTGCCCGGCTTGCCCTGCCAGCGCGACCATAGGCCCAGCAAGCGGCCACGGTCGCGGCTCATCGCGCCATCCACGGCACGGCGGCGCTCACGCAAGGTCTCGGCAAGGGTGGAGTCGATAGCGCTCATTGATGGAAAAATGTGAAAAATTGAATGACGTTTGATCCTTTAGCCTGTCTATTGTGACGCCATAACTGTTCTGTCAGACATCAACCCTCAGAAGGACCCTTCCATGTCCAAGAAAAAGAACGCCAACAAGCCCGTCATCGTCAACGATGCCCTGCCGGTTGCAGCCGCCTCGGCGCCGCATATCGATATCGGGATCAAGGACGCCGATCGCAAGCAGATCTCCGACGGTCTGGCCCGCTACATGGCTGACGCCTTCACCCTGTATCTGAAGACCCACAACTTCCACTGGAATGTCACCGGGTCGATGTTCAACTCGCTGCACACCATGTTCGAAACCCAGTACACCGAACAATGGGCGGCGCTGGACGAAGTGGCCGAGCGCATCCGTGCCCTGGGCTACAACGCGCCGGGCTCGTATCGCGAATTCGTCGCGCTGACCTCGATCCCGGAAGAGCCGGGCCTGAGCGACAGCGCCGACTGGCGCGAAATGGTGCGCCAGCTGGTCAGCGGCAATGAAGCGGTCTGCCGCACCGCCCGCAAGGTGCTGGGCACCGCCGACGATGCCGGCGACGATCCGACCGTGGACCTGCTGACCCAGCGTCTGCAGACCCACGAAAAGTACGCCTGGATGCTGCGCTCGCTGCTGCAGTAAACCCTCTGGGCTTCGCCCCCTGCGGGTTTGCCCAAGGTTTTGCAGTTGCGAAACCTTGGGCCCCGGCTCAATCGCCTGCCACACCCCGCGCCTTCGGCGCGCCCCCTGACTCAGGGGGCGCAGCCATCTCCGCTTCGCGGACATGTCCCCCAACATTTGCAGTGCAAACGTTGGGCCCCGCTACGCATCTCCACACCCCGCGCCTTTGGCGCGCCCCCTGACTCAGGGGGCTATGGGTGGTTAGGTTCACGACGATCGTCTGCATCGATTGCCGGAAATTAAGCCCCTATCCCATCGGGAAAGCGTTGGGGTGAGGGTACGGGGCGAAGTCTCATGGCGCTGACTGCGCACAAGACTTCACACACTGCCGGCCATCCGCCAGCCGCATCACGGCAATCCCTGATGCCTCTTCGCGTCGTCCCACCCAGCATCCGCCCGGCCAGGGCTTGACCCGCACGGTATCCTAGGCGGATGTCTTCCCCCGCCCACGAACTGCTCAGCCGCGTCTTCGGCTACGACGACTTCCGCGGCCCGCAGCAGGCCATCGTCGAACACGTTGCTGCCGGCAACGATGCCCTGGTCCTCATGCCCACCGGTGGCGGCAAGTCGCTGTGCTACCAAGTGCCGGCGCTGCTACGCGACGGCATCGGCATCGTGATCTCGCCGCTGATCGCGCTCATGCAGGACCAGGTAGAGGCCCTGCGCCAGCTAGGCGTGCGCGCCGAATTCCTCAATTCCACGCTGGATGCAGAAAACGCCCAGCGCGTGGAACGCGCCCTGCTGTCCGGCGACCTGGACCTGCTCTATGTTGCGCCCGAGCGCTTGCTGACCCAGCGCTTCCTCTCGTTGCTGGAACGCAGCCGCATTGCGCTGTTCGCCATCGACGAAGCCCATTGCGTCTCGCAATGGGGCCACGATTTCCGTCCGGAATACCGCCAGCTCACCGTACTGCCCGAGCGCTGGCCGCATATTCCGCGCATGGCGCTGACGGCCACCGCCGACCCGCCGACCCAGCGCGAAATAGCAGAGCGCCTGGATCTGGTGGACGCGCGCCACTTCGTCAGTTCCTTCGACCGCCCCAACATTCGCTACACGGTGGTGCAGAAGGACAACGCGCGCAAGCAGCTGCAGGAATTCCTGGGCCGTCATCGTGGCGCGGCCGGCATCGTGTATGCGATGTCGCGGCGCAAGGTGGAAGAAACCGCACAGCAACTGTGCGCGCAAGGCTTCAATGCACTGCCCTATCACGCCGGCCTGCCGGCAGAGGTGCGTGCAGAAAACCAGCGCCGCTTCCTGCGCGAGGACGGCATCATCATGGCCGCCACGATCGCTTTCGGCATGGGCATCGACAAGCCGGACGTGCGCTTTGTGGCGCACGTGGATCTGCCCAAATCGCTGGAGGGCTACTACCAGGAAACCGGCCGCGCCGGCCGCGACGGCGACCCGGCCGAGGCCTGGCTGTGCTACGGCTTGGGCGATGTAGTGCTGCTCAAGCAGATGATCGAACAAGGCGAAGCGGCCGAAGAGCGCAAGCGCCTGGAGCGCGCCAAGCTCGACCACCTGCTTGGCTATTGCGAATCCATGCAATGCCGCCGCCAGGTGCTGCTGGCAGGCTTCGGCGAGACCTATCCCAAACCCTGCGGCAACTGCGACAACTGCCTGACCCCGGCCGCCGCGTGGGACGCCACGGTGGCCTCGCAGAAAGCGCTCAGTTGCGTCTACCGCAGCTGGCAGCGTTTCGGCGTGGGCCATTTGATCGACATCCTGCGCGGCAGCGAAAACGAGCGCATCAAACAGCTGGGCCACGACCAGTTGAGCACCTACGGCATCGGCCGCGATCTGGACGAACGCACCTGGCGCGGCGTGTTTCGCCAGCTGGTGGCCGCCAGCCTGCTGGAAGTCGATAGCGAAGGTCACGGCGGCCTGCGCCTCACCGATGCCAGCCGTCAGGTACTCAAGGGTGAGCGCCAGGTCATGATGCGCCGCGAAAATCCGGCTGCCGGGCGCGAGCGTAGCGCGCAGCGCACCGGCCTGCCGGTGCAGCCGCAGGATCTGGCGCTGTTCAACGCCTTGCGTGGCTTGCGCGCGGATCTGGCCAAGGAACAGAACGTGCCGGCCTTCGTGATCTTCCACGACAGCACCTTGCGCAACATCGCCGAGCAACGGCCAACCAGCATCGATGCGCTGTCGCGGGTGGGCGGCATCGGCGGGGGCAAGCTGGCGCGCTACGGCGCGCAATTGATCGAGATCGTGCGCGACCAGGGCTGATGCAGCAGCGTGTGTCAACACAACACCGCGCACGGCACAAAAATCCGCAAGATCGACAGCGCGCATTCAATCAGCCGTTGCTAGTTTCACAGAGCGAGCTGGCACGCGCTGCCAGCCCCTCTTCGTAGAGTCCAACCGATGAAACGCAGCCTGCTTGTCCTGGTCACTCTGTTTGCCGCCGGCAGCGTCGCCGCTGGAAGTGCGTTGGCTCAAGCCAGCGACGGCAGCCCCGAAACGGCGACCGCACGTTCGCTGGACCTGAGCATTCCGCAAGCCCCGGTGCAGCTCCGCTCCGACCCGGAATACAGCAACGACCCACCGGGCACCTTCTACGGCGACAAGAGCGGACCCAAGCCGGCGCTGGCCCGGCCAAGTGCCGCTTCCATCGCTGCCGAGCGTGCCGAGCAATGCCAGGGCAAGCTGCATGGTGCTGTCGAGACCGGCCTGGGCTATTCCAGTCGCGGCGGCAACAGCAACTGGCAGGCGGTGAATTTGAATTCGTGCAAGACCTATTACGACGACGACGGGAAGGCGCACCAGATTGGTGTCAGCATCAGTGTCGGACGTGGTGAAGGCTCCATTTTTGGCCCGCGCTATGCACCTGGCGGCTATGGTCCGGGCCCGTTCGGCTGGTAACCATACGGCAAGGTGTGCGTTGACAGAGGGTTCACTGCCGCATCGCTGAGAATGTGGCCTGCCTTACGAGACCAGCTCATGCCACAGAACAAGGAACGGCCGGTTGTCTTCGTTGTCGAAGACGGCGACGGAACCCGACAGCTCAGCTGCCTTGTGCTGGAGAGCTATGGTTTTACTTGCCGTAGCGCCGGCTCGGTCGAAGAAGCCTTGGCCTTGATCGAAAGCGACCCGCGCGTGGATGTGCTGTTTTCCGATATCCATTTCCCCGGCGGCTTGACCGGTGTGGACCTGGCGCTCAAGACCGCGCATGCGCCGTACAACCTGCCGGTGCTGCTGACTTCCGGCCTGGCGGTCGAATATGTGGAAGAGATCCTGCCCGACGGCGTGGCCTTCCTGGAAAAGCCCTATACCCCTGAGCAACTGCTGAGTGCGATCCGCAGCGTGATGGCCAAGCACCGCGTGCTGGCCACGCCGGTCGCGTAACACGAGCGGCCGCGACTGGACGGCTGCCCACAATCCCGGTATTAAATGCCGGCCCTCGCGCGATGCGGCGGCAACGGGGATTGACCACGACACGGTAGTACCACAGACGCGGCGCACCGCCCGGTTGGCAATACCGTGTCTTAACGCCAGGGGAAAACATGAGACATCTAGTGACCGCAGCCATTGCCATGGCTGCGCTAAGCGGTTGCGCCACGGTCATGAACGACGCGACCCAGCCAATTCGCATCGACACCAAGACGGCCGACGGGCAATTGCTTTCCGGCGCCGACTGCGCCATCAGCAACGACAAGGGCCGGGTCACGGTGAAGTCCGGCCAGACCGCACAAGTGCGTCGTTCCGCGCGCGATCTGGAGGTGACCTGCGTGCTACCCGGCCAAAGTGATGCCGCGGGCCGTTCCATCTCGCGCGCCAACATGGGCATTTGGGGCAACATTCTGATCGGCGGGGCGATCGGCGCCATCGTCGATCACAGCAAGGGCACCGGTTATACCTACCCGAGCTGGATCCAGTTGGTGTTCGGGCAGACACTGAGCTTCGACCGCCATCGTGAAGACCGGGGCCAGCCGCTGCAGGGTGAGAACGCGCACGGTGTGGTGGCGACACGCAATCCCAGTTCCGGCAGCCCCACGCACGCGTCGGCGGTCACCCTGCCATTGCCGAGCGAATCGGTAGCCTCCGAACGGGCAGCCGTTACGGCAATGCCTGCGGCTGCCGCAGGCAACGCTGGGCCTGCAGGCCCAGCCATGTCGACCGACTCGGCGGCCAGCCGCGCCCAGGGCATCAGCAATGGCCTGCAATGCGGCACCGTGCAGGCCACCAGCGCCACGCGCTTCAGCGCGGTCTGCAGCAGCGGCACCACGGTGCAGATCGATTGTTCCGGTTTCCGCTGCACTTCCACGTTTCAGTGATGCGGTGAGCGGTGAGTTGTGGGCACGGGCCACGGTCATGCAAAAGTCGTCGCGACGGCTGTCGGAAACGTCCCGACAGCTTGTCGGCTCTCGCCCGATTTACGCGACAGATGTCGCATTTAAACTGCAGCTACCGGACGCGAGGCCTGTTGGGCCGCTCAACTCGCGGGGCGCAGAGCACGCCCCTGCCGGAACACGGAGGCGCGAAGGCGCGAAGGCGCGAAGGCGCGACAGAATGGTCGCGCTTTCCCCCGCGATCTGCACGTGCGTTCGTCCGTGCAGTCGTTTAGCAGGAAACGATTGCCGCCCGGTTCCATGCATGGAAGGCCAGTCGCGTCCTGCAATTGACCGCAGTGCAACCGTCATTGCAATCGCCCATCGGCTCCCCGGCACTTACTCCGCGCACCATGCCGATATGCGCGCATCACTGTGCAAGCGCCTGCTTGGCCGCCCGCTGATGCACGGGGCCATGCTTCCCGAATCACCTGCACAGGCACACTCCGACCCGTGCAACGTGACTATTGCTGCGATCGATGCAAGGCAACGTCCGCCTCCGCGCCGCGCACGTAGATGCGCTGGGTCATCGATGCGCCGGAAACATCCGCCTGCTTCTGCAGCACACCATGCATTTCACGCGATCAAGCAGGCTGCTCGCTAGGCTAACGTCATCGCAGCGCTGTGCTGCGCAAGACTGTCAGGAGTTCCGCATGGGCGACAATTCGTTTTTATCTCCGGCCTTCATCATCCTGGTCATTGGTGTGATTGCCGTGGTGCTGTTTCTGGTCACCCGTGCCAAGAAAAAGCGCAACAAGAAATAATCGCTGCATGCGCTGCTGGCCGTGACTGAGCACACGCGCACCCAGCGCTACGTGTTTCCAGCGGCTGCAGCCGCTCACTCCGTGCTGCAGTCAGAACCGCTCGCCTGCCGGCAGGTAGCGCCATTCGCCGATCGCCAGCTTGCCCAGCGGCACCCGGCCCACGCGCAAGCGGCGAATGCTCACGACCTCCAGGCCCACTTGGCCGCACATGTCGCGCAGTTGGCCGGGCTGCACGTGCTTGATTGCAAACCGCAGACGATCTTCGCTCTGCCAGCTCACCTTGCAAGGCGGGAGACTGCGCTGTTGGTAGACCAAGCCATGCGCCAGCCGCGCCATTCCGTAAGGGCGCAACTCACCCCGCACTTCCACCAGGAATTCCTGCTCGATCGTGCCGGCGTCAGCGCTCAGCCGGCGCAGCACACGGCCATCCTGGCTCAGGATCAACAGGCCGCTGGCCACCTCTTCCAGCGGCAGCGGTGCATGCAAGCGTAGGAAGTGCCGCTTCAGCACACGTACGTCGGACTGATCCAGCGCGCTGCGCGTTGCCGGCGTGGCAAGCGCCAGCGCGGCATCGACGCAGACGCCTGCCGGCTTGTGCAGCAACAAGGTGGCGGGCTCGGCAGGCACCGGCACCGCATTTTCGGCCAGGGTGACCTGAGCCGCGGTCGCTAGCGCCTGCGGTTCTTCGACCACCACGCCGTCCACGCTGACCCACCCGCCCTCGATGTAGTGCTGGGCCTCGCCACGCGAGCAGCCGAACGCAGCAGCCACACATTTATCGAGACGGATCGGATCGGACATCGGGCGAGCTCAGCATCAGGGGACGGCAGTGTACGTGCTGGCTGCTTGCCCGCGTGAGTCGCGGCCCAACGCATTGGACGGTGCGCCTGCGCAGGCCGGCACTGCCCGCTATCGACGCAATGGCAAACTCCGTGTGCACCCAGACACCGGCAAACGCTTCTGCGCCGCACGACAACGTGGGAAACTCGAAGCTCATACAGGAGATCGCAGATGTTTATCCAGTTCGGCACCGCCCGGGTCCGCCTCAACCATATCTCTGTCATCAGCGACCCCTTCAACGCTGGCGAAAGCTTCGGGTCGTACTGCCACTCGGTTCGGGTCGGGCTGATCTCCGGCGAAGAAGTCTTTGCGCGCTTCAACAGCGAGAGTGGCGCCAAGCAACTGCACGCAGACGTGCTCGCTGCGCTGGAAGCCTGAGCAAAGAGTGATCGCCATCGCGGCGCGCTGGGTGCGCACGCGATGGCCCCAACTGCAGCACATGATGTTCCTGGCGTGCATGCTGCGGCGCGGAAATTCGCGCGACGCAGCGTGCGGCCCGTTCCACTGAACACCTCGCACAGCCTATGCGTTACCGGGCTCGCGTCTGTCTTGTCAGGCGCCCGATGCAGAACTGGCCTGCATGCATCCAATAGCCAGTCATACGCGTCTGTCGGCCACGCGCCAATGTCGGCAAAACGTCGGAAAATCGCTGCATCACCAGCACACTTCGATCCGGCCAAATGCATCTGAATCTGCGCGCTGGGGCACCTATGTCAGGACAGCGGAAGCGAGTGTCAGGAAACTTCCGATCTGTAATGAATCAGCGGTAAGTATTTTCGATCGACGGTCTTTAGCTCCCTGAAATCCTGCCGCTAGCTGGGCAAGGGGTAATCCCCCCGCCCATTAGCAGACGCCAGAAGTGGAATTTTCTCGTATCCTTTCTCGAGGAGGTTCCATGAAGAAGTCCCTCTTTACCGACAGCCAGATCATCGCCGTGCTCAAGCAGGCCCAGGCCGGTGCGCCCGTGCCGGAGCTGTGCCGCGAGCACGGCATCAGCTCGGCCACGTTCTACAAGTGGCGCAGCAAGTTCGGCGGCATGGACGTGTCCATGGTCGCGCGCATGAAGGAGCTGGAGGAGGAGAACCGCCGGCTCAAGAAGATGTACGCCGAGGCGCAGCTCAGTACCGACCTGCTGAAGGAAGCGCTCGCAAAAAAATGGTGAGGCCATCTCAGCGACGCGAGATGGCCCAATCGGCAGTCACGAGCGGGCGTACGAACATCCGCCACGCCTGCCAGGCCTTCGCGGTGAGCCAGACCTGCTTCCGCTACCAGGCCAAGGCCAGCGAGCAGAACGCCCGGATCGCCGACTGGCTGGTCCGCCTGACGACCGCCCATCGCGACTGGGGCTTTGGCCTGTGCTACCTGTACCTGCGCAACGTGAAGGGCTTTGGCTGGAATCACAAGCGGGTCTACCGGATCTACCGCGAGCTGGAGTTGAACCTGCGGATCAAGCCGAGGAAGCGGCTGGTGCGTGAGCGGCCCGAGCCTCTGGCGGTGCCGGAGGCTATCAACCAGGTCTGGTCGATGGACTTCATGCACGACCAGTTGGCCGACGGCCGCAGCTTCCGGCTGTTCAATGTGCTCGACGACTTCAATCGCGAGGGGCTGGGGATCGAGGTGGATCTGTCGCTGCCGTCAGCCCGTGTGATCCGATCGCTGGAGCAGATCATCGAGTGGCGCGGCAAGCCCGCCGTGATCCGCTGCGACAACGGCCCTGAATACATCAGTGGCGCGTTGCTGTCCTGGGCGCAGCGGCATGGCATCCGGGTCGAGCACATCCAGCCGGGCAAGCCACAGCAGAACGCCTACGTTGAACGCTACAACCGCACCATCCGCTACGCCTGGCTCGCCCAAACCCTGTTCGACACCATCGACCAGGTGCAGGACAAAGCCACCCGCTGGCTATGGACGTACAACCACGAGCGTCCGAATATGGCGCTCGGCGGCATCACGCCTGCCATGAAGTTGGCGATGGCCGCTTAGCTCCACTTCTGGCGACCGCTAGAAGTGGGGGGATTACCAAGGCGCTTGAGTCGATGCACCCCGCATCCGCCGAGCTGCTCAGCTGTACTACCTGGAAGCGGTCATGAATGACTATTTGCAACGCCTCAATGTCGGCCGTCGCCTCGGAATGGCCTTCGGTATTCTGATTCTACTGTCGGGCCTGCTGGTGGCGACCGGCCTGATCACCATGGCCAATGCGCGTTACGAGCTGGACACCATCGTCAACAACAACATGGAAAGGATCCGGCTGTCCTCCGAAATGCTCGACGCCAACACCAATGTGGCGATCGGCTTGCGCGACGTGGTGATGGTGTCAGGCGATGCGGCCAACCGGCGCGCACTGGACATCATCGAAAGGAGTCGTGCGCGCTACAAGCAAGCCCACGATGCCCTGGCTGCGATGCCAAGCAGCGAGCTCGAAAAAAAGGCGCTCGCACTGGTGCAGGAAAAGCGCGACATTTCGGTCAAGTTCAACAACCAGATTCTCGACTACGGCATGCGCGACCAGAATCAGCAGGCACAGGCCTTGCTGCAAGGCGCTGCCGCTGCGGCGATGGACCAGCAACAAGCCGCGATTGCTGCAAATGCCGCCTTGGAGCGCCGCCTCAGCAAAGATGCGTACGCCGCAGCGGTTGCATCGATGCATAACGGCAAGATCATCCTGGCCAGCGGCGGCATCGCTGCGCTGGTGATCAGCGCGCTGCTCGCATGGTTGATTACGCGCAGCCTGACCAGGCCGTTGAGCCAGGCCACGCGCACTGCCGAAGCCATTGCCGCAGGCAATCTGCGCAACGATGTGCACACCACCGCAACGGATGAAACCGGCCGCCTGTTGCAGGCCATGGACAAGATGCAACTGCAGCTGCGCAACCTCATCGCGGCGCAGACCGACATGGCCAAGCATCACGATAACGGCCAGATCAGCTTCCGCATCGACGCAACCGTTTTCCCGGGCGACTACGGCCGCATGGCCAACGACACCAACGCATTGGTGGCCTCGCACGTGACCGTGCAAAACGATCTGGCGCGCATCATGGGGCGTTATGCCATCGGCGAACTCTCCGAAGACATGCAGCCCCTGCCGGGCGAAAAAGCTGCCTTCAGCGACACCATGTCGCAGGTCAAGCTCAACCTGTCTGCGATGAATCACCAAATCAAGCACCTTGCGCAGGCCGCCGCCAATGGCGACTTCAGCGCCCGTGGCGATGTCGAACGCTTCCAGTTCGACTTCCGCATCATGGTGGAGAGCCTGAACCAGTTGATGTCCACCGCGGACGGCAATCTGCAATCGCTATCGGCACTGCTGCAGTCGATCGCAGCGGGCGACCTCACCGCACGCATGAGCGGCGACTTCCGCGGCGTATTCGCACAGATGCGCGATGACGCCAATGCAACAGCAAGCCAGCTGGCGCAGATCGTCGGCAACATCCAGCAGTCGGCGGTGTCGATCAACGCGGCTGCCAGCGAGATCGCCGCCGGCAACCAGGATCTGTCGCAGCGGACCGAGCAGCAGGCTGCCAACCTGGAAGAGACCGCCGCCTCAATGGAAGAGCTGACCTCCACCGTCAAGCAGAATGCCGAGAGTGCGCGCCAGGCCAATCAATTGGCGATCGGTGCCGCACGCGTGGCCTCGGAAGGGGGCAGTGTGGTCGGCAAGGTCGTGGACACCATGAGTGGTATCGAAGTCTCGTCCAAGAAGATCGCCGACATCATCTCCGTCATCGACGGCATTGCCTTCCAGACCAACATCCTGGCGCTGAACGCCGCGGTGGAAGCTGCCCGGGCAGGCGAACAGGGTCGTGGCTTTGCGGTTGTTGCCTCGGAAGTGCGCACGCTGGCGCAACGCTCCTCCGGCGCAGCGAAGGAGATCAAGGACCTGATCGACGATTCCGTCCAACGCGTGGCCGAAGGCTCGGCACTGGTGCACAGCGCCGGCAAGACCATGGGCGAGGTCGTGGCCAGCGTCCAGCGCGTCACCGACATCATGGGCGAAATTTCGGCGGCCTCGCAGGAGCAATCTGCCGGCATCGAACAGGTCAATCAAACCATCACGCACATGGACGAAACCACGCAACAGAATGCGGCGCTTGTGGAAGAGGCCACTGCCGCCGCCCGCTCCATGGAAGAACAAGCCGTGCAACTCACCGACGCGGTCGCCATCTTCAAGATCGATGCACGGCAGGCACGCCGCGCAGACGCGCGCGCTACCGCACCGGTCGCGCATCTGTTGGACAAGGTACGCCACGCCTGAGCAGTGGCGTTGCCGCCGGCTGCCTTTCAAAGGGGCAGCTGGCGTGAGCGCACCGCAGCGCTTGCCGGCGGCGATCGCAACAAGCCACTCACGTTCTCCCAAGCGCGCCCTGAGAGCGCGCTTGGCTGTTGCAACGGCGCAGCTACCTTGCAGGGACACCATCTGCGCCAACGCCGCCTGTTCGCTGTCAAATAAACTGCCGAACATATCGAATTGTCGAGCAATCCCTGCACCGGCGGCGATCCGACGGCCCGGCCTGGCGGGTGGACTGCAATAGATCACCATGGACCAGCAGAAATTCCGGCTCCGACACCTGCGCAATGACTGCATAACGCTGCAGACAGAGGGATTAGCGCAGCGCCACGTGCTCGGGTAGCAGCAACAGCACACACAGCAGCAGCATGAAGACCGCGATCAGCCCATCCAGTATCCGCCACGCACGCGGATGCCGGAACACCGGCTGCAACAAGCGGGCCCCATAGCCCAGGCCAGAGAACCAACTGACGCTGGCGATACACGCACCGAGCGCGAATGCCCAGCGCAACGCACCGGGATAATGCGTGGCCAGGCTGCCGAGCAAGAGCATCGTATCGAGATAGACGTGCGGATTGAGGAAGGTAAACGCCAGGCAGGTGAGCACTGCGCGTTGCCAGTGTTCTTCGCCCTGTTCCGCCGGGGTCATTGTGCCTTCGCCGCGCCAGGCACGTCGCGCGGCCATCCAGCCATAGACTGCAAGAAATGCGCCACCTGCGTAACGCAGCAGCTGCAGCAGGCCCGACCACTGCTGCGCCAATACGCCGATTCCGGCGACACCGAGCAATATCAGCGCGATATCCCCTAGTACGCAGATCGTCACCACTAGCCCCACGTGCTGGCGCTTGAGTCCTTGCCGCAGCACGAACGCATTCTGCGCGCCGATCGCAACGATGAGGCCGACACCGGCGAGGAAGCCGGCCATTATTGCTTGAGCGATCACGGTGTTGTCTCCGGGTAAGGAGTGCATCGTCTGCCATTGCAGATCATTAGAAAAACTAAATAATCTGTATGCTGCTTAGATCTTCTAATGCGCTCAAAGTATGGATCTCCTACATCCTCAACTGGCCGCATTCGCAGCCGTATTGGACGAAGGCAGCTTCGACGCTGCTGCACAGCGGCTGGCGGTGACGCCCTCGGCAATCTCGCAACGCATCAAGGCGCTCGAAGATCGACTGGGCCAGGTATTGGTCATGCGTAAGGCGCCTTGCCGGCCAACACCGGCAGGCGAACGGCTGTTGCGCCGACTTAAGCCCATGCAGGTACTCGAAGCCGAAGCGATTGCCGACTTCCTGCCTGGCGATGGCGTCGCCGGCCATCCGCGTACACTCGCCATCGCGGTCAATGACGACTCGCTACAAACCTGGTTCCTGCAGGCGTTGTCGTCGCTGCACCAGACGCACAACTTCCTGTTCGATGTGCAGGTGGACGACCAGGATCACACCCTGGAATTGTTGCGCACTGGCAGCGTACTGGGCGCGGTTACCTCCGAGCGCGCGCCACTGCAGGGCTGCAATGTCCACGCATTGGGCGTGATGCGGTACCACGCAGTCGCATCGGCAGCGTTCGTCGCGGCGCACTTCAAGGGTGGCTTTACGGCCAGCGCGCTGGACCAGGCGCCGATGATGGTATTCAATCGCAAGGACACGTTGCAGGCGCGCTTCGTCAGGCGCATCACGCGCACCCGGCTGGCCCCGCCCACGCATTACCTGCCCACCTCCACCGGTTTCGTCGAAGCCGCTGCACGCGGACTCGGCTGGTGCCTGGCGCCCGAAGCGATGGTGCTGCCTGCGGTGCGCAACCAGCAGGTCGTCATCATCGACCCCACCCGCTGGCTCGATGTCCCGCTGTACTGGCAATACGCCGCTGTGCGCTCGAGCGCCTTGCAGCAACTCAGCCAGGCACTGCGCGAGGCCGCTGCCACCAGCTTGCGTGGCAGCAGATAGACACCACAGCCACCGTTCTCACTGCCTGCCCATCGCCGGGCTGCCATGCATCGGCTTGCGGGGCATGCGCGCCAGCGCACTGTGGCAGACAGGGCTATCGCACTTCTCGCCGGCTACCCGTGTCGTTCAACTTCGGCAAGACACGCGCTCGATCACTCGGCGCTGCGCTGCTGCAACAGCGAGAGCGCATGTTTTAGATCGCGAAAATGGAAAGGCTTCTGCAGACCGTGCCGGTGCCGGTACTTCTCGGGAATCCCGCCCTGCGCATAGCCGGTCACGAAGATATACGGAACACCGCGCGCGTCCAGTTCTTCTGCAATCGGAAACGACAAGGTGCCGCCGAGATTGATGTCCAGCAGTGCCAGGTCGAGGTTGCCTTCCTGTACCGCTTGCAGCGCTGCGTCCACGTCGGCCACGGTTGCCGCCACCTCGTAGCCCAGTTCCGCCAGGCAATCCTCCAGGAGCATCGCCACCAACGACTCGTCTTCGACCAGGAGCACGCGCATGGTCATGGCCGCACCTCGGCATGCTCGGGCGGCAACGGGATGGAAACGCGGAAACACACGCCAACCGGGTCGAAGGACAGCTCAACCTCGCCCTTGAGGTCGTGCTTCAAGCCACGCTCCAGAAGACGCGTACCGAACCCCTTGCGTGTGGGTGGCTGCACGGGCGGCCCCCCGCTTTCGCGCCAGATCAATTCGAGTCGCTCCTGCTCGCCGCGTGTGCTGCGCTCCCACGAGACAAGCACATTCCCGGCTGGCAAGGATAATGCGCCGTGCTTGAGCGCGTTCGTGCACAGCTCATGCAGCGCCATCGACAGCGCCAATGCCCGCCGCGGATCCAGCCGACAAGAATCGCCCTGCAGCGTGAAGCGCTGGCTGTCGTGCGACTCATACAGCGCGGCAGCGTCGCGGGTCAGTTCCAGAACGTCGGCACTG
Source organism: Xanthomonas sp. NCPPB 3761 (assembly GCF_041475705.2). Classification (NCBI taxonomy): domain Bacteria; kingdom Pseudomonadati; phylum Pseudomonadota; class Gammaproteobacteria; order Lysobacterales; family Lysobacteraceae; genus Xanthomonas; species Xanthomonas sp. NCPPB 3761. The sequence continues at coordinate 3,563,470 of NZ_CM191262.1, forward strand.
ACCCAGTTTTCGCGCGTCAGCGTGTCGTGTGCCCGCGAGAGCGCCAGCAGGCGCGCGTCGAGCTTTTCCTGTGCGTCTGCCAGGCCGCCGGCATTGGTGAACGACTGCCGCGCCAACGATTGCACCATTACCAACGAATTCTTGACGCGGTGGTTGAGCTCGTTGATCAACAGCTGCAGATGCTGCTCGTGCTGCTTGTGCTCGGTGATGTCGCGCGTGGCGCCAGCGATCGCCTCGACCTTGCCATCGGGTCCGAACACCGGGGTAAAAATGTAGTCGTAGATGCGCAGGCCCTTGGTCGTATGCGGGAATGGCACCTCGCCGCGCACCGGCTGGCCTGTTGCAATCACCTGTTCGATCTCTTCATCGTGCATGGCCGCATGCCAGGGCTCGTAGCCCAGTTCCAGGCAGGTCTTGCCGCAGGCGTCTTCCCAGCGCATGCCCCACATCGTCAACAACGCCTGATTGGCGTAGACGAAGCGATGCTGGATATCGAACACATACAAAAGATCCGGTGTTGCCTGCAGCAGGGCCTCGTAAATGCGCGATTTCGCTGCCTCTTCCTGATGCTCGGCCATTGCGTATGCTTCCAAAATTGATGCGAACGATAAATGCACTTACGTGAACGCCTGATCATGCGTATTTGACGTCGATTCCAGCGCAGGAAACGCGCGCCGTCACCGAAGAGACCGGTTGCAATCGACCGATAACGCAACTGCATTCCACTGTTTCTATTTGCGCCGGCCAACCCTGCGCCAGCCAAAGCCGTAGTGATGACCGGTTCCTGGTCGCCCTGCACCACCGTCCCTGATAGCCTTCGGGCTTATTCCGCAGTAATCGCCGATTCGTCATGAAAAAAGCCGTTGTTCTGTTGTCCGGTGGCATGGATTCCGCCGCCGTCATCGCACTCGCGCAGGAGCAGGGCTTTGCCGTCTACGCGCTGAGCGTGCGCTATGGCCAACGCCATACGTCGGAACTGGACGCCGCAGCGCGCGTTGCTGCCGCGCAGGGCGTCATTGCGCACAAGGTGGTCGACGTGGACCTGCGCAGCATCGGCGGCTCGGCATTGACCGACGACATCGACGTCCCCGACGCTGGCGGCGACGGCATCCCGGTCACGTACGTCCCTGCACGCAACACCATCATGCTGTCGCTGGCGCTCGGCTGGGCCGAGGTCATCGGCGCCAACGACCTGTTTTGTGGCGTCAATGCGGTGGACTACTCTGGCTACCCCGATTGCCGTCCCGAGTTCGTGCGCGCTTTCGAGGTGCTGGCCAACCTGGCCACCAAGGCAGGCGTGGAAGGTGCAGGGCTGCGGGTGCACGCACCGCTGCAGTTCCTCAGCAAGGCCGACATCGTCCGTGAAGGCGTGCGCCTGGGTGTGGACTTCGGCCTCACCGTCTCCTGCTACCGCGCCGATGCGGATGGGCGCGCCTGCGGCCACTGCGACGCCTGCCGCCTGCGCGCAGCCGGCTTCGCCGATGCCGGCGTTCCCGACCCCACGCACTACGCCATTTTGTCTTGACGCCCGCGTAGGGTAGAATGCGCACCCCGACGCAATGTCGGGGTCAGTGGGCCGTTAGCTCAGTCGGTAGAGCAGAAGACTTTTAATCTTTTGGTCGATGGTTCGAATCCATCACGGCCCACCATCTCCAGCAAAGCCTTCAGCGAACTTCATCGCTGCGCAAGAAGGCACCCAATCCGCCATTCCGCAATCTTCGGTCGTCCTGCAAGCTTCGGTCGTCCTGCAAGCCTGCAGGTACCGGTGCACCGCGACGTCATCGCCATGCGTCTAACGGGTCTTTGCCACCTTGTGGGATCGCCCGCTGCCGGAGCAGACCGACGACTCACCGCCCAGATCTTTTTGCCAGCGCAAGGCGGGCTCCCGAGGCGCTGCGTTACCTGCCTGATCCTCAGCGCCCAGGCTCGTCGTTCCACAGCAGCTTGTGCAGCTGCATCTGGAAGCGCACCGGCAAGCGATCTGCCACGATCCAGTCGGCCAGCTGGCGCGCGCTTACCTCGCTTTTGCTCGGCGAAAACCACACCGTGCAGCGCCGATCCAATGCATGCGCGGCAACGATCTCGCGCGACCATTCGTAGTCGGCGCGGCTGCAAATCACGAACTTGATCTGGTCGCGTGCGGTCAGTAGCGGCAGGTTTTCCCAGCGATTGCGCGCCTGCTCGCCGGATGCGGGCGTCTTGATGTCGACCACGCGCGAGACGCGCGGATCGACGGCAGACACGTCCAGCGCACCGGAAGTTTCCAACGAGACGTCGTAACCGGCGTCGCAAAGCTTCTCCAGCAGTACCAGACAACGCTTCTGTGCCAACGGCTCGCCGCCTGTCACGCAGACATGGCGCACGCCATGACTGGCGACTTCGGCAACGATGGCGTCGATGTCATGCCACTGTCCGCCATGGAACGCGTAGGCAGTGTCGCAATACAGGCAGCGCAACGGGCAGCCGGTCAGGCGCACGAACACCGTCGGCCAGCCGGCGGCATCGGCCTCGCCTTGCAGGGACAAAAAGATTTCGGTGATCTTCAATCGCGGCAATGGCGACTGGACGATCTCGCTAGGGACGGCGGCGTTCATGGGCAAAGTATGCGCCGTGCCGACCGGCACAGACGCGCAGGCTCAGCGCAGTTGCTGGCCGAGACGGATGGACTGCAGGCGCTCCTGCGCAACGCGTGCCGCGTCGGAGCCAGGGTACTGCGTAGCGACCTGCTGCAAGGTCTGCTGGGCCTCGTTGTTCTTGCCTTCGCCGTATTGCGACAGGCCAAGCTTCAACAAGCCGCCGGCGGCCTTGTCATGCGTGGGATAACGGCTGACGAGATCGCGGAACTGCGTCTCGGCAAGCTGGAAATTGCGGGTGGCGTAATAGCTTTCGCCCAGCCAATACAAGGCATTGGGTGTATAGACGCCGTTGGGATAGAGCTCCAGAAAGCTCAGGAACAGCTGCGATGCATCGTCGTACTTGCCGTTCTTCAACGCATCGAACGCCACATTGTAGGCAGTACGTTCGTCGTTGCTGACGGCCAGGGTGCCCGGGTCGCCATGGACGGTGGGCGGCTTCTCGGAAGTTGCCGCCACGGCGGGCCGCGCGGCAGGTGCCGGGGCCGGGGTTACGCTGCCGGTCGCTGGGGGCAATGGCGGTGTTGCGCCACCTGCGCCTTCCAACCGGTTCAAGCGTCCATCCAGGTCCAGGTACTGGTCCTTGGATTGCTGCTTGAGTTGCTCATTGTCGTGCTGCAGCTGTTCGACGGTCGACCGCAACGCCTGCAGGTCCGAACGCGCCTGCTGCAGCTGATTGAGGAGATCGTTGTTGGCCTGGCTATTGGCCTGCTGCTGCTCGAGCACGGCCACACGATCAGCGAGACTGGCTCGCTGGGCGTATGCCGGCGCGGCGACCACAAGGGCCGCCGCGACGAACAGGGATGTCACTCGAAAGCGCATCGCTTCTTACTGAGCCGTGTACACGATTTCGACGCGGCGGTTCTGCGACCAGCAGGACTCGTTCGACTCGGTGCAGACCGGACGCTCTTCGCCGTAGCTGACGACGGTCAGCTGGCTGGCCGAACCGCCGGCAGCCTGCAGCGAGGACGACACGGCATTGCCGCGACGCTCGCCCAGACCCATGTTGTACTCACGCGAACCGCGCTCGTCCGCATTGCCCTGCAGGGTGATGCGCGAGGAAGGACGGTCACGCAGGTACTTGGCGTGGCAAGCCATGATGGCCTGGAATTCCGGCTTCAGGGAGTCCTGATCCAGATCGAAGTAAACAACGCGCTGACGCAGGCAGGCATCGGTATCCAGGTCGCCCGGGCCGTACAGGCCAGAGGTGGACGGGCCGGTGGGAACCGAGGAACCAGCGGTGGTATCGGTCGCAGGAGGCGGAGTTTCCTTCACCTTCTTCGAGCAACCAGCCAGCACAGCAACGGACAGCAGGGAGACAAGCAAGACGCGGGTGGACTTGTTCATGGGGTACCTATGGAGGCTCTGGGCCAATGAGTGGTTTAACGCAGCGAAATATTAACATTAATGCGCGGTTCGGTAAGGCCCCCATGCGGGTTCTCTCACATCGCCGTCGGCCAGCACCAGGCGCTGGCGGACCCGAGCGTCGGAAGAGACCGCGTACAGCACGCCACGGCCACCTTCGCGCGCGGCGTACAACACCATGCTGGCGTTAGGCGCAAAGCTCGGCGATTCGTCCAGCGAACCCGGCGACAGCGTGCTCCAGCTGGGCGAACCCAGGCTGCGGTCCATCATCGCGATGCGGTAGGTGTTGCCGCTGCCCTGTGCCACGGCAATCTTCTTGCCGTCGAACGACACGCTGGCGGTGGCGTTGTAGTTGCCCTGGAAGGTCACGCGGTTGGCGCTGCCGCCGCTGGCTGCCACCTGGTAGATCTGCGGACGACCGCCACGATCGGAGGTGAAGTAGATGCTGCCGCCATCCGGCGCCCAGGTCGGCTCGGTGTCGATGCCGAAGTGGTTGGTGAGCTGGGTGAGCTGCTTGCTTCCCAGGTCCATCACATAGATTTCCGGGTTACCGCTGCGCGACAGCGCCAGCGCCAGGCGACGCCCGTCCGGCGAGAAGGACGGCGCGCCGTTGATGCCGCGGAAGCTGGAGACCAGCTCGCGTGCGCCGGTGGCGATGTCCTGCAGATAGATCGACGAGTTGCCGCGCTCGAAGCTCACATACGCCAGCTTTTTGCCGTCCGGGCTCCAGTTCGGCGACAGCAGCGGCTCGGCCGAACGCACGATGGTCTGCGGGTTGTAGCCGTCCGAGTCGGCCACCATCAGCGCATAACGCATGGCGCCGCCCTTGCCGCTGGCGGTCACGTAGGCAATGCGGGTCCAGAAGGCACCACGCACGCCAGTGATTTTTTCGTAGATGGCATCGGCCATCTGGTGCGAAACATCGCGCATTGCATTGGCACGCGCGGTCATCGCCAGGCCCAGCATGCGCTCGCCCTTGGCCACGTCGAACAACTCGTATTCGACCCGGTATGCGCCTTCGCCGGCGTCCATGATGCGGCCGACCACGATGTAGTTCTGCTTGAGGGTGCGCCAGGTCTGGAACTGCACCTCGGTGCCACGGGTCGGCTTTTCGACGATCTGCGCAGCCGGCAACGTGCGGAACTGGCCGGAACGATCCAGGTCGGCGCCGACCACGGCGGATACGTCGGTCTGCGGCGCGGTGCCCGAGCCCTGATAGGGCATCGGAATGACGGCGATCGGCGTGGCAGACGCGCTACCGCCGACGATATCGATGGTGAGGCCTTGCTGCTGCGCGAGTGCGCTCAGCGGCAACAACAGGGCGGTCAAGGCGGCTAGCCAACGCAGCGGTTTTTTCATGGACGGCTCGGATCGGGCAGGAAAAGTGTGCAAGGGATAGCAATCAACGAGTGAACATACTCGCAATCGTGAATGAGGTGACGTGAAAACAGAGCGAGCGATGGTGTAGCGACATGGACAGCTCATGGACGATAACGCGGGGTGGCATCAGGCTGCGGCGACAGTGGTCGCCGCAGCCTGACCAGGGTCACTGATCCTGCGCCGTGAACACAAAGGTCAGGTTGCGCTGGAACACCGATTCGAACCCGCGGTAGGGCAACGGCTGGGCGCTCAACACGGCGGCTTCGATCGAACGCTGGCCAGCCTCGTCGTAGGGGCAGCCGGGTGCCACCTTGGCCTCCATCACGCTGCCGCCCGGCAACTGGCGGATGTTGATGGTGCATTTCTGGCCTGGCGGCACCGACGGCGGACGCACCCATTGCGCCAGCACTTTCTGCTGGATCGCCGCAGCGTACTTGGCCGACAGGTCGGTACTGGTACCGCCCTGCCCTGCGGTCGGCTGCGCGCTGGTCGCCGCGGCCGCGGAGGCCTGCTGCGCACGCGCGGCCGCGACCTGGCGCAACTTCTGCTCGGCCAGCGCCATTTCCTTATCGGCTTGCGCGCGCTGACGACGGATCTCGGCGATCTTCTTCTGGCGTTCGGCTTCTTCCGCCGCCTGCTGTGCGGCCGCCTGTTTCTTCTTGGCGTCGGCCTCTTCCTGCTGCTTGGCTAGGCGCAATTTCTGCTCGGCCTCTTCCTGGCGCTTGCGCTCGGTCAGGTCGATCTGCTCCTGGCGACGCTTGGCTTCCTGTTCCTGCTTGGCCTTTTCGGCGGAAATGGCCAATGCATCCACGCGCTCCTGGTCGACCTTGTCGGGCTGGGCGACGCGCTCCTGTGCCTGCGCCTGCTGCGGCGTGGGTGCATCCTGCGGGTGCGGCTCGGGGATCGGCTGCGGCGGTGGCACGCTGTCTTCCGGCGCGGGTTCGGGCAACGGCGCAGGCGGGGGCGGCGTTTCGACCGGCGTGGCCTTCAATGCCTGGCGCGCAACCCGCGCCTCGGCAGCCGACACGTCCAGCGAGGCCTCCATGCTGGGGTCGCCGGCCGCCGGTTCCACCGAGCGTTCCGGCGACCACAGCCAGCCGGCGATGAACACCAGCGCGACCAGGACGTGCACGACCAATGCCAGGACGACCGGTCGAAACCAGCCGTCATCGCGCGCCGTCTGCGTGGGGAGCGCGTCAGCGTGCATCGCTGCCTGCGCTGCCGCCGGAGTCGGAAATCAGGCCCACCTTCTCGACCTTGGCCTGCTTGAGCACGTCGATGGCGTCCATGATCTTCTGGTACGGCGCGGCGCGATCGCCGGCCACCACCACACGTGCGTCCTTGTCCTGCGCCACGATGGCAGCCAACTGTGCCTGCAGCGCGGCCACGTCCATCGCCTGCGGCTTGCCCTTGGGCAGTTGCAGCGCCAATTTGCCATCGGCAGCGACCACCACCACCACCGGGTCCTGCTTGCTCTCCAGCGCCTTGGCGCGCGAGCTGGGCAGACTGACATCGGTGCTCAGGGTCAGCAGCGGCGCAGTGACCATGAAGATGATCAGCAGCACCAGCATCACGTCGATATACGGCACGACGTTGATGTCGGATTTGAGCTTGCGCTTCTTACGACGGGAAATACCGGAGATCATCGCGAAACGTTCCTAATTAATCCTCGGCGCCGGGCGGCAGCGGAGTCGCGCGGCGCCCGGGTGAGGGACAGCCGCGCATCACGCTGTGCATCGACGCGACTGGCTCGCCCGGCCACGTCCCGATCAAACCGTGCGGGTGCATGCCGGGAGCGCGCATCACTCGTCCGCGCCAGCCTGGCGCTGCAGGATGGAGCTGAACTCGTCGGCGAAGGTCTCGTAGCGCACCGACAGCCGTTCCACGCGGGTGGTGAAGCGGTTGTAGGCCCACACCGCCGGAATCGCCACGAACAGGCCGATGGCGGTGGCGAACAGCGCTTCGGAGATACCCGGCGCCACGGCCGCGATACCGGCCTGCTCGCCGCTGCTGACCATGTCGTGCATGGTCACCATGATGCCGAACACGGTACCGACCAGGCCGACGTACGGCGCGGTGGAGCCGATGTTGGCCAGCAATTCGAGATTGCGCTCGAGCTGGTCGACCTCACGGGTAAAGGCAGTGCGCATGGCACGCTGCGCGCCTTCCAACTGCACGCGCGCGTCCAGACGGCGCCGATCGCGCAGGCGCGAGAACTCGCGGAAGCCGCTTTCGAACATCGACTCCAGACCGCCGACGGTCCGGTTGCGGTCGGTTGCCGAGGCATACAGCTTGGCCAGGTCCGCACCGGACCAGAAGCGGTTCTCGAACTCGTCGGCCTCGCGATTGGCCAGCTTGAACGCACGCGCCTTGCGGAAAATGATCACCCAGCTGATGAACGAGCCGATCAGCAGCAGCAGCACGATGATCTTGACCGGGATACTGGCGCGCAGGATCAGGTCCACATAGTTGATGCTGCTGTTGTGCGCCACGCTGGCGGTCTGCGCCGCGGCAGCGGCGACGTCCTGCGGTAGTGCTTCCACTACCGTGTCCTGCAGGGCCAGGAGCAATGCAATCGACATCCGTTCGTTCCTCAGTAATCGGATTCTGGGGTTTCTAGAGCTTTCAACACGTCATACAGCGCATCGTCCATGCCACGCGGACGGAAGTCGCTGGCACCGAGCGCGGCAATGCGCACCTCGGCGGTCAGCAGCACTTCGCCTTCGCGACGGACCGATTGCGCGAACAGCAGGCTGGCCCGTCTGCATCGCAGCAACACCGCCGACACTGACAGCGCGTCGTCGAGCCGGGCCGGCTTGAGGAAATCCAGTTGCATCGAGCGAACCGCAAACACCAGGTCGTGCTCCTGGCGCATACGCTCCTGCCCGTAGCCGAGCGCGCGCATCCACTCCGTGCGCGCGCGTTCCATGAAGGCAACGTAGCGCGCGTGGTAGACCACCCCGCCGGCGTCGGTATCTTCCCAGTAGACGCGTGTCGGCCAACTGAATACCGGCGGGGATTGGGGATTCGGGAATCGTGATTCGATGGTCATGGGCACGGAGCTTCGTTCGGGACGGCCCAGGTTGGCGACCAACAGAGCGTTCTCAAAACAGGTCTCCCGGTTCGCCGATGCCCGGGGCGCGGTCGCGCGGCGGTTTCAGGCCCAGATGCAGATAGGCCTTGGGCGTGACCATGCGGCCGCGCGCGGTGCGGACCAGAAAGCCCTGCTGGATCAGGTACGGCTCGATGACATCTTCCAGCGTGCCGCGCTCTTCCGACAGCGAGGCGGCCAACGATTCCACGCCGACCGGGCCGCCGTCGAAGTGCTCGACGATGGTGCGCAACATGCGGCGGTCGAGCTCGTCAAAGCCTTCCGGGTCGACCTTGAGCATCTGCATGGCCGCCTGCGCCACCGGCAGATCGATATGCCCGGCCGCCTTGACCTGTGCGTAGTCGCGTACGCGACGCAGCAAGCGATTGGCGATACGCGGGGTACCGCGCGCGCGGCGTGCGATTTCCGCCGCGCCTTCGGGCGTGCAGTCGATGCCGAGGATCGCCGCCGAGCGGATCACGATGCGGGTCAGTTCCTGCGGGGAATAGAACTCCAGCCGTTGCACGATGCCGAAGCGGTCGCGCAGCGGTGCAGTCAGCAACCCGGCACGCGTGGTGGCGCCGATCAGGGTGAACGGCGGCAGGTCGATCTTGATCGAACGCGCAGCCGGGCCGTCGCCGATCATGATGTCGATCTGGAAATCTTCCATCGCCGGATACAGCACTTCTTCCACCACCGGCGAGAGGCGATGGATTTCGTCGATGAACAACACATCGTGTGGCTGCAGGTTGGTCAGCAGCGCGGCCAGATCGCCAGCCTTTTCGATCACCGGGCCGGAGGTCACGCGCAGGCTCACGCCCAGCTCGTTGGCGATGACGTGACTCAGCGTGGTCTTGCCGAGCCCGGGCGGGCCGAAGATCAGCACATGATCCATCGCCTCGCCACGCGCCTTGGCCGCCTGGATGTAAATCTCCATCTGCTCGCGCACCGGCTGCTGGCCGAGATAATCGGCAAGGCGCTTGGGACGAATGCTCGCATCGGCGTCGTCGTCTTCGCGGGTGGAGCTGCTGGCGATGATGCGCTGCTCGGTCATCCGACCATCTTCTCATGCCGCGCGCGGATGGCCCAACCTCTACAGCTCAAGCTCGGCTTGCCGTAGTACGCCGAAGAACGCATCGAAGCTCGCGGCGCGCCAGGTCGGCACCAGACCATCCCAGGTCTGGAAATAGACAATCTCCGGCTCGTGCTGCGGCCCGCGCGCACGATAGTCCAGGCACAGCAGGCTATTGACGTTGTGGCAGGCCAGCACCAGCACCCGATCCAGGCCGGCGTGCAGGCAGGCTGCGGCACTGAAGTCAGTCCGGTCTTCGAAGGCATCGGCAAAATCCAACACGCTGCGGATGTACGCCAGCGGCGGCAGATCGCGATCCACCAGCACGCATTCCCAATCCACGTAGCGATCGGACGGAAAGCGGGTTCGCGGCACCCAGCACCAGCCGGTGTCGCCGCCGTCCTGCACGGCGTACAGCCGCTTGAGCAGCGCCGGCAGTCGCACGCCCAGCCGTGCCTCGGCCGCGGCGAAGGCCTCGTCGTCCGCAGCGGCTGCCTGTGCGTTCCAGTGGCCGGGGCCGCTCCAGAACGTGGTCACTGCCGGTGGCTGCGGCTGCCAGTGCACAGCGTCTCCATCGTGCCTGGCCTGCAAAGCGGGTGACCAGTACACGACATCGACCAGTTGCGCCAGCAGATCGTCCACATTGGCGAACACGGCCAGACGGCGCTTGTTACCCGCATCGACATAGACCAGGGCGGGCTCAACGCCGGATGCGGAGTAATCCAGGCACAGCGCGCGGCTGGGCGAACGATCATCGGCTGCGATGGCGATCAGGCGGCGGTCGTCGCCACCTTCCGCCAAACCGTCATAGGCATCGTCACGATAGTCCTGGCCGGCGCGCACCTCGGCAAAGGAGAACAGGTCTGCACAGCCGAGCAGGCGCGCACGCGGGATCAGCCACTCGGCCTTGAGCCAGTTGTCCGGCTCCTCAAGGGACTGGCCGCATGCCATCTGCACCGCGCCACCGTCATAGCGCGCGTATAACTCCAGCAGCCAGCCCGGCAGGCGGATGCCGAGCCGCGCCTGGGCCGCTGCGATCGCAGCCTCGGTCGCCGGCATGCGCCCGAGGTTGAGTGGTTCGTCCCAGAAGGTGTCCAGGCTGGGGGAGCGCCCGTAGATCATCCACTTGAGCGCTGCCATGCCTAGATCTCGACTTGTGCGCCCAGCTCCACCAGGCGGTTGCCGGGGATGCGGAAGAATCCGGTGGCCGGGGCGGCATTGCGATGCATCAGCGCGAACAGCTTGTCGCGCCAGATCGGCATGCCGCGGTTGGCGCTGGCCACGATGGTCTCGCGGCTGGCGAAATAGGTGGTGTCCATCGGGTCGAAATAGATCCCGCCCTGGTCGCAGGAGCGCATCAGCGCCAGCGGCACGTCTGGGGTCTCCATGAAACCGAAGCGCACATGCACGCGGTAGAACTCGTCGCCGATCGCGTCGATCTTCAGCCGTTTCCCGGCGGCTGCGTACGGCACCTGCAGGGTCTCCACGGTCAGGAATACATTGCGCTCGTGCAGCACCTTGTTGTGCTTGAGGTTATGCATCAGCGCGTGCGGCACCACCATCGGGTCGGCGGTCAGGAACACGGCCGTGCCGGGCACGCGCACCGGCGGCGCCAGCATCAACCCGGGCAGGAAGGTGTCCAGCTTGATACCGTCCTTGCGGATCTCGTCGTGCAGCAACTTGCGGCCGCGGCGCCAGGTGCGCATCAGGGTGAACAGGATCAGGCCCAGCAACAACGGGAACCAGGCGCCGTCCAGGAACTTGATGATGTTGGCGTAGAAGAACGCGCAATCCACCGCCAGGAACACCAGCGCGAACAACCACAGCAGCGGCGCCGGCACGCGTGGGTTGGCGCGCGCGTAGATGATCATCAACACGGTGGTGATCAGCATGGTGCCGGTCACCGAGACGCCGTAGGCGGTGGCCAGCGAGGCCGAGTCGCCGAAACCGATCACTGCCACCGCCACCAGCGCCAGCAGGCACCAATTCACCGCCGGCACATAGATTTGTCCGATGGTGGAGTGCGAGGTATGGCGAATGTGCATGCGCGGGATGTAGCCGAGCTGCATGGCCTGGCTGGCCACCGAATAGGCGCCGGTGATCAGCGCCTGGGAGGCGATCACCGTGGCGGCGGTGGCCAGCACGATCATCGGGTACAGCGCCCACTCCGGCACCGCCTCGTAGAACGGGTTGCTGACCGCGGCCGGATTGCGCAGCACCAGCGCGCCCTGCCCCAGGTAGGTCAAGGTCAGCATCGGCAACACCACGAACTGCCACGAGCGACGGATCGCCTTGGCGCCGAAATGGCCCATGTCCGCGTACAGCGCTTCGCCACCGGTCACCGCCAGCACCACCGCGCCCAGCACGAACACCGCATGCCAGTTGTGTTGCGCGAAGAAGCGCACGCCCCACCACGGATTCAGCGCATGCAGCACTTCCGGTGCGCGGGCCATGTTGTAGACGCCGATCGCGCCCAACGCGAAGAACCAGAGCAGGGTGATCGGCCCGAATGCCTTGCCGACACGTTCGGTGCCGAAGCGCTGCGCCAGGAACAGCATGCCCAGCACCACCAGGGTAATCGGCACCACGAACGGCTCCAGCTTGGGCGCGGCCACCTCCAGGCCTTCCACTGCCGACAGCACCGAAATCGCCGGGGTGATGACGCCGTCGCCAAAGAACAGCGAGGCACCGAAGATCCCGAGGATGCCGACCACATACATCGAGCGCGAACCGCCCGGCAGCGTGCGTTGCGCCAGCGCGGTCAGCGCCATGATGCCGCCCTCGCCGTCGTTGTCGGCACGCATGATCACGGTGACATATTTGAGCGTGACCACCAGCATCAGCGCCCAGAACACCAGCGACAGGATGCCCAGCACGGTGTCGTGGTCCGGGCTCAGCCCGTAGTGCGGCGAAAACGCTTCCTTGAGCGTATACAGCGGGCTGGTACCGATATCGCCGAAGACGACGCCGATCGCGCCGATGACCAGGGCGGTCTGGCTATTGGCGGGCGCGTGGCTGGAGCCTGCTGATTTGGGGGTGTGGGACATGAGGTGGGCAGTTTTCGCCAGACAGCGTGAAGATGATGAGGGAGACAGCACCTGTCGAAGGTGCCTGCACCGAGGTCACAGGCACCCAAGATACGGGCTGGCCGCGGGCAAGGATGCGCAGTGTACGGGCCGCCCCTGTCGATGCCGAGTGCCGGCCGCGCCCGCTTTGCGGCCTGGCAATAGTTCGCGCTCGCGCCTAGCGCAGCGCGGCTTGCAGCGCCTTGCGAATGACCGTCGCGACCTCGTCGCCTTCTGCACCGGCGTCGCGCGCCATGCGGGCGGCCTCGGCCGGCTTGTAGCCCAGCTGTTGCAAGGCCACGGTGGCCTCGGAAACGGCGTCGGGCCCCAGTTGGCCGGTGATCGGTGCGCCACTGCTGAAATCGGCCGCGCGGTCGCGCAGTTCCACCACCATGCGCTCAGCAGTCTTCTTGCCGATGCCAGGAATGCGCGTGAGCGCGGTGATGTCACCACTGGTGATCAGGCGGGCAAACTCGTCGACACTGACCCCTGACAACACCGCCAGCGCGATCTTGGCGCCGATACCGGTGACCTTCTGCACATCGCGGAACAACCGCCGCTCGCCTTCGCGCAGGAAACCGTACAGCGACACGCTGTCTTCCTTCTGCGCGTAATGGGTAAACAGGATCACGTCGCGACCGACATCGGGCAGGTCGTAGAAGGTGCTCATCGGCGCCTCCAGCTCGTACCCCACCCCGCCCACGTCGATCACCAGCCACGGCGGCTGCTTGTAGGCCAGGATCCCGCGCAGACGGCCGATCATTGGGCACCGCCTTGGCGGTGCCGGGAATGGGGAATCGGGAATGGGGAATCGAAACAGCGTGCGCTGCTCTGGACCCTGCTCTTGCAATTCCCGATTCCCGATTCCCGATTCCCGATTCTCATCTTTTGCGGCTCCAGGCCTGTTGGGTATTGACGCCCAGACGTTGCGCGGTGGCGCGGACGTGGGCGTGGGTGATGGCAACCGCCAATGCGTCGGCGGCGTCGGGCTGCAGCTTGCCTTTCAGGTTGAGCATGATGCCGACCATGTGCTGCACCTGCACCTTGTCCGCGCCGCCCTTGCCGACCAGCGCCAGCTTGACTTCGGTGGCGGCGTACTCGTGCACCGGCAGGTCGCGCATGACCACCGCGCAGATTGCCGCGCCGCGCGCGTGGCCGAGCTTGAGCGCAGAAGCGGCGCTCTTGCCCATGAACACCTTTTCGATCGCCACCTCATCCGGCCGGTAGGTCTCGATCAGCTCGCCCAGCCCCTGCAGCAGCCGCTTGAGCCGCTGGGAGAAGTCGCCCTCGCCCAGCAGCATCAACGGCGCGTGGTGCACATGCCGGCTGCGACCGCCCTCGTCGATATCGATGATGCCGATGCCGGTGCGCTGCGAACCGGGATCGATGCCCAGGATGCGGGTCATCTAGAAGCCGGGAATTGGGAGTCGGGAATCGAGAATGGGTAAAGCGGCCGACTGGCGTGCTCGACATTGCCGAGCGATGCAGGATGCTGCCGTTTCGATTCCCGATTCTCCATTCCCGATTCCCAGCGCCTTAGGCGCCAAGCGCCGCTTGATCGACGTTCGAATACACGTCCTGCACGTCGTCCAGGTCTTCGAGCATGTCCAGTAGCTTGCGGACCTGCACGGCGGTATCGCCGTCCACGGCGATGTCGTTGTCGGCGCGGAAGGTGATTTCGGCGTGTGCCGGTTCCAGCCCTGCAGCGACCAGGGCGTCCCTGACCTGGGCGAAGGCGTCCGGGGCGGTCAGCACGTCGATGGCTCCGTCTTCCGGGTACACCACCACATCGTCGGCGCCGGCTTCGATGGCGGCATCGGTGAGGGTGTCTTCATTGATGCCGGCAGCGAAGCTCAGCACGCCCAGGCGCTTGAACATGAAGGCCACCGAGCCCTCGGTGCCCATGTTGCCGCCGCATTTGCTGAAGGCATGGCGCACATCGGCCACGGTGCGCACGCGGTTGTCGGTCAGGCAGTCCACGATCACCGCCACGCCGCCGGGCGCGTAGCCCTCGTAGCGCACTTCTTCGTATTCCACCCCTTCCAGCTCGCCGGTGGACTTCTTGATGGCGCGCTCCATCACGTCCTTGGACATGTTCGACGACAGGCCCTTGTCCATGGCGGTGCGCAGACGCGGATTGTTGGACGGGTCGCCGCCACCGGCGCGGGCGGCCACGCTGATCTCGCGGATGATCTTGGTAAACATCTTGCCGCGTTTGGCGTCGGAGGCGTTCTTGCGGCCTTCGATCGAGGGACCTCTACCCATGGGTGGTTCCAGACTGGCTTCAATGACAGGGCGCGGATTTTACCTGATTGCCTGCCTTCACCGGGGCAGCGCCATCCGCCGGCGCATGTTCACGGCTGGAAGCGGCCGGTGCGCAGAAAGGCCAGCGCCTGTGCGGCGGCTTCGGGCGAGCGCAACAGCCCGCTGTGGCTTGCCCGCACTACGCAATGGTCGCGCAGCCCGGGCAGGCGGGTTTCGGCCAGCGTCACGGTGCCGTCCGAGTCACCTTCAAGGGGGGCGAGCCAGCGACCGATCCCGCGCGCCACGTTGCCGGCCACCTGGCCGATCTCGGCCTGGCCGTCCCAGCGCACAAAGCCCTGTTGCAAGATCGCGGCGCTGCGGCCCATCGCCCACAGCCCGCCACGTTGCGCCAACCCGCGCGCAGCGGCACTGCCGCACAACGGCGAGCCCAGGCAGACCACGCGACGCACCGCCAGGTCGGGGGCATCCTGCAGTGCCTGCAGGGTCATCAGCCCTCCCAGGCTGTGACAGACCACCAGCTGCGCGCGGCTGGCGCGCAGGCGTTCGATCAGACGCGGCACCGCATGCGCGGGGCCGCCGAGCACGCTGGCGTACCCGAACAGCGCAGGCGCCAGCCCGTTGGCACGCATCCGCCGCGCCAAGGGCAGCAGCCAGTGCGCGGTGTTCCAGATGCCGTGCACCAGCAGCACGTCGGCAGTCGCGGCGCGCGCTCCCTCGCGCTGACTGCGCCGCGGCGCGGCCGGGCTGATGGGTGATGCGCTGGACACTGAAATGGTTACCGGCAGAGGGCGTCAGAGGCGTGTGCGTTGCGCGCTGGACGCCAGAGCGAACGTGCAAGGGCAACGGGCGGCAGCACTGGTGCGACTAGTCCGCTGCCAGCACCGGGCTGCGCCGCAGGATGTATTCGCGGTCGACGATCTTGCCCACCGGAAAGTCGTATTCGCCCACCTTTTCGAAACCGTAGCGGGCGTAAAAGCGTTGTGCGCCGAAATTTTCCGACCACACGCCAATCCACAAGGTGCGTGGGCCGTCGCGCTCCAACCATTGCAGCGCAGTTTCGAACAATCGGCTGCCCCAGCCGCTGTTCTGATAGTCCTTCAGCAGGTACAACCGCTTCAGCTCTCCGTCGCCGGGACGCACCTGATCATGCGGCAACCCGCAGGGGCCGGCGGCCGCGTGGCCGACCAGCAGGTTGTCCATCTCCAGCAGCCAGATCGCGTAATCCGGGTGCGCCAGCACGGTGCGCGCGCGCTCCACGGCATAGGTCTCTTCCAGAAAACCGCGCAAGTCCTCTTCCGGATACAGATGCCCGAAGGTTTCGGTAAAGGTCTGCGCGGCCAGAAGCGACAGCGCTTCGGCATCGTCCGGCGTGGCGCGGCGAATGCGGGTCATGCGGGCCCCTCTGGCAAGTCGACGCGGCAGCTTCTCGCATGCTGCGGCGTTGCTGCAAGTGGGGAATCGGGAATGGGGAATCGGGAATCGTTCGAGCGCCCCTGCCGGTCGGGCATCAGATGCGTCTGCCCGGCTGGTGGTCTTAGCACCCAGAGGCCTGGTTGCCGCGTGCGTTGGAATTGCCGCGCGTATCGGAGCGGCACGCAAAAAACGCGCTGCGTCACCTGCTAGAGCTTGGGCGCAGTTGCTGGGCAAGCACTCAGGATTTCGGAAAGTCGCGGTGCGCGATTGCCTGGCAGTTACTTGCGCACGCCCCCCTGCGCGTGCAGCTGTTCGATCCGCGCCTTGAGTGCAGCGCGGATCGGTCAACAACGCCTTGCGCGCAAGCTGCGCGCTGCGCATGGACACACGGCCGCGCCATGGCGTGGCCGTGTGTTCATGCCAGGTCAGACCTGCTTCGGGCGCACCTGTACGTGCACTTCGGCGAGCTGGTCGGCAGCAATCGGCGACGGGGCGTCGGTCATCAGATCCTGCGCACCGGTGGTCTTGGGGAACGGGATGACGTCGCGAATCGACTCTGTACCGGCCATCAGTGCGGCGATGCGGTCGATACCGAAGGCGATGCCGCCGTGCGGCGGTGCGCCGTAGTTCAAGGCATCCAGCAGGAAGCCGAACTTGGCGCGCGCTTCTTCGGCGCCGATGCCCAGCAGTTCGAACACTGCGCTCTGCATGTCCGGGCGATGGATACGGATCGAGCCGCCGCCGATTTCATTGCCGTTGAGCACCATGTCGTAGCCGCGCGAGACCGCGGTACGCGCGTTGGCGCGCAGGTCGGCAATATCGTCCACCGCCGGTGCGGTGAAGGGGTGATGCAATGCGACGTAACGCTGCGCCTCATCGTCCCATTCGAACATCGGAAAGTCGGTGACCCACAGCGGCGCCCAGCCGTCGGCAATCAGGTTGAAGTCCTTGCCGGCCTTCAGGCGCAGCGCGCCCATGAAGTCGGACACCTTGGTGTAGCCGCCGGCACCGAAGAACACGATGTCGCCATTGCCGGCGCCGACGTGCTTGAGCAGCGCAGCGAAGGATTCTTCACTGAAGAACTTGGCGATCGGCGAGCTGACCTCGCCGGTCTCCGACAGCTTGATGTAGGCCAGGCCCTTGGCGCCGTACTTGGCGGCGTGCGCTGCGTATTCGTCGATCTGCTTGCGCGACAGCGTGGCACCGCCGGGGATGCGCAGCGCGGCGACGCGGCCGTCGGCATCGTTGGCGGCGGCGGTGAACACCGGGAATTCGCTGGCCTTGACCAGCTCGGCCACGTCGACCAGTTCCAGCGCGATACGCAGGTCCGGCTTGTCCGACCCAAAGCGGCGCATCGCCTCGGCCCAGGTCATGCGCGGGAACTGCGCAGCCAGCTCCACATCCACCACTTCCTTGAAGATGGCGCGGATCATGTCTTCGACGAAATCCTGCACGTCGCGCTCGCGCACGAAGGCGAATTCCATGTCGAGCTGGGTGAATTCCAGCTGGCGGTCGGCGCGCAGCGCTTCGTCGCGGAAGCAGCGCGCGATCTGGTAGTAGCGGTCGAAGCCGGCCACCATCAGGATCTGCTTGAACAGCTGCGGGCTCTGCGGCAACGCGTAGAACTCGCCCGGATGCATGCGCGCCGGCACCAGGAAGTCGCGCGCGCCTTCCGGGGTGGCCTTGGTCAAAATCGGGGTTTCGATGTCCTGGAAGTCGCGCGCATCCAGATGCCGGCGCAGCGCCTGCACCAGCTTGATGCGGGTGCGCTGCATGCGCTGCATTTCCGGGCGACGCAGGTCGAGATAGCGGTACTTCAGGCGGGTTTCTTCGCCCGGATTCTCATGCGCGTGGAACGGCAGCGGCGCGGCCTTGTTGAGGATGCTGATGCGCGTGGCGATCACTTCCACCTTGCCGCTGCGCAGCTTGTCGTTGACCGCATGACGCGCGCGCACCACACCTTCCACCTGCAACACGTCCTCGTAGCCCAGGCTGGCGGCCACCTTGAACAGCTCTGCGCTGGCGTCGTCGCCGGTCACCGGTTCCACCGTCACCTGCACGATGCCTTCGTGGTCGCGCAGGTCGATGAAGCACACCCCGCCCAGGTTGCGGGCCACGTCGGTCCAGCCGGCGAGAGTGACGGTTTGGCCGATCAAGGTCTCGTCGACCAGGCCGCAGAAGTGGGTACGCATCGAAAGCTCCGCTGAAAAACCGACGCAGGACAGCGCCGGAAAGCCGGATATTCTGGGGCCGCCGGGCGACAGGAGCAAATGCGCGGGCGCTCATGGGCGCTTAAGTCAGTGCCCGGCTGAATAGGCGCCACGCCCCTCCTGCACCAAGGACGACACGATGCTGCGCACTGCCCTGCTGCTCTCCGGCTTCGGCCTGATCACCCTGACCGGCGCATTTGCCAGCGTCACCGCCAGCGCCCAGGAGCGTGGCTGGAATGGCCCCAGCATCACCTGCTCCAGCAACGACAACCGCCGCCGCGACTGCGATACGCCATTCCGCGGCCGCGCGGTGCTGGTGGAAAACATCTCTGGCACGCGCTGCATCGAAGGCCGCAATTGGGGCAGCGAGCGCGGCCGGATCTGGGTGGACAACGGCTGTCGCGGCCGTTTCGTCGAAGCCCGCAACGGCGGCGGCTGGGGCGGCGGCAATGGCCCCGGCGGCGTTGGCGGGGTCGCTGGAACGGTGCGCTGCGAGAGCAACGACCAGCGCCAGAAAATCTGCGATACCGGCTGGCGTCGCGCCATGTTGGTGCGCCAACTCTCCAACACGCCTTGCGTGGAAGGCCGCAACTGGCGCCAGGAAGGCGGCCGGATCTGGGTGGACGACGGCTGCCGGGGCGAATTCGCGCAGGCCCGCGGTGGCGGTGGCTGGGACGGCGGCTATGGCGGCCGCGACGACCGCCCCGGCAACGGCTACGCCATCACCTGCGCCAGCGACGACCGGCGCCTGCGCACCTGCGCCTGGGATGGCCGCTATGGCCGCCCGGTGCTGACCCGCCAGTTATCGGACACGCGCTGTGCGGAAGGCCGCACCTGGGGCTACGACGATCGTCGCGCCACGGTGTGGGTCAACGATGGCTGCCGGGCGCGTTTCGAGGCGCGTTGATGCACCGGCCGCGCAGGCTGGCTGCGTAGGACTGGCCGGCGCGCCTCGGCGAGACACCGGCGCCAGCGCTCTAGACGACGGCACGCCTCCAGGCGGACGCGGCCGTCGGATGCAGTCATGGCGATCCCCGGAAGTGCGGCTAACGGCACGCGCGACGCGTGCGTCGGAGCCTTGCGGCAACGCGCCCAGCATCGCCACAGGTTTTGCCGGGACTGCGCCGGGCCCGGCTCATGCGGGCGTATCGACACCGGCCCGGCCAGCGAGATCGTCCACCGCGCCCGCTCAGCGCGCATGGCGCGCGCTACCGGAGAACGTCGTCCTGACCGCGGCGGACGCTGATGGCATGGCGCGGCCGTCTGGCTGGCGGCAGGCACCCACGCGATGCGCCCTGACACAGCCGGCAGCACGGTGCTCGACGTGGAGTCGTTGCGGCGCGCAACACCGCGCGGGGCGGCGCAATCTGCGCGCCGCGGCCACTCATGCCGGATCTGACGCGGGCTTGGCGGCCGGCTTGCTCTCCGCGGTTGCCGCTGGTTTGGCATCGCCACCGGCGCTGCTGCTTTCGGTGAGGTTCTTCTTTTTCTCGCCGGCCGATTTGAAGTCGGTCTCGTACCAGCCGCTGCCGGACAGGCGGAACGACGGCGCGGTGACCTGGCGCTTGATCGTGGCCGCGGCGCAGGCCGGGCAGGTTTGCGGATCGGGGTCGGCCATTTTCTGCAGACGGTCGAATGCGTGGCCGCAGGTAGTGCACTGAAAACCGTAGATGGGCATGGCAGGGATCAGCTGAAGACGTTGCAAGGGGCGCAAATTCTAGACGCATGCGGGCTCGCAAGGGCAGCGCATCGCTCGCGACGGGCAGCAGGTTGCCGGCGATGCGCCCGCATGGCCGGTGCCGGGCGAGAGCGGCAATGCGCGATGGCTGCTTCGACAGCCACCCATGCCGATGGGCTGCGCGTGTGGACGCCATGCCGCACTCCCTGCACAGGCATGGCTGGCGGCAGCGTGGGGCGAGCGCAGCGCACGACGCTCCTGCGTGCGCCGTACGAGCCACGCATGCAGGGTTGCATACCCGAGCAATGCGACGCGCAGGCAACCACAAAAATCCGCAGGCTGCGGCATCACATCCTCCCGCGCATCGCTAAAAACGCGCATGCGCCAACGGGGCCGATCGAGCCGCATCGACCAGGCTGTTACACTCGCGCAGGTGATCGACGCGCCTTTCCCCCCACGAGGGCCGCATCCGTGTTGCGGTTGACTGCCTTACTGCTTGGCGTTGCCCTGCTACTGACCGGTAGCGGGTTGCTCGGCACGCTGCTCGCCGTGCGTGGCGATCAGGCCGGCTTCGATGCGCGGGCGTTGGGGTTGATCATGTCCGGCTACTTCGCCGGCTTCTTTCTGGGCACCTTCTTCGCACCGCCGCTGATTCGGCGCATCGGACATATCCGCGCGTTTGCCTTTTATGCGGCGCTGGCAGCCATTGCGGTGTTGCTGCATCCGATCTGGTTGAACGCCTGGGGCTGGGGCGTGTTGCGCCTGGTGACCGGCGCGGCGCTGGTCGGCCTGTATACGGTGATCGAAAGTTGGCTCAACGCCGAGCCCGACGCGCGCCGGCGCAGCCGGGTGTTTTCGGTCTACATGGCGATCAATCTATCGGCGCTGGCACTGGGCCAGGTTTTGCTCACCATCGGCGATGCGGGCGCACCGGCGATGTTTACGCTGACGGCGATCCTGTTCTGTGCGGCGGTGATGCCGGTAATGACCACGCGACTGATCCCGCCCGAGGTGCCGCATGTATCGCGACTGCGGTTGGTCACGCTGTATGCCCTGGCGCCGGTGGCCACGATTGGCGCCGGCCTTTCCGGCCTGGCGATGGGTGCATTCTGGGGCTTGCTGCCGGTGTATGCCAACCGGATCGGGCTGGATTCCGACGGCGTGGCGATGTTCATGCTCACCGCCATCGTGGGCGGTGCGGTGCTGCAGTGGCCGATCGGGCGTATCAGCGACGGGCATGACCGCCGCATCGGCCTGGTGACCGTGAGCGTGCTGGCCGCCGGCATCGCGATCGCTGCCGCATTGCCGATGGTGCAGACGCAGACAACCATGCTGTTCGTGCTGTTCTTCGTCTATGGCGGGTTGGCGTTTTCGCTGTACCCGTTCGCGGTGGCGCACATGCTCGATTACCTGCCGCGCGAAGACCTGCTGTCCGGCAGCAGCAGCTTGTTGCTGCTGCATGGCGTGGGTGCAGCGGTCGGCCCTGCACTGGCCGGCGGCGCAATGCAGAAATTCGGCCCGGCCGCGTTGCCGGTGTACTTCGCGGTGATGTTGTTGGCCCTGGCGGGCTTCACGTTGTCGCGGCTGCTGCGCTTCAGCCGCCGCCGCACCCATCCGATTGCCTTCCGTCCGATGCTGCGTACCACGCCGTCGGCGCTGGAGTTGATGCCGGAAACCCAGCAGGCCGAAGCACCGCCGCACGCCAAGGGCGGCTGATGCAGCTATGTGGCTGTCGTCAGTCGCTGCGCTGCTGTACATGTGATCTGCGGCGCTGCTGCAGGACCCCCTTGCCCGCCGGTCGTCGCGGAGGCGCCGCAAGTGCGTCCTTCTAGGCCCTTACGCGGCATCCATGCCGCGCAAGGACTCGCGCCAGGGGGTGGACAATGACCAGTCGAGATGATCGGTGTGCATGGTGAAAAGCAGTGCATGATGCGCGCTGCGCGATACTGGTATGCCGCTCGAACCCGACACACGTGCGACAAGCGGCTTTCCACGCGGCCACCGCCTCACTGTCCGGTGCGGTGTGCTTACCGGTTGCGGAACCGCTGGCGGCATGGATGCCGCCAAGGAGCCTCCATGGACGGATGCACGGCGTGTCCGCAAGTAGTGAGGGCACCGCGCACTCGACTCGCCAGGCTTTCAAGCGCATCGGAGCGGAGTTGCGACGCGACGGCATGGCTCCCTCATGCCTTGACGTCATCGGTCCGCGTGGGCATCCGTCCATAACGACTCGCGATATCCAAACAGCGGTAAATCGCAATCGTCGTGGCGCCAGGAACCTGTGGATACATCCGGTGATCCCGGCGACACCGGTCGCGCGGTCATGAGCACGCAACGCAAGCGCGGCAGTCTTCCCGGACCCCCTTCCCCGCTGTGGATTTCAATGGATTCGATGTCCTCCTTGCGCGTGCGCCATCCTGCCACGCTCGCGCTACTGCTGGTTCCGCTCTCCCTGCCGGCTTACGCACAGCAGGTTCCCGACGGTGCAACCCCCGACCCGGCCGCAACCGTAGCGGCCAGCACTGACGAGCAGGTATCGACGCTGGATCAGGTGCAGGTGGTCGGCCAGGCAACGACCTATTCCAAGACCACCGTCAGCAAGGAGATGCTGGACCGCCAGTTTGTGCTCGGCAGCGTCAACGATGCGCTCAACGAACTGCCCGGCGTGGTGGTGACCGAAGCCGATGCCTTCGGCTCGTCGGACTGGGGCACGCAGATCAGCATGCGCGGCTTCGTCAGCAATCGCGATACCCAGCAGATCGGCACCACCATCGACGGCGTGCCCAATGGTGGCTCGGCATATGGCGGTGGCTCCAAGGCCAACCGCTTTATCGACATGCCGGATCTGGAAACCGTGGAAGTGAGCCAGGGCACCGCCGACATCGCCTCGCGCTCCAACGAGGCCCTGGGCGGCACCTTGAATTACCTCACCAACGACCCGCTGGAAACGCAACGTGTCCGCGTGATCGGCGGCATTGGCGACAACCAGGCGCGCAAGTACTACGCGCGCTACGACACCGGCCTGATCGGCGGCAATACGCATGCCTGGGTCAGTGGTTCGTCGGCACGCAACGACGACTGGATCGACGGCAGTGGCCACACCAGCCGCGATCACCTGGCCGGCAAGTTCGTCAGCGTGTTGAATCAGTGGACGCTCAGCGGCTACGCCTCCTACGACGATGCCGACGAATCCGAATACACCAGCGTGACCCCGGAGCAATTCGCGCGCGACCCCGAGCACGACCTGTTGACCGGCACGCTCACCGGCATTCCGTATCTGGACCAGAATTACCGCTCCGGCTCGCGTGCCTTGCGCAAGAATACGTTTGGCTATTTGCGTGGTGAATTCGATGGCGGCAACGGCGTCAAGACCACGCTGACCGGCTATGCGCACCGCATGCAGGGGCGCGGCGACTGGATTCCGCCGTATCTGGTGGACGTCACAAACGACGGCGCCGGCGCACCCGAATCCGAAGCGCGTGGCGGCAACACCGTGTACGGCGGCAGCGATCTGGGCAAGCTGTATTACCTCACCCCCGGCGGCGCAGCGGCCAGCATGCTGGCCGGTTGCGTCGGCAGCGACGCAGTGCCGGCCGAATCCAATCCGGCCTGCTATCCGGCCGGTTCGGTGCCGGTGCAATCGTATCGACATAGCCACTACGACAATCATCGTGCCGGCGCGATGGCCGATGTGGAATGGCGTACCGATCTGGGCGCCATCGACAACACCGTGCGCGCCGGTGCCTGGCTGGAGCGCGTTGAGCGCAGCGTCACCCGCGATTGGCACCGCCTGCTCAACGTTGGCACCAACATCAGTTTCGATCATCAGCCCTACTGGGTGCAGTTCAAGGATAACTATCAGACCGACGAGCAGATGTATTACCTCGAAGACGTGATGCGCTATGGCGCCTTCGCCTGGCGCGTGGGCGTCAAGCAATTCTTCGTCGACCAGACCCGCGACCGCCGTATTGGCCAGGCGCAGCACGTGGAATCGGATTCGCATTCCGATCCGCTGCTGTCGGCCGGCCTGACATGGACCACACCGGTGCAGGGCCTGGAAGCCTTTGCCGGTTACTCGCAGAACTTCGCCGCGATTCCTTCCGGCGTGTTGGGCGAAACCGACCCGGTGGCGCTGAGCCGGGTGAAACCGGAAACCGCCGACAACATCGAACTTGGCCTGCGTGTCAGCCGCTGGCCGTTGACCGGCAGCGTCACGCTCTACGACATCCGCTTCGACAACCGCATCGTGTATGTGCCGGCCAACTTCGTCAGCGGTATCGACTACCTGGGCGAGACCGATGGCGTGTACGAAAACTTCGGCGGTGTGCATGCGCGCGGCGTGGAAGCAGCGCTGGGCTACGGCTGGGACAACGGCTGGCGCATCAATGGCGCCTACACCTACAACAAGGCCGATTATCTCGGCAGCGGCGATGCCGCGCGCGATACCGCTTTGGAGATCACACCCGGTGCGCAGGTGATCGGCCAACCGCGCAATACGCTGGTGGTGTCGGCCGATTGGCGCGGTCAGGCATGGCGCTTCGGTGTTTCCGGACGCTACCTGGGCAAGCGCTACCTGGACGCATCCAACCGCGCCGCACTCGATGGCGTGACTACCTTCGATGCCAATCTGGGTGTGGAACTTTCGCAACTGACCTCGCAGCTCGACGGCCTGCAGCTGGCGCTCAACGTCAGCAACCTCACCGACAAGCGCTATCTGGAAGGTGTGGACGGCAGCGACAGTGCCTTTATTGCCGCACCGCGCACCGTGGGCCTGACCCTGACGCTGGACCTGTAACGGCAAGCTGCCATGCTATGGGATGCCCGCACCAGGCACCGGTGCGGGCAGTCCTTCCGATGCGATGAGCCCACATGATCGATCTGCCCCGACGTCGCCTGCTGCAAGCCGGCCTCACCAGCGGCACGGCCGCGTTGCTGCCCAGCATCGCGCGCGCCGCAGCCATCGCGCCGGACCGCCGCAACGGCACGCTGGAGGACCTGCAGCATGTGGTGATCCTGATGCAGGAAAACCGCGCGTTCGATCATTACTTCGGCGCGCTGCCTGGGGTGCGCGGGTTCGGCGACCGCTTCCCGATCCCTGCGCCGCCCTTGCCGGGCGCGCCAGCGCGCACGGTGTGGCTGCAACCCAGCGAGGACGGCCGACAGTGGCTGACGCCATTCGCGCTGGACACCGCCGCGCAGTTCGGCTTCATGCGCGTCAAGGGCACCCCGCATAGCTGGCCGGATGCACAACAGGCCTGGGACCATGGCCGGCTCGGGCACTGGGCAGCTGCCAAGCACAATCATGCACTGGGCTATTACGCGCGCGCGGACATTCCGTTTCAGTACGCGCTGGCCGATGCCTTCACCATCTGCGATGCGTACCACGCCGCGATCCAGACCGGCACCAATTCCAACCGCGTGTTCCTGTGGACCGGCGGCAACGATCCGCAGGCGCGCGCAGGCGGCCCGGTCATCGGCAATTCGCACGACAACTTTGCGGAATTGGGCGGCTTTGCCGAGCCGTATCGTTGGGGCACCTACGTCCAAGCGCTGCAGGACGCCGGTGTGTCCTGGCAGATCTATCAGGACATGGCAGACAACTTCACCGACAACCCGCTGGCCGGCTTTGCGGAATTTCGACAGGCGTACAGCGCCGCGCCCGGACATGATCCGCAACTGCGCGCGCGTGGCGTGAGCACGCGCGGCCTGGCGCAGTTGCGCGAGGACGTACTGGGCGGGCGCCTGCCTGCGGTGAGCTACATCATTGCCGATGCGGCCGGCAGCGAGCATCCCGATCCGTCCAGCCCCGCCCAGGGCGCGGCCTACACCGCACGCGTGCTGGATGCACTCACTGCCGATCCGGCGGTGTGGAGTCGCACCGCCTTGCTGGTGATGTTCGACGAGAACGATGGCTTCTTCGACCATATGCCGCCGCCGGCACCACCGTCGCCGGATGCATGCGCAACCGGCGGGTTTGCCGGCGCATCGACGATAACCAGCGACGACGACTATCACCGCCACCCGGCGCCGGGCGAACAGAAAGTGGATCTTCCCGAGCTCCGCGGGCGGCCCTATGGGCTTGGCCCGCGCGTGCCGATGTATGTGGTCTCGCCATGGAGCCGTGGCGGCTGGGTGGATTCGCAGGTATACGACCACACCTCGGTGCTGCGTCTGCTCGAACGCCGCTTCGGCGTGCCCGCACCGGAGATCACGCCCTGGCGGCGTGCAGTGTGCGGCGACTTGACCAACGCCTTCGATTTCGGCGCTGCCGATACGCGCCCCTTCGCCACGGCGCTGCCGGATGTCAGCGCAACCGCTGCGCGCGCGGCCGCCTTGCGCGAGCACGCACTGCCGCCGTTGCCGGCCACGTTGCAGCCGCCCGAACAAGCGTTCGGCGTGCGCCGCTCGCGGGCGCTTCCGTATCGTCCCAGCGTGGAGCTGGCCTACCTGCCCGAGCGCGGCGAAGTGAAACTGCACATGGCCAATGCGGGCGCGGCGGCGGTGCTGCATGTCTACGACCGCTTCGATCTGGCTGCGATTCCACGCCGCTACACAGTGGGAAAGGGCGCCGGTGTGGACGGCACGTGGACGACCTACGACGGGCGCTACGATCTGTGGCTGCTCGGCCCCAACGGCTTCCATCGCCATTACCGCGGCGATCTCGATACCGCGCTGCTGTTGGCCGAAATCGTCAAGGACGCGGACGATGCGAAGGCGCTGTGCCTGACGTTGCGCAATCCCGGCAACCGCCCACTGCAAGTCGCGCTGGAACCTGGCGCCTACCCGCAAGCGCAACCGCGCAAGCGCATCACCGTCGCGGCCGGCGGCGAGCACCGTGAGCGCTGGAGCGCGACGCCGACCGGCGGCTGGTACGACCTGTGGCTAATCCACGACGGGGCGCGCCAACGCCTGGCCGGACGCGTGGAAACCGGCAAGCCCGGGATCAGCGATCCGGCACTCGGCGGACCGGCACGGCTGTATCAGGACGATCCGCCACGCATCGACGGCCCAGGACCTGGGTGAGACGCGCGGGATTGGGACGTGGAGATTCGGCAACGACCGGGCCGGCGCGCACCGTCATCGGCCCACTACATTGGCACCATGCCGTGCGGATCGGCGGCGACAGCGGCCTTGTTCAGAGCGGGCAGCAACACCGTCTGCGGCCTCGCTCGCGCACCATGCCTAGCAGCAGCGGCCGCCAGACGAGAACGGCCATCGACGCGCCTACTCCAACGGTCACTAGCCGACGCGCACCCCGCGTCGCCGGCCGGCTTGCACTACCGGTGCAGCCAGTACCGGCAGTCGCCGATCGTCTGCGGCTGCGCGCCGGCGGAATAACGCTGCACGATCTCGGCATGCCACTGCGCCCGTTGCGGCGTGCTGCCCACCTTGTTGGGGCAATCGACCATCGCTGCCAGCGGTAGGCCACCCAGCGCAGTGTCGGTGGTGGCCAGCGACTGCAACGCCTGGTCGGACGCCCAGTCGGCAATCATCACCGCGCGGCGGCCGGACCGATAGGGCATTTCGGAAGACCAGTCATCGCCGAAGGCCACCACCACGCCCTGCTCGGGGGTCGCGGCACGGATCTGTTCGGCGATCTGCGAGATCGGCGTCGGCTCGCGCGCTTCCTTCATGTTCTTCAGCGAACTCACCAGGCCAGAGCCCAGTGACAACAGGCACAGGAACACGGCCAATGCCACGCCGCGGCCGGGTTTACCGACCGCCTGGCCACGCTGCACCACCCACCACAGCACCAGGCCGACGATCGACGTGGCGAACACCACCTGCGCGAACTGGTAGTAGGGATGCACCACCTGCAGATTGGTGAAGGCCAGCATCGGCGCCAGGTAGGCGAGCAACAGCAAGACCACCGCCGCACGGATCTGGCGGATCGACAAACCGGCGATGAGGATGATCAGGAACACCCAGTTCGAACCGACCGGTCCGGCGAAGCGCTTCTTGAAGATGGTCCCCCACCAGATGGCCGGATCCAGGCGCTGCTGCAGGGTGCCGTAATTGAAGCCCGACAGGCTGGCGGATGTGACCTGCT
Source organism: Xanthomonas sp. NCPPB 3761 (assembly GCF_041475705.2). Classification (NCBI taxonomy): domain Bacteria; kingdom Pseudomonadati; phylum Pseudomonadota; class Gammaproteobacteria; order Lysobacterales; family Lysobacteraceae; genus Xanthomonas; species Xanthomonas sp. NCPPB 3761. Next base: position 3,591,692 of record NZ_CM191262.1, read on the forward strand.
GGCCCAGGAGCGACTGTGCCTTCAGGGCATCGGCATGTTGCAGCCAGAGCAGCAGCGCCACCAGCGCCGACACGGCCGCCACCGCGCCCCAGCCCAGCAGCTTCCAGTGACCGACCAGCCACCGTGGACGCCAGCCATGCTCATGCAACGCCACCCAGGCCAGGGCCAGGACGGTGAAGACCGCAAAACCGAAAAAGGTGGTGATCTTGATCAGGGCTGCCAGTACCGCGGCGACAACGGCGAGACCGCCGTGCCAGGCCCGCGGCTGCACGTACAGCCGTGCCATCGCCCAGACAAACACCAGGCCGAAGAACACCGCGGTGGATTCCATCATCACCGAGCGCCCCCACAATTGGGCCAGCGGCGACACCGCGAACGCACCGGCAATGCACAGCGCCAGCACGCGGTCCGGGCGCAGCGCCAGGGTGATGCGATAGCTCATCCAGATGCAGCCCACGTGGAACAGGGTGGACAGCAAACGACCGCTATTGTCGGCACTCATGCCGGTGACCTTGGACAACGACGCAGCCAGCCAATGGAACAGCGGCAGCTCGAACGGGATCGACCACGGCGCGCCGAGCACCGGCGTGAGATAGGACAGGAAAGGCCCGCCGCGCAACATCCAGTCGATCGAGAGGGCGGTCTGCGTCTGCCGGAAGCCGGACGCATCGATGGGCGGCATCGACCAGCTGAAGACCAGCATGATCAACAGCGCGATGGCCGAATAGCACAGCAGGATCCGGGCCGGTAACAGGCCACGGTCGGGGGTCGGTTGCTGGGTCACGCGTCGCGCTCCTGTGGGCGCCGGCCATCAGGCGCAAGGCGGCCGGGCGCGCAGTGTCGGTTCTGCGGGCAGCGAGTGCAAGCCGTCGGCGGCACTGGCAGCCGCCAGGAACGTGCCGCATAGGCCGATCCAGCAGCGCCGCCACAAGTGCGAGCCCGGCATCACCCGCAATGATCGACCTGTCGTCGCTTCAGCAGCGCTGGCGCACTCGCCGCTTACGCGCAGCAAGCGGTCACGCCAGCGGGATGTCGCCCCTCACTGCAGCACGCCGATCGTGTGCAACCAGATCTCCACCAACTGTGGCCATTGGGCGATCGGCAGCCCCTTGGCGCGCAGGCCGAAGGCATGGCCACCCTGGGCGTACACATGCATTTCCACCGGCACGTCGGCATGGTTGAGCGCGACGTAGTACGCCAGCACCTGCGAAACGCCGTCCACGTGATCGTCCTGCGCCTGCAACAGGAAGGTCGGCGGGGTATCGGCGACGACGCGAATATCCGGTCGCAGGTTCAGATGGGTGGGATCGCGGGTGGCGTCATCCTCGTCTTCGTGCGCCCACAAATGGCCTGGATACACGGCGATGGCGAAATCCGGGCGACAGCTCACGCGATCGGCGGCATCCACCGGCAGATACGTGCGCGTTGCAAAATGCGTACTGATCGCGGCCACCAGGTGGCCACCGGCAGAAAAGCCGAGCACACCGATCTTGTGCGGGTCCACGGCCAACCGGTCCGCCTGCGCGCGCACCATCCCCAACGCACGTTGGGCATCCTGCAGGGCTGTTTGCACCTTCGGATAATAGCGGCGGTCGTTGACCCAGGTCGGCCCCGAATTCGGTACGCGGTACTTCAACAGCACGCAGGTGATACCGCGTGCGGTCAGCCAATCGCAGATTTCGGTCCCTTCCAGATCCATCGCCAGGACTTGATAGCCACCGCCGGGGAACACCAGCACGGCCGCACCGGTGTTGTGACCTTTGGGGGCATAGACTGTCATCGTCGGGCGACTGACATCGCTGACCTTGGTCCATGGGTAGCGCCCCTCACCGGTGCCCACCGATTCGGGCTTCGGGTGACGCACCGCATCAGGCACCGCGCGCAGCCAAAGCGGCATTTCCACCTGACCAGGCGCGGGTTGCCACGCACGCGCCAGTGCGAGCCCATGCACAAGCAGCAGCGCAACTGCCATCCAGCAATGACTCAGCCTGATCTGCACTATCGGACCTCGAAGGGGTGAGCGAAACAGAAAGCACGTCGTGAACTCATGCGCGGATGAAACGCGTACGACACCTTGCACTCAACCCGCACTGCTCTCGCGCACCGCAACCGCCACCGCTTTCAACGCCGCATCGCGTGCAGCGTCGTCGACCTTGGCGCCATTCAAGTACGTGGTCAGCAACAGGGGCGCCCTTCCCTTCGGTGGCCAGAGGATGGCGATGTCGTTGCGCGTGTCGGTACCGTTGCTGCCGGTCTTGTCGCCGATCTTCCAGTCGGCCGCGAGCCCCGCACGCAGACAATCGTCGCCGGTGCGGTTGTCGATCATCCAGCGGGTCAGCTGCTTGCGCGAGGCTGGCTGCAGCGCGTCGCCAAGCAGCAGCGTGCGCAGCGTGGCGGCCATTGCCGCAGGCGTGGTGGTGTCGCGGGGGTCGCCGTCGGCGAACCGGTTCATCTGCGGCTCGTAGCGGTCGGTGCGGGTCTGGGCATCGCCGATGCCGCGCAGGAACGCAGTCACGCCGGCTGGTTCGCCGACCAGCGGGAACAGCAGATTGGCGGCCGGGTTGTCGCTATAAATCATCGTGGCCCGACACAGTTCGCCAACACTCAGCGAACCGCCGACATGGCGTTCGGTCACCGGGGCATGCTCAAGCATGTCGGAGGCACGGATCCTGACCTGCTGCGCCAGCGTCAGCTTGCCCTGATCCACTCGCTGCAGCACCGCGGCAGCCAATACAAATTTGAAGGTGCTGCACATCGGAAAGCGCTCGTCCTCGCGCTGCCCGAGGCGCTTGCCGGTGGCGCTGTCGAGCAGGCAGACGCCCAGTCGGCCACCGGTGCCACGTTCGATCTGCGCCCACTGCGCCCGCAGCATGGCGTCCACGTTCACCGCAGGGGTGAGCGCCCATGCGGGTCTGGACGCTGCAAGCAGCACGCCCGCGCCGGTTGCGTGCAGGAACTGTCGCCGATTCAACATGCGGTTGCCCCCTTGAGAGAGCCCGCAGTATCGATGCGCACGACGCAGCCGACCATAGCGATGTTTCGATCTCAGCCATGAATTGAACTAATCTCTGCCCATGCCCCGCCCCCGCCTGCCGCTCAATGCCCTGCGCGCGTTCGAAGCCGCCGCGCGCCATCAGAATCTGACCCGTGCGGCCAACGAGCTGTGCGTCAGCCAGGCCGCGCTGAGCCACCAGATCAAGGCGCTGGAGCAGCAACTGGGCACCAGCCTGTTCCACCGCCTGCCGCGCGGGGTGGCACTGACCGACGAAGGCGCCGCGCTGGCACCGGTGCTCGGCGAGGCCTTCGACCGCATCGCCGCCACCTTGGAACGCTTTGCCGATGGCCGTTATCGCGAAGTGCTCAGCGTGGGCGTGGTCGGCACCTTCGCCACTGGCTGGCTGTTGCCACGGCTGGCAGCGTTCCATGCGGCGCATGCGGATATCGAGCTGCGCCTGTCCACCCACAACAATCGCGTCGATCTGGCCGGAGAAGGCCTAGATCTGGCCATCCGCTTCGGCGATGGCGATTGGCAGGGCCAGGTTGCCGAAGCGGTGATGGAAGCGCCCTTCGCGCCGGTGTGCGCGCCGGCAATGGCGCGCGGCTTGCGCGTGCCGGAAGATCTGGCGCGCGTGCCGTTATTGCGTTCGTATCGTCTGGATGAGTGGCCGCAGTGGTTTCGCGCGGCACGTGTGACCGAGGTGCCGGCACGCGGCACCATGTTCGATTCGTCGCTCACCCTGGCCAGCGCAGCGGCAGCCGGCGCAGGGGTGGCATTGCTGCCGTTGCCGATGTTTCGCCAGGACCTGGATGCCGGGCGCCTGGTCTGCCCGTTCCCGATCGCCATCGATGCCGGGCGCTACTGGCTGACCCGGCTACGGTCGCGGCCGCAAAGCGATGCCGGGCGCCGGTTGCGCGATTGGCTACTGGCACAACAGCACATCGGCAGCTGAGCAGCGCTGCCGCGCTTAGAGCGCCTTGGACGTCTTTCCCACCCGCAAGGCCAACTGGCGAAATGCCTCGAACTGCGCCCTGTCGGCAAACCAGTGCGGGCAGAACAGCTCGAACAGCCGGTCGTTGTGGTACAGCAACAACACCCGGTCGTTTTCGCGGATGCGCATGTGATCGGACCAGGGGCGACGCAGATGGCCGTCCGCCCAGGTGATTTCCAGTCCGTTCTCGTCCCATGCATAGGTGTAGGTGTGCCGCAGCGAGGCCTGCTGCGCGTGCAGGCGTTTGATCCGCCGTGGCAGGCCCCACACGTGCAATAGCGCCAGGCCGATCAACCCGCCGCCACCGCCGCCGATCAGCACCGGGCCGATGATCGCGCGCGCGCCGCTCAGATGCAGCAGCCCCGCTCCGATCAACAGCAGCACTGCCAGAAACACGAGCAGGCGTTTCGCATCGTGACGCGCATGCAAGCGCTGGGCGGCCAGATGGTCTTCCAGACTGATGGTGACGCTGATCATGCGGGCGACATCCGTGTGTGGTTCAACGCGCAGCGTAACCCACGCGCTTTCATCCTGGACAACACTCCGCAGCGCGAAAGCAGCAGCTAGGTGTAGACAAGGCGCGTGAACCGCAATGTGCGCCTTCTACATCCGGCAACGACCATCCGACCCGCCATCCGACGGTTGCGCAGGCGCTTTTGTCAGTCGCCCTTACGCACCGTCGATCAACTCCATCCACGCCGTCTCAGCTTCGGCCAGCTGCTGCGCGGTTGCTTCTCGGTCGCGTCCGAGCACGGCCATCTTTTCGCTGTCGGCGTAGTTGCCGGGATTGGCCAGCTCGCGATCCAGCGCAGCAAGCGCCGCTTCCAGCTCGCCGACGCGCTTTTCGGCGCTGGCCAGCTTGTGCGGGTTGACGGCTTTTTTCGGCGGCAGCGGCTTGGTTGGCGACGGCGGGGTCGGCGCCACTTCGGCCATCTTCTGCTTGGTGCCCTGCGCCGCCGGGCGGCTCCGCAACCAGGCGGCATATTCGTCCAGGTCGCCAGCGAACGGCTCGACCACGCCATCGGCCACGCGCCAGAAACTGTCGCAGACCAGGCCGATCAGGTGGCGATCGTGCGAGACCATCACGATGGCACCCTCGAAATCGCTCAGCGCCTCGGCCAGCGCCTCGCGCATTTCCAGGTCCAAGTGGTTGGTCGGTTCGTCCAGCAGCAACACGTTCGGCTGCTGCCAGGCGATCAGCGCCAGTGCAAGGCGCGCGCGCTCGCCGCCGGAGAAACCATCCACCACTTCGAAGGCGCGGTCGCCGGCGAAATTCCATTTACCCAGGAAATCGCGGAACGCCTGGTTGGACCCGTCCGGCGACAACTCGCGGAAATGGTCCATCGGCGATTGGCCTTCGTGCAGGGACTCCACCGTGTGCTGGGCGAAGTAGCCGATGCGCAAATCCGGATGCGCACTGCGCTCGCCCGCCAATGGCGCCAGCTCGCCCACCAGGGTCTTGACCAGGGTGGACTTACCCGCGCCATTGGGACCCAACAACCCGATGCGGTCGCCTGCTTCCAGGCCGAAACCGACATCGTGCAGGATGACCGTGGCAGCGTCTCCCCCATCCGCCCTTCGGGCACCTTCCCCCGCACGCGGGGGAAGGGAGGTCGGAGCCGGATAGCCGGCCTGTACATGATTCAAGCGGATCAACGAAAACGGCAGCCGGTTGGGCTGGGCGAACTGGATGCGGAATTCGCGCTCGGCGCGCACCGCCTCGGTGCCGGCCATCTTGGCCAGCCGCTTCATGCGGCTCTGCGCCTGGGTCGCCTTGCTGGCCTGCGCCTTGAAACGGTCGATGAAGCTCTGCAGATGCGCGCGCTCGGCCTGTTCCTTGTCGTGCGCGATCTGCTGTTGACGCAAATGCTCGATGCGCTGGCGTTCGAAATCGGTATAGCCACCGACATACAGCTTGGCGGTACCGCCGTGCAGGTGCAGGGTGTGGGTGGCCACGTTGTCGAGAAATTCGCGGTCGTGCGAAATCAGCAGCAAGGTACCCGGGTACTTGAGCAACCACTGCTCCAGCCACAGCACCGCGTCCATGTCCAGGTGGTTGGTCGGTTCGTCGAGCAGCAGCAGGTCGCTGGGCATCATCAGCGCGCGCGCCAGATTCAGCCGCACCCGCCAGCCGCCGGAGAACGACGACACCGCGCGATGGTGCGTATCGGCCGGGAAGCCCAGGCCGTGCAGCAACTTGCCGGCGCGCGCTTCGGCGTCGTAGGCGCCGATCTCGGCCATTTTCTGGTGCGCGTTGGCGACCGCCTCCCAGTCTTCGCGGGCAGTGGCATCGGCCTCTTCCTGCAGCACCGCGGAGACTTCGATGTCCCCGCCGAGCACGAACGACAGTGCCGGGTCCGGCAGCGAGGGAGTTTCCTGCGAAACGCTGGCCGTGCGCACCTTGCCGGGCAGATCGACGTCTCCCTTGTCGGCCTCCAGCTCGCCCTTCACCGCAGCGAACAGGCTCGACTTGCCGGTGCCGTTACGGCCCACCACACCGACGCGGTAGCCGGCGTGCATGGTCAGGTCGACGTTGGAGAGCAGCAGACGCTCGCCGCGTCGCATGGAGAAGTTACGCAGGGAAATCATTGATGGACAGTCCGATAGAACGAAAAGGAATGAGCAGATGAGCAGCATTCCTGCGACGCCATTCTAGCGTTAACGAATAATTAGCGCCTTCAGCGTGGCCGCCGTCTTCTTCGCCCTTCCGCGACCGCCGCCTGCCTAGCCTTGCCTGGTCCTGCCTGGACCCACGTTTTCGGAGTTGTCATGAACGCCCCCGTTTCCGCGCTTGCGACCGCCGTGGTCGCTGCACTGCTTGCCTCCCCCGCCCTGGCCCAGACCGCCGCGCCGGCGACCGCCCCGGCCAACACCCTGGATACGGTGATCGTCACCGGTACTCGCGTCTCCGACCGCACCGTGGCCGAATCGCAGTCGCCGATCGACATCATCAGCGCCGAATCGCTGCAGGCCACCGGCACCCCGGAACTGGCCACCGCGCTGGCGCGCGCCCTGCCCTCGCTGAACTTCCCGCGCCCGGCGCTGAGCGACGGCACCAGCGCGATCCGCCCCGCGCAGCTGCGCGGCCTCTCGCCCGACCAGGTGCTGGTGCTGGTCAACGGCAAGCGCCGCCACACCTCCTCGCTGCTCAACCTCAACGGCACCATCGGTCGCGGTGCGGCGGCGGTGGATCTGAACACCATCCCGGTCGCGGCCATCGCACGGGTGGAAGTACTGCGCGACGGTGCCTCGGCGCAGTACGGCTCCGATGCCATTGCCGGCGTGGTCAACATCGTGCTCAAGGGCGCAGAAAAGGGCGGCAGCCTGCAAGCCGGCTTCGGCCAGTATTCGGCTGGCGACGGCAACAACTACGAGCTCTCCGGCGACACCGGCGTGGCCTACGGCGGCGATCGCGGCTGGCTGCACGTGGCCGCCCAGCTCAACCAGCAGGACCCCACCGACCGCGCACGCGGCTATGCCGGCGCGCCGAGCGTCTCGCAGCCGGCCGTGGGCCAGAAGTCGTTCAAGATCGGTGACCCGGACGTCAATGCCCAGGCGGTCTCCGCCAATACCGAGTTCGCCTTCAGCGACAGCATCACCGGCTATGCGTTTGCCACCGCCAGCAACCGCGACATCACCTCGTTCGCGTTTTTCCGCGCGCCAGGCAGCAGCCAGAACATCCTGTCGGTGTATCCGCAGGGCTTCCTGCCGGAAATCCAGACCTACGCCAAGGACCGCTCGCTGGTAACCGGCGTGCGCGGCTCCACTGCCAGCGGTTGGGACTGGGACGCCAGCTACAACTACGGCTACAACCGCATCGATTTCCACACCCGCAACACGCTCAACGTCAGCCTGGGGCCGACCTCGCCCACCTCGTTCTACGACGGCGCGCTGGAGACCACGCAGAACATCGTCAACCTGGACGTCAAGCGCGGTTTCGATTGGGGCCTGGCCTATCCGGTGACGGTGGCCTTCGGCGCCGAATACCGCAACGAAAAGTGGAACCAGTCGCCGGGCGAAGTGGGCTCGTATTTCCAGGCCGGCACGCTGTCTGGTGGCGCGCAGGGATTTGGCGGCTTCGCTCCGAGCGTGTCGGGCCAGTACTCGCGCGATAGTTATGCGCTGTATGCAGATCTGGAAGCGGACTTTACCGACAAGTTCTCTGCTGGCCTGGCCGGGCGTTACGAGGACTACAGCGATTTCGGCAGCCAGGCCTCGGGCAAGGTGTCGGCGCGCTATGCGTTCACCGACAAGATCGCGTTGCGCGGCACGGTGGCCTCGGGCTTCCGCGCGCCATCGCTGGCGCAGCAGTATTTCCAGTCCACCAGCACCACCTTCCTGGCCGGCAACCCGAACCCGTTCGAGATCCGCACCTTCCCCGCCGACAGCACCGTGGCGCGCGCGCTCGGCGCCGAACCGCTGGATGCGGAAACCTCGCTGTCCTACAGCCTGGGCCTAGTGCTGCAGCCCACCGATGCGCTCTACCTCACCGTGGATGCGTACCAGATCGATGTGGACGACCGCATCGTGCTGTCGTCCAACCTGACCGGCGCGGGCGTGCGCAGCCTGTTGGAGTCGCAGGGCATCTTCGGCATCAACGGCGGGCGTTACTTCACCAATGCGGTGGATACGCGCACGCGCGGCGTGGACGTAGTGGGCAGCTACCGCTGGCAGCTGGCTGCCAGCAGCGTGGACCTGACCGCCGGCTACAACTACTCGGAAACCGAAGTGCGCAGCGTGGCCGCCAACCCGGCCGCGTTGTCGGCCAACGGGCTGAGCCTGGAGCGCATCGACCGCACCGAGCGTGGCCGCATCGAAGAAGGCTTTCCACGCGACAAGTTCCTGATCAACGGCAGCTGGAACTCCGAGCACTGGACGCTGGCCCTGGGGGCCACGCGTTACGGCAAGTACAGCACCCGCCCGGCGGACGCGAGCAACGACCAGACCTTCGGCGCCAAGTGGGTGGTGGATGCATCGGCCAGCTACAAGGTCGATCGCTGGACGCTGACGCTGGGCGCAGACAATGTGCTTGACGAATATCCGGACGAAAACAACTTCGCCAATTCCACCAGCGGGCAATTCCCGTATAGCAACCTGTCGCCGTTCGGCTTCAATGGTGCGTACGTGTATGGGCGCATCAACTACCGCTGGTAAGCACCGCGCTTGATCAGCCAAGGTGGTCTTGGTGATCGTGAGCTGGGCGCTGCGATCGGCCATCTCGCGATCAGCACGAGGCATCCGCCGCATTTGCCGTGATCGGCTCATGCGGCGTCATTGCCCAGGCATGGCATGCCGCCATTGCAATTCGACACCGAGAGTCGACTACGCGCCCCGGCCAGCCCGGGGCGTGTGCGTTTGGGCCAGGCGTTGCCTGCGGTCTTCTGTGGAACAGCACACAACGCGCTGCCGGCACCAGGCGGACGCGGGCTCGACCATGCGTGCACCGCGGTTGGTGTGCGCCGCCTGCGCGCGCCTGACCACTGCACGCTACGCATTGGTCGCCACGTTGCGCACCGCATCTCTGCGAGGTGAAGAACTGCCGGCAGCTGCGGTGGTATCAACTGTGCTCCCATCATCGCCGGAACACGCTCCATGGAAACATCGCAGCTGTCACGCGGACGCTTGATCGACCATCTGCACCTGGTGGTGCAGGACCTGCCGGCAAGCCGGCGCTTCTACCAGGCTGTGCTGGACGTCCTGGGCATTCCGGTCGGCGGCGAAGGCGATGGCTTTTTCTGGGCCGACGAACTGTTCGTCTCCGACCGCAACACGGTGGCACAAGGTGTGCTGACCGGCCGCCATCACCTGGCATTCCAGGCACGCGATGTGGCAATGGTGCATGCCTTCCATCAGGCCGCGCTCGCCCATGGTGGTCGCGACAATGGTCTGCCCGGCCTGCGCCCCTATCACCCGCATTACTACGCCGCGTTTGTGCTCGATCCGGACGGCAACAACATCGAAGCCGTCTTCCATGGTGCTGCGCAGCGCAGTGCGGATGCGGTGCAGATCACATTCTGATGCACAAGTTTCATAACTGGTATTGCCGTCCACTATGGTGCAAGCAAGCGCCTGCCCCAGCAGCTGTGGTGCAAGCGCCGCATCACTTTGGTGCACGATGACAACGTTGCCAGTAGCACATCACAGATGACAGTTGCTTGCGCAACGTAACCAAAATTTGACATGTGGTTACACGTGGTTAATGGTTGAGAACGCACCGCAGCTGCCGCGATGGACGCGGCCCGGGAGGGGGCCCCTGCGATGCATCCGTTCCCCACTCGGAGTTGTCACCGCATGAATTGCAAGACCAGTCCACTCGCAGTCGCCGTTGTTCTTGCACTGTCGTTTTCCGCTTCAACCGCATCTGCACAGTCGCAGGCGCCGACCCAGAAAACATTGGACACCCTGATCGTGACCGGCACGCGCGTGGCCGATCGCACGGTCGCCGAATCGGCATCGCCGATCGACATCATCTCGCCGCAGGCACTGGAATCGACCGGCACCACGGAATTGGCGACCGCGCTCTCACGCGCGATTCCCTCGCTCAATTTTCCGCGTCCGGCCATCTCCGACGGCTCCGACGCAGTGCGCCCGGCACAGCTGCGCGGCCTGTCGCCCGATCAGGTGCTGGTGCTGGTCAACGGCAAGCGCTATCACAGCACGGCGTTGATCAATCTCAACGATACGCAGGGGCGTGGCTCTTCGCCGGCAGACCTCAACACCATTCCGATCGCCGCGGTGGAGCGCATCGAAGTACTGCGCGATGGCGCGTCTGCGCAATACGGCTCGGACGCCATCGCCGGCGTGATCAATGTCGTGCTCAAGGGCAGCGGCGAAGGCGGCAGCATCAATGGCCGCTATGGCAAGTACAGTGCTGGCGACGGCGAGCAGTATCAGTTGTCCGGCGACGCCGGTTTCAGCTTCGCCGGCACGGGCAAGGTGCACCTGGCCGCACAGGCCGGGCACTCGGATCAGACCAACCGCGCGTTGCCGTTCGGCGGCCGTGTGGAGCAGCGTTACGGCGACCCCGACATCGACCAGGGCGCGCGCTCGTTCAATGGCGAATACAGCCCCACCGATTACCTCACCTTCTATTCGTTCGGCATGGTCAGTCGGCGCGAAGTGCTGTCCAACGGCTATTTCCGCTTTGCCGGCGATAATCGCAACCGCCCGGAAATCTATCCGGACGGCTTCCTGCCGCAGATCTACAACGTCAGCAAGGATGTCTCGTGGGTGGGCGGCTTGAAGACATCCACCGAAGGCGGCTTGAACATCGACCTGAGCTACAACTACGGCCAGAACAATCTCACCTTCGATGTGCGCAACAGCTTGAACAACAGCCTGGGGCTGGCCAGCCCGACCGACTTCCACGCCGGTACGCTGGAAGTGACGCAGAACGTGCTCAATGCCGACTTTACCAAGACGCTGGATTGGGGCCTGGCCTACCCGGTGACGCTGGCCTTTGGTGCCGAATGGCGCGGCGAGAAATTCAACGAATCGCCTGGCGATGCGGCCTCCTCGGCCAACGGCGGTATTCCCTCGGCCAACGGATCGTTGATTCCCGGCGCGCAGGTGTTTCCGGGCTTCAAGCCCTCCGATGCCGGTTACTACAACCGCAACAGTCATTCGTTCTACGCCGACCTGGAAACCGATCTGACCGAGAAGTTCTCGGCCGGGCTGGCCGGGCGCTACGAGAAATACAGCGACTTCGGCGACACCGCCACCGGCAAGCTGTCGCTGCGCTATGCCTTTACCGACAAGGTGGCGGTGCGTGCGACGGCATCCACCGGCTTCCGCGCACCGTCGCTGCAGCAGCAGAACTTCCAGTCGATCGCCACCCAGTTCCTCAACGTGGCACAACCCGACGGCTCAGTGACCGCGATCCCGTTCGAGATCGGCACCTTCCGTACCGATAACCCTGCCGCGATCGCGCTCGGTGCCGAACCGCTCAAGGCCGAAGAGTCGAAGAATTACGGCCTGGGCGTGGTATTGCAGCCGGTGGAGAATCTGTACATCACGGTGGATGCGTATCGCATCGATATCGACGACCGCATCGTGCTGTCTGAAAACCTCACCTCCAATGCGGTCCGCAACTACCTGCAGGCCAATGGCTTCCCGGGCATCGGTGGCGGGCGCTACTTCACCAATGCGGTCGATACCAAGACGCAAGGCGTCGATGCGGTCGGCACCTATCGCTGGAACCTGGATGGCGGCAGCGTAGAGCTGACCTCCGGCTACAACTACAACAAGACCGAAATCAAACGCATCGCCGACAACCCCGCAGCGCTGATGGCGATCGACCCGAGTGCGGTGCGCATCGGGCGCGCCGAAATCGGCCGTATCACCGAAGGTACGCCGCGCGACAAGTTCTTCCTCGGCGGTACCTGGTCGCCCGGCAATTGGTCGTTCACCGGCACCGCCACGCGCTGGGGCGAGTTCAGCACGTTCGGCACCAACGCCGGCAGCGACCAGACCTACTCGGCCAAGTGGACGCTGGATCTGGCCGCGTCCTACAAGTTGGGTGCCTGGAACTTCACCGTTGGTGGCGACAACGTGCTCAACGAATATCCGGACCGCCAGCAAGCCGGTTTGGGCACGCGCACCTACCTGCCCTACAGCAGCGCCTCGCCGTTCGGTTTCAACGGCGCGCTGGTCTATGCGAACGTGAACTACAAGTGGTAACCCCCAAATGCCGGTCGGTCACGACCGGCATTTGAGTCGCGCGACACTGCACGTTTGACGTGTCGCCGACGTCACCGTCCCTGGCCGCCCTCGCACGCGTGAGGCGGCCAGGTTAGACGCTCTTCGCTGCACGCTACACCGCTTCAGCAAGGATGCACGCAGCAAGCGCGCAAGGCGCCACACCGCGCGTTGCCGGTTGCTGCCATCTCGCGCGCACTGCTCCGCACTGCGGACGCATGCAGCGCGCAGGCATGGCCGATTACCCGTACGCAGTTGCATTCCCCCGGTATTACCGCGCTTCGTCGCTACGTCCATCACCCCTCTTGAGCCTTGACGCCCATGCACAACTCCAACGCACTTTCGCTGGCGATTTCAGTCACACTCACCGTCTGTTCCTTCGCTGCCAGTGCGCAGTCGCAATCGACCCAGCCGCAGAAAACCCTCGACACCCTGATCGTCACCGGTACGCGCGTCAGCGACCGGACCGTGGCCGAATCCGAATCGCCGATCGACATCATCTCCGAGGAGTCGCTGCAGGCCACCGGCGCCACCGACGTCGCCACCGCGCTCGGCAAGCTGTTGCCGTCGCTGAACTTCCCGCGCCCGGCCATCGCCGACGGCAACGACGCCGCGCGTCCGGCCACGTTGCGCGGGCTGTCACCGGACAACGTGCTGGTGCTGGTCGACGGCAAGCGCTATCACACCTCCTCGCTGGTGAACTACAACCCCTATGTCGGTCGTGGTTCGGCGCCGGCCGATCTCAACTCGCTACCGATGTCGGCGATCGCCCGCATCGAGGTGCTGCGCGATGGCGCATCGGCGCAATACGGCTCCGATGCGATCGCAGGCGTGGTCAACATCGTGCTCAAGCACGGCGCCGCGGCCGGCAGCAACAGCATTTCGGTCAATGGCGGCATCATGGACAAGGGCGACGGCGCACAGAACGGCGTCGACGGCTCGGTCGGCCTGGCGTTCGGCGCCACCAGCGGCGATACCGCGCCTGGCTGGGTGCGGCTGTCGTGGAATTACCAGAATTCGATGGACACCAACCGCAGCGAAAACACCAATCGCGCCACCACGCTTGCCGGCGCCGCCAATCCCAGCGGCGTGCCCTACCAGCGTCATGGCGATCCGGATGCAAGGTTCTACCAGGGCCTGGTCGCGTTCGGCTATGACTTCACGCCCAACGTCGAGCTGTATGGCCATCTGAGCGTGAGCCGCCGCGAAGTGACGTCCAACGGCTACTACCGCGCCTACGACAACAGCGACCGCAATGTGCAGGCGGTGTATCCCAACGGCTTCCTGCCGCAGATCTACAACCCGATCAACGACCGCTCGGCGGTGCTCGGCGTCAAGGGCACCACGGCCAGCGACTGGCATTGGGACGTGTCGGCCACCTACGGCAAGAACGACATGACCTTCAACATCCTCAACAGCATCAACACCAATCTGTACTGGAGCACGGGCAGCTCGCCGACGGACTTCAATTCCGGCGGTTTCGAAACCGAACAAGGCACGCTCAACGCCGACTTCAACAAGTCCTTCGATTGGGGCCTGGCCTATCCGGTCAATCTGGCCTTCGGCCTGGAACACCGCCAGGACCGCTACGAGATCGTCGCCGGCTCGCCGGCGTCGTATTTCTTCGACCCCGACACCATCAACCCGGAGACCGGAGCCCCCTACCCTGGCGGTGCGCAGGTGTTCTCCGGCCTGGAGCCCTCGGTGGCCGGCAAGTTCGGGCGCCATAGCAACGCGGCCTATGCAGCGCTGGAAGCGGACCTGACCGACAAGCTGTCCGGCGGTATCGCCGGGCGTTACGAGAACTACAGCGATGCCGGTTCCACCCGCTCGGGCAAGCTGTCGGCGCGCTATGCGTTCACCGACACGTTCTCCATGCGCGCAACGGTCTCCAACGGCTTCCGTGCGCCCTCGCTGGCACAGCAAAACTACGCCTCGGTGGTGACCTTGCCGCAGGACGGGCAGCTGATCCAGGTCGGCACCTATCGCACTTCCGACCCGATCGCCGTGCAGCTGGGCGCGCGTCCGCTGAGTCCGGAAAAGTCCACCAACTACGGGATCGGCAGCGTCTGGCAGCCGACCGCCAACTTCACCTCGACGCTGGACGTGTACCAGATCCGCATTTGGGACCAGATCCTGTATTCGGACCAGATCCAGCTCGCCCAACCGATCGGCCAGGTGGGTGCGGTGCAATTCTTCGTCAATGGCGCTACCAGCCGCACGCGCGGCGTGGACTGGGTCAACAGCTACAGGGCCGAGCTCGGTGCCGGCGGCAGCCTCAACCTGAGCGCCAGCGCCAACTACAACAAGACCAAGATCCTGGAGCTGTCCAATCCGAACTTCGGACGCGCCAGCCAGGGCTTGTTGACCGAATCCACGCCACGCACCAAGTACATGCTGGCAGCGGACTGGACCTTGGGCGGCTTCTCGCTCAACGGAAATGCCACCCGCTATGGCGCGATCAAGCGCATCGGCGATCCGGCCGACGGCAGCCAGGACCAGACCTATGCGGCGCGCTGGATCCTCAATCTGGCGGCCAACTACACCTGGCAGGCGCTGACCTTCACCGTGGGCGCGGACAATGTCACCAACCAGTATCCGACCAAGGCACAGCTGACCACCGGCTACGATGATCGCGCCAGCGGCCTGCAGTACTCCTCGTTGTCTCCGTTCGGCTTCAACGGCCGCTACTGGTACGGCCGGGTGACCTACCGCTTCTGATCGGCCGGCTCGAGCAAACCTGCCGATCCACGCACGCGCACACGCAAACACCGCCGAGTGATCGGCGGTGTCTGTCGTTGTGGATCTCTCGATGCGTGTGCCGCGGCCATGCATCTGCCGCGGCGATTGCCAGCGCCGTGATTGCCGCTGCGATGCCGTCCCGGCACATCACTTCACCGCCTGGCCGCCGCTCACCAGGAGGCGAGCAGCGCGTCGACACCGCGCAGGTTGACGCGATCGTTCCAGCTCAGCGTGTACAGCTGCTCCAGCCGAAGCGTCGGCAGACGCGCCAGCAGGCAGGCCAGCGCGGCTTCCATTTCGATCAGTGCCAGCCGGTTACCCAGGCAGTGGTGGATGCCGCCACCGAACGACAGCGCGCGGCCCTGCTGGCGGCGGATATCCAGCACCTGCGGGTCGGTGAATTGCAGGGTGTCGTGATTGGCCGCGCCCAGCATCAGATACAGCAGGACGCCCTGGGGAACCGCAACGCCCTCGATCTGGAACTCCTGCAAGGCGGTGCGCGTGGCCATCTGCACCGAGCTGTCGTAGCGCATGCATTCGAGTACCGCGTTGGGCAGCATGCCCGGGGTTTCCTGCAGCAGGCGCAATGCTGCGGATGCCGATGCAGCGCGACCAGCGCATTGCAGATCATGTTGGAGGTGGTTTCGTGGCCGGCAAAGAACAGCAGGATCACGTTGGAGACGATCTCCTCATCGTTCAAGCGGCGGCCGTTGTCCTCGGCCTGGATGAAGCGCGCAATCAGATCGTCGCCGCCATCGCTGCGACGTTGCGCGATCACGCCGTGGAAATACCGTGCCAGCTGGTCGTAGGCAACGCTGGTGGCCTGCAGTTCTTCCGCCGTCATCATCGGATCGAAGACGTTTGCCAGCGCGCTGGTCGCGTGACTCAGCGCGGTGACATCGGCTGCATCGATATCCAGCATCCGGCAGATGATGGCGATCGGCAGCGGGAACGCGAACTCGGTCAGCAGATCGCAGTGGCCGTTGGCCTGGAAATCATCGATCAAGCCGGCGGCGGTATCGCGGGCGACCTCACGCATGGACTCCATCTGCCGCGCACCGAAGGCCTGGGTCATCAGTGCGCGCAACTGCGTGTGCAGCGGCGGATTGAGCAGCAGGAACATACGGCTCATGCCCTGAAACAGCGGCATGTGCACCGCCGCCTCGCCGTAGCGCAGACGAATGCTTTGCAGATAGTCGCGACCGACCCGTCGGTCGCCTAGCAGGCGATCGACCACGGCGTAGCGGCCCGACATCAGCCGCCCGTCTGCCACCTGCACCAATGGGCCTTCCTCACGCAGGCGTGCGTAGGTCGGATAGGGATCATGGCGGAACTGGGGTGTTGTCAAATCGCGGAGATGCATGGCCTGGCTCGTTTGGCATCACCCCCGAAACAGGGGCGATGCATGCGTGCGCCTGCCAAGAGACGCAGGTGCTCCACTGGATGCCAGGATTATCTGCACGTGCCGCGCGCCGTCCTTGCGCAAGCGCGAAGCAGTGTCGTCAATGTCGAGTCGGTGTGCCGGACTTGTGCCGTTCGTCTCAGCTCGCAGAAGTAGGCACAGGCCACAGCGGTTTACGCGCGGCACCTGACGCATGTCTCCGTCTGCACGCATGCGCCGCGTGTCGCATCGCGTTAATCATGCGCTGTGTACTATGGGCGTCCGGCCAACCGGACCTGTCTTGCGGTCCAGTTCCCCCTGCCGGACTCCAGCCATGACCACGCAATGCCCGCAGGCGACGCCCGGCGCAGTGCCGTTGGCTGGTCGACCTCGACGATCTCCCGGACACTCTCACAACGGATTGGAATGCATCACGACACCAGCCTCATCGACATCATCGCCGTCGGCCTCGCGGTCGCCTTCATCCTTGGCACGCTCGCGCAGAAGGTGAAGCTCTCCCCGCTGGTCGGCTATCTGCTGGCCGGCGTGTGCGTGGGGCCGTTTACGCCGGGATTCGTGGCCGACCAGACCATCGCCAATCAGCTGTCCGAGCTCGGTGTGATGTTGCTGATGTTCGGCGTGGGCCTGCATTTTTCGCTCGACGATTTGATGGAAGTGAAGTGGATCGCGGTGCCTGGCGCATTGGCGCAGATCGTGGTGGCCACCCTGCTCGGCTGGGCGCTGGCGTGGAGCATGGGCTGGTCGCTGATTCACGGCCTGGTGTTCGGCCTGGCGCTGTCGGTGGCCAGTACGGTGGTGCTGTTGCGCGCCTTGGAAGAACGCCGTTTGCTGGACACCCAGCGCGGCCGCATCGCGGTGGGCTGGCTGATTGTCGAAGACCTGGTGATGGTGCTGGCATTGGTGTTGCTCCCGGCACTGGCGGATGTGCTCGGTACCGGAACGCCAGCTGCAGCGCACGATGCGCAATCGCCCTCGCTGCTGGCCGCGCTTGGCGTGACATTGCTCAAGATGGTGGCGTTCGTCGCGGCGATGTTGGTCATCGGCCGGCGCGTGATTCCCTGGTCGTTGGAAAAAGTGGCGGCCACCGGATCGCGCGAATTGTTCACCCTGGCCGTGCTCGGCATCGCGCTGGGCGTGGCATTCGTGTCGGCCACATTGTTTGGTGTGTCCTTCGCGCTCGGCGCGTTCTTCGCCGGCATGCTGCTCAAGGAATCGGAACTCAGCCATAAGGCCGCCAACGATTCGCTGCCGCTGCGCGACGCATTTGCGGTGTTGT
This sequence comes from Xanthomonas sp. NCPPB 3761, assembly GCF_041475705.2. NCBI lineage: Bacteria > Pseudomonadati > Pseudomonadota > Gammaproteobacteria > Lysobacterales > Lysobacteraceae > Xanthomonas > Xanthomonas sp. NCPPB 3761. The sequence continues at coordinate 3,609,798 of NZ_CM191262.1, forward strand.
TCTTCGTCTCGGTGGGCATGTTGTTCGACCCGATGATCATGATCGCGCACCCGTGGCAGGTTCTGGCGACCTTCCTGACCATTACCGTGGGCAAGTCGCTGGCGGCATTTTTGATCGTGCGCGCGTTCGGCCACCCCACCGGCACGGCGCTCACCATTTCCACCAGCCTGGCGCAGATTGGCGAATTCTCCTTCATCCTGGCCGGCCTGGGCGTGCAACTGGCGATCCTGCCGGAAACCGGGCGCGACCTGATCCTGGCCGGTGCGCTGCTGTCGATCGTGGCCAACCCGTTCCTGTTCTCGTGGCTGGACCGCTGGCAGGCCAAGCAGGCGCAGGATGCGCCCGCCGCCGTGGAACCGGAACTACCGCCCGGCCCGCCGCTGCCGGCCGATGGGCATGCCATCGTGATCGGCTACGGCCGCGTGGGCAGTTCGCTGGCGCAATTGCTGCGCAGCCGCGGCGTGCCGGTACTGGTGATCGACGACAACGGCGACCACGTCGCCAAGGCGCATGCCGCTGGTATTCCCGGCATCCGGGGCAGCGCAGCGGCCGATCGTGTGCTGGCCGAAGCGCGTCCGGAGCACGCCAAGATCGCCATCCTGGCCATTCCGCAGCCGCTGGAAGCCGGCGAAGCGCTGGCCAAGCTGCGCGTCATCAATCCCTCGCTGACACTGCTGGCGCGCGCCCACAGCGACGCGGAGGTCAAACACCTGCTCGAACATGGCGCCGACGGCGCGGTTCTGGCCGAGCGCGAACTGGCCTATTCGCTGGCCGAAATGGTGATGTCCACTCCGCCGTACCGCGCGTTGAACGTGCCGGCGTCGTGATGCCGGTGACCGTCCACGCCACCACCACCCGGTGGCAAGACGCATACGCATGCCGCTCTACGCATTTCAGGGTGATTTCCCCCGGGTCGTAGCCGCATCATGGTTGCCGCGGCGATGCATACCGAGTTGCCGCCGACCTCAGCGTGGCTTGACGAGCCGATACTGCCGACGGTCGCCAAAGGCCGCGCCCTTGGTGTCCACATTGGCGCATAACTGCCCGCCACACAACGTCACGTCCGCAGCGTTGTAGGCGCGCAGCAACTCCGCACGCAACTGAGTGTCGCGGATCTGCTGGCGGTACTGGCCCAACAACCATCCACCACCGCCCAGCAACAGCAGCAAGCTTCCCAGGACAACCGCAGCGCCTTTCCATAGCAGCAGGCGCTGCCCACGTTCGATACGCTTGAGTTGATCAGCCAGCGACTGCGCGCCCTCGCCGATCAAACCGCCCGCTTGCTGTAGCCGCTTCTCGAAGCCGGCGACGGGTTGGTCCATTCCCTGCTGGATGCTTCGAATCAAGGTGTCGGGCACGCGCTGGAGTGTCTGCTCGGCCGAACGGGTGACCACGGTTGGCAGCGACTGGGCCACGTGCTCCAACTGCTGTGCAAGCCGGCGTTGCAGTTGTTCCAGTTCGGCGCAGCGACGCTCGAACTGCTCCATCAAGGCAGCGGTCTTGCTGACCAGTTCCATCGGGTCTTGTGTGTTCATCGTGCGTCCTGCCTTCCTTGTGATAACACTACAGACTGCGCGCACCGACGCGCATGGTTTCTTGCTGTTGCAGCTCGGCCTGTTGCCGCTGCGCTTGCATCGCCTGCTGAGCCACCTGTTGTTCCTGATGGTTTACCGCCTCGACAGCCTCGGCGCGCAAGGCGCGGCCAGGCGGCTCGTTGGCCAGGGCCTGTGTCATCTGACGGAACTGATCACGATCGCCGTTCTGCGCGGCGGCCAACATGCGGTCCAGAAATGCGCTGGGGTCCTCCTGCAGTGAGGACGGCTTGCCGCCGTGTGTCGGCGACGCCGCACGCACTTCCTGCGCATCCTGCTTGAGCGGCACCTGCCAGGTCTGTGGCGCATGGCTGCGCTCGCGGTCCTGCTGAAGTTGCTGCATCTGCTGCTGCCAGCTGGGCGCATCCATTTCCCGACGCCCGGTCCCCGGCTCCACCGGACCACGCAGCTGATCGATCCCGTCACGGGCCAGCCCGGGAATTCCGCGCGAATACAGCGTCACGCCCGCCCGCAGCGTTTCCACGTCATCGCGATACTTCTCGATCATCGGCGCGTACTGCCTAGCGAGCTGCTGCGTTGAAGGATCTTCCAAGACGGAGGTATCCAGTTTGCCGGCTCCATCGACTGGCAAGAAGTTATGCATGCGATGCGACTCACTCAGCCTGACAGCCGCAGACACCGGATCACGCGCATCCAAGGCATCGGGGTCGTTGGCGTAATCAGCGGCCTTTAAGACAGCAATCTCGTGCGGTGTGGCATAGACCTTGACTTGTCCGTAATGCCGGCTCGCGGCACTGACTGCATCGCCGGCCATGACGTGATTGATTACGTCGCCTCCGCCCTCCGGGATCCGCCGATCCAGACTGACCGCGCCGTAGGCGTCGAAGGTCTGTCCCTTGAGCTTGAAGTGATGTGCAGTAACTTGCGCCAAGTTACCACCAAGCGAGTGGCCTGCAACCGTCACATCGGGTATTTCCAGCCCGGTAGCGAGATGCTTCTGCTCTGCATATTTCAAGGCACCCTGCGTAAACGCGATGGCGTCCGCTACCTGTGCGTTGTGGCGGGTTGCAACCATTCCACCGTCGGCCAGTGCGCCGTCCAGGATGGGCTGACGATCGAACTCGCTTCCTCGGTGGACAACCACTATTTCCCTGGTATCAACCCTCTCGTATATCACGCCTTGGTAGCCTGACGGCCTGTCCACATATCGCAAACGTCGGACAGGCAAACCGCCAATGTCTACAATGGCGCTTCGCTCTCCAGTATCTTCGGGTCTGTCGTAGCCATCGCGAGTCAGCGCGGCATACTGCTGGCTGGTGAGACTCATGGGGCAACCCTCTCCGCACTGAGAGTTATACGAAATAAGTTACTTCGGTTCGGCTCTGCGTATTTCTCAGCAAGTTCCTCACCGAAGTCGACGTACCCCTCAAGCTTACTTTTTGGATACCCGCCCAACCAAAAAAAAGTTGTTTTTTGACTGAGCCCATCAAAATACTTCCTTTCTAGACTAGGCGCAAAAGCTGTTTCCCCACTACTACCTGTCGCCATTAGGGAAACGCCAATACCTCCAAATTCCCAGTGGCAGATCCCCTTGCCATAGTAGTCAGCATCGATCATGCCATCCGTATAAATCATCGCCATGTAAGCTGTATCGTCGACCCTATGAAAAGCAACAGGTATTGCGTCTTCCTTCGGCTTTGTGGACATCCCCAACGCAGGGTCGAAAGGCGCACATTCATCGCGATTTGTCATGTCATAAAACGCCGTACCTGACACAACCCCAAACGGTCCTGGCGCATCCTCGATGGTCATGGTGACGCGATAAGCCTGCTTGGGATGCGGGTTCTTCTGGTAGATCGGATCGCCATCGGCGTCGCGGGCCTGCACGTCCTTGGATTGCATGGTGGTCTCCTTTGCTCCGCAAGCGCACAGCAAGGTCGCCAGGGAGATGCATAGCAATGTGGCTGAAGTGCGATACATGGTTAAGTTGGCCGATAACGCCTTGTTTCCGCGAGGCTAAGTCCTTTCCGGGGCAACGACAACATTGCCCTGGCGCGCGGCCGGTGCTGCTGATCGAACCGAGTACGGGCTGCAGGACACCGACCGTACCGGAATGAGTCTCTCCACATCCTGGTCGAAACGAACAGGGCCAAGTTCCCTGGCTACTCAAAAAGACCAGAAAACACACTTGATAATCATTCCCATCAAGTGCAGGATGAGCGCCCGTTTCTTCGGCGGCCTCTTCCATGGCGGTTGCAGTCGGCATCCTCAATGCATTGCCAAGCGTGCAGCTCTGCGAGTTGCTGGGCCGCATCGGCTATGGCTTTGTGGTACTCGATCTGGAGCATGTGTTGCGTGGGCCGGACGCGCTGGAGCATGCCATCCGCGCCTGCGAGTTGTCCGGCTGCGAGGCCTGGGTGCGCGTGCCCGAAGTAGACGAAAAGCTGATCGGCCGGGTGCTGGATGCCGGTGCGCGCGGGGTCGTGATTCCGCGTACCGAGTCTGCCACGCAGATCGGCGATGCCATCGCCGCGGCACGCTTCCCGCCGCTGGGCCGGCGCGGTCTTACCGGCGGCCGTGTGACCGGTTTCGGCAATGTCGATCTGCCCACCTACGTCGCGCAGGCCAATGCGAACATCCGTATCGTGCCGATGATCGAAAGCGCCGCCGGCGTGGCTGCCCTGCCGGAGATTCTTGCCATCCCCGGCGTGGCCCTGGTGATGGAAGGCGCGCTGGATCTTGCGCTGGATCTGGGTCTGGGTCCGCAGCCCACCCACCCGCAGGTGTGGGAATTGCTGCTGCAATTGCATGCGCAGTGCCGTGCTGCAAACGTCCCGTTCTGCCCCAACCCGCGTACTGACGCGCAACGTGCGCACTGGCTGCAGCAGCCGGAGCTGCGCTGGCTGCTGGCCGGCGAAGACCGCGCGCTGATCCAGCGCGCCTTGCGCGGCCATTTGGCCGGCCTTGCCGTTCCCCAATCACTTCCCGCCTGCAGGAGCACGCCGTAGATGTCGACGTTCCGTTTCCACGCCTTGGCCATCGCGATCGCGGCGAGCACGCTGACGCTGCCGCAACTGGCGCGCGCAAGCGATACGCCAGCGGCCGAGGCGCCTGACGCCACCGTGGGCGGCACACCGATTCGTGCGCTGGACGCGATCCAGGTGCAAGGCAGCCTGCTCGGGCGCTCCAAGCCCGACGATGTGCAGCGCTACGCCGGCAGCCGCCAGGTCATCGACCGTGAGCAGTTGCGCAATGGCGGCAATCGTTCGTTGGACGATGCATTGCAGCGCGTGCCCGGTATCAAGATCTTCGATGAAACCGGCACCGGCGCGCTGCCACAGCTGATGCTGCGTGGCCTGTACGAAAGCCGCAGCGGTCGCGTACAGGTACTCGAAGACGGCATTCCATTGGCATTGGCGCCGTATGGGCAGACCAGCCTGTCATTGTTCCCGGTGGGGTTGAACCAGATCGACCGCATCGACATCGTGCGCGGCGGCGCGGCGGTGCAGTACGGGCCGAACAACGTGGGCGGGGTGATCAACCTGGTCAGCAAGGAGATCCCGAGCGCATGGAGCACGACGCTGGCGCACAAAATCACCGCCGGCGGCCAGGGCCAGTTCCTGCAGGACAGTGCGCTCAGCAGCGGTGGGTACCTCACCGACCATTTCGGCATGCAGGTGGATGCCAATCGCACCTATGGCGAGTACTGGCGCGCACATAGCGACACCGACATCAGCAATCTGCGCGTACGTGCCGAATGGTGGCTGGACGACACCAAGCTGCTCAAGGCCAGCGTGCAGCGTTATCTGGTCGACATGGATCTGGCCGGCGCCCTCAGTCCGGACGATTACCGGCGCGACCCGCGCCAGTCCACACGCCCGCTGGACAGCTTCAACGGCCGCACCACACGTGCGTCGCTGAGCTACGAACAGCTGCTGGGCGATTGGGGCCCGATGCAGGACGTACGCCTGGATTGGAGCAACTTCAGCGCGCGCAGCAGTCGCAATTTCATTGTCGGCATGCGCCAGGCTTCCACCGAAACCTGGCGCTCGGACTTGCCGCCGCAGCTGCGTCAGACCGCGCCGCGCGACTTCCGCATCTTCGGCAGCGAGCCGCGTTTGCGCTGGAGCATGGGCGATAGCGGTGGCGTGCGTCACCAGTGGACTGCCGGGGTACGTGCAGTGCACGAGGACATCGATTTTCTGGTGGGCAACCTGCGCCTGAGCGATGGGCTGTTCACCACCGTGCGCGACTGGCAGTTCGAAGACCGCGCGTTGGCCGCGTACATCAGCAACGCCATCACGCTGCCGGACGAGCGCGTGACGATTACGCCGGGCCTGCGCTACGAGCGCCTGGATTCGCGCTATTTCAATCGCGCCACTGGCGTCAGCACGCTCAACCAGACCCGCGATGTCCTGCCCGGGCTGACATTGGGCTTCCAGGCAAATGCGCAGTGGTTCTTCTATGCAGACGGGCAGCGCTCGATGCGTGCGCCGCAGGTCACCCAGATCATCTTCGGCAACAACCTGGATGCCGAGCTGGCATGGAATTACGAGGCGGGTGCGCGCTATCAGCCCAACGAGCGGACACGGATCCAGCTGGGAGGCTACCTCATCGATTTCGATCAACAGATTCAACTCGACAACACCACCCGCGTGTTCCGCAACCTGGGCAAGACCCGCCATCAAGGTGGCGAGCTGGAACTGCAGTGGAGCCCTGCGCAACTGCGTGCGCTCACCCTCAATGCCAGTTACGCCTATCTGGATGCCAGCCAGGAATCGGGCGCATTCCGCGGCTTGCGCGTGCCTTACACCTCGCGCAACCAACTCACGCTGGGCGGCACTTACGCGCTCGGTCACACCACTGTCGCGCTTTCGGGCTATTACTTCAGCAAGGCCTTCAGCGACGCCGCCAACACCGTGCAGGAAAATGCCATCGCTTCGGTGGGCCAATTGCCGGCCTACATGGTGTGGAACACGCAAGTGAGCCATACCTTGTTCGAACGCGATGGACAGAAGTTCAGTGCATCGTTGGCGATCAACAACCTGTTCGACCGGCAATACTGGTTCCGTGGCGTGGACACCAGTCCCTGGGGGCGCCAGGCCGCGCCTGCGCGCACCGTCACTGCCGGACTGGAGTACACGTTCTAAACCTGCATCACCTGGCAAGCGCTGCACACGACCGACGCACACGGCGTAGGGTGCGCGTGAAGCAACGGCGGTCGTACTGACCGCCGCCAAGACAACGGCGTGCATGAGGCACGCATCATTGCCGCAGCACGCGGCATGCGATCGACGTATCGCAGGCCACCCAACGCCGCCATGGCGCTAGGCAGCCCCGTTTCAGTACCGGTTTTCCCCACCGTCCTGTCGAACGAGAGCTGCCATGACTGCGACATCCGCTGCACCGTTGGTGATCCTCACCCATGTCTGCCATCCGGCCATCACCGAAGGATTCCTGCCCGCCGCGCACGCGCTGGGCTTGCCGGTGTGGTTGCTGACCGACCACCGGCTCGATCACCTGGCCTATTTCCGCGAGCACCCCGCCCATGCACCGCAGCGGGTGATCGAATGCGATGTGTTCAATCCGCTCGGCGTCCTCGATGTATTGCACGATGCAGACATCGCCCCACGCGCGGTGTTCAGCAATAGCGACCACCTGCAGACCAGCACCGCGCTGGTCGCCGCAGCGCTCGGCCTGCCGGGCAAGGACTGGCAGGTGTGCTACGCCGCCAAGAACAAGGCGGCGATGCGCCAACGCTTGCGTGCGCAGGGGCTACCCTGCCCGTGGTTTTGCACGCTGAGCCCGGGCGCCGGGTTACCTGCACAGATCCCATGGCCGGTGGTGGCCAAGCCTCGCGAGGGCGTGGCCAGCCTGGATGTACGCTGCTGCGCCGATGCAGCGCAATTGCAGGCCTATCTGGACGATGGATGGGAGCGCCATCCGCAGCGCACCGTGCTGTTGGAAGGCATGCTGGAAGGCGCGTTGTTTACGCTGGAAACGCTGGGCGATGGCAAGCACCTGCAAGCCCTCGGCGGCTTCAAGGTGCGTTTGTCGCCGCCGCCGCATTTCGTCGAATGCGAAGCGCAATGGGATGCCGACGTGGACACGCCGGTGATCGCGCAGGCGCTGCATCAGCTGCGCGCGTTCGGTGTCGGCTTCGGGCTGTGCCATAGCGAATTCATCCTCACCGCCGATGGCCCGGTGCTGGTGGAGATCAATTACCGCAGCATCGGCGATCGGCGCGAATTCCTGCTCGACGAGATGTTTGGCAAGCAATGGTTCAACGCGGCGCTGGCACCGCATCTGGGCCTGCCGTTGCCACCGCTCCGCGGTGCCCATGCACATGCCTTGCTGCGCTACTACGTGGCCGAACACGACGGCGAATTGGTCGCCGCCAGCGAAGACCGCCGCCAGCGCGATGCGCACAGCGACGTGCAGTACCGGCGGATGCGCGCACCCGGCGAGCGCATCCGCCTGAGCCATTCCAACAAGGATTACCTGGGCGTGCTGAGCGCATTGGCACGCGATGCGCAGACACTGCAACAGGCAGTGGTGCAGGCCGAAGCGGGCCTGCAGTGGCGCATCGATGGCACGGAACTGCGCGCATGAGCAGCACGGCCGACCAACGCTACATCGCCACCCGCATCATCGATGCCTGCCTGCGCGAAGACGTGCGCGGGATTGCGACCCGCGGCAGTGCGGCGGTACCGGATGCGCAGGTGCTGGCGCAGTGGACCGACCCCAGCCCGGTGCATGGCTGGTGGTGCATCGCCCACCTGCCCGGCGGCACGCTGTGGCTGCCGATCCATCGTCAAGGCGTGCTGCAGGACATCGGTGCCTGCGGCGACAGCTGGATTGTGCGCAGCGACGACGGCGTGCATGTCGAACGTGGCGCACACGCCTGGCTGCACCGCATCAGCGCAGAACTCGATACCCAAACGCAACAGCTGCATCGCGCCTACGCCGACGAAGCCGACTGCGCCGCCGCGCACCGCAGGCTGGCGCGGCAGGCCTACCACGCGCAGGCGCCGGCGTTGCGCACTGCGCTGCATCACCCCGATGCCGCCGAGCGTGCCTACCGCTGCGATCAGCTGGCCAGCTACCGCGACCATCCGTTCTATCCCACCGCGCGCGCCAAGGCCGGGCTGGACGCGGCCGAGCTGCGCCACTACGCGCCGGAATTCGCGCCGACCTTTGCGCTGCGCTGGCTGGCGATTCCGCAGGCGTTGGCGCAATGCACCAGCGCCGCGCCGGCCGAGCTATGGCCGGATTTCGCCAGCCTGGGACTGCCACCCGAGTTGGCCGCCACGCATCTGCCCTGGCCGGTACATCCGCTGGTGTGGGAGCGCTTGGAGCAGGAGGGCTTCGCGCTGCCCGAGGACGTGCTGCGAGCACCGAACGCCTGGCTGGACGTGCGTCCGTCGCTGTCGGTGCGCACGCTGGTGCCGCTGCAGCACCCACAGCTGCATCTCAAACTGCCCATTCCGATGCGCACCCTGGGCGCCCTCAACCTGCGGTTGATCAAACCCTCCACGCTGTACGACGGGCACTGGATGGAGCGCGCGTTGCGGCGCATCGATGCGCTGGATCCTGCGCTGCAAGGCCGCTGCGTGTTCGTCGACGAGTCGCACGGCGGGCATGTCGGCCAGACGCGGCATCTGGCCTATCTGGTGCGGCGTTACCCAGCGCTGGACGATGCCACGCTTGTCCCGGTCGCTGCGCTGTGTGCGCCCATGCCCGATGGCCGCCCGATGGCGATCCATCTTGCCGAGCGTTTTGCGCATGGCGATGTGCTGCGCTGGTGGCGCGACTACACCGAACTGCTGCTTGCCGTGCATCTGCGCCTGTGGCTTGGTTACGGCATCGCGCTGGAAGCCAATCAGCAGAACAGCGTGCTGGTGTATGCCGATGGCCAAGCCACGCGCCTGTTGATGAAGGACAACGACGCTGCGCGGATTGCGCTGCCGCAATTGCGCGCGGCGCTGCCGGAGGTGGATGCATTGGGCCCGCTGCAGGATGCGCGGATTGCGGTAGACCACCCGCAGGCGTTGACGCAGATGTTCTGCACGATCGTGCTGCAGCTGGATCTGCAGGCGGTGCTGGAAGGCCTGGCCGAATGGCAACCCGCACTCCGCGCGCCGCTGTATGCGCAATTGCAGGCACAGCTCGCTGCAACGCTGGCGCAACTGGAGGGCGATGGCATCGATATCGGCCCCGCACGCCGCCTGTTGGCCGCGCCACGGCTGCCGGTGAAATACTTGCTCAGCGCCGGCAGCCTGCTCAGCAGGCACCTCACCGGCGCCAGCGACATCAACAAGTTCTACGGCGACAGCGCGCCCAATCCATTCGGCGACGCGTTCGCCGATGCGCACCAATCGCCGCGCAGGCAAGCGGGCGTGCCGCGATGAGGCGCATCCTGGGTCCGGTGCTGGCTGCGCATTATCTGGCGGCATTCACGGCGTTGGGCATGCCGCTGTTTCTGCCGCAGGTCTTGGCCGAACTTGCGCCGGCGGCCGCCGTGGGCTGGAGCGGCGTGCTGTATGTGTTGCCCACGCTCTGCACCGCACTGACGGCAAGCAGCTGGGGGCGCTGGGCAGACCGTCATGGACGCAAGCGTTCGCTGCTGCGCGCACAACTGGGCCTGGCGCTGGGCTTTGCGATTGCCGGCTTCGCGCCGTCGCTGAGCTGGCTGGTGATCGGCCTGGTCGTCCAAGGCACCTGTGGCGGTTCGCTGGCAGCGGCAAATGCGTATCTGGCCAGCCAGCCGCAGGCCGGCCCGTTGGCGCGTGCGCTGGACTGGACACAGTATTCGGCCCGCCTTGCCATGGTGAGTGCACCGGCACTGCTGGGGCTGGCACTGGCGCTGGGTCCTGCGCAATCGCTGTATCGCGCACTGGCGTTGCTGCCATTGATTGCCTTTGCGTTGACGTGGCGACTGCCGGCCGACCAGCCGGCTGCGCGAGACCACCCTACCGGCAAAGCGGTCACGTCTTCCAGGCACGCTGCTTCATCTGCCGCATCGCCGCGCACCACTGCCGCGCCGTCGTGGCCGGCGCTGCTGCTCGCACAGTTCTTGTTCTGCTTCGCGATGGTGGTGACGTTTCCGTATTTCATTCCGTATGCGCTCGCGCGCGGTGCCGGCCACGATGCGCTCGCCGGCCTGCTCTACAGCCTGCCGCACCTGGTGTATCTGGTGGTGCTGCCGTGGTGGCGACGCGGCGATGGCCAGGCATGGCTGCTACCTGGCCTGGCGTTGTTCGCGGTGGCCTGCGTGTGGCAGGCGCTATTGCACGATGCCCTCGCACTGGCGGTGGCGCGGCTGTTGTTCGGCCTGGGCATGTTGTTCGCGCTGCGTGGGCTCAACCGCAGCCTGGCGCACATTGCCAGCGGGCATGGCGCCGGGCGCCTGTTCGGCCGCTTCGATGCATGCGGCAAATGGGCCGGCGTTTTCGCCGGTGCCGCTGCCGGCGCGTTGGCACAGGCGTCCGGCCCCGCCACCCCTTTCCTGGCTGCCGCGCTGGCCGCGGCCGCTGCTGCGCTCACCGTTGTGGTGCGCTTTCCTTCGAGGAGAACTGCCGATGTCGCCGCACACGATGCATGACCCCTGGTACGACAGCATGGCCGACGCGCAGGCCTGCAGCTGCTGGTTGAACTGCTATCTGCGCGAATTCGCAATTCCGCAGCGTGCAGTGCAGTTCGACTATCGCGGGCTGGATCGCCCCGGCCCGCGCGTGGCCGAACACCGCTGGCTGCGCATCGATCTGGGCCAGAGCGGTGCACTGTGCGTGCGCATTGCCTATGCCGACCGCTTGGGCCGCTGCCGCTTCGCCTCCGCGCCGTTTCTCAAGAGCGCAGGCAAACCGTGGCATAGCCTGGATGCGCAAGCGCTGGCACGCTGCCTGCTACAAGCCTTGGCCAGCACGCAGGCCATCAACCCCGAGCTGTTGGCGCAAAGCGCCAATAGCGTGGCCGTCACCGCTGCGTTGTTGCGCCAGGCGCAGCTCACCGCCGCCACCGGCGAGGCAATGATCGACGCCGAACAATCGATGCTGTGGGGGCATGCACTGCACCCGACGCCCAAGAGCCGCGAAGGTGTGGATCTGGATCAGGTGCTGGCCTGCGCACCGGAGGCGCGCGCGTCGTTCCAGCTGTTCTGGTTCCGCATCGACCCGCGCCTGCTGCGGACCCAGGGTGCCGACGTCCGCGCCAGCCTGCGGCAGCTCAGTGGCAGCGACGCGCTCTATCCCTGCCACCCGTGGGAAGCGCAGCGTCTGCTCGGCGACCCGCTGTTGCGCACGCTTCAATCGCGTGGGCTGATCGAGCCGGTGGGGCCACGCGGCGAAGTGCTCTGGCCCACCTCCTCGGTGCGCACGCTGTATCACCCGCAGCTGGAATATTTCCTCAAATGCTCTGTGCATGTACGGCTGACCAACTGCGTGCGCAAGAACGCTTGGTACGAGCTGGAAAGTGCAGTCGCCCTGACCGAGCTGCTGGCGCCGAGCTGGCGCACGCTGGCGGCGCAGGTGCCGGGGTTCGATGTGATGCTGGAACCGGCAGCCACCTCGCTGGAGGTGGCGCAGGTGGATCGCGCCCTGCATGACGCCAACCCGCTGGCGGCGCGTGCACTGTCCGAGAGCTTCGGCATCCTGTACCGCAAGACCATTCCCGCCGCGCAGCGCGCGCGCTGGCAGCCGCAGGTCGCGGCCGCCCTGTTCACCTGCGATGCGCAGGGCAACAGCGTCTGTGCCGCACGCCTGCAGGCGCTGACCAGTGCACGCAGGGATCGGCACAGTTGCACCGTGCAATGGTTCGGCGCTTATGCCGGGCTGTTGCTGGATGGAGTTTGGAGCGCGCTGTTCCAGCACGGCATCGCCCTGGAGCCGCACCTGCAAAACACCGTGATCGGTTTTGCCGACGGCTGGCCGACGCGGGTATGGATCCGCGATTTGGAAGGCACCAAGCTGCTCGCCCACCACTGGCCGGAAACACGCCTGCGCGGCGTCGGCGAACGCGCACGCCAATCGCTGTACTACACGCCAGAGCAGGGCTGGAACCGGGTGGCGTATTGCGCGCTGGTCAACAACCTGGCCGAGGCGATCTTTCATCTCAGCCAAGGCGATGCCGCACTCGAAGCGCAGCTGTGGCAATGCGTGGGCGAGATCGCGCTGCGCTGGCAGCAACGCCATGGCGCACAAGCGGCGTTGCAGGGTCTGGTCGACGGCGTAGCACTGCCGGGCAAGAACAATCTGGGGACCCGTCTCTGGCAGCGTGCCGACCGCCAGTCCGACTACACCGCACTGCCGAATCCCATCCCCCGCATCACGGCGCAGCGGCAGGTGGCGGCGTGAGTCTACAGATCGATACCGCCGCAATGCTTGCTGCCTTGCCGCAGCTGCGCGAACGCTGCGAGGGCCCGGTCTGTGCGTATGTCTACGATCTGGCGGCACTGCACACGCATGCGGCCTGGATGCGTGCGCAGTTGCCGGCGCAGTGCGAACTGTTCTACGCGGCCAAGGCCAATGCAGAGCCACCGGTCCTGCGCACGCTGGCAGCGCATGTGGACGGCTTCGAGGCCGCCTCCGGTGGCGAGCTGGCCTGGCTGCACGCGCAGCAACCACGGGCACCGTTGCTGTTTGGCGGGCCGGGAAAACTCGACGCCGAGCTCGCCCAGGCAGCCGCCCTGCCCGACTGCACCGTGCATGTGGAAAGCCTGCGCGAACTCGAACGGCTGGCGGCGATCGCGACGCACGGCGGCCGCTGCGTGCCGGTGTTCCTGCGCATGAATATCGCCGTGCCCGGCGCGCAAAGCACGCGCTTGATGATGGGCGGGCAACCCTCGCCGTTCGGTCTGGATCCGTGCGATCTGGATGCAGCAATGCAGCGGCTGCGGGCGAGCCCGTCGCTGCGCCTGGAAGGCTTCCATTTCCATCTGATGTCGCATCAACGCAACGCCACCGCGCAGTTGCATCTGGTGGCCGCCTACCTGCGCACCGTGCAGCAATGGCGGCAGACCTATGCGCTTGGGCCACTGCGGGTCAACGCCGGTGGTGGCTTCGGTGTGGACTACCTGGCACCGGAAGCGTCGTTCGACTGGGCCGGCTTCTGTGCCGGGCTGCCTGCCCTGCTGCGGGAACACGGGACAGACCTGCACCTGCGCCTGGAGCCGGGCCGTTACGTCAGCGCCAGCTGCGGCTGGTACCTGATGGAGGTGCTCGATCTCAAACGCAGTCACGGCGCCTGGTTTGCGATCGCCCGGGGTGGCACGCATCACTTTCGTACCCCGGCCGCGCAAGGCCACGATCATCCGTTCCGTGTGGTGCGCGGTGAGCGCGCGCCCGTGTTGCGCGATACCCGGGTGACCCTGGTCGGCCAGTTGTGCACGCCCAAGGATGTGCTGGCACGCGATCAGCAGGTCGCCGCGCTGGCGCCCGGCGATTGCCTGGCCTTTCCGCTGGCGGGCGCGTATGCGTGGAATATTTCGCACCAGCAGTTCCTGATGCACCCGCCGCCGCAGAAGGTGTTTCTAACGGAGGGGCATTGACTTACCGATTGCGGACGAACAACGCTTGGGCCTACGTCAGCAGGCTCACAGGCAGATGTGCTGTTGCCGCAATTTCCTGCGTTGACTCGAAGTAGCTGTGCATAAATTTCGTGGAAGTTAGCCAAGCGGATCGTTGCCCAGTGGCAATTCTCCTGCGGATGGTCTGAATGACCCGCCAGACATGTCCAATGACGAGCAACATGCCGCGTTTGGTGCGACTTCTGCAAATTTCTAGCGGTTTTGGCTGCCGCCAGGCAGCATTCCCCCTCGGCCGGCAGCGATTGCCGGCGCACCATCCATCAGTTGGCTTCTGGCTCGGCTCTTGCCTGCGCCCTCAGACCCCGGCCAAGGATGAGATCGCGGCATGATTGAGTTCGACTCGAGATCTGGCCGGCGCTCGGTCCGGTCCTAATTCCTCGGCGATCGCCTGATCACTCCCGGAAGGCCGCGAGCTGCTCCCGGAAGATTTGGCCAGGCCGTCGCTCACCGCCTGCCAAGCGCAGGGAATGGCAGCGGATGCTGGAAGCTGCACGCTCGGAACCGTTGCTCAACCGCACCGCGCTTGAACTCGGCACGGAATCCCCTAGGCTTTGACATGTCTACGCATCATGGTCTGGATCGGCCTTCTTGTCAGTGTCCGTGAAAACCGGGTAGAACCTCCACTGCAATCCTGGAAGGCTAAGCTATGGCCCGTAGCCGCTTGCATAGGGTCACGACGAGAATTGCACGAAACCGTATGTCAATGACCAACGAATGGAGAACGATTTCAGATGAAGAATTGGCTGATCGGCTTAGTCGTCACCATGGCATGGACTAGTCCCTGCGTTGCTCAAATCGCCCCTGAGTTGCTCGGGGGCGCGGATCCAGACAAGCCGATGTTTAGCGAATCCTTCTACAAAGGGACTGAGGGCAATTGGGTGCTGGTACGCGAACCCGTCAACACCGGTTACCACTGCTCGGTTAATTTCATCACGCCAGATTCCACCTTGTCGTTTCGCGGTCCCGCCGACGCTGAGATGGCGAGAAAGGGTCATGGCAGTCTTTGGTTCATCAGCAAGGCAATCCCCCCGACAACAAAGCCCGAGATCGCTCCGATCACGTTGTCATCTACCAACCACCCTACGCAGAATGTTCAGGCCGCCCATGTGAGCATGCCTGGCCAGAGCAGTGGAGCGTTGTTGCTGACCATCGACGTGCAGAAATCGGTGGAGGAAAAGCCGGACAGTAATGAGCTCGCCATCCAGCTTCAGGGGAAAGAGGTGTTCCGGTCAAAAGTTGTCCAGTTGCAGCTGGCGTATCGCCAGCTTTCGGCTTGCATGAGCGCGGCTCGAAAATAGACCATGATGTCAGCCGTTTGGCACGTTCAAGATGTCGGTGCAGGCGCGACCCATCCCTCCTGTGTCGCCACTTGTGTCAACGAAGATATTCACATCGGCAACCCTCAGCATCCCGGCGCTGTCCGGGATCAGCACATAGCGGACGTTGCAACTTTTATAACCGCCGCCAGTGTAAGTCGCGCCGGTTACAAGATTCTGCCACATGACGCGATTGTCAAAGGCCTGCCCATAAGAGAGCGTCCGCGCGATCCCGGCCTGACGGACAGCGGGGTTGCCATTCGCGGCGACGACCTCTTGCTCAGTCTTACCCAGCCACACCTGGATCAGGAGCGATTCACTACGCGATAAACGCCTTTTCCCACGGTATTCAGCGGCAGCCCGAATAAAATCCAGATTGGCGTCCATCGTCGCCAGCTCGCCCTGCACCTTCCCCTGCGCTTCGGTTACTTGTTGCTGCATTTGGGTCAATTTTGCCGTGAGCGCTGCCGATTCTGCTGGCGTCAGCTTGCGGCCGCGATTGATCGCGGGCTTCGGCACGTCAGACCACAGCGTTTCCCAGGTAAAATCGGCAAGCGAACTCATCGACAGTCCGTCGGGGACCGGTTCCAGTCCATTCAAGCCAACGGCTACCAGTTTCGCTCGCAATGTATCGGACTTAACCACATGATCGACCGCCGCAGCTCGTTCGGCATCGCCAATGCTGGCACTGTTGCAGGCTACATTCCATGCCTGTCGCATCGTGTAGCTGGTCGTGCTTTGCCAATCGGTGGGCTGGAGATCAATGATCGCCGGATCCTGTTTCATGGTCTTCGCGCCGCTGGCCACCCGGAATTCCACGGAATCTGGCGTGTCCAATATGCCGGTCGAATCAGCCTTGTGCTTGGATGCGTCACGGCCGCGCCGAAGCGACTTGGGGCATTTGAACTGAAGTTGATATTCCAACCATAGGGGCTGGTCGACCGCTTCATAGACCATCGTCAAATCAATCTGAATGAACCGGCTTGAGTCGGGATTTGCGAGATCATCACCGATCGGCGTGTGGTCCATAATTGCATCACTGGCGTAGACGTTGACACGATTTCCGGCTGCACCTTGCATATCGATCAGAAACTTGCTGGCCCCGACTTGCGTTGCGATGACCATCATGCCCGCACCGATTACGAGTTTTGTGATTTTTCGTGTCATGAGCGTTCCTTACCCGTTTTACAAACTCGCGTTCTACCGCGCACGTATGTTACTGATATCAAGACGTTCTCAAAATTTGAGTACGCAATTTTGAAGCTTCTGCCGTAACCAGCCGCTTCCAGGTCGATTGTGCTGCAGCGAGGTCAGAAATGCTAAGCCTTGTTGCGGAACGCCCTCGTTAGGCTTGTAGACCAAGCGAGGGGCTTCTCTGAGTGCCGGGAAGCCACGAGCGACGCTGGCGTTGCACCTGCGCCGGGGAACTCAGCAGATAACGTCAGCAGATGACGCGCGCTGACGGATGCGGTTGGTCGCAGCGCCCACGGCCGCTACGCAGACGCAGACGATGCGCGGGCTGGGGTCATCAGTCGGGAGGACGATTGCGTCAGCTGCAGCGCCTGCCTGGTCAAGCCGACCACAGCGCCAGCGTCACCAGCACGGCCGTTTCGGTCAGTTCCACCAATGCACCGCAGGTATCGCCGGTCATGCCGCCCAGGCGCTGCAGGCAGGCGCGGCGCCAGAGTGCGAACACCAGTGCGGCGATGCCGACGCACAACGCCGCGGTCGCCAGCCCGGCAACGCTGCACACCGCGGTGCCGGCGCTCAGCGCCAGCCACAGGCCTGCCCGTGGGGCGCCCAACAGCGCGCTTCCAAGCCCGCCTGCCCGCACATACGGCATGCTCAGGAACGCGGCAACCAGCGCGCTGCGCGCCAGTAGCGGCGCCAGCCATAGCGTGGTCGGCGCCTGCGCCAGCAGGCTGGCCAAGGCGGCGCATTTGAGCAGCAACACCAGCACCACTGCGGTGACTGCCATAGGGCCGCTGGTGGGGTCCTTCATGATCGCCAGTGTGCGTGCGCGCTCGCCCATGCCGCCAACCCAGGCATCGGTCGTGTCGGCCAGGCCATCCAGATGCAACGCGCCAGTCAGCCACACCCAGGCGCTCAACAGCAGCGCTGCGCCGAGCAATGGCGCAACCTCGCGCAGGCACCAGGCCAAGCCGCACACCACCCCACCGAGCAACACGCCCACCAGCGGGTACCAGCACAGCGAGCGCGCCTGCGCGCCTGCGCGCGTGAACACCCGGGCGGGCACCGGGATGCGGGTCAGGAACCCAATCGCCGCCAGCAACCCATCGATCATTCGGTGTCGTGCGCCGGCGGCACTGCGGTGGATGAGAACGGCGACCCCACGGCGCCAGCCGCGTCGGTCGGCGGCCAGGCCAGCGGATGCAGCGACGCATGCGGCACTGCCAGTTCGGTCATCCGACCGAAACCACTCCCGGCGACCAGGCACTGCAAGGCGCGGATGGCGCCGCCGTGGGTGACCACCAGCACGCGCTGTGCCGGGTAGCGGACGACGATGGCATCGAGCGCGGACGACAGGCGCGCGCAGAAATCGGCAAACGGCTCGGCCTGCGGTGGCGGGTGGCGCAGCGGGTCGGCCCAGAAGCGGCCCAGCGCTTGTCCTTCGTCGCGGTCGATATCGGCCACCGGCACGCCCTGCCAGCGGCCGAAGTGATATTCGCGCAGGCGCGGCTCCAGCTGCAGCGGAATGGCACGCGCTTGGGCCAGTTCGGTAGCGAACAACGCGCAACGTTGCAGCGTGGAGGCGACGACTGCATGCCACGCGCCGTCGGCTGTGGCCGCACGCAATTGCTGCCAGCCCAGTTCGGTGAGCGGGTCGTCGAGCTGGCCGCGATAGCTGCGTTGCCCCGTGTCGCCATGCCGCAGCAAGGTGATCTGCGCACTCATGCGTCCGACACCCCGGCTTCGGCGAAGGTCGCCATGCCGTTGTGCAGGGCGCAGGCGCTGCGCAGCAGCGGAATCGCCACCGCCGCGCCGCTGGCTTCGCCCAGACGCAGGTCCAGTTGCAGCAGGGGCTCGGCATCCATTGCGCGTAACAGCGCTGCATGTCCACGCTCTTGCGAGCGATGCCCGAACAACAACCACTCGCGCACGCCGGGATTCAGGCGAGTGGCCACCAGTGCCGCCGCCGTGGTGATGAAGCCATCCACCAGCACCGGGATGCCGGCCTGCGCGGCGGCGATATAGGCGCCGACCAGCGCAGCGATTTCGAATCCGCCCAGCCGGCGCAGACGCTCCAGCGGGCTCGATGCATCGGCATGCAGGGCCAGCGCACGCGTGATCACGGTGGCCTTGTGCGCGATGCCTTCGGCATCCAGGCCGGTGCCTGCGCCGGCCATCGCCTGCGGGAACTGCGACAGCAAGGCGCAGCCCAGCGCCGCGGCGGCGGTGGTGTTGCCGATGCCCATCTCGCCGCCGACAAACAGCTGGGTATCGCAACTCTTGGCCTGCGCGATGCTGTCGGCACCGGCGGCGAGCGCATCGCGCAGCTGGGTGGCCGTCATCGCCGGCTGCTCGCAGATATTGGCGCTGCTGGGTGCGATCCAGGCACGCCGCACCCGCGGCAGGTCGCCGGGGTCGTTGACCACGCCCAGATTCACCACTTCCAGCCGCGCGCCCAGCTCGCGCGCCAGTACCGCAATGGCGGCGCCACCGCGTGCGAAATTGCGCACCATCTCGCCGGTGACCGCTTGCGGAAACGCCGACACCCCTTCGGCCGCAACGCCATGGTCGGCGGCATACACCGCGATCCAGACCCGCTGCGCGCCGGGCCGTTCGGTGCGTTGCCAGGCCGCCAGCTGCACTGCCAGGTGTTCCAGCCGGCCCAATGCGCCAGGCGGCTTGGTCAGCTGTTCCTGCCGGGCGAGCGCGGCGGAGCGCATGCGCGCATCCGGCACTGCACAGGCACCAAAGATCCAATCGCTACTCACACGCGCTCTCCTTCAACACCATCGGCAACCCTGCCACCACCCACACCACACGCTCGCACTGTAGCGCCAATGCCTGATGCAGCCAGCCAGCCTCGTCCACAAACCGACGCGTGAGTTCGCCCATCGGCACGATGCCCTGCCCCACTTCGTTGCTGACCAGCAGGATCTGCCCCGGCAACTGCGGCAGCGTTGCCAGCAGCGCGTCGCGCTCGCGCGCGAACACGCCCGTCTCCGGGTGACCCAGCAGGTTGCTCAGCCACAGGGTCAGGCAATCCACCAGCACGCAGCGATCCGGCGCGGCATGCGCCTGCAGGCTTGCCGCCAGCGCGATGGGCTCTTCCACGCACTGCCAATGCGCTGGGCGTTGGCTGCGGTGATGGGCAATGCGCCGATGCATTTCGTCATCGAAGGCTTGCGCTGTGGCCAGGTAGGTCACTGCGCGCCCGGACGCTACCGCGAGGCGCTCGGCCAACGCGCTCTTGCCCGAGCGGGCGCCACCAAGAATCAGTTGCCGCATGCCGGTTCCCTGCTGATGAGGCGTGTCAGTGCCACGGTATCCAGATGCGTGTGCACCGCATCGGCCAGACGCTCCAGGCTGGCTTCGCGCAGCGCGGCAAGATCCAGTGGCGCAGCCTGCGCCAGACCGGCCCACGCCAGCAATGCAGCCAGCGCCTGCGGGTGGTCGAACACACCATGCACATAGGTACCCAGCACCTGGCCATCGTCGGAGATGGCGCCATCGGTACGCCCATCGTCCAGCTGCAGCAATGGCCGAGCCAGCGCAGCGCCGCTGCTGATGCCGCAGTGGATTTCGTAACCGCTGACACTGGCATCGCCCAGCAGCAGGCGCCCGTGCACGCGATGCAGTTGCTTGTACGGTTGCAGCGTGGTTTGCAGCGACAGCCATCCAAGGCCGGTACTGCTGCCCGCTGCGCCCTCGATCCCATCCGGGTCGTGGAGATGGGTGCCCAGCATCTGCAGTCCACCGCAGATGCCAAGCAGTTTTCCGCCGTAGCGCAGGTGACGGGCAATGGCGGTGTCCCACCCGTGCGTGCGCAGCCACTGCAGATCGTGCCGGGTGGATTTGCTGCCCGGCAGCAGTATCAGATCGCACGGTGGCGGCATCTGCCCAGGACCGATCAAGCGCACATCCACCTGCGGATGCGCCAGCAAGGCGTGGATGTCGGTGTGATTGCTGATGCGCGGCAGCACCGGCACCACCACGCGCAATTGCGACTGTGGTTTCTGCGGCGCGTTGCGTGGCACCGCATCTTCGGCATCCAGCTGCAGGCCGTGCAGATACGGAAGGACGCCGAGCACCGGCTTGCCCGTTTCGCGCTCCAGCCACGCCAGGCCGGGCTGCAGCAGCGCCAGATCGCCGCGAAACCGGTTGATCACAAAACCGGCAACGCGTGCGCGCTCGCTGGCCGAGAGCAACGCCAACGTGCCGACCAGATGGGCGAACACGCCGCCGCGGTCGATGTCGGCCACCAGAATGACGGCGCAGTCCACCGCTTCGGCGTAGCCCATGTTGGCGATGTCGTTGGCGCGCAGATTGATCTCGGCCGGGCTGCCGGCACCTTCCACCAGCACCACATCGAAGCGCTCGACCAGGCGCGCGTGCGAGGTCAGCACCGCGTTGAATGCAGTCGCCTTGTAGGCGTGATACCCCACCGCATCCAGCGTGGCGACCGGATGCCCATGCACGATCACCTGCGCACCGGTATCGCTGTTGGGCTTGAGCAACACCGGGTTGAAATCGGTCTGCGGCTCCAGCCCGCATGCCTGTGCCTGCAATGCCTGCGCGCGGCCGATTTCGCCACCGTCCACCGTCACCGCCGAATTCAACGCCATGTTCTGCGGCTTGAATGGCGCCACCGCAATGCCCTGACGATGCAGCCACCGGCACAGCGCGGCCACCAGCGTGCTCTTGCCTGCATCGGAGGTGCAGCCCTGCACCATCAGCACGCGCGCGCTCATGCTAGCACCTGGCGCAGTGCCACATCCAGGCGCGCTTCGCCCGCGGCATCGGGTGGAAGGCCGAAGCGCAGACTGGACGGTGTGTCGAATAGCCGCGTCAAGATGCCGCGTTGCGCCAGCGCGACGTGCAGTGCAGCTGCGTCGTCGCGCCGGCACCACTGAAAGAACGCCGTGCCTGCGGTAGGTACGATCGAATGCGCATGCAACAGCTGCGCAAGCCGCTGCGATGCCGCGTGCAGGCGCGCACGTGCCTGCACCTGCCATGGCGTATCGGCCAATGCCTGCTGCACGGCCCACCGCGCCGGGCCGCTCAGCGTCCATGGCCCCAGGCGTTCGCGCAGGGCCTCCAGCAGTGTGCGATCTGCGCAGACAAAGCCCGCACGTGCGCCTGCCATGCCGAAGAACTTGCCCACCGAGCGCAACACCACCAGACCGGGCCGCCGGGTGAAGGCGCAGACGCTGTGTTGCGGGGTCGCGTCCATGAAGGCCTCGTCGATCACCAGCCACCCGCCGCGTGCTGCAAGCCGCGCATGCAGCTGCAGCAGCGTGTCGGGATCGAAGCGGTCGGCGCATGGATTATTGGGATGAATCAGCACGGCCACATCCAGCGTCTCACCTGCGTGCAGCAATTGCGCGGCGCTCATCGGCACGACCTGATGTCCGGCACGCTGCCATGCCTGCGCATGCTCGGCGTAGCCAGGCGTGAGCACGCCGACGCGGCCGGGCGCACGCAGCAGCGGCAAGGCCTGAATCGCCGCCTGCGAACCGGCTACCGGCAGTGCCTGCGGCGCGCGGTAATAGGCAGCCGCGCACGCTGCCAGGCCATCGTCGTCTTCCGGCAAGCGCTGCCACACGTGCTCCGGAATGGCGGGCACCGGCCATGCGAACGGGCTCACGCCGGTGGACAGGTCCAGCCAGTGCGCGAGCGGAATGTCGTAAGCCTGCGCAGCGCGGCGCAGGCGCCCGCCATGTTCAAGCATGACGCGCCCCCGGTGATGGATTGGCGCGATCTGCGCCGGCGTAGACGGCGCGCCGGTGCGTGTTGGTCAAGCGCCAGGCCATCCGCATGCCGATCATCGCATCGCCAGCGCGGTGGCCAGCACGCCCAGCAGCAGCCAGAACGCGACACCGGCACGCACCAGCCGCAATGCGCGTTGCACGCTGTTTGCGCTTGCTGCCGTGCCCTCGCCCAGTACGGGGCGGGCCTGCCACTGGCCGTGGTACGGCGCAGGCCCGCCCAATTGGACATGCAGCGCGCCTGCGCCCGCCGCCATCACGGGCCCGGCATTGGGGCTCTTCCAGCCGCGTCCCTGCCGCCACGCGCAGCGCATGCCCGCGCGGGTGCGACCCAGCACCGCGTAGGTCGCTGCGGTCAGCCGCGCCGGCAGCCAGTTCAATGCATCGTCGATGCGCGCCGCAGCCCAGCCGAAGTTGACGTAGTGCGGTGTGCGATAGCCCCACATGGCATCCAGCGTATTGGACAGCCGGTACAACACCGCTCCCGGTGCGCCCAGCGCGATGCCCCAGAACAGCGCGGCGAACACGGCATCGCTGCCGTTTTCCAAGACCGACTCGGTCGCTGCGGCGGCGACCTGTGTCGCGTCCAGTGCGGCCGTATCGCGGCTGACGATACGGCCCACTGCAGCGCGGGCGGCAGACAGATCGGTCGCTCGCAGCGCATCGATCACCGCTTGCGCGTGTTCGCCCAGGCTACGCAGGCCCAGCGCCAGATACAGCACGATCGCGGCAAACCCTGCAGCCGCCCAGGGCGACACGCACCACAGCCCCCATTGCACCACTGCAGCGACGCAGGTCAACGGCAACACGCTCACGCACCACGCCAGGACGCCGGCGCTGCGACGGTCGCGGTGCAAGCGCGCTTCGACACGTTGCGCCCAGGTGCCAAACAGCACCAGCGGATGGCCGCGCCGCGGCTCGCCAAGCAGCAAATCCAGGAGCACCGCAGCAGTGGCCGTCACCAGCAGCATGGCGTGCAGTCCCGGCGCATGCCAGCACACATGCCGAGCCAAACAAGACGTTGCACGCATTCGCTCACGGCTACAGCTCGATGCCGAGTTGCGCCTTGATGCCGGCATTGAAGGCGTGCTTGACCAGGCGCATCTCGGTCACGGTGTCGGCGACCTCGATCAACCCGGCCGGCGCACCGCGCCCGGTGATCACCACATGCTGGCCGGGCGGCCGCGCGGCCACCGCAGCGAGCACCTCATCCAGCGCGATGTAGTCCTTCACCAGGGCGATGTTGAGTTCGTCCAGCAGCACGAAGTCGTAGCGCGCATCGGCCAGCATGCTGCGTGCGAGCTGCCAGGCCGCCTGCGCGGCGGCGATGTCGCGTGCGCGGTCCTGGGTTTCCCAGGTGAAGCCTTCGCCCATGACGTGGTAATCGATCAGATCCGGAAAGCGACGGAAAAACGCTTCTTCGCCGGTCGAAAACGTGCCCTTGATGAATTGCACCACGCCGCAATACAGGCCATGCCCAAGCGAGCGCGCCAGCATGCCGAAGCCGGACGAGCTCTTGCCCTTGCCATTGCCGGTATTGACCAGCAGCACACCGCGGTCGATCACTGCACGTGCGATGCGCCGGTCGACCAGTTCCTTCTTGCGCTGCGCACGTTCGCGGTAATGCGCTTGATCATGCTCGGGGGTGGTCATGCGCGTGCTCCCATGGGTGGACGTGCACCAGCGGCGCGGTGTGCAGCCAACAGGGCGAAGGCCAGGCCGACATAGCCGGCCAGTGTTGCGAGGGCGTGTGGATAGTCCGCCGGCATGTGCGCAATGAACCCGCTCAGCGTGGCATGCGGGTAGCGACCAGACAGGAAATAGAAACCGGCCTTGGACAGCAGATAGGCGGCGCTGCCGCTGATCAGCAACGCCAACAGCGGCCGGGTGACACGACGCCAGGCCTGGCGCTGCAGTTGCGATGCAAACAGTAGCCCGCCCCACCACAACACGGCGTACGCCAACGCCAAAGCCCAGTACGCCGGCGACAGGCACCAGTCGCTGCTGCTGCCCGAGGCCAGGCCGATCAGATCCAGCAGCGATACGATCCCGAACAGCAGGGGCAACATCCACAGCGGGCGTAGCAGTGCACCGGCCAGAAAAAATACCGCCCATGAGGCCGTGGGCAACGCATCCGCATGCGCAAAATGCTCGCCGCGCGCACAGACCATCAAGCCGGCAAGTGCGATGCCGCATGCTCTGGCCGCACCGCCTTGCAACGGCAACGGTGTCGCTGCAGCGCGCCGCGCCATCATCACGACACTTCCGATGGCGTGGCGAACGGCGTTGCGGCGTGCAGATGACGCCAGCGCAGCACGCACCATGCAGCTGCCAGCACCACCGCCAGATACAGCGCTGTCGTGCGCACGAACAGCGGCCCCCACTGCCAGGCGCGCTGCAGATACTGCGCCCAGTGCGGGTCGGTGTAGCGCCCGCCCCACCAGTAGAACGCGCCATTGGAGATCAAGAACGACAGCACGGCGGCCAAGGTGCCCAGACCCCAGGCGATGCTCAGCGACGCGGCACTTGCGCGCGCACGTGCGTGATACGCGCGCCCGGCGTACCACAGCACGCCATAGGCCACCGGCAAGGCCGCGTAGGCCGCGGTGATGCAGAAGTCGCTGACGCCGGCCAGGCGCACCGCAGCCCAATCGATCGCCACCGACAACCCCAGCAAGGCAACGAAGTAGCCGTGCCGCCGCAATGCCAGGCCGCCGAGAAAGAAGACGGCCATGGATGCATCCGGCAGGTGCAGCCAGTCACTGACATGATGGAAGCGGGTCGCGGTCATCAGCAGCATTAAAGCGATGAACACCAGGCGTTCGGAAGAGCGGGACAACGGCGGCATCGATGGTCTCCTTCAGATTTTCGATCGCCACCCGGATGGCGCAACAGACATCTGGCAAATGATCGCCCCTGCAAACCGTAGCGATCCTTGCATTCAGCGGCAAGCGCCGACTGCCCGGCCCAAGCTGCGCGTCGCCGGGGTCGGCGGCGCGCTTGGACCGGCTAACAACATGGTGCGTGCAATCGCCAGCTAAATGCGGACAGCGGGAGCAAATGCGGTCTCCGCCTGGCCCATGCAGATCCCGGGTACCGCCCACGACCAACCGGTGGCTGCGCGGCCGTATTGTCGGCTGCCCTCAGTGCGCCGGTTGGTAGCGGAAGGTCAGCAGATAGTTGCGGCCTGGCTGGGCGTACCAGCGTGCGGTTTCGTATTGGCGGTCGAACACATTGTTGGCGGCAAATTGCACCTTCCAGTCCGCGTTCACTGCATAACTCACGCGCAGATCCAGCAAGCCGTAGCCGGCCAGGCGATCGGTATTGGCCAGATCGTCGTAGCGCGCACCCGATCCGAACAGGCTTGCGCCGATACCGAATGCACCGATGCTGCGGTCGGCATCGATCCGTCCGCTCTGGCGCGCACGCCGCGGCAGCCAGTTGCCATGATTGATCTCGCCATCGGCCTGCGGGGCAAGCCAGGTCAACGCGCTGCGCACGGTCCAGCCGGCCAGTTCGGTGTCGTAGCCCGCTTCCACGCCACGGATGCGCGCCCGATCGATATTGTTCGGCTGCCCGAACGGATGCGTTGCATCCACCAACGAGGCGTCGTAGGCGATGAGGTCGTCGATACGGGTCTGGAACGCGCTGAGCGTCCAGGTGCCCCAGTCGTAGCGACCGCGCAGACCGAGCTCGGCACTCTTGGAGGTTTCCGGCCCGAGCAGCGGGTTTCCGTAATCGGGGTAATACAACTCGTTGAAGGTGGGTGCCTTGAACGCGGTGCCGTAGCTGGCCGTCAGGCGCAGATGCTCGGCAAAATCCCATCTCCACAGCAGGCTGCCAGTGGTCTTGCCGCCGAACTGGCTGTTGTCGTTGCGGCGCAGGCTGGCTTGCAGCGATTGGCGGCCAAACGTCTGCTGCCATTGCGCAAATGCGGCGCGGTCGATGCGGCTGTCGGCATCGTAATTGTCGCTGCTGGCGATGGCGTCGCGCTGCCAATCGAAGCCGACCGTGAGCAGACCGGCGCCGGTATCGAGATCGGCCTGCAACGCACCCTGCTTGCGGCGGGTGTCGTAGGTCGACAGGTAGGCGCCTTGGTAATACGCATCGCTCAGATCGGCGCTGCTGCCCACGCTGGCAGTGAGCTTGAGCGCCTCGCTCGGCACGTAACGCACGCGGCCTCCGATGGCCTGCTGCACGCCCTTGCTCAGATTGCCGCCGAAGGCCGAGCCGTCGTATTCGTTGCGGCTCTGCGCGCGCACTGCATTCACATCGGCATCCCATTGGCGATTGAATCGCCAGCCGCCCTGCGCACTCAACGAATCGTTGCGATAGCCGTCGCGGTCCGGGTCATAGGCGCTGGAGCCGGTATCCAGATAGGCGTTGATCCCGTCGGTTTCGTCGTGCACGGCGTTCACCGAATACCAACCGCCGGCATCGCTCAGATCGCCCGGGCTGCGCCCGGCAATGCCCGCGCCGTAGCGACGCGCGTTGTCGCTGCCAGCCGCCACGCTCAAGCTCGGCACGAAACTGCCTTGCGGGCGTCGGGTGAAGATCTGGATCACGCCGCCCAGCGCTTCGGAACCATACAGGCTGGAAAACGGGCCACGCACGATTTCGATGCGTTCGATCTGCTCGATCGGCACATCCTGCAGCGCCGCACCGCCAGCGGTGGCCGAGCCGATGCGCACGCCATCGATCAGCACCACCACCTGGTCGGCCTCGGTACCGCGCAGGAACAGCGAGGTCGCCTTGCCGGGTCCGCCGTTGTTGGCCAGCGACACGCCCGCTTCGCCGCGCAACAGGTCCTGCAGCGAATTGACCTGACGACGCTCGATCTGCGCGCGGTCGATCACCGTGACCGGTGCCAGGGTCTGGTCCTGGGTCTGGGCGGTCCGCGAGGCGGTGACCACGACTTGGTCCAGATCGATGGCGGCCTCGGCCTGGGCCGCACTGGCAACGCACAACGACAGCCCCACGGCGAGCACGGCACCACGCGGCGAAACGGAAGAAAGGGACATCAACTGCTGCTCCTGGAACCGCGCCAACCCGCGCGTGGGCAATCGGGCGGCAGGCAGCAACGGGCCAGGCGTCCGGCGCGCAGCGTCAGACGAGCAAGGCCACGCCCACCGCGTGCCGGGTCAATCCCTCAGGCCGGTCTCCGGGCTCGCGAGTGGAAGCTGGCGCTTCCGATGCCGCGCCTTCCCATGCGAATGCACAGTGGCGTATTGCGGCATCTGACCTCGCCCACCGTTGCGGGGGCAGCTCCGGAATTGCGCCTGGCCCAAGGCGACGCGCGCACCGGATTCCCGTTTAAACCACCGGCCAACCGGCAGTCACCTCAGGGGCGCGCATGGTAGCAGGCGCCTCCCAGGTCTGCGACAACCGGCCAAACCCGGCGCGTCGCCACGCGCCCTCAGCGGCGACGCATCGTCTACTGGCTTTCTCCTACCGGGACATTGCCCCCTTCATGGAGAGAAGCTGGCGCGCAGCGGCGGATGCGTGCAAGGGCGTAGCAAATGCGCGCTGCCTGCTCCGGTAGCGCAAGGGACGGGCAGCAACGGGCACGGCGCCCCTCATCGCACTTATGCCGGAAGCGCGACTGCGTAAACCGCTTCGTCCGGCAGCAACGCGCTTGCTGCGGAAAAATCGTCGGCACACACAAGCGCGTGAATGCGATGCGCCAGCGACGTCACATCGGTGATCCGCCAAATCCACTCGCTCACATACAACTGGACGGCCTCCTGGCCGAGTCCGATCTGGATGGCGCGACGCGGCAGCGGCCGCAGCGACAGATCGCGCTCAGGATCCCACTGAATCCGCACCGGGGAACGGCTCTTGCGTAGCTCCCATTCTTCATGACGCATACCGGGATCGGGATGGCTTGGGCAGCTGTGCGCCAACGCCCACTCGAAGCCTTCGCGCGTCATGTCGATGGCGAGAATGCGCCTCTGGCCTTCGTCCTTATAGCCCCAGCCGGCGCGGTACATCATCCAAAGGAACGACGGCTTGACCCACGTCATCCGCTCCATCTTGAATGGCGGACTGACGAACCTTTGATGCTTCAGCGCGCTATCGGCAATGACGTCCGAATACGCCTGGTAGACCCGAATCGTCTTGTCTTCGTAGACCGCACGAATTTGTCGCGTTGGAACAGATGTCGTCATGACTTCGCTCGTGGTGTCACCCGCACTGCATGACATCTCGCAGATCGCCCCACATGCCGCGGAACGATCTGCACTCATGCGTACTCAGTCCTTGGTAAACACCAGCCGCCCGCCGTCTGCACGCACACGCACGCTATCGCCGCTGAGATACTGGCCGGACAGGATCTGCTGCGCCAGCGGGTTCTCCACCTGCGACTGGATCGCGCGTTTGAGTGGGCGCGCGCCGTACACCGGGTCGAAGCCGACACTGCCCAGCACCTCCAGCGCGGCATCGTCCAGGTCCAGCTTGAGGCCACGCTCGCCCAGGCGTTTTTCCAGGCCTTGCAACTGGATGCGCGCAATCGACTTGATCTGCGCCTTGTCCAGCGGATGGAACACCACGATGTCGTCCAGCCGGTTGATGAACTCCGGGCGGAAATGCGCCTGCACGACGCCCATCACCGCGGCCTTCATTTGCGTATAGGCCTCGGCACTATCGTCGCCGGACAGCTCCTGGATCTGGTGCGAGCCCAGGTTGGAGGTCATCACGATGACGGTGTTGCGGAAGTCCACGGTGCGGCCCTGGCCATCGGTCAGGCGGCCATCGTCGAGCACCTGCAGCAGGATGTTGAACACATCCGGATGCGCCTTTTCCACTTCGTCCAGCAGGATCAGCGAATACGGACGACGACGCACGGCCTCGGTGAGATAACCGCCCTCTTCATAGCCCACATAGCCCGGAGGCGCACCGATCAGGCGCGCGACCGAGTGCTTCTCCATGAACTCGCTCATGTCGATGCGAATCATCGCCTCGGTGCTGTCGAACAGGAAATCGGCCAGCGCCTTGCACAGCTCGGTCTTGCCCACGCCGGTGGGACCCAGGAACAGGAACGAGCCGCTGGGACGATTGGGATCGGACAGCCCGGCGCGCGAACGCCGCACCGCGTCGGAGACGACCTTGATCGCCTCGTTCTGCCCGACCACGCGATGATGCAGCTCCTCTTCCATGCGCAACAACTTGTCGCGCTCGCCTTCGAGCATCTTGTTGACCGGAATGCCGGTCCAGCGCGACACCACTTCGGCGATCTCCTCGGCGGTCACGCGGTCCTGCACCAGCTTGAAGTCGTGGTGCTCCACTTCGTTGGCCAGCAGCATCTGCTTTTCCAGCTGCGGCAGCACGCCGTACTGGATCTCGCTCATCTTGGCGTAGTCCTGGCGGCGCTGCGCGGCCTCCAGTTCCAGCTTGGCGTGCTCGATCTGCTCCTTGATCTTGGTGGTGCCCTGCAACGCGGCCTTCTCGGACTTCCATACTTCGTTGAGGTCGGAGAACTCGCGTTCGAGCTTGTCGATATCGCTTTCCAGATCGGCCAGGCGCTGCCGCGAGGCCTCGTCCTTTTCCTTCTTGAGCATCTCGCGCTGGATCTTGAGCTGGATCAGGCGGCGCTCCAGGCGATCGAGTTCCTCCGGCTTGGAGTCGATCTCCATGCGGATGCGCGAGGCGGCTTCGTCCATCAGGTCGATGGCTTTATCCGGCAGCTGGCGATCGGTGATGTAGCGGTTGGACAGCGTGGCCGCCGCAACGATCGCCGGGTCGGTGATCTCCACGCCATGATGCACCGCATAGCGCTCCTTCAAACCGCGCAGGATCGCGATGGTGTCTTCCACCGTCGGCTCGCCCACGAACACCTTCTGGAAACGCCGCTCCAGCGCGGCGTCCTTTTCGATGTACTTGCGATATTCGTCCAGCGTGGTGGCGCCGATGCAATGCAATTCGCCGCGTGCCAGCGCGGGCTTGAGCATGTTGCCGGCATCCATCGCGCCGTCGGCCTTGCCCGCGCCGACCATGGTGTGCAGCTCATCGATGAACAGGATGATCTGGCCTTCATTTTTCGACAGGTCGCTGAGCACCGCCTTCAGGCGCTCTTCGAACTCGCCGCGGAACTTGGCGCCGGCGATCAGCGCGCCCATGTCCAGCGACAGCACGCGCTTGCCGCGCAGGCCTTCGGGCACTTCGCCGTTGATGATGCGCTGGGCCAGGCCTTCGACAATGGCGGTCTTGCCCACGCCGGGTTCGCCGATCAGCACCGGGTTGTTCTTGGTGCGCCGCTGCAGCACCTGGATGGTGCGGCGGATTTCTTCGTCGCGGCCGATCACCGGGTCGAGCTTGCCGCTCTCGGCGCGCGCGGTCAGGTCGATGGTGTATTTCTCCAGCGCCTGGCGCTGTTCCTCAGCGTTTTCAGACTGCACGGTTTCGCCGCCACGCAGCTTGTCGATGGCCGCTTCGATCTTCTTCTTGTCGCCACCGGCCGCGCGCAACGCCACGCCCAGCGGGCTGGCATCGTCGGCAGCGGCCAACACGAACCATTCGCTGGCGATGAACGCGTCGCCATGTTGCTGGGCGAGCTTGTCGGTCTGGTTGAGCAGGCGATTGAGATCGTTGCCGATCGACAGATTGCCTTCCTGCCCGGACACCTTGGGCAGCGTGTCCAGCGCCTCGCCCAGGCGCTCGCGCAGCAGCGGCACGTTGACGCCGGCCTGCGACAGCAGCGGGCGCGTGCTGCCGCCGCTCTGGTCGAGCAGCGCGGCCAGCACATGCACCGGCTCGATGATGTTGTGGTCGCGGCCCACGGCCAGCGACTGCGCGTCGGCCAGCGCCTGCTGGAACCGCGAGGTGAGCTTGTCCATCCGCATGGGGTGATCCTCTGAACAGGTGGCCGGCAGCGCCGGCGATACCGTGCAGATGCGGTTGGCGAGCGAGGTTTCAAGGTTTGCCGGTGCTGGAGATGGACACTGGCAGACCGCTGCCGCCCCAGGCGGGCTGGGCGAAGGCTTCTGGGCAGGCGGACTTGCGTTGCAACTGCGTAGCGTGCAGCAGCGCCGCAGCGAGTGGCAGCCGCTCCGGGCATAGCCCGGCTACGTCCGGCGATGCATGGCCCGCGACTGACGCGTGGACGGTCGCCCAACAGGCCGGGATCCACGCGCACCGGCCTGCAAGCACCCCCAGCTCCGGCACTTGCGCCGCCATCAGCCGACACCACAGCGCCCGCGCCTGGAACGCGCTGCGCAACCGCGCATGAGTGGCGATAATGCGCCGATGGACGCTCCCAAGCCCTGGCACCTCTACCTGCTGCTCTGTCGCAACGGCAGCTATTACGCCGGCATTACCAACGATCTGGAGCGGCGCTTCCAGGCCCATCTGCGTGGCACCGGTGCGCGTTACACGCGCGCCAACCCGCCCGTGCAGCTGCTCGCCAGCCACCGTTATCCCGACCGCGCCAGCGCTTCGCGCGCCGAATGCGCGCTCAAGCGCCAGCCACGTGCGCGCAAGCTCGCCTGGCTGCAGGCGCAACCGAACGATGCGGAGTCACGACCTGCTGACGCATCGATCACGCCCATCTAGCCATCGTTTTCCTACGCTGCAGCGCCCTACAGGCGAAGCCGACCATGCATTATCAGCTCTACTACTGGACCGGCCTGCAAGGCCGCGGCGAGTTCGTGCGACTGGCACTGGAAGACGCTGGCGCGGCGTATACCGATGTCGCCCGCATCCAGGGCGACGAGGCCATGACGGCGTTTTTGCAAGGCGAGCAGGTCGGCGCGCAGCCGTTCGCACCACCCTTTCTCAAAGCCGGCGACGTCGTGGTCGCGCAGGTCGCGGCGATCCTGCACTTCATCGGGCCACAGCTGCAATTGGTGCCTGATTCGGAACCACAGCGCCTGCAGGCGCTGCAATTGCAGCTGACCATCGCCGATCTGGTGGCCGAGGTGCACGACACGCACCACCCGATCGCAACCGGACTGTATTACGAAGATCAGCAAGCCGAAGCGGCCAAGCGTGGGCAGGACTTGCGTGAAAACCGCCTGCCCAAGTTCCTGGGCTATTTCGAACACGTGCTGCAACAGGCTGGCGGCACGCATGTGCTCGGCACGCATTCGTATGTGGACCTGTCGTTGTTCCAGCTGGTTAGCGGCCTGGAGTACATGTTCCCCAGGCGAATGGCGACGCTGGCAAATAACTTGCGCGGGCTGAAGGCGCTGCAGCAGCACGTGGCACGGCGGCCGCGTGTTGCGAGCTATCTGGCGTCCGAACGACGGGTGGCCTTCAACACCAATGGCATCTTCCGCCATTACCCGGAGCTGGACGCGGCATAGGCAGCGGCGACGGGTCGGTGCGGCCAGTCGCAACAAACTGACCCGCATGCGGGCGCGGCGCAGGCCGTTGATTGCTGCTCTCGATCACCCAGCCAAGCCACCTGATCCTGACTGAGGTGTGCAGCGTTACGTCATGTACATCCGCACTCACCCGGGTGCGAACGCCGCACGCTCGCCCGGCATGCGGCCTTCACCCCGGGGTGGGAAACCAGCGGCCTCAGCGCCCCTGCAGCAGGGTCGCGCGAATCCGCTGCAGTTGCGCTTTGACTGCAGCCGCGTGCGTCGGCCCCAGCCGCAGCAGCGCCTTCTGCCCCACCGACAGCGATTCCAGCGATGGCTCGACGAAGCGGTAGCGGCCACGCTCGTCGCGTTGCACGCCGATCGGCTGCTTCGGCTCGGGCGTGCGCAGCAAGTGGTCGATCACGTCGATGAGGCGGTCATTGAAGTAACGATCCGGCGCGCCCAGGTCCGCGTACGCCTGCTGAAACAGTGGATAGAAGCGCACATAGCTGCGCGCCATGGCCTGCGCATCCACACGGGTGAATGCGGCCACGTACGGTGCGTAACGCGCCGCATTGGGCTCATCGAGCACCTGATGATCGCCCGCCCCTGCCACCTGCAATTCGCCAGGCACCGGCTGCAGTACCAAGGCGCGGCGGCTGATGCTGGGTTGGGTGAGGTTGTCGATCATGAGCACCACGCGTTCGATCAGGTGCTTGCGCAACACGATCGACAATGCGTCATCGTCCTGCACCAACGCCCGCAGCGCTTGCCACGCGGCATCGTCGCTTTGCGCCAACGCAGGAATCGCCGCATCGGCAGCGTCGGCCGACGCTGCCGGCACCGGATGACGTGGTTCGCTACTGGCAGGTGTCGGCTGTGGGCTGACCGCGGCGGCCACAGCACTGGCGGTGCGGCTGATGGGTGCAGGCAAGGTGCCCTGCGGGTCGGGCGGGCCGCTGAACAACCACCACGCGGCGCCAGCGATCAAAGGGACCGCCAACAACCACGGCCAGCGCGAGGATTTGTTTTGCATCGTGGAACTCCTGACATCGACAACGTCCAGTGTGTGACCGTGGGATGCTGCGGTGGTTCCATCGATTGACGGTGTCGCGCGTTTAGCCGCTTGAAGTGAGGCGTAGCGCGATAGCTCGCGGCTCCCGGAAAAAGCTAGCGGCCAGCTCGCCGGCTGTGTGTGGGACGTCCTACCGATCAAGCAGTTCAACTGGTCCTTGCCCACCCGCTATCGCGGCAACGGATGCCGCATGGATGCCACCGAGGAGCTACAGGGACCTACGCAGCTGGTCCTGCGATGGTCGGCGGGCAAGGACCCTGCGCGAGCCGGCAGAGCCTTGCGCTGCGCGATCCACGTCACTTAGCCGGCGAAATCCAATCGCGCATTCACCCAGGCCGCGACAATGGCAGCGGCAACCTGTTCGGCCTGCCTGGCCGGCATGCGTTTTTCGCTCACCAGCCAAGCGGCCGTCTCTGCGCGCACTTTTGGCAACAGCGCGCGCACGGCGTTGCGCTCGGCTGCCGGCCAGTCGCTGTCGTCGCCGGACCACGCTGCAATCGCCTGATCCGGATCGTTGCCGTAGCGCTTGCGCAACTCCGGCTGCAGATACAGTGCCGGCGACACGGCAGCGCGTAGCGCGATGATTTGCCACTCGGCGTAGCTGGCATAGCGGATGGTACCCGCGTCCTTGCTCAAGGCCTCGATCAGCCCGGCGAACCCGGCATCCAGCTGTTTCCAGCTCGGCCGCGCGAACAGCCCGCCGGGCAGCTCGCAGATCGGCGCGAAACTGTCGCGTGTCGAGCCATAGAGCGGACCGAACGCCTCATACGCCGGCTCGCCCACTGCAGCGAAGATGAAGCAATGCACATACGGCCGCTCCGCACGATCTTCGCGCTCGATCCACATGCGCAGCAGGGTCAGCACACGCTGCTGCTGTTGCATGGAAGGCGCGCCTTCCACATCGTCGAGCAAGGACGCTGCGAAATCGTCGCTCTTGCGTAGCGCCTTGCGTGCGCTTTCAAAACGCGCGCGCGCCAGGGCGGCATCCACGCCTGCGGCAGGCGCGAAGTCATGCAGATACGCCAGCCACGCCGAGGCCAGCGGCGCGTCGTAGCCCTGCAACTGGCGTGCAGCGTCTGCTGGCGTTTTGGGGATGCTGGCGATGATGCGGTCCAGCGCTTGCTGCTGGGCGTCGCGCGTCTTGCCCAGCGCATCGACCCTGGCCTTCAAACTACGTTGCAGGCAGTCATCCATCTTGGCGTCCTGCGCGCAGGCATTGCGCTGGCGCAACCAGGCGCGTTGCTGATCGCGTACCGCGGTGAGCGAGGTACGCGGCGCGGTGTCCAGCACGCCGCGGTACGCCTCATCCAGTTGATCGTCCAGTTGACCGAGCGCCGGTACCGCGCATAGCCGCTTTTCCACCGGCGTGCCCGCCTGCTTGCAGTCGAACGACGCCGTCCATGCGGCGCCGGCGCTCAGCATTAGCACACCAGCCACGATGCCCTGCACGACCCGCATCCGATACATCACTGCAACGCCTGCTTGCGCGCCGGCAGCAGCGACAGCAACAGCAGCGTCGCCGCCAGCGCCACATAGGCACCGACGAACTGCCAGCTGATCAGCCGCGCCAGGCCTTGCAGCGACCACGGCAGATAGATGCCGCCGCGCGGGTCCACCGAGTGGATCAGGCCGAACAGGGTCAGCCCGGCAGCCACCAGCAGGAACACCGCGCCGCGTCGCAAGCGGCCGTCGATCATCGCCGCCACCGTGGCGATCCACAGCATCGCGGTGATGATGAAGCCATTGCCTAAGGCGAAGATCACTGCCAGCTCAGGCAACCCGTGGCCATCGACCTTGGTGGTCAGCGCGACCAGCTGCTCCGGTGCAATCCAGCCCGGCGCCTTGATGGTCAGCAGGTACGCAACCGACGGTAGAAAGCCCAGCACCATCGCACCAGCGTGCTGCTTGGGCGTGGCCTGGAAGGCTTGCGTGGTGATGTCGATGGAGACATACACGATGATCGGGGCCAGTACCGCCAGCGGCAGCCACTGCACCAGGCCGCTGATCACGCCAAGCATGCCGCCGATCCCGATGAACACACCGGTCAGCAGCGTGTAGCCGCAGCGCGCGCCCATGTGCTTGTACGCAGGCTGGCCGATGTAGGGCGTGGTCTGCGCGACGCCGCCGCAGACGCCGGCCACCAGCGTGGCCAAGGCTTCCACCAGCAGGATGTCGCGGGTGCGGTAATCGTCGCCGGCCGCGCGTGCGCTCTCGCTGACGTTGATGCCGCCCACCACCATCAACAAGCCGAACGGCAACAGCAACGGCAGGTACGCCACCGTAGCCGGCAGGCCGTCGATAAAGCCCAGCGTCGGCAGCGGCAGCACGATCTGCGGCGGATTCCACGCCGGCAAGGCGAAGCCGGGGGCACCCAATCCCGCCAGGCCAAGCCCGTAATACAACGCGGTGCCGATCACGAACGCCACCAGCACGCCGGGCAATTTGGTCGGCAGGCGGCCCTTGGCGAGCAGCACATACAGCAGCAGGCCCAAGGTGACGAAGCCGGCCACCGGCGAACGTAGCGTTTCCAGCAATGGCAACAAGCCCATCAGCACCAGCGCGATCCCGGCGATGGACCCGAGCAAGGCCGCCCGCGGCAGCGCGCGCGTCACCGCTTCGCCTGCGAACGACAGCACCAGCTTGAGCAGCCCCATCACCACCAACGCGGCCATGCCCAGTTTCCAGGTGGCGATCGCGGCGGCCTGCGGGTCCAGCCCCTGCGCCTTGAAACCGGCAAACGCCGGGCCGAGCACCAACAGCGCCATGCCGATGCTGGTGGGCGCATCCAGGCCCAGCGGCATGGCGGTGACGTCGTCGCGCCCGGTGCGTGCGGCCAGCCGCCGCGCCATCAAGGTGTACAGCAGGTTGCCCACCAGCACGCCGAATGCGGTGCCGGGGAACATGCGCTGGAACACGACGTCGGCCGGGAACTGGAAAATACCGACCAAGGCCATCGCAATGAAGCCAAGGATGGACAGGTTGTCGACCACCAGGCCGAAGAAGCCATTGAGATCGCCAGCGACGAACCAGCGCGGCGCAGCCGCAGGACGCGAAGAGGGAGCCGACATGAGAACCAAACAAGCGTGGGGGTCGGCCGATGGTAGCCGCTGCATTGCAAGGGCGACAGCGGCGCGGTGGATCAGAGCGTGTCGCGGCCATGGGGCCATCGGGCTGTCCGTGAGCAGGCAGCCCGGCGCCATCGCCCGCTACTGCATCGCTGCATCCACATCGATCCAGCCCACGCTGTCGCTGCGGCCGGCACTGCGATAACGCACCTGCAGTCGCCTACCATCGGCGCTGACGTCCAGCGCATCGGCCTGATCGCCGCGCACCAGATAGCGCTTGGTGGCGGTGGCCGTCGGCGTGGCGTACAGCGGCAAACGCGCCACCTGTACGTGCAGTTGCACCGGCATCGGTTCTTCGAGCGTGGTGCCGATTTCGCTTGCCACCTTGGTGCCGCGCGGGTCGTACATCGGCCACACCGATAACGGCATGCCATCCTCGCTTCCCGAATCCAGCAAGGTCTGGATCTGCGGCGACTCGATCCGCTGCTGCGTCCGCCAGACGTACAACCGCCCGCCAGCGTCGTAGCGGTAGACATCCGCGTACCACATCGGCCCACTGCGGCAGGAACTGGTCAGGCTGCGTTGCTGTTGATCCGCAACCAGATTGAAGAATCCTTCGCACTGCACCGTCGGCCGCGTCGGTGCAGCGAGCGCATGAAAGCGGCGCTTTGCAGGATCGAACACAAAGACCCACACCGCCTCGTTGACCTGACCCAGCATTGCCGACACCGCAAGATCCGGGCGCCCATCGAAGTTGTAGTCGTCGCTGCGCAGCTGCGCGCCGCCCTCGCCATCGTCCACATTCGCGTCGAACCATTGTTCGGCATCGCCGGGAGACAGCACCACATGCAGGCGCTGGCCGACCAAGGTGGCGGTCGCATGGGTGTGCGCATCCAGCGTTAAACGAAGACTTGTGTCGTCTGCCGCAGCGCCGAACGCCAGCCCGCCTGCCATCGCAACCAACAGTGCGCACGCGGTGCGCATGGACGGCAACTGCAACGCGCCAAGGCGCATGCGCAGCTGGCCAGAAACGGTGCGCAGATACGCGCTCCCCGACGGCGCATGCAATACCCGCCAGCCCCGGAGGACGCGCGGCATACGACCACCAACGCCGGCGAGCATGGCGGCCGGCACCTGTACGGACCTGTCAGTGCGCAAGCCAGGCCGCCGACTCAGAACGAGACCTCGACCGGCTGCCGCGACCACAGCACCGACTGGTGTCCGGTGGCCTGCTTCCAGGCCAGCCGGATCGCCTCGATGTCGCTGCGCCGTTGCGGGGTGTCTTCGTGCAGGATCACCAGCACCTTGGTCCCCAGCCGGTTCGGCTCCTTGGCGCCGCGGAACAACCATTGGCCGTAGGCGTCGAACACGGTCAGACCATCGGGGAAGCGCGGAGTCACTTCCTTGTCCAGAAACGCGCGCCATTGGGTTTCGTCGATGGTGCGGGTCTGCGGGCGGTCGGCCGGGCCGGATTCCTCGCCGACGCCGAAATACAGCTCGCTGCGCACCCAACCCCGTGCCGCCGCCGGCCGCGCTGCATCGCCCTGCAGGCTGGCAGTGGTCGCGGTCGGCGCGGTGCCGGGCGTGGTGGCGCATGCGGTCAGCGCCAACATGGCGGCAAGCAGGCAAGACGGCAGCAACTTCATCGACTTCTCCACAACAGATCGGGGGGCAGGATTTGGGGCAGGCTCATGCAAGGCCGATATCAGCTCATGCCGGCGCGCACGCACTGTGCCATCTCGCGCCGGCCTGAACAACGCGATAATATCTCTCCATCCGGATGAATGTGGACAATCCGCCCCCCTTTGCGCCCAGCCCGGCCGGATGCCGACCGCGCGGCGCGTTGCAGTTGCAGGAGAGAGAACAGCATGACCCGCCCCACCCTTTCGGTGATTGGCCTGGCCATCGCCGCCGTGCTCAGCGCCAACGCGCAAGCCCAGCAGGCCGATGCCGGCGCCACCACCCTGGACACCGTAATCGTCACCGGCACCCGTGCCAGCGACCGCACCGTGCTGGAATCGACCGTGCCGGTGGACGTGCTCACCGCCGAAGACATCCGCAAGGCCGGCGTGGTCAACGGCGAGCTGGGCAGCGCACTGCAGGCGCTGCTGCCCTCGTTCAACTTCCCGCGTCAGTCCAACTCCGGCGGCGCCGACCATATCCGCGCCGCGCAGCTGCGCGGGCTCTCACCCGACCAGGTGCTGGTGCTGGTCAACGGCAAACGCCGCCACACCTCTGCGCTGGTCAACACCGACAGCAAGATCGGCAAGGGCACCACGCCGGTGGATTTCAATTCGATCCCGATCAACGCGATCAAGCGCATCGAAGTGCTGCGCGACGGGGCCGGGGCGCAATACGGCTCGGATGCGATTGCCGGGGTCATCAACGTGATCCTGGACGACAACCCCGAGCGCGGCGAACTGGAAGCCAGCTTCGGCGCCTACAACACCGATGTGAAGCCGATCGACCGTCGTGTCACCGATGGCCAGACCAGCTACGTCAGCGCCAAGGTCGGCTCGCTGCTGGGCGACGATGGCGGCTTCTTCAAGGTCGGCCTGGAACTGAAGAACCGCGAGGCGACCAACCGCGCCGGCTTCGACCAGATTCCCTCGTTCGAAGAACAGACCCCGGCCAATCTGGCGCTGCGGGGCGAGCGCAATTACGTGCTCGGCGATGGCGCCACCAAGGGCCTCAATGCCTGGCTCAACACCAAGGTTCCGTTCAGCGCCAGCGGCGAGTTCTACGCCTTCGGCACCTACAACCAGCGCGATACCGAAGGCGCCAATTACTTCCGTTACCCGGACAGCAGCGCCAACTGGCGCGAGATCTACCCCAACGGCTACCGCCCGATTTCCGAAGGCGAGAATCGCGACCTGCAACTCGTGGCCGGTGCGCGCGGGCAATGGGGCAACTGGGATTACGACGCCAGCGTCAACTACGGCCGCAACGACTTCACCTACCGGCTACGCAACTCGCTCAATGCATCGCTGGGGCCCGGCAGTCCCACACGCTTCAAGACCGGCGATTTCGCCTTCGCGCAGACCGTGGGCAACCTCGACCTGACCCGCGTGTTCGACGCCGCCGGCGCCACCCATACCTTCGGCACCGGCGCCGAGTTCCGCCGCGAGCAATACCGCACCCACGCCGGCGACCCCGCCAGCTACGCGGCCGGCCCGTTCACCGATCGTCCCACCGGCTCGCAGGCCGGCGGCGGGCTCACCCCGCAGGACGAGGCCGACCTGTCGCGCAACGTGGCCAGCGCCTACGCCAACGTCTCCAGCCAGTTCGGCGACAAGTTTTCCACCGACCTGGCCGGCCGCTACGAGCATTACCAGGATTTCGGCAGCCAATGGACCGGCAAGCTGGCCGCACGCTACGCGTTCGCACCGGCCTTTGCGCTGCGTGGTGCCATCTCCAACAACGTGCGCGCGCCTTCGCTCAGCCAGATCGGGTATGAAGCCACCTCCACCGGTTACGACGCCGCCGGCCGCCTGACCCAGGGGCGCCTGCTGTCGGTCAACAACCCCATCGCGCGCGGACTGGGCGCCACCGATCTGAAGCCGGAAAAGTCGGTCAATTACAGCCTGGGCTTCACCAGCAAGCTGGGCGATCACTTCGACGTGTCGCTGGACTTTTTCCAGATCGATATCGACGACCGCATTGCGCTGTCCGAAGACATCACCGGCGATGCGCTGACCAGCTTCGTGCAGCAGAACTACGGCGTCACCGGCGTGCAGAGCGCCAGCTATTTCCTCAATGCCGCCGACACCCGCACCCGCGGCGCCGAGCTGGTTGCCAACTGGCGTCAGTACGCCTTTGGCGGCGACCTGCTGCTGACCGGCACCTACAGCTACGCCAAGACCGAGTTGGAAAACATCATCGCCACCCCGGCCCAGCTGCTCGCACTGAACCCGGAGTACGTGCTGTTCGGCGTGGAAGAAAGCAATACGCTTACCGACGCCGCACCGCGCACCCGCGCCTCGCTTGCCGCGAACTGGAGCAACGAGCGCTGGAACCTGCAGACGCGCGTCAACCGCTACGGCAGCGCCACCCGCGTGTTCGATTTCGGCGGCGGCTTCGTACCGCGCCAGACTTACGGCGCCGAGTGGCAACTGGACCTGGAAGCCGAATACCACCTGGGCACGCAGTGGACGCTGGCCATCGGCGGGCAGAACATCCTGGACAACTACTCGGACCGGTCCATCGACGACATCGCTTACTTCGGCAACCTGCCTTACGACGTGCTCTCGCCGATCGGCAGCAACGGCGCGTACTGGTATGGGCGGGTGCGGTACAGCTTCTGATGCGGGATTCGGGATTCGGGATTGGCAAGAACAGCATTGCTGCGAATCCCTAATCCAGATTGGCCTAGCCTCCACTACGACACCGTCCAGGCAATCGGCAATCGTTGGCATTGGAGACTCGGGATTGGCAGGCGTGGCCCTGCCATGCATACCCGGTGCCCAAGACGGTAGCGGAACTGACTGGCAGGGCCATGGCGCACGCCATCAAAGGCGGTTCGGGATCGGGATTGGCGCGCCCTGCTTTGCACGAATCCCCAATCCCGACTTCCCAATCCCCGCCGTTCCATAACCTGAATCTCACACCGCTTTGCGCACACTGCCCTGATGGCAGACGCGCATTCCCCCCTACCGTCGCCGCCATTGCTGGACGATGCCTGTGCATTGTTCCTGGACGTGGACGGCACCCTCATCGACTTTGCCGACCGCCCCGAGGCGGTGCAGCTATTGCCCGAAGTGCGTGAGGCCATCGGCCTGCTGAGCAAGCGCCTCAAGGGCGCCGTTGCGCTGGTCAGCGGCCGGCCACTTGCCCAGCTGGATGCCCTGTTCGCCCCCTTGCTGCTGCCGGCCGCCGGTCTGCACGGGCACGAACTGCGCAGCGATCTGGCGGCACGCGCGGCAATGCCGCAAGACAGCTCCGAGTGGCTGCACGGCCTGCATCAACGCGCCGCGGCGCTGACCCACCAACACCCGGGCGTGCTGGTCGAGGACAAGGGCGCCAGCGTGGCGCTGCATTGGCGCGCCCGGCCGCAGGCCGGCCCCGAGGTGCTCGCCTTCGCGCAGCAGGAAATCGCACGGCTTTCCGGCTATCGCCTGCAGCCCGGCGACCACGTGGTGGAATTCGTTCCCGAGGGCAGCAACAAGGGCCTGGCGGTCGAACAGCTGATGCAGCACGGCACCTTCGCCGGCCGCACGCCGGTGTTCGTCGGCGACGACCTCACCGACGAATTCGGCTTCGACGCCGCCAACCGGCTCGGCGGCTGGAGCGTGCTGGTGGGCGATCGCGCCCAGACCAGCGCGCGCTTCCGCGTCGATGGCACCGCCGAAGTCCACGCGTGGCTGCAGCGCAATGCACGCAATCGCTGAGCACAACGCACCTTCTCTCCTTCACTTCAACAGGATCGTTTGCACTCCATGACCGAGCCAAACCTGGATCTGGGCGTCATCGGCAACTGCAGTTTCGGTGCACTGGTCGATCGGCAGGCACGTGTGGTGTGGAGCTGCCTGCCGGCATTCGACGGCGACCCGGCCTTTTGCACGCTGCTCTCGCCCAAGACCGAAGGCGGCGACTTCGCCGTGGAACTGGAAGATTTCGCCAGCAGCGAGCAGCACTACCTGCCTAATACCGCCGTGCTGCGCACAGTGTTGCGCGACAGCAAGGGCGGCGAGGTGGAAGTCATTGATTTTGCGCCGCGCTGGCGCAACAACGGGCGCTTCTATCGGCCTGTCAGCATCATTCGCCAGATCCGTCCGCTGAGCGGCAACCCGCGCATCATCGTGCGCGCCCGCCCGCTGGCCGATTGGGGCGGCCGCACGCCGGACACCACCTGGGGCAGCAATCACATCCGTTGGGTGTTGCCGGAATTCACCCTGCGCCTGACCACCGATGTGCCGGTGCGCTTCGTACGCGACGGCCTGCCGTTCGTGCTCAGCCATCCGGTGAGCCTGGTGCTGGGCGTGGACGAATCGCTGACCCGCTCGCTCACCGGTTACGTGCAGGAAGCGCAGGAACGCACCGAAGAATACTGGCGCGAATGGGTGCGTTACCTGTCCATTCCGCTGGACTGGCAGGAAGCGGTGATTCGTAGCGCGATCACGCTCAAGTTGTGCCAGTACGAAGACAGCGGCGCGATCATCGCGGCAATGACCACTTCGATTCCGGAAGCGCCCAATACGCCGCGCAACTGGGATTACCGCTATTGCTGGCTGCGCGATGCCGCCTTCGTGGTGCGCGCGCTCAACCGGCTTGGCGCAACCCGCACGATGGAGCAGTTCATCGGCTACATCTTCAATATCGCCACCACCGACGGCACCATGCAGCCGCTGTACGGCATCGGCTTCGAATCGCAGCTGGAAGAACACGAAGTTGACACCATGGCCGGTTACCGCGGCATGGGTCCGGTGCGGCGCGGCAACCTGGCATGGATCCAGCAGCAGCACGATGTCTATGGCAGCGTGGTGCTGGCGTCCACCCAGCTGTTCTTCGACCTGCGCCTGAAGGATCAAGGCGATGCGGACACCTTCCGCCGGCTTGAACCGCTGGGCGAGCGCGCCTATGCATTGCATAACGTGCCCGACGCCGGCCTGTGGGAATTTCGCGGCCGCGCCGAAGTGCATACCTACACCGCCGCGATGTGCTGGGCGGCATGCGATCGCCTGTCCAAGATTGCCGACCGGCTGGCGCTGCCCGAGCGCAGCACCTACTGGCGCGAACGTGCCGACAGCATCCGCGAGCGCGTATTGAACGAGGCCTGGAGCGAGGAACGCGGCCATTTCACCGATACCCTCGGCGGCCATCGGCTCGATGCCTCGCTGTTGCTGCTGGCCGATATCGGGATCGTGGCCAATGACGACACTCGCTTCGTGCGCACGGTCGAGGCGGTCGGCCGCGTGCTCAAGCACGGCGATGCGCTATACCGCTACATCGCACCGGAT
Organism: Xanthomonas sp. NCPPB 3761; assembly: GCF_041475705.2. Classification (NCBI taxonomy): domain Bacteria; kingdom Pseudomonadati; phylum Pseudomonadota; class Gammaproteobacteria; order Lysobacterales; family Lysobacteraceae; genus Xanthomonas; species Xanthomonas sp. NCPPB 3761. The sequence continues at coordinate 3,653,600 of NZ_CM191262.1, forward strand.
GACTTCGGTGAGCCGGAAACCAGCTTCACCATCTGCACCTTCTGGTACATCGACGCACTGGCCGCGATCGGGCGCAAGGACGAGGCGCGTGAATTGTTCGAGCGCATCCTTTCGCGCCGCAATCACCTTGGCTTGCTGTCGGAAGATCTATCGTTCGAGGACGGCGAAGCCTGGGGCAACTTCCCTCAGACCTATTCGCATGTTGGCTTGATCATCGCAGCGATGCGCTTGTCGCGGAGCTGGCAGGAGGCGTCATGAGTCGTTTGGTGGTGGTATCCAACCGTGTTGCAGTGCCTGGCGAAAACCGCGCCGGCGGCCTGGCGGTTGGCTTGTTGGCAGCGCTCAAGGAGCGCGGTGGCATGTGGTTTGGCTGGAGCGGCAAGACCGTGCGCGGCGACAGCGGTGGCATGCACGAGCAGACCGAAGGCGACATCACCTTCGTCACCATGGACCTCAACAAGCGTGACATCGATTCGTACTACAACGGCTTCGCCAACCGCACGCTGTGGCCGTTGTTGCACTTCCGCCTGGACCTGGTCGATTACGACCGCGCCACCCGCGAAGGCTATCTGCGCGTCAATCGGCTATTTGCCGAAAAACTCGCGCCACTGCTGAAAGACAGCGACACGCTGTGGATCCACGATTACCACATGATCCCGCTCGGCGCGATGCTGCGCGAGCTGGGCGTGGGCTGCAAGATGGGCTTCTTCCTGCACGTACCGATGCCATCGGCCGATCTGGTGCAGGCCATGCCCGATCACGCGCGCCTGTTCAGTACCTTCTACGCATACGACCTGGTCGGCTTCCAGACCCAGCGCGATGCCGAACGTTTCAAGGCCTATGTACGCCTGTTCGGCGGCGGCCGCATTCTGGAAGGCGATCTGGTGGAAGGCCCGGGCGGGCGCCGCTTCACCGCTTCTTCGTTCCCGATCGGGATCGATACCGACCTGATTGCCCACCAGGCCAAGGCGTCTGCCGGCAAGCAGGCGGTACGCGATCTGCGCGAAAGCCTGCGTGGCCGTCAGTTGGCCATCGGTGTGGACCGCCTGGATTATTCCAAGGGCTTGCCGGAGCGCTTTCAGGGTTTCGAGCGCTACCTGGAGCGGTACCCGGATCAATCCGGCAGCCTGACCTATCTGCAGATCGCGCCGGTCTCGCGCGGCGATGTCACCGAATACCGTCAATTGCGCAGCCAGCTCGAACAGATCGCCGGCCACATCAATGGCGGACATGCTGAGCCGGACTGGACGCCGCTGCGCTACGTCAACCAGAACTTCAGCCATGCCACGCTGACGGGCTTCTATCGCGCGGCGTCGGTATGCCTGGTCACGCCACTGCGCGATGGCATGAATCTGGTTGCCAAGGAATTCGTGGCCGCGCAGGACCCGGCAGATCCGGGCGTGCTGGTGTTGTCGCTGTTTGCAGGTGCAGCCGATGAAATGAAGGAAGCGCTGCTGGTCAACCCGCACGATCTGGATGGCGTGGCCGACGCGATCGCCACAGCGGCAAGCATGCCGCTGGCAAGCCGCATCGAACGCTGGCACGCAATGATGGACCACCTGCGCAAGAACAATATCAACCACTGGCGCCAGCGCTATCTGCAAGCGCTGTCTGAGGTGTAGGGCAAACCTTTTCCCACCAGCCATTGTTCTCCTCGATAAAGGAGACGGTGCCCGAAATGCGGACGTGGGTGCGACCGCAATCAGAGTGAAGTTCTGATTTTCCAGAGACGCGCTGCGTGACGCAGCCATATTGAGCAGTTGCGGCGTTTGGCCAATGCGTGACGCAGCCATATTGAGCGGCTGCGGCGTCTGGCCAAGCTGCCCCGACGCGCAAGGGGTGAATACCTCGCACGTCGACAGTCTGCAGCTGCGATCGACGCGGCAGTCACACGCAACGCCACGTGCGCCCCTGCACCCGGCTCTTCAATCGTGGTCGCGCTCAGCAGCAGCGCATGTCGCCGACGGCTGTGCAAGTACCGCACGCACTTCGCAAGGCGTTCAAGATCCGCATGTTTCCGGTGCCAAACGTGCAGGTTGGAACGCTGGTTCCTATTCCGTCACGGACAAAGGGCGTTCGGGGGTCTAAAATATTTGCATGATTAGCGCTGAGGACCCTGGGAGGGGCTGCGCGTTCATAGCGTTCGACGTTCGTATCTAGATCCGGGGCCGCGTGTTGGCGCCTGCGATCGCTCTCCCTCCACGACTCGCCACCGCGCGCTGGTGCCTGAGTCCTTCCTGACATCTCAAAATGACTGATCAATCCTCAAAACGTGGGCTAGGCACCTGGTTGCTGGTGGCCTATGCCGTGGTGATCGCCGTGCTCGGCACGGTGCTCGCCTATCAAGGCGGCCGCCTGGTGGCCGTGGGCGGCTCCTGGTATTACCTGATCGCGGGTATCGCCCTGTTCCTGGCGGGCGTCCTGCTCGCGCTGGGCAAGCGCGCCGGGCTTTGGCTGTTTGGCGCCACGCTGGCCGGCACCATTGCCTGGGCGCTGTGGGAAGTGGGCCTGGATGGCTGGGGCTTGGTGCCGCGCCTGGCCATGATGTCGGTGCTCGGCCTGGTGCTGCTGCCGTTCTGGGGTGTGGCGCGTCGTCGCATGCAGCCACTATCCGGGCCGGGCTATGCGCTGGTGACTGGCGTGCTGCCGATCCTGGGGGCGGCGCTGATCCTGTGGCCGCTGCTGATGCCGCGCAATGTCGAGCTGGCCGATGCCTCCACGCTGCCGGCCGACAACGCAACGGCCTTCAGCCGCGGCACCGTGCCCAGCCCCGACGGCAACGTCGCGGCCAACCACGACGCCAGCAACTGGACCTCCTATGCCGGCTCCAACCTGTCCAACCACTACACCCCCGGCGCGCAGATCACCCCGGACAACGTGAAGAACCTCAAGGTGGCCTGGGAATTCCACACCGGCGATCTCAAGCCCAAGGATTCCAAGCTGGGCTACGCCTTCCAGAACACCCCGCTCAAGGTCGGCGACCTGCTCTACATCTGCACCCCCACCCAGAAGGTGATCGCGGTGGAAGCAGCCAACGGCAAGGAGCGCTGGCGCTTCGATCCGCAGACCAACCCGAAGGCGATGGCGGGTGTGGCTGCCACCACCTGCCGTGGCGTGTCGTATTACCAGGCACCCGAAGGCACCGCCGAGTGCCCGACCCGGATCTTCTGGCCGATGGTCGATGGCCGCCTCGGCGCGCTGGACGCGCAGACCGGCAAGCTGTGCACCAGCTTCGGCAACAACGGTTATGTCGATCTGAATGCGGGCACCGGCAACACCAAGCCGGGCTTCGTCGGCCCGACCTCGCCGCCGGTGGTGATGCGCGGCGTGGTGATCCAGCCGACCGGCCAGGTCCGCGATGGTCAGGAAGGCGATGCGCCGTCCGGCGTGGTGCGTGGCTTCGATGCGCTCACCGGCCAGCTGCGCTGGGCCTGGGACCTGGGCAACCCGGCGATCACCGCCGAGCCGCCGGCCGGCCAGACCTATACCCGCTCCACCCCGAACGTGTGGTCGCTGATGGCCGCCGACGATGAGCTGGGTCTGGTCTATCTGCCCACCGGCAATGCGTCCGGCGACTTCTTCGGCAAGGGCCGCACCCCGCAGGACGAGGAATACACCGCCTCGCTGGTTGCGGTGGATGCCGCCACCGGCAAGGAGCGTTGGCATTTCCGTACCGTCAATCACGACCTGTGGGATTACGACATCGGCCCGCAGCCGAACCTGGTCGATTGGCCGGTCGCTGGCGGCGGCACGCGTGCTGCGGTGATCCAGGCGACCAAGTCCGGCCAGGTGTTCGTGCTGGACCGCGCCACCGGCGAGCCGATCATGCCGGTCAAGCAGATCCCGGTACCGCAGGGAACCGACCACGGTGACTGGACCGCTGCCACGCAGCCGATCTCGCCGGGCATGCCCAACACCGTGGGCGCGCCGAGCCGCGAGTTCGAAAAAATCATCGAATCCGATGCCTGGGGCATGACCCCGTTCGACCAATTGGTGTGCCGTATCCAGTTCAAGCAGCTGCGCTACGAAGGCATGTTCACCCCACCCACCCTGCAGGGGTCGCTGGCTTTCACCGGCAACCACGGCGGCATCAACTGGGGTGGCGTTTCGGTGGACCTGCAGCGCGGCATCATGGTGATGAACAGCAATCGCCTGCCCTACACCTTGCAGGTCTATACCCGCGAAAAGATGAACGAGCTGGGCGTGGTGTCGGTGTTCGACGGCAAGAGCAAGACCCCCGGCTACATGGCGCAGAAGGGTCTGGCCTACGGTGCCCGCAAGGAGCCGTGGATGTCGCCGCTCAACACCCCGTGCGTCGCCCCGCCGTGGGGCTACATCGCCGGCGTGGACCTGCGTACGCAGCAGGTGATCTGGCGCCGTCCGCTGGGCACCGGCTACGACCAGGGCCCGATGGGCATCCCGTCCAAGACCAAGTTCGAGATCGGCACGCCCAACAACAGCGGCTCGCTGGCCACCGCCGGCGGGGTGACCTTCATCGGCGCGACCCTGGACGACTTTATGCGCGGCTTCGACACCCGCACCGGCAAGCAGGTCTGGGAGACCCGCGTCCCCGCCGGCACGCAGGCAGCGCCGATGAGCTACACCATCAACGGCAAGCAGTACATCGTGGCTGCCGTCGGTGGACACGACCGCATGGAAACCAAGTCGGGCGACAGCGTCATTGCCTGGGCCCTGCCGGACGATGCGCAGGCCGCGCCTGCCAAGTGACGGCCGCGCTCCACGCACCATGCGGCCAGGCAGTGCGCTGAGGCGCATCAGCGCATGCAGTCTGCACTGCATCGGCCGCTGCGCCTCACCCGCCTGGCTGCGTGCTGGCGCATAGGCAACCTGCCGTCGGCCCAGGGCCGACGGACGCATCAATCAAACCGGTCGTCGCGAGGCGGCCGGTTTTTTTGTGCGCGCGCATCCAGGTGCGGCCAAGGCTTGTGGGGGCCAAGCCGAGGCTGTCGGCCCAGCGCAAGACGCGCGACCGACGTGCGTTGGCTGTCAAACCTGCGTCGCGGACGTCCGGATCCACGCCAACCTCCGAGGCCGGCGCCCCCATGCAGCAGCCAAAGGCCTGTGTGGGTGCCAATCCAGAGCCCGCGCAGGTCGACAAGCCAACCAGCACCATTCCCAGGAGGGGTTTGTCCACCCCAAATCGCAGCTCGCCGACATTGCCGGGCATTCGGCACGCACAGGGATTTTTCACGCGGAATTTACAATCAAATTGACGCGTGGGCGCATTTGATCGCACCCGACGCACATACCCTGGCGAACTGAAATCGCTTCCATATCAATGATATCCCGCCATTTCGGGACTTGGTTGCCACATTCCGACGAACGGCGCCTTCACATCATCATGATTCGGACTCAGCCGCCGATACCACCATTGCGGGCCATGGACTGCCGATACCGCTCCCCCTTCTCAGATCACCCAGCTGGACTCAGCCTATGTCGCTTGCACACGATGCCGCCCCCGTTGCCCAACCGCCTGCCGGTCGGCACGTTGCGCGCGCTACCTGGGTAATCCCCCCACTTCTAGCGGTCGCCAGAAGTGGAGCTAAGCGGCCATCGCCAACTTCATGGCAGGCGTGATGCCGCCGAGCGCCATATTCGGACGCTCGTGGTTGTACGTCCATAGCCAGCGGGTGGCTTTGTCCTGCACCTGGTCGATGGTGTCGAACAGGGTTTGGGCGAGCCAGGCGTAGCGGATGGTGCGGTTGTAGCGTTCAACGTAGGCGTTCTGCTGTGGCTTGCCCGGCTGGATGTGCTCGACCCGGATACCATGCCGCTGCGCCCAGGACAGCAACGCGCCACTGATGTATTCAGGGCCGTTGTCGCAGCGGATCACGGCGGGCTTGCCGCGCCACTCGATGATCTGCTCCAGCGATCGGATCACACGGGCTGACGGCAGCGACAGATCCACCTCGATCCCCGGCCCCTCGCGATTGAAGTCGTCGAGCACATTGAACAGCCGGAAGCTGCGGCCGTCGGCCAACTGGTCGTGCATGAAGTCCATCGACCAGACCTGGTTGATAGCCTCCGGCACCGCCAGAGGCTCGGGCCGCTCACGCACCAGCCGCTTCCTCGGCTTGATCCGCAGGTTCAACTCCAGCTCGCGGTAGATCCGGTAGACCCGCTTGTGATTCCAGCCAAAGCCCTTCACGTTGCGCAGGTACAGGTAGCACAGGCCAAAGCCCCAGTCGCGATGGGCGGTCGTCAACCGGATCAGCCAGTCGGCGATCCGGGCGTTCTGCTCGCTGGCCTTGGCCTGGTAGCGGAAGCAGGTCTGGCTCACCGCGAAGGCCTGGCAGGCGTGGCGGATGTTCGTGCGCCCGCTCGTGACCGCCGATTGGGCCATCTCGCGTCGCTGAGATGGCCTCACCATTTTTTTGCGAGCGCTTCCTTCAGCAGGTCGGTACTGAGCTGCGCCTCGGCGTACATCTTCTTGAGCCGGCGGTTCTCCTCCTCCAGCTCCTTCATGCGCGCGACCATGGACACGTCCATGCCGCCGAACTTGCTGCGCCACTTGTAGAACGTGGCCGAGCTGATGCCGTGCTCGCGGCACAGCTCCGGCACGGGCGCACCGGCCTGGGCCTGCTTGAGCACGGCGATGATCTGGCTGTCGGTAAAGCGGGACTTCTTCATGGAACCTCCTCGAGAAAGGATACGAGAAAATTCCACTTCTGGCGTCTGCTAATGGGCGGGGGGATTACCCCTGGACCGCATGGCTGCCCGCCGCTGCACATATCGCGCTGCTGGCGTTGCTGGCCTGCTATGCCGCCACGCTGGTACCCGGCGGCTTCCTGAGCGGACTCGGACGCGTGCTGCCCGCCCTGCTGGTGTTGGGCGCGGCAAGCGCCGGGCTCTGGTGGTGGTCGCGCCGGCGTCACGACGGCCAGTTGCAGCAGGCAATGCGCGCGGCGGTGGCGATCGGCGAAGGACGCACCCAGCGGCTGGACCTGCGCAACGCCTCCGGCGACCTCGCGCCGTTGCTGCATGCGTTGCAGGATGCCCAGGACAAGCTCGCCATCCGCATCGACGTGATGGAGCAAGGCCTGCGCCATGGCCAGTTCGTGATCAAGGCGCTGGACGATCTGGACACCATGATCCGCATCGCCGACGACGATGGCCAGGTGCTGTTTGCCAACCGCAAACTGCTCGCCATGCTCAAGCTGATCGAGCCGGATGTACAGAGCTTCCGTCCCAGCTTCCATGCCGAAGGCTTCGTCGGCGGCAGCATCGGCGACATCTATCCCGACAGCCAGGCCGCGATCGACCGCATGCGCGCGTTGAATGCCTCCAAGGCCGTGCGTGCGCCGTTCTTCGGCCGCCAGATCGACTTCGTGTACAGCCCGATCATCGCCGCCGACGGCACCAAGCTCGGCACCATCGCGCAGTGGATGGACGTCACCGCGCAGGTCAATGCCGAGCAGGGACTGATCCAGATCATCGACGCCGCCTCCGCCGGCGATTTCAGCCGCCGCATGCAGATCGACGGCATGGACGGTGTGCTGCTGACCCTGGCACAGGGCATCAACCGCATCTACGACTCGGTGGAAACCCACCTGGCCGCACTGGCGCGCGTGATCGGTGCGCTGGCCGAGGGCGACTTCACCCAGCGTGTGGATGGCGATGCGCACGGTATCTTCGCGCGCTTGCGCGACGACACCAACCAGACCGTCACCCGCCTGACCGAGATCATCGGCGGCATCCAGACCGCGTCGGACACCATCCGCCAGGCCGCGGTGGAAATCGCCGCCGGCAACATGGATCTTTCCGAGCGCACCGAGCAACAGGCGGCCAATCTGGAAGAAACCGCCAGCTCGATGGAAGAACTCACCTCCACCGTGAAGCAGAACGCCGAGAGCGCGCTGCAGGCCAATCGCCTGGTCGTCGGCACCGGCGACGTGGCGCAGAGCGGCGGCCAGGTGATGGACGAGGTGGTCGCCACCATGGGCCAGATCAGCACCGCCTCGCGCAAGATCGGCGAGATCATCGGGGTGATCGACGGCATCGCGTTCCAGACCAACATCCTGGCACTCAATGCCGCAGTGGAAGCCGCACGTGCCGGCGAACAGGGCCGCGGTTTTGCGGTGGTCGCCTCGGAAGTGCGTGCCCTGGCGCGGCGCTCGGCCGATGCAGCCAAGGAAATCAAGACGCTGATCGCCGACTCCACCGACAAGGTGGAGCTGGGTTCGGGCCTGGTGCACCGCGCCGGCGCGACCATGCGCGAGATCGTCGGCTCGGTCAAACACGTCACCGACATCATGAGCGAGATCACCTCGGCCAGCGCCGAGCAGTCCAGTGGCATCGAGCAGGTCAACCGCACGGTCGCGCAGTTGGACGAGGTCACCCAACGCAACGCCGCGCTGGTGGAAGAAGCCACCGCCGCCGCGCGCAGCCTGGAAGAACAGGCGGTGGAACTGGCCGATGCGGTCTCGATCTTCCGCCTGCAATCCGACACCCGCCCGGGCACCTCCAACCTCGCGCGCGCCAGCTTCCACAACGCGGCATAAGCCCGGCATGCGCAGCGATTCGTAGGAGCGCACCCGGGCGCGACCGGGTTTGGGCGGAAATGCCATCCATCAACAGCTGCGCTGCTGAGGGCAGCCGAGCGATGCGCCGCATCGCCTCGTCCCGGCGTAGGTTCGCATTGAATTGCATCGCAATGCGATGCAGCGCACCTCAGGCCAGTGCCCCGATGCCGGGCGCACTGCGTCAGTCCAGAAACCGCGCGTGCTGCTCGGGCGTGGGCAGCAGGCAGTGATCGCTGCGACCGAACCAGCGGTAACGATTGCGTGCGATCAGCCGGTAGCCGAGATCGCGCACGCGACGCGGGACCAGGCGCAGCGCCCCACTCAGCCGCCAGAGCCCGCCCAATCCCGCAAGCACGCGCACGATCGCGTCGCTATCGGTCCAGGCACCGGTGGCGTCCACCAGGAGAAACGACAAAGGGTCGTCCGGGTCCAGGCCGTGCTGCTGCAACAGTGCGCGCCCGGCTTGCCCCTGCATGGCGGCAAAGCGATAGCGCCCACGCCGATCGTGGCGCAGCAGGAATTTGACCCAGCCATTGCAGAGCAGGCACACGCCATCGAAGACGATGGTGGCCTGCGCCGCAGGCGGCGCGACAGGCGATTGATCAGCGCGGTTCAAGCCAGCCCTCATAACGAATGAACGGTCCTACCAGCGGCAACTGCACGTCCACCAGAAACCCGTAACGGCCGCCGTCGGCATGCTCGCGGCAGCGCACCTGCCGGAACCAGCGGGCAGGCAACCGAATCATCCCGAACGCCCACACGCCGGTGGCTTGCCAATACAACGATTGCGCATCGGCCTGCAGCGAAAATTCAAAGCGCACCGCGCCCAGGTGTTCGCGCAAGCGGTCGCCATGGCGCCATAGCCGCGAATGCATCGGCATGCCGTCAAAACGCCGATGCCAGCGCTCGCCGTGCGCGTCGGTCAGAAAATCCACTTCCACCGCCACCTCGCCACTGCGCGGCAAACGGCTCAGCAACGCCAGTAGCGGGACCAGCGCATGCGCGCCGCGTTCAATCCTCGCCCGGCCGGCGAAGGTCTGCCGCTGCTGCACCGAATGCAGCGCGCGCACCGGCGCAGGCAGTTGCGCGAACGCGGCCTGCCCCAGCACCTGTGCGAACAACGGCACGCTCAGGGCGCGATCCAGGCCAACGTGGCCATGCGTCCGCTGCGGCGATCGCGGCGATCGCGGCGATGCGAGAAGAACCGCTGCGGCTCGGAAATGGTGCACAACCCGCCGCCATGGACCGCATCGGCCGGCACACCGGCCCGCTGCAGCCGCTGACGTGCCAACGCATACAGATCCACCCGCCAGTGCCCCGGACGCGTGGCGACAAACGCGTGTTGCGCCTGTGCATCGTGCGCAACGAAGGCGCCGAACACGTCCTCGCCGATTTCATACGCCTGAGGCCCCGCGGCTGGACCCAGCCAGGCCACCAGACGTTGCGGTGGCGTCCGCATCGCCGCCACGCTGCGCTCCAGCACACCGTCGGCCAGCCCGCGCCAACCGGCATGCGCAGCAGCGACCTCGCTGCCATCGACGGCAGCGAACACGACCGGCAGGCAATCGGCCGTGAGGATTGCCAGTACCACGCCAGGCACCGAAGTCACAGCAGCATCGGCAACCGGTTCGTGCGCCCCTGGCGGCAGATCCGCCGCGCGGTCGGTGGAATCGGGTGCCGTGGGCGGTGCATCCAGCCGCACCACGTCCACGCCGTGCACCTGCCGCAACCACTGCGGCGAGCTCGGCAGCTGCAGTGCCGCGGCCAGCAGTGCCCGGTTGCGCTCCACCTGCTCGGGCACATCGCCTTCGGCGCTGTTGCGGTTGCCAAGGTTGAGCGTGTCGAACGGCGCCAGCGAGCCGCCCAGGCCGTGACACAGCGTGGTCAGCGCACGGATGCGCGGTGGCGCCGGCCAGTCGGCCGGCAGGATGAAAGGCGCAGCCTGGGACATCTCAGCGGCGTGCCAGCTGGGCGGCGCGTGCGCTGTCTTCGCGCAGCACGGTCATCAGGCGCTGCAGATCGGCCGGCACCGGCGCGCTGGCGCGGACCGGCTCGCCGCTGACCGGATGCAGGAATTCCAGGGTTTCGGCGTGCAGCGCCTGGCGCTTGAAGGTGCGCAGTTCATGCACCAGCTCATCGGTGGCGCCCTTGGGCAGCTTGAGCGCGCCGCCGTACAGCGGATCGCCGACGATCGGCGATTTCAGGTGCGCCATGTGCACGCGGATCTGGTGGGTACGCCCGGTTTCGAGCCGGCATTCCAGCGCGGTGTGCGCACGGAAGCGCTCGCGCAGGCGGTAATGGGTGACCGCATCGCGGCCGTCGTCGCGCACCGCCATCTTCAGCCGGTCGCGCGGGTGGCGGTCGATCGGGGCATTGGCGGTGCCGCCGGAGACCAGCGCGCCCACCACCACGGCCAGATACTGGCGATGCACCTCGCGCGCGGACAGCTGCTCCACCAGCGCGGTCTGCGCCTGCACGGTGCGCGCCACCACCATGACGCCGCTGGTGTCCTTGTCCAGGCGATGCACCACCCCGGCGCGCGGCACCGAGGCTAGCGCCGGGTCGCGGAACAGCAGCGCATTGACCAGGGTGCCGTCCGGGTTGCCGGCGCCCGGATGCACCACCAGGCCGGCCGGCTTGTCGATCACCAGTACCTGCTCGTCTTCGTACAGCACGCTCAGCGGGATGTCCTGCGGCGCGGCGTGGGTCTGGGTTTCCAGCACCACCTGCAGCTGCACGTTCTCGCCGCCGCGCAAGGTGTCGCGCGGGCGCGCCATTTCGCCGTCCAGCAGCGCGTCGCCGGACTTGATCCACTCCGACAACCGCGAGCGCGAGAATTCGGGGAACAGTTCGGCCAGCACCGCGTCGAAACGCCGTCCTGCGGCGCTGTCGGGCACGACGGCCTGACGAATGGACGGGTCGGCGGGGTCGGCAGAAGGGTCGGACATGGACACGGGTACTCGGGCAAAAACGGGAATTTGAGGGTCCGGGCAGCAGGAGTCAGTCGCCGGACAGGCCACTAGGCTATCATCGCCCTTTCGTTTTCCTGATGCGTCCTGCCCAGACCCATGATCCGACGGTCCACGTTTTCCGCGCCTGCGCGCCTGATTGCCCTCATGCTGGTCATGGCGTTCGTCGTCACCGGCTGCCACCGCGGCGCCAAGGACAAGAATCCCGACGAGGGCATGCCGGTCGAGCAGCTCTACGGCAAGGGTCATAACCTGATGGAGAAAGGCAACTGGGCCGGCGCCGAAGCCAGCTACAAGCGGCTGATCGCCCAGTACCCGTATGGCCCGTACACCGAGCAGGCGATGATCGAAACCGCCTACGCCCAATACAAGGCCGGTAAGCATGACGACGCCGTCTCCAGCGTCGACCGCTTCATCCGGACCTACCCGACGCACCGCAACATCTCGTATCTGTACTACCTGCGCGGGCTGGCCAACAGCAACCGCGACACGGTGTTCCTGCGCCGCGTGTGGTCGCTGGACCCGAGCCGCCGCGACCTGTCTTCGCCGCAGCAGGCCTACAACGATTTCAATACCGTCACCGATCGCTACCCGAACAGCCGTTACGCCGCCGACGCACGCAAGCGGATGATCGAGCTGCGCGACATCTTCGCCCAGCATGAATTGGACAACGCGCTGTACTACCTGCGCCGCGATGCCTGGGTGTCGGCCGCCGGCCGTGCCAACTACCTGCTCGAAACCTATCCGCAGAGCGCCTTCCAGTACGACGCGGTCGCGGTGCTGGCCGAGGCCTACACACACCTGGGCAACAAGACCTTGGCAGCCGACGCACGCCGCGTGCTGGAGCTCAACGACCCGCAGCACCCGTGGCTGACCGGCAACTGGCCGAAATACCCGTGGGCCATCCGCAAGCTCAACCCGTTTGCCGGCGAAAAGTCCGCCGCGACCGGGCAAAAAAATTCGCAGATGAATCGCGACTGAGATATCAGGCGCAGCGAATGACCGAAAAGAGGCCGAAAGGCCTCTTTTTTGTTGCGGCGATGCTGACGGCAGCACCGCACGTGCAACACCGACGACGACACGGCGGCGATTGCCGCCGCTAACGCACCTGCGGCGTGCAGTCGCTTGCCCTGCGCGCAAACGCATTGCCGGAGCCTGTGCGCGCATCCTGGAACCTTGCCGGAGCCGGCATCTGCCTGGAACCGGCCCCAGGTCACCTAATGCCCCCGGGCCTGCTGTCTATACTCATCCCGAACCAGTTCCGACTGCCTGCGAGCGCCAGCCAAGGAAGCCGCATGTCTCGTGCCCTCATCGCTTTGCTGCTCATGCTCTGGCTGACGGCCGTGACCGCCAGCGCCACCGCAGCCCCCATCGTCTATGGCGTCAACGCCCACGACAGCCGCCCCGGCTATGCCATGACCCAGGCCGAGGCACGCTTCAAACTGCTGGCAGCGCGCAACCTGCGCAGCTACCGGTTCGATATCGATCCGCGCGATTACGCAACGCTGGATGCGCTCGTTCCCTTGGCGCGCAAGTACGGCATCACCCTGCGCCCGATGGTCTACCCGATGTCGCGCGAGATCGGTTACCAGCTGGCACGCCACTATGCGGCAGACATCAAGGTCTGGGAAATCGGCAACGAACAGGATCTGGTGCGCGCCGAAGCCGATACCCGCATCGCCGCAATGACCACGATGTATCTGGGCATGCGCCAGGCGTCCGACGAACTGGGCGCCGGCCTGCGCTTCACCATCAACATCACCGCCTGCAATAGCGACGATCGCAGCGCCAACGCGCGCTGCCCGGGCGATCGCAACGGCTCCCTGTGGTTTTTGGCAAAGGCCAAAGCGGCCGGCTTCAACTTCGACCACATCAGCTTCCACTACTACGCTTTCTACCAGGATGCCGGCTATTGGACGGACCTGTATCTGGGCCAGCTGCGCACTGCCGCGCGCACCTACAACACCCCGGTGTTCTTCAACGAGCTGAACTGTGCGGAGATCTATACAGGCAGCACCACTGGCGGCAGCGCAGGTGACCGTGGCTGTTACGACAGCCTGGCGCAGCTGTTGCGCAATGTGCGTGACAACTATGCCGACGTGGTGGCCGAGGTGAATGTCTACGAATTACTGGACCAGGCCACCATCCAGGGGCCTGAAGGCCACTTTGGCCTGATGTACGACCTGGCCCGACCAAAACCGCCCCTGGATCTGCTCACGCGGTTCGCCCAGCCGCCAGCCAGCGCAGCGGCAACCACTGCGTCAGCCGAGTGACCGGATTCGCCGTTCGAATTACTGCCCGCGATACCCGTTGGTGATCGGATAGCGCCGTTCGCGACCGAATGCACGCCGCGACACTTTGGGCCCGGGCGCGGACTGATGGCGCTTCCACTCATTGAGCCGCACCAGGCGCAGCACATGCTCGACGGTATCGGCCGCGTAGCCGGCCGCAACGATGTCGTCGCGCGACTGCTCCTGATCGACGTAGCGATACAGGATGCCGTCGAGCACATCGTACGGCGGCAGCGAATCCTGGTCGGTCTGGTTGTCGCGCAACTCAGCCGACGGCGGGCGCGCGATCACCGCCGGCGGAATCACCGGTGCGCCGCCGACGGTGTTGCGCCATTTCGCCAGGCCGAACACCTCCGTCTTGTACAGGTCCTTGAGCGGCGCATAGCCACCGCACATATCGCCATAGATGGTGGCGTAGCCCACTGCGTATTCGCTCTTGTTGCCGGTGGTCAGCACCAGCCCGCCGAACTTGTTCGACAGCGCCATCAGGATCACGCCACGGCTGCGCGACTGCAGGTTTTCTTCGGTGATGTCCGGCTGGGTACCTTCGAACATCGGCCCCAGCGCGCCGAGCAGGCCTTCGAACGCCGGCTCGATCGCGATGGTCTCCAGCTTCACGCCCAGCGCACGGCATTGCTCGTCGGCCAGGTCGTTGGACAGATTGGCGGTATAGCGCGACGGCAGCCGCACGGCGGTCACGTTGTCGCCGCCCAGCGCATCCACCGCCATCGCCAACACCAATGCCGAATCGATTCCGCCGGACAGGCCCAGCCAGACCTTGCTGAAGCCGTTCTTGCGGCAATAGTCCTGCAGCCCGCGCACCACCGCGCGCCAGGCCAGCGCGTCCATGCTCTCGTCGCCGTCATCCACCCATACCACCGGCGTGAAGCTGCGCTCGCCGGCCGCGTAGTCCACCACCAGCCACTGGTCCACGAACGCTGCCGCGGCGGGATGCACGGTGCCGTCGCCATCGGCAACCACCGAGGCGCCATCGAACACCAGTGCATCCTGCCCACCCACGACGTTGAGATAGGCAATCGCGGCCCCGCTCTCGCGGGTGCGTTCGGCCAGCAAGGCATCGCGTTGCGCATGCTTGCCACGCTCGTAGGGCGAGGCATTGGGCACCAACACCAACTCCGCGCCTGCCCGCACCGTGTTGGCCAACGGCTCGGCGAACCAGAGGTCTTCGCAGATCACCACGCCCACCTGCACGCCCTTGACCGTGACCACGCAGTTCTCGCCATCCGGGTCCACGTCGAAATACCGACGCTCGTCGAACACCGCATAGTTGGGCAGTTCGCGCTTGCGGTAGGTGGCTTCGATCCGCCCGTCGCGCAACACGCTGGCGGCGTTGTAGACCACGCTGCCGGCGCTTTGCGGCCAGCCGACCACCGCCACGATGCCGCGCGTGGCCGCCGCAATCCGTGCCAACGCCTGTTCGCAATGAGCGAGGAATCCCGGCCGTAACAGCAAGTCTTCCGGCGGATACCCGCTGATCGCCAATTCGGGAAACAGCACGATGTCGGCCTCGAACTCGTCGCGCGCCGCTGCGATGTATTCGATGATGCGATCGGTATTCTGCGTCACGCCGCCGACCGGGAAGTCGAACTGGGCCATGGCGATGCGGAGGGTCTGGGACATATCGGCAGCCTTTTGCAGATTCCTACCGAACGCCGGAAGGAGGAAGAGAGAAGCGGGCAACACATAGCCGTCGCGCAATCGCGTCGCAGACAGCGTCGGTGCGCACCAGCACTTCATTATTCCAGAAGCGCAGCAGCTGGAAGCCTTTTCGGTGCAGGAAGGCCTCGCGCGCGGCATCGCAGGACGCATCCAGGTGTTGGCTGCCGTCAAGTTCGACGATCAGCGCCCGTTCCAGGCAAGCGAAATCGGCGACATACGGGCCGACCGGACACTGCCTGCGGAACTTGAATCCCAACAGCCGCCGATCGCGCAGGCGGTACCAAAGCAAATGCTCGGCAGCGGTCATCTCGCGCCGCAAGGTTTTTGCAAAGCGGATCTTCTCACCGGTGCGCATCAGAAGCTCCCAGGTCTGGGGAGCTCACAGCTTGGTGTGGAGCGCCACGGATCGCTATCGGCTGCGGCCGTCGGGGAGTGTGGGGAAAGCCGCCCTCACCCCTGCCCCTC
The DNA here is from genome assembly GCF_041475705.2 of Xanthomonas sp. NCPPB 3761. Taxonomy (NCBI): domain Bacteria; kingdom Pseudomonadati; phylum Pseudomonadota; class Gammaproteobacteria; order Lysobacterales; family Lysobacteraceae; genus Xanthomonas; species Xanthomonas sp. NCPPB 3761. The sequence continues at coordinate 3,669,548 of NZ_CM191262.1, forward strand.
TCCCGCAAGCGGGAGAGGGGAAATCCAAGACGAAAGGCAGGCGGTGGATCGGTCTGCTTCTGCTTCTGCTTCTGCTTCTGCTTCTGCTGCTTCTGCTGCTTCTGCTGCTGCTGCTGGTGCTGCTGGTGCTGGTGTTGGTGGTGCTAGTGCTGGTGGTGCTAGTGCTGGTGGCGCTGCTGGTGGCCCTGGTGGCCCTGGTGGCCCTGGTGATGCTGGTGATGCTGCTGGTGATGCTGCTGGTGATGCTGCTGGTGATGCTGCTGGTGATGCTGCTGGTGTTGGTGTTGATGCTGCTGGTGTTGATGCTGCTGGTGTTGATGCTGCTGGTGTTGGTGTTGGTGTTGGTGTTGGTGGTGGTGGTGGTGGTGGTGGTGTTGCTGGTGTTTGTGCCGGTGCCGGTGCCGGTGCCGATACTGCAAAGCTGCAGCTCTTATTGCCCCAACGCTCACACCTGCGCTCGTCACTCCCTTCTCCCGCCTGCGGGAGAAGGTGCCCGAAGGGCGGATGAGGGCAAGCTCCCGCGCACCAACAACAAAAAAGGCCGCCCGAAGGCGGCCTCTCTGACGCTCACACGCTTGCGCGCGGGGCGTGCTTACTTCACCAGCGCTGCGATCGCCGCACCCAGATCGCCCGGCGAACGGACGGTCTTGACGCCAGCGGCTTCCATCGCCGCGAACTTGCCTTCGGCCGTGCCCTTGCCACCGGACGCGATCGCACCGGCGTGGCCCATGCGCTTGCCGGCTGGCGCCGAGGCACCGGCGATGAAGCCGACGACCGGCTTCTTGACGTGGTTCTTGATGTACTCGGCACCGGCCTCCTCGGCGTCGCCGCCGATCTCGCCGACCATGATGATGCCTTCGGTCTGCGGGTCTTCGTTGAACAGCTTGAGGCAGTCGACGAAGTTCAGGCCGTTGATCGGGTCGCCGCCGATGCCGATGCAAGTGGACTGGCCCAGGCCGACCTCGGTGGTCTGCTTGACCGCTTCATAGGTCAGCGTGCCCGAGCGCGACACGATGCCGATCTTGCCCGGCTTGTGGATGTGGCCCGGCATGATGCCGATCTTGCATTCGCCCGGGGTGATCACGCCGGGGCAGTTCGGCCCGATCAGCACGGTGTCCGGATGCGAGCGGGTTAGCACGTTCTTGACGCGCAGCATGTCCAGCACCGGGATGCCTTCGGTGATGCAGACGATGACCTTGATGCCGGCCGCAGCCGCTTCCAGGATCGCATCGGCCGCGTACGGCGGCGGCACGTAGATCACCGAGGCGTCGGCGCCGGTGGCCTCGACCGCATCGGCGACGGTGTTGAACACCGGCAGGTTGATATGGGTGGTGCCGCCCTTGCCGGGCGTCACGCCGCCGACGACCTGGGTGCCGTACTCGACCATCTGGGTGGCGTGGAAGGTGCCCTGCTGGCCGGTAAAGCCCTGCACGATCACCTTGGTGTTCTTGTTAATCAAAACGGACATGGATAATTCCTTCGGTGTCGTGGATCAGGCGGCGTTCTTGACAGCTTCAACGACTTTCTTGGCACCGTCGTTGATGTTGTCGGCCGGGATGATGGCCATGCCGCTGTCGCGCAGCAGCTGCTTGCCTTCTTCCACGTTGGTGCCTTCCAGGCGCACCACGACCGGAACCTTGACGCCCACTTCCTTGACCGCGGCGATGATGCCTTCGGCGATCATGTCGCAGCGGACGATGCCGCCGAAGATGTTGACGAAGATGCCTTCGACCTTGTCCGAGGACAGGATCAGCTTGAACGCCTCGATGACGCGCTGCTTGTTCGCACCGCCGCCCACGTCCAGGAAGTTCGCCGGCTCGCCGCCATTGAGCTTGATCACGTCCATGGTGGCCATGGCCAGGCCTGCGCCATTGACCATGCAACCGATGTTGCCGTCCATGGTGACGTAGTTGATGTCCAGCTCCGACGCGGTCACTTCGGTTTCGTCTTCCTGCGTCTTGTCGCGCATGGCGACCAGCTGCTTCTGACGGAACGCGGCGTTGTCGTCGCTGTCGAACTTGCCGTCCAGCGCGTACAGGTTGCCGTCGTCCAGGATCGCCAGCGGGTTGATTTCAACCAGCGCCAGATCCTTTTCGTTGAACAGGCGATACAGGTTCACCATGATGCTGGCGAACTGGCCGGCCTGCTTGGCGTTCAGGCCGAGCTTGAAGCCGAAATCGCGGCCGTGGTAGCCCTGCACGCCTTCGACGAAATCCACATTGAGCGCGTGGATCAGCTCAGGGGTTTCGGCCGCGACCTGCTCGATCTCCACGCCGCCCTCGCTGGAGGCGATGTATGTGATGGTCTTGGTGCCGCGGTCGACCAGGATCGACAGGTACAGCTCCTTGACGATCTCGCCGGCGGTGGTCACCAGCACCAGGTTGATTGGCAGCTCGACGCCGGCGGTCTGGTAGGTCGACATCTTGGTGCCGAGCATCTTGGCGGCTGCGGCCTTCACGTCGTCGGTGGTCTTGCAGAACTTGACGCCGCCAGCCTTGCCGCGGCCGCCCGCGTGGATCTGCGCCTTCACCATCCAGGGGCCTTGGCCCAGGGAATTGGCGACTTCAACCGCTTCGTCCGGGGTCGCCGCGACCTTGCCGGCCGGAACGGGGATGCCGTACTCGGCAAGCAGCTGTTTTGACTGGTATTCGTGGAAATTCATGCGTCACCGTGGGAAAAGGAAACGACCGCTGCGTGCAACGCAGACCGCCGGGGCGGCACGTCATGGGACGCGAACGGGCCGCCTATTGTGGCCGACCACGCCGTGCGGCGCAAAATTCGACGGGATTGGCCGCCCGATCGCAGCGCTTGCGCGCCGGCCGACTCTGTGCGCAAGCGCTGCGCAGACCGCGCACCTGCCTATACTCGCGGCTCGCTCCAGCGGGGAATCGGCTTGGCATCCATCGCATCGCTCATCGCCCGGATCCAGTCCGCGCCGCAGCGCGAGCTGTACTTTTTCTCGCTGTACCGGGTGCTGGTGGCCGGCCTGATCGCCGCACTGGTGTTCAGCCCCTTGTCCGACGCCATCCCCGAGCCGCGCTACCCGCGCCTGGCCGCCGGCGTGGCGATCGGCTACCTGAGCATGGCGATCCCGCTGCTGTTCTGGGGCCGCGGCGAACGTCGCCTCACCCCCACCGTGCTGTGCGCGGTAGTGGCCGATATCCTTGCCGCTACCCTGGCCACGCACGCCCTGCCCGGTGCCAGCGCCGGGATCGCGATGATGCTGCTGTTCAACGTGGCGGCCGCCTCGATCCTGCTGCGGCTGCGCTACGGCATGAGCATCGCGGTGCTCGCCAGCGCCGCCATCCTGCTGGAATACCTGTGGACCCTGCTCGAAGGCGGCGGCGCCACCCGGCCGGTGGCCGAGCTTGCGATGTTTGCCACCAGCTACGTCGCGGTGGCCTTCATCTGCGAACAAATCGCCGCCCGCGCCCGTCGCAACCAGATGCTGGCCGAAGAACGCGGCGCCCAGGTCGCCAATCTGTACGAGATCAACGAACTGATCATCCGGCGCATGCGCACCGGCGTGCTGGTGGTGGATACCCACAACCACATCTCGTTGGCCAACGAAGCGGCGCTGAGCTTGCTGGGCGATGGCGACCAACGGCCCCCGTCCACCGACCTGTCGCTGGTGGCGCTCACCCCGGAACTGGCGCGCCGGCTGCAGCGCTGGCGTAGCGGCTGGCGCCAGGAAGAAGCCCCGCTGCAACTCGGCGCCGACCGCCCGGAAGTGCAGCCGCGCTTCGTGCGCCTGCTCGCCGACAGCGATCTGGTGCTGGTGTTTCTGGACGATGCCACCGTGGTATCGCGCCGCGCCGAGTCGCTGACCCTGTCGGCCATGGGGCGTTTCTCGGCCAGCCTGGCGCACGAGATCCGCAACCCGCTGGCCGCCATCAGCTACGCCTCGCAGTTGCTGGAGGAGTCGCCGGACATCGGCGATGCCGACCGCCGCCTGCTGCAGATCATCCACCAGCAATGCCAGCGCACCAACGGCATCGTCGAGAGCGTGCTCGCACTGGCGCGCCGGGAACGGGCCACCCCGGACAATCTAGACCTGGCCGCATTTGTACGCCGCTTCGTGGTCGAATACCGCCAGACCTTGTCGATGGAAACCGACATCCTGGAGGCCAGCATCCAGGGCAGCTCCGTGCATGCGTTGGTCGACCCCAAGCACCTGCATCAGATCCTCACCGCGCTGGTGCACAACGCACTCAAGTACGGCCGGGTGATGGACGAACCGGCACGGGTCAAGCTGCACGTCGAGCGCCTCGAGCGCATGGCAGTGATCGATGTGATCGACCGCGGTCCAGGCATTCCGGAAGCGGTGGCGGCACAACTGTTCCGCCCGTTCTATACCACCTCCGAGCATGGCACCGGCCTGGGCCTGTACATCGCCCAGGAACTCTGCCGCGCCAACCAGGCGCAACTGGACTACGTCTCGGTCCCCGGCGGCGGCGCGTGCTTCCGGATTTCGTTGCAAGGACCCAACGGATTGCTCGGCAAGTAAGGACCTGGCGATCGGTCGAGCGGGATGCCTGATGTGACAATAACGAGCAGAGCGAGCAGCGTGATCGATAGCAGACCGTTGCAATTGGCGAAGACGCAAACGCCATGCGGTAGTTGGCTTGCAGGGCTTGCGGGCCTGCGCAAGCAAGGCTTTCGTATGCAGACGCGTTTGGCGACGCAGCACATCTACAGCCCCGCATCGCCGACTGGCATCGGCGCCTTGCAAACGTGCTGAAAACCGCAACGATGCGCCCGCGCAGCAGGTGAACGGTTGGGCGGCGACCCGCTCGACAATTGTCGACCATCATCACGCTGGGCTATCGTGCGTCCCATGAACGAACCCAAAAGCGCCCTGGTTGTCGATGACGAGCGTGATATCCGCGAGTTGCTTGTTCTCACCCTGGGCCGCATGGGCCTGCGCATCAGCACCGCTGCCAACCTGGCCGAGGCGCGCGAGTTGCTGGCCAACAATCCCTACGATTTGTGCCTGACCGACATGCGGTTGCCAGACGGCAACGGCATCGAACTGGTCACCGAAATCGCAAAACACTATCCGCAGACGCCGGTGGCGATGATCACCGCCTTCGGCAGCATGGACCTGGCCGTGGAAGCGCTGAAAGCCGGCGCCTTCGATTTCGTCAGCAAGCCGGTCGACATCGGCGTGCTGCGCGGCCTGGTCAAGCACGCGCTGGAATTGAACAACCGCGACCGCCCCGCTCCGCCACCGCCGCCACCGGAACAGGCCAGCCGCCTGCTTGGCGACTCCAGCGCCATGGAAAGCCTGCGCGCCACCATCGGCAAGGTGGCGCGCAGCCAGGCGCCGGTCTACATCGTCGGCGAATCGGGCGTGGGCAAGGAGCTGGTCGCACGTACCATCCACGAACAAGGCGCACGCGCCGCCGGCCCGTTCGTGCCGGTCAACTGCGGCGCCATTCCCGCCGAGCTGATGGAAAGCGAATTCTTCGGCCACAAGAAAGGCAGCTTCACCGGCGCGCATGCCGACAAGCCCGGGCTGTTCCAGGCCGCGCACGGCGGCACCTTGTTCCTGGACGAAGTGGCCGAATTGCCGTTGCAAATGCAGGTCAAGCTGCTGCGCGCCATCCAGGAAAAGTCGGTGCGACCGGTCGGCGCATCCAGCGAATCGCTGGTGGATGTGCGCATCCTCTCGGCCACCCACAAGGATCTGGGCGACCTGGTCTCCGACGGCCGCTTTCGGCATGACCTGTACTACCGCATCAACGTGATCGAGTTGCGTGTGCCGCCGCTGCGCGAACGCGGTGGCGACCTGCCGCAGCTGGCCGCGGCCATCATCGCGCGGCTGGCACACAGCCACGGCCGCCCCATTCCGCTGCTGACCCAATCGGCGCTCGACGCATTGAATCACTACGGCTTCCCCGGCAACGTGCGCGAACTGGAAAACATCCTCGAACGCGCCCTGGCCCTGGCCGAAGACGACCAGATCAGCGCTACCGACCTGCGCCTGCCCGCGCACGGCGGCCACCGTTTGGCCGCCCCCCCAGGAGGCGCCGCGGCCGAACCGCGCGAAGCCGTGGTCGACATCGACCCCGCCTCGGCCGCGCTGCCGTCCTACATCGAGCAACTGGAACGCGCCGCGATCCAGAAGGCGCTGGAAGAAAACCGCTGGAACAAGACCAAGACTGCTGCGCAGTTGGGCATCACGTTTCGGGCGCTGCGTTACAAGCTGAAGAAGCTGGGGATGGAGTAGCAGAGCAGGGAATCGGGAGTGGGGAATCGGGAATCGTAAAAGCGCAGTTGCCGGCCTCGATGGCCTGTGTGGGAGACACTGCGATGGACCGGCTCATGCGTCAGCTCCCGGTCGTCGGCTGCAATGCTCGACGCTGTTGTCCAGACAAAACAGCCTGGACCGTACGGGTCCGCCAGCTGTTCCAATTCCCTCATCCCTAATCCCTAATCCCGATTCCCAGCCCTTCGTCCTTGGTTACTCGATTGATTTGCGCCAGGCCGGTCGCCCAATGCGCAGCCCTCATCAACGCCGACTGGCGCAAATCGCCGATACCGATCTTATGCGCTACATCGGCGATCTGCATCGCAGTACAGACCTCTTCTCCCGCTTACGGGAGAAGGTGCCCGAAGGGCGGATGAGGGCGCTTAGTCTTTCGTCACACGATTGATCTCGGCCAGGCTGGTCACCCAATGCGCAGCCGTCATCAACGCCCACTGCCGCAAATCGCCGATACCGATCTTCTGTGCTGCATCGGCGACCTGCATCGCAGTGCAGCCCTCTTCTCCCGCTTGCGGGAGAAGGTGCCCGGAGGGCGGATGAGGGCGCTTAGTCCTTCGTCACACGATTGATCTCGGCAAGGCTGGTGACCCAATGCGCAGCCCTCATCAAACGCCGACTGGCGCAAATCGCCGATACCGATCTTCTGCGCTGCATCGGCGATCTGCATCGCAGTGCAGCCCTCTTCTCCCGCTTGCGGGAGAAGATGCCCGGAGGGCGGATGAGGGCCTTTTAGTCCTTGGTGACCCGGTTGATCTCTGCCAGGCTGGTGACCCCATTCGCAGCCTTCATCAGCGCCGATTGACGCAAATCTCGGATACCGATCGCCTGCGCGGCCTCGGCGATCTGCATTGCATTGCCGCCTTCCAGCACGATCGCACTGATCTCGTCGGTCATCGGCATCACCTGGTAGATACCGGTCCGCCCCTTGTAGCCTTCGGTGCACTCGTCGCAGCCAACCGCCTCATACAGCTCGATCCCGGCGGCAAGCTGGGCAGGCGTGAATCCTTCGGCCAGCAATGCGTTATCAGGCAGCGTCGACTTGCGCTTGCAGTTGTTGCACAAGCGCCGCGCCAGCCGCTGCGCGATGACCAGGGTCACCGACGAGGTGATGTTGTACGGCGCGATGCCCATGTTCATCAGACGCGCAATGGTCTGTGGCGCATCGTTGGTGTGCAACGTCGACAGCACCATGTGACCGGTCTGGGCCGCCTTGATCGCGATCTCGGCGGTCTCCAGGTCGCGGATTTCGCCGACCATGATGATGTCCGGATCCTGTCGCAGGAACGAGCGCAAGGCTGCGGCGAAGGTCATGCCACGCTTGTTGTTCTGCTGCACCTGGTTGACACCAGGCAAGCGGATTTCGACCGGGTCTTCCGCAGTGGAGATATTGCGCGTCTCGTCATTGAGGATACCCAGCGCCGTGTACAGCGAGACCGTCTTGCCCGAGCCAGTCGGCCCGGTCACCAGTACCATCCCGTACGGCTTGTGGATCGCTTCCAGGAACAACTTCTGCTGGTCCGCCTCATAGCCCAGCTTGTCGATACCCAGCTTGGCCGCGCTGCCGTCCAGGATACGTAGCACCACCTTCTCACCGAACAGGGTCGGCAAGGTACTGACACGGAAGTCGATCTGCTTGGTCTTGGACAGGTTGAGCTTGATGCGCCCATCCTGCGGCACCCGCTTCTCGGCGATATCCAGCTGCGACATCACCTTCAGGCGCGCTGCGATGCGCTGATTCAGCTTCACCGGCGCCTTGGCCACGTTCTTGAGCAAGCCGTCGATGCGCAAGCGCACCCGGTAATCGTCTTCATACGGCTCGAAATGGATGTCCGAGGCTCCCCGCCTGATCGCATCCACCAGCACCTTGTTGACGAACTTCACCACCGGCGTGTCGTCGCCCTTGGCATCGACCCCGGAATCCCCGCCGGCGCCCATGTCCTCGTCGCCGGCCGAGACGTCGAGATCCCCCATGCCCTCCTCGTCGTCACCGAGCGCGGAGCCCAGTGCAGCATTGCTGGCCTGCCATTGCTCCAGGGTGCGACGGATCTGATCTTCATCCACAAGGATGGGCTCAACTACCAAGTTCGTGTGGAACTTGATGTCATCCAGCGCCCGGGTCTGGGTCGGATTGCTCACCCCCACGAACAGCCGGTTGCCGCGCTTGAACAGCGGCAGGACTTGGTGCTTCTGGAGTAGTTCCTCACTCACCAGCTTGACCGCGTTTTGGCTGGCGTCGAACGCCGACACATCCAGCAGCGGCATACCGAACTCGACCGCATTAGCAGCGGCGAGCTGGGAAGCAGTGACCAACTTCTTCTCAGCAAACCATTGCGGCAGAGGAACTTTTGCCGCAGATGCCTGATCCATCGCAGATCGCGCAACTGCCTCTTCGACAGCGCCGTCCTGTACCAGACGGCGCGCGATGCCCGTAATTCCCACCAAATTTGCGGTCACGGCGCTATTCATCATTGTTTCCGAGTGGCCCATGTCAGACCAAAAATACAGCCACCAAGCTCTAACACGAGACAAACTAGCGGCATGATGCAGGAGCGAAGCGATCTTTGTCTACCGGGGGCAAATCCGTGCTGCATGTCCAAATACCATTTGCATCCCGGGCCCACGTGAGCTTGGCGCCATTGACACGTGGATTGCCGCGCAACGTGCAATCTATAGCGTGTGCTTGAGCACCACTAGCATCAGGTGCAAGCACACTAATGCCACTGCATCGACTGGTAGCAGTCGCAGTCAAACCAATTGCGGAGGCTGAAGTTAGTGTGCTGCCCTCGCTGTCATTGACCAAAATCTCGTAGCGCGTCTTCCCGGGGCTGACTTCGGCCAAGCCGGCTGCCACCTGCGATTTGGCAACGTAGGTCTGATATTGCGGGATCGCTATGGAAGCAAGCAGGGCGATTATAGCGATTACAATCATCAATTCGATCAGTGTGAAGCCTTTAATCTCCTTATTGGCGAAGAACTCAATCCGCATATCAGCTCCCCTCAGCTGCGAATTCACTAGGACCCGTTACGATAAAGTCGGCGAAATGATCAAAAAAAACCCCGACCTAAGTCGGGGTTTTTAATGAGAGGTTCAAATATTACTGACAGGTAGCTGGAGCGAACTTTGCCTTATCACCAGTCGCGATATCAGTCGAGCAGGTCCAAACACCGTTGGTATCACGAGCCCAAGTGATCTTCTTACCAACAATACGCGGGCTACCGGCCAGCGTGCAGCTCAAAGCGTTAGTCTGCGCACCGGTTGTAGCATCCGGAGCCAACACCGTAATCGTCGAACAGCGATTGGTGGTCGACGAGGCCTGCAGACCAACTGCATCAGCAGTCGTCAGCGTCGAGCCCTTGCCTTCGTTCAAAAGAGTTTCGTACTGCGTCTTGCCCGGGCTCAGCTCGGCCAGACCAGCAGTGACCTGCGACTTTGCGACATAGTTCTGGTACTGCGGCAGTGCAATGGCGGCCAAGATTGCAATGATCGCGATGACGATCATGAGTTCGATCAGAGTGAAACCGTGTTGCTTCTTCATAAATATCCCCTAGAGTAATTAATGTCTTCGCCCACGGAGCACTCCCTTTGGGCGCCGCGTAGCGAGGTGCCACGTGCAGAGTACCTGTAGCAGAAAGCGTGCCAGTTTTCTGCACGCCGTCAAAGTGCTCCCGGATCAGATGATGCAGCAGTACCGCAGCGGTGCACAGAGGCAGAAACGCGAACTGCGACCCACTTCTTGCCGAGCCCTCGCGGGTCACTAGGTGACGCAGAACGTCAGGTCCAGGCTGGCGGTTGGGGAGCTATCTGCTACCTGAAAATTAGGTGCCAGCGATCCAGTAACGGGTTACCATCCTTCAGGTATCCGCCTGGGGATGGTGGATGGGGAATTCACATGTCAGCAGTACGTAACGCAGTCAAGACGAAGACCGCCGCACCGGCGGAGCAGATGAGCCCGTTTATCTGGGAGGGAACAGACAAGCGCGGCGTCAAGATGAAAGGCGAACAAACGGCCCGCAATGCAAATCTGCTGCGTGCCGAGCTGCGACGCCAGGGCATTACCCCCCTCGTTGTGAAAGTTAAGCCGAAGCCACTATTCGGCGCTGCAGGAAAGAAGGTCTCCGCAAAAGACATTTCATTTTTCAGCCGACAGATGGCAACCATGATGAAATCGGGCGTGCCGATTGTCGGCGCGCTAGAGATCATTGGTAGCGGCCAGAAAAATCCGCGCATGCGCACAATGGTTGGCCAGATCAGGACAGATATCGAAGGCGGGGCATCGCTTTACGAAGCCGTAAGCAAGCACCCGGTGCAATTTGATGAGCTCTATCGGAATTTGGTCAAAGCAGGCGAAGGCGCAGGCGTACTGGAAACTGTGCTCGACACCGTCGCCACTTACAAAGAGAACCTTGAAGCCCTAAAAGGCAAGATCAAGAAGGCCCTGTTCTACCCTGCCATGGTAATGGCGGTGGCGATGTTGGTCAGTGCAATCCTGCTTGTTTGGGTGGTCCCCCAATTTGAAGATGTCTTCAAAGGCTTTGGCGCTGAGCTGCCTGCTTTCACACAGATGATCGTCAACCTGTCTCGCTTTATGGTGTCTTGGTGGTGGCTGATGCTGTTCGCACTTATTGGCGCTGCAATCGGTTCTGTTTTCGCGTACAAACGTTCACCAGCAATGCAACATGGCATGGACCGTTTAGTGCTAAAAGCGCCAATCATTGGCCAGATCATGCATAACAGCTCAATTGCAAGATTCGCCCGGACAACGGCGGTTACATTCAAGGCCGGCGTACCGCTAGTCGAGGCGCTGGGCATCGTGGCCGGTGCTACAGGCAACTCGGTCTACGAAAAAGCAGTACTGCGCATGCGCGAAGACGTCTCGGTGGGCTACCCGGTCAACGTAGCGATGAAACAGGTCAACCTGTTTCCGCACATGGTGGTGCAGATGACCGCCATCGGCGAAGAAGCGGGCGCGCTGGATGCCATGTTGTTCAAGGTGGCTGAGTATTTCGAGCAGGAAGTCAACAACGCGGTCGATGCGCTCAGCAGCCTGATCGAACCCCTGATCATGGTGTTCATTGGTACCATCGTCGGCGGCATGGTCATCGGCATGTACCTGCCCATCTTCAAGCTCGCCTCGGTGGTTGGATAAGACGTAATGGCATTTCTCGACCAGCATCCCGGCCTCGGCTTTCCCGCCGCGGCCGGACTGGGACTGCTGATCGGCAGCTTCCTGAACGTGGTGATCCTGCGCTTACCCAAGCGCATGGAATGGCAGTGGCGGCGGGATGCGCGCGAGATTTTGGAGCTGCCCGATATCTACGAGCCGCCGCCGCCGGGGATCGTGGTGGAGCCCTCGCACGACCCGGTGACAGGCGACAAGCTCAAGTGGTGGGAAAACATTCCGGTCCTGAGCTGGGCGATGCTGCGCGGCAAGTCGCGCTACAGCGGCAAGCCGATCTCGATTCAGTATCCGTTGGTCGAGTTGCTCACCTCCATCCTGTGCGTCGCCAGCGTGTGGCGCTTCGGCTTCGGCTGGCAGGGCTTCGGCGCGATCGTGTTGAGTTGCTTCCTGGTGGCGATGTCGGGCATCGACCTGCGTCACAAGCTACTGCCGGACCAGTTGACTCTGCCGCTGATGTGGTTGGGGCTGGTCGGGTCGATGGATAACCTTTACATGCCGGCCAAGCCCGCCCTGTTGGGCGCGGCGGTGGGCTATGTTTCGCTATGGACCGTATGGTGGTTGTTCAAACAGCTCACCGGCAAGGAGGGCATGGGCCACGGCGATTTCAAGCTACTGGCCGCGCTCGGCGCCTGGTGTGGGCTCAAAGGCATCCTGCCCATCATCCTGATCTCTTCGCTGGTCGGCGCCATCCTCGGCTCGATCTGGCTGGTCGCCAAGGGCCGCGACCGCGCCACCCCCATCCCGTTCGGCCCCTACCTGGCCATTGCCGGCTGGGTGGTGTTCTTCTGGGGCAACGACCTGGTGGACAGCTATCTGCACTTCGCGGGTCTGCGTTGACCCTGGCACGATGAGTGATTTCATCGTCGGTCTTACGGGCGGCATCGCGTCCGGCAAGAGCGCGCTAGCCGCGGAGTTCGAGAAACTGGGTGTACCGGTGATCGATGCGGATGTGGTTGCGCGGCAGGTTGTGGAGCCCGGCCCCATTCTTGATGCCATCGCCGATCGCTTTGGACGCGCCATCTTGTTGCCGGATGGCGCGCTAGATCGCTCCGCCTTGCGCCAAATTGTCTTTGCCGATCCACTCCAACGGAAGGCGCTGGAAGCCATCACTCACCCCGCCATCCGCGCCGAACTGCGTCGCGCGGCACTGGCTACCCCGGGGCCGTACACCATCGTGGCCATCCCGCTGCTTGCTGAAGCCGGGGGACGTGCCACCTACCCGTGGCTGGACCGCATCCTAGTCGTCGATGTCCCCGCCGCCTTGCAGCACGCGCGCCTAATGCGGCGCGATGGCGCAACCCCCGAGTTGGCGAATCGGATGATCGCCGCGCAGGCAACGCGCGAACAGCGAGAAGCCATCGCAGACGATGTTGTTAGCAATGACCGCACTCCGGAACAATTGGAGCAGGAAGCGCGCAGGTTGGATGTTGTCTATCGGGTAGCCGCTTCAGAGCATTAGCGCTTGATCGTAGGCAACGATGGTGCGGCCGTGGTTGCAAACCATGTCACGAGCATCGGCGAAAAACGCTACTTTTCGCATTGCAGGAGTGCAGACAATGCGCCCAAGTGACACTTCGGGCATAGTTGCATGAATACACCCTTTGCCCCAGCCATTATTTTAGCCATCAAGGAAGAGAGCAATGCACGCCAGAAGCAGTAATTCATTTATCACCCAGTCAAATAATTCACCGTTAATTTCTCAAAAGCGGTTCACGGCAATCGCGCTGCAACAAGCATCAAAACTTGTTTTAATGACAGCGCTCTGCCTTCCTACGTCTGCTGTACTCGCTCAAGACTTCGAAGTTAGCAAAATCCCACCGCTACCCGGTGAATTCAACCCTGAGATTGACAATTATGGCGCTGGCTGCCGAATCCTCCAATGTGAAGGACAAGGCAACGGACTATGGAATGGACAACCCGCATCAATAGTGGTTATCAGCTACACAGGGCCGGAGGGACCAGAACTTCGCCCTTACATTGCGGCTGGATTTTCAAGCGCAAATAATTGCACCACAGACAATTCCACTTGCCGACCTTCAAGCAGCGGTTATTTCCCTACATTGTTGGCAAAACATTGGCAATGCCCAGCCGGATTTGATCCCAATCCAAATAACATAATGACATGCATTCGTCGGCCAGTTGACCCGGGCAAGAACAACGAATGTGATGCACCAACATCTGGCTCTTGCACCGCAGGAAATCCGGTCAATTTTTTTACTGGCACCAAGCTACAGAAAGATATAGATTTCTCTGCACCCGCAACCAAGCTCCAATTCGCTCGCTTTTACACCAGCGGAAATATCGGGCTTGATGCCGGCTCTCCGCTAGGCATTGAGTGGCGGCATTCTTACATGCGGTCCATCAGAGCCAACTTAGCATCGGGCGCAAAAACAGTTCTGCTAACAAGACCAAGTGGCAACTCTTATTTGTTCAAGGACGTGGGAAGTGGCGAATGGCATGCAGAAAGCGACGTGCGCTACGTACTCGAGGAAGTTAGGGAGGACGGGGCGCTGGTGAGCTGGCATGTCCACGCTCCCGATCAGACCATTGAAGAGTTTGATGCAGCTGGCAACTTGCAGAAAATCGACTACCCTGACGGCGATTTTATAACCTTTCGCTACAGTGAGGGGAAAGTTTCAATAGCGACTGATGCGAATGGGCGAAGTCTTGCCTTTTCGTACAAATATGGGGGTAATCCCCCCGCCCATTAGCAGACGCCAGAAGTGGAATTTTCTCGTATCCTTTCTCGAGGAGGTTCCATGAAGAAGTCCCGCTTTACCGACAGCCAGATCATCGCCGTGCTCAAGCAGGCCCAGGCCGGTGCGCCCGTGCCGGAGCTGTGCCGCGAGCACGGCATCAGCTCGGCCACGTTCTACAAGTGGCGCAGCAAGTTCGGCGGCATGGACGTGTCCATGGTCGCGCGCATGAAGGAGCTGGAGGAGGAGAACCGCCGGCTCAAGAAGATGTACGCCGAGGCGCAGCTCAGTACCGACCTGCTGAAGGAAGCGCTCGCAAAAAAATGGTGAGGCCATCTCAGCGACGCGAGATGGCCCAATCGGCAGTCACGAGCGGGCGTACGAACATCCGCCACGCCTGCCAGGCCTTCGCGGTGAGCCAGACCTGCTTCCGCTACCAGGCCAAGGCCAGCGAGCAGAACGCCCGGATCGCCGACTGGCTGGTCCGCCTGACGACCGCCCATCGCGACTGGGGCTTTGGCCTGTGCTACCTGTACCTGCGCAACGTGAAGGGCTTTGGCTGGAATCACAAGCGGGTCTACCGGATCTACCGCGAGCTGGAGTTGAACCTGCGGATCAAGCCGAGGAAGCGGCTGGTGCGTGAGCGGCCCGAGCCTCTGGCGGTGCCGGAGGCTATCAACCAGGTCTGGTCGATGGACTTCATGCACGACCAGTTGGCCGACGGCCGCAGCTTCCGGCTGTTCAATGTGCTCGACGACTTCAATCGCGAGGGGCTGGGGATCGAGGTGGATCTGTCGCTGCCGTCAGCCCGTGTGATCCGATCGCTGGAGCAGATCATCGAGTGGCGCGGCAAGCCCGCCGTGATCCGCTGCGACAACGGCCCTGAATACATCAGTGGCGCGTTGCTGTCCTGGGCGCAGCGGCATGGTATCCGGGTCGAGCACATCCAGCCGGGCAAGCCACAGCAGAACGCCTACGTTGAACGCTACAACCGCACCATCCGCTACGCCTGGCTCGCCCAAACCCTGTTCGACACCATCGACCAGGTGCAGGACAAAGCCACCCGCTGGCTATGGACGTACAACCACGAGCGTCCGAATATGGCGCTCGGCGGCATCACGCCTGCCATGAAGTTGGCGATGGCCGCTTAGCTCCACTTCTGGCGACCGCTAGAAGTGGGGGGATTACCCATAACAGACCTCGCGCGGACGATCTACCGCCGCGCCCACCGCGCAAGGCGCGCACGCCCTCGCGCTGCACCGTGGGCTATGCGTTCTACGATGCAGAACCCGGCCGGCCACACAGCCAGCGCATCCCTAGCGTGCGCTTGCGCGGGCTGTGGCTGGAACAATTGGGCTTTGCGGTTGGCTGCAAGCTGCAGACCACGGCACGTGCGGGCAAGTTGGTGGTGACGGTGGTGGAGCGCTGAGCTGGGTTTTGGGTGTGGTTGTTGTTGTCTGGAGGCGCTGCCCTGGGGGCGCAATGGGTAAGGCCGTCGCGCCCGGGTGCGCTCCTACGGGAGTGCGTGTGGTGGTCAGCGATGGAAGGCCAATGTTGCGATGACGCCGCGCTGCTGGCCTGGGCGCACGCTGACCCGCCAGCCGTACAGATCGCAAAGACGGCTGACGATCGATAGACCGATGCCACCACCCTGCGAGTGCCCGGCGTGGGTGCCGCGGTAGCCGCGCTGGAACAGCTTGGCGGCGTCTTCCTCGCTCAGGCCGGGGCCCGAATCGATCACTTCGACGGCATCGCCCAGCACGCGCACGCGCACCTGGCCATCCTGGGTGTATTTGACGGCGTTGCCGATCAAGTTGCCGAGCGCGACCGACAGGGCCGATTCCGGTGCATCGATGACCAGGTCGCGCCCGCCTTCCAGCACGAGTTCCAGGGGCTTTCCGCCGAGCTGGGCGCGGTGCGAATCGATCAGTTGTTCGGCCACCTTGGCGACGTTGCTGCTGCCCTGCCAGCGCTCGTTGCGCGAGAGCAACAGCAGCGAGCCGATCAAATCGCTGCATTGCTGCTCTGCGCGCTGGATGCGTTGCAGCCGCTGCAACACCTTTTCGTCCAGGTTGGGCTTGGTGAGCAGCAGCTCGGTGGCGCCGCGGATCACCGCCAGCGGCGTGCGCAGTTCGTGGCTGACGTCGGCGTTGAATTCGCGGTCGCGCTGCACCACTTCGGTCAGACGCGCCGAGTAGTCGTCGAGCGCTTCGGCGAGCTGGCCGACCTCGTCGTCCGGGAAGTGCGCAGCCAGTGGCTTGGGTTGGCTGGTGCCGCCGCGATAGGCACGCAGGCGTGCGGCCAGATCGGAGACCGGGCGCATCACCTTGGACGCGGACCACCAGCCGATCAGCAACGAAAACCCGCTGAACACCAATACCGACAGGACCAGGGTACGCTTGAGCTGGATCTCGCCCTTCAGCGCCTGGGTCATGTCGTAGGCGAGGAAGAACCATTCGCTCGGTGTCTTGCGCACCGCAAGCTTGTACGAATAGGTATTGCCGCTTTCGTCCACGCCGGTGATGGTGTGGATGCCGTCGGGCAGCTGATACCACTCCGGTTGTTCGCGGCGTAGCGCTTCGAACTTGTCGCTTTTGACCACGCGCCCGCGCATCTGCTGCAACGGCAGATCGGGGTTGCGCATCGGATCGGAGTAAAAGCGTTGCGCGAAAGCGTCGATGTTGCGGTTCATCACATCTTCCACCAGCTGGTTTTCCAAGCGCGAGCGCGCCCAGTTGGTGGCGAAGGCGAACAGCGTTGTCAGGCAGAAGCCCAACAACACGAACGACAGGATGATGCGGCTGCGCAGGCGCCGCCGATAGCGGCCGCGCCTACGCGCCGGCCGCGTCTCGCTCGTACTTTCAGGCATCGGGCGAGGCGATGCGGTAGCCGATGCCGTGGCGGGTCTGGATCATCGGCACATCGAACGGCTTGTCGACCACGGCGCGCAGGCCGTGGATATGCACGCGCAACGAATCCGAATCGGGCAGTTCTTCGCCCCACACGCGGGTTTCCAGTTCCTGGCGTGTGACCACCGCCGGCGAGGCTTCCATCAGCGCCTGCAGGATCTTCAGCGCAGTCGGGTTGAGCTGGAGCAGCTTGCCGCGGCGCCGCACTTCCAGCGTATCCAGGTTGTATTCCAGATCGCCGGTTTCCAGCACGCGGGTGTGCACGCCCTTGCCACGACGCGACAGCGCGTTGAGGCGCACTTCCACTTCCTGCAGCGCGAACGGCTTGATCAGATAGTCGTCGGCGCCGGAGTCGAAGCCGGCCAGCTTGTTGTCCAGCGAATCGCGCGCGGTCAGCATCAACACGGGGGTCTGCTTGCGCGCCTCGTTGCGCAGCTTGCGGCAGACCTCGATGCCATCCATGCCGGGCAGGTTGAGGTCGAGCACGATGGCGTCGAACTCGTGCACCACGGCAAGGTGGAGGCCAGTCACCCCGTCGGCGGCGAAGTCCACCGTATGACCACGGTCTTCGAGGTAATCGCCAAGGTTTGCGGCAATGTCGCTGTTATCTTCAATTACTAGAATTCGCACTGGAACCTCGTTCGTTAAGCTGTTTTAGCGCTGGCGCCGAGAAATTTCGTCTTGACTCACCGTGGTCTGACGGCGCCGCTGGGCAGCCGTCATGCACTGTTTCGTACTCATCCGCGACCCAGTCGCGCGCACGCGCCGACAAATCAGCCGGCTATCTTCGCGCGCCCTGGTCAAAATTCTGGTGACGAGCTCCTGATCGTTGCGAACGGCGGCCAATTGCGCTGGCTGCAGTGCCTGGAGATCCGGCTGCGTCTGGAATACTGCTTCGATCCGATCAAGCGCAGCGCCCACCTTAGCGCGCTCATCCTGACTGATCTCGGAGTACTTCTCGCCGTCGGCAAGATCGGTACGGACCTGCGCGGCCTGAGGCTGGAACGGCTTGTCCAGATCGAGCAACGGCCAGGGCATGACCACTCATCAGGCCAGTGGCGAGCAGCAGTCCCGCAATACTCCAACGCTTTGCCATGCGACGCCTCCTTGTGCCCGACCCATTTAACATTGGCGAATGTAGACGCGAACCCAAACAGCGGCAAGCCGTCCATAAAAAGGCCCAAGTGCGACATCGCACTTGGGCCAAAAGTTCATCCCGATCACCGTCACTGCCGAGAGCGGAGCTACGGTCGGAAGAGGCTAGCGAGGCCGTAATTAGATTTTCGTTAATTTTTGGTAAACCCGTTAACCAGCTGATCGGCGGACCGACTGCTCCAGGTGCTGGACAATCGCCTCGGCCACATCCACGCCGCACACGCCTTCCACCCCTTCCAGACCCGGGGTCGAGTTGACCTCCAGCACCAGCGGGCCGCGTCTTGACCGGATCAGGTCCACCCCTGCCACTGCCAAGCCCAAGGCGCGTGCCGAGCGCACCGCGACCTCCTGTTCCTGCGCGGTTGCCTCGGCCACGGCGGCAGTGCCGCCCAGGTGCAGATTGGACCGGAAATCGCCCTCGGCCGCCTGCCGGCGCATCGCCGCCACGACCCTGTCGCCGACCACGAAGCAGCGCAGGTCGGCGCCTTCGGCCTCACCGATGAACTCCTGCACGATGAAGTTGGCGTACAGCCCGCGCAGCGCTTCGACTACGCCGCGCGAAGCGCTGGCCTTTTCGGTCAGGATCACCCCGGCGCCTTGCGCACCCTCGTTCAACTTCACCACGTGCGGCGGTGGGCCGAGCATGGAGAGCAGATCCTGGGTGTCGTCGGGGTTGTCGCCGAACACGGTGACCGGCATGTCGATGCCCTGCGCGGCCAACAACTGATGCGCGCGCAGTTTGTCGCGCGAGCGCAGGATGGCGTCCGACGGATTGGGCGTGTAGGTGCCCATGAACTCGAGCTGGCGCAGCACTGCCGTGGCATAGCGGGTGATCGAGGCGCCGATGCGCGGGATCACTGCATCGAAGCCGGTGATCGACTTGCCCTTGTAGTGCAGGCTGAAGCCGTCGGCGGCGATGCGCATGTAGCAACGCAGCGGGTCGAGGATGCGCACGGTGTGACCACGCTTGCGTCCGGCTTCGATCAGCCGCCGGGTCGAATAGAGCTTGCTGTTGCGGGAAAGGATGGCGATTTTCATCGCGGCAGGCACACGGCGCGGCTTGGACATGGGCAGAGTCTGATGACGAAGTGACCCAAGTCCGTACAGCGCAGGCCGATTGCGCGTTCGCGGCAGCCCGCGATGTACGCTGCGATCAGGCCGACTGCGACGGTCCCGAGAACGGAAGAGCGACGGTACCGCGACAAGTCCGAACAACATTGTGCTGCACGGCCTCAACCGGGCCGATGCTAGCAGGGCGCTGGCGCGTCGCTCAAGCAACGCATGCGCGTAGTGGCGAAAAGCGCTCGCTATGCCGTCGTCCCGATCACAACCGGTGGGTGGCTTGCCCGATGACTCGCGCTTGGCCGTAAGCTGGCCCGCCGGCGCGTCGTTGCAGCGGCGCGCCGCGTGAGCGATCGCGACGGCCGCCCTCACGCCGCACACCTGTTGCCGTAACGCGTTTTGCACAGCGGTAGACGCAATGCTTGAGGCCCCTCAATGCCGGCGTGCCGGCACCTCCGAGACTCTCCATGCGACGTCCAGCAAGCGCGGCCTATGCCAACCCCTCCCGCATCCGTCAGGGGCGCCCGTTTCCACGCGGCGCCGTCTTCGACGGCAAGGGCACCAATTTCGCGCTGTTTTCCGCGCATGCCACGCGGGTCGAGCTATGCCTGTTCGACGAACAGGGCAACGAAACCCGCGTCGACCTGCCGGAGTACACCAACGAAATCTGGCACGGGTATCTTCCCGATGCCAAGCCGGGCCAGCGCTATGGCTACCGCGTGCACGGTCCCTACGCGCCGACCGAAGGTCATCGCTTCAACCACAACAAGTTGCTGCTGGACCCGTATGCGCGCGAGCTGGAAGGCGACCTGGTCTGGTCCGACGAGCTCTACGGCTACACCGTGGGCCACCCCGATGGCGACCTGAGCTTCGACGAGCGCGACAGCGCGCCATTCATGCCCAAGTGCGTGGTGGTCGAAGACACCTACGACTGGGGAGACGACACACGCCTGCTCAAGCCGTGGAACGAAACGGTCATCTACGAAACCCATGTACGCGGCTACACGATGCGCAATCCACAGGTGCCCGAGGCGGTGCGTGGCACCTTCGCCGGCCTGGCCCAGCCGCAGGTCCTCCAATACATCAAGGACTTGGGCATCACCGCGGTGGAGTTGTTGCCGGTACATGCGTACCTGGACGATCAGCATCTGCTCGACAAGGGGCTGCGCAATTACTGGGGCTACAACACCATCGGCTTTTTCGCGCTGAAGTCGCGCTACCTGTCCAGCGGTCATCGCGATGAGTTCCGCGACATGGTCAAGGCCATGCACAAGCAGGGCCTGGAAGTGATTCTGGACGTGGTCTACAACCACACCGCCGAAGGCAGCGAGCTGGGGCCGACCCTGTCGTTCAAGGGCATCGACAACGCCAGCTATTACCGCTTGGCCGACGACAAGCGCTACTACATCAACGATACCGGCACCGGAAATACGCTGAATCTGAGCAATTCGCGGGTGATCCAGTTCGTCAACGACTCGCTGCGCTACTGGGCAGGCGAAATGCATGTGGATGGCTTCCGCTTCGATCTGGCCACCATTCTTGGCCGCGAGCCGAGCGGCTTCGATCAACGCGGCGGCTTCCTGGATGCCTGCAACCAGGACCCGCTGCTGTCGGAGGTCAAGCTGATCGCCGAGCCGTGGGACTGCGGCCCGGGTGGTTATCAGGTGGGTCACTTCCCGCCGGGTTGGTCGGAGTGGAACGACAAGTTCCGCGACAATGCGCGCGAATTCTGGAAAGGCGAAGACGGCAAGCTGGCGGAGTTCGCGACCCGCTTCACCGGTTCGGCCGATCTATTCGATCGTCGCGGCCGGCGCCCGTGGGCGTCGGTGAACTTCATCACCGCGCACGATGGCTTCACCTTGCGCGACCTGGTCAGCTACAACGAAAAGCACAACATCGATAACGGCGAGGACAACCGCGACGGTTCGTCGAACGATGGCTCCTGCAACTACGGCGAAGAAGGCGACACCGAGAACGCCGAGGTGTTGCAGATTCGCGAGCGCCAGATGAAGAACCTGCTGGCCACGCTGCTGCTATCGCAAGGCACGCCGATGATGCTCAGCGGCGACGAGCGCGCGCAGACCCAGGGGGGCAACAACAATACCTATTGCCAGGACAACGAAATCACCTGGCTGGATTGGGAAAACGATCCCACCGACGGCCGCCTGACCGAATTCGTGAAGGCACTGACCCGTCTGCGCAAGCGCTACCCGATCCTGTCGCGGGGCCGCTTTCTCAACGGGCAGTACAACGAAGAAGCCGGGCTGCGCGATCTAACCTGGCTCAATCCGGGCGGCATCGAAATGGACGATGCGCACTGGACCGATCCGGCCGCGCGCTCTGTGGGCCTGCTGCTGGAAGGCAAGGCGCAGACCTCGGGGGTCAAGGAACTGGCCAACGACGACACCTTGCTCATCGTCATCAACGCCTACCACGAGGGCGTGACGTTTACCCTGCCCTCCTCCGATGAGCCGGTGCACTGGAAGCTGGTGCTCTCCACCGACGAAGCGCTGGAAGTGGACATGATGCCGGCCGGTGCCAGCGAATTCCTGGCCCCGCCGCGTAGCGTGTCGGTCTTCGAGTGCAAGAGCGACCAGTAAGGCTGTCCCAGCAACGCACATCAGAAGCGACGCTTGCTGCCTACCGGTATCGGATAGGCAGCAAGCGTTTTCGTTTCCGTCGTCGGAATGACGGATTGGTCCTGCGTGCGCTACCCGGCTTGCGCATGGCCAGGGTGATGGTGCCGATGGCAACACCCAAGCGAATCTGCGCGACCCCTCACGTTGGACCACGTCATCATCGCTTACTCCCTGGATCGGGAATTAGCAGGCGTAAACATCCATCGCGGGGTTTGCGCGAAAAAACGGCAAATGCTTTTTCGCAAGTATTGAGCTCGTGGGCTTTGCTTGGAGATCCGGCACCCACTGCGTCGTTTGAAGGCACGCGGCTTACGACACTCAACAGCAAGGTACTGGTGCGCCAAACGTTCATCAAAACATCGAAGGCCAAAAGCAATGCCTCACCCATTGCGGGCCTTCGACATCACATGTCGGGCGACTCAACCCGGATACAGCGGGAAGCGCTTGTCCGGATGATTGGCTTTCCACTCTTTATAAGAGCTGGTGCCTTCCCAGGCCTTGAACGCCTTCGGTGTACGACCACGGCCGGACCAGGTTTCGCCGGAATGCGGAATCCAGTACTTGGCGACCACTTCGCCAGTGGAAGACAGCGGCCCCTTGGTCTTGCCGGTCATCGCCAGCGAGGCGATCTGGGATTTTTGCTTGGCATTGAAACGGTTGCCGAACTGGGTAAGCACCTCGATCACCTGGTCGAAGGCTTCCAGCGTCTGGGCGTATTTCAGCTGCGCTTCTTCCTGCTCAAGCTTGCGCAGCTCTTCCAGTAGTTGTGCCCGGGCGGCGGCGGTGGGTGAAGCGGGCGAATCCTGGCGCATTGGCAAAACATAAGGTATGGGCGGGTCAACGAGTATTGCCGCTGGGCCGCCCAGCGTAAAGCGCCCGGGCCCGCGCGGGTCTGCCGGCGCTCAGCGATGGCGCAGCAGTGCGTGCTCGCGGGCCATGGTCAGGACCGGGCCGATCCGCCCGGCGCGGATCAGTTCGCTGCAATGTTTGCCGACAAATTCCACCCGTGGCGTGCGAAACCACTGCACCACCCGATCCAATTCGCCGGCATTGATCGACCAGGCGTGGTAGACCGCCTCGCCCAGCTCCTCCACCCCGATCAGCCCGAGTTCGCGGATCTGCTCGGGATCGAGCGCGAACATGTCCAAGACCTTGCCCGCATTGTCCGGCGTGACATGGCCGGTGCGCACCTGCCTTGCCAGCCCGGCGCCATAGGCGATCGACGCCACCCACGCAGACTCGGCACGACGCATCCCCTTGATCAGCGCGCCGACGAGTTGGGAATGGGTGGCCATGCCTGCACTATGCGGCGGCGCTAGCGCCGGCTCAATCGGGATCTCCCTGACTCTAGGCAAGAAAATTCAGAAGCCCGGATGCCGGGGCATCGGGACGCCGCAGCACCATCACCGCTGCGCCGGTCTCCACCCGGCAGCAGCCGCTTCATTCACCGAACAGAAGAAACGCTCGCCCTTCGCTGGCGAGATGCGCGTCTTTGCGTAATCGCGCTGGCCCGGGACATGAAAGATCTTTTTGCCGTCACTGGAGATATTGCCCTTGATCGCGCAATTGCCTGGCGCCGACGTTGCAACCTGGCGTGTGGTTGCTGTCCGCGCCTTCTTGTCGCGGCGGTAGTCTGCCGGCATCTGAAACGCGCCCTGCCAGAGATTGCGCCGCTGCTGCTGCGCGATGCGCTCGTCCGCCTCGAACGCGGTGGCATATTGACGATAGGCGACCGCCCAGCCAGAGCGCACCATCCAGGCATTGACGGACTGCCCCTGCACGAAGCATTCGGCCACTGTGCGGCCATAGCGATCGGTATCTTTCGGCTGGCAATACACGGTCTTGTCCAGCAGATAGCCATCCAATGCCGCTGCAGCGCGGCGGCCGCACGGCCAGGCGCTGCCATCGTGTGCGCCGCACTGCTGCGCGCTCTCCGGCGCATCGATTCCCCACAGGCGGATGCGCTGATGGGCAATGGTGATGGTGTCGCCATCGGTCACCGTCGCACGACCGACCAGCTCCGCAGCACTGACAGGTAAAGCAAAAAATACCAGCACCGACAAAACCCAACGTTTCAACAACTTCAACAGCCACTTCCCGTCTAATCGGCAGACTGCGCTCCGCGTGTCTTGCCTTGTTGCCACTGCAGCCGGTCGGCCTGGTCAAGCATTCCATCGAACCTGACATCTGCGCCGGCAACCAATGCCAGCGCAGCGGCCGGCACTGTATGCCAATCCACCCGCGATGCCTATCCTTTTTCCTCGTTGTTTGCGCATGCTTCAGATGTCTTGCATGCACAGAGCGAGCACGCGACGTGCTGGATGGCGCGCAGGTAGACAAGCGCGCTCTGTAGCGATTCGCCGCAGGAATTCAGCCGAAGCTTGGCCAGACTGGTGCTAGATGTAGATTTCTTCAGCACACATTGCACCGCTCGCTGAGCACGATGCGTCATGTATCGCGCGGGGCGCCGCCAATACCGAACGCGCGATGATGGATCTCAATGCGCTGCGGCTCAGCGTGATGCGCGATCGCACAGCGCCCGATCAACCGATGCTCGGCTGCATGCAATCGAGGAAAGTGAGCTGCGGAGCGATGCGCTCTGGCAAAAGACGCGCCGAATATGGAGCGGGCGATGGGAACAGAATCCTACCACGCCAACCAATTGATTTTCCTAGCTTATCCCGGAGTGGGGTGATCCAAAAATGATACCCCGCGTGATACCCGATCATAGCCAAGCGGGCGGCAGCGCTTCAAGGTGATACGCCCAGGGTTTCCTAGACATCTCATGGCCATGGAAAATAGTCGATTCGGAGATGTCTATGAGCAGCAAGCGGTATACGGATGAGTTCAAGATCGAGGCGGTCCGGCAAGTGACGGATCGTGGGTTCAAGGTGGCAGACGTCGCCGAGCGGCTGGGTGTCACGACGCACAGCCTGTACGCCTGGCTGCGCAAGTTCGGCAAGCCCGGCGTGGTACAGCGCGCCGAGGTGGACCAGAGCGCCGAGGTTCGGCGGCTGAAGGCAGAGTTGCGTCGAGTGACCGAGGAGCGCGACATCCTAAAAAAGGCCGCCGCGTACTTTGCCAAGGGGTAAAGGCAAAGTACGCCTTCATGCAAGCCCACTGCGGGGAGTTCAGGGTGTGTGCGATGTGCCGGGTGTTGCGGGTGAACCGGGCTGGATACTACGCGTGGCTAAAGTCGCCGGACAGTGAGCGCGCCAAGGAAGACGAACGCCTGCTGGGGCTGATCAAGCACCACTGGCTGGCCAGCGGCAGTGTGTATGGGCATCGCAAGATCGCCAAGGATCTACGCGATCTGGGTGAGCGTTGCAGTCGCCATCGGGTGCATCGATTGATGCGCGCCGAGGGATTGCGTGCCCAGGTGGGCTATGGTCGCAAACCGCGCTTCCATGGAGGGATGCAGTGCAAGGCGGCGGCCAACCTGCTTGACCGACAGTTCGACGTGACCGAGCCGGACACGGCCTGGGCGAGCGATTTCACCTTCATCCGCACGCACGAAGGCTGGATGTACCTGGCTGTGGTGATCGATCTGTTTTCCAGGCAGGTCGTCGGCTGGGCGATGCGCGATCGGGCCGACACCGAGTTGGTCGTGCAGGCCTTGTTGTCTGCGGTGTGGCGGCGCAAACCCAATGCTGGTTGCTTGGTTCACTCAGACCAAGGGTCGGTCTACACCAGCGATGACTGGCAGAGTTTCCTGGCGTCCCATGGCTTGGTATGCAGCATGAGTCGGCGTGGCAACTGCCACGACAACGCACCCGTGGAGAGCTTCTTCGGCCTGCTCAAACGCGAGCGGATCAGGCGACGAATCTATCCCACCAAGGACGCCGCACGCGCCGAGGTATTCGACTACATCGAGATGTTCTACAACCCCAACCGCCGCCACGGTTCAACTGGTGACCTGTCCCCTGTAGAGTTTGAACGGCGCTACGCGCAACGAGGGTCTTGAGTGTCTACGGAACCCTGGGCGTATCAGTCAGAATAAGCCGCAACCGCTTCAATGCGCGCGACCAATCTCTGACGGTTATAGCGCGCGTCCAACTTGTAAGGGCCGGCTTGCTCTTTCCCCCCAATAACGCCCCCATTTAGAATTCCCGACCGACTGGTTCGATTCAAGAAGAAAGCGGCGAAACCGACCTCAGCAGTTGTGTGGTTCGCTAAATCCCGCAGCACCTGCTGGGACCAGCGCCGGGTTTCCATCGTGGGAGCATGCGCCCAAATGAGGCGTATCAATTCGTCAGGGCGATCAACTAAAGTCTCCCAGAAAGCGTGAATAGCTGGGTCTGCGTCATTGATCACAATTCGCTTAGCATGCCCTCGCAGAAGCAAATTAAAGTGCAGCCCCAGCCCCACCCGCGTAAGGCTCGACATAGCATCCTCCTTCCAAGCCATTTTCACGCATCAGCCTTGCGAGCCAAGGCCCCATTCTGCCTTTGCCACCTGGGTAACGCAGAGGGCTATAAAAGTTTCCGTCCTTACCCTCGCTCATGTCACAATTTCGCTCTTTTCCAGTAAGGCAATCCTAAAGACGGGTGCTGATTTGTCAATCGTGGAGGCCTTTTTGCAAACCAGATTTGGAGCAGGAGATCAAAGCTCCGCAGCTCCACCCGAGCCTCGCAGGCGAAGAGAAGCAGCTTGTATGGTCCTTGGGTCCAAGTAGTTCCATTAGCCTAACAAGCAGGATGGCTCGCATCTCTAAATCCGAATTAAGCGCTTGGCCCGCGACCGCTACTGGATCTGCCCACGACAGTAAAGTCACTCACCAACCATCCGTAAGCATCGCTAAGCGCATCGGCGATGTCTTCTTCGCTCTCGCATTCGACCGTGGCTTCAGCGGGCAATGACGGACGCTTGCCGTCGGTCTCCCACACGATCCCACGCACGTGAAACGCCTTCATTCCTGCTCCATGGATGTGGATCTGCCTTCGCAGTCTAGCGTCGGCAGACCGGGGAAGTGAAGGGGGCGGGCTATGCCCACCCCCTGCTAGCCAGGCTGACGCTCTTCTGACCACCGATGACCAGGTGGTCAAGGATCCGGATGTCCAGGAGGCCGAGGGCTTCCTGCAGGCGTTGGGTGACCTTGCGGTCTGCTTCGCTGGGCTCAGGGTTCCCGCTCGGGTGGTTGTGGAAGAGGATGAGGGCGACGGCGTTGAGCCCCAGGGCACGTTTGGCGACGACCCGTGGATGGACTTCGCAGCCGTCGATGGTGCCAGTGAACAGATGCTCGGCGGCCAGGATGTGGTGCTTGGTGTCGAGGAAGACGACGCCGAAGACTTCGTGCGGCAGGTGGGCGCAGCGGGCGACCAGGTAGCTGCCGGCTTGGTCGGGGCTGTGGATTCGGCCTTGGCGTTGAAGGCGTTGCTCCAGGATGGTCGCGGCGGCGAGCAAGATGCCCTCCTCGTCCATCTGGAGTTGGTATTGAGCCTTCAGGTCTTGGGTGCGCTTCATCGGTTCTTCTCCACCAGCGCGTTGTGCGCCTCGTGGGAACCGACAGGCGAAGCGTCCGGCCCTACCGCACCCAGGAGTGAGCACCGCGGTAGCGGCGCGCAGCGAAGGGCCGCAACAGAGCGTCAGCGTCGAGAAGGAGGCCTGGCCTTGCGGATAGGGGCAGCGAAGCTAAGGTCCCTTTCAGAGGCCCAGCGCTGGTGGATACAGCCCCATGCAGCCCCACAAGGCTTTCGGACCAAACGGCATTCGAATGGACGGGGTCGATTGATGTCATCAGGCGATGCTTGAGCTTGGCTGTCAGTGATGAGCCTTCTGCGGACCTGTGCTTGCCTGACGTTCGCATCGCTGCGCATGAGAAGCACGCAGGCATCGGGATGGGCTGGTCGACCCCAACGGGCTCAGACGTGTTCGTCTATGCTTCCCAGTCCGTGCCACGACAAGATTTCCTCGGCCCGACGGCCGACGAACTGCGCGTCCTCGCTCATCATCGCCTTGCTCTCGATGGCAGCAGCCATATTGGCAAAGGCTTGCCAAAAATGACGGCGATCAGGACTGGAGGCCCGCAGGGCGGGCACCGCAGCATCCAGGCGTTCGAGGTGACGGCGAAGCTCGGCTCTGTCCATGGGCCTGAGTATCGGCAGTGCGGTCGCACTGCTTGAGACGCCGCGGCCAACGCAAGACAGCTAGCCCCTTCAGGTGCCGAGATGGCGCTGCTCAAGCGCCCCGTAGGGTGAGCGACCATTGGGTCCCACGTCCGGCAAGGTCAGATTGCGCTCTTAGCATTCGTCGCGCCATCGGTGTCGCGCCCTATTGGATGCCAGAAAGTTCCGAGGCACACATATCGCTGCTTTGAATATAAATCTGATTAATTCAACCGCGTCGCGGAGGTTGAACTGCTCTGCGACAACTCAATCCACAGAGCCCGAAATGGAACATGCATTCGCCATTGATGACAGGATTTCACATGCCGGCGACATGTCAGCCTCCTCACCGTTACCATTCAAGTGCAACTCCTACAGACACTTCGACGACACATACTCACATGCCAATCAGTCAAACGAACTTTCCAGGAATCTATATTTCCACTCAGACAAGCGCTCGAGAAGAGCCATACAAGAACCAAGTTGAATCAGCGCTTGAGAAGATTGCGGCCGGCAGCTCAGGCAGCGCTCTTCTTCAAGGCTTGAGCGCTATCAGCGCTCGCAAGAATCGAAAAGTGACCATAGCGGAGATCGGCGCTGAAGCGCAGCCCAATACCAGAGCCGTACTTAGCGCGAGCGAAGTTGAAAAATATGATCCAGAGACTTTCGCCGATAACCTAGAGCTCGCCAAGGAACGAGCAAGAAAAGGAAAGGGATGCAATGCCATTATAGAATGGAGCCCGCAGAGTCATATCGAACTGAATTCAAACGGCTCCCCTCTTCGTCTTGGATCGGATCCCGAGGAGTCGTTTGTAGTTCTTGCACACGAGCTTATCCATGCTCAGCATCTATTGGCGGGCACGTCGAGAGCCTACAAGGGTGGAGATCGCTACGACGAAACATCCGAAGCCGGAAAGGAGGAACTCAGGGCCGTCGGCGTCGGAAAATACGAATATCGAAAGACCAGGCAACCGAGCGAAAACTCCATCAGGCAGGAACATGGGCTACCTGTCCGCAAAAAATATAAGCCTCACGGCATGTGAGGCCGCATATCGGTTAAGCACTTGATTAGATCGTCACACCATCTCAGAGCCACACATCCTGCCGCTTCACAAGTGCCCGGCATGCCCCGGCTGCTCAGTTGGGGATACTGCCTGGAACATTTTTATCAAGCGGCATTACTCGTCAACGCTACTCCAGTCCCAGCGCCGTCTTCCCGAGCGAAGCGCTGCGCGTGGCTAAGCTAAGCATTGGATGACCATGTGCTACGACTAGAGCACAAGCTCGCTAAGCGCGGCCTAACCGCAACTTGGCATCAACCCTTGTCGTCCGCGTCCGTTAGCCCGTGCCACGACAGGATTTCCTCTGCTCGACGGCCGTCAGGCCCAGCCTCAGACCAGATTTTTGTGGGCGTTGGCCGTCAAGTGTGACCGAGCTCTACATTCCAAAATTACGACTGAATTTAGGTTTGACGATAGGAGGTGGCGGGGGTGAACCTGCCATGGCAGGGGATTAAGGAAACTCTGAACAATCCGTCCTGATCTGCCACAATCGATCATCGACCCGAGTAGACGATTTCGATGCAGCTGACCTTCGGCGACGCGGAGTACGACGGCAAGCGCAAGCGGACGCGGCGTGAGGTGTTTTTGGCCGAGATGGAGCAGGTCGTGCCGTGGAAGGAGCTGCTGGGGCTGATCGAGCCGCACTATCCGAAGTCGGGGCAACCGGGACGACAGCCGTATCGGCTGGAGACGATGCTGCGCATCCACTTTTTGCAGCAGTGGTATGCATTGAGCGATCCATCGGCGGAAGAAGCCTTGTACGACACGGTGTCGATGCGCCGTTTCGCCAAGATCGGCGGGCTGGATGAGGTGCCGGACGAGAGCGTGTGCAGAATTTTGTGTAACCGTGGTTTGGGTTACCGCTGAGGAAGTCGCCCCTCGAACTGGATCGTAAAGCGGTTCAGCGCAGCCTTCCAGTCGCGGATCGGCAGCGTCCATTTCTTGGTGATGTTGCGCAGAGCCAGGTAGAACAGTTTCATCAAGGCTTCGTCGCTGGGGAACGCGCCGCGGTTCTTGGTCAGCTTGCGCAGGCTCATGTTGACCGACTCGATGGCGTTGGTCGTATAGATCACCTTGCGGATCTCCGGTGGGTAGTCGAAGAACGGGATCAGTCGTGACCAATTGCGCCGCCATGACTGGCTGATGGGCGGGTACTGGGCGTCCCACTTGGCCTCGAACTCGGTCAGTGCCTGCTCGGCCTCCTCGACGGTGGCGCAGGCGTAAATGCGCTTGAGATCGGCGGCAACCTCGGCGCGGCGTTTCCACGAGACGTAGTTCAGGCTGTGCCGCACCATGTGCACGATGCACAGCTGCACGGTGGTCTGCGGGAACACCGCCTCGATCGCCTCGGGAAACCCCTTCAGGCCATCGACGCAGGCAATGAAGATGTCCTGCACCCCGCGGTTGCGTAGCTCCGTCACGACTTGCAGCCAAAACTTGGCACCCTCGGCCTGCGCCAGCCATAGGCCCAGCACTTCCTTCTCGCCGCCCATGGTGATGCCGATGGCCAGGTACACCGGTAATCCCCCCGCCCATTAGCAGACGCCAGAAGTGGAATTTTCTCGTATCCTTTCTCGAGGAGGTTCCATGAAGAAGTCCCGCTTTACCGACAGCCAGATCATCGCCGTGCTCAAGCAGGCCCAGGCCGGTGCGCCCGTGCCGGAGCTGTGCCGCGAGCACGGCATCAGCTCGGCCACGTTCTACAAGTGGCGCAGCAAGTTCGGCGGCATGGACGTGTCCATGGTCGCGCGCATGAAGGAGCTGGAGGAGGAGAACCGCCGGCTCAAGAAGATGTACGCCGAGGCGCAGCTCAGTACCGACCTGCTGAAGGAAGCGCTCGCAAAAAAATGGTGAGGCCATCTCAGCGACGCGAGATGGCCCAATCGGCAGTCACGAGCGGGCGTACGAACATCCGCCACGCCTGCCAGGCCTTCGCGGTGAGCCAGACCTGCTTCCGCTACCAGGCCAAGGCCAGCGAGCAGAACGCCCGGATCGCCGACTGGCTGGTCCGCCTGACGACCGCCCATCGCGACTGGGGCTTTGGCCTGTGCTACCTGTACCTGCGCAACGTGAAGGGCTTTGGCTGGAATCACAAGCGGGTCTACCGGATCTACCGCGAGCTGGAGTTGAACCTGCGGATCAAGCCGAGGAAGCGGCTGGTGCGTGAGCGGCCCGAGCCTCTGGCGGTGCCGGAGGCTATCAACCAGGTCTGGTCGATGGACTTCATGCACGACCAGTTGGCCGACGGCCGCAGCTTCCGGCTGTTCAATGTGCTCGACGACTTCAATCGCGAGGGGCTGGGGATCGAGGTGGATCTGTCGCTGCCGTCAGCCCGTGTGATCCGATCGCTGGAGCAGATCATCGAGTGGCGCGGCAAGCCCGCCGTGATCCGCTGCGACAACGGCCCTGAATACATCAGTGGCGCGTTGCTGTCCTGGGCGCAGCGGCATGGTATCCGGGTCGAGCACATCCAGCCGGGCAAGCCACAGCAGAACGCCTACGTTGAACGCTACAACCGCACCATCCGCTACGCCTGGCTCGCCCAAACCCTGTTCGACACCATCGACCAGGTGCAGGACAAAGCCACCCGCTGGCTATGGACGTACAACCACGAGCGTCCGAATATGGCGCTCGGCGGCATCACGCCTGCCATGAAGTTGGCGATGGCCGCTTAGCTCCACTTCTGGCGACCGCTAAAAGTGGGGGGATTACCAGAGCTTCCTGCTCTTCCAACTTACGAATTTCTTCTGCCAATTTTTCCTTGGCAGCGGCAAGGGCACTCAGAGACGCGTTCTTCATTCGAAATTTATCCAGTCAATTGATTAGTAAATTATTCGCAAAAAGTCGAGCCCAGTAAAGCCCTACTTTTCGATCACAAGCTCAACTTGCGTTCTCGATAACTGAAATTGTTCCGCAAGTCTTACGCCGCTTGACGCTTTTTTTAGGCGAAATGACATTGCATTCCCGTCGCCACTGAAACATAAATTATATAGAACCGACGGCTTGACATGCTCCATCATTCGATTACAAAAAGCAAACCACCCTCATCGACACCATCCATATGAAAGTTGAACAATTTTGGAATAAGGCATTTCTTGCCGCACTTACCCGCCTATCAGCGGAAGAAGCCAAGGCGGAAGCCGACAAGGCAACCGAGTTGTGTATTGGTCACTGGCAAAGGCACGAACTGCACTGGGCCCCACTGAGCGTCCCCAAGTGGAAGGATCAGGATATATCCCGTGTCCCTAGACAAATTAAAGAATAAATTAAATCATCTTCCGCCTAAAGACGGAACTCACAACAGGCTCTGGATTTCCTTCCGGCGACAACATAT
This sequence comes from Xanthomonas sp. NCPPB 3761, assembly GCF_041475705.2. NCBI lineage: Bacteria > Pseudomonadati > Pseudomonadota > Gammaproteobacteria > Lysobacterales > Lysobacteraceae > Xanthomonas > Xanthomonas sp. NCPPB 3761. Next base: position 3,701,959 of record NZ_CM191262.1, read on the forward strand.
TCATAAGCGCCTCTTTGATTTCACACCCAAGAAGAGTAGAGAGATTTTCATCAGGGATCAACAGTAGAAATTTATTCTTAAACTGAGATTGACTTAGCGCATAGTCCGCGTCCTCCAAATCATCCAAAGGACGCCTAAGAATATTGACCTCTCCGCCGATAAAATTCTTATCTTCAAAACCTTCCTTGACCTGTTCGCTTTCGTAAGCAGAATTCAGAAAATCCTCATTGATGCCTGCCCCTTCTGAGACTCCATTTCTGTCAATAGCATCCATCCAACCCCACGCCTCGGTAGCCGAGTCAAAAGTTTTATAGACGGAAGGATTGATCCCACTCTTCGATATGACGCGAAACCTGCCAACGGGCTGACTCGACGCCACGCGCCCCGTCCTGTCGTAGACATCTATCCTAACTATGAGAACCCCGCCCGAATCTTTTATCACTGATTGGATCGTGACTCTCTCATTATCGGTCGGACTTATTTTTTCACCGCTCACTTGTTAACTCCCACAGTTCTTGAATTAGAAGTTTTAAAAGCAGCATAGAACTGACCTGCAATGTAATCAGGAAGCCTCGTCGGAACAATAAAGCGTGCCAACGTCGCCACACGATCGGGCAAAGTCCGTCGATCGATATAAAACTTCTCTAAGGAAGCTCTGAACAACTATTTCGCGAGCTTACGATTGAGAGCCGGGGCAATTGCCATCTCGTGCAAGTGCTTGATTTCAAGTACTGGAAATCGCCACGATCAACCGAAATTCCCAATTTGCTCGCGGTCCAGGGCTTTGTTCAGAGGTTCCCTAACACGCCCTGCCCCCGCGCATGACCTGTGATTGCCGCAATGGCTGAGGCCGATACACCCGCCTCATCCAAACGCGAAGCAACGGTGTGGCGAAAGCCATGAAAGCCTTGCCCCTTCGCCGTGATCCCTTGGCGTTTAATGTAGACCGAAAACTGTCGGCTCAACTGTCGACCAAAGCCCAGTCCGGTGCTATTGGGTAGATGCGGAAAGATTTGCGTGTGCCCCGCTTGGCGCACTTCATCGATGTAGACAAGAAAACCGGCATCGATCACCGGCTTGGCCAACGGCACAAAACGGCGACTGTTCTTGTTCTTGACGCTCTGCCCCTTCCCACCCTGTCGCACGAAGAAGCCCGGCACACCATCGATCGTGTCGATGTCCTCCACCCGAAGCTGCGCGATCTCGTTAACACGAGCCCCTGAGTAAAGCCCAAGCATCGGACCGAACCACCTGTGCGGATACTTCTTGGCCCACGCAGGAAAAGCCACCGGATCGAAGATGGCCTTCAACTGGTCATCGGTGAAGGGCTCACCCGTGTCGTCTGCGTCAGGCGTCGAAATCGCACGGATACCGGCCAACGGATTGCTTCCCAGAAGCCCTGCCGACACCAGCGACACCAAGAACACCGATAAGCGCTGACGGTGCTTGGCAACCGTCCAGGCGGCTGGCTCCGGAACTTGATTGGCTTGGGCAAGGGCGACCACGTCCATGACCGCAAGGTCCTTGTAGGGCGCTCGCTTGGTCGCATTCGACGGCCACCACCGCACGACATCGAAAAATGCCCGCACATGGTCTGCCGTCAATTCGGACACTGCCAAGTCTTGCCCCACCGCACCAGCAAACAAACGCAATGAGTGGCGGCTTTCAAGCACTGTCTTGCTGTGGAGCTTCGCGCGACCCAAGTCCCCCAAGTGATCCGCAATCGCTTTGGACAGCAGCGGGCCAGACGCCTTGGCCTTCCCGGTGCGCCACCCGCTTGGCTTGGCAGGTGCGGCAAGCTCGGAGGCAGGCTCACGCAACAACTCAGCAAACAGCGCTGCGTCCTCGGGCGTGTCGATCTGGGCCTTGCCCAGACGCGTGCCATTAGGCAGCATCACATCGGTCAATGTGAGTTCGCGCAGTCCTTGCTCTCGGATGCGCCGCAGCACTTCGTCCAGATCCACCGGCTTCCCCTGCCTCAACGCTTGGAACGCGTTCGATAGTGCCATCCCCATGTAGGCAGACACCAGACGCGCAGTATCGCCGGGGCGAAGATGGAGAGGACGAACCAAAAAACGCGAGCCGACCTGCCCCCGCAAATCAACAGGAACCAAGAATCGCACGTAGAGGCCTGACGGCCGATGCAGCAAGAGGGGCTTTGGCAAAACGATACCTCAAACGATACCTTGGGAGGTCGTTCGAGGCGGTCTTCAACCAAGCGAAATAATCAGCACAATCAAGAGCTTAGCGCGGAACATCGCAAGACTGGAGCGGGCGATGGGAATCGAACCCACGTCAGTAGCTTGGGAAGCTACAGCTCTACCATTGAGCTACGCCCGCATGGCGCTGGCAGAGTTTATGCGGGTGCAGGTGTCCGGCGCAATGTGCGCCGATAAGACGAGGGCCGGTTGCCCGGCCCTCGTGTGTTGCGTGTGAGCTAACTGCGGCCTACCGCGCCTCAGAAGTTGCCGCTGAAGTTCACGAACAAGGTGGCGTCGCGGGCGCTGCGCTGGGCCGTGGTGGTGCTCAGGCCGATGTTGCTCTGCAGGCCCCACAGCCCGGTACGGGCACCCAGCACGACGGTGGCGTAATTGCGATCGAAGTTCTGCCCCGGGACGGTGTACATGCCCACTTCGGGCATCGACTGCAGCCAGGCGCTGGCTTCGCCGCCGTCCTTGAACTCGTGGTCGTAGGTTGCCTGCAGGTACGGCTTGACCATGGCACCGTCCAGACGCACCTGGAAGCCGACGCGGCCGACCAGCGAATCGATGTCCTGGTTGGCGTAGCCCAGCGCGGTGGCGCTGTCGTTGCTTTCCGTATAGCCGTCGAGCTTGATCTTCTGCCAGGTCAGGCCGGCCACCGGGCCGTACTTGAGGTTGCCTTCGCCCAGCGAATACCCGGCGTTGAGGGCGGCGGTAAGGTTGCTGCCGTCGGGGGAGCCGCTGTGCACGCGGGTCGCTGGCCCAAGCTGGACTTCGCGGTCCACGTCGTAGCTCAGCCAGCTATAGCTGACCTGGGCATTGACCCACACCGGGCCGGTATACCAGCCGAAGAAGCCGCCCAGCGTGGTGTCGTCCTGCTTGAAGCTGCCGTTGCGGTTGCCGAAGTCGGCGTCCATGCGGCCGAAACCGGCAAAGCCACCGAACACCAGGTCGCCTGCAGTCCAATCCACGCCGAACAAGCCGGCCGGGGCCATGCCGTCGTACAGGTCGGCGTGGTCGTAGCGCTGCATGTCGCCACGCACGCTGCCCCACCAACGCATGCCATCGGCGTCGGGCTTGCCGTCCAGATGCCAGGCCACCTGGTCGGCGCGCGCGCGGCCGCCAGCCTGCGCCGAATGCGTCAGCACCTGCTGCAGACGCGGCGCTTCCAGCAACGAGATGGCGTATTCGCCCAGGATCTGGTGCACCGCCGTGGTCGGGTGAATGCCATCGGCGAACACATAGGTGTTCTGCGCATTGGCGGCGACCAGGCTGGTCGGGTTACAGGCAGGCAGCGGCACGGCCGGGTTGCAGGCGGTGCTGGTGACATTGCTGAAGCCATAGGTGCCCGGGTTGGCGACGATTTCCTGCAGCATGTGGAAGGTGTCGACCGGAATCACGCGCAGGCCGGCGGACTGCAGGCCATTGAACAAGGCGGTGTTGTAGGCGGTAGCCGCAGCGGTGCCTTGCGCCATTCCCACGGCGCCGCCGGCGCGGAAGCGCGGGGTGAGGCCGACGTCCGGAATGGTCGGCACCATGACGTAACGCGCGCCGGCATTCTGCAAGGTGGCCACGGCACCGACCTGGGCGGTCACCGCGCTGCCGATGATGGCCTGCGCCTGTGCCGGGGCGAGCGACGCGGCGAGCAGGTCGTTGGCGCCGCCCCACACGGTGTACAGCGCATTGGGGTTGGCGCGGCCGCCATTGGCGGTGAGGTAGGTGTTGATCTGGCTGGTTACCGACGGTGCAGCGCCGAGTGCGCTGACCGAGCTGGCCTGGATGCGCGCACCGCCGGCAGCGTAGTTGTCGCCGGTCTGGCCGTTGCCGTTGGGCGCGGCATTGGTGCCGAAATGGTCGCCGACATATTCGGCCCACACCCAACCCGGGTTGGTGGTGAACTTGCCGGTGACCGCGCGCGAAGCGGCCGGCAGCAGCGGGTTGTAATAACCGCTGTCGGTGAGGCTGTCGCCGAAGAACACGGTCTGGTCGAAGGCCGACTCGGCCATGGCCGGGGCGGCCGCGATAGCGATGGCCATAGCCATCAGGGAGCGGATCGGGCGAAGTGTTGAAGCCATCGGAATGCCTGCTTGAGTGAGTGGGACCGGGCCGGCGTGCATACGTACGCTGGCGAATGGCACATGGTTTCACCCTCGCCGCCCGCGCTCACGCTGCATTGCCGCATAACGCAAAAACGCGCGCCGGAGCGGCACGCGATGCAACAATGATGACATGAACATCCAACTCAACGGCACCCCGCGCGCGCTTCCGGACAATTTGCCGCTGGCCACCCTGCTGGAGCAGGAAGGCCTAGCACAACGCCGCGTTGCGGTAGAGGTCAATGGCGAAATCGTGCCGCGCGGACGGCATGCAGATCACTTACTACGCGAGGGCGATGTGGTGGAAATCGTGCATGCGCTGGGCGGCGGCTGATGCGCCGCGCAAGCCGGCGCATCCGCGCCCGATCGGTGATAATTGCGGCATGACGAATCCCGCCCCCTCTGATGCGCTGGTCATCGCCGGCAAACACTACCGTTCGCGCCTGCTTACCGGCACCGGCAAGTTCAAGGACCTGGACGAAACCCGCCTGGCCACCGAAGCCGCCGCGGCCGAAATCGTCACCGTCGCCATTCGCCGGGTGAACATCGGCCAGGACCCCAACGCGCCCAGCCTGCTAGATGTGCTGCCGCCGGATCGCTACACGCTGCTGCCCAACACCGCCGGCTGCTACACCGCCGAAGATGCGGTACGCACTTGCCGGCTGGCGCGCGAATTGCTGGATGGCCACAACCTCACCAAGCTGGAAGTGCTGGGTGACGAGCGCACGCTGTACCCGGACGTGGTGCAGACGCTCAAGGCTGCCGAACAACTGGTCGCCGATGGTTTCGAGGTGATGGTCTACACCTCCGACGACCCGATCCTGGCCAAGCGGCTGGAAGAGATCGGCTGCGTGGCGGTGATGCCGCTGGCCGCGCCGATCGGCTCGGGGCTGGGCATCCAGAACAAGTACAACCTGTTGGAAATCATCGAAAACGCCAAGGTGCCGATCATCGTCGATGCCGGCGTGGGCACCGCCTCGGATGCGGCAATTGCCATGGAGCTGGGCTGCGACGGCGTGCTGATGAACACCGCCATTGCCGGCGCGCGCGATCCGATCCTGATGGCCAGCGCGATGCGCAAGGCGATCGAAGCCGGCCGCGAGGCGTTTCTGGCCGGGCGGATTCCGCGCAAGCGCTATGCCTCGGCGTCGAGCCCGGTGGATGGTGTGATTGGATGAGTGGGTGGTCTGCATTGACATTGCGGCCGAGGCGCAATGATTGGTGGTGCGGCGTGCCGGATATGACCGCCGCCAGATCGCGCTTTGCTGTGAGCGCCCCGTCACGCCGTACCCTCACCCCAACCCCCGCTCCGCGCCCCGGCCCGCGCCTGCGTCGCGGGCGCTCCCAGGCACGCGCGCCCATGGCGCGCAAACTGTGCCTCCTCGCCCCGGTGGTAGAGGGGCGTTCGTTTCGTCGATGACTTAATTCATGACTGATCCTTTCACCAGCGACGGCGCGAAGATGCCGCCCAAACCTTTCACCATCGAAGAAGGCCGCCGCCAAGTGCGCAGCTTCGTGTTGCGCCAGGGCCGTTTCACCCCCGCGCAGCAGCGCGCCTTCGACGACCTGTGGCCTCGCTTCGGGCTGGACTACACCGGTGCGCCGCGCGATCTGGCCGCCACCTTCGGACGCGATGCGCACAAGGTGCTGGAAATCGGCTTCGGCAATGGCGCTGCATTGCGCTTTGCCGCGCAGCAGGATCCGAGCCGCGACTACATCGGCATCGAGGTGCATGCCCCCGGCGTGGGCCGCCTGCTCAACGCGCTGGAGGAAGACGGCAGCACGCATGTGCGCCTGTATCACCACGATGCGGTGGAAGTGCTGGAACACGAGATCGCCGATGGCGCGCTGGACGAAGTGCGCATCTACTTTCCGGACCCCTGGCACAAGAAGCGGCATAACAAGCGTCGCCTGATCCAGCCGGCGTTCGCGCAGTTGCTGGTGCGCAAGCTGCGCGAGGGCGGCCGCCTGCACGCGGCCACCGACTGGGCCGATTACGCCGAACAGATGTGGGACATACTCGATGCCACCCCGGGCCTGGTCAATCGCGCCGGCCCGCGTGGCCACGTCGAACGCCCGGCCTGGCGCCCGCAGACCCACTTCGAGACGCGCGGCCAGAAGCTTGGGCACGGCGTGTGGGATTTGCTGTATGACCGGGATTCGGGAGTGGGGATTGGGGATTCGTAACAGCAGCATCCCCGGCAACCAGACGCTTCAGCGCTTTTAACCAATCCCCACTCCCGAATCACGAATCCCGGCCCCCAATGGACACCGCGCTGACGCTGACCAACGACATGAAGCTCGTCCTCGGGCTGGTCGGTTTCACGATGGCGATGTTTTTGTTCGAGCGCATCCGCGCCGACGTGGTGGCGTTGATCGTGCTGGTGGTGTTGGGCGTCACCGGGCTGGTGGCGCCGGAGGAACTGTTCGGTGGTTTCTCCGGTAATGCGGTGATGAGCATCATCGCCACCACCATCCTGGGCGCGGGGCTGGAGCGCACCGGTGCGTTGAACCGGTTGGCTACCTGGTTGCTGCGGCGTTCGCATGGCAGCGAGCAGCGCCTGATGATGATGACGCTGGCCATTTCCGGCTTGAATTCGTCGTTCATGCAGAACCCGTCGGTGATGGCGTTGTACCTGCCGGTCGCCTCGCGCCTGGCCGCACGCACCGGGCTCACCTTGCAGCGCATGTTGCTGCCGATCGCCGCTGCCATCGTGATGGGCGGCGCGCTCACCATGGTGGGCAATTCGCCGCTGATCCTGCTCAACGACCTGCTGGTCTCGGCCAACAACAACCTGCCCTCAGGTATGGCCAGCATCGAGCCGCTGACGATGTTCGCGCCGCTGCCGATCGGCGTGGCGCTGCTGATCGCCGCACTGCTGTACTTCCGCTTCTACGGCGACCGCAAGCTGATCGAAGAAGAACGCCTGATCAACGAAGGCGTGACGCCCTCGCGCACCGAAAGCTATTTCGCCAAGACCTACGGCATCGACGGCGATGTGTTCGAGCTGACCGTCACTGCCGAGAGCCCACTGGTGGGTATGACCCTGGGCGAGGCCGAAGCCCTGCACGATGCACCGTTGCTGCTTGCGCTCAAGACCGGTAACGACACCCGTCTGGCACCGCCGGCCGATATGCGTATCTGGGTCGGCAGCGTGCTCGGCGCGATGGGCCCGCGCCAGGAAGTGGCCGACTTTGCGCAAAACCAGTTCCTGCGCATGTCCTCGCGCCTGCGCAACCTGGGCGATTTGTTCAATCCCAGCCTGGCCGGCATTTCCGAAGCGTTGATTCCGCCGAACTCCCGGTTGATCGGCAAGAGCGCCGGCGAATTGCGCCTGCGCAAGCAGGCCGGCATCAGCCTGCTGGCGATCAACCGCGACAAGCAGGTCATCCGCGAAGACGTGCGCAACGTGCCGCTGCGCGCCGGCGACATGCTGGTCTTCCACAGCATCTGGCAGGACCTGGTGCAGGCGGCGGAAAGCCGCGATTTCGTGCCGGTGACCGACTTCCCAAAAGGCGAGCAGCGCCCGCACAAGTTCAAGATCGCGATGGCGATCTTCGCCTTTACCATCCTGATTGCGCTGACGTCGCGCCTGCCGGTGGCACTGACGCTGATGACCGGCGTGGCCTGCATGCTGGTCAGCGGCGTGCTGCGCATGGACGAGGCCTACGCATCGATCAACTGGAAAACCATCTTCATGATGGCCGGGCTGATTCCGCTGGGCTGGGCCATGGACAGCAGCGGCACCGCGGCCTGGGTGGCCGGCCACACCATCGACCGCCTGCCCGAAGGCATTCCGGTGTGGGCGCTGGAAATCAGCCTGGCGCTATTGACCACCGCCTTCTCGCTGGTGATCAGCCATGTGGGTGCGACCATCGTGATGGTGCCCATTGCGGTGAATCTGGCGCTGGCCGCAAACGGCAACCCGACCGCGTTCGCGCTGATCGTGGCGTTGTCGGCGTCCAACAATCTGATGACCGCGTCCAACCCGGTGATCTCGATGGTGGCCGGCCCCGCCAATTATCAACCGCGCGAGTTGTGGCGCGTGGGCGCACCGCTGTCGCTGATCTACATCGTGGTGATGGTGTCGATGATCAACCTGATGTTCTGGTGGGCGGCGCGCTAATCCAGCGTTGCGCTTTTCGGGCCGCTGACAAAGCGTCCTCGGCAATCGTTCCCTGGCGCTTACCCCAGCAGCACCTGCTCATTGTCGACCCGCACCGGCACCGCAAACAGTGATTGGCCGCGACACGGCCCGCTGATGCACTCGCCACCACTGAGTTCGAAGGCCGCGCCGTGCGCGGCGCAGACCAATTGCCCTTCCTTGGTCTTGAGGAACTGCCCCGGCGCCCAGTCCAGCCGGCGGCCGGCATGCGGGCAGATGTTCAACCAGGCACGGACCTGGGCGCCTTCGCGATACAGCACCAGCGATTCGGTACCGCTATCCAGGAGTGCTTCGACTTCCAGAAACCCGGCGTCGGGAATCTGCGTCAACGTGGCAAGCGTGGTGGGCGATGGCAACGACATGCAGGCGACCGGAAACGATGGGCGATGAGGCCTGGATTGTGGCATGCGGGCCGGGCAGCACTGGCAGCCTCAGGCAGCCCCCTGGTGAGCGCGGACAACGCGATTCCTCGGACAACCGGACACAACCGGCCTTATGCGCCGCCATCCATGCATGCCGCACGTGATCGCCTTCGCAAATCGCCGCCTCAATTAACGAACTTTTCACTCAATGACATGAAACCGCAACGATACTGCGCGCTCGTTTCCTGCCCGGCAGCCCACCGCCATGCCCGCACGCATCTTCCAATTCGGCAACTTCCATCACCTGTTTGCGCCGCGCAAGCCGCGTCACCCATTGGTGCGCGTTGCCGCCGGCCTGGCTGGCCTGGTGATCCTTGCGGTGCTGATTTTCTTCAGCGTGTTCGTTGGCGCAGCAATGATCCTGGGCGGCATTGCCTGGAAGCTGTTGAGCAAGTCGAACCGCCGCACGCCGCAGCAGGCACGCGTGGTCGAGGCCGAGTACCACGTGGTGCGCAAGCCCGCATTGCCGTTGTCGCACTGACACCTGGCTGACTGCATGGCTGCGCCGCCGGCTCGGCCTGCGCAGCAGGTGCCGGGTGTGGTCGACGCCCGCATCGATGATGATTTGATTCCAGCAAGCCACACGTGGCGTGTGCTGGCTTGCCGCGGGCTGGGCAGTGCCACAGCGCCGGGTGATGCGCTGCGCTGATGGGTCAGACGCACATCGCTGCATCGAGCACCAGTTCATCGCCCTGCGCGCACTTTTGGTCGACACCGCATCAATGCGCACTGCGCTCGCATCAAATGCCGGCGGCGCGCTGCAGGGTCTGTGGTGGGTCCGCAATCGTCTGGTTGCCCCCGTGGCCATTCACGCGTCGATGCGGCTGGCTGACGCCTTGCAGCGCTGCCAGCCCCGCCGTGTCGTGCACTGGATGCAAGCGTCACGGTTCCGTCGTACACAGGCAAGCCGCTAGACTCGTGTGCCCGTATGTTGAGGATGCGTGCATGACCCACGATGTGATTCCCGCCGCCGATGTTCCGCGCATTCCAGTGGTGGGCGGCGGCAGTTTTCCGGTGCACCGCATCTACTGCGTGGGGCGCAACTTCGCCGACCACGCGCGCGAGATGGGCGCCACCGCACCCGCCTCCAAGGCCGAGCGTGGCCAGCCGACCTTTTTCATGAAGCCTGCCGATGCCATCGTGGTCGGCCACGGCGACCACATTCCCTACCCGCCCGGCACCAAGGAACTGCACCATGAGGTGGAACTGGTGGTGGCGCTGGGCAGCGATGCGCCGGCCGGCGAGTTGCCGGTGGAACAGGCAGAAGCGTTGATCTACGGCTACGGCGTGGGCCTGGATCTGACCCGTCGCGATCTGCAGGCCGCTGCCAAGGCCAAGGGCCTGCCGTGGGATATCGCAAAGGGCTTCGATCACTCCGCGCCGATCAGCGAGCTGGTGCATGCCGGCGAAGTCGGCGCGCTGGAGGCGCTGAATCTGTCGCTGGAGGTCAACGGCCAGGTGCGGCAGCAGTCGTTGCTGGATCAAATGATCTGGAACGTGCCGGAGATCCTGCACGAGTTGTCCAAACTCTATGCACTGCGCGCGGGCGATCTGATCTTCATGGGCACGCCGGCCGGCGTCGGCCCGTTGCTGCCGGGCGACCAGTTCAGTGCGCGCCTGGAGAACGTCGCCGAGCGCCACGGCATCATCGCCGGCTGACATCGGGCCGGCTACGATCGGGCTGCGGCAGTTGGTCCGCGACCGCAGTTGGAGTGCACTATGGGAATGGTCAGCGAATTCAAGCAATTCGCAATGCGCGGCAATGTCATCGACCTGGCGGTCGGTGTGGTCATCGGTGCGGCGTTCGGCAAGATCGTCACCGCACTGGTGGAGAAGATCATCATGCCGCCGATCGGTTGGGCCATCGGCAATGTGGATTTTTCGCGCCTGGCGTGGGTACTCAAGCCGGCCGGCGTCGATGCCACCGGCAAGGAAATCCCGGCCGTTGCCATTGGCTACGGCGACTTCATCAACACCGTCGTGCAGTTCCTGATCATCGCCTTCGCGATCTTCCTGGCGGTCAAGTTGATCAACCGCGTGACCCATCGCAAGCCCGATGCCCCGAAGGGCCCGAGCGAAGAAGTGCTGTTGCTGCGCGAGATTCGCGACGCGCTCAAGAACGACACGCTCAAGCCGCCAGGCGCGCTGTAAGCGGGCACAACCAACTGATGCAGGCTGTGGCGCAACTTCGCGCAGAAGGATGACCTTTCGCACGCAGACGGGGGACCTTGCGCTGATAAGCTCGGGGTCCCCTTGTCGTTGGAGCCGCCCTGCATGCGCCGTCTCGCTGTTGCCATCTGTGCCCTACTCGCCTGCTCCTGCGCGCTCGCCGCGCAGACCAGCATCCCCGACAGCGCATTGCGTACCGCAGCGCAGTTACGCGAGCAGGCGCTGGCCGACAACACCGGCTTTGCGGTGGTCCAATCGTTGACCACCGAAGTGGGCCCGCGCATTGCCGGTGGCGAAGCAGACCCGCGTGCGGTGGCCTGGGCCAAGGCGAAATTCGCTTCGCTGGGTTTTGACAAGGTATGGACCGAGCCGGTGACCTTTCCCAAATGGGAGCGTCGCAGCGAACACGCTGCCGTGCTCGGTGCGCATGCGCAGCCGCTGACCATCACCGCATTGGGCGGCAGCCCGGGCGGCACTGTCGAGGGCGAGGTGGTGCGTTTCGATACGTTGGCTGCGTTGCAGGCCGCGCCAGCCGGCTCGCTGGCCGGCAAGATCGCGTTCGTCGATTACCAGATGGTCAAGGCGCGCGACGGCAAGGATTACGGCAATGGCGGCGCCGTGCGCAGCAAGGGTCCGTCCGAAGCGATACGCAAGGGTGCAGTGGGATTTGTCATGCGCTCGGCCGGTACCGATTCGCACCGCGTGCCGCATACCGGCATCACCCGTTTCGATGAGGGCCTGACCCCGGTGCCGGCTGCAGCGCTGTCGGTGCCCGATGCCAACCAGCTCGCGCGGCTCACCGCGCTGGGCAGCACGCGCCTGCGCCTGACGCTGGATTGCGGCTGGGACGGCACGGCGACCTCGTACAACGTGATCGGCGAGATCACCGGGCGCAGCAAGCCCAAGGAAGTGGTGGTGATCGGCGGACATCTGGATTCGTGGGATCTGGGCACCGGCGCCATCGACGACGGCGCCGGCGTGGCGATCACCATGGCGGCAGGCCACCTGATCGGGCAACTCAAGCAGCCACCCAAGCGCAGCATCCGTGTGGTGGCCTTCGCCAACGAAGAGCAAGGGCTGTATGGCGGCAAGGCGTATGCCGCCGCGCACGGCACCGATGCCAAGGACATGGCACTGCACCAGATCGGCGCGGAAAGCGACTTCGGCGCCGGGCGCATCTACGCGTTCAACACCGGTGCTGCCGCACCGGAAGACTCGCGTGCAGCGACCAAGCAGATTGCCGAGGTGCTGGCACCATTGGGCATCGCGTATGAACCGAGCAAGGGTGGTCCCGGGCCGGATGTCGGGCCGATTTCCGCCAAGGGTGGCGCCTGGGGGTGGCTGGCGCAGGATGGCACCGACTACTTCGACCTGCACCACACCGCCGACGACACGCTGGACAAGATCGACCCCAAGGCGCTCGCGCAGAACGTGGCCGCCTACACCGTGTTCGCGTATCTCGCCGCAGAAGCCGATGGCGATTTCGGCAGCCGCGCCAAGAGTGTGCAACCGCCGAGCGAGTGAGTGGCGAGGACGATGCGGCGCATGCGCCGAACGCCGGATCTGGCAATGCTTTGCCGATCTTCGAGCGCCAAGCGCATGCAGGAATTGCACGATGCCTGGCGCTGTTGCTTGCGCAAATCGGCGCGTTCGTCTGGCGAGTGCGCAGTTGCGATGAAGCGGCTGCCACTGCGCGCGGGGCGCACCGGTTAGACAGACATTACTGGCTTGGCGGCGGTGCGTGCGCGGTGTCTTCCGCGGCGACCTGCAGTCTTCGCCGGTACTGAACAAGGTGATTGGTCGGTTGCTTTTTGTGGTCGCTTTACACGTCGAACCGGTAGCGCGCGCATTCGCTCTTACTCCAGGATGAGCACACACAATGGTGGTCAAGCGGCAACGCAGTGCGAACAATGCGGCGACGTTGTTGGATGTCGCCAAACACGCCGGCGTCTCGCCGATGACCGCTTCGCGTGTGATCAACCGTCACCCGCATGTGGGCGAAGCGATGCGCGCGCGCGTGGAGGCCTCGGTACAGGCATTGGGCTACCGGCCCAATCTGGCCGGCCGTTCGTTGCGGACCAGCGGGCTGCTGCGTATCGGCGTGCTGTATAGCAACCCGAGCGCGGCATATCTCAATCAATTCATGCTCGGCCTGCTCGAGCAAAGCAGCCTCACCGGCAGCCAGGTCATGGTGGAAAAGTGCGGTGCCATCCGCAGCCAGCGTGCGGCCACCGAGCGTCTGCTCGCAGCCGGGGTCGATGGGGTGATCCTGCCACCGCCGTTGTGCGACTCGCGCCAGACCATCACCGAACTCGATGCGCGCGGCATTCCGGTCGTAGCGGTGGCCAGCGGCGCACCGATGGCGCAAATCAGCTCGGTGCGGATCGACGACTACCAGGCTGCACGCGCCATCGTCGACCACCTGATCGAGCTCGGGCATCGTCGCATCGCGTTGATCAAGGGCGACCCGAAACACACCCCGAGCGCGCTGCGCGCCAACGGCTATCTCGACAGCCTGCACGCTGCCGGCGTGGCGGTCGCAGAGGGTTTGATCGCCGAGGGCCTGTTCACCTATCACTCCGGGTTACTCGCCGCGCGCGGCCTGTTGGCGCAGCCGCGACCACCCACCGCGATCTTCTGCAGCAACGACGACATGGCGGCCGCAGCGGTGGCGGTCGCACACGGACTGGGCTTGCGCGTGCCCGAAGATGTCTCCATCGCCGGCTTCGACGATACCCCGGTGGCCACCACCATCTGGCCAGAACTCACCACCGTGCATCAACCCGTCACCGCGATGGGGCGCGCTGCTGTGTCACTGCTGGCCGACGCGGTCCGTCAACGCCGCAAGGGCGACACCGCACCCGGCGTGCATCAGGTGATGAAGTACACGCTGGTCAAGCGCGGCTCGACGGCAGGGCCGCCGAAGACATAGCGCCGCAGCAGGCGATCACCGTCCGGTTCGGCATCGATGCCACCCATCAGTCGGCGCGCACGCTGCGCCGTCGCCGCCGACTGCCCCTTCATGAGCACCCAGGCTGACGGTTGTAGCACTCAACTGCCGGCATGAGTGCGCAGACGCCCACGCAATCACACAAAAAACGGCCACATCGCTTCCCGACGATGTAGCCGAATGGGAGGGTATTCGACGTCACCGCCGAACGTACTGCAGCGCCGTATCAAACGGCGACGGGAAGAACGCGCAATGACCGCTTGGAGAGGAACGAGGAGAACCGCATGTGCGGCACGGCGCGCGTACACCGTGCCGCACAGCAGCGTCTTGCATCAGTGCATGGCATCAAAAGCGCAAGCGCAGACCCGCGTAGTAGCGACGCTCGAAGATGTTCTGGTCGAAGTAGTGATTGGTCCATTGCGCGTAACGGCGTTCGCTTTCGCCAGTCAGGTTGGTGGCCTGGGCGTACAAGGTCAGGTGATCGTTGACGTCGTAGCTCAACGATGCGTCCAGGTAACCGACGTCATCATTCCAGATCGCCAGCTCGTCGCCCCATGCAGAACTGTTGACCTGGCTGAAGCGCTTGCTGCGCCAGTTGTAGGCCACGCGCGCCTGCAGCTTGTCCTTCTGATACCACAGCACCGCGTTGGCCTGATGCTTGGAGTTGTCGCCGATCGGCAGCGTGTTGCCGTCGATATCGGTGTTGTCGGTATCGGCATCGGAGAAGGTGTAGTTGATGTTGGTCCCGAAGCCGCTCAGCCAGCCCGGCAGGAAATCGAAGGCCTGCTGGTAGCCGATTTCGAAGCCCTTGATCTTGCCGCCGCCGCCATTGACGATGCGCTCGACCGGGCCACCCGCGCGCACGACGCCATCGGCATCGGGCAAGGGCTCGATATTGGTGACGGTGGTGGGGAACGACTTCACATCGATCAGGAACGCACCCACGCTGATCAACGAGGCGTCGGCGAAATACCATTCCCACGAGGCGTTGTAGTTGGTGGCGCGGTACGGATCCAGATCCGGATTGCCCGAACGGCCATTGAGGAACAGCACCGCATCCGATGGTAGCGACGGGTTACGCGGCGGTGTGCCATTCACCGCGTAGAAGCTCACCAGACCACGGCCCAGATCGGGCAGGTCCTGACGCGCAACCGCCTTGTTTTAGGCGAAACGCAGCTTCTGCGCATCGGTGATGTCCAGCGACAGGTTCGCGCTGGGCAGCACATCGGTGTACTGGCGATTCAGACGGTTGGTGCCGATCGCAGGACTGACGCCATTCCATTCGACATTGCCGATATAGACGTTGCCGCTGCTCAGGTACTGGTCGATCGCCAGCTTGGTCTGCACGATGCGTGCACCGATGTTGGCTGTCCACGGCACGCGCGTGCCGGTACCGCCTTCCAGGTTGGCCATGAAATAGGCCGAGCTGGTTTTTTCGGTGACCTGGTAGGAATCGGCTGCCTGCTGATACGCCACGTTGCCCGGATACAGGCTATTGAGATAAGCGACCGGGTCTTTCATCGCCTGCGGGTTGATTGCAGGCAGGCCCTGGCTACCCAGGCCGGTGACCTTGAGCGGATCGAAGTCGTTGAAATACGCCCAATAACCGGGAATCGAATTGAACGGCAGCAAGCGCGCCTCGGACACGCCGCTGCAGGTATCCACGATCAGCGGATCCTTGTAGTAGTACAGCGAACGGTTCGGGTCGGCGCAGCTGGACGACACCGGCGACAGATACCGATAGGTATCGAGCTTGAAATCGCGTTCGCCATAGCGAATACCGAACTGGAAGCCGCGCACCACGCCCTCGTCGAACTCGAAAGTGCCATCGGCGCGGAACGCATCCATCTTGGCCTCGATCTTGTTGCCCTGCGCCCAGGTGGACATCAGCTGCCAGTTGTCTGGATTGGACACATCGGTCGCCAGGTTGACCGCCGGATAGGTGCCGCGGAAATCCACCGATGCATCCACCGTGGGGAGGCCATTGACGTTGGCCCACTGGGTCACGCCGCCGGCACGTGGAATCTGGTCGCCGCGTGTCACCACTGCATCGGCACGCGCTTCGTCGTAGGTGCGCTGCGCATCGCCATGCACCCAGCGGAACGAGGCACGGAACGGCCCGCCGTCGTCGTAGCGCAATTCCAGATTGGTGTTGAGCGCATCCGAATCAGCCACCCCGGCCATCGAGTGCGCCTGGAAGCGGTTGTAGCGAAAATTGCCGTACTCCAGCACCCAGTTGGGATCGACGACCGACCCCGGCTGCAGCTGATTGGTCGCCCAACCGGTATGCAACTGCGCGGCTACCGAGGTGTCGTGGTCTTCGAGCTTGGTGTAGGCGGCGTCCGCCAGCACCGTCCACGCATCGTTGATGTTGAACTGGAACGAGCCGTTGAGGCCGGTGCGCTGGCGATCGGTGCTGCGGTTATCCAGCTCGGTGGCGACCCAATTGTAGAAATAGTCACGCGGCAAATTGCCCGGATCGGTGTTGTTGCCGATACGTCCATCGCCGTTGAAGTCGAAGCCGACATTCTGTTCGGTGGATTTCTGCGCGCCGTTGGAATACACGCTGGGGTGCTTGTTTTCCAGCGTGGCATCCGAATACGACACCGCCAGCAACGCGCCCCAACGCGCGGTACGGAAACTGGCCAATCCCGAATACAACGCGTTGGCTTTCTGCACGCGGTCGCCATACGAGCCTTCGGCCTGACCGCTGAAAGTCCAGCCTTCCGGCAGATCGAACGGACGCCGCGTCTTCAGCGAGACGGTGCCGCTGATGCCACCATCCAGATCGGCGGCAGTGGGCGACTTGATCACATCCACGCCACTGAACAGCGTGGGCGGAATATCCACGAAATCCGGCTGCGCGCGGCCGATGTTCGGCTGGCCATACTGATCGCCACCACCGGCACTCAAGTACAGCTCACCGTTCATGGTGGTCTGCACCTGCGGCATGCCACGGATATTGAGCTGCGATCCTTCGCCGGCCGAGCGCCGGATCTGCACGCCCGGCACGCGCTGCAGGGAATCGGTGATGGTGACGTCGGGCAATTTGCCGATGTCTTCGGCAGAAATCGAATCGATGATCTGCGCGGCGCTGCGCTTGTTCTCGATGGCCTCGGCCTGTGCGCCGCGCACGCCCTTGACCATTACCTTGTCCAGTTCGGTGACGCCTGCAGTGGTGGCGGTGTCCTGTGCGCTTGCGCCGCCGGCAAGCAGGGTGAGCGCAGCCGCGAGTGCGGCCGCCAATGGGGTGTGGCGGGTATTCGAATGCAGTTTGTTCATGTCCCCTCCCAGGGATGACGACACTCCACGACCGGTTCGACTGACATTGCCGGCACGGCAATGCGGTATTGGCTGACGGCACCAGGCGGTGCGTCAGTGCAAGCGCCGTGCACGACACGGCGCGGCAACACGCAGACCTCGCTACGGAGAACCGTTGGCGACGCCTGTGGATGGTTCGGCATTCCAGCCACGCAATTGCAGCGTGGCGTTGCGCAAGGTGGCAGCGGACGGGCCGCGAATTTCCACCACGCGCTCTTCGCCTGGCACCAGGCTGAGGTAGTTGTCGCTGTAATAGGCCGGCAGGATGCGCTGGCCTTGTCCATCCACCAGGGTCAGCTTGGTATTGAGGGCCACCTGCTGCGACGGGTTGCGGACGGTGGCGCGCAGCACGGCCTCCTCGTTGCCCTGCTGCACTTGCATGGTGAGCTGTAGCGGCACCTTTGCGAGCGCCTCCAGCCCACGCATCGCCACAGCATCGCGCGCCACCCAGTAGAAGTTGCGCGAGCGCACCACTGCATCGCGATCGAGCAACTGCAGCCGCACAAAGCCCAACCCGTTGGTGTCCTTCAGCAACGGTGCCAACTGCAGCACGGGTGCCGACACCGCCACCGCCGCGGCATCCAGTGCCTGTTCGCGCTGTTGCAGCAGCCTGCCGTCGTTGGCGTACACCTGTGCACGCACACGCAATCCACGCACCGCAGTGGCAGCATTGTTGACCACCACCACCTCGTGCCCGGGCAGATTCATCTGCACATGCAGCGTCTCGGCGGCGTTGCGCACGCCGTAATACGCGGCGTGGGTGTCGTAGTCATGGCTATACACCTGCCACATGTTGCTCGGCCACGCCGGGTGGCTCATCCACAGCAGGCGACCGCTATTCTTACTCCACAGCTGCGCGTTGAAGCCTTCGAAGATGGCGCGGTGGGTTTCGTAATTGAGCAGCTGGGCCTTGCGCTCGAAATCGGCCAGGCTGGTCGGTGCGCCCAGCTTGTCGGTCAGCGTGCGCATGAAACTCGTGGTATCGCCGTTACCGGACTGATGCCAGTCGTGGTACGCCCAGGCATCGCTGATCGGCCATTGGTCGCCAACGGCCGGCACTGAAGCCTTGAACGACTCCAGCGTGGAGAACGATGGCGTGCCTACCTCCACCGAGAAACCCTGCGCCAGCTTGTTGAAGTACGCCACCGGCTCGCGATAGTTGTACGGCCCACTGCCCTGCAAATTGATCTCGTTGGAACTGCCGGTGTACCAGCGCGTGCCGTCGAGTTCGGCGACCAGCTTGTCCAGGCCTTCATTCAGGATGGGGGCGGGCACGCCTTCGTTGCGCCCGAACCACAACACGATGGACGGATGATTGCGGAAGCGCTTGATCACCTCGGCCGCGTTGTCCAGGAACAACGCCGCGTCGGCCGGCTCCATGTTGTAGTTCTGCGTGGACTGCCAGAAATCGTTGAGCACCAACATGCCGTATTCGTCGGCCAGCTCGAAGAAGCTTGCTTCGGTGTTCTGCCCGACCCAGTTGCGCACCACATTGAAATGCGCATCGCGCTGCAGGCGGAAGTACGGCTCCAGCCGCTCACGCGAAACGCGCTTGCGCCAATCGTCCATGCCCCAGTTACCGCCCTTCACCGCAATGCGCACACCGTTGATGCGAATGACCAGATGCGGGGCCAGCGTGGAATCGTCCAGCTGTTGCACTGCCGGCGAACCCAGCGCACCGGGATACAGCGACTGCGCGTTACCACCGGGTACCGGCCGAATCGCCGCATGGCGTACATCGACGATGCGTTCGCCACGCTGGCGGGCCTGGTTGAGATCGACCAGCACACGGCGCAATGCGCCATCGTCGTCGAATAACGAAAGTTCGTAAGTCACCTCGCGAATACCGAAGCGCAGCTGCTGCGCATCCGAGCGCGCGCCTGCCACATCGACGCCCGCCTGCAGCGTGTACAGCGCAGGCTCCCCGTAGCCGTTAGGCCACCACAGCCGCGGGTTGAGAATGCGCAACTGCGGCGTATCGCCTGCGGTGAACTTCAGCGTAATGCCGCCGGCCGGCACCGTGACCTGGCGCTGGATGGTCACATCGCCGAAGGCCAACTGCACGCTGCCCTGCACTGCGGCAGGCGTGTCGTTGCGCAGCGGCACGTTGATTTCCAGTTCGGCGCGTCGATGGTCCGGCGCCAAGCGCGCGGTCACCACCTGGATGTCGCCAAGTGCGAGCGGTCCGCTGGCGTGCAACTGCACGCCCTGCCACAGACCGGCATTGCGGTCGCGCACTGCGGGAATCCAGTCCCACCCCTCGCTGGCGATGAAGGTCGGACCATCCAAGGCCTGCATGCCACCGTTTTCGCCGACGCCTGCGCTCATCGATTGTTCGTGCGCAATGCCAGGATGCGGTGGCGGCGATACCCGTACCGCAATGACGTTGCGACCTGGCGTGAGCTGCTTGCTGACATCGAAACGACCGCGCGCGAATGCGCCGCGGGTGTGCCCGACCTGCACGCCGTTGACCCAAATATCGCCGGCATAGTTGATGCCGTTGAACAACAGCTCCAGACGCTTGCCTTGCGCGGCGGCAGGCAGGTCGAAACTGCTGCGGTAGCACCAGTCCTGACGGCTCAGCGCTTCGGGAATGGCCATGTTGTTGAGGCCGATGTCCGGATCCGGATGCACGCCACGGTCGACCAGCGTGGTGAGCACGGTGCCCGGCACGGTCGCCACACGCCACGCCGCGTTGCCGGTCGTGTCATCGCGGCGCGACAGCGTGGCGCCGGTCGCTTGACCAAGCTCGGGTGCTGCGGCCAGTTGCCATGCACCTACACGCCAGGATGCGGCATCCAGCGATTGCAGCGCAGGCGCATCCGGGACTGGCTGTGCAACCGGCGTCGAGAACGCGGCGCTACTGCGCGGCAGCGTTGCAGCCGGCTGCGGCGCAAGCTGGCCGGCCATCTGCTTGGTCTGCACGCGCCAGCCTGGCGATGCGTCTTCGAAGCGTTGCAGTGCCGGATCCGGCGCGTTTGCGGCAAGCCGTGCAATGGCCTGTGCATCCAGCGCGCCCGCCTGTGCGGTAAAGCCCGCGATATCGCCGCCGAAGTGCTGCGTATACGCCGCAGCTTGCTGGCGTGGACCGAATACCAGCGTCGGCGCGACGGCCGCCCGCTGCACACGACCGCTGGCGACCTTGCGGCCGTTGGCGTACAGGGTCAGGCGTTCGCCCTGGGCAACTGCGGCCACTTGCGTCCAGTTGTCCGCATGCAAGGCCTGCGTACTGCGCAGAACATTGTCGGCGCCCTGCGCAAAACCGAGCGTGCCGCCATCGATCACGAAATAGCGGCCGGCCCCTTGCGGATCGCCGATGCCCGCTATCAACGCGGGACCTGTGATCGAACGTGATGGGCGCACCCATCCGAAGACGCTCCAGTCCGCATCGGCAGACAACCACGGCGTCTGGGCGGCGAGTTTCTTGGTCAGCGCAACGCCACCGGCAAGCACGCGCACGTCATACGGACCGGGCGGATCGTCGGCTGGCGCTGCCTCCACTGCAGTGCAACCCATGCAAGCACACAACAACCACAGCGCTCCGCGGCGGAACGCCCTGCGAACCATCAGCATTAGAGGCCTCTCCCAAGCTCTACTGCCACGCAACGGTGCACACCGCTTCGATGCAATCGGCAACCCGTCGTGCAGACGTTCTGCGTCATGACCTCCGTGATGCCGCCCGTGGCTGCCGCCCCTGTTTCAGCGGCCATGGTGCGAGGTAACGTTACCCCAGCTGGATATCGACAACAACCTTTCTGGGTTAGGGTTGGCAATCCCAGGAGGAGGGAATCATGCGAAACCTGATCCAGTCCGCAGTCCCGGCGGCATGTGCATTGCTGTGTTTGATCGCTGCACCCGCTGCAGCACAGAGCTTGCGCGTGCAATCGCCCGATGCACGCATGCAAGTGGAATTCACGCTGCGCGCCGATGGCGTGCCCAGCTATCGCGTGCTGTATCGCAACACATTGGTGCTCGACGATGCACCGCTCGGGCTGGATCTGGGCCGAGGCAACAAGCTCGGCCGTGACATGACGCTGCAAGGCAGCACGACCGAACTGCACGACAGCCGCTTCACCTTGCCGGTCGGAAAGACGCGACAGGCACGCGACCACTATCGAGCACTGCGCGTGCAACTGACCGATACGCAACATCGCAAGCTCGGCATCGAACTGCGTGCGTATGACGACGGCGTTGCACTGCGTTACGTCCTGCCGGATACGGGCCAGGTGCGCATTCGCGACGAACTCACCAGCTTCGCGTTCCCGCGCGATTACCGCTGTTGGAACTTGAATCTGGGCCGCTTCGGAACCAGTCACGAGGGCGAATACGATGCCATCGCCGCATCGAAATTGCGTGCCCACAATTTGATCGAGTTACCGCTGGTGTGCCAGACCGACGCCGGCGGCACCACGCTTGCGATCGGCGAAGCGAATCTGCGCGATTACGCCGGGTTGTATCTCACCGGTCGTTCCGATGGCGGCCTGGGCGTGTCGGCAAAACTGTCGCCACGCCTGGACGACCCCACGGTGGCGGTCAGCATCGATGCCAAGGGCCGCGATTTCGCCACGCCGTGGCGCGTCATCATGCTGGCCGACAATCCCGCAAGCCTGATCGAATCCAACCTGATTTCCGCGCTGAATCCGCCGCCCGCCTTCGATGCGAGTTGGGTGCGCGCGGGCAAATCGGCGTGGGATTGGTGGTCGGGCAGTCTGGCCAGCGGGGTGGCGAACCCGGGAATGAATACCGCCACCGTCCAGCGTTATATCGACCATGCGCAGCAGTTGAAGCTGCAATACATGCTGATCGACGACGGCTGGCATTACGGCAGCACCGGCGATGGCCAGTACAACGCCGATGCAGACATTCTCCGCCCGGTCGAGCAACTCGATCTGCCTGGCTTGGTGAACTACGCACGCAAGCGCGATGTCGGGTTGTGGCTGTGGGCGCACTGGCGCGCGCTCGATGCGCACATGGACCAAGCGCTCACCTGGTACCAGCAGCTGGGCATCAAGGGCATCAAGGTCGATTTCATGGACCGCGACGATCAGCAGATGGTGGACTTCTATCATCGTCTTCTGAGCAAGGCTGCCGAGCACAGGCTGCTGGTGGATCTGCACGGTGCGTATCACCCGACCGGGCTGACCCGCACCTATCCGAACTACCTCACCCAGGAGGGCGTGCTCGGCGCCGAGTACAACAAGTGGAGCGCGCGCATCACCGCAACCCACAACCTCACCCTGCCGTTTACGCGCATGTTGCTCGGGCCGATGGATTACACGCCTGGCGGCTTCCGCAATGTCCGTCCGGCCGAGTTCAAGCCACAACACGTCGGGCCGCAGGTGATGACCACACGCGCGCAGCAATTGGCGATGTACGTGGTCTACGAGAGTCCGTTTGCGGTGGTGGCCGACAGTCCCGAGCAATACGAAAACGTACCTGCCGCGCAGTTCTTGCGTGATGTGCCGGCAAGCTGGGACGAGACGCGCGCGCTGGATGGCGCCATCGGCGAGCACATCGCGCTGGCGCGGCGTAGCGGCAAGGACTGGTATGTGGGTGCAATGACCAACGAGCAGGCGCGCACGATGGAGGTGCCGTTATCGTTCTTGGGCAAGGGCAACTGGACAGCCACCATCTACGCCGATGGACAGGCGCCGACGGACGTGCGCATCGACACCCGCACACTCACCCGCAACGACACCTTGCAGCTGAACTTGGCGGCAAATGGCGGCGCGGCGATCAGGCTGCAGAGAAAGTAACGGCCGCCATCTCAGGACGAAGTGCCTCACGCACCTTCGCGGTACGCGCAGGCGCTTGGTCATGGCATCACACGCGCGCACCGCAGCGGTGCGCGCGTTTCGCACCACGGATGGCGTTATGGCATATCCACGCCCACACACACCGCCGGGCGCGCGTCCTTGATGGGTTGCACGCCATGCGCGTCGAACTGCAGCCCCGCATGCGTCGGCGCAAATGCCGGCCAGGCCGGCAGACCCTTGGCATTCGGATTGCCATGCTGCACGAACGCGGCCCAATAGCGCTGCAGGGACACCGGCGGCTGGCCGATCGGCAGGTTCTTGAACAGGAACGGCAACTCGGCGCTATGCGTCACCTGCCCGCCGGGCACGGCGGTATCGAACACGTAATGCCACACCGGCGCGCCCAACGCAGCCTGGCGTTGCGCCACGGTCACCGCCGGGCAACGGAAGGTTAGATCGGTGGACAACTGCATGGACACATTGCCTTGCCGTTCGGCGCGCTGCGCGGTGGCGGCGCGATGCGTTTGCAGGATGGTCTCGGCGTGGTCGGGATAGTCGCGGCGCACCCGCTTCTCGGCGCCTTCCTCACCGCCATAGCGCAGTTCCTGCACCACGTAACCGATCAACAGCGGCACCTTTGCCTGCGCGCCGGCAGCCAGCAGCTCGGCCGGCGCACGCGGCAGCACGCGCCCGTCGACGACCGCCTGCAACCAGATATAGCCGTCGTCATCCAAGGCCGGCACATCCACGCCCTGCGCGGCCTTGAGCAGTCGGTCGGCCGGCAACGCGCGTAGTTGCGCCAGCCGTGTGGCCGGCTCGTCGATGCCGGCGCGTTCGGCAATGCGCACGCCCAGCGCGCGATTGTCTTCCAAGCTGCGCGCCGGCAGGCCGAAGCCGGCAGTGCCGCTCTGTTCGATGGCTGCCGAGAACAGGCCGCGTGCGAGCGGGCTGAGCATCAGCAAGCCCACGTCCTGGCCGCCGGCCGACTGCCCGGCGATGGTCACCCGCGCGGGGTCGCCGCCGAACTGCGCGATGTTGTCGCGCACCCATTGCAAGGCAGCGATCTGGTCGAGCAAGGCGTAGTTGCCGGCGGCTTCGTTGTCGCCATCGGCCAGCTCCGGCAACGACAGGAACCCCAATGCGCCCAGCCGGTATTGCAGCGTCACCACCAGCATGCCCTGCGCCACCAGGTTGGTGGGCAGATGTCCATCGGCGCCGCCCGCCACGTTCGCGCCACCGTGGATCCACACGAATACCGGCAGCGGCCTGGCCGGATGCAGCTGCGGTGTCTGCACTTCGACATAGAGGCAATCTTCGGTGCCGCGCTTGGCCATGGCGTTGTTCCAGCCCAGCGCCGGCTGCACGCACGGCGTGGCAGCCTGAGTGGCGTCGCGCACCTGCGTCCATGCGGCGATCGGCTGCGGCGGGCGCCAGCGCAGCGCGCCCAGTGGCGGCGCAGCGAAGGGGATCGCGCGGAAAACCGCACTGCCATCGTCCTGCCATTGGCCACGCACCGCACCATGGTCGGTGCGCACCTGGGGAGGTGCCGCCGGCGTGGCGGCGGACGCATTCGCACCGAGCAGGCAACCGGTCGCAAGCAACAACGCACAAAGACGCAGCATCAGTGTTCTCCGGTGAGCACGCGCGCGTGCCAGGCGGCCTGGAAGACCGCAGTGGCCGAGGCGACATTGAGACTTTCCACCTTGCCGCTGCCGCGGATCGACAACTGCAGATCGCAATCGCGCGCAAATGCGCGGTCCATGCCGTCGCTTTCTGCGCCCATCACGTACACCAGGCGCTGCGGCAACGCGGCGGCGAAGACGTCCTGGCCACCGTCGACGAGTGTGGCGGCAATCGCAAAGCCGGCCTGGCGCAGCTGCGTCATCGCCGTTGCAGTGTCAGGCAGTTGCACCAGCGGTACCGCTTCGGCGCCGCCTTCTGCCACGCGTGCCGCCGCGCCCGACAGGCCCAACGTGGAACCGGCCGGCAACAACAGACCGGCCACGCCGAAGTGCGCCGACGAGCGCAATATCGCCCCGAAGTTATGCGGGTTGCCCACCCCATCCAGCCACAGCGCCAGCACCGGGCCCTGCGGCAACGCAGCCAGCCATTCCTGCAAGGGTTGCGGGGCGACGCGCAGCACCTCGGCCACCACGCCCTCATGGTGTGCACTGGCGGCGAGCTTGCTCAGATCGGCCTCTTCCACCACGCGATAGCCGATGCGCTGGGTCACGCACCACGCCAGCAGCGCCTTGAACTGCGGAATACGCGCCTCGCTCAGGTACAGCTTGCGCAGCGCCTGCGGACGCGCCTGGAACACGGCCTGCACGGCGTTGATGCCGTACAGCCGCACCTCACGCGCGTTGCTATTCGCTGCAGCGGCAGGTGGGGTGGCAGCAGGAGTGTGCTGCGCTGCAGCGCGGGGTGCGGCGCTGCACGGTGCAGGTGTGCGCGGCGCGGCGCGGCCCCAGGGGTTGTGCGAGGGGCCGGAGCCGCCATCGCGTGGCGGCCGTCCGCCGCGTCCATCATGCTGTGTCATTGTCGGATCCAGAAGTTCGTGTTGCGTGCAGTGCGCAACGGCTGTTTCCGGCCGTTCGCCGTCTGCGCGTCGATCAGGTTGCAGCACCGGCAGCGCCGCTGCCGCACAAGCAGTGACGACGATGGTAAGCCACTGGCGCGATGGTCCATACACGCGGCCGCGCTGAGGCATGTTGAACGTCGTGCCGCCTGCAGGGGGGCGTCGACGCGACCCGGAGGCCAGCAGGATCTGCGCACCTCGTGCGGCGGGCATTTCCCCGTCCTGCAGCTGGCAATCATGCGCGTGCGATCACGCAGGGTTGGACGCGCACACGGGCACGCAAAGCGCAGCAGCTGGATCCACCCGCGCGAACACCCGCAGATCGTGCAGCCCATCCGGCTTGAGCAGCGCACAGCGGCTGACGCCTTCTTCGACGAAGCCATTGCGCAGCAACACCGCGGCCGATGCAGGATTGCTATCGAGCACGGTGGCCTGCACCCGATACAGCGGTCGCGTCTGCATCGCCCAGGCGACATACGTGCCCACGATCCGGGTCATCCAGCCGCGGCCCCAATAGCTGCGACCGAGCCAATACCCCAGCTCGGCCGAGTAGCGACGTTCGCCCTGCCCTGGGCGCACTGCGATCGTGCCGCAGGCCTGGCCATCGATCTCGATGGCCAGCACCGGGTCGCGCAAATCGACAACCCGTCCGGCCAGGAACGCTTCGCCGTCGGCACGGGTATATGGGTGAGGGAATCGCTCGCTCAATCCGCGCGGCACCAGCGGCTCGTTGGCATGCCGCACCAAGGCATCCAGGTCGTCCCGGCGCCAGCGGCGCAGCACGAAGCCTTCCCCGTGCACCATCAGCGATTGGTCCATTGCGTTGGTCATGGCATGCGCAGCATCGACTCCCGCGATACTGCGCACACTGGCCGCACGCCGCAACTCAGCGCTGGGCGATCTGCGCCTGTTTCAGTGCCGCGCACAGGCGGATGGTCTCGCCGGTCTGCGCCAGGCCGCGGTCCGCACCACTGAGCTTGGCCAGGCGCGGCTTGAAGAACGCATCCAGGCGGTCGGCCTCGTCCACACTGCAGCCACCGGAAGCACCCAGCGCCGGCAATCCGCCACCATCGAACGAGCCACTGCGTTGCACGATGCGGTCGAAGTTGGCGGTGAACCAGGCCCACATCGAATCATGCGAGCGCTCATCGCTGTGCCCGCGCATCAGCAGGCTCTTCATCTCGCCCACCTTGATCGCGTCGGTCAGCGCGAAATCGCGCACCTGCTTCAGCAGCCCCGGGTCCTGCACCGCACCCAGTGCGGCGATCATGGCGTTGCGCTGGGCTGGGTCGGCGTGCGTGCGCAGTGCATCGATCAGCCTCTGCACCGCCGGTGCGCCGCGTTCCTGGACAGTCACTGCCAGCACGGTGCCGAGCAGGTCAGGGTTGGCGGCGGAAAAATCCAGCGCACCATTGCCGCCGGCCAGCACCGCATCGCCTTGCGCCAGCAGGGCCTTGCGTACCTCTGCATTCTGCAGACGCAAGGCGAACACACTGGCCAGCGACGTGCGCAGGGCGGTGTCGTCGATCGACTCACCGCTGCGCCGCGTATAACCCAGCGCACGCAGACGCGGCAGGTACGACTGTTCGGCCGCCTTGCGCAAGGCGCCGCGCTGGGCCTCGGTGGTGGCCTGGTAACGCCAGATCCACACGAAGCGTTCCAGCAGCGCGGTGGACACGTCGGCCGATGCCGACGGCGCCAACTGCGCGAGCGCTGCCAGCACGGCCGCGTTGTCGGCATCGCCATGCCGGTACGCCGCATTGATCGCATCGGCGTAGGCGAGCTGTTCGTTATCGTCCAGCTGGCCGACCTGCTTGCCCAGCGCCGCCAATTGCTTCTTGGGCAGCGAGAAACGGTAATAGCCGGCGCCACGCGCATTCGGGAACACCCAGGTGTTCTTGCCGGCGCCCTCCAGCACGATGCTGCCGCTGCCGTTTTCGAGCAACTGGCAGGCGGTACTGACCTGGTTCTTGCCCTTGCCGTACTTCACGCACACCGGCACGCCCCACTGTTGCGCCGCAGAGCCGGTGGAGCCCAGCGGCAGGTAACGTTGCTGCTGCAGTTTGACCACGGTCTTGCCGCCTTCGCGCGCCACCTGGGTCTGCAGATACGGCACGCCCGGCTGGTTGAGGAAGCTGCGGAATGCGGCCTTGAAATCATCGCCCTTGCCGGCCGCTTCTGCGATCGCATCGACCAGGTCGTCGGCAGTCGCGTTACCGAACTGATGCTTGGCGATATACGCGCGCATGCCCTCGCGGAACACGTCTTCGCCAACGAAGGCCTCGAACATTGCCAGCACTGCCGCGCCCTTCTGGTAGGTAATGCCGTCGAACGCGGTTTCGATATCGCCATTGCCGGTGATCGGCTGGCGAATCTTGCGTGCGCTCACCAGGCTGTCGTTCTCCATCGCATGCTGCGCGCCGCCGATGCGGTCCAGGTTGGCATGGTATTCCGGATGCAGCTGCATGGTGATCTTCTGCTGCATCCAGGTGGCGAAGGCTTCGTTGAGCCACAGGTCGTCCCACCACGCCATGGTCACGGTGTCGCCGGTCCACTGATGCGCCAGTTCGTGCGCATTGACGTTGAAGGAGCGCTGCACGTTCTCGGCCGGCGAATCCTTGTCCAGCAACAGCAGCCAATCGCGGAAGGTGACAAACCCCGGGTTTTCCATTGCGCCGGCGCTGAAGTCCGGTGCAGCGACCAGATCGAGCTTGTCGAACGGATAACCGAAGGCGTAGTAGTCCTCCAGCGCGGCGATGATGGCCGGGGTCTGGTCCAGCGCCGGGGTGATGCGCGGGCCCTGGCCCTTGGCGGCAATGCCGCGCAACGGCGTGGCGGTGGGGCGCTGCGGGGTGGCCGGCATCGGCGCCACATCCACCACGTCCCACGGGCCGGCGGCGTAGGCGACCAGATAGGTCGGCAGCGGCACTGTCGGGGCGAAGGTCACCGTCTTCCAGCCCTTGCCGGCCGGCTTGGTCGAGGTCGCGATGGTGTTGGCCAGCGCCTGGTCATTGCTGGGCACGGTCAGGCTGATGTCGAACGGCGTCTTGAACGCCGGCTCGTCGAAACCCGGGAACGCATAGCGCGCACTGATCGGTTCCATCTGCGTCATCGCATACGCCTTGCCCTGGTATTTCACCTGGTACAGGCCCTGCAGCTGCTGGTTGAGCGGCGCGCTGTAGGCGATCTCCACGGTAAGCGTCTGCGGTGTGAGCGTGCGGCCGAAATCCAGCCGCGCCACGCCGGCTTGCGCATCGGCTTCCACATAGCGTGCAGTCAGCGCCTTGCCTTTGCCCTTAGCGGGCTTGACGGTGACCTTGCTGACCTTCAACTCCTTGCCGTGCAGCCAGAGATGGTCGGACGCCTGCTTGAGCTGCACGCGAATGGTGGTGCGGCCGCTGAATTGGGTCTGCTCCGGGTCGATCTTGAGCGCGAGGCTATAACGCTCCGGCACTGCCCAGGTCGGCAGACGACCATTGGGAACCGGCTCGCCGGACGACTGCGCCAGCGCATTGCCGCAGCACAACGCGAGAAGAGAAGGAGCAAGCAAACAGGCAAGACGACGCATCGACAACTCCGGGGATGGCAATCGTCGAAGTGCACCATATCCATCCATGACTGTCATGGGCCATTGGTTGGCGACCGGCTCGCACCCACGACGCGCCTACGACATCGGCTACGACAGGCGCCTATTTCAGCCGGGCGGCGTTAGGAGGGCTCGCAGCGCCGACCTACCCGGCACAGCCGTATGAGGCGGATCGCAGCGCGCACATAGCCGCCGCCTGCAACGTCTCGCGCAGCGACACCGGGCGCTCGGCTGGACGACTGCACACGCCGGCCCAGGGCGTCGATGGTCTTGCGCCCCCTTCCGTATCGGCGAACGCCGGCAGCCGTTGCGCCACCGGCCTCGTTCACGCATGCCCACCCACGGAAGGCGTCTGCGCTTCCAGGGTTTCCAGCTGGCGTGCCACCGCTTCGGGCGACTTGGTAAACGGCGCGATCAGGCTGTAGAACGCCGGCACCACGTACAGCGACAACAACGTGGACAGCGAGACGCCGAAGATCACCACCACGCCGATGGTGGCGCGGCTGGCCGAGCCAGGTCCGCCGGCCACCACCAGCGGGATCGCGCCGACCACCGTGGCAATCGAGGTCATCAGGATCGGACGCAGACGCACCGATGCCGACTCCACGATGGCCGCATGCACGCTGCGCCCCTCATCGCGCAACTGGTTGGCGAATTCCACGATCAGGATGCCGTTCTTGGCCGCCAGTCCTACCAGCATCACGATGCCGATCTGACTGAACAGGTTGAGCGTGCCGCCGGTCAGCCACAGCCCCACCAGCGCGCCCAGCACCGCCAACGGCACGGTGAGCATGATCACCAACGGGTGCGCGAAGCTTTCGAATTGCGCGGCCAGCACCAGATACACCACCAGCAGCGCCATGCCGAAGGTCAGCAACACCGCACTGCCCGATTGCTGGTACTCGCGCGATTCGCCTTTCCAGTCCACCTGCGCATATTCGGGAAGTTCCTCCTGCGCGGCCTGCTGCGCCCAGGCAATGGCATCGCCAAGCGGGTAGCCCGGTGCCAGGCCGGCGGTGATCGTGATCGCGCGCAGGCGATTGAAACGGTTCAAGGTGCCGGCTTCGGCCACTTCGCTCAAGGTCACCAGGTTGGAGAGCGGGATCAGCTCGCCACGGTTGGAACGCACGCGAATGGCGGTGAGGTCTTCCGGCGCCATGCGGCCTTCGCGCCCGGCCTGCAGCATCACGTCGTATTCCTCGCCGTTGTCGACGAAGGTGGTGACGCGGCGCGAGCCCATCAATGCTTCCAGCGCGCCGCCGATGGCGGTGACCGGCACACCCAGATCGGCCGCACGCAGGCGGTCGATATTGACGCGCATCTGCGGGCGGGTTTCCTTGTAATCCGAGTCTGGGCCGACCAGGCCTGGGTTGGCTTCCATGCGCTGCAGGATGCGGTCGCGCCACTGCGCGATCTCCGCGTAATCCGGCCCGCCCAGCACCAGCTGGAACGGCTGGCCGCGGCTACGCACCAGTCCGCCGCTCACCTGCGTGCGCGCGCGCACGCCGCTGAGCACATTGAGTTTCTGCTGCACCTCATCGGCCACTTCGGTGGTGGGGCGGGTGCGCTTTTCCCAGTCCTGCAAGAACACGCTGACCCGGCCGGCGTGCATTTCCTCGCTGCTGCCAAAGCCGCCGGGCACGCGCGGATTAGCGCGCACGATGGGTTTGTCCGGCCCTACGAAGGGGCGCAGGATGTCTTCCACCTGATGCATCTGCCCCACCGTGTAATCGAAGCCGGCACCTTCCGGGCCGTCGATCATGATCTGTAAATTGCCGCGGTCTTCGGCCGGCGCCAGTTCGGAAGGAATGCGGCCCATCAGCCATGCGCTGGCGCCCAGCGCCAACAGCATCAGCAGCGCAAAGATCCAGGTGCGGTGCACATGCCGCTCCAGCGAGCGCCCGTACGCACCAGACACCGCCCGCATGCGCCCATCGAACCATTGGTGGAAGCGATTGGGCTTGGCCTGCCCGTGCGCGCGCAACAACTTTGACGACATCATCGGCGTCAGCGTCAGCGCCACGAAGGCCGAGATCGCCACTGCCGCCGCCAGCGCCACCGCCAGTTCGCGGAACAGCCGCCCGGTATTGCCTTCCAGAAAACCGACCGGCAGGAACACCGCCACCAGCACGGCCGTGGTCGCAATCACCGCGAACGCCACCTGCCCGGTGCCGCGCTTGGCCGCCACCAGCGGCGGTTCGCCCAGATCGATCCGGCGCTGGATGTTTTCCACCACCACGATGGCATCGTCCACCACCAGGCCGATACACAACACCAAGGCCAGCAGAGTGAGCAGGTTGATCGAAAAGTCGAACGCGTACAGTGCAATGAACGCGGCAATCAGGCACACCGGCACCGTCACCGCAGGAATCAGCGCGGCGCGCGCGCTGCCCAGGAACACCCAGATCACCACCAGCACCAGCACCACCGCTTCCACCAGCGTGTGATAGACGCGCTCTACCGCCGCATCGATGAAGGTGGTGGTATCGAAGGCGACGAAGATGTTGGTGCCCTTCGGGAGCGACTTCTGCACTTCTTCGGCCTGCGCGCGCGCTTCGCGCGCCACATCTAGCGCATTGGCGGTGGAGTTGCGCACGATGCCCAGCCCCACGTTGGGCACGCCATTGCTCTGGAAATAGGCGCGCCGCTCGGCCGAGGTGAGTTCCACCTTGGCCACGTCGCCCAGCCGCACGACGTAGCCATCGTCGCCCTTGCTCAGCGGCAGCTTGGCAAAATCCTCCGGCTTGAGATAACTGCGCTCCACCCGCAAGGTGAAATCGCGCTGCGCCGATTCGATGCTGCCGGCCGGCAATTCCACGTTCTCGTTCTGCAGCGCGGCTTCCACATCGGCCACGGTGAGCGCGCGCGCGGCCAGTTGGTCGCGGTCCAGCCAGATACGCATCGCATAGCGCTGGCGCCCGCCAATGCGCACTTGCGCCACGCCATCCAGGCTGGAGAAGCGGTCGACCAAATAGCGCTCGGCGTAGTCGGACAGCTGCAGCGTGTCCATCGTGCTGGAGCTCATGTTGAGCCACAGGATGGGGTCGGCATCGGCCTCGACCTTGGAAATCTCCGGTGGACGCGCCTGGTCGGGCATGCGGTCGGACACGCGGCTGACCGCATCGCGCACGTCGTTGGCAGCGGCTTCCACATCGCGCGATTGCACGAACTCGATGCTGATGTCCGAAGAACCATTGCGGCTGCGCGCCTCGATGGTGGAGATACCCTCGATGCCGGCCAGCGCGTCTTCCAGCACCTGGGTGATGCGACTCTCCACCACTGCGGCAGAAGCGCCGGTGTATTCCACATCCACCGAGACGATGGGCGGATCGATCGCCGGCAGTTCGCGCAAGGTAAGGCGGGTGAACGACATCACCCCCAGCACGATCAGCAGCAGGCTCATCACCACCGCCATCACCGGGCGGGTGATCGACAGGTCGGAGAGTTTCATTGTGCGGCCGCCTGCGGGCGTGGCGCTGCGGGCGCCGCTTGATCGGCAACCTTCAGGCCCGGGCGCAGCTTGCCGGTGCCATCGACCACGATGCGCTCACCGGCCTTGATGCCTTCGAGAATTTCCACCTTGCCATCGCGGCGCTCGCCCAGCCGCACATCGGCACGCTCCACGGTGCTGTCGGGCTTGACCCGGAACACGTACGATTCGCGCCCCACCTGCACCACCGCGATTTCCGGGATCACCACCGCCTGCCGCGCCGGCTGGAACAGCCGCACATCCAGCAGCATGCCCGGACGCAGCCGGCGATCGTCGTTGGGGAAGTCCGCGCGCACCGTCACCGAGCGCGTGGTTTCATCGATCCGCGAATCGATCGTCACCACCTCGCCCTGGAACTGCGCGCCCGGATACGCCGCCGCGCTGCCGCTCACCGCATTACCGAGTTGCACCAGGCCGAACTGCGATTCCGGAACCTGGAAATCCACGTACATGCGCGCCACATCGTCCAGCGTGGCGATCACCGTGCTGGAGGTGATCAGCGAGCCAGGGCTGATCTGGCGGATGCCCAGCACGCCGGAAAACGGCGCGCGCACCTCGCGGTCGATGACTTCCGCGCGCATCTGCTGCACGCGCGCCTGCGCGGCATCGCGCAGCGCGCGTTGCGTGTCCACGGTGGACTTGGCCACCAGTTGCTGGCCAACCAGACTCAACTGGCGGCGGTACAACTGGTCGGTTTCTTCGAAGGTGGCCTGTGCGGCGGTCAAGGCGGCCTGCTGCGAATTGCCGCGCAGACGCAGCAGCAATTGCCCGGCCTTGACCTCGTCGCCGCTGTCGAAATACACCTGCTCCACCACATCGCTGACCGCGGCGGTGAGCGCCACCGATTCGCGCGCGCGCACGGTGGCGATCGACTGTACGGTCGAGTTCCAGGGCTGGGCGGCCACCGCCTGCACAGAGACCGGAATGGGTTTGGCAGCGGCCGGCGTGCTGGCCTGACGGCTACAACCGACCAGCACAACGGCCAACAAGAGCGCGGCGCAAACGCGCGCGCTGGGCAGAACAAGCATCAGGACATCCTGGCGGGGTACGTCGAAAGTTTACCGACCTAGCCGCCATGAATTGACAGAAAGGGCGCGCTTTGCACCATGACCAAAGACCCTTGCTGTCCTTGGCACGATGCGCTGGTCAGCGTGACCAAGACGTGGCGGCGGATTCGCCAGACGGGAGCAACCGGTCTGCAGCAACGGCATGTATGGGGTCATACACCGCCGCTGCACACGCGTACCGCGCTTGCCTGAGGGCCGCCTGCCCTGCCGTGTTGGCCGCGCTTAGCGTTCCAGCCCCAGATATTCGAGCACATGGTGCGCCAGCGCCTCTACATTCTCACCATCGGCGTGAAGATGGATCTCCGGCGTCTGGGGTGCCTCGTATGGCGAGTCGATGCCGGTGAAATTGGGAATCTGCCCGGCACGCGCCTTGCGGTACAGCCCCTTCACGTCGCGCGCCTCGGCAACCGCCAGCGGCACGTCCACGAAGACCTCGACGAACTCGCCCTGGTCGAAGCGCTCGCGCGCCAGTTGCCGCTCGGCGCGGAACGGCGAAATGAAACTCACCAGCACGATCAGGCCGGCATCGGCCATCAGGCGGGCCACTTCCGCCACACGACGGATGTTTTCCACGCGGTCTTCGTCGGTGAAGCCCAGATCGCGGTTGAGCCCGTGGCGCACGTTGTCGCCGTCCAGGATGAAGGTGTGATAGCCCAGGGCGTGCAGGCGCTTGTCGACCAGGTTGGCGACAGTGGACTTGCCGGCACCCGACAGGCCGGTGAACCACAACACGCGTGGCGCCTGGCCCTTGATGCGCGCACGTGCGCCGCGATCCACGTCCAGATGCTGCCAGTGCACGTTGCCGGCGCGGCGCAACGCGAATTCCAGCGTGCCGGCGGCCACGGTGGCATTGCTCTGCCGGTCGATCAGGATGAACCCGCCGAGCACGCGGTTGCGCGCGTAAGGCGAGAACGCGATCGGTTCGTCCAGCGCCAGGTTGCAGTAACCCACTTCGTTGAGCTCCAGCCGTTTGGCGGCCAGCCGCTCCTGCGTGTTCACATCGACCTTGTGCTTGATGTCGCTGATGCTCACGGTGACCGTGCGGGTGCCGATCTTGAGCCAGTACGGGCGGCCGGGCAGCAACGCAGCATCGTCCATCCACAGCAGATGCGCGGCGAACTGGTCGGCCACTTCCGGCGGGTCGTCGATGGCGGCGATGATGTCGCCACGGCTGATATCGATCTCATCGCGCAAGGTCAGCGTCACCGCCTGCCCGGCGCGTGCGCTGCTCACCTCGCCGTTGGCATCGCGCACGCTCGCCACCTGCGTGCGGCGCCCGGACGGCACCACCACCACTGCATCGCCCACCTGCACCTGGCCGGCCGCAATCGTGCCCGCATAGCCACGGAACTGCGCGTTGGGACGGTTGACCCATTGCACCGGCAGGCGCAGGCCGCTCGCGGCGTCCGGCGGCTCCAACTGCACGGTGTCCAGGTGCTGCAGCAGATGCGGGCCGCTGTACCACGGCATCCGCGTCGAAGCGCTGGACAGATTTTCGCCCGCCAGCGCCGACAGCGGAATGCACTGCACCTGGTCGATGCCCAGCTGCGCGGCGAGCGCGGCGTAGCCTTCCGCAATATCGGCGAACACCTGCGCGTCGTAGTCCACCAGGTCCATCTTGTTGACCGCCAGCACCACATGCCGGATGCCCAGCAACGACACGATGTAGCTATGCCTGCGGGTCTGCGTCAGCAGGCCCTTGCGCGCATCCACCAGCACCACCGCCACATCGGCAGTCGACGCGCCGGTGGCCATGTTGCGCGTGTACTGCGCGTGCCCGGGGCAATCGGCCACGATGAACTTGCGACGATCGGTATCGAAATAGCGGTAGGCCACATCGATGGTGATGCCCTGCTCGCGTTCGGCCGCCAGCCCATCCATCAGCAGTGCATAGTCGATGCCCCCGCCCTGGGTGCCATGCCGCCGGCTATCGTTTTCCAGCGCGGCAAGCTGATCGTCGAACAGGCGCTTGCTGTCGTACAGCAATCGCCCGATCAGCGTGCTCTTGCCATCGTCCACGCTGCCGCAGGTGATGAAGCGCAGCAGCGGCTTGGATTCGTGTTGCTGGAGGTAGGCACCGATGCTGCCGGGAATTGGGAGTCGGGAATCGGGAATCGCAAAAGCGTTCTCCGCCAACGTGACGTCTTCCGGCAACCGCTGTTGCGATTCCCCATTCTCCATTCCCCATTCACTGCCCATCAGAAATACCCCTCAAGCTTCTTCTGTTCCATCGATGCGCCCGGGGCGTGGTCGATCATGCGGCCCTGTCGCTCGGAGCTGGTGCTGACCAGCATTTCGGCGATGACCGCTTCCAGCGTGTCGGCGTTGGAGTCGATGGCGCCGGTGAGCGGGTAGCAGCCCAGCGTGCGGAAGCGCACCGAGCGCAGTTGCGGGGTTTCGCCCGGATGCAGCGGCAGGCGCGCGTCGTCGACCATGATCCAGGCGCCGTCGCGCTCCACCACCGGACGCGGGGCGGCCAAGTACAGCGGCACTACCGGAATCCTCTCGCGGTAGATGTACAGCCAGATGTCCAGCTCGGTCCAGTTGGACAGCGGAAACACACGCACGCTTTCGCCCGGACCGGTGCGCGCGTTGTACAGATTCCACAACTCCGGGCGCTGGTTCTTCGGATCCCAGCGGTGGCGCGCAGTGCGAAACGAAAAGACGCGCTCCTTGGCGCGCGATTTCTCTTCGTCGCGGCGTGCCCCGCCGATCGCCGCATCGAAGCCGCCATGCTCCAGGGCCTGCTTCAGGCCCTGGGTTTTCATGATGTCGGTGTGCACGGCGGCACCGTGACTGATCGGGCCAACGTCCTGCACAACCCCGTCGGGGTTGATGTGCACACGCAGGTCCACCCCGGTCTCGGCCGCGCGGCGGTCGCGGAAGGCGATCATCTCGCGGAACTTCCAGCGTGTATCGATATGCAGCAGCGGGATCGGCGGCCGCGACGGCGCGAACGCCTTGAGCAGCAGGTGCAGCAGCACCGAGCTGTCCTTGCCCACCGAATACAGCATGACCGGAACCCGGAACTCGGCGGCGACTTCGCGCAGGATGTGGATGCTTTCGGCTTCGAGCCGGTCGAGATGGGAAAGCGGCGGCAGAGTCATCGGGATGTCGTGGATGTCGGCGGGCAGACCAGCCGATGGTAGGGCAAGGCGCGGCAGTGTGTGCCGCCCTGATGAGTGCACGAAATAAGCGCCCGGCATAACGCGATAACGGCAATTCCTTTCTGGTGGGCGCAACGCTTCCCTAACATCGTCACTCTCATCAAACTCCCCGGATCAGAATGACCGCCGCCAGTTCCACGCTAGCGCCCAGCCCCTTGCCCGACGAGCGCAAGGTACTGCTGGACCGGTTGGTCGACGGCCTGGACACCGCATCGCTGTGGTGGCTGTCCGGCTACGCTGCCGGGCTGGCGCAGGGCCATCCGCCGCGCTCGCTGGCGGTGTTGCCGGGCGGACAGGCGCACGCACTCGCCCAGGAAGGCCAACGCCTGACCGTGGTGTACGGCAGCCAGACCGGCAATGCCCGTCGCGAGGCAGAGCACCTAGCCGCCGAGGCCGAGGCCGCGGGTCTGAGCGTGCGCCTGGTGCGCGCCGACGCCTACCCCACCCGAGAGCTGGCCAGTGAGCGGCTGTTGTATGTGGTGATCAGCACCCAGGGCGAAGGTGACCCGCCAGACGATGCGATCGGCCTGGTGGAATTCCTGACCAGCCGTCGCGCGCCCAAGGTGCCCGAGCTCAAGTACGCGGTCCTGGGCCTGGGCGATTCCAGTTATGCCGATTTCTGCGGTATTGCCCGGCGCATCGACGAACGCCTGGCCGAACTGGGCGGCAGCCGCGTGCAGCCGCGCGGCGAAGCCGATCTGGACATCGACAGCGTTGCCGTGCCGTGGCGCGCACAGGCACTCACGCGCGCGCGCGCGCAGCTCAAGGGCGGCCTGCACTCGGCCACGGTCACGCCGCTGCGCAGCAGCCCGGCCACGCCGGTGTGGTCGCATCAGCAGCCGTTCGCCGCCGAGTTGTTGTCCAATCAGATCATCAGCGGACGCGACTTCAAGGGCCCGGGATTTCGCGTCTATGCGGCGCCCGGCAAGCGCGTGCGGCATCTGGAATTTTCGCTGCAAGGCAGCGGCCTGAGCTATGAGCCGGGCGACGCACTGGGCATCCGCCACCGCAATCCGCCCGCGTTGGTCGATGCGGTGCTGCAGACCTTGCGGTTGGACGGCGATGCCGCAGTCACCGTCGGCGAGCAGACCCTGGCATTGCATGCATGGCTCGCCACCCAACGCGAACTGACCAAGCTGTCGCGGCCGTTTCTCACCGCACATGCCGAGCGCGCAGGCGCGCAAGAGCTGCAAGCGCTGCTCGACCCCACCCAGACCGCCGGCCTGGCGTCGCTGCTTGCCGATCATCAAGTGATCGACGTGCTGCGCCGCTGGCCGGCGGATTGGGACCACGCCGGCCTGCTCGCCGCGCTACGTCCCCTCACCCCGCGGCTGTACTCCATCGCCTCCAGCCGCAAGCGCGTCGGCGATGAAGTGCATCTGGCCGTGGACGAGGTCACCTACCAGGCGCATGGGCATGCGCATCTGGGTGCGGCCAGCGGCTTTCTGGCCGCGCTTGGCGAAGGCGACACCGCGCCGGTCTACATCGAACCGAACGAGCGCTTCCGGGTACCGGCCGATGCCGATCGCGACATCCTGATGATCGGCCCGGGCACCGGCGTGGCACCGTTCCGCGGCTTCGTGCAGGAGCGCGCGGAAACCGGCGCCAAGGGCCGTAACTGGTTGTTCTTCGGCGCCCAGCATTTCAATACCGATTTCCTGTATCAGGCCGAATGGCAACTGGCCCTGCAACGCGGCGAGCTGCACGCGCTGGACCTGGCGTTCTCGCGCGACCAGGCCGAAAAGCTCTACGTGCAACACCGCCTGCGCGCGCGTGGCGCCGAGGTCTATGCCTGGCTGCAGGGCGGCGCGCACGTGTATGTGTGCGGCGCCACCCGCATGGGCAAGGACGTGCACGCCGCCCTGCTCGACATCGTCGCATCGCACGGCGCCCTGGATGCCGGGGACGCCGCCGCGTATCTCACCCAACTGCAGGTGGAGGGGCGCTATGCGCGGGATGTCTATTAGTGCCGAGAATCGGGAGTGGGGAATCGGGAATGGGAACAGCCCATGTCCGAGTTCTTCCGACCAACTGCGCCGCTTTTCACGATTCCCCATTCCCGATTCCCGATTCTCATGAGCCACTCTGTCGAAGACGTCAAATCCGAAAGCCGCCGTCTGCGCGGGTCGCTGGAACAGAGCCTGGCCGATGCGGTGACCGGTGCATTGCGTGAGGACGATCAGACCCTGATCAAGTACCACGGCAGCTACCAGCAGGACGACCGCGATATTCGCGACGAGCGGCGGCGGCAGAAGCTGGAGCCGGCGTACCAGTTCATGATCCGCACGCGCACGCCGGGCGGGGTGATCACGCCCACGCAATGGCTGGCGCTGGATGGCATCGCCACCCGCTACGCCAATCATTCGCTGCGCATCACCACGCGCCAGGCGTTCCAGTTCCATGGCGTGATCAAGCGCGAACTGAAGGCCACCATGCAGGCCATCAATGCCACCTTGATCGATACGCTGGCCGCCTGCGGCGATGTGAATCGCAACGTGCAGGTGGCCGCCAACCCGCTGCTGTCGCAGGCGCATGCCACGCTGTATGCCGATGCCGCGCGCGTATCCGAGCACCTGTTGCCCAACACGCGGGCCTACTACGAAATCTGGCTGGACGAAGAGCGCGTGTCCGGCTCCGGCAGCGAAGACGAGCCGATCTACGGCGAGCGCTATCTGCCGCGCAAATTCAAGATCGGTTTCGCCGCACCGCCGCTCAACGATGTGGACGTGTTCGCCAACGATCTGGGCTTTATTGCCATCCTGCGCGATGGGCAGTTGCTGGGCTACAACGTCAGCATCGGTGGCGGCATGGGCGCCTCGCACGGCGATGCCGAGACCTGGCCGCGCGTGGCCAACGTGATCGGCTTCGTGACCCGCGACCAGTTGCTGGATATCGCCACTGCGGTGGTCACTACGCAACGCGACTTCGGCAACCGTGCGGTGCGCAAGCGCGCACGCTTCAAGTACACCATCGACGACCACGGGCTGGACACCATCGTGGCCGAGATCGCCCGCCGCGCAGGCTTCGCACTGCAACCGGCGCAGCCGTTCGCGTTCGACCACAACGGCGACCGCTATGGCTGGGTCGAAGGCGAAGACGGGCTATGGCATCTGACCCTGTCGCTGCCGGCCGGCCGCATTGCCGACACCGATACCGCAGCGCATCTGAGTGGGTTGCGCGCAATCGCGCAGTTGAACGTTGGCGAGTTCCGCATGACGCCCAACCAGAACCTGGTGATCGCCGACGTACTGGCCAGCCAGCGCGCACGCGTCGATGCGCTGGTCGCGCACTACGGGCTGGATGCCGGCAACCAGTCCGCCACTGCCTTGGCGCGCGGCGCAATGGCCTGCGTGGCACTGCCAACCTGTGGCCTGGCGATGGCCGAGGCCGAGCGCTATCTGCCCG
The DNA here is from genome assembly GCF_041475705.2 of Xanthomonas sp. NCPPB 3761. Classification (NCBI taxonomy): domain Bacteria; kingdom Pseudomonadati; phylum Pseudomonadota; class Gammaproteobacteria; order Lysobacterales; family Lysobacteraceae; genus Xanthomonas; species Xanthomonas sp. NCPPB 3761. The sequence goes on from NZ_CM191262.1 coordinate 3,742,333, forward strand.
ATTTCAGCGCGGCGCTGCAGCCGCTGCTGCAACAGCACGGCCTGGCCGAGACGCCGATCGTGCTGCGCCTGTCCGGCTGCCCCAACGGTTGCTCGCGCCCGTATCTTGCCGAGATCGCGCTGGTCGGCAAGGCGCCCGGGCGCTACAACCTGATGCTGGGTGGCGACCGTCGCGGGCAGCGGCTCAATACGCTGTATCGCGAAAACATCACCGAGCCGGAGATCCTGGCCGCGTTGGAACCACTGTTGGCGCGCTATGCCGCCGAACGCGACCACGCCAACGATGAAGGCTTCGGCGATTTCCTGCATCGCGCCGGGGTGATCGCATTGCCGCCCTACCCCACGCATCGTCGCCTCGACCTGGAATTGCTCGCATGACCGCGCTGCCTGCTGCATCGATCACTTCTTCCGCGTTCGACGATCTGGACGCGCTCAATGCGCAGCTGGAAGGGCTGCGTGCCGATCAACGCGTGGCCTGGGCGCTGCAGCACGGCCCGCAGAACGCGGCCTTGTCGTCCAGCTTCGGCGCGCAATCGGCGGTTACCCTGCATCTGCTCAGTCAACAACGTCCGGACATCCCGGTGATCCTGATCGACACCGGTTATCTGTTTCCGGAAACCTACCGTTTCGCCGATGCCTTGACCGAGCGACTCAAGCTCAATCTCAAGGTGTATCGCCCGTTGGTCAGCCGCGCCTGGATGGAAGCGCGCCACGGCCGCCTGTGGGAGCAAGGCATGGTCGGCATCGATCAATACAACAATCTGCGCAAGGTCGAACCAATGCGCCGGGCCCTGGACGAACTCGAGGTGGGCACCTGGTTTACCGGCCTGCGCCGCAGCCAGTCCGGCGGCCGCGCGCAGACGCCGATCGTGCAAAAGCGCGGCGAACGCTACAAGATCAGCCCGATCGCCGACTGGACGGATCGCGATGTGTGGCAATACCTGCAAGCGCACGATCTGCCGTATCACCCGCTGTGGGAACAAGGCTACGTGTCCATCGGCGATTTCCACACCACTCGTCGCTGGGAACCCGGCATGCGCGAAGAAGACACGCGTTTCTTCGGCCTGAAGCGCGAGTGCGGCATCCACGAAGAGATCTAGCGGCAGGGCCGCCCGCTGCCAGCTGCACGTGTGCGGGCGACGCGTTCACCCGCATCTGCGGGAAGCTGCATGGACATGCGAGATCCAGGATGCAACGGCAACGCGCTGCGCGCTGCACCCACTCAAAGGCGCGCGCATCAACCCGCCAAGGCATCGGCGTGCGCGCGCCGCATCCAGTAACGATCGAACGCCCACATCAGCACCAGCGACAGGCCGACCAGCGGGAAGATCAGACCGCACAGCACCAGCAACGCCATCAGGCCGCGTAATGTGCGCGGTTCGGCCGGCAACGGCGGAACGCCCAAGCCACCGCTGGGGCGGCGCTTCCACCACATCACCGCCGCGCTGACGCACAACAGCACGATGGCGATGCAGGCCAACAACAGGATCAACTGGTTGGCAGTGCCGTATTGCTGGCCCAGGTGCACGTTGATGCCCCATTCCAGCAGCTTGGCCAGCGGCCCGTAGTCGCGATAGCGCATGTCCAGCAATACCGCACCGCTGTACTGATCCAGATGGATCACCCGCTGCCGCTGCAGATCGGCCGGGTACACCGACGCGGTATAGACCCCGGTCGCACCACGCGGCGGCGCCACGCTATATCCGGGCTGGATGCCGCGTGCCTGAAAGCGCGCCATCGCGGCATCCAGGCCGATCGCGCCGCGTCCCGGCGCAGCGAATCCAGCCGAATCGCCGTGATCGGCATGGGCGTTGTCTGCCGAGTGCGCGTGTCGGGCCGCGTGCTGCGACTGCGCCAGGTGCCCTGCGTGATCTTTGTTGCCTGCGTGGGCTGCATTTGCCGAGGGCGCGCCATGCCCGGAGTGCTCGACATGGTCGTCGGCCACCTGCGACGCAGGTGCTTGTTCGCCATGCGCGTGTTGTTCCGCCGCGCCAGCGCGCTGGGCAGGCACCACCGATTCCGGCAGGCGCGCCTGCCGCAACGACCACGCGGGCTCGCCGCTGTCGGCCAAGCGCTGCTGCGACATCGGCTGCTGCACGCGCAACCCGGCGGGATAGCCGAAATCATGCCCATTGGCCCAGCGATTGACCTGCGCACCCCACAGCCACGACCACGGCATGCCGGTCAGCGCCAGAAACAGCAGGATCGCACCAACCCCGGCACCGGTCACTGCGTGCAGGTCGCGCCAGAACAGCCGCTGCTTCGGCTTGCCGCGCACGCTGATCACATCGCCGCGTCGTCCGCGCGGCCACCACAGATACACCCCCGTGAGCACCAGCACGATGGCCCATCCGCCGGCCATTTCGATCAGGCCACGGGCATATGGCCCCACCAGCGCAAGACTGTGCAGCCGGCGGATCGTCCAGCTCAGCGTGCCGTGCTCGGGCAAGGCGCCCAACACCCGCGCACGGTATGGGTCGACATACACCACCTGCCGCACGCCGTGCGCGTCCACCAGCCCGATTTCGGCGCTCGCATCGACGCGTTTGGGCGTGGTGTACACAAACACGCTGCCGCCGTAGCGCCCTTGTGCAGCGGCAACCAACTGCTGTGCGGGCAGGCGCGCATCGCCTACCGGCACCACCTTCAACCCGTGGTGCACGCTGCGGTCGATGGCGTCCTGGTACAGGAACGCAGCCCCGGTCACCGCCAGCCAGATGATGAAAGGCAGCACGAGCAGCCCGGCATAAAAATGCCAGCGCCACACCGCGCGATAGAAGCGCCAGCGACTGGCTTGGCGTGCCTCGTCCACGCCACCGTGGTCAATCGTTGCGTGCATTAGAAGCTCCAATCCCACGACACCGACAACGCACGCCCATCGCCGGGCGAATAACCGGAGCTGCCGCTGTCGTACCAGGCGTACACATACGCGCGATCGGTGACGTTGCGCAGTTGCAGGCTGAGGGCATTGCGCGCATCCACCGCCCAGCGCGCGCCCAGGTTGAGCAAGGCGTAGCCGCCGGTGCGGCCCAACGTGTTGGTGCGTTCCAGGTAGTAATCGCCTTGTGCGTTGCCCCAGGCGCTCACCTGCACCGACGAACTGACCTGCCACTCCAGCCCGGCGGTGGCCAACCAGTGCGGCACGTTTTCGATCTCCTTGCCGCGCGTGGCCGGGGCGCTCGGATCGGGCGTGGCGATGCTGGCCTTCTGCCGCGAATACGAAACCCATGCGCGCCAATGCTCGGCCGGCTGCAGGTTGAGCTGCGCATCCCAACCGCGCCGCAGGGTACGGCCGACATTGGCCACATCACCGATGCCGACCACGCCATTGACGCCAAAAATGGTCGCCACCTCGCCGGAGGCGCGCTGCTCCCAATACGCCAGGCGCCCATCCAGCAGGGACGACGGTGCCAACTTCAAGCCGGTCTCCCAGCCGTCGTTGATCGAGGGCCCCAGATTGCCGGGCTGGCGACGGTAGGCGCCATCGCCGCTGCCGATCTGGAACGTGCGCCCCCAGTTTGCATACACGCTGCCCTGCTCGCCCACGCGGTAGCTGGCACTGAACTTGGGTTGCTTGATGGTGCCGTAGTCGTAGGTTGGCGCAACGACGCCAGCCAGCACGTCGTGCAGCTGTCCATCGACACGATCGATGCGATACCCCGGCACCAGCTGCAGGCGTGCAATCGGGGTCAGCACCGCCTGCACATACGCACCACGCGTGCGCAGGTCGTAGTCCCAATCGCGCAGCTGCGCCCCGCGCACACGCGCCACGGTGCGATGCCGCTGCGATTGGTTGTCCTGCCACTGCGCATCCACCCCGGCTTCCAGGTTGGCCTGCAGCGCGCCCCAGTCCGGCTGCCAGTTGCTACGCAGCAGCAGCCCGCGATGGGTTTCGTCGGTATCGCGTTCCTGCTGCAGCCCGGCCGCAGAAAACCGCACCCAGCGTTGATTGTGGTAGTCGTTCTGGTAGGCCTTGGCGCTCCATTGCGCCTGCTCGCCGAGCGCACCGTCCGCATGCAACGCGGTCTGGCGCAGGCGACGCTCGCTGCGGTCGTCCTGCGCATAGTCCGGCGAGCTGCGCGGCGCCGCACGTGCGGTGGCCGCATCCAGATAGCCGGCTTCCAAGGCATGGTTGTCGTAGTACCGCGTGGTGAGCCCTGCGCGGAATGCACCGTCCGGGTCGGTGTAGAACCACTTGCCCGCCACGCTGCGTTTGCGTGCGTCGGCATGATCGCGATAGCCGTCCGAGTCGCGCCAGGCCAGCACATAGTTCTGGCTCCAGGCGCCCTGTTCGAAGCCTTTGCTCAGTTGCACCTCACGCGCATCGAAGCTGCCGGCCGTCACGCTCAAGCGGCCGTCGTTGCCGCCGGTACGGGTGAGCACGTCCACGCTGCCGGCAATGGCATTCAAGCCATAGCGCGCGTCGTTGGTGCCGCGCACGATCTCGATGGCGCTGATGTCCTGCGGAAATACCGCGTCCAGATACGGCATGGCGCCGGCATTGTCGTTGCTGGGGATGCCGTCGATCAGCAGTTTCACCGCATTGATGCGTCCCTCGCCATTGAATCCGCGGAACGAAAAACGCCCTGCATCGGTACCCATGCGGAACTGGGTAACCTGCACCCCGGGCGCGCGCATCAGCAGCTCCCAGCTGTAGTCCACATGCTGATCGTGCAGCAGCTCGCCGCCGATCACATCCACCGAGCTCAGCACGCGCGCCGTACTCGGGCTGCGCTGCGCATGCTCGCTCACCTGCACCTTGCCCAGGGTGAGTGCCGCGTCTTGCGCCTGCACATCGCATGCAGGCCCCCACACCAACGCCAACGACGGCGCGCACCACATCGCTTTCAACAACCGCAGACGCATGACCAACCCTTCGCCGTGACTGCACGGCCGCACAGCCGTGCGCTGCCACCGTCGCGGCGCGCATCGGCATCACTGGATAAGAAGCGAGTCGCCCGCACTGCCCGGCAGTGACGCCGACAACCTCAGGCGCGCACGGGGCATTGCTGCATGGACGCCCGCACAGGGGCCAGCTTATGCAGCCAGCGGTGGTCCGCGTGCGCCGAGTGCGGCCCATCGAAAGACCGCGCGTGCGCTTGCCTGGGTGACCGCCGGAGCCGGCGTCGGCCGCAACTGCAGCAGGCACAGCAACGCCACGATGAGCACTGGCAGCAAGCGTGCGGCCAAGACGCAGTAATCGCAGGCTTCACCATGCGTCGCTGCGTCGTGGCTGCCGGCGTGCTGCGTGTTCACTACGGCGCCGGGGTGCGCGTCCACGGCCATAGCTGGCGGCTGGGTTCGATGGCCGGCATGCAGCGAGCTCTCTGCCGACAGGGCCGGAACGCCCATGCACATCGGCTCGATCGGCTGCGCCTGGCTCCAGCGGCTGATCAGCGGAGCGACCAGCATCAGCACCACCGCCAGACAGGCAAGCAGGGGCAACAACCGGTGGCGACGGGACAAACGCAGCATGCCTGGAAGTGTAAGCCGCCACGCAAGCCGGGGCGATGGTCGCGGCCGATGCGCGACCGGATGTCGCACCCGGTTGCACCGGTCGCCCCGAATGATCCGCGCCCAGGCATGCGCCGGAGCCGGCGCGCCAGAATCGGCTGGGCCTGCTGCTTCAGCTTCCGAGCCCGTTGACCACACGCCGGACGCGTCACGCGTCGCCGTGCTGGTCGGCAGTCACACTTTCGTCCGGCCTCTGTGACCGTAGACACATGATGGGCCTTGGCATGCCCTATGCTTGCCGCTTCCACCCTGTAGCTGCGCGCATGAGCACCGTCCTGTCCGATCGAGCGGCCGAACCGCTTCCCTGCGCACCCAAGCCTCCCAGCGAAGCATTGCGTCTCCAGGCGCTGCGCAGCTACGGCATTCTCGACACCCCGCGCGAAGCGGCCTTCGAAGACATCACCCGGCTTGCCTCGATCATCTGCCAGACGCCGATCGCGCTGATCAGCCTGGTCGACGCGGACCGCCAGTGGTTCAAGAGCGAGCTCGGGATGGGCGAGCGCGAGACCCCATTGTTCAAGTCGATGTGCGCGCACGCGCTGCTCGACAACGATGTGCTGGTGGTGCCGGACACACGCGAGGACATCCGCTTTTCGCGCAACCCGCTGGTCACTGGCGAAGCACCGCTCTATTTCTATGCAGGTGCCTTGCTGAAGACGCCCGACGGCCTGCCGCTGGGCACGGTCTGCGTCCTGGACCGGAAACCACGCCAGCTCACCGATGAGCAGGTGGAAGCCCTGCGTGCACTGGCTCGCCAGACCATGGCGCAGTTGGAACTGCGCCGCGCACTGGCCATCGCCGAGGAATCGGATCGCTACCGCAGCCGCCTGATGGCCATCGCCGGGCATGATCTGAAGACCCCGCTGCGCACTGCCGCCTACGCCATCGACAAGATGCGCCGGCATGCCAACGTCGACTCCATTCCGACCTTGGTGACCGCACGCGATGCGATCAGCCTGGTCGGCCGCAGCCTGGACGAGCTGGCCACGCTGGCCGCCGCGAGCGAGGCCGCCATGCCGGACCTGCAGCCGCTGCAGCTGGAAGACGTGCTGCATTCGGTTCTCGGCGTGTGGCGTCAACCGGCCATCGACAAGTACCTGGCCCTTCGCTACGTGCACACCTCGCTGCGCGTGCGCAGCCACCCCACACTGCTGACCACCTTGATCGGCAACCTGGTCGGCAATGCCATCAAGTACACCGAGCGTGGCCGCGTGCTGGTCGGCACTCGTCGCCGCCCCGGTTTTGCGGAAGTGGACATCATCGACAGCGGCATCGGCTTGAACATGGACCATCCCGAGCAGGTCTTTCAGGCGTTCCGCCAGGCCGACCCGCGCAGCGACGGTTTGGGCATCGGCCTGTGGATCGTGCATCGCACTGCCGAGACGTTGGGCTGCGAGGTGGACGTCCGGCCACGGCCGCAGGGCGGCACCTGTTTTTCGGTGCGGATTCCCTTGGCTTGACGATGCGTGGCTCGCAGCGTGTTCGGGCTGCGCGGCGTACGCCTGGGGTCGCACCGGTTGGGGCATCGGGCTATGGCCGGACCAGAGCGCGCCGGCCCTTGCATCGCGTCGAGCCGACGTTGCAGCTGCCCGCGCCACGCCAAGTCGCGCGTCAACGGCGACCGCTGAGCCCCGGCAACCCGCCGCAGGTGTAAGAATCCAGCCCGGCCCTGATCGCGCACTGCCTGCACTGCATCGGGCACGGCTTGGCGCTGTTCCAGCTTCAACCGGGATGCCGCTGCGGGACACAAAAAAAGGCGGACCCGGGCTCCCGACCCGGGTCCGCCGCCAAGCACGCCAGGCCTCTCCCCAGGGACCCGGATGCGCCAGTCGCCCTGTGCACAGCCTCGTGCAACAGTGATGCGACAGCGCTAGCAACCCTTCGACGACACCGCGAAACACACCGGCAATGCGATCCCCTGCATCGCCAGCTCTGCGCCGTCCACCCCTAGACGTTCGAGAGTGTCGCGTCATGGTTGCTATAAAGGTTTTCGACAACGCAGCGCGCAACTTGATGCGCCCGGTCGACGCCGGCTGCATCGCCCTGACACGGGTAGGGAAAATCACCCACAGCACACCTGGCAGCGCTGTCGGGAACGCACGCATCCCTTTGATCCTGCAGGCATTTTTTTGCTGCGATTGCGCTGCAGCGCAGCACCGAAGGTCGCGCGCACGCACCGATGACGCGGCCGGTGGCCCATGCTTGGAACGACCATGCGCGCACGTCCTCTCCGGCTCCGGTGCGCCGTCGATGTCGCCCGACGACTGCTCGTCAGGGGCGCGCTAACGCTATATCGCCGCCTCAGGCCCCGGACGCATCCGCATCCTGGCGCGCGAACCATTCGGCCGAATGCACCTCCTCGGCCGCAACCTCCAGCGCCTTGCGCAGCACGTCCAGCGGAATCTGCACACGCGCGCTGCCCGCCTGCACCGCCACCCATAACGCTTCGTCGCGCGGGTCGGCCAGCACCGTCATTACCTCATGCTCGCGGCCCTCGATGCTGGCCGATAGTTGCAGCGACATGCCGCCGTCCGGCTCGGACGACCATAGTCTGCTCAGTGCCGGACGCAATGGCTCGGTCATCGTGCCGCTCAGCTGGTGATGGTCTGGGTCAGCGATTCCCAGGTCGGCGGCAGTGGCCAGTTCGGTGCCTGATTGCCGTCCAGCACCCGGCGCAGATCGCGCTTGTCGATTTGCGGCGCGAGCACATGCACCAGATCCAGGGCATAGTCGCGCAGCACGCGGTCGCGCGGCAGCACCGCCCAGGCAATGCACTCGGCAATCGGCGCGGGCGCCGGCCAGGCGCGCAGATCCTCGTCGAAGGCATTGACCGCCATTTCCGCGACCAATCCCACGCCAAGCCCTGCGCGCACATAGGTCTTGATCAGGTCGGCATCCAGCGCGGTCAGCGCGATGCTCGGCTCCAGCCCCACCTGCGCAAACGCGCGCTGCAGCGAGGAGCCCGGCCGGGTGGAGGATTCGTAACTGATCAGCGGATGTTCGGCCAGCGCGTGCATGTCCGGCGCCGTGCGTGGGTGATCCAGTGCATGCCCCCGCGGCACCACCACCAGCCGCCGCCAGCGGTAGAGCGGCACTGCGATGCCGGCGCTCGGCTCGCCACCGGCGGTGCTGACCACCGCGATGTCCGCATCGCCCTGGCTCAGCAGATCCAGGGCTGCACTTTCGGCGGCCTGCTGCAGATGCACGCTCACTTGCGGGTAGGCATTCTTGATCTGCGCCACCGCCGGCGGCAGCACGAAGCGCGCCTGGGTGTGGGTGGTGGTCAGGGTCAGCTGGCCCTGGCTTTCGCGGCGCTGGTTGGCGGCATAGGTGCGGATGTTGTTGGCCTCCGACAGCACCGCACGCGCGCGCTCGATCACTTCCACACCGGCCGGCGTCACCGCATCCAGGCTGCGCCCCTTGCGCACGAACAACAGAAAGCCCAGTTCGTCCTCCAACTGCTTGAGCTGCTTGGACAGGCCGGGCTGGGTCGCGTGCACGCGCGCGGCGGCCAGCGTGATGTTCAGCTCGGCATCGGCGATGGCCACCAGATAGCGAAGTTGGGTCAGCGTCATGGGCTTATATCCAAAAAAGCGCGAGGCGCTACAAGGGATTCGACTGTAGAGGAGTTCTGCGGGCCAGCTTATAACCGAACGCTATTTTTAGGATGTATGAAGTCATTTCCGACGGCTATAAGCCGGCGTTACGGTCTGGCCCTCCCCCAACGATGCTGCCGACCCGTGACTCCTGCGTTCCCGCTGCTTGCCGACCTGCGTGGCCGTGCCGTCCTGGTGGTCGGCGGCGGCGCCGATGCCGAGCGCGCCACTGGCCAGTTGCTGCAGGCCGGTGCGCTGCCGCTGGTCGGCGCGCCCGAGCTCTCCGCGCAGTTGCGGCACTGGGCGCAGGCAGGGCGGCTGCGCTGGTTGGCCGGCCGGTTCGACCCGGCATGGCTGGCGCAGTCCGACCAACCGCTATGGCTCACCATCGCCGCCAGCGAATCGGCAGCGCTCAACGACGCCCTGCGCCAGGCAGCAAGTGCCCATCGGCTGCTGACCCACGCCGCAGCGCCTGCGGCGTCCGCAACGGTTCCTGCGCGCTCCACAGGATCGCGCCGCGCGATCGGCACGCTGGTACCCGGCAACGTAAGCCTGGTCGGCGCAGGCCCCGGCGATCCGGGCCTGCTCACCCGGCATGCGCTGCGCGCACTGCGTCAGGCCGAGGTGGTGCTGCACGACCGCCTGGTCAGCCCGCAGATCCTGCGCCTGGCACGGCAAGGCGCGCGCCTCATCGAAGTGGGCAAGTCGGCGCAAGGCCATAGCACCCGGCAGGAACAGATTCACGCCCTGATGCTGGAACACGCCCGCGCCGGTCGCCGCGTGGTACGGCTGAAGGGCGGCGACCCATTCGTGTTCGGCCGCGGCGGCGAAGAGCTGGAATTCCTGTGCGCGCACGGCATCGGCTTCCAGGTGATTCCCGGCATCACCGCCGCCATCGCCTGCGCTGCCTATGCCGGTATCCCGCTCACCCACCGCGACCACGCGCAATCGCTGCGGCTGATCACCGCGCACTGCAAGGACTCGCTGGACACGCTGGACTGGCAGGCGCTCGGTCAGGAGCGGCAGACGCTGGCCTTCTACATGGGCGTGGCCGGCCTGGACGCCATCCAGCAGCGGCTGCTGCAGGCCGGGCGCGCAGCCTCCACCCCGTTTGCGCTGGTCGAAAACGGCTCGCGCCCGCAGCAACGCGTGATCACCGGTACGCTCGCCAGCCTGGCCGCCAGCGCCCGGCAGCACGCCGTGACCGCACCGGCGCTGCTGATCCTGGGCGAGGTAACGGCACTGGCGCAGACGCTGCATTGGTTCGGCAGCGCGCCGCTGAGCGCCTCGTCGCCGCACTCACCCGGCGCAACGCCCCACACGCCCACACTGGCCCACGCAGCCTGATTCCGACGGAGACCCCATGGCCCTGTACGACAACATTCTCGACACCATCGGCCGCACCCCGGTGGTCAAGCTCCAACGCCTCGCCCCGGACAACGTGACCTTGTACGTCAAGGTTGAATCGTTCAATCCCGGCGGCTCGGTCAAGGACCGGCTGGCGCTGGCGATCATCCTGGACGCCGAACAGCGCGGCCTGCTCAAGCCCGGCGACACCATCGTCGAAGCCACCTCCGGCAACACCGGCGTGGCACTGGCCATGGTGGCCGCAGCGCGCGGCTACAAGTTCGTCGCCACCATGGTGGAAACCTTCTCCATCGAACGCCGCAAGCTGATGCGTGCCTATGGCGCCAAGGTCATCCTGACCCCGGCTGCCGAGCGCGGCAGCGGCATGGTGCGCAAAGCGAAGGAACTGGCCGAACAGCACGGCTGGTTCCTGGCCAGCCAGTTCGCCAATCCGGCCAACCCGGCCTACAACCGCAACACCACCGCTGCCGAGATCCTGCGCGATTTCGCCGGCCACCGGCTGGACCATTTCGTCACCGGCTGGGGCACCGGCGGCACCCTCACCGGCGTGGGCGAGGTCCTGAGCGTTGCGCGCCCGGAAGTGCGCATCACCGCCACCGAGCCGGCTGGCGCCGCCTTGCTGCAAGGCCAGGACTGGAAGCCGCACAAGATCCAGGGCTGGACCCCGGACTTCGTACCCGAGGTGCTCAACCGCGAGGTCGCCCATGAGGTGCTGAGCGTGGAAGACACCGACGCCATCACCGTAGCGCGGCGCCTGGCCGCCGAAGAAGGCATCTTCACCGGCATCTCCGGCGGCGCCACCGTCGCCACCGCGCTGCGCGTGGCAGAAGGCGCGGTGCCTGGCGCCGTGATCCTGGCGATGCTGCCCGACACCGGCGAACGCTACTTCTCCACCCCGCTCTTTGCCGACATCAACGAAGGCTCCGACGACGACTGGCTGGCCGGGCTGCCCTGATCGGGCGCAGTCGATGACCAGACCTGAAGCCGCGCAATGCGCGGCTTTTTTTTTCGGTCCCGGCCGAACCGCGCACGTGCGCCGAAAGACGCTGCGTCGCGGCGGCCACTTCGTACCCACGATCCGTGGCTGTCGTCGCGAGGCAACAGCGCACGCGGTCATGCCGAAATCGGGCACGTGAGAGGCGCCCGGCACGTCTGGCGTCTGGGAGCAGCGTCCGCTCCCGCTTCCGGGTGTCGGCACGCCCGCACTCCCGTCCATGTCAAGGAAACGTTAGGATGGCGGCCGTGATGTAGGGAGAGATGTGTGAGCAACCAGCCGTATGGACACAGCGAGACCCGCGCCGCGCGGGCGCCATGGCTGGTAAAAATGACCTCCCCGGTCCACTTTGCGCTGGCCCTGGGGCTAGGCGCATGGTTGCAAGAGGCGCTGGATCTGCCCCTCCCGCCTCCCTCGCCGCTGGCCTGGATCGAATTGGCTGGCGGCGGCATCGCCTGTCTTGGCCTGGCGCTGGCGGTCAGCTGTTTTGTCCTGTTTGCGCGTCGGCGCACCACCATCATGCCCAGCGGCCATCCCTCGCGCTTGGTGCTGGACGGTCCGTATCGCGTCACCCGCAACCCGATGTACCTGGCCTTGGTGCTGAGCTACCTCGGCCTGTGCCTGCAACTTGGCCTGCTGTGGGCGGTTGCGTTGGTGCCGCTGCCGTGGCTTGCGCTGCAGCGCTACGTCATCCCGTTCGAAGAGGCGCGTCTGCGCGCCGAATTCGGCCGCCACTACAACGACTACTGCGCGCGTGTCCGCCGCTGGGTGTAGACGCAACACGCATTACCGCGCGTGGCAATGGTTGCTGCCGATCGCTCCGGGAGAGCTTCCAGATGTCGCGACACGGCATACAGTGCGACCGGTCAGACAGTCGCAGCAGATGAGATGAATGGCCGATAGCGTGCGGATTCCGCAGCGTGCTCCCCATCACGCGCCCATCATGCAATTCGCATAATTATCGCGCTATGAGAATCGAAGTCTGGCAAGGCGACATCACCGAACTCGACGTTGACGTCATCGTCAACGCCGCCAACGAATCACTGCTCGGCGGTGGTGGCGTCGATGGCGCCATCCACCGCGCCGCCGGCCCGCGCTTGCTGCAAGCCTGCGAAGCGTTGCCACAGGTGCGCCCGGGCGTGCGTTGCCCTACCGGCGAAATCCGCATCACTGACGGGTTCAATTTGAAGGCACGCCATGTCTTCCATACCGTTGGCCCAGTGTGGCGCGACGGCAAGCACAACGAGCCCGAACAGCTGGCCAACTGCTATTGGCAGTCGCTGAAACTCGCCGAACAGATGATGCTGCATTCGATCGCATTCCCGGCGATCAGCTGCGGCATCTACGGCTATCCGCTGTACCAGGCCGCGCGTATCGCGGTGACCGAAACGCGCGATTGGCAGCGCTCGCACAAGGTGCCCAAGCACATCGTGTTGGTGGCCTACAACGAGGCGACCTACAAGGCCTACCAGCAGGCCTTGGCTACGCAGGAAACTGCGGCGGCCTGAGGCTGGATCGAGTTGGCAGCATGCCGCCTCGGCCGGCTGCACGAGCAAGTTGATTGAGCGATTGACTGAGCAAAGGGCGCCGAGCGGCGCCCTTTGCGTTTTCCGCACGGCATCGGCGTGCATCTGCGGATGCCGCAAACGAAAAAACGCCGGCATCGCTGCCGGCGTTTTCGTTTCATCGACGCGGCGACCTTGCAGGCGCCATCAATCGATCAACCCTTCCACTTACCCAGCGCGGCCAGGCCGTTTTCCTTGGCACGCTCGTAGATGACCTGCTGCGCCTTGGCGAAGTTGCCGGTCATGTCCTTGGCCCACAGCTTCAGCGCGGCCTGCTGCATGGCGCGGCCGTAGGAGAAGCTCAGCGGCCACGGCAGATTGCCGAGCTGGTGCATTTCGTTGAGGTGGGCGGTGGACTGCTCGTCGGTCTGGCCGCCGGACAGGAACACGATGCCCGGCAGGATCGCCGGCACGGTGGACTTCAGGCACATCACGGTGGACTCGGCCACCTCTTCGATGCTGGCCTGCTCTTCGCAGCTCTTGCCGGAGATGACCATCGATGCCTTCAGGATGGTGCCTTCGAGCACGACGTTCTGCTCATACAGCGCACCGAACAGCGAGCGCAGCGTGGCTTCGGTCACTTCATAGCAGGTTTCGATGTCGTGGTTGCCGTCCATGATCACTTCCGGCTCGACCATCGGCACCAGGCCCTGCTCCTGGCACAGCGCTGCGTAACGCGCCAACGCATGCGAGTTGGCCTCGATGCAGGTACCGGACGGGATGTCTTCGCCGATGTTGATGACCGCACGCCATTTGGCGAAGCGCGCACCCAGCGTGTAGTACTCCTCCAGCCGTGCACGCAGGCCGTCCAGGCCTTCGGTGACCAATTCGCCCGGCATGCCGGCCAGCGGCTGCGCGCCCTTGTCGACCTTGATGCCCGGGATTATGCCGTGGGCAGTCATGTACTCGGCGAACGGCACGCCATCCTTGGTCTTCTGACGGATGGTCTCGTCGAACAGGATGGCGCCGGAGATGTAGTCGCTCAGCTTGGGCGTGGTCAGCAACAGTTCGCGGTAGGCGCGACGGTTCTCTTCGATGTTCTCGATGCCGACGCTGGCAAAACGCTTGGCGATCGTGCTGGTCGATTCGTCGATGGCGATGATGCCCTTACCCGGGGCGACCATCGCCTGGGCGGTTTCAGCAAGCTGTTCGATGCTCATGTAGTTCCTGTGGCAGCTGCGGGGGAGAACGAAAGTATAGCGACGAAAGTCGTACACATTCCTTCACGGAATGCCTGCAACCGATTACACGTGATCTGCGTGACAGGATGTGTGGTGATGCTCGCATCGCGGGAATCGGGAATCGGGAATCGGGAATCGGGAATCGGGAATCGGGAGTCGGGAGTCGGGAGTCGGGAGTCGGGAGTCGGGAGTCGGGATTCGGGATTCGGCAAGCAGAGCATGAGGTGCTGCTTGTTGCTTGCGGTGCTGATGCATTGCTTACATGACGTGCGCTGGCGCGGCTGGAACTGCGCCACGTCTGCGTTGATTGGCGTTTGTAGGTGTTGGCCTGTTGCATAGAGCCGGCTACGGCGCGTGCTACGTCACGACGAGCACCTGCTTCGCGTCTATCCGGTCGTACCGCGCGTCGTTCAGCGTTGTTCCGTTTCGTCGACGCGCAGGAAAACCGAAACGCCGTCGTGGGGGGCGTCGCCTTGCGGCATGCATGGCGCGCCATACCAGCGCCGTTATGGCGCGGCGACGATGCCGGGCTGGCTTTGCAGCCGCCGAACCCGGTCGTTGAGCAATACGCCGACCCGAGCACTCGCCGGTGCCCGGCAGTTCCACAGCACGACGGCGGCCCTGGGGCCGCCGTCGTGTGTCTCGTCTGTTCCGGCTCAGGTCATGCGCCGGATGCAGTCGACAGGCGTTAGAGCTCGCCCAGACCGGTGGCGCGGCCGTCTTCGCCCACTTCCAGCAGGCGCAGCGTATTGGTGGCGCCGTGGGTTTCCATGTGCTCGCCACTGGTAAAGACCACGCGGTCGCCAGGCCCCATGCGCTCGTTCTCCACCAGCAGGCGGATCGCCGCACGTGCGGCCTCGCGCGGGGTCAGGCCGCGGCTGTCGAAGCTGATCGGGAACACGCCACGCATCATCGCCATCTGACGGCGCGCGCCATCGTGACGGGTAAAGGCGTAGATCGGCATATTCGAGCGGAAGCGCGACAGGAAGCGCGGCGTGCCGCCGGATTCGGTCAACGCCACCACGCCGCCCAGGCCGATGTGCTCGGACAGGAACATGGTCGCCATCGCAATCGCCTGGTCGGCGCGCTGCAGATTGCGTTGCGCCGCTTCGAAGTCGGTATCGAATTCGAACTGGTGTTCGGCCCCCAGGCAGATGCGCGCCATCGCTTCCACCGCACGCACCGGATAGGCGCCGGCGGCGGTTTCGGCCGACAGCATCACCGCATCGGTGCCGTCGATGACGGCATTGGCCACGTCCAGCACTTCGGCGCGGGTGGGGATCGGGCTTTCCACCATCGACTGCAGCATCTGCGTGGCGGTGATCACCACCTTGTTCTGCGCCAGCGACTCGCGAATGATCTTCTTCTGCAGGCCCGGCAATTCGGCGTCGCCGATTTCCACGCCCAGGTCGCCACGCGCCACCATCACCACATCGGAGGCTTCGACGATCTCGACCAGGTTTTCGATCGCCTCGGTGCGCTCGATCTTGGATACCAGCTGTGCATCGCAGCCGTGCTGCTGGGCGATCTGACGCGCGTCGTGCATGTCCTGCGCATTGCGACAAAACGAGACCGCGATGAAGTCCACGCCGATCTTGGCCACGATGCCGATCAGTTCCTTGTCGCGCTCGGTCAACGCGCCCAGCGACAAACCGCCGCCCTGCTTGTTGAGACCCTTGCGGTCGGACAGCACGCCATCGTTCAACACCTTGGTGACGATGCGCTCGCCCTGCACATCGGTCACCTGCAACTGCATCAGGCCATCGTCGAGCAGCAGCACGTCGCCGGCGGTCACGTCCTGCGGCAGACCCAGATAGCTGACGCCAACCTGCGTCTGGTCGCCAGCCGGTGCGTTGGCATCGGCCACCAGGTCGAAGCGATCGCCCATGGTCAGCTTGATCTTGCCTTCGGCAAAACGTTCGATACGGATCTTCGGGCCCGGCAGGTCGGCAAGGATGCCGACTTCGGCACCGACGCGGGCCGCAGCGGCACGTACCTCGGCGGCGCGCTTGGCCTGGCCGGAGGGGTCGCCATGGCTGAAGTTGAGGCGCACCACGTTGACGCCCGCCTTGAACAGCGTATCCAGCACACCGGGCGCATCCGTTGCCGGTCCGAGGGTGGCGAGGATCTTGGTGCGGCGTTGACGTTCTTTCATGATGGCCTCCCTGTAAAAGCCGCGAAACTTAACACACACGTCACGTACCGAGGATGGCATTGCGGCATAGCCTTCCTCCGATTCCGGCATGTCTTATAGACAGTGCGGGACAGTACGTACGCCTGCGCCCGCGCTGCCATGAGCAATGCGAACGGTCGCCACCCTAACCCGGCAGCGGTGAAGCGTGTTCTGCGCGCTGCGAACCGCAGTTGCGGGCGCGGCGACCAAGCGAACACAACGGTCGACGCGCACCGCTCATCACTGCAGCAATGCCGCCAGTTCAGCCGGCGTGCGCGCCAGCGCACCGGCACCGGCGGCGCGCAATTCGCCCTCGTCGCCGAAGCCCCACAACACGCCAATGCTGTGGATGCCGTGGTGATTGGCGCCATCGATATCCATGCGCCGGTCACCGATCATCACGCAGCCGGCCTTGTCGATCTGCAAACGGCGCAGCGCTTCGGCAATGAGGTCCGGCTTGAAGCGACGTTCGCCATCTTCACTGGCACCGATCACCTCTTCGAAGCACGCGCCGAAGGGCAGGTGCTCGACGATGCGCCGCGCATAGCGCTCATTTTTCGAGGTCACCACGGCCAGACGATGACCGGCGCGCTGCAGGCCGGTGACAACCTCGCCAATGCCGTCGAACACGCTGAGTTCGGTCCAGCCCACCGCGTCGTAGCGTGCGCGGTAGAGCCCGAGCGCGCGCTGCACCAACTCCGGGTCGTCCGGAAAACACTCGGTGAAGCTGTCGCGCAACGGCGGGCCGATCCAGGCGCGCAAGGTCTGCGCCGACGGACGCGGCTGGCCGAGTTCGTCGAAGGCATGCACGATGCTGGCAACGATGCCTGGCTCCGAATCGACCAGCGTGCCGTCCAGATCGAAAAACAGCGTGGCTGCACTCACTGACCGCGGGCCTGGAGTGCGGCCACCGCCGGCAAGGTCTTGCCTTCCAGAAACTCCAGGAACGCACCGCCGCCCGTGGAAATGTAGGTCACGTCCTGGGCGATGTCGTACTTGTCCACTGCGGCCAGGGTGTCGCCACCGCCAGCGATCGAGAACGCCTTGGAACTGGCGATCGCGCGCGCCAGCGTCTCGGTGCCGTGGCTGAAGGACTCGAATTCGAACACGCCCACCGGACCGTTCCACACCACGGTACCGGCACTGGCGATCAGTTCGGCGTAGCGCTGCGCGGTTTGCGGGCCGATATCCAGGATCAGATCGTCCGCATCGACCGCCTCCAGCGACTTCACGCTGGCTTGCGCATCGGGCAGGAACTGCTTGGCAACGACCACATCGGTGGGCAGCGGAATCTCGGCGCCACGCGCCTTGGCATCGGCCACGATCTGGTTGGCGGTCGGGATCAAATCCGGCTCGTTCAACGACTTGCCCACGGCATGCCCGGCCGCGGCGATGAAGGTGTTGGCGATGCCGCCGCCAACGATCAGCTGGTCGACCTTGTTGACCAGGTTGGACAGTAGCTCCAGCTTGGTGGACACCTTGCTGCCGGCAACGATGGCCAGCAAGGGCTTGGCCGGGTTGTCCAGCGCCTTGGCCAGGGCGTCGAGTTCGGCCATCAACAGCGGGCCGCCTGCTGCGACCGGCGCGAAACGGATCACGCCGTGCGTGGAGGCCTGCGCACGGTGCGCGGTGCCGAAGGCATCCATCACGAACACGTCGCACAACGCGGCGTACTTGCGCGCCAGCGTCTCATCGTCCTTGCCCTCGCCGACATTCATGCGGCAGTTTTCCAGCAGCAACACCTGGCCCGGCGCGACCTCCACGCCATCGACCCAGTCGCGCACCAGCGGCACGTCCACGCCCAGCAATGCGGCCAGACGCGTGGCAACCGGCGCCAGCGAATCTTCCTCGGTCCAGCTGCCTTCCTTGGGGCGGCCCAGGTGCGAGGTCACCATGACGGCCGCACCCTTTTCCAGCGCCAGCTTGATGGTGGGCACCGAGGCGGTGATGCGCTGTTCGGAGGTGATCTGGCCGTTGTCGATCGGCACGTTGAGATCCTGGCGGATCAACACGCGCTTGCCGGAGAGATCGAGGTCGGTCATGCGGACAATGGACATGGGCTCAGCTCGTTCGGTCTAGGGAGGGGGAATGGGGAATGGTCAGGCAGAAGCACCCAGGACACGCGCCGGGGCAAACAGGTGAGCGCTGTGCCGTTGGCGGCAACTGGCCGTAAAACGCCAGCGCGATGTCGTTGCGCCCGCGGGCGGATCGCCTGGCGCGCAGCTTGCCCACCACGCGCGAGGCCGCCAAGACGGTCGGCGAGGCGCGGGATGCTTGGTCGAACACGACGGGCAATACGGCTGCCTTGGTCACGGGGGACGTCCATTGTCCGACCTTCGCGCTGCAGCGGCAAACCGCGATGCGAAGCGGCCGCAATCAGCCGTTGCGATTGGCCGATGCGCTACGCAACAGGCTCACCGCGAAACCGCCGACCAGCAAGGCGCCGCCAACCAGCAGGCCCCACAGCAACCAACGCTTCCAGTCGCGCGGCGTGGCGGCCGGTTGCAGCGCGGCATCGCCGGCAAGCGGCTGCGCCTGCGCAGCCAGACGGGCCTGCGCCGGCTGCCACTGTGCGCCGCGTTCGCGCCGCAGTGCCTGCAGCATTGCGCCCAGCGGTGCGTCGGTGCGCTGCGCACGCGCACTGCCGGCGACCAATGCATAGGGTGGCTGGCCTTGGGCGAGAAACATCAGCCGCTCCGGCCGGTAACCGACGCGCAGCGTCGGCACGGCGGTGCTGCGACCCTGCGCAGCGACCAGCCGCCATTGGCGATCGCGCACGGGCGCAGACAGCAATTGCGGCGGCGACGCGGCGGCCGCGCCCTGGCCCAATCGATACGCCAGCCATGGGCCGGCACGTTGCAGCCACGGCGCATCGTCGGAATCGCGACTTGCCACGATCCACTCGACCGCCTCGGCCTGACTGCCGCCGACATCCAGCTGGCTGATCGGAAAGCGACCGGGCAAGACATACACCAGCGCGGCATCTTGCGTGGTGCCGGGCAAGTCCAGCCACTGCGGCGGTGTGGACATGGCGATGCCCTCCAGCTCCGCCTCGACCACGCGTAGTGCCGGCAGCGCGCCGGATGCGGTGACCAGGCGCAGGTAACGCGCCCCATCATCCAGGGCGATACGGCGCTGCTGCAGTCGCTGCGCCTGATTGTCGAGTGCCATGACCATGGCGTTGGAGGCGAGCATGCGCCAGTCGCGCAGATCGTCGCTGCCTTCCACACGCACCTGGGCCTGCACCGGCATGTCGCCCTCCCAGTCCAGCACTAGCGCACGCGGGCGATCGCGCAGCGCGCTGGCATCGATCAGCCAGCTGACACCGCGGCCCGCAGCGACAGCTCCGGTCGCAAAGCGACCTTCCAGGCGGCGCACTGCACCACTGGCGTCGCGCTCGGCAATCAACTGCAGATCGCCGTTGGCCGGCGCGGCACCGGCGGGCAGCGCAAACACGGGCAAGCGCTGACGGCGTACCGCAGCCGCCGGTGCCGCATCCATCGGCAGCCAGGCGGTGGGCAGCTCTTGTCCACGCGCATCGATCACCGTGACATCGCGCAACGCCGCGTCGTGCGCAATGCGATACACCGCCGCATCCAAGGTCAGCTGATAGAGGCCGGCATCCGAGCCGGTGACCTGCAGCGGCCACTGCTGGCGGTAGTCCTGCCGCACATCGGCGGCCTGCGCCAGCAGCGGCACCAACAGCAGCAGCGCCCATCGCATCGCGTTCATGCCTGATCCTTTTCGACGCCGTTCTCTTCGGCAGCACGACCTTCGGCCGCGACCGCCCGTGGCGGCGCCGGCGCCAGATAGCCCACCACGGTGCACAACAGGCCATAGGCCATGAACGAGCCGATGCCGAGAAGATTGCCCAGATGCTGGCGGTCGACCAACACCAACTTCGCCAGGACCAGCCCCATCAGCAACGCGCCGCCCAGCCACAGCCCGCGTTGCCCACGACGCGAGCCGATCACCCAGCCCAGCACGCCGAGCACACTCCAGACGATGGTGAGGCTGGTCTGCGACAAGGTGGCGCCGATCAGCGCCCGATCCCACGCCACACCGCCCCAGTGATGCACGCTGTGCAAGGTGCTGCCGGTGATCAACGCCCACCCCAGCACACCCAGCGCACCCACGCGCGAACGCTGCAGCACTGTCGGCGCAGGTGCGGACCAGGCCCAGCCCGCAAGCAAGGCCAGGACCGCCAATTGCGCCAGCTCGGCGGGATTGAGCAACGGCAGCCAGGGCAACGGCGCTGCGCTCACCGGGTCCAGCAACGCGAGCAGCCAGCCGAGCCCCAGTAACGCGAACACGCAGCTCAGCAGCGCGTTGCGTGCAGGATCAAAGCCGGTTCCCTGCGGCCAGGCCAGCCA
Source organism: Xanthomonas sp. NCPPB 3761 (assembly GCF_041475705.2). Classification (NCBI taxonomy): domain Bacteria; kingdom Pseudomonadati; phylum Pseudomonadota; class Gammaproteobacteria; order Lysobacterales; family Lysobacteraceae; genus Xanthomonas; species Xanthomonas sp. NCPPB 3761. Next base: position 3,763,096 of record NZ_CM191262.1, read on the forward strand.
CGGCCAGCGCAACAGCCCCAGCGTCGCCACCAGCAACCATGGCGCCGCCAGCAAGGCGCAACGCCAGCCATTGGCCAGCGAGAACGCATCGGCCAGCCAGGCCGCGCCCAGCGAAATGACCAACGGCCACAGCAGCCACCAGATGAACTGCGCCGCCATCGCGCCAGCGCCCTGCTGCGTGCGCAGGCACCACAGCGCACGCGCGCCCGCCACCGCAAATACACCCCATGCCAGCGCGCCCCAGTGCGCGAATGGCTGGGTGTGCGCTGCGTCTTGCCACAGCGCCAACGGCGCCGCCAGCGCCAGCCCCGACATCACCGTCCATACCAACGCCGCTGCAGGACGGCGCCGATGCACTTCCGCCGCCAGCCATACACTGAGTGCGACCAAGCCCAGCAGCAGATCAGGTTCGCTGCGCAGGTCGGCAAAACGCACGATCTCATGCACGCCGCACAGCGTCCACCAACCCAGTCCCCACAGATATGCCAGCAGCGCACGCCGCCGATGCCCGGCATCGCGCAGGAACCAGGCACTGGCCCAGCCGGCCAGCGCCAGCAGCACCGTGCTCATGCAGGTTGCATTGGCCACCGCGACCGCATCGTGGCGCCAGGCATCCACGCCGAAGGCGACACCCACCGCCGCAAACACCTGCAGCGCAACACCGCTGACCTGCGAGACCCGTCGTTGTTGGCGAAGCCCCAGCCACAGCAAACCGACGCCTTCCAGCGCAAACACGCTTGCAGTGGCACGTGCCGACAGCGCCAGCGGTACGGCCAGGGTTGCAAACCCGACCGCCAGCATCGCGTGCGCCTGGCCCAGCACGCGCGTAGACGCGCGGCGCAGCAGCCAGCTGCCCAGGCCCGCGTACAACGCGGCCACCGCCACCGCGCACAACGCCAGTGGCAGCCGGTCGCCCTCGAGCAGGCGCGCCTGCAACGCAAACGCCACCAGCGGCGTTCCGAACAACAGGCTGCCATCGATGAGCCTGCCGGCACTGCCGTCGCCGCGGCGCGCATGCAGCACCGGGATCGCCACGTACATCGCGAAGAACAGCAACAGGAATGGCTCGGTCGTGGCGAATTTCGCCGGGGAATACTGCAGCGCCCCCCACACGGTGCCGATGCCGAAGGTGAAAGCAAACCCCAGCAGGTTCAGCACGCGCCATGGACGTGTCCATGCAATCGCCACGATGCCGGCGTTGAGCACGGCGTAATACGAAAACAGCGCCACGTGATTGCCGCTGCCGGTAGACAACCAGATCGGCGCAAGAAAACCGGCCAGCACGCCCAGCACCGCCAACGTGCGCGAATCCTGCAGCACCGCCAGCACGCACATGCCTGCGATCAGCACCACGCTGATGCCCAGCGCCATTGCGGCATCGAGCAAGCCGTACAACTTGAACGCCGCGAACACCGTCAACAACAAGCCGCCGATGGCGCCGCCCTGCAACGCCAACGCAAAGCCCGGCCGCTGCGCGCGCTGCGTCCAACCGAAGATCAGGCCGGCCAATGCCAGGACGCTGATGCCGGCCAAGCGCAGCTCGATCGGCATGCGCATCCAGCCCTGGTCGCTGGCGTACTTCAACAGCGATGCCACGCCGGCCAGCAACACCAGCATGCCGACCTTCACCGGCACATTGCCCTCGGTGAACCAACGCTTCAAGGCGCTGGCTGCGCGCGCGATGGCGCTGGGCGCGGCCGGAAGCTGGGGCGGTTGGGGTTGCGCCGATTGCGGTTGCGCCGGCTGGGCGCGCGTTGCCTGCGCTTGCGGGCCGGGGCGTTCCGACGCCGCGATTGCACTGCGCGCCATCGCATCTGCAGGCGCCCGCGCAGGCGCCTGCGCCGGCAACGGCGGCGGCATCGCCGAGGCAGACACACCAACCGCCTCGTGATCCGCGCCCGGCGCATGCCAACCGTCGTCCTGACGCGCCGCATCGGAGGTGCGGTACCCCGAAAGATCGCTGTCGGCCACGACGCCCGGACCAGTGCCGGCAGCGGGAGCCTCGTCCGGTCGCTCCCATGCCCTGCCCTGCGCGTCCGCGGGTGCTTGCGCCGGCGTATCCGCACGCCCGGCACCACTGCCCTGCCACTGCGCGAGCCGCTGCTCCAGCGCCGCCACCCGTCGCCGCAGCCCGGCAATCCATACCAGCGCAATCACCACACCCATCGGCACGGCGAGCAGCACCAGGGCCACCAACACGATTATCGTTTCCAACGCAGCAATCCCCGAGCCGGCGTCCAGCCGAATGCGCGCACCATACAGCCTCGGGCTGCGGCTGGGCAGCTAGCCTATCGCTTGGACGACGGATGGAGCGTCGGCAAGCATGCGGTCGCATGCGTGCTTGCGTGGGTGCCTCACACAAGAAAACGCCCGGAGAACCGGGCGCTTTGAACGGTTATTCGCGGTAGCCGCTGTCGTTCTTGTTATGGATGATCCAGATCAGGTTGCCGCCGGTCCCCATCGACTTGCCAGCGAACACCAGGCGTCCCTGGCCCTTATAGGCCATTTCGTAACGGTAGCGGTCGCCACCGAAGAAAAACGGGATAAATGCCTTGCCGGTCACGTAAGCACCCTGGTCGTCCGGTTGACCAATCAGGTCGGTGACCTGCTTCATCGGCATACCGATTTTCAGCTGGGTGAACTTGCTGCCAGGCGCCGGCTTGCCGGTGATCTCGCCCTCGTAATCATTGACGCCCTTGACGGTCTCGCCGTAGCCCGCCTCGACATCGGACGACTTGATCACCTCGCCATCGGCATTCATCCAGGCCGGCGTCCCGGTCTGCTTCTTGGCAATTGCCTGTGGCGCCAGTCCTGCTACAACCATGGCCAGCACAATTGAGCCAATCCACTTACGATTGATCTGCACGTTTGTCTCTCCTTGAATTCATTGGGTGCCCATACGTCCTCTGTAGTTCCAGCGCAAGGCAATCGCTGGCAGCATGCGATTAGGGCATGCGGTTGCGCCGATGTCTACGTTGGTCAGTCTTGCAGACATATATAGTGAGCGGCTTGCAGAACGTTACGCAGAATGCCAAAAACGCGCCAGCGCACGGGTAAGCACCCGAGTCGCAAGGACCAATGGTTTGCCTGCCCTGCAAGGACGCATCTCGATGCACGTTGTCTTCCGACCTTACTCACTGCTTGCGATTTGCGCAATTGCGTTACTGACGCCCGCGCAGCAGGCATCTGCCGATGTGTTCGGTACTGCTGAAAGCGTCGCCCAAAGCTGGATTGGTCACGATGCTAGCGAATTGATGATGCAATGGCCTGTAGGAAAAGGGCTATACACATCGGAAAACATCGAAACGCAGGAAACTGCCTACACGTATAACTTCGGCATAGAAGCGCACTACCGCACCCATTATTGGAGCACGCAAGGGGGAGTTGTCGGCATGGTCGGCGGGGGCAATGGTGTGGCACCCACCCCAATTTTCCAGGAAAACCAGCATAGCGAAGAAGTCTTCGTTCCTGCCGAACATCATTGTGAAATCACCTTTATCGCCAATGCGGACGGCATCATCACCCGATACGATTTCGCTGGCAGCAGGTGCAATGAACATGCGCGCAGCTGGGGGCGCGCGAAGAAGAAGTAATGCCATCACTAGCCCAACATCGATCCATCAATAAAGGACTGCCCTAGATGAAAACAAGGAGTTGGATTTGCCGTACTGCCTGGCTGACGCTTGCTCTCTCGCAGGGGATGCTTGTCGCCCCGGTCATGGCCGAATCGGCACGGCATGGAACCATCGCAGCACTGGAGCCCATTGAAAACAAGGGTGACAATGTTCCGGAACGTACTAAAAGGCTTAAGAACGCGGCGTCGAACTTTGGCGGCATGGCAGGCAGCTTCCTCGGCCTTACAGCCAATAGCCCACTTGGTGCTGAAGCTGGAGCCGCCGCAGGCACTTATGCCGGCACACAGGTAGGCGAAAAGGTCATCAGCAACGGCGCCGCCTCGCACTACATGCTGAAGATTCGTTTCGATAACAAGTCGCAGGTAATCGTGACGAAACCGAGTGCAGAAGTGTCGGGCCTCGCAGTCGGCAGCCGCGTTTCGGTCACTGGCAAAGGTGAAGACATGCGTATTATTGCGGAATAAAGGCCTTCCAGAAATTGCGATCTGCAATAAAAAAGCGCCCAAAGGCGCTTTTTTATTGCATCGAAAGAGGCCGATTACTTGGCCACAACCCGCACCATCTCCAGGCACTTGTTGGAGTAGCCCCACTCGTTGTCGTACCAGGACACCAGCTTGACGAAGGTGGAGTCCAGCGCGATGCCTGCGTCTGCGTCGAACACCGAGGTGCAGGTTTCGCCGCGGAAATCGGTGGCCACGACCTTGTCTTCGGTATATCCGAGCACACCCTTCAGTGCACCTTCGCTTTGTGCCTTCACTTCGGCGCAGATTTCGGCGTAGGTGGCCGGCTTTTCCAGTTCGACCGTGAGGTCGACCACCGAAACGTCGGAGGTCGGCACGCGAAAGCTCATGCCGGTGAGCTTCTTGTTGAGCTCGGGGATCACCACGCCCGCGGCCTTGGCCGCGCCGGTGGAGGACGGGATGATGTTCTCCAGGATGCCGCGGCCGCCGCGCCAATCCTTGTTGGACGGGCCGTCCACGGTCTTCTGCGTCGCAGTGGCCGCATGCACGGTGGTCATCAGGCCGCGCTTGATGCCCCACTTGTCGTTGATCACCTTGGCCAACGGCGCCAGGCAGTTGGTGGTGCACGAGGCGTTGGAGATGATCGCTTCGCCCTTGTAGGTCTTGTCGTTTACGCCGTAGACGAACATCGGGGTGTCGTCCTTGGACGGCGCCGACAGGATGACTTTCTTGGCACCTGCATCGATGTGCTTCTGTGCGGTTTCCTTGGTCAGGAACAGGCCGGTGGACTCGATCACCACGTCCGCGCCGACGGCATCCCACTTGAGGTTGGCCGGGTCGCGTTCCTGGGTCAGGCGGATCTTCTTGCCATTGACGATCAACGTGTTGCCGTCGACCGAGACATCGGCCTTGAAGCGGCCATGCACCGAGTCGTACTGCAGCATGTAGGCCAGGTAGTCGGGCTCGAGCAGGTCATTGATGGCCACGATCTCGATGTCATTGGCGAAGTTCTGCACCGCAGAGCGCAGCACGTTGCGTCCGATGCGACCGAATCCGTTGATGCCAACCTTGATTGCCATGTTCACTAGCTCCTGCGACCGCGACAGCGCGGCGGATGGAAAGGGGCTGTCATTCTAGCAGCGTCACTTGTCTGCAGCCGTGTTGGTGTGGGCCGTGATGGGGGAATGGGCATTCGGGATGGGTGAGCGGTTCGCCAGTGAATGAGCTCTGTGCGTCGCTTGGTGAGCCATCGGACCGCAACTGCGCTCGGCCTCTGCGGGAACGCGCGTGAGCGGCCGATCCGCGCGCCATCGCATCGATGACCGACGGTTTCCGGATGAGCTCATGCCAGCCGCATCAAGCGCCACTGCATCGAGCATGGTGAAAGAGGCCATAACTCCATGTATTTCATCCACTTAAAAACGAAGCAAATACGCTGAAAAGCATATTCACCGCTATGCCGAACAGCAGAATTTCGGCACTCCGTGGATTTCGATACTGGCGCTGCCTGCTGAGGCAACCCATCAATCACACGGAGATTTCCCATGCGTCGCACCCTCTTCTCTCTGGTTCTGGCTGTGGCTGCCACCCCGGCGCTGGCTGGCGGCGTGATGCATTACACCGACAAGGCCAAGCTGCCGGCCGGCGGCGAGGAGCGCGAAGTCGCTGCGCTGTTCGACACCTGGAACGCGGCGCTGGCCACCGGCAACCCGCACAAGGTGGCCGACCTGTACGCACCGGACGGCGTGTTGCTGCCGACGGTCTCCAACGAAGTGCGCGCCTCGCGCGAGCAGATCGAAAACTACTTCGCGATGTTCCTGACCAAGAAGCCGCAGGGCGTGGTCAATTACCGCACCGTGCGCGTGCTCGACGACGACAGCGCCGTGGATGCCGGCGTGTACACCTTCACCTTGACCGACAAGGCCGGCAAGAAGAGCAACGTGCAGGCCCGCTACACCTTCGTCTACGAAAAGCGCGACGGCAAGTGGCTGATCATCAACCACCACAGCTCGGCGATGCCGGAAGTGGATGCACCCAAGGTCGCCAAGGTCAAGTAAGCGGTACATCGCAACGGCGATCGATCGCTGTCGACGCCACTGCGCACGCAACCGTCGGCGCTCCTCCCGCGCCGACAGCCGTGGTCAGCCCATCGCGCGATGCCGCACGTGCGATGCCCGCTGCGAGCATCGGCATAGCGCGTATCGCGGTCGTGCGCGCAGGGTGTGACTACAGCCATTGCAGACCCGCACACCCGAGCGCACGGCCAAATTGATCAGGATCAAGGCAGCGGCGACGCCAAGCGCGAAGACTTCCCACGTCCATTGCACCCTACGAGGCTTCCCATGCATCTTCGCTCTACCTTTCTGTTCGCCGCGCTGGCCGCTTCTTGCGTCAGCCTCCCCGCACTGGCGCAATCCAAAGGCGACTGGGCCGTTGCCGTCGGTGCCCACCAGGTCGCTCCCAAATCCGACAATGGCCGCCTGGTTGGCGGCACGCTGGAAGCAGACGTAGGCAAGGACATCAAGCCGACCTTCACCGCCGAATACTTCATCGCAGACAACCTCGGCATCGAGGTCCTGGCCGCGCTGCCGTTCGAGCACGACATCGCGCTGCGTGGACTGGGCCGCGTTGGCAGCACCAAGCACCTGCCGCCGGTGGTGTCGCTGCAGTACCACTTCAACAGCCAGGGCAAGGTGTCGCCCTTCCTCGGCGCGGGCATCAACTACACGCGCTTCTTCGACACCGATACCCGCGGCGCGCTGGCCGGCAGCACGCTGGAGCTGGACGATTCCTGGGGCCTGGCACTGCATGCAGGCGTGGACTACAAGCTCAGCGACCGCGGCGCGCTGCGCGTCAACCTGCGCTGGATCGATATCGATACCCAAGCGCGCCTGGACGGCAACCGTATCGGCACGGTCAATATCGACCCGCTGGTCTACGGCGTGGCCTACGTGCACCGTTTCTGATCCCGCGGCGTGGGCGGCGCATCTCTGGCACACTTGCCGTCCAGGGACGTGCATCCACCGCCGGAGTTGCGGACAGGTCGGTCACGTCGCCCGTCTGTCCGACCTACCGGGGATTCCATGAACACGCTGACTCGCACCGCCCTCGCCATCGCACTGGCCGCCTCGGCCGCACCCGCCCTTGCACAGTCGGCCGGTCACTGGACGACCGGTTACGGTGCGGGCTATGTCTCGCCCAAGTCCAATAGCGGCACCTTCGGCGGCACCCAGGCCGAGATCAAGGGCGCGCCGGCACTGTCGTTCACCTACGAATATTTCCTGCGCAACAACCTGGGTATCGAAGTGCACGCCGCAGTTGCAGGCAAGCACGACCTCGAACTGCAGGGCATCGGCAAGGTAGGCAGCTATTGGTCGGTGCCACCGAGCGTGCTGCTGCAGTACCACATCAATGGCTACGGCACGGTGTCGCCGTTCGTGGGCGTCGGCATCAACTACACCGCGTTCCTGGGCGAAGACACCGAGCCGACGGTGGCTGGCGGCGATCTGCGTTTCGACGATTCGGTCGGCGCCACTGCGCATGTCGGTGTCGACTTCATCTTCAACGACCGGAGCGGCCTGCGCGTGGATGCGCGCTGGACCGATTCGCGCAGCAATGTCGACCTCAACGGTGCGCGGCTGGGCAAGGCACGCATCGATCCGTTGACCTTCGGCGTGTCGTACCTGGTGTATTACTAAGAGCGTCTGGCAATAAGAGCATCTGGCAACACGACTGCGTTCATCGCCAGATGGGCGCGGCCGGCACCGGTGCGGCATGCCCCATGCGAATGCTGCAGTTGCCGCGTTGCGTGCAAACCCGCCCGACGACTACTTGCACCATCCGGGCGTGCTCCAGGCACGCATTGGCGCCATGCTGAGGCGTGGCTGTCGCAACTGCCGGATGGCCATCAAACCGTCCCGGAGCGATGCGTACAATCGCCGGATGAAGACACTTTCCCTCTCTGCATTCGTAGTTGCCGCGGCAATGGCCGCCGCGATCCACCCCAGCACCGCCCTGGCCTGGGGCCCGCAAGGCCACCGTCTGGTGGCGCGTATTGCCGAAACCGAACTGAGCCCGCAGGCACGCACGCAGGTGGCGCAATTGCTGGCCGGCGAGCCGGACCCGACCCTGCACGGCGTGGCCACCTGGGCCGATGAGTTGCGCGAGCACGACCCGGACCTGGGCAAGCGCTCAGGGCCATGGCACTACGTCAACCTGGGCGAACACGACTGCACGTACTTGCCACCGCGCGACTGCCCGGACGGCAACTGCGTGATCGCCGCGCTCGACCAGCAAGCCGCCCTGCTCGCAGATCGCAGCCAGCCGTTGGACGTCCGCCGCCAGGCCTTGAAGTTCGTGGTGCATTTCGTCGGCGACATCCATCAGCCGATGCACGCCGGCTATGCGCACGACAAGGGCGGTAACGACTTCCAGCTGCAGATCGATGGCAAGGGCAGCAACCTGCATGCGCTGTGGGACAGCGGCATGCTCAACGACCGCCACCTGAGCGACGATGCGTACCTGCAACGCTTGCTGGCATTGCCGGCCACCACTGCGGTGTCTGCGGCCCTGCCGCCGCCGGCTGCGGCGTGGGCGCAGGCGTCGTGCAAGATCGCCATCACGCCCGGCGTCTACCCGAGCGCGCACGTGTTGCCCGCCACCTACATCGCCACCTATCGCCCGATCGCCGAAACCCAGCTGCGCATCGCAGGTGACCGGCTCGCCGCCATCCTCAACGCGGCACTGGCCAACCCCTGACGTGGAGACGCCGATGCAGCCCCAGGTGCTTGCCTTCTTTCATGCCGACAGCAACACCTTCACCTACCTGGTCGCCGATGCGGCCACCGGTGCGGCGGCAGTGATCGACCCGGCGCTGGACTACGCGGCCGAGAGCGGCGTCGTCGGCAGCCAAGCGGCGCAGGCCATCCTTGCGGCCATCGAGCAACACGGATGGCAGTTGCAGTGGCTGCTGGAAACCCATGCGCATGCCGATCACCTGTCTGCGGCGCAGTGGCTGAAGCAGCATTGGCCGCAGGCGCGCATCGGTATCGGCGAGGGTATTTGCCAGGTGCAACGCACCCTTGCCCCGCAGTACGCGTTGCCGGACGACTTCCGCGCCGATGGCTCGCAATTCGATCATCTGTTTGCCGACGACGAGCGCTTCAAGCTAGGCGGTATCGAAGCACGCGTCATCGCGGTGCCCGGCCACACCAGCGACAGCATTGCGTATCTGATCGGCGATGCACTGTTTCCTGGCGATTCGTTGTTCATGCCGGATGCGGGTACGGCGCGTTGCGATTTTCCCGGCGGCGATGCACGCCAGCTGTTTGCGTCGATCCAGCGCCTGTACGCGCTGCCGGAAAGCACCCGCGTGTTCGTCTGCCACGACTACGGCCCGGGCGGGCGCGCGGTGGCGCATCAGACCAGTATCGGCGCGCAGCGGCGCAGCAACATCCACGTGCGCGACGGCGTGGACGTGGAGACCTTCGTGGCGCAGCGGCAGGCGCGCGATGCCACCTTGCCCGAGCCCAAGCTGATCCGCCCGGCCCTGCAAACCAATCTTCAGGCCGGGCGTTGCGCCGGAGTGGTCCTGTAGCGCGCGCAGGCTCGCCACGCGGTGCGCATCGCGTAGCCGCTATGATCGGGCCCCTGTCCTGGTGAGGAGCATTCGATGCGCATGATCGGTTTCTGGCAGCGCGCGTTGTGCGTGCTGATGCTGGCGTTGCCTGTGCTGGCAAGTGCGCAGACCGCCCCGGTGACGGTGTTTGCGGCCGCCAGCCTGAAAGAATCGATGGACGAAGCCGCTGCCGCGTATGAAAAAGCGACCGGCACGCCGGTACGGGTGTCGTATGCAGCCAGTTCTGCGCTGGCACGCCAGATCGAACAGGGCGCACCGGCGGACGTGTTCTTTTCGGCCGACCTGGAATGGATGGACTATCTGCAGCAGCGTGGGCTGGTGCTGCCGGCGCAGCGGCACAACCTGCTCGGCAACACGCTGGTGTTGGTCGCGCCGGCGAGCAGCAGGCTGCGCGTTGACCTGCGTGCGCCCGGCGCCATTGCCAAGGCGCTTGGGCAGGGCGGGCGCCTGGCCGTGGGCCAGACCGCCAGCGTGCCGGCCGGCAAATACGCCGCCGCTGCGCTGCGCACGCTCGGCCAATGGGACAGCGTCAGCAATCGGCTTGCCGAATCGGAAAGCGTGCGCGCGGCATTGATGCTGGTCTCGCGTGGCGAGGCGCCGCTGGGCATCGTGTATGGCTCGGATGCGCGCGCCGATGCCAAGGTGCGCGTGGTCGCCACCTTTCCCGACGACAGCCATGAGGCCATCGTGTATCCGGTGGCTGCATTGAAGAACAGCCGCAATCCCGCCGCCGCAGCGTTCGTAACCTGGCTGGGAAGCAAGCCGGCCAAGGCGATCTTCGCGCGCCGTGGTTTTTCGTTGAAGGATTGAGGCACACCGTTTGTCGATGTTTACCCCGGAAGAGCTGACCGCGATCGGCTTGAGTCTCAAGGTCGCGATCGTGGCAGCGCTCGCCAGCCTGCCGCCGGGCATCGCCTGCGGCTGGCTGCTGGCGCGCCGCCGCTTCCCCGGCAAGGCCCTGCTGGACGCGTTGCTGCATCTGCCCTTGGTGATGCCGCCGGTGGTCACCGGCTATGCGCTGCTGGTGGTGCTGGGCACGCAGGGGCCGGTGGGCAGCTGGTTGCTGGAACACCTCGGTATCCAGTTCGCCTTCCGCTGGACCGGCGCGGCACTGGCGTGCGCGGTCATGGGATTTCCGCTGATGGTGCGCGCGATTCGTCTGTCCATCGAAGCCACCGATCGTCGCCTGGAAGCGGCCGCCGCCACGCTCGGGGCCGGGCCGTGGCGGGTGTTTTTCAGCATCACCTTGCCGCTGGCCTGGCCGGGCCTGGTCGCCGGCATGGTGCTCGCGTTCGCCAAGGCGCTTGGCGAGTTCGGTGCCACCATCACCTTCGTGTCGAATATCCCTGGCGAAACGCAAACCTTGTCATCGGCCATCTACGGGCTGATGCAGGTCCCGGGGATGGAATCGGGCATCTGGCGGCTGGCGGGCGTGGCGCTGGCGATTTCGCTGGCGGCGCTGTTGCTGTCCGAATGGCTGGTGCGTCGGCCGCATCCGCGCGAGGACGCGTGATGCTGGATATCGACCTGCAGCTGCAGCGCGGCACCTTCCAACGCCGCATCCGCATCCATGACGATGCGCGTGTGGTGGCGCTGGTGGGGCCCTCCGGCGCGGGCAAGACCACGGTGCTCAACGCAATTGCCGGCCTGGTGCGCCCGCAGGCCGGGCATATCCACATCGATGGGCGCTGCCTGTACGACGCCGGGCAAGGCATCGACCTGCCGACGCACCAGCGCCGGATAGGTTACGTGTTCCAGGATGCGCGGCTGTTCCCGCATCTGGATGTGCGGCGCAACCTGCGCTACGGCCGGCATGCGCGCGGCACGGCGCCGTTCGGTTTCGACGATGTGGTGGCCCTGCTCGGCATTGCCCCGCTGTTGCAACGCCGGCCGCGCAACCTGTCTGGCGGCGAAGCGCAACGCGTGGCGATTGGCCGCGCGTTGTTGGCACAACCGGCGATTCTGCTGTTCGACGAACCCCTGTCGGCCCTGGATCAGGCGCGCCGCGAAGAATTGATTCCTTATCTGCAACGCGTGCGCGACGAGATTCGCCTGCCGATGCTCTACGTCAGCCATAACCCCGATGAAGTCCAGCGCATTGCCGACAGCGTGCATGTGCTGGATTGAAGGCGGTGTGGCCTAAATAGCGCTTGGGTCTGACATGTCGTGAGAGGACGCAGTGTTGCTGGTGACTGGACACACTGCGCCACGGCTGCAGCAGCTATCGCACCACCTTCCCGGTTCGCACGCTCACCTTGCCCTGCCGCATCTCGAAGGTGAACGCGAACGACAATGTCACCGGCACCGGCTCGATCTGCGTCGCATCAGTGCAGTCGTCTGGCGCTGCCGGTTGCGCAACCCCTGGGGGGTAGGTGCACATCGCTGCCGGAACAAACTGCCATCGCAGCGCGGTCGTGCGCACCGCTTGCATGAGGTCGGCGTTGTCCGGCAGCAACCCGGCGGCGCATTCGTCGCGGTCGGACATCGGATCCACGCGTTGCACCGAACCCTCTGCACTCAGAATGAGATGCGCGCAAACCGTGGTGGGCGCCAGGCTCTGCCGCGGCGAATCGGCGGGCAGCATCGGGGCATCGCTGCGCACCGCGCGTGGCATGCGGAAGCGTTGCGTTGGCGCCAGCGTGTAGGGTTGGACACCCGCAGCGCCGGCGCCGTCCGGCTGTGAGGGCAGCATGCGTTGATCCACCGAATCCTCGCGCTGGCTGCGCTGCCGCTCCGCGAGGTGACGCGTGGCGCAACTACTCAGGGCCAGCATCAGGGCGAGGCTGCCGATCAGGCAGCGGTTCATTGCAACGCACCGCGTAAGGCGCATCCCGCTGGTGCACAGCTGGCAACACGTTCGGACTGGTCGGCAGCGTGTGGGCTTGCGGTGGTTTCGGGACCGGAATGGATATCCGCAAGCGACGATGCCGTATCTGGCGGATCCAGTTCGAACTTCACCGGCACGCGCACCTCGGACGCCACTGCCGTGCCGTCCTCCAGCGCAGGTGTGAAGCGCCAGTGGCGTGCTGCGTCGAGCACGGTCTGATCGAACACGCCCGTGGGCGTGCTGCGCACGATGGCGATGTGCTCGGGCGCTCCAGTCGCGCTCACTGCGATCTGCAGTTCGACAAATCCCGCCAGGCCTGCAGCGACCGCGTCAGGCGGATACCTGGGCGGCTGCATGGTGCGGAAATCCAGCGCGTTGCCGGGCACGCGCATACCCTGCAGTTGTGCGGGTTGGAACGCCCAGCAGGCGCCACTGACCATCACCGCCAGTGCCACTACCATGCGCAGGTTCCATCGCGCACGGGGCGCCTCTACCGCAGGCTTCAGCAAGGCAGCCACGCGTTGGGTGAGCGCGTGCGGCGCATTCCAACGGCAGGCCGTCGGTGTCCAGCCGGCACCAGCGTGGGTCTTGAGCATCGCGGTAGCGTAACTGTGGCGCTTGCCCGGGTAGCGCATCAGCACCGCTGCATCGCAGGCCAGTTCCTGATCCAGCCGGAACGCGCGCCATGCCAGATGCATCAATGGATTCCACCAGCCGATGCACAGCAACAGTGCGGCCGGCAGGTTGGCATGCAGATCGCCGCGCCGCAGATGCAGGCGCTCGTGCGCCAGGATCAAGGTGCGTTCGGCGGCGCTGTAGCGCGTATCGAAATCCATCGGCAGCACGATGCGTGGGCGCCAGATGCCCAGCGACACTGGTAGGCCCACGTCATGCATCGCAGTCCACACTCCAGCGTCGACCGCACGCAATGCGCCCAGGCTGCACACGAAGCGCCATTGCCGCCAGCAGAGCGCTACAGCCATCGCAGCTGCACCAGCCAACCATGCAGTCAGCAGCCCCGCCGCCCATACGGGTTCGCTAGCGTGCAGGTTGAGCGGCATCGCGACCAACGCCGGCATCGTCGGCAATGCGCTCGCTATCGGCGGCCCCGGCATCACAGCTGCCAATACGGCAAGCGGCACGGCGGCCCAGATCGCATACGCCGCTGTTGCGCCCAGCCATGCACGCAGTGCACGACGTAGCACCAGGCATGCCAGCAACGCGGCACTGCTGTACAGGGTGACGTGCAAGAGCAATTGCAGGTCAAGGTGCATCGTCCAACTCCTTGAGCAGACGCTTCAATTCCGCGATGTCCGACGCGCTGAGTTGCCCGCGTTCGCTGAAGTGCGCGACCGGCGGCGCCACTCGCCCGCCGAACAGTCGCTGCAGCAGCCCTTCGCTCTGCTGCTGCACCCATTGCGCGCGCGCCAGCAGCGGCGCGTAGTGATATTTGCGACCGTGCTTTTCCGCCGCGACCGCACCTTTGGTGAGCAGCCGATTGAGCAAGGTCTTGATGGTCGGCTCGGCCCAGCCGGTGTGCGACAGCGCGGCGATCACTTCTTCTGCCGTGCGCGGTGCGCCATCCCAGAGCACCTGCATCACCACTGCTTCGGCATCGCTGATGGACATACGATTACACCCGTAATTTTTATCGATTACGCGCGTAATCGAATCCGATGTCAAGCACCGTTTGCCGGTGCGTTACCGCACCTGCCCTACGGATCTTGGTCAACTGGCCGCGTCGCCGGTAAATTGCACGCTGACGCGCAAACCGCCCAGCACGGGCGCCTGGTCCAACTGCACGCGCGCTGCATGTGCCACGGCGATGTCGTGCACGATCGATAAGCCTAGCCCGCTGCCCTCCACACCGGTGCCCAGTTCACGGTGGAAACGATGAAATACCCGCGCGCGCGCCGCTTCGGGGATGCCAGGACCGGAATCTTCCACCACCAGCGTTGGCGACGGCGCGCTGTGCGTGCTGACCAGAATGCGTCCACCGGGCGGCGTGTAGCGCACGGCATTCTCCAGCAGGTTGCGCAGCAGCAACGACAACGCGGTTTCGTCGGCGATGACCTGCACCGGTTGCAGTGCCAGTTCCAGGGTCTGCTGTCGCTGCGCTGCAATCGCCAGCACGTCTTCGGATTCACTGCGCACCAGGGTGTCGAGGTTCACGCTGCGGCGGGGCAAGGCAGCCACCGCTTCGACCCGGCTCAAGGCCAGCAATTGCGCCACCATGCGTTCGATGCGCAGCACGTTGGCATCCAGCTGCTGTTGCGATTCGTCGCGTTCCCGCGCATTGGCGGCCAGGCGCAGATTGGCCGCATGCACCTTCAATGCCGCAATCGGCGTGCGTAGCTCGTGTGCGGCATCGGCGATGAAGCGACGTTCGCGTTCCAGTCCCTCCTGCACGCGGTCCATCAAACCGTTGACCGCACGCACCAGGCCGTGTACTTCGCGCGGCATGTGCTGCGGCTGCAGCGGTTGCAGACGCTTTGGGTCACGCTCGCCGATCTCGTCGGAGACGCGCACCAGCGAACGTGTGGCCCAGTTCACCACCGCCCAGATCAACAGCCCCATCAATGGCAACGCCATCAGCAACGGCAACAAGGTCCCCAGCGCGATATCTTCGGCAAGCTCTTCACGAATATCGGCGCGTTCGGCCGATTGGAACCAGCGCCCGCCCGGCGAGCGCAGGGTAAATGTGCGCCATTGGCCATCGGCAAGTTGCACGTCTGCATAGCCGGCACGCAGCGGTGCCAGTGGTTGCGCCGGTGCGCTGTCCGATCGCAAGAGCAGCGCGCCGGCCGCATTGCGCACCTGGAATGCCAGTTTGGTTTCGTAGGCATGGCCGTCGTTGAACGCCAACGCTTCGCCCACGCCTTGCGCCTGCCCATGCCATCCGCCGATCACGATCGGCTCGCCTGCTCGCAGATCGTCCAGGGGTTGATCCACCAACGAGAGCAGCACGCGCGCGGACTGCACGAGCCGTGCATCGAACATCTCACCGGCTTCCTGCAGGCCTGCGCGATAGCTAAAACCGGCTGCGGCCAGCATCAGCAACGACAACACGCCCAGCAAGGCCAGCAACAACACACGCCGAATCGAATTCATTGCGGTGCCTGCGGCGGGGCCGCGGCCGCCTCTGCGGCCTGCTCGTCCAGCGCGTAGCCAATACCGCGAACGGTGCGGATCACGGCTGCCGACAGCTTGCGACGCAGCTGGTGCACATGCACGTCCACCGCATTGCTGGCGACGTCTTCGTCCCAGCCATAGAGATGCTGCTGGATGCGTTCGCGACCGATGGGCCGGCCACGCTGCTCCATCAACAGCCACAACAGTGCGAACTCGCGACGGGTCAGGTCCAGATCCCGGCCGTGCCAGCGCACCGACATGCCGGCCGGATCCAGCCGCAATGCGCCGGCCTGCAATGCCGGCTGCGCGCGCCCGGCCGAGCGGCGCAGCAAGGCACGCGTGCGCGCCAGCAGTTCATTGGTGTCGAAGGGCTTGCCCAGATAATCGTCTGCACCGACATCCAGGCCCAACGCGCGGTCGGCTGCACGCTCGCGTGCGCTGAGCACCAGGATCGGCGTGTCCACCGCACGGGCGCGTGCGGTGCGAATGACCTCGATGCCATCCATGCGCGGCAAGCCCAAATCCAGGATGACCAGATCCATGGTCTCTTCCTGCAAGGCCATCAACGCACTGACGCCGTCATGCACCCAGTCCACTGCATAGGCGGCACGCCGCAGCGCGGTGCGAATGCCCTCGCCCAGTGAAAGATCGTCTTCAACCAGCAGAATGCGCATGCAGTGCAGTCTGTAAGCCCGCTCAGTGCTTGGCAAGCTGCGCCCGCACATCTGCCAGCTTGGCGGCCAGTTCCTTGCGGCGGCCGGCGTCGGCAACTTGCCGGCCGGGGCGCGGCGCCGCGGCCGCGGCCTTCTCGAAGGCCTTCTCCGCGCCAGCCCAGTCCTTCTGGTCGCGCAGGAAGTCGCCGACGAAGTAGTTGCTGTCCAGTCCGTCAGGGTCGATCGCCAAGCCCTGATAGAGCAAGGTGCGTGCCTTGGCATCGTCACCGAAGCCGATCGGCCAACCAGGCACCTGGTAATACAACGCGCCCAGACTGGTGTAGGCCGCGCCGTCGAGCGCACGCGGTGCACGCTTGATGGCCTGTTCGAAATCCGTGCGCGCGAGCTTGACCTGCGCCAGGGCACCCAGGCCGCCTTTTTCTCCCGCAAGACTGGAGCGCACGATGCCGTCCCAGATCAATGCATCTGCATCCTCTGGCAGGGCATGGCGCACCTGATCGGCTTGCTGTGCCAGCGCCTCCAACGCGGCGACCCGCTGCGGTTTTGGCAGTTGATAGGTGATCGCCGCCCAGCGGTCCTGCAGCTGCGCCACCTGTGGCGACAGGCCTGCCGCCCAGCCGGCACCGGCGATCATGCACAAGCCCAGCGCAGTGACGATGCGCGACTTACGGCAACTGCGGTTCATGCGAAAACTCCTGGTTGGCGGCAGTGCCGCTGGGTCGCGCATGGCGACGGATGAGGTGAAGCTGTTTGTGCAAGGCGCGATCCACCAGTTCGGGCAGCAGCCCGTTGAGCCGGGCGAATAGCTTTTCCGGCCATCCCAACTGACGCCGTGCATCGCCGCGCACGATCGATTGCAAGAGCGCTGCGGCCACGTCCTCGGCACGATCCACCGCCGTCCCCAACTCTGCATTGAGCGCATCCACCGCCGCCGGATTGAACGTCGTGGCCGTGGCACGCGGCGATAGATACTGAAAACGCACGCTGGTCCCGGCATGCTCGCGCGCCAGTGCCTCGAACAGACCGCGCAGACCGAACTTGCTGGCGCTGTAGCCGGCAAAACCGGCAAATCCAATGCTGCCGAAGGTGGAGCCCACCGCCACCATCGCTGCCTCCGGCTGACGCGCGAAGGCCGGCAGCAACGCCTGCACCAGCAGCATCGGCACGGTGAGATTCAGATGCACGACGGCAGCCAAGGCCGCCGGGTCTTGATCCTGCAGCAATCCGAAATGGCTTTGCGCATGCGCAAGCACCAGCACCGACGGTGCCGAGCGCATCTCCTGCGTGCGTGTCAGCAACACGGCACGGCCCGGGTCGCTGGCCAGGTCCGCGACCACCGGCACGACGCGCCCAGGCGCATGCGCGGCAGCCAGCCGCTGCAACGTCTGCTCTGTTCGCCCCACCGCGACGACGGTTGCCCCCGCCTCCACCAGGCCGGCGCAAAGTACGCTGCCGATGCCGCCAGTGGCGCCGGTCACGATGACGCACCTGCCATGCAGATCCATTACGCCGCCTCCGCCAGACGCACGCCGTCACTGCGCAGCGTGCGAAACAGATCGCCGTACAGCACGTAGAAACGCTGGGCTGCATGCACCACCGCCTGCTGGTCGAGTGGGTCCTCGAGCCGGTTCATGAGTTTCTCGAAGAAGCCGGCATGTTCGATATCCAGATCGCCATGCGACAACAAATAGCTGAAGGCATTGCGTGGCAATTCCAGCGACTGCGCAATGCTATTGGCCGCACGCGTGGCCAACGCCACGCTGGTGCCTTCCAACACCAGCACCATGCCGAAGAAGCCGACCGGGTTGCCGCGCTGGATGGTGTCGTAGGCGTAGCTGACCAACAACTCGGTGGCCAGCGACGGGCCGGCCAGCACAGTGGCTTCGCGCGCCTGCCCACACGCCACAAGATCATCCAGGATCCACTCCTGGTGCCCCATCTCTTCCTCGATGTACTCGCCGATGGCTTCGCGCAGCCATTCCAGCCGCGCCGGCAGGCGTGCACCGCAGGCCATCAGCAACGGCACCGTATGCCGCACGTGATGATAGGCCTGGCCGAGAAACGCAACGTAGTCGGCACGCGCGATATTGCCAGCCAGGGCCGCCTGGATGATCGGCACCTGGGTCATGCGCTCGCGTTCGGCCTGGGTCTGCGCCAGCAGGGATGCATAAAACGTCATGGAGAAATTCCTTGAGAGATGACGGTGGCCGGCGACAGATAGCTGCGATCGACGGCAGATTGATAGCGCGCGAGGATCGCGTCGCGGCGGGGGCGCCCGTTGGCCGTGAGCAGGCCTTCGCGTGCGCTGAAAGGTGCATCGGCGCGGACGAAGCGCGCCACCCGTGCGTAGTCGGGCAAGCCGGCATTGACCTCGGCCAGTGCTTTGACGAGCGCTGCGTCGTCGCTGTCGGGCCGGCGCGGCCATAGCACTGCGACGTTGTCGGCCTGCGCCTCGCCCCACACCACTGCCTGTGCAAGCAACGGGTGCTGCAGCAGCTCGCTTTCCACCCATTCGGGCGAGACGTTGCGGCCGAAAGCGGTGATGAAGACATGCTTGCGACGCCCGGTGATGTGCACGAAACCGTCCTGGTCCACGT
Organism: Xanthomonas sp. NCPPB 3761; assembly: GCF_041475705.2. NCBI lineage: Bacteria > Pseudomonadati > Pseudomonadota > Gammaproteobacteria > Lysobacterales > Lysobacteraceae > Xanthomonas > Xanthomonas sp. NCPPB 3761. The sequence goes on from NZ_CM191262.1 coordinate 3,782,060, forward strand.
GCCCCAGATCGCCGGTGCGCACCGGCCCTGGCGGTGGCGCGTCCTCACCCAGATACCCGAGTGCCTGCACGCCATCGACCTGAATTTCGCCATCGACAATCTGCACCTGCGCATGCGCCAAGGGCCGACCGACGCTGCCGGCACGCGCCGCACCCGGCCGGTTGAGGCAGACCACCGAGCCGCATTCGGTCAAGCCATAGCCCTCGAACACCGGCAGCCCCAATGCGGCGGCACGCGCAAGCAAACTGGGGCCGATGTGCCCGCCACCGACGGCGATATAGCGCAGCGATGCCGGCAGTGCCACGCCTTGTTCGGCAGCACTGACCAGGGCCAGCAACAACTGCGGCACCAGGATGACGCTCTCGGGTTGATACTGGTGCAGGCAGCGCAGCAGCGTCGGCACATCCAGGCCGCTGGCACCGGTGTACCCGATCTGCGCCAGCGACGGCAGCGCCACCTGCGCACCGGACAACAAGGTCGCATATAGCCCGGCCACATTTTCCAGCAAGGTGGACAACGGCATCAGGCACAGATGCCGACGCGGGGCGATGGCAGCGGAGGCATCCACCAGCGACGCTGCCACCGTGAGCAAACTGTCAGCGGACAGGCACACGCCCTTGGGGCGGCCGGTGGTGCCGGAGGTATAGGTGATGCAGGCCGTTGCATCCGGCAACGTCGGTCGCTCGACGGCCACGGCCACCCGCCACAAGCGCAGCCCATCGTGCTGCAGTGCCGGGAGCGGGCCGCTGGTGCCGGGCGGCGCAGCAGCGGCCGCGTCGGTGACCACGCATTGCGCGCCACTGGTAGTCAGCGCGTGCACTACCTGGGCGTCGGAGAAGAACGTCGGCAATGGCACATGCACGGCATCGACCAGACGGAGCGCCAGATCCAGGATCAACCAGTCCGGGCCGTTGTCGAGCCGGCTCGCCACCCGCGTCAACCCCGCGGCCTGCAGGCCAGCGGCCAACCGCGCGACCGCATCGGCAAGCGTCTGCGCGTCCAGCGCGCCGGTAGCGCTCAACACCCGCGGTGCCTGCGCAGGTGGCTCACTGAGCAACTGGGCGAAACGTGCATTCATGCGCTCACTCCCATCAGGTAACGCGTGGGTTCGACGCCCAGGCGTGCGGACTGCGGGTGCAGCGCCCGTCGCTCCAGCAAGAAGGCATGGCCGGCGGCCACGTCGCCGCATACCACCTGCGGATGCGTGGCGTAGTAACTGCCCCAGTCGGTGCCATCGTCGCGAAGGCGCGATTGCAGGGCCGGCGCCAGCACCAGCGGCCGAAGCTGCAGCCGGTCGAAGGTATTGCGCAGGCCACGGGTCGCGGCGAACAACACCCAGCGCACGCCGGCGTTGTGCAGCGCATGGGTCATCTGCGGAATCAGTGCGCGTGCGCTGCCGGAGCTGATCGCCGCGAAGTTGCCCACTTCGGCCAAGCCAGAGCGCGACACCGGCGCAGCCATGCGGGCCGCCAGGCCGACTCGGCAGGTTCGTCCAGGTACTGCTCCACGAATAACGCGCCAGCACTGCCGATCCGCATGCCCACGGCTGCCATCAGCGCGCCATCAGCATCGCGATAAACCAGTAGTTGCGGCAGGAAGCTGCGCAGCTGCGCGCCGTAGCGCCGCAGGTAGACCGCTGCGATAAAGCGTTCCACCTCCTGGCGCTGCGGGTGCCCCGCCTCGACCAGGCTGGCACTGGCAAAGCCGTGGCGGGAATACAACCTGGAAGTTGTGGAAGTGATCATGCAGCGCATGCTGGGCCAGCTCGATTAAGTGACCATGAGTCATGTGTTATCGAGTTGTAATTTCTGCAATAGCAATTCGTTGCGCGGTGTCGGGCCTGGCCTGAAGGCTGTCGGTGCCTGCCCGACAACACTTTCGGCTACGCTTTCGCGCATGAGCACCTATGTCAGTGATTTGAGCACGGCGGTTTCGCACATCCTGCAACGCATCGACGGCCCGCTGCGCGTGGGCGCGCCGCTGGGCATCGGCAAGCCGCACAGTCTGTTGAACGCGCTCTACGCAGAGCTCAAGGACACGCCGGCGCGACCACTGGCAATCTACACGGCGCTCTCGCTCAATCCCCCCAGCCCGGGTGCCGGGATCCAGGCGCGCTTTGCCGCACCGTTCATCGCGCGTCACTTCGGCGAGGATTTCCCTCGCCTTGCCTATGTCGACGCCATGCTGCGCGATGCATTGCCCGCGCATGTGCAGGTGGAAGAGTTCTACATGCAGTCCGGCGGGCTATTGCATTCCACCCAGGCCCAGGCCGACTACACCAGCCTCAACTACACGCATGCCGCCGCAGCGGTGGCGCAACGCGCGCCCAACCTGATCGTGCAAAAAGTGGCGCGCGAACCGGGCAGCACGCGGCTATCGTTGTCGTGCAACAACGACATCACCCAGGACACGCTGGATGCGGTACAGGCACTCGGCCTGCCGCGCCCGATGCTGGTGGCGGAAGTCGATCCGCAACTGCCATGGATGGGAGGCACCGCAGCGGTAGATGCGGCGTTCTTCGATCTGATCATCGATGTGCCAGGCCCGTTCCCCCAGCTGTTCGGCTTGCCGCGGCAAGCGGTGAGCAGCGTCGACTATGCCATCGGCTTGTATGCCAGCGCCCTGGTGCGCGACGGCGGCACCTTGCAGATTGGCATCGGCACGCTGGCCGATGCACTGAGCCATGCATTGGTGCTGCGGCATACCGACAACGCGACCTACCGCCGTGTGCTGCATGCGCTGGATCCGGCACTGGAACAGCACCCGGCCGTGCAGGCCAGCGGTGGCCTGGAGCCGTTCGCCGTCGGCCTGTACGGCTGCAGCGAGATGCTCAACGAAGGCTTCAAGCAACTGGTGGACAGCGGCGTGATCCGTCGCAAGGTGCACGACGATCTGCCACTGATGCAACGCATTGCCGATGGAAGCGCCGACTTCGCCGACCACGCGCGTCTTGCTGCCGAAGGCGAGTTCCTGCATGGCGCGTTCTATCTCGGTTCGCCTGCGTTCTATCAATGGCTGCGCGATCTGGATGCGCCGACACGTGCGGCGATCGGCATGCGCCGCATCAGCGAGATCAACCAGCTCTACGGCGGCAACGAGACATTAAGCCGGCTCAAACGCAAGGACGCACGCTTCTTCAACTCCTGCATGATGGCGAACGCGCTGGGTGCGGCAGTCTCCGACGGGTTGGAAGATGGCCGCATCGTGTCCGGGGTTGGTGGGCAGTACAACTTCGTGGCGATGGCGCATGCGCTGCCCCACGCACGCAGTGCCTTGATGCTGCGCGCCACGCGCGAGGCTGGTGCACACACCGCCAGCAACGTGCGCTGGAACTACGGCCACACCACCATTCCACGTCATCTACGCGATCTCTACATCACCGAATACGGCATCGCCGATCTGCGCCACAAGACCGACCAGGACTGCGTGCTGGAAATGGCCGCCATCTGCGATTCCCGCTTCCAGGATGAATTGCTCGTCCAGGCGGAACGGTCGCGCAAGCTGCGTACCGCGCCGGAATTGCCGCCACGCGCGCAGCGCAACACACCACGGGCACTGGAACAGGCACTGGCGCCATTTCGACGCGACGGCAGCTTGCCCGACTACCCCCTCGGCAGCGACTTCACGGAGATCGAACAGCGCCTGCTGCCCGCATTGGGCTGGCTCAAAGGCGCAACCGCCAGCACTGGCGGAAAGATCGCCACGGTGACCCGCGCACTGCTCGCGCGCGACGCGTCGGATACTAACCAGATCGCCTGCCTGCAACGCATGGCACTGGATGCGCCAGACAGCCTTGGCGATCGCCTGCAGGCCCGGCTGCTGACCTATGCCTTGCGACAGACCGCCGCTTCATAAAAAACAATGCCGCGCTTTGCCACCGGCACGAACACATCGCGGCAAGCACTGACGCATCACGGACACACAGCGGAAAGATATGCGTCAAACTGGGCCGTGATGATGGCGACCTCGTCGCTTTCCGGCTGTGCTGCATGCATCTTTTTCGCGCGTTTACTGCTGTCACGTCAGGCATCAATCGCAAAACGAAGTTGTTGCGTGCAAAGCGAAGAAAGACGCCGCGCACCGCCATTTGCGCCGCGTTATTGCTGAGCAGTCTTGTCGCGCACGCCGCGCCGCGCCTGACCGACCTGCAGTACATCGGCAGCCACAACAGCTACCACGCCGGCTTTGCGCCCAGCGAAGCGGCGTTGTTGAAGCAACTGGACCCGGCCCTGTTTGCCGCACTGGATTACCGCCATCCCGCCTTGACGCAGCAACTTGACGATGGCGTGCGCCAACTCGAACTGGACGTCTTCGCCGATGCACAGGGTGGGCGCTACGCACACCCGGCCATCGTCGCGCAGATCGCCAAGGCCGGGCTGCCGACCGCACCGGCGAGCGCGCCCACCGGAGTGATGGACAGGCCCGGCTTCAAGGTCATGCATGTGCAGGATCTGGATCAACGCAGCAACTGCCAGCCCTTGATTGCCTGCCTGCAGGAAATCCGCAGCTGGTCGAAGCAGCACCCGGGCCACGTGCCCATCTTCATCCTGCTCGAAACCAAGCAGGCGCCGATCCAGTTGGCATTTCCCACCGTGCAACCCGAACCCTTCGATGCAAAGGCGATGGACGCGCTGGATGCCGAAGTGCGCTCGGTCTTCAAACCCGGCGAATACATCAGTCCCGACCAGGTACGCGGCCGCGCGCCGACGCTCAACGCGGGCGTGCTCGCGCATGGCTGGCCGTCGTTGGCCCAGGCACGCGGCAAGGTGGTGTTCCTGCTCGACCAACGCGCTGCCAGCGCCAGTTACCTGCCCGGCCACCCGTCGCTGCGCGGCCGGGTGTGTTTCACCAATGCGGTGCCGGGCGAAGACGATGCGGCCTTCGTCGAGCGCAACGACGGCCCTGCCGATGACATCACCAAGCTGGTCAAGGCCGGCTACCTGGTGCGTACACGCACCGATGCGGATTTGAAGGAAGCGCAGCACAACGACACTGCCCGGCGCGACGCCATGTTGGCCAGCGGCGCACAGTTGCTCAGTACCGACTTCCCGATCAATGAGCCGGCCGATAACGGCTACGTGGTGCGCTTCGAGGGCGACGCGGTGGCGCGTTGCAATCCGCAGCGACCCGATGTGGGCTGCGACAGCATCGACCTGCACCACTGAGGGCAGCGCACGCGGCCCGACACATCAGCCCTGTCGCAATGGAAGCGTCGGCGATCCATGACCGTGCCCGCTGACCGGGCGCGCGCCCCACCTCCCCCATCACGCGAGCCTCCAAGATGCAGTTTTCCCGCCCCCTCCATCGCTTGAGCTGCGCCATTGCCGCGGTGCTTTGCGCACCATCGCTTGCATGCGCTGCAGAGATGACCACCACCACGTTGGACTCGGTCAATGTGCAAGCCACCCAGGCCGCGGCGCCGGGCTCGCTCAACGAACAGCGCCTGTCCAATAGCGTCAACAGCGTGATGAGCAAGCAGCAGATCGACGCAATCCCCTCCGGCGGCATTGCCGATGTGGTGGCGCACATGCCGGGGTTGTCGTCCTACAGCGACATGCATCTTGGCCAGGCGACCACCGGCGAGAACGCCTACGTCAGCATCCGCGGCATGGACGCCAGCTATAACGCGTACACGCTCAACGGGTTCGGCATGCCGGAAACCGACTCCTCCACACGCGCCATCTCCTTGAACATGCTGGCACCGTTCGGCATCCAGTCGGTGCAGGTCTCCAAATCGCCAACGCCCGACATGCCCGGCGATTCGATCGGCGGCGCGATCGATATGCGCACCCCCAATGCATTCGATTTCGACCAGGACGTCTATGCCAAGAGCACCGCGCAAGGTCAGTTCAACGCATTGGCCCACCACCTGGGTGGCAAGGACAGCGGCGGCACGTTCCAGCAAGAGCTGGCCTGGAAGTTCGGGCAGGGCGATGCCTTCGGCATCTACGCATCGGCCTATTACGGCAAGAACAACACCATGGCGCAGGCCCCGGCGCCCAACAGCAAATACGTACCCGCCGACCCTGCGCTCGCCGCAGCCGCCGATTTGCGCGATGTCGGCCCGTTGATCAGCACGCGCTACAAATACAGCGTGTACGCCAGCCAGATCGAACGCTATGGCGGCAACCTGTCGCTGGATTGGCAGGGCGAGAGCAGCGCGCTGTATGCACGTGCCATCTACGGCAGTTACGGCGTCACCGGCACGCAGGACCAGTCCAGTGCGCGCCTGGAGACCTATCGCAACCAGCCCACGGCGGTGCGTGGCGGGTACTTCAATACACACGATATCGACGAGACCCTGGCCACGGTGCAGTTGGGTGGGCAGACCACGCTCGACCGCCTGCATTTCGACTACGGCACCTCGTTCGGCCGCGGCACCCGCAGCCGGCCGGATTACGTATCCGCCAGCCTGTACGGGTTCACCCCGGGCAGCTTCGCCTTCGACCTCAGCGACCCGGCCTACCCGAGCATCGGCCCAAGCTCGCCGGCGTTGAAGGACTTCTTCTACAACCTGGATTCTTCGCTGTTGTGGAAGGTGCAGGGCCACGACGCCGGCAGCCACGATAACCGCTTCAACGCGCATACCGACATTGCGTACCAGGTCGATGGCGCTGTACTGGACAGCGTCAAACTTGGCCTGTCGGCCGATCACTCCGCGCGCGACGCCTATGACCACCCGTTCTTCCACAAGGATGGCAACTTCGTCACCAACGGCCCGTACTTTGGCGGACCCAATTACGCCTTTCCCACCGCCGGCGGCCCGCCGCTGAGCGCGATTCCCGGCCGCATCACGTACAACGCATTCGATGGTCATTACGCAGGGCCGTTCAAGCTGCTGGATCGCGGCTGGATGCGTGCGCAGGCGCTGCCCTACAAATACGTCGACGACCCGAACGGCGCAGGCATCTATACCGCCAACGACTACAACGCCAACACCACCTCCAGCACCGAGGCGATCTATTCGGGTTATGCGATGGCCGCGCTGCATCTCGGCAAGGTGAGCATCCTGCCCGGCGTGCGTTACCAACTGACCCAGTATTCGGCTGACTCCTGGCAATCCAGCGGCGATGGCAGCACCGGCAGTTTCGTCGGCAGCGGCAGTACCTACGGCAAGGTCTTGCCCGGCATCAGCGTCAACTATCGGCCGGACGATCTCGCCGTGTATCGCGCATCGTTGCGCCGCAGTTTCAGCCGCCCGGCATTCGGGCTGATTTCCGGCGAGACGGTGTATTCGATCGACGACACGCAAAAAGTGGTCGGCATCTCCAAGCCCAACCCCAACCTGCAGGCCAGCACCGCCTACAACGCCGACCTGTCTGCCGAGTTCTACGACCACGCGGGCGGCGTGCTCAGCGCCTCGACGTACTACAAGCGCATCAATGGGTTCATCTATACCTCGCAATCGGCCACCAGCAACGACAGCACCCTGGGTGGCCTGGTGCCAACCGGCACCACCTTCGAAAATGGCGTGCCGGTGACCATGCCGCAGAATGGCGGCACCGCAAAGCTCTATGGGCTGGAGTTGGCAGCGAGCAAGCGGCTGCAGCAGTTGCCCGGTCTCTGGAGCAATTTCGGCGTCACCGCCAACCTGACGCTGCAGCACAGCCAGGCAGATAGCAAACGCAGCGACCAGCCGGAAACGACCTGGCTGCCGCGCGCACCGGAGCGCATCTACAACCTGGATCTGTTCTACGACGACACGCACCTGCGCACGGACCTGAGCTACAACTACACCGGCCTGCAACTGCTGGGGCTCACCACCGACCGCCTCAATTACTACCTGCAGCCGGTGAAGTCGCTGGATTTCAACGCGACCTATCACTTGCCGCACCATATCGATGTCGGCGTATCGGCAAAGAACCTGCTCAATGCCGCCACGTTCTACGAAACGCAGGGCAAGTCCAAGCGCTACATGGCCTACGATCCCGGCGCCGACGGTGCCTATGTGCAAACCGGGCGCACCTACATGCTGACCTTGGGCTACACATACTGATCGACAATGGGGGGCACGCTGCAGCGGCGATCTTTCAACGGAACGTGCGCCGCTGCGGCGATTGCCCCACGTGCTATCTGGCGGCTGGCGCAGCGCGATCGCGCGATAGGCGAGTGCACGGCCGCATGATCGCGCCGCGGTACCGGTAACGGTATCGGCACGTGGAGATCAATCACGAGGGTAGGCTGCGTCAGTCGATTGCGCGGCGGCAATGCCCACAACAATGCCGCATCGCCACGCTTGCCCAGTCAGTACCGGTGCAGCGATTTCACGCCGAAAACGCAGGCAGCTGCGGCAAGGTGCGCGCATGCCTCTTACGGACCTGCACATGCCACCACGCTCCTACGCTCGCGTCTGCCTGCTTGCCCTTGCATTGGGCGCTTCCTTGTCTGCGCTGGCGCAAGCGCAGCAGCCCGCGCCTGCCGCTGCGCCTGGATCGGCCGCCGCTCCTGCGGCCAAGGTCGTCCCGACCGGCGCACGCTCGGATCAGCACGCGCAGGTGTTGTTGGATCGCGCGCATTTTTCGCCGGGCCAGATCGACGGCGAGCGCGGCTCCAATCAAAAGCGCGCAGTGTCCGGGTTCCAGGCCGCCCACAACATCAAGGTCACCGGCGAGCTGGATGACGCGACCTGGCAAGCCCTGCAGGCCGACACCACGCCGGCCCTGGTGCAGTACACGCTCACCGACGCCGATGTTGCCGGCCCGTTCCAGCCCATTCCCAAGGGGCCTGCCGAACAGGCCAAGCTGACTGCGCTTGGCTACGCCTCCGTCGATGAAGCCCTGGGCGAACGTTTCCACGCAGACCCGGCGCTGCTGCGCCAACTCAATCCTGGCGTGGATCTGAGCAAGGCCGGCAGTGTCATTCAAGTACCCAACATCGACGGCGTGCCGCCGCTGGCCAAGCCGGCCAAGCTGGTGGTGGACAAGTCCGATTCGACCCTGCGGCTATTCGACGCCGACGGCAAGGTCTATGCGCAATTCCCGGTGTCTTCCGGCAGCAAGCATGATCCGCTGCCCATTGGCCGGTGGAAAATCCTTGGCATCTCGCGCGACCCGGTGTTCAAGTACAACCCCAAGCTGTTCTGGGACGCGAAAAAGGGTGAGCAGAAGGCTACCTTGCCCGCGGGTCCGAACAATCCGGTCGGCCGCGTCTGGATCGATCTGTCCAAACCGCATTACGGCTTGCACGGCACGCCGGAGCCCGGCCATGTCGGCAAGACCGAATCGCACGGCTGTGTGCGCCTGACCAACTGGGACGTGGTCAACCTCGCCAGCGTGGTGGGCCCGTCGGTGCCGGTGGTGATGCAGGAATAAACATGAAACTGCTGATGACCTTGGTGGTGGGCGTTGTACTGGGTGCGGCCGGCTACTGGTGGCTGGAACGCACCGCGCCGGAAGCAAACGTGGAGCCGTCATCGGGCGCTGCCCCCATCGCAGCAGACCGCAACGCAGCGGTTTCCGCGCCGGTGGCGGCCTCAAAACCGGCCGCGCCGGCACCGATGGTTGCCTCGGCGCCAGTCGCCGACGTCGCGCCTGCCAGCATGCCGGTCGCCACCACGCCGGCGCAGTCGCCCGACGCCGCCCCACCGGGCAGCGGCTTGCTGATTCCGGTACAAGGCATCAGCGCCAGCCAGCTGCAGGACACCTTCACCGATGCGCGCAGCGAAGGCCGCGTGCACGATGCCATCGACATCCTCGCTCCCACCGGCACGCCGGTTGTGGCAGTTGCCGACGGCACGGTGGAGAAACTATTCACCAGCGACCGGGGTGGCCTGACCGTCTACCAGTTCGAGCCCGGCGGCAAATACTGCTATTACTACGCGCACCTGGAGCGCTATGCCGACGGCCTGGCGGAGAAACAATCGATCAAGCGTGGCCAGGTCATCGGCTATGTCGGGAGCACCGGCAACGCCAATCCCGCCGCACCGCATCTGCACTTCGAGATCCATCGGCTGGGGCCGGAAAAACAGTGGTGGAAAGGCGAGGCGCTCAACCCCTATCCGGTATTGCATGGGGACCAATCCCTGCAGTGAAGCAGTCGCACCAGTGGGTCTGGCTAGGGCCTGCGCCTGTGGCTCAGCGCCGCCATCGGCCGCAACGCGTGCGCGCCTGCATAGGTTTGGAGGGCAGAAGTGGCGGGACCGCGTCTGCAGCCGCTTTTGCGATAAGCAGCACGTACATCGGCGCAGCGTGCTGCGCCGATCGGCAGTCATGCACAGCGAGCCCCTTGCATTGTGTACTTCGCAGCAAACGTGCGGCGCTGATGTTGAGGGCATCGCATGCCGGTCGACTCGATGAGGCGGCAAGCTACCTCAAGACAATCGATGTCTCCATGCATGACGTGCCCCACTCGCACTCAGCGCGGCTGACGAACGTGCCTGTTCGACAGCGCGATTTCCTGCAGTCGGCTGAAAGTCGGAATACGAAAAAGCACAGGCACCTTTCGCAAGATGCCTGTGCCCTAGCGCAATCGCAGCGAGCGTTGCAAACGCCCGATGTCGCTTCAGGTCAGAACGTGTAGTTGAAGGTCAGCATGCCGTTGCGCGATGCGCCCCACGCGCCATAGCCATTGTTGAACTGCGCGTAGTAACGCTTGTCGAGCAAGTTATCGATGTTGAGCTGCACCGAGAACTGCGGCGACAGGCGATAGCGCGCAAATGCGCTGACCAGTGCATACGCGCTCTGCTGGAAAGTGCCATACACAGGGTCCACATAGTACGAACGGTTCTGCCAGTTGACCCCACCACCGACGGTCAGATCGCTCCACGCGCCCTGCGGGGTGTAGCTACTGAACAGCTTGATGGTGGTGCGCGGCAGTTGCGTGTTGATCGAGGCACCGCTGTCGTCGCGTGCGGTGTAGTGCGAGGCGCCCAAGGTCGCGTTCCAACCCTGGGCCAGGCGGCCGGAGAGTTCGAAATCGAAGCCTTCGCTGACCACGCCATTGGCAGCGACGTAGGCAAAATCGCTGCTACCCGGCACCAGGGTGCTCGTCGCCACCCCCAGGTTGTCCTGCTCGATGCGGAACAGGGCCAGCGAGGCATTGAGCTGATCATCGAACCAGGCAGCCTTGACGCCGGCTTCGTAGCCCTTGCCACTCAACGGATCCAGGTAGCCGCCAGCGGCATCGCGCAAGGTCTGCGGATTGAAGATCTCGGTGTAGCTGACGTAGGTCGACCAGACATCGTCGATGTCGTAGACCAGCCCGGCGTATGGAGTGACTTCAGTCTGGGTGTCGGAGAACGGCACAAGCCCCTGGGTCGCCGCGTTACGGCCATCAATCTGCCAATCGGTATAGCGCGCGCCCACCAGCAACGTCAGCGGATCGGCCAGCGAGAACCGTGCAGCCACGTAGGCTGCTTTCTGCGTGACGGTGCCTTCGCTCTGTACCGTGCGCGGGCTCCAATTGGGCTCCGGGTACGCGCCGTTCCAGCCCAGGTAGCTGTCCAGCGGTGCGGGGAAGTCGAAGGTACCGTTATTGACGTACTCGCGCCGGTTGTAGCTGGCGCCGGCCACCAGCTGATGCTCGCGGCCGAACAGCTGGAACGGACCTTCCGCATAGACATCGGCGCCATCGGCCTTGCGCTCGGTCTGGTAATTGCCCGAATACGGCACCACGCCACCGCCGGTGGTGCGGTCGAAACCAAAGATCGTGTAGTACGGATAGAACAGGTGGTTCGTCGCTTCGGTCTTTTCGTGGCTCACATTGGCCTTGAGGGTCCAGCCGCTGTCGAAGCTCTGCTGCAGGCTGGCGAAGGTGCGCTGCAGACGCGTGTCCCAGAACGTCCAGTCGGCTGCCGGATTGAACGAGCGCTTGTAGTCGGTACGCGTGCCATCGCTGTAGAACAGCGGGAAGCCGCCCCAGGTGACATCGTCCGATTCCTTCTTCTGGTACTCGTAGCCCACGCTCAACAGCGTGCTCTCGGTGAGGTCGGCATCGATGATCGCCGAGCCGATCTTCTTGCGCAGATTGTAGCGATCCATGTCCGATTCGCCGTCCTGATACACGCCTACCACGCGTGCGCGCACGGTACCTTCAGGGCTCAGCGGCACGGTGACATCGGCCACGCTGCGGGTCTTGTTGAAGTCGCCGCCGCCCACCGACACGGCGCCGGTGAAGTCGCGGCTCACTGCATGCTTGCGCACCAGATTGATCGAGGCCGACGGGTTGCCCGAGCCGGTCAGCAGACCGGTCGCACCGCGCACCACTTCCACGCGGTCGTACAACGCCAGGTCCAGCGCGGAATCGCCGTAGCTCCACGCCTGCTCCATGTAGGCCGGGATGCCATCGAATTGGTAGTTGTCGATGTAGAAACCACGCGCATAGAAGTCCAACCGTTCGCTGTCATTCTGCGAAGCGGAGATGCCCGTGACGTTATTGAGCACGTCGGTGATGCTCTGCAGGTTCTGGTCGTCCATGCGCTCGCGGGTGATCACGGTGACCGATTGCGGAATCTCGCGCAGCGCCAGGTTCATGCGCGTCCCGGCGGAGGTTTTTTCCACCGTGTAGCCCTTGGCCTGCTCGCCCTGCACGGTCATCCGGTCCAACGTGGTGACCTCCGCATCGCCGGCCGGCGTTTCGGCCAACGCCTGCCCTGCCGACAAGGTGCACAGCGCGGCGAACACCGCATGCGACAGCGCGCGCGGGCGCAGCGCAATGGGAAGGAGACGCATTACGGTAGGACGATTCATCACAGCTCCGGCACAGGCAGTCGAGGGCATCCATCACGGCAGGGCCGGACGGCGAACAAAGGGGAGGACGCGCCACGCAAGCGTGGCAGCGCACCATTTTAATGGGAATGATTCACATTTTAAATAGCCGGATTGGCATGCGGCAAGCAATCTGCCGACGGCGAGCCGCCGACCATGCCGCGGCTGACCCAGGACGGCAGCGAGGTCGCACGCCATGCCTCGCCACCGCTGGGCAAACCCCAGCGCATCCTGGTGGGCAGACCGTCGGGCTTCGCACTGTCGCGGTCGCTATCGCCAAGGCAAATCCGAACCTGTTCCACGCGGATGTCGGCACGGCGCAACTGGTCAATTACCAGGACGTCCTGGCGTTTAGCTACGTCAGGACGTTGAGCCAGCCCCGCGCAGCCAGCGATGCAGATGCGGTCGGCAAGCCGGAGAAGATCGGCCCGCCGCAATGGACCAACCCACGCAACGTCGGAATCCTGCGGCGCATCACGCAAGTACGAAGCCCTGAATACCGACCCGCCACCGGAAGACTGGTTCCCCTTCGCAGCGGAGTACGACACGCCCCACTACCGCGCAGCCGATGCGGCTGGGGAAGACGCTTCCTTCCTGCAGTTCGTCGGGCTGGCAGGCGACGGCATGAGTCCGCAGATCGACCTGCGCGTACTCGGGCCGCAGTTCGCCATGCTGGTCTATCTGATTCAGGGCGAACAGGATCTGGGGACTTCGGCGCACATCAGCACAGCCTATTTCGATGGTTCTTGCTGCACCGAGCAAGGAATGCCTCCTGCTGCCACGCACAGGACACGATCCCATCCGCCGATGATGGACGCACAGCTGAACGTGCTGAACAGGATCCGTGCAGCGGCGCTGGCCAACGATGCGCACTGGAACACGCAAGGCGTCCGTTGAACGATGACCTACCGCGCATCGCTTACGAGATCCAACAAAAAAAGCCGGCTTTCGCCGGCTTTTTCTTTCAAGCACCACGCAAGCCGTTACAGCGCCTTGGCTGCCGCAACCACGTGTTCGGCGGTGATCTTGAAGTACGCGTACAGCTGATCGGCCGGTGCCGAGGCGCCGAAGGTATCCATGCCGACCACATCGCCATCCAGGCCCACGTACTTGCGCCAGAAGCCGGTTACGCCCGCTTCCACCGCCACGCGCTTGCGCACGGCGTTCGGCAGCACCGACTCGCGGTACGCCGCATCCTGACGATCGAACACGTCGGTCGACGGCATCGACACCACGCGCGTCTTCAGGCCGGACGCATCCAGCGTCTTCTTGGCTTCTACTGCCAAGCCGACTTCCGAGCCGGTGGCGATCAGGATCACGTCCGGCGTACCGCCTTCGGCATCGGCCAGCACGTAGCCACCGCGTTCGATCAGCTTGATCTGCTCGGCGCTGCGCGGCTGATGCTGCAGGTTCTGACGGCTGAAGATCAGGCAGCTCGGGCCGTCCTTGCGGGTGATGGCCGCCTTCCAGCTCACTGCCGATTCCACCGCATCGCCCGGGCGCCACACATCGTTGTTGGGGATGTAGCGCAGCGAGGCCAGGTGTTCCACCGGCTGATGGGTCGGGCCGTCCTCGCCCAGGCCGATCGAGTCGTGCGTATACACATGAATCGCATGCGCCGGGTTCAACGCGCTCATGCGCACGCCGTTGCGTGCGTAGTCGCTGAACACCAGGAAGGTGGCGTCGAAGGGAATGAACCCGCCATGCAGCGCCAGACCATTGGCAATGGCGGTCATGCCGAACTCGCGCACGCCGTAATACACGTAGTTGGCGTCCGGGTCGTCGGTGGCGACCGACTTGCTGGCCTTCCACAAGGTCAGGTTGGAATGCGCCAGGTCGGCCGAGCCGCCGATCAACTCCGGCAGCAGCGGCGCAAATGCTTCGATCGCCAGCTGCGAGGCCTTGCGCGAGGCAATGGTCTGGCCTTCTTCCTGCGCCTTGGCGATGTAGGCATCGGCCTTGGCGATGAAGTCGGCCGGCAACTCGCCGTGCGAGCGACGGGTCAGCTCGTCGGCTTCGCTGGCGTACTGCTTGGCATACTTGTCGAACAGCTGTTCCCATTCGGCCTGACGCAGCGTGCCGGTGCCGCCGGCGCGCCAGCCGGCGTAGATCTCTTCGGGAATCTCGAACGGGCCATACGGCCATTCCAGTGCCTTGCGCGCGCCTTCCAGCTCGTCCTTGCCCAGCGGTGCGCCGTGCGAGGATTCCTTGCCGGCCTTGGTCGGCGCACCGAAGCCGATCTTGGTGCGGCAGCAGATCAGCGTGGGCTTGTCGGTGTTTTCCAGCGCTGTCTCGATGGCGGCCTTGATCTTGTCGGCATCATGCCCGTCAACATCGCGGATCACGTGCCAGCCATAGGCCTCGAAACGCGCCGGGGTGTCGTCGCTGAACCAACCGGCCGTATTGCCGTCGATGGAGATCTGGTTGTTGTCCCAGAATGCCACCAGCTTGCCCAGGCCCCAGGTGCCGGCCAGCGATGCGGCTTCGTGCGAAATGCCTTCCATCAGGCAGCCGTCGCCCATGAACACCCAGGTGCGGTGATCGACGATTTCCAGTTCCGGGCGGTTGTAGCGCTGCGCCAGCAACTTCTCGGCCAGCGCAAAGCCCACCGCATTGGCAAACCCCTGCCCGAGCGGGCCGGTGGTGGTCTCCACGCCGGGAGTTTCGCTGCGCTCGGGGTGACCGGCGGTCTTGCTGTGCAGCTGGCGGAACTGCTTGAGCTGTTCGATCGGCAGGTCGTAGCCGGACAGATGCAGCAAGGCGTACTGCAGCATCGACCCATGCCCGTTGGACAGCACGAAACGGTCGCGGTTGAACCACTGCGGGTTGTTGGGGTTGTGCCGGTAGAAGTCGTTCCACAGCACTTCTGCGATATCGGCCATGCCCATCGGCATGCCGGGGTGACCGGACTTGGCGGCTTCGACCGCGTCTGCGGCAAGAAAACGGATGGCGTTGGCCAGCTGGCGGCGGGTGGGCTGGGTCATGGGCGTCTATGGAAGCGGAGGGGAACACCGCTGGAAGCGGAGATGCCTATTCTCCCATACACAGCGTTATGGGAATCGGGGTCGCGAATTGGGAATCGGGAATCGGATGCAGCGTTGCGAATTGGTCGCTAACGCCGCTCGCACCGCTGCCGCGGTACGGCATGACCCCCAATCGCACGTCCCGATCGCAACAGCCCGCTTTACCCATTCCCGATTCCCGATTCCCTATTCCTCGCCCTTGGCGACCAAGGTCGTCAGCGCCAGATCCCCGGTTACGTTCAGCGCCGTGCGGCACATGTCCAGGAAGTGGTTGACGCCCAGGATCATGCCGATCCCCACCGGGTTGACCCCGACCATCGCGCAGATCAGCGCCACCACCGGTAGCGAGCCGGAGGGCACGCCGGCCGTGCCGATCCCGCCGAGGATGCAGACCAGCATCACCATGAACTGCTGGCCCAAGCTCAGGTCCACGTTGAAGAACTGCGCCAGGAAGATCACCGTGACGCCTTCGAAGAGTGCGGTGCCGTTCTGGTTGGCGGTGGCGCCCACGGTCAGCACGAAGCGCGACACCCGCGACGGCAAGCCCATCTCATCGGCCACGCGCAGAGCGGTGGGCAGGGTCGCGTTGCTGGAAGCGGTCGAGAACGCCATCACTGTCGCTTCCTGGGTCTGGCGGAAAAAGCCCAGCGGCGAGCGCCCGGCGAATTTCACCGCAATGCCGTAACTGACCACCATGTGCAGGCCCAGCGCCAGCACCACCACGCCCACGTAGGCGCCCAGACGAATCAGCAGATCGAAGCCGAACAGCGCGGCCAGGTTGAACATGAAACACGCCACCGCATATGGCGCCAGACGGATCACCAGTCCGATCAAGGTCATCGAGATTTCGAAGATCCCCTCGATGCCGCGCCGCAACGTGGCAACCTTTTCGTCTTCGGTCAGCACCATGCCCACGCCGAACATCACCGCGAAAAACATCAGCGACAGAATCGCGCCATTGCTCGACGCGGCGGCAATCACGTTGCTGGGCACGATCGACAACAGCATGTCCATGCCCTGCGGCTGGGTGCCGGAGCTGGAAATAATCTCGCGGGTGCGCTCGGCGTTTTCCTGGATCAGCTGACTGGCCAGTTGCGGGTCCACGCCCGCGCCGGGCTTGAGCACGTTGACCAGCACCAGCCCCAGCAACACCGCCACCCCGGACAGCACCACGGTATAGCCCAGGGTGCGCCACCCCACCCGCCCGAGCGCGCGGATGTCGCCCATCTCGGAAATCCCCATGACCAGCGCCGAGAACAGCAGCGGCACGATCAGCATGAAGATCAGATTGAGGAAGACCTGCGAAAACGGCGTGGTGACGTACTTGGTCGCCAGGCGCACCCACTCAGCGTCGCTGCCGGCCAGGTAATAGACAGCCAGGCCCAACAACAGGCCAACGGCGAAGCCAATTCCCATCTTCCAATGCAGGGGCAGGCCCGGGCGGCGCGTGGCTGGGGATGCTGTCATCTGGTCAGGCCTTGGTGGACACAAAGACCGGAGCTTAACAAACGCCATGGATGCGGCCACCTACCCGGGATGCTCCTGCGCAGCTGCTGCGGGGAGGTGAGGTTCTCGATGTCGGAGGCAGCAAGCATTTTACGGCTGGCTGGAGGCTTCGCTTTTTAGCGACGAAGACAGTGCAGCCGGCATTTCGAGTCGTCGCGACGCTCAGTGACATCCGATGCTATTGGTCGCAGCCTGGTCTATCGAGTGCGCGGTGCCCTCGCCGCTCGCCGGACACGCCGTGAACACGTCCATGCGGCCAAGACAGCGCACCAGCACGCTGTCAGGCCGCTTAGTAAAAGGCTTAGCGACTCGTAGCTAAGCGCTCATGGTGGTGCAATTCGCAGAACACGTGCGCGCTAGCGAACCAGGAACATGTAATGCAGCGCCTGCACCAACTACCGACTCTCTCGACTGGTCCTTGCCCGCTCACCGTGGCGGGACCCTTGGCGGCATGAATGCCGCCGAGGCGCTTACAAGGATGTACTTGCAGCGTGGCCGGCAAGGGTGGCCGCAGCGCTATCGCGCTTCGCACTTTTCTGCACAGTGGCAGATCACGCGCAATCAAAATCAATGCGATATCAGCGCGGCAAGGCAGTGTCGCCGCTCGGAGCAAGTGAACGGCCAACGACATCTAACGAGCCACTTAACCGAGTGCAGATCTCACACGCGGAATCGAAGTACCGTTGTTACAGGCCCCTCGTCACACCGGCTGCGGCCGCGCGGCAACTGCGCAACCACTATGTCAGTCGTTCCAGGCCGGTACCCACACAACTCTCAATTAAGGCGTAGGCGGATACAGCGGCGCCAGCACCTCCGGTTCGGCTGCGCTTGCATGGTGCCACCGCGGCCCCTTGGCGAACGCTTCGCGCAAGGCGGCGCGTGCGCCGGTCACATCGCCATCGCCGCCCCAGCGTGCGCGCTGCATGCGCGCCACGGCTGCACGCTGCGCCGGGTCTGCCAATGCCGCCATGACTGCATCGATATCGGCAACGCCGGCCATGCCGCAGAGCACCGCCGCCACATCGTCCATGCCGCCGGTGTCGAGCGCGCGGCGCAGCTCGGCCACGCCGTGGGTCGCACGCCTACCCTCGGCTGGCACACTGCTGCCGTTGCCCTCATTGCCGCCTGATGCACCGCGCGGAACACCGCGCCGACGCGCTAACGCCCACACCAGCGTGGCGATCCACAACAGCGCAAATCCGATCGCCGCCGCGATCCATGCCCACGGCGGTCGCGCGGGCGATGGTGCTTGCAGGTTGAGCGTGCGATCCGGTGTCGGTGCCGATTGATCGGGTGTCGGATTCGGCGCCGGTGTCGGCGCAGGTGTCGCAAACGCACCGCTACCTGCCGCCACATCGAGCGTCAGATCGGGCAGTGACGCGGTCTTGGCTGCGCCTGCCCCGACATCCCACCATGCCATCTGCAGCCCGGGCACCACCAACGGACCGGCACGGTTAGGCACGATCGAATAGCGCCGGGTCAGTCGCAGTTGCGGCGAGCCGTCCACGAAGCGCTCCTCGAATTGCGGCGGCTCGGCAAATACCTGCGCATCGGGCACGCTTGGCGTCGGCAATTCGGGAAACTGCGCCTGGGTCGCGCCGCGCGCACTGGCTTCCACCACGAATTGGACCGCCTCACCGGCTCTCGCTCGCTGTGGCGTGGTCGTGTAGCGCAACTGCAGGCTGCGCAACGGCAGCCACGGCTGCGGCGCATTGGCCGGTTGCGCGCGCACCTGCAGCGGAATGCTTGCACTGCGCGCACTCAGCTCACCGTTGCCGCGTCCGAAATAATCGTCGAAAAACCCGCCCACCGAACGCCCATTGAAACGTGCCGGCGGCAGCAGCAGGCGACCGCTGCGCTCGGGCACCAGCAGGTAGCGCCGCTCCACCACGTTGTATTGGCGTCCATTGACGACCTTGACCGAGCTGACGTCGTCGCCGACGCGCTGCATCGATGCCCCGTCGGGGGCCTCAAGATCCAACTCGCCCGATGCCAGCTGGGTGGCGAAGTACAACCGCACCACCACGCCCACGCTTTGCTGCACGTAGGGCTGCGCGTCGTCCACCTGGGTTTGGACGAACGCTTCCTCATTGCCCTGCGCCGCACTCGGCGCGCCGGCAGCGTTGCCGGGACTGCTTGCGGGATCGTTTGCCGCCCCAACCACCTGCAGGCGCAGCGGTTCGGTGCGTTCATTGCCCACGCGGATCGCCGGTACGATCAGTTCGCCGCTCTTGCGCGGCGTCAGCACCACGCCGAACAGGGCGCGCACCGTCACCGATCCACTGGCCACCTGCATCTGCTGATTGGCGCTCTTGGCGCCCAGCACGAAGTCGGTGCGCAACGGCGTGTAATCCGGGTCGACGCCGCGTTGGTCGGTTTCGATATTCAACATCGCCACATCGCCGGCATTGACGCTGTCGCGATCCAGCCACGCGCGCGTGACCGAACCCACCGGCGCGCACGCCAACAGTGCCACGCTGGCCAGCATGCCGATTGCCGCACGACGTAAGTGCTGTCTGCCGATCATCGTCCGTCCCGTTGCCTGCGTTCGTATTCCAGCCTGAATTTGGTACGCAGCAGACTGCCCGGATCGTCCGGTACCCGCCGCAGCCACGCGTCCACCGCCTGACGTTGCTCGCGTTGTTCCGGCGTCTCACCGGCGACGGCGGCCTCCTGCTTGTCGCTGCCATCGGCCTGCTTGTCGCCTGCCTGCGCCATGGCCTGCTGCATCTTGCGACGCTGTGCCTCATCGGCCTGCTGCTGCGCCTTGGCATCGGCAGATTGCGGCGGCGTGTCTTGCTTGCGTTGCTCGCCCTGCCCGTTCTTGGACTGCGCGTCTTGCGAACGACTGTCCTGTGGCGGCTGCGCCTCGGAGGGCTGGCTCTTGCTGTCCTGCTGGTTCTGCCCATCCTGGCCGGATTGCTTGTCCTGCTGGTTCTGGCCGGCCTGCTGTTGCCCCTTTCCATCCTGACCGGATGGCTTCTGTTCCTTGGACTGACCCTTGCCATCCTTGTTGTTCTGCTGCTGACGCTTGCGCGCCGCGTCGACCGCCGCGCGATTGGCGATGGCATCCTGCTGATTGGGATGTTGCTTGAGCGCACGGTCGTAGGCCGCGATCGCCGCGTCGTACTGGCCTTGTCGCGCCAGCGCGTTGCCGAGGTTGTACAGCCCCTCATCGGTGGGCACCGCCTCAAAGGCCTTCTGCGCCGACGCAAAATCGCCCCTGCGATACGCCTGCACGCCGGCATCCAGGCGCTGTTGTTGCACCTGATCGGCACGCTGCCACAAGGTGCCATCGGCCGCGTGCGCGGGCTGCGCCAGCGGCAGCACACACACCATCGCCAGCACGGCCACCACCGCGCGGCGGCGAAACGCCAGCAGGGACAGCAGCATCACTGGCAGCACCAGCCAATAGCCTTCGTCGAGCCAGCTCTTGCCGCCATCGGACTCGGCGGTTTCATCTGCCAACGGCTGTTGCGATGGATCGAGCACGCCCAACACCCGCAGATCCGCATCGTCCGGAGCAATGCGCGCATACCGCCCGCCGCCCTGCGCGGCCAGGCTGCGCAGACTGCCTTCGTCGAGCTTGGCCTGGGCAATTTCACCGCTGGCCATGCGATACGCCGCACCGCGCTCGCCGCCCACGCCAAGCGCAGAGACGTTGAAACCGCGCGAACGTGCCACCCGTGCCGAACTTTCGGCGGAGCTATCTGCGCTATCGCTGACAAGCAGGATCTCGCCTTGCTTGAAGCCGGCCTGCTGAAACAGCTGCGCGGCCGCATCGATCGCCCGGTCCGCACGCTTGCCATCGACCGGCATGACCGACGGCGACAGCGCATCCAGAAACAAGGCCACGTTGGCGCTGTCTTCGGTCAATGGTGCAACCGTGAAACTCTCGCCTGCATAGACCAGCAATGCCACCTCGCCACCGGCACGTTTGCGCAGCAGCGTCGCCAGCTTGGCGCGCGCCTGCAGCAGGCGCGACGGCGGCAGGTCGGTGGCGTTGGCACTGGACGACAGATCCAGCACCACCACCAGCGGCATGCTCGACTGAAACACCGGACGCTCGGTCTGCCGCCAACTCGGCCCGCTCATCGCAATCACGGCCAACGCATAGGTCAGCGCAGCCAGCACGAATCCCAGCCATCCGCGCCGACCGCCGGAGGCCAACAGCTTCGGCAGCAGATGGGCATCCACACTTTGCCGCCAGACGTCGGCGTCGCGGCGACGCCATTGCCACAGCGCTGCCGCCGGTAAGATCGCCAGCAGCGCGCACAACAGCATCGGGCGCAACAGATGTAGCGACTGCAGCCACCCCGCCAGCTCGGTCAGCGCGTCCATTGCCACCTCCGCGGCAGCGCATAGGCCACCAGGGCAATGACGATTGCCGCGCCCAATGGCCAGTAGTAACGCTCGACGCGCGGCTGCACCGAGGGCCCCAGTCCCTTGACCGGCTCCAGCCGATCCAGCTCGGCATAGATGCCGGCAAGTTCCTCGGTATCGCGGGCGCGGAAGAAGCGTCCGCCGGTCTGCTGGGCAATCTTGCGCAGCCCGTCTTCGTCGATGTCGTCGTTGCCGCCGGCCGGAATCGGTACCCCGAACAAGGAATAGCCACCACTGCCGCCGAACGCAATGGTGTGCACGCGTACGCCTTCGGCCTTGGCCAGTTCGGCGGCCTTCAAGGGATTGAGCACGCCAGCGGTGTTGACGCCATCGGTGAGCAACACCACCACACGCTGGCCCTGCTTCTGTTCGCGCAGGCGCTTGACCGACAAGGCGATCGCATCGCCAATCGCGGTTTCGCGCCCGGCCAGGCCCACCACGCTGTCGCTCAACTGATCGCGCACGGAGGTCAGATCTGCGGTCAACGGGGTCAGCGCATACGCACGTTGGCCGAACACCAGCAGACCGACGCGGTCGCCGTCGCGCCGATCCAGAAAGTCCGACAGCACGGCCTTGGCCGCGGTAAGCCGGTCCACCACCTTGCCGCCGAGCACCATGTCGGGCTCGCTCATGCTGCCCGAAAGATCCACCGCCAGCATCATCTGGCGCGCCTCGCGTGGCGGTTGAATCACCTCGCCCAGTTGCTGCGGACGTGCCAGCGCGGCGCACAACAAAAACCACGCCAGCCACGCCAGCCAACGCGGCATCCGCAGCACCGGCGCGCTTTTTGCCTGCGCCACCGCCTGCAACTGCTCTGCGTACGGCACGCGGAGTGCAGCCGCATCGGCGCGGCGTTGCGGCCAGAACCACATCAGCAACGGCAAGGGCATCAACCACCACGCCCACGGCCAGGCGCAGTGCGCCAACGCATCCTGCCATTGCGACCACTGCAACCAGTTCATCGCCGGCCTCGCATCAGCGTCACAAAGCGCTGCCGCGCCAACGCTTCTACCGCGGGCAGATCGCTGACTGCGGGTGCGCGCTGGAAGCCGCCTTCCAACACAGCCCGGCCCGGCCCCTGCGAGAACACCTGGTCCTTGCGCTTGCGCCCATCCAGAAACTGCAACCACGCATCGCCCTGCAAGCGGTCGGCCTGCGGATCGACGCGACGCGCGGCACGTCGCAGCAGGACCGACACGGCCGCCAAGCGCTGCGCCGGCGTCGTGGCGTGCGCGAGTTCCGCATCGAAAGCAGCCAGCCAGCGACGCTGGCGCTGTCGCCGGCGCCACCACCAAAAAAATGCACTCCCCACCACCAGCACGACCATCGCGATCACCAGCCACCAGCCCGGCGCCAGCGGCCACCACGACGGCGACGGCGGCAGGTGCACATCACGCAGCGGCAGCGACTGCGGGGACACCGTCAGCGACTCCGGGCGGCAGGGCTGCCGCCCAGCCAGGCATCGCTGGCATCGTCGGTGGACAGGCGATGCAAGCGCACGCCGCGTGCCTGCAAGAGCGCGCCCAAGTGCTCCAGCGGCGCGACAAATTCGGCCTGCCAGCGCGCACGCCCGGCCTGGGTGGACAGATCGATCGCGATGCGCTCGCCACGCACGTCGAAGGTGACTGGACGTACCGGCGGCGCCAGTTCCAGCGGATCGACCAGCACGATCACCACCACCTCGTGATGCAGCGCCAAGCCCGACCAGCGCGTGGCAGAAATCCGGCTGGCACTACGCGCATCGGCCAGCACGGTCAGGCGCGCGCCGGGACGTAACAGGCGCGCCGCGTGATCCAGCGCCACCTCCAGTCCCGCATCGCCGGACGGCGGTTGGGCATACCAACGCGCCAGGGCATCCAACACCGGCAGTACACCACGCTGACCGGACCGCGGCGCAATCGGCGCCTCGCTCGCGGTGCCGCGCAAGGCTGCGATTCGATCGCCCTGGCGCTGCGCCAGCCATGCGGCAACCGCGCCGGCGCGTGCGGCCTGCACCGATTTGTAGCGTACGCGCGTACCAAAAAAGAGCGCAGGCGAGGTATCGGCCACGATCAGGCTCAAGCGCTCGCGCTCTGCCTGGAACAACTTGGTGTGCGCCCGTCCGGTTCGCGCAGTGACGCGCCAATCGATATGCCGCGCGTCATCGCCGGCCACGTACTCACGCGACTCGGCATATTCCATGCCGCGCCCGCGCGTGGCGGCCGGCACCGGCCCCACCACCCCGTGCCGGCCACGTCCCGGTTGACCGCGATGGATTGCGGTACCGCGCAGCGCAATCAATTCTGCAAGCATTGGCCGCACCCCATCGCCAGCGACGGGCGAGGAGGCGGTTGCAGGGGACGAGAACGGCATCGAAGACATCGGCGTCTGGCGAGAGTGCGGCATACCTCGGCGACGCTGCCCGATCAGGGCAGCGGAATCTTTTCTAGCAATGCAGCGACCAGGCGTTCGCCGTCCCAACCCTCGGCGGTGGCCTCGTAGCTGGGCAGCACGCGATGCCGCAATACATCCGGGGCGATGGCGCGGATATCGTCCGGCGTCACGTAGTCGCGCCCGGCCAACCATGCACGTGCGCGTGCGCACCGTTCCAGTGCGATCGAACCACGCGGGCTGGCGCCCCAGGGGATCCGCCGCGCCAATATCGGGTCGTAACGTTTGGCATCGCGCGAGGCCAGCACGATCTCGATCAGATAGCGTTCCAGCTGCGGCGCCAAATGCACGTCAAGCACCACACGGCGCGCGGCGAAGACATCTTCCAACGGAATCTTGTCGGGCGCGGTCTCGTGCTTTTCCAGCGTATCGCGGGCGGCCTCGCGTGCCAGGCGCAGGATTTCCGCCTCGGCGTCGGCCTGGGGATAGCCGATGCGCACATGCATCAGGAAGCGATCCAACTGTGCTTCGGGCAGCGGGAACGTGCCCTCCTGCTCGATCGGGTTCTGCGTGGCCATCACCAGGAACAACTGCGGCAGCGCATAGGTATGCCGGCCGACCGTCACCTGCCGCTCGCCCATCGCCTCCAGCAGCGCGGATTGCACCTTGGCCGGTGCGCGGTTGATTTCGTCGGCCAGCAGGATCGGGTGGAAGATCGGCCCGGGCATGAACTCGAATCGGCTGTCCTGCGGCCGCCAGATTTCGGTACCGGTCAGATCGGCGGGCAGCAGGTCCGGGGTGAACTGCACCCGCGCAAAATCCGCTTCCAGCCGCGAGACCAGCGCACGGATGGCGGTGGTCTTGGCCAACCCCGGCGCGCCCTCGACCAGCAGATGGCCATCGGCCAGCAAGGCGATCAGCAGTCGCTCCACGAGCGCTGCCTGGCCAACGATGCGCTGCGCAAGCGACTCGCGCAGCGAGGTGAATTGACGGTGCAGCCGGTCCTCGGCGGGCGCGGCAACGGCTTCGGGGGGGAGCAGTGGCGGTGCGTTCATAGGTCCAGTGTGACCGATTCGAACGCGATTGGTTCACTTGGCAGCGTTGGAATGTTCAGTGAACGATGCAAAACTTGACGCTTGTCGACGGGCGAACGCTGGAACTTTCGGACTCTACAAGTCCCAGATCCCGCCCGTCACTGCGCTCGGGCTCGTAAGCACTAGCGCCGAAATGATGCGGGGAGTGACTGATTACTCAATCTGGATGTAGCAAAAGGAAAGGGCCGCTTCCGCGGCCCTTCCGATTCGATCATTGCTCAAGGAGTCGCACTTGCGACACGCAGCACCTTTGGCGTTACAAAGACCAGCAGTTCTGCCTTTTCCTTACTGCGACCGCGCTTCTTGAACAAATTCCCGAGGAAGGGTATGTCACCCAGGAACGGGACTTTGGAAATACTCTCGCGGTCATTGAATTCGTATACCCCACCGATCACCACCGTTTCACCATCGCCAACAAGCACTGCGGTATTGACTTCGCGCCGATTGATTTCCGGAACGGTCCCGTAGCCGTCGAGAACAATGAACCGCGCAACTTCGTCCTTCTTGACGTTCATGTTCAAGAAAACGCGGTTGTCATTGGTGATAGTCGGGGTCACCTTGAGCTCGAGCAGCACTTCTTTAAATTGGACATTTGCCTGGGCCTGCCCGCCACCGCTTGCTGCGGTAATAGTGACATAGCCGATCTCGCGACCTTGCTTGATGACGCCTTCACGTTGATTGGCAGTCACAATGCGCGGATTAGAGACCACCTCACCGCGCCCCTCTTCCTGCATGGCAGACAACTCCATGTCAAGAGCAAAGTTACGGCCAAGTAGCGTATAGGCAATCGAGCCGGCAGTATTTGTCGTGAAGGTACCCGCTGGAAGATTGAAATTGAGGCCCGCAGGAACGTTATGTATCCCGTCATTGATAATAGAGACGTTATTAGAGGTGCTTCCACTAATGACACCCGTATTTCCGCCATACTGCTGCCGCCCAGCGATACCAAATCTTGCACCCAAGTCTCTTGCAAAGGTATCGGTTGCGATCACAATCCGGCTTTCAATCAGCACCTGATCCACCGGGCGATCGATATGCGAAATCAGCTCGCGCATCTGCGCAACTTTTTTCGGGATATCGCTGATCATCAAAGTATTTGTGCGCTCGTCGGCTACCAGGCGACCACGCGGGGACAAGAAACCATTGTCCTGTCCTGCGCCGCCACCTTGTCCGCCCTGCCCGCCGCCGCCGCCGCCGCCACCGCCACCAATTCCTTTGGCCTCGGTCAACGCCTTAAAAATGGCGGACGCGTTGTGGTAATTGATCTGCACATAATCGGTGATCAAGTCCTCGCGGTTCTCGATCGCGATGCGGGCGTCTTCCTTGTCCTGCTCGAACTTGGCCAGCTCCGGTTGCGGGGCGACCCACACCACGCCGCCATCGCGACGCTTGTCCAGGCCCTTGGCACGCAGCACGATGTCCAGCGCCTGGTCCCACGGCACGTTCATCAGGCGCAGCGTGACGTTGCCCTGCACGGTGTCGGAAGCGACGATATTGAGGTTGGACTCCTCGGCGATCAGCTGCAGCACCGTGCGCACCGGCACGTCCTGGAAGTTGAACGTCACCGGGCGACCGCTATAGCCGCGCGCGGCGATCTGCGCGGCAGCCTGCGTGACCGCCGCCGGGCTCACGCCGCCCACCGCCGGCTGGCCCTTGCGCGGGGTGATTTCCACCACGTATTCGTTGCCGGTCTGGTAGGCCAGCGAGTCGAAGGCACCCTTGGTCGACAGCACCAGCTGCGAACCGGAGCCGGACGGCTTCACTTCAACGCGCTGCACCGGCGTGGCGAAGTCGGTGACATTGAGCGGGCGTTGCAGCTCGGCAGGCAGCTTGGCATTGCTGATGTCCACCAGCACGTTGTCGCCCTGCGTCCGCAGGTCCGGGCTAGCGCCCTGGCCGTCGAACTGCAGGATCAGACGGCCAGCGCCGTCTTCGCCGCGCTTGAAATCGATTTTGGACACCGCCAGGCTCGCCGGAGCGACCTTGGCCGGATCCTGCGCGGGCTGAGTCAGCGCCGCGGCGGCGAACGCGCTGCCGCTCGCCAGCGCCAGCGCGAACCCCAACGCGCAGGCCTGGAAGATCGCGTGGCGTCGTACCGGACGCAGCCGCTGGGCATTGGAAAACGTCATCGTGCTATCCCCTATCACTTTATTGATCATCCAATGCGAGTGCGGCCGGCCGTTCAAGCCATCCACCCGCACCGTCCGGCACAAGTTCAATCAGCTCGATGCGGTCTTCGTAGACCCCGGTCACCCGGCCATCGCTCTGTCCCAGATACACACCCGGCCGCACCCGGTAGGTCACCTTGTCAGGCGCCATCACCAACGCGATCAGGCCCGAACCGCCGCCAATGGTCCCCACCATGTCGAGGGCGTCGAGCGGAAAGGCTTCCAACGGTTCCTTGCGCCGGTTCGGATCCGGGCGTGTGCCGTTGCCACCTTCCGCGCTGACCCAGGCATCGCTGAACGGGTCGCGCATCGCCTGCGCTGCATATTCGAAGGTCTCGAACTGCTGCATCACCGGCAATGGCTCCAGCGGCGGCGCAGGACGCGCGCGCACCTCGGCAACCCAGGCTTCCAGATTCGGCGCATCGCCCGGTGTGCTGGTCACACCGCGCGTGCACGCCGGCAATACTGCAATTAACGCCACACAGGACAGAATCTTGAGCAATTTCATGGTCATTGGCCGCCCTTCTTCGCAGCGTTGGCCGCAGCCTTTTCCTGCTCGGCCATTTCCTCATCGTCCAGATAACGATAGGTCTTGACCGTTCCGGACAGCTCCAGCGCACCGCGCGGGCCGATGCCGGCCTTGGGATCCTTGGGCTTGAGGTTGATGTCGTGCATGGTCAGGATCACCACGCGCGGCAGCGAGGCCACACCGCTGACGAAGGCACCGAACTGGTGGTAGCTGCCCACCATGCGCAGAGCGATCGGCTTCTCGGCGTAAAACTCCTTCGGCGATTCCGGACCGGGCTGGAACAGCTCGTTGGACAGGCCGCTGGACAACGCGGTCTGCGAGATGTCGATGATCAAATCCGGCATCTCGGTCTTGCTGGGAAGCTGACGCAGCATCTGCTGCAGCACCTGCTCCATCTGCGCGAGCTGCTGCTTGAGCGGCTCCAGGTTCACCGCGCGGCCCTGTTGGGTCTCGAACTCGGTGCGCAGCTGGGATTCGGTGCTTTCCAGGCTTTCCAGTTCATCGCGCTTGCTGCTGATCAACAGGAACCAGGCCAGCACCATGATGAACAAGCCGACCATCACGCAGAACACGATACGTGCCTGCTGCGGCCAACCGCCGATGTTGTTGAAATCCAGATCGCTGAGCTTGAATGATTTCTTACTCATGACGCCGCCCCCTCCTGCGGCCGATTGGCTGGCGCCGGTGCTGCCTGCGTCGGTGCAGGAGCAGCGGCCGGCGGCGTTGCGGGCGCCGGCGCCGCTGCCGGAGCAGCGGGCGTTGCGCCGGCAGGTGCAGCACCCGGTGCTGCGGTGCCCGGCGCAGCCGGGTCCACTGCGCCCGGCGCGGTGCCGTTCTTGTCAGCCTCGTTCGGATTGGCCAGCTTGACCTTGAGCGTGAACACGTATGGCAGCGTCTTGGTGTCCATCGACGACGCGGCAGGTTGACCGGCCTTGTCCTGACTCTTGGCCTCGATGATCGACAGGTCCGGATTGGTCATCCAGCCCGAGCTTTCCAGGTTGCGCATGTACGCACTGACCCGCGCATTCGATTGCGAGCGACCTTCCAGCGTGAGGATGTCGCCATCCTGCTTGATGTTGGTCAGCGCCACGCCATCGGGAATGGTGCGTACCAGCGAATCGAACAGGTGCACCATCTGCGAGCGGTTGGCTTGCAGTTCCTCGATCACCTTCTTGCGGGCAAGCAGGCGGTCCTTCTTCTTGTCGAGTTCCTTGATCTCTTCGTTCTGCGCCTTGACCTTGTCGATCTCGGTGGTCAGAAACGCATTGCGCTCGGTCTGGCCGCTGATCTGCGCGTCGTAATAGAACCAGATCAGCGCCGACAACAGCACGCCGCCCAATGCGGCGAAGCCCAGCATCGAATAGAACTCGCGCTCGCGGGCCTTTCGGCGCTCCGCGCGCCAGGGCAATAGATTGATTCTTGCCATCAGTCGAAGCTCCTCAGGGCCAGGCCGGTGGCGATCATCAAAGCAGGCGCATCCAGCGCCAGCGCATGGGCCTGGACTTTCGGGCCAAGCGTCATCTGGGCAAGCGGATTTGCAACGACCGTGGTCACGCCCAGTTGCTCTTCCACCATCTCCGGCAGGCGCGCCAGCGCAGCGCAACCGCCGGCCAGCACGATGCAATCGACGCGGTTAAATTCACTGCCCGCATAGAAGAACTGCAGCAGACGGCTGATCTGCTGCACCGTGGCTTCCTTGAACGGCTCCAGCACCTCGACCTCGTAGCTTTCCGGCAGGCCGCCCTGACGCTTGGCAAGGCCAGCCTCTTCATAGGTCAGCCCGTAACGGCGCATCACTTCGTCGGTGAGCTGCTTGCCGCCGAACACCTGCTCGCGGCTATACAGACTGCGGCCGGAGCGCAGCACGCTCAGTGTGGTCATGGTCGCGCCGATATCCACCAGCGCCACCACCGCATCGGCGGCCACCGGCAATTCGCTGGCAACCAGTGCGAAGGCGTTTTCGACCGCAAAGGCCTCCACGTCCATCACCTTGGCGGTCAAGCCACCGAGTTCCAGCGCCGACTGGCGCAGTTCCACGTTCTCCGAACGCGAGGCGGCCAGCAGCACCTGCACCATGTCCGGGCTGTTGGGCATCGGGCCCAGCACCTCGAAATCGAGATTTACTTCCTCGATCGGATACGGAATGTAATTGGTGGCTTCCAGTTCGACCTGGGCTTCCAGGTCGCTATCGTCCAGATCGGCCGGCATCGGGATCAACTTGGTGATCACCGCCGACCCGGCTACAGCAGCTGCCGCGTTCTTGGCCTTGCTGCCGGAACGGTTGATGGCGCGGCGAATGGCTTCGCCCACCGCCTCCACTTCGACGATGTTCTTTTCCACGACCGCATTCGGCGGCAATGGTTCCACCGCGTAATGTTCCACGCAAAAACGGTTCCCGCTGCGCGATAGCTGCAAGAGCTTCACGGCAGTAGAACTAATGTCGACACCAATCAGTGGCGACTGACTCTTGGGTAAAAGCCCCACGGTAACTCCCCTGCCGACGGGCACTTGGACGCATGTGCGCCCTCGTATTAATAATCAAATTTTAACAGTTGACAAGCCCTTCACGCGCTAGGCAATGACCCGGCGACGCGACCCCAGTGCTGTCTTCTGCGATCCCCAGAGTTCGGCCCCAGCCAAACTCGGCGTCATCTATACTCTGTGACCAAGAAATCTGCAATCGGAATCTCTCTTACATGCCCCGTATTCGCCGTTGGCTGGGCTGGATCCTGGCCACGATCGTCGTGCTCGCACTGCTTGGCGCTATTGCTGCCGGCGGCCTGTATTACGCCATTTCCTCGAAGTTGCCGGACGTTCAATCGCTCAAGCAGGTAGAGCTGCAGGAGCCGATGTACGTCTATTCCAGCGATGGCCGGCTCATGGCCGTGTATGGCGAGACCCGGCGCTACCCCATCCAGATGAAGGACGTGCCGCTGCGCCTGAAGCAGGCCTTCCTGGCCACCGAGGACGCGCGCTTCTACGAGCATGGCGGTGTGGACTACAAGGGCATCGCCCGCGCGGTATGGCTGCTGACAACCACCGACGCCAAGCGCGTGCCGGGGGGTTCGACCATCACCCAGCAGGTGGCGCGGCAGTTCTTCCTGAGTTCGGAGTACAGCTACACCCGCAAGCTGGCGGAGATCCTGCTGGCCCGCAAGATCGAAAGTGAGCTGAGCAAGGACGAGATCTTCGAGCTGTATCTCAACAAGAGTTTCTTCGGCAACCGCGCCTATGGCGTCGGGGCCGCTGCCGAGTACTACTACGGCAAGAAGATGAGCGAATTGAGCCTGGACGAGATGGCCTCGCTGGCCGGCATCCCCAAGTTCCCGTCCAGCGGCAACCCGATCAGCAACCCTGAGCGTGCGCAGGAGCGTCGCGACTATTACGTCCTGCAGCGCATGGCCGACCTGGGCTTTGTCAGCCAGGCCGAAGCCGACGCCGCCAAGGCGGTTCCGATGCATGCCAAGCCGCATGAGCCGCCGGTGGAGGTGTACGCCCCTTACGTGGCCGAGCTGGTGCGCCAGGAAATGATCGCCAAGTACGGCGGCGATGTGCTCAACAAGGGCTACCACGTCACCACGACCATCGATGCGACCCTGCAGACCGGTGCGGACGTGGCGGTCGCCGACGGCTTGCGGGTCTACGATCATCGCCATGGCTGGCATGGCGTCGAGCAGCACTTCGACGTGGCCGCCAATGCGGACGCGCCCGCGCTGGCCAAGCACCTGGCAGGCGCGTTTACCCAGGGCGGACTGCGTGCGGTGATCGTGGCGCGCACCAATCCCGATGGCGGAGTCACGGTCGTGCAGAGCGACAAGACCGAACTGACCCTGCCAGCCAGTGCCAGCCGCTGGACCGGCAAGACCCCGGCCAAGCTGCTGACCCGCGGTGACCTGACCCGTATTCGCGCCGGCGAAAAGGACGGCGAGTGGATCATCGACCAGTTGCCGCGCGGCCAGGCGGCGCTGGTGTCGCTGGACGCCAATAGCGGCGCCCTGCGTGCGCTGGTCGGCGGCTTCAGCTTTGCGGGCAACAAGTTCAACCGCGCCACCCAGGCACGGCGCCAGCCAGGATCGAGCTTCAAGCCGTTCGTCTACGCCGCCGCATTCGAAAAGGGCTTCAACCCGGCCTCGATCGTGCTGGACGCGCCGGTGGTGTTCCGCGACCGGCGCGGCAAGACCTGGTCGCCGCAGAACGATGGCGGCGGCTTCCGCGGGCCGATGCGTCTGCGCGAGGCGCTGGTGCAGTCGCGAAACCTGGTGTCGGTACGCCTACTGGATGCGATCAGCGTCGATTTCGCACGCAAATACATCAGTCAATTCGGGTTCCAGGAGGCCGAGTTGCCGCCCAACCTGTCGATGTCGCTGGGCACCGCCTCGCTGACGCCGCTGTCTGTGGCACGCGGTTATGCGGTGTTTGCCAATGGCGGCTCACGCGTGGACACCTGGATCGTGGATGAGGTCAAAGACCGCGAGGGCAATGTCATCTTCAAGGAAGTGCCGGCGGTGGCGTGCCGCACCTGCGCCCTGCAAGGCGGCAATGTGGCGCCCGTGAGCCAGGTCGTGGATGGCTTCAACTTCGGCGCACAGGCACCGGAAACGCCGCCTGCCGCACCGGCCACGGCCACCGCGGCGCCGGCACAGACCGCCCCTGCGGCAACCGCGCAGACCAAGATCGCGCCGCGTGCGATCGACGAGCGCACCGCCTACCAGCTGGTGTCGATGATGCGCGACGTGGTCCAGCGCGGCACTGGCACCGCGGCCAAGGTACTCGGCCGCGAGGACGTGGGCGGCAAAACCGGCTCCACCAACGAGCACCGCGACGCGTGGTTCTCCGGCTTTGGCGGCCCCTACGTCACCACCGTGTGGGTGGGCCGCGACGACTTCCGCTCGCTTGGCTATCGCGAATACGGTGGCAAGGCGGCGCTGCCGATCTGGATCGACTATATGCGCGTGGCGCTCAAGGACAAGCCGATCGCCGCCAACGACCCGCCCGACGGCATGACCCAGGCCACCATCAATGGCGCGGTCGAATGGGTGAAGAACGAAGATCTGGACCGCCTGCAGGATTACGACTACGGCCTGCAGGAACAGCAGGACGAGAAGGCGTTCGACATTTTCTGAGAGCCGGGATTCAGGACTTGGGATTGGGGAATCGGAACGGCGTGGCTGTTCGGTTCCCCAATTTTTTGGCCGCCGATTGAATGCGCGCCGGCCATGGCAAGCCTGGTGGATCGCTGGCGGCATCGTTGCCGGTTCGGCGCAGTGCCCACCTGCCCGCCACCGAGATTGCACGCGCAGTGCGCTTCGCCTGCGCATCTCCGCACCTGGACCATCCGGTCACCGCTACGTGATCGTTCCTTTGCAATGACATGACGCATTCGCCATGTCTTCATGCAGCTGTTGTAGAGTCCAGATCAGGTTCATTAGGGGAGCCCGGTCATGCATCACGCACGCGCGCACGCCGATACACGCACCCGGGAACGTCGCCATCGTCTGGCGCACGAAGCCGCACGCCTGATGGCTGAAGGCGGCATCCGCGATTTTCATCAAGCCAAGCTCAAGGCTGCCAGCCGGCTCGGCATTCATGACGATGCTTCGCTACCACGCAATCGCGAGATCGAAGATGCGTTGCGCGAGTACCAGCGCCTGTTCGCCGGACCTGCGCATGGCGCGCGTCTGCGCCAACGCCGCGAAGCCGCGTTGCGGGCGCTTGAGTTTCTCAGCCCCTTCCAGCCACGACTAACCGGCCCGGTGCTGGACGGCACCGCCGACGCCAATGCGCCGGTGCACCTGCAGTTGCACAGCGACGATGCCGATGCCGTGCAGCGGTTTCTGGAAGAACACCGCATCCCGGCCGAGTCGCGCACGCGCCGGCTGCGCCTGGATCGCGAGCGCAACGGCGAGTTTCCGGTGTGGCTGTTCAGCGCCGAAGACCTCACCTTCGATCTCACCGTGCTGCCCTACGACGCGCTGCGGCAGGCGCCGCTATCGCAGCTGGACGAAAAGCCGATGCCGCGGGCGTCGGCCGCGCAGGTGCGACAGTTGCTGACAGACGGCGACGGTTCCGGCGGCTCACCACTGCTACGCTGAGTCGATCATGTGACGCGGCTCGCCTGTGCGGGCGAGCTATGGGCTTCATTTAAACCGGCGTCACCAAGCCACTGCGCCGCGGTCGTTTTATTCGGACCTCGCCACTGCCGGACGAACCGTTGTGCCATGCGCCGCCGGTCGCCGGTCGCCGGTCGCCGGTTGCCGGTTGCCGGTTGCCAATCGCAGCGGCAGCGGCAGCGGCAGCGGCAAGCGTTGTTGGAAGATCGACCGCCGCGCAACTGTTCAAATGCAAACGCCCCGCAATGCGGGGCGTTTGTTTACGCAGGTACGCGTGGACCGATCAGCGCTTGGCGCTGTCGGTGTAATCGCGCTTGTCGTAACCGGTGTAGATCTGGCGCGGACGGCCGATCTTCATCTCCGGGTCGACCTGCTGCTCCAGCCAATGCGACACCCAACCTGCGGTGCGTGCGATGGCGAACATCACGGTGAACATTTCCACCGGGATATTGAGCGCCTTGTAGATGATGCCCGAGTAGAAGTCGACGTTCGGGTACAGCTTGCGCTGCACGAAGTAGTCGTCCTTCAGCGCGGCCTCTTCCAGCTTCAACGCCACTTCCAGCAGCGGGTCGTTGACGCCCAGCTCGCCCAGCACCTTGTGGGTCATCTCACGGATGATCTTGGCGCGCGGGTCGAAGTTCTTGTAGACGCGGTGACCGAAGCCCATCAGACGGAACGAGGAATTCTTGTCCTTGGCCTTGGCCACGGCAGATTCGACGTTGTCGGCGGTGCCGATTTCCTCGAGCATCTTCAGCACCGCTTCGTTGGCGCCGCCGTGTGCCGGGCCCCACAGCGCGGTGATGCCGGCGGCGACCGACGCATACGGATTGGCGCCGGTCGAACCGACCAGACGCACGGTCGAGGTCGAGGCGTTCTGCTCGTGGTCGGCGTGCAGGATGAACAGCAGGTCCAGGGCCTTGGCAACGACCGGATTGATCTCCAGCGGCTCGCTCGGCACCTCGAACATCATGTGCAGGAAGCGGTCGACGTAGTTCAGGTTGTTGCGCGGGTAGCGGATCGGCCAGCCGATCGAATAACGGTACGCCGCAGCTGCCAGGGTCGGCACCTTGGCGATCAGACGGATGGCGGCCTGACGGCGCTGCTCCGGATCGTTGAGGTCCAAGGTGTCGTGATAAAACGCCGACAGCGAGGCGACCGAGCCGGCCAGCATGGCCATCGGGTGCGCGTCATGACGGAAACCACCGAGGAAGTTCTTCAGCGACTCGTGCATCATCGTGTGATGCGTCACTTCGTGGTCGAACTTCTTGAATTCGTCCGCCGTCGGCAGTTCGCCGTTCATCAGCAGGTACGAGACCTCAAGGAAGCTGGACTTTTCGGCCAGCTGTTCGATCGGGTAACCGCGATACAGCAACACGCCATTGTCGCCATCGATATAGGTGATGGCGGACTTGCAGCTGGCGGTGGCGGTGAAGCCCGAGTCGTAGGTGAACAGACCGGTTTCTTTGGTCAGCTTTGAGATATCGACGCAATCATTGCCAAGCGTGGGCTTGAGAACCGGCAGAACGACCGACTTGTCGCCGGCGTTGAGCGTGACCTGATCAAGATCGGACACTGTGTACGCTCCTTCAGTGGAAGGCGCCTGATCCCACATGGGCAGGCACGTGATGGAAGTCCAAGGCATCGCCTCGGATCAGGCCATTATCGCACAGCAGCATTTTGGCCGTCGCTTGGACAGAAGTCGTAGACGCGTTGCGCCAGGCATACAGGCGGGGCGTTCAGCGCCCCAAAAAACAACGGCCGCGCAATGCGCGGCCGCTGCCGGTACAGCCCGTCCTGCAAGTTCAGCGCGCGTAGCGCTTCTGGAACTTGTCGATACGGCCGCCGGTGTCGATCACCTTGTGCTTGCCGGTATAGAACGGGTGCGAGGACGAGGAAATTTCCACCTTGATCAGCGGGTATTCCTGGCCGTCTTCCCACTTCACGGTCTCTTTCGAGGTCATGGTGGAACGGGTCAGAATCTTGAAATCGGACGTCACGTCGTGAAAGACGACGTCTTTGTAGTTGGGATGAACGTTATCTTTCATGGACTTGGCGCCGGGCTGCCTGGATAAGCCGGGCATTATAGCTGCGCCCAGGCAGCCGGCGCAAGGTCGCCTCAGTTCGCCGCCAGGGCGGCCCCTACCAGCCCATAGAACTGCTGGAGGTCATAGGCCAGCAGCAGATTGGCATTGTCGGGCGCCCCGCCCTGCCGGTTCCAGTCCACCAAGGTCATGCCACGGGTATGCGCACCGGACAGTTCGATGTGTACCGGGCGCTGCTCCAGCCGCTGCGCGCCTTCCGGGTGCAGTGCGAACGCCATCGCCAGCGCGTCGGCGGCATACCAGTACTCGCCGCGGCTGTCTTCGGACCACAGCCGGGTCTTGCGCGAGATTTCCTCGTAGAACCGGGCGCGGCCAGAATCGGCCGCCAGCCATTGCTCCACATCCCGGTGCAGCAGGCCGTGCGCGATGGTGGCTTCCCAATCGGCCACGTCGAACTGCGGAAAGCCGCCGAACACGATATGCGCCGCTTCCGGGTCGAACCCGATATTGAACTCGGCCGCAGCGGTGATATTGCCGTGCCCGGTCAACGCCCCGCCCATCACCACCAGCCGTGCGACGCGCTGCGGCAAGGTCGGGTCCAGGGTGAGTGCCAGGGCAAGATTGGTCAGTGGGCCGAGCGCCACCAGCAGCAGCTTGCCGGCGTGCTCGTGCGACAGACGCAGGATGGCGAGCGCGGCGTGTTCGGCCTCGGCAGTGCGCTTGGCCGGTGCCAGGCCCACATCGCCGAATCCGTCGAGACCGTGCACGTGCGCCGCATCCACCGAGGGGTGCAGCAACGGCTGCGGGCAGCCGGCGTAGACCGGCACATCGGTACGGCCAGCGATCTCGCAGACCTTCAAGGCATTGCGCACGGTGTGCTGCAAGCCCACGTTACCGGCGGCGATGGTCAGGCCGACCACCTCATGGCGGGTGTCGTTGAAGGCCATCAGCAGCGCCAATGCGTCATCCACGCCAGGGTCGGTGTCGATCAGCAGCGGTATTCTTTTTGTCATGAGATTCGGAATTGGGCATTCGGGATTCGTTGCGGCATCTTCGCAAGGATTAGCGAGCCGCGCGAATTCCGGGAACGTGCAGGTCGCAGCAACCCCGCTTTGACCAATCCCCAATCCCCACTCCCGAATCCCCGCCGCTCAAGCGGCCGCATACCGCACCGCACCGCCGATCCAGCGTTCGACCACGCGGTCGGCGATTTCCGGCGCTTCGTCCAGCAGCCGCTCGGCCAATACCTGCACGCGCGGCAACAGGCCGGCGTCGCGTGCCAGATCGGCGATGCGGAAACTGGCCAGACCGGTTTGCCGGGTGCCCAGCAATTCGCCCGGGCCACGTAACTCCAGATCCTTCTCCGCGATCACGAAACCATCGTTGGTCTGGCGCATGGTCTCCAGGCGCTGGCG
Source organism: Xanthomonas sp. NCPPB 3761 (assembly GCF_041475705.2). NCBI lineage: Bacteria > Pseudomonadati > Pseudomonadota > Gammaproteobacteria > Lysobacterales > Lysobacteraceae > Xanthomonas > Xanthomonas sp. NCPPB 3761. The sequence goes on from NZ_CM191262.1 coordinate 3,819,404, forward strand.
CGCCATCATCGACAACGGCCCCTGGTACAGCAGCACGCAACTGGAGGCAGCTGCACCACGCCCGACCCGACCGCGCAACTGGTGCAACTGGGCCAGACCCAGCCGCTCGGCGTTTTCGATGATCATCAACGATGCGTTAGGCACGTCCACGCCGACTTCGATCACGGTGGTGGCCACCAGCAGGTCGCTGCGGCCTTGCTTGAAATCCAGCATGGCCTTCTGCTTTTCGGCCGGCTTCATGCGGCCGTGCACCAGCGCCACCCGCACGCCCGGCAACTGCGCCGACAAGGTCTCGAAGGTAACTTCGGCGGCCTGCGCTTCGATGCGTGGCGGACCGCCTTGCTGGCCTTGCGCGCCCTTGCCGGGTTCTTCGCTTTCTTCGATCAGCGTGCACACCCAGTACGCCTGCCGCCCTTCGGCGCAGGCGGCGCGGATGCGTTCGACCAAGTCGGGGCGGCGCTCTGCGCTCAGCACGATCGTCTGCACCGGCGTGCGGCCAGGCGGCAGTTCGTCGATGGCCGAAACATCCAGATCTGCGTAAGCCGACATCGCCAACGTGCGCGGAATGGGCGTGGCGGTCATCACCAGCTGATGCGGCACGCTGCCCGCCGCCGCTCCCTTGTCGCGCAACGCAAGGCGCTGATGCACGCCGAAGCGGTGTTGCTCGTCGATGATGGCCAACGCCAGGTCGTGGAAGACCACCGCTTCCTGCATCAACGCATGCGTGCCGACCACGACCTGCGCCTGACCGGAGGCGACCTCGGCCATCACGGCAGCGCGCGCCTTGCCGGTGACCTTGCCTGCCAGCCAGACGATGCGAATGCCCAACGGTTCCAACCAGCCGCGCAGATTGGCGAGGTGCTGCTCGGCCAGCAGTTCGGTGGGCGCGGCGAGTGCGACCTGCTTGCCCTGCTCCACCGCCAGCATCGCCGCCAGCGCAGCAACCACGGTCTTGCCGCTGCCAACATCGCCCTGCACCAGCCGCAGCATCGGCGATTGCTGCGCAAGGTCGTGCGCGATCTGCTCGAACACGCGTTGTTGCGCGCCGGTCAGCTGGAACGGCAGCGCCTTGCGCAACTGCTGCACCAACGTGCCGTCGCCGGGCAGGCTGGGCGCGTGCAGACGCTGCAACGCGATGCGTTGCCGGCGTAGGCTGAGCTGATGTGCCAACAGTTCCTCGATCGCCAGTCGCTGCTGGGCCGGATGGCCTCCGGCGAGCAGCTGCTGTGGATCCGTACCGACCGGCGGCCGATGCATGCTGAGCAACGCCGCGCGCAACGAGGGCAGTCGCTCGTCCTGCAGCCAGTGCGGCGGCAACAATTCCAGCGCACTTTCGGGCGGCAGACGCTCCAGCGCCTGGCCGATGAGCTTGCGCAACGTCGCCGGGCCGACGCCTTCGAGCACCGGATACACCGGATCCAGGCTGTCGCCCAACCCGGCATCCTCGTCCGGCGCGAGCACGCGGTAACTGGGGTGCACGATTTCCCAGCCGTGCTGGCCGGGCTTGGGTGTGCCGAACACGCGCACCCGCGTGCCGACCGCAAACTGCGCCACCTGCGCCGCACGAAAATGAAAGAAGCGCAGCACCAGCGTACCGTGCGATGCGTCGGACACTGCCACGCGCAGCACCGGCCGGAAGCGGAAGCCGCGCTCGACAGCCTCCACACGTCCTTCGATCTGCGCCGGCACGCCACCTTGCAGCTGCGCGATGGTGGTCAAGCGCGTGCGGTCTTCGTAACGCAGCGGCAGATGCAGCCACAGGTCCTGCACGCTGAGGATGCCGCGCGCAGCGAACTTGTCGGCCACTTTCAGGCCGACACCGGGCAGGCTGGACAGCCGGGCCTGGCCGGCGACGGCCAGGCTGGGCGTGACGACGCGCGTGCGCGACACGGCCGATCAGCGGCGCAGGATCACTCGATCACCATCACTGCATCCACTTCGAAGCCAGCGCCCTTGGGCAGGCCGGAGACTTCGATGGTCGAACGCGCCGGGAACGGCGCCTGGAAATATTCCTGCATCACCGCGTTGACGGCGGCGAACTGCCCCAGGTCGGTCAGATACAGGCCCAGACGCACGATCTTGTCGAGCGAGCCGCCAGCCGCTTCGGCCACCGCCTTGAGGTTGTCGAATGCACGGCGCGCCTGCGCACCGATGTCGCCCGGCACGATCTCGCCGGTGGCCGGGTCCAGCGGGATCTGCCCGGAGAAATACACGGTGTTGCCGGCACGCACGGCCTGCGAATACGGGCCGATGGCGGCAGGCGCCTGGTCGGTATGGATGATCTGGGACATGGACGCTCCACTGCAAAGGGTTGCTGCAGTTTAGGCCTTTGTGCGGATTTGCTCGACTGTTGCGCGAGCGCGCCAGACGCTACTGGCGTCCGACGCTCTGCACCACATGCAGGCGGCGCAGCCGACGCATCACCTCGGCCAGGTGGCGGCGGTCGCGCACCTGGATGTTGAAGCGCAGCACGGCGGCGTTGAAGTCGCGGTCCAGATAGTCCACGCGCTCGATATTGGACTGACTCTGCGCGATGGCGGCCGCCAGCTGCGCCAGCACGCCGGTACGGTTTTCCACTTCGACCACCAGCGCGGTGTCGTAGTCGCCGGTCACGTTGGAGTCCCAGTCGATCGGCACCCAACGTTCGGGCGATTTGCGCAGTTCCGCCAGGTTCGGGCAGTCCAGGCGGTGCACCACGATGCCCTTGCCGGCAGTGTGGTAGCCCATGATTTCGTCGCCGGGAATCGGCTGGCAGCAATTGGCGAAACTGATCACGCCGCGCTCGCTGCCGTCGATCAGGATCTTCTCGTGCGAATGCTTGGACAGGCCACCGCCACGCAATTCTGCGTAAGCCATCAGTGCCTGTGCGGCCTGATTGGGCATCCAGTTGCCAAGCGCCACATCGGCCAGCAGCGCTTCCAAGCGCGGGTAGCGGTGCTCGGCAAGGAAGGCATCCAGGCGACCCTTGGGCAGCCGTTCCAGCGAGGAGTCCATCGCTTCCAGCGCGCGGTCCAGCATGCGGTGGCCCAACTGCACGGCATCTTCGTGCTCGAGTTGCTTGAGCTGATGCCGGATGGCGGTGCGCGCCTTGCTGCTGACCACAAATTCCAGCCACTGCGGCTTGGGCGTGGCCGAGCGTGCGGTGATGATCTCCACCGCCTGCCCGCTGACCAGCTTGGTGCGCAGCGGCACCAGCTTCTTGTCCACGCGCGAGGCCACGGCGCGATTGCCCACGTCGGTATGCACCGCGTAGGCAAAATCCAGCGCGGTGGAATTGCGCGGCAACGCCAGGATCTTGCCCTTGGGCGTGAACAGATAGACCTCGTCGGGGAACAGGTCGACCTTGACGTTGTCGAGGAATTCCAGCGACGAGCCGGCGGCGCGCTGCGAATCGATCAGTTCCACGATCCAGTCGTGCGCACGGCTCTGCGCGCTGTTGGGCGAGGCCGAACCCACCTTGTAGGTCCAGTGCGCCGCCACGCCGCGTTCGGCGATCAGATCCATCTCTTCGGTGCGGATCTGCACTTCGATCGGCGAGCCGTACGGGCCGAACAGCACGGTGTGCAGCGACTGGTAGCCGTTGGCCTTGGGGATCGCAATGAAATCGCGGAAGCGCCCGTCCAGCGGCTTGAAGCTGGCATGCACCGCGCCGAGTGCGTGATAGCAATCGGCCACCGTGCGCACCACCAGGCGAAAGCCGAACACGTCCATCACCTGGTCGAAGGACTTGTTCTCTTCGTGCATCTTGGAATAGATGCTCCAGGGCGTTTTGATGCGGCTGACCAACCTATGCTCCAGCCCTTCCTTGGCCAGGCGCTGGGACAGCTGCACTTCCACCTGCGCCATCGATTCGCGCCGCACCACCGGCTGGCTGCGGATGTGTTTCTCGATGATGGCGTGGCGCCACGGATACAACGCGCGGAAGCCCAGGTTCTGCAATTCGGACTTGATCAGGCTCATGCCCAGCCGCTGCGCGATGGGCGCGTAGATCTCCAGCGTCTCGCGGGCGATGCGGCCGCGCGCCTCGGTGCTCTGGGCGCCGAGCGTGCGCATGTTGTGCAGGCGGTCGGCCAGCTTGATCATGATCACGCGCAGATCGCGCGACATCGCCAGCAGCATCTTGCGGAAACTTTCCGCCGCCGCTTCCTGGCGGTCGCGGAACTTGAGCTTGTCCAGCTTGGTCACGCCATCGACCAGCTCGGCCACCGCCTCGCCGAACTCGGACGCCAGTTCTTCGCGCGTCAGCGGCGTATCTTCAATCGTGTCGTGCAGGATCGCCGCGATCAGCGATTCCATGTCCAGGCCCAGCTCGGCCAGCACGCCAGCCACCGCCACCGGGTGGGTGATGTACGGCTCGCCCGACTTGCGGGTCTGCCCGGCATGCGCGCTGGCGCCCACTTCCCAGGCACGGCGCAGGATCGGCAGTTGCTCCTTGGGCAGGTAGCTGGCCGCGCGCTCGAGATGCAGGACGTAGTCGGGGATGGCCTGGTCGGAAGACGGAGACGTCACGACGGTCGCCTGGGCAGTGGGGCCTGGGTTCATGCCGGAAGACTATGCCAGCCGTGCAGTCTCGGCAAACATTTGCACACGCAGGCGTATTGCCGGGACCGAAAACGAAAACAGCCCGCATCGAGGCGGGCTGTTCTGATCTATCGCAGCGATGCTGGAAATCAATCGTCGTTCTTGGACATGTCTTCGTCGGCGACCACTTCAGCGGCGGCCCATTCCAGCGCTTCGCGCTCGGCGCGTTCGCGTTCGGCCTTCTCGACTTCATCGATCAGCGCGTTGTCGATCCGGCGTGCGGCGATCTCGCGCAGTGCCATCACGGTGGGCTTGTCGCTGGCGTCGGCATTCTCGATCAGCGGCTGCACGCCGTTGGCGAGCTGACGGGCGCGCTTGGAGGCCATCATGACCAGCTCAAAACGGTTGTTCACGACTTCCAGGCAATCTTCTACGGTAATGCGGGCCATGCGGGCTCCCGGCGACCAGCAACGGCCGCGCATCGAATGATGGAAAGGGGGCGGAGTGTACGCCCCGGCCGGCGCCGCAGCAACCGGCACCCATTCAGTTTCCTTTGGAATCAGCGGTTTGAGTCGCTTGGAGCGGACGGGAAACCGTCTTTGGCGATCGCTGGTGTAGCCGGCGCGTCCAGAACCGTCGTCCACGCGTGGCAGATGCTATGGGCACGGCGGCGGCGCCTGCCGGGTAAAGCAGCCCTGCCCCGCCAGCGGCGCTTAGTCCAGCAGCGCCTGGATCAATCCGGCGTGCCGCTGCTGTTGCGCCTGCCGCCGCAACCGGCTGGCGGTGAAGATGGCGCACATCTCCGAAACCGCCGTATCGAAGGTCTCGTTGATGATCACGTAATCGAACTCTTCGAAATGCAGCATCTCTTCACGGGCGGCGGCCAGGCGTTGCGCCATGACGTCCTCGCTGTCCTGTCCGCGCTTGCGCATGCGCTCGTCCAGCGCCTGGCGCGACGGCGGCAGGATGAACACGCTGACCGCATCGGGCACCTTCTGGCGCACCTGGCGTGCGCCCTGCCAGTCGATCTCCAGCAGGACGTCGTGACCGGCGGCCAGCTGCGGCTCCACCGACTGCCGCGCGGTGCCCTTCCAGTCGCCATGCACCAGCGCGTATTCGAAGAAATCACCCGCCTCGATCATGCCCTGGAACTCGTCGGCGGAGACGAAATGGTAGTGCTCGGCATGCCGTTCGCCCGGCCGCGGCGCGCGCGAGGTGAACGAGATCGACAGGGCGATCTTGGGGTCGCGCGCCAGGGTGGCGTTGACGATGCTGCTCTTGCCGGCGCCGGAGGGGGCCGCAACGATATAGAGAGTGCCGCGCATAGGGTCAGGGATTCGGGATTGGGGAGTCGGGTTTCGCGAACAGACTGCGGACCGGCACCTCCGGGGTCGACATGCTACCGGGATTGGCCGCAGCCCGCAGACATCCGGAACTGGCAGCTGCCACATCCCGAATCCCGAATTTCGCTCCCGGCTACTCGATGTTCTGCACCTGCTCGCGGATCTGGTCGATCAACACCTTCAGATCCACGGCGGCATTGGAGGTGCGGCTGTCCACCGACTTGGAGCCCAGCGTATTGGCTTCGCGGTTGAATTCCTGCAGCAGGAAGTCAAGTCGGCGACCGACCGGCTCGCGCTGGGCGAGCACGCGGCGGATTTCGGCGATGTGGCTGGACAGGCGGTCCAGCTCCTCGTCCACATCGAGCTTCTGCAGCCACAGCACCAGCTCCTGCTCGGCACGACCCGGATCGACCGGATGCGGCAGGTCGGCCAGGCGCGCGGCCAGCTTGGCGCGCTGACCTTCGCGAATCACCGGAATCAGGACGCGCACCTGCGCGGCGATGCGTTCGATGGCATCCACCCGTTCGCTGATCGACTCGGCCAACTTGGCGCCCTCGCGCTCGCGCGCGATCACGAAGCTGCCCACCACGTCCTCCAGCAACGCCAGCGCCTGCGCCTGCAACGCGGGGGCGTCCACATCCTGCACCTGCAGCACGCCGGGCAGCTGCAGCAGGTCGGTGAAGCCGACCTGCAATTTGGGAAACATGCCATCCAGCCGCATGGCCAGCGCACCCAACTGCTGTAGCAGCGATTCGTTGACCGCCAGCGTCTGCGCGTTGTCGGGCGCGCGCAGGCGCAGCGTCAGATCCAGCTTGCCACGGCTGTTTTTCGCCGCCACCCGCTCGCGCAGCAGCGGTTCCAGCGCACGCAATTCCTCGGGCAGACGCACACCCACTTCCAGAAAGCGGTGGTTGACCGAGCGCAGCTCGCAAGCGAGCGTGCCCCAGGGTGTGATGCGTTCGCTGCCAGCGAACGCAGTCATGCTTCGGATCATCGTCAATCCCGTGCCGTCAAAGCGCGAATGGTACCCTAGCCGCCCTCGCCGGCTGCCTGCACGCTGCGCAGTGGCGCCAGACCCACCTCCCGACTTCCGGACTCATTGCATGACCTTTTCCCGTCCCAGCGGCCGCACGGCCGACCAGCTGCGCCCGGTGCGCATCGAACGCGCCTTCACCCGCCATGCCGAAGGCTCGGTGCTGGTCAGCTTCGGCGACACCCGCGTGCTGTGCACCGCCAGCGTGGAAAACCGCGTGCCGGGCTTCCTGCGCGGCAAGGGCGAAGGCTGGGTCACCGCCGAATACGGCATGTTGCCGCGCTCCACCCACACCCGTTCCGATCGCGAAGCCGCACGCGGCAAGCAGGGCGGACGCACGCTGGAAATCCAGCGCCTGATCGGCCGTGCACTGCGCGCCTGCGTGGACCGCAATGCGCTGGGCGAGCGCACCATCACCCTGGACTGCGACGTGCTGCAGGCCGATGGCGGCACCCGCACCGCGGCCATCACCGGCGCGTACGTGGCGCTGGCCGATGCGGTGAACCTGCTGATCAAGCGCGGCGACATCAAGAAGCATCCGCTGATCGGCGCGGTGGCTGCGGTGTCGGTCGGCATCTATCGTGGTGAACCGGTGCTGGACCTGGACTACCCGGAAGACAGCGACTGCGATACCGACATGAATGTGGTGATGAACGACGGCGGCGGTTTCATCGAGCTGCAAGGCACGGCCGAAGGCCACGCCTTCCGTCGCGACGAACTCAACGCGCTGCTGGCCCTGGCCGAAAAGGGCACGGGCGAGCTGTTCGCGCTGCAACGCGCTGCGCTGGCCGGATGAGCCGCCGCATCGCCCTGACCACCTTGCTGGTTGCCGACTACGATGCGGCCATTGCCTGGTACACCGGCGCGCTGGGTTTCCACGTGCTGCAGGATCGCCCGCTCGAGGATGGCAAGCGCTGGGTCGTGATCGGCCCGGGCGGTGCAGACGATGCCGCCCTGCTGCTGGCGCAGCCGGCCGACGCCGCGCAACGCGCACGCATCGGCGACCAGACCGGTGGGCGGGTGGATCATTTCCTCTACACCGATGACTTCTGGCGCGACCACGCGGCCATGCAGGCGTTCGGCGTGGAATTTCTGGAAACCCCGCGCGAAGAGCCGTACGGCACGGTCGTAGTCTTCCGCGATCTGTACGGCACCAAGTGGGATCTGCTGGAGCCCAAACGATGAAAGAACTGGTCCTGGCCAGCGGCAACGCCGGCAAACTGGAAGAACTGCGCGCCATGCTCGCCGGCCTGCCGCTGCGCATCGTCGCGCAAGGCGAACTGGGCGTGGACGATGTGCCGGAAACCGGCCTGACCTTCGTCGAGAACGCGCTGATCAAGGCACGCCATGCCAGCGCGGTGACCGGCTTGCCGGCGCTGGCCGATGACTCTGGGCTGATCGTGGATGCATTGGATGGCGCACCCGGCCTGTACAGCGCGCGCTATGCCGGCAGCCCCACCAACGCGCTGGCCAACAACGCCAAGTTGCTCGACGCGATGCGCGAGGTTCCGAGCGATCGCCGCAGCGCGCGGTTTTACGCGGTGATCGTGTTGCTGCGGCATCCGGAAGATCCGCAGCCGCTGATCGCCGAAGGCAGCTGGGAAGGGGTGATCACGACCGAACCGCGCGGCGATGGCGGTTTCGGCTACAACCCGGTGTTTCTGGATCCGGTGTATGGCCTGACCGCGGCGGAGATGGACACCGCGTTGAAGAACCGCCTCAGCCATCGCGCGGCGGCCCTGGCCACGCTGCAGCACAAGCTGCATGCGCTGTCGCTGTAAGGCACACCTCGCGCAATGCCCCAGCTGATTCCGCCGCCGTTGTCGCTCTACGTGCATCTGCCCTGGTGCGTGCGCAAATGCCCGTATTGCGATTTCAATTCGCATGCGGCCAAGGGCGCATTGCCGTTCGAGGAGTACGTGGACGCGCTGATCCGCGACCTGGATGCGGACCTGCCATTGGTCTGGGGTCGCGTGGTGCACTCGGTGTTCTTCGGCGGCGGCACGCCCAGCCTGTTTCCGCCGCAGGCGATCGACCGCTTCCTGCAGGCAGCGGCGGCGCGGCTGCGTTTTGCCCCGACTCTTGAAATCACCCTGGAAACCAATCCGGGTACCGCAGAACACGGCCGTTTCGAGCACTACCGCGCTGCGGGCGTCAACCGCCTGAGCTTCGGCGTGCAGACCTTCGACGACGTGGCGCTGCAGCGCCTTGGCCGCATTCACGACAGCGCAGAAGCCGAGCGCGCGATCAAACTGGCGCAAGACGCCGGCTACGATAATTTCAATATCGACCTGATGTACGCGCTGCCCGAGCAGACGCTGATGCAGGCCGAGCACGACCTGGAGCGTGCCTTCGCGCTGCAGCCGGCGCACCTGTCGCATTACCAGCTCACGCTGGAGCCGAACACGGTGTTCTTCGCGCGGCCGCCCAAGGGCATTCCCGACGACGATGCCGCCTGGGATATCCAGGAGCACTGCCAACGCCTGCTGGCCGACGCCGGCTACGCCCAATACGAAGTCAGCGCGTACGCCAGGCCGGGGCGACAGTGCGCGCACAACCTCAACTACTGGCGATTCGGCGACTACCTGGGCATCGGTGCGGGCGCGCACGGCAAGATCAGCTCCGGTGCCCAAGCGCACGTGCTGCGGCGCTGGAAGCACAAGCATCCGCAGAGCTATCTGGCCAGCGCCGGTACCGCCGCATCCATCGGCGGGGACGAAATCGTGCCGAGCGAACGGCTGCCGTTCGAGTACATGCTCAACCTGCTGCGCCTGCATGAGGGCTTCCGGCTAAGCGATTTCGAGGCGTCCACCGGCCTTGCGGCCAGCGCCATCGAAGCGCCGCTGGCGCGCGCGGTGGCACAGGGCTGGATGACCCAGCAGGACGGGCGCATGGTGCCGACCGAGTTGGGTCGGCGTTTTACCAATGATGTGGTCGAGCTGTTCCTGGTCTAAGCGCAGCGAAGAGCTGCGTTCACTGCCGGGGTGGCGCGGTCGGGCGCGTGGCATCGGCATGTACCGCCTTGCGCACCGTGCGCCATCCACGCCTGGCTGACGCGCGTGCGCGAGGGGTGTGAGCGGATTGGGGCGCGCCGGCAGAACCGGGGCATCGGCCATACGCATTTGGCGCAGGCCCGCATGACCACTGGCTGACACATCGCGGGCCGGACGCGCCGGCGCGAGCCGATGCCGCGCGGTCAGCGAAAAAACATGCTACATAGCTCACGCTTCGAACCGAGCCAGCCTCCCCCGGATGTCCATGCACGTGTCTCCCATGCAACCTGCAGTTAGCGGTCCGATTGCCGATGCGCCGGTATCCGCGCGTGGCCGGCGACTGCTCGGCATGCTGCACGCGCACTGCGTGCAGGCGTTGAGCGGACCGCTGCGGCTGACCGTCGTCGAGCTGGAACGCGAGCTGTTGCATCAGGCCGAGCATGCACGCAATAGCCAGATCCAGGCCGAAACCTACGCACAGATGCGCGGCCTGCGTGACCACATCGACCGCTTCCCACAGGCATTCCTGCAGGAACTGGCGCAAGCGCTGGCCAGCCTGCGTGAGCGCCCGGTGCTGACACCATTGACCGATGCGCCTGCGCCAGCACAGATGCTGACCCTGGTCGAAGACACCGATATCGACCGCGACATTGTCTTGAGCGACATCGCACGCCGCGAAACCTCGCGGCGCGCCGATGCCCTGCACCTGCTGGCGCAGCGCCTGGCGGTGATCGGTGCGGTGGCCGAATTCGAGCTGGAAGAATTGCCGCTTGGCCCCTACGCGCTGTGCCGCATCGTGCGCCAGTGCGGTCAGACGCTGGGACTGAACCTGGATGGGCAGCTGACGCTGTACAAGGTGTTCGAGCGCCAGGTGATGGACCGCCTGGGCGACCTGTTCGAAAGTGCCAACAGCGCGCTGGCCCAGGAAGGCATCCTGCCGGGATTGATCTATCACCCGTATCTGGTCAAACCCACGCAGGTGCAGACGCGGCGTGCGCCACCGGCAGCGGCGCATGGGTCGAAAGACGCTGCCGCACCGAATACGCCTGGTGCGGGCCCGCGCACGCCGCGACCGGCCACCGGCTGGGCAGGCCAAGCCGCACCGACGGCGTGGCAGAGCGCCTTGCTGGATCCCGCTGCCGCGCCACCAGCAATGGCAATCGCCCCACCTGCGCAGGCGCTGTCGCCGGCGCTCAGCGACGCAGTCCAGGCGCTGGGCGGCTTGATGGCGTCGGCACGGCAGTCGCAGGCAGCGGCACACGCAAGCCACGCAGGCGCGGGGGCGCCCGCCCATCACGAGGTCACGGCGCCCTCTCCTACCTCGCTCGCCGCGGTGGCCCAGGCATCGCAGCACAGTGCGGCCGTTGCGGTGCCCAAGGCAGCGCTTGGCGATGCCTTGGCCAGCCTGCAAGGTGCGCTGGCCACGCAGGCGGCAGCAACGCCACAGGCATCGGGCATCGATGTGCTGCAGCGGCAGGTGCTGGAAGTGCTGCGCCGTCAGCACGGCCCCGATGCTGCGCTATCGCCGCAGGACAACGACACCTTCGACCTGCTCGGCCTGCTGTATGCGCAGATGCAGCGCGAGGTGCGCGAGCAGGCTCCCGCCCAGGCGCTGCTGGCCAAGTTGCAGGTGCCGGTGGTGCGCGCGGCGTTGGCCGATGCGCATTTTTTCGTGCGCGACCAGCACCCGGTACGCGAATTGCTCAACACCGTCGCCGAGTCCGGGGCCGTGTGGCTGGGCGAGGACGATGCCGACCCGCAACTGCTGCACAAGCTGGGCAGCGCGGTCGACAAGATCGTCCACGACTATCAAGGCGACGAGGCTGTTTTCGCCGCGGCCAACGACGACATCCAGACCCATCTGCGCACCCTCGCGCGCAAGGCCGAGGTGGCCGAGCGGCGGCATGTGGATGCTGCGCGCGGGAAGGAGCGGCTGGAATCTGCCAAGCAGCAGGCCGAAGCGCGCATCGAGCAGCTGTGCGAACAAAGCGCGCCGCCGCGCTTTGTGCAATCGCTGCTGCGCCAGGCCTGGTCGGACGTGCTCACGCTGACCTTGCTGCGGCAGGGCGAGCAGTCGCCCGAATGGGAGGAGCGCCAGGCGCTGACCGCACGCATTGGCGAGGTCACCTGCCGCAGCAAGGGCCAACCCACCGACATCGCACTGGGCACCGACGTGGAAACCGCGTTGCTGCAGGTGGGCTATCACCATGATGAAGCAGCGGCGATCGCACGGCGCTTGTCCACGCCCGGTGGCGAGGACGAGGTGACCTCGCGCACCGAGCTTGCCGCCAAGCTCAAGGCACGCGCGCGGCTTGGCGAGCAGGGCGACAACGCTCCGCGCAAGCAGGCGGCCACGCCACGCACGCCTGCCGAAGAGGAATGCTATCTGCAGGTGCGCAGCTTGCCGTTCGGCACCTGGTTCGAATTCGTGGTCAACCAGCAAGGCGACCTGCGCCGGCAACGCCTGTCCTGGTACAGCCCAATGACCGGCAACGCGCTGTTCGTGAACCAGCGCGGGCAGAAGGTTGGCGAGCACTCGCTGGACAGCCTGGCGCGGTTGATGGCCGGTGGGCAGGCACGTTTGGTGGTGGAAGAAAAATCGCGTCTGATCGATCGCGCCTGGCATGCCACCGTGCGCACGCTGCGCAGCCTGGCCGGCCAGGCGCCTGTTGCCGAGGCCCAGCCATGATCCAGGACACCCGCCGCGCACCGCGCCGCCAGCCAACTGACCTGCTGCCGGTCATCGACATGCTCAGCGAGGCGCAGATCGGCCGGGTCGGCAATGTGTCCGAAACCGGCATGCTGTTGTTGGCCTCGGTGCCGCTGCACGACGACGCCTTGTACCAGTTGCGCTTTTCGCTGCCCGAGCGGGTTGGGCGCGCGACCGAGATCGATGTCGGCGTGCATCTGCTGTGGTCCGAAGCCGCACACGCACCCGGGCAGGCCTGGGCGGGCTTCCGCTTCCTGACCATGTCCGAGCCGCACCGGCAACGCCTGCGCGCCTGGATTGCCGAAGAACATATGGCCGGGTAAGCGCGCCGTCACACGGCGGCGCAACGGCCAAGCGGGCGCTGCCGATGCGCGGCGCCGCAGGCACATGCGTTCACTGTTGTTCGGTTGTGCCGGTGGTTGCCCACGGACAATTGCGCCTTGGTTGTCGGCCGTATCAGACACAGTGCCGTTGCAGGGATTGCGGCAAACTGCGCATCGCCTTTGTATTGCCGATCGAGCCCCGCATGCCCCAGCCCTCCTTGAGCAGCCTGTACTCCGACCACCTGCGCATCCTTACCGCGCGCGCCGACGAAGCGCTGCAGCGCGGCGGTTTCGAGCATCTGGTGGTTCCCAGCGGCAGCACGCATTACCAGCTGTTCGACGACCGCGATTATCCCTACGCGGTGAACCCGCAGTTCAAGGCCTGGGTGCCGCTGACACGGGTCCCCAACAGCTGGCTGGTCTACACGCCGGGCAAGCGCCCGACGGTGATCTTCCATCAGCCCTTCGACTACTGGCATGTGGTGCCCGACGCGCCCAGCGGCTGGTGGGTCGACCACTGCGACATCCATATCATCCGCACTCCGGAGCAGGCGCTGGCGCTGCTGCCCAAACACGTTGAGCGCTGCGCGATTCTCGGCGAGCCGCAAAGCGCGCTCGGTGCATACGTGCCGAACAACCCGCAGCCGGTGCTCGCTTACCTGGAATACCAGCGCGCGTTCAAGACGCCCTACGAACTGGCATTGCTGCGCATCGCCCAGCAGCTGGCGGTGCGCGGCCATCGCGCTGCGGAAGCCGCGTTCCGCGCCGGACAAAGCGAATTCGGCATCCACATGGCGTATTGCGCGGCAGTGGGCCATGACGCCAATGACTTGCCGTACGGCAACATCATCGCGCTCAACGAACACGGCGCGGTGCTGCACTACACCGAACTGGGCCAGCAACCGCCGCAACCGCTGCGTAGCTTCCTGATCGACGCCGGCGCCTCCGCATACGGCTACGCCAGCGACATCACCCGCACCTACGCCGCCGACCCCGGCAGCGACTTTCAGGCGCTGATCGACGCGGTGGATGCCGCCCAGCTGCGCATGGGTCAGGACGTGCGCGCCGGCGCGGATTACAAGCAACTGCACATCGACGCGCATCTGGCGTTGATGGGCATCCTCAAGGAGTTCGGCGTGCTGACCGTCTCGCCGGAAGCGGCATTGGCCACCGGCGTCAGCGCCGCGTTCTTCCCGCACGGTCTGGGCCATCTGATCGGCCTGCAAGTGCACGACGTGGCCGGTTTTGCCGCCAGCGACCGCGGCGGCCGCATCGAACGCCCGGCCGGCCACCCGTACCTGCGCCTGACCCGCGTGCTGGAACCGGGCATGGTGGTGACCATCGAACCTGGCGTGTACTTCATCGACATGCTGCTGGACCAAGTGAAGAAGAATGGCCACGCCGCCAGCGTCAACTGGCAGCGCGTGGAAGCCTTCAAGCCCTACGGCGGCATTCGCATCGAAGATGAGGTGGTGTGCACCGACGGCAACGCGGAAAATCTGACCCGCCCGGTCTTTGCCGCCGCATGAGCACCAGGCGCAACTGACCACACCACGGTTGCGAAGTGGGCTCTCAGCCGCGCCATCCACCGCCCGATCGCGCCCCGCCACGCTTGGAAACCACCACACGGAATACCGCCATGAACGACCCACGCCAGAGCGCGCACCCGGACCACGCGATGTATCAACAGATCGAACGCGGCGTGCATGCGATCGATGCGGCGCACGGCCGCGTCCCCGATCAGGCCAGCGCACGCCTCACCGCCGCCTTGTTGCCACTGGCCAAGGAAGGCGGGCTCTCGCGCGTGGATCATGTACTGATGAGCGAAGCGAACAATCGCGGCGTGCACGGTGGCGAGAACGTGTTCGTGGTGCAGGGCGACCCGGCCAACCCGGCGCATCTGCGCGCGCACATGAAGACCGAACAGGCGCTGGGCACGCCGGAAGAGCAATCGTTCGAGCGCGCGCGCCAGCTCGGCGGGCAGAGTGCGCCAGTGCAACAGCCCGAGCGCACGCAGGCGCCGCAGCTGGGCCAATAACCGCGGCCGACACACGTCCGCCCAGCTGCCCGGTGCGCGCGGCCGATGCCCAATATCGGTGTTGCACCACAGCGCGACGGCTGCGCTTACGCTGCGCCTGCGGTCATGACGCCCGCTGCAGCGCGTCGCTCCTTGTCAATTCCCCGCGCGCCGGCGCTCATGCGCCGCCGGCCATCTCCGCTTCGATCTCGTCGGCACTGCGCGCCAGCGCACCGGTCAGTACACGGTAGCCATCGGCCGTGATCAGCACATTGTCTTCGGTGCGAATGCCGATGCCGCGCCACTTGGCCTCTACCGAGGTGTCGTTGGCCGACACGTAAAGCCCCGGCTCGATGGTGAACACCATGCTGGGCTCGAGCAGCCGCGAATCGCCGGCCAGCCGATAGTCGCCCACATCGTGCACATCCAGGCCCAACCAGTGGCCGGTCTTGTGCCGATAAAAACGCTTGTAGTGTCCATCGGCGATGTTGCGTTCAAGCTTGCCCTTGAGCAGGCCCAGCCGTAGCAGGCCTTCGGTCAAGGTTTCCACTGCAGCCAGATGCCCTGCCTCGTACGCCACGCCCGGGCGCGCCTGGGCAAGCGCAGCCGCCTGCGCAGCACCGACCAGATCGTGCAATGCACGCTGCGCTGGCGTGAAGCGGCCGTTGACCGGAAAGGTGCGGGTGATATCGGCCGCATAGCCGCGATATTCGGCACCGGCATCGATCAGCACCAGCTCGCCGTCGCGGCTGCGCGCAGTGTTGGCGCGGTAATGCAGCACGCAGGCGTTGCTGCCGGTGCCGACGATGCTGCCGTAGGCCGGCCATGCATCGGCAGCGCGGAATTCGCGCTCGACCTCGGCCTGCAGTGCGTATTCGTGCACACCCGGCCGCGCCAGCCGCATCGCTGCACGGTGCGCGCGCACGCTGATGTCGGCAGCCTGCTGCATCAGCGCGATTTCGTCGCGTGATTTGAACAGGCGCTGCTCGTGCAGCAGATGCCCGAGCTCGAGGAATTCATGTGGCGGCTGCGCCCCGTGGCGCACCTGCTCGCGCACGCGCTTGAGCCAGCCGATCAATTTGAGATCGAAATCGACATCGCGCCCGAAGTGGTAGTACACGCGGCTACGCCCTTCCAGCAGGCCGGGCAGGATCTCGTCGACATCGTCGATGGGGTACGCATCGTCCATGCCGTAGCGCTCCACCGCACCTTCCTGACCCTCGCGCGGGCCATCCCAGGCTTCGCGCTCGGCATCGCGTTCGCGGCAGAACAGAATCGCCTCGCCATGCTTGCGGCCGGGCACCAGCACCATCACCGCTTCGGGCTCCGGAAACCCACTCAGATACCAGAAATCCGAATCCTGTCGATACGGGTAATGCGTGTCGTGGCTACGCACGCGCTCAGGCGCGGCCGGCAAGATCAGAATGGCCTGATCGCCCGCCATCTGCATCAGCTGCTTGCGCCGGCGCGCGTATTCGGCCGCGCCAATCCCGGTGAGCTTCTTCATGCCGGGCAATCAGTTCAGACGTTGGCGAAAGCGCGGCCCCATCACGCAGTCGCCATGCAGCAACAGCACCGCCACGCGCACGAATTCTTCGATCTCGGCCAAGGCAGTGTCGTCCTCGTCGGCCGCGTCGAAGTCCTCGCTGGAGGCCTGCGCCAGACGCGCCAGATCCTGCAGCGCTTCCTCGCCTTCTTCGCTCAGTGCCGGACGCTGCTGCGCAGCCAGGCCGAAGCCGCCCAGGAAGGCTCGGCACCAGTCGAACAATGCATCGGTGCGCGCCGGCAACGGGGCGCCGTCTTCCACGAGCAGCAGCTCGAAGGCGAAATCGCGGTCTTCCAGTTGCGCTACGGTGGCCTGCCGCAGCTGATCCAGCGCTCCACCCTGCTTGGGCGCCACCTGCCCGCTGTCGGCCAGAATGCGCGCCAGCCAGTCGGCGCTGTCGGCACCGCCGCCGGAGAGCCACCCGCACAGCCCGCCATGCAACTCCGCCGCAGAGGACGCCAGCGCGAGCTGACGGCTTTCATTTTGCACAGCGGTTACGTCGGGCAGATCCATCGGGTCATCCAGGCTGAAGAGCGAAAGGTGCCGGCGCACGGCCGGCGATATGACTTGCCAGTGTACCAAGGCGGCCTGCGTGGGCCGCGATCTGCTCGTTTGAGCGCGCGTTCCACGCCTGCAATGTCGACCTGCCTGGATCCTGTGGCAGGCCTTGCAGGGCTTGGGCCGACGCCGGGGATCGGGGCAGGCGTGGGCGCTTGACCACCCCGCGCACGCGCCCCTATCGTGAGCGCATGGACAACGCTGCCGCCCTCGCTCAGATCCGCGCACTCGCCGCCCGCGTGGAGGCGTTGGTGGAGCGTACCCAGCGGCTCACCGACGAAAACCGCAGCCTGCGTCACCAGCAGGAGCAGCTCATCGGCGAGCGCTCGCAACTGTTGACCAAGAACGAGCAGGCGCGCTCGCGGGTGGAAGCGATGATCGCCCGCCTGAAGTCATTGGAGCAGCACACGTGAGCAACAACGAACCGGTCAGCGTGCGCATTCTGGATCGTGAATACACGGTGGGCGTGACGGCAGACGAGCGCGAAAGTCTCACCGCCGCCGCGCGGCTGCTGGATCTACGCATGCGTGAGATCCGCGGCAGCAATCGCATGGCGGCAGTGGATCGTGTCGCGGTGCTGGCCGCGCTCAATCTGGCGCACGAATTGCAGCAACTGCGCGAACAGCAGGCGCTCTACGATCGTGAACTGGCAAATACGCTGGACACCTTGAATCGCCGGCTCGACAGCGTTGCCGACACGCCGCGTTGAGCGGAATTCGCACTGCCATCGCAAATATGAATCTTCAAGTCCGCTGACCGACGAGTGGGCTAGCCATCGCGGCACAGAGGTCTATAATTCGCCTGCGTTCTCTGCTGTAAACGACAGCGTGCAAAACATTCGCCTTGTCCCTTAATTACGACCACGGGGGCGCGACGAAGCCGGGTGTGCAAGTCCGCCTTGTAGCGGGAAGCCCGATGGCCTCACAACGTCCCCACTTGAACCCCGGGTTCAAGGTCGTTTCGCCCGCATCGTCACGGCGGAGAATGCAAATCTGAAACGGCGCCTTCGGGCGTCGTTTCTTTTTGCGCGCCTGAAGGTCTGACGTGCGGCAGTTGAAGTGGCACGGAGTGCCCGTTTCGCTCGCGATGCTGGTGCTGTGTCGGTGGCGTTGCCGCGTGCGGCGATGCGCATATCGACCATGCACGTGCAGAGGCAGCGGAGATGTCCGGGCAGTGTGCCCCCCGTACGGCTCTCTCGGCATGCCCGCAGTGCAATCGCAGCTGCGGGCCGCAGCGCACCCACGCTAGGCAGGCGCGTGCGCGCATTCGACAATGCAACTCCGATTGCGCTGCGAGAAACCGATGACCGAGGACCGAGATGCGTTGCGCCAGCAGTTGCGCGCACACCGCCGCAGCCTGCCGGCGGCGCAGCGCCTGGCCGCCGCCGATGCGTTGGCACAGCGTTTGCTGGCGCTGCCGTTCGCACCGCACAGCGGAGCCGTGGCTGGGTACTGGGCGATGGACGGCGAAATTGCGCTGCATCGCTGGCAGCTGACCCTGCCGGCGGGGGTGCGCTACTGCCTGCCGGTGCTGGATGGGCGCGTGCTGCGCTTTGCACCGTGGCGACCGGGCCAGCCACTGGTGAGCAATCGCTACGGCATTCCGGAGCCGGATGTGGCGCGCGCCGACACGTTGGCAGCGGGGGAGATGGCACTGGTGGTCGCGCCGCTGACCGGTTTCGATGCGGCGTGCCGTCGGCTGGGCATGGGAGGCGGCTGGTATGATCGCAGCTTCGCGTTCCGGCATCGCCAGGCGCCGCCTCCCTGGTTGGTCGGTGTTGGCTTCGCTGCGCAGCAGGTGCCCGCCCTGGATTCCGAAGCATGGGATGTGGCGGTCGACGCCATCTGCACCGAACACGCCACCTTCCTGAAAGACGACACCGTTTCCGAATGACTGCCCGCAAGCGCTACTGGTTGATGAAGTCCGAACCGGACACCTTTTCCATCGACGATCTGGAACGCGTCGGCACCGAACCGTGGAATGGCGTGCGCAATTACCAGGCGCGCAACTTCATGCGCGATGGCATGCGGGTAGGCGATGGGGTGTTTTTTTATCATTCCAACTGCAAGGTGCCCGGCATCGTCGGCATCGCCAAGGTGGCGAGCGAGGCTTACCCGGACGACACCCAGTTCGACCCGTCCTCCGACTACCACGACCCAAAGTCCACGCGCGAAGATCCGCGCTGGATGCTGGTGGACGTGGCCTTCGAGCGCAAACTCACACGCACGATTTCGCTGGATGAAATCAAGCAACAGGCCGATGCGCTGGGCGAAGGCTTTGCGCTGATCGCACGCGGCAACCGCCTGTCGATCCTGCCGGTCACCGCCGCACAGTGGAAGCTGTTGTTGGCGATGGAAACGCCGTGATTGGGGATTGGGCAGTTGGGATTTTCCCATTGCCCCCCCCCCCGCGTGACCGGCTCTTCCGAATCCCAAATCCCCAATCACCCATCCCGAGCTCTTCCCCATGTCCGAAGCAAAACGCCTGGCCGCCGAAAAAGCGATCGATTACGTGGAAGACGGCATGATCGTCGGAGTGGGCACCGGCTCGACGGTGGCTTACTTCATCGACGCGCTGGGCCGCATCGGCCATCGCATCAAGGGCGCAGTGTCCAGTTCCGAACAGAGCACCGCGCGCCTGCGCCAGCATGGCATCGAGGTGCTTGACCTCAATCACACCGGCAACCTGTCGCTGTATGTGGACGGCGCCGACGAATGCGAACCGAACCGTTGTCTGATCAAGGGCGGCGGCGCAGCGCTGACGCGTGAGAAGATCATCGCCGAAGCCAGCGAGCGCTTCATCTGCATCGTCGACCCCAGCAAGCAGGTGCCGGTGCTGGGCAAGTTCCCGCTGCCGATCGAGGTGATTCCGATGGCGCGCAGCCTGGTCGCCCGCCAGATCCTGGCGTCGACCGGCGGCCAGCCGGTGTGGCGCGACGGCGTGGTGACCGACAACGGCAACGTGGTGCTGGACGTGCACAACCTGCAGATCACCGACCCGGTGGCGCTGGAGCGCAGCTTGAACCAGATCCCCGGCGTGGTCTGCGTGGGTTTGTTCGCGCGCCGGCCGGCCGATGTGGTGATCGTGGGCGGCGAGCCACCGCGGGTGCTCTGAAGATCGCGTGCGGACCTTCGCATGCGCAGTGACGACTCGCATTGCGAAGCGATGGCGGATCGCACTATCGCGCTTGCAGCAACCGCACGACGCACCGCGGCAGCTTGACGCGCGCAGCCGCTTGGCAGATGGTGCGGCATCCTTGCCAGTTGGTATGCCGCATGCGTTGTCCCGGTTTTCTAATCCTTGCGCTTCTGGCCCTGCTCGGCGGCTGCGCCAGCAGCGGCGACAGCTGGGTGGAACTGGCAGGTACGCGCTACAAGGTCGAACTGGCGCAGAACGATGCCGATCGCGCCAAGGGGCTGATGTTTCGCGATGCCATGGACCAGGACCGCGGCATGCTGTTCATCCACGACCGCCAGGAGCCGCTGGCGTACTGGATGAAGAACACCAAGATCGCGCTGGATATCCTGTATTTCGATGAACAGCGCCGGCTGGTTTCCCAGCAACGCGACGTGCCGCCGTGTTCGGCCGGCGATGCCTGTCCGCCCTACCCCAGCAGGCAGCCCGCACGCTATGTGCTGGAGCTCAACGCGGGCCAGGCCGCCAAGCTCGGCCTGCAGGACGGCGCCACGCTGCGCCTCAGCCCGGACATCCCGACGCTCAAATAAAGCGGCTGCGACCAGGCGCCGGGGCCATACCAGCCAGGCGCATGGGGCCTGACGACGGGCGAGACCCGCGCGTCACATCCCCAGATGGCGTTGGCGGCCATCGGACGCAGAGCTGCCTTCCAGCGTTACGTGTTCATGCGGCCGGCGTCCCTGTCAGGAAGTACCGGACTTGAACCCTGCGCCGCTTGCCGACACTCTTGGCAGCATGGTCGACATGCTCCCACTTCCCCATTGGACCGCGCTCGCCAGCCTGGACGACGATGCGGTGCCGTTGATGTCCACCGCGCTGCTGATCGCGCGCGACGAGTATCCGCAGCTGGATGCCGAGCTGTACGACACGCTGGTGCAGAGCCACGTCGAGCATCTGCGCCGCGAAGTGGACGCAATCGATCTTTGGCCGCTGAAGATGGCGGCGGTCAATCGCTACCTGTTCGACGAGCTGGGCTATTCGGGCAACCACGACGAGTATTACGACCCGCGCAACAGCTACCTCAACCAGGTGTTCGAGCGCCGGCTTGGCAATCCGATTTCACTGGCGATGGTGCAGATCGAAGTGGCGCGCCGGCTGGGCATCCCGTTGGCCGGGGTGTCGTTTCCCGGTCATTTCCTGGTGCGTCTGCCGGTAGATGACGGCGTACTGGTGATGGACCCGTTCAATGGCGGCCGTCCGCTGGGCGTGGATGAGCTGCGCGAACGTGCCCGCCCGCATCTGGGTGGCGAGATTCCCGACGACCGCGCGCTGGCGCAGATTCTCGACCCCGCCCCGCATCGCGCGATCTTGATCCGCATCCTGCGCAACCTGCACGGCGTCTATGCCGATGCCGAGCACTGGGACCGCGCTGCCCGCAGCGCCGACCGCATCCTGAAGCTGGTGCCCGACCAACCCGAGGCCCTGCGCGACCGTGGCATGGCCTATCTGCATCTGGGCCACCGCAACGGCGCACGCCACGATCTCTCGCGCTACCTGGTGCTCAACCCGGGCGCGCAGGACGCGGCCCATCTGCACGAACACCTGGTGGAATTGAACAGCCAGCGCGCGCGGGCGCACTGACTGTTGTAACAAAAACTCAGCATCGCTTAATGAGGTTGACCCTGGGGTGATCTGGGCACCTGATAAGACGTTATGTACTCGCCGTTCGAGCCATATATGACGACAATATTATAATTTGCGTCACTGTAGACCACTTGCGAACTACAAGGACAGCTTGCCTGGGCTGTCATCAGTCCGTCTGACTGCGCCGGAGCACTCTTTGCATTGGTTGCTATAGGCAGGTGGGACGTCGCGCCAGGCACTAGGGGTAGCACGGCCAACACATCGTTGTTAAGGGCGTTGATCTGGACGAACTTAAGCCCATTCTTTTCAAAAACATAGACTTTGTATCGCGGTGACAAACTGACATTTGCCTTACCCGCCGGCAAACGCTCACCCATCCCCTGGATGAGAGATTGTTGATCGGAAGGAGAACCAATTGCCCCGAAAGAAACTGCAGATGATAAAACCAAAATTGTTGAACATACCGATAATTTAAACATGAAATTTCATTTTCTTTAATTAAAGCCATTCCGGCTTCGGGAATTACGCCTGGCCTTTAACCAACCAAAAATGATGGCAATCCTGGCAATCATTGCTGGCCGTCCGTGGAGGCTACGCCTTTTAACTCTGGCCTGCAATTTCAACAAATAGCATTCTGGACAAGAGGATTATCTATATAATTCAATAGGCATTGGATAAATAACGTTCCTTAACAGGATTCCATCAACCGATTTCCACCATCTCGAAGTCCTCCTTGGTCACGCCGCAATCGGGGCAGGTCCAGGTGTCGGGCACGTCCTGCCAGCGGGTGCCCGGGGCGATGCCTTCTTCGGGGATGCCGTCGGCCTCGTGGTAGAGAAACCCGCAGACGACGCACATCCAGGTGCGGTAGGTGGTCGTGGATGTCTCGCTCATCGGATAATCGCGGTCATGCAACAGTGGGCCTGCATTGTCCCATCCCATCCACCGCTTTCGGAAGCGTTGCCATGCCCAACCGTCTTAACGTTCGCGGCGTCTATCTGATCACCCCCGACGAGCCCAACACGCAGCGCTTGTTGCTGCGCACGGCGCCGTTGCTGGGGTCGATCACCTGGCTGCAGTACCGCAACAAGCAGGCGGATGCGGCGCTGCGGATGCGCCAGGCCGGCGCCTTGCGCGAGGCATGCGCGGCCCATGGCGTGCCGTTGATCATCAACGACGATGCGCAGCTGGCGGCGCAGGTCGGTGCGCAAGGCGTGCATCTGGGCGAAGACGATGGCGACGTGGCGGCAGCGCGCGCGCTGCTGGGCGAACAGGCCATCATCGGGGTGTCGTGCTACGACGATATCGAGCGCGCGCGCGCCGCAGCGAAAGCGGGCGCCAGTTATGTGGCCTTCGGTGCATTTTTCCCGACCACCACCAAGCAGACCACCCGGCGTGCGGCGCCTGCATTGCTGCAGCAGGCCGCCGAACTCGACCTGCCGCGCGTGGCGATCGGTGGCATTGCGCCTGCGCATGTGCCTGCGCTGGCGAGTGCGGGTGCGGACTTGATTGCCGTGGTCAGTGGCGTTTACGCGGCGCCTGATCCGCTCGCCGCGGTGCAGGCGTATCGCGCCGTGTTTTGATCAAAAGCGGCGAACGACACATTTGCGCAGCCGCCAGGTGCACGGCCGATGCTTGGAATCGGCATGTCGCGCCCGTGCGCTGCGCTCACTCCGCCGTCCGCGCCCACCTGACAACGGCTCGCGGCGTTTGTTCGCCGCGATGCGGCAGCGTTGCAGGCAATGAAGCTGACGTCTGGCGCTTGGTCGTCCAGCCTTGAGTCCGATTGAACAGACAGCGCGTTCTTGCTGTATTCGCTTGCTTGCAAGCGCTAGCTGCTCGAGTGCGCGGTGCCCTCGCCGCTTGCGGGACACGCCGTAAATCCGTCCTTGGAGGCTCGATGGCGGCATCCATCCGCCAACGGTCCCGCAAGCGGCGAGGACACCGCGTCAGACAGTTGGCTGGCGGCCAACCGAGAGCGGGTCATTGCATCGGCGGCCACGCTGCTGCCGATTGCTTCGTTACGGCACTTGCCAGGCACGACGAGAGAATGACAAGAGAAGCTGGTGATTGCCCGATGTGGAAAGCGCCTCAAGCGCTGCTCTCACATGCACACCAACCAACGCGACAGGCCCTTGCCGGCCTACCGTTGCGGGACCTTACGCGGCATGGATGCCGCGTAGGAGCTTACATGGACGTACTTTCAGCGTGTCCGGCGATGGTAGGCGGGCAAGGGCCCTGCAGCCAAGAAGCAGATCTAAGGCTCCTAGGCGTGGCCATGCAAACCGTCCAATCCACTTCAAGACCGCGACATGTCTTTCGCTGCATCGCGTTGCCTCGAACGTCGCGTGCGCAGTGCGTTCGCCAGACAGTTTGCTGGCAGTTTTATTGAAAGCGATGCGTACACGCGATCATGACGCCCCCTGCTAGCCGAACACCGAGATCAAGTGCACTGCGCTCAGCAAGCCGGCTGTATGTCTTCACTCAGCAGAGCCGCCCCAATTCGACCGCCATCCCCGAAACAAAAAACAGCGACGCGTGCCATCACGCGTCGCTGCCGGGACTGTAGTTATCAAATGACGCGATTAGAAATCGTAACTCAATGTCACCCGACCAGAGCGTGGTGCCTGATAGGCGACGACCTGGTCCCATAGCGGGTTGGTGGTGTTGTCGGGCAATTGCGAGAACGGGTAGATGTTGGTCGCGGTCTGCTCGTTGGTGATGTTGAATACGTCCAGGCGCAACGCCAGCTTGCCATCCGCAAATGCCGGCTTGTAGGTCACGCCCATGTCCAGCTGCGCGATCCAGCCCAGGCGCCCCTGCGAGCCGGGAGGCGATGCCATGCCGGTGCCGGTGGCCGGGTTGTAGCAGTAGTGGTACGGGCCGCCGGTAATTGCACTGCCGCCATAGCCGGCCGGATCGCGGCCGCTGTATTCGGTCCCGTAGTAGTTGCCCAGGCAGTTGTGCGGCGCGCCGGAAATCAGGCTGAAATTGGCCGATGCGCCCCATTGCGGGGTGAATTGGTAGAAGCCGAACAACTTGAGCTGATGGCGATGATCGTTGGATTGATCGCCGTTGAAGTGCTCCATCAACGCAGGGTGGTCCCAGCTCTGCGTGGTCGAGACCGAGGCCTGGCCCTGATAGCTGCCCAGCGCGCCGCCGGTGCGCCACAGATCCGAACGCACCTGGCCCTCGGTGGTGCCGTAGCTGTGCGACCAGACGTAATTGACCTTGGCATACCACTTGCCGTCGAACGGACGCTCCAGATTGAATTCCATCGCCGAATAATTGCGCTTGAACTTCGGGAAACCCGCCGCCTCACGGCTCACCGAGACTTCGTGGAACTGGCCATCGGTGCCGATCACTCCCCAGGTATTGGTCTGGCCCGGATTGATCAACGATGCGCCCGCCACCTTGGAGAAATCGATGGTCACGCCTTGCGCCGCTGCCGCATCGATCAACGCGGTGTTGGAGACATCGTAGTTCTGGTCGTCGATGCCGGCATTGAGGCGGCGATGCGTGCCGCGTACGCCCAGCACCCAGCCGCTATCGAGTTGCTTGGTAAACCCGAGGATGAGTTCGTCCTGGTTTTCGCCTTCGATGTCCTTGGCCACCGCGGTGCGGACATCGGCGATGCGGCCGAAGCGCGAATTGGCCGACACTGCCGAACCCAGCTGCTGGGCCAGGATCGGCGTGCCGTCGGCATTGATGCCGCTGTAGGTGAAGTAGGTATCGGTGGTCGTGGCCGGGGTGAACAGACTCACCGCCGATAGCGGCAGACCGAGGTAGTAACGGCCAAGATTACCGAACACCTTCAAGCTGGAATCGCCGTTGACGTCCCAGCTGAAGCCCAGGCGCGGCGCCCACGCGTTGTCGATTTCGATGTAGGGATCGCCGAACGGGGTGTAGTTGGTGAACTCGTCCTTGCGCAGGCCCAGGCTCAGCAGCAGGTTGTCGGTGACCTGCCACTTGTCTTCGATGTAGTAGGCGCGTTGCTTGGCCTCGTACGAATACAGGCTGGTGTTGATGTTGCGCACCACGTAGTAGCCACTGGATCCGTTGACCGGATCCACCAAACCCGGGCTCGGCGCACCGATGCCGCCGGCTTCGTTGGCCGACTGGCTGACCAGACCGCCGGTGGCCAGCCCGTACGGGTCATTGGTCTGTCCGTAGGTCCAGGCAAACCCGGGGCCAGAGAGGATCGAGCCGACATCGATGCCTTCTGACTTCTGGTTGTCGAGACCGAAGTTGAGCGTGTGGTGGCCGATGCGCCATTCCAGATTCAGGCGCTGGTTGTCTTTTTTGTACTCGCGGTCCGGGGAGCTGACCGAGGTGACCAGCTGGTTGCCGATGCGCGGTGTGCCGCCGGTGTAGGCAGGATTCTGCAATGCGGCGCTGTTGATCACCGGGCCATTGGCGGCGTTGTAGTTGAACGGCGTCAGTTCGTCGGGCGTTCTCATCTTGCCGTATAGCGCGGTCACGGTGAGGTTGTCGCCCAGATAGCCGGTGTACTTGCCGGTGAACAGCGTCGGCCCGGTTTTCCAGGTGGACTCGTCGGTGAAGTAGGCACCACGCTCACGCGCAACATAGTCGTAGCGATAGATCGAGCCGTTGGTTTCGGCGACGTCGCTGGCACCGGTGGTAATCCCCCCGCCCATTAGCAGACGCCAGAAGTGGAATTTTCTCGTATCCTTTCTCGAGGAGGTTCCATGAAGAAGTCCCGCTTTACCGACAGCCAGATCATCGCCGTGCTCAAGCAGGCCCAGGCCGGTGCGCCCGTGCCGGAGCTGTGCCGCGAGCACGGCATCAGCTCGGCCACGTTCTACAAGTGGCGCAGCAAGTTCGGCGGCATGGACGTGTCCATGGTCGCGCGCATGAAGGAGCTGGAGGAGGAGAACCGCCGGCTCAAGAAGATGTACGCCGAGGCGCAGCTCAGTACCGACCTGCTGAAGGAAGCGCTCGCAAAAAAATGGTGAGGCCATCTCAGCGACGCGAGATGGCCCAATCGGCAGTCACGAGCGGGCGTACGAACATCCGCCACGCCTGCCAGGCCTTCGCGGTGAGCCAGACCTGCTTCCGCTACCAGGCCAAGGCCAGCGAGCAGAACGCCCGGATCGCCGACTGGCTGATCCGCCTGACGACCGCCCATCGCGACTGGGGCTTTGGCCTGTGCTACCTGTACCTGCGCAACGTGAAGGGCTTTGGCTGGAATCACAAGCGGGTCTACCGGATCTACCGCGAGCTGGAGTTGAACCTGCGGATCAAGCCGAGGAAGCGGCTGGTGCGTGAGCGGCCCGAGCCTCTGGCGGTGCCGGAGGCTATCAACCAGGTCTGGTCGATGGACTTCATGCACGACCAGTTGGCCGACGGCCGCAGCTTCCGGCTGTTCAATGTGCTCGACGACTTCAATCGCGAGGGGCTGGGGATCGAGGTGGATCTGTCGCTGCCGTCAGCCCGTGTGATCCGATCGCTGGAGCAGATCATCGAGTGGCGCGGCAAGCCCGCCGTGATCCGCTGCGACAACGGCCCTGAATACATCAGTGGCGCGTTGCTGTCCTGGGCGCAGCGGCATGGTATCCGGGTCGAGCACATCCAGCCGGGCAAGCCACAGCAGAACGCCTACGTTGAACGCTACAACCGCACCATCCGCTACGCCTGGCTCGCCCAAACCCTGTTCGACACCATCGACCAGGTGCAGGACAAAGCCACCCGCTGGCTATGGACGTACAACCACGAGCGTCCGAATATGGCGCTCGGCGGCATCACGCCTGCCATGAAGTTGGCGATGGCCGCTTAGCTCCACTTCTGGCGACCGCTAGAAGTGGGGGGATTACCCGGTCACCTCGATCAGGTGGTTGTCGGTGATGTTCCAGTCCACCTTGGCGTACCAGCGTTTCTGCTTGTAGTCGTAGTCGGTGAGGCCACCGGTGCGGCCGTTGTCGGTGTCGCGATTGGTGCCTACGCGTACGCCGTCAGAATTCACCTGCTCGGCGGCCAGGAAGAAGAACAGCTTGTCCTGGATGATCGGTCCGCCGACATAGGCGCTGTAGGTGGTCTGGTTGGCTTCGGCCTCGCTGGCGGGCTGATACAGGCCATTGGCCGCACGCGCATAGCGGTAGGCAGCGTTGTTGATGGTGCTGCCCTGGCTGTCCGGGCGCCAATAGATGTCGCGCTGATTGGCCTTGAGGCCATTCGGCTCCCAGATCACTGCAGCGCCGAACTTCCACTCATTGGTGCCGCGCTTGCCGATCTGGTTGATCACGCCGCCGTTGGCGCGGCCGTACTGCGCGCCGTAGCCGCCGGTGAAGATTTCCTGCTGGTCGATGGCGCCGTACGGCAGGGTCAGGCCGCCCAGGTTGTTGCTGATGGTGGTGGTGTTGAAACCGTTGAGGTAGTACGCGTTTTCGCTGGCGGCCGAGCCGCCGAAGCTGGGAAGCGAGCCGCCAAGCGGGCCGTTGTCGAAACCGCCGCTGTTGACCACCACCCCCGGTGCCAGCAGCGCAATCGCTTCGGCGGTGCGGCCCAGCGGCAGTTGCTGCAACTGTTCGGCGGTGACGACGGTGCGCGTATCCACGCTGCTGACGTCGATGGTGGTGAGGCTGGCGGCGCTGACGGTGACGCTGTCCAGGGTCTGCACGCCGCTCCCCGCGGCGCTGGCAGCAAACGACACGTCGGTATTGGCCCCGACGGTGATGGCGACGTTCTCACGCGTTTCCACCACCGCGCCTTCGCGCTTGACCGTCACTTTGTAGGTGCCCAGCGGCAGATTGCCGGCGGTGTAGCGGCCGCGCGCGTCCACCGGCACCTCGCGACTGAAGCCGCTGTTGTTTTCCACCAGCACGCTCGTGCCACTGCCCTGCCCCACGCTACCGACGATGCTGCCGGTGGTGGACTGCGCGTGGACGCTGCCCATGGCCACGACCAAGGCCAATGCCAAGGCACGCTTCTGGATACTACGGTTCATGCTCTCTCCCCAGGTCTTGAACTGTCGGCAAGCGACAAACGAACGGCGCCAACGGCCACCGAAATCACACTTTCTGAACATCTACAGCCGGATGCCAATGACTGGGCGCCATCAGCTCATTCCAAACTGTCGATCCCGTCGCGTTCGATCATAGGCAGCCAAGTTCCCCCACCCGCCCACTTCGACGGGTAGGCGGGCGTCCGACGGGTAGGCGCGCGCGGCCGCAGGCCTGACAATGGCGGACGCGATGCCCGCTGCCGGGCGTCGATGCCCCCAATCGGTACTCCTCAAGGATCTGCGCATGAACCATTCCCGCTCCCACGCCCTGTTCGCCCAGGCGCAGACTTTGCTACCGGGCGGCGTCAACTCGCCGGTACGGGCGTTCAAGTCGGTCGGCGGCGAGCCGTTCTTCGTGGCGCGCGCCGATGGCCCCTATCTGTTCGATGTCGACGACAACCGCTATATCGACTATGTGGGCTCGTGGGGGCCGATGATTGCCGGGCACAACCACCCGGCCGTGCGCGAAGCGGTCGAGCAGTCGATCCGCAACGGGCTCTCGTTCGGTGCACCGTGCGCAGCCGAAGTGACGATGGCGCAGACCATCGCCCGGCTGGTGCCCTCCTGCGAGATGGTGCGCATGGTCAACTCCGGTACCGAAGCTACGCTGTCGGCGGTACGCCTGGCGCGTGGCGCCACCGGGCGCAATCGCATCATCAAGTTCGAAGGCTGTTATCACGGCCATGGCGATTCGTTCCTGGTCAAGGCCGGCAGCGGCATGCTGACCCTGGGCGTACCGACCTCGCCCGGCGTACCCGCAGGGCTGAGCGAGCTGACCGCCACGCTGAGCTTCAACGACTTCGAGGGCGCCACCGCGCTGTTCGACGAGATCGGTGCGGAGGTGGCGGCGGTGATCATCGAGCCGGTGGTCGGCAATGCCAACTGCATTCCGCCGCAGGCCGGCTATCTGCAGCATCTGCGCACGCTGTGCACTAGGCACGGCGCGTTGCTGATCTTCGACGAAGTGATGACCGGCTTCCGCGTCGCGCTCGGTGGTGCGCAGGCGCATTACGGCGTGACCCCGGACCTGACCACCTTCGGCAAGATCATCGGCGGCGGCATGCCGGTGGGCGCCTACGGCGGCCGCCGCGACTTGATGGAGCAGGTTGCTCCGGCCGGGCCGATCTACCAGGCCGGCACCTTGTCGGGCAACCCGGTGGCCATGGCCGCAGGCCTGGCGATGCTGGAGCTGGTGCAGGAGCCGGGCTTCCACACGCGCTTGAGCGAGGCCACCAGCATGCTGTGCGAAGGCCTTGAAGATGCCGCGCGCGCAGCCGGCATTGCCGTGACCACCAACCAGGTTGGCGGCATGTTCGGGCTGTTCTTCACCGACGACGTCGTGGAG
Organism: Xanthomonas sp. NCPPB 3761; assembly: GCF_041475705.2. Lineage (NCBI taxonomy): Bacteria > Pseudomonadati > Pseudomonadota > Gammaproteobacteria > Lysobacterales > Lysobacteraceae > Xanthomonas > Xanthomonas sp. NCPPB 3761. Next base: position 3,849,593 of record NZ_CM191262.1, read on the forward strand.
AGCTACGCACAGGCCACGGCGTGCGACATCACCAGCTTCAACCGATTCTTCCACGCGATGCTGCAGCGGGGCGTCTACCTGGCGCCCTCGGCGTACGAAGCCGGCTTCATGTCCAGTGCGCACGACGAGGCGGTGATCGAAGCCACGCTGGCGGCAGCGCGCGAGGCGTTTGCGGACGTGGCGCGCTGATCGGCTGGGAATCGGGAATGGGGAGTTGGGAATCGGTGCGCAATTAGCGCGGGGCGTTGAGGGTTTGCGGTGCGCGTGACCGCGTGCCCGCAAGGCTGTGTGGCGGTGCCTCCGAACGCGCGCCACCGGTACCAGGCGACCTCTAGCGTTTCTTCACCTGCGCACAAGCAGGCGCATCTGCCGCGGTGAAGTCCTCGACTCGGCGCAGCACACTTTGCTTTTGTCCTGTCGCTGTCATATGTTTCTGAAAGGTGCTCAGGGACGGGCATGGGTGGGGACCCTCGACGCAGCCGCTGCACCGTCGTCGCCGAATCAGGTGATTACGCTGCATTGCCGCTGTTTCACCCCGATCTGCAGCGTGTCGAGCCGGCACGCTGTCGACGCTCGATACGGCCGCCCTCGCCTCATGCTCAAGCCTGTTGCGCTGCTCACCCCGCGCCCGTCACCGTCGCGCGACCCTGCGATTCCCGATTGGCTGCTTGCCGGCAAGCTGGAGCCTGCGTTGCCGCGCCCCGGCGCGGTGGTGCGTGGCGCACTGCTGGCTGCGCTGGATCAGGCACAGGCACGTCCGTTGACGCTCTTGCTCGCCCCGCCCGGATTCGGCAAGACCACGCTGCTGGCGCAGTGGCACGCGCACCTGAGTACGCGCGAGCAGGGCGCGGTGGCATGGCTGTCGCTGGACGAAGAAGATGCCGACGCCCGGCGTTTTCTCGGCCATCTTGCGCTGGCGCTGCAGCACGCAGGCGCCGACCACGCGCTGTGCGCCACCGTGCTGCACAACCGCGAGCACGACCCGCGCGACGCGGTCGCATTGCTGATTCGCGCGCTGCGCGCGGCGCCCCGCCGCATCAGCGTGATCCTCGACGACTACGACCGACTCTGCAGCAGCGCTGTGGACGAACTGGTGCTACGCCTGGCCGAACACGGTGGTGGGCGTTTGCATTTGGTGCTCGCGACCCGCCGCGTACCCAACCTACCGCTGGCGCGACTGGATCTGCACGCGCAGCTGAGCCGCATCGGCAGCACGCAATTGGCGCTCGACGACACCGAAGCGCAGGCGTTGCTGGGCCCGCACGTGCCCGCTCCAGTGGCGGACGAACTGCGGCGCTACACAGAAGGCTGGCCGGTGGCGCTGCAACTGGCGCGGCTGTGGCTGGAAGGCGATACCCAACGTCAGCAGGACGTCGCCGCACGGTTCTCCGGGCGCAGCGCGCAGATTGCGGCGTACCTGGCAGAGCAGGTGGTCAACGATCTGGACCCGGACACCCGCGAGCTGCTGTTGCGCACCAGCCTGCTGGAACGCTTCAACGCCGCGCTCGCCGACGCGGTGCGCCAGCGCGCCGACAGTGGCCGCTTGCTGGCGCGGCTGGAGCATTTTCATGGTCTGCTGGTGCCGCTGGATGGCGAGCGCGAATGGTTCCGCTACCACCCGCTGTTTGCCGACTTTCTGCAGCAATTGCTCGACCGCGAACACCCAGGGCAGAGCGTGCAGCTGCATCAACGCGCAGCGCGCTGGTTCGGTGATCATCAGCATCTTGCCGAAGCGGTGCGGCATGCCTGGCGCGGCGACTGCGGCGATCTTGCCGCCAGCTACATCGCACGCGCCGGCACCTGGCAGCTGCTGCTGACTCACGGCACGCACCAAGCGCGGGCACTCCTACGCCATTTCGACCACCGCACCATCCGCGATACGCCCGCGCTCAATCTCACCCAGGCGCATCTGCACATCAGGCTGGGCGAATTCAGCCACGCGCGCCTGTTGCTGGAACGCTTCCGCGATTTTCCGGCTGCGCTACGCGAACCGCTGCAGCGCGACTACACCGTGGTCGTGGCGCTGCTGCGCGACCGTCTGGATGAAATCTGCGGCAATCCGCATGGCCTGACCCAGATTGCCGCACAGGCCGGCGCACTGGATGAAGACGACCATCTCGGCCGCGGCATGTTGCTCTGCATCTGCGCCACCACCGCGATTGCGCAAGGCGCTTTCGCGGTTGCCGAGCGCTACGCGCGCAACGCGCGCGACACCATGCAGCGCGGCGGCAGCGACATCGGTGCCAGCCAGGCAACGTTGTCGCTGGGGCAGAGCCTGTTCTATCGCGGCCGGCTCAGCGATGCGGAAGCCTGCTATCAACAGGCACTGAGCTGGTGCGCACGTGCCCCGCAACCGGATCGGGTGCTGGAAGCCGCCGCTCAGTGCCTGCTTGCGCAGGTGCACTACGAACGCGGCCACCATGACGACGCAGCCGACCTGCTGCATCCGGCGCTGGAATTGCTGGAGCAACACGATGGCGGCATGGACGTGCTGGCCGCCGGATACGGCACCGCGCTGGGGTTGGAACGGGTGCGCGACCACAGTGGACGCAGTGCGTTGCTGTTGCTGGAGCATATCGAACAGATCGCACACGGACGCAAGCTGGCGCGCTTGTCGGAACTGGCTGCGGCATGGCGGCTGATGCTGTTGCTGGAACATCCAGGCAACGCTGCCATCGATGTGCTGATCGCACGTACCGGCGGCGAATCCGGCTTGGCGCACACCTTGCGCTCGCCACACCGCTGGCACGATCGCGCGGCGATGGGCTTCGCGCTGGCGCGCTGGCATCGCCTGGCCGGGCGCAGCAGCGCAGCGCTGAGCATCCTCGGGCAGATCGAGCAGGCGTGCCTTGCCAACGACAATGTCTGCCATCTGGCACGCACCCGCGCATGTATCGCGTTGGTCCTGCAGCAACGCGGCGAACTGGTCGCCGCCCTGCCGTATCTGTACAGCGCGCTGGACCATGTCGCCCTCACGCAAAGCTGGCAGGCGATCGTAGAACTGGGCTTGCCCGCCAAGGCGATGCTGCGCTCGCTACGCCAGCACGACCCGCAGACCGTGGGCGGCACCACGCGTGCGTTGACCATCCAGGCGTTGCTCGAACGCCTCAGCGGCGACGACGACCCGGCCGGCGACATCTTCAGCGAGCGCGAACTGGAAGTGCTGGCGCAACTGGCGCGCGGCTATTCCAACAAGCAGATCGCGCGCTGCCTGCACCTGTCGGAAAACACGGTCAAATTCCATCTGAAAAACCTGTACCGCAAGCTCGACGCGCGCAGCCGCGAAAGCGCGCTTGCGCAAGCATTGCAGCGCGGGTTGTTGCGTGGAAGCGACCAGCATGCAGACCAGCCGCTGCAACGTCACTGACCCGAATCCGCCTGTCTCCCATGTTCAACACAGGCTGCACGTGTGGCGGCCAGGCCTGACAGCATTGGCCGCCCCAATGCATCACCCGAACGTCAGCGTGCCCTTCATCATCGCCCAGTGACCGGGGAACGAGCAGAAGAACGTGTAGTCGGCGCCCTTGCTCAGCTTGCTGGTGGGAAAACTCACCGTGGTGCTGTCGCCGCCGCCAATGACCTTGGTATGCGCAATCACGCGCGCGTCGGCCTTGGGCAGATAGCTGTCGGCGATGGTCGAACGTACGCCGGCATTGGCCACCGCCTGGAAATCGGCAGACTTGGTCAACACCCAGTTGTGCCCCATCACGGTGGCAGCCATCTTGCCGGAGTGCTTGAGCGTGAGCTCCACCTGCGTGCACTCGGGCGCAAGCTTGATCGCGCTCTGGTCGAACTTCATTTGATCGTTGCCGGTGATGGTCACCGCGCACATCCGTGCCCATGCCGTCGGCGCCATCAGCACCAGCGCACACACGGCAATCGTGGAAAACAGCTTCAAGAGAACACTCCTGCGTTGGGAAGTTGCGGCACAGCGGATGCGGCGCACGGATGCGGCGGTAATGGTGATAGGCCGACAGTGCCAGAGTAGCCGATACGCAATCAGCAGCACATCACGCCCGCATCAGCTGCGCAGCGGGCGCATCGACCAAGGTGGCCGATGGCTCGGCCGTCTGCGACCGAGCGCTCCGTCGCATGCCGGCCTTACGCGTAACGGAAAAACGCGTCCATCGGATCGGCCGCGGCAGTCTCCCTGCCCGGCACCGGCAACGGGCCGCGTTTGCCGGCAATCACCTGCACGAACGCGTGTTTGAAGCGCGCCATTTCCGCATCGGTGCCCACGGTAATGCGCGACCAGGTTGGCCACACCGGCCAGCTGCGGCCGATGAACACGCCGTGGGTGGCCATCTCATCCTTGAAGCTTGCTGCCGGGCGCTTCACATCGACCATAAAGCAATTGCTCTCCGAGGCAGTACACGCATAGCCCTGCCTGGCGAGAAAGTCCATCACGTCCGCGCGCGTCGCGGCCGTACGCGCGCGCCGTTGCGGCACCAGTGCAGGATCGCGCAGGCTGGCCAGTCCGGCAGCGGCGGCGGTGACCGGTAAGCTGTTGACGCTGTAGAACCGCAGCTTGGCCAGCAGGTCCGGGCGCGCGGCCGCATAGCCCAGGCGGATGCCGGCCATGCCATAGAGCTTGGAGAAGGTGCGCAACACCACCACGTCTTCGCCTGCGGCAACCATGTCGACGACGCTGCGCGTGCTCTGCGCAAAATGGATGTAGGCCTCGTCCACCACCAGCACGCTGCCTTTGGGCTTGTGTGCCAATGCGTAGTCCAGATCCTTGCGAGCGGTGACCGAGCCGGTGGGGTTGTTGGGATTGCAGATGTAGATCACGCCTGCGTTGGCATCGGCTGCGCACATGGCCTGTACATCGTGCGAAAAGTCCTTGCGCAGCGGCACCTTGATCAAGCGCGCGCCATTACGGGTTGCCGCACGCCAGCCGGATTCGTAGGTGGGGTCGGCGGTGACCAAGGCAGCGCTGGGCGAGGTGAATGCCAGCATCGTGTAGTCGAGCGGTTCGGTGGACCCGGCATACGCCATCAAATGATCCACCGGCAGCGTGAGCTCGGCAGCCAGGGTGGTCATCAATTCCATCTGTACCTGGCGCAGATAGCGCCCGCCCTGCGGTGCGATCTGCGCGATGGCCTTTATTGCGGCAGCCGACGGTCCATCCGGAAATTCATTGGAGTCGATCATCACCGGCGCCAGCGCCGTTGCCGGTGCGGGCGCAATGGCAATGGAGCGTTCGACGGCGCTGGCCAGCAGCGGCAAGCTGCCGGCACCGGCGGCGCCGGCAAACAACGCGGAGTCGCGTAGAAAGGCGCGGCGCGAAAGAGCAGTGTTCATGACAACCTCCAGCAGGATGACAACGCGGATTCAGGAACGCACGGCAACCACTTCGATCTCGACCCGGTACAGCGGGTTACCCAATGCGGCGATCTGGAATGCCGAGCGCGCCGGCAGGTTGGGTTGCTCCTTGGTGCCGAAGAACTGGCGATAACCTTCCATGAAACCATTGAAATCCATCTTGCCGCCCATCGCCGGATCGCCGACCAGAAACACCTGCATCTTCACCACATCGCCCATGCCCAACCCCAGCGTGGCCAGCTGCTGCTTGATCTGGTTCAACACGCTCACCGTTTGCGCCTTGGTGTCGCCATAGGCGGCAGCGGAATCCTTCGGCGCACTGGCATCGATCACCGCCGGCACCTTGCCGCTGACATACACCGTGGCCTTGCCGGCGGGAATTTCCACCGCGGCAGCGATGGGGAAATCGCTGTTGGGAATCTTGTGGCGGATCACCTCGGCGGCGTGTGCGGCACCGAGACTGGCAGACCACAGCACTGCAGTGGTGAGAACGGTCGTGATGGAACGGAGCATGGCAATTCCTTGTAGGAGAGAAGATCAGCGGCGAAGCGATTTGACATCGTCGATGGTCACGCGCTCGGCATAGTCGTTACCGAAGTGCGTGCGCACATAGCTCACCACTTCGGCCACCTGGCGGTCGTCGAGCATGTCGGCGAACCCCGGCATCCCGGCGTGGCCGTCGAGCACCATCATGGTGACGTAAGGGCCGGCAGCCAGCTTGGGATTGCCGGCAAGCGCAGGATAGTCGCCGGCACCTTGCGCACCATGGCCGGCCGACATATGGCAGCCTTGGCAGATCGCCTGGTAAACGTCCTTACCGGAGGCCTTGGCAAAGCCTTGCTGCGGAAACAGCTGGGTGGCATCGGAACTCTGCGCCTGCGCATCGCGCACGGTGGGCGGCAGCAACAAGGCGGTAATGGCAAGCGCTACGATGGCACCGAACGCTCTTGGCAGCAGACTCATGGGCGTGCTCCCTGGGCAATGACCTTGCGATGCAGGCGGCCAACGACATCGTGTGCCGACAGAATGGCACCCTCCTGCCAGGCCGGAATGTACGACACGTGCTCGCCCGCCAGCGCCAGGCGCCCGTCGATCTGGCACAGCGGTTCGTAATGCTCGGCGCGCGCCTGCTCGGTCCACATGCCGAAGCAGCCATGCGTGAACGGCACGCGGTGCCAGCCGACCGCAATGCCGTTTTCGAATTCGCGCGGATACTGCGGATGCAGCTGGGTGCCGTATTCCACCGCCTTGCGCACGCGCAGTTCTGGTGGCATCGCGGTGAACTGGTAGGCATCCAGTCCCCACACATAGGCACCGAGCAGCACGCCCTTGCCCGGGCTGTGGTAGTTGGTGCTGGGGTAACTGATCAAGGTGATCGGCAGATCGGTGTAACTGATCCCGCCGTAGATCGCCTCGTCTTCTTCCCAGAAACGGCGCTTGAATTGCAGGCCCACTTTCACCGAGGCCGCATACGGCACCTTGCCGATCGCCGTGGTCATCGCATCGCTGGCGGTGACCGGTATGCGGCTGAGCACCGACAGTGGAATCGTGCAGATGCACCAGTCCGCGGTGGCGAGGCGCTCTTCGCCGCCACGCGCCGCATCCTGCCAGGACACGCGCACACCGCTGCCGTCCTGATCGATCTTGGTGACCTTGGCGTTATAGGTGATGGCATTGCCCAGCTGACGCGCGAATGCCTTGCCGATCTGGTCCATGCCTCCCACCGGCTGGAACATGGTGGTCTGCATCTCGTAGTTGTTGCCTGCTGCCAATGTGGTCCACAGGCGTGAGCGCAGCACGTCCTGCACGCTGAAAGGATCGGAAAATTCCGGCCTGCCAGACAGGCCGCCACCGGGATAGCGCGCAAACCCGCGCCGCTCGCTGCTGTCCTTGCCTTTGACATACCCGAACTTCTGGTCGAGCGCGCCCCAGGTACGCAGCGATTCCAGCAGCAGTTCCTGATCCTCGCGGCTGACGGCCGTGTCCAGAGCGTGTTGCTGCGTGCACTTGGCCAACAACTCGGACACGTGGCCCTTGTAATCGGCGTCGATGGCGCGAAAGCGCTGCGGTTTGCCGCCGAAGCCCTTCTGGCTGTGCAGCAGCGCGTTGTAATTGACCTGATTGAACGCTTCCAGCGCCACGCCGAACTGCTTGCAGTAGCTCAGCACCGCCTTGTGGTGGTGCGGAATTCGCCACGGCCCTGGATTGAGATACAAGCCCTCGTCGAACTGGCAATGCTGGGTGGCCCCGCCCAGCTCGGCATAGCGGTCGCCGCCGCGCAGGGTCCAGTTCCGCCCGCCGGGGCGGTCGTTGTATTCGAGCAATTGCACGCGGTAACCGGCCTTGCGCAACTCGAACGCCGCGCTCATGCCCGCCAGCCCGGCACCGAGGATCAAGACCGACGCCCCCTTGGGGTCGCCATCCAATTGCAGCGGCCCTTTGAAGGTGGACTCGGCCGCCATGCCAAGGCTGCTCATCGCCTGATACATCATTGCGCCGCCGGCGGTCATGCCGATGCGCGCCAGCAATTGCCGCCGCGTCATCGTTCCCGTGTGATTGCCTTGCATCAACGCACGTCCCCTGCATGTCATGGACCAACGCACGCAGCCGGCAACCCTGCCGGCCGCGGCTGCACCTCAGAATGTGTAGGCCAGGCTCGCGAACAGCTGGCGCGGTGCGATCAACTGATACGAGCCGGAGCTTTCGTTGGGAAACACCGCACCGATCGCATCGTCCTTGTCGAACAGGTTGTAGACCGACAACTGCAGCCGGCCGCCGGCAAGAAACCCGCTGTCCTCGCCCTGATACCCGACGCTGCCGTTGACGATGAAGGTGGCATCCACCCGATCGGTGTTGAGCGTGTCGCCGTAGCGCTTGCCGGTGTACTTGGTATCGAGGTTGGCAAAGAAATGCGTGCCTTCCCAACCGCCGTTGACGCTGAACATCACCTTCGGCGCATCCGGCACCTCGTTGCCTTTCACCTGCACCAGGTTGCCGCTGACGGGGCCGAAATAGTTGTCCTGGAATTCGGATGTGTTCCAGGTCAGCGATGCGCCCAGCCGCCAGCCTGGCGCCGGTTTCCACATGCCGGAGACTTCCGCGCCATAGGTCTGTACGTCGCCGACGTTGGCGTAGACGGTCGGTGCAACCACCAGCGGGTCAGGGTCGGTGAGCGCGATGATGCGGTTCTCGTAATCGATCCTGTAGGCAGCCAGATAGCCGCTCCACTGCGTGGATTCGGCGCGGATGCCGATATCGATGTTGGTGGATTCTTCCGGCGCGATATCCGGATTGAAGGCACCGGAGGTCAGTGCCAGCCGCGGCGCCGAGCTGAAGTTCTCCGCGTAGTTGGCGAACACCTGCACCCCGTCGGCGAGCTGGAAGCTGGCGCCCACCTGCGGCTGGAACCAATCGCTGTTCTTGATGGAGACATCGCGCCGCACGCCAGCGTTGAAATCGTCGAGATTGGCGATGCCGTTGTAGTCGCGTTTGACATCCAGCCCCTTGGCGCCGAATTCCATCGTGAGCCGGTCCTCGAGCAGGCGGAGCGTGTCCTTGATGTAGAGCTGCTTCACTTCGGTGGAGAAGTGGTTGTCGTAATAGATCACGATCGGCAGCGCGCTTTTGAGCAATGCGCCGGTGGCCGGGTCCAGGTTGTACAGCGGGCGCACCTGATCGAAATCGTAGTTCTCGTACCACGCACCGACTTCGAGTTTGTTGTGCTCGGTCTCCCACGCCACCGCCGTTGTGAGGCCATAGCGATCGCCGCCCATGATTTCTTCGCGCCGCGTCATCGCACCGACGTGGGTGACATTGCCGCTGGCGTCGACGATCTGCGGGTCGTTGATGGCGATATCGGTGCGCCCCGGCGTGCCGGCGATGGCATCGTCGTACAGACCTGTCGCCGTGCTCGGCGGAGTGCCGCCGACGCCATACCCATGCTTGTTTTCGTAATAGCCGGTAAAGGTGAAGCCGATTGCATCGTTGAACAGGAAATCGCCGTGCAGGCTCAGCAGCGAGTCGCGTCGCCCGTTCTGCCATTCGCTGTAATGCTCGGCATCCACTTCCGGGTTGCCGGTGATGCGCTCATGCAGATCCCAGGACACCGAACCATCGGAGTTGTACGACTGCACGTCGTAGTCCTTGCGGTTGTTGTAGATCCAGCCCAGCGTCAGGCTGCCTGCATCCCAGGCCTGGCGAATCTTGGCTTCGAAGTGGTCGCTCTTCTGCGTGGCCGGCTCCATGTCCCACATCCCGCCTTGCGTGCGCGAGGCAGACAGATACGCACTGGGGCCGCCCTCCCACCAATCCGGGGTATCCAGGCGCACGAAGCTGCGCACCAGATCGTTCGAACCAATCGTCTGGGTGAGATTGCCGCTCCAGCTGTCGCCGCCCTTCGGTGGCAGGCTGGTGTAATGGATCGCACCGCCCAACGCGTGATACGACGGCTGGGTGACGTCGCCCGAGCCGGCCGACACGGTGACATCGAGCAGATTTTCGCTGGACACGTACCGCGTAATCGGCCCGCCTTCGCGGGTGTCGAAGGTTTCGATCGGAATGCCGTCCAGGGTCACGCCGATCTGGTTGGCGGAAAACCCGCGGATGGTCATCGAATCACCAAACTCATACAGCCCGAACGGGTCGGTGGTCTGCACGTTCACGCCGGGCAGGCTGGCCAACAGCTGCTGCGGCGCAACGCCGGGCACCTGCGCCTGGATCTCGTCCACCGAGATGGACGCGGTGGTGCGCGTAGAACCGGTCCCCACCACGCTGACCGCATCGAGCGTGCGTGCGTCTTGCGCCAGTGCAGGCAAGGCCTGCGCACCGGCCAGCAACAAGGTCATTGACGCCAGCGCGTGGCGCGGGCGGGCGGTGGCGAGGATGTCGGCGACCGAGGCCGCCAATTGATCGGTGTTCAAGCACTTTGGCATGCAATCAACCCCTGGAGACGTGTGGCGTGCTGAGTGACCGGGCGCTCCCCCGAGACCGGCTGAGACCGCGGATGCGGCGTGCAGTGACCATAACCAGCACGCTTGCTCGGCAATCGCGGTGCGGCGGGTGGGGTCTGTGCAGGCGGGTAGGTCGCTACCGAATTCAAAACTCTGAATAGGTAACGACACCACCTACCTGCGCGGAGATCCTGCATTGCAGGTCTTGCGCGCTTGCCATGCCGCGCCGAATCGACAACGCTGCGCAGCCACCGTACGAGCACGCACATGTCGCCCGCACCATCGCTGCTGTTGCTGGATTTCGACGGCGTGCTTGCGCACTACGCGCGGCCACGGCGCCTGGCCGCGCTTGCAGCAGCGGCGCGTTGCTCACCGCAGCACGTGCATGAGGTGCTATTCGTGCAAGGCCTGGAGCGCGCCTACGATGCTGGCGCGATCGACACGCAGGCGTATCTGGCGCGTTTGAGCGAAGGGCTGGGGCAGCCGATCGATCGCGCGACCTGGATCGATGCGCGCGTGGCGGCCTGTCGCGCCGACCCGTCGGTGGTGACACAGGTGCTGGCGGTGTCGACAACCACGGCGGTGGCGGTGCTCACCAATAACGGCCCGTTGATGCAAGAAGCGATCGAGCGGATCGTGCCATCGCTCTTTCCGTTGTTGCAGGGCCGCGTGCTGTGCAGCGGCACACTGGGCGGCCGCAAACCGGATGTGCCGGTCTATCAGCGCGCGCTTGCACAACTGGAGCAACGCGCCGAAGGCACGTTGTTTGTCGACGACCTATTCGTCAACGTGCGCGGCGCACGCGCGGCCGGCCTGCATGCCGACACCGTGCGCGACGCCCGCGGATTGCGGCGGGTGCTGAAGCGGTACGGACTTGCATGAAACCAAGCCCCTCTCCCGTCGGGGGAGGGGTTGGGGGTGAAGGTACGGCGGAAGACAGCCATCCCATCCGGGCAATGAAAAAAAGGGCACTGCGTCGGCGCGCTCCATGCCACACACCACTCATCTCCAACACCCTTCCAGCCGGCACGGTGCCGGCCAGGGGGCGCGCCAGCATGGCCAGGCGTCAGGACTTCTCGACATACTCGGCAATGGCCAGCCGCAAGCGCGCCAGGCCATCGGCCAGTTCGGCATCGGTCAGATTCAGTGCCGGTACGAAGCGCAGTACATCCGGGCCGGCCTGCAGCAGCAGCAGACCATGCGTGGCCGCCAGGTCGAGGATCGCCCCGGCCTGCCCCGCGTGCGCAGGAGCCAGTACCGCGCCCAGCATCAAGCCACGCCCACGAATCTGCGCAAACAGGCCGAACTCGGCATTGAGCGCTTCCAGCCCGGCGCGCAATGCCGCCGATTGCCGCACCACGTTCTCGGCGATCTGCGGCGAAGCCAGCTTGCGCAGCGCCACGCGCGCCACCGCCGCGGCCAGCGGATTGCCGCCGAAGGTGGTGCCGTGCGCGCCGAACTGCATGGTTTCGGCCACCTTGGGCCCGGCCAGCATCGCGCCGATCGGGAAACCGCCGCCGAGCGCCTTGGCCAGCGTCACGATGTCCGGCGTCACCTGTTCCTGCCAATGCGCGAACAGCGTGCCGGTGCGGCCCATGCCGCATTGAATTTCGTCCAGCACCAGCAGCGCATCGTGCTGATCGCACAGCGCGCGCACCCGGCTCAGGAAGCCCGGCGCGGCCGGCATCACCCCGCCCTCGCCCTGGATCGGCTCGACCATCACCGCAGCCACATCGCCGCCGGCCATCGCCGCTTCCAGCGCCGCGACGTCGTTGAAATCCACATAGCGAAATCCACCCGGCAGCGGTTCGTAGCCTTCCTGGTACTTGGGCTGCGCAGTGGCGGTGACCGATGCCAGCGTGCGGCCATGGAAACTGCCGCGGAAGGTGACGATGACGCGCTTGTCGGCCGGACGGCCCTGGCTGCTGGCCCACTTGCGCACCAGCTTGATCGCCGCCTCGTTGGCCTCGGTGCCGGAATTGCACAGGAACACCTTGTGCGCGAAGCGCGAGGCGTTCACCAGTTCCTCGGCCAGTTTCAGCGGCGGCGCGCTGAAAAACACGTTACTGGTGTGCCACAGCTTGCCGGCCTGCTCGGTGAGCGCAGCCACCAGGTCCGGATCGTTATGGCCGAGCCCGCTCACCGCAATGCCCGACGACAGATCCAGATATTCGCGCCCGGCATCGTCCCACACGCGGCTGCCCTGGCCGCGCTCCAGCACCACCTGGCGCGGGCGATACACCGGCAGGTAGTAATGCGCGAGGGACAGGGGCGAATCGGCAGCGGTGCTCATGAGGATGGGTCGCAGAAGCGGAGGGAGAAGCGGCATTCTCGCGCATTCGCCGGCCTGCGGCACAATGGGCGCATTCGCCCTTTCTCCGATCCGCAACTCACTGCCGCCACCGATGATGGCTGGCGCCGGCAGTGGTTCGACATCATCTACCGCCACGACACCCGCCCCTCGCGCAATTTCGACCTGATGCTGGTGGTCGCGATCCTCGCGAGCGTGGTGGTGATCATGATCGACAGCGTGCCGCGCATCCATTCGCATGCCGCGGACTGGCTGGTACCGCTGGAATGGGCGTTCACGGTGATCTTCACCATCGAATACGCGTTGCGTCTGGCCGTGGTGCGGCGCCCGCTGCATTACGCACTGAGCGTGTGGGGCGTGATCGATCTGCTGTCCATCCTGCCCAGCTATCTGTCGTTCTTCGTACCCGGCGCGCAGACGCTGCTGGTGGTGCGCGTGCTGCGCATCCTGCGGCTGTTCCGCATTCTCAAGCTCACCCGCTACATCGAAGAAAGCGGGCAATTGCTGGATGCGCTATGGCGTAGCCGTCGCAAGGTGTTGGTGTTCCTGTTCACCGTGCTCACCATCACCGTGATCGCCGGCGCCACGATGTACATCATCGAAGGCCCGCAGCACGGCTTTACCAGCATCCCCACCAGCATGTACTGGGCCATCGTCACCATGGCCACGGTGGGCTTCGGCGATCTGGTGCCGCAGACCACGCTAGGCCGGTTCGTCACCTCGGCCCTGATCCTGATCGGCTACAGCATCATCGCCGTGCCCACCGGCATCTATACCGCCGAACTGGCCAGCTCGTTGCGCGAAGGAGGCCATACCGGCAAACGCGACGCGCGCAACTGCGCCCGCTGCGGGCTGGAAGGCCACGCAGCCGACGCACGCTATTGCCGGCAATGTGCCGAGCCATTGCCGGAGCTTGGCAACGGCTGAGGCGCTGGAGCAGCCAACACCACGGCGCCGCCGTCGGGCGGACGCGGCCGTTGCTCGGTAGGGCGTGTGCGGCTCCTACATCGCGGCTCCAGCCTGCCGTCCACGCCCACGACCACTGCGCGCCCTGTGTGTCTCAGTCCAGAAACAGATCCGGCAACAGCGCACGCGATGGATCCATCGCGTAGCCGCGCAAGTCGGTGATGCCGGCCTGCGCGAGCACCTCGTCATCAATCAGGAAGTGCCCATGAAACCCGGCCGCAGCGCGCGTCAGCACCGCATGCGCGGCGTCGGCCATGATCTGCGGCCGGCGGCAGGCCGCTGCGTCCACACCCGGAATCATGTTGATCGCGTCGGTGGCGATCACGGTGCGCGGCCACAACGCATTGATCGCCACGCCTTGCGGGCCGAATTCTGCCGCCAGCCCCAGGGTGACCAGACTCATGCCCATCTTGGCCAGCGTGTAGCCGGTATGCGCGCCCCACCACGCCGGGTTCAACGACGGCGGCGGCGCCAAGGTGAGAATGTGCGGATTGGCCGCCTGCAGCAGATGCGGCAGGCACGCCTGCGCGCATAGAAAACTGCCACGCGCGTTGACCTGCTGCATCAAATCGAAGCGCTTCATCGGCGTGTCCAGCGCGCCGCGCAACCAGATCGCACTGGCGTTGTTGACCAGGATGTCGATCCCGCCGAACGCATCGACCGTTGCCGCCACTGCCGCACGCACCTGCACTTCGTCGCGGATGTCGCACTTGAGTGCCAGCGCCTGCCCACCGGCCGCAGTCACCGCTGCGGCCACGCTATGGATGGTGCCGGGCAACTTGGGGTTGGCCACCGCCGACTTGGCCGCAATCGCCACATTGGCCCCATCGCGCGCCGCCCGCAACGCAATCGCCAAGCCGATTCCGCGCGAGGCACCGGTGATGAACAGGGTTTTGCCCGATAACGTCATGGGATTAGGGAGTCGGGATTGGAGATTCGCAAGAGCTTATTCCTTCATTGCTAACACCAACCAACCCACCGCTCAAGCAATCCGCTCTTGCGAATCCCAAATCCCGAATACCCAATCCCGGCCCCTCAGGGCTTCGGTCCCTGCCCTTCATTGTCTTCCCAGTGCAGCACGCGGCGGGTCACGAAGCGGTAGACCGGTTTGCCGGTAGCGAACCACAGCTCGCGGACCCAGGAGGTGCGCTTGAGCACGCGGCGTTCCACCGGGGTCAGCGCGGCCGGGCAGTACATGCGCTTGTGTTTGAGCAGGTGGCGCAGATCCTCGCGGGCAAGCAGACGCATCCAGCGCGCGCGTGGGTTGCCGCGCACCGCCAGCTGGAAATCGATCACCGCCGGGCTGCCGTCCTCCTGCACCAGCCAGTTGGCTTCCTTGGCCAGATCGTTGTGGGCCACGCCGCGGCGATGCAGTTGCTGCAACAGCCTGCGTGCGCTGCGGAAGTAGGCCAGATCGCCGCGCGGCGGGCGCTGGTACATCGCAGCGCCGTCCAGATAACTGCGGTCCAGGTGCCGCCCGTCCCAGTGCAGCAGCCGCGGTGTGCGCGGCACGCCATCCAGCTGGCGCAAGGCCAGCGCTTCGCGGCGTGCCAGCCACCAGGCCACGCCACGCAACAGCCACGGCGCCACGCTCAGGTCGCGACGCACGAACATGCGTTCGCCATCGCGGACCAGCAGGATGCGCCCGAACGTATCGGACTTCAGTGGCAGGTTGGCTGCAGGGTCGTGAGTCATCCCCCATTGTAGGCGGCAGGTCTGTCTCGCCGCGCGCATCTATGGCATGCGCGCGTGCGGCAGCTGCAGGGCTGCAACCTCAGGTGAAGCCGATCCCCCGATGTGAGGACGATGCAGGTCAGGCACCGCCGCGCCCACCTATAATTCAGGGATGAACTCATGGATCGACGCCACGCTGGAGTGGATCGGACACCACCCCACCTTGGCTGGCGTGGTGATCTTTGGCATCGCATTTTGTGATGCGGTGATCGTGCTGGGCGCCATCGTGCCCGCGTTGCCGTTGCTGTTCGCCATTGGCGTGCTCATCGGGCTCGGGCAGATCAACGGCCCCTATGCGGTGGTATGCGCCACCCTGGGCGCCTTCGTTGGCGATGCGTTGAGCTTCTGGGTCGGCCATCGCTGGGGCCATCAGTTGCACACCTACTGGCCATTCCGGCGTTACCCGCAATTGCTGGAGCGCGGCGAGCTGCTGTTCCGCCGCAATGCCTTCAAGAGCATCCTGATTGCGCGCTACGTGGGTGCAGTGCGCCCGTTCGTGCCGGCGATTGCCGGCATGTCGCACATGCCCTTCAAACGGTATCTGGTCGCCAGCGGCCTGGCCTGCGTGTCGTGGGCGTTGTTGTTCCTGGTGCCCGGCTGGGTGCTGGGCACGGCCTACGACGCAGTGGCCGCGGTGGCCGGGCGGCTATTTGTGGTGGTTGCATTGCTGGCGGCGGTGATCGGGCTTGCCTGGGCGGTGGTGCTGTATTCCTACCGCTGGTCGGCCGGTCACCTGGATGCCTTGCTGGCGCGCCTGCTGGAGTGGTCGCACCGGCATCCGGTCCTGGGGAATTGGTCGGTCGGCGTCTTCGACCCGCGCCGTCGCGAATCGGTGCCGCTGGCCATGATGGCCTTGATGCTCTTGCTGCTCGGCTGGGGCTGGTTTGTGCTGCTGATGGTGGTGCTGGCGCATGGCGAGCCGCTGCGCGTGGACCTAGCCGTGCACGACCTGATGCTGGCGCTGCGCAACCCCTTGGCCGACTACCCGATGGTGGCGCTGGCCTCGTTGGGCGACTGGCAGGTGCTGTTGCCGGCCATTGCCGCCGCGATGGGCTATCTGGCTTGGCGCCGTCGCTGGATGGCCGTGGCCCATTGGGTGATCGCGCTGGCCTTCGGCCTGGCGCTCACGCAGCTGCTTGGCGCCACCGTCCAGGTAGTGCGCCCGCCTGCGGCCAGCAGCGGTTTCGGCTTTCCGTCGGTTGCGGTCACCATGGCCACGATCGCCTTCGGCTTTTTCGCGCTGTTGATCGCGCGCGAGTTGCCTGGCCGCCGCCGCGTGTGGCCGTATCTGGTCAGCGGCGCCATCGTCTCGCTGATCGGTTTTGCACGTTTGTACCTCGGTGCGCACTGGCTCAGCGACGTCGTCGGCGGCATGTTGTTCGGCATCTTCTGGCTGCTGGTGCTGGGCATTGCCTACCGCCGCCGCGCCACGCGTGCGTTCTGGGTCAAGCCGGTGTCGTGGATCTTCTACGGGGTGTTCGTGAGCTGCGCAATTTATTTTGCGCCGCGCAACCTCGACATCAAGCTGGCCAAGTTCGAACCACCGCCGCCGGCATTGATGGAGTTGCCCGCAAACGCGTGGTGGGAAGACCAATGGCGTCTGCTGCCGGCACGCCGCAACGAATTCGACGACGATCAGCGTTGGCCGCTGGACGTCCAATTGGCCGGCCCGCTCGCCCCGCTGCAGCGCCAGCTTCAGGCGCGCGGCTGGCGGGTCCAGCCGCAGGCTGGCTGGGAACAGGCGCTGCACTTGCTCGATGTCAGCGGCCGCCCGGACGAAGTACCGATTCTCCCGGCCACGCTGGATACCCAGGTCGAAGCCCTGTTGATGGTGCGCCACGCCGCGCCCGGCCACGTGCATGTGCTGCGCCTGTGGCCGGCGGCCGCACACCTGCAGCCGGATGCACAACCGCTGTGGGTGGGCAGCACCCAGACCTTGCACTACAGCCGCCATTTCAGCCTGATCGGGCTGTGGTACCCGCTGCGCGGCGTCGATCCTGCATTGAGCGCGTTGCGCGAGGCGCTCGGCCCGCTGCCCCATCGCATGGAACGGCGTCGTCGCTCGCAGGTGCCGGTAATCCTGATCGACAGCACCTCGAGCAGCGCGGTGCGTGGCGAGGACAAAGCTGCACCGCAGACGGAAACCACTGCGTCCAAGCCTGCCGTATCAGATCCGCCACAACGGCGCCGTTGATCGAGCGGGCAACAGGCGATCGCGCGTCGTGTCGGTGTGGGATGTCAGTAACGGCCGTTGAACCCTGTCTCGATGGTGACGTGCTGGCGCCGTCTTGAGGCTGCTGAATTTTCAGGGTGAACGCTTGGCTAGCCGAGCGCTAGGTGCCCTCGCCGCTTGCGGGACACGCCGTGAACCCATCCATGGGGGCTCGATGGCGGCATCCATGCCGCCCACGGTTCCGCAAGCGGCGAGGACACTGCACCAGGACGTTGTCGGTGATCTACCAAAGAGCAAAGAACAGGGCGCCGCCTGGTTACTTGCGTCGCATGGTTGCTATCGCTTGAACACTCTGCGCACCCACCATCTCCACTGGCCCTTGCCCGCTCACCATCGCGGGACCTTACGCGGCATGGATGCCGCGTAGAGCTTACAAGGACGTCCTTGCAGCGTGTTCCGCGATGGTGGGCGGGCAAGGGCCCTGCAGCCAAGCCGCAGATCATCAGCCCTGCAACTGTCAGCGCCGTTCAATCTCCTTTCAAAGCGACTGGGGATCAGCGCCGTTCGGATATGCAAACGCCGCGTTGAATCAGCGCGCGATATCTCACCACAACACGCCATCCACCGGCTGCATCGGCTCCGGTGCCTGTTCGCCAATCGCCTGCAGCGCATCGATTTCCACCGTGCGGCACATGCTGTCCAGCGGCAGGTCGTGGATGGTGTTGGCGAATGGGTCCACCAGCTCATCGCCGATCTTGAGCACTGCCAGAAACATCAAACCAGCCACGGTCGAACCGACCGGCGTGGCGTATTGCAGCGTCTCCACCAGACCGATCGGCAGCAGCACGCAGAACAGCCGCGTAAACAGCGTCGGATAAAAACGGTATTGGTACGGCAACGGGGTATTTTTCAGGCGCTCCATGCCGCCCTGCGCGTTGGCGATATCCACGAGGATGCGCTCCACGCTGGCCTGCTGGATGCTATCGATCCAGCCATCGCGCCGCGCCTGCTCCACGCTGCGGCCGGTGATGTCGAGCAAGCCGTTGGCCACATTGGTGCGGGTGATCACCGTGGTCACCTCATCGGCGTCCAGACGCGGCTGCAATGCCGTGGCAACCGGCAATCGACGCAACTGGCAGCGCAAGGTATTGACGTAGGCGATCTGGCGTAGCGCGATCGTGCGCCCGAGCGCTGCTGCTTCCGGCGCGGACAGAATGCTCACGCTCAAACGCACCAGGTTGCGCGATGCGTTGATCATCTGGCCCCACAGCACACGCCCTTCCCACCAGCGTTGATAGGTGGAATTGGCCCGAAAACCCAGGAACAACGCCAACGCCGAGCCGAAGATGGTCAGCGGCAGCGCCGGCGCGCGGAACGGCAGCACGTAGTAGATGATCGTGATCAACACATCCCATACGAACAGCACCGCCAGGGTCCGCCAGACCTGGTTGAACACATCCGCCACACGCGGTTTGACATCGATGATCAAGGCTCACTCCCGTGGATCGATAGCGAGTGCGGCCAGTGCACGCATCCAGTGTGTGGCTGCCATCAACATCGCACTCAAGCGATGCGAGTGTGCCGTTGCATGGGTGCAGGTGCAGTGATGGGCTCGCCTGCGCCATTGCGTCGACGCGTTATGGCATCCATGCGAGCAATTGATCCAGCCGCCGATGCGGATCGTCCTGCTGCAGCAGGGACAGACGCTGTTGTTCGGTCAGCGGCAACAGCTCGGCCAACCGCCAGCCGACCCAGGCGGCTTGATCCAGCAAACCCGGCCCCACCGAAGCGAATTCGCCCCCCACCTGTTCGAGCATCCGCTCGAGCACCGTGGCCAGCAAGCTGTGCTCGGGACGCAATTCGTCGTCGCTGTCGGGCTCGCACCAGCTCACCTGGCCGACGACCAGGCCGTTGTCGCGGATACGCGAACGCTGCACACGGAAGCGGCGCGTACCGCGCAAGCGCAGCACCAGCACGCCATCGGCCCCGACATCGAAATCTTCGATACGCACCTCGGTGCCGAAGGCAACCGGCGTTGCCGGCGCGCCAACCTCGGTGCCGTCCAGAATCAGGCAGACACCGAAGCTTGTGCCGTTGCGGCCGCTCTCGCGTACCAGATCCAGATAGCGTCGCTCGAACACGCGCAAGCCCATCGCCGCACCGGGCAGCAACACGCTGTGCAACGGAAACAGCGGCAGGGGGCTGGTCTCGCCGGCAGGCATGAGCGGCACCATCAGGACAACTGCGCCAGGAAGCGACGCGGCGCACCGTCGAAGCCACCGTTGGACATGAACACCACATGGTCGCCGGGCTGGGCAATCTCGCCCAGCGCGCGCAGCAGGGCATCCACGTCCTGCACCACGCGTGCCTGGCCGCGCACCTGCGCAATGATCGGTGCCGCGTCCCAGGCCAGTTCCGGCCGATGCAGAAACACCACTGCATCGGCATCGTGCAACGACGGCGCCAGCGCCTGCGCATGCGCGCCCAGCCGCATCGAATTGCTGCGCGGCTCCATGGCCACCACAACACGCGCCGCACCGACCTTCGCACGCAGCCCCTGCAACGTCGTCGCGATGGCGGTGGGGTGGTGCGCAAAGTCGTCGTACACGGTGATCGCGCGCGCGCTACCGATGACTTCCAATCGCCGCTTGACGCTCTGGAACTGCGCCAATGCCGGCATCACTGTCGCCGGGTCCACACCTACCGCTCTGACCGCCGCCAGCGCCGCCAGCCCGTTCAGGACGTTATGCCGCCCCACCAGCGGCCATCGCACCTGGCCGATTTCCACGCCACGATGCAGCACCGCAAACGCGCTGCCATCGACCGCGATCAACCGCGCGCTCCAGTCCAGCGACGCATCGAACCCGAACCGCTCCACCGGCGTCCAGCATCCCATCGCCAGCACCTCGGCCAGGTGCGCGTCTTCGCCGTTGACGATCAGGCGACCGCGCGCGGGCACCGTGCGCACCAGATGGTGGAACTGGCGCTGGATGGCCGCCACGTCCGGGAAGATGTCGGCGTGGTCGTATTCCAGGTTATTGAGGATTGCCACCAACGGCCGGTAGTGCACGAATTTGCTGCGCTTGTCGAAAAAGGCAGTGTCGTATTCGTCGGCTTCCACCACGAATTCGCGCCCCTGGCCCAGCCGCGCCGACACACCGAAATCTTCGGCCACGCCGCCGATCAGAAACCCCGGCGCGCGCCCGGCCGCCTCCAGCAGGTAGCTCAGGATGGTGGTGGTAGTGGTCTTGCCGTGGGTACCGGCCACGGCCAGCGTGTCGCGGCCGGGCAGCACCTGCTCGGCCAGCCATTGCGCGCCGGAGGTATACCGGCGGCCGGCATCCAGTACCGCCTCCACCGCCGCGTTGCCGCGCGACAGGGCGTTGCCGACCACCACTTCGATCGCGTCCGGCGAGATATTGGACGGCGCATAGCCCTGCGCCAGCGCAATGCCCAGCGTTTCCAGCTGTGTAGACATCGGTGGATAGATGGCCTGGTCGCTGCCCTCCACCTGCCAGCCCAGCTCACGCGCCAGGGCGGCGACACCGCCCATGAAAGTTCCGGCGATGCCGAGAATGTGGAGTTTGCTCATGCCGCCCATTGTCGCCGATCGTCGCAGTTGCCGGACATTCCGATCCAATGCAAGCCCAAGTGTCGGGGATTTCCTACCGTACTGTCGGGAATTTCCCGATGTGCGAACCCGATCACATCCCTCACTATGCTGAACGCCAGTCGCAGCATCCCTTTGGTCCTACTCCCCAAGAGGCCAAATCCCCAGGGAGCTCATGCTGTCGGGGCTCTGAGCAAGCCTACTACTGGCGTTATTCTGCCCCGGGCGTCTTGTACGTCCGGGGTTTTTCTTTTGGGGCACCGTCCGGGCGATCATGGCCAGAACGCAACGCCGCCAGGCGCCGCGCCTGCCCACGGCCGGGCCTTGCGCCCGGCCGCCCATTGCCGGCTCAGCGGCCGAGCGCCTTGCTGATGCGCTCCAGCACTTCGTCCAGCGAACCCACGCCGTCCACGCGCGCCAACTTGCCGCGCTGCTCGTAGAAGCCGATGACCGGTGCGGTGGAATCGGTATAGACCTGCAGACGCTTGCGCACCGACTCCGGGTTGTCGTCTTCGCGGCCTTCGGCCTTGGCACGACCGGCGATGCGCTCGACCAGCAGCTCGCTGGCCACATCCAGCTGCACCACGGCATCCAGCGGCTGACCGATCTTGCCGAGCAGCTCGTCCAGCGCATTGGCCTGGGCCACATTGCGCGGGTAGCCATCCAGGATGAAACCCTTGGCCACATCGGCCTGGCCGAGGCGCGCCTCGAGCATGCCGAGCAGGATGTCGTCGGACACCAGGTCGCCGCGTGCCATGACTTCCTTGGCCTTCAACCCCAGCGGCGAGCCAGCGGCCACTTCGGCGCGCAACAGGTCGCCGGTGGAAATGTGCGGAATATCAAACGTGTCTTTGAGACGTGTCGCCTGGGTGCCCTTGCCCGAACCGGGCGGTCCCAATAGAACCAATCGCATCAGTGGACTCCACTTTCGAATAAAAACGCGTTGCGGTGGGCGGCGTTAGACTCACGTCTTCGCCGGCGCTGACCGTATGGTCGTGCAGCTTACCGCATCCGGGGAATGTCCCGGCACTGTCCCCCTGCGCCATGTTCCCATGTGAGGAGTCTGTCCCCCTATGACCACTGGCAACCTGCTCTATGCCCAATCCGGCGGCGTCACCGCCGTCATCAACGCCACCGCAGCCGGCGTCATCGCCGAAGCGCGCGCGCGCAAGATCAAGGTGCTGGCCGCACGCAACGGCATCCTGGGCGCCTTGCGCGAGGAGTTGATCGACACCTCCAAAGAGTCCGCCGCCGCCATTGCCGCCCTGGCGCAGACGCCCGGCGGTGCATTCGGCTCGTGCCGCTACAAGCTCAAATCGCTGGAAGAAGACAGCACCAAGTACGAGCGTCTGCTCGAGGTGCTGCGCGCGCACGACGTCCGCTGGTTCCTCTACAACGGCGGCAACGACTCGGCCGACACCGCGTGGAAGGTCTCGCAACTCGCAAAGGCCTATGGTTACCCGCTGCACTGCATCGGCGTGCCCAAGACCATCGACAACGATCTGGCGGTGACCGACACCTGCCCCGGCTTCGGCTCGGCCGCCAAGTACACCGCGGTGTCGGTACGCGAGGCCGCACTGGATGTCGCCGCCATGGCCGACACCTCCACCAAGGTCTTCATCTATGAGGCGATGGGCCGCCATGCCGGTTGGCTGGCCGCAGCGGCAGGCCTGGCCGGGCAAGATCCGGACGACGCCCCGCAGATCATCCTGCTGCCCGAACGCGCCTTTGATCAGGCTGCATTCCTGGCCAAGGTGAAGCAGGTGGTGGACAAGGTCGGCTGGTGCGTGGTGGTGGCCAGCGAGGGCATCCAGGACGCGCACGGCAAGTTCGTCGCCGATGCCGGCGGTGCGGCCGACTCGTTCGGCCACGCGCAGCTCGGCGGCGTGGCCGCGTTCCTGGCCGCGCAGGTCAAGCAGGAGCTCGGCTACAAGGTGCACTGGACGCTGCCCGATTACCTGCAGCGCTCCGCGCGCCATCTCGCATCGAAGACAGACTGGGAACAGGCGCAAGCGGTCGGCAAGGCCGCAGTGCAATACGCACTCAAGGGCATGAACGCGGTGATCCCGGTGATCGAACGCGTCAGCGACGCACCATACCGCTGGAAGATCGTGCCCGCGCCCCTGCACAAGGTGGCCAACCACGAAAAGAAGATGCCGCCCAGCTTCCTGCGCAAGGACGGCTTCGGCATCACCGAACGCGCCCGCCGCTATTTCGCCCCGTTGATCAAGGGCGAAGCCCCGCTGGTCTACGCCAGCGATGGCTTGCCGAAGTATGTGACGTTGAAGAACGTGGCGGTGGCCAAGAAGCTGCCGGCTTGGGAGGGGTGAGATCGAAGCTGCGTGGGATGCACAGCGATGTTCAACGCTCCGCTGAGGTGGTGGCAGATCGGGCGACTTACACACGTGGCCTGCGCACTAACTGAAGGTGACGCCGAAGGCGTGGGTCATTACGACAGGATCATGAAGGCGCGTGGTCCAGGCGATTGTCGAAGTAGCTGATCCACCTGTGCATGTACTGAAAGCGAACCCCGGCCTGGCCGGGGTTCGTTGTTACGGATGCACAGCAACATCTGACTTACTGACACGCCTTGCCTTCCACCGTCATCTGCGCAGCGAACATGGGTACCTGCGGAATCTTGCCGGCAGCGGCTTGCTGCTTGGCGTCTTCCAAGTAGATGCGCGACTGGCCTTGTCCATCGAGCTGCGGTTTCGCATCCACCGGCTTGCGCCATACGCGCACGACCGCTTGCTGTGACGGGCAGGCTGCGCTCGGTACGCGGATCACATCGTTGAAGATCCAGCCCGAGGCAACACTGGGCGCGGCCTTGGCGAAATCCACGAAGCGTGCACGTGGTTGGCAGGTGGGGCTGCTGCGGACTACCGACAATGTATACGGCTGTGCAGCATTTCCGGTAAATACGCCTTCCAGACGTGCGCAGGCTTCCGGGATCTGACGCAAGGTGTGCACGGCGCCGACCGCTTGCGCGGTGCCGGGTGCGCGCGGCTTGAGCTCGGGCGTGGGATCGGCTGCAAACGCTTGGCTCGTCAGCAACAGCGTCGCGAGCATCGCGGCGTATTTTTGCGTGGCATGGGGGGACATGGACACTCCTGGGTCGACCGAATCACGTTGGCCGCAGGCTGTCACGCCGCAACTGAACGACGCGCCAAAGCCGTAATGCTGGTCGCCATGCGAGGCGCGGCGCATACTCGGTCGCGATCCGGCCACCTGAACATTCGCGACGCGCATTACGGCCCGGCGGCCGTCGAGTCCGTATTCGTCAATCCACTCGGTGTGTGCATCGCCCTTGGTTCGTCCCGACCGGACGACATCCATTCTCTTGGGAGGGGTCATGCTGGAACACTACGGGTTGTGGCTTGCGCTGGGTTGTGCGGTCTTGGCAATCGTCTATGGAATCGTGTCGGCGCGCTGGGTGGTCGCGCAGCCGAGCGGCAATGCACGCATGCAGGAGATCGCCGCCGCGATCCAGGAAGGGGCGCGCGCCTATCTCAACCGGCAATACCTCACCATTTCGGTTGCTGGGGCAGTGCTGTTCGTGTTGGTCGGGCTGTTCCTGAGTTGGTATACCGCGATCGGCTTTGCATTGGGTGCCGTGTTGTCCGGGTTAGCCGGCTATATCGGCATGAACGTCTCGGTACGTGCCAATGTCCGCACTGCCGAAGCGGCGCGGCATGGCATCGGCAAGGCGATGGACGTGGCGTTTCGCGGCGGCGCGATCACCGGCATGCTGGTGGTCGGCCTCGGGCTGCTTGGCGTGGCCGGCTACTTTGCCGTGCTGCAAGGCATGGGGCTGCCACTGGAGCAAAACCTGCACGCACTCGTGGGGTTGGCGTTCGGGTCGTCGTTGATCTCGATCTTCGCGCGCCTGGGTGGCGGCATTTTCACCAAGGGCGCGGACGTGGGCGCCGATCTTGTCGGCAAGGTCGAGGCCGGTATTCCAGAGGACGATCCACGCAACCCGGCGGTGATTGCCGACAATGTCGGCGACAATGTGGGCGACTGCGCCGGCATGGCCGCCGATCTGTTCGAAACCTACGCAGTCACCGTGATCGCCACGATGCTGCTCGGCAGCCTGACGCTGGCCGAAACCGGCTCGCATGCCGTGCTCTATCCATTGGTGCTCGGCGGGGTATCGATCATTGCTTCGATCGTGGGCGCGGCCTTCGTCAAGGTCAAGGACGGCGGTTCGATCATGGGTGCGCTGTACAAAGGCGTGATCGTATCGGGCGTACTGGCGGCATTGGCCTACTGGCCCATCACCCAATCGCTGATGCGCGACAACACCCACGGCGCCGCAGCGTTGTACGCCTGCGCATTGATCGGCTTGGTGCTCACCGGCCTGATCGTGTGGATTACCGAGTACTACACCGGCACGCAGTACACTCCGGTGCAGCATGTTGCATCGGCCAGCACCACCGGACACGGCACCAACATCATCGCAGGCCTCGGTATTTCGATGAAATCTACTGCGCTACCGGTGATCTCGGTCTGCGCAGCGATCTGGGGTGCGTTTCATTTCGGCGGCTTGTATGGCATTGCGATTGCAGCAACGGCCATGCTGTCGATGGCCGGCATGATCGTCGCGCTGGATGCATATGGGCCGATTACCGATAACGCTGGCGGCATCGCCGAGATGGCCGAGCTCCCGCCCGAGGTCCGCAGCATTACCGACCCGCTGGATGCGGTAGGCAACACCACCAAGGCAGTCACCAAGGGCTACGCGATCGGATCGGCGGCGCTGGCTGCATTGGTGCTGTTTGCCGACTACACGCACAACCTGCAGGCGGCCAATCCCGGCCAGGTGTACGCCTTCGATCTATCCGACCACACGGTGATCATCGGGCTACTGATTGGCGGGCTGATTCCGTATCTCTTCGGCGCGATGGCGATGGAGGCGGTCGGCCGCGCCGCGGGCGCCGTGGTGGAAGAAGTGCGCCGCCAGTTCCGCGAACTTCCCGGCATCATGGCCGGCACCGCCAAGCCGCAGTACGACCGCGCCGTCGACATGCTGACCCGCTCGGCGATTGGCGAAATGATCGTGCCTTCGCTGCTGCCGGTGGTGGTTCCGATCGTCGTCGGGTTGCTATTGGGGCCGCGTGCGTTGGGTGGCTTGTTGATCGGCACGATCGTCACTGGCTTGTTCCTGGCGATTTCGATGACCACGGGCGGCGGCGCGTGGGACAACGCCAAAAAATACATCGAGGACGGCCACTTCGGCGGGAAGGGCAGCGAGGCGCACAAGGCTGCGATTACCGGCGACACGGTCGGTGACCCGTACAAAGACACCGCGGGGCCGGCGATCAACCCGTTGATCAAGATCATCAACATCGTGGCTTTATTGCTCGTGCCCCTGCTGTAACGCTCTGTAACGCTGCAATGACGCAGGTCGCGTGGCCTGCGGTCATGACGACGGGCAGCAGCCGACCGACTCGACGAGTCGCGGCAGGCCGGAACCGGTCACTGCCGCAAGCGGCAACGCTGGGGCATGGGAACCGGGCCACCAAGGACGTCGCCTGGCCGGGTCATTTGCCCTTACCAGCTCAGGATCGGCATCACGCCGGCACCTGCTGGCGGCGCCCGTCCTCGATGCGAAGATGGGCGCCCCAGGCAGAAGGGGCTGGCCTGTGCCGGCAGGCCCTGCCCCGCGCCCGCCAACCATCACAGGCAGCCGATCAAACCGTCATAGATCGGCGGTGCGCCGCCCGGCAGTGGCTTGAACAGCGGATTGGCCACCGCAAGCGTGCGATACATCTCATCCAGGCGGGTACCGGCCTTCAACGGTGCCGTGCAGCGCCACACCCGGCTGTCCGACCGCAGGTAACCGCTGCGCGGGTCGACGCTGACCTCACTGGCGCCGAAGGTCCAGATGCAGCTCCGCACCACGCCGGTGACGCGATGCACCGAGCAGCGAAAGCGCAGCGGCTGGTAGTCGCTGAAGTCGCCGCCACAAAAGGTGTCGCCGCAGATATTGTCGAAATCGCGGTCCAGCCGCTGCTCCAGATCGATGAACGCCTCCCAGCCCTCGCCATTGGCAGGCCAGTCCACTGCATCCACATAGGTGGGTGGAGGCGTGCCGGCGGCGGCGATCTGGGCGGCAAGGGACAGCAGCAAGAAAACAAGCAAACGCGCAAGCCTGGACATGGGCACTTCCTATGCGGTGGATGAGCCTGCAGCGTGCGCCGCCGGCCGGGCCGCGACGATCAGCCAGCCACCCGCGATGAACGCGGGCTATGCCGCACGCAGCGGTCAGGAGATTGCCCATTCAGTGTCGCTGCAGCGCAACAGCCGAACGCGTAGAATCGCGCTCCACACACTGCTGACGCCTCGGAGCTACCCGCATGGGCCTTGAACTGGTCACCTCTGGCAAGAACCTGCCGGAAGAAATCAACGTCGTCATCGAGATCCCCAAGGATTCCGAGCCGGTCAAGTACGAAGTCGACAAGGCCAGCGGGGCGATCTTCGTCGACCGCATCCTGTCGACCCCGATGCGTTATCCCTGCAACTATGGCTACGTACCCAACACCCTGTGCGGCGATGGCGACCCGGCCGACGTGCTGGTGGTGCTGCCCTTGCCTTTGGTGCCGGGTTCGGTGGTGCGCTGCCGTCCGGTGGGCGTGCTGCGCATGAGCGACGAGGCCGGCAGCGACGAAAAGATCCTGGCTGTGCCGATCGAGAAGATCTTCTCCGGTTACGCGCACATCGAAGACATCAACCAGGTGTCCAGCCACTGGATGGAGCGCATCGGCCACTTCTTCGAGCATTACAAGGACTTGGAGAAGGGCAAGTGGGTCAAGCTGGATGGCTGGGGCGGCGCGGCCGAGGCCAAGCGTATCCTGACCGAAGCGGTGGAACGCTACAATTCCGACGCACCCTGATCCATCGATCGTGATGCTGCCCTGCGTGTAGGGGGCGACCGGGATCACGCTTCTGGCGTGATCCCGGTGACCGCAGTCGGCAGATTGGGTACATTGCCGAAAGCGTTTGGCCGGTGTCTGTCACCGGTGACTTCTGGGGAAGTGTCTTGCGTATTCTGTTTGTTGGGGACGAAGCCAGTCTTCCGTCCGACCTTGTCGCCTACGTCGCCGACCTGGGCGACCAGTGGCAGGCACAGCAGGTGGCCGATGGCAATTCGGCGATCGAAGCTGCCGCGCTGTCGCCATTCGACGCCGTCATCGTTGCGCCGGTGCTGCCGGACCTGACTGCCGCCACCTTGCTGGGGCAAATCCGCACGCTGCGCCCGGACACCATTCGTATCGCGCTGATCGATGCGCAAGGCGGCCAGCGCACGCCGCCGGCCCGCATCATCGGCGTGGCGCATCGCTTCTTGCCGATGCCGCTGGCACCCGAAGTGCTGCTCGAAGCGGTCACCAGCCTGGAAGAACTGCGCGAGCTGCTCAGCAATCCGCGCCTGCGCGCGGCGATTGGGCGGATCGAAAAGCTCCCATCGCCTCCGCATTTGTACCTGAGCCTGATGCATGCGCTGGAAGAGGACGACGGCGCCGATGCGGCCGATATCGCCAAGCTGATCGCCGGCGACCCGGCGATCGCGGCGAAGGTGCTGCAATTGTGCAATTCGGCGTTCTTTTCCGGTGGCCGCAGCATCACCGACCTGCGCACGGCGGTGACCCGCCTGGGTGTGGCGACGCTGCGCGACCTGGTGCTGGCCAGCGAAGTGTTTTCGGTCCAGACGCTCACACCGGCCGAGCGCAATGCGATGCAGCGCCGCGCCCTGCTCTCCTCGCGCCTGGCGGCCAAGGTGCTTCCGCCGACCAGCGCAGAACTCGGTTCCACCGCTGCATTGCTGGCCGATATCGGCCTGCTGCTGCCGGGCGTGCGCGATGAGCGCGAACCGCCGGCCGAAGGCGGCGACGAACGCCTGGGTCACACCGAAGCCGGCGCCTACCTGCTCGGTCTGTGGGGCTTGCCGATGCCCATCATCGAAGCGGTGGCTTTCCATCGCCATCCGCTGCGTTCCAGCATGCGCAGCTTCTGGGTCACCGGTGCCGTGCATGTCGCCACGGCATTGGCCAGCGGCGAAAGCGTGGACGAAGAGTACCTGACCAAGGTCGGCGTCATCGCCCGCCTGCCGAGCTGGCGCGAACAGGCCGACACGTTGCTGGGGCTTGCCGAGGCGTAAGTTACTCGCATGCGGTATCCGGAAAGAAGCGCGGCCAAGGCCGCGTTTTTTTATGCCGTTTCTTCGCCCCAATGCATGGGGCCGTTGCGCCAGGGCCGCGCATGTCAAACCTTGGGCTGCGGCGATGTGTCACGTCACTCACCCGATGCGCACCGCACCACGGGCAGGCAATGCGCTCGAGCGTTGCGGCGGCTGCACGCGCGTAAAGACTGCAGTTCCTTTCGAGCCGCATCGCTCGGCAGCGTCCACGTCGTGCGTGCGTTCTTTGCGGGAATGCACACCGCATGAGCCGCGCAACGGCTGCTTTGCGTCCGAATCACGCGTTGCGTTCGCGCCCCCTCATCGCAACAGCGCATCGCAAATAAAAAAAGACGGGCCTTGCGGCCCGTCTTTCATTTACTACACGCGTCGATGGATCAGAAGCGCTGGGTGTACTTCATGTACATGAAACGACCGATTTCGAAGCCGCCGTAGTAGGCAAAGCTGCTGTTCGGTGCCGAGTACTGCAGCGGACCGCGGTGATCGAACACATTGTTCGCGCCGAGTGCGATCGTTGCATCCCACGGCGCCTTCCAGTTGACCTGCAGGTCGTGGAAGGTGTTGGCGCCGGTGTGACGCAGCGGGTCGGACTCGCCGTTGGCGATATGGTCCGGCGCATCGCAATAGCCTTCGGCCAGCGTGATGCAGCTTTCCTTCATGCCCGAGTAGTAACGCAGGGTGTAGTTGACGCCGAAATCACCCAGCGACCAGTTCACGCCAACGTTCGAACGCACGCGGAAGATGCCCGGCTCGCCGACACGGCCAATCATGATGGCGTTGCCTGCGCTGTCCTGGCCGGCTTCGTCGTACTTGCTGACGTAGCTGGTCTGCCAGTCGAAGGTGAAGGAACCGATGGCCGTTTCCGGCAGGCGGTACTTCACACCCAGGTCGTAGCCTTCGGTTTCCATCTGACCGAGATTGGCCACGCCGTAGCTCATCGCCGAGATATGACCGTCGGCTGCGCGCGTGACATTGGCGCAACGCTCCGAATTGCCGAGCACATAGCAGTCGCGCAGGATGCGGTCGACGCTATCGGCGATGATCATGTCGTTGATCTCGTAGCGGTACCAATCCAGCGAGATGTCCAGACCCTGCACCCAACGCGGGCTCCAGACCAGACCGGCGGTCTTGCTGGTGGAGGTTTCCGGCTTCAGGTTCGGGTTGGCGCCGCTGATGAATTCATCAGGCGTCTGGCACGGATAGGTCGTGCAAGGCACGAAGCCCTGGCCGAGCTGGGTGTAGCCCAGCGGCACGCCGGCGTTGGTGCAGGCCGCGTTGCCGTTGACGCTGTTGGGGGCGCCGACGCCGCAAGGATCGATGTAAGACTCGAAGCTGCTGCTCAGGCCACCGTACAGGTCGCTGATGGTCGGCGCACGGAAACCTTCCGCATACGTCGCACGCACCAGCAGGTCTTCCAGCGGACGCCAGGTCAGGCCGAACTTCGAGTTCAGCGTGTTACCGAAGTTGCTGTAGTCCGAATAACGCGTTGCAGCGTTGAAGGTCAGTTCCTTGGCGAAGGCGACATCGCTCAGGAGCGGAACATTCAATTCGAGGTAGACCTCGTCCAGCGAGTACTGGCCCTGCGTGGTCTTGGCACCCAGGCCGGTGCTTTCGCCCGACTGCGCAAACGCATCCGGAGAGAAGCGACCTTCTTCCTTACGGTGTTCGTAGCCCACCGCAACGCCCAGATCGCCAGCCGGCAGCTCGACCACCGAACCGGACAGGTTTGCGGTGAAGCTGGTGGTCTTGGTCAGACCGGTGTCGGTGAAGGTCGGGAACAGGAATTCCTGCAGCGCCGGGTCGGCAAGCGAGCCCTGACCTGCAACGTTGTACGGCAGCAGCGGGTTCCACGGACGGCAGGCCGACAGCGAGATCGGGTCTGCAGCGGTACCGCACTGCGCAACGCCCTGGCCGTTGATGAAGGACGGGCCCAGCGCCTGACGCGACGCGATCAGGCTCATGTCGCCACGGCTACGCTTGGTGTTCTCGTTGCGGTTCCACAACGCACCCACATCCCAGTCCCAGGTCTTGCCGCCGATGTCGAAGTAGCCACTCAAGGTCGGCGCGAAGCGCAGGGTCTTGAGCTGGTTTTCGCTGGCGCGCGGCACTTCCCACAGACGACGACGGAAGTCGACATCCTGGCCGATCGGATTGAACGCGCTGCTGCCTTCCAGCGGAGTGCCGAACGAACCGGACTGATACGGGTAGCCCGCGATCTGCCCGTCAGTGGTGCGCTCGTTGTAGGCAATATCGGCGTTGAAGGTGATGGCATCGGCAACGTCGTAGTTGACGTTCGCAAAGACCGACTTCCGCTCGATACCGGTCTGCACCATCATCTGCTGGTTCGAGTTGGCGTACTCGGCCGGCGTGATCGGGTGATAGTCGGCCGGGTTGTTCGGGTTGCCGCCGGCATTGAGCGTCTGCCACACCGCGGTGTCCGGATCATCGCAATCGACCTGCAGCGGATTGCACCACGAGCCGTTCTGGCTGATCGGGCTCCAGCTGTTCGGGGTCGAGTTGGGACCACGCGAACCATCGCGGCTGAACCAACGGTTCTTGGCGAACACCGGATCCTGCTTGGAATATTCGGCAGACAGCGTCACGCCACCGCGCTCGCCCTGCGAGCCCACAGTGAAGGAGTACTGCGTGGTGTCGCCGTCGCCCTGGCCGAACTGGCCGAACTGCACGCTGGCTTCAGCGCCGTCGAAACGCTTACGCGTGATGACGTTGACCACACCGGCGATCGCGTCGGAGCCGTAGATGGACGAGGCGCCGTCCTTCAGCACTTCAATACGCTCGATGGCCGACATCGGAATCTGGCTGAGATCCTGCAGACCGGAGGTCGACGCACCCAGACGCTTACCGTTCACCAGCACCAACGTACGCTGCGCGCCGAGGTTACGCAGGTCGACGTAGTAACCGCCAACGTCTTCGCCGGACGACAGCGCGTCAGCGCGCGAGATGGCCGGAGAGCCGGCGGAGGTCAGGTTCTGCAGCACATCGGCAACAGACGTCAGGCCCTGCTTTTCCAGCGCTTGACGGTCAAGCGTCAAGATCGGCTGCTGCGTTTCGACGTCGGCGCTGCGAATGCGCGAGCCGGTGATCTCGATACGATCAAGCGTGGTGGTCGACTCTTGTGCGGCGGCAAAAGCCGGCGTCAACGCGATCGCAATACCGGCGGGCAACAGGCCCAGCCGCACTGCGGAGGTGCGAAGGTTCATCAATCTCTCCAGGGTTCGTTAGTGGCGCGTTAAGCGCCCCTGTGCAAATTACGATTGCGTGAACGCCGTCGCTTTGCGCGTCACGTTACGTGGCTTTGCCGAATCTGGCGGATTTGCCGTTTGGTCGCGGTAGTGCGATGCGGAGACACCGAAGCGCGCACGGAATGCGCGCGCGAAGCTGCAGCAATTGTCGAAGCCGCTTGCCGCTGCAACCTCGCCGATCATCATCGAGGTATCGCGCAACAAATCGGAGGCACGTTCCAGACGCAAGCGCGCAGACAGCGCCTGCGGGCTTTCTTCGTACAAACTCTGAAACGTCTTGGAGACGTACCAACTGGAAAAGTTGGTCAGCTGCGCCAGTTCGCTGATGCGCACCACCCGGTCGCTATTGCCTTCCAGGTACAGCCGTGCACGCTGCATGCGCCCGAACACCTGACGCCGCCGGCTGCGCGAGCGGCCCGGGCAACGCTGTTCCTGCGCAATGAAATCGCGCTGCATCGCGGCCAGGTGCAGCAGCAACGGCCGCGCGGAGGCACTGCCGCTTTGTGCGGCAGCATTGCGCCACAGGCGCAAGGCGATGCGCAGATCGCCGCGCGACAACTGGGCGCGGCCGGGATACAGCGTGGCATCGGTCAGTTCAGCGAGCGACTGCAGGCTCTCGCCATCCAGACCGACCCCCACGCACAGCGCGCTGCGGTCCGCCTGCACGATGGGATGGGAATCCTTGTCGAAGGCGATCCAGTCCCCGGCACGCAGACGAAAGCGGCCCTCCTTGGATTCCACCCATGCGCGTCCGCGTAGCTGTATCCACAGGGTGAATGTCGCTGCGCTGGTACGGATGCTGCCGAGCCGCGAGACCGCCAGACAGGTGGTCGATGTCGACTCGCTGGCGCTGTCCAGCGCGAGCGCAAGCCCACGATCTGCGGTGATGACCTGTTGCATGTTGGCAGCCCCCTGTACAAAAGAGGGCGTAGTGTTTTGCCGAATGTGGCGTCGGTCAGGAAGTTTTGACGAAACTGTGCCGAAATTGCCACGAAGCCTTTCCGAAAAACTTACGAAGCGATTTTTTTCAATACCGACAACAGGTTAGCAACGACGCCAACAGGCGCCACGGAATGCTGCGGCAACGGCATGTATGCGATGGCGCTGCCATCTTCTTCGGCCAGCGACACATACAGTGTGCCGTCGTGCTGGTTCAGGCTGAATCCGTTGATGGTGGTGAACTTGACCGCATCCAGACACTGGCTGCGGCCGCTGCGCAGCTCGCTATCGTAGGCAGCGCAACTGTCGGTCGACGACAGGTAATGCAGCTGGCCATGCGCCCCCGGCGCCCAACTGCGATACCGCCAACGCGACGGCCGCTGCGGATCGACGGCATGCAAGGTGTCGGCGGCCAGCGATGGAGCGACCTGCCACACACCGCCACCGCTGAGACGGGTCAACAAGACCTGTCCGCTGACGCGGTCCAGCCGCAACTGCGAGACGTCCTGCAGCGTCGCCAGCGCACGCCATGGGCGACTGCGTCGGTCGTACAGCGTTGCGAAGGTATGCCCGTCGGCGGCGGCGGCAAGTACCAGCAGCCGGTCGGGGTCGGGAAGATGGATCGCCTGCAGCGGGCGCGGCTGCGGCACCGGCAGTCGTACCACCTGGCCGCTGCCGGGGTTCACTTCGAATAGCGCTGCATGCCCGGCAGCATCGCTGCCGCTGACCAGCACGCGCTGCGAATCGGCTGACCAGTCGGCGGCCTGGCGCGAATCCGGGCGCAGCCCTTCGATCAAGCGCACCGAGCCGGGTTTGCTGACATCGCCCCACCACAGCCCGTACGCACCGGATCGGTTGGATGCAAAGATCAGCTGCCGCCCATCCGGCGCAATCATCGGCTGATCGTCGCGCCCGCTGGATGGAAACAGGCGGCGGCGAATGTAGCCACCGTTCATCGTGTCGCCAATGACCTGATAGACGCCAAATTGCGGTTTGCGCTGCACGAATACCAGATGGCCGTTCGCCACGTCCGGTGCTTGCGCATCGTCCACCCCCACATCCTGCAAGCTGTGGTCCCGCAGATCCAGCAGATACAGCCGCGCCTCGCTGTCCACGCGACGCCCGAAGATCAGACCGCTGCCGTCGGGCAGCCAGCTCCATCCACGGATATCGGCGTTGTCATGGGTAAGCCGTTCGGCAACGCCGCCTTCGGCCGGAATTCGCCACAGGTCCCCGAGCTGCGGATTACGCAGGAATACGATCCAATTCCCATCGGGCGAATACCGCGGCGCGTAATCGAAATCACCCGCCTGCGCCGGGTAGTCCAGCGTCTGCCACTGCCCAGTTGCCAGATCCAGGCGACGCATGCGGGCCGCGCCATGCGGGCCGGTCATGCTGCCGAACACCAGCGCGCGCCCATCCGGCGACCAGCTGAAACTCAGCATGTCGGCACCGTCGCACCGCATGACCTCGCGCGAGGCCGCAGGCCCATCGGCTGCGGCGATCATGACCCGGCAGCCGCCATCGGGCGCCTGCCTGGAAAACGCGATCTGCCGGCCATCCGGCGACCACGCCGGCAAACGATCGGAAACGCCGGGCGCGGGCGTCTCCAGTACCCGCGGATAGGCGTTATCGGTGGTCTTGACCAGGATCGAGGTGCCGGCACGATCGCGGGTCAACGAGGCGTACGCCACCCGCGCGCCATCGGGCGACAGGCTTGGCGTGAGATCGAATCCACCGCCTGCGGTAATCACCTGATACGGCCGCTTGGGGCTGCCCAACACCGCATGCGCTTGCTCGGTAGAAGGCGCCGGGGCACGGCGCCATGAGGTCCATACCGCAAGGCTCAGCACGACCAGCAACGCCACGCTGGCGACTGCCAGCGCCAGCGAGCGCCGGTGTCGTGACGCGGCCGGCGTCGAAGCGGCCGGTTCCGCAGCGACGGGCGATACGGGCTGGCCAGGCGCGGTGTGGAGGGGGGGCGTGGCAGCGTCGGACTGGTCGGTAACGGCCGCCACGCCTGCGTCCGGCTGCGCCGCCCCGAGCGCGTCCGAACCAGGTGCCTCGCCGGACAGCGTCGCCGCTGCAGTTGCATGCGCTTCCCACACCACCGCCGCCATCAAGCGATACCCGGTCTTGGCGATGGTCTCGATGTGCTCCGAGCGCTGCCCGTTATGGCTGGCAAACGCCTTGCGCAGCTGCGTGACCGCCTGGGTCACCACATCGTTGGTCGGCAAGGTATCGGGCCAGACCTCGGCAAGCAGCTGCTCGCGCGTGACCACCTGGCCCGGCTGCCGCGCCAGGGTCAGCAACACCGCCAGGGATTTGGGCGCCAGCCGCAGCGGACGCTTTGCGCCCGGTGCGTGCACCTCGCGCGAGGCGACGTCGACCACGCACTGGCCGACACGTAGCCGGCCCGATGGCATTGCAATAACGGGAGGAACACTCATCGGCAAAAACACGCGTCGGCATGCAAGAACAACAAAGAACGCCCCGCGCTTTTCGCGAAACGCCAAATTCAGCAAAGGACGACGACCAACTGTGTCATGCATCCATTTGGTGCAAATTTTACGCTATGCCCCGTTGCTTCCTATGACAGGCGGCAGCGTCAGGCTCTCTCTCTCGCCGACGAATTCGAATAATGACGATGTACCCTTCGCGCCTTCTGGCGCGATTTTTTTATCTGCGATTCAGCTAAATCAGCCAAAACCCTTATTTCCTGGAATCGCTTGCAACCGGGCCATCGCGCGGCACTTGCGCACCGCACCGCAATCTGTTCAGTACAAAACTGAACTTCTCCTAAGCAGGCGCTACATCATGTTCCGTGAAACGCTGCCATGTAACGCCTCACGTGGCGCGATAGACCTGCGCGCCCTGCGCGACGAATTGCGCGGACTTTTCCTGCATGCCCGTCGATAACGCCTGCGCCTCGCTCATGCCGTGCTCGGCTGCGTAATCACGCACGTCCTGGGTAATCTTCATCGAACAGAAGTGCGGCCCGCACATCGAGCAGAAGTGGGCCAGCTTGTGCGCGTCCTTGGGCAGCGTCTCATCGTGGAACTCCTTGGCCTTTTCCGGATCCAGGCCAAGATGGAACTGGTCGTCCCAACGGAACTCGAAACGCGCCTTGCTCAGGGCGTTGTCGCGCACCTGCGCGCCCGGATGCCCCTTGGCCAGGTCGGCCGCATGCGCGGCGATCTTGTAGGCCATGATGCCGTCGCGCACGTCCTGCCGGTTGGGCAGGCCCAGGTGTTCTTTCGGAGTGACATAGCAGAGCATTGCGGTGCCGAACCAGCCGATCATCGCCGCACCGATCGCACTGGTGATGTGGTCGTAGCCCGGCGCGATGTCGGTGGTCAGCGGGCCCAAGGTATAGAACGGCGCCTCGCCGCATTCGCGCAGCTGCTTGTCCATGTTGTCCTTGATCAATTGCATCGGCACATGGCCCGGGCCTTCGATCATGGTCTGCACATCGTGCTTCCAGGCGAGCTTGGTCAGTTCACCCAGCGTTTCCAGCTCGCCGAATTGCGCCGCATCGTTGGCATCGGCAATGCAGCCGGGGCGTAGGCCATCGCCCAACGAAAACGCAACGTCGTAGGCCTGCATGATCTGGCAGATGTCTTCGAAGTGCGTATAGAGAAAGTTCTCTTTATGATGCGCCAGGCACCACTTGGCCATGATCGAACCGCCACGCGACACAATGCCGGTCACGCGCTTTGCGGTCAGCGGCACGTAGCGCAGCAGCACGCCGGCGTGGATGGTGAAGTAATCCACGCCCTGTTCGGCCTGTTCGATCAAGGTGTCGCGGAAGATGTCCCAGGTGAGTTCTTCGGCGCGCCCATCGACCTTTTCCAATGCCTGATAGATCGGCACCGTGCCGATCGGTACCGGCGAGTTGCGGATGATCCACTCCCGCGTTTCATGGATGTGCTTGCCGGTGGACAGATCCATGACCGTGTCCCCGCCCCAGCGGATCGACCACACCAGCTTCTCGACTTCTTCGGCAATACCCGAAGACACCGCGCTGTTGCCGATGTTGGCATTGATCTTGGTCAGGAAATTGCGACCGATGATCATCGGCTCGCTTTCGGGGTGATTGATGTTGTTGGGCAAGATCGCGCGACCCCGTGCGATCTCTTCGCGCACGAACTCCGGCGTAATGCGTTGCTGGATCGAGGCACCAAACGCCTGGCCCGGATGCTGCTTGCGCAAGCTGGCATCGGTCACCGCTTCCAGGCGCTGATTTTCGCGGATCGCCACGTATTCCATTTCCGGCGTGATGATGCCGCGGCGCGCGTAATGCATCTGGGTGACGTTGGCGCCCGGGCGCGCTACCCGCGGCAGACGCCGCGCCGGGAAGCGCACTGCATCCAGACGCGCATCGTGCTCGCGCCCACGCCCGAAACTGGAGCTCAGTCCGTCCAGGGCGACGGTGTCGTCACGCTCGGCAATCCACTGCGCGCGCAGCGGTGCCAGACCGGCTGCCAGATCGATCGCCACCCGTGGATCGGTGTAAGGCCCGGACGTGTCGTAGACGCTGAGGGGCGGATTCTCTTCGCCACCGAACAGGGTGGGCGTGCGCGTCAAGGCGATCTCGCGCATCGGCACCTGCAGATCCGCACGCGAGCCCTGCACGAAGATCTTGCGTGAACCGGGAATCGGTTGGGTGACAGCCTCCGACAACGACTGGGCTTGTTGTTGCAAAACGGTGGGCGCGGCATTCATGGCATTCGTCCTGTGTGCTGGCCCTGCGAAGGAGTCGCAGTGCGGACGAAGCGGCGGCGCTCGATACGGATCGCCCGTGCACGCACGAACCATCGCATCTGACGAAGCTTCCCTACGCCGGTATCAGCCGGATCAGGTTCGAAGGGACTATCTCAACCGCAGCACGCTGCGGTACCCCCACTTCGGCGGCGATTAAACCACATCGCCCCCTGCGCGGCTAAACAAACGCCGCCAGAGACCTGCGGCGCGCATGGCGCCAAGCCAAACCCATAGGGCATACCGCACTGACGCAGCGCCCGCAACGGCTGCTGTTGCGCGTGGCAAGGTTGTCGCGTCCGGCGGCGACATATGTCCGCACAGGTCATCCCACGTCGCTGCAGCACACGCCCGGCGTTGCGCAGGCATTACATGGCGCGCCCATGCATTGCGCGCGTGGGCACGCAACAAGGCGCCGATTGACGAAAAACGGCGGCGAAACCCGCTCGTTAAATTCCCGCTAAGCCTGCATGGCATGCCGGAAACGCTGCACGCATGCAGGTGTCATTCACGGGGATCGCGCTGCCGCTCCTCCTCTACCGGGAACCGCCGTACATATGACTATGACAACGCTCTACCCGACCATGCGTCGGGGCTCGCTCGCGATCGCCATCAGCCTGTGCGTCAGCACGAGCGCCTTCGCCCAGGAACAAACCGACAAGAGTCCGACCAACCTGGACAAGATCGAAGTCACCGGCTCGCGCATCCGCTCGGTCGATGTGGAAAATTCGCAACCGGTGCTGGTCCTGACGCGCCAGGACATCGAAAAGCAGGGCCTGACCTCGGTTGCCGACGTTCTCAAGCGCATCCCTTCCAACGGTGCAACGATGAACAGCACCGTCAACAACGGCGGCGACGGCTCGGCCACGGTCAGCCTGCGCAACCTGGGCGCCTCTCGCACGCTGGTGCTGGTCAACGGCCGGCGCTGGGTCTCGGGCCTGTCCGGTTCGGTGGATCTGAACACCATTCCCTCGGCCATCGTGGAGCGCGTGGAAGTCCTCAAGGATGGCGCCTCGTCGATCTATGGCTCCGATGCCATCGCCGGCGTGGTCAACATCATCACCCGTACCAATTTCGATGGTGCCGAAGTCAATGCCTACGTTGGCCAATATGGCCAGGGCGATGGCCAGCGCACCTCCTTCGATGCCACCGTGGGCGCCACCGGCGAGCGCGGCAACCTGGTCATCGGCTTGTCCAGCGTCAAGGAAG
This sequence comes from Xanthomonas sp. NCPPB 3761, assembly GCF_041475705.2. Classification (NCBI taxonomy): domain Bacteria; kingdom Pseudomonadati; phylum Pseudomonadota; class Gammaproteobacteria; order Lysobacterales; family Lysobacteraceae; genus Xanthomonas; species Xanthomonas sp. NCPPB 3761. Next base: position 3,889,030 of record NZ_CM191262.1, read on the forward strand.
ATGCGGTGATGGCAGGCGACCGGGAGATCTCCGCCGAGCCGGTGTACGGCGCGGGCTCTTCGGCCTACAGCAGCTATTCGGCAAGCGGCCGCCTCCGTGCAAATGGCACCAGCGGCGCATGGACGGTGTTGCCCGACAGTGCTACCGCCAGCGGCGACAGCAGGTACCCGCGCTACGGCCTGGACCAGTACACCGCCTTCAACACATCCGAATATGGCTACAACTACGCCAAGGACAATTACCTGGTGACGCCACAGAAGCGCGACGCGTTGTATGTGCAGGGCAACTATGCACTCACCGACAACGTGCGCTTCAAGTTCGATGGCCTGTATAACCGCCGCCAGTCGTCGCAGCAATTGGCCGGCTTTCCGCTGGCTTCGGTCAATACCGGCATCCTGTTGAGCGGCGACAGCTACTACAACCCGTACAACACCGCCTACGGCGGCGACGGGCGCGATGTGGGCTGGTCGCATCGCTTGACCGAATTCGCGCGCACCTACCAGCAGGACGTCAAGACCTCGCATGTGTACACCGGGCTGGAAGGCGACTTCCAGTTTGCCGACCGACAGTTCAGTTGGGATGTGGGCTTTGCGCACAACCAGACCGACCAGACCGAAACCCAGTATGGCGATGTCAATCTGCTCAACCTGAGCAATGCGCTCGGTGCATCGGCCATCGTCAATGGCACCCTGGCGTGCCTGGACAGCGGCGGCGCCGTCATTACCGGCTGCGTACCGTTCAACCCCTTGTCGCCGGCCGGTGGCGTGACCCAGGAAATGCTGGACTACATCCTGTTCACTGCGCACAACACCTATCAATACAAAAACAGCAGCTTCACCGCCAACCTCACCGGCGACCTGTTCGAGCTGCCCGCCGGCTGGATGAGTTTTGCCGCCGGTGTCGAACACCGCGAGGAAAGCGGGTTCTCCTCACCGGATGCCCTGATCTCTGCCGGCTATACCTCGGGCAATTCGTTCACGCCCACCTCCGGCTCGTACACGCTCAACGACTACTACACCGAAGTGGCGATTCCGCTGCTGAAGGATGTGCCTGGTGCGCAGTTGCTGGAGTTGAGCGCAGCGGTGCGCTATTCGGACTACAACACCTTCGGCAGCACCACCAATAGCAAGTTCGGCTTCAAGTGGAAGCCGGTCGCCGACCTGCTGATTCGCGGCAATTACGCCACCGGTTTCCGCGCGCCATCGATCGAAGACCTGTACCTGGGCGCGTCGGACAGTTTCGATACCTACTCCGATCCCTGCTCGACCAACAGCACCTCCTACACCAGCGCGATTGCGGCCGCATGCGCCGCCCGCGGCGTGCCTGCCAATTACGTTGCCGAATACAACAGCGCCAGCGGCAACTCCGGCCAGACCATCTATCCGTTCACCTACACCAGCAACGCCAATCTGCAACCGGAAAAGTCCAAGAACACCACGCTTGGCTTTGTCTACAGCCCGGCTTCGGTGCAGGGCCTGGACGTGTCGCTGGACTGGTGGAAGATCCAGATCACCGACGCCATCACCGAATTCAGCGCCAATCAGATCCTGACGCAGTGCTACCAGTTCAACGTCTCGGCGTTCTGCGATCTGGTGACCCGCGATGCGACCGGGACCATCACCGGCCTGGTGATCCAGCCGGTGAATGTCGGCGAGCAACGCATGCAGGGCTACGATTTCACCGCGCGTTACAAACTGCCGCAGACCGCAATCGGCCAGTTCATGCTGACGCTGGATTCGACCTACGTGGCGGTCAACGAGCAGAAGCAGGACGACAATTCTGCGTGGGAAAGCTACAACGGCATCTACCACACCAATAATCCGAACTGGCGCACCCGCGGCACGCTCACCCTGGACTGGAGCTACGGCAATCTGGCCGCCAATTGGGCCGTGCGTTACTACTCGGGCATGAAGGACTACGATTCGGAACTGGACGACAACGGAAACTATCGCCACGTTGCGGCGACTGCGTTCAACGACATGCAGGTGTCTTACCAGCTTCCATGGAATGCGACCGTGCGGCTGGGCCTGAACAACGTCTTCGACCGCGACCCGCCGGTCGCGCTCAGCGCCTCGGCCAACTCGTTCGATCCGGCCTACGCCATCCCGGGACGCTACAGCTACCTGCAGTACACCCAGCGCTTCTGAGCACGCTGCCCTGATCCACGTGGTGTCACAACGACCTCCTTCGGGAGGTCGTTGTCTGTGTGCCACGGCTAACACGCAATCGAGCGCCTGGCACACGGCACGGCGATGGCGACATGCACAGACATTTCCACGGCACATCGCACCGCTAGCCTGCAGCCACTACAACAAGAAACCTGCTCTCTCTCCCTGCCGCCGATCTTCGGCGGCTTTTTTTTGTTGCCCGGGTTGACGCACAGCCGCCAAACGCCGGCCGGTCGACGCCATCACTCCAACGTATAGCCCACCCGCAAGCCGCCCCAGTGCTTGCCGCCGACGAAGATCGGCGTGGATAGGTCGAACATGATCTGGCCGGTATCGCGGCGATAGACTTGCAGGCGGTATGGGTCGGTGTGCGCGCCCACGCTGCGCCCAACGCGGTCGGTAAACTTGCGCTTGGTGCGGTTGCCGACCAGATCGCGCTTGACATCGCCGGTCAACGGTTGCGTGAAGCGCAGATTGTGCGTGGGTACATAGCCATCGGGATTGGCGCAGATGGCGAAGACGATCCATAGGTGCGCGTCCAGCAGCGGCTCTTGCAAAGCGGGCAGTACCTGGTCGCAGAGCGCATCGAAGTCGGTATTGAACTTGGGCGGCTCCACGCCGGCGATCGGCGTATAGGTGCGCGCGAACAATGCAGCTTGCTCGATCTGCCCGCGCGCAATGGCCTGCGCCAGCGCACTGCCGATCTTGCCGGCCGTGGCAACGGCCAGCTCCTTGACCCGCGCGTGCCTGGGCACCAGCAGTGGGTCCGGCGGCAACCGGAACAAGCCCACGCAATCGCGCAGGGTTTCGGTGCCGCGCCCCAGCGCTTCGCTGCGTTCGGCCACGTGCGCGGCATGCTGCAGATTGCTGCGGCCCAACGCCACCACGCCATCTACCGCACGCTCGATCCCGCGAATTTCCCCGTCCTGCGCCTGGATGCGCCCGGCCACCGTGGTCATCGCGCTACTGGCCTGCCCGAGCACGCGGGTGATGCCATCGAGCACCGCTTCGGTACCACGTGCAGAGGCCGCGCCCTCCCCCACGGCGGCGCTGGTTTCGGCCAGGATCGCGCGCACGTCGCGCGCCGCCGCTGCGGCGCGTTCGGCCAGCCGCCGGATCTCGGTGGCCACCACCGCAAACCCGCGCCCGGCATCGCCGGCATGCGCGGCTTCGATGCTGGCGTTGATCGAGAGGATATTGGTCTGGAACGCCACCGAATCGATGACTTCGATGACTTCGCCCGCGCGCGACGCACGGCGCTCCACTTCGTGCATCGCCTGGCCCAGCGCATGCGCGGCGGCCACGCCTTGGCGCGCACTGTCGTCGGCGCTGGCGGCCAGCGCGATCACCTGCGCCAGCTCGGCATTGACGTCCTGCAGGCTCGACGACAGCCGCTCCACCGCGGTGCGCGCGCCATCCAGCGCCTCGTTCTGCGCCTGCGACTGGCGTACCAGTTCATCGTTTTCGGCCACCAGCGGCGGCACTTCGGCGGCGATCTGCACCGACAAGGCCACTGCCTGACGGATGGCCTCGGCCAGATTGCCGAACCCGGCTTGCAGGCGCCGGCCCATCTCGGTTTCCGCCAGTCCCGGCGGCAACAACAGTTCGAGTTCGCAGCCGGCCAGCGCCTGCGCGGTGCGCTCGAGCACCGTGCGGTCTTCGTGCTCGGCCTGCAGACGCGCAACCAGCGGTTGCAGCAGGGGCGAGATCGGCACCGGCCGGCTGCCGTCGGCCAGACGCGTGGCCTCGCGCAGCAGGATCGCGGTTTCCACATGCGGCAGCGACAGCATCCAGCCGCCCTGTGCGCGGTCGCGCACATAGCGCACGCGCCGCGCCGGGTCGTCGCCCGGGGCAGCCCAGACGCCTTCTTCGCCCACCAGATCGGCGGCGCTCAACCCCCACATCACCGAGGCCGGCGCCCCCTGCAGCTCGACCGCGGTCTTGCCCAGCACATCCAGGCCGACGCGGTTGCAGGCCACCACACACGCCTCGGCAGACAGGCGCAGCAAGGCCACGGGCGCATCCGGGAGCACGGCCGTCTGGGCCTGCGACGGCGGGTCGGGCTGTTGCATCGAATTCATGAGGGGCTCCTGCTCCATCCCGTGATTAGCGGCGTGCGGCGGCCGGAATTGAGCGGCAACCTCGACCGTACCGCGCTCAATATCCGGCCGCCTGTCCGTCCTTGCGGCTTTCCGACGCACCGTAGTACACGCCGCTGGCCGGATCGCGGGCGATGGCCTGATAACCGCCATACGGGCCGTCGGCAAAGATCACCCGGTGGCCTTTGCGCATCAGCGCGCGGATGGTGTCGTAGGAGAAGCCGGTTTCCAGGTTGACCTCGCCGCCATCGCTCATCGCGGTGGCCTGGCCGGTGGGCTCGGTGGAGCCCTCGTGCTGGATGCGCGGCGCGTCGCCGGCTTCCTGCAGGTTCATGTGGAAGTCCACCAGGTTCATCACGATCTGCACATGCCCCTGCGGCTGCATCGCCCCGCCCATCACGCCGAAGCTCAGCCAGGGCTTGCCGTCCTTGGTGACGAAGGCCGGGATGATGGTCTGGAACGGCCGCTTGCCCGGCGCATAGCCGTTGGGATGGTCCTTCTTGAGCACGAACATCTCGCCGCGGTCCTGCAGGATGAAACCCAGCCCCGGCGGCGCCATGCCGCTGCCCATGCCGCGGTAGTTGGATTGGATCAGCGACACCATCATGCCGTCGGCATCGGCCACGGTCATATAGATGGTGTCGCCTTCTTCCAGTTGCTTGGGTGTCCCCGGTTGTACTTCCTTGAGCGCCTTGCCCATCGAAATCAGCGCACGCCGCTGACCGGCGTAGTCCTTGGAGATCAGCCTGGCCAGCGGTGCCGGCTGAAACGCCGGGTCGGCATAGAAGCGTGCGCGGTCGGCGAAGGCCAGCTTCTTGGCTTCGGTGAACAAGTGCACGTGCTCGGCCGAGCCGAACGGAATCTTGGAAAAATCGTAGCCTTCCAGGATGTTGAGCATCTGCAACGCGGCGATGCCCTGGCTGTTGGGCGGCAGCTCCCACACATCAACGCCGCGATAGTTGGTGCTGACCGGCTCGACCCACTCACCCTGGTGGCTGGCCATGTCGTCGTAACTCAGATACCCACCATTGGCCTTGAAGTAGGCACCGATGGTGCGCGCGATCTCGCCCTTGTAGAACGCGTCGCGGCCGCCGTCGGCAATCTGCTGCAGCGTGTTGGCCAGGTTCGGGTTCTTCCACAGCTCGCCCTTGCGCGGCGCGTGGCCGTCGATGGTGAATTGCTCCTTGAAACCCGGGTATTGCGACAGCCGCGGCACCGAACGGTCCCAGTAGTAGGCGATGGTTTCGGCCACCGGATGGCCTTCGCGCGCATAGCGGATGGCCGGCGCCAGGTTCTGCGCCATCGGCTTGCGCCCGAAGCGCGCATGCAACGCAAACCAGCCATCCACCGCCCCCGGCACCGACACCGGCAACGGTCCGGTCGGCGGAATGTCCTTCAGGCCGCGACGCTGGAATTCGGCCAGGGTCAGCGATTTGGGCGAGCGGCCGGAGCCGTTGTAGCCATAGAGTTTGCTGGTCTTGGGGTCCCAGACGATCGCGAACAGATCCCCTCCCACGCCATTGCCGGTTGGCTCCATCAGGCCCAGCGCCGCATTGGCCGCGATCGCTGCATCCACCGCCGAGCCGCCGTCCTTCATCACATCCAGCGCGATCTGGGTGGCCAGCGGTTGCGAGGTGGCGGCCATGGCATGCGGCGCAATGACTTCCGAACGGGTGGCAAACGGCAGCCCGGTGACGCGGTCGGCAGCGCCGAGAGGTGACGCGAGCAGCGCCAGAGCAGACACCAACAAGACAGGTACGCGACGCATATGCAGGCAACTCCCCAAGACACAACAGTGGATGACCCACCATACCAGCGGCCCGGGGCACAGCGCCCGATCGACAATGCGAGTTGCGATAAACCCGCGCAATTGGTGATCCAGGTCGGCTCTGCAGAGCATGAGACGATGCGGTTTCAGCGGTAACCATGCTGCTGCCATGCGGCTTCGCACGATAGGTGCAGCGGGCCCGCGGATGTTTCACCCGCAAGGGTTGACACCTCACCGGCGGCGGTGGTTATCTCAACCCATGCCGCACCGCCCCACCACCTCGAACGCTCTGATGTCCGCGCCCTTCGGCGCGTCGGCTGCGTCGCTTCTCGTGCTCGTACTTATTACCTCGCCAACCGGTGCGGGACGAGACTTCGTGTAGGCAACAGACACACAAGGCTTCGATCAGACCCCGCACCGGCAACGGCGCGGGGTTTCGCGTTTCAGGGATCACCAAAAGTTTCGAATGACATGAACGACATCACTGCCATATCCGCAACATCGCCGTGCGCCCAGACGCGCATGGCCGCCTGTGGTTGCCTGCGCCGTGTCATCGCGCGTCCCCGCTTTGTTCAGCCGGCCAGTGCCCGCACTGCCGGCTGATCCATTTATCGATACCCATCTCCACTGCCAACCCCGCAAGGACATCCCATGAGCAACGACACCCAACCGAAAATCGCGATCATCGGCTACGGCAGCCAGGGCCGCGCACACGCGCTGAACCTGCGCGATTCCGGCTTCGACGTCACCGTCGGCCTGCGTGCCGGTGGCCCGACCGAAGCCAAGGCCCAGGCCGACGGCTTCACCGTCGTGGCGCCGTCGGAGGCGGTCAAGAGCGCTGACCTGGTCGCCATCCTGACCCCGGACATGGTGCAGAAGAAGCTCTACGAAGACGTCATCGCGCCGAACATGAAGCAGGGCGCCTGCCTGCTGTTCGCGCATGGCCTGAACGTGCACTTCGACATGATCAAACCGCGCGCCGATCTGGACGTGGTGCTGGTCGCGCCCAAGGGCCCGGGTGCGCTGGTGCGTCGCGAATACGAGATCGGCCGCGGCGTGCCGTGCATCTATGCGGTGTACCAGGACACCAGCGGCAAGGCCGAGCAGTTCGCGCTGACCTATGCCGGCGGCCTGGGTGGCGCGCGCGCCAACATCATCAAGACCACGTTCAAGGAAGAAACCGAAACCGATCTGTTCGGCGAGCAGGCGGTGCTGTGCGGCGGCGCCTCGTCGCTGGTGCAGGCCGGTTTCGAAGTACTGGTCGAGGCCGGCTATCAGCCGGAAATCGCATACTACGAAGTGCTGCACGAATTGAAGTTGATCGTGGACCTGTTTTACGAAGGCGGCATCACCCGCATGCTGGAATTCGTGTCCGAAACCGCGCAATACGGCGATTATGTCAGCGGCCCACGCGTGATCGATGCCAGCACCAAGGCGCGCATGAAGGACGTGCTGACCGACATCCAGAATGGCACCTTCACCAAGAACTGGGTGGCCGAATACGACGCCGGCCTGCCGAACTACAACAAGTTCAAGCAGGCCGACCTGGAGCACCCGATCGAGGAAGTGGGCAAGAAGCTGCGCGCCAAGATGGTGTGGCTCAACGGGCAACAGCAAGCCGCTGCCGCACCTGCGAATCAACAGGCGGCATAACGCCGCCGCCTCCCCCACCGCTTAAACCGAAGGTCCGCAACGCATGAACACCTCCGCACACAGCACGCCCCGCAATGGCGCGCGCTGGCTGACGCAGGCCCTGGAAGCCGAAGGCGTGGAAACGCTATTCGGCTATCCGGGCGGCACCATCATGCCGTTCTACGATGCCCTGGTGGATTCCAGGCTCAAGCACATCCTGGTTCGTCACGAACAGGGCGCTGCACTGGCTGCCAACGGCTATGCCCGTGCCAGCGGCCGGGTCGGCGTGTGCGTGGCCACCTCCGGCCCGGGCGCGTCCAACCTGGTCACCGGCATCGCCGATGCGATGCTCGACTCGGTGCCGATGATCTGCCTGACCGGCCAGGTCGCCACCCCGTTGCTGGGCACCGATGCATTCCAGGAGCTGGACGTGTTCGGCATGACCATGCCGATCGTCAAGCACAGCTTTCTGGTGCGGCGCGTGGAGGAGCTTCCGGAGATGGTGCGCGAGGCATTTCGCATCGCGCGCGAAGGACGTCCCGGGCCGGTGCTGATCGACCTGCCCAAGGACGTGCAGGTGGCAGATGCCTCGCATCTGCCGCCGCATGTTCCGGCAGCCGTGCAGCCGCCGCCGGCGCCGGCGGACGCGAAACTGGCCGAAGCACTGGCGGCGATCGCCGGCGCCGAACGCCCGGTGGTGTACGGCGGTGGCGGAATCGCGCTGGCGGGTGCGGTGGAGGCGTTCCGGCGCTTCGTCGAAGCCACCGGCATCCCGACCGCGCTGACCTTGCGCGGCCTGGGTGCGCTGCCGCATGCGCATCCCGATTACCTGGGCATGCTGGGCATGCACGGCACCCGTGCGGCCAACATGGCCATCCAGGAATGCGATCTGCTGGTGGTGGTCGGTGCGCGTTTCGACGACCGTGCCACCGGCAAGCTGAGCGAGTTCGCACCGTTTGCGCGCGTCATCCACCTGGATGCCGACGCGTATGAAATTTCCAAGCTGCGCACTGCCGACATCGCAGTGCCCGGCGACGTGGCCACCAGTCTCAAGGCACTGAGCGCAGCGCGGGCCAACTGCCAGGGCTGGCGTACGCGCTGCTTTGCCAACCGCGAAAAATTCGGCGCGCGTTACGACGCGCCCGGCACCGATATCTACGCGCCGGCGCTGCTCAAGCGCCTGAGCGAAGTGGCCCCGGCCGACACCATCATCGCGTGCGACGTGGGTCAGCATCAGATGTGGGTGGCCCAGCATTGCCGCTTCAACGACCCGCGCAATCACCTCACCAGCGGCGCGCTCGGCACCATGGGCTTCGGTCTGCCGGCCGCGATGGGCGCGCAGTTCGCCTGCCCCGACCGCACCGTGGTGCTGGTCTCCGGCGACGGCAGTTTCATGATGAACGTGCAGGAGCTGGTGACGATTACGCGCTGCAAGCTGCCGGTGAAGATCGTGCTGCTGGACAACAGCTCACTGGGCATGGTGCGGCAGTGGCAGGAACTGTTCTTTGCCGAGCGCTACAGCGAAATCGACCTGTCCGACAACCCGGATTTTGCGGCGCTGGCGCAGGTGTTCGGCATTCCGGCCAAGCGCATCATCGCCCGCGGCGACGTGGACGCGGCGCTGGCCGATTTGCTGGCGCAGCCCGGTCCCGGCCTGTTGCATGTGGCGATCGACGCGCGTGCCAACGTGTGGCCGCTGGTGCCGCCCAACAACGCCAACAGCACCATGCTGGACAGCAATCCCGCACACGCGGCCAAGGAGACATCGCATGCGTTACCGGCTTGATCTGGTGCTGAAGCCGGCAGAAGGCGCGTTGGTGCGGGTGATCGGCATGACCGAACGCCGCGGCTTCCGCCCATGCGCGATCCAGGGCGCCGCAGCGCCAGACGATGCCGGGCGCTGGCATCTGCTGCTGGATGTGGACAGCAACCGTCCGCCGGAAACGCTGCGCCTGCAGCTGGAAAAGGTCTACGACTGCGAATCGGTGGTGATCACCGCACTGGAATCGGTCGAGGCGGCGGCATGAGCATGCAGACCTCGCGCGACCATCAGACAGCCGTCCGGAGGTGCCTTCTTCCGGATCGCCCGCGCGCGTGCCGCAATGCCTGATTCCGGCCGCCCTTCCGCACAGGAGCCAGAGGTAGGCGACGTGGCCGTCAGCGTGGCCGACGTCCTGGCCGCGCAGGCACGCCTGCGCAAGTACCTGTCGCCCACGCCGCTGCACTACGCCGAACGCTTCGGTGTGTGGTTGAAGCTGGAGAATCTGCAGCGCACCGGTTCCTACAAGGTGCGCGGCGCCTTGAATGCCTTGCTGGCCGGCCTGGAACGCGGCGACGAGCGCCCGGTGATCTGCGCCTCGGCCGGCAACCACGCGCAAGGTGTGGCGTGGTCGGCGTACCGGCTGGGCGTGCAGGCCATCACGGTGATGCCCTATGGCGCGCCGCAGACCAAGATCGCCGGTGTCGCGCACTGGGGCGCCACCGTGCGCCAGCACGGCAACAGCTACGATGAAGCGTTCGCGTTTGCGCGCGAGCTGGCCGAGCAGAACGGCTATCGCTTCCTGTCCGCCTTCGACGACCCGGACGTGATCGCCGGCCAGGGCACCGTCGGCATCGAGCTGGCGGCGCATGCGCCGGACGTGGTGATCGTGCCGATCGGCGGCGGCGGCCTGGCCTCCGGCGTGGCGCTGGCATTGAAGTCGCAAGGCGTGCGCGTGGTCGGGGCGCAGGTGGAAGGCGTGGATTCGATGGCGCGCGCCGTCCGCGGCGATCTGCGCGAAATCACCCCGGTACCGACGCTCGCCGATGGCGTGAAAGTCAAGATTCCAGGCCTGCTCACGCGCCGCCTGTGCTCGAGTCTGCTCGATGATGTGGTGATCGTGCGCGAGGCCGAACTTCGCGAAACATTGGTGCGCCTGGCACTGGAAGAACACGTCATTGCCGAGGGCGCTGGCGCCCTCGCCCTGGCCGCCGGTCGCCGCGTTTCCGGCAAACGCAAATGTGCGGTGGTCTCTGGCGGTAATATCGACGCAACCGTGCTGGCTACACTCTTGTCCGAGGTGCGGCCGCGTCCGCCACGCAAGCCGCGCCGTCGCAATACCGAGCGACTCCGCAACGAACGCAGCGCCAATCCGCCACCCGCCACACACGTTCTTTCCCGCCCATCCGCAGTCGCTTCAACGCCTGTCACCGCCATCGCCGTAGAGGAGTCTTCCTGGTGAACACGACCGTATCCAACCAGACCCCGCGTATCCGAATTTTCGACACCACCCTGCGCGACGGCGAGCAATCCCCCGGCTGCAGCATGACGCCCCAGCAGAAGCTGGTCATGGCGCGCGCGCTGGACGAACTCGGCGTGGACATCATCGAAACCGGTTTTCCTGCCAGCTCGCACTCGGACCGCGAAGCGGTGGCGATGATGGGCCGCGAACTGCGCCGCCCCACCCTGGCGGTGTTGTCGCGCTGCCTGCAGGCCGATATCGAAACCTCGGCCAAGGCGCTGGAATCGGCAGCCAATCCGCGGCTGCATGTGTTCCTGTCCACCAGCCCGCTGCACCGCGAACACAAACTGCGCATGAGCCGCGAGCAGGTGCTGGAGTCGGTGCACAAACATGTGACGCTGGCGCGCGGCTATATCGACGACATCGAATTCTCCGCCGAGGATGCGACCCGCACCGAAGAAGATTTCCTGGCCGAGGTCACCCGCGTGGCGATTTCCGCCGGCGCCACCACCATCAATTTGCCCGACACGGTCGGCTTCACCACGCCGGAAGAAATCCGCGGCATGTTCTCGCGCCTGATCGCCAGCGTGGACGGTGCCGACAAGGTCATCTTCAGCGCGCACTGCCACAACGATCTGGGCCTGGCGGTGGCCAACTCGCTGGCGGCCATCGAAGGCGGTGCGCGCCAGGTGGAATGCACCATCAACGGCATCGGAGAGCGCGCCGGCAACTGCGCGCTGGAAGAGATCACCATGGCGTTGAAGGTGCGTGGCGCGTTCTACAACATCGATTCGGCGATCAATACGCCGCGTATCGTGTCCACGTCGCAATTGTTGCAACGCCTGGTCGGCATGCCGGTACAGCGCAACAAGGCGGTGGTGGGCGGCAACGCATTCGCGCACGAATCCGGCATTCATCAGCACGGCATGCTGCGCCATCGCGGCACCTACGAAATCATGCGCCCGGAAGATGTGGGCTGGGAATCCTCGCAAATGGTGCTGGGCCGCCACAGCGGCCGCGCCGCAGTCGAGCAGCGTCTGCGTGCGCTGGGGTACCTGCTGGAGGAAGAAGAGGTCAAGCTGGTATTCGAACAGTTCAAGGCGCTGTGCGAGAAGCAGCGCGTGGTCACCGATGCGGATCTGCAGGCGTTGATGCAGGACGCTACCGTGCAGGAAGGCTATCGCCTGGCATCGATGACCATCAGCGATGTGGGCAGCCGCGCCAATGCGTTGGTGGAGTTGTCCGACCCGGAAGGCAACCGTGTGGCCGAAACCGCGCAAGGCAACGGGCCAGTGGATGCACTGTTCGGTGCCTTGGCCTCGGCGACCGGCGTGAGGCTGGAACTGGACAGCTACCAGGTGCACAGCGTGGGCATCGGCGCGGACGCGCGCGGCGAAGCCAGCTTGAGCGTGCGTCACGACGGCGTGGAATACGAAGGCACCGGCACCAGCAAGGACATCATCGAAGCCAGCGCGCTTGCGTGGCTCGATGTGGCCAACCGCTTGTTGCGTCAGCGCGAGCGTGGCGTGGTGGCCGGCAAGACGGCTGCGGTGGCGTAACCGGCCCTGCGCTGGACGATGCAAACCTGACGGCCGGCAGAGTGATCTGCTGGCCGTTCTGGTAATTGTTGCTTCACTTTTGCAGGCGCGTGGCTTTGGTACCGCCGCCTGTGGGTATACGTATGCTGGAAACGGCGCTACGCCACGGACCAGCCTGGCGGGCGACGTCTGCGAGTTCTGTACGAATATGTCGGTCTGTGGAGGCGCTTGCATTCATACCGACATCGGGCACCTACCTCCCATTCGAGGCTTTGCGGGCGGTGTCTGCGGGTTCTGTATGAATGCTTCGGTCCGCTGCGGTCGCTTGCACGCGTACCGGCCTGGGACACGCCGCAAGTACATCCATGCAGGCGCTGGCGTGGCATCCATGCCGCTCAAGGTCCCACATCGGTACGCGCGCAAGCACCACCGATTGCTGTCGGTCGCGGAACGAAATGCCGACAGCCAGATGAACTGCCCGTTTTTCCGGGCACCCATTCCTTGAGATGCAAGAGCAGATAAATGCCTTGCCGATCACATCGGCCACGAAGTGCTCAGGAATCAACACCTGCTTGAAGCATTGCGTGCCGATCAGCAGTAGTAATCTTGAGAGCGCGGTGTCGCGTCCGGGGCGGGACCGTGTGGCGGCATGGATGCCGCCACCGAGCCTGCATGGACGGATTCACGGCGTGTCCCGACACTGGATGCGGCACCGCGCTGCCGATCAACTCAGCACGCCGATCAATCTCGCACGAAGCCGTCCGTTTCATGCCAATGCTTCGGTCTGCGGCAGGCGCTTGCACGCAACCGGCCTGGGACACGCCGCGAGTACGTCCATGTAGGCGCTGGCGCGGCATCCATGCCGCTCAAGGCCCCACGCCAGCACGCGCGCAAGCACCACCGGTTGTCTTCGATTGCCGAAGGAAATGCGAAGGGCCTAGTGGTCTGCAGGTCTTTCGGAGCGTCATTATCGCTGGCGACATGACAGTCGATGGATGGCTTGCCGATCACATCGGCCACGAAGTCATCACGAATCAACACCTGCTTGAAGCATTGCGTGCCGATCAGCAGTAGCAATCTTGAGAGCGCGGTGTCGCGTCCGGGGGCGGGACCGTGTGGCGGCATGGATGCCGCCACCGAGCCTGCATGGACGGATCCACGGCGTGTCCCGGCACTGGATGCGGCACCGCGCTGCCGACCGCCCCTGGATGCCGACCAGTGCTGCGCACGACATCCGCCGATTTCATGCCAGCGCTTCGGTCGAATGATGTGATCACGAATCGGTCAAGCAAACGAAAGTGGCTATCGTCCGAAGAACGATAGCCACCCGCAAAGCCACAACCTGTCGGGGACGCGAACGCTCTTACAGCGCGGCCACCACTGCATCGCCCATTGCCACGGTACCGACCTTGGTGGTGCCTTCCGACCAGATGTCGGCAGTGCGCAGGCCTTGATCGAGCACCTTGCCAACCGCGTGTTCGATCGCATCCGCCGCAGCGGCCTGCGCGAAGGTGTAGCGCAACATCATCGCCACCGACAGGATCGTCGCCAGCGGATTGGCGATGCCCTTGCCGGCGATGTCCGGTGCCGAGCCGTGGCACGGTTCGTACATGCCCTTGCTGTTGGCATCCAGCGAGGCCGACGGCAGCATGCCGATGGAACCGGTGAGCATCGAGGCCTGGTCGGACAGGATGTCGCCGAACATGTTGTCGGTCACGATCACGTCGAACTGCTTGGGCGCGCGCACCAACTGCATCGCCGCGTTGTCCACGTACATATGCGACAGCGCGATATCCGGGTAGTCCTTGGCCACTTCCTCGACCACCGCACGCCATAGCTGGCTCGACGCCAGTACGTTGGCCTTGTCCACCGAACACAACTTCTTGCCGCGCAGGCGTGCCATGTCGAAGCCTGCCTTGGCGATGCGGCGAATCTCGCTCTCGCTATAGGGCAAGGTGTCGTACGCCTGGCGCTCGCCGTTGTCCAAGGTGCGGTTGCCACGCGGCTGGCCGAAATAGATGCCGCCGGTGAGTTCGCGCAGGATCAGCAGATCCAGCCCGGCCACGACCTCCGGCTTGAGCGTGGACGCATCGGCCAGCTGCGGGTACAGCAAGGCCGGCCGCAGGTTGGCGAACAGGCCCAGCTGCGAGCGGATCTTGAGCAGCCCACGCTCCGGCCGCAGCGCCGGGTCGATGGTGTCCCACTGCGGGCCACCCACCGCACCCAGCAGCACCGCATCGGCGGCACGCGCGCGCTCCAGCGTTTCATCGGCCAACGGGCTGCCGTATTTGTCGTACGCAGCGCCGCCCAGCTCGTCATACACCAGCTCGAAACCCAGAGCGTGTTGCGCGTCAATGCGCTTCAACACCTTGACCGCTTCGGCCATGATCTCCGGGCCGATCCCGTCGCCGGGAAGAATCAGAATCTGCTTGCTCATGCCACCCTCGTGAAGTGACGCCGCAGCGTCATTGAATTCAATGCAATAAGCGCACGCGGCACGATCAACGCACCCGCGTGCGGCTCGACATCACTGCAACGCGCCAAACAACCACGGCTGGCGTGCGCGATGACCTTGCTCGAAGCGCCCGATGGCATCGGCGTCCTGCAAGGTGAGGCCGATATCGTCCAGCCCGTTGAGCAGGCAATGCTTGCGGAAGGCATCGATGTCAAAGCCGTACTCCACGCCATCGGGGCGGCGCACGCGTTGTGCGGCCAGATCCACGGTGAGTTGGTAGCCCTCGGTCGCCAGGCATTGCTCGAACAACGCATCGACCTGCGCTTCGGCCAGCACGATCGGCAGCAGGCCGTTCTTGAAACTGTTGTTGTAGAAGATGTCGGCAAAGCTCGGCGCGATCACGGTGCGAAAGCCGTATTCGTCCAGCGCCCACGGCGCATGCTCGCGCGAGGAACCGCAGCCGAAGTTTTCCCGCGCCAGCAACACGCTGGCGCCCTGATAGCGCGGGAAATTGAGCACGAATTCCGGATTGAGCGGGCGCGTGCTGTTATCGCGACCCGGCTCGCCGATATCCAGATAGCGCCATTCGTCGAACAGGTTCGGCCCGAAGCCGGTGCGCTTGATCGACTTCAGGAATTGCTTGGGAATGATCTGGTCGGTATCGACATTGGCGCGATCCAGCGGCGCGACCAGTCCGGTGTGTTGGGTAAAAGGGGTCATGAGAGAGGCCGAGAATGGGGAATGGGGAGTCGGGAATGGGCAGAGCGGGAAGCAGGACTTTGCGATTCCCTATTCCCGACTCTCGATTCCCTGCAGTTCACGCACATCGACAAAATGACCGCTCACCGCCGCAGCCGCCGCCATCGCCGGGCTGACCAGATGCGTGCGGCCGCCGGCGCCCTGGCGGCCTTCGAAGTTGCGGTTGGAGGTCGAAGCGCAATGCTCGCCGCTGCCCAGCTTGTCCGGGTTCATGGCCAGACACATCGAGCAGCCTGGCTCGCGCCATTCGAAACCGGCATCCAGAAACACCTTGTCCAGGCCTTCGGCTTCGGCCTGTGCCTTCACCAGGCCCGAGCCCGGCACCACCAACGCCTGCTTGATGGTGGAAGCCACCTTGCGGCCCTTGGCCACGGCAGCGGCGGCACGCAGGTCTTCGATCCGCGAGTTGGTGCACGAGCCAATGAACACGCGATCCAGGCGAATGGCGGTGATCGGCTGGTTGGCGGTCAATCCCATGTATTTGAGCGCGCGCTCGATCGAATCGCGCCTGGTCGGGTCCTGCTCGGCGGCCGGATCGGGCACGTGCTGATCGATGGCCAGCACCATTTCCGGCGAAGTGCCCCAGCTGACCTGCGGCTTGATGTCTTCGGCGCGCAACTCCACCACGGTGTCGAAGTGCGCGTCCGGATCGGAGACCAGCGTGCTCCAGAGCGCCACCGCCGCTTCCCAGTCGGCGCCCTTGGGCGCGAACGGGCGCCCTTTGACGTAGGCAATGGTCTTCTCGTCCACCGCCACCATGCCCACGCGCGCACCGGCTTCGATGGCCATGTTGCAGATGGTCATGCGGCCTTCCATCGACAGCGCACGGATGGCGCTGCCGGCGAATTCCAACGCATGCCCATTGCCGCCGGCGGTGCCGATCTTGCCGATCACCGCCAGCACGATGTCCTTGGCGGTCACCCCGAACGGCAACGTGCCTTCCACGCGCACCTGCATGTTCTTCATCTTCTTGGCGATCAGGCACTGCGTGGCCAGCACGTGCTCGACCTCGGAGGTGCCGATGCCATGGGCCAACGCGCCGAACGCGCCATGCGTGGAGGTATGCGAATCGCCGCAGACCACGGTCATGCCCGGCAAGGTGGCGCCCTGCTCCGGGCCGACCACATGCACGATGCCCTGGCGCGCATCGTTCATCTTGAACTCAAGGATGCCGAAGTCGTCGCAGTTCTCGTCCAGCGTCTGCACCTGCAGGCGCGAGACCTCGTCGGAGATCGACTCCAGCCCGCCCTGGCGCTCGGCGCGCGTGGTCGGCACGTTGTGGTCGGGCGTGGCGATATTGGCGTCGATGCGCCACGGCCTGCGCCCGGCCAGGCGCAGGCCTTCGAAGGCTTGCGGCGAGGTCACCTCGTGCAGGATGTGGCGGTCGATGTAGATCAGCGACGAACCATCGTCACGGCGTGTGACCTCATGCAGGTCCCACAGCTTGTCGTACAGGGTCTTGGCAGTCATCGCGGCAATCCGAGTGGCGGATGGTGGGTGCGCCCACCTGGCTGAGATCGATGCTAGGAGCTTGCCTTGGATTACGCAAATTCATATTGTTTATTCAAGAAATGAATTTTAGGAATAGCAATGGACCTGGCGAGCCTCAATGCCTTCGTGGCGATCGCCGAGAGCGGCAGCTTTTCGGCAGCCGGCGAGGCCTTGCACCTGACCCAGCCGGCGGTAAGCAAACGCATCGCACTGCTGGAGGCGCAATTGTCGGCGCGGCTGTTCGATCGCCTGGGCCGGCAGGTGGTGTTGACCGAAGCCGGCCAGGCATTGCTGCCGCGTGCGCAACGCATCCTGGCCGAGCTGCAGGACACCCGCCGCGTGCTGGAGCATTTGGGAGCAGCCGTTGGCGGCCGCTTGAGCCTGGCCACCAGCCACCATGTGGGGCTGCACCGCCTGCCGGCCTTGTTGCGCGGTTTTGCCACGCAACATCCGCAGGCGGCGCTGGACATCCAGTTCCTGGATTCGGAGCTGGCGTACGCCGCGGTGCTGCGCGGCGAGGTGGAGCTGGCAGTGACGACCCTGGCACCGGACACGCGCGCTCCGCTGCGCGCGCAGCCGATCTGGCACGACCGCCTGCAGTTCGTCGTTGCACCCGATCACCCGTTGGCAGCACGGCCTGCGGTGTCCCTGGACGATGTGGTGGCGCACCCGGCGGTGTTGCCGGATCCGGGCACCTTCACCCATCGCATCGTTGCCAACCTGTTCGCCGAGCGCGGCCTGGTGCCGAGTCTGCGCATGACCACCAATTACCTGGAAACGATCAAGATGCTGGTGTCGGTGGGCCTGGCCTGGAGCGTGCTGCCCGAGCGCATGATCGACCACCAGATCGTGGCGCTGCCGCTGGCCGATGTGGCGTTATCCCGCGAGCTGGGTTGCGTCACCCATGGTGGGCGCACCTTGTCGCGTGCGGCGCAGGCGTTTGTTGCGTTGTTGCATGCGCAGGCGGATCTGGCGCAGGCGTAGGCTGCCGGCGATATGTCTGCAGCGTGCTGCACGTGTCGGCGAAAGATGACGTCAGCAGTTCGATCTCGGCACGAGCGCACGCGAGGTGCGATGGGTCACACGCGGTTTGTTGACTCGGCGGTGCCGCGGCCGGGCCGGCAATGCGGCGATGGTTCTTCGCCACGCGCCACCCGTGCAATGTAACAACGCCTGTCTGCATCGGGTCTGCGTCAAGCAACTCACGAGCGTAAGCAACGCCTTACGGCCCGATCAAACGATTCCGCCCCTGCCGCTTGGCTTCGTACAGACGATGGTCGGCCAACGCCAGCAATTCGCGCCGGCTGGGCGCCTCCTCGCTCATCGCCATGCCCATGCTGGCGGTACAACGCACGGTCATGCCCTGCGCATCGACTTGGATGTCGGCCAGTCGCTGTCGCATGCGCTCGAACAGCGCGCGCGCCTGCGCCGCATCCAGTCCGGTGGCCGCCAGCAGGAATTCTTCGCCGCCGTGACGCGCGGCGAAGCAATGCGCCTGCTCCTGCTCGCCCAGCACCTCGCCGATGGCCGATAGCACCGCATCGCCCACCTCATGGCCGTAGTCGTCGTTGATGCGCTTGAAATGATCGATATCCATCAACGCCAGCGCCAACGCCGCGCCACCGGCGTGCGCCTCATCGAACCAGTGCTGCAGCACGCGCTCGGCTTCGCGTCGGTTCGGCAAGGCCGTCAGCACGTCGTGGCTGGCGCGGTATTCCAGCTGGCGCATCAACGCTTCGCGCTCCTGGCTGGCCTGCTGCAGCGCCAGGTTCTTGTCGCTCAGTTCGCGCGTACGCCGGTCGATGACGGTATTGAGCTGGCGCTGACGCAGGCGATAGCTGGCGGTACGCCACAGATACAAGCCGTAGATCACGCTGGCCAGGCCAAGGATGCCCAGGCCGATCACTTCGCCCCGGCGCCACCACGGCGGCGCCAGTTCGATGACCAGGCTGGCCTCGCCCAGCAGATCGTCTTGGCGCCAATCCACCGGCAGCGACATCGCTTGCACGCGGAAGCGGAAACGGCCCGGCGGCAAATTGGTGTAGACCGCTTCGCTGGCATTGTCGGCATCCACCCACTCCGGGTCGAAGCCTTCCAGCCGGTAGCGATACCGCACCTTGTCCGGGCCGCGGAAATTCAGCCCGGCATACACGATCGCGATACGCCGGGTCTCGGCGCCGAACCGGTGCGGGCCACTGAGCGGCTGCACCATGCCATCGACCAGCAGGCGCTCGAAGACGATCGGCACCCGATGGCCTTGCAAGGTGCCCACGCGGGCCGGGTCGATCACGCCCAGGCCTGCGGCGGTGGGGAACAGCAACTGCCCGGACTGGGTCAGCCAGCCGGTGCGCTGCTGCCGTTGCCCTGGTTGCTGGGCATGCCGTCGCTGCGGTCGACCACCTCCACGCTCAATTGCTCGCGCGTGCCCGCATCGAGCTGGTCGAAGTTATCGCGTGCGATGCGGAACACCCCGTGGTTGCTCGACAACCAGAAATAGCCATGGCCGTCGTCGATCACGCGAAACACCTTGTCGCGCGGCAGCCCGACCCGGTGGTCGTAGACGCGGAAGCGGTCGCCGCGCAACCGCAGCAGGCCGCGATCGCTGGCAATCCACATATCGCCAGCGGCATCGCGCAGGAAATCGAAGGCGTTCTGCCCGGGGAAATCCTGCTCGCCCAGCCAGGCGCGGGTGCTGCCGTCCGGCGACAGCGCGGTCACGCCGCGATCGGTGCCGATCCAGACGATGCCCTGCGCATCGCGGTACAACACCTGCACCGACCCATCCGGTACGCCGTCGGCGGCGGTGTAGCGGCGCGCCTTGCCGTTGCGCCAGCGCACCAGCCCGGCGGCGGTGCCGATCCACAGATCGTCGCCGTCCGGCAACACCGCACGCACCGACATGGAGGGCAGGCCATCGGCCGCGCCGATGCGCACCAGCACGTGGCCTTGCGCGTCCAGACGCACCACACCCTGGCTATAGGTACCGGCCCAGACGCCGCCATCGCCAGCATCGGCCAGCGCCAGCACCGATTGCTCGAGCACGCGCCCACCTTCGCTGGGCGACAGCGACACGCGGCTGATGGTGCCGTCGCGCCAACGATCCAGGCCGACGGCATTGCCCACCCACACCGTGCCCTCGCCGGTCTGCAGCACGCAGCGCACGTAGTCCGAACTCAGGCCTTCGTCGTGGGTGACGCCGTGCGCGGCGCCCTCGGCAATACGGAACAGCCCGTGGGTGCTGCCGACCCAGATCAGGCCTTCGGCGTCTTCCAGCAGCGCCGGGCTGGCGACGCCGGAAATGGCGATCTGCTCGTCCGGGTCGTTCGGGCCGCTGTGCACCACCAGCATTCCCGAAGACAGGCTCATCCACAGGTGCCCACGGCGGTCCAGCAACACCGAATCCACGCGTTGGCCCTGGCGGAAGCGCTGCAGGCCACCGCCGCGGCTCCACCACCACACACCATCGTCGCCGGCGACCAACAGGCCGCCCTGACGGTCGCTGGCCAGCCGCCGCACCGGCGCATCGCGCATCCCGTGCGCCCTTCCCCAGGCCGCAGCCTGGACGCCATCGTGCGGCAGGCGATACAGCCCGACCTCGGTGCCGACCCACAGGTCGCCGCTTTCGTCTGCAGACAGTGCGGTGACGCGCGCGCGCGGCAAGCCGGTCTGACGGCCGACGTCGACCACCCGCCCGTCGCCCTCGATGCGGTACAGCGTCTGCGGCGTGCCCACCCACAGCGCGCCATCGGCACGCCGCAGCAGGGCGCTGACCGCAAGATGCCGCGCCGACGCATCGCCCAGCTGCTGCCAGTGACCGTCCTGATAGTGGTAGACGCCGTCGAACGCAGTGCCGAGCAGCATGCCGCCGGTGCTGTCGCGAACCACCACAAATACCCCGCCCAGCTCGACGCCGGGAGTGTTCTGACGGTCGTACACGGTGAAATCGCGCCCATTGAAGCGCGCCACGCCTTCCCAGGTACCCAGCCAGATCAGCCCGTCTTCGCCCTGGGCCACCGCGTGCACCAGGTTGTGCGGCAGGCCGTCGTCCATGTTCCAGCGCGTGACGGTGTGGTAAGCGGAGTGCTTGAGCACCTGCGCGTCGGCAGGCCAGGCGTTGAGCATGGCGCAGCACAGCAGCAGCCACAGCCACAGCCACGCGTGCCCGATCCGCCGCACGCACGTGCTGCGAACGCAGCTTGTGTGCGCCTGCGTACCGCCCCTTCCCACGCTCCCCGTCCCCTCGTCCGTGCTCGCTGGAGATACCTGCCCGTATGCACTGGCAGGCCTACGGCAAATTTATCACCGGGGTTTTGGTGCTGCCTTCGGTGGATCCCTGACAGCTACCGGGAGCGGCACGACACCGGGAACCGGGCAGACGGAACCGTTAACGTCGCGGTTGGGCGCCGAGTATAAATATAGAACCCCATGGTCTAGTATTGACGACATGTCCAGCTCGTCCCCCCTCACTTCCAAGACCAAGAGCAACGGCCCTGGCCGTCCCAAGGATCTTGGAAAGCGTGCCGCCATCCTGGGTGCTGCCCGCACCATGTTCATGGAACAGGGCTATGCAGGGGTCAGCATGGATGGGATCGCCGCGCAGGCCGGCGTCTCCAAACTGACCGTGTACAGCCACTTCGGCGACAAGGAGAGCCTGTTTTCCGAGGCGATCCGCGCGCAATGTCAGCACATGATGCCGGACGACCTGTTCGATCATGCTCCCAAGGGCGCGTTGCGCGACCAGCTCACCGAGATTGCCCATGCGTTCTTCGCCATGGTCAGCACCGAATCGGCCATCTCCACCCACCGCATGATGATGGCGCCCGGCACCGGCGACGTGCATATCCGCGAGATGTTCTGGGATGCAGGCCCCAAGCGCACGCAGGGGGCGCTGGCGGATTTCCTGTCCGCGCGGGTGGCCGACGGCCAGCTGGAGATTCCGGACGTCGCGCGCGCCGCCTCGCAATTCTTCTGCCTGCTCAAGGGCGAGCTCTACGCCCTGATGATGTGCGGCCTGCACGGCCAGCCCACCCGCGCCCAGGTCGATGAGCACATCGACACCAGCGTCGACTTCTTTTTGAGGGCCTATGCGCCGCGTTGAGCGTCCCCGGCCTTTGGTGGCGATGACTTCCGGCACTGCGCCGGATGGCAGCGCGCGGCGATGCTAGATGCGCCAGGTGCCTCGCGCACCGGTAAAATGTTCGCCCCACCGCGTTGGATACCCGCACCATGACGATAGATTTCACCCAGGCCCGCGAAAAGATGGTCGAGCAGCAGATCCGGCCGTGGGACGTGCTGGACCTGCGCGTACTCGACGTGCTGGCGCGCCTGCCGCGCGAAGCCTTCGTGCCGGAGGCCTACAAGACGCTGGCCTATGTCGACGTGGAAATTCCGCTGTCGGCCGGCCACAAGATGATGAAGCCGGTGGTCGAAGGCCGCATGTTGCAGGCACTGGACCTGCAACCGGGCGAGGACGTGCTGGAAGTCGGCACCGGCAGCGGCTTTGCCACCGCCTGCCTGGCCGCGCTGGCACGCGAAGTGCTCAGCCTGGAGATCGACCCGGCGCTGGCCGCGGCTGCGCGCGCCAATCTGGATCGCACCGGCCTGGGCAGCAACGTCCGCATCGAAACCGCCGATGTCTTCGGCTGGCAGAGCGAGCGTCGCTTCGACGCCATCTGCGTGACCGGCGCGGTCGACACCCTGCCCGTCCAGTGGCTGCAGTGGTTGCGCCCCAACGGCCGGTTGTTCGTCGTGCGCGGTCACGACCCGGTGATGGAAGCGGTCCTGGTCCGTGGCGAGGTCAACGCCCCGCGCATCGAATCGTTGTTCGAAACCGACCTCGCCTATCTCCAGGGCGCCGCACCGACGCCCCGATTCCAATTCTGATTCCCAAGGAAGCTTCCCCGATGATCCGCCGATCCCTCGTCCTGGCCCTGGCCGCCGCCCTGTCTCCCATGGCTGCGCACGCCACCGACCTGCTGCAGGTCTACGAAATGGCCCGCAACGGCGATCCGCAGTTGGCCGTGGCCGAGTCCACGCGCCTGGTCAATCGGGAGGGTCAGGTGCAGGCGCGTGCGGCGTTGCTGCCGCAGCTGGACGGTAGCGCCAGCTACACCCAGTCGCACCGTGAGCTGGAAGGCGTCGATGGCCGCTCCACGACCAAGCAGCGCCAGTACGTGATCCAGGGCAGCCAGACCATCTTCAACTGGGCGCAGTTTTCCAACCTGCGTGCGCAGCGCGAAGTGGCCAAGGCTGCGGATTTCACCCTGGCATCGGCCAACAACGACCTGATCACCCGCACCTCGGCGGCGTATTTCCAGGTACTGGTGGGGATCGAGTCGCTGGCGGCGGCCGAGACCAACGAAGCGGCCGCAAAGAAGCAGTTCGACTACGCCGACAAGCGTCTGGAAGTGGGACTGGCGCCGATCACCGACGTGCACGAAGCCCGCGCCCAGTACGACCAGGCGCGCGCCGACACCATCACCGCGCGCAACACGCTCAAGGACTACTACCAGGCATTGACCGAGCTGACCGGCCAGCCGGTGGTCGGCTTGCGCGCGTTGCCCGATGAGTTCCGTCCCGAAGTGCCGGCCGCCTACAGCAACGTGGATCAGTTGGTCGCCACCGCGATCGCCGATAACCCCGCATTGAAGGCGCAGCAGTTGCAGGTCAGCGCTGCCGAGGCGCAGGTCAGTGCCGCGCGTGCCGGCCATCTGCCCACGCTGAGCCTGGGTGCCAATGTCGGCCGCAGCAACAGCTGGGGCGGCCAGGGAACGGTCGATGAGGCGGCAGGCAACTTCACCACCGCAGGTCGCGACATCGATACCGATTCGGTCGGCATCACGCTGACGATTCCGATCTTTGCCGGCGGCGCAACCCAGTCGGCCGTGCGTCAGGCACTGTCGCAGCGCGACATCCAGCAGGACACCTACGAGCAGCAGAAGCGCGCGCTGGATCGCAACACCCGCAATGCCTACCAGACCGTGGTTGCCGGTATAAGCGAGGTGGAAGCCCGCCGCCTGGCCGTGGTGTCGGCGCAAGCCGCCTACGACGCCTCGCAGGTGGGTCTGGAAGTGGGCACGCGCACCGTGCTGGACGTGGTGCAAAACCAGCGCACGCTGTTCCAGGCGCAGCTGAACTACGCACAGTCGCGTTACAACTTCCTGCAGAACCGCCTGCTGCTGGGCCAGGCCATCGGCAAGCTCGACATCACCGATCTGCAAGACGTCAACCGCCTGCTATCGCAGGATGCCGAGTCCAAGCTGCAGGGCAGTGGTTCGTTGCAGTAAGGCCAGCTGGATGCACAAGAAAGCGGGCCACGGCCCGCTTTTTTTGTGCGCGATGCAACCGCATGCGCACCTGTCGTGACGGCTGCTGCAAGTGCGGTAAACCGGCAACGCCGGCATGCAGCCTCCGACGCAAGCGATCCCACCACGCGCATCTCACTGCCCGACGCACACGCTCACTGCGGACCGCAACGAAGGCTGCACTCCGGCGCCAGGCGCGGTGGAGTGCAGCACGTCCATGCACGCCGCCACGCAACGAGCGACACCCCTCACGCCACAACGCCCGCGCTCGCCAGCGGCGGCAGATCGGGCGCGATCTGCACCAAGGTGCGGGCCACGGCGCCTTTGCCGTTGGCGACCAGCGCCAGGCCTGCAGCGGTCATCGCCTCGCGTTGTGCGGGGTCGGCGAGCAGGCGCGCCAATGCCTGGTAGACGCACTCGGCATCCTCGCAGATGGCAACGGCATCGGCTTCGCGCATGCGCCGCGAAATCTCCGAGAAGTTATGCAGATGCGGGCCGGTGATTGCCGGCGTTCCAACGGCGGCCGGCTCGAGCAGGTTATGCCCGCCAATCGGCTGCAAGCTGCCACCGACGAAAGCCACCTGCGCGCACGCATAGAAGCTCATCAGCTCGCCCAGGGTGTCGATAACGAAGACCTTGTCGCCTGCCTGCGGCCATTGCTGCGCCTTGCGCGTGGCAACGCGCCAACCTCGCTCGCGTGCCACTGTCTCGACCTTGGGAAAGCGCTCGGGATGGCGCGGCGCCCACAACAGCAGCACGTCCGGAAATTGCAGCAGCAAACGCGCGTGGATATCGGCAACGGCCGCCTCTTCGCCTTCGTGCGTGCTGGCGGCGATCCAGACCGGGCGCGTGGCCGGCACGTACATGCGGAACTGTGCGACCAACGCCTGCAATTGCGCTGGCGCGGCGATATCGAACTTGAGATTGCCCAGCGCGATCACCTGATCCGGGCGCGCGCCCAGGGTGACAAAGCGCTCGGCATCGTCCTGCGACTGTGCCGCCACGCAGGTGACGGTGCGCAGCGCGCGACTGATCAACGGTGCCAGCAACCGGTACCCACGCAACGAACGCGCCGACAACCGTGCGTTGAGGATGTACACCGGAATCTGGCGATCGCGGCAGCCGAACAACATGTTCGGCCACAGCTCGGTTTCCAGGATCAAGGCCAGCCGCGGGCGGAAGTGTTCGAGAAACCGCCCCACGCTGCCCGGCACGTCATAGGGCAGATACACATGGTCCACCGCATCGCCCCACAGCGCGCGCACGCGCTCGGAGCCGGTGGGGGTGATGGTGGTGATGACCCAACGGATATCCGGGCGCTGCGCACGTAGCGCATTGACCAGCGGTGCGGCCGCGTTGACCTCGCCCACCGACACCGCATGCACCCACACGCGCGGGCGCCCGCAGGCATGTGTGTAGGACGCATAGCGCTCGTTCCAGCGATTGAAGTATTCGCGCACGCGAAAGCCACGCCACACCAGGTGGTACACCGTGACCGGCAGCAACAGGTACAACAGCGCCGAGTACAGCCCGCGCAACAGCCATTCGATCGAGTCTTTCCGCATCGGTGCAGGATACGGGAGCGTCCGTGCGTGCGCATGTGCACGCTGCCCGCCAGGCGCAATCCCTTAGAATTGGCGCATGTCCGAACCCGCCAACGTCGCCGTCCGCCCTTCCCTGCGCAACCCCAAGCACTGGCCGATGTATCTGGGCCTGGCGGTGATGGTGGTGGCCGGGCGCCTGCCCTGGACGCTGCAACGTGCAGTGGGCCGCGGCGTGGGCTGGATTGCGATGCGCCTGGCGGGCACGCGTCGGCGCGCGGCCGAGGTCAACCTGAAACTGTGTTTCCCCGAGCAGGACGATGCCTGGCGGGCGCGGCTGTTGCGCGACAGTTTCGACGCGCTGGGCGTGGGCCTGTTCGAGTTCGCGCGCGCCTGGTGGGGCAGCATCGATGCCATTCGACCAGGCGTGCAGATCGAGGGCCTGGAGCATCTGCAGCAACTGCAGCAGCAAGAACGCGGCGTGTTGCTGGTGTCCGGCCACTTCATGACGCTGGAAATGTGCGGGCGCCTGCTCTGCGACTACGTGCCGCTGGCCGGCATGTACCGCAGGCATCGCAACCCGGTGTTCGAGTGGGCGGTCAAGCGTGGGCGCTTGCGCTATGCCACGCACATGTTCGCCAACGAAGACCTGCGCGCCACCATCAAGCATCTCAAGCGCGGCGGTTTTCTGTGGTATGCGCCGGATCAGGACATGCGCGGCAAGGACACCGTGTTCGTGCCGTTCTTCGGACATCCGGCCTCCACCATCACCGCCACGCATCAGCTGGCACGGTTGACCGGCTGCGCAGTGGTGCCGTACTTCCATCGTCGCGAAGGCGGCCGTTACATCCTCAAGATCGCACCGCCGCTGGCCGACATTCCGTCCGATGACGTCATCGCCGATACCACGCAGGTCAATGCCGCCATCGAAGACATGGTGCGCGAAGCGCCGGACCAATACCTGTGGATCCATCGGCGCTTCAAGCGCCAGCCGGGCGGACGTAGCGCGTTCTATCGCTGACGCCGGCGGCGAACACCTGCAACGCATGTGTGGGCGTTGCGCTGCATAGCGCGCAAATCGAACGAGGTGCCGATCAACCGCACGCACCGCGTGACTGCGGCGCGCGGTCCGCATCGTCGTTGAGCAATGCACCGGCATACAGCCCGGCCAGCATCAGGCTCAGCCCGCCCCAGAAGCTGGAATAGAACGCCAGATGGGTGTTGAACGGAAACACCGTGGCCACCAGCGCGATCATCGCCGGCCGCGCCTGCTCGCGCGCCACCGCGCTTGAGTAGCGCCACGCGCGCCATGCCTGCGCCGCGCCGGCCAGCCACAGCAGCAAACCGATCACGCCGGTTTCGGCCAGGATTTCGAGCACGATCTGATGCGCATGAAAGGCCGGCCCACCGCCCCATGCCGGCGCTTGGCCAGGTGCCGGATTGCAGGCCGGATAGGCCTGCCGGAACCCGCGCGCGCCCACGCCGTTGAGCGGATGCGTGCGGATCATGCACAGCGCCGCCTCCCAGATCTGGGCGCGCCCGGACAGGGCCTGGTCCACGCCCTGTTCGCCATTGCCGAACGCCAGCGTGGTGCGCTGGATGCGCTCGCGCGCCTGTGGCGCCACCGCCACCACTGCCACGGCCAGCAATGCGCCGGCCACCGCCACGGCCAGCAAACGACGCCCGCCCAGCAGCTGCCAGCCCGATAGCAGCACGATCACGCCATAGGTGATCCACGACGCGCGCGAGCCGGCCAAGACCAACACGATGCCGACCGCCGCCGCACCCACAAGCCAGGCCAAGACATGACGCCGCCCCAACGCCAGCAACAGGAACGGCGACAGGCTGGCCAGGGTCTGCCCGAACTTCAGATTGCAGGGGCCCAGCACGCCGCTCAACCGGTCCACCAGCGCCAGTTCCTGGGCCGTGCACAAGCCATGGCCGCTGATCAGCTGCTTGATCTGATCGATGCCAAAGAACAATGGGCTGGTACCGAAGGCGGCCTGCAGCAACGCGTCCAGCGTCCACACGCCACCGATGACCGCCAGCCCGGCAAAGGTGCGGCGCCGACGCTGTGCATTGGCCACGGCGATGGCGCATAACCACATGAACGGCAGGTAGCGCAGATCGGTGGCCGACTTGCGCAGCGCGCGGCCGGCATCCACCGCGTCGAACGCCGACAGCATCTGCGGCAACCAGTACGCCAGGAACAACACGCTGGTCAGCGCCCAGGCCGCGCCGCTGAGCAGGCGCGTGCCGCCGCGAAAGCGCGCGTGCAACAGGCGGTACGCCGCGAACAACGCACCCAGCGACAACACCGTTTCCGCCAAGCCGGGCGTGGGCCACAACGCCACGAACACGATCACCCACAGTGGCCCCCAGCGGCCGGCATCGGGCGTCAACACGGGCGCCTGCGGGAGGGCCTCAGCGGCGGAGTTCGTCATAGACCTTCAGGGTGGCCGTTTGCATGGCCTGCAACGTGTAGGGGATCACGGCCGGCGCTGCCGGGGCATGCTGCAGCAACTGCAGCGCCTGCGTGCATAAGGCCTGGGCATCGAAGGCAGCGACCGCACCACCGGGCTGCAACTCGGCCAGCAGTTCGCCGACGCCGCCGTGTGCCCAGCCCAGCACCGGCCGGCCGACCGCTAGCGCCTCCACCACGGTGCGGCCGAAGGCTTCCGGCTTGCGCGAAAGCTGCAGCACCAGATCGCTGGCCGCATAGGCCTCGGCGATGCGCGCGGTGGGCTCGGTCAAGGCGACCGCCTCGGCAATGCCCAGCTTGGCGGCTTCCGTCTCCAGCTCCCGTACATACGCCTCGCGCCCGGGCTCGCGTGCGCCGGGCAACCACAAAAAGGCCGGCACGCCGGCTGCACGGATGTCGGCGAGCAGCTGCAGGCCATCGGCATGGCCCTTCAGGCGCGTGCCGCGGCCCGGTAGCAGAAGCAGCGGTGCATCGGCCGGCAGTCCGGGCAGCAGCGTCTGTACCCATGCACGAGCGCGGCGGTCCGGCTGCAGCCGGCGCGGGAACTGCGCGATATCCACCCCGCGCGGAATGGTGCGCAGGCGCGCCGGATCGGTCTGTGGGTAGTGCCTGCACACGTATTTGCGCACCGTCTCGGACACGCAGATCACGCGCTCGCCGTAGGTCATCACGGCGCTATAGCGGCTGGGCGAATTGAGCCCATGCACGGTGGTCACCAGGCGCGGCCGCGTCGCCGCGGGCATGCCGCGCAGCGCGTACCAGCCCAGCCAGGCCGGCAGCCGCGAACGTGCATGCACGATGTCGGCCCCGAGTTCGGCGAACAAGCGGCGCAAGCCGGCCACGTGCCGCAGCGTCAGCAGCGATTTGCGGCCGATCTCCAGCGTGAGATGTTCCCCGCCAGCGTCCAGCAGGGGCTGGACCAGGCGGCCGCCGGCCGAGACGACGACGGCGCGATGACCGGCGCGCACCAGCGCGGCAGCGATTTCCAGGGTGGAGCGCTCGACGCCGCCGGACTGCAGTGCCGGCAGCAGTTGCACCACGGTCAGGCGGTGCATCCGGCCAGTATCAGTCGGCGAGCACGAACAGTGCGCCGCAATACGGGCACTTGGCTTCGCCGTTGGGCTCGTCTTCGATCGGCAGGTACACGCGCGGATGCGAGTTCCACAGCGCCATTTCCGGCGTCGGGCAGCTCAGCGGCAGGTCGCCGCGGTGCACGGTGTAACGCGTTTGCGCATTGGCGGGCGCGGTGGCGGTCTGGCTCATGGCGGTGCGATCGGAAGGCAAAGGCAGAGCGCGGATTCTAGCAGCCTGCGTGGTGATCGGCCCATCGACTGGGCGTGCAGGCCCGCGCGGGAGTTCGTTGCAAGCGTTGCCAATCCAATCGCCGAGGCCGCTATGACGACAGCGATCCTGCAGCACACCCCAATCGGCAGCGCGGCAGTGCAACGACACCGCACCGCGCATGCCGCCTATCATCGGGAGCCAGCGTTTCGCCAACCGGCGACGTGAACCATACCGGGCGCAACATCGGCCCAGCGCACGTGCCGCTACGTGCCCCAAGGAGACACTGCCCCGTGACCTTGCCTGTTGTCCTGCTGCATCCGCGTGGTCTACCGCGCGCCATCGCCGTTGCTCTGCTCGGTCTCGCTGCGTTGCCGGCGATGGCCGCCACGCACTTCGCAAGCGCGTTCGAGCACGGCGACCCCGTACCGGCGCAGGCGACCGACGCCGCCGTGCAGGTTGCCATCGGTGCCGGCCCGGCAGCGCCGTACGCCGCCAAGCCGAACGCCGGCTACAGCGGAGCGCAGGCGTTGCATTACGCGAGCAACGGCGCGGGTGGGCGGCGCGCGTTGTTCACCACCGATCTGCTGATCCAGACGCAGACCACGCTGTCGTGGATGGTCTTGCCGGAAAGCGTGGGCAGCGATCATGTGGCCTCGACCTATGTGTCACTGGATCTGCTGCTGGATGACGGCACACATGTCTCTGCCAGCGCAGCGCGCGATCAACATGGCGTGGCATTGGGTGCGCAGGCGCAAGGCGATTCGAAGACGCTTTACCCACAACAGTGGGCGCGCAAGCAGGTGCGGTTGGGAGATGTGCCCGGACTGCGTGGGCGGCGCGTGCGCGCGATCGAGCTGGAGGTGGCGCCACCGGCCGGCGCGCGCGCTGCCGGGTGGATCGACGATATCGCCATTGCCGAGGTGCCGCTGGCAACAGCAGGGCGGCCCTCCGATTGGGTGCTGACCACGCGCGGCACGCAATCCAATGGCACGTTTTCGCGCGGCAATAATTTTCCTGCCACGGCCGTGCCGCACGGTTTCAACTTCTGGACGCCGGTCACCGATGCGGGAACGTTGACCTGGCTGTATCGCTGGAACGAGCACAACGGCGCCGACAATCGCCCGCGCCTGCAGGCGCTGTCGCTGAGCCATCAACCCAGCCCGTGGATGGGCGACCGGCAGACGTTTCAGGTGATGCCCTCGCTGACTGCCGGCGTGCCGGACGCCGATCGCAGCAAACGAGCACTGGGGTTTTCGCATGACGCCGAAACTGCCCGCCCCTATCGCTACGCGGTGCAGTTGGATAACGGCATCCATGCCGAGATCGCACCGACCGATCACGCGGCGCTGTTTCGCTTTCGCTTCCCGGCGCGCGGCAATGCCAATCTGCTGTTCGACAACGTGGATGCGCGCGGCGGGCTAACGCTGGATGCGGCGACCCAGACACTGTCCGGCTACACCGATGTACGCAGCGGTCTGTCGACGGGCGCAACGCGCATGTACGTCTATGCCAGCTTCGACAGGCCCTGGCACAGCAGCGGCCTGCTCGACACCGGCCGCCCCACCGGATGGATCAAGTTCGATGCCGGCAGCGCGCGACAGGTACAGATGCGCATCGCCACGTCGCTGATTTCGGTGGAGCAGGCCAAGCACAATGCAGCCCTGGAAATTGCCGCAGACGCGAGCTTCGAGCAGGTGGCCGCGCGCGCGCAGGAGGCCTGGGATGCAGTGCTGGGGCGCTTCGAGGTGCCCGACGCCACTGCCGACCAGGCCACCACGCTGTATTCCAACCTGTACCGGTTGTACCTGTATCCGAACTCGGCGCACGAAAACGTGGGCACTGCGACTGCGCCGGATTGGCGCTACGCCAGCCAGAACAGCTGGTCGGACGACAATAT
The DNA here is from genome assembly GCF_041475705.2 of Xanthomonas sp. NCPPB 3761. Classification (NCBI taxonomy): domain Bacteria; kingdom Pseudomonadati; phylum Pseudomonadota; class Gammaproteobacteria; order Lysobacterales; family Lysobacteraceae; genus Xanthomonas; species Xanthomonas sp. NCPPB 3761. Next base: position 3,920,669 of record NZ_CM191262.1, read on the forward strand.
CGACGGCAGCGCGGTGCGCAGCTTCGCACCGATCCGCGATGGCCGGGTGTACGTCAACAACGGGCTATGGGACACGTTTCGCACGGCCTGGCCTGCGTATGCCCTGTTTGCGCCCGATGATGCCGGTGCCCTGGTGCAGGGGTTTGTCGAGCAATCGCGGGCAGGTGGCTGGATCGCACGGTGGTCATCGCCCGGCTATGCCGACCTGATGGTGGGCACCAGCTCGGATGTGGCGTTTGCCGATGCATGGCGCAAAGGCGTGCAAGGCTTCGACCCGGCCGAGGCCTACGCCGCTGCACTGAAAAACGCCACGGTCGTTGCGCCGGACCGGCATGTGGGTCGCAAGGGCATGGCGCGCTCCACCTTCCGCGGCTACACCGATACCGAAACGCACGAAGGCATGTCGTGGTCGATGGAGGGCGCCCTCAACGATTTCGGCATCGCCAACATGGCCGAGGCATTGTCCAGCCAGGCCGCGACTGCGGCAGCGCGCGAACGCTATGCGACCGAGGCGCAGTATTTTCGCCGCCGCGCGGCCGGGTATGCGGCATTGTTTGATCCGGCGGTTGGCTTCTTCCAGGGTCGCAAGCCCGACGGTGCCTGGCGCGTGGATGCGGCGCAGTACGACCCACGTGTGTGGGGCAACGATTACACCGAATCCAGCGGCTGGACGTTTGCATTCACCGCGCCGCACGATGGCGAAGGCCTGGCTGCGCTCTACGGCGGCCGCGCGGCCTTGGCCGCCAAGTTGGATACGTTTTTTTCCACGCCCGAAACTGCTCAAGCGCAGTTTGCAGGCTCGTATGGCAACACCATTCATGAGATGACCGAAGCGCGCGATGTGCGCATGGGCATGTACGCGCACAGTAACCAGACTGCGCACCACATTCCGTGGATGTATCTGTATGCCGGGCAGCCATGGAAGACACAGCGCATTACCCGCGAGATTCTGGCGCGTCTGTACTTGGGGAGCGAGATCGGCCAGGGCTATGCCGGCGACGAAGACAACGGCGAGATGTCGGCATGGTATCTGTTCGCTGCGCTGGGGCTGTATCCGTTGCGAATGGGAGCGCCGGAGTATGTGATCGGCTCGCCGCTGTTCAAGCAGGCGCGCGTGCGCTTGCCGGGTGGCGGCACCCTGACGGTCAATGCGCCGCAGAACTCGCCGCAGAATGTGTATGTGCAGTCGCTCAAACTCAACGGCAAGCCGTGGCACAAGACCTGGTTGCCGCATGCGGCAATCGCCAAGGGTGCGACGCTGGACTTCGTGATGGGGCCCACGCCCTCGCGCTGGGGCAGCGCGCCGGACGATGTGCCGCCGTCGTTGACCGCGCCAGGCAAGCGCCCTGCCCCGTTGCGTGACCTGCTGGGTGCCAGCGCACGCGTAACGCAGGCAGATGGTCGCGCGTTGGCGGCTTTGCATGACGACGATGCGGGCAGCGCGAGCGCGGTGTCGCCGGCTACGGTGCTGACGCTGAGCGGTCTCGATCGCGGTGAGGCCATGCTTTACACCGTAACCAGCGGCGACGCTGCGATTGCGTCGGCTGCGTGGACGCTGGAAGCACGCACTGCAGGAGGCAAATGGCGCGTCGTCGATACGCGCCGCGAGGAGCGTTTTCCATGGCCGCTTCAAACGCGCCCGTTCCGGATCGCGACGCCCGGTTCGTATGCGGAGTATCGGCTGCATTGGACCGCGCCCGCGCGTGCACAGGTGGCAGAGATCGAGTTACTGGGCGCGGTGCCGGATGGGCGCTGAGGCCTGAGGTTTCAGCGTGATCGCTTGGGACGACGACGACCCGCGACGCCTGCTGTTTGCGTAGCTCTTCAACGTTTTGGATGGTCGACGCTGAGTCGCTGCCAAGGGTAGGCCGTACCCTCACCCCTCTACCGCGCGGAGAGGGGCTTTTGGGTTGTTGCTGCAGGCTGGGTGCTGAGTTGCTGGGCGCCTTGCAGTGACAACTTCTCGACCGCTGCGATGCCAAGGCTCGCCCGTACCCTCACCCCAACCTTCTCCCGTGGGGAGAGGGGCTTTTGGGTCGTTGCTGCAGGCTGGGTGCTGAGTTGTTGGGCGCCTTGCAGTGACAACTTCGCGGACGCTGCGATGGCAAGGGTAGGCCGTACCCTCACCCCAACCCCTCTCCCGCGGGGAGAGGGGCTTTTGGGTCGTTGCTGCTGGCTGGGTGCTGAGTTGTTGGGCGCCCTGCAGTGACAACTTCGCGGACGCTGCGATGCCAAGGGTCGCCCGTACCTCACCCCAACCCCCTCTTCCGCGGGGAGAGGGGCTTTTGGGTCGTTGCTGTTGGCTGGGTGCTGAGTTGCTGGGCGCCTTGCAGTGACAACTTCTCGACCGCTGCGATGCCAAGGCTGGCCCGTACCCTCACCCCAACCCCTCTCCCACGGGAGAGGGGCTTTTGGGTTGTTGCTGCGGAATGGCTACGGAGTGCCCGGGCGCCTTGCAACACCCTATCGAGAAAGACACTTCTCGGCCGTTGTCCTGCCGGCCGAGCACGTGCTGCTTCAAATCAAGCAGCACTCGGCCAAGTCTTGGACACCTGGCAAGTCGTGAGTATCTCGACTCAGTCGTTGCCCTTGTCGGCCGCCGCTTTTTCCGCATCGCGTTGCCTGCGGATCTGCGCATCCACCGCTGCGATGGCGGTCATGTTCATCACCCGGCGCGAGGTGGCGCTGGTGGTGAGGATATGCACCGGCTTGGAGATGCCCATCAGGATCGGGCCGATCGCCACGCCGTCGGTGAACACGCGCACCAGGTTGTAGGCGATGTTGGCCGCTTCCAGGTTCGGCAACACGAACAGGTTGGCGCGGCCCTTCAAGGTGCTGTTGGGCATGATCTGCTTGCGCAGCGCCTCGTCCCAGGCAGTGTCGCCCTGCATCTCGCCGTCGATGTTGAGCTCGGGCTTGCGCTTGAGCAGCGCCTCGCGCACCTGGCGCATCTTCAGCGCATCGCGCGAGTCGTGGCTGCCGAAGTTGGAATGCGACAGCAAGGCGATATTGGGCTCGATGCCGAACAGCTTGAGGCGATAGGCGGCCTGCAGCGTCGCTTCCACCACCTGCTCGACGGTGGGGTCTTCCTGCACATGCGTATCGAGGAAGAAGAACACGCCGAGCTGGTTGATGACGCCAGTCATCGCCGAGGTGGAGCTCACCCGCGGCTCCAGCGGGATCACGCTGCGTGCATAACCGAGCTTCTTGTGGAAGCGACCGACCACGCCGGACAGCATCGCATCGGCTTCGCCGCGCGCCACCATGACGGCGGCGATCAGGGTCGGGCGCGAGCGCATCAGCTCCTTGGCCGCGGTGACGGTCACGCCACGACGCTCGGTGAGCGCGTGGTAGTACTGCCAGTAATCGTTGAAGCGGGGATCGTCGAGGATATTGGTGATCTCGAAGTCCACGCCAGCGGTCAGGCGCAGACCCATGCGTTCGATGCGTGCTTCGATCACGTCCGGGCGGCCGATCAGGATCGGGAAGGCCAGGCCTTCGTCGACCACGTTCTGCACTGCGCGCAGCACCACTTCTTCTTCGCCTTCGGCATACACCACGCGCTGCTTGTCGGCGCGCGCGCGGTCGTAGACCGGCTTCATCATCAGGCTGGTGCGGTAGACGAACTGGCCGAGCTTGTCGCGGTAGGCCTCCATGTCGGTAATCGGGCGCGTGGCCACGCCCGAATCCATCGCCGCCTGCGCCACGGCCGAAGACAGCTCGACCAGCAGGCGCGGGTCCAGCGGACGCGGAATCAGGTAATCGGGGCCAAAGCTCGGGGTTTCGCCGCCATAGGCCGCGCCCAGGTCGGAGGCCTCGCGCCGCGCCATCGCCGCGATCGCCTTGACGCAGGCGATCTTCATTTCCTCGTTGATGCCGGTGGCGCCCACGTCCAGCGCACCACGGAACAGATAGGGGAAGCACAGCACGTTGTTGATCTGGTTCGGATAGTCCGACCGACCGGTGCCGATGATGCAATCCGGGCGCACCGCCTTGGCCACTTCCGGGGTGATTTCCGGGTTGGGATTGGCCAGCGCGAAGATCACCGGCTGGCGCGCCATGCTGGCAACCATCTCCGGCTTGAGGATGCCGGCGGCCGACAGGCCCAGGAAGATATCGGCGCCTTCGACGATTTCGGCCAGGGTGCGCTTGTCGGTGTCGCGCGCGTAGCGCTGCTTGTCCGGGTCCAGGTCGGTGCGACCGGTATGGATCACGCCATCGCGGTCCAGCGCCAGGATGTTCTCCGGCTTCAGGCCCAGCGAGACCAACATGTTGACGCAGGAAATGCCCGCCGCGCCCATGCCGGTGGTGGCCAGCTTGACCTCTTCGATCTTCTTGCCGGTGACCACCAGCGCGTTGAGCACCGCCGCGCCGACGATGATCGCGGTGCCGTGCTGGTCGTCATGGAACACCGGGATGTTCATCCGCTCGCGCAGCTTGCGCTCGACGATGAAGCATTCCGGCGCCTTGATGTCTTCCAGGTTGATGCCGCCGAAGGTCGGCTCCAGGCTGGCGATGATGTCCACCAGCTTGTCCGGGTCGTTCTCGTTGATTTCGATATCGAACACATCGATGCCGGCGAACTTCTGGAACAGCACGCCCTTGCCTTCCATCACCGGCTTGGAGGCCAGCGGGCCGATGTTGCCCAGGCCCAGCACCGCCGTGCCGTTGGTGATGACCGCCACCAGATTGCCGCGCGCGGTGAGCTCGCTGGCCTGGGTGGCATCTTCGACGATGGCCTCGCAGGCGAACGCCACGCCCGGCGAATACGCCAGCGACAGATCGCGCTGGGTCAGCATCGGCTTGGTCGCGGTGACCTTGATCTTGCCGGCCGGCTGCTGGCGGTGATAGTCGAGGGCGGCCTGTTTGAAGTCGTCGGTGGACATCGGTGGTGTGGGTCTCAAAGGCGCAGGAGGCTGAATTCTACCCTCCTGCCTGAACAAGGGCCTGTCGCGCAGCTGTCAGCGCGGCAGGGAGATCACGGCCGCGGCGTGGCGGGCGACGCAGCCGGCGTGGAGGCCAAACAAGAACGGCCCTGCATCCCGTCGTTGATACCGACGGAAGACAGGGCCGTAGGAAGCATCAACGCAGGCTGGCAGGTGCCACGCCGGGTTGGCCGACCGGGGCCAGCAGCGGTGGTTCGCCGCCGTCCAGCACCAGCTTGAGCCGGTCGCGGTCCAGGGCGTTTTCCCAGCGCGAGACCACCACGGTGGCCACCGCGTTGCCGATGAAGTTGGTCAGCGAGCGGCATTCGCTCATGAAACGGTCCACGCCCAGAATCAGCGCCATGCCGGCCACCGGCACTTCCGGTACCACCGCCAGCGTGGCAGCCAGGGTGATGAAGCCGGCACCGGTGACGCCGGCCGCGCCCTTGGAGCTGAGCATCGCCACGGCCAGCAGGGCGATCTGGTGGCCCAGGGTCAGTTCGGTATTGGTGGCCTGGGCGATGAACAGCGCCGCCAGCGTCATGTAGATATTGGTGCCGTCCAGATTGAACGAGTAGCCGGTCGGCACTACCAGGCCCACCACCGACTTCTCGCAACCGGCCTTTTCCATCTTCTCCATCAGCGACGGCAACGCCGACTCGGACGAAGAGGTGCCCAGCACCAGCAGCAGCTCGGCTTTCAGGTAACGGATCAGTTTGAGCACCGAAAACCCGCACAGCCGGCTCACCAGACCCAGGATCACCAGCACGAACAACAAGGATGTCAGATAAAACGAGCCCACCAGCCAGGCCAAATTGACCAGCGACTCCACGCCGTACTTGCCGATGGTGAAGGCGATGGCGCCGAAGGCACCGATCGGGGCGGCACGCATCAGGATATGCACCAGCTTGAACACCGGGGCGATCAGCGCTTCCAGCAGGTTCAGCACCGGCTTGCCGCGCTCTCCCACCAGCGCCAGCGACACGCCGAACAGCACCGCCACGAACAGCACCTGCAGGATGTTCGGCCCGGTCAGCTTGCCGTTGACGACCTGATCGCCGGTGAAGGCGCCGATCAGCGAGTTGGGGATGATGTCCATCAGGAAGCCGACCAGGGTCAGGTCATGCGACTTCTCGACGTAGCTCTTGACCGCACTCTGGTCCAGATCGGCCGGATTGATGTTCATGCCGGCGCCGGGCTGCACCACATGGGCAACGACCAGACCGACCACCAGCGCCAAGGTGGAAAAGAACAGGAAGTAGGCCATCGCCTTGCCGAACACCCGGCCCACCGTCTTGAGATGGGTCATGCCGGCGATGCCGGTGACGATGGTCAGGAAGATCACCGGGGCGATGATCATCTTCACCAGCTTGATGAAGGCGTCGCCCAGCGGCTTGAGGCTTTCGGCGAAGGCGGGCTCGAAATGGCCCAGCAGGGCGCCGAGGACGATCGCCACCACCACCTGAAAATACAGTTGGCGATAGAAGGGGACGGACGCCGGCAGGGGGCCGGCAGGCTTGCTGATGTGCATGACACCACTCCGAGGGACGAGAGAAGGTGCCGAGCCAGCACCCGTTGCACGCATTCTGGCCGCACGTCACAGCCCCGGCCGATAGCCCATTGGTACTACCCCATGTCCAGCGGCTGAACGTGGGCTTACACTTCAGCCGCGCCGCCGCCGGCCGTTAATTCCGTTTAACGCAGACACCGTTTCTGTGCTGCCGTCGTCCGGACCCTGCGCGCTTGCTGAAGACATTCATTGCGACCGCCATGGCAGGACGCCCGGCCCCTTCTCATTGCCGAAGACCATACCTATGCGCCTCAATCTGCTTGTCCTGGCGTTGGCTGCTGCCATCGTCCCCGCCGCTGCCAATGCAGCCACCTCGATCGAAAACTGGCCGACCAAGTACACCTTCGGTGACGGCACCGAGCTGGGCCTGACCGGCAACTACGCCTACGACGACAACAACTTCTCCGGCGACGACCGCCTGGAAGACCGCAACGACTTCCGCCGCAAGGAATTCGGCGCCACCATCAAGAAGAAGGGCGTCTACGACGCCATGGTGTACTACGACTTCGAGTCCAAGCTGTGGCTGGACGTGTTCTACCGGTTCGAGACCAAGGCCCTGTTCGGCCAGGATTACGGCCGGGTGCGCCTGGGCTACATGAAGGTGCCGGTGGGCCTGGAGGCGGTGCAGAGCTCGCGTGCGGGCAGCTTCATGGAACTGGGCCTGCCGATCCAGGCGGTGTTCCAGGGTCGCCGGACCGGCGCGGAATGGACGCTGGAACGTCAGCAGTACCTGCTGCAGGCCGGCGCTTACGGCGGCAAGGATCTGCAGGGCGACAACCCGGGCACCACCCAGGCCGTGCACGTGGCATGGACCCCGATGAAGGCCGAAGGCGACGTGCTGCATCTGGGCATCGCCGGCTCGATCGAAAACCCGCGCGGTTACAGCGACGGCCGCGGCGTGTCGTTCAGCCCGCGGGTGCGCCTGCGTGCGCGCCCGGAAGCCGGCCTGACCGATGTGCGCCTGATCGACACCGGCACCATCCTCGATGTGGACCATGTGATCCGCACCGGCCTGGAAGCGGTGTGGATCCATGGCCCGTTCTCGCTGCAGAGCGAAGCGCTGCGTGCCGAAGTGGCGCGCAATGCCAACCAGCCGCACTTCATCGCCCAGGGCCAGTACGTCTACGGCACCTGGACGCTGACCGGCGAATCGCGCAGCTATGCCGGCGGCGTGCCGGGCAACATCAAGCCGTCGCATGACTACGGCGCGGTCGAGCTGACCGCCCGCTACAGCCGCCTGAACCTGGAAGACAACAACGTCCACGGCGGCCGTCAGCACGACACCACCATCGGCGCCAACTGGTACCTCACCAGCCACTTCAAGTTCCAGGCCAACTACAGCTGGGTGGATTCCTCGCGCAACGGCGTGCATGAAACCCCGCACATCATGGAACTGCGTGCGCAGGTGCAGTTCTAAGCCGCACTGAGCAAGGCAGCGCGCAGGCGATTCGCGCCGACGCACTGCCGCGTGTGATGGCCGCACGCCGGTTCGCCGGCGCGCGGCTGGCATCGCACCGCAACAGGCATTGGACACGGCCGCATCCGTCACGGGTGCGGCCGTTGTCGTATCCGGCGCTTGCCAAGCGCGCGATGAGAGCGGCTGACCCATATCGCAAGCGGTTGCCGGGCATAGGCGCACCGACGCCCGGAACCGTCGTCTACGCGTGACGCATGCGGCACCGAGCGCCGGCCGCGTCTGTCTGCGGTGAGCGCAACCGCTCTTGGCCATCCACGCTGGTGGCTGCGCGATCCGCCGGCAGACCGCCATACTTACGGCCATGTACGCATCGCAACGCCGTCGCCTGCTGCTCGCCTTGGCCATCGTGCTGGGCGGGATGATTGTGGCCATGGTCGCGGCCGGGCACTTCGTCGAACAGAGCGCGCTGCACGATGAAAGCGCCACCGTGCGCCGCCAGCTGCGGCTCTACGCGCAGGCGCTGCAGCAGCGCGTGGACCGCTACCGCACGTTGCCGCAGATTCTGGCGCTGGACCCGGAGTTGCGCGCGGCCGTGTCCGGCCCGCTGTCGCCGGCACAGGTGGATGCGCTCAACCGCAAGCTCGAACGCGCCAACAATGTCACGCAGTCGTCCACGCTGACCTTGATCAACCATGACGGCGTGGCGCTGGCCGCCAGCAACTGGCGGGCGCCACGCAGCAACGTGGGCGTGGACTACGCCTTCCGTCCGTATTACCAGCAGGCGCTGGCCACCGGCAGCGGCAGCTTCTACGGCATCGGCATGACCACCAGCGAGCCAGGCTATTTCCTGTCGCAGGCCATTGTCGACGGCGCCGGCCAGGTGCAGGGCGTGGTGGTGATCAAGATCGCCCTGGCTGCACTGGAGCGTGAGTGGCTGCAGACCCCGGACATCGTGCTGGCGTCGGACGCGCACGATGTGGTGTTTCTGGCCAGCCAGCCGGAATGGCGCTACCGCGTGCTGGCCCCGCTCAGCGACCGCGATCGCCGCGAACTGCAGAGCACCCGCCAGTACGCCGACCAGCAATTGCTGCCGCTGCGGCGCCGGCTGATCGAGCAAACCGGGTACGGTGGGGTGCTGGCCGACGTGCGCGACCCGCCGCTCGGCGCGCAGGTGCTGTGGCAGACCCTGGAAGTGCCCGAAAGCGGCTGGCGCCTGCATCTGCTGCACGACACCCGCGCCAGCGCCGCTGCCGGCCGCGCCGCGGCGATTGCCGCCGCCGGCGCGTGGCTGGCCCTGGCCCTGCTGTGGTTGTTCGTGCAGCAACGGCGGCGGCTGTCGGCGTTGCGCCAGCGCAGCCGGCACGAACTGGAAACCTTGCTGCAGCAACACGCCGAAGAACTGCGCACCGCCCAGGACGGCGTGGTCACCGCCGCGCAGCAGGCCAATGCCGGCCTGAGCCGCAGCCTGGAACACCTGCCGCAAGGCGTGGTGGTGATCGACGAGGCGCTCAACCTGGTGGCGTGGAATTCGCGCTATGTGGAGCTGTTCCGGTTTCCGCCGGAACTGCTCAAGATCGGCCGCCCGATCGAAGACCTGTTCCGCTTCAATGCACGCCGTGGCCTGCTGGGGCCGGGACCGATCGAAGCGGCGATCGAGCGGCGCCTGAATCACTTGCGCGGCGGAAAACCGCATATGCGCGAGAGCGAAAAAGAAGATGGCACGGTGCTGGAAATCCGCGGCAATCCGCTGCCCGATGGCGGCTTTGTCACCAGTTACGCCGACATCACCAGCTACAAGAACGCCGCACGCGAACTGCGTTCGTTGGCCGACGCGCTGGAACACCGCGTGGCCGAGCGCACCCGCGACCTGGCGGCGGCCAAGCGCGAAGCCGAAAGCGCCAACCGCTACAAGACCCGCTTCGTCGCCTCGGCGGTGCACGACCTGCTGCAGCCGCTCAACGCCGCGCGCATGTTCGTCTCGGTGTTGCGTGGGCAAGTGCGCGAGGCTGGCAGCGCGCGCGTGGTCGACAACATCGACGGTGCGCTGGCGGCGCAGGACGCCATCCTCAACAGCCTGCTCGACATCTCGCGCCTGGAAGCGGGCAGCCTGAAGACCCAGGTGCGCGACTTTGCGCTTGCGCCCTTGCTGGACACCCTGGCGCGCGATTTCGGCATCCTGGCCGAAGACCGCGGGCTGGTGCTGGAATCGGTGCCGACCTCGGCGGTGGTGTTGAGCGATGAAAACCTGCTGCGCCGCATCCTGCAGAACTTTCTCTCCAACGCCATCCGCTACACGCCGCGCGGACGCGTGCTGATCGGCTGCCGCCGCCGCGGCGGCTGGCTGCGCATCGAAGTGCACGACCAGGGGCCCGGCATTCCCGAAGCCTTGCAACACGAAATCTTCGAGGAATTCCGCCGCCTGGACGACGGCGTGGCCAACGATCGCGGCGCAGGCCTGGGCCTGGCCATCGTCGAGCGCATCGGCCGCCTGCTCGGCCATCGCATCGGGCTGCGTTCCACCCTGGGCGCCGGCAGCGTGTTTTCGGTGACGGTCCCGATAGGCGATCGCACCGCCATCGCACGGCAACTGCCGGCGCCTGTCGGCACTGCCGAACACGGCAACGACCCCATCCTGCATGGCTGCCGGGTGTGGTGCGTGGATGATGAGCCCTTGGTGTGCGAGGCCACGCGCACGCTGCTGGAACGCTGGGAATGCCGTGTGGATTTTGCCGGCGGCCCGGATGAGGCATTGAGCGCTGCCAATGCCGAGGAGGTGCCGGAACTGCTGCTGGATGTGCGCATGGGCGCACACCACGGCCCCATGCTGCTGTCGCAGTTGGTGGAACGCTGGCAACGCGAGCCACGCGTGATCCTGGTCACCGCAGAACCCGACCCTGTCCTGCGCGAGCATGCGCTGGATCTGGGCTGGGGATTTTTGTCCAAACCGGTCCGCCCACCGGCCCTGCGTGCGTTGGTGACGCAGATGTTGATGCGGCGCGGGTAGCGCTGCCTGCTTCCTCTCCTGCGCCCAGGACCGGCAGCGCACCCACCGACCCGATCGGCGCAGTGGCAGGCCACCAGAGCACCTGCGGCGACGGCATAGGCGGATCGAGCTTGACTTCACGCGGCAACGCCAGCGGCCGTTGGCGGATGCGGCGTGCGCGTCGTGGCGAGGTCACTGCACGTGTGGCATTGCAGCCGCGCAGGCCGATGTTGTACGCGCATCAATCGATGAGAAAGCAGCAATTATCAACATCCACCATCTCGACCAGAATCGAGTGCCTCGGATGTCATACGTCCATGCATATCTATCGTGGAGGGCGATTTATGCGCAGTTCCCGCAGCGAGGCAACGCAACAGTCGAAACTCGGGATGGTGCTGAGGGTGACCTCGGGCAACTTCCTCGAACAGTTCGACTTCTTCCTGTTCGGTTTTTACGCCACCCAGATCGCCGCGGCGTTCTTCCCGGCGAACAACGAATTCGCGTCCCTGATGATGACCTTCGCCGTGTTCGGCGCAGGCTTTTTGATGCGGCCGCTGGGTGCGGTGATCCTGGGTGCCTATATCGACGATGTCGGGCGCCGCAAAGGCCTGATCGTCACCTTGGCCATCATGGCCAGCGGTACCGTGCTGATCGTGCTGGTGCCAGGCTACGCCAGCATCGGCTTGTGGGCCCCGGCCCTGGTGCTGCTTGGGCGCTTGCTGCAGGGCTTTTCGGCCGGCGCCGAAATGGGCGGCGTGTCGGTGTATCTGGCCGAGATGGCCACACCGGGCCGGCGCGGCTTCTACGCCAGTTGGCAATCGGCCAGCCAGCAGCTCGCCATCGTCGCTGCGGCCGCGATCGGGTTTGCGCTCAACCAGCTGATGGCGCCGCAGGATCTGGCGCAGTGGGGCTGGCGGATTCCGTTCGGCATCGGTTGCGTCATCATCCCTTTCATCTTCTTGCTGCGGCGAAGCCTGGAAGAGACGGCGGAATTTGCCCAGCGCCGGCAGCCGGTCACGATGAAGCAGGTGATGCGCGGGCTGGCGGACAATGCAGGCATCGTGATTGCCGGCGGCTTGATGGTCGCGCTGACGACGACCGCGTTCTATCTGATCACCGTCTACGCCCCCACCTTCGGCAAGAGCGTGCTCAAACTCAGTACCGGCGATGCGTTGATCGTCACGCTGTTGGTGGGCGTCTCCAATTTCATCTGGCTGCCGATCGGGGGCGCACTCAGCGACCGCTTCGGCCGCAAGCCGCTGCTGGTGACCATGGCGGTGGTGTGCAGCGTGACCGCCTATCCGGTACTTGCGTTGCTTGCGGCCGCACCGAGCTTTGCGCATATGTTGCAGGCGCTGCTGTGGCTGTCCTTCATCTACGGCATCTACAACGGCGCCATGATCCCGGCGCTCACCGAACGGATGCCGGCGCATGTGCGGGTGGCGGGATTTTCGCTTGCCTACAGCCTGGCGACCGCGGTGTTTGGCGGTTTTACGCCGGTGATGTCCACCTGGCTGATCCACGTCACCGGCGACAAGGCCGCGCCTGGCTACTGGTTGGTCTTCGCAGCGGTGTGCGCACTGGGAGCCACGCTGTTTCTGTATCGCCGCCAAGCCAATCCAGCGCCGGCGAGCGGCCATGCTGCGGCAGGGGCCACCAAATGAGGCACGCCATGTGGAAGAAGTGGCTGGGTGCGATCGTTGCAACGGTCCTGCTGGCGACAACGGCAGGCGCGCAGGAGTTGACCGTGATGACCTCCGGCGGTTTCACCGCCGCCTTCGAACGCCTGGCGCCGCAATACACCACGCAGAGCGGGGTGAAGATCACCACCCTGCTTGGCCCTTCCATGGGCCAAACGCCACAAGCCATTCCCAACCGGCTCGCACGCGGCGAGCCTGCCGATGTGGTGATCATGGTGGGGAGCGCGTTGCAGAAGCTCATCGATGCCGGCGTGGTCGATGCGGCATCGCGGGTGGAGCTGGCCGATTCGAGGATCGGCATGGTGGTGCGCAGCGGTGCACCCAAGCCCACGATCGACAGCGTCGAGCACTTCAAACACACGCTGCTGCACGCCGATTCGGTGGCCTATTCCGACAGCGCCAGCGGCGTCTACATCGAGACCACGCTGTTCAAGCAGTTGCAGATCCAGGGCCCGATGATGGCCAAGAGCAAGAAGATTCCGCGCATCCCGGTGGCCACGGTGGTGGCCGATGGCAGCTATCAGCTCGGCTTTCAGCAGGTGGCCGAACTGCTTCCGGTGGCAGGCGTGGAGTTTGTCGGCAAGATCCCCGAGCCGTTGCAGTCGATCACGCGCTACGCGGCCGGTGTGCCGGTCAACGCGCAGCACCCCGAAGCAGCCAGGCGCCTGCTGGCGTACCTGCAGTCGGGTGAGGTGCAGGCGGTTGCGCGCGTGACCGGCCTGGATCCGGTGTCACCTTGAACGTGCGGGCATCCGTCGCACCAGTTCCGCCAGTTCGAGCGCGGTGGGTGTCAGCGTGCGTCCGCGACGTTTGAGCAGCCCCACGTTGCGCGATACCTCCGGTTCGACCAGCGGCACCGCCGCCAGCACCGGATGCGGGCCGGACGGCATGGCGATGGAAGGCACGGCGGCAATACCGACGCCGGCCTCTACCAATCCCAGCAACGTGGTGACATGTCGGGTCTCGCAGATGCTCGGCTTGTCCGGCGTGAATGCAGCCAGCGCCCGATCCAGCACCAGCCGGTTGCCCGATGTCTTGTCCAGCGTGATGTAGTCGTAAGCGCAGGCCTCCTGCCAGCTGACCTGTGCGCGCCCGGACAGCGGATGGTCCTGGCGGCAGGCAATCACATAGCGCTCTTGCAACAACGGTTCGAACTCCACCTCCGGCGCCAGGTTGCCGCTGAAGCTGACCCCGAAATCCGCTTCGCCGGAAGCCACTGCCGCACTGACGTGACTGGCACTGCCGTCGAACAGCCGGATGCGGATCTTCGGAAACAACTGATGCAGCCCGTGGATCGCCTGCGGCATGAAGTAGTACGCGGCAGATGGCACGCAGGCCACGGTTACCGTCCCCATCCTGCTGGAACCTGCATCGCCGATGCTCATCAGCGCCATGTCCAGGTCATCGAGCATGCGCTCGACCTGCGGCATGAACGCCTGGCCGACGGTGGTGAGGGTGACCTTGCGCGTGGTGCGCTCGAACAGCTTGACGTTCAACGCCGACTCGAGCTTGTCGATCCTGCGGCTGAGCGCCGGCTGGGTGATGCGGATGCGTTCGGCAGCGCGGCGAAAGCTGCCGTTCTCGGCAACCGCACGGAATGCCTGCAGATCGTTGAGATCGAATTTGATGGTCACGGTGCCGCAGCTTCAGTGTTCGATGGCGGTCGCCATAGCATAGACGCTTGCCTGCGGTGCTGCGTCCGACGCGACGAAGCCGCTGCATTCCAGGCGCAGTGCATGCGTTCGCATTGGGCAGCCACCCACTTCGAACGTGACCCCGCAACTCCCACGTCTCGCAACAAACCGCCTGCGCGCTGGCGCTGCATCGGCCATTCGGACGATCAGGCAAGGATGCCGGATAACCAGGCTCACGCTTGCTCCCCGCGCCGCGGCACAGTGGCTGGCAACACGCACCACGTCGCTACCGGGAGACATCACGCATGCATCAGCCACGCTCACTGGACCACTACCGCCTGCTCGGCCGTTCCGGCCTGCGCGTCTCGCCCCTGTCGCTGGGCACCATGACCTTCGGCGAAGCCTGGGGCTGGGGCGCGGATGCAGGCGAAGCCAGGCGCATCTTCGACGCCTATGCCGACCGCGGCGGCAACTTCATCGACACGGCGGTGAACTACACCAATGGCGGCTCCGAACGCATCCTCGGTGAGTTGGTCAAGGACCGACGCGAACGCTTCGTGCTGGCCACCAAATTCACCATGGCACGCGATGCGGACAACATCAATTCCGGCGGCAATCATCGCCTGAACCTGATTCGCTCGGTGGAAACCAGCCTGCGCCAACTTGCCACCGACCGGATCGACCTGCTTTACCTGCACGCCTGGGATTTCACCACCGCACCGGACGAAGTGATGCGCGGGCTGGAGCATCTGGTGCAAGCGGGCAAGGTGCTCTATCTGGGTATCTGCAATACGCCGGCCTGGCGCGTGGCGCAATTGCAGACCCTGGCCGACCTGCGTGGCTGGTCGCCGTTGGTGGCGTTGCAGATCGAGTACAGCCTGGTCGAACGCAGCGTCGAACACGAGCTGCTGCCGATGGCGCGCGAACTCGGCCTGGGCGTGTTGCCGTGGTCGCCGCTGGGCGGCGGCATCCTCACCGGCAAATACAGCCGCGCCGATCTGACCGACGACAATGCGGCAGAGGTGTCGAGCAGCAGCAAGGGCGTGATCGCCTCGACCGGGCATCTCAATGCACGCTCGCTGGAGATCGCCGATGTGGTCGGTGCGGTCGCCGATGAACTGGGCGCATCGCGCTCGCAGGTGGCGCTGGCCTGGACCCTGCGCAACCCCGCCGTCGTGTCGCCGGTGATGGGCGCACGCACCTTGCAGCAGGCCGAAGACAATTTCGGCGCGCTGGAGATCGTGCTCAGCGATGAGCACGTTGCGCGCCTGGACGCGGTCAGCGCAGTGCCGCCGATCTTCCCCGAACGCTTCATCGGCAGGCCGATGGCGCAGCAGTTGATCTACGGCACCCATCACGTGCAGCTGCGCACCTGATCACCACGGAGCAGCCATGACCAGACTCTCAACCCTCGCGGCGGCAGCGCTGCTTGTCGCCGCCGCGTTCGCGGGCAACGTCGGCGCCACAGGCAATGACGTTGCATCCACAGGCGCCTGTGCAGGGCAACCGGCGCCCATCTGCAACAAGCGCATCGTCGAAGCGGCCTTCGCGCAGTGGCAAAACGGGGGCAGCGGCATCTTCGAGACGCTGCTGTCGCCCGAGGTGGTGTGGACCATCGAAGGCTCCGGTCCGAGTGCCGGCACCTTGCGTGGTCGCGAGGTGTTGGTCGAGGCGGCGGTGCGTCCGCTGAGCGAACGCCTGGCCTCGCCACTGCGGCCGGTGCAGCAACGCCTCTGGGCCGATGGCGAGCACGTCATCGTGCAGTGGGAAGGCGTGGCCACGCTGCGCGATGGCAGCAGCTATCGCAATCGTTACGCATGGATCATGCGTATGGCCGATGGCAAGGCGGTCGAGGTCAACGCCTTCCTCGACCTGCCCGCCTACGACGCCGTGCTGCAGCGCGGCCATCGCCAACTGCAACGCAGGGCAAGCCCATGAGCGACACACCGATGAAAGCCGCCATCGCGGTGGCGCTGGGCGCCGGCTCGGCGCTCGCCTGCCCGTTCGCGGCAGCGACGCAACCGCCCACGGCGCCCACCACTATCGCGACCCGGCAACCAGGACATCCGATGCAAGCACACCCCTATCTCGGCATGTGGGTCACCGGCGACGGCCGGATCCGGCAGGAACTCCTGCCGAACGGCCGCTACGACGAAGCCCGCGGCACACGCCAAAGCGCCTACCAGGGGCGCTACGAAATCACCGGCAATCACATCGAATACTGGGACGACACCGGCTTCACCGCCGATGGCCGCTTCGTCACCGATGATGAGCTGCATCATGGCGGCATGGTGTTCTATCGGCAGCCACCGGCTTAGGGCGATTGAAAAAACGGGCTGCTTGCCATGCTTGATCGCCGGGCCTCGCACCGCCGCACCCGCTGCATGGGCGACGCGTTGCGCCTGCTGCAGACCGCAATGCGCAGCGATCCACGCCGCACGCTGGATCAGCCCTCGCCTTCCGGCTCCAGCGCCTTGACCAATACCGCGGCCTGGGTGCGGCTGTAGCAGTCGAGCTTTTTCAGGATGGCGGTGACGTGCACCTTGACGGTGTTCTCGGCCAGGCCCAGCTCGTGCGCGATCTGCTTGTTGAGCAGGCCATCGGCCAGGCTCAGCAGCACACGGAACTGTTGCGGGGTGAGCTGGGCGAGTTTGGAGGCCAGTTGTGCGTCGGCCTCCGAGCGCTCGGCCGTCATCGGTGGGAACCAGGTGCCGCCTTCCAGCACGCTGGCCACCGCGGTGCCGATCGATTCGGCCGGCGTGGATTTGGGAATGAATCCGGCCGCACCGAACTGCTGCGCACGCCGGATAACCCGCGGATGATCGTTGGAGGAGATCACCACCACCGGAATGTCCGGGTGCTCGCCACGCACATGCAGCAGCGCCGAAAAACCGCGTGCACCGGGCATGGCCAGATCCAGCAGCACCAGCTCGGCCTGCGGGTGCGAACGCAGCATCGCGCTCAAGGTGGCGGCGCTGGAGGCTTCCACCACGTTGGTCTGCGGCAGGGTCTGCTGCAGCACGTGGATGACGGCGGCGCGGAACAGCGGGTGGTCGTCGGCGACGAGAATGGTGAGATCGGCCATGCGCCAAGTCTGGCACATGTGCCGCCGCCGATACCCTGCCCAAGAGCGTGCCACGCGCTTTGAGGTGAGTGCGACGCGTCCTGTGGCGCGCCCAGACAAGGCGTGCGCCTTGCCCAGGCTGGCCGCTTGGGCAAGGCGCGCAACGCGGTCTCGGCGCGCCACAGGGCGCTTCCGCCAGGGTTGGCCCGCCAGCGGCACGGAGCGGCCGCCGCGCGGCTTACCTTGGCGCCAGTCAAGTCGGCGCCACGCAGCACCCGCTTCGCCGACGGCCAACGCATCTCACCTCAAAGCGCACAACACGCGCTAGCGCGGCGGCTGCGTGCTTGCCCGCCAGGCATCCAGGAACTGGCGGCGTTTGAGCTTGTCCAGATACACCAGCAGACCGGGACCGAGCGGGATCGGGCGGAACGGCGGCTGCGCCGAACCGCCACGCCCACCGGCCGCCGGCAGGATCGGCATTAGCCGCGCCTCGCGCGACAGCACCTGCTGGCCGCGCGGCGAGAGCAGATAGTCGAGAAACCGGCGCGCCTCCGGCGCATGCGGCGCCGTCTTGGGGATCACTGCCGTGCGCAACGCCACCAGCGTGTAGTCCTGCGGCTGCACGATGCCCAGCGGCGCGCCCGCATCGATGCGGGCCTGTGCGTAGGAGCCAAGCACGTTATAGGCCAGCAACAGCTCGCCACGGCTGACGCGATCGAGCAGGCTGCCGGTGCGCTCTTCCAGCACCACCCGGTTGGCCCCCAGCGCCGCGAGCAGCGCCCCGGCGATACTGCCCACTTGGCCGTCCTGGGTCGCGAACAGATACCCCACGCCGCTGCGTTCGACATCGTAGGTGCCGACCTTGCCGCGCAGCGGTGCATCGGGCGCGCGCAACAACGCCAGCAATTGCCGGCGCGTGCGCGGCACGCGGGCGGCATCCAGCTTGCGTGTGTTGTAGACGATGGCCACCGGCTCGTAGCTGATGCCGAACACTTCATGCCGCCATTGCGCCCATGCCGGCAAGGCTTCGGTCTGTGCGGAGCGATGCGTCAACGCATGGCCGTCGTTCACCAGTTTTGTCTGCAGGTCCATGCTCGCGCTGATCAGCATGTCTGCAGCAGGTGCGCCATGGCTTGGATGCAGATAACGGTCGTAGATGTCCCAGGCGATGACATCTTCGTAGATCACCTCGGTGCCCGGGTGCAACCTTTGATAGTCGCGGATGACTGCACCGAACACTTCCAGGTCGGTGGAGCCCTGCACGCGCAGCTGCACACGCACCGGGCCCTGTGCAGGAAAGCGACGCACATCGCCTGGCGCCGCGCAGGCGGTGCCATGAACCAGCAGCACTACCAGTATCCACGTCGCCAGCATCCATCTCCGCCGCATCATGCGCCTCCTCCGGGAAAATGCAGCGAGGCGATCAAGCCGCCACCGATGCGGTTGGCCAGATCGATGCGCCCACCATGCGCTTCCACCACGCGCTTGACGATGGCCAACCCCAGCCCGGCGCCGCCGGCCGGCGCATCCGCCCCGCGTACGAAACGCTCGAACACCCGCTCGGCTTCGGCAGGCGGAATGCCGGGGCCATGATCGGCGATGGTCAGCACGTGATGGTTGCCGTCGCTGGTGAGCGCCACCTGCAGCGGGCCGCCGGCCCCGTATTTGCAGGCGTTGTCGATCAGGTTTTTCAGCGCCTCGCGCAGGAGCAGTGCATCACCACGCAGCAGCGCCGGCTTCGGGTCGATCGCCAGCTGCACGCGCGGTGCGCCTGGGCTGCGCGGCAGTGCTTCGTACAGGGCCTGATGCAATACGTCGGCCAGATCCACGGTGGCAAATCGCTGCAGGTTGGCGCGATGGATCGCGCTGGCATCGCTGAGCAACTGATTGAGCAAGCGGCTCATGTGGCTGGCGTTGCGCTCGATCGCCACCAAACTGCGTTGCATCTCGTGCGGGTCGTCGTCGTCCATCGCCAGCTGCGCCTGCGCGCGCAAGGCCGCCAGCGGCGTGCGCATCTGGTGCGCGGCCTCGGCCATGAACGCGCGCAGGGTTTCGTTACTGGACGATAGCCGCGCCATGAACCGGTTGAGCGCGCTCACCATCAACTGCATTTCCTGCGGCGCCGGCACGTTCAGCGGCTTGAGGTCGGAGGGTTCGCGTCGCGACAGATCGCGCTCGATACGCTGCAGCGGCCGCAACGCGCGGTAGACACCCAGCCAGACCAGGCCCAGCGCCAGCAACGACAGTACGCCGATCGCCACCAAGGCGTTGAGCACCACATCGCGCGCCACCGCATCGCGTGCGCGCCGGGTCTGGCCCACCTGCACGCGCACCTCGCCCTGCCCCGAGGCCGAGGCCACCCGATGCATCACCACCGCAAAGCGCACCGGCTCGCCGCTGTACTGCGCATCGAACAACAGTGGCCGCTCGTCGCGGGGCGCACGCGGCGGCAGCGGCAGCGTGTCTTCGCCGGTGATGGTGCGGCCCTGTGCATCGAACACGCGATAGAACACGCGGTCCTCCGGTGCCATGCCGAGCAGATCCAGCGAGGCATACGGCAGATCCACCTGCCAGTCGCCGCCGACCAACGCCACGCTGTCGATGATCGACAGGGCCGAGGACACCAGCAGGTGATCGTAGGACCGATTGGCCGCCCGCTCGCCGTAATCGCGTGCGGCAAAGAACAGCACCACCGCACCCAGCAGCGACAGGCTGCCCAGATACAGCAGCAAGGTGCGCCGGATCGACGGTGCCACTGCCAGCGGCTCAGCCATCGACGCCCGGCTCCACCGGCGCATGCGGGTCGGCTTCTTCGAGTTTGTAACCGGCACCGCGCACGGTGACGATACGCAACGGCGCGGCGGCCAGTTTGCGCCGCAGCCGGCCGACATACAGCTCGATCGCATTGGGCCCGGCGTCATCGTCGAAGCCGAACAAGCCGTTGCCGATCTCGTCCTTGCCCACCACCTGCCCGAGCCGTCCGATCAGGATTTCGAACAGGCGATATTCGCGATTGGGCAACTCGATGGGCACGCCATCCAGCAGCAGCGCATGCGCAGCATTGTCGAAGACGAATCCGCCGATCTGCACCACCTCGCTGGCCTGGCCACGACTGCGCCGCAGCAATACCCGGCAACGCGCTTCGAACTCGCGGAAGTCGAACGGCTTGCCCAGGTAATCGTCGGCACCGACGTCCAGTGCCTGCACGCGGTCTTCGATGCCATCGCGCGCGGTCAGCATCAGCACCGGCGTGGTGTCGCCCCGCTCGCGCATGCCGGCCAGCACCCGCAGCCCATCGAGTTTGGGCAATCCGATATCCAGCACCACCAGGTCGAAGCTCTGATACCGCAGCACACTCGCCGCCGCCAATCCATCGGCCTGCCAATCCACCGCATGCCCGCTACGGCGCATGCGCCGCACGATCGCATCGGCGAGGTCGGCGTTGTCTTCGACTAGGAGAAGGCGCATGTGGCAGGGATTCGTGAATGGGGATTGGGGAATAGGGAATGGGGAATCGGAACGGCGGTTGGTCGCGGCCGGAAGGTAACAGGCCCGGAGAACAAAAGCTTCTACACCTAGGCACCCGTTGCCGGAATCCCGCTGTTGCGATTCCCCATTCCCGATTTCCCATTCCCACGCACTGACAGGTCCATGACAGCTTCGCCGGACTAGGCTGCTGCCAACACGCCGCGGCGGTTGTGCGGCGCATCGCCAAACGTGATTCACACATGTACCTGGGAGGGTCTGTGAGCAACGACACCTTGCGTTTGCGTGCCTTCGGCGCCTGCGCGGCGATCTGCCTGGCACCGGCGGCACATGCCGCCGACGAGGCCGGCCCGGTCACTGCCGAAGTGGGCGGGCGCGTGCATTGGGACTTCACCGTGTTCGACAACGACGACCGCGGTGCGCGCGAGCCCAACGACACCCAGTTCCGCCGCGTGTGGCTGGATGTGTCGGGCAAGTTCTACGGGTTCAATTACAAGGCCGAGGCAGATTTCGCCGGCCTGCAATACGAACCGGGCAGCCGCGGCATCCTGGCGCGCGATGTCTATATCGCCAAGAAATTTTCGGCCGGCACGCTGACCGTTGGCCAGTTCAAGCAGTACTTCTCGCTGGACGATCGCACCGGCTCCAACTACGGCCCGTTCCTGGAACGCGGCTACGCCTCGACCACGCTGGCGCCGATCTACCGCAAGGCCATTTCCTGGCAGACCAATCGCCCGGATGCGACCTGGTCCACGTCCGCCTACAGCCTGGAAAGCATCGACAATTCCTCGACCAAGGGCGGCGCGCTCGGCACGCGCCTGACCTACGCCCCGGAGATGGGCGAGGCACGCTTGCGCCACCTGGGTATCTCGCTGGCGCACGAGCGCTATTCGCATCCGGGCAGCGGGGGCGCTTCGTCGCTGCTGATCCGCCCTCGTCCGGAAAACGATCTGGCCAACAATAGCCGCATCACCCTGGCGCGCTTTGCCGATGGCCGCGACACCGATTTCGACAAATGGTCGCTGGAATACGCCGAAGTGCTCGGCCCGTGGTCGTGGCAGAGCGAATTCAGCGGCGGCCTGCTCGACGATGGCGCGCAGCACGCCAAGGTGTTGGCCAGCTATGGGTTGGTCAGCTGGTTCGTCACCGGCGAATCGCGCGGCTACGACCGCAAGACCGGCCGCTTCAGCCGCATCGCCACGCCCAACCGCCCCTCCGGTGCGCTCGAGCTGGCATTGCGCTACGACTACATGCGTGGCAACCAGCATCTGGACGGGCAACCGGACTTCATCAACGCCAGCACGCAGTCGTGGACGCTGGGCGGAAACTGGTACTTCAAGCCGAACCTGCGCGTGATGCTCAACGTGATCGATAGCCGCAACCGCGACCGCACCATGGATGCGGTGGTCGACCACACGCTGGCGGTAACCGGCCGCTTCCAGTACGACTTCTGATGCGCAACTGCATCGTGTCGGCAATCGGAACGACCGAGGTGCGCACGCCGTTCGCGCATCTCGGTGCTGCGCGCCGCTACCTGGCCATACCCGCGCGCAGCGCCGCGCTTGCACTAGCTCGCGTGCCTTCCGCAGCAACCGCGCACCTGCATCGTCGGCGCTGCGCATCCTGCGCACTCCTGAGCTCCACTCTCCCCTTGCTGTACGCCTCAAAGGATTTGCCCGCATGCTGACCGCGCTCGGTTTCGGAATGGTGATCACCTTCATGTACCTGATCATGAGCAAGCGGTTGTCGCCGCTGGTGGCTCTGATCACGGTGCCGATCGTGTTCGCGTTGCTGGGCGGCTTCGGCACCGGCATCAACGACATGATGCTCGAAGGCATCAAGAAGATCGCGCCCACCGGCGTGATGCTGATGTTCGCCATCCTGTATTTCGGGGTGATGATCGATGCCGGGCTGTTCGATCCGCTGGTCGGCCGCATCCTGCGCCTGGTCAAGGGCGATCCGCTGAAGATCGTGATGGGTACGGCGATCCTGGCGCTGCTGATCTCGCTCGACGGCGACGGCTCGACCACCTACATGATCACCGTCTCTGCGATGTTGCCGCTGTACCAGCGCCTGGGCATGAACGCGCTCAACCTGACCTGCGTCACCATCCTCGCCAGCGGCGTGATGAACCTGACCCCGTGGGGCGGCCCCACCGCGCGTGCCGCTACCGCGCTGCATGTGGATCCGGCCGATGTGTTCGTGCCGTTGGTGCCGGCCATGGTGTTGGCGATCGCCGGCATTCTCACGCTGGCCTGGTATCTGGGCATGCGCGAGCGTCGCCGCCTGGGCGTGGTGCGCCTGCCGGCGGACGGCAACTGGCTGGACACCAGCATCCCCGAAGACAACGACGCACTGCCGCGCGTGGAAGACACCGAGGACATGAAGCGGCCCAAGCTGCTGTGGGTGAATCTGCTGTTGACGTTGGTCTTGATGGGCGCGCTGGTGAAGGGCGTGCTGCCGATGCCGGTGCTGTTCATGATCGGCTTCGCGCTGGCGCTGATGATCAACTACCCCAACCTGGCCGAGCAGCGCCGCCGCCTGGTCAATCACGCCGGCAATGTGCTGTCGGTGGTGTCGCTGATCTTCGCCGCCGGCATCTTCACCGGCATCCTGTCCAACACCGGCATGGTCGAAGCGATGTCGCGCAGTTTTCTGGCCGTCATTCCCGACAGCTGGGGCCCGTATCTGGCGGTGATCACGGCGATCGTCAGCATGCCGTTTACGTTTTTCATGTCCAACGACGCGTTCTATTTCGGCGTGCTGCCGATCCTGTCCGAAGCCGCCAGTCATTACGGCATCACCCCGGTGGAAATGGCCCGCGCCTCGCTCGCCGGCCAGCCGGTGCACCTGCTCAGCCCCCTGGTGCCATCGACCTATCTTCTGGTCGGCCTGGCCAAGGTCGATTTCGCCGACCATCAACGCTTCACGCTCAAGTGGGCGGTGCTGATTTCGCTGTTGATGCTGGGCGGCGGATTGTTGTTTGGCTTGTTTCCGTTAGCGCGCTAGCCGCGCGCCGGGATTCGGCATTCGGGATTGGGGATTCGCCAAAGCCAGAGCGAACCAATACCCGCTGTTACGAATCCCCTCATCCCCAATCCCGAATCCCAACTCCGAAGGAGTTACGAAATGACTCTCCGCATCGCATACGTCACCAGTGGCATGGGCAGTGTCGGCACCGCGATCTGCCAGAAGCTGGCGCGCAGCGGGCACACCGTGGTTGCCGGTTGCGGACCCAATTCGCCGCGCAAGGCGTCGTGGTTGCGCGAGCAACGCGAGTTGGGCTTCGATTTCGTGGCATCCGAAGGCAATGCCGCCGATTGGGAATCCACCGTGGCTGCGTTCGCCAAGGTCAAGGCCGAAGTCGGCGAGATCGATGTGCTGGTCAACAATGCCGGCGGTAGCCGCGACACCTTGTTCCGGCAGATGAGCCGCGACGACTGGAATGCGGTGATCGCCAGCAACCTGCATTCGTTGTTCAACATCACCAAGCAGGTGGTCGATGGCATGACCTCGCGCGGATGGGGACGCATCGTCAATATCGGCTCGGTCAGCGCGCACAAGGGCCAGATCGGTCAGATCAACTTCGCCACCGCCAAGGCGGCCATGCATGGCTTCAGTCGCGCGTTGGCGCAAGAGGTCGCCTCGCGCGGGGTCACCGTCAACACCATCTCGCCCGGCTATATCGCCAGCGCCTCGATCAGCAGTTTTCCGCCGGATGTGCTCGATCGCCTGGCCACCTCGGTGCCGGTGCGCCGGCTCGGCAAACCGGTCGAAGTGGCCGGCCTGTGCGCCTGGTTGGCGTCTGACGATGCCGCGTATGTCACCGGTGCCGACTACGCGGTCAACGGCGGGCTCTACATGGGTTGAGCGGGCGCACCACACTGTCACCGCGCACTGCCGATGCCCCGCTGCCCGCCTCCCCTGCACGTCCGGCGCCCGATCTACGGGAGCGCCCACAAGGCTAGGAGATTCGTGCGCGTGTGCGCCCTGCCCGCGTGCACAAGCAGCCGCCACCGCGCGGACAACCCGCCTCTAGTGCGAACTGATTACACTCTGGCTTTTCCGCAGCGCGCTGCCATGGCCAAACCTTCAGACCGCACCACGCTCACTGCCCGTCCGCAGATGGCCGACATCGCGCGGATGGCGGGCGTATCCGAATCCACTGTGTCGCGGGCCCTGGCCGGCAGCCCGGTCGTGGCCGAACGCACCCGCGCCTACATCAAGCAGATTGCGGCCGATGCCGGCTACCAGGTCGACCCGGTGGCACGCAGCCTGCGCGCCAAACGCTCCAACACCGTGAGCGTGGCGGTGCCGATGATGCATGCGCTGGATCAGCCGCTTTCCGACCCGTTCCTGATGACCATGCTGGCGCTGCTGGCCGAAGAGCTCACCGGACGCGGCTACAGCATGCTGCTCTCCAAGCTGGACCGGCATCAGGATGGCTGGGTGGAACAACTTGCGCGCGGCAGCCGCTCCGACGGCGTCATCGTGCTGGGACAAAGTTTCGAACACGCCGCGCTGGATGCAGCCGCACGCGACGGCCTGCCGATGGCGGTATGGGGCAGCCGCATCGATGGGCAGTCGTACATCAGCGTGGGCAGCGACAATTTCCAGGGCGGCGTGCTCGCCACCGAACATCTCATCGCCAGCGGCCGCCAGCGCATCGCCTTTCTGGGCGATGACCAGTTGCCGGAGGTGGCGCCAAGGTTTGCCGGCTATCGCCACACGCTGGAACGGCACGGGCTGGAATTCGATACGCGGCTGCACGCGCGCAGCCATTTCGTCAGCGAAGATGCCTACCGCCTCACCCGCGCGATGCTCAAGAAAGCCGACCCGCCCGATGGCTTGTTCGCCGCCTCCGATGTGATCGCCGTGGGTGCCATCCGTGCCCTGGTCGAGGCCGGCCACCGCGTGCCACAGGACATCTCGCTGGTGGGCTTCGACGACATCCCGCTGGCCGCCTATAGCCAACCGCCGCTGACCACCGTGCAGCAGGATCTGGGCCTGGCTGCGCGGCTGTTGGTAGACCGGCTGCTGGCGCTGATTGCAGGCGAGCAGGTGCAATCGGTTGAAATGCCGGTGAAGCTGGTGGTGCGCGAGTCGGCGTGAAGCGGGGATTGGGGATTGGGGATTGGGGATTGGGGATTCGGGATTCGGGATTCGGGATTGCGGACTGCGGATTCGGGATTGCGGACTGCGGATTGCGGATTGCGGATTCGGAGATACCAGCCGGCAGTCCGCGTCCTTCTCCCGCCTGCGGGAGAAGGTGCCCGAAGGGCGGATGAGGGGAGCAGGCGGCCAGTGGCTCCACCGTACTCGGCAACCCGGCAGGCATGCACGTCTCGCATCTTCGGCAGCCGGCGATGTCAGCTAGGTATTGCTAAGAATCTGTCAGGATCACTTTCGGCTTGCGGACGCGCACGCACAGCATCGCCGCTGCCGCTGCCAGCATCAGCGCGCCGGCCAGGCGGACCACGTTGCGCGGGTCGCCATGCAGCACATGCTCGTAATACAGCGGCAAAGTGACGATCTGGATCAGCATCGGCAGCACGATGAACAGGTTGAACAAGCCCATGTACACGCCAGTGCGCTCGGGCGGGATGCTGTCGGCCAGCATCAGGTAAGGGTTGCCCATCATGCTGGCCCAGGCCAGGCCAATGCCGATCATCGGCAGCAACATCAGCCAGCGATTTTCGATGCCAGGCAGCAGCCACATGCCGATACCGGCGGCGACCAGGCAGGCCGCATGCGTGTACTTGGGACCGAAGCGACGCACCACCGGCACCATCGCAAACGCCGCCAGAAACGCGACGAAATTGTAGAACCCGCCGATCTGCCCATTGACTAGGCCGGCCTCGCGAAACCCATGCGAGGTGGGGTCGGTGGTGCCGAACAACGTGGTCGACAGCGACAGCACGATGTATTGCCAGTAGCAAAAGATCGCGTACCACTGAAACAACATCACCGGCGCCAACTGGCGCATGGTGGGCGGCATCTGGCGCAGCGCGCTGCCGATTTCGCGCACGGTCGCGCCCAGCCCAGCGCCACTCTGGCGGATGCGCGCGATCTCTGCCGGCGCGATCGCCGGCTCGCGCACGCTGCGCGCGGTGAGCAGGATCGAGCCTGCTGAAAAGCCCGCGCCGATCACGAACGCGGCAATGGTGACGTAAGGGATGTGGTGCGCGTTGGCAGCATCCTGGTTCATGCCCAGCCACACCAGCAACGGCGGCGTCAGGTAGGCCAGCGTCTGCGCAAGGCCGGTAAATGCGCTCTGCGTCAGATAACCCAGCGGCCGCTGCGGCGGCGCCAGTACGTCGCTCACCAGTGCACGGTAAGGCTCCATCGCCACATTGTTGGCCGCATCCAGCACCCACAGCAGGCACACTGCCATCCACAGCGCGGTACTGAACGGCATCGCCAGCAGACACAGGCTGCACACCAGCGCGCCCAGCACCATGTACGGCATGCGCCGGCCCCACCGCGTCACCGAGCGATCGCTCCAGGCGCCAACGAACGGCTGCAGCACCAGGCCGGTGATTGGCCCGGCCAGCCACAGGTACGGCAGGTTGGCGTGGTCGGCGCCCAGGTAGTTGTAAATCGGGCTCATGTTGCTCTGCTGCAGCCCGAAGCTGTATTGCACGCCAAAGAACCCGGCATTGAGCGCCAGGATGCGTACAAAGGAGAGCGGAGGAACGGTCGACGACATGCAAGGCCCTGGGCATCGGTGCGGCTCCCACTGGCCGCAGCGCACTGTAACTTGCCGCCTTTGCAATCGATTGTAAAGCTGCGTCGCAACACAGTGCCTTTCTGAAATAAAGCTTACGAAGATTGCAATTTATGCTGCGCCGCAAGATTGCAATCGATTGTATTGCAGCGTATTACTGCGCTCGCACTGCAGGCCACACATGGCCACTCCCTGGGAGGGGACGATGCAGGCGTCGGCACACCACCACCTGTGAGAGAGAGAATCGCAATGTCCACCCTGCACACCATGCGCCTGCATGCTCTGGCCTGCGCGGTCGTGTCCTGCCTGTGCGCGCCCGCCGCGCTGGCCCAGGACGCCGCCGCTGTGCCGGCCACGCCGCCGGCTGCCGACAGCGCCGCGGTCAACCTGGATTCGGTGTTCGTCACCGGTACGTCCACCGCCACCACCAAACTCAAGTCCAGCGTCTCGGTCAGCACCGTCGGTGCCGAGGCCATCGAGCAATCGGCGCCGCGCAGCACCGCAGAAATTTTCCGCAACATTCCCGGTATCCGCTCCGAGTCCAGCGGTGGCGAAGGAAATGCCAACATCGCCGTGCGTGGCTTGCCGGTGGCCTCCGGCGGCGCGAAATTCCTGCAGCTGCAGGAAGACGGCTTGCCGGTGATGGAGTTCGGCGATATCGCCTTCGGCAACTCGGACATCTTCCTGCGTTCGGATTTCACCCTGGACCGCATCGAAGCCATCCGCGGCGGCTCGGCGTCCACCTTCACCAGCAATGCGCCCGGCGGCATCATCAACTTCATCAGCAAAACCGGCGACACCGCAGGCGGCAGCGTCGGCGTCAGCCGCGGCCTGGACTACGACAACACCCGCATCGATTTCAATTACGGCGCACCGTTCGCCGAGCAGTGGCAGTTCAACATCGGCGGCTTCTTCCGCCAGGGCGATGGCGTGCGCGATGCCGGTTACACCACCGACAAGGGCGGCCAACTCAAGGCCAACCTCACCCGCCTGTTCGAGAACGGCTACGTGCGCCTGTACGGCAAATACCTCAACGACCGCGCCGCTGGCTACCTGCCGGTACCCACCTCGGTGCGCGGCCGCGATGGCTCGCCAGACCTGGGCGGCTTTCCCGGTTTCGATCCCGGCAACGACACCTTGTACAGCCGCAATTTCCGAACCGACGTGGGCCTGGACGGCAACAACCAGCCGCGCCGCACCGATCTGGGCGACGGCATGCACCCCATCTCGCGCACCATCGGTGCCGAAGCCTGGTTCGACCTGGGCAATGGCTGGAACCTGAGCGAGAAGTTCCGCGTCGCCGACAATAGCGGCCGCTTCGTCAGCCCGTTCCCGGCCGAAGTCACCGACGCCGCGTCGCTGGCCGCTTCCATCGGCGGTGCCGGCGCGCAGCTGGTGCAGGCCAGCGGCCCCGACGCCGGCCAGACCTATACCGGCACTGCGATCCGCACGCACCTGTTCAACGTGGCCATCAACGACCTGGGCAACGTCACCAACGACCTCAGCGTCTCGCGCGAGTTCGGCGGTGACGGGCGTACGCTGAACCTGCGCATGGGCTATTACAGCTCGCGCCAGACCATCGACATGGACTGGACCTGGAACTCGTACGTGCAGAGTCTGGGCCGCAATTCGCGCTTGCTCAACGTGGTGGATGCGACGGGCATGTCGCGCTCGCAGAACGGCCTGTACGCCTACGGCACGCCGTTCTGGGGCGACTGCTGCGTCACCCGCAGCTACGACGTGCGCTACGACGTCAACGCACCCTACGTTGCGCTGACCTTCGACAGCGGCAAGTTCAGCATCGACGGCAGCCTGCGCTACGACATGGGCGACGCGCGCGGCAGCTACAACGGCACTGCCATCGCTCAGAACCTGGACGTCAACGGCGATGGCGTGATCCAGCCGGTGGAACAGCGCGTGGCCACGGTGGACACCGCCAATTCGCGCCCGGTGGACTACGACTGGAATTACCTGTCGTACTCGCTGGGCGGCAACTACCTCATCACCGACGACCTGGGCGCGTTTGCGCGTATCAGCCGCGGCGCACGCGCCAACGCAGACCGGCTGTTGTTCGGTGTGGTGCGCGACGACGGTTCGGTGTCCTCCGAGGAAGGCGTCAATGTGGTGCGCCAGGCCGAAGCCGGCCTGAAGTGGCGCCGCGACGGGCTGAGCCTGTTCGCTACTGCGTTCTCGGCACGTACCCAGGAGCAGAACTTCGAAATCACCAGCCAGCGTTTCTTCAATCGCAGCTATGAAGCGCACGGCGTGGAACTGGAAGCCAGCTATCGCCATGAAGGGTTCACCCTCAACGGCGGCCTGACCTGGACCGATGCAGAAATCTCGCGGGATCAGATCACCCCGGAAAATGCCGGCAACGTGCCGCGTCGGCAGGCCGATGTGGTGTGGCAGCTCACGCCCAGCTACCGTGGCGACAGCTACCAGTTCGGCGTCAACCTGATCGGCACCACCGACGCCTACACGCAGGACGCCAATCAGTTGAAGATGCCCGGCTACACGCAGGTGAACCTGTTCGGCGACTACCGCATCACCGATGCGCTCACCGTGGCGCTCAACGTCAACAACCTGTTCAACACCTTTGGCCTGACCGAAGCAGAAGAAGCGACCATTCCGGCCAATGGAATCATCCGTGCGCGTTCGATTGCCGGCCGTACCACCAGCATCAGCCTGCGTTACGACTTTTAAGGACCCCGCGCCGGGCCCTGCCCGGCGGCTTCCAATGAGCACCTGCCCGATCGATACCGCCACAATGCGCGCGGCCTTTGCCGCGCCGCTGGACCCGCAACGCGCCGAGGTGCTGTTGTCGCGCTACGACCAGCACGCGTCGCGTTTGCTGGATGCCCTGGACGCGCTCTACGGCCAGCGTGCCGACTATGCGTCGTGGTTGGCGCAGTGGCTGGGCGAGGTAGGCACTATCGCCCGGCAACGCACGCAAGCCTTGCAAACGCTCGACAGCACCCGGCACGCCGGTTGGTTCGGCGAACAAGACATGCTCGGCTACAGCGCCTACGCAGACCGCTTCGCCGGCACGCTGCAAGGCGTGGCCGAACACGTGCCTTATCTGCAGGAACTGGGCGTGCGCTACCTGCATCTGCTGCCGTTCCTGCGCGCACGCGCTGGCGACAACGATGGCGGCTTTGCTGTCAGCGATTACGGCCAGGTGGAACCCAGCCTGGGGAGCAACGACGACTTGGTCGCGCTCACCACGCGCCTGCGCGACGCCGGCATCAGCCTGTGCGCGGACTTCGTGCTCAATCACACCGCCGACGATCACGCCTGGGCACGGGCGGCTCGCGCCGGCGACGCGCGTTATCTCGACTACTACCATCACTTTGCCGACCGCATCTTGCCCGACCGGTACGAAGTCACGCTGGGGCAAGTGTTTCCGCACACCGCGCCCGGCAACTTCACCTGGGTGGACGATGCCGCTTCATGGATGTGGACCACGTTCTATCCGTATCAGTGGGATTTGAACTGGAGCAACCCGGCGGTCTTCGGCGACATGGCCCTGGCGATGCTGCAGCTGGCCAACCTGGGCGTGGAAGCTTTCCGCCTGGACTCCACGGCTTACTTGTGGAAGCGCCTCGGCACCGATTGCATGAACCAGCCCGAAGCGCACACCCTGCTGGTGGCGCTGCGTGCGGTGACCGATATCGTCGCACCGGCGGTGGTGATGAAGGCCGAAGCCATCGTGCCGATGACGCAACTGCCACCGTACTTCGGTAGCGGCACGGACCAGGGCCACGAATGCCACCTGGCGTATCACAGCACCTTGATGGCGGCCGGCTGGTCGGCACTGGCGCTGCAACGCGGCGACATCCTGCACAACGTGATCGCGCACAGCCCACCGCTGCCGCGCAACTGTGCGTGGCTGAGCTATGTGCGGTGCCATGACGATATTGGCTGGAATGTGCTGCAGCACGAAGCCTCCGGCAATGCCGCGCAACCGCCGTTTTCGCTGCGCGATGTGGCGCGCTTCTATGCAAACGCGGTGCCGGGCAGTTACGCGCGCGGCGAGAGTTTCCAGAGCAGCGGCGACGGCGTGCATGGCACCAATGGCATGGCAGCTGCGTTGGCGGGCATCCAGTCCGCTCAGGAGGCAGGCGATGCTGCTGCTTTGGCCGTTGCAGTGGACCGGCTGGTGCTGCTGTATGCCATTGCGCTTGCCATGCCAGGTGTGCCGCTGATCTACATGGGCGACGAATTGGCCATGGTCAATGACCCCGGCTATCGCGACGATCCGCAGCGCCGGCATGAAGGCCGTTGGCTGCATCGGCCGGCGATGGATTGGCAGCGTGCCGCCCAGCGTCACGATGCCAAGAGCCTGAGTGGCACGGTGTACCGGCGTTTGCGTGGATTGATCCGGCAACGTGCCGCGCTCACCGCGCTGGCGGCAGATCAGGCGCTGGGCAGCATTGCGTTGAATGACTCTCGCGTGTTCGCGTTGACGCGCGGCGACAGCTTTATCGCCTTGCACAACTTCAGCGACCAGTCGCTCGACGTGGAGCTTGCGGCAACCGGCATCGATGGATGGACATTGCTGGCGATCGATGACGCGGTCGATGGCGCAGCCGCGAGCGACGATGGATCGATCGTGCTTCCGGCTTATGGCGTGCGTTGGCTGCAGCGTGGGAACTGAACATGCACTCGATCGGCGTGAGCAGCAGATTGCCGGGCGTTTAATGAGCCGCACCGTCGCTTGAAGCCACTTCGCTGCCCCTTTGCTAGTGCAAGTGCAGCACAGCCCGCGCACCAGCGGAGCGCGGGCTGTGCCGTAAATCCCGACGAAAAAGTGGCTTTTTTAGGGCCCGTCGGTTGCCAAGATCAGCGCTTTGCCATCGCGAGCAGCGTTTGTGCGGTCTTCTCCGACGAGGCCGGGTTCTGACCGGTGACCAGGGTGCCGTCGGTGACCACGTACACGCCCCAGTCGGCGCCCTTTTCGTACTTGCCACCGAGTTCGGTCAGCACGTCCTCGACCAGGAACGGCACGATCTTGGTCAGGCCCACGCCCTCTTCTTCGCTATTGGTGAAGCCGGTGACGCGGCGGCCGTTGACCAGCGGTTTGCCGTCGCTGCCCTTGACCCGACGCAGCGCGCCCGGCGCGTGACAGACAAGGCCATGCGGCTTGTCGGCCTTGGCGAACGCTTCGATCAGCGCGATGGAATCGGCGTCTTCGGCCAGATCCCAGAGCGGGCCGTGGCCACCCGGGTAGAACAGCACATCGAAGTCCTCGGCCTTGATATCGACCAGACGGTGCGTGCTTGCCAGGGCTTTTTGCGCCTCAGGATCCTGCTTGAAGCGCTTGGTCGCCTCGGTTTGTGCGTCGGGCTCGTCGCTCTTGGGGTCCAGGGGCGGCTGGCCGCCCTTGGGCGAGACCAGGGTGATCTGCGCGCCTGCATCCTTGAACACGTAATACGGCGCGGCAAACTCTTCCAGCCAAAACCCGGTCTTCTTGCCGGTGTCGCCGAGCTGGTCGTGGGACGTCAGCACCATCAAAACGTTCATCGTATCGCCTCGTGTCATGGCCCAAACGGGCAAGGCGGCTAGTGTGCGGTTCAGCCCGTTGCAGCCCCGTGTAGAGCGCGTGGTGCCCGCTGCATATGTTCATGAACATAGCGATTGCGTCCAACAAGCGAGTGCGGCTAACAGGCGCCGTCGGTATTCGGGGCGCCGCATGTGTCTTTCACTTGCCGGCTGCTGCGCGCCATCCGCGCTCACCCAACAACGTCTCGCCAGCCTCGCCAGCAACTGTCTGGCGCCGCGATGCGCCGTAACCGCAGCAAACGCCTTGCCTCACACATTCATTGCCGGCGGCTGCAGTTGATCCATGCGGATGCGGTTGGCGAACAACGAGAACGCCAACATACCGGCCAGCCCGCTGATACGGCTCACCCACGGCGGCAGCCAGCGTGGCGCGACCAGTACGCCGCTGTCGAACAACGGCGCAAAGCGCGCCACATCGCCCAATGCCATCTTGCCGGCGAACAGGTAACGGCACAGCTGCAGCTGGTCGCGCTGTAACGAATGGCGGAAGAAGGTGTGCACCGCCACCAAACCGCGCAGATACACGGTGTCCTTGGTGAAGGCACCGCCGCCACTGGTCGGCACGCCGCGGAACACGCGCTGCGCCGATGAAAAACTTTCTGCAGCGCTCTGCCCGCCTGCGGTGAAATAGCGAAATACCTCGATGAAATCCGCACCCGAACGCGCCATCGCAATCGCTTCGATGCGCAGGCTGATGCGCTTCATGCGCTCGATATCGATGCTGCCGGTGATCTGCTCGGCAAACGTGGCCAGGCCTTCCTGCGTTGCGGTCGTGCGCGGGGAAGAAATGCCCAGGCTGGGCAGATGCACCTGCGCGCGCCCGTTGAGCGCCGTCAGCGAATGCACCAGCGCTTCGTGATGGAACAGCTGCGCGCGGTCGTAATCGCTGAACGTGGCACCGGTACGCAAGCGAATGCGATGCGCGCCGGCCGCAGCCTTGGCCAGCAGATCCGGATCGAGCGTGACGGTGATGACGCGCCCTTCGAAAAACCCGTCCAGGTCGTTCTGCAACTGCATGCGCAAGGCGGTGGCCGAGACCGGCACCTGCTCTTCCGGCGCCATCAGTTCGCGATCCAGCTCCTGCGCGATCTGGATGAAATGCTGCGCCGCTTCGCGGGTGCTCGGCCCGTTGCCCGGCATCGGGTCCTCCGGCACGCCGAACAATTGCGCCGAGTAATCGCTCACCGCCGTGGTGCCCAAAGACTCCAGCAACCCTGCGGCAAGACTCCAGCTATGCGCCGAATCGATGAGGTATTCACCCAGCGGATGATGCGGGTCGGCGTGCTTGGCAATGGCGGCCAGCTCGCGCCGGGTATCGGCGAAATCCAGTGCCGGGTACTCGACCTGCGGCAATTTAGGCTGCCCGCGCGCCACGCTGTCGAGAAACGGCTCCTGCAGCGAGCGCGGCCAGCTGGCCAAGGCCAGCAGACGCACACCGCGTACGGCCTTGACCAGGCGCGCATCCAGCGCCGCGTGATGGACGATGTCCGGCGGCCCCTTGCGCGGCGGCATCAGCGCCGCCCGGGGCGATCGACGCTGGCCGGTCGCTTGCCCGAGCCCTTGCCGCGATTGTTCTGCGCAACACGGGTGGCAAGTTTTTCGGCCGCGCTGGCCACTTCCACCCGCAGCTTCATGTAGTTGGCAACGCGCTCCGGGTCGAGCTCGCCTGCATCGATCGCCGCACGCACCGCACAGCCCGGCTCGGCGATATGCGCGCAATCGTTGAAGCGGCACTGCGCCGCCAAGGTCTCCACGTCCGAGAAACCGCCTTCGGCCAGATCCTCTTCACCGGTCGGCTTGAGCTCGCGCATCCCGGGCGTGTCGATCAGGCAGGCGCCGGAAGGCAACGGAATCAACGCACGGTGCGTGGTGGTATGCCGGCCGCGCGAATCGTTCTCGCGCACGGCATTGGTCTTCATCTTCTGCGTGCCGAGCAAGGTATTGGTCAGGGTCGATTTGCCCGCACCGGAGGAACCCACCAGCACCGCCGTGCGGCCGTCGCCCAGCCATGGCCGCAACGCGGCCACGCTGGCCGGATCCTTGGCATTGACCGCGCGCAACGGAATATTCTGCGCCTCCAGCTCTTCCAGCACCGCCAACGCATCCTCGGCGTATTCGGTCTGGTCGGCCTTGGTCAGCACCACCACCGGCTGCGCACCGCCACCGCCGACCAGCAACAGATAGCGTTCGATGCGGCGCGGATTGAAGTCCGCATCCAGCCCGCACACGATGAACACCGTATCGATATTGGCCGCGATCACCTGCTGGTGGTAATGCTCGCCGGCCGCCCCCCGCTTGATCGAGGTGCGCCGCGGCAGCAACGCCACGATGCGCTTGCCCTCCATCAACACCCAATCGCCCACCGCCGCCCGCTCATGGCTGGGAAAGCGCGGCCGCTGCCACTCCGGCAACGACTCGGCCTTCAGGCTGGCCTCCGGCGTATCGGCCACCACATAGCCGGTACGGTGCTGTTCCACCACCCGCGCCGGCAATGCCTGCGGATGCGCGGCGAAGATCGCCTGCCAGGCCGCCTCTTCCGGCGGCCCGGGCCAGGGCCAGCCGATGGATTGGAGGGTGGGGTAGTCGGGGGAAGGCGTGCTCATGGGGCGATTCTAGCTGGCTGGCCGCAGCGGCTTGTGCAAGCGTGTGTTGGCCGGAGGCTGACGCGCCGCTTGACATCGTTGCTGATGCAAGCATGTCCGCTTGTCATATTTCCGATACCATGCCAAGCCTCACGCCTACAACCGGCCCATCGCATGTCCACTGCCCCGCAAAAGCCGCTCGCGATTCGTGAGCGTCTGTCCGAAGTCCGCTACGAAATCCGGGGCGAACTGGCGCTGCGAGCGCGGGAGTTGGAGGCGCAGGGCCGCAAGCTGATCAAGCTCAATATCGGCAACCCGGGTGCATTCGGGTTCCGTGCGCCGGAGCATCTGCAGCGTGCCATCGCCGACGACATGGGCCGCACCGATCCGTACACCCATCAGCAAGGCCTGCCGGAGGCGCGCGAAGCGGTCGCCAAGGCGTACTCGCGGCGCCAACATCCGGACGCGCATCCGGACCGGATCTTCATCGGCAACGGCGTCAGCGAACTGATCGATCTGTCGCTGCGTGCGCTGCTCAATCCCGGCGACGAAGTGCTGGTGCCTTCGCCCGATTACCCGCTGTGGTCGGCGGCGACCATCCTCAACGACGGACGCCCGGTGTATTACCGCTGCGCACCGGAAAACGGCTTCCAGCCGGACCCGGTGGAGATCGAGACGCTGGTGTCCTCGCGCACCCGCGCCATCGTGCTGATCAATCCGAACAACCCCAGCGGCGCCAGTTATTCGCGCGAGCTGCTGGAGCGCATCGTGGCGATCGCCACCAAGCACAACCTGCTGCTGATGGTCGATGAGATCTACGACCAGGTGCTGTACGACGGCGCAGCCTTCGTGCCGGTCGCGCCGCTGGCCGGCACGCACCCGTGCATCACCTTCAGCGGGCTAAGCAAGGTGCATCGCGCGTGCGGCTGGCGCGTGGGCTGGGCGCTGCTCTCTGGCGAGCAGGCGCGCATCAACGACTTGCGCAACGCGATGGACCTGCTCGGCGCCTTGCGCCTGTGCGCCAACGTGCCAGGCCAGTACGCCATTGATGCGGCGGTGAACGGGCCGGACACCATCTCGGCATTGTGCGCACCCGGCGGACGTCTGTATGAAACCCGCCGCGCGGTGATCGAGGCCTGTGCGGCCAGCGAGCATCTGCAGCTGGTGGCACCGGCCGGGGCGCTGTATGCGTTCCCGGCGGTAGTGGGCGCGGCGGCGCGCAACTTCGACGATCACGAATTCGCACTCGATCTGATGAACGAGGAAGGCGTGCTGGTGGTGCCCGGCTCCAGCTTCAACGTGCCGTATCGCCATCATTTCCGCGTGACCTTGATGCCGGAAGCCGGTGTGATGCGCGATGTGTTTGCCCGCATCGACCGTGCGTTGGCACGCCGCGCCGAAGCGGTCACCAAGGTGGTTCCACTCAAGCCACGCAGCGTGGCCTGATGGCCGCGCTTGGCGCGCCGCTGCGCTATCTGGCGCTCGGCGATTCGTACACGATCGGCGAAGGCGTTGCGCCTGCGCAGCGTTGGCCGCTGCAACTGGTCGACGGCTTACGTGCATACGGCTGGAACGTGGCGCCGCCGCAGATCATCGCCACCACCGGCTGGACCACCGACGAATTGCAGGCCGGGATCGACGCGGCTGCACCGCAGGGGCCATTCGCGCTGGTGAGCTTGTTGATCGGCGTCAACAATCAGTACCGCGGGCGTCCGTTAGACGAGTACCGCCAGCAGTTCGACGCCCTGCTGCTGCGTGCAGTTGCATTCGCAGACGGACACCCGGCACGTGTATTCGTGCTGTCGATTCCCGATTGGGGCCTGACCCCGTTTGCGCGCGCGCAAAGTGGCGATGTCGCATTGATCGGTGCGCAGATCGATGCGTTCAATGCAATCGCTGTCGACCGCTGCAGTGCGCATGGCGTGCGCTTTGTCGACATCACGGCCACCAGCCGCGATGGCGGCGATGCGGTGGACATGCTGGTGGACGACGGTTTGCATCCTTCCGGTGCAATGTATGCGCGCTGGACAGCATTGGCGCTACCGGCAGCGCGCGATGCGCTGGGGGCAACTGGCTCGGTGGACACCATCGTCTAAAACGAGGCTGGGCGACACAGACTGCGACGCCGCCAGGTGGCTGCGGCCGGCGCCGGAGACCAGGATCTACCAACCGTACGCTGCAGTTCCTGCATGTAGCCCAGGCCCATCGAATGACTGCGCGCCAGGATCTTGGCAAGACACCACGCCAACGTGGCGTTCTGGGCTTATCGGCGCGATGGCTTTGTGCGCGTGGGTTCGCGCTTGCTTGGGTAGCGCGAAATGTTGCATCCGGTCTGTGCCACTCATCCTTCAAGGCCATGCGGTAGCAACGGGCGACGCGGCCAGGCCTTTCAATGCGCGCACGTCAGATACCAGGCACCGATGCATCCGTGGGCACGCATCGCAAACTGCCAACCCGCCCTACCCCAACCAGCCCGGCAGGCCCTAAGCTAGCGGCGCAGCACGCCTGATTGCCAAGGAACGACATTGCACACCACTGCCACCCAACCGATGAGCCGCGCGCAGGCGTTGACGATTGCACGCGCTTTTTTGCCGGCGCATCCGCTGGGCAACCGCTACGACTACTACTACACGCAAGCCAAGCTGCGCACCGACCCGCTGTATCCGGGCGTGCTGGCCGAGCTGCGCAATACCGCTGCGCCGGTGCTGGACCTGGGCTGCGGGCTCGGCCTGCTGGCCCATGCACTGCACGCCGATGGTCAGGCATTGGCGTATCACGGTGTGGACGTGGATGCGTCCAAGATTCGCCGCGCACAGCACATCGCGCAGCGCGCCAACCTGGGCACTACCAAGTTCGAGGTGGTCGATCTGAGCGTGGCGTGGCCGCAGCATCGGGGCAGCGTCACCATCCTGGATGTGCTGCAGTATCTGCAAGCGGACATGCAGGCCAGTCTGCTGCGCAGCGTGGCGCAGATGCTCACGCCTGGCGCGAAGCTGGTGATTCGCAGCGCACTGGGCGATGCCAGCAGCCGTGGCCGCACCAGCCGTGTTACCGATGTCCTGGCGCACCTGAGCGGCTGGATGCAGCGGATGCCGCGCAGCTATCCCACCCGCGACAGCCTGCAGGAACATCTGGATGCGGCCGGCCTGCGCGCCACGTTTGCGCCGCTGTATGGCAACACGCCGTTCAACAACTGGTTGATCGTGGCCGAGCCACGCTGAGCGCGACAGGCGACGCGCTACACGTGGCGAGCAATCGTGGAGTGGATGTCGAAGGGGCGAAGAACCTGGCATGCATGGACGTGACATGCCGCGCCGCGCCCGCCAGGCGGTGAGCGCAGTCGTTTTGTTCGTCGCGCTTAATCCGGCCGCCGCCCCACCAACCCACGCGCCCGCATCGCCTCCAGCACGCCGCGCAGGATGGTGAGGTTGTGGCCGTGCGCGGCGCCTTCATGCAGCAGCACGATGGCGCCGGGTTGCAGGTCGCGCACGATGCGGGCGATTGTGGTGTCCGGCTCGCAGCGCACGCCGTCGAAGCCACGCGCGCTCCAGGCCACCCGGGTCAGCCCGTGCGCGCGCAGCGGCGAGGCGACGAAGGGGTTGGTCATGCCCACCACCGAGCGGTACAGCCGTGGCGCCTGGCCGGTGATGCAGGCCAGCACGCGCTGCGCCTGGCCGATTTCCTGCGCCATGCGGCGCGGCCCCAGCGCCCAGAACCAGGCCTGCGGATGGGTGTGGCTGTGGTTGCCGATGCCATGCCCCCGCCGCACCATCTCGCGCACCAGCTCGGGACGCTGCTCGGCACGCGCGCCGACCACGAAGAACGTTGCCTTGGCGTCGTACGCATCCAGCAGGTCAAGGATGGCCGGGGTATCGTCGGACGGGCCATCGTCGATGGTCAGCCACACCTGCGGCGCCCGACCGGGCAGCCGCGCCAGTACCGGCGCATACAGCCGCGCGCGTGGCAGGAACACCGGCACCACGAACAGCGCGTGCGACAGCAGCAGCGCAGGCAGCCCCCAGGCCCAGCCCAGATGCCACCACAGCAGGGCCACCGCTACCTGCGAGAGGGCAAACAGGCCCACCCAGCGGTACGGGCGCGAAGGGGTGCGATACAGCGTTTCCGGCGTGGTCATGCCCAATGATGCCATGCGGCGTAGAATGCCCGGTCTCCACGCTGCCACCGAAGTGCTGCCATGTCTCTCGATCCCGCCCTGCGTTCCCGTATCGATACGCTGCTGCAATCCAGCCGCGTGGTGCTCTTCATGAAAGGCCAGCCCGGCATGCCGCAGTGCGGTTTTTCGGCCAAGGCGGTCGGCGTACTGGACGGCCTGGGCATCGACTATGCCCACGTCAACGTGCTGGCCGACCAGGAAATCCGCGAGGGCATCAAGGCCTATGGCGACTGGCCGACCATTCCGCAGCTGTACGTGGACGGCGAGCTGATCGGCGGCAGCGACATCATCGTGCAGATGGCCGACAGCGGCGAGCTGAGCAGCATGCTCGGCCTGCAGGCGCCCGACCGCAGCCCGCCCAAGATCACCATCACCCCCGCCGCGGTCGAGATGCTCAAGGGTGCGCTGGCCGATGCGCCGGATGCCTCGCTGACGCTGGCCATCGATGCCAATTTCCAGCCGAACTTCCAGCTGGCGCCGACCAACCCGAACGCGATTGCGGCTGAATCCAACGGGCTGCGCGTGCAGTTCGACCTGGCCAGCGCGCGTCGTGCCGATGGCATCACCATCGATTGGGTCGACGACATCCGCGGCCGTGGCCTGGCCATCGATAACCCCAATGCGCCCAAGCCGGTGCAGGAGTTGTCGGTGCGCGACGCCGACGACCGGCTCAAGGCCGGCAGCCTGACCCTGGTGGACGTGCGCCCGGCCGACGAGCGCGCGCTGGCCACGGTGGCCGCACCGTTCCGCACGCTGGATGCGCACGAGCTTGCCGCCATCGAACAGTTGCCCAAGGACACCCCGCTGGCGTTCCTGTGCCACCGCGGCGGCCGCAGCCTGCAGGCCGCCGAACATTTCCGTGGCCTGGGCTTCACCAACGTCTACAACGTCACCGGCGGCATCGATGCCTGGTCGGACGAGGTGGACAACGGCGTGGCGAAATACTGAGCAACACATCAGCGGTCGTCGCACGGTCGCGGCTGCCGCTCACCGATCATGCTGCCTGTGTGGACTGCCGCGCCTGCGACAAGCGCGTAACTGCAGCTTGCCCGCAGGCAGCTTAGGCCGGCACACCGCATACCGAAACGGGCGCTCCCTGGAGCGTCCGTTTTTTCATGGATCAACCTGCATAAGGACATCGCTGCAATGCATACCCGCCTGCTCTCTGTCGCCCTGGCTGCGCTGCTGCCGTTGGCTACCCACGCTGCCCAGCCGTCGCGCGCGGTGCTGTTGGTTCAGACCTACGACAACCAGCCGAGCGACGATCCGCTGGAATACATCCCGGTCTGGCTCGGCAAGGACGTCGCCAGGGAATCGACCCTGCCCAAGACGCTGCTGGGCCAGCCGTTACAGGTTTTCAACGCCGGCGCTTCCGCCGGCAACGTGCGGCTTGCGGCACTGATGGTGGACGACAACAGCATGTGCGGCGGCACCGCGAAGCTGCGCCTTAAGGGCAACCCCACGCTACCCGACTCGCCGCTGCTGGCGAACGTGGATGTGAATTCCGGCAAGCGCTTTGCCGGCCGCGCAGCCACTGCCAGCGAACAGGCCGAGCTGTTTGCCCAGGTGAACAGCACCGCGCAGCTGCGCAAGCGCGTCAAGCCGGCAGCCCTGGCGCAGGCGCTGGCCGCGTTCAAGGCCGATCGCGCGCAGGATCTGGCGGCGCTGCAGATCGTCACCGATACGCAGCAACCGCAGCGACGCGTGGCGATCCTGACCTCCAACCATCCCATCGAGACCGGTAACCCGGACAACCCCACCGGCGTGCTCGTCGTCCTTGCGATCTTCGAGCATGACGGCAGCCGTTGGCAGTTCCGCAAGGGTCACGCTGCCAGCGGCTGCGACGATTGCGAAGAACTGCCGCTGCGCACGCATCTGCTGCAGTTCGGCGATGTCGACGGCAACGGCACGCTTGATTTCGTGCTGGCCGAAAGCGGCTACGAAAGTTACGGGTTTTATCTGCTGCTCGGCGAAGGCGCCAGCTGGCGTTCGCAAGCATTGCCGGGCGGCTGCTGATCGGTTTTGACGGCTTGCACGCTGCCTGGTGCGCATGCGCATGGTGGCATCTTCTGCGGTGTTATGCCCACGTCTGCCCGGCGATCGCACGGTGGCTATCCGCGCCGCGCGGCAGACCTCGATCTTCGGGCATGCAGATGGCCGATGCCGGTCTTCAACCGGCAAATCCGCCGTCATCCAGAAACTGCTGCTCTTCTGCCGTGGTTTCACGTCCCCGCACCGCATTGCGGTGCGGGAACCGGCCAAAGCGCGCAATGATGCGCTGATGCTCCAGCGCCCAACGGGTGGTCTCCGCATCGCCCAGTGCAGTGATCAGCTGCACCGCGCGCGCCTGCTCCTCGGCGTCTTCGGCATGCTCGAAGGGCAGGTAGAAAAACAGCCGCAGTTGTGCCGACACCTGCTGATCGAAGCCGCTGGCGAGCGCCTGCTTGGCGTGCCGCAGTGCCAGGCCATCGGTGGCATAGGCATGCGCACTGCCGCGAAATGCATTGCGTGGAAATTGATCCAGCAGGATCAGCAAGGCCAGTGCGTCTTCGGCGCGCGCCATCCACTGCGCGTACTCGCCACGCGCGGCAGCGAAGTGCTGCTCGCTGAAATGCTGGCGAAAGTTGGCGTCGAAGGCGTCGTTGTGCGTGAACCAGCGCGCCGCGCCGGCCAGCTCCCAGAAAGCCAACACCACATCGGCCTGCTTGTTGCGCTCTGTTTTGGCAATCATCGACATATCCCCTGACGAATTCGGCATAGCATGCACGGATACATGTGATGAGCCCGCCGCTCTCGACCTGCAGCACTTGGCAAGCACGCCGCCGACGACTAGGTTGGCGGCTGACGTTTTCGTGTGACCGGGGAAATCCATGCGTTCCATCCTGTTCGCCGCGCTGGGCGCGGCGGTGCTGTGCGGGCCTGCGTCTGCGGCAGCGGCGGCATCGCGCTTCGTGCAAGACCCGTATCCCAGCACCTATCGCGCGCTCGCGTCCGCTCCGGTGCTGATCCAGCACGCCACCGTGCTCACCGGCACCGGCGAGCGGCTGGACGATGCCGACGTGTTGCTGCGCGACGGCAAGGTGGCTGCAGTGGGCAAGGCGCTCGAGGCGCCCGCTGACGTGCGCCGTATCGACGGCACCGGCAAGTGGGTGACGCCCGGCATCATCGATGTGCACTCGCATCTGGGCGTGTATCCCAGCCCAGGCGTCAGCGCGCATAGCGACGGCAACGAGATGACCGCACCGGTGACGCCCAACGTGTGGGCCGAGCATTCGATCTGGCCGCAGGACCCCGGCTTCGGCACTGCGCTGGCCGGCGGCATCACCTCGCTGCAGGTGCTGCCGGGCTCGGCCAATCTGATCGGCGGTCGCGGCGTCACGCTCAAGAACGTCGCCTCCACCACCTAC
The DNA here is from genome assembly GCF_041475705.2 of Xanthomonas sp. NCPPB 3761. NCBI lineage: Bacteria > Pseudomonadati > Pseudomonadota > Gammaproteobacteria > Lysobacterales > Lysobacteraceae > Xanthomonas > Xanthomonas sp. NCPPB 3761. Next base: position 3,963,900 of record NZ_CM191262.1, read on the forward strand.
CAGGGCATGAAATTCCCCGGTGCACCATGGGGCCTGAAGATGGCCTGCGGCGAAAACCCCAAACGCGTGTACGGCCAGAAAGGTGGCCCTGGCACGCGCATGGGCAACGTGGCCGGCTACCGCGCCGCGTTCATCGATGCGGCCGAGTATCTGCAGAAGAACACACCGAAAAAGAAAGCCGCCAACAAGCGCCATTGGTGGAGCCGCGGCGGCGACAACGACAGCAGCGGCGATGCCGGCGGCAAGCGCGATCTCAAGCTCGACACGCTGGCCGGTGCCATCAACGGCGATATCCGCGTGCACATCCACTGCTATCGCGCCGATGAAATGGCGACCATGCTGGATCTGTCCAAGGAGTTCGGCTTCCACATCGCCGCCTTCCACCACGGCGTGGAGGCGTACAAGCTGGCCGACCGCCTGGCGCAAGACAACGTCTGCGGCGCGCTGTGGGCCGACTGGTGGGGCTTCAAGATGGAAGCCTTCGACGGCATCCAGGAAAACATCGCACTGGTCGATCGCCCGGCCAACAGCTGCGCCATCGTGCATTCGGATTCGGAAGAAGGCATCCAGCGGCTCAATCAGGAGGCCGCCAAGGTGATCGCCAACGCGCGCCGCAGTGGCATGGAGATTCCGCCGGAGCGCGCCATCCGCTGGCTCACCAGCAATGCTGCCAAGGCACTCGGCATCGAGCAGCAGACCGGCGCACTGGAGCCGGGCAAGATGGGCGATGTGGTGGTCTGGAACGGCAACCCTTTCAGTTCGTATGCGTTGGCCGAACAGGTGTATATCGACGGCGCCCAGGTCTACGACCGGCATAACCGCGCACTGCAGCCGGTGTCGGACTTCATGCTCGGCCAGGAGGTGGCACGATGAGCCGCGCCACCGTTGTGCACCCGCGGTTGCGCGCGATCGCGGCACTGGTGATGGCCGCGCTGGCGTTGCCGGCCTTCGGCCAGCAGGTGCTGATTCGCGGCGCCACCGTGCACACCGCCACCGCGCAAGGCACCCTGCAGCACACCGACGTGCTGGTGCAGGGCGGCGTGATTCGCGCCATCGGCCGCAACCTGGCAGCGCCTGCCGATGGCCGCGTGGTCGAAGCGAACGGCCGGCCACTGACGCCGGCCTTGTTCGGCGGCATTACCGAGATCGGCATCGAAGAGGTTTCTGGCGAAGAGAGCACGGTGGACAGCGGCGTCAAACTGGCCGATCAACCGATGCGCCCGGAATTCGACGTCACCCTGGCCTACAACCCCGACTCGGTGCTGGTGCCGGTGGCGCGCGTGGAGGGCATCGGCTTCACCGCGCTGGGGGCGACCACCAGTGGCGCCTTCATCGCCGGCCAGGGCGGCATCGTGCGGCTGGATGGCAGTCCGGATCCGGTCGGTCCGCATGCCTTGTTTGTTCGCATCGGTGCAGCGGCGTCAGATCTCACCGGCAGCTCGCGCGCGGCGCAGTGGATGTTGCTGGATCAACTGGTCGCCGAGGCACGCGGGCGTATCCCGGCCGATTCGCCGCATGCATTGCTGACCCCGGTTGGACGCGGTGTCCTCGCGCACTATCTGGCCGGCCAGGGTCGCATCGTGGTGCAGGTGGAACGGGCAGCCGACATCCGCCAGCTGTTGCGCTGGGCGCAGCGCGAAAAGGTGCGCATTGCCATTGCCGGCGGCGCCGAAGCCTGGAAGCTCGCGCCGCAACTGGCGCAGGCCAAGGTGCCGGTGTTGGTCGACGCGCTGGCGGATCTGCCATCGACCTTCGACCAGATTGGCGCGACGCTGGAAAATGCTGCACGTCTGCGCGCTGCCGGTGTGGAGGTCAGCTTTACCCAGAACGGCGATGCCTCGCATAACGCGCGCAAGCTGCGCCAGCTGGCCGGCAATGCAGTTGCCAATGGCTTGCCCTGGGAAGCCGGCCTGGCCGGTCTGACCCGCGTGCCCGCAGACATCTTTGGCGTGGGCGATCGCATCGGCAGCATTGCGGTCGGCAAGCAGGCCGACCTGGTGCTGTGGGAAGGCGACCCGCTGGATGTGGCGCATTATGCCGAGCAGGTCTGGCTGGGCGGCCGCGACATGCCGATGCGATCGCGCCAGAGCGAGCTGCGCGACCGCTACCTGCAGCAGGCCGGCCCGCTGCCGCGCGCCTACCTGAAGTAGGCGTGCGCTGGGGTGCTCAAGCGCCACCTGAGCATGTCTTTCATCGTTAGCGTGCCGGCACAGCGGGTACCGGCGCACCGCTTCACCACCTCGTTGCTGTGCACAGGCGATGTACTGTCAGGGAGTCCTGCCGCATCTTGCCGGCCGCCTTCGCTGTCATGATGTTTCCCACTAGGCCTATCGCATGTTTTCGGTTTCGCTCCTGAGAGCGCTTGGCCGCCTTGGCGTCTTGCCACGGCACACGCCGCGTACCCACCTCGCCATTGCCCAACCGTGAGCTCGCTCTTCCACGGTAGCGGCTTGCGTTCGATCGAACGTGCGGTATTGCGCCAGGCACCTGCCAATCTGCAGCGCGGAATGGAAGCAGTGGGCGGGCGCCTGATTCTCACCGCCGATGCGCTGCTGTTTCAGCCGCATGCGTTCAATGTGCAGCGCCAGTCGCTGAGCGTGCCCTTGCGGCAGATCGTGGCGGTCCGGCCCTGCTAGACGCGCCTGCTCGGCCTGCTGCCGATCGCGCCGACGTCGCTGGCGGTGCGGCTGGATGACCAAACGCAATACCGCTTCGTGATCGGCAAGCGCACGCAATGGATGGCGGACATCGTCTCGGCACAGGATGCCTTGCGCTGAGCCGCGCACCGACGCCGGTGCGTCGCAGAGGCAGCTGGCAAGGCGACTGCGTCACCGCCAGGCCGAAAGCGGCCGCAGATCCGTGCCGCATGTCCCGCTCGTGCAGCGCGGTTGCCGGATGCCGTCCACGCCAACCGACAACCGGCAACGGCTCTCAAGGTTTTTGGTAGCCTCTTCGACTGCGGGCGCCAGGCCGGCGCTTTGCGGTTGCCCACTGTGCCGACGCTCGGCGATGCCGCGGTTGGCCAACGACTCCCCACTCGATCGCTGGAATTTCGAACAGTGCGCACAGTCTTTGTCTTCAGCACTCGCCTAGCATCGCGCGCATGCATCGCGACCATGCCTTGCTTCCGAATGCTGGCCAGACTGCTTCGCCATCGTCGGCATCACTTCGTCTGCGTACTGCTGCTGTATGCCGGCGTCAGCGCACCTGCGCTGGCCGACTTCGGGATCAGCCGCAGCGGCGACCGCGTGATCGTCGACACCGGCGCCGAGCTGGTGTTTGCCATCGATGCCCGAAATGGCGACATCGTCTCGATGCGTTATCGCGGCAACGAACTGCAGACCACCGAATCGAAGGGCTCGCACCTCGCGTCGGGGCTAGGCAGTGCCAGCGTGGATGCACGCATCGTTGGCGGGACGATCGTGGTGTCGGCCAAGGCCGGCGACCTGGTCCAGTACTACATCGCACGCAAGGGCCGCAACGCGATCTACATGGCCACCGCTGCGCCAACCTTGCTGCCGGTGGGCGAATTACGCTTCGTCGCCCGCTTGAACGTGTCCAAGTTGCCGAATGCGCAGCAGGAACCCGATTCCAACGTCGGCACAGCGATCGAAGGCAACGATGTCTTCGTGTTGCCGGATGGGCGCACCAGTTCCAAATTCTATTCCGCACGTCGAATGATGGACGACCAGGTGCATGGCATCAGTGGACCTGGCGTCGCGGTATTCATGCTGATGGGCAACCGCGAGCACAGCGCGGGCGGCCCGTTCTTCAAGGACATCGCCACCCAGAAAACCAGCGTGACGCATGAGCTCTATAACTACATGTATTCCGATCACACCCAGACCGAGGCCTTTCGCGGCGGCCTGCACGGGGTGTACGGGCTGCTGTTCACCGATGGGAGCTTGCCGTCGAGTGCGCAGCTGGATACTGCGTTCGTCGATGCCACGCTGGGCTTGAGCGGTGATGTGCCGGCAAGCGGGCGCGGCACCGTGAGCGGGCACGTCGGCGGCGTGCTGCAGGGCCAGCCGGCCGTCATCGGTCTGCGCAACGCGCAGGCGCAGTACTGGGCCACCGCCGACGGCAATGGGGACTACCAGGTGACGGGTGTTCGCCCGGGCAGCTATCGCATGACGCTCTATCAAAACGAACTGGAGGTCGCACAACGCGACATCGAGGTTTCCGCCGGCGCCACTGCGCACGCCGCACTGCAGGCAGTTGCCTTGCCGGGCACGGTGAAGTGGCAGATCGGCATTCCCGATGGCACGCCAGCGGGATTCAGATATGCGGACCTGTTGCCGCGGGCGCACCCTTCCGATGCGCGCATGCACTGGTCGGCGGCGACCTACACCGTGGGATCGAGCAGCCTGAGCAGCTTTCCGGCAGTGCAGTGGCGCGGCATCAACACCCCGAGCCGGATCGACTTCACCCTGCCCGCCAATGAGGTGCGCGGCTATCGCCTGCGTGTCTTCGTGCCGTTGGCACAGGGCGGCGCACGGCCTCAGATCAGCGTGAATGCACGCTGGAACGGCCCGCTGCCTGCTGCGCCCACGCAACCAAAGACACGCGGCATCACGCGCGGCACTGCGCGCGGCAACAATACCCTTTACGAAGTGGACATCCCCGCCTCTGCCTTGCAGGCCGGCAACAACCGCATCGAGATCGGCATTGCCTCCGGCTCCCCCGACAACGGCTACCTCGGCCCGGCAATCGTGTTCGACAGCATTCAGCTGGTGGCGTTATAGCAGCGTCCGAACACATGATCCGCGCAGCGGCCAGGCACGTGCAGCCGGTGCGTGGCGTCGGCATGCAGCGCTCAGCTGTTCCGATGTTCTTCGCACCGGCACCGGCCGTGTAGCGGCACGTTGTTCGCTGCTCCACATCATTGCGCGCCAGCACCTTCGCGACCACATGCCACGCGGGCGCAGTCATCCCTGCGCATTGCTCACCGTGAGCTCATCCGATATGCGACGCCAAAACGACAGGTGCCACACACGGCATGTCGTTGTCATGTGCACAGCGCGCTGCGCAGGCATTGACTAGCGAACGACGCACAGGCGGCGACTTGTCCAACGTCGACACACACCGTGTGCGTGCCGACCGGTACCGCCGACACGCACAACACAGCGGGGACTGCGCTTACTTCGCATCCAAGGTCGCGCTGACCTTGGCCCATCCATTGCCGCGTACCACTTCAAACCCCGCTTCGGCCGCATGCAGATACATGCTGTTGCTGTAGCGGCCATCCTTGGAGCGATTGTTCTGCAGCCAGGTCAGAAACGGCTTGGCATCCACGTTGAGGCTGCCGCTGGTCTTCAGCGTCGGCTGGCCGGCGGTCCCGGTCGGAATGAAGGTGTAGACGTAATAGCCGGCGCCGGAATTGAGGCCTTCCCACAGGTCGAAGGTGCGCCCGCCCGCGGTGATGACCTTGGTCGCAGTCACGGTGCCGATCGGCCAGGAATTGTGGTCGCCCCAGATCATCACTTCCAGCTGCGGATTGCCCTTGGCGGTGTCCCAGCGAAAGAAGATGTCGTAGGCGAAATCACCGGCCAGATTGGTGCCGCCTGCGCTGTAGTTGAATTTGAACGGCAGCGAGCTGATCGAGGAGATCTGCTTGGGGAACAGCGTGTCGGTGGTCGGATTCCAGTTGTAATGCCAGCCGCGCACGATCGCCGGATAGCCATACAAGTTGTAGTCGGCGAAATTGAAGGTGACCGTCAATTCCGGCGTAGTGCCGGTGCCGAACGTGCCCTGGATGATGTTGTTGGGATCGTTGAAATTGTTCACCCATGCATAGTGGTTGCCAAAGATCTTGTACGGGCCGGCGAGCGCCGCCGGGGCGAGTGCGGCCAGACCGAAAGCGAGCGCTGCGGTCCACCAGCGCGCAGCGCGCCGCCGCGTGGTCGGCGCCTGGGCGCACGTCTGGACAAGGGAGCTGGATGGGCAGTTGTGCATAGTGACTCTCCGTATGATTCGGCGCGGCGGCGCTGGTGCAGCGCCGTCGGGACGTGCCGTTTTGGCAGTCGTTGTTGGACCGTAGCAGCGGCGCCGCGCGGGGAGCTATCACGATTCCGGCGGCGCCACCCGGTAATCCCCCCGCCCATTAGCAGACGCCAGAAGTGGAATTTTCTCGCCCCCTTTCCCGAGGAGGTTCCATGAAGAAGTCCCGCTTTACCGACAGCCAGATCATCGCCGTGCTCAAGCAGGCCCAGGCCGGTGCGCCCGTGCCGGAGCTGTGCCGCGAGCACGGCATCAGCTCGGCCACGTTCTACAAGTGGCGCAGCAAGTTCGGCGGCATGGACGTGTCCATGGTCGCGCGCATGAAGGAGCTGGAGGAGGAGAACCGCCGGCTCAAGAAGATGTACGCCGAGGCGCAGCTCAGTACCGACCTGCTGAAGGAAGCGCTCGCAAAAAAATGGTGAGGCCATCTCAGGAGCGTGTGCAGAATTTTGTGTAACCGTGGTTTGGGTTACCGCTGAGGAAGTCGCCCCTCGAACTGGATCGTAAAGCGGTTCAGCGCAGCCTTCCAGTCGCGGATCGGCAGCGTCCATTTCTTGGTGATGTTGCGCAGAGCCAGGTAGAACAGTTTCATCAAGGCTTCGTCGCTGGGGAACGCGCCGCGGTTCTTGGTCAGCTTGCGCAGGCTCATGTTGACCGACTCGATGGCGTTGGTCGTATAGATCACCTTGCGGATCTCCGGTGGGTAGTCGAAGAACGGGATCAGTCGTGACCAATTGCGCCGCCATGACTGGCTGATGGGCGGGTACTGGGCGTCCCACTTGGCCTCGAACTCGGTCAGTGCCTGCTCGGCCTCCTCGACGGTGGCGCAGGCGTAAATGCGCTTGAGATCGGCGGCAACCTCGGCGCGGCGTTTCCACGAGACGTAGTTCAGGCTGTGCCGCACCATGTGCACGATGCACAGCTGCACGGTGGTCTGCGGGAACACCGCCTCGATCGCCTCGGGAAACCCCTTCAGGCCATCGACGCAGGCAATGAAGATGTCCTGCACCCCGCGGTTGCGTAGCTCCGTCACGACTTGCAGCCAAAACTTGGCACCCTCGGCCTGCGCCAGCCATAGGCCCAGCACTTCCTTCTCGCCGCCCATGGTGATGCCGATGGCCAGGTACACCGCCTTGACCCGCACCGCGCCCTCGCGCACTTTGACGTGGATGCAGTCCAGATAGACGATCGGATAGACCGGATCCAGTGGCCGCGCCTGCCACGCCTTGACCTCCTCGACGACCGCATCGGTGACTGAGGAAATCAGACTCGGCGACACCTCGGTGCCGTACATCTCCTCCAGGTGCGACTGGATCTCGCGCACGGTCATGCCGCGCGCGTACAACGACAAGATCTTGTCATCGAAGCCGGCCCAGCGGGTCTGGTGCTTGGGGATCAGCTGTGGCGCGAAGCTGCCGTGGCGATCACGCGGAATCTCGATCGGCAGCTCGCCGAACTCGCCCTTGAGCGTCTTGCGGCTGCGTCCGTTGCGCGTGTTGCCGGCCGCGTTGGCGACCGGCTCATGCTTGTCATGACCGAGGTGTTCGGTCATCTCCGCGTCCAGCGCCCGCTCCACCAACCGCTTGGTCAGCTGCTTGAGCAGGCCGTTCTCGCCGATCAGATCCTCGGGTTTGGTGTAGTTGACCAACAGGCTGCTAAGCAGCTCGTCGGGTACCTCATGTGTGCGTGGGCTCATGGTGTCTCCGGGTTAGGTGGCAGTCTCCTGCCTGTGGCCCGGTTACACAAAATCTAGGACACGCCCCATCTCAGCGACGCGAGATGGCCCAATCGGCGGTCACGAGCGGGCGCACGAACATCCGCCACGCCTGCCAGACCTTCGCGGTGAGCCAGACCTGCTTCCGCTACCAGGCCAAGGCCAGCGAGGAGAACGCCCGGATCGCCGACTGGCTGATCCGCCTGACGACCGCCCATCGCGACTGGGGCTTTGGCCTGTGCTACCTGTACCTGCGCAACGTGAAGGGCTTTGGCTGGAATCACAAGCGGGTCTACCGGATCTACCGCGAGCTGGAGTTGAACCTGCGGATCAAGCCGAGGAAGCGGCTGGTGCGTGAGCGGCCCGAGCCTCTGGCGGTGCCGGAGGCTATCAACCAGGTCTGGTCGATGGACTTCATGCACGACCAGTTGGCCGACGGCCGCAGCTTCCGGCTGTTCAATGTGCTCGACGACTTCAATCGCGAGGGGCTGGGGATCGAGGTCGACCTGTCGCTGCCGTCAGCCCGGGTGATCCGATCGCTGGAGCAGATCATCGAGTGGCGCGGCAAGCCCGCCGTGATCCGCTGCGACAACGGCCCTGAATACATCAGTGGCGCGTTGCTGTCCTGGGCGCAGCGGCATGGCATCCGGGTCGAGCACATCCAGCCGGGCAAGCCACAGCAGAACGCCTACGTTGAACGCTACAACCGCACCATCCGCTACGCTTGGCTCGCCCAAACCCTGTTCGACACCATCGACCAGGTGCAGGACAAAGCCACCCGCTGGCTATGGACGTACAACCACGAGCGTCCGAATATGGCGCTCGGCGGCATCACGCCTGCCATGAAGTTGGCGATGGCCGCTTAGGGAACCTCTGAACAAAGCCCTGGACCGCGAGCAAATTGGGAATTTCGGTTGATCGTGGCGATTTCCAGTACTTGAAATCAAGCACTTGCACGAGATGGCAATTGCCCCGGCTCTCAATCGTAAGCTCGCGAAATAGTTGTTCAGAGCTTCCTTAGCTCCACTTCTGGCGACCGCTAAAAGTGGGGGGATTACCACCCGGCCAAGTGCGATAGCGGGCGCCACCTTGCACTTGCAGCGTGCGCTGGCTGGCACTTAGGCCACACGAGGAGCGCGCAGCGGCAGGTTTCGTGCGAAGACATCCAAGTGCGGGAGCGCTAAATGGTGCACAGCCACATACGCATCGCCCGGCGGCGTACGTGCCGGCGGCGTCGCTTGCGCATGCAATGTTGTCTTTCAACGCAGTGCGGCGTCGCTGCCACGGGTCTGCATCGGTCCGCCTGACATCCGCACGATCGGTGCCCGGAACAAGCTCCACCTCAGGCCTACGCGGCCGGGCCGTTTTGCGATAGCGTTTGCACTACAGACAAACGCAACAGCCGAAAGGGGGCGACGATGCGTATCGGAATCGTGGTGGACAGCGCGTGCGATCTGCCGCAGGACTTCATCCAACATCACAACATCATCGTACTGCCGATCAGCGTGCGTATCGGCGATGCCGTGCTGGCCGATCATCGCGACGAGGAAGCCACGCTGAGCTTCTTGCAGGCGCATGTGGCCGAGCGAGGGCACGAAGCGGAAACCACGCCGTTTTCGGTCAACCAGATCCGCGATCTGTTCCTGCAGCAACTGGTCATCGACTACGACCATGTGTTCTGCCTGACCATCTCCAAACTGCGCAGCCAGATCTTCGACAATGCGATGCAGGCCAGCTTCGCGATCCTCAACGACTACAAGCCGATCCGGCAGGCCGCAGGCCATACCTCGCCATTCGCGCTACGGGTGATCGACACGCTCAACCTGTTCGCCGGCCAGGGCATCACCGCGGTGGAAGCGGTCCGCCTGCGCGACCAGGGCCAGAGCGTGGCGGCCATCCGTACCCGCCTGGAACAGCTGGCCGAGCACACCTATGGCTACATGATTCCACGCGATCTGTATTACCTGCGCGCACGCGCACGCAGCAAGGGCGATCGTAGCGTCGGCCTGATCGGTGCCGCGCTCGGCAGCGCGCTGGACATCAAACCGGTGCTGCGCGCGTACCGCGGCGTCACCGAGCCGGTGGCCAAGCTCAAGGGTTTCGAACCTTCGGCCGAAAAGCTGTTCGGCTTCACAGTGCGCAAGATTCGCGACGGCCTGATGACGCCAACGGTGTGCGTGGGCTACGGCGGCGAGCTGGCCGAGCTGGCCGAGCTGCATGTCCTGCCCGGCTACGCCGCACTGCAAGGCGCCTGCCAGAGCCACGGCGTGGAGCTCCTGGAAAGCGTGATGAGCCTGACCGGCATGGTCAACGTCGGCAAGGGTGCCTTGGCGGTCGGATTTGCTGCCGAGCCACACACGTTTTCGGCCTGAGGCATGGACGAGGGTGCGATGTGCTCGCCGCGGCCCAAGATCCAATACGTTGAGCTTGCGATGCATTCAGCGTCGGACTCGACGCTGGGGTGGTTCGCGCACGTAGTGCATGCGCCTCCTGCAGGCTTGGTGCGTTGAGGCGCCGCGCAATCGATGACTAATTGAAAGCGCTTTACGTTGGTCATTGTTGTCCGCACAGCAGGCGACCTTGCAGTGACGTATCTGCCGCATACCTGAGATGGTGGGTTGGCAGGCTTCAGGCAGCAAAGCCCAGATTAGCCGCGCGCCAACTGGGTCTTCCACTTTCTTGGCAAGTACTGCGCTGCCGGGTAGCGCTGCGATCCAAACTAACTGCAGATCAATACCTGAGCAGCTCAACGTCAGCCTACCCACAGCAGCAGAAGTTGCCCAAGCCGGAGGTACACATAAGGATCGGCAGCCATCTGCTTGGACAAAGCTGATAGTTCATCCGCAGCACCCGCCCGCCCGTCGACGGCATGCTCACTTAAGCTGCACTACCGTGCCCGCGTCCTCCATCTGAGCCTTGCATATGCCTGTCAGCTATTCGATCAGCTTGCCCGATCCCAAGCTCGCCCGTGGCAGCGCGCCCTCGGTGAGCTTCACTGCCAATGGCGCCGAGGCCTTTGCCGAGCAATTGCAGGCGGCACTGCGCGATCCGGCGTGGTTCGACCGTTGGCGCCAGCTACTGACCGATCCTGACGAGGTGGATCCCAGCCTGGGCATCACCGACCCGGCCGCCACGGTCACCGGCAAGCAGCACGACCTGCGCATCGATCTGGTCGCAACGACAAGTATTCCCGGCGACCTGTTCAAACAGCGCATGCAGGCCCTGGCTGGCTCGCACTGGGAACTGCGCGACGTTCGTTGAACGGCCATGCGCAATGTGTCGGCAGTGCTGGCATTGCACGACGCCGCCGATGGCAGAGCGGGTGCGGCAGGCCACTCGGCGGCACCTGAAGCCATGCACTGCATCGGCGCGGCACCCGCCCCTCATCCACCGGACGGCATCTCCAACGGCATACACCAAAAGCGGCATGATACGCCCAGGGTTTCCTAGACATCTCATGGCCATGGAAAATAGTCGATTCGGAGATGTCTATGAGCAGCAAGCGGTATACGGATGAGTTCAAGATCGAGGCGGTCCGGCAAGTGACGGATCGTGGGTTCAAGGTGGCAGACGTCGCCGAGCGGCTGGGTGTCACGACGCACAGCCTGTACGCCTGGCTGCGCAAGTTCGGCAAGCCCGGCGTGGTACAGCGCGCCGAGGTGGACCAGAGCGCCGAGGTTCGGCGGCTGAAGGCAGAGTTGCGTCGAGTGACCGAGGAGCGCGACATCCTAAAAAAGGCCGCCGCGTACTTTGCCAAGGGGTAAAGGCAAAGTACGCCTTCATGCAAGCCCACTGCGGGGAGTTCAGGGTGTGTGCGATGTGCCGGGTGTTGCGGGTGAACCGGGCTGGATACTACGCGTGGCTAAAGTCGCCGGACAGTGAGCGCGCCAAGGAAGACGAACGCCTGCTGGGGCTGATCAAGCACCACTGGCTGGCCAGCGGCAGTGTGTATGGGCATCGCAAGATCGCCAAGGATCTACGCGATCTGGGTGAGCGTTGCAGTCGCCATCGGGTGCATCGATTGATGCGCGCCGAGGGATTGCGTGCCCAGGTGGGCTATGGTCGCAAACCGCGCTTCCATGGAGGGATGCAGTGCAAGGCGGCGGCCAACCTGCTTGACCGACAGTTCGACGTGACCGAGCCGGACACGGCCTGGGCGAGCGATTTCACCTTCATCCGCACGCACGAAGGCTGGATGTACCTGGCTGTGGTGATCGATCTGTTTTCCAGGCAGGTCGTCGGCTGGGCGATGCGCGATCGGGCCGACACCGAGTTGGTCGTGCAGGCCTTGTTGTCTGCGGTGTGGCGGCGCAAACCCAATGCTGGTTGCTTGGTTCACTCAGACCAAGGGTCGGTCTACACCAGCGATGACTGGCAGAGTTTCCTGGCGTCCCATGGCTTGGTGTGCAGCATGAGTCGGCGTGGCAACTGCCACGACAACGCACCCGTGGAGAGCTTCTTCGGCCTGCTCAAACGCGAGCGGATCAGGCGACGAATCTATCCCACCAAGGACGCCGCACGCGCCGAGGTATTCGACTACATCGAGATGTTCTACAACCCCAACCGCCGCCACGGTTCAACTGGTGACCTGTCCCCTGTAGAGTTTGAACGGCGCTACGCGCAACGAGGGTCTTGAGTGTCTACGGAACCCTGGGCGTATCAGCACTCAACCACGCAAGGCTGCAGCATGATGCGCAATGTGCTCGCCAATAAAGCTTGCGATGAAGTAGTAGCTGTGGTCGTAGCCGGGTTGCAGCCGCACCGTCACCGGGTAGCCGGCGGATCTTGCCGCATCTTCGAACAATGCGGTTTTTAGCTGGTTTTGCAGAAATTCGTCGGCGTCGCCCTGGTCGATGAGCAGGGGCAGACGCTCCTGGGCGCCAGCGATCAATGCGGTGGCGTCGTAGGCTTTCCAGGTCGCACGGTCGTTGCCCAGATACTGGCCAAACGCCTTCTCGCCCCACGGCACCTGGCTGGGTGCCACGATTGGCGAAAACGCCGACACGCTGCGATAACGACCCGGATTCTTCAGTGCGATGGTCAACGCGCCATGCCCACCCATCGAATGGCCACTGATCGCACGCGCACCGGTGTTGGCGAAGGTCGCTTCAATCAACGCCGGTAATTCGTTCACCACGTAGTCGTACATGCGGTAGTGCGCCGCCCATGGCGCTTGCGTGGCATCTACGTAGAAGCCGGCGCCCTTGCCGATGTCGTAACCGTCCGCATCGGCCACATCCTCGCCCCGTGGGCTGGTGTCGGGCACGACCAGGATCACGCCATGTTCTGCCGCATAGCGCTGCGCGCCGGCCTTGCTGATGAAATTCTGTTCGGTACAGGTCAAACCGCTCAGCCAGTACAGCACCGGCAACGGGCCGTCGGCGGCTTGCGGCGGCAGGTAAACGCCCACCTGCATGCTGCAGTTCAAGGTGTGCGACTGATGCCGATAGACATCCTGCCAGCCGCCGAAGCAGGCGCGGTGTTCGATACGTTCCATGAGATTCCTTACGAAGAGAAAACCCTGCAGCCGGATCGCCGGCTGCAGGGTTGGACCATCAATGCAACAGACCCTTTTGGCGTGCCACATGCGCCGACAGGGCATCCATCAACGCCGGGGAGAGGCAGTCGTAGGGCGGCAACCCCAGCTCGGTCAGGCGCGTGCGTACGCCATCCATCTGTTCCGGCGGCGTGCCGGTTTCGATGATCGACGAAACGAACGCGGCAAAGCCCGGTGCCGACCACCCCTGTTGTTTCGACAACTCGGTGTGGACAAAATCCAGACCGTAGAATGCGTGGTCCTTGTTTTCGATCCGCCCATACAGATGTACGCCGCAACCGGTGCACGCGTGGCGCTGGATCGTGGCGCTTTCGTCGACGATCTTCAGCTTTTCCTGGTGCGCGGTGACCTTGACGTTGTCGCGCGGAACCACCGCCACCACCGAGAACTTCGCGCCCTCGGGTTTCCAGCATTTACTGCAACCGCACGCATGGTTATGCGCGGTCTGCGCAGACACCTCGACGGTCACCTTGTCGCTGGCGCAGTGGCATTCAAGCGTGCCGCCTCGAAAATTTTCTGCACCACTTCGCGCAACACCATTATCTACCGAAGGATGAATCGACACGTTAGTCATTACGCTCCTCCCGGAGTGTCGGGTACCACGTGCGCGGAAGCGGCCGCGCGCCGCTCCTGGCCGTCTGGTCAGAAATGGATCACGGTGCGGATCGACTTGCCCTCGTGCATCAGGTGGAAGGCCTCGTTGATCTCTTCCAACGGCATGGTGTGGGTGATGAATGGGTCCAGGTCGATCTCGCCCTTCATCGACTGCTCCACCATGCCCGGCAATTGCGTACGTCCCTTGACGCCACCGAAGGCGCTGCCACGCCACACGCGGCCAGTCACCAGTTGGAAAGGACGCGTGCTGATTTCCTGGCCGGCGCCGGCCACGCCGATGATGACGCTCTCGCCCCAGCCCTTGTGGCAGCACTCCAGCGCCGAACGCATCACGTTGACGTTGCCGATGCATTCGAAGCTGAAATCCACGCCGCCATCGGTCAACTCGACGATGACCTCCTGAATCGGCTTGTCGTAGTCCTTCGGGTTGATGCAATCGGTGGCACCCATGCTGCGCGCCAGATCGAACTTGCCCGGATTGGTGTCGATGGCCAGGATGCGCCCGGCCTTGGCCTGTACCGCGCCCTGGATCACCGCAAGACCGATGCCGCCCAGCCCGAAAACGGCAACACTCTCGCCTGGCTTGACCTTGGCCGTGTTGTGCACCGCGCCGATACCGGTGGTAACGCCGCAGCCGAGCAGGCAGACCTTCTCCAGCGGCGCCTCCGGATTGACCACCGCCAGCGAAATTTCCGGCACCACGGTGTATTCGCTGAAGGTGCTGCAGCCCATGTAGTGATAAATCGGCTCGCCGTTGTAGGAGAAGCGCGTGGTGCCGTCCGGCATCAGGCCCTTGCCCTGGGTGGCGCGCACGGCCTGGCACAGGTTGGTCTTGCCGGACAGGCAGAATTTGCACTTGCGGCATTCGGCCGTGTACAGCGGGATTACGTGATCGCCGACCTTGACGCTGGTCACGCCCTCGCCGACCGCCTCGACGATGCCGCCGCCTTCATGCCCGAGTACCGACGGGAAGATGCCTTCCGGGTCGTCGCCGGACAGCGTGAATGCATCGGTGTGGCACACGCCGGTGTGGGTGATACGGACCAGCACTTCCCCGGCTTTCGGCGGCGCGACGTCGATTTCGACGATTTCCAGCGGCTTGCCGGGTCCGAATGCGACTGCTGCACGGGATTTCATGGGATGAGGCTCCTGACGATGAGGTTCGAGGACGGGGGCGCGACACGCGCCGACCCGGTGAGAGTTTTATTTCAGGTAGGACCGGACCAGGCCGAGCAGGTCCTGCACCCGCTCGGCGCGTTGCGCATCGGATGCGGCGGCGTGCCCGAAATCTTCACGGATATGCGCTTCAAGCACCTGCGACATCAGCCCGTTCACGGCGCCCCGGATGGCGGCGATCTGCTGCAAGACCGGCGCGCAGTCTGCGCCGGCCTGCAGCGCCCGCTCCAGCGCGTCGCACTGCCCGCGCAAACGGCGCACACGTGCTAGCGCTCGCTTTTTCTCGTGCGGCGAATGCGGCATGGCAGCTCCAGCAAAATACTGGGGGGCAGTATATGGATTGTTTCGAAAAAAGCTATGGCCGGCGGCATGCCGATCGTCGTCTTGTCGAGCGCGATCACCGCCACGCGTTGGCATATGGCGCCATGCCCCGAATGCCGCTGGCGTCACGGGAATCAAGAGCCCACCTGGTGGCCGCAATGCAGCATGCACATTGCGCAGACGTGACGACACACCTCGCACGCCGCTGGCGCGCGAGGCACCCAGCGCAAGAATGGTTGCGGGCCATGGCCGCAGCACCGGCCCCTTCGATCATCCCGACCGGTGCCGACCGCTGGGGTGGCGTCCCCGCATCAGCGCCAGGGCTGGAACGGCGGCGGCGGCGGTGTCGGCGGCGCAAATCCTGCGGCATCCAGGCATTCGGCCAGCAGGTCGGGCGGCAGGTCCGGCGAAGGCCCCTGCAGGAATGGCGTTGCGATGCCTTCGGCGGTAGCGCATGCCTGCAGCGCTGCGTCGAATTCGGCATCGTCTGGCGGCAGGCCAGGCGGTTCATCTGCGGCATCCGGCGCGTCGAATGCGTCGCTATCGAAGGGTGGCGGCGGTGGCGGTGCTACGCCCCCATGCACCAGGCAGCCGTCGCCACTGCCCCGATCTTGCCGCTCCGGCGCAGCGCGGCGCGCCACGCCGGCAGGCGGCGGCATTGGGACCACATCGTGTTCCGGCGCACAAGGCGGTGACGCCTCGATGGTTCCTGCGCCCGGCGGTGGCGGTGGCGGTGGCGGCGCGCGATGCGCGTAGGGCGAAGGCGCATGAGGCGGGGCACCGCACAGGCTCGCACAACCTGCCAGGTTGAGCGCGGCGAGTATTGCAGTGGTAACGACAACGCGTGGTGCTGCGTGGACCATCGTGATCTCCCTGGCTGGATGGCACATCTGCGTATGGCATGCAGATGGCGGGCGCGGGCTGGGCCGCGCTCGTCCGGGAAGAGTTGCAGCTGACTGTGCTGCGCATTTGCCACCGCGCGCCGCGCGCCGGCGTGGATTGACGCTTGCCGGCATGTGCGGCGTCGACACAAGGCGCGTGCAACACCTGCTTCGGCTTACGCGCTGCAAGATGCCGCTGGTGCGACAGTGGCGACGCAGGTGCTGCCGCTGTCAGTTTTCGACGGCGGCCGGCGCCGCGGCGACCGCAGCGTCCACTGCATGCTCCGGTAGCGAGGCCAGCACCGCAGCGCGAAAGCGCGCGGCAAATGCCGCATCGTTGGCCTGGTAGAACGCGCGCGCATTGGCCGACAACTGGTCCAGTTGCGCCTGCGGCAATGCCAGGGCGGTTTGCACTGCCTGCGCGATGCCTGCCGCGTCCACGTAGTAATACGATGCCAGACGACGCTGACGCACCTCGGCCACCGGAATCAGCACCCCGTGCTCGGGCCTGATCAATTCGTTCATCGGCTCGCCGTCGGTCGCCAACGTCACCGCGCCCACGCTTAGCGCTTCCATCAGGTAATGCCCGAACCCTTCGGCCTCGGAGGGGCATATATGGAACAGATGCGCGTTCTGCATACGGCGCAGTTCGGCATCGTCCAGATACCCCACGCGGTGGTCGATGTTCGGGGCCACGACCGGCTTGCCGGCGGTGCGCGGGTTCTGCACCACTGTCAGCAGCGGCCACTCCGGATGCTGCTGCCAGGTATCCAGCAAGACGCGCGTGCCCTTGGCGGTACTGCGCCCGGCCAGGTGGAAGAAAGCGCGCCGACGAAACACGCGTGGGTCGTACCGATCCGGGCTGGTGAAGCCGATGAAGCGTGTGGCGCACCCAAGGCTGCGGAAGATTCGCTCGGCATGGTGGGTCTTGCACAGAACCGCATCGAAGCGCGGCAGCAATGGCAGCCACTTGGGCAGCAGCCATTCCGGGTTGGGCACCAGCAGGTTGATCTGCCCCAGCGGCAGGCAGCGCTTGTACACGCGCTCGGAAAAGATCTGCAGCGGCACCCGCCCGAACAGCATGCGGCTGGCCCACAGGCGCGCCTCGCGCCCAGTGTCGTGCAGGCGTTGACTGGTGAATCCCACTTCCTGCACCGGCACGCCGCCAGCGCGCAGCGTGTTGGCCATCAGCACCATGTCGCGGGTCAGCCCCACGCCGTTGTCGCGACTGATCACCCGCATCATTGGAAATGCCTTGTCATGCACGCACGCGCCAGTACAACGGCATAGTGTCGATGCCGTGGCTTCCTGCGCGATGTCCTGGTCTGTCATGGTGCGTTACACGTGTGCCAATGGTTGACAAATTCGATCATTATGATGCGTGCTCCAGCCCTGCAATTGCGAGCACCATGTATCCGGCAGCCACCACCTTGCGCGGGCCAAGCGCCGCGCCACAGACGATGATCCCTATGGACCTGCAACAACCCTGCGTTCTCGTGGTCGACGACGACCCGGACCTGCGCAAGCTGATCGGCGAATTTCTGAGCGCCCACGGCTACCAGGTGGATATGGCCGAAAACGTGGCGGAGATGCGCTCTGTCATGGCGCAGCGCCGCCCGGACCTCATCGTACTCGACGTGATGATGCCGGGAGAAGATGGGCTGAGTGCAGCGCGCGCCCTGGCCAGCGAGCGCGGTTCACCTGCGGTCATCATGCTCAGCGCGCTGGGTAACGACACCGACCGCATCATCGGCCTGGAAGTCGGCGCCGACGATTACCTCGCCAAGCCCTGCAATCCGCGCGAATTGCTGGCCCGGGTGCGTGCCCTGCTGCGGCGCAGCCAGGCCAGCAACGAACAGGCCGACCAGCGCGGAAACGTCTACGAATTCGCCGGCTGGCGGCTGGACGTGGTACGCCGCGACCTGCGCGACCCCACCGGCATCTTCATCAATCTGTCCGACGGCGAGTTCGCGCTGCTGCGCACCTTCGTCGAACACCCGCAGCGCGTGCTCAGCCGCGACCAGTTGCTGGACTACGCCCGTGGCCGCGACACCGACGTCTACGACCGCGCCATCGACAGCCAGATCAGCCGCCTGCGCCGCAAAATCAATGAGCGCGTCCATACCGAATTGATTCGCACCGTACGCAACGAAGGCTACATGCTCCTGCCGAGCGTCTCGCGCCTGTGAGCAAACCGGCACGGCGCGGGCTGTCGATCTTTGCGCGGACCTTTGTATTGTTGGCGGTGGCCCTGCTCACCGCCCAGGCGGTGGGCATCGCCCTGCTGGTGATGCGGACCCCCGTCTACGAGCCTCCCGTCCATCCGCCGGAAGTGGTGGCGCTGCTCTCCACCCGCATGCCGGCCGGCACCCAGACCCTGAAAGTGCACGAATCGGCGCAAGCCCCGGTGCCGCCGACAGGCCAGGTGCGCGACCCCTTCGCCGAAATGCTGCTTGCGCACTGGCTGGATGTGCCCGAACGCCAGGTGCGGTTCTATCGCAACGCCAATGATCGTGAAGGCCCGCAGCCAGACATGCTGCCGCCGCAGCGATGGTCCAACCGGGACCACGCGGGCGACGGCGGTGGCGGGGCGCACGAACGCCTTGGCACGCAGCCTCTGCCGCCGTTTCCGGACGACTGGCCGCGCGACAGCCACCCCGCTGCGCTGCCCGGCGACGGGCTGCGGCCGGACGAGTTACCCGGCGCCTGGGAAAGCGAGCGCCTGACCCCCGGCGTACCGCTGCTGGACGGGTTCACCGCCGCCCTGCAACAGTCCGATGGCCGTTGGCGTACGGTGGAATCGCCGCGTCGACGCCTCTCGGGCGAGTTCAAGACCCATGTCGTGCTGCTGTTCCTGGCCGGCCTGCTGGCCAACGTGCCACTGGCATGGTGGTTTTCGCGCGCGCTGTCGGCACCGATCAAGCGCTTTGCCGAGGCTGCCGATCGCCTGGGCCGTAATCCCGATGCCGCGGCCCTGCAACGCAGCGGCCCGCCGGAAATCGTGCGCGCGGCCGATTCGTTCAACGCGATGCAGGCGCGCCTGAACCGCCTGATCAACGAACGCACGCACATGGTCGCAGCGATCGCGCACGACTTGCGCACGCCGCTGGCGCGGCTGTCGTTTCGTCTGGATGGCCTGCAACCACCGCTGCGCGACAAGGCGCTGGCCGATATCAACGAGATGAAGGCGATGATTTCCGCAGCGCTGGACTTCATCCAGAACGACCGTCATCGCGGCGAACGCGCGCCGCTGGATCTGCGCTTGCTGGTGGAGAGCGTGGTCGACAACGCCACCGACATCGGCGCCGACGCCGAGCTGCTGCCCGGCCCGGAAATCACCCTGGACGGCGACCCGCTGGCATTGCGCCGCGCCGTCATGAATCTGCTCGAAAACGCGTTGAAATACGGCAAACGCGCCCGTCTGCAACTGCAGCGCGACGGCGAGGACGGCGTGTTGTGGATCGACGACGACGGCCCCGGCATCGATCCCACCCAGCGCGAACAATTGTTGCTGCCGTTCGTGCGTGGCGAGTCCTCGCGCAATCGCGACACCGGCGGCATCGGGCTGGGCTTGTCGGTGGCGCACAGCATCGTGCTGGCGCACGGCGGCGACCTACGTCTGGACAATCGGCCGCGTGGCGGATTGCGCGTGACCGTACGACTGCCCTGCATGCCCGAGCGACGCTGACCTGAGATGGAGTGCGGCCGGGCCGCGCAAGCGGCAACTGCGCCGATACGACCCGACACAGCTGTTCCGGCAATGGCCTTGCGCGTCTGGCTACATCGGCTGACGCGGCGACACCGGCGCCACCAGCCATCACCGACGGCCGACGACTGCCAGCGCCAACACGCGCTGGCAACCGGCCAAGGCGCGCTCAGTAAGCGAACTCGCGGAACACGCGGTCGATATCGCCGTTCCATGCGCCGTGATACAGCGCCAGCTTGCGTTCGGCAGCGGTGACGCCGCTTTCGGCGATCTCGGCGATGACATCCAGAAAGCCGGTTTCGTCCTGCCCGTCGCGGTTCAGGCGTGCGCGGCGACGCAGGCCTTCGCGTGCAATGTTGACCGCCTCCACTGCCAGATCGCGCGCGGTGCCAGTGCGGAACGGCAGGCCCAGCGCATGCTTGGGCACGCCGTCGCGCAGTGCATGCCGCTCGGTCGGGCTGAAATCCCTGACCAGGTCCCAGGCCGCATCCAGCGCGGTCTGGTCGTACAGCAGGCCGACCCAGAACGCCGACAACGCGCACAACCGATCCCAGGGGCCGGCATCGGCACCGCGCATTTCCAGATACTTCTTCAAACGCACTTCCGGAAATGCGGTGGTCATGTGGTCGGACCAATCGCGCAATGTCGGCAACGCGCCCGGCAGCGCGGGCAGCTTGCCTTGCATGAAATCGCGGAAGCTCTGCCCGCTGGCGTCGTGATACACGCCATCGCGGTAGGAAAAGTACATCGGCACATCGAGCAGGTAATCGACGTAGCGCTCGTAGCCGAAGCCGTCTTCGAACACGAAATCCAGCATGCCGGTGCGATCGGCGTCGGTGTCGGTCCAGATGTGCGAGCGGTAGCTGAGATAGCCGTTCGGCTTGCCGTCGGTGAACGGCGAATCGGCGAACAACGCGGTGGCGATCGGCTGCAGCGCCAGCGAGACGCGGAACTTCTTCACCATGTCCGCTTCGGTGGCGTAATCCAGGTTGACCTGCACCGTGCAGGTGCGCGTCATCATGTCCAGGCCGAGCGCGCCGACCTTGGGCATGTAGTTCTTCATGATCTGGTAGCGGCCCTTGGGCATCCACGGCATCTGGTCGCGACGCCACTTGGGCTGGAAGCCCATGCCCAGGAACCCGAGCTGCAACTCGCCGGCCACCTGCGCCACCTCGTCCAGATGGGTGCCGGTTTCCACGCAGGTGTGATGCAGGGTTTCCACTGCCGCGCCGGAGAGCTCCAGTTGCCCGGCCGGCTCCAGCGTCACCGATGCGCCGTCGCGCAGCAGTGCGATGGTGCGGCCGTTTTCCTGCACCGGCTCCCAGCCGAAACGGGTCAGCCCGGTCAGCAAGGCCTCGATGCCGCGTGCGCCTTCGAAGCTGGGCGCACGCAGGTCATCCAACTGGAAGCCGAACTTTTCGTGCTCGGTGCCGATCCGCCAGTCCGCACTCGGCTTCTCGCCGGAGGCCAGCACCTGGACCAGCTCCGCGCGTTCGGTGATCGGCGTTTCGGCAACGTGGCTAGGACTCGACAAGGTGTGATGCTCGCGCAAAAGGGGGAATGATCTGGGGATGGCGTGGCGCCGTCGCAAGGCCGGCACTATAGCCTGAGCGGCGTACCGCCCATATCGCCATCGGTGGTGGTGCAGCATTCCACACCTCACCACACGGACGCCGGCGAGAACAAGACGCAACCACGCTTGCTCCGCCTTGCCCGGTTAAGTTGGCGCCGTGTCCACCTGGAGCACGCACAATGCGACCCATCCATCACGAACGCCATCGCAGCGACAACGCTGGCTGGCTGCGTGCCGCCGTGCTTGGCGCCAATGACGGCATCCTCTCGGTGGCCGGCTTGCTGGTCGGCGTGGCCAGCAGCGGTGCGGCCGCAGCGGACGTGCTTGCCACCGGCATCGCCGGCTTGGTCGCCGGCGCGATGTCGATGGCTGCCGGCGAATATGTGTCGGTGCAATCGCAGGCGGACACCGAGCGTGCCGACCTGGCGCTGGAACGGCGCGAACTTCGCGATCACCCGCAGAGCGAATTGGAAGAGCTCGCTGCGATCTACTGCCAGCGCGGGCTGGATGCTGCGCTGGCACGCCAGGTCGCCGAACAATTGACCGCCCGGGATGCACTGGGAGCACATGCACGCGATGAACTCGGCATCACCGAGAGCCTGCGCGCGCGACCGCTGCAGGCCGCGCTGGCGTCGGCAGCGGCATTCTGCTGCGGCGCGGCACTTCCGCTGCTGGCCGCGCTGCTGGCGCCGGCCGCTCGCACGGCACCGGTGACCAGCCTGACCGCGTTGCTCGGTTTGGCCTTGACCGGCGCGGTAGCGGCGCGGACTGGCGGCGCCTCTGGCCTGCGCGGCGCCATCCGGGTGCTGTTCTGGGGTGCAGCGGCAATGGCCACCACCGCTGTGATCGGACACCTGTTCAACGTCCAGGTCCAAGCAGCCGCGACCGTCTCACGAATCGGTTGTGTTGCTGCCTATGCGGCGACGCACTGCCTCTGGGCGATCGGCGCAACCTGGCCGTGCCCGCTCAGTGCTCGGCCGGCGGCTCGACTGTCAAACCCAGCCAGGCACCGACAATCCCGCGCAATTCGTCCACACCCTGGCGCGACTCGCCCGAGTAGGTCTGCACGGTCACGCTGTCGCCAAAGCGCGAGGTCACTTCCTTCTTGACCTTCTGCAGGGCCTGCATCTGCTGGCCACGGCCCAGCTTGTCGGCCTTGGTCAGCAAACCATGCGCGGGCAGGCCGCGTTCGGCGGCGTAACCGAGCATCTGCAGGTCGTAGTCTTTCAGCGGGTGGCGGATATCCATCACCACCACCAGCCCGCGCAAGGCTTGGCGGGTGCGGAAATAGCGGTCGATGAAGGCCTGCCAGTGCGCCTGCAGGTCCTGCGGCACCTTGGCATAGCCGTACCCGGGCAGGTCCACCAGATACCGCTCGGGCTGGATCTGGAAGAACACCAGCTGCTGGGTGCGGCCGGGGGTCTTGGACACGCGCGCCAGCGCGTTCTGGCGGGTCAGCGCATTGAGCGCGCTGGATTTTCCGGCATTGGAGCGGCCGGCAAAGGCCACCTCGTAGCCGCCGTCGTCGGGCAATTGCCGGGCGTTGTGGGCGGACAGGTGGTAGCGGGCTTGTTCGATAAGGAGCGACATCCCCTTAGGATCGCACGTTCGAGCCTGGCAGTTTTGCTGCACTGTTCGTTGACCCTGGCGCAAAGGCGTGTCGATAATCGAAGCACGCCTGCCACTGCCAGTACCCAACGCGCGCGGGCCGGGTCCATACGGAGCTTTAGCTGATGCGCCATGCTCGTGTGCTAGTCCTCGCCGCCCTCGCCGTACCGGTCATTGCGGCCGTGGCGTTTGCGCAATCGGCAGTCACGCCGATCCCCGATCCGCCGCCGGTGCGCGTTGCGCCGCTGGAGGTGGATCTGGCCAAGACCACCTGGGGAGATGCCAAGGCCGGCCAGACCAAGGCCGCTGCCTGCGCAGCCTGCCATGGACCGGACGGCAATCCGGCAGTGGCGATGTACCCACGCATTGCCGGGCAAACCGAGCGCTACGTGGCGCATCAGGTGGCGCTGATTGCCAGCGGCGAGCGTAATACCGGGATGTCGGCGGTGATGGTGCCCTTCGTCAAGGACCTCACCGCGCAGGATATGCGCGATCTGGGCGCCTATTTCGCCACCCAGAAGGCCTCCGCCGGTGTCGCCGACGACGCGGCGATCGCCGAGGGCCCGTACCAGGGCATGAAGTTCTACGAGGTCGGCGAAAAGCTCTACCGCGGTGGCGACATCGCGCGCGGCGTGCCGGCCTGCATGGCCTGCCATGGGCCTTCGGGCGGCGGCAATCCGGGCCCGGCCTATCCGCGCCTGGGCGGACAGCACGCCGAGTACGTGGCGCGGCGCCTGAAGGAATACCAGGCCGGCACCACCCAGGAGCGCAATCCGGCGCTGTTCAATATCATGGCGCAGGTGGCGCATCCGCTGACCGAGCAGGAGATCCAGGCGCTGGCCAGCTATCTGCAAGGCCTGCATGATCGTGCCGACGACGCGGCAGCGGCGCAGCCGCCTGCAGGAGCGCCTGCACGTTCGTGAGCTGATCCCTGCCGTCGCCACACCGCTTCACGACGCCGGTCCCGCGACCGGCGTCGTCGTTTACCGCTCTCCCCCTCGCCCCCACGGAGCCCGCATGAAATTGCTTTCCCGTCTGCCCCTGCTGTTGATGTTCCTGTTGCCGCTGGTGGCCTGCGCCGCCGACAAGAAAGCCGCGCCGGTCGAAGGCGAGGACTACACCCTGATCGACGGCGGCCAGCCGTACGCCCCGCTGGCCGGCAAGGTCGAAGTGACCGAAGTCTTCGGCTATACCTGCCCGCACTGCGCGCATTTCGAACCGGTGCTGGAAGCCTGGGTGGCCAAGCAGCCGGCGTACGTACGCTTCACCCCGGTACCGGCGGCCTTTGGTGGCTTCTGGGACGCGTTTGCGCGCGCCTACTTCGCCGCCGATATCCTGGGCGTGGCCAAGCGCAGCCACCGCGCCATGTTCGAGGCCATCCATGAAAAGCAGACCGTGCCCACCCAGAACGTGGCGCCCGAAGAACTGGCCGCGTTCTACGCCACTTATGGAATCCCGCAGCAGCGCTTCATCGAGACCTACAAGAGCGAGGCGGTGGATGCCAAGCTCAAGGCCGCGCGCGAGTTCGCGCTGCGCAGCAAGATCCCCGGCACCCCGGCCATCATCGTCAATGGCCGTTACCTGATCGGCGCACGCAATTACCCGGACATGCTGCGGATTGCCGACTATTTGATCGCCCGCGAACACGCCGCGCCAGCCAAGCGCTGAACCGCATAACCGCCAGCGACGGCAACGCGTGGCATCATGCGCCCCGCGGCCGTCCGGCCCTTTTCTCGCCCCACGCTGGAGATCCAATCCGATGAAGACCCGCTTCGCCCTGACGCTGATGGCGCTGTTGCCGATCCTGGTCGCCTGCAAGGCGCAGGACGGTTCGTCCGACACCGCACCTGCCGCCACCACCCCAGCTGCCGAACCGGCGTCCGCGCCTGCTGCCGCTACCCCGGCCACCGATCCGGCCGCTCCGCCTGCAGTGGGCGAAAGCGCCACCACGCCGCCGCCTGCCGCGCCCAGCGCTGCCCCGCGCGCACCGAATGGCCCCGAGCCGGTCGCCGGCACCGACTATCTGGACATCGACGGTGGCCAGCCCTATCAGCAGGCCGCCGGCAAGATCGAAGTGGCCGAAGTCTTCGGCTACGTCTGCCCTGCCTGCAACGCGTTCCAGCCGCTGATCGGGCCGTGGAAGGCCGGCCTGCCGTCGGACGTGCATTTCGTCTATGTGCCGGCCATGTTCGGTGGCCCGTGGGACGACTACGGCCGCGCCTTCTATGCCGCCGAAACCCTGGGCGTGCAGGAAAAGACCCACGAAGCGCTGTACAAGGCCATCCACGTCGACCAGACCCTCAAGGGCGAGCGCGGCAAGGATTCGGTGCAGGACATCGCCGCGTTCTACGCCAAGTACGGCGTGGACCAGAAGACCTTCATCGACACCATGAGCAGCTTCGGCGTCTCGGCCAAGACCAACCGCGCCAAGCAGTTCGCCACCCGCAGCAAGATCACCGGCACCCCGTCGCTGATCATCAACGGCAAGTACCTGGTCAAGGGCCAGAGCTTCCCGGACATGCTGCGCATTGCCGATCACCTGATCGCGCGCGAACGCGCCACGCTGGCCAAGTGAGGCGCGCGAACGCAACGTCGTGAACGCTTCGGACTCGCGCACCCTGCGGGTGCTGACCGCCAATATCCAGGCCGGCTCCAGCACCCGCCGCTACAGCGACTATGTGACGCGCAGCTGGTCGCACGCGTTGCCGCTGGGCAGCAAGCGCACCAGCCTGGACAGCATCGCCAAGCTGGTGGGCGAACGCGACATCGTCGGCCTGCAGGAGGCCGATCCGGGTAGCCTGCGCTCGGGTTTCACCAACCAGACCCACTATCTGGCCGAGCGCGCCGGATTCGATTACTGGAGCCACCAACCCAACCGCCGCATGGGTGGGGTGGCCTCCAGCGCCAACGGTTTGTTGAGCAAGCTCGAACCGGTGGAAGTGCAGGACCATGCTCTGCCCGGCCGTATCGGCGGGCGCGGCATCCTGCTGGCGAAGTTCGGCGAAGGCCGCGATGGCCTGGCCGTGGCGGTGGCGCATTTGTCGCTGGGCGCCAATTCGCGCATGGCGCAGTTGGCCTTCATCGCCGAACTATTGTCCGACCATCCCAACGCGATGTTGATGGGCGATTTCAATTGCATGGCCGATCGACCGGAGATGCAGTCGCTCTATCGCCATACCCGTCTGCAACCGCCCAGTTGCGAGGTGCACACCTTTCCCAGCTGGCGTCCGGACCGGGCGATCGACCACATCCTGGTCAGCGACAGCCTGGTGATCGAACATACCGAAGCGATTCCGGCCGCGTTTTCAGATCATTTGGCGGTGGGCATGGATATCCGCGTGCCAAGGCAATTGCTGCGTTAAACAACCGGAAAAGTGACAACGGGTTCGCATTGGCGAACTCGACCGCTGACACCCCCTCGACACCGCCTGTGCGATAACGCAGGCGGTTTTTCGTTGGGAGCACAGCACGTGATACGCAGCGTATGAGTGCGTCGCCATGAGTGCGACAGCGCCGCAGGCCTTGCCGGTACGCACCCTGCGCCCGGTGTTCGTGCTGGCTGCCACCGTCGTATGCACGTTTGCCTTGCTGGTGTCGTTGTTTCCGCTGGAATCCGGGCGTGTGCTGCTGGATGCGCAGACCTGGGCGTCGCGCAATGTCGGCTGGTACTACCTGCTGGCGATGACGCTGTATCTGGTGTTCGTTTTAGCCACGGCCCTGTCCAGCTACGGCAACATCAAGCTGGGCGCCGATCACGACGAGCCGGAATTCAGTTATCTCTCCTGGGCCGGCATGCTGTTCGCCGCCGGCATCAGCATCACGCTGTTCTTCTTCTGCGTCTCCGAGCCGCTCACGCATTATCTGCAACCACCCCAGGGTGGCAGCGGCAACGGCGAGGCGTCCGCACGCCAGGCGATGCAGGTGCTGTTCCTGCATTGGGGCCTGCATGGTTGGGGGGTGTTCGCACTGGCCGCCATGGCCCTGGCGTATTTCGCCTTCCGCCATAACCTGCCGCTGGCATTGCGCTCGGCGTTGTATCCGCTGATCGGCAAGCGCATCAACGGGCCGATCGGTTACACCGTGGATGCGCTGGGCATCGTGGCCACCGTGTTCGGCATCGGTGCGGACATGGGCTTTGGCGTGCTGCATCTCAACGCTGGGCTGAGCACCTTGTTCGATGTGCCGCATACGCACTGGGTGCAGGTCGCGTTGATCGTGGCAATGATGGGCGCGGCCATCGTGGTGGCGGTCTCCGGCGTCGAAAAAGGCGTGCGCTGGATGTCGGACATCAACATGCTGCTGGCCATTGCGCTGTTGTTGTTCATGCTGTTCGCCGGCCCGACGCAGTACCTGCTCAATGCGCTGATGCAGAACCTGGGCGACTACCTGGGCAGCGTGGTCAACAAGAGTTTCGACGTGTACGCCTATGGTGGCCGTGCCGATTGGCTGGGCAACTGGACAGTGTTCTATTGGGCCTGGTGGATCGGCTGGGCACCCTTCGTCGGCCTGTTCATCGCGCGCATCTCGCGCGGCCGCACCATTCGCGAATTCGTGTTGGGGGTGTTGCTGATCCCGCTCGGGTTTACGCTGGCATGGCTGTCGATCTTCGGCAACAGCGCGCTGGATCAGCTGCTGCATCATGGCCAGGCCGCCTGGGCGCAGCAGGCCATCGATGCGCCGCAGACGGTGTTGTATGCGTTGCTGCAGAGTTACCCCTGGAGCCGCACGGTGATCACGGTGACGGTGGCGATCAGCTTCGTGTTCTTCGTGACCTCCGCCGATTCCGGCACGGTGGTGTTGTCCACGCTCTCCTCTCACGGCGGCGAACCGCACGACGATGGCCCGCGCTGGCTGCGGGTGTTCTGGGGCGCGCTCACTGCCGTGGTCACGGCAGGCTTGCTGCTGGCCGGCAGCATGGACGCACTGAAATCGGCGGTGGTGCTGGCGTCGCTGCCATTTTCCGCAGTGCTGCTGCTGATGGCCTGGGGCCTGTCGCGCGCACTTGGCGAAGAATCGCAGCGCAAACGCGCGCAGCTTTACAGCCCCAGCCCGTTGATCGGGCAATCGCGTCACCACGGCGGCTGGCGTCAGCGGCTGGGCCAGGCGATGCACTTCCCGGCGCGCGATGAGGTGTATCGCTTCATGCATGACCAGGTGCGGCCGGCCATCGAAGCGGTCACCGCACAGCTGCAGGAGGAAGGCTGGAAGGTCAGCAGCCGCATCGACGACGGCGACATGGAAATCAGCGTCGATCACGGCGAACAGCAGGGTTTCCGCTATCAAATCGTGATGCGCGGCTATCTCACTCCGTCGTTTGCCGCGCAGCGCTTCCGCAACCAGCGCTACTACCGCGCCGAGGTCTACCTGTACGAAGGCAGCCAGGACTACGACCTGGTGGGCTACAGCCGCGAACAGATCATCAACGACATCATCGATCAATACGAACGTCACCTGCAGTTTCTGCACCTCACCCGCTGAGGGTGCCTCGCTGCGGCGACCGTCCCACAGGAGGTTTGTCATGCCACGTTTCCCCGACCAGTTGCTGTATATCGGCGGCCGTTATGTTCCCGCCCGCGGCGGCCACACGTTCGAAGTGGTCAACCCCGCCACCGGCGAGGTGCTGGCCAACGTGCACAACGCCGGTGCCGACGACCTGGATGCGGCCGTCGATAGCGCAAAGGCAGGCCAGCAACACTGGGCGGCCCTGACGACGGTGGAGCGCTCACGCATTTTGCTGCGTGCGGTGGCGTTGCTGCGCGAGCGCAACGATGCGCTGGCCGAATTGGAAACGCTCAACACCGGCAAGCCGCTGAGCGAAACGCGTAGCGTGGACGTGGTCACCGGCGCCGACGTGCTGGAGTATTACGCCGGCGTTGCGCAGGCGCTGCAGGGCGCGCAGGTGCCCTTGCGCGATGGCAGCTTCTTCTACACGCGCCACGAACCGCTGGGCGTTGTGGGTGCGATCGGCGCATGGAATTACCCCATCCAGATCGCGTTGTGGAAAGCCGCGCCCGCCCTGGCCGCCGGCAACGCGATGATCTTCAAACCCAGCGAAGTCACCCCGCTCACCGCACTGAAACTGGCCGAAATCTTCACCGAGGCCGGCCTGCCCGATGGCGTGTTCAACGTGTTGCCCGGCGATGGTGCCAGCGTGGGCACGGCGCTCACCGAGCACCCGCAGATCGAAAAGATCAGCTTCACCGGCGGCACCGCCACCGGCCGCAAAGTGATGGCCAGCGCATCGAGTTCGTCGCTGAAGGAGGTGACCATGGAGCTGGGCGGCAAGTCGCCGCTGATCGTCTGCGCCGATGCCGACCTGGACCTGGCGGCCGACATCGCCATGATGGCCAACTTCTACAGCTCCGGGCAGGTGTGCACCAACGGCACGCGCGTGTTCGTGCCGCGCGCCTTGCGTCACGCATTCGAAGCGCGCCTGCTGGCACGCGTGCAACGGATCCATATCGGCGACCCGCTCGATGAGCGCACCACCTTCGGTCCGCTGGTCAGCGCCGCGCATATGCAGCGCGTGCTGGAGCATATCGAACAGGGCAAGGCCGAAGGCGCGCGTCTGCTGTGCGGCGGCGAGCGCCTGCAAGACGGCGCCTTGGCGCAGGGCTATTACGTGGCGCCGACCATCTTCAGCGATTGCACCGATGTGATGACCATCGTGCGCGAGGAAATCTTCGGGCCGGTTTTAAGCCTGCTCACCTACGACGATGAAGACGAAGCGGTGACGCGCGCCAATGCCACCACGTATGGTCTGGCGGCAGGCGTGGTCACGCCGGACCTGGCGCGTGCACATCGTCTGATCCATCGCCTGGAAGCGGGCATCTGCTGGGTCAACACCTGGGGCGAGTCGCCGGCACCGATGCCGGTGGGTGGCTACAAGCAGTCGGGCGTGGGTCGCGAAAACGGCCTGGCGACCCTGCAGGCCTACACGCGCACCAAATCGGTCCAGATCGAACTGGAACGCTACGCGTCGGTGTTCTGACGGCGGGGAGCCAGCGCAGGCAAGCGCGGTGGCACCGACGCGCCGCGATCGCTCCCCCGGAGCCTGCCTGGGTCAGTCCCATACGCCTTGATCGCCACCGCACCGCTAACGCATCAGGAGAACACCATGCAACGCGAATACGACTACATCATCATCGGTGCCGGCTCGGCAGGCAACGTGCTGGCGGCACGCCTGACCGAAGATCCCGGTGTGACCGTCCTGCTGCTCGAAGCCGGCGGGCCGGATTACCGCCTGGATTTCCGGACGCAGATGCCGGCCGCATTGGCCTTTCCATTGCAGGGGCGTCGCTACAACTGGGCCTACGAAACCGAGCCGGAACCCTACATGGACAACCGGCGCATGGAATGCGGCCGCGGCAAGGGTCTGGGCGGTTCGTCGCTGATCAATGGCATGTGCTACATCCGCGGCAATGCACTGGACTTCGATCATTGGGCCAAGCGTCCCGGCCTGGAGGACTGGAGCTACCGCGACGTCCTGCCGTACTTCCGCAAGGCAGAGACGCGCGACATCGGCGCCAACGACTATCACGGCGGCGACGGCCCGGTGAGCGTGGCAACGCCAAAGAACGACAACAACGTGTTGTTCCATGCCATGGTCGAGGCAGGCGTACAGGCAGGCTACCCGCGCACCGACGATCTCAATGGTTACCAGCAGGAAGGCTTCGGACCGATGGACCGCACGGTGACACCACGCGGGCGCCGCGCCAGCACCGCGCGCGGCTACCTGGACATGGCCAAGCCACGCGATGGCCTGCATATCGTCACCCACGCCACCACCGACCGCATTTTGTTCGCAGGCAAGCGTGCCATCGGCGTGCATTACCTGGTGGGCAACAGCAGCGAGGGAATCGATGCGCACGCACGCCGCGAAGTGCTGGTGTGCGCCGGTGCGATCGCCTCGCCGCAGCTGCTGCAACGCTCCGGCGTGGGCGCGCCCGATCTGCTGCGCGCACTCGATGTGCAGCTGGTGCACGACCTGCCCGGTGTCGGCCAGAACCTGCAGGATCATCTGGAGGTGTATATCCAGTATGCGTGCACCAAACCGGTCTCGCTGTATCCGGCACTGCAATGGTGGAACCAGCCGGCGATCGGCGCGGAATGGTTGTTCGCTGGCACCGGCACCGGCGCCAGCAATCAGTTCGAAGCCGGCGGCTTCATCCGCACGCGCGAGGAATTCGACTGGCCCAACATCCAGTACCACTTCCTGCCGGTGGCCATCAATTACAACGGCAGCAATGCCGTCAAGGAGCACGGCTTCCAAGCGCACGTCGGCTCGATGCGCACCCCCAGCCGCGGGCGTGTGCACGCCAAATCGCGCGACCCGCGCCAGCATCCTTCGATCCTGTTCAACTACCAATCCACCGACCAGGACTGGCAGGAATTCCGCGATGCGATCCGCATCACCCGCGAGATCATCGCGCAGCCGGCGCTAGACCCCTACCGCGGCCGCGAGATCAGCCCCAGCGCGGACTGCAAGACCGATGCGGAGCTGGACGCATTCGTCCGCTCCCGCGCAGAAACCGCCTATCACCCTTCCTGCTCGTGCGCGATGGGCACCGACGACATGGCGGTTGTCGACGGCCAGGGCCGCGTGCACGGCATGGAGGGCCTGCGCGTGATCGACGCCTCGATCATGCCGCGCATCATCACCGGCAACCTCAACGCCACCACCATCATGATTGCCGAGAAAATCGCCGACCGCATGCGCGGCCGCACCCCATTGCCGCGCAGTACCGCCGATTACTACATTGCCGGCGATGCCCCTGTGCGCGGGTGACTCCTCCAGTGACTCAGAACCGCGCTGTCCATTCCCTTAGCCTTAAATAAGAGCAGCTTGTACATCGAAAGCAGACGGATCAAGCGCCACACAAGCAGTTCTCCAACTGCACGATGCAACGCCACCATCTCCCCGGAACCCATCCACCTCCACCTGAAACGCACAACGCCCGCATCACTGCGGGCGTTGTGCAACTGCGTGCAGCGCTGCATGAGAGCCTGCAACCGGTGGCGGTCAGAGCTTGCCGGCGCCTGCCTTGGCCTTGACGTCTGCAGCGACCTTGTCGGCCGAGAGCAGGTTGTAGGTATACGGCGGCGTCCAGCCGATGTTGGTATTCCACGAGCACGACAGCGCCTTGCCATTGAGCAACGAACCCTGATCGCGATACACGCTGCCACCGTAGTCGGCAGCGATCTTGTCGCAGCTACTCACGCCGCTGATCTCGAACACGTTGCGCTCGGAGAAGATCTTCGACTCCTTGCCTACGCCATGCGCGTAGGAGAACGGATAGACCGTATTGCTGGTGCTGCCGACGTGGTAGTTGTTGTACAGATGCACCTGACCGAAGCGCACGCGCGGAGCGCGCGCAGAAATGTTTTCGAACAGGGTGTTGTGAATGGTGACCTTGAGCTTGCCGCTGTCGGTGCTGGAGGCGCTGTCGCTGGAGCCGATCAGGTTCTTCTCGTGCGACTTGAAGGCCGAGTACGAGACGGTGACGAAATTGGCGCCTTTCTTGATGTCCATCGCGCCATCGTGGTGCTGTTTCGGACGGCCATTTGCGGTGCCGTTCTGATCGTCGGTACGGCGGCCATCGGTGAAGGTGACATGGTCCACCCACACGTTGCTGGCGCCTTCCACGGTCAGGCCGTCGTACTCCGCATTCCAGTTGCCGGCACTGCCATCATCCGGGTCCCAGACCGGGGGCGTGTCCTAGATTTTGTGTAACCGGGCCACAGGCAGGAGACTGCCACCTAACCCGGAGACACCATGAGCCCACGCACACATGAGGTACCCGACGAGCTGCTTAGCAGCCTGTTGGTCAACTACACCAAACCCGAGGATCTGATCGGCGAGAACGGCCTGCTCAAGCAGCTGACCAAGCGGTTGGTGGAGCGGGCGCTGGACGCGGAGATGACCGAACACCTCGGTCATGACAAGCATGAGCCGGTCGCCAACGCGGCCGGCAACACGCGCAACGGACGCAGCCGCAAGACGCTCAAGGGCGAGTTCGGCGAGCTGCCGATCGAGATTCCGCGTGATCGCCACGGCAGCTTCGCGCCACAGCTGATCCCCAAGCACCAGACCCGCTGGGCCGGCTTCGATGACAAGATCTTGTCGTTGTACGCGCGCGGCATGACCGTGCGCGAGATCCAGTCGCACCTGGAGGAGATGTACGGCACCGAGGTGTCGCCGAGTCTGATTTCCTCAGTCACCGATGCGGTCGTCGAGGAGGTCAAGGCGTGGCAGGCGCGGCCACTGGATCCGGTCTATCCGATCGTCTATCTGGACTGCATCCACGTCAAAGTGCGCGAGGGCGCGGTGCGGGTCAAGGCGGTGTACCTGGCCATCGGCATCACCATGGGCGGCGAGAAGGAAGTG
Source organism: Xanthomonas sp. NCPPB 3761 (assembly GCF_041475705.2). Lineage (NCBI taxonomy): Bacteria > Pseudomonadati > Pseudomonadota > Gammaproteobacteria > Lysobacterales > Lysobacteraceae > Xanthomonas > Xanthomonas sp. NCPPB 3761. Next base: position 3,997,438 of record NZ_CM191262.1, read on the forward strand.
CTGGGCCTATGGCTGGCGCAGGCCGAGGGTGCCAAGTTTTGGCTGCAAGTCGTGACGGAGCTACGCAACCGCGGGGTGCAGGACATCTTCATTGCCTGCGTCGATGGCCTGAAGGGGTTTCCCGAGGCGATCGAGGCGGTGTTCCCGCAGACCACCGTGCAGCTGTGCATCGTGCACATGGTGCGGCACAGCCTGAACTACGTCTCGTGGAAACGCCGCGCCGAGGTTGCCGCCGATCTCAAGCGCATTTACGCCTGCGCCACCGTCGAGGAGGCCGAGCAGGCACTGACCGAGTTCGAGGCCAAGTGGGACGCCCAGTACCCGCCCATCAGCCAGTCATGGCGGCGCAATTGGTCACGACTGATCCCGTTCTTCGACTACCCACCGGAGATCCGCAAGGTGATCTATACGACCAACGCCATCGAGTCGGTCAACATGAGCCTGCGCAAGCTGACCAAGAACCGCGGCGCGTTCCCCAGCGACGAAGCCTTGATGAAACTGTTCTACCTGGCTCTGCGCAACATCACCAAGAAATGGACGCTGCCGATCCGCGACTGGAAGGCTGCGCTGAACCGCTTTACGATCCAGTTCGAGGGGCGACTTCCTCAGCGGTAACCCAAACCACGGTTACACAAAATTCTGCACACGCTCCAGACCGGTTCCGGGTCCCATGGATTTTCGATGGTGATATTGCGGATGATGACGTCGTTGGCCTTGACGTAAAAATAGCCTTCGCGAATTTCCGCGTTGCTGGTGATGCCGATCAGCGTGGTCTTGGTGGGCACGTCCAGACGCGCGCGCGTCTTCATGTCCGAGGTTTTGGTGTAAGGCTTTGCTTCGCTGATGTCGATGATGCCGCTGACCTTGATGATGCGCCCGTTGCTTCCGACGCTTGCGCTCAATGCTGCTTTCAATTCGGCGGCGTTCTTGACGGTGTAGATATTGGCGGCAGCCGCTTTGGAGCCGCCCTTGGTGCCGCCGTTCTGGGTCGCCCAGCCCGTGGTTGCAACCTCCAACGCCGCATCGGCATAGGCAACGCCGGTGAGCAGCAACGACCCAACGAACAGCGACGCGGCGGCCGCCGTCGAAAATTTCGGCTTCATCTTGATCTCTCCCTCGAATGGGTTCGATGCGCCGCGCTGCGGCGCACCCCTGGTCCAGCAGAAGCGGAACGTATTATTCAGATATGGAATATTCGATTCCGCGACACCGATACTAGGAGCGTTGCAACCGCTTGTATCTAGACGCTTTTCGGATATGCATGCGTAATCACGCAAACGCTTGCGAGACACAAAAGAAGAGACAAAACGTTGCGATCAGGACACGCAGAGACAGCGCAAGGACACTGCAACGCAGCATGATTGCGTGTCACACCATGTCGGGGTAATCCGCGAGAACGCACGCCACCATTCAAATACATGTGTTTTTTGGCGTGCCAGTCGTTGCATCGCATTGCCGCGCCGCGGCATTCAACACAAAAGCGCCGCCCGCATACGACCGGAACAACGCAAAAGCGCCTATCGGTCTATGGCGAAACATTCGCCACCTCGCAGACGGGCGCGTCGGCCCACGTTGTACGCAAGGCGCAAGCCCCTCGCTCCAATGTGGCCGGCATGACGCATGACCACGTTGAGATCGATTGCACAGGCGCAGCATCATTTGGACGCCACGCTTCTGATGCGCATGGGTCAGCGCCGCCATCGACCGATCCGGCGACCGTTTCGCTGCGGCCTCACCAAGCCGCTCGGTAGAGCAAGGCGAGCTCGTTGGGCAAGCGTGATACCAAACGTTCCATGCGCAGGTGCATCATGCAGTCGCTCAGCACAAGCATCGAATCGCAGACCATCAGCGCCGGCATCCAGGGCAGCAACTGCATGCCGCAGCAACGCCAACCGGCACGCATCCTCAAAGATGCGTGGGTGCGCTCAGGAAAATCCTTCGAAGAACAACTCGATCGCCATCACCAAGGCGTCTTCGCGCCCGGTGTGGGATGGGTAGTAGCGCGGGCGCCGGCCGATTTCGTTGAAGCCTTCGGAGTGGTACAGCGCGATGGCCGAGGGGTTGGACGGGCGCACCTCCAGAAACGCGCGCCGCGCACCGCGATCGCAGGCGCCCTTGATCAGCGCGCGCAGCAACACGCGACCGTGGCCTTGCGATTGCGCCTCCGGTGCGATGCAGACGTTGAGCACGTGCGCCTCGTCGGCGGCGATGCTGATCACGCCATAGCCGATGACCCGGCCGCCCTGCTCCATCACCCAGCCGGGATATCCGGCCTGCAGGCAATCGCGAAAGATGTTGCGCGTCCACGGAAACGGATAGGCGCGCAGCTCGATCTCCATCACCGCATCCAGGTCACTCTCGCGCATTGCGCGCAGCGAGGTGGGTTGCGGCGCATTCAATGCGCTCACGCCGGGTCCCGGCGCCGACGCAGCGCGCGCAGCTGCGGCCACAGCGCACGCTTGGCGGCCGGATTGCCGCGCAGTTCCGCCAGCGGCCAGGATGCCATCAAGGCCTGGGTCGCAGGATCGCCCGGATTGCAGCCGGATGCGCGCAGCAAAGCCATCTGCAGGCGATCCGGCATGCCGACACGACTGCGCCGTTGCGGCACCGGCGCTGGCGCAGTGCTGGGCGCACGTGGCGCTTCGGCCGGTGCCGCCGGTGCATTCCGCCGCGCGACGGGCGCATTGGCCGTTGCAGGTTGCAGCGCACGCTCCACACGCGCCGGCGCGGCCATCGGTGCGCGCTCGGCAATCTCGACAGGCGCGGGCAACGCATCGACCGCATCGCGATCCAGATACACGGTATGCCCCAATGCCTGCAGATACGACACCTGCAGATCGGACCACATCGGCTCGCTCATCGAGTCGCTCACGAAAACCGGCTCATGGCAGCTCGGGCACGCGCCGCCAGCGTCGCCACAGCCACATCAACGGACCCGACAAGGCGTACAGCACGCCGATCACCAGCAACGAGCGCGCCAGATCGATCACCAACAGCGCAATCACCACCGTGGCGATCGCCAGCGCCAGGAACGGCACGCGGTCGGCACGCGGGCCGCGCGCGCCGCCCTTGAAGCTCCAGAAGCGGATTCGGCTGACCATCAGCAACGCCGACACCACCGTGACCGCCAGCGCCACATAGCGCAGCTGCTCGCCATCGAAGCCCAGGCTGTCGTCGGCGAAGGCCCAAACGAAGGACATCATCAATCCAGCCGCCGCCGGGCTGGCCAAGCCGATGAACCAGCGCTTGTCGACCACGCCGACCTGGGTGTTGAAGCGCGCCAGCCGCAGCGCCGCGCAGGCCGCATACAAAAAGGCAGCCGACCAACCGACCCGGCCCATCACGCTGCTGTCGTACTTCAGCGCCGACAGCGACCAGTGGTACATCACCAGCGCGGGCGCCATGCCGAAGCTGACCAGATCGGCCAGCGAGTCGTACTGCACACCGAATTCGCTGCTGGTATTGGTCAGACGCGCCACCCTGCCATCCAGCCCGTCCATCACCGCGGCCACGAACACCGCCATGGCGGCCTGGACGAACTGCCCATTGGCGGCGGCGATGATGGCGTAGAAACCGGAAAACAGCCCGGCAGTGGTGAACAGGTTCGGCAGCAGGTAAATCGTGCGCGAGCGTGGGGGCGGTCTCATCTCATCCATCCGCCAAGTGTAGGGCCTGAGGTCTGTCCGGCGGTAGCGCGCCTGCTGGTTCAGCACCTTGCGCGCCCATCACTTGCCAGCGCCCGCTGCGGATGCTGCAATCGCAGCGGGAATCATCCAGGGGAAGCCACATGCAGCTGTCGTCCGGGCTTTGCGCCCTGTTGATGCTGGTCAGCGCCGCCGCCGGCGCGACCGATCTTTATAAGTGGAAGGACGCCAAGGGCGTGACCCACTACACCGAAACCCCTCCACCGACCGGCCAGCGCTATGAAGCGCGCCGAATCGACGCGCGCAACGGCACCGCCGCCATTGCTGCAGCAGAGACGGCAGCGCCCGAATCGGCCGACTGCCTCACCGCGCGCCGCAATCTGGAACTGCTCAGCGGCAAGGGAGAGGTCTCCATGGCGGCCGGCGCCGATGGCAAGCCTGGCGCCGTCCTGGACCAGGATGCCCGTGCGACCCAGAGGAACCTGGCCGACGCCGCCGTCAAGGCCTATTGCAAGCCGGCCGCCCCGGGCGGCCCGGCCACCTGAGCGGGATCGGGGCACTGCGCAGCGGCAGGCGCCTGCCGGCCTGCGGGATGACGTGCACGTAGCGTGTCATGCCGCCGGCCTCTGTCGCGCTCACCCGCTGATATGCCGGCAGTAGGCGCCTCGAACCGCTTGGAGTCGCGCCGGCTAGAAACGAGAGCCGACGACTCGCACGGCTGTCAAGCTGCCCTCAAGCTGCCCAGGTTGGCATCGGCCACTCGTCCAGCCCAAATTTCAGCGCATTCCCCTTCCCCTGGCGACGCATTCGCGACCGCGGGCCAGCCACCTGAGCGCCGCTGCCCAGCGGCCTACCTGGCCGGCGACACCCGGCAAGGCGCGCCTAGCGGTGACCGGCAGGGCGCGAGACTGGCAAACTAGCGGCTTTCCGCCCAAGCGAAGCCCGATGCGTCTTTCCCAGTTCCACCTGCACACCACCAAGGAAACCCCGGCCGACGCCGAGCTGGTCAGCCACCGTCTGATGCTGCGCGCGGGCATGATCCGCAAGCTGGCCTCCGGGCTGTATACCTGGTCGCCGCTGGGCCTGCGCGTGTTGCGCAAGGTCGAAGCCATCGTGCGCGAAGAGATGAACCGCGCCGGCGCAGTGGAAGTGCTGTTTCCCACCATCCAGCCGCGCGAGCTGTGGGACGCCACCGGGCGTTGGGAAAAGTTCGGCGGGCAGCTGCTCAAGATCAAGGACCGCAAGGAACAGGAGTTCTGCTACAGCCCCACCGCCGAAGAGGCCGCGGCCGAATTCGCGCGCCAGGAAATCAACAGCTACAAGCAGCTGCCGCTGAATTTCTATCAGATCCAGACCAAATTCCGCGATGAGATCCGCCCGCGCTTCGGGGTGATGCGTGCGCGCGAGTTCCTGATGAAGGACGCGTACTCGTTCCATCTCACCGACGAGGACATGGCACGCGAATACGACAACATGCGTGCCGCCTACACGCGCATCTTCACCCGACTGGGACTGGATTTCCGCGCCGTGCAGGCCGATTCGGGCGCCATCGGCGGGGACGCATCGCAGGAATTCCACGTCATCGCCGACTCCGGCGAAGACTCGCTGGCGTTCTCCACTGGCTCCGATTACGCAGCCAACGTGGAAACCGCCAGTGCGGCACCGCCGGCCCCACGCGCCGCGGCCAGCGAGGCGATGCAGCAGGTGGCAACGCCCACCCAGAAGACGTGCGAAGACGTGGCCCAGTTGCTCGGCATCGCGCTGCAGCGCACCGTCAAGTCGGTGGCGGTGATGACCCAGGCCGGCTTCGTGCTGGTACTGGTGCGTGGCGATCACGCGGTCAACGAGATCAAGCTGGCCAAGGTGCCCGGGCTGGCCGATTACCGCCTTGCCAACGAAAGCGAGATCCGCGACCACCTCGGCTGCGAGCCGGGCTTCCTGGGCCCGGTCGACACCGCGCGCCCGGTACGCGTGGTAGCCGACCGCGATGTCGCCGCCCTGGCCGATTTCGTGGTCGGCGCGAACGTGTCCGGCGCGCACCTGGTCGGCGTCAACTGGGGCCGCGATCTGCCCGAACCGCAGACCGTGGCCGATGTGCGCAACGTGGTCGAAGGCGAACGCGCGGCCGATGGCGGCGAACTGCGCCTGGCTCGCGGCATCGAGGTGGGCCATGTGTTCCAGCTTGGCAGCCAGTATGCGCAGGCGCTGCAAGCCACGGTCATCGACGAAGGCGGCAAGGCGGCGGTGATGAAGATGGGCTGCTACGGCATCGGCATTTCGCGCATCGTGGCCGCGGCGATCGAACAGAACCATGACGATGCCGGCATCATCTGGCCCGCGCCGATGGCGCCGTGGCAGGTGGTGGTCTGCGTGATCAATCCCAAGCAGGACCCGCAGGTGCTCGCCGCCGCCCAGGCCTTGCTGGACGAATTGCTTGCCGCCGGCCTGGATGCCGCCCTGGACGACCGCGGACTGCGCCCGGGCGCGATGTTCGCCGATATGGAACTGCTGGGCATTCCGCATCGGGTGGTGGTCTCGGAACGTGGATTGGCGGCTGGCACTTTTGAATATCGCGCCCGTACCGCCGATGCAGCGGAAAGCCTGGATAAAGCCGGGTTATTCTCCCGCCTGGGGCATTGATCAAACCCCGGGTATCGGCTTCAAATGGATGAACACAAAGCGCCGAATTATTTCGGCGCATTTGTCACACCGGTTTTCTCACTTTATGATGGCCACCGCTGCCATGGACCGGCATTCTTTTTCTCTCATCTTTTGGAGCAGTGATGTCGATCGATCTTAGTGGCCTGTCGGCCAAGCAGTTGAGCGCCCTGATCAAAAATGCAAAGAAGCAGCAGACCGTGGTTGCCAAGCGCGCGCCGATCGCCAAGGTCCGCACGCAGCTGGTCCGCGCTGCAAAAGCCCAGGGTTATTCCATCGAAGAATTGTTTGGCGCTTCTGCCAGTGCCGGCCCGGGCCGTCCGGCGGGTACCGGCAAGCCGGGTCCGCGTGCCGGCCGCAAGCTGGGCAAGGTGCCGCCGAAGTATCGCAACCCCGCCAACGCCCAGGAAACCTGGACCGGCCGTGGCAAGCAGCCGCGCTGGCTGGCCGAGTTGACCGCCGCCGGCAAGAAGGTGGAAGACTTCCTGATCAGCAAGGTCGGCGGCGCGAAAAAAGCAACCGCAAAGAAGGCCTCGCCGCGCAAGGCCGTCACCAAGCGCGCCGCCAAGAAGTCCAAGGCTGCCTGATTCGAACCAATAAGAGCGCCGGCCATGCCGGCGTTTTTATTGCAGGGTGTTTGCCCTTATAAATTCTTGCGGGCAGGAATGAGCAGATTGCCAAACAGCAATCCGGCCATCAATGCCATGACAATATTTGTCACTGCCAAGAGTGCGGCTTGTCCGACGCTGACATCCTGTTGCTGCACCAAGGTCAGAAAGCCACGCAAACTGACGCTCCCGGGAACCAGCATGATGATGCCGGGCAACCGGATCAGCGCACCGGGCTTGTGCACCACGCGCCCGAATAAATTTCCCGCGGCGGTCAATGCCATTGCCGAGGCGAATACACCGGCCGGGCCGCCCCAGGCATGTCCTGCATAACGCGCAATGACATAACCTGACATAGCCGCCGCCATGATCCATAAATAATCACGTCGATTGGCTTTGAACAGCACCGCAAACGCATAAGCGGCCACCACCAACGAGGCCCATTCCACCCAGCCGGCCTGTGGCCGCAACGCGGCCACCTGGGGTTGCAGGCCAACCAGCTGGGTCAGCGTCACCGCAATGACCGCACCCACGGTCAGCTTGAGCACCGTGGTGACCGCGCCGGCCAGACGCGCCGTGCCGGAGACCCAGTGCTGGCTGGCCAGCTCGTTGAACGCATTGGTCAATGACATGCCTGGCAGCAGCACCACCAGCGAGGCGATGATCACCGTATTGAGGTTCAAGGGCCCCAGCAGGGAGGCCACCAGCGCCGCCACCACCCCGGCCAGCAGGCCGGCCAGCGCCTCGCCGGCTTCCTTGCTGGCAGCGCGCTTGTCGGTGTACTGGGTGAGCAGGCCGATCGACATGCCGATCGCCCCGGCCGTGGCGATATCCAGCCATGGCAGCTTCCACAGCCCGGCCACGCCGGCGGCGGCCAGCCCGAACGCCAGCACCTGCAGGGTCTTGCCGCGCCGGTCCACCTCGCGGTCCAGCCGGCGCAAGGCGGTGTGTCCTTGCGCGATGCTCATGCGGCCGTTGGCCACGCTGTCGGCCACATAGTCGGCCACGCTGAGCTTGTACAGATCGTTCTCGCCCGGGGCCAGGCGGATCACCCGCGTGATATCGCTGGAGCCGATCGCCTTGGTCGGGTCGCTGAAGCTCAGGATGATGCCGGTGGGGTTGGACCAGGGCTCGCAGTCCAGGCCCAGCTTCTGCGACAACCCCACCACCGCTGCTTCCAGCCGTTGCGCGGTGGTGCCATAGGAATGCAGGCGCCCGGCGATTTCGGACACGAAGGCGACGCGCTGGGCGTAGGTGGCGCTGGCGGACGGGAGGACAACGGTGGCAGCGGACATGCGTGGCGGGTCGGATCGGAGAAACGCCGTGTCCGGCGAGGCCGCCAGTGTATGCCGCAGCGCGCGTGGCCGGCGCCCTGATTGACGGCCATCGGCACACCGCTGCGGTTGCGTCCCCATCCGTCGCTCACATTGGCCCTGTATGCTGGCGCCACGGACAGGCCACCCATGATCAAACCGCAACCTCCACGCATCGAACAAGACTCGCAGGATCAGGCACAGGTCCGCCTCGCTGGCAGTTGGGTCCTGGCGACCGCCCTGCCCCAGGCAGAATTGCTGCAGGCCGTACCCGAGGGGGTGCGCCGCATCGACGCGCGCGGCATCCAGCAGCTGGATTCGGCCGGCGTACTGCAGCTGCTGCGCTTTGCCGGCCGCATGGGCCTGAAGGAAGACGCGATCGATTTTCGCGATGAGCACCAGGCACTGGTGTGCACCATCGAGGAACTCAACGACGAGCGCCCCAAGCCCAAACGCGATTACGGCTTCGTCGCCGCGCTCGACCGCCTGGGTCGGGCCACCCACCGCGTCGGCCAGGACATCCTGGAGTTGAACAGTTTTCTGGGCGAAAACCTGGTCAAGATCATGCGGCTGATCCACGAGCCGCGGCGCTTCCGGCTGACCTCCACCGTGCATCACATGGAGCAGGTGGGCCTGGACGCGGTGCCGCTGGTGGTACTGCTGTCGTATCTGGTGGGCGCGGTGATCGCCTTCCTGGGCTCGACCATCCTGCGCGACTTCGGTGCGGAAATTTATGTGGTGGAGTTGGTGTCCATCGCCTTCCTGCGCGAATTCGCGGTGCTGCTGACGGCAATTGTGCTGGCAGGCCGCACCGCCAGCGCCTTCACCGCGCAGATCGGTGCGATGAAATCGCGCGAGGAAGTGGACGCGATCCGCACCCTGGGCCTGGACCCGATCGACCTGCTGGTGATCCCGCGCCTGCTCGCGCTGGTCTTCACCCTGCCGCTGCTGACCTTCATCGCGATGATCGCCGGCCTGGCCGGTGGCGTCACCGTGGGCGCATTCGACCTGGATATTCCACCGCAGATGTATCTGGCGCGCATGCACGACACCATCCAGTTGCGGCATTTCCTGGTCGGGCTCTCGAAGGCGCCGCTGTTTGCGCTGGTGATCGGCCTGATCGGCTGCCTGGAAGGGCTGAAGGTCAGCGGCACCGCGCAATCGGTGGGCGAACGTACCACCTCCTCGGTGGTGCAGACGATTTCCCTGGTCATCATCCTCGACGCGATTGCGGCGTTGTGGTTCATGAAGATGGGGTGGTGATGGAGCCGGGATTCGACATTCGGGATTCGGGATTCGTGCAAGGCACAAGCGCCGCTGGCAGCCTGACATTTCGGAGAGCTGTGCCGTGACCAATCCCGAATCCCAAGTTCCCAATCCCGTCCCAGAGGCCGACGACGACCAGCTGGCGATTTCCGTGCGCGGACTCACCAACCGTTTCGGTAGCCAGACGGTGCACGAAGACCTGGATCTGGATGTGCGTCGCGGCGAGATCCTCGGCGTGGTCGGCGGCTCGGGCACCGGCAAGTCGGTGCTGATGCGCAGCATCCTGGGCCTGCGCGAACCCGACGCCGGCAGCATCCAGGTGCTGGGCGCGGACGCGCGCTCGGGCCGGTTCGCCGACCGCCAGCACATCACCCGTAATACCGGCGTGCTGTTCCAGGACGGGGCGCTGTTTTCGTCGATGAGCGTGGGCGAAAACGTGCAGGTGCCACTGAAGGAACACCATGGCGAGTTTCCCGAGCGCTGGTATTTCGAACTGGCGCTGCTGAAGATCAAGCTGGCCGGCCTGCCTGCCGATGCGCTGGACAAGCTGCCCTCGCAATTGTCCGGCGGTATGCGCAAGCGTGCCGGCCTGGCACGTGCGCTGGCGCTGGATCCACCGTTGCTGTTCCTGGACGAACCCACCGCCGGGCTGGACCCGATCGGCGCGGCCGCCTTCGACCGCCTGATCCGCACCCTGCAGCAGGCGTTGGGCCTGACCGTGTTCCTGATCACCCATGACCTGGATACGCTGTACGCCATCTGCGACCGCATCGCGGTGCTGGCCGATCGCAAGGTGATCGCCAACGCGCCGCTGGCCGAGGTCGAGCAGATCGATCACCCCTGGATCCAGGACTATTTCCACGGTCCGCGCGCCCGCGCCGCGCGCGCGGCCAAGACCGACTCCACCGAGACCGCCTGAGCATGGAAACCAAAGCCAATTACGTCCTGATCGGCGCCTTCACCATCGTGGCCGGCCTGGCCCTGCTGCTGTTCGGGCTGTGGGCCGCCAAGTACTCCTCCGACCGCACCTGGCAGCAATACCGGGTGGTGTTCCGCGAGGCGGTGACCGGCCTGTCGGTGGGCAGCCCGGTGCAATACAACGGCATCGCGGTCGGCTCGATCACCGAGCTGACCCTGGCGCCGAACGACCCGCGGCAGGTGGTTGCGCATGTGCGAGTCAATTCGACCACACCGATCAAGAGCGACACCCGCGCCAAGCTGGCCATTACCAGCCTCACCGGCCCATCGATCATCCAGCTCTCCGGCGGCACGCCCGAGGCGCCGTCGCTGACCACCATCGACAAGAGCGATGCGCCGATCATCCAGACCACGCCCTCGGCGCTGCAGAACATCACCGACACCGCCAATCGCATCGTCGAGCGCATGGACCAGATGCTCTCGGACAAGAACGTGGCCAGCATTTCGGCCACGCTGCAGAATCTGGAAAAGATCAGTGGCGGCATCGCCGATCGCGACGAGGGCATGCAGGCGCTGATCGTCAGCGCACGCGATGCCGCGCGCAATCTGGACACCACCCTGACCACCACCAACGGCACCATCAAACGGCTGGACCAGAACCTGGTGCAGCAGCTGCCCGGCATCCTGGAAAAGCTCGATGCCACCCTGGTCAAGCTGGATTCGGCGGCCGGCAATGCCGACAACATCCTTGGCGAGAACCGCGCGGCCATCAATAGTTTTGCCAACGATGGGCTGGGCCAGCTCGGCCCCACCCTGACCGAATTGCGTGGCCTGATCCGCGACCTGCGCCGGGTCAGCGACAAGCTGGACAACAACCCTGCGCGCTACCTGCTCGGCCGCGACGCACCCAAGGAGTTCGAACCGAAATGACTGCCATGCGCCTGTTGCGTCCCCTGTTGTGCGTGTCGTTGCTGGCGCTGGGCGGCTGCTCGGTCCTGGCCGGCGGCGACAAGAAACCGGCCACCATCTACGCCCCCACCGTACGCGTGACGCCCAATCCCACCTGGCCGCAGGTGACCTGGCAGCTGGTGGTGGCCAAGCCCAGCGCCGCACGCGTCATCGACAGCCCGCGCATCAATGTGCGCCCGACCCCTGGCGAACTGCAGGTCTACCACGGCGCGGGTTGGGCACAGCCGGCCACCGACATGCTGGAAGACAGCGTGGTGCGTGCGTTCGAGGACTCCGGCAAGATCGCCGCGGTAGCCCATATCGGTACCGGCATCCGCTCCGATTACAAACTGGCGATCGACCTGCGCCGCTTCGAATCCGATTACGCCGGCCAGTCGCTGCCCTCGGCCACGATCGAACTCAACGCCAAGCTGCTGCACTCGGCCGACCAACGCGTGGTCGCCTCGCGCACCTTCCTGGTCGCACGGCCCTCCAACGGCACCGAAATCGCCGCCGTCGCGGTCGCTTTCGAGCAGGCACTGACCCAGGTGACCACCGAGCTGGTCGGCTGGACGCTGACCACCGGGCAGCAGGACAGCGCGGCGCTGCCGCGTTCACCTTAAGCCGACGCGTCTCCCTTTAGCCGGAACGTATCTCACCCGGCATCAGACCCAGCACTCTGCAATCGACGGGATCCGCCGGCCTCCCTTCTCCCGCACGCGGGAGAAGGTGGCGCGCAGCGCCGGATGAGGGCAAACACCGTCTGCCGAGCATGCCGTAGCCCCATGCGTCTCCCTGCAGCCGGAACGTATCTCACCGGCATCAGATCCAGCACCCCGCAATCGACGGGATCCGCCGACCTCCCTTCTCCCGCACGCGGGAGAAGGTGGCGCGCAGCGCCGGATGAGGGGAAACACCGTCTGCCGAGCATGCCGTAATCCCATCCGTCTCCCTGCAGCCGGAACGTATCTCACGGCATCAGATCCAGCACTCTGCAATCGACGGGATCCGCCGACCTCCCTTCTCCCGCACGCGGGAGAAGGTGGCGCGTAGCGCCGGATGAGGGCAAACACCGTCCCTCGGCAAGCTTGCCCAGCCTCAACCTACCCCAGCCGACGCAATGTGCCGAAAGGTCAGATTGATCCGTTCCCCCACCGGCCGCGCCGTGCGTGGCAGGGCATGCTTGTAGTAGCGCTGGGTATCGCCGCTCATTACGAGCAAATCGCCGTGCCCCAATTCCAGCGTCTGCTTCAGCGCCGCATCGTCGCGATGCTTGAACGCAAAGCGCCGCGTGGCACCCAGGCTCACCGAGGCAATCAACGGCTGCGCGCCCAGCTCAGGCTCGTCGTCGCTGTGCCAGCCCATCGCATCGCTGCCACTTCGGTAGCGATTGACCAGCACGCTGTTGAATGGGTGCCCGGTCTCGGCCTGCAGTCGCGCACGCGCCGGCTGCAATGCATCCAGCCACGGCTGTGGCGCGAACCGCGTGCCGGAATAGCGGTAGCTGGCATCCGCATCGCCGATCCAGCTGCTCAGGCGTGGCGAATCCACCACCCGCCCGAACATGCGGATGCGGTGCACTTCCCACCGCACCTGCGCCAGCAGGGTCTGCAGCAGTGCATCGGCCTGCGCCGCGTCCAGCCATCCTCGCTGCCAGCGGATCTGCGCCCCCGGCAATGCCACCTCGATCTTCATCGGCCAGACGCTAGCACGCGTGCCCGCACCACACCGTCGGCAGCGGATGAATCGCGCCGATTTGCCGCCGTCACATGCAATCCCGGAAAATGCGCAACAGCCATCGAGCCAACGGGAGCGGAGCAATGTCGGAAGCGGGAGTGGGCGCACACGCGTCAGAGGCGGTCGAGCGTGACGTCATGGAATACGACGTCGTCACCGTCGGTGCCGGTCCGGCCGGGCTGTCGTTTGCGATCCGGCTCAAGCAGCTCGATCCGAACATCAGCGTCTGCGTGATCGAAAAATCGAGCACCATCGGCGCGCATATCCTGTCCGGCGCGGTGATCGAGCCCGGCCCGCTGGATGCCTTGCTGCCTGGCTGGCGCGACAATCCGCCGCCGATCTGCGTGGCGGCCACCGACGACGAATTCTGGTTCCTCGACAAGGACCGCGCACGCAAGTTCCCGGTGGTTCCGCCCGGCATGCGTAACCATGGCAATTTCATCGTCAGCCTGGGCGCGATGTGCGCCTGGCTGGCGCCGCAGGCCGAAGCGCTGGGCGTGGAAATCTACCCCGGCTTCGCCGCCGCCGAAACGCTGCACGACGACAGCGGCCAGGTGGTGGGCGTGCGCATTGGCGACATGGGCATTGCAAAAGACGGCACGCACAAGCCCGGCTACACCGCCGGCATCGACATCCGCGCCAAGGTCACCGTGCTTGCCGAGGGCGCGCGTGGTCACCTGACCAAGCGATTGTTGAAGCGCTTCGACCTCACCGCCGACAGCGACCCGCAAGGCTATTCGATCGGAATCAAGGAGCTGTGGCAGGTCCCGGAAGGCCGCGTCACGCCCGGCAAGATCGTGCACACCATCGGCTGGCCAGCCGACAACCGCACCTACGGCGGCAGCTTTGTGTATCACCTGGACAACAATCAGATTGCACTCGGTTATGTGAGCGGGCTGGACTACAGCGACCCGACCTACCAGCCGTGGGAAGCCTTCCAGCAATGGAAGAACCATCCCATGATCAAGCCGCTGCTGGAAGGTGGCAGCATTTTGTCCGCCGGTGCCCGCGCACTGGTCAGTGGCGGTTGGCAATCGCTGCCGAAGGTGGACATGCCCGGCGCCTTGCTCATTGGCGACACCGCCGGCCTGCTCAACGTGCCCAAGATCAAAGGCACCCACCAGGCCATTCGCAGCGGCATGCTGGCCGCCGAACACCTGGTGCAATCGCAGCTGGCGCCGCAGGGCTTCGATGCCAAATTGCGCGCATCCGAGGTCATGGCCGAGCTGAAGCAAGTCCGCAACATCAAACCTGGCTTCAAGAAGGGCCTGTGGTTCGGCCTGCTCAACGCGGCTTGGGAAACCGCGCTCAAGGGCGCCTCGCCGTGGACGCTGAAGAACAAGCCCGACTGGTCGGCGCTGCACAAGCTCGGCGAGTACGAACAACCCAAGCGCGACTACGTCACCCGCGACCTGGCCCCGCGCGATCGCCTGCAAGCTGTCTATTTCGCCGCCACCGAGCACGATGAAGACCAGCCGGTGCATCTGAAGGTGCTGGACACCGATGTGTGCGCCACCCGCTGTGTCACCGAATACGACAACCCCTGCACGCGCTTCTGCCCGGCCAACGTCTACGAAATGGTCGCAGACACCGCCAGCCCCTCCGGCAAGCGCCTGCAGATCAACGCGGCCAACTGCGTGCACTGCAAGACCTGCGACATCAAAGATCCGTACGAAATCATCACCTGGGTCACGCCGGAGGGTGGTTCGGGTCCGAACTACCAGAATCTCTAAATGCCAGGGGCCTGACAGGCCCCTGGTCGTTTATGCGGCAATGAATGCAACGCCGGTTTTGTTGCGCAGCTCATCCAACTCCACTCCCTCTGCCGCCTCCACCAGCACCAATCCATCTGCAGTGACATCGAACACCGCCAGATCGGTAATGATGCGGTCCACCACGCCGACGCCGGTCAGTGGCAGGTCGCATTCGCGCAAGATCTTGTGGCTTCCGTCCTTGGCGACGTGCTCCATCAACACCACCACACGCTTGACGCCGGCCACCAGATCCATTGCACCGCCCATGCCCTTGACCATCTTGCCTGGAACCATCCAGTTGGCCAGATCGCCACGGTCAGTGACCTGCATCGCGCCGAGAATCGCCAGGTCGATGTGGCCGCCACGGATCATCGCGAACGAATCGTGGCTCCCGAAATAGCTGGCACCGGCGCGGGCGGTCACGGTCTGCTTGCCTGCATTGATCAGGTCTGCATCCACTTCGTCTTCGGTCGGAAACGGGCCGATGCCAAGCAGGCCATTTTCCGACTGCAGCCACACATCCATACCGTCGGGGATGTGGTTGGCGACGAGCGTCGGCAAGCCGATGCCCAGGTTGACGTAGGCGCCATCGGTCAGTTCGCGTGCCGCGCGTGCGGCCATCTGGTCTCTGGTCCAGGCCATCACTGCTGTCCTTCGCGCACGGTGCGCTGTTCGATGCGTTTTTCCGGCGTGGCGTTGAGCACCAGGCGGTCCACGTAAATGCCGGGCAGATGCACCTGATCCGGATCGATAACGCCAAGCGCCACGATCTCCTCGACCTCGGCGATGCACACGCGTCCGGCCATGGCGCAGGCGGGATTGAAATTGCGCGCGGTCTTGCGAAATACCAGGTTGCCGGCGGTATCGGCGCGCCATGCCTTGACCAGCGCCACGTCGGCCTGCAACGCGGTTTCCAGCACGTAATGCTTGCCGTCGAATTCGCGCGTTTCCTTGCCCTCGGCCACGATCGTGCCGTAACCGGTGGCGGTGTAAAACGCTGGAATGCCGGCGCCACCGGCACGCAAACGCTCAGCCAGGGTGCCTTGGGGATTGAACTCCAGCTCGAGTTCGCCAGCCAGGTATTGGCGTTCGAATTCCTTGTTTTCGCCCACATAGGACGAAATCATCTTGCGGATCTGCCGGGTGGCCAATAATTGACCAAGCCCGAATCCGTCGACGCCGGCGTTGTTCGAGATCACGGTCAACCCTCCGATCCCGCTGTCGCGCACGGCTGCAATCAATGCCTCCGGGATTCCACACAACCCAAAGCCGCCCACCGCCAGGGTCTGACCATTGGCCAGTACCCCGTCCAGTGCTGCCTTGGCATCGGCATAGCGTTTGCCGCTTGCCGCACCGCGTCCGTCACTGCGCATCACCGCCCTCACCTCGCTGATGTGAAGCGCCCATTCTATCCGCTGACTGTTCCCTGTCCCCGGTCGCAATTCCGCCACACCCAAGACACGGCGCAGCCGCTAAACTCGTGCGTCCCCCACTTCAGGATTTGCCCATGACGCTAACCGCCTTCAAGGCCTACGACATTCGCGGCCGTGTGCCGGATGAACTCAACGAGGACTTGGCCCGCCGCATCGGCGTGGCGCTGGCGGCGCAACTGGATCAAGGGCCGGTGGTCCTGGGCCACGACGTGCGCCTGGCCAGTCCGGCGCTGCAGGAAGCGCTGTCGGCCGGCCTGCGCGCCAGTGGCAGTGAAGTGATCGACATCGGCCTGTGCGGCACCGAGGAAGTCTATTTCCAGACCGATTACCTCAAGGCCGCCGGCGGCGTAATGGTGACCGCCAGTCACAACCCGATGGACTACAACGGGATGAAGCTGGTCCGCGAGCAAGCGCGACCCATCAGCTCGGATACCGGCCTGTTCGCCATCCGCGACACGGTCGCGGCCGATACCGCCGCGCCCGGCGAGCCCACCGCCAATGAGCAGAGCCGCACCGACAAGACCGCGTACCTGGAGCACCTGCTCAGCTACGTGGACCGCAGCACGCTCAAACCGCTCAAGCTGGTGGTCAACGCGGGCAATGGCGGCGCCGGTCTGATCGTCGATCTGCTTGCGCCGCACCTGCCGTTCGAGTTCGTGCGCGTATTCCATGAGCCCGATGGCAATTTCCCCAACGGCATCCCCAACCCGCTGCTGCCGGAAAACCGCGACGCTACCGCCAAGGCAGTCAAGGACAGCGGCGCCGATTTCGGCATCGCGTGGGACGGCGACTTCGATCGGTGTTTCTTCTTCGATCACACCGGACGCTTCATCGAAGGCTATTACCTGGTCGGACTGCTCGCGCAAGCCATCCTTGCCAAGCAGCCGGGCGGCAAGGTCGTGCACGACCCGCGCCTGACCTGGAACACGGTCGAGCAGGTCGAAGAAGCCGGCGGCATTCCGGTGCTGTGCAAGAGCGGCCACGCCTTCATCAAGGAAAAGATGCGCAGCGAAAATGCCGTCTACGGCGGCGAGATGAGCGCACACCACTATTTCCGCGAGTTCGCCTACGCAGACTCCGGCATGATTCCGTGGCTGCTGATCGCCGAGCTGGTGTCACAGTCGGGCCGTTCGCTGGCCGATCTGGTCGAAGCGCGCATGCAGAAATTCCCGTGCAGCGGCGAGATCAACTTCAAGGTGGCCGATGCCAAGGCCTCGGTTGCCCGCGTGATGGAGCACTACGCCGCGTTGTCGCCGAAGCTGGATTACACCGACGGCATCAGCGCCGATTTTGGCCAATGGCGTTTCAACCTGCGGAGCTCCAACACCGAGCCGCTGCTGCGCCTGAACGTGGAAACGCGCGGCGATGCCGCACTGCTGGAAACGCGTACGCAGGAAATTTCCGCCTTGCTGCGCGGCTGATCTACCATTCTCCCCCACCTTTGACTCACTGGAGTTTCCCCCGCCCATGAGCGACGTCCTACCCATTATCTTGTCCGGCGGCTCCGGCACGCGCCTGTGGCCGCTGTCGCGCGAGTCCTATCCCAAGCAGTTCCTGCCGCTGGTCGGCGACAAGAGCATGCTGCAGTCCACCTGGCTGCGCGCGGCTCCCGTCGCAGGCCACGCCCCCATCGTGGTCGCCAATGAAGAACACCGCTTCATGGCTGCCGAGCAGCTGCAGCAGTTGGGCGTGAAGCCTTCGGCCATCCTGCTGGAGCCCAAGGGACGCAACACAGCGCCGGCAATTGCCGTTGCAGCGCTTGAAGCAACCCGCGATGGCGCCGACCCGCTATTGCTGGTGCTGCCTTCCGATCACGTCATTCAGAACGAGGCTGCATTCCAGGCGGCAGTGAACTTGGCAGCGGCTGCTGCCGAGCAAGGCAAGCTGGTGACCTTCGGCATCAAGCCGACTGCGCCCGAAACCGGCTATGGCTATATCAAGGCCAGCGCCGGTACCGGTGCCAGCGCAGTCGAGCGCTTCGTCGAAAAGCCCGACCTCGCCACCGCACAAAGCTACCTGGCAAGCGGCGAGTACTACTGGAACAGCGGTATGTTCCTGTTCCGTGCGTCGCGTTATCTGGAAGAACTGCGCAAGTTCCATCCGGCCATCGCCGATGCGTGCCAGAAGGCGTGGGAAAACGGCAAGCGCGATGCCGATTTCACCCGTCTGGACAAGGACGCCTTCGCTGCCAGCCCGTCGGATTCGATCGACTATGCAGTGATGGAAAAGACCGCCGATGCGGTCGTGGTGCCGCTGGATGCGGGTTGGAACGACGTTGGTTCGTGGTCCTCGCTGCTGGATGTTTCCAACCAGGATGCGCAAGGCAACGCGCACCATGGCGACGTGATCCAGCTCGATTGCCAGAACACTTACGCGTACGGCTCGCGCCTGATCGCCATGGTGGGGCTTGAGGATGTGGTGGTCGTCGAAACGCCGGACGCCGTGCTGGTCGGTCACCGCGACCGCATTCAGGAGGTCAAGGACGTCGTCAGCCAGATCAAGACCGCTGGCCGTTCCGAGGCCACCTGGCATCGCAAGGTCTACCGTCCATGGGGCGCTTACGATTCCATCGACATGGGCCAGCGCCACCAGGTCAAGCGCATCACCGTCAAACCGGGTGCGGTGCTGAGCCTGCAGATGCATCACCACCGCGCCGAACACTGGATCGTGGTCAGCGGCACGGCCGAAGTGACGCGTGGCGAAGAAGTGCTGCTGCTGACCGAAAACCAGAGCACCTACATCCCGCTTGGCGTGACCCATCGCCTGCGCAATCCGGGCAAGCTGCCGCTGGAGCTGATCGAGGTGCAGTCCGGCAGCTATCTGGGCGAAGACGATATCGTGCGCTTCGAAGACACCTACGGGCGCGCTTAATCGCACGTCTCAACGTAGAAGGCAAGATCGACGGCGGCCCATGGCCGCCGTCTTGCGTTATCCGCCACTCACTTTCGATTGAGACACGCTACGCGTTGGCAGATCAAAGGTCGCATGCTTGCGCGAACGGCATTGCACTCCAATGCATGCGGGCGACGCAGTTGCATCGCCCGCACTCGGATACCGTTTTGGAAAGCCAAGCGGGGCCGCCTGCGAGGCGACGACAGCGCCGCATCGCGTGAACCTCATGGACGCCTAGACGAGTAGCATTGCCACCGGCCAGAACCCGGCGCCGGCCGGGCTCAGTTATCGCCAAACAGGTCGCGCGTATACACCTTTTCCTGCACGTCCTGCAGCGCGTCGGCCATACGGTTGCTGATGATGACATCGGCCTCGCGCTTGAAGGCCTCCAGGTCGTTGACCACGCGCGAGCGGAAGAACTCCGGATCGCTCAACGTCGGCTCGTACACGATGACGTCCACGCCCTTGGCCTTGAGGCGCTTCATCACTCCCTGGATGCTGGACGAACGGAAATTGTCCGACCCGGCCTTCATGATCAGCCGATAGATGCCAACCACCTTGGGATTGCGCCGCAGCACGTCGGCGGCAATGAAGTCCTTGCGGGTGGTATTGGAATCGACGATCGCCCGGATGATGGTCTGCGGCACGCTCTGGTAGTTGGCCAGCAACTGCTTGGTGTCCTTGGGCAGGCAGTAACCGCCGTAGCCGAAGGAAGGGTTGTTGTAATGGCTGCCGATACGTGGATCCAGGCAGATGCCCTCGATGATCTGGCGGCTATCCAGCCCATGGGTGAGCGCGTAGGTGTCCAGTTCGTTGAAGTAGGACACCCGCATCGCCAGGTAGGTATTGGCGAACAGCTTGATCGCCTCGGCCTCGGTCGGCTCGGTGAACAGCACCGGCACGTCGGGCTTGAGCGCGCCTTCCTGCAACAGCCGCGCGAAGGTCTCCGCACGCGCTGAGCGCTCGCCGACAATGATCCGGGACGGGTACAGGTTGTCGTACAACGCGCGGCCTTCGCGCAGGAATTCGGGCGAGAAGATGATGTTGTCGGTACCGAACTGTGCACGCAGCTTGGCGACGTAGCCGACCGGAATGGTCGACTTGATCACCATCGTCGCCTGCGGGTTGATCTCCAGCACCTTGGCGATCACGACCTCGATCGACTTGGTGTTGAAATAGTTGGTGTCCGGATCGTAGTCGGTGGGTGTGGCGATGATCACGAATTCGGCGCCGGCAAACGCCTCGTTGGCGTCGAGGGTGGCCTTGAAGTTCAAACCACCCTCGGCCAGCGCAGCCTCCAGTTCCTTGTCGACGATCGGCGAGCGGCCTTCGTTGAGCAGCTTGACCTTGGACTCGACGATGTCCAGCGCCACCACTTCATGGTGCTTGGCGAGCAACACGCCATTGGACAGACCGACATAGCCGGTACCCGCGACAGCGATCTTCATTGGAATTCCTTGCGACTTTGGATGGGGGAGGATGTAGCGCGCTGCATGCAGGTCATGGCGTAGTGACGGTGCGGCCGAGCCCGCAATGGGACTGGCGCGCCCGCTGGGGGATACGCAAGAACCTGCACGGTGCCGACTGATGCGATACAGCGCAGACCTGCATACGTTTAACGTATGCATGGTGCGTGGCATCGCTTCAGCGGCACATCCACGTCGACGGCGACCTGCGCGGAGCAGCTCGCCGGTACGGCGCGGATCAGCCTCCGATGGTAGCCGAAGCGAAGTGCAAGCTATGAGTCGGTGCTGAAGCTGCACCGATCAATGGCACCACTGACGAGGTTCACTGTTGGGCGAGCGTGTCCAACACCTGGCTCAATCCATCCTGCCAGTCCGGCAGGCGGACGCCGAAGGTGTCCTGCAGGCTGTGGGTATCCAGTCGCGAATAGGCCGGGCGCGTGGCCGGCGTAGGATAGTCGGCGGTGGTGATCGCCTCCACGCCCGGCGTGCGGGCGAGCAGACCGCGCGCACGCGCCTGGGCGAAGATGGCTTCGGCGAAACCGTGCCAGGTGGTCTGCCCGACGGCGGTCAGATGCCACAAGCCGGAGGGTTCGCCCGGCTGGCGTAGCGCATGCGCCGTGATGTCGGCAATCAATGCCGCTGGCGTGGGCGTGCCGAACTGGTCGGCGACCACGCGCAGCACGTCGCGCTCGGCGCCCACGCGCAGCATCGTGCGCAGGAAATTGTGCCCGTGCGCCGCGTAGACCCACGCTGTGCGGAAGATCAGGTGACGGCCGCCAGCCGCCTGCACTGCCTGCTCGCCAGCCAGCTTGCTCTGCCCGTACACGCCGAGCGGCGCGGTGGCATCGTCCGGCCGATAGGGGCGCGTGCCCTGCCCATCGAAGACATAGTCGGTCGAATAATGGACCAAGGGCACATCGGCGCGCGCGCACCATTGGGCAATGACCGCCGGCGCCTCCGCATTGGCGCGGAAGGCCGCATCACGCTCCTGCTCGGCACGATCGACGGCGGTGTAGGCGGCTGCGTTGATAACGCAACTTGGCTGCAAGCGGTCCAGCGTGGGTTTGAGCAACATCGGTACGTCCAGATCGAGCTGCTCGCAGGCACGCCCGTCAGCCAACTGCCCAGAGCGCGTGGTTGCCAGCATCTCACCTTCCTTTGCGAAGGCACGCAGCAGCTCGGTGCCGACCTGACCGTTTGCGCCGATCACCAATAACTTCATGGTTGATAGATAGGCAAACGCGCGTCGTCGATGTCTTCCAGAAGGGGCGCAGCCCGATCCTTGCCAGACAGGATCGGCGAGCTGATCGGCCAATCGGCGCCGATGGTGGCGTCGTTCCAGCGAACACTTGCGTCGGCGTCATGGACGTAGATATCAGTGCACAGGTAACTGAAGATCGCGCGTTCGGACAGGACCGCGAACCCATGCGCAAAGCCTTCCGGAATCCAGAACTGCCGATTATTCTCGGCGCTCAGGATGGCGGCAGTCCACTGACCGAAGTACGGTGATCCGCGCCGGATATCCACCGCCACGTCGTAGACCTCGCCCTCCAGCACACTGACCAGTTTCCCCTGTGGACGCGGCCATTGGTAGTGCAGACCGCGCAGCACGCCCTTGGTCGAAGTGGAGATATTGCTCTGCAGGAATCGCGCGGGAAAGCCGTGCTGGTCGAAGCGCTCGGCATTCCAGGCTTCGAAGAATTGACCCCGCTCGTCACCCAAGACTCTTGGCTCAATGACGAAGCAACCGGGCAAGGACGTCTCGATGACTTTCAAGGAACCACTCCACGTTGTGCCAGTGAGTGCAGATATTGACCATAGGCATTTTTACGCAGCGGGGCGGCCAACCGCTCCAGCTGCAAGGCATCTATCCAGCCCCGAGCAAAGGAAATCTCTTCAGGGCAACAGACTTGCAAGCCCTGACGCATTTGGATCGTCTCGATGAAGTTGGAGGCTTCATGCAAGGACTGATGGGTACCCGTATCAAGCCAGGCGTATCCACGTCCCAATGGCTCTAGATGCAACTTTCCTGTCTCAAGATAGCGACGATTGAGGTCGGTGATTTCCAACTCTCCGCGAGTCGAAGGCTTCAACTCAGCAGCATAGTCACACGCCAGGCCATCGTAAAAATAAAGCCCAGTGACGGCATAGTTCGATCGAGGCCGCGAGGGCTTTTCCTCAATATCGATCACTTTTCCCTGCAAATCGAACTCCGCGACTCCATAGCGCTCCGGATCATTGACCCAGTAGCCGAACACAGTGGCTCCATGCTGACGCTCAGTGGCGCGCCTTAACACATCGGTCAGTCCATGCCCGTGGAAAATATTGTCGCCCAGCACCAGGCAGCTTGGCCTGCCACCAATGAAATCGCGGCCTATCAGATACGCCTGAGCCAATCCGTCTGGGTTGGGCTGCACGGCATAACGGATATCCATTCCCCACTGTGCACCGTCGCCGAGTAGTGTCTGGAACAACGGCTGCTCGTGCGGCGTATTGATGATCAACACCTCGCGAATCCCAGCCAGCATTAGCACGCTGAGCGGGTAATAGATCATCGGTTTGTCGTAGACCGGCAATAGCTGCTTGCTGACGCCCTTGGTGATGGGATATAGCCGCGTTCCGGAACCGCCGGCAAGGATGATGCCCTTGCGTTCTGTCATACAAATATCCTTGAATGCTAGCAGCATGCACGAGCTCAGGCGAAGGCTACTTCAGGCGGCAGCGCCGATACGTTCCAGGCGATAGCTGCCGTCCAGCACCCCCTGCACCCAGTCCTGATGGTCCAGATACCACTGCACCGTCAGCGCAATTCCTTGTTCAAAGGTATACGCCGGCTGCCAGCCTAGTTCCCTACGAAGTTTGCTGGAGTCAATGGCATAACGGCGATCATGACCCGGGCGGTCGACCACGTGAGCAATCTGGGTGGAACGCGACTGGCCGTCAGCGCGTGGCCGCAGCCGGTCTAACAAGGCGCAGATGGCTTGGACCACCTCGATATTCTGTCGTTCAGCGTTGCCACCGATGTTGTAGGTCTCGCCAACCCGCCCTCCCTCTAGCACGATGCGAATGGCATCACAATGATCACTAACGAACAACCAGTCGCGTATCTGTCTGCCATCGCCATAGACCGGCAGTGGCTCGCCCGCCAGGGCCCTTGCGATGACCAGTGGAATCAATTTTTCAGGAAAGTGGTACGGACCATAGTTGTTTGAACAATTTGTCGTGAGAACTGGCAGACCGTAGGTGTGGTGGAAGGCGCGCACCAGATGGTCCGAAGCCGCCTTGGACGCTGAGTACGGCGAGTTCGGCGCGTAGGGGGTAGTTTCGGTAAACCTTCCGGTTTCGCCCAAGCTACCGTAGACCTCATCGGTGGACACATGCAGCAAGCGAAATGCCATGCGATTGGTTTCAGGAAGAGCTCGCCAGTGATCGAGCACTGACTGCAGTAGACCAAGCGTTCCTACTACATTGGTCTGCACAAACGTTGCAGGCCCATCGATAGAACGATCCACATGCGTTTCGGCGGCAAAATTCACCACTGCATCTGGACGATGCTCGGCTAGCAAGCGGGCCACGAGCGCGCGGTCGCCAATGTCTCCCTTGACAAAAACGTGGTTCGGATGATTTCGCAGCGAAGCCAGCGTCACTAAGTTACCAGCATAAGTGAGCGCATCCAGCGTGATAACTCGCACGCCCAGGGCCACCGCTTCCAAGACAAAGTTGCCGCCGATGAAGCCGGCCCCACCGGTTACTAGCCAAGTCGTCACAATTCACCGATCTCCACAATTGTTTGGTCGCAATGTCTTGAGTGTCACAGAATATACGGCTGGGTCGCCTTGAGCCTGAAGCAATGACATTGCTTGCACTCGCCCAAACCATACGCCATCGCACGGTAGCTCCACCCCGGTTAGAATAGTTCCACCCCGAGCTCGCCGCCGCGGCCGGGCCTTCCCGCAATCGCTGAAGGATCTCGTACACGATGAAAATCCTCGTCGCCTACAAGCGCGTGGTGGACTACAACGTCCGCATTCAGGTCAAGCCGGATGGCTCCGGCGTGGTGACCGAGGGCGTCAAGCTCTCGCCCAACCCGTTCGACGAAATCGCCCTGGAAGAAGCCTTGCGCCTGCGCGATGCCGGCATCGCCACGGAAGTCGTGGTCGCCACCCTGGCGCCGGCCGATGCGGCTGCGCACCTGCGCAACGGCCTGGCCATGGGCGCCAATCGCGCAATCCACGTGGTGACCGATGCGGCTGTTGAGCCGCTGACCGCCGCGCGTGCGCTGCTCAAATTGGTCGAGAAGGAACAGCCGGATCTGGTCATCCTGGGCAAGCAGGCCATCGACGACGACGCCAATCAGACCGGCCAGATGCTGGCCACATTGTGGGGCCGGCCGCAGGCGACCTTCGCCGGCAAGCTCGTTGTTGCCGACGGCAAGGCCACGGTCACGCGCGAGGTCGATGCCGGCCTGGAAACGCTGGAAGTGGACCTGCCAGCAGTGATCACCACCGACCTGCGCCTGAACGAGCCGCGCTTCATCAAGCTGCCGGACATCATGAAGGCCAAGAGCAAGCCATTGGAAACGCTGGCGTTTGCCGATCTGGGTATCGACGCGCATGACAGCCTGACCACCACCCATTACGCCGCGCCGTCCAAGCGCAGCCGTGGCGTGATGGTCAAGGACGCCGCCGAGCTGGTAGCCGCACTCAAGCAGAAGGGGTTGCTGTAATGGCCAAGGTTCTCGTTGTTGCCGAACATCTCAACGGTCAGCTCAATGCGGCCACCGCCAAGACGTTGAGCGCTGCGTTGGCGCTCTCGGCCGAATCCATTGACGTGGTGGTGCTGGCAGCTGATCCGGCAGCGGTCGCAGCGCAGGCTGCGCAACTCGCCGGCGTTGCCCGCGTGCTGACGGTGGCGAACGCCGCCAACGAACATGCCATCGCGCAGGTGCTGGGCCCGCAGATCGCCCAGCTTGCCGGCCAGGGCTATACGCATGTCTTCGGCCCCTCCACCACCTTCGGCAAGGACCTGATGCCGGTGGTGGCGGCGCTGCTGGGCGTCAACCAGATCTCCGATCTGATGTCGGTCGAAGACGCTTACACCTTCAAGCGCCCGGTCTACGCAGGCAACGCCCTCATCACCGTCAAGGCCCCGGCCGAGCAGACCGTGGTTGCGACGGTGCGCAGCGCCTCCTGGCCGGAAGCTGCCGGCGGTGGAAGCGCGACGGTTGAGTCGGTCACACTGGAGGCCGCGCTACCGACCCATACCCGTTTTGTCGGCCTGGCCGCAGGCAGCTCCGACCGCCCCGACCTGCAAAGCGCAAAGCGCGTGGTCTCTGGTGGCCGCGGCGTCGGCTCGGCCGAAAACTTCAAGCATATCTACAGCCTGGCCGACAAACTCGGCGCCGCCGTGGGTGCCTCGCGCGCGGCAGTGGACGCCGGCTACGTGCCCAACGAGCTGCAGGTGGGCCAGACCGGCAAGATCATCGCTCCGGAGCTGTACGTGGCCATCGGCATCAGCGGCGCGATCCAGCATCTGACCGGCATCAAGGATGCGGGGACCATCGTGGCAATCAACAAGGACCCGGAGTCGCCGATCTTCGAGATTGCCGATATTGGGCTGGTGGGTGATCTGTTTACGCTGCTGCCGGAGTTGGAGGCTGCGCTGGGCTGAGGCCCGTCTGCTGCAATGGATTCGCCTTCGTCTTCTGGCATCAACGGTGCCGCAACATCGCGGCACCGTCTGGATTACCTGGTCGGCTTCGTCGTGCTGTTATGCGGCGGCTATATCGCCGCATTGGTCTGGGTAGACCACGGTAACGGCACATTTTCGCGGCTGAGTGATGTCTGGCACCTGATGTTGCTCGCAATCGTGCCCGTGTCACTGACGTACCTGTTTCGGTACTGGCGCTGGCAATGGCTGCTCCGTCGCAAAGGACATCGCGTGCCAATGGGGCGTGGCCTAGCTGGCTATTTGGCGGGCTTCGCACTGACCGCTACGCCAGGCAAGGCAGGCGAACTGATGCGGATTCGCTACTTCGCGCGCATGGGCATTCCGGCCGAGCGCACATTGGGCGTCTTCGTCTTCGAGCGCGCATCCGACCTGCTGGTCATCCTGTCGCTGTCCTTGCTGGCCGCGTCGATATTCCCCACCTTGGGCGCGCTAGCTGCAATCGTGCTGGGATTTGTCTGTGCGCTGTTCGGCGCAGCCGCCTGGCCCGCGTTGTTGGACAACCTGAAAAGCGTGGCCGCGCGCCTTCCCGGCCGCTGGCTGCGGCGACTGGCGCATTTTTTCCTAGCGGCAGCGCTGGAATTGCGTAGTTGCCTGGATCTGCCTGCGTTCGCGCAAAGCATGCTTGCCGGGTTCATCGCCTGGGGACTGACATCAGCGGTGTTCGTGAGCCTTTGCGTCGGCATGGGCGTGCAACTGGATCCCATGGTCGCGCTCGGTATTTACCCGCTTGCGATGCTGATCGGCGCACTGTCGTTTGTGCCCGGTGGCGTCGGCTCGACCGAACTGGCCATCGTCCTGATGCTCGATCGGCTTGGAATTTCTACTGCGGACGCCATTGCGGTTGCTGTCGCCGCACGCCTGGTGACGCTTTGGTACGCCATCCTCGTCGGGGCAGTGTCCATGCTCGCCGCAGAATTCACCATCCGCAAGAACACGCGGTGAACGACAGGTATAATCGGCGCCCCGCAATGGATCGCCAGGCAATCGATGTCCGCCCCTACCAATAGCACCACCCATCCGGTTGTTTCGGGACGCGCCTTGTGCGTGGATCTGGATGGCACGCTTTTGAATTCGGACATTCTCTATGAGTCGGTGCTGGCGTTGCTGGCGCGAAACCCGCTGTACGTGTTCTTGCTGCCGCTGTGGCTGTTGCGTGGGAAGGCCGCACTGAAGCGCGAACTTGCCTCCCGCGTCGTCCTGCCTGCAGAGACCCTGCCCTACAACCACCAGGTGCTCGAGCTGTTGCGCACCACAACGCAACGCCCGCGCGTGTTGTGCACCGCCTCCGACGCCCTGCTGGTGCAGCCTATTGCAGAACATTTAGGCCTCTTCGAGCAGGTCATTGCCAGCGATGGCAAGCGCAATCTGTCTGGTCGCAACAAGGCAGACGTACTGGTCGACGCGTTTGGTCAGGGCAACTTCGATTACGCCGGCAACGGCAGCGTGGATTTGCACGTCTGGGACAAGGCCGGTGGCGCCTGGGTCGTCAACAACGGCACCGCACTGGCAAAGGCAGCGGCGCAACGCACGACCGTGCATGCGCATTGGCCTGCCCCGTCGCGCGCCCGTGCATGGCTGAAGGCGTTGCGCCTGCACCAGTGGCTGAAGAATCTGCTCGTGTTCGTTCCGCTGCTGACCGCGCACCGATTCCTGGATCTGGAATCGGTCCTGCAATCCACGATTGCACTGGTCGCGTTCGGGTTATGCGCTTCCGGCGTCTATGTGCTCAATGATCTGCTGGATTTGACGCCTGACCGTCAGCATCCACGCAAACGCAAGCGCCCGTTCGCGGCAGGTCGGCTCCCGCTTTTGCATGGGCTGCTGGTCGCCCCCGCGCTGACCATTGCCGGGCTCCTGCTGTCGCTGGCATGCAACATTGAATTCACCCTGGTCTTGCTTGCCTACTACATCATGACCTTGGCGTACTCACTGCGCTTGAAGCGCATTGTGATGATCGACGTGGTGCTGCTCGCAGCGCTCTACACCGTACGCATCATCGGCGGCGCGGTGGCGATCGGCATCGAGTTGTCGTTCTGGTTGTTGGCATTTTCAATGTTCATGTTCCTGTCGCTCGCGCTGCTCAAGCGCTACACGGAACTGCATGCCATGTTGAGCAGCGGCAAGACCAGGGCCAGTGGCCGGGCCTATTCGGTGGAGGATCTCTCGCTGCTGCAATCCATGGGCGCGGCCGCCGGCTACATCGCGGTCATGGTGATGGCGCTGTACATCAACAGCCCCGAGAGTGTGGAGCTGTACCGCAATCCCAAGCTGCTCTGGCTAGTGTGCCCGGTGCTGCTGTATTGGGTGAGCAGGGTCTGGATCATTGCGCATCGCGGAGAGATGCATGACGACCCGATCGTGTTCGCTGCCACCGACCGTGTCAGCCAGATTGTTGTGGTGCTGTGCGGGTTATTCGCACTGAGCGCCATCTGATGGCCGCAGGGCAATCCTGGGGGCGGTATCCCAGCGCGCAGCAGACGCTGCTACCGATCAACGATCGTGCAGCGACTCTGCCCGCATTCGACGGCCTTGCGCTGCCGCGTGGTAACGGGCGCAGTTATGGCGATAGTTGCCTGAATCCGGATGGTGTACTGCTGTGCGCGCGCGGGCTTGATCGATTCATCGCTTTTGATCCCGCCAGTGGCGTGCTGCGCTGCGAGGCTGGCGTCACTCTCAACGAGATCATCGAGCTGGTATTGCCGCAAGGCTGGTTTCTGCCGGTGACGCCCGGCACCCGCTACGTCACCGTTGCCGGCGCGATTGCCAACGACGTGCATGGCAAGAACCACCATCGGACCGGCAATTTTGGTCACCATGTGCGCGCATTCGAGCTGTTGCGTAGCGACGGCGAGCGGCGGGTGTGCACTCCGGATCACACCGATCGCTGGTTCGCAGCCACAGTGGGAGGACTCGGGCTGACCGGCCTGATCACCTGGGCGGAAATTCAGCTGCGCCGCGTCGCAAGCCCCGCGCTGGAAGCGGAAAACATTCGCTTCGGCTCGCTTGACGAGTTCTTTGCGTTATCGGCAGCCGCGGCCGAAAGCCACGAGTACAGTGTGGCGTGGATCGACTGCCTGGCAAGCGGCAAGGCGCGCGGGCGCGGGCACTTTACCCGCGCAGATCACTGCACCGGGCTTGCGCACGAGCGACCGAAACCGCCAGGCGCAGGTTTTTCCATGCCTGTCACTCCACCGATTTCGTTGGTGAACACGTTTTCCCTGCGGCCTTTCAACGCGCTCTACTATTGGCGCCAGCCGGCTCCGCACAAACGCTTCGTCAGCCATCTTTTGCCGTTCTTTTACCCGCTTGACGGCATCCGTGACTGGAACCGCATGTACGGCCCCTCCGGCTTTCTGCAGTACCAGTGTGTCTTGCCGCCCGCAACCGCGCGGGACGCAGTGGACGCGCTGCTTGCAGAGATCGCGCGCAGCGGCAGCGGCTCGTTCCTGGCTGTGTTGAAGGAATTCGGCAACACACCTTCCATCGGCATGCTGTCTTTCCCAAGGCCAGGCACGACCTTGGCATTGGACTTTCCCAATACCGGTCCTGATGTCTTCCGCCTGCTTGAGCGACTGGACCGCATCGTCGACGAAGCAGGCGGTGCTCTGTACCCTGCCAAGGACGCACGTATGACAGCACAGTCGTTTCAGCGTGCCTATGGCCGCTGGCGCGAGTTCGGCAGCTATCTCGATCCACGTTTTTCTTCCGGCTTCTGGCGCCGGGTCACGGAGTAGACATGCAACGCGTCCTTATTATCGGAGCCACCTCGGCCATTGCCGAAGCAACCGCCCGACGCTACGCCGCACGCGGTGCGGCCGTCCACCTGCTCGGCCGCCAGGCCCCACGCCTGGAAACAATTGCGGCCGACCTCACCACCCGCAGCGCGCGAACCAGCATCGGCGTGCTGGATGTCAACGACAATGCGCGTCATGGCGAGGTTCTGGATGCAGCGTGGGCTGCATTGGGCGGTGTCGATGTCGTGTTGATCGCGCATGGCACGCTCCCGGATCAGGCTGCATGTAACGCATCGGTCGAACTGTCGCTGCGCGAATTCGCCACCAACGGCACCTCCACGATCGCGCTGTGCGCTGCGCTTGTGCCGCGACTGACGTCGGGCGCCACGCTGGCAGTCATTTCTTCGGTGGCTGGAGATCGCGGCCGAGCCAGTAATTACCTCTATGGAAGCGCCAAGGCCGCCGTGACCGCCTACTTGAGCGGCCTCGGACAGCGCCTGCGCCCGCAAGGCATCAACGTGCTCACGATCAAGCCGGGCTTCGTCGACACCCCCATGACTGCAGCCTTCAAGAAGGGCGCACTGTGGGCAAAGCCGGACCAGATTGCCAAGGGGATCCTCAGTGCAGTGGACAAGCGTCGCGCTGTGGCCTACCTGCCCAGTTTCTGGTGGGCAATCATGTTGGTGATCAAGAACATCCCGGAATTCATCTTTCGCAGGATCAAGCTTTGACATGACGGACAAACACGCCAAGATCGTCATCACCGGCGCCGCGGGCCTGGTCGGCCAGAACCTAATCGTCGAACTCGAGCAGCAGGGCTACACCCAGTTGGTGGCGATCGACAAACACGCGCACAACCTGCAGATCCTGCGCGAGCTGCACCCGGCCGTGCACGTGGTGCAGGCGGACCTTGCTGAGCCCGGCGACTGGGCACGCGAGTTCGAGGGTGCAGCCTGCGTCGCCCAGTTGCACGCGCAGATCACCGGTAAGACGACCGACCTGTTCACCCGCAACAACCTGACCGCGACCGCGCACGTGCTCGATGCCTGCCGTGCGGCGAAGGTGCCGTATCTGGTGCACATCAGCTCCTCGGTGGTGAACTCGGTGGCCAAGGACGACTACACCAACACAAAGCGCGCGCAGGAAGAGATGGTGGTCGCCAGTGGCCTGCGCCACTGCGTGCTACGCCCAACCCTGATGTTCGGCTGGTTCGATCCTAAGCACCTCGGCTGGCTGTCGCGCTTCATGGCCAGGACGCCGGTGTTCCCAATTCCGGGTGATGGCCGCTTCATGCGTCAGCCGCTATACGAGCGCGACTTCTGCCGTTGCATCGCCAAATGCATCGAACGCGAGCCCGACGGCGATGTCTACGATATCGTTGGCGATACGCGCGTGGACTACGTCGACATCATCAAGACGATCAAGCGGGTCAAGAAACTGCACACCGTAATCGTGCATATCCCGATCGGCTTCTTCGCCTTCCTGCTGCGGGTGTATTCGCTCTTCAGTTCCAAGCCGCCGTTCACAGCCGACCAGCTCAAGGCGCTCAGCGCGGGCGACGACTTCAAGGGCGTCGATACCGAAGCGGTGTTCGGCGTGCGACAAACGCCGTTCGAGGAAGCGATCCGCGAAAGCTATACCGACCCGCGCTATAGCCACATCGTGCTCAAGCGCTGAACCGTCATACGAGACCAGAACCATGAGTACATTCGCGATCGTCGGCAGCGGCCCCATGGGCCTGATGGCTGCCATGGAACTGTTGAAGAAGGGCCACCAGGTCGACATGTACGAACGCGACGACCGCATCGGCGGCATGTCCGCGGACTTCGATTTCGACGGCCTGCGCATCGAGCGCTACTACCACTTCATCTGCAAGACCGATTTCCCCCTTTTCAAGTTGCTCGAGAACCTGGAGCTGTCCGACCGCCTGCACTGGACGGACACCAAGATGGGGTACTACTACCAGGGCAAGCTGCACAAGTGGGGAACGCCGTTCGCACTGCTCGGCTTCCCGCACCTGGGTTTTGTTGACAAGATCCGCTACGCCTTGCACGTCATGCACACCAAGGGCATCAGCGACTGGACTGCGCTGGACAAGGAAAATGCGCGTGACTGGATCACTCGCTGGATCGGCCCCAAAGCCTACAAAGTAATGTGGGAGAAGGCCTTCGCGCTGAAGTTCTTCGAGTACCAGAACGCCCTGTCCGCCTCCTGGATCGGCACCCGCATCAAGCGCGTAGCGCTGTCACGGCGCAACCTGTTCAACGAAAGCATGGGCTATCTGGAAGGTGGCTCGGCCGTGCTACTGGAACGTATGGCCGCGGAAGTGAAGCGCCTCGGTGGACGCATCCTGCTGTCGCAACCGATCGAGGAAGTCGCCTCCGTCGACGGCAAGGTCACCGGCATCCGCACCCGCGACGGCCATCATGCCTATGACGGCGTGGTATCGACGGCACCGATCCAGTACGTGCCTGGCATGGTGCCTGGCCTTCCTAAGATCTTCGCTGACCAGGTCGCCGCGATCGACAACATCCCGGTTGCCTGCGTGATACTCAAGCTGTCCAAGCCGGTCAGCGAGAACTTCTGGATGAACATCAGTGACGACAGGATCTCTATTCCCGGCCTGATCGAATACAGCAACCTCAATCCCGGCAAGGGCCCGGGCGAACATATCGTGTACGCGCCCTACTACATGCCCAAGACTCATCCGAAGTGGCAGTGGAGCAATCAGCAACTGATCGACGAAGTCATCAGTTACCTGCCGATGATCAATCCGGACTTCAAGCCTGAGTGGATCCGCGCAACCCATTGCCACCGCTACGAATACGCGCAGACCATCTGCCCGCCAGGCTTCCAGGACATGCTTCCGCCGATGAAGACGCCGCTGCAAGGATTCTACATGGCGGACACGGCGTACTATTACCCGGAGGATCGTTCGATCAATGAGAGTATTTCAGTAGGGAGCGAACTCGCGCGAACGGCGTTGTCGCACGCATGATCAGTCGTCAGTTCATCGGCTTTGTGGTCGTGGGAGGCATCGCCGCCGCGGCCAACTTTTCCTCGCGAATCCTTCTGAGCCATTGGCTCGCTTATGTCCCCGCTATCGCGCTGGCGTACCTGGTTGGCATGACCATCGCGTTCGTGCTTAACCGCCGGTTCGTATTCAAAAAGGCGGGAAATGCGCTGCATGAGCAGGCGTTCTGGTTCGTGACCGTGAACATACTTGCCATCTTGCAGACCATCGCGATCAGCTTGCTGCTGGCACGTTGGTTTTTTCCATTGATCGGATTAAATTTTTATCCCGAAGCCATTGCACACGCCGTCGGCGTGGCCACCCCCATTTTCACGAGCTTTATTGGGCATAAACATCTGAGCTTCAAGATCACCCCGCCGCGATGAACGCGCCTCGTTGAATTCGCTTTCCACGGATATCACAACTACGATGGTTATGATGTATACCAATAATCTCCTTTTCCCCAAAGGACCAACCGCCAGCAGCCCGACTAAGCCAGATCTGCGAATAATCTTTTTTACGGCATTCGTGGCGATTCTTTGCACCCAGTTCGTCGGAACATTTGACTTCCTTTTTGGTCCAGCAGTCCTTGAATCCGGCGACTTCGCGGCTAATGGACTGCAGATTTCCAATGCAGGAGCAATGAAAGAGTTACTGGGAAATTATTCTCGCTGGCATTTCCATCATCCCGGCCCGGCATTCTTCTATGTCTATGCGCTCGGCGAACTGGTCTTCTTCAAGCTTTTACACCTGGTAAACAGTCCGCATCAAGCGCATGTCCTGGCAGGCATAATCCTGCAGAGCTTTTTTGTGGCGCTCTCGGCAAGCCTCTGTGCGCTCGTGTGCGACTCCAAAAGGGCTGCGAGCACCTTGGTACTCGCAGTCATCATCGTCCTGGGCCTGACGACCTTCGGAAGTCTTTCAAGCATCTGGCCGCCTCACGTTCTGTTCGGACCGTTTCTTCTGCTGGTGATTGCGGCAGCCGCAGCAGCTAGAGGAAAGGATTCGGGTCTAATCGCGCTGGCGCTTGCCTTCGGATTCTGCGTACATGGACACATAGCGCAGGCGGCGCTGGTCACTCCCGTCGCCGCTTATGGAACCGTCGGCTGGATCCTGAGCATAGGTAGGAATTGGCGACCGCATGCTCGGACGCTGACCTGGCTGCTTGTGATGGCGTTGATTTTTGCGCTCCCCATTCTCATAAATGCGATTTTTGTAAGGCCATCCAATATTCAGGAAGTTCTTGCCTACCTACACGCCAACCAAGATCCGCGCCCTTCATTTCATTCCGCCCTGCGCTATATCCTGGGCTTCTGGCTCTTTGACGCGTATCCAGAGGCCGCCGCAAGCAACAAGGCCACATTGGCAAGCGCCTGGCTTGCAGCAGTTTTTCTGTGCCTCTCCGCTCTATCGATTCTATTCGCCCCTCTGCGTTTGCGAACTCACGGGTACAGAAATGTGGCCCTCGCCGCTGCGATCGCGTTGGTCATGTCCGTATTCTGGGCCACGCGTATTACAGGACCTCTCTATGAATTCAACTCGTTTTATGTCTACGCATTGGTGGCAATCAGCTTCTTCTTGATCATGGAAGCGGCCGCGAAACTAATGCAGAAATTCGCAAAACCCTTCGCGCCAGCGATGTTTCTGCTGGCTGGCATGTTCATCATCTTAAGTTATCGGCCCCACCCTGCATTCTCGAGCAGGGAAACATATACGCTTCCTGCTCAGATCATGCCCTCCGCAAAGGGGAAACCCGTACTCGTCTCGGTGACAATCGAGTCGTGGCCGATCTCTACTGCACTGGTGCTTGAGCTGATACGTGAAGGTGCATCGGCCTACGTTAACAAAGACTGGGAGTTCATGTTCGGAAAACAGCATTCCCTCGACGTTCTATCACTCAACACGGTTTCCAACCCCGTATTGATCAGCCCCCGTCCTGGCGCTAATCCCCCCAAGCAATCACCGTTAAATCTAGATGCATTTTGTATACCAGCAATAGCAAAAAAGATGTACGTAGGAAGCCACTCCATCGGCGAGGCTCTTAAGGACTGTTCTCTCGCTTCGTTTTCGACCACGGAACCGACAGGCGACTTTGTTTATTCCTTGGCAAGTGGAGCTGTATTACAGTTCAAAGCGCATCGAGGCGATCGCCTGACATTGCAAGTGGCTCCCTTTCTTGGAGGAAGTATCAACAAACAACAGATCGAAGTTCTGCTATCTAAGAAGCGCATATACTCTGCTACGTTGAATGACTCCTCTTCCGTGGAAGCCACGCTCGATTGCGACTTGTGCACCCTCGAAATCAGAACGCCAAATGCATTTAGCCCTATTTCTGCAGGAATTGGCGGGGATGGGCGACAGCTGGGCTTTGCACTGCAGCGACTCACTATCGAGCCAGGCCAGTGAGTGCCCCATCCCCGATAGCCGTCAGTCGGTGAAGATTTCAACCTCTTTGGGCCCCTGGGAATTCGCTTGGGACCCGTGTTCTCGGGCGAATTCTGGAGCGGTTTTCCATGCCACTGCACTGGGGGGCCGCTCCTCGTAATAGAAGCGCCACCACGCTTCGATTTGCCCCGTACATCGGCCAGGGACAAGAACTAACGCTCGTTCAGACGCACCTGTCGCAGCCGGCCGTTGAAGCTTTCCACCATCGCGTTGTACGTCGGCGCGCGAAGTGGGGGAGTAATTCTCTCGGTTTGAGCGTTCGCCAAAATTGGAGCTACGCGGCTATAGCCAATTTCATTGATGGGGTGATTCCGCCGAACGCCCTGTTATGGCGCTCACGGTTGTACGTCCATAGCCAGCGCGTGGCCTTGCCCTGTTCCACGCCCCAACATCCATCGCAGCGTATCGTCCAACGGGGGGGAGTCCCAGTGCCCCACAAGTCGGAGCAACAGATTGTTATTGCCTAGTAATACTTTGACCTCGTTGGCTCTTACGAACGCGGGATTGACGCGCACTTGAAGAGATCGTCCACTCAATTCCTCACAAAGTCGCAAAATTTCTCTTAGGGTATGTCCTTTACCAGTACATACATTGACGGTACGCCCTTCAGCCTCTGGCGTTTCTAACAACAGCCGATAAGCTTGAGCGACGGCGCGGACATCGCCGAAGTCGCGTGAGACATCCAGATTTCCCAATTCAATATCATTTGAGCCGCCTGCATAGTGCGAGACGATCTTTGGAATAAGAAAATCAACAGACTGCCCCACCCCAGTATAGTTGAATGGACGCGCAATCGTGATGGGCAAAGAATCCATTCTCAGCCTTGCCAGGTGCTCCATCGCAAGCTTGCTAATCGCATACTCATTAGCAGGCAGTGGCGCAACACTTTCATCCAGCAGTCCGGACGAAAGATTCCCATAGACATTCGCGCTACTGGCAAGAAGAACTCGCTCTATCTTCGAGGCGCGTGACTCAAGCGCTTGGAGCAGGTTGCGTGTCCCAAGAAGATTGATGTTATAAAAATCTTCTGCGCGCCCATGGCCTACGAAAGCAAGCGCTGCCAGATGGACCACGATATCGGGCTCGCTCACCTCGACAACTTTCTTCAAGGATTCGCAGTCACGCAAATCGGCTTGATAGTAGGACTCGCCTCCAAGCGGAGGCCTAGCGACATTAACCATCGAAGTGCCAAGCGAGATGACTTGGCAACCTGACCGGATCAGTTCCTCAACGACGTAGCGTCCGGTAAAACCGGACGCTCCGGTAACAAGTATGCGCTTCCCCGCCAGCTTAGAATGAGAAGCCACGTTCATTTCTCTTCAGATCTGCCTCAACCATCATCTGACAAAGTTGTTCGAGCGTGGTCTGCGGCTTCCAGCCAAGCACCCTCTCTGCCTTTTCCGGATCGCCGATGAGTAAGTCCACTTCTGCTGGACGATGGAACTTCGGATTGATCTGCAGGACAAGCTTTCCGGTCGCTGTATCGACTGCGGTCTCGTCGAGATCCTTGCCCCGAAACTCGACGTCGATCCCCGCTCCCTTGAAAGCCATGCGGACGAAATCACGCACGGTTTCGGTTCGGTTGGTTGCAAGCACGAAGGTATCGGCCTCGTCAGCCTGGAGCATTCGCCACATGCCCTCTACGTATTCCTTGGCAAAGCCCCAGTCGCGCTTGGCGTCCAGATTTCCGAGCTGCAGCACGTCCAGTTGGCCCAACTTGATCTTGGCAACCGAGTCGGTGATTTTTCGGGTGACGAATTCCCGGCCGCGCAGCGGACTTTCGTGGTTGAATAGAATTCCGCTGGATCCGAATATATCGTAGCTCTCCCGGTAGTTTACCGTGATCCAGTGGGCGTAAAGCTTGGCAACGCCGTATGGGCTACGTGGCCAAAACGGCGTGTCTTCCTTTTGAGGAACCGCCTGGACCTTACCGAACATCTCTGAAGTCGATGCCTGGTAGAACCGGATCTTCGGGTTCACCAGACGAATCGCCTCAAGCAGGTGCAGCGCGCCGATACCCGTGATCTGCGCTGTCGTGGTCGGCTGATCGAAACTGACTCCGACAAAGCTCTGGGCAGCGAGATTGTAGATCTCGTCGGGCTGGATCTTCTGGACCATCGCGATCGTCGTCCCCAGATCCGTGAGGTCGTACTCCACCAATTCCAAATTCGGATGCTTCGCGACGCCAACCTCCTCGAGACGCCAGAAGTTGACCGAACTGGTCCGCCGGTATGTGCCATACACCTTGTAACCCTTGCCAAGCAACAGCTCGGTCAGGTAGGCACCGTCCTGCCCAGTGACGCCGGTAATGATTGCAATCTTGTTAGTCATCTACATTCTCTTCGAAAATTGGTGAAAACAGCCCCGCTCTGGATCACGCCCATACGCGTCCTGAGCATCGCCGTACAGGAAAGCAACGGCGCCATCATAACTTGCCTGACCTCAATCAGCCCCCTGGATCGGATACTAGACTTGCGGCCGGCTTCAGAAGTGCGGCGGCAAGTTGATCGGCGCTCTGCGCCCAGGTCAACCAGGGCAGCTCGTCAGTCCGCGGATGCGCGTTCTGCGTATGCAGCTCTAGCCATTTTTCGATGGCGCTCGCTATCTCCGCCGACGTGTTTCCTGCGAAGTATGCGGCGTGCTCGCCAGCAACCTCGCGGAACACCGGGATATCGCGGATCAGAATTGGCAGTCGTCGCTGCCCCGCCTCGATCAGTGGCAAGCCAAAACCTTCACCCTCAGAGGCGGCGATGAGGCAGGTGCAGGACTGGTAGAGTCTTTCCAAGAGCTCGTCGCTGGCGGAGCTGAGCCAAAACAGATTGCGATGAAGCTGGGGATGCTTTTCCAACTTTTCGCAAAGCTCGTCCACCATCCAGCCCTTCTTGCCGACGATCACTAGGGCGATCTCCTGCCCTGCAGACCATAGGTGCTCGAATGCGGCCAATACGCCGGCATACCCCTTACGAGGTTCGAGCGTGCCGACCATCAAGAAACTCCTCACCTGCTGCAGGCGAGAGAGAAGCGCGTCCGCATGATCCGGCATACCCTGACTGGGAGCACTTCCTTCAAGGTCAGCGCCAAGATGAAACCACGCGACGTCTGGCTGCATCCCGATTCCATTCTCCAGCATCCATCCGGTCACATCATCTGCAACGGCCTGCGAAATACAGATCAAGCGGTCCGATACGGAAACGATCCCTCGCAGCCAGCGCTCGTGGTGCTGCCCGCCGGGCCCGGGCCACCATTGTGGATTCCGCACGGGCAGGATGTCATAGACCACAAAACTGATTGCTACCCCTGCAACATGAAAGTAATCGAACCAATCGGAGGCCAGATCAACGGCGTGCCCCACCAGATCCAGACCGACGAAGACGTCGCCAGCGTGACACACCAGTGCCGCATCCTCACCAAGATCCTGACCTAGAAGGTGGCCGGCGTAGGCATTGGCGCACACATAGCGACGTGACTCGCGATCCAACCTGACGAGCTGGATGCGGTGGCCATGCGGTGGCCGGCGCAGCCACTCATTCGAGATGGCGCGCGTCACGCGCTGGATGCCCGTGCCACGATCGTGCGCGGCCAGCTCGGTAACGTCGAGCATGAGCATGCGCTCCTCTGGCGCTATGCTACGGTCCAACGCATCTGCTGCTGCAACCAGTGCGAGCGTTTGCGTACTTTTCCGGCCAAGTGCGGCCATGGCTACATTAAGTGCCTGACCAGCATCGGTGCGCGGCAAGGATCGCATATGCACGCTCTCGCAAGCGTCGAGAAACGCTGTTGCGCTTCTCTCCCAAGAGAACGCAGCAGCCCGCTGCTCCGAAAAAGCGCGAGCTCCCGCTACGGCTGCATCATTCTCAAGCATCCAGCGGATCCGCTCGGACATCTCGGCAGTGTCATACGGATCAAACAGCATGGCCGGCTCCGTGGCAATCTCCGGAACACTTGAAGCGTTGGCTGCAATGACCGCTGCACCACATGCCATTGCTTCCAACACCGGCAAACCAAAGCCCTCGTGCCAGGACGGAAACACGAAGAAGCGGCATTCGTTATAGAGCGCAACCAGCTCTTGGTCTGAAACATAACCGGTAAAGATGATCTCGTCCGCTTGCAACCCTCGCTCCGACGCGACGCGTTTGAGATCGTCCACCAACGGCGAAGGCATGCGTCCGGCCATGACCAGGCGGGCAATCCTACGCGTTGCAATGGGTAGTGCCGCATATGCATCGATCAAGCGGTTCAGATTCTTACGCCGATCCGCTCCACCGATATAGAGAAAAAACTCACCTTCGATCCCGAATTTGGCGCGGACCAAACGACGCGCCGGATGCTGGATTTCCAACCGTGCGAACACAGCATCGCATCCCGCAGAGATGTTGAAGACCTTATCGCTGGCAAATTTTCCAACCCGACGCGCCTCGTCAGCTGAACTTTCCGATATCGCTAAGACCGCATCCGCCCTCTGCAAAAAAGAAAACTTCTCCGCGTAAGCTTTGGCATAGACCGGATCAT
This sequence comes from Xanthomonas sp. NCPPB 3761, assembly GCF_041475705.2. Classification (NCBI taxonomy): domain Bacteria; kingdom Pseudomonadati; phylum Pseudomonadota; class Gammaproteobacteria; order Lysobacterales; family Lysobacteraceae; genus Xanthomonas; species Xanthomonas sp. NCPPB 3761. The sequence continues at coordinate 4,037,506 of NZ_CM191262.1, forward strand.
GATTGAGATAAACCTCTGGGTTCATCATCGGAATCAAGTCATACATCGTCACCACGGTCGGGATCTGGAAGGCACGACCGATGCTGGTCAACGCGTTGTCGCCATAGCCCTCAAACAGACTGGATACATGCACGATATCCGGACTCAATGAAGCCAGCGCTGCCTCCCTCACAATCTCGGCATGATTGCACCGCGTGCTATTCCCAGTATCGCAGGCATGCACGGGAAGAGGCACATACCACACGTGGATATTGCTCTGCGGAATGAGCCCCTTGAACGCAGCCCGAATATCCTTCACGGCCTCCGGAAAAGCACCGTTCAATGCGACATGGATATCGTGCCCCCGTGCGTCGCGAGCTACTGCAAGCGCCAACGCCAGGCTATAGCGCCCGATACCCCGGAAACGACTCTCCGACTGCGCTCCCTGCAGATCCATCACGATGCGCATCAAGCGGACTCCCCATTGCGTATGGCCAACATGCGCTCATAGATCTTATGACCACGCGCAGACAGCTTCGATGCCGCGACCCGCTCGGCAACCACGGTGACATCCACGACTTGGCCGGGACGCGGCCGATCCTCCACCACTGGCTGAATCACGCTATCAATCCCCATATCCGCCGCGACGGCGCCCCTGATCCTGGCATGGACGGAAGGCACCATACGCAACCAGTTATTTAGAACACGGGCAAGCGCGGGGCGCTTGAGAACACGACGAACCAGGGCAAGCAGGATCCGCTTCAGCGATGCGCGAGGCCACCTCACCAAACGCGCCATCCCTCGTAAAGGACGCGTCAGACGCCATGACGCGCTAGCCTGGATATCGTGGAGATTTTGCTCCGCAGTGGTGGCACGCAGGTACCAATGGTGGGCATTTTGAAGTGAAGAATTGAGCTGCAGGCGGAGTTCATCCAGCTGCTCACGGGCGACAGTGAAGCTGGCGCCGGAAGTCTCCAATCTCCGGCGAAGGTCATGCATATTCGAGGTGCCCGACAGCTGAAGATGATGCAACTCGCCTATAGTATCTTTCAGCCCACCGATCTCGCTGTTGAGCTTGTCGATGGCTTCTTCACGCTCATTTGCGCGCAGATACCAGTGATGGGCGTTACTCAGCGACTCACCAAGCTTGGTCTCGACTTCGGCCGAGCGTGCTTCGGCCGCCCGAATGGAGCGCTCATAGATGAGCAGTGCGTGCTCCTGCTTTCGCAGCAGCCATACCCAGCCGGCTCGCTCTACCTCATCATCTTTCTGGCCAATCGCCTCACTCAAAGCGCGAAACGTCCATTCCCCACGTGGGCGATTGAATATCGTATAGAACGCGGCCCGATAGCGAGCCGGCAGCATGGAGATATCGAGGAGCGGGCGGCGAACGGGCAATGGCGGCGCGATCTGCCCCTGCACCAATTCCCGCAGCGTTATCAAGAGCGAAAGAAGTAGGTCGTCTGGCCAGACGCAATCAACCGCGCTAGTCGAGACGGCACCATAGTCGATAAAGGTGGCAGTGCCGTTGTCATTGACAAGCAAGTTCCAACAACGCAGATCGTTGTGGTAAAGCCCGGCCGCCTCCAGCGCAACAAGTTGCGTAATGATGGAATCGGCTATCTCCTCGTAGGAATACGGCGCTTTGTCTTGGATCATCTCCGAAAGCAAGCGCCCTTGCAGCTGTTCTCGCAGAATCCATACGTCGCGACTGTCCTGCAGGTTGCGCATCAGAGCCGGAACAACCACCCCAGTAGGCGGATCACGCAAGAAGCTCACTTCATTTTCGTATTCTGCGAGGTTGATCTTCCTCCTCGACGCCTCAACCAAGGACATCTGCTTGAGAATCACGCCATCGGCAAAGTAGTAGCGTCGCGTCCCTGCGTGACTGTTCATGGCATGAGCGTGTGATTCCGTGCGCCACGAAAGAAATTCGCGGAAATCATCGCCAAGCATCCAGTAACGGCTGCTTGCGAAATACAGGGGCCTGGCGATACCTGACAGATGCGTTCCCTGGTGGGCCAGCACCCGGAGAAACGCATAGCGCTGCAGCAATTGCGCCGGGTCACCCGGCTGCGATGCCCCCCAATACAGCGGTTCTTCCCGCACAGCAAGCTCGTATATGCCAACTGCAATACAAGCGTCGATCTGCCCGATCAACCCGACAACAGGCTCCAGGCCATGCTCATGGATAAGATGATGAAAGACGCTCAGCCCGAGGACGAGATCATATCTGCCAACCTGCAGCCCCCCGACGATGTCCTCGATCCGGGCACATTCGAAAGTGGCCGCCACAAAGCCCTGCTCTTCCGCCAGCGCCCGGCATACCGCCACGTTGCGATCGAGAAAATCCGCACCATGGACGATAGAACCCCGCGCCGCCAGGTTGAGGGAGAAATAGCCTTGTGCGCATCCAAGATCGAGCACCCGAATCGGACGCCCCAATGCCGTCCGAAGGTGGGCGACCACATCGAGGATGACCTCCAGGCGGTCCTCGCACCCACGGGAGCTACCGTCAGAGATTTCTGGATGGCCAAAAATCGGCTGATACTTCTCGGGTAATGCAGCAACGAGATCGGCGATAGAACTGTTGCCCGGGGAAACGGAATGCGTCATCGATGGAAACCTGGAATTAGCGGCACGCCGATGGCGCGGACAGAGACGGCGGTCAAGGAACGTCGGCGGAAAATTCGGCTTTCAAGTCAACGATGCCCCAAAACTGCATGGGACGACTGACATCCAGCAAGATGGCATCATAGCGTCTGTCCAGGGGCACCAACTCGCCGAGCGGATCGCCGCTCGACACCCCCAACGACACCATGTAGTGCCCTTCATTCACGCTCAGCGGCAATGCGAAATAGCAGGTAATCACATCGCCTGCGCGCGGAGAAAGCGTCTTCCGTCCGTCGCTTGCCAAAAATGAGTTTGTCCCATAGAGGAACAGCCCTTCGAGCGTCTTCAACAACAGGCCCGGGACAACGTTGTCGAAGTCGCGCTCGAAAACAATCTTCATGTGAAACTTCGTGACCGCGCCGCTGTCGACTCTTGCGGGAAAACGCTCACCACTACTCGTCACCGCATAGTCGACGATCTTCGCTCCGCCCTGACCCCAGCGGTGCTCATTGCGGTTATATCCAGGGCGGGTATGGAATACGTCATCGATGCTTTCGCCCGGGATCGCTTCGATCGGAGCGGCCGCACCAGCAGAGTTAGAGCTGCGCTTCCGCCCAAAAAGTTCGTCCAGATACAAATTGGAAACTTCGCGCGCTGGGCCATCAGCGTAGACGCCACCATCTCTGATGAATAGCACGCGCTCGCAGTGCTTGACGATGTCACCTACTGCGTGGCTCACCAGGATCAATGTGGTCCCCTGCTCCTTGAATTCCTGCACGCGCTTGAAACACTTCGCCTGAAAATAGGCGTCTCCTACAGAAAGCGCTTCATCGACGATCAGCACGTCGGGACGGAACGCCGTCGCCACAGCGAACGCTACCCGCACTTGCATTCCGCTGGAGTAAGTTTGCACTGGCGCATCGAAGTACTCGCCGACCTCAGCGAACTCCTCGATCCCGGGCATGGCCGCATCGATTTGCTGTTGGGAGTACCCCATCAAACCAGCAGAATGGTAAGCATTCTGTCGGCCCGTCAGATCCGGATTGAATCCCATGCCCAATTCCAAGATTGCAGCAATTCTCCCCGACCGGACTATCGCCCCTTCGGTAGGCTGTACAGTGCCGGTGATCAGTTTCAGCAATGTACTTTTTCCAGCGCCGTTGCGCCCCACCACACCAACGGATTCGCCGGCTTTGATTGAGAACGAAACATTGCGCAAAACCCAATGCTCTTCACGTGCCTGCACCGGAGCACCGAACCAACTGGCCGCGCGCAGCCACTGACTGCTCCAAACCCGATACGCCTTGCCGACGGCCTCGACTCGCATGACGACATCACTCATAGCGCATCCACCATTTCCTGACTCGCACGCCGGAACACTACTAACGACATCATGCCTAATATGACGGTTGCCGCACATAGGGGCACCAACGACTGCCAGTCTGGCATTTTGTCGTAAAGCAGAACCTGCTGATACGCCGTTACCAGTGGGAACAAGGGATTCAGCCTGAAAATTTTGGCAACATTCTCTGGAAGAATACTAATGTTGTAGACGATAGGCGTTAGCCAGAAGAGCGCTTGCAACACTACTGGTACAACTTGTGCGATATCGCGCATAAATACATTGAATACACCTAGCAACAAACCGAGCGACATTGCAAAGGTCAACGTCAACAACAGCAAGAATGGTAACCAGAGGACCTGCTCCCCAGGAAAATGCCCCAGAGCAGCAAATACAGTAAATATGGCCAGCAACAGCAGAAGATTATTCACAAGCATCGCACCGCCAGCGATGAAGGGAAGACAAATCCTTGGAAAAGCCATTTTTTTCATCAAATTACCATTTTCCACAAACAACGAGACACATTTATTAATTGTCTCGTTGAACATACTCCAGCATAGCGTTCCAGCCATGAGGTACAACGCATAAGCATATTTATTGTCGATCCCAGGCAGCTTTGCCGACAAAACCTCTGAAAGGATCGTCGCAAAGATCAGCACCTGCATCAATGGATGGATGATCATCCACATCGCACCGAGCTTGCTCTGGATGAAACGCATCCTCAACTCGTTCTTGATCGAAGAGAAGACGAAGTATCTATATACCCATAATGGTCGCAGCAAGTCTTTCATGAGGTCACGCTTACCGAAGAGGGCAGAATAAGAATGGCAAAAATCTCAGGAAACAGAATAGGTAGGCCGTTATGGATGATCATTGAGGGAAACCAGCCTCTTCACACTCTAGCGCTAAAAGCGATGGAGCAGCACGCCGTTGCCAGAGTAGTGATCGGACCATGCTACATAGACGCTGTGCAGAGTATTGGACACCTGCGCGACTCTGAAGCGTCGGCAAAATTGCGGCGGTTGCAATAACTCCCTGGCTCTTGAGCAGGTTGAGATCGGCAACGTCTGTGACCAAGACGCGATCACATCGCCTGAGCGCCCGAGTCAGCGCAGGATCCCAGGGATCGAGCACGGTAATCTGAGGCAGCAGCACAATGACGATTCGGTCAAGATTAAGCTGGTTCTCCAAGAGACCAGCGAACCACTGTTGATGATGCAGAATTTCAGGACAATCGACCACCACCGCATTGCTCCGCTGATGCCCAATTCTGGGAAAGGATTGGCTTGCGCCCTGGCGTGGTTCTGCCAGAGCGCCCAACTTTGCCTCTCCCGTTGCAGCTAAAGATACGGCCGGGGCATCGATCTCGAATACGGCCAGCTCGCCGTCCAGGCTACAACTAAGCTCAGCAAAGGCGCTAGCTGTGCTAGAAGCTAGCGACACCGGGGCAACCCAGACGACGCGGGGCGTAACAGTACGGATCGGTCGAGCCGCTAGATCGCGGACAAATGCCAATAGCCGCTCCGCCACATCCGCCCACCGAAAGTGTTGCTGCAGCAGCCGTTGACCACGAAGGGTTCTTTCGTTTCGCTGCTCGGCCGGAAGGCAATGCACTTCGCGCAGGAGCTGAGAAAGATTCGTCCGAGATGGTTCAGCCCAAACCGAATGAGGGAGACCGAACACCGTTTCGGCAGGCGCGAATTGGTAATCAATCAGCCAGGCTGTCTGATCATTGCAAAATTCGCATTGACCGCCCCACGCAGTGGTAATGACAGCCAAACCGGACAACATCGCCTCTGCCAACGGTAGTCCGAAGCCCTCGGCTCGGCTGGGAGCAACCATAACGTCGCATTGGGTGTAAAGATGCTTCAAACTGGTACTTTCGATATCCTCCTCAATCAGAATTACGTGAGGAAAGTCGACCCGTTCACGACGCGCCAGATCCAGCAAGCGACGCACATCGTTCTGAGGGTTGGCAAAAGTTTTTATGATCAGCGAGACGTCATCGCTATCGCTAAAAGCATCGCCATAGGCCTGCAGCAGGACATCCACACCCTTGCGAGGAAGGCAGGAAGACACGTGGAGAAAGCTGAAACCACGCCGCTGCAATGAAGGGGCACCTGCAGCAGGAATCCGCTCCCAGTGGTCCACTCCGGCGCCACACACTCCGACTGGTATGGCTACGCCACTGTCAACCAATGCCTTAACGACATGAGTTGATAGCGCGGAGATACCCTGGACGAACTCATTGAAGTCAGCGACCCATGCATCAGGAATTGCAGACTCCTCCCAGGCATACGCATGCAACAGGTTAAACCGCGATGCCATGTCTGCAACACGAGGAGGATAAAGCAGACGACTACACACATCGGCCGCAACCGGTGCACTTCCCGAAGCGCGCGAATGAAGCAGCGCAACCTGCGGATCGGACACAAGAAACTGTGGCCTGGCGTCAAAGTCTCCCGAGCCGTCGGTCGAATGCAACAGTACATCAATCCCTTGCGCATCAAGCGCACGAGCCAGTTCCCGGTTCACCAGAGCAAGGCTGTAGCTGCTGTCGAACGGCCCTTCGACGCGCCACAAGGGAAGCCGAGGAAGCGGATGCCGTTGCCGCAACACTTCGCGCGCCAAATTTTCGTTCGCATCCATGGCGACTGCCGCCTGCATGAGGTCCGCATCCGTAACCAACTTGCGATCACCGCAAGCGTGCGCCAATTCCGTAACGAGCGCAGCACGCATTTTCTCCAGCTCCTCGCTAGCTTCACGCCAGCCCCACTGAGTGGCCTGATGGGACTGACTGCAGGCCTCAAACGCATCCAAGGCACGCGATGCGCTGCTTTCCCATGAGAACGCACGGGCACGTTGTGGCCCGTAATTCCGGAGGTCGCGCGCAAAATCAGCGTTTACAAGGACACGTTGTATAGCCTCGGCAATAGCCGCAGGATTGGTCGGATCGAACAAGGCATCTGCGCGCCCAAGCACCTCTGGAATGCTACTGGTGTGGGCACCAATCACGGCAGCTCCGCATGCCATCGCCTCCAGCACTGGCAGGCCAAATCCCTCAAGTAGTGAGGGCAGGACGAACAATTCAGCCCCGCAATACAGTTCGACCAGAGCTTGGTCAGTGACACGTCCAGTACAGACAACCCGATCCTGAGACAATTGCAATCGACGCGTGATCAGTGCAAGCCGCTCACGCTCCAACTCGTCCAGGTGACCTGTTATCACCAACTGATGGTCTCTCAGTATTTGCTGATCCAGCAGCGCATATGCCGCGACCAGTGTCTCCAAATTCTTGCGAGGATCCATTGCCCCGCTGTACATCAGATAGTTACCGAAGATTCCATATTCATGCACAAACCGCGCACGCATTACGCTATCAACATGGACGGGTCTAAAGATTTCCGAGGCCGCAGAGGAGATATTGACCACACGTTCTGGCGAAAACGACAGTCGCTCGATCGCATCGTTCCGAACGTAATCGGAGATCGAGAGCAACACATCAGCCCGCTGCAGCGAAGCAACTTTGTCTGCATACCATTCAGCAGCCCATTGAGTGGCGATGTAACGTGAATCGTGGAGCGGAATCAGGTCGTACAAGGTCGCAGCAGTAGCGCCTCCACCTCCCCTGCGACCAATGGAGGTCACTGCCCCGTCGTTGGCACCTTCGATCAGGCTGGTGACGTGCACGATATCAGGCTGCAATGTTTGCAGGAACGACTCACGCATTCGCTCCGAAGCCACTCGCCGCCATGCGTTTGCAGGATCGCGCCAATGCACGGGTTGCGCCGTCCGGAATGCCACGACCCGCTCCCGCGGTAGCAACGCAGTCAGCGATTCGATGGCGTCGCTGGCGATGTCTCCATTGATGACCAACCAAAATTCGTGGGCGCGCGGCGCACGCAACATCGCCTCAGCCAGCGCAAGCGAATAGCGTCCGATTCCTCTATGCCTGCTGGCGGTCTGAGTTCCCTGGAGGTCAATGGCAATGCGCACGACTCAACGATCCCTCGCAACCATCGCACAACGTAGATCTTCGTAGATTCGGGCGGCACGCGCAGTCATGCGCCCTTGCAACGCCAGACTGCTTGCCCTTCCATTGATCGCTAAGTGCCCCGGCCCCATTAGGCTCGCCATCCCAAAACGAACCCCGAGGCGTTTGACAGCCATGAGCAAGCCCGGCGTTGATGACAATGCGCGCATCAGACTACGTTTCAGCAACGGTCGTACCAAGACGTAGCGGATTGCCCGAGCCAATACCGAACGCAAGATCCCAGTGCGTGGCGAAATTCGAAGCGTAGCTACCTTCATTTGCCTGACATCGGAAAGCGCAACGAGTCGCAGCCTAGTGACATCTCGATGTGCTGCTCAGCGCGCAAGCGCCCGCTCCAAATCCGCCCGCAAATCCCCTAAATCCTCAATTCCCACGCTCAACCGCACCAGCGCATCGCTGATGCCGAGCTGCTCGCGGCGGGCCACGGGAATGGAGGCGTGGGTCATGACGGCGGGATGGTTCACCAGGCTTTCAACGCCGCCGAGCGATTCGGCCAGGGTGAACAATTCGGTCCTTTCGCAGAAGCGCTTGGCTGCGTCGAAGCCGCCCTTGAGGACGATGGAGACGATGCCACCGAAGCCGGACATCTGGCTCTGCGCGAGCGCATGCTGCGGGTGCGAGGCAAGGCCGGGGTAAATGACCTTTTCGATCGCAGGGTGGGTTTCCAGCCATTGCGCAAGCGCCAATGCGTTTTCGCAGTGGGCGCGCATGCGCAGCGGCAAGGTTTTCAATCCGCGTAGCGCGAGGAAACTATCGAACGGGCCTTGCACGCCACCGATGGAGTTCTGCAGGAACGCCATCTGCTCGGCGAGCTCGGCGTTGTCGCCGACCACGGCGATGCCACCGACCATGTCCGAGTGGCCGTTGAGATACTTGGTAGCCGAATGCACGACGATATCGGCACCCAGGCTGAGCGGGCGCTGCAGCATCGGGGAAGCAAAGGTGTTGTCGACCACGATCAGCAGGCCGTGCTTGCGCGCGATCGCGGCAATGGCCGCGATATCGACCAGCTTGAGCATCGGGTTGGTTGGCGTCTCGATCCACACCATCTTGGTGTCGGGGCGGATCGCCGCCTCGAACGCGGCCGGGTCGGTCAGGTCCACGAAGCTGAAATCCAGGCCGGCGGTGCGGCGACGCACGCGCTCGAACAGGCGGAACGTGCCGCCGTACAGGTCGTCCATCGCCACCACGTGGCTGCCGGCATCCAGCAACTCCATCACCGTCGAGGTGGCAGCCATGCCGGAAGCGAATGCGAAGGCGCGCGTCCCGCCTTCCAGCGCGGCAACGCAACGCTCGTAGGCAAAGCGCGTGGGGTTGTGGGTGCGCGAATACTCGAAACCCTGGTGCTCGCCGGGGCTGGACTGCGCATAGGTGGACGTCGCATAGATCGGCGGCATCACCGCGCCGGTGCTCGGATCTGGCGACTGCCCTCCATGGATCGCCAGCGTTGCGAGCGACAGCGCGCGCTCGCCGTCATGGCTATGAGTGGTGCGATTGGACATGGAGGTTCCCGAAAAAGTGGGCGATTGTAACAAGCAGGTCTGAATGGCCCGTGCCGCGCGTCTCATCCGAGCGCGCGGCGGTGCCGGATGACTGCACGATCACTGCACGCGACGGCGCAGGTAGTTGAGCAGGTCGATGCGGGTGATCAAACCAAGGAATTGCGTGCCGTCCATGACGATGGCGACCTGGCCACGGTCGAACACCGGCAGCAGCGCTTCGATCGGCGACGCGACGTCTAGACGATCCAGCTTGCTGACCATGGCAGTGGAAATCGGGTCGCGGAAACGGGCTTCGTCGCCATAGACATGCAGCAGCACGTCGCTTTCGTCCACGATGCCCACCAGCTCGCCGTCGTCGATCACCGGCAACTGCGACACGTCGTACAGCTTCATGCGCTGGTAGGCGGTGGTCAGCAGATCCTTCGGACCCACCACCACGGTGTCGCGCTTGTTGTACGGGCGCAGGATCAGGTCGCGCAGATCGCCGTGTTGCGGGCGCTCCAAAAAGCCGTTGTCGAGCATCCAGTAGTCGTTGTACATCTTCGACAAATACTTGTTGCCGGTATCGCAGACGAACACCAGCACGCGCTTGGGCGTGGTCTGCTCGCGGCAATACTTCAGCGCCGCGGCCAGCAGGGTGCCGGTGGACGAGCCGCCGAGAATGCCCTCCTTGGCCAGCAGCTCGCGCGCGGTATGGAAGCTTTCCGCGTCGCTGATGGAATAGGCCTTCTTGACCCGCGAAAAGTCGGAGATATCCGGCAGGAAATCCTCGCCGATGCCTTCGACCAACCAACTGCCGGACTTTTCGCTGACCGTGCCCTCTTCGATGTACTGGGTCAGGATCGAGCCGACCGGGTCGGCCAGCACCAATTCGGTATGCGGCGAGGCGCTGGCGAAAGCGCGCGACAGGCCGGTCATGGTGCCGGAGCTGCCGCAGCCGAACACGATGGCGTCCAGTTGGCCATCCATCTGCGCCAGGATTTCCGGGCCGGTACCGAATTCGTGGGCGCCCGGATTGTCCGGGTTGCCGAACTGGTTGATGAAGTAGGCGCCGGGGGTCTCGGCTGCGATCCTGGCGGCTAGGTCTTGGTAGTACTCGGGGTGGCCCTTGGCCACGTCCGAGCGGGTCAGCACCACATTGGCACCCATGGCCTTGAGATTGAAGATCTTCTCGCGACTCATCTTGTCCGGAACCACCAGGATCAGCTGGTAGCCCTTCTGCTGCGCCACCAGGGCCAGACCCAGGCCGGTATTGCCGGCAGTGCCTTCCACCAGGGTGGCGCCGGGCTTCAGGTCGCCGCGCTGCTCGGCCGCTTCGATCATCGACAGGCCGATGCGGTCCTTGATCGATCCGCCAGGATTATTCGCCTCCAGCTTGAGGAACAGCTCGCAGACGCCGGTGTCCAGGCGCTGGGCCTTGACGATCGGCGTGTTGCCAATCAGTTCGAGTACGGAGGAATGAATCGCCATCGGGATATCGTCGCTGCGCCACGCGGGCTAGACCGGTCATTATCCGACGAACCGCCGGGGAATGCTCATTCAGCATTGAACCGATTGCACAGGCCGGTGAACAAACAGGCTCAACCGGCAGCCGATCTGCCCTCCGCCAGGAACCGTGGCGCCAAATAAAGACGCGGACGGTGGCAAGCCGACGAGGAGGCCGCCACCGCCCGCGGCGGTGAACTTGTTCTAGCAGTGGGGAAGGATCAGTGGGTGAGCTGGTCGTACATGCGGGTGAGCTTTTCTTTTGCCTGCAACTTCTCGCGCTTCATCTGGCCCAAGGTCACGTCGTCGATCGGGAGCACCCCGAGTTCGGCATCCATGCATTTCTTGTTCAATAGCTTGTGGCGTTGGTAGAGCTGCTTGAACTGGGGATCGGACTTCATCAATGCGTCGATTTCGGTCTGCGGTTGCCCTTCGAACATGGCGTTACCTCCTTCACTTAAAACAAGAACGCCCCGGCCAGCGAAGGCACGGGGCGCAGCTTGGGGATGGAAGACCAACGCGTTGCAAAGGCCGACACACCAGCGGAACCACCAACAACCGCTCCACCAATGTGTCTCGTTGCGTGCCTCTGCATCACTGGCCCGGCCCTCCGTACTTCCCGGGCCGCGGAGTTGCTGCCCGGAGGTACGACCCTACGCCGGTCGCGAAGGGGGTTCAAGACCGAAACGGCCGCATTTGCCGTTCCCTGCCCCAATCAGTGACCGCGGTTCAACCAGGCGTCATGCACGGGTTAAAAGACCTTAACTTCCAATCACTTGCAACAATGCCATCAGGGGGCGACAACGACCTCGGCCGCGCGGGTCTTGCTGGCCGCGCCCTTGGTGCCGGTGACCTGCAGCCGCGAGGCAGACACCCCACCGGCCACCAAGGCATCGCGCAGCGCTTCGGCACGCTTCTTGGCAATGGCGGCATCGGTGTCGAAGCCGACGATGCTGACCCGGCCCTTCTTGCCGATATTCAGGTACTCGGCCAATGCCTTGGCCTGCCCGGCGGCATCCCCGGACAACGCCGCCTTGCCACCGAAGGCGCCACTGCTCAGGGAAAACACTTCGCCGCGGCTGTCGAACTTGGCGGGCGGCAGCTTGGCCCCGGCCACCAGCTCGGCCTCTTCATGCGCCAGCTGCACGGCCTTCTGCTGGGCCGCGTTGAGCTTGGCGGTCTGCTTGCCGGCCACGCTGGTCAACGCCAGCTCGGCGTCCTGGCGGGCGAGCGCTTCCTGTTCGGCAGCCTGGCGTGCCTGCTCGGCAGCCTCGGCCTGGATCTGCGCCTGCACGCGCAGGCGCTCGGCCTCCTGGCGCGCCCGTGCCGCGTCGCGGCGGCTGACTTCGATCAGCAACTCGTTGCGCGTGCCTTCCAGGCGGTCCAATTCGCGCCGCGCCAGCGCGGTGCGGGCGGTGAGCTCGGCGATTTCGACCCGGCGGCCGGCCAGGAACACCAGCTCGTCGCGGTCGCGGCGCTTGGCCTCGGCCAGCGCAGCCACGCTTTGCTGCGCCTGCAACCGCTCAAAGCGCGCCAGATCGTTGGTCTGCGGGTCGTTCTGTAGCGCGGCCAGGCGCCGGTTGAGCGCGTCGGCCTGCGGGTCGTCCTTGGCCGCCATCGCCAGCGGCGGCAACGTCGCCAGGCTCAACGCACCGAGATACAGCAAGGGGCGCAGGTTCATCGGCCGCCCTCCCAGGTATTGAGGGTGTTCTGCAACTGCGCCACTTCCTTCCTGCGCTGTTCCAACTGAGCAGTGACCACCGCTTCTTCGCTGCGGGCCTTGGCCAGGTCGGCGTCCGCGGCTGCGCGCAAGGCGATCTGGGGCACCTGCTTGCGCTGGCGCTTGTCCAGTTGCGCCTGTTGGGCCTGCATCAATTCCTGGCGAGCCAGGTTGACCAAATCCGGTGCGTATTGGTCGGCATCGGCCTGGGTCGCGCGTTGCACGGCCTGTTCGGCGGCGGTGAGCTCCGGTGCCACCTGGGCGGCGGCCGGAGAGGAAAGAATCATGAAACAGGCGATGCCATACAGGGATCGCCGCAAGTATGCGAAGCTAGCCGTCATTAGGGGAGCCGTAGCGAGAAGTCTCGAGCACGGCCATTGTCGGAAGCCTGCGGCGGACTTGCAACGAGACGCTGCTGTTTGTTGGGGAACCATTGCGCATGGATATCGGCTACTTCCTGAAGCTGATGACCGAAAAGAATGCCTCGGACATGTTCTTGACCACCGGCGCGCCGGTGTACATCAAGATCGAGGGCAAGCTTTACCCGCTCGGCAATACGGGGTTGCCGCCGGGGATGGTCAAGAAAATCGCCTACTCATTGATGGACGAAGGCCAGGTGCCGCAGTTCGAGCGCGAGCTCGAGCTCAACATGGCCATCGCCCTGCCAGACGCCGGCCGCTTCCGCGTGAACGTGTTCAAGCAGCGCGGCGAAGTGGGCATGGTGATTCGCGCCATTCGCAGCCGGATCCCGAGCATCGAAGAGCTCAACCTGCCGCAGGTGCTCAAGGACGTCATCATGACCCCGCGCGGGCTGGTGCTGGTGGTGGGTTCGACCGGTTCGGGCAAGTCGACCTCACTGGCCTCGATGATCGACCACCGCAACAGCACCACCACCGGGCACATCCTCACCATCGAGGACCCGATCGAATACCTGCACAAGCACAAGATGTCGATCGTGAACCAGCGCGAGGTCGGCCTGGACACCCACGCCTTCCAGAGCGCGCTGAAGAACGCCATGCGCGAGGCGCCGGACGTGATCCTGATCGGCGAGATCCTGGATGCCGAAACCATGGAGGCCGCCATTGCGTTCGCCGAAACCGGCCACCTGTGCCTGGCGACGCTGCACTCCAACAATGCCGACCAGACCATCGAGCGCATCCTCAACTTCTTCCCGGAAAGCGCGCACAAGAACGTGCTGATGAACCTGGCGCTGAACCTGCGCGCGGTCATTTCCCAACGTCTGGTCAAGGGCGTGGACGGCCGTCGCCGACCGGCCACCGAAGTGCTGCTCAACACGCCGATGATCCGCGACCTGCTGCGCCGCGGCCAGGTGCACGAGGTCAAGGCAGCGATGGAAGAATCGCTGGAAGAAGGCATGCAGACCTTCGACCAATGCCTGTTCCGGATGGTCAAGACCGGCGAGATCGAGCAGGAAGAAGCGTTGCGCGCGGCCGATTCGCGTGACGGCCTGGCGCTGAAGTTCCGCCTGTCCGAAGGCGGCTCCGGCGAACACGACCCATACGCGGACTACGAAGCGGCCGCGGCACCGAAGATCAGTCACGGGTTCATCTGATCGGTTGGGCGGCGACGACCGGCGACCTTGCGGCGCCGGGGGCTGCTGGATCCTGGTCTTTCAGGGCGGGCTCTGCGGCGCGCTCCTCGATGCGACCCGCGCCCTCATCCGGCGCTGCGCGCCACCTTCTCCCGCTTGCGGGAGAAGGAAGATCGGTGGCCCCGCTTGCGGGAGAAGGGAGAGATCAGCGGCCTCCCGCTTGCTGAGAAGGGAGCGATCGGCGCTCGCACGGTGCTTTTAGGTGCCGGTGCCGACGCTCTCAAACTTACGTTCCGATGTCGCCTTGCGTGGCGCCATCTGCCGGATCAGGTAACTGCCTGCCTGCCCTTCTCTCGCGCCGCGGGAGAAGATGCCCAAGTGCCGCCGAGCGGTTGATTGACCTTCTCCCGTGCCTACGGGAGAAGGGTCCCCGAAGGGCGGATGAGGGCCGCAATCTTTTGCCCTCACGCCACCGCATCCACCTGCATTTCCGGCCGTGCCGCATCGAAGGCCGGCAACTGCAGGCAGGCCTGCTCGATGCGCCGCAGGGTCGGATACGGCGCCAGATCCACCTCGAACCGGTGCGCGTTGTAGAGCTGGGGGATCAGCACGCAATCGGCCAGGCCCGGCGCATCGCCGTGGCAGAAGCGCCCGGTCTGCGCATCGCGCGCCAGCTGTGTTTCCAGTGCCGCAAAGCCACGTTCCATCCAGAGCCGTGTCCACTGCTGGCGTTGCGGAGCCTCCAGTGCGAACTCGCGCTCCAGCACCTGCATGACGCGCAGGTTGTTGAGCGGGTGCACATCGCAGGCGATGAGCTGCGCCAGTGCGCGCACCCGGGCGCGTTCGGCAGGCGCGCGCGGCAGCAACGCCGTGCTATCGGCGAATGCCTCTTCCAGGTACTCCAGAATCGCCAGCGACTGCGCGATCACCACATCGCCATGCCGCAACGTCGGCACCAGTTCCTGCGGATTGAGTTGCGCGTAGGCCGGCGCGTGCTGCTCGCCGCCATCACGCACCAGATGCACCGGGTGGGCGATGTAATCCAGCGCCTTCAACCCAAGACCGATGCGCACGCGATAGGCCGCGCTGGAGCGCCAGTACGAAAACAGCGCCAGGGCCGCGTTCATACGCAACCGCCCGCCGTCGCTGCGCCGCACGTCATGACAGCGGCTGCCGCTCGACGCGCTGCTCGATCGCACCGAAGATGCTGGCGCCACTGGCATCGAACATCTCGATCCGCACCACGTCGCCGAAGGCCATGAACGGCGAGCTCGGCTTGCCGTCGCGCAGGGTCTCGACCACGCGTTGCTCGGCAAAACACGAGGCACCCAAGCTGGTGTCCTGGTTGGCGATGGTGCCCGAGCCGACGATGGTGCCGGCCGACAGCGGACGGGTCTTGGCGGCGTGGGCGATCAGTTGGGCGAAGTCGAACTGCATGTCGTTGCCGGCTTCGGGAGCACCGAACCAGGCGCCGTTGACGTGCGTGACCAGCGGCAGATGCAGCTTGTTGTCGCGCCAGGCATCGTCCAGCTCGTCGAGGGTGACGAACACCGGCGACAGCGCCGAACGCGGCTTGGATTGCACGAAGCCAAAGCCCTTGGCGAGCTCGGCCGGGATCAGGTTGCGCAGCGAGACATCGTTGACCAGCCCCACCAACTGGATGTGCGCAGCTGCCTGCTCGGGCGAGGCGCCCATCGGCACATCGTCGGTGATGACCACAATCTCCGCTTCCAGGTCGATGCCGTAGTCCTCGCTGATCACCTTGATGGCATCGCGCGGGCCATAGAAGCCGGCACTGGTGGCCTGGTACATCAGCGGGTCGGTGTAGAAGCTTTCCGGCACGTCGGCATTGCGGGCGCGGCGCACCCGTTCTACGTGCGGCAGGTAAGCGCTGCCGTCGACGAACTCATAGGCGCGTGGCAACGGCGCGGCCAAGGCGTGCATATCCAGATCGAACACGCCATCGGCACTGCCATCGTTGAGCGAGGCCGACAAGGCATTCAGGCGCGGCGCCACATTGCTCCAGTCCTCCAGCGCGCGCTGCAGGGTCGGCGCAATGCCGGTGGCGCGCACGGCGGTGCGCAGGTCGCGCGAGACCACGACCAGGCTGCCGTCGCGGCCGCCTTCCTTCAGGGAACCTAGCTTCATGACCATCCTGTGCTGTGGCTGATCGGGCGATTGTACGGCCTGCCGCAACAGTGGTTGCACCTGAAACAACTGACCGTGACCACAACCGCGAAACGGCGATTTTGTGCAGCGCGCCAAACGCGAGTACACTTGCCGGGTCTGCATTCGGCCGTCCGTTTCCCTTAGGGACAGCCGGCGAGGCCAGGATCGATCGATCCGCTCGCCCGCCCCACCCGACGCCTTTCGTGGTGCCGACAAACCCATCGCTTCTTGATCGGGTTGATCCACCATCTCGCAGCGCGGTTCACGGGAACGCTCCGAGCCTCACCTTCTTGCATCTGCAATGCGTTTGCGCTCCGGGCTTGGCTTGGCGGCGACGCTTTACTTGGAGCTTCCTGATGTCGTTTGAATCCCTGGGCCTTGCGCCCTTCCTGCTGCGCGCGTTGGCCGAGCAGGGCTACGAAACCCCCACCCCGATCCAGCAGCAGGCGATCCCGTTGGTGCTGGCCGGTCACGACCTGCTGGCCGGCGCGCAGACCGGCACCGGCAAGACCGCCGCCTTCGGCCTGCCGCTGCTGCAGCACCTGGGCACCGCGCCGCAGACCGTCAACGGCCCGCGCAAGCCGCGCGCGCTGATCCTGACCCCCACCCGCGAACTGGCCACCCAGGTACACGACAGCCTGCGCGGCTACAGCAAGTACCTGCGCATCCCCAGCGCGGTGATCTATGGCGGCGTGGGCATGGGCAACCAGCTCGATGCGCTGCGTCGTGGCGTGGACCTGCTGATCGCCTGCCCGGGCCGCCTGATCGACCATATCGAGCGTCGCAGCGTGGACCTGTCCGGCATCGAGGTGCTGATCCTGGACGAAGCCGATCGCATGCTCGACATGGGCTTCTTGCCGTCGATCAAGCGCATCCTGACCAAGCTGCCGCGCCAGGACCGCCAGACCCTGCTGTTCTCGGCAACCTTCGAAGAGAACATCAAGCAGCTGGCGCTGGAGTTCATGCGCAACCCGATGCAGATCCAGGTCACCCCGAGCAACACCGTGGCCGAGAGCATCACCCACCGCGTGCACCCGGTCGACGGCGCGCGCAAGCGCGATCTGCTGCTGCACCTGCTGGCGCAGGACAGCCGCGAGCAGACCCTGGTGTTTGCGCGTACCAAGCACGGCAGCGACAAGCTGGCACTGTTTTTGGAGAAGTCCGGCATCAAGACCGCGGCGATCCATGGCAACAAGAGCCAGGGCCAGCGCATGCGCGCGCTGAGCGACTTCAAGGCCGGCCGCGTGACCGTGCTGGTGGCCACCGATATCGCCGCGCGCGGGATCGATATCGATCAGCTGCCGAAGGTCATCAACTACGACCTGCCGATGGTGGCCGAAGACTACGTGCACCGCATCGGCCGCACCGGCCGTAACGGCTCCACCGGCGAGGCGATCTCGCTGGTGGCGCAGGACGAAGCCAAGCTGCTGCGCCAGATCGTGCGCATGCTGGGCCGCGATGTGGAAATCCGCGACGTGCCGGGCTACGAGCCGCAGACCCCGATCCGCTGGGGCAACAGCGCGCCGGGTCGTGCCGAGCAGCCGGGTGGCGAGCGCGCCCCGCGCAAGAGCCACGCCCGTCGTCCGCACGGCGATGCACCGCGTCAGGCGCATGCGCATGCCGGCCCGAAGAAGCCGGGCAGCCAGCGCAGTGGCGGGCCGCGTCAGGCCAACGCTGGCGCGGGTGCAGGCCGCCGCGATGGTGGACGTGGCGGCAATGGCCGTCCGGCCAACCGCGGCGCCTGAGCGCTGGGTTTGCGCTGAGAACAAGGGCCGCGATGCGGCCCTTGTTCTGTCCGTCCCGGCCTGCCCGGGCTCTTGCGGGATCCTGCACTGCGCAGTCCCGCATCCTTCCCTCTTCCTGCTTGCCGAATCACCATCATGGACATCTTCAAGGTCTTCACCCTGGAAGCCGCCCACCGGCTTCCCAACGTGCCGCCTGGGCATAAATGCGCGCGCCTGCACGGCCATTCGTTTCGCGTCGAGCTGCATGTCAGCGGCGAACCCGGCGCCGAGACCGGCTGGATCATGGATTTCGGCGACATCAAGGCCGCCTTCCAGCCGATCTACGACCGCCTGGACCACCATTACCTCAACGACATCGAAGGGTTGGAAAACCCCACCAGCGAACGCCTGGCGATCTGGATCTGGCAGCAGCTCAAGCCGGCGCTGCCGCAGCTGAGCGAGATCGTGGTGCATGAGACCTGCACTTCCGGCTGCCGCTATCGCGGCTGAGCGGTGGCGCAGCGGAGTGACCTGAAGCCGCCAGCTGGCGGCTTCTGTCGTTTTGGGGGGCTGGCTAATCTATTGATAGAAAAGCGCTTTTCCGGTCATTTGGAAAATCTTCAGGAAACGTGTTGCATCGCAGCAACATCGACGTATGCTGCAACGCAACAAACGGTCACGGCTTTCCCCGAGGGGGTTCGCAATGTCGGCGCAGTTCGAAAACAGCTTCACCAGTCAGTTCGCGTCTGCTGCAGCACGTGCCAACCAGCTGGCGTTGGAGACGCTGGAACGCAACGTCAACGCGACCAGCAGCTTCTTCGGCGAGTTTGCGCAGGCGCGCGACCTGGGCGCCTACCAGACGCTCTGGCCGAAAGGCCTGCAGGTAGCGCGCGACAACCTGGAACGTCTGGCCTCGGTCAACCAGGAAGTAGTCGGGCTGGGACTGAAGATGTCCAGCGAGCTTGGGCAGTTTGCCAAACAGCAGTTCGAAAACGGCAGCGATCAGGCCGGCGCCTCAGGCAAGCCCCGGCGCAAGTAAGACCGCCAATCAAATTCAGCGTCTTTGCATGGGTCCCTCCCCCCGTGCAATCCGGTCCGACAGATCCCTCCCTCTGTCGGGCTTTTTTATTGCCTGCGCAGGCGCGCCGTGCGAGCTAGCGCGGCACCTGCAGCCCGTGTGCCCGGGCGGCAGCGTCGGCGCCCGGTCGCCATGGGATCCGGCCCCAGCACGGCATGGCCAGACGCTGGCGCAGCATGCCGATGTTTTCTTCGATGCGCTCCATCTGCGGATCGATTTCATTGGCGATCCACCCGATGCATTGCAGCCCATCGGCAGCGATGGCCGCGGCAGTGAGCCGCGCGTGGTTGATGCAGCCCAGCCGCACGCCCACCACCAGCACCACCGGCAGCTGCAACGCGCGCACCAGATCGGCTTGATCCAGGGTCGCGCTCAGCGGCGCGGCCCACCCGCCCACGCCCTCCACCACCACCATCTCGGCCTGCGCGCGCAATTGCGCGAATGCGTGCGCGATGGGCTCCAGCGCCAGCGTCACGCCAACATCGGCTGCCGCCAGCTCCGGTGCCAGCGGCGCCGGCAAGGCGTAGGGATTGAGCGTGGCGTAATCGGGCCGAGGATCGCTGGCCGCCTGCAGCGCCAGCGCGTCTTCGTTACGCCAGCCCTGCGGTGTGTGCTCGCAGCCGCTGGCCACCGGCTTCATGCCGATGGCGCGATGGCCGCGTGCGCGCAAGGCGTGCAACAGCGCGGTGCTGCCCATGGTCTTGCCGATGCCGGTATCGGTGCCGGTGACATAAAAAGCTGGATGCTGCATACGCCTGATCCTGCGGCTGCGCCGCCATTGCCGTGAGGGCGCGCAGCATAGCGTGCGCGCTGCGCGTGCGGCTGAGGCCGGTTGATTGGTAGTCGTTTGTCAGCCAGGCTACGCTGCCGATGTGCGCGGTCCTGGTTGCCTGGGCCGATGATGGCGATTCAGCGGTGGAGTCGGTCAGAGCAGGTGCCGATGTGCGCGGTCGGGCGCGCGCGATTCGCGCGGTGTCGGACATGCCGTACCGCTTACGGCGAATTCTGCAGGTGTGTGATGCCGGCGGCTCTGCGGCTGGCAGCGCTTGCGCCTTCCCTTCCCGATCGCAACGACGCTGCAAGACGGCCACTGCTAAACTTTGCCGATGTTCGCCACCTCTTCGCTGACCGGCAGCAAGCCGGAACAATATGCCCAGCTCACCGCCCAGGCCCAGGCACTGGTGCACGGCGAGCCGGACCGGATCGCCAATGCCGCCAACCTGGCCGCACTGATCTTCCATTCGTTGCCATCGCTCAACTGGGCCGGCTTCTACTTCTACGACGGCCGCGAGCTGGTGGTGGGGCCGTTCCAGGGCCTGCCGGCGTGCGTGCGCATTCCGCTGGACAAGGGCGTGTGCGGTGCGGCTGCCAGTACCCGGCAGAGCCAGCGCATTGCCGATGTGGACGCGTTCCCAGGTCATATTGCCTGCGATTCGGCATCGCGCTCGGAGCTGGTGATTCCACTGGTCAAAGACGATGCGCTGGTCGGCGTGCTGGACCTGGACAGCCCGGAGCTGGACCGCTTCGATGCCGACGACCAACGTGGCCTGGAAGCCATTGCGCAACTATTCGTAGACGCGCTGGCGTGACCACCGAGCGAATGCGCAACATCGGGCCCAAAAGCGCGGCTTGGCTGCGTCAGGTCGGGCTGCGCACGCAGCAGGACCTGCAAGCGGTGGGTGCGGTGGTCGCTTTCGTCAAGGTGCGCCGCGCTGGCTTCAAGCCCAGCCTCAATCTGCTGTATTCATTGGAAGGCGCGTTGGCCGATTGCCATTGGCAGGACATACCCGAAGCGCGTCGGCATGCCTTGCTCGCCGAATACGAAGCGGCCAGCGCGCTGCTGCCGGTGCGCGGCCGCGCCGTCGGCGGGCCGGTGGAAACCGTGCACTATGCGCGCGCCGACAATGACGACACGCATGGCGATTCGGATACGGCGGCCGACCTCTACGACGCTGCGGATGCAGAGCGAGTACGCGACGAGTGAGTCGGCCGGCAGCGCTCGGCAATCGGCGGATCGATGCAGCTGGCGCATGCGCGCACTCATGCATGCAGCTTTACGTCGCAAAATGCGTGGCCCGTTTCAGAGCCTGACGCGTAAGATCCTGCGACAAGACACGCACCGGTCGGCAGACGCGGCTCAGCACGGTGTCGCCGGTGCTGGCTGCCAGCGGAACAGGTGGCGGTGAACAGTTATCAGCTTCAGCGCCGACGCCTGAGCATGCGGCCGTCACGCACGCTGCCGCCGCATCGGTTGAGCCATCGTGCGCTCGCAAGTCACCGCAACGCGAGCAGTTCACGCATGTCGTCGACGATGGCCACGGCACCGGCGCGTTGCACATCGAAACCGCGCAGGTAGCCGTAACGCACCATCGCCAGCGGCATGTTGGCGGCGTTTGCGGCGGCGGCATCGGTGGCCGAATCGCCGACCATCAAACACTGTTGCGGGCTGCGCTGGAAGTGACTGGCAAGCTGCAGCAGCGGTGCCGGGTCTGGCTTGCGCTGCGGCAACGAATCGCCCCCGAGCACACGGCTGAAATGCGCGGCGATGCCCAGATGCTCCAGCAGCGGCGCGATAAAACGCGCAGGTTTGTTGGTGCACAAGGCCAGCGTGGCGCCCGCATCGCGCAAGCCGACCAGCGCCTCGGCAACACCTGGGTACAACTGCGGGTCGTGCAGCAGGCTCGCCTGGTAATGGCGCATCATCACCGGCATTTCCGCATCGGCATCGCGCGTGCTGCCGGCTTCGCGCAATGCGGTGGCAAGCAACACCTTGACGCCTTCGCCGATCCAGCTGCGGATCTTGGCTTCGCTGAACTGCTGTAGTCCCAGCTCCTGCAAGGTACCGTTGAGCGCTTCGGCAATATTGGGTGCGCTGTCCACCAGCGTGCCATCCAGGTCGAAGATCACCAGCGGATACGGAAACATTCGGACGGCCTCGTGGATGGGAGAGCCGCAGTGTACGCAGTGCAAGATTCAGCGCACGTCACTGCCAAGCGCCGTGCATTGCTCGCTGCCGGCGCTAGATGCAGCCGCATGCCCACACGCAATGCAGCATGGAACGCTTACTCCAACGGCGGCATCTGGCCGAACAACTGCCCCTGCACCGCGCCCTCCTCGATATCGCTGAAACCGCTCAAACCCACGCCGACCAGGCGATAGCGCGTCTGCGCGGGCAGCTCCACGCGGCGGGTCAATGCCAGGGCGATCTGCGCAAGCGCCTCCTGCGAGGTAGGCGGCTGCTCGGGCGTGTAGGACCGCGTCAGGATGCGAAAATTCGAGGTCTTCAATTTCAGCACCACCGTGCGCCCGATGCGTTCGGTGCGGCGCGTGGCGAGCCAGGTTTTTTCGGCCAGCCGCAGGATGTGCGGATCCAGTGCATCAAGCGCCAGATCTTCGCTGAAGGTGTCTTCCGAGGACACCGATTGCACTTCCTGATCCGGCTCGACCGGGCGCTCGTCGATACCGCGCGCGCGGCGATACAGGCTCTGACCGAAACTGCCGAAATGCGCCTGCAATTCTTCCAAAGGCCGCTGGCGCAGATCGGCCACGGTGACAATGCCCAGTGCCGCCAACTTGCCATCCATCACCTTGCCTACGCCGGGAATGCGATTGACCTTGAGCGGCAGCAGAAAAGCGTCCACGCGACTGGGCGCAATCACGAACTGGCCATCGGGCTTGCGCCAATCCGACGCGATCTTGGCCAGGAACTTGTTCGGCGCGATGCCGGCCGATGCGGTGAGCTGGGTTTCTTCGCGGATCTGCGTACGGATCAACTGCGCGACCTCTGTCGCCAGCTGCATGCCGGTTTTGGCGTGCGTGACGTCCAGATATGCCTCGTCCAGCGACAACGGCTCCACCAAGTCGGTATGACGATGGAAAATCTCGCGCACTTGCCGCGACACCGCCTTGTAGCGTGCAAAATCCGGCGGCACGAAGATCGCGTCCGGGCACAGGCGCTCGGCCCGCACGGCCGGCATCGCCGAGCGAATACCGAAGGTCCGCGCTTCGTAGGAGGCCGCGCACACCACCGAGCGCGCGCCGCGCCAGGCCACCACCACCGGCTTGCCGCGCAGGCCAGGGTCGTCACGCTGTTCCACGGACGCGTAGAACGCGTCCATGTCCACGTGCACGATCTTGCGCATCAAGCGGGGTTCTCTGTCGCAGGCTGATGCTCATGATAAGCCAGCGCCGTCTCACACCTTGCGTCCAGAGACATCACCGCGCATCGGCGAAGCGAGCACGAGCGCGCACTGAATACCAAGGTCACGCAGCCGACGACAGCGCCTGCAAGGCCGACCACGCAGGCCTGCCACGCACGTGCCGACGGCAGGCCTGAGCGGCGTGATTTCACATGCAGCAGCGCATCTGCGCACTGCGCAATCAGCGAAACACAGCACGCATGCGTACGGATAAAACGTTTGATTGAACCGCGCGACCTCATGCACCCTTGCCCGCCTCGCCTCTCGCTCCTTGCAGGAAACGTTCGTCATGATTCGTCAAAGTACGTACTCGCGCGACCAGTTGCTGGCCAGCGCGCGTGGGGAATTGTTTGCGCCCGACAGCGGCCGTCTGCCCAACGATCCGATGCTGATGTTCGACCGCATCACCGAGATCAGCGACGCCGGCGGTGCACATGGCAAGGGGCTGATTCGTGCCGAACTGGATATTCGCCCGGACTTGTGGTTTTTCGGCTGCCACTTCATCGGCGACCCGGTGATGCCAGGCTGCCTGGGCCTGGATGCGATGTGGCAGCTGACCGGCTTTTTCCTGACCTGGATCGGCGCGCCGGGCCGTGGTCGCGCGTTGGGCTGCGGCGAGGTCAAGTTCACCGGCCAGGTGCTGCCCAGCGCCACGCTGGTGCGCTACGAGATCGATGTCAGCCGCGTCATCAACCGCAAGCTGGTGATGGCGCAGACCGATGCACGCATGCTGGTGGATGGGCGCGAGATCTACACCGCCAAGGATCTGCGTGTGGGCATGTTCACTTCAACGGAGAATTTCTGATGCGTCGCGTCGTCATTACCGGCATGGGCATCACCTCATGCCTGGGCAACGATCTGGACACCGTTTCCAGCGCACTGCGCGAGAGCCGCTCCGGTATCACCGCGCTACCCGATCACGCCGAAGCAGGCCTGCGTAGCCAGGTCGGCGGCGCGGTAGCGCTGGATCTGGACAGCCTGATCGACCGCAAGCTCAAGCGCTTCATGGGCGATGCCTCGGCCTATGCATACCTGGCAATGCGCGAGGCGATCGTCGATGCGGGCCTGGATGCCGAGCAGGTCAGCGGCCTGCGTACCGGCGTGATTGCCGGCTCCGGTGGCGGCTCCAGCCAATGGCAGGTGGAAACCGCCGATCTGCTGCGCAATCGTGGCGTGCGCAAGGTGGGCCCGTACATGGTGCCGCGCACGATGTGTTCGTCGGTGTCCGCATCACTGGCCACCGCGTTCAAGATGCGCGGGCTGAGCTACTCGCTGTCGGCCGCGTGCGCGACTTCTGCGCACTGCATCGGTGCGGCGGCAGATCTGATCCGGCATGGCGCGCAGGACGTGATGTTCGCCGGTGGCGGCGAAGAACTGCACTGGACCATGAGCGTGATGTTCGATGCGATGGGTGCGCTGTCCACCGGTTTCAATGATCGCCCCGCCGTGGCCTCGCGCCCGTACGATGCGCAGCGCGATGGCTTCGTCATCGGCAGCGGCGGCGGCATGCTGGTGCTGGAAGACTACGACCACGCCATCGCACGCGGTGCGCGCATCCATGCCGAACTGCTCGGCTATGGCGTGACCTCCGACGGTGCCGACATGGTCGCGCCCAGCGGCGAAGGCGCCGTGCGCTGCATGCACATTGCCATGCAGGGGCTGGATCGCCCGATCGATTACCTCAACACGCATGGCACCTCCACGCCGTTGGGCGATGTCACCGAACTGGGCGCGGTGCGCGAGGTCTTCGGCGACAACGTGCCGTCGCTGTCGTCGACCAAGGGGCTCTCCGGGCACTCGCTGGGTGCGGCCAGCGTGCACGAGGCGATCTACAGCCTGCTGATGCTGCGCGATGGCTTCATGGCCGGCTCGGCGCATATCGACGAACTCGACCCGCGTGCCGAAGGCTTTCCCATCCTGCGGCAGACACAGGACGCGACCTTGAACACGGTGATGTCCAACAGCTTCGGCTTTGGTGGCACCAACGCGGCACTGGTGTTCGGCCGGGTGTGACGGCGGCCCGTCATCGCCACCGCACGGCGTGTGGCGGCGATGACGACAACGCAGTACCAACTGGCGCAATGACAGCCATGGCCTGGTGTTCAGGCTGCTCGGACGGTGGGCCACTGCGGCACGCACATGGTGCGCGATGGACGCCCGGCACATGCCGTGTCCCAGGCGTATGTGTTCCGGCAGCCTAGCGGTCGTCCCGGGCACGAGACTATCGGCCGCGCATCCTGTGTTCGTATTCGGCACGAGACTCTCGCTCCCGAATCGCTGCGTCGTAATCCCTCTGTGCGCCGGAGATACAACTCTGCACATCACTGGACTGACGTCCAGAACGTTCGCATCTTTTTATCTTATCGTCCCGCCTGTCGCGGTCTAGCCGATTGAACGCGGCGCGATCAATCTCGGCCGTCTCACGTTTGATGCGCTCGTTCTCTAAACGTATGTGCTCGTTGCGACGGGGCTCCATCATCTCCCGGCTCAGGGAATCGCCGGGCGAATGCTGGCGCCAGAGCACACGTTCGCTTTCGACGGTCCATTCCCGGCCCCGATAATGCGCGTCCCAATACGCATCCAGCGCGAACGTGACCTTCGGGACCAACCTTGTCACTGCACCACGACCGGACACGATTGCCTGCGCCGGTATCCAGCAGCGCGCATCGGGCCCGCGCACATCGCACCACCTGCCGCCCTCCAGGCAGCCATAGACGGTGACCGGATTGCCGGCCTTGACCTCGCCCACCAGCCGGTATTCATCGCCCGGGCCGGCGCGCAGACGGGCCAGGCTGTCGACGTGCCCGGTTTGCTGCGCCGCGACCGGCGTGGCCATTGCGATCAACACCATCAAGCTCAGTGACTGAATTGCCGGCATTGCACTCTCCTTGACGTGCCGACTCCCTGCGCAGCCGGCCGCTGCAGTGATCGCACTGCTGCGCTTGGAACTTGAGTCGGCCTGCCTCACTGCGCGGCGAACGCGGCGCCGCTATGCCACCGCAATCCGTCGATGCTGGCTGCACTACCACCGAGGAGCGGCCGGCTAGCGATCGTCACGGGCACGAGACTCTCGCTCCCGAATCGCGGCGTCGTACTCTCGCTGCGCGCCGGAGAGACAACTCGTAGCGCTACTGTCCTGGCTTTGTGCGCTATTGCACCTGCTCCGAACCGAGTCGTAGTAATCCCGTTTTGCACTGAGGACGCAATCCTGTACGGCATCGCCTCCGCCTCCTGCGCGTTTGCACCCGTTGATCCTATCGTCCCGCGTGTTGCGGTCCAGCCGACTCAGCTCGAAACTTGTTTTCTCGCGCCATTGCCGTTCGGTGCGTTCGTTCTCTGAACGTGTGTCGTCCTTCAGACGCTTGGCGATGGTGGGCTCGCCCACCGACGGGCCATTACCAGGTGCCATCAGGTCCAGGCTCAGGGATTCGCCGGGCACATGCGCGCGCCAGAGCGCACGTTCGCTTTCGGCAGTCCATTCGCGGCCACGATAATGGGCGTCCCAGTACGCATCCAGAGCAAACGTGACCTTCGGGACCAGTGTCGTCACGCCGCCACGACCGGACCCGATTGCCTGTGCACGCATCCAGCCGCGTCCATCGGACCCGCGCACATCGCACCAACTGCCGTTCTCCAGGCAGCCATACACGGTGACCGGATTGCCGGCATGGGCTTCGCCCACCAGCCGGTATTCATCACCCGGCCCGGCACGCAGACGGGCAAGGCTGTTGACGTGACCGGCTTGCTGCGCCGCAAGCGGCGCGGCCACCACCATCAGCAACCA
This sequence comes from Xanthomonas sp. NCPPB 3761, assembly GCF_041475705.2. Classification (NCBI taxonomy): domain Bacteria; kingdom Pseudomonadati; phylum Pseudomonadota; class Gammaproteobacteria; order Lysobacterales; family Lysobacteraceae; genus Xanthomonas; species Xanthomonas sp. NCPPB 3761. Next base: position 4,064,707 of record NZ_CM191262.1, read on the forward strand.
CGCCACCTTCCATGCACGAACTCGCCGCATTGCCTGCTCCTTCCGAGTGACGATCCAGTCGCGCGATCGCCTCCCAGCAACGCGCGCGCCGGATTCCTTGATAAGACAGCCCGGCTGAATGCATTGCAAAAGCAGCGCCCGTTTCCATGCGGCTGCTGGCAGATAGACTGCGCCTTATCCGGCCATGCCGTTATGTCGCAGCAGCGCATCGATGGTCGGGGCGCGACCGCGAAAAGCGCGGAAGTTCTCCGCCGCCGGACGACTGCCGCCACGCGCAAGCACCTCGGCGCGGAAGCGTGCGCCGGTCTGCTCCAGTTGGTCCGGCGCTTCTTCGAATGCGGCGTAAGCATCGGCGCTGAGCACTTCGGCCCACTTGTAGCTGTAATAGCCGGCCGCATAGCCGCCGGCAAAAATATGGCTGAACTGATGCGGGAAGCGATTCCATGCCGGCGGCCGATTGACCGCCACTTCGTCGCGCACGCGCTCGATCACGTGCAGCACGCTGTCCTGTGACGGGTCGTAGGTGCTGTGCAGTTGCATGTCGAACAAGGCAAATTCCAGCTGACGCACGGTGAACATGCCGCTCTGGAAATTGCGCGCCGCCAGCAGGCGGTCGAACAGGTTACGCGGCAACGGTTCGCCGGTCTGCACGTGCGCGGTCATCGCCTGCACCCGCTCCCATTCCCAGCAGAAGTTTTCCATGAACTGGCTGGGCAGCTCCACCGCGTCCCATTCCACGCCATTGATGCCGGCCACGCCCAGCTCGCCAACGCGCGTGAGCAACTGATGCAGGCCGTGGCCCATTTCATGGAACAGCGTGGTGACTTCGCCGTGGCGGAAGGTGGCCGGTGCATCGCCGCTGCCGCGGCCGAAGTTGCACACCAGATACACCAGCGGCGTCTGCACGCCGTTGGCGGTGTTGCGGCGATTGCGGCAATCGTCCATCCACGCGCCGCCGCGTTTGCCTTCGCGCGCGTACAAGTCCAGATAGAACTGGCCAACCAGGGCGCCTTGCGCATCTTCCAACCGGTAAAACCGCACATCCGGGTGCCACACCGGCGCGCTGTCGGGTTTGACGGTGAGCCCGTACAAGCGATGGATCACATCGAACAGGCCGGCCAGCACCTTCGGCTCGGTGAAATACTGCTTCACCTCCTGCTCGGAAAAGCTGTAACGCGCCTGCTTGAGTTTTTCCGAGGCATAGGCCAGATCCCAGGCCTGCAGTTCATCCAGACCCAACGCGTCGCGCGCAAAGGCTTCCAGTTCGGCGCGGTCACGCTGTGCATGCGGCCTGGCACGCGCGGCCAGGTCGCGCAGGAAGCCCATCACCTCGTCGGGGCTCTGCGCCATCTTGGTGGCAACCGAATAGTCGGCGTAACTGGCAAAGCCGAGCAGCTGTGCCAACTCGGCGCGCAGGGCCAGGATGCGATCGATGTTGGCGCTGTTGTCCAGCGCGGCATCGCCGAATTCGGACGCGCGCTCGGCATTGGCGCGATACAGCCGCGCGCGCAGGTCGCGGCTGTCGGCATCGCTCTGCACCGGCAGATAGCACGGCATCTGCAAGGTGAATTTCCAGCCCGGCACGCCATCCTTTTCGGCCGCCGCGCGCGCGGCGGCAATCACTTCGGCCGGCAGCCCCGACAGCTGGGTGTGGTCTTCGGTCAGGTACGACCACGCATCGGTGGCGTCGAGCACGTTCTGAGAAAACCTGGCTGCCAACGCCGAGAGTTCTTCCTGGATCTGCGCAAACCGCGCCTTGGCGGCATCATCGAGTTCGGCACCGCCCAAGCGGAAATCGCGTAGCGCATTGTCCAGCACCTTGCGACGCGCCTCATCGAAGTGTGCAGCTTCCGGCGATTGCGCCAGTGCCTTGTATTGCGCATACAACGCCAGATTCTGCGCCAGCGCGCTGCCGAAGCGGCTCACCTTGGGCAGATTGCTGTTGTAGGCCTCGCGCAGCTCGGGCGTGTTGACCACCGCCTGCAGATGCCCCACCTGCCCCCAGGCACGCCATAGCCGCTCGGTGGCATCGTCCAGCGGCGTGACGAAGCTGTCCCAGCGCACCGGGCTGACCTGCTCGGCTGCCTTCACCGCCGCCTCGGCCTCGGCGAGCAACTGGTCGATCGCCGGGCCCACGTGGTCGGGGCGGATCGCATCGAAGGACGGCAGTCCGGACAGATCGAGCAGCGGGTTGGTCATGGAGCGCTCCGGCAATGGACTGGATGAGTGGATTCAAAGATCGGCAAACGTGGCAGGCACACCGTGGCGCGCAACCGTCAGCAGGGTGAGCCCGCCACCGAGGCACGGTGCCCGCCTGTACCTGCCGACTGCGGACACCGAACGCACCGGCGTGGCGGTGGGCGCAGCGCCTTGGTGCCTACGTCCTGGATATGGCGATCATTCCAGCGCCGCACAAGGCAGGGCAGGCAGATCGCCGCCGTTCACGGCCAGCGCAATGGCGGCATCGCTGTCGCTGACATCGATCGCGCGCGCCTCGTACCAGCCCGGGTCGTAATAACTGTGCGCGTAGCGTTCGCCGGCATCGCACAGGATGGTGACGATGGAGCCCTGCCGGCCTTCGTCGCGCATGCGCCGGGCAGCCTGCAGCACGCCGACGAAGTTGGTGCCGGTGGAGCCGCCGACGCGGCGGCCCAGCGTGGCGCTGACGTGGCGCATCGCCGCCAGGCTCAGCGCATCGGGCACCTTGATCATCACATCCACGCAGCTGGCGATGAAGCTCGATTCCACCCGCGGGCGGCCGATGCCTTCGATGCGCGAGCCGCCGGTGATGGCCAGCTCCTTGGGGCATTGGCCGTCCACCGCGCGGCAATAGCCGTCGAAGAACACCGACACTTCCGGGTCGGCGCACAGGATGCGGGTGGCATGGCGCCGATAGCGCACATAGCGGCCCAAGGTGGCGCTGGTACCGCCGGTGCCGGGGCTGCACACGATCCAGTCCGGGATCGGGTGCGGCTCTTCGGCCAGTTGCTTGAAGATCGATTCGGCGATGTTGTTGTTGGCGCGCCAGTCGGTGGCACGCTCGGCGTAGGTGAACTGGTCCATGAAGTGCCCGCCGGTCTCGCGTGCGAGCTGGTGCGAGGCGCTGTCCAGATCGCAGGCGCGCTCGACCAGGTGGCAGCGGCCGCCCTGGAATTCGATCGCGGCGATCTTCTCCGGCGAGGTCGAGGCCGGCATCACCGCGATGAAGGGCACGCCGAGCAAACGCGCGAAATACGCTTCGGAGATGGCCGTGGAGCCACTGGACGCCTCGATCACCGGGCGCCCGGCGCGCAGCCAGCCATTGGTCAGCGCGTACAGAAACAGCGAGCGCGCCAGGCGGTGCTTGAGGCTACCGGTCGGGTGGCTGGACTCGTCCTTGAAGTACAGGTCGATACCCGGATAGCCCGGCAGTTCCATCGGAATCAGATGGGTGTCGGCCGAACGATTGAAATCGGCCTCGATCTTCTGGATGGCGGCGGCCACCCACTGGCGCTGCGACATGGCAGGACTTGGCTGCAAAAGTAGCCTTGATTCTACCGCCCTCGCCTGCCCGCCTACGCAGCCCGTGCATCCGGCGGACAGCCGGGGGCCGATGCTATGCTCGCTGCACCTGTCACTGCCTCGACTGTCCGTGCTGCATCGCCTGCTCCGCCTGCTGCTGTGCCTGTGCCTGGTTGCCAATACGGCCACCGGCGCGTGGGCGTCGGTGGGCATGGCCATGCCGGCAATAACGACGGGCGCGATGCCTGCCGCGGCCATGGCAGCAGGCACCGCCACCACCACGCACAGCGAGTCACCGGCAGCGCTGCCATGCCATCAGGCCATGCCTCCGCCCACTGCCATGCAGTTGCACGACAAGGCCACGCATGCGCACGCGCCCGACTGCTGCAAGCTGGGCAGCTGCGATTGCCTGCAGCACGCCAGCCTCGCCTTGTTGACCTTGCCCGGCGTCGCCGCGGGCCTGCCCGGCCACCCGGCGTTGCCGGACACCTTGACCGAGGGGCGCGGCAGCCCGCTGCCCGACCAACCGGTACGACCTCCCATCGCCTGAGCGCCGACGGCCCTGCCTTGGCCGTCCTCGGCCCTGCGCGTGCTTGCGCGGGATCTCTTACGTTGTGCGCTGCGCCCATCTCTTGCCGATGGAGCGCACAGGAGATGTCATGTCTTTCGCTCCCTCGTTTTCCCACGGCTCAACCGCCAGCGGCCTGAGCCGGCGCCGTTTCGTTCAGGGACTGGCCCTGGGCGGCGTCGCTGCCGCCAGCGGCCTGTGGCGCAACGATGCGCGCGCCGCCGCCCAGGCCAACCCGCCGGTGCTGCGCGGAAGCAGCCAGTCGCTGCAGATCGGCCGCCTGCCGGTGAACTTCACCGGCCGCCCCCGCTCCGCAATCACGGTCAACCAGAGCCTGCCGGCGCCCACCCTGCGCTGGCGCGAGGGCGACACGGTAAGCGTGCGCGTACGTAACGCGCTGACCGACCAACCCACGTCGGTGCATTGGCATGGCCTGTTGCTGCCGGCCAATATGGACGGTGTGCCGGGCATGAGTTTCGACGGCATCGCGCCGGGCCAGGAGTATCACTACCGCTTTGCGCTGCGCCAGTCCGGCACCTACTGGTACCACAGCCATTCGATGTTTCAGGAGCAGTCCGGGCTGTATGGCGCCATCGTCATCGACCCGCTGACGCCGCCACCGTACCGGCACGATCGCGAACATGTGGTGCTGCTCTCGGACTGGACCGATCTGGACCCGGCCGCCCTGTTCCGCCGGCTCAAGCAGATGCCCAGCCACGACAACTACGCACAGCGCACCGTCGGCGATTTTCTACGCGATGCGCGAGAAGACGGCCTGCGCGCCACCCTGGCCGACCGCGGCATGTGGGGGCGCATGCGCATGACCCCGACCGACCTGTCCGACGTCAACGCCAACACCTATACCTACCTGCTCAACGGCGTCGCCCCGGCCGGCAACTGGACCGGGTTGTTCAAGCCAGGCGAAAAGGTGTTGCTGCGCTTCATCAACGGCGCGTCGATGACCTACTTCGACATCCGTATTCCTGGCCTGCGCATGACCGTGGTGGCCGCCGACGGGCAGTACGTGCATCCGGTCAGCGTGGACGAACTGCGCATCGCCGCGGCCGAGACCTTCGACGTGATTGTCGAACCGCTCGGCCAGGATGCGTTTACGTTGTTCGCGCAGGACATGGGCCGCACCGGCTTTGCCTGCGGCACGCTGGCAGTGCAACCCGGCTTGCAGGCGCCGATTCCCGCACTGGATCGGCGCGCCATCCTGACCATGCAGGACATGGGGCATGGCGAGGGGATGCACCACGCGCTGCCCGCAATGCACGGCGTGCCCGGGATGCTGGCGGCGCATGGGATGCACACCATGCACTCGCACGACGATGCCCAGGCGCCCGACAAGGCGCCGCATCATCCGGCCAGCGAAACCGGCAACCCGCTGATCGACATGCGCAGCAATGCTACCGCACCGCGCCTGGACGACCCCGGCGTGGGCCTGCGCGACAACGGCCGCCGCGTGCTGTGCTACGCCGATCTGCATAGCCTGTTCGAGGATCCGGATGGGCGCGAACCCGCGCGCGACATCGAGTTGCATCTGACCGGGCACATGGAAAAGTTCGCCTGGTCCTTCGATGGCATCGCGTTCGCTTCCGCACAGCCCTTGCGGCTGCAATACAGCGAGCGGCTGCGCATCGTGCTGGTCAACGACACCATGATGCAGCACCCCATCCACCTGCATGGCATGTGGAGCGACCTGGAAGATGCGCGCGGCAACTTCCAGGTACGCAAGCACACCATCGACATGCCGCCGGGCACCCGCCGCACCTACCGCGTGCGTGCCGATGCGCTCGGCCGCTGGGCGTATCACTGTCATCTGCTGTACCACATGGAAGCGGGGATGATGCGCGAAGTGCGGGTGGAGGCATGAGCCGCTTTCGCACAACAGCCTGGTTGGCTGCTGCGTTCCTGGCGAGCGCATCTGCGGTTGCACAGGAGCATCAGCACGTTGCAATGGAGGACGCACCGCAGGACATGCAGGACCAGGCGATGCAAATGACCGATGGCGCGCATACGAGCCCTGCGTCATCTCAGGCCGCCCACATGGACCACGCTTACATGTCGCACGCTGACATGGGCACTGGCGCCATGGACGATGAATCGATGAAGCATGGGTCCATGGGCGATGGATCCATGGACGCTGCGGCCACGCACCACCAAGCGGTGGATCACGCTTCGATGGATCACTCGAAGATGCACCACACACAGCCCACACACCCTGCACAACCTCCTGCATCACCCACCGGGACACCCAATCACCCACTTCCACGCGACCCCATTCCCCCACCCACGGCGGACGACATCGCCGCTGCATTCGCACCATTGCACACGCATGCGATGCACTCGGCAGGGATCAACCACTATGTCCTGCTCGATCGGCTGGAGGCTTACAACACCGATCGCGGTAGCGGCCAGGCCTGGGAGTCACGTGCATGGATCGGCGGCGACATCGACCGGCTCTGGCTGCGCAGCGAGGGCGAACGACACGACGGACGCACCGAATCCGGCTCGCTGGAAGCGTTCTATGGCCACGCCATGTCGCCATGGTGGGATCTGCTTGTGGGCGCGCGCCAGGACATCGGCGCAGGCGCACATCGCAGCTGGGCGGCTTTCGGCGTGCAAGGCCTGGCGCCCTACAAGTTCGAAACCGAAGCAACGCTGTATGTAGGCACTGGCAGCCGCGCGGCGTTGCGGCTGGAAGGCGAATACGAGGTCCTGCTGACCAACCGCCTGATCCTGCAGCCGCGTGTGGAAGCCGACATCGCGCTCACCGACGACAACCGCCGCGGCATTGGCAGCGGCCTGGAAGAGGTGGAACTTGGCTTGCGCCTGCGCTACGAGATCACCCGCCGCTTCGCGCCGTACATCGGCTGGGTACACAGCCGCAGCTTTGGCGATAGCGCACAGCGCGCCGCGATGGACGCTACCCCCGCACGCGACAGCCGCTTCGTTGCCGGTGTACGCGTGTGGTTTTGAGACAGTGGCATCGTGCACGGGCAGCTGCAGGTGGCGCCCTCCGTCAACGCCGGCGCATTCAAGCCGCTGCCATTGGCCCATGACACGCCGACAACCCTGCCCTGGCTAACATCGCCCATTCGCGCAACACGCCGCATCCGCAATTCACACTCAGGAGACCGCCATGCCTTTGAACGATCTGCAACACGTACCAGGCGCCAATGCAGCGCCCGCCGACACGCACGGCTTCGTGTTCAACCACACCATGTTGCGCGTCAAGGACGCAGCACGTTCGCTGGATTTCTATACGCGCGTCCTGGGCTTCCGCCTGCTCGACGCACGCGATTTTGCCGACGCAAAATTCAGCCTGTATTTTCTCGCGCTGCTGCCCGAAGGCACGGCCATTCCCGATGACGACGCACAGCGTCGCCTGTGGATGGCCGGCATCCCCGGCGTGCTCGAACTCACCCACAACCACGGCACCGAAACCCAGGACGGCCCGGTCTACCACGACGGCAACAGCGACCCGCGCGGCTTCGGCCATATCTGCATTTCGGTGCCGGATATCCATGCTGCCTGCGTACGCTTCGACAGCCTCAACGTGCCATATCAAAAACGACTGGAAGACGGCCGCATGAAGCACCTGGCCTTCATCAAGGACCCGGACGGCTACTGGGTGGAGATCATTTCCAACACGCCGCTGGCGTAAGTTCGCCGCCCAGCGGCAAGCTGGCCGTCGACGGGCACGGCAATGGCAACCGGCGGATGCGCAGGCCGAACGCAGCGCATCCGCGACGTCAAAGCCCCCGCGTCACAACGGCGTGCGGGAAACCGCCAGTCCCGGCGCAACGACTGGACACAACGGCGGGCTGGAGTAGACTTTCGCCGCCCTCCGCAATGGATGCACCCCAATGCTCGTCAGGAAGATTTCACTGGTCCTTGCGCTAGCAACGATCGCCGCCTGCACGCAGGCGCCACCGGACGCCACCGCTCCGAAGACCGCCGCGGCTGCGGCCGGCACTCCTCAAAAACCGTCACAAAAGGATGCATCTCCCATGCAGGACGCAACCCAGGGAACGACCCAGCAATTGCAACCGCCGCGGACCGACAGCGTGTTGTATTTCATCAGCAACGTGGACGGCGATGGCGCAACCTCCTACGAGGTCGCCAACGGCAGCTGGATCCATTATTGGTACGGCTTTCAGTTCGAACTCGGCGGTACGCGGTATTACACCGGCTTCGCCTGGGAAACGCCCGAGCGCTTCGGCACAGAAAGCGAGGACCACTCTCCCGCGCCCGGTACCAAGGTGACGTTGGCGCATGCCACTTTCGTGACCAGCGAACCGGGGAGCAAAACGCCGTGGAAGCTGCTCGGCGCAGAGCCCTACATCGGCGAATTCGGTGGCATGGAACAGGGCAACACGGTCGACACGACACGTCAACCGCAGACCTTTGTCACCGACGACAGCCGGCTGGTGCTGACCGTGCCGACCTGGAGCCTGCAGTCGGGCGTACGCATCCTTTCCTACGACGTACTCGTGTTCAACCCCAAGGAAACCGAGAACGTCAACGACAAGCATTGGACCTATATCGGCAACATTTCCGCGGGTGAGGACAACAGCGCCAACTGTGGCGAAGATGCACCCGGGAAGATTGCCTGCGTCAAGAACAGCAGCACGCTTGCGTTCGTCAAGCAGCCGGGCCTGCCCGCGCTGCGGGTCACCGTCTCTGCCGATCCGCCGACCAGCGGGGGTGACGCGACGGTCGAATATCGCTACGATGCGGCCAGCAAATCGTATTTGCCGACCCCTTAATACAGGACCAAAGGAATTGGTTCGGGCGGCGTACCGCTGCAGCCGCGTGGCTGCAGCACTCAATCAAGGACCTTGAGCGATGCCGACGAACTACTCACGAGCCCAAGTGCTCGACATCATTGAACGCGAAGCGGCCGAGCGGAATATTCCGCGCGACGACTTCCTGCGTTTTGCCCACGTAGAGACTGGCGGCGCCTTCGACGAGTTGGCAAACCGCGGCCCCGGTGGTGCGAAAGGACTGTTCCAGTTCACGCCGCCAACCGCCCAGCAGTACGGTATTGCCGGACGCGAGCTGGACGCGGTGGTCAACACCGATGCAGCAGCACGGCTGTATCTGGATAACCGGACGAGCCTGGTCAATCGACATGAACGCGATGGGCGGCCGTATCTTTCGGGCAAGCCGGAACCCGATGGCCTGGATATGTACCTGGCCCATCAGCAGGGCGCCGGTGGCTACCGCTCTCTGCAGACCGCGATCGCCACGGGATCTTTTGGCCTGGACAGCACGCGCGCCAACATTCTCAACAATGTCGGCGAGAAAGAGCTGAAGTCCTTGACCGGCGTCGATGCGGCGACGTTCCGGCGCATGTCCGACAAGGACATGGCACAGACCTTCGTGCAGTACTGGGATACGAAGATGGACCGTATCCGTATTCCTGAAAAAGGCATCGAGCCGATTTCGGCCGCGCAGCAGGCACCCTCGCACGCTGCTCCGACGCATTCTGCACCTGCCCAGCAGGAAAAGCCCGCGGCGCAAGGCATCGCGCTCCACGCGGCGTATGACCTCACCAATAAATACGATCACGTCAAATACGGCCTGGGCGCGAAAGACCCGGATAAAGGCAGGGTCGATTGTTCCGGTTGGGTGGTCGAGATGCAAAACGCGACCATGGACGAGATCAACAAGGGCGCCGGCAAGGCCATCTTCACCAAGGACGAAAAGTTCAGCCCCGGTTTCGACAGCGCATCCGAACTGCTGCGCAAGGCCGAGCTGCGCTCCGGCGTGCTGATCCAAGGCAAGGACGTCACTGCCCAGAGCCTCAAAGAAGGCATGATCATCGGCGAGGATAATGGCCCGCAGAGTTGGGACAAGGGGCGCTACAAGGGCATCGACCACATCACGATGGTGGTGCGCGACCCCAAGGATGGTCAGCTCAAAATCAGCCAATCCCGTGGCGGCGAGGGTGTTGAGCTCAGTTCGCTGGATTCCTACCTCGAGCGCAAGCACGCCAAGGGCGTCAAGCTGTATGCGAGCGACCCGCTGTCCGAGGCGCGCGACCTGCTGCAGGAGCGCAGCCAGGACAAGCAGCAATCCCATGCAGCGACCGAGCACAAACCCAGCCAGGCACACGCCGCCGCGGATGCGCCAAGTGTCCTGCGCGAAAATGCGCGTGGCGCAGAAGTGCGCACGTTGCAGCAGACGCTGCAGCAGCTGGGGTACAAGGACGCAGGCGGTAACGAACTCAAGGCTGACGGCGCCTATGGCCAACGGACCAGCGACGCGGTCAAGGCATTCCAGCGAGCGCATGGCTTGCAGGACGATGGCGTGGTGGGCCGCGATACGCAGGCTGCGTTGAAGCAGGCGGAAAAGGCGCCACTGCTGTCGGAGAAAACCAACCCCGACCACCCGCTGTTCAATCAGGCCGTCAACAAGCTGGAGCAGCTCGGTCCCAATGCCTTCGCCAATCGGCAGCAGTTGGTAAATGCGGCCGGCCACATGACCTTCGAAGCCAAGGTCAGCGGCATGCAACGCATCGACATGGTGGCGCAGAGCAAGGATGGCAACGGATTGTTTGCCGTGCAGGGTCAGCCAACCGACCCGGCGCATCAGCGGATCTATACCGAAAAGGCAACTGCTGCGGAACGGCCGCTGGAGCAGAGCAGCAATGCGGTGCGCCATGAAGCGCAAACGCAAACCCAGGTTCAAGATCAGCACGAGCAACAACGCAGCCAGGCACGCAGCGTCGGTTGATCTTGGTGCAATAGAAACACAGAAGGGGCACCGATCGATGGATCGGTGCCCCTTCTGGTTTACGCCGTATGACTCGATTTTCTCGGATCACCTCAGGTGACGGATCTCCGGCACTTAAGGGCTGATCCGTCAGTTGGACGTCGCAACAGCTTCTCTGTCAGGGAACCACTGCGGCAATTGCTCGGCGAATTTCGCTGCGCATTCGTCGCTGTAGGCTTGCGCGGCTTGCTTGACCAGTGCGTAGTCGTTGGCCTCCCATTCTTCCAGCGAGGCGGTGCGCGGTGTCGGCGCACAGTCCATGCTGACCGGGCTCGCCTTGCGCTTCAAAAAGCCGCTGCGCTCCCCACCGATGGTCACTGCGTAGCGCAGTTCGTAAGGCGACTTGGTATCGGCCAGGCTCTGATACACCAGCAGCCAGTCCGACATCAGCACCTGCAAGGGGAACGGTTCTGCCGGTACGGCCCGCGGATGCCCGGTGAAGTAGGTCTTCAAATGCGCGTTGACCGCATCGCGCTGCAATTGATAGCCAGGATTTCCCAAGGCCTGCATCTTTTCGCCTTTCAGCTGATCTTTTCCGAAGGCAGAGACCGCAACACCGCGCGCGAACAGGCTGGTGGCAATCTGCAAGCCGACGACCATCCCGGTATGTCCGCGGCGCACCACACGCAGCATCTCATCACCGTTTGGCAGGCCGTTCGAGCCCACGCGCATGCTGGAATGCAATGGGAGCTGCAGAGCCCAATCCGCCGAGGGCGCCACGACAACGCCTGCATCGGACTGCGTGCTTGGTTGCGCATCTGTTGCGGCGACCGCCACAGTACCTGCAACTGCAGCAGCCGCATACGCAGTTGCCGTGGAGAAATCTCCGCCTGCAAACGCAGGCACCACCGCAGTGGCTTCGCTCACGCGCGCAGCGGTACAGAACGTACCAGCAGCCCGCATCTGCGCCTCATGGAAGCCAATGCCGTTGACCTGGTGCACTACGGCATCCTTGCCGTACTGCTCGACCAGCTTGCCGATCAATGCATCGGACGGCGATTGCTGTGCGCAGACCTTGGCGGCGGCGATGCGCGACCAGGCGAATTGCAGCGCAGGATCCCAGCCCATCGCATCTTCGCCCACGAATCCGTGGTCGTAGTGATACGCATAAATGGCAGGGTCAATCTCCTGCAGCGTCATTCCGCCCTGGCCGGCATAGCCCAGCGGCACGTCTTGCGCAACAGCAAGCCCCGGCAGTGCCAATAGCACCGCCGCGATACACGTCTTCATGAATCCCTGTCCCTATGGATAAGTACGACGCGCTGCATGTCCCCCATGCAGCGCGACCGATGCGCCACCGCTCGCACACGACGGCTTCCAGCATGCAGGGCGCTGATCGACGGGTAATGGCACAACACACCCGGCCGATCGTCCTGCAGGGATAGTGTGCCCGCACACGACAGCCGTCGCAGTCGGGGCGGTCCCCACGCATGTGTGGGGACCGCCCCTCAGATGCTCACTGCTTAGGCATGCAGGATTCCGCCTGGGCCTGGTTGCCAGTCGCGTGGTGTGCGCAAAGCGGCCAATATCCGCACCAGCTCGCGATAGCTCTGGGCCAGTTGCGCGAACAGGCCTGCATCGCTGCAGCGGGTGTCGGCCACTTCGGAATACGCGCCCCTGCCCAGGTCGATGAAGTAATCCACACTCAGGCGCCGGCGTTGCGCCACGCCGGGAAACAGGCCCGCAATCAGCAGGCAGCCGTCGCCCACGTCACGCAATGCGTCGGCCCGCACGCTACCGATCTGGTCCTGCGCATGCAGCCATGCCAGCGCCTGCGTGCGCGAAAGCAGATGCGCATCGCGCTGGAAGCGCAGCAACACGAACACCAGATAGTGCTCGCGCGATTCGTCCAGCGGACGCGCAATCCGCTGCCCCGCCTCGCGCACCAACGCCTGCCACAACTCGGCCGGCGCCCCCTGTTTGAAAGACTCGTGCATACGTCCTCCTGCGTGGTGTGGACCCTCGCCAGGAGCTTATGCATAACTTGGGCCACTGCGTTGGCAGAGGCTGTGGTGGAGCGCCAAGGAGCGGCCGCTGGCAGTGCTGTCGCACCTTTGCCGGAGGGATACGACCACTTCCTGGAAGCGGCATCGCTACGTGTAAGGGCAGGCTGCCGGCAACCGCTTGGCGAGGAACTGAACCTCGCGCATTGCGCACCGGCGCGGCCAGCACGACGTCGCCAGCAATCGCCATCCTGGAACATGACCGCGACAGAGTGGAATTTGCACTGCGTGCGTGCACCGACTGCACGCCGCTGGCGATGCGTGCGGCTGGCAGTGCGGCTGCGCTTATTCCACCGTCACCGACTTGGCCAGATTGCGCGGCTTGTCCACATCTGTGCCGCGTGCCAGGGCGGTGTGGTAGGCCAGCAACTGCACCGGGATGGTGTGGATCACCGGCGACAGCACGCCGGCATGGCGTGGGGTGCGAATGACATGCACGCCTTCGGAGTCGCTGAAGTGGCTGTCCTGGTCGGCGAACACGAACAGCTCGCCGCCACGTGCGCGCACTTCCTGCATGTTGGATTTGACCTTCTCCAGCAGGCGGTCGTTCGGTGCGATCACCACCACTGGCATCGCCGCATCCACCAATGCCAACGGCCCATGCTTCAACTCGCCGGCCGGATACGCTTCGGCGTGGATATAGGAGATTTCCTTGAGCTTGAGCGCGCCTTCCAATGCAATCGGATAATGCAGGCCGCGACCGAGGAACAGCGCATTCTGCTTGGGCGAGAATCGTTCGGCCCAGGCCATGATCTGCGGTTCAAGATTCAATGCATGCTGCACGCTGCCGGGCAAGAAGCGCAGCTGCTCCAGGTACTGCGCTTCTTCGGCGTCACTGATGCGGCCCTGCAACCTGCCCAGCACCATGGTGAGCTGGAACAACACCGCCAGCTGGGTGGTGAAGGCCTTGGTCGAGGCCACGCCGATCTCGGCACCGGCACGTGTGTAGCAGACCAGCTCGCTGGCGCGCGGGATCGCACTTTCCGGCACATTGCAGATCGACAGCGTGTGCAAATGCCCCAGCGATTTGGCGTATTTCAGCGCTTCCATCGTGTCCAGCGTTTCGCCCGACTGAGAGATGGTCACGATCAGATGCTTCGGGTTGGCATACGCGGCGCGGTAGCGGTATTCGCTGGCGATCTCCACGCTGCACGGCAGCCCGGCAATGGCTTCGATCCAGTAACGTGCGGTCATGCCGGCGTAGTAGCTGGTACCGCAGGCCAGGATCTGCACGCCTTCGATGTCGCGCAGCACCGCTTCTGCGTTGTCGCCGAACAGCGATGCCGGGAATCCCTTGGCATCGATCGCCGCTTCGATGGTGTCGGCCAAGGCGCGCGGCTGCTCGTGGATTTCCTTCTGCATGAAATGCCGGAACGGGCCCAGTTCCAGCGAGGCCAGCGACACGTCCGACAGGTGCAACGGGCGCTCCACCGGCGCATCGTTGCCATCGAAGATGCGCACGCCATCGCGGTGCAATTCGGCGGTGTCGCCTTCTTCGAGGAAGATCACCTGTCGGGTGGCCTGCACGATGGCCGACACGTCGGAGGCGACGAAGTTCTCGCCCTCGCCTACCCCGATCAGCAACGGACAGCCCATCCGCGCGCAAACGAAGCGTTGCGGCTCGGCCTGGCTCATCACCGCCAGCGCGTAGGCACCGGTGAGTTCCTTGACGGTGCGCTGCAGCGCGGTGAGCAGGTCGCCGGCGCTGCCCAGATGGTAATGGATCAGATGCGCGATGACTTCGGTGTCGGTCTGCGACTCGAAGGTGTAGCCCAGCGCGCGCAATTTTTCGCGCTGCTCCTCGTGGTTTTCGATGATGCCGTTATGCACCAGCGCCACGCCGGCGCTGATGTGCGGGTGCGCGTTGGCTTCGGTGACGCCGCCATGGGTAGCCCAGCGAGTGTGGCCGATGCCCAGCGTGGCGCCCAGCTGTTCGGCCTGCGCGGCCTGCGCCATCTCGGCCACCCGCCCGGTGCGACGCACCCGGCGCACCTGCGCGCCGTCGAGCACTGCAATGCCGGAAGAGTCATAGCCGCGATATTCCAGCCGCTTGAGTCCTTCGATCAGGACCGGGACCACGTCGCGCCCGGCGATCGCTCCGACAATGCCGCACATAGGACAGCTCTCGCAAAAGAAGTCGGACATTTTAGCGTGTCCGCTCTTGTCCGCTGCATGACCGTGCCCGGACAGCGTGTCCGCCACCAGTGTCCGCGGACACTGCGGACACTGGTCATCACGCCATAAAACCCATCTCTTTCAACGACTTGAACGTTGGCACAGGTCCTGCTTTATCGCAGTGACGCCACCGAGCCAGCCGATCATGATTCGCGACACTTCTGCCCAGGACCAGGTTCTCCGTACACCCTCCCAGCGCGCGCCGTGGCGCCGTTGGCTGTGGCCCGGCCTCGCCACGGTGGCAGTGCTGGCCGGCATCGGCTGGGCCGTGACTGCGTGGAGCGCCGGCAGCCGCTCGTTCGACGCCAGCCGGGTGCGCATCGCCACCGTCACCCAGGGCGACCTGGTGCGCGACATCGCCGCCGACGGCCGCGTGATCGCTGCCAACAGCCCGGTGCTGTACGCCATCTCGGCCGGCACGGTGACGCTGAGCGTGGTGGCCGGCGACGTGGTCAAGCAGGGCCAGGAACTGGCGCGCATCGACAGCCCCGAGTTGCGCAGCAAGCTGGCGCAGGAACAGGCCACCCTGGCCGGGCTGGAAGCCGAGTCCAGCCGCGCCGCCCTGGATGCCACCCTGGCGCGTGCCAACGCCAGCAAGCTCACCGACCAGGCCCGGATCGACAAGCAGGCCGCCGCGCGCGACCTGGAGCGCTACCAGCGCGGCTTCGATGGTGGCGCGGTGCCGCAGGTGGAACTGGCCAAGGCGCAGGACACCTTGAAGAAGACCGATATCGACCTCCAGCATGCCCAGCGCGATGCCGCGTTGAAGAGTCAGGGCGCGGACCTGGATTCGCGCAACAAGCGCCTGCTCGCGGACCGCCAACGCGCAGTGGTGGCCGAAGTGCAGCGCCAGGTGGACGCGCTCACGCTGCGTTCGCCCTTCGATGGCCAGGTCGGCCAGGTGCAGGCCGTGCAGCACACCCAGGTCGCTGCGAACGCGCCGATTCTGGGCGTGGTGGATCTGTCCAAGTTCGAAGTGGAGATCAAGGTGCCGGAGAGTTTCGCGCGCGATCTGGCGATCGGCATGCCGGCCCAGCTCACCAGCGGCAGCGGCGAACCGTTCGCGGGCGCCGTCTCGGCGGTGTCGCCGGAAGTGGTCAACGGCGAAGTCACCGCGCGCATCCGCTTCACCGACCAGCAGCCGCCGGGCCTGCGCCAGAGCCAGCGCATGAGCGCACGCGTGCTGATGGACACGCGCCGCAACGTGCTCAAGGTCGAACGCGGCCCCTTCGTCGAACAATCCGGCGGCAGCTATGCCTACGTAATGGATGGCAACACCGCCGCGCGGCGCCCGGTCACGCTCGGTGTCAGCAGCCTGGGCGAAGTGCAGGTGCTGTCCGGGCTGCAGGTCGGCGACCGCGTGGTGGTCTCCGGCGCAGACAACTTTGGCGACGCACCGCGCGTCACCGTGCACTGATTCACTCATTCCCACCCGTCGCACACTCTCTTCGCAAAGGAATCGGCAATGCTCAAGATGCAAGCGGTCTCCAAGGTCTTCCGCACCGAACAGGTGGAAACGCATGCGCTGCGGTCGCTGGACCTGCATGTGCGCGAAGGCGAGTTCGTCGCGGTCACCGGCCCCTCCGGTTCGGGCAAGACCACCTTCCTCAACCTGGCCGGGCTGCTGGAAACCTTCACCAGCGGGCAGTATTTGCTCGATGGTGAAGACGTCAGCCATCTCTCCGACGACGCGCGTTCGCGTCTGCGCAACCGGAAGATCGGCTTCATCTTCCAGGGCTTCAATCTGATTCCCGACCTCAACCTGTTCGACAACGTCGATGTTCCGCTGCGTTATCGCGGCATGGCGGCAGCCGAGCGCAAGCAGCGCATCGAAGAGGCGCTGACCAAGGTCGGCCTGGGTTCGCGCCTGCGTCACTACCCCACCGAACTCTCCGGTGGGCAACAGCAGCGCGCTGCGATTGCGCGCGCGCTGGCCGGTAGTCCACGCCTGCTGCTGGCCGACGAACCCACCGGCAACCTCGATTCGCAAATGGCGCGCGGGGTGATGGAACTGCTGGAAGAGATCAACAGCCAGGGCACCACCATCGTCATGGTCACCCACGACCCGGAACTGGCCGCGCGCGCGCAGCGCAACGTGCATATCGTCGACGGCCAGGCCACCGACCTGGAACGCAATCCCAGCCTGCTGCGCGCTCCTGCCGCCGTTGCAACCCTGGCCGACTAAGGAGCTCACCCATGTTCGGCTACTACTTCAATCTTGCGGTGCGCAGCTTCCGTCGCAACAAGGTCCTCACCGCATTGATGGTGCTGGCCATTGCGCTGGGCATCGGCGCCAGCATGACCACGTTGACGGTGTTCCATGTGTTGTCGGGCGACCCGATTCCGCAGAAGAGCGATCGGTTGTTCTATGTGCAGGTCGATGCGCAACCGAAGTCCGGCTATCAACCGGGAGACGAGCCCGATTACCAGTCCACCCGCTTCGACGCCGAGGCGCTGCTGCGTGGGACGCGCGCCATGCGTCAGGCGATGATGTCAGGCGGCAGTGTCGCGATCGAGCCACAGCGCAGCGGATTGAGTCCTTTCAAGCTGAACGCTCGTTTCACTTCGGCCGATTTCTTTGCGATGTTCGATGTGCCCTTGCTCTACGGCCAAGCGTGGTCCAGCACCAGCGACGAGCGGCACGAACGTGTCGCGGTGATCAGCAAGTCGCTGAACGAAAAGCTGTTCGACGGTGGCAACAGCGTCGGGCGCGACGTGCGTGTCGACAAGAACACCTTCCGTATCGTCGGCGTCCTGGATACCTGGAAGATCAACCCACGCTTCTACGACATCACAGACACCTACGGCTCGAACGAACAGCTGTATGTGCCGTTCAGTACGGCGATGGATCTGAAATTGAGCCACTACGGCGGAACCAACTGTTCCGGCAAGGTCGAAGCAGGCGACACCACCGCGCTGAATGCACCCTGCAACTGGGTGCAGTACTGGGTGGAGTTGGAGAGCGCCAAGCAGGCAAGCGATTACAAGGCCTACCTCGAAAATTATTCCGATCAACAACGTGCCGCCGGGCGCTTTACGCGGCCCAACAATGTGCGCCTGCGCAACGTGATGCAGTGGCTGGACTACAACAAGGTGGTTCCCAGCGACGTCCGCCTGCAGCTGTGGCTGGCCATGGGCTTTCTGCTGGTGTGCCTGCTCAACACGGTCGGCCTGTTGCTGGCGAAATTCCTGCGCCGCAGCGGAGAGATTGGTGTGCGGCGCGCGCTTGGAGCCTCGCGCGGCGCAATCTTTGCGCAGTGTCTGGTGGAGGCAGGGACCATCGGCCTGGCCGGCGGCATCGGCGGACTTGTGCTGGCATGGCTGGGGCTGTGGGCCGTGCGTCAGCAACCGGTGGATTACGCCGCGCTGGCGCACCTGGATCTCACGATGCTGCTGCTGACGTTCGCCATTGCGATCGCCGCGAGCCTGCTCGCCGGCATCCTGCCTTCCTGGCGCGCCATCCAGGTCGCACCGGCGCTGCAGTTGAAGTCGTCCTGAACCTCCTGCCCGCCGCACCGCGGTGAGCCACGCTTCCTATCTTCAAGGTCAGCCCATGGACATCCGACCCATCATCTCCACCTTGCGCCGCCATAAGACGGCCGCCGCACTGATCGTGCTCGAGATCGCACTGGCTTGCGCCATCATCTGCAATTCGCTGTTCCTGATCGGCAATCGCCTGGACACGCTCCAGACTCCCAGCGGCATCGCCGAACAGGAGCTGCTCAGCATCCAGCTGGACGGCATCGGCCCGCAGGCCAATGCCGACGCACGTACTCGGGAGGATCTGGCAGCGCTACGCGCGGTACCCGGCGTACGCAATGCGGTCATCACCAATCAGATCCCCTTCGTCGATTACTCGTCCAACACCGGGCTGACCCTGACCCCGGAGCAGGAACGCCCCACGCTCAATGCCGCGCAGTATCTGGTCAGCGAAGGCAGCCTGGACGCACTTGGCCTGCAATTGAATGCCGGTCGCGACTTCAGCCCCGACGAATACATCAGCCAGGAAAAAGCAGATAACGACGATGAGGTCCGCAAGAAGGGTGCGGCGGTCATTCTGACGCAGGCCGCTGCCGACAAGCTGTTCCCCGACCACGGTGCGCTCGGCAAGACCATCTACTCCGGCGATGTCCCGTTGCGTATCGTCGGAATCGTGCGCACCCTGGCGCGGCCGAACAATGTCAATGGACTGTCGGCAAAAGACTATTCGATGCTGCTGCCTATCCGTCCACCGTATACCGATGGGCAATACGTCGTACGTGTCACCGATCCGTTGCGTCGGGCGGAAGTGCTGAAGGCGGCAGTGGCGGCCTTGATGAAAGTGGACAACAGCCGGCTGGTGCTGAAACAACAGACCTACACCGAAATCCGCGAAAAGTATTTCCGTAATGACCGCGCCATGATCTGGCTGCTTGGAGCGGTGTGCATCGCCCTGTTGATCGTCACTGCGCTAGGCATCGTTGGGCTCGCCAGCTTCTGGGTGCAGCAACGCACCAAGCAGATCGGTATCCGCCGTGCGCTGGGTGCAACGCGCAGCCAGATCCTGCGCTACTTCCAGATCGAGAATTTCCTGCTCGCCTCGATCGGCATCGTGCTCGGCATGCTGATGGCCTACTCGATCAACGTCTGGCTGATGGCACGCTATGAATTGCCGCGACTGCCGGCAATCTACCTGCCGATCGGCGCGCTGCTGCTGTGGATGCTCGGACAGCTGGCGGTGTTCTGGCCGGCCCGGCGCGCAGCCGCAGTGCCACCGGCTGTTGCCACCCGCAGTGCATGATGGCCGCCTTCCTTGTCACTCGGCGGCGGGGAAGCAGCCAGGCTCGCCATCCACCGTGCGTTTCCACCATCGTTACGAACCGGATTCCCTCATGCCTTGCTCTCTTGCGACATCCGCGCTGATCGCCCTGACGGCCTGCTGTCTCTTTCACCCCGGCCAGGCCCATGCGACAACGCAGGCGCACGCGGCGTCGGCCTCGTCCAGCGCTTCGGTGCAAGAGGCGCTCGCCATCGACGACACCCGGCTGAACTGGCGCCATAACGACCAGATCCTGGAGCTCGTCGCCAGCAGCGACGGATTGCTGGTGACCCAGGCCAGCGCGTCGCTACGCCTGCAGTTGCAACGCGGCGACCGCGTGCGCACGGCGGGCCGGACCCCGATCACCGCAGTCGCAACACTGCTGGCGGCGCTGCACGCTGCGACAGGCAACCCCATCGCCGTGGATGTCATGCGCGATGGTGTGCAGGTGCATCTGATCTGGACCGCGGCCATGTACACACCACTGTTGCCGCCCACGGCTCCATAACCAGGCGCCATGCCGGCACACAGCCGGCTCACCCTGCATCGGGCGCTTGAGTCCGCCGCCGTTGCCGCCCGACGATCTGGCCGCGCCCCTGCCTAGCGGCGCATTGTCGCTGCGTGTTGCCAGTATTCTGTGCCGATCCCTCCCGCGCCCTCTTGAGCAATGCGATGCCGCACATCCTGATCATCGACGACAACACGGCCGTTGCCACTGCGTTGGAGGTGCTGTTTTCGCTGCACGACATCGAGGCGCGGCACGCGCATTCGCCGCAGGCCGGGCTGGCGCTGCTGGACGAGCAGGCGTTCGATCTGGTGATCCAGGACATGAACTTTACCGCCGACACCACCTCCGGCGAAGAAGGCGAGGCGCTGTTTACCCAACTGCGTCAGCGTCACCCGGACCTGCCGGTGATCCTGCTCACCGCCTGGACGCATCTGGGCAGCGCGGTGGGCCTGGTCAAGGCCGGTGCGGCCGATTACATCGCCAAGCCCTGGGACGACACCAAGCTGCTGACCACGGTCAACAACCTGCTGGAACTGTCCGAGGCGCGGCGCGAGCTGGAACGTCGTCGCGAACGCGAATGGCGCGGCCGCGAGCAGCTGACCCAGCGCTACGACCTGCGTGGCGCGGTGTTCGCCGATCCGGCCAGCGAGCGCGCGATCGCCCTCGCCTGTCAGGTCGCACGCTCGGACTTGCCGGTACTGATCACCGGCCCCAATGGCAGCGGCAAGGAAAAGATTGCCGAGATCATCCAGGCCAATTCGACCACCAAACATGGCCCGTTCATTGCACTCAACTGCGGCGCCTTGCCAGGCGAATTGATCGAAGCCGAATTATTCGGTGCCGAAGCCGGCGCCTACACCGGCGCCAACAAGGCGCGCGAAGGCAAGTTCGAAGCGGCCGATGGCGGCACCCTATTTCTTGACGAGATCGGCAACCTGCCCCTGGCAGGGCAAATGAAGTTGCTGCGCGTGCTGGAAACCGGCCGTTACGAGCGGCTGGGTTCCAACCGCGAACGCCATGCCAAGGTGCGCGTGATCAGCGCCACCAATGCCGATCTGCCGGCGATGATCCGCGACGGCAGTTTTCGCGAGGATCTGTATTACCGGCTCAACACGGTGGAAATCGCACTGCCCGCACTGGCCGAACGCCCTGGCGACATCGGCCCGCTGGCCGAGCACTTCCTTGCCGGTGAAAAGCCGCTGTCGCCGCAGGCGCGCGATGCATTGCAACGGCATGCCTGGCCCGGCAACGTGCGCGAGCTACGCAATGTGCTGCAGCGCGCCGCCTTGCTTGCGCAGGGCGCGCGTATCGAAGCGGGCGATCTGAATCTGCCACGTGCACCCGCGCCACGGCTGGCGGCGCCGGCGGCAGGCGAGCCGGATCGCGCGCGTATCGAACAGGCGCTGGCACGCGCGCAAGGCGTGATCGCGCAAGCGGCCGCCGAGCTGGGATTGAGCCGCCAGGCGCTGTATCGGCGCATGGACCGCTACGGCATCAGCTCGGAATGAACCTTCGTATGCGGAACCGCTCTTTCACGTTTTCGCTGTTTCTACGCTTGCTGCCGGTGCTTGCGCTGGCCGCTGCATTCCCATGGTTCATGGCGTACTGGCTGGACCGCGGCTGGCAGGTGGCGGCGATTTCGGTCCTCGTCCTGCTGGCAGCGATGTGGTTCAGCCTCACCCGCGCCACTGCGCCGATGCGCTCGCTGTTTCGCGCCCTGGCCGGCACCACCAGCAGCTACCGCGATGGCGAATACAACTTCGGCGTGTATTGGCGCGGCAATGACGAACTGGCGCAACTGGTGCAGGCGCATGCCGAACTTGGCGATGTGCTGCGTGCCCAGCGTAGCCATTTGGTACAGCGCGAGCTGATGCTCGACACCATGCTGCAGAACACGCCGGTGGCCATGCTGCTGGTGGTTGCTGGCGGCGATGGCCTGCGGCGGATCGGGTTTTCCAACAATGCCGCACGCAAACTGCTGTACGACGGACGCAAGCTGGAAGGCCAGCACCTGGACGATGTGCTCGACCGCATGCCGGCCGAATTGCGCGACGCCCTGGCGCGTGGCGGGGACTGCCTGTTCGCGGTACGCGAAGATGGCGACGACGAAGAAGACGAGCAGATCTATCACCTGTCGCGGCGTAGCTTTCACATCAACGGACGCGGGCACGAGCTGTTGTTGATCCGCACCTTGACCACCGAATTACGCCGCCAGGAAGTGCAGACCTGGAAAAAAGTCATCCGCGTGATCAGCCATGAATTGAACAATTCGCTGGCACCGATCGCTTCCCTGGCGCATTCGGGTGCCGAGCTGCTGCGCCGCGAACGCACCGATCGCCTGGGGACGGTGTTCGAAACCATCGAAGAACGCGCGCGTCACCTGGAAGGCTTTATCCGCGGCTATGCGCGCTTTGCCAAATTGCCGCAACCGCAGCTGCAGACCATCGAATGGGCGCCATTTCTGCAGCGCTTGCAGCAACAGATTCCATTCCAGGTGCAGGGCATGCTCACCGATGTCTCCAGCAGGATCGATGCAGCGCAGATCGAGCAGGCGCTGCTGAATCTGCTGAAAAACGCCCACGAAGCCTGCAGCGAAGCGCAGCCACCCAACAGCGATGTCGCCGTGCGCGTCACGCGCCTGCCGCAATGGCTACGCATCGAAGTGCTCGACCGCGGCAACGGCATGAACGAAGCGGTACTGCACAATGCGCTGATGCCGTTCTATTCGACCAAGCGCAATGGCACAGGTCTTGGCCTTGCCCTCACGCGCGAAATCGCCGAAGCGCACGGCGGCCGCATCTCGCTGCACAACCGCGAACACGGCGGACTGTGCGTGACCTTGCTGTTGCCGCTGGCGGCGTGAACACGGCGGGACCGGCGCCTTCCTTCAAGGGTGCGTGACATCCGGCGGGTGGGCAAATGCTGCGCACGCGCGCCAGATTGCACCACGCAGCACACCCTGCGGCACTACGGCGACTTCTTGGTCGGCCGCTTCCAGCCTTCGATCACGGTCTGACGCGCACGCGTCACGGTGAGTTGGCCCGCGGGCGCATCGCTGGTGACCACCGACCCGGCGCCGATGGTGGAATTGGCGCCAATCTCGATCGGCGCCACTAGTGCGCTGTTGGAGCCGACAAACGCACCATCGCCGATGGTGGTCTGCGACTTGTTCACCCCGTCGTAGTTGCAGGTGATGGTGCCGGCGCCGATGTTGACCTTGCTGCCGATCACCGCATCGCCCAGATAGGTCAGATGGTTGGCCTTGCTGCCAACGCCCATGGTGACCTTTTTGGTCTCCACGAAATTGCCGATATGCACGCCATCGGCCAACACGGTGCCGGGGCGCAGACGCGCGAACGGACCGATCTGCACCGCGCCTTCGGTGACCACGCCTTCCAGATCGCTGTGCGCACGCACATGCGTGCCGGCACCGAGCGTCACGTCGCGCAAGCGCACGAACGGCCCGATCACCACGTCATCGCCCAAGGTGACCTCGCCCTCCAGGATCACGTCGATATCCAGCTGCACATCGCGGCCCACCTGCACGCTGCCACGCTGCTCCACACGCGCCGGGTCGG
Organism: Xanthomonas sp. NCPPB 3761; assembly: GCF_041475705.2. NCBI lineage: Bacteria > Pseudomonadati > Pseudomonadota > Gammaproteobacteria > Lysobacterales > Lysobacteraceae > Xanthomonas > Xanthomonas sp. NCPPB 3761. Next base: position 4,088,624 of record NZ_CM191262.1, read on the forward strand.
CGATGCGCACGCCTTGCAGGCAAAGCGTGCGCGCGGCGCGCAGCTGCCAGGCACGTTCGAGCTGGGCGAGTTGCCACGGGTCGTTGGCACCTTCCACCTCCTGCGGGTCGGCCACGTGCACCATGTCGGCCGGCGTGAAATCGGCTGCGGCGCTGGCGAACACGTCGGTGAGATAGAACTCGCCCTGCGCATTGTCGTTGGACAAGCCAGCCAGCCAACGGCGCAGTGCGGTGGATTCAGCGGTGAGGATGCCGGTATTGATGGTGCGAATGCGGCGCTGCTCGTCATTGGCATCCTTCTGCTCGACGATCGCGGCCACCTTGCCTTCCGCATCGCGCAGGATGCGCCCATAGCCGGTGGGATTGGCCAGTTCGGCGACCAGCACCGCCATGCGGCCCGGTGCATGCAGCAACTGCAACAGGCTCTCGCTGCGGATCAGCGGCACATCGCCATACAACACCAGTACCGTTGCCGCATCGGGAATCGCAGGCATGGCCTGCTGCACGGCGTGTCCGGTGCCCAACTGCTCGCGCTGTTCGGCCCACTGCAGATCGTCTTGATCGGCGAAGGCTGCCTGCACCTGATCGCCGCCATGCCCGTACACGACATGGATCGCCGCCGGCTGCAGCTGCCGTGCAGTGGCGATCACATGCGCCAGCATCGGCTGGCCCGCCAGCGGCTGCAGCACCTTGGGCAGGGACGAGCGCATGCGCTTGCCTTCGCCCGCGGCCAGGATCACAACGTGCAGGGGCAGGGGCATCAAGACATTCCAGGCAGAGAGATGTCCAAATTCTAGTCGCTGCGCCAGCGTCGCGTCGTTGTCCGGATGCAGCGTTCGCCCGCGCTAACGACGTTTGCCCCTGGCAGCCGCTAGGATGGGCGCCCCGTTCCCGTCCCCTGCACGCATGAGTCTGTTCCGCCAAGGCAGCCAGTTCATGATCATTGGCGCGCTGCAGCTGGCCGTGGACTGCGGCATCTTCATCGCCGCCACCGCCGCAGGCATGCCTGCAGTGCCCGCCAATCTGCTTGGGCGCATCGGCGGCGCCATGCTCGGCTTCTGGCTCAACGGCCGCTATACCTTCGCCCAGCAAGGCGATGCGCGGCTGGGTTGGCGACGCTTCCGCCGCTTCGCGGTGATGTGGCTGACGCTCACGCTGATCAGCACCTGGCTGCTCGCGACCACGGTCGACCTACTCGGCCTGCGTCAGGCATGGCTGGCGAAACCGCTGGTCGAAGGCGGCCTGGCGATCGTGTCGTTCTTCCTGGGCCGGCACGCGGTGTATCGCTGATCGATGCATGCGCAGACGCCGAGCGATTGCTCGGTCGTGTTCGGCCTGCGTCGGGCATGGCTGGCAAAACCGCTGGTCGAAGGCGGCCTGGCGATCGTGTCGTTCTTCCTGGGCCGGCACGTGGTGTATCGCTGATCGATGCATGCGCAGGCGCCGAGCGATTGCTCGGTCGTGTTCGGCCTGTGTTGGGCATGGCTGGCAAAACCGATGGTCGAAGGCGGCCTGGCGATCGTGTCGTTCTTCCTGGGCCGGCACGTGGTGTATCGCTGATCGATGCATGCGCAGGCGCCGAGTGATTGCTCGGTCGTATGACGATATGACGCAGAAAGACACCGCTTGCGTGCAGACATGCGCAGCACAGTCACGGCCTCTTCTCCCGTGCTGATCGATCGCGCGGACATCCTTATGGCTCTTGCGCGGCATCCATGCCGCGCCGGGTCCGCGCCGGTCGGCGGGCATGCAGCAGTCGCGTTGGCCAGCGTACGTGGCCTTCAACGGGCTGCCAGCGACCTTTCGGGTGCGGCAACCTCGCCGGTTGCATGGCCGTTGACGGGACGGATGCTGCGCCATCGCTTCCACGGCACGGGATGACGGCGCGTCCCGCTAGCACCGAGGCCACCGCGCCTTGGACACGCTCAGCGTTCGATCTGGACGTCTGACTGCATCCACCAAGATGCGGCGACGAAACCGCGGCCGTCACCACCAGGCGAACGCGCAAACGTTTTGTCGACCGCTCTTACCGCATGACAGCGCGTTGGTCTCGCAGACACGTGAGCGTTGTGGATCAGTGGCAGAAATCGCCCAGGCCACGCACCAGTGCCGCGCGATGCAGCGCATCTAGCTGCCACTGCTCTGCGTAATGCGCCGCAGCGCGCGCGGTGCTGGCCGGGCAGTCGGGCGCGCTGCGTGCCGACGCCACATCGGCCAGCGCATCGAGCAGTTCGCCCTGCAGTTGATCCAGGCGAGTGCGCAGCGCCGCGAGATCCGGACGTGCGGTGTTCGGCGCGCGTCCGCGCTCGTGCCAACGGTTCAACAGCGCATACTGCACCGACTTGTTGGCCTCGATTTGCGCGCCAAAGAAGCGTGCCGCATCGTCGGCATCCAGCCCATGCGCGGGCGCCTGATCGCGCACGCTTTGCAGCACCGCCGCCTCGCGCGCCTGATCGAGCACCGGCTTGCCGCTGTCCCACTTGCTTAGCGCTACCGCGTCGCCAATGGCATTGCGCTGCACGATCCGGTCCATCAACGGATCCAGCGGCGGCTGGCTGCGCGCCGGCAATGCGCATCCCAGCAGTCCGGCGGCCAACAGGCCGCTCACCATGTAAGCGCGAATGCCATCGATCGAACGGGTCATGCCATCTTCCTCAACGTGCCGGAATAACGTTGCCATGCACCGCTGCGGTGCAGCGGTGCGCCAAGCAACGCAGTGTGCCTGCCGCGCGCTGCGGCGGATTCACGCAGCCGCACGCGGGGCTCCAAAAACGAAAACGCCGACACGACGGTCGGCGTTTCGAACTTCTGAGCTGCAGACGAAGGCGCAGCTGCCTGACGTGCGCGCCCACCCTGGAGGCGGGTAGACCACCGCTTAGTGCTTGAGGTTGCGACGCAAGCGCTCCAGCGCCTGCAACTGCACTGTCGCCTCGGCCAGCTGACGCTGCGCCTCGGCCACGTCCACCGTGTTGCCACGGTTGGCCAGCAGCCGCTCGGCCTCTTCCTTGACCTTGCGCACGGCCGCTTCGTCGATGTCCTGCGCACGCACTGCGGTGTCGACCAGGATGGTCACCACCTGCGGCTGCACTTCCAGGATGCCGCCGGAAATGGCGAAATCCAGCTGTTCGCCATTGGCGGTGGTCACCACCACCTTGCCCGGCTTCAAGCGGGTGATCAGCGGCGCGTGCTTGGGCGCAATGCCCAGCTCGCCCAACTCGCCGGTGGCCACGACCAGCGTCGCCTCACCGTGGAAGATTTCCTTCTCGGCGCTGACGATGTCGCAACGGATAGTGCTCATGGTGCCTCACTGTAGTGAGGCGGGGAATCGGGAGTCGGGAATTGGGAATGGGAAGAGCAGCTGGCTGCGCGCTTTTCCGATTCCGTTCAATTCCAATCCACCGATGACCCGCCTTTACGATTCCCGATTCCCGATTCCCGATTCCCGATTCCAGCCGCGTAGCGGCTGGAATCGCATCAGGCCTTGGCGCTCATCTTGTTGGCTTTCTCGACGGCTTCTTCGATGCTGCCGACCATGTAGAACGCCTGCTCCGGCAGGTGGTCGTATTCGCCGTCGCAGATCGCTTTGAAGCCGCGGATGGTGTCCTTCAGCGAGACGTACTTGCCCGGCGAGCCGGTGAACACTTCGGCCACGTGGAAGGGCTGGCTGAAGAAGCGCTCGATCTTGCGCGCGCGCGACACCGACTGCTTGTCTTCTTCGCTCAGCTCGTCCATGCCCAGGATGGCGATGATGTCCTTCAGTTCCTTGTACTTCTGCAAGGTCTGCTGGACGCGCTGCGCGGTGTCGTAATGCTCGTGGCCGATCACCAGCGGATCCATCTGGCGGCTGGTGGAGTCCAGCGGATCCACGGCCGGGTAGATACCCAGCGAGGCGATGTTACGGCTCAGCGTGACGGTCGAGTCCAGGTGGGCGAAGGTGGTCGCCGGCGACGGGTCGGTCAGGTCGTCCGCAGGCACGTACACGGCCTGGATCGAGGTGATCGAACCGCTCTTGGTCGAGGTGATGCGCTCCTGCAGCACGCCCATTTCCTCGGCCAGGGTCGGCTGGTAACCCACCGCCGACGGCATACGGCCGAGCAGCGCGGACACTTCGGTACCGGCCAGCGTGTAGCGGTAGATGTTGTCCACGAACAGCAGCACGTCCTTGCCCTTGCCGCTGGCGTCCTTCTCGTCGCGGAAGTACTCGGCCATGGTCAGGCCGGTCAGCGCCACGCGCAGACGGTTGCCCGGCGGCTCGTTCATCTGGCCGTACACCATCGCGACCTTGTCCAGGACGTTGGAGTCCTTCATCTCGTGGTAGAAGTCGTTGCCCTCGCGGGTACGCTCGCCCACGCCGGCGAACACGGACAGACCCGAGTGCGCCTTGGCGATGTTGTTGATCAGTTCCATCATGTTGACGGTCTTGCCCACGCCGGCGCCGCCGAACAGGCCGACCTTGCCGCCCTTGGCGAACGGGCACATCAGGTCGATGACCTTGATGCCGGTTTCCAGCAATTCGGTGCTGGAGGACTGGTCTTCATACGACGGTGCGCCGCGATGGATTTCCCAATGGTCCGAGGCCTGCACGTCGCCGGCTTCGTCGATCGGGCGGCCCAGCACGTCCATGATGCGACCCAGCGTACCGGCACCGACCGGCACCGAAATGGCGCGTTCGGTGTTGGTGGCGACCAGGTTGCGCTTCAGGCCATCGGTGGAGCCGAGCGCAATCGTGCGCACGACGCCGTCGCCGAGCTGCTGCTGCACTTCCAGGGTGATGTCGGTGCCGTCGACCTTCAGCGCGTGATACACCTTCGGCACTTCATTGCGCGGGAATTCGACGTCGACGACCGCGCCGATGATCTGAACGATCTTGCCCTGACTCATTTTGCTGCTCCGGTTAGCTTTGTTCTGTCCGAGTGGCCGATGCCATCTCGTGGAATTTTGTGATTTGGGATTCGTGATTGGGGATTTGCAAGGGCGCAGTCCGCTGCGCTCCAACCAATCCCGAATCCCCAATCCCGGCGGTACTTACACGGCCGCTGCGCCGCTGACGATTTCCGAAATTTCCTGGGTGATCGCCGCCTGGCGTGCCTTGTTGTAGACCAATTGCAAGGTGCCGATCATCTTGTTGGCGTTGTCGCTGGCGGCCTTCATCGCCACCATGCGCGCGGCGTGTTCGGAGGCCACGTTTTCCAGCACCGCCTGGTACACCAGCGACTCGATGTAACGCGTCATCACGTGCTCCAGCACGGTGGCGGCATCGGGTTCGTACAGGTAATCCCAATCGTGGTGCGCCACCTTGTGCTCGGCGGCGGGCAGCGGCAGCAGCTGATCGAAGCTGGCCTTCTGCGTCATGGTGTTCACGAAGCGGTTGTAGACCAGGTACACGCGGTCCACCTTGCCTTCGATAAAGGCATCGATCATCACCTTGATCACACCGATCAGCTGCTCCACCTGCGGGCTGTCGCCCAGGTGGGTCACGCTGCCGACCATGTTGACCTTGATGCGCCGGAAAAACGCCGAGGCTTTCTGACCGATGGTCACCACGTCGATCTCGGCACCGGTGTCCTGCAAGGGACGCACCTCCGCCAGCATCTTGCGGAACAGGTTGTTGTTCAGACCGCCGGCCAGGCCGCGGTCGGACGAGATCACGATGTAGCCGACCCGCTTGACCTGCTCGCGCTCGATCAGGAACGGATGCTGGAAATCGGTGCTGGCCTGCGCCAGATGCCCGATCACCTGCTTCATCGCCTGCGCATACGGACGCGAGGTCTTCATGCGCTCTTGCGCCTTGCGGATCTTGGAGGCCGAGACCATTTCGAGCGCGCGCGTCACCTTGCGGGTGTTCTGCACGCTCTTGATCTTGGTTTTGATTTCGCGTCCGCCTGCCATACTCGCTCGCTTCGCTCGCTTAGTGGGATTCGGGAATCGGGATTCGGGATTGGCAAAGCCTCCCTACCTCACCGCTTCCGAGAACCCCGGATGCCTAACGTCTGGGAAACAGAAGCGGGGCTGGGCATCAGCCAACGCCCCGAACCACCGCTTCTGCAAATCCCGAATGCCCAATCCCAAATCCCGGCGCCTTTACCAGGTGCCCGTGGTCTTGAACTCTTCGATGCCCTTCTTGAAGCTGGCTTCGATGTCGTTGTCCCAACCGCCGGTGCTGTTGATCTTGGAGACCAGCTCGCCCTGGGTGTTGGCGAAGTGCGCGTGCAGGCCTTCTTCGAACGCCAGCAGCTTGTTGACCGGCACGTCGTCCAGGTAGCCCTCGTTGACGGCGTAGATCGACAGCGCCTGGTTGGCGATGGACATCGGCGCGTACTGCTTCTGCTTCATCAGCTCGGTGACGCGCTGACCGCGCTCGAGCTGCTTGCGGGTGGCTTCGTCCAGGTCCGAGGCGAACTGCGCAAACGCCGCCAGCTCGCGGTACTGGGCCAGCGAGATACGGATGCCGCCGGACAGCTTCTTGATGATCTTGGTCTGGGCGGCGCCACCGACGCGCGACACCGAGATACCGGCGTTCACGGCAGGACGGATACCGGCGTTGAACAGGTCGGTTTCCAGGAAGATCTGGCCGTCGGTGATCGAGATCACGTTGGTCGGCACGAACGCAGACACGTCGCCGGCCTGCGTTTCGATGATCGGCAGCGCGGTCAGCGAACCGGTCTTGCCGGTCACCGCACCATTGGTGAACTTCTCCACGTACTCCTCGGACACGCGCGCGGCGCGCTCCAGCAGGCGGGAGTGCAGGTAGAACACGTCGCCCGGGTAGGCTTCGCGGCCCGGCGGGCGCTTGAGCAGCAGCGAGATCTGGCGGTAGGCCACGGCCTGCTTGGACAGATCGTCGTACACGATCAGCGCGTCTTCGCCGCGGTCCATGAAGTACTCGCCCATCGTGCAGCCGGCGTAGGGGCTGATGTACTGCATCGCCGCCGATTCGGACGCGGTCGCAGCCACCACCACGGTGTGCGCCAGCGCGCCGTTTTCTTCCAGCTTGCGCACGATGTTGGCAACGGTCGAGGCCTTCTGGCCGATCGCCACGTACACGCACTTGATGCCGGTGCCCTTCTGGTTGATCACCGCGTCGATCGCCAGCGCGGTCTTGCCGGTCTGACGGTCGCCGATGACCAGCTCACGCTGGCCACGGCCGATCGGGATCATCGCATCGACCGACTTGTAGCCGGTCTGCACCGGCTGGTCGACCGACTTACGCCAGATCACGCCGGGCGCAACGCGCTCCACCGGCGCGGTCTGGGTCGCACCCAGCGGGCCCTTGCCGTCGATCGGCTCGCCCAGTGCGTTGACCACGCGACCCAGCAGTTCCGGGCCGACCGGCACTTCCAGGATGCGGCCGGTGGTCTTGGCCACGTCGCCTTCGCGCAGGCTCTCGTAATCGCCCAACACCACGGCGCCGACCGAATCGCGCTCCAGGTTCAGTGCCAGCGCGAAGGTGTTGTTCGGCAGTTCGATCATTTCGCCCTGCATCACGTCGGCCAGGCCGAAGATGCGCACGATGCCGTCGGACACGCTGGTCACGGAGCCTTCGTTGCGCGACTCTGCGGACAGCTTGACCGCCTCGATGCGGGTCTTGATCAGGTCGCTGATTTCGGAGGGGTTGAGCGTGGTTGCCATCGTTCAGTCCTAGGTGCCGGCCGCAAGGGCCGTGCGTTTATGTGAATTCAGTGGGCGAGCGAGCTTTGCAGACGCGCAAGCTTGCCTTTCAGCGAGCCGTCGATGACCACGTCGCCGGTGTCGATCACCGCGCCGCCGATCAGCGACGCATCGACTGCGGTGGTGATGTCCACGTCGCGGCCGAAGCGCTTCTTCAGCGCAGCTGCGATCGTGTCGAGTTCGGTCTGGCTCATTGCCGCGGCCGAGGTCACCGTCGCCTTGACGACATGTTCGGCCTGGGCACGCAGTTGTTCGTACAAGCCTGCCACTTCCGGCAGCAGCGACAGCCGCTGCGCATCGGCAAGCACGCCGAGGAAACGCAGGTAGTCCTCGCCCGCCTGCGGCGGGGCCAGCAGCGTCACTGCCTGTTCCTGGCCCAGGGCCGGGTTGAGCAGCAATGCGGCCACGCGCGGGTCGCCGGCCACCTGCGCCGAAAACGCCAGCGCATCGGACCAGGGCGCGAAGTTGCCGCCCTCACGCGCGATTGCAAACGCGGCACGGCCGTAGGGACGGGCAAGGGTGAGGGCCTGACTCATCGCTTAAATCTCCGCCGCCAGCTCGTCGAGCAGCGCCTTGTGGGCGTTGGCATCGATTTCGCGCTTGAGCAGCTTTTCTGCACCGCTGACGGCCAGTACCGAGACCTGCTTGCGCAGCTCCTCGCGGGCACGCGTGGCGGATGCGTCGATTTCGGCCTGCGCCAGATCCTTCTGACGGTTGGCTTCGGCAATTGCCTCCAGCTTGGCCGCTTCGATGATCTGGTTGGCGCGCGCATGGGCCTGATCGATGATCTCGTTGGCCTTGGTGCGTGCGTCCTTCAGTGCTTCGTTGACCTTTTCCTGCGCCTGCGCCAGATCCTTCTGACTACGGTCGGCCGCAGCCAGACCTTCAGCGATCTTTTGCTGACGCTCTTCGATCGCCTGCAGCAGCGGCGGCCAGATTTTGGTCGCGACGATCCAGATCAGACCGGCGAAGGCCAGCGCCTGGGCAAAGATGGTAAGGGTGATATCCATGGGTCGCTCAATCGCTGTTTAGGGGTGAAAGCGCCACCGCACGGCGGCGCTTTCCGACCTTCATCCGCGGATGCAACCGCCAAGGGCTGCATCCACATCCTGCTACCGCTGGATCAGCCGGCAGCCTGCGACAGACGCTCGATGAACACCTGGGCCAGCGGATTGGCGAAGGCGAACAGCAGGCCGACAGCGACGCTGATGATGAACGCGGCGTCGATCAGGCCGGCGGTGATGAACATACGCACCTGCAGCACCGGGATCAGTTCCGGCTGGCGCGCAGCCGATTCCAGGAACTTGCCAGCCATGATGGCCAGACCGAGGCCGGCACCCAGCGCGGCCAGGCCGATCATGATGCCGACGGCGAGGACGGTGGAGCTCTGGACTTGAGCGAGGTTGGTCAGGACGGCGAGGTACATGGTGATCTCCGAACGAAAGTTTCTAAGGGTGATGGATGAAGCGGGATAAAGCAGATGAAGGGTGACGCAAACTCAGTGACTGTCTTCAGCCAGGCTCAGATACACGATCGACAGCATCATGAAAATGAAGGCCTGCAGCGGAATCACCAGCAGGTGGAACAGCATCCAGCCCAGGCCGAATGCGCCGCCAGCGACCATGCCGGCGATGCCTGCACCGCCCAGCACCCAGATCAGCAGGAAGACGATCTCGCCGCCGAACATGTTGCCGAACAGTCGCATCGCCAACGAAATCGGCTTGCTCAGCCATTCGACGATGTTCAAGAGCAGGTTGAACGGCATCATCCACTTGCCGAACGGCGCCGTCAGGAATTCCTTGGTCATGCCGCCCACGCCCTTGGAGCGCAGCGAGAACACGATCATCAGGAAGAACACGCTGATCGACATGCCCAAGGTGGCGTTGACGTCGGCGGTCGGCACCGGCTTCCAGGCGTGCACGCCGGCCCAGCCCAGCGGGATGGCGATGAAATCGGCCGGGATCATCTTGATGAGGTTCATCAACAGGATCCAGAAGAAGATGGTGATCGCGATCGGGGTCACCAGCTTGCTGCTGCCGTGGTAGGTGTCCTTGGCCTGGCGATCGACGAACTCCAGGCAGATCTCAACGAATGCCTGCCACTTGCCCGGGACGCCGGCTGTGGCATTGCGGGTCGCCGTCCAGAACGCCAGGACCATGACCAGACCCATCAACACCGCCATGATCAGGGTGTCGAGGTGGATGGTCCAAAACGTGCCGCCACCATCACGAACCGGAACGATCAGGTTCTGCAAGTGATGCTGGATATAGGAGGTAGGTGTTGCTGCCTCGCCCGCCATGTGTCCGGAGCCCTTTTAAGTTCGAATCAACGCCTGGCCAGAGCCAGAACCTGAAAAATCAGCCCGATGGCGATACCCGCCAGCAAAGCCAGAGGAGGCAGCCGCCACAGGCCGAAGCCCAGCGCCAGCGCCACGAAAACCAACACCCACTTCAGCACCATCGCCAGGATCAGCCGCACCATGGCGATGCCCGCTGCCTGGATACCGCCGCCTAGCGCGGTACGTGCCGCAACCCAACCGCCCAGCACCGTCGCAAATCCGGTCAATGCCAGACCGGCAGCGTAACGGGGACCGACCAACAGCAACCCCAGACTGGTTATAGCTACGGCGGCAAGCGGATATACCGCAGCGCGCAGCATCAACCGCCGACCCGCGTCAACGGAGTTCAGCACTACGGTTACCTTACGTGTGAATGAGTGGGAAGCGCAGTTGCGCCTCGTCGAGCCGCGAAAGTATAGCAATGGGACAAATTGCGAGACAACCGGCAGAGGTCATCGCTTGCTGCGATGCACCACACGGCGGCCACCGCAGCGGGTGGGAACTTTGCCACAAACCGGCGGTCATAACTTGCGAGGCCTGCACATCCTCGTCGAAAGGTACCGCCGCAGGCCGCGTCTAGGAGCCCTGGGAGACCGGGGCTCCTGCTTTTGTAAGCATTTTGTCGCACCCTGCGACCTTCCCATCGGCGGTCCAATCGAACGCTTGGTCTTACTGGCACTGGACGACGGTGGCAGTGACGTTGCACGCGCTCCGTGACTCGACCAAAGGACTGGCGAAGCGGACCGTTTTGTCCGATTGCTACGGCCGCCTTCACGCTGATTGGACGGCCCCTTCACTTTTGAAAGACGCGCGCTTATCGACTATGCGCTGCACAGGCCGAACCGCCTGACCATTCCAAGAATTCGGAGCTTCCATGAAACACCTCCTCGCACTGGCGATCCCGTGCGTCCTGGCCGTCGCCTATGTCGCGCCCGCACACGCCGAAGACACCGATGATCGCTTCCAGCTCCGCCTCGGCGCGATGAATGTCGACAACGACAACACCATCCGCGGCAACACGCTGCTGGCCGGCAACAATGCCTCGGTCAACGAAGACTTCAAGCTGGGCGGCAAGGAATGGGAGCCGCGCGTGGATGGCGTGTTCCGCATCAGCACCCGCCAGCGCCTGATCTTCGACTACTTCAAGTACGACAAAGATCGTCGCGAGACCCTGAGCCAGGACCTGAGCGCCGGTGGCGTGACCGTGCCGTCCGGCAGCTTCATCAAAGGCGAGCTGAAGTACCAGGTCGCCACTTTCGTCTACGACTACTCGGTGATCGATTCTCCGGAATTCAGCCTGGGCCTGCAGATCGGCGCCGAGTACGCCAAGGTCGAGGCCAATGCCTACGCCGATCTGGGTACGTTGTTCAGTGGCGATGTCCTGGATGAAAGCGAAGACGGCGTTGCGCCGGTCGTCGGCATCCGCTTCACCGCGCGTCCCAGCGAACATTGGCTGTTCAACGTGCAGGGCCAGTACCTCAACACCAGTTGGGGCGACTTCGGCGACTACGACGGCGACCTGAGCCGCGCCAACGCCATTGCCGAATACCGCTTCACCAAGAACTTCGGCATTTTCGCCGGCTACGACTGGTTCAAGCTGGACGTGGACCGCGAGGGCAGCGACGGCCTGGTCGGCCTGAAGCAGGAGTTCAAGGGCCCGGTGGCAGGCGTGACGCTCGCGTTCTGATTCTTTCCGGCCCCGGGAGCCGGGATCCGAAAAGCAGCTTCATGCAGAACCCCGCAGCGATGCGGGGTTCTGTCGTTTAACCGGTGCGTGGCAGGTAACCGACCCGGCAGCAGCCACCTGGCAGCTGGGTGCACACGCTCACGGCGGCTTGGTCGCACCGGCCACCAACAGATGCTGGTGCGTGGTGCAGTAGCACTCGTCATGCCAACCGTAGTGCGGATCGGTGCAGATGGCATGCTGCACCGTTGCCGGCAGCGACGCCACGTCGCTGCGCAAGTCGCGCTTCAACGAGACGAACACCGAGCCCGGATGTGGCCAGTCGGTCCGCTGCGGCGGCTCGGCGATGCGGTTGCCGCTGGCCAGTTCGCGCTGCAGCAGCGCCTGCAGTTCGGGACACAGATTGCCCTGCCCCACGGCGACCTCCATGCGTCGCGTCACTACCGCGGCGACCGTGCCACATGTAGCACGGTCGTGCGGAGCGGCATCACTTCTTCTTGGGGATGTACAGATCGGTGATGGTGCCGTCGTAGACCTCGGCGGCCATGCCGACCGACTCGCTCAGGGTCGGATGCGCGTGGATGGTGTGGCCGATGTCTTCGGCCTCGGCACCCATCTCGATCGCCAGGCCGATCTCGGCCAGCAGGTCGCCAGCATGCACGCCGACGATGGCACCACCGATCACGCGATGGGTCTCTTCGTCGAAGATCAGCTTGGTGAAGCCTTCGGTACGGCCGATGCCGATCGCGCGGCCGCTGGCGGCCCACGGGAACTTGGCAACGCCAACCTTCAGGCCCTTGGCCTTGGCTTCGGTTTCGGTGACGCCGACCCAGGCGATTTCCGGGTTGGTGTAGGCCACCGACGGGATCACCCGCGCCACCCATTCCTTCTTCTCGCCGGCAGCCACTTCGGCGGCCAGCTTGCCTTCGTGGGTGGCCTTGTGGGCCAGCATCGGGTTACCGACGATGTCGCCGATGGCGAAGATGTGCGGCACGTTGGTGCGCATCTGCCGGTCGACCGGAATGAAGCCGCGCTCGGTGATGGTGACGCCGGCCTTGTCCGCGCCGATCTTCTTGCCGTTGGGGCTGCGGCCCACGGCGACCAGCACGCGGTCGTACGCGGTGGCCTGCAGACCGGGCTTTTCGCCTTCGACAGCCGCCTCGAAGGACACCGTGATGCCGCTCTTGTCGGCCTTGACGTCGGTGGCCTTGGTCTTGAGATGAACCTCGACGCCCTGCTTTTTCAGGCGGTCGGCCAGCGGCTTGACCAGGTCCTTGTCGGCGCCCGGCATCAGCTGGTCCATGAACTCGACCACGGTGACCTTGCTGCCGAGCGCGCTGTACACGGTGGCCATTTCCAGGCCGATGATGCCGCCGCCGACCACCAGCAGGGTCTTGGGAATGTCGTGCAGCTCCAGCGCGTCGGTGGAGTCCATCACGCGCTTGTCGTCCCACGGGAAGTTGGGCAGCTTCACCGCCTGCGAGCCGGCGGCGATGATGCAGTGCTCGAAGCGCAGCAGCTGGGGCTTGCCGTCGTCGCCGACGATTTCCAGCTCGTTGGGCGAGACGAAGCTGGCCACGCCGGTCACGGTGCGCACCTTGCGCTGCTTGGCCATGCTGGCCAGGCCGCCGGTAAGCTTGCCGACCACTTTTTCCTTGTACTCGCGCAGCTTGTCCAGGGTGATCCTGGGCTGACCGAAGTCCACGCCGAAGTCGCCGGCATGGGCCACTTCATCGATCACCGCGGCGGCATGCAGCAGCGCCTTGGACGGGATGCAGCCGACGTTGAGGCAGACACCGCCCAGGCTGGCGTAGCGCTCGATCAGCACCGTGTCCAGGCCCAGATCGGCCGCGCGGAACGCTGCCGTGTAGCCGCCGGGGCCGGCGCCGAGCACCACCATCTTGCATTCGATGTCGGCCGGCTTGCCGCTGGCCAGTGCCGGCTTGGACGGCGCCGGTTCGGCCGGGGCGCGGTGCGACGGCGTCACTGGCGGCTTGCTGCCCGGGGCGGCGGTAGGCGCTGCAGCGGCCGGGGCGGCTTTGGTCTCGGCCTTGGCTGGCGCAGCGGCCTCGCCTTCGGTTTCGAGCAGCAGTACGAGCGCGCCTTCGGAGAGGGGGTCGCCGACCTTGACCTTGAGTTCCTTGACCACACCGGCGGCCGAGGACGGCACTTCCAGCGTGGCCTTGTCCGATTCCAGCGTGACCAGGCCCTGGTCCTTGGCCACGCTGTCGCCAACGGCGACCAGCACTTCGATGACGGGGACATCGCTGTAATCGCCGATGTCGGGAACCTTGATTTCAATGACCGCCATTTGCTTCTCCTGTAGCTCAACCGGCCGTGCCGGCAAGCGTCTGCTGGAGTTCATCCAGCGACGATTCGATTTGGGTCCAGCGCTTGTCGCGCTTCTTTTCCTTGCCTTCGCTGGCTTCGATCAGCAGCGCGGCCTGTTTCAGCAGCAACTCGCCGGCACCACAGCTGGGGCGAGCGCCGCTGTAGCGCACGCCATCGACCTGGAACGAGAGCACTTCGCCTTCGCTCACCGGCGCGGTGCGTCCGTTCGGCGCGAGCTGGGTCAGCGTATTGGTCCAGTTGCTGACCAGGCGCTTGGCAAGCGGCGCCGGTATCGGGATCTCGACCGTTTCCGGGGTCTGCTCGGTGCGGAACTGCACGCTGCCGCGGTCGGTCTGGCTGACCCAGCTGTAGACGCGCTCGTCGGCGCGGCTATGCCGCAGGGTCCAGTCGGCGCCCTCCTTGCCCGGCACCAGCGACACCGCGCTCTCCACGCCCCGCGTGGGCAGGGTCAGCAACGACAAGGCCGGCTTGGTGCCGCCATCCAGCAACGTGGTGACCGCAGTGCCGTAGTTGCCCACGGCCGGCGGCCAGCCGCGGCCGAGCGTGCTCTCGCATTCGCGTGCGGCCACGTTTGTCCATGGCAGCAGGCCGAGCGCGGCGATGGTCAGCAGCGCGGCCCTCACAGCAGGACGCGACGCATGTCGGCCAGCACCTGGCTGAGGTAGGTGGTGAAACGGGCCGCCAAGGCGCCGTCGATGACGCGGTGGTCGTAGCTCAGCGACAACGGCAGCATCAGCTTGGGCGCGAAGTCCTTGCCGTTCCAGACCGGCTGCATCGCCGATTTGGACACGCCCAGGATCGCCACTTCCGGCGCATTGATGATCGGCGTGAACGCGGTGCCGCCGATACCGCCGAGCGAGCTGATCGAGAAACAACCGCCGCTCATATCGGCCGGACCCAGCTTGCCGTCGCGGGCCTTCTTGGCCAGCTCGCCGCTTTCCTGCGCGATCTGCAGCACGCCCTTCTTGTCGACATCGCGGATCACCGGCACGACCAGGCCGTTGGGCGTATCGGCCGCAAACCCGATGTGGAAGTACTTCTTCAGGGTGAGGTTTTCGCCGGCCGCATCCAGCGAGGCGTTGAACTCAGGGAACTTCTTCAGTGCCGCGGCGCTGGCCTTGATCAGGAACGCGAGCATGGTCAGCTTGATGCCGGCCTTCTCGTTCTCCTTGTTGAGCGCCACACGCAGGGCTTCCAGGTCGGTGATGTCGGCCGACTCGAACTGGGTGACGTGCGGAATCATGGCCCAGTTGCGCGCCAGGTTGGCACCGGAAATCTTCTTGATGCGCGACAGCGGCTGGGTCTCGGTCTCGCCGAACTTGCTGAAGTCCACCTTCGGCCAGGCCAGCAGGTTCAGACCGTTGCCGCCACCGGCCGGCGCCGCGCCGGCTGCGGCGGGTACGCCACCGCTGAGTGCGGCCTTGACGAAGCGCTGCACGTCTTCACGGGTGATGCGGCCGCCCTTTTCGCTGCCCTTGAGCTGGTTCAGGTCCACGCCCAGTTCGCGTGCGAACACGCGCACCACCGGGCTGGCATACGGCACCTTGGACGGCAGCACGCTGTCCGCATCGAAGGTCACCGGCGGGCTGCTCGGGTTGCCGGCCGAGGGCTGTCCACCCTGCGCTGCCTGCGCACCTGCACCGGAACGCGCACCCTGCACCTGCGCGATTTCGCGCTGGGCCAGCTTGTCCGGCTCGGCCGGGACGGCAACCGGCTCGACCTTGCCCGCGGTTTCGGCGGTGTCGGTGGTGGGCTTGGCCGGCGACTGCGCCGCACCGGCGCCGCCGTCGGCGGCTGCAATGATCGCCACCACATTGCCCTGCGAGAGCGTGTCGCCGACCTTGACCTTGAGTTCCTTGACCACGCCGGCGGCCGAGGACGGGACTTCCATCGTGGCCTTGTCCGATTCCAGCGTGACCAGGCTCTGATCCTTGGCGACGGTATCGCCCACGGCCACCAGCACTTCGATCACCGGGATGTCGGTGTAATCGCCGATATCGGGCACACGCGCTTCGATCAGGCCGCCGCCGTCCGAGGAGGCCGCAGGCGCAGCAGATTCGGCCTTGGCAGCCGGTGCCGGGGCGGCGGCGGGCGCAGCCTTGGCCGGTGCGGCGGGCGCGGCGGCAGCGGCGGGCTTGGCGGCATCGGCGCCGGCATCAGCCACTTCGATCAACGCCACCAGCGCGCCCTGCGAGAGCGAATCGCCGACCTTGACCTTGATCTCCTTGACCACACCAGCCACCGACGAAGGCACTTCCATGGTGGCCTTGTCCGATTCCAGCGTGACCAGGCTCTGGTCCTTGCTGACCGTATCGCCGACGGACACCAGCACCTCGATTACCGGGACGTCGCTGTAGTCACCGATATCGGGGACAAGTGCTTCCTTGATTTCGGCCATACGGGGAACTCCGGCAACAGAATGGGGAAACCCCTATTGTGGCCGGCTGCGGGCCGCAGCGCCAACCATTGCCGTGCAAAAAATCGCGCGCCAGGCAGGATGCAGCGTCCGCATGCATGTGCACGCCGATCATTTTGCTGCGCGTCGATCGACCCGCAACAGTTGCAGTGGCTCGCCCGACGGCAAACGATACGCCAGCGCATTGTCCAGCCCATCGAGCGCTTCCAGGCGCTGGCACAACTGCTGCGCGCGCGGCCGCAATGCACGCGCCTGTGGCTCGACCAGGCGCTCGCCGCGCGCCTCCATGCAATCGAGCGAACGCAGCTGCACGTCATTTCCGGTGATTGCGGACTGCACCGCACCGGCCACCACATCGCCGATCAGCTGCGGCAGCAGCTCGGCGACCAGCGCGCCGATGTCGTCGTCGATATCGATCGGGGTCAGCTGGCTTTTGCTGAAACTCTGCTTCAAGCGCACATCGATCTTCTCGCGCACGTTTGCCAGCTGCGCGCGCGTGGCGTCCGGGCTGCGACTGAAGCCGGCGGCCACCTCACCCAATGCGGTGATTGCGATATCGGCCGCTTCGCGCCCGACTGCCTGCGCCAGTGGAACCACATCGCGGGTCTGGCGCTCGAACTGGATCAGGCGGGCGCGATCGTCTGCGCTCAATGCCACCCAGCGGTCGTCGACGAACAGAGCGCCCTGGCGCATCACCAGCCGCTGCGGCGTGCCTGATTCGCGGATCAGAATCAGGCTGCGTGCGTTGAGCGTGAGGTCGTAATCGCTGTTGACCTCGCAGTGCAGGTCCTGGTCCTTGGCGGCGGCCACCCCTGCGCCGCTCAACAGCCCGAACAGCGCAGTTGCTGCCATCGTGATTGCGTGTTTGATTGCCATCTGGCCACTCCGTTGTGGGCTGGCTGCAGCATGCCCGTACCTCTGGCACACAGGCCTGTGCCGGAGGCTGGCATGACTTCTGGCCACTGGCCGCCACGCGCGCAGCGCAGGTGTCGACAGCAGGCGGGCAGCATGCATCAACCATCAGTGCGCGGCACCGCGACAGCGGCGTGGTCCGCCGAGAGGCTCGCATTCCATACCGACCCCCCGTCTTACCTCGGCTAGCGCACCGCATCGCACAGGGGTTGCCAGGCTGCCGCCAGCCGCGGCAGCGACCAGGCGGCATTGGCCGGGCTGGTGGATGGCAACGCGACGACTGGCAGCGCGCACAGCTGCGCCGATAGCAGCGGCTGGACGTGCCGGCGCCAGGCCTGTGCTGCCGCAGTGCCATTGCAGGCCACCATGCGCAGCTGCGGCAGCGTAGCCAGCAACGCGGGCAGCGGATTGACCACGATGCTCGCCGCCACAATGGACGTATCCAGACTGCCGCGCCGCTCGCATTGGCCGATGACATCCCACAGGCCCACGCGATGGTCGAGCAATGCTTGCAAGCGCAGTGCATAGCTTGCGGCCGTATCAATGCCCAACAGGGCATGCATCAGCGGCCAGAAACGATTGCGTGGATGCGCGTAGTAACGCGCGGCTTCCAGTGATGCGACACCGGGCATCGAACCAAGCAGCAACACCCTGCAATCGCTGCGAATGTGCGCTGGCAAGCCTCGGCTGACGTGTTTTTCCGTCACGGCAATCGCATCTGCGTGAATGTCTTTTTCAGACTGCATGACGTAACGGCGGCCTTCTTGGGGCAATTCCTGAACAAACGAAATTTTAGCGGGCCCTAGGTGGGCGTGGATTCAGATTTTTAGGAATAGTTTTGGCGCGGCCCACTCCACGGGCCTAACAACAAGACGAGGAGACCCTCATGCGTTCCATTTCCATCCTGAGCCTGGCTGCTGTATCTGCACTTGCGATTGCACCGTCCGCGTTCGCGCAGGACACCACCTATACCGGCGACACCTCCTCGACTTCTTCCAGCACGCTGTCCACCGGCGGCGATACCGCCTCCGGCAAGCATTGGGCCGTGGTCGGTGGCGTGGCGCTGCTGAACCCCAAGAACAACCCGGCTCCGGGCCTTGACGTCGATGGCGGCCCGGCACCGACGCTGAGCGCCAGCTACTACATCAACGACAACTGGGCCGTCGAACTGTGGGGTGCAGCCGACAAGTTCAATCACCGTGTCAACGCCGATGGCGTGGGCAAGGTCGGTACCGTCGAGCAGCAGCCGATCGCCATCAGCGGTCAGTACCACTTCGGCGAAGCCGACAACGTGTTCCGTCCGTTCGTGGGCGTGGGCTACTACGAGTCGAACTTCAGCAACGAGAAGATCGACGCAGCGTCGACCACCGGCGATCACGTGGGCCTGAGCACCGCCAAGGGCGTCATCGGCACCGTTGGTGTGGACATGAACATCAACTCCACCTGGTTCGCACGTGCCGACGCCCGCTACATGCGTTCGCGTCCGGAACTGCGCGTGGGTGGCCAGGGCACCGGCAGCGAGCTGGAACTGGATCCGTGGACCGTTGGCTTCGGCATCGGTGCGCGCTTCTAAACACACCGCTGTCCGTCAGGGCTTTGGTTGAACAAAAACGGGCCGAAAGGCCCGTTTTTTGTGCGTAGTGCCAGATGCGGAAAGTGCGATCCGTTAAGACCGAACTCTGAGGTGCTGTGCCAGCCCTCCACGTGCGCATGCGCATAGTGACGTGCCCAGGTGTACCGGCTTTGCTTCAGCGCGTCTCATGCATCTGTGACTCCATGCACCTGCATGCGTCGATGCAGCGGTTTGCATGCGTCGAACACGATCACCTGGTGCACTCTCAAACGCACTCACCGCCAATACACGCTGCCGCGCAGACGGGCGCTGCGCCAGCGCCACCACAGCAAGGTGGCATAGGCGAGCGCGTAACCGAGCAAGACGCCGGCAGCGCCGAGCAGGCTGGCATGACTGAGCCACCCTTCGGTTGGCCAGGCGACACCCTGCCAGGCGCTACGCCAGCCCTGCACCAACCCGGCGATCACCCGCACCACGACCAACGCGGTCAAGGTCAACACCAGCCACAGGTTGGGCCGGTAAAACAGCCCTTGCGTGGTGCGTTCGAAGCGGGTCAGGCGCAGCGCCAACGCCCCGAGCGCCAACCCGCAGGCCCAGCCGAATGCGGCGTGGCTGATCGCGCCGGGCCAGAACGCCGCGGCGATCAAGCTGAAGATCGCAAACAGCACGCTGGAGATACCCGCCGACACCAGGTTGATCATCAGCAGCCAGCCACGCGCCTGACGACGTGAAGTCCCCATGCGAAACCGCTGCAGCAGCGACAACGGGAACACCACCACGAACACCGCCAGGGCAATGATGACGGCCAGCGGGATGGCGAGCAGCAAAGGCATTGAGTGAGTGCCAGAGAAAGATGGCCGATGACGCTACTACGCGGAGGTGCAGCGGCGCGTGTTCGGCCCATCGATTCCCATCTGCGGCGCAGCGCACGCGCTCGACTGGGGGGCGTGGCAGCTCGAGAAGCGCTGAAAGGATCGAGCGCATCCTGCCGAAAATCTGCAACGACCATACAGACATCGTTGCCACGTTAACGCAGAGCGGCGATCTGCACGCCGTTTAGCAAGGACGGAACCCCCGCCTGGCGAGCTGAAACTGGATGGGTGGGACTGTTGACCTCGGTACCGGCGCGCGCCTCCAAACGATCAAAATCCCATGCTCGAAAAAAGGTCCTGCGGATCGGTTTTCTTCGATGCAGAACACTTCGTTTTCCAGACCCATCGGTTCGGCAGCGGGCGCGCCTTCATGCAGGGACGATGCGAGGATCGATACGTGTATCGCCGACGGTCCTGATTCCATGAAGCCGGCTTCCATCAGACCCGACACATCCACCAGCACCGCCTACACTGCGGAGCCGCCGCCTTCGGCCGATCCAGCCGACGGGATTACGGCATGGCCTGCGCCCCATCCCGACTGCCAGGGGTTGTCACGCCAACGACCCAGAAAGCGTGTTGCCGACACCGCGGGCGATTGCGATGGCGCACGGGCCGGCAGCCATGCACGCCCATGTCGCAGCGACGCATTCGCCATCCCGGACGGCTTTACGCGGGAGCAGATCCAGCCATTTCACGATCTGGAACGACAATACGCCACGCTGTTCCAAACACCCCATGTCTGCGCAGTCCGGTCCGCAGGCGATATCCAAGCCAGCCGGACAATGGATGTGGAGATGGACGAATGTGCCCTCATCAATCTCGCGCACGATGGATTTGATTCGATCGGCACGCACGGCTTGTCTTCATGCGTCTGCATTTGTGCGAAAGGAAAGAATCCTCGCGGCCACGACATCCTGGGCCTGCTGCATTATTCCGGAATACAGGATGCGCTTTCCGAAATCCGGGACGATATGCAGGAAGAAGGCGTGCAAGAACCCGAAATATTCCTGGTAGGGGGCATGATCTCCAACCAAGACGAGCTGGGCAGCTTCGAAATAGAGAGAGATCTGCTGGCGCTGCAGCCCTCCTTCAATATCGTGGGCGCCAAGCTTCACCCCAGTATGAGCGATCGCAATGGCGAGGAAAATGCCATCAACCTGGTCATGACGGCCAATGGCATCTTCTACTACAAGTCGTGGTGAGGACGCCTCGATGCCAAGGCGCCGCCTGCGCTCAAAACGCCGGCAGCACCGCGCCCTTGTACTTCTGCTCGATGAAGGCTTTCACTTCCGGGCTGGTCAGTGCTTTGGCCAGTTTCTGCACGCGCGCATCGTCCTTGTTGTCGGCGCGGGCCACCAGGAAGTTGACGTACGGCGACTCCTTGCTTTCGATCGCCAGCGCATCGCGGGTGGGATTGAGCCCGGCGTCGAGCGCGTAGTTGGTGTTGATCAGCGCCAGATCGACCTGGTCCAGTACGCGCGGCAGCATGGCCGAATCGAGTTCACGGAATTTGAGGTGCTTGGGGTTCTCGACGATGTCGCGCTGGCTGGACAGCGCGTTGCTCGGGTCCTTGAGTTTGATCACCCCGGCCTTGTCGAGCAGGATCAACGCGCGGCTGTTGTTGCTCGGGTCGTTGGGGATCACCACGTCGGCACCGGTGGGCAGTTCGGACAGCGCCTTGAAGCGGCGCGAATAGGCACCGAACGGCTCGATATGCACGCCGACGACGGTGACCAGCTGGCTCTTGCGGTCGCGGTTGTACGCATCCAGATAGGGCTCGGTCTGGAAGTAGTTGACGTCGATCTGCTTCTGCACCACCTGGTCGTTGGGCTGCACGTAGTCGTTGAACACCCGCACATCGAGCTTGACGCCCTGCTTGGCCAGCAGCGGTTCGACCACCTCCAGGATTTCGGCATGCGGCACCGCCGTGGCGGCCACGGTCAGGGTGTCGCCGCCGCTGCTGCCAGTGCCGCCGCCACAGGAGGCCAACGCCAGTGTGGCGGCTGCCAGGAAGGAACGAAACGCGAATGTGCTCATGGAGAAATCCGTGGGAGGAGGAATGCGGACCTGCCGCAGGCACTCAACCTAGCAGAGCCTGCGTGCGACGGCGATGCATCGGCGCGGCGCGATGCGGGCGGCGCGATGCGGCTGTCGGGCGCCCGACCCGCCCAACGGCCGCGCACCGACTCAGCGCCGGCTGTAATGCGCCACCAGGCGGTCGCCCAGCATCTGCAGCACCTGCACCAGCACCAGCAAGGCGATGACCGTGATCAGTGCCACGTCCGAGTGCGAGCGCAGGTAGCCCTCGCGGTAGGCCACATCGCCCAGGCCGCCGGAACCGATCGCACCGCCCATCGCGGTGAAGCCGATCAGCGCGATGGTGGTCACGGTGGCGCCGGCGATCAGGCCGGGGCGCGCTTCGGGCAACAGCACCCGCAGCACCAGCTGTCGGGTGGTGGCGCCCATTGCCTGGCTGGCCTCGATGATGCCGCGGTCGACCTCGCGCAGCGCGGTTTCCACCAGGCGTGCGTAGAACGGCGCGGCGCCAACCACCAGCGGCAGGATTGCGCCGCGCACGCCGAGCGAGGTGCCCATCAGCATCAGCGTGAGCGGGATCATTGCGATCATCAAAATGATGAAGGGCACCGAGCGCAACAGGTTGATCAGCGCCGCGAGCGCGCCGTACAGCACCGGGCGGCGGCGCAACTGCGGCGCCCCGCACAGGAACAGCGCAACGCCCAGCGGCAGCCCGATCAGCAATGTCAGTGGCAACGCGCCGGCCAGCATCAGCAAGGTGTCGAGGGTGGCCTGGCCGATATCGCCCCACTTGGCGGCATCAAGATTGCGGAAGAAACCGCCGGCGGCGGCAACGATCGGGGTCATACGCGCAGATCCTCAACCTGCACGCCGGCGGCGACGAAACCGGCGCGTGCTGCGTTCTGGTCGCCGCCGGTCAGGGCGACGATGAGCTGGCCGTAGGGCGTGTCCTTGATGCGATCCACCCGCCCGGACAGGATGTTGTAGTCCACCCCGGTTTCGCGGGCGATACGGCCCAGGACAGGTTCGTAGGTGCCGTTGCCCAGGAAGGTCAGCCGCACGATGCGCCCGCCGACTGCGGCGAAATCGCGATGCAGCTCCGCTTCGTCCACATGCTCGGCTTCGGACACGAAGCGCCGGGTAGTGACGTGTTTGGGATGCAGGAACACCTCGGTGACCGGGCCGGTTTCCACCAGCTTGCCGGCGTCCAGCACCGCGACGCGGTCGCAGACACGGCGGATCACATCCATCTCATGGGTGATCAGCACGATGGTCAGGCCCAGCTCGCGGTTGATCTGCGCCAGCAGCTGCAGCACCGAGGCGGTGGTCTGCGGGTCCAGCGCGCTGGTGGCCTCGTCGCACAGCAGGATCTGCGGCCGGGTGGCCAGCGCACGCGCAATGCCCACCCGCTGCTTCTGCCCGCCCGAGAGTTGCGCCGGATACTTGTTGGCGTGCTCCTGCAGCCCGACCCGGGCCAGCAGTTCGGCCACGCGCGCATCGATCTCGGCACGCGGTGTGCCGGCCAGTTCCAGCGGGAAGGCGACATTGCCGGCCACGGTGCGCGAGGACAGTAGGTTGAAGTGCTGGAAAATCATGCCGATGCGGCGACGCAAGGCGCGCAGGCCCTGGCTGTCCAGCGCGGTGACGTCCTCCTCGCCGATCAGCAGGCGGCCGCCGCTGGGCTCTTCCAGCCGGTTGATCAGCCGGATCAGGGTGGATTTCCCCGCGCCGGAATTGCCGATGATGCCGAATACTTCGCCGGGGCCGATCCGCAGATCGAGCGGATGCAGCGCCACGATCTGGCGACCGTCGACGGAATAGGACTTGTGCAGGCGCTGAAACTGGATCACCGCGCGTGGCCGATTGGGGGGTCGTGAAGCCTACCAGTCAATGTTTGGGGCCGTCATTCCATTCGGTTCTAACGGCTGGGAGTCGGGAGTCGGGATTGGGGATTCGCAAGGGCGGATGCCCTCTCTTTTGCGAATCCCGAGCGTCTGGTCTCCCGTCGCTAGCAAATGGTAGACCCGGAATTCGTCAGCGCGCGCCCTGCTTTGACGAATCCCCAATCCCGAATCCCCAATCACGGCCTATCCAGCGACGGCGGACGGTCAGCCTGCCGTATCCGCTCCCGGCGCAACAAATACAGCCCGCTGGCGATGATGATGCCGGCGCCGGTCCAGGTCCAGTTGTCGGGCAGGGTCTGCCACAGCAGCCAGTCCCAGCCGATCACCCAGACCAGGCCGGTGTATTCCAGCGGGGCGATCATCGAGGCCTCGCCGCGCATGAAGGCCTGGGTCAGCGCAACCTGGCCCAGCGCGCCGGCCAGGCCCATGCCGGCGATCAGCCCGGCGTGCCCGGCCTGTAGCGGCACCCAGTCGGGGATCGCCAGCAACCCGGCGCCGATGGCCATGAACAGCAAGAACCACACCACCATTGCCTGCGGGGTGTCGGTGCGGGTCAGCAGGCTCACGGTGACCGCCGCGACGGCATAGGCAGTGGCGGCCAGCAACACCATCAGCCCGTGCAGCGAGATCAGCCCGTCCACGCCCGGGCGCAGCACCACGATCACCCCGACCAGGCCAATGCCAATGGCGGTCCAGCGGCGCGGGCCGACATGCTCGCCCAGCAGCGGCACCGACAGCGCGGCCACCAGCAGCGGCGCCACGAAATACAACGTGTAGGCGGTGGACAAGGGCATCCGTTTGATGCCAAAGACGAAGCAGCCGATCATCGCCATGCCCAGCACCCCGCGCAGCAGATGCAGGCCCCAGCGTACCGGCACGATCGCGCGCGGCCCGGCAGTGGCGAACACCCACACCAGCACGAACGGCAACGAGGCGGCCCCGCGCAACAGGGTGACCTGCAGCGGCGGGTAATGCGCCGAGAGCAGCTTCATTCCCGCATCCATCAGCGAGAAACAGGCCACGGCGGCCACCATCCAGGCGATGGCGGGAAGCGGGGAGCGGGTGGTGGGCATGCGCGCATTATCGCCGCGGCACTGGCACGCCCGCCAAGGCCCGCATGACGGCCGGCGCGGCACGATGGCCTAGAATGGCGGCTGTTTTTCAATTGCAGGAGCTTTGCATGCCTTCCTTCGACGTTGTGTCCGAAGTAGACAAGCACGAACTGACCAATGCGGTGGATCAGGCCAACCGCGAACTGGACACACGTTTCGACTTCAAAGGTGTCGTGGCCAGGTTCGAGCTGGAAGACGGCAAGGTGATCAACCAGTCCGCGCCCAGCGATTTCCAGATCAAGCAGATGACCGACATCCTGCGCGCTCGGCTGCTGGCGCGCGGCATCGACATCCGCTGCCTGGAATTTGGCGATGTGGAAACCAATCTGGCCGGCGCGCGGCAGAAAGTGACCGTCAAGCAAGGCATCGAGCAGAAGCAGGCCAAGCAGCTGGTGGCCAGGTTGAAGGAAGCCAAGCTCAAGGTCGAAGCGCAGATCAATGGCGACAAGCTGCGCGTCACCGGGAAGAAGCGCGACGATCTGCAGGACGCGATCGCGCTGCTGAAAAAGGCCGACTTCGAACTGCCGTTGCAGTTCGACAACTTCCGCGATTGAGTGCGGCTGGGTGATCGCAACGATCGGGACGGCACTGCCGGTGCGTGCAGTGCCGCCGGGTGAGCCGGACTGGCGCCTGCGGCCTGCGCGGCGCACGCCGGGCGGTTGCGCCCGTTACCTGGCCGCACTGGCCTAGCCTGCGAGCATGCGCGACCTGTTCGCCAGCGTGTTGCAACGCCTGCGCATGCACGGGCCGGCGAACGCCGCGGGCGAACAGGCCAGGCACGCCGCCGCCCATGCGCAACCACGCATCGAGGCCGGCTCGACGCTGCACACCATGGCCGGCCTGGACCCGGTAGCGGCAGCGGCGTTCGCCGATGCGTTCCTGGTGGAGATCGAACATGCCATCGCCACCTGTACGCTCGACGATGCCGGCACACCGCAGGCGCAGGCGCTGCAACAGATCCACTCGTTGAAAAACACCATTTCGCTGACCGGCTCGCAGCAGTTGCTCAAGGCCTGCGACCAGTTGCGCGACGCCGCAAGCCACGGCGCGCTGGGCGAAACGCTGGCGCAGCGCTTCACTGCGGTGGCGAACGCGGCTGGCCTGCTGGTCAAGCAGTACCGGCGTACCCTCCCTTCCGACGATGCGGACCCTCATGCGTAGCACTCCCAATCGCGCAGCGCCCGGCCTGATCCTGGCCGCCAGGCAATTGCGTAACGACAGACTGGTGCGGCTGTTCGAGTCGTTCCTGGAATATCGCGCCTGCGTCGGCCGCGTGATCGTGCAGAGCATCGTCACCGCCTGGTGCCTGGGCTGGCTGTACGGGCCGCAACCGGTGCTGGTGGCCGACGCGCACCATGTCTTTCCCACCGCGGTCGGCCTGTGGGTGCTGTCGGTGGTGTGGATGCTGCTGGTACGCCGCCGTGTCATTGCGCCCAGCGAATGGCTCGATGCGATGGGCTTTGCGATGAACCTGCTGTTCATCGGCATCCAGACCTACCTGGCCTTCATCCTGTTGATGTCGTTGAACGCATTTCTGCCGTTCATCACCATCGCTGCGGTGGCGCGTTATGGGCAACGCGCGATATTTCCGGTGTTGCTCAGCACCTTCGTGCTGATGCTATTGACCGCACCGTCGGGCTATTGGCTGTCGCGCCCGGCGTATTTCGTCTATGCCGTGGCGCTGATCATCGTGCTGCCGTTGCTGGTGGCGCGGATCGTGCTTGCGATGCAGGAAGTGGCGCTGCAGGCGCTGGCCTCGCGCGATGCGCAAAGCCGTTTCATCAGCACCATGAGTCACGAATTACGTACGCCGCTCAATGCGGTGATCAACTGCGCCCAGTTGATCGAAACCGAGCAAATGCCGGCGCAGCAACGCGAGTTGCTGCAATCGGTGACCGTCAATGCGACCGCGCTGCGCCATCGTGTCAACGAGGTGCTGGATGTGGCCAGCATCGATGGCGGACGCCTGCAGCTGCATCGCAAGCCGTTGAACCTGCTGGACGTGGTCGCCACGGTGAAAGCGGTCTGCGCCACTGCGGCGTCCAGCAAGGGCGTCACGCTCGATGTGCGTGTCGATAGCCCGCAGGCACCGCATGTGATGGGCGACGAAGGCCGCATCGAGCAGGTGATCAGCAATTTGGTGATCAACGCGATCAAGTTCACCCCGGCCGGCGGCACGGTGGATCTGCTGATCGATGCGACCCAGGTGCAGGAGCGCTGGAGCATCGCGGTGACCGTCACCGACACCGGTATTGGCGTACCGGACGATCAGAAGGCCTACATCTTCACTCCGTTCACCCAGCTCAGTACCGGCTTCAGTCGCGTCGAAGGCGGCGTGGGCCTGGGGCTGTACATCGCGCTGTCGGTTTCCGATGCGATGGGCGGCAGCCTGACCGTGAGCGACAACCCCGCTGGCGGCAGCATCTTCCGCTGGATTTTCGAACTGCCCGGCGCCGCGGCCGGCAGCAATACGCTCGCGCTGCGCGATGCGTTGGCCCAGCACGCGCAGAACGTGCCCTCCCTGCATTGCCTGGTCTTTGAAGACATGGATACCAATCGCCTGGTGATCGGCAACCTGCTGACCCGCGCCGGGCATCGGGTGAGTTTCCAGGTCGATGGCACCGATGCGGTGCAGCGTATCCGCGAGGCAGCGCCGGACCTGGTGTTCCTGGATCTGCACATGCCCGGTACCTCCGGCTGGGATGCGCTGCGCGAAGCGCGCGATGCGATGTCGGCGCTGCCGCCGATCATCGTGCTGACCACCGACACGCGGACCGATTCGATGCGCGACGCCAGCGCGGCGGGCGTGGCCGGCTATCTGCCCAAGCCGATCAATGCGCACGAATTGCTGGCATTGCTCACCCAGCACGCCAGCCATGCACGCCCCTGAGCTCAAGCCGGGCAACGCCGCACGCATCTATTGGCAGCAGGGCGCACACGCCGGCACGCCGCTGGTGGTGCTGTACCTGCACGGCTTCAGCGCCAGCCCGGGCGAAGCAGGCGCGCTACCCGAACAGATGGCCGATGCGCTGGCGGCCAACGGCTATGTGCATCGCTGGCCCGGGCACGGGCTCGCCGCCGCCGATGCAATGCAGGGGCTCAGCCCGGCGGTATTGCAGGCCTCGGCGCTGGAGGCACTGGCCCAGGCGCAACGCCTGGGCGAGCGGGTTGCGATTGTCGGCTCGTCGATGGGCGCCACGCTGGGTTTGTGGCTGGCCGCGCAGTACCCGGACGCGGTGGCCGCTGTGGTTGCCTGGTCGCCGGGCATCCGGCCTGCCGACCCGGCACTGCTTGAGCAGATCTGCGCCGCGCAGGCGCCGTTGATCGACCCGCGCACGGGCACGCCTGCCGCGCGCGCGTTCTGGTCGGAGACGATCCATCCGGACGGATTTCGCGCCTTGCGTGGCCTGTTCGAGCGCATCGCCGCCGACCCGCCGTGGCCGCGCGTGCGCTGCCCGGTGTTTCTAGGCTACTACCGCGCTGCCGATGGCCGCGAAGACGGCATCGCCTCGGTGCCGGCGATGCTGCAGATGTTCGCAGCGCTGGGCACTGCGCCGGCACACAGGCAGGCGCTGGCATTCGACACCGGCGCGCATGCGATCGGGTCGCCGCACAAGACGCCGATGGCCGACGCCGTCGCGCAGGCGTCCATCGCGTTCTTGCAGGCGCAACTCCGTGCTGCGCCGCACGGCCGGGATGGGTGAGCGCAAGCGGGTGCGCGCGCAGGGTCGAAAAACCCTGCCGCCTTGCTGGCAGCGTCGTGATGTTGCCCGCTAGCGCCCGCTACTGCCCGCCACCTGGCGCGCGGCTCGCTACTTGGCGATCGCATACACTGGCGCGCCATCTTGCTGCCGCCACGATGACCACCACGCCCACGCCATCCGATCCGATCGCCGACACCCGCAAGTGGATCGAACGTGCGGTGATCGGATTGAACCTGTGCCCGTTCGCCAAGGCGGTGTACGTCAAGGAGCAGGTGCGGCTGGTGCTCAGCGATGCCAGCACGCCCGAAGCCTTGCTGGAACAGCTGGCCGAGGAACTGGTGCTGCTGCGCGATACACCGGCCGAACAGATCGACACCACGCTGATCGTGCACCCGGACGTGCTCACCGATTTCCTGGACTACAACGACTTTCTCGACAACGCCGATGCGGCGGTGGAGGCGCTGGACCTGCAAGGCGTGTTGCAGGTGGCCAGCTTCCATCCGGATTACCAGTTCGCAGGCGCGGCGCCGGACGATGTGGCCAACTTTACCAACCGCTCGCCCTTCCCCACCTTGCACCTGTTGCGCGAAGACAGCGTGGAGCGTGCAGTGGCAGCGTTCCCGGATCCGGATGTGATCGTCGAACGCAATATCCAGACGCTCGAACGCCTGGGCAGCGATGGCTTCGCGCGTGTGCTCAACGGTGCAGAGCACTGAGTGCTGCCCCAAGCGCGCGGGACGGCAAGGCGAGCGCGGCTCTCGCTCATCTGCGCTCCTAGCGCGTCGGCACAAAACGCCATAGAAGCTCTTCAGCTGCGTGCGGATCACGTGCTCGGCGTCGACCTAGTCGAGTGACGCACGCCGCCGGCCGCCCTGCACACGCGTGGCATCGGGCAATCATGTGATCGTGTGATCGAGGGCCCGCACGGCAGCACTGGCGGCACCGGGACCTTGCGCAACGCCTATTGCCCGTGCACCTGCTCAGATCAACCCGCATCCGTCACGTTCAAGGTGGATGACATCGAGCGCGTGCGTCGGCACATGCGCTGAGTGCTCACATGCGCGCCCTTTTGCTGCGACGACGACAGCCCGCACGCTACAGTGCCGCCACTCTCACCCACGTGCCGCATGCCATGGCCTTGATCCCCGCAATTTCCGCATGGAACCCGTCGCCGCTGCAGGACCGCGTGGTGGTGATCACCGGTGGCGCGCAAGGCATCGGCCGCGGCATTGCGCAGGCGGTGCTGGGCGCGGGCGGCAGCGTGGTGATTGGCGATCTGGATGCCGATGCCGGCAAGGCCTGCCTGCAGGAATGGGCGCTGCCTCGCCGCAGCGC
Organism: Xanthomonas sp. NCPPB 3761; assembly: GCF_041475705.2. Taxonomy (NCBI): domain Bacteria; kingdom Pseudomonadati; phylum Pseudomonadota; class Gammaproteobacteria; order Lysobacterales; family Lysobacteraceae; genus Xanthomonas; species Xanthomonas sp. NCPPB 3761. The sequence goes on from NZ_CM191262.1 coordinate 4,118,530, forward strand.
TTTCGTCCGCTGCGATGCCGCGCGCCAAGCGCAGGCCACGCGCCTGGTCGAGGCGGCGCTCAAGCGCTTCGGGCGCATCGATGGCCTGGTCAACAATGCCGGCGTGCCCGATCCGCATATCGCAGCACTGCCGCAACTGGACTGGGACACGTGGAACAGCCGGCTGTCCAGCCTGCACGGCGCCTTCCTGTGCAGCAAGCAGGCGCTGCCCGCGCTCAGGCAGGCGCCAGAAGGCGGCGCGATCGTCAACATCGCCTCCACCCGCGCCTTGCAATCGGAGCCGCACAGCGAAGCGTACGCCGCAGCCAAGGGCGGCCTGGTGGCTTTTACCCACGCGCTGGCGCTGAGCGAGGGGCCGCATGTGCGCGTCAACAGCATCAGCCCGGGGTGGATCAGCACCGAGGCGTGGCGCGCGCCGCAGCGCCGGCGGGCCCCGAAATTGTCGCGTCGGGACCATGCGCAGCATCCGGCCGGGCGCGTGGGCACGCCCGAAGACATCGCGCAGCTGGCGGTCTATCTGCTCGCGCCGCAGCTCTCCGGTTTCGTCACCGGGCAGGATTTCATCGTCGACGGGGGCATGTCGCGCAAGATGCAATACGCCTAAGAGCAGCGATGAAAAACTACTACGCAGCGGCCAGGCGGCCGCGGCCGGTGCCCGGAATCGGCATGTACAACTCATACACTCGGCTCCTGTGCCACTCGGTTCCTGTGCGCCGTCCACGCCCACCTGACGACCGCTCGCTACGTTTTGTTAGCCACTCTTAAGAGCCGCGCAGCGAGCCGGCCTACAACACCTGCGCACTCACAGCTCGACTGGCGCGTGCGCTGGACCCGGGACGCATCCACCCGACCCCATCACTGCGACAAGCGGGCTTCCAGCAAGCGTTGCGCATCGCCTAGCGAAGGCAGGATGCGGTGGCCGAGCGCGCGCACGCTGGCATCGGGTTCGAGCAGGTCCGGAATCTGGATCGGTGTCATGCCCGCCGCCAATGCTGCACGCACGCCGGTGGGCGAGTCTTCCAGCACCAGGCACTGCGCGGGGTCCACCGCCAGGGTGCGCGCCGCCAGCAGATAGATATCCGGCGCAGGTTTCGGATGGACCACATCGCTGGCCGTGCAGACCGCATCGAAGCGCCACAACAGATCGGCCGCTTCCAGCTTGCGCAGCGCCAGCGGGCGCTGGGTGGAGGTGGCCACCGCACGCGGCATGCGCTGGGCTGCCAGATAGTCCAACAGCGCAATGATGCCGGGCCGATGCGGGATGCCGCACTCGACCGCAGCGGCATACAGCCGTTGCGCATGCGCCAGCATGGTGTCGGCCGCGGCCTCGCCGATCCGCTCGCCGAGCAACCGGCGGCAGGCCGCATCGCCGGTGCCCACCATGCGTAACCAGAAGACCGGTTCGATCTGCAGACCCTGGTCGTCGGCGGCCTGCGCCAGGCAGGCGGTGATGGCGCGCTCGCTGTCGAGCATCAAGCCATCCATGTCGAAGATCACCGCCTGCGGGCGAAACGGCAACGCTGCAGCGTGCGTCATGCCGGGCCGCCACGGCCGAACAACACCTCAAGATCGCTGACTTCCAGCGCACGCCATTGCCCCGACGGCAAACCCTCCAGCGACAGGCCACCGATGCGGCTGCGGTGCAGCGCGACCACATGGTTGCCGGCAGCAGCGAACATGCGCCGCACCTGGTGATAGCGACCTTCGTGCAGGGTCAGCCGCGCCTGGCGTGGGCCAAGCACCTCCAGTTCGGCCGGCAGCAGCGGCTTGGTTTCGCCCTCCAGCAGCAGGCTGCCGCTGGCGAACAGCGCGGCCTCCTCGCCACGCAGGTCCTCGGCCAGGGTGATGTCGTACACCTTGTCCAGCGCGGATTTGGGCGAAATGATCCGATGCAGCAGCGCGCCGTCGTCGGTCATCAACAACAGGCCGCTGGTCTCGCGGTCCAGCCGCCCCACCGGCGCCAACACCGGCGCACGCAGGCGGAAACGTGGCGGCAGCAATTCGTAGATCAGCCGGCCGGTGTCCTTGGTCGAGCAGGTGTAGCCGCCGGGTTTATGCAGCAACAGGCTCAAGCCCGCCGGCGGATCGAGCGGTTCGCCATCGATGCGGATGGCGTCGTGCTCCACCTGGTCGTCGGCATACAGCACCTCGCCTTGCGCATCGGTGATCGCGCCCTGCCGGAACAGCTGGGTGACTTGCTTGCGGCTGCCGTAGCCGAGATTGGCGATGTGTTTGACCAGCTTCATGGGCGCGCCCCGCGGCCGCGGGTCGCCGCGATCAGCTTGAATCCATCGCGTTCGGCAGCCACGCGCACCTGCCCGAAACTGTCGTTGAGCACCTGTTCGTAGGGTAGATGCCGGTTGGCGACCAGCAGCACTTGCCCGCCCGGGCGCAGCGCCTGCGCGGCCACTGCAATGAAGCGCTGCCCGATGTCCGGGCGGTCGGCACGCGACGGCGTATGGAACGGCGGGTTGCTGACGATGAAATCGTATTGCCCCACCAGCCCGGCCGTGATATCGCGCCAGTGGTAGTGCAGCTGCGCCGGATGCGCGATGTCCTGCAGATTGCGCCGCGCCAGTGTCAACGCGCGCGCCTCGGCTTCGTACAGATCCAGCGCGGTGACCTTGGGACAACGCGCCAGCACTTCGGCCGACAGATACCCGAAACCCGCGCCCAGATCGGCGCCATGGCCGGCCAGCGTGGTGGGCAGATGCTCGACCAGCAACGCAGAAGCGGGGTCGATGCGATCCCAGGCAAAGACGCCGGGACGGCTGACGAAGCGGCCGTCCAGAATCTTGCGTGGCGCATCCAACGCGGCCCAGCGGGCCTGCAGCGCGGCATCGGTGCCAGCCGGCAGCGGCGCGCTCCAATAGGTGCGGCAGTGGTACTTGGTCAGGCTACCGGCCAGCCCGGTGAGCTGGCGCAGATCCGCTTCCCCCGAGCGTGCGCCTTCGTTGTTGGACTGGCAGGCGACCACGCGGCCACCGGGTGCAGTCAGCGCCACCGCACGTGCGAACAGCGCACGTGCCTCTTCGCGCTGCCGCGGGGGCAGCACCAGCACCAGGGCATAGCGCGTGCTGTCGGCCTCGATCTCGCTTTCTTCGCGCACCGTCCACCCGTTGCGCTCCAGCGCTTCGGCAAACGGACGGAAGCTCTGCTCGCAGGTCAGCGTCTGGGTGGTTGCCCGCTCGCGCAGCGGGAAACCGTCGCGCGCGCGCAGGAACAAGACCGGTCCTTCCGGCCATGGCAGCGCGCCCTGAGCAAAGGGCAGAAACAGCGCTTGAAGCGGGGCGTCGTGCAGGCCAGCCATTGGTCGTCGGAGCAGAAATGGGCGGCCATTGTAAGGGAGCGGCGGCGGTGTGCCGCCCGCTGCGGTTGCATACTGACTGTCCGAAGCAGAAGAGGAGGCTTGCGTGGCATCCATATAATTCAACTTGACTGATAAGTAACAAAATACGGTGTTGAGCGCGAAGCGATAATGCGATAGCGATCACGTGACTCAATCTCATCCACAGGCTGACTTGGAATGGCTTACCGACGCTTGATGGCTTCTTTAATGAGTGCGTTGACAGCGTCAGAGCAAAGGCCCACGCTTGAGCTCGCAGGAAGGCCTGCCGATCATCAATAGGAATACTGGATATGAGATATAGGAAATATTTCGGACTGTTTTCCGTAACACTATTTTTGGCGACGTCCGCATATGGTCAGAATTATCGTACGGCGACGGCGCCATCCAGCTCGCTGGTAACAACGCAGAAAAGTTTATATCGCGCCGGATCTAACGAATCGCAATCCATCGTCGCTTGGATCAAGCAGCACTCACCAAAGTATCCGCCGCTGTTGCCGACGAGTAGCCTGAGTGTCTCTCGCAGCATAGTCTCGACCGGATTGATTAGTATTCAGTCCGGGCCGGATGGTCCACCGGTTCCTTTACCCACCAGCGGCGTCCCTGGCGAGAAGATTACAATCCGTAACGAATTTCCTGGCGGGGCATTTGAACAATGGGATTACGAATGGGCTGGTCAGTCAGGTGGATCATGGCAACTGACAGGCTATCAATTCAGTGCCCCGACAAGTAAAGGCGACAACGACAACCCGCGTCAGCCTTTCTGATTTCTTCTCCTCCGCATAATTGTCGGCCAGCTCCTCTCGCTTGTTTGGGAAGAGGAGCTTGGGATATTTGCAGAAGTTCCTGCGAGGCCGAGCATCGCGCCAGAGTCAGCGCTTTCAGTCAACTTTGCGCAGTACTTGGCAATAGACCGTCTTGCGGGCCGGCCATTTCAAGGGAGCGCCGCGGTTGTACCGCCCGCTGGTCGCCGCGTCTACACAGGTTATTGATGCGCACGCAACATTCGCCCGCCTAGGCTGGGATCCAAGCCCACAGCGGAGAGACGCGATGCGAGCCTTGTTCGTAGGAGGAGTTGTCGACAACAGCGAAATGGATCTGGACGACACCCCGCCACCGATGCACTACCCCGAAAACACTGGCGCCGGCAGACCCCGCTACCGCCTGCACCAGATTGGCGAACGTGGCGATGGCACGGTGGCCTACGCAGTGTATGGCGCCCCGGAAATGGCCGATGAGGATATTACTCGCATTACCGAAGAGCGCGGCTATGCGCGGCGCTTCAGTGCCTCGCCGGAGGCACCCCGTTAAGGAAACTCTGAACAATCCGTCCTGATCTGCCACAATCGATCATCGACCCGAGTAGACGATTTCGATGCAGCTGACCTTCGGCGACGCGGAGTACGACGGCAAGCGCAAGCGGACGCGGCGTGAGGTGTTTTTGGCCGAGATGGAGCAGGTCGTGCCGTGGAAGGAGCTGCTGGGGCTGATCGAGCCGCACTATCCGAAGTCGGGGCAACCGGGACGACAGCCGTATCGGCTGGAGACGATGCTGCGCATCCACTTTTTGCAGCAGTGGTATGCATTGAGCGATCCATCGGCGGAAGAAGCCTTGTACGACACGGTGTCGATGCGCCGTTTCGCCAAGATCGGCGGGCTGGATGAGGTGCCGGACGAGACGACGATTCTCAACTTTCGCCATCTGCTGGAGCAGCACGATTTGGCGCGCAAGCTGTTCAATCGGGTGAACGCGCATCTGTCGCGCAAGGGTCAGAGCCTGCGCGGCGGGACGATTGTGGATGCCACGATTATCTCTGCGCCCAGTTCGACCAAGAACAAGGACGGTGAGCGCGATCCGGAGATGCGCCAGACCAAGAAGGGCAACCAATACTTCTTCGGGATGAAGGCGCACATTGGAGTGGATGATGAATCCGGCCTAGTGCACCACGTGGAATGCACGGCAGCCAACGTGGCGGACATCACGCAAGCGCACAAGCTGCTGCATGGCAAGGAAGACACGGTGTGTGGGGACAGCGGCTACACCGGGCTTGAGAAGCGCGATGAGATCAAGGGCAAGCGCAAGCTACGCTACCTGATCGCGGAGAAGCCCTCGAAGCTGAAGCAGATCAAGAACAAGCGCGAACTGAAGTTGGCCAAGCGCTGGGAGCACACCAAGGCCAGCCTGCGTGCGAAGGTGGAACATCCGTTTCGGGTGATCAAGCGCCAGTTTGGCTATGCCAAGGTGCGCTATCGCGGCCTGGTCAAAAACACCGCGCAGGTGCTGACGCTCTTTGCGCTGTCGAACCTGTGGCTGAAGCGGAAGCAGTTGATGCCTGCCGTTGGGAAGTTGTGCCTGTAATGGGGAGAACGCCCCGAGAATGCGCTGGAAACAGCGAAAAACCGAAGGTGTGAGCGTAGTCAGCGCTACCGATGCGGGTCGACGCATCCTCTGGCCGCATTGATCAGACCATCCTTAAGGGCGAGGTACTCGATGCGGGCGCCTGGAACCTGCTCTGCCGCACGCGATGGAGCATGCGTCAGGCGCCCTCGATCCAGAGCGCGTATAGATCCTGCAGACACGCTGCACGTACGACACGCTGCATGTGGTTTGGCCAGACTCTTGACCGGCCTTGCGTCCATCGGACGCAGTCAGCCCGACCAAATCATATAGGTTCGCCTGCTTCTAGGGGCGTGTCCTAGATTTTGTGTAACCGGGCCACAGGCAGGAGACTGCCACCTAACCCGGAGACACCATGAGCCCACGCACACATGAGGTACCCGACGAGCTGCTTAGCAGCCTGTTGGTCAACTACACCAAACCCGAGGATCTGATCGGCGAGAACGGCCTGCTCAAGCAGCTGACCAAGCGGTTGGTGGAGCGGGCGCTGGACGCGGAGATGACCGAACACCTCGGTCATGACAAGCATGAGCCGGTCGCCAACGCGGCCGGCAACACGCGCAACGGACGCAGCCGCAAGACGCTCAAGGGCGAGTTCGGCGAGCTGCCGATCGAGATTCCGCGTGATCGCCACGGCAGCTTCGCGCCACAGCTGATCCCCAAGCACGGTAATCCCCCCACTTTTAGCGGTCGCCAGAAGTGGAGCTAAGCGGCCATCGCCAACTTCATGGCAGGCGTGATGCCGCCGAGCGCCATATTCGGACGCTCGTGGTTGTACGTCCATAGCCAGCGGGTGGCTTTGTCCTGCACCTGGTCGATGGTGTCGAACAGGGTTTGGGCGAGCCAGGCGTAGCGGATGGTGCGGTTGTAGCGTTCAACGTAGGCGTTCTGCTGTGGCTTGCCCGGCTGGATGTGCTCGACCCGGATACCATGCCGCTGCGCCCAGGACAGCAACGCGCCACTGATGTATTCAGGGCCGTTGTCGCAGCGGATCACGGCGGGCTTGCCGCGCCACTCGATGATCTGCTCCAGCGATCGGATCACACGGGCTGACGGCAGCGACAGATCCACCTCGATCCCCAGCCCCTCGCGATTGAAGTCGTCGAGCACATTGAACAGCCGGAAGCTGCGGCCGTCGGCCAACTGGTCGTGCATGAAGTCCATCGACCAGACCTGGTTGATAGCCTCCGGCACCGCCAGAGGCTCGGGCCGCTCACGCACCAGCCGCTTCCTCGGCTTGATCCGCAGGTTCAACTCCAGCTCGCGGTAGATCCGGTAGACCCGCTTGTGATTCCAGCCAAAGCCCTTCACGTTGCGCAGGTACAGGTAGCACAGGCCAAAGCCCCAGTCGCGATGGGCGGTCGTCAGGCGGACCAGCCAGTCGGCGATCCGGGCGTTCTGCTCGCTGGCCTTGGCCTGGTAGCGGAAGCAGGTCTGGCTCACCGCGAAGGGGCGTGTCCTAGATTTTGTGTAACCGGGCCACAGGCAGGAGACTGCCACCTAACCCGGAGACACCATGAGCCCACGCACACATGAGGTACCCGACGAGCTGCTTAGCAGCCTGTTGGTCAACTACACCAAACCCGAGGATCTGATCGGCGAGAACGGCCTGCTCAAGCAGCTGACCAAGCGGTTGGTGGAGCGGGCGCTGGACGCGGAGATGACCGAACACCTCGGTCATGACAAGCATGAGCCGGTCGCCAACGCGGCCGGCAACACGCGCAACGGACGCAGCCGCAAGACGCTCAAGGGCGAGTTCGGCGAGCTGCCGATCGAGATTCCGCGTGATCGCCACGGCAGCTTCGCGCCACAGCTGATCCCCAAGCACCAGACCCGCTGGGCCGGCTTCGATGACAAGATCTTGTCGTTGTACGCGCGCGGCATGACCGTGCGCGAGATCCAGTCGCACCTGGAGGAGATGTACGGCACCGAGGTGTCGCCGAGTCTGATTTCCTCAGTCACCGATGCGGTCGTCGAGGAGGTCAAGGCGTGGCAGGCGCGGCCACTGGATCCGGTCTATCCGATCGTCTATCTGGACTGCATCCACGTCAAAGTGCGCGAGGGCGCGGTGCGGGTCAAGGCGGTGTACCTGGCCATCGGCATCACCATGGGCGGCGAGAAGGAAGTGCTGGGCCTATGGCTGGCGCAGGCCGAGGGTGCCAAGTTTTGGCTGCAAGTCGTGACGGAGCTACGCAACCGCGGGGTGCAGGACATCTTCATTGCCTGCGTCGATGGCCTGAAGGGGTTTCCCGAGGCGATCGAGGCGGTGTTCCCGCAGACCACCGTGCAGCTGTGCATCGTGCACATGGTGCGGCACAGCCTGAACTACGTCTCGTGGAAACGCCGCGCCGAGGTTGCCGCCGATCTCAAGCGCATTTACGCCTGCGCCACCGTCGAGGAGGCCGAGCAGGCACTGACCGAGTTCGAGGCCAAGTGGGACGCCCAGTACCCGCCCATCAGCCAGTCATGGCGGCGCAATTGGTCACGACTGATCCCGTTCTTCGACTACCCACCGGAGATCCGCAAGGTGATCTATACGACCAACGCCATCGAGTCGGTCAACATGAGCCTGCGCAAGCTGACCAAGAACCGCGGCGCGTTCCCCAGCGACGAAGCCTTGATGAAACTGTTCTACCTGGCTCTGCGCAACATCACCAAGAAATGGACGCTGCCGATCCGCGACTGGAAGGCTGCGCTGAACCGCTTTACGATCCAGTTCGAGGGGCGACTTCCTCAGCGGTAACCCAAACCACGGTTACACAAAATTCTGCACACGCTCCCGCGAAGGCCTGGCAGGCGTGGCGGATGTTCGTACGCCCGCTCGTGACTGCCGATTGGGCCATCTCGCGTCGCTGAGATGGCCTCACCATTTTTTTGCGAGCGCTTCCTTCAGCAGGTCGGTACTGAGCTGCGCCTCGGCGTACATCTTCTTGAGCCGGCGGTTCTCCTCCTCCAGCTCCTTCATGCGCGCGACCATGGACACGTCCATGCCGCCGAACTTGCTGCGCCACTTGTAGAACGTGGCCGAGCTGATGCCGTGCTCGCGGCACAGCTCCGGCACGGGCGCACCGGCCTGGGCCTGCTTGAGCACGGCGATGATCTGGCTGTCGGTAAAGCGGGACTTCTTCATGGAACCTCCTCGAGAAAGGATACGAGAAAATTCCACTTCTGGCGTCTGCTAATGGGCGGGGGGATTACCGCACCAGACCCGCTGGGCCGGCTTCGATGACAAGATCTTGTCGTTGTACGCGCGCGGCATGACCGTGCGCGAGATCCAGTCGCACCTGGAGGAGATGTACGGCACCGAGGTGTCGCCGAGTCTGATTTCCTCAGTCACCGATGCGGTCGTCGAGGAGGTCAAGGCGTGGCAGGCGCGGCCACTGGATCCGGTCTATCCGATCGTCTATCTGGACTGCATCCACGTCAAAGTGCGCGAGGGCGCGGTGCGGGTCAAGGCGGTGTACCTGGCCATCGGCATCACCATGGGCGGCGAGAAGGAAGTGCTGGGCCTATGGCTGGCGCAGGCCGAGGGTGCCAAGTTTTGGCTGCAAGTCGTGACGGAGCTACGCAACCGCGGGGTGCAGGACATCTTCATTGCCTGCGTCGATGGCCTGAAGGGGTTTCCCGAGGCGATCGAGGCGGTGTTCCCGCAGACCACCGTGCAGCTGTGCATCGTGCACATGGTGCGGCACAGCCTGAACTACGTCTCGTGGAAACGCCGCGCCGAGGTTGCCGCCGATCTCAAGCGCATTTACGCCTGCGCCACCGTCGAGGAGGCCGAGCAGGCACTGACCGAGTTCGAGGCCAAGTGGGACGCCCAGTACCCGCCCATCAGCCAGTCATGGCGGCGCAATTGGTCACGACTGATCCCGTTCTTCGACTACCCACCGGAGATCCGCAAGGTGATCTATACGACCAACGCCATCGAGTCGGTCAACATGAGCCTGCGCAAGCTGACCAAGAACCGCGGCGCGTTCCCCAGCGACGAAGCCTTGATGAAACTGTTCTACCTGGCTCTGCGCAACATCACCAAGAAATGGACGCTGCCGATCCGCGACTGGAAGGCTGCGCTGAACCGCTTTACGATCCAGTTCGAGGGGCGACTTCCTCAGCGGTAACCCAAACCACGGTTACACAAAATTCTGCACACGCTCGCTTCTAGGTTCGCCTGCTTCGCCTGGGAGGCAGCCGTACTTTCCAACAATACGCCGATGGTGCACTTCGGACGCTGCGTGTTTCGAATTGCAGCCCTGCAATACAGGGCAGTTGCGCGGTTTTCAGCACGGTGAACGCAGGCTGCGCACATCACCGTCAGCTACTTCCGGGGCACCTCCACAAGACACCCAGGAGAATGCGTGGGAGAGGTGTGTCTCCCATCGCAACTGGGATTGCCTGCTGTCCTGCGCAAGCGGTCGGCATGCGGGTTCAACGCGCCTTCGGCGTCACCCGCCAGATCACATTGCCCACATCATCGGCCACCAACAGTGCGCCGCGACTGTCCGGCGCCACGCCCACCGGGCGGCCCTGTGCATTGCCTTCGGCATCCAGGAATCCGTCCAGCACCGTGATCGGCGGGCCGTTGGGCTTGCCGTCGGCGAACGGGACAAACAGCACCTTGTAGCCGCTGGGCGGGTCGCGATTCCACGAGCCGTGCTGGCCGATGAAGGCGCCCTGGCGGAAACGCTCGGGCAGCAAGCTGCCGCTGGCAAAGCTCAGGCCAAGTGATGCGGTGTGCGGGCCGAGCGCGTAGTCGGGCTTGATCGCCTTGGCCACCAGTTCGGCGTTCTGCGGTTTGACCCGCTCGTCCACATGCTGGCCGTAGTAGCTGTACGGCCAGCCGTAGAAACCGCCGTCGCGCACCGAGGTGAGGTAGTCCGGTACCAGGTCGCTGCCGATTTCGTCGCGCTCGTTGACCACCACCCACAGCGATTTGCTCTGCGGCTCCCACGCGGTGCCCACCGGATTGCGCAAGCCGCCGGCGAAGACGCGGCTGCTGCCGGTGGCCGGGTCGATCTCCAGGATCGCCGCACGATTGAGCTCGGCTTCCATGCCATTTTCGGCCACGTTGCTGTTGGAACCGACGCCGACATAGAGCTTGCTGCCGTCCGGGCTGGCCAGCAGCGACTTGGTCCAATGATGGTTGATTCCACCGGGCAGATTGGCCACAAAGGTCGGCTTGGCGGTGAGATGCGTGTCGCCGGGCTTGTACGGAAAACTCACCAGCGCATCGGCATTGGCGACATAGAAGCGGTCGCCGATCAGCGCCATGCCGAACGGCGAAAACAGGCCGCTGACGAATTGCGTGCGCACCTCTGCCACGCCGTCGCCATCGGCATCGCGCAACAAGGTGATGCGGTTGGCGCTCGCCACCGCCGCGCCGGCCTTTTTCATCATCGCGCCCTGCACTTTCTTGCGCAGTCCGCCGCCCGCTTCGGCATCCTCGGGCTTGGGCGGCTCGGCGGTCTCGGCCACCAGCACATCGCCGTTGGGCAGCACGTAGATCCAGCGCGGGTGATCCAGATCGCGCGCAAACGCGGCAACCTGCAGATCGTCGGCCGCGATGGGCTTGGCATTGGCTGCCCAGCGTTTGACCGGCGCCACCTTGACGGTGGGAATCAGGCGCTTCACCGGCTCGGGCAATTGCGGGTCCGGCCCGGTCCCCTGTTCGATCGCCAACGTTGCCGTATCGCCGCACGCGGCGAGAACGGCCAGCGCCGTCAACGACAGCGGCCAGCGGGCGAACTTCAATCGGGATGCATTCATTGCGGCCAACTCCTGGACGGTTGCGTCAGCCAGCGATCATGCCGCCAACGCGAGCGTGAGAAGTAAACACACCGTCAACACGCCGCCGTCACGGCATGACTTGCGGATCGGCGCCCAGCAACAACGGGTGCACCGCCACGATCCGGTCCATCCAGATCCACTGCGGCTCCTGCGATGCATCCAGCTGGTCCAGCCGCAGCTGACCGTTCAATCCTTCGTTGTCGTGTTCGTCCAGATAGGTTTGCAGGCTTGGGCGCACGGCAACCATGCCGCTGATCATGCTGCCGTCGTCGAGCTCGATCCGCACACGCTCCTGACCATCGAGCAGGGACACCCAATGTTCGAGTGTGGCGATCTGGACCTGTTCGGAATAGACGTGCGGGGCGTACTTGGGCATTGCGCAATCTCCATGAGCTGAGCGCACCACGCTAGGCCAGCATGCGTGAAAGAGGCAGAAAGCGCGCCGCGTACCGGTTATCGGCATCGGCGCGGCAGTGTCGCCACGTATGCGTACACATCGGTCTTCTACTGCGACCATGCTGCGCCCGTGGTGAACGGCTCATCCACCACACCATCGTGTTGGTTGCAGGAGGATCGGGCGTCTTGGGCAGATCAGCGGCTCATGGAAAGACGCCGGGTAGCTAACCACACACACGCCGCTGCGTCGCCAACGCATCGCCTCAACAGCTTGCGGTGACCCGATGCGCGGCGGTGCCACCGCGCGCCGGTTACTCCAGCGCCTGGCGCGCGGCACGCACGGCCGTGACCAGTTGCGCCACACTGTATGGCTTGGCCAGATGTTCCTGGAACCCGGACTCCAGCGCGCGCTTGCGGTCGTCTTCGCGGGCCAGGGCGGTGACCGCCACCGCCGGCAATGCGGTGGCGTCCAGCCCGAGGTTTTCGCGGACCGTGCGGATCAAGCCGTAACCGTCCATGCCCGGCATGCCGATATCGGTCAGCATCAGATCGAAGCGTGCGTGGCCACGATGATCGATCAATGCCAGCGCATCGGTGGCGCTGCCGGCAGTGACCACTTCGGCGCCCTGCTCTTCCAGCAGACGCCGCAGATAATCGAGCATGTCCGGTTGGTCTTCGACCGCCAGCAGGCGCAGGCCGTTGAGCGCGCGCGCTTCGACGATCTGTTCGGACAACAGACGCCGCCGCAATTCGCGGCGTGGGCGCTTGGCCTGGTCGGGAATGTGTTCCGGCAGCCGCACGGTGAAGGTCGCGCCCTGGCCACGGCCGCCACTGGTGGCACCAACCTGGCCGCCGTGCATTTCCACCAGCTGTTGCACGATGGCCAGGCCCAGGCCCAGGCCGCCATGCTGGCGCGTGGTGGTGCCGTCGGCCTGGCGGAACCGGCCGAACAGATGCGGCAGGAATTCGGCTGCGATGCCATCGCCGGAGTCGCAGACCGATACCACCAGATGCCCGTCGTCGCGCTCGATTTTGACGTCGATACGGCCATGTGCCGGGGTGAACTTGATCGCGTTGGACAGCAGGTTCCACAACACCTGCTGCAGGCGCGTGGCATCGCCAAGCACCAGGCAGGGCGTGGGCGGCACGTGCAGCTCCAGTACCTGATCCTTGCCTTCGGCAGCCAGTTCCTGGGTGTTCAAGGCTTCGCGCACCTGCTCGACCAGATCCAGCGATTCGACTTCCAGCTGCACCTTGCCCAGCAACATGCTGCTGAGATCGAGCATGTCGGAAATCAGCCGCTTCTGCGCACGTGCGCTGCTGGCGATCACCGACAGGCCCTTGTAAAACGGCTGGCCTTCTTCGACCCGCTGCAACAGCAACTCGCTCCAGCCCAGGATGGTGGTCAGCGGGGTACGCAGTTCGTGCGACAGCGTGGCCAGGAACTCGTCCTTCAGCCGCGCCATGCTTTCGGCCTCGTTGCGCGCGCTGCGCTCGGATTCCAGCAATTGTTCGCGCGCCAGCTCGATCTCGCGCTGCTCGGTCACGTCCGGGCTGCTGCCGGCAAGCCCGATGAAACGGCCATCGGCCGAATAGCGCGGCGTGGCGGTCATTTCGATCCAGCGCCACTGCCCATCATGGCGGCGCGCACGCACCAGCGCGCGCAGGCCACGCTGTTCCTGCAGCGATGCCGCCAGCTCGAACTGGAAGGTCGGCAAATCGTCCGGGTGCAGCAGTTCGATCCACGCCGACACCGTCCCGCTGGAAATATCCAGGCCAAAAAATTCGCCGTACGCACTGTTGACGAAGCGCACGACGCCCTGCGCGTCCAGCACCCAGACCGGCATCGGCAAGCCGTCGGCCAGGGCACTGAAGCGCGCCTCGCTCTCGGCCAGTTCGCGCTCGACGCGTTTGCGCTCTGTGATGTCCATGAACAGGACCGCCACCCGCGCCTGCTCCGGCTGCCCGACCCGGAACGCATCCACCGAATACCAGCGCTTGAGCGCCTTGGCCTGCATTTCGAAGTGGATACGATTGCCGGTGCGCGCAACATGGCCGTAGCGGTCGAACCATTCCTGCTCGTGCTCCGGGAGCATGCCGCGGACGGAGACGTTGAGCGCGTTGGACAAACCGGTGTAGCGCTCGAAGGCGCCATTGGTGGTGCGGATCACATAGTCCACCGCCTGCTCGCCGTCGAACACCATGTCGATGACGCAAAAGCCAGCATCGATGTTGTGGAAAATCTCGTGATACATCGCCGGGTCCAGAAACGGCTCGGCGATGGCGGCCGGCAGGGCGGCAGCAAGCGTTGGGTTGGAAGGAGGAGTGCTCAAATCGGAAACCACGGATGCTGCCGGAGCGGATGACGGGCAGATGAAACCATGCCCGATGTCGTCAGCGGGTGCACGCCCGGCCGGGCAAGTTCACGCTTTCGTTGCGCAGCCCCCGGTTCACCACAAGGTGGTGGCAGCGAATCCGATGCAGGCTGCCAGCACCACGATGCCGGCGATCACGCCGCGGAACACCCATTCGCCCTCGCGACGGAGCTGTGCGTCCATCCAGCGTTGCGCTTCCTCGCGCCAGGCGGTGGACCGTGCGTAATCGGAGTCCAGCAGCAACAGGCGCACCCGCGCCACTCCCAATTTCGCGCATTCCTCGCGGCAGCGCTGGGTGAAGCCATCTTCCCCGCTGGCAATCTCCGCGCCGACCGGCAATTGCAACTCGAGTTCATGCCTGGACATAACGGGGACGCTCCTGATCAAGCTCATGTTCCAGCGCCATGCGCGCCAGTTGGGTGTAGTTGGCACGCGGACCCTGTCCACGGCCGGTGAGCATTCCCTGGTAGTCCAGGTCGTGCCAGACCCGGCCGGTCCACTCCACGCAATCTTCGGCAATGACCAGCATCAGCGAGTAGCGGTACTCCAGGCCATTGGCCGCGGTGTAGGTGTAGACCGGGGGGAACTGCACGGCCACATCCACCTGGCGCGCCAACGCGGCCAGATGCTCGCGCAGCGCCGCGCGCGGGTCGTCATTCGGCTCCAGCTGCAGCGCGCGCGTGGCCAGGTCCAGGTCGACCTCGCTCTGCAGTGCCACGAAGGCGGCCGCACCGGAAGCGGGGTTGTGACCGTGCTGCTTGGCCCAGTCGATGAATTGCAGTCGCACGTCCGACGGCATGTGTGCCGGCGCCGAAGACGCTGATTTTGTGCGGTAAGAGTGGGTGTCCATGCTGGCGATCTTCCTGGCTGTGCCGTGAAGCGCGGGCGCAGGCGCAGTGAACCCACCGTCATGGCGTTTGGCAGCCGGATTAACCGCGCGGCAACGTGGTCGCGAGTCCAGGCGTGCAGCGCGTTGCGGGCGCTGCGAGGCACCCCCACACTGCGGGAACAGCCGGTACACAACGTACCTTCCGCTTGGAGGCTTTCGATGAAACTTTCCAATCTCTCCGTCGCCAGCCTGCTGCTGGCTGGCTTGCTTGCCGCGACGGGTGTGCAGGCGGGGGTGCGCAACGTCACCGACCCCGATGCACCGCGCGCGCTCAGCAGCGATGGCAAGGTGGACGTGCGCTGGACCGACCCTGCGCAGTTCTCCGAGATGCGCTTCAGCGGCAACCGCTGGGAGGCGCAGCGCGGCGATTGGGTGACCCAGCTGGCAACCCACTTCCAGCAGAGCGCAGCGCGCCAGTTGCCCGATGGCCAGCACCTGAGCGTGACCATCACCGATATCCGCCGCGCCGGCCAGTACGAGCCCTGGCACGGACCGCGCCTGCAGGACGTGCGCGTGGTCAAGGACATCTACCCGCCGCGCCTGAGCTTCACCTACACGCTCACCGGCGCCGATGGCCGCGTGATCGACCAGGGCGAACGCAAGCTGGTGGATTCGGCCTTCCTGATGAGCGGACCGCGCCTGACCGACAGCGACCCGCTGCGCTTCGAGAAGGCGATGATCGACGACTGGGTGCGCAAGCAGTTCCGCGGCGATCGCAGTACCGCCGGGTTGTGAGTTACCGCTGAAAATCCTCTCCGGTCGAGGGAGCGGTTGGGTGAGGGTATGGCGCGAAGGTGTGAGCCGCCGCTAAAGCCCCTCTCCCTGTGGGAGAGGGATTGGGATGAGGGTACGGGGGCGCAGCACACGTGGCATTCAAACTGCACGCAGCTTCGCTCGCCCCTCATTCGGCACTACGCGCCACCTTCCCGCGATGGGAGAAGGGATGCCGCTATGCTGAAATCTTGCCCACTGCCGCCTCACCCACATAGATCCGCGGCACCCGCTTGAGCCCGCACAGCAACTGATACGCGCTGACGTTGCATTGCGCCGCCAGCGCGCTGACCTGCGGCACATCGCCCCATAGCTGCACAGGCGTGCCGATGTCGGCCTGCGGGTGGTCGGTGAGGTCCACGGTGAGCATGTCCATCGAAACGCGACCGATCAGCGGGCAGATCTGCCCGTCCACCAAGACCGGGGTGCCGTTGGGCGCGAACTGCGGGTAGCCGTCGGCATAGCCCATCGCCACCACGCCCACGCGCGTCGGCCGCTGCGCAACGAAGCGGGCGCCGTAGCCCACCGGCTCGCCGGCCGGCAGATCGCGGACCGAAATGATGCGCGAGCGCAGCGTCATGACCGGACGCAGTTGCGCGGTGTGCTCGGTGTGCTGCGGAAAGGGATTGGCGCCATACAGCATCAACCCGGGACGCGACCAGTCGTTGCGCAGCGCTGGCCAGCCGAGCAGGCCGGGCGAATTGCGAATGCTGGTTTCCGCACGCATGCCGCCAGCGGTGAGCGCGAAGGCCACCGCCTGCTCGTCGGTGCGGCTGCAGTCCAGCTCGTCGGCACGTGCCAGGTGGGTCATCAGCACCAGCGAGGCGATCTGCGGCAGTCCGCGCAGGCGCAGCCAGGCGGCGCGGAAGTCCTCCGGCGACAGGCCCAGCCGATGCATGCCGCTGTCCATCTTCAACCACACGCGCAACGGCCGCGGGCTCTGGAACTCGGCCAGCGCGCGCACCTGCTGCGGCGTGGCCGCCACCGTCCACAGATCGTGCTCGGCGATCAGGCGCAGCTCGTCGTGTTCGAAAAACCCTTCCAGCAACAGGATCGGCGCGCGGATGCCGGCCTGGCGCAGTTCCAGCGCTTCTTCGATGCAGGCCACTGCGAAGCCATCGGCTTCCGGCTCCAGTGCCTGCGCGCAGCGTACTGCACCGTGCCCGTACGCGTCGGCCTTGACTACCGCCAGCGCCTTGCTGCCGCCCAGGCGCTTGGCCAGGCGGTAGTTGTGGCGCAATGCCTCCAGATCGATCGACGCTTGCGCAGGACGCACTACGCGGCCTCCCGCTGCGGGCGCGCGCTGCGCGGCGACAGGTAGCGGAACACATCCAGGCCTTCGGTATCGATCTCGGGCGTGCGGCCCTGCATGAGGTCGGCCAGGTAGCGCCCCGAACCGCAGGCCATGGTCCAGCCCAACGTGCCATGCCCGGTATTGAGGAACAGGTTGGCGTACGGGGTGGCGCCCACCACCGGGGTGCCATCCGGGGTGGCCGGGCGCAGGCCGGTCCAGAACTCGGCCTGGGCCAGATCGCCGCCGCCGGGGAACAGGTCGTTGACGACCATTTCCAGGGTGGCGCGACGACGCGGATTCAGCGACAGATCGAAGCCGGCCACCTCGGCCATGCCGCCGACGCGAATACGGTCGTCGAAGCGGGTCAGCGCGATCTTGTAGCTCTCGTCCAGCACGGTGGAGGTCGGCGCGCGCTGCGCATCGACGATCGGGATGGTCAACGAATAGCCCTTGAGCGGGTACACCGGCAGATGCAGGCCGAGCGAGAGCAGCAAATCGGCCGAATAGCTGCCCAGCGCCAGCACGTAGCGGTCGGCAGTTTCCATGCGGCCATCGATCTGCACGCCGCTGACCTGGCCGCCGGCATGCTCCAGCCGCTCGATCTGCTGCCCGTAGCGGAACGTGACACCCGCCTGCACGGCCAGTTCGGCCAGCCGCTGGGTAAACAGGCGGCAGTCGCCAGTCTGGTCTTCGGGCAGGCGCAGCGCGCCGGCCATCTGTGCGCCACCGCCGGCCAGGCCGGGTTCGAACTGCGCAATCTGCGCCGGGCTCAGCAGCTCGTACGGCACGCCGTACTGGGCCAGCACCTCGATATCCTGCGCGGCGGCATCGAGCTGCTGCTGGGTGCGGAACAACTGCGTGGTGCCAAGCTGGCGGCCTTCGAATTCGATGCCGGTCTCGGCGCGCAAGGCGTTGAGGCAATCGCGGCTGTAGTCGGACATGCGCACCATGCGCGCCTTGTTCACCGCATAGCGCTCGGCGGTGCAGTTGCGCAGCATCTGGCTCAGCCACGCCAGCTGGCGCAGGTCGCGGGTGGGGCGGATCGACAGCGGCGCGTGCTGCTCGAACAGCCACTTGACCGCCTTGCCGGGCACGCCGGGCGCGGCCCAGGGGGAGGTGTAGCCGAACGACAGCTGGCCGGCGTTGGCGTAGCTGGTCTCCAGCGCCGCCGCCGGCTGGCGATCGACCACGGTCACCTCGCAACCGGCCTGCGCCAGGTACCACGCACTGGTCACGCCGATGACGCCGCTACCGAGAATGAGCACACGCATGTCGTTCTCCTGAAAAGGGCATTCCCCCACAACCATGCGCGGAGGGGGATAGTTAGACGCAGTATATTGCGAGCCAGGCAGTGCCATTTCTGGAATCGGCACAGCTTTGCAGTGAAACTTCCTGCCAAACCCTGCCGACACAAACCCCATGAGCACCCGCGCCCGCGAGCTGGACAAGATCGACCGCAAGATCCTGCGCATCCTGCAGCAGGAGGGGCGGATTTCGTTCACCGAACTGGGCGAACGGGTAGGCCTGTCGACCACGCCCTGCACCGAGCGCGTGCGCCGGCTGGAGCGCGACGGCGCCATCACCGGCTACTACGCGCGACTGGACCCGCACTACCTCAAGGCCAGCCTGCTGGTGTTCGTGGAGATCAGCCTGGCCTACAAGTCCGGCGACATCTTCGAAGAATTCCGCCGCGCCGCGTTGAAGCTGCCCAACGTGCTGGAATGCCATCTGGTCTCCGGCGATTTCGACTACCTGCTCAAGGCGCGCATCAGCGAGATGGCGTCCTACCGCAAGTTGCTCGGCAGCACCCTGCTGACCATGCCGCATGTGCGCGAATCCAAGAGCTACATCGTGATGGAAGAGGTCAAGGAGACGCTGGCCTTGCCGATCGCCGATTGAGTGGGGATTCGGGATTCGGGAATCGGGAATGGGCGGGTGTGCAGGTACGCGGGTGTGCGGGCTGCATATCGCCTGCTGCGTAGCAGACAATTTCAAAAGCGCGGGGACTGGGTGGCAAGACGGTCGCTATGGGCGGTGTGTGCGCAGCGCGAGCGCTGCTGTCAGCGCACCACGCGCATGCCATCGCCTGCCGGTACAGCGTCGTAGTAGCGGCCGGTCTTGGTATCCAGCACCCGGTTGGCGCCGGCCGGCTGCATGCCCTGCAGCAAGCGGCCATTGCGGTCGTAGACCATCGGCTTGGTCGGCGCCACCTGGCTGCCGGCAGGCGCGACCGGCGTCTGTGCCGGCCCATGCGTGGGGATGCTCGGCGCGACCGGGCGTTGCCCCAGTTGCGAGGGCACGGGTGCGGCGGCAGGCGCCGGCTGCAGCGCGCGCGGCGGCGTCACCGTGGGCTGGACGGGCGTTGGCGTGGTGATGGGCTGCAAGCTCGTGGATGAGCGCGTGGTGGTGGCCGACTGCGCCGCCACCGCGCCGGACATCGTCAGTAGGACGCACAGCAGAACGCGGCGGCTTGATGCGTGGATCGCCATGACAGTCACCTTGCGTGTTCGAGGGTCATGCAGTGATTGGGGCGCGGGGGCGCTGCGGCAATGCATGCGACCGGCCGGGGGATGAACGCTTTCGCAAGGTGGTTGCGGTGCGAAGAAAGGCCGACCCTCCGCCGCAGTGGCAGGCCATTGGCTACGTCCTAGCGGTTGAACCACCCCGACACTGCCCACATCACGGAAGCAGGCGCCGGCACCCCGCTGGCGAGCGCATGCGAGAGCCCCATGAGCCAGTTCGATCTGACCCCTCCCTCCCCCGCCCAACGCGATGCCCTGATCGCCGGGCTCAGCGACGAGGAACAGCGCGTGCTGCTGCACCATGGCACCGAAGCGCCGTTCTGCGGGGTGTTTCTGGACAACAAGCTGGACGGCGTCTACACCTGCCGGCTGTGCGGCCTGCCGTTGTTCCGTTCCAGCGCCAAATTCGAATCCGGCACCGGCTGGCCGAGCTTCTTTGCGCCCTACGACCCGGCCCATGTGCGCGAGATCCGCGACACCAGCTACGGCATGATCCGCACCGAAATCGTCTGCGCGCGCTGCGACAGCCACCTGGGCCATGTGTTCCCGGACGGCCCGCCGCCCACCGGCGAGCGCCACTGCCTGAACTCGGTCTCGCTGGGCTTCACCGAAAATGGCCAGGCGCTGCCGAATCCGCTGCAGCGCCAAGGCGCCGAAGCGCAAGCGGCCTGATGGCGCCGCGTCTGGGCCACTGCCGCTGCGGTGCCTGGAGGTAGTCGACAACGCCCACCTGCGTTCTTGCGCGTCATGGCGCGAACCGCGTGCAAGCGGTTCGCGCCGACATGCCGATGTGCAGATCGCTTGCTGGCGCGAGAACCTCAGGCAAGGCTTGATCTCCATATGAGCGGCCACATGCAGGCGACGTCCCAGCCGTAAAGCGGTCGCGTGTTCAGTTGTAGGCAGGCCTTCCCGGCCCCGACGCGCCCGATGCAAGCGCTCGGGCGGCGCCAGGACTGGCACCCCAGGTCCCGACCGCCGCAGACACGGCGGCCATCCGAACCAGGCAGGAGTACGCAGATGCACACGTCCTCAGCGCTGATGCTTACCGGCCTGCTGGCGGCCGCACTCGCCGGCTGCAGCGCAGGTAGCCCGCCCCCGGCAACGCAGACGGCCAAGCCCGCACAAGCGCAGCCAGCCGGCCTCCAACCCGACGCGCGCCCGCTCGCCACCGGCACCGATGCCAGCGTGACCGGCCCGCTGCCGCATCCGGCCAGGACACCCACTCCGGCGGCGGCGGCCGGCCCCACGCTTGCCGCGCACACGGTGGCCTGGCGCTGCGGCCCGCGCATGATCGCGACACGTTTCGACGCGGCCACCGATGCCCTGCAGCTGACCCTCGAAGACCGCAGGCTGGTGCTGCTTAGTGCCCAGGCGGCATCCGGGGCGCGCTTTGCCGATGCGCAGGGCAACCAATTCTGGGAACACGCCGGCGAAGCGACACTGTCGCTGGCAGGCGGCGAGGCAATCAGATGCGTGCATGAGACCGCCATTACAATCGGCTAGACATTCAGCTACAGCGCACGTCTTCACGCCGTGCGCTTCAAGAATCGGCCGCGCAAGCCGAAACCACTAGCAACCCCAGTTTGCTTCCGGCTGCGCCATGCTCATCATCGTTGGCTTCATCGTCGTCATCGTCAGCGTCCTCGGCGGCTATGTGCTGTCGCACGGAAAGCTGGGCGCGTTGTGGCAGCCGTACGAGCTGATGATCATCGGTGGCGCGGCGCTGGGCGCGTTCCTGGTCAGCACGCCGGGCAAGATCGTCAAGGAAACCCTCAGCGGCATCATGGGCGTGTTCAAGGGCCCGCAATACAAGTCCGACGACTACAAGGACACCTTGAGCCTGATCTACGAACTGTTGAACAAGGCCCGCCGCGACGGCTTCATGGCGCTGGAAGACCACGTCGAAAAGCCGCAGGACAGCACCATCTTCGGCAACTACCCCAAGGTGGTGGCCGACCATCACCTGCTGGACTTCATCACCGACTGCCTGCGCCTGATGATCGGCAGCAACATCGAGCCGCACGAGCTGGAACCGCTGCTCGAACTGGAACTGGAAAAACACCATCACGAAGCCCTGGCGCCGTCGCATGCGCTGAGCAAAGTCTCCGACGGCCTGCCCGGCTTCGGCATCGTGGCGGCGGTGCTCGGTATCGTGATCACCATGGGCTCGATCGGCGGGCCGATCGAAGAGATCGGCCACCATGTCGGCGCCGCGCTGGTCGGCACCTTCCTCGGCATTCTGCTGGCCTACGGTTTCGTCTCGCCGTTGTCGGCGGCGATGGAAGCGCGTGCCGAGCAGGACGGACGCATCTACGAAGCGGTCAAGACCGCGCTGCTGGCGTGCCTGCGTGGCTACAACCCGAAGATTGCGCTGGAGTTCGCGCGCAAGACCCTGCCCTCCAATGTGCGTCCGAGCTTCGGCGATTTCGAAACGCACCTGAAGACGATCAAGTAGGGCCGCGGTCATGGCCGAGGCCAAATCCACCGTCATCATCCGACGGGTCAAGAAGGTACAGGGCGGCGGCCACCATGGCGGCGCCTGGAAGGTGGCGTTTGCCGACTTCGTGACCGCGATGATGGCCTTCTTCCTGGTGCTGTGGCTGATGGCGGCCACCACCAAGGAACAGCGCGCGGCGATCTCCGAATACTTCCGCAACCCCAGCCCGCTGTCCGGCAAGTCGCCGGCGCCCTCGCCCGGCATGAACGGCCCCGGCGGCGCCAGCACCTCGATGATCAAGCTCGGCGGTACCGCCGACATGGCCAAGGGGCAGAAGGACGAAATGGGCCGCAAGCGCGACAACGCGGCCGACACCGACGTGGACAGCCGTGCCAAGGACAAGCGGCGCCTGGAAGCGCTGATGCAGGACCTGAAGGAGGCCATCGACAAGAGCCAGGCGCTGGAGCCGTTCAAGGACCAGTTGCTGCTGGACCTCACGCCCGATGGCCTGCGCATCCAGATCGTGGACAAGCAGAACCGCCCCATGTTCGACATCGGCCGCGACCAGCTCAAGCCGTATACGGTGGCGATCCTGCGCGAGCTGTCCAGCTTCATCAACCAGGTGCCCAACCACATCAGCATCACCGGTCATACCGACACCACCGCCTACAGCAGCGATGCCGGCTACACCAACTGGGAACTCAGCGCCGACCGCGCCAATGCCGCGCGCCGCGCCCTGGTGGCCGGGGGCATGTCCGATGCCAAGGTGACGCGTGTGGTAGGGCTGTCCTCGTCGGTGCTTTTCGACAAGACCGATCCGCAGAACCCGATCAACCGCCGCATCAGTATCGTGGTGATGACCCAGGACGCCGAAAACGCAGCCCTGGCCGGCGCCGGACAAGGCGTGGCGTTGGGCAAATCGCTGCACGATGCCGACACCCAGGTACCGGACCTGAGCGGCGCCGCGGCCACCGGCACCGCCACCGTGGGGACGCCTGTCGAAGGCGCAAAGTCAGACGCGGCCCCGCCAGTCGCCGCTGCCGCGGCTGCGCCCCCGGCTCCGGTCCTGGCATCGGCAGGCACTGCTGCTGCGCGTCCGGCAGGACCACGTATCTCGTCCAGCGCGCAGGTGGCCTCTGCCACCGCGCTCGCGAAGGCCGCTGAAGCGGCGGTGGAGAAGCGGTAATTCAGGCCGACAGGCTTGGTGGCGCGGGCCGGGATTTTCCGGATTCGCCAGGCAATCGACACCGGGCGATGGCCTGCGGCAGCTCGGGCTTGGGGCATCCTGGTCGCGGCTCTGAGGTCGGTGCCTGCCAAGACGATGCGGCTCCGGCGGCCCGGTCGCATCCATGGGCCAACTCCGCCACGCATCCCATCGTGCGGCGCACGCTCTAGAATGGCCGGCCATTCCCAGCGTCGAGAATACCGTGTCCCGCAATTCCAAGGCCAAGCGCGACAAGCGCAAGAAGCAGCAGCCCAAGCGCCCCTTCGTCCGTCTGGGCCAGGCGCCCCAGGTCATCAATCATGCCGTGCTGCAGGAGGCCGAAGGGCGCGTGGTGGCCGCGATCGGCCTGCAGGGTGGCAGCGAGTGGATGCTGTCGATCGGCGGCCAGACCATGGGCAGCGCCGACAACCCGGTCCCGATGCTGGCCATGCTCAAGCACCTGGCCAACCTGCAGGAAGCCGAAGGCAAGACCATCTCGCTGGAATATTCGACCCAGCTGCAGCAGATGATCGACGACCTGGCCGCCGACGAAGGCCAGACCGCCGAAGAATACCTGACCAAGCTGGTGGCCGAGTTCCAGAACGCCGATGCCGATGAAGACGGCGACGAAGACGCCGACAGCGAGGCAGGCCAAGACGGCAGCGATGCCGTGGCCGACGACGCCGCTGGCGAAGACGCAGGCAGCGACACCGAAGACGCCGGCGACAACGCCGCCGAGGAAGCGACAGACGAGGCAAGCGGCGACAGCGCCGGCAAGAAGCCGAAGAAGTCCAAGAAGGCCTGACCCGGCCGATGGCCGTCTACGTCGACGATGCGGTGCACCTGTGGCGCGACCAGCGCTGGGCGCACCTGCTCGGCGATACGCTGGACGAGCTGCATGCCATGGCGGCGCGGCTGGGCATTCCCCGCCGCGCCTTCCAGAACAAACTCAGCGGTGCGCACTACGACGTGCCTGCACCGCTCCGCCTTGAGGCCATTGCCCTGGGCGCCATCCCCATCTCCCGCCACACCGACCGCGCCCTGCTCAAGGCCTTGATCGCCAATGCGCGGGCGCAGGCGCGGGGCGAGGTGCCGTGAATCGGGAATCGGGAATCGGAAAAGCGGGGTCGTCGTGGGCTGCGTGCTCGTCAAGGGCGCTTGCATGCGCTGCGGTATGCTCGAGAAAGTCCGATACAAAGCGCTTTTACGCAAGAACGTCTTGGTATAGCAGCCCCTTTCGTTTCACGTTCCTTCGTTTAAACCAATGCGATGCAGCTGCGGCAAAAAACTGCGTCAGTTGCAGTGACGGCGCATTGCACACAAAAAGCCACCCTCATACAGCAAATGGCTCGGGACCCGCCCTTGCAATTCCCAATTCCCGATTCCCGATTCCCACCTCAGAACGCCTCGTTCCCCAGCCGCACTTCCACCCCCAGCAGCGAGGTCAGCGCCAGCATGGCGTCGTCGTCGCGACTGAGGGCGAACCAGCCGGCGTAGGCGTCGCCGCCGGTGTTCCAGTTCCACAGCGAGTAGCCGTGCTCGCGCAGGCGATCGAACGCCACCGCCATCAAGTCGGGGACCTCCAGGTTGCCGGCGAAATCTTCGTCGTCCAGGTCGCCGCCCCAGTCGATGCGCAGGTTCCAGCGCGCGCTGAGTTCGTCGATGGCGGCGATGAACGAATCGGTGTCCTTCCAGTCGACATAGAAGCCCGAGCGCCAGTCGATCACGTCCTTCAGCGCCCACAGCCAGGCGTCGTCGCCTTCGTCGCCATCAGCCTCGGCCTGCGTTTCGCGCCAGGCGTCGAACTGGGCCAGCGCGGTGTCTTCGTCGCCGGGGTTGATCAGCACCAGCAGGTTCCACACCCGCGCCGGATGGTCATCCACATCGTCTTCGTCGCCCTCGGGCTGCAGGCCTTCGTCGTCTTCGTAGTCGGCACTGTTGTCAGGCATTGCGGTCTCGTTTGCTGGAGTGCAGGGTCGGAAGTGTGAGGCCTGACGGCGCGCAAGCAAACCGATGAGCGCACGTCGCTGCGTCGCCGGGGCTGGTCTTCCCGGCGCAGGCCCGTATCCTGTGCGGCCGAAGACGGCTATCCAGGCCGCCATGACGCCTTTCCCATGAGCGATACCCCTCCCGATCACCTGGCCATCGACGCACGCAGCCCGTTCCATAACGCCGATGCCCTCAACCGCGGCGTCGGCGTGCGCTTCAACGGCATCGAACGCGACAACGTGGAGGAATACTCGGTCAGCGAAGGCTGGATCAAGGTGCAGGTCGGCAAGGCGCGCGACCGTCGTGGCAACCCGATGACGATGAAGATCAAGGGCGAGGTGGTGGCCTATTACCTGGACACCAAAGCCGGCGCCAAACCGGCTGCCGAGTAAGAGCGGCTGACAAGACGACTTTACGCTGTCCCATGGCAGAGCTGCTGAGCGACGAGCTTGCTGCAGGGGCCTTGCCCGCTCACCATCGCCGGACACGCTGCAGGTATGTCCTTACATGCTCTTACGCGGCATCCATGCCGCGTAAGATCCGGCGACGATAGGCGGGCAAGCACCTGTCGAGAGTGTCGGTGCGCAGGGTTCAAACAAAGCAATCGAGTAACTTTCCAGCGCGGTGCCCTCCCCGCTTGCGGAACCGTGTGGCGGCATGGATGCCACCCGAGCCCACATGGACGTACTTGCGACGTGTCCCGCGAGCGGTGAGGGCACCGTGCCCTGCCTCGCTCACCGTTCGACCTGGACCCCTGGCCGCATCCACCAGACTGCGGCGACAAACACCACTGCCTTCACCACTCACGCCTTGAGCCGATAGCCGCTGCGGAAGATCGCCGCCACCACGCCCAGGCACACCAGCAGGAACAGGAACGTCATGCCGGTGCTCACCGCGATGTGCACGTCGGCCTTGCCGTAGAAACTCCAGCGGAAGCCGCTGATCAGATACACCACCGGGTTGAACAGCGTGACCTTCTGCCACAACGGCGGCAGCATGTTGATCGAATAGAAACTGCCGCCCAGGAAGGTCAGCGGCGTCACCACCATTAGCGGAATCACCTGCAGTTTCTCGAAGCCATCGGCCCAGATGCCGATGATGAAACCGAACAGGCTGAAGGTCAGCGCGGTGAGCACCAGAAAGCCCAGCATCCACACCGGGTGGGCGATCTCGTACGGCACGAACAGCCGCGCGGTGAGCAGGATCAATAGCCCCAGCATTACCGACTTGGTCGCCGCCGCGCCCACGTAGCCGATCACGATTTCCCACCACGCCACCGGCGCGGACAGCACCTCGTAGATGGTGCCGGCCCAGCGCGGCATGTAGATGCCGAACGAGGCGTTAGAAATGCTTTCGTTGAGCAGCGACAACATCACCAGGCCGGGAATGATGAAGGCGCCGTAGCTGATGCCGTCGATATCGCCCATGCGCGAACCGATCGCCGCGCCGAACACAACGAAGTACAGCGAGGTCGACAACACCGGCGAGGCGATCGACTGGGTCAGCGTGCGGAAGGCGCGCGCCATCTCGAACCGGTAGATCGCCGCAATCGCATGCAGGTTCATGCGCGCACCTCCTGTTGACGTGCGCCATGCACCAGGTTGACGAAGATCTCTTCCAGCGAACTCTCGCTGGAATGCAGGTCCTTGAAGTCGATGCCGTGCTCGTTGAGCCGGCGCAGCAGCGCACCGATGCCGGTCTGCTCGGCCTGGGTGTCGAAGGTGTAGATCAGGCTGTTGCCATCGGCCGACAGTTCCAGCGGCAGGTCCGCCAGCGTGGAAGGCAATGCCTGCAACGGCGATTGCAGGCTCAGCGTCAGCTGCTTCTTGCCGAGCTTGCGCATCAGGGTGTGCTTGTCTTCCACCAGCACCAGCTCGCCGCGATTGATGACACCGACGCGGTCGGCCATGTCTTCGGCCTCTTCGATGTAATGGGTGGTCAGGATGATGGTGGTGCCCTGCTCGCGCAGGCGACGCACCATCTGCCACATGTCGTGGCGCAGCTCCACGTCCACACCGGCCGTGGGCTCGTCCAGGAACAGGATGCGCGGCTCGTGGGCGAGCGCCTTGGCGATCAGCACACGCCGCTTCATGCCGCCGGAGAGCGTGGAAATCTTGTTGTTGCGTTTGTCCCACAGCGACAGCTCGCGCAGGATGGTTTCCAGGTACTGCGGATTGGCCGGCTTGCCGAACAGGCCGCGGCTGAATCGCACCGTGGCCCATACCGTTTCGAACGCATCGGTGGCCAGCTCCTGCGGCACCAGGCCGATGCTGGCGCGCGCGGCGCGGTAGTCGCGCACGATGTCGTGGCCATCGGCCAACACGGTGCCGGTGCTCGGGTTGATCAAGCCGCAGATGATGCTGATCAAGGTGGTCTTGCCGGCGCCGTTGGGGCCGAGCAGCGCGAAGATCTCCCCGCGCTGGATCTGCAGATCCACCTGCTTGAGTGCCTGGAAACCGCCGGCGTAGGTCTTGCTCAATCCCTGGATGGAAACGATGGGCGTCATGGGCTGTGCACGGCAACGATGAGCGCCACAGGGTAGGCCGCGTGCCGTGACGATGGGAGGGGGTCTGGTGGGATGGTGTCTCCCGACCCATTGGTTTGCCTGCTGCCTGCTGCTAACGGACAAGACCCGCAGCTTGCGCATCGCGTCCGCTCAAGGGCCGCGCTGCTTGCATCCTAGCGGCGCGGTGTCATCGCAGCGCACCTTGGCGCAACGGGGCCATCCAGAGAACACCTCTCGCGCCTGGATCAGCCGCTACCGCAGCCGTGGTCATAGCCCCGGCCGCTACGAGTTCCGATTCCCGAGCCGGCCGCCCCTGGACGCGTATCGAGACAGCCCGGTCGCGCCCAGGCGCGCTCCTACGGCAGCCGCTGTTATCGCCCAGGCTTTTGCTTTTACGATTCCCGATTCCCTAATCCCCGCGCCTAAGCGCGCTCAAGCGCGCTTGCGCGACTCGATCAGATCCAGATTGCGCACCAGCCGTCGCGACAGGTCGTCGGAAATCTCGCGCCGTCGCGCCAGCTTGAACAGCTCATTGCGCTCGGCCACCAGGGCCGCATGGCGAAACTGGCGCAGCGCCTTTTCGTAGGCCACCGCCTCTTCCGGATCGGTCTCGGCCATGTCCACCGCACCAAGCTTGCGCTGATAGCGCTGGCTCACCTGGTTGGCCGCCGCGTTGTAGCGCTCGGCATGCTTGCTGTCTTCCACCAGCCGCTGGCGCAGCTTTTCCACTGCATCCAGCGCCGCCTGCGAAGCGGCCTTGACGGCCAGGTCTTCCTTGAGCTGCTCGTCTTCTTCTTCGAGCAGCTCCAGGCCGCGCAGCAGCCGCGGCAACGCGACGCTGGCCACCAGCAACGACACCAGGATGACCGAGGCCGCCAGGAAGATCGCCAGCTGGCGGGCCGGAAAGGGCGAGCCGTCTTCCAGCATCAACGGCAGCGTGAGCACGCCGGCCAGGGTGATCGCACCGCGCACGCCGGCCAGCGACACCGCCACCACGATGCGCCACGGCGGGCTGACATGCGCTTCCCCACGCCGCTGCGCCTTGAAGATGTTCCAGTGCAACGACAGGAACACCCACACAAACCGCAAGGCCATCAGGCTGAGACTGATGGTGGCCACATACACCGCCAGCCACCACGGATTGAGGTGCCCGGCCTCCTGCACGCTGCGCACCGCACCGTCCAGGATGCCCGGCAACTGCTCGCCCAGCAACACGAAGATGATGCCGTTGAAGGTGAACTGCACCGTGTCCCACACCGCCGAACGCTGCAGGCGCATATTGCCCGGCGCATTGCCGGCCATTTCCACGTAGCTCATGGTGATGCCGGCAGCCACTGCGGCCAGGATGCCGGAGGCGTGGAATGCTTCGGCCAGCAGATACGCGGCAAATGGGGTGAGCAGGTTGACCAGGATCGCCGAACCGGGCTCCTCGCCGAAATGCCGCCAGATCCAGGCCTGGATGCGGCTCAACCCGAAGGTCGTCGCCACGCCCAGGGCCAGGCCGGCCAGCGCCACCCACAGGAAGGTCAGCGAAGCGGCCGCCACCGAGAAGGTGCCGGTCAGCACCGCCGCCACCGCGAACTGGAAACACACCAGGCCCGAGGCGTCGTTGAGCAGCGACTCGCCTTCCAGGATGTGCATCAGGCGCTTGGGGATCGGCACCTTGGAAGCGATCGAGGACACCGCTACCGGGTCGGTCGGCGAAATGATCGCCGCCAGCGCGAATGCAACCGCCAGCGGCATCGCCGGTATCAGCCAATGAATGAAGAAGCCGGCACCAATCACGGTGAAGATGACCAGCCCCAACGCCAGTTCCAGAATGGCCGCCTTGTCGCGGAACAGGCCTTGTTTGGGAATGCGCCAGCCATCCAGAAACAGCAGTGGCGGCAGGAACAACAGGAAGAACAGCTCCGGTTCCAGCTCGTGCCCCGCATCGAACACGCCGGAGACCACCGCGCCCAGCGCGATCTGCACCAACGGCAACGGCAGCGAAAACGGCAGGATGCGGATCAGGTAACCGCTGGCCGCGACCGCCAGCAACATGGCGAGGACGACATCGATCGAATGCATGAAGAACCCGGAATGAAAGAACGGCCGCACGTGCGGCATCGCATATTGCGACGCACAACAACGCACCTACCGGACCATACCGTGTTGCACCCGGTGATGAAAACCACTGCATTGCCTCGCACCTTGGCAAGTGAGGCGATGCGATACGACTGTTGCGGTTCGGTTCAATTGCCCGGCGTCCGATACGCTGGCGAATGGAGACAGGCGCAGTGGCGCGCTTCAGGCGCGCGTCCTGCGGCAAGCCGATAGCGCATCGACGCGATGGAGAGCTGCCGCGGCCCGATCGATGACGAAACGCTGCGACAACGCACTGGTGGCTCCGCAACTACGCCCAGCGTTTTGGACACAGGCCTGTCTGCGGCGGCCGGAGGGCGCATGGTCACCGGATCCGATCGAGCCGAGGGCATGTCGAGCCGGGGCATGGATGGGGCATTGCTCCCCCCTTGCTGCTCGCTCCAACGCCACGAGCATCGCCCTGCATTTACAACGACGCACCAGCGCATGCCGGATGCCACGACCGGTGTCGTATCGCGTCGTTCGTGGCCAGTCGTGCAGCCGTCACCTATGACGCCACCCTCACCACGCCAAACGCGGTGATGAATGTCAAAACAGCGTGATGCATCCGGTCGTTTCGCAGGCGCGTATTGACGCTACGGTCGCCATCCAGGCGATCGCTAACCCAAAAGGATCGATGCCTCATGAAGACTTCATTCCAGTCGCTTGCCGTTGCCACCGCCATTGCCCTGAGCAGCGCCTTGGCCCCCGCCTATGCGGCGTCCAATCCGACCGTTGGCGGCGCGCCGATGCTGGCGACCAAGGACATCGTCGACAACGCGGTCAACTCCAAGGATCACACCACGCTGGTCGCTGCCGTCAAAGCCGCCGGCCTGGTCGACACGCTGAAGGGCCCGGGCCCGTTCACCGTGTTCGCACCGACCAACGCGGCCTTCTCGGCACTGCCCGCCGGCACCGTCGATACCTTGCTGAAGCCCGAATCCAAGGCGACGCTGACCAAGGTGCTCACCTATCACGTGGTGCCGGGCAAGGTGGATGCGGCCTCGCTGATCGCCAAGATCAAGGCCGGTGGCGGTAGCGCCACGCTGACTACCGTGCAGGGCGAGCCGCTGACCGCCAAGCTCAATGGCAAGAAGGTCACCATCACCGACGTCAAGGGCAACACCGCCAACGTCACCATCGCCGACGTGATCCAGAGCAATGGCGTGATCCACGTGGTGGACAAGGTGCTGATGCCGTAATGGCCTGCAGTCGTACCGCGACGCGTCGTTGCTGACGCACGCACACTGCCATCGGCGGAATGCGATTTTTCCGCCGATGGCGCAGCGCTTTCATGCAGCGCGTCAAGGCATGGGAGGCGCTATTTTTGAAGACATTGGCCGTCGACGCGGCGAGCGCTTGTCAAACGCAGACATTGCTCGACATCGACACACACGTTGCCTGCCAGGAGGCAGCGCCTGACGACTGTCCGGTCGGTTCTGTTTGTCGCTAGTTGATCAGCAATGCCGTGCCACGGATCTGCAGTGGATGGCCGTTGATCTGCGAGCGCACCAGCACAGGCAAGGCGTGGTTCGATCATGCTGTACGTCGCGCGAGCCAGCCTCCAGCGGTCGCAATCAAACCGCCAAACGGCGGTGAGGGAGTGACCGGCCTGCCGGTGGCTCCGCTTGGTGTCCCGATTCTCCGACACCGTGCGCGTGCCCTTGCACGCGTATTTTTTTGCCCGTGTGGCGCGCTATTTCCCTATCTCGACTGATCGCTGGACGGCGGCGGTGGATCCAGCAACCGACGGAGATCTTCGACAAATCCGCGATACCCTTCTTCGCGCGCATCCGTCGATGGCTGGCGCAATACCCAGGACGGATGCACCGTGGTCAATACCGGCGTGCCGTCGTCCAGGCGCTGCCACTGCCCGCGTTGCTGCATCAATCGGAAGCGGCTTCCCAACACGGCTTGCGCCGCAGTCGCGCCCAGGCAGACGACCTGCGCCGGACGCAATTGCGCCCGTTCGGCCTGCAACCACCCGCTGCAGGCCTGCACATGGGTGCGCTCCGGATTGCGATGCAGCCGCCGTTTGCCGCGCTGCTCGAAACGAAAATGCTTGACCGCATTGGTGACGTAGAACTTCTCGCGGTCCACACCCAGCTCGCCCAACGCCATGTTGAACAGGCGCCCGGCGGGCCCGACGAACGGACGACCGCTCAAGTCCTCTTCATCGCCCGGCTGCTCGCCGATCACCATCACCGACGCATCGTCGGGTCCTTCGCCGAACACCGTTTGCGTTGCCGGCTGCCACAGTTCGCAACGCCGGCAATCGCGTGCGGCAGTGCGCAACTGCGCCAGGCTTTGGGTTGCCACTTCCGGCAACGGCGCAGGTGCCGCCGGCACCCGCCGCCGTACCGGCTCGGGCGCGCGTTCGGCCATCTCGCGCACACGCACGCCGGCATCGCGGATCAGCTCCGGCAACAGCGTGGCTTCGGGCAGGTTCTTCCAGTATTTCTGCGGCATTTCCTGCCGCATCATGGTCGGGTTGAGCCGCGCCGGGTTGAAGATATGCGCGTAGTACGTGCGCCAGAGCGTCTCCTGCGCATCGTCGGCGGGTACCTGGGTGCGCACCGCGCCTTCGCCGAAGGTCAACGCCTGCCCATCCCATCGCACGCTGCGGTACGGGGTCAGGATCGCCCAGCGCATGCCGGCAAACCGGCGCGCAAAAAACGGCGCCACGCGATCCACGATCCAGTGCTCGGGCTCGAACCAGGACACGAAGTCTTCTTCTTCCCCGGGCAGGCGACGAAAGCGCACGAAGGCCTTCATCTTGTGGGTATCGCGCTGCACCGCTTTTTGCCATTGCCGTAGCCGGTGCACATCCACATCGGTGGCGCGCTCCAGCAAGGCTTTTTCCCCAGAGGCAACGCGCCACAGCAAGCGATACAACACGGCGTGCCGTTGCGGGTCGCGGTGACACAGCACCGAGGCCGCCAGCTGCATGAAATCTGCAGAGACCCGCGGTGGTGGCGCCACGGCCGGCAATGCCAACAGTCCCTGCCCCATCAACAAGCCGCCCTGCGCCCCGCCATTCCAGGCCACATCGTCCGGCTCCACCTGCGCACACCAGCCTGCCCGCGCCAATGCACGCCATGCTTCAAAACTCCACGCGGGTTCCACCTCGGCGCTGAACATCGCTCCACTACACTCCCACAAAGACGAACACCACCACCGTCACTACCGTCTTACGACTGCTATCGATCCTACTGGAGGTATTACTGCTGCTGTTTCGATGGGTGCTTTTACCGCCCCACCCTGCTTGCGGCAGCTGCAGCAAGCAAAACTGGCCACTGTTGCTGTTGCTCCTGCTTCACCCTGTCGCCTCAAAGCGAGCCGGACACCGCAGTCATGCACGGCCGAAGAGGCACCTTGTCTGGGCGAAGCGAGTTTGGGCGCCGTGCCGCGCGTGGCGAAGAGCGCAGGGAACCGGTGCGACTGTATCGCACCGGATCGCGTCGGCGACGACGGTGTTGGTGACTTTTGCCAAGACAAGGTCACTCGCGCCGAAGGTGCGAAAGCCTTGCACTTGTTGTGCCCTGCGCTTGTTGTGCCCTGTGCTCAGCACCCACTCCCTTCAACCGCAGCAAGCATCACGCGCAACATCGCACGCTCATCCTGCCCACACCTCAGTCAAACAGACTCGCCTGCCGTGGTGCGGGCGCCAATTGCGCACGCAACCTGACCGGATCGTCCAGGCGCTGACGCGGATGGTGATCGAGCACGCTCACGAACGGCAGCAGCTTTTTCATCGGGACGCGCAGCCGCGCCAGGTCGCCAACCCGCAAGCGCGCATGCCGCCGCGACAACAACAGACGCTCCACGTTACGCGTGCCCAGGCCCGGGACGCGCAGCAGCATTTCGCGCGGTGCCGCATTCAGATCCACCGGAAACCGCTCCGGGTTGCGCAATGCCCAGGCCAGCTTGGGGTCCACGTCTAGGTCGAGCATGCCGCTGGATTGCGCCGGCGCAATTTCGTCCACGCTGAACTCGTAGAAACGCAGCAACCAGTCGGCCTGGTACAGCCGGTGCTCGCGCTGCAGGGGCGGTGCCTGCAACGGCAGCTTGGACGAGGCATCCGGGATCGGGCTGAAGGCCGAGTAGTACACCCGGCGCATGCGGTAATTGCCGTAGAGATTGTGGCTGGTGTCCAGAATGCTGCGGTCGTTGGCATTGTCGGCGCCGACGATCATCTGCGTGCTCTGCCCGGCCGGTGCGAAGCGTGGCGGCTTGGCGCGGCGCACCGTTTCCGCCTTGCGTTCGAGCTGGTTTTCTTCGATGCGCCAGCGCAGCTCGCCCATCGCCGAGCGGATGCCGCCCACGCTTTTTTCCGGCGCCAGCAGCGTCAGGCCCTGCTCGGTGGGCAACTCCACATTGATGCTCAAGCGATCGGCATAGCGCCCGGCCGCTGCCAGCAACTCCGGGGCCGCATCCGGGATGGTCTTGAGATGGATATAGCCGGCGAAATGGTGCACCTCGCGCAACTGCCGCGCCACTTCCACCAGTTGCTCCATGGTGTAGTCGGAATTGCGGATGATGCCGCTGGACAGGAACAGGCCTTCGATGTAATTGCGCTTGTAGAAGTCCAGCGTGAGCGTGACCACTTCTTCCGGCGTGAAGCGCGCACGGCGCACGTTGCTGGACACGCGATTGACGCAGTACGCGCAGTCGAAGATGCAAAAATTGGTCAGCAGGATCTTCAACAGCGACACGCATCTGCCATCGGGCGTGTACGAGTGGCAGAAGCCCATGCCCTCGGTGCTGCCGATGCCGCCGGTGCCCAGCGAGTTGCGCTTGTTGGCGCCACTGGAAGCACAGGAGGCATCGTATTTGGCGGCGTCGGCGAGGACGGCGAGCTTGTCGAGGATTTTCACGCGGGCAGCATGCAGCGGTGGCGTCTCAGCCTATGAGACTGGCCTGCACCCGATCGTGAATGCTTCAGAGCGCTGCGGATTGGCGTGCTCCGGCCGCTCGCAACTGCAGATGCCCCTGCCCTGCCGACCATGCGACTGCACTCTCCCCACTCGGCATCGCTGCACGTGATCCACACCTGCCGATGCGCGCACGTCCGCATTCGGCGCTATACCGCAACCGGCTCCGCCACCGCTGCAGGGCCGTCGAAGCGATACAGATCCATGGCCAGGAAACCCGCATCGATGCCGGCGTCGATGCGCTGCGCACCGAGCCGGTCATCACTGGCCGCACCCATCGCCACGTATAGCGGCAGCCAGTGCTCGTCGCTGGGATGCGCGCGTGCGGCATGCGGCGCCTGGCGGCGGTAGTCCAGCAGCGCGGGGATGTCGTTGTCCAGCAGCTTGCGTTCGGTCCATTCGATGAAGGGCCGCACGTACGGCGCTTGCCGCTCGGTGCTGTAGCCGTGGCGGAAGTCATGCAGGTTGTGGGTGATGCTGCCCGAGCCGATCACCAGCACGCCGTCATCGCGCAATGGCGCCAACGCACGGCCCATCGCGAACTGGTGCGCCGGCCCCAGCTCGGGCTGGATCGACAGCGACACTACCGGGATGTCGGCGTGCGGATACAGCAGGCGCAGCGGCACCCAGACGCCGTGATCGAAGCCGCGCTGCGGATCCAGGTGCGGATGCAGGCCGGCCTGCTCCAGCCGGCGCACGATCTGCTGCGCCAATGCCGGCTCGCCGGGCGCCGGATAGTCCAGCGCATACAACGGCGCCGGGAAGCCGCCGAAGTCGTGAATGGTCGGCGGCCGCAACGCACCGCTGACCAGCGGGCGACGGCCCAGCCAGTGCGCGCTCGCCACCACGATGGCACGCGGCCGCGGCAGCGCGTGCCGCAGGTCGGCCAGGCGCTCGCCGACCTGCCCCGGCTGCAGCGCAGTCATCGGCGAGCCATGCGAGATATACAGGGAGGGCAGGCGGGTCATGGACAGCTCCTTGATCGATGAAAACCGCATCAGCGCGACGGCTTCAACGCAAACGCGCCGTCGCCGAGCAATGCTTGGACAACCAGCAACACCGTCCATAACGCCGGGTATTCCCAGCCGCCGCCCGGGTTGGAGAAACCGAACCCATTGGCACCATGCACGGCGACAATCGTGCCCAGCAGCAGCGGCACGCCCAGCAGCGCGACCCAGCGCGCATAGGTGCCTAGCACCAAGCACACGCCAAGGCCGAGTTCCAGCGTCATGCTGACGTACGCCAGCGCGGCGGGCAGGCCGAGCGTCTGGAAATACGCCACGGTGCCGGCGGGCGTGAAGACCAGCAGTTTGGTCACGCCATGCACCAGGAACAGCCCACCCAGGCTGATGCGCAGCAAGGCAGTGCCATAGGCAGCGGTGCGTGGAGATGGGAAGGCGCTGGTCATGGGAAGGATTCGGTAGAGGACCGCCACAGCCTATCCTTCCAAAGATTCTAATAAATCCTCTTATTTCAGATAAATTGTTTCCTTTGATGTAACAATCGGAACCATCATGGATACCCTCGATGCGATGCGCGTGTTCGCCGCCGTGGCCGAGCGCAGCGGCTTCAGTGCTGCCGCCGATGCGATGGACCGCTCCACTGCCAGCGTTACCCGCCAGGTCGCCGCGCTTGAACAGCGGCTCGGCACCCGCCTGCTCAACCGCACCACCCGCCGGGTCAGCCTGACCAGTGCCGGTAGCGCCTACTACCAACGCTGCCTGCAGCTGCTGGCCGATCTGGACGACCTGGAAGCCACCATTGGCGCGCAAGCGCTGGAGCCGGCCGGCGTGCTGCGAGTGAACGCGCCGGTGAGCTACGGGATCGAGCGCCTGGGCGCCTTGCTGCCGGGCTTTCGCGCACGCTACCCGCAGGTCGAACTGGACCTGTCGCTGTCCGATCGTCTGGTGGACATGGTCGAAGAAGGCTTCGACGTCGCCATCCGCATCACCCGCCAGCCGGCGCCGATGCTGATCGCCCGGAAGTTGGGCACGGTCCGCCTCCTGGCATGCGCATCGCCGGCCTATCTGGCGCGTGCGGGTACGCCGCAACATCCCTCCGATCTGGCCGGCCACGAATGCCTGCTCTATCACTACTCGCCTAGCGGCGATGAAGTGCGCTTTCAGGGCCCGGAAGGCGATATCGACGTGCGCCTGCATGGCGGCCTGCGCGCCAACAACGGGCATGTCCTAAACGCTGCCGCGCTGGCCGGGCAAGGCATCGTGATGCAGCCGGATTTCCTGGCCGAGCCGCATCTGTCTGCCGGGCGTCTGCTGCGCATTCTTCCGGGCTACGCACTGGGTGAAGTCGGCATCTTTGCGGTCTATACCAGCCGCAGCCACCTGGCACCGAAGGTGCGCAGCTTCATCGATTACCTGATCGAATGCATGGCCGAGCCCGGACAGGGTTGAGCCAGCAGCGACACCAAGAGACCTGTCGCCGATCCGGCGCGTGTGCCCTTGCGGCCGGGGATCGGGGAATTGGGGAACTGGGCGCGCAAGCACGCGCAACATTTCGGCAGGCGCATCACGGTTGACCCGCTGCGGCAACCGGCCGCGGCAACAGTTCGTCCCGTGCGTGGTCATTCTGCTGGCGCGACCGGTGTGCGCAAAATCCGGCTCCCCGTTCAACAGGAGTGCCCATGACCAAGATCGCCATTGTGTATTTCAGCGGCTACGGCCACACCGTCAAGCAGGCCGAAGCCGTGCATGCAGGCGCAGCCAGCGTTGGCCAAGCCACGCTGTACCGCATCGACCAGGACGGCAACCTGCCCGACGATGCCTGGGACGCCATCGGTGCCGCCGACGCCATCATCTACGGCAGCCCCACCTACATGGGCGGCCCGGCGTGGCAGTTCAAGAAATTTGCCGATGCCAGCTCAAAGCCGTGGTTTGCGCAGGCCTGGAAGGACAAGGTCGCTGCCGGTTTCACCAATTCGGCATCGGCAAACGGCGACAAGGCCGCCACCATCCAGTATCTGTGGACCCTGTCGCAACAGCATGGCCAGATCTGGGTGGGCACCGGGCTGCCGCCGGCCAACACCAAGGCGCATGGTCCGCAGGATGTGAACTGGACTGGCGGTTGGGGTGGTGCGCTGGCCATCTCGCCATCGGACGCCTCGCCGGACGAAGCGCCGCGTAGCGGCGACCTGGAAACGGCCAAGCTGTTCGGCAAGCGCGTGGCCGAAGTGGCCGCCAAGCTCAAGGGCTGATTGCACCGCACACCAGCCCGCGCAGATCGCAGCATGGCCTGCCGATCTGCGCGGGCTGTGCGTTAGCGCGTGGGCCACATCGCGCTAACGCCTTTCACGCCATTGTTCCCCGACCTTTTGCTGCACGGAGTCCCCCCCATGCAAACCCGCACGCTTGGCCGTTCCGGCCCCACCGTTTCGGCCCTGGGCCTTGGCTGCATGGGAATGAGCGCGTTCTATGGCGACCGCAGCGACGAGGCCGCCTCGATCGCGGTGATCCACCGCGCGCTCGATCGTGGCATCAGCTTGCTCGACACCGCCGACATGTACGGCCCGCACACCAATGAAGTGCTGGTCGGCAAGGCGATTGCCTCGCGCCGGCATGAAGTGTTTCTGGCCACCAAATTCGGTATCAAGCTCGACCCCAACGACCCGTCGGTGCGCGGCATCGACGGCAGTCCGGCGTATGTGCAGTCCGCATGCGAAGCCAGCCTGCGCCGGCTGGGCGTGGAGCATATCGACCTGTATTACCAACACCGCGTCGACCCCAATGTGCCCATCGAAGACACCGTGGGCGCGATGGCGCGCCTGGTCGAACAAGGCAAGGTGCGCTTCCTCGGTTTGTCGGAAGCGGCCGCAGCCACCATTCGCCGCGCGCATGCCGTGCATCCCATCACCGCGGTGCAGACCGAATATTCGCTGTGGTCGCGCGAGCCGGAAGACAACGGCGTGTTCGCCGCGGTGCGCGAACTCGGCATCGGGTTCGTGCCGTACTCGCCGCTGGGGCGCGGTTTTCTGACCGGCGCGTTTTCGTCGCCGGACGATTTCGACGCCGACGATTACCGCCGCCATTCGCCGCGTTTTCAGGGCGATAACTTCACCCGCAACCTGCAGCTGGTGGAACAGGTCAAGGCCATTGCTGCCGACAAGGGCATCACGCCCGGGCAACTGGCGCTGGCCTGGGTGCTGGCGCAGGGCCAGGACCTGGTTCCGATCCCGGGCACCAAGCGGTTGGCCTATCTGGAAGAAAACATCGCTGCGCTGGATGTGGCCTTGATGCCGGACGAACTGGCCCGCATCGATGCCATCT
This sequence comes from Xanthomonas sp. NCPPB 3761, assembly GCF_041475705.2. NCBI lineage: Bacteria > Pseudomonadati > Pseudomonadota > Gammaproteobacteria > Lysobacterales > Lysobacteraceae > Xanthomonas > Xanthomonas sp. NCPPB 3761. The sequence continues at coordinate 4,157,779 of NZ_CM191262.1, forward strand.
TCCCGCCGCAAGCGGCGGCGGGCACGCGCTACCCGGAAGCGATGATGGGCGCGGTCAACCGCTGAGCCGTGCTGCCCGGCCCTGGGCGGCCACCTCGCAACGGGCGCTGCCAGGTGGATGCGGACGGCGCGCTGGCAACCGGCGTGTGCGACTGCGGCACCTGCCGCTTCCACGCACGGCCGCGCCCGCATGGCGGTGAGCGCAATCGCCTTGCTGTGGACTGCCGGTCTGCGCAATGCATTGCCCGCGCTGCGGCACTGCGGTGGAGCTTGTTGCGCGCCGCTGCCGCGATCCCACGGTCACACCGCGATCAATACACGCGTGTATTGATCGCAGCGCTCGTTCGATCGCACGGACCGAATGCCGGCCGCCCCTGCTCACACGCCCGCTCCGCTGCCTCTTGCACACTGGCGGCAGCCCACACACGTCGTGCCCCATGCTGTCCTTCGTGATTCCCGCCCATGACGAAGCTGCCCTGATCGGTGACACGCTGCAGTGCCTGCAGGCCTGCGCGCAGGGCATGCAGCTGGACTATGAGGTGATCGTGGTGGCCGATGCCTGCGAGGACGCCACGGCGGCCATCGCGCGCAGCCATGGCGCGCAGGTGCTGGAGGTGCAGTTGCGCCATATCGCCGCCACGCGCAATGCCGGCGCACAGGCCGCACAAGGCGAGCGCCTGCTGTTTCTGGATGCCGACACACGCATCAACCCGCAAGTCGTTGGCGCAGCATTGGCTGCGCTCGATGCCGGCGCGGTAGGCGGCGGTGCGCAGGTGCATCTGCAGGGCAAGCGGGTGTGGTCCGAGCGCGTGGCGCAAGCATTTTTTGGCTGGTTTTTCCGGGTTTCCGGCATCGCGCCCGGATGCTTTCTGTTTTGCACGCGGGTGGCCTTTGTCAGCGCAGGGGGCTTCGACACCCGTTACTACGCTGGCGAAGATGTGGCACTGAGTCGCGCCCTGGCGCGCTGCGGACGCTTTGTGATCTTGCGCCAAACCGTGCACACCTCCGACCGCAAGCTGCGCAGCTTTTCCAAGCGCGAGCACCTGGGCCTGCTGTTGCGGTTTCTGTGGCGCGGGCGGCGCATGCTGCAGACCCGCGACGCACTCGGCTTCTGGTATCAGCGCCGGCGCTGAACCGAGCGTGTCCGCATCACCACGATCCGCGGCGGAGCCTACGAGAGAACCGGCACCCGGCACTGCAGGCCACTACACTGTGTTGTCCGTTCTGGTTATACGAGCTGCGCCGCATGGCTTCTTTGCATCGCCCCGTCCTGATCGCTGCTATGTCTGCCGCGCTGCTGACCACCGCCGCCTGCCACCGTGATGGCACGACACCGGCCGCGAGCACGCACCCAACGCCGCCGCCCAGCAAGCCCAAGCTCGGCGATTTCGGCTTCGATGCGACCGGCATGGATCGCAGCGTGGCGCCGGGCGACGACTTCTTCGACTACGCCAGCGGCAACTGGGTCAAGCGCACGCAGATTCCGGAAGATCGCGCCAGCTTCAACAGTTTCGTTTCCATCGCCGTCGAGACCGAACGGCATAGCCGCGACATCATCGAAGGCGCTGCCGCCAACGACCGCGTCACCGGCGAAGACAAGCAGATCGGCGACTATTACGCCGCCTACATGGACGAAGCCAGCATTGAGGCCAAGGGCGCGCGCCCGGTGCAACCGGAACTGGAGGCGATTGCCCAGCTCGACGACAAGCAGGCGCTGGCGCGCACCCTGGGCGGCCAGCTGCGTGCCGATGTGGATCTGCTCAACGCCACCAATTTCCATACCGACAGGCTATTTGGCCTGTGGGTGTCGCAGGACCTGCAGCATCCGGGCCGCTATGTGCCCTATCTGGTGCAAGGCGGCCTGGGCATGCCCGAGCGCAGCTTCTACCTGGACGGCGGGCGCATGACGCAGCTGCGCGAGGCCTACCGCGCGCACATCGTCACGTTGCTGGAGCTGGCCGGCATCGACGATGCGCCCGCCAGGGCCGAGCGCATCCTGGCACTGGAAATCGCCATGGCGCGCGTGCACGCGACCCCCGAGCAGACCAACAACGTGCAGGCGGGCGCCAACGCCTGGAAGCAGTCCGATTTCGCGCGCAATGCGCCTGGCCTGGACTGGCCGGTGTTCTTCGAGGCCGCCGGCCTCAATGCACAGCAGGATTTCATCGTGTGGCAGCCGCGCGCGGTGAGCGGATTGTCGGCGTTGGTGCAGTCCGAGCCGCTGCAGACCTGGAAGGATTATCTGAGCTTCCGCGCGCTGGATCGCGCCTCGCCCTACCTGTCCAAGGCCTTCGCCGACGAGCGCTTCGCGTTCTACGGCACCACGCTGGAAGGTACCCCGCAACAGCGCCAGCGCTGGAAGCGCGGCATCGACGCGACCAATGCCGCATTGGGCGAAGCGGTCGGCAAGCGCTACGTGCAGAAGTACGTCAGCGCGCAGACCAAGACGCGTGCCGAAGAGATGGTCAAGAACATCATCACCGCGTTCGGCAAACGCATCGACGCACTGGAATGGATGAGTGCCGAAACCAAGCAGCATGCCAAGGCGAAAATCGCCGGCCTGACGGTGGCGGTCGGTTACCCGGACACCTGGCGCGACTACAGCGGGCTGGACGTGCGCCGCGATGATGCGCTTGGCAATGTGCAGCGCGCCGAGGTCTTCGAATACCGCCGCAACCTGGCCAAGCTGGGCAAGACGGTCGATCATCGCGAGTGGTACATGCTGCCGCAGGAGGTCAATGCGCTGAACGTGCCACTTGAAAACCGCCTCATCTTCCCGGCGGCGATCCTGCAACCGCCGTTCTTCGACCCCGCCGCCGACGATGCGGTGAACTATGGCGCGATCGGCGCGGTGATCGGCCACGAGATCAGCCACAGCTTCGACAACATGGGCGCGCTGTTCGACGAACACGGCGAGCTGCATAACTGGTGGACACCGCAAGACCTGAAGAAATTCGAGAGCGCCGGCAACGCCTTGGCCGCGCAATTCAGCGCCTACCAACCGTTCGACGACTTGTCGGTCAACGGCAAGCTGACGCTGGGCGAAAACATCGCCGACGTTGCGGGCCTGGCCACTGCATACGACGCCTACCAGTTATCGCTGCAGGGCAAGCAGCCCCGGACCCTGGATGGATTCAGCCCGGATCAGCGCTTTTTCCTGGGCTTTGCGCAGGCCTGGCGCGGCAAGTATCGCGACGCGGCACTGCGCAATGCGCTGCTCACCGACGTGCATGCGCCTGGCCGCTTCCGCGCGCAAACCGTGCGTAACCTGGATGCCTGGTATCCGGCCTTCGATGTGACACAGGATCAGCAGCTGTATCTGGCGCCGGAGCAGCGGGTCAGGATCTGGTAATTGGTGTGTCGATCGCTGCAGCGCCATTTTGGCCGATCGCTGCAGGGCTACTGTTTAACACTGGTGCTACAGCGCGACTGATGCGTATGTCTGCTGTGCAGTTCTTCGCTGCCAAGACTGGTCTGGCGTTGAAGGTTGAGCGACATCGCCACGGGATCGGGCATGAGATGAGACGCAGCTAAGCTTTGGTACTGCGTGCATGCTGCTGTTGCTGTTTTGCCGCTGTTGTTGTCGGTGTTGCCGTTGCTGTTGCTGTTGCCGTCGCTGCTGTTGTTGTTTTTGTTGCTGCTGGCGTTGTTGCTGTGCTGTGCCGGTTCTCGGCATTAAGTGATTAGCGCGGCACTCACGATTTCTTTGCTGGCCTGCCTGCTTAAAAAAAACTCGTGACGCCTGGGCTGCCGCTCGACATGCGCCCTACCCTCACCCGCCCCTCTCCCGAAGGAAGAGGGGCTAGTGTTCGATTGCTGGTAGCACGCAGCACGCAACGCTGCATCTAGCCGCTGGCCGCTCACCGCCGCTGCGGCAGGGTGCTGAAAGCCCCTCTACCCTCGGGAGAGGGGTTGGGGTGAGGGTACGGTGTCGCATCACGCTGCCGCCCGCGCGCATCCCCCTTGCCAGCCGCTCCCGGGCACCGCCACGTCGCTCGCCACTCCAGAACGCGCAACCAGCCCCATCTCGCAACCATTACGCCCGGTCGGGCCACTCCAGCAACGTCGCCGGCGGCAACTGCATGCGCCTGCATGCGCGCGCAGACAGTCCGTCGCGCAAGGCGGTGCGGAACAGCGGCGACAGGCTGCGCAACAACCGTGCCGATGCGCGCGCCTGCGCGCGTTGGGCGGTGGTGCGGCCGAGCATGTCGCTGGCCCAGCCGGGCAACAAGGCCGTGCCAGCGCCGAGAAATACCCCGCGCGACAGGCCCGCGGCGGGCACCGGCAGCTGGATGCTGGTAAGGATGTCGAGCACCTCGCGCGAGCGCGCGTCCATGCGCAACTCTCCCAGGACCGATGCGAAATATGCATCCACCTGCGCCTCGCTGGCCGGCACATCGGCAGCGCCCAGCGCTTCGGCCACGCGTCGCGCTTCGTCGTAGTAGCGGTCGGCGATGACAGCAGGTACCTGGCGGCAATAACGCCGGCATCCCTGCAAAAACCCGTAGGCCTCGGTGACATGCACCCAGGTGAGCAACTGTGGGTCGTTGGCCTCATAAGGCACGCCGTCGGCGGTGTGGCCGCGGATATGCGAGTGGATCTTGCGCACGCGCGCAATCAGCTGTTCGGCTTCCGCACGTGGTGCGTAGGTGGTGCCGGCGACGAAGTTGGTGGTGCGCCGCAGCCGCCCGATCAAATCGGTGCGGAAGTTGGAATGGTCGTAGACCCCGGCCAGCGCGCGCGGATGCAACAACTGCAACATCAATGCGCACAGGCCGCCGGACAACATGCCCGGAAATTCGGAATGGATGCGCCAGGTGATGCTGTCGGGCCCGAAGATGCCGGGGTCGCCCAGCGGCTGATCGTATTCGATAGTGCTCTGACCACGCGGAAACGCATCGAGCACCCAGCGATGGATCTGTTTGGCGGCGGGGGCGGTGAGGGTGCGCAGGACGGCTGACATACGGCCATGATACGCAGCGCATCTGCAACGCCAGATCAGCGTCGCGCAAACCAGCATCCACGCATGAGTCGCGACGGCGACCAGATGCGGACGGGCTTCGTGACCGCGGCGCCGGAAGAGGGCGACCCGGCATCTGGGTGGGTACTGACCACGCGGGCAGTCCCCCCTGATCTTTCTACAAGCGGGCCCGGCGTCTCCCCAACGCCTACCTTCCGAACGTGTCCGGCAAGCCAGCCTGCCATCTCCTGTGAACCGGCAATTGCCGCAGCGCCGAGTGTGCAGTGCAACAAGATCGAAGGCGCGGGGAAGGCACGCGGCGGCGGCATTGCAGCAAATCCGCCTGAATTCAGCAATTTGTGCGCGTCTGCGCAGAATTGCGCGGCCAGCGCTTGGCTTGGGGCATTGCCATGCACAGCGAAAGTGCTAGAACTAAGACCGTCCGTCGACGCACTGCTTGGCCAGCACGTTGCGGACGCTCCAGGCACCGGCCACGGCCAGTGCAGCAAGTCGTTCGTACCAGCCATCCGTCAGGAGCTTGTCATGATCGCTTTGTTCCAGGGTTTAGGCCTGCTATTGCAGGACAACGCACTCCATCGGCTCCCCTTCGACGAGCAGGTGGCTCACTGGCGCGACAAGACCGACGCGCAGCTCGACGAAGAGCTCTCGTTGCTCAAGGTGGCCAAGAAGCAGTGGGTGATCGCCTCGATCATCGGCTGGCAGGCGATCTCGCTGATATTACTGGGCGTGATCACGCACCAGCTGTGGCAGAACGACTACCACCTGACCTTCAGCCGGGTGGTGATCATCTTCACCTCGTGGGCGTCGATCCTGTTCGTGATGTGGTACATCGCCGACCTGTTCGACCACAGCGCCGGTTTCGAGCGCTGGCTACGCGCCTTCAACAGCCGCGCACGGGTGACGCCGGATGCCGACTCGGTCGAGTGCGTTGCCGACGCGCTGGACATGACGCGCCGCTACCCGGAGGTGCTGCGCTACAAGCAGGAGGTCACCTCCAAGCGCGAGTTGCGCCACGAGGACATCGTCAACATGCGCGAAATGGGCCGCCTACGCCGCTACACCGAACTGCTGCGCGACCTCGACCGCTTCGATGGCGCGCCACGGCTGGTGGTCAATTCCTGACCAGGGCCGCCATGCGATGCAGCGACGCCGTTGACGGAAACGCGTTGCCTGCAGCACTGATTCCGCTGCAAACAACAACGGCCGGTGCGCACTGCACCGGCCGTTGTTGTTAATCCCCAGCGATCACTGCCAGCCGGTTGACGGGCGCCGGCTCCTGGCAGCGCGGCCGACACTGTGACCGCTTACGCCTGCGCAACCGCCTTTTCTACCGAGGGAGTCCGCCAGCCGCTGCGCACGCCCCAGACGTAGAACACCGCGCCCATCACTGCGACCACGACCAGATCGGTGCCATAGCTGAGGTAGCCGTGGCCACCGAAATCGGTGCTGCCGGCCCACGAGACCAGGGCGATGGTGGGCAGGTAGCAGATCATCCAGGCCGCACCCTTGAGGTTGCGGCGCAGATCCGGCCAGCCTTGCTTGGCCTGGTAATAGCAGTACACCGGCAGCGCCACGACCATCAGCAGGATGATCTCGCCAGTCAGCGGCCAGCGCGCCCAGTACAGCAGTTCGGTGGCCATCACGAAGGCCACGCCGGCCAGCACCGGCAGTGCGGCAATGCGCAGCGGGCGATGCAGTTCCGGCGCGTGCCGGCGGAGCGCCATCGCGCTGATCGGGCCGGTGAGGTAGGAAATGATGGTGGCCACCGAGATCACCGCCGCCAGCGTGCCCCAGCCGCGAAAGAAGAACAGGAACACGAACGACACGGCCAGGTTGAAGAACATCGCCATGCGCGGCACTCCCCAGACCGGGTGCAGCTTGCCCAGCACGGCCGGCATGGTGCCGTTCTTTTCCATGCCGTAGACCATGCGTGCAGTGGTCGCGGTATAGGTGATGCCGGTGCCGCTGGGGCTGACGAATGCATCGATGTACAGCAGCATCGCCAGCCAATGCAGGTTGACGATGATGGCCAGTTCGGCGAACGGCGAGCGGAAATCGATGCCGTGCCAGCCGGCCTTGGCCAGCAGATCCGGCGGCACGGCGCCGATGTAGGCCACCTGCAGGATCACGTACACCACCGTGGCCAGCGCGATCGAACCCAACACTGCGAACGGAATGCTGCGGCCGGGGTTACGCGCTTCGCCAGCCAGGTTCACCGGGCTCTGGAAGCCGTTGAAGCTGAAGACGATGCCGGCGGTGGCCACTGCGGTGAGCACCGCGGCCAGGTCGAGCACGTGCGCATCGCCGTGGATGCCGACGCTGAAGTTCTCGCTGTGGAAGCCGCTGGCGATCAGCGCCACGCCGGTCGCCGCCGGCACCACCAGCTTGAACACCGTGATCAGCGTATTGGAGCGCGCGAACAGCTTGACGCTCCAGAAATTCAAAAAGAAATACACCAGCACCAGCACCGCCGAAATCAGCAGGCCGGGCACCGAGAGCTCACCTGCCCCTCCGGGCGCCTGCACATACAAGCCCTGCGCCCAGGCCCATGGCCAGGACGCCATGTACTGCACCGAGGCCTCGGCCTCGACCGGGATCACCGAGACGATGGCGATCCAGTTGGCCCAGCCGGCAATGAAGCCCACCAGCGATCCGTGCGAATAGTGGCTGTAGCGCACCATGCCACCGGATTCGGGGAACATGGCGCCCAGCTCGGCATACGACAGCGCGATGGTGGTGATGATCGCTGCGCCCAGCACCCAGGCCCAGATCGCGCCGGGGCCGGCCAGGCCGGCTGCGCGCCAGGCGCCGAACAGCCAACCAGAGCCGATGATCGAGCCCAGGCCGGTGAGCATGAGGGCGAAGGGGCCAACGTCGCGGCGTAGCGAGTGTTCGGACATGAGGAGCCTGGCAGTGAGGACGCCGTGAACCGGCAACAAGCCGGTAATGATCGCAGAAGCGACCGCTTGCCGTCAGTGCGTATTCAGGCATGGCCGGAGTTTCGCTGCCGGCATCCTGCCGATCCGGCAGTGCGCCGCCTGCCGGCGCACGCCGGTGCCCATTGCCTGCTGCAGCGACAAGGCATATCTGCACCGCAGCCAGGCTGGCGCGGCGGGGTGCCGGTGCCGGGGACCCGCAGACACTGCGCGGTGCGCTCCGGCTTGTGCGCGTGGAGGGTGCCATCTGACGCATGCCCACCCGACGCCGGCTCGGTGCGTGGGTAAGCCTTCCTCAACCGTGGCAATCGGCCCGCGGAGCGGTGGTGTCCACGCAGGTGTGCGCCTGGCCGGGGACGCCGCGCAATTCGCGCACCTGCCCTGGCGCCAGCGCAAAGCTGTCCAAGGTCTTGCGGGCACACGTCGGTGTGCTTGCGCCATCACCGCTGCTGCGAGCGCCGCACTGATCCTCAAAGATCAGGTAGTAGCAGTGGCCGGTATCGCTGGCCAGGCAATGCACGCTGGTACCGATCGCAGTGATCAGCGTCTTGCTGAAGATCACATCGTGGCCGTCGCGGGTGGCACGGGTGATCGAGGTGGTGCCACTGCGTTCATGGCAGCCGGCCAGGGCAAGCAGGCAATACACCAGGGAGGCGATCAGGCGCATGGAGACAGTCCTTTCAGTCGATGCAAACGGGGGAATCAAAGCAGGCTGCAGCGCATCAGGCAGCGGTGATCGGTCATCGCAACTCGGCCCTGGCACGCGCGCGCATGCCGGTTCCACGCGCGCTGTCGGTATCCATCCGCGACTGCTCGCGATGTCTGCCGAACGCGCTTACATGCCGCGGAACAGGCTCATGAACGGCTGGCTGACGGTCAGCGTTTCGCTGCGGCCGCGCAGCGCCAGCCGGCCCTTGCCGGTGTCCTCGCGCACCACCGAGGCAACCGCCTTCATGTTGACGATGGTCGAGCGGTGGATCTGCTTGAACACCTGCGGGTCCAGCACATCCAGCAGTTCGCGCAATGGCGTGCGCAACACCGCTTCGCCGGCCGCGGTCATCACCGTGGTGTATTTCTGATCGGCCTGGAAATACGCCACCTCATCCAGCGCGATCAGGCGCGTCTCGCGCCCGCTGCTGGCGGTGAGCCAGGCCAGCGGCGGAGCAGCGCTGGCCGCCGCCGGGCGTGCCGACAGACGCTGCAGCAAGGCCTCCAACAACGCGCCATCCGGCTGCCCAGCAGCGGCGCGTTGTTGCACGCGCTGCCAGGCGGCCTGCAGGCGCTCGCGGCCGATGGGCTTGAGCAGGTAATCCACCGCACCGTGTTCGAACGCATCGATGGCGTACTGGTCGTAGGCGGTGACGAACACCACCTGGCTGCGCGGGCTGATCTCGCGCATCGCACGCGCCACCTCGATGCCGGTGAGGCCGGGCATGCGGATATCCAGGAACACCACGTCCGGCTGCTGCGCGGCGATGGTCTCCAGCGCACTGGCACCGTCTTCGCAGTCGCCCACGATCTGCAACTGCGGGCACACCTCGGCCAGCAGCGTCAGCAACGATTGCCGCAGCAAGGCCTCGTCTTCGGCCACCACCGCGCGCAGCGCGCTCATGCGCGCACCTGGGAGGCGTGTGCGGCCTGTGCGCCCGCAGTGGCTAACGGTGGCGGCGCGGCAGCAAACTGCGTCGGCAGTGGCAGGCTCAAGGTGGCCGCCACCCCGCTGGGGAAGTTGGACACGATGGCAAAGCTCGCCTTGCCGGCATAGATCAGCTGCAAGCGCTCGCGCAGGTTCTTCAAGCCGATGCCGGTGCCATGGCTGTGCGTGTTGAAGCCCTGGCCGTCGTCGGCCACGGTGAGGGTGACATGGTCATCGTGGCGACGCGCCAGGATCCACACGGTGCCGCCACCGGGCTTGGCTTCCAGCCCGTGCTTGATCGCGTTTTCCACCAAGGTCTGCAACATCATCGACGGCAGCGGCAACGCACGCAGTTCGTAGGGCACTTCCACCTGCAGGGCCAGCCGCGTGCCCATGCGGATGCGCAGGATCTCCAGGTAGGCCTGGGTGCGTTCGAGTTCTTCGCCCAGGGTGGCGATAGCGCCGTCGGCATTGGGCAGCGAGCTGCGCAAATACTGGATCAGATGGCCGATCATGATCTCGGCGCGCGGCGGGTCGGTGCGCGCCAGCACCTGTGCGCTGGCCAGGGTGTTGTACAGAAAGTGTGGCTCGACCTGGGCGTGCAGCAGATTCAGGCGCGCCACGGCCAGTTCCTTTTCCATGACCGATTGTTCGGCGGCGGCCTGTTCGTCGCGACGCTGCTCGCCGACCCGGCGCACCACCGCGCGATTGATCGCCTCGGCGTTTTCGTAATTGCTGCCTTCGTCCACCGCGAACAGATCCACCCAGGCGCCGGCGTCGGGCTCGCACAACACGGTGACGCTGCTGGTGCCCTGCCCCGGCGCGATCGTCGCCAGGATCTGGTTGTGGGTGATGGCAAAGCGCGCGAACAGGTTCCAGCGCGACGGCTGGCGACCGGCGTACGGGTCGATGCGGCGCACCTTGGCGCGGATCAGCAGGCTGCCCGGTGCGCATTCGATGTCCTGCACACGCGGTAGCGCACGCACCGCCTCTTCCATCACCGCAAAGCTGGCCTGCACATCCAGCGGCACTTCGATCTGGCGGCGCTGGCGGGTGGACAAGGTGGTGTGGTCCAGCCGATCGGCGATCAGGCGCACGCGCCGCACATGGGTGACCGAACTCATCAACGCCAGCGTCAGCAAGACCATGCAGGCCAACGCGTAGATCGGGCCGATGGAGCCGAACAACTGCGCCCACATGATCCCTGCCACCACCAACGCGGCGGCACAGGCGAACACGATACGCACGATCAGGAACACGCTGGCAGACACGGGTGGGCAGCTCGTTGGGTGGGACGGGAGCGAGCATAGCCGGCGCGCGCGACTGCGAAAGCCCCGGGCGACGAATGGCCGCCAGCGCGGCATCAAGCGCCAGGATTGCGGTGCGAAACCGTGGTGCCGGCTACGGCCGCGGCAGATGCGCGCGCTATGCTGGAGACATGCCGGCGCTGCGCATGCCGCGCTCGGATGCTGGCACGCGGCAGACAACACATCTGCAGAGGCCACAGCATGCATCCGCGCACGCGGGGCGAGCCGCATCACGGCAACCACATCACCCACCACAGCACGTCAGGGAGTTGCATGCACCGTCGTCATTTTCTCCGCAGCGCCGGTGTTGCGCTGGCGGCCGCCTCCACGGCGAGCTGGGCAGCAACCGACAAGACGCGCGCCGTCCCGCCCGCCACGCTGCCGGTCACGCCGCCGGGTGGTCTGCCTGCGCCATTCGCGGCTGCCCCGCCATTGGCACCGATGCGCGCCTCGGTCGACCGCATCATCGCCATCAACGGTTGCACGCGCCCGTTCCGCGCGCAGGGGCCGCGGATCGAAGCCGAGCGTCTCGGGCGCAGGACGGTGGTGCACAACTACGGGCATGGCGGCAGCGGGTGGTCACTCTCGTGGGGTGCCGCCGAACAGGCATTACGGTTGGTGCGTGCGGCCGACCCCGCTGCGCGCGAGCTGGCGGTGATTGGCTGTGGCGCGATCGGCTTGACGACCGCCCTGGTGGCGCAGCGCGCCGGCTTGCGCGTGCGCATCTACGCGCGCGAGCGCCTGCCGGATGTGCGTTCGTTCTATGCCACCGGCGTGTGGTCGCCCGATTCGCGCGTGTGCACCAGCGAACACGCCACTGCCGACTTCAAGACGCGCTGGGAAGACATGGCGCGCACATCGTTTCGCCGCTACCAGACCCTGCTGGGCCTGCCTGGCGAGCCGATTGAATGGCGCGATGGCTACGTGCTCTCGGACGTGCCCTTCGATCAACCTGTCGCCTCTGCCGAAGCGCATGAGCCGGACTATCCGCCGCTGGTACGCGAACTGCTCGATGATCTTGGTCCGCGCTCGCAGCCGGTGGCGCCCGGTGGTCATCCGTTTCCGGTGCCATTCGTGCGCCGCTACAGCCAGCTCACCTTCAACCTCAGCGCCTACGCGCGCTTGTTGATGGACGACTTTCTGCAGGCAGGCGGCGAGCTCTACACGCGCGAGTTCGAGCATCCGCGCCAATTCGGCGACTTGCGCGAGAAGATCCTGATCAACGCGACCGGCTACGGTGCGCGCGCCTTGCTGGGCGACGACAGCGTGATTCCGGTGCGCGGGCAGACCGCGCGCCTGATCCCGCAGCCGGAAGTCACCTATGGCCTGGTCTGGCGCGGCCATAATCTCAACGTCGTGCCGCGACGCGACGGGTTGTTGGTGCAGGCGCAAGGCGCGCACGACTTCAACAATGCAGACGCCATGCCCGATCGCGCCGCAACGGAAGCGGCGGTGCGCGAGCTGGCGCGGCTGTTTGCCACACGCTGAGCCAGGCGAGCGCGGTGGTGGCCGGCGTGCATTGCAAAGCGTAGGTGCTGGCAGTGATGGGCAGTGGCCTCCACCACATGCCAGCACTGCAGGTGGTTGTGCCAGGCCACCTGTCGCGCTTGTTCCAGTCGTTGGAATATCTATCCACGCCAAGCGCAGCGGCAACACCCGATCCAGCACGCTTCGGGTCGGCGTGGACGGCGCAGGCGAGCAGTAGGGTGTGCGCGATCGCAACGATCGCCAGCCGCGTCCGCCAGACGGTGCGCGCAGTCGTTCCATTCGCGCTTTAACCGCTGCTCGGCACCGCCGCGCTAACGATCTTCAAGCGAAGCCTGCAATGCACTGGCCAGCGCAGCATCGCCGCTGACCAGTTCTTCCCAGCGCAAGGTCACGCCTTTGCGCTTGCCTTTCTCGACCAACTTCAAACCTTGCGGATCGATGACCAAGGTATATGCCTGATCGCCGATCTGCAGTTGGCGACGTAAGGGTTTGTCCAGCGGCGTCATCGCACAGCCTCGCAAAAAGTTCGATCATCGTTGTACCGCATCGACATGGATCGATGCTCGAAAGCAGCGATGCGCAAGCGACGCCGCATTCATGCCGAGGCGATGGCGGTAACAGGTACGCCAATTAAAATTTCCATCATTGCCCACGCAGCGAGCGCGGCCTGCACTACAGCACAGGTCGCCATCGCACCGGGATCACCGTTTCCACCAATCCCGCTAACACTCGCAGGACTACCGTAGCGACCACGCGGTGCTGCCTGGAGATCGAAGCGAAAACGAAGGTGTCTTTCGAAGAACATCAAGCGACGTGCTCGCAGCGCTCATTTGCGAGCGAGTGACGCGCACGGAATCTTCAACAGTTTCGTACGTGATTCATCGGCACGTTCGTCTGCAGGCGTGCAACGCGAGCGCATCAAGGCATCGCCATCGACATGGCGAACCGCAGCAACCCACCCTCTGACCAACCCAAGGAGCCACACATGGCGATCAAGACCGTCGAAGAACTTTTCATCCACGAACTGTCGGACATCTACAGCGCCGAGAAGCAGCTGACCAAGTCGCTGCCGCGTCTTGCGCGTGCGGCCACCGAGCCGAAACTCAAGCAAGCCTTCGAAACCCACCTGGAAGAAACCCAGGGCCAGATCGAACGCATCGACCAGGTTGTTGAGACGTTGGGCATCAAGCTCAAGCGCATCAAGTGCGCTGCGATGGAAGGCCTGGTCGAAGAAAGCCGCGAGGTCATCGACGAAATCGAAGCCGGCCCGGTGCGCGACGCTGCGCTGATCGGCGGCGCGCAGAAGGTGGAGCATTACGAAATCGCGTCCTACGGCACCATCGCCGCCATGGCCAAGCAACTCGGTTATGCCGATGCCTTGCCGCTACTGCTGGCCACACTGGAAGAAGAAAAGGCCACCGACGAAAAGCTGACTTTGCTTGCCGAGCAAGGCGGCAACCAGAAGGCATCCAAGGCCAGCAAGGCCGCCTGAGTCACCGCGCAGGACGGCAGCGCCGTCCTGCGTCGCTTGCATATCCTGCGGGCATCCCCCCGAAAGCCAAAGCCCCACGTTTCTGCCCGCTCCCTAAGTGGTCGTAGTTGCCGGGCGCCAGCCATGGAGCACCACCCATGTTCATGCACAACAAGCGTTTGATGTACACCGTCCGCGTCGCCCAACCCAACCCGGATCTGGCCACGCTGATGTTGGAACAGTTCGGCGGACCGCAGGGCGAACTGGCCGCTGCGATGCGCTATTTCACCCAGGCCCTGGGCGAAGACGATCCGGGCCGCAAGGATCTGCTGTTCGACATCGCCACCGAAGAGATCAGCCATCTGGAGATCATTGGCTCGATCATCGCCATGCTCAACAAGGGGCCCAAGGCGGTGCTCTCCGAGGGCATGGAAGAGGCCATGGACATGCGCAACATGACCCAGAACAGCACCAGCCATACCCAGCAAATCCTGTATGGCGGCGGTCCGGCCCTGGTCAATTCCAGCGGCGTACCGTGGACGGCGGCGTATGTGGACAGCATCGGTTGCCCCACGGCCGACATGCGCTCCAATATCGCGGCCGAGGCACGTGCCAAGCTAGTGTATGAGCGCCTGATCAACGTCACCGACGATCCGGGCATCGTGGATGCGCTGCGCTTCTTGATGACGCGCGAAGTGGCGCACCAGAAGTCGTTCGAAAAAGCCCTGTACTCGATCGAGCCGAACTTCCCGCCGGGTAAGCTGCCAGGCGATCCGCGCTTCACCGACAAGTACTACAACACCTCGCAGGGCGAAGGCGACATGATCGGCCCGTGGAATGCCGGCGAGCAGTGGGAAGTGGTGGCCGACCGCGAGGCGCAGGCCGCCGTGGATGGTGGCGACGGTTCTGCCACGGTTGCGCTGGATGCCACGCAGACCGCGGCGCTGGACGCCATGTCCGAGCGCTTGCTCTCCAATCCCGAGCTGGACCGCGTGACCGGCGCAGACCTGGGTGCAGGCCCGGGCGCCGGCTCCACCACCGGCGATATCCAGCGTTAATTGATGGGTGCAGCCGCACCCATCACCAGCCCGGGGCCAGCGCGCTCCGGGCTTTTTCATTGCACTGCACAGGAGTTGCCATGAACACAAAATCCACACTCGACACACACGACGAACGCCAATCGGCCTATCGCGGCAACGGTCCCGACGCATCGGTGGATGGCCGGGGCCGTGACGATCCATCGGCGGTCCAGACCCACGACGCACAGCCACCGCGTGACGGGGCGCCGGAAGCGTTGAATCAACGCGGTCATGGCCGCGGCGGCAGCCTGGGCGAAGGCGAACCCGACGGCCACCCGGAACGCGATGGCAGCACGCAACCCAACTTCGGCCAGAGCGGCACGTACGGCAAGCAGCAACACATCGACGCGCAGCAACGCGCACTGGATGGCGGTACGGAGGACACCGAGAACAATTGACGATTGCGCGCTTAACGGCCGTCTAGTGATCTGTTCGTAGCGAGCTGGCGATCAGGCGGCAATCCCGATCCGTCCGCACCACCGAAACGATAAAGGGGCCCACCGGGCCCCTTCTTTTTGGCTGCGTGGCGCAAGCGTTCACACCCGTGCGATCCGCGCCGAGGCCGCTTCGCCCGCCCACTCCGGTCGTACGCCGGCCGCGGCGGCGCAGCGTTCCAGCCGCCAGGGCGTGAGATGACGCATGGCCTCGGCACCGCCCATGTGCAGCCACTTGCTCAGGTCGGCGTCGATACACAGCGGCCGGTAGGTGGGCATGCTCGCCGATGAGGCGACGAGCAACGAGAACCCCATCTGCAGGCGTCCGCCGATGTCCATCACGTTGCGCAATCCGGCGGCATACACCGCACTGCCGTCCTGGCTCAACCAGGTTGCGGCAGTGGTGCCGTCTGCCGATGCAGTGCAGACGAAACCGCACAGCGGAATGGCGCAGCGCTGTGTTTCCCAAATGGCCAGATCCACCCCGCCCAATCCGCCAGGCTCCTGCAAATGGATCGAACGCTGCTGCCCTGGTGCGCGGCGACCGAAGGTGGCGCGCTCCTCGCGTTTGTCCCCACGGTCTGCGACCAGGATGTCGGCATCGGCGCCTACGCCGACCTCGACCCAGGCATTGCTCGCCACACGGGCAGACAACTGAAGAATGCGCGTAATCATGACTACTCCACGGTGTACATCGCGATGACCTAAGGAAACTCTGAACAATCCGTCCTGATCTGCCACAATCGATCATCGACCCGAGTAGACGATTTCGATGCAGCTGACCTTCGGCGACGCGGAGTACGACGGCAAGCGCAAGCGGACGCGGCGTGAGGTGTTTTTGGCCGAGATGGAGCAGGTCGTGCCGTGGAAGGAGCTGCTGGGGCTGATCGAGCCGCACTACCCGAAGTCGGGGCAACCGGGACGACAGCCGTATCGGCTGGAGACGATGCTGCGCATCCACTTTTTGCAGCAGTGGTATGCATTGAGCGATCCATCGGCGGAAGAAGCCTTGTACGACACGGTGTCGATGCGCCGTTTCGCCAAGATCGGCGGGCTGGATGAGGTGCCGGACGAGACGACGATTCTCAACTTTCGCCATCTGCTGGAGCAGCACGATTTGGCGCGCAAGCTGTTCAATCGGGTGAACGCGCATCTGTCGCGCAAGGGTCAGAGCCTGCGCGGCGGGACGATTGTGGATGCCACGATTATCTCTGCGCCCAGTTCGACCAAGAACAAGGACGGTGAGCGCGATCCGGAGATGCGCCAGACCAAGAAGGGCAACCAATACTTCTTCGGGATGAAGGCGCACATTGGAGTGGATGATGAATCCGGCCTAGTGCACCACGTGGAATGCACGGCAGCCAACGTGGCGGACATCACGCAAGCGCACAAGCTGCTGCATGGCAAGGAAGACACGGTGTGTGGGGACAGCGGCTACACCGGGCTTGAGAAGCGCGATGAGATCAAGGGCAAGCGCAAGCTACGCTACCTGATCGCGGAGAAGCCCTCGAAGCTGAAGCAGATCAAGAACAAGCGCGAACTGAAGTTGGCCAAGCGCTGGGAGCACACCAAGGCCAGCCTGCGTGCGAAGGTGGAACATCCGTTTCGGGTGATCAAGCGCCAGTTTGGCTATGCCAAGGTGCGCTATCGCGGCCTGGTCAAAAACACCGCGCAGGTGCTGACGCTCTTTGCGCTGTCGAACCTGTGGCTGAAGCGGAAGCAGTTGATGCCTGCCGTTGGGAAGTTGTGCCTGTAATGGGGAGAATGCCCCGAGAATGCGCTGGAAACAGCGAAAAACCGAAGGTGTGAGCGTAGTCAGCGCTACCGATGCGGGTCGACGCATCCTCTGGCCGCATTGATCAGACCATCCCTAAGTGGTTACGCACAATGCGCGCCAACTTTTTCACTTTCGCAAAGGTCGCCACTGCAAGAGTTTCACGCAGCTTCAGTCGCACGACATCCGCTGCGAACGCCGAATAGGCCGCAGGATCTGCACCATCGCGCAGTATTTTCCGTAGGCTACGCGTGTACAGCGCACGCGAAGTTGTGAGATGCACAAGCATGTGCAGCAGAGTCCGCTGCGGCAGGCACGCACGCACTACACAGGCGTATCGCGTGCAGTACGGCGCTCTCACTAGCGGTCTAGATGGTCGCGTACGTCTTCATCCGCACCAAAGCCGCGTGCCGGTGCTCAGACATGCACATCGCGGCGTGGGCCGCGCCGTGCACGTGCACACCCTGCCCGCTGCAGCAGCCATTCCTGCAGTCCCGACGTCTTGCGATCCAACTCACCCGTTTACCGGATTGAGCGGCAGCTGGATCTCGCATTCCAGACGCGTATCGCTGAGCTCGTAGCGCGTCTGCGCGCCATGGCTGTACGGCAACGCTTGTTCGATCAGGCGGCGGCCGAAGCCACCGGCTTCATCGCGGTCGTTGCGCAGCTGCTGGCTGGCACCTTCTTCGATCCACAATAGCTTCAGGCGCGCCGGCGTATCGCTGCCGGAGACGACTTCCCAACGGATCGACAAGGTGCCGGTATCCACCGCCAGCGCGCCATGCTTGAGCGCGTTGGTGGCCAGCTCGTGCAGCGCCAAGGCCAGCGTCTGCACGGTGGATTTGCGCAGCGCCACGTTCGGGCCTTCCACCACGATGCGGCTTTGATCCGGCTCTGCCCCCAGCGCATCCAGCTCCATGCGCAGCAGGGCACCGATGGTGGTGGGCATGTTGTCCGATTGCGATAGCAGCCCCTGCACGCGCGACAACGCAGCCAACCGATCCTCGAACTTGGCCGCAAACTCGGGCATGCTCTGGCTGGCCTGCACGGTCTGCTTGGCCACCGACTGCACCACCGTGATCAGATTGCGCGTGCGGTGCTGCAACTCGGCCACCAAGACGCGCTGTTCTTCCTGCAGGCGGCGCAGGTTATCCGATTCGGTGGAGGTGCCCAGCCATTCCAGCACCTGGCCGCGTTCGTCGCGCACCGGCGCGCCGCGCGTATGAAACCAGCGGTAACCTTGTTCGGCCGCATTGAACAGACGGTGTTCGATATCCAGCCTGCCGCTGGACGCACTTCCCAGCCAGGCATTCATGGTCGGCTCGCGGTCGTCCGGGTGCACCGCCTGCAACCAGCCCAGCTCCAGGCTCTGGTCATCGCTCTGGCCGGTGTAGCTGGACCATTGCGGGCTGGACCAGGTCCAGCGGCCGCCATCGAGCGAGCGCCACACCAGCTGTGGGATGCCTTCCATCAGGGTGCGCAGGCGTTGCTCGCTGCTGCGTAGCGCACGCTCGGCGCGCGTGAGCGGGGTGACGTCCATGAAGGTCAGCACCGCACCACCGATGAAATTGTCCACGGTGCGATACGGCAACACACGCACCATGTAGCGCGCATGCGTGGTGGGATTTTCGACCTCGCGATCGAGCACTGCCAGGGTGCGGATCACCCGCCGCGCATCATCCTGCAGTTCGTCGTAATCCACATGCAGCTTGATGTGGCTGATCGGGCGCTGGATATCGCTTTCCACCAGCGGCAGGATGTCGGTGACGGCCGGGGTGAAGTTGGTGACGCGCAATTCGTTGTCGAGGAAGACGGTGGCGATCTGGGTGCTTTCCAGCAGGTTTTTCAGATCGCTGTTGGCCTGTGCCAGCTCCTGCACGCGATGGGCCAGCTCACCGTTGACGGTGGTCACTTCCTCGTTGACCGATTGCAGCTCTTCCTTGGAGGTTTCCAGCTCCTCGTTGGCGCTCTGCAGTTCTTCGTTGAGCGACTGGTATTCCTCGTTGGAGGACTTGAGCTCCTCGTTGGTGCTTTCCAGTTCCTCGATCATCGATTGCAGGCGCTCGCGGGTGATACGCAGCTCGTTTTCCAACACTTGCACATGACCATCGTCGTGCACGCTGTCGTGTGGTGCGGGCAGCTCCACCGGTTCGCGCGCTTCCACTTCCTGGAACAGCACGACGTAGCCGCGCGGCACCTCCGAGTCGGCGGTTGGCTCGACGAACAGGTTCACCGCCCAGGTCGCCGCGTCTTCGTGCACCTGGATGCCCCTGACATGCACGGGCGAACGGTCGCGTTCTGCGCGGCTGAGCGCGCTGCGCAAGTCCAGGCGCAGATCGCGATGGATCAGATTGAGCAGGTTGAGACTGGGCGTGCCGCCGCCGGGGCGGATGAATCGCCCGGCCTGCGACGAGAAGTGCAGCACCTCGAACTGCTCGTCCAGCAACGCATACGCCGGCGCATAACGGTCGGCGATACGCTCGCCGGCACGCACCAGCGCATTGCTGGGAGCGTGCTGCCGTTGCGGTGGTGTCGGTACCCGAACAACCGCAGCGGGCTGCACGGTTGGGAACGTCGCATGCACGTTGCTCTGTGCATCGATGCGCTGAAACACACGAAAGCTGCGCTCCACCGGGATGAACAATTGCGCGTGCCGCGAGACGTTTTCGGCATTGCCCAGGAACAGATAACCGCCTGGACGGATGGCGAAATGGAAGATCGGGATCACCCGGTTCTGCAATTCGGCATCCAGGTAGATCAACAGATTGCGGCACGACACCAGGTCAAGCCGCGAAAACGGCGGGTCCTTGACGATGCTGTGCTGCGAAAACACGCACAGCTCGCGCAGCTCCTTGCTCACCACATAGGTGTCGCCTTCCTTGACGAACCAGCGCCGCAGCCGCTCGGGTGCGACTTCACCGACGATGCTGGAGGCATAGCGCCCCACCCGCGCAGTGGCCAGTGCGCGCCCGTCGATATCGCTGGCAAAGATCTGGATGCGTGGCGCGGTGTCCAGGGTTTCGGCGTGTTCGCGCAGCAGCATCGCCAGCGAATAGGCCTCTTCGCCCGTGGAGCAGCCCAGCACCCAGATGCGCAGGCTGTCGCCGGTGTGCTTGCCCTGAAACAACCGCGGAATCACCTGTTGCTCGAGGAATTCGAACTCGCGGCGGTCGCGAAAGAACTTGGTCACGCCGATCAGCAGGTCGTTGAACAACTGCAACGGTTCGTCGAAGCGATTGCGCAGCACCTCCAGATACTGCTCCAGGGTTTCCACCTGCGCCACCTGCATGCGACGTTGCACGCGGCGCAGGAAGGTGGCGCGTTTGTAGCCATGAAAATCGTGACCGGTGGTATTGCGCAGGATGGCGGCGACCTGGCTGAGCTTGTCGCTCTCGCTGCCATTGCGCACGCCGGTCGGCACCGGATGACCGAAGCCGTGGTGGCGTTGCATGTGCGCGGCGATACGCGCGGCGATCTGTGGCAGGGGCAGGATGTCGTCGGTGATGGCGGCCGGGTTGCTGGCGCTGCGCAGGTCCAGCCCATGCAGTGCGGCATCGTCCACGGCCAGCGCCAGACCGCCGCACTCACGGATCGCCGCGGTCCCCAGCGTGCCGTCGCCGTCGAAGCGCCCCATGATCAGGCCGATCACATTGCCATCCTGATCGTGCGCCATCGAGACGAAAAAGCTGTCGATCAATCCGTGGTCGCTCTCGCCACCGGGCAAGGCGCGCAGACGGATGCGCCCTTCTTCCAGCGTAACCACCGTATCGGCCGGCGGCAGATAGAAGCGCCCCGGTTGCAGCCGGTCGCCATCACTGGGGACCGACAGCAGGGTCGCCTGGCTGCCGAGCAGTTCGCGCAGGCGTGCCTCATCCAATAATTGGCGGTCGCGCAACAACAGCATGATGGCCAGATTCGAGGCGCCAGCAACCGCATCGAGCAATTCTGCCAGGCGATCGGCGTCCATGCCGGCGGCGCCCACGCCGAGCACGAATAAGGGCGGCTGCGTGTTCGCATCCGTGGCGATGTCGTTGATGGAAGTTTCGTCGTCGGTCATGGCGGCACTAGCGTCGCAACGCTGGGTTCAAGCGCAATCGCCCATGATCGCGTAAAAGCACGGTGGACCGCCATGCACCACGCCGCGCATCGCGTGCGCACACTGCAGAGACCGGTCTTGGAAGCGCCTGCTTGCGCGCCGCGTTAACCTGCACTGGGAGCACCATGCGCACGCGCGTTGCCTGAAGCGCCACTGCTCTGGAGCCTGTCATGCACGACACTGCACTCGCCGGCCGCCGTATTCTCGTGGTCGAGGACGATTACTTGCTGGCCGAATCGCTCAACGACTTGTTGGTGGAAGCCGGCGTCAGTGTCGTGGGACCGGTCGGCAGTGTGCCCGACGCGCTTTCAGTGGTGGCGTCGGGCCAGGCCATCGATGGCGCCTTGCTGGATGTCAACGTGCGCGGCCAGGCGGTGTTTCCGGTCGCCGATGCGCTGATGGAGCGCGGTGTGCCGTTTTCGTTCTGCTCCGGCTACGAACGCTATACGCTGCCGCAGCGCTTTGCGCATCTGTCGTACTGCATGAAGCCCTACAACCCGCGCACGATCACCAGCTTGCTCAGCCACCAGACCGAGCTGGCCGATCACTGATCCGTGCAGGCGGGCTGGGCGCTATCGTCCGGTTCCACGCCGGACTGCTGCAGGGCGCGCTCTTGCTCGCCCAGCTGGTTGAGCAATTCGACGGCGGACTGATGCGCCGTGCGCAGCGTTTCCAGCGGTTTGGACGTTTCGTTGCGCAACGCATACAACGCAAAACCCATCACGTTGAGACGATTGCGCAACTGGTGCAGCAGCTCGCGTCGCTGCCCACGCGGTGCCTCGCTCACTCCGCGCCCTTGTCGCTGAGACGGTTGTGCAAGGTGCGCACGCTGATGCCCAGTTCGCGCGCGGCGGCCTTTTTGTTGAAGCGCGTGCGCGCTAGTGCCGATTCGATCATCGCGTCTTCGGCCTGGCGCATGGTCCAGCCGGCAGGGATCAGCAAGCCATCCTGGTCCGCCTGGGGCACGGTCTGCTCCACGTCCGGGGCGCTCAACAGATCGCCATCGGAGCGCAGATACAGATAGTGGATGAACGAGCGCAGCTCGCGCACGTTGCCCGGCCAGACATGGTGGGCGAGGTAGCGCAACAACGATTTGGTCGGCAACTTGCGCTTGCCGTATTTGACGTTGAGCTCGTCGATCGCGCGTAAGCCAAGCAGGCGCGCATCGCCGCGGCGTTCGCGCAGCGGCGGCACCTGGATCGGGTATTCGTTGAGACGGTAGAACAGGTCTTCGCGCAGCACCGCCTGCTCGCGCTGCACGTGCTGGTGGGTGGCTGCCACCACGCGCGCATCCAGTGCGATTTCCTCGTTGCCGCCCACGCGCATGAAACTGCGCGATTCGATCGCCCGCAGCAGATACACCTGCAGCCGCTTGGGCATCTCGCCGATTTCATCCAGGAACAGCGTGCCGCCTGCGGCCTGCTCCAGGAACCCGGCATGGCGACGGTCGGCGCCGGTGAAGCTGCCGCGCTCGTGGCCGAACAACTGGCTGGCCAGCAACTCTTCCGGAATGGCCCCGCAGTTGACCGGCACGAAGCGGCCGCGACGACCGGACACACGGTGGATGGCGCGCGCCACCAGATCCTTGCCGGTGCCGGTTTCGCCGGTCACCAGGACATTCAGATCGGTCGGCGCTACGCGCACGATGTCCTTGCGCAGCATGACGATGCTGTCGCTGTTGCCAACGATGCCCAGGTTGCCCTGTTGCGCTTCGCGCAGTCCCCCGAGCACCCGCTCCAGGCGCTCGGGCGCGAACGGCTTGGTCAGGAATTCGCTGACCCCGAACTGCTGTGCGCGGCCCTGGGTTTCGCGCGCGTAATCGCCCGAGACCACGACGATCTGTGGGGTATGGTCCGGGTCGAGCCGTTCGATCAGATCGAAACCGCTGCCGTCCGGCAGGCCAACATCCACCACCAACAGGTCGGGAAAGTTGCTGTCCAGCCAGCGGCTGGCTTCGCCAAGGGTGTGGATGCCCTTGGCACGGAAGCCGCTATCGGTGGCGAGTTCAACCACCTGATCGCAGAACTCCACGTCGTCGTCGATGATGGCGCAGGAAAGACGGTCCATGAGCGCTTCTGTCCGCAATGACTGATACATGTTCAGTTGAGAATTGTGACGGTCGCGCGAAATGCGCTGACACACCACATCGGAAATTGCTTGCTGCTGTCACGTTCTGTGATGGTGCGGCGCTCCCCCCTGTCGAGCCCGCCCTGACGGCCGTGAGCGAAGTACGCATGGAAGCGCTCGATTGCGCCAGTGCCAAGCGTCACGCTCTGGGCCGGTTGCCGCTGCGAGAATGGCGAAACGCCAAGGAGTGCAAGGTTTGCCGCGGCAGCCGTGCCAGTGCAACGACGGGTGCCGTCCTGATCGAGCGCTGGCTGAGCTCGCTTGCGTGCCTGCATCGGGGCCAGGATATCAGCCGGGGCTGACGTAAGCCGACGCCAGCATGGCGCCGCATGAACCCGTCAGGAAACCGCATCGGGTCCGCCGGGTTACCCACAGCCTACGCACCGCCCGTGGAGGGGGCGTGCACAAGACGCTCACGCATTCCTTCCAAGGTGGGGCGAACACTCGCGCGATCCAGCGAGCGAGGTGTCCCATGCACGCAGTCTCGGCGCCCGTGCAGGCCGATGTGCAAACCGAATTGGACTACTGGCGTGGCGAGCACCGCCGGGGCC
Source organism: Xanthomonas sp. NCPPB 3761 (assembly GCF_041475705.2). Classification (NCBI taxonomy): domain Bacteria; kingdom Pseudomonadati; phylum Pseudomonadota; class Gammaproteobacteria; order Lysobacterales; family Lysobacteraceae; genus Xanthomonas; species Xanthomonas sp. NCPPB 3761. The sequence goes on from NZ_CM191262.1 coordinate 4,181,658, forward strand.
AGCTTGGCTATTACGCGTTCGACGGCATTCCCGAAGGCACGATCCGCGCGGTCTGCGCGGCCTATAACAGGCGTCCAGACCTGACTGATGCAGACGCGGTTAAGGCCGTGCGCGATGCGCTGTGCCTGACCCCCGGCTCGATGAATGCCGTGTTCGCCGACTGGCTGGCGCCGCGTTGCCTGCGTCACTTACGCCAGGCGTGATGCGGCCACCGATTGGGCTCGCTTGATCGATGCAGTGCAGGCCTTTCGTGCTTGGCTGGGCTCCTTGGGTCCGCAGGTTCTTTGAGTCGGCAAGGTGGCGCACGGTGCACCAGTTCACTCTTTTCCGCGTGTGATGGGCGCAGGCTTGTTATTGGCACCATGACCGCACGCGGTGGCGGCATGCGTACTCATGTGCCCGCGGCGCGCACGCCGCAGGCCCAAGCTGCGCTTGCCCTCGCCCGGCTGGCACCCCACTCCGCGGCCGTCGTGGCGGCGCCGCCGGATACCGCAAGGCATAGGAGACACCTGTGGAAGCGCTGCTGCTGTCCCGTATCCAGTTCGCCTTCGTCATTTCGTTCCATGTGTTGTTTCCGGCCTTCACCATCGGCCTGGCGAACCTGCTCGGTTTTCTGGAATGGCGCTGGCTGCGCACGCACGACGAGGCCTGGAAGCGGCTGTACTTCTTCTGGTTGCGGATCTTTGCGGTGTCCTTCGGCATGGGCGTGGTCAGCGGCATCGTCATGGCCTTCCAGTTCGGCGCCAACTGGCCCGAGCTGAGCCGCATTGCCGGCAGTGTCATCGGCCCGCTGCTGAGTTACGAGGTGCTCACTGCGTTCTTCCTGGAAGCCAGCTTCCTGGGGGTGATGCTGTTCGGCTGGGGCCGGGTTTCCGAACGCCTGCATTTCTTCGCCACCTGCATGGTGGCGATCGGCACGCTGGTGTCCACGTTCTGGATCCTGTCGTCCAACAGCTGGCTGCATACCCCGCGTGGCTACGCGATGGTCAATGGCATCGTGCAACCGGTCAGCTGGATGCAGATCATCTTCAACCCGTCGTTTCCGTATCGCCTGGTCCATATGGCGCTGGGTTCGTTCATCACCACCTGCTTCGTGGTTGGCGGCGTCGGCGCCTACTATCTGCGCAAAGGGCTGCATGTGGATGCCGGCGCCCGCATGTTGCGCCTGTCGGTGGCATTTGCCGCCATCGTGCTGCCCATCCAGGTCCTGGTGGGCGACCAGCATGGGCTCAACACGCTGGAGCACCAGCCGCTCAAGGTCGCCGCGATGGAGGCGCACTGGCACAGCGAAGGCGATGGCGCCGGCGTGCCGTTGGTGGTGTTTGCGCTGCCCAACGCCGAGGCCGAGCGCAACGACTATGCGGTGGCCATCCCACGCCTGGGCAGCCTGATCCTGACCCATAGCGCAGACGGCGACATTACGCCGCTGACGTCGGTGCCGCGCGATCAACGGCCGCCGGTGGCGCCAGTGTTCTTTGCCTTCCGCATCATGGTGGGCCTGGGGATGGCGATGCTGTTGCTGGCGTGGATCTCGGCCATTGCGTGGTGGCGTGGACGCCTGCATGCCAGGCCGCTGATCCTGGCATGGAACATCATGCTGCCGGCTGGATTCACGGCACTGGTGGCCGGCTGGTTCGTCACCGAGATCGGGCGCCAGCCGTGGGTGGTGTATGGGCTGTTGCGTACGGCCGATGCGGTAGGCCCGCAATCGACTGCGACGGTGGCGGTATCGCTGCTGGTGTATCTACTGGGCTACGCGTTCGTGTTCGGCTTCGGCATCTTTTATCTGACCAAGCTGGTCCGTGCCGGGCCGCAACCCAGCCGCGACGGGCCGGATGTGGCCGGCGGCGAACACACCCCGGCACGCCCGCTGTCTGCAGCAGAGACATCATTGGAGCAGGAGAACACGCCATGGAACTGAGTCACTGGTTGCCGGTGGTGTGGTTTGGCGTGATCGGTTTCGGCGTGCTGATGTACGTGGTGCTGGATGGCTTCGTGCTCGGGCTGGGCATGCTGGCGCCGTTCGCGCGCGACGAACAGGAGGTGGACCTGATGATGAACACCGCCGCGCCCATCTGGGACGGCAACGAAACCTGGTTGGTGCTTGGCGGCGCGGGGCTATTCGCTGCGTTTCCCACGGCGTATGCGGTGATCCTGTCCGGCCTGTATCTGCCGGTGCTGTTGATGGTGATGGCGCTGGTGTTTCGTGGGGTGGCGTTCGAATTCCGGTTCAAGGCGCAGCGCTCGCGTCGGCTGTGGACGTTGTCGTTCATCGCCGGATCGATCCTGACCGCGTTCGCGCAAGGCATCATCCTTGGCGCGCTGGTGGAAGGCATGCCATTGGACAACGGGCGCTACACCGGCGGCGTGTTCGGCTGGTTCAGCCCGTTCACCATCCTCACCGGTGCTGCGCTGGTGTTCGGCTATGCACTGCTCGGCAGCACCTGGCTGATCCTCAAGACCGATGGGCGCACGCATGCACTGGCGCGGCAACTGACCAAGCCGCTGGTGGGCGTGGTGGTGACCTTCCTCGTGCTGGTCAGCGCGTGGCTGCCGTTCCTGAGCTCGCATGTGATGGCGCGCTGGTTCGAGCACGGCAACTTCTGGTGGCTGTCGCCCATTCCGCTGGTGACTGCATGCGTCGCGCTCGCGCTCTGGCGCAGCAGCGATAGCTCGCGCAGCGACGCCATGCCCTTCCTGTTGACGCTGGCGATCTTCGTGCTGGGCTTCGTCGGCCTGGTGTTGGGCATGTGGCCGTATCTGGTGCCGCCGAGTTACACCATTTGGCAGGCGGCCTCGCCGCCCTCCTCGCAGATCTTTCCGATGGTGGGCCTGGTGATACTGCTGCCGCTGGTGCTCGGCTATACGGTGTGGTCGTACCGCGTGTTCCGCGGCAAGATCGCCGCTGACGTGGGGTATCACCATCATCACTAGGCGATCGTGCGGCGCGTGGGCGCGGGCAAGATGCAACGCGTTGCGGCAGCTGCATTGATACAACCAAAAAGCGCCCGCAATGCGGGCGTTTCGCGATCCTGGTGACTTGCTTCAGCGCTTTTCCGATCCGTCCGGTCGTTCGTAGTCGTGTTCGGGATCGGCCTTGTTGACGTCAGGGTCTTCGTCAGGCATGTCGTGCACCTTCCATTCGACATCCTCGTTACGACGCTCCTGTGGCGTAAACGGCTTTTTCTGATCGTCTTCCGGTCCCCATGGCTTTTTCGGTTCGCTGCCCATGCTGATCTCCTGCGTGGTCGTCATGCCCCAACGCTAGGCGCGCAGACATTGCGAGGTGGTGAACGAAGCCCGGTGGTGGCGTGAAGTGCGTCCTGGCGATGCACGTCCCACACTGGCGAGCACAAGCCCGGCTGCGCCCGCCTCGCCGCCCGGCGACAGGTTCAAGCTGCCTTACCCGCCGGTCTGCGAATGCGGCGCCTCGACCGGCTTGGACTGCGGCGAATCCTTCTGCCGCAACCAGATGGTCAATACCACCAGCGAGAACACCGCCAGGAACTCGCTCTGCCAGTTCTGCATCGATTCGAACCAGAACGATGCGCTGGTGAAATGCTCGAAGACCGTGATCGGCGGCAAGCCCTTCTGCGCACGCTCAACCACCTCCAGTCGCCAGCTGCCGACCAGGTGCAGCGCAAAGCTCATCAGGAACAGCGCCCCGAACGCGATGGCCAGCGAGTGATCGTACAGCCGTCGCCATATCCCGCCGGCACGCACCGGCCACGGAGTGGTCCCGGGCTTGATCTCAACGCTTTCTTCAGCCGGATCGAGCGGGCGCGATTCGGCAGAGCCCACCTGCCGCAACTTCACGGTGAGCAACACGTACATGCCCATCTGCAGGAATTCGCTCTCCCAGTTTTCGAACAATGCCGACATGAAATGCGGGCTGTGCAGATACGCAGACAGCAGCAGCGTCGGCTGCCCCTGCTCGCGCAGTTCGTCGTTGTACGCATGCAATCCGGCATAGACCTGGCAACCGATGAAGAAAATGGTCAACGCAAGCAGACACAACGACAGCCCGTTACGACGCAAGAACATGGATGACCTCCTGACGATGCGCGCAGTATCGAGTGTCCCGGGCAAAACCGCATGAAGTTTGCGTGCGGCCGCGCTGTTCTGCTTGCCACGCGATCGTCGATTGCCACGGACATGGCGCGCTGTGCAACACACACCACGCGCACATCGTTTAGCCCGGATGTTTACGCTTGCATGACGACACTGGCGTGCGACCAACGACTTCCACTGCCAGGAGACCACGATGCCCGTACCCAACTATCCACGCCCGCCCTTCAAGCCACAGCAGCAGAGCTTTCCCGGCCGCACCGAGAAGATGGACCCGCGCCCGGATCATGGCGAAGACAGCTACGTCGGCCACGGCCAGTTGAAGGGCAAGCGCGCATTGATCACCGGTGGCGACAGCGGCATAGGCGCTGCGGTGGCCATTGCCTATGCGCGCGAAGGCGCCGATGTGGCCATTGCCTTCCTGCCTGATGAGCAGGAGGACGCGGCACGCATTGGCGCTTTGATCGAAAAGGCCGGCGTCAAGGCGCTGCTGGTGGGATGCGACATCAGCGACCCTGGCCAGGCAGCCGCCTTGATCGACAAGGTCAACAGCACGCTGGGCGGCCTGGACATTCTGGTCAACAACGCCGGTTACCAGAAGTACTTCGAGACCTTCGACGACATCACCCTGGACGAATGGCGCAAGACGTTCGATACCAACGTGCATGCCGCCTTCAATCTGGTGCGCCTGTCGGTGCCATTGATGACCGACGGCGGCTCCATCATCAACACTGCCTCGGTGCAATCGAAGAAGCCGACGCCCAACATCCTGCCCTACGCCGCGACCAAGGGCGCATTGGCCAATCTCACCATCGGCCTGGCCGGTGTGCTGGCGGAGAAGAACATCCGCGTCAATGCGGTGCTGCCGGGCCCGATCTGGACACCCTTCATTCCCTCCGGCATGGACGAGGAATCGGTAGAAAACTTCGGCGGGCAAACACCCATGGGGCGCCCGGGTCAGCCGGTCGAGTTGGCATCGGCGTACGTCATGCTGGCGGCCGACACCGCCAGTTACACATCGGGCGCCTTGCTGACCATCTCTGGCGGCGCAGTCACGCTGTAACGCTGTCGGATTGTTGCCATGCCCGCGTCGCCGACGAGCGACGCGGGCTTCTTGTTGGCTCGGGTTCGTTGATTCTCGGCGCTCACCAGCGCACACCGCGTCGCGTTCGCTTGCCCTTGCGGACATCCGAGCGCATTGCCTGGCGTTCCGGTGCGGTGAGTGCAGGCGATGTGGTATTGGTCAGTGTGCTGACCTTCCGCATCCGGCATGGCCCGCGCAATCCGGCGCAGACCCTGCTGGACACCACCCGGCAACTGGGCGCCATTGCCCGATATCTTGCAGATCATGCTGCAACCGCATGCCATCGTCGATGCAGACGTGCTGCTGGCCTTGGCCGAAGGCGATGTCTGTTTCGAAGAGGTGCGATTGCCTATCCCGAGCAGGCCGCAGTGCTGGAGGGATTGAACCTGCAGCTCCTGGCAGGCAAGAGGTGGGCATCGTAGAGTCCTCCGGTGCCGGCAGATCCACCGTGATTGCCTCATCCAGCGCCTGGACGATGTGGAATCCGGGTGCGTACTGATCGACGGGCAGGACATCCGCGGGGTCAGCCAGGACAGCCTGCGCGAAAAGAGTGCGGTGGTGCCGCAGGAAACTGCGTTGTTCAATCGCAGCATCGGCGACAACATCTGCTACGGACGTCCCGATGCCAGCGATGCCGAGGTGCACGAAGCGGCGCGGCATGCATTCTGCGATGCTTCATCCGGCAATTGCCCCAGGGCTACGACACCCAGGTGGGCGAGCGTGGTGTGATGTGGTCGGGCGGACAGCGGCAACGGCGGGTATCGCCCGCGCTTTTCTCAAGGATGCGCCGATCCTGATTCTGGACTATGCCACCTCGGCACTGGACACCGAATCGGAAGCGGAAATTTAAGCTGCGCTGGATCACCTGACGCGCGAGTGCATCGTAATGGCGGTCGCCCATCGCCTGTCCATGGTGATCGGTTTCGATCGCATTGTGGTGCTGCAGGACTGCCGCGTCGTCGAAGACGGCAGCCCGGCGGAACTGCGCGGCAGTGGTGGCGTGTTCGATAGTTTGTGGCAGCGGCAGGCGACCGGATTCGAGACTGCACCGGAAACCCTGTGAAGCGACTGCACTGGTAAGCGCTGGTTGCCTTGCGTGATGCGCGGCGGGCAGACGCAGACTACGGCTGGCCCAGTACAACGAGCATGGCATGAGATGCACTTTCCGCCCAGACAGCAGACCACGCTTGCAATCGCTGGCGCGTAAAGAAAACAGGCAGCGTCTGGCTGCCTGTTCCACTTCCTGCACAACGCATCAATGCGGTGGCCGATAGGCGCGCAGCTTGGTCGTTACATTGCCGACCTCCTGCACCGCGCGCTTGAGATCGTCTTCGGACATCCCTAGCTCGCGCGCCCAGTACTGCAATTCCCACTCCTCGTTGATGCTCACACTGTGCATATCGGTGGGCTGGCGACTCGCATCCTGTGGTTCGCCCATGGCGATCTCCCTATAGGACAACTGGTGAATAGGACAACTGGTGAGTCGGTTGCAAGTCCTGCGGCTCTCACGGTTTGCCAGAGCTGTTGCCTCGACGCGTTGTCTGGCGGCCTGTGGTCAGTGGGGCCGGCCCTGCTTGGCGCGCAGCGCCTTGGCATGTTCCAGATGCTCGGCGATGGTTTCGCGTGCACGCTGCAACTCTTTGCCCAGGTCGCTGGAGCCCGGCTCGCTGCTCAGCTGTGTGTCGAGCAGGGCCAACGCCTGTTCGTGGCTGTCCACGCTGGCCTGCAGATACTGCGATTCAAACTGCTGCCCATGCAGGTCCTGCAGGCGCTTGCGCAGGCCCTCGGCGCCCGCAGCAGCGGCTTGTCCCAGCGTGCCATTGCGATCCGGCGCGAACCGGCTGAGGTCCGTCAACGCAGCGCTGTGGGCTTCGCCCATCTTGCGTGCGAAGGCCAGCACCTCTCCTTCCACACCCTTGACCACCGCCAGCTGCGCAAGCGTGTGCTCGTGCTCGTTGAACACTGCCAGCGCACCAAGTGCCTGCTTGCGGTCGCGGGCGTCGCCCACGCTGTCGCGCAACGGGTCGCCGTGAGGCGGCGTGCTACCGGCCACCGTGGATACGCTGCTCCGTAGATCCTGTGGATCGCTCGCCTGCCCCTGCCGGCGCTGCCAGGCCTTGTACGCCACGTAGCCCACGGCGCCGGCGGTCACCATCTTGAAAAGTCCCATCGCTGTCTCCTGTTGATCGCGCTCTTTCGTCGCGTCTGGTGGTCGTTGATTGTCGGGTTCGCATGCATTTGCGCAGGTGGCATGCCTGCCTCCCAGCGCGTCACACGAGCCTGCGAGCGCGGGGGTTATCCAGGCGTGACCTGGGCATCAACGCCGCGTCGGGGGTCAGGCGCGTCCACACCACGCGCACGCAGCGTGCTGACGGGCTTAACACTGCTGCACGAACACTGCAGTGCGCTGCCGCGTCCCAATGCCCACAGGAGACAGACATGCTTGCCCTCAACTATCACGGTTCACACGATGTACGCGTGGAAACTGTGCCAGACCCACTCTTGGTCGAACGCGACGACCTGATTTTGCGCGTCACTGCCACTGCGATTTGTGGCTCTGACCTGCATCTATATCGCGGCAAGATTCCCGACCTGCGCCCAGGCGACATTCTCGGCCACGAATTCATGGGCATCGTGGAAGAGGTGGGCCCGGATGTCACGGCGGTCAAGCCGGGCGATCGGGTCGTGATTCCGTTCGTGGTCGCCTGCGGGCGCTGTTTCCACTGCGTGCTGCAGGAATTTTCCGCGTGTGAGACCACCAATACTGGCAAGGGCGCAGCACTCAATCACAAAGACATGCGCCCGCCCGCCGCGCTGTTCGGCTTCAGCCATTTGTATGGCGGATTGTCCGGCGGCCAGGCCGAATACGTGCGCGTGCCAAAGGCCAATGTCGGCCCGCTAGTGGTACCCGATGCGTTGCACGATGAGCAGGTGTTGTTCCTGTCCGACATCCTGCCGACCGGGTATCAGGCCGTCGTCGATGCAGGCGTCAAGCAGGGCTCCACCGTCGCCATCTTCGGTGCGGGCCCGGTTGGACTGATGGCCGCAGCGTGCTGCCGCATGCTGGGCGCAGAGCGCATCTTCATGGTCGACCGGCACGCATACCGGCTCGATTTTGCGTCCAAGGCCTATGGCGTGATTCCGATCAATTTCGACGAGATCGACGACCCGGCCGATGTGATCGTCTCGCAAACCGATGGCCGCGGCGTCGATGCCAGCATCGAGGCGGTCGGCTTCGAGGCCGAAGGCAGCGCCATCGAAACCGCACTGACCAACCTGAAACTGGAAGGCAGCAGCGGCGTGGCGATCCGCCAGTGCATCGCCGCAACCCGCCGCTGCGGTGTAGTGAGCGTGCCTGGCGTGTATGCCGGCTTCATCCACGCCTTCATGTTTGGCGATGCGTTCGATAAGGGCTTGACCTTCAAGATGGGCCAGACGCATGTGCAAAAGCATATGCCGCATCTGCTGGAATGCATCGGCAACGGTCAGCTCAAGCCAAGCTCGATCATTTCGCACCGCATGCCGCTGGCCGACGCAGCGCGTGGCTACGAACTGTTCGACAAGAAGCAGGACGATTGCCGCAAGGTGGTGCTCACGCCGTGAGTGCATAAATGGCATGAACGCAGACGGCGCGATCCTCGACCGCGCCGTCTGCGTTTTGTAGCACCGTCAAGCGCTGACAATCGGCTCAGTCGAGCGGCTTGGCCGGTACGAACGGGGACACCGGATCGCTGGCCGGGAAGGTTTCTTCCACCGCTTCGTCCTGCAGTGCATCCTGCTTTTTCTTCTCGTGCTGCGCCTGGTCGTGCTGCATTTGATCACGGTGTTCGGCGTGGTCGTGCGCAGAAGCAATCTGGTTGGGTGTGTTCATATGTGGTCCTACGACGTGATGCGAGCCACTACGCTACGGTGCGCCGCGTTGGCACAGGTGAAAAGCGTCTTCGCACATCAACGACAAAGGCAACGCATGTGTCGCAGAACACACAGTGGCGGGCCACTCGGTGCATTGCGTGTGGACTCCCATTTCTGCCAGATGCGGCGCAACTGTGGCCCCTCTCGATACGCGCGGCGACATGGTGTGACCTGTGCTTGCACAAATGAGGTCATGCAGCGGTGCGGCAACCAGCGCCGTCGCCGAGGGCGTGTCCTAGATTTTGTGTAACCGGGCCACAGGCAGGAGACTGCCACCTAACCCGGAGACACCATGAGCCCACGCACACATGAGGTACCCGACGAGCTGCTTAGCAGCCTGTTGGTCAACTACACCAAACCCGAGGATCTGATCGGCGAGAACGGCCTGCTCAAGCAGCTGACCAAGCGGTTGGTGGAGCGGGCGCTGGACGCGGAGATGACCGAACACCTCGGTCATGACAAGCATGAGCCGGTCGCCAACGCGGCCGGCAACACGCGCAACGGACGCAGCCGCAAGACGCTCAAGGGCGAGTTCGGCGAGCTGCCGATCGAGATTCCGCGTGATCGCCACGGCAGCTTCGCGCCACAGCTGATCCCCAAGCACCAGACCCGCTGGGCCGGCTTCGATGACAAGATCTTGTCGTTGTACGCGCGCGGCATGACCGTGCGCGAGATCCAGTCGCACCTGGAGGAGATGTACGGCACCGAGGTGTCGCCGAGTCTGATTTCCTCAGTCACCGATGCGGTCGTCGAGGAGGTCAAGGCGTGGCAGGCGCGGCCACTGGATCCGGTCTATCCGATCGTCTATCTGGACTGCATCCACGTCAAAGTGCGCGAGGGCGCGGTGCGGGTCAAGGCGGTGTACCTGGCCATCGGCATCACCATGGGCGGCGAGAAGGAAGTGCTGGGCCTATGGCTGGCGCAGGCCGAGGGTGCCAAGTTTTGGCTGCAAGTCGTGACGGAGCTACGCAACCGCGGGGTGCAGGACATCTTCATTGCCTGCGTCGATGGCCTGAAGGGGTTTCCCGAGGCGATCGAGGCGGTGTTCCCGCAGACCACCGTGCAGCTGTGCATCGTGCACATGGTGCGGCACAGCCTGAACTACGTCTCGTGGAAACGCCGCGCCGAGGTTGCCGCCGATCTCAAGCGCATTTACGCCTGCGCCACCGTCGAGGAGGCCGAGCAGGCACTGACCGAGTTCGAGGCCAAGTGGGACGCCCAGTACCCGCCCATCAGCCAGTCATGGCGGCGCAATTGGTCACGACTGATCCCGTTCTTCGACTACCCACCGGAGATCCGCAAGGTGATCTATACGACCAACGCCATCGAGTCGGTCAACATGAGCCTGCGCAAGCTGACCAAGAACCGCGGCGCGTTCCCCAGCGACGAAGCCTTGATGAAACTGTTCTACCTGGCTCTGCGCAACATCACCAAGAAATGGACGCTGCCGATCCGCGACTGGAAGGCTGCGCTGAACCGCTTTACGATCCAGTTCGAGGGGCGACTTCCTCAGCGGTAACCCAAACCACGGTTACACAAAATTCTGCACACGCTCGTCGCCGAGCTCTGCACCCGAGAACCTGCGCAGTTGCGCCTGCACAGCAGCTATGCGCATACGCGCTGTTGGTTCACATCCGCGCGCGTCCAGGGTGTATGGTGCATGGGCGGCCGGAATCCGGTGTCGCCCTCATTTCATCTGGCCCTTTCCATCGACAATCTCTGCGAACGCTGCGACGCCGTCTGCTGCCGGCTCACCGTCATGGTCGATCCATCCGACCGTATCCCACACCATCTCACCAGCGTGACGCCGCAAGGCTGGCATGTGATGGCGCGCGACGAGGAAGGCTGGTGCGTGGCCATCGATGCTGCGCGCATGTGTTGCTCGATCTACGAAACGCGGCCGGCGATCTGCCGACGTTTTGTCATGTCCGGCCCATACTGCCGCGACGTGCGTGCCACCTATGAAGATCAACGCCGCCGCGGCATTCCCTTGACGCTGTACAACGCATGAGGATGTACGATGCATGATTCCCGCCGTCAGTCGATGACCGTCAGTCACCAGCCGGGCAAGTCGCGGTTGTCCGAACAGCGGTTGGCCGCCGATCTGCAGGCGTTTCAGCAATCTGGCGGCACAATCGAGCGCCTGGGCGATACACCGCTACGTCGCGAAAAAAAGCGCGGCACCCCGGAGGCTGCGCCAGCCGCTGCAGTCGTAGCGGCCGTCACAGCCGAGGCCAAGTAAAACAGCAATGTAAAACAGCCATGGCAGCAGGCCGTTTGCGCCTGCCGTGTCAAAGGCAGCCTCTGCCGCATGCAACGTACCGATTGCAGCGCGACGCCTGCAGTGCGATCACGGGGCGCGCATCGCACCGTGCAGCGTCGCTTCGCCAAGTCCAGTGACGGTCATGCAGACGCGCTCACGATTGGCTGGCTGTCCCGCGGTTGCCATGCATCCACGTCCAAGCGGCGTGCGGGGTATGGCGTTGCCAGACTCCTCGCGAGCGGCTGCGGGCATCGGGCAGCGGTCACCGACGCCGTGCACTTAAGACGGCAATCGACTGCAACAACACGCTCATGGCGGCTGCGATTCTGGGGAGCACTGCAGGAGCTGCTTGAGCAGCTACCTCACGCACGGCTCAGTGCGCAACACATCAGGCACCTCGCGCCGGCGTCAGCGCCCGCACGGGACCGTGGCCGCTACAGCAGCTGCGCGCGCTTGGTCGCGCCAAGCCCTTGTGCCAGTGAGGCCATTTCGTTGGCCAAAGCGACCATGTTGCCGCCGGCCTGCGCTGCGATGCCCATGATGCGCTGGTAGGCGTCCCAGAAGTCGGGTCCATTGCCATAGGCATCGTGGAACCCTTGCAGCTCCAAGACCAGCAGATCGGACACTTGCATGTCGGAGCGGTCCATTGTGTTACCTCGATGGGGGATTCCCCGGCCCGCAGCTTATACCTATTCACCTTACAAAACCGAGTCAGCCGGACGACTGGAACCCTGGACCTGAACTGGTTACAAAGCCTGACCGGAGCCCGCGTGCGAGGCTTATGGTTGGGGCTGCTTGCCACCTACTAATGTACCGGTGGCGCGCAACGCCGCATGTCAGGCCGTCTGCTGTGCGCGGGCCTGCCGCCCATCTCAGGCCGGCTGAATGCCAGCACGCATGGCCCAGGCGGCCGGCTCGCAGCGCGCGCGTTGCCCGCCGACCTGGGTACGTTCCCGTGTAAAATGCCCGGTTTTTGACCGGAAGAATGGCGAAAGTTTCTCCACGGGCGCCCTTGTCGGGCCCGGCGTTCATTCGCCTGCTTGCTCGCCTCAGTGACGCGCACATCGCCCAGTCCAACCACGCGCTGGCCGACCGGCTGAGCCAGTGGATCGATTGGACGCGCGCGGTTGCCGTGTCCAAAGCGCTGGACGGCAAGCTGCCCGACACCGACGACCTGCCCGAACCGCGCCCGCTCGATGCGGAGGCTTGCGCACGCGTGCGTACCGGTCTTGCCGCCAGCAGCGTGACCGAGTTGGACGCGCTGGTTGTGCGCGTGCGTGCCGAGACGCGCAACGCCGCGCTCGCAGACGCACCCGCCGCCGCGCCGGATTTCGCACCATTTCGGCAGCACTATCTGGCCATGCAACGCGCCATGCGCACTGCCACCGGCGATCTGCGCGGGCGCCTGCGCGACCTGCTCGCATTGGTCTCCACCGACATGGCGCGGTTGGCCGAAGTGGATGCGGTGATGGAACTTACCCTGAGCCCGCGCGAGCAGAGCCTGTTGAACACCGTGCCGAGCCTGCTCGGCGCACATTTCGAACGCCTGCGCGATGCCGCACAGGCGCAGCACCGGCCGAGCGATGACGATGCCGCGCCACGCGCGGTGCCCGATGGCTGGCTGGATGTCTTCCGCAAAGACATGCAGAGCGTGTTGCTCGCCGAACTGGATGTTCGTTTTCACCCGATCGAAGGCCTGCTTGCAGCACTTCGTACCCGCTAACTGGGACGTCATGTTCAGAACTCTCGTACACGTGTGTGTGTTTCTCGTCGGCCTGCTGGCGGTTTGCTGGATCGGCATCGGTTATCTCGGCTCCAACCCGCTCGGCGCCTGTGTCGCAGCGGTGATCGGCGCCTGTTACGTGGCCGGCGCGCTGGAGCTGTATCGCTACCGCCAGGCCACGGCGACGCTGGTAGCGGCCGTCGATGGGCTGGCCACGGCGCCTTCTGCCCTGAGCGATTGGCTACAAACAGTTCACCCTGGCCTGCGCAATGCGGTGCGCCTGCGCATCAAGGGCGAGCGCGTGGCGTTGCCGGCACCGGTGCTGACGCCGTATCTGGTCGGCTTGCTGGTGTTGCTCGGCATGCTCGGCACCCTGCTGGGCATGATGGCCACGCTCAAGGGCACCGGTTTTGCGTTGCAGAGCGCCACCGATTTGCAGGCCATTCGCGGCTCGCTCGCCGCACCGGTGGAAGGCCTGGCGTTCGCGTTCGGCACCTCCATCGCCGGTGTGGCGACATCGGCCATGCTGGGGTTGTTGTCGGCGCTGTGCCGGCGCGAGCGCCTGCAGACGGTGCAACGGCTGGACCTGAAGATCGCTGCCGAACTGCACACGCATTCGGATGCGCACCAACGCGGCGAAGCATTCAAGCTGCAGCAGCAGCAAAGCGCCTTGATGCCGGCCTTGATCGACCGGTTGCAGACGCTGATGCACAGCATCGAACAGCACAGCCTGGCTGCCGAGCAGCGCCTGACCGCCCAGCAAGCCGATTTCCACGCCAAAAGCGAAGCGGCGTATGCGCGGCTGGCCACGGCAATGGAACACGCGCTGCAAGCCGGTGTCGCCGAAAGCGCACGGGCGGTCGGTGCGGCATTGCAGCCGGCGATGGAAGCCACCATGGCCAGCATCGCGCGCGATACGGCCGCATTGCAGGCACACGTCACGCAAGCCGTGCAGCAACAGCTGGACGGCATTACCCACGGCTTCCAGACCAGTGCCAGCACCACGGCGCAGCACTGGAGCACGGCATTGGCGGCGCAAGAACGCGCGCAGCAGACCCATACCGCGCAGTTGCAGGCCACACTGGAACAGATTGCCGCGCATGGCGTGGCCGTGCAGGACAGCGTGAGCAGCGCCGTGCAGCAGCAGTTGCAAGGCGTCACTGCAGCCATCGAGCAGAATGCGCGCACGGCGACCGAGCACTGGCAGGTGGCGTTGGCCGCGCAGGAACGCACGCAGGCCACGTTGACCGAGCAGCTGCAGGGCACGCTGGAACAGATCGACCAGCGCAGCGCTGCCGTGCAGGACAGCGTCACCCAGGCCGTGCAGCAGCAGTTGAGCGCACTCGACGAGGGCTTTGCCAGCAGCACCGCGGCCACCGCCGCCACCTGGGCCGCCGTGCTTGCCGAACAGCAACGTGCCACCGAAACGCACAGTGCACAGTTGCACGCCACCCTCGAGCAACTGGCGCAGCAGACCAGCGCCCTGCACGAAGGCGTGCAGCAGGCCGTGCAGCAGCAACTCGACGGGCTCAGCAACGGATTTGTCGACAGCACCGCCACTGCCGCAGCGACATGGACTGCCGCGGTAGCCGAGCAACAACGTGCTAATGCTGCGCTCACCCAGGAACTGCAAGGCACGCTCGCGCACTTTGCCAGCACCTTCGAGACACGCTCTGCCGCGTTGGTGGATGCGATCTCGCAACGCATGCAGCAATCCAGCGCCGACGCGGCCAATGCGTGGAGCGATGCACTGGCCCAGCAGCACCACGCCAGCGCCACGTTGTCCAGCCAGCACCACAGCGCACTGGCCGCGGCCACCGCCAGTTTCGACGCGCATGCGGCGGCCCTGGTCGGGACATTGCAGCAATCGCACACCGATCTGCAGGCGGCACTGGAAGCGCGCGACACCCAGCGCCTGGCGCTGTGGAGCGAGCACTTCGGCGCGATGAGCACGGCCCTGGCCGTGCAATGGGAACAGACCGGCGAACGCGTCGCCCAGCAGCAGCAGGCCATCTGCGACACCCTGGCCAGCACCGCCAGCGCGCTGTCCACGCAGGCGCAGGCACAGGCCAGCGCGACGATCAGCGAAGTGTCGCGCTTGATGCAGATCGCCTCCGAAGCGCCCAAGGCCGCGGCCGATGTCGTGGCCGAGCTGCGCCAATCGCTGTCCGAGAGCATGGTGCGCGACACCGCCATGCTGGAAGAACGCAGCAAGCTGCTCGCGACCCTGGATACCTTGCTCAACGCAGTCAACCACGCCTCCACCGAACAACGCGAAGCGGTGGATGCCCTGGTGACCACCTCGGCCGACCTGCTGCAGCGCGTGGGCAACCAGCTCACCGAACAGATCGGCAGCGAAACCGGCAAGCTCGGCGCAGTGGCCGCCCATGTCAGCGGCAGCGCGGTGGAGGTGGCCAGCCTGGGCGAAGCGTTCGGCATGGCGGTGCAGTTGTTCAGCGGTGCCACCGGCGAGCTCAACGAGCGCCTGCAGCACGTTGCCACGGCACTCGATGCATCGCTGGTACGCAGCGACGACCAACTTGCCTACTACGTCGCACAGGCGCGCGAAGTGGTCGACCTCAGCATGCTCTCGCAGAAGCAGATCATCGAAGAACTGCGCCAGCTCGATCGCGGGCGCAGCGAACCCGGCCAAGCAGAGACGGCATGAGCGACGAGATCGAAAGCGACGGCGAGCTGGGCACGCCCATCTGGGCGGCATTCGGCGATCTGATGTCGGTGTTGCTGGGCGCGTTCGTGCTGATCCTGGTCGGCGTGATCGGCGTGCAGTTGCAACTGTCCAGCCGCCTGGACGCGGAAGTCAAACAACGTCAGGCCGAAGCGCGACGTCGGCAGACGCTGGAACAGGCACTGGCCGCACCGTTGGCTGCCGGCCGCGTGACCCTGGTCGATGGCCGCATCGGCATTCGCGGCAATGTGCTGTTTGCGTTCAATTCCGACGAACTGCAGCCAGAAGGACGCGAGGTCTTGAAGTCGCTGGCCACGCCATTGACGCAATACCTGCGCGCGCGCGACGAGATCCTGATGGTCAGCGGATTTACCGACGATCGCCCGGTGCTGGGCGGCAATCGCCGCTACGCCGACAACTGGGAACTTTCCGCGCAACGCGCACTCACGGTGACCCGTGCCTTGATCGCCGAAGGCGTGCCGGCATCCTCGGTGTTCGCAGCCGCATTCGGCTCCCAGCAACCGGTGGATTCCAACGCCGATGAAGCCCGCCGCGCGAAGAACCGCCGCGTGGAGATCGCGCCGATCGCGCGCCCGTCCTCGCGTGCAGGCGCATCGGCGCAGCCCGCAGCGACCACCGCACCGCGATGAGCAAGCCGGCACTGCCCGCACGCGCGCAACTGCAGCGCTGGCGCAGCGAGGGCGCCGATCGGCTGGATCCGGTGCGCTTCCATCTGATGGAAGCATTGGCAGTGCGCGCCGATGCGCAGGCCGATGCGGTGCGTGAGGTGCTGGAACACAAGCTTGGCGCGATGGTCGATGGGTATGCGGCAGCGCTGCAGCAGACAACGCGTCGCCATGCCCGGAACCGTACAGCGCCTGCCCCGACGTCGGGCTCGCCGCAGCCCAGCGCCTTGGGTGCGCTCACCGCGCAGATGGCCGGGCATGCGGCGCTGATGGAAGTGGACAGCCGCAAGACTGCCGGCGCAGATGCCATGCGGTTTCCGGAGCTACCGGCGCTGGACGACTTTCGTCGCACCTGGACTACCGTGCGCACCGCCAGCCAGGTACGGCAGTCGCTGCAGGATGCGCCCAAGGATGCCGGCCCGCTCAATTCCAGCGTACTGGTGCATCGCTGCATCACGCTGATGCGCGAGCGCTCGCCGGGCTATCTGCAGCACTTCCTCGGTTATGTGGATGCGTTGTCATGGCTGGAGCAGCTGCACACCGGCGGCGCATTGGCCAACGAAGAAACTGCACCGCTGGCGCCAGGCAAGAAACGCAGCAAGCGTCCGTCGAAGCGAGGCAGTTAGGGCCGCGATCGGTTCCCGATGCATGCCGGGCAACCTGACGCAGGCCTGCATCTTCGAGCGAGGTCCGGTCGGGCACCCGCGCACTGATCGGCAGATCACGCAGCGGCGCATCGGTCCCGGTGGCACCGGTAATGCCCAGAGCGCGGTACCGCGTGTATCGGCTGCGCACCTGCACCGCATCCAGGTCGCGCGCCTGCGACTGCGCAGCCTGCGCGCAGGCCCAGGCCAGCGGGCCGAGCACGGACAGCGCGTGCAGCATGCGGCGGCGCGCGGACACGGGCAGAACGCCAGAAGCGCCCCGGCACAGCACGTCCGGGGCGCAAGTAAACGACGCAGGCAAAAGATGAAACGCCGAGACCGCTAGGAAGCAGGGCCGTCCGTTGCTTCGAAACGCGGCGCCCGCTCGAAATCCTCGCGCGTGAACGGGCGGTCGCCGAACAGATAGCCGTAGTAGAACGTGCGCAGCGCACGGTGATAGGCCCGAATGCGATCCTGATACGCCAGCTGTGCCCGCAGATCGGTGCCGGCCAGGCGCGTCAGCGCCGCCTGCAGCGCAACCGGTGGCAGCACGCTGGCCACGCGTTGCGCCAACGCCTCGCGCCGCTGCAGCCCCTGCCGATACGCTGCCACCTGCGGCGCCACCTGCTGGTCGCCATTTTCATGAAATGCGAAGTGCCACTTGTAGTGGAACGCGGTCGTCAGCGGCGCCGAGTCGGCCCATTGCCGATTGCGCGCGTAGAACGCCTGCATGGTGTCCTGGCGCGGAATGTCCCAGGCATGGTTGACCGCCTCGCGCTGCAACCGCGCAATCTCGGTACCCTGGTCGACCGGCACCGCCTGATTGATTGCCACGTGGGCTAGCGCCGGCGCCACCAACGCCAGCACGACCCAGCAGGTGGCCAACGCCGTGGCATGCGCGGCAGGCCGCCACTGGATGCGCCCGACCAGCACCGACAGCAGCACCCAGAACAACAGGTACGCACTGCCCAGTGCCAGCACCGCCAATTGCTGCAACCACGGCACCGCATTGAACGTGGCGAACATGACGAACGGCACGCTCAGGCACGCAAGCACCGCCGCTGCGCGCACCGCCACGCGCCGTACCAGCAGCGCAGCGCCCGCACCGGGCAGTGCAGCAAGCATGCGTGCACGCCCGGCTTCGCGCTCGCCCGAACGCAGATCGAACAACAGCGCGATCACGAACAGCGGCAGCAGGAAAACCAGCACGAACGCGTAGTCGAAGCGGCCAGCCAGCGCGAGCTCGGGGTTGTAGCTGTCGCCGTCATGGATCTGCGCTTCCAGCCCCAGCGCGCGCACGCGCAGGATATACGGCGAGACATCGCGCATGCCGACCGCCGCAAACGCCAGCGGCGATGGCGGGTCCCAGGTGGGGTGGAAGCTGTAATAGGCCGCGCTGCCGGCGTCGTTGGAACGCGCCACATAGTCTTCTACCGCCGCGCTGTCTTCGCGCTGCAGCGCTGCAATCCTGGCGATGTTGTCGCGCTGCGTCGCGATCACGTGTTGCCCGGACAGCAGGCTGCACACGGTGAGCACCGCAAGCAACAGCAACCCGGCGAGCGCCGCACGTGCACGCAGCAACAACAGCAGTTCGTATTTCCACAACATCATCAGCGCGCCACTACCACCCCTCGCCCGGCCGCCACCAGCATGCACAGCGCGGCGAGCAGCCAGGCTCCGATAAGGCCAAACGCCGCACCTGCCGTGCCGATCACCTCGGTCGCCGATGCCGGCTGGAACGCGAACACCGGAATCTCATGCCAGTGCTCGGACGAAATCCGCTTGCGGCGATCGGCGCCTGCGTCCTGGGCGGTGTCGTCGGCCATGCTGACCGCGTCGGCCTGCAGCTGGTTGAGCTGCTGCACCAGCGTGTAGCGGTAGTGCTCAGCCTGGGCCAGGAACCGCAGATGCGCGCGCAGGTCGGTTTCTGCCAACGTCATCGACACTTCGCGCAGCGCCACCGTCGGGCTCAGCAACGCGAATGCACGCACCAGCAGGTTCTGTTGCTGCTGGATGGATGCGTCGCGGCCTGCATAGCGCTCGAACAGGCTTGCGGTCAGCCGTTCGCCTTCCAGTGCCAGCAAGCCCTTGTAGTTCACCGGCAGGTCTTCCACGCGCTGCACGCCGTAACGGGCCAGCGTCTGCTGCTTGAATTGCGCAAAGTGCGGGTCGTCCGGATTGTGGCTGTCGCCGAGCGCGCGCAGGTCGCGCTGGATCGCCACATCGGTTTCCAATCGGGTCGGCAGCCGGTACGCGGCACTGGCCGCGTCCGGCGCCACGCGCGGCACCAGCAAGGCCAGCCACACCCACACCGCCAACGACACCAGCAGCGCGTCGCGGCCGCGCCGGCACAGCATCGACACCGCCAGCACCAACGCACACCACACCAGCAGATACGCGCCATAGGCCAGCACCAGCAGCGCAACCAGCGGCGCTTGCCCTGGCAACAACGCAATCGGTGCCAGGCCGATCAGCGCCGGCAGCAGACAGGCGCCGGCCACCGCCGCCAGCGCCAGATATTTTCCGCCGAGCAACTGCCGGCGCGTGGCGCCCTGTAGCAACAGCGCGCGCAAGGTGCCGGTTTCCTGCTCGCGCGCCACTGCGCCGTAGCCCAAAAAGACCAACATCAGCGGCGCCAGCACCTGCAACACGAAGGCGGGCGTGAGCTGACCGAAACGCACCAGCAACGAACTCTGGCGCACATCGCCGAAATTGGCGGTGTTCTGGCGGTGCCCTTCCAGAAACATGCTATTGCCGGTGAACGCATCCACGCCGGAATCGAATGCAGCCAGTGCCGGCAATGGGCGATAGATAAAATGGCCGTAGTGCACCACGCGGTGTGGATGCCGGTCCGGCTGCGCTTCGAACGCCTGCTGCGCCGCCTGTTGCTGCCGCGCGCGGAAATCGGCCACCTCGCGCTGGTGGTGCGCAGCGGTCAACGCCGCGACCAGGGTGAGCAACATCAGCAACACCACGCCGATGGCCGCGGACCGGTTGCGCGCCATATAGCGCAGTTCTTCGCGCGCGACCAGCAACACCGGGCTCATGCGTGCAGCCTCACGCGGCGCGATCCTGCGGGCGCACGAAACGTGCATGCAGGGTGCGCACATCGAAGCCGCTGTCGCCGGCGCCGATCTCTTCGGCAATCCGGCCGTTTTCCAGAAACCCGATGCGGTCGGCCACCTCCACCGCACCGAGCAGATCGTGGGTGACCATCAGCACCGCGGCGCCGCGTTCGCGCACGCTGCCGACCAGGCGATTGAAGTCGGCGATGGCGCGCGGATCCAACCCGGAGGTGGGCTCGTCTAGCAGCAGCACCGGCACCTCGCGCAACGTGGCCACGGCAATGGCCACCTTCTGCCGCATGCCTTTGGAGAATCCTGCCAGCCGTTGCGCCCAGGCATCGCGCTGCAGGCCGGCGGACGCAAATGCCTCGCCAATGGCGGCCTGGCTGCGGCGCTGGCCGGCCAGGGCAAGCAGATAGTCGGCATTTTCCAACGCGCTCAGGTGCTCGTAGAGCGCCACGTTTTCCGGCAGATAGGCCAAGCGCGCACGTGCCTTGGCGGGGTCGGCGACCGGGTCCACGGCGTCCACCCGCACGCTGCCGCAGACGGGTTTGACGAAGCCCAGCAACGTGGACAGCGTGGACGACTTGCCGGCGCCGTTGCCGCCGAGCAAGGCGTAGACGGTGCCGGGCGCGACGCCGAGATTCAGCCCCTGCAGCACCGCGCGGCCACGGTAGGCCACGTGCAGGTCGGAGATTGAAATCGCGTGGGTCATTGAAGAAGTGAAGGGCGTGAACGCAGACGCGTCAGGAAATGATACGTTATCACATTGCCTAAACCGCCACGGTGCGCTCGCCGCCGCGCGCAAGGCTTAGGCATTACCGCCTTGGCGCCGCGCCGCACGTTGCACCTACGGCCAGCGCCTTGCGGCGCGAACATCTAGTGCCCGCGCCGACACGGCCGACCGGCACACGCAGACACCGTCACCACCACGCGAGACCCTCACACCCACATGACTTTCGAAACGCGCAGCTGTCCTCCGCCCGACGCATTCCATGTCTCCGACCGCCACGCTCCCGCTGACGCCAAGGCGTGCAACAGCGCGCGCAGTAGCCGACGCCTTGCCAAGGGGATGGCCATTGCATTGTTCGCTGCCGCACAACTCAACGCGCAGACCATCGATACCAGCGCCCCGTTGCCGCCGGTCCGCGCGTGGCACGGTGCCAGCGAAGCATTGATCGCGGCACCGGACGATCCGTGGATAACGCCGACCGAGCACAGCGACTTCGTCAGCACGCCCAGCTATGCGCAAACGCGCGCGTGGCTGCAACGGCTGGTTGCCGCCTCGCCGCTGCTGTCGCTGGAGGTATTCGGCAAGACCGGCGAAGGGCGCGAGCTGCTGCTGGTGCGCGCACGCAAGGGCAAGCCCGGCAAACCGGTCGTGCTGGCACAGGCCGGCATCCACGGCGGCGAGATCGATGGCAAGGACGCCGGCCTGATGCTGCTGCGCGACATTGCACAACGCGGCAAGGACGCTCTGCTGGACGAGGTGGATTTCGTGTTCGTGCCCATCCTCAACAGCGATGGGCACGAACAACGCGGCCCGCTCATCGGCGCCGCATTGCGCGGCCCGCAGCAGATGGGCTGGAATACCACCACGCGCGGCATCAACCTCAATCGCGACTATCTCAACCTGGAAGCGCCGGAGACGCGCGCGATCGTCACGCTGCTGCACACGCTCGACCCCGCGTTGTATATCGACCTGCATGTCAGTGGCGGGCTCGATCATCAATACGACATCACCTTCACCTTCGCCGGCTGGGGCACCTACGCGCGCTCGCGCGCCACGGCCAGCTGGCTGCAGCAGCGCTTCACGCCAGCCGTCGACGCCGCGCTGCGCCGCCAGGGTCATCAACCTGCGATCTATCCCAGCCTGATCGACGAAGACGCGCCGCGCTCGGGCTTGCGCTATTCGCCCGAAGGCCCGCGCTATTCCACCGGCTATGGCGACTTCGCCGGCATCCCCACCGTGCTGGTGGAAAACCACCGCTTGAAGTCGTACCGGCAACGGGTGCTCGGCGACTACGTGCTGCTGGAAGAAGCCCTGCGCCTGGTCGGCCGCGATGCACACGCCATCGATGCGGCCAAGCGTGCCGATCGCGCGGCCCGCCCGCAGGAATTGATGGTGGCGTGGGAACGCCTGCCGCAGCCGATCGACCATATTCCGTTCAAGGGCGTGACTTACACCCGCGCCCTGTCGCCGGTGTCCGGCCGGCCGGAATTGCGCTGGGAAGGCCGCGACGAAACCTGGACCATGCCGGTCATCGGCTACCGGCAGACGCAGGCCGTGCAGTACCCGGTGGCCTGGTGGATTCCGCCCGGCAACGACGATGTGCTCGCGTTGCTCGATGCGCATGGCATCGGCTACGACCGTCTGCAGCAGCCGGCCCGGCGCGCGGTGCAGCAGATCCGCATCACCAAGACCGGCAGCGATCATGTCCCGCACACCCACGACGTGGAAGAAACCTTTCCCGCCGGCAGCCCCGATAGCGGGCTGTATGGCACCGAGCTGGTCGAATTCAGCGAACGCGTGTTGCGTAGCGATGCTGCGCTACGCAGCGCGTTCGAACAAAAACTGGCCAGCGATGCGGCATTCCGCGCCGATGGCGATGCGCGCCTGCAGTGGATTTATGCACGCTCGCCCTATGCAACGATCAGCGGCTGGCGGTATCCGGTGCGGCGCGAAGTGAGGCAATAGCGCTGCGCATCCCTGTGGCGCTCACCGCGGTGCGGGCGCCATCAATGGCGCATGCTCGGCCATCAGCGCGATCACCCAATCGATGAACACGCGCAGCTTGGCGCTGACATGGCGGTTGGGTGGGAACGCGATCGACAGCGGCATCGCTTCCAGCTGCCAGTCCTGGAAGATCGGCACCAGCTCGCCGCTGGCGACATGCGCATTGGCCATGTACACCGGCAGCCACAGCACACCCATGCCGGCCAGGCCGGCGGCCAGATAGGCATTGCCATCGTCGGCGGCCACCACGTGACGGCCGTGCACGCGCACCGCTTCGTCGCCGCGCTGCATCACATACGGCACGGTGGTGCTGCTGCCCCAGCGCATGAAGCCGACGCAGCGATGCCGGGTGTTTTCCAGCTCGGTCGGATGCGTCGGGGCGCCCAGCCGCTGCAGGTAATCGGGCGCTGCATACACGCCGGCCTGCAGATCGCCCACGCGACGCGCGATCAGCGACTGGTCGGTGATGGTGCCGCCGCGTATCACGCAATCGACGTTTTCGCCGATCAGATCCACGCGGCGGTCGCTCACACCCATGTCCAGCTGGATCTGAGGATAACGCGCATGGAATGCCGGCAGCGCCGGCATCAGGATCAGCCGCGCCAACGGGCTGGGCACGTCCGCGCGCAGACGCCCGCGTGGCAAGGTGGCTGCAACGGACAGGCTGGTTTCGGCATCGTCCATGTCTGCCAGCAGGCGCAGCACGCGCTCGTAATAGGCCGCGCCATCGGCGGTGACCTGCACCCGGCGCGTGGTGCGATTGAGCAGCTTCACCCGCAACCGCGCTTCAAGTTGCTGCACCAGCTGAGTCACGCTGGCGCGGCTCATGTGCAGGTGTTCGGCCGCCTTGGTGAAACTGCCGGTCTCGACCACCCGCGCAAACGCCTGCATTGCATCGAATCGATCCACCACTGCTCCTGCGGCCAAGATTGTTTGGATTCTACAAACAGTGTTGGTCGATGCTGCCGATTTATCGCCGCCGCGCACGCGCCTAACGTGGGCCTCCGTTCGATGCACTTCGTTGGAGAATCCCATGGCCACACGCGACGTCGTTTTCCCGCAGGGGCGCCACGCCCTGAACGAGCGCCACCATTACTCGCCAGCGGTACGCGCCGATGGCCTGCTGTTCGTCGCCGGCCAGGTCGGCAGCCGCGAAGACGGCTCGCCCGAGCCCGAGCTGGACGCGGAAATTGCCCGCGCCTTCGTCAACCTGGATGCCGTCCTTGCCGCGGCCGGCTGCACCTCGCAGGATGTCGTCGACGTCACCTTGTTCATGGTCAACCCCGAGGTGGTGTTCGAGGCAATGTGGGACAAGTGGGTCAGCTACTGGGGCCCGGCCCCCTATCCCACCGTCACCGCGGTCGGCGTGACCTGGCTGGCCGGCTTCCAGTTCGAGATCAAGGTGGTGGTCAAGCTGCCGGCCAAGGCTGCATGACACCCCCCATTGCATGCGCGGCAGCCATTGCGCGCCATCGCGGCCTGCAGCAGATCTGCGCCTGAGCAAAGCAACTGGCGCGCGCGGACTCGCGCCTGGCAGTCGATCGGCCACGCCTGGCTTGCCAGCGCGTGGCGTTGCCCGTGTCCACGCCGCGCAAGGTGCCCACCGCACCTTGCCACAGCTCTAAACATCATCGAAGAAGAGTGCCGAGGCCATCAGCCTCATCGACGGCATCGCCTCCGGACCGAATGCCGGGCGCCCTGCTGCATGCCGAAACAAGATCTGGGCAACCACACGCGCCTTGGGTCCAAGTCACCAAGAAGCAACATTTGTATGCGATAGCTGTAGCGCTCGCCATGCCGCGAGCCCTCTGTTGCCCTGGCGCGTTGTCCAACGTCGATGTGCTGATGCATCGCGGCGGCGGCTTCGTGCGTCCGATGATTTCAAGGAGATTGACTTCCATGCGTTTCAGGACCTTCTTCGTCGTTCTGCTTCTCACCACCTTCAGTGCCGCCGCACAGGCGCAGGTGGTGACCCTCAACAAGGGCGGCTATACGCTGACGTACGACTGCACCAACCGCACCGCGCTGCGTTACGAATACGTGCTGCAGGCCGACACCGGCTCGGCTGCACGCCCGTCCAGCTTCAACCTGGATACCGAATTGCCCAGCGGCTGTGCCGGCCAGACCTCCACGGCCTCGTACGCCAGCGTGCGTTCCGGCTATGACCGCGGCCATCTGGTGACGTCCAACCACATGGACTACAACGCGACCTACATCCGCCGTGCCAACCTCATGAGCAACATCGTGCCGCAGGTGGCCAGCTTCAATCAGGGCGTCTGGGTACAGGCCGAAAACGTGGCCGAGTGCTATCGCGACATCGCCAGCGTGCAGGTTTACGGCGGAGTGATCTACAGCGACACCAGCAACGATTACTTCCTCAGCAGCCACGGCATCCGCACACCGGATTTCTTCTGGAAGACCATCATCACCGCCAACCCGAGCGGCGGCTCGCGCGCGATCAGCTGGCTGATTCCCAATAGCGCCAACCTGGGTTCGCTGGACAGCTACATCGTCAGCATCGACGAACTCGAAGATCTCTACGGCGCCAGCACCATCGGCATCAGCGCACCGGCGGCTGTCAAAGCCATGCTGCCGTCCACCACCTGGCCGCAGCCGAGCAATTGCGATCTGGGCTGATCGAACGCAATACGCCAGACAGGTACACGCAGGTCCCGCGTTCTCCGGGCCTGCATTTATGCAACGCCTGTACGTGGCAGCGCCGCGTGCAAGCCGGCAAACCACGCGGCGTACGGGGTGTTCTTGACCAGGTGCCGATTGAAATCCTTGGCACCATCGGTCCACCACACCGTGCCGCGTTCACCCAAGGCGACCTTGGCTGCGTCGACCGCACGGCGCGCGGCCAGCAGGCGCCGTGCATCGTCGTCGCGCTTGGCGGCCTTGACCGCGCGTCGCGCATCCATGAGTGCACTCACCAACGCGGCGCGCACCGGTTCGCTCAGGTGCGGGTTGCTGGTGCGCCACAGGCGCTCTCGCACGATGAGGTAACGGCCGTCGGGTGTCGTGAGGGGCGTGGTCGCGGCCGTCATCGCACGCTCAAGGCCAGGCGCAAGGTTGCCGCATCCCGGCTGCACGCGCGGCGCTCACTCCACGCGCTCGAAGCGAGCGCGGGCAACACCGTCCACTTCGACCTGCTCGACGAACATCGCATACGGGCGCACCCACAATCCGATATCGCTTTCCAGTGGCCGATACAGCACCAGCGGCTCCAGGGTTTCGCTGCTGCGCACCACACCGAGTACTTCATAGCGGCCGCCCTTGAAGTGGCGGTACTGGCCCAGTGCAATGGAAGGTAACGGCGGCAGGGTGTCCATGGCGGTATCGACGCGATCGAAAGGCCCCGCAGTTTAGGACCGCGGGCAATGGGTGGCGAGCAGCCTTGCGTTGACGCTGGGCGCCGGCGGTCGATCACCGGTGCCCACCCGCATTGCAGAGTCGGCGGCCGGCCTGCTGTGGCCGTACGCCTGCATTGAAGAGGCGGACTGGCAGCCGCTCCAGCGGCCGCCATGTCACCTCGTGCTGTCGCCGGCGTGGGAGGCCTGTCCTGCGCCATCAGGGCTCGCCGCAATCGCGTGCCTACCGCAGAACCAAGCTCAGGCGTCCTCGTCCAATTCGTCCTCGATGCTGTCGTCGTCGTCGATTTCGCTGTCCTGCGCAGGCCCGTCCTGCAGCAGGTCTTCGTTCCTGCCCGGTGCCTTGACGCCGTTGGGTGGCGTCGGGTCGTCGATACCCCGGTTGGCGTTCTGGTTGTTGCTCATGGTCAGCTCCCGCGGCAGAAGACCGCCTGCCCACCCTCCTCCCGGCTGTGTGATGCGCACGTGTGCCGCATGCAAAAAACGCGGCGGCCATCGCAGTATCTGAACCATTCGGGCTTGGGGCCGGATGACGCCGCGCCGGCCTGCATCTGCCGATCGCCTCTCCCCGTAGACAGCAGGACGCCTACCGAGGAAACACCATGCCGAGCTTGATCTGCGATCTGGAAGACCTGCTCGCCTGCTGGAAGGCCGAGGCACGCACCTTCGACGCCTGCGACATGCCGGCCTCCGCGCTGGCCTTCCGCGATTGCCATCGTCGCCTGTCCGCCTTGCTGGACGCGCATGCACGCCAGTCGGCTTCGCCGACGGCTGCGCTGGCCGGGTGCGAGCAGCCCAGCTCAGTGACCGAGCTGCAGCCGCGCGCCATCGCGCCGATGGGTTCCTAGGGTCTCGATCAGCGTGTCGCTGGCCTGATTCAATCCAGCCACCTCGACCTCGGCGCCGTGTGCGCGCAGTTTGAGCACCACCCGATCCAGCGCCGCCACCGCACTGATGTCCCAGAAGTGCGCATGGCTCAGATCGATCAGCACCTTCGGCGGCGTGCCGAGGAAATCGAAGCTGGCGACGAATTGCCCGGCCGATGCGAAAAACACCTGGCCGCGCACCGCATACACGCGCACCCCATCGTCACCATCGCTGGCCTGCACATGCAGCATGCGCCCGACCTTGCGCGCGAAGAACAGTGCCGACAGCAGGACGCCGACCAACACGCCGCGCGCCAGATCGTGCGTCCAGACCGTGACCACGACGGTGCCAAGCATCACTACCGACGAACTTGCCGGGTGCCTGCGCAGATCGCGTAGCGACCCCCAGTTGAAGGTGCCGATGCTGACCATGATCATCACCGCCACCAATGCCGCCATCGGAATCTGACTCACCCAGGCCGCGCCATACACCACCATCAGCAGCAGGACCACGCCAGCCACCAGGCACGACAAGCGCCCGCGTCCGCCCGAGCGCACATTGATGACCGACTGCCCGATCATCGCGCAGCCCGCCATGCCGCCGAAGCATCCTGCCACCATGTTCGCCAGGCCTTGACCTGCGCATTCGCGGTTGCGCTGCGACGGGGTATCGGTCAGGTCTTCGACTATCTGCGCCGTCATCAACGACTCCAGCAAGCCGACCATCGCCAGCGTCGTCGATACCGGCAGCAGGATGCGCGCGCTGTCCCACGTCAGTGGCACATCCGGCAGCAAAAACACCGGCAGGCTGTCGGGCAGGTGGCCCATGTCGCCCACGTGTCGGAGATCGAGATGCCAATACGCGCATGCCGCCGTCAGCACCACAATCGCGACCAGCGGCGAAGGAATGGCCGTGGTGATCCGCGGGAGCAGATAGATGATGGCCAATGCCGCTGCGCACACCCCGTACACCGGCCATGGCATGCCGACCAGCTCCGGCAGCTGTGCCAGGAAGATCAGGATCGCCAATGCGTTGACGAAGCCGGTGATCACCGAGCGCGAGACAAAACGCATCAACGCGCCCAGACGCAATGCGGCTGCAATCAGCTGCAGCACGCCCGCCAGCACGGTCGCCGCCAGCAGGTACTGCAGCCCATGGTCCTTGACCAGATCCACCATCAACAACGCCATGGCACCGGTGGCGGCAGAAATCATGCCTGGCCGGCCACCGGCGATCGACGTCACCACTGCAAGACAGAATGCCGCGCAGAGCCCAACCTTGGGATCGACGCCGGCTATGATCGAAAACGCGATGGCTTCGGGAATCAGCGCAAGCGCGACCACGATGCCGGCGAGCACATCGCCACGCACGTTGCCGAGCCATTGCTGGCGCAACGGGAAATTTCTGGACATTGAACGACTCCGTACGCCGGCAACCACACGGCGCATTACATGCACGTCAAACACCTGGACCTTCGCAGCAACTGCGAGCGCGTGATGCCTTAGGTCAGGGTGGTGTCATGTGTCCAAGGAGATCGTTGGTGACGAGTGGCGATACTAACGCGCTCACGCCGATGCAAACAACCCGTGGGCGCGCTTGTGCATCGGCATCGAACATCAGACGAAGGTCAACGACGCGCACGCGTGAGCGCAGCCGTTGTTGGCAGCCAACGAATCAGTCGTCGCTGACCACACGCTCGCCCATCAGTTCGCGTTCGCGCTTTTCCAGTTCTTCGGCGTAACGCTTGCGCACGAATCCCTCCGACAGCACGCCCAGCACCTTGCGATCGCTGTCGATCACGGCCAACTCATCGGCCTGCGTGGTATCGAAGACCTTCATGGTCGCCACGATGTCGGTGTTGGCCAGCAGCGCCGCATCGCGGTGCTTGGCATAGTCGCCGACCGGCGCGTCCAGCTGCACGTTGTCGGCGTACAGCACGGCCAATGGCACCACGCCGGCGTAGTGTCCGTCTGCATCTTCCAGCACCACGCGTTGCGTGGAGCCCAACGGGAACCGCCGCCGGAATTCGGCCACGCTGATGTCGTGCGCGGTGTGGTTGGCGTCCTTGCGCATCATCTTGCCGGCCGACAGGTTACGTACCCAGCCCACATCGCGCGCACTGCGGATGTTTTCGCCGCGCAGATGCAGCCGCCAGGTGGAGAACGAATACCCGAACACCTGCCGCACTACGGTATTGGCCACCAGCACCGCCACCATCACCGCACTGGCCAGTACGAAATCGTGCGTGCCTTCCAGGATCAACATGGCCATGGTCATCGGCGCGCCGACAATGGCCGCCGCCAGTGCGGCCATGCCCACCAGCGATGCACTGGTGGTGTCCACCACCGCAGCGCCCAGCAACACGTTCAGGCTCACCGCGAACAGGCTGCCCACCAGCGAGCCCATGAACAACGAGGCGAAGAACAGACCGCCGCGGAAACCGAAACCCAGCGAAATTCCCGACGCAACGCACTTGAGCACCAACAGGATGGCGAGCACCTGCAAGGTGCTGCTGCTGGTCAGGTCCAGATGCAATGCGCCATGCCCCGAGGACAACACCTGCGGCGAATACATCGCCAGCGGAATCAGCAACAACCCACCGATGACCGGGCGCCCCCACACCGGCAGATTGATGCGGCCCACGCCGCGTTCGATTCCGGCAACCAAGCGCATCACCGCAATGCCGATCAGCGCGCACGCCAGGCCCAGTGCGATGTAGACCGCATAGTCGCGCGGCTGCAATTGGTAGGCCGCAGCAGCGGGCAACGAATACGGCGCCGCACCCAGGGCATTGGCCATGAACGCGCCAGCCAATGCGGCGGCGGCCACCGGTGCCAATGCCGATGGCGTGTAGGCACCAATGACGATCTCGAACGCATAGAACGCACCGGCCAGCGGCGCACCAAAGGCGCCGGCAATCGCACCAGCCGCACCGGCGCCCACCAGCGTGCGCATGTCCGCACGCCGCACTCGCAACACGCGTCCCAGCTGCGAGCCGGCGCCCGACCCCATCTGCGTATACGTCGCCTCCAGCCCCACCGACGCACCGAAGCCGTTGGACAACAAGGTCTGCACCGCAACGATCAGGTTGTCGCGCATGGACATGCGCCCGCCATGCAAGGCATTGGCTTCCACCGCATCCACGAGCGGCCGTTTGCGCCGCCGCGCCATCAGCGTCACCAGGCCAACCAGCAAGCCGCCAAGCGGCAAGACCAGCAACTGCGTGGCTGTCATCGAGGTGGCCGTGCTGAGCCGCTGCTCGGGCGCGAGCGCGTAGAGCCAGCTCTGCAGGCGATGCGCAATGCCGGCCTGCAGCACCATCAAACCAGCGGCGATCAGCCCCACCAGCGCAGCCAGGGCAATGAACCAGAGATCGTTGGCGCGCAGCTGCCTGCGCAAGCCGTCCAGTGGCCGGCGGAGTTGCGCCGCCATGGCGTGCACTGCTGGCAAGGTGTGGGAAAGTGGCTGCATGGGACCAGTGATTGCAGGATCGGCGCGCCGACAGAGCCGGCATCCGCTGTAGGGCCTAGTGTGCATGAGTGCCGCTGACCTGAGGCAATCTGGCACGGTGGTGAAGCAAGCGCCGCGCCGCTGGCGTGATTGCAGGGCCACCCATTCAGGCGCCAGAATCAGGGCCGGCACGCGGCACACCATGCGCGTGCGATCGCTGGGCCACTCGAACAGGGATGCACGATGCTCTACCTGCTGCTGGGCTTGATCGCGACCGAAGGCATCTTGCTGATCACCTGGAACCGCCACTATTTCAACTGGGGTCTGCCGGTATTTTCACGGCGTAGTGCGGTCACCGGCGATGCGTTGGCCTGCTTTTCGCTGGCGCTGGTGGAAAATGCGGTCGAGCCATCGCGCTGGCCGGACTTGCGGTTCCATCGCCTGTCCGAAGACGTGTATGCGTTTCGCGAAACCTTCCTGTTCGTCGGCGGTGTCTATCCGTTGATCATGCGCGGGCGCATCGTTGTCGACCGTCGACAACGCGCGATCATCGTGACCGGGTTCTGCAACTGGACCGTGCTGATGATGGTGGTGGGTTTTCTGGTTCCGGCAGCCGTCATCAGGCCAGGGGCCACGCTGATGTTCGCGGGGCTTCTCATGCTGTCCTATCTGCTGCAACGCAGCCGTTTCATCGGTGTCGAAACAGCGGTGCACTTGCTCCTGCAGACCAACACCACCGCGTTGATCCCGCGCGGGCCTGATGCATCCAGGCGCGCATCTACCGACTGACGGTTGCTGCGAGCGCTGCGTTGCTGGGCGTCAATCCACCACGCACAGCGGTGTTTCTCCGGGCCGTAAGGTCAGCACGCGCACGCCGGTCCGCGTCACCGCCACGGTATGTTCGAACTGCGCCGACAACTTGCCATCGCGCGTATGCACCGGCCACTGATCCGGTTGCGAACGGATCGCCGCACGGCCCTGGTTGATCATCGGCTCGATGGTGAACACCATGCCTTCCTGCAGCTCCAAGCCGGTGCCTGCGTGGCCGTAATGCAGAATCTGCGGATCTTCATGCATCTCACGGCCGATGCCGTGCCCGCAGTACTCCTTGACCACGCTGTAGCCGTGCGCACGCGCGTGCCGCGCAATGGCATGGCCGATATCGCCTAGGCGCGCGCCCGGGCGCACCGCCGCAATCCCTTTCCACATCGCCTGATACGTGGCCTGTACCAGCCGACGCGCCGGATAGGCGACCTCGCCCACCAGATACGTGGTACTGGAGTCAGCGATATAGCCGTTCTTTTCCAGCGTAATGTCCAGGTTGACGATCTGCCCGCTGCGCAACACGTCATCGGCCGATGGCACGCCATGGCAGACCACATCGTCGATGGAGGCATTGAGTACGAATTCGAAACCGTATTGCCCCTTGCTCGCAGGCCGTGCGTCGAGCTCATCGACAATCATGCGCTCGACAAACGCATTGAGTTCCAGCGTGCTGCGACCTTCCAGCGGCAAGCGATCCAGCGCATCGAATACCTGCGCCAGTAGCTGGCCAGACACCGCCATCAGCGCAATCTCGTCGGGCGACTTGATCACGCCCGGCCCGGTTTCAAGGCTTGCGGCCGTACGCCCGCCGCGCGCAATTGGTCGGCCACGATCTGCTGAAATGGCGTGTCCGGATGCATTTCGCACAGCATGCCGACCTTGATCCAGAAATTGGCCTGCGCATTGATCGAGCGGCTACTCACCGTGCACGCACGGCGGAGTTGGTCGTGCAGGTCGTCGTCGATATTGACGATGCCCATGATGGCTCCTGTTCGGCGTCGATATACGAATCGTATATGAAACGTATATTTGCACGCAATCGCTTCGGGCAGGGCTGCCGTCGAGGGCAATGCCTGTCCGGCGTGTGCTGCGAGCCCCGGGCGGATGCGATGACCCAACGCCTGGAAGCACCGCCGCACACCACGTGCACGGCAGCGGGTTGCGTTCGTCAGCGCTCGACCGCCGAAGGCGTCCGCCCGATGCGGGCGCAGATCTCGCTCACCCACTCGATAAACACACGCACCTTGGTGCTCAACTGTCGGCTGGGCGCATAGGCGATGAAGACATCCAACGGCGCCGGACGCCAGTCTTGCAGAACCGGCACCAACGCGCCGCGTTCGATGGCCGGGCGCACCATGAAATCGAGCGTGTGGATCAGCCCGAGCCCGGCCAATCCGGTCGCCAGATGCGCGTTGCTTTCGTTGACCATCACGCTGCAGTTGGGAACGATCTCCAGCGGCGCTCCATCGTCCAGGAAATGCAGCGGCGGCGCTTTGCCACTATGCGCGGAGAAGTAGCCCACCACTGGAAACGCCGGGCTTTTCAGCTGCTCGGGGTGGGTCGGGACACCGTAGCGTGCGAGATAGTCAGGACTCGCGCAGGTGGTCCACGCAAGGCTGCCGATCTTGCGCGATATCAGCGCGCCGTCGTCTGCCGTGCTGCGGATGGCGCAGTCGATATTTTCGCCGATGACATCCACCGTGCGATCGGTGACGCCAAGCTGCAGCTGGATATCCGGATAGCGTGCACAGAACTCCGGCAATGCGGGTATCAACAATCCGCACGCCGTCGAGCCGCCCGTATCTACACGAAGCCGGCCCTTGGGGCTGCCTTGGGCACGTCCCAACGAGGCTTCCACGTCGTCCAGCTCCGTGAGCAGATGCCGCACGCGCTCGTAATACGCAGCGCCGTCATTGCTGACACGCACGCGGCGCGTGCTGCGTTCAAGCAATTTGACTCCCAGATGTTTTTCCAGCGCGCTGATCGACTTGCTCAGCGTGGCATTGGGCATCTGTAGCGATTCTGCCGCACGGTTGAAGCCACCGGTTTCCACCACGCGCGCAAAGGCGCGGATTGCCTGCAGGTGATCCATTGATCGCTCCGTCTGGAGCGTCTGATTATTTCTGCAGGGGAATAAAGAATCAATGATATGCCGGTTTATTGCCACAGCGACGGTCAATAGACTGCCTGCAACGCGGGAACTCCGCTCAAGAGGCGAACACCATGCACGTCCAGGATCTGGTCAACATTCACCCCACCAAACACGCCGGGAAGATCGCCTAGGTCACCGGCGGCAGCTCGGGCATCGGCCTGGCCGCCGCCAAGCGGCTGGCGCTGGAGGGCGCAACGGTGGTCATCAGCGGCCGCCGGCAGCAGGAACTGGACCGGGCGGTCACCGAGATCGGCCACGGCGCCACGGCGGTACGCGCCGACATTTCCGTTGGTGCAGAGCTTGACGCCGTCATGGACGGCATCGCCACCGCGCATGGACGACTGGACCTGCTGCTTGCCAACGCAGGCGGCGGCGAATTTGCGCCAATCGACTCCATCACCGAAGCAGGCTTCGACAAGTACTTCAACATCAACGTCAAGGGCACCCTGCTGACCGTGCAGAAGGCGCTGCCACTGATGGGCGCCGGCAGCGCCATCGTGGTGACGGGCTCCATCGCGGCAAACCAGGAGGTTTCCAATTTCGGCGTGTATGCCGCAACCAAGGCGGCGCTGCGCTCGTTCGTCAGGACATGGGCATCCGAGCTGAGAGCTCGCGACATCCGCGTCAACCTGATCGCGCCCGGCGTCGTGGTCACACCCGCCTATCGATCCGAATTGGGCATGAGCGCGGAAGACATCGACGCCTACCTCGACCAGATCAAGCAGAAGGCACCACTGGGCCGCTCGGCAAGCCCGGATGAAATGGCCAAGGCGATGTCCTTCCTGGCATCGGACGACGCCTCCTACATCACCGGCATCGAGCTGACAGTGGACGGCGGCCTGACCCAGATCTGACCCACACGGGCGGCGCGCTATCTTGAGTGCACGTCCAATCCACTGGAGACAAACAAGATGAGCATGCAAAACAATTTGGCGATTGCGCAAAACTTCCTTGAAAAGATCGGCTCCGGTGCATCGCCTGAGACCATCGCGGCAATGTTCAGTGCGGATCTGCAATGGCATATCCCGGGCGACCCATCCGCACTGCCATGGGTTGGGCGACGCAGCGGGCGCGGCGCGGTAGAAGCGTTCGTCCGCGATTCCAGCACGATGATGGAGCGCCTCCGGTTCGAGGTGCATGATCTGCTGGCCAGCAACGACCGCGCTGTCATCGTGGGTGAGCTCGCCAGCCGCATCACCGCCACCGGAAAGCTCATCGAAACGCCGTTTACGATCGTGCTCACCATCACGGGGAACGATATCTCGCAGTTTCTGATGCTTGAAGACAGCTTTGCGGTGGCTGCTGCGTCGCGAACTGCGGAGCCATGACTGTCTGAAGTCTGAGATTGAGCCAGATCGCCATTGGATGACCACCGAAGGGTCAGATCGACTTCCAGCAACTGCTCATCATCAGGATGCGCGCAACATCCGATTGCCTCATGGAGGCTGATGGTGGGCCCACCAGGATTCGAACCTGGAACCAAAGGATTATGAGTCCTCTGCTCTAACCATTGAGCTATAGGCCCGAGTGTCTGGCGGCGAGATGGCGAGCATGTCGGGCCGTGCAGCGGACGCGAAAGTTTACCTGTCTGGGCGTCGCCCTGTCTGCTAGCCGGCTTGTACCTGCAACGACCCCGGCACGCACAGCCGAAAGATCATGCCTGGGCGTCACAACGAAAAAGCCCAGCGGCGGCTGGGCTTTGGGCATCGAATTTGCTGGCGCCGCGCACGCAATCGCGCGATCTAGACGCAACCAGCAAACCTATCAATCTCGAATCACAAATCCCAATCCTGTCCTCAGGCATCAGCCGTCTCAAACTGCCCATCGATCAACTGCCGACCTGCACGAAAACCGTGCGCGATGGCCTCTTGGTAGGTCGCATAGGCCAGCCCGTTGCAGGCGATGCGCGGCTGGCGCTTGCCGCCGAGCGCATACACGTCCACCCACAGCGTCCACTTGGCATTAGGGGAAGCCTGCTCGGCGCGCACGCGGATCTCGTGTTCGCGGTACGTGGTGGTTTCAAAGCGGCTTTGCCTACTCATAAAGCGATCTCGTCTCCATTCGTCGGCCAACTTAGAAGTCGCGGTCAGAACGCCACGTGAGGTTTGCGGAAACATCGGCTTAATGTTGCGTGGCCGTGTAGCTTCGTCGGCGGTGCGTGAAACGTCCGGGCACTTCGCCACCAACACGCGCCTTGCATGCGATCGACAGCTGCCCGAGTCCCCAGCATAGCCAATTGCCTACGCCATCACGCAACACCCCCGCATAAGCGGGGCTGTTGCGTGATCACTGCACGGTTACGACCGCGGCGTCAGTCGATATCCAAGAACGAGCGCAGCTGTTCCGAACGGCTCGGGTGACGCAGCTTGCGCAACGCCTTGGCCTCTATCTGACGAATCCGCTCGCGGGTGACGTCAAACTGCTTACCGACCTCTTCCAGCGTGTGATCGGTGTTCATGTCGATACCGAAGCGCATGCGCAGCACCTTCGCCTCGCGCGGGGTGAGGCCAGCCAACACGTCACGCACCGTCTCGGAGAGATTGATGTTGGTGGTGTTGTCGATCGGGGACTCCACATTGGTGTCCTCGATGAAGTCGCCCAGATGCGAATCCTCGTCGTCGCCGATCGGAGTTTCCATCGAGATCGGCTCCTTGGCGATTTTCATCACCTTGCGGATCTTGTCCTCGGGCATGTCCATTTCCTTGGCCAGTTCCTCCGGCGTGGCCTCGCGGCCGAACTGCTGGAGCATCTGGCGGGAAATGCGGTTCAACTTGTTGATCGTTTCGATCATGTGCACCGGGATACGGATGGTGCGCGCCTGATCGGCGATCGAACGGGTGATGGCCTGGCGGATCCACCACGTTGCATACGTCGAGAACTTGTAGCCGCGACGGTATTCGAACTTGTCCACGGCCTTCATCAGGCCGATGTTGCCTTCCTGGATCAGGTCCAGGAACTGCAGGCCGCGGTTGGTGTACTTCTTGGCGATGGAGATGACCAGACGCAGGTTGGCCTCGACCATTTCCTTCTTGGCCTTGCGTGCCTTGGCTTCGCCATAGGCCATCGCACGGCTGATTTCCTTGATCTCGCCCAGGGTCAGGTAATTGGCCTTTTCCATCTCGATCGAGCCCTGCTGCTCGGAGATGATCTGGTCCTTGACGTCGCGCAGCGCCGAGGACCACTTCTGCTTGCGCTTGAGTGCGTCTTCCACCCATTCCAGGTTGGTCTGGTTGCCTTCCCAGGAGCGGATGAAGTCCTTACGCGGCATGCGCGCCACGGTGGTGGCCAGGTGCAGCACCTTGCGCTCGTGGTCCTTGATGCCGTTGACCACGCCACGCAGCTGGGTGACCAGCGCATCGGTCAGCGGCAGCGGCAGCTTGAAGGTGGTGAAAATCGCCGCCACGTCTTCGCGTGCCTTGACCACCAGCTTGTGTTCGGCACCGTTCTTGGCATAGGCCTTCTTGAACTTGGCGTATTCGTTGGCCAGGTTCTCCATGCGCGTGGCCACTTCCACCGGGTCCGGACCGGTCGGGCCGGCTTCTTCTTCGGCAGCGTCGTCATCGCCGTCTTCGTCGTCGTCTTCGTCCACCGCTTCATCGTCGGACACGGCGACCGGGCCGGCCGCAGCCAATGCAGCAGCGGCGGCATCGGCCTCTTCGATCAGGTCGTTGAAGCCGACCACGATCTCGGCCAGACGCTTCTTGCCTTCCTTGTGCGCTTCGTAATCGGCCAGCAGCATTTCGGTCGACAGCGGGAACACGCCCAGTGCTGCCTGGACCTGGCTGAGGCCTTCTTCGATACGCTTGGCGATGGCGATTTCGCCTTCGCGGGTCAGCAGCTCGACCGTGCCCATTTCGCGCATGTACATGCGCACCGGGTCGGTGGTGCGGCCACCTTCGGTGTCGAGCGCGGTCAGCGCGGCGGCAGCTTCTTCGGCGGCGGTGTCGTCGACCTCGCGGTTGCCGGTATTGCCATCGTTGAGCAACAGGGTTTCGGCATCGGGTGCAACTTCATGGACATCGATGCCCATGCCGTTGATCATGCTGATGATGTCTTCGATCTGCTCCGGGTCGACCAGGTCGTCGGGCAGATGGTCATTGACTTCGGCGTAGGTCAGATAGCCCTGTTCCAGGCCCTTGCTGATCAGTAGCTTGATGTCGGATTGCTGGGCAGGACGTTCGTTGGCCATGAGTGCTCGCGCCACCGGCTTTGAGATTGGAAAGAGAACCTAGCATTATACCAGCGTGAAGCCCGGTCTGCCGGATTCAAGACGGGACCGCTGGTGGACGTGTTGTATCTAGGGTCTGAGAAGGAAGGTCACCGGGCCATCGTTGACCAGGTCGACAACCATATGGGCACCGAAACGCCCGGTTTCCACCCCACCGCAGTGTTTTTCGCGGCAGATCGCCACCAATCGATTGAACGCCGGTTCAGCCTCCAATGGCGGCGCGGCGGTGCTGAAGCCCGGGCGGTTGCCGGAACTGGTGTCCGCAGCCAGGGTGAACTGGCTGACCAGCAGCAGGCCGCCGCCCGTATCGGTGAGTGAGCGGTTCATCTTGCCGGCGGCGTCGCCGAACACCCGATAGCTCAGCAACCGCTCCGCCAGGCGCCGGATCTGCGCATCACTGTCGCCGGGCTCCACGCCGATCAGGGCCAGCAGTCCGGGACCGATCTGCCCGACGATTTGGTCATCGACCGTGACGCTGGCGCGGGTGACGCGCTGGATCAGTGCAAGCATGGGCATTCTCGGGCGGCAAACTGTGCCGCGCAGCATGCCCAGCGCTGCCGGCACTGTCACGCGCGGGCCTTCGCGGTCTGCGCTGTTTAGAATTGCGCCGATGACACCTGATGTTCGCGCTCGCCTGTTGTATGCCACCGCCGCCACCGTGGGCCGCTTGCCGTGGCCGTTGCTCAAGCGCGTGGCCGACACGCTGGCCTGGAGCTGGCGCAAGCTCAATGCACGCGAATCACGCGTGGCGCGCCGCAATCTGGAGCTGGCGTACCCGGAACTGAGCGCCGAGCAGCGCGCGCGCTTGCATGCGCAGATCCTGCAATCGACCGCGCGGCAGACGCTGGAGGTGCTGCGCACCTGGACCCGCCCGCCGGCGGAGAACCTGGCACGCCTGCAGCGCAACGGACAGGAACTCTACGACGCCGCGCTGGCCTCCGGGCGCGGGGTCATCGTGGCGGCGCCGCATTTCGGCAACTGGGAACTGCTCAACCAGTGGCTGTCCGAACGCGGGCCGATCGCGATCGTCTACCGGCCGCCGGAATCCGAGGCGGTGGATGGCTTCCTGCAGTTGGCACGTGGTGGCGACAACGTCCGCCAGGTGCGCGCCGAAGGCCCGGCGGTGCGGCAGTTGTTCAAGGTGCTCAAGGATGGCGGCGCGGTCGGCATCCTGCCGGACCAGCAACCGAAGATGGGCGATGGCGTGTTCGCACCGTTCTTCGGCATTCCGGCCTTGACCATGACCCTGGTCAACCGGCTGGCCGAGCGGACCGGGGCGATCGTGCTCTACGGTTGGTGCGAACGCGCCGGCGACGATCTGCAGTTCGTGCTGCACGTGCAGCCGGCCGACCCCGCGGTGGCCGATGCGGACCCGGTGCGTGCAGCCAGTGCGCTCAACGCCGGCATCGAACAGATCGCCCGGCGCGACCCGGCGCAATATCAGTGGACCTACAAGCGCTACACACTGCGTCCGCCGGGCAGCGGTGAGGCCAACCCGTATGCGACCGAGCGGCATCCGCACTAGCCCCGGCGCTCAGTCGTCGTGCGGATCGGCAGGCGTGTCCAGGATGCGTTGATAGAACGCCAGGTCCAGCCAGCGCCCGAACTTGAAACCGGCCTCGCGCACGGTGCCGGCGTGGGTGAAACCGAACTGTTCGTGCAACGCGATGCTGGCCTGGTTGCTGGCATCGATGCCACCTACCAGCACGTGCACGCCGCGCGCTTGCGCCGCTGCGATCAGGGCCTGCAGCAGGAGACGCCCCAGGCCCTTGCCGCGATGGTCGCGGTGCACGTAGATCGAATGCTCGACGCTGTACTTGAAGGCGGGCCAGGCGCGAAAGGTACCGTAGCTGGCAAAGCCCATCAGGGTGCCGTCGTCGTGCTCCACGCCGATCACCGGAAAGCCGCCCGCCTGCTTGGTGGCGAACCAGCCGACCATGCTCTCCGGTGGCCTGGGACGGTAGTCGTACAGCGCAGTGGAATTGGCGATGGCTTCGTTGAAGATGTCCAGGATGGCGCCGGCATGGCGCGCTTGGCTGCAATCGACAATGTGCATGGGGCCCGGCGAACATGGAGGTCGCCCGATTAGAAAGCATTGCCGCACCCTGAACAACGCGGACCGCAGGGCAACCAAGCGGCGCGGGCCTGCCCACTCAATCGGCAGCGGCTGGATGCAGCGTTCTACCCGGTCGTGGCGACCGCCTGTTGCCAGGCGCGCGACAATGGGTAGATGCGATCACGCAGTGACCGCGGCGGCGCCCGCCTTGAAGCGGCCGTGGCAATCCCCATTTGGAGTCGTGCATGAGCAGCCCCCTCCCCTCCCCCAGCGCACAGGCCTTCGGCGATCCGGCGGCGATTCGCTGTGAGCGCGCCGCGTCCGAACTGCGCGCCGGGCGCCCGGTCTTGCTGACGGCGGCCGATGGGCAGGCGCGTGCGGTGCTGGCGCTGGATAGCAGCACGGCGCAGTCGTATGCGGCGTTCGCCCGCGCCGCGGGGGGGCGTCACTATCTCTTCGTGACGCCCACCCGCGCCCAGGTGCTGGGCCTGAGCGCGCCGCAGGGTGCGCGCGTAGGCCTGATCGATCACAGCTACGACCAGCTCGCCGCGCTGGCCTACCTGCGCGACACCCCGGTGCCCGCGCAGTGGACGGCCGGCGATGCGCTGGATGCCGGCGGCGTGGAGATCGCGCGGCTTGGCCTGCTGCTGCCGGCGCTGCTGGCGGTGGAGTTGCGCGATGTGCACGACCATGCCGCGTTCGCCGGCTGCCAGTCGCTGGCGCTGGACGATTTGAGCCGCGGCTGTGCCACCTCCGCGGCAGCCGGCTACGAGCTGGTGACCCGCACCCCGGTACCGCTGCGCGGCCTGGGCATGAGCGAGTTCGTGGTGTTTCGCGGCGGCGTGGCGCAGCGCGACCAGGTGGCGATCGTGGTCGGCCAGCCGGACCTGAGCACTGCGGTGCCGGTGCGCGTGCACTCGTCGTGCCTCACCGGCGACCTGTTCGGCTCGCTCAAATGCGATTGCGGCGACCAGCTGCGGCACGGCCTGGCCAAGTTGAAGGAGCTCGGTGGCGGCGTCCTGCTGTATTTGGACCAGGAAGGGCGTGGCACCGGCATCGCCGCCAAGATGCGCGCCTACGGCTATCAGCATGCGGGCCTGGACACCATCGATGCCGACGCACAGCTGGGCTTTGGTCCGGACGAGCGCCGCTACGGCAGTGCGGTGGCGATGCTGCGCGGGCTGGGCATCAGCCGGATCCGGCTGTTGACCAATAACCCGGCCAAGGCCGAACGCCTGCGTGCGGCCGGCATCGTGGTCGAAGACCGCATCGCGATCACCGGCGACATCACCGCCGAAAACGAGCAATACCTGCGCACCAAGGCCGCGCGCGCCGGCCACGCGCTGGATGTGGATGCGTTGATCCTGGCCGCGCAATAACGCGCCCGGCGCCGGGTGCGCCGGCACTGGGCAGCCGGCTATGCTTGCGCACCGCTTCTGCAGGCCAGCCACGTGCACGACGCTCCACCGCCGCACCCCGACGTCATGGTCCGGCCCGCCCCGGCAGAAGCCCCAGCCGTGACGCACAGCCAGTGGCAGTCGCTGCCGCGTCGCGGTGCGTATGTGGCGGC
This sequence comes from Xanthomonas sp. NCPPB 3761, assembly GCF_041475705.2. NCBI lineage: Bacteria > Pseudomonadati > Pseudomonadota > Gammaproteobacteria > Lysobacterales > Lysobacteraceae > Xanthomonas > Xanthomonas sp. NCPPB 3761. The sequence goes on from NZ_CM191262.1 coordinate 4,223,045, forward strand.
GATCAATGGCGCGCTCGGCGGAGGATGTGCGGGCCTGATCGCAGCCGGCGTCACGATTGTCTGGCTGCACGCCTGGCGTTACTGGCCGGCGGTGCTGGGCGTGACCGCGGTCATCGCCCTGCTGGGCGCCTGGTTGGCGGTCAAGCGGCACCGGCTGACGCACTGGAAACTCGATCAGCATGGCCTGGCGCTGCAGCGCGGTCATCTGTGGCAAAGCGATACGCGTGTCCCGATTTCGCGCGTGCAGCATGTGGACCTGCGTCGCGGGCCGATCGAACGCGCGACCGGCCTGACCACGCTGGTGGTGCACACCGCCGGCAGCCGGCTCAATGCGGTGGCGCTGTCGGGGCTGGATCAGGACGATGCCGAGCGCCTGCGCGACCGCCTGGCCCGGCAGCTCGATCACGACGACGACGCGCTATGAATGCCGTTGCACATCGCGGCAACGACGAGCAGCGCCTGCATCCGTTGTCGTGGGTGTTCGTGTTGCTGCAGCAGTTCCGTCAGTTCCTGATTCCGCTGGCGGCACTGATCCTGTTCGGCAGCCGCGACGGCAATCGCGATGTTGCCGACCAGATCGCCACCGCGGTGGTGATTGCGGTGCTGGTGGCGATTTCGGTGCTGCGCTACTTCACCTACCGCTACCGGATCGGCAGCGATAGCGTGGCCATTCGCAGCGGCTTGTTGGAACGCAGCCGGCGCGATATTCCGTTTGCGCGCATCCATAACGTGGTGGTGCATCAATCGCTGCTGCACCGTCTGGCCGGCGTGGCCGAGGTGCGGCTGGAGTCGGCCGGCGGACACAAGCCGGAAGCGGAGATGCGCGTGCTGCGGCTGGATCAGGCGCTTGCGCTGGAAGACCTGATACGGCGCCGTGCAATCGACGCAGGCGTGCCGGCGCCGCAGATCGAAGAAGACAGCGGCAGCTTGCTGCGCCTGCCGATGGCCGAGGTCATCCGGCTGGGCCTGATCTCCAATCGCGGCATGGTGGTGGTGGCGGCCGGCTTTGGCGTGATCTACCAGATGATTCCGCGCCGCACGGTATCCGACTTCGTCGAGCATAACGGCGAGCTGGCCTATCGCTACGTCAGCCAGATCCATCCCGGCGTCGCGGTCACCGCAACGCTGGCGATCCTCGCCACGCTTGCCCTGTTGTTGGCGATGCGCGCGCTGTCGGTCGCCCTGGCGGTGACCCAGTACCACGGCTTCCATCTGAGCGAATCCGAGCGCCGCCTCACCGTGGAGCGCGGGCTGCTGACGCGGATCCGCAGCAGCGTGGCGTTGCGGCGGATCCAGTCGTGGACGTTGTACGAAGGCCTGCTGCATCGCCTGTTCGGTCGTCGCCAATTGCGGATGGACACCGCAGTGGCCGGCAGAGGCGATAACGAAGGCAGCGCACTGAAGGAGCTCGCGCCCATTGCCGAGCCGCAGCACTGCGATGCCTTGCTGCAACGCCTACTGCCCGGCATCGCCTGGCCGCCGACGCAGTGGCAAACGATCGCCACGCATTGCTGGTGGCGCTTGAGTCTGCCCGCCGCGCTGATGCTGCTGCCGCTGACGGCGGGCCTGGCGTGGCAGTTCGGCAGCCAGGCCTTGTGGTTGCTGGTGTGGCTGCCGTGGAGCGCGTTCAAGGCGCAGCGCCAGGTGCAGCGCATGGCCTATGCGGTGGATGCGCGTTACGTCGCGGTGCGCGGCGGCTGGTGGAAGCGCTGGTGGCGGCTGGCCGAGCTGGACAAGCTGCAGGCGCTGCAGCTGCAGCGCTCGCCGTTGGATCGGCTATCCGGCACCGCCACGCTTTGGCTGGATACGGCCGGCGCCAGTGCCACCGGCCCGGCATTGCGGCTGCGCTTTGTGCCGTTCGCCCAGGCGCAGGCGCTGCAGGCGCAACTCGGTGCCGCGCTGGCGCGGCGCAAGCTACGCTGGTGATTGGGCAATCGGGAATCGGGATTGGATCAACCGCGCACCGGAAGCATCTCGTCAACGATCCACCAGCAGCGATCAACGCTGCGACGGCCCCCAATATCCGAGCTCGCGACGGATCTGCAACCCGCGCCACGCCGCACCCAGCGGCTTGCGGCGCAACCTGCCGAGCTTGCCGGCAATGAAGTCTTCGGTGGCGGCAATCACCCGTTCGGAAGACTGCCCGTCGCGATACGGGTGAATCGCATCGGCGTAACTGGCGAGCGCGCGACGCAGTGCCGCATCCGGCGCCAGCGCGCGCGCCAGCTGCTGCGGCAACTGCTCTGCCTGACGGAAGTCGAGCATGTGCGGCTGCGGCACGCGGTTGCGAAAGGTCACCACCGGTTTGTGCTGCACCACGAACTCGGACACGATCGATGAGGTATCGGAAACCAGCACATCGGCCGCACGTTGCGCGGCCATGACCTCTTCTGGCTCGATGAAGCGTGCGTTGGCGCCTGCCAGTGCGCGATAGCGATCGAACAGTTCCGGAGCGCACTTCGGGTGCAAGGTCAGCAGCCAGTAATGCGCGCCGCGCGCGATGTCGGCGGCGATCTCGTCGTAGAGTGCGGGCGCTGCGCTCAACCGCTCGGTAAAGGTGGAACCGAACAGGATCACCGGGCGGCCGGCGGCCGGCGCACGCAAGGCCGCGCTACGGCCGCCATCGTCGCGAAAGACCGGATCGAGCTTGGGCCAGCCGGTTTCCACCACGGCAAAATGGCCCTCACGCTGCGCCAGCGCGCGGAACGGCGCGGTGGTGGCCGGGCCTTGCGTGCAGTACAGATCGAACAGCCCACGCACCCTGAAATGGCCGCGATTGTCCTCGCGCTTTTGCACGTTGAAACCGTGAAACAGCTGCACTTTCGCACCGGAAACAAACGGTGGCACCCAGTTGGCGGCACTGAACACCGCACGCGGGCGCAGCGCCAGCGCCTCGCGCAGGCCGACCTCGCGCACGCCCGGCAGCGCCAACCCGCGCGCGCCACCTTCGAACCAGGCCGACACCGCGTGCCCGCAGGCCTGTAACGCCTGCGCCAATGGCGCCAGAATAGGCAACGCGTAACGCTCCGTTGCGAACAGCAGGTAATCGGCCATCACATGTCCTCTTCGACCGCACCCGACGAACGGCCGCGCATCAGCGCCTGCATTATCGCGTTCAACGAGGCCGATCGCCTACGCGACTGTCTAGCCTCGCTGGCGTTCTGCGACGAGATCGTGGTGGTGGACTGCGGCTCCACCGATGCCACCGCCGCCATCGCCAGCGCGTACGGCGCACGCGTACTGCACCGCGCCTTCGATGGCTACCGCAGCCAGAAGGCATTCTGCGTTGCGCAGGCCAGCCACGACTGGGTGTTGTGCCTGGACGCCGACGAACGCGTCAGCGATGCCCTGCGCGCCTCGATCATCGCGGCGCGCGATACCGGTTTCGCCACGGCGGCCGGCTACCGCTTCGCACGCCTGTCCGACTACTTCGGTCGCTTCCTGCGCCACGGCAATGCATATCCGGACCGGGTGCTGCGCTTGTTCGATCGCCGCCGCGGCGGCTGGCGCGGCAAGCGCGAGATCCACGAGGCGGCCAGCGTGGATGGCCCCGTGGAGACCTTGGCGGGCGATCTGATCCATTACCCGTACCGCTCGCTGATGCAGCAACTGAGCAAGACCCAGCGCTACGCGCAGATGATGGCCGAGCACGAACATGCGCGCGGCAAACGCGCCACCTGGAGCAAGCTGGTGCTGGCGCCGGCCTGGCGCTTCTGGCGCGGCTACCTGTTGCGCGGCGGCTTTCGCGATGGCTGGCATGGGCTGATCTACGCCTATGTGCGCGCCAACTACGTCCGCCAGAAGACCATCATGTTGTGGCTGCTGCAAAACAATCAGCCGGTGCAGGACCCGCCGCGGACGCCGGACCGGCGTAGCGAGTCAGAACAGGTAAAGACCTCGAGAGCTGCAGGCAAGCGGCTGTGAAAGCCGCCGACGGTGCGCACAAGCGGCATGTGCAAGCCAACGCACCCCGACTCCAACAACGCCCCCGTCTGTTTCTGCACACGCGTGAGCTCAGGCACTGCAGGCGCGCTGCTGGTGCATACGCCACCTGCAGCCGGTGGGTCATCCGCCGCTATCGAGTGCTCGCCACGTCCGACTGCGCCTGTTGCGCCTGCCGCGCGGAAAGACCCACCAACACGCCGACCATGGCTGTATAGAAGCTCGCCGCCACCTGGTGCGCAAACATCGATTGGGTCAGGCCGCACAAGGCATAACTGATCACGAGCATCACCCCGGCCGCCGCCGGGCCGCGGAACTGCTGCTGCCCGCTGCGCCGATGCAATCGCACGAACATCCACAGCGGCACGCCGTAGACGGCAAGCAGCAGCAACAGGCCGGGCACGCCCTGGGTGGCACTCCACTCGGCCAGATCGTTGTGCGCATGCCCCAGCTGGCAACGGAACAACGCCGGATCGGCGGCACAGGCCGGCAGGTCGTGCATCGCATCGTCGAAACGACCAACGCCCACACCGGTCAGCGGGTGCGCCGTTACCGTGTCCCAAGCCACATGCAGGCGTTCGATACGGGCACCGGCCGACGAATCGGTGTCGCCCACTTCGTAACGCTGCAGGTCGCGCTGCAATTCGCCCAGGCGCATCTGATCGGTCAGCGCCGGCACGCTGAGCGCGACACCCACCGCCAGCACCGCGCCGCCGACGAAGGTCAGCAAGCGCACGCGCGTGCTGTGCCAGGGCGCACCCCAGATCAGCACGCCCACCGTGGCCAGCATCGCCAGCCACACCCCGCGGCTGCCGCTGAGCACGATCACCACCACGGTGGCGATCGCCGCGCCCACCAGCCAGCGCACGCTGCCGGGCGGGCGGCAGAACACCGCCACCACCAGCAACATCAGCACTATGTCGGCAAACACAATGGCGTTGGTGAAGCCTTCGGCGCGGTCGGCGCCGTTCATCACCTGCAGCAGCGCGATCAGCATGGCCGCAAATACGCCGACCAAGGCACCGCGCCACAACCACAGTTGGCGCGGCTGCAACGCATAGGCCCACAGTGCTGCCCAAGGCAGCACCAGGAAGCGCGAGCGATTGCCCACATCGCGTAGCCCGTGCTCGAACAACGCGATCGACAGCAGCGACATCGCGATCACCGCCACCGTCAGCCATCCCACCACGCGCAACGACCATTCGCGCGCGGCAATGCCGTCACGCAGGCTGCGCCAGCCCATCAGCGAACCCAGCAGCAGGCACAGGCCGAACGGCAGCAACCCGCTCGGCATGCTCACCACCAGCGCAGTCAATGCGAACGCGCCCAGCTCGGCAATGCGCACGCCTGCCCGCGAGGTGGTCGGGACAGAGGGCGACAGCGACGCGGGTTGGGGACGCAAGGAATTCATCTAAAAATCGGTGGGAAAGGGAAGGCGACGCAGTGGCCGGGCTTGGGCAGCGCCGGCCAAGCTAACGATGCGACGCATGAATCCCTGCTAGACAGCTACCGGCCGCTGCATTGACGCCACGCCAATGGCACCTGGCACGTGCGCGTGCCGGTGGGGTCGGCTGGCTCATTCGGTATCCAGGTTGCCCTGCTCCTTTGCTTCCACCGCACGCTCGCTGGAGCTGGCCACGCAGGGGCCGCGCACCGCATCGGCCGGCACCAACCACCAGCGCCGGCGGTTGGCCACGCCCACCAACTGGCTGCGGCTGCGATCCACGCAGGCCAGCAATGCGGTCTCCTGAGCCATCAGCCAGCGCTGGTCGGGTTGTTCTGCCTGCCAGGCCACGCCGCGCTGCAACTGGGTCTCCCACGGCACCTTGAAGCCGAAGGTCTGCGCAGGCCGGTCGGCCATCAGCAGGTTCTGCTCCTTCCACGCCACCAGCCCGAGTTGCGCATCCGGGCCAATGCGGCGCCCGGCCTCGCGCATCACCGCACCGGCCGAACTGGAATCGTTGAAGATCGGGTAGCACACCAGCCCGAACGCCACCCACCACGCGCCAAGCAGCGAGACCACCGCCAACGCGGAGCGGCGCACGCGCATCAGCAGCAGGCTGGCGATGCCCCAGGTACCCACCGCCAGCAACAGCCAGCCCAGCGGGTCGGTGGCTTCGCTGCCGACCCCGCGGCTGTCCATGATCTTCTGCTCGAAGCCCGGGTGGCCAATCAGCATTGCCGCGCCGCCTGCACAAAACACCACTGCCAGCAGCAGCCCGAACCCGAACAGCAGCCGCTGCACGCCAGCCCGGCGCAGCAGGCCGGGCGCCAGCGGCGCCAGCGCCAGGCAGAACATCGGCAGCGCCGGCAGGATGTACACATCGCGCTTGCCGCTGGGAATGGTGAAGAACACCAGCACCAGCAGCCACCAGGCCAACGGCAGCAGATAGCGCGGATCGCGCCGTTTCAGCCGACGCCGCCACGCCGGAATCGCCCACGGCAGCAGCAGGATGGTCGGCAGCCACATCGTGGCCATGCTTTGCAGATGGTACCAGACCGGCTGCGCATGATCCCAGGAGCTGGCGTAGCGCTTGGCGGTCTGGCGCAGCAGGATGTCGTTGAGATACACGCGGTATTCGGACTGGCCAGCGGTCAGTGCGGTCACCATCATCGGAACGAACCACAGCGCGATCGCCACGAAGAAGAACAGCGGCCCCAGCCAGAAGCGCCGGTCGCGCACATGCGCGCGTACGCCCGGCCAGCCACGCGCCGCTGCAATTCCGGCCGGGATCAGCATCAGCAGCGCGATGATGCCAACGCCCTTGGTGATCACGCCCAACCCGGCGGCGAACCAGCCCAGCGTCCACCAGCGCCAGGCCGGGCCCATCAGCAGATGCCGCAGCAGGCCGTAATTGGCCAGGGTGATCCAGAACACCACCAGCGGGTCGATCTGCGCCTTCTTGGCCTGAAAGGTGAAGTGCAGCGTAAACAGCAGCATCCAGGCTGCATACACGCCGACGCGGCGGGTCCACAGCCGCCGACCCAGATCGTAGACGCAGGCCAATGTGCCCAGCGCGGCCAGCAACGACGGCAGCAGGAACGCCACCCGCCAATTGCCCAGCAGCGTGTAGAACACCGCCTGCAGCCACATCAGCATCGGTGGCTTGTCCGAATACAGCTCGTTGCCGCGATGCGGGAACAACCAGTCGCCGCTCAACACCATCTGCTTGGCCACCAGCGCAAAGCGCGGCTCGTCCGCCGGCCACGGGTCACGCAAACCCAGGCCGGCACCAATCACCAGCACGGCGGTCATGGCCAGCAACCAGACATCGGTGGAAGCGCGATTCTTGAACATGTCGGGCGGCAGTCGGTCGCAAAAGGTGGAGCGCTGGACTTCGCGCGCGATCAGGAGGCTTTTAGCAAAAGCGCGTAGAAAAATCCGTCGCAGTGCTGCTCGCCTGGAAACCGCTGACGTCCGGCGCCGGCGGCATGCCCGAACTGCGCACCCAACGGCTGCGCCTGTGCGTCGGGAGTGCGCTGCAGGAATGCCTCGACCTGGGCCTGGTTCTCGCGCGCCAACAGCGAGCAGGTGGTGTACAGCAAGTGTCCGCCCGGGCGCAGCGTGCGCCAGGTCGCATCCAGTAGCCGCGCCTGCAGCGCACATAGCGCATCGATATCGTCGGCGCGGCGGTGCAGCAGCACATCCGGTTGACGACGCACCACGCCGGTGGCCGAACAGGGCGCGTCCAGCAGCACTGCATCGAACTGCTGGCCGTCCCACCACGCGTCCGTCTCGGCGGCGTCGGCCGCCTGCATTGCCACCTGCGCATCGGGGACCGTGCGCTGCAAGGTCTGCTGCACGCGCTCCAGGCGGCGCGCATCCACATCCAGCGCGGTGAGCTGCAAGCCGGGATGGCGCTCCAGCAGATGCGCCGCCTTGCCCCCCGGCGCCGCGCAGGCATCGAGCACGCGTGCCGACGGCGCCAGGCTCAACGCATCGGCCACCTGCTGGGCAGAGCCGTCTTGCACCGAAACATCGCCTTCGGAGAAGCCCGGCAACTGGCTCACCGGCACGGCATTGTGCAGGCGCACCGCATCCGGCAGCACTGCATCGGTCTGCGCGGCAATGCCCAGTTCGGCCAGCCGTGCGACGTAGCCCGCCGGGTCGATGCGCGAACGCCGCACGCGCAGCCACATCGGCGCCATCTGCGCGCTGGCGGTAAAAATGGCTTCGGCACGATCGCCCCAGTCCGCGCGCAACTGCTTGCGCAGCCACGACGGCCAACCGGCATCGTCGGCCACCGCCGGAAATCCTTCGCGCTGGGCGCGCCGCAGGATCGCGTTGACCATGCCGGCCTGACGGGGCCGGCCCAGTGCGCGGCACGCATCCACGGTGGCCGATAAGGCGGCGTGCGCGGGCAGCTGCAGCACGTCCAGTTGGGCGAAACCGACCATCAGCAGCGCCTTGAGTTCGGCATCGCGGGGCGGCAATGCACGTTCCAGCCATTGCCGCAACGCCACGTCATAGGCCGGGCGCCGGCGAATGACCGCAAAGCAGATCGCCTCCACCAGCGCGCGATCGCGCGGATCGCCGATGCCGGGCAAGGTCGCGGCGAGTTCGGCCTTCAACGACCGGCCCTGATCGAACACCGCCGTCAGCACACGTGCGGCGGCCAGGCGCGAGCCAACGCCGGCGGTTGCGGTATCGGCCGACATCAGCGCAGCGCCGGCAAGTCGCGCCGCGCATTGAGGTAATCGGCGGCGGTAATCGCCTTGCCGCCCTCGCGCTGGAGCACGCGCACGCGCAGCGCACCCTCGCCGCAGGCGATATCGATGCCCTGCTTGCTGGCCGCCAGCAGGGTGCCCGGAGGCTGTTGATGGGCCAGTTCAAGCGCCACCGCCCCATGCAGGCGCACGCGCTCGCCAGCCAGGATCGCCTCGGCGACCGGCCACGGGTTGAACGCGCGCACACGCCGCGCCAGTTCCTGCGCCGGCTGCGCCCAATCCAGTCGCGCCTGCGCCTTGTCCAGCTTGTGCGCATAGGTGACCCCGTCGGCCGGCTGCGGTTGCGCCACCGGACGGATGCCGGCGCGCAACAGACCCAGGCCATCGGACAGCACCTGCGCGCCCAGCGCGGCCAGCCGGTCGTGCAGCTGCCCGCCGGTGTCCTGCTCGCCAATTTCGATGCGCTGCGACAGCAGCACCGGGCCGGTGTCCAACCCGGCTTCCATCTGCATCAGGCACACCCCGGTCTCGGTGTCGCCAGCCTCGATCGCACGCTGGATCGGCGCGGCGCCACGCCAGCGCGGCAGCAACGAGGCATGCACGTTCCAGCAGCCGTGCGTCGGCGCGGCCAGCACGGCCTTCGGCAGGATCAACCCGTAAGCCACCACCACCATCAGGTCCGCATCCAGCGCACGCAACGTCGCCAATGCTTCGGGCGAACGCAGCGTCTGCGGCTGGAACACCGGAATGCCGCGCGCAATCGCCTCGATCTTGACCGGCGAGGGCGTCAACCCGCGGCCACGCCCGGCCGGGCGATCCGGCTGCGTGTACACCGCCACCACCTCATGGCGCTGCGCGGCGGCGCGTAGCGACGGAACGGCAAAATCCGGCGTACCGGCGAAGATGATTCTCATAGGGCGGGGATTCGGGATTTGGGATTCGGGATGGGCAACGGCGAAGGTGCTGGCCGGGGCGGGAGTAGCGTGAAGCCAAGAGGTGGAAGCGAGACCTGCAATGGAAGATTCGGCTAACCGGCGCCAGGGCCTGCGTGGATCATCCCGAATCGAGCGCATCGAGAAGCAGGAGTGGCAACCGAGAATCGAATGCCAGCTACAGGCAGCGGCTTATCGATCACGACTCGCGGATCCAAAGTTTCACGGCCTTTCGCCCGCAGACTTGGCGCGATCGCAATGCATCGCCATGCGGTCGCACTGAAGTGAGCGCTCAACGATGTGAAACCAGCAGACTCAAAGAGCAACAAAAATCTGCTTTTGCCAATCCCGAATCCCCAATCCCAAATCCCAGCCCTCAAGCCACATGCTTGCGCTGTTTGGCCAGCTTCTTGCGCACCATTTCGCGCTTGAGCGGCGAGAGATAATCCACGAACAGCTTGCCGTCCAGATGGTCCATCTCGTGCTGGATGCACACGGCCAGCAGGCCGTCGGCCTGCAGTTCCTGCGCCTGGCCCTGACGGTCCAGATAGCGCACGGTGATCGCATCTGCGCGGCTGACATCGGCATAGATGCCGGGCACCGACAGGCAGCCTTCCTGATACAACTGCTCGCCCTGCTTGCTCACGATCTCGGGGTTGACGAACACCTGCGGCAGGTTTTTCTCCTCGCTGATGTCGATCACCATGAATCGCTTGTGCACGTCCACCTGACTGGCAGCCAGGCCAATGCCGGGCGCCTCGTACATGGTCTGGAACATGTCGTCCAGCAGCGTCTGGAACGCCTGGCTGGTGACCTCGGCAGCATCGACCGGCACGGCCTTGGTGCGCAGCCGCGGGTCCGGAAACTCAAGAATTGGGAGCAAAGCCATGGGGTTACCCGTCTGGAAACACCGGCGCGGCGCCGGCAAGACGCTGTCATTCTAGCGCAATGCTTGCGTGGCGCCCCGGTTTCTAGACTATAGTGCGCAGACCTGTTGGGGAATCAGGCAAGAAGGCACCTATGTTGAACCGACTTCGTACGGTCGTCGCTGCGGCGATGCTGACCGTCGCGACCTACGCTGCCGCGCAAGCGGTGGGCGAGCATCCAGACACCTATGTGGTCCGCAAGGGCGATACCTTGTGGGACATCGCTGGGCGTTTCCTGCAAAAACCGTGGCTGTGGCCGGAAATCTGGCAAGCCAATCCGCAGATTCAGAATCCGCACCTGATCTATCCGGGTGACGTGATCAGCCTGGCCTATCTGGACCGGGTCGGCAAAGGCACGATCCAGCCCGGCCCGCGCCAGGAAGCGCCGATCAACGCCATTCCGCTGGCCGACGTCGAGCCGTTCCTGAAGAACCTGCGCGTGGTCGACGACTTCGACCAGTTGCCGTATGTCGTGGGTCTGGAAGGCGGTCGCACGCGTGCCACCACCGGCCAGGTCGCCTACGTGGTCGGTCTGGAAAATGCCCAGCCGGGCCAGCGCTTTGCTGTGGTCCGCCCGACCGTGAAGTTCAGTCTGCCCAAGCACAACGAAGACCTGGACATGGCCGGTAACATCACCGCCGGCTCGGGCAACATCTGGAAGAACTTCATCGCGCCGAGCACGCGCCGCGAGTTCCTCGGCTACGAGATGGCGCAGGTCAACGTCGGCACCATCACCCGCAGCGCGGCGGGCGGCAACTCCAAGGCGGCGACCCTGCTGCTGCAGGACAGCGGCCGCGAAGTGCGCGCCGGCGATCGCATCGTGGCGGTCGAAGCGCAGCCGTACGATCTGCAGTTCATCCCGCATCCGCCCTCGGAACAGGCGCTGCAAACCGAACTGCGCGTGCTGGCCATCTCCGACGCCTTCATCGTTGGCGGCACGCGCGATGTGATCGCCATCTCCGGCGGCGCCCGCGAAGGCATCAACAACGGCACGGTGTTCTCGATTTGGCGCAAGGGCCGCACGGTCAGCGACCGCGTCAAGCACTCGCGCTTCTCGCGGACCGACGACGATTTCAGCGGCCCGTCCGGCTCCACCGTCGGCCTGCCCGACGAGTACGCCTCGCATGCCATGGTGTTCCGCACCTTCGACAAGGTCAGCTATGCGCTGGTGATGGAAAGCGTCAAGCCGACCGGCCTGGGCTATTTCGTCAAGCATCCTGACGCGCAATAAGCGAAAGATCCGATGCACCAACGCGACGGCGCCCGAGGGCGCCGTCGTCGTTTGCGGCCTAGCCTGGATGTATGGCCCAAACCGCTCCCGACCTGCGCGCACTCCTGATCCTGCTGCTGGCAGGCGGCCGCAGCCCGCCGCGCCGAAAATTGCTGACCTCGTACGGATCAGCGTCCGAAATGCTGGCAGCCGGGCCGGGGGCGTGGCGCGCAGCTGGGTGCGACGAGGTGCAAGCTGCGCTGCTGCAGAACCCCGATCTACATGCGCTGGAGGCCGCGCTGCGCTGGTGCGAACAGCCCGGCCACCACCTGATCGGCTGGCGCGATCCGGATTACCCGGCCCTGCTGCGGCATATCGCCAATCCGCCGCTGGCCTTGTTCGTGGACGGCGACCCCAACATCCTCTGGCACCCGGGCGTGGCGGTGGTCGGCAGCCGCTCGGCCACTGCCGGCGGCCGCGATCATACCCGCGCATTCGCCTCCAGCCTGGCCTGCGCCGGGTTGAGCATCGTCAGCGGCATGGCCGCCGGCGTGGATGCGATCGCACACGAGGCCGCACTGGCCCAGCACGACGGCATCACCGTGGCCGTCGTCGGCACTGGCGTCGATGTCGCCTATCCCGAGCGGCACCTAGGCTTGCGCGATCGCATCACCGAACGCGGCGCAGTGGTCAGCGAATATCTGCCGGGCACTGCGCCGGTCGCGGCGCACTTCCCGGCCCGCAACCGGATCATTGCCGGGCTGGCCCTGGGGACGTTGGTGGTCGAAGCGGCGATGCGCTCGGGCGCGTTGATTACCGCCCGGCTGGCGGCCGAAGCAGGGCGCGAAGTGTTCGCCCTCCCCGGCTCGCTGCACAATCCGCTCGCGCGCGGCTGCCATCACCTGATCCGGCAGGGTGCCACGCTGGTGCAGGAGCCCGCACAGGTCATCGAGGGACTGGGCCAGCTGTCTGGCGAATTGGCCAGCGCCTTGCGCGAGCGGCTGGCCGCCCCCACTGAGTTGTCCAGCAAGGCAACGACCAGCGCTGGCACCGGTCCTGCCCGCTCCGATCCCGACTACCAGCGCTTGTGGCAAGCACTGGGCCACGACCCAACCCCTATGGATTCATTGGTGCAGCGCACCGGATTGACGGCCGCCGCGCTGTCATCCATGCTGCTCATCATGGAACTGGAGGGAGACGTGGTCACCGAGCACGGTCGCTATACCCGCAATCCTTAGTTTCTTCACCTCCACAGCGTCGCGCGACGCAGGCCGAGGGCAATGAAAGAGAGCATTCTCGATGTACTGCTGTACCTGTTTGAACATTACTTCAGCGAAGATGCGGACCTGGTCCGTGACCGTGACTCGCTTCAAAATGGCCTGATCCAGGCCGGTTTCAGTCCCGCAGAAATCAGCAAGGCCTTCGATTGGCTGGACGCGCTTTCCGAGCAGCGGCCCAGCGTCGCGCGCCCGCATGTCGATGGACCGGTGCGGATCTATCACGGGCCGGAGCTGGACAAGCTCGATGTCGATTGCCGGGGGTTTTTGCTGTTCCTCGAGCAACACCGCATTCTCGACGCCGACCAGCGCGAGTTGGTACTGGACCGCGCCATGGCGCTGGATCAGGACGAACTGGATCTGGACGACCTCAAGTGGGTGGTGCTGATGGTGTTGTTCAACCAGCCCGGGGCGGAAGCGGCCTATGCCTGGATGGAAACCCAGATGTTCCTGGACGAGCCTGAACCCGTACACTGAGCGCTGAAGCCGCCACGGATGTGCGTGCAGGGGAACGGGGATGCGCCGCAGTTGGTATTACGCCGATGGCCACCGCCATCGGCATGGCCCGGTGGCCGACGATGCCTTGCTGGACCTGTATCGCGATCGCGTGATCGCCCTGGATACGTTGGTCTGGTGCGAAGGCATGGACAGCTGGCTGTCGTTGTCCGCCTGCGCCGACACCCTGGGCCCGCCAGTTTCCACTGATGTGCGGGCGGGCGCGGTTCCGCCGCCGTTGCCGCCTGCCGCGGCGTACGTTCCGCCGGCCCATTCGTCTGTCGCGCCGCCAGCGCAACCGCGCAGCAATGGCCCCGGCTGGCCGCTGGTTGCAGTGCTCGGTGCGGTGGCCGGGCTCTTCGTGGTGGTGGGCCTCATCGGCATCCTCGCCGCGATCGCGTTCCCGGCCTACAACGATTACCTGGGCCGCGCCAAGGTCGCCGAGGCGGTCGGCGAGCTGGCAGCATTGAAGCCGCAGATCACCGAATTCCTGGCCAGCGAGGGCCGCTGCCCGGTCAATGACGACGCGGGTTTCAAGCCACCCGAGCAGTACGCAAGCGAGCGGCTGAGCAGCGTGCGCATCGGACGTTTCGAAGGCAGCGAATGCGGCATCGAAGCCGTGCTCCATGCGCCCAAGTCGGCCAGAATCGACGGCAAGGCCGTGTGGCTGGAGCTGGATGCGGATGCCGGCAGCTGGCACTGCAGTTCCGAAATCGACGACACCCAACTTCCACCGGATTGCCGCGGCTGACCGCCGGCTGCATGCCGATCGCTATACGTTAAGGGGACAACATGACGCAGTGGTACTACGCCGACGCACAGCGGCAGCGCCAGGGGCCGGTGGACACGGACACGCTTCGCGCGCGCCTGTCGCAGGGCATCATCGACCGTTCCAGCCTGGTCTGGCGCGAAGGTCTGGCACAGTGGGTGGCACTGCACGAGGTCGAGGGCGAGCTGGGCTTCGACAGCGCGACGGCTTCCGCGGCCCCGGAAGCCAGCGGGCCGATGTCGGCGGATGCGGCAAGCCATGCGCCATTGTCGGCTGCGTCTCCCGGCGCCAACGTGCCGGCTACAGCGTCGCCTACCGCGCCCCTGCCGACCGACGACCACGCCGCTGCGACATCGCGCTGGCAGCCGTCAGCTGCCGACGGCGGCATTGCCGGTACGAGCGCCAGCACCAGCACCCGCGATGCGGGCGCGGCCGACGGTGCCGATCACCACCCGGCAATCGCCGCCCCACTACACCGGCCACAGGATCCATCCCCTTCCTCAGACACGTCGGCATGGTCCACCACGCCGCTGGCGGCAGATCCAAGCCCGACCACGACCACGACCACGACGTCGCCGCCGCATTCCACCCCGGCAGCGGCGACTGCGCCAGCTGCAAGCGCCTGGGATGCTCCGGCCCTCGCCGCGCCTGCGGCAAGCGTCGCGCTGCACGACGCGCCGGTGGTGTACGCCGGCCTGTGGCGGCGCGTGGCCGCCAGCATTCTCGATAGCCTGATCACCACCTTCGCGGTGTACCTGATCGTGATTCCGCTGGTGTTCGTGGTGGCGCTGGTCACCACGCGCGGCGATTCGGGTTCGGCGCTGGACGATGGCAGTGCGCTCGGCATCGCCATCGTGGTGATGTCCTACGGAATCGGCCTGGCCATCCCGACGCTGTATTTCGCCTGGATGCAGTCCAGCCGGCATCAGGCCAGCCTGGGCAAGCTCGCCTGCGGCATCAAGCTGGTGCGGGCCGACAGCAACGGCGGCCGGGTCGGGTTCTGGCGCAATGTGCTGCGCTATCTGGCCTATATGCTGATCAGCGTGCTGACCCTGGGCATCGGCGTGATCGTGGCGGCCTTCATGGCCGGCATGACCGAGCGCAAGCAGGCCCCGCACGACAAGGTCTGCGACACCCTGGTCGTGGACCGTTGGGCGTTTACCGCGCATCCGGAGCGGCAGTCCAGGGGTCTGGATACCGTGTCCATCGTGGTCCTGGCGATTTACGCGGTGATCCTGGTGCTGTCGGTGGTGGCCGTCGCCTTCATGCTGGCGGCGATCGGAATGAGCCAGCGCTAGCAGTTCGCGGCGCTGGCCGCTTGACACGGCGGCGTCCGCCGTGATCTTTCTAATAAGAGAACTGAACGCCCGGGAGTCCTTCCCGGGCGTTAACGCGTGGGAAACGGTCGATCTGCTTCCCTCGACCGGCCAATTAGGCCACGCTACCCGCCCCCCGGGCTCCGCCCCAAGAAGTTGCCACCATGCCCAAGCACCTGCTCATCGTCGAATCGCCCGCCAAGGCCAAGACGATCAATAAATACCTCGGCAAGGACTTCACCGTCCTGGCCTCGTATGGGCACGTGCGTGACCTGGTCCCCAAGGAGGGGGCGGTCGATCCGGACAACGGCTTTGCGATGCGCTACGACCTGATCGAGAAGAACGAGAAGCACGTCGAAGCCATTGCGCGTGCCGCCAAGGGTGCCGACGACATCTTTCTGGCGACCGACCCGGACCGCGAGGGCGAGGCGATCAGCTGGCACATCGCCGAGATCCTGAAAGAGCGCGGCCTGCTCAAGGACAAGCCGATGCAGCGGGTGGTGTTCACCGAGATCACCCCGCGCGCGATCAAGGAGGCGATGGCCAAGCCACGCATGATCGCAGGCGACCTGGTGGACGCGCAGCAGGCGCGCCGCGCGCTCGATTACCTGGTCGGCTTCAACCTCTCGCCGGTGCTGTGGCGCAAGGTGCAGCGCGGCCTGTCCGCTGGCCGCGTGCAATCGCCGGCGCTGCGCATGATCGTCGAGCGCGAAGAAGAGATCGAAGCCTTCATCCCGCGCGAATACTGGTCCATCGATGCGCACTGCCGGCATCCCTCGCAGGCGTTCAATGCGCGGCTGATCAAGCTGGACGGCCAGAAGTTCGAGCAGTTCACCGTGACCGACGGCGACACCGCCGAGGCGGCGCGCCTGCGCATCCAGCAGGCCGCGCAAGGCGTGCTGCATGTCACCGACGTGGCCAGCAAGGAGCGCAAGCGCCGCCCCGCCCCGCCGTTCACCACCTCCACGCTGCAGCAGGAGGCTTCGCGCAAGCTCGGCTTCACCACCCGCAAGACCATGCAGGTGGCGCAGAAGTTGTACGAAGGCGTGGCACTGGGCGATGAAGGCTCGGTCGGTCTGATCAGCTACATGCGTACCGACTCGGTCAATCTGTCGCAGGACGCGCTGGCGGAAATCCGCGACGTGATCGCGCGCGACTTCGGCACCGCCTCACTCCCCGACCAGCCCAACGCCTACACCACCAAGTCCAAGAACGCGCAGGAAGCCCACGAAGCGGTACGCCCGACCTCCGCGCTGCGTACCCCGGCGCAGGTGGCGCGTTTCCTGTCCGAGGACGAGCGTCGCCTGTACGAGTTGATCTGGCGCCGCGCGGTGGCCTGCCAGATGATTCCGGCCACGCTCAATACCGTCAGCGTGGATCTGTCGGCCGGCAGCGAGCACGTGTTCCGCGCCAGCGGCACCACCGTGGTGGTCCCGGGTTTCCTGGCCGTCTACGAGGAAGGCAAGGACACCAAGAGCAGCGAGGACGAAGACGAAGGCCGCAAGCTGCCGCTGATGAAGGCGGGCGACAACGTCCCGCTGGACCGCATCGTCACCGACCAGCACTTCACCCAGCCGCCGCCGCGCTTCACCGAAGCGGCGCTGGTCAAGGCGCTGGAGGAATACGGCATCGGCCGTCCCTCCACCTATGCCTCGATCATCCAGACCCTGCAGTTCCGCAAATACGTCGAGATGGAAGGCCGCAGCTTCCGCCCCACCGACGTCGGCCGGGCGGTGTCCAAGTTCCTGTCCGGGCATTTCACCCGCTATGTCGATTACGACTTCACCGCCAATCTGGAAGACGACCTGGATGCGGTGTCGCGCGGCGAAGCCGAGTGGATCCCGTTGATGGAGAAGTTCTGGGGCCCGTTCAAGGAACTGGTCGAAGACAAGAAAGACTCGCTGGACAAGACCGATGCCGGCAGCGTGCGCGTGCTCGGCACCGACCCGAAAAGCGGCAAGGAAGTCAGCGCGCGCATCGGCCGCTTCGGCCCGATGGTGCAGATCGGCACGGTCGAAGACGAGGACAAGCCCACCTTCGCGTCGCTGCGTCCGGGCCAGAGCATCTACTCGATCTCCATCGAAGATGCGCTGGAACTGTTCAAGATGCCGAGGGCGCTGGGTCAGGACAAGGACCAGGACGTCAGCGTGGGCATCGGCCGTTTCGGTCCGTTCGCGCGCCGTGGCAGCACCTATGCCTCGCTGAAGAAGGAAGACGACCCCTACACCATCGACCTGGCGCGCGCGGTGTTCCTGATCGAAGAGAAGGAAGAGATCGCACGCAACCGGGTGATCAAGGAATTCGACGGCAGCGACATCCAGGTGCTCAACGGACGCTTCGGCCCGTACATCAGCGACGGCAAGCTCAATGGCAAGATCCCCAAGGATCGTGAGCCGGCGTCGTTGACGTTCGAAGAAGTGCAGCAGCTGCTGGCCGACACCGGCAAGCCGGTGCGCAAGGGCTTCGGCGCCAAGAAGGCCACCCTGAAGAAGACGACGGTCAAGGATTCGGCGCCGAAGAAGCCTGCCGTCAAGAAGACCGCGACCACGTCCGCAGCCAGCAAGACCGCCGCCAAGAAGGCGGCCAAGCGCGTGGTCAAGAAAACCGTGAGCAAGGCCGCAGGCTGAGAGGCGCAGCATGACCGACACACTCGACCTGGATCGCGCCGTCAGCGCCCTGACGCGGGGCGGCGTGATCGCCTACCCGACCGAAGCGGTGTGGGGACTGGGATGCGACCCGCGCCAGGAAGCGGCCGTACTGCGGCTGCTGGAGATCAAGCGGCGCCCGGTGGAGAAGGGCGTGATCGTGGTGGCCTCGAGCGTGGACCTACTGCGCGACTGGGTCGACATCGACGCATTGGAGCCGGCACGCCGGCAGGACGTGCTGGCCAGCTGGCCCGGCCCGCACACCTGGATCCTGCCGATCACCGATCGGGCGCCGCGCTGGGTCACCGGCGAGCATGACGGGCTGGCGGTACGCATCAGCGCGCATCCCGTGGTGGCGGCGCTGTGCGCGGCCTGGGCGGCGCCGCTGGTGTCGACCAGCGCCAACCTGGCCGGCGAGCCGCCAGCGCGCAGCCGCGCCGCCCTGGATCCGGCATTGCTGGCGACGATCGATGGCGTGGTGGATGGCGAGACTGGCGCCCTGGCGCAGCCGACCCAGATCCGCGACGCACGCAGCGGGCAGATCCTGCGCGACTGAGTAAGGCCGAGAAACGGCCGCGCAGCCATGAGGCGCGCGCGGCGGGTCCATCGGTCGTCTATCCCAACGCCGAATGTTCCGGGCCGTCGCCCTTGGCGGCATACCTGGCCACTACCTGGCATTCCGGAAGCAGGCCGCAGCCATCCGGCGCGTTGTCGTCTCGAGCCTGCACACCGTTCAGCCGCCCCCTTTGCGGCGGCCGCGCAGACGCGCACAATGCGGCCATGCGTACCGTCCTGACTCTTCTGCTGCTGGCCGCGGCGCTGCCTGCGTCGGCCGCCACCCCCGCGAGCAAACCCGACCCGAATGTACGGGTCTATCGCTGCGTGAGCAGCACCGGCACCGTCGCCCTGCAGGATGCCCCCTGCAGCAGCGGTCGCCAGCAGGTGCTGGATCTGCAACGCCCGCAAGACCCGCCGCCGCGTCCGCCCCGCGTGGAGCCGCCGGCACCGGTCGCCGCAGCGCCCACGCATGAGGTCCGTATCGTCACCGTGCAGCCGCCACAGCCGATGTACGAGTGCACCACCGAAGACGGCAACCGCTACACGAGCGACAGCCCGGAAGGCAATCCGCGCTGGGTGCCGACCTGGGGGCCCGCCTATGTGGGCAACACCGTTGCTCCCCCGGTTCGCGGCGGTGGCGGCATCCAGCGTCCCCCTATCTCGGTAAGCCCGCGTCCGGCGATCTCGGTGCAGGGCGGCGCCGGACGAGGCAGCATCCGCGGCAGCGCAAGCTTCGGTGCAGATCCCTACCAAGGCGGTTATCAGGGCGGTTACACCGGCGGCGGATATGGCGGCACGGTGATCGTGCCGTACGGCAACGTGCAGATCCGCGACGAATGCCACGCCCTGCCCGCGCAGGAAGTCTGCGCGCGGCTGGCCGACCGCCGTTGGGAGCTGATCCGCCGCTACAACAGCGCGCTGCAAAGCGAGCGCGAGGATCTTAGCCGCGAACAGCGCGGCATCGAGGCGCGCCAGCAACGCGACTGCGGCGGCCCATGAGGCGCCGCACGCTGTCCGGCGCAATGGCGCTCAGCATGATGGCGCTCGGCTCGCTGGCCGGCGCGCAGGAAGTGGCTATCTACCGCTGTACCGATCCGGCCGGCGCACTGACGGTGCAGAACATGCCGTGCCCGAAGGGCATGCAACAACAGAAGAAGCTGATGACCGCACCGGCGGCGGTGCCATTCGCGCCAGGCGGCGCTAGCAACCCGTCGCCTGCACCTGCGATGCCAGCGGCGCAACCGCGGGCTGCTGCGCAGGCGGCCACATCGGCGCCCGCTGCACCAGCCACGCCCGCCGCACCGCCAGCACCGACGGTCGCCTCGACGTCGACCCTGCCACCGCCACCGCTGTTCGAGTGCACCGCACACGACAACGGGCGTTACTTCACCGAAGACCGCGAACCGGCCACGCGCTGCCTGCCGATGCAGACCACCAACCTGGCCGGCGGGCCGGCCACCGGGGGCGGCAGCGCCTGCGAGGTGGTCACCGACCGCTGCGCGCCGGTGCCGGACCAGAGCCTGTGCGAGGCCTGGCGCAAACGCGCCGAGCAGGCCGAATCCACCTGGCGCTTTTCCGATGAAGCGCAGTCGGCCGAACGCAAACAACGCTATGAACAGATGCGCCGGGTTCTGGACGAGAGCCGTTGCGGCAATCCGGCCGCCACGCCCTGAGCACGCCTGTCGCGTCATTGAGCCGATGGGTCTGTACGGTTGGCGGGCAACCGCAACTTAGCTGAAAGAAGACCCGCAGCACCGGCGGGTGCATGAACATGGTGCATGACCATGCCGGCTCTGCGTCCAAGCGCATCCGATCGGAGTCAGGCGGGTAGTGGTTGCCTGCGCTAGAACCCATAGCGCAAGAAGCCGCCGTCTACCGCGATGCATTCGCCGGTGATGTAACTGGCAGCGGGCAGACACAAGAAACCCACCGCCGCGGCAACTTCTTCCGGTTCGCCAATGCGGCGCATCGGCGTGCGTTCGATGACCTGCTCGTAGTAATCCGGATCGGACAACGGACCGGAGGTGCGGCGGGTGCGGATGTACCACGGCGCCACCGCATTGACGCGGATGCCATCCTCGGCCCATTCGGCGGCTAGATTACGCGTCATCTGATGCAGCGCCGCCTTGGTCATGCCGTACGGCGCGCCGCTGCGCAAATGGGTGATACCCGAGACGCTGCCGACGTTGACGATTGCCGAAGCAGCATGTTGCGTCAGCAATGGATGCGCATAACGCGACAGTTCGAACGCAGAAAACACGTTGGTTTCGAAAATGCCGCGCCATTCGTCCTCGGTGTAGTCGATCGCGGCGCGGGTGATGTTGCCGCCGGCGTTGTTGATCAACAGATGCAGGCCATCGGCATGGTCTTCCACCCAGTCCAGAATGGCGCGGCGCTCTTCATCGTCGGACACATCGGCGGCCAGCCCGTGCAGTTCGCGCTCGGGAAACTCGTCGGCAAGCTCATCGCGCGCCTGCGCCAGGGCATCGGCATCGCGCGCCACCATCAGCAGGTCGGCGCCGAAGCCAAGCAGTTCGCGCGCGATGGCAAGACCAATCCCGGCGCTGGCGCCAGTGATGAGGGCAGTCTGTCCATCCAGCCGCCAACGGTGCGTTGTCACGTGGGTGATCCTCTTCAAAGCACAGGAAACGGCCACTGCAACGCAGTTGACGCGTATGCGTGGCCCGGGCGTTAGAGCGTGTTATGCACGTTGAGATGAGATGCGCTGGCCGTCAGCGGTGCGGAGCGGGTGTTGCGTGGCGCCGGCTTGGCTGGCGCCAAGGCAAGCCGCGCGGCGCCCGCTCCGTGCCGCTGGCGGCCAACCCGCCGGGAAGCGTCCTGTGGCGCGCCGATACCGCGTTGCGCGCCTTGCCCAGGCGACAGCCTGGGCTGCAGCGCACGCCTTGTCTCGACGCGCCACAGGACGCTTCGCACTCACCTCAACGTACATAACACGCTCTAGGATAACGCCACCCCAAGCGAGGTCACGACGATGAAGATGCATTGCATGCTTGCAGTTGGTCTGGCGTTGTCGCTTGGCGCCTGTCAGCGGCCGCAGCCCGCCCCCACCGATCAGAAGCCCGACCCGCAGGCCACGGCTTTGCGCGACCACATCCAGCAACCGTTGGACAAGGCGCACGCGGTGCAGGCCGCAACCGACCAGGCGGCCGACGATCAGCGCAAGGCGATCGATGCAGCCACGCAGTAGCGAAACCTCGGCAACCGGGTGAACTGGCGTCCTGGAGCGCGTGCATTTGTCGCCAACCAGCACACGGGTGCGCCAACATCCACCGGTGAATGTCTGCCAAGACTGCCACTGCGTTCACGACCACATGCGCGATGGCGAATGGCTAACGTCTAACATTTAACAACTGATCGTTGCGCGCTCGACGCCCCCCATGAGTCTTGCCGTCCGCTCGTTCGTTCGGCCGCTCAAACCACCGCATCATCGGCACATACGACAACGCCGGCACATGGCCGGCGTTGTCGATGCATCGATTGCGCACTGAGCGCGACGTCTCAGAACCCGCAGAAGCAGTAGGCCAGCGACTTGACCGGCGTGCCGCCTGCCTTGCTGTCGTGCACGGCGCTTTCGACGAAGCGCAGCTGCGTATCCACTTCCGGCAAGGAGCGGGCCAACAGCGCGCGCGCCATGCCCGAGTCGCCCAGCATCCAGGCACCCATGCGGCTGCCGGCAAATCCGCTCATGAACTGCGAGAACGGCGTGGCCGGCTTTTCCACGTAGCGCACGCGGAACTTGCCGCGGCTCAGCTTGGCGCGGTCGGCCGCATCGGCCACCGCTTCGGACATGCCGCCGAACGCATCCACCAACCCGCGCTCCTTGGCCTGCGCGCCACTCCACACACGGCCACGCGCCACCTTGTCGATCGCCTCCACCGACTGGTGACGCGCCTGCGCCACCTTGCCGGTGAAATCGGCATAGCCCTTGTTGATCACTGCCTGGATGACCTGGCCGGCGGCCGGATCCAGCGGACGGGTGATGTCGAACGCACCGGCGAACCGCGTGGTGGCCACGCCGTCGGTGTGCACGCCGATCTTGTCCAGCGCGCGGGTCAGGTTCGGCACCATGCCGAAGATGCCGATGGAGCCGCTGATGGTCGACGGGTCGGCGTAGATGCGATCGGCGTTCATGCTGATCCAGTAACCGCCGGACGCGGCCAGGTCGCCCATCGACACCACCACCGGCTTGCCGGCCTGCTTGAGCGCAACCACTTCGCGGCGGATCTGCTCGGAGGCGAAGACTTCGCCACCGGGCGAATCCACGCGCAGCACCACCGCCTTCACTTCATCGTCGTCGCGCGCCTGGCGCAGCAGTGCCGCCGTGGACTCGCCACCGATGCGTCCGGCCGGCTGTTCGCCACCGCTGATCTCGCCCGCGGCCACGACCACCGCCACCTGCGGGCGGCTGTCCATCGGCGAACGCTGCGCCTGCAGCTGGCTCAGATAATCGTTGAAGCCGATATTGCGGAAACCGCTGTCGGCATCGCTGTCGGCGACGCCGCGCTTGACCAGCAGTGCATCGACTTCTTCGCGCGTCTTGAGCCCGTCCACCAGCTTCTGTTGCAGCGCGAACTTGGCCAAGTCGCCACCGGCGGCGGCCACGCCTTCGGGCAGCGTATCGATACCGGCAGCCAGCTGCGCCGGGCTCAGCTTGCGCGCAGTGCCCACGTCGGACAGATAGCGCCGCCACACGTCGTTCATCCAGAACAGATCCGCTTCCTTGGCATCGGCCGAGGCCGCGTCGAGGATGTACGGCTCGGCGGCAGACTTGTACTCGCCGACGCGGAACAGATGCACGTCCACGCCGAGCTTGTCCTGCAGGCCTTCGCGGAAGTACTGGCGATAGCGGCCAAGGCCTTCCAGCAGCACGCTGCCCATCGGGTCCAGATACACCTCGTTGGCCTGTGCGGCGAGCAGGTACTGGCCCTGGCTCATGCTCTCGCTGAAGGCCACGATCTGCTTGCCGGAGGCGCGCAACTTCTGCAGGGCGGCGGCCACTTCGCGCTGGGACGCGAAGCCGGACGGCTGCAGCTTGTCCAGGTTCAACAGCACGCGCTCGATCTTGCGGTCCTTGCCGGCCGCCTCGATCACGCGCACCAGGTCGCGCAGCTGCACTTCTTCGGCGCTCTTGTCGCCGACCGCCTTGGCCAGCGACCGGCTGACCGGGTCGGCGCTGAATTGTTCGACCAGCGTGCCTTCCGGGTTGATCACCAGGGTGGTGCGCTCGGCCAGCGGCTTGGTGCCATCGCCGCGCGCCAGCGCCACCACGAACACCAGCAGCAGCAAGAACAGGAAACCGAAGAACACCAGGTTGAAAATCAGGCGCCGGGTGAAATTCATCACATCCCACAGGCCGACGAAGAAGCTGGCGATGGGATTGCGACGCACGGGGTGATTCATGGAAAGCTCCGTCGAAAGACGCTGCATACAGATCGATGGTGCCCAGCATACCGGCTGCGCAGCGCGCGCGGCATGCGCTGGAAGTCAGGGTGTCACGGTAGTGGTCAGCCGCCGGCTAGTCTGGCGGAAGCGCAGCCCCATCAGGATCGACGCCACCGTCAGGCCCAGGATCAGGCCCACCCACATGCCCTTCGGTCCCCAGCCCAGCCCCAGGCCGAGCCCGGCGCCGATCGGCATGCCCACGCCCCAATAGGAAAACATCGCCAAGAACATCGGCACGCGGGTGTCCTTGAGCCCGCGCAGCGCGCCGGCCGAGAGCACCTGGATGCCGTCGGGGAACTGGAACGTGGCAGCAAACAACAGCAACACCGACGCCAGCGCGGCCACCGCCACATCGTCGGTATAGACGCCGACGATGGCGTCGTGGCCCAGCAGCAGCGCGCTGGCCGAGAACGCCTGCGTGCCCAGCACGATGGCATAGCCGGCCCAGGCCGCGCGCCGCATCGCCAGCGGGTCGCCGCGGCCCACTGCGTGGCCCACGCGCACGGTGGTGGCCTCGGCCACGCCCATCGGGATCATGAAACACAGTTGCGCGACGTTGATCGCAATCTGGTGCGCCGCCGCTTCGGTGGAGCCCAGCCGGCCGATCAACAACGCCGTGACGATGAACAACCCGCCTTCCATCAGCACGGTGATGCCGATCGGCAAGCCGGTGCGTAGCAACTCGCCGATGGCGCGCCAGCGCGGTCCTTCCAGGTGGGCGAACAATTGCAGATGCGCAAACCGCCGCGCGCGCCACAGATACAGCGCAAATACGCTCGCCTGCACCCACATGGTGATGGCCGAGGCCATGCCCAGCCCTTCGGCACCGTGCTCGGCGAAGCCGAACTTGCCATAGGTCAGCGCATAGCCCACCGGTGCCAGCACCAGCAGACCGCCAAAGCCCAGCAGCATGGTGGGCAGCGTCCAGTGCATGCCCTCGCTGAGGTAGCGCATGCAGAAGTAGAAGGTCAGCGCCGGCACGCCCCAGCGCACCGCATGCAGGAACGCGGTGGCGCCGGGCACGATGTCCGCTGCGATCCCGAAGGTGGGCAGCAACGGCGGCACCACGCTCAAGAACACGAACATCAGCGCACTCAACCCCAGCGACAGCCACAGCGCCTGCCGGAACAGCGGCCCGATCTCGCGCTCGCGGCCGGCGCCGAGCAATTGCGAGACCGAGGCAGTCAACGAGATCAAGGTGCCGATCGGCACCAGCATCGGCAGCCACAGCAGCGAGGTGCCGATGGTGACCGCAGCCAGCGTGGCGGTGCCGTGGTGGCCGGCGATGACGTTGTCGACAAAACCGATCAGGCCGGTGGAAACGTGGCCGAGCACCAGCGGCAACGCAAGCAGGCCGGTGGTGCGCACTTCCGAGGCGAAGCCTGGCGTCGCGGACGGGGGTGCAGAAGAAACAGACATGACAACCGATCGCTGCGCGGACTACGGCCGTGCCGGGAGGCGCTGGCACCGGGTCGCGCGGGCCGGCTATCTTACGCCTACTTTCCGACTGCGGCCTTGCCGCGCAGCTGGGTAGAGCCCGCTGCGCGACTGCGCGCGGGCAAAACGCGAAGGCTGCTGCACAACCGGGCCGGCGCGGGACACCGTTGCACGCGTGCGCCAAACGCCGTTCTTTCGGGATCGGGTGGACGGCAACGCGCCTTCCCCGACTCGCCAACCGGAACTGGCTCATGTCACCGCATTCGACCGCGCACCATCCCACGGCCTGCGAAAATTGCGCGACTGCCTTGCAGGGGGCGTATTGCCACGCTTGCGGGCAAAGCGCGCACAACCCGGTGCGCAGCGTCGCCCATGCGGTGGAAGAAGTCTTCGAATCGTTCTGGCATCTGGATGGGCGCATTTTCCGCACCCTGCGCGATCTGCTGGTGCCCGGACGCGTGGTGCAGCGTTTCCTGGGCGGCCAACGCGTGCGTTACGTGGCGCCGATGCGACTGTTCCTGGTCCTGAGCCTGTTGACGTTCTTCATCGCGCGCATCGCGGTGCATGCATCAGACGCAGACAGCGATAGCGCAGCTGCGCCCGGCACCAGCCAGACCACGGTTCCCAAGGATTTCGCACATGCACGCACGCCGGCGCAGGTGGAAGCGGTACGCAGGCAGTTGGTCGAGACGCTGACGCAGACACGCGCGGCCGTGCCGAGCGGCATCGCACGCGACAGCATGGACGCCGGCATCGCGCGTGCCAACGCGCAAGCGCAACGTCGTCTGACGCAGCTGCAAGCCGACGCGCGTCCGACCAGCGCCGTGCCCACCGCAGAGGCAAACAGCGACAGCACGTTCTTTTCGGTGATGGGCAAGCCGTGGGACCCGGTGAGCAACCCACTGCACTATGCGGCGCTACCGCAGTTCGCCAACCGCTGGATCAATACCCAGCTTCGCCATATCCGCGACAACCTGCCACGGCTGCGCAGCGATCCGCAGCTGCTCTACAACGCGTTCTTCGCAGCGGTACCGTCTGCATTGCTGGTGCTGGTGCCGCTGTTTGCACTGCTGTTGCGGGTGTTCTACGTGCGCAGCGGGCAGGTGTATCTGGAGCATCTGGTGGTGGCGTTGTACAGCCACGCCTTCCTGTGCCTGAACCTGCTGACGCAGCTGCTGTTGTCGCTGCTCAGCGATGCGCTGGCGCACATCGCCAGCCCGATCACCTGGAGTATCGGGGTCGTGCAGTTCGGGCTGACGCTGTGGATGCCGGTGTATCTGCTATGGATGCAGCGGCGCGTGTACGCGCAGTCCTGGCTGGTCACCATGCTCAAGTACATCGGCCTGAGCGGGGTGTACCTGGTGTTGGTGACCGTGGCCGCGGCGCTGTTGATGGTGGCGAGTCTGGCGCGCCTTTGACGCGCCGATTGCAGAGACGCTTGCGCGAGAACAGCCGCATTGCAGCGCGACGCAGCGATACCGGAGCCGGGTGCGGCGCGTGTGGAGCGGCAGTATGGAAAGAAGCAGCCGCTTGAACCGGTGTCACCGGCGCAACACCAAGAAGTATGGCGCGCGCCGACGGCGACGAACCGGTGGCGAGCGATCAACGCGCCAGCTGGCGCTTCAACCAGGCGTTGCGGGTGGCCGGCGCTTCGGCCAGGAAGGCCTCGCGCAAGCCGTCGCGCTCCTGGGGCGGGGTGCGCTGTGCCAGCACTGCCAGTTGCTCCAGCTGGCCGGCGTCCAGGCTGCGCAGCGCGGCCAGCATGGCCTCGCGCTGGTTGGGCTGCACGTAGCCGATCAACGGCTGCAACTGGGCATAGAACGCCCCCACCTGCGAGCCCAGGCGCCAGCCGTCGCGATGCAGGCGGTCCATCGCGCCGAACTGGGTGCGCAACGCGCGTTGCTGATCTTCGGGCAAGGCTTGCAGCCGCTCGCGTGCCTGGCGCAACACCACGCGGTCGGTGGCCGTCAGCCCCTTCCAGGCGGCGTAGCGGGCACGCAGCTCGGCTTGCTGCGCAGGCGTCATCGCCGCCCAGCGTGCGCGTTGCTGCGCGGCGCTCGGCGCTGTATTCGGCGCTGCGGCAGCGGAGGTGGACGCGGCGGGAGCAGCGGCGGATTCTTCCAGCGGCGTCGGCAAGCGCTGCGCGCCGGCGACGCCGGCAAACGCGCAGAGCAGCAAGCCGCACCACTCAGTTGGTTTCATCATCGACCGTCTCCAGAGGGGCGGAAGGCTGCTCGGCCGCGGTGGCATGCGCACCGGATTCATCGACCGGCACCGGGTGGCCGGCGGCATACCAGGCATAGAAGTCCGCCGCGCGGGCCAGCTCCAGATCCGGGTCGGCCAACATCGCCTGGTCGCGCGGATCCAGGCCCGGCGTGGCCACGGCATCCGGCAGGTCGGACGCCGGGAGTTCTTCCACCAGTACCGGCGCCGCGTCGGTCACGTGCAGCACGCCGGCAGGCGCCTGCGAGACAGGCTCGGGAGGAAGCGCGGGCCGGCGGTGGGTCCACCACCAGCCCAGCACTGCCAGCAGCAATGCCACCGCCAGCACGCCCAGCGCCATGCCGGCGTGGCGGCGCTCCAGCCGCGGCCACCGCCATTGCCGCCGAGCGCGGGCGGCGGCCGGACGACGCGGCGCCGGTGCCGACTGGGCCGGCGCGGCAGTATGCAGCGGCATTCCGGCCAGGGCCGAATCGCGGAGCTGGCCCAGCCGGGTCAACTGGGCCGGGCTCAGGTCGCGTAGTTCCACTTGCGCCGCCTCGGCCAGGGCCCGCCAGGCCTGGGCATCCGGGTTGCCGGCGGCATCGCGCGGGCAGGCACGCGCCAGCGCTTGCCGGTAGTCCGCCGCGTCGACGCCTTGCACCTCGCTGGCCACGCCTTCTTCCAGCCCGGCCACGATCCGCAGCAGCAGCGCCAGGCGGTCGGCAGTCTGCATCCGGCCCAAGGCGGTGAATGGGGGCAGCCACGTGCCCGGCATCGGCTCGCGCCGCAACGGTGGCGCGGTGGCCAGCAGGCTCCAGAAGCGCATCGGCCAGCCTGCCATCGGCCGACCTGCCGCCTGGCTGCTGAAGGCGCGCAAGGCCGCTGCAAGTGCGCGCTCGGCGGCGGCCACGTCGCCGCATTGCAATTGTGCGAGCACCAGACCCCGGCGTTCCACACCACGCAAGAAGGCAGCTAGCGCAGCGGGGGTCACGGGGGCGTCGGGGACTACGGTCATGAGAACTCCAGCATCGGCCGGCATGATACCGACGCGATTGCCCCCCGCCGATGGCTTGACAGATCGGCCCGGCCCCGCTCCGCCTTCACACTGGCCGTGCCGGCCGCCGCGGCGGGTTGTGCACAGCGGCAGACATGCCGATACGCAGGCGTCTGTCAACTGTTGTTTTTTCTTTGTTGCATTCGTGTTTCACGCATAAGTGATTAAAATTTATCGACTTATGCATGTTGGCTAAAAAATGTCCAAGAGGTTGCAGAGGCTAGTGAATCCATCATCACAGCGTGGAGCACGACACTAATTCACAGGTTTATCCACAGCCAGTGTGGATAAACCCGTTTCCTTAACCCTCACATAGGTTTACGTCGTATTTATCACTTCCGTCACAGAAACGCGGCCGCTGCCTCGACGCGGATTCGGGCCGATTCGGAGGCGGCTGCCGGCCTCTGGACAGGGTGGGTAGACTGGTCGGATGCCTTCGACCGTCGCCACCCTGCGCGTCGCCTTGCCGGTGCCGCTGCCCCAGTTGTTCGACTATCTGCCTCCGACCGATGCGCCGTTGACCGACCCGGCGCGGGTCGGCTGCCGGGTGCGGGTGCCGTTCGGGCCACGCGAGTTGGTCGGGGTCGTGGTGGAGATCAGGCAACTGCCCGCGGCCGACGGCTTGCGCCCGGCACTGGCGTGGTGCGACCAGGCCCCGCTGCTGGTCGATGAACTGGCGCGCTCGCTGCACTGGCTGGCCCGCTACACCCACGCCCCGCTCGGCGAGGCCCAGGCCAGCGCCCTGCCCGGCCCGCTGCGCCGCGGCGAACCGCTGGCCGACACCCACGCCTGGGCCTGGCAGCTGACCGAAGCCGGTCGCAGCGGTGCCGCCAGCCTGCGTGCGGGCAGCCGCCCCGCCCTGCTGGCGGCCTTGCTGCTGACCGGCGCAGTGGGCGAAGGGCAGTTGGACCCGCTGCTGCCGCAGTGGCGGCAGGCCGCGCACAGCCTGGCCAAACGCAACTACGCCCAGCGCGTGGCAGTGCCGGCCGACGCCATCCCGCCGCGCCCCGGCAGCGGCCCGCCGCTCAACGACGAACAGCAGGCGGCCGCCGCCGCAGTCCGCGCGCACAGCGGCTTTGCCACCTACCTGCTCGACGGCGTCACCGGCAGCGGCAAGACCGAGGTCTACCTGCAAGCGATCGCCGATTGCCTGGCTGCCGGCAAGCAGGCGTTGGTGCTGGTGCCGGAGATCGGCCTGACCCCGCAGACCCTGGGCCGCTTCCGTAGCCGTCTGGGCGTGCCGGTGCACGCGCTGCACTCGGGCCTGTCCGATGGCGAACGCGCCCGGGTATGGGCGGCGGCCTGGCGCGGCGAGGCCAAGCTGATCGTCGGCACCCGCTCGGCGGTGTTCACCCCGCTGCCCAACGCCGGCCTGATCGTGATCGACGAAGAGCACGACGGCAGCTACAAGCAGCAGGACGGCATCCGCTATCACGCGCGCGATTTCGCCCTGGTACGCGGCAAGGCGCTGGATGTGCCGGTGATCCTGGGCAGCGCCACGCCCTCGCTGGAAAGCCTGCACAACGCCTATTCCGGCCGCTACCAGCATCTGCGTCTGTCGCGGCGCGCCGGCGACGCGCGTCCGCCGCGCGTGCGGGTGCTCGACGTGCGCAAGCGCCCGCTCAAGGACGGCCTGTCGCCCGAGGTGCTGGCCGGTATCGGCGCCACCCTGGCGCGTGGCGAACAGGTCCTGGTGTTCAAGAACCGCCGCGGCTATGCACCGGTGCTGCTGTGCCACGACTGCGGCTGGACCGCCGCCTGCCAGCGCTGCAGCACGCCGCTGCACCAGACGCCGATGACCGTGCATGCCGGCGGCCGCCGCCTGCAGTGCCACCACTGCGGCGCGCGCCAACCCGCACCGCTGGCCTGCCCGGCCTGCGCCAGCCTAGCGCTGCAGCCGCAGGGCATCGGCACCGAGCGGCTGGAAGAGCGCCTGACCGAGGCGTTTCCGGATTTCCCGGTGGTACGCATCGACCGCAGCACCACCCAGCGCCGCGACGCACTGGAAACCCAGCTCGCCCGGCTCGGCACCGAGGCCGGCATCCTGGTGGGCACGCAGATCCTGGCCAAGGGCCACGACCTGCCGCGGCTGACCATGGTGGTGGTGGTCGGCATCGACGAAGGCCTGTTTTCGGCCGACTTCCGCGCCGCGGAGAAACTGGCCCAGCAGTTGATCCAGGTGGCCGGACGCGCCGGGCGCGCCGACCGGCCGGGCGAAGTCTGGTTGCAGACCCATCACCCCGAACACCCCTTGCTGCAGACCCTGGTCAATGGCGGCTACCACGCCTTTGCCGATGCCGAACTGCAGCAGCGCGAAGCGGCCGGATTCCCTCCCTTCGCGCACCTGGCCTTGTTCCGTGCCGAAGCCAAGGATGTGGCCGCAGCCAACCAATTCCTGCTGGCGGTGCGCAGTTTGACCAGCGCCGAGCCCGGCACGCAATCGCCGGCGTTTGCCGCGGTGGAATGCTACGGCCCGATGCCGGCACCGATGCCGCGCCGCGCCGGCTTCCAGCGCACGCAGCTGCTGTTGTCGGCGCAACAACGCGCGGCATTGCATCGCCTGCTCGACACCCAACTGCCGGCCATCTATGCGCTACCGCAAGCCCGCCGTGTGCGCTGGTCGCTGGATGTGGACCCGATCGACCTGTATTAGCGCAAGGCGTCTCGACCATGGAGCACAAGCCAGACCCAGGTTTTGCGCGCTGTGCCCAGGTCATGAAGCACACGTGCGTGATCTTTGGTAGCGGCGCACCCGGGCGCGATGTGGCACGACGGGAATGCCCTCGCACCCGGGCGCGCTCCAACAACACCGCAGGCTACCTGTCTGGGTGATGTACAAGGCCCAGTGGCTTGCAGCAATGTGCCGGGTCGGCAGCGCGTGCGGTGCCTGTGGTGAATCGCATTGACTCAGCGACGGCGCGGCACTCAGGTCAGCGCAGTCATCACCGCGCGCCGGTACGCCGGCCGCGCACGCAGGCGCGCATACCAGGCCTGCAGATGCGGCAATTCGGGGCGCTCGATCGGCATTTCGAACCACGCGTAGATGAAGCTGCCCAGTGGTATATCGCCCATCGCGAACTGCTCGCCGGACAGGTACGGCTGCTGCGCCAATGCCGCATCGGCACGTGCGAGCAACTCGCCCGACCGGGTCAACGCCGCCGCAATGCGTGCGTGATCGCGCTCGGCCTGCGGCGTGCGCACAATGCCCCAGAACAGGTCGCGAAACACGCCGGCGAAAGTGGAGGTGGTCCAATCCATCCAGCGGTCGCCCAGCGCGCGTTCGGCCGGCGCATGCGGATACAACGCCGGCGCGTATTGCGCGGCCAGATAGCGCACGATCGCATTGGATTCCCACAGCACCAGCGCGCCATCCTGCAAGGTCGGCACCACGCCGTTCGGATTCATTGCGCGATAGGCCGGCGTGTCGTTGCCGCCGAACGCGCCGCCCACCTCGATCGAGCTGTAGGCCACTCCGGCTTCTTCGGCGCACCACAACACCTTGCGCACATTGCTGGAATTGCGCCGCCCCCAGATCGTGATGGCGGGCATCGCTGCGGCGGGCAGGCTTGCGTTCTGCGGCATGCTCAGCCCCCTGCTGCAGGTTTGGCCGGCGTGCGTGCCGGGCGCTTGGCAGCGGCAGGCTGCGCCGGTTTGGCGCGGCCCCCCTTGGGCGCGTCGCGCACCCACAACGCCTGTTCGTCCTGCTTGATCTCGAACAAGCCGATCGCGCGTACCAGATCGCTGAGTTTGCGATAGCCATAGTTGCGTGGATCGAACGAGGCCTGGTTGGCCACCTGCTTGCCGACTGCACTCAGCAGCGCCCAGCCATCGTCTTCGCAGGCGCTGACGATCGCATTGCGCAGCATTTGGACCAGACGCGTATCGCTACGTAATGCGGTGGCGTCCTTGCGACCGGCAGCCGTTTCGCTGGCGGCTGCCGCCTGTTGCCCGAGCGCCTCGACATAGGTGAACTTGGAGCACGCATTGACGAACGGCGCCGGCGTCTTCTTCTCGCCGAAGCCATAGACCTTCATGCCGTCGGTCAGCAGGCGCATCACCAGCGGCGTGAAATCGGCATCGCTGGAGACGATCGCAAATCCATCCAGATTGCGTGCGTACAACAGGTCCATCGCATCGATCACCATCTCCATGTCCGAGGCGTTCTTGCCGGAACTGTAGGCAAATTGCTGGATCGGGCGGATCGCGTAGTCGTGCAATGCCGCCTCCCAGCCTTTCAGGTGCGGGCTCTTCCAGTTGCCGTAGGCGCGGCGCACGTTGGCCACGCCGTAGCGCGCCACTTCGGCCAGCACCACGTCGATCTTGCCGGCCGGCGCATTGTCCGCATCGATCAGCAGCGCGATGCGTTTGTCGGGATTGTCGATCATGCTCATCGCTCCAGGGTTTGGGCAGATTCGGTCTTGAAGTCGGCGTCGGCGTCGGTGTCCATCTCACTCTCCTCCGCATCGGTCTCGGCCGGCAATGTGTACTCGGTACCATCACGCAGCGTGAGCACGCCCGCACTCAGGATCTCGCGTTCGGCACCGTCGCTGACCCAGGTGGCGTGCACGCGCCCGCTGCCGCGATCGCCTTGCACATCGAACACGAACTCATCGCTCCCCGGTGCCAGACTGGTGCGATACAGATCCACCCGCATGTCGCGGATGTGCCCAATGTGTTCCTGCACCACGGCATCGGCCTGCAGCGCACTGCGCGCCTGATCGGCGAACAACGACCAACCGATCGACATCAGCCAGACGAGCGCACCGAGCGCCAGCATCCCCAACAGCACCACACACGTCGCCACGCCAATCAGCCCGATCGCCACACTGCTGAGTGGCTTCTTGACGACAGCGGGCGGTGGCGGTGCAGCGGACGGCACGGACGACAACGGCGGCAGTGGCGGCGGGAGCGACGACATGGGGTGGCCGGAAGCGGGAGATGCGACATGATGCCGCAGGCGGGCCGCGCTCACGCGGCATGTTCATTGCCGATGCGGCATCCTGATAGGCCCGCGTCGCACTCCATCGGACCTTACGATGACCTCTCCCCCCTCCCAAGCTCCGCTGCATTTGGTTGTGGTCGGCGGCGGATTCGCCGGCTTATGGGCGACCCGCGCGCTCAACGACCCCGGCATCCGTATCACCCTGGTCGACCGTCAGAATCACCACCTGTTCCAGCCTCTGTTGTACCAGGTGGCCACCGCCGGCCTGTCGGCACCGGACATCGCCGCGCCGCTCCGGCACATCCTGCGCGAGCAACGCAATGTCGAAGTCCTGCTCGGCGATGTCACCGATATCGCGCCAGGCCGCCGCGAGGTGGTATTGGCCGATGGCAGCACGCTCGGCTACGACATGCTGTTGCTGGCCACCGGCGCCACCCATGCCTATTTCGGTAACGACCAATGGGCCGAACACGCCCCTGGCCTGAAAACGCTGTACGACGCGCTGGTGCTGCGGCGCAAGCTGCTGCTGGCCTTCGAACGCGCAGAAGCCGAATCCGACCCTGCCGCACGCGCTGCCTGGCTGAGCTTTGCCGTGGTCGGCGGCGGACCCACCGGCGTCGAACTGGCCGGCACCCTGGCTGAAATCGCCCGCCACACGCTCAAGAACGAGTTCCGCCATATCGACCCACGGCAGGCGCGCGTGCGGCTGGTCGAAGCCGGTCCGCGCGTACTGCCCTCGTTTCCGGAAGATCTCACCGCCAAGGCGCGCAAGCAGTTGGAACGTCTGGGCGTGGAGGTGCACACCGGAACTCCGGTCACGCAGATCGATGCATTGGGCTACCAGCTCGGCGACACCTTCGTGCCGGCACGCACGGTGGTGTGGGCCGCTGGCGTGGCCGCCTCGCCGCTGGCGCGTACGCTGGGCGTACCGCTGGATCGCGCCGGCCGCGTGCTGGTCGAGGCCGACCTCAGCGTACCGGGCCACCCGGAAATCTTCGTCGGCGGCGATCTGGCGGCGGTGCAGCAGGACGGCCGCCCGGTGCCGGGCGTGGCACCGGCCGCCAAGCAGATGGGCAAGCACATCGCCAAGGCGATCCGGGCGCGGCAGCGCGGCCAGACCGCGCCGGCGTTCCGCTACCAGGACTACGGCAACCTGGCCACGATCGGCCGCATGGCCGCCATCGTGCATGTGGGCAAGCTCAAGCTGTCCGGCATCGTCGCCTGGTGGTTCTGGCTGGCTGCGCACGTGTACTTTTTGATCGGCTTCCGCAACCGCTTCGTGGTGCTGGTGAACTGGGCGATGGCGTACTGGAGCTACCAGCGCGCCGCACGCATCATCTTCGGCGGCGCCACCGACGACCCTCCACCCAGCAGCAAGGACGGCTGACAGCGGCGCAGGCCGTGCGATGCTGTGCGGCCTGATTCGACGACCCGATCGTGGCAACTGTCCTGTTCCTACTGGATCTGCTGGGCACCTTCGTGTTCGCCCTGAGCGGCGCGACCGTGGCGGTGCGCAACCGACTGGACCTGTTCGGCGTGCTGGTGCTTTCCTGCGCGGCAGCGGTGTCCGGCGGCATCGTGCGCGATGTGCTGATTGGCGCCACCCCACCGGCCGCGCTGGTGCAGCCGCAGTATCTGCTGGTGGCCTGCCTGGCCGACCTGGCCGGGTTCTATTGGCATGCAGCGGTGGAGCGCCTGCGCAATCCGGTGCAACTCTTCGATGCGGCCGGGCTGGCGCTGTTTGCGGTCTACGGCACCAGCAAGGCGCTGGACTATCACCTCAGCCCACTGAGCGCGACGTTGCTGGGCATGCTCAGCGGCATCGGCGGGGGCATCGCGCGCGATCTGCTGGTGGCGCGCACGCCGGTGGTGCTGCAGGCCGAACTGTATGCGGTCGCAGCGCTTGCCGGTGGCGGGCTGGTCGCGATCGGGCACGTCTTGCATGTGCCGCAGGCCTGGTCGTTGGCGACCGGCGCCGGCGTGTGTTTCGGCCTGCGCTTCATGGCCATCCGCTACGGCTGGCATCTTCCTGTGGCGCGCCTGCCGGAATAGCCAAGCGGTCGCCACACGCGACAATCAAGCACCGCCAGGCAGGCACGAACCAGTCCTGCATTTGCCAAAGAGCATGGCTGCCAGTGCGAGCACGCCGCGCATGCCGGATCCGAGGCTGCTTATCGTGCATGGCCAACGCAACGAAAAGCGACAGGTTCCTGTTACGCAACGCACGCGCTGCCATCACAGCTCGCTGGCGACCTGGATCAGCGCACCGCGATGCAATCGCCGCGTCCGGCCAGGCACGCAGGCCCACAGGCGCGACACAATCGGGTACCGACCACGCGCCTGGGCAATCAAGACATCGCCAACACCACACAAGCAAACGGCCCGGAAAACCGGGCCGTCTGTGCAACACCTCGCGCGAGCCCGACAGGATCAGGCGACGAACAGCGCCTTCATCTTCTTCAGCGCATTCGCTTCGATCTGGCGGATGCGCTCGGCCGACACGCCGTATTCGTCTGCCAGTTCCTGCAACGTCACCTTGGAATCGGAATCCAGCCAACGGCGCTTGACGATGTCGCGCGAACGCGCGTCCAGGCCCGCCATGCCTTCGCGCAGCAGCTGCAGCTGATTGTCTTCGCTGTCGTGACGCTCGTACGCCTGCGAGGGGTCTTCCTCGTTGGCGACCAGGTAGCTCACCGGCGACGGCGGGCCGTGGTCGTCGTCTTCGTCCGACGACGCGTCGAACCCGATATCGCGGCCGGACAGACGCGACTCCATCTCCATCACTTCACGTTCGGAGACGTTCAGGTCCTTGGCAACCGCCGTCACTTCCGACGCATTGAGCCAGCCCAGGCGGGTCTTGGACTTGCGCAGGTTGAAGAACAGCTTGCGCTGCGCCTTGGTCGTGGCGACCTTGACGATGCGCCAGTTCTTCAGGATGAACTCGTGCATTTCGGCACGGATCCAGTGCACCGCGAAGCTGACCAGGCGCACGCCCATGTCCGGGTCGAAGCGCTTGACCGCCTTCATCAGGCCGATATTGCCTTCCTGGATCAGGTCGCCCAGCGGCAGGCCATAGCCGTTGTAGCCGCGGGCCACATGCACCACGAAGCGCAGGTGGGAATGGACCAGCTCGCGCGCGGCGTCCAGGTCCAGCTCGTCGCGGAAGCGACGGGCCAGATCCTGCTCCTCATCGACCGACAGCACCGGGATCTGGTGCACGGCACCGATGTAGGCGTCCAGCGAACCGAGCGCACTGGGAATCGGGAGATTGTTTGCCACAAGGGCAGTCGAGGTAGTCTGGTTCATAGGCACCATCTTAGCAGTCGAACTATTGGACTGCCGGGTACAGAAAGAGTTCCCAGCATTCCATTTACAGAACGTTCGGGCTTTTGGTGGCACTGGTGTTCTACAGCCCGGCACCCCAAATTCGAGGCCTAACGGTATCACCAAGCCCCTGTGCAAACCGTGACAACTTGGTTGCGCGACGGGATGCCGCCAGCGTCGTTCAGGCGCCGGTGGAGGTCGTGTCCAGCGCGCTACGCGGCGGCAGCGACCAGTCGATCGGGCTCAGACCTCGCCGCCGCAGATGGTCGTTGGTCTTGGAAAAATGCTGGCAGCCCAGAAAGCCGCGGTGTGCCGACAGCGGCGAAGGATGCGGCGCCTTCAAGACCCGGTGGCGCGCCTGATCGATGACCTTGCCCTTGGACTGGGCGTAGCTGCCCCACAGCAGGAACACCAAGCCTTCGCGCTCGCGATTGAGGGTTTCCACCACATGATCGGTGAAGCCTTCCCAGCCCTTGTTCTGATGCGCACCGGCGCGGCCCTGCTCCACCGTCAGCACGGCATTGAGCAGCAGCACGCCCTGGCGCGCCCAGGGCATCAGGTAGCCGTGATCCGGCCGCGCCAGACCCAGATCGTCCTGGATCTCCTTATAGATGTTGAGCAGCGACGGCGGCACCGGCACGCCGGGCAGTACCGAAAAGCACAGCCCATGCGCCTGACCTTCGCCGTGATACGGGTCCTGGCCGAGGATCACTACCTTGACCTGCTCGAACGGGGTGGCGTCGAAGGCGGCAAAGATCTGCGGGCCGGGTGGAAACACCCGCGCCCCGGCCGCCTTGCGCTGGCGCAGGAACGCCGACAGCTCCTGCATCTGCGGGCGCAGCAGCCAGTCGCCCACCTTTGCCTTCCACGACGGTTCCAGCTGAATGCGTCCTCCTCCTTCCGTCATAGCGTGACAGCCTGATCCTCCAGGCGTGCCAGGCGCAGCTGGAACAGCACCTTGGTCACCAGCAGGCGCTCTTCGATCGGTTTTTGCACCAGATCGTTGGCACCGGCGCGCAGCAATTCGGATTGATTGCGCGGGTTGGTGTCGCCGGTCATCACCAGCACCGGCAGGCGGCGCTTGCCGTAGCCGAAGTCGATGCGGATACGCTCGACCACGTCGCGGCCGTTGAGTTCGCCCTTCAGGGTCACGTCGGCCAGCACCACGTCGATGCGGCGCTCGGTGCGGCCCAGCGATTCGGCGGTGAGCAGCGCAAAGGCATCTTCGGCGGTGAGCACGTGCACCACCTTCAGGCTCTGGCGTTCAAGCATGCGCTTGGTCGCCTCGGCCACCACGCGGCTGTCTTCGATGTAGAGCACGGTCGCGCCCACCACCGGCTCGGGCTGCACGTAGCCGCGGATGAACGTCGCCAGGGCTTCATGGCCCAGCGCCTTGTCGAAATAATCGGTGACGTACTCGGTGAAACGGCGCTCCACCAGATGCTGCTGCGCATCGCCGGAGACCACGATCACCGGTACATAGGCCTGCCCGGCGGTTTCGCGCACGCTGCGCGCCAGGGTCAGGCCGTCGCCATCGGGCAGCGACAGCGAGGTGGTGACAAGATCCACCGCGCCGGCTTCCAGCGCCTGCCGCGCTTCGGCAATGTTGGAACAGCCGATCACCTGCACGTTGGGCAGGTCACGCTTGAGCACGTCGGCAATCAGCTTGCGCACCAACTTGGAGCCATCGACCACCATCACGCGCGGTGCGTCGCTGATCAGGTGTTTGAGATCTGGTGGATGCATGGCAGGCCTCAGGTCTCGGTAGGTCGGGTCTGGCGAAGGAAATGGCCGGTCACCAGCCAGGCACCCAACCAACCCAGGACTAAGGTGCCGACCAGCACCAGCGCAGAATGCAACAGATCCAGCCCGTGCAGGGTAAAAGAACTGCCGTAACTGTCGGCCAATGTCGCCAACGGCGCACGCAATGCCAGGCCGGAGGCGGCGATCAGAGCGAGCGCGACAGCACCGGCGCCAAGCCCGTACCACGCGCCCAGATACAAGAACGGGCGACGGATGAAGCCATCGCTGGCGCCGAGCAACTGCAGCACGCCGATTTCTTCGCGCCGCGACTGGATGTCCAGCCGCACGGTGTTGCCGACCACCAGCACCGCACCGATCCCGAGCAGGGCAGACAACACCTGGACCAGGCGCTCGCCGAAGTGCAACCAGCCATCCAGGCGCTTGCGCCACAGCGCGTCGTGCTGCACCTGATCGGTTTGCGGCAGCGCCTGTAGCGCACCGGCCAGCTGCGCGTCGTCGGTCGCGTCGGCGGGAGTGACGATCAACAAGGTGGGCAGCGGATTGTCGCCCAGCGCATCGGCCGCTTCATCGAGCTTGGCGCTCTCGCGCAGTTCGGCCAAACCCTGTTCGGGCGTGCGCAGCGTGACCTTGGCCACATCCGGGCGTGCACGCAGCTCGCCGGCCAGCGCCTGCGCCGCATCGGCAGCCACGTCGACCTTCAGGAACAGATTGATCTCGCGCGACTGCTGCACGCTGCCGGCCAGCAGCTTGACGTTGTCCAGCGCGATCGACAGCCCCAACGGCAGGGCCAGCGCCAGGGCCATCACCACGATGGTCAACAAGGTGGCCCACGGCTTGCGCATCGCACGGCCCAGGCTGAAGGCGATGCTGTGTAGGTGATGGTCGATCCACACGCCGAACCGCGACGGCGCGACAGTTTCGGTATTGGCGGGCTTGCTCATTCGGCCAGGTCCTGCGGCGAGATGTCGTCGACCAGGCGGCCGTGATCCAGGATCAGCACGCGCTTGCGCATCTGCTTGAGCAGCGCCAGGTCGTGGCTGACCACCAGCACGCTGGTGCCACGGGCCGGGAGTTCGGCGAACAACTGCATGATTTCCGCGGCCAGGGCGGGGTCGAGATTGCCGGTGGGCTCATCGGCCACCAGCAGCCGCGGTTCGCCGACGATGGCGCGCGCGATGCCAACGCGTTGCTGCTCGCCGGCAGACAATTGCGACGGCAGGGCTTTCTCGCGATGGGCCAGACCGATGCGCTCCAATGCCGAGCGCACGCGTTTGCCGATCTCGGCACGCCGGGTGCCGCGCAAGATCAGCGGCAAGGCCACGTTCTCGGCGATGCTGCGGTCGTTGAGCAGACGGTGGTCCTGATAGACCGCGCCCACCTGACGCCGATGCAGCGGAATCTGCCGGCCACGCACCTTGAGCAGGTTACGTTCGCCCAGCAGCACCGCGCCCTGACTCGGGCGTTCGCTGAGGTGGATCAGTTTGAGCAAGGTACTTTTGCCGGCGCCGGAGTGGCCGGTCACGAACAGCATCTCGCCATCGGCCACTTCGAAGCTGACATCGGTCAGCGCCTGGTGGCCACCGGCGTAGTGCTTGCTGACGTTGTCGAAACGCAGAACGGTCATTCAGCGATTATGCCGGAGCGCCAGTGCTTGCGTCGCATCGCCGATGCGCGGCGATGCGATCAGTGCCGCAAACGGTCAGTTGCCGGAGACCAGCGAACGCAGTCGGCGGCCGATCCGGCTGAGCAGCGACGGGCTGCCCGACGGCTTGGCGGCGGCACGCACCGGCTTGGCAACCACCTGGGTGGGCTTGCGCGGTGCGGCAGGTGCGGGAACCGGCGTGGATGCCACTGCCGGCTCGGCACCCTCGACCGGACGACCGTTACGACGACGCCGACGCTTGCGTGGTGCGCGCTCGGCATCGGCCACGCCCGCGGAAGGCGCCTGTGCCGCTGCTGCAGCCACCGGATGTTCGGTCGACGCCGCAGCTGCAGGCGCTTGGCCTTCCACCCGTGGCTTGCGACGCGGACGCGGCTTGCCATCGGCACCGGCGCCATCGCGGCGACCACCGCCACTGCCGCTGCGCGACCCGCCCGGGCCACCGCGCCCACCACCGCGACGCTGTTCTTCGGCGGCACGCTGCTCGCGCGCCTCGCGGAAGATCGTGCCCACGCTGTCGCCAGCGTCCTCGTCGGCCTCTTCGCCTACCACCGGCACGCGTGGCGCGCGCGGCAGCGGCGTCAGCAGTTCGGACGTCACCGACTCGACCGGAATCTTCTGCTCGATGTAGGCCTCGATGTCCGGCAGGCTCATCGCATAGCGTTCGCAGGCGAAGCTGATCGCATCGCCCTCCTCGCCCAGACGCGCGGTGCGGCCGATGCGATGGACGTAGTCTTCGGCGTCGAATGGCAGGTCGTAGTTGTAGACGTATTTGACGCCGTCGATATGCAGACCGCGCGCGGCCACGTCGGTGGCGACCAGGATTTCGAGCTGGCCTTTCTGGAAGCGGTTGAGCAGCGACTCGCGCTTCTTCTGCGGCACATCGCCCGACAGCACGCCGACCCGGTAGCCATGCCGCTCCAGGGTGCGCGCCACGCGCTCCACGAAGGCCTTGGTGTTGACGAACACCATGGTGCGCGCGCCTTCGCTGCGCGACAGCAAGCCCAACAGTAGCGTCTGCTTCTCTTCGTCGGACGGAAAATAGATGCGCTGGCGCACCCGCGCGGCGGTGATGCTTTCGGTTTCGACGACGAGCTTCTCCGGCTCGTTCATGTGCTCGTAGGCCAGCTCCAGCACGCGGTGGCTGAGCGTGGCCGAGAACAACAACGTCTGCCGGGTACCGCGCTCGGGCATGCGCCGCAGCAGGAAGCGGATGTCCTTGATGAAGCCCAGGTCGAACATGCGGTCGGCTTCGTCCAGCACGCAGATCTCGCAGGCGTGCAGCGAGACCACCTTGTGCTGTTTGACGTAGTCGATCAGACGGCCCGGGGTGGCGATGATCACGTCCACGCCCTGCTGCAACAGCTCGCGCTGCTTGTCGTAATCCACCCCGCCATAGACCAGCGCAAAGCGCAGGCCAAGGTCGGCGCCGAACTTCACTGCGTCCTTGTGAATCTGGATCGCCAGCTCGCGGGTCGGCGCTAGGATCAGCGCGCGCGGGTCTTCCGGCTTGCGGTCGGCCAGGGCCGGGCGGATCAGCAGCCGATTCATCACCGCGACCAGAAACGCCAAGGTCTTGCCGGTACCGGTCTGGGCCTGGCCGGCGACATCGCCGCCCGGCAGCGCGACCGGCAAGGTCAGCGCCTGGATCGGGGTACAGCGGGTAAACCCGGCGCTCTCCAGCCCGGCGATCAAGGCCGGATGCAGGTCGAACGAGGAAAAGGTCACATCGGTCAGCGGCTTGTCGCTCATTATTCCGTCTTCGTGAGGCGCCCTGGGCAGCCCGGGCGCGGCTTGCATCGATGCCGACAGCGTCGCAAACTGCGACTGTTGTGGCGGACAGCG
This sequence comes from Xanthomonas sp. NCPPB 3761, assembly GCF_041475705.2. NCBI lineage: Bacteria > Pseudomonadati > Pseudomonadota > Gammaproteobacteria > Lysobacterales > Lysobacteraceae > Xanthomonas > Xanthomonas sp. NCPPB 3761. Next base: position 4,265,474 of record NZ_CM191262.1, read on the forward strand.
CGGCTTCAGGACTGACACTTGATTCAGTCGCGCAATGCCCCAGTTTAGCGCAATGTAGCGGCCTGCCCGTTCGGGTGGGCCGTTTTGGTTTCCAGGAGACCCAAGGTGAGCGATAAGGTTCAACATGTCGGCGATGCCGACTTCGACACAGCTGTACTGCAATCGGGCGAACCGGTTCTGGTGGATTTCTGGGCCGAGTGGTGCGGCCCGTGCAAGATGATCGCCCCGGTGCTGGACGATCTGGCCGACACCTATCAGGGCCGCCTCAAGGTTGCCAAGGTCAATGTGGACCAGAACCGTGCGCTGGCCATCAAGTACCACGTGCGCTCGATCCCGATGCTGTTGCTGTTCAAGGACGGGCAGGTGCAGGCGACCCAGATCGGTGCCGTCGGCAAGGGCCAGCTGACCCAGATGATCGACAAGACCCTGGGTGGCGCGGCCGCCTGAGCAAGCGGGCGTCCAGCAATGGGCGCCCGATGATGCGCCGGCAGTTAAATCGTGCCCGGCAAGACGCTTGCGCGGTAATGCGCGGCGGTGATAGTGTCAGTCGGTCCGGCACACGTTCGTGCGCCGCCGCACCCATCTAGAACCTCTTCTAGACTCCCATCTACCACCAGTTCGCCCCCTAGTTGGGCGCTCGCACCTTAGCGAGGAATCACGCACTTGTCCGATCATCCTTCCTCCGATACCGGGAGCAGCGTCGACGCTCCCGTCGAGAAGCGCGTGCGCAAGCCGCGCGTGAGCAAGACCGCCGCCGCCACTGAAGATGCTGGCGCACAGCAGCCCAACCTGCCCTTGCCCGCCAGTCCCGCACCCGAAGCACCCCGTGCCCCGCAGGCACCGTCGCGCGCTGCCGATCCGGCACCGGCGCAGACGTCCAGCGATGGCGCCCAGGCCGGTCAGGCGCCCAGCGCCAGCCACGGCAGCGACACCCACGGCGAGCCCCGCGAGGGCGGCCAGTCGCAGCAGCAGCGCTTCAATCAGGCGCAGCAACAGCAGAACCAGGGTCAAGGTCAGCAGCAGGGTCAGGCCCAGGCACAGGGCCAGAACCAGAACGCCGGCCTGAATCAGCAAGGCCAGGGCGGTCAGGGTCAGGGACAAAACCAGCAAGGCCAGAACCAGCAGGGCAATCGCCGCGACCGGTTCCGCAACCGCCGCGACCGCGGCCCGCGCGACCGCTTCGGCAACGACGGCGGCATGCCCTCGTCCGACGGCAACAATGAGCCGTTCGTCGCGCGTCCGCATCCGGCCGTACCGGAAGGTTTTCCGGTGTATTCGCTGAGCGACCTCAAGCGCATGCCGGCGCAGAAGCTGCTGGATATCGCCGACCAGCTCAATATTCAGGAAGGCGTGGCGCGTGCGCGCAAGCAGGACGTGATCTTCGCCCTGCTGAAGGTGCTGACCCGTCATGGTGAAGGCGTTGCCGCCGACGGCGTGCTGGAAATCCTGCCCGACGGCTTCGGTTTCCTGCGTGCGGCAGAAGCCAGCTACCTGGCCGGCCCGGACGATACCTATATTTCGCCCAGCCAGATCCGCCGCTTCAACCTGCGTACCGGCGACCACCTCTCCGGCCGCATCCGCTTCCCGAAGGACGGCGAACGCTATTTCGCGCTGTCGATCGTCGACACCATCAATGGCGAGCCGCTGGAAGCGAGCAAGAACAAGGTCCTGTTCGAGAACCTGACCCCGCTGTTCCCGCGCCGCCGCTTCCGTCTGGAGCGTGGCGATGGCTCCACCGAGGACATCACCGGCCGCATCCTGGATCTGATGGCACCGCAGGGCAAGGGTCAGCGTGCGCTGATCGTCTCCCCGCCCAAGGCCGGTAAGACGATGATGATGCAGCAGGTGGCCACGGCCATCACCACCAATCACCCCGAAGTGCACATGATCGTGCTGCTCATCGACGAGCGCCCGGAAGAAGTGACCGAAATGCAGCGCACCGTGCGCGGCGAAGTCATCTCCTCCACGTTCGACGAGCCGGCTGCGCGTCACGTGCAGGTCGCCGAGATGGTGATCGAGCGGGCCAAGCGCCTGGTCGAGCACAAGAAGGACGTGGTGATCCTGCTGGACTCCATCACCCGCCTGGCGCGCGCCTACAACAACGTGGTGCCCAGCTCCGGCAAGGTGCTCACCGGTGGTGTGGACGCCAATGCCCTGCACCGCCCGAAGCGCTTTTTCGGTGCGGCGCGTAACGTGGAAGAAGGCGGCTCGCTGACCATCATCGCCACGGCGCTGGTGGAAACCGGCAGCAAGATGGACGAGGTGATCTACGAAGAGTTCAAGGGCACCGGCAACAGCGAAGTGCATCTGAACCGCCGCATCACCGAAAAGCGCGTGTATCCGGCGATCGACATCAACCGCTCGGGCACGCGTCGCGAAGATCTGTTGATCGAGCCGGAGCTGCTGCAGAAGATTTGGATCCTGCGCAAGCTGCTGCACCCGATGGACGAAATCGCCGCGATGGAATTCCTGTTGGACAAGATGAAGACCACCAAGTCCAACGACGAGTTCTTCAGTTCGATGAAGCGCTGAGTTCAGTCGGTTTATCGAGACGAAAAAGCCCCGCATTGCGGGGCTTTTTTTGTGATGCGACCATTGCGCGGCGTTTCGCCTGCTCGGTCAGCCACTCTCAACTTCCTTGCAGCGGTGTCACCAGGTGCACACCTTCTCCGCGTGCGGAAAACAACCCGCTCGCAGGCAGAGCATCCGGGCTGTCGCTCAATGTCGCTGCGCCGCGCCGTTCATTCCATGGGGCGACCTGACGGGGGCCAGGCAGATACGAACGCCATTTTCTGGGCCTGTTTTGCGGCGATCAGATCGCGTGGGGATGTTCCGATGTCGAAGCTGACCGGAACACGCATGACCCAGTGCGGCGCCTTGACCTCCGGACCCTCTGTCGGCGGCAGGAACGTCCATGTACGCGCCTTCTTCGAGGCTGCATCGGCAAACACCTGGCGCAGGCGTGCACGTTTGGATTCCGGCACGAGCGATGTCAGGTTGACTTGCTCTGCGATCAGATCTTCGACCTTGCCATCGCGCCCGATCTTGAGCATCAGATAGACCACGCCGGTGGCACCGGCCCGAAACGCCGCTTCGGGGTAGCGCGGCGGCTGCATGTCGCGGGTCTGCACACTCGTCGCGCCCTGCGCCTCCCCACCAAAATGCGCGCTACGGATCGACACCAGATAATTTTCCCCTTCTCCCTGTTTGGCGACCAGCAGCAGGCTCATCGGCAACTGCGCGGGCAAGGCGTTTCCGTTGTCGCGCACAGGGTCGAAGCGCCACGATGCGACCGAATGCTTGATCCGCTCGCGCACTGCCGGCGGCAAACTCGCTTCGTCGGCAAGTTTCACTGCCGTGACCGCGCCGTCCGGGGTCAAGGTCAATTCGCCCGCGACGTTCATGCTGGCCTCGATCTGCACTTGCGCCTGTTCTGCGCTTGGACGTGCCTGCGTCGCTGCGATGCTGCTCAATGCCAACAGGATGCCAAGACCGAATCGCTGCGTCCGCTGCATGACCACACTCCTTGATGATGTAGCGTGCGTTGTACCAGTCTTGCCGCTGCCGGTAAATCGCTACGCCAGCCTGCGCGACTCCGCATATGGCGGGGTATCCGGGTAATCGTCTTCGCGAAGCCGGCTCTGCAGGTCGCGCCACCAGCGTGGGTCGAACAGTTCCGGGTGCAGGTGCTTGACCGCTTGCAGTTGCGAGGAAGGCAGACCCATGAACAAGGCGAAGCGCTCGGGGAAGACGTCGCGCGGGCCGACATGGAACCAGGGTTCTGCGGCCAGCTGTTCTTCGTAGGTGGTGGGCGTGGGCCAATCGCGGAAGTTGCATTCGGTGATCAGGCACAGTTCGTCGTAGTCGTAGAACACTGCGCGCTGATGGCGGGTAATGCCGAAGTTCTTCAGCAACATGTCGCCGGGAAAGATGTTGTTGCGCGCCATGTCCTTGATGGCCTGGCCGTAGTCCAGTGCTGCGGCATGCGCGGCTTCGGGCAATTGTTCGCGCAAGTACAAATTCAACGGGCGCAGCCGGCGCTGCACATAGCACAATGCGATCAGGACATCGTCGCCGTCTTCGCTCAGGCTCATCGCGCAGCTGGTCTGCAGCTCTTGCAGCAGCGCCGGTGAAAAGCGCGCCTTGGGAAAGCGCAGGAAGCGATACGGCTGCGCGTCGAGCAGCCGGCCGATGCGGTCGAGCTGGAAGACCAGCTCGTACTTACCCTCTACCTGCGCGCGACTCATGCTTTTGGGATACGCAAAGCGATCGCGAATGAGTTTGAAGACCAGCGGATAACTGGGCAGCGTGAATACCACCATGACCATGCCGGGAGTGCCATCGGCGTGCACCAGCTGTTCGGACGGATGCGCCTGGAAATGGCTGAAAAACGTGCGATACCGCTCGGTCTTGCCCTGCTTGGCGCGGCCCAGCATCGTATATAGCTCATCGACCGGCTTGTGGGTGAGCAGGCTGCGCAGGAACACCACCGCGTCGCCGACCGTGGACAAGTCGGCCTGGAAGTAGCTACGCGAGTTACTGAACAATTGCGCGACATCGCTGCGCCGGGTCAGCACCGCTTCGGCACGCAGGCCGGCATCGTCGTTGACCAGCGCGATGACGCAAGGCGAAAAGCGATGCTCGCCGAACACGCGGCCAACCAGATAGGCACGCCGCTCGCGATAGAACACCGTCTCCAGCAATTCCACGCTCCGCACCGGATGCTCGCCCCAGTGCGCGAGGTCGTCGAGCAGACGCACCGCAATGGCAGCCGCGCAGCGGGTGCGGTGCGCATACGGCACGGCGAACGCGTAGTCGCCCAGCACCCGCACCAGCATGTCGGTCAGCCGGCCGGGCGAGACCGCATAGGTGTGACGCGCAACAGGCACGGTGATGGCGTCGGTTGGCTCGATATCCAGGGCAATGAATTCGATCTCGGCATCGACGCCGTGGGTACCGAAGTAGCGCCGGGTCAGGGTGTTGTAGAAGGTCTTGTACAACTCCTGGTCGATCAACCCGCTCAGCAAGGCGGCGTAATGATCGCGCGCGCGCATCCATAGCGCGCGGTCGTGCGCCTGGCCCAGCAGTACTGCGCGCAGACGCAACATGCATTCGGCGATGTATTGGTCGTAAAGTGCGATGCGCGCCACTGCGTCTTCGCGCGCGGCGCTCCAGTCGCGTGTTTCGAAGCGCTGCTTGGCGCGTGCGGTGATTTCGGAAAAGCGCGCGTGATAGTCCTCGAACGCTTCGTACACGGCCTGGGCGATCGCCAGCGCGCGGCGCTCGGATTGTGGTGGCAACGGTCGAGGGCTCATGGCGGCAGTGTCCCGGTGCGCTTGCGGCGGCGCGCGAGCAGTGGCGTGGCGGTTGCCTGTTGCGCATGCGCGGCGTGTTCGCGCGCCTGGCCCTGTAGCCAGGTGCGAAACGCAAGAAACCCGCCATGCGTACTGGAACGTGGCGGATACACCAGGTAATGCGACCAACTGGTCTTGAGCCGCTGCGTGGATAACGCCACCAGTTGGCCGGACGCCAGCAACAGACGCGCGCGCGTTACGCGCCCCAGGGCAACGCCGACGCCATCCAGGGCGGCACGATAGTGCGCTTCTGATTCGTCGAGTACCGCGACATAGCGTCGCGGTACATCGCCGCCAAATGCCGCGAACCAGCGCGACCAGGCGTCATCCGGGTCGCCCAGCAATGGCCACTGATGCAACGGTGGCGCCTGCCTACCGCCCATGCGGGCGATCAGGGCCGGGCTTGCCATCGGCACCAGCCATTCGTCGAACAAGGGCTCGGCGATGACGCCGGGCCATTGCCCGGCACCGATGCGCATGGCGGCATCCACCTGCTGCTGGCGCTCGAAATCCACCAGCCGCTCGCTCGACAGCAGGTTGATTTCGATGGTGGGATGAATGGCCAGAAATTCGCCCAGACGCGGCACCAGCCAGGCCGATGCCATCGACGGCGTGAGACTCAGCGTCAGGGTGTCTTCGCGACGCGCACCGAATGGCTCGAATGCCTCAGCGATGGCGTCCAGATGCGGTGCGATGCGGTCGAGCAGTTGCTGGCCTGCGGCGTGGCGGTGACGCCGCGCGCATGCCGTTGCAGCAGCGGATACCCCAGCCGTTGTTCGAGCGCGCGCATTTGATGACTGAGTGCACTGACGGTCAGATGCATCGCGCCGGCAGCGCGCGACAGGTTGCCCAGTCGCACCGCGCTGACGAAGCCTTGCAATGCGTGAAGCGGCGGACGCGACATGGCCAACCCTTGAATGGAATTCAATACTCACTTGTAAAAGTCTCGCTTTTACGTCGCCTAGCCTGCGCCTAACGTGGATTCCACTCAAGTGGAGATGGGTCATGCGCATCTTTAGCGAACTGTTGTTTCAGCACGGCCACATTGCCGATGTGGCGCTGGCCCAGCGCCTGGCGGAACCGGACACGGCAGTCGACGCGCTGCAACCGCAGACCTCACTGGAATCGCCGGAATCTACAGCGGCTCCACGGCAAGACATGCAGACGATGCCCGATCCGCCTTCGCAACGCCGGCGCGAGCGACGCATGGCGCGGCTCAGCCGACGCCTGCTGCGTGGCGTGACGGCATTGTCGCCGTTTCGCTGAAACGACAAGGCCCGCCTCCTGCGAGACGGGCCTTGAAGACGACATGCAAAGACCGCAGGTGGTGCGGCGACTCAGGCGTTCAGCGTGGCCAGGATGTCGTTGAAGGTCTTGCTCGGGCGCATCGCCTCGCTGACCTTGGCCAGGTCGGGATGGTAGTAACCGCCGATTTCCACCGGCTTGCCCTGCGCGCCATTGAGCTCGGCCACGATGGTGGCCTCGTTCTCGGTCAGGGCCTTGGCCAGCGGCGCGAACTTAGCCTGCAATGCCGTGTCTTCGGTCTGCGCGGCCAGGGCCTGCGCCCAGTACATCGCCAGGTAGAAGTGGCTGCCGCGGTTGTCGAGCTCGCCGACCTTGCGCGCGGGCGACTTGTTGTTGTCCAGGAACTGACCGTTGGCGACATCCAGCGCCTTGGCCAGCACCGTGGCCGACGGGTTGTCGTAACGGCTGCCCAGATGCTCGAGCGACGCGGCCAGGGCCAGGAATTCACCCAGCGAATCCCAGCGCAGGCAGTTCTCTTCGACGAACTGCTGCACATGCTTGGGCGCCGAACCACCGGCACCGGTTTCGAACAGGCCGCCACCGGCCATCAGCGGCACGATGGAGAGCATCTTGGCGCTGGTGCCCAGCTCCATGATCGGGAACAGGTCGGTGAGGTAGTCGCGCAGCACGTTGCCGGTGACCGAGATGGTGTCCTGGCCCTTGCGGATGCGCTCCAGCGAGAACGTGGTCGCTTCCACCGGCGGCAGGATGCGGATATCCAGGCCCTTGGTGTCGTGATCCTTCAGATACTGCTCGACCTTGGCGATCACCTGCGCATCGTGCGCGCGCGCCTTGTCCAGCCAGAACACCGCCGGCGTCTCACTCAGGCGGGCGCGCTCCACGGCCAGCTTCACCCAGTCCTGGATCGGGGCGTCCTTGACCTGGCACATGCGCCACAGATCGCCGGCTTCCACCGCGTGCTCGAACACCGTCTTGCCGTTGCCATCGGTGACCTTGACGGTGCCGGCGGCGGCCATCTGGAAGGTCTTGTCGTGCGAGCCGTATTCTTCGGCCTTCTGCGCCATCAGCCCCACGTTGGGCACCGAGCCCATGGTGGCCGGATCGAAGGCACCGTGCGCCTTGCAGTCGTCGATCACCGCCTGGTACACGCCGGCATAGCAACGATCCGGAATCACCGCTTTGGTGTCCTGCAGCTTGCCTTGCGCGTTCCACATCTGGCCGGAGTCGCGAATCATCGCCGGCATGGAAGCATCGACGATCACGTCGCTGGGCACATGCAGGTTGGTGATGCCCTTGTCGGAGTTGACCATCGCCAGGCCCGGGCGCTGCGCGTATTCGGTCTGGATATCGGCCTTGATTTCGGCTTGCTTGGCTTCTGGCAGCGACGTGATACGTGCGTACAGATCGCCGATGCCGTTGTTGGGATCGAAACCGACCGACTTGAGCGCATCGGCATGCTTGCTCAGCGTGTCCTTGTAGAACTCGCCGACCACCACGCCGAACAGCACCGGATCGGAGACCTTCATCATGGTGGCTTTCAGATGCACCGAGAACAGCACATCCTTGGCCTTGGCATCGGCAATCTGCGCGTCGATGAAGCTGGCCAGCGCACGCTTGCTCAGTACGGCAGCGTCGACGATTTCGCCCGCCTTCACCGCCACCTTGTCTTTCAACACGGTGCTGCTGCCATCGGCACCGACGAATTCGATCTTCAGCGTGCCGGCCTCGGCCAGCGTGGTCGACTGCTCGCTACCGAAGAAATCACCGGCATCCATGTGCGCGACATGCGACTTGGACGCGCTGCTCCACTTGCCCATGCGGTGCGGATGCTTGCGTGCGTAGTTCTTGACCGACAACGGCGCACGACGGTCGGAATTGCCTTCGCGCAGCACCGGATTCACCGCGCTGCCCTTGACCTTGTCGTAGCGCGCCTTGATGTCTTTTTCCGCAGCGTCCTTGGGCTCGTCCGGATACGCCGGCAGTGCATAGCCCTGGCCTTGCAGCTCCTTGATCGCGGCCTTGAGCTGCGGCACCGAGGCGCTGATGTTGGGCAGCTTGATGATATTGGCCTCCGGCGTGGTGGCCAGTTCGCCCAGTTCGGCCAGGTCGTCGGCGATCTTCTGCGCATCGTTGAGCTGCTCGGGAAACAGCGCCAGGATGCGTCCTGCCAGCGAGATATCGCGCGTTTCGACCACGATGCCGGCGGTATCGGTGTAGGCATCGATGATCGGCAGCAGCGACTGCGTGGCCAGGTAGGGTGCTTCGTCGGTGAGCGTATAGAGGATCTTCGGTGTCTTCGACATGAGGTGCGATGGCTCTTGTGGTCGGGAGGAGCGCCGGCATCCACGGACGAGGGCCGTGGTGCGCGCGACGGGGGTCGTTGATGGCACACCGGTCGGCCAGCGCATTGGACGCGGCGATGGATCAGCACGGCATTGTCGCGTCTGAGCCGCGCCCGGGTAAAGCGACCACAGGCGGATGCTTCGTCCCGTCGCCAAGGCAATCGACATGGATGCAGCTGTAACAAATGCGATGCAACAAAAAGGCGCGACTTGATCGGTCGCGCCCTGCTTGCATGGCTTAGTGCAATGTCGAGCCACCAGTTGACGGGAGCAGCGGCGACGCACGGCCAATGCCGTACATCGCCAATGTCGCCCAGCCTTACTTGACGGTGATGGTCTGCGGATTACCTGCGGGCTTGCCGTCCACCATGACCTGCACGGTGTAGGTGCCGGCCGGCCAGCCATCGGGCTTGCTGAAGCTCAGGTTGGTGGTTTCGGCACCGGTGGTGTTCAACGTCGCGTTCTGTTCGCCAGCCACCTGGCCATCCTGATAGGTCAGCTTCGCCGACACGGCCACGTTGCTCGCGCTGCCGTCCGTCTTGACCGAGACGATGATGGTGTCTTTGCTGCCGACACTGGTCGCCGGAGTCACCGTCTTGTCGGCTGCGGCCTGGGTGCCGACGGCCACGCTGGACACCGTCACCGCGCTACTCGCCGCAGCACCGCCATCGGTGCTGGCCGAACCGGTTGCGCTGCCCTGGGCTGCCTGATCGCCCGCCGGCGGGGTGGCGGCCGGGCCGGGCATCGCTTCGGTCGCGGCACCGGAAGTGGGGTCCTTGGAAACGCTGTCGTCGTCGGCCTTCTTGCTACAGCCAGACACTGCCAGAACGCCGGCCAAGGCCAGGGCTAAGCTGCTCGAAACAGAGGTAGTACGCATAAATCGATTCTCCGGTAGCCAGAACACCTGCAGTGGCAGTGTTCGATTGGTTTCTGGGTTTGTTGAATGACGTTGCCGCCAGCGACTGGAAGCCGACCTGCCGTTACGATTTTGCAGGCAGGCGCAGCACCTGACCGGGAAAGATCTTGTCCGGGTCCTGCAGCGTTTCGCGGTTGGCTTCGAAAATACGTGGCCACAGATTGCCGTCGCCCAGATGGCGCTTGGCAATACTGGAGAGGCTGTCGCCGGCCTGGACGGTCACCGATTCTTCAACGAGCTGCGCGGTGCTTTGCACACTGGTGCGCACGTTGGAAAAATCGGGCGCAGGCGTCACCTCGGCGGTGCTGTCGACCGATGAGGTGACGTTGGAGAAATCTGCCTTCTTGTCGACACTCATTGCTGCAATCCCTGTGCATCGCGGTGTCGGCAGCGTGCGCGGGGCGCCGTTAAGCGTGGATCGCGCCGCCGTGAAGCCCGCGCGATCCCATATGCGCGCGACCTACTGACGCAGGTCGCGGAAGATCGACAGTGGCATCGGCACACTGGCCGAGCTGCGCAGCGGGTTGATGTCCAGGCCGCCACGACGTGTGTAGCGCGCTTCCACCACCAGCCACTGCGGCGCGCACTGCGTCAGCACATCGTTGAAAATGCGCTCGACGCATTGCTCATGAAACTCGGCGTGGTCGCGGAAACTCACCAGATAACGCAGCAACCCCTCGCGGTCGATCGGTGCGCCGCGGTAACGCAAGGTCACGCTGGCCCAATCCGGCTGGCCAGTCACCGGGCAATTGGATTTGAGCAAGGCCGAGGTCAGCACTTCTTCCACCACTGGCTGCGCGAGTGCGCAGAGATAGGCCGCGTTCGGCGGGCCGTAATCGTCGATGCTGACATCCAGCGTGTCGATCGACTCGCCCTCGCCGACCGCATCGATCGGCGGCAGGCCGAACTCCACCGCCACGTCGGCACCGGCGCGCGTGGACAAGTCGGTCGCAATGCGCGTGCGCACCGCTTCGGCGCTGTTGAAGCGGGTGGCGTTGAGCGAGTTGAGATACAGCTTGAGCGACTTGGATTCGATCAGCGAGGGCGAATCGCAGGGTACATGCAAGGTGGCAGTGGCCACGCAAGGCTTGCCCTGTGCATCCAGCCAGCTGAGTTCGTAGGCATGCCAGCGATCGCGGCCGATAAACGGCAGCTCACCGGTCAGCCCGATGGCCTCGCGCCCGGCCGCGCGCGGAATCGGAAACAGCAACGACGGGTCGTAGCCGCTCGGATAGGCGACCTCACGACCGAGGGTGGAATCTTCTGGGGTATTCATGCCGCCATTTTAGGCCGCACGGGCTGGCCGTGAGGTGTACGGCAACGCGTGAAAGAAAGCCAATGGAACGCCCTAAGATCGCCGCTCCACAATCACGCCACCGGCCCAACCAACGAAATCGGGAATCGCCCAGCCGCAGACGATTCCCGATTCCCGGTTCCCCATTCACCCCTGCTGCAGATAATCCAGCGACACCTGCAACAGCGCGCGCAAGCCCACATCCAGCGACGACTCGTCCAGCAGGAACTGTGGCGAGTGGTTGCTGGGCGCAGTGGCCGGGTCGATGCCCTTGGCAGTGGAGCCGACGAAGAAGAACATCGACGGCACCTGCTGGGCATAGAACGAGAAGTCTTCGGCGCCCATCTGCAACGGCGGCTCGTAGACGTTGTCCGCACCCACCACCGCCTGCAGGCTGGGCAGCATCTTGGCCGTCAGGGCGGGGTCGTTGACCGTGGCCGGGTTGCCGTCCTGGTCGGGCACCTTCGCGTCCACCTTGGCACCATGCGCGGCAGCGGTGTGCTCGGCCACGTTCTTCAGGTCGGCAAAGATCTGCTGGCGCATGCCTTCGTCGAAGGTGCGGATGGTGCCGACCATTTCCACATCGTCGGGGATGATGTTGTAGCGGATGCCGCCCTTGATCGCGCCGAAGCTGAGCACCGCCGGTTGCTTGGACAGGTTGGCGCGGCGGCTGATCACCGTTTGTGCGGCGCCGATCATGTCGGCGCTGGCCACGATCGGGTCGATGCCGTTCCACGGCGCCGAGCCATGGGTCTGGCGGCCGATCATCTTGATCGCGAAGCGGTCCGAGGCCGCCATCAGCGGGCCGCTGCGCACCGCGATCTTGCCGGCCTGCACGCTGGAGAACACATGCAGGCCGAACACCGCCTGCGGCTTGAAGTCGGCAAACAGGCCTTCCTTGAGCATCAGCGAGGCACCGCCCTCTTCGTTGCCGGGCGCGCCTTCTTCGGAGGGCTGGAAGATCAGCATCACTTCGCCGGGCAACTGCTCGCGCATGCCCACCAGCGCCTCGGCCACGCCGAGCAGGATGGCGGTATGCGCGTCGTGGCCGCAGGCGTGCATCACCCCGACCTGCTCGCCGCGGTATTGGGCGGTGGCCTTGGAGGCGAACGGCAGCCCGGTCTGCTCTGTCACCGGCAGCGCGTCCATGTCGGCACGCAGGGCGATCTTCGGCCCCGGCTTGCCGCCCTTGATGATGGCCACCACGCCGTGATGGGCGATGCCGGTGCGCGGCTTGAGGCCCAGCTTGCGCAGCTGCGCAGCCACGGTGGCGGCAGTGCGCTCTTCGCGGTTGGACAACTCCGGGTGCTGGTGGAAGTCGCGGCGCCATTGCACCACCTTGGCCTGCAGCGGGGCGGCGGCGGCCTGGACTTCGGGCCGTTGCGCGGTCTGCGCGGTCTGCGCGGTGGCGAGCGTGGGCAGGGCGAGCAGCAGCGCGCTGGTCAGCAGGCGGGAGGGGCGCATCGGCAATCCTTGAAAGATGGTTGCTTAATGTAGTGCAGGCGGGTGCCGGATGGGCTGCAGTGGGGCCCGATTCAGCCCGGCGGTCAACCGCGGTCACCGTGGCGCGTTGCCGCTGCAGTGCAAGTGTGACCGTTGCGGTCGTTTCGCCGCCCAAGCCGTTACTTCAGTAATGCTCAATTGGTGAAGCGCAACGATATGCTTTGCACCGCCGCCCCACGGTCGCACCCATGCGCCCGGCCCGCCCTCAGGAGTTGTCGCATGTCGCGTTTTTGGAAGATCACACTGCTGGTTGTCGCAGTGCTTGTCGTGGTGTTCGTCGCAGTGCGGATGATGGGTGGGGGCAATCACGGCAAGCGCGCAGGCGCGCCGGACGGCAATGATCCGGACAACGGCGGCCCGGTGCCGGTGACGGTGGTAGCGGCCACCACGCAGGATGTTCCGGTCTATGCCAGCGCGCTGGGTACGGTCACCGCCCTCAATACGGTCACGGTCAGCCCGCAGGTGGGCGGCCAGTTGATGAGCCTGAATTTCAAGGAAGGCCAGGAAGTGAAGAAGGGCGATCTGCTGGCGCAGATCGATCCACGCACGCTGCAGGCCAGCTACGACCAGGCACTGGCCGCCAAACGCCAGAACCAGGCGCTGTTGGCGACCTCGCGGGTGAATTACCAGCGTTCCAACGACCCGGCCTACAAGCAATACGTCTCGCGCACGGATCTGGACACCCAACGCAACCAGGTTGCCCAGTACGAGGCCGCGGTTGCGGCCAACGATGCGCAGATGCGCTCGGCGCAGGTGCAATTGCAGTTCACCCGCGTCACTGCGCCGATCGACGGCATCGCCGGCATCCGTGGCGTGGACGTGGGCAACATCGTCACCAGCAGCTCCACGATCGTCACCCTGACCCAGATCCGCCCGATCTACGTGTCTTTCAACCTGCCCGAGCGTGAGTTGCAGGCCGTGCGTACCGGTCAAACGGCGGCGCCACTGGCCGTGGCGGCACTGGATCGTGGCGATGCGCACGTGATCAGCAGCGACGGCAAGCTGGATGTGATCGACAACCGTATCTCCGCCGACAGCGGCACCTTTGGCGCACGCGCGATCTTCAACAACACCGACAACGCGCTATGGCCGGGCCAGTTTGTCAATGTGCGCCTGCAGCTGCGCACCATCGCCGGCGGCACCGTGGTGCCGTCCCAGTCGGTGCAGCGCGGCCCGGATGGCGATTACGTGTACGTGGTGGGCAGCGACAACACCGCACAGATGCGCACCGTGGTGCAGGGCGTGGAAGTGGACGACAGCCATGTGCAGATCACCAAGGGCCTCAAGCCCGGCGAGCGCGTGGTGACCGAAGGCCAGTTCCGCCTGAAACCGGGCAGCAAGGTCAGCGCGCTCAAGCCGGGCGAGACGCCGCCGGAACCGACCGAGGCCGAACTCAAGGCCGCCAAGGACAAACAGAGCCGTGGTGGTGGCCCCGGCGGCCGCCGTGGCGGCGGTCCGCGCTAACTCTCGACCACCGGCGACGGAACTTCCGTCGCCGATGTGCGCCGGCGTTGCATGCGCCGGCTTCGCCTGACGTCTTCAGCAAGGACACCCCCCGTGGGCTTTTCGACCATCTTCATCCGCCGCCCGATCGCCACTTCGTTGTTGATGGCCGGCGTCCTGCTGCTGGGCATCCTGGGCTACCGTCAATTACCGGTCTCGGCATTGCCGGAAATCGACGCGCCCAGCCTGGTCGTCACCACCCAGTATCCCGGCGCCAATGCGACCACCATGGCCTCGCTGGTCACCACGCCGCTGGAGCGCCAGTTCGGGCAGATCTCCGGCCTGCAGATGATGACCTCCGATTCGTCGGCGGGCCTGTCCACCATCATTCTGCAGTTCTCGATGGAGCGCGATATCGATATCGCCTCGCAGGATGTGCAGGCGGCGATCCGCCAGGCCACCCTGCCCTCTTCGCTGCCGTACCAGCCGGTCTATAACCGGGTCAATCCGGCCGATGCGGCGATTCTCACGCTCAAGCTCACCTCCGATTCGCTGCCGCTGCGCGAGGTCAACCGCTATGCCGATGCGATCCTGGCCCAGCGCCTGTCGCAGGTGCCGGGCGTGGGCCTGGTGTCGATCGCCGGCAACGTGCGCCCTGCGGTGCGCATCCAGGTCAACCCGGCGCAGCTATCGAACATGGGCCTGACCATGGAGTCGCTGCGCAGCGCGCTGACCCAGACCAACGTCAGTGCGCCCAAGGGCTCGCTCAACGGCAAGACCCAGTCCTACAGCATCGGCACCAACGACCAGCTCACCGACGCGGCGCAGTACCGCGAGACCATCATCAGCTACAAGGACGGCCGCCCGGTGCGGCTTGCCGACGTGGCCAACGTGGTCGATGGGGTGGAGAACGATCAGCTTGCCGCCTGGGCCGACGGCAAACAGGCGGTGCTGCTGGAGATCCGCCGCCAGCCCGGCGCCAACATCGTGCAGACGGTGGAGCAGATCCGCAACATCCTGCCGCAGCTGCGATCGGTGTTGCCGGCCGATGTGCATCTGGAGGTGTTCTCCGACCGCACCGAAACCATCCGCGCCTCGGTGCATGAGGTGAAGTTCACCCTGGTGCTGACCATCGCGCTGGTGGTGGCGGTGATCTTCGTGTTCCTGCGCCGGCTGTGGGCCACCATCATTCCCTCGGTGGCGGTGCCGTTGTCGCTGGCCGGCACCTTCGGGGTGATGGCCTTCGCCGGCATGTCGCTGGACAACCTGTCGCTGATGGCGCTGGTGGTGGCGACCGGGTTCGTGGTCGACGATGCGATCGTGATGATCGAGAACATCGTGCGCTACATCGAACAGGGCAAGAGCGGGCCGGAAGCGGCCGAAATCGGCGCCAAGCAGATCGGCTTCACCGTGTTGTCGCTGACCGTGTCGCTGGTGGCGGTGTTCCTGCCGCTGCTGTTGATGCCGGGCGTCACCGGTCGGTTATTCCACGAGTTTGCGTGGGTGCTGTCGATTGCAGTGGTCATCTCAATGCTGGTGTCGCTGACGTTGACGCCGATGATGTGCGCCTACCTGCTCAAGCCCGATGCCTTGCCCGAAGGCGAAGACGCGCACGAGCGCGCGAGCGCGGCCGGCAAGACCAACCTGTGGACGCGCACCGTGGGCGCCTATGAGCGCAGCCTGGACTGGGTGCTTGCCCACCAACCGCTGACCCTGGCCGTGGCGATCGGTGCGGTGGCGTTGACGGTGGTGCTGTATGTGGCCATTCCCAAGGGCTTGCTGCCCGAGCAGGACACCGGGCTGATCACCGGTGTGGTGCAGGCCGACCAGAACGTGGCGTTCCCGCAGATGGAGCAACGCACCCAGGCGGTGGCCGCCGCGTTGCGCAAGGACCCGGCGGTGACCGGCGTGGCAGCCTTCATCGGCGCCGGCACCATGAACCCCACGCTCAACCAGGGCCAGCTGTCGATTGTGCTGAAGACGCGCGGCGACCGCGAGGGCCTGGACGAGGTGCTGCCGCGCCTGCAGAACGCAGTGGCCGGCATTCCGGGCGTGGCCTTGTTCCTCAAGCCGGTGCAGGACGTCACCCTGGACACGCGGGTAGCCGCGACCGAATACCAGTATTCGATCTCGGACGTCGACAGCAGCGAGCTGGCCACCTGGGCCGGGCGCATGACCGAGGCAATGCGCAAGTTGCCCGAGCTGGCGGACGTGGACAACA
This sequence comes from Xanthomonas sp. NCPPB 3761, assembly GCF_041475705.2. Classification (NCBI taxonomy): domain Bacteria; kingdom Pseudomonadati; phylum Pseudomonadota; class Gammaproteobacteria; order Lysobacterales; family Lysobacteraceae; genus Xanthomonas; species Xanthomonas sp. NCPPB 3761. The sequence goes on from NZ_CM191262.1 coordinate 4,281,813, forward strand.
ACCTGGCCAACCAGGGGCGTGCGCTGGAACTGAGCATCGACCGCGACAAGGCCAGCATGCTCGGCGTGCCGATGCAGACCATCGACGACACGCTGTACGACTCCTTCGGCCAGCGCCAGATCTCCACCATCTTCACCGAGCTCAATCAGTACCGCGTCGTGCTGGAAGTGGCGCCGGAATTCCGCACCAGCACCGCCTTGATGAACCAGCTGGCGGTGGCCAGCAACGGCAGTGGCGCGCTCACCGGCACCAACGCCACCAGCTTCGGCCAGGTCACCTCGTCCAACTCGTCCACTGCCACCGGCGTAGGCGCGCAGAACACCGGCATCGTGGTCGGTGCCGGCAGCATCATTCCGCTGGCCGCGCTGGCCGAAGCCAAGGTCACCAACACGCCGTTGGTGGTGAGCCACCAGCAGCAGCTGCCGGCCATCACCATCTCGTTCAACCTGGCGCCGGGGCATTCGTTGTCGCAGGCGGTGGCGGCGATCGAAAAGGCGCGCGAAGAACTCAAGATTCCGACCCAGGTGCATGCGCAGTTCGTCGGCAAGGCCGCCGAATTCACCGGCAGCCAGACCGACATCGTGTGGCTGCTGCTGGCCTCGATCGTGGTGATCTACATCGTGCTGGGCGTGTTGTACGAAAGCTACATCCATCCGTTGACCATCATCTCCACGTTGCCGCCGGCCGGTGTCGGTGCGTTGCTGGCGCTGATGATGTGCGGGCTGAGCCTGTCGGTGGACGGCATCGTCGGCATCGTGCTGCTGATCGGCATCGTCAAGAAGAACGCCATCATGATGATCGACTTCGCCATCGACGCACGCCGCGAAGGGACGACTGCGCACGATGCGATCCGGCGCGCCTGCCTGCTGCGCTTCCGCCCGATCATGATGACCACCGCTGCCGCCATGCTGGGCGCGTTGCCGCTGGCGCTGGGCACCGGCATCGGCTCGGAACTGCGCCGCCCGCTGGGCATTGCGATCGTCGGCGGCCTGCTGCTGTCGCAGCTGGTCACGCTGTACACCACCCCGGTGATCTATCTGTACATGGAACGCGCCGGCGAGCGCCTGCGCGCATGGCGTGCGCGCCGCGCAGCGCGCCATGACGGCGCAACCCCGGCATCCACCTCGGAGCGATCGGCATGACGACTGCTGACGTCTTCGCTGATCGCTCTGCCTGCCCACGGCATCGCCTGCCCACACGCACGCGTGGAGGCCGCGCTGGCTGTTGCCTTTACCAATTCCCGAATCCCGATTCCCGATTCCCGGCACCACACCCATGAACATCTCCGCGCCCTTCATCAAGCGCCCGATCGGCACCTCGCTGCTGGCGATCGGTTTGTTCGTGATCGGATTGATGTGCTACCTGCGGCTGGGTGTGGCGGCGCTGCCGAACATCCAGATTCCGATCATCTTCGTGCACGCCACCCAATCCGGTGCCGACGCCAGCACCATGGCCTCCACCGTCACCGCGCCGCTGGAACGTCACCTGGGCCAGTTGCCCGGGATCGACCGCATGCGCTCGTCCAGCTCGGAGAGCAGCAGCCTGGTCGTACTGGTGTTCCAGAGCAGCCGCAACATCGATTCGGCCGCGCAGGACATCCAGACCGCGATCAACGCATCGCAATCGGACCTGCCCTCCGGGCTCGGAACGCCGATGTACTCCAAGGCCAACCCGAACGACGACCCGGTGATCGCCATCGCGTTGACCTCGGAGACGCAATCGGCCGATGAGCTCTACAACGTGGCCGATTCGCTGTTGGCGCAGCGGCTGCGCCAGATCACCGGCATCAGCTCGGTGGACATTGCCGGGGCATCCACCCCGGCAGTACGCGTGGACGTGGACCTGCGCGCACTCAATGCACTGGGCCTGACACCGGACGATCTGCGCAATGCGGTGCGCGCGGCCAATGTGACTTCGCCGACCGGATTCCTGTCCGACGGCAACACCACCATGGCCATCATCTCCAACGATTCGGTGTCCAAAGCCGCCGATTTTGCGCAGTTGGCGATCTCCACCCAGTCCAACGGGCGCATCGTGCGCCTGGGCGATGTGGCCACCGTTTACGACGGCCAGCAGGATGCCTATCAAGCCGCCTGGTTCGACGGCAAACCGGCGGTGGTGATGTACGCCTTCACCTGCGCCGGCGCCAACATCGTCGAAACCGTCGACCAGGTGAAGGCGCAGATTCCCGAACTGCGTAGCTATCTGCAGCCCGGCACCACGCTCACGCCCTACTTCGACCGCACACCCACCATTCGCGCCTCGCTGCACGAGGTGCAGGCCACGCTGATGATCAGCCTGGCGATGGTGATCCTGACCATGGCGCTGTTCCTGCGCCGGCTGGCGCCCACCCTGATCGCCGCTGTCACCGTGCCGCTGTCGCTGGCCGGCTCGGCGCTGGTGATGTACGTGCTCGGCTTCACCTTGAACAACCTCAGCCTGCTGGCGTTGGTCATTGCGATTGGCTTCGTGGTCGACGATGCGATCGTGGTGATCGAAAACGTCATGCGCCATCTGGACGAAGGCATGTCGCGCCTGGACGCGGCGTTGGCCGGTGCGCGCGAGATCGGGTTCACCATCGTCTCCATCACCGCCTCGCTGGTGGCGGTGTTCATCCCGATGCTGTTCGCCAGCGGCATGATCGGTGCGTTCTTCCGCGAGTTCACCGTGACGTTGGTGGCGGCGATCGTGGTGTCGATGCTGGTGTCGCTGACTTTGACACCGGCGCTGTGCAGCCGTTTCCTGTCGCCGCACGCCGAGCCTGAAAAACCCGGCCGTTTCGGCGCCTGGCTGGACCGCATGCACGAACGCATGCTGCGCGTGTACACGGTGGCGCTGGATTTCTCGCTGCGCCACGCCCTCCTGCTGTCGTTGACGCCGTTATTGCTGATTGCCGCCACCATCTTCCTGGGCAGTGCGGTCAAGAAGGGCTCGTTTCCCGCGCAGGACACCGGCCTGATCTGGGGCCGCGCCAATTCCAGCGCCGCGGTGTCGTTCGCCGACATGGTCAGCCGCCAGCGCCGCATCACCGACATGCTGATGGCCGACCCGGCGGTGAAAACCGTCGGCGCACGCCTGGGCTCCGGCCGTCAGGGCTCCAGCGCATCGTTCAATATCGAGCTCAAGAAGCGCGATGAGGGCCGTCGCGACACCACCGCCGAAGTGGTCGCGCGCCTGAGCGCCAAGGCCGACCGTTACCCGGACCTGGATCTGCGCCTGCGGGCGATCCAGGACCTGCCCAGCGACGGCGGCGGCGGCACCAGCCAGGGCGCGCAATACCGCGTGTCGCTGCAGGGCAACGATCTGGCGCAGCTGCAGGAATGGCTTCCCAAACTGCAGGCTGCGCTGAAAAAGAACCCGCACCTGCGCGATGTCGGTACCGACGTGGATACCGCCGGCCTGCGCCAGAACATCGTGATCGACCGCGCCAAGGCGGCGCGCCTGGGCATCTCGGTGGGCGCCATCGATGGGGCGCTGTATGGCGCGTTCGGCCAGCGCTCCATTTCCACCATCTATTCCGATCTCAATCAGTACAGCGTGGTGGTCAATGCATTGCCGTCGCAGACCGCCACCCCCAAGGCGCTGGATCAGATCTTCGTGCCCAACCGTGCCGGCCAGATGGTGCCGATCACCGCGGTCGCCACCCAGGTACCGGGCCTGGCGCCGCCGCAGATCATCCACGAAAACCAGTACACCACGATGGATCTGAGCTACAACCTGGCGCCGGGCGTCAGCACGGGCGAGGCGGACTTGATCATCAAATCCACCGTGGAGGGCCTGCGCATGCCCGACGGCATCCGCCTCAGTGGCGACGACAGCTTCAACGTGCAGCTCAGTCCCAATTCGATGGGCATCCTGCTGCTGGCCGCGGTGCTCACCGTCTACATCGTGCTGGGCATGCTCTACGAGAGCCTGATGCATCCGGTGACCATCCTGTCCACCTTGCCGGCCGCCGGCGTGGGCGCGCTGCTGGCGTTGTTCATCACCAACACCGAACTGTCGGTGATCTCGATGATCGCGCTGGTGCTGCTGATCGGCATCGTCAAGAAAAACGCCATCATGATGATCGATTTCGCGCTGGTGGCGCAGCGCGTGCATGGCATGGATGCGCGCGCAGCCGCACGCGAGGCTTCGATCGTGCGCTTCCGCCCGATCATGATGACCACGATGGTGGCGATCCTGGCCGCCGTGCCGCTGGCGGTGGGCCTGGGCGAGGGCTCGGAGCTGCGTCGCCCGCTGGGTATCGCGATGATCGGCGGGCTGGTGTTCTCGCAGAGCCTGACCCTGCTCAGCACCCCGGCGCTATACGTGATCTTCTCGTGCCTGAGCGAGCGCTGGAAGGCGCGTCGCGCACGTGCGCGCGCGCGCCGTGCAGAACGCGCAGCGGCGCGTCGCCCGGCCGCCCAAGCGCACTGAGGTTTCGCAAGCATCGGCCGCATTGCCGGGCAGTGCGGCCTGTTGGAGCAGCTGGCAAAGATCGCGCTCAGCACTCGGTGGGCGCGGCCGGTGATCGGAATCGGCATGTGCCGGCGCGTACACGCCATTGCGGTGTGCCACCCGCGCCTGACAACTGATCGCCATTGTTTCGGCTGCTCTCGGTGCATTCAGGGCCGACAATGCGGACGTGTTCGTGCGTACAGCGGTACGTGGTCTGATCCTGCGGCGCCCGTGCAGGCAAGCCCATGCGTGGCTTTGCCCACGCATGGGCGTACCGGCAACTGCCAGGTGCTCCGGCTGGTTGCCGGCGGCTCCAAACGATCGCGACTAATGCACCTGTTCGCGCTGGACGGTAGGCTGCGCTGGTTACGGTGCCTGCCCACTCGGGCATGACGCATCGACCCCGCACTGCGCCCGGACCTGATGGCCGACTGCATCGGCTTCGTCTCGACAGGACCGCACGCAGCAATCCGCGCTGTATCGCTCACGTGCTTCCAGAGGACTGCCCGGTGCAAGTCACACCCTACCTGTATTTCGAAGGCACCTGCCGCGCAGCATTCGCGCACTACCAACAGGTGCTGGGCGGCGAACTGATGTTGACGACGTACGCACAGATGCCCCCGCAAGCGGGATCTGACATGTCGATCGACGCTGCGGCAACCGACCTGGTGATGCACGTGACCCTCGCTGGGCCGAATGGCCCCTTGCTGATGGGCTCGGACATGCCGCCGGGCCAGCAGTTGGAGGGCGCCAGACCGGTGTCGGTCGGGCTCGGTTTCGACGATAACCTTGAGGCCGAACGCGCGTATACGGCATTGGCCGAGGGCGGTCAGGTGCAGATGGCGTTCGGCCAGACCTTCTGGGCAGAAGGCTTCGGCATGTGCACCGACCGCTTCGGCATCCAATGGCTGGTCAACGGCCGTGACCGGAGCGCCTGACCAACGCGCCACGCCGCAGGGCACCGCGGCATGACCACGCACGTTTTGGTCAACCTGCCGGTCGAGTTGCTACCGCGCTCGGTTGCCTTCTTCACCGTCATGGGCTTTACCTTCAATCCCGCCTACACCGATGCGAACGCCACCTGCCTGAGTCTGGGCGAGCACATCTTCGCGATGGTGCCGGTCAAACCGTTCTTTCGGGGCTTCAGCCATCAAGGCATCTGCGACATGGCCAATGCCGCAGAAACCATTACTGCGTCGGCGGTGGGCGCGCCGAGGTGGATGCGTTGGTGAGCAAAACGCGTGTGGCCGGTAGGCAGGTGCACAGCGCCGCGAAGCATGATGGCTTCATGGATCAACATGGGTTTGCCGCCCGGACGCCACGTGTGGCAGGTCTTCCATAGCAGCCGTATGCCAGGCTGAGGTGCAACGAGGCCGTCACAGCGCAGTGCAATACGGCGCGCAGCGCGCTACACCAGCAAGCCCTGCAAGGAGTCGCGCTCCAGCTGCGCGTACAGCGCGAATTCGTCATGCACCTGCGCGCCCAATGCCTGTTCGAAGCTGCGCTTGCTCGAGTGCGCGGCGTAGGCGCGCTGTTCTGCACCGCCCAGATTTGACTGGAAAATGCCGGCCGCACTCACCGGCAGGAAGTCTTCATAGATGATCGGGTCGGCGCTGACGAAGCCGAGCGCGATCGCCGTTTCTGCCGGCATGGCGGCCACCTGCGCGGGGTCGGCGCGGCCGGCGTCGGTGAGCGCATAGCGGAAATACCCCAGCCCTTCCTGCCGCAGCAACGCCTCGTCGTCGGGGAAGGCCACGAAGGCAGTCTGCAGCCGGGTGGCGTAATCGGTGCCGGTGCTGCCGGCACCATCGGCATCGCGCGCCTGCGCCAGCAGCGCGTCGTACAACGCGCGCCCCTTTGGCGTGAGGGCAAGGCCGCGCTGCTCGATCTCGCCAAAGCGTGCGGTATGGGTGCCGTGTTCCGCTTGCCCGTCATCGCCGACAAAACGCACCGGCTCTTCCAGCGCCTTGAAACTGGTCTGCCGCAACAGGATCGGCACGCGCCGACGCGGCGGCCCCTCGATCACCGCCTTGGCATCGATGCCGGCGCGTTGCATCTGTTCCTGCGCCGCATCGATGTCCAACGTGCGTGGCGTGAGGTGATTGATGTGCGGGCCGTGGAAGCTCACCACATCGGCAATCAACTTATGCGCCTGGCTCAGCGCGCGATAGGTCGGCAACGACACCGTGGCATCGCCATGCCAGCGGAAGGTTTCCAGCGCTTCGGCCACGAACTGCCGTGCCTGGTCGGCATCCAGCCCGCCCTGCTGTTCGTAGCGCTCGATCAACTGCAAGGCGCCGGCGGTAAAGATCTGTCGCTGCTGCAGGATCTGCTGCGCCTGTTCGCGCAGGGCGGCGTCTTCGATCAGTTCCAGCCGCAGCAGCGAGGTGAACACGCGAAACGGATTTGCCGACAGCGCCGCCTCATCGATCGGGCGGAACGCGGTGGAATGCACCGGCACGCCGGCCACCGACAGGTCGTAATAGCCCACCGGCTGCATGCCCATCACTGCGAACAACCGGCGCAAGGTGGCCAGTTCGGCCGCCGTGCCGACACGGATGGCGCCGTGCCGTTCCAGATCCAGCCGCGCGCGCTCGTCGTTGCGCTGCAGCCGCTGCGCCAGCGCCGGATTGGCCTGCAGCGTCTGTGCGTTGACCTGCGCCACCAGCGACATCAGATCGCCATACAACGGCACCTCGGTGCGATACATGTCCGACATCGCCTGGGCGAACCAGCTGCGGATCTGATCGGGAGAGACAAAGGCGGTATCGCGCATGGGCTGGTCTTGGGCAGGTGCCGGCCGAACGCCAGCGGTACCGCATTCTCGCCGACCGCGCCCTGCGTCGACCAGCGGCACGGCAGCATTGCAGGCGACGCGATTAGTGCGCAGACAGCCGCGCCATGCCGGGAAGTGCATGGCGCGACGACACAACGACCGCGTCAGAGCCCGGCCTGCGCCGCCGCTTCGGCCGCTTCGCTCGCCTGGCGCGCCGCTTCCAGGCGCTGCGCATGATCGCCGAGCTGCCGGCGCAGCAATGCATCCAGGGTGATCGGACGTTCCCAGCGGTCGTAGCTGGCGACGATGGCGTGCCTTAGCGCGCGCATGTGCAGGTTGTCCGGTGCCACCGACAGCCGCGCGACCACGCCCTCCCAGCCATCGCGATGGTCGCGGCTATAGGCGCGTACCGTGTCGCGGCACGACAGCTGTACGGTCTGCGCCCAGAAGCACGCGAAATAGATATCCCCGGCATGCCAGCCGTGCACTTGCAGCAGCGCCTGCACGTACGCGCGCGGCGTGCCGGTATAGCGCGCCACCTCGTCGATGAAGCTGGCCGGATAGCGCTGCGCATAACTGCCCATATCGGCCAGGTGCTGATCCACCCAGGCATCGCCGGTGCCTGGGGTCGCCGCTGGCGCCGGTTCTTCCGTAGCAGCTGCGGTCGCCGAGGCCGGCAAGGCCTGCGCGGCGCCCAGCGCCGGCCACAGCAATGCCACCAGCAATGGCACAGAGCGCAACATGGATGAGCGGGATACGGGCATGCAGCGATGATGCCGCATGCGTGCGGTGCTGTCAGGCGGACGCCGGATCAAGCGCCACTGCCGGGCGCCAGGCACATCCGCTTTTCAACGACCCACGCCTGGCGAGGAAGTGCACCGGAGCCCCCCAGTTACGCTATCGGGCATAGATGAGCGCGTCGGTCGCAGCGTCCCAGTGCGCTCTGGTGGCAACCAGCCCTTGCGATGGTCATCGACGTGCACGCAATCGAAGGTTTGGCGGAAAGATCGGATACTGCGAGCTGCCCGGCGATGCCGCACGATACGCCCGGTGGATGGCGCGAGCCATCCCCTGACTCCTAACGCAGGTCGTAAAACCCGAACTGTTGGACCTCGCGGCAACCGCTCAGATCGCAGGAGCCGATGTAGCCGGGACCGATGTAACGCTGGCGCGCGTCGCGGTTGTGCGGACTGCTGTATGGATCCGGACCATACAGGCCATTGCCATAGTAAATCTGGCCGTAGGGGCGATTGCGCGAGGCACCAAGGCGGAGTGGGCCGCCAACACCCCGATATCCGCCATCGCCCACGTCACGGTCATCGTACCCGGCGCCGACAAACCCGGCGCTACGATCGCGCTCGCTCGGTCGAGCCTGCAACCTGGCGACACTCTCGCCCCGCGCATCCACGTAGCCCTGCTCGCGATCGAAGCGCACGGTGCGGAAATACACTGGCTCACCACCCACCTGACGGGTCTGCAGGCGGACGTAGCGGCCGCCATCGTCGTAGTAAGGCTGCCCGTTGCGAAAGATGACTTCGCTCGGATGGATGATTTCTTCTTCCAGCTCGGCGGCAGCCAGTGGCGCGGCACCGATCAGCACCAAGAGCAACAAGGCCAGGCTGGCGCGCTGGGTCATGGACAACATGGTCATCGGCACTTCCTCCAAGCTCGGCCGCGCACGCAGGCAGGGCCGTGAACATCCTGTCGTTGGGCGCCATACAGCACCCGCATGTGACGCATCGGGCCAGATCAGTGTCGCCAGGCAGCGGCGACCCGGCCCAGCTTAGAGCGTGTTATGCACGTTGGGATGAGATGCGTTGGCCGCCAGCGATGCGGAGCGGGTGCTGCGCGGCGCCGGCTTGGCTGGCGCCAAGGCAAGCTCCGCGACGCGCACTCCGTGCCGCTGACGGCCAATCCTCCGGGGAGCACTCACCTCAACGTACATAACACGCTCTAGCCCTGCCGCCGCGCCAACGCATCCAGCGCCTGCACCGCTGCCGGCCAGCCGGCGGCGTCGGGCACTTCGCGCATGCGCGGTTCGTCGGCAGCCACACCATGCTCCTGTTCGTGCGCCCAGGTCACCGCGTAGGGGGTGTAGATGCCCCAACCGCCGATGGCCAGCACCGGCTCCACATCCGAACGCAGCGAATTGCCGATCATTGCAAACTGCTGCGCCGGCAAACCGAATTCGCCGAGCACACGCGCATAGGTCCGGGGGTCCTTTTCGGACACCACTTCCACGCGCGGGAACAGATCGCCCAGGCCAGATTGCTCGATCTTCTGCTCCTGGTGAAACAGGTCGCCCTTGGTGATCAGCACCACCTGATAATCGGCGGCAATCGCACCGACTGCCTCGCGTACGCCGGCAATCACTTCCACCGGATGCTGCAGCGTGGCACGGCCGATCTCGACGATGCGCTGGATATCGTGCGCGGCGATGCGCGCCTGGGTCAGTTCGATCGCGGTTTGATCATCGACAGCGTCATGCCCTTGGCGCCATACCCGAAGACCTTGAGGTTGCGCCGCTCCACTGCCAGCAGATGCTGCTGCATGCGACTGTCGCCCAGATCCAGATACGCGGCCAGGATCGCTTCGAAATCCGCTTCGGCAATGCGGTAATAGTCCTCGCTTTTCCAGAGGGTATCGTCGCCATCGAAGCCGACCAGTTGGATCGCCTGGCCGTCGCGCTGTGCAAGTGAGCTCATCGGGCAAGTTTAGCAGCGCATCGGTATTGCGCCGTGCTCAATCGCCTGCGGCATCGCCCGGGCCAGGCTGATAGCTGGCGAATTCCTCGCGCGATAGGCGCCCGTCGCCGTTGCTGTCCAAGCTGGAGAAGTTTTCGCGCAACACCGGGGCGGCGCTTGCCTCGGCCAGCGCCAGCGATCCGTCGGCGTCTGTATCCAGGCTACGGAAACTACGCGGTGCTAGGCTGCCGGCGGTGGCGGACGCCTCGGCACCGCTCGTGGACCTGGCGGGCCCGGGTGCGGTCGGCAGCAGGGGCGTGGTGGCCGGAGCCGGCGGATCGATCGGCAACGGCGACATCGCCGGTGTAGTGCTGCCAGCGGCTGCCGGCACCGACGTTGTCGGGGTGGCGGGTGGCAGTTCCGGCGGCGCGGCGAGCGCAGATACGGGGTTCGCCAACCCGAGCAGAAGTGCAAGACGTAAGTGCGACATGATGGATGAGCGCCCGACGTGGAACGGCTCACCCTAACGCGGCAGACGTCAACAAAACGGGAGCGACCCTGGCAGATCGCTCCCGCGTGTCCATCCTGTTGCTAGTACTGTCTTTTGCTGTTGCTGGTGCTGGTTATTGCCTGTCGCAGAGCGCTGACGGGGCTGTATGCCAGCGCTCTGCATGCATCACTTTCTCAAAACCTCATAGGTGCCTTGAGCGTCGCTTAGTTGCCCTGCGAGCCGGTGGCACCGCCCCCCTGCTGCTTGGCGACGAACGCCTTGTACTCATCCGGGGTCAGCTTGCCATCGGTGTTGCCGTCGGCCTGATCGAAGATCTGCGCAAGGCCGGCGTTGACCTGCGCTTCCTGCTTGCTGATGGCGCCATCGCTATCGGTGTCCACGCTGGCCCAGGTCTGGCCCCCACCGGAGCTTGCACCGCTCGACTGTGCCGCGGTGGCCGAACTGCCCGACTGCGCCGCTGCGTCTTGAGAGGTGCTTTGCGCCATCGCCGGCAGCGCCAGGGCGGCAGCAAGAGCGGCGGTAGCGGCGAGCAGCGAGGTGCGGTTGCGATTCTTCATTGGGGTGGTCTCCTTGTGCTTGGGAATGCGCGGTGTCGCCGCACATGGCACCACCCTACCCATCGCAAATGAACGCCCAACCCGGCGCAATTTCGCGCAGAACAGTCTTTTAACCACAGCCCGAATGTTTGCGGCTAACCGCCTGTTAGGCATGAGTGAGTCAAACCGAAGCGCTTCATTCAATGCATGAAAATTTGCGACCCGCCCCGCACTTTATGCCCCACGCTCAGGCACTTGGCGGGTCGTTTTCCCAGCTCCCGGAACTGAACAGCTTCCAACCAACCACCACGCCAGCGAGCGCGCCGGCCACTTCCAGCACCACGCGCGAGCCCAGTTCGTTGGGGTCGTGGATCTTGGCCAGCGCCAGGCGCGCATACAGCGGCGATTCCAGTCGCACGATGCTGGTATAGACGAGATGCCAGATGTCGTATCCGGCACCGATGGCCACGGCCAGCAGACACGCAATGCCCAGCGTGTGCCCATGGTTGAACTGCACCCGCCGCCCGCCCCGCTCCACCACCGCAAAGACCACCACGCCCAGGATGAGCGCAATCAGCCCGGCCTCCAGTGAACCGAGCAGGCCGAAATGCAGGGGCAAATTCATTGTGACGATCCAGGCAGCAGGCGCACCAGTCTAGCGGCTGCAGTGCCTGGATCGGCGCGCCTCGCAATGCAGGCGCCCTGAACGACCTGGAGACTGCCAGGGGCGATGGCGCAGCCGTGGCGACCTGCAGATGCAGGCGATTGCCGGCATCCGGACGCTGTCGGGCGCGCTACTGTCGCGCATCGCAACCACAGGCGGGCCAGATGCGGCCTGCGCAATGGCTCAGGCGTCGTCCTGACCACGCGCACGCACCTGCGCTTCGCCTTCTTCGTCCCAGCGCACGCTCACCGCAATCGGCTTGCAGCAGACCTGGCAATCTTCGATGTAATGCTGGTCGCCGCCTGTCAGATCCAGCGCCAGCGTGATCCACTCCCCGCAGTAAGGGCAGGCGATATCGACGAAGCGTTCCGGGTCGGACATGGCGGTTCCTTGGATCTGTCGAGGCAAGTGACCGGACGTGGCGGCGACGCCGGCCGGTGCTGCTGGCGGACATTGGAGTGTACGACTGGCGCTGTGCTGGTGCTTGCGCCGTGCCGGTGAGGCGACCGGTGCCAGCACGATCTGCATGAGGCGCGCGCGCGCCCGACCATGTAAGTGCGGCCGACGTCGACACGATGCCTGCCTCCACGGGTCTCGCGAGCAGCCAACCGATCGCGAGCACGATCAGATCGATCAGCGACCAAGAGCGTGTTGCCTGACCGCTGTCAGTCCACCGGAACATCGTAGGCCGTCTCTGGCGTGGGTTCGGGACGAAACGTGAAATGCCACCATTCCATCGGATAGTTGGTAAATCCTTCGGCAGCCATCGCCTGCAGCAGGCGCTGGCGGTGCGTGCGTTGCGCTGCGCTGATGTCGGGCGCGTCGGTGTGCGCCCGCGCATCGAAGAAATCGAATCCTGTGCCCATGTCCACTGCACGGCACCCGCCCGGCCGGCACTCCAGCAAGCCCAGGTCCAGCGTCGCGCCACGGCTGTGCCCGGAGGTGGGCGCAATGTAATCGCCCAGCAGTGCGCGCTTGTCCACCCGCGGGTAGTACTGCGGCTTGGTCGCCTGATCCTGCAGATCCGCAGCCCAGGTAACGAATGCCTTCACCGACCGCACCGGCCGATAGCAATCGAACACCTGTAGCCGATAGCCCTCGGCCTTGAGCGTCTGCGCTACCCGTGCCAATGCGTCGGCAGCCGGGCGCAACAGGTAACACCGCGGCGCGTCATAGCCCGGTACCACCCGGCCGGTGAAGTTGTTGCTGCTCGCATACCGCATGTCCAATGCGATGTCCGGCGCAAGGGCGTGCACGTCCACAAGGCCGGCCTCTGCCGCGGTCCTTGCCGAGGACACATGCACCTGGCCGGCGACTAGCGCACATGGCGCCACGGCGCTCATCAGCAAGACGCCTTGAGCAACACATTGCCGCCAGCAGCGCCCATTTCGAAACAGCAGGTTGTCCGTCATTTCCGTTCCCTTGCAAGATGCCGCATTTCCGCGGCAGGTCATGCTGCGCGTCTTTCGCCGCTGGCCACAGCATGGCGCGCTCCCTGTGCGCCTAGTGGTCGTCGCCTTCAGTTGGCTCAAGCGCCGGTCGCGAGCCAGAAAGTCTCGCGTGGTTGGTCATCGCAGACAGGATGCGCAGATCTTCGGCATCCAGGGTGGTGGCGCTGTTGCCGCGGTAATGGCGGTGAAACGCCTGCAGGGTGGCGGCGGGATCGTCGATGCTGTAGCCGATCAGGGCAAGCGCCTGCCATGGGTCGAAACCTTCCGGGGCTGCGGGCGCGTCGGCCGCGGGCCAGCGGCCGAAACCGGCGTCGGCCAGGCGCCTCCAGGGGAACAACGGCCCGGGGTCGTTCTTGCGCGTCGGGGCCACGTCTTCGTGGCCGACGATCTGCGTGCGTGGAATACGCAGACGCTGACACAGGTCGTCCAGCAACACCAGCAGGCTGTCGATCTGCGCCGGTGCGAACGGCTCGCTGCCGTCGTTGTCCAGTTCGATGCCGATCGAGGCCGAATTGATGTCGGTGATGGTGCCCCAGCGACCGGCCCCGCCGTGCCAGGCGCGCTGCCCATCGCTGACCAATTGGTAGCGCTGCCCGTCTTCGCCGATCAGGTAGTGCGCACTGACGCGACCACCGCTGTTGCGGCCGCGCAGGGTACTCAGGCTTTGCCGGACTGAATGCTGGTCGGTGAAGTGCAACACGATCAGGATCGGTCGCCGCGTGTCGTAATTGGGCGATGGCACCCACTGCGCCAGCGGATTGCGCTGCGGGGCGTGGGCACAGGCGCCCAGCGACAGCGCGGCCAGGCAAACGGCGGTCCGCAGCCAGGCCGATGACGAGAGAGAAAAGCTGGGCAGCACGGATTGCTCCTGGGAAGGCCGGACGACCTGCGCATCACCATTATCGGCCGAGTCGTGCTTGCGCGGCCGTCTGCCGATGGGACCGTCGGCAGCGCGGTGGCCTTGCGCGCTGCCATCGTTAGTCGCAGGTGGTGTCTCGCAGCTTGGCAAGCATCGCCGTTGCGAAGACGGCAGTAGCGGCCACTCGCGTATCTACGGCTGCGGCAAAGAGGGTCACGGGCTTCCTGCACGCTCCGCACCAACGCGCCCCCAAACGTCCACTGCCGGCGAGAGTCGTCACGCAGCTCGGACATGTGGATACGCTCTGCGCCGCATGCCACTATCGGCCTTGCCTCGCAGCGCGCCAGCGGCTGCCTTCCTCCCGAGCCCTGCATGCCATTGTCGCGCCACCTGCTGATGTTGCTGCTGATCGCGCTTGCCCTTCCCAGCGGCACCGCACCAGCGCCTGCTGCCACGCCGGCCGCGCAAGCACCGCCCTTTGTCGTCAGCGATGCACAGCTCACCGCAGAGTACTGGATCCGGCGCAGCCGCAACGCGCAGCTGCCGAGGATCGACCCCGCGCAGATCGCTGACGTCAATGCACGCCTGCTGCGCGGCGATGCATCGATGCACGACATCGCGCAGCTTCCCCAGATACTGCCCGCAACCGACGTGAGAGCGCGCATCGACGCGTTATCGGCCATGCCGACACGTCCGCTGTACGACGCGGACGGGCGGCGTCTGGATACCGCACGCTTGGCGGCATTGCGCACGGCCTTGGCATTGGATGCGATACCCGCACAGGTGCCACTGCGCTTTGCGCTGGTCGTCACACGTGGCGCGTTGCGGACCTTTCCCACTGCCCAGCGTGTGTTTACCAGTGCTGACGACCGCGATATCGACCGCTTCCAGGAATCGGCGCTGTATCCCGGCACGCCGGTGGCGGTCCTGCACGGCAGTGCCGATGGCGCGTGGAAGTTCGTGGTCGCCGCCAATTACGCCGCGTGGATCGCAAGCACGCAGATTGCCGAGGGCAGCCGCACCGAGGTGCTGAATTACGCACAACGCGGCCCGCGCCTGATCGTTACCGCAGCCCGCGCGCAGACCGCCTACACGCCCGAAAACCCAGCCGTTTCTGCACGCGCACTGGATATGGGCACCAGCCTGCCCTTGCTCGGCGACTGGCCGCCGCAGCAGCCAGTCAACGGACAGTTGCCGCTAGCGGCCCACGTGGTGCAATTGCCGGTGCGCAGTGCCGATGGGCGTCTGCAGCTGGTGCCTGCATTGATGCCGCGCGGCGCCGATGTGCGCATCGGCGCCTTGCCCGCCACCGACGCCGCACTGCTCCGGCAGGCCTTCAAATTCCTTGGCGAACGCTATGGCTGGGGCAACGATTACGATGCGCGCGATTGCAGCGGCTTGGTGCTGGATGTCTATCGCAGCCTCGGCCTCGCGCTGCCTCGCAATACCGGCGACCAGGCGCGCAGCACGGTGTTGCACAGTGTCACGTTCGACGCTGGCGCACCGTTGGCGCAACGCCTGCAACAGCTCGCACAGCTGCAGGTTGGCGATCTGGTCTACATTCCAGGCCATGTGATGCTGGTGATCGGCCATGCAGGCGGTGCGCCATGGGTGATCCATGATGTGGCCGGGGCCAGTTACCGCGCGGCCGACGGCAGCGTGCAGCGCGCGCGTTTGAATGGTGTGTCGGTCACCCCATTGCTGCCCTTGCTCGCCAGCGATGGCACTGCATTCATCGACCACATCACCCGCATTCAACGCGTTTTTCCAACGGGCCCCTTATGAAGATCACCGGCTTCCGGCTTGGCATGGTGCGCGTACCCCTGAAAACACCGTTCAAGACAGCCGTGCGCACGGTGCAGGCAATCGAGGACGTGGTGGTGCTGTTGCAGACCGACAGCGGCCACATCGGGTACGGCGCCGCACCCGCCACCGCGCCCATCACTGGCGATACCCATGGCAGCATCATTGCCGCGATCCAACACTGCATCGGCCCCAAGCTGATTGGGCAGGACGTGGCCGATCTCAACCGGCTATGCGGGCTCGTTCAACACGCGCTCGAACGCAACACCAGCGCCAAGGCCGCCGTGGAGATCGCACTGTACGATCTGTGGGCGCAGGGTTTTGGTGCGCCGCTGTACCAGTTGCTCGGTGGCGGCACGCCGCGCGTCACGACCGACATCACCATCAGCGCCGATACCATCGCCACCATGGTGGCGCAGGCGCAAGCGGCGCTCGCGCACGGCTATCGCGCACTGAAGATCAAGGTCGGCAAGGACATCGAGTCGGATGTCGAACGCGTCACGGCAATTCATGCGGCAGTCGCTGGGCGCCATCGCTGCGGCTGGATGCCAATCAAGGCTGGACGCCCAAACAAGCGGTGCGCACCATGCGTACGCTGGAAGATGGCGGCATCGCGCTGGAGCTGCTGGAGCAGCCGGTCAAAGCCGCCGACCTCGACGGGCTCGCCTTCGTCACCGCACGCATCGACACGCCGGTGATGGCCGACGAGAGCGTCTTCTCGCCTACGCAGGTGATCGCGCTGATTCAGCGTCGCGCCGCCGACATCATCAACATCAAACTGATGAAGACCGGCGGGCTGTCCAATGCCATCCGCATCGCCGACATCGCCGGGTTGTATGGATTGCCATGCATGATCGGCTGCATGATCGAATCCAGCATCAGCGTGTCCGCCGCGGTGCATCTGGCGGTGGCCAAGGCCGACAGCATCACCCTGGCCGATCTGGATGCACCTGCGCTTGGGCAGTTCGACCCCACCGAGGGTGGCGTGCGATTCGACGAGGCGCAGATCCACATCGACGATTCGCCGGGACTGGGCATCCGCCGCATTCATGGGCTGGAACTGTTGCCGGCGTGAGAGCGGCCGACGCGGTGCGGCGAACAGCCCCCAAATGGAAGCAGACCGCGCTACAACGTGGGTATGACCAGCGTTACTCGCCGATTCCGGGCAACGGACGCGCCTGTCTGATGCGCGACACGCACATGCACCACGCAACAGCATTGCTGAGTACAGTAGCGACAACGCGGCGTCGGTCACGCACCACCGTAGCGCGCCGTTTCCAGACAACCGTGTCTCGCCTTTGGACTCATCCCGCTCGACCATTGCCCGGAGCCTGCATGCGCCTTGCCACCGTGTTTCGATCCCTTGTGCTGCTGGCGCTGACAAGCTGTTGCAGTCTTGCCATCGCGGCCAGCCCGATCGATGCGTTGAACCATGCACGCACGTTGATCGTGGTGACCACCGCGGACTGGGACAGCACCCAGGCGCGTCTGCGCACCTTCACCCGTGTGGATGGCGAATGGCAACCGGCTGCCCAGAGCTTCGCCGTCGCGCTCGGGCGGCAGGGCAGTGCCTGGGGCGAGGGCCTGCATCCTGTGCAGATGCAGGGCCCGCAAAAGCGCGAAGGCGATGGTCGCAGCCCTGCCGGCGTCTTCGCCATCGGCCCGGCGTTCGGTTATGCGTCGAAGATCGACAGCGCGATGCCATACCAGGCGATGAGCGCTACCCATTACTGCATGGATGTGCCCAGCTCGCCGCTGTACAACCGCATCGTCGATGCCGCGCAAGTGGGCGAGGCGGCCGTTGCCGGCTCGACCGAGCCGATGCGTCTGGATCTGCGCCACGCAGGCGATGCGCGTTACAGCGAGGGCTTCGTCATCGCGCACAACCCCAGGGCCGTTCCCGGACGTGGCAGCTGCATCTTCGCGCACTTGTGGCGTACACCAGGCCAGTTCACCGCCGGCTGCACCGCGATGGCAGCGGCCGACATGCAACGCTTGCTCGCCTGGCTGAAGCCGGACGATCATCCGCTGTTCGTGCTGCTGCCACGCGCCGAATACGCGCGCCTGCACACTGCATGGCACTTGCCTGCACTGACCGGGGACACGCCATGAGCACACCGCAGCCCGCGCCGGACGCGGCAGGTTTGGTCCGTGTCGTCAGCCGGTGGCAGATCGTCGGCCTGTCGATCAACGATGTCATCGGCAGCGGCATCTACCTGCTGCCTGCCGCAACCGCCGCGCTGCTCGGGCCGATGAGCCTGTGGGCCGTGATGCTGGCCGGCCTTGCAGTCGCCTTGCTGGTGCTGTGCTACGCGCAGGCGGGCAGCTACTTCGATACGCCGGGCGGCAGCTATCTCTACACGCGCGAAGCATTCGGCCCGTTCGTCGGTTTTCAGATTGGCTGGATGATCTGGCTCACGCGCATCAGTTCGGCGGCTGCCTTGAGCAATGGCCTGGCCGACGCAGTGGCGCGGTTCTGGCCCACCGCCGCCACCGATACCTGGGCGCGCTTGCTGGTCGTCGTCGGCTCGCTGGGCCTGCTCACCGCGATCAACGTGATCGGCGTGAAATCGGCCGCGCGCACCGGCATCGCGCTGGTGATCGGCAAGCTGGTGCCGTTGTTGCTGTTCGTGGCGATCGGCCTGTTCTATGTCGATTGGTCATGGGCGTTTGCCGGCACCGCGCCCGATCTGCGCGACCTGGGCAATCTCGGTGAAGCGGCCTTGCTGCTGCTGTTCGCCTACGCAGGTTTCGAAAACATTCCCGCAGCCGCTGGCGAATACCGCAACCCGCGGCGCGATGTGCCATTTGCGTTGATCACCATGATCGTCACCGTCACCCTGATCTACGCCGCGGTGCAGGTGGTGGCGCAGGGCACCCTGCCCAACCTTGCGGCCTCGCCGACGCCGCTGGCAGATGCCGCAAGCCGATTCGGTGGCGAAGCGTTGGCACTGATCCTCACCGTGGGCGCCACCATTTCCATCCTCGGCACCACCAGCAACACCGTGATGCTCGGCCCGCGCTTTCTATTTGCGCTTGCACGCGATGGCTATGGCCCTGCGTTTCTGGCACGCGTGCATCCGCGCTTCCATACGCCCGCCGCGGCGGTGCTCACGCAGAGCGCGTTGTCGCTCGCATTGGCGTTGTCGGGATCGTTTACGCAGCTGGCATTGCTGTCGATGGTGACCCGCCTGTTCGCCTACATCGGTACCGCCGCAGCCGTGATCGTGCTGGCGCGCCGCTACCGGCAGCGTACCGATACCTTGCGCCTGCCCGGCGGCCCGGCCATCCCTATTGCCGCCCTGGTGCTGTCGCTGGGACTGCTGGCCAGTGCCAGTTGGCAGAATCTGGCCGCCGCAGGCGTGGCACTTTTGGTCGGTTGGGTGTTTTATCTGTTTCCGCGCAAGCAGATTCACAGCGGCTGAGGGCACGACGAGCTGCCACTGGGCAGCCCCTGAAGCGGCATGCGCATACGAAAGCATGTTTTTCCGCGTGTTCCCGTCCATCGGGCGGTGAGCTGCGCTGGGCGGTGACCTGCGATTTCGCGGCATGCTCGCGCAGCGCTCACGCACGCCTAACCGCGCGCACCCAACGCTGCGCTTCTACCTGCATGGGAGCTTGCGATGAAATTGCGCCATGTCTACAGCACTGCCGATCTCGACAGCGCCCAGCGCGTGCTGCAGGCCGCGCGCAGTGCCGGCATCGACAACGATGCGTTGTCGTTGATCGCCCGCTCCGATATCGAGCTGCAGGAGGTGCCGGACGAACGTAAGGACGTCAAGACCGACTTCCTTCCCGCTGCCGCACGTGGCGCCGCTACCGGTGGTGCGGCAGGCCTGGTGGCTGGCTTGGTCGCCATCGCAGTGCCCCCGATCGGGCTGACCTTGGCCGGCGCGGGCGTCATGGCACTGGCGGGTGCGCTGGTCGGCAGCTGGTCGTCGGCGTTGATCGGCGCCACGGTGCCCGATCCGGTACGCCGTCAATTCGAAGATCAAATCCAGGCCGGGCGCGTGCTGGTAATTATCGACGCAGAGCAGGCGGCGCTGCAGGACGCCGAGGCCGCCATGGTGGCCGCCGGTGCAACCCCGTTGCCGTATGAAGCGGCCTCGGCGACCACCTGAAGCGACTGCCCAAGACCTTCCAGGCTGCGCAACGCTGCGGCGATGACGCGTCAAAAAGCGTGGCCGATGCCGCTGTTTCGAACCTGCAGCGTTGATGCACTCCTCACCTGTCCTGGCAATGAAATTAACGACATCCGGCCTAGGGTAGGCCGCACATCCACCACGGAGACAGGCATGAACGTGCCGTACCAGATTCCGGGCCGGGCACCGGACGAAGACCGCAGTCAGAACGTATCGACGTATTGGCGCGAACGCTTCACCGAAGAGCCGTATTACACCGAAGGCGATCGCTACGAAGATTATGAAGGCGCCTATCTCGCAGGCCATGAAGCGCGTATCCGCGACAACGCACGCGCCTACGACCAGGTCGAAGCCGAGTTGCATCGCGATTGGGAAGCCAAGCGCGGCACCTCCTCGCTGAGTTGGAGCAAGGCGCGGCATGCGGTCAAGCGCGCCTGGGAAAATGCGGCCGATTTCGTTACCGGTGACGACGCACACAAGCGCTGAAACGACAACGCCACCATCCAGGTGGCGTTGTTGCATCGCACGATCTTTAACGCATCAGTCCAGTGCCGGCGGCACGCTACGCGCACTACGCAGTGTGTCGGTGATCTCCATCGCATCGCGGGTATTCTTCTGCACCGCAACCGCACCAGACAGGCTCAGCGCGTAGGCCATTGCGTAATATCCGAGCGTGTGCAGAATTTTGTGTAACCGTGGTTTGGGTTACCGCTGAGGAAGTCGCCCCTCGAACTGGATCGTAAAGCGGTTCAGCGCAGCCTTCCAGTCGCGGATCGGCAGCGTCCATTTCTTGGTGATGTTGCGCAGAGCCAGGTAGAACAGTTTCATCAAGGCTTCGTCGCTGGGGAACGCGCCGCGGTTCTTGGTCAGCTTGCGCAGGCTCATGTTGACCGACTCGATGGCGTTGGTCGTATAGATCACCTTGCGGATCTCCGGTGGGTAGTCGAAGAACGGGATCAGTCGTGACCAATTGCGCCGCCATGACTGGCTGATGGGCGGGTACTGGGCGTCCCACTTGGCCTCGAACTCGGTCAGTGCCTGCTCGGCCTCCTCGACGGTGGCGCAGGCGTAAATGCGCTTGAGATCGGCGGCAACCTCGGCGCGGCGTTTCCACGAGACGTAGTTCAGGCTGTGCCGCACCATGTGCACGATGCACAGCTGCACGGTGGTCTGCGGGAACACCGCCTCGATCGCCTCGGGAAACCCCTTCAGGCCATCGACGCAGGCAATGAAGATGTCCTGCACCCCGCGGTTGCGTAGCTCCGTCACGACTTGCAGCCAAAACTTGGCACCCTCGGCCTGCGCCAGCCATAGGCCCAGCACTTCCTTCTCGCCGCCCATGGTGATGCCGATGGCCAGGTACACCGCCTTGACCCGCACCGCGCCCTCGCGCACTTTGACGTGGATGCAGTCCAGATAGACGATCGGATAGACCGGATCCAGTGGCCGCGCCTGCCACGCCTTGACCTCCTCGACGACCGCATCGGTGACTGAGGAAATCAGACTCGGCGACACCTCGGTGCCGTACATCTCCTCCAGGTGCGACTGGATCTCGCGCACGGTCATGCCGCGCGCGTACAACGACAAGATCTTGTCATCGAAGCCGGCCCAGCGGGTCTGGTGCTTGGGGATCAGCTGTGGCGCGAAGCTGCCGTGGCGATCACGCGGAATCTCGATCGGCAGCTCGCCGAACTCGCCCTTGAGCGTCTTGCGGCTGCGTCCGTTGCGCGTGTTGCCGGCCGCGTTGGCGACCGGCTCATGCTTGTCATGACCGAGGTGTTCGGTCATCTCCGCGTCCAGCGCCCGCTCCACCAACCGCTTGGTCAGCTGCTTGAGCAGGCCGTTCTCGCCGATCAGATCCTCGGGTTTGGTGTAGTTGACCAACAGGCTGCTAAGCAGCTCGTCGGGTACCTCATGTGTGCGTGGGCTCATGGTGTCTCCGGGTTAGGTGGCAGTCTCCTGCCTGTGGCCCGGTTACACAAAATCTAGGACACGCCCTAATATCCTTTTTCGCCCAGCCACAGCGTGACATTGATCAAGCCGATGGTCAGCAGCACCAACGCAACAATCAGCGAAAACCAGCAGATGGCGTAATACAAGCCGGTCACCGGAATTCCATCGACGAGGTCACGCACGCTCTTCTGTAACGAGACCGAGGCGAACAAGCCGAACAACAATAGCGTGAAGTAATCGCCCTTCTCGTTGAGCAACATCTGGGCATTCCACAAACCCACCAGATACGCCGCACCAACCAGCAATAATGCGGCCCAGGACGCGGCGATAAAAGCAGGCGAGGTTTTTTGCGAGGCCATGGAAACTCCTTTTCATAGTGGAACGATGCACGACATACGACGATGTGAGACGCGGGCATCTTGCAGACAGTGATCTGCAACAAGGGCGCCCTGGCGACGTCGTGTAAGGTATTTAAAACCCGACGCGGGACACGTTGCGGGAGGGCTGCAACGTACCGCGCCCATCCCCAGGAGGACCCCATGTCTGTCCGTCGTCTGCTTGCCCTGGCCTGCACGGCCACCCTGTTCACTGCCGGCACTGCAGTTGCTGCGCCCGCAGCCGCCCCCGCGGCCTCCATTCCCAAAGCTCAGTGGCCGTTTCAGGCCACCACGGTTGCCGATTTCGACGAGCCGTGGGCAATGACCTTTCTGCCCGACGGCAGCTTGCTGGTCAGCGAAAAGCGCGGCGCCTTGATGCGACTGGACCTCAAGACCAAACGCAAGAGCGCCATTACCGGTATTCCGGCCGTTGCGTATGGCGGCCAGGGCGGTTTTGGCGATGTTCTGGCGCATCCGCGTTTCGCCAAGAACGGGCTGGTCTACGTGAGTTATGCCGAGCCGGGCGAGGGCGACACGCGCGGCGCGGCGGTGGCCCGCGCCAAGCTCACGCTGGATGCAACCGGCGGCGGCACGCTATCGGACCTGAAAGTGATCTGGCGCCAGGATCCCAAGGTCACCGGCAATGGTCACTTCGGGCATCGGCTTGCGTTCGGGCCCGACGGCAAGCTGTGGATCAGCTCCAGCGAACGGCAGAAATTCACGCCTGCCCAAGACATGAAAGCCAACCTCGGCAAGCTGATCCGGCTCAACGACGACGGCAGCGTGCCGGCCGACAACCCGTTCGTTGCGCAAGGCGGCGTTGCCGCGCAGGTGTGGTCGTTGGGCCACCGCAATATTCTTGGCCTGGCTTTCGACAGCAAGGGCCGTCTGTGGGAACACGAAATGGGCCCGCTCGGCGGCGATGAGTTGAACCTGATCCAGCGTGGCGCCAATTACGGCTACCCAATCGTTTCTAACGGCGACAACTACGACGGCACGCCGATCCCCGACCACAACACGCGTCCGGAATTCGCCGCGCCCAAGATCAGCTGGACACCGGTGATTTCGCCGGCCGGTTTTGTGATCTACAGCGGCAAGCAGTTCCCGGCGTGGCGCGGCAATGGCTTCATCGGTGGGCTATCGTCGATGGCGCTGGTGCAGGTGTCGCTGGGCGACCAGCCGCGCGAAGTGGCGCGTTACGACATGGGCGCACGCATCCGCGAAGTGGAGCAAGGTCCGGACGGCGCGCTCTGGCTACTGGAAGACGAGGCCAGTGGCAGCACCGGACGTCTGCTGAAGCTGACGCCCAAGAGCAAGGCCGCGGTCGAGAACGACGCTTGATCGACGCCGCAGCATCAGCCGGTGTATCTGCGCATTGCACCGGCACGCGCGATGGCGACATGGACCGTCGTCATCGCTTCTAAACCCGATGTCAGCAGGCGCTTCGTGCGATAGCAATGGTCACCTGTTCGCGCGCTGGTGACTCGCGATGAGTGCCAAGCGCGCCGCTATCGGCGCTCCAGCAGCTCGAAGGTGACGGCCTCGCCGCTCTTGGCCGACGCGCACACCCACACATCGAACAAACCCGGCTCCGCATCGAACACGCCCTTGTGGTTGGTGAATGCCAGCGCGTCGCGCTCCAGGGTGAACACCACGTCCTGGCTCTCGCCGGGCTGCAGCAACACCTTGCGAAATCCCTTGAGTTCGCGCACCGGGCGCACGCGGCTGGCCACGCGATCGTGCACATACAACTGCACCACTTCCTCGCCTGCGACCTTGCCGGTATTGGTGACGCGCGTGGTAATGGTCAGCGTCTCATCCCAGCCCAGTTGCGCCGCGCTCAACTGCGGCTGCGCATATGCAAACGTGGTGTAGCTCAAGCCATGTCCGAACGGATACAACGGTTCGTTCGGCATCTCGCGCCAACGCGCCTTGTACTCGGACAGGGTCGGCAATTCCGGGCGCCCGGTGCGCAGATGGTTATAGAAGTACGGCTGCTGCCCGGTCGCCTGCGGGAAGCTGATCGGCAGACGCGCCGACGGGTTGTAGTCGCCGAACAGCACATCGGCCACACCGGTCCCGGTCTGGGTACCCAGGTACCAGGTCACGGCAATCGCGTCGGCATCGCGCACCGCACCGCTCAAGGCCAGCGCGCGGCCATTGCGCAACACCACCACCATCGGAGTGCCGGTCGCTGCAATCGCTTCGGCCAGTGCCTGTTGCGCCGGCGGCAAGACGATCTCGGTGCGCGATTGTGCCTCGCCACTGAAGCGCTGTGGCTCGCCCAACGCCAGCACCACCACATCGGCCGCCTGCGCCGCATCGATCGCGGCGGAAATGCCACCCGGCAGCGCCTCCTCCAGTCCGCAGCCGGCCACCACGCTCAGATCTTCGGTGCCGACCACCGCACGCACGCCCTGCTCCAGGGTCACGTAGCGTTCCTTGTCGCCGAACAAGGTCCAGCAGCCCTCGATGTTCTCGCGGTCCTGCACGAACGGGCCGATCAACGCGATGCGCTGGCCGCTCTTCTTCAGCGGCAACACAGCGCCTTCGTTTTTCAACAGCACGATCGAACGCCGCGCCGCATCGCGCGACAGCGCATCGTGCGCCGGCAGATGCGTGGTGTCGGCTTCGCGCGCCGGGTCCAGCGAGCGATACGGATTGTCGAACAGCCCGATCGCCTCTTTCAGCTGCAGGATCCGCCGCACGCTGGCATCCAGCGTGGCCATCGGCACCTCGCCGCTTTCCACCAGCGAGGGCAGGTGCGCGGCATAAAAGCCGCTCTGCATGCTCAGGTCCAGACCGGCCAGGAAAGCCTTCTTGGTCGCGTCGCGCTCATCGGCGGCATAGCCATGGGCGATCAATTCCATGTCGGCGGTGTAATCGGAAATCACCACGCCCGGGAATTGCCATTCACCACGCAGGATCTCGGTCAGCAACTCGTGGTTGGCGCTGGCCGGCACGCCGTTGATGTCGTTGAAGGACGACATCACGGTCAATGCGCCGGCATCGAAGGCGGCCTTGAACGGCGGCAAGTGCACATCGCGCAGCGTCTGCGGCGCGATGTCCACGGTGTTGTATTCCATCCCTGCCGCCACCGCGCCATAGGCGGCGAAATGCTTGGGCGTGGCCAGCAGGCAATCGTGGGCGGTCAGGTCGCTGCCCTGGAACCCGCGCACACGGGCAGCGGCAAAGACCGCGCCCAGCATCACGTCTTCGCCGGCACCTTCGGCACCACGGCCCCAGCGCTGGTCGCGGGCGATGTCCACGGCCGGCGCGTAGGTCCAGTGCAGGCCGGCAGCGGTGGCCTCGATCGCGGTGGCGCGCGCGGTGCGCTCGGCCAACGCCGGCTCGAAGCTGGCCGCCTCGCCCAGCGGGATCGGAAATACCGTGCGCATGCCGTGGATCACGTCAGCGGCCAGGATCACCGGGATGCCCAGGCGACTCTCTTCCACGGCCACTTTCTGGATCTGCACGCCCAGCGCGGCGCCCACACCATTGAACAGCGAGCCGACCCGGCCCTCGCGCACCTGCTGCAACACCTCGTCGGCATTGCGCACATTGGCCTCGGGATTCACGTCAGGCGCGAACGGCCGCACCATGTCGGCGAACACACCCAACTGTCCGACCTTCTCTTCGACGGTCATCCGGGCAATCAGGGTTTCGATGCGATCAGCAGCCATGAGATCCTTGAGAAAACGTTTACATGGCCGTCAATTCTAGCTTGACGCACCCGCGCGCAGGCAAGTTTTGAAGGCCGGGAGTGGGATTTGGGGATTTGTCGAGCCCGGTTGCAGCGCATCGTGCGTGCCGGAGAGCGGCGGCGGCGCAGCCTTTGCGCCACGCGTCCCAGCCCTCCAGGCTTGGCGCCATGAACTGAAATGGCCGGCAGCAGGGCGTCCAGGCGGCAATCAGATCGCCCGTGCCCGCTCGATGATCACTCCCACGGCCTGCGCGCCGCGCACTGCCCCCGGCTTGCTCAACTTCAATCGCAGCCAGTGCACGTCGAATTCGTCCAGCACGAGCGCCGCGCAGCGCTCGGCCAGCGTCTCCACTAGTCCAAAGTTCGAGGCTTGCACGAACTCGATCAAGCGCTTGCTCACCGCCTTGTAGTTCAGCGTATCGGCGATGTCGTCGCTGGCCGCCGGTATGCGGTTGTCGAAACCCATCTCCAGATCGAACCGCAAGGTCTGGCGGATGCGCCGCTCCCAATCGTAGATGCCAATCAGCGCATCGATGTCGAGACCTTCAATAAACACTTTATCCATGGGAATAGGGAGTCGGGAATTGGGAATGGGGAGAAGCAAGGGCAATAACACGCAGCACTAACAGGATCGGGGTACCGCTCTTCCTATTCCCGATTCCCGATTCCCGATTCCGCCGCCAGCGGCGGCAGGCTCGCCATATCCCACCGCGGCATCACATGCACCGCCGCATCCGCGTGCTCGCCGGCCTGCAGCCGCAGCGCGCCGGCGAAGGCGATCATCGCGCCGTTGTCGGTGCACAAGGCCGGGCGCGGGAAACAGACCCGGCCACCGCGGCGCTGGGCAGCCTCTTGCAGGCGCGCGCGCAGGCGCTTGTTCGCGCCCACGCCGCCGGCCACGACCAAGGTGTTGCAGCCGGCCGCGTCCAGCGCGCGCAGGCACTTGATGGCCAGCGTTTCCACCACCGCGTCCTCAAAGCCGCGCGCGATATCCGCGCGGGTGGTGTCGGACTGGTCGCTGGACCGCCAGGCCAGCAGCACCTGGGTCTTGAGCCCGCTGAAACTGAAATCCAGCCCGGGCCGGTCGGTCATCGGCCGCGCGAACTTGTAGCGCCCCGGCGTGCCGGTTTCGGCCAGCGCCGCCAGCTGCGGGCCACCCGGGTACGGCAGGCCCATCATCTTGGCGGTCTTGTCGAAGGCTTCGCCGGCCGCATCGTCCAGCGTCTCGCCGAGTACCTCGTACTGCCCCAGGGCCTTCACCGACACCAACTGGGTGTGCCCGCCGGAGACCAGCAAGGCCACGAACGGCGCCTGCGGCGGGTCGTCCTCCATCAGCGGCGCCAGCAAGTGGCCTTCCATGTGATGCACGCCGATCGCCGGCACATCCAGTGCCCAGGCCAGCGAGCGCGCCACCCCGGCACCGACCAGCAAGGCCCCGACCAGGCCCGGACCGGCGGTATAGGCCACGCCATCGAGTTCGTCGATCCTCAACCCGGCTTCGCCCAGGGTCTGACGGATCAGCGGCAGCAGCTTGCGCACATGGTCGCGGCTGGCCAGCTCGGGCACCACGCCGCCGTATTCGGCATGCAGCGCAATCTGGCTGTAGACCGCGTGGGCGCGCAGCGCCGGCACACCCGACAATGCGGTGTCGTAGACCGCCACACCGGTCTCATCGCACGATGATTCGATCCCAAGGACTTTCACGGCAGCTCGGCATGCAGGGAGATGCCACTATTTTCGCAGCTTTTGCGCTGCGCAGATCGGCCGATGGCAAGATGCTGCGCCGCGCTGCCGTACTGGCCGCATACGTCCCGAATGCACGCTTTATCGATGTCGAGGCGGCAAATGCTGCCGGGGGCTTGCAGGCCGTCGGCAAGTCGTTATAATGCGCGGCTCGCCGGGGCAACCCGGAAATTCCGTCACGCGAGTCCGCTCGCACCCGCCCGGGGCTCCCGGACGGAAATCCCATTTCTGGAGAACACATGCCCAGCGTTAAAGTCCGCGAGAACGAGCCCTTCGAATTTGCGCTCCGTCGTTTCAAGCGCACCTGCGAAAAGGCCGGCGTGCTGGCCGAAACCCGCAAGCGCGAGTTCTATGAAAAGCCGACCCAGGAGCGTAAGCGTAAGGCTGCCGCTGCCGTGAAGCGTCAGCTGCGTCGTTCCTCGCGCGACGTCACCAAGCGCCAGCGCTTGTACTGATCGTCCGCGGTTCCTTGCCGGTGGGTCTGCGCTGAAGGCGCGACCTAGCGGGAGCGAACCCAAGAGCCGGCACGCGCAAGCGTCGCCGGCTTTTTGTATTGGCCTGCCACAAGGCATGGCGCTGGAGACATCAGGCAATCCGCGCGACGCGCTGCACGGCATCTCTCCACGCAC
The DNA here is from genome assembly GCF_041475705.2 of Xanthomonas sp. NCPPB 3761. NCBI lineage: Bacteria > Pseudomonadati > Pseudomonadota > Gammaproteobacteria > Lysobacterales > Lysobacteraceae > Xanthomonas > Xanthomonas sp. NCPPB 3761. Next base: position 4,310,081 of record NZ_CM191262.1, read on the forward strand.
GCCCGACCCTCCTTCGACCGAGGTCTCCAGCCCGCTTGGGCGCCTTGGCCATACCTATACTCAGGAGTTACCGCATGTCCCTGAAGCAGCAGCTCACCGATGACATGAAGGCCGCGATGAAGTCCGGCGACAAGCACAGCCTGGGCGTGATCCGGCTGATCAACGCCGCCATCAAGCAGAAGGAAGTGGACGAACGCATCGAGATGGACGATGCCGCCGTGATCGCCGTACTGGACAAGATGGTCAAGCAGCGCAAGGACTCGGTCACCCAGTTCGAAGCCGCCGCGCGCGATGACCTGGCGCAGATCGAGCGCGAGGAGATCGTGGTGATCGAGCGCTATCTGCCGGCCAAGATGGGCGAAGCCGAGATCGTGGCCGCCATCCGGGCCGCGATCTCCGAGACCGGTGCAAGCAGCCCGGCCGATATCGGCAAGCTGATGGGCGCACTCAAGCCCAAGCTGGCCGGTCAGGCCGACATGGGCCTGGTCTCGACCCTGGTCAAGCAGCAGCTGGCAGGCTGATGGATCGCCGCAGCGCCCTGTGCCACGGCCAGGGCGCTGCGAGCGGTACGCAGTGCGCTGCGGCACTGCCTGCTGCATCACCGAGCGGCTTTCCCACTGGAAGGCGGATCGTCAAACGGGCAGGGATGCTGCATGACGCCGCTGGAGCGCAAAGGCCGTTGCATATCTGCCACACGCATCAGGCAAGGCGCACTGCCTTCTTCAAAACGCGTCCGGCCCAGCATGCGGACCAAGCGCTTTGCACAGTCTGCGCCCCTGTCGTCGCGTAGACATCCGGCAGTGCCAAGTACACGCGCCTGTACAGGTCCATCGGCACCTGGCGCACATTGAACACGCTGACAGATACGCCGCGCACGTTGCTTTCCACGCACGACAGGCTGCGCCTACCAGGTGCGCCGCCTCCTGCTTGCCCAAAACGCGTGCACGCTTTCACCCATCCTTCGATCCGGCCCTGCTAGAACGGGTGCGCCAGCGCAGGCATGGGCAAGGTCCTTCCGCATACCGACTTTGCTCTGACGTCGCCTGCGCAGCAACGGTATGCGCCAAGGATTCTCCCGCCGGTGACGACGCTTTCATCTGCCTATCTGCACAAGCATCTGAGCCGTCTGCAGCGCAGCGTGCCGATGGCGCTGCTGAACCGCTTCATCGAGATCGACGTGATGACGCAGGCGGCATCGTTGTCGTTCTACGCGCTGCTGTCGCTGGCCCCGCTGCTGGTGCTGCTGTTGTGGCTGACCGCCTCGCTCTATCCGCCAGCGCAAGAGGCATTGGTGCAGCAAATCGGGCAATTGGCAGGCGGCAGCGCGGCCGAAGTCGCACAGACCATCATTCGCAATGCCACCTATCAACCTGGCGTTGGCTCGCTGGCCGGCGTGTGGAGCACGCTGCTGCTGTTCATCGGCGCCACGGCGGTGTTTGCGCAGTTGCAGAACGCCTTGAACCTGATCTTCCGCACCGACAAGCAACGCCTGGACGGCTTGATGGCCTGGCTGCAGAAGCGGGTGTTCTCGTTCGGGGTGATCCTGGCGCTGGGCTTCTTGTTGATCGTGTCGATGATTGCCACCACCGCACTGCAGGTGGTCTTTGCGCGCCTGCCCTCGGTCCTGCCGGCGGTCGGCTACGTGACCACGCTGGCCCTGTACTCACTGGCGTTCGCGTTCCTGTATCGCTACCTGCCCGATCGCACCGTCGACTGGCGCCAGGCATTCCTGGGCGGCGTCATCACCGCGGTGTTGTTCGCGCTGGGGCGCTATGCCATCGGCGTATACATCGCCACCGCAGCGCCGGGCAGCGCCTACGGTTCGATGGGGACCTTGGTCATCCTGCTGGTGTGGATGTACTACGCCTCGGTGGTGTTCTTCGTCGGCGCCTTGATCACCGCGGTGATCGACGAGCGGGTGCGCTCGCATCGCAAGCTGCGCGAGGCGGGCGTGGACCCGGAGCATCCGCCGGTGATCGTGCCGCCTGCCGATACGGCGCCTGCATCTTCAACGTCGGACTCGCACGCGCTGCCACGCGGCTGAGGACTGCTGCAGGGCCTGCCTCGCCGGCTTCATCGGCGATGGCGACCAAGTGCTGGCAGGCCGCTGGGATATCCTAGCGGGATGGCCCGCATCCCCGACGCGTTCATCGACGAACTGCTTGCACGCACCGACATCGTCGAGGTGGTGGGCGGCCGGGTGCCGCTCAAGCGTCAGGGCAAGGAGTATTCGGCACGCTGCCCGTTCCACGACGAGCGTTCGGCCTCGTTCACGGTCTCGCCGACCAAGCAGTTCTATCACTGCTTCGGCTGCGGTGCGCACGGCACGGCGATCAGCTTCCTGATGAATTACGACCGCCTCGAATTCCTCGATGCGGTCGACGAGCTGGCCAAGCGTGCCGGCATGGAGATCCCGCGCGAGACCCAGCAGCGCACCCCGCAACAGCAGGACGACAGCCGCGAGTTGTATTCGGCCCTGGAGGCGGCCACCAAGTTCTTCCAGCGCCAGCTCGAGGGCAGCGCGCGCGCCCGCGAGTATCTGGACGGGCGCGGCGTGGATGCCGACAACCGCGCGCGTTTCCAGATCGGCTACGCTCCCGACGGCTACAGCGCACTGAAGGACACCCTGGGCACCGATGCGCGCCGCATGAGCGTGCTCGAACGCGCCGGGCTGTTTTCCAAGAACGATCGCGGCCATGTCTACGACAAGTTCCGCGACCGGGTGATGTTCCCGATCTTCGACCGCCGCGGCCGGGTGATCGCCTTCGGCGGGCGCATCCTGGGCGCGCCGGCCGATGGCCGCGACCCGGGCCCGAAGTACCTCAATTCGCCGGAAACCGCGCTGTTCCACAAGGGCCGCGAGCTGTATGGCCTGTGGCAAGTGCGCCAGGCCAATCAGAAGATCGAGCGGCTGATCGTGGTGGAGGGCTACATGGACGTGGTCTCGCTGTTCCAGTTCGGCGTGACCCAGGCGGTGGCCACGCTGGGCACCGCCACCACGCCCGAACATGCCGAGCTGCTGTTTCGCAACGCGCCGGATGTGTATTTCTGTTTCGATGGCGACAACGCCGGGCGCAAGGCCGGCTGGCGCGCGCTCGAATCGGTACTGCCGCGCATGAAGGATGGCCGCCAGGCGTTCTTCCTGTTCCTGCCCGATGGCGAGGACCCGGACACCATCGTGCGCAAGGAAGGCGCGCAGACCTTCGATCAGCGCCTGAAACAGGCCACGCCGCTGTCGCAGTTCTTCTTCGACGAGATGTCGCGCGAGATCAACCTGCACACGCTCGACGGCAAGGCGCGCCTGGCCGAACGAGCGCGCCCGCTGTTGGCGCAGATTCCCGAAGGCGCGTTCGGCGATCTGATGCGGCAGGAACTGGCGCGCCTGACCGGCGTGGGTGCCAATGCGTCTGCGCAGCAGTCCGCACCCAGGCCACGGCCGCCTGCCCGCATGGGCGCGCCCACGCAGAAACGCAGCCTGGTGCGTGCGTCCATCGCCATCCTGCTGCAGCGGCCGTCCTTGGCGATGAGCCTGGAGGGCGTGCATGATTTTTCCGGGCTGCGCCTGCCCGGAATCGACTTGTTGATGGAGTTGCTGGACCTGGTGCGGCAACGCCCGGAAATCAGTACCGGCGCGCTGCTGGAGCACTTCGCCGAGCGCGAGGAACTTGCTGCCTTGCAGAAGCTGGCAGCGCAGGAGCTTCCCGGCGACGAACACAGTTGGACGCTTGAGCTGCATGACGTCGTCGCCCAGCTCGACAAGCAGTTGCTGCGTCAACGCGTGGAAGAGCTGCAGGCCAAACAGCGCGCGCAAGGGCTGGACGACACCGACAAATACGAAATGCGCGAACTGCTCAAGGCGCTCGCAGCGTTGTGATGCAGTGCTGCCTGGCTGAAGGCAGCGCACGGCAATCGCGCACTGCCGTGCCGTTTCAGGCGTGACCGGTGACGCCGATGCCACAGCCAAGGCCTGCACGCATCGTAGAATGGCCCATATCAGGCGCAAGATCGCGCGCTACCGTTGGACCTCGATGAAGAAGCTGCTGGCGCGGTTGCGCATTGACCCCTTCACCCTCGCGCTGCTGTGCACGGTCGCACTGGCCTCGTTGCTCCCGGTTTCGGGCACGGCGGCGGCGGTCATGGACGATGTCACCGACGTGGCGATCGCCGCGCTGTTCTTCCTGCACGGCGCGCGGCTGTCGCGCGAAGCGGTCAAGGCCGGCGCGCTGCACTGGCGCCTGCATCTGGTAATTCTGGGCTGCACCTTCGTGCTGTTCCCGCTCCTGGGGCTGTTGTTCAAACCACTGGCGCATCTGGCACTGACGCCGGAGCTGTATGTCGGCGTGCTGTTCCTGTGCGCGCTGCCGTCCACGGTGCAGTCCTCGATCGCGTTCACCTCGATGGCGCGCGGCAATGTACCGGCCGCGGTCTGCGCGGCGTCGCTTTCCAGCCTGCTGGGCGTGTTTTTCACCCCGTTGCTGATGGGCGCACTGGTCGGCAGCCAGGGGGCCATGGCGCATCCGGCCGAGGCGATCGGCAAGATCCTGTTGCAGTTGCTGGTGCCGTTTCTGGCCGGCCATTTCATGCGTCCGTGGATCGGCGGCTGGGTCGAACGTCACCGCGCCGTGCTGCGTTACACCGATCAAGGCACCATTCTGCTGGTGGTCTATACCGCCTTCAGTGCATCGGTGAACGAAGGGCTGTGGCAAAAGACGCCGCTGCCTGCGCTGCTGGCGGTCCTCGCCGTTGCAGGATTGTTGCTGGCCATGGCGATGCTTTCGATCACCTTCATCGCCCGGCGCCTGCACTTCGGCCGCGCCGATGAAATCGCCATCGTCTTCTGCGGCTCGAAAAAGAGTTTGGCCACCGGCGTGCCGATGGCCAAGGTGATGTTTGCCGGCGGCGGGCTGGGCGCGATCGTGTTGCCGATCATGCTGTATCACCAGCTGCAGCTGATCGTCTGCGCCGTTGTGGCGGCGCGTTATGCGCGCAGCGCATCGGGCCAGCCGCAAGGCGCAACCGAGCGCCATTGACGCTGCGCCGCGCCAGCGCCTGCCCGCTGCGTATCGCATGACAGCAGTTCGCATCGCCGCGCATCCGGGTTGTAAGCAGATGTACAACGGTAATGACGCACGCCCGCCTGGGCCCGCCAGCGGCCGCTAGAGTGCGCGATCGACCTTCTGCCGCCCCCACGGTGATTTGCCATGACGCTATCGCTGCGACACCCTTCCCCGTCCTTGATCGCGCTGTTGGCAGTGCTGGCTGCGCTGACTGCCTGCGACACGCCAGCACCGCCTGAGGCGCCCGCGCAGTCCAAGACAACATCCACGCCGGCACCTGCTGCCCGCATCGCCTGGCGCGAGGGCGATGTGGAAGACGCTTTTGCCGAAGCCAAGGACAGCGGCAAGCCGATCCTGTTGTATTGGGGCGCAGCCTGGTGCCCGCCCTGCAATCGCCTCAAGGCCACGCTGTTCAAGGATCCGGCCTTCATCGCGCGCACCCAGCAGTTCGTTGCCGTGCACCTGGACGGCGATTCGGAGGGCGCGCAGGCCTGGGGCGAGCGCTTCGGGGTCAAGGCCTATCCCACCATCATCGTGCTACGCCCAGATCGCAGCGAAATCACCCGGCTGTCCGGCGATGCCGATAACGCGCGCCTGGCAGAGGTGTTGCGGGTTGCGGCCAAGAGCACCAGTACCGCCCAGCAGTTGCTCGACAGGGCGCTGCACACACCACAACAGCTCAGCGCGGACGATTGGGCGGTGCTCGGCAACTACGCCTGGGGCACCGACGATAGGCTGGTCAAACCCGATGCAGCCGCCGACGTGCTCGGCCGGCTCTCCACCTCGGCGCCACAGCCGGCCCTGCAACGCAGCTTCGCCCTGGCCGCCATCAGTGCCGCCAAACACCCACCGACTGCCAGCAGCGCCAATCGCACGCTGTTGGAAGCGGTATTGGCCGACCCGGCAGAGGTGCGCGCAAATCTCGGCACGCTGAACTATGTGCCGGCGCGTCTGATCACCGCCGCCAGCAACGACGCAGGCGTGCGCAGCACGCTCTCCAACGCGCTGAATCAGGCCTTGGACAAGGTCTACGCCGATCCTTCATTGCCGATCTCCGACCGGCTTGGCACCGCATATGCACGCATCCAGCTGGCACGCCTGGCACAAGGCCAGCCCACCGAAACCGAAGCCGAGCCCAAACGCCAGCAACCGCCGCTGCCGAAAGACGTGGTGGAGGTGGTGCACCAGCGCGTGCAGTGGGCCACCGACACCGCCAAGACCGACGAGGAGCGCCAATCCACCATCAGCACGGCCGCCGCGTTGCTGAGCGAGGTCGGCGATGGCAGCGCGGCAGAGCAATTGCTGCTGGCCGAGTTGTCGCGCAGCAAGACGCCGTACTACTACATGCCCGAATTGGCCGATCTGGCCGAACAACGCGGCGACAAGAAGACCGCCCTGCTGTGGCTCAAACGGGCCTACGACAGCGCGCAGGGCCCCGCCACGCGCGTGCAGTGGGGCGTGATGTACGTGGATGGGCTGATCCGGCTCAGCCCCGACGACTCCGCCGGCATCGAGGGCGCCGCCACCCAAGTGATCGGCGAGTTGGCCGGCCAACCGGACGGTTACCGGCAACGCACCCGTCAGCGCTTCGCCACCCTGGGCAACGAATTGAAGATATGGAGCAAGCACCGCCGCGAAGGCGGCGCAGTACTGGCGCGGCTGCAGCAGAAAATGCAGTCCAGCTGCGACAGCAAAACTACCAGCGCGTGCACCGCTTGGCTGGGTTGAGCCGTCACAGCGCTGCCGCGCGCCGCCAAGGCGTGATGATCAAAGGTTTGTAAGCAGCAAACCGCGGCGTCTGCTGACGTGGACGCCGCTGGTGGGCTCGACGCGGCGCACGTTGCACCTCATCCGGCGCCCTTTCGCCACACGCCGCAGGCGCGGGTGGCGCGCTACAGGAGTGATCCAACCCTCCGCCGGTGGCCAACGCAATCATTGGGGCAGCGCTATCGCGTTGCCGCTCGTCCCACTGCAGCGACTAGCGCACCCACGGCAGCAGCAGATGGTCGACCATCAGGAAGGCGAACAGCGCCATCAGGTACACGATGGAATAGCCGAACATCTTCATCGAAAACAGTTCGTCCGGCGGGTTCAGCATGCGCCAGGCGTACCAGAGGAACACCGCATTGAGCACGACGGCACCGCCCAGATAGAACACCCCGCTCATGCCCACCGCCACCGGTGCCAAGGTCACGATCGCCAGCAAGACGGTGTACACCAGGATCTGCTTGCGCGTATGCGGCACGCCGTGGGTCACCGGCAACATCGGGATGGCCGCCTTGGCGTAATCGGCGCGACGAAAGATGGCCAGCGCCCAGAAATGCGGCGGCGTCCAGATGAAGATGATCAGCACCAGCAGCGAGGCATTGATCCAGTCGGCGCTGGTCGGCAGCCCGGTCACCGCGGCCCAGCCCAGCATCGGCGGCGTGGCGCCGGCCAGCCCGCCGATCACGATGTTCTGCGACGTCGCACGCTTCAGGTAGACGGTGTAGATCACCGCATAACCGATCAGCGAGGCGAAGGTCAGCACCGCGGTGATCACGTTCACCCACACCACCAGAATGGTCATGGAGATCACGATCAGCGCACCGGCGAACACCAGCACCTGCCAGGGCCGCACCTTGCCCACCACCAGTGGGCGCCATGAGGTGCGCGCCATCTGTGCGTCGATCTTGGCGTCGAGCAATTGGTTGATCGCTGCCGCCGCTGAAGCCGCCAGCCAGATGCCCAGGAAGCCCAGTGCGCCGGTGCGTACCTGCACCCAGGTCGGCATGTCGGGAATGGCCAGGAACATGCCCACCAACGCGGTGAACACGATCAGTGCCACCACCTTGGGTTTGGTCAGATCCCAGTAATCGCGTGCGCTGACGGCCATGCTCACTCCGGCGCGCGCAGCCGCGCCAGCAGCGAGACCAGCACGAACAACAACGCCACCGCCCCGCCGTTATGCATGACCGAGACCTCCAGCGGCAGCGCCAGCTTCACGTTGAGCATGCCCAGCGTCACCTGCACGGCGACCAGCAGCGCAAGCGCCGCAGCCCACACCCGCATCCCCGGCGACCGCGACAAGCGCCAGGCCAGCCACCATAAGTACAACGCGGTCGCAATCGCCCACAGCCGGTGCGCCATCTGGATGGCGATACGCGCCGCGCCATCCAGCACACCGCCTTCGTAATCCACCCCGATGCCGCGCCACAGCGTGAAACCTTCACGGAAATCGTGTGGCGGCCACCACTGGCTGACGCAACGCGGAAAATTGTCGGCCGACCAGCTGCCGCCGCCACATGCCAGCGCGGCGTAGTTGGCGCTGACCCAGCCACCGAGCGCGATCTGCAGACCCAGCACTGCCACGCCCAGGCGCAGCAGCCACTTCAAGCGCGAGGCGTCGGCCAGGGTGATCGGCAGATGCGTCGCACGCCAGGCCATCCACACCAGTAGCGAGAACATCAGCATGCCGCCCAGCAGGTGCCCCATCACCACGATCGGCTTGAGCAGCAACGTCACCGTCCACATGCCCAGCAAGGCCTGGAAGATCACCACCGCCAGCGTCAGCACCGCTGCACGCGCCAGATCGATATTGCTCCAGCGCAATGCCGCCAGCAGCAGGATGGCCTCGCCGGCGATCGCCACACCGAAGGCCACGGCATGCCAGCCGGACATGTAGAGCGGAATCGACAACGCCACCAGCAGCGCGGCCGACACCACCTGGGCAATGCCCATGCGACGGCGACGCACCGCCAGCAACGACAAGACCAGCACTTCCACGCCCAACGCACCGGCCAGGAAGCGGTGGACCTGTTCGCGCCAGGCCTTGTGCGATTCCAGCGGGCGGATCTTGCTGGCCACGTGCGTGTTGGCTTCGTCGCTGGTCTGCGGCCAGGTCACGCGGCCGTAGCAGGTCGGCCAGTCCGGGCAGCTCATGCCGGCATCGGACAAGCGGACGAACGACCCGAACAAAATCGTGCTCGCAGTGAACAGCGCGGCCAGCCAGGCCATGCGATGGAAGTGACGGAACAACGCCGGTGGCGCAAACAGGTTCATCGAAACGGGCTCACATCAGTTTCAGCAGCTTGACCAGATCCGACCGCAGGCCGGCCGGCTCGAAGCCGGGGGCATACCGCAGGATCACGAAGCCATTGGGGTCGATCACATACACCGGCACGCCGGCCGTATCGGTGCCGCGCGGCAATGCCTGGCGCAGGCGGGCATCGTCGCGTAGCACGCGCAGTGCAGGCATCGGCGGCAACCCGGCCGGCGGCGCGCCGATCCACAGCACCTCCACCTTGTCGGCACGATGTCCGAGCAGCTGCCACACCTTGTCCAGTTCTGCGGCCAACGCCACGCACTGCTGCATGCAATCGGCCGGCGGCGCCACCGCAATGCGCCAGATGCGCTCGCTCGGCGCCCAGGCATAGGGCTTCCCGTTCGCGCGCACCGGCACCAGCGCCCGCAGATCTGCGGGCGGCTGCAGCAGTTCGCCGTTGTTGCGCATCGACGCCGGCTGCCATCCGGAGAAGCGCAGCACGCCGGCCAGCAACATCGAGCCGAAGAACAGCACCGCCAGGGCAATCAGCATCCTGCGGCCGCGTTTGACCGAATGCGGCGTGGCCGATGTGGAGGAGGTCATGCCGGCGATTTTCTCATGCCGCAGGCGTCAGTGCCCGCGGCCGCGACGGCGCACACGCCATGTCAGCAGCGTTGCGGTCGCCAGGACCGCGGCGGCCAACCCGAACCATTGCACCGCGTAACCCAAGTGCCGTGCGGGCGGCAGCGTGTTTGGCAGCATGTCCAGATCGCGCGTGTAGCCAACCGGCAGTGCAGGGTCCAGGCGCAGGACCTGCGACGAAATGTCGCGCCTGCCCAGTGTGCTGCGTAGGGCCTGCAGATCCAGTCGCGTGGCCAGCCAGGTCTGCGCCGCAACCCCAGGCGCCAGCGCCGGTCCGATCGCCAGCCCCGCCGACGGCGGTGCGCTCAAGAGCCCCTGCACCGTCTGCACGCCTTTCAGGGCAACGATGCCGGGCAACTGCCGATCGGCCGGCAGTGGCAGCCAACCCAGATCCACCAGCACGTCGGTCGACACATCTTCTGGCGCTGCCAGTTGATACACGCGCACACCGGCACGCCCGTCATGCAGTTGATTGTCCAGCAAGACCAGTTGTGGCAAAAAACGCACTTGCCCACGCACCCATGCCAACTCATTCGGCGTCGCCAGCGCCTGTGCCAAGGGCAGCGTGGTGTCGCGCACATGCGCGGCACGGTCCAGCAAGGCTTGCTTGCTGTGCATGCGCTGCAATTGCCAATGCCCAAGCGCCGCAAAACCCGCGCTCACCAGCAACGCCAGACACCAGCCGAATACCGCCGTGTGCTTGCGCGTCATGACAAGCGACGCAAAAAGGCGTGCAATGCCATCACCACGCCGACTGCACCCGGGGCTGTTGTGAACGATTCGCTCAAGACGCTGCTGATTGTCGCCTTCCTGATCGTGATCCTATGGAACCTGGGCGCCGGCCTCTACTACCTGCTGACCGACCGCGGCCAGACCAAGCGCACCGTCAACGCCCTGACCTGGCGCATTGGCCTATCGGTGGCGTTGATCGCCATCGTGATCCTCGGCATCTATACCGGCTGGATCAAGCCGCATGGACTAGGCCGCTAACGCGGCCGGGAATGGGGAATCGGGAGTAGTGAATCGTAAAAGCAAAAGCGGGCTTGCTGTTGCGATTCCCGAATCCCGAATCCCCAATCCCGCCCTCAAAGTACATACACGAACAGAAACAGCGCCAGCCACACCACGTCGACGAAGTGCCAATACCATGCGGCCGCTTCGAAGGCGAAGTGGTTGTCTCGGCTGAAGTGCCCCTTCGCCGCGCGCAGCCACATCACCGCGAGCATGATCGTGCCCAGCAACACGTGCATGCCGTGGAAACCGGTCAGCATGAAAAAGGTCGAGCCGTAGATGCCCGAGCCTAGCGTGAGATTGAGCTCGGTATAGGCATGGATATATTCCTCGGCTTGCAGGAAGAGGAACACGCAGCCCAACAGCACGGTCAACCCCAGCCACAACAGCAGCGCGCCGCGGCGCCCGCCCTTGAGCGCGTGGTGGGCGATGGTCAAGGTCACGCCGGAGCTGAGCAGGATCAGCGTATTGATCAGCGGCAGGCCCCAGGCTGGGATGGTCTGGAACTGCCCACCGATGGTGCCCGGGCCATTGGTCGGCCAGGCAGCGGAATAGCCGTTCCACAGCAGCTCGTTGGTCATCACGCCGTCGCCTTCCCCGCCCAGCCACGGCAGCGTCAGCACACGCGTGTAGAACAGCGCGCCGAAGAAAGCGCAGAAAAACATCACCTCGGAAAAGATGAACCACACCATCCCCATGCGGAACGAGCCATCCACCTGGCGGTTGTAATGCCCGGCATTGGATTCGCGGATGACATCGCCAAACCACATGAACAACGTCGCCAGCAGCATTGCCACGCCGCCGAAGAAGGTCCAGCGTCCCCACGCCGCGTCGTTGAGCCAGCTGGCCACGCCGATCATCATCACGAACATGGCAATCGACCCGACAAAGGGCCATTTGCTCTGGCTCGGGACGAAATACGCATCGGCGTTGGGACTGTGGTCGGCCATGGCGTTGCTTCCGTGTCGTGGTGCGGGTGGATGGAAGGTTACGGCGCAGCGCGTGGCGCGCCAGCTGCGCCTCCGCCCTGCAGTTCGGAGGTCAGCGCGTCGTTGCGATAGAACGTGTAGGACAGGGTGATCGTAGTGACTTCCGGCGGCAGTGCCGGGTCGACGATGAAACGCAGCGGCATGTCGCGCGTTTCGCCGGCCTGCAAGGTCTGCGCGGTAAAGCAGAAGCACTCGGTCTTGTTGAAGTAGCCCGACGCACGCGCAGGTGCAACCGAGGGCACCGCACTGCCCACCACCGCACGTGCACCATCGTTGCGCGCGAAATACAGCGCCTCGTTGAGCTCGCCCGGCACCACATCCATCGTCATCTGTTCGGGATGGAAGGTCCACGGCAGTTTGGAGTTGACCCCGCCATCGAACTCCACGCGCACCGTGCGCTTGCCGGCGGCAGGTGGCGCGCCCGCGTTCGCGCGCGTGCTGCCGGGTGCACGTTCCATGCGGATGCCAAACACTTTCTCGCAGGCGATGCGGTAGAGCGGCACCAGGGAGAACGTCAGCACGAACACACCCAGCACCACGCCCAGCAGCTTGAACAAGCCGGCCGTCGGCGCGTGTGCGGGCGCGCGGGCACTCACCGCCCGATGACTCCCGAGGCGATGAAGCCTGCATAGATCAGCAACGCAATGATGCCGACCGTGATCGCGGTGCGACGCACGGCGCGGCGTTGTTGCGCCTGCCGTTCCGCAGCAGATAGCAGACGCGTCACCGCCGGCTCCGAGGCGGACTCAGTGGCCGATGTCTTCATGCGCAAGATCTCCAGGCTTGATCACCGGCGGCACGGTGAAGGTATGCGCCGGGGCGGGTGACGGCACCGTCCACTCCAGGCCCTTGGCGCCTTCCCAGGAGCGCGCCTGTGCACGTGCGCCACTGCGCAGCGAGGACAGCAGGATCGCGGCCATCAGGAACGGCGTGACGAACATGCCGAACGCACCGATCGAACTGACCAGGTTCCAGTCGGCGAACACCACGTTGTAGTCGGGAATGCGCCGCGGCATGCCGGCCAAGCCAAGGAAGTGCTGCGGGAAGAACAGCAGGTTGACGAACACCATCGTCCACCAGAAGTGCACCTTGGCCCAGGTCTCGTTGTACATCCGCCCGGTCCATTTGGGCCACCAGTAGTACACCGCCGCGATCAACGCGAACACTGCGCCGGTCACCAGCACATAGTGGAAATGCGCCACCACGAAGTAGGTGTCGTGATACTGGAAGTCCGCCGGCACGATCGCCAGCATCAGCCCGGAAAAGCCTCCGATGCTGAACAGGATCACGAAGGCCACGGCCCAAAGCATCGGCGACTCGAAGGTCAGCGAGCCTTTCCACATCGTGCTGACCCAGTTGAACACCTTCACCCCGGTCGGGATGGAGATCAGCATGGTGGCGAACATGAAATAGATTTCGCCACCGAGCGGCATGCCTACGGTGAACATGTGATGCGCCCACACGATAAAGCTCAGGAACGCGATCGCTGCGATGGCGTACACCATCGCCTGGTAGCCGAACAACGGCTTGCGGCTGAAGGTCGGAATGATCTCGCTGACCACGCCGAACGCCGGCAGGATCATGATGTACACCTCCGGGTGCCCGAAGAACCAGAAGATGTGTTGATACATCACCGGATCGCCGCCGCCGGCCGCGTTGAAGAAACTGGTGCCGAAGAACTTGTCGGTCAGCAACATGGTTACTGCACCGGCCAGCACCGGCATCACCGCGATCAGCAGGAACGCGGTGATCAGCCAGGCCCAGCAGAAGATCGGCATCTTCAGCAGATCGATGCCCGGCGCGCGCATGTTGAGCACAGTGGCGATGATGTTGATCGCGCCCATGATCGAACTGACGCCGGCCACATGGATCGCAAACACGCTGAAGGCGACGTTGTAGCCGCCCTGCAGCGACAGCGGTGGGTACAGCGTCCAGCCGCCGGCCGGCGCGCCCCCCGGCAGGAACAGCGTCAGCAGCAGCAGGGTAAAGGCGACCGGCAGCAACCAGAACGACCAGTTGTTCATGCGCGGCAACGCCATGTCCGGCGCACCGATCTGCAACGGAATCATCCAGTTGGCCAAACCGACGAAAGCCGGCATCACGCCGCCGAAGATCATCACCAGTGCATGCACGGTGGTCATCTGGTTGAAGAACTCCGGTTTGACGAACTGCAAGCCGGGCTGCATCAATTCGGCGCGAATCACCACGCTCATCGCCGCGCCGATGATGAACATCACGAAGGAAAACAGCAGGTACAGCGTGCCGATATCCTTGTGATTGGTCGAAAAGAACCAGCGCTCGACGAAACCGGGCTGGTGGTGTCCGTGGTGATCGACTGCGGTATGCGCCATGACGGAACGACCTCTGCGAAGCGAGCGGTTGCGGGCGATTAAAGAGCGGCGGTCGGTGTTGCGGCCGGTGCCGGTGCCGGTGCCGCAGCCGGCGCGGTGTCACCTGCCGGGGCGGCCGGTGCACCGGCCGGCGTCGGTGCGGCGGCTGGCGCCGCTTCCGGCGCTGCGCCTGACGTACTGCGACGCGACGCCAGCCAGCGCTGGAAGTCAGCCTTGGGCAGTGCCTCCACCACGATCGGCATGAAGCCATGATCCTTGCCGCACAACTCGGCGCACTGCCCGCGATACACGCCCGGCTGCTCGATGTTGGTCCAGGCTTCGTTGACGATGCCGGGAATCGCATCTTGCTTCCATCCCAGCGCCGGCACCCACCAGGCGTGGATCACATCGTCGGCAGTAATCACGAAGCGGATCTTGGTATTGACCGGCAGCACCAGGCGGTTGTCGACATCCAGCAGGTAATGCGGCTGCGAGGCCGCGGTGGGGCGCTCGCCGCTTTGGCGGATACGATCGGACTCGCGTGCCAGGCGACTGGTGAATTCCACGCCCTGGCCCAGATATTCGTACTTCCACATCCACTGATAACCGGTCACCTTGACCGTCATTTCCGATTCGCGGGTGTCGTACATCGCGATCAGTTTTGCCGTCGCCGGCCACGCCATCGCGATCAGCACCAGAACCGGAATCACCGTCCACAACACTTCAGCGGTGATGTTGTGACTGAATTGCGCAGCCACCGCCCCCTTGGACTTGCGGAACTTGAACATCGCATAGCCCATCGCCGAGAACACCAGCGCGCCAATCACCACGCACACCCACAGCGCCACCATATGCGCCTCGTAGGCCATGCGCGCGGTCTGGGTCACCCCGCGCCCCATGTTGAGCTGCCATTCCTTTGGATCGGCCGATTGCGCCCAGGCCACCGGCGCGCTCAGCAGCGCCGCCATCGCCAGGCCCACGTGTTTGCAGGTGTTGATCGACTTCCAGCTGCTGCGTTGCGTCATTGCCTAGACCCTTACGTCATCGGTGACGGCCATTGGCGGCCGCGAGCAAGCGTTTGAGCGTTGTTGCCAGTTCCACACGTTCGGCCGGCCCGAGAAAACTTCCGATCTCGATCTGCTTGCCGCTGCTGACCAGCAACACCCTGTCATCGCGTTCGATGCAAAGCCGCACCCAGTGCGGATGTGCCTGAAACGCTGGTGGCGCATGCCCGGACGGAAACACCTCGACAACGGCCTCCCCCACCCGGATCGCTTCCTCGCGCTCGCCACTTCGCCACAACTGCCGCAGCGCCAGCGCCACCACACCACTGTGCACCAGGGCAAACACCGGCGCGAACGCATTGCCGGTCCACCACCCCAGGCCTGCAAATAACCACATCGTTCCCGCCAACACTGCGAACAGCTGCACGAATTGCCTGGCCGACAGTGCCCGCGGAGGCCGCAACCGCAGCTGCGTCCCAACCCCTTCGGACATCAACGGCAGCACTTCGATCATAAACAGCACGCAGCGCACTGCGAGAATAGCCCGATGGTAGACCCGCGCCAACACATGCGGCAAGCATTTCCAGCGATCAAAAATTTGCTGCAGTGCAGCTAAAAGTGCGCGCAAATCAATCACTTCCGCGTTGCTCGACAATGGCCGTGCCGGCACGCTGTGTCGCGCACCTGCGGTGGCGGCATGCACAAAACGGCGGGAAAGCCGCCGCTTCCACACAAGTGCGCACGCGGTCTGGCTCACTAGAATGCGCAGAGAATCCAAGGCACCTTTCGCATGAACGCACAGTTCGACCCGCTTGCCTCTACCTCAGTCGCGCACCCGCTGTTGGCGCCCGAACTGCCCGCCGCACCTGGCGCATTGCGCGCCGCCATGACCGCCGCCTGGCTCAAGGACGAAACCGAGCACGTGCGTGAACTGCTCGAGCAGGCACGCCTGCCTGCCGCCGAGCAAGCCAAGGTGCAGGCGATCGCGGCCGACCTGGTGACCCGTGTGCGGGCACGTGCGCAGAATCAGGGCGCCATCGAGGCCTTCATGCGCCAATACGACCTGGGTAGCGAAGAAGGCGTGCTGCTGATGTGCGTGGCCGAGGCACTGCTGCGCATTCCTGACCAGGACACCGCCGACAAGCTGATCCGCGACAAGCTCGGCGATGCGGATTGGAAAAAGCATATGGGTGGCAGCGATTCGGTGCTGGTCAACGCCTCCACCTGGGGCCTGATGCTGACCGGCCAGTTGGTGCAGCTCAACGACCTCACCCGCGCCGATGTGCCGGGCGCCTTCAAACGCCTGATCGGCCGCGTTGGCGAGCCGGTGATTCGCCTGGCCTTACGCCAGGCCATGAAGATCATGGGCCATCAGTTCGTCATGGGCCGCACCATCGGCGAAGCGCTGTCGCGTTCGCGCAAGGGCGACAACGCCAACTACCGCTATTCGTTCGACATGCTTGGCGAAGGCGCGCTCACCATGAAGGATGCGCAGCGCTATCTGCAGGCGTATCGCGATGCGATTCATGCGATCGGCCGCAGCGGCAGTTTCGTCGGTACCGATGTATTCGCCGCGCCCAGCATCTCGATCAAGCTGTCGGCGCTGTACCCGCGTTACGAGCACGCCAAGCGCGCCCGCGTGATGGCAGAGCTGGTGCCGGGCGTGCTGGAACTTGCGCAGTTGGCCAAGTCCTACGGCATCGGCTACACCGTCGACGCCGAGGAAGCCGATCGGCTGGAACTGTCGCTGGACATCATCGAGGCCACCTTCTCCGACCCGTCATTGGATGGCTGGGAGGGCTATGGTCTGGCGGTGCAGGCGTATCAGAAACGCACGCCGTACACGATCGATTTTCTTGCCGATCTGGCGCGCCGTGTCGGGCGACGCATTCCGGTGCGCCTGGTCAAAGGCGCGTACTGGGACGCAGAGATCAAGCGCGCCCAGATCGAAGGACATTCCGGCTACCCGGTGTTTACGCGTAAGCAAAATACCGACGTGTCGTACCTGGCATGCGCACGTCGCATGTTCGCGCACAGCGACGCGCTCTACCCGATGTTCGCCACGCACAACGCGCAGACCATTGCCGCAGTCCGCGCGATTGCGGCAGGCAAGACCTACGAGCACCAGAAACTGCACGGCATGGGCGATGACCTGTATGCCGAGGTGATTCCTGCCGATCGTCTCGATCTGCCATGCCGCGTCTACGCACCGGTCGGCTCGCACGAAGATCTGCTGCCATATCTGGTACGTCGCCTGCTCGAAAACGGCGCCAATTCAAGCTTCGTCAATCGCATCACCGACGAGGATGTCGCCATCGAAGACCTCATCCGCGACCCGGTCGAAGCGGTAACGTCATTTACTTCCATCCCGCATCCCAAGATTCCACTGCCAGCCGATGTGCTGCGTAGCCAGAACCAGAACAGGAAAAACTCCATGGGCGCCAATCTCGCCAACGACAACGATCTGCGCCAGCTCGCCGAGCAACTCAACGCTGCGATCAAACCGTGGAAGGCCACGCCCCTGGTGCCTGGTGCGGTGATCAGCACGCCTGGCCAAGCGGTGTTGAATCCGGCAGATCGCCGCGAGACGGTTGGACAGTGGCACCCGGCCGATCCGGATACTGTCCAGAAGTCGCTGGCCAGCGCTGCGGCCGCGCAACCGGCCTGGAACCGCACACCTGCGGCCAGCCGCGCCACCATCCTGGAACATGCGGCCGATCTGCTCGAAACGCGCATGCCCGACTTCATGGCGATCTGCGTCAAGGAAGCCGGCAAGACGCTGCCCGACGCAGTGGCCGAAGTCCGCGAGGCCGTCGATTTCCTGCGCTATTACGCCGGCCAGGCGCGTGCGCAGTTCGGTGCACCCGAGCGCCTGCCCGGGCCAACCGGCGAATCCAACGAGCTGCAGCTGCACGGGCGTGGCGTCTTTGTCTGCATCAGTCCGTGGAACTTCCCCTTGGCGATCTTCCTCGGTCAGGTCGCCGCAGCGCTGGCGGCCGGCAATACGGTCATCGCCAAACCGGCCGAGCAGACCAACCTGATTGGCTTTGCAGCGGTCAAGCTGCTGCACGAAGCCGGCGTGCCGGAAGCGGCGGTGCAGTTCCTGCCAGGTGACGGCGCTACCGTTGGTGCTGCGCTGACTAACGACCCGCGCGTTGCCGGCGTCGCGTTCACCGGTTCTACCGAAACCGCACGCATCATCAACCGCACCCTGGCCGCACGCGATGCCGCCATCGGCGTCTTGATCGCCGAAACCGGCGGCCAGAACGCCTTCATCGCCGACTCGTCCTCGTTGCCCGAAGCAGTGGTCAAGGACGCCATCTCCAGTGCCTTCATCTCGGCCGGGCAGCGCTGCTCCGCGGCGCGCGTCCTGTTCGTCCAGGACGACATCGCCGACAAGGTCATGACGATGCTGGCCGGTGCAATGGGCGAGTTGAAGATCGGTGATCCGGGCCTGCTCTCGACCGACGTTGGCCCCGTGATCGATGCTGATGCGCTCAAGATTCTCGACGATCACGCTGCACGCATGGATCGCGAAGCGCGTCTGATCGGGAGCACCACCCTGGACGCCAGCACTGCGCATGGCAGCTTCTTCGCTCCACGTGCCTATGAGCTGACATCGCTGTCCCAGCTGCAACGCGAAATTTTCGGGCCGGTGCTGCATGTAATTCGCTGGAAGGCCGACCAGCTCGATGCCGTCATCGAGCAGATCAATGCGACCGGTTACGGCCTCACGTTGGGTGTCCACTCGCGTATCGATGAGACGATCGACCGCATCACCTCGCGCGTGGTGGTAGGCAACGTCTACGTCAATCGCAACCAGATCGGCGCCGTGGTCGGCGTACAACCGTTCGGCGGCCAGGGCCTGTCCGGCACCGGTCCCAAGGCCGGCGGCCCGCATTACTTGCTGCGTTTTGCTACCGAGAAGGTCGTCACCGTCAACACCACCGCAGCAGGCGGTAACGCCTCGCTGCTGACATTGGCGACTGATACCAGCCAGCAGATCATGGCCTCAGCGCCAATCGGTCAGTCCCCACCGATTGCAGCCAGATGTACTGTCAGCACGACAAAAAATCCCGCTTAGGCGGGGTTTTTTGTTCGTTGGGCGCAGTGTTTCAAGCTGTCAGTGGTGGTGAATATCCCAACGACATAAAGCATCGGCCCCCACTTGGCGAAGCCGGCGCGAATTCGCGGTGTACTTCCCCATCTGTTCGAGTCGGCCGCTCCAGATGTGCTCCCCCCGCGGCGCACATCGCTGGATTCGATCCAATACTTATCGGATACCTTCACCGCACACCGTGATGCCACTGGTGCCTTCGATTTGGTCTCATCAAGATGTGGGAAACATTGCAGATGCCGTGACCGGTCTGCTCTAGGCCGTCCTTTGTATCAAGGACAGGCGGGCAAGGACATCGGCCGAGCGAGGCTATCGGGGGCGCTGTCTTTGATCGGCTCCAGCGACCGCCGCGCGGCGCGTCTGGCATTGGCCAGGCGGTTTGGCGGCCAAGAGAAGCTGTAGGTGCCAGTAGCCCGCCGGTTGCGGAGAGCGCGTGCTTTGTGTTGCGGGGCATTCGCAGCCCCGGCCGTACGGGCGCCCTGACCCTGACCCTGCTACCACGAAGGCGATGTCGGCACCGATGGCCAGCGGCGCAGGGTAAGCGGGCCAGGCGGTTGGGGGAGCGCGGTGCTGCGGATAAGGTGACTAACTTCCCACCGCCAGGCGATTGCGGCGGTTATCTCATGCGCTGTGCTACTGCCGCACCTCGGTCACCGCCGGCTTCGGGCGCCCTGAGGCCATCCCGACTGGGTCCTGCATCAATTTGGGCGCAAAAAGAAACCCTCAGTCCTTGCGGACTGAGGGTTCCGGGGTAAAGCCCCTGGCGATGACCTACTCTCGCATGGCTTGAGCCACACTACCATCGGCGCAGCTGCGTTTCACTTCCGAGTTCGGGATGGGATCGGGTGGTTCCACAGCGCTAATTTCACCAGGGAGACGGTTGGAGCGTCGCCAGTTGCTGCTTCCTCAAACGTGAGCACGGGTGTGCCTGGGTTTGCGTGTGGAAGCACCTACGGCGCTCAGCCTCGCATAGTTAACTTGTGACGTAGCTTGCATTTGATGATCTACCAACGTTCGTTGGGACCAAGGCAACTTGAGGTTATATGGTCAAGCCGCACGGATCATTAGTATCAGTTAGCTCAATACATTGCTGTACTTACACACCTGACCTATCAACCACGTAGTCTACATGGTTCCTTTAGGGGGCTTGTGCCCCGGGAAGTCTCATCTTGAGGCGCGCTTCCCGCTTAGATGCTTTCAGCGGTTATCGCTTCCGAACATAGCTACCCGGCAATGCCACTGGCGTGACAACCGGAACACCAGAGGTTCGTCCACTCCGGTCCTCTCGTACTAGGAGCAGCCCCTCTCAAACTTCCAACGCCCATGGCAGATAGGGACCGAACTGTCTCACGACGTTCTGAACCCAGCTCGCGTACCACTTTAAATGGCGAACAGCCATACCCTTGGGACCGACTACAGCCCCAGGATGTGATGAGCCGACATCGAGGTGCCAAACACCGCCGTCGATATGAACTCTTGGGCGGTATCAGCCTGTTATCCCCGGAGTACCTTTTATCCGTTGAGCGATGGCCCTTCCATACAGAACCACCGGATCACTAAGACCTACTTTCGTACCTGCTTGATCCGTCGATCTTGCAGTCAAGCACGCTTATGCCTTTGCACACAGTGCGCGATGTCCGACCGCGCTGAGCGTACCTTCGTGCTCCTCCGTTACTCTTTAGGAGGAGACCGCCCCAGTCAAACTACCCACCATACACGGTCCCTGATCCGGATAACGGACCTAGGTTAGAACGTCAAGCACGACAGGGTGGTATTTCAAGGATGGCTCCACTGCAGCTAGCGCCACAGTTTCATAGCCTCCCACCTATCCTACACAGACGAACTCAGCGTTCAGTGTAAAGCTATAGTAAAGGTTCACGGGGTCTTTCCGTCTTGCCACGGGAACGCTGCATCTTCACAGCGATTTCAATTTCACTGAGTCTCGGGTGGAGACAGCGCCGCTGTCGTTACGCCATTCGTGCAGGTCGGAACTTACCCGACAAGGAATTTCGCTACCTTAGGACCGTTATAGTTACGGCCGCCGTTTACTGGGGCTTCGATCAAGAGCTTCGCCTTGCGGCTGACCCCATCAATTAACCTTCCAGCACCGGGCAGGCGTCACACCCTATACGTCCACTTTCGTGTTTGCAGAGTGCTGTGTTTTTGATAAACAGTCGCAGCGGCCTGGTTTCTGCGACCCTCTTCAGCTATAGCTCGCACGAGCCACCAAAAAGGGTGCACCTTCTCCCGAAGTTACGGTGCCATGTTGCCTAGTTCCTTCACCCGAGTTCTCTCAAGCGCCTGAGAATTCTCATCCTACCCACCTGTGTCGGTTTACGGTACGGTCTTCGTGAGCTGAAGCTTAGGAGCTTTTCCTGGAAGCGTGGTATCAGTGACTTCGCCAAAAAGGCTCGTCTCGGTGCTCGGTCTTAAAGGATCCCGGATTTGCCAAAGATCCAAACCTACCGCCTTTCCCCGGGACAACCAACGCCCGGTACACCTAACCTTCTCCGTCCCTCCATCGCACTCACGCGAGGTGCAGGAATATTAACCTGCTTCCCATCGACTACGGCTTTCGCCCTCGCCTTAGGGACCGACTAACCCTGCGTCGATTAACGTTGCGCAAGGAAACCTTGGGCTTTCGGCGTGCGGGCTTTTCACCCGCATTATCGTTACTCATGTCAGCATTCGCACTTCCGATACCTCCAGCAGACTTCTCAATCCACCTTCGCAGGCTTACGGAACGCTCCTCTACCGCGCATAAAACAAGTTTTATGCACCCCAAGCTTCGGTTCACTGCTTAGCCCCGTTAAATCTTCCGCGCAGACCGACTCGACCAGTGAGCTATTACGCTTTCTTTAAAGGGTGGCTGCTTCTAAGCCAACCTCCTGGCTGTCTATGCCTTTCCACATCGTTTTCCACTTAGCAGTGAATTTGGGACCTTAGCTGTGGGTCTGGGTTGTTTCCCTTTTCACGACGGACGTTAGCACCCGCCGTGTGTCTCCCATACAGTCCGTCTCGGTATTCGGAGTTTGCAATGGTTTGGTAAGTCGCGATGACCCCCTAGCCATAACAGTGCTCTACCCCCGAGAGGATACATATGAGGCGCTACCTAAATAGCTTTCGAGGAGAACCAGCTATCTCCGGGTTCGATTAGCTTTTCACTCCTAATCACAGCTCATCCCCGTCTTTTGCAACAGACGTGGGTTCGGGCCTCCAGTACCTGTTACGGCACCTTCACCCTGG